>NZ_CP075896.1:0-4800000 GCF_018604545.1 Streptomyces koelreuteriae | reverse complement strand
TTCGACGGGCTGGAGTTGGTGAGGCCGGGCGTGGTGCGGGTTTCGGAGTGGCGGGCTGAGGTGTCGGACCTTGAGTCCGCTGTGGATGCGTATTGCGGTGTGGGGCGCAAGCTGTAGCGGTTCGTGGTTCGGTGACGCGGCGTGGGGGCTGGTCGCGCAGTTCCCCGCGCCCCCAGGAAAGCGGCTGTCCCTCCCCCCTTTCACCCGTACGGGCCGATCTTCCTAAGCCCCCCGCATCCCCCACGCGATAATCAGGGCATGTCCGCCCCAGCCCCCGTCTCCGAGCCGCGCAACCGTCTCGTCGGGGATCTTCTCGCGGTCGGTGAGGCCCACTCGCTCGTCCTCTCGGGCGGGTACGCCGCGCTGGCGCACGGGCTGGTGGAGCGGGCCGGGCCGGATGTGGATGTGGCGACCGAGGATCCCGCCGGGATGGAGGTCGTCGCCGATGCCGTCCGGGCCGGGCTGGTGGGGCGGGGGTGGCTCGTGCAGACGCGGGAGACCGAGCCGCTGTCCGCGCAGTTCCTCGTCACGGACGCGGCGACCGAGCGGGAGTACGACGTCGGTGTCCACAAGGAGGTGCTGTGGCGCCCGCCCGTGCTGACGGAGCTCGGGCCCGCGCTCTCCCTCGACGATCTCGTCGGCACCCGGGTGCGGGACCTGGCCGACCGGGGACTCGCCCGCGACCTGGTCGACGTACACGCCGCCGCGGCCCGCTTCAGCCACCCCGAACTCGAGGAACTCGGCCGCCGTCACGCCCCCGACACCTTCGACCTCACCGACCTCCAGGCCCGGCTGACCGGCACGGACTGGATCGACGACCGGGCGTTCACCGTCCACGGTCTCGAGGTCTCCGCCGTCGCCGGGCTGCGCCGCTGGGCGCAGGAGTGGGCCGACGACATCGCGGAACGGCTCATCGAGGGCGAGGCCCCGGACGAGGAGTGACCGGTACGCGAGCCGGTACGCCGCCGAACCGGCCGAGGCCGGTCGTACCGCTCGGTACCCTGACCCGATGGGGAACGGGGCAGGCGGGCAGGTGGGTGTCGTCGCCGCGCTGGTGCGGGCGGCGTTCCTGGTGGACGGTGTCTACGCGGAGGCCAGCCGGGCGTACGGACTGACGCCCCAGCAGGGACAGCTGCTGTGCGTGCTGATGCCGCAGCCGTACGGGATGGGGGAGCTCGGGGAGACGCTCGGGCTGGCGAAGTCGAGCCTCACCGGGCTGGTGGACCGGACGGTGCGGCGGGGGCTGGTACGGCGGGAGGCCGACCCGAGGGACGGCCGGGCCGTGCGGGTGGAGCTGACGGAGGAGGGCGCCTCGCTCGCCGGACGGTTCTACGCCGAGACCGTACGCCGGATGGAGGCCCTGCCGTCCGGACTCAACGGCGTCGAGCGGGAACGGCTGGCCGTGCTGCTGTCACGGGTCGTGGTCGACAACGAGGTTCCCGAGGTGTTCGTGGAGGCGGAGAGGGAGCAATAGAGGGGCTTTGGCGTCGAGTAGCCGAAATCCCCGCCCCCACTCCGCGGTCATGTCTAGCGGGCCAGGCGTGCGACCGATCCCTCCGCACGCCTTCCCGCCGCCAGCAGGGACAGCGTCACCCCCGTCGACACCGTCGCCATCGCCGTCATCGCCACCGCCGGAGAGGTCAGTTGGGCCACCGAGCCCGCGAGTGCCGCGGCCACGCCCTGCATCGTGAGCATGCCCGCCGAGTGCAGGCCCAGGGCATGGCCCGTCAGGGCGTCAGGCGTCAGGGACACCAGACGCTCCTGCTGTACGAGGCTCGCGCCGAAGCCGACCGAGGCCAGGGTGACCGCGGCGGCCGCCAGGGGGACGTCCGGGTGCAGGAGGAAGGGCATGTACGGGACGGCCAGGAGCAGGAGGAGCGGGAAGCCGAGGCGGGGGCGCAGGCGCGGGGGGAGCAGGCGGCCCACCAGGACGTCACCGGCCAGCATGCCCAGCGCGGCACAGGCGAAGAGGGTGCCCGCGGACTCGGGGGCGTAGGAGACGTAGAGGGATTCGCAGCCGACGATCAGGCCGTTGGGGATCCACAGGGCCAGATAGACCTGGCGGCGGGGCGCGGACGACCACAGCAGGGCGTTGGCGCGCCAGGTCGCCGCGACCGAGGGGCGGCCCGTCGTGCGGGGCGGGCGGCGGGTCAGGCCGAGGCGGACGACCACGGCCGCCATCGCATACAGCGCGGCGGCCGTCAGCAGGGACAGCCGTGGGGACAGCAGGGCGAGGAGCGCGCCGCCGGTCGCGTAGCCGGCGATCTGCATCAGGCCGCTCATCATGTTGAAGACCGAGCGGCCCAGCAGATAGCCGTCCTTGGAGAGGATCTCGTTCAGCAGGCCCCAGCGCACTCCCCCGCCCACCGACTCCGCCAGCCCCTTGGCCAGGACGATCACGAAGAGCGCCCAGACCGGCAGGCCGGGCAGGGCCAGGGCGGCCGTGGCCGTCGCGAAGAGCAGGGGCAGGGTGGTGAGGGCCGCGCGCGGAGGCAGCCGGTCGGCCGCCGAGAGCAGGCACGTCGCGCCCAGCACCTGCACCAGCGAGGAGCCGAACATGCTCACCGCGGACAGCAGCGGCGACTCCGTCGCCCGGTACACCAGGGTGCCCAGGGCCAGGCCGCCCATGGTCTGGGCGACCGTCTGGGCCGAGGCGGCCAGGAAGAACGGGGTGAACTCGGGGGTGCGGAACAGTTCGCGGTAGCTGCGCATGCGGGGAGTCTGTGGCGGCCCGAACGGGGTGGTTATTGTTTCGCGCCGGGGCGAAAGAGCGAGGGATGCCGGGGGTGTGCGTGGGCTGGTGGCAGGTCAACGCCGACACCCTGGCGGGCAGCCGGTTCGTGCTCTCCCCGCTCGCCGAGACCTTCGCCTGCCTCCAGTTGCTGCACCATGGCACCCCCGCGCACCCCGGCGAACAGGCCTGGCTGCGCGACCATCGGCCCGGCTACCGGGCCCGGCTGGCCGCCGACCCCGTGACCGCGCTGCTCGTCCGCGCCGGACTGGGCCGGTCCTGGATCGCCGACTTCCTCACGCCCACCCCGAGGAGCGGGGAGAGCTTCGAGGAAGAGGTGGCACGGGTGCGGGCAGCCCGCCCCGACGAGGCCCGCGCCCACCTGCGGCTCTCCCTCGCCGGCCCGCTTCCCGCGGCCCTGGACCGGGACGACCTCCCCGAGCGCGCGGCCGGTCTGCTGTCCTACGTCTGGACCGAGACCGTACGGCCGGACTGGGACCGGCGACGGCGGGTGCTGGAGGCGGACGTGGTCGCCCGGACCGCGCAGGTGAGCCGGGGCGGCTGGGCGGCGGCGCTGGACACGCTGCGACCGGGCCGGACCCGGTGGCTGGGCGACAACCGGCTCCAGGTGAACGCGCACGAGTATCCGCCCCGGGAGATCTCGGGCGCCGAGCTGCTCTTCGTGCCGGTCACCCCGAAGACCGGCTGGGTGTCCTGGGAGGAGCCCGACCGGTACGCGGTGGTCTACGCGTGCGCGGGCGCTCTCGCCGATCCCGGTGGCCGGCCCGTGCCCGCGAGCCTCGGTGCGCTGCTCGGTACCGCCCGCGCCGGTGTGCTGGTGCGGCTCGGCTCCCCCTTGAGCACCAGCCAGCTGGTCGCCGTGACGGGGCAGGGGCTCGGCTCGGTGGGGCGGCATCTGCGGGTGCTGCTGGACTCCGGTCTGGTGGAGCGGCGGCGGGCGGGCCGGTCGGTGCTGTACTCGCGGACGGCGGCGGGGCAGGTCCTGGTGGACGCCGCGGAGGCCGGGAACCCGGACGGCACGGGCCGGAGCTAGGCTCCGGGGCATGACGACTACCAACGGTTCCTCTCCCCTCGACGTCGAGATCGGTGCACTGCAGGGCGGTTCCGCCGACCTGTCCCAGTACGCGGGCCAGGCGGTGCTCGTGGTGAACGTCGCCTCCAAATGCGGTCTGACCCCGCAGTACACGGGGCTCGAGAAGCTCCAGGAGCGTTACGCGCAGCGCGGCTTCACCGTCCTCGGTGTGCCCTGCAACCAGTTCCTCGGGCAGGAGCCCGGCAGCGCCGAGGAGATCGCGGAGTTCTGCTCGGCGACGTACGGCGTGACCTTCCCGCTGACCGAGAAGGTCGAGGTCAACGGCGACGACCGGCACCCGCTGTACGACCGTCTGACCGGCTTCGCCGACGCCGAGGGGCACAGCGGCGACATCCGCTGGAACTTCGAGAAGTTCCTCATCGGCCGCGACGGCCGGGTCGTCGCCCGCTTCTCCCCGCAGACCGAGCCGGAGTCGGACGAGGTCGTGCGGGCCGTGGAGGCCCAGCTGGCCTGAGGCACGCGGCCGGGTCGGGGCCTAGGCCCCGACCCGGTTGACCTTGCCCCTGGGGCAGGCCCGAGTGTCCTCCTCGCCGGGCGGAAGAGCCGCCCGGTGACGGAGGATGCCGTGGTGGACGTACCGGACCGGGAACTGCTCACCATCGGGTCGTTCGCCGCGCGCGCCCGGCTCTCGGCCAAAGCCCTGCGGCTGTACGACCGGCTGGGGCTGCTGGCCCCGGCGCATGTCGACGAGGCCACCGGCTACCGCTACTACCGTGCCGGACAGGTCGAGCAGGCCCGGCTGGTGGCCATGCTGCGGCAGCTCGACATGCCGCTCGCCCGGATCGCCGAGGTGGTGGCGGCGGGCGACGGGCCCACGGCGGCCGCTCTGCTCGGCACGTACTGGGCGGACGTCGAGGCACGGGTCGCGGGGCAGCGGACGCTCGCCGAGTACCTCCGTGGACGACTGTCGGGGAGGAGCTCCGAGATGTACGAGAAGTTCGCGGTCGAGACGGTGGAGGCGCCCGCGCAGGTGGTGATCACCGAGACGCGGCATGTGCTGGCGGGCGAGCTGCCCGCGTGGATCGGGGCATCGCTGGGCCGGCTGGAGTCGGCGGCGCGGGAGTGCGGCGGTGTCACGGCGGCGCCGTTCGTCGTCTACCACTCCGAGGTGTCGATGGAGAGCGACGGCCCCGCCGAGTCCTGCGTGCCCGTCGCCGACGAGGCGGCGGCCCGGGCGTGGGTCGAGCGGCACGGCCGGGCCCGGGGGACGAAGGTGCGGATCGAGCCCGCCCAGCGGCTGGCCTACACCCGGATCACCAAGGCGCAGGTGGCCCATCCGCAGATCATGGCCGCCTTCGAGGCCGTGGAGGAGTGGATCACCCGGGAGGGCCTGGAACAGGCCGGCCCGTGCCGGGAGGTGTACTTCGCCGACTGGGAGGCGACGGGGGCCGAGGACCCGGTGTGTGACGTGGCGTTCCCGGTGAGCTGAGCCCTCCGGGGAGCCGGGCACGAGCGGAGCCCTCTCGGCAAGGACGGCGATGCTGGTCGAGAGGGCTCTGTCGGTGGTGCTTGTGCGGTTGTCGCGCGCGAGGTCAGGCCTTGACCGAGGTCACGAAGGCGTTCCACGCGTCGGCGGGAAACGCCAGCTTGGGGCCCTCGGGGACCTTGGTGTCACCGAGCTCCAGGGCCTCGGCGACGGTCGACCTGACCATCACGCACGCGCCGTTGTTGTTGGTGTAGGAGGACGTCGTCCACGTTTCCGTGGCGCCCAGACGAATTGCCATGTTCGCTCCGTAGCCAGTTGCGTTTACGCCAACCCGTGCTGATGGGTGGCGTGATCGACGCTACTCGCCAACATCCTCGTACGGAGCAGTCATTCACTCGACTGGATGGCATATTCCAGAGGAGACTTCCAGTCAGGCGTGTCAGGGGTGTAACATCCCGCGCTTTGCCCGACGAAAGGTCACTTCTCCCCGGTCCAGCCCCGCGCGTACTCCTTCGCCATCCGCTCGATGAGCTGCCGCGACTGGTCCACGTTCAGCGACTGGGCGCGCAGATGCTCGTACATCACCGTGTACTTCTGCACGTCGAGCGGCTTCTCCAGATACAGGTCGCTGGTGACGCCCTCGATGTACACCACGCTCGAGTCGGCCGCGTCGGCGAACTCCAGGATCGAGTACTGGCCGTTGATACCGGCGTGCGCGCCGACCTCGAACGGCAGGACCTGCACGGTGATGTGGGGCAGCTGGGACATCTCGACGAGGTGCTCCAGCTGCTCGCGCATCACCTGGCGGCTCCCGACGATCCGGTGCAGGGACGCCTCGTCCAGGACCACCCACAGCCGCAGCGGGTCCGTCTCGGCGGTGATACGTCCCTGCCGGCGCAGCCGGACCTCGACGCGCTTGTCGTTGTCCGCCTCCGACGCCTCGGGCGAGCCGCCCCGGATGATGGCCTCGGCGTACGCGCGCGTCTGCAACAGGCCGGTGATGATCTGCGGTTCGTAGACCCTGAGCGACTCGGCGTCCGTCTCCAGGCCGATGTAGACGCTGTAGGGGATGTCCCCGAAGGCGTGCCACCAGCCCTGCTGCCGGGAGTCCTTGGCCATCTGCATCAGCGAGTCGACGATGCGCTGGTCCTCCACCTCGTACACGCCGCACAGATCGCGCACGTCTCGCTGGCTGATGCTGCGCCGGCCGTTCTCGAGCCTGCTGATCTTCGACTGCGACACCAGCAGCCGCTCGGCGACCTCTTCGGCCGTCATGCCCTTGAGCTCGCGGAGCCTGCGGAGCTCCTGGCCCAGCCGGCGCCGCCTGACGGTGGGATTGACATTGGACGCCACGGGAACGTGCACCTCCGGCTGCGTGCCTCTACTTTGCGTATCTGCTGTTGAGCAGACTGCCACCAAGGTGCTTCCTACCGCTGGGAAACGGTGGATATGCGACGGGTACACGCCAGTTCGGACAGGCACGCCGAGCGGGGCGGGGAGAGTGTGTGCTCTCCCCGCCCCGCTCGGACAGCGGCTCCCGTGACCGGGTCGTGGGTGCGGCGTGGTGCTCGTGGTGCGGCGCGGCTCAGTGGGCCGGGACGCGGGCCATGCTCGCGCGGTGCGGCTGCATCGGAACACCGCGGGCGGGTTCCGGTGCGGACCTGGCTCCGCCGGCGGCCTGGCGGCCGGGCGGTGCCGGGTTGCGGCGCGGCTGCGCGGCCACGCCGTTCTGGACGTCCATCACGGCGTGCGCGACGAGGCCGCCCATGGGGTCGTGCCTGATCAGGTCCCGCAGCCGGGACCGGGACGAACGTCCCTCGTTCCCCGGATACAGGTGCTTGCCGAGGCCGACCGCGTGTGCCAGTGCGGCGAGCGCGGCGGTCCGCGGGTCCGGCGGTACGCCGGTGCGGATCGCGGAGTCCAGCCTGGCCCTGATCTCCCGGCTGATCTCGGTGTCCGTCGCCTGGTAGCGAGTCGTCGGCAGCACTCCGCACATCTGGCCCGCCACGGCATGCACCATGCCGCATCGCTCCAGATGCGAGAGGTAGGTCTGGCGCAGCCCCAATCGTGGCCCGCCGATCCAGTGGACGGCCCGCACGGGAGCGCCACGCCTTCGCAGCAACTCCAATGCGCAGTCCAGTGTCGGATCTCCAGTCGGCCGTGGTGCCACCACGGCGATACGATCCCCGTCTGGGGCTATCCGTCCGGCCAGCGCCAGCTCTACTAGCTGTGCTCCGGCCAGACCGAGGTCGAGCGACTGCGGCTGTGCAGTGGTACCCGTGGTCGGGTCCAATGCCAGCAGCAGAAGCTCCTCCGGAAGTGTTCTGCGGCTCCTGCCCATCCATGCCTCCCCGCGTGGATGAAAGACAGGGTGACCCCTCTCACATTGGTCTGTCGAGGGTGCGTGACCGGTTCGTAGTGGAACCAGTAGGTATGTCGTTCTCGTCTACCGGATGGGTTCGACCCGTACACAGGACACTGGTACATGGTTCGGACAGCGCCGGGGAGCGGTGTCACGGCGGCGGTTCACGGTTCGTTACGCGTACGCGGGGAGTGCGGCGCGAGGAGGAGGCATCGGTGGCGGGCGAGTCCCCCGACAGGTCGAAGCAGCGCGAGTCGTCGGAACAGAAGACGTCGGGGAGCGCGAGTCCGGTTCCGGAGGCCAGGAGCGAGGCGTCCGCGGAGTCCCCCCGCGACCCGCGCGTCCCGGTGTCCCGGGACACGGAGAAGTCCTCCGCACGCGGCGGCGTCGATACGGCGACCCGTGTGTTCTCCGTCCGCACCCCGGACGAGCCGACGGACGCTCCGAGCGATGACGCGTCCGACTCCAAGGAGCCCGCCGACGCGACGCCTGACGCCGAGCAGGGCGACGGCGACGGCGACGCGGAGGCCTCCGGCTCCGGGCAGGGTGACGACACCTCGGGCAGTGACGGGCGGCTGCGGGACGCGGTGGCCGCGTGGGTCGCGTCGGCGGACGCGGACGAGGATGAGAAGCCCGACGCGGCCGAGGGCCGGGACGAGGATGCCGAGAGCGCCGAGAGCGCCGAGAAGGGCTCCGGAGACGACCAGGAGCCCGAGAAGGCCGCCGAGGGCGCGGGCGAGAGCCCGGGCGGGTCTGCGGACGCCCCTGCCGCAGAGGCGGCGTCGGAGGGCTCCGAGGGCTCGGAGGCGAGCCAGGACGAGGACGACGAGCCCGAGGCGGACCGTTCCGCCACGGACGCGGACGCCCCCGAGGCGGATGCCGACACCGACAGCGAGCCGGACACCGCCGCGTCCGAGGCCGCCGACAGTGAGCCCGCCGAGGACGACGGCGCGGCGAGCGACGCGGACAGCACGGCGGACAGCGACGCCGAGGCCGAGCCGAAGACCGAGAGCACGGCGGACGCCGACGGCGAGGCCGCCAAGCCCAAGGCCCCCCGCGCCGCCGACGACTCGAAGGCCGAGCCGAAGACCGACAGCACGCCGGACGCCGACGCCAAGGCCGCCAAGGCCGAGTCGAAGGCCGACAGCGCGGCAGACACCGACGCCAAGGTCACCAAGCCCAAGGACCCCCGCGCCACCGACGACTCCGACGACGCTGACGACTCCGACGAGGACCCCTCCCCCGGCGCCGAAGGCGAAGGCACCGGTGAGGCACCGGAGTCCGGCAAGGGCGACGACGAAGACGAGGACGACGGCTCCGCCGGGGCTCGGGTCGATCAGCCCACCGCTGTGTTCAAGGCGCCGCGGCCGGCCGTCGATCAGCCGACCACGATGTTGAAGATCGGGGGTGCGGCCAAGGGCAAGGACGCTCCCGAGAAGGAAGCCGAGCGGACCAGTAAGTTCGTCGCGCTCAAGCCGCTGGACGAACCGGCGACGCGGAAGCCGGCCGCACCGGCGGCCCCCGCGCCCGCCCCCGCCGAAGCCACCGCCCCCGTCCCCGCCGTCAGCCCCGAGCGGACCACGCAGCAGCCGTTGCCGCCGCGGCCGCCGCTGGACATGCTGGCGGAGCTGACGAACACCCCGCCGCCCCCGGACACCCCGCTGCGGACGGCCGTACGGCGGGTGAAGATCTGGACGCCGCTGGCGCTGCTGCTGGTGATCGTCTTCGCGGTCGTGCAGAGCGTGCGCCCGCTGCCGGCGCCCACGCTGGAGCTCAGCGCGAAGGACAGCTACACCTTCGAGGGCGGCAAGGTCGACATCCCCTGGCCGGCCGACGGCCAGGCCGCGCTGGATGTCCAGGGCATCGGTACGTTCGGCTCGTCCGGCGAGCAGAAGCCCGTGCCGATCGCGAGTGTCGCCAAGGTCATGACCGCCTATGTGATCCTGCGCGATCACCCGCTGAAGAGCGGTGAGGACGGGCCGAAGATCGGGATCGACCAGGCCGCCGAGGACCAGTCCGACGCCGGCCAGGAGTCCACCGTCGATGTGACGAAGGGCGACAAGATCACCCAGCGGGAGGCTCTGGAGAGCATCCTGATCGCGTCCGCGAACAACGTGGCGCGACTGCTGGCCCGCTGGGACGCGGGGTCGGAGAAGGCGTTCGTGCAGAAGATGAACGACGCCGCCGAGGACCTCGGCATGAAGAACTCGACATACACCGACCCCTCGGGCCTGAACAACACGACCGTGTCCACGGCCGTGGACCAGGTGAAGCTCGCCCGCGCCGCCATGGAGCAGCCCGCCTTCCGCGAGGTCGCGGCGATGATGTCGTACGTCGACTACAAGGGCACCAAGCACGACAACTGGAACCGCCTGGTCGGCTACAACGACGTCACCGGCATCAAGACCGGCACCACCACCTCGGCGCTCGGCAACCTCGTCTTCTCCGCGAAGAAGGACGTCGACGGCGAGACCCACCGGGTCATCGGCGCCGTGGTGCGCCAGCCCGCCGGCGGTCCGGACAACACGATCCTGGGTGCCGCGCTGCACGAGGGCGACCAGCTGATCCGGGCCGCGCAGGGTGCGCTGGAGTCGGCGACGATCCTGAAGAAGGGCGACATCGTCGGGTACGCCGACGACGGTCTTGGCGGCCGTACGCCGGTCGCCGTCACCGAGGACGTCACGGCGGTCGGCTGGGCGGGCCTGTCCGTGAAGCTGACGTTCGCCGCGGACGAGCTGCCGCACACGGCCAAGGCCGGCCAGAAGGTGGGCACGCTCACCGTCGGTGACGGCAGCAGCAGCGCGGTCAAGGTTCCGGTCGCCCTCCAGGAGGACCTCGTGGAGCCGGGCTTCGCCGACAAGCTCACCCGCATCGGCTGAGCCCGGGACGCCCACTCGCACCACCGCACCCCGCCGGTCGCAGCCCGTCCGGGCTCCGCTCGGCGGGGTGCGTGCTAGCGTCCCGAATCGGGGCAGGTCGCCGTCCGCGGCGGCGCGGTCGCGAACCGAGGGTGAACGGTACGCGGCCGGGAAGCAGAAGCTGAGAACAGAAGACGGGACACGGGGAGTGCCTTTCAGTGGCCACTGCGGAGCCGACACGCACCGAGAACGCCGATCCGGGCCCGGTATCCGGCCCGCGAATAGGCATGTCCGAGACGCGGGAAGCCGACCCACCGGACGCTGAAGCACGGGCCGACGTACGGGACGCTGACGCACACGGCGCCGACGCGGGGGACGCCGACGGCACGACCGGCCGTGAGCGCGACACCCGGCTTCGGGCCGCCGTACTGACGCTGCGTGAGCGCATGCTGCGCCACCCCGTCCTGTCCGTCACCGGCCTCGCCGGAGTGCTCCACGTCGTCTGGTTCTTCACGTTCGCGAACAGTGGCGGCGACCTCGCCGCGCAGGACGCGTGGGCGGAGTTCGTCGGCCGGCACCCGGACTCGGCGTACAACCTCGCCTGGTACGGCGGGATGCACCCGGTGTCGTACAGCGTCGTGTCGCCGTATCTGATGTCGGTGCTCGGCGTGCGGACGACGATGATGATCGCGGGGACGGTGTCGGCCGGGCTGCTGACGCTGCTCCTGCTGCGCAGCCGGTCCGTCCGCAACCCTCTGTGGGCGTCGATGGCGGGCGTGTTCGGGCTGTTCTGCAACGCGGTGTCGGGGCGGGTGACGTTCGGCCTCGGCATGATGTTCGCGCTCGGCGCGGTCTCCGTGGTGTTCTGCTGGCCGTACCGGTGGCGTTACAAGCGCTGGGCGAAGGCCCTGTGCGCGGCGCCGCTGGCCGCGCTGGCCACCATGGCGTCGCCGGTCGCGGGTCTGTTCGTGGGCCTGGTGGCGGTCGCGCTGTTCCTGCAGAAGCGGCGGCCGGGCGCGTGGGCGCTGGGGCTGGCGCCGAGCGCGGTGGTGGGCGTGTCGGCGCTGCTGTTCCCCTTCTCGGGGACGCAGCCGATGATATTCGGCTCGGTGATCCTGCCGGTCGCGTTCTCGGTCCTCGCCTATGTCCTGGTGCCGAGCGACTGGAAGACGGTCCGGCTGACGGCGGCGGTGTACGCGCTGGGCGTGGTGCTGGTGTGGCTGATCAGCTCCCAGATCGGGTCCAACATCACGCGGCTCGCGATGCTGTTCGCCGGGGTCGCGCTGGTGGCCGCGCTGCCGTACACGGTGCCGCGCGGCCGCAGGTGGTACGCGGCCGTGGTCGCGATGGTCGCCTTCGCCGGGTGGATCGGTTTCAAGACGGTCGACGACATCGTGCACACCGCCCCGGCGGCGTCCTGGTCGCGTGAGCTGGCGCCGCTGCTCAACGAGTTGCAGGAGGTCGGCGCCGAGAAGGGCCGGGTGGAGGTCGTCCCCGCCCGCTCCCACCGGGAGGCCGCCGCGCTCGCGCCGTACGTCAACCTGGCCCGCGGCTGGATGCGCCAGGCCGACATGGAGCGCAACCCCCTCTTCTACGACGACACGCTCAACTCGGCGAACTACCGCGAGTGGCTGCGGCGCTGGGGCGTGCACTACGTCGTGCTGCCCAAGGGCGAGCCGGACGGCGACGGCGGGGTGCGGGAGCGGGCGCTGGTGCAGCGCGGGCTGCCGTATCTGACCCAGGTCTGGGGCGACGCCAACTGGCAGCTCTTCAAGGTCACCGACCCCGCCCCGCTGGCCGAGCCCCACACCGTCGTCGAGCGGGCCGAGCAGGGCGAGATGGTGCTCAAGGTGAAGAAGCCGGGCCGGATTCTGGTCCGCATCCCGTACACGCCCTGGCTGAGCGTCGTCGACTCCGAGGGCAAGAGCCTGAAGCCGCCCCAGGAGACGGAGGAGTCCAGGAACCGGCCCGAGGGCGAGCCGAAGACGTACGTCAACGTCAACGGCTGCCTGATGGACACCGAGGAGGACGAGCAGGGCGTCCGCTGGACGGAGCTGCTCGCCCCGAAGGCGGGCACGTACCGGCTGGCGGCGCCGTACCAGTTCCCGCGGGGGCTGCCCTGCCCGCAGGAGCTGCGCTGATCGCCTGAGTTCTCAGCGGAGCCGGTCCACGTAGGTGTCGGTGCCCGGCAGGGTCGGTACGAACGGTGCCACCAACTCCACTCTGCCGAGCCCCGAGTCCGCCACCGCCGTGTCGAGGCCGGTGAAGTGGTTCTCCCAGCACTCCCTGGGGTCGGCCTGGAGGAACCACAGCAGGGTCAGGCGGGTGTCGACGCCCTCGACCTGCTTGACGTAGGTCATGCGGTCGCCGGGGAGCGGGGTGGGGCGGAAGGCCGTCACCATCGCCGCCGGGGAGCCCGCGAGGCGCTTCGGGAGGTGGCGGGAGCGGAGCCATTCCAGTAGCTCGGTTCGCTGCTCGGGGGTGTCGGCCTCGACGACCTGGAGGACCAGGCCGGCGTAGGGGTGGTCGAGGGCGTGCCGGTCCCTGGGGCCCGCCGCGCCGTCCCGGTACACGGTCGCCTCGTGGTCCTGGAACGCGGTGAGGACGTGGGTGCGGCCCTGGTAGACGCGGCCGTCGCGGTTGAGGCGCTTGTTGATGGCGACCGTCCAGCGCATGTGGTCGTCGTAGCGGCCGTCGGTGATCCAGTACGTGGAGAGGTAGCAGCCCGTGGTGACGGGCTGGGCGATCGCCGACTTCTCGGGGTAGCGCAGGAGTTGCAGGTCCCGGGTGGCGACCCAGCGGCGGCCGGCGTACATCCAGGGCATGGCCATGGCGCCGGCGTAGTAGTGGTCGTCCTCGTACCAGCGGTTGTAGGCGTACTCGTGGCCCGGGTGCGGTTCGACCATGGTGATCAGGGCGTGGCCGGGGTGGGTGCCGTAGGGGCCGACGGCGGCCAGTTCGGCGTACAGCTCGCTGCGGGTGTCGTCGCTCATGACCCTTCCCCTTCGTCGGTGACAGGCCCATACTCTGACGCTCCGTCAGATATAGCGCCAGGGGTCCGGAGGTCTTCGATGTCGCTGCTCGCGGGAAAGACGGTTGTGGTGTCGGGGGTCGGGGCCGGGCTGGGGCGGCAGGTCGTGGCGGCCGTCCTGCGGGACGGCGGGCGGGCCGTGCTCGGTGCCCGGACGGAGGCGAGCCTGGCGAAGACGGCAGCCGAGCTCGACCCCGGCGGGGCGCGCACCGCCCACCGGGCCGTCGACATCACCGACGAGGCGCGGTGCGAGGCGCTGGCGGGGCTGGCGGTGGAGCGGTTCGGGGGGATCGACGCGGTGGTGCATGTGGCCGCGCTGGACAGTTACTTCGGCGGTGTCGAGGACGCGGATTTCGAGAGCTGGCGTGCGGTGCTGGACGTGAATCTGCTGGGCACGCTGCGGATGACCCGGGCCTGTCTGCCGGCGCTGAAGGAGGGCGGCGGCGGGGCGGTGGTGTTCATCGGGACGCAGTCGGCGGTGGCGGCTCCGTCGCAGGTGCGGCAGGCGGCGTACGCGGCGTCGAAGGGGGCGCTGACGAGCGCGATGTACTCGCTGGCGCGGGAGCTGGGGCCGCATCGGATCCGGGTCAACACCGTGCTGCCGGGCTGGATGTGGGGGCCGCCGGTGCAGGCGTATGTGCACTTCACGGCGCAGACGGAGGGCGTGTCCGAGGATGCCGTCCTGGAGCGGCTGACCGGGCGGATGGCGCTGCCCGAGTTGGCGGCGGACTCGGATGTGGCCGACGCGGCGGTGTTCCTGGCGTCGGACCGGGCCCGGGCGATCACCGGGCAGTCATTGCTGGTCAACGCAGGGGAGTTGATGCGATGAGTTCATGTAGATGAACCGAGGCCATCACGCCGAACATTTTTACCCCTCCTTGACCTGACCGTCACTTGTCGTGTTCACGCGGGAGCGCCCACGATGAGCGCCGGGCTGACCCCTGGGAGGGCGCACATGAACGGTCTCGACTGGGCCGTGCTCATCGGCTATTTCGCCGTGATGGTCGCGATCGGCGTCTGGTCGCACAAACGCGTGGACAACGTCAGCGACTTCTTCACCGCCGGCGGCAAGATGCCCTGGTGGCTCTCCGGCATCTCCCACCACATGTCGGGCTACAGCGCGGTGATGTTCACCGGGTACGCGGGCATCGCCTACACCTACGGCGTCACCTCCTTCGTCACCTGGTCCTTCCCGATCGCCCTCGGCATCGCCATCGGGTCCAAACTCTTCGCGCCGCGCATCAACCGGTTACGCTCACGCCTCCATGTGGCGTCCCCGCTGGAGTACCTGAAGAACCGCTACGACCTGAAGACCCAGCAGGCGCTGGCCTGGTCGGGCATGCTGCTGAAGATCGTCGACGTGGGCGCCAAGTGGGCGGCGATCGCCACGCTGCTGTCCGTCTTCACCGGGATCTCCCTCAACCAGGGCATCCTCATCACCGGCGGCATCACGGCGGTCTACTGCACGATCGGCGGCCTGTGGGCGGACGCGCTGACCGAACTGGGCCAGTTCATCATCCAGTTGCTGGCCGGCATCGCGATGTTCGTCGCCGTCTTCGTACGGCTCGACGACCACGGCGGCTTCTCCGGGGTCTGGGACTCCCCCGAACTCCAGGGCCACGACAAGCCGTTGGTCGGCCCGTACGGCACGGTCTTCCTGCTCGCGTTCCTCTTCATCAAGCTCTTCGAGTACAACGGCGGCATGCTCAACCAGGCCCAGCGCTACATGGCCACGCCGAACGCGAAGGAGGCCGAACGCTCCGCGCGGCTCTCGGCGATCCTGTGGCTGGTCTGGCCGCTGGTGCTGTTCTTCCCCATGTGGATGTCGCCGCTGCTGGTCGAGTCGCAGAAGCCGGACGGCTCCGACTCCTACGCCCTGATGACCGAACAGCTCCTCCCGCACGGCCTGCTGGGCCTCGTCATCGTCGGCTTCTTCTCGCACACCATGGCCATGTGCTCCTCCGACGCCAACGCCATCGCGGCGGTGTTCACCCGGGACTGCGCGCCGGTGATCTGGTCCAGGGCCAGGACGTGGAACCAGGGGCAGGGCCTGCGGGTCGCCCGGATCGCGACGGTCGTCTTCCTCGGTCTGTCCATGGCGGCGGCGACGCAGGTCAACTCCCCCGCGTTCAAGGACATCATCACCGTCGTCATCAAGTGGGTGGCCGGACTGATGGGCCCGATGGCCATCCCGATGATGCTGGGCCTGCTGCGCGCGTTCCGCCGCTCCGGACCGACCGCGGCCCTCACCAGCTGGTCGATGGGCCTGCTCGCCTTCTGGCTGGTGAACTACCCGATCCACTGGAACGTCGAGGGCGGCGTCCCGCTCCAGTACCAGGTCTCGATCCCGCTGGCGGTCTCCCTGGTCCTCTACATCCTCGTCGGCTGGATCAAGCCGGAGGACACCCCGGAGCGGCTGGCACTGATCGAGAAGATCAACACGGACGGGGACGGGACGGCGGCGGCCGCCATCCCGACGCCGGCCGGTCCGGCGGACGGGGTGGTGCGGACGACGACCCGGGAGTGAGCCCGGTCTCCGGTTCAGGCGCGGGGGTAGCGGGCGAGCCACCCCGGCGACGACCCCCCGGGCCCGTGCAGGGCGGGCCCCTGGGTCATCTCCATGGCGAAGTCGTCGGCCAGCTCCAGGACGGTGGGGCGGCCCTCCAGCTCGGCCAGCCAGGCCGGGGGGAGGGCCGTTTCCCCGTGCAGGGCGCCGAGCAGGCCGCCGGTCAGCGCGCCGGTGGCGGCGGACGGGCCGTCGTGGTTGACGGCGAGGCAGAGCCCGTGGCGGACGTCGGCGGCGACGAGGGCGCAGTACACGGCGGCGCCGACGAGGCTCTCCGCCGTACCGGCCCCGCACAGCTCGGTCACGCGCTCCGGGCCGGGCATGCCCTGCCGTACGGCGCCCAGCGCGTGCTGGAGGGCGTCCGAGACGGGCTGGTGCCCGGGGCGGGCGGCCAGCATCGCGAAGGCGCGCTGCACGGCACCGTCGAGGCTCTCGCCGAGGGCGAGGGCGTGCACGATCACCGCGTACGCGCCCGCCGCGAGCGAGGCGGCGGGGTGGCCGTGGGTCTGCGCCGCGCACTCGACGGCGAGCTGCGCGACGAGCTGCGGCTCCCAGCCCACGAGCAGCCCGAACGGGGCGGAGCGGGTCGCGGCCTCGGGTCCGGCCTCACCGGGGTTCTTGGGCGTGTCCGGGGTGCCCATGATCTCGTCGCCGAGCCCCAGCAACAGGGACTGGTGCGGGTCCCGCCGCGCGTACAGCCACTCCTCCCGGGCGAGCCAGCCGTCGTCCTTGCGGCGCTCGTCGGGCCCCCAGTCCCGCTGGGTGGCGGCCCAGCGCAGATACGCCCGGTGCACATCGGTCGGCGGATGCCAGGCTCCGGTGTCGCGGCGCACGTGGGCCCGGATCAGTCCGTCCACGGAGAACAGGGTGAGCTGCGTGATGTGCGTGACAGCACCGCGTCTGCCGTAGGCCGGGGCCAGATCGACCAGCCCCTCGGCCCCGTGCGCCTCCCTGATCGCGTCGATCCCCAGCCCGTTCACGGGCGTGCCCAGCGCGTCCCCCACAGCCACGCCGAGCAGCGTCCCGCGCACCCGGCTGCGGTAGTCCTGCTGCTCCGTACGGCCCCAGACGGCGCCGGCAGTCGCACCCACCTTGACCTCCCAGGGACCGTCCACACGTACGACAGCTAGGCACTGTAATCGAACGGGGACGGTGGGTTCAGTGGGCGGAATCCCGCCTTCACGGGCAGCTCACGGACTGTCGCTCTGAGCACTCGACGCCTCGGACAGGTGTGCGAGGATCCCCGCGTGAACGATCTACGCGTCCGCCCGGCCACCGAGTCCGACCTGTCCACCCTCGTCCGCCTCCGCGACGACGCGGCCCGCTGGATGCTGACCCGTGGCATCACCGGGCAGTGGCAGCCGGGAGAGCTCGACGAGTCCCACTTCCGCCGCGTCATGACCCACGGCGAGATCTGGCTCGCGGAGGCCGACGGGGAGGTCGCCGGTGCCTGGGAACTGTGGTGGTCGGACGAGTCCGCGTGGGGCCCGCAGCCGCCCGTGGCCGGATACGTACACCGCCTCATGGTGAACCGGTCCGCGTCCACGCCCGGCACGGGTCGGCTCCTGCTGCGCCACGCGGAATCCCGCGTGGCCGCGACCGGCCGCACCCACGTACGCCTGGACTGCCTGGCCGGCAACACCCAGCTCACCGCGTACTACCGCGACGCGGGCTACCGCGTAGTGGGCCACAAGGAGGGCAAGCCACAGCCGGGCGGCGTGCCCAAGTCCTTCACGCTGCTGGAGAAGGAGCTCGGGCGGGCTGCCTAGGACGAGGGTCGGGCGCCGGTGTCCTCGTTCGGGTTGTCGAAGTCCCGGAAGAACGTGTCGGCGTCGCTGGAGGAGTGGGGGCGGTCCTCTGATTCGGCCGTGATCCCGAGGTCGCGGCGCATCGCTTCTCTCGTGGCGGCTATCAGTGTCCAGATGGCGTGCTGGGCCTCGGCGGCGGAGCGCAGGGTCTCGCCGGGGCGTGGGTTCGCCTGTTCCAGGCGTTTGATCTGGCCGTAGACCCTGTTGAGGGCGCCGTTCACGTCTCGGGCCGGGGTGATCACCGGGTCAGGGGCGATCATCAGCGCCTCGGACCAGCGGTCGCGGTAGGTGTCCTTGGCCGCTTCCAGGGACTGGATGTCCTCGTCGCCGGGGGTGCGGTCCCGTAGGACGTACAGCTGCCGGCTGAGCGCGGTGCAGAACTGGCGGGCGTCGCGGTGGAGTTCCGTGTAGCAGCGGCGCCGGAGGTCGCGGTTCTCGCGGGCCTCCTGGATGGTCTGCGTCATCTCCAGCTCGCGCCGCTTGGCCTTCTCGGCGCCCCGTTGGGTGAGCAGCGCGCCCCCGAGAGTTCCCGCCACACCGGCTACGGCTATCAACACCGACCCCACGTCCATCCGATCACCCTAGATCGACGAGGGTGGCAAGTCACCGTTGCGCAGAACCAGTTCAGCCCAGACCGTCTTGGCGTTCGCCGGCGCTTCCGTCACGCCCCAGCGGTCCGTGTACGCCTCGACGATGCGTAAGCCCCTGCCGCCCTCGGTGTCCTTCTCCACCGGGTCGGGGACGCGCGGGATCCGGTCGCCCCGGGCGTCCGTGACCTCGATGCGGAGCACGCGGTCGGGGCGCAGCTTCAGGCCGAGCCGGAAGTCCCTGCCCCGGACGTGTCCGTGCAGCACGGCGTTGGACGCCAGCTCCGCCACGACCTGCGCGGCGGCGTCGTACGGCTCACCCCACTCGTCGAGTTGGCGTGCGGTGAGCAGCCGCGCCAGTCGAGCACCTCTTCGAGTGGCGGACAACTGGATCGTGAAGTGGCGTACGGGGGTGGTGATTTCCGCGAGGGATTTCTGACTCATGTCACCCAGCGTGGTCGGTCGTTCTTACTCTGAACAGCAACGACCTCGGTACGGAGCGTGACTGTCCGGGCGCCTGACGGGGTCGTACGGCTCGTACGTCAGTGGAGGGGAAGCGTGGAGGACGAGGAAGCGGCGGCCGTACTGAGGACGGTCGGTCGGCAGATCAAGATGTGGCGCGAGGCCGCGGGGATGCGGCAGGCGGAGTTGGGCTCCGCCATCGGGTACGGGGAGGAGATGGTCTCGTCGGTGGAGCGCGCTCGGCGCGTTCCCAAGCCGGACTTCCTGGACAAGGCGGATGAGGTGTTGGGGGCGGGCGGGAAACTCGCCGTGATGAAGGAGGACGTGGAGAAGGCCCGGTATCCCAAGAAGGTGAGGGACCTGGCGAAGCTGGAGGACGAGGCCGTCGAACTCGGGGCCTACGACAACCACCAGATCCACGGACTGCTCCAGACACCGGAGTACGCCCAGGCGTTGTACGGCATGCGGCGGCCGGCATTCACCGAGGACGAGATCGAGCGGCACGTCGCCGCACGCATGGCGCGGAAGGCCGTCTTCGATCGCGTGCCGCGAGCGCTCATCACCTTTGTCCAGGAAGAGACGACGCTACGGCGGCCGATCGGGGGCAGAATGGTGCTGCGCCAACAGCTCGAACACCTGTTGGAGGTCGCCAAGTTGCGGCATGTGTCGATCCAGGTCATGCCGACGGACCGGGAGGACCACGCGGGTATGGCGGGGCCGTTCCGGGTGCTGAAGCTCCAGGAGGGCAAGACACTGGGGCACTTCGAGGCTCAGTTGCACAACCGGGTGATCAGCGACCCGCGGGAGGCCCAGATCCTCGACATGCGCTATGGAATGATCCGGGCCCAGGCCCTCTCACCCCGGGAGTCCCTGGCCTTCATTGAGAAAGTTCTGGGAGAAGAGACGTGACCACTGAGCTCGACTGGTTCAAGAGCAGCTACAGCAGCAACGACGGTCCTGATTGCGTCGAGGTCGCCATATCCCACCCCACGATCCACATCCGCGACTCCAAGAACAAGGACGGCGCGCACCTGGCCGTCACCGGCGGTGCCTGGTCCGAGTTCCTGATACTCGCGGCGGAGCACTGAGAGCAGCGGCGTGGGCACCCAACTCGACTGGTTCAAGAGCAGCTACAGCGGCAACGACGACGCTGATTGCGTCGAGGTCGCCATATCCCACCCCACCATCCACATCCGCGACTCCAAGAACAGGGACGGCGCCCGTCTGGCATTCACCGGCGGTGCCTGGTCCGAGTTTCTGGATACTCAGTCCGCGCAGAGTGCCGTGTCGACCGCGGCGATGAGGGACGTCGTGGTCGCGTCCGTGCGTGGGGACTCGTTGATGACGAGGGTGACCTGACGGCCGTCGGGGGCGGCGGCGGAGATCGTGTTGTGGCCGCCTCGTACGGAGCCGGTGTGGCCGGTCCAGTGGTCTCCGCAGGACAGGGGCGAGGTGATCAGGCCGAGGCCGTAGCGGCCGTCCGGGCCCAGTCGGTCGGGGTCGCCCGGGACCGTGTTGCGCATCTCGGCCAGCCCGGGGCGTGAGAGGAGACGGCCGTTCAGGAGGGCCTCGAAGAACGTGTTCACGTCCCGGGGCGTGGAGATCAGCGCGCCGCCCACGCCGCCCGCCGAGGTGTTCCACTCGGTGCCGTCCACGCGCTCGGTCGTGAAGTAGCTGCGGGAGTGGCGACCGCGGATGTGCTCGGAGTCGCCGGGCCAGTACGTGTCGCGCAGTTTCAGGGGCTTGATGATCCGGCGGGAGATCTCCTTCTCCGCCGGGTGGCCTGTGACCTTTTCGATGACCAGGCCCGCCAGGATGTAGTTCGTGGTCGAGTAGTGCCATGTGGCCTTGGGGGGCGGCAGTTGCAGGGCCCGGGAGACCAGTTCTCGGGGTGTGAACTGGTGGTGGCGCAGCCAGTCGATGTCGGCGGTGGCCAGCGAGTCGCCGTGGTCGGGGAGTCCGCTGGTGTGGCGGAGAAGGTCCCGCACGGTGATGTCGCGGCCGTCGTAGCCGTTGCCCTGGACGAGGCCGGGGAGGCAGTCCGCCAGTTGCAGGACCGTGGTGGCGGTGAAGGTCTTGGTGACGCTGCCGATGCGGAGACGGTCCTCGGCGTTCATGGGCCGTCCGGTGCGGAGGTCGGCCCGGCCGGCTGCGGAGGTCCAGCGGCCGCAGGACGGGTCGGTCACCTCGGCCGCCGCTCCGGCGAGTTGGTGTCTCCCGGTGAGCTCGTCCAAGGCGTGTTGCAGGCCCGGAGGCGCCTCGCAGTTCCACGTGGTCGCGTGGGAGGTGGGGTGGGGGGCGGCGACGGCCATCCCCGTGAGAAGCGCCAGGAGTAAGGCAGGGGTCTTCATGGCTCAGGACGCTACGGGGAGGGGTGTCGATTCTCGCTCCGGCTGTCCTCCGTCTCGGGGGTGGAGTCATGTACACCCCTGGGACGGGGGCGATGTTCACCCCGTGAGGAACGGGCCCAGTACCGCGCGGTCCGGATCCGGGAGGCGTTGCAAGGCGCCGGGGTCCAGGTCGCGTACGTGTTCCACGTCCGCCCGGGCCTGTTGGTGCTGGTCCATGGTCGCGTGGAGCGCGGCGCGGCGGCACAGGGCCCAGACGTAGGTCGGGCGGAGTTCCACTGCGCGGTTCAGGTCCGCGAGGGCTTCGGTGTGGCGGCCGAGGTGGGCGAGGGACGCGCCGCGGCTGGCGTACGCCGAGGTGTAGGCGGGGTCCAGGGCGAGCGCGTGGGTGAGGTCGGCGACGGCTTCCTCGTCGCGGCCGGCCGTGCGCAGGGCGTCGCCTCGTTCGCAGCGGGCCCACGGCCAGTCGGGGGTCAGGGCGAGGGCGCGGTCGAGGTCGGCCAGTTGGCGGGCGGAGTCGCCGAGGGACCGCCACACGCGGGCGCGGCGGGCTAGGGCCCAGGCGTAGTCCGGCTTGAGGTCCAGGGATCGGCCCAGGTCGGAGAGGGCGGCGTCCAGGTCTCCCCGGCGTTCGTGTGTGGCGCCCCGGGACGCCCAGGCGAAATCGTTGGCCGGGTCCAGGCGGATCGCTTCGGTCAGGTCCCGGAGCGCCTCCGTGTCGTGCCGGGCGATGCGGTGGTGCTCGCCGCGCAGGGCGACGTACCCGGCGTGGTTCGGCTCCAGCGCCACGGCCCGGTCGAGGTCGGCGATCGCCGCGTCGTGGTCGCCCAGGTCCCCGCGGATCCCGGCCCGGTAGCGGTAGGCGACGGCCAGATCGGGATCGAGGGCGACGGCCCGGTCGTACTCGGCGAGGGCATCCGTGTACGCGCCCGCGCCGCGCAGTTCGTCGCCCCGGATCACCCGGGCCCGGGCCTGGTCCGGGGCGTCGAGTGCGGCGTGGCTCAGCAGCAGGGCGAGTGCCGCGGCGATGCTCTCCGTGTCGAGTGCCGTTGTCAGCTTCCTTCCCCATTCGGCCACCGGCTCCGCGTCGGCGTCCTGTCCGGCGTCCACCAGGACGCGGGCCCATCGCACGGCCATGACCTCACCGGCGCCGCAGGCGTGGACGAAGTCCCGCAGGGCCTGCGGCAGTGCGTCCCGGTCGCCCGCGCAGAGGAGGTGGTACGCCTCGGCCTGGCGCAGGTCCCGCCAGGTGTCGTCCGCCCAGAGGTCCTCCAGCCCCCGTCCGGTCTCCTCCCGCCATTCCCTGAACGTCCGTGCCAGCCGTCGCTGCCGCCCGGCCCATTCGCGTGGGGACCGTCGCCGTTCGGCGCGCAGCATCGGCGCTCGTACGACGTCGTGGTAGCGCAGCCGTCCCCCGCCCCGCTCGACGACGAACGGCATGCCCCGCAACCACGTGTAGAGGGAGGCCAGTTCCTCTTCGGGGCAGTCGGCCGCCGCCCGGAACACATCGCCGTCGAGCCATCTCGGCAGTGCGCAGGACAGCGCGGCGGCCCGGCGTGCCGGGTCCTGCTCCCACTTCAGGAAGCGGTCGACCGCCGTGGCGCTGGGGTCGCCCACGTCGTCCGCGTCGGTGGGGCGGGACTCGGCGAGGGTGGAGACCAGGACGGGGAGGCCGCCGCTGAGGCGCAGTACCTCCTCGACGACCGGTTCGGCGGTCACGCCCTTGCCGGCCAGCAGTCCGCGGGCCTCGTCCTCGGTGAAGGGGGCCAGGGGTACTTCCGCCACGAAGTCCCGCACCCCGCCCCAGCGGGTCGCGCCCAGGGGGCGTTGGCCCGCCGTGACCACGACGAGTGTGGCGGGGACGGCCCCGTGGCGGTCGGTCGTCATCGTCTCGTGCAGCCAGTGGTCCAGATACGGGGCCGTGCGCTCGTACGTGTCGAGGAAGAGGGCGATCCAGGGGGCCGACGCCGCCGCGTCCGCGAGTTCGCGCAGGAGCACCGGGGTCAGCACCTGCTCCGGGGCGAAGACCAGTTGCACGTCCTCGTGGTTGCGGAAGCGGGCCATGACGCTCTCGCGGAACCGGTCCACTCCGCCCGCGAACTGCTCCGCGTCGAGCATGCCCGCGAGGGGGCCGACGACCGGGACCATCCCCAGCGCGATCATTCCGCCCCGGGCCACCGCTCTCCCGCCCGTCGACGGGCCGGTGTCCGCCGCCTGCCCGTCGAGGGTGGCGAGGGCGGCCAGAGCCGCCTCGTGGCGGCGCTCCTCGTGGGCGGCGAGCAGGCGGTTCAGTTCCTTCAGCCTGTGCCCCTGCGCGGCGAACTGACGGCTGATCTCCGCCATCACCTCCGGCACGCTGCCGGCGCTGTCGTCCACGTACGCGGTCAGCGCGCCCTGTTCACGGGCGATCTGCTCCAACTCCCGCACCAGAAAGGTCTTTCCGACGCCCGCGTTGCCGTGCACATGGAAGCGGAAGCGGTGGCGTTCGTCGTGCAGGGCGGTGGCGAAGTTGGCGCGGAACAGGGCCCGTTCGGCGCTCCTGCCGACGAAGCCGGCCCGGGTGCGTTGCCGTATCAGGTCCTGCATCGACGGTCCCGGCTGCGCCATCCGTACGTTCCCCTCGTCTCGCCCGGTCGGCTTCCGTCGTCATTGTCTCGCGCTCGCCCCGGCGTCCGGGGAGAATGATCGGCATGGCCACCTCCCCCACTTCACGCGGCACGCTGCCTCTTGCCGCCACGCTGCTCACCGCCACCATCGCCCTCTACATGACGCTCGTCGCCTTCGGGAACATCACCGACTTCGGCACCAACCAGCAGTTCGTCCGGCATGTGCTCGCCATGGACACCACGTTCAAGGACGAGGACCTGATGTGGCGGGCCATCACCAGCGAGACACTTCAGGACGCCGCCTATATCGCGATCATCGCGTGGGAGACCGTCGCCGCGTTCGCCCTCATAGCGGGGAGCTGGCTGTGGGCCAGACGTGATCAGCGGCGCGCCCGGCAGGTGTCGACGTACGGGCTGCTGATGGTGATGTTGCTGTTCGGGGCCGGGTTCATCGGGGTCGGCGGCGAGTGGTTCTCGATGTGGCAGTCGAAGAGCTGGAACGGGCTGGACGCGGCGACCCGGGTCTTCCTGTTCAGCGGTGTCGTGCTGATCGTCAACCAGTTGTCGGGCCCGCGTACGGAATCCTCTTCTACCTGACCACGGTCACCGTCGTACCGACGGTGCCGAACGCCCACAGTGCCGTGCCGTCCGCCTTCCGCATCCGGACTCCGCCCGTCTGCGTGCCGGAGGCGGCGGGCGGCGGTGAGGCGCCGTCGACCGCGTTGGAGAAGGCGACGGAGACACCGGACTTCGCGGCGAAGTACATGATGTGTTCGATCTGGACGCCGTCCGAGCCGGTCGTGCCCTCATTGCGCGACGACACCGTGTACGAGCCGGGGTCGGGGTTGACCGTGCCCGGCCACACGGTGAACGTACGGCGGCTGCCCTCGCTCGCGTCGACCAGCCACACCCGCTTCTCGCCGAGGGAGTAGACGATGCGCCGGCCGGTGCCGGAGCCGTCGGGCACCCGGGTCGGGGCGGACGCGGTAGGGGTGGGCTGCGTGTCCGCCGACGCCGTGCTTTTCGGCTTGGCCGACGAGGCGGTGGGGTGCGGGCCCCGGTCCGCCTGCACGGCCAGGACCGTCACCGCGGCTATCGCTCCGACGGTCAGCCCGGTCGTCCAGGCCCACGAAGGAAGTCGGGCAGGCACGGGTACGCATCTCCTCAGTCACGGGACCCCGTACAGCAGGCGGGGTTCCGATCATCGTACTGCGCGTGCGCCTCTTCAGGGGCGACGGACGCCACGCCCTCCCCCACCCCTCCCCCGGAAACCGTGAACACTTTCCGCGAAAGTGTTCACGGTTTTCGACAGAGGGTCCGGACCCCGGCCGATTCGCCCACAGCATCCAGCGGTCTCAGCCGCCGTGGGCCGGCTTGCGGACCGGCACCGGGCCCGTACCGGCGCCATGGGCGGTGCGGTCCGGCGCGCGGGCGGGGGCCGGGTAGGAGAGGTGCACGAGGCGGGACTGCTCCTGCCGCATGTGCATGAGGGACTCGAGGATGTAGCCCACGAGCAGGACGAGCGCGGCGATGGTCATGATGGCGGCGGCGAGGATCGCCGTGGGGACGCGGGGCACGGTGCCCGTCTCGATGAAGTCGGCGATGACGGGGATGCCGAGGATGACCGAGACCAGGGCCAGCACGCCCGCGATCACGGTGTGGACGAGCGAGGGGCGTTCGCGCCGCGCCAGATCGAGGATGACCCGCAGGATGCGCCAGCCGTCCCGGTAGGTGCGCAGCTTGCTCTCGCCGCCGGCCGGTCGGACCCGGTAGTCCACGACGACCTCGGCGGTGGGCAGCCGCAGGTGCAGCGCGTGGATCGTCATCTCGGTCTCGGTCTCGAACTCGCGGGCCAGCGCCGGGAACGACTTCACGAAGCGCCGCGAGAAGACCCGGTAGCCGCTGAGCATGTCGGTCACGTCGTTGCCGAACAGGGACCGCACGGCCCCGGTGAGCACCTTGTTGCCGACCGCGTGCCCCGCCCGGTAGGCCCCGTCGGCGGTCACCCGGCGGGCGCCGACGACCTGGTCGTAGGGCCCCTCGAAGAGCAGGTCCACCAGGTCACGGGCGCGTGCGGCGTCGTAGGTGTCGTCGCCGTCGATGAGGAGCAGGGCGTCGGCGTCGACGTCGGCGAAGGCGCGCCGGATGACATTGCCCTTGCCTTTGCGGGTCTCCTCCCGGACGATCGCGCCCGCTCCCCGGGCGATCTCCACCGTGGCGTCGGTGGAGGCGTTGTCGTACACGTAGACGACGGCCTCGGGGAGGGCCGCCCGCAGGTCGCGGACCACCTTGCCGATGGCCGCCTCCTCGTTGTGACACGGCACGACACACGCGATCGTCGGTTCCACGGCTGCTCCTCTCGGACCGGCACCGAATACGACTAAAATCATGCGATATGGGCGGGTCTGGTCGGTGAGGGCGCGCCGGGCCGTTAGTCTCACCGTGTGCCGGTCCTCGCAACTGTCGCGCTGCGTGCGCGTGACGCCGTCAAGGGCGTCTGGCGCGAGGCCGCCAAGTTCGGAGTCGTCGGCGCCTTGGCCTTCGTCGTGGACAACGGCGGCTACAACCTGCTGGTCTTCGGCCTGCCCGGCGGCGCGGAGGGCGGGCCGATGCGGACCTCCCCGGTGCAGGCGTCCGTCATCGCGACGACGGCGGCCGCGCTGTTCAGCTGGGTCGGGAACCGCTACTGGACCTACCGCGACCAGC
This sequence comes from Streptomyces koelreuteriae, assembly GCF_018604545.1. Classification (GTDB taxonomy): domain Bacteria; phylum Actinomycetota; class Actinomycetes; order Streptomycetales; family Streptomycetaceae; genus Streptomyces; species Streptomyces koelreuteriae. The sequence goes on along the minus strand of NZ_CP075896.1, from coordinate 4,773,395 downwards.
ACCGCGAGAAGGTGACCCAAGAACTCGTCCTGTTTCTCGTGGCGAACGGGGTCGGGCTCGCCATCACCGCCGGCACGGTCTTCGCCTCCCGGCAGCTGCTCGGGCTCGACTCGGCGCTCAGCGACAACACCGCCCGGATCTTCGGCTGGGTGCTCGCGACCCTGTTCCGCTTCTACGCCTATCGGCGCTACGTCTTCGTCGCACCCTGAGCCGTTAGCATCCGACTTATGGGACGAATGGGATGGATGCCGCGGGTGCGGCGCTGGGTCTGGGTGCCGGCCGCCGTCGCCGCGGTCTGCTGTCTGGGCACGATCCTCGTCTTCGCCCCGGGCTACCTGAGTCCCGACAGCCTCGACCAGCTCCGCCAGGCCCAGGGAAAGCTGCCCCTGACGGACTGGCACCCGCCCGTGCTGAGCCTGGTGTGGCGTGCACTGATCGCCGTGACCGGGTCGATCGCCTCCATGCTGGTCCTGCAATCGGTCGTCTTCTGGGGGGCGCTCTGGGTGCTGGCCTGGTGTGTGGGGGCGCTGACCGGGAGCCGTGCCGGTCCGTTCGCCGTGCTCGGGCTGGGGCTGACTCCGTTCGTGCTGACGTTCGTCGGGGTGGTGTGGAAGGACGTCCACGCGGCGTTCGCGCTGCTCGCGGCGTGCGCGGTCGCCTTCACGGGGCTGCGGCTGCGGGACAGCGACCTTCGCCGTCCCGCCGTGCGGTGGGGGCTGCTCGGGCTGGGCGTGCTGTTCCTCGCGTACGCCATGCTGGTGCGCAAGAACGCCTTCTTCGCCGCGATCCCCGTCTTCGTCATGCTCGTCCTCGCGCTGTGGCGCGCTCCCGGGCGCCGTACGTGGGTGACGTGCACGGCGGCGCTCGCGGCCGCCCTGGTCGTGCCGGCCGCCGCCATCTCCCTGTTCGCCCGGCCCTTGGAGACGAAGCAGGGCGCGCAGATCATGCTCGACGACCTCGTCCACGTCCTGAGGGTGGACGAACTCCGGTCGGCGGACGTGTCACCCGACCTGAGGGACCGGCTCGTCGCCTCCGCCGAGGAATGCCGGCGGGTGGACGCCCTCTCGGACGCCTACTGGGCCTGCTACGCCCGCCCGGCGGACGGGCTGCGCTCGGACTCGGGCGAGATCACGTCCCTGTGGCTGAAGGAGATGAGCGGGCATGTCCCGCAGTACCTCCAGTACCGGCTGCGGCTCTTCGCGAGTCTGCTGTTCGACACCGGCTACGTCTACAAGGCGGGGATCACCCGCAACGACCTGGGCGTCGAGGTGGCGCATCCCCGGCTGGAGGACACGCTCAGCACGTATGTGCGCGGCATGGCGAGTGACCTGCCGTGGCTGTTCCGCGGCTGGTTCTGGCTCGCCGTCGCCCTGGTCCTGACCGTCCGCCCGGGCAGGGGCCTGTTCTCCATGCCGGTCCGGGCACTGGGCATCAGCTCGGCGGCCTACATCCTCGGCTATCTGCCGATCATGCCCGCGACGGACTTCCGCTACATCTACTGGCCGGCGATCGCCAGCTCCCTCGGTCTGCTCCTGCTGTGGCTGGGCCGGGGCACGACCACCCCGCCACCGGCACACCCCGGCACCCCGGCCAACCGCACCTTGACGGCACATCAGCCGGCGGATGCCCGGGGCCAGTAGACCACCAGTTCAGCGGGCTGCCCGTCCGGCTGGGCAGCAAGCCTGGCAGGGCGGCGGGGCTGGCAGGGCGTCAGGCCGCATGACTGGCGAGACCGCCGATCCGAGAGGCCGACAGCCTGGCAGGCCGCCAAGCCCTCAGCCCATCAGCCCCGGCAGACGCTCAGGGCCCCCAGGCCCCCAGGCCGCCAGCCCCGCAGACCCTCAGTCCAGTACCGGCAGCAGTTCCGGCAGATGGCCGTCCGACGCCTGGGCCGCCTGCTGTCGTTCCTCGGGGACGTCCCCGTACAGGGTGTTCCGCGGCTTCGACGGGCGGCCCGCGGCGTCGGCCACCGCGATGAGGTCCTTGACCGACTTGTAGGAGCCGTACGACGAGCCCGCCATGCGGGAGATCGTCTCCTCCATGAGTGTGCCGCCGAGGTCGTTCGCGCCGGAGCGGAGCATCTCGGCGGCGCCCTCGGTGCCGAGCTTCACCCAGCTGGTCTGGATGTTGGGGATGTGCGGGTGCAGCAGCAGCCGGGCCATGGCCGTGACCGCGCGGTTGTCCCGCATGGTCGGGCCGGGGCGGGCGATCCCGGCCAGGTACACCGGCGCGTTGGTGTGCACGAACGGCAGCGTCACGAACTCGGTGAAGCCGCCCGTGCGCTGCTGGATGCCCGCGAGGGTGCGCAGATGCCCGAGCCAGTGCCGGGGCTGGTCCACATGGCCGTACATCATCGTCGAGGACGACCGGATGCCCAGCTCGTGGGCCGTCGACACGACCTCGATCCAGTCAGCGGCGGGCAGCTTGCCCTTGGTGAGGATCCAGCGGACCTCGTCGTCGAGGATCTCGGCGGCCGTGCCCGGGATGGTGTCCAGGCCCGCTTCCTTGGCGGCGGTCAGCCACTCGCGGATGGACATGCCGGTGCGGGTCGCGCCGTTGACGACCTCCATCGGCGAGAAGGCGTGCACATGCATGCCGGGGACGCGTTCCTTCACCGCGCGCGCGATGTCGAAGTACGCCGTGCCGGGCAGGTCCGGGTGGATGCCGCCCTGCATGCAGACCTCCACCGCGCCCACGTCCCAGGCCTGCTGGGCCCGGTCGGCGACCTGGTCCAGGGAGAGGGTGTAGGCGTCGGCGTCGGTGCGGCGCTGGGCGAAGGCGCAGAAGCGGCAGCCGGTGTAGCAGACGTTCGTGAAGTTGATGTTCCGCGTGACGATGTAGGTGACGTCGTCACCGACGGCCGACTTGCGTACGTCGTCGGCGACCCGGGCGAGGGCGTCCAGCGCGGGGCCGTCCGCGTGCAGCAGGGCCAGCGCCTCGTCGTCGGTGAGCTTCGTCGGGTCGTCGGCGGCCGTGCGCAGGGCCTCGCGTACGTCGGTGTCGATGCGCTGCGGCACCATGCCCGGGGCGGCGGCCTCGCGCAGGGCGCCCCAGTCGCCGTACACCTCGTCGAAGTCGTCCCGCCGGTCGGAGGTACGGCCCTCGCTGTCGATGGTGGTGTGCAGGTCGGTGCGCCCGGACGCCGTGAAGACCTCCTCCGGCTCCTGCCACGGCAGGCCCCGCGGAAGGACGTCGGGGCGGGCCAGCCCGGTCTCCGGGTCGGCCAGCGCCGCCACGTGCGGGCGCAGCCGCGGGTCCAGCCAGGGCTCACCGCGCCGCACGAACTCCGGGTACACGCAGAGCCGTTCCCGCAGCTCGAACCCGGCCACCCGGGACTTCTCGGCGAGCTCCTCGATCTGCGGCCAGGGACGCTCGGGGTTGACGTGGTCGATGGTCAGCGGCGAGACCCCGCCCCAGTCGTCGATACCGGCCCCGATCAGCCGCTCGTACTCGTCGTCGACGAGGTTGGGCGGGGCCTGGATGCAGCCCGACGGGCCCATGAGCAGCCGGGCGACGGCGACCGTGGCGACGAGTTCGTCCAGTTCCGCGTCGGGCATGCCGCGCATGGCGGTGTCCGGCTTGGCGCGGAAGTTCTGGATGATGAGTTCCTGGACGCCGTGGTAGGCCCGGGTCACCTTGCGCAGCGCGAACAGGGACTCGGCGCGCTCCTCGTAGTTCTCCCCGATGCCTATCAGGACGCCCGAGGTGAAGGGCACGGAGGAACGCCCCGCGTCCTCCAGCACCCGCAGCCGCACCGCGGGCTCCTTGTCGGGAGAGCCGTAGTGGGGACCGCCCGGCTCCGACCAGAGCCGGGTCGCGGTCGTCTCCAGCATCATGCCCATGCTGGGCGCGACGGGCTTCAGCCGCTGGAAGTCGGTCCAGCTCATGACGCCCGGGTTGAGGTGGGGCAGCAGGCCCGTCTCCTCCAGGATCCGGATGGAGATGGCCCGGACATAGGCGAGCGTGTCGTCGTAGCCGTGCGCGTCGAGCCACTCACGCGCCTCGGGCCAGCGGTCCTCGGGCTTGTCGCCGAGGGTGATGAGGGCTTCCTTGCAGCCGAGCGCCGCGCCTTTGCGGGCGATGTCCAGCACCTCGTCCGGGGACATGAACATCCCGTGTCCCTCGCGGCGCAGCTTGCCGGGGACGGTGACGAAGGTGCAGTAGTGGCACTTGTCCCGGCACAGCCGGGTCAGGGGGATGAAGACGCTCTTCGAGTACGTGATGACCCCGGGCCGGCCGGCCGCCTCCAGGCCCGCGTCCCGGACCCGGGCGGCCGAGGCCGACAGGTCCTCCAGCTGCCCGCCCCGGGCCTGGAGCAGCACCGCCGCCTCGGCGACATCGAGGGAGACGCCGTCCCTGGCCCGTTTCAGGGCGCGACGCATGGAGTTCTCGGTGGGTCCCGTTCCGGAGGTCGCGGAAGTCGTCATCCTTCGAGCATACGAGTGCGCTGATCAACCCGGGTGAGCCGCGTCAGTGGAAGGCCAGCCATCCAATTCCCAGGGCGGACGTGAGCCCGGCAGCGGCCAGGGCGGCCGGCCTGTTGCGGTGCAGCGCGAACCAGACCAGCGCGGCGGTCACGAGCACGGCCAGCGTGCCGATCGCGGAGGGCAGCAGACCTTGGCTGTAGCCGTAGTCGTCGAAGTGCTGCACGAGCCAGGCCAACCAGGCGAATCTCATGACGCGGTGCCGCTCCCCCGTTCGGCCCGACAGAGTTGTCAGGTACCTGGAAGATACCCGGTCAGATCGTCCAGCGCCTTCAGCACTTCCGCCTCCTCCGCCGGAGGCAACTGCACCACCACCTCCTCGACACCGAGATCGGCATAGTGCGCGAGCTTCCCCGGAGTCGGATGGACCGCGTACGGGACGACCTGGAGGGCCTCGGGGTCGCGGCCCGCCTCGGCCCAGGCCGTGCGCAGCCGGGGCAGGGACTCGGAGAGCCCGCGGCCGCCGATGGGCAGCCAGCCGTCGGCGTACTCGCAGATGTGGTCGAACAGCTTGGGCCCGGCGGCCCCGCCGAGCAGCGTGCGCGGGCCCACGACCGGGCCGCGCGGCTTCTGCACGGGCTTGGGGTGCGCGTGACTGGCCCGGACCCCGCCGAACTCCCCCTCGTAGGCGACCGGTTCCTCCGACCACAGCGCCCGCATCAGCGCCATCCGGTCCCGGCCCAGCTCGCGCCGGGTGCTCCACCGCACACCGTGGTCGGCGGCCTCCTCCACGTTCCAGCCGAAGCCGAGCCCGAGGGTGAACCGGCCGCCGGACAGATGGTCCAGGGTCGCGACCTGCTTGGCCAGGTCGATCGGATCGTGCTGGGCGACGAGCGTGATGCCCGTGCCGAGCCCGAGCCGCTCGGTGACGGCGGCGGCCTGGCCGAGCGCCACGAACGCGTCGAGCGTACGGCCGTACTCGCGCGGCAGCTCGCCGCCCGCCGGGTACGGGGTGGTCCGCTCGACGGGGATGTGCGTGTGCTCGGGCAGATACAGCCCGGCGAATCCGCGGCCCTCCAGCTCCCGGGCGAGCCGGGTCGGGGTGATCGTCTCGTCGGTGAGGAAGATCGTTACGGCGATGCGCATGAAGCATCCCTACCCGAGCGACGGCCGACTGTACATACCGACCGGTCGGCAAATCTCGGGTGCCGTATCGGCGAAAGCCGCCGATCCCCTTCCCGTGCCCGGGAGTTCACGGCTGAATACAAGGGTTGCACGGCACCTGACGACACACCTTGGGAGCAGCAGCATGTGCGAGGACCAGCATGAGGACAACCACGGCGGGCTCGCCCGGCGCGCCCTGTTCGTGACGGGAGCCGCCGCCGCGCTTACGTTGGGAAGCGTGAGCTTCGCCGCAGCCGCCGAGGGCGGTCAGGAGAGCAGAACCGTGCGGGGCACCCTGCCGCCCGGCTCCCCCGACTTCGTGTACGTGCCCGTCGAGGTCCCGGCCGGGGTCCGGGAGATCAAGGTCGCCTACACCTACGACCGGCCGTCCGTCCCGGCGGGCACGACCGGCAACGCCCTCGACATCGGCGTCTTCGACGACCGCGGCACCGAACTCGGCGGCCGGGGCTTCCGGGGCTGGTCGGGCGGGGCGCGCACCGAGTTCTTCCTCCGCGCCGACGACGCGACGCCCGGCTACCTCCCGGGCCCGGTGCGCGAGGGCACCTGGCACATCGCGCTCGGCCCGTACACGGTCGCCCCGCAGGGCCTGTCGTACGAGATCACGATCACGCTGACGTACGGCGAGCCGGGCGAGGCGGTGGAGCCGGTGTACCCGCCCGAGCGGGCCAAGGGGCGGGGGCGTGCCTGGTACCGGGGCGACTGCCATCTGCACTCCTGGTACTCCGACGGCCGCCGCACCCCCGCCGAGATCGGGGCCCTGGCGCGGGCGGCGGGGCTGGACTTCATCAACTCCTCCGAGCACAACACGCACTCGGCGCACGCGCACTGGGCGGATGTCGCCGGGGACGACCTGCTGGTCATGCTGGGCGAGGAGATCACCACCCGGAACGGGCACGTGGTGGCGCTCGGCACCGAGCCGGGCACCTTCGTCGACTGGCGCTACCGTGCCCGCGACAACCGCTTCGGCCGGTTCGCCCGCCAGATCCGCCGCGCCGGAGGCCTGGTCGTCCCGGCCCATCCGCACGCCACCTGCGTCGGCTGCAACTGGAAGTTCGGCTTCGGCGAGGCGGACGCGGTGGAGGTGTGGAACGGCCCCTACACGCCCGACGACGAGGTGACGCTGGCCGACTGGGACAGCATGCTCGTGGCGTCCGTACGGGACGGGCGGGACTGGATCCCCGCGATGGGCAGCAGTGACGCCCACCGCGACCCGGACCCCGTCGGCAGCCCCCAGACGGTCGTCCTGGCCGACGACCTGACCCGCCGGGCGATCCAGGAGGGCATCCGGGCCGGACGGTCGTACGTCGCCGAGTCCGCGAGGCTCGCGCTGTCGTTCCAGGTGTCCGGCGGGCGCGGCGAGCACGCGGGCATCGGAGGGCGGTTGCGGGTGGACCGCGACACCCCGGTCACCGTCCGTCTGGAGGTCACCGGCGCCCCGCGCTGCACGGTCCGCCTCGTCACCGACCAGGGCGTGCTGCACACGAGCGCGCCACTGCCGGTGGCCGGGGCGGGGGTCGTGGAGTGGCGCACGACGCCGTCCTACGCGGCGTACGTACGGGCCGAGGTACGGCACGAGGCGGCGGCGGGGCCGCTCCCCGGGGCGCTGGCGGCGTTCACGAACCCGATTTTCCTGGGACGTTAGCGACTAGCGATTAGCGATGTACACCCTGCCCGCCCTCACATGCCGAGGAGTCCGCTGACGATGTCCCGTCTCGCCGACGTCAGGTTCCGCGCCGCCACCGCCTTCCAGCGCCGTATCAATCCGCTCCTGCGCCGTCTGCCCCTGCAGACGGTCATCGAGACCAGGGGCCGTGTCTCCGGGCTGGCCCGGCAGACGCCGGTGGGCGGGCGGCGCGTCGGGGACTCCTTCTGGCTGGTGTCGGAGTTCGGTGAGCGGTCGCAGTACGTCCGCAACATCCAGGCCGATCCGCGGGTACGGGTGCGGATCCGGGGGCGGTGGCACCCGGGGACCGCCCATCTGGTGCCGGACGACGACCCCGTGGCGCGGCTGCGGCGGCTGCCCCGCTTCAACGGCCTGGGCGTGCGGGCGTTCGGGACGGATCTGCTGACGGTGCGGGTGGATCTGGACGGCTGAGCAGCCTCAGCCCGGCCAGACGATCGCCTGCACCTCGCTGTAGGCGTGCAGGGCGTACGAGCCGACGTCCCTGCCGACCCCGCTCTGCTTGAAGCCGCCGAAGGGCGCCTCCATGTTGCGGCCGACGGTGTTGATCCCGACCCCGCCGGCCCGCAGCCGCCGCGCCACCCGGAAGGCGCGGGCCACGTCTCCCGACCAGACGTAGTCGATGAGGCCGTAGTCGGTGTCGTTGGCCAGTTCCACACCCTCCTCCTCTTCCTCGAAGGGGATGACGGTCACGACCGGGCCGAAGATCTCCTCGCGGGCCACGCGCATGTCGTTGGTGCAGCCGGCGAGGAGGGTCGGGGCGATGTAGAAGCCCGTGGGGAGGGCCGGGCGTTCACCGCCCGCGACGACCACCGCGCCCTCCTTGCGGCCCAGTTCGACGTACGACTCGACGCGGTCGCGGTGCACGGCCGAGATCACCGGCCCCACCACCGTGTCCCGCTCCCCCGGGTCACCGACCTTCAACCGGCCCGCGTAGGCGGCCAGTTGCTCGACGAGACGGTCGTACACCCCGCGCTGCGCCAGCACCCGCGTCGGTGCCGTGCAGATCTGGCCGCTGTAGAAGGAGAAGGTGGTCCCGATGCCGGCCACGGCCGAGCCGAGGTCCGCGTCATCGAAGACGACCGCCGCGCCCTTGCCGCCCAGCTCCATCAACTGCCGTTTCATACCGCGCCCGCAGACCTCGGCGATGCGCTGCCCGACCGCCGTCGAGCCGGTGAAGCTGACCATGTCGACGTCCGGCGACTCCACGGCCGCCTCACCGACCTCCGTCCGCGATCCGCTGACCACGTTCACCACGCCCGGCGGCACGCCCGCCGCCTCCAGCGCCTCCGCCATCCGGTAGACCGACAGCGGGTCCTGCGGGGCGGGTTTCACCACCACCGTGTTGCCCATGGCCAGGGCGGGGGCGATCTTGCCGGCCGGGTTGGCCCAGGGGTTGTTGTACGAGGTGACGCAGGTGACGACCCCCACGGGCTGCCGGACGGCCAGCGCGCCCATCACCCCCGCCCGGCCCATGGGCCCGGCCTCGTTGATCTGGGGCGGGATCGCCCACTCGGCGGGCTCCACGCGCGCGTAGCGCCGGAAGCGGGCGGCGGCGACCCCGACCTGCAGGGCGCGTGCGGTGGCCGTGGTCGCTCCGGTCTCCGCCCGGGCCAGCTCGGCGTACGGCACGAGACGTTCCCGGATGACGTCCGCCGCCCGGCCGAGGACCGCGGCCCGTTCCTCCGGGGAGGTCCGTGACCACGGCCCGGAGGCCTCGCGGGCCGCGGCACAGGCCGCGAGCACCTGCTCCCGCGAGGCCTCCGGCGCCCACCCGACGGTCTCCTCGGTCGCCGGGTCGATCACCGCGTAGTGCCCGCCGTCCGGCTCCACCCAGGAGCCGCCGACGAACAGCGCCTGTTCTCTCGTCACCTGGTGCTCACCGTCTCCGTGTCCCGACCCGAGCGCAGCACCCGCCCCGGTACGGCACCGGTCACCACGTCGTCCCGGATCGCCTCGACGCCGTTGACCCAGACGGCCCGTATGCCGAGCGCGCGGGAGTCCAGTCGCGGGCTGTCGCCGGGCAGGTCGTGCACGAGGGTGGCCGGGCCCGCGTCGATCCGCTCCGGGTCGAACAGGACGAGGTCCGCGTGCCAGCCCTCCCGTACCCGCCCCCGCTCCCGCAGGCCGAAGAGCCGGGCCGGGTCGTCGGTCAGCATCCGCACGGCCTGCTCCAGAGCGACCAGCTTCCGGCCCCGCAGACAGTCCCCGAGGAACCGGGTCGTGTACGGCGCCCCGCACATCCGGTCCAGATGGGCGCCCGCGTCGGACCCGCCGAGCAGCACGTCCTCGTGGCTCCAGGTCTGAGCCCGCAGCGACCAGGACGCCGGGTCGTTGTCGGTCGGCATCGGCCACAACACCGTACGCAGATCATCGGCGGCGCAGATCTCCACCAGGCACTCGAAGGGCTCCTGGCCGCGCTCCTCGGCGATGTCCCTCACCACGCGCCCGGTCAGCCCGTCGTTGGCGTCGCTGTAGGTGTCGCCGATGACGTACCGCCCGAAGTTGGAGAGCCGCCGGAAGACGCCCGCCTCCTTGGAGGTGGCCCGGCGCAGCAGCTCCGCCCGGACGGCCGGATCACGCAGCTTCTCGATCCGCTCGGGCACGGGCAGCGCGAGCACCGGCCCCCACCCGGGGATGAGATTGAGCGCGCAGAACGTACCCAGCGACATGTTCATCGGCGTGAGGATCGGCATGGTCAGCGCCACGACCCGCCCGCCCGCCTTCCGCGCCTGCTCGCTCGCGAGGAGCTGCCGGGGCACGCGCTCGGGTACGGACGCGTCGACCGTCAGCACGTTCCAGTTCAGCGGCCGCCCCGCCACCGCGCTCATCTCCACGAACAGATCGATCTCGGCGTCGCTGAACTGATCCAGACAGCCCGCGACGATCGCCTCGATCTGCGTGCCCTCGTGCTCACCGACGGCCCGCGACAGCGCGAGCAGTTCGGCCGGCCCCGCATGCCGGGAGGCCACCGGCTGCCCGTCGCCGTCGGAGTGGCTGCTCGACTGGGTGGTGGAGAACCCCCAGGCCCCGGCGTCCATGGCCTCGCGCAGCAACCGCACCATCTCGGCGAGCTGCCCCTGACTCGGCTGCCCGCCCACCGCCTCGGGCCCCATCACATACCGCCGCAGCGCACAGTGCCCCACCATGAACCCGGCGTTGACCGCGATCCGCCCCTCCAGGGCGTCCAGATACTCCCCGAACGAATGCCAGCTCCACGGCGCCCCCTCCTCCAACGCCACCAGCGCCATGCCCTCGACCTTCGACATCATCCGGCGCGTGTAATCGGCGTCCTCGGGCCGCTCCGGGTTCAGCGGCGCCAGCGTGAACCCACAGTTCCCACCTGCGACGGTGGTGACACCGTGGTTGAGCGAAGGCGTGGCGTACGGGTCCCAGAAGAGCTGGGCGTCGTAGTGGGTGTGGGGGTCGACGAAGCCGGGGGCGAGGACGAGACCGGCGGCGTCCTCGGTGGTGCGGGCTTCCTCGGTGACCTGACCGATGACGGCGATACGCCCGTCCCGTATGCCGACGTCGGCGGTGTACGCCGGGGCGCCCGTCCCGTCCACGACGGTCACACCCTGGATGACGTGATCGAGCATTGGCCTCACCTCTCGATGTGGGGTGGTGCGGGTCACCTAGGGGCGCGGGGAACTGCGCGACAAGCCACAACGAACGCCGCACCCGCCAACGAACGCTCAAACCCCCTGACGGCACCGCGAGGTCCGATGCACAGGATCCGTATCGATCTTCGGAATCACGTACTCCCCGACCAACCGAATCGTCTGCAACGTCTCCTCCTTCGGCACCCCCACCGGCAACCCGAAACTCAACTGATCCGCCCCGGCCCGCTCCCACCGCTCACACTGCCGCAGCACCTCATCGGGATCCCCGCAGATCAGCAGCTCCTCCTCGATGAGCACCTCCACGAACTCCTCGGTGTACTCCGGCAGCGTCTCGGGCCACACCGGAAACCCCTCGGGCCGCGGAAACGTGTCGTGGTACCGGAACACCAGCGAGGGCAGATAGTGCAGCCCCCCGCTCGCCGCGATCCGCACAGCCTCCGCATGGGTCGGCGCACAGATCGCCGTGGTCGTCACCATCACGTTGTCGTTGACGAAGTCCCCCACCGGCTCCGCGTCCACGATCGCCGACTTGTACTGCTCCAGCACCCACTCCATGTCGGAGACCTTCTGCACGCTGAAGCCGAGCACGCCGAGCCCCTTCCTCGCGGCCATGGCGTACGACGGCGGCGACCCGGCCGCGTACCACATCGCCGGGTGGGACTTCCCGTACGGCTTCGGAAGGATCTTCCTCGGCGGCAGCGACCAGTGCTTGCCCTGGAAGCCGGCGTACTCGTCCTGGAGCCACATCTTGGGGAACTCGGCGATGGTCTCTTCCCAGAGTTCCTTGGTGTGGTTCATGTCGGTGATGCCCGGCAGGAACCCGAGGATCTCGTGCGATCCGGCCCCGCGCCCGCTGCCGAACTCGAAGCGTCCCTCGCTGAGATGGTCGAGCATGGCGACCTTCTCGGCGACCTTCACCGGGTGGTTGACGGGCGCGAGGGGGTTGAAGATGCCCGAGCCGAGATGGATCCGCTCGGTGGCGTGCGCCAGGTACCCGAGGAAGACGTCGTTGGCGGAGAGGTGCGAGTACTCCTCCAGGAAGTGGTGCTCGGAGGCCCAGGCGTACTTGAAGCCGGACCTGTCCGCCTGGATGACGTACTCGGTCTCCTCCATCAGCGCCTTGTGCTCCGCGAGCGGGTCGGTCTCGGCCCGCTTGCCGACGTATCCCTGTACGAAGATGCCGAATTCCAAGGAGGTTCACCGCCCCTGTACCGATTCTGGCGATCTGACGCACCGTCAGATGAATGACTCCGACTGTTCCATCCGCCCCTGGGAGCGTCAATAGCTGATGGAGCGTCAGATGATGGTGACCCCGGCCAGCCACCCGCCGTCGATCACGAAGGGCTGCCCCGTGATGTACGACGAGTCCTCCGAGGTGAGAAACAGGGCGAGCCTGGCCACCTCCTCGGGCTGCCCGACCCGCCCCAGCGGCACGAGCTTGCGGTAGAGCCGGTCGAGACCGCGGGAAGCCTTCTCGGCGTCGCCGTCCGGATCCAGCCGCGCCGGGTTGGCCATCGCCGTGTCGACGGCGCCCGGGCAGACGGCGTTGACGCGTATCCCCCGCCCGGCCAGCTCCAGCGCGGCGACCCTGGTCAGCCCGACCACGGCGTGTTTGCTCGCCGCGTAGGAGCCCACCCCGGCCATTCCGGTCAGGCCGGTGTAGGAGGAGGTGTTGACGATCGTGCCCCCGTCGGACATCTCCGGGGCGACCGCCCTGATGCCGAGGAAGCAGCCGACCTGGTTGACCTGGACGACCCGCATGAACTCGTCGAGGGGTGTGTCGAGGAGGGAGTTGAAGCGCAGGATGCCGGCGTTGTTGACGAGCCCGTCGACATGACCGTAGGCGTCCTTGGTGGCGGCGACGGCGTGCTGCCAGTCGTCCTCCCGGCCCACGTCGAGATGGACGTACCGCGCGCCGATCTCCTTGGCGAGGGCCTCGCCCTGGTCGTCCAGTACATCGGCGACGACCACCCGTGCCCCCTCCGCGGCGAACAGCCGGGCCTCCTGCTCGCCCTGGCCGCGGGCGGCGCCGGTGACGATGACGACCCGTCCGTCGAGCTTGCCCATGGCTCTCCTCACAGCTGGGGGGCGACCTCGGCTCCGAACGCCGCGATCTGGTCGGTGAGTTCCGTCCGGCTCCGGCTGCGGAACCGCACCTGGATCTGGTGGACGCCCATCGCCCGGTAGGCGCGGAGCGACTCGGCGAGTTCCGCCGCGCCCCCGGTGAGGGTCCTGCGGCCGACGTCCCAGCCGGGCTCGCCGACGTACAGCGGCTCGGTGATGGCGCCCACGGTGAACGCGCCCTGCACACCGGCCCGTTCGCGCAGCTCCCGGATCCGTGCGATCTGCGCGGGCAGCCGGTCCCTCGGATCCCCCTGCGGCAGCCAGCCGTCGCCCTTGAGCGCGGCCCGCCGTACGGCGGCGGGCGAGGAGCCGCCGACCCACAGGGGGACGCGGTCCTGCGCCGGGCGGGGCCGCTGGCCGAGCCCCTCGAAGTCGTAGAGCTTGCCGTGGTGTTCGGGGAACTCCTCCGGCCCGAGGGCGGCGCGCAGGGCGTCGAGGCTCTCGTCGAGCACGGCCCCGCGCTGCCGGAAGTCCACGCCCAGCGCCTCGAACTCCTCTTGGACGTGCCCGGCGCCGACCCCGAGGACCAGTCGGCCTCCGCTGAGGTGGTCGAGGGTGGCGTACTGCTTGGCGGTGAGCAGGGGGTGCCGCAGCCCGACGATCGCGACATGGCTGAGCAGCCGGACGCGTTCGGTGGCGGCGGCGAGGAAGGAGAGCGTGGCGACGGGGTCGTACCAGACGGTGCTCATGGCGGCGGCGAGCCTGCGCGGGATGCCGACGTGGTCGCAGCTCGCGAGGTAGGCGAAGCCGGACCGGTCCGCGGCGCGGGCGATCTCCAGCAGGTCCTCCGGCCCGGCCTCCGCCTCCCAGCCCTCCGCGTAGAGGGTGCTCTGCGACTGGACGGGGAGCTGCATCCCGTACCGCAGGCTCACCGCGCACCACCGCCGCCCGGGCCCGGCCACAGTCCCTCGTCGGTGAGCCCGAGCAGCTCGATGGCATTGCCCCGCACGATCCGCTCCACGACCTCCGGCTCCAGATGCCCCATCTGTGCCTCGCCTACCTCGCGGGACTTGGGCCAGGTGCTGTCGGAGTGCGGGTAGTCGGTCTCGTAGAGCACGTTGCCGACGCCGATGGAGTCGAGGTTGCGCAGGCCGAAGGCGTCGTCGAAGAAGCAGCCGTAGACGTGCTCGGCGAACAGCTCCGACGGCGGCCGGTGCACCTTGTCGGCGACGCCGCCCCAGGCCCGGTTCTCCTCCCACACCACGTCCGCCCGCTCCAGGATGTAGGGGATCCAGCCGATCTGCCCCTCGGCGTACATGACCTTGAGACCGGGGAACTGCTCGAACTTGCCGCTCATCAGCCAGTCGACCATCGAGAAGCAGCAGTTGGCGTAGGTGATGGTGGAGCCGACGGCGGGCGGGGCGTCGGCGGAGGTGGAGGGCATACGGCTGGAGGAGCCGATGTGCATGGCGACGACGGTGCCGGTCTCGGCGCAGGCGACGAGGAAGGGGTCCCAGCCGTCGGTGTGGATGGAGGGGAGTCCGAGGTACGGCGGTATCTCGGAGAAGGCGACGGCACGGGCCCCGCGCGCGGCGTTGCGCCGAACCTCGGCCGCGGCCAGCTCGGCGTCCCACAAGGGGATGAGGGGCAGGGGTATGAGCCGCCCGTGCGCCTCCGGGCCGCACCACTCCTCCAGCATCCAGTCGTTGTAGGCGCGCACGCACAGCAGGCCCAGTTCGTGGTCCTTGGCCTCGGTGAAGGTCTGGCCGCAAAAGCGCGGGAAGGTCGGGAAGCAGAGGGCCGACTGGACGTGGTTGACGTCCATGTCGGCGAGCCGGGCCGGGACGTCGTAGGAGCCGGGCCGCATCTGCTCGTACGTGATGACCTCGAGCTTGATCTCGTCCCTGCTGTATCCCACGGCGGTGTCGAGGCGGGTGAGGGGCCGGCGGAGGTCCTCGTAGACCCACCAGTCCCCGACCGGGCCGTCGTCGCCGGGCTGCCCCATCACGGGCCTGAAGCGCCCTCCGAGGAAGGTCATCTCCTTCACGGGCGCCCGGACGATACGCGGCCCGACGCCCCGGTACTTCTCCGGAAGCCGGTCCTGCCAGACGGTCGCGGGCTCCACGGTGTGGTCGTCCACGGAGATGATCAGCGGAAACGAGCTGTCGTGGGTGTCCATGGCGCTCACGGTAGCGCTGATCTGACGGATCGTCAGCTATGCGGGAGAGGGTGACTGGAGCGTTCGGGCGGGGCCGCCTCCCAGCAACCTGGGCATTCGGGGCGGCCCGTTGGCCCATGGGCTCCGACGCCCCCACCCCTTCACCGCCCCAGGACGACGAGGGCCGCCCGAATCTCCCTGATCATCCGGTCGGACTCCCGGAACACGTCCTGAGCGGTGAAACGCAGCAGATTCCGCACCTCGGTGCACTGAAGGACCTGATTGAAGCGGGACACGTCCTTCCGATGCGCCTCACGGGTGCCGTGATAGGCGTAACCCTCGATCTCGACCGCCAGCCCCTCGCGCCGGAAGAGGAAGTCGAGGACGGCTCGGCGACCGGCCGGGGTGAAGAGCTCGACCTGGCTCTCGGGCCGGAGGCCGGAGTCGGCCATGCGCAGACGGGCGACGGTCTCGGCCGGTGACCCGGCCCGGGGATCGCACAGTCCGAGCCACCGGAGGGCCCTCGCCGACCCTTGCGACGAGGCGGACAGCGCCGCCCCCACCGCGTCCAGCCCGGTGAGCGGCGCCCTGCGCGCCCCGGCGACCCGGCGGTAGGTCAGCGCCGAGTCCAGGGCGACGACCGCCTCGTCCCTCGGCAGGGAGCGAAGCAGGTCGGTGAGGGTCCGTACGGGGCTGGTGACCCGCAGGCCGTACCGCGTCGCCACGTCCCCGGGGTCCAGGAGTATCCGGTGTACGCGCACACCTTTGGCCTTGCCCCGGAAGCTGAGGGCGGGGTCGATGAACTCCAAGGGCGCTTTCGCGGACGGGGCGAGCGTCTCGATCCGCCAGAGGGCGGCCGCCGAGGAGTGGCTCACGACGAGCCGCTGGTTGAGGAGTTGGACGGCCCTGAGCCGGGTGGGCGGATCCGGGGCCCGGCCCGGCTCCGCCCAGGCGCCCGCCTGAAGCCGCCCCCAGCCTTCCGCCCGGAGCGCACGGGTGAGACTGCGCCGAGGCCAGCCGGACTCAAGCGCCCGGCACGTGAGCAGCACCCCACCCTGCGCCAGCTCCCGCAACGCCGTTCGTTCCTCCATGCCGCCAAGATCGCAGGATTCCGGCACGTTGTGGCGGCCTGTGGATAACTCCCGGGCGGGTTCCGGACATGCATCGGCCGCGACGGCTCCCCCTCCGCGCCGCCGCGGCCGAACCCCGTGTCGGTGTGGCTTACTTCGTCGGCTTGAAGGGCTCCGACGTGGCGTGCAGGTCCTTCGTCTCGAGCGGCTCGTCGGTGGCGTGCAGGTCCTGCTTCTTCACGGCGCCCTCGTCCGTGGCGTGCAGGTCCTCCGTCGACGCCTCGCCGGCCTTCGCGTCCGTCGCGTGCAGGTCCTGCGGCTTGAGCTCGTCGCCCATGATCGTCAACTCTCCTTGGCGTGGGTCGAGTACTGAGGTCCGCGGGCCCGCCCGGTCACTCCCCCGAGGGTGACCGGGGCGGGCCCACCCGGGCCGTTCACCCTAGTGCTGAGGTGGGCGGCCCAGTGCAGTGACCCGTCTGCCCCCCGACGCGACGGATCGACTACGTCAAGCATGGCGGGAGGCGATAAACGAACGATGAACGCGGCCGGCCGGCCCCGGAAGCGGCCGTCAGGCCGCCTGCACCGGGGACAGCAACGCACGCACCTCGACGGCCTCCGGCGAGCCCAACTCCTCGTAGATCCCCGCCGCTTCCTGCCAGCAGACCTGCGCCCTGCCCGTCTGCCCGATGCCGCTGAGCGCGCGGCCCAGGACGGTGAGGACGTTGCCGCGCCGCCACTCCCCGCCGATGCCGCGGAGCACGGTGAGTGCCATCTCGGCGTTCGAGGCGGCCTGCGCGGGGCGTCGGGCGGCGAGGTCCAGCTCGGCCAGCCGGAACAGGCTCATACCCTCCCAGAGGCGCTGCCTGCTGTCGCGGAACACCTCCAGCGCCTCCTGGAGCCGGTCCGCCGCGTTGCCCAACTCGCCGCTCTGGGTGAGGGCGAGGCCCAGGGCGTAGCGGGCGTTGGCCCCGCGCAGGGAGTTGCCCATGCCGTCGTAGATGGCGATGCCCTGCTGGGCCAGGGCGACCGCGCTCTGGGTCCGCCCGGTCGCGAGATGGATCCGGGACAGGTTGCACAGCGCGGCGGCCTCGCCGGGCCGGTCGCCCAGGGCACGGAAGTGCTCGATGGCCCGGGAGAGGTGCTCCTCGCCGTCCTCGTGGCGGTTCTGGTACAGCGCGATGATGCCGCGCGCGTTGCGGGCCCAGCAGACGGGCAGCAGGTCGTCGGCCTCCTGGGCGAGGAGGATGGCCCGTTCCGCCTCCTGGTCGGCCCGCTCGAAACGGCCGCTCACATGGTGGACGTTGACGAGCGTCGTCAGCGCCCGGGCCTCCGCCCGGCCCAGGCCGTGCAGCCGGGCTCCCTCCAGCAGCGCCGTGGCCGTCGCCTCGTACTCCCTGGAGTTGGCGCCCGACTCGGAGAGGTCGTGCGCGGCCCACAGCAGATCGATCGCCCGGGGAAGGGTCTCCGGCTGCCCCGCGGACTGCCGTACGCAGGCGAGGACGCAGCCGGCCTCCGCGTACAGCCAGTCCTGCGCCGCGTGCCGGTTGTCGAACCGCAGCCCCGGGTGGGAGGTCGGCTCCAGATGGTCCACGAGCCGGTCCCCGGGCCGTTCGATCGCGTACACGCCGGCCGCGGACGAGAGGTAGAAGTCCAGGAGCCGTGACACCGCCGCCGTGCGCTCACTCGGCGGCCACTCGTCGCGTTCGGCGCACGCACGCGCGTAGAGCCGTACGAGATCGTGGAAGCGGTAGCGGCCGGGGGCGGCCGATTCCAGCAGGGACGTGTCGACGAGGGACTCCAGGAGGTCCTCCGTGTCCTCGACGGGCAGGTCGAGGACGGCGGCCGCGGCCGGGAGGGACATGTCCGGGCCGTCGGCGAGGCCCAGCAGGCGGAAGGCGCGGGCCTGGGCGGGCTCCAGCTGGCCGTAGCCCAGCTCGAAGGTGGCCTTCACGGCCAGGTCGCCGGCCTGGAGTTCGTCCAGGCGGCGGCGTTCGTCGGCGAGCTTCGCCGCGAGGACCGACACCGTCCAGGTGCGGCGGGCCGCCAGCCGGGAGGCGGCGATGCGGATCGCCAGCGGCAGGAAACCGCAGGCCGCGACCACGTCCAGGGCGGCCTTCCGCTCGGACGCCACCCGCTCCTCGCCGACGATCTTCGTGAACAGCGCCAGCGCCTCGTCCGGGGACATCACGTCCAGGTCGATCAGGTGGGCGCCCGCCAGGTCCACCATCCGCACCCGGGAGGTGACCAGCGCGGCGCAGCCGTCCGTGCCGGGCAGCAGGGGGCGTATCTGGGCGGCGTCGCGGGCGTTGTCCAGCAGCACCAGCACGCGGCGGCCGGCCAGCACCGAGCGGTAGAGCGCCGCGCGTTCCTCCAGGGAGTCGGGGATCGCCGAGTCGGCCGTGCCGAGGGCGCGCAGGAACGAGCCGAGGACCGTCTCCGGCTCCGCCGAACGGGCGCCCGCGCCCTGGAGGTCGACGTACAACTGCCCGTCCGGGAACGCCGTGCGGGCCTGGTGGGCCACGTGCACGGCGAGGGTCGTCTTGCCCACGCCACCGATCCCGGCCAGGGCGGACACCGCCATGACACGGCCCTCGGCGGCGGTCAGGATGTCGCCGAGCTCGCGGACGAAGCCGGAGCGGCCGGTGAAGTCCGGCACCGTCGCAGGAAGCTGGGCCGGACGCACCGGGACGGGGGCGGGTTCGGCGGCCGGGGAGGAGGGTTCCGCGAGGCCCGGGTCGGCCTGGAGGATGCGCTGCTGCAGTTCGCTGAGGCCGGGGCGCGGGTCGACGCCCAGTTCGTCGGCGAGCAGGCGCCGGGTGTCGGCGTACACCGCGAGGGCCTCCGCCTGACGGCCGCTGCGGTACAGCGCCAGCATCAGCAGCTCGCGGAGCCGTTCGCGCAGGGGATGGTCGGCGGTGAGGGCCGTCAGCTCCGAGACGGCCTCGGCGTGGCAGCCCTGCTCCAGGTCCATGTCCAGGCGGGACTCGATGAGCTGGAGCCGCCATTCCTCCAGTCGGACGCGCTGCGCCTCGGCGTACGGGCCCGGCACTCCGGCCAGGGTCTCCCCGTCCCACACGGCGAGGGAGCGCCGCAGGGTGTCGCGGGCGTGGCAGAGGTCGCCCGCCGATCTGGCCTTCTCCGCCTCGGTCGCCAGGTCCTGGGCGACGGCCAGGTCGAGGGCGCCCTCGGCGAGGCCGCGCACCGCGTAGCCGCCGGACTCGCTGACCAGGACGCCCGGGTCCAGCACCTTGCGCAGCCGGGAGGCGTACGTCCGCAGCGCCGCCAGGGCCTGCGAGGGCGGCTCCTCGCCCCACAGGGCGTCGATCAGCTCGGCCGCGGTGGCCGTACGGCCCTCGCGCAGCAGCAGGGCGGCGAGCAGGGCGCGTTGCTGGGGGGAGCCGGTGGGGATCGCCTCGTCACCCCGCGAGGCCCGCACCGGCCCGAGCACGCTGAAGCGCAGCGTCGTCGAGGCCACCGCCTCAGCCGACTCCGGTGACTTCGGTGACTTCGGTGACTTCGGTGACTTCGGCAAGGAGTCGGGACGCCGCTGCTCCGGTACGCGCGGCACACCGTCCGGTACACCGTCCATGCCATCCCCCTAGACATCCTGAGCAACGACGCCAGTCTGCCTTGTACACGGCGGATACGTCAGCTTCGGGGGACACCGATCACGGGGCGACGCACGGGGGTCCACAAAGTCCGCACAATCTCTCCGAACTCGGGTCGCGAAAAGGCGCTGTGAAGGGGAGTTGGAGCGTTCCGGCCAGGAGGCGGCTCGGAGTGCCCTGCTCAGGAGGAAACAGGGCCGCCCGGATGCTCCAGTCGGTGGTGTCACCGAGACGCGCCCCCGGGCCCCACGCGATAGTGGACCCACCAGCTCACCCCCACCCCCGAAGGCGGTCGTATGCCCGGCGAGCAACCCCACCTCTACGAGACGCTCGACGAGCGCTTCCGGACCGGCCGGTGTCAGGCCGGGGACTCTCGGCTGGAGGTGTTGTACGAGGGGTGCCGGTGGGCCGAGGGGCCGGTGTACGTGCCGGCGGGGCGTTATCTGCTGTGGAGCGACATCCCGAACGACCGGCTGCTGCGGTGGGACGAGACGACCGGGGCCGTCGGGGTCTTCCGCTCGCCGGCCGGGTATCCGAACGGCAACACCCTCGACGGGCAGGGCCGGCTCATCACCTGTGAGCAGGGGAACCGGCGGGTGACCCGGACCGAGCACGACGGGTCGGTCACCGTGATCGCCGAGCGGTTCCGGGGGAAGCGGCTCAACAGTCCGAACGACGCCGTCGTGAAGTCCGACGGGTCGGTGTGGTTCTCCGACCCCGAGTTCGGGATCGCCTCCGACTACGAGGGGCATCGGGGCGAGAGCGAGATCGGCGCCCGGAACGTCTACCGCGTCGACCCGGGCAGCGGGGAGGTGCGGCTGGTGGCCGAGGGCTTCCAGGGGCCGAACGGGCTCGTGTTCGACCCCGGCGAGCACCGGCTGTACGTCTCGGACAGCCTCGCCAACCACATCCGCGTCTTCGACGTCCAGGACGACGGGACCGGCCTGACCGGCGGCGATGTCTTCGCCGAGTGCGCGAACGGCAGCTTCGACAACATCCGGTTCGACGACCAGGGGCGGCTCTGGGCCGGCGCCATGCACGGGGGCGTGCACTGCTACGACCCCGACGGCACCCTCCTCGGCCGCGTCCTGGTGCCCGGCACCGTCGCCAACATCCGCTTCGGCGGCGCCCGGCGGAACCGGATGTTCATCGCCGCCGACACCACCCTCTACTCCCTCGTCATGTCCGTCACCGGGACCCCGGCCCTGCCGCCCACCGGGCCCTGAGCCCGCAGTGCCCCCTTCACCACCTTCCCGCTCGCGTTCCTCGGCAGTTCCGCCACGAACTCCACCGACCGCGGGACCTTGTAGTTCGCCATCTCCCGGCGTGACCAGGCGATCAGGTCGTCGCCCGTGACCAACGCCCCCGGGCGCCTGACGACATACGCCCTGCCGACCTCCCCGAGCCGGGCGTCCGGGACGCCGATCACGGCCACGTCCGCCACGTCCGGGTGGAGGCCGAGGAGCTGCTCTATCTCGGCGGGGTAGGCGTTGAAGCCGCCGACGATGAACATGTCCTTGAGGCGGTCGGTGATGCGCAGGTTGCCCTCGACGTCCAGGACGCCGATGTCGCCCGTGCGCAGCCAGCCGTCCGCCGAGAGCACCTCTGCGGTGGCCGGGGCGTCCTCGTAGTAGCCGGTCATGACGTTGAAGCCGCGGACCAGGACCTCGCCCGGGGCATCGGGGCCCAGCGACCCGCCCTCGGGGTCCACGACCCGTACCTCCGTGCCGGGGATGGCCCGGCCCGACGTCGAGGCGATCACCGTCGGGTCGTCGCCGCGTCGGCACATCGTGACGACGCCGCCCGCCTCGGAAAGGCCGTACGCGGTCAGGACCGTGCCGATGCCGAGTTCCGTGCGCAGCCGCTCGACGAGCCGCAGCGGCACCACCGCCGCCCCGGTCACCACCAGGCGCAGGGCGGAGAGGTCGTGCGCGTCGCGGGACGGGTGGTCCAGGAGGGACTGAAGGAGGGTCGGGGGGCCGGGCAGCACCGACACCCGTTCCGCGGCGATGTTGGCCAGGACCGTGTTCACGCCGAACACCGGCTGGGGGATCATCGTCGCGCCCCGCATCAGGCAGGCGATGACCCCGGCCTTGTAGCCGAAGGTGTGGAAGAAGGGGTTGACGATGAGGTACCGGTCGCCTTCGGCCAGGCCCGCCAGCTCGCTCCAGATGTCGTACGCCCGCAGCGTCTGGGCGTGGGTGATGACCGCGCCCTTGGGGCGGCCCGTCGTGCCCGAGGTGAAGATGATGTCCGAGGGCCAGGACGCCCGCACCGACCCCGCCCGGTCCCGGACATCCCCTTGCCCCACCCCTTCCCCGCTCGCCAGGAAGTCCTTCCAGGTGAGGAAGTCGTCGGGGGCGTCCTCGGAGAGCACGACCACGCGCTCCAGGTCCGGCAGGCCGGGCAGTGGGCCGGTGCCCGGGCCCTCCCCGGCCGCTCGGCGCAGTGACGCCACGTACGAGGTGCCGAGGAACGTGCCCGTCACGAACAGCAGCCGGGCCCCGCTGCGCCGCAGGACGTCCGCCGCCTCGGCGCCCTTGAAGCGGGTGTTGAGCGGGACGAGGACCCCGCCCGCCGACACCGCGCCCAGGGCCGCCACGATCCAGTCGAGGGTGTTGGGCGCCCAGACGGCGACCCGGTCTCCCGGGCGGACCCCATCGGCCAGGCAGGCCGCTGCCGCTCGCTCCAACCGTGCGCCCAGTTCCGCGTAGGTGATCCGGGTGCGGCCCTCGACGACCGCCTCGACGTCGGCGTACCGCTCGGCCGCCGACCGGACCAGGTCCGGAACGCTCTCCCATGCCGTATCCGCTCGCACAGCACGCCTCCCGAATCCCCGTAGCTGACTACCCGTCAGATTAGCTGTACCCTGACGGCCTGTCAGCAGCCCTTCAGCGGCGTGGAGGTGTGCGCATGGCCGGACTCAAGGACGCCACGGCGATCGTCGGCATCGGACAGACCCCCTTTGCCAAGCACCTCCCCGAGGACGAACGCACCCTGGCCTGCCGGGCCGTGCTGGCCGCGCTCGACGACGCCGGGATCGCGCCCGGCGAGGTCGACGCCCTCGCCTCCTACACCATGGAGGAGACGGACGAGGTCGAGCTGGCCAAGGCCTGCGGCTTCGGGGACCTCACCTTCTTCAGCAAGGTCGGCTTCGGAGGCGGCGGTTCGTGTGCCACCGTCGCCCATCTCGCGGCCGCGATCACGGCCGGGCAGGCGAGCGTCGGGGTCGCGTGGAGGTCACGCAAGCGGGGCAGCGGGCCCCGGCCGTGGACCAACACCACCGTCCAGCTCCCGACGCCGGCCCAGTGGACCCGGCCGTACGGGCTGCTCAGGCCCGTCGACGAGATCGCCATGCTCACCCGGCGCTATATGCATGAGTACGGCGCCACCCGCGACCACCTGTTCAACGTCGCCCTGGCCTGCCGTAATCGCGCCAACCAGAACCCCGCCGCGATCATGTACGACCGGCCCCTCACCCGCGAGATGTACATGACGTCCCGCTGGGTCAGCGAGCCGCTCTGTCTCTTCGACAACTGCTTGGAGACGGACGGGGCGTTGGCCTGTGTGGTCGTCTCCGCCGAGCGGGCCCGGGACTGCCGGCGCGAGCCCGTGTACGTCCACTCCGCCGCCCAGTCGCTCCCCGCGCAGCACCACGGCATGGTCAACTACTGGAACGACGACCCCCTCACCGGCCCCGCCTGGAGTGCCGCCCGGCATCTGTGGAAGCACTCCGACCTGGCCCCCGAGGATGTGGACGTCGCGCAGATCTACGACGCCTTCACGCCGCTGGTGCTGCTCTCGCTGGAGGGCTACGGCTTCTGCGGGCGTGGTGAGGGCGGGGCGTTCACCGAGGGCGGGGCGCTGGAGACCGGCGGGCTGCTGCCCGTGAACACCGGCGGGGGCGGGCTGTCGGAGGCGTATGTGCACGGCTTCAACCTCATCAACGAAGGGGTGAAGCAGTTGCGTGGGACCAGTACCGCTCAGGTGCCGGGGGCGTCCACCTGTCTGGTCACGGCGGGTGAAGGGGTGCCGACCTCCGCCCTTCTGCTGAGGAACTGAGGAGTTGCCGATGCTGCGTCCCGTCACCGACCCCGACGGCGCCCCCTTCTGGGAGTACGCCGCCCGGGGCGAGCTGCGCGTCCAGGGCTGCGTCGAGTGCGGCGAACTCCGCTTCCCGCCCCGGCCGTGCTGCCCGCACTGCCAGTCCTTCGAGGCCGAGTGGCGCTTGGTCTCGGGGGGCGGCCGGGTCTGGTCGTATGTCGTTCCGCATCCGCCGCTGCTGCCGGACTACGCGGAGCTGGCGCCGTACAACGTGGTCGTCGTCGAGCTGGACGAGGCGCCGCGCATCCGGCTCGTCGGCAATCTGGTCGCGGAGCCGGGCGCGGCGATCGACTCCATGCCCGCCGAGCGGCTGCGCATCGGTGCCCGGGTGCGGGTCGTCCTCGGTGACGGACTGCCCGCGTGGGTCCTGGAGCGGGCATGAGCAGTGTGCTTGTCAGCGCGGACAAGGACAGCGGGGTCGCGGTCGTCACCCTGAACCGGCCCGGCCGGCTCAACGCGATCGATCTGGAGATGGCGGACCGGCTCGTCGATGTCTGGCGGGAGTTGCGGTTCGACGACACCGTGCGGGCCGTCGTGCTCACGGGGGCCGGGGAGCGCGCGTTCTGCACCGGTATCGACCGGGACGCCGTCGTGCCGCAGCCGAACTCGCCGTTCGCGCAGGACGATCCGCTGCTCGGGATCGGGCCGAAGGCGAACGACCTGTGGAAGCCGGTCGTCGCCGCGGTGCGCGGGATGGCCTGCGGGGGCGCCTTCTATCTGCTCGGCGAGGCGGAGTTCATCGTCGCCGACACCACCGCCTCGTTCTTCGACCCGCACACCACCTACGGCATGGTCAGCGCCTACGAGTCCGTCCTGATGGCGCAGCGCATGCCGTACGGGGAGGTCGCGCGGATGGCGTTGACGGGGGCGGCGGAGCGGATCTCGGCGCGGCGGGCGTACGAGGTCGGGCTGGTGTCGGAACTGGCGCCGGAGGGCGGGGCTCCGGCGGCGGCGATCGCGTGTGCGGCAGTGATCGCCGGGCATCCGACGGAGGCCGTGCAGGGCACGGTACGGGCGTTGTGGGCGGCGAGCGCGGCGGGGCGGGAGCAGGGGTTCGCCCAGGCGCCGCACCTCATCGCGCTCGGCAACGCGGCGGGTGAGCGGCAGGCCCGGCTGTTCGCGGAGCGGGCGCGTGCGTACCGGTTGCGGTAGTAAAAGTCGTTTACTCATACACGCGTATGCTCGACCCGTGGTTGAGCATCGGATGATCGACGTGAACGGCATACAACTGCACATCGCGGAGCAGGGCGAGGGCCCGCTCGTGGTGCTGCTGCACGGTTTCCCGGAGTCCTGGCACTCCTGGCGGCACCAGTTCGGTCCGCTGGCCGAGGCCGGTTTCCGGGTGGTCGCGCCCGACCAGCGCGGATACGGCGGCAGTGACCGCCCCGAGGACGTGTCCGAGTACAGCATCTTCCATCTGGTGGGCGATGTGGTCGGGCTGATCCACGCGCTGGGCGAGGAGCGGGCGTTCGTCGTCGGGCACGACTGGGGGGCGCCGGTGGCCTGGCACACCGCGCTGCTGCGGCCCGACGTGGTGCGCGGGGTGGCGGGGCTGAGCGTGCCGCCGCCCTTCCGGGGTGCGCAGCCGCCCCTGAAGACCATGCGGGAGCGGTTCGGCGGGCACTTCTACTGGAACTACTTCGAGGAGCCCGGCGTCGCGGACGCCGAGTTCGCCGCCGACACCCGCACGGCCCTGCGCAAGCTGCTGTACTCCGCCTCCGGTGACGCGCCGGACGCCGGGCGCCCCGAGCAGGCCCTGGTCGAGGACCTGGGGCGCGGCTGGCTCGCGGACGCCCCGAACCCCGAGGTGCTGCCCGACTGGCTCACCGAGTCGGACCTCGACACCCTCACCGAGAGCTTCGAGCCGGGCTTCACGGGCGCGCTGAACTGGTACCGCAACCTGGACCGCAACTGGGAGCTGACGGCCCCGTGGCAGGGCGCTGTGGTGTCCCCGCCCGCGCTGTACGTGTACGGCGACCGCGACCTGGTCCCGGCCTTCCCGGGAACGCCCGAACTGATCGAGGCGCTGCCCCGGTTGATGCCGAACCTGCGGCGCGAGCCGGTCGTGCTGCCGGGCTGCGGTCACTGGACGCAGCAGGAGCGGCCCGCCGAGGTGAACAAGGTCCTGATCGACTTCCTGACGGACCTGCGGGGCTGAGCACCCCTGAGTCGCTGGTTCGGCGGTCGGCCTCCTCGTGGCCGGCCGCCGGGCCCGGACCGTCCGTCACGGGCGGCCACCGCGTGGCGACGAGTGCGTACCCGGCGTAGCGTCGTGGGTGAGAGCGGTGATCGGATCGCTCCCCCCGGAGCGACGGCCGCCGTCTGGAACCCTTCCGTGCGCCGGTACGACGGCCGTCCCGGGCTGCTCACGCGGTGCGCGCCGTGCCCGTGCCCTTCTCCGCGTCCAGCGCGTACACACAGCGGTCCTTGCTGCACGCGTACACCACCCCGTCCCTGACGACCGGGGAGCCGGTGATCTCGCCGCCGGTGGCGAGCTTCCAGCGCAGCCGGCCGTCGTCGGCCTTGAGGGTGTAGAGCAGATGGTCGGTTGAGCCGAAGTGGATACGGCCCTCGGCCACCGAGGGGGCGCCCACGATGTCGCCGCCCGCCTGGAAGCGCCACTTGGGCGTGCCGGTGACCGCGTCGAGGGTGTAGAGGCCCTTGCCGCTGCCCACATGGACATGGCCGGCGGCGACCAGGACGGGTTCGACGGAGGCGCGGGACTCGGTGGCGATGCGCCAGCGGTCGCGGCCGTCGGTGGCGTCGAGGGCGTACACCGTGCCGAGGTAGTCGGCGAGGTAGACGCCGCCGCCGGTGACGGCCGGGCCGGGGACGAAGGTGGGCGGGGAGAGGAAGGCGGCCGGTGCCTCGAAGTGCCACTTCACATGCCCGGCGGCCACATCGAGGGCCAGGACGCGGGTGCCGGCGCAGACGTACACGTAGCCGTCGGCGGCCGGGGTGACGCGGACCGGGACGCCGCCGCAGGAGGCCGCGTCGCCGATCGGGTACGACCAGCGCTCGTCGCCGGTGCGGGCGTCCAGGGCGCGCAGCCGGGCGTCCTGCCACACGTAGACCGTGCCGTCGTGCAGGGCGGGTCCGGCCTCGGGGGATTCGAAGTCGGTCTGGCAGCCGGTGATCTCCCAGAGCTTCTGGCCGGCCGAGGCCTCCCAGCCCTGGACGCCGCCGCCCCGGGTGCCGGTGACGACGGTGCCGCGGCCGGCCTGCAGCGAGTAGACCCAGGCGTCCGTCTGCAGGCGCCACAGGTCGGCGCCCTCGCGGGCGTCCAGGGCGAACAGCGTGGGCCCGTCGGAGGCGTGGATACGGCCGTCCGCGACGGCCATGGACCAGGCGACGTCCCGGGTCTTGAAGCGGCGGCGGCCGGTGCCGACGTCCAGGGCGTGCACCTCGAAGGAGGTGACGTAGACGAGGTCGTCGGCGACGGAGGGGGTGCCCCAGACGTCGTTGGACATGCGGAAGCGCCAGGGCCGCCAGCCGCTCGCCTCGGGCGGGGCGACGGGGGCCGGGGGCGCGGTGACGGCGGGGCCGACGGCGGGGTCCGTGCCGTTGACGCCGGGGCGGGGCTTGGACCAGGAGGCGGCGAGGGCGGCCTCCGGAGGGGGTGCCTTGACGGCGGCGGCACGGACGTCGGCGACGCGCGGGCCCGGGCCGATGGGCACCGGGGCGCCGGCGAGCTGGACGGGGCCGGTGTCGGGGCCGCCGCCCACGGGGGCCGCCACGGACGCGGCCACGGAGACGGGCGCCGGGACGACGGGGTCGTGCGAGGGCGGGGGCGGGATGGGCGCGGGGCCGGGGGCCGGGACCGGGGCGGGGCGTCCGCCGCCGCTGCGGCCGGCGGGGGCGGGCTTGCCGGCCGGGCGGCCGTTGCGGCGGGACTCGATCAGGCCCACGGCCCGCTCGGGCAGCCACGCGGAGGCGGTGCCGCTGTCGTCGGAACCGGAGCCGAAGAGGTGGGGAGCCAGCTGGGCCTGGAGGTCGGCCGGGTTGGGACGGCCCGTCGCCTCCATCTGCATACAGGACTCGATGAGCGGACGCAGCTCGTCCGGGAGTCCCTCCAGGTCCGGACCCTCGCGCAGCAGCATGAAGACCGTCTCGACCGGGTTGGCGCCGTGGAAGGGCGGGTGTCCGGTGGCGGCGAAGACCAGCATGGAGCCGAGGGAGAAGACGTCGGAGGCGCCGGTGACGCTGCGGGAGTCCTTGGCCTGCTCGGGGGACATGTAGGCGGGCGTGCCGACGGCGACGTTCGTCATCGTCAAACGTGTGTTCGACACGCCGGAGGCGATACCGAAGTCGATCACCCGGGGGCCGTCCTCGACGACAAGGACGTTGGAGGGCTTGAGGTCGCGGTGGACCAGCCCGGCGCCGTGGATGGACTGGAGCGCCTCGGCCACGCCCGCCGCGAGCCAGCGCACCGCCTGGGCCGGGAGCGGCCCGCAGTCGTTCACTATCTCCTCGAGGGAGGGCGCGGGGACGTAGGCGGTGGCCAGCCAGGGCACGGCCGCACGCGGGTCGGCGTCCACGACCGCCGCCGTGTAGAAGCCGGAGACCGCGCGGGCCGCCTCCACCTCACGCGTGAAGCGGACCCGGAAGAGCTGGTCCTCGGCCAGCTCCGTGCGGACGGTCTTGATCGCCACCCGCCGGCCCGACGCCGAGCGCGCGAGATAGACCAGCCCCATGCCGCCGGCACCCAGCCGTCCCAGCACCTCGAACGGCCCGATCCGCCGCGGATCGTGCTGCGTCAGCTGATCCACCACTCTGCCTGCCACCTCCCCGTACGAGCCGCGCCAAGCCACATGTTCCACGCGACCCCGTGCAGCGTCTCACCACCGCACCGCCATGGCGGCACGCACCCCGATTCTTCCTGGCCAAAGCCGTGGTGGCGAACCCGGCGACGAATGGGGTGTCTCTGTACACACAGGGACAAAAGATGACCATATGGCGCCAGGTCAGGCACCCGACCGACGGTGCAGCAGCGCGAAGGACGCCCCCTGATCGTCCGTGACGACGGCCACCGTGCCGTACGAGGTCTCGAACGGCGGGACCTGGACGCGCCCGCCGAGCCGGGTGACGTCCTCCAGCGCGGCGGTCACGTCCTCGACGGCGAAGTGGATCAGGAAGTGGGGCGGCATCTCGGCCGCGAAACGGTCGGAGACGGCGGCCCGGCCGAAGTCGGGCTCGGCGTCCGGCCCGAACAGGGCCTCCTGGAAGAGATCGCCGTAGAAGTCGTCGGCCGCCTCGGTGTCCCGCGCGTACAGCTCCGCCCAGGCGAAGGTGCCCGGCTCGTGCCGCTTGCCGAAGCCGACGTGCTCGTCCGGCTGCCACAGGGCGAAGACGGCCCCCTCCGGGTCGGTGACCAGGGCGGTGACGCCCAGGTCGCCGGCCGGCACCGGCGCCGAGACGACCTGTCCGCCGGCCGACCGGATGCGCCGGGCCAGCGCCGGGGCGTCCGGGGTCGCGAAGTAC
Source organism: Streptomyces koelreuteriae (assembly GCF_018604545.1). Taxonomy (GTDB): domain Bacteria; phylum Actinomycetota; class Actinomycetes; order Streptomycetales; family Streptomycetaceae; genus Streptomyces; species Streptomyces koelreuteriae. Next base: position 4,743,997 of record NZ_CP075896.1, on the reverse strand, counting down.
ACGGTCCAGACGGTGGGCAGCCGGCCGTCCACCTTGCGGACCAGCGCGGCGACGGCTTCGCCGTCCTTCAGCGCCTCGGCGAAGGAGCCGTACCACTCGTCCTCGAAGGTCCATCCGAAAAGTTCACCGTAGAACCGCTTGCCCGCCTCGACGTCGCGAAGCTGCGCGTCGACCCAGCAGGGGACGCCCTCTGCGTACACCGATGCCCTGTTTTCGGCCATGCCGCCAACGTAACCGCGACGGCCGCAGCCCGCAGACCAGGCACACCAGCCTCCGTACACCGCACACCCCATTTGCAGTCGGCCGAATCGCGCCTCGATCCCGCCTCGGTAAGCTGACGTCATGACAGGACAAGTGCGTACCGTCGACGGCCGCGTGGCCGGCCGGCGTGGGCAGGCGACCCGGCAGAAGCTGCTCGACTGCCTGAGCGAGATGCTCAGCTCCTCCCCGTACCGGGATGTCAAAGTCATCGATGTCGCCCGGAAGGCGGGCACTTCGCCCGCGACCTTCTACCAGTACTTCCCGGACGTCGAGGGCGCCGTCCTGGAGATCGCCGAGCAAATGGCGACCGAGGGCGCCGCGTTGACCGAACTCCTGGAGGGCCGCTCCTGGGCCGGCAAGGCCGGCTGGCAGACGGCTCAGGAACTCGTCGACGGGTTCCTGGAGTTCTGGCGCAAGAACGACGCGATCCTCCGGGTCGTGGATCTCGGCGCCGCCGAGGGCGACAAGCGGTTCTACAAACTCCGGATGAAGATCCTCAACTCGGTGAACAACTCCCTCGCGGACGCCGTCGCCGAGCTCCAGGCCAAGGGCCGGGTCGACAAGGACGTGAACCCGGCGGCCGTCGCGGGCTCGCTGGTCGCGATGCTCGCGGCCGTGGCCTCGCACCAGAAGGGTTTCACCTCCTGGGGCGTGAAGCAGGCCGAACTGAAGCCGAACCTCGCGCTGTTGGTGCACCTGGGCGTCACCGGCAGAAAGCCGACGAAGTAGCCGCCAGGCGCCCGTGCGCCTTCGGCCCTTTTCCCTTACCGAGTCCTGTCTGGCAGGCGGCGGTCCACACCGGTGGCCGCCGCCTGTCGCGCTTTCCGCTTCTGTCTCAGCGCGCTCAGCGTGACTTGTGGCTCCGTACGATCCTGAAGACCCGTATCTCCCGCTCCACCCGCGCCTGATAGGCGGCGTACGGCGGCCAGAACTCCAACACCGCCTTCCACGCCGCCGCCCGCTCCTCCCCCTCCAGCAGCCGGGCCGTGACGGGGATGTCCTGGCCCTTCCAGCTGACCTCGGCGCTCGGATGGGCCAGCAGATTGTGGCTCCAGGCGGGGTGCCCCGAGCGCCCGAAGTTGGACCCGACCAGGATCCAGGCCTGCCCGCCCTCCTCGGGCATGCAGGCCAGCGGCGTCCGGCGCGTCAGCCCGCTCCTCGCTCCGGTCGAGGTCAGCACCACACCCGGCAGCAGCTGTGCGCTGAGCAGCACCTTTCCGCGGGTGAGCCGGTGCACGGCCCGGTCCAGGGCCGGGAAGACGTGGGGTGCCACCCGGGCGAACCCCGGGGTGGAGGACACCTTCTGCACGAACCGCACGCCCCTCATCGGCCGGCCTCCTCGAAGAGATGCGCCGCGTCGGCGGCCCACGCCCGCAGCCGGTGCACCGGCCCGAACAGCAGCTCGTCGCCCGCGGCACGCTTGAAGTACAGATGGGTGTCGTGCTCCCAGGTGAACCCGATGCCGCCGTGCAGCTGGATCCCCTCGGCGGCGGCCCCGCGCAGGGCCCCCAGCGCCTGGGCGAGGGCGAGCCCGCCCGCCTGCTCGCCCTCGGCGGCGACACCGGCCCAGGCCGCGTAGTACGCCGCCGAGCGGGCCGCCTGCACCTGGACGTACGCGTCGGCCAGCCGGTGCTTGACCGCCTGGAAGGAGCCGACCGGCCGCCCGAACTGCTCGCGCTGCCCGACGTACTCCACGGTCCGCTCCAGCACCCGGTCGGCGGCCCCCACGGCCTCGGCGGCGAGACAGACGGCGGCGGTGTCGCCGAGCCGGGCGAGGGGGGCGAGGACGTCGTCGCCCTCACACCCCAGCAACTCGGCCTGCACGTCTCGGAGTTGTACGCGCGCCTGCGGACGGGTCGCGTCCAGTGCGGTCTGCCGTACGCGGGTGAGACCGGCGGCGTCCGCCTGCACGAGGAAGAGCAGAACGCGGGAACGGGCGAACCCCCCGGTGTGCGCGGCGACCAGGAGGAGACCCGCGCTGTGCCCGTCGAGGATCTGCCCGGCCTCCCCGTACAGCCGCCAGCCGTCGTCCGTCCGCCGGGCCTGCACGCCCCCGGCCCGTCCGCCGCCGGCCCACGTTCCGTGCGGGTCGTGGCCGGTGAGCGCGAGGGCGGTGGTGAGGGCGGGGCCCGGTACGGCGAGGGCGGCGGTGAGGGTGCCGGAGGCGATCCGCGGGAGGAGGTCGGCCCGCTGGGCGTCGGCGCCGAGGGCGAGGATCAGGGGTGCCGTGAGGACGGCGGTGGCGAGCAGGGGCGAGGGGGCGAGGGCCCGGCCCGTCTCCTCGCAGGCGAGGGCCAGCTCGGTGACCGAGCAGCCGACCCCGCCGTAGGCCTCGGGGAGGGCAAGACCGGGCAGGCCCAGCTGGTCGGCGAGGGCGGTCCACAGGGCCGGGTCGTGTCCGGCCGGGGTGTCGAGGGCGGCCCGCAGCTCCACGGGTCCGCACCGCTTGTGGAGGAGTTCGCGCAGGGTGCGGCGGATCTCGTCCTGTTCGGGAGTGAAGCGGGCGTCCATGGGGGCACCACCTCCGCATCTGACGGTGCGTCATATTAGGGCGGTGGGACGGGGATGCCCAGAGTTCCGGCGCTCCCCCGCACGACTTATCTGATGTACCGTCAGATTCATGGTTGCCCGGAGGAAAGTGGCCGTCGTCGGCGTGGCCCTCTCGGACTGCGGCCGCGTGGACGACGCGACCCCGTACGCCCTGCACGCCCAGGCGGCCCGTCGCGCCCTGGCCGACGCGGGCCTGGACCGTTCACTGGTCGACGGCTTCGCCTCGGCGGGCCTGGGCACGCTGGCCCCCGTCGAGGTCGCCGAGTATCTGGGGCTGCGGCCCACCTGGGTCGACTCCACCTCCGTCGGCGGCTCCACCTGGGAGGTCATGGCGGCCCACGCGGCGGACGCGATCGCGGCCGGGCACGCGCGTGCGGTGCTGCTCGCCTACGGCTCCACGGCCCGCGCGGACGTGAAGGCGGGCCGCCGCACCGGGACCCTGTCCTTCGGCACCCGCGGCCCCCTGCAGTTCGAGGCGCCCTACGGCCACACCCTGATCGCCAGGTACGCCATGGCCGCCCGCCGCCACATGATCGAGTACGGCACGACCATCGAGCAGCTCGCGGAGGTGGCGGTCCAGGCCCGGGCCAACGCGGCCCTGAACCCCGAGGCGATGTTCCGCACGCCCATCACTGCGGACGAGGTCGCCTCCGGCCCGATGATCGCGGACCCCTTCACCAAGCTGCACTGCTGTCTCCGTTCCGACGGCGGGGCGGCGGTGCTGCTGGCGGCCGAGGAGTACGTACGGGACTGCCGTACGGCACCGGTGTGGGTGCTGGGCAGCGGGGAGTCCGTGTCGCACTCGGCGATGTCCGAGTGGCCCGACTTCACGGTGTCACCGGCGACGGTGAGCGGACGGCTGGCCTTCGAGCGGGCGGGCGTACGGCCCTCGGAGATCGACTTCGCCGAGATCTACGACGCGTTCACCTATATGACCCTGGTGACCCTGGAGGACCTCGGTTTCTGCGCGAAGGGCGAGGGCGGGGCGTTCGTGGAGAAGGGCCGGCTGCGGGTCGAGGGCGGCGAGCTGCCGGTGAACACCGACGGGGGCGGTCTTTCGGCCCAGCACCCCGGGATGCGCGGTCTGTTCCTGCTGGTGGAGGCGGTACGGCAGCTGCGGGGCGAGTGCGGCGACCGCCAGGTGCGGCGCGCCGACGGCTCTCTGCCACGGCTGACGGTGGCGTCGGGGACGGGGGGCTGGTTCTGCTCCTCGGGGACGGTGGTGCTCGGGGCGGGGTGAGATGAGGGGAACACGGATGCCGGGGCCGGTGTTTGCTTGGGGGAGAAGGATCTGAGCGAGCCGCTGGAGGAGACCGGAATGGCCCTGACCCGCGAAGAGCGCGAACAGTTCCTGGCCGAGCCGCATGTCGCCGCGCTGGCGGTCGACGCGGGGGCGGGCCGCGCCCCGCTCACGGTGCCGATCTGGTACCAGTACGAGCCCGGCGGCGACATCTGGATCATGACCGGCCTCGACTCCCGCAAGAACGAGCTGATCAGCACGGCGGGCCGGTTCTCGCTGATGATCGACCGGCTCGAACCCACGATCCGGTACGTGTCGGTCGAGGGCCCGGTCGTCGACACGGCCCCCGCGACCCTCGACCTGCTCCGAGAGCTCTCGGCCCGCTATCTCCCGGCCGACAAGGTCGACGGCTATGTCGACTTCGCCTGGAAGAACCACGGGGAGCAGCTGGTGCTGCGGATGCGGCCGGAGCGGTGGGTGTCGTCGGATCTGGGACAGGTGTGACGACACCCGCGAGCCCCCACGGGCACCCCCGGGTGACAATCGGCCCATGGCACCCGATCTTCACGAGCTGCTGAGGTCGCTGCGGGTCTGGGACCCGCAGTCCACCCACCTGCCGCCCTTCGACCCGACCGCAGCCCCCGCCACGCCACTGGCGCTCTTCACCGAGTGGTTCGCGGCGGCGGTGGCGGCCGGGCAGAGCGAGCCGCACACCATGTCCCTGGCGACCTCGGACGAGTCCGGCCTGCCCGACGGGCGGATCGTCATGCTGCACGGCGCGGACGAGAGCGGCTGGTCGTTCGCGTCCCACGCCGGCAGCCGCAAGGGCCGGCACCTCAGCGCCCGGCCGTATGCCGCCCTCACCTTCTACTGGCCGGTGCTGGGCCGCCAGGTCCGGGTCCGGGGCCCGGTGACCGCCGCCCCGTCCGCCGACGCCCAGGGCGATCTGCACGCCCGCTCGACGGGCGCCCTGGCAGCCGCGCTGACCGGCCGCCAGAGCGAGCTCCTCGACTCGGTGGAGGAGCTGGCCCGGGCCTCCGAGGCGGCCTGGGAACGAGCCCGCGGCGAGCCGGAGGCTCCCGTGCCGTCCTGGACCCTGTACCGGCTGCGCCCCGAGGAGGTGGAGTTCTTCCAGGGCGACGGGCAGCGACGCCACGTACGGCTGCGCTACCGGCGCGGGGACGGGGAGGAGTGGGTGCGGGAGCTGCTCTGGCCGTGAGGGGCGTCAGCCGAAGTCGTACACCTCGAAGTCCGCCACCGCCCGGTACCCGATCCGCTGGTACAGGCCGTTGCTGGTCGGGTTCGCCAGGTCCGTGAAGAGCAGCACCTCCTGCGCCCCGGAGGCGAGGGCGGCGCGGCTGACCTCGGACGTCGCCGCGCCCGCGTAGCCCCGGCCGCGGAGGTGGGACGGGGTGTAGACGGGGGCGACGCGGGTCTGGCCGGCGATCAAGGGGGTCCGGCCGGCCATGGCGACGGGTGTGCCGTCCGGGGTCTCCCAGAAGGTGATGCCGCCCTGCTCGATACGGGCGTCGGCCCATCCACCGTCGTCCCGGACGGTGCCCATGCCCAGGGCCTCGTTGAACTCCTGGTGCCAGCGGATGAGATGGGCACGGTCGGCCTCGATGGCGACCCGGGGCGCGCCGGACGGTACGGGGTCGGGCACGGTGAGGGTGCCGAGCCGGTAGAGCCGCTGGCGCTGACGGAGCGTGGCCGTGGCGCCGGTGTGCCGCTGCCAGGCCTCGGTGAAGGCGACCGCGGTGTCGCGGTCGGCGTTCACGCCGGGCAGCCGCTGCCCGAGCGCGGCCAGCCGCGCCGCGAGGGTGTCGGCCTCCTCGGGGGTGAGGGCGGTGAGGTTCAGCCAGTGGGGCGGGGTGCGGAAGAACGACGCCCGGACGGCGCCGTCCCGCTCCAGCACGCCGAACTCCGGCGGCCCGTCGCCGTAGACGCCCGGTCCGCGGGTGCGCAGCGCCTCCGTGACGGTCAACGGGACGGTGTGCAGGGCCGGTTGGGAGCGGAGGAAGGATCCCGCGCGGGACAGGAAGTCGTCGAGGTCCTGGGTGAGGTGCCAGTCATGGGTGCTCATGCCCCATGGTGACGTCCGTGTCCCCGCCGGCACCTCCGAATTACGCCCCGTGCGCGGGGCCTTCGCCGGGTTCCGGATCCGTCGCCAGCCGCGCGTGCAGATGGGCGTCCCGGAACGCGTCGTGCCGGTCCTCCTGGAAGATCGCCCCGCGCAGGGTCCCCTCGTAGGCGAACCCGCATCTCTCGGCTATCCGGCACGACACGTCATGGCCGACGGCGTGGTCCAGCTCCAGCCGGTGCAGGCCGAGTCCGTCGAAGGCCCAGCGGGCGGCGAGCAGCAGGGCCCGGGTGGCGACGCCCTGGCCGCGGGCCTCGGGGAGCACCCAGTAGCCGACGCGGGCGACCTTCAGGTGGTACTTGATCTCGTTGACGCCGATGTGCCCCAGGGGTGTGTCACCCCGCGCGTCCGCGACCCGGAACGACATCGACGTGCCCTCCATGGCGCTCTGCCCCCGCGCGAGCAGCGAATCCCGGGCGCTCGTCAGGTCCGTGACCGGCCTCAGCGGGGTGTTCCAGCGCCGGAACTCCGGGTCCCGCATGCCGCGCAGCCAGGTCTCGACGTCGGCGCCGGACGTGGCGTCCCAGGGGCGCAGACGGAGGCCGTGGCCGTGGAGTTCGGGATGAGCAGCCGAGGACGGGTCGCGTAGGGAGGCCATGGGGCCATTCAAGCCGGTGGGACGGGAGGAATCACTCCCCTTACGGCGCCTCGGCCACGATCCGGAACACCGGGATTCCCTCCCGGAACGTCACCTCCAGTTCCGCTCCCGCCGACAGCTCCCTCTCCCCCACGACCTCTGTCATCATCCGCGGCCCTTCGACCAGGTCGACCACGGCGGCGACGTACGGTGTGCGTCGCGCGAAGGGCGGCAGGTCGTTGCGGTGGACGACGGACCAGGTGTAGAGGGTGGCCCGGCCGCTCGCCTCCTCCCAGACGACGTCCTCGCTCCAGCAGCGCGGGCAGAACTCGCGCGGGTAGTGGTGGGCCCGTCCGCAGGCACGGCAGCGGCGGATCAGCAGCCGGCCCTCGGCTGCCGCGTCCCAGTACGTCCGGGTGAAGGCGTCCGGTTCGGGCAGGTCGAAACGCCCCGTCATCAGAACAGCCCCAGCGCGCTGTCCAGCGACCAGGTCTGCCAGGACATCCCGAACAGCGCGACCACGGACATCAGCGCCATCATCGAGTTCTGCCCCTGCTCGGCCACGTCGTGGATCATGAGCGTGAGGTAGAGGACGTTGAGGAGGAACCCGCCGGCCAGGGCGATCGGGGTGAGGAAGCCGGTGATCAGGCCGAGGCCCAGGGCGAGTTCCGCGTAGACGACGACGTACGCCATCACGCGCGGGTGGGGCGCGACGACCGTGCCGAAGCCCGAACGGACGGCGCTCCAGCGGTGCTCGGCCGCTATCCCGGCCGCCCACTTGATGCCGGTGCCCCGTTCGAACCAGGCCTTGCGGTCCTTGTGCCGCCAGCTCTCCAGCCACCACAGCCCGAGCCCGATCCGCAGTACGGCCAGCCACTCGGCTCCGCCGAGCCAGATCGTGTCCATGCGATCTGACGGTACGTCAGTTACCGGGATCCGCAAGACCCCGCGGAGGCCCGGACGCTGCGCGCTTCCCATGAAGCTATGTGTTCACAATGAGTCCGACAGAATTGTTGGCAATTTTGTCGGCGACTGGCTACGTTCGCTGGCACAAGCCAGCAACGAGTCCACGGAGGGGCGTCAAGGTGAAGCACAGGGCAGTCAGGCGCAGGAGCGTCGTGTTGGGGATCGGGGCGACGGCCGGTGCCGCCGCTGTCGGCGGTATCGCCCTGAACGCACAGGCGTCGAGCGGGCCGGCGCCCGCCTCCGGGGGCCTGGTCTTCGACACCGACGGCTACACGGAGCAGACGACCACGATCACCGACGCGAACGGCGACGACCACGAGGTGATCTACCGCTTCTGGAAGGCCGTCACCTACGTCGCGAAGCCGGTCGACGAGAAGTACCAGAGCCTGAACGTCAGCGCGCCCGTGAAGATCGACGGCACGTCCGTGGACGCGAGCGGCGCACCGATCCTCTTCGCCAACTCCGTCGGCGGCTACATGCCCTCGTCCGTCGCCGACGCCACCGGCGTGGGCGCGGGCGGCACGGGCGGCCCGCCCGGGGGCGGGGGCGGCACCGGCAAGATGGTCAGCCTGCCGAAGCTGGCGCTGGCCGCCGGGTATGTCGTGGTCGAGCCGGGCGCCCGCGGCCGGACCCTGAAGAACTCCGCGGGCGAGTACTACGGCACCGCCCCGGCCGCCATCGTCGACCTGAAGGCCGCCGTCCGCTACGTCCGCGCCAACAAGGGCCGCATCCCGGGCGACACCGACCGGATCGTCTCCTCCGGCACCAGCGCGGGCGGCGCCCTGTCCTCGCTGCTCGGCGCCTCCGGCGACAGCCCCCTGTACGAGAAGTACCTGAGGGAACTCGGCGCGGCCGACGCCTCCGACGCCATTTTCGCCACCGGCGCCTGGTGCCCGATCACCGACCTGGAGCACGCCGACGGCGCCTACGAGTGGAACTGGGGCACCAACGTCGTCCAGGGCACGGGCGACCTCGCCGACCGGACGGTGTCGAAGGAACTGCTCGCGCAGTTCGCCGAGTACCAGGCCTCCCTCAAGCTGCGCGGCCTCGGCGGCTTCGGCACGCTCACCGCCCGCAACTACGACACGTACCTGCTCAAGCAGTACATGGAGCCCTCGGCCACCGCCTATCTCAAGGCCCTGTCGGACGCCGACCGCGCCGCCTATCTGGCCGACAACACCTTCATCACCTGGAAGAACGGCAAGGCCGGCTTCAGCTGGGCCGACTTCCTCACCCATGTCGGCGCCCGCAAGAAGAACGCCCCGTCCTTCGACGCCTTCGACCTGTCCACCGGCGAGAACAACCTCTTCGGCACGGGCACGACCGGGACCCGCCACTTCACGGCGTACGGCCTGAAGCACGACACCACCGGCAACACCGGCACGCGGCTCGACGGCGACATCCCAGCGAAGCTGCGGCTGATGAACCCGATGCCCTTCCTCACCGGGGACCTGCCCGGGGGCAAATCCGGGGGCAAGCCCAACGCCCACCGCAGCAGGCACTGGTGGATCCGCCTCGGCACCAAGGACTCCGACACCTCGCACACGATCTCCGCCAACCTCGCCGCCGCCGCGGCCGCGCTGGGCGACGACGTCAGCCACCTCTACTACTGGGACCAGGGGCACGGCGCGAACACCGACCCGGGCGACTTCATCGAGTGGATCGCGAAGGTGACCGGCCACCGGGCCAGGTAACCCCCGGCCCCTCAGGACCGCGGCCTCCGGTACTCCCGTCTGTCCGTACCGGAGGCCGCACCCCGCCCCGCCGTCAACAACGATCACGGGGCCGCCACAACCAGGCGCGCTACGCCACGAGCCCCACCCCCTCCTCCTACAGCCGTGATCAATCCGCAACCAATTCCGGTCTTGACCGAGACCCATCAAGCGGGCCCGTGATTACGCTCCCGCTCATGGCCGACTCCACGCCCTCCCCACACTCCTCCGCGCACCCCACACCGGACCGCCCCGTCTACGTCATCGGCGGCGGCCCCGGCGGACTCGCCGCCGCGTACGCGCTGCGCGCCCGGGGCGTACGGGCCGTCGTCCTGGAGAAGTCCGACCGCGTCGGGGCGTCCTGGCGGCGCCACTACGACCGGCTGCACCTGCACACCACCCGCGGCCTGTCGGCCCTGCCCGGGCTGCCGATGCCGCGCCGGTTCGGGCGGTGGGTGTCCCGGGACGACGTGGTGCGGTACCTGGAGAAGTACGCCGAGCACCACCGCCTGGAGATCGTCACCGGCGTCGAGGTGTCCCGGATCGAGCGCACGCCCGACGGCACGGGCTGGCTGTTGCACGCCACCGGGGGCAGGGAACTGACCGGCTCGGCGGTCGTGATCGCGACCGGCTACAACCACACCCCGCGCCTGCCGGACTGGCCCGGCCGCGACACCTTCACCGGCGAGTTCCTGCACGCCGGGGAGTACCGCGACGGCACGCCCTACGCCGGCCGGGACGTCCTCGTCGTCGGCATCGGGAACACCGGCGCCGAGATCGCCGTGGACCTGGTGGAGAGCGGCGCCTCCCGGGTCCGGCTGGCCGTACGCACCGTCCCGCACATCGTGCGCCGCTCGACGGCCGGCTGGGCCGCCCAGTACAGCGGCGTGCTCGTACGCCGTCTGCCGACCGGCCTCGTCGACCGGATCAGCCGGGTGCAGGCCAAGGTGGCGATCCCCGACCTGTCGGCGCACGGGCTGCCGCGCCCCGACACCGGCCTGTACACCCGGGTGAAGCAGGGCGCGATCCCGGTGCAGGACGTCGGCCTGATCGACGCCGTCCGCAAGGGCAAGGTCGAGATCGTGGCCGCCGTGGAGTCCTTCGAGGGCGACGGCAAGATCGTGCTGGCCGACGACACCCGGCTCTCACCGGACGCGGTGATAGCCGCCACCGGGTACGTCCGCGCCCTGGAGGGCCTGGTCGGCCACCTCGACGTCCTCGACGCCCGCGGCAAACCCGTCGTCCACGGCGCCCGCACCCCACAAAACGCCCCCGGCCTGTACTTCACCGGCTTCACCAACCCGATCAGCGGCAATCTGCGCGAACTGGCGCTGGACGCCGTGAAGATCGCGAAGGCCCTGGCCCGGGACGCCTCGGGGACGGTGTCCCGGCTGCCGGGCTGAGCGCCCGCCCGATGACGGGTGAACTTCGTCCGCTCACAGCCGTTCCTGACGTCGTGTCAGTTCAGTAACCTGACAGAGCGTCAGTTAGCGGCTGTCTCACAGGAGCGGGCGGAAACGATGCTTGGATCGACCCACGGCACCCTCACCACCGACTCCCGCCGGGCCCGGGCCATCGCCTGTGGCGAACGGCCCGGGCCTGCCGTGCACGGCAGGCCGGCCCAGGAGGGCGACCTCGACGTCAGCGGGCGTCCACTGCACGCCGACGTACCCGATCTCGACCACTTCTTCCGGCCCCGGTCCGTCGCCGTGATCGGCGCCTCGGACGCCGAGGGACGCCCCCACACCGGCGTGACGCGCCAACTGGCCGACTGGGCCGACCGCGTCGGGGCCCGGCTGTACCCGGTGCATCCGAGCCGCCCGTCCGTCTTCGGCCTGCCCTGCTCCCCCTCCGTGGCCGACCTGCCCGAGCAGGTCGACCTGGCGGTGGTCCTCGTCGGCGACCCCCTGCCCGTGCTGGAGGAACTGGCGGAGGCCAAGGCACGGTTCGCGGTCGTCTTCGCCTCCGGCTTCGCGGAGACCGGCCCCGAGGGCGAGGCCGCCCAGCGGCGACTCGCGGCAGCCGTCGAACGCTCCGGGCTGCGACTGCTGGGCCCCAACACCAACCTCAACGCCTTCGAGCACTTCCGCGAGGACCTCGACGGCCCCGCGATCGCCCTGATCACCCAGTCCGGCCACCAGGGCCGCCCCGTCTTCGCCCTCCAGGAACTCGGCATCCGCCTCTCCCACTGGGCGCCCACCGGCAACGAGGCCGACCTGGAGACCGCGGACTTCCTCTCCTACTTCGCCGAGCAGCCCGGGATCGGCGCCATCGCCTGCTACCTGGAAGGCCTCAAGGACGGCCGCTCCTTCCTCCTGGCCGCCGACCGGGCCGCCCGGCGCGGAGTCCCGGTCGTCGCCGTCAAGGTGGGCCGCACCGAGACCGGCGCCCGCACGGCCGCCTCCCACACCGGCAAACTGACCGGCGCGGACACGGTGGTGGACGCGGCGCTGCGCCAGTTCGGCGTGATCCGCGTAGACGGCCTGGACGAACTCCAGGACACAGCGGCCCTGTTGGCCCGGGCCCCCCGCCCGCCGCGCTCGGACGGCGTGGCCGTCTACTCCATCTCGGGCGGCACGGGCGCCCACGTCGCGGACCTGGCGACCGAGGCGGGCCTGCGGCTGCCGCCGCTCTCCGAGGCCAAGCAGACCGAACTGCACCAGTGGATCCCCGAGTACCTGAACGTCGCCAACCCGGTCGACAACGGCGGTCACCCGGTCGGGGACCAGCGCGGCCGGAAGATCATCGACGCGCTCCTCGCCGACCCCGAGATCGGCGTCCTGATCTGCCCGATCACCGGCCCCTTCCCACCCCTCAGCGACCGCCTCGTACGGGACCTGGTCGACGCGGCGGAACACACGGACAAGCTGGTGTGCGTCGTCTGGGGATCACCTGTCGGCACGGAACCGGCCTACCGCGAGGTCCTGCTCGGCTCCTCCCGCGTGGCCACCTTCCGCACGGTCGGCAACTGCCTCACCGCCGTCCGCGCCTACCTCGCCCACCACCGTTTCACGACGGCCTACCGCTCCCCCTTCGACGAGGCCCCGCGCACCCCCTCACCGTCCTACCGCAAGGCCCAGGCGCTGATGCACCCCGGCGAGCAGCTCAGCGAGCACGCGGCCAAGCAACTGCTGCGCGCCTACGGCATCCGCGTACCGCGGGAACAGTTGGTGACCAGCGCGGCAGCCGCTGTCCGGGCCGCGGGTCTGGTCGGCTACCCGGTGGTGATGAAGGCCTCCGGCGCCCGCATCGCCCACAAGACGGAACTGGGCCTGGTGAAGATCGGCCTGACCTCCGCGAGCCAGGTCCGCGACGCCTACCGGGAGCTGACCGACATCGCCCGCTACGAGGATGTCTCCCTGGACGGCGTACTGGTCTGCCAGATGGTCGAGCAGGGCGTCGAGATGGTCGTAGGAGTCACCCACGACGACCTGTTCGGCCCGACGGTGACGGTAGGCCTCGGCGGGGTCCTGGTCGAGGTCCTGCGCGACACCGCCGTGGCCGTCCCGCCCTTCGGCGAGGAACAGGCCCGGGACATGCTCGCCGGCCTGCGCGGCCGGGCCCTGCTCGACGGGGTCCGGGGCCGCCCGCCGGCCGACCTCGACGCCTTGGTCGAGGTCGTCCTGCGCGTCCAGCGCATGGCCCTGGAACTCGGCGACCAGCTGGCCGAGTTGGACATCAACCCCCTGATGGTGCTGCCGCAGGGGCAGGGCGCGGTGGCACTGGACGCGCTGGCGGTGTGCCGCTGATGCCGACGGTCCTGCACGAGACAGCCGACCAGGTCCTCACCCTCACCCTGAACCGCCCCGAGGCACTGAACGCCCTCACCCCGGACCAGCGGGAGGAGATCATCCACCTCCTCTCGAGGGCGTCCGCGACACCCGACATCCGAGCGGTCGTCATCACAGGAACGGGCCGGGGTTTCTGCGCGGGCGCGGACCTCCGAGGCGCCGCCACCACAGCCGAACGCACCGCCGGCGATGTCGCCCGCACCCTCCGCACCGGCGCCCAGCGCCTGATCGCCGCCGTCCTGGACTGCGAGAAACCGGTGATCGCGTCGGTCAACGGCACGGCGGCAGGCCTAGGAGCCCATCTGGCACTCGCCTGCGACCTCGTACTGGCGGCGGAGTCGGCGAAGTTCATCGAGGTCTTCGTCCGCCGAGGCCTGATCCCAGACGGCGGCGGCGCCTACCTCCTCCCCCGCCTCATCGGCCCCCAGCGGGCAAAGGAGCTGATGTTCTTCGGCGACGCGCTCACAGCGACACAAGCGGAGCACTTAGGCCTGATAAACCGGGTCATTCCGGACACAGACTTGTCCCACACAACCCAATCCTGGGCCGAACGCCTCGCCACCGCCCCGACCCGAGCCCTCGCCCTGACCAAGCAGCTCGTCAACGCGTCCCTGGACACCGACCGGGCCACCGCCTTCGCCGCCGAGGCCGCCGCACAGGAGATCAACATGACGACGGCGGACGCGCGGGAGGGGATACGGAGCTTCGCGGAACGACGGAAGGCGACATACGAGGGCCGCTGACCCTTCCAATCTGACGAACTGTCAGCTTCAATCGTGAACGTGATGGGACAAGCAGGAATGGCGGAAGCGGCCGTCCGCTACCTCAGGTCGACGGCCCGCACCCCGGCCCCACGCCCCGTGGAACCGCTGCCCCGCCCGGAGCTGCGCTGCGTGGGCGAGGACGAGCGCGCTCCCCTGGACCGGCAGGAGTTCCGCCGCGTCCTCGGCCACTTCGCGACGGGCGTGACGATAGTGACAGCACCCCCCGCCGCCGGCTTCGCATGCCAGTCCTTCAGCTCCCTCTCCCTCGACCCACCGCTCGTGGCCTTCATGGTCGGCCGCACGTCGACGACCTGGCCGCGCATCGCCCGCGCGGGCGTCTTCTGCGTCAACGTCCTGGCCGCCGACCAGGCCGAGTTGTGCCGCTCCTTCGCGGTGAGCGGCGCGGACAAATTCGCAGGCGTGGCCTACGACGCGGCCCCCGTCTCCGGCTCCCCCCGCCTCTCCGGCACGGTCGCCTGGATCGACTGCACGATCCACACCGTCCACACCGGCGGCGACCACCTGATCGTGGTGGGCCGGGTGAACGCCCTGGGCACGGGCACGGACGCTCCGGCCGAACCACTGCTGTTCCACCGAGGGCGCTTCGGGCGGTTGACGGAGGGCTAGGCGACGGGGAGGGCCAGCCGCCACAGCGAGGTGACCTCGGCGGCCCGTACGGCGTGCAGCGGATCGTCCGTATCCCGCGCACGGGCGTGCTGCGGCCGGGCATCCAACCGTCCGACGACCCGCAACCCAGCGTCCCCTACGACGGTCATCAACTGCTCCCGGCTGCGCAGCCCGAGCCGCTCCGCGAGGTCGGACAGCACGAGCCACCCCTCACCGCCGGGTTCCAGCCGCTCGGCGAGCCCGCCCAGGAAGCCCTGCAGCATCCCACCACCCGCGTCATACACACCGAGATCGAGATCGGAGGCGGGCCGGCCGGGAATCCAGGGCGGATTGCACACGACCAGGTCGGCACGCCCCGGGGGATACAGCTCGGCCCCACTCTCCACCCGTACGGCCCCCGAGAGCCCCAGCCGCCCCACGTTGTCCCGCGCACACGCCCGGGCCCGCGCACTGACGTCGGTGGCCACGACCTGCCCGACACCCCGCCGGGCCAGGAGGGCGGCGAGCACGCCGGTCCCGGTACCCAGGTCGAACGCGACACGCACGTCACGACCCCCTCGCGGCAACGGAGCCTGCGCGACGAGATCGACGTACTCACTCCGGGTGGGCGCGAACACCCCGTAGTGCGGGTGGATCCGCGCTTCCAGCGCCGGGACGTGGACACCTTTCTCCCGCCACTGCCGGGCACTGACGACACCCAGCAGTTCGGAGAGAGCGACAGCCAAGGGCCCGTCGAAGTCCCCGTAGGCCTCGGCGGCGGCCCGGCGCACATCGGGAGCCCGACGGAGGTCCAGTCCGTGTTCCGCGTCCAGCAGAACCAGCAACTTGCCGAGCACGCGCGCACGGTGGGCACGAAACCGCCGCTGCAACCGGAAGGTCTCTGCCGCCGTGTCCACCGCCCCGGGCGCGGTACGCCCGACACGACGGTCCAGGGCACTCAGCAACTGCCGCGCGTTGTGAAAGTCCCCGCGCCACAACAACGCGGTGCCCTCGCAGGCCAGCCGGTAGGCGACAGCGGCCCGCATCCGGTCGTCCGCGACGACGACCGTGCGGGGCAGGGGCAGTCCGGACTCAGAATGCCAGCGGGCGGAACGGGGGTGAGTCTCGATCCAGTGGATCGTGGACACGGCGTACTCCTCGGAAGATCGGGCGTGAACGAGCGTGCTGGGTCACTACGTCCAGGTCTCCGAGGACCATGCCGAGTGTCATCAACGAACCTTTCGCAGCAGGTGTGTCGAGTGTGCCGGATTCTCAGCCGGTCAGGGCACGAACGACCCCATCGACCAGCGTCGCCACGGCCTCCGGGGCCTCCCGGGCCTCCCGGGCCTCCCGGGCCTCCCGGGCCTCCCGGGCCTCCCGGGCCTCCGAGGATCATCCACCAACGAGCTCACCGCCCCTCCGGCCCCTCCTCCCAACACCCACCCACCGATCGATCGCCGCTGAACCCACCCGGCGTCCATGCGAGACGCGCCCGCGCCCGCCGACGCCCCCAGCCAACCCACGGGCCAAAGCCCGCACACAGGCCTGCTTGGCCACCCGCCTCCCCGGGCCGCCCGCTCGCTTCTCCCCCGTGCTGGAACGGCCTGGGTCAAGGGTGGCCCGCAGGGCCATCGCCGAAGGCGACGCGCAGCGCCCTTGATGCGGGCCGTGGAAGCACGACACTGCAAAGAAGCGGGCGGCCCCGACAGTTACGCGCCTTCGAGCAGCCCCCACGTAGGTGGGCCCGACGGCTGACTCCCATCAGCCCAAGGAGTCAAGCGCCCTGGTAATGCGGGCCCTTGCATGTGAGCCGTGCACGGCGGTGCGGGACAGTCCGGCGAACGCCTTGAGGTACGTGAGGATCTCGCCGGGGGCCGTGATGTTGACCTCGGCTGTCAGCGTCTCCACTGCCACTTGGGCGTCGTCGAAGGCGTAGAAGGCTTCCAGTGGCCACACAGTGCGTCGGGCCGTGAAGGGGATGATTCCGAGGGACACGTTGGGTCGGGACATGATCTCCAACAGATGCCTCAGCTGCCGCGCCATCGCCGCGTCGTCGCAGACTCGGTAGTAGAGAACGGCCTCTTCCAGGAGTAGGGCGAAGCGGTGATCGCCCTCATGAACGACTCGGGAGCGGTTCAGGCGGGCCCGCACGGCGTCGTCGACGTCGTCAGGGGTGCCTTGGAAGTGTGTGATGGACTGCAGGAGCCCCGTCGCGTAGTCGGCGGTCTGGAGCATGCCGGGAACCAGGTTCGAGGCGTAGACGCGGAAATTGCGCGTGCGCTGGTACAGCGGGACGGTCTTCTCATGGACGTGCCGCATGCCGTCGCGGTGGATCTGCCGCCACTGGACGTACATGGACTCCGCGGTGCGGGATGCGGCGATCAGATCGGCCGCCTGTTCCTCCGCGCCACAGGCCCGGCACCACGCCCGTATGTCCTCATCGGACGGGGCGGTCTTGGCGCGCGCGATGCGGGACGCCTTCGACTTGTGCCAGCCGCACCGCGTCGCCAGTTCAAGCCCACTGAGCCCGGCGTCCCTCCTCATGTCGTCCAGGCGCGTGGCAAGGGCGGCGCGGGCGGCCTGGGCGGTGGACAGCGGGGACGTGGACATGAACTGGCGTACCGGCTTCTCAGATGGCGTACTTCTCGTGCGGGACGGCCCGCTCCCAGACGGCGTCGAACGCGGTGGAGCACAGGCGGGCAACCGCCGGCTGGTCGGTCTCGTCGGTGTGCGCCCAACGCCCGTCACCGTCAAAGACGTTGAACTGCACGACGCGGCCGTCGAAGAGCCAGAAGTCGTTCCCCGGCAGGGTGAGGTCGGAAGCCTGCCGCCTCGGGAGCCAGCGGATCTCCTCGCCTGCGGCGACGTTGGTGAACGTGAACGAGTGCTCGTACCGGATGTACTCGCTGTGCGGCTCACCTACGATCCTCGCGCGGCGCATCACGACACCCTTGGCGGTGACCTCCTGGACGAGGTCGAGCCAGGGACGCCACCACGACTCGCGGTCGTCCGGGTCGAGCCGGTGACCTCGCTTCCACGCCGCGAAGCCCTCATCCTCGTTGGAGATCGCGTACGTGTCCCGCATCTCCAGGTGCACGGCGGAGTGCTCCACGGACCGGATCAAGTCCGCAAAGCTACTGAGGCTTTGCGCCATCGAGTGCCTCCCTCACGAGCGGGATCATCCGCTGCGGCAGCCGGATCACGCCCTCATGGTCCGGGAGCGGGCTGTCCTGGACGGTCCGGGACATGGTCTCCGCATCGGCCTTCACACCCTGGATGACGAGATCCCGCGTCTCCTCATCCACCCACACGGCCGGGCAGCCGTGATCTCCGGACTCCGGATCTTTGCCGACGAACCGTAGGCGCATTGCCTCTCCCTGTGTCGAGCCGGTTGCCGCTGGTCGCGGAGTGAGCCTCACCTGGGCGGAAGAGGCGGTCAAGGGCGAACGTACCCGTCGTGCAACCGCGTGCAACTTCATGGACCGGCTCAACTCCCGCTTCCTACGGTCGTATCTGGAGTCACACGAGTCGGGGAGACACGATGGCAGCCACGCGCCACAGAACCACCCAGGAACCGCCCATCGAGCTGCCGATCGGCCTGAACGCCTGGCTTCTCGACTGTGCTCCGGTCCAGGACTGCACGACGTGCCAGACCGAATGGCGACGTCTGAACGCGGCCAGCCGGCTCGGCGACATCGCCCAGGCCGCCCGGCACGCCACAGCGGTCAGGGATCACGCCGGGGGCGCGCACTCGTGACGATGGACATGCAGGCCTACCGGGACGGTCGTAGCAAGGCAACCGAGGCGGCGGAGGCCGTCCGGGAAGCCCTGGCAGGCCTCGGCTTCCCCGAGAGCGTCTGGGGCAGCGTTCGCCCGATGGTCACCCACAGCGGCAAGCCGTACGTGCACCTGGGCATGGTGCGTGCGGACGTGGCCGAGAAGATCGCCGAGGCCATGCGCACTTCAAGCTCTGCGAAGCTGCCTCTTGAGCCGCCCGACGCCGGCACAGCTCACGCCCACCCCCTCATCGCCCCCGCCCCGCATTGAGCCGCGCCGCCTGCCGCGTCAGATGGTCGCGTTCGGCGAGGTTGGGGGCCAGTCGGGCCGCCTCGGCGTACAGGCGGGCCGCCGTCGCCAAGTCGCCGTCGCGTTCGTGGAGGTACGCCGCCACCGCGGTGTGGCGGGGAAGCGACGAGTCGACCGCCGCGAGGGCGGCCAGGCCGGCGCGCGGGCCGTCCGCCTCCCCCACGGCGACCGCGCGGTTGAGGCGGACGACCGGGCTGTCGGTCAGGCGGGCGAGTTCGTCGTACCACTCGACGATCTGCACCCAGTCGGTCTCCCCGGCGGTGGGCGCGTCGGCGTGGAGGGCGGCGATGGCGGCCTGGGCCTGGAACTCGCCCAGTCGGTCGCGGGCGAGTGCCGTCTGGAGGATCACGACGCCCTCGGCGATCGACGCGGTGTCCCACCGGCCCCGGTCCTGCTCGGCGAGCGGCACGAGGCTGCCGTCGGACGCGGTGCGGGCGGCGCGCCGGGCGTGGTGGAGGAGCATGAGGGCGAGCAGCCCGGCCACCTCGGGGTGGTCGATCGCGGCGGCGAGCTGCCGGGTGAGCCGGATGGCCTCGGCGGCGAGGTCGACGTCGCCGGAGTAGCCCTCATTGAAGACGAGGTAGAGGACGCGGAGGACGGTGGCGACGTCCCCGGGCCGGTCGAACCGCACCCTGGAGACCGTGCGCTTGGCCCGGCTGATGCGCTGCGCCATGGTCGCCTCGGGTACGAGGTAGGCCTCGGCGATCTGCCGGGTGGTGAGGCCGCCGACGGCGCGCAGGGTGAGCGCGACCGCCGATGCCGGGGTCAGCGAGGGGTGGGCGCACAGGAAGTAGAGCTGGAGCGTGTCGTCCGACGAGGACGACGGCCCGGGCGCCGGTTCCTCCTCGACGCGGTCCTCTCGCCGGCGGCGGGCGAGGTCCGACCGGGTCGCGTCGAGGAACTTGCGCCAGGCCACCGTGACCAGCCAGCCCTTGGCATCGCGCGGCGGGTCGGCCGGCCAGACCCGGAGCGCCTCGACGAGGGCGTCCTGGACGGCGTCCTCGGCCGCCGCGAAGTCGGCTCCGCGGCGGACGAGGACGGTGAGCACGCTCGGCGTGAGGCTCCTGAGCAGGGCCTCGTCCATCAGGGGTGGCACTCGTCCGTGGTGGTGGGCGACGCGGCCAGGAACGGGCGCACCTCCAGCCACTCGTGGATCGGCTTACCGCCCGCGCCGGGGGCGGCGGACAGCTCCCCGGCCAGTTCGACGGCGCGCTCGTGGCTGTCGACGTCGATGATCATCCAGCCGGCGATGAGGTCCTTGGTCTCGGCGAACGGTCCGTCGGTGACCGGCGGGCGCCCCTCACCGTCGTAGCGGACCCATGATCCCTCGGGGGCGAGCGCCTGACCGTCGACGTACTCGCCGGTCTTCTCCAGCCGCTCCGCGAAGTCCCGCATGTACTGGATGTGGGCCGAGATCTCCTCCGGCGTCCAACGGTCCATGGGCACGTCGTTGACTGCGGCCGGGGCCCCGCGGTAGTGCTTCAGCAGCAGGTACTTCGCCATGATGGTCTCCTCGGTGCTCGTGCGGCCCATTGTGGTCGCGTTCACACCGGGGACGGAGCGGGACGCGGGTTCTCGACATCACCGTCCGACTTCATTTTCCGGATCACCCGTCCGACGTCTTCTTCCGGATCACCAACGCCATCAGCGCCGCCACCGCGCACAGCGCCCCCGACGCGTACCAGACCACGTCGTACGACCCGAACGTGTCGCGGGCGACCCCGCCGAGGAAGGCGACCAGGGCGGCGCCCACCTGGTGGGAGGCGAGGACCCAGCCGAAGACGATCGCGCTGTCCTCGCCGTACTGCTCGCGGCACAGGGCGAGGGTGGGCGGGACGGTGGCGACCCAGTCGAGGCCGTAGAAGACGATGAAGAAGATCATCGGCGGGTGGACCGAGGGCGCCAGCAGCAGCGGGAGGAAGAGCAGCGAGACGCCGCGCAGGGCGTAGTAGACCGCGAGCAGGCGGCGCGAGTCGAAGCGGTCGGTGAACCAGCCGGAGGCGATCGTGCCGACGACGTCGAAGATCCCGATGACCGCGAGCAGGGAGGCCGCGGCCGTGATGGGCATGCGGTGGTCGTGGGCGGCGGGCACGAAGTGGGTCTGGATCAGGCCGTTGGTGGAGGCGCCGCAGATCGCGAAGGTACCGGCGAGCAGCCAGAACGGGCCGGTGCGGGCGGCCGAGAACAGGACGGAGACGGCGCGGCGGGCGGCGCCCACCACCGGGGGCGGCTTCGGTACGAACTCCGCTGCTCCGTACGGCTTCTGGCCGATGTCGGCCGGGTGGTCGTGCAGCAGGAGCCACACGAACGGCACGACCGCGAGCGCGGCGAGGGCGACCGTCACGGCCGCCGGACGCCAGTCGTAGCGGTCGATGATCCAGGACAGCAAGGGCAGGAAGATCAGCTGGCCGGAGGCCGACGCGGCGGTGAGGATGCCGCTGACGAGGCCGCGCCGCTCGGTGAACCAGCGGTTGGTGACGGTCGCCGCGAACGCCAGCGCCATGGAGCCGGAGCCGAGGCCGACCAGCAGCCCCCAGCACAGCATCAGCTGCCAGGCCGCCGTCATCCACACGGTCAGGCCGGAACCGAGCGCGATCACCGTCAGGGCGACGGCGACCACCCGGCGGATGCCGAAGCGGTCCATCAGGGCCGCCGCGAAGGGGGCCGTCAGGCCGTACAGCGCGAGATTGACGGAGACCGCGGCGCCGATCGTGCCGCGCGACCAGTCGAACTCCTCGTGCAACGGGTCGATGAGCAGACCCGGTACGGAACGGAAGGCCGCGGCGCCGATGATCGTCACGAAGGTGACGGCGGCGACGAACCAGGCGCGGTGCACCCGCCTGCGGGTCGGTTTCGACGGCTGCTCCACGGCGGCCGGGGCTTCGCTTGTCTCGGTCACGTCATAGAGCTTCCGATCCAGGCCCGGACGCATCGAGTGGCCCGAAGGACAGCATTCGTTAGGATCGGGCCATGGCAGCGAGCGCAGCAGACTCCGGTTTCCGGCCCCACCGTGTCGTCGTCCTCGCCCTCGACGGGCTGCTCCCCTTCGAACTGGGCATCCCGCACCGCATCTTCGGCCGCCCCAAGGACACCGAGGGCCGGCATCTCTACGAGGTCGTGACCTGCTCGATCCGCCCGCCCGGCCCGGTGATGACGGACGCCGACTTCACCATCCACGTCGCCCACGGCCCGGAGGCCCTGGCCACCGCCGACACGGTGATCGTCCCGGCGTCGTACGAACTCGGCCCGGTCTACGAGGACGGCGTACTGACGGCCGAACTCGCCGCCGCCCTCGCCCATCTACGCCCCGGCACCCGGCTGGCCTCCATCTGCACCGGCGTCTACGTCCTCGCCGCCGCGGGCCGGCTCGACGGCCGCCCGGCCACCACCCACTGGTCCGACGCCGAACGCCTCCAGCGGCTCTTCCCCCGGATCGAGGTCGACCCGGACGTGCTGTTCATCGACGACGGCGATGTGCTGACCTCCGCGGGCGTCGCGGCCGGACTCGATCTGTGCCTGCACATGGTGCGCCGCGACCACGGCGCCGCCGTCGCCAACGACGTGGCCCGCCGTACGGTCGTACCGCCCCACCGCGACGGCGGGCAGGCGCAGTACATCGAGCGGCCGGTGCCCGATCCGCAGCAGGCGTCCACCACCGCCGCCCGCGCCTGGGCCCTGGGCCGTCTGCACGAGCCGATCCAGCTGCGTGACATGGCCGCCCAGGAGTCCATGTCGGTCCGCACCTTCACCCGCCGCTTCCGTGAGGAGACGGGTGTCAGCCCGGGCCAGTGGCTCACCCAGCAGCGGGTGGAGCGGGCGCGGCATCTGCTGGAGTCCACCGACCGCTCCGTCGACCAGGTGGCCCACGACGCCGGTTTCGGCACGGCCCAGTCGATGCGCCAGCACCTCCAGACGGCGCTCGGCGTCACCCCCACCGCCTACCGGCGGACCTTCCGGGCCGGGGAGGCCACACCCCGTGAAGACCTCAGAATGTGAGCACTCCCCGCGCCACCCGCCCCGCCTCCGCGTCCGCCGCCGCCCTCTCGAACTCCTCGACCGGATAGGTCCGGGTGACGAGTTCGTCGAGCAGCAGCCGGCCCTCGCGGTACAGGTCGGCGTACAGGGCGATGTCGCGCTGCGGGCGGGAGGAGCCGTAGCGGCAGCCCAGGACGGACTTGTCGAGGTACATCGACGAGACGCGGAAGGACGCCTCGGCCGAGGCCGGGGGCACGCCGAGGAGGATCGCCTGGCCGTGCCGGTCCAGCGCGTCGATCGCCTGGCGGATCAGCTCCACCCGGCCGACGCACTCGAAGGCGTGGTCCACGCCGGTGGGCAGGATGTCGCGCACGCCCTCGGTCGAGGTGAGGAAGTCCGTCGCGCCGAAGCGCCGCGCCACCTCCTCCTTCGCCGGGTTGGCGTCGACGGCGACGATCCGCAGGGCGCCCGCCAGCCGCGCCCCCTGCAGCACGTTCAGCCCGATCCCGCCCGTCCCGATCACCAGCACGCTGTCGCCCCGGTCCACCCGCGCCCGGTTCAGTACGGCACCCACCCCCGTCAGCACCCCGCACCCGATCAGCGCCGCCGACGCCAGGGGGATGTCCTCGGGGATGCGGACGGCCTGCACGGCCTTCACCACCGTGCGCTCCGCGAAGGCCGAGTTCGCCGCGAACTGGTACACCGGCAGGCCTTCATGGCTGAACGGCCGGCCCGGGCGCCCGATCGCGCCCCGGCACATCGTCGGCCGTCCCCGGTCGCACTCCGCGCACGTCCCGCAGTTGGCCAGCGTGGACAGGGCCACATGGTCACCGGGCGCGACATGGGTGACGCCCACACCCACCGACTCCACGACCCCGGCCCCTTCATGGCCCAGCACCACGGGAACGGGGAAGGGTATGGTCCCGTCCACCACCGACAGATCGCTGTGGCAGAGCCCGGCCGCCCGGATCGCGACCCGCACCTCACCCGGCCCCGGCTCCCGCACCTCCAGATCCGTCACGACCCGGACCTGCTTGCCGTCGAAGATCACGCCTCGCATCACACGGCTCCCTTGGGCTCCCTGGGCAGGCCGAGCACACGCTCGGCGATGATCGTGCGCTGGATCTGGTCCGAGCCGCCGTAGACGGTGTCGGCCCGGGAGAACAGGAACAGGTGCTGTGCCGCGTCCAGTTCGTACGGCGCCGAGGCCGACCAGTCGGCGGGACCCACCCCCGCCGCCGCACCCCGCACCAGCACCGCCAGCTCCCCGAGCCGCTGATGCCAGCCGGCCCACAGCAGCTTCGCCACACTCGGCGCCCCCGCGTCGCCCGAACCGCCCAGCGTGCGCAGGGAGTTCCAGCGCATGGCGCGCAGTTCGGCCCACTGCCGCACGAGCCGCTCCCGTACGACGGGATCCCGCACCGCCCCCGACTCCCGCGCCGCCCGTACGACGCCCTCCAACTCCTGGGCGAAACCGATCTGCTGGGCCAGCGTGGAGACCCCCCGCTCGAAACCGAGCAGGCTCATGGCGACCCGCCAGCCGTCGCCCTCACCCCCGACGACCTCCTCCGCGTGCGCGCCGTCGAAGAAGACCTCGTTGAAGTCGCTGGTGCCGGTGAGCTGCCGGATGGGACGGACCTCGATACGGCCCGGCTGGTCCATGGGAACGAGGAGAAAGCTCAGCCCGCGATGCCTCCGGGACCCGGCCTCGGTACGGGCCAGCACAAAACACCAGTCGGCCTCGTGCGCGAGCGACGTCCAGATCTTCTGCCCCGTGACGCGATACCCACGCCCGTCCGCCACCCGCACGGCCGCGGTACGGATCCCGGCCAGATCCGACCCGGCACCGGGCTCGCTGTACCCCTGGCACCACAGCTCATCACCGGCGGCGATCGGAGGCAGAAACCGGGCCTTCTGCTCCTCGCTGCCGTGCGCTATCAGCGTCGGCGCGAGCAGATTCTCCCCGATATGCCCGGACCGCGCCGGCGCCCCCGACCGCGCATACTCCTCGGCCCAGACAACCTGCCGGGTGAGCCCCACCCTCCGATTCCCGTACCCCTCCACCCCCCACCCGATCCCGATCCACCCGGCGGCACCGAGCGTCCGCTCCCAGGCGCGCCGGTCGCTCGCGCCCGTGGCATGCGCGGCAAGCCAGTCACGGACCTCGGCACGAAAGTCCTCGTCTTCACGCGTGAACCCAAAATCCACAATCGCCGCCTCGATATCGATCTGCGGTGGAGTGACGCCCTTCTTTAGGGGCGCGGGGAACTGCGCGAACAACCCCCACCGCCCCGCACCCGCCACACCACAGACAAGCCCACCCCCTCACGCGTTAGGCCGCTCCCCCTCCCGCGCCGCCCTCTCCATCCCCGCCACCCGCTCCAACAACGGCATCGGATCCACCCCCACCGACCCCGGCAAAAACTCCGCGATCTTCTCCACGGTCCACCCCCCAGCCGCAAACCCCGCCCGCAACTCCCTCGGCTGAGCCCACACCGCGATCTTCGCCCCGGCGACCGTGTACACCTGCCCGGTGATCCCCTGCCGAGAGGCCTCGTCGGACAGCAGATACACCACCAACGCGGCGACATCCTCCGGCTCCCCGATCTCCGCCAACTCCATCGGCACCCCCGCAGACATCCGCGTCCGCGCCACCGGCGCCACCGCGTTCGCGGTCACCCCGTACTTGTGCAGCCCCAGCGCCGCGCTCCGCACCAGCGAGATGATCCCGCCCTTCGCCGCGCTGTAGTTGGCCTGCGAGACGGACCCCTGGTGATTCCCGCTCGTGAACCCGATCAACGTCCCGGCCCGCTGCTTCCGCATCACCGCGGAGGCCGCCCGGAACACCGTGAACGTGCCCTTCAGATGGGTCGCGACGACCGGGTCCCACTCCTCCTCGGTCATGTTGAACAGCATCCGCTCGCGCAGGATCCCGGCCACGCAGACGACCCCGTCGAGCCGCCCGTACGACGACAGCGCCACGTCGACGACCCGCTGCCCGCCCGCCATGGTGGAGATGTCGTCGGCGACGGCCACCGCCTCCCCGCCCGCCGCCTCGATCTCCTTGACCACGCCCTCGGCGATCTCGCTGGTCGGCGAGGCGCCGTCGACGGAGACGCCGTAGTCGTTGACGACGACCTTCGCCCCCTCGGCCGCCGCCGCGAGCGCGACCGCCCGGCCGATGCCCCGCCCGGCGCCGGTGACGGCGACGACCTTCCCTGCCAAGA
This sequence comes from Streptomyces koelreuteriae, assembly GCF_018604545.1. GTDB lineage: Bacteria > Actinomycetota > Actinomycetes > Streptomycetales > Streptomycetaceae > Streptomyces > Streptomyces koelreuteriae. Next base: position 4,718,102 of record NZ_CP075896.1, on the reverse strand, counting down.
AGTTCCCCACGCCCGGCCCCTTCCCGTCCCACGGTTTCTGACGGACCGTTAGATTTCAGGTTCTCGAATTCTACGACCCGTCAGATACAGGAAGACAAGCCCCGGGGAGGACTCATGTCGCTGCCGGACGCGTTCCACGACATCGCCAAGCGCGTGAACAACTGGGGCCGTTGGGGGGCCGACGACGAGCTCGGCACACTGAACCTGATCACCGACGAGGTCGTACGGGAGGCCGCGGCCACTGTCCGCACCGGCCGCCGCGTCCCGCTCGCGCTCCCCCTCGAACAGAACGGCGTCCAGACGGGGATGATCCCGGGCCGTATCGACCCACTGCACGTCATGGTGCAGATCAACCAGGAGCTGTTCGGCCCGGGCACGGTCGCGTGCAGCGACGACGTCGTGACGATGGGGCTGCAGGCGGCCACCCACTGGGACGCGCTGCCCCACGTCTCGCACTCGGGCCGGATCTACAACGGCCGCCCGGCCGGCTCCGTCACGGCGCACGGCGGCGCCGGGTTCAGTGGCATCGGCACGGTCCGGCACCTCGTCTCGCGCGGGGTCCTGCTCGACGTCGCCCGGGCCCGGGGCACGGACCGGCTGGACGGCGGGTACGCCGTCACTCCCGAGGATCTGGACGCCGCCGAGGAGCTGGCCGGGACGCGCGTAGGGGCCGGCGACATCGTGCTCGTACGGACCGGGCAGGTCCAGGTCTGTCTGGCCGGGGACCGGCACGCCTACGCCTATCCGTCACCGGGGCTGTCGATCCGGACGCCGGAGTGGTTCCACGCGCGCGATGTCGCGGCCGTCGCCAACGACACCCTGACCTTCGAGGTGTTCCCGCCCGAGGTGGACGGCCTGTGGCTGCCGGTGCACGCGCTCCACCTCGTGGAGATGGGGATGCCGCAGGGCCAGAACTGGAATCTCGAAAAGTTGTCCACAGCCTGTGGAGAAGCGGGGCGCTATGTCTTCCTGCTGGCGGCGACGCCCGAGCCGTTCGCCGGGGCGACCGGGTCCCCGGTGGCGCCGGTCGCCATCCTCTAGGGCGTCGGCCGCCCGGGGCCGCCCAGCAGGATGGCGGCGCCGCGCTGCTCGCCCCGAGCACGGCAGCGCGCGCCGCCACCCCACTCCGGCGCTCCCGCCCCGGCTCCCCTGGCCCTGAAGGGAGCCGACGCCGAATCACGACTCACACTCGCCGAGGGCTGCCGTCACCGAAGCCCTCGCCGTCCCCTCACGGCGAATCGCTGCCCACCAGCGTGAGCACATGGTCACGACGCGTCAACACCCGGTTCGGTGATTTGCCGGATATGCGGTGTGTACCGTGGGTGCGCACGGAAGCACGTCCGGCGCATCGCCGCATGCCCCGCCGGAAACGGCCGGCCCGCCGTGCCCCCATGCCCCGGCTTCGCCGCAAGACCCCGCGGCATGTGCCGCCGTCCACAACGCCTCGCGCTCCACACGCCCGGCGGGCGGGGACACACAGGCGGGGGGGCAGGCAGAGACGGGCGGGAGGCAGGCATCAAACGGGCACACCGAAAGTCCGGGCGGCCCTACACCGCCTCGTACGCCAGCCCCTCGAAGGACGTCCCGCCGCCGTACGCCGCCGCGCCCCCTCCGCACGACGCCGTCACCTCACCGGACTTCGAACACCGGTCCAGTTCGCACCAGATGCGCTTGCCGGTGCTCTCGACGCTCCAGCCCCAACGGTCGGCGAGGCCGTCGACGAGGGCGAGGCCCCGGCCGCCGGTCGCGTCGTCGTCAGCGCACCGCGGTACGGGGGCCCGGCCGCTGCGGTCGGCGACCTCGAGGCGGACCGTGGACTCGTCCGTCACCGCGTGCGGCAGCGACAGCAGCAGCACCGCGGGACAGCCGGTGTGCACCACGGCGTTGGTGACGAGTTCGGAGACGAGCAGGATCAGTGTCTCGGCGAGCGGTTCGTCGGCCTGTATGCCGGACCCGGCCAGGCGCGAGCGGGCCCACCGCCTGGCACGCCCCACCTCTGCGGGGTCGGGCCGGATCTCCAGCTGCACTTGAAGCACCTGCACCGCTCACACCATCCGAACCGGCGGACACTTAGGCTCGCGCCTCACGAGGGCCACGATCGTAGCCATTTTCTGCATGGCCAGAACAACGGCCGGGACAAGGATCACGGAACGTGAATCCCTTGTGGGACAGCATGGTTGACGTACAGTCACCCCAACAAGCGCTTCGGGCATATTCCAGCGCGAAGGAGTACCCCTGCGGGATACTGTGCGACGCTCACCGCGGGGAGTCGAACAGGCCGCGCCCCTGGGTCGCACTGCGCTCTGAGCCACTCGCATCTCACACAAGGTACCGGAGCGGACAGCCGACTCCGGGCTGTTACGAGTCACGCATCGGATACGACCCGATATCAACTCTCCGTAATTCCGGCATGCCACAATCCGCGACATCTCTGTGGGCATCGTCGGCAATGTCGCAGCCAGAGGGCCTGTCAGGGCGTTCCGGCGACCAGATCGGCGGCGAGGAGTTCCTCACTCTCCGTGATTCCACCCGCACGTTGGGTTCGAACCCATGCGCGTTTCAGGTGCAGATGGACCTCGGACTCCCAGGTGAAGCCCATGCCGCCGTGCACCTGGAGACAGTCGCGGGCGCCGTGTACGGCGGCCTCGTCGGCGAGCAGCCGGGCGGCGGCGATGTCGGCCGGGTCGGCGGTGACGGCGGCCGCGTACACCGCGACGCGGGCCGTCTCCGCCCGGACCAGCATCCCCGCGCACAGGTGTGCCACCGCCTGGAAGGCCCCTATGGGCCGTCCGAACTGTTCGCGGGCCCGGGCGTGTTGCGCCGCCAGTTCGCAGACGCGTACGGCCGTGCCGAGCTGCTCCGCGGCGGTGAGGAGGACGGCGACGGGGTCCGGGGCCGCCGCGGCCCCGGGCACGCGGTGCAGGGGCGTCAGCGGGTCGAGGGAGCGCAGCGGCACGGCTCCGGCGGTGTCGCCGCGTACGACGTCCGCTTCCGTCAGCCACTCCGCGAGGCCGCCGTCGACGGCCGTCACGACGGTCTCCCCCTCGGCGGCGCCGGGCACGGCACCGGCCGCGAGGTGGGTGGCGGCCAGCGGCCCGGGCAGCAGCGCCCGCCCCGCCTCCTCGAACACCAACACCGCCTCGGGCAGCCCCAGTCCGACCCCGCCGTCCGCCTCCGGCAGCCGCAGCGCGAAGAACCCGGCGTCGCCCAGGGCCCGCCACAGCGCCCGGTCCAGCCGCACCGGGTCCCGCACGGCGGCCCGCAGCGCCTCCGCGTCGAAGCGCCGGGCGAGCAGCTGCCGCACCCCGTCGCGCAACGCCCGCTGGTCGTCCGTCAACCGGAAACGCACGGTCACCGTCCCTTCGGCAGGCCGAGGATCCGCTCGGCGACGATGCTGTGCTGGATCTGGGAGGTACCGGCCGCGATGGTGTACGAGAGGGAAGAGAGGCGGTCGAGGGTCCAGGGGCGGTCCAGGTCGAGGCGGTCGGGGCCGAGGACGTCCGCGGCGGCGTCGTAGAGCTCCTGGCGGGCGTGCGAGTACCGCAGCTTGAAGACCGAGCCTCCGGCGCCGGGCACCCCGCCCGAGGCCTCCGCCGCGCTCACGTTCCACTGTGTGAGCCGCCACAGCGCCCGGAACTCGGCGTTGAGCCTGCCCAGTCGGCGCCGCAGCGCCGGGTCGTCCCAGCGGCCGTTCTCGCGGGCCTGGAGGGCCAGTTCGGTGAGGACGCGGCGGCAGGCGACGACCTCGCCCGCGAAGGCCGTACCGCGTTCGAACGACAGGGTCACCATCGTCACGCGCCAGCCGTCGTTCTCGTCCCCGACGCGGTTCGCGAGCGGCACGCGCACCTCGTCGAGGAAGACCTCCGCGAACTCTGCCGACCCGGCGAGCGTGCGCAGCGGTCGTACGGTGATGCCGGGCGTGTCCATGGGCAGGGCGAGCCAGGTGATGCCCCGGTGCTTGGGCGCCGAGGGGTCCGTGCGGACCAACAGCTCGCACCAGTCGGCGACTTCCGCGTGGGAGGTCCAGATCTTGGAGCCGGTCACCACGTAGTGGTCGCCGTCGCGCCACGCGCGCGTGCGCAGGGCCGCGAGGTCGGAGCCGGCCTCCGGTTCGCTGAAGCCCTGGCACCAGACCTCCTCGCCGCGCAGGATCGGCGGCAGCCAGCGCGCCCGCTGCCCGTCCGTGCCCTCGGCGGCGATGGTCGGGCCGGCGTGCAGCAGCCCCACGAAGTTGGCGCCCACATAGGGCGCGCCGGCCTTCTCGGTCTCCTCCAGGAAGATGAGCCGGGTGGTCGGGGAGGCGTCCCAGTGGACGTCGGCGTATCCGGCGTCGTGGAGCCTGCGCTGCCAGCCGAGGTCGTAGGCGCGGCGGGCGGGCCAGTCGTCGGGAGACGGCTTGGGCGGCAGCGTGGGCAGCGCCGTGCCGAGCCACTCCCGCAGGCGGGCCCGGAAGTCCTCCTCATCCGGGGTGTACGTGAGGTCCATCTACTTGTCGAGATCCAGGTCGAGCATGCGGATCGCGTTGCCGCGCATCAGCTTGTAGACCGTCTCGTCGTCGAGGCCCTTGACGTGGTCGAGGGCGACTTCCTTGGTGTGCGGGAAGGTCGAGTCGACGTGCGGGTAGTCGGTCTCGAAGGTGGCGTTGTCGCGGCCTACGACGTCGAGCGAGGCGACCCCGTGCTTGTCGCGGAAGAAGCAGCAGTAGATCTGCCGGTAGTAGTACGTGGACGGCGGCTCGGGGATCGTGTCGCGGACGCCGCCCCAGGCGCGGTGCTCCTCCCAGACGTCGTCGGCGCGTTCCAGGGCGTAGGGGATCCAGCCCATCTGGCCCTCGGAATAGGCGAGTTTGAGGCGCGGGTACCGCACCAGGACCCCGCTGAAGAGGAAGTCCATCATCGAGGCCATCGCGTTGTTGAAGCTGAGCGAGGCCTGGACGGCGGGCGGGGCGTCGGGGGAGGCGGCGGGCATCTGGGACGAGGACCCGATGTGCATGTTCACGACGGTCCCGGTCTCCTGGCAGACCGCGAAGAACGGGTCCCAGTAGCCGGAGTGGATGGACGGCAGCCCGAGATGGGTGGGAATCTCGGAGAAGGTCACCGCCCGCACTCCGCGCGCGGCGTTGCGCCGGATCTCCGCGACGGCCAGTTCGACGTCCCACAGCGGGATCAGGCAGAGCGGGATGAGCCGCCCACCGCTGTCCCCGCACCACTCCTCGACCATCCAGTCGTTGTAGGCGCGCACACAGGCCAGGGCGACCTCCTTGTCGTGCGCCTCGGCGAAGGTCTGGCCGCAGAAGCGCGGGAAGGACGGGAAGCAGAGGGACGCCTCGACATGGTTGAGGTCCATGTCCTCCAGGCGGGCCTTCGGGTCCCAGCAGCCGCGCCGCATCTCCTCCCTGGTGATGCCCTCCAGGGTCATCTCGTCGCGGTCGAAGCCGACGGCGGCGATGTTGCGCTTGTACGGGAACTTCAGGTCCTCGTAGATCCACCAGTCGGTGGGCGGGCCGTCCGGGTCCATGGTGATGCGGTACTTGCCCGCGATGTAGGCGAGTTCACCGATGCCCGCGGTCAGGGGCCGGGGGCCGCGATCGCGGTACTTGGCCGGCAGCCACGTCTCGAAGAGGTGGGCGGGCTCGATCACGTGGTCGTCGACGCTGATGATGCGGGGCAGTTCGGTCGCGCGCTCCATGGGTCCCCTCCGCCGGACTGATGCTTATCTGATGCAGCGTCAGTTAGCATCCCACCTGACGACCCGTCAGCCAAGCAGGCAGGGGGCAGCCGTGAACGAGACCCCGCACGACCTGAGTTCGTCCCGCACCCTGTGGGAGCTGGTCACCCGCCGCGCCGCCCTCACCCCGGACCGGCCCCTCTTCCTGGCGGACGACCGCGCGCTGACCTTCGGAGGACTTCACACGCGGGCCGAACGGGTGGCGGCCGGGCTGTACGGCATGGGCGTCCGCCCCGGCACGGTGGTCGCCTGGCAGCTGCCCACCCGGATGGAGACGGCCCTGCTGTCCTTCGCGCTGGCCCGTCTCGGGGCCGTGCAGACGCCGGTGATCCCCTTCTACCGGGACCGCGAGGTGGGCTTCGCGCTGCGCGAGTCGAGGGCGGAGTTCTTCGCGGTGCCGGGCGTGTGGCGCGGCTTCGACCACGGGGAGATGGCCCGGCGGCTGGGCGCGAAGGGCGTCTTCGAGGCGTACGCCGACCTGCCCGACGGCGACCCCGCGATCCTGCCTCCCCCGCCCTCCGACGGCACCGCGGTCCGCTGGATCTACTGGACGTCCGGCACGACCTCCGACCCCAAGGGCGTGCTGCACACGGACCGTTCCCTGATCGCGGGCGGCTCCTGCCTCGCACACGCGCTGCGGCCCTCCGGGGACGACGTGGGGTCGATCGCCTTCCCGTACGCCCATATCGGCGGGCCCGACTACACGGTGATGCTGCTGCTGTACGGCTTCCCGGCCGTCCTGTTCGAACAGTTCGCGCTGCCGGACGCGCTGGAGTCCTACCGCCGACACGGGGTGACCATGGCGGGCGGCTCCACGGCGTTCTACTCGATGTTCCTGACGGAGCAGCGAAAGCAGCCGGGAACCCCCGTGATCCCGACGCTACGACTCCTGGCGGGCGGCGGCGCCCCGAAGCCGCCGGAGCTCTACCACTCGGTGATCCGCGAGATGGGCGTACAGCTCACCCACGGCTACGGCATGACCGAGGTACCGATGATCACCATGGGGGCCCCGGACGACACCCCCGAGCTGCTGGCGACGACCGAGGGACGACCGCCGGAGGGCATGGAGATACGGATCGTGGACGGGGAGGTGCGGTTGCGCGGGGAGGCGGTGTGCCGGGGCTACCTGAACACGGGGCAGACGGCGGAGGCCTTCGACCCCGACGGCTTCCTGCGCACCGGCGACCTCGGCCACGTCACGGAGACCGGCCACCTGGTCCTCACCGGCCGCCTCAAGGACGTCATCATCCGCAAGGGCGAGAACATCTCGGCCCAGGAGATCGAGGACCTCCTGCACCGGCACCCTTCGGTCGGAGACGTGGCGGTGATCGGCCTACCGGACGCGGCACGCGGAGAGCTGGTGTGCGCGGTGGTGGAACAGCCGCCGGGGGCCGAGGTGCTGACCCTCGACGCGGTGACAGCGCATCTGCGCGCCGAGGGCCTGTCCGTGCACAAGCTGCCGGAGCGACTGGAGGTGGTGGACGCGCTTCCGCGGGGGGAGACGTTGCGGAAGGTGCTCAAGTACAAGCTGCGGGAGCGCTACTCAGGCGAGTGACACGACTCGGGCGAGCGGCGCGGGCATGCGGGCGGGCCCGGGCGGGCGGCGCCGCCCGGGGCCTGGGCACCGCCCGGGCCGACGCCGCCGCCCGAGCCAGTCGCTCTACTCCGGCACCGTGAAGTACCGCGCGAAGGCCGGTACGACCTCGGTCTCGGCGACCTTGCCGTCCTCGTCCGCGTCGAGCGCGCCGGCGGCTCTGTGGGCGACGTCCTCGGGGGCGCCGAGGCAGGTGAGGACGCGGGTCACTTCCTCGAGGGTGGCCGCGCCGTCGCCGTCCGTGTCGGCGATGTCCAGGGCCGCGTGCAGGAAGGGGCGCGCGATCTCGGCGAAGCGGTCGGGGTTGTCGCGCAGGCGCTTGACCGCGCCGCCCACGAACTCCTCGCGCGTGATGCGCTGGTCGCCGTCGCGGTCCGCGATGCCCGCCATGCCCTGCCAGAACGCCTCCGCGCCGCCGTACAGCGCCTGGCCCTTGTCGGACCGGGCCGCTACGGCGAACTCCCCGAGCAGCGCCTTGGCCGCCCCGTAGAAGTCCTCGCGGTCGATGTAGCCGTTGCCGTCCTGGTCGAAGATGGCGAACCGGGCGGCGATCCTGCGCTCGTACTCGCTGCTGACCATGTCTCTTTCAGGCCGCCTTACGTCAGGTGGGGTGCGTCTCGCTCGGAGCGTACGACGGCAGGGGCCGTTCGGGCGCGGGAAAACGTCACTTGCGCCAAGACCGGGGGAATTCCGGGACAACGGCGTGTCAGAACGGCAACACTCGCCCTACCGTGCGTGATCGGCCCCTCACGCGGACAGGGGTTCGCCCTCGTCACCCAGGGCCGCGTCCACATCGCCGTACACGTCGAACAGCCTGCGTACGCCCAGCGCGCCGAGGACCCGGTTGACATGGGACCCGTCGGCCGCGCCCCGGGCGGGCAGCACCAGCCGCAGCCGGCCCTGGCAGGAGCGGATCAGACGACGGGCGGCGATGAGCACGCCGACGCCGCTGGAATCGCAGAAGAACACCTCGGACAGGTCGAGGACAAGACAGTGGTGCCCCTCGGCCACTACGTCGTGCACACGCTGACGCAGCACCGGCGAGGTCACCAGATCCAGTTCGCCGGACACCTGGAGCACGGACCATTCGCCGTGCTCACCGCCGGTCACTTTGAAGGTCACCACCACGCCCTTCGATCGCCAAAACGGAAGCAGTCCCTACGCTTCCTTGCAGCGCGGCTGCCCAGCGGCCGTTCCCTGAAACACAACCCGAAAAACGGATCCCCGTCGAATCAGGCTTGATTTGGTCGACTTCGATCCTGTTCGATCCCCTTCAGTCACGCCTGATCGGACGCCGGAAGGGTAGACGCCTCTACCACCTACGGCCGCCCAGGGGGCGCACATTGCCACAAAGGGGCGTGCGCTACCGGACGTGCCGACTACATTCGAGGAGACATCAGGCACAGGCTGGACAGGGCACGGGCGCGGGACACGAGCAGGGGGGTGAGGGGGCCGCATGGCGAAAAAGGACGTACCGCCCCGCTGGGACCGCAAGATGCAGCAGCGGCTCGCCCGCGGTGAGGCCGCCGCCCTGGGCGAGCTCTACGACCGGTTCGCCTCCCTCGTGCACGGCCTCGCCCACCGCGTCCTCGGCGACGAACGCGCGGCCGACGGCATCACCCGCGAGGTCTTCGTCCACGTCTGGGAACACCCGGACACCTACGACCCCCGGCAGGGCCCGCTGCGCACCTGGGTCGCCACCCTGACCCACCGCCTGGCCGTACAGCGCCTGCGCGCCACCGAGACCGCCGCCCTCGCCCGCGACGGCTCCGGCACCGCGGAGGAGCTGGAGCACCGGGTGCGCCGCGCCTCGGTCGCCGCCCGCGCCGACTACATCGTCCAGTCCATGCCGGTCCCGCTGCGCTCGGCCCTGGAGCGGGCCTACTTCCAGCGCCGCGACTACCGCCAGACCGCCACCGACCTCGGCATCACCGAGGACGAGGCCCGCCGCCGACTGCGCCTCGGCCTTCAGCTCCTGTCAACCGCCCACGAGACCGAGCCACCCGGCGCACCGCCCGGGCACGGGGGTGCGGTGTGAGCGGGTCGGAGATCCCCTCGGGCCCGGGCGAGCCGGACGGGCCCGAGCCGGAGCCGGGGAAGCCGCCGCGGATCCCGCCGCCCCGGGCCTCCGTCGAGGACAGCGGGCTGCCGCTGCCCGCCCTGGCGGACCTCGGCGACCCGACGCCCCCTCCCGTACGGCCCGTGCTGGAGCACCCCGTGCTGAAGGCCCTGCTCGGCGCCTGGGCGCTGGCCGCCTGCTCGGCCGAGGAGGCCGTGGCCGTCGAGGAGCACCTCGGCGAGTGCGGGAGCTGCGCCGACGAGGCACGGCGGCTGCGCGAGGCGGTCGGGCTGCTGCAACGGCCCGAGAGCCTCGACCTGGACCCCTCGCTGCGCACCCGGGTCCTGGAGACCTGCCTGGAGCGCCGCCCGCCGCGCATCCCGGTGCCGGACTGGGCCGCCGCGTACGACGCCGAGACCGCGCGCCTGGACGCCCTGCTCCAGGACTTCGGCGAGGCCGAGTGGCACGCACCGGTACGGCTGCGCTGGTTCCGGGCCGACGAGTCCACGAGCCGCCGTACGACCGTCGCCGGGGTCATCGCGCATCTGCTCAGCGTCGACGGGCTCGTCGCGCTCGCGCTGGGCCTGGACGACCCGCTGGGCGACGTCACGTCCCGGCACCCGACCCCGGCGGCTCGCACCGAGGCGTACTGGGAGGCCTCCCACTTCCCGCCCACCCGGTCCGTGCGGGCGCCCTGGCGGGAACAGAGCCACAACCTCGTGCGCACGGTGTCCTTCACGGGCGGCACCGCCGGGAAGATGCCCGTACCGTACGGCGACTTCGCGCTGCCCCTGCACGACGCGATGCTCGACCGGGCCTTCGAGTGCTGGGTGCACGCCGAGGACATCGCGGACGCGGTCGACTACCCCTACGATCCGCCCTCGCCGCGCCATCTGCACCGCATGATCGACCTGGCGGCCCGCATGCTGCCGACGGCCCTGGCCCACCGCCGCCAGGCCGGCCTCGCGGCCCCCGCCCACCACCGCCACCTCGTGGCCGCCGGCGAACCGGGCCGCAGCCTCCGCCTGGAGATCGAGGGCCTCGGCGGCGGCGAGTGGCTGATCCCCCTCGACTCCCCCGCCGCCAAGGGCTCCGCGGAACACGAGGTGGCCCACGTAGCCCTGGACGGCGTCGAATTCTGCCGCCTGGCAGCAGGCCACGTACCCCCACAGGAAGCGGCAGCAGGCCAACTGGGAGACAGAGAGGCCATCAGAGACGTCCTCTTCGCAGCCGCCTCACTGAGCCGGATGTAACTAACCCAGGGGCGCGGGGAACTGCGCGAACAACCACGATTCGCCCGCACCCGCCACCAAACGGGACAACCCGAACTCTCAGGCGAAAATCACAGTCCGCCGCCCATTGGGCAGAATCCGCCGCTCGGCATGCCACTTCACAGCCCGAGCCAACGCCTGACACTCCACATCACGCCCGATGGCGACAAGCCCCTCAGGCGTCACGTCATGCCCCACCCGCTCGACTTCCTGCTCGATGATCGGCCCCTCATCAAGATCAGCCGTCACATAGTGAGCCGTCGCCCCGATCAACTTCACACCCCGGGCATGAGCCTGGTGATACGGCTTCGCACCCTTGAAGCTAGGCAGGAACGAGTGGTGGATATTGATGATCCGCCCGGACAGCGCCTTGCACAGATCGTCCGACAGCACCTGCATGTACCGGGCGAGAACGACCAGCTCCACACCCTCCTCACGCACGATGTCGAGCAGCCGCCCCTCCGCCTCGGACTTCGTGTCCTTCGTCACCGGAATGTGGTGGAAGGGGATGTCGTACGAGCCCACCAGCTCGGCGAAGTCCGTGTGGTTGGACACCACACCGGCGATCTCCACCGGCAGCGCCCCGGTCCGCGCCCGGAACAGCAGGTCGTTCAGGCAGTGCCCGAACTTGCTGACCATCAGCAGGATGCGCATCTTCTGGTCGCCCCGGTTGATCTGCCACTCCATCTGGAAGGAGTCGCCGATCGCCGCGAAGCTGGCCCGCAGCTTCTCCACGGACACCGGCGCATCCGCCGAGAAGTGGACGCGCATGAAGAACAGTCCCGTGTCGTGGTCGCCGAACTGCTGGCTGTCCTCGATGTTGCAGCCGGTCATGAAGAGGTAGCTCGACACGGCGTGCACGATGCCCTTCCTGTCCGGGCAGGAGAGCGTGAGGACGTACTGGTCCGGCGGGGTCGCGGCGGTGGTGGACTGCTCGTTCATGCAGGACAGGGTCCCACAGGCGGCCGCACCGCCCGCAATCGTCCCGCTGTACGGACCCCTAGGCGGACCGGGTCATGATCCGCAGGACCTCCAGGCTGCGCGGCGGTGTGTCCGGCTCCTCGCCGTCGCTCGTGGCGAGCCGGACATGCGCGTCCCGGGCCGCCTGGATCGCCTCGGGCCACGCCTGGTTCTCCAGGTACGCGGTGACCGGGGCGTCCGGCCCGACCTGGTGCATGATCCGCAGCACCCGCAGCACGGCGGTGTCCACGAGGGCCGCCTCCTGCGAGTCGCGGAAGATCGTGCCGACGTACTTCTCGGCGGACCAGTGATCCAGCCAGGTGTCCTCGACCAGCCGGTACACCGCGTCGGTCACGTCGCCGTAGCCGTCCACACCGGCCAGCCAGACCTCCCGCTGGAACCCGGGATCGGAGAGCATGTGCAGCGCCGAGCGCACGTTGCTGCGCCAGCGCCACCACGGCATGTCGTTGGCAGGCATGCCGCCCATGGTGGATGAGCGACGGCCACGACGGGAAGAGTTCTCCGAAGCTTGCACGGTCATCGATCGTACGTTCCCCTCCACATCGGTCACCCCTGCCCCCGCAATTCACCTGCGCGTCACCCATTGTTGAGCCGAGATCACTCTCGGGTTGGTCATGTGGCGGAATCGTGCGGAACCATGACCGGCAGGCGACGCACCCGCAGCACATTCCTCCCCGGCCACCTCACCCGTCACGCCAGAAAAGGCGTGCTTCGCGCGGGCACGGCGGCCGCGTGCGCGTCGATCCTCGCCGGCTGCGGGGTCGTCCCTGGCACCACGGGGGATGCCGGGGACGATCCGATCACCGTCATGACGTGGGCACCGCAGGACACCAAGGCCACCAACAAGCCCGGAATGCCCGCCTTCGCCCACGCGTACGCCCGCTGGATCAACGCCAAGGGCGGGATCAACGGCCGCAAGCTCAACGTGCTGACCTGCAACGACCACAACGACAGCGTGGCCGCCGCCAAGTGCGCCCGACGGGCCGCCAAGGAGAACGTCGTCGCGGTCGTAGGATCGTACAGCCAGTACGCCGACTCCTTCTTCCCGTCCCTGGAGGGCGCGGGCATCCCGTACATAGGCGGCTACGGCATCACCAACGCCGAGTTCACCAGCCCCCTGTCCTACCCCGTCAACGGCGGCCAGCCCGCGCTGCTCGCCGGTCTCGGCAGGTCCCTGGCCGGCTGCGGGCCGGTCGCCCTGGTGCGGCCCGACACCATCGCGGGCGACCAGCTGCCCCCGCTGCTCGACTCCGGCCTGAAGGCGGGCGGGCACTCGGCGGCCCGGGACCAGCGCGCGCCGGAGGACGCCACCGAGTACGACGGCCACGCCGAGCGGGCGCTGGAGACGACGACGTCCAGCCCCGGGGACGAGGGGTGTGTGGTGCCCGCGCTCGGGGACCGCAACGGCACCTTCATGGACTCCTTCCGGCGGACCCGCGAGGACTATCCCGACGTACGGACGGCCACCGTGCTCGGCAGCGTCGACCAGACGGTGATCGACGCGACCGGCGGGGCGTCGGGGCCGTACGAGGGCTCGTACATCACCGGCTGGTACCCCGTCGCGAGCGATGCCCGCTGGGACGGGATGAAGCGGGTGATCAAGGAGGAGGCCTTCGGCGACAACCGCATCGACGCCGCGGACGCCGGGGTGCAGACCACCTGGATCGCCTACACCGTGTTCAAGAAGGTCGTCGAGTCGCTCGGCGGCGGCGAGGTGAGCGCCGACACGGTGACCGAGGCCCTCGACGACGGCCTCGGCGTCAACACGGGCGGGCTCACGCCGACGCTGCGGTGGCGGTTCCAGGACAAGCTCGCGGCCGTCGGCTTCCCGCGGCTGGTGAACGCGAACGTGACCCTTCAGGTGGTGCGGGAGGGGCGGCTGGTGTCGGCGCGGAAGGGCTTCGTCGACACGACCAGGACGCTGCAGGACGCCGACGTGAACTACTGAGCCCCGCTCAGCGGTTCACGCCCGGACCGGATCACGTCACCTCACGTCACAGCTGCGTCGGCTGACGCTCGGTCAGGCCGTACGTCTTCGCTATGGCGTTCCACAGCCCGGCCGCCTTGGTCTTCTCCGTGCTCGCGACGCCGCTGGCCTTGTTGCCCGCCTGGGTCTGGCCGGTGGCACGGGCCTGGCCCTTCCGGCAGCCCTTCTTGCCCGCGGTCTGGTCGGCCCAGGCCGCGTAGTGGTTGTCGGCCGACGCCGAGGCCTGCCACGCCTTGGTGAGGGCGGTGGTCAGCGCGGCGTGCTCGGGCAGCTGGTCGACCGTGATGCCGGAGAGCCGGGTGACCAGCTCGGTGCGCTGCTTGGCCGCGTCGCGCAGGTTCTTGGCCGCCTGGGGCAGGTTGTCGCAGCCCTTGACGTCGGCGACGGAGGTGATCACGGTGGTGCGGCTGTCGCCGCTGTCGGCGAGCAGCTTGTCCAGCTCGACCGCCTGGGCCCGGGCCGGGTCGGCGGAGGGCGAGGCGGACTCCTCCTCCGCGGGCGCGGAAGCGGCCACGGTCTTGTTGTTGTCGCCGCCGTCGTCACCGCCTCCGCCACTGGCGAGCAGCGCGCCGGCGCCGACGCCGAGGACGGCTATGCCGATGCCGACGGCCGCGATGACCGGCACCCGCGAGCCGGAACCCCCACCGCGCCCGCCCCGGCCGCCGCCGGACTGGCCGGGCGGGGCGTAGGACTGGGGCTGGGCGTGGTGGGGCTGGGGCTGTTCGAAGCGGGGCATCTGCTGCGTCGACGCGGCCGGGCTCTCGGCACCGTTGCCGCCGCGGTCGCTGCGGAAGAGGTTGTCGAACTCGGACGGCGGCTGCTTGTCCCCGCCGGGCACCGGCGCGATGTACTGCGTCGCCTCGGCGTCCGGATTCGAGGCGGGCGGCAACGGCCCGGCTCCGGCGCGGGGCCCGGTCCCCAGGAACGTGGTCGCCTCGGGGTCGTGACCGGTGGGCGTCTCGGGCGGCAGCGCGCCCGGGCCCACCGGGGGTATGTACTGCGTCGCCCCCTCGTCGGCCGCGGCGGCGACGGGCGGCAGGAACTGGGTCGCGCCCTCGTCGGCGGGCGCGGGCAGGGGTGCGCCTCCGGCGCCCGTGGACGAGGAGGGAGCCCCGTACCCGTCCGTCGCGGGCGGCAGCGGAGCGCCCCCGGCGGGAGCGCCGTACGCGTCGGAGCCCGGCAGCGAGGCGCCCCCGGCCGGGGAGCCATAGCCACCGGCGGCCTGCGGAGACTGACCGCCCGCGGCAGCGGAGCCGTACGCATCGGAGGCAGGCGGCAGGCCGCCCCCGGACGGGGAGCCGTGCCCGCCGGCCGCCTGCGGAAGCGAACCGCCCGCAGCCGCGGACCCGTACGCATCAGAGGCAGGCGGCAGGCCGCCCCCGGACGGGGAGCCGTGCCCGCCGGCGGCCTGCGGAAGCGAACCGCCCGCAGCCGCGGACCCGTACGCATCGGAGGACTGTGGCAGAGCGCCCCCGGCAGGAGAGCCGTAGCCGTCCGTCGCCTGCGGCAGCGGGGCGCCCCCGGCCGGAGGGCCGTACCCGCCCGCGGCGGCCGAGCCGTACGCGTCGGAGGAGGGCGGCAGGCCGCCCCCGGCAGGAGAGCCGTAGCCGTCCGTCGGCTGGGGCTGCGGGGTGCCGTACGGGCCCGGGGTCGGGGGGAGTTGGGAAGGGTCGGGCTGGGTGCCGTAGCCGGCGTACGGGTTGGGGGGCTGGGTGCCCTCCTGGGGGAGCGCGCCGGGCGCGGAGTGCTGGGCGTCCCACGCCGGAGGCTCCGGGGTGGTCCACTGCTGGGACTGCTGGGACTGCTGAGGCTGTGGGGACTGCCAGCTGTTGTCCTGCGGCGGGGGCGGGGCCTGCTGTTCGGGGCCCCACGGCTGGCCCCAGGTCTGGCCCCCGGCGGGAGCGGAGGCCGAGGTCTGGCCGGTCGGGGCCGGGCCGGGCCGGTGGCCTGCCGGGGTGTCAGCGGGTCCGCCCGTCATCCCCGGCAGCAGGGGTTCGCCACCGTCGGAGGGCAGCACGATGCCTTCGCGCGCTTGGCGCGCCGAGGGCTCCTCGCCCTGTCCACTCTGCGTCACCGGGACTCCTACTTATGGGGGACCTTGTGAATCGTCGGGTCACGCTACCGGGTCCCCAGAGCCCCGTGCCACGCAGCACAGGGCCTGACCGCAAGCCCTGTGAGCGCGGTAACACAACCGGGTCACGGCACGCTGTTCATGTCACCTCCTGCGCGCGAGCGGGCCGTTTCCCACACGTTCACGCATCCGCAGACCCTGTGTTCACGCCGCGGCCTGGAGATCCAACCGCGCCCCGAACTCCCTGACCACGGCCTCGTCCCGGTACGGCTCCAGCCGCTGCTGGAAGTCCTCCAGATACTCGGCGCCCCGGTTGGACCGCAGCCCCTCCAGGAGTTCCACGGCCTTCATGCCCGTGTTGCACGCCTCTTCGACCTCGCGCTGCTGCACCTGCGCCGTGGCCAACAGCACATAACCGATGGCCCGGCGGCGGGCCCGCGTCTCGGGATGCCCGTCCAGCGACTCCCGCGCACACCGCGCCGCCGCGTCGGCCTGCCCCAGGTCCCGGTGACAGTGGGCCAACTCGTCGGCGAGATACGCCTCGTCGAAGTGCGCGATCCACACCGGGTCGTCCCCGGCGGCCGGGTCGGCCGCCTCCAGGGCGCTCACCGCGCGCCCGGCCGCCGACTGGGCGGCGCGCACGTCGCCCATCAAGGCGTGCCCGCGCGCCTCCGCCGCGTAGAACATCGACTCCGCGCGCGGTGACACGCGCCCCCGCGCCCCCTCCTGCGCCGCCCTCGCCAACTGCGCGATCTCCCGCGGGTTCCCGAGCTGCGCGGCGAGATGACTCATGGAGGCCGCGAGGACGTATCCGCCGTAGCCGCGGTCCCCGGCCGCCTGGGCGAGCCGCAGCGCCTGGATGTAGTAGCGCTGCGCCAGACCGGGCTGCCCGGTGTCCACGGCCATGTACCCGGCGAGCTCCGTCAGCCGGGCCACCGCGGCGAACAGGTCCCGCCCCACCGCCTCCCGGTACGACCCCGCCAGCAGCCCCGACACCACGCTGTTGAGGTAGTGCACGACGACCGGGCGCACATGCCCGCTGCCGTACTGGTGGTCGAGATCCACCAGCGCCTGCGTCATGGCGAGGACCGCCTGTACGTCGGACTGCCCCACGCGCGGTCCCGCCGAGCGCGACACCTGCCCGTCGGGCGCCGAGATCAGCCAGTCACGGCTGGGCTCGACCAGCGCGGACGCGGCGACGGAGGAGCCCGACAGGAAGTCCCGCCGGCCCACATCGCTGCGCCACAGCTCGCAGACCTGCTCGATGGCCCCCAGTACCGTCGGCGAGAACTGCAGGCCCACGCCCGAGGCGAGGTTCTTGCCGTTGGCCATGCCGATCTCGTCGATCGTGACCGTACGGCCGAGTTTGCGGCCCAGCGCCTCGGCGATGATCGCCGGTGCCCGGCCCCGTGGCTGCTGCCCGCGCAGCCAGCGCGCCACCGACGTCTTGTCGTAGCGCAGGTCGAGGCCGTGCTCGGCACCGCACATGTTGACCCGGCGGGCGAGGCCGGCGTTGGAGCATCCGGCTTCCTGGATGAGCGCCTGGAGCCGTTCGTTCGGCTGCCGAGCGACGAGCGGCCTTGCGGCCATGGCGTACCCCCTGTGGCTGCGGTGCCTGCCCACGCACCGAGTTGACGTGTCTTCCGCGGCCGGACCCCTCACGTCCCAGCGAAAAGATCCGGCCGTGAAGATCAATGCCCCGCCGACCAGGCGAAAATGCGAGGCATGTGAGGATTGCCGGGGTAACGGCTGTTGCCGGCCCCACTCGTGGTTACCCACCTCCGGCCACGGATCCTCCTGCGCGCCCCCGCACATGCACCCATGCGCCCCGACGGCAGGGGCGGTGCTCCTCCCCGCGCACGGCGGCGGGCGTAACCCCTGGTGACGACCAGAGTTGTGTTCATCGTGGAAGAGACGATCGCGGGCACCGAAGCCGCTCAGATCCCGAAGCAGCGCGGGGAATCGCTGCTGGAGACCGCCGTCCGCTACGCGGAGGAGCGCCACTGGGACGTGTTCCCCGGCACCTGGCTGGAAGCGGTCGACGGGAGTCAGCGGTGCTCCTGCGGTGACGCCGCGTGTCCGGCACCCGGCTCGCACCCGGCGCGCCCGGACTGGGCGACGCAGGCGACGGGCAGTGCGACCGTCGCGCGACGGATGTGGCAGAAGCAGCCCACCGCGTCGATCCTGCTGCCGACGGGGCGGACCTTCGACGCGATCTCCGTGCCGGAGACGGCCGGGTTCCTGGCGCTCGCGCGGATGGAGCGGATGGAGCTGACGCTGGGGCCGGTGACGCTCACGCCGGATCGGCGGATGGAGTTCTTCGTGCTGCCGGGGGCCGGTGTGAAGGTTCCGGATCTGGTGCGCAAGCTGGGGTGGGCGGTGTCGTCGCTGGATCTGACCGTGCTGGGCGAGGGGGCGTATGTGGCGGCGCCGCCCACGCGGTTCGGGTCGCGGGGGGCTGTGCAGTGGGCCTGCCGGCCTACGCCTGCGAATCGGTGGTTGCCGGATGCGGAGGAGTTGATCTCGCCGTTGGCTTATGCGTGCGGCAGGGATCGGTAGGCGCCTGTTCGTCTGCCCGCTTGCGTGGTGTGGCGACCGCGGGTCGTCGGTGGTTGATCGCGCAGTTCCCCGCGCCCCTGAAAAGCGCCACCGTAGGGTGCATGGTGACGGAGGGAGACGCGGTGGGATCCAGCGCTGTGCGGGTGCAGGGGCTCTGGAAGCGGTTCGGGCAGCAGGTGGCTGTTGCCGGGGTCGATCTTGAGTTGCCGGCGGGGAAGTTCATCGGGCTGGTCGGGCCGAACGGGGCCGGGAAGACCACCACCTTGTCGATGGTGACCGGGCTGCTCAGGCCCGATCACGGGACCGTCGAGGTGGTCGGGCACGACGTGTGGCGCGACCCCGTCGAGGTGAAGGCCCGGATCGGGGTGCTGCCCGAGGGGCTGCGGCTGTTCGAGCGGCTGTCGGGGCGAGAACTGCTGGCGTACAGCGGGCGGTTGCGGGGACTGCCCGGTGCCGAGGTCGACAAGCGGGCCACCCAGCTCCTCGACGTCCTCGATCTGGCCGGCAGCCAGCACAAGCTCGTCGTCGACTACTCGACCGGCATGCGCAAGAAGATCGGGCTCGCCACCGCTCTCCTCCACAATCCCGAAGTGCTGTTCCTGGACGAGCCGTTCGAGGGCGTCGACCCCGTCTCCGCCCAGACCATCCGGGGCGTGCTGGAGCGGTACACCGCCTCGGGCGCCACGGTCGTGTTCTCTTCCCACGTCATGGAGCTCGTCGAGTCGCTGTGCGACTGGGTGGCCGTCATGGCCGCCGGGCGGATCCGGGCCACCGGGACCCTCGCCGAGGTGCGCGGTGACGCGCCCTCGCTGCAGCAGGCGTTCCTCGAACTCGTCGGGGCGCAGAGCCGTGGCGCCGGGTCCGACCTCGACTGGCTGGGCGGCGGGGCCCGGTGAGTGCCCCCGCCCTCACCCCCGTCGTCGTACGGCTGAAGCTGTCGCTGCTGCGCAACGGACTGAAGCAGTCCGGCGGGCGCAAGGCCGCCTACATCGCCTCGGCCGTCTTCGCCCTGCTCTTCGCCGCGCTGCAACTGCTCGGTCTGGTCGCGCTGCGCGGGCACGCGCACGTCGAGTCCCTGGTCGTGCTGGCCGTCGCGGTCCTGGGGCTGGGCTGGGCGGTGATGCCGCTGTTCTTCCCCAGTGGTGACGAGACGCTGGACCCGACCCGGCTGGTGATGCTGCCGCTGCGGCCCCGGCCGCTGGTACGGGCCCTGCTCACGGCGTCGCTGGTCGGCATCGGGCCGCTGTTCACGCTGTGCCTGCTGGTCGGTTCCGTGATCGCGGTCGCGCGGGGCGGGGCGGCGTTCGCGGTGGGTGTCGTCGCGGTCGCCCTGGCGCTGCTGGTGTGCGTGGCGTTCGCGCGGGCCGTCGCCGCCGCCAACGTACGGCTGCTGAGCAGCCGCAAGGGCCGCGACCTCGCCGTGCTGAGCGGGCTCGTCATCGCCGTCGGGGCGCAGGTCGTCAACTTCGGGGCGCAGCGGCTCGGTTCGGCCGGCCTCGGCGAGCTGGACCCGGCCGCGGACGTGCTCCAGTGGGTGCCGCCCGCCTCGGCGATCGCCGCCGTGCACGCGGTGGGCGAGGGGTCGTACGGCCTGGCCGCCGTCCAACTGGCGCTGACCGCCGGTGCGCTGGTGGCGGCGCTCGCGGTGTGGTCCCGGCATCTGACCCGGTTGATGACCTCGCCCGACGGATCCACGCTGCCCACCGCCGGGTCGGCCGCCCGCGAGGGGTCGTCGAGCGGGCTCGGGCGGCTGCTGCCCTCCGGGCGTACGGGCACGGCCATGGAGCGCAGCCTGCGCTATGTGTGGCGCGACCCCAAGACCAAGACCGCCTGGGTGACCTCGCTCGCCCTCGGGCTCATCGTGCCCGTGTTCAACGCCTGGCAGGGCACCGGCTCCGTGTACATCGCGTGCTTCGCCGCCGGGATGCTCGGCATCCAGATGTACAACCAGTTCGGCCAGGACACCTCCGCGTTCTGGATGGTCGCCATGACCATCTCCTCACGCCGGGACGCCTACGTCGAACTGCGCGCCCGCGCGCTGGCCCTGCTGCTGATCACCCTGCCGTACGCCACCCTCGTCACCGTGGTGACGACCGCGATGCTCGGCGACTGGCCGCGGCTGCCCGAGGCCCTGGGGCTGACCTTCGCGCTGCTCGGCGCGATGCTCGCGACCGGCGCGTGGACATCCGCCCGCTTCCCCTACTCCATCCCTCAGGAGGGCTACAAGAGCGTCGCCCCGGGGCAGACCGGGCTCGCCTGGATCTCCATCTTCGGCGGGATGATCGCCGCGGCTGTGCTGTGCGGGCCCGTCATCGCGCTCACGATCTGGCTGAACGTGAGCGCGGGCGGCGAGGCCTGGACGTGGCTGCTGCTGCCGACGGGCACGGCGTACGGGGCCGCGCTCACGGTGCTGGGGCTGCGGCTGGCGGCTCCGCAGACGGCCCGGCGGCTTCCGGAGATCCTCGGGGCGGTCAGCAAGGGGTGACCTCGCTGTCCTCCCCCGCGCGCCGTCAGTTCGTGCTGAGAGCGTCCAGGAACGGCTCGATCGCCGCGCGCCAGGCCTCCGGCTGGTCGTAGTGGACCAGGTGGCCGGCGTCGGCGACCTCCGCGTACTGGCCGCGGGGCAGGACGCGGACCATCTCCTGGGCCTCGGCGCGGCCCAGCTCGCCGTCGAGACCGCGCACGACCAGGGCCGGGCAGCGGACCTGGGTCAGCTCCTCCCAGTGCGCGTCGTACACCCAGGTCTCGCGGGAGCGGAGCATCTGCTCCGGTTCGAAGACGGGGCGCCAGCCGTCCGGGGACTCGGCCATCACCTCGGCGTAGAACGCGCCGCGGGCCGGGTTGGGCCGCTCCACCCAGGGGTCGTCCTCGCCGAACCACTTGCGGACGTCGGCGAGCGTGGCGAAGGGCAGCGGCCAGGACCGGAACCACTGGTCCCACTCGCGCTGCGAGGCCGCGCCGAGGGCGGAGGCCCGCATGTCGCAGATGATCAGCCCGCGGACCAGGTCCGGGCGCTTGGCGGCGAGCTGCCAGGCGGTCAGCGCGCCCATGGCGTGGCCGATGAGGACGACCGGGTCGAGGCCGAGCTGCTCCAGAGCGGCTTCGACGTCGTCGACGTAGGCGTCACGGGAGAAGGCTCCCTGCGGGGGCTTCTCGCTACGGCCGTGGCCGCGCTGGTCGAGAGCGACGGCGCGGTACCGGCCGGAGAGCCAGCGGGCGGTGGACGCCCAGTGCGAGGCGCGGCCCATCAGGCCGTGCAGTAACAGCACGCCCGGGGTGCCGTCCGGGGCGGTCGACGCGCCGGGCGTGCGCTGCGGGTCGTGCGGCTGCCGTACGTCGTGGTGGTGCTGCGGGTCGTGCGGGGCGTTCGTGTGCTGCGGGTCGTGCCGGTCGTTCGTGTGCCGCGGGTCGTGCCGGTCGTGCGGGTCGTGCGCCGGATCGGTCTTGGGCGGGTCTCCGAACTCCCAGGCCGCGAGGCGTACGCCGCCCGTCCCGGTCACGTCGATGCGTCGCGCCATGTCCTGGCACCCCCCCAAGCTTCGCGCGGACCGCGGCCGTCTCCGGCTGTTCGGTCCTGTGAACCGTGTTCTGCCTGTTGCGCCTTCTTGCCGTGCCGTGCGTCACCCGCACACTATCGAATGCCCATTCGAGAATGCTGTTCTCGCGGCCAACACCCCTCGTTCGAGTGACCATCCCCGGGGATTGGCGGCCGCTGCTGCGGGGAGATCTTCAGCGGGAGGCGGACCGCTCGGGGAAACCGGTCCGTGGGGGATGACCTTGAGAGCTCGGGGCTCCAGGTCAGCACAGGGGAGGACAGGCCCCGGCGCCACCAGGCGCCGGGGCCCTCCACATCTCCACGGCACATCCTCCCGCCCCCTCCCCGGCCGGGCGACATCGCTGTCGAGCCACGACCAAGAGCCCTCAGGTCATATGCCTCACGCGACAGCGTCGCACGGGAAGCGGACGAGCGCTGCCATTCGACGGACTGAATCCCGGATACGACGGGATCACGCCAACGCGGCGTGCGCGGGTCGCCCGGCCGGTCCTTCCGGGGCGCCCCGGCCGGTCACGCCGGCTGGTCCTCCCGGTCGGCCGCCCCAGCTGGTCGCCCCGGCTGAACGCCCCGACCGGTCACCCCGGTCGGTCACCCCGGTCGGTCACCCCGGTCGGCCGCGCCCCTGCTGGTAGCCCCGTACGGGCTCAGGGCTTGGCGACGAACACGTGGGAGGCGACCTCCGACTCCAGCTCGGCCGCCTCGCCGCCGCTGCCCACCAGCACGCCGCCCGCCGACTCGGTCACGCTGACCACCGAGCCGGGCTGCACGCCCGCGCGCCGCAGCGTGTACATCAGCTGCGCGTCCGTCTGGATCGGCTCGCCGATCCGGCGCACCACGACCGTCTTGCCCTCGGCCCCCGGGTCGAGGGTCGCCAGGGACACCATGCCCTCGTCCAGGAACGGGTCGGCGCCGTCCTTCTCGCCGAGCTCCTCCAGACCCGGGATCGGGTTGCCGTACGGCGACTCCGTCGGGTGCCGCAGCAGCTCCAGCACGCGGCGCTCCACGGCCTCGCTCATCACGTGCTCCCAGCGGCACGCCTCGGCGTGCACCTGCTCCCACTCCAGCCCGATCACGTCGACGAGCAGACACTCGGCGAGCCGGTGCTTGCGCATCACGCGCGTGGCGAGACGGCGGCCCTCGTCGGTCAGCTCCAGGTGCCGGTCGCTGGCGACGGACACCAGGCCGTCGCGCTCCATCCGCGCCACGGTCTGGCTGACGGTCGGCCCGCTCTGGTCCAGCCGCTCGGCGATACGGGCGCGCATGGGGACCACACCCTCTTCCTCCAGCTCGAGGATGGTGCGGAGATACATCTCCGTGGTGTCGATCAGTCCGGACATACGTGCCCCTCGATGAGATGTGCCGGAGGCTGGACGGCTCACCGGCGCGTGCGCTGGCCCTGCAACCAATTCTGCCGGATACCACCGACAACCGTGCCGCGGGAGGGAAAGCAGGGGATTACGCGGCACGAGGGAAGGGTACGAACATGCCCTTCCCGGACCCAAGAGCCCCGCGCAGCACCCGCCGAGCGCCCTCGCCCCGGCCGTCACGACCGTATTGACACCGCACTGGTCCAGACCGCACCGTGATGCGCGACACGCGCCCACCGAGGCCATCGTGGGCCATCCTGAAGGGATCCCGTATGAGCGACCGCGCGCCGGCCGGCCAGTTCCTCGACGCCGCGATCGACCTGCTGCGGCGGGTCCGCGACGAGGAGGCCGACAGCATCAAGGCCGCGGGCACGCTCCTCGCCGACACCGTCGAGGACGGAGGCCGCCTCTTCGCCTTCGGCGCCGGGCACTCCTCCCTCGCCGCGCAGGACCTCGTCTACCGCGCGGGCGGTCTCGCCCTCATGAACCTGCTCGCCGTACCGGGCGTCGTCGGCGTCGACGTCATGCCCGCGCCGCTCGGCTCCGCCCTGGAACGCGTCGACGGCCTCGCGAGCGCCGTCCTGGACAGCTCCCCGCTCCGCGCCGGCGACGCCCTGCTGATCATCTCCCTGTCGGGGCGCAACGCCCTCCCCGTGGAAATGGCCATGAAAGCCCGCGCCCTGGGCGTACGCGTCATCGGCGTGACCTCGGTCGCCTACGCCGCGGAGACCACGTCCCGGCACTCCTCGGGGACGTACCTCAAGGACCACTGCGACCTCGTCCTCGACTCGAAGATCGCGGTCGGCGACGCCGAACTCACCCTCGACAACGTCCCGGCCCCCTTCGCCCCCGCCTCCACGGTCGTCACCTCGGCCCTCCTCCAGGCCGTCATGGCCACCACGGCCGCCACCCTCGCCGACCGGGGCCTGGAGCCCCCGCTGCTGCGCTCCGGGAACGTCGACGGCGGACACGACTGGAACAGCCGCGTGATGGAGCGGTACCGGGACCGGATCTTCTACCGGCACTGACCGGTTCTTCTACCGCCACTGACCGGTTCTCCTAGCGATACCGAGCCCACGGGGCCGGTTTCACACCGGCTCGTCCGACAACCCCGCGAGATCCAGAGACGCCGCGATCCGTATCGCCACATCCTCCGCGTACATCGCGTCGGACCGCTCGAACGCGCTGCGCCCGGCCCCCCGCAGGAACGTCACCACACCCAGCGTCCGCCCCCGGCTGCGCAGCACCGCGCACAGGGCGTGCACCGCGTCCGGCGGCCACTGCCGGGCCTCGGCCCACAGCCGGGCCTCCTCGGGCGACGCGGACCCCGCACTCGCCCGCAGCGCCCCGACCCGCTCCACGCACTGCAGCGCCGGATGCCCCTCCGCGTACCGCGCGGGCAGCCCCGCGTGGCCCGAGAGCTTGCTCGGCCCCGGCGCGCCGGACGGAGTGGCGGCGACCCGCACCAGCCGTACCGGCGCGTCGGTCTGCGCCTCGACGAGCGCACCGCCCGCCACCCGGTCGATCAGCGCGTGGTCGGCGAACCCGGCCAGGGCGAAGTCCAGATGAACCGTCGCCGCCTCCGCCGGGTCCTCGCACTCGGCGGCGGCCCGCGAGGCCCGGTGCAGCTGCTGCGTACGGAACCGCAGCAGCGACGCCTCCTGCTCGCTCTGCTTGGCCTCCGTCACGTCCTGGAACAGCCACCCCACACCCAGCGGAACGGGCTCCTCCGCGAGCGGCGAGGCCAGCCGTACGAAGCCGCTGCGCCAGCACCGCCGCCGCTCGCCCTCCGGCGCGCGCACACCCACCCACACCTCGGCGGGCGCCGGCGGCGCGCCCTCGGCCAGCACATGCTGCAGCGCGCTCTCCAGCTCCTCCACGCCCTGCGACAGCAGATCCCCGAGCGGCCGGCCGAGCACGGACGTACGGCCCGTACCCAGCGCCTTGGCCGCGTGCGCGTTCACCACGGCCGGCCGCAGGTCGACATCCACGAGCACGACGCCCCAGCTGGCGTCCTCGAACAGTGCCTCGCTGAGCGCGATCGACCGCTCCAGATCGATCTGCGCGTGCACCTCGCTGAAGGCGCAGTACACCCCCGCCGGCTTCCCGTCGGTCCCGCGCACCGCCGCCGACTGGGTCCGTACGAGCACCCGGCCGCCGTCCTTCGTCAGCAACGCGAACTCGTTCACCTGCCGGCCCGGGGCGTGCATCGCCGACAGCAGCCGGCTCTCGACCTCCTCGGCGTCCGCGCTGCGCACGGCCCATCCGGCCAGGCCCCGCCGCCCCACGGCCTCGTCCGCGCTCCATCCGAGAATCCGCTCGGCCTCGCGGTTCCAGTGCGTCACGACACCGTCGGCGTCGAAGGCACACAGCGCCGCGTCCATCCCGTCCAGCAACGCGGCAAGCAGATCGGACCCACCCGAGCCGTCCCGCTCGGGCTCTGGCTCGTCGGGCCCCAGTTCGTCGGTGGTCCCACTACGCCGGGAAGCACTCACCTGGACCCCCTGCAGGCTGCGTCCGCACGTACCGCACGTCGGTTCGCTACTTGCAATCATTCAACTGGAACGTGACCCAGCGCACACCGTGTTCCCACAACATTGAAAGAATCGTTGTACGAGGGCATTCCCCACGTCATCCGCCGACGAACCCCGTCTCCTCGGGCGCGGCCCGGAGTCAAGGTCTCAGAAAAACGGTTGATGCGAGGCCGATCGGTTTCTTAGGGTTCCAGGTACACGAGAAGGGAGGTGGTTCGGCAGATGTATGAGAACCGGACGCGTGAGGTGGCTGCGGGCTAGCGGCCCGTCACCACACACAGTGCGGTGCCGGACCAGCGCGTGAGCGAAGCGCGCAGCCGGCCCAATCTCCAGCAGTCACCCGACCCGCGAGCCGCCGGTACGTCCGGCCGGCCCTCCACAGGAGGACCAGGCTCGCGGGTCGTCTGCGTTTTCGGGGGTGGTTCGTGATGGGCGGATGGCGTGAGGACCGGGTCGGCAGTGCGCTGCGGGGTGAGAATCCAGCCGTGCTGCGGAGGCTGGACGCCGGGTTCGCGGCGATCGGGGACGTGCAGTTTCTGCCCGGGTACTCGGTGCTGCTGACGGATGATCCGGCGGTGCGGCGGTTGTCGGAGCTGCCCCGGGGCAGGCGGCTGGCGTTTCTGGGGAACATGGACCGGCTGGGGGAGGCCGTCGAGCGGGCCTGTCGGCGGGTGGAGTCGGGGTTTCGGCGGGTCAATCTGGAGATTCTCGGGAATGCCGAGGGGTTTCTGCACGCGCATGTGTGGCCGCGGTACGACTGGGAGCCCGAGGATCTCGTACGGCTGCCCGTGTGGCTCTATCCGCGGGAGCGGTGGAGCGAGGAGCGGTATGCGCTCGGGGCGCGGCATGCCCCGCTGCGGGAGGCGATCGGGGAGGAGCTGGACCGGCTCGGGGAGTAGGGGCGCCGGCGGGACGGCGAACGGCCATCACGCGGGGCGCTGCGCTCCGGGTGATGGCCGTCGGGGTGGTGGGCTCGGGTGGGGTCAGTGGGCGATGTCGCCGTAGCCCTCGATGTCGCGGGGGTCGCGGGTGCCCGGGCCGACGTAGCGGGCCGAGGGGCGGACCAGGCGGCCGGTGCGCTTCTGCTCGAGGATGTGGGCGGACCAGCCGGCCGTGCGGGCGCAGGTGAACATGGACGTGAACATGTGCGCCGGGACCTCGGCGAAGTCCAGGACGATGGCCGCCCAGAACTCGACGTTCGTCGCGAGGACGCGGTCGGGGCGGCGGGCGTGGAGTTCCGCGAGGGCCGCCTTCTCCAGGGCCTCGGCGACCTCGAAGCGGGGGGCGCCGAGTTCGCGGGCGGTGCGGCGCAGGACCCGGGCCCGGGGGTCCTCGGCGCGGTAGACGCGGTGGCCGAAGCCCATGAGGCGCTCGCCCTTGTCGAGGGCCTGTTTCACATAGGCCTCGGCGTCGCCCGTGCGTTCGATCTCCTCGATCATGCCGAGGACGCGGGAGGGGGCGCCGCCGTGCAGCGGGCCGGACATGGCTCCCACGGCGCCGGAGAGGGCCGCCGCCACGTCCGCGCCCGTCGAGGCGATCACGCGGGCCGTGAACGTGGACGCGTTCATGCCATGCTCGGCCGCGCTCGTCCAGTACGCGTCCACCGCCGCCACATGCTTGGGGTCCGGCTCGCCGCGCCAGCGGATCATGAAGCGCTCGACGACGGACTGCGCCTTGTCGATCTCACGCTGCGGGACCATGGGCAGGCCCTGGCCGCGGGCCGACTGGGCGACGTAGGAGAGGGCCATGACGGCGGCGCGGGCGAGGTCGGCGCGGGCCTGCTCCTCGTCGATGTCGAGGAGCGGCTTGAGGCCCCAGACCGGGGCCAGCATGGCCAGGGCCGACTGGACGTCGACGCGGATGTCACCGGAGTGGACCGGGATGGGGAACGGCTCGGCGGGCGGCAGGCCGGGGTTGAAGGCGCCGTCGACGAGCAGGCCCCAGACGTTGCCGAAGGAGACATGCCCGACGAGGTCCTCGATGTCGACGCCCCGGTACCGGAGTGCGCCGCCCTCCTTATCGGGTTCGGCGATCTCCGTCTCGAACGCGACTACTCCCTCGAGCCCGGGTACGAAGTCGGACATCAGGCGGCTCCTCGTGATGTAAGTGACAGATGGTGTCTGGTGGGGTGAGACGGGTGAACCATGTGTCAGTCAGCTTGCGAAGCGGGCGGCCGTCCGGAGGATCCACGGTCGTCGCGGCGACTCGCGGCCCTGGCCGGTCTCCCCTGTGATGCCCCGTGCGGCTGGCGGTCACCCAACCGGATCGGCATCAGAACGATATCCCCGAGTGCCACCTTTGGGGAGGGGTCACGGCACTCAGTGCCACGCAGTGACGAAGGACACCGTCCATACGGCAAGATGACCGGGTGACCGACCGCGACGCCGTCCCCTTCGATCTGGCCTCGATGCGCAAGCAGTACCGGGCCGAGGGGCTCTCCGAGACCGAGCTGGCCGCGACCCCCGTCGAGCAGTTCGCGCGGTGGTTCAAGCAGGCCGCGACGGACGGCGGGCTGTTCGAGCCGAACGCCATGGTCGTCTCGACGGCCGACGCCGAGGGGCGGATCAGCGCCCGTACGGTTCTGCTGAAGCACTTCGACGAGCAGGGTTTCGTCTTCTACACGAACTACGACTCCCGCAAGGCCCGCGACCTGGCGGAGAACCCGTACGTCTCGCTGCTCTTCCCCTGGCATCCGATGGCCCGGCAGGTCCTCGTCACCGGTGTCGCGCGGCGCACCGGCCGGGACGAGACGGCGGCGTACTTCCGGACCCGGCCGCACGGCTCCCAGCTCGGCGCGTGGGCCAGCGCGCAGTCCTCCGTGATCTCCACCCGCGCCGGCCTCGACGACGCGTACGCCGAGCTGGCCGCCCGCTATCCGGAGGGCGAGCAGGTGCCCGTGCCCCCGCACTGGGGCGGCTTCCGGGTGGCCCCGCAGGCGGTGGAGTTCTGGCAGGGGCGGGAGAACCGGTTGCATGACCGGTTGCGGTATGTGGAGCAGGTTGACGGGAGCTGGCGGGTGGAGCGGCTGAGTCCCTGACGGGCCGGCCTCAGATATCTCCCCAGACGTACGCCGTACGGTGGCCGTCCAGCTGCCCGGCGAGACGGGTGCGGAAGTCCTCGGTGAGGTCGGGCCAGTTCCAGAACTCGAAGCCGAGGTGGCCGAAGGCCAGGGGGGCCTCGTCCCAGGACCAGTCCGGGACGGCGACGGGCGTGGTGCAGGCGGGGCAGTCGACGGACGCGGTGCCGGTGTCGTGCCAGGTCTGCATGGCGGTGAAGAAGCGTGGCCGGGTCTCGTCGTCCAGCGGCGTGGCCGAGGCGCAGTGCGGGCAGACGGCCGCGCCCGGCATGTCGGCGCCGCTGGTGAAGCCCGTACGGCGGGTGTGGACGGCGAGTCCGTCCCAGGGTTCGAAGTCCCAGTCGTCGGTCACGGCCCGTTCCCAGTGGGGGCCGGGGAGATGTCCGAGGGGCTGTCCGAGCACGCAGTCGGTGCGCTCGGCGAGGACGACGCCCTCCGCCGCGAGCCAGTCCAGTACCCGGCGGGCGAGCGGTTCGGCGTCGGTCGCGGTCGCGTCGAGGTCGACGATCGTCTGGAAGCGGTCACCCATGCCGGAACCGTAGCCCCCGCCACCGACAGCCCCCTCAGCCCAGCGTCTCCTCCAGCAGCCCCGCCCACTGCTCCACCACCCGTTCCCGGCGGGTCGTGTCGTCGGTGAGGAGGTTGGCGAGGCCGAGGCCTCGGGCCATGTCGAGGAGGCCCTGGACCGTTTCGCGGACGCCGGGGAGGGATTCGTCGGCGGCGAGGAGGTCGACCGCTATGCGGTGGGTCTCGCGGCCGACGCGGGATTCGAGTTCGGTGACGCGGGGGCGGAGCTGGTCCTCGTTGGAGGCGGCGACCCAGAGGTGGAGGGCGGCACGGAAGAGGGGGCCGGTGTAGAGGTCGACCAGGGCGGCGACGACCGCGTGGCGGTCTCCGGACGCGCCGTCGGGGAAGAGGGCGCGCAGGGCCGTGGAGCGTTCCTCGGCGACGTACTCGACGGCCGCCGTGAAGAGGTCCTCGCGGGTCGGGAAGTGGTGCTGTGCGGCGCCGCGGGAGACGCCGGCGCGTTCGGCGACGACCGAGACGGTGGAGCCGGCCCAGCCGTGTTCGGCGAGGCAGGCCACGGCGGCTTCCAGGAGCCGTTGCCGGGTGGCCCGGCTGCGGTCCTGCTTGGGGACCCTGTCCGCACGTTCGGCCGTGCTCACACCACCCATGCCGCATCCCGTCGTTCGAGGAAGGCCGTCATCCCCTCGCGGGCCTGCGCGGAGGAGAACAGCCGGGCCGAGAGCGCGGTCAGGTCGGCCGCGTCCCGGTCGAAGGCTTCCAGCACCCTAGCCGTGAGCAGCCGTTTCGTCTCGGCCAGGGCGTCGGGGGCCGATTTGCGCAGGCCGTCCAGGATGGGGGCCAGGGCCCCGTCGACATCGTCGGCGTGTGTGGTGAGCAGGCCCGTGCGCTGTGCCTCCGCCGCGTCGAAGCGTTCGCCGGTGAGGTAGTGGCGGGCCAGGGCGCGCGGGTCGGTGCGCGGGAGCAGGGGCAGGGAGATGACCGCGGGGGCGACGCCGATCCGGACCTCCGTGAAGGCGAAGGTGGCCTCGGTGGAGGCGGCGGCGATGTCGCAGGCGGCGAGGAGGCCGAGGCCGCCCGCGCGGACGTGGCCGGTGACGCGGGCGAGGACCGGCTTGGGCAGTTCGATGATCTGCCGGAGCAGACCGACCAGGGCGTCGGGGGGCGGTGGGTCCTTGAGGTCGGCGCCGGCGCTGAAGGTGTTGCCGGTGTGGGTGAGGACGATCGCGCGGACGCCGGTGTCCTTGCCGGCGTCGGTGAGGGCGTCGGCGAGTTCGGCGACCAGGGCCGCCGACAGGGCGTTGCGGTTGTGCGGTGAGTCGAGGGTGAGGGTCTCGACGGCACGCGCGCGGGTGCGCGTCACGAGGCTCATGTGCTCTCCCTGAGCTGTCGGCGGAGGATCTTGCCGGAGGCCGCGCGGGGGATGCCGACGATGAAGGTGACGTGCCGGATCCGTTTGTAGGGGGCGACGCGTTCGGCGACGAACATCATGATCTCGGCCTCCGAGAGGCCGGTGGCGGACGGCTGGCGGACCACGTACGCGTGCGGGACCTCGTTGCCGTCGTCGTCGTATCTGCCGATGACGGCGGCGTCGGCGATGCCCGGGTGGGTGAGGAGGAGGGCCTCCAGTTCGGCGGGGGCCACCTGGAAGCCCTTGTACTTGATGAGTTCCTTGACGCGGTCGACGACGAAGAGCCAGCCGTCGTCGTCGACATGGCCGACGTCCCCGGTGTGCAGCCAGCCGTCGGGGTCGATCATCGCGGCGGTGGCGTCGGGGCGGCCGAGGTAGCCCTTCATGACCTGGGGGCCGCGGATGAGGATCTCGCCGGACTCGCCGGCGGGAAGGTCCTTGCCGGGGTCGTCCAGGGAGACGACGCGCATCTCGGTGCCGGCGATGAGCTTGCCGACGGTTCCGGGCGGGGCGTCGCGCATCGCGTCCAGGGGGACGACATGGGTGCCGGGCGACAGTTCCGTCATGCCGTAGGCCTGGCCGACGGGCGGCAGGCCGAGCCGTTCGGAGCAGGCGGCGGCGAGGCGGGCGTCCAGGGGTGCGGCGGCGCTGAGGATGTACTTCAGGGACGACAGGTCGTACTGCGCGACGGCCGGGTGCTTGGCGAGGGCCAGGACGATCGGCGGGGCCACATAGAGGGCGGTGATGCGGTGGTTCTGGATGGCCGCGAGGAACTGTTCCAGGTCGAAGCGGGGCAGGACGACGACGGTGGCGCCCTTCCTGAGGGGCGCGTTCATCAGGGCCGTGAGCCCGTAGATGTGGAAGAACGGCAGGACGGCGAGGACGCGGTCGCCGGGGCCCGCGGGAATCGCCCCTTCGAGCTGGGCGAGGTTGGTGGCGATCTGCCGGTGGGTGAGCAGCACGCCCTTGGGGGTGCCGGTGGTTCCGGAGGAGTACGGGAGGGCCGCCACGTCCTCGGCGGGGTCGATGTCGATCACCGGCTCGGGGGCGGTGGAGGCCAGCATGTCGATCAGGGAGCGGTGGCCGGTGGCGCTGTCGCACACGAAGATCTCGCGTACGCCGCCCGCGAGTTCGGCGGCCCGGCGCGCGACGTCCAGCAGCGGTGAGACGGTGACGATCCAGCGGGCCGCCGAGTCCGTCAGCTGCTTGGCGAACTCCTGGGCGGTGGCGAGCGGGTGCACGGTGGTGACGGTGGCTCCCGCGCGCGTGGCGGCGTAGAAGGCGGTCGGGAAGGCGATGGTGTTGGGGCTGTGCAGGGCGAGGACGTCGCCCTTGCGCACCCCGGCCTCGGCGAGCCCGGCGGCGACGCGCCGGTGGAAGCGGTCCAGCTGCTCGTAGGACAGGGTCGTGCCGTCGGTGCCGTCGATCAGTGCCGGGATGCCGCCGAACTCCGCGGCCCGGGCCAGGACCGCGTCGTGGATGGGGAGGTCGACGGGCGGGACGTCTGCGTACTCGCTGCGGAACATGGTTCCTCCTCGCGCGGGCCGTCTCCGGCCGTCTCAGTACGACTTGGGCAGGCCCAGGGTCTGGTGGGAGACGTAGTTCAGAATCATCTCCCGGCTCACCGGTGCGATACGAGCCACGCGCGCGGCCGTTATCAGCTGCGCCAGGCCGTACTCACGGGTGAGGCCGTTGCCGCCGAGGGTGTGCACGGCCTGGTCCACGGCCCTCACACAGGCCTCCCCGGCCGCGTACTTCGCCATGTTGGCGGCCTCCCCGGCACCCATGTCGTCGCCCGCGTCGTACAGGTGGGCGGCCTTCTCCATCATCAGGCGGGCGAGTTCCAGCTCGATGTGCGCCTGGGCGAGGGGGTGCGCGATGGCCTGGTGGGCGCCGATGGGGGTTTTCCAGACCTGGCGGTCGCGGGCGTACTCGATGGCCCGCGCGAGCGCGTAGCGGCCCATGCCGATCGCGAAGGCGGCCGTCATGATGCGCTCGGGGTTGAGGCCGGCGAAGAGCTGCAGCAGGCCCGCGTCCTCGTCGCCGACGAGGGCGTCGGCGGGCAGCCGTACGTCGTCGAGGGTGAGCTCGAACTGCTTCTCGGTGGCGTTGAGTTCCATGTCGATCGCGCGGCGGCCGAACCCGGGGGTGTCGCGCGGGACGATGAACAGGCAGGGCTTGAGGCTGCCGGTGCGGGCGTCCTCGGTACGGCCGACGATGAGGGTCGCGTCCGCGATGTCCACGCCGGAGACGAAGACCTTGCGGCCGGTGAGGATCCAGTCGCCGGTGTCCTGGTCGCGGCGGGCGGTGGTGGTGATGCGGTGGCTGTTGGAGCCGGCGTCGGGTTCGGTGATGCCGAAGGCCATGAGGCGGGAGCCGTCGGCCAGGGCCGGGAGCCAGGTTTGCTTCTGGGCGTCTGTGCCGAAGCGGGCGATGACTGTGCCGCAGATCGCCGGGGAGACGATCATCATGAGGAGGGGGCAGCCTGTTGCGCCGAGTTCTTCGAGGACGAGGGAGAGTTCTGTGATGCCGCCGCCTCCGCCGCCGTGCTCCTCCGGGAGGTTGACGCCCAGGTAGCCCAGTTTGCCTGCTTCCGACCAGAGTTGGGTGGGGTCGGATCCTCGGCCGTGGCGTTTGCCCAGGGCTGAGACGGCTTCTCGCAGTGCCTTGTGGTCTTCCGTGTCCATGAGGAGTCCTTTCGCGTGCGGGCCGTATGTGGCTTGTCGCGCAGTTCCCCGCGCCCCTAAGAAGAGACCTCCTTCACCACTGCCAGGAGCGCGCCCGGCTCTACCTGTTGGCCTGGTACCGCACACAACTCACTCAGCGTTCCCGTCACGGGCGCTGTGATCTTGTGCTGCATCTTCATCGCTTCGAGCCAGAGGATCGGTTCACCGGCCTTGACGGGGGTTCCTGGGGTGAGGCCGTCGGCCACTCGGACGACCGTGCCGGGCATGGGGGCCAGGAGGGAGCCGGGGGCGTGCTGGGCGGTCGGGTCGGGGAAGCGGGGCAGGGCGGTGAGGGTGGTGGTGTTGACGTAGAGCTGGTCGCCGTAGCGGGACACCTCGAACCGTCGTCGTACGCCGTCCACTTCGAGGATGACGAGACCGGCGTCCGCGTGTACGACGGTCACGCCGTCCGCCTCCAGGCCCGTGCGGGTGTGGCGGTAGTGGGCCTCGTGCTCCTCGCCCGCCATCGCATAGCGCTTGATCTGCGGCTGTGAGGGGACGTTGCGCCAGCCGCCGAAGCGGGAGGGCGCGCGGGAGCCGGTGTGGGCGTCGGCCAAGGCGGCTGCCAGGGGGGCGTGCGGGTCGGTGGTGGGGGTGGTCAGGTCGGGCAGGTGGCGGTCGTAGAAGCCGGTGTCCATACGGGCCGCCGTGAACTCCTCGTGCCGCAGGGAGCTGACGAGGAGGTCGCGGTTGGTGACGGGGCCGTGGATCACGGCCCGTTCAAGGGCGGAGGCGAGTGTGCGGAGGGCCTCCGCTCGCGTGGGAGCGTGGGCGACGACCTTGGCGAGCATGGGGTCGTAGTGGACGCCGATGGTGTCGCCGTCGGTGTAGCCGGTGTCCAGGCGGACGCCCTCCGGTACGGACAGGCGGTGCAGGCGGCCGGTCTGCGGGGCCCAGTCGCGGGACGGGTCCTCGGCGTACAGGCGGGCCTCGACGGCGTGGCCACGCGCGCGTGGCGGGTCGTTGTCGAAGGGATGGCCTTCGAGAGGGCGGCCTTCGAGTGGGTGGCCTTCGGCGATCCGGAGCTGTGCGGCGATCAGGTCCAGGCCGAACACGGCCTCCGTCACGGGGTGTTCTACCTGGAGGCGGGTGTTCATCTCCAGGAAGTGCGCCCTGCCGTCGGCGACGAGGAACTCGACCGTGCCCGCGCCCACGTAGTCGACGGCCCGGGCGGCCCGTGCGGCGAGGGTGCTCAGCTCCTGGCGGAGTTCGTCGGGGAGCCCGGGTGCGGGGGCCTCCTCGATCACCTTCTGGTGGCGGCGCTGGAGGGAGCAGTCGCGGGTGCCGAGCGGCAGGACCGTGCCGTGGGTGTCGGCGAGGATCTGGACCTCGACATGGCGGCCGTTCTCGACGTACGGCTCTACGAAGACCTCGCCGTCGCCGAAGGCGCTCGCGGCCTCGGCGCGTGCGGCGGCCAGTTCGGCGTCCAGGTCCGCGAGCCGTCGTACGACGCGCATGCCGCGTCCGCCGCCGCCCGCCGCCGCCTTCACGAGGACGGGCAGGTCGGCTTCGGTGACGTGGGTGAGGGGCTGGATGCCCATGAGCTGCTTGGCGCGGGTCTTGGACGCCATCGCCTCGATGGCCTCGGGGGGCGGGCCGATCCAGAGCAGGCCCGCGTCCTGGACGGCCCGGGCGAAGTCGGCGTTCTCGGAGAGGAAGCCGTATCCGGGGTGCACGGCGTCCGCGCCGGCCGCGACGGCGGCCTTCACGATGAGGTCGCCGCGCAGATAGGTGTCGGCGGGCGCCTCCCCCGGAAGTCGTACGCTCGCGTCGGCCACGCGTGCGTGGAGGGCGCCCTCGTCCGCGTCCGAGTGGACGGCGATGGTGCGGATGCCCAGTTCGCGGCAGGTGCGGAAGACGCGGCAGGCGATCTCGCCCCGGTTGGCGACCAGCAGAGAAGTGATCACGGAAAGGTCCCTCACATCCGGAAGACGCCGAAGCCACCGCGCGCACCCTCGTACGCCGCCGTGTGGATGGCCGACAGGCACAGGCCGAGGACGGTGCGGGTGTCGCGCGGGTCGATGACACCGTCGTCGTACAGCCGCCCGGACAGGAACATCGGCAGCGACTCGGACTCGATCTGCTGCTCCACCATGGCGCGCAGGGCGGCGTCCGCCTCGTCGTCGTAGGGCTGTCCCTTGGCGGCGGCGGACTGGCGGGCGACGATCGACAGCACGCCCGCGAGCTGCTGGGGGCCCATGACGGCCGACTTGGCGCTGGGCCAGGCGAAGAGGAAGCGGGGGTCGTAGGCCCGTCCGCACATGCCGTAGTGGCCGGCGCCGTACGAAGCGCCGAGCAGGACGGAGAGGTGGGGGACGCGGCTGTTGCTGACGGCGTTGATCATCATCGCGCCGTGTTTGATGATGCCGCCCTGCTCGTACTCCTTGCCGACCATGTAGCCGGTGGTGTTGTGCAGGAAGAGCAGCGGGATGTCGCGCTGGTTGGCGAGCTGGATGAACTGGGCGGCCTTCTGGGACTCCTCGCTGAAGAGGACCCCTTGGGCGTTGGCGAGGATGCCGACCGGATAGCCGTGCAGGGTGGCCCAGCCGGTGGTCAGGCTCGTGCCGTAGAGCGGCTTGAACTCGTCGAAATCGGAGGCGTCGACCATGCGGGCGATGACCTCGCGCGGGTCGAAGGGGCTCTTCAGATCGCCGGGGACGATGCCGAGGAGTTCGTCGGCGGCGTACTTGGGCGGCTCGGCCGGGCCGGGATCGTCGTACGCCTTGCGGTGGTTGAGGCGGGCGACCACGCGCCGGGCCTGGCGGAGCGCGTCGGGCTCGTCGACGGCGAAGTAGTCGGCCAGGCCCGACACGCGCGCGTGCATCTCGGCGCCGCCCAGGGACTCGTCGTCGCTCTCCTCGCCCGTGGCCATCTTCACCAGCGGCGGGCCGCCGAGGAACACCTTCGCCCGCTCCTTGACCATGATCACGTGGTCGGACATGCCGGGGATGTAGGCGCCACCGGCGGTGGAGTTGCCGAAGACGACGGCGACGGTCGGGATCCCGGCCGCCGACAGCCGTGTCAGGTCCCGGAAGATGGCGCCCCCGGGGATGAAGATCTCCTTCTGGGACGGCAGATCGGCGCCGCCGGACTCCACCAGGCTGATGCAGGGCAGCCGGTTGGCGAGGGCGATGTCGTTCGCGCGCAGGGCCTTCTTCAGCGACCACGGGTTGCTCGCTCCCCCGCGCACGGTCGGGTCGTTGGCGGTGATCAGGCACTCCACGCCCTCGACCACACCGATGCCGGTGACGAGGGAGGCGCCGACCGCGTAGTCACTGCCCCAGGCCGCCAGCGGGGACAGCTCCAGGAACGGGGTGTCCGGATCGAGGAGCAGCTCGATGCGCTCGCGGGCGAGGAGCTTGCCGCGTTTGCGGTGCCGCGCCACGTACTTCTCG
Source organism: Streptomyces koelreuteriae (assembly GCF_018604545.1). GTDB lineage: Bacteria > Actinomycetota > Actinomycetes > Streptomycetales > Streptomycetaceae > Streptomyces > Streptomyces koelreuteriae. Next base: position 4,681,263 of record NZ_CP075896.1, on the reverse strand, counting down.
CCGCCGCCCGCGAGGGCCTTGGCGTGCTCGGCGTCGAGTGCGGTGAGCTTGGCGAGCATCGCCTCGCGGTTGTCCCGGTGCTCGGGGCTGTTCGGGTCGAGCGCGGAGGTCAGGACGGTCACAGGAGGGCCTCCGGTATGTCCAGGTGGCGGGAGCGCAGCCATTCGCCGAGGGCCTTGGCCTGCGGGTCGAAACGGTGCTGAGCGGCGACGCCCGCGCCGAGGATGCCCTCGACGACGAAGTTGAGGGCGCGGAGCTGGGGCAGCAGGTGCCGGGTGACGTGCAGTTCGCGGCTCTCGGGGATCAGCTGCTGGAATCGTTCGGCCGTCAGCTCGTGTGCGAGCCAGCGCCAGGCGTCGTCCGTGCGGGCCCACACCCCGACGTTGGCGTTGCCGCCCTTGTCACCGCTGCGGGCGCCCGCGACTAGGCCGAGGGGGGCGTGGCGGGTGGGGCCGGTCGGCAGGGGCGCCGGGAGCGGGGGGTCGGGCAGCCGGTCGAGTACGAGGGTGTCGTGGGGCGGTGGCACGGGAATCCGGCGTCCGTCATGGAGGACCGCCACATGGTCGACGGCCCCATGGGGGACGTACACATCCTCGAAGACCCCATAGGGCGAGCCCTTCCCCGGTGGGGCCAGCACATGGAAGCCGGGGTAACTGGCGAGCGCCAGCTCCACGGCCGCCCCGCTCAGCGCCCGCCCGACGGTGTCCTGGTCCGGGTCCCGTACGACGAGCCGCAGCAGCGCGCTCGCCGTCTCTTCGCTCGGAGCGTCGGGCCGGTCGGTGCGGACCAGCTCCCAGCGCACGTCGGCGGCCTTGCCGAGGGCGGGTTCCAACTGCTCCCGCACAAGGGCCGCCTTGGCCTCGATGTCGAGGCCGGTGAGCACGAAGACGACCTCGTTGCGGAAGCCGCCGAGCTTGTTGAGGCCGACCTTGAGGGTGGGCGGGGGCGCCTCTCCGCGCACGCCGTCGATCCGCACCCGGTCGGGGCCGTCCTGGCCGAGCCGTACGGTGTCCAGCCGGGTGGTGACGTCGGGCCCCGCGTACCGGGCACCGGCCGTCTCGTACAGCAACTGGGCGGTGACGGTGCCGACATCGACGAAGCCGCCGGTGCCGGGGTGCTTGGTGATGACGCAGCTGCCGTCCTCGTGGAGTTCGGCGAGCGGGAAGCCGGGCCGGCGGACGTCGCCGTCCCGGAAGAAGGCGTAGTTGCCGCCGGTGGCCTGCGCCCCGCACTCCAGGACATGCCCGGCGACGACGGCGCCCGCGAGCCGGTCGTAGTCCGTCTCCCTCCACCCGAAGTGGGCGGCGGCGGGCCCGGTGACGAGGGCCGCGTCCGTCACCCGCCCCGTGACGACGAGGTCCGCGCCCTCCCGCAGACACGCCGCGATGCCGAACCCGCCGAGGTAGGCGTGGGCGGCGAGACTGCCGGGGTGGTGGGAGGTGAGGTCGTCACCTCCCACATGGGCGACGCGTACGGGGATGCCGAGCCGGTCGGCCAAGTGCCGTACGGCGTCGGCGAGTCCGGCCGGGTTGAGCCCACCGGCGTTGGTGACGATCTTCACGCCCCGCTCGTGGGCGATCCCCAGGCAGTCCTCCAACTGCCGCAGGAACGTGCGGGCGTACCCGGCGGCCGGGTCCTTCAGCCGGTCGCGGCCGAGGATCAGCATCGTCAGCTCGGCGAGGTAGTCGCCGGTGAGGACGTCGAGTTCGCCGCCGGTGAGCATCTCGCGAAGGGCGTCGAAGCGGTCGCCGTAGAAGCCGGAGGCGTTGCCGATGCGCAGGGTCACGGGGTGGCCTCCTGTGAAGGCCCCTGGGCTGCCCCCTTCGGTGTACGGCCGCTGCCCGGTGGTCCTGCGAAGGCCTGGGCGAGGTCCAGCCAGCGGTCGGCGTCGGGGCCGTCGGCGTGCAGGGCGAGGTCGGCGCGGTGGGCGCGCTGGGTGACCAGGAGGCAGAAGTCGAGGGCGGGGCCGGTGACGCGTTGCGGGGCGTCCTCGGGGCCGTACGCCCACACGTCGCCGGAGGGTGCGTGGAGTTCGACGCGGAACGGTTCGGCGGGTGGGGTCAGCCCGTGCACGCCGTAGGCGAAGTCCCGGGTCCTCACCCCGAGCCAGGCCACATGTCGCAGCCGGTCGGTGGGTGGGCGCACCACACCCAGGGCGTCGGCCACGTCCTGTCCATGGGCCCAGGTCTCCATAAGGCGGGCCGTCGCCATGGATGCCGCCGACATGGGTGGGCCGTACCAGGGGAAGCGCGCCTTCGGCGGGGCGGCCCGCAGCGCCTTCTCCAGTGCCGTACGGCCCTCACGCCAGCGCGCGAGCAGTTCGGCGGGCGGGAGCCCCGCGCCCTCCTCGGCGCCCTCGTCGACGAAGGAGCCCGGGGCCGCGAGGGCCTTCTCGACCAGGGCGCGGAAGCCGTCGGCGTCCGTGACGGCGAGCAGGGCCGAGCGGTCGGTCCAGGCGAGGTGGGCGATCTGGTGGGCGACGGTCCAGCCGGGGGCGGGGGTCGCGAGCGCCCAGCGCGGCTCGCTCGCCCCGGCCACGAGGTGGTCGAGTTCCTCGCTCTCCTCGCGCAGGTCGTCGATCACGGACGTCGGATCGGACACGGGCGCTCCCTGGGGCACGGCGGTGTGCGGGGTGGTGCGGGGTGGTGCGACGTGCTGAGGAGCATGGCAGCGGGGTCAGAAACAATCAAGCATGCTTGCATGAAAATGTGAGGTGGCTGCCCGGACGGCTACAGCCTCCAGGCGCCGAGACGGGACCCCGATGGGCATCTTCCTGCTCTTACGAAGTCAGCGCAGGGCCTCGATCGCACGCAGGATCAGCGTGCGGGCCTCCGCTCCGTAGACGGCGAGTTCGGTGAGCCGCGCGAACCCTCGAAGGTAGATGTCCAGCTCTCCCGGTTCCGTAACGGTCACCTTCGCGGCCAGCAGCTCCACATGGATACGCACATCGTCGAAGACCGTGAACTGCTCCAGCGGCCACATGACCTGTTCCCGGGAAACCGTGGCCGGGATGATCCCCAACGACATCGAAGGGAGCGCCATGGTGGCGAGGAGGCTGCCCAGTTGGCCGGCCATGACCTCCGTGTCGCCGACGCGGTGGTGAAGGACGTGCTCCTCGATGAGCGTCGCGAATCGGTGGTCTCCTTCATGAACGACGCGCGACCTGCGCAGGCGGGCCTCGACGGCCTCGCTCACATCGTCCGGGGTGCCGCGAAAGCCCGCGATGGTGCCCATGAGAGCAGTTGCGTAGCCGGGTGTCTGGAGGTAGCCGGGGATCACATGGGAGGCGTACACACGGAACAGGCGGGTGCTTTCGTAACGCGGTGTGGAGGCCTCCTGCAACTGCTTCATGCCGGTCCGCTGAAGTCGCTTCCACTGGACGTACATGGAGTCGGCCTGGCGGTTGGCAGCGATCAGGTCCGGTGCCTGGTCGCCGGCGCCGCAGGCAGTGCACCAGGCGCGGACGTCCGCGTCCGACGGAGCGGTGACGGCGTTCTCGATGCGCGAGGACTTGGCGACGGACCAACCGCAGCGGTTGGCGAGTTCCTTGCCGGTGATGCCCGCGTCCAGGCGCAGCTCCCGCAGACGAGCGGCGAGAGCCGCGCGTGCTTCCTGCACGCTGGACGTGGGGAAAGTGGACATGGCTGGTTACTTGATCTCGTACTCGTCGTGCGGAACGGCCCGCTCCCAGACTCTCTCAAACGCAGCGGCGTGCTGTTCCACCACGGCTGGGTCGCCGCATAGTTCCTTGCCGCTCCAGTGCCCGTCACCGGTGAAGTGGTGGACGCGCACGAGTTCACCGTCGAAGATCCAGAAGTCGCTGCCTGGCAGCAACAGGTCCCACGCGCTGCGTCGTGGCAGCCAGCGCACCAGCTCTCCCGCCTCGATATTGGCGGCGGTTTGGTAGTGCTCCCAGCGGATGTAGTCGGTGACCGGCTCGGACACGACGCGGGCTCGGCGCACGGTTACGCCCCGGGCGACACTGTCGGCGATGTCCTGATGGAAGGGCCGCCACCAAGAGGCCCGGTTCTCCCATTCGACGCGGTCGCCGCGCTGCCAGGCCTCGAAGCGCGGGTTGCTGAAGTAGGCATCGCGCATCTCCAGGTGGACAGCGGATTTCTCGGCGCCGGCGAGGAGTTCACCGAAGTCCGGGATCGAGCTCATCGCACGCCTTCCTGATGATCGGGACCATTCGGGCCGGGATCCTGATGACCGTCTCGCCAGGCGGGATGGGTGCCCTGGCCGGAGACAGCCTGTCGCAGGTCACGGTCGTCTCCTGGTCTGCCTCGTAGCTCTGGATCAGCAGGTCTGACGTATCCGTGTCCACCCAGACTGTCGGGCACCCGTCCTCGTCCGTGTCAGGGTCGATTCCGACGAAGTGAATGTTCATGGCGGTCGGCCTTCCGCGCTGGTCGATTGCAGCGATTTACACCACAGTCATACGCACTGCTCACACGGTCAAGAGCGCCTGCCCGCTGTCACCCACAATGCTCAACTGCCGTGTAATTCAATGCAACTTCGTAGCGACCAGGAGCCGCCGCTTCCTAACGTCAGGAGTCACGACAGAACCCCGGCGAGACACCGAACTCCCGGGGCGTGGCCCCCGCTGCGAGGAGCGTCGACACCGTGACCGTTACAGCCCTGTCCACCGCGGCCGAAGTTCCGCCGGACCTCTCGGTTGTGCGCAGCACCGCACAACGGGTTCTGGGCCGGGCTCCGGCCCGGACCACGTGCCGAGCGATGAACAAGGAAGGCGCGAACGCCAATCTCCCCTGCGAGACGCACGACCAGCTGCACGACCAGCTGCACGACACGTACCGGCAGGCCCGTACGTCCACGGCCGGTCTCGGCCGCCGACGCCGCACGGCAAAGGCCTCCGCATGATCAGTGCCGTGACCGCGCCCGGGACGCACAGCCCGGACAACAGGCCGGCCGTGGAACGGTGGCTGCTGTCCGCGCACTCGGAGCCCGAGCAGGCCCGCGGGGAATGGGGCGAGAACGGGGTGGTGCTGCTGCCTCTCGGGGCCCGGTTCTCCGCTGTCCGGATCCCGCGTGAGCTGGTGATGAGTGCGGCCCGGCTGGAGGAATCGAAGGACTACCTCGTCGACGTCATGCTCGACGAGTTCCTCGGCGAGACGCTCAATGAGGGACCCGTCATCTTCGACCAGCACAGACAGCGGTACTACGTGCTCGTACCTGGCAGCACGCCCATCCGATGGCACAAGGCGGCCGCGTCCTGGCGCACTCTCGGCGTGGACTGCCTGGGCCTCGACACCTACCTGGGTGTCCCCCGCCTCAACGCCAACCGCGGATACCCGGAGCATTGGTCCTCCTACTGGGCGGTCCCGATGCGGTCGCCCGGTGCGCTGTGCAACGTCATCGACGTAGCCCGGCTGATCGCCGCGGGCAAGCGGAATCTGGCAGAGGTAGCGGAGTGAGCAGCACCGGCCACGAGGCGACTTCGGGCCCTGCCCGGAGAACGGAAGGAGAGGTGCCGGTGTACTGCGCGCGGTGCGACAAACCGATCCAAGGCGAGCACGACACCATCGACAACCCCGGTGCTTCCGGGTCCGGCGCCACGATCCCCGTGTGCAAGGGCTGGTGCCCGAGCGCGCCCCAGCGAGATGCCCCCTCCAGACCCCGCTCCTCGCGCGTGCGCCGACCGCGCCGTTAGCGGACCACCGCGGGGCCGCCCTCCGTCGAGGGGCGCCGCTCACCCGACGAGGTCGGAAAGGGGCGTTGCCGAGCACCCGTGGGACTATCCGTCGATGTCGAGCGCCGTCCCGTACAGTCGGTCCACCCTCAACCGGACGACCACCCGGCGCTCGGCGACCAACTCCTCCAGGAACGCGCCCTCGTCCTCCGGCCTCGCGCCCTGCGGGATCATCCCGAGCAGCTCCCGCCCGACCGCGTCCCCGGGAACCGTGGTGACCTCCGAGACCTCGGCCTCCCCCTCCGCGACGGCGAACGACCACACGTCACCGCCCTGCACATGCAGCGCCGCACGCGGGTCGCGTCTCAGGTGCTTGACCTTGACGCGGTCAGCCGTGGTCGAGAACCGCACGATCCGGGCCTCGCGGTCCCAGCTGTAGACCATGGTCGTCAGGTGGGGCCGGCCATCGCGCTTGACACTGGCGAGCGTGCCGAACTGCTGCTTGCCGAGGAGGTCGGAGAGGGCTTCGTCGGAGAGGGGGCGGGGGCCCGGGCGTTGAGTCATGGACGGAGCAACTTCGGTATCTGCTTGGATATTTCGTCACGGGCGCCCATAGGCTCACTCCGCATGGGAGTTGGCGCAGGCACTGGCGTGGAGAGCGAGATGATTGCCGTCCCGGCCGGGGTGGTGACCTTGTCAGACCGGCGGACTCAGCGGAGTTGGACGGCCGAGGTCGGGGCATTTCGAATGTCGGCGTTTCCCGTCACCCAGGAGTTGTACGCCCAGGTCACCGGGGAGTGGCCGAGTGCTGCGCGTGGGGAGCGGCTGCCGGTCGAGGGGGTGTCGTGGTGGGACGCGGTTCGGTTCTGCAATGGGCTGTCCCGTAGGGACGGGCTGACGCCCGTGTATCGGCTGCGCGGCGAGGACGAAGGTGTCGAGTGGGACGCCGTCGGCGATGGGTACCGGCTGCCGACCGAGGCGGAGTGGGAGTACGCCTGCCGGGCCGGGAGTGCGGGTCCGCGTTATGGCCGGCTCGATGAGGTCGCCTGGTATCGGGGGAACTCGGATGAGCAGGTCCATGCGGTGGGCGGCAAGCAGGCCAACGCGTGGGGGCTGTACGACATGCTGGGCAATGTCTGGGACTGGTGCTGGGATCTCTACGACGCCGAGGTCTACGGGACGTACCGGGTGCTGCGGGGCGGTGGCTGGTCCGACGAGCACTGGAGTTGCCGGGCGTCGGTGCGGCGTCGTAGTCATCCGACGTTCCGGATCGACGATGTGGGGTTCCGCGTCGCGCGGTCGGGGTGTCGGTGAGAGGCGGGCGGTTGGATGACCGCCGTGAGTGAGTGGGGACCCGGGTGTGCCTGGCCGCCTGACCCGATCAGGACCGAACGGCTTGTGCTGCGCGAGTCCGAGGGCCGGGATCGTGTGGTGTTCGTCGAGTTGTTCGCTTCGCCGGACGTGGGCGCCTACGTCGGTGGGCATCGGTCGCGTGAGGAACTCGAGCGTGCGGTGCCTGAGGTGCCCGGGCGGCGGCCTGGATTCTTCGTGGTCGAGCTCGACGGAGTGATGGTCGGCATGGTCACGCTCGATCGGCGTGACGTGGGGCGTCCGGGGCATGTCCGGCCGAAGGGCGGGGAGGCCGAGCTCGGTTTCCTGTTCCTGCCGGAGGCGTGGGGATGCGGGTACGCCGTCGAGGCGTGCGGGGCGGTGCTCAGCTGGTTCGGCGACTGGCTTCCCGGTGAGCCGGTGGTGCTGTGCACCCGGACCGCCAACGGGCGTGCGATGCGCCTCGCGGAGAAGCTGGGGTTCGCCGAGGTGGAGCGGTTCGAGGAGTACGGCGCCGAGCAGTGGTTGGGTGTGTGGTCCTCGGTCACGCCCGGAGGAGAGGGATCAGGCGACGATGCAGGTGTCAGAGGTACAGCGTGCGAGGGCCGCGGCCCTGTCGATCGCCTCGTCACTCGGCCTGAGAGCCGACGACGCGATCGTTCTGCATGACTCGAACAAGCTCACCCTGCGCTTGCTGCCCTGTGACGTCCTGGCCCGGGTGGCGCCGGTGGCGGATCAGGTCGCGTGGTTCGAAGTCGAGGTGGCTCAGCGGCTCAACGAGGTCGGGTGCCCGGTGGCCGCTCTCGAGCCGCGGGTGGAGCCACGCGTTCATGAGCGGGACGGCTTCGTCATCACGCTGTGGACCTACTACGCACCCGTGACGCCGAGTGAGGTCTCACCGGCCGACTACGCCCACGCGCTCGCGCGGCTGCATGCCGGGATGCGCGAGATCGACGTCCCGACGCAGCACTTCACGGACCGGGTCGAGCAGGCCCGGCGGCTCGTGGCGGACCGCGAGCGTACTCCCGAGCTCGCCGACGCCGATCGGGAGCTGCTCGGCGACACGTTGCGGGAGCTGAGGCGAGTGATCGGGGAGCGGGGTGGGGTCGAGCAGTTGCTGCACGGCGAGCCGCACCCGGGGAATCTGCTCAGCACGGGGAACGGGTTGCTGTTCATCGACCTGGAGACCTGCTGCCGTGGGCCCGTCGAATGGGACCTCGCGCATGCGCCCGAGGATGTCGGCGAGCACTATCCGGGTGTCGATCGGGAGTTGCTGCGCCTGTGCCGGATCCTCGTGCTGGCGGTGATCACGGCGTGGCGCTGGGATCGAGACGATCAGCTCCCGAACGGGCGCCGGCTGGGTACGGAGTGGCTCGGCCAGATGCGGGCGGCACTCGATCGCGAGCCCTAGCCGCGGCCGCAGCCCAGCCCGGCTCAGCCCGGCCCGGCTCAGCCCGGCCCTCCAGCCCACAGCCTCAGAACCCAGCCCCTAGCCCGCAGCCCTCCGAGCCGAGCCCTAGCCCGCAGCCCTCCGAACCGAGCCCCTAGCCCCCAGCCCTAGCCCTAGCCCTAGCCCTCCAACCCCGTACTCTCCAGCGCCGCCGTCCTCTTCCGCCCCCGCCCCACCTGCGTCCGCACTGCCCCCATACTCGCCGCAACGACCAGGGCAATCGCCGCGGCCTCCATAGCCGTGAGGGCCTGGTCGAGGATGAGGAAGCCGGCCGTCGCGGCGATGGCGGGCTCCAGGCTCATCAGGATCGCGAAGGTGGAGGCGGGCAGGCGGCGCAGGGCGAGGAGTTCGAGGGTGTAGGGCAGGACCGAGGAGAGCAGGGCCACCGCCGCGCCCAGCCCCAGCGTCACCGGGTCGAGCAGCTTCGTCCCCGACTCGGCGATGCCCAGCGGCAGGAACAGCACCGCACCGACCGCCATCGCCAGGGCCAGCCCGTCCGCCTGCGGGAAGCGGCGGCCCGTACGGGCGCTGAAGACGATGTACGCCGCCCACATGGCGCCCGCGCCCAGGGCGAAGGCCGCTCCCACGGGGTCGAGGCCGCTGAAGCCTCCGCCGCCGAGGAGGAAGACACCGGCGAGGGCGAGCGCCGCCCACACCAGGTTGATCGCGCGGCGGGAGGCGAGGACCGAGAGGGCGAGCGGGCCGAGGACCTCCAGCGTGACGGCGGGGCCCAGCGGGATGCGGGCGACGGCCTGGTAGAAGAGGCCGTTCATCGCGGCCATGGTGATGCCGAAGACGACGACCGTGCCCCAGTCGGTGCGCGAGTGGCCGCGCAGCCGCGGACGGCAGACCAGCAGCAGGACGACCGCCGCCACGAGCAGGCGCAGCGCCACCACCCCGAGGGCACCCGCCCTCGGCATCAGGGTCACCGCCAGCGCACCGCCGAACTGCACGGAGATGCCGCCCGCGAGCACCAGGCCCACGGGACCGAGGGACCCGAGACGGCCGAGGCCGCCGGGGCCGCCCGGGCCGCCGGCCGGGGAAGGCGTGGCGGCCGTCGCGGCGGACTGGGGTGTGGTGGCGCTGGCAGGAGTGGCGGGCGTGGTCACGGGCGGTCCTGTGCTGGTCGGCTCCGGGTGCGGGCTGTGGGTGCACCCCCATGTACTCCACGTACATCCCGATGCACTACTCAGTCCACAGTAATGGACTCAGACAGGTGCGTGAAGTCCTTTTGCCACTGTCTCGGGCTCTGAGACGTCAGCGCCGGGACGTCAGCGCCGGGAGAGGTAGAGGCCGAACGCCTTGTACAGCAGCCGGTTGAGGGGGTACTCCCATTCGCCCAGGTACTCCACGGCCTCGCCGCCGGTGCCCACCTTGAAGCGGAGCAGGCCCAGCAGATCGCTGGACTCCTCCAAGGTGTCGGTGATGCCGCGCAGGTCGTAGACCGCGGCGCCGAGTGCGTGCGCGTCGGTCATCATGCGCCACTGCACGGCGCTGCTCGGCTGGACCTCGCGGCGGCGGCCGGTGGAGGCGCCGTAGGAGTACCAGACGTGGTCGCCGACGGTCAGCATGGTCGCGGCGGCGAGCACCTCGCCGTCGTGGTAGGCGAGGTAGAGCCGCATACGGTCGGGGTGCTCGGCGGTGAGCGCCCTCCACATGCCCTGGAAGTAGGACAGCGGGCGCGGGATGAACCGGTCCCGCTCGGCGGTCTCGCCGTACAGCTCGTGGAAGGCCGGCAGATCCTCGATGTCGCCGCGTACGACCTTCACGCCGGCCTGCTCGGCCTTCTTGATGTTGCGCCGCCACTGCTGGTTCAGACCGCCCTGGATGTCGTCCAGTGACCGGCCGGCGAAGGGCACCTGGAAGACGTAGCGGGGCTGCCCCGCCGCGAAGCCGTTCTCGCCGCCGGTCTCGGTCTGCCGCCAGCCCATGCGGCGCAGATCGCCCGCGATCCGGCCGGCCCTCGGGTCGTACGACGTCGCCCGCACGTCCCGCAGCCGCCCGGCGGCCGGGTCCGCGATGCCCGCCTTGACCGCCTCGGCGCTCCAGCGGCGCACCGCGACCGGCGGGCCCATCCGCACCGCGAAGGCGCCCCGGCGTCTCAGGTGCGCGAGCATCGGCTCCAGCAGCCGTTCGAGGCCGGGCTCGTGCCAGTCGAGGAGCGGGCCCTCGGGCAGATACGCGAGGTATCTCCGCAGCCCGGGCAGCTGCGGGCCGGGCAGCGGGCGCAGCAGGACGAGCCCGGCGCCGACGAGCCGCCCGACCGCGTCGAACCAACCCAGGCTCTCCGCCCGCCAGTCGGGCTTCACCTCGCCCCAGGAGGGGACCTGGGTGTGGCTGGCGGAGGGGCGGGCCGCGACGAACGCTAGGTGCTCGTCACGGGTGATCGGCTTGACGCGGATACTCAACGCGGGCTCCTTCGAGTGGCTGACCCCGCGAGCCTAGGAGCGCCCCCGGCCCTCCCCCGGCTCAGACACTCGGGTCCCAGCGTCGCGTGGTCCGTTCGCCTCAAGCACGTCCGCGTTCGTCCGTGGGGGCGGCTCCCCCTCCTTCCTGATCCCCCGCACCCTCCAGCCCCGCCGCCAGCACCTCCGCCAGATGGCTCCCCCGCACCCCCGCGAGCTGCTCCAGCTGTGTGCGGCAGGAGAAGCCGTCGGCCAGGACCACCGTGCCGTCCGGGGCGTTACGTACCGACGGCAGGAGCTGTTCCTCCGCGCAGGACGTGGACACCTCGTAGTGGCCCTGCTCGAAGCCGAAGTTGCCGGCGAGGCCGCAGCAGCCGCCGCTCAGTTCGCCGGAGAGCCCGGCGGCCGCGCGCAGCCGGCGGTCGGCGGTGTCGCCCAGTACCGCGTGCTGATGGCAGTGGGTCTGCCCGGCCACCGGGCGGTCCAGGCGCGGCGGTGTCCAGTCGGGGGCGTGGCGCTCCAGCGTCTCCGCGAAGGTGAGGACCTTCGCGGCGAGGCGGGCCGCGCGCGGGTCGTCGTGCAGCAGCTCGGGGACGTCGGTGCGCAGGGCGGCGGCGCAGCTGGGCTCCAGGACGACGACCGGGGCGTCGGTCTCCAGCACCGGTTCCATCAGGTCGAGGGTGCGGCGCATGACCGCCCGGGCGCGGTCCAGCTGGCCCGTCGACACATACGTCAGCCCGCAGCAGACCCGGCCCCGGCCGCGCAGCACCGACAGCGGATCCATCGCGACCGTCCGCCCGTCGCCCACCGGCGATTCCACCAGCCGCAGCGTCGGCGGCAGCCCCACTCGCAGCCCGGCCGCCTCCAGCACCCGCACGGCGGCCTGTCCGACGGAGGGCGAGAGGTGCTCGGTGAAGGTGTCGGGCCACAGGATGACCAGATCGCCGGAACCCACCGCCGCCTCACCCCGCCGCCGCTCCCACCACCGGGTGAACGTCCGCCTCGCCACCCGCGGAATCTCCCGTTCGGGCGCGATCCCGCCCAGCCGCTTCGCCGCCCACGCCAAGGGCCGGATCCGGGCGAGGGCGTTGACCAGGGCCGCCGTGCGCGTACGGGACACCGCCCGGAGCCACACCGGGAGCCGTCCCATCGAGTAGTGCGCGGCGGGGCGGAGCCGACCGGCGTAGTGGTGGTGGAGGAACTCCGCCTTGTACGTGGCCATGTCGACCTCGACCGGGCAGTCCGAGCGGCAGCCCTTGCAGGACAGGCACAGGTCGAGGGCGTCCCGCACCTCGGTCGAGCGCCAGCCGTCCGTCACGACCTCACCCGCGAGCATCTCGTGCAGCAGCCGGGCCCGCCCGCGCGTGGAGTGCTCCTCCTCGCCGGTCGCCCGGAAGGACGGGCACATCACGGAGGAGCCGGACACCGACGTCGTACGGCATTTGGCGACGCCCACGCAGCGTCGTACCGCCGCCGAGAAGTCACCGCCGTCGGAGGGGTAGCCGAAGGCGACGTCGACCGGTTCGCGGGGCAGGACGGAGAAGCGGAGGTCGGCGTCGAGGGGGGCCGGGCGGACGAGCATCCCCGGGTTGAGCAGGTCGTCCGGGTCCCACACCCCCTTCGCCCGCTCGAACAGGCCGACCATCTCCTGGCCGTACATCCTCGGCAGCAGCTCCGCCCGCGCCTGCCCGTCGCCGTGCTCCCCGGACAGCGAGCCGCCGTGTGCCACCACCAGCTCCGCGAGGTCCTCCGAGAAGCGGCGGAAGCGGGCAACCCCGGGCTCGGTCAGCAGGTCGAAGTCGATCCGGACGTGGATGCAGCCGTCCCCGAAGTGCCCGTACGGCGTGCCGCGCAGCCCGTGCGCGGTGAGCAGGCCCCGGAAGTCCCGCAGATACGCCCCGAGCCGGGCGGGCGGCACCGCGCAGTCCTCCCAGCCCGGCCAGGCCTCCGTGCCGTCCGGCATCCGGGTCGCCGTACCGCTCGCGTCCTCCCGGATCCGCCACAGCGCCCGCTGCCCCGCCGGGTCGGTGACCACCAGGGCGTCCACGACGTCGGCCGCCCGCACGATCGTCTCCGCACGCGCGCGTGCCTCGCCCGCCGACTCCCCGCCGGTCTCCACGAAGAGCCAGGCCGTTCCCTTGGGCAGGGCGGTCGCGGACGGCACCAGGTCCGCCGACATGCCCTCCACCGTCAGCGGCCCGAACGGCAGCAGCCCGGCCGCCGCCTCCGCGGCCGCGCTCTCGTCGGCGTAGCCCAGCACGGCCAGCGCCCGCGCGCGGGGCGCCTCCACCAGTCGTACGACCGCCTCCGTCAGCACCCCGAGCGTGCCCTCGGAGCCGCAGAAGGAACGGGCCACATCGGCGCCGTGCTCGGGCAGCAGGGCGTCCAGCGCGTATCCGGAGATACGGCGGGGCAGCTCCGGGAAGCCCGTGCGCAACCGGGACAGCTCGCCGTCCACCAGGGCCCGCAGCCCGTCCGGGGCCCCGGACCAGTCCTGCCCGAGCCGCAGCCGCCGTCCGCGCGCGGTGACCACGTCCAGCTCGCGCACGCTGTCCGCGGTGGTCCCCCACGCCACCGAGTGGGAGCCGCAGGAGTTGTTGCCGATCATGCCGCCGAGCGTGCAGCGGCTGTGCGTGGAGGGGTCCGGGCCGAACCGCAGCCCGTGCGGGGCGGCGGCCTCCTGGAGCCGGTCGAGCACCAGCCCCGGCTGTACGACGGCGGTACGGGTCACCGGGTCGAGTGACAGGAGCCGGTTCATGTGCCGGGTGAAGTCGAGGACGACTCCGGTGCCGGTGGCCTGCCCGGCGATGGACGTGCCCCCGCCCCGGGCGACCACGGGCACGCCGTGCTCCCGGCACACGGCCAGGACGGCGGCCACGTCGTCGGCGTCCACGGGGGCGACGACCCCGCGGGGGACCCGCCGGTAGTTGGACGCGTCCATCGTGACGAGCGCGCGGTCCGTCACGCCGAACCCCACGTCACCGCGGACCACGCCGCGAAGCTCCGCCTCAAGTTCCGACATGGGTCCATCCCATACCCACCGCCACCCCGTCTCACCCGACGGACGACGTTTCGCCCAGGTTTCCGGAAACGGCTACGCTCCCCTGCGTGGCTGAGATCCAGATTCCCGCTGACATCAAGCCCGCCGACGGACGTTTCGGCGCGGGCCCCTCCAAGGTGCGGACGGAAGCGCTGGACGCGCTGGCCGCGACCGGCACCTCCCTCCTCGGCACCTCCCACCGCCAGGCCCCGGTCAAGAACCTGGTCGGCCGGGTGCGCGAGGGCATCCGTGAGCTGTTCCAGCTCCCCGACGGCTACGAGGTGGTCCTCGGCAACGGCGGCTCCACCGCGTTCTGGGACATCGCGACGCACGGCCTGATCGAGAACAAGTCGCAGCACCTCACCTTCGGCGAGTTCTCCTCCAAGTTCGCCAAGGCCGCGAAGCTCGCCCCCTGGCTCGCCGACCCGGACGTCATCTCCAGCGACCCGGGCACGCACCCCGAGCCGGTCGCCGAGGCGGGCGTGGACGTCTACGCCTTCACCCACAACGAGACCTCGACCGGTGTCGCCGCCCCCATCAAGCGGGTGCAGGGTGCCGACGAGGGTTCCCTCGTCCTGGTCGACGCCACCTCCGGCGCCGGCGGCCTGCCCGTCGACATCGCCGAGACGGACGTCTACTACTTCGCCCCGCAGAAGTCCTTCGCCTCCGACGGCGGCCTGTGGATCGGCGTCTTCTCCCCGGCGGCGATCGAGCGCGCGGAGCGCATCCACGCCTCCGGCCGCCACATCCCGGAGTTCTTCTCGCTGCCCACGGCGATCGACAACTCCCGCAAGAACCAGACGTACAACACCCCGGCCCTCGCCACGCTGTTCCTCCTCAACGACCAGCTGGAGTGGATCAACGGCCAGGGCGGCCTGGACTGGTCGGTGCGCCGCACGGCCACGTCCGCGCGGACGCTGTACGGCTGGGCCGAGGACGTCAAGTACGCGAACCCGTTCGTCACCGACCCGGCCAAGCGCTCCCAGGTCATCGGCACGATCGACTTCACCGACGACGTCGACGCCGCCGCCGTCGCCAAGGTCCTGCGCGCCAACGGCATCGTCGACACCGAGCCGTACCGCAAGCTCGGCCGCAACCAGCTGCGTGTCGCGATGTTCCCGGCGATCGACCCGGCGGACGTCGAGGCGCTCACGAAGTGCGTCGACTACGTGATCGAGAAGCTTTGATCTTTTCTCGTACGTGACCTCTCCCGTACGTAACTGAGGGCGCCCCGCACACGCGGAGCGCCCTCAGTCATATACGCCAGAGCTCAGGCAGGTCAGACAGGCATGTTCAGCCGCCGAAGCCCAGGATCCCGCTCAGGGCCTTGCCGGCCGCGCTCGACGCCTTCGCCGCGGCGGCCTGCGGCTTGGGGTCGGCCAGCTTCTTGCAGACCGCGTCGGCCGTGCCGCTGCCGTGCGGCACCTTGCCGTTGGTGAGGTAGGCCGCCAGGTGCTTGTCGAGGCAGGCGTTGCCGCCCAGCGTGATGCCGTGGTTGCCGCCGCCCTGCTCCACGACCAGGCTGGAGCCCTTCAGCAGACGGTTCATGGTGACGCCGCCCTGGTACGGGGTGGCCGCGTCGTCCGTCGCCTGGAACAGCAGGGCAGGCGGGAGCTTGGAGTTGGAGACGTTCACCGGCTTCTGCGACTTCGTCGGCCAGAAGGCGCACGGCGCGTTGTACCAGGCGTTGTTCCAGGCCATGAACGGGGCCTTCTCGTACACGGCCCAGTTGTCCTTGCGCCACTGGTTCCAGTCGCGCGGCCAGGAGGCGTCACGGCACTGCACGGAGGTGTAGACGCTGTAGCCGTTGTCGCCGGAGGCGTCGATGGCGGCGATGTTGTCGTACGCCTTGACCAGCGCGGCGGTGTCCTTCTTGTTGACGTAGGCCGCGAACGTCTCGGCGAGGGTGGGCCAGTAGGCGTTGTTGTACCCGCCGGGTATGAAGATGTCCTCCAGTTCGGAGGCGCCCACCTTGCCGCCGGCCGGCTTCTTGGCGAGGGCCGCCCGCATGGCGTACCACTTGGCCTCGATCTTCTTCGGATCGGTGCCGAGCTTGTACGTGGAGTCGTACTTGGCTATCCAGGCCATCAGCGCCTTGTGACGCTTGTCGAAGGCGTAGTCCTGCTTGATGTTGGCGTCGTACCAGACCCCGGTCGGGTCGACGATCGAGTCCAGCACCAGGCGCCGCACGCGCTCGGGGAACAACTTGGCGTAGACGGCGCCGAGATAGGTGCCGTACGAGTAGCCGAAGTAGTTGATCTTCTTCGCGCCGAGGGCCTTGCGGATGGAGTCCATGTCCTTCACGGCGCTGACCGTGTTGATGTACGGCAGGACGTCCTTGTACTTCGTGCCGCAGGCCTGGGCGAAGGACTTGGCGCGCGCGAGGTTGGCCTTCTCGATCGCGGGCGTGCTGGGCACGGAGTCGGGGCGCACCGGGTCGAAGTGGCCCGGCTTGCAGTCCAGGGCGGGCTTGCTCTCGCCCACGCCGCGCGGGTCGAAGCCGATGACGTCGTACTGGGCCGCGACCTCCTTGGGCAGGGAGGAGGCGACGAAACCGGCCAGCGACAGGCCGCTGCCGCCGGGGCCGCCGGGGTTGACCAGGAGCGGGCCCTGGTACTTGGAGGCGGTGTGCGGCACCCGGGAGAGCGCCAGCGTGATCTGCTTCCCGTTCGGCTTCGCGTAGTCGAGCGGGACCTTCACCGACGCGCACTGCATCGTCGGGGAGTCGTCCGTGGCGCACTTCTTCCAGGTGACCTTCGCGGCCTGGGCGGTTGTCGCGGACCGCGACGCGTCGGCGCTGGCGGGAGCCGCGGTGAGGGTCCCGGCCAGCACGACGGTCGCGCCGCACAGTACGGCTGCGCTTCTTCTCATGGAGTTCTCTCAGAACGGTGAGGGGGGTCAGGCCCGTGAGTCACACGGGCCGTGCCGCATCGTTTCGGAAGAGCACGCCATGCACATACATATTCGACCGAGACTTGACCGAATCGAGTCATCCATCGCGCCCAAACCCCTTTAAAAGAGGGGTGCTTGGGCCATTCACGCCCAAACACCCTTCTCGCCGTGCGGGTCAGGGCCTACAAGGAGCAGGTCAGGAGGCGGGGAGGGAGCGGAGGAAGCCGGGCGACTTCTCCTGCTTCTCCTTCGCCTCGTCGCCGTCGCAACGGGTCTCCGTCGTGTTGTTCTGGGGCCCGAACAGGACGGACCAGACGATGCTCTCGAGGCCCTGCCGCTGAGTGTTGGACGTGTAGCACTGGGAACGCCGGTTCTCGTAACCGTCGGACGGCGCGGCACTGTGGGCCGCGACGGGTGCGGCGGAGGTCAGGGCCGACGCGAGGATGATGACGGCCGCACCAGCCGAGTGCGCCAGAGATCGAGGCATACGGTACAAACGCGGAGTTTTCATGATCACACCTTGAGCGGAAAAACGCCCGGGAGGAAGGCTGACGGCCCCTCGGCCGGGCAACTGAACCCGAACGGCGGCCCGCACCGCACGCCGCCGCGCCCGCTCACATCCGGCGGGTCGAGGGCTGCGGAGGCAGCATCACGTCTCCGCTGCGCTTGAGCCGCTGCCAGGGCAGCCGATAGCCGTTGATCGCGGTCAGACAGGCCTGGGTGAGGACCAGGTACATCACCTGGCGGTAGACGACCTGTTGAAGCGGGAGCGCCCACAGGGGCCGGAGCCGCTCGCCGTCGAGATGGAAGGCGTACGCGGCGCAGACGGCCTGCACCGCCAGCACACCGCACCACGCGAGCACGGTCGTGACCGGGTCGCCGAACACCAGGCCGTACAGGGCCAGGATGTCGATCAGCGGGGCGAGCAGCGGGGTGAGGATCTGGAAGACGGCCAGCAGGGGCAGACCGCGGCGGCCGAAGCGGCCCGCGGTGCCGCGCTCGACCAGCGCGTGCCGGTGCTTCCAGGCGGCCTGCATCGTGCCGTAGCTCCAGCGGTAGCGCTGGCGCCACAGTTCCCGCAGCGAGGACGGTGCCTCGGTCCAGCCGAGCGCGTCCGGGACGTAGCGGATCTCCCACCCGGCCCGGTGCAGGGCCATGGTGAGGTCGGTGTCCTCGGCGAGGGTGTCCGCGCTCACCATCCCGGCGTCCCGCAGGGCCTCGGCGCGGAAGGCCCCGACGGCGCCGGGGATGGTAGGCATGCAGTGCAGCAGGTCGTACATGCGGCGGTCGAGGTTGAAGCCCATGACGTACTCGATGTGCTGCCACCGGCCGAGCAGCCGCCGCCGGTTGCCGACCTTGGCGTTGCCCGCGACCGCCCCGACCCGGGGGTCGGCGAACGGCTGGACGAGGCGGCCGACGGTCGAGGGGGCGAAGACGGTGTCGGCGTCCAGCATGACGACGAGGTCGTGGGAGGCCCGCAGGACACCGGCGTTGAGGGCGGCGGGCTTGCCGCTGTTGGGCTGCCTCACGACGGTGACGTTCCCCAGCGCGAGTGACTCCGCGAGGTCCGCGGTGCCGTCGCGGGAACCGTCGTCCACGACGATGATCTCGACGGGGTGCTCGCTCGCGGCGAGGGAGCGCAGCGTCTTGGGGATGCACAGCCTCTCGTTGTAGGCGGGGATGACGACGCTGACGGGCCGGGTGACGGGCGGGGGCGCCTGCCCGCCGGTGCCGGGACGTGGGCGGCGGGCGTGGTGGCGGGCCAGGACGAGCAGCAGCACACACCGGGCCAGGACGAGCGAACCGACCACCAGCAGCAGCGCGCTGACGGCCGTCACCGCCGTCGACGACACGGTGACGGCGGCCACGAAGACACGGCCGCTCCACCGGTCCACCGTGTCGACGGGGCTGCTGAGGGTCTCGGCGCCGACCAGTTCGGCGAGCGTGGTGAAGCGATAGCCCTCGGCCTGCAGCCGGGGGATCAGGGTCGTGAGGGCCTCGACCGTCTGCGCCCTGTCCCCTCCCGCGTCATGCAGCAGGACGACCGCTCCCCTGCCCCCGGTCGGGGTGGCCGCGTCGGCGATCTCCCGGGCGCCCGGCCGCCGCCAGTCGTTGGTGTCCCGGTCGATGAACGCCAGGACATAGCCCTTCTCGCCCAGGCTCCGGACCAGGGACCACTCCGGGGCGTCGAGGGCGGCGGGGGTCGAGGAGTAGGGCATCCGCATCAGCGAGGTGTGGATGCCGGCGGCCCCGGCGAGCGCGAGCTGGGTCAGGGACAGCTCACGGTCGACGTCGCGCGCGGAGCGGGTGGTCAGGTCCGGGTGGGAGAAGGTGTGCACGCCGATCTCGTGGCCGGAGCGGACCACCCGGCGCAGCACCTCCGGGTACCGGGCGGTCTGCTGCCCGGTGACGAAGAAGGTGCCGGGCACTCCGTAGCGGTCGAGGACGGCCCGGATGCGGGGCGTCCAGGTGGGGTCGGGGCCGTCGTCGAAGGTCAGGACGACGGTCCTGTCCGGTGTGCGATAGGTGCGCAGATGATCGTCGGTGGTGTCGACGACCGGGCCGCCGCCCGCGATCGCGCGGGGGACGCCGGTGTCCGGTCGCCCGCCCGGCCCTTCCTGGTCCCCGGCGAAGCCCCTGGTGGTGTAGCCCTCGACCAGGAGGACCGAGGCGACGAAGGCCAGCAGGATCAAGGGGACGACGATACGGAAGCGATGCCGCGGTGCCAGGGGCGCTCGGGTCCGGCGCGGACCGGGCGGCCTCGATGAGCGGTCGGGTGACCGGTCGGGGCGCCGCCGCATCAGGGGGCCTCGGCCACCGTGGGGTCGGCGGGCGGGGGCGGCTCCGCGACACCGGACGGCGCGGAGGGGCTGGGCGCCGGTGCTGTGGGCTCGGGTGCCGGAGGGGTGGAGGGGGCGGTGGTGGGCGGAGCGGGCGAGGGCGGGGCCGGGGGCGAGGGCGCGGTGGTGTCCGGGTCCGGTTCCGCGGTGGGAGCGGCGGGATCATCGGGGTCCGCGGGCTCTTCCGGTGCGGGTGGCTCCTGTGTCGCCGGGGCCTGCGGTTCCGGGGTGCCGGTGTCGGACGGTGCCGGTGGGCTGCCGGGCACCAGGGGCGGAGCGAGGGAGGGGCCGGGCCCGGCGAGCCCCGGGACGAGCAGCGCGCTGGGACCGGCCGCGTCCGAGGCGTCGCCGGGCGGGGCCAGGGGCGTCCCGCCCGGGGTCTGCGCCCTCGGCGCGGCGGGCGCCGCCACGTCGCCGGGGAGCAGCGACCCCGGGGCGAAGGGCGTCGCCCCCATCAGGCTCAGCCCCAGCACCGCCATATAGGCCGCCGCACAGCCGGCCAGCCCGTAGCCCGCGCGCCGGAGATTGCGCGCACGCCGGCCGGAGGAGTCGACGAACACCGGAAGGCTCGGATCACTCGACGGCTCCTGCCCTGTTTGCCCCGCATCGACACGGTCAGGCGCCATAAAGGTCAGCGTACGCCGCTACGGGGCCGCCGGTCGGCTGGGGCGCCCGGCGAGCACCGGGCGCCCCAGCCGCACCACCCTCAGGTCGCCGTACAGCTCACACTCGGCACCGCCCCGCCCCCGGGCGCTCCGCCCAGGCCGAGGCTCGCCGAACCTCCCACCGGGACGCTCCCGTTGTGCGCGGCGTTCACCGCCGTCACGCTCGCCCCGCTCTGTGTGTACGAGGCGTTCCACATGCTGGTGACCTTCTGCGCGCCGCTCCACGTCCAGGCGACCTTCCACGAGGCCAGCGGCTTCGTGCCCGTGTTGGTCACCTTCACCTCGGCGTTGAAGCCGCCGCCCCAGTCGCTGCTCACCGTGTAGGCGGCGGTGCAGGCGGCCCCGCCACCGGGCTCTCCGGGCCCGCCGGGGTCCGGCCCGGAACCGCCGCCCGCGAAGCCCGGCGCCTTGATCGCCGCGAGGTAGCCGTCCTTGGCGGTGTCCACGGTCTGCCAGTCGTCCTTCAGGATGCCGCCCGTGTCGCCGGAGTTGGGGTTCCAGGACCAGAACGTCCAGTGGAAGCTGTCGGCGCCGGAGCCCGACGTCGACCGCAGATACGTCACCAGCGCGGACAGCCACCGCTGGTCCACCGTCGACTGGAGCGTCGTACCGAACTCGCCGAGCCACACCGGGGCGATGTTCTGCTTGAAGATGTAACCCCAGTACTTGTCCCAGATCCCCGGCATGTTCGCGGGGAACGACGAGTCGCTGAACCAGGGCTGCTGGGCCACCGAGGTGGCGTAGTCGTGGGCCGAGTACACCAGCCGGTTCGGCACGTCGAGCTGGACCGGGTACTGCGCCACGCCCATGAGGTTGCCGCCCCACCAGCCGTTCGTGCCGTTGTACGACTGCACGCCCTCGACCATGATCAGCAGCTCGGGGTTGACCGACAGCACCGCGTTGCCCGCGCGCTGGGCGGCCAGACGCCAGTCACGGGAGGTGTCGCCGCAGCCCCAGCAGGCCGGATCATGGGGCTCGTTGTGCAGGTCGATGCCGACGACGGTGGAGTTGCCCTTGTACCGCGTGGCCAGGGCCTTGAGATTGGCGATCCAGGTCGACTCGGGCACCGACGCCGTGTACCAGAGGGCCGACTGTCCGGCCGCGTCCGGGCGGTGCCGGTCGAGGACGATCTTGAGCCCGGCCTGTCCGGCGTACGCCACGATCTTGTCCAGGACCTGGAGCGAGGTCAGTCCGCGCAGGTCGGTGTTCTTGCCGTCGTAATTGACGCTGTCGGGCATGGTGCCGGACTTGAGGATGTCGTCGCTGTAGGGCATCCGGATCGTGTTGTAGCCCAGCGACTTCATCTGGTCGATCATGCTCTTGTAGTCGCGGGCCCACAGGCCGTGGACGACGTGGTTGGCGGTCTCGAAGCCGAACCAGTTGACACCGGCGATCCGGACGGGCGCTCCGGCCGCGTCCAGGATCTGACGGCCGCTGGTGTGCCAGTAGCCGGCGCCGGCCTTCACATCGACGTCGGCGTCGGCCTGGGCCGACTGCGTGCCGGCCAGCGGTAACAGGAGCGCCGCGGCAACACACAGCGCTCTGCGCAGAGTGCGGAACATGTGGCTGCTTCCTCTCTGACTCTCGGAGGCGCGGCCCCGGAATCGAATGGGAGCGCTCCCATAATGCCGCGCACCTCCCAGGAAACTGACGCACCATGAACACGTCAAGACTCCGGGAGGTACGCGTCGCTCGCGCTACCGGCTGAGCTTCTTGAACCGCCGTACCGCGAGCGGCAGGAAGATCGCCGTCAGGATCACCGGCCACACCCCGGCCATCAGCAGCGCGTGCTGCTCGACCCAGGTGTCACCGCCGACCGGCGTGCCGAACAGCTCGCGGGTCGCCGCCGCCGTGGAGGAGATCGGGTTCCAGACCGCCACCCAGCCCAGCCAGTCGGGCATGAGCTGCGGCGCGACGAAGATGCTGGAGATCATCGTGAAGGGGAAGGCGACCGCGAAGAGGCCGCCCGCCGCCTCCGGGTTGGGCACGATCAGACCGAGCCACACGCCGATCCAGATCAGCGAGAAGCGCAGCCACAGCAGCAGCCCGAACGCCCCGAGGAAGCCCAGCCCGCCGTCCGGACGCCAGCCCATGGCGAGCGCGGTGAGCATCATGATCGCCAACTCGGCGCAGGCGACGATCAGATCGGTGACCCCGCGCCCGGCCACCACCGCCGAGGACGACATCGGCATGGAGCGGAAGCGGTCGATGACGCCCTTGGTGGAGTCGTACACCACCACCGTGGCCGTGTTGATGAAGCCGAACGCCATGGTCATCGCGAACATGCCCGGCATCAGGAAGTCCTGGTAGTCCCCGCCGCCGGGCACCTTCATGGCGCTGCCGAAGACATAGCCGTAGAGCAGCACGGACAGGATCGGGAAGCCGAGCTGCCAGGCGATGTTGACGGGCTGGCGCTGGTAGTGGGTCAGGCCGCGGCGGACGATGTTCCAGCAGTCGGAGAGCAGCCAGTACGTACCGCCGCGCGTGCTCGGCGTGCTCAGGTCGATGGCGCTCACGCCGCGGCCTCCTTCTCGGTGCGGTGTCCGGTCAGACGCAGGAACACATCGTCGAGGCTCGGCCTGCGCAGCCCGATGTCCTCGACGCGGACGCCCTCGTCCTGGAGGGTCCGCGCCACCTCGGTGAGCGCGGTGACCCGGTCGACGACGGGGGCGTGCACCCGCAACTCGGTCTCGTCCGCCTCGGGTTCGCCGTCCGTGACCCGGGCGACGACCTTCACCACCCGCGGGATCTCGGACCGCTCGGCGACCACGACCTCGATCCGGTCGCCGCCGACCAGGTTCTTCAGCCCGTCCGGGGTGTCGTCGGCGATGGCCCGCCCCTGGTCGATGACGGTGATGCGCGAGGCGAGCTTGTCGGCCTCCTCCAGATACTGCGTGGTCAGCAGCACCGTGGTGCCGCCCGCCACCAGTGCCCGTACGGACTCCCAGACCTCGCCCCGGCTGCGCGGGTCCAGGCCCGTCGTCGGCTCGTCGAGGAAGAGCACGGCCGGCGCGAGGATCATCGACGCGGCGAGGTCGAGGCGGCGGCGCATACCGCCGCTGTACTTGCCCACGCCCTTGTCGCCGGCGTCGGCCAGGTCGAACTGCTCCAGCAGTTCACCGGCCCGGACCCTGGCCCGCTTGCCGCCCAGATGGAACAGGCGGCCGAACATCTCCAGGTTCTGCCGGCCCGTGAGCACCTCGTCGACCGCCGCGTACTGCCCGGTGAGCCCGATCCGGGCCCGGACCTCGCGCGGCTGCCGGGCCACGTCGAGCCCGGCGACCGTCGCGCTGCCCCCGTCCAGCCGGATCAGCGTGGACAGGATGCGCACGGCGGTGGTCTTGCCCGCGCCGTTCGGCCCGAGCAGACCGTGCACCGTGCCCTCGCGCACGGCCAGGTCGAAGCCGTCGAGGGCGCGTTTCTCGCCGTACCGCTTCTCCAGCGCCTCGGCCCGTACCGCGTATCCGTCCATGCCGCCCTCCCGTACCCGGCTCGCCAACTCTGAACTGAGTACAGCGTACCCTATTACGCGTACGACGTACCCAGTTTTGTTGCGGACCTCTAAGCTGACCCCATGACGAGCGGTGCGAGCGGTACGAGCGGTGCGGGCAGTACGGAGACCAGCGGCAGCGGCGACATCACCCGCACCCTCGAACTGTTGTGGGACACCGGACGCCGCCCGAGCCGGGGCCCGAAGCCGACCCTGACCCTGGACCGGATCGTGGAAGCCGCCGTCCAGTTGGCGGACGCCGAGGGGCTGGGCGGGCTCTCCATGCGCCGCGTAGCGGCCGAGCTCGGCACCGGCACCATGTCGCTGTACCGGTACATCCCCGGCAAGAACGAGCTGCTCGACCTCATGCTGGACCGGGTACAGCGCCCCACCGGCGAACTCGCCGGCCCGGACGACGGCTGGCGTGCCGCCCTGGAGGCGGTGGCCCACGAGAACCTCGCCCGCTACCGCCGGCACCCCTGGCTGCTCCAGGTCAACCAGTCCCGCCCGATCCTCGGCCCGAGCGCCCTCGACGGCATGGAGAGGATCCTCACCCGGATCCGCCCCATGGGGCTCACCGACCCCGAGCTGGTCTCGGTGATCATCATGATCGACGGGTACGTCGTCGGGGCCGCGCGCACGCAGGTGCACGAACAGGAGGCGGAGCGCCGGACGGGCCTGACCGACACCGAGTTCTGGCAGGCGCAGGTACCGGTCCTGGAGCAGGTCATGGCCTCGGGCCGCTACCCGGTCATGGCCTCACTCTCCGAGGACGCCTTCGGCACCGACTTCGACCACTTCGAGTTCGGGCTGCAACGGATGCTGGACGGGCTGGACGTCGTCGTGGCGCGACGCGGCGAGTCGGCCCCCTCCTAGCCCCGGGCGCCCTACCGCCGCCGTCGCCTCAGCCCCCGCATCCCGAACAGCACGGCACAGGCCACGGCGACGGCGATGGCCCCGTTCTTGAGATTCCCGCTCAGCCCATCGCCACCGCCACCGTCCGAAGCGGCGGAACTACCGCTCCCGGAGGCCGATCCGGACCCGCCGGCCCCGGGAGCGTCCTGCGGCTCCACGGGACTGTCGGCCCCCTCGGCGCCGTACATGAGCTTCTTCCCGTCGGCGGTGTAGGTGACGGACTCCCCCTGCCCGAGGAACGGCACACCGAGCCGCGCCTTCTTCTTGATCTTCCCGCCGTTCCAGTCGTACGCGATCGCCCCGAAGTAGCTGCGTACGACGAGGTGTTCGGCGTCCGGGGAGAGCGTGGCGTCGGTCGCCTCCAGGTCGGGAACGGCCGCGACGGGACGGAAGACGTTGCTCCCGGTGGGAGAGAGCTCGGCCGGCCCCTCGTACAGATGCCCGCCCTTCTCGTTCTTGTCGACGATGTAGACGCGGCCGGTCTTCGGGTGCACGACCAGCGACTCGGCGTCCCGCGCGCCGTCGGAGTACTTCACGACGTACTGCCTGGCCCGCACCGTCTGGTCGCGCAGATTCTTCGGCTCGGGCAGCCGGTAGATCCACACGTACGGCCAACTGCCGCCGAGGTTGTCGCCGATGTCGCCGACGTAGACCTGGTTGTCGGGCCCGATCGAGATGGCCTCGACATCACGCGGGCTGCCCACCCCGGCCATGGTGACCGTGGCGACCGTCTCGCCCGTGGCGCTGTCGACGGCGTAGAGATACGCCCCGTCGTCGCTGTCGTTGTGCGTCCAGTAGATCCCGGGGTGCTGCCGGGAGGCCGCCAGACCGCTGGACTCGGTGATGCGCGGATCCTTGATCGTGAACTCCTCGTCCCCGTCGGCGGCGGAGGCGGGCACGGCGAAGGCGCCCACGAGGAGAGCCGCGGCGAGGAAGACGGTCGGTCTGCGCATGCCCCAAGACTGCCATCCCGCTCCGCGGTTCACCGGGCACCGCCCACCACTCACCCCCCGCGGCCCGCGTGGCCCGACTCACACCCCGTCCGGCAGCCCGACCCTCCCGTGATCCTCCATGATGAGCGGATGCTCAGGTTCATGCCCGTAGGTGACTCCATGACGATCGGGAGCACGGGCGAACACACGTGGCGCTACCGGATCTGGCAGCACCTGTGCCGTTCCTACGGCGCGCCCTGCACCCTCGTCGGCCCGCGCGAGACGCTCTACGACAAGCTGGACGAGGCCCCGACGTCGTACGCCTACGCCGAACCGGACTTCCCCCGTGCCCACTTGGCCGGCTGGGGCGAGGGCTGGCTGCACATGGCCCCGCTGATCGGCGAGGCGGTGCGCTCGACGCGCGCGGACATCCTGCTGGTCTCCCTGGGCCTCATCGACCTGGGCTTCTACACGAACGCCGAGCAGACCGCCGAGAACGTCCGGGCCTTCGCGGCCGAGGCGCGGGCGGCGAACCGGCGGGTGCGGATGGTGTGGCTGCCGGTCACCCCGAACGTACGAGC
This sequence comes from Streptomyces koelreuteriae, assembly GCF_018604545.1. Classification (GTDB taxonomy): domain Bacteria; phylum Actinomycetota; class Actinomycetes; order Streptomycetales; family Streptomycetaceae; genus Streptomyces; species Streptomyces koelreuteriae. Next base: position 4,655,071 of record NZ_CP075896.1, on the reverse strand, counting down.
CCAGACGGACGCGGCGTTCGCCACCGAGGTCGCCCGCTTCAACGAACTGCTGGCGAAGACGGCCGCGGACCTCGACGAGCCCGGCTCCCCCATCCTCCTGGCCTCGACCCCGCCGTCGTACGACATCCCCACCGACACCTACGACGGCACGCACCCGGGCCCGAGCGGCGAGCACAAGATCGCGGCGGCCTTCGCGGAGGCGATGTACCAGGCGTGGGACCTGGGCGAGCCCTACGAGGCGTAGCTCTCGGCGATCCCCCGCACCAGGAACTCCGCGCAGGCCCGGGTCTCCAGACCGTCCCAGCACTCGTCCGCCTCCCCGAGATAGACGGCCCGGGCCCGGGCGAGCACGGCCCGGTGCCCGGCGGGCAGCCGCCCCAGCACCCACGACGCCGCCGCGTCCTTGGAGCGGATGTCCCCGGTGACGAGGGTGGTCCAGATCCGCGCGAGGGTGAGCAGCACGTTGCGGGTGTCGGAGTCCAGCTCCCCCATCAGCTCCGGCACACCGGCGACGACGGCCCGCCTGAGGTCGGCGTGCGGCACCACGTCGATCAGCTCGCCGGGCGGCGGCCCGTACACCGGCGCGTCGGCACGCAGCACCATGGTGAGCAACGGCGCCAGATCAGGACTGGCCTCCGGCCCCGGAATCACCCCCCGCTCATACTCCTCCCGCAACCAGTCGCCGTAGAGAAAATCGCAGGTCGGCGGGTACCGCCAGGGCCGCACCTCGTCCCGCACGACGACGACCAGCTCGACATACCGCCGCCCACCCACACCGGACACCGCGAGCAACTCCTCGATGATTTCCCGCCGTTGCACAGGCCTCACGGACTCCCGCACGACGGCCAGGACGTCGATGTCACTGTGCGGCCGCAGCCCACCGAGGGTCGCGGAGCCGTGAAGGTACACCCCGAGAAGACTGTCGGGCAGGGTCCGACGAAGGAGCCGGACGAGCTGACGGGGGTCGGGCTGGTCTGGCACGGACGCGCCTCCTGACGTGAGTCGTACGTGCTTGCCTAGAGCGCACTCCACATCGCTAGCGTGCACCCATGAAGTACACGCAGCTCGGACGCACGGGACTCAAGGTCAGCCGGCTCGTCCTCGGCACCATGAACTTCGGTCCGCAGACCGACGAGGCCGACAGTCACGCCATCATGGACGCGGCGCTGGACGCGGGCATCAACTTCTTCGACACCGCCAACGTGTACGGCTGGGGTGAGAACAAGGGCCGTACCGAGAGCATCATCGGGAACTGGTTCGCCAAGGGCGAGGGACGGCGCGAGAAGGTCGTCCTCGCCACGAAGGTGTACGGCCACATGGGCGGCGACGGCCCGGCCTGGCCCAACCACGACAAGCTCTCCGCGGTCAACATCCGGCGGGCCGTGGACGCCAGCCTCAAGCGGCTCCAGACCGACCACATCGACGTCTACCAGTTCCACCACATCGACCGGGACACCCCGTTCGAGGAGATCTGGCAGGCGATCGACGTCCTGGTCCAGCAGGGCAAGATCCTCTACGTCGGGTCGTCGAACTTCCCCGGCTACAAGATCGCCCAGGCCAACGAGATCGCCGCCCGGCGCGGCGGGACCATCGGGCTGGTCAGCGAGCAGTGCCTCTACAACCTCGCCGAGCGGCGTGCCGAGATGGAGGTCATCCCGGCCGCGCGGGACTACGGGCTCGGGGTCATCCCCTGGTCGCCGCTGCACGGCGGTCTGCTGGGCGGCGTGCTCAAGAAGGAGGTCGAGGGCGGCCGCCGTGCCTCCGGCCGGGCCGCCGACGCCCTCGCCGACCCCGCCTCCCGCGCGCAGATCCAGGCCTACGAGGACCTGCTCGACAAGCACGGCATCGAGCCCGGCGAGGCCGCCCTGGCCTGGCTCCTCACCCGCCCGGGCGTGACCGGCCCGATCGTCGGCCCGCGCACGGCGGGTCAGCTGGAGTCCGCCCTGCGCGCGGCCGACCTGGAACTCTCCGAGGATCTCCTGACCGGCCTCGACGAGATCTTCCCGGGCCCGGGCCCGAGCCCGGAGGCCTTCGCCTGGTAGCGCACCTCCAGGGGCGCGGGGCTGAATCCGATCTGCGGCTCCACCGCAGATCGGAAGGCAGCGGACAGCAGTCCCCCGCCCCTGCCCGGCTACCTACCGAGCGCGGAAGCCAGGGCGACAACGAGAAACATCAGCACGAGCACACCGGCCATGATCCGGTTACGGGTTTTCGGGTCCACGGCACCGAGCCTAACCGGCACCCCCGAGCGCCCACCGACCGACCGCCTCATACCGGGGCTGCTCCCCCGGAACCCCCGACGTCGGCAGATTGCTCCGCACCAGCGCCAGCTCTCCCACCGTCCAGGTCCGGCCGGTGAACCCGGCCAGGGCGTCCAGGCACGGGCGCACGTCCCGCGCCTCCCGGCTCCTCGCGATCGTCAGATGGGCCTTGTACCGCCGGTGCTCCCCCATCGCCACCCCCGCCTTCCGCGCCGCGGCCTCGGCCCGCTCTGCCAGCAGCCGCAGGGTCGCCAGATCACCCTCGGCCCCGGCCCACAGCGCCCGCCCGTGCCCGAACTGACCGCCGCCTCGTACGGCCAGCGAAAAGGGGTCAGTACGGCGCGCGGCCCGCTCCAGCCGCTCCGACAGCTCGGGGACGAGACCGTCGTCGACCTCCCCGTAGAACGCGAGCGTGAAGTGCCAGCCGGGGCGGCCGGTCCAGCGCATGCCGTCGGCGCCGGGCAGCCCGCGCAACGCGTCGACCACGGAGCCGAGTTCACGGCACACCTCGTCGGGGGGCAGCACGGCCGCGAAGAGTCTCATGGACCCAGCCTGGCACCATGAGGCCATGCGGATCACCATCCGGGACGGCGGGCCCGACGACATTCCCGCGATACTCGGCATGCTCGACGGCTGCGTGGAATGGCTGGTCTCCCAGGGCCGCACGGGGCAGTGGGGGACCCGGCCCCTGTCGCAGAGCCCGAAGACGGTGGAGTCGGTCGGCCGGTACATGGCGGAGGGGAACACGTTCATGGCCGACGTCGACGGCGTCCCCGCCGGCACCCTCACCCTCACCGACTCGGCGGGCGCCTACCTTTCCCACCTCCCCCAGCCCGGCGAACCCGAGCGCTACATCCACTGGCTCGCCTCCGACCGCCGCTTCCAGGGCCACGGCGTGGGCAGCGCCCTGCTCGCCCACGCCGCCGAGGAGACCCGCCGGGCCGGAGTGGGCCTCCTCCGGGTGGACTGCTACGCCGGCGACGACGGCAAGCTCGTCCGCTACTACGAGGCCAACGGCTTCACCCGCACCGCTGCCTTCACGGTCGGCGAGAACAACTGGCCCGGGCAACTACTGGCCCGCAGGGTGTAGCCCCCGGCCCGCCCCCAGCCGGAGCCGGGCGTGTCCCGGTCACCGTGCGTATCGTTGTACTGCGCGGCAGCCGGGGTACGGCGCCACGGTGACCGTCCTCGCAGACAGGATCGAGATGGCCGACAGCAGCGGCGACCTCACCCTCAACGTGATGTTCGACTGGGTGGAGAAGATGCCCGCCCCCGAGGGCTACAAGGTCGAGATCGTCGGGGGGAACATCTTCCTGGCGCCTCAGCGGGACACCCACTGGGACATCATCGCGGACATCTACGACCAGCTGCGCACCAAGTATCCGCGCAAGCGCCTGAAGTCCGACGTCCGCGTCGACTACCCGGGCCACCTCAACGGCTTCGCCTCCGACCTGACGCTGATGGCCGAGGGCGCTGCGAAGAACGCCAAGAACCTGTGGCGCTACGAGGACGTCGAGTTCGTCGCCGAGGTCATCTCCAGGAAGACCGCGGCGAACGACTACGGGCCCAAGAAGGACGCCTACGCCGCCGCCGGTGTGCCGGTGTACCTGATCGTGGATCCGTACACCGGCCGCTGGCACCTGCACACCAAGCCCAAGGACGGCGAGTACCGGGGCAAGCTGAGTCTGGACTTCGGGGACGAGGCGGACCTGACCGGCACCGTGGTCGGCCTGCTTCTGGAGACCGGCGAGTTCCCCCGAGACTGACCCCGACCAGCCCCCTACGCCGCCGGAGCCAGCGCCTCCTGCTGCTCCCGGGGCACGAACCGCACCCGTGGGTGGCCCTGATGCCAGCCCACCGACAGGCGCAGATTGCCGACGCGGGCCAGGATCAGGCCGATCACGGCCGCCGCCACCGCCGCCACCGCGCCGCCCGCCGCGAGGCCCACCCGGGCGCCGTACGTATCGGTGATCCAGCCGACGATCGGGGCGCCGACCGGGGACCCGCCGAGGAAGACCATCATGTAGAGGGCCATGACACGGCCGCGCATGGCCGGGTCGGTGGACATCTGGATGCTGGTGTTCGTCGTGACGTTGACCGTCATGCCGAACAGGCCCAGCGGAACCATGAGCAGGGCGAACAGCCACAGCGTCGGCGTCGTCGCCGCCACGATCTCCAGCGCCCCGAAGACCATGGCCGCCGCGATCAGCAGCCGCAGCCGGGCCGTACCGCGCCGCGCGGCGAGCAGCGCGCCCGCGACCGAGCCGACCGCCATCAGCGTGTTGAACATGCTGTAGGCGCCGGCGCCCGCGTGGAACACGTCGTCCGCGAAGGCCGAGAGGTAGACGGGGAAGTTGAAGGCGAAGGTGCCGACGAAACCGACCAGGACGATCGGCCAGATCAGCTCCGGGCGGCCGGTGACATAGCGGACGCCCTCCCTCAGCTGCCCCTTGCCGCGCGGGGCGCGCTCCACGGCGTGCAGCTCACGGGCGCGCATCAGCAGCAGGCCGGTGAGCGGCGCGACGAAGGACAGGCCGTTGAAGAGGAAGGCGTAGCCGGTGCCGACGCCGGTGATCAGCAGACCCGCGACGGCGGGGCCGACCAGCCGGGCGGACTGGAAGTTGGCGGAGTTCAGGCTGACGGCGTTCTGCAGCTGCCCGGGCCCGACCAGTTCGGAGACGAAGGACTGCCGGGCCGGGTTGTCGACGACCGTGGCCAGACCCATCACGAAGGCGGCGACGTACACGTGCCACACCTGGACCTGGCCGGTGAGGGTGAGGACCGCGAGGGCGAGGGCGGTGAGGCCCATCGACGACTGGGTGACGAGCAGGGTGGGCCGCTTGCGCAGGCGGTCGACGAGGACACCGCCGTAGAGGCCGAAGAGGAGCATCGGCAGGAACTGCAGCGCGGTCGTTATGCCGACGGCGGCGGAGGAGCCGGTGAGGCTGAGGACCAGCCAGTCCTGGGCGATGCGCTGCATCCAGGTGCCGATGTTGGAGACGACCTGCCCCAGGAAGAACAGGCGGTAGTTCCTCACCTTCAGGGAGGAGAACATCGAGGACTTGCGAGCGGACCGGGCGTCGGAGGCGGGGGCGTCGGGGGTGGGCGGGGAGTCGTGGGGATCAGGTGCGGGGACGGAAGCTGCTCCGGGTCCCGTACTCAACAGGGTTCGCCTCCTTGCTGTGACGACTTACAGGTGCGCGAGCTTCTCCAGCACGGGGGCGGCGGCGCGGAGTTTCGCCCACTCGTCCTCGTCGAGGTCCTCGACCAGCGTGGCCAGGAACGCGTTCCGCTTGCGGCGGCTCTCCTCGAGCATCGTTTCGGCCTGCTCGGTGCGCGTCACGACCTTCTGGCGCCGGTCCTCGGGGTGCGGCTCCAGACGGACCAGCCCCTTCGCCTCCAGCAGCGCCACGATGCGGGTCATCGACGGCGGCTGGACATGTTCCTTACGGGCGAGCTCGCCCGGTGTGGCCCTGCCGCAGAGGGACAGGGTGCCGAGCACCGACATCTCGGTGGGGCTGAGCGACTCGTCGACACGCTGGTGCTTGAGCCGACGGGACAGCCGCATCACGGCGGATCGGAGGGAGTTCACGGCGGCTACGTCGTCGCCATGGCTGAGGTCCGGCATGTTCTTTAGCGTAACTCATTACTCTCGCTAAAGAACACCGGGGACACGCAGAAACCCCCGTGACCCTGGCCACTTACCCGTGACATCACTCATATGGGTGACGCGACGGCGGAACGCGCCCCGCCGCACCGAAGGATGCCGCGACCCTCATGCCCATGGGGACCAGCGTGCTCAGCCTGCGAATAGACCACGAACTGCTCGACCGGCTCCGGCACCATGCCGCGAAAAGGGGAATGAGCGTCCAGGACTATGTCGTCCGGACGCTCATTCGAGATGACTTCGACGAACGGTTCCAGGCCGCCGTCGAGGAGACGGAAAGGTTCTACGGAGTCACCTGAGAACCGGGCCCCGGCTCACGTAAGACCCAGCGCGGGCATCAGGTAGTAGAAGGCGAAGACCGCCGCCACCGCGTACATCGCGGCCGGAACCTCCCGGCCCCGGCCGGCCGCCAGGCGCAGCACCGCGAAGGTGATGAAGCCCATGCCGATGCCGTTGGTGATCGAGTACGTGAACGGCATCATCAGCATCGTCACGAAGGCCGGGATCGCGATCGTGTAGTCCGCCCAGTCGATCTCCTTGATCGAGCCGGACAGGATCAGGAAGCCGACCGCGACCAGGGCCGGGGTGGCGGCCTGGGACGGCACCATCGTGGCGACCGGCGTCAGGAACAGGGCGAGGGCGAAGAGCCCGCCGGTGACGACGTTCGCGAGGCCGGTACGGGCACCCTCGCCGACCCCGGCGGTGGACTCGACGAACGCGGTCGTGGCCGAGGAGGAACTGGCACCACCGGCGGCGACCGCGAAGCCGTCCACCAGCAGCACCTTGTTGATGCCGGGCATCTGCCCCTGCGCGTCCGTCAGCTTCGCCTCGTCGGAGACGCCCATGATCGTGCCCATCGCGTCGAAGAAGCACGACAGCAGCACGGTGAAGACGAACAGCACGCCGGTGAGCATGCCGACCTTCTCGAACCCGCCGAACAGACTGACCTGCCCGACCAGCCCGAAGTCAGGACTGGCAACAGGATTCCCGGGCCACTTCGGAGTGGTGAGCCCCCAACTCGGAACATCGACCACGGCCTCGATCACAACCGCCACCACCGTCATGGCCACGATCGAGATCAGGATCGCGCCGGACACCTTGCGCACGATCAGCGCGAGCGTCAGCAGCACCCCCAGCACGAACACCAGCACCGGCCAGCCGTTGAGATGACCGTCGCCACCCAGCTGCAGCGGCACGGTCGTCTGCGCGGCATCCGGGATCCGCGAGACGAACCCGGCGTCGACCAGCCCGATCAGCATGATGAACAGACCGATACCGATGGAGATGGCCTTGCGCAGCCCGAAGGGCACGGCGTTCATGACCCGCTCGCGCAGCCCGGTCGCGACCAGCAACATCACGACGAACCCGGCGAGAACCACCATGCCCATCGCGTCCGGCCAGGACATGCGCGGGGCGAGCTGCAGCGCGACGACGGAGTTCACACCCAGCCCGGCGGCGAGCGCGATCGGCACATTGCCGATGACGCCCATGAGAAGGGTGGTGAAGGCGGCCGTGAGGGCCGTGGCGGTGACCAGCTGCCCGTTGTCGAGCTGATGGCCGTACATGTCCTTCGCGCTGCCGAGGATGATCGGATTCAGCACGATGATGTAGGCCATCGCGAAAAAGGTGGCGAGACCGCCTCGGACCTCACGGGGCAGAGTGCTGCCCCGCTCGGAGATCCGGAAGAAGCGATCGAGTGCGCCGTACGTGGGCCCGGCTCCCGGCTGTTCAGGGGCGGGGACCTGGGCGGGAGCCGAGGACGACATGTGTTTGGTGTTTCCTACGAAGAGAAGTGGTCAAACGCAAACCGTTTCAGTATGAACATATAGACCCCCGAACGACCATCTCCGCGCGTAGACCTGATCGCCTCGTAAGCTGTCCCCATGGCGAAGTGGACCCCCAGGCACGAGGCGCCGGAGCCCCTGGAGGGCCCCGTGGTCGCCACCATCATCGGCGGCACGATTCTGTGGTTCCTCCTCTTCCTGATCCAGCTCCCCTTCTATGGCTGGTTCGACGACCACGGCCACACCTGGTGGATCTGGACCTGCCTGGCCGGAAGCGGCCTGGGCCTCCTGGGCATCTGGTACGTCCGCAAGCGCGACGCCGCGATCAAGCGAGCCACCCAGGACCCACCGGAGCCCCACACGACCCCGTCGGCCCCGTAGAAGGGCCAGCCGGGACGGGCCCGCACCCGCGCACGGCGAGCAGGGGACGTGTCGGGGGGTGTCCGCCCGCAGCGGTTGGCGCGTCAACGAACAGCTAATCGGTCCCCGACCCCATCGCGCCGTTCCGAGGACGGACACCCCCGACGCGGCCCCGACCCACCACCCACGGCGTAGGCGCGGACGCGCACCCCCACCAAAGCCGCACAGGCCGCCGCAGGCACGGGGCCCCAGCCTCCTCCGACAGGACACGCCGCCACCCCCTCCCTACGCTCAAGAGGAGGCGGCGAACGCCCGGCCCCGCGGTGAGGAGCGCAGCCATGACGACGCAGGACAGCGCGACAGCGACCGACCGGACCCTGAAGGCCAAGCACCGCGCGATGTGGGCCCAGGGCGACTACCCGTCCCTCGCCGCCGAGGTCATCCCCGGCCTGGGAGCGGTCCTGGTCGAGGCATGCGGGGTACACCCCGGCCAACGCGTACTGGACGTCGGCGCCGGCAGCGGCAACGCCGCGATCCCCGCGGCCCTGGCCGGCGCGGACGTCATCGCCTCCGACCTGACCCCGGAACTGTTCGGAGCGGGCCGCCTCGCGGCCGAGAAGCAGGGCGCGGACCTCACCTGGCAGGAGGCCGACGCCGAGGACCTGCCCTTCGCCGACGCGGCGTTCGACACCGTGCTGTCCTGCGTAGGCGTCATGTTCGCCCCGCACCACCAGCAGGCCGCCGACGAACTGGTCCGCGTCTGCCGGCCGGGCGGCACCATCGGCCTCCTGAGCTGGACCCCCCAAGGTTTCATCGGCCGGATGTTCGCCGCGATGAAGCCGTACGCGCCCCCGCCCCCACCCGGCGCCCAGCCGCCCCCGCTCTGGGGAGACGTGAACCACGTACGCGCCCTCCTCGGCGACCGCGACCGGGTCACGGACGTCCACACCGAACGCGGCACCGCCAGGGTCGACCACTTCGCCACACCCGAGGCCTTCCGGGACTACTTCAAGGAGCGCTACGGCCCGACGATCACCGTCTACAAGAACATCGCCGACGACCCCGACCGCGTCGCCGCCCTGGACCGTGCCCTGGTGGACCTCGGCCGCGACGGCGACCTGGGAACGGGCCCGGACGGCACGATCCTGGAGTGGGAGTACCTCCTGCTCACCGCCCGCCGAGCGGGCTGACGCGACGGCGCGGCACCAGGGTCCGACGGCGTACAACTGCCGTACGACCAGGGCACGACACCCCTCCTCCCCAGGTCGGATCTTCCCCACATTCAGCAGGTGAAGCGGCAAATCCGCACGTACCGTCGAATGCATGACGCATCTCGACGCGGGTGCCCGGCTCGACTCCGCACGACCGGCACAGGTCACCTCCCCGGTGACCGGCCTGACCGGTGCTCAGGTCGCCGAGCGCGTGGCGCGCGGCCAGGTCAACGACGTACCCGTGCGCAGCAGCCGCTCCACCGTCGACATCGTCCGCGCGAACGTCTTCACCCGCTTCAACGCGATCATCGGCATCCTGTGGCTGATCATGCTGGTCGTGGCGCCGATCCAGGACAGCCTGTTCGGCTTCGTGATCCTCGCCAACACCGGCATCGGGATCGTCCAGGAGTGGCGGGCGAAGAAGACGCTGGACTCCCTCGCGCTGATCGGCGAGGTGCGGCCCACCGTCCGCCGGGACGGGGACGCCACGCAGGTCAGCACGTCCGAGATCGTGCTGGACGACCTGATCGAGATCGGCCCGGGCGACAAGGTCGTGGTCGACGGCGTGTGCGTCGAGGCCGACGGCCTGGAGATCGACGAGTCGCTGCTCACCGGTGAGGCCGACCCGGTGGTCAAGAGCCCCGGCGACCAGGTGATGTCGGGGAGTTTCGTGGTCGCGGGCGGCGGGGCGTTCCAGGCGACGAAGGTCGGGCGGGAGGCGTACGCCGCCCAGCTGGCCGAGGAGGCCTCGCGTTTCACCCTCGTCCAGTCCGAGCTGCGCTCCGGCATCTCCACGATCCTCAAGTACGTGACGTGGATGATGGTCCCGACCGCGATCGGCCTGATCATCAGCCAGCTGTTCGTGAAGGAGAACGCCTTCGACGACTCCGTGGCCCGCACGGTCGGCGGCATCGTCCCGATGGTCCCCGAGGGCCTGGTCCTGCTGACCTCCGTGGCCTTCGCCATCGGCGTGATCCGCCTCGGCCGCAAGCAGTGCCTGGTCCAGGAGCTGCCCGCGATCGAGGGGCTGGCCCGGGTCGACACCGTCTGCCTGGACAAGACCGGCACCCTCACCGAGGGCGGCATGGACGTCACGGAGCTGCGGCCGCTGCGGGACGCCGACGAGGCGTACGTACGACAGGTCCTGGCCGCCCTCGGCGAGTCGGACCCGCGCCCGAACGCCTCCCTGAAGGCGATCATCGACGCCTACCCGGACGGCGAGCGCTGGCGCTGCACCCAGGCGCTGCCCTTCTCCTCGGCGCGCAAGTACAGCGGCGCCGCGTTCGCCGAGACCGGCGGCGAGACGAGCACCTGGCTGCTGGGCGCGCCGGACGTCCTGCTGCCCGACGACGACCCCGCCCTGGCCGAGACCGGGCGGCTGAACGAGCAGGGCCTACGGGTGCTGCTGCTCGCCCGGGTAGAACGGGACCTCGACGACACCGACGTGACCGAGGGCGCGAAGTCCACCGCCCTGGTCGTCCTGGAGCAGCGGCTGCGCCCGGACGCGGCGGACACCCTGCGCTACTTCGCCGACCAGAACGTCCGGGCCAAGGTCATCTCGGGCGACAACGCGGTGTCGGTCGGTGCGGTCGCCTCCAAGCTCGGGCTGTCCGGCACGACCGTGGACGCCCGGCGGCTGCCCGCCGACGACGACGGCATGGCCCGGGCCCTCGACGACAACACGGTGTTCGGGCGGGTCACCCCGCAGCAGAAGCGGACCATGGTGGGCGCGCTGCAGTCCCGTGGGCACACGGTCGCGATGACGGGCGACGGGGTGAACGACGTCCTCGCCCTGAAGGACGCCGACATCGGGGTGGCGATGGGCTCCGGCTCGGAGGCGACCCGGGCGGTGGCGCAGATCGTGCTGCTGAACAACAGTTTCGCGACGCTGCCGTCGGTGGTGGCCGAGGGGCGCCGGGTGATCGGCAACATCACGCGTGTGGCGACGCTGTTCCTCGTCAAGACGGTGTACTCGGTGCTGCTGGCCGTCCTGGTGGTCTGCTCACAGGTCGAGTACCCGTTCCTGCCACGCCACCTGACCCTGCTCTCGACGCTGACGATCGGCGTCCCGGCGTTCTTCCTCGCGCTCGCGCCCAACAAGGAGCGGGCGAAGCCGAACTTCGTACGGCGGGTCATGCGGTATTCGATCCCGGGCGGGGTGGTGGCCGCGGTGGCGACCTTCGCGACGTATCTGATCGCCCGGGAGCACTACACGGGCGCGGGTGCGCTGGACGCGGAGACCAGCGCGGCGACGCTGACGCTCTTCCTGATCTCGATGTGGGTCCTGGCGATCATCGCCCGCCCCTACACCTGGTGGCGCGTCGCCCTGGTGGCTTCGATGGCCGGGGCGTTCCTGCTGGTCCTGGTGGTGCCGTGGCTCCAGCACTTCTTCGCGCTGAAGCTGGTCGGCATGACGATGCCGTGGATCGCGGTCGGCATCGCGACGGTTGCGGCGGCCACCCTGGAACTCACGTGGAGGTGGGTGGACCGCCGCTTTCCCGCTTAGCGCTCGGCTTCGGGGCGCGTGCTTACTGGACGTCGACGAAGTCACCCGCGGCGTTGACCGCCGGGGTGGTCGTCGTGCCCGCGAAGGAGTAGCGGAAGTAGCCGTCCACGGAGGCCTTGACCGTGGTCTTCAGCTCACCAGTGGAGTTCGACTTGATGGTCTTCACCGTGGTGTAGGTGTCGGAGTTCTTCTTACGGAACTGCAGCTTCACCGACTGGTTGGTGTAGCCGTGGTACTTGTTGTCGTCCCAGTTGGCGCGGGACAGCTTGCCGGTGACCGTGATGGTCTTGCCCTTCTTCACCGGCTCCGGCGAGGCGTTGACCGTCAGCTTGGAGAAGCGCTGCAGCTTGAAGGAGTTGGTCGGGTCCGTCACCGCGACGCCGACCTTGTCCAGGTTCGGCTCGTCCGGGTTCTCGCCGTTGAAGGCGACCGCGAAGCCCGCGGCCTTCCAGGAGCCGGCGTCCTCGTTCAGCAGCGCGAACGGGTCGATCTCGACGGTGGCCTTGCAGTTGGCGACGGTCGCGGAGGAGTCCGTGCAGCTCGCGTCGTTGCTGTCGAAGAAGAAGGCCGACTCCTCGAAGGAGGCGCCGCGGTACAGCTCGATGCCCGCGAAGAAGTCGTCGGCGTGGATGTCGACGTCCGCGCCGTGCGTCAGCTTGAAGGAGACGGGCACCTTCACCAGGTTGGTGGTGCCGACGGAGATGTTCTTGCCGTTGTTGACCTTGACGGAGGAGAAGGTCGCGTTCAGGGCGTACGGCTCGCCCTCCACGGCGCCGGCGAAGGCCGACCGGCCGGAGTCGGCGTGAACGACCTCGCTGGCGGCGGCGATGTCCGCGGGAACCTTCGGCTCGGCGGCCTGCGCGGCCGGCACGGCGAAGGCGGAAAGGGCCAGGGCGCCGGTGACGGCGGCCACGGTGGCTCGGATACGCATGCGTTCTCCAGGTGGAGAGGGGCCCCGGCGCTCGTCGTCGGCTCCAGGGGGCCCAAGTGATCGTGGAGTCTGTTGACTCACGTGATCAGATACGTGACGGGTGCGCATGGTTGTACGACGAGTGAAAAATATGTGCGGAAGTTTTCACCGGTCGCCGGGACGCCCTGCTCCTCCGGGACTCACCCTCTGAGCCTCAGTCGAACCACCGATCCCGCTCCAGCTCCTCCGTCCGCGACGGATCCTCCAGGAGTGCCGCCACCTCGAAGCGTCGCGGCCACTGGCCCGCCGCCCAGGCCAGGCCCGCGGCGACGCCCTCGAGGGTGGCGGCGTGGAGGGTGCCGTCGTTGGTGAGGCGCCAGTCGATCTCCACGTCGTCGACGACGAGTTCCTCGTGTTCGACGTAGGAGGAGGGGGTCTGCCGGCCGAGCAGGACCCGTACCGGGTCCGGTACGTCGTGCTCGACGCCCCCGGAACCGACCTGCCCGGTGACGGACTCGCTCAGGCGCCGCACCTGGAACAGTTCGGACAGTTCGGCGGCCCGGGCGGGGCGGACCGGGAGCAGGGGGACGCCCGAGGTGAAGGGGAGCAGGTCGGGCGAGTCGACGACCACGGCGTCGGCCGCGTCCACGACCTCCACCCGGCCGTCGACGACCGCGCGCAGCTCGTCCGGCAGGGTCACCTGCTCGGGGTCGAGATCCGCCAGGGCCCCGTACAGGGCGTGCAGTTGGGCGTCCGCCACCTCGCGCTCGGGCTCGGCGAGCCGGTCGAGCAGTTCGGCGGCCCCGCCGGGCTCGTCCAGCAGCGCGGTGACGGACGTGCGGACCCCGAGCGCGCGCAGCACCTGTTCGTCTTCAAAGCCGGTGGCGTCGGCCTCCTCGTAGAGACCGCGCAGGAGCGGGTCCCCGCCGGCGGCGCGCAGTCCGGCCGGGCGGCGGCCGTCGAGCACCGGGTTCCCGCGCAGCCACCACGCCGCGTACGGGCGTACGACCTCGTGGGTCCCGTCGTGCAGCAGGATCCGCACGGGCTCGACGATGGCGTCCCGGTAGGGCGGCTGCGACAGCAGGGCGAGGGCCTGGGCCCACTTGTCCTCGTCGACCAGGTCCAGGTCCCGTACGGCGATGATCTCCGTGGCGACCGGCGGGACCGGGCTGTCGGGGAAACGGTCGAGGATGTCCTCGCACCACACGTCGACGGCGTCCAGCAGACCCGCGTCGTCGGGCTCGGCGAAGTCGCCCTCGCGGGGCTCCAGTTCGTCCGGGTCGAGGACGACGTCGGTGGCGCGGACCAGCGCGAAGTTCACCAGGACCCCGCAGGCGGCGAGCGGCTGCTCGCCCCACCGGCCGGCCAGCTCCGCGTCCACGGCGGCGAGTTCGCCCTCGCGCATCACCTGGGCGAACGGGCCGCCGGGGAAGACGAGTTCGCAGGCGGGGGCCGGTTCGCCGTCCTCGTCGGGCAGGGCGAGGGCGCCCAGCCAGGGCTCGTCGCCGGGCTCCAGTCCGGCGTCCCGGACCAGCGCGAGCACGGTGTCGGCCAGTTCGTCGGCGTCGAGGGTGTCCTCTTCCCAGTTCACCCCGCCCTCGTCGTCCAGGGACGCGGCGACGGCGGCCCGGACCTGCGGGGTGGTGAGGACGGCACGCGGGGTGGCGGGCAGGGCGCCGAGCTTCTCCAGGAGCGGATGGGCGGCGTCCGGGTGGGCGACCTTCAGGCCGAGCCGGGCCAGCACCTCGGGGTCGATACCGGCGGCCTCCGCGCCGGGCAGGAGCACCTGCCGGGGGCCGATGGTCGTACGGCCGTCCGCGAGCGGCACCGGGAGGCCCGAGAGCCGGTCGGGGTCGACCCCGGCGAGGCTGTCGTAGAGGCGCCGCCACCAGCCGGGGTCCTTCTCCAGCCCGGCCAGCCGGTCGACGGCGTCGGTCAGCGGGACACGGGCGACGCCCAGGGTGCGCAGCTCCGCGCGCCGCTCCAGCCCGCCGGGCAGCAGGGTGGGCAGCACCTCGGCGAGGACCCGCACGGTGTCCGCGCCCGCGCCCTCGACGATCTCGGCGTCACGGGGCCGCAGGGAGTCGGGCAGGTCGTCGCCGTCGTGCTCCTGGGGCTCGGCGGCGGGCGGCAGGAAGGAGGTGCGCGGGAGCCGCTCCAGGATCGCCTGGCGCAGGGCGCCGTCCAGCTCGCCCTTGCCGAGCGGGCCGGGCACCAGGCCGATGATCCCGGTGGTCACGGGCCGCCAGTCGCCGAGGAGTTCGGCGTACGCGTCGGCCGCGCGCTGGACGAGGAAGTCGGTCAGCGGCCCGGGGGCGGCGTGCCGGCGGGTGGAGTCCAGCGGGAACGAGGCGATGAGCAGCGCCGGGACACCGAGCGGCTCGTCGCTGGGCGTGGGCGCGTGCACGACCGGACTGGTGCGGGGCCGGGCCGGGCTGCCGTCGCTGTCGACGGGCACGGCCCAGGTGACGGACCACCGCGGCCGGAGCCGCTCCTCGACGGGCCGGTCCGCGAGCAGGTCGGGCGTGAGCGGGCCGTGCGCGACGGCGGTGCGCCAATGGGTGACGCCGCCCTCGGAGTCGTCGACGACGGTGAAGGCGCCGTCGGTACGGCGGGTGATGGTCCTCGGGCTCTCCCCGTTGACCTCGACCACGACCTCGTCGAGGCCGGGGAGGGCGAGCAGCAGCGCGTCGTCCACGGCGTGCAGCAGCCGCTCGGCGAGAGCGGCGGCGGGGTCGTCGCGCAGCGGGAGGATGACGGCGGTGTCGTACGGGGCGGGGGCGGTGCCCTCGGCGGCGAACGGCAGCCGCAGCAGCGGTACGTGCCCGTCACGCCGCCGGACCTCGTCCCCGAGGCCGGGGCTGTGGCGGGCGGTGTCGGCGGCCAGGCCCCGGGCCTCGGCGAGGGACCAGCGCACCCCGCCGTGCCGGCCGATGAGGGCGGGCTCGTCGGTGACCGACAGGACGGCGGCGAAGCCGACGCCGAAGCGTCCGACGGCCTGCTCCTGGCTCTCCCGCTTCGCCGACGCCCGCAGCGTGGACAGCGACTCGACACCGGCCGCGTCCAGGGGCGCCCCGGTGTTGGCGGCGACGAGCACCCCGTCCCGGAGCGTCAGCCGCAACCGCCCCGGCACTCCGGCCCGGGCGGCGGCGTCGGCGGCGTTCTGGGCGAGCTCGACGACGAGCCGGTCCCGGTAGCCGCCGAGGACCAGGTCCTCCTCGGCGTTGGCGTCCTCACGGAACCGGGCGGGGCTGGTGGCCCACGCGTCCAGCACGCCGCGGCGCAGGCGGGCCGTGCCGAAGGGATCGGCGCCCTCGGGCGCGGGCCGCACGAACTTGCTCACGTTGTCTCTCCTCATCGGCTGACGACGAAGGTACCGCCTGGGCAACCGGGCCGCGTGCCCCGCCCGACACCGGCGATGACCGGCGACGCCCCACTCGTCGTCCCGGCCGACCATGGCGTCACACACCCCGGGCTCCCTCACCCACGCGAGTGAATGTCATCAACTTGGGCCTTTCTGCGAGCAGTTGGCTTCTACGCTCGCCCACAGTCCCTTTGGCATGTGCCGGAGGCATGATCCAATTCCGCAAGCATTCCCATCCCCCACAGGAACCGTGGACGGAGGGCGTACCGGCTCCAGCCGCTCGGAATGGGCGGCGCGCCCGGTCAGCTTCGGCCCTCGCCAGTGGCCCCTGCTCACCCTGCGGCCCCTGGTCGCGGGTCCGCACAACATGCCCGTACTCACCGACCCGGCCGAGGTCCGCAAAGACCTCGCACCCGGCCGCGGAACAGTGGAGGAACCTGGTGGCCGTGGACCTCTCCTTCTACAAGTCGTACATCTCGGAAGAAATCCGCGACGAGGGCCGGGCCGAGGGTGAGGCCCGGCGGGCCGCCGAAGACGTCCTGGAGGTCCTGGACGTCCGTGGCATCGACGTCCCCGAAGCGGTCCGCGAGCGCATCGTGAGCTGCGATGACCCCGAGACCCTGCGCCGCTGGCACCGGCACGCCGTGATCGCCCCCACTGCCGAGCAGATCTTCTCGGACGAGCAGGACGAATAGCCGATCAGCGCTTGGGCTCGGACACGCCTACGAGTGGCCCAGTTCCTCCGTGTTCTCGTCCGCCGCGGCCTCGACCGAGCCCGAGTCCGGCGCCGGGCGCAGGGGGAAGGGGTCGACGCGGGTCTCGTCGATGACCGGGGAGGGCGGCTGCGGGGGGCGGGGCATGACCGCGGCCTCGGAGTGGCCGCCGCAGCCGTAGGTGAGGGAGACGAGGCGGCCGTCAGCCGGGGAGAACTCGTTGGCGCAGACACCGAAGGCCTGGCCGAGGGAGCCGCCGATGGGGGCGAGGAAGCCGCAGGTGACGCAGGCCGCCGGGGCCGACTGGGCCATGGGGGTCTTGGGGCCGAACGCCTCCTCCCAGCGGTCGGCCGCGGTGTACAGGCCGTAGCGGGACAGGACGCGGGCCCGACGCATGCCGAGTTCCTCCGCCACTCCGGTGATGGAGCCGCGGGAGGGGATGGCCGGGAGGAAACCGGACGGGGGTCCCGCGGTGACGTCCGCGTCCTCCGACTCCACCAGATCGGCCATCTCGTGCGACACGGGGGAATTCGGCGCGGGCTCGTCCTCGCCGGAGTAGCCGGGCTCCAGACGGAGGTCCTCGGCGTCCGTGGGGAGCAGGTCGCCCGGGCCCATGTCGCCGGGGCGCAGCCGCTCGCTCCACGGCACCCACTCGGGCGCGAGCACCGCGTCCGGGCCGGGCAGCAGCGCCGCCTCGTCCACCGTGACGATCTTCGCCCGGGACGCCCGGGCCACCGTCACGGCCCACCGCCAGCCCCGGTATCCGAGCTCCCGGCACTCGAAGAAGTGCGTGACAACGCGGTCCCCCTCGGAGACCGTCCCCACGTGCTCGCCGACGATCCCTGGCGCCGCGGCCTCCTCGGCTGCGGCACGCGCGAGGTCGACGGCCTCGGCGCACAGACGGTCAGGGGTGCGGCTTCGCGTTGTCGCTGCGCTCACAGGTATCGCTTCTCTCCATACGCCGTCTCACGAGTGCGCCACTCCCGGCGCGGGGGCGGACGGAGCGGACCGGGGGACCGCGTCGACATCCTTCATCCATTTTGCGGGATGGCTGAGATACGCACGCTACCCTTCCGCCCCACTTCACGTACACCGACGGTCCCATGACCCGACGACCGGGCAGTCATCCGACAGTCACCCCACAGGCCCTATACAAGCGGTAATGGCACTACCCACAGCCTTCTCGGGGCACTATGACGTCGTGGCAGCCGCGAAGACGCCCGTCAAGGGAAGCAGCCGACGACGCGGACCGGGCCGTATGCGCGGCTCCCTCCGCGCGGTCGGCCGTGCCCTGCACTTCCCGGTGACCGGCACCGCCCGCGGCATCCGCAAGGCCACCCACGCGCACGGCGCCGGCGAGTCCGGCCTCGGCAAGCTGATCGAACTGCACGGCGTGAACGGCGCCGGCGATGTCATGGTCACCGTCGCCCTCGCCTCGACGGTCTTCTTCTCCGTCCCCACCGACGAGGCCCGCGGCCGGGTCGCGCTGTACCTCGCCATCACCATGGCGCCCTTCACGCTCCTCGCGCCGGTGATCGGCCCTCTCCTCGACCGCATCCCGCACGGCCGCCGCGCGGCCATGGCCGGTGCGATGCTGGCCCGGGCGCTGCTCGCGATCGTCCTGTCCGGGGCCGTCGCCACCGGCGGTATCGAGCTGTATCCGGCGGCGCTCGGCGTCCTCGTCGCGTCGAAGGCGTACGGGGTGGTCAGAAGCGCCGTCGTGCCCCGGCTGCTGCCACCCCGCTTCTCCCTGGTGAAGGCCAACTCGCGGGTCACCCTCGGCGGCCTCCTCGCCACCGGCATCGCCGCCCCGATCGGCGCCGGACTCCAGCAGATCGGACCGCGCTGGCCGCTCTACGGCGCCTTCGTGCTGTTCATCGTGGGTGCGGTCCTGTCGTTCACGCTGCCGCCCAAGGTCGACTCCGCCAAGGGCGAGGACACCGCGCTGCTGGCCGCGGACGAACAGCATCTGCACGGCCCGCACCGCAGGCCCGTCAAACGCCCCGGGCTGCGCACGGTCGGCCCGGCCGTCACCCACGCCCTGGCCGCCAACGCCTCCATCCGCTGCCTCACCGGCTTCCTGATCTTCTTCCTCGCCTTCCTGCTGCGCGAGCACCCGGTCTCCGGCCAGAGCGCGGCGGTGTCCCTGGGGATCGTGGGCGTCTCGGCGGGCGTGGGCAACGCGCTCGGTACGGCGGTCGGGGCGTGGCTGCGCTCCCGGGCCCCGGAGATCATCATCGTGACGGTGGTGGCGTGTGTGGTGGGCGTGGCGATCCTGGCGTCCGTGTTCTTCAGCGCGGTCCTGGTGGCCTGCCTGGCGGCGATGGCCGGCTTCGCACAGGCCCTGGCCAAGCTGTCGCTGGACGCGCTGATCCAGCGGGACGTGCCCGAACTGGTCCGCACCTCGGCCTTCGCCCGCTCCGAGACCCTGCTGCAGATGTCCTGGGTGCTGGGCGGGGCGGTCGGCATCGTGATGCCGCTCAACGGCACGGCCGGGCTGGCCGTGGGTGCCGCGATCGTCGCCACCGGGTGGGTGACGACCGTCCGGGGGCTGATCGGCTCGGCCCGACGCGGTGGTACGACACGGCCGCGGGTGGCGTAGCCGTCGGGCACGCCGTACCCCGCGTGGGCGGTCCGACCCGCGTGCCGGATAACCTTCGCCCATGAACACGTTGCAATCCGTAGTGCGACGCCGCCGCGCCGTCGCTGTCGCCGGTGTCGTATCCGCCGGACTGCTCGTCCTGTCGGCCTGTGACAAGCCGACGCCGATGGCCACGGTGACCGTGGGCAGCGACTCGGTGAACTCCGAGGCCACCTGTGGCGGCGAGGGCGACGCCCTGAAGCCCGCCGACCTCACGCAGTGCCTGAAGGACAAGGGCATCAAGTCCATCTCGGTCGACCCGGACGAGACCGTGCGCTTCGGTGTCGACCCGGAGATCGCCGACAAGGGCTGGACGATCCTGATGAACGGTCAGCCGCTGACCGACGCCAGCACGAAGACGTACCGCACCATCCCGGGCAGCGTGTTCTTCAACGCCCAGTACGGCGCGCAGGGCGACTCGACGCTGGTCTCCATCAAGGAGGGCGAGAAGGACACGTCCGGCCTCTGGAACTTCAAGCTCGAGAAGGACGCCTGATCGCTGCCGCTGGGCTGGGCAGGGTGCTGATCGCCACCGCTGTTCCTGTGGAGAGGGACGCGGTGGCACAGGCCTTCGGTGGGATTTCGCCGGGGTCCGATGACGCGGCGCTCGGCGCTGTCGGCCGTGCCCACCCGTTCCGCACCGGCGGAACGACTGCCCACGGCTGGACCGATGTGATCGACGTCGGTGTCGGGCCCGCCCTCGCCGCCGCGTCCGTCGCCTCCGCTCTCACCGCCGCCGCCCTCCAAGGCACCCCCTACGACCTCGTCGTCTCCGCCGGGATCGGGGGCGGCTTCCAGCCGGACGCGCCCGTGGGGTCGCTGGTCGTCGCCGATGAGATCGTCGCGGCCGATCTGGGCGCCGAGACGCCCGACGGGTTCGTGCCGGTCACGGAGCTCGGGTTCGGGACCGTGCGTCACCAGCCGCCCGGGGACCTCGTACGGCGGGTCGCCGAGGCCGCCGGGGCCCGTACGGGGGCCGTGCTCACCGTGTCCACTGTGACCGGGACGGCCGCCAGGGCCACCGCGCTGCGCGAGCGGCACCCCACCGCGCTGGCCGAGGCCATGGAGGGCTTCGGTGTCGCCGAGGCCGCCGGTGCGCACGGGGTGCCCGTGCTGGAGATCCGGGCGGTCTCCAATCCCGTCGGGCCGCGCGACCGCGCCGCCTGGCGCATCGGGGACGCCCTGGCCGCCTTGACCGAGGGTTTCGGGAAGCTCGTGCCCGTACTGGAGAGTTGGAACCGGCATGACCAGTGACCAGTTGCAGATCGCGTACTCCCCCTGCCCGAACGACACGTTCGTCTTCGACGCCCTGGCCCACGACCGTGTCCCCGGCGCCCCCGCCCTCGACGTGACCTTCGCCGACATCGACGTCACCAACGGCATGGCCGAGCGCGGCGAGTTCGACGTACTGAAGGTGTCGTACGCCGTGCTGCCGTACGTCCTCGACGAGTACGCGCTGCTGCCCTGCGGGGGTGCGCTGGGGCGGGGCTGCGGGCCGCTGGTGCTGACGCGGGAGGCGGACGTCGACCTCACCGGGCGCCGGGTCGCGGTGCCCAGCGAGAAGTCCACCGCCTATCTGCTGTTCCGGCTGTGGGCCGCCGACACCCTGGCCGACGGGGTCGGCGAGATCGTCGTCATGCCGTTCCACGAGATCATGCCGGCCGTGCGGGATGGGAAGGTCGACGCGGGACTCGTGATCCACGAGGCGCGCTTCACCTACGGCGGCTACGGCCTGCACAAGCTCGCCGACATGGGCGAGCACTGGGAGCACACCACCGGGCTGCCGATCCCGCTGGGCGCGATCATCGCCAAGCGGTCGCTGGGCGAGCAGAAGCTGCGGCTGCTGGCCGACTCCATCCGGACGTCGGTGCGCGCCGCCTGGGACGACCCCGAGGTGTCCCGCCCGTACGTCATGGAGCACGCCCAGGAGATGGACCCGGCCGTCGCCGACCAGCACATCGGGCTGTACGTCAACGAGTTCACGGCCGGTCTCGGCGAGGACGGCTACGCGGCCGTACGCGGACTGCTCACACGCGCGGCGGCCGAGGGACTCGTACCGCCCCTCGGCCCGAACGCGCTGCGCTTTCCCTGAGAAGCCTCAGACGTCCAGCTGGTCGGCGACCGCCCGCAGCAGGCCGGCGATCTTCTTGCCGGAGGTGCGCTCGGGGTAGCGGCCCCGCTCCAGCATCGGGGTGATGTTCTCCAGCAGGGTCGTGAGGTCCTGGACGATCGAGGCGAGTTCGTCCGGCTTCTTGCGCGTCGCCGCAGCGACGGAGGGGGTCGGGTCCAGAATCGTCAGGGACAGTGCCTGGTCGCCGCGCTGCCCGGCGACCACGCCGAACTCCACGCGCTGACCGGGCTTGAGCGTCTCGACTCCGGCGGGGAGGACCGAGGAATGGACGAAGACGTCACCGCCGTCGTCGCGGGAGAGAAAGCCGAAGCCCTTCTCGCTGTTGAACCACTTGACCTTGCCGGTAGGCACGTCTGTCCTCGTCCTCGTACTCGTCGGAAAACTGCTTCTGGAAACGGCTCTTGATAGCACTCGGGCGGGCCGCACGGACCCGCCGGTACCAAGGCTAATGCTCTTCAGGCCGGTGACAAGACGTCACCGGGTTGTTCCTTCGGGCAGGGAACTACCCTGGTCCGGTGCCTGACAAAACCCAAACGAATTCCGCCGCGCCCGGTGACCGTCTGGTCCGTGCCGGTGCCATCGTCTTCTTCATCGGTGCCGTGGCCACACTGGTCACGGTCGCCCCGCTGTTCCTCGGGACGACGCCCTTTCCGACGTACATGTTCGGATTGAGCATGCTCATGGCGGTCGGTTTCCTGATGGCCGGCGCGGGAGTACTGCGTTCCGTGGCGGCCGGCCGCCGTCAGGCGCGCGCGGGGCGGTAGCCGGCGAGCCACCCGGGGAATTCGGTCAGGTCGGCGAGGACGACGTCCGCGCCCGCCGCGCGCAGTTCCTCCGGGGGGCAGGGGCCGGTGGCCACCGCGACGGACAGCGCGCCGGCCGTCCGGGCGCCGCGCACGTCCCCGACGTGGTCGCCGACATAGACGCCCGCGTCGTGCTCGCGCAGCGCCTCCGCCTTCTGTTCGGCCCACAGGTCGCCGATCACCGCGTCGGGCTCCATGCCCAGGTGGGCGAGGTGCAGCTTGGCGTTGGGCTCGTACTTGGCGGTGACGACTATCGCGCGTCCGCCGGCCTCCCGTACGGCCGCGATGGCCTCGGCGGCGCCGGTCATCGCCGGGGTCGCGGCGATGGCGATCGACGGGTACATCGCGCGGTACAGGACGGCCATGTCCGCGACCTCCTCCGCCGGGAACCAGTTGATCAACTCCTCGGCCAGCGGCGGCCCGAGCCGCGTGACCGTCAGATCGGCGTCGATGTAGGTCCCCGTCCGCTCGGACAGCGCCTGGTAGCAGGCGCGGATGCCGGGACGGGAGTCGATGAGGGTCATGTCCAGGTCGAAACCGACGGTGAGTGCCATATGCGCCATTGTGCCCAGGGCGTATGACCCACAGGCGTCCCGGGGGTGCCCGGGATGTGGGCTACTTCTGCCGCTGCGAGCGCCACACCAGGAACAACGCCGAGGCCACCGCCGCGCCCCGGACCACCCAGGGCCAGGTCTCGGAGACCGCGTCGTTCATGTGGCCCTCGGCGATCGGAGTGCCCCAACGGCCGTTCATCCTGCCCCAGAGCCAGACCAGGCCCGAGGTGACGGCGAGCCCGGGCAGGACCATGACCGCCCACTTCGTCTCCGCCTGGGTCAGCCGGCGTGAGGCGTAGGCGATGAGCCAGCCGAGGAGGAGCACGAACCAGTTGCCGAGCACGGCGCCCGCGACGAGCAGAGCGGCGGCGGCCAGGAGCAGCGGGTTGCTCCAGTTGCCGGAGGGCAGACCGGGGAGGCGGCGGCGCCGGGTGCCGGCGACGGCCTCCTCCTCGACGGCCTCGACGGGCGGCTCGGCCGCCGTCTTCTCCGGCTCCGGCTTCCTCGGCTGCGGCGGCTTCAGCAGGTCCGGCAGTTCCACGCCGCCCACGAAGCCCGGCACCTCCTCGCCCACTCCGAACGGGCTGCTGTCCACCCGCCACCAGTCGGGCTGGACGACGCTGTCCCCGAGCTCGTGCCCGGCGGCCAGGTGCGGCGGGGCCGGGCCCTCGGCGGGCGCCGGGCGCGACTCCTCGCCGGGCCGGGCCGGGCGGGGCCGCGGGACGACGCGCCGCAGCATCCCCTTCGCCCGCTCCTCCGGCTCGTCGTCGCGCTGCACGGGGACGGCGGCGGGGGCCGGGGCGCTCCGCGGCGCGTCGCCGGTGCCTTCCGCTGCCGCCGCCACGATCTCGTCGGGGCTGCCCATGCGGGTCAGGATGCGGCGGACGGCGGCGGGCGAGTCGACGGTGACCTTCGCGCGGCGCCGGTCGATCTCGTTACGCAGGTCGGCGACCAGGCGCATCCGGGTGGCCGACGACAACTGCCGCTGCTGGGCCACGTCGCCGACACGGCTCAGATACTCGTAAACGACCTGGTCGCTCTCAATCCCCACGAAGTCCCCTCCGGGGCGGGTGCGTTGGCTGACGCCGTCGGACGACGGTATCGCGAGTCCCGGCAGGTCGGCCAAAAGCCCGTCCCGCGATCGGGGTCCGGGGTGCCCGCGGTCGGCCCGGCCGCCCGAGGCGACCCGCTACCGTGGACCGGATGAGCACCGAGGACAGGCCCCCGGCCCCCCGCTCCCTCGCCGAAGCGCTCCGCGCGCGGGGCGATGCCGCGCTGGCCGCGCTCCTGCGCAGCCGCCCGGACCTCATCACGCCCGTGCCGACCGACCTCACACAGCTCGCGACCCGGGCCGGCACCCGTGCCTCGGTCGTGCGCGCCCTGGAGCGGCTGGACCGGTTCGCGCTGCAGACGGCGGAGGCGCTGGCCGTGGCCGGGGACCCGGCGACGTACGACGAACTGCTCGGGCTCACCGCCGGGGACGACGCCGACCCGGCCGTCGTCGCCGCCCTGCCGCACGCCCTGGACGTCCTGCGCGAGCAGGCCCTGGTCTGGGGCGGCGACGACCGGCTGCGGCTGGTGCGCACGGCACGTGAACTGCTGGCACCCGCGCCGCAGCACCCCTCGCCGACCGGTCTCGGCCCGACGGTCCAGGAGGCCACCGCCGGGATGTCCCCGGGGCGGATCCAGGAGATCGTCACGACCGCCGGGCTGGCCTCGACGCATGACTCGGTCTCCGCGGTGACCGCCCTCACCGGCCTGTTCACGGACCGGGACCGGATGACCGCGCTGCTCGCCGACGCCCCGGCCGACTCCCTGGAGGTACTGGAGCGTCTCGTGTGGGGGCCGCCGTACGGGCAGGTCACCGCGGATCCGGCGGCCCGGCTGCGCTGGCTGCTGGACCGGGGGCTGCTGCTGCCGACGGCGCCGGGGACGGTCGTCCTGCCGCGCGAGGTCGCCCTGCATCTGCGGCGGGGGCCGGCGCACCGGACGCCCGAGCCCGCGCCGCCGGTGGTCGAGGCCGCCGCCGTACATCGTCCACAGGTTGTGGACAGTACGGCGGCCGGGCAGGCGTACACCGCGCTGGCGACCGTCGAGGAGCTGCTGAAGGACTGGGACGAGGGCGGGCCCGCGGTGCTGCGGGCGGGTGGGCTGAGCGTGCGGGACCTGAAGCGGACCGCCGTCGCCCTCGACGCGCCCGAGCCGGTCGCCGCGTTCTGGGTGGAACTGGCGTACGCGGCGGGCCTGATCGCCTCGGACGGGGAGGCCGACGAGCGGTACGCGGCGACCCCGGCCTACGACGAGTGGCTTCAGGCGCCCCCCGCCGAGCGCTGGTCGCGGCTGGCCACGGCCTGGCTCGCGGCGACCCGGACGGCCGGGCTGGTGGGCGGGCGGGACGCGAAGGACCGTACGTTGTCGGCGCTCGGGCCGGGCCTGGACCGCTCGGCGGCGCCCGAGGTACGGCACCGGGTGCTGGCGCTGCTGGCCGGGCTGCCGGAGGGGGCCGCTCCGGCAGCCGAGTCGGTGCTCGCCCGGCTGCGCTGGGAGCGGCCCCTGCGCGGCGACCGACGCGAGGACGACCTGCGCGGCCGTCTCGCCGAG
This sequence comes from Streptomyces koelreuteriae, assembly GCF_018604545.1. Lineage (GTDB taxonomy): Bacteria > Actinomycetota > Actinomycetes > Streptomycetales > Streptomycetaceae > Streptomyces > Streptomyces koelreuteriae. The sequence goes on along the minus strand of NZ_CP075896.1, from coordinate 4,629,565 downwards.
TGGGCGCTGTCGGAGGCGGAGCTGCTGGGCGTGACCGGCCGGGGCGCGTTGTCGGGGCACGGCCGGGCCCTGCTGGGACCGGCGGCGGCCGCGAAGCACCCCGAGGCGGAGCCCTCCGCATCGGCGGGTCCGCCTACTGGTCCGGGAGACAAGCTCCCCGTCCATCACCACCACCATCGTCCCGCCCCGGTCGCTCCCCTCTCCCCCGCCGAACAGTCCGTCGCCTCCGCCGCCGCGGCCCGGCTCCTGGCGCCCCAGCTGCCCGAGCCGCTGGACCACGTGCTGCTCCAGGCCGACCTGACGGCGGTGGCGCCCGGGCCCCTGCGGCGCCCGCTCGCCGACATGCTCGGGGTGCTGGCGGACGTCGAGTCCAAGGGCGGGGCCACCGTCTACCGGTTCACGCCCGGCTCGGTGCGCCGCGCGCTCGACGCCGGTCAGGCCGCCTCCGACCTGCACGCCTTCCTCACCACGCACTCCCGTACGCCGGTGCCGCAGCCGCTCGCCTATCTGATCGACGACGTGGCCCGCCGGCACGGCCATCTGCGCGTCGGCGCGGCCTCGGCGTACGTACGCTGCGACGACGACGCGGTCCTCAACGAGATCCTCGCCGACAAGCGGGCCGCCGGGCTCGGCCTGCGCCGACTCGCCCCGACCGTGCTCGCCGCGCAGGCCGATCCCGCGGGGCTCCTCGAAGGGCTGCGGGCGATGGGGTTCGCACCGGCCGCCGAGTCCGCCGAGGGCGATGTGCTGATCACCCGCGCCCTCGCCCACCGCACCCCGCCGCGTACGGCGCCCGAGCCGGTGCCGGACGGTCCGCCGGTCCCCGACGACGTCCTCCTCGCGGCGGCCCTGCGCGCCATCCGGGCGGGCGACCTCGCCTCCACCACCCCGCGCAAGCCCGGCGCCACTCCGGCGGCCGACGGCGAGCTGCCCCGCACCGGTTCCGCCGAGACCCTCGCCACCATGCAGGCCGCCGTCCTGACCGGTGAGGCCCTGTGGATCGGCTACGTCAACGCCGAGGGCACCGCCAGCCAGCGGGTCATCGCGCCCATCCGCGTCGAGGGCGGCTTCGTCACGGCGTACGACCACACGGCGGACGAGGTCCGTACGTATCCGCTGCACCGGATCACCGGGGTCGCGGAGCTCGCCGACGACGCGGGCTGACCCCCGCCCGGGCAGGGGGGCGCTTCTCACCCGTTCGGGTGCACGGCGGCGTTCATGCACGCCACGCCGGGGATGTCCCACGCTCGGGCGACCTTGCCGGGCGTGCCGCTTCACGCGCTGTGCCCGGGGGCAGCCACCGGGTGTTCCTGTGAGCACTGCCGAAAGGAAGTCCCAGCATGCGCGCTGTCCGTCGAGTCACCGCCGTCCTGGCCACCGCCGTCCTGATGATGTTCGGTGGTCTCGCCACCCCGGCCGCGGCGGTGGGCATCGATGTCGCCGGCCTCGTCATCGAGACGCCGCAGATCTGATCCGTCTCCGCGCACCCGTGGGGGCCGGCCCCGCGTTCCGGGCCGGCCCGGGGTGCGGTGTCCCGCACCGCTCAGCCCGTGAAAGGCCCTGCCGCCATGCGTGAAAAGCTTCCCGCCGTCGTCCTCTTCGCCGCCGCCTTGGTGGGCGTGTTCGCGCCCTCGGCCGCGGCGGCCACGCCCGCGCTGCCGCTGCCCATCCCGGCGGCCCACGCCGAATCCCTGGTGGGCGAAGGCGTCTCCGTCGAGGGCCCGCTGGTCAACACCATCAGTCTGTCCACGCTGCGGTAGCGCGGCGCGTCCGGTAGCTGTCGCCCTCCAGCCGGACCACCTCGGCGTGATGGGCGAGGCGGTCCGCCATCGCGGGTGCGGAGGTGCCGAACACCTCGTCCCAGCGGCCGAGCGGGCGGTCGCTGGTCACGATCAGCGAGCCGCGCTCGTAGCGGTGCGCGACCAGCCGGAAGAACAGGCCGGCGGTGGCCGCGTCGAAGGGCGTGTAGCCGATCTCGTCGACGATCAGGAGGGGGTGATCGTCGAGGGCGGCCAGCTCCGCGTCGAGCCGGCCGGCGGCCCGGGCGTCGGACAGCCGGGCGGCCCACTCGGCGGCGGTCGCGAACATCACCCGGTGCCCGGCCTGGCAGGCCCGCACGCCCAGGGCGACGGCCAGATGCGTCTTGCCGGTGCCGGTCGGCCCGACGAACACGACGTTGCGCCGGGCGGCGACGAACTCCGCCTTGCCGAGCCGGGCCACGGTCTCCCGGTCGAAGCCCCGGGGGTGCTGCTGGTCGAAGTCCTCCAGCAGCTTGCGGGCGGGGAAACCGGCCGCGCGGATCCGGGCCTCGGCGTCGGCGTCGGTCTCCGGCAGGGACGTGGGCTCCGGCTCCGGCCGCCGGGGGTGGGGCAGGGTGGCCGCCGGGGTCTCGCCCGGCTGCGGGCGCGTGACCTGCGGGTGCCCGGCGGGCTCGCGGTCGGCGTGCGCGAGCTCGGCGTGCCCGTGGTCACCGTGCCCGCGATCCGCGTGCCCGCGATCCGCATGGCCGCGATCGCTCTGCGCCGCCATCGGCCCCGACATGTACGCGAGGATCGCCGCCGAGGCGATGAACGCCATGTGGATCACCGTCCCCCACAGCAGGGAGTGGTGGGAGGTGTGGTGGACGTCCACGAACATCTGGAGCAGATGCACGGAGGAGATGCCCACGATCGCGGTGGCGAGCTTGACCTTCAGTACGTTGGAGTTGACGTGCGAGAGCCACTCCGGCTGGTCGCGGTGGCCCTGGAGGCCGATGCGCGAGACGAAGGTCTCGTAGCCGCCGACGATCACCATGATCAGCAGGTTGGCGATCATGACGACGTCGACGAGCTTGAGCACGGCGAGCATCACATAGGTCTCAGTGGCGTGCCCGCTCACGCACATGAGGATTAAGGTCCACAGCTCCTTGAAGAACTTGTAGACGTAGACGCCCTGGGCTGCCACCAGCCCGAAGTACAGCGGGGCCTGGAGCCAGCGGGTGGCGAACAGGGCGTATCCGAGCGTGGTGGTCGGCGTATTCTGCACGGTTCGCCATTCTTCGGGGCCGCCGTGGAAAAACTGAATTCACACCACACGTTGGGATGAAAAGGCATTCTGTAGGACCGGCGTCGTTTCAGCAGCGCAGATCACACCCTCGGGCGGCTTCGATCAGGCACACTGGACGTTTGGCCGCAGAAAGGGTGCCGCGTGTGAATGGTCCGCTGATCGTCCAGTCCGACAAGACCCTGCTCCTGGAAGTCGACCACGAGCGGGCCGACGACTGCCGTCGTGTCATCGCCCCCTTCGCGGAGCTGGAGCGGGCGCCCGAGCACATCCACACCTACCGGGTGACCCCGCTGGGTCTGTGGAACGCGCGCGCGGCGGGCCATGACGCGGAGCAGGTCGTGGACGCGCTGGTGGAGTACAGCCGCTATCCGGTGCCGCACGCGCTGCTCGTCGACATCGCCGAGACGATGGACCGCTACGGCCGGCTCACCCTGTCCAAGCACCCCGCGCACGGCCTGGTCCTGACGACCACCGACCGGCCGGTGCTGGAGGAGATCCTGCGGTCCAAGCGGATCACACCCCTGGTCGGCGCCCGGATCGACCCGGACACCGTCGCCGTGCACCCCTCCGAGCGCGGGCAGATCAAGCAGACCCTGCTGAAGCTGGGCTGGCCGGCCGAGGACCTCGCCGGGTACGTCGACGGCGAGGCGCACGCGATCGAGCTGGCCGAGGACGGCTGGGCGCTGCGGCCGTACCAGAAGCAGGCCGTCGAGAACTTCTGGCACGGCGGCTCGGGCGTCGTCGTCCTGCCCTGCGGCGCCGGGAAGACGCTGGTCGGTGCCGGGGCGATGGCCCAGGCGAAGTCCACGACGCTGATCCTCGTCACCAACACGGTCTCCGCCCGGCAGTGGAAGCACGAGCTGGTGAAGCGGACCTCGCTCACCGAGGAGGAGATCGGCGAGTACAGCGGGACGCGCAAGGAGATCCGGCCCGTCACCATCGCCACGTACCAGGTGCTGACGACCAAGCGGAAGGGCGTCTATCCGCATCTGGAGCTGTTCGACTCGCGGGACTGGGGCCTGGTCGTCTACGACGAGGTGCATCTGCTGCCCGCGCCGGTCTTCAAGTTCACCGCGGATCTTCAGGCCCGGCGCCGCCTCGGCCTGACGGCCACCCTGGTGCGCGAGGACGGCCGTGAGTCGGACGTGTTCTCGCTGATCGGGCCCAAGCGGTTCGACGCGCCGTGGAAGGAGATCGAGGCGCAGGGCTACATCGCGCCCGCCGACTGCGTCGAGGTCCGGGTCAATCTGACGGACTCCGAGCGGCTCGCGTACGCCACGGCCGAGACGGAGGAGAAGTACCGCTTCTGCGCCACGACCGCGACCAAGCGGAAGGTCACGGAGGCGATCGTCCGCCGCTTCGACGGACAGCAGATCCTGGTGATCGGCCAGTACATCGACCAGCTCGACGAGCTGGGGGAACACCTCGGGGCGCCCGTGATCAAGGGCGAGACGTCGAACGCGCAGCGCGAGAAGCTCTTCGACGCCTTCCGCGAGGGCGAGATCAGTGTGCTGGTGGTCTCCAAGGTCGCGAACTTCTCGATCGACCTGCCCGAGGCGACCGTCGCGATCCAGGTGTCGGGCACCTTCGGCTCCCGCCAGGAGGAGGCCCAGCGTCTCGGCCGGGTGCTGCGCCCCAAGTCGGACGGCCACCAAGCCCACTTCTACTCCGTGGTCGCCCGGGACACCATCGACCAGGACTTCGCGGCCCACCGGCAGCGCTTCCTGGCGGAGCAGGGGTACGCGTACCGGATCGTGGACGCGGACGAGCTGCTCGCGGACAGCTGAGAGTGGCGGGTCCGTCGGCTCACTTGCGGCGGACCACGCCGACCTCCTCGCCGTACTGTCCGAGGACGATCACGTCGAAGGCGGCGCCCGCGAAGACCTTGACGGCGCGCAGGGCGTCGCCGAGGCGGTGGCGGTGGCTGCCGGTCACGGCGGTGGCACCCGGCGGCCGGCCCGGTGCGGGGGCAGGGGAAAGGGTTGCTGCGCTCATGTCTCCATGGTGCGGTTTCGCCCGTAAAGCCCGCGTCGGTCCAGGGACCGAGGTGGGGTACTCCGCTCGTAGGACCTCTCGTAGGACCTCGTGCGGACCTCGTGCGGACCCGTGGGACAACGACCCTTACGGGTCGCCGCATAAACCGTTGGCGGTGAATAAAACCGTTGGCGGTCGTCTCCCCCGCTCCTCTAGGATCTCCGCTCTTGCCCGCCTCCCTCTCGGAGCGCCGCCGACCGGACGGAAACCGGCCGGTATCTCACCGCCGTCCCTTCCGCAGGTCCTCCGGAGGCACCCCCTTGTCCACGCCCGTCGACGACCCGCTCTCCCGTGAGCGCTCCCACCTCTCCTCGTCCCGTTCCGCCCTGCGCGCCATGCGCGAGGACGTCGAGGCCCTCGACATCAGCGATGTCACCGCGAACTGGGTCAACGCGGAGGCGCTGAACCACCAGATCGAGGAGCGCATCAAGGCCCTGGCCGACCTCAGCGACACCCCGCTGTTCTTCGGGCGGCTCGACTATCTGCACACACCCGGCGCCGAGCAGGCCGAGGGTGCGGAGGGCGAGCGCTTCTACATCGGGCGGCGGCATGTGCACGACGCCGACGGCGACCCCATGGTGATCGACTGGCGCGCACCCGTCTCGCAGCCGTTCTACCGGGCCTCCAAGAAGGACCCCCTGGACATCGCGCTGCGCCGCCGCTTCGGCTACACGGGCGGCGACCTCACGGCGTACGAGGACGAGCACCTCTCCGACCCGGCCGAGGCGGCGAAGACCAGCCGGCTCCTCCAGCAGGAGATCGAGCGTCCGCGTGTCGGCCCGATGCGGGACATCGTCGCGACGATCCAGCCCGAGCAGGACGAGATCGTGCGCTCCGGGCTCTCCGGCTCGGTGTGTGTACAGGGCGGCCCGGGCACCGGGAAGACCGCCGTCGGCCTGCACCGGGTCGCCTATCTCCTCTACGCCCACCGCGAGCGCCTCGCCCGCACCGGCACCCTGGTCATCGGACCCAACCGGTCCTTCCTGCACTACATCGAGCAAGTGCTGCCCGCTCTCGGCGAGTTGAGCGTCCAGCAGGCCACCGTCGAGGACCTGGTGGCCCACGTCGAGATCAAGGGCACGGACGACGCGACGGCCGCCGTCGTCAAGGGCGACGCCCGCATGGCACAGGTGCTGCGCAGGGCCCTCTACGCGCACGTCACCCTGCCCACCGAGCCGGTCGTGGTCGTACGCGGCTCCCGCCGCTGGCGCGTCGCCCAGTACGAACTGGAGGACATCGTCCGCGAGTTGCTCGACCGCGACATCCGCTACGGCGCCGCCCGCGAGGCCCTGCCGCAGCGCATCGCGCACGCGGTGCTGGTGCAGATGGAGCGCTCGGGCGAAGCCCCGGACGACCGGGTGCAGGACGCGGTGGCCCGCAACAGCGCGGTCAAGGCGGCCGTGAAGACGGTGTGGCCGGCCGTCGACCCGGCGAAACTGGTGCTGCGCCTGCTGTCGGACGCGGACTTCCTCGCCGAGCACGCCGAGGGGATCCTCGACGAGGAGGAGCGGAAGGCGATCCTGTGGGCGAAGCCCGCGCGCAGCGTCAAGTCCGCCAAGTGGTCGACCGCGGACGCCGTCCTCATCGACGAGGCCACCGACCTGATCCAGCGCACGCACTCCCTCGGGCATGTCGTCCTCGACGAGGCGCAGGACCTCTCCCCCATGCAGTACCGGGCGGTCGGCCGCCGCTGCACCACCGGGAGCGCGACCGTCCTCGGCGACCTGGCGCAGGGCACCACGCCCTGGGCGACCCGAGGCTGGCAGGAGGCGCTGACCCACCTGGGCAAACAGGACGCGGTGGTGGAGGAGCTGACGGCCGGTTTCCGTGTGCCGACGGACGTCATCACCTACGCCTCCCGGCTGCTGCCGCACATCGCCCCGGGCCTCACTCCGGTCGAGTCGATCCGTGAGAACCCGGGCCACTTCGAGGTCAGGGAAGCCCCCGCGACCGCCGATGTCGTCGAGGCCTGCCGCGAGCTGCTGCGCAACGAGGGCTCGACCGGCCTGATCGCGGCGGACGCCCGGATCCCGGCACTGGCGGAGGCCCTGGCGGAGGCCGGTGTCCCGTACCTCGGCCCGGGCGAGGAGACCACCCAGGAGACCCGCCTGACCCTGGTCCCGGCCACGCTCGCGAAGGGTCTGGAGTACGACTACGTCGTCCTGGACGAGCCGCAGGCGGTGGTCGACGGCGAACCCGACGAGCGCACCGGCCTGCGGCGTCTGTACGTGGCGCTGACGCGAGCCGTGTCGGGGCTGATCGTCACGCACGCGGCCGGGCTGCCGCCGCAGCTGGCATCTCCCTGACCGCTCAGGTCGCGACGTAGCCCCCGTCGGCGGCGAGCACCGCGCCGGTGATGTAGCCGGCCTTGTCGGAGGCCAGGAACGCCACGGCCTCGGCGATCTCCTCGGGCTCGCCGGCGCGGGCGAGCGGGGTGTTCCTGCTGAACTCCTCGAACAGCTCGCCCACCGTCTCGACGGCCTTGTCGGTGCGGATCGGGCCGGGTGCCACGGAGTTGACGCGCACACCCGCCGCGCCGAACTCGACGGCCCACGACCGGGTCAGCGCGTCCATTGCGGCCTTGCTGGCGTTGTAGACGGAGCCGACCGGGGTGCCGATCTGCCCGGCGACCGACGAGACGTTGACGATCGCACCCTTCTGCTTGGCCACCATGGCCGGCGCGAGCGCGGCCGTCAGGAAGTAGGTCGCACGGACATTGACGTCGAACACCTGCTCGTAGCTGTCGAGCGGCTGATCGGGGGTCGTCGAGGACGGGAAGATGCCCGCGTTGTTCACGAGCACGTCCACCTCGCCGACCTCCTCGGCGAGCCTGCGGACGTCGTCGATGTTCGCGACGTCCGCGACGACGAAGTGGCCCGTCCCGCCCGCCCGCTCGATCAGCTCGACGGTCTCCTTGCCCAGTTCGGCCCTGCGCCCGGTCACATAGACGGTGGCCCCCGCCTCCGCGAGCTTGACCGCGATCGCGCGGCCGATGCCCGACGTGGCGCCGGTGACGAGTGCCTTCTGGTCCTGAAGTTCCTTGGTTGTCATGTCTGCCAACCTGGCCGCGCCGGATCGTCAGAGCATAGTTTCCGCATATACGGCCTGGTCAGGCCGTGAGGAAGCCGCCACGCGCAGCGCGAAGCAGAGGCGCACGAACCGCGGCAGCCGGTAGCGGCCGAGTACGAGCGGCTCGATCAGGTGCACGCCCGAGAGCGACTCCAGCACCAGCTCGATCTCGCCGTCGTCGCCCCCGCACATCTCCGCCGCCTCGTGACTGTCGATCACCTCGACGTCCCGGCGCGCGAGGCACATGAGCAGGCGCCGTTCCGGATCGCTCAGCTGCTTCTCGGCCGCGACCAGCGGGGCCATCATCGCGGCGCAGTCGGCGGGGATCACGTCGACGAGCCTGCTCTTGCGATCCATCTGCAGCAGGACCATCTCGATCGTCCAGTGCGGACGCGAGCTGAGCGTGCCGCCGATCACCCTGATCGGGTGCGGCAGTCGCGACAGGCGTTCCAGCAGCCTCTCGGCCTGCTCGGGTTCCGCGTCCGCGCGTGCCGGGCCGATGACCTTGCGCAGGAACTCCCGCGCCTCCCGCTCGGCCAGCCCGGCGATCTTCAGCCAGGTCACCCCCGGCAGCTCGTGCAAGCGGCGGACACTGGTGAGGATCATCGCCGAGCCGGGCGTGGCGAGATCGCGCACGGTCTCCGCGTCCCGCACGTCGTCGACCACGACCAGGAACCGCTTGCCGCGCGCCTTCTCCCGCCACAGCGCGGCCTTGTCGCCGACGGGGTTCTCGACTCCGACCGCGCGCAACAGCTCGTTGGCTACGTCCCTGCCCCTGACGAAGATCTGCCCGTCCGGGAAGCGTTGCTTGACGAGATGGCCGATCCGGGTGGCCAGCGCGGTCTTGCCGCTGCCCCGCATACCGGTGATGCCCACGGTGCCCGGCAGCGTCCTCAGGGCCTGCGCGATCTCCTCGGCCCGTCCGGTGAAGTCGACCAGATCCGGCACCAGTTGCTCCGGCCTGCGCGGCAGGGTGAGGTCGCCGGTGAGGATCCGCGCATGGACCTCGCGCAGTTCCGGCCCCGGTTCGAGGCCGAGTTCCTCGATGAGGAGGGCGCGCGCCCGGTGGAAGTGGTCGAGTGCCTCGCCCTGCCTGCCCTCCAGGTAGAGCGCGCGCATCAGGAGGGCGCGAGGTCGTTCCCTGAGCGGGAAGTCGGCGACGTGCCGCTGCAGCTCCAGCACGTCGAGCTCGCGTTCGAGGCAGTCCTCCCGGGCCTTGAGCCGGTGGTCGCCGAGCCGCACCCGTTGCGCATCGAAGTAGGCACTCCGCAGGCCCTCCAACGGCTCGCCGCGGCAGTCGTCGACGATCTCCGCGCGGGCCGTGTACCCGCCGTCCCTGGACTGCAGGTTCAGCTCCGGGAGCGTCTTGCGGAGCTTGTAGACGTACGTCCGCAGTGCCATCACCGCGCTCGGCGTCGGGTCGTCCCAGACCATGCCGATCAACTGGTCGTTGCTCAGCCGGATGCCGTTGTTCAGCAGCAACGCCGCCAGCACCGCGCGCTGCTGGCGCGGCCCCAGTTCGATCTCCTCTTCATCGCGCCAGGCTCGTACCGGACCCATCAGTGAGAAGCGCAGGCTCATGCAACGGGACAACGCGCGGGTGCGGTCGCTGCTTCCCCGTGTTTCCGGAGTCGAGCAGCGAGGGCGGGCGGACGGACTGACGGGGCTGACGTCCGGGGGCACGCGGGGGCGACGTCCGGAGACACGCGGGGGCAGCGTCCAGGATCACGCGGGTACGGCACCCGGAGTCACGCGGGCGCGGCGCCCGGGATCACACGGGCGCGGCATCCAGGGCGGTCCGCCACCGTGCGACGGCCTGCGCCGACACCGGCGCCTCCCAGCCCTCCGGCCGGGCCGCGCCGCCGATGTGGAAGCCGTCGACCCCGGCCGCCAGCAGCGTCGGAATGTGGTCCAGGCGCAGCCCGCCCCCCACCAGCAACTGCTGCTCGTACCCGGGCTCCCCTTGCCGTCCCGCCTCGGCGAGCAGCACGGGGAGCCCGTCGTCGACCCCGTCGGCCGATCCGGCGGTGAGGTACGTGTCGAGCCCGGGCATCCCGTCGAGTTGCTTGCGCAGGGCGTCGCGGTCGGCGGCCCGGTCGATCGCACGGTGGAAGGTCCAGGGGCAGCCGTCCAGCACCGCGACGACCCGCTCCACGGCCGTCAGGTCCACGCCGCCGTCCGCGTCGAGGAACCCGAGCACGAACTCCTCGGCCCCGGCCTCCCGCAGCTCGCCCACCACCCGGACCAGCCGGTCGGTGTCCCCCGCGGCGAAGCCGTCGGTGAGCCGGAGCATCACCCGCAGGGAGAGGTCGACGGCCCGGCGGATCCCGGCGACGGTCCCGGCGGACGGGGTGAGCCCGTCGGCCGCCATGTCGGTGACCAGCTCGAGACGGTCCGCGCCTCCCGCCTGGGCGGCGACCGCGTCCTCCACGCCGAGGGCGATCACCTCCAGGACTGCACGCTTGCTCATGGGACCCCATTCATAGGCATTCATAGGCATTCGCCGGCGTTCATCGGCGTCGAGGGCGGCCGGAACCCACCCACAGGTCTAGTCCAATCCAGACTACTTCCCGTGGGCCGGCCCCTTCACCCCTCCCCCAGGGGTCTTCTCCCGGTCATCCGAAGATGTTCAGCTCCTTCGCCTCCACCCCGGCCAGCTCATACGACGTCGCCTCCCCGACCCGACGCCCCGCGTACAGCCGTACGAGGGTCGGCCCGTCCCCGATGAACCGCCCCGGGGGCCGCTCCCCGTCGCTCTCGCCCAGCCGCAGCGGCTCGTCCAGGTCGTCGAGGTCGGCGTGCAGCGCCACATGCCCCCGCTCGTGGGTGATGCGGGCGAGCAGCGCGAGCGCGTCCGGCAGCCCGGCCCCGCCGTACGCCCCCGGCTCCCCGAGCGCCTCGCGCACGTCCCCGGCGTGCACCCACTCCCCGAGCGCGACACCGTCCAGCTTCCCGCCCGCCCCGGCGATCACCGCCCCGGCCTCGCCCAGCCCGCGCTCCAGCTCCGCCACGACCTGCGCGTTGCTCCACCCCTCCCGCTCGGCGATGTCCCGGTCGTTCGACTCGGGCGAGAACACACCCGCCTCGAACCGGCCCTCCGCCACCCGGGTCAGTACGGCCGAGCAGTGCGCCAGCACATCCCGGACCGTCCAGCCCGGACACGCGGCCACGGGCCGTGCGAAGTCCTCCTCGGCCCTGCCCCGCAGCAGCGGGATCAGCGCGTCGCGCTCGATCGTGAGCAGCCGCCCGGGCTGCTCGGGGTCGCGTTCCTCGTGCACATCAGCAGGAGTCGTCATACGACCCACGCTAGGTCCCACCCCCGGCCCAGCGGGAGAATGACTCCATGGCCGATCCCGATCCCGACACCCTGCGCACCCGCTTCACCCGCGCCCTGGAATCCGCCCGGGGCCCGGCCGGCGGTCCCGACCCTGCCCCGTACGCGGACAACCTGCTCACCCGCTGGCAGGAGCCCCAACGCCACTACCACACGGTCCACCACCTCACAGCGGTCCTCGACCACATCGACGCACTGGAGCCGCACGCGCAGGACCCGGACGTGGTGCGCCTCGCCGCCTGGTTCCACGACGCGGTCTATCTCCCCGACCGCTCCGAGAACGAGGAACGCTCCGCCCGCCTCGCCGAACGCGCCCTCACCGAGGCCGGCGTCCCCGCCGCCAAGACCGCCGAAGTGGCCCGCCTGGTCCGCCTCACGATCACCCACGACCCCGCCGACGACGACCCCGACGGCCAGGTCCTCTGCGACGCCGACCTGGCCATCCTCGCCTCACCCCCGTCGGCCTACGCGGCCTACACCACCGCCGTCCGCGCGGAATACCACTTCGTCCCGAACGACGCCTTCCGCACGGGCCGCGCGACGATCCTCCGCCAACTCCTGGACCTGCCGAGGCTGTTCAGGACCCCGCACGGGGCGAGCGAGTGGGAGGCGACGGCCCGCTACAACCTGCGGTCGGAGCTGGAACTGCTGGAGGATTCGCCCTCCTGACCGGCCCCCGGGTTCTAGGGTTGGCCCCACCGCACCACAGGGAGGGGAACACGGATGGACAACGCCGGCGAGCCCGAGGTCATCGAGCCGAGCCTGCCGTTCTGGGTCACCGTCACCGAGGAGGGCGACGACTCGATGGGCCTGTTCGGCGGCGGCGAACCCGCCCTGCGGTCCGTACCGCTCGGTCCCCTGCGCAAGAACCTCGCGGAAACCGTCGACGCTCTCCAGCAGCTGTTCGAGGACGCCGCGGCCCGGGGCGGCACCCTGCCGCTCGCCGAGGCCCAACTGTCCTTCCAGGTCACCGCGAGCGGCGGCGTCCAGCTACTCGGCACCGGCCAGGTGCAGGGCACCCGCGGACTGACGCTGGTCTTCAAACGGCCTTCCTAGCGCCTTCCGGGGACTTCATGAGGGGACGCAACAACCCCTTTGTGAACTAAAGTTGTCGGACGAACGGCCGAGGGGCAGGGGGACGGCATGAGTGGCAGCACGGCGAACCGGAACACAGCGGCGAGGACGACCGCGGGAGCCGAATCCCTCCGCGCCGCCTGACCCGCCGCGCATGCACAAGGTCCAGCACAAGGCCCTCCTCATCGGAGCGAGCGAGTACGACGACCCGCGCATCCAGGACCTGCCGTTCGTCCGCGACGACCTGCAGCGGATCCGGGACATGCTCATCGAACGCGGCTTCCGGACGGCGGAGATCGTCGAGAGCAAGCGCGGCATCACACCGAACACGGTCAACGGCCGCATCCGAGCCTTCCTGCGCGACGCCGGCCGGGGCGACACCCTGCTGATCCTGCTCAGCGGACACGGCCAGCACTTCGAGGGCAAGGACTTCCTGATCCCCGAGGACGCCACCTTCGAGGTCGGGGTCTTCGCCGAGAGCTGCATCGAGATCGGCTGGGAGCGGGAACTGGAGGACTCCCCGGCGGCTCATGTCGTCTTCCTCGTCGACGCCTGCCGGGAGGGCATCGACCGCGACACCATGGCCACGCTGCCCGGCATCCAGCCCTGGCCCCGGCGCAAGGTCGCCGACACGCTGCGCCGCAAAGTGGCCTACGTGCACGCCTGCAAGGCACCCCAACTGGCCCTGTTCGTAGGCGAGAAGGAGACGGTCCGGCCGGGCTTCGACCCCGGCACCCAGCCGGGCGAGTCCTTCAGCCTCTTCTCCCGCGCCCTCGCGGACACGATCGCGGCGGACCCGCATGCCCTGCACCTGCACGAGTTCGCGACGCGGGTGCAGAAACGGGTCGTGGAACTGCACCGCGCCTACGGCAAGACCCGCCCGCCGCAGGAGGTCACCGTCGTCACTGAGACCGCGGCCGCACCGGGCGGCGAGGACTTCCCGCTGCTGCCCGGCCCCGACCGGCGCACCGAGACGCACCCGTGGATCCGTTCCGCCGAACGGCACCCGGTCTGGCAGCGCACCCCCGACGGCCCCGCCCGCCGGCACCTCCAGGAGACCTGTGCCGCCCTGGCGTCCCGGCTGGCCGCGATGTACGACAGCGCGGCCCATGCCCTGCGCGACGACCCCTGGCACGACGACGAACTGGCCCGGCGCACCCACGACAGACTGGGCTTCCTCACAGGCCGGCTCGCCGACAACGTCGCTCTGTCCCCGACCGAGGCCGCGTTGGCGGTCCTGCTGCCCCTGGTCGAGCAGGCCTTCTGGACCCAGGAGGCCGCACAGCGCGTCGGCGTACTCGGCACGGACCTGTGCGCCACCGGCCCCGACCACACCCGCTTCCGCAAGTTCGGCCAGGGCTTCCCGCGCCTCAAGCGCCGGCTGCGCACCCTGCACGACCAGACCGCGGCCCGCGACTCCGTGGAGCGGATCCGCTGGTGGCTGTTCCACCGCTGGCTGATCCAGCAGCCGGAGCTGTACGCGGCGGAGAAGCTCAAGTCCCTCCTCGGCGAGGTGGCGGGCGGCTCCGACCAGCCGCCATGGGTGACCGACGCACTCTCCGCGGACCGTCTGATGCTGCTGCTGAAGGAACACCGCACGGCCCCGTTCTCCGTCCGCCGGGCCTCCACCGGCCGCCCTTCCGGCGCCCTCGACGACCACGACGTCATCGCCGCCACCACCGGCGACGAGCACGAGGTCCGCCAGCCCCTGGTCTCCGCCCTGCTCAAGGCGGCCTACGCGATGGCCGTCGACCCCGTCGACCTGCCCGAGATCGTCGTGGAGCACCTCGGCATCTACGACAGCGTCGACCTCGGCGAACTCAGGACGACCGTGCGCCGCTCCGACTGGCGGCACTCCGGTGTCGGCCGCTCCCTGAACGCGGTCTGCACCCACCCGGCCGTCCAGATCGCCCTACGGGAACACGCCGACCGCGTCGACACCCTGCTCCGCGAGATCAACCGGGACGACAACCCCGCCCTGGCCCCGCTCAGCGACCTGCCGCCCTACGCCGACGGCAGCCGGGTCCGCCTCGACGGCAACACCCCCGACCAGCTCTCCGACGGCATCCGCTTCCAGCTCGCCGAGGACCGCGTCCAGGAGCTCCTCATGGGCGAACAGCTCTACGGCGACCGCGAGCTGGCGGTCCGCGAGCTCTACCAGAACGCGCTGGACGCGCTGCGCTACCGGGACTGCCGCACGCAGTACCTCCAGCGCACGGGCCGTCCGACGGCACCCTGGGAGGGCCGGATCGAGTTCGTCCAGGGCGTGGGCTCGGACGGCCGCCCCTACCTGGAGTGCCGCGACAACGGCATCGGCATGGGCCTCACCGAACTCGGCAGCGTCTTCTCCCAGGGCGGCACCCGCTTCGTCGACCTGCCCGAGTACATCGAGGAACAGGTCGCCTGGAGCGAACTCCCGGAACCCAAGCTCCGCCTGTACCCCAACTCCCGTTTCGGCATCGGGGTCCTGAGCTACTTCATGCTGGCCGACGAGATCGTGGTCCGCACCTGCCGCATGGGGCGGGACGGCCGGCCCGGGCGGCTGCTCCAGGTGACGATCGCGGGGCCGGGGAATCTGTTCCGGGTGGAGGACCTTGGGGAGGGGACCGAGCCGGGGACGACGGTGCGGCTGTTGCTGTCGCGGCAGGGGAAGCGCATGTCGTGCGTGGACGCGTTGCAGCGGTTGCTGTGGGTGGCGGCTTATCAGACGACTGCGGCGCACGGGTCCCGCGGGCATGAGTGGGTGCCGAGAGAGTTGTCTCTTACGGCTGTTGAGATCGAGCTGTCGCAAGGGAAGTCGGGCGCTCGGGCCAAGGGCCCTGTCTGCCTCGCGTCCGGTTCACCGGACCTCTGGTGGATCGACCGCCAGGGCATCGTCCTGTCCGACGGCCTGTTGACGGAAACGGAACCGGCATTCCAGGCGGTACACCAGTTCCCCTACGGCATCATCATGAATCTGCATGGTGAGCATGCGCCGGTGCTCACCGTCGACCGGAAGAAGGTGCGTTCCTTCGACCGCGATCACGTAAGGGCTACGCTCACCGCTGCGGCGCCGAGTCTGACACTCCCGGACCTTCCCCTTCCGACCCTTGAGTGGCTGACGCAAGCCAGCTCGGCCTCGACGTGGTTCGGCGACCTCGTGGCTCGGCACGCCCAGCTCGCCGACGTGAAATGGCGCATCGGGGACTACTCGATGCCCTTCAGCAAGATTGGCTATTTCCTCCCTGACGCCGACCTCATCCCTCTGGTGACCGGCAGCTACAGGCTGGAACTACGTCGGCACCACGCTGCCCGCTTCTTCAGCACCATGCCGCCGAGTGTGCTGCGTTGGCGCCTGCGCGCGCTGTACCGCGCGGGACTCGGAGGGCCGGTGTCACTGCCGGAATCGTGCCCGTCCGACGAGTTGTGCGCCCGGCCCTCCGACCTGGTGCTGCTCGCCAGAGGTTCGTCCAAGCGCTGGGACAGGGCGTACAGAGACTGGACGGGGGAGCCGGACAGCCGGCATCCCGCTCTGCTTCTCGGCTTCCTTGCCGATTGGCACGACCCCGGCCAGCCGCTCAGCGCCGCCAAGATCTTCGCGCTGAGCAGCAGGTCGGAACGCCCGCCCGCGGACGTCGCCGCCCGGCTCACCGCTCTGGACTACCAGGTCGAACCCTTGTCCGGCTGCGCCGCCGCCGAATACGAGGATCTTCCGCTCCTGCTGCGGATGGGCACCGCGTCGGAGTGGCTGGCTCCAGACTCGGTACTTTCGGGGGCCCAGGTCTGTGTCAGTGCCGTGTACCGCGCCACTTCCACTCCGCAAGCCGCGCGGCGTCTGCGGGAATTGGGCTTCACCGTGCCGGAGGACCACCCGGTCCGGGAGCACTGGACAGAGGAGGAGCAAGGCATCATCAAGCGCCTGTGGTCGTCGTGCGCTACCCAACCGTCCCCCGATGAGGCTCTGCGCATCTCCCGGGCGCAGCTGGCCTCGGTGGCCCACGACACGGACGCGACGATGCTCCGCATCACGGAGTTCCTGTCCGAGCTGGGCTTCCAGTTGCCCCCCGACGCCACAAACGGCTGCGAACTGACAGAGGACGACCGAACGCTCCTTCTGTACAACGCCCAGCGTCCCTGGGTGGATCAGGAGGTCTCACTCCTCTACATGACAGCCGTGGCACGCCATCTCCAAAGGCCCGTCCAGTCCATCGCCGCACGGCTGGAGGATCTTGGCTACGCGGTGGCGCCTGTCCCCGACGATGAAGGACAGCTGCCCTCGCCGGCTGAGACCGCACTTGTCAGTCACAGTGTCACGCTGCGCACGGGCAGCCCCCTGAGCCTCTTCGGGGTGGCCCTCGCGGCACGGCAGACGGGCATCTCACTGCCCGAGGCGATCTCCGTCCTCGCCAGATGGGGCTACCGCTGCTCGGTCACGGCCGAGGCCGTTTCCTCCGCCAGCGGCATCGACAACACGCTCTACAGGTACCGCCCCTTCGCCGACCCCGCCGCCTGCGGCCCGGTATCCCCCGCCGCCCTGCACGCGGTGGGAGGCCGAGCCGACGCCCTCACCGACTTCGGCTACGACGTCGTCCCCCCGTCGAAAACCTGGCTCAGGGAAGACCACCTGGCAGACGCCCTGCTTCGCACCCTCACCACCGAGGAAACTTCCACCCCCACCCTCCACCCCGACGACCCCCCGCTCTCCCTCGTCACCCTGGCCGTCGTAGCCCTCTCCGCCGCCAAGACGCTCCGCGAAACGGCCCTCAAGGCCACCGGACTCGGCATGCGTCACGAGATCGAAGACTGGTTCCCCGCCCCGGAAAACCCGTCGCCCGAGGCCCCCACACCCTCATAGCCTCCCCACCATGTGGACAACAGGCGCGGAACAGGTGGAACAGGCCGTCGGCGAGTGTGTCGGCCTGCTGGGGGGAGTCACCGACCGGGACTGGGAGGGGGCGGCGGCCGGGCGGCTCGCGTGGAGTTGTCGGGAGACGGCCGTGCATATCGCCGAGGATCTCATCGCGTACGCGGGGCAGTTGGCGGGGCGGGAGGCCGAGGCGTACACGCCCTTCGAGTTGTCGCTGGAGGAGGGGGCCGGCAACGCGGGTGCGGTGCAGGTGATCCGGACGACGGGGGCTCTGCTCGCGGCGGCGATCCGGACGACTCCGCGGCAGGTGCGGGCCTTCCATCCGTATCCGTTCCGCAGCGCGAACCGTGAGGGGTTCGCGGCGATGGGAGCGGCCGAGGTGCTGCTGCACACGCACGACATCGCCGAAGGACTGGGCGTGCCGTACGAGGCGGACTCCGAGCTGTGCGACTTCGTTCTCAGGCGGATCTTTCCGCACGTCCAGCCGGGACCGAACCCCTGGCAGACCCTGCTGTGGGCCACCGGCCGGGGGGAGTTGCCGGGGCGGGCGCCCGTCACCGAGTGGCGGTGGAACAACAACCTGGTCGTCGAGACCGAACGGCTCGCCCTCGAGGGCGTCACCCCGGCGGTGGCCTACGACCTTGCCACGGTCGGTGAGGGCGGCTGCTTCGAGTGGCTCGGAGGGAGCCCGGCCGAGGGCACCCGGGTGGGCGCCGGGCTGGTGTTCAAGCAGTACGAGGACGGGGTCCACCGGCCGGAGTGGGGCATGTACGTGCTGGTCCGCCGCGAGGACGACCAGGCGCTCGGCGCCATGGGCTTCCACGCCGTTCCCGACGAGGCGGGGCGGGTCGAGATCGGCTACGACCTGGTCGAAGCGGCCCGGGGCAACGGCTACGCCACCGAGGCCCTGCGTGCGCTGTCGGCGTGGGCGCTGGCCCGGGACGAGGTACGGACCGTCGTCGCCAACGTCGAGCGGGACAACACGCCCTCGCGGAACGTCCTCACCCGCGCCGGATTCACGGCCGTGGCGGAGGACACCGAGCAGGTGACCTACGAGCTGAGTGGACCCGCGAGCTGAGTGGACCCGCGAGCTGAGTGGACCTGCGAGCTGAGTGGACCTGCGAGCCGGCAGAGCCTACGAACGGGCTGAGCCTGCGAACCGGCTGAGCCTACGAGCTCGGTGAACCCGGCGAGCGGTAAAGACCCTTGGGTCGTCGCAGCCCCGCCCCGTGCAGCAGCCGCACCACCTCGCGGCTGCTGACCTCCACGGCCCCGGCGCCCACCGCGTCGGCGTACCGCTGGGCGGGGATGTCGTAGTGGTCGCGTTCGAAGGCCCGCCGGGGGACGCCGAGGCGTTCGGCGAAGGTGTGCAGTTCGTCGTAGGAGACGTCGCTGATCAGGTGGGACCACATGCGGCCGTGTCCGGGCCAGGCCGGTGGGTCGATGTAGATCGTCACCAGGCCCTCACGAGGACGCCCCGCCGAGGGCCTCGCTCAGCGACCCGACCGCCGCGACCTTCACGCCCGCCTCGCCGCACACCCAGTGCGGGTCGGCCCCCAGCACCGGATCCACGTCCAGCGCGTGCGGGTCGTCGCCGCACACGGGGCACAGCGGCCAGCGGCCGTACCGCTCCAGCAGGGCGTCCTGGACGTCCTGCGCGACCAGACCGGCGACATACGGAGCGCCCTCGGGCCACTGCTCGACCCACCACCGCCGCTGTGTGACGGCCTCCTCGACGAGGGACACGACATCCGCCTCGGCGACGCGTCCCGCGACGAGGTCGGCCAGTACGAGGGCACGCGCGGCGTGCAGCGTCTGCTCCAGGGGTGTGATGGGCTCCATGCCCCCCATTGTGCGCACTCTTGACCCCGGCACCGAGCCGAAAATATCTTTCAAGGGTGACCCGTAGAGTGAAGGAAATTTTCGCCGCTGAGAACGGCGGCCGGAACGGCAAGGGCGACACCGGAGGCCCGAGCGCCATGGTCGGCACGCTCGGCACCCCGCCCGCCCCCGCCGCCCTCGCCGCCAAGGTCCGGACCCTGGCGCCGTCGATGACGCGTTCCATGCAGCGCGTCGCCGAGGCCGTCGCGGGCGACCCGGCCGGCTGCGCGGCCCTCACGGTCACCGGCCTCGCCGAACTCACCGGCACCAGCGAGGCGACCGTCGTACGCACCGCCCGGCTGCTCGGCTATCCGGGCTACCGGGACCTGCGCCTCGCCCTCGCCGGCCTCGCCGCGCAGCAGCAGTCCGGGCGGGCCCCGGCCATCACGACGGACATCGCGGTGGACGACCCGATCGCCGACGTGGTCGCGAAGCTCGCCTACGACGAACAGCAGACCCTCGCCGACACCGCCGCCGGGCTCGACACCGTCCAGCTCGGCGCCGCTGTCACCGCGCTGGTCGCGGCCCGGCGCACCGATGTGTACGGCGTCGGGGCGTCCGGTCTGGTCGCCCAGGACCTCACGCAGAAGCTGCTGCGCATAGGGCTGATGGCCCACGCCCACAGCGACCCGCATCTGGCTGTGACGAACGCGGTGCAACTGCGGGCCGGTGACGTGGCGGTCGCCATCACGCACTCGGGGTCCACCGGGGACGTCATCGAGCCGCTGCGGGTCGCCTTCGAGCGCGGCGCGACGACGGTGGCGATCACGGGCCGCCCGGACGGGCCGGTGACGCAGTACGCCGATCACGTCCTCACCACGTCCACCGCCCGGGAGAGCGAACTGCGTCCGGCGGCGATGTCGTCGCGGACCGGCCAGCTCCTTGTGGTGGACTGCCTGTTCATAGGGGTGGCGCAGCGGACGTACGACACGGCGGCGCCGGCGCTCTCGGCGTCGTACGAGGCACTGGCCCACCGGCACCGTCCCTGAACACCGCACCGACACAGACACGGGAAGCACGGAAAGAGCCGTCATGACCTCCACCTCCGACCCCCGGGACCTCAGAACCGAGCTGGAGTCCCTGACCACCGAGGCCTTCCGGCCGGAGCTGGCGGACATCGACCGGCTGCCCACCCTGGACATCGCGCGGCTGATGAACGGCGAGGACGCCACCGTGGCCGGGGCGGTCGCGGCGCGGCTGCCGCAGATCGCCGCCGCGATCGACGCGGTCGCGGAGCGGATGGCCCGGGGCGGCCGGCTCGTCTACGCGGGCGCGGGCACGGCGGGCCGGCTGGGGATCCTGGACGCCTCCGAGTGCCCGCCCACGTTCAACACCGACCCGGCCCGGGTCGTCGGCCTGATCGCGGGCGGCCCCGAGGCCATGGTCACCTCGGTCGAGGGCGCGGAGGACTCCCGCGAACTGGCCCGCGCCGACCTGGAGACCCTCGGCCTCACCCCGGACGACACGGTGGTCGGCATCTCGGCGTCCGGCCGCACGCCCTACGCCATCGGCGCGGTCGAACACGCCCGCACCCGGGGCGCCCTCACCATCGGCCTGGCCTGCAACCCCGGCAGCGCCCTCGGCACCGCCGCCGACCACGCCATCGAGATCGTCGTGGGCCCCGAACTCCTCACCGGCTCCACCCGCCTGAAGGCCGGCACGGCACAGAAGCTCGTCCTCAACATGCTCTCGACGATCACGATGATCCGGCTGGGCAAGACCTACGGAAACCTGATGGTCGACGTCCGCGCGTCGAACGACAAACTCCGCGCCCGCTCCCACCGCATCGTCGCCCTCGCCACCGGCGCCGACGACAAGGAGATCGAGCAGGCCCTCACCGCCACCGACGGCGAGGTCAAGAACGCCATCCTCACCCTCCTGGCCGACGTGGACGGCCCGACGGCGGCCCGCCTTCTCGCCCAGTCCGACGGGCACTTGCGAGCGGCCCTCGCCGCCTGCTCACGTCCCTCAAGCCGTAGACCGTGACGCGTCCGCCCCATGGCCTTTGCACTCCCGAAGCGGACACGGGCCGTGGGGGAGGGCTACTGCTGGTCACCCACGAAGGAGCGTGCTGTCTTTTCATCTGAAACCAGCAAATGGATTCCCTCTGGAAGTGGACACTTCAATAATGAGGCAATCCTCTTCGCCTCACCAAGCCGCCGAGCGATCTCCAAGCAGGTACGTTCCACAGCCAAGTGGATGGAAGACTCGACCGCGTCCGGAAATTCACCGGCCTGCTGATCGATCAGTTGCGAGATAGCGGAATTCCTATGCTCTGCCAGGTCCGATCCCGGCAGCTTTCCTCGCCCTTCGTTGCGTGTGACGTTATTTACGTCGTTTGCAAGCTGGAAGGCCGTTCCCAAATGCATCCCCATGGTGTGCAGCAGCCTGCGGTCTCCTCGAGAGCGGCCGGCGTGCAGACCTCCCATCCAGAACACCAGCGCCACAAGGCTTCCGGTCTTCAACTCCGCTATACCGAACGGATCCTCCGGCGCCAGAGGTCCTTGCAGATCACAGAACTGCCCACGTGACATGTTCACCAACGCGTTCAGAACCCTTTTGATCGCCGCCGGCTCCAGACGCTGAATGACGGCGAGCCCGCCCGTCAGGAGCACGTCCGAAAGCGCCAATGCGCCCGGAACTCCCATGATCGCCCGCTCGGTGGGGAGGCCGCGCCGAAGGAAATCCGCGTCCTCTATGTCATCACGAATCACACTCGCCTTGTGGATCATCTCCAGTGCCACGGCGAGGTCGACCGCGACCCGGCGCTTCCGCTTCTCCGCATCGGGATTCGCCACCATGAGGAAAAGGACCGCCCGATTCAAGCGCCCCCCGCGCGAAATCCTGGAATAGACCTCTTCAGGGAGACCCAGCTCCCGAAGTCGATTCTGCAAGCTCAGGCGAACTTCTTCGCGAACTTCACCCCATCGAGAATCATAGCTCAAGTCGGAACTCATGTTCTCTCGCTATTGGCTTACAGGAACGACATTACCGAGTACACTTCGGACATGTCAATCCGCCGGACAGGTTTGAAACGTGCCGCCGCCTTGGCCTTCCTGATGATTTCCTTCTACGTGCTGCGCACAGCCGGCTCCCGACCTGAAGCAGCGGAACGAGAAGCCGAAACGGAACCAGACCGGTCCAAACGTGAGGCGTTTTGGGAGCCGTACAAGATTGCGATCGCCGCGTTTTACGCGATCTGCGTACAGAGGGCCTTCGAGACAAGCGTACAAAAATTCACCGCCGACCCTCCCCGGATTCGGTTTGATTCCGGAGGCCTGGAGGCGCACATAGAATCTGATCAAGTCGTCCTGGTGTGCCAGCTCCTAGCCGTTCTCACGTGGATGGGCCTCTTCTACATCAACAATGTTCGCCTCTACTTCCTCATCCCTGTGGGGAGGTCCATCAGACGAGCTCTGGCCCATATGACATTGACTGCGGCATTGGCGCAGTTCTACTTTCTTGCCGCCACCATCGGCAGCCCGTCCGTGAATCAACTTCTCTTGATATCCGGCATTCTTTTCACTGACGCCATGTTCCCCATCGTCATCGGACCGGTACTCAGCTCGAGGCTTCGCACCGTCTGGGTGATACGGGGCATCGTCCAGACGTCATCCATATTCTGGATCTTGTTCTTCGTGCCGCCGGTGCATTACGTGCGAGTCGAGTGGAGCGCCATCATGCTGTTTCTGATGCTTGTTCAACTCTTCATCCTCGCCCCCTTGGAGAGCCGCGCCCGTCGCCGGATGGCCGCGTCTCTCTGAGCAGCATCGCTGTCAGTGCGGCCTGACGGACCACTTCCCGTAGGGGTATCGAAGGTCGTTCGCCCGCTTTCCCACCGGCCCCTTCCCTCGCACTACGCGCAGATAAGCGGCCGCCCAGATGAACGCCAGTCTCGGAGCCGGCACCACACTGAGACGCCGCGAGCTGGCAGTGACATAGGAACGCCACTCGATGGAGTGCCGTGCTCCCATCCCTCGGGCGCGGATCCCGAAATCCGTATCCTCGCCGAGGAGGAACCCTTCTTTGAAGCCGTCCAACGCGCGATAGGTCCGCTTGTTGGTCATCATGAAGTCACCGTTCGTGACCGGATAGCCGAACAGCCGCGCCAGAAGAATCAGCAGATAGATGAGCAGGAGCGTGGCGCGTATTCCTGCATTACTTCTGTCCGGGCGATGGCGCACCGAAACCATGCACAGTTCCCGCGGCTCCAATCTGCGCAGACAGCGTTGGATCACCTGCGGCCCCAGCACCACGTCCGCATCGAGGAAGAGCAGATACTCATACCTCGCCAAGGCGGCTCCGATATTTCTTTGGGTGCCGATGTCAGCGGTCGGCGACTTGGTGATCGTCATGGCAAGCCGCTCCGAATAACGCCTGGCCACTTCTGTCGTCAAGTCGTTCAAGCTCGCATCGACGACGATCACTTCGACCGCCAGATCCCCGGACTCTCCGGCCAGGGACTCCAGCAGCGGCCCGAGGTACGTCTCCTCATTGAGGGTCGGAATGACTATCGAGAGGGCCACCACTTCTGCACCTTCCCATGCTTGACAAGACGCATCAGGTCGAAGGCGACGCACCCCATCCCGGGGACCAGATATCGGAGCTCCACACCGCGCAGAACGCCAGAGGTCATCGTGGGTACGGCTGTTCCCACAGCTCGGAGCAGAGTGAACCGGCTAACTCTCTCACTGGCCTTGCTCTGTGGGTCTGCAATGGCGCAGTACGCAGAAAACCCAAGATTCTGCCAAAGGGCCGAGATCCGGGCCGCCTCCCCCGGAGGGAGCCTGGAAAGAAAAGCAAGCTGATAGGCGACGGCCAAGGCGATCAGCGCCGGGCGCACATGGGCACCGGACTTACGAATCGCCTGCGTCCATTTCACGTCATGCGCCAACCAGGCGATGTTGATGGCAGTCTGAACGCGATCTTCCAGCGATAGTTTCCGCCATGTCCAGATACCCCCGGCGGAATAGATTGCCTCCCATGCCAGGTTGAAGGCGAGAGCGGCTTCGGGGAGCAGCTCCGTACCTTCTTCCTCGGTCTCCGCGATTGCCTCGCGATACGCTGCGATCCAGCAGGTTCCGCCAAAGACCTTGAGTGCGAGCAGTGCCGCGCGCTTTGCGGCCGTTTCCTGCTGATCGGTCACGACACCCTCACAATAGTCCGAGTAAATGAGGCCCACCCACGGCCGACCGCGAATGATCATCATGCGCAGGCAACAGAAGCAGCGAAACGGACTTGTTCCTGATGCCAGTGGTGAACGCGGAGACATGAGTGGCGGCTGGGTTTGCGACCGCATCACCAGAGATGACGATCATCCGTATCCGTGCATGCCTCCATGCTTGCACGCCCGTGCGCGGTCGGGAGGCAGAACACCGCCCTTACCGAGGACTCGACAACACTTGTCCAGATCGAATGATCGCCGGTCCGAACCGGCGTGCGGACCGGGCATCTTGACGACTCAGAGGTTGCGAAATCCGGGGCGTCGACCTATCGGAGATGACACTTGGCGGCGAAGTGTCACCGCCACGATCAGCCTCGCAGACCCCCGAGACCGCGGAACCAGCCCCGGAACCAGACCCGGAACGAGCACCCTGTCGGCCCCAACGCCCCGTACGTTCTCCGCGAGCAGCCTCTCCACCAGCCTCACACCCATCGGGATCAGCGACCTGTGGCAGTCGTCGTCGCTCCAGCCCTCCCAGGTCGGCGCGTACAGGACGGTCGGCAGCGGCCCGGGGACATGGTCCGCGTGCAGCCGGATCGACGACAGCTGCGGGCGGCCCACCTCGACGATCGCCTGGTCATCGATGGCGTGCCGCACCCTCTGGTACCGGTCCCGCTCGGCGGTGGCGGGCAGGGCCGGGCGGGCGCCGAACTCCGCCACACCCGCGAGAAGGAGCCGCATCCTCGACGAGCCGGCGAGGCCGTCCGTGTGGTCCGTGCTCGATGAGGCCGCACTGCGTCGGCGGACCGGTGGCCGGCAGGTCATGGCAGAGGCCTTGCGCCACGTCACTGCCCTGATGGCGACGGCGGCGACTGCCTGGGAACAGGAGATGAACAGCCCGCCCCACGCACCGGGACCGCGCCGACTGGCGACAATGGACGTATGAATCACGCCCAGCTCACCGCCCTAGGCCGTGCCCTCCGACTTCTCGGTGAGCACGGGGAAGCCCTCACCTCCGACACCCCGGACGCCAAGCTGCACGAGGTCAAGGCCGATCTGAAGCGCGCCCTGGACCTGCTGGACGAGAGCGTCACGGGAGCGGCGCCCAGCACGCGATGCCCCGAGCATCCGAACGGCCCCGTCGACGAGAACGCCCCCGACCTGTGTCTGCTGTGCGAGACCCGGCGCCGGACGGCCCGCCGGAACGAGTTCAACGGACCCGCGCCGCAGCAGCCGCAGACCGACCCCGTCCAGTCCCGCTACGGCGTGAGCGGCGACCGCCCCCAGCCCCAGCAGCGCTGGCTGCCGGAGCTGTGGACCGGCCAGACCTGGCAGCTCTGCGGCACCCCGCGCCGGGACCGCCGCGAGGCCGAGCTGTACATCGCCGCCCAGCGCAAGGCGCCCAGGTCGGCCATGGCGTACCGGCTCGTGCACGAGTTCACCGACTACGAGGTGCTGCGGGTGTGGGGGACGCCGGTCAAGGTCGACATCGAGCCGATGGGCAACCTGTAGCTCACAGCAGGGGCAGGGCCTGGAAGTCGTGACCCTCCCACAGGCGCCGCGAGGTCTCCTCCGGGTACGCGCTCACCTCGGGCTGCGCGTCCAGCACCCGCACCAGCCGCTCCTGCTCGTCGTACGCCGGCCAGCCCGGGTCGCCCGACCGCGCGAAGGAGGTCCAGGACGCGCGGAAACCGGACGACAGCGCAAGCGCCTCGGCGGACGGCTCCACGCCCCCGAACAGCAGCAGCCCCAGGTCCGCCCCGTACGTGCCGAACAGCAGCGGGATGTCCAGGCCGTGGCAGGCACCGAGCGCGCCGCCGCTGCCCGGGGCCGCCCAGGTCAGTTCGTAGACGTAGGCGCTGCCGCCGCCCGCGCGCTGCGCGTCGGCCAGGTGCAGGGAGGGCATGTTGAACAGCCAGTCCGTCTGGACGCGCTCGTAGAGCTCGCCCGGGGAGGCGTCGGGGAAGGCCGCGCGATAGGCCCGCTCCCCGTCGGGGCCCGGGGCGAACAGGCGCAGGGCGGATGTCGCCTGCTCCTCGGTGATCTGGCCCAGCCGGCCCGCCATGGCGAGGAAGAGGCGGAACTCGTCACGGTTGTGGCCGACGAGCAGGTCGATGTCCCTCGCCGAACCGGCCGCCAGGGCCTGCCACGGCGTGGTCGGCAGGACCTCGCCGTCGACCACCGGGGAGAACGGCGTGACCGTGGGCGCCGCCTGACCCCAGCGGTCGACGTACTGGAGCATCTTGGCGCCCAGCGTCTCGCCCGCCGACGTCAGCCGGTGCGGGGCGATCGTCGAGAGATCGGCGACCGTGGGGCGCAGCCCCAGCTCGGCGGCCAGGGCGAGACCGATGTCACGGGAGAGTGCGTCGGAGAAGAACGTCCCCGGCACGCTCTGCGCGATCGCCCGGCGGAAGAGACCGGCCGCCCGTGGCATGGCGAGCAGCGAGGCGACCGAGCCCGCGCCGGCCGATTCACCGAAGACCGTGACCTGGTCGGGGTCGCCGCCGAACGCCTCGATGTTGTCGCGGACCCATTCCAGTGCCGCCACCTGGTCGAGCAGGCCACGGTTGGCGGGCGCGCCCTCGATGAACGCGAAACCCTCCATGCCCAGGCGGTAGTTGAGGGATACGACGACCACGTCGCCTTCGGCCGCGATGTGCCGGGCGTCGTAGCCGGGGCTGCCGGAGTGGCCGAGCTTGTAGGCACCGCCGTAGATCCACACCATCACCGGGCGGCGGGCCGCCGGGTCGGCTTCGGGGGTCCAGACGTTGACCGTGAGCCACTCGTCGCCCTCGGGTACGTCGAGCAGGCCCGGGCCGCCCAGGCTGCCGATGTCCTGCGGGGGCGGCGGGCCGAAGGCGTGGGCGTCGCGTATGCCGTCCCAGGCGTGGGCGGGGCGCGGTGCCATGAAACGGGCCTCGCCCACCGGGGGCGCGGCGAAGGGGATGCCGCGGAAGACGGCGAGTCCCTCCTCCCTGCGGCCCCGGACCGCACCGGCGGTGGTACGCACCACCGGTGCGGGCTCTTCGGAAGGGCTGCCCGCCGGCGGACGGGACTCGGTCGTCGTCATCTGGATCTCCTCACGGAATGCCGGTGCACAGGCGTTCGGCCAGTGTCCTTGACTGACGCAAGCAAATCCAGAGCCTCAGATGACCAGGTCAGCTGAGGGTCTTCAGCGCCGCCGGGTCGTACGGGGCCGTGTCCGCGAAGCGGCCGTCCAGCACCTTGGCCGCCCACTGCGGGTCCTGGAGCAGGGCGCGGCCGACGGCGACCATGTCGAACTCGTCGCGCTCGAAGCGGTCCAGGAGGTTGTCGAGGTCGTTGACCTCAGCGCCCTGGCCCTGGAAGGACTTGAGGAAGTCGACGCCGTTCAGGCCGACCGAACCGACGGTGATGGTGGGCTTGCCGGTGAGCTTCTTGGTCCAGCCGGCCAGGTTGAGGTCGGAGTCGTCGAACTCGGGCACCCAGTAGCGGCGGGTGGAGGCGTGGAAGGCGTCGACACCCGCGGCGGCCAGCGGGGTCAGGATGGACTCCAGCTCCTCGGGCGTCTCGGCGAGGCGGGCGTCGTAGGCCTCCTGCTTCCACTGCGAGTAGCGGAAGATGATCGGGAAGTCGGCGGAGACGGTCTCGCGGACAGCCGCGACGATCTCCTCCGAGAGCTTGGCGCGGGCGACGCGGTCGCCGCCATAGGCGTCGGTGCGGCGATTGGTGCCCTCCCAGAGGAACTGGTCGAGCAGGTAGCCGTGGGCGCCGTGGATCTCCACGCCGTCGAAGCCGATGCGCTCGGCGGCGGCAGCGGCCTCGGCGAACGCGCCGATGACGGCGTCGATGTCGGCCTGGGTCATGGCCTTGCCGGTGGGCTCCGAAGCGCCGATGCGCAGCCCGGAGGGGCCGACGGCCGGGGCGTCCGCGACGGGCGGCTCACCCTGGTTGCGGACCATGCCGATGTGCCAGAGCTGCGGCACGATCGTGCCGCCCGCCGCGTGCACCGCGTCGGCGACCTTCGCCCAGCCCGCGAGCTGCTCCGCGCCGTGGAACCGCGGCACGCGGTCGCTCTGCCCGGCCGAGTCGTGCCCGACGTAGGTGCCCTCGGTGACGATGAGGCCGACTCCGGCGGCGGCGCGGCGGGAGTAGTACGAGACGACGTCCTCTCCGGGGACGCCGCCCGGGGAGAACATGCGGGTCATCGGGGCCATCGCGATCCGGTTCGGGACGGTCAGGCCGCCCAGCGAGACGGGCCGGGACAGGATTTCGGCGGCGCGGGAGGCGGCGACAGTCACTCAGGGGCTCCTTCGGATACCGGACAGTATGTGCATGCGCATAAGGCGTACGTTTCAACGAACCGGCCCCGCCCCTGCCATCCCGCCCGAGCTGTGACCCCGCACACGCCCGCACACACCCACATACGCGCACCCACGCGCACACGCCCGAGGGCGGCACCCCCTGTCGGAACAGGGAGTGCCGCCCTCGGCAAGACCGTTGATCAACCCGGGAAAATCCCAGGGGTCGATCAGAAGTCCATGTCACCGCCCGGCATACCGCCACCGGCGGGCGCGGCGGCCTTCTCCGGCTTGTCGGCGATGACGGCCTCGGTGGTGAGGAACAGCGCGGCGATGGAGGCGGCGTTCTGCAGAGCGGAACGGGTCACCTTCGCCGGGTCGATGATGCCCTCGGCGATCATGTCGACGTACTCACCGGTCGCGGCGTTCAGGCCGTGGCCGACCTGGAGGTTGCGGACCTTCTCCACGACGACGCCACCCTCGAGACCACCGTTGACGGCGATCTGCTTGAGCGGGGCCTCCAGCGCGAGCTTCACGGCGTTGGCTCCGGTCGCCTCGTCACCCTCGAGCTCCAGCTTCTCGAAGACCTGGGAGGCCTGCAGCAGGGCCACGCCACCACCGGCGACGATGCCCTCCTCGACGGCCGCCTTGGCGTTGCGCACGGCGTCCTCGATGCGGTGCTTGCGCTCCTTGAGCTCCACCTCGGTGGCGGCACCGGCCTTGATGACCGCGACGCCGCCGGCGAGCTTCGCCAGGCGCTCCTGCAGCTTCTCGCGGTCGTAGTCCGAGTCGCTGTTCTCGATCTCGGCGCGGATCTGGTTGACGCGGCCGTTGACCTGGTCGGTCGAGCCGGCGCCGTCGACGATGGTCGTCTCGTCCTTGGTGATGACGACCTTGCGCGCCTTGCCCAGCAGGTCGAGCGTGGCGTTCTCCAGCTTGAGGCCGACCTCCTCGGAGATCACCTCGCCGCCCGTGAGGATGCCGATGTCCTGCAGCATCGCCTTGCGGCGGTCGCCGAAGCCCGGGGCCTTGACGGCGACGGACTTGAAGGTGCCGCGGATCTTGTTGACGACCAGGGTCGACAGGGCCTCGCCCTCGACGTCCTCGGCGATGATCAGCAGCGGCTTGCCCGACTGCATGACCTTCTCCAGGAGCGGGAGCAGGTCCTTGACGTTCGCGATCTTGGAGTTCGCGATCAGGATGTACGGGTCGTCGAGGACGGCCTCCATACGCTCCATGTCGGTGGCGAAGTACGCCGAGATGTAGCCCTTGTCGAAGCGCATACCCTCGGTGAGCTCCAGCTCCAGACCGAAGGTCTGGGACTCCTCGACGGTGATGACGCCTTCCTTGCCGACCTTGTCCATGGCCTCGGCGATGAGCTCGCCGATCTGGGTGTCGGCGGCGGAGATGGAGGCCGTGGAAGCGATCTGCTCCTTGGTCTCGACATCCTTCGCCTGCTCCAGCAGGGCGGCGGAGACGGCCTCGACGGCGCGCTCGATGCCACGCTTGAGGGCCATCGGGTTGGCGCCGGCGGCTACGTTGCGCAGACCCTCCTTGACCAGGGCCTGGGCGAGAACGGTCGCGGTGGTCGTACCGTCACCGGCGACGTCGTCCGTCTTCTTGGCGACTTCCTTGACCAGCTCGGCGCCGATCTTCTCGTACGGGTCCTCGAGCTCGATCTCCTTGGCGATGGAGACACCATCGTTGGTGATCGTGGGGGCGCCCCACTTCTTCTCGAGGACGACGTTGCGACCCTTGGGGCCGAGCGTCACCTTGACGGCGTCCGCGAGCTGGTTCATGCCGCGCTCGAGGCCGCGCCGCGCCTCCTCGTCGAACGCGATGATCTTGGCCATGTGAAGTGGTCCCTCCAGGACTGGGGGTGATTACTTCGGACCGCGCCCGCGCCCGCGACGGACGGCTCGCCAGCCTCGTGGTTCCTTCCCCACCCGGCCTGCGGGCCTCACCGACCCGGTCCTTACGTTGTCACTCTCACCTTCAGAGTGCTAACGCAATGATTAGCACTCGGGCATGTCGAGTGCAAGCGCCTCTCGGGGATCGGGCGGGCCGGTCAGCCAGCCGCGAACGAGGTCCGGCGGGTCATGCGGACAGACCGAAGGGCCCGTACCCCGGGGGGTACGGGCCCTTCAGAGAAGACCTGCCGCTTGCGGTTTGTCGTGGTCGCGCGTTCAGGCAGCGACGCGAACCATGTCGGCCTGTGGACCCTTCTGGCCCTGCGAGATCTCGAACTCGACCCGCTGACCCTCTTCAAGGGTGCGGTAGCCGTCCATCTGAATCGCGCTGTAGTGGACGAAAACATCCGCACCACCGTCGACCGCGATGAAGCCGTACCCCTTCTCCGCGTTGAACCACTTGACGGTGCCCTGAGCCATGCCTAACTCCCCTATTACTGGCCCTTGCACAGATCCGCACTTCGCGGATCCGGGTCAGACCTCACCCCCCACGGATTGGGGGCGTGCGCCGGAACGCGTCGACCGCGGCCGAATGTATCTGTCCAACTGCCCTCTGCAACAGGTCAATCGGACGAGAATTCCGGACGCACAGGATCCGGAATGTGGGGAGAATTCGCCAGACTTCAGGGCAAGTCGGGCCACACAAAGGGAACAAAAGCCGCGAAAGACACACACACTTTGGCTACATCTTGTCGGGCTCGCGGCAGGAATTCAGGGTGCCCGATCAGGGGATCGGGATCGCGTTCCCCAACTGTACCGCGCTCAACCACACAGAATTGCCCCCTCCGCTTCTCTCACGGAGGGGGCAATTCAATCAACGCTCAGTGACGGCCGTTACCGATGGTAATAATCGGGCCGGTCGACCGGTTCAGCCGCCGGCGACGGCCGGAATGATCGACACCCCGGCACCGTCCGGAGTGGCCGTCTCAAGACCCTGCTCGAACCGCACGTCGTCGTCATTGACGTACACGTTGACGAACCGGCGCAGCTTGCCCTGGTCGTCCAGCACCCGGGCGGCGATCCCGGTGTGGTTCTTCTCCAGATCGGCGATGACCTCCCCGAGGTTCCCGCCCTCGGCGGCGACCTCGGCCTGCCCGCCGGTGTAGGTACGCAGGATGGTGGGGATGCGAACGGTGACGCTCATGACTTCAAAACCTCCGGTTGGGTAGCGGACCTGCTTTAGGGGCGCGGGGAACTGCGCGACCAGCCCCCCACCGGCCCGCAGCCGTCAACGATCAGACGAGCCCAGCCTCACGGAACGAATCAAGGTTGGGACGAATCGTCGCGGTCAGCCCGGTCCCCGCCACCGCGTCCAACGTCTTCAGCCCATCACCCGTGTTCAGCACCACGGTCGTCAATGACGGGTCGAGAAGCCCGTTCTCCAGCAGCTTCTTCGCCACCCCCACCGTCACCCCACCGGCGGTCTCCGCAAAGACACCCTCGGTCCGGGCAAGCAGCTTGATCGCCTCGACGACCTGCTCGTCGTTCACGTCCTCCACCGCACCACCCGTACGCCGCGCGATGTCCAGCACGTACGGCCCGTCCGCCGGGTTCCCGATCGCCAGCGACTTGGCGATGGTGTCCGGCTTCTGGGGACGTACGACGTCGTGCCCGGCCTTGAAAGCCGTCGACACCGGCGAGCAGCCGAGCGCCTGCGCGCCGAAGATCTTGTACGGCTTGTCCTCGACCAGACCGAGCTTGATGAGCTCCTGCAGACCCTTGTCGATCTTCGTGAGCTGCGAGCCGGAGGCGATCGGCACCACGAGCTGGTCGGGCAGCTGCCAGCCGAGCTGCTCGCAGATCTCGTACGCGAGGGTCTTGGAGCCCTCGGCGTAGTACGGCCGCAGGTTGACGTTGACGAAGCCCCAGCCCTCGCCGGCCGGGTCGCCGATCAGCTCGGAGCAGAAGCGGTTCACGTCGTCGTAGTTGCCCTCGATGCCGACGAGCTCGCCGCCGTAGACCGCGGCCATCACGACCTTGCCCTGCTCCAGGTCGTGCGGGATGAACACGCAGGAGCGGAAGCCGGCGCGGGCCGCGGCGGCGCCCACCGCACCGGCGAGGTTGCCGGTGGAGGAGCAGGACAGGGTGGTGAAGCCGAAGGCGCGGGCGGCCTCCAGGGCCTGGGCGACGACGCGGTCCTTGAAGGAGTGCGTCGGGTTGCCGGAGTCGTCCTTGACGAAGAGCTTGCCGGCGTCGACGCCGAGCTCACGGGCGAGGTTGTCGGCCTTGACGAGCTTGGTCCAGCCGGGGTTGATGTTCGGCTTGTCCGCGACGTCGGCCGGGACCGGCAGCAGCGGGGCGTAGCGCCAGATGTTCGCGGGGCCCGCTTCGATGCGCTTGCGGAGCTCTTCGGTGTCGTAGGCCGAGAAGTCGTAGGCGATCTCCAGCGGGCCGAAACACTCCTGGCACGCGAAGACCGGGCCGAGCGGGACGCGGTGACCGCACTCGCGGCAGCTCAGGGCGGCGGCGGGGCCGAGGTCTACGGTGGATTCGGTGGTGCTTGCAACAGTCTGCGCAGCCATGTGAGGCGAGGCCCTTTCTCCTCATCTTCCTCACGACGCATCTCGCCGTGAGACGGATTTGGCACCTTCCCGAGCCGGGAGCCTCGCGCGTGTGGTCGACAGTGACCTACGAGTACCGACTGGAGGGTTGCCGGGGCTTCAACGGGCCGTTTCCCTCTGCCCCTCTGGATGAGCTGTATTCGGTTGTCGACGTGGGTTGACCCCGGACATGCGATGGTCACCCGCGTTGTTCAAGACTGTAACCGACGACCAGGACAGTTGAGATAGTCGTCCGAACCGCGAGATGGCTCACAGTCCGTCCCGCCGAGAGTACGCAGAGGAGCCGCCACGGTGCTGGAAGAAGTCGAGCGCTGGCTGAGCACCCGTTCCTGGTCCGCGACCGATCGCCCCCTCCACCAGATACTCGCCGCCAAGCAGCGCACGGGCCAGACGGTCAGTGTCGTGCTGCCCGCGCTCAACGAGGAGGAGACGGTCGGCGACATCGCGGCCGTCATCCGCCACGACCTGATGCGGCAGGTGCCGCTCGTAGACGAACTCGTCGTCGTCGACTCCGGCTCGACCGACCGTACGTCGGAGGTGGCCGCGGCCGCGGGCGCGACGGTGGTGCACCGGGACGCGATACTCCCGCGGCTGCCCGCGGTGCCCGGCAAGGGCGAGGTGCTGTGGCGCTCGCTGCTCGCCACCCGCGGGGACATCGTCTGCTTCGTCGACGCGGACCTCAGGGACTTCTCGTCCGACTTCGTCTCCGGGATCGTCGGCCCGCTGCTCACCGAGCCGGACGTGGACCTGGTGAAGGCCATGTACGACCGTCCGCTCGGCGGCGCCGCCGGGCAGGGCGGCCGGGTCACCGAGCTGATGGCCCGCCCGCTGCTCAACATGCACTGGCCACAGCTCGCCGGCTTCGTGCAGCCGCTCGGCGGCGAGTACGCGGCCCGCCGCTCCCTGCTGGAGCAGCTGCCGTTCCCCGTCGGCTACGGCGTCGAGCTGGGCATGCTGGTCGACGCCCTGCACCTGGCGGGGCTCGACGCGCTCGCCCAGGTCGATGTCGGGGTGCGCAAGCACCGGCACCAGGACGGGCAGGCGCTGGGCCGGATGGCCGCCGCGATCTACCGCACGGCCCAGCTCCGGCTGGCCCGCGGGCATCTGATCCGGCCGTCCCTGACGCAGTTCGAGCGGGGCGGGGACGGCTTCGAGCCGCGGACGTACTCCGTGGACACCGAGGAGCGTCCGCCGATGGTGGAGATCGCCGAGTACCAGGCACGGAAGGCCGCCTGACCGGGGCTGTTTTTCGGCCGGTCGGGTCAGGTCCGTACGTTTGAGCGTTTCCGGGCCGGGCTAGGTTGAGGGCTATGGCTTCTACGTACGGTGCTGCGCGGGTGCTGGTGGCCTCCAACCGCGGCCCGGTCTCCTACACGGTGGGCGAGGACGGTTCGCTGAACGCCAAGCGCGGCGGCGGCGGACTGGTCTCGGGGCTCTCCGCGATCGGCTCGGACGCGGACGCGCTGTGGGTCTGCTCCGCGCTGTCCGACGGCGACCGCGAGGCCGTACGGCGCGGGGTCGGCGAGGACGGCGTACGGATGCTGGACATCCCCGCCGACGTGCACGCCGACGCGTACAACGGCGTCGCCAACTCGGTGCTCTGGTTCGTCCACCACATGCTGTACCAGACCCCGCTGGAGCCGGTCTTCGACGCGGAGTTCCGGCGGCAGTGGGCGTCGTACGAGGCGTACAACCGGGCGTTCGCCCAGGCGCTGGCGGAGGAGGCGGCCGAGGGCGCGGCGGTCGTGGTGCAGGACTACCACCTGTGCCTGGTGCCCGGCCTGCTCCGCGAGCTGCGCCCGGACGTCCGGATCGGGCACTTCTCGCACACGCCTTGGGCGCCGCCCGAGTACTTCCGGATGCTGCCGGACGATGTGGCGGGGCAGGTGCTGCGCGGCATGCTGGGCGCGGACCGGCTGGGCTTTCTCACCCAGCGCTGGGCGGACGCGTTCGCCGAATGCGCCGAGCGGTTCGCCGACGGACTCGGGGGCACGCGGATCGGCGTGCACGGGCTGGGGGCCGACGCGGACTTCCTGCGGCAGCGGTCCCACGAGCAGGACGTCGAGGAGCGGATGGCCTCCCTGCGTGAGCAGATCGGCGAGGGCCGCCGCACCATCGTCCGCGTCGACCGCACCGAGCTGTCGAAGAACATCGTGCGCGGTCTGCTGGCGTACCGGCAGCTGCTCGACGACCACCCCGAGTGGCGCGAGCGCGTCGTACACGTGGCCTTCGCCTACCCCTCCCGGCAGGACCTCGCGGTGTACCGCGACTACACGGCCGAGGTGCAGCGGCTGGCGGACGAGATCAACGAGCAGTACGGGACACCGGGCTGGACGCCGATCGTCCTGCACGTCAAGGACGACTTCGCACGCTCCCTGGCCGCCTACCGGCTGGCCGACGTCGCACTCGTCAACCCCATCCGCGACGGCATGAACCTCGTCGCCAAGGAGGTCCCGGTCGTCTCCGACGCGGGCTGCGCGCTGGTGCTGTCGCGGGAGGCCGGGGCGTACGAGGAGCTGGGCGAGGACGCGATCACCGTGAACCCGTACGACGTCACCGGCACGGCCGCGGCCCTCCACGAGGCACTCTCGATGCGCCCGGAGGAACGCGCCGAGCGCGCCAAACGCCTGGCAGCGGCAGCGACCGCGCTGCCGCCGGCGCAGTGGTTCGTGGACCAGCTCGACGCGTTGAGGGGCTGAGCGGTGGTGACCAGCCTGCACACGGATCACGGGGATCATGGGCTTCCGGCGCCCGCCACGAAGGCCGGGCAGGAAGGTCTGGACGCTCTCCTCACTCATCCCGGCAAGGCCCTGATCGGGCTCGACCTCGACGGGACGCTCGCGCCGATCGTCGCCGATCCCGAGAAGGCCCGGGCCCATCCCGAGGCCGTGCCCGCGCTGGCGGCGCTCGCGCCGAAGGTCGCCGCCGTGGCGGTGATCACCGGTCGGCCCGCCGAGGTCGCGGTGCGCAACGGCGGCTTCGCCGACGTCCCCGGCCTGGAGCACCTCGTCGTCCTGGGGCACTACGGCGCCGAGCGGTGGGACGCCCGTACCGGCGAGATCACCGCCCCTCCCCCGCACCCCGGAGTCGCGGGCGTCCGCACGGAACTGCCCGAACTCCTCGAACGGCTCGGGGCGTCGCAGGGAACCTGGATCGAGGAGAAGGGCCGGGCCGTGGCCGTGCACACGCGCCGCGCCGCCGACCCGCAGGCCACCCTGGACCAACTGCGCGAGCCGCTGACCGGCCTGGCCGGCCGCCACGGCCTGATCGTCGAACCCGGCCGCATGGTCCTCGAACTCCGCCCGCCCGGCATGGACAAGGGCGTCGCCCTGACCGAGTTCGCCCAGGAGATCGGCGCCGGTTCCGTCCTCTACGGCGGCGACGACCTGGGCGACCTCCCCGCCTTCTCCGCCGTCGACCGTCTCCGCACGAACGGCACCCCGGGCCTGCTGGTATGCAGCGGCAGCGACGAGGTGACGGAACTACGGGAGCGCGCGGACCTGGTGGTGGAGGGCCCGGAGGGCGTCGTACGCCTGCTGGCAGCACTGGCCCAACGGCTCGACTAGAGGCGCCCCAAAGGGGCGCGGGGCTGTATCGATCTGCGGCTCCGCCGCGTGGGCGCGACCAGCCACGACGCGCCCGCACCCCGCGAACCTCAGCGTTCAGCCCGCCGCCGCTCCCGAACCCGCCGCAGCCGATTCACCGTCACCGGGTCGTGGGCAAGAGCCCTCGGGTCGTCCAGCAGGGCATTGAGGAGCTGGAAGTAACGCACAGGAGCAAGCCCCAGCTCCTCCCGCACGGCCCGTTCCTTCGCACCGGGACCGGAAAAGCTCCGCCCTTCGAGCGCGAGGATGTCCCGCTCCCGCCGCCCGAGCCGCCCCTGCTCACCCGTGTCCTCGTCCATGCCCGGCACCGTAACGCCCACCACCGACAGCGCCCAGCCGGCGCCTACTCCGCGTTCTCCGCCCGGGACGCCTCCGCCTGGAGCTGCCCGAGGACGACCGAGGGGCTGCCGCCGGGGGCGACGGCCTTGCCGATCCGCTGCTTGATCTCGGCGCTGACGTCGGCCCAGGAGGTCTTGCCGACCGGGTACAGCTCGGAGGTCAGCAGCTCCTCCAGGAACGGCCGGAGGTGCCGGTCCTGCTCGGACACGGCCATCGTCCCGGACGCGGAGGTGGTGACCGGCAGCAGGTCGTACTCGCGGGAGAAGGCCAGCACGTTCTTCTCGCTGTACACGAAGTCGAGGAAGTCGCCGACCTGGTCGCGGTTGCCGTTCTTGCGGAAGGCCGTCATCCAGTCGGCGACACCGAGCGTGGACTTGCTCGTGCCCTCCTTGCCCGGCGTCGGCACCATGCCGTACTTGACGCCCTTCTTCCCGGCGATGTTCATCAGCGACGGGTGCCCGTTGACCATGCCGACCTCGCCCTTGGCGAAGGCGGCGTACGCGTCGGCCCGGTTCAGCTCCCCGGGCGCGACCGGCCCGTTCAGGCCCTTGCCGACGAGTTCGTCCTTCAGCCAGGAGAAGGTGTCGACGTTCTCGGGGGAGTCGATGCCGTAGCTGTCGACGGTGTCGGTGTAGCCGCCCCCGCCGCTGAGCATCCACTGCATGGTCTCGGCCGGCGCCTCCTCCGGGCCGAGCGGCAGCGCGTACGGGTAGGTCACGCCCTCCGCCTTGAGCGCCTCGGCGTCGTCGGCCAGGTCGTCCCAGGTCTTCGGCGGGGTGATGCCTGCCTCGGAGAAGAGGGTCTTGTTGTAGAAGAGCACGCGCGTGGAGGAGGCGAACGGCATGCCGTACTGCACGCCCTTCACCTGCCCCGCGGAGGCGAGCTGCCCGACGAAGTCGGCCTGCACGGGTATGGAGAGCAGTTCGTCGGCCTTGTAGAGCTGGTTCTGCGCCGCGTACCCGGCGTACGAGCCGATCTGCGCCATGTCCGGCGGGTCACCGGCGGCGACCATCTCCCGGACCTTGCGGTCGACGTCGTTCCAGGAGTAGACGCTGACGTCGATCTCCACGTCGGGGTGGTCGGCCTCGTACTCCGCGACGAGCTTGTCCCAGTACTTCTGGGAGCTGTTGGCCTTGCTGTCGCCGTAGTCGGCGGCGACCAGCTTCAGGGTCACGTCGGCGGAGCCGCCCGTCACGCCGCAGCCGCCGAGGACCGCCGTCATGCCCAGTGCGGACACCACCGCGATCGTTCCTGCCATCCGCTGCCGCTGCACCGCTGTACTTCCCCAACCCTGGCGTCACCGCCACCGAAAACTTTCGATATTCGGAATAAGGTCTACACCACGTGAGTGGACTAGACCTCTCGCGGGTCCCCGGGTCACACTGTGTTCCGTGAGACATGTCATCGCCCTGGACGTGGGCGGCACCGGAATGAAGGCCGCTCTGGCCGGGCCCGGGGGCGAGGTGCTGCACCGGTCCCGCCGGGCCACCGGACGCGAGCAGGGCCCGGAGGCCGTCGTCGCGGGCATCCTCGACTTCGCCGCCGAGCTGCACGCGTACGGCGCCGAGCACTTCGGCACGCCCGCGGCCGCCGCCGGTGTGGCCGTGCCCGGCATCGTCGACGAGGCGGCGGGCATCGCCGTCTACGCCGCGAACCTCGGCTGGCGCGACGTCCCCCTGCGTGACGCGCTCGCGGAACGGCTGGGCGTCCCGGTCGCCCTCGGCCACGACGTGCGCACCGGTGCTCTCGCCGAGGGCCGGGTCGGCGCGGGCCGGGGCGCCGACCGGTTCCTGTTCGTGGCGCTGGGCACCGGCATCGCGGGCGGCATCGGCGTCGAGGGCCGGGTCGAGTCGGGCGCGCACGGCTTCGCGGGCGAGATCGGCCACATCGTCGTACGCCCCGGAGGAGCCCCCTGCCCGTGCGGGCAGCGCGGCTGCCTGGAGCGTTTCGCCTCTGCGGCGGCCGTCAGCGAGGCCTGGGCCGCGGCCTCGGGCGACCCGGACGCGGACGCGGCCGACTGCGCGAAGGCCGTCGTATCCGGCGACCCACGGGCCCGGGCGGTCTGGCAGGAGGCGGTGGACGCCCTCGCCGACGGCCTGGTCACGGCCCTCACCCTGCTGGACCCCCGCACCCTGATCATCGGCGGCGGCCTGGCCGAGGCGGGAGAGACGCTGTTCACGCCCCTGCGCGAGGCCATCGACCGCCGCGTCACCTTCCAGAAACAGCCGCCGATCGTCCCGGCGGCCCTGGGCGACTCGGCGGGTTGTCTGGGCGCGGGCCTGCTCGCCTGGGATCTCCTCAACCACACGGACCGTACGGAGGTATCGCCCTGATGGCAGCGGACCCAGGGGCGCGGGGAACTGCGCGACAAGCCACACACCACCCGCACCCGGCAACGTCAGGAACCCCCACGGTCCTGTCCGGCGCGACGGTGGTCCTCCCCACCGGGGCCGTCCAAGACAGCCGGCTGACCATCGACGGCACCCGCATCACCCCCACCACCCCCGAAAACGCCCAGGTCATCGACGTAACAGGCCACTACGTCATCCCCGGGTTCGTCGACCTGCACAACCACGGCGGCGGCGGAGCCTCCTTCACCTCCGGCTCGGCCGAGGACATCCTCAAGGGCATCCACACCCACCGCCTGCACGGCACGACCACCCTGGTCGCCTCCACCGTCACCGGCGACATGGACTTCCTCTCCCAACGCGCGGGCCTGCTCAGCGAGCTGGCCGAGCAGGGCGAGATCGCCGGCGTCCACTTCGAGGGCCCGTTCATCTCCCCCTGCCGCAAGGGCGCCCACGCCGAGGACCTGCTGCGCGATCCGCACCCCGCGGACGTCCGCAAGCTGATCGAGGCGGCCCGGGGCCAGGCGAGGATGGTCACGCTGGCCACCGAGCTCCCCGGCGGCCTGGACTCCGTACGCCTCCTGGCCGACCAGGGCGTGATCGCGGCGATCGGCCACACGGACGCGACCTACGAGCAGACCGTCGAGGCCATCGACGCGGGCGCGACGGTGGCCACGCACCTCTTCAACGCGATGCCGCCCCTCGGCCACCGCTTCCCCGGCCCGATCGCGGCGCTCCTGGAGGACGACCGGATCACGGTCGAGCTGATCAACGACGGCACGCACCTGCACCCCGCCGCGCTCCAACTGGCGTTCCACCACGCGGGCGCGTCACGGGTCGCGTTCATCACGGACGCGATGGACGCGGCCGGTTTCGGCGACGGCCGCTACTGGCTCGGCCCACTGGAGGTGGAGGTCGCCGACGGCGTGGCCCGCCTGGTCGAGGACGGCACGATCGCGGGCTCCACCCTCACCCTGGACCGCGCCTTCAAACGCGCGGTCACGATCGACGGTCTGTCGGTCGAGGACGCGGTACAGGCCCTCTCGGCAACCCCGGCCCGCCTGCTCGGCATGTCCGACCGCATCGGCTCCCTGGAGCCAGGCAAGGACGCGGACCTCGTCCTCCTGGACGCGGACTTCGACCTGAAGGGCGTGATGCGCCGGGGCGAATGGGTGGTCGGTCCCCAACTGCGCTGATCTATCCCGCAGTCGGGAGACGGTGGCCGAGTCCAGGACTGGGCCGACCGCCGTCTCTTTGGCATGATCGAGCCTCCGGAAGTCCACGGCAGCACGCGCATGTCTCTACATCGGGGGAGGTCAGCCAGGTGATCCTCACGGTCACACTGAACACCGCTCTCGACATCACCTACCGCGTACGGTCCCTCCGTCCGCACGCCTCCCACCGCGTCTCCGAGGTGACGGAACGCCCCGGCGGCAAGGGCGTCAACGTGGCCCGGGTGCTCGCGGCCCTCGGGCACGAGGTGACGGTGACGGGATTCACGGGCGGTGCGACGGGCCGGGTCGTCCAGGAACTTCTGGCCTCGGTGCCGGACGTGACGGACGCGCTGGTCCCGATCACGGGCACCACCCGCCGCACGATCGCCGTGGCCGACGACCTGACCGGCGACACGACACAGCTCAACGAACCGGGCCCGACGATCACCCCCACCGAGTGGTCGTCCTTCCAGGAGGCCTACGAGGACCTGCTGGCGTCCGCCTCGGCAGTGGCCCTGTGCGGCAGCCTCCCCCCGGGCGTCCCGGTCGGCGCCTACGCCGGACTGGTCCGCACGGCCAGGTCCGCCGGCATCCCGGTCCTCCTCGACACCAGCGGCGAACCCCTGCGCCGAGGCGTCGCCGCCCGCCCCGACATCATCAAGCCGAACACCGAAGAACTGGCAGAACTCACCGGCTCCCACGACCCGTTGCGAGCCACCCAGGACGCCCGCCGCCGAGGCGCCCGCGCGGTCGTCGCGTCCCTGGGCCCGAAAGGCCTCCTCGCGGTATCCCCCGAGGGCCGCTGGCGCACCGCCCCACCCACCCTCGTACGAGGCAACCCGACAGGCGCCGGCGACTCCGCGGTGGCGGGCCTGATATCGGCCCTGGTGGAGCACCTTCCCTGGCCGGATCGCCTGACCCGAGCGGTCGCCCTGTCGGCGGCGACGGTCTCGGCGCCGGTCGCGGGGGAGTTCGACCGGCGCGTGTACCAGGAACTGCTGGGGCGGGTCACCGTGACGAGTGAGGCATCTGCGGCGTAGGCCACACGTGACCGAAATCCTCTGGCCGATCTTCCTCCCCCCACCTAAGATCACGAACGACCAAAGATCGACCTTTTTGCTGGGGGAACAATTGAACAAGATCACGAGGCTGGCCATGGTCGGCATCGCCTCCGTGGGCCTGGTGGCCACCATGAACTCCGGCGCCTCGGCGGCCCCGGAGCTCAAGGCCGCTCCGGCTGCCGCGCAGGAGTGGGGCGGCGGCTGGAGCGACGTCCGGGACGTCAGCATCCGTGAGAAGCCCAGCGCCACCGCACGGAAGGTCGGCACCCTGAAGAAGGGGAAGATCGTCAAGTGCTGGGTCGCCGGGTGCAGCGCGGTCGACGGCGGCAGCTACAAGTGCACCAGCAGCTCGCCCAGCGAGAAGCGCTGGCACGAGGTCAACTGGGGCGGCAAGAAGCGGTACGCGGCGACTCGCTGCCTGGAGTGGGGCCGCGTCGAGTGAGCTGAGCTCATTCTCGGCTCGTAGCTCGTACGACGGCGGCCGTCCCCCACGCTGTGTGGGAGACGGCCGCCGTCGGCGTATCAGCTCGAGCCGGCTAGGCCTTCGCGAGGTAGAACTGGTCGAGGACCGCGTCGCACTTGTTGCCCTCGTTGCAGGCGAGCTCGATGGTGTTCGTGCCCTTGTTCAGGTTCACGGTGGCCCAGGTGTTCTTCCAGCCCTGTTCCCAGTCGCCCTTGGGGGTGCCCCCGAAGTTCTCCATGTTCATGGGCCTGGCGTCGGCCTTGCCGTTGACCACCACGGTCGCGTCGGCGTCCGTGCCCGGGACGCCGTAGTTCACGTAGAACTTGTAGCTGCCGGCCTTCTTGATGCCGTCCACCGTCCAGGTGACCTTGGCACCGACCTGGTTGAAGCCCGTCACATAGACCCCGCCGTCGGCCTTCGCGCCCTTGAACTCCGACGCGGTCGACATGCCGGGGCTGAGGCGCAGGGTCTTCGCGTCGGCCTTCGGCAGCTCGACCTGGCTCGCCCCGCTCTTGCTGGCCGACGGAGTCGGCTCGGCGCTCTGGGACTGGCTCTGGTCGGAGCCCGCCTGGTCCTCGGACTTCTTGTCGTCCTTGTCGCCGCCCACCATGGCCACGCCGATGCCGATGACGACCGCCGCGACCACCGCGATCGCGCCGATCAGCAGGCCCTTGGTGTTGGGACCGCGGCCGCCCCGGCCGCCTCCGCCGCCGGGGACCTGGTGCTGGGGGGCGGTGGTGGCTCCGGCGCCGCCGGGCAGGGTCTCGGGGGCCGCGTAGTGCGCGTTCGGCCGGCCGTAGCCGCCCTGCTGCTGGGGGACCTGGCCGTACGCCGCGGCCTGGCCCGCGGCCGCCTGCGGCTGCTGCTGGCCGTAGGAGCGGGTGCCGACCGCACGCACACGGTTGACCGAGTTCGGGTAGCCGTAGCCCCCGGACGGCGGCTGGGCTCCGTTGGCCTGCCCGTCGGCGTAGAGATAGCCGAACGGGTCGTCGTCCTCGGGCGTGCTCGCGCCGTTGTTGCCGGGCGTCATCCCTTGGTCTCCTCAGTCAGGTGCGGTGCAATGCGGTACGGGTCGTAAGACAGCGAGCCTACCCGCTCCCAGTGACCCAAACAGGTGACTCAGACCGCATCAACTCGCTGACCTCGGGTTCACCCAGCGCGTCTGTGTTGTTTGGGACGAGATCGTTTCTCGACGTACATCCGCTCGTCAGCGGA
The DNA here is from genome assembly GCF_018604545.1 of Streptomyces koelreuteriae. Taxonomy (GTDB): domain Bacteria; phylum Actinomycetota; class Actinomycetes; order Streptomycetales; family Streptomycetaceae; genus Streptomyces; species Streptomyces koelreuteriae. Next base: position 4,586,062 of record NZ_CP075896.1, on the reverse strand, counting down.
TTTCAACACTTCGTCCGCCGTCATTCCACAGTGTGCCCATCCGATGCCGAAACTGGCCCCGACCCGGACGGCACGCCCCTCGGCGCGGATGGGCTGGATGATCTCGTTGCGGAGGCGGACCGCCAGGTCCTGCGCGTCGGCCCGGCCGAGCCCGTCCGCGAGGATGACGAATTCGTCCCCCCCGAGCCGGGCGACCGTGTCACCGTCGCGGACGCCGCCGCTCAGCCGCCGGGCGACCTCGATGAGAACCGCGTCACCCGCGTTGTGCCCGAACCGGTCGTTGATCGACTTGAAGCCGTCGAGGTCGCAGAAGAGGACGGCGAGACCCTTCGTGCCGTCGTCCTGGTCGCCGTCCGGGGCGACGGTGTGCACATGGTGGTCGTAGGCGTCGAACGGATCGGCGGACTGCCGGAAGTCGAAGCCGGGGCCGACGACGTCGAAGGCGGGGTGGCCGTAGGCCGCGTCATGGGACTCGGCGACGGCGGAGTGCGGGGGCGCGGCGCGCTGACAGAGGCGCGAGGACAGTCGCGAGCGCAGCTCGGCGGAGTTCGGCAGGCCGGTGAGCGAGTCGTGCGAGGCGCGGTGGGCGAGCTGCAGCTCGCGGCGCTTGCGCTCCTCTATGTCCTCGACGTGGGTGAGGAGGAAGCGGGGGCCGTCGGCGGCGTCGGCGACGACGGAGTTGCGGAGGCTGACCCAGACGTAGGTGCCGTCGCGGCGGCCGAGGCGGAGCTCCGCGCGGCCGCCCTCGGCGGAGGTCCGCAGCAGGGTGCCTATGTCCTCGGGGTGGACCAGGTCGGAGAAGGAGTAGCGGCGCATCGCGGAGGCGGGGCGGCCCAGCAGCCGGCACAGGGCGTCGTTGGTGCGCAGGATCCGGCCGTGCTGGTCGCCGCCCATCTCGGCGATGGCCATGCCGGACGGCGCGTACTCGAAGGCCTGCCGGAAGCTTTCCTCGCTCGCCCGCAGGGCCTGCTGCTCGCGCTCCAGCCGGACGAGCGCGCGCTGCATGTTGGCGCGCAGCCGGGCGTTGCTGATCGCGATGGCGGCCTGGAAGGCGTACATCTGGAGTGCCTCGCGGCCCCAGGCGCCGGGGCGGCGGCCGTTGCGCGGGCGGTCCACGGAGAGCACGCCGATCAGCTCGCCGCACGCCGCGCTGCCCTGCGGCCCGGGCGCGTACATGGGCGCGAAGAGCCGGTCGGCCGGATGCCACTCGTCCTCGAAGCGGGGCGCGGGGCCGTCGGTGTACCACTGCGGGACGTCGTCGTCGTCGAGGACCCAGCCCTCGGTGTGGGGTATGAACACCAGGTCGCCCCAGTGCTCACCCATGCCGAGGCGGCGTTCCCAGGATTCGCGCGAGCCGACGCGGCCGGTGATGAGGGCCTCGGCGGCGGGGTTCCCGGCGAAGGCGGCGACGACGAGATCGCCGTCGGGGCGTACGAGGTTCACGCACGCCATCTCGTACCCGAGAGCGGCGACGACGCCCTCCGCGACGGTCTGCAGTGTGTCCGCCAGGCTGCGGGCCGTGTTCATGTCGGCCATGACCTGGTGCAGTTGTCGCAGGGACGCAAGACGGACGTAAGGCTCCGACTCGGTCTCCATGCTCGCCCTCCCCCCGAGTACCTCGCAGCGAATCAAGAATCAAGGGTTCTTCTCGGCGTACGTCCTGGCAGCTTCCCCGCCACTGAATCACAGCGCGCTGCTCACTCGGTACACAGGGTCAACAATTCCTGCCCCTTGTGACTCAAGTCACAGGCAAAGCTGAACAATTGCCGGGAGTTTCTGCAATCCCCATATGCGTCCTGCGAACGAAGCCTTGTCACGCTGTACACACGTTGGCAGGGAAAAGGCCGTCCGGTCCGCCGGAAGTCCTAGGACCGTGCTCGGGCGGGAGCCCGATGCGGGGCGCGCGGGGCGGAGATTAGCGTTTCCGGTGTGCCGAACACTCCCCCTGCCGCGTCTTCGATCGCCTCGTCCGCCACCTCTCCGATCGCCGCGCCCGCCACGTCCCCGATCATTCCGTCGCCCGCCTCCGGGCATGCTGAGGGGGTGAGCAACGACGAGTTCCGCGCCGCCATGTCCCGGCTGGCCTCGGGCGTGGTCCTGGTGACCGCGCAGGAGCCGCCGCTCGACCCGGACGACCCCTCGGCGCCCGGCAGCGAGGACGTGGGCATGACGGCCACGGCCTTCATGTCGGTGTCCCTGGACCCGCCGATGGTGCTGGTGAGCCTGCGCGAGGGCTCCCGCATGGACGAACTGCTCGACGAACAGCCCGAGTGGGCGGTGTCCGTCCTGTCCGAGAGCCAGCGGCACATCGCGGGCCGGTTCGCCATGAAGGGCCGGGTCAGCGACCGGCTGCTGTTCGCCGACATCCCGTACACGCGCGGCGAGTACAGCGGGGCACCCCTGGTGGGCGGCGCCCTGGCCGTCCTGGAGTGCCGTACCGAGCAGCGCGTAGCGGCCGGCGACCACACGCTGGTCATCGGCCGTGTGCTGACCGCCCGGGTGCCGAGCGCGGAGGGCGGGCCGCTGACGTACTTCCGGGGGCGGTACCGGCAGTTGGGCTGAGGCGGAAATCCGGTGGCCCGGGGTTGATCGTCGACCCTAGGGTGCGCGCATGACGACGACGGGCCTCCGCCTCGAAGAGATCACCGCCGGGAATCTGGACGCCGCCCTCGGCATCCAGGTCCGCCCCGACCAGGAGCACGCGGTCGCCCCGGTCGTGAAGTCGCTCGCCGAGGCGTACGCGCACGGCGCCATCGCCTGGCCCCGCCTCATCGTCGACGGCGACCGCCCGGTCGGCTTCCTGATGGCCTCGCTCGGCATCGACTGGTACGGGGACGGCAGCGAATTCCGCTCGGGCCTGTGGCGGCTGAACATCGCGGCCGGGGAGCAGGGCAAGGGGTACGGCCGTTTCGCCGTCGAGTCCGTCGCCGCCGAGCTGCGCCGGCACGGCACCGAGAAGTACTACGTCACCTGGCACCCGGGACCGAACGGCCCCGAGGGCTTCTACCTGGGCCTCGGCTTCCGTCCGGCCGGGGAGAACAGCGGGGGCCAGACGGTGGGGCTGCTGGAGCTGGCCTAGGTCCCTCGACAGGCGCTAGCTCCAGCCCTGGCCCGTTCGGCCGCGCTTGGTCTCCGAGCGCTGTTTCTTCTCGCGCAGCCGCCGCTCGTTGATCCCCCGGGGGATCCGGGTCTTCCTGCGGGGCTTGGGCGGGGGCGCGGTGGCTTCGGCCAGGAGGGCGGCGAGGCGTACGGCGGCGGACTCGCGGTTGCGCCACTGGGAGCGGTGCTCGGAGGACCGTACGGTGACGACTCCGTCGACCAGGCGCCCGGCCAGCCGCTCCAGCGCCCGCTGCTTCCACACCTCGGGCAGCGCCTCGGTCTTCGCCAGGTCGAAACTCAGCTCGACCTTCGAGTCACTGGTGTTGACGTGCTGCCCGCCCGGCCCCGACGACCGCGAGAAACGCCACATGAGCTCGGCCTCGGGCAGGGAGACGGAGCCGCGGATGACGTGGGGACCAGACATGCCGTCCATGTTCCCGCTTCTGTCCCGTCCACGTCATCCCAATAATCGCGAGTAAAGAAAGTAAAGGAGCTGGAACCTCGCGTACCCCTCTCTACGTTCAGGGGGGTAGCTGTAGCTTCTTTGACGCAGCTTCTTTGCCGTACTGCCGTACGTAAACGAGGGAAGGGACTCCCAACAATGGCTGTAAGCCTGTCCAAGGGTGGCAACGTCTCGCTCACCAAGGAGGCTCCGGGCCTGACCGACGTCACCGTGGGCCTCGGCTGGGACGTCCGCACCACCACCGGCACGGACTTCGACCTCGACGCGTCCGCGATCGCGGTGAACACGCAGGGCAAGGTCTTCTCGGACGCCCACTTCGTGTTCTTCAACAACAAGCAGACCCCGGACAACACGATCGTCCACACCGGTGACAACCGCACGGGCGAAGGCGCCGGCGACGACGAGGCCATCAACGTCAACCTCGCCGCCCTCCCGGCCGACATCGAGAAGATCGTCTTCCCGGTGTCCATCTACGACGCGGAGAACCGCTCGCAGAACTTCGGCCAGGTCCGCAACGCCTACATCCGCATCGTCAACCAGGCCGGCGGCGCCGAGATCGCCCGCTACGACCTGTCGGAGGACGCGGCCACGGAGACGGCCATGGTCTTCGGTGAGCTCTACCGCAACGGCGCGGAGTGGAAGTTCCGCGCAGTCGGCCAGGGCTACGCCTCGGGCCTGGTCGGCATCGCCCAGGACTTCGGCGTGAACGTCTGATCGGACGTCGAGCTTGTTCTGACACTGTGGAGCCCCCGAGCCTTGGAAGAGGCCGGGGGCTCCGCCCTTTGCTTGGGGGCGCGGGGAACTGCGCGACAAGCCACAACGAACCCGCAGCCACCCCCGCACCTGAGCCCCCAACGGCGCTCCGGCTCCGCCCTCACGGCCGCTCCGGCTTCCCCTCCCCGTACAGCCAGTCCTCCCAGATCCCCTCGAAGTCCTCCCCGGGCGCCTGTTCCTCGACGTACGCCGTGAACTCGGCCGTGTCCGCGTTCCCGTACCGATGCTCGGCCGCCCACCCCCGCAGGATGGCGAAGAATCTGTCGTCACCCACCGTCTGGCGGACCTTCTGGAGGACCATCGCGCCGCGCTGGTAGACGGGATCGCCGGAGATGTTCGCGGCATCCGCGGGCTTCGCGGGCGGGAACGCCCAGAGGTCCTTGTACGTCTTCTCGCCGTTCTCGTACAGCGCGTCGAAGGACTCCTGCGCGCTCTCCCCGCCGTGGTCCTCCCGCCACAGCCACTCCGCGTACGTCGCGAAGCCCTCGTTGAGCCACATGTCGCGCCAGCTCTCCGGTGTGACGGAGTCGCCGTACCACTGGTGGGCGAGTTCGTGGACGAGGAGGGTGAGGCCGGGGGCGCCGGGGAAGACGGGGCGGGTCTGGGTCTCCAGGGCGTAGCCGACCTCGGCCGCTCGGTCGACGATCGCGCCGGTGGAGGAGAAGGGGTAGGGGCCGAACCGCTTCTCCGCCCAGCGCAGGATCTCGGGGATGCGCGCGAGCACGGCGCGGCTCGCCTCCTTCTCGTCCGGGTCGACGGCCGTGTACACGGGCAGACGGTCCCGGGCCGTGGAGCGGGCGGTGGAGCGGGTGATGTCGAAGCGGCCGATCGCGAGCGTGGCGAGGTAGCTCGCCATGGGCTCGGCGGAGTGCCAGGCGAAGGTCGTACGGCCGTCCTTCGCGGTCGTGACGTCGCGCAACTCCCCGTTGGAGACGGCCCGGAGCCCTAGCGGCACGGTCACCGTGAGGTCGTAGGACGCCTTGTCGGAGGGGTGGTGGTTGCCGGGGAACCACGCCATCGACCCCACCGGCTCCCCCAGCGCGAGCACGCCGTCGCCGGTGCGCAGCCAGCCCTCCTGGGAGCCGTCCGGGTCGGTGACGGTCTCGGGCGCCCCGGAGTAGCGGACGGTCACGCGGAACGTCTCGTCCCGGCCGAGGTCCTTGCGCGGCCGGACGGTGAGCTCCTGCCCGGCGCGGTTCCAGCGGGCCGTCTCGCCGCCGACGGTGACCTCGCCGACGTCCAGGCCGAGCAGGTCCAGGTTGAAGGCGGTGAGGTCCTGGGTCGCCCGCGCGGTGAGGGTCGCCGTGCCGGTGAGGTGGTGGGCGTCCGGGTCGTAGGCGAGGCGCAGGCCGTAGTGGGTGACGTCGTAGCCGCCGTTGCCGGCCTTCGGGAAGTAGGGGTCGCGTACACCGGAGCCGCCCGGGGTGCCGTGGACCCCACCGCAGGCCGTGAGGGCGAGCGCGGAGACGAGCAGGGCGGGGACAAGACGTACGGACCGGGCCACGCTCTCGATCCTATGGGGGTCGTGACAGCATCACCCCCGTGCTCGACATCGGCTACGCCCTCTCCAACCGCTTCCCGGACCCTCCGCAGACCGACTACCGCCGCGCGGACGTCCGCGCCCTGCGGCACGATCTGTTCTGCGGCGACGTCTATCTGGCGGACACCAAGACCGACCACGAGGTGTCCACAGCCTGGGGATGGGTGCCGGTGCTCGACTTCGCGTGGGCGCTGTGCGACATCGTGGAGCGGATCGACCGGGACCCGGCGGGCTCGCGGGCGTCCCGGCCGCAGCACGCGGAGCTGGACTTCACCGAGTCGACCGACCGGATGCTGTTCGAGCGCCGCTTCGGCTGGGTGGACATCGAGGCCGACTGGATGCGCGCGGAGGAGCCCCCGCTCACCGTCTCCCACTCCGAACTGCGCCGCGAGTCCCGGGACTTCCTGCACGACCTGATCGCCGACCTCACCGATCTGCACGACGATCTCGCCGAGAACCCGGCGATCTGGACGCTCCAGGCGCGCTTCCCCAGGGTCTCCTGACACCGGTCCGCCACCGGGGTGACACGATCGCCCTGCGACGACCGGCGAGGACCGGCGACGACCGGCGACGGACACGGGGAGAACGGACGCATGACCGACGGACGAGTGGCCTACGGCCTGAACTACAGCGTGGACCCACCGGCCGTCGTCAGCGGGGAGGGAACGCCGCAGGACACCTCCGCCCGGCTCGTCCGCGACCCCGACAGCCCCGCCCCGGACCGGCTCCGCTCCCTGCGGGCCTTCCATCTGCGCGCCGAGGACGGGTCGCCGGTCGCCCGGGTCGTGACGGAGCAGCCCCTGGGGTCACGGCTGAGCGGGCGCCCGGCGGTGTACCACGTCCTGGATCCGTACGGGGCCCCGCTCGGGCGGATCACCCTGCGGCGGCGCCGCGCCTTCCGGTGGGGCCGCCGGCGCTGGACCGTGGAACCGGTCGGGGGGCCGGTCCTCCAGGGGTACCAGGGGCGGCTGTGGAGCTGGCTGCTGTGGTGGCCCTTCGGGCTGCCCGTCCAACTGCTGTGCCTGATCTGGGTCCTGATGGCGGAGGGCGACGACGGCCCCCGCCCACCCCGACGCATCACCTGGCGCGACGGCTCCCACCGCGCCCACCTCGTCTTCCGCGCGGTGGCCGAGGACTACCGGCTGCTGAGGCACGAACTCGACCCCCGCCTGGTCAACGCCCTCATAGGACTGCACCAGTCCTACGACTGGCCGGAGCGGGCGGGGTCGGACGGCTGGTACGAGTGGTGAGCGCGGGCTGGTACGAGTGGTGAGCACGGGCTCGCACGAGTGGTGAGCGCGCGGCGCTGCGCGTACGGCGATCAGCCCTCCACCCTGATCCCCCACTCCATCGCCAGCACCGGTGCCAGATCCAGCAGTTGCGCCGTACTGATCACCGCCCCCGACAGCCGGTCGAAACCCCGGCTGATCTCCAGCGACGCGGCCCCGCGCAGGTCGACGTCCGTGAGGGTCGCCGCGTGCAGGTCGACGCCCTTCAGGGCGCAGTCGACGAACTCCACCCGCTCCAGGCGGGCGCCCCCGAAGTCCGGCTCGACGAGGACACAGCCCTCGAAGACGACGTCTCTGAGCCGGGCGGTGCGCAGATTCAGATAGTCGATCTTGCCGCCGCGGATCACCACCCGCTCCAGCACCGCCCCGTGCAACTGCGGCCCGCCGAGGCGGGCATCGGTGAGCTCCACGTCCCGCAGGGTCGCCTCGGAGAGGTCGGTGCCGACGCCCCGGACACCGGTGAGGGCCGAGTCCAGGAAGCGAGCATGCCGCAGCCGGGTCTCGTCCAGCGCGCACCCCGTCAGCGCGCAGTCCATGAAACGGGCCCCCGCCCCGTCCTGCCCGGTGAGCTCCGCGTCCCGGAACTCCAGCCCGTCGTAGTCCCCGTCCGGCTCCAGCCCACCCCCCTCGTACGGCTCCAACACGGGCAGCCGTAGCTCCGGCCGCCGCGCGCCCTTCACACCCGCAGGGCCGGTCGCACCCGGACGGCCCGTCGCTCTCCTCGCCATGACCCCATGCTGCACCCCACCACTGACAACACCCCCTGACCTGCGCGAACACCGGCCATGTCACATTCCGGCCCCCGTGAACGGTCGTAATCCCGAAGGCGATTGTCGACCTCAGGCCTCAAGGGAGATCCCAGCCATGCACCACCGCATCACCGTCATCGGCGGCGGCTTCGCCGGACTGACCGCCGCGATCACCGCCGCCGAGGCGGGCGTCAAGGTCACCCTCCACGAAACCCACCACACCCTCGGCGGCCGGGCCCGAACCGCCGACGGCCCGTACCGCACGAACGAGGGCCCACACGCCCTCTACAACGGCGGTCCGCACTGGGCCTGGCTCAAGCAGCGCGACCTCATCGGCCCGCTCGCCCCGATCCCGCCCCTGGAGGCCGCCCGGCTACGGCTGCGGCACCACGGCGTGCTGCGCCGCACCCCGCCCTTCCCGATGCTGAAGCTGCTGCGCAGGACCGCCCGGCAGGCGCCCGTGGACGTCGACTTCCTGACCTGGGCGACCGGCGTCGCGGGCGAGGAAGGCGCCCGGGCCGCCGCCCACTACTCCGCCGTCGCCCTCTTCCACCACGACCCCGGCTCCCTGTCGGCCGCGTTCGTGCAGGAGCGCCTGCGCCGGGCCACCAAGCTGCCGCCCGAGGCCCATTACCCGCGCGGCGGCTGGGGCGGCATCATCGACCGGATGGCCGCCCGGGCCTGGAACCTGGGCGTCCGGATGGAGACCCTGTCCCGTGTCGACATGCTCCCCACGGATACGCCGGTGATCGTCGCGACCTCCCTCCCCGCCGCCCGGCATCTGCTCGGCGACGACTCCCTGACCTGGCCGAGCGGCCGTACCGCCCTGATCGACCTGGCCGTGCGCACCCGGCGCGGGGACGCCTTCGCGGTCTCCGACCTGGACGCGCCCGGCTGGCTGGAACGGTTCACCGCCCAGGACCGCACCCTCGCCCCGGCCGGCGAGCAGCTCATCCAGGGGCAGCTCCCCCTCGCCCCGCACGAGTCGAAGTCCGACGGCATCGCCCACGCCGAGGAGCTGCTCGACCTGGGGTTCCCGGGCTGGCGCAAGCGGGTCACCTGGCGGCGCGAGGCCGTCGCGGCCGGCCGTACGGGCGCGGTCGACCTGCCCGGCACGAGCTGGCGCGACCGGCCCGCCGTGGACCGGGGCGACGGTGTCTATCTCGCCGGTGACCAGGTCGCGGCGCCCGGTGTGCTCTCGGAGGTCTCCTTCAACAGCGCCCTGACGGCGGTCTCCCTGGCCCTCGGACGGCAGGAGCTTGACCTCAAGCAAGCTTGAGGTTGAAGGCTTGTCGCAGACCACCGCGACACGAGGAGCCTCGTATGCACGCCATCCGCCTGCACGCCTTCGGCCCGGCCGGGAACCTCACCCACGAGCGGGTCGAGGACCCCCGGCCGGACCCCGGCCAGGTCCGTATCGCCGTACGGGCGGCGGGCGTCCACCTCCTGGACGCCGCCCTGCGCGAAGGCATGCGGGGCGGACCGGCGGCCGAGCCGACGCCGCTCCCCACCATCCCCGGCCGCGAGGTCGCCGGGGTCGTCGAGTCCCTGGGCGAGGGCGTCGCGGACCTGTGGCTCGGCAAGCGGGTCGTCGCCCACCTCGGCTTCGTCCCCGGCGGGTACGCCGAACTGGCCGTCACCGCGGCCGAACGCCTGCACGAGATCCCGGAGAACCTGGACTTCGCCGAGGCCGTCGCCATGATCGGCACGGGCCGTACGGCGATGGGGATCCTCCAGTTCGCCGACCTCGGGCCCGACTCGGTGGCCGTCGTCCCGGCCGCCGCCGGAGGCATCGGCACGCTGATCGTCCAGTACGCCAGGAACGCCGGCGCGACCGTCATCGGCCTCGCGGGCGGGCCGGACAAGGTCGCCCGCGTACAGGCGAACGGTGCCGATCTCGCCGTCGACTACAAGGACCCGGCCTGGCCCGCCAAGGTCCGCGCCCACCTCGGCGGCCGGACCGCGACCGTCGTCTTCGACGGCGTCGGCGGCGACGTGGCCCACGAGGCCGTCGCCCTCCTCGGCCCCGACGGCAAGCACATCGTCTTCGGCTGGTCCGGCCAGGGCATCCTCGACGGCGAGCCCTACCTCGTCGACGGCGTCTCCGAACAGGTCCTCGGCCCCACGATGCTGAGCAAGGCCGGAGGCCCCGACCCCCTGCGCACCCTCGAACTCCGCGCCCTCACCGAAGCCGCCACCGGCCGCCTCACCCCGGCCGTCCAACGCTTCCCACTCCGCGAGGCGGCGGCCGCGCACGAGGCACTGGAGAGCCGGGGGACGACGGGGAAGGTGGTCCTGGAGCCCTGACCCGACACCGAGGAGGGCCCCGCTCGCAACGGGGCCCTCCACACAGAAGGGGTCTGCAACCGGCAGATCAGCGGGCGACCGTCTTCGTCGCCGCACTCACCGCCGACCCGTCCTTGTGCCCCGCGCGGTGGGCGGTCACCTTCACGGTGATCTTCTTGCCCTGCTGCGCCGCCTTCAGCACGAGCGAGGACTTCGTCACCCCGCTGATCGCCGCGCCGTTCGCGTACCACTGGTACGACCAGGAGGACGCGGCCGGGCTCCACGTCCCGGTCGACGACTTCAGCGTCTTGCCGACCTCGGCCGTCCCGCTGATCACCGGCGGCTTCGTCGCCTTGGGCGCGTCGCCCTTGGCCACGGTCACCGACGGCGAGGACGCCGACCCGCTCTGCCAGCCGCTCCTGACCGCCGTCACGGTCACGCTGATCTTCTTGCCGGACTGCGCCGCGGGGATCCGGTACGCCGACGCCGTGGCACCGGCGATCCCGGCCCCGTCCGCCTTCCACTGGTACGTGTACGACGTCGGCGCCGCCGACCAGGCGCCCGGCGCGGCGATGACCTCGGCACCCACCTTGGGCGTGCCGGTCACCTTCGGTGCCGCCGTGTTCTTCAGCTCGGGCCGGGGCGTCACGCTGAAGGTGCCGCGCCGGAACTCCCAGCCGCGCGTGATCACGCTGACGTTCCAGGTGCCGGTCGCCGCGCCCGTGAGGTCCACGGTCGCGGTCACCGTCCGGTTGTCCGCGGCGACCGAGTCCGCCTCCGCCGTGATCGTCTTGCCGGCCTGGCTCAGCCGGACGGTGACGTCCTTCCCGAGCGCGGTGCCGGTGACCGTGAGCTTCACCTTGCCGCCGCTGGCGCCCGTGTCGGGGCTGACGGCGGTGACGTTCGTCTTCTCCGTGCCGCACAGCGCGGAGGAGCAGATGAGTTCGGCGCTGTAGGCCGTGCTCGACGCCTTCTCCGGCAGGCCGAGCAGGAACAGCGACGGCGTACTCCCGGAGGACGAGCCCTGGACGGCGCAGTCGTAGCCCTCAGGGATGAAGCGAGTGCAGCCGTTCTTCCAGGTGGACGTGTCGTACAGGACGGGAACCGCCTTGACGTCGGCGCCCGCCGTGTCCTTGATGTCGGTGTCGAACCGGTCGAATCCCGCGGTGGGCAGCGCCGCGCACACGGCGGTGCGCGACTCGTCCAGGGTGCCGGTGACCGGCCCGTATCCGAAGGCCACGGACGGCACCTTCACGCACTCCGGGGCGGGCCCGTCGGCGGTCGCGATCCGCAGCCGGTCCAGGCGGTACTCGGGCGCGGCCTTGAGATGGGCGGGCGTCTGCACGAGCACCTGGTGGGTGGTCGAACCGCTCACCGCGCAGGACGTGTTGCGGAAGGCGCACTCCACACGGCCGTCCCCGCCCACCACCGCGCTGTTGGCGGTACCGAGCGCGTCCCGCACATCGACGTGCACGACATCGGTCGCCGCGCCGGTGGTCACCTGGTGGCAGTTGATGGTGCCCGGCGCCGCGTACGCGCTCTTCAGGGACGCCCCGCCGACCTTCACCGCCGAGGTCGTCGCACAGCCCGCGGCGGAGGCGCTCGCCGTGACGTCACGCCGGGTCAGGGAGTACGTCGCGGCCTCGTCCCGGCCGGTCACCAGCACGGTGTGGGACTTGCCCGGGGTCAGCGAGCAGATCGTCCAGCCGTCGGTGGTGGCGTAGCGGTCGCAGACGCGCTTGCCGTCTGAGTCGAGCACCGAGAAGCCGGCCGGAGCGGTCCCCGAGGTCGCGGTCAGTTGCAGCAGCTCCGCGTTCGAGTGCGCGTCGGCCGGGATGCCCAGGCAGTGCGAGAAGACGCCGTCGCCCGTGGTCAGCGTGGCCTTGGCGCCGCCCGGGGCGAAACTGCCCGCGGGCAGGGCGGGGCAGCCCTCGGCGGCGTCGGTGCGGTGGAAGGCGACCCGGTAGGGGCCGGTGGCCGAGTCGCCGCTGTCCTCGGTGTGCACCAGTGCGCGGAACGGAGCCTCTCCGGTCAGCGCGCAATCGCCGTCGCCGAGCGCCCCGCTGTCGCACTGCGGGGTGCCCGCGCGGTCCAGGACCTCCACCTCGGGGGTCAGCCCGGCCGAGGAGTTCGCGGTGAGCGCGGCGATCCGGGCGCCCTTCGGCACGGGCAGCGTCAGACAGTCGTACTGCCCGACCGTGCTCAGCTCGCCCTTGTACAGGCCGGTCCCGATCTCCTCGCAGCCGGCGTCGGAGGCCCGGTCGAACACGACCAGCCGGTCCCGGGAGGCCTCGAAGGGGTAGCGGTCCAGGACGGCGGTGTAGGTGCCGGCCTCGCGGATCCGGCAGGGGTCGGTGCCGGAGTCGCACACGGTCAGCCCGTCGGCGTCGTAGACCCGGACCGCCCTGGCCGACCGGTCCTCGTCCACGGCGTGCACGGTGTACGGCCCGGCCCGGTCGGTGGAGAAGGTGTAGCAGAGGTCGGTGCGGAAGTCCTGCGGCTTCAGCGGGCCGTACGGCAGGACCGAGGCGGTCGTGCAGCCCCGCGGGTCGTTCAGCCGACGCACCTGGAGCGCGTAGGCGGCGGGGAAGGCGTTCTCCGAGCGGGAGACGCTCGACAGCACCCGGTAGGGACCGTCGCCGGGCAGCACACAGCTGTCCTCGCCGTCCTCCGGGAAGCGCTCGCAGATCCGGGCACCGGTCTCGTCGGTGATCCAGGCGAGCGACTCGCCGTACACCTTCCGCTGGAGCTTCAGCCCGATCCTCTCACCGGGCCGGGCCTCGAAGGCCTGGCAGTCCACGGCCAGCGGGCTCGCCGCGCTCCGGATCACGGCCGGCAGGTCCCAGCCGGTGCCGACGGGCTCGGCGCAGCCGCGGGTGCCCGAGCCGAGCGGGACGACGGTCAGCTCGGCCTTCTCGTCGTCCACCCAGCCGCTGTTGACGACCTTGAGGGTGTACGTCCCTGCCGCGGGCACCTGGCACCAGCCCTCGGTGCGGGCCTCATCGGCGTGGCAGTCGACCTGGGCGCCGTCGGCGTCGTACAGCTGCGTGTAGGCGTTGTTGCCGCTGTCCTTCAGGCTCACCAGATGCGGACCGGCCGCGTCGGCGGTCACGGTGAAGCAGGCGCTGCTCTGCGCCGGGACGGTCACCCTGCCGACGGCGTCACCCGGGTCCCCGAACGGCGCGAGCGCGAGCGGCGCACACTCCGGTTCGACGTCCTGGGCGACCCCGGCCGCGGCCCCCGCCCCCGTCAGGCTCAGCAGCGAGGCGAACAGCGAGACGGCGAGGGCGGACGCGACGGCCCGCCCACGTCTCTCGCGCGATCTCGGTCTCGGACATGCGTCGGTACCTGACATGGCAATCCCCCCTGGATCAGTGGTCGTTGGCGAGATGCTCGCACACAGGTACGACACACCGCCCGCGAGATACCACCGCCCCGGCCGGCCCCAAATTCATGTGCCGCACCCCGCACACCCCACTACCGTGCCGGGAGTGATCGACATCCCCCGCGAACTGGCAGCATCACAGGAGAAGTTCAACGGCGAGGCGGGCCGCGACTTCATCGCCGGGCTGCCGGAGCAGACGGCCCACTTCCTCGACCGCTGGAAGCTGAAACCCGACGGCCCTCCCATGCACGGCGTCTCCGCCCTGGTGCTCCCGGTGCTCCGCCCCGGCCACAGCCCCGCGGTCCTCAAGCTCCAGATCCTCGACGAGGAGAGCGAGGGCGAACCGGTGGCGCTGCGCGTCTGGAACGGTGGCGGAGCGGTCCGTCTCCTCGACCACGACGAGCCGACCGGCACCATGCTGCTGGAGCGTCTCGACGAGACCCGCATGCTGTCCCACGTGCCGGACACCCACCAGGCCGTCGTCACGATCGCGGAGCTCCTCGCCCACCTCACCTCCTTTCCCGCCCCGCCCGGCCTGCGCCGCCTCGGCGACATCGCCCGGGCCATGCTCGACCAGACCCCCTGGGCCCTCGCCCGCATCCCCGACCCCGAGTCCCGCCGCCTGGTCGCCGACTGCGCGGCCGCCGTACGCGAGGTCGTCGACGAACCGGGCGACCGCCTCCTGCACTGGGACCTCCACGACGAGAACGTCCTCGCCTCCGACCGCGCCCCCTGGCTCGCGATCGACCCCAAGCCCCTCGCGGGCGACCCCGGCTTCGAACTCTGGCCGGCCCTCGACAACCGCTACGACCCCGACGACATCCTCTGGCGCTTCGACGCCATGACCGACGTCCTCGCCCTGGACCGCCCCCGAGCCCGGGCCTGGACCCTCGCCCGCCTCCTCCAGAACACCCTGTGGGACATCGAGGACGACCGCCCCCTCGACAACGACCAGCTCGAAATCGCCCGCCGCCTGCGCAGCGCATGAAAAAGCCCAGGCCCGGAGAGGTCCGGCCTGGGCGGGAAGAGCCCCCTGTCGGATTCGAACCGACGACCTACGCATTACAAGTTGTCCGATCTTGGTCCGTCACAGTCCACAGCAGTTTCCTGACCCCACAAGACCGTGCTTAACGGGCTCAGCGGTCACCTGCGGACGTTGTCGGATCGCTGCGGACCTCGCACTCAATGAGACCGCAAGTGAGACCCACCCGCCGGCTCCTGGGGTGCTGGGCTCCTGCCAGCCACCAACCTCACTATCACCAGCCATGTCCATGCGACATGCTGCATGAGCGCCCTCACGACACAATCGTTGCCACGACGCGACCACCCAAGTACATGCCGCCCTCGTCTCACGCAGAATTCGATCAAGCGCTCACCGCGCACGCGCGTCCAAGACTGCACCGAAGTGAGTGACGAGCTTCACGCCCCCCGACTGGTTCGCTACGCTATGAACTTACGTACCAACCGTGAGTGAAGACGCTGGTCGACGCCCAGCGGGGGTGGGGTGTAGTCAAATGCACAGGCGGTCCGTTATCATATCGTGACCTTCTCTCGTTACCGTGAAAGAGCCCAACTTCTCCACACACAGTCGTCGGTCAGTGCACTCTGGGTGTGAGGGGGGATATGGCGTTCGGCTGGAGACGCAAGAGAGAGCACCTCGAAGACGATCTTGAGCTGTCTCAGTACGGAAACAACACTCGTCCGAAGGGCGGACCAGCGTTTCGCGCTTCCCCCCGAGACAGGGACAAGGGGGAAGTCTCGATGACGCGAGGGCGGCTGTCTGCTGAACGAGCGCACAGGGTGGTAGGTCTTCAGGCGCCACGTGAGGGGGATGGCGTGAGATGGACCACAGTGGGGAGACTCAGAGAGTCTGGTTTCGTAGTAGTGCCTAAGCCCACACAGGGCAACCCGAACCATGTTGTGGTGTCAATCCCAGGTCGCGGCGACTGGGCGCCGGAAGATGCGAAGCGCTTTGACCAGTGCTTCACTGAAGATCCGGAGTGGCTGGAGAGTGTTTCGACGCACTCCCGGAAGGAAGGGAACGGGTAGGTGATGGAACGAATCGTTCTGGAGCTTGAAGCTCGGCCGTGGCTTCCCTCTAACTCCGTTCGCATGATCCGTGAGCTGAACTACTACGACATGCCGACAGAGGGCATCCTGAGGCACCGCTTCCTGCCGCGCTACTACTTCTTTGCCTGCATCGATGGTGCCGTGAATGAGTACAGCATGTGGGTGTACGTGTCGATTTCACGGTCTGAGGCTCGCCAGCTCAAGAAGCTGCATGGCAATGCGCTTAGGCACTTCGAGGCAGGGCTGCTGGTCAACCGCCCTGTAGACGCGGTCATGGCCCATGAGGACCGAGGCATTGTGCAAAAGGGGCAGGCGAAGATCGTAGTGGAAGGGCCACTTCCCGCATCCGAGCCTACGTTGGCACAAGAGGCTTGGTCCTCTGTAAACAAGCAGATCAGGGCGGAAGCTGGCGCAATCGAGCGCATGGTGCCCTGCTAGTCGTTGCCGGACGCCAGTTGGGGCGGGCTGCAGCCCGCCCCAACTGGCGTCCGTGGCTGGTGCTTGCTGGCGAGTTGACCGCACCTTTCACCTCGGCATGAATCCGAGGATCAGAGAGCCTGCCTGCTCAGTCTGCGGACCTCATCACTTGAGCGAGCCGCTAACGAGCCTCTTCGCCCAGCGCTCAAAGAAGGTCGGGGATGGTCCGTCCGTCCTCCCTCCGCGCCGGTCATGAGTCGTGGGAGTGTTAGATCTAGCGACGAGCGAGCGGAGAGGGAGAGCGAGTGTCACGGCAGGCCAACCCTCGGGGGACCTTCCTGAAGATCGCCGACACTCTGAAAGCCTGGATCGAAACGAACCCAGCCATGGCGGAACTGCCGGCTCTCTCTGAGGTAATGAGGGATCACGAGGTTTCCCGGGGGGTCGCGCTCCGTGCTTTCGCTGTGCTGAGGCAGGAGGGTGTGGCTGAACCGGTGCCGGGCGGACGGTGGCGTGTCATACGCGCTGGGGTGGCGGTCGAACGGCGCCCGCTCGAACAGCGGATCGCGGACATCATCACGGCTGACGGTCTCGAAGTGGGGCAACCATTCCCCAGCACTTCTGTGCTGGCAGAACGGTTCGGGGTCTCACGCCCCACAGTGACCAAGGCACTGGAGAAGTTGGAGACCGCCGGCATGCTGGCGGGGGGCGGACAGGGCAGGGTGCGGACGGTCCGCGCTGTGCCGACGCGAGAGGAGCGTTCATAGCTTGCCGAAGTTGACCGAGTGGGCCTATCCCCTGGCTGAGTCCCTGCTCGCCGAGCCATTGCCGCGGCGGTGGAAGCACTGCCTGGGGGTCGCCGAGAGGGCGCGCACGATCGCGCTCGTCCTCGGACAGGACGCGGACCTGTTGGAGGCCGCGGCGGTCCTGCACGACATCGGCTACGCGCCGGACCTCGCCAAGACCGGCTTTCACCCGCTGGACGGCGCGCGCTACCTCCGGGACGTGGCCAGCGCCGACGAACGGGTCATCAACCTCGTCGCCCACCACTCCTGCGCCTGGATGGAGGCGGACGCGCGCGGCATGCGCGAGGAGCTGGAGGGCGAGTTCCCTCGCGAGAGCGCGCACCTGAACGACGCGCTCTGCTACTGCGACATGAACACCACACCAGACGGCACGTCTACGAACCCGATCGACCGGATCAACGAGATCGCCGGTCGGTACGGGCCGGACAGCCTGATCGGGCAGTTCATCCGCCGGGCCGAACCGGAGATCCTGGCCTGTACATCCCGCGTACTCGAACGGGTCGCCACAGTCAAGCGTCAGCCGATGTAGGGAGCAGTGCGCGCCCGGTCCAGGGCGTGCTCGATCCGGAGCCGCATCGTGGGGTGCACGTCCAACGTCGTCAGGTCCGCTGGGTCGACCCAGCGGACCTGAGTCGTCTCGTTGCTCGTGCGGAGTTCACCTCCGACCGGCCGCGCGCGAAAGCAGATGCTGAACTGCTGGCGTACCTCTCCGTCGTCGTACTGCATCACATGCCCGGGGTCCGTGTAGATCCCGGACATGTTGACGACTTCCGCCTTGATCCCGGTCTCTTCCCAGACTTCGCGCACGACAGTGTCGCTGATCGACTCCCCCACGTCGTGACCGCCACCAGGCAGTGCCCAGCGCCCGTTGTCGGAGCGCTGAATCATCAGCACCTGTCCTGCATCCCTCTGCACGAACGCGACGACGGACGGCACGACCGAGTTGGCCGGCGGGGCGTCCGGGTCGTGCAAGTAGTCGATGCGTCCCATGCTCAAGCTCCCGTGATGTCGCGTTCGGTTACTGGCCTGGCGCCTTCCCAGGTCTGCTGAACGCTATTGGCGAAGGTGTCGAACAGACCACCACCTGGGAGGCGCCGCAGATGGAACACCGGTGCCATGTAGGCGCCGATGCCGTACACGTGGGTGTTGGCCAACATCTCGTCATCAGCCCGGTAGATCGAGTTGTAAAGCACCGTGTCGTGCAGGCGGAAGGCAATCTCGGGGTGGCTGGTGAACAGTGGGCGGTAGTTCACCAACGCATTACGGATCTTGCCATCCATGATGCGATGCCCTTCGTCGATGCCGCGTCGGACGACGGCTTCGCACTCCGGATCGCCCATCAGCACTCGAATGCGGACGCCGCTCTCGGCCTTCTCCTTCAGCGTCGAGAAGAAGAGCGGGTCCTCCGCCAGGTAGATACCGGCGTACACGAGGATGTCGATGCGCTCCGTGGCGCGCTCGCACATCTGGCGCCAGAGGGCTGACGGCACGACGTGCCGGTGGGGGTAGACAGCCGCGATCTCCGCTTTGGTTAGATCCGCTGCGCTTTCGACAGCACGGCTGTCATCCCACAGCGTCGTCACGTCGACGTTCAGCGCCGCCGCCGTTGCGTACTGGTGACGCCGGTACGGGACTTTGCCCTGCGTGATCCAGCGTTCGATCGTCTTCGGGATGACGCCGATCTCTTCGGCGAGGCTCTGCACGGTCATGCCGCGGGCGAGGAGGGCGGACCGTAAACGTTCGTTCGACATCTGCACCCCCGTAGGGACTTCTAGGGACTTCTTGACCGTAACTAGAAGACCGACAGCTGTCTATGCGCGGGGTAACCAACTCCCCTGACCAGCAGCGATTCTGAATGTGCGCCAAGAAGTTCCGGCGCGAAACCAGGAGGTTCCGTCGGCGTACTTGACGGACCCTCATGCAGTACCTGTAAAACAGGTACTGCACATGCCGACCACCTCGGTCGGAACGCGGCTTCATGCCGCATGCGCAGAAGGCGGGGACGCTGCAATCCCGCTGAAGGCCAGGCAGAACAGGGCTTCGGCCCGTACTGGCGAGGTGGCCCGGCGACCGCGAGCAACGGCCGGAGGGTGGGGACGTGGTCCCCCTTGCAGTGCTTCATCCCTGTTCATCTCGCCTGAGAGGTATTCCAGTGCACCGACGAAGACCATGGGCGCCGCCGTCATGGACCGGCCGGCGGGCGCCAGGACGTCACCCGGGTCCGTGAGCGGCACGCACGCTCACGGCCGAACGGTCCGCTCTCGTCCTGCCATCGCAGCGGCTAGCGCTGCGGCCGGTTGCCTCCCTCGCCCGTCCGGGCCCGCGTACCGCGCGGGGTCCGTACGGGCGGGGTGTGGGGAGCCGAGACGTTCCCCGCTTCAACGGCGAGCGGCCCCCGGGGTGCCACCCGGGAGCCGCGGTCGGGCCGTTCACCCTTCGAGAGGAACCACGACCCATGAAGATTCTCCCCCTTCACTCGCAGTCCGACATCGACGCGGCCGAGCAGGACCGCGAGCCGTCGTTTGCGGAGCTGGATGCGATCGAGCAGGAGATGCCGCTGATCGAGGCTGACGTCGAGTTGCTTGACGCGCAGATCAGTCTGCTGGACAGGCCGGTCACGGCGTTCGACGCGCGGCGGCTGCGGCGGGCCCGGCGTCAGGTGCTGGTCGCCCGTCGGGACCTGACCAACAAGATTGTGGCGGGGGCGGCATGAGCGCGTCCGCCTACGTCGACACCGGGTCGACAGGCGTCGAGTCCCGGTCGACGCCCGTCAATGCCGAGCACGGGATCACGGTCATCGCGGCCGTACTCACGGTGGTGCTCACGGCGGTGGCGTTCTGGCTGTCCTACGAGCACTTGCAGGAAGTCGCCGCCGAACACGGCATGGCCGACGCCGTCGCCCGCTCGTGGGCGTGGCCGGCCACCGTGGATCTGTTCATCGTGATCGGTGAGCTGTTGATCCTGCGTGCCTCGCTTGCCCACAAGGTCGACTGGTGGGCAATCGGCCTGGTCACCGCAGGTGACGGGGCCTCGATCGCGCTGAACGTGGCCGGGGTCGGCAAGGACGCCAACGCCCTGGACTACGTGGTCGCCGCCGTTCCGCCGGTGGCGGCACTACTGGCGTTCGGCGCGCTGATGCGGCAGGTGCATGCCTACCTCGCCCGCAAGGCATTGACGGGCGTCACCACCCCGCCGCCGGGCGTCAACGAACCCTCGACGCCCGTCAACGTCAGCGTCGACCGGCCGCCGGCCGCACCCGCAGCGCCGTCCCTGTCGGAGCCGGAAGCGGCGGGGGAGTTGCCCGTTCTGCCGGTGGGCGTCGAGGGCGCATCGGCGCCCGTCGATGCCGAGCCGGTTGCCGTCGAAGCGCGTTCGACGGCCGTCGACCTATGCATGCCGGTGATCTACCCGAACCGGGTCGATCAGGTGGTGCGGGCGCTGTACGGGACCGACTTCACTCAGCCGAACACCGCCCGCATGACGATGGCCATGGCCGGGCTCGGTCTCGGTGCATCGGAGTCGACGGCCCGCACGGCGCGCGGCCGGGTCAAGGCGCGTGAGCCGTACCTTGCCGACTTCCCCACCGCGATCGCCGGTTGAGGGGGTTGAGGTGACTGCACGCAACAAGCGGCGCCAGTCGGCCGGGGACATGTTCCCCGGCATGCCCTCCCTGCTGCCGAAGAAGCCGCCCAAGGCGGAAGCCGAACCCGAGGCGATGACCTTGGATGAGGCGATCGCTCGCTCGTTCGCGATCTATGACCGGGTGCTGGCCGCGTTCCCGGTCGTGGCCACGATCGGGCTGTTCTCCGGCGGCAACGACTCCGTGGTCGTCAACCATCTCTTCCGACACCGGGTGGATGCGATCGCGCACGTCAACACCGGAACCGGGATCCCGGAGACCACCCAGCACGTCCGGGACGTGGTCGCCGCCTGGGGCCTGCCCCTGCACGAGCTGCACCCGAAGAACTCCTACCGGGATCTCGTGCTGGGCAACGTGCTCTCCACTCGGGGCCAGAACATTGGCCGGCAGGTGTGGAAGGGCTTCCCCGGCCCGGCCGGGCACAGCGTGATGTACCGCAGGTTGAAGGATGAGCCGCTGCAGCGCCTGCGCGGGCAGATCATCGGCCGTCACGGGCGTAGTCGCAATGCCGTCTACCTGGGCGGCATGCGCTGGGCGGAAACCGACCGGCGCTTCCGCAACGCCGAAGAGGTCGACCGCGAGGGCGCCCTGCTCTGGGTGTCCCCGATCGTGCACTGGACCGATGCCCACATGCGCGAATACCGCGACCGGCACCGCTGCACCCTCCCGCACCAACACGCCGAGCACCAACTGTGCTGGCTGGACGCGCTGCCGCTGAACGAAGTCACCGTTCACCTGCACATGTCCGGGGAGTGCCTGTGCGGAGCGTTCGCCAAGCCCAATGAGCTCGATGAGATCGAGTTCTTCTACCCCCACGCCGCCAAGCCCCTGCGGGAGCTTGAGCGCGAGGCCGAAGCGCTCGGTCTGCCCGCCTGCAAGTGGGGTCAGCGTCCGCCCGGCCCGCGCAGTCGCCGCCCGGCCGGGCGGCTCTGCCGCAAGTGCGACGGCATCGAGGGCCAAGCCGACCTGCTCGCCGAATGGCGCGAGTCCGGCCTGATCACCCCGAATCAGTTCGCCACCTTCACCCGCACCGACGAACAGCCCGCCGCCTGAAACCCACCGACTTCATCGGGAGTTCGCTGTGTCCAGCCGTACCCGTGCCCGCTCCGTGAAGACGGCGGCGGGCGTCCACACCGTCCGTATCCCTCGTCAGCGTGGCCGCCGTTCCGACCCGTTCGTGATCGTCGTCCCCGAGCGCCCCTCCCTGACCCGCGAGGCCCTCGGCTTCATCGGTCGTGGCCTGTGGCACTTCCGCCGCGCCCTCGCCCCCACCGGCCTCTCCGTGCTCGCGTTCCTGGTGGCCGGGCTCCTGCACGCCATCGCCTGGTGGTCGTCCCTGGTTGTCGCCCCCGTGGCGGCGGTGCCGGTGGTGTGGCTGCTGGTCATGCAGCGCCGTCGCCCGGCCCGCGCCGCCGCGCTCGGCTGGCGCATCGGCCTGACCGTGCTTGCCACGGCCGCCGCTGTGTGGCTGGCGCTGGCCGCCGGGTTCGGGCCGCTGAACGGATCGCTCGCGCTGCTGTGGCTGCTCATCCTCATCGCCGCGCAGACCGCGTGGCTCATCATCCGCCCGTCCCACTGACCTGAGGAGATCGCCACATGGCAGACAACGGATCCGCCAACCGGGCCGCCAACCGGCGCTACCGCCAGGCCCAGCACGCCGGCCGCCCGCTCATCGACGAGACCGGCCACAAGAGCAACAAGTTCGCCAACGCCGGGGCCGTCGCCGGCGGCTTCGTCGGGGCGCTGGGCGGCTCGATGGTCCCACCGATCAACGTCACCGTGAACAACAACAAGCGCGGCTCCGGCTCGAACGGGCGCCGGTCGCACGCCGAAGCCCTGCTCCCCGCACCCGACTTCACCTCCCCCGCGCAGGTGCGGAACTACTGCAACACCCTGCGGGCCGCGGCCGTGACGCTCTCGATCGAGGTCGCTATGGGCACCGAGATCCTCAAGGGCGTCCTCGCCGCCGTGCCGGACCCCGAGGGCCGCGCGTTCGGCTCCCGGATCCGCGCGGCCAAGGTCGCCCGGAAGATGAACAAAGCCGCCGATGACCTGCGCAGCGCCGCCAAGAACGCCGCCGCCTGCTACGCCACGTTCCAGCAGGAATTCGAGGAAGAGATCAACCGCGTCCGTCACCGTGCCCGCAAGCCGAAGCAGCCGGTCATGAACTGGGACCAGCAGTAAGGAGGCCGACCCATGGCAAGGAACAGCAACGGCCGCGTGCGGCACACCGACTTCCTCGACAACGGCCTCGTCGCCGAATACCGAGGCGACGGCCTCCTCCCCGGCCAGTCCCCCGCCGGCGGCGGGGTGGGCGGCTACCTCCTGTCCCGGGCGATGCCGCACCTGCCACCGTGGCTGGCCGCCGCCGGCATCGGCATCGCCGGCGGGCTCGGCAGCCTGAAGTGGGAGGAAAGCGCGGCGGCCGGGGTCGGCCTCACCCTCGCCTCCGTCATGCTCACCGGAGCCACCTGGTGGATGGGCAAGTCCACCACCGCCCAGCGCCGCCTCCACTCCGCGATCACGGTGGCGTCCGCATCGGCCTGGACCACGGCCGCGTGCCTGGCCGGGCCCACCGCCGGACCGCTGCCCGACCTGTACATGATGGGCGCCCCGGCACTGGCGCTCTCGTGGAACATCCGCATGATCCTGCGCCGCAACCACGAGGCCCCCGGCGAGAGCGGCGACAAGGGCCTGCTGGAGAAGGTCGGGCTCGCCCGGGCGCAGATCGGGCAGGCGAAGGTGGAGCCCAACCGGGTCACCGCCCCGCTCGCGGTAGAGGCCGGTGAGCAGACCAACGACGACGTGTCCAAGGCCCTGGCCCGGATCGCCTCCGCCCTCGACCTGCCCACCTCCGCCGTGCGCTACCAGCCCGACCCTGACTCCTCCCGGCGCGGGGAACTGGTCATCGTGCCTGAGGACATGCTCGCCCAGGCCGCGTACTGGGAGGGACCGTCGAACCTCGGTGGTTCGATCGCCGATCCGCTGGTGATCGGCCGCTACGACGACGGCTCCCCGATGTACCTGTGGCTGCCCGGGGACCCAGACGCCGGCCGCAACGGCACGCACGTGCTGGTTGCGGGCGGCACCGGGTCGGGCAAGGGCGAGACGGCCCTGAACCTCCAGACGGAGATCCTGTCCCGGCGGGATGTGCTGCTGTGGCTGTCGGATCCGAAGATGTTCCAGGACTTCCGCCCGCTGCTGCCCGGCATCGACTGGGCCGCCGAAGGCGGAACCCCCACCGAAGTCATGGTGGAAGCGATCCAGGCCGTCATCCCCGCCCGCACCCGGTGGCTGGGACAGCACAACTACCGCCAATGGGTCCCCGCGGCCGCCGAAGTGCAGAACGATCCCAAGCACTCGTGCCGGCCGGACGGCCGTGCCTGCGGCTGCCCCGGCACGCCGTACCTGGTGGCGTGGATGGAGGAGGCCGCCAGCACCCTGCGGGCCCTGGGGGACGACGCGTTCACGGGCATCGCGCAGGAGGCCCGGTCCGCCGGTGTCTCGCTGATCGTGTCGCTTCAGCGGCCGTCGTATGACCAGATGTCCACCAGCACGCGGGCCTCTCTGCCGTCGGTGATCGCGCTCGGCTGCGACCCGCGTGATGAGTCGTTCTCCCTGCCGGACACGGTGCTGGACGCGGGCGCCCACCCCGGCGCCTGGGGCAACCGCCGCCCGGGCTACTGCTACCTCGTCACCCCGGGCATCGACGAGACCCGCTACGCCTCACCCGGCCGCACCTGGGGATTCGGCCGCGACGCGATCTCCCGCATGGAGGTCCTCGCCGACTGGGCACAACGCAACGGCGCCGAGGCCGACCCCGTCACCGCCGGGGCCGCCTCCAGCGTCGCCGGCAACGCCTACACCGGCCGCAGCCTCCCCTACGGCAATCCCACCGCGCACACCGCCACGGATGAGGACGACATGGACGACACCGGGTACGGGCCCCTGGTCGACCCCGAGGACGACCACATCGACCCCGAAGCCGAACTCCCCGAGCCCGAGCAGGGCGACGACGCCCCGATCTTCGGACAGGACAGTGGCCGCAAGCCGAAGCCGGACGAGGCCCGGCGCCTGTTCGCCCAGGCGCTGGAAGAGTTCGAGCGGGACGGGCACATGGTCGTCGGTCCCAAGGACTTCAACGACTGGTGCGACCGCAACCAGCTCTCCCGGCCGTGGGTCTCCGCACGGCTCAAGGAGGCCTACGAGGACGGCCGCCTGGAGCCGACGAACACCACCGGCCGGTGGCGCATCGTCCCGGCCCTGACGGCCGCCTGACGCCTGACACCGTCACGGCCCCCTGACACCCAAACCCCTAGGCACACGCGGTGTCACGCACTCCTGACACCACCCGCTGACACCCCCTGACACCCCACCCGAACGGGCCCGCGCCACCACCGTGACGCGGGCCCGCCCCCATCCCGGAGGCAACCACCGTGGCCCGCCCCGAACAGCCCACGGCCATCGAAGTCCACCACCCCCAGCCGATACCGACGCACCTGCCGGCCGCGCCGATCGTCCCCGTCCAGCCGCACACCGTGCCGGCCGTCGCGAGCGTGGTCCTGCCCGACGGGCGAGTCGTCACCGGCTACGCCATCAACCCCGTCCAGCCCGAACCGATCGCGACCAAGCCGCCGATCTCCCGCACGGCCGTGAACGTCGCCCTCGGCGGCATCGGGTTCCTCGCCGTCTGCGGCGGCCTGCTGCTGCTCACCTCGTTCATCGCGGCCCTAACCGCGTTCGTCACCCAGCTCATCACCCTCGCCGCCGTCATCTTCGGCGGCTGGATCACCGTGCAGGTCTTCAGCGCGAGCGGCCACCAGGGCGGAACCACGGTCAACATCCGCAAGGCCGTCATCAAGCGGAACAAGTTCCACAGCTAGCTACGCCAAGGGCGGTCCCCACATCTCGCCAAAGACCCGGGACCGCCCTTGCCCAACCAGCCCACTACAGACCTGTTGGAGGGCACCCAGCATGACCCATCCCACCAGCGTCCGGCGAGTAGGCAGCATCCTGACTGCCGATCTGGCCTGTCTGCCGCTGTTAGCCTCCGCCCTCACGGCGGCTGAGCGCGGCTGGCCGGTCATCCCGCTGCACCCGTACGCGAAGCGGCCGGCCGGGCACGCCGAACGGGCCTGCCCCGGCACCGGGCGCTGCGCGAGCGGGCACCGCAAGCCCGAGCAGCGCGCCACCACCACCCCCGACCTGATCCACGCCACATGGGCGACGCGCCCCTACAACGTCGGCATCGCGACCGGCCCGGCCGGACTGCTCGTCATCGACCTCGACGTGTGCAAGCCCGAAGAGCCAGAAGGAGCGCCTGACGGCGCCACTTCCCTCGAAGCGCTCTGCGAGCGCACCGGCCAGACCGTCCCCACCACCTACCGGGTGCGGACCGCACGCGGCGGGGAACACCTGTACTTCACCGCCCCGCCCGGGGTGCGGCTGAAGAACAGCGCCAACCGTCTCGGGCCACACATCGACACCCGCGCCTGGGGCGGCTACGTCGTCGCCCCCGGCAGCACCACCCCCGACGGCACCTACGAGGTGACCGACGAGGCGCCCGTGGCTCCGCTCCCGGCATGGCTGGCCCCACTGCTCACAGAGCAGCCCAAGCCCGCCGTCGTGGAACTGGCGCCCGTGCGGGACGGCACCCGCGCCGCCCAGGTGGCTCTGGAACGCGAATGCGCGGTCATCACAGGCGCGACCGAGGGCGGGCCCAACGGCCGCAACAACACCCTGCACAAGAGCGCCTGCAAGGTCGCACGGTTCGTCGCATGGGGCCACCTCCCCCGGGACGTGGCAGAGCAGGCAATCCAGGCGGCGGGGGAGACTACCGGCCTGCCGCCGGCCGAGTGCCGCGCGACCATCCGCAGCGCCATGGACTGGGTCATCGCCCACGCCACACCACGGCAGGCAGCCTCATGACCGGCCCCAACTCCCCCCACCTGGACTGCCCCACAGCCCCCACCACCGGCCCGCGCGCCGCTCCACAGCCTGTGGACCCGGCGGCCCTGGGCGAGCCGAAAGGCGCCGCCCGCAAGGGCGTCCCCACTGCCCTTCGCTCGAACCGGTCCCCGGCACGGCCGGGAGCCGACCCGACACCGGACGCCCCCGGCATCCGGATCTTCGCCCCGCCCGTCTACCGGCACCACTACGACGGCGCCCGCTGGTCCACCAAGCCCGGCGCCCTGCCCACTGCCGCCTACGCCTGCCCCTGCGGACAGACCGGCGCAGCCCGCGGCAAGGACGCCGTGGCCGCCTTGGTCGCCGACTACGACGCCCACCAGCACGCCTGCAAGGGAGCTCCCGCCCCGCACACCGAAAGGAGGAACGCCGCATGACCGACAACACTCAGGCCGCCCCGTCCATCGACGGCGCCGCCCTGCTCAACGAGGTCGAAGCGTTCCACCGCCGCTTCAACGTCTTCCCGACCGAGGCCGCCTACGTCGCCGTCACCCTGTGGGACGCGCACGCGCACCTGCTGGACGCGTTCGAGTCCACCCCCCGCCTGGCGTTCCTCTCCCCCGAGCCGGGCTCCGGCAAGACCCGCGCGCTGGAGATCTGCGGAACTCTGGTCCCGCAGCCCATGGTGGCCGTCAACGCCTCGCCCGCCGCCCTGTTCCGCGCAGTCTCCGGAATGGAGGACGGACGGCCCACGATCCTCTTCGACGAGATCGATACCGTGTTCGGCCCCAAGGCCAAGGACAACGAGGAACTGCGCGGCCTGCTCAACGCCGGTCACCGCCGAACCGGTGTCTCGTACCGGTGCGTTGGGGACGGTGGCAACCAGAGCGTGCAGGCGTTTCCCTCGTACGCCGCGGTCGCTGTCGCCGGTCTCGGCTGGCTCCCGGACACGATCCTGACCCGCTCGGTCATCATCCGCATGCGCCGGCGGGCCCCCAACGAGACCGTGGAATCCTTCCGGAGCCGTCTTCACGAACCCCAGGGGCGCGCCCTGCGCAAACAGCTCGCCGCCTGGGCGGACACCGTCCGCGACCAGGTGCAGGACGCCTTCCCCGAGATGCCCGAGGGCGTCTCGGACCGGCCGGCGGACGTGTGGGAACCGCTGCTCGCCATCGCCGACGCTGCCGGAGGCGACTGGCCACAGCGAGCGCGCGAAGCGTGCGCCGAGTTGGTCGCCGCCGCCACCGTGGGGGACAAGGCGTCCCTGGGCATCCGGCTGCTGACCGACCTGCGCGACATGGTGTTCAACGGCGCCGACCGGATGCCAACCGCGCAGATCCTCGCCGCGCTCAACGCCATGGACGAGGCGCCCTGGGCCGACATGGGCGGCAAGCCGCTCGACTCCCGGCAACTCGCCAAGCGGCTCGGGGAGTACGTCACCGCCGACAACACCCCGATCAGGGCCCGCAACATCCGCACCGGCGCCGGAGTCGTCAAGGGCTACTACGCCGCCGACCTGCACGACGCGTGGAAGCGCTACTGCCCCGCGCCGACGGAGTCCGCTACACCCGCCACGACCACCGACTGACCACCCTCTGACCAGCGGAAACGGCGTAGCGGCTGTTACCCGCGTAACCCGCTACGCCCCCGCTACAGACACCGCAGAACCGCTACAGCCCCCGAGCGCGTAGCGGACCCATCCGCTACATCCCGCGCGACCGCTACGCCGGAAACCCGCTCTGACCTGCGACGTAGCAGCAGTGGCGCATGTAGCGGACCTACGGGCAAGGGGGCCCGCCTCCCCCAGAGTCTCCGATCAGGAAGGCAGTCTTCATGAGCACCGCGCTCCCGCCCTCCGACCAGTTGCTCTACACCCCGACGGAAGCCGCCACGGTTCTCCGGTTCGGGCGCTCCACCGTCTACGAGCTGATGGCCGAAGGGGTCCTGAGGTACGTCAAGCGGGGTCGTTCCCGCCGCATACGTCGCAGCGACCTGGAGGCGTACGTCAACGCCCTCGAACCGGTCTCCCACTGATCCACGCCCCCGCCAAGGCGCCCCCGGACACCCCGTCCGGGGGCGCCTTCCGTATGGAGGAGCACGTTGAGCCCCCGCAAACCGAACATGGAATCGTCCATCTACCTCGGTAGTGACGGCTGGTGGCACGGCCGAGTCACGATGGGCGTCAAAGACGACGGCAGTCCCGACCGACGCCACCGCCGAGCCAAGACCGAGACGCAGATCAAGCGCAAGGTTCGCGAGCTGGAGGACCTCCGCGACCGGGGCCGCGCCCCCAAGGCCGGCCGCAAGCCCACCGTGGCCCAGTGGATGACCACCTACCTGACCGACATCGCGAGCCTGAAGCTCAAGCCCCGCTCCCTGGACGACTACTGGTCCAAGACCCGCAACGACATCATCCCCGGCATCGGCCAGCACCGAATCGACAAGCTCCAGCCGGAACACCTGGAACGGATGTACCGCAAGATGCTCGACGCTGGGCACGCGGAATCCCACGTCCTCAAGGTGCACCGCATCCTCTCCCGCGCCCTGAAGATCGCCCACCGTCGCCGGATCATCGTCGAGAACGTGGCGACCCTCGTGGACCCGCCGACCGTCGACGAGACGGAGACGAATCCGTTCTCGATCGAGGAAGCGAAGGCCTTCCTGGAGGCCGCCGCCAAGCGGCCCACGTTCATGCGGTGGGTAGTCGGTGTCGGCATGGGGTTCCGGCAGGGTGAGGCCCTGGGATTCCGATGGAAGTACGTCGACCTCGACAACGAGCTGTTCCACCCCCAGTGGCAGCTTCAGCGCCTCACCTGGCGCCACGGATGCAAGAACGCCCACGCCTGCGGCGAACGACTTCACCGATTCGACCTCTGCCCGCCCGAATGCCGGACGCACAAGAGCTACAAGCGGGGTTGTCCAAAGCCGTGCCTGAGGGACTGCACAAAGCACGCCAGTGTCTGTCCCGACCGCAAGGGCGGCGGTCTCGTCTTCACCCGCCCCAAGACCAAGAAGAGCCGGAACGCCGTCCCTATCCCGCCCCCGTTCATCCCGTACCTGCTGGAGCACAAGGCGCAGCAGGAGGAAATGCGCGCCGCGGCGGGCGACGAGTGGGAGGAGCATGACGCGCTCTTCACCCGGCCGGACGGCCAGCCGATCGATCCCCGCGACGACTGGGAGGAATTCAAGGACCTGCTCGAAGAAGCAGGCATCGACGACCGGCGCCAGCACGACGGCAGCCGACACACCGCCGGCACGATCCTGAACGAGCTGGGCGTGGACCTCCCCACGATCATGGAGATCCTCCGCCACTCCCAGATCGGCCAGACTCGCCGGTACGTCAAGGGCAGGTCCCACCTCGCCAAGGCCGCCATGCTCCGCATGGGAGACACCTTCCTGCCGGGCCCGGTAGCCGTCCCGGAAGCCGCGTCTGAGACCACAACTGAGACCGGGGACAGCCGCGCGGCCCGCGCCCGGCGTCGCCGCCGCGTCCGCTGAACGAAAAACCCCAGGTCAGAGAACATCTGGCCTGGGGCAGGAAGAGCCCCCTGTCGGATTCGAACCGACGACCTACGCATTACAAGTGCGTTGCTCTGGCCAGCTGAGCTAAGGAGGCCCGTACGGGTGTGCACCCGCACGTGCCCGAGCAGTGTACCCAGGTCCCCGAGGGGCCCCGTCGAAAATTTCCGCGAAGTTCACAGGGGCGGAGGTACTGACAGACCAGGTGAACGCCAGGTACGGTCCTGAGCCAGTTCACACGCGTGGACTACACCACAACGGAATTCCGTCGTGGCACCGCCTTCCTACTCGGATCGTCCGGCACGTTCCTGCCGGTAGAAGGGGTTAGTTCATCATGGCCACTGTCTCGTTCGACAAGGCGACCCGGATCTACCCGGGCACCGAAAAGCCCGCTGTTGACGCGCTGGAGATCGACATCGAGGACGGCGAGTTCCTCGTCCTCGTCGGCCCGTCCGGCTGCGGCAAGTCCACCTCGCTCCGCATGCTCGCGGGGCTCGAGGACGTCAACGCCGGCGCCATCCGCATCGGCGACCGCGACGTCACGCACCTGCCGCCGAAGGACCGGGACATCGCCATGGTGTTCCAGAACTACGCGCTCTACCCGCACATGACCGTCGCCGACAACATGGGCTTCGCGCTCAAGATCGCCGGCGTCAACAAGGCGGAGATCCGGCAGAAGGTCGAAGAGGCCGCGAAGATCCTCGACCTCACCGACTACCTGGACCGCAAGCCGAAGGCGCTCTCCGGCGGTCAGCGCCAGCGTGTCGCCATGGGCCGCGCCATCGTGCGTGAGCCGCAGGTCTTCCTCATGGACGAGCCGCTGTCCAACCTGGACGCCAAGCTCCGCGTCAGCACCCGTACGCAGATCGCGAGCCTGCAGCGCCGCCTCGGCATCACCACCGTCTACGTCACCCACGACCAGGTCGAGGCCATGACGATGGGCGACCGCGTGGCGGTCCTCAAGGACGGTCTGCTCCAGCAGATCGACACCCCGCGCAACATGTACGACAAGCCCGCCAACCTCTTCGTGGCCGGCTTCATCGGCTCCCCCGCGATGAACCTGGTCGAGGTGCCGATCACCGACGGCGGCGTGAAGTTCGGCAAGTCGGTCGTCCCGGTGCAGCGCGACGCGATCGCCGCCGCCACCGACAAGACCGTCACCGTCGGCGTCCGCCCCGAGCACTTCGACGTCTCCGACGCCGAGCAGGGCCTCGCCGTCACCGTCAACGTCGTCGAGGAGCTCGGCGCCGACGCCTACGTCTACGGCACCGCCAAGGTCGGCGACGACTCCAAGGACCTCGTCGTCCGCGTCAGCGGCCGTGACGTCCCGGAGAAGGGCAGCCAGCTGCACATCGTGCCCCGCTCCGGCGAGACCCACGTGTTCTCTACGTCGAGCGGCGCGCGCCTGTCCGACTGACGGCAACCGCAAACACCCGACCTCGGGTAATTCACCCAGGTTGACGAAGAAGGCCCCGCAGAGCGCTGCGGGGCCTTTCTCGTTGTCGACAAATACCCCGGCAGACCGGACGTTTCGAGCAGTGTGCGTCAACCCCTTACCCAAAAATGGGCCCCTGCCCATCCCCCGAACCGGTGACTAAATGTCTACATTCCATTACCCCGCGCTACCCTCACACGCGTGAAGCACTCCACTACCCAACAGACGCGACGCGGCCGGGGCGGCCCCGCCCGCCGGGTCGGCCGCACCCTCGCCTTCGTCCTGCCCCTCGTCCTGGTGCTCTCCGGGACCCTCGCGGTCAGCCGAGTCAACTGGTCGGGGAGCTCCTCCGACCCGATGCTCACCGCGGCGGACACCGCCATGTCCGCCGGCACCTCGCGTGCCGCCAAGCGGGCTCCACAGGACGTCCTGCGCGACCAGCTGCTGACCGAGCTGCAGGAGCAGAACCCGGGCGTCGCCCTCACCCACCTCCAGCAGGCCGTCGACGACCGCCCGTCGCTGGCCCGGCACTGCGCCTCCCTCGCCCGCGCCCTCGGCCAGGCCGCCGTCCGGGTCTACGGCCCGACGCGCGCCCAGTCCTACGCCCGCCCGGTCTGCGACACCGCCTTCGCCACAGGCGTCGCCGCCGCACACCGCTGAGCACACCGCCCTGCCACCGGGTGGGACGTCGATCACGGCAGACGCGGGACCCACTCGTCCGCCGCGAAACCCGGGCGGGACGCCCCGTACAGTTCGGTCTCATGAGCGATCCGAGCGCCGCGTCCCGCCCCGTTCAAGCCGTCGTTCTGGCCGGCGGCCAGGGCTCCCGGCTCCGTCCGTACACCGACGACCGGCCCAAGCCGATGGTCGAGATCCCCGGGACGGGGACGCCGATCATCGGCCATCAGCTGTCCTGGCTCGCCGAAGAGGGCGTGACGGACGTGGTGGTCTCCTGCGGCCACCTCGCCGAGGTGCTGCAGACCTGGCTGGACACGGCCGATCTGCCCGTCTCCGTCACCACGGTCGTGGAGTCGGAGCCCCTCGGCCGCGGCGGCGGCCTCAAGTACGCCGCGGCTCATCTGCCCCACCCGGACCAGCCCTGGTACGCCACCAACGGCGACATCTGGACCCGGTTCTCGCTGCGTGACATGGCCGACTTCCACACCGAGCGCGACGCCATAGCAACCCTCGCCCTGGCCCGGCCCCGCCTGCCGTGGGGCGCGGTGCGGACGGACGGCTTCGGCCACATCACCGACTTCATCGAGGCCCCGCCGTCGACCTTCGAGATCAACGCGGGTGTCTACGTCTTCTCCCCCGAGTTCGCGGGCCTGCTGCCGCAGCGCGGCGACCATGAGCGGACGACGTTCCCCCGCCTGGCCCGGGAGCAGCGCCTGGCCGGGTTCACGATCCCGCAGGGCTCCTACTGGCGTGCCATCGACACGGCGAAGGACCTGACGGAGGCGGCGAAGGAACTGGCCGCGCAGGGGCGCTGAGAGCCCCGAGCGACGAGCGAGAGAGCGCGACGAGCGAGAGAGAGGGCCCGCACCTGATGGTGCGGGCCCTCTCTCGCTGTCGTCGGCCGGCTAGCCCAGCAGGCCGCCCACCAGGCCCGGCTGGCCCGAGGAGGAGCCGTCGCCGGTGCCGCCGGTGGAGCCGGAGCCGCCGCCCGTGGTGGAGCCGCCGGACGTGGGGCCGGAGGTCGTGCTCGGTGCCTCGTCGGCCGGGGAGGACTGCCGGGGCGGGGTCTGGCCCGCGCTGCCCTGGGTCTGGCTGGGCGAACCGCCGGTGACGGTGCCGCTGCCCCGGGTGGCGTCCGGCCGGGTCGTGGTGCCCGCGCTGGGGCTGGCCGTGCCGGCCGTGGCGCCCTGGGTGGGCGACGTGGAGGCCGACGGGGTCTTCTTCTGCTGCCGCTTGGGTTCGCCCGGGAGCGGGGAGCCCGGCAGCTCGTTGCGCGGGGCCTCGCCGGGGCCGGGGACGACGACCCGGTCGGCGTCGCGGACGGCGCCGCCGAGCAGCGAGCCGACGAGCAGGGTGAGGCCCGCGGCGATGGCGGTGACGAGGGCGCCGCGGCGCAGTACGTAGCTGCGCAGGTCCCAGATGTCGGCGCGGGGTCCGAGGCGGCGCCAGGCGCTGCCGGCCAGTCGGCCGTCGACGGAGTAGACGGGGGCGCCGGCGATGATCAGCGGGGACCAGGCGGCGAGGTAGATGATGTCGGGCGTCTCGTAGGCGGGGACGCTCTTCCAGCTCACGGTGACGAGCAGCGCGGCCGAGAGCAGGGCGCCGAAGAAGGCGGCGACGCGCTGCCAGCAGCCGAGGACCGTCAGGACACCGACGATGACCTGGGCGAAGGCGATGACCAGCCCGGAGCCGACCGGGTGCTGCAGGGCGAACTGGCGCAGCGGCTCGGCGACTTCCCAGGGGTGCAGGGTGTTGAGCCACGTGACCATGGAGCCGCGCTTGCCGCCGTCGAAGTAGACGGGGTCGCACAGCTTGCCCATGCCGGCGTAGATGGAGATGAAGCCGAGGAACACGCGCAGCGGGAGCAGGACGACGCCGAGGTTCATCCGGCGGCCCGGGTAGTAGGCGTGCCGCGCCGGGTCGTCGGCGTGGCGCCTGGCGGCCCGCCCGGTCTCGTCCGCGCCGTCGTCGAGGTTCTCGAAGTCCTCGTCCACGTAGGCGGGTTCGTCGTAGGCGCTGCCGACCGTACGCATGGGGGGCAGCAGCCGGGTGTCGTCTGAGTGGGTGCGCTGAGGGCCGACGACGGGGGTCTCGACCGTCTGCTCGAGGTCGTCCTCGTATCCGGCGCCGTAGCCCTCGCCCTGGTATCCGGTGCCGCCGTAACCCGTGGTGCCGTAGCCCGTGTTGCCGTGGCCGGTGCCCGGGCGGGCGATGACCTGGGTGGCTCCGGCGTCGGCGACGGGCTCCTCGGTGTGGCGGACGCTTTCGTGCCGCACGGCCTGGAGGAGCCGGTGGGCGCCGGTGTCGTCGGGCGCTGACTTGCCGCTCCAGACGACGGGCCGGCGACGGGCGGTGGCCCCGTCCGCCCCGCCCCCGGCGGTGGCGACGGGGAAGCGGGCGGTGTCCTCGCTGGCGGTCAGGTGCCGTGCGACCCGTGGGGACTGGACGCGACGCGTCGAGACGCCCAACTGCACGCGGAAAGACGCGTGATTGACGATGACCTGAGCCGGGTCGCTCGGCACCTTCACCATGCTCAGCGCGGGAGCGTCGTCGAGTCCCGACGAGCGGTCCCCCGTGGGAGTGCGGGGTGTTCTGGTGTCCACACTCATCTAACCGAGTGACGTCGCGATAGGACACTGCTTTGACCGGCCGGATCTGTCCGGACCCCGTCAAGCTTGCCCTTGTCGCCCCGACACCTCCGGAATTACCCCGTACGGGTGAAGTTCCGGATGCCTGTTCAGCGACGTCGGCGCGCCGCCTCGTAGAGCACGATCCCCGCCGCCACACCGGCGTTGAGCGACTCGGTGCCGCCCGGCATGGGGATCCGCACCAGGTGGTCGCACGTCTCGCCGACGAGCCGGCCCAGGCCCTTGCCCTCGCTGCCGACGACGATGGCGACGGGCCCGCCGAGGGCCTCCAGATCGCCGAGCTCGGCCTCACCGTCGGCGGCGAGGCCGACGACCACGATGCCGGCCTTCTTGTACTGCTCCAGCGTGCGCGTCAGGTTGGTGGCGCGGGCGACGGGCGTACGGGCGGCGGCGCCGGCGGACGTCTTCCAGGCACCGGCGGTCATCCCGGCGGCACGCCGCTCGGGTACGACGACGCCGTGCCCGCCGAAGGCCGAGACGGACCGGACGACCGCGCCGAGGTTGCGCGGGTCGGTCACCCCGTCGAGCGCGACGATCAGCGGGTCCACGCCCTCGTCGGCGGCGGCAGCGGCCAGGTCCTCGGGGTGGGCGTACTCGTACGGCGGGACCTGGAGCACCAGGCCCTGGTGGTTCAGCCCGTTCGTCATCCGGTCGAGCTCGGGGCGCGGCGCCTCCATGAGGTTGATGCCCCCGCGCTCGGCGGCGAGTTGCAGAGCCTCGCGCACCCGCTCGTCGCTGTCGACGAACTGCTGCACGTACAGCGTGGAGGCCGGTACGCCCTCGCGCAGCGCCTCGACGACGGAGTTGCGTCCGACGACCAGCTCCGAGGTGCCCTTGGCGCGCGGGCCCTTGGTGCGGCTCTGGGCGCGGCGCGACTTGGCCTGGGCGGCGCGCTGCTTGGCGTGCCCCTTGCGCGCCTCGGCGGGCGGCGTCGGCCCCTTGCCTTCCAGGCCCCGGCGCCGCTTGCCGCCACTGCCGACCTGCGCGCCCTTCTTGCCGGACATGCGGCGGTTGTTCGCGGCCATGAGCTACCCGTCTCCGTGAAGTGGTTCGTACGTACGTCTGCGTACGTCTGTTGCGTCTGTGCTTGTTATGTCTCTGCAGTGTGCCGCCCGGAGGCCCGGGCGGCACAGTCGATCAGCCGTGGGCCTTGTCTCAGCGGGGGCCGAGGCTCCAGCGCGGGCCCTGCGGGCTGTCCTCGATGACCAGGCCGGACTGGCCGAGCTGGTCGCGGATGGCGTCCGCGGTGGGCCAGTCCTTGCGGGCCCGGGCGGCCTCGCGCTGGTCGAGGACCATGCGGACCAGCGTGTCGACCACGCCGTGCAGGTCTTCGCCGCGGTCGCCTTCCCCGGCCCAGTGCTCGTCGAGCGGGTCGAGGCCGAGGACGCCGAGCATCGCGCGGACCTCGGCGAGCCGGGCCACGGCGGCTTCCTTGTCGTCGGCGGCCAGCGCGCTGTTGCCCTGGCGGACGGTGGTGTGCACCACGGCGAGCGCCTGGGGCACGCCCAGGTCGTCGTCCATGGCCTCGGCGAAGGCGAGCGGCACCTCGGGGGCGGGCTCGACGACGCCGGCCTTCTCCACCACGCGCTGCACGAAGCCCTCGATCCGCGCGAACGCCGACTCGGCCTCGCGCAGTGCCTCCTCGCTGTACTCGATCATCGAGCGGTAGTGCGGGGTGCCGAGGTAGTAGCGCAGCACGATGGGACGCCAGCGCTTGACCATCTCGCTGACCAGGACCGAGTTGCCGAGCGACTTGGACATCTTCTCGCCGCTCATGGTGACCCAGGCGTTGTGCACCCAGTACCGCGCGAATTCGTCGCCGTAGGCCTTGGCCTGGGCGATCTCGTTCTCGTGGTGCGGGAAGACCAGGTCGAGGCCGCCGCCGTGGATGTCGAAGGCGGTGCCGAGGTACTTGTGCGCCATCGCCGAGCACTCCAGGTGCCAGCCCGGGCGGCCGCGGCCCCACGGCGTCTCCCAGCTGGGCTCGCCCGGCTTCGCCGCCTTCCACATGGCGAAGTCGCGCGGGTCGCGCTTGCCGGTCTCGCCGGCGCCGGACGGCTGCTGGAGGTTGTCCAGCTCCTGGTTGGACAGCTCCAGGTAGCCCGGGAAGGAGCGCACGTCGAAGTAGACGTTGCCGTCGGCCTCGTAGGCGTGCCCGCGCTCGATGAGGCCGCGCATCATCTCGACCATCTCGGTGATGTGGCCGGTGGCACGCGGCTCGTAGGTCGGCGGGAGGCAGCCGAGGGCGTCGTAGCCGTCGTTGAACGCGCGCTCGTTCTCGTAGCCGATGGACCACCAGGGGCGGTTCTGGTCGGCCGACTTGGCGATGATCTTGTCGTCGATGTCGGTGACGTTCCGCACGAACGTGACGTCGTAGCCGCGGTAGGCGAACCAGCGGCGCAGGATGTCGAAGTTCAGGCCGGAGCGGATGTGGCCGATGTGCGGGGCGGCCTGCACGGTGGCACCACACAGGTAGATCGAGACGCAACCCGGCGTGAGCGGGGTGAAGTCACGGATCTGCCGGGCGCTGGTGTCGTACAGGCGAATAGTCACGACACCAGGGTAGTAGGCCGTGGCGTATGTACGGCACCGTTCCCGCGTGCGGGTGCGTGGGGGCTTGTCGCGCAGTTCCCCGCGCCCCTAAGAGTCGGACCGGTCATCCCCGTTTCACGACCAGGGCCGTTGCCACCGCCATCAGGCCCTCGTCGCGTCCGGGGAAGCCCAAACCGTCTGTTGTTGCCCCCGACACCGATACCGGTGCTCCGGCCGCCTCCGAAAGGATCTTCTGCGCCTCGTCCCGCCGCTTCCCGATCTTCGGTCGCGGGCCCACCACCTGTACGGCGATGTTGCCGATGCGGAAACCGGCCTCGCGGACGATGCGGGACGCCTCCGTCAGGAGGGCGACGCCCGATGCGCCGGACCACTCCGGGCGGCCCGTGCCGAAGTGCTGACCCAGATCGCCGAGGCCCGCCGCGGAGAAGAGGGCGTTGCAGGCGGCGTGGGCTACGACGTCCGCGTCGGAGTGGCCTGCCAGGCCAGGGCCCTCGCCCTCCCACTTCAGGCCGGCGCACCACAGCTCGCGGCCGTCCTCGAAGGCGTGGATGTCGGTGCCGATGCCGACCTGGGGCAGCGGGAAGTCGTCAGAAGCCATCGTTGAGCCTCCTGCGGGCCAGGACCGCCTCCGCGAGGACCAGGTCGAGGGGGCGGGTGACCTTGAAGGCCTCCTCGTGGCCGGGCACGGCGACGACGGTGAGGCCGAGCTGCTCGACCATGCCTGCGTCGTCGGTGACCTCGCCGGTCACGGTCTCGTGCGCCCGGACCAGCGTGGCCCGGTCGAAGCCCTGCGGGGTCTGCACGGCGCGCAGCAGCGCGCGCTCCGGCGTGGCGACGACCGGCTCCGGCTCGCCGGGGGTCCGCGCGGGCTCGACCTGCTTGACGGTGTCGGCGAGCGGCAGCGCCGGGACCACGGCCGGGGCACCGTCCCGTACGGCCTCGATCACGGCGTCGACGGTGTCCACCGGCACCAGCGGGCGGGCCGCGTCGTGCACCAGGACGATGTCGTGGCCGGACGGCAGCGCGTCCAGGCCGAGCTTCACGGACTCCTGGCGGGTCTGCCCGCCCGGGACGACGAGGAAGTCCGTCCGCTCGGGCAGCGCGTGCGCGTCGAGCAGCGACCTGACCTCGGCGGCACCGTCGGGCGGGGCCACCACGACGACCAGGGAGACGGCACGGGAGGCGGCCAGCGCGCGGACCGCGTGGATGAGCATGGGCGTGCCGCTCAGCGCGCGCAGCGCCTTGGGGGCGCCGGGGCCGAGCCGTACACCGCGGCCGGCGGCCGGGATCACGGCCGCCGTACGGGCTGCCGCGGGGGCGGCCGGCGGCGCAGGGCGTGATTCGTCAGACATCGGTTCCTGTCAGGTTTGTGTTCTGGCCTGGCGTGGGTATGGCCTGGAGGAGTGCCGGGCGCGACGCGCTCGACCGGACCCTTCCGTGACGCTGGTCGAGCCGGCTGCCCGGGCCCGGCACGCCAAACAACCGGGGCGTGAGTGATAACACATCCCGGAGTGGCGGTGCACCGGCATCCGAGTACGAACATGCCGCAGCGCCCGGCGACAGGAAATTCGTCATCGGGCACCGCGGCATTTCGATGTGCAGCGTGGATCAAGCATCAAGCAGAGTGCTGATCGACGGGTTTCGCCTCAGGAGGCGAGCACCTCGTCGAGCAGGGCCTCGGCCTTGTCCTCGTTGGTGTTCTCCGCGAGGGCGAGTTCGCTCACCAGAATCTGGCGGGCCTTGGCGAGCATGCGCTTCTCGCCCGCGGAGAGTCCGCGCTCGCGCTCACGACGCCACAGGTCACGCACGACTTCCGCGACCTTGATGACATCGCCGGAGGCGAGCTTCTCCAGGTTTGCCTTGTATCGACGGGACCAGTTCGTGGGCTCCTCGGCGTACGGTGCGCGCAGCACCTCGAAGACCCGGTCCAGCCCGTCCTGACCGACCACATCACGCACGCCGACGAACTCCGCATTGTCCGCTGGCACACGCACCGTCAGGTCGCCCTGGGCGACCTTCAGCACCAAGTAGGTCTTGTCCACGCCTTTGATCTGACGAGTTTCGATAGCCTCGATCAGCGCGGCCCCGTGATGGGGATAGACCACGGTGTCGCCAACCTTGAACGTCATGTGACAGGTACCCCTTCCGTGGCTATCCAGGGTAACACGGAAACTGCGGGTTCTGAATGGCGTTTTCGCAGGTCAGGGCATATCTCGGGGCTTGACAAGTCCGACAGGAACGTGCTTCGACAAGGGGATGGAAGAAGGTATTCGCAGGTGGGAGCGGCTGTCCGGGGCGAGCGAAACGCGTACGTTACACGCATCCGAAGCACCCTCCAGACGGCTGAACATCCCGATATGTCCCGTTCCGTATGATCGACTTCCGCTACTCCGTTCGGACGGCCGAGCGGGGTTCAGGTCGAATCCGGAATTGATCACAGGGCCTCCGGAGGAGCCGTCGGTGATCAATTCCGAGGTGGTCCGCGCATTCCTTCACGGAAGTTTTGCGGTACCGCGCGGGGCTCTTATGTGAATGCCGGACGAGCACTCCGCCAATGTGACCCAGGAGTCACATGTGATGCGGGAGTCAGTTGTGACAGAGGTGGGATCAGAGGTGCCGGGGGGTCGGGTGCGGCCGCGCGGGAACGGCTCGGTAACCTGAGGCCTGCTGACACACACTTAGGGCGGCTTTATCGGCCGCCCTGCTCGAGTCAAGGAGTTGCCGCCGCCGTGAGCAGCAGCCTTCGACGTGGCGCCCTCGCCGCTGCCGCCGTCGCGTTCTCGATCGCCTCGCTCGCCGCGTGCGGCGCCGGCAACAGCGCCCAGACGCTGGAGATCAAGCCGGACAACGCGGCGACCAGCGTCGGCGACATCAAGATCCAGAACGCGATCGTGATCACCCAGCCCGACCTGGAGTCGACCGGCCCGGCCGCGATCTCCGCGACCTTCTTCAACTCCGGCAAGTCCGCCGAGACGCTGGAGTCCATCACCCTCCCCGGCACCGGCAAGACCGCCGAGCTCAAGCCCGCCAAGGGCGGCAGCCTCAGCATCCCGGCCGGCGGTTCGCTGATCCTGGGCGGCAAGGGCAACGCCACGGCCAGCCTGGCGAGCAGCCGTGAGGCCGTCCAGGACGGCAACGCCCAGAAGGTCACCTTCACCTTCAGCAAGACCGGTGACGTGAGCCTGCGCGCGTTCGTCGTCCCCGCCGAGCACTACTTCGCCGAGTGGGGCCCGAGCGAGGTCCCGGCCGCGCCGGGCGCGTCGGGTGCCCCGTCCGGTTCGCCGTCCGGTTCGCCGTCGGGTTCGCCCGCCGAGGGCGAGTCGGGCGCGCCGGCCGGTACGGAGAGCCCCGCCGGTGGTGAGACGCCGGGCGGTCACGAGTCGCCGGGCACGCCGACCGACGCGGCCTCGGCGAGCGCGACGGGTGGCGCGGGCGCCGGGCACTGAGCGGCCGTAGACGCCGTCAGAGACGGAGAAGGGGCGGGACCTCCTGGAGGTCCCGCCCCTTCTGTTTCCGTCTGTCTCCGCCCGCTTCCGCCGCCGGCGTGCGGCTCACGGCTCGGACCGTGCGGCGGCTTACGGCTCGAACTTGTAGCCGAGGCCGCGGACCGTCACCAGGTAACGCGGGGCGCCCGGGTCCGGCTCGATCTTGGCGCGCAGGCGCTTGACGTGGACGTCGAGGGTCTTGGTGTCACCGACGTAGTCGGCGCCCCAGACCCGGTCGATGAGCTGCATGCGGGTCAGGACACGCCCGGCGTTGCGCAGCAGCATCTCCAGCAGGTCGAACTCCTTCAGCGGCAGGTCGATCTTGGTGCCGCCGACGGTGACCACGTGCCGGTCGACGTCCATACGGACCGGGCCGGCCTCCAGCGCGGCCGGGGTGACCTCCTCGGGCTCGCCGCGGCGGCGCAGCACGGCCCGGATACGGGCGACCAGCTCGCGCGAGGAGAAGGGCTTGGTGACGTAGTCGTCGGCTCCTATCTCCAGGCCGACCACCTTGTCGATCTCGCTGTCCTTGGCGGTCACCATGATGACGGGGACGTTGGAGCGGCCGCGCAGCTGGCGGCACACCTCGGTGCCCGGCAGGCCGGGCAGCATCAGGTCGAGGAGGACGAGGTCGGCGCCGTTGCGCTCGAACTCGTCGAGTCCGTCGGGGCCCGTGGTCGCGACCGCGACCTCGAAGCCCTCCTTGCGGAGCATGTACGACAGGGCGTCGGAGAAGGACTCCTCGTCCTCGACGACGAGCACTCGGGTCACGGAAGGACCTCCGGGGCGGGAAGCGTTTCGTACGCGGTTGATTCGGGGGATGTGGGGGTGGACCGCCCGGCCTCCTCGTCGAGGCCCGCGCCTCCTGCGCGTATCTCTCGGGCGGGCTGCTGTGCGCGGTCGCGGGCCACGCCCGCCTCCGGCAGCCGCAGCGTGAAGGTGGAGCCCTGGTTCTCGGCGCTCCACACGGAGACCTCCCCGCCGTGCGAGGCGGCCACGTGCTTCACGATCGCCAGCCCCAGTCCCGTACCACCGGTGGCACGGGAGCGGGCGGGATCGACGCGGTAGAAGCGCTCGAAGATGCGCTCCTTGTCCTTGTCGGAGATGCCGATGCCCTGGTCGGTGACGGCGATCTCGATGTGTTCCCCGCCGGACGCGTTCACCCTGCGGGCGGCTATGCCGACGCGGGTCCGGGCGGGCGAGTAGTTGACCGCGTTCTCGACGAGGTTGCCGAGGGCGGCGGCGAGCTGGCCGCGGTTTCCCCATACGTGCAGGTCGGCGGTGCCGCCCGCGGCCATGGTGATCTGTTTGGTGCCGGCCTGGTGCCGGCAGCGGTCGATGGCCTCGGCGACGAGTTCGTCGACGCGGACCGGCTCGGCGTCCTCCAGCGGGTCGTCGTTCTGCACCCGGGAGAGGTCGATGAGCTCCTGCACCAGGCTGGTCAGCCGGGTGGCCTCGATCTGCATGCGTCCGGCGAAGCGCTCCACGGCCTCGGGGTCGTCGGAGGCGTCCATGACGGCCTCGGAGAGCAGGGAGAGGGCGCCGACCGGGGTCTTCAGCTCATGGCTCACGTTGGCGACGAAGTCGCGCCGGACCGCCTCGATCCGGCGGGCCTCGGTGAGGTCCTCCACGAGCAGCAGCACCAGCCGGGACCCGAGCGGCGCGACCCGCGCGGAGACGGCCAGGGCCTCTCCGCGTCCGGTACCGCGCCGCGGCAGGTCCAGCTCCACCTGGCGTATCTCCCCGTCGCGCCGGGTGTCCCGGGCCATCTGCAGCATCGGCTCGACGGCGAGCTTGCCGCCGCGGACCAGCCCGAGGGCGTACGCCGCCGAGCTCGCCTTGACCACCGCGTCCGCCTCGTCGAGGACGACGGCGGAGGACCTCAGGACCGACAGGACGGTGTCCACGCCCGGCGGAAGCACCGGGTCCGTGTGCAGGGAGGTACGGGTGGGGCGCTTCTGCTCGCGCTCGCTCCACCGGAACGCCAGCATGGCGATGACACCGGTGAGCACCCCGGCGATCGCAGCCACTGCGGCGACCGCCGCGTTCACGTCCATGCACCCAGGTTAGGCATGGCACGGGCACGGGCCACAGCCGTCGGACTGCGACCTCGAACACTCGTCGCCCAGAGTTCACCTTGGAGCCAGTATTGGTTCATTTGGGATGACGGAAACGGACGCGTACGGGCCGGAACGTGGGAGCGTGGGGTTCGGGCCGTCGGTCATACGACGGTCGTACCGCCGGTTGTTCGGTGGGCCCTGGCTCGATGGGTGGGCCACGGCTCGTTCGGTGGGTCTGGCTCGCTCCGTGGGCCACCGCCCTCGAACCCCCGACACAGACGCACGAGAGGGAAGCCTGATGCGGGACGCGTACCACGAGGAACTGGACTCGATCAGCGACAGTCTGGTGGAAATGGCCCGGCTGGTCGGATCGGCGATCGGGCGCGCCACCACCGCCATGCTCGACTCCGACCTGAAGCTGGCCGAGGCCGTCATCGAGGCCGACCAGAAGGTCGACGAGCTCCAGCACGACCTGGAGGCCCGGGCCATAGCCCTGCTGGCCCGCCAGCAGCCCGTCGCCACGGACCTGCGCATCGTCGTCACGTCGCTGCGGATGTCGGCCGACCTGGAGCGCTCGGGCGACCTCGCCCAGCACGTCGCGAAGCTCGCGCGCCTGCGCTACCCGGACCGCGCGGTCCCGAGCGACCTGCACGCCACGATCCTGGAGATGGGCCAGCTCGCGCAGCGCCTGATGGCCAAGGCCGCGGAGGTCATCATCACCAAGGACGTCGACCTGGCGCTCCAGCTGGAGCAGGACGACGACGAGATGGACCTGCTGCACCGCACCCTCTTCCAGCACCTGATGGACGACCGCTGGAAGCACGGCATCGAGACGGCCGTCGACGTCACGCTGCTGGGCCGTTACTACGAGCGCTTCGCCGACCACGCGGTCTCGGTCGCCAAGCGCGTGGTGTACCTGGTGACGGGTGAGCACGCGGATGAGCTTCAGACGGATGTGCAGCCGGAGATTCAGGCGGTGGCTTCGGAGGCGGAGAGCGCCTGAGGCCTGGCCGGGGGGCGGGTGAGGATCGGCTCGGGGGGGCGGGTGAGGATCGGCCGGGGCGCGCGGAAGCCTCAGTGCGCCGTTGATGCGCCCAACGGAACGGGCATCCAATGGGCACAGGCACC
Organism: Streptomyces koelreuteriae; assembly: GCF_018604545.1. GTDB lineage: Bacteria > Actinomycetota > Actinomycetes > Streptomycetales > Streptomycetaceae > Streptomyces > Streptomyces koelreuteriae. Next base: position 4,542,131 of record NZ_CP075896.1, on the reverse strand, counting down.
AGCCTCGAGGAGGATCCCATGGCCGATTCCCCCAGCACCACGCCCGACCCCACGCAGGAGCGCGAGACCGAGCAGCCCGCCGAGATCAGGAAACTGACCCTGATCGCCGCGTGCGGCTGCGGCTCGGGCTGCGGCTGCGGGTGCCAGTCGGGCAGCCCCTGCCAGTGCGGCTGAATTCCGTAGGGCCCCGGTGGTTCGCCTCCGGGGCCCTACGGCGTTCAGGTCGCGGTCGCCTGCGTGCTCGTACGGGCGGAGCATGGACGTAGGGAGGTCACGGCCGCGCAATGAGAAGGAGGCGCGAGGTCATGGCGAAGTTCATGGACGTCCACCACAGCATGAAGGGCATCACGGAAGAGCAGCTGCGGGAGGCCCACAACGCGGACCTCGCCATCGAGGGCGAGGAGCGCGTCCACTTCGAGAGGGCCTGGGCCGACCCGGAGTCCGGCCTGGTCTACTGCCTCTCCGAGGCCCCCTCGGCCGAAGCGATCCAGCGCGTTCACGAGCGCGCCGGGCACAAGGCCGACGAGATCCATCCGGTGCCGTTGTCGATCCAGTGAGGTGAGCTGAGCGACCGGCCGCCGTGTGCGCCCTGCCGGTCGCGCAGCCATGCCGGACGAGGATCAGAGGCTTGCCGCGGGACCCTCCGGGACCGGTTCCAGGTTCTTCGCAGCAGGCTCCCCCGGCTTCTCCGCCGCAGCCTCCACCACCGGCTCCTCCGTCGGCTCCTCCACGGGCTCCTCCTCCGGCAGCCGCCGCATCAGCACCCCGTACCCGAGCCCGGCCACCGTCCCGACGACCGCGCACAGCCCCCACAGCCACTCCGCACCGACCCGGTCGATGACGAAGCCGGAGAGCAGCGGGGCGACGAGGCCGGCCACGGACCAGGACATCGTGTACATGCCCTGGTAACGGCCGCGTCCGTGCAGCGGGGAGAGCCGGACGACCAGGCCGGTCTGGGTCGGGGCGTTGACGATCTCGGCGAGCGTCCACACGCACACCGTGAGGGCGATGACGCCGACCGACCCGGCGAAGGCGGTGAGCGCGAAGCCGTACCCCGCGAGGAGCGAGGAGAGGACGAGCAGCCGGCGCGGGTCGCGGTGCTCGATGAACCGGGTGACGGGGATCTGCAGGACGACGATCAGCACGCCGTTGACGGCGATCGCCGTGCCGTACTCGGCCGGCGTGAACCCGGCCGCGCCCATCGCCACCGGCAGCCCCACCGACCCCTGCTGGAAGATCAGCGCGATGAGGAACGACAGCCCGACGACGCTCATGAAGCGCCCGTCGCGCAGCACGGTGCCGAGACTGACGGAGTCGTCGTCCTGGACCGCCTTCGCACCCACCGCCTTCGCACCCACCGCCTTCGCACCCACCGCCTTCACCGTCTCTGCCGGCTTCGATTCCGGCAGCCTCAGGAAGACGAGGATCGCGCAGGCCATCGTCATACCGGCCTCGATCAGGAACCCGGCGCGGTAGCTGACCTCGGCGATGAACCCCGCGGCCATGGAGGACACGGCGAAGCCGAGGTTGATGGCCCAGTAGTTCAAGGAGAAGGCGCGGATCCGGTCCTCGGGCCGCACGATGTCCGCCATCATCGCCTGCACGGCCGGCCGGGAGGCGTTGCTCGCCATGCCGACGAGGAAGGCGACCCCGGCGATCGCGACCGGGTCGCGCACGAACCCGAGGAGCGCGACGGACACGGCGGTCGAGGCCTGCGCGATGAGCAGCGTCGGCCGCCGGCCCAGCCGGTCGGTCATCACCCCGCCGCCCAGCGAGGAGATCACTCCGCCGAGCCCGTGCAGGGCGGCGACCAGACCGGCGTACGTGGCGGAGTAGCCGCGGTCGAGCGTCAGGTACAGCGCCATGAAGGTGGCGACGAAGGCGCCGAGCCGGTTGACCAGCGTGCTGGTCCACAGCCACCAGAACTCGCGGGGCAGCCCCGAGACGGTCTCCTGGACGGCGCGTCTGGCACGGACGGCGTACGGCATGGACTCCCCCGGAGGTAAGCGGCGCAGGATGCAAGCGGCACAGGTGGGTAAGCGGCGCAAGCAGCAAGCACAAATTACGAACGGGGGTGGGCGGCGGGCCACTCAATTAACAGGTCCGGTCAAACGTCCGCCTGCCGGGCAGCCACGCGAACGGGCGAATGCGTGGATTACGCTCTGGGGCATGGCCGACGCACCGTACAAGCTGATCCTCCTCCGCCACGGCGAGAGCGAGTGGAACGAGAAGAACCTGTTCACCGGCTGGGTGGACGTCAACCTCACCGCGAAGGGCGAGAAGGAGGCGACGCGCGGCGGCGAGCTGCTCAAGGACGCCGGCCTGCTCCCCGACGTCGTGCACACGTCCCTCCAGAAGCGCGCCATCCGCACGGCGCAGCTCTCCCTGGAGTCCGCCGACCGCCTCTGGATCCCGGTCCACCGCAGCTGGCGCCTGAACGAGCGCCACTACGGCGCCCTGCAGGGCAAGGACAAGGCGCAGACGCTCGCCGAGTTCGGCGAGGAGCAGTTCATGCTGTGGCGCCGGTCCTACGACACCCCGCCCCCGGCGCTGGACATCGACGCCGAGTACTCCCAGTTCTCCGACCCGCGCTACGCGACCCTCCCTCCGGAGCTGCGCCCGCAGACGGAGTGCCTCAAGGACGTCGTCAACCGCATGCTCCCGTACTGGTTCGACGCGATCGTCCCGGACCTGCTGACGGGCAAGACGGTCCTGGTCGCGGCCCACGGAAACTCCCTGCGCGCCCTGGTCAAGCACCTCGACGGCATCTCCGACGGTGACATCGCGGGCCTCAACATCCCGACGGGCATCCCGCTGTCGTACGAGCTCGACGCGGACTTCAAGCCGGTGAAACCGGGCGGGACGTACCTGGACCCTGAGGCGGCTGCGGCTGCGATTGAGGCGGTCAAGAACCAGGGGAAGAAGAAGTAGTTCGAACCTTCCTTAGGCCCCCGACCTGCGGTTCTTTTGCGGGCGGGGGCTTTCTGGCTTGGGGCGGTCTGTTACTGGGCGGTCGGAGGCCGCTCCCGAGGGCCTGGCCCACCGCGCCGGGCCTGCCGGTACTCCTCGTAGAGCCGGTCGCCGGTCACGCAGCTGCCGATGGCCTCGCCGTCGTCATCCACGGCCCGGCAGTCCGGGCACGCGGGGCAGTGCAGCAGCATGCACAGGTACGCGGCCCGCTCGGGGGCGGTCGGGCACTCGTGGTCCTCGTTCTCGTAGTGGTCGCAGAGGGTGCGGACGGAACGGGCGAGGCGTTGCGCGTGGGCGCCCCGGGCGGAAGCGCTGAGGCGCAGCCGGGCTTCACCGATGCAGAACGACGCACAGGCTCTCGCCGCGCTGTCTTCGGGCAGCGCCAGCGCGGCCGTCTCGACCTCGGGGACGACGAGCATGAGGCGCCCGCGCAGATGGAGCGTCAGCGTCTCCAGGCTGCCCGGCCGGGGTGCGTCGGTGTCGTTCGCGAGGAGGCGGTCCGCGCAGGCGCGCATGGTCTCGAGGTCAAGCGGCAGCGCGGTTCTGCTGACGGGCGCGGTCATGACTCGTCGTTTTCCTCGCTCGGGCATCGGCCGGCCATCGCGAGAGCCAGCACATCGACCACCATGCCCAGCCGCCCGGGCCGGAGGAGGGGCACGGCCCAGAAGGACGCCCGTGTCTGCTCGTCGAATGCGGTGCGGTCGGCTCGCGGTACTCCGAGGTACGTGCCCTCGCCCAGGCACTCCGCGACCGGCGCGCACCACATCTGTGCGGTGCCGGGCGGTACGAGGGCGTAGTAGCGGCGGAAGCCCGGGTCGTGAATGACCGGGGCACCGCTGAGGCACCGGGCCAGCCGGTCGCTCACGGTGTCCCGATCGGCGCTCGCGACCGCCCGGTGCACGACCCGCTCAGGCAGACGAACCGCCTCGAAGACCCTCCCCAACGGAATCACGGCGAGCTTCGCGGCACCGTTCCACTCTCCACGCGCGGTGTCCGGTGACGGATGGGCCGATGCCAACCACCGCTCGACCGTCCCGCAGCCCGGCGCACTCGCCGTGGATGGGCAGGAGACCCCCGGGAACCTAATCTCTGTCATGTCGACGCTCCTCAGCAGCGTTGGCCACGCCCCGGGACCGGTCGCACGGTCGCCGGGGTCCTCGCAGGTAGACCCTTGCGCCAGACGCCGATTGCTCCCATCCGAAGCCCCATAGGAGCGCCCTATATTGGAGCTATGGGGGAATTCCGTACGGACCTCTGGTCCCATCCCGCACTCGCCTCAGCGGTCACGGTTGAAGACTGGGGCCAGGTCTTCCGCACCTACCGCAAGCTCACCGGCCTGAGCCAGACCAAGCTCGGTGAACTCGTCGGACTGGTCCAACCCGACGTCTCCGACATCGAACGCGGACGATGTCGGGTGACCTCGCTCGAAGTACGACAGCGCATCACGGCCGGGCTCGAAATCCCGCCGTCCCTGCACACTCCACCAGAGCACCCGGACACCGCACCGGTCCCCGCACTCTCCCTCGTCGGCCCAGGCCCCGACGAAGACCTCCTGGCCCGCGTCACCAGCGTCGTCGGCACAACACACCGCGTCGACGCCCCCACCCTGGACTGGCTGGACCGCTTGCTCGCCGAACACCGCCGCGCGGAGGACGTGATCGGCTCCCGCCCCCTCGTCGAAGTGATGCGCCGACAACTCCGCACCGTCGTCGACCTCTACGCCGCCGCCCGCGGACCACTCGCCGACCGCGTCGTCCGCCTCGCCTCCGAACACGCCCAATTCCTCGCCTGGATGGCCCAGGACCAAGGCCAGACAGCCGCCGCACTGGCCTGGTACGACCGCAGCCACGAATGGGCCCTGGAAGCCGGCGACGCCAACATGGCGGCGACCACCCTCAGCATGAAGGCCCACATGGCCTGGTCCGGCGGACGCGGAACCCGCTGCGTACGACTCGCCGAAGCCGCCCGCTGGTCCGCCCCCGGCACCTCCCTCGGCGTCCAGGGCATGGCCGCCCAGATGACCGCCCGCGGCCACGCCCTCAACGGCGACGCCGCCGAACGCCACCTGGACGACGCCCAGATCCTCATCAGCCGCGCCGCCGAACACCCCGAGGATGAGCCCCCGTGGATGTACTTCTACGGCGAAACCTGGTTCACCCTGCAACGCGGCATGGCCGCACTGCACCTACGGAACTGGCAGACAGCCATCGCCCACCTCACCACCGGCCTGAACGCCCTGCCGGACGACTACCGACGCGACAGAACCTGGTACCGGTCCTGCCTCGCCCACGCCCTCGCCGGCGCCGGTGAAGCGCCTCAGTCCCTCGCGGTAGCCACGACAGCCGTCCCCGACGCCTCAGCTGTCGGCCGTCCTCACTCCTGGAACGAACTCCACACCACAGCGGCGGTTCTCCTGCGACGCGGAGCCAGGGAAGGACACCAACTGGTTGCCGCACTACGGGAACACGACTGAACGGCCCCCGCGACGCACTGAGTTACAACCTTCTCTCCACTGGCTTGCGCGAATGATCAGTTCTTGGTCAACGTGCACTTGTTCGGCGTGAACGCCTGCCGTGCTTCGGTGTGGCGACGGTGGCATGTTCGGCACGTACGCCGACGGCTTCAACGACGTGTGGGAGACCGCCCGGCCTGCAAAGGGGACCTAGTGGCCCGGACCGAGTACTACGACGACCCCGCTGCTCCGATCCCCAACAGCCTCGTCGTGGCCGCGTCGGCGGTGGTCATCGACGACCAGGGCCGCATTCTGCTCCAGCGCCGGCGGGACAATGACCTGTGGGCGCTGCCCGGCGGGGGCATGGAGATGGACGACTCTCTGCCCGGCTGCGCCGTACGCGAGGTCAAGGAAGAGACCGGCTACGACGTCGAGATCACAGGGCTGGTCGGTACCTACACCGACCCCCGGCACGTCATCGCCTACACCGACGGCGAAGTCCGCCGCCAGTTCAACATCTGCTTCACCGCCCGCATCATCGGAGGAGATCTGACCGTCTCCGACGAATCCACCGAGGTCCCATTCATCGCTCCCGCAGAGGCGGACGCCCTACCTATGCACCACACCCAGCGCCTACGGCTACACCACTTCCTGGAAAGTCGCCCGACGCCGTATCTGGGGTAGGCCCGGCGCTCGACTCTTCCTGGTCGCCAGCACGCAGTCGTCGGTGGTGGCTACCTTCCGTGAGGAGTCGCACCGCGCCTGCGTGTCGGACGGTGCTGGGCACTCTCGTCAGCGAAAGCGCAGAGAAGCTCGATGAACTCTCGGTACTCGTCGGGGTCGGCGGGATCCTTTCTGGGCGACTGGGCGATCCACTGCTGCCAGAGTCCGTCCGGGGCGAGGTACCGGGCCGCATGGTCGGTGCCGGCCTTGGCGTCGAGCAGCAGGAGCGCGCCAAGGGCGTCCGTCTGGTCATAGACGAGGTCAGGGCGAGGCAGATAGCGGTCGAGGTAGGCAATCAGGAGGTCGGCGTCGGCCGAGGTGCCGAAGGAGGCCAGGGCGATGCAGTACGCCTGCCCCGCGTAGGGCCATTTACTGGCGAGCAGGAGTTCACCGAGGCGCTCCCGGAACTCGGTCCTGCCGGCAACAGCGATGAGCCAGGCTGCCGTTCCGCTCTCGCGCCAACCTCGGTCGAGCAGCAGGTCCAGTTCACGAGGAGCGATCCGATAGGCAGCCTTCCCCAGCTTTCGCATGAACTTGGCCCGGTCGCGTCCGCTCATGCCGAGAAGGAAGCCGCCGAGTTTGAGGTACCGACGGTCGGTTGTGACGTAGCGGCGGGTCAACTTCAGCAGTTCGAACTCTTCAGCGGTGAGACGCATGGGCAGCATCGTCGTACGGCCGACGCTTTCGGACCAGCCCTTGGGAAGGGCACGCGCCTCAGCCCTGCGTGTCCCTTCTTCTCAGCCTCCGTCTCGTTCAGCCCGTTCACGGCCGTTCAGGAGGATCACCGTGGGGGGGCCTGGCCTGCCAGAGCTTTGGCGGAGCGCTACGAGTCCTCAGCCGTCGTGGTGCGTCGGGGCGGCTGTCCCTGAGGGCTCGTGATCGGCATGAGGGATTGCTACGACCTGGTACTCGTCCTCGTAGACGATCCTTCCGGGGTCGGAGGACTCCAGCCGTCGGCATTCGACCCCGTGCGCGGCAAGCAGTTCCAGGTAGCCGTCCACCCTCGTGACGAATTCTGTGGAGGACGTCTTGAACCAGGCGACGGCACCGGGGTGGGTCTCGTGGTCGTAGACGAGGGGGTCGGCGTCCGAGGGGTTGGGGCAGTTGGCGTCGTACCAGTCGTTGCCGGCACGCCAGAACCTGTACTGCTCGGCGTCCAACTTGCCCTCGCGGGCGAGTCGGTTGGCCAGGCCGAAGACGCCAGGAAAGGAGCCCCGATCGTTGGGGAGCGTTCCTTGGAACCTCACGTACGGTCCCTTCATCGTCGCCTCACCCTGTCTCTCCCTGTAACGGCTCGTCGTGCTTGCGCAGCCCGCGAGTGATCCGGCGTGGCACAGGCGCACGGCCTGAGTCTCGTGTGCCAGGCGCTTGGGCCGGGTTGTCCTCCGGGGCCGGGGAGTACGCACAGCAGGATCGGTCTTGGCCTGCGGCCCGTTCTTCAGCCGTGGGTCTGGATGCCCGGTTGAAGCCCGATATTCGGTGGCGGAGGTGTTCCGGAGCGGTTCACCATGCCCCATGGTCTCGGATGAGCACACCGATGAACGAGCTGTGGCTCGGTGGACGCAGTCGACCGTTTACCCCGATATGTGGGTTGATCCGGATGATGATCCTCGTGAGACAGAGACTGAAAGCGTTGATGAGCGCAGCGTCCTGCTCGAGAATCTGCGGCACTATCGGCTGACCCTGGAGATGAAGTGCGCCGGGCTGGACGCCGAGCAGATGGCTCTGCGGTCTGTGCCGCCGTCGACGATGTCTCTGCTCGGGCTGGTGCGGCACATGGCTGAGGAGGAGCGGCATTTTCGGCGGGTGATGGCCGGGGAGGACGCGCCGAAGCTGTATCGGACCGAGGAGGATCGGGACGGGGACTGGAACGGGGCGGTCGCTGATCCGGGGGTCGTGGAGGATGCCTGGCGGCAGTGGCGGATCGAGGTGGAGCTCACCGATCGGTATCTGGGTGGCGTCACCGACCTCGCCAGTACGAACGCCGGGTTTTCCGACCTCGGGCCCGAGCCCGGTGGGCGGCTTCAGTTGCGGGATGTCCTGGTGGCGCAGATCGCGGAGTACGCGCGGCACTGCGGTCATGCCGATCTTCTGCGTGAGTTGATCGACGGGCGTGTCGGGCAGTAGTGACGACCAGGCCCAGCGTGTGGTCATGACCTCTCGGGTAATCGACCGCTCCTTTCCCTCCCGGCAGGATCGGACCTGTCCAGACGGTAGAGGAGCGAGGAGAGCGCCATGTTCGTCAAGTCCAGTCCCGCGGGGTTCGATTGCGCCGCATCCACCCGCGCCGTCGTCGAGGAATTTCTCGCCGCGCGGCTTGCCGGGGACACCGGGCGGCTGACGGAGATCTTCGCCGACGAGGTCGACTGGGTGCTCGCCGAGAATCCCGGGGTGCCGTGGATTCGGCCCCGGTCCACTGGCGCCGAGTGTGCTGCGCAGGGTGCGGAGTTGATGGAGCACACCGTGCCCGAGGATGCCCGGGCCTCTGTCGATGCCCTTCTCGTGGACGGCGCCGACGCCGTGCTGACGGGGTATTTGGCAGGGACCGTACGGGCTACCGGGAAGTCCTTCGAGGGGCCGTTCGCGCTGCGGCTCACCGTCGAGGGCGGGCGGATCACTCGGCACCATCTTTATGAGAACAGCTTGTCGATCGCCGAGGCCTGCGCCCCGTGATTCCTGCGCCCCGTGATCAGTCCCTTGCCACCAGCCGCCAGTACTGCCGTTTCTCCTCGTCCCGTACGACCACGCCGAGCCGGAGCAGTTCGCCGCGCAGCTCCCGGGCATCGCCCGCGTCGTCCGAGTTCTTTCGGGCCTGGGCGCGTGCCCTGAGCAGGGCGTCCGCGCCCTCGGGGAGGCCCGGGGTGCCGGGGACCCAGCGGCGGTAGTCGGCTCGGTGCGGGTCCTCTGCCGCCCAGGGGTAGCCGTACGCCGTGAGAGTGCCGGTCAGGCGGTGCCAGGGCAGGCCGCAGTGCTCGCGGGCCAGTTCCATGCCGTCCGGGGCCAGCGCCACCAGGTGCTTGCCGTCCCGGAACAGCGTCGCGATCTCCTCTCGGGCCAACGACTGGGCGCTGTCCCTGATGGTCAGGGTCACGTGCGTGTCGGAGATGTTCACCGACAGGGACTCATGCACGGCCATGAAGCCCAGCAGCAGGCCGGCGAGTGCGCCCACCGCGACCGTGCCCAGGGTGAGGGCGGGTTCCGGGATCGAGGTCAGCAGTTCGGCCGGGCCCTCCAGTGGTGCCCACGGCAGGCTCAACAGCCAGCGGGCGAGGAGTGGGAGCAGGGCGCCGGCCACTGCACCGCAGGCGACGCAGAAGAGCACGATGGCCCAGGTCGATTCCGCGAGTTCGACTCCCATGCGGACCTTCTTGGCTTCCTCCATGAGACAGAGTCTCGGGACGGGCCCTCCGTCCTGTCATCAGCCGTTGGTCTACGGACCCCCGACTTTGGTCTCACGGATGCATCCGGGCGCCCTTCACCACCTTGTCCACCGCGTTCTTCGGGCCGTAGACCAAGAGGCCGACCAGGTCCAGGTCCGCCGTCGGGACCGCACGGACGGCCGCGCGGTTGTCGCGGTCGTTGCCCGTGGCGAACAGGTCGGACGTGAAGACCGCGCGGGGGAGGGAGCGGGAAAGGGCCTTGGTGTGGGCCGTGGTCAGGGTTTCCTTCGTGGCCTCGAAGACCATGACCGGCTGGCGGAACATCGGCAGGTAGGGCACGCCGTCCGCGTCCTCGTACAGTTCGCCGATCACCTCGGGAAGCTGCGTGCCCAAGCCGCTGACCAGGAATGACGTGACGTTCAGGCGCTGCCACTGCTCCAGGTCCTCGCGCAGCAGCACAGCGATCTTCGTGTCGAAGCGGATCGGCTCGGTCGGCGCGGTCGGCTCCGGGGATGCTTCGGTGTTCATGATGCGAGCGTGCCCGGCAGCCCCCGCCACGGTCTTGTACGTTTTTTGCATGGCCTCCGAGCCCTCCCGGACCTCCCCGACGTCCCGGTCCACCCGGACCGTCTCCGCCTGGCGTCCCCCCGTCGCCGGTGTCGTCGAGGTCTTCCACGCGCGGTTCACCGAGTACGCGTATCCGATGCACGTCCACGAGGCCTGGACGCTGCTGATCGTCGACACCGGTGCCGTGCGGTACGACCTCGACCGGCACGAGCACGGCACGCCGCACGACACCGTGTCGCTGCTGCCTCCGCATGTGCCGCACAACGGCTCCCCCGTCACCGCGGAGGGCTTCCGCAAGCGGGTGTTGTATCTCGACGGGACGTATCTCGGGGACGAGCTCATCGGGGCCGCCGTCGACCACCCCGATCTGCGCGATCCGCTGTTGCGGCGGCGCGTCGGGCAGTTGCACGGCACGCTGACGCGGCCCGGTGAGGAGCTGGAGGCCGAGAGCAGGCTGATGTTCGTCGGGGAGCGGCTGCGCGGGCATCTGCGGGGTGACCTCGCCGCGCCCCGGCCGGCCGATCCCGTACTGGCGCGGCGGCTGCGCGAGTTGCTGGACGAGCGGGTCGTCGAGGGGATCGGGCTGAACGAGGCCGCCGGTCTTGTCGGGGCCCATCCGGCCCATCTCGTACGGGCGTTCAGCGCCGCTTACGGCATCGCCCCGCACCAGTATCTGACGTCGCTGCGCGTGGGCCGCGCCCGGCGGCTGCTGCTCGACGGGCGGACGCCGAGCGAGGTGGCGGTGGCGACCGGGTTCTACGACCAGTCGCATCTCACGCGGCACTTCCGGAAGCTGGTGGGGGTGCCGCCCGGGCGCTTCCGAGCCGGGTGATCAGCGCTCCGGGCGCTGCGTCAGATGCACGAACGCGTCCAGGTTGCGCGTCGACTCGCCCCGGGACACCCGCCACTCGTACTCCTTGCGGATGGCGGAGGCGAAGCCCAGCTCCAGGAGGGTGTTGAAGCTGCCGTCCGCCGCTTCGAGGACTTGGCCGAGCAGACGGTCCAGTTCGTCGGCGGTGACGGCGGTGAGGGAGAGCCGGCCGGTGACGTAGACGTCGCCGTGCTGGTCGACGGCGTAACTCACGCCGTAGAGCTTGAGGTTGCGCTCCAGGAGCCAGCGGTGGACGGCCGGTTCGTTCTCGTCGGGGTGGCGGATGACGAAGGCGTTCAGGGAGAGGGAGTGGCGGCCGACGAGCAGGGAGACCGTGGTCTTGAGCTTGCGGGTGCCGGGGAGCTGCGCGACGTACGTGCCGGGCTCGGGGTGCTCCCACTCCAGGTCGGCGTCCTTCAGCACTCCCTCGATGACCTGTGCCGCACGCTGTTGCTGACCGGTTTCACCCATGGTGCGAGCGTACGCGACGGCGGTGCGCCTGCATCGCGGCCGTGTAGACGTCCGCCGTGGCGGCGGCCGCGGTGTCCCAGCCGAAGGACTGGGCGTGGCGGGCCGCCTGGGCGCCCAGGCGGGGCGCGAGCCCCGGGTCGTCGGCGAAGTCGCGCAGCACGCGCGCGTAGTCGGCGGGGTTGTGGCCGCGTACGAGGAAGCCGGTGCGTCCGTCGTCCACGGCCACCGGCAGGCCGCCGACCGCCGCCGCGAGGACCGGGGTGCCCGCCGCCTGGGCCTCTATGGCGACCAGGCCGAAGGACTCGCTGTAGGAGGGCATGACCAGGAGGGAGGCGGCGCGGAACCAGTCGGCGAGCTGTTCCTGGCCGACGGGCGGGCGGAACCGTACGACGTCCGCGATGCCGAGGCGGGCGGCGAGCTTCTGCAGGCCCTCGGGTTTGGCGAGGCCGCTGCCGCTGGGGCCGCCGACGACGGGGACGAGGATGCGCGAGCGCAGGTCGGGGCGCTCGTCGAGGAGGACGGCTACGGCCCTCAGCAGCACGTCGGGGGCCTTCAGGGGCTGGATGCGGCCCGCGAAGAGCGGGATCAGCGCGTCCTGGGGCAGGCCGAGACGGGCGCGGGCGGCGGCGCGGCCGTCGGCGGGCGAGAAGCGGGTGAGGTTGACGCCGGGGTGGACCACGGCGAGCTTGTCGGGGTCGGCCGCGTAGTGCCGGGCCAGTTCGTCGGCCTCTTCGGTGGTGTTGGCGATGAGGCGGTCGGCGGCGGCGACGATCTGGGTCTCGCCGATGACGCGGGCGGCCGGCTCGGGGCTGTCGCCGTCGGCCAGGTTGGCGTTCTTGACCTTGGCCATGGTGTGCATGGCGTGCACGAGGGGGACGCCCCAGCGCTGGGCGGCGAGCCAGCCGACGTGGCCGGAGAGCCAGTAGTGCGAGTGGACCAGGTCGTAGTGGCCGGGGCGGTGACCGGCCCAGGCCTGCATGACGCCGTGGGTGAAGGCGCACAGCTGGGCGGGGAGGTCCTCCTTGTTGAGTCCCTCGTAGGGGCCGGCGTCGATGTGCCGGACGAGGACGCCGGGGGCCAGTTCGACGGTCGGCGGGAGGGCGGCCGCGGTCGCGCGCGTGAAGATCTCGACCTCGACGCCCTGCGCGGCGAGGCGCTGCGCGAGCTCCACGATGTAGACGTTCATGCCGCCGGCGTCGCCGGTGCCCGGCTGGTGGAGCGGGGAGGTGTGCACGGAGAGCATGGCGACCCGGCGGGGCCTGCGGTGCAGCCTGAGGCGCGCGGGGGCCGACGCGGAGCGCCGCCCGAGCCTGCCGATGTACTGGCTCACGTGGCGTTCCTCCTCGCTTTGGGCATGCCTCGCGCAGGACTCGCTGTGCCCTGCACGGGGGTGAACACCGGAAGAGTGCGCTCCATTTCCGCGTTCGATTCCCTGTTCGCGACTTTTACCGAATCATTACCGCTCGCCGCTCAACCGTTCGAGAATGTGGAGCGCCTGAAGGGCCCGCTTGTGCGCCGGGACCGGGAGCGTGACGGGCGGGTGAACTGGATCGGAAATCGCAGGTCACGGGCGTTGTCCCCGTCATGAAAAGGCTGTCGATCCCGGTTCCGCGGACAACCGGGTTCCCGCCCCACCGGTCACAACCAGCGAAAGGACCGACCACTGCCTCACGGAGGTTATGCAATGCCCTCTCGCCTCATCGGCCGCCGGATGTTACGCACGGCGACGGTTCTCACGCCCCTTCTCGGTATCGGTCTGGCCGTCCCGGCCGCCCTGGCGGGCCCGGCCGGGGCCGCGGAGCCGACGGCCGCCACCGCCTCGGTGAACGAGTACGGCTGGCACCTCACCTACGCGGCCGCCCCCGGGCAGGCCAACAAGGTCGCCATCACCCAGTCCTTCACCGGCGACCGCTCCCGGTTCACCTTTGTGATCGACGATGTCGTCCCGATCAGCACCGGGGCCGGGTGCGGCCATCCCGACAGCGCGGACCGGACCAGGATCTCCTGCACGGTCGAGGCCCCCGAGAGCCAGTCCCCGCTCAACTCCCTGGAAATGGACCTCGGCGACGGCGCCGACACCGCCTCCTTCGACAACGCCACCGACCAGGTCTATTACTTCAACACCGTCGAGCTGGGCGACGGCGACGACCGGTGGACCGGCTCTACCGGCGGCCGCGTCGACGGCGCGTCGGTGCGGGGCGGCGCGGGCGCCGACACCATCAGGGCGGGCGCCCTGGGGTACGCCGGCGGCGGGGCCGGCGACGACACCCTCTACGCGGGCACCGAGGGCGAGATCCTGCGCGCCGACGACGGTGACGACACGGTGTACGGCGGGGCCGGCGACGACGAGATCTACGGCGGCAGGGGCGACGACATCCTGCGCGGGAACGGCGGCGCCGACCGGATCTGGGGCAACAGCGGCGACGACGAGCTGTACGGCGGACCCGGCGCGGACACGCTCTCCGGCGGGCCGGGCAGGAACATCGTCCGGCAGGACTGACGCGGTTCTCGCGGCCTCGCGATCTCGCCATTTCCCCGTTCGGGGGCCGATGAGTTCCCCGTTCGGGAGCCGATGAGTTTCCCCGTTCGGGGGCCGATGAGTTTCCGCGTCCCGGGGCGTCTGACTCACTGATCTGACTCACTGAGGAGAGGAGAGGGTCACGATGAAGCTCGTGGTGCAGGAGTTCCTGACGCTCGACGGTGTCTCCCAGGGGCCGGGCGCCCCGGACGAGGACACCAGCGACGGTTTCGAGCGGGGCGGCTGGTTCGTGCCGCATCTCGACGAGGAGTTCGAGCGGCTGGTCGGCACCTGGCTCGCTGAGGCGGACGCGCTGCTGCTCGGCCGCCGTACGTACCAGAACTTCGCCCGGGACTGGCCGACGATGACCGACCATCCCGCCGCCGCCGTACTGAACGGCCTGCCGAAGTACGTCGCCTCCCACAGCCTGACCACGGCCGGCTGGAACCCGACCACGATCCTGTCCGGCGACGTCCCCGCCCAGGTGGCGGAGCTGAAGCGGCTGCCCGGCCGGGAGATCCAGATCCACGGCAGCGCCCGGCTCGCGCAGTCCCTGCTGGCCGCCGGGCTGGTCGACACGCTGCGGCTGGCGATCGCCCCGGTCGTGGTGGGGCAGGGCCGTCGCCTCTTCCCTGACGGCGGGGCACCGGCCGGGCTGCGGCTCACGGACCATCGGACGACGCCGGGCGGGCTGTCGGTGCATGTCTTCGAAGCGACGGGGGTTCCGGAGTTCGGGACGTACGGGGGCGGTGCCTGAGGAAACCCGGGGGGCTACCTCTGAGGACACTCGGGGGCGGCGCCTGATCACACCCGAGGGCTACCCCTGAAGGCCGCATACCCTCATACGCATGACATCCCGCGCGGCGACCCGCCCCCGCATCGTGGGCACGGTGACGCGCGGGACGACCAACCCCAACCGCCTGCGCCGTATGGACCGCTGGATCGCGGCCACGCACGGCGCGGAGCTGCGGCGCGCCGCCGACCCCGTGGCGGTCGACCTCGGGTACGGCGCCGCCCCCTGGACGGCCGTCGAACTGCTGCACCGTCTGCGTACGGTCGCGCCGCACGCGCGCGTGGTGGGCGTCGAGATCGAGCCCGCCCGGGTCGCGGCGGCGCTGCCGTACGAGCGGGCCGGGCTCACCTTCCGGCACGGCGGCTTCGAGATCCCCCTCCCGCAGCGGCCCCTGCTCGTCCGCGCGGCGAACGTGCTGCGGCAGTACGAGGAGGGCGAGGTCGCCGCCGTGTGGGAGCGGCTGTGCGGGCGGCTCGCACCGGCCGACCCGGCCACCGGCGCGCGCGGCGGGCTGCTGGTCGAGGGGACCTGCGACGAGATCGGGCGGCGGCACGTGTGGGTCGCGCTCGGTCCGGAGGGGCCGCGCACGGTCACCTTCGCGACCCGGCTGGGCTCCCTGGAGCGTCCCTCGGACCTGGCGGAGCGCCTGCCGAAGGCGCTCATCCACCGCAACGTCCCGGGCGAGCCGGTGCACACCTTCCTGCGCGACTTCGACCGCGCCTGGGCGGCCGCCGCGCCCTACGCCTCCTACGGCGCCCGCCAGCGCTGGATCCGCGCGGTACGGGACCTGACGGCAGACTGGCCCGTTGCGGACGGGCCGGTGCGGTGGCGGCAGGGCGAAGTGACGGTGCGGTGGGAGGCGTTGGCCCCACGGGGCTGAGCTCACCGGCAGGGCCCGTCGGCAGGGCCCGGCATGATCCGGCAGGGCCTGTCGGGAACGATCTCCGTGAGTCGTTCGTCACACAGGCGGGGAGATCGTCATGCCGGGGGCATACCGGTGCGGGGACGGCGGGAAGCACTACCTCTGTCGCTTTGGGCGCCGTCATGGCAGCATCCCCAGACGAACCGGATGTTACTGACGGTTAATCAGTTGGGGGCTGAGGTATGGGAACGGGCAAGCGTGGCCTGATCGCGACGGCGGTGACCGTGGTCTGCGCGATCAGCGTGCTGGCGGCACCGGGCACGGCGTTCGCCAGTCCGGACCCCTCCCCCACCCCGAGCGCGAGCCCGACGCCCGGTCCCAGCAAGGACCTCGAGGCCGTCCGCAAGAAGCTCGACAAGCTCTACCGCGCCGCGGGCCGTGCCACCGACGAGTACAACGCCGCCGAGGAGAAGGCGGACAAGCAGTCCGCCGAGATCGTCGAACTGGCCAAGAAGATCGTCAAGGGCAAGGAGAAGCTGGCCAAGCTGAAGGACCGCGCCGGCGCCTCGGCCGCCGCGCAGTACCGCGGGGGCGGACTGCCGCCCGAGGCCCATCTGACGCTCAGCGACGACCCGCAGGAGTTCCTCGACGGAGCGGTCCGCGTCCGCCAGGGCCAACACGCGGCCAAGGGCCTGATCGGCGAACTGGCACGCACCCAGGAGGACTTGGAGCAGTACGCCAAGGACGCCTCGGCGCAGTGGAAGAAGCTGGAGGCGGGCCGCAAGGCCAAGGCCGCCGCGCAGAAGAAGATCGAGAAGCAGATCGAGCAGGCGGAGAAGGTCGAGTCCGAGCTGCAGAAGGACGAGCAGAAGCGCCTCGCCGAGCTGGAGAAGGCGGCCGCGGCCAAGGCCCAGTCCGCCTGGCTCGGCTCCGGCGTCCTCGACGAGATCAGCGGCAAGGCCACCGAGCAGGGCAAGAAAGCCGTCGAGTACGCCACGGCCCAGATCGGCAAGCCCTACCAGTGGGGCGCCGAGGGTCCGAAGACGTACGACTGCTCCGGGCTGACCTCGCAGGCCTGGATATCCGCCGGCCGCGGCATACCGCGCACCTCGCAGGAGCAGTGGAAGCAGCTCCGGCACATCGACGTCCAGGACATGCGGCCCGGCGACCTCATCATCTACTTCGACGACGCCAGCCATGTCGCGATGTACATCGGCGACGGCGCGATGGTGCACGCCCCGCGCCCCGGGCGGGACATCACCGTCGCGGGAGCGGGATCCATGCCTATCCTCGGGGTCGTACGGCCTGATCCCGGCACCGACGCCGGGTGAACATATCGGGCATCGGGCACCTTTGGTGACCCGGCCCACGTGACCCACCGCACGCCGGACCCCCCGGCAGACGAGGTGTCGGCGTGACGTTCGTCATCTCCACAGCATCTCCGGGCTGTCCAACTGCGGTACATATCGCGGCATATGACACTGGCCGATGGCGCGGCGGCGTGGCTCACACCATTCCAATGCGGCGCCGACACCCGCTATGGTCCCCGTCGGTGGGTCGAGGTCCCTCGCCCCCGCCATGCCCTCGGGGGGAGGGAAGGAACCCAAGACAATGCCCGTACCCATACCGCGGCAGAGAGCGATCCCGGCCGTGGAAAGTGGTCAGGCGCAGGCCGCGTCCCCGCGTGGGGGCTCCGCCGAGGACTCCGTCAAGGACGCCTCGGCCGCTGCCCCGCGCACACCGGACACCGCCGGGAACAGCACGGAGAAGGTGGAGAACCACACCGCCCACACCAATCTGACCCTGCTGCTGATCGAGGACGACCCGGCCGGTTCGCCGATCGTGCCGGACATGCTCGACCAGGCAGGCAAGCCGATCCGCGTCCGCACGGCCCGCAATCTGACCGAGGCCGGGCGGCTGCTGACCGACGACGTCCACTGCATCCTGCTGGACCTCGCGCTGCCGGCGCCCGGCCACAGCGACTCCGAGGACGAGCTCGCCGTGCTCAGGCACGTGCTGGAGCTCGCGCCCCGGCATGCCGTCCTGGCGCTGACCGCGTCGGGCGACGCCGAGCGCGGCGCGGAGGCGGTGCGCGTGGGCGCCCAGGACTATCTGTTCCGCGACGAGCTGGACGGCCGGCTGCTGAGCCGCGCGATCCGCTACGCGGTGGAGCGCAAGCGTTCCGAGTCGGCCGAGCGCCGGCTCGCCGAGGGCCGTCTGCGGGCCCAGGAGAACCGCCGCCTGGAGCGCGGTCTGCTGCCGACGCCGCTGCTGGAGGGCTCTCCGCTGCGGTTCGCCGCCCGCTACCGCCCGGGCCGCTCGCGCGCCCTGCTCGGCGGTGACTTCTACGACGTCGTCCGCACCCCGGACGGCACCGTGCACGCGATGATCGGTGACGTGTGCGGCCACGGCCCGGACGAGGCCGCCCTCGGGGTGGAGCT
Source organism: Streptomyces koelreuteriae (assembly GCF_018604545.1). Taxonomy (GTDB): domain Bacteria; phylum Actinomycetota; class Actinomycetes; order Streptomycetales; family Streptomycetaceae; genus Streptomyces; species Streptomyces koelreuteriae. The sequence goes on along the minus strand of NZ_CP075896.1, from coordinate 4,524,083 downwards.
GCGGATCGCGTGGCGCGCGCTGACGCTGGCGGGCCTGTGCGGCGACCAGCTGCTGGGCACGCTCCAGCAGGTGCTGGAGCACGAGCGGGCCGACGACGAGATCTTCGCGACGCTGTGCACGGTGGACATCGCTCCGGACGGCCGCCGCGCCGGCCTGTGCCTGGCGGGTCACCCCTCGCCGCTGCTGGCCCGCCCGGGCAAACCGGCCCGGCTGCTGCCGTACGACAACAACGGCCCGGCCCTCGGGCTGCTGCCGGGTGCCCGCTGGCCGCGGATGCAGGTGGAGCTGGGGGCCGAGTGGAGCCTGATGCTCTACACCGACGGTCTGATCGAGGGCCATATCGGCCAGGGCCGGGAGCGGCTCGGCCAGGACGGCATGACCGAGATGATCCGCCGCCAGTTCGCCGAGGGGCTGCGGGGCGAGCGGCTGCTGCGGGCCGCGGTGAACGAGGTGCGCGCGCTCAACGGTGGCGAGCTGACGGACGACGTGGCGGTACTGCTGCTGGACCGGGTGCCGTAGCCCCGGGCTGGCCGTGCGCCGCAGCCGCGGGCCGCGGCGCTGCCGGGAGGGCGGCTTACCGGCCGCCGTTCCAGGGGCCGTACGGGCCGTCGCTGCTGGAGCCGCGCTGGCTGCGGCCCCCGCCGGGGAGCGCGCGGATGGCCGGGCGGACGTCGACCATGTACACGATCGTCGCGATGAGCCCGATGATCGGCAGGAACGACAGGATCGGGAAGAGCAGGTTCACCACGAAGGCCAGACCGAGGATGATCAGCCAGAACGGCTTGGTCTTCTTGTCGGCCGCGCGGTACGCGTCCTCCCGCCGCACGGCGGCGTCGAGCAGAGCGAAGCCACTGAAAATGATCAGGGCCATGCTCAGCAGCCACATAAACCCTGTGAAGCCCTGAATCAGCACAACGTCCACCACCAGACTCGGCTCGTCCCTACGCGGTCACCGTACCCGTACAACGGGCCGGACACCCTCAGGGTGCCCGGCCCGCGTCCGTCTGCGACTCCGTCGCCGTCGCCGTGCCTACTTGGCCGGCGGCGTCTTCTTGGCGACGGGCTTGCGCGCCGGAGCCTTCTTGGCGGCGGGCGCCTTCTTCGCCGCGGTGGCCGGTGTGGCCGGGGCGGCCTGGGCCTTCGTGGCGGCGGGCTTCGCCGGCTCGTCCTTGACCTCGACCGGCTCGGCCTTCGGCTCGACGGCCACGGCCAGCTCCTCGACGCCCTCGGCGACGTCCTCGATGCCCTCGGCGGCCTCGCCGCGCCAGGTGCGCACGGCCTGCTCACCGTGCTCGGCGACCTTCTCGTAGGTCTCCCGGGCCTTGACGGCGTACTCGGCGGCCACGCCGACCCCGCGCAGCGCGAAGTCCTGGGCGTTCTCGCCGAACTTCTTCAGGTCGGCGTCGAGGTTGGAACCGAGCTTCTTGAAGTCGGCGTCGAGGGAGCCGATGAAGCCCGTGACCTTGGTCTGCAGGGTCTCCTGCGTCTCCTTGACGCGGGCCGAGGCCTCCTTGGCCCGGGCGGACGCCTTCTCCTGGACGGCCTTGGTGTCGGTGTTGCGTACGGCGTCGATCCGCGCCGGAGCCTCGGCCCGCAGCTGCTCCACGAGGGCGGGCACCTTCTTGGCCTGCTGGAGGGCGAGGTCGGCGGTGCCGGCGGCGAAGTAGAGCGGAGTCGGGTCGCTGAGGGTCTTGCGCAGGTCGTCGGTGATGGCCATGGTGAGGATCCTCCCGGATTCTTTCTCGCTTGAGGGTTCGGCTGAGGGTGGTGTGATCCGCAGCGGAGCGGCCGGGCCCTGGTCCGGCTAGCCGGCCGTCTGCTGCGGGTCGGTGTCACTGCCGCCGGTGGCCTTGCGGGCCCGGCGGGCGGCGGGGGTACCGCCGGTGTTCTTGCGGGTACGGCGGGTGGCGGACGTACCGCCGGTGGTCTTACGGGTCCGGCGGGTCTCGGACGTGCCGCCCGACCCCTCGCCGGTACGGTCCTCGGCGGGCCTGCCGCCGTCGGCCGTACGGGTCCGTCTGCGTATCCCGGTGCCGCCGTCCGGGACGTCCTCGTCCGCGTCCCCATCCGCACCCGGGTCCGCCGCGCCTTCGGCGACCACGACCTCGACGACATCGGTGTCGTTGCCGGAGCCGTCGCCGGTCCCGAATCCGTTCTCCTTGCGGAAGGACTCGTAGATCTGCAGCAGCACCTGCTTCTGCCGCTCGTTCAGCGTCGGGTCCGCGAGGATGACGGCGCGCGTCTCCACCTCGTCCCGGTCCCGCTCGGCGTCGAGGATGCCGGCCCGGACGTACAGCGTCTCGGCGGAGATCCGCAGGGCCTTGGCGACCTGCTGCAGCACCTCCGCGCTCGGCTTGCGCAGCCCGCGCTCGATCTGGCTCAGATACGGATTGGACACCCCGGCGGCATCGGCGAGCTGCCGCAACGACAGCTGCGCGTTGCGCCGCTGCTCGCGCAGGTAGTCACCGAGATTGCCGACGTTGAGCGATGCCATGCCCTCCACGGTGCCGCACCTCGCTAACTATTGCAAGCACCCGCTTGCAAAAGTGCGCCATGCCACCCGGTTAGGCCCATACGGATCAGCCCGTCCTGCCCTGCCGGCCAAGGCCGCAGACCTGGCCGCGTCTGGGCAAACCACGTCGCCGGCGCTGACCCAGAGGATGCGGCGCCGTTTCGAGGACGAGGGGGTACCGGTCTGGTCGACCCGACCTCTTACAGCGCGTAGAGGCAGCTCAGGAGCATCGGCGCCCCATCTTCGCCGACCGGCGGTTGTGCCCCTTGGTGTCCCACCACTCTTCCAAGAGGCCGCGCACCAGCTGAACCAGTTGGCGAAGGCGCTCAGAATCAGGGGCAGACGAGGTGAGCACGTCCGCGAAGGACTTGTCGCCCCATGGCAGTGTGACGACCCAGCACTCGTCGGCGTGCCCCTCCCGCTCGACGATGAGGCCGTGGGCCAATGTGACGCTGCGGTCTGGTTGGTCGTCTACCGTCAGGTCGGTGACGTTGAACCTGGTGGCGCCATCATCGGTGGTGAACGAGCGAGCCAGGGCGCGCTCAGCTGGTGTGCGAGTCGCCATGGCACCTCTCACCTCGTCGACGAGTAACCCGAATTAGTCGCCGGCACGGCCCTCACCGACACGGCCGGTTCGCTCGAAGAAGCCCTGGCGGATCCAGCCGTCGGAATGAGATCCGGTTCAGCCCTGCCGCGTCCCGCCCAGCACCGCCTCGCAGTCCGACCAGGCGGGCTCGCTCAGCAGAGGCCGAAAGCGGGTGAACAGGGTGAGGAGTTGCGGGCCCCACTTCTCGCGGAAGGCGGGGTCGAGGCGGGCGAGGTCGAGTTCGTTGGCGGCGGAGAGTTCCGCGAAGTCTCGTCGGTGCCGGGGATCCGGTGTGTGGAGGCGGCCGGTGAAGCGGTCCCGGAACGGCCCGTCGGCGTCCGCGAGCGTCGGGTAGGTGGCCTGGCGGTCGCAGGACGCGTAGAGGTACACGATCGCCTCGGCCTCGGCACCGATCACCGCCGCGAGGTCGGAGCGGCGGTCCGAGGGCAGCAGGGCGGTAGGGAAGCCGTCGGTGCCGTAGAAGGCGTGGCACAGGCCCGCGAGTTGGAGGGCCGGGCGGGCGTCCCAGGCGGCGAGCCGGCTGCGGACGCGCTGGAGGTGGGCGACGAGCGTGCCGCCCGGATGGACGATCTCGGCGGCACCGAGCCCGTGCAGCAGCGCGGCGGCCCGGTCGGTGGCGTCAGGAGGAGGGGAGGCAGACACGGTGTCCTTCCGTCACGGGAGGGGTCGGCACCCGTCCGCGCCTTCGCCTGTGGTCCGGACCCGCGAAAGCGCCGGACGGGTTGCCGCCTGGGCCCTGCCTTGATCCTCGTAGGCCCCGACACCTCAGTCAATCCTATGGATTTCTCCCAACACCCAAGCTGTAGCTTGGGGTTGTGACTCTGGAGGATCTGCGCGTCTTCGTGGCCGTGTGCCGGGCGGGAAGCCTCAGTGCCGTCGCCCGGGAGCTGGGCCGCACCCAGTCGGCGGTGAGCCAGCACGTCAAACGGCTCGAGCGCGAGACCGGTGTGAGCCTCCTGGAGCGCCGGCCCCGGGGTGTCGTGCCCACCCCCGCGGGGCATGTCCTGCGCGACGCCGCCTCGGACAGCGTCTCCGGTCTGGATCTGGCCCTGCGGCGGCTCGGGGACCTGGTCAACGGGGACGGTGGCGCCGTACGCGTCACCACGGGCGGCACCACGGTGCGGCATTTCATGGCCGAGGCCGTCGTGGACTTCCGGCGGCGCTACCCGAAGGTCAGCCTGGAGTTTCGGACGGAGACCTCCAGCCGCGGCTGCTTCGACGCCCTCGCCGCGGGCGACGTCGATCTCGCCTGGGTGACCATCGACGGGCCGGTGCGCGGTATCGAGCAGCGCCCCGTCGTCTCCCTGCCCTGGGTCCTGGCCGTCCGCTCCGACGATCCGCTCGCGGACCGGCCCTGTGTCGGCACGGCCGGGTTCAGCGACATCAGCCTCATCCGGCTTCCCGAGAACTCCACCTCGGGTGCCCTCCTCGACGCCGCGTTCGCCGAACTCGGCATCCGGAGCGGCTCCGGCACGAGCGTCGCCGACTGGGACACCGCCCTCCTGCTGGCGGAACTCGGCCTCGGCCACGCCGTCGTACCCGTCCTGCCCGGCTGGGGGATACCGGGTGACGGCCCCCTCCGCCTCGTCCCCGTCCCCGATCTGCCCCCGCTCCCGGTCGGCTGGGCCGTCCGCCGCTGGGACGCCCTCACTCCGCTCGCGCGGGTCTTCGCCGACACCGTCGCCCGCAGTTGCACGGAACGGAGCGGACCCGACGAGATGCCGTTCAACTAGCGTGCGGGCGTCGTAGCTTCGGGGAGGGCCATGCGAGTCGGCGTGGCCGCGTCGTCGGCGTGGCCGGTCACGACAAGCCCCCGACGATGCAGAAGGGATGCCCGGCCGGATCCGTGAGGACCCGCCATCTGTCCTGCTGCGGCTGATCCGGTGTGCCCGCCCCCAGCTCCAGCAGCCGGGCCTCGGCCGCGTCGACGTCCACGACCCTGAAACAGCAGTGCAGTTGCTGCGGTACGACCTGGCCGGGCCAGCTCGGAGCGCGGTAGTCGTCGACCCGCTGAAACCCGATATTGAACCCGCCCTCAACGTCCAGCGCGGCGAACTCGGCGTCCGACTCGGGGTGGAGTCCAAGTCCGGTGGCCTGCTGGTAGAACGCCGCCAGGGCGAGCGGATCAGGGCAGTCCAGGGTGATCGCGCTCAACTTCATCAGCGGGGTCATGACGCCTCCGGGCCGCTCGCTGGGGACTCTGGCCCTGCACACCCTAGAAGCGGCCGGTCGCTAAATCGTTCGACGAGTCGGGGCGGGCACCGTCATGATCCGCACTCGTGACGACGACTTCGCAGCAGTTCCTCGTCCGGGCAGCCGCCCGGAACAACGCCGAGTGGTGCGCGGTGATGTGCCGGGCGCACGGGGTGGTGGGCGGGTTCGGGGGCGACGCCTGGGCCGCCCCGGTGCGGACGCCGCTCTACTACCCCGATGCCGTGACGCTGGAGCCGGGCGCCGACGTGGGCGCGCTCGTGGCGCGGATCGACACGGTCTCGCCCGGTGCCTCGGTGAAGGACGGTTTCGCCGATCTGGAGCTGGCGGAGGCCGGGTTCCGGGTGTTGTTCGAGGCGTGGTGGATCCATCGGCCGGCCGGGGCATCCGCACCCGTTCCCGACCTCGCCTGGGAGATCGTGGACGATCCGGGCTCACTGCGTGCCTGGGCGCTGGCCTGGGACGCCGGCGGCGGGAACGCGGACCTCTTCAGGCCCGAGCTGCTCGCCGACCCGGAGACCTTCGTGATCCTGGGGCGGGCCGCCGACGGCCGTGTCGCCGCCGGGGCGGTCGCGAGCCGCAGCGAGCACGTCGTCGGTGTCTCCAACGTCTTCGCGCGGGACGGCGGACCCGACGCCGCCTGGCCGGTCGTCCTGCACGCGCTCGCCCGGCTCTTCCCCACCCTGCCCGTCGTCGGATACGAACAGGGCGACGATCTGACGGTCGCCCTCCGGTACGGCTTCGTGCCGCTCGGCCCGTTGCGGGTGTGGACGCACAGCGGCTGACCCCACCGGCCGCCGCTGCCGCTGCCGCTGCTACGGCTTGTACGCCAGGAACTTGCCCGCCTGCCTCTTCGCCCCTCCCTCCGGTTCCTGCACCACCCGCGTCATGACCACCAGCCCCGCCCGCCGGAGCAGTTCCGCGATCTCGTCCGGCGGCAGCAGGTGCCACTCGTAGGACACCGGATGGTCGCCGTACGCGCGCTTCGGGCACAGGTGCTCGCCGTTGCCCACATGGCCCGCCAGCATCAGCCGGCCGCCGGGCGCGAGGGTGCGGTGGAACTCGGCGAACACGGTCGGCAGCAGCTGCGGCGGGGTGTGGTGGACGGTGTAGTACGCGAGAATGCCGCCGAGTTCGCCGTCGCCGATCTCCAGCGCGGTCATCGAGCCGACGGTGAAACGGAGTTCCGGGTAGGCCGCGCGGGCCAGCTCGACCATCCTCGGTGACACGTCCACGCCGAACGCCCGCACGCCCAGCGCGGCCAGGTGCGCCGTCACCTTGCCCGGACCGCACCCCAGGTCGGCGACCGGCCCCAGAGGGCGTACGGATTCGGCGAAGGCGGCCAGCATCGCGCGCGACACCGGGTCCAACTCGGCCGGTTCCTTGACGAGTCGGGCGTAGTCGGCGGCGACGGTGTCGTAGGACTCGCGGACCGCGGTGAGGTGGGAGGGCTCGGTCATGCCGCGAAGCTAGACGACGGCACTGACACTCCCCCCGTAGCCGACACCCCGTACGCCGACGCCCCGAACGCCGGCACCCCGTACGCCGACGCGAGTACGCCGGTTTACTCCCGCTGCGAGACGACCTCACCCCACCGCCCCGGCAGCGTGTCCCCCATGAACCCGAAACTCAGCCGCCCCGCCCGCCGGACCGCGCTCGTCGTCCACGTCGTCGCCTCCGCGAGCTGGCTCGGGCTCACGCTCGGGCTGCTCGCGCTCGGCACCACCGCGGCCGGCACCGGGTCCGCCGTGACCGTGGAGGCGTCCGTCCGGGCCATGAAGCTCTTCGCGGACTGGCTGCTGCTCCCCGTCGCGTTCCTCACGCTGCTCAGCGGACTGGTGCTGTCGCTGGGGACCGCGTGGGGTCTGGCGCGGCACCGGTGGGTCTGGACGAAGTTCTGGCTGACCCTCGCCACGACCACCGCCACGGTGTTCGCCCTGCGCCCCGGAGTGAACTCCGCGGTCGCCACCGTCGCCGCGGGCGGTCCGCTGCCCGATGCCGGGGACGTCCTGATGGGGCCGGTCGTCTCGCTGTCCGCCTACGTCTTCATGACGGTGATCTCGATCCTGAAGCCCTGGGGCCTGACCAGGCGGGGCAGGAGGCTGAGGCAGCGTACGCCCGTCCGGCGTACCCTCCAGGATGCCTAAGGCCTCATGACGCTTGCCTAAAGGTATTAGGCAGATGCACAATCCCTTCAGGCAGAAGGGAGGTGCCGTATGGCACGCGTGGGACTCACGCCGGAGCGTCTGACCGAGGCAGGCGCGGAACTCGCCGACGAGGTCGGCTTCGACGAGGTGACCGTCTCGGCGCTCGCCCGGCGCTTCGACGTCAAGGTCGCGAGCCTGTACTCGCATGTGAGGAACTCTCAGGACCTCCGGACCAGGATCGCCCTGCTGGCGCTCGCGGACATGGCCGACCGGGCCGCCGACGCCCTGGCCGGACGGGCCGGCAAGGACGCCTTGGCGGCGCTGGCCGGCGTCTACCGCGACTACGCGCGGGAACACCCCGGCCGCTACGCGGCGGCCCAGTTGCGGCTCGACCCGCAGACGGCGGCCGCCAGCGCCGGTGTCCGGCACGCGCAGATGACCCGGGCACTGCTGCGCGGCTACGACCTGACGGAACCGGACCAGACCCACGCGGTACGGCTGCTGGGCAGCGTCTTCCACGGGTACGTCAGCCTGGAGCTGGGCGGCGGGTTCAGCCACAGCGCCCCCGACACCGACGCCACCTGGGCCCGGATCATCGACGCCCTCGACACGCTGCTGCGCAACTGGCCCGCTCCCCCTACGGATCCCCGAGGCTGACACCATGCACTCCGAGCACGACTGGATCACCACCCCGCTCACGGCGGACCTGCTGCGCGGCGCCCTCGACCTGGAGCGCACCGAGCACGGCCTGCTCCCGCACCGGCTGCCCGCCCGGGCCCGCGCCCAGAACGACAACGCCCAGCTCGCCATGGCCGAGGCCCAGCCCTCCGGCGTACGGCTGGCCTTCCGTACCGCCGCGACGGCCGTCGAACTCGACACGCTGCGCACCAAGCGCGACTACGTCGGCCTCCCGTCCCGCCCGGACGGCCTGTACGACCTGGTCGTCGACGGCCGCCCGGCCGGGCAGGCCTCGGGGACCGGCGGCAACGTCCTCACCGTCGACATGGCCACCTGGGACGGCGAGGTCGCACCGGGCCCGGTGGGCACCGTCCGCTTCACCGGTCTGGCCGCGGGCGAGAAGGACGTCGAGATCTGGCTGCCGCACAACGAGACCACCGAGCTCGTCGCCCTGCGCACCGACGCGCCCGTTGCGCCCCTGCCGGACCGGGGCCGCAGGGTGTGGCTGCACCACGGCAGTTCGATCAGCCACGGCTCCGACGCAGCGAGCCCTGCGGCCATCTGGCCCGCGATCGCCGCGTCCCTGGGCGGTGTGGACCTGGTCAACCTCGGTTTCGGCGGCAGCGCGATGCTCGACCCGTTCACCGCGCGTGCCATGCGGGACACCCCGGCCGACCTGATCAGCGTCAAGGTGGGCATCAACATCGTCAACGGGGACGTGATGCGGCTGCGCGCCTTCGGCCCGGCCGTGCACGGTTTCCTCGACACGATCCGCGACGGGCACCCCGACACCCCGCTGCTGGTCGTCTCCCCCATCCATTGCCCGATCCACGAGGACACCCCCGGCCCCACCGCCCCCGACCTCGGCGAGATCGGCGAGGGCCGGCTGCTGTTCGCGGCCATGGGCGATCCGGCGGAGAAGGCCACGGGCAAGCTCACGCTCGGCGTCATCCGGGAGGAGCTGGCCCGGATCGTGCGGCAGCGCGCGGCCGAGGACCCGAACCTCCACTACCTCGACGGCCTCGCCCTCTACGGCGAGTCCGACGCGGCCGAACTGCCCCTCCCCGACCATGTCCACCCGGACGCCGCGACCCACCGCCGCATCGGCGAACGCTTCGGCGCCCTGGCCTTCACCGAGAAGGGCCCCTTCGCGGAACGCTGAGCCCGCTCAGTCGTCGAGGCCCCCGAAGCCCTGCTCCGCCAGGGCCTTGCCGACGCGCGCGCGGTGGGACGACTCCCAGTCGTCCAGGGTCTGCGCGGCCTCCTTCGCCAGCTTGGCGCGGGCCGCGGTGAGCACCTCCTCGCGGCGGGCCCCGGGCACCACGACGACGCCCTCCTCGTCGGCGACGACCACGTCACCCGGGTCGACGGCGACGCCGCCGCAGGTCACCCGCTCGCCCAGCGGCCGGGCGGCGGCCTTGGTGCCCGGGATGGGGATGACACCGCGCGCGAACACCGGGAAGCGGGCCTCGCGCACCTCGGAGAGGTCGCGGATCAGCCCGTCGAGGACGAACGCGGCGACACCGCGGCGCTGGGCGACGGCACAGACGTTGCCACCGGCCAGCGCGTAGTCCAGGTCGCCCGACTCCACGACGACGACCGAGCCGGGCTCGGCCCGGTAGATCGCGGTGTGCAGCATCAGGTTGTCGCCGGGAGGGCACCGCACGGTGAAGGCAGGCCCGGCCACCCGCGGCACCGGCCCCCACAGGGGCCGGACCCCGATGTCCATGACCTGCCCGCGGCCCAGCAGATCGGCCAGCGTGGTGGTGGGGATGTCCGTGAACGCGTCTGTGTCAGCCATGACATGGACCCTAACCACCCCGCACGCGCGCGTGTCTAGATCGGCAGTGGCCTCCCGTGCACCACTTCCAGCCTCGTCACCGCCCGCGTCAGCACCACGTACAGCCGGTGCAGCCCCCGTTCCTCCGCCTCGGCGATCGCCGCCGGCTCGACGGCCACGACATGGTCGTACTCGAGTCCCTTGACCACGCTCGCCGGCACCAGGGACAGCCGCGCGCCGAGTTCCCCGGGCCCCGCCGCCTCGACACCGGCCGCGTCGAGCGCCGCCCGCACCCGGGGCACATCCGCGTCCGCCGCGACAACCCCGACCGAGCCCTCCTGCCCCAGGGCGTCCCGTACGGCGTCCACCACCGCCGCCGGCACCCCGTCCGTGTCCGTCTCCCGCATCCGCAACTCCCCGTCCCCGCGCAGCGAACGGGCCGCCGGCACGTCCACGTCCAGCCGCTCCAGCAGCCGGTTGGCGAGACCGACGACCGCCTGCGGCACTCGGAATCCGACGGTCAGCTCGACCACGGCCGCGTCCGCTTTCCCCAGGTGCGCCAGGACGGTCGGCCACGACCGTGCCGCCCACGGCGTCGTCCCCTGCGCCAGATCGCCCAGAACCGTCAGCGAACCGAAGGGCGCCCGGCGGGCGATGGCCCGGCACTCCATCGGGGACAGATCCTGCGCCTCGTCGACGACGACATGCCCGTACCCCTCCGGGTGCTCGATCAGCCCGGCCACCTCGTCGAGCAGCACCAGATCGGCGGCCGACCAGCGCGCCGACTTCCACGACCGGGGCGGCGTGCGCCACAGCAGTGCCCGCTGCTCGGCGCCGTCCAGCAGCCCGTCGGCCGCCTCCGCCAACGCCTCGCCGTCGGTGAGCAGTTCGGCCAGGACCTCCTCCGGACGCACCCGGGGCCAGACGGTGTCGAGGTACGCGGACACCGGCCGGGACCGCTCGACCCGGCGCACCCAGGCGTTCGTCGGCGGCCCGGCCCGCCGCTCGACCCGCTCGCGCAGACACCGCACGATCCGCGCCCGTACCCGCTCCCGCCCGACCCCGTACGGCGGTTCCTCCTGCCGTACGTCCGCGACGATCCGTGCCAGCTCCGCCTCCGGTACCCGCCAGCGGTACGAGCCGTCCGGCACGGCGAGCGAGCCCGCCCCCTCGGTGCGCACGCGCGCGTACAGCGCCCGCCGCAGTACCTCCGCCATCCGGGCGTCGTGCTTGACGACGGCGGCGCACTCGTCGTCGGTACCGCGGACCGGCCACCGGGCGATCTCCTCGGCGAGCGTCGACTGCCGCACCCCCGTCTCGCCGAGGGCGGGCAGCACCTCCGCGATGTACGACAGGAACGTGCGGTTGGGCCCGAGGATCAGCAGGCCGCCGCGCCGGATGCGCTGCGGGTGCGTGTAGAGCAGATACGCGGCCCGGTGCAGGCCGACGGCCGTCTTGCCGGTGCCCGGCGCGCCCTGCACGCACACCGACATCGCCAGGTCCCCGCGTACGAGGTCGTCCTGCTCGGGCTGGATGGTCGCGGCGATGTCCCGCATGGGCCCGACGCGGGGCCGCTCGATCTCCCGGGCGACGATCGCGCTGGCCCTGGCCTCCCCCTGCCCCAGGCTCTCGTCCTCCAGGCCGGTCAGATCGCCGGAGTCCCCGCGACTGCCGGCCGCCCACCCGAACCGTCGGCGTACGGCGACGCCCTGCGGATCACGGGCGGAGGACTGGTAGAAGGCACGCGAGACGGGTGCGCGCCAGTCGACGACGAGGGGCGGTTCGGCCGGGTGCTCGGAGATGCGCAGCCGCCCGATGTGCAGCGGCCCACCGGCCCTCTTGAACTCCAGGGCCCCGAAGAACAACGGCCCCTCGGGCAGTTCGCGCAAGGCCTTGGCCTGGCTGCGCAGCCGGTACCCGAGCACCTCCGCGTCGACCCCGGACGCCGACACGTCCTCCCCGATGACGACCTGTTCACCGGCGCCCTCGACCATCGCGGCGAGGGCGGCCCGGCAGCGCTCGTGGTGGGCGCGTTCCCGGTCGAGTACGTGCTGAAGGGCAGGCTCGGTCGACGTCATCCCACCGAGCCTAGAGCAAAAACGTAACCGAGTTAAATTTATTACTCACTCTCACCGCGAGCCCGTGAACGGCCGACGGGCGGCAACCCGGCCCCCAGCCACCCGAACGCCCGATCCGCCGCAGCCACCGCATCCGCCCGCACGTCCGCCACCCGTTCCCCCGCCGCGATCCGCCGCCAGTTCTCCAGCGCGAGCACCCGCAGCACGGCCATGATCTGCCCGGCCGCCAGCCGCGCGTCCAGATCACCCCCGAGCACCTCGGCCAGCGCCGCCTCCGACCGCTCCTGGTGCGTATGCGCACGGGCGACCAGGGAGGGCGTCCCGTAGAGCAGGGCGTGGAAGGCGAGCACCTGGGGATGGTCGTTGAGCCCGGTCACCGGATCGTTCCGCTCCAGCCCCTCCAGAAAATGCCGCCGCAACGCCTCCACCGGCGGCCCCTCCCCCTCCGCCACCACCCGCGCGGCCTCCCCCTCGTGGTCGGCGATCCGGTACAGCACCAGATCCTCCTTCGCCGGGAAGTACCGGAACAGCGTCGGCTTGGAGATCTCGGCCGCCGCCGCCACCTCGGCGACGGACACCGCGTCGAACCCCTTCTCCAGGAAGAGCCGCACCGCGACGTCCGACACGACCTCGTACATCCGCCGCTTCTTGCGCTCACGCAGCCCGGTCTCGCTCATGGGGCGAGCCTACGCAGGGGCGACAGGCCCGAGGGCCTGTCGTTTGGATCACGCCGCAGACGCGGGGTCTGGCACGCACATCTGCCGCGTTGTCGTCGGTTGCCGATTCCCCCACGCTCGGCTTCGCTCGCGCGGGAGGTGCCCCCATCGCATCGCCGCCCTCCTCCGCCTTGCAGCTGCACGCACCAGACCCCGCTCACCGGCGATGACAAGATGCTGCCGATTCCCTGCGACCTGATCCAAACGACAGGCCCTACGCCAGCGCGCGGGCGAGATACGGGTTCGCCGTGGATCTGACCGGGAGGCCGAGCGAGCCCGTGGCGACCGCCAGCGTCACCGCGTAGGAGTCCACCGCCCGCCGCACGTTCGGGGCGTCCAGGCTCGCGCCGGTCACGATGCGGTCCAGGTCGACGTACGCGGACCGCACGATCTCCAGCCAGCGGTACACCCGCCAGTCCTCGCGCCAGTCGCGGGTGTACTCCTCGGGCAGCCCGCGCTCCCAGCGGCGGAACATGCGGTCCCGGATCTCCGGCCGGGTCGGTGTGAGGTGCATGTGCCGGACGAGGTCGTAGAGGGGATCGCCGACCACGGCCATCTCCCAGTCGATGATGGTCAGCGCCCGGTCGTCGTCGCGCCGGACGAGGTTCCAGGGGTTCAGGTCCCCGTGCAGCAGGGCGGGCTTGCGCTGGCTCACCTCGTGCCGGGAGAGGATCAGCTGCAACCGGTCCGCGTCGGGCAGCCCGAGATGCCGGGCCAGTTGCTGCGACTCCTTGGGCAGGTCCCGCACCAGGGAGATGAGCTGATCCCGCAGCCAGCGATGGAAGGCCCCCTCACCGGCGGTCGGATCGATCTGCTCGTACCGCACCCGCGTCAGGTCGCAGAGCTGGTCCACCAGTCCGTCCGCCTCGTGCGGCAGCAGTCCGTGGACGGGGTGGTTGGGGGGCCGGTCGACGTCCCCCGGCCCGACGTAGGTGTGGATGGCGATGGTGTCGCTCTGGAACGTCTCGCCCAGCGCGAGCACCCGCGGCGCCGCCACCTGGGTGGAGGACTCCTCGATCGCGCGCAGCACGGTGTGCTCGCTGAGGAAGCCGCGCTCCCGGCGGCACACCTCGGGCAGCTTCCGCCGTACGACCACCGGGAAGTCGACGCCCGGCACCGACACCACCGTGTTCAGGTGCGCGGTCCCCTTGAAGACCCTGCCCGCGGGGGCGGCGCCCTCGGCCAGCAGGGCCTCCCGGACGGCTGCGGCCGGGAAGTCGGGGCGCTCCGGAACACGCCGGTCGGGCAGCCACTCGAACGCCTTCGCGATCCAGGCCCGGCCGCTGATGTCCCCGTTCATCCGCGACACCAGCCAGCGGAAGAGGGCCCGCCTGATCTCGCCCTCACGCGGCACGCTCCCGAGCCGCAGCGGCTCCGCCGCCGCGTCGAGGGCCCGTCGCACCTCGGCCGTCGCCTCGTCCAGGCTCGTCTGCGTGAACGATTCCTCCAGCGAGCGGGCGGCGCGCATCACGTCGGGGAAGACCGACTGGGCCCGCTCGAACGCCAGGTAGTGCCGCAGATCCTTGGCCAGTCCGTTGACGGCGGCCGGCCGGACCTCCTGCATGGCCTCGGCCCACGCGTCGACCACCTCGGCCCACTGATGGGCCGGATAGCGCATGCGCACCAGGTGCGTGGCCAGGTCGTGCAGCGGGTCGCCGTAGGTCGCCAGCTCCCAGTCGACGCAGATGAGGGGCGGGTCGCCCGCGTAGGACACGATCACGTTGTCCCGGTGCAGATCGGCGTGGAGCAGGCTGTACGGCCGCCGGGCCATGGCGGGGACGCGTCCGGCCAGTGAGGCGAGAGCGTCCTCCGGGATGCCCAGCGCAGCGAACAGCCCGCCGAAGGAGGCCCAGTTGGGCCGTCTGATCTGCCGGTCGGCCAGCTTGACCAGGGTCTGGAGGAAGCCCTGGCTGTCCATGTCGTTGCGGGGCCAGGCGGCCGGCAGGGCGGGCAGTGCCCCGCGCCGTACCTGGGCCATCTGGGCGAGCAGTCCGGCCAGCGCCTTGATGAGCAGGGTGTCGACGGGCTTGCCGTTGTCGCAGACGCTGGAGAGCGGTACGCCCTCCACAAAGCTGTGGATCGCGAAGTCGCTCCGCTTGACCAGGCACCGCGGCGCGTGCGGCAGGATCCCCCGGACGGCATCGAGGATCTCCGCCTCGTCCTGCCAGGTCCGGATGACCACGGGCAGCGCGTCCGGCCGCCGGATACGGACGGTCACCGACGTCCCGGCCTCACGTCCGACCAGCCGGGCCATGCCCTCCGTCAACGGCAGGACGTAATTGCGGTTGTGATGGCCGCTGCTCGCCTGGCCCAGCTCGGCGGCCAGCCTGACGAAGGCCCGGTACGCGGCGTCGTGCGAGGCGCGCTCCCCGAGGAAGGGACGGGGAAGAGGAGGTGCGCCCACTGGCCGCTCCGGAAGTACGAGAAGGGGAGGACGGTATGGCAAACGGTAGGTTCGCGGCCGGTTCCACGCCTGGCGGGTGAGCCAATGAGAGTGGATTTGCCACCCATCCGCACGAGACGGCGTGGACTCGTTCTATGGTGGCCGGTTGCCCCTTCGGATACGAACGAGAGCGGCGTTTGACTCAATCGGTGCGCGGTGCGGGAATGCTACACCCGCCCGCCCCCTCTGCCCCCGCACGCCTCCCCGGCGCTTTTCGTCACTGGGGCCCCTCGGCCAACAGGTCCCAGACGGAGTCGTACCACCGGCGCATGGTGTCCACGAAGATGGTCCCGGCCGAGTCCGGGTCGTCGTCCTGCACATGGTGCGTCAGCGTGGCGCCGAGGCCCAGGACGTCGAGCGCCCGCACCTGGTCCCCGCTCTCCAGGACCAGGGCCCGCTCGACGACCCGGTACAGGCCGTGCAGCACCTCCGCCCCGTTGATGACGTACAGCTTGAAGGTCGGTGTGAGGGGGGCGTGCCTGATCTCGAGGTCGACGGAGGGGACCAGCTTCTCCGCCCGCAGCCCCTCCAGGACCTGGTGCAGGGACTCCGTGCTCCGCCTGGTGATGGTGCGGAAGCGGTCCCGCAGACGGTGGGCGTCCTCGTCGTTCACGGCCCGGGGGTAGGGCAGCTCCAGCGACTCCGACGGCAGCAGCATGCGCAGGGCGATGCGCTCGGGCGCGATGACGCCGGCGCGGATGCGTTCGTCCTGACGGCGGATGTGGACGTCCAGCGACTCCGAGGTCAGCGTATAGACGTCCAGGGTGACTTCGGGCTGCTCGAACGCCTCGCTGATGAGCGGGTCCAGGGTCATCGGCCGCCGGGACCGGGTGGCCCTGGCGGTCTCGGACTGGATGCGCTGGTTCTTGATGACCCGGGCCCTCGTCCCCTGCCGGTTCTCGATCCAGCTCTCGTTGCCCAGTTCCTGGATGACCCGCTGCACGGTGTCCCGGGAGACACCGAACTCCTCGGCGAGCTCGCGCTGCGAGGGCAGCAGAGCCCCCCGCGGATACGTCCCGTCCGCCATCCGCGTCCGCAGCTCCTCCGTCACACGCCGGAACGCCCTGCCGTCACCACTCCGCCTGGCCGTCACACGACGTACGTACCGCCGTCGGCCGACAAGCAAACAGGTTTGGTTCAGGCAAGCAGTCCGACCAACTTGCCGGTTAAGGGATCAAGTTGACCGGGCATGCCTGATATCAGCAGGCAACCAGGCAAGTGGACCGACGAGTTGCCTGACCCACCGGCCGGGACGGGAGGCGACGCCATGACGACGCAGTGGCGTCAGGGAGCCGGGCTACGCGGCCCGCAGCAGCTCCAGCAGCGGCTCCAGGGACGTCAGGACCAACCCGGCCCCGGCGTCCTTCAGGATCTTGGCCTTGCGTTCGTTGCGGGCGTAGCCCAGGAACGGCACCCCGGCGTGGGACGCCGCCTCGTGGTCGGAGGGGGTGTCGCCGATCATCAGGGCGTCGGACGGAGCCGCGCCCATCGCGCTCAGCGCGCGGTTGAGGCAGTGCGGGTCCGGCTTCAGATGACGCAGTTCCTGGGTGCGGCCGTAGATGTGGGGCTGGAAGCAGCCGACGAGGCCGCGGCCCGTGAGGTACTCGACGACCACGAGCGGGGAGTTGTTGGTAGTGATCGCCAGCCGGGCCCCCACCGCGGTCCAGGTGCGGATCAGCGGGTCCGCGTACGCGGTCGGCATCGCCGAAGACGCGGCCAGCCGCTCCTCCTGGGTGAGGCGCGCCTCCAGATCGGCGACCAGATCACTGCCGGGGTGCCGGCGGTCCACGGCGCGCAGCACCACGTGCGGGTCGAGGGACTCCCGCTCGGCCTCCGTCAGCAGCCCGTGCAGCCCCCGGCCCTCCAGCCAGGACACCAGGTCGCTCGCCACCCGTTCCGCCGAATGGTTGGCGAACAGCCGGCAGATGGGCCCGTCGAAGTCCCACAGCACGACACGGGCGCGTCTGCTGAGGTTCCGGAGTTCGCGCGGATCGCTTTCCGTCTGGACTGTCACCGCACCGGTCTGCGTCGTATCAGAAGTCACTAGGAGAGTGTCAGGTCCGTCGTGATGGTTTCCCAGAGGGCGTCGAACCACTTCTGGGATTCCTGGACGAACGCCGCGTCCCGCTGGCCCGCTCGCTTCAGGAAGGAGAAGAGGAGGGACTGGGAGCCGAGGACGTCGTACATGTCCAGGGTCTGGCTGCCCCACTCCTCCTCGCGCCTGGTGAGCATGTAGTAGCCGATCAGCGCCTCCTCCTGGTTGAGGAGGTACAGCTTCACCGGCGGGGTGAAGGGCAGCGCGCGGAACGTGACGTGCACGTCGATGCCGTGCGTGGAGCGCAGGGCCAGGAAGTTGTGCTGGAGGACCTGGCCCTGGGCGTTGCGCATGGACAGCCAGCGCTGGTGGACCGGGTTGTCGTCGCCGTGGGCCTCCACGGGGACGGGGAAGGCCAGCTCGATGTCCCGGGAGGGGACGAGGATGCGGACATCGATCGACTCGGGGCGGATACGGCCCTCGTGGATCAGACGGAGCGGTTCGCCGATGGCGACCATCAGGGTCTCCGCGGTGTGGCAGACGACATCGACCCTCACACGGCGGGCCGAGAACGCCTCCGTGAGGCGGGGCGCCAGGCCGACCATCGTCGGCTGGGGCTCGCCCCGGGCCGGGGCGGGCGCGGCGATCCTCGGGGGGCTGCCCTTGCTGACGTTGGTGAGGAGGCCGTCCTCCTGGAGTGCCCGCAGGGCCTGGCGGACGGCGCCGCGTTCCACGCCGAACTCCTCCGCGAGTTCGGCCTGGGTGGGCAGGCGGTCCCCGGGCTTGAGCTCGCCCGTGCGGATGCGTTCCCGCAGGCTGTCGGCGATCTCCTGGGGCGAGAGCCTTCTGCTGCCGTTCACTGCCACGTTCTCCGCCACGTTCTCCTGGGTCACGACCAAACGCTACAACTTTGATCCATCTGGCGGGAGTTGTTTGAAAGTTGTTTATGACTAGGGGCCAAGTGGGGACAACTTAATCAGAGTTGGTTGCCAACTCCTTGGAGTTGGCGGAAGTTTTGCTTCCGGACTTCCGAAGGGGGAAACCAATGCCCGCCCTCGCTCTCCTCGCAGCCATCGCAGTCTTCACCTTCGAGCAGTTCATCGAGTGGAAGTACGGCCCGGCCGGCATCGTCGGCCTGCTCCTTCTCACCGTGGGCCTCAAGGCCAACAACTCGGCGGTCAGCTCCACCGGAGCCGTCGTGATCGCGCTCCTGCTCCTGAGGACCGCCCTATGAGTTCGTGAGCACCAGCTCCGAACTGATCGTCTCCCACAGCGCGTTGAACCACAGATGCGACTGCTCGACGAAGGTCGTGTCACGCAGGCCCGGTCCCTGCCGGAAGGAGAACAGCATCGACTGGGAGCCCTGCGCGTCGAACATCTCCCGCTGCTCATGGTCGATCTCGGCCTCCCGGCGCGTCAGCGTGTAGTACGCGAACAGCGCCTCCGAGCCGTTGAGCAGATACAGCTTCACCGGCGGGGTGAAGGGCAGCGCCCGGAACGTGACGTGTACGTCGATGCCGTGCGTGGCACGCAGGGCCAGCAGATTGTGCTGGAGGACCTGCCCCTGGGCGTTGCGCATCGCCAGCCACCGCCCGTGCACCCAGTCGTCGCCGCGCCCCCCGACCGGCACCGGGAAGGCGAGGTCGATGTCCCGGCTGGGCAGCAGGACCCGGACGTCGACCTTGGCCGGTTTCAGCCGTCCGGCGTGGATCTGCCGCAGCGGCTCTCCGATCGCCAGCGTGAGGGAGATGGACGTCAGGCACACCGCGTCGATCTCGACGTGTTCCGCCGCGAACGCCGCCGCGATCCGGGGCGCGAGACCCACGGTCGTGGGCACGGGCGGGGCTTGTGGGCCGGTCAGCGCCCTGGCGGGATCGGAGGCGACGGTCGCCGGGCTCCCCTTGGACACGTTGGTGAGCAGCTGCTCGGACTGCAGGATGCGCAGCGCCTGGCGCACGGCACCGCGCTCGACGCCGAACTCGTCGGCGAGCTGCGCCTGCGTCGGCATGCGCTCACCGGACCGCAGCGCCCCTGACCTGATCCGGGCGCGCAGTTCGTCGGCCACCTGTTGATGTGTTCTCTGTGGCCGTTGCGACCTCTTCGGCCCATGGGCGGAGGTGTGTTCCGGGTCCACAACCAAACACTACAACTTCCCGCCATCTTCCGGCAGTTCAGCGCAGGGTGGTTATGAGACGCGTCCAAGCGGCTATAAGTACAGTGAAGTTGGTCGCCAACTTTGCCATCCACCTTCCACCGACGGGCCTCCCTTCCGGAGGGGAGCCGGGAGCCCGGTCGGTGTGTACAGAAGGGAGCGGCTCAGAACATGTCCGGGCACCAAGGCCGCCTGGACGTACGCAGCAGGGCGTCGGCCTTCCGGGCGGCGCCCGCTCGTTCTTCCCGCACCCGCCCCAGCGCCGCCAGCCGCACCGCCGACTCGTCCCCCAGCCACAGCGCCCCCAGCTCGCCGATCTCCAGGGCGAGTTCCGCGCTCTCGGTGGTCGGCTCGCAGGACGCCCCCGCGGCGGAGGCCTCCAGCCGGTACCGCCCGCCGGTCAGCCCGTCCACACCGGCGACCTCCAGCACCAGCGACCCCTCCCCCTCATACGTCCGCGCCTCCAGCGCCCGTACGACGTCCAGGATCCGCACCCACAGGAAGTCCGCCTGCGAGGTGATCCTGGCCGCCCGCGGATCCGGCAGGAAGTGCGGGAGCAGGTCGTCGGGCGCCCGCCAGCCGCTCTTCACCTTCACGACCCAGTCGATCGAGCAGAGGTACTGCCACAGGGCGCGCTCCGCGGCCGGACTCACCCCGATCAGCCATTGCACGGTCGCCGTGTTCAACGGCTGCTTGGCCTCGCCCCAGTGGTCGTCGACCGCGTAGGCGGCCATGCCCTCGACCTCGCCGGACGCCGAGCGGTACACGGCGAAGAAGGGCGTCTTCCCCGCCGGGTCGAGCCGCAGGGCGCCGGTGTTCAGCTGCCACCACCACTCGTCGCGGTCGATGGCGCCGGGCTGGGTACGCCGCACCCGCTCGTGCAGTTCGGGGCCGAGCTTGCGGACGTCGTCGCCGTCCACCAGGTCGATCCGCCCGCCGTCCGCCGGGCCCGCCCAGCGCGCGTCGAGACCGGCACGCGGCACATCGACCGTCCACTCGGACATCCAGGTCGCCGGCCCGAAGCCGTACCGGCCGTAGATCGGGTACTCGGCGGCGATCAGCGTCGCGACGACGTCCCCGCGCTCCTTCGCGGCCGCCAGGTCCCGCGCCATCATCCGGCTGAGCAGCCCGCGGCGGCGGTGGGTCGCGGTGACGGTGACTCCCGTGACGGCGTCGGCCGGGACGCTCGCCCCGCCCACGACCGTGAGCTGCTGCTCGAAGGACCGGAAGGTCGCCACGCACCGGCCGCCGTCGAAGGCACCGAGGAAGCGACCCGGGACGAACTTCCGGCGACGGGCCTCCAGCTCCTCCGCGGGCACGACGGGCCCTCGCAGGAAGCCGGTGTGCACGGCACGCATCCATTCGGCGTGTTCGGCTTCGGCGACGGGGCGTATGTCGATGTCGGCTTCGCGGGTCATGGGCTCACGCTAGGGGGAGGGCCGGTCGGTGTCGCGCGGATTTTCCGGGCACCGGCCCTCCCCCCGCCGGGTGCGGCTCAGACCAGCAGGTCGTCGACCTGCGCCTCCCCCTCGCGGTACCGGCGGGCGATCTCCGTGCTGCACTCGTCGGCCCTGCGCTGGAGCCGCTGCCGTCGCCGGGAGACCTGCTGCTCGTAGCGCACGAGCCGGCCCATCGCCGTGGTCAGCTCCTGGTCGGTGCGCGCGCCGAGGTCGGACAGCTCGACCTCGCCGAGCATCTCCGCGGCCAGCCGCCGGGACTCCTCGCCCTGCGGGGTGGAGAGGGTCACATGGCGGGCCGAGGAGCGGTGCCGGGCCGGGGCGTCCCGCAGGATCTCCGCCAGCCGCTCCACGACGGACACCTCCGCGGGGGCGGCGACGGCGGCCGCGTCCGCCGGTGCGCGCCGCGCCAACTCCGCGCGCAGGATGTCGATCCGCCCCTGGAGCAGCCGCCGTACATAGCTGAGATCGGCCTCGTCGCGCTGGGCCTCGCGGCGCAGGGTGCGCAGCTCGGTCAGGCTCAGCGCGGTCCGATCGGGCTCGGGAGCGTCCGAGGGCAGCCGCGGGCTGTCCGTGCGCTGGGTGGGCGGCCGGTGGTACTCCGTCGCGCCGATCCCCGTGTACGTCGACCAGACAGCCCCCGACTGCTGCCCGGTGCTTGATGTGCTCATGTGCCTCAACCGTCCCCTCGACCGGTGTGTGCATGCATCGTGCCACCCCAAGTGGCCGCTATGGGAACGAGTGCCCCCGATAGACCCCAGATGGGCGGTTAAGCAGCAAAATACGGCCGGGCAGGGCCCGTTGGCGCCCGGCGCAAACCACCCGTTCGTGCCATGCGCACACCACCCGCGGCGTGACGTTCACCGCCCTGCATGATGGACGTATGCGAGCAGTGGTGCAGAGGGTGGACGGCGCGAGCGTCGTCGTGGACGGCGAGACCGTGGGCGCGATCGAGGGCGAGGGGCTGTGCGTCCTCGTCGGAGTCACCCACGAGGACACCAAGGAGAAGGCGGCCCAGCTCGCCCGCAAGCTGTGGTCGATCCGCATGCTGCACGACGAGAAGTCGTGCAGCGACATCGACGCCCCGCTCCTGGTGATCAGCCAGTTCACGCTCTACGGCGACGCCCGCAAGGGCCGCCGCCCCACCTGGAACGCCGCCGCCCCCGGCGATGTCGCCGAGCCCCTGGTCGACGAGGTGGTCGCCCAGCTGCGCTCGCTCGGCGCGACGGTGGCCACGGGCCGCTTCGGGGCGGCGATGCGTGTATCACTGACGAACGACGGCCCGTTCACCGTGCAGATCGAAATCTGACCCGAAAGATCTACAAGTCGTACGGCGCGACGACGACTTGCGGCACGAAGGCCTCTGAGGCCTACGGCTCGACGACGGCTTCCTGGGCCGCGGCCGTGTCCCCGGCCACCAGCCGGGCGTCCAGGGCCACGTTCCGCTTCACCAGCGCGAGGGCGACCGGCCCCAGCTCGTGGTGGCGTACGGAGGTCGTGATGAAGCCGATCTTCCGGCCGTCGGGGCCGTCGTCCGCGAGCCGGACCTCGGTGCCCGCCACCGGCAGATGGACCTCGCTGCCGTCCAGGTGCAGGAAGACCAGCCGGCGCGGCGGCTTGCCCAGGTTCTGCACGCGGGCGACCGTCTCCTGCCCCCGGTAGCAGCCCTTCTGCAGATGCACCGCCGAGCCGATCCAGCCCAGCTCGTGCGGGATGGTGCGGTGGTCGGTCTCGAAACCGAGCCGGGGCCGGTGCTGCTCCACGCGCAGCGCCTCGTAGGCCAGGATCCCGGCAGGCGGCCCGGCCTGCCCGGCGAACGCCTCCAGGTCGGCGCGCGGCAGGAACAGATCCCGGCCGTGCGGCGTCTCGCGTACGACGGCGCCCTCGGGCACCTCGGCGATGGAGCCGGCCGGCAGATGCACCACGGCGGTGTCGGCCGTGCGGTCGGCGACCTCGACCCGGTAGAAGAACTTCATCGACTCCAGGTACGCGATCAGCGCCTCCTGGGTGCCCGGCTCCACATGGGCCCAGACCGTCTCGCCGTCGTCGACGAGATACAGGGCGTGCTCGATGTGGCCGTTCGCGGAGAGGATCAGCGCCTCGGTGGCCCGGCCCACGGGCAGCTCGCTCATGTGCTGGGTGAGCAGCAGGTGCAGCCAGGCCAGCCGGTCGTCGCCGGTGACGGCGACGACGCCCCGGTGGGAGAGGTCCACGAATCCGGTGCCGTCGGCGAGGGCACGCTGCTCGCGGAACAGGTCGCCGTAGTGGGCGGCGACGCCTTCGTCCACGCCCTCGGCGGGGACGGCGCCGGGCAGGGTCAGCAGGGGGCTCTTCATATACGTAAGCCTACGACTCGGTAGTTGAAGCCTTGAGCGTGCAGTCCCGGCATCGGCCGAAGATCGCGAAGTGCTTCATGTCGGTGTCGAAGCCGAAGGTCTGCCGCAGCTTGTCGGTGAACTCGGCGGCCACGGAGACGTCCGCCTCGATGACGTTCTGGCAGTCACGGCAGACCAGGTGGAGATGGTGGTGCCGATCCGCGAGGTGGTAGGTCGGCGCCCCGTGTCCCAGATGGGCGTGGCTGACCAGCCCGAGCTCCTCCAGGAGCTCCAGGGTCCGGTAGACGGTGGAGACGTTGACCCCCGACGCGGTTTTCCTCACTTCCACGAGGATGTCGTCGGGGGTCGCGTGCTCCAGGGTGTCCACGGCTTCGAGCACGAGTTGCCGCTGCGGGGTCAGCCGGTAGCCGCGCTGCCGCAGATCGCTCTTCCAGTCGGTGCTCACCACACCTCGAGTCTAGAACTACTTGAAGAAGGCGATGCCGTCGTCCGGCATGTCGTCGGGCAGGGCCTTGGCCCAGCGCTCGACCTCTTCCGGGGTGACGACCTTCTTCAGATGGGCGGACATGTAGGGGCGCAGTTCGACCTCGGGGGTCTGCTTCTCGCCGACCCACATCAGGTCGCTCTTGACGTAGCCGTAGAGCCGCTTGCCGCCGGTGTACGGCTGGGAGGCGGCCGTGCGGGCGACGGCGTCGGTGACCAGGTCGATCTGGGGCTTCTGGTCGGCCAGCTCGCCGTACCAGATCTCGATGACGCCGTCGTCGCGGGTCATCGTCACCTCGACCTTGCGGTTCGGGTCGATGCGCCAGAAGCCGTGCTCGGACTCCAGGGGACGGACCTTGTTGCCGTCGTTGTCGAGCACCCAGGAGTGCGAGTGGTACTCCAGGAAGTCCCGGCCGTCGTGGGTGAAGGTGACCTCCTGCCCGAAGTTGCACTTCTCGGAGCCGGGGAAGTCGTGCACACCGGCACCCGCCCAGTTGCCCAGCAGGAAGGCGAGCGGGACGAGGTCCTTGTGGAGGTCGGACGGGATCTCGATCATGGGAACTTCCTAGACGGGGGTCAGCGCTGGCCCTGGTACAGCTTCTTCACGGTCAGCCCGGCGAAGGCGAGGACGCCGACGGCGACCAGGACCAGCAGGATTTCGAAGAAAAGCTCCACGGGGTGCTCCTTGAGCGGGGTGCGAATGGGTGCACAGGGCCGAGGCCAGCTTACGCGGGCGCCTTCGGCACTTCGATTCCGGACTACGCTTCCGGCTATGGCGAAGAAGCTGGTGATCAAGGTGACGGCGGGGGCCGATGCCCCCGAGCGGTGCTCGCAGGCGTTCACGGTGGCGGCGGTCGCCGTGGCCAGCGGCGTCGAGGTCTCCCTGTGGCTGACCGGTGAGTCCGCCTGGTTCGCCCTGCCCGGCCGGGCCGCCGACTTCGACCTCCCGCACGCGGCCCCGCTGCCCGACCTGCTCGACTCGATCCTCGCGGCCGGCCGCGTCACGCTGTGCACGCAGTGCGCGGCCCGCCGGGAGATCACGGAGAAGGACGTCATCGAGGGGGTCCGCATCGCGGGCGCGCAGGTCTTCGTCCAGGAGGCCATGGCGGACGAGGCACAGGCGCTCGTGTACTGAGCCGCGCGGGACCGGGGGGCTCCTACCGGCGCTTCTTGCCGTCCAGCTCGTCCCACCACTCGTCGGACTGGGGATCCCCGGACGGGTCGTCCCACCAGCGGTCGTCGGGCCCCCGGCGGTTCGCGACCATCGCGGCGACGGGCGGGATGACCATGGCCACGACGCACATGCCGACGGCCACGGGAATCGACCAGAGGCGCACGACGCCCCAGGCCAGGACGAAGAGCGCGATGCAGCCGCCCATCATCAGGAAGTACGTGCGCCGCCGTCGTGCGTACATACCTCCAGCGTAGATCCGGGCAGCCCGAAGGGCCGCACCCCAGGCGTCCAACCCGGGGGGTGCGGCCCTTGAGAACCTGCTCGCCGTCAGACGGCGATCGCGACCTCCGCCAGTCCGCCCTGCTGGGCGACGACCGTGCGGTCGGCGGTGGCGCCGGGCACGAGGGCACGAACGGTCCAGGTGCCCTCGGCCGCGTAGAAGCGGAACTGTCCGGTCGCCGAGGTCGGCACCTCGGCCGTGAACTCGCCGGTGGAGTCCAGCAGACGGACGTAGCCCACCACGGGCTCGCCGTCCTTGGTCACCTGACCCTGGATCGTGGTCTCACCGGGCTTGATCGTCGAGGCGTCGGGGCCGCCGGCCTTCGCACCACACATGTCGTACTCCTGAAGAGGTCTGGAAAGGTCGGTCCGGTTCTTTACTTGTTGGCGCCGAGCTCGATCGGCACGCCCACCAGGGAGCCGTACTCGGTCCAGGAGCCGTCGTAGTTCTTGACGTTCTCCACACCGAGCAGCTCGTGCAGCACGAACCAGGTCAGCGCGGAGCGCTCACCGATGCGGCAGTAGGCGATGGTGTCCTTGGCCAGGTCGACCTGCTCCTCGGCGTAGAGCTCCTTGAGCTCGTCGTCCGACTTGAAGGTGCCGTCGTCGTTGGCGTTCTTGGACCACGGGATGTTCCGGGCGCTCGGCACGTGGCCGGGGCGCTGGGACTGCTCCTGCGGCAGGTGGGCCGGGGCGAGCAGCTTGCCGGAGAACTCGTCGGGCGAACGCACGTCGACCAGGTTCTGCGAGCCGATGGCCGCCACGACGTCGTCGCGGAAGGCGCGGATGGACGTGTTCTGGGCCTTGGCCTTGTAGTCCGTCTTCGGACGCTCCGGCACCTCGTCGCCGGCGACGAGCTCGCGGGCGTCGAGCTCCCACTTCTTGCGGCCGCCGTCGAGGAGCTTGACGTTGTCGTGGCCGTACAGCTTGAAGTACCAGTACGCGTACGAGGCGAACCAGTTGTTGTTGCCGCCGTACAGGACCACCGTGTGGTCGTTGCCGATGCCCTTCTCCGACAGGAGCTTCTCGAAGCCCTCCTGCGTCACGAAGTCACGGCGGACCGGGTCCTGGAGGTCCTTGGTCCAGTCGATGCGGATCGCGTTCTTGATGTGGTTCTTGTCGTACGCGGACGTGTCCTCGTCGACCTCCACGATCGCGAGGCTCGGGTTGTCCAGGTTCTCCTGAAGCCAGTCGGCGTCGACCAGGACGTCGCTGCGGCTCATGCTCTTTCTCCTCCGGGGCAGTTACGGCGGGGCGTGCGAGGTATGCGGGCGCGCGCCCTGACGAGGGCGGCGCACGGGTGCCCTTGCTGCAGGGCGGCGGGGATGCGCGCGTCGGAACAGGCCGACGCGGTCGCTCAGAAGGTGCGACAGAGCATGGCGGCGACGCGGCACAGGTCTACTGCCCGCCGCTTCGTGAGATCCGCCTGTCGCTTCATGCCGTCGATCGTAGGGACGGTCGGGTGCGCATGTCACCGGTGTGTCGCATATTGAGACGCAAAGATCCGCCATATGGGATCAGCGACCTGTCCGTGCGGTCCCCGCACGGTTTCCGGCCGCCTGTATTCGCCATCACATCTACGCTGCGGACTCCGCCGTCTCGCCCACCGGACAGCCCTGGTCGGCGCCGCCTCGCGCCTTGCCTACCCGGCGAGTCGGACGTTGGAACCCTTCACGGTGATCTCCACCCCGTTCGGCGCCGCCTGGACCTTGTCCAGCTGGATGCCGCCGGGCAGGCCGTCGATCTTCTGCTGGAAGTCGGTGATGGCCCGGACGCGGGACTCGGCGATGTCGACGCCGCCGAACGTGGGCAGGCCGTCGGCCTTCACCCGCACCTCGCCGTCGACCACCGTCACCGAGCTGAGCACGGAGACCGGCTCGGGCAGCTTGGTGCCGAGGACGGTGGCCTCGACGGTGACCTTGATCTTGCCGTTGCCGCCGTCGGAGAGGCCGACGACGTTGGCGGTGACGCCCGGGGCGACCTGGGTCGGTTCGGACTTCGCCGTCTTCAGCAGCTCGTCGTAGGCGATGGTCGCGGTGCCGGTGGCGCTGGTGGCCGTGGCGGAGCTGTAGTCGCCGGAGAACTCGACGCCCTGCATGTCGGCCTTGAGGTCGTCGATCCGGATCTTCTGGGCGCCGTTGCCCGCGGCGGCCTCGTAGTCCTGGATGCCGACCTCGATGTCGTCCAGGGAACCGCCGGCGACCTGGGTGAGGAACGGGAAGCCCTTGATGGAGACATCGGGGTTCGCCGAGAGGTTCTCCGTCGTCTTCAGACGGTCGGCGGCCTCGTCCTCGGCGAAGTTCACCGCGACGCGGTCGGCGATCACGAAGAGCCCGCCCAGGATCACGACGACGATCAGCAGTATTCGCAGTGCGCGCATACGGTGTTTCCCCCACCTCGGCGGTTGGACGGCGGTCCGGTCCCTGACGACCGGGTGGCCGCCCAAGCGTGAGGGTAACTCCGTGGGATGTGAGCGCCCGGGATTTGTCGATCATCTGTGACAGGCGCTCAGGGAACCGCGCGTCAGGCCAGGGCCCGCCCCAGGACGTACACCGCCGGGGCCGCGGCCGACAGGGGCAGGGCGACTCCCGCGGTGAAGTGGACGAAGCGGGAGGGGTAGTCGTAGCTCGCGACCCGGTGGCCGATCAGGGCGCAGGCGCCCGCGCCCGCCCCGAGGAAGGCGCCGTGCGTGCCCAGGTCCGTCAGGGTGCCGACCGCGCTGCCCGCCCCGGCCGCCGCGAGCAGCGCCACCACCACGGACGCCACCGTGCGCGGCGGCGGTACGAGAGCCCGGGCCAGGACCGCGACGGCCACCGCCACCGCGCCCACCGTCACCGCGTCCGCGTCGGCCGCGAGATAGCCGCCCGCGACGATCGCCAGCGCCGCCGCCGCGACCGTCGCCATCAGGCCGTACATCCGCTCGTCCGGGTCGGCGTGCGAGCGCAGTTGCAGGACGAGGGAGAGCAGCACCCAGACACCGAGCGTGCCGAGGATCGCCGACGGCGAGCGGCCCGACACCAGCAGCGCCGCGTCCGCGGCCAGCGCGCCCGCGAAGCCCAGCGCGATGCCCTGCCGGGCCGGCCACATGCCGTTCAGCCGGAACCAGCCGGCGGCGGTGACGGCCTGGAGGGCGACGAGCGGCACCAGGAGCGCGTACGTGCCGATGGCCGCGGCACCCGCCAGCAGCAGCCCGAGCAGTGCCGTCAGCGCGGCCGGCTGCATCCCCGGCTCGATGATCGGCGACCGCCCCTCCGCCCGCGCCCGCTGCGCGTCGGTGACGCGGGTGTTCCCAGCGACGGTGGCGGGGCCGTACCCGGAATCGGGAGCGGGAGCCTCAGGGGCCGCCGCCTCGGGGGCGGGCGCCGCGTACCCCTGCGGGGGCAGATACGCCGTCTCCTCCGCCGCCGCCGTCACCGGCTGGTGCGTCTGCGTCTCCCAGGTCTGCCCCTGCCACTGCTGCGTGTACTGGGTGTGCTGCGGGTGCTGCGGCTGCTGGGGGTGCTGCTGGTACTGCTGGTGCTGGGGGTACTGCTGGGCGGCGTACGGATCGTCGTACGGCTGCTGCTGGCCGGGCCACGCCTGCGGCTGCTGCTGCGGCTGCCCGTAGGGGTCGTAGCCCTCGTGCGGCTGGTTGCTCATCGTCATCCTCCTGCGAACGGCGGGAGCACCTCGACCGTGCCGCCGTCGGCCAGCCGTACCGTCTCATGTCCGCGGGTGCCCACGGGGTCACCGTCGACGAGGAACGAGCATCGCAGCAGGACACGCTCGAGTTCGCCGGGGTGTCGCTCGCGCACCCCGTCGAGCGCCTCGGCGAGCGTGACCGCCTCGTACGGCTCCTCGGCCACCCCGGCCGCGGCCTTGGCGGCGGCCCAGTAGCGCACCGTGACCTTTGGCATCTGCTTCCTCAATCGCTCGTCGGTGAACTCCGTCAGGCTAGCCCGCCCGGCCGACGGCCCAGTCCCCGATACGCCCCAGCAACGCCTCGCTCACGGCGTGCTCGGCATGCCCCATGCCGGGCTCCACCCACAGTTCGCCCTGGTCACCCGCGGCCGCGGCCAGCATGCGGGGGTGGTCGAGGGGGAAGTAGCCGTCGGCGTCGCCGTGCACGATCAGCAGGGGCGTGGGCGCGATCCTCGCCGCCGCCTCCACCGGGGAGAGGGGGACCGGGTCCCAGTCCCGGTGGTGGATGCGCGTACCGAATCCGTACCGGCTCACCGCCCGGCCCTCGGGCCGCGTCACCAGCCAGTGCAGCCGGCGCATCGGCGCCGTCCCCCGGTAGTACCAGCGCGCGGGCGCGCTCACGGACACCACCGCGTCCGTGCCCGCCTCGTACAGCGCCGCGTGCCGCAGCACCACCGACCCGCCCATGGAGAACCCCACCGTCACCACGCGCGCGTGCCCGAGCTCCCGGGCCCACTCCACGGCCACCGCCAGGTCGAGCACCTCCCGGTCCCCGACCGTGGACCGCCCGCCGGACGCCCCGTGGCCCCGGAAGGAGAAGGTGACGACGGCCCCGTGCCGGGCGAACGCCTCGGCCACCCGTCGCACATGCGGCCGGTCCACGGCACCGGTGAAGCCATGGGCGACGACGAACACGGGATGAGCGGAAGGCGTCCGGGAAGCGTCGTATACAGCGGTACCCGGGTCGTATACGGCGTCGATCGTCACACCGTCGGCAGCGCGCAAAAAGGTGCGCAGCGGAGTCCGCACAGGCGTTCTGGCATCCGTCTCGGAGTTCGGACGAACGATGGAACGCGCCACATGACCTGCCGGACCAGAGCTCATGTGGGCTATTCTGCTGGGCAGAGGACTCGGGCAGCGTTGCCCCCGGGTCCTTTTGTGCTTTCGGAAGCGTTGTATACGAAGCGGGAAACCGCAGGTGTACGGGGCCTTCGGGATCGCAGAGCGGTGCTGTTGCCAACAAACGTCCTCGCAGGGACCGAGGAGGAACCAGACGTATGAGTTCTCTGCTGCTCCTGACCAACGCCCTCCAGCCGTCGACGGAGGTGCTCCCCGCCCTCGGCCTGCTTCTGCACAACGTGCGAGTGGCCCCCGCGGAGGGCCCCGCCCTCGTCGACACCCCGGGTGCCGATGTCATCCTCGTCGACGGCCGGCGCGATCTGCCGCAGGTCCGCAGCCTGTGCCAGCTGCTGCGCTCGACCGGACCGGGCTGCCCGCTGATCCTCGTCGTCACCGAGGGCGGTCTCGCCGCCGTCACCGCCGACTGGGGCATCGACGACGTCCTGCTCGACACCGCCGGACCGGCGGAGGTCGAGGCCCGGCTGCGGCTGTCCATGGGACGCCAGCAGATCGTCAGCGACGACTCCCCGATGGAGATCCGCAACGGCGACCTGTCGGTCGACGAGGCGACCTACTCCGCCAAGCTCAAGGGCCGCGTCCTCGACCTCACCTTCAAGGAGTTCGAGCTCCTGAAGTACCTCGCCCAGCACCCCGGCCGCGTCTTCACCCGCGCCCAGCTCCTGCAAGAGGTGTGGGGCTACGACTACTTCGGCGGTACGCGCACGGTCGACGTCCACGTACGACGACTGCGCGCCAAGCTCGGGCCGGAGCACGAGTCGCTGATCGGCACCGTCCGCAACGTCGGTTATCGATTCGTTACGCCGGAGAAGGTGGAGCGCGCCGCCGAGGAGGCAAAGGCGAAAGCGGCCAAAGCAAAGCAGGACAGTGCGGACAAGTCGGCCGCCCTGGAAGCCGCCGAGGCACGCGCCAAGGCGTAAAGAGGCGTATTGCGGTGCCCGCCTGGGCATCGCTTTCCGCAGGGTCCGCGAACAGCTACCGAACGGTAGTCGGGATATCGCACGGAAGCCCCTTTACGCCCTGCCCAGAGCCGGTATATCCGCGTAGACTCCGCGCGTGGCCAAGGTGACTCGGGATGATGTGGCGCGGCTGGCAGGGACTTCCACTGCCGTGGTCAGCTATGTCATCAACAACGGACCCCGGCCGGTCGCCCCGGCCACGCGCGAGCGTGTACTCGCCGCGATCAAGGAACTGGGGTACCGGCCCGACCGCGTGGCCCAGGCCATGGCGTCCCGGCGTACGGATCTCATAGGCCTGATCGTGCCGGACGCGCGCCAGCCCTTCTTCGGGGAGATGGCGCACGCGGTGGAACAGGCCGCGTCCGAGCGCGGAAAGATGGTGCTCGTCGGGAACTCCGACTACATCGGCGAGCGCGAGGTCCACTACCTGCGCGCCTTCCTCGGCATGCGCGTCTCGGGGCTCATCCTCGTCAGCCACGCGCTCAACGACCTGGCCGCGGCCGAGATCGAGGCCTGGGACGCCCGGGTCGTCCTGCTGCACGAGCGGCCCGAGGCCATAGACGACGTCGCCGTCGTCACGGACGACCTGGGCGGCGCCCAGCTCGCCGTACGCCACCTCCTGGAGCACGGCTACGAGTACGTGGCCTGTATGGGCGGCATCGCGGAGACCCCCGCGGTCGGCGACCCGGTCTCCGACCACGTCGAGGGCTGGCGGCGCGCGATGGACGAGGCCGGCATCTCCACGGAGGGCCGCCTCTTCGAGGCCCTCTACAACCGCTACGACGCCTACCAGGCCGCCCTGAAGATCCTCTCCGGCCCCGAGCGTCCGCCCGCGATCTTCTGCTCCACCGACGACCAGGCCCTCGGCCTGCTGCGGGCTGCGCGCGAGCTGCGGATCGACGTCCCGGGCGAGCTGGCCGTGGCCGGCTTCGACGACATCAAGGAAGCGGCGCTCGCCGACCCGCCCCTGACGACGATCGCCTCCGACCGCTCGGCGATGGCCCGCGCGGCGGTGGACCTCGTCCTCGACGACGGCCTGCGGGTCGCGGGGGCCCGGCGGGAGCGGCTGAAGGTGTTCCCGTCGAGGCTGGTGACGC
The DNA here is from genome assembly GCF_018604545.1 of Streptomyces koelreuteriae. Classification (GTDB taxonomy): domain Bacteria; phylum Actinomycetota; class Actinomycetes; order Streptomycetales; family Streptomycetaceae; genus Streptomyces; species Streptomyces koelreuteriae. The sequence goes on along the minus strand of NZ_CP075896.1, from coordinate 4,492,120 downwards.
GGCAGTCCTGCGGCTGCGCGTAGCCTCCGGCGGCTCTGCGGCAGGGCGTCTTTATATCGGGCATACGAGGTTCTGTCGGGCTTCTCAGGGAGCACTCAGGTAGCTCTCATGGTCGGGCGACAAGCTCAGTTCCATGACCGAGAGCTTCCACCGCAGTGGCGAGTACCAGAACCCTTACGAGGGTCAGCAGCAGGCCCCGGTGAACCCCGAGTGGCCGCCCCCGCCGGCGCACGCCCCGGCTCCCGCTCCGCACGCTCCGAAGAAGCGCCGCCGTGGCCCGGTCGCCCTGCTCGCCGCCGTGGCGATCGTCGCCGCGGCGATAGGCGGCGGCACCGCCTACGGCATCCAGGAGCTGACCGGCAACGACACCGTCACCTCCAGCTCCACCAGCACCAACGTGGTCCCGTCCAGCCAGAAGGGCACGGTCTCCGGGGTCGCCAAGGCGGTCAGCCCGAGCATCGTCGAGATCAGCGCCGACTCCAACGCCGGTTCCTCCACCGGCTCCGGCGTGATCATCACCAGTGACGGCGAGATCATCACCAACAACCACGTCGTCGCCGGCGCCTCGCAGATCAAGGTGACGACCAACGACGGCAAGTCCTACACCGCCAAGGTCGTCGGCACCGACAGCAAGAAGGACCTGGCCCTGATCAAGCTGGAGAACGCCTCCGGCCTGAAGGCCGCGACACTCGGCGACTCGACCGGGGTGGGCGTCGGCGACCAGGTCGTCGCGATCGGCTCCCCCGAAGGCCTGACCGGCACCGTCACCAGCGGCATCATCTCCGCCCTCGACCGGGACGTCACCGTCTCCACCGACGAGAGCCAGGGCCAGGAACAGGGCCAGGGCCAGGGCCAGCAGGGCGGCGAGTGGCCGTTCGAGTTCGGCGGCCGGGAGTTCAACGGCGACACCGGCTCGGACACCACCACGTACAAGGCGCTCCAGACCGACGCGTCCCTCAACCCGGGCAACTCCGGCGGCGCGCTGATCGACATGAACGGCAACATCATCGGGATCAACTCCGCGATGTACTCGGCGGCGGGCGCGTCCTCCTCCGCGGCCGCGGGCAGCGTCGGCCTGGGCTTCGCGATACCGATCAACACCGTCAAGGCCGACCTCGCCACGCTGCGGGCCGGTTCCACCGAATAAGTTCCCGAGGAGTACGGCGATGATCCAGCAGATCGCGCACACGGAGTCCGGCGGCGATCCGGCCGGGGTCGGGCTGGCCCTGGCGGTGGCGTACGCACTGCACGCGCCGACTGCGGCGGCGCGTGCGCCCGAGGTGGCGGCCAAGGCGGCCCGTCGGGCGGGACGGGCAGCCGCCCGACGCCGCACCGCACGGGCCTGACGCCCGGTGCTCGTGCGAGTCTGAGAGCGTCAGACAGCCCCCGCCCGCCCTTCACACCCGAGGACCCCGAGCCCATGAGCCCCGCAGACGGCGACCGTGACCCCCAGCGCATCCTGATCGTCGACGACGAGCCGGCGGTACGCGAAGCACTTCAGCGCAGTCTCGCCTTCGAGGGGTACGGGACCGAGGTCGCCGTCGACGGCGCGGACGCGCTGGTGAAGGCCGAGGCGTACCGGCCCGACCTGGTCGTCCTCGACATCCAGATGCCCCGCATGGACGGCCTGACCGCCGCGCGCCGCATCCGCGCCACCGGCGACACGACGCCCATCCTGATGCTCACGGCCCGCGACACCGTCGGCGACCGGGTCACGGGCCTCGACGCGGGCGCCGACGACTACCTGGTCAAGCCCTTCGAACTGGACGAACTCTTCGCCCGCATCCGCGCCCTGCTGCGCCGCAGTTCCTACGCGGCGGCCGTGGGCGCGGGCGACCCGGCCGACGAGGACGCCCTGACCTTCGCCGACCTGCGCATGGACCTCGCCACGCGCGAGGTCACCCGGGCCGGCCGCCAGGTGGAGCTGACCCGCACGGAGTTCACGCTCCTGGAGATGTTCATGGCCCACCCGCGCCAGGTCCTCACGCGGGAGCAGATCCTCAAGGCCGTCTGGGGCTTCGACTTCGAGCCGTCGTCGAACTCCCTCGACGTCTACGTCATGTACCTGCGCCGCAAGACCGAGGCGGGCGGCGAACCCCGCCTCGTCCACACGGTGCGCGGCGTCGGATACGTACTGCGGCCGGGCGGCGCGGAGTGAACAAGGTCGTACGCCGCTTCCGCTCCCTGCCGATCCGGTCCCGACTGGCGCTGCTGGTGGCGGCGGCGGTGGCGTTCGCGGTGGCGGCGGTGTCGGTGACGTGCTGGTTCATCGTGCAGGGGAAGTTGTACGCCCAGGTGGACGAAGACCTGAAGTCGTCGTTCCGCACGATTCAGGCGGACGAGTTCGACGCGCTGACGAAGACGTGCCCCCAGAACCCTTCCAACACGCTCGGGGGAGCGCCGCGCCCGCAGACCTACGCGCAGGTGGTCAGGTCGGACGGCAAGGTCTGCCGCTTCAGCAGCCTCATGCCCCAGGTGAAGATCACGAGCGGCGACGAGGACGTGGCCAAGAATCCCGACCCAGAGGTTGCCAAGCTGCGCAATGGCACCGACAGCGAGGGCAATTCGGTACGCGTGATGACCACGGCCGTGTTCGTCAAGAACGGCCCGTTCCAGCAGGGCGTGGCCGCAGACTACGCGCTGGTCATCGCGGTCCCCCTCAAGGGAACGGAGTCCACGCTCAACGAACTGGCGCTGATCCTGCTGCTGGTCTCGGGCGTAGGGGTGTTCGGCGCGGGGGCGGCAGGCCTCACGGTCGCGAGGGCGGGCCTGCGCCCGGTCGACAAACTCACCGAGGCTGTCGAGCACGTGGCCCGCACGGAGGACCTGGACATCCGCATCCCGGTGGACGAAGACAGCGACGACGAGGTGGCCCGCCTCTCCCGCTCCTTCAACTCGATGACATCGGCCCTGGCCAGCTCCCGAGAACTCCAACAACAGCTGATCGCGGACGCGGGCCACGAGCTACGCACCCCCCTCACGTCACTCCGCACCAACATCGAACTCCTCACCCGCAGCGAGGAAACGGGCCGCCCCATCCCCGAGGCAGACCGCAAGGCACTCCTCGCCTCAGTGAAGGCCCAGATGACGGAACTGGCCGCACTCATCGGCGACCTCCAGGAACTCTCCCGCCCGGACACGGGCCAGCACTCGGGCCGTACCCAGATCGTCGCCTGGCACGACACGGTCGAGTCGGCGCTACGGCGAGCGCGACTACGCGGCCGTGAACTGACGATCACGGCGGACGTCCAGCCCTGGTTCGTCCGAGCGGAACCCTCCTCCCTGGAACGGGCGGTGGTCAACATCCTTGACAACGCCGTGAAGTTCAGCCCGGAGGCCGGAACGGTCGAGGTACGGCTGGTGGCCGGCGTGCTGTCGGTCCGCGACCACGGCCCGGGCATCCCCGCCGACGAACTCCCCCACGTCTTCGACCGCTTCTGGCGCTCCCCGAGCGCACGAGCACTGCCGGGATCAGGCCTGGGCCTGTCGATCGTGGCCCGCACGGTCCAACAGGCGGGCGGCGAGGTAACGCTGTCCCACGCGGAAGGGGGAGGCACGGTGGCGACGGTACGACTCCCCGGGGCGTCGGTACCTCCACCAGAGGATCTGCCTCTTCCCTGAGGTCGGGGCCGCCCGCTTCTTGCCAGTGTCGTGCTTCCACGAGCCGAGTAAAGGGCGCTCCGCGTCGCCTCCGGCGATGGCCCTCCGGGCCACCCTTGACTCACCTCGCTCCAGCACGGGAGAGAAGCGAGCGAACGGCCCGGAAAGGCGGGTGGCCAGGGCAGATGCCCCCTTAAGTCGGCTGGCCAGCCGCTCGGCGACGGGGGCGCATCGGGCGAGTGGCGGCACGCCGGGCGGGCTCAGCGACTTTCGGTGGTGTGAGGTGGTGGCGAGAACCGAGCCCGGGCCACTAGCAGGTGCAGTCCCCTCTTCAGCTGGCCACTCGGCGCGGGCATCGCAAGCAAGTGGAGCACCTGCGCCACCACTGTCCCTGCTGACCTGGCTCAACCACTTCCCAGCAGGCCAAGACGCTCCACTCACTGCCCCAAGCCCCTCCCAGCGCCCACCCACCCACTCACCGATCGCCGCTAAGCCCACCCGGCGTCCATGCGAGGCGCGACCGCGCACGTCAACGCCGGTCAGCGAAGCAACGGGCCGAAGATCGCAGACGCCGCTTGGCCACCCGCCTTTCCGGGCCGCTCGCTCGCTTCTCTCCCGTGCTGGAACGGCCTGGGTCAAGGGTGACCCGAAGGGTCATCGCCGAAGGCGACGCGAAGCGCCCTTGATGCAGGCCGTGGAAGCACGACACTGCAAAGAAGCGGGCGGCCCCGACAGTTACTTGGTGACGTGCGCGAGGAACAACGCCCAGGGGCTCGCGCCGAACACGAGAACCGGGCTGTAGGGCAGCTTGCTGTCTCGGACCGGGACTACGCCAGGGCAGCTGCCGGCGACCTCGAGGCAGTTGTTGGCTCCCCCGTCGCAGTAGGACGACTTACGCCACACCGCGGTACGGAGGTCGAAGGCGGGCTTCATACCTGTTCCCTCCTTTCGGCAGCCAGGCTGTAGAGGTTGACGAGCACGTCCGGCGTCCTCTCGAACTCTTCGTCGCTGATGTCGCCGCCGATCACCTCACGGGCAGCTTTCCGCTCTGCCGCTACGCGTTCGGCGATCTGCGCCGCAGTCCGCTGCTGAGAAGCCAACTGCTCGACGAGTTGCCCCACAGTCAGGCCCCTTTCCTGGGCAACCTGAGCGAGAGGGTCTCGGGCTCGTCGGGGCACCTTGATGGTCACGCGCTCTGCCATGGCCCCACCATGGCCGGGCCCCAACCCCATCCAGGCCGTTTGCCTTCCGAGTCACCCAGAGATGTGCGCCGAGTTGTCGTCCTTGACGCCGACCAGGAACGACTCCCAGCAAGTCGCGCCGAACACGAGTATCGGGCTGTGGGGGAGCTTGCTGTCACGGACGGGGACCATGCCAGGACTGTTGTCCGCGACCTCGACACAGTTCGTCTGTCCCCCGTCGCTGTAGGACGACTTACGCCATACAGCGATGCTGAGGTCGAGGGTGGGCTTCATACCTGTGCTCCCCTCAGCGGCGGGCTGTCGTTCTTGACGCTGACGAGGAACAACGCCCAGGGGCTCGCGCCGAACACCAGTACCGGGCTGTGGGGGAGCTTGCTGTCAAGGACAGGGACTACACCAAGGCAGTTGTCAGCGACCTCAAGGCAGTTGTTGTCGCCGCCGTCGCTGTGGCTCGACTTACGCCAAGCAGGCTTCACGATCTGTGCTCCGCGCCCTTGACCTGCGAAAGGAACGACGCCCAGGGGCTCGCGCCGAACACCAGTATCGGGCTGTGCGGCAGCTTGCTGTCACGAACAGGGACTATGCCGGGGTAGTTGTCGGCGATCTCGACACAGTTGTTGGCTCCCCCGTCGCTGTAGCTCGACTTGCGCCAGGTGGGCTTCATGATCTGTGCTCCTCCAGTACGTCCCGGATGAACGTCAGCGAGTCCGACGGGGACAGCGCCAGATCCCGCAGCAGATCGTAGGACAAACGGTGGCGCAGGACAGCTCCCGGATCATCCGTCAATAGACCGCTGCTGTCTCCTTCTGTTTAGGCTGCGGCGCTTCCGTCCTCCTGCCAGAGCACGGTCAGAGACCCCTTACCCATGAGGGGATGTACCCCAGCGGAGAAGGGCAGTACCTGCACGGCGACGTTGGGCCACTGGGCCACGTCCTCGATGTGCAGCAACTGGCCTGTCCAGATCTCCGCGTTGGCTGAGGGCCGACGGAATGCGGGCTCGTCGATGATGAATCGGGCACTGGGCGCTGGGTTCTTGCGCAGCAGGAGCTGCCGCCCAAGCGCGCGGCCACCTGTTCTTCGACGTCATCGCTGTTGTCTGCCGTTGCCTGGGGCCCAGACAACACCTCACGGGCGAAGTCCTCTGTCTGCAGCAGTCCAGGCACGTCCGGCGTGTACACGCGCAGGATCCGAGCTGTCGCTTCCAGCTCCATGTACCTCTTGTACTTGTTCTTGAAGGCGTCGAGCTGCGCCATCCTCCATAGGGTCACTAGCAGGTCAGCGCACCCGTAGTAGCTGTCCAGGTCCTCCATGACCGCCCGCTTGGAGAGCCGTTCTCCCTTCTCCAAGCGGCTCAGGTAGCTCTTGTCATACCCGGTCTCGTCGGCCACCTGCCCCAGCGACTTGCCCTCCTTCTCCCGCAAGAACTTCAGTGTCCTGCCAAGAACTCCCCGCCCCGACTCCCGCTCCCCGTCAACCACTTCGCCCACGTCACCCCTCACCGTTGCCTGGAGCGCCAGGCAACACCTGGCCCCTTCCGCAGCGTACGCATGGGCCGTAATCATCAGGGCACGAACGGTAATCACCGCTCGTCAAACCCCTGAGTGCTGCCTGGAAGGGTCACACCGCCATGCGCTTACGCCTGCGTCTCGCCGAACTCTGCGAGTCCCTACTCCTCACCCTCGTACGACTCCTCCTCCCCACCCAAGGCCGCCACCGAGCCACCCCCAGGCAACGGCCACTCCCCCATCCCCCTCCACGCCCCCTCACCCCGGAGCCCCTCGTCATGGACACCCCGCTGGTGCGCCCGTACCTCCACGACCTGGAGATCTACGCATGAGGCTGCTCCCCTGGACCGGCGACGACGGCAAGCCCTGTTATCTCTCCACCGACAATCCCCACAGCCGGCTCTCGCAGCTCGCGGACGATGTTGAGGCGGCCCAGCTCGGCTCTGCCGAAGAGGTGCTCGCGGGTGCCAGGGCCGTCCTTGCCGATCCGAAGGCCGGTGAGCGGGCTGTTCGTTTCGCGCTCAGCAGGGCGGTCGAGTCGCTGGGGGACGTGCTGCGCATCGCGGGCAAGCACAGCGCGTAGCACGTAGCGTGCGGCAACCTTTCCGCCCGTGGCGGCGACCCACCCCGGACCATCCCCCCGCACGGAACGGACCCGCCGATGAGTGAGCAGCCGCGCAGCAACCCCCCGCTCCACCCCGGGCCGCGGCACCGGCGCCGCAGAAGCCACAAGGCGCTGGCCGTCACGGTGCCCCTGGCTCTGACCGCCGCCGGTGCCCTCGCGTACGGCAATGACCTCGGTGTGCTCGGTGGCAGCGGCCGGGAGGCCTCCGCCGCCGCCCCGGCCTGGGCGACGGCCACCGCCGACGGGTTCGCCTCCGTCAACTCGCTCGGGCAGAACGGGACGTACGGCGGGCGGGACGGCAAGACCGTCACCGTGAAGACGCAGGCGGAGCTGGAGAAGTACGCGACCGCCGCCGAGCCGTACGTGATCGTCGTCGCCGGGACCATCGCCATGAACCCGGTCGGCAAAGAGATCAAGGTGCAGTCCGACAAGACCATCGTGGGTCAGGGGACCTCCGGGCACATCGTCGGCGGCGGGTTCTTCCTCGGGTCAGGCGTGCACAACGTGATCATCCGGAACCTGACCATCCGGGACGCGTACCAGGGCGTGTGGAACGACAAGGACCACGACTTCGACGCCATCCAGATGGACGGCGCCCATCACGTCTGGATCGATCACAACGATCTGCGGCACATGGCCGACGGGCTGATCGACGTCCGCAAGGACTCGACGAACGTCACCGTCTCCTGGAACAAGCTGAGCGACAACAACAAGACCTTCGGCATCGGCTGGACCGAGAACGTCAAGACCGACATCACGATCCACCACAACTGGATCCGCGAGACCGAGCAGCGCAACCCCTCCACCGACAACGCCGCCCACGCCCACCTCTACAACAACTTCCTCGAGGACGCCGCCGGCACCGACATCAAGTCGTCGTACGGCAACTACTCGCGCGGCGCGACGAAGATGGTCCTGGAGAACTCCTACTTCCAGGGCATCAAGAACCCCGTCATCAAGGACAGCGGCGCCGCGATCGTGCAGCGCGGGAGTGTCTTCTCCGGGACCAGTGGGAGGAACGAGAGCGGCGGAAGCGCCTTCGATCCGAAGGTCTACTACCCGTACACCCTCGATCAGGCCTCCGACATCCCCGCCATCCTGCGGTCCGGGGTCGGGCCCCGTGCCTCCATCGGTACGACAGCCGCCGCCTCCACCAAGGCCGCCGCCGCGACCACCCTCACCGTCGCCGCCGACGGCAGCGGGCAGTACCGGACCGTGCAGGCCGCCGTGAACGCCGTACCGGCGAACAATCCCGCCCGGGTCGTCATCGCCGTCAAGCCGGGGACGTACCGGGAACTCGTGAAGGTGCCGGCCAACAAGCCGCACGTCACCATCCAGGGCACCGGCGGCAGCCGCAAGGACACGACGATCGTCTACAACAACGCGGCCGGTACGCCCAAGCCGGGCGGCGGTACGTACGGCACCGGCGGGAGCGCCACCGTCGCCGTCGAGGCCGATGACTTCCAGGCGCGGAACCTGACCATCTCCAACGACTTCGACGAGAAGGCCAACCAGAGCCTCAGCGGGCATCAGGCCGTCGCCCTGCGGACCGCCGCCGACAAGGTGTTCCTGGACGGGATCATCGTCGACGGCGACCAGGACACACTGCTGCTCGACACCGCAGCCAAGGACAAGCTCGGGCGGGTCTACGTCAGCAACTCCTACGTCACCGGCAACGTCGACTTCATCTTCGGGCGGGCCACGGCCGTCGTCGACAAGTCCGTCATCACGCTGAAGAAGCGCTGGGACGGGACCTCGGCCGGTTACGTCACGGCTCCGAGCACGGCCGCCAACCGCAAGGGCATCCTGATCGCCAACTCCACGGTGAGCGGCGACGTCTCGAACGGCAGCTTCTTCCTCGGACGGCCCTGGCACGCGGGCGGTGACGCCTCGCTCGACCCGCAGACCACCGTCCGCAACACCAGCCTCAGTGCCGCCGTGAAGTCCACGCCGTGGACCGACATGAGCGGCTTCTCGTGGAAGGACGACCGGTTCGCCGAGTACAAGAACTCGGGTGCCGGGGCGGGCAACGCCAACAGCAACCGTCCTCACCTCACCGACGCGCAGGCCGCTGACCAGGAGGTCGCGGACTGGCTCTCGGGCTGGACGCCCTCGGCGTCCTGACGGCTCCCTTCCGGGCCCGGCTGACAAGCGGCGCCGGGCCCGGAAGGGTCACCATGCCCTGGGGGGGGTGGCCTACTGCTTCCAGGCGTGGTGCAGTCGGTCCAGGCCGCTCTGGTTGTTCACCTTCAGGCTGAGCTTCGTGCCCGTGCCCTGGAGTGTGGTGAGGGAGTACGTGTCGCCGTTGCGCAGGCCGGGCCAGTAGACCGAGCCGAGGCCCAGCTCCCGGATGGTGTCGGTCGCGGCCTGGATGTAGGCGATCTCGTTGGAGGTGCCGACCGGGCCGTTGTAGTCCAGGCCGGTGGTCATGGAGGCGCCGAACTCGTCGAGGATCGTGCGCGAGGCGCAGTCGCCGATGCGCTCCTTGAAGTCGGCCTTCCACTGGTCGACGCTGGTCCAGTCGGTGTGCCAGAAGCCGTAGTTGTGCAGGGCGAGGCGCGTGCCCTTGAGGCGCGGGTCGGCGCAGACCGGTTTGACGTCCTCGCTGTACTTGTAGCCGCCGATCAGGATCCGGTCGCGGGGTATGAAGCGGTGGGTGTTCACCCACTGCGCGGCGATGTCGGTCCACTCCTGGGCGGTGTAGCCGAACGGTTCGTTCATCGGCTCGAAGTACACCTTGGAGTTGAGGGCGTAGGAGGTGGTGATCCGCGCCCACATGCGGTCCCAGGAGGCCTGGTCGTCGATCTTGCCGTCCTTGGCGTTGTCGGCCTCCCAGTAGCCCAGGATGACCTTGAAGCCCTTGGCGGTGGCGGCGTCGATCGCGGCCCGGTACGACTTCCAGAACGGGCCGTTCACCGAGGTCGGGTTGACCGGGAGGCGGACGGTGTTGGCGCCGAGCTTGGAGAAGCCGGTGATGATCGCCTTCGACTTGGCGTACGTGGTGGCGTAGCTGTCGGTGGTGGACAGGCCCGAGGGCACGACCGCGTCGTCGGCGTAGTTGTCGCGCGGGTCGGCCCAGTTGACGCCCTTGAAGTCGCTGACCGGCGGCGGCGTGGCCGGGCGGTGGGCGGGTGAGGCGGCAGCGGGGGAGGCGAGCGCTCCGCCGAATGCCGTGACGCAGGCCAGCAGCGCCCCCACGCACGCTGTCCCGCGATGGTTCCTTTGAGACACGACATCCCCATTCTGAGCATGTGCGAAGACGAGCAGCCCACAGCAGGACCGCTCAGTGGAGCACGAAACTAGAAGGAGACTCGAACAGAGGTCAACACATCTGCACACAAAGTTTCACCCAGGGATCAGCGCCTGGGCTTTCTGAGGACTTCCCGCGGCCTCAGGAAGACCTCTCCCCGTCCGAAGACGACGAGGACATGTCCTCCAGGTTCTTGCGGGCCTTGTCCGAGAGCTGCTTCTTCCCGGCCAGCACCTCACGGTAGTACTGCGCGCCCTTCTCCTTGGCCATCGGGAAGTCCTCGTCGAACTCCTCGGCCTCGTGGTAGGGGTCGCCCTGCTTGGCCAGGGCACTGCGCATGGCCTTGCCGGCCCCCGGGAACCTGCGTTCCTCGGACTGCGTCATGATCCCGTAGAGCATGGTGGCGGCTCGCCGTTGCGTCGCGTCCATGCTGCCGAGGATCTCCTCGTCCAGTTCCGCGCCACTGCGCGCGGCCTGCGCCACCAGCGGCAGATGCTCGGCGTCGAGAGCCCGGACCAGCTCCTCGTAGGTGGTTCCGAGGCTCTCGCTCCCCGGGTGCTGGTGCTTCACGTTCGACGTGATGTAGGGACCGGCACCCCGCCCCTTGTTCACCGTGTAGGCGCCGAAGGGGCTCTCGGCCTGCCCGAGCGTGGGCGCCGCCTGACCGCGCTTCTCCGCCCGCGCGTTCGCCCTGCGCAACCGGCTCAGCCCGTCCATGGGCTTCTCCTCGGCCGGACCTTCGCCGTTGCCACCCTGGGGCATGCGCTGCACGGCCACGAACGCGGCGTTCCCGGCGGTGCGCTGGAGGGACATCGCCGCGTCCGGCGTCAACTGCCCGCCAGCCGCCAGTTGGGCCGCCTGAGAGCCGTCCTCATGAGGCTTGAGCAGGGGCCGGTGGGGGTGTCCGGCCCGCGCGTCCGCCTCGGATTCCGGCGACCTACCGTGCCTGTGCATCCGCATCATCCTCGTCTCGGTCCGGTACGCCCGGCCCAGTCTCCCGACGATCGCGGAGTGCGGACAGCGCCCGTGGGCCAGACTTCCGGGCACATTCCGCTGCGCGAAAGGCCCCCCGGCCCCGGCTCCGGCCCCGGCCCCGGCCTCTGAGTGGCTCAGCTGCCCACCGACAGCCCCGAGCCCGACAGCCGCACCTTGATGCCGTCCTTCTCCACCCGTACGTCCTCCAGCTTCACGTCCCCCTGCTCCGGCTTGGGCAGTTCGAACGCCAGGGCGAGGCGGTCGGCAAGGACCGGGCGGGTCAGGCCCGAGAGCTCGCCGAGGAGGTCGGGGTCGAGGCCGAGGCGCTTGAGGACGTCGGGGTTGTTCAGGGCGAGGTCGATGAGGTTGAGGCGTTCGGCCTGGCGGGCGAAGCGCGGGGAGCCGGTCAGCTCGGCGAGCTTGCCGTCGTCGGCCAGGGCGTCGTTCACGGTCGCCTCGGGGACGCCCATGCGCTTCACGATGGCGGGGACCGACAGCAGCGCCTTGGCCTTCTGGGTCTCCCGGGCCAGGTCGGCGGAGGCCTTGGGCGTCAGATGCAGCCCTTCCGAGGCGCGCTTGCCGGGGCGGTAGGTGGCGAGATCCCCGATGTCCAGGCGCATGCCGCCGATCTCCGTGGCGATGCCCCGCTCCCCCTGCCGCTGGATCCGGGCCTCGGCCCGCAGCTTCAGGTTGTGCCCGGCGACCGGCAGGGTGCCGCGCGCCCGCACGCGGTCCCGGCCCTCGCCGGTGAACGTCACCTGGGAGGCGCCGAGTTCGCGGTTGAGGTCCTCGAAGGACAGCATGACGTCGCCGTCGAACCGGGGGACGTCGGCGCCGCGCACGGAGGTCAGGCCGTCGGCGTTCAGCCGTACGTCATGGGCCGTTGCCGACACCTTGGCCAGCGAGACCCGGTCGGCGGCGACGTCCGGGACGGTCACCTTCACCGACTCCAGCCGCTTGTCGGCGAGCTGGGTGAGGAAGGGGAAGCCGCCGATCTCCACCTCGGGCGCGGCGGCCAGGTCGAGGCGGTCCTTGAGGGTGCCCGCGGCCTTGTGCTCGGCGTACAGCACCGCCCAGCGGTCACCGAGGGCGGCGAACGAGGCGAGAACGACCAGGCCCACCACCGCCTTCACCGCGAACGGCAGCCCGGCGAAACGATTCTTTTTTCGTCGGCCGCCGCGACGGTGATCGGGCGGCGACCACTCCGGCTCCTGCTCGTCACGCCGCTCCGCGTCCTCGCCGAGGAAGTCCTGCAGAGGGGTCGCCTCCAGAGGCCCGTCATCGAGGGCGCCGAGCTCGTCGTAAGGGTTGTGGGGCTGTTCGGAGCGGTCGTCGGGATGATGCGTGTCTATGCGGTGGGGGGTGCGCATCGTCTCATCCGACCATGCGCACCGCCCCACCCCGCAACCTGAACCCCAGGTATGCGATTTACTTCACGATGGTGATCCGGTCCGCCTTCGGCGGCGCGAGCGGGTTCGACGCCGAGGAGTTGGCCGTCAAGTACTGCTCCAGAGCGGCCAGATCGTCGAGGCCGACGAGGTCGTTCGTGCCCTGGCCCAGCGTCGGGAATCCGTCGCCGCCGCCCGCGAGGAAGCTGTTCGTCGCGACACGGTAGGTGGCCGCCGGGTCGATGGCCTTGCCGTCCAGCTTGACCGAGTCGGTGACGACGCGGTCGGCGCCGGACTTGGTGAGGTCCAGCGTGTAGGTCAGGCCCGACGACACCTGGAGGACCTTCGGCGCCGCCGCGTTCGCGCCGGTGACCTGCTCCTTGAGAACCTGGATCAGCTGCGCGCCCGTGAAGTTCTGCAGGTTCACGGTGTTGGCGAACGGCTGGACCGTGAAGCCCTCCGCGTATGTCACGACACCGTCGCCTTCACCGGCTTTGGCCGCATACGTCAGGGGTGCCCGGATACCTCCCGGGTTCATCAACGCCAGGTCGGTCTCCGCATCGAGCTTCTTGCCGTGGGCGAGCTGGGCGTCGGCGATCAGGTCGCCGAGCGGGGACTCGCTGCCGGTGTTGCCGATGTCGCCGGAGATGTAGCCGATCGGCTTGTTGCCGATGGGCGCGGCCAGGGTGTTCCACTTGCTGATCAGCCGCGTCATGTCGGGCGCCTTGGGGACGTCCCGGGTGACCACGCGGTTCGCCGACTTCACTGCCGTACGGGCGATGTCGCCGGTCTTGCGGTCGTAGGTCAGCGTGGTGTCGGTGTAGAGGCGGCCGAAGGACGCGGCCGAGGTGACCATGCGGGGCTTGCCCGCCGGGTCGTCGATGCTGCACACGTACGCGTTGTGGGTGTGGCCGGTGACCAGCGCGTCCACCTGCGGCGTGACGTTCTTGGCGATGTCGACGATCGGCCCGGAGATGCCGTCGCCCGCGCCCGGGGAGTCACAGTCGTAGTTGTACGACGTCGACGCCGGGAAGCCGCCCTCGTGGATGAGGGCGACGATGGACTTCACGCCCTTCTTCCGCAGCTCCTTGGCGTACTTGTTGATCGTCTCGACCTCGTCCTTGAAGGAGAGGCCCTTGACGCCCTCGGCGGAGACGATGTCCGGGGTGCCCTCCAGGGTCACGCCGATGAAGCCGACCTTGACGTCCTTCTTCTTCCACACCCAGTAAGGCTTGAGGATCGGCTTCTTCGTCTTCTCGTCGAGGACGTTGGCGGCCAGGTAGGGGAAGTCGGCGCCCTTGAACTTCTTGTCCGTGTAGCACCCTTCCTTCGGGTGGCAGCCGCCCTTCTGCAGACGGCCCAGCTCCTTGGCGCCCTCGTCGAACTCGTGGTTGCCGACGGAGGTGACGTCGAGGTCGAGCTTGTTCAGCGCCTCGATCGTCGGCTCGTCGTGGAAGAGCCCGGAGATCAGCGGGGAGGCGCCGACCATGTCGCCGCCGGCGGCGGTGACGGAGTACTTCTCACCCTTGCGGGCCTCACGCAGATGCGTGGCCAGGTACTCGACGCCACCCGCGTCGATGGTCTTCGTCGTACCGTCCGCCTGCTGCTCGGTGACCCGGCCGGACGAACCGGCCGGCGGCTCCAGGTTGCCGTGCAGGTCGTTGAACGACAGCAGCTGGACATCCTGGTAGCGGCCGGGCCAGTGACCGCCCTTGCGGTGGTCCTCGCCCGCGGTCGCCGACCCCGGCAGCCCGGCGGCGGCCAGCGCACCGACGGTGACGACACCGGCGGCGACTGCGGCGAAACGATTCGTACGACGTCTACGGCGCTCCTGGTGCACCGATGCCGGTGAAGTGGCTGGCATTCGCCCCCCTGTGGGTCTGCTGCTGATTGTTCAGACGGTGATGTCGTCCGGCGCAGCCTAGAGTCAACGCGCGTAGCGCGACAGGTGTTTCGTGGTTACATCCTGGTTGCTTCTTTGCCGCCGTTTTCCCGGTGGGTCCCCGTACCCTCGTACGCATGACCAGCGACGACACCGTACGGCCCGGACGCCCCCGCTCGATCGAGACCCTTGCCGCGCTCTCCCCCGAGCAGACCGAGGCCGTGCTCGGGCTGCTCGCCGAGGCCGCCCGGACCGACGGGCAGCAGGCGGTGTCCGAACAGGGCCGGTTGCAGTTGCGCGGCGGCGAGCGGGAGGGCGTGGCGCATCTGCTGCTCACCGTCGACGGCGAACTCGTCGGCTATGCCCAGCTCGAGGACACCGACCCGGTGGAGCCTCCGGCCGCCGAGCTGGTCGTCCACCCCGGGCATCGCGGGCACGGGCACGGGCGGGCGCTCGGCTCCGCCCTGCTGGCCGCCTCCGGCAAGCGGCTGCGGGTCTGGGCGCACGGCGGCCACTCCGCCGCCCGGCATCTCGCGCAGGTCCTGGGCCTGACCCTGTTCCGTGAACTGCGTCAGATGCGCCGCCCGTTGAGCGACTTCGACGCGCCCTACCCGAGGCTCCCCGAGGGCGTCAGCGTCCGCGCCTTCGTCCCAGGCCGGGACGACGCGGCCTGGCTCGCCGTGAACGCCGCCGCCTTCGCCCACCACCCCGAGCAGGGCTCCCTCACCCAGCGGGACCTCGACGACCGCAAGTCCGAGCCGTGGTTCGACCCCGCCGGTTTCTTCCTCGCCTTCCGCGGCGACGAACTCGTCGGCTTCCACTGGACCAAGGTCCACGCCCAGGAGGGCCTCGGCGAGGTCTACGTCCTCGGCGTCGGCCCCGGCGCCCAGGGCGGCGGCCTCGGCAAGTCCCTCACCACCATCGGCCTGCGGCATCTGGCACGGCAGGGCCTGCCGACGGCGATGCTCTACGTCGACGCCGACAACAAGGCGGCGGTGACGGTGTACGAGCGGCTGGGGTTCGAGACGCACGAGGTGGATCTGATGTACCGGACGGAGACCTGATCGGCCCGTTGCCCGTTAGCCGGGTTGCGCCCACGTCGGGCGCCACGTCTCCCCCTCGGACGGGTGCGGGCGTCTCGCCAGCAGGTGGTCGCGGAGGGCGGCGAGGCCCGGATGCGGGTTGTCCGTGCGCCACAGCAGTGCGTGCGGGTAGACCGGGGTCGGGTCGCGCAGGGGGACGAGGCGCAGGTCGTGGCCGGTCGGCCAGACCAGCGGGGTGCGTTCGCTGAGGAAGGTCGCCAGCGTCGGGGTGCCCGCGATGGTGTCGAGGAGGGCCTCGATGCCGAAGTTGGGGCCGATGGTGTCGATGGTCGGGCCGAAGGTCGCGGCGAGTTCGTCGTAGTACGCGGCCCACTCCGTGCCAGGCTCGTTGCCCGGCATCCAGATCCGGTGCCCGGCCAGTTGCGCGGGTGTCACCGAGGCGGCCCGGGCGAACTCGTGGTCGGGCCCGACGCACAACCGCAGCGGCTCGTCGAGGACCGGGACGGCTTCGACGCCCTCGGGCAGCCGGTGCCCGGGCATCGTGACGGCACGGAATGTGGCGTCGACGGCCCCGTCCCGCACAGCGGCCAGTGCCGTGTCCGCGCCGAACAGCGTGACGACGTCCAGGGCGATCTCCGGGTGCG
Organism: Streptomyces koelreuteriae; assembly: GCF_018604545.1. Taxonomy (GTDB): domain Bacteria; phylum Actinomycetota; class Actinomycetes; order Streptomycetales; family Streptomycetaceae; genus Streptomyces; species Streptomyces koelreuteriae. The sequence continues at coordinate 4,476,006 of NZ_CP075896.1, read as the reverse complement.
CCAGGTGGAAGTCCCGTACCAGCCCGGCCGTGGCGACCCGGCGCCCCACGACGTCCACCCTCAGCGCACGGTCCCCGGGGCGCACGGCGGCCACCGCCCGCTCCTCGGCTTGGAGCAGGGCCCGGGCGTGCGGCAGGAGCGCCTGCCCGTCGATGGTGAGCTCCGCTCCCCGTGCCGTGCGCACGAGCAGCCGCACCCCGAGGTCCTTCTCCAGCGCGGCGATCCGCTTGGACACGGCCTGCTGGGTGAGGGCCAGATCCACGGCGGCCAACTGGAACTGCCCCGAGTCGGCGATCGCCACAAAGGCTCGTACGGCTTTGAGGTCCACGACCGCACTCTAGGAGTACGACCTGCGGCCCGGGCCCCCGCGCCAGGACCACCGCCGCACCGGCTCCCCCACCCCCAGCACCCCCACCAGCAGGGCCACGGCCAACACCACCGCCCACCGGTCATGCGCCGCCGCCCATCGGTCGTCCTGCACGGGCACGAACAGCGCCCACCGGTCGGGCCAGAACAGCAGGGTCAGTACCGCCGAGGTCAGCAGGCCGGCCGCGAGGCGGGGGCCGGGGTGGGTGAGGTCGGTGTGGCGTACCGCGATCACCGCGGCGGTCAGCGCCAGGGCGAAGGCCGACGCGGCCTCCAGGGTGATGTCGGCGACCGGCGGCCGTATGTCGCGCGGTACGAGCAGCAGCGCCACCGTCCACCAGGCCGTCATGAGGGGGAGGACGAGTGCCACCCGCAGTCCGGTGCGGACCGGGCGCGGGGTCGGCACGGTGGAGGTGGTGTGCCGGGCCGGGTCGTCCAGGAGGAACACCAGGCCCACTGCGAAGGCCAGGATCGCCGCCCGGAGGAGGGGGAGCGCGAGCCACTCGCCCGCCTCGCCCGTGGTCCGGGTCAGCGCTGCCATCAGCAGCCCTGCCGCACCGGCCGACCCCACCATCCCCAACGGCAGGGTCCGGCAGACGGCGCCGACCAACTCCCCTCTCAGTACGCGCACTTGTCGTCCCCTTCGGGTGCGGCCACGCCCAGCAGCTCCGCGGCCCGGGCCGCCGTCACCTTCGGCTCGGTCAGCTCGGCCCAGTTGTCCTTCACGCGTGCCGTGACCTCGCCCCGGGGCCGCGCCAGCAGTTCGCGCACCACCTCCGTCTGGGCCTCGGTCATGGACAGGCCGTCCGTCGGCTGGAGCACGACGGCCGAGCCGGTGTCGCTGTCGTCGAGTCGGACGCGCCGCAGCGCGGCCATCGGGTCGGACTCCCAGCCCAGGGCCAGCCACATGACGGTGACGATGCGGCCGTCGCATATCGAGGTCGCGGCCTTCTCCTCGCCCGCGACCAGCACTCCGGCGACGGCGGCCGAGAACTCGGGGACGCGGTTGCCGCCCCACTGGGTGCCCACCGTCACCTCGTGCGGACGCTCCAGCGGCGTCAGCGCGCTGTCACTGGAGAGGCCGTAGCGGGCCTCGATCCGCTGCCGTACGACGATCTTCTGGTCCTGGGCGCGGCCCCCGGCCAGGGACCGCACCCGGTCCACCACCCCGGCCCAGTCCCCGACCCGCGGCCCCCACTCGGGGAACGCGCAGTACATCGATCCGTCCCGCCGGACGCAGGACTGCAACTGCCCGGGGGTGTCCGAGGCGCGTTCGCGGGCGCGGACCAGCTCGGGGGATTCGCCGCCCGTCTGGGTCACCCCGCCCACCAGGGTCATGGCCAGCGCCCCGGCGATCCCCGTCAGGAGAACCGGCTTGCGGCCACCGGCGACCAGGACCGCCGTCAGGCCCGCGCACAGCGCCAGCCCGGCCAGGTACAGGGCGTGCCATCCCGCGGGCCGGCCCAGCAGGTCGGAGGGCAGGGTGTTGCTGGTGGCCTCGACGACGACCGGCAGCAGCCAGCGGCTTGCGTCGTCGCTGGTGCCCCAGAGGAAGAGGAACAGGAACAGGGCGAACACGACCAGCAGCGGCGCGGCCAGCGACGATCGCACGAGTCCTGCCAGGAGGAGCCCGAACAGCCCGGCGAGCAGCACGGTCAGCGGTCCCACGAGCAGTTCGCTCACCGAACCCTGCCCGATCGCGCCGGGCCGGAGTACCTCCCGGCCGAACTGCGCAGCCACGCACACGGCGGTGAGCAGCGCCACGGCCAGGGCCGACAGCGCGTGGGCGACCGCACGCCGCCAGGGCGGCATGACCAGCGTCCCGAAGTACGGCTCCGTCCCGTGCCGCCGGGAGCGCAGCGCGGCGCGATTGACGCACAGCAGCACCGTGAGCCCGACGAGCATGGGCGCGCCCTGGGTGGCGCGGTCGGCGTCCTGGAGGGCCGGATAGGCGCCCCAGTCCTTCCCCGTGCGCCACACGGTCCAGCCGATGTAGACGAGGAAGGCGATGAGCATCGGCAGCATCGTCAGCAGCCGACGGGTCTCGAAGCCGGCCAGGGCGATCACGGCGGCCCACGGCCGGGATCCGTCGGCCCGCTCGTCGGACGCGAGGGGCTTGTCCATCACCGCGGTCATGCCGCCACCTCCACAGCGTCGCCGTCGAGGGTGAGCAGATAGCCGTCCTCCAGGGTGGGTTCGAGGAGCTCGGCGCCGTCCGGCGGGTCCCCCACGTTCCGGAAGGTTCCGGTTCCCGTGCGCCAGCCTGCCTTCGCGCCCGGGTCCCGTTCCGTGCTGCTCCACACCCGCCCCGCGGCCCGGGCGGTCAGCTCGGCGGGGGTGCCGTCGAACCGCAGCCGGCCGCCGGCCATGACCAGCACGCGGTGGCAGAGCATCGCCACGTCCTCCGTCTGGTGGGTGGACAGCAGCACCGTGCGCCCCTCACCGGCTCCCGCGATCAACTCCCGGAAGCGCATGCGCTGTTCGGGGTCGAGCCCGACGGTGGGCTCGTCGAGGACCAGGAAGCCGGGGTCTCCGACCAGGGCGGCCCCGAGGGCGACGCGTTGCCGCATCCCGCCGGACAGCTTCCGGATCCGCTTCCCGCGTACGTCGGCGAGTCCGACCTCGTCCAGCACCCGCCGCACCTCCCGGTGCCGGGCGGACCGGTCGGTCATCTCCTTCAGGATCGCCACGTAGTCGACGAACTCGAAGGCCGTGAAGTCCGGGTGGAATCCCGGCGTCTGCGGCAGATAGCCCAGCCGGCGCCGCACGTCCTGCCGGCCCCGCGCGGTGCCCGGGTCGTGCCCGAGCACGGTGAAGGCGCCCCGGTCGGCGGGCAGGGCCGTGGCGAGGACCCGCAGCAGGGTGGTCTTGCCGGCGCCGTTGGGTCCGAGCAGTCCGGTGACGCCCGGGGACAGCCGCAGCGAGACGTCGTCGAGGGCGCGGGTGCCGCCGTAGCGGAGGCTGAGCCCGGAGGCGGACACGGTCGGGGTCATGCGGCACGTCCCTGGAAGAGGTCGAATCGGTCACGGAGGAGAAAGAGCAGCCCGGCGGCGAGCGCGGCGACCACCGCCGCGACGCTCTGCCCGGCCACGGTGAACGGGGCGAGGGGCGTCTGCGCGCCCGCTTGCAGCGCGTCGGCCAGCACCAGCAGCCCGACCCAGGCCCCGCCGACCAGCGACGGCGCGAGCACCGGCCCCAGCCGGGGCGTCAGCGCGAGCCCCGTGGCGGTGAGCGCCAGCGCGGGCAGCAGCCAGGCCAGCGCGCGCAGCCCGTACGCGGGCAGGGCGAGGGTCGCCAGTCCGTTCATGCCCAGCACCACGCCCAGCACGGCCACGGTCCGGATCATCAGCAGCCTGAACCCGTGCATCGGCGCGACGACGGCCATCTCGTACGTCGGATCCAGCGCGGGTCCGTACGACAGCGCCACCCCGGCCAGCGGCAGCAGCGGCGCGAGCGCGAGGAACAGTGTGAGGGACTCGCCGCCCCTCACGAGGTGCCCCGCAGCCACGCTCAGCAGCAGCACGGCGACGACGGCTCCCAGCCAGGACCTTCGCAGTACGGGCGCCGCCGCCAGCAGCCGCGCGATGTGCCCGGGCACTCCGAGCCGCACGAGCAGGGACTCCAGCACTCCCGTCCGGGGCGCGTCCAGCTCGGCGTCGAGCCGCTCCCACCCCGCGTCGAGGGCGACCGGGTCACTGACCTCGCCCAGCGCCGCCCGGCACGGGGCGCAGGCCGCCAGGTGCGCGTCGGCGGACCACAGAGCCGGTGCCGCCAACTCTCCCCGTGCGTAGGCGCGCAGGTCCTCTTCCGGCACGTGCCACCTCATGCCAATGCCTCCCGCAACTGCTTGCGGGCCCGCATGGCCCGCGTCTTGACCGTCCCCGGCGGAATGCCGAGCAGTACGGCCGCCTCCCGGGTGGTGAGTCCGTCGATGACCGTCGCCTGCAGCACCGCCCGCAACTCCGGCGACAGCCGGACGAGGGCGCCGGCGAGATCTCCGTGCTCCACCCCCGCGAGCACGCGTTCCTCCGCCGACGCCTCGTCCCGGTGCCGCAGCCGCGCCAGGGCCTGGCGCAACCGCCCCCGTGCCCCGTCACCGCGCAGCGCGTCCACCAGCCGCCGCGACCCGACGCGCCACAGCCACCCGGCCACGTCGACGTCCTCCCGGTAGCGGGCCTTGCCGCGCCACACCGCGAGGAACGTCTCCTGCACGACGTCGTCGACGACCCCCACATCGGCGCACCGCCCCCGCAACCGGGCCCGGAGCCACGGCGCGTACCGCCGGTACAGCTCCTCGAAGGCACGCCGGTCGGCATCCGCGGCGATGGCTCGCAGCAGCTCCCCGTCGCTTCTCGTTTCGCTCACATCTCCTCATCGGACCGGCCCGCGCGATCGGTTCACGAAAGCACGCTTGACTTTCCGACCCGCCCTGCACCACCCTTTCACTACTCAATTAGTGAAAGGGTGGTGCAGGGCAAGTGGTCGACTACCGCATCGACCGGCGCAGTGGCGTGGCCACCTATCTCCAGATCGTCCAGCAGACCAAACGGGCCCTGCGCCTCGGCCTGTTGGAGCCGGGCGACAAGCTGCCCACGGCTCGCGAGGTGGTGGAGGCCACCGCCATCAACCCGAACACCGTTCTCAAGGCCTATCGGGAGCTGGAGCGCGAGGGCCTGGTCGAGGCGCGCCGCGGACTCGGCACGTTCGTCCGCAGGTCCCTCGGCACCGCTCCCGCCGACTCCCCGCTCCGCGCGGAGCTGGAGGCATGGGCGACCCGGGCCCGCGAGGCCGGACTGGAGCGCGACGACGTGGACGCCCTTTTCACTTCCGTACTCGATACGCACTTCGCGCGACTCAAGGGGGACGCATGACCGACACCGCCATCGAGGCGGCGGCGCTGGGCAGGAGCTTCGGGCGGCGCCGCAGGAAGGCCCTGGACGGCTGCGCCTTCCGGCTCCCAGCGGGCCGCGTGTGCGCCGTCGTCGGCCCTAACGGCGCCGGCAAATCCACTCTGCTCGCCCTCGCGGCCGGGTTACTGAGACCCACCGAGGGCTCGATCACCGTCCTCGGCCGGACCCCGGCCGCGGCCCGCGAGCACCTCGCCCACGTCGCCCAGAACAAGCCCCTCCACCCCCAGCTCACCGTGGCGGGCACCCTGCGCATGGGCCGCGACCTCAACCCCCGCCGCTGGGACGCCCGGACCGCCGAGCGGATCATCGCGGAGGGCGACCTCGACCCGGATGCCAAGGTCCGCACGCTCTCGGGCGGCCAGCGCACCCGCGTCGCGCTCGCCCTGGCCCTCGGCAAGCGCCCGGAGCTGCTGCTTCTGGACGAGCCGATGGCCGACCTCGACCCCCTCGCCCGGCACCAGTTGATGGCGACCCTCATGGCCGACGCCGCCGACCGCGGCACCACGGTTGTCATGTCCTCGCACGTGGTGGCGGAGCTGGAGGGCTCCTGCGACCATCTGCTGCTGCTCGGCGGCGGGCGGGTCCGGCTGGCCGGGCCGCTGGAAGACCTGCTCGCCGCGCACACCCTGGTCACGGGCCGCGCGGGTGACACCCTGGACCCGCACACCGTGGTCGAGTCCCGCACCACCGGCCGCCAGCTCACCGCACTGGTCCGGCCCGCGGGCCCGCTCGGCGACGAACGGCACACCGACCGCCCCTCCCTGGAGGAACTGGTCCTCGCGCATCTGCGCTCCCCGGAGGCCCCGCCGCTCGTCTGCGACGCGCAGGAGGCCGCCGCATGACCGCCGTGACCGCAGTCCCGCCCGTCGCCGCCAAGGGCCTCTCGGCACCGCGCGGCCTGGTCCTGGCGACGCTGCGCGTGCACCGCTCGGCGCTGCTGTTCTGGCTGATGCTGACGGCCGTGGGCATCGGCACCCTGCTGTGGGCCGCAGGCCCCGGCACCGACGCCGCGCTGGCCGAATACCGGGCGCTCGGCTGCGAAGTGCCGAACCCGGTCCAGGCCTGCGCCTACCCCGGAGCCGCAAGCGCCCGCTACCAGACAGCCATGGCGATCGCCTCCGGCCTCCTCACCCTGCTGCCGGTGCTCACCGCGGCCTGGGCGGGAGGCGCCCTGACGGGGCGTGAACTGGAGAGCGGTACGGCCGAGCTGGCCTGGACCCAGTCGGTCAGCCCTGCCCGCTGGCTGGCCGCCAGACTCGCGATCCCGGCCCTGCTGCTCATGGCGGGCACGCTCGCGATCACCCTGTTTCTGCGCATGCTGTGGTCGTCGTCCCAGAATTCCGTGAGCCGCCTCCAGAGCGGATACGAGTGGCACGACAGCGGCGTCTTCGAGGTCAACGGCCCCGTCGCCACCGCCCACGTCCTCGCCGCCCTGGCCCTCGGCGTCCTGGCCGGCCTGCTGCTGCGCCGCGCCCTGCCCGCCCTCGGCGTCGCGGCCCTGGCCACCGTGTCCCTGGTCTACGTGCTCGACGAGCTGCGTCCGCACCTGTGGCCCACGACCACGATGGTGACGTCCGTCGAGAACACCCCGGACCTACCCGGCTTTGTCGTCGAAGGGGGCGTCCTCACCGCCACCGGCGCCCGGGTGCCCGTACCGGACTGCTGGGGAGAACCCGCCTGCTCCGCCGAGTCCGGCATCACCGGCCTCTACGCCGCCTACCACCCGTCCTCCCACTTCTGGCCCCTCCAGCTCATGGAGAGCGGCATCGCCCTCGCCGTCGCCGCCCTGGCCGTCGCCGCCGCCTTCTGGCTGCTGCGCCGCCGCACGGGAGCCGCCGTATGACCGCTCTCAGCGCGACGACCGAGCCAGGGACCCGTCCCACCGCCCCGCCCGCCGCCCGGCACACCGGCCCGGGCGGCCTGTTCCGGGCGCTGTCGCGGACCCACCGCACGGCCCTGCTCCTGTCCGGCCTCGCCCTGACCGCGGTGGCGGCCGCCCTGGTCTGGCTGCACTCCCTGGGCGACGAGGCCCGCGCGGGTGTGAGCGCCTGCGCGACACCCCCGGCCGACGGGCTCCCCTCCTGCGCGGCGGTCGACGCGATCACCGCCGACGAGATTTACTCAACCGGTCTGTCCGTGATCGCGACGGTGCTGTCCTGGGCGCTGTTCCCCGTGGCCGCCTGGGCGGGCGGCACGCTCATCGGCCGCGAGCTGGAGCAGGGCACCGCTCAGCTGGCCTGGACCCAGTCGGTCGGCCCGCTGCGCTGGCTCGCGGCGAAACTGGCGCTCCCGGCCGCGCTGCTCACCGCCGGCACGAGCGGGCTCGTCCTGCTGAACCTCTGGGCCCGCGGAGACGGCGACCCGGACCTGGCCGGCGACTGGTACGAGGCGGACGTCTTCGTGTCGACGGGCCCGACGGCCGTGGCGTACGTCCTGGCAGGTCTCGCCCTCGGCGCCCTCGCCGGTCTGGTGTGGCGCCGGGCGCTGCCGGCCGCGGGAGTGGCCCTCGGCGCGTCCCTGCTCCTCCACAGTTTCCTGGAGCGCCACCGCGAGGATCTCTGGCCCACCATCACGCGCATCGCGCCGAACAGCATCGAACTCCCCCGCTCGGCCTACCAGGTCTCCTGGAACACCCCGGCGCCGAACGGCGCGCAGACCACCCACACCACCTTCCACCCCCAGTCCCACTTCTGGCCCCTGCAATATGTGGAAACAGGCCTGCTCCTGGCCTTGGCCGCAGCCGCGACAGCCACCGCCTTCGTCGTCCTGGCCCGTCGCCTCCCCTGAACCCGGTCCGCGCGTCCTCCCACGGGGGGCGGACGCGCGGACCAGCCGGCGACATCGTCCACAGCCTGTGGGCAACTCCCCACCCCCGCGAGCCTCCCCCCGCTATCCCGCACGTCATGTCTCCGTAACCATCGATTCAGACGAGCTTGCGAAGCTCGGCCAATGAATCCCGCCGTGCCAGAGCCTTCGCCACCCCGTCAGGGGCCTGCGGGGAACGGGAACACTCATGTGACACCCCCGATCCCTCCCGCGCTGTCCGACGCGCCCGTGATGCTCGCGGCGCGGAAGAATGGGTCCATGAGCCAGCCGAACACCCAGGCACAGGTCCAGCACGCGCAGCCCTCCGTGGGCTCCATCGCGGCGCACCGCCCGCACACCATCGCGGCGGCCGTCTCCGACCTCGAACCCGATATCGACGCCGATCTCGACGCGTACGAGGAGTCGCCGGCCGACGGCGCCCCCGCGCTGCCGCAGGGCCGGTTCCTCGACCGGGAACGCAGCTGGCTCGCGTTCAACGAGCGCGTTCTCGAACTCGCCGAGGATCCGAACACCCCCCTGCTGGAGCGGGCCAACTTCCTCGCGATCTTCGCCAGCAACCTGGACGAGTTCTTCATGGTCCGGGTGGCCGGTCTGAAGCGCCGTATCGCCACCGGCGTGGCCACCCGCTCCGCCTCGGGCCTCCAGCCCCGCGAGGTGCTGGAGATGATCTGGGCCCGCTCCCGCGAGCTCATGGCCCGGCACGCCGCCTGCTACCACGAGGACGTCGCCCCCGCCCTCGCGGAGGAGGGCATCCACCTGGTCCGCTGGAGCGAGCTGCAGGAGAAGGAGCAGGCCCGCCTGTTCACCCTGTTCCGGCACCAGATCTTCCCCGTGCTGACGCCGCTGGCGGTCGACCCGGCGCACCCCTTCCCGTACATCTCCGGCCTGTCTTTGAACCTGGCCGTCGTCGTACGGAACCCGGTCACGGGCCACAAGCACTTCGCCCGGGTGAAGGTGCCGCCGCTGCTGTCGAGGTTCCTGGAGAGCTCCCCGGGCCGCTACGTCCCCATCGAGGACGTCATCGCCGCCCATCTGGAGGAGCTGTTCCCGGGCATGGAGGTCCTGGAGCACCACGCCTTCCGCCTGACCAGGAACGAGGACCTGGAGGTCGAGGAGGACGACGCGGAGAACCTGCTCCAGGCCCTGGAGAAGGAGCTCATGCGGCGCCGCTTCGGGCCCCCGGTGCGCCTGGAGGTCGAGGAGTCCATCGACCGCGAGGTCCTGGACCTGCTGGTGCGCGAGCTGAAGATCAGCGAGGCCGAGGTGTACCCGCTGCCGGGCCCGCTGGACCTCACGGGCCTCTTCCGCATCGCCTCCCTGGACCGGCCCGAGCTGAAGTACCGCAAGTTCGTCGCCGGCACCCACCGCGACCTCGCCGAGGTCGAGTCGGCGTCCGCGCCGGACATCTTCGCCGCGCTGCGGGAGCGGGACGTCCTGCTGCACCACCCGTACGACTCGTTCTCCACGTCCGTGCAGGCGTTCCTGGAGCAGGCGGCCGGCGACCCGGACGTCCTCGCGATCAAGCAGACCCTGTACCGGACCTCGGGCGACTCCCCCATAGTCGACGCCCTCATCGAGGCCGCCGAGTCCGGCAAGCAGGTCCTGGTCCTGGTCGAGATCAAGGCCCGTTTCGACGAGCACGCCAACATCAAGTGGGCGCGCAAGCTGGAGGAGTCCGGCTGCCACGTGGTCTACGGCCTGGTCGGTCTGAAGACCCACTGCAAGCTGTCGCTGGTGGTCCGCCAGGAGGGCGACACGCTGCGCCGCTACAGCCACGTCGGCACCGGCAACTACCACCCGAAGACGGCCCGCCTCTACGAGGACCTCGGTCTGCTCACGGCCGACCCGCAGGTCGGCGCGGACCTCTCGGACCTCTTCAACCGGCTCTCCGGCTACTCCCGCCGCGAGACCTACCGCCGTCTCCTGGTCGCCCCCAAGTCGCTGCGCGACGGCCTGGTCGCGCGGATCACCAAGGAGATACAGCACCACCGCGCGGGACGCCCCGCGCACGTCCGTATCAAGGTCAACTCGATGGTCGACGAGGCCGTCATCGACGCCTGCTACCGCGCGGCCCAGGCGGGCGTGCCGGTGGACGTGTGGGTGCGCGGCATCTGCGCGCTGCGCCCGGGCGTGGCCGGCCTGTCGGAGAACATCCGGGTCCGCTCGATCCTCGGCCGCTTCCTGGAACACTCCCGGGTGTTCGGCTTCGGCAACGGCGGCGAGCCCGAGGTGTGGATCGGCAGCGCCGACATGATGCACCGCAACCTCGACCGCCGGATAGAGGCCCTGGTCAGGGTCACCGACCCGGCCCACCGGGCGGCCCTGAACCGGCTGCTGGAGACCGGTATGTCCGACGGCACCGCCTCCTGGCACCTCGGCCCGGACGGTGACTGGACCCGGCATGCGACCGACGCGGACGGCCAGCCTCTGCGCAACGTCCAGGAGATGCTCATAGACGCGCGGAGGCGCCGGCGTGGCACAGCGACACCTTGACCCGACGACCCCCCTGGCGTCCCCCCTGGAGGGCCCAGCCCCCACCGGGGACGCCCTCGCGGACTATCTGCGGGCCCAGGCCACGGAGTTCCTCCGGGCGCTGCGCCTGCACCGCGAGACGGGGTCGGGCGCGGGCGCCTCGGAGGGATCGGCCGACGCGGCGCGCGCCCTGCGCCGCTCGGCGCGCCGTATCAGCTCCAGCCTGCACACGTTCCAGTCCCTCCTGGACACGGACTGGTGCGAGGGCATGCGCCCGGAGCTGGCCTGGGTCTCGGGAACCCTGGCCATGGAGCACGCGTACACCTCCCGTCTGGAGCGCCTGCTGAACGCGCTGCACCGCCTGTCGGGCTCCACGGCGTTCCCGGCCCAGCCGGCGGGCGCGACGGCATCCGCCAAGGCCGGAGCCCCGGGCCAGACGCCCTCCGCGCCGGACCGCCCGACAGCACCTGCCAAGGCCGGTACTCCGGGCCACACACCCTCGACGGCACCCGCCAAGACCGGCACCCCGGCGCACACGGCCTCCGCACCGGAGCGCGGCAATCTCACCGTCGGCGCGGCCAAGGCGGGCGCCCTGCTCGACCGCCAGCTCAACCTGGCCCGCACCCGGGCCCACTCCACGGCCCTGCAGGCCCTGGGCAGCAGCCGCTTCCACGCCATCGCGGACAAGGTCGCGGTCCTGGCCAGCGAGGTCCCCCTCACCAAGGCCGCCGGCACCACCGACCTGCGCCCCCTCGCCACGGCGGCCGAGGGCCGTCTCACGGACGCCGTGGCCGCCCTCCCCCTGCTCACCGCGGGAAACCCGTACAACGCCTCGGCCCTCGTCCACGGCCTGTCCCCGGACACCGTCCCGCACCCGCAGGACGCCCCCTGGCACCAGGTCCGTCTGCTGCTGCGCCTGCACCGCTACGCCCGCGAGGCCCTGCGCGGCGAGCCCAACGGCAACGCCGTGGTCGATCTGCGCCTGCTCTCCGCCGGCCAGGCCCTGAACCGCCACCGTGACGCCTCGGAGGCGGCGGCAGCGGCGGCCCAGGCGGCGCGTACCCCGCGCATCGCCCCGGCGACGGCGTACGCCCTCGGCGTGCTCCATGCCGACCAGCGCCATGAGGTCGAGGCGGCGCGTTTCGCGTTCCAGCAGTGCTGGCAGAAGGAAACCGTCGGCACGTCATGACCGGCCACGCCACCGAGGAGGCGGTCAGGTGAGCTCCCCCGACGACACCACTGTTCAGGCGGCGGGCTGCGTTCTGTGGCGCCGCTCCCCCGTCACGGGCGAGCTGGAGGTCTGCCTCGTCCACCGGCCGAAATACGACGACTGGTCCTGGCCGAAGGGCAAGCTCAAGCGCGGTGAGGAGGCACTCGCCGGTGCCCTGCGCGAGGTGGCCGAGGAGACGGGCTGCCGGGCCGTGCCGGGCACCGAGCTGCCCACCCAGCACTACCTCGCGAACGGCCGCCCCAAGCAGGTCCGCTACTGGGCGGCCGAGGCGATATCCTGCGCGTTCTCCCCGTCGGACGAGGTCGACCGGGTGCTGTGGCTGACACCCGCCGCCGCCCGTGCCCGGCTGACGCAGCCCCACGACCGGCCCTTGGTCGACGCGCTGCTCGCGTTACCCGCCCCGGAAAGCGGAACCCGGACGTTCTCTCCCCGTAAGCGTTCCGTGACCTAACCACACCTTCGGCAGGGGTTCACCCCTCGTTCATTTATGGCCATAGGCGCCTTCACCTGATCTGCCTAATTTCAGCCTTACCCGACGCGAACCGCGCCTGCCGCGCTTCAGCGTCCCGCGTCACCCAGACTTCGCACGCCGCCGGATCAGGACGGCGGCTCCCGGAAGGAACTCAAGTGAAGCTTCAGCGCATGAACCGGCGGGCCCTCGCTCTCGGTGCTCTCGCCGTCTCCGGCGCCCTGGCCCTCACGGCGTGCGGCTCCGACGACACGGGCACCAGCAGCGGCGGCTCGTCCGCGGCCGCCAAGCCCGGCAGCATCAAGTGCGACGACGCCAAGGGCCAGCTCCTGGCCGACGGCTCGTCCGCCCAGAAGAACGCGATCGACGCGTGGGTCAAGCAGTTCACGGCCGCCTGCCAGGGCACGCAGATCAACTACAAGGGCGGCGGCTCCGGCGCCGGTGTCACGGCGTTCACGCAGGGCCAGGTCGCCTTCGCCGGCTCCGACTCCGCGCTGAAGCCCGACGAGGTCACGGCCTCCAAGAAGGTCTGCTCCGGCGGCCAGGGCATCAACCTGCCGATGGTCGGCGGCCCGATCGCGGTCGGTTACAACGTCAACGGCGTCGACAACCTCGTCCTGGACGCCGCGACGCTGGCGAAGATCTTCAACAACGAGATCACCAACTGGAACGACCCGCAGATCAAGAAGCTGAACCCCGACGCGAAGCTTCCGGACCTCAAGATCCAGGCGTTCCACCGCTCGGACGACTCCGGCACCACGGACAACTTCACCAAGTACCTGATCGACACCGCCAAGAAGGACTGGCCCTACGACGGCGGCAAGACCTGGCAGGCCAAGGGCGGCCAGTCCGCCTCCGGCTCCTCCGGTGTCGCCCAGCAGGTGAAGCAGACCAACGGCGCCATCGGCTACTTCGAGCTGTCGTACGCCAAGGACGGCCTGAAGACCGTCGACCTCGACACGGGCGCCGCCCAGCCGGTCAAGGCCACCGTCGACAACGCCACCAAGGCCATCTCCGAGGCCAAGGTCGTCGGCACGGGCAAGGACCTCGCGCTGCAGCTCAACTACGGCACCAAGGCCGAGGGCGCCTACCCGATGGTCCTCGTCACCTACGAGATCGTCTGCGACAAGGGCAACAAGGCCGAGACGCTGCCCGCCACCAAGGCGTTCCTGCGCTACATCGCCTCCGAGGAAGGCCAGAAGATCCTCGCCGAGGCCGACTACGCGCCGATCCCCGCCGACATCATCTCCCAGGTCCGCACCACCGTCGATGGCCTGAGCTGACCCGAGTGCGGCCCGGCCCCCTCCCCGGGACCGGGCCGCACCGTCCGGTGCACCGCCGCCAGTGGCCGTACCCCCGGTACGGCTCCGCAGAGCCACCGCCCACCGGGCACGGCTCCGCAGACCGGAGAACCTGATGGACACATCCACACAGATAACCGACGCACCTCCCCCCGCTCCGCAGCCGGCCACCGACAAGCGCGCGGCGCGCGGGGCCACCCGGCCCGGAGACCGCATCTTCCTCGGTCTCTCCCGCGGCTCGGGCATCCTGCTGCTGGTGATCATGGCCGCGATCGCGGTCTTCCTCACCTACCGCGCCACCCTCGCGATCAGCAAGGACCAGGGCAACTTCCTCACCACCTTCGAGTGGGACACCAACCTCGTCCCGCCGAACTTCGGCATCGCCGTCCTGGCCTTCGGCACGGTGATCTCCTCGATCATCGCCATGGTCATCGCGGTCCCGATCGCCGTCGCCATCGCGCTGTTCCTGACGCACTACGCCCCGCGCCGGCTCAGGGGCCCGATCGCTTATGTGATCGACCTGCTCGCCGCCGTGCCGTCGATCGTCTACGGCCTCTGGGGCGCGCTGGTCCTGGTGCCGAACATGACCGGCCTCTTCGGCTGGCTGAACGACTACCTCGGCTGGACCGGCATCTTCTCCTGGCAGGGCGGCGCGCCCCGCTCGATGCTGACCGTCGGCATCCTGCTCGCGATCATGATCCTGCCGATCATCACCAACGTGAGCCGCGAGGTCTTCCGCCAGGTCCCGCAGATGCACGAGGAAGCGGCCCTGGCGCTCGGCGCCACCCGCTGGGAAGTGATCCGCATGGCGGTCCTGCCCTTCGGCCGCTCCGGCGTCATCTCCGCCTCGATGCTCGGCCTCGGCCGCGCCCTCGGCGAGACCATGGCCGTCGCCACCGTGCTCTCCCCGAGCTTCCTGATCGAGACCAGCCTGCTCGACCCGGGCGGCGGCACGTTCGCGCAGAACATCGCCAGCAAGTTCGGTGAGGCCACCGAGTTCGGCCGGGACGCGCTGATCGCCTCCGGTCTGGTCCTGTTCGTCATCACCCTGCTGGTCAACGGCGCGGCCCGCGCGATCATCGCCCGCCGCAAGGAGTACTCGGGGGCCAACGCATGAGCACCGCAACCATCGCCCCCAAGGGCCCCAGCTCCCTGCGCGGCGCCCGGCTGCCCAAGTGGGCCCCGTACGGCATCGCCGCCGGCTCCGTCGCCGTCGCGATCGGCATCGGCCTCGCGGGCGGCCTGCACAGCCGGATCCAGTGGGGCCTGATCGCCGCGCTCCTCTACCTCGTCGGCACGTACGGCATCGCCACGGCCGTCGAGGGCAAGCGCCAGGCCAAGGACCGCATCGCGACCTCCTTCGTCTGGGTCGCCTTCCTGCTCGCCGTCGTACCGCTGGCCTCGCTGATCTGGTCGACGGTCGTGCGCGGCGTCAAGGTCCTCGACATCTACTTCCTGACGCACTCCATGGGCGTCGTCGCCGACACCGAGCCGGGCGGCGGTATCTACCACGCCATCCTCGGCACCCTGGAGCAGGTCGGCCTCGCCACGGTGATCGCCGCGCCGATCGGCGTGCTCACCGCGATCTACCTGGTGGAGTACGGCAAGGGCAGCCTGTCCAAGGCCATCACGTTCTTCGTCGACGTCATGACCGGCATCCCGTCGATCGTCGCGGGTCTGTTCATCCTCAGCCTCATGCTGATGTTCGACATGCAGCCCTTCGGCTTCGCCGGCTCGCTGGCCCTGGCCATCCTGATGATGCCGGTCGTCGTCCGCTCCACGGAGGAGATGCTCAAGCTCGTCCCGAACGAGCTGCGCGAGGCCTCACTGGCGCTCGGCATCCCGAAGTGGCGCACCATCCTGAAGGTGGTCCTGCCGACCTCCATCGGCGGCATCACCACGGGCATCATGCTGTCGATCGCCCGCATCACCGGCGAGACCGCCCCGGTCCTGCTGCTGGTGTGGGGCAACGCGTTCATCAACGCCAACCCCTTCGAGGGTGCGCAGGCGTCGCTGCCGCTGTACATCTATCAGCAGTACGCGAACAGCGCCGGCTCCGGTGCGGCCTACGACCGTGCCTGGGCGGCGTCGCTCACCCTCATCGCCTTCGTGATGCTCCTGAACCTGGTGGCCCGCGGGATCGCCCGCTGGAAGGCCCCGAAGACCGGTCGCTGACGCGGCCATACAGCGACTGTCTGAGTCTGGAAGTGACGTACTAAATGGCCAAGCGAATCGACGTGAGCGGACTCACCGCCTACTACGGCTCCCACAAGGCGATCGAGGACATCTCGATGACCGTCGAGCCGCGCTCGGTGACGGCGTTCATCGGCCCGTCCGGCTGCGGCAAGTCGACGTTCCTGCGCACGCTGAACCGGATGCACGAGGTGACGTCCGGCGGCCGTGTCGAGGGCAAGGTGCTGCTGGACGACGAGGACCTCTACGGCTCGGGCATCGACCCGGTGTCCGTGCGCCGTGAGGTCGGCATGGTGTTCCAGCGCCCGAACCCGTTCCCCACGATGTCGATCTTCGACAACGTCGCGGCGGGGCTGCGCCTGAACGGCAGCTACAAGAAGAGCGAGCTCTCCGACATCGTCGAGCGGTCCCTCAAGGGCGCGAACCTCTGGAACGAGGTCAAGGACCGCCTGAACAAGCCCGGCTCGGGCCTCTCCGGCGGCCAGCAGCAGCGTCTGTGCATCGCGCGGGCGATCGCGGTCGAGCCGAACGTGCTCCTGATGGACGAGCCCTGCTCGGCGCTCGACCCGATCTCCACCCTCGCCATCGAGGACCTGATCGGCGAGCTGAAGGAGCGCTTCACGATCGTCATCGTGACGCACAACATGCAGCAGGCGGCGCGCGTCTCCGACCGCACGGCGTTCTTCAACCTCGCGGCGGTCGGCCAGCCCGGCAAGCTCATCGAGATCGACGAGACGGAGCGCATCTTCTCCAACCCGTCGGTCCAGGCCACCGAGGACTACATCTCCGGCCGCTTCGGCTGATCCGGCCCCGCGAAGACTCCTCGCGGTGCTGCATGGCGGTGCCACCGCGAGGCCGAAAAAGGGCCCGCCCCTACTCCCAGGGGCGGGCCTTTTCGCGCACTCGCGCGGCTGACTGCGGGACGGCTACAGGAACGCCAGGTTCACGATCCCGAACGAGGCGGCGGCGACCAGCGCGGCCGCCGGCATGGTGATGAACCAGCCGAGAATGATGTTCTTGGCGACGCCCCACCGCACGGCGTTCACACGCTTCGTCGCGCCCACGCCCATGATCGCGGAGGTGATGACGTGCGTCGTGGAGATCGGCGCCTTGAAGAGGAACGCCGTGGTGAACATGATCGACGCGCCCGTGGTCTCCGCCGCGAAGCCCTGCGGCGGGTCCAGCTCGATGATCTTCCGTCCGAGCGTCCGCATGATCCGCCAGCCACCGGCGTACGTGCCGAGCGACAGCATCACGGCACAGGCGATCTTCACCCACACCGGAATGGGGTCGCCGTAGTCCTCGACATCGGCGATGACGAGCGCCATCACCACGATGCCCATCGTCTTCTGGGCGTCCTGCAGACCGTGCCCCAGCGCCATACCGGCGGCCGAGACGGTCTGGGCTATGCGGAAACCCCTCTTGGCCTTGTGCGGGTTGGCCTTGCGGAAGATCCACATGATGGCGGTCATCACCAGATAGCCGGCCAGCAGACCGACCACGGGGGAGATGAACATCGGGATGACGACCTTCTCCAGCACCCCGCTCCAGTAGACCGTCGTCCCGCCGGCCAGTGCCGCGCCCACCATGCCGCCGAACAGCGCGTGCGAGGAGGACGAGGGAAGACCGAAGTACCAGGTGATGAGGTTCCAGACGATCGCGCCCACCAGCGCGGCGAAGAGGATCCCCATCCCCTTGGAGCCGACGGGCGTCTGGATCAGGCCCTCGCTGACGGTCTTGGCGACCCCGGAGCCCATGAACGCGCCGGCGAGGTTCATCACCGCGGCCATGGCCAGGGCGGCCTTGGGCGTCAGAGCCCGCGTCGACACGGAGGTGGCGATCGCGTTCGCCGAGTCGTGGAAGCCGTTGGTGTACGTGAAGAAGAGCGCGACCCCGATGGTCACGACCAGAGCGAAGGTGTCCATGAAGGGCTCAGGACTCCTTGACGGCGATGGTCTCCACCGTGTTCGCCACGTGCTCGAACGCGTCCGCCGCCTCTTCCAGCACGTCCACGATCTGCTTCAGCTTGAGGACCTCCATGGCGTCGTACTTGCCGTTGAAGAGGTGCGCGAGCAGCTTGCGGTGGATCTGGTCGGCCTGGTTCTCCAGGCGGTTGACCTCGATCCAGTACTCGGTGAGGTTCTCCATCGTCCGCAGATGCGGCATGGCCTCGGCCGTCAGTTCGGCGGCGCGCGCCAGTACCTCGATCTGCTGGTCGACGCCCTTGGGCAGTTCCTCGACGTTGTAGAGGACGACCAGGTCGACGGCCTCCTCCATGAAGTCCATGATGTCGTCGAGGGACGAGGCGAGGGAGTAGATGTCCTCGCGGTCGAACGGCGTGATGAACGAGGAGTTCAGCTGGTGGAAGATCGCGTGCGTGGCATCGTCACCTGCGTGTTCCGCTGCCCGCATACGCTCTGCGATCTCGGCCCGGGCGGATGCGTCCGCCCCGAGCAGTTCCATCAGGAGCTTCGAGCCCGTGACGATGTTGTCCGCGGAGGCGGCGAACATGTCGTAGAAGCTCGTCTCCCTGGGGGTCAGACGAAAGCGCACGTGGGGTCCTCGGGGTGCTTCGGTTTCGGTCAGGCCGATGCTAGGCGCATCATCCGGCCACGGCTATCGGGCCGCCCCCCAGTGTCGCCCATCATGCACAGTGGTGAGCACGGGGGCGGTCCGAGGGGCCGTATACCCGGCAAAGTTCGGTACCATATACCCACTAGGGGTATATGTCGGCTCACTGCCCACCAGGAGGACCCGATGACGGACGTGACCGACACCACCGATGTCGGAAATGTCACCGACGCCGGTGTTCACGGGTACCACAAGCAGAAGGACGAACACCTCAAACGCCTGCGCCGCATCGAGGGCCAGATCCGCGGACTGCAGCGCATGGTCGACGAGGACGTCTACTGCATCGACATACTCACGCAGGTCTCCGCCTCCACCAAGGCCCTGCAGTCCTTCGCCCTGCAGCTGCTGGAGGAGCACCTGCGGCACTGCGTCGCGGACGCGGCCCTCAAGGGCGGCGACGAGATCGACGCGAAGGTCAAGGAGGCGACCCAGGCGATCGCCCGCATGATGCGGACCTGAGTCGGTTGCCGCGGACCCATCCGGTCGCCGCGGATCCTGAGCCGCCTACCTCCTGGATGCCGAGGCGTCCCGCTCCTCGGCCACCCTCAGCACCTCGTCGATGCTCTGCAGACTGAGCCGCTCCTCGTGCGCGGCCGAGGCCGCGATGATCAGCTCCCCGCACAACTCGATCTCGGCGAGGGCCACGTAGTCCTGAACTGCCGTACCGCCGACCGGAGCCACGTGCATCACCTCGTCTCTGCCGTTACCGACTTCCTAGAGTAGGGAGCGGCCTACACACCGCGCATGGCACGGACGGGCTAGTTCACGCCGGTCACCTCTCGGCGATCTTGCCCGCGTAGATGTCGTCGTCGTCCGGCAACCGTACGCGCACCGAAGCCCCGAAAGCGTAGAGCAGTGTGGTCGAGGCGACGGCGACGGGGCTCTTCTGCTGCCCGCCGACGAAGCTGAACCGGTGCCTGACCTTGCGGATGCGGCCCTCGTCGTCGAGGTAGGCGTCGAACGGCACCTCGGCCGTGGCGAACCCTTTCGCCGCCGCGGCCAGTGCCCCCTTGTTGCCGCCGGAGGCCCGCCGCGCGGCGGCGGCGAGATCCGCCGTCCCCCGGTAGTGCCGCACCCCGGTGCCCGCGACCTCGGTCCTGCCCACGTATCTCGCCGTCCGCGTCCCGCGCAGCACCTCGGCCGCCGCGAACGGATCGGTGGCCCCGCCGGTGACGAGGTTCCCGTCGGACAGGGTCCGGGTGTCCACCCGCACCCACTTGTCCGGCGGCACACCGGCGCCCCGGTTCTTCATGAACAGCGCCCCGGGCGCGAGCAGTTCGGTGATGGGCCGGTGCTCCGTGGCCCCCGCGGGATCCTGCGGAAGCAGCACCTTCAGCCGCCCCATCCGCTTCCGGTAGTCGTAGACCCCGGCGCCCCGGATGGTGACCCGGGTCCCGCCGGACGCCATCTCCATCGACGTACGGGCCTTCGAACTCCCCGCGTCCACCAGCCGGTCGGCGGCCCGGTGCAGCACGGCGACCGCGTCACCGCCCCGGGAGTCCCCGGCGGCCGCGTCACCGCCCGAACACCCACCGGCCCCCAGCCCCACCCCGGCCACGATCACGGCCGCGACGACCGCCGCGCCCGTCCGCCTGTGCCACCGTTCCCGCTGCCGCCCAGTCATCGCCTGCCTACCCCCAGCCGGTACGTCCGTCACGGGCCCCCTCGTTGTTCCGGATAACGACGGGTATGTGCCCCCCGTCACGCGAGCCCGCGGCCGCCGCCATGCGAACCCTTTACCCGGGGTGGGTAACGTGGTCCTCGTGGCGCAGCAGGACGGGCCGGAACACCTCACGAGCACAACGGAGAAGGGTCGCTTCTGCATGGCCCACTGCACCTGCGGCTGGCGCGGCCCGGCGAGAAGAGCGAGAAGCCAGGCGCGCACGGACGCGGAGAAGCACGCGGCGGGCTGACAAGGCCGAACACCATGGAACCCCCACCCCCTACGGCCCCGTCTCCCACGACGGAACCACCGGGAGGCCCCATGGAACGGCGTACATTCCTCGCAGCCGGCACGGCAGGCATAGCCGCGGCCGCAACCCCCTTCACCACCGCGTGCACGAAGTCGGACACGGACGCCGGGGCCAGAGCCACCGCCAGGACCGCGGCCACCGGCACGAAGTCGAACGTCACCGCCGCGAACTGGTCCGCCCTCGCCCGCGACCTCGACGGCGCCCTCGTCCGACCCGGCGACTCCGCCTGGACCACGGCCCGGCAGCTCTACAACACCCGCTTCGACAGCCTCAAGCCCGCCGCGGTCGCCTACGTGGACCACCCGGACGACATCCGCACGGCCCTGGCCTACGCCCGCGCCCACTCCTTGCGCGTGGCGATCCGCAACGGCGGCCACTCCTACGCCGGCTGGTCCTCCGGTGACGGCCGCCTGATCGTCGACGTCTCCAAGCTCAACCGCGTACGGGCCTCGGGCAGCACCGCCGTGGTCGGCGCCGGCGCCAAACTCATCGACGTCTACCGCGCCCTGGCCGCGAAGGGCGTCACGATCCCCGCCGGCTCCTGCCCCACGGTCGGCGTCTCCGGCCTCACCCTCGGCGGCGGACACGGCGTGGTCTCCCGCGCGTACGGCCTGACCTGCGACAGCCTCACCCAGGCCACGCTGATCACCGCGGACGGCAAGCAGCTCACCGCCAACGCCCGCGAGAACAAGGACCTCTTCTGGGCCCTGCGCGGAGCGGGCAACGGCAACTTCGGCGTCGTGACGGAACTGCGTTTCAAGACCCACCCGGCACCGCAGGGCGTCTCGGCGTATCTGTCCTGGCCCTCGACGAAGGCCGCAGCGGTCGTGAAGGCCTGGCAGGAGTGGGGCCCGTCACAGCCCGACGAGATCTGGTCGTCCCTCCACCTGGCGAGCGCCGCCGGCGGCAGGCCGACCGTCTCCGTCGCGGCCTTCTCCCTCGGCACCTACGGCGAACTGAAGAACGCCGTCGACCGCCTGGCCGACCGCGTCGGCGCCCCGGCGAGCAGCGTCTCCCTGAAGCGACGTTCCTACGAGGAGTCGATGGAGGTGTACGCCGGCTGCTCCTCGTTCCCGACGGACGCGCAGTGCCATCTGCCCGGCTCGACTCCGGGCCGTTCCCCGAAGGGCGCGCTGGGCCGCGAGACGTACGCCGCCGCATCGGACTTCTTCGACCGCTCCCTCTCCGCGGCCGGCATCCGCACGCTGCTGGCCCAGATCGGCTCGGTACGCGGCGGCACGGGCAGCATCGCCCTCACGGCCCTCGGCGGAGCGGTCAACCGCGTCTCCCCCACCTCGACGGCCTTCGTCCACCGCCGCTCGCGCATGCTCGCCCAGTACATCGCCGCCTGGCGCCCGGGCACGACGGGCACCACGGCCCGCGACTGGCTGGCCTCGGCCCACAAGTCCATGCGCCCCCACGCCTCGGGCGCGGCCTACCAGAACTACACGGACCCGACCCTGACGAACTGGCGCAAGGCGTATTACGGAGACGCGGCCGCCCGCTTGAAGAAAGTGAAGAACGAGTACGACCCGACCCGCTTCTTCACGTACCCGCAGGCGCTGTAGGTAGGACTGAACTGCGGGCAATCGTGCCGCTAAGGGCGGCACGGGTGGGCGCAGCGACGCCGGTCACTACGCAGCAAGGTCCCGCTCAGAAGCCGACTCCCGCCGAGCCCCGGGAATCACCGCACCTTCCCCGTCAACACCGTTACGCCCACGAGCCCGCACCAGCCACCCCACCCGAGGCGACCGCTCCACAGCCCGCACCACCGGCGTCAGCAACGCCATGGCCACCGGCGACAACAGCAACGCCACAGCCGTACCCAGCGCGAACCCGCCCACGACATCCGTCGGATAGTGCACACCCATGTAGACGCGGATGAACCCCCCGAACACCGCCAGCACCAACGCGACGAGCCCGAACCGCCGGTTCGCGACGAACAGCCCCACCGCCATCGCCATGACGATCGTCGCGTGGTCACTCACGAACGAGTAGTCGGTCTTGCCGGAGACCAGCACCTCAAGCCCCTGATGGTCGAGGAACGGCCGAGGCCGCTCCACGAACCCCCGTATCGGGACGTTCACCAGGACGGCGATCCCCGCCGCCAGCGGCGCCCAGACCAGCGCCGCGACAGAGGACGCCGCGTCCTCGTCCCCTCGGCGCCGCACGGTCCACCAGCACCAGACCACGAGCAGGACGATGGCGAGCAGCAGCCCGTATTCGCCCACGTACTCCATGACCCGGTCGAACCACCCCGGCGCGTCCTTGGCCAGGCCATTGATGTCGTACAGCAGGTCGACGTCAGGGTTCGACCCGGATTCGGCGAGTCCAGCCATGGTGCTGCGGGCCCCTTCGTCGTCTCTCCCGGCGCACCTGTGCGTACGCCGCTCCTGCCACCCCCGTGGTTGTAGATCCGCTTCCGCACTGACGTCCGCTCGGCTACGTCATCAGGAACGCATGGTCCCCGTTGATACGTTCCACACTCCACCGAATGATCACGCAGACGTTATCGAAGAGAGATACGTCTTCGCAGCTCAGGGGGTGGGTTCACGCTCGGCTCACACCGTCGTGGGCAGTGCTTTCGCGCCATCTTCGGTGACTCGGGTGGCGCCGAAGTAGTCAGGAGTGTCGATCGGGTCGAAACGGATGACAGCCCCCGTACGCGGCGCGTCGATCATGTACCCGCCTCCGACATAAATACCGACATGCCGGATGGCCCGTGAATTGGTGGGGTCGTCCGAGAAGAACACGAGGTCGCCGGGGAGCAGTTCGTCCCGGCTCGGGTGCGGTCCCGCGTTGTACTGGTCGTTGGCGACGCGCGGGAGCTTGATGCCCACGGTCTCGTAGGCGGCCTGGGTCAGCCCCGAGCAGTCGAAGCGTCCGCCCTGCTCAGCGGTACCGGTGCCGCCCCACAGATAGGGCGTGCCGAGCTTCTTCTGCGCGTACTCGATCGCGCCGGCGGCCTGCTCGGAGGGGTCGACCCGACCGACGGGCGCCGCGAAGCTCTCCGAGAGCGTCGTGATCCGCTTCACGTAGTTCCGGGTCTCGCTGTACGGCGGCACGCCCCCGTACTTGATCACCGCGTACGCCCCGGCGTTGTAAGCGGCCAGCATGTTTTCAGTCAGATTCCCGCCGACCTTCTTCACGTACGAGGCGAGTTCGCAGTCGTACGACGCGGCGGAGGGAATCGCGTCCTTCGGGTCCCATACGTCCCGGTCCCCGTCCTTGTCCCCGTCGATGCCGTGCGAGGCCCAGGTGCCGGGGATGAACTGCGCTATCCCCTGCGCGGCGGCATGGCTCTGCGCCCTCGGGTTGAACCCGCTCTCCTGGTAGAGCTGAGCGGCGAGCAGGGCCGGGCTGATGGCGGGGCAGAGGTTGCCCCACTTCTGCACCAGGTCCGAGTACGCGGCGGGCACCGCCCCCTTGGCCAACGCCTTCGCCCCACCGCCCACGCCATTGGCCAGGTTCCCGGCGACGATGTACACCCCGACGACCAGCAGCATCACGAAGGCCAGGGCGGAGCTGATCGCAACACTCGCCACGATCCATGCCTTACGCACCGTCAACCGCCCCTCACCGCACGCGAGTCCGTCGCCTGGCCAGTGTAGAGGGGGCCGCCGCACTCAGGAATGATCACAAAGAGGAGAGTCGGGGGCGGAACGAAGAACCGGCCACGCGCACGCGCGGCACGCCGGAAGCACGCTCAACGGCACCGGCGCACGGGGGTCGTCACGGGATCGGACGGGCTCCCCCCTCTTACGCCGGTTCCCCCACGGTCAGCGGGAACAGCGTGCCCGTCAGCTCCTCCGACACCCGCCACAGCCGGCGTGCCGTCTGGGGGTCGCTGGCCGCACGGGAGCGGCCGACCAGGGTCGGGGCGCCGCGCATCTCGCCGAGGCCGTCGGGGCCGACGTAGCTCGCGCCGGGCAGATCCTGGGTGGCGGCATAGAGGGTGGGGAGTGCGCCGGCCCGGTCGTCCTGCGCGAAGAACCGGTTGCCGAGGCGCATGAAGGCGCGCGCCGCCGGGTTGGCCGCGTGGCTCTGGAGGTTGGTGGCCGCGTAACCGGGGTGGGCGGCCAGGGCGCGGACGGGGGAGCCCGACTCCTCCAGCCGGCGCTGGAGTTCCAGGGTGAACAGGAGGTTGGCCAGCTTGGACTGGGCGTAGGCGCGCTGCGGGGTGTAGCCCGTCGTCAGATCCAGGTCGTCGAAGCCGATCCGCGCGCCGCCCCAGCGGTGGGCGCCCGAGGAGACCGTGACGACGCGGTCGGTGATGTGCGGGAGCAGCAGGTTGGTCAGGGCGAAGTGACCGAGATGGTTCGTGCCGAACTGCATCTCGAAGCCGTCCTTGGTGTGCTGCCTGGGGAGCATCATCACGCCGGCGTTGTTGATCAGCGTGTGCAGCGGCTCCCGCCAGGCCTCGGCGAACTCCCGTACGGAGGAGAGATCCGCCAGGTCAAGGCGCCGCACCTCGGTGCTGCCGCGCACGGTCGCCGCTGCGGCCCGCCCCCGCTCCGGGTCCCGTACGGCGAGGACGACATGCGCCCCCGCCCGGGCCAGCGCGTCGGTCGCGGTGAGACCGATGCCGCTGTTGGCGCCGGTGACGACGACGGTCCGGCCGGTGAGATCGGGCAGACGGCGCGCGTCCGATGCCTCATTGCTCTTCGTCTTCTTCTCAGCCATACCTCGAATGTAGGCGCCGACAACAATGCTGTCAATGACAACAATGATGGCGGTATCAACATCGGGATACGATGGTGCCCATGCCCGAGAGCCGCCCCTACCACCACGGAGACCTGCGCTCCACCCTGCTCGCAGGCGCCGAGCGCACCCTGCGGGAGAAGGGGGCCGGCGCGCTCTCCCTGCGCGAACTGGCCCGCGAGGCCGGCGTCAGCCATGCCGCCCCCGGCCGCCACTTCAAGGACAAGCAGGCCCTGCTCAACGCCCTGGCGCTCGCCGGGTACGACCGGCTGGGCCAGGCCCTGGACGGCGCCGACGACGCCACCCTCCCGCTGGAGCGGCGGCTCACCGCCCTCGCCCGGAGCTATCTCGCCTTCGCGATCGACAACGCCGAGCTGCTGGAGCTCATGTACGCCCGCAAGCACGAGCCGGACGCCTCGGAGCAGATGGCCGCGGCCGTCGACCGGACGGTGGGCTCCCTGGAGCGGGTCATCGCCGACGCCCAGGAGCGCGGCGAGATCATCGCCGGCGACCCGCAGCACCTCACCCTGCTGACCGGCGCCACCCTCCAGGGCATCGCCTCCTTCGCGGCGGGCGGCATGCTCGCCCCCGAGGCGGCCCTCGACGGCATCGAGGAGCTCGTCCACCTCCTCCTGCACGGCCTCAAGCCCCGCTGATCCCGGGCCCCTTGGTCAAGCCGCGCCCATCCCCCGGCCATCGAGCCGCCATCGACCGGCAAGCCCGGCCTCCCCTTCAGCACGACCCGACCGCCGAGTCGGACCTCGCCACGTACCGCTCGCACTACGGCCTGCCCGCAGATGGCGCCGCACCGGCTCCGCCGTCACCGCCACCGCCGCGCTCCTGCTGCTGGGCCGGCGAGATCTCCCTCGACCTCGACATGGCGAGCGCGATCTGCCCGAACTGCCACATCACGCTCGTCGAGGCCAAGTCCGCCTCCATGACCAACCTGGGCACCGCCGTCAACGAGGCCGTCGCCCTGGGCGCCAAGTACGTCTCCAACAGCTACGGCGGCGGCGAGTCCTCCTACTTCAACCACCCGGGCGGCGCCATCACCGTCAGCGCGGGCGACGCGGGCTACGGCGCCGAGTGCCCGGCGGCCTCCAAATACGTGACGGCCGTCGGCGGCACCAAGCTCACCTCCTCCTCCACCACCCGCGGCTGGACCGAGAGCCTCTGGAGGACCAGCAGCACCGAAGGCACCGGCTCCGGCTGAACGACGTCACCGGCGGCTCCAACGGAAGCTGCACCACCAGCTACCTCTGCACCGCCCGGACGGGCTACGACGGACCGACCGGCTGGGGCACTCCCGAGGGACTCGGCGCCTTCACCGGCTGACCCCTCCCATCCCGTGACAGAACGTCACCGGCGAACGGGCCGCGGCATCCCAGCCGCGGCCCGTTCCTCGCATTCGGTAGCCTTCACCCGGAGAACACGGGCGCGACCACTCACCCGACCGACCGTCAAAAACGGTCCATAAAGGTGACGCAGGACGTAAAAAGGAACAACGACGGAACCTCACGACAGGTTTCGCTCAGGCCTCATTGCCCGTCGTGACCTGCCGTGATACACAGAGTGACCATACGATCCTTCGCGCACCGTCCGTCGCCTCCTTCAGGGGCCGGCGCGGAACGGTGGCAAGGTATTCGTACGAAACCTGCCAATCAATGACGCCAAGTCGACATCCGACAGCGTCATTGTCGGCGAGAATGAGGCCTGACCTCTGCACGACCGCAGAGGGTGCGGAACTACCCAACAGGGGCGGTGACTTACATGCTCTTTGCGGCCGACAAGGGAGACATCAACACGATCATCGGCGGGATCGCTCCGGACTGGGGCCCCTTCGGCAGCCTGGGCAACGAGGCCAAGGTGATGATCGAGGTCGTGATGGCGGTCGCCATCCTGCTCTGCCTCGGCATCGCCATCTGGGGCGCGGCGAAGCAGCGCATCGGTGCGACGGCCCTCCGGGACACCTTCAGCGCCGAGCAGGGCAAGGGCCTCATCGTGGCCGGCCTCACCGGAGTCTTCATCATCGGCTCCCTCGGCACGCTGTTCACCATCGTGTACGGCATGGCCGTGTAGCCCGGGCACCGTCCGCCCGGCCGGGCACGCCCGGCTCCCTCTCCATCCCACCCGCCCGTCGTGCCCACCGGCTGAGGTTGCGTTTCCCTGATGTCGAGTCACCACACCGCGCCCGCGCGGGAACCAGCACGGCTACCGTCGTACGAGGAGTATGAGAAGTACGACCGGTACCAAGTGTTTCCGCACGACGTCGAGGGGGCGGACGCGGCATGAGTCTCGGTGACGAGCGCGAGGCCTCCGGCGGCTACGGCGGCACGGGCCAGACCCGAACCCGCCTGCCCGACACCGACCCCGACGCCTACGGCACCCCCCGCCGCACCCCCCGCTCCTCGCCCCGCAGCCTGGTCACGGTGGTCGGCGTAGTGGTCCTCCTCCTCGCAGCCATCGCCTTCGCGAACCGCGGCGGCGACGATGCCGACAAGACCGACTCGACGGGCAACAAACCGGAGACGGCGGCCACGGCACCCTCGGGAGAGAAGCCGGTGGAGTCGAAGACGGGCGAGATCCCCACGGGCTACCCCCAGAGCGAGCAGGGCGCCCAGTCCGCGGCCACCAACTACGGCATCGCCCTCGGGTCGGCCGACATGTTCGACGCCGGGAAGCGGCGCGCGATCGTCAACACCGTGTACCCATCCGACGTCGCCGCCACCCAGATGCCCGCCTTCGACCAGGTGTACTCGAAGGAGAGCTTCCTCGAGAAGATCGGCCTGACGAAGGACGGCACAGCGCCGAGCGGTCAGACCTTCATCTCGCGCGTCATCCCGGTAGGCACCAAGGTCACGGCCTTCAACCACGGCACCGCCACGGTCGCCCTCTGGTACACCTCCCTCTTCGGCCTGTCGGGCGAGGCGTCCAAGAACCCCGTGACCGAGAGCTGGTACACGACGACCTACGAGTTGAAGTGGGTCGACGGCGACTGGAAGGTCACCGACTCCACCCAGAGCGACGGCCCGGTCCCGGTCGGGCGCGACCAAAGAGCCTCCACCGCAGAAGACATGACCAAGGCTGTCGAGGAGTACGGAGGGTTCACCTATGCCCGCTAGGCACCACGTACTCAAGCTGGCCGCCGCGGTCACAGCGGTGCAGACGGCCGCGGTCCTGCTGGCCACCCGTGCCGTCGCCGCGCCCACTCCCTCACCGTCGCCGAGCAACAACGCCTGCGACCTCCTGAGGGGCGAGGCCAGAGAGATCTGCGAAGGCGACACCGGCAGCGGCGGTGGCGGCGGAGGCGGTTCCTCCCGCCTCGACCCCACCTCCACCCTCGACCCCCTCTCCTCCCTCGCCAAGGGCTGCGCCGAAGCCGCCTCCTGGACCGTCGACAAGCTCAGCGAAGCCGTGAAGGAGACGGCCAACGTCGACTTCACCAACCCCAAGTTCCTCCAGCAGTACGCCGTCGTCTTCGCCGCCTCGACGGTCCTCACGCTCCTGCTCTGGCTCCTGGCCGTCGCCAAGCGCGCGGTGCGCGGCGTCCCCCTCGCCACCGCCATCGGCGAAGCCATCGGCTTCCTCTGGCTGACCGTCCTGGCCTCCGCCTTCACCCCCCTGATCCTCTACACCGTCGTATCGGCCACGGACGGCATCACCGAGGTCCTCGCGAAAGGCACCGGCGACCAGACCGACGCCTTCTTCGGCACGTTCTCCGAGGCCCTCAAGAAGGGCGAGGACATCGGCGGCGGCCCGATCATGCTGATCGTCGTCTCCCTGGTCAGCATCCTCGCCGCCGGCGTCCTCTGGCTGGAGCTCGTCATCCGCGCCGCCCTGCTCTACGTCGGCGCCCTCCTCGGCACCGTCGTCTACGCCGGCCTCGTCGACAAGAACCTCTGGGGCCACGTCCGCCGCTGGGCGGGCATCATGATCGCGGTGATCCTGATCAAGCCCGTCATCGTCATCGTGCTCGGCCTCGCCGGCGCGCTCTCGGCCGACGACGGCCCGGACGCCTTCTCCGCCGTCGTCTCCGGCCTCGCCATCATCCTGCTCGCCATCTTCGCCAGCGCGATGATCTACCGCTTCGTCCCCGGCTTCGGCGACGAGATCGCCGGCTCCCGCAACAACCGCCTCATGCAGGGCGCCGAAGGCAAGGCGGCAGCAGTGATCAGCTCCCCCGCGACCCTGGTCGCGCAGGGCATCAAGACCCACAGCTCCCGCGCGGACAACCAGGGCGGCTCAGGCGGCCAGTCCTCCGCCGCCCGCCCGAGCAACCCCGCCTCCGGAGGAGTCGCCGCGCACAGCTCGCGCCCCTCGAACGGCGGCGGCGGATCTGTCCCCTCCGCCGCACCCGCACCCCGTTCGAGCAGCCCCGTCAACACTCCCCACGCCAGCAACACCCGCAACAGCAGCAGCAACCGCACGGGAGGTGAAGGGCGTTGACGACCGAGTCCCACGTGTCCCATCCGGTCACGCCCCGCCGTACATATCTGATCGGCCGCGCCCGGCCGAACGCGATCATCGGCCGCAACCGCGAGACCGGCGAGATCGCCCTGATCGTCGTGGGCGCGTTCCTCGGCATGATGTCCGGACTCCTCGTCCCCCTGCTGCCCCTGCGCATCGCGCTGCTGGCCGGGTTCCCGATGCTGGCGCTGGCCGCGGTGTACGTGCCGTTCAAGCACCGCACGTTCTACAAGTGGTTCGAGATCAACCGCAGCTTCAAGCGGACCCTCAAGCAGGGCACCACCTACCGCTCGAGCGCCGTCGAGGCCGGCACCCGGCTCGACGGCCGCGAGGTCGAGGTCGGCCCGCCCCCGGGCATCGGCCGCGTCACCTGGCTGGCCGCCCCCTTCGGCCCCGACGAGATCGCCGTACTGCTGCACGCCGACCGCAAGACCGTCACCGCCGCCATCGAGATCGAGGGCCCCGGCGTCGGCCTGCGCGACTCCGAGGACCAGGAAGCCCTGGTCGACCGCTTCGGCACCCTGCTCAAGCACGTGGCCAACGGCGACGGCTTCGTCACCCGCCTGCAGATGCTCGCCCGCACCCTCCCCGCCGACCCGGACGCGCACGCCAAGGACGTCTCCGTCCGCGGCGACGAGAAGGCACCGCCGTGGCTGCAGCAGTCGTACGACCAGCTCCAGTCGATGGTGTCGACCAGCAGTGAGCAGCACCGCGCCTATCTCGTCGCCTGCATGCACTACACGCGCGACCTCGCCGCCGAGGCGGGCGCCATGGCCCGCGCGGCCCGCAGCCACGGCGGCAAGGTCGACCGGGACGCCGGACTCGCCGTCGTCATGGCCCGCGAGCTGACCGACATCTGCTCGCGTCTGCAGGAGGCCGACATCCGCGTACGGCAGCCGCTCGGTCAGGGGCGGCTGTCCTCACTGGTCCACTCCATGTACGACCCGGACCACCCGATCGACCACATCCAGGCGATGTCCAAGCGCAATGCCTGGCCGGCCGAGCTGGACGCCATGGAGCCCACGTATCTCCAGGCCAAGACCCGGGAGTCCAGCACCCGCGCCCCCTGGTGCCACGCCACCGCCTGGGTGAAGGAGTGGCCGATGACGCCCGTCGGCGTCAACTTCCTCGCCCCGCTCCTCGTCCACACCCCGGACGTCATCCGCACGGTCGCCGTCACGATGGACCTCGAACCCACCGAGGTCGCCATCGAGCGCATGCTCACCGAGAAGACCAACGACGAGGCCGAGGCGTCCCGCGCCGCCAAGATGAACCGCACCCTCGACCCGCGCGACGTCGCCGCGAACTCCCGGCTCGACCAGCGCGGCGAGGACCTCGCCAGCGGCGCGGCCGGCGTCAATCTCGTCGGCTACATCACCGTCTCCTCCCGCTCCCCCGACGCCCTCGCCCGCGACAAGCGGACGATAAGGGCCTCGGCAGGAAAGTCGTACCTGAAGCTGGAATGGTGCGACCGCGAGCACCACCGCGCCTTCGTGAACACCCTTCCCTTCGCCACCGGCATTCGGAGGTAGGACCTGATGCGGGACCCGCTGTCCGTCCTCACCGACGCCTTCACGTCCTTCCTCTTCGGAAAGGTCGAGACGACCAGGCTCCCGGTGCGCACGTCCACGGGCCAGGCCCAGGCGGTCTACCTCCCGACCGCCGCCCCCGGCCTCGGCGACTCCGGCGTCATCATCGGCCGCGAGGTGTACTCCGGAAAGGGCTACATCTACGACCCCTTCCAGCTCTACGGCCAGCAGCTCCCCGCCCCCCACTGGCTGGTCCTCGGCGAGTCCGGCAACGGCAAGTCGGCGCTGGAGAAGACGTACGTCCTGCGCCAGCTCCGCTTCCGCGACCGCCAGGTCGTCGTCCTGGACGCCCAGGGCGAGGACGGCGTGGGTGAATGGAACCTCATCGCCCAGGAGCTGGGTATAACCCCCATCCGCCTGGACCCCATGGCCGCCCTGGACATGGGCATCCGCCTCAACCCCCTCGACCCCGCGATCACGACGACGGGCCAGCTCGCGCTGCTCCGCACGATCATCGAGGTCGCGATGGGCCACGGCCTGGACGAACGCTCCGGCTTCGCCCTGAAGGTCGCGCACGCCTACGTCAACGAGACCATCGTCGAACGCCAGCCGGTCCTCACCGACATCGTCGAGCAGCTCCGCCACCCCGAGCCGGAGTCCGCGGAGGCGATGAACGTCGCCATAGACGACGTACGCGCCTGGGGCCTGGACGTCGCGCTGGTCCTGGACCGCCTGGTCGACGGTGACCTCCGAGGCATGTTCGACGGCCCGACGACGGTCGGCATCGACCTCGACGCGCCCCTCATCGTCTTCGACCTGTCCCACATCGACCGCAACTCCATCGCCATGCCCATCCTCATGGCGATCGTCGGCGTATGGCTGGAGCACACCTGGATCCGCCCCGACCGGAAGAAGCGCATCTTCCTGGTCGAGGAGGCCTGGCACATCATCAACAGCCCCTTCGTGGCCCAGCTGTTCCAGCGCCTGCTGAAGTTCGGCCGGCGCCTCGGCCTGTCCTTCGTCGCGGTCGTCCACCACCTTTCGGACGTCGTCGACGGCGCGGCGGCGAGAGAGGCGGCGGCCATCCTGAAGATGGCGTCGACAAGGACGATCTACGCCCAGAAGGCGGACGAGGCACGCGCGACGGGCAGAGTGCTGGGCCTCCCCCGCTGGGCGGTCGAGATCATCCCGACCCTCACCCCCGGCATCGCCGTCTGGGACGTCAACGGCAACGTCCAGGTCGTCAAACACCTGATCACGGAGACCGAACGCCCGCTGGTCTTCACCGACCGCGCGATGACCGAGTCCTCCGCCGACCTCGCGGACGACGAAGCCCTGCGCGCCGCCGAACTGGAGGCGGAGGAACGGGCCGCGGCCTTCGTGGAACACCACCTGGGCGACTCCGAATCGACGGTGGCGTAGAGGGAGAACGCGTGAGACCGGACGACCGCCGCACCCAGCGGGACAGCCAGGGAGGCATCCCCGACGGCCTGCTGATCGGCATACTCGCGTTCCTCCTCGGCATGACCCTGCTGGTGTGGACGGCCACCGGCCTCGCCGCCCTGTTCGCCCACGGCTCCTGGCCGTCCGGCGTCACCTTCACCCGCACGCCCCTCGCCATGCGCGCCCTCGTCGCCCAGCCCCACGACATCCCCGCCGCCTGGCCGGACACACCCCCCGGCGAACTCTCGGGCTACGGCCTGTTCTGGGGCTTGTTCATCGGCCAGCTGATGATCCTGGTCGTCCTGACGGTCTTCGTGATGGGCACGCTGGCCCGCTGGAGAGCGGTCCGGGCGAGACGCCGGGAGGAGAGCGCGACGGCTGCGGGACGAGGTCCGGCGGACGCGGCGTACGAGGCACACACACCACCGCGGCACGAGACCCGGGGAGCGGCCCACGAGCCCACATCTCCGACGGTGCGGCACGAGGCGCCGGGAGCGGTGCGGAAGGATTTCCCGACTGCGGCGCAGGGGCAGGCATCCGCGGCGGTGCAGCACGAGTTCCCGACAGGGGCGCCGGGCCAGACATCCGCGTGGGTGCAGCACGAGTTCCCGGCAGCCGCGCAGCACGAGACCCCGGCAGCGGCACACGAGCGGACCTCCCCAGCCGTGCAGCACGAGTTCCCGGCAGCCGCGCAGGGGCACGCACCCCCGACCGCGCAGCACGAGTTCCCGACACCGGCCCAGGACCACGGACCCGCCTCGACACCGCACGAGGTCCCGACCCCCCGCCGCTCGCCCTCAGACCCCACCGGCCCCACCAGCCCCCTGGCTCCGACGGCGGACCCTCCCACCACCCCCGCGACCCCGGCATCCCTGTTCGCCCAGGAACGGGTGGGCAGGTGGGAGAAAATCCTCGTAGCCCCAAGGGAATCCCGCCAGACCACCGCCACCCAGGCGATCCGCGACGCCGCAGGCCCAGCCCTGGTCGTCACATCGAACCCCACCCTCTGGCAGAACACCAAGGACGCCAGAGCCAAACTGGGCCCCACCCACCTCTACGACCCCACCCACCTCTGCGACACCCCGTCCCGCCTCCACTGGTCCCCCACCACCGGCTGCGAGGACAAGGCAACGGCAACCCGACGAGCCACCGCCCTCCTCACCCCCGTACGCCCCACCTCCAAACTCGACCAAGCCCTCAGCGACACAGCCGAGATACTCCTGCGGAGCTACCTGCACGCCGCAGCCATCGACGGCCGCACCATCCGCCACGTCCACCGCTGGTCCCAGGGCACGCAGATCCAGGACGCCGTACGCATCCTCCGTACGAATCCCAAGGCCGCCCCCGGCGCGGCAGGCGAACTCGAAGGCACTCTCACCGCGCACCCCGAACGCCGGGACATGGCCCAGCAGTTGACCACCCGAGCCCTCGCGGCCCTCTCCACGGTCAACATCCGCGAGGCCTGCACTCCCAACCGAAGTGATGCCCTCGCCTTGGATTCCTTCGTCCACGAAGGGGGCACGCTTTATGTGGTGGGGGAATCCATCGAGGACCCCAGGACCCAGCCGGGCGCGATGCCCCTCCTGACGGCCCTCGTCTCCAGCGTGGTCGAGCGCGGCCGGCACATGGCCGAACGGTCATCCTCCGGTCGCCTCGACCCACCAATGACGCTCGTCCTGGACGACGTCGCGGCCGTGGCTCCGCTTCCCCAGCTGCCGGAGCTCCTGGCCACCGGAGCGGACCGGGGCATGCCGACCCTGGCCCTGCTCCGGTCCCGCGAACAGGCCCGCGCCCGCTGGCCGCACGACGAGCTGCCCGTCTAGCCTCGCTCACTCCCGCTCGAGCACGAACTCCAACTCCCGCTCCCCCGCGTCCCCGAGCGGCACCGTCACCCCGCTCGGCACGAACCCCGCCCGCCGATAGAACCGCTGCGCCCGCCCGTTGTCCTCGTGCACGATGAGCCGCACCCGCTCGAGCCCCTGCGCCCACGACCACTCCAGGGCCGCGTCGAACAGCACCTCGGTCAGCCCGCTGCCGCGCTCCTCGGGCCGTACGAACACCGCGACGATGTGTCCCTGCTTGCGCTGCACCTCGAACCCGGCCCAGTCCGTCGTCCCGGGCTCCTCCACGAGCACGGTCAGCGTCCCCACCCACCGCCCGTCGGGCCCCTCGGCGATGATCTGCTGCACCGCGTCCGCCCCTTCGGAGCCCTGCGCGGTCCGCTCCTGCCAGAAGGAGTCCGGCTTGGCCGCGGCCTCCTCGTACGTCTCCAGGAAGGCGAGGTGCGCCACCGGGTCCCGCAGCGCCGCGAGCCGCAGCTCCTTCGCCGCGGGCCACTCATCAGCACGGACGGACCGGATCACATAGCTCATGCGGGCCACGGTAGTACCCGGGTACGACACCCCTCACCCCGATTCCCCCACCGGTCCGACGCCCGCCGCCCCCGCGCGCACGAGCATCGAAGCATGCTGACCGCACACGAACTGACCAAACGCTACGGCGACCGGACGGTCGTCACGGACCTGTCCTTCACCGTCCGCCCCGGCACCGTCACCGGCTTCCTCGGCCCGAACGGCGCCGGCAAGTCCACGACCATGCGGATGATCCTCGGCCTGGACGCCCCCACCCGCGGCCACGCCACCGTGGGCCAACGCTCCTACGCCGCCCATCCCGCGCCCCTCACCGAAGTCGGCGCCCTGCTGGAGGCCCGCTCGGTCCACCCCGGCCGCACCGCCTACCACCACCTGCGCGCCCTCGCCCACACCCACGGCATCCCCCGCGCACGCGTCGAACAGGTCCTCGCCCTCACCGGCCTCACGGACGTCGCCCACCGCCGCGTCAAGGGCTTCTCCCTCGGCATGGGCCAACGCCTCGGCATCGCCGCGGCCCTCCTGGGCGACCCGGCCACCGTCGTCCTCGACGAACCGGTCAACGGCCTCGACCCCGAGGGCGTCCTGTGGATCCGCACCCTCCTCAAGTCCCTCGCCGCCGAGGGCCGCACGGTGTTCGTCTCCTCCCACCTGATGAGCGAGATGGCCCTGACCGCCGAGCACCTGGTCATCATCGGCCGCGGCCGCCTCCTCGCCGACACCACGGTCACCGACTTCGTACGCGACTCCGGCGCGGGCACCACCAAGGTCGTCACCCCGGAGGCCGCCACCCTCGCCGGCCTCCTCACCGCCCCCGGCGTCGGCATCACCACCGACACCCCCGGCACCCTCCAGATCCGCGGCACGGACGCCGAACACATCGGCCGCACGGCAGCCGCCCACGGCATCCCGCTCTACGAACTCACCCCGAGCACCGCCTCCCTGGAGGAGGCCTTCATGGACCTCACCCGCGACGCGGTCGAGTACACGGCGACCCTGGAAGGAGCGGCAGCATGACCACGACGGCCCTACCCCACCGCGTGACCCCGGCCCGCGTCCTGCGCTCCGAGTGGCACAAGCTCTGGACCCTGCGCTCCACCTGGGTCACCCTCGCCGTGACCAGCGCCCTCACCGCCGCCATGGGCGCGGGCCTGGGCGCCGCCTACGACGGCGGCGGCGAGGGCGAGATGGACACGGTCCTCTTCGTCCTCCTCGGCACCCAGTTCGCCCAGATCAACCTCGGCGTCCTCGGCATCCTGGCCACCGCCGGCGAGTACTCCACGGGCCAGATCCGCGCCACGATGACGGCCGTCCCCCGCCGCCTGCCCGTGCTCTGGTCCAAGGCAGCCGTGCTGGCCGCGATCGCCTTCCCCCTCACCCTGGCGACGAACCTCCTCACCTTCCCCCTCGCCCAGTCCCTCCTCTCCGGCACCGACCAGTCCGCCGCCCTCGGCGACCCGGGCGTCCTGCGCGCCCTCACCGGCAACGCGGCCGGGCTCACCCTGCTCGCCGTCCTCGCCCTCGGCATCGGCGCCCTGCTCCGCTCGGTCCCGATGGCCATCGGCGCCTTCATCGGACTCGTCATGATCCTCCCGGAGATCCTGGCCATGCTTCCGTACGACTTCGTCGACGACGCCGTCCGCCACTTCCCCGGCAAGGCCCTCGAAGCCCTCACCACCGCCCAGCCCCTGCCCGGCGCGACCTCCCCGAGCACGGCCCTGCTGGCCATGTTCCTGTGGACTACGGCGACTCTGGCGCTTGCCGCTACGGTCCTGCGCCACCGAGACGTCTGACACGCGGCATCGGAACCCTCACGATGGACCCCGTGACGGAACACAGGGCGCCGGAGCCCCTCACCGACTACACCCACCGCCTCACCCGCAAGGTGCGCGCCTTCGACCGACGCCACCCGCTGCTGTGGGACCTGCACTTCACCGGCTTCTGGGTGACGGCGGCCCTGATCGACTACGGCGGCGGCTGGCGCCACAACGCGCACAACCTGGACGTCCCCGGCTGGCTGGTCCTCACCCTGAGCCTCGGCCTCTCGCTGCCCCTGCTCCGACGCCGCACCCACCCGGGCACCGTCCTGGCCGCGATGATGCCCTTCGCCCTCGTCAACGCCTGGACGGGCACCGCACTCCAAGCAGCCCTGCTCCAGCTGGTCGTGATCTACCACATCGCCCTGCGCCGCGCCCTGCGCGACCTGTGGTGGGCCACGGCACTGGTGATGGCCCCGGTCCTCGTCTCGGTCGTCCGCTACGGCGAGGGCACCTGGGACCAGCAGATCGGCTCCCAGCTGATGTCCATCACCGTGGCCGCCCTCATCGGCATCACGGTCCGCACCCGCCGCACCTACACCGAGGCCCTGGAGGACCGCGCCCGCCGCCTGGAGACCGAACGCGACCAGCAGGCACAACTCGCCACCGCCGCCGAACGCGCCCGCATCGCCCGCGAGATGCACGACATCATCGGCCACAACCTCTCCGTCATCACCGGCCTCGCCGACGGCGGCCGATACGCCGCCGCCAAGTCCCCCGAGCGCGCGGGCCAGGCCCTCGACGCCATCGCCACCACCAGCCGCCAGGCCCTGACCGAACTCCGCCGCCTCCTCGACGTCCTACGCGAGGAGGAGAAGAACCAGGCAGAACTGACCCCCCAACCCGGCCTCACCGACCTCGACCAACTCCTCGACGGCGTACGCTCCGCAGGCCTCCCCGTCCGCACCACCACCCACGGCACCCCCACACTCCCCCCGGGCCGCCAACTCACCGTCTACCGCGTCATCCAGGAAGCCCTCACCAACACCCTCAAACACGCCGGCCCCGGCGCCACCGCGGAGATAGAGCTGTCCTACGAGGAGAAAGCCGCCGTCACCGTCCAGATCACGGACACGGGCACCGCCCGCAGAACGGACGCCCCTCCCCGAGCCGGTCGAGGACTCCCCGGAATGCGCGAGCGAACGGCCCTCTACGACGGCACACTTGAGGCCGGCCCTCGCCCCCACCCGGAGCAGGGCTGGCACGTCCGTCTCCATCTCCCGGAGGAAACCCCGCAGTGACCACGGTCCTCATCGCCGACGACCAGCCCCTCCAGCGCTTCGGCTCCCGCATGCTCCTGGAGAGCCAGGACGACATGACGGTCGTCGGCGAGGCCGCGAACGGCAGCGAAGCGGTCCGCATGACGGCGGAGCTCCACCCCGACGTCGTCCTCATGGACATCCGCATGCCCGGCCTGGACGGCATCGAGGCGACCCGCCGCATCACCGCCGCCGGCGACCGCACCCGCATCCTGATCGTCACGACCTTCGACCTGGACGAATACGCCTACGCGGGCCTCCGCGCCGGCGCCTCCGGCTTCCTGGTCAAGGACGCCCAGCCCGAGGAACTCCTCTCCGGCATCCGCGCGGTGGCCACCGGCGACGCGGTCGTCGCCCCCAGCCTGACCCGCCGCCTCCTGGACGCCTACGTCCACCACCTGCCGACCGATTCCTCGACCGAGAACCTGCCCCAAGAGGACGCCCGCCTCGCCTCCCTCACCGACCGGGAACGGGAAATCCTCACGGTCATCGGCCAGGGCTGGACGAACACGGAGATAGCCACCCGCTTCCACCTGGCCGAGTCGACGGTGAAAACCCATGTGGGCCGCATCCTCGCGAAAACGGGCTCTCGAGACCGCATTCAGGCGGTCATCCTGGCGTACGACACGAAGCTGGTGGAGCCCTCGTAAACGACCCTGAAACGCAGAAAACCCCCGTATCCGAAGATACGGGGGTTTCCTTGAATGATTGTTCGGCGGCGTCCTACTCTCCCACAGGGTCCCCCCTGCAGTACCATCGGCGCTGAAAGGCTTAGCTTCCGGGTTCGGAATGTAACCGGGCGTTTCCCTAACGCTAAAACCACCGAAACACTATGAAACTGTAAACTGCCGCACCATACCGTGACCTGGGTATGGGGCTGTTCGTGGTTTCAGAACCAACACAGTGGACGCGAGCAACTGAGGACAAGCCCTCGGCCTATTAGTACCGGTCAACTCCACACGTTACCGTGCTTCCATATCCGGCCTATCAACCCAGTCGTCTACTGGGAGCCTTACCCTCTCAAGGAGGTGGGAATACTCATCTCGAAGCAGGCTTCCCGCTTAGATGCTTTCAGCGGTTATCCCTCCCGAACGTAGCCAACCAGCCATGCCCTTGGCAGAACAACTGGCACACCAGAGGTTCGTCCGTCCCGGTCCTCTCGTACTAGGGACAGCCCTTCTCAATATTCCTACGCGCACAGCGGATAGGGACCGAACTGTCTCACGACGTTCTAAACCCAGCTCGCGTACCGCTTTAATGGGCGAACAGCCCAACCCTTGGGACCGACTCCAGCCCCAGGATGCGACGAGCCGACATCGAGGTGCCAAACCATCCCGTCGATATGGACTCTTGGGGAAGATCAGCCTGTTATCCCCGGGGTACCTTTTATCCGTTGAGCGACGGCGCTTCCACAAGCCACCGCCGGATCACTAGTCCCGACTTTCGTCCCTGCTCGACCCGTCGGTCTCACAGTCAAGCTCCCTTGTGCACTTACACTCAACACCTGATTGCCAACCAGGCTGAGGGAACCTTTGGGCGCCTCCGTTACTCTTTAGGAGGCAACCGCCCCAGTTAAACTACCCATCAGACACTGTCCCTGATCCGGATCACGGACCCAGGTTAGACATCCAGCACGACCAGACTGGTATTTCAACGACGACTCCACCCACACTGGCGTGCGAGTTTCAAAGTCTCCCAGCTATCCTACACAAGCCGAACCGAACACCAATATCAAACTGTAGTAAAGGTCCCGGGGTCTTTCCGTCCTGCTGCGCGAAACGAGCATCTTTACTCGTAGTGCAATTTCACCGGGCCTATGGTTGAGACAGTCGAGAAGTCGTTACGCCATTCGTGCAGGTCGGAACTTACCCGACAAGGAATTTCGCTACCTTAGGATGGTTATAGTTACCACCGCCGTTTACTGGCGCTTAAGTTCTCAGCTTCGCCACCCCGAAGAGTGACTAACCGGTCCCCTTAACGTTCCAGCACCGGGCAGGCGTCAGTCCGTATACATCGCCTTACGGCTTCGCACGGACCTGTGTTTTTAGTAAACAGTCGCTTCTCGCTGGTCTCTGCGGCCACCCCCAGCTCAGAGCGCAAAGCTCATCACCGGATGTGGCCCCCCTTCTCCCGAAGTTACGGGGGCATTTTGCCGAGTTCCTTAACCATAGTTCACCCGAACGCCTCGGTATTCTCTACCTGACCACCTGAGTCGGTTTAGGGTACGGGCCGCCATGAAACTCGCTAGAGGCTTTTCTCGACAGCATAGGATCATCCACTTCACCACAATCGGCTCGGCATCAGGTCTCAGCCACGTGTGCGACGGATTTACCTATCGCACGGCCTACACCCTTACCCCGGGACAACCACCGCCCGGGATGGACTACCTTCCTGCGTCACCCCATCACTCACCTACTACCAACTTGGGTCACCGGCTCCACCACTTTCCTTTCCCCGAAGGGTCCGGAACGGCTTCACGGGCTTAGCATCACTGGATTCGATGTTTGACGCTTCACAGCGGGTACCGGAATATCAACCGGTTATCCATCGACTACGCCTGTCGGCCTCGCCTTAGGTCCCGACTTACCCTGGGCAGATCAGCTTGACCCAGGAACCCTTAGTCAATCGGCGCACACGTTTCTCACGTGTGAATCGCTACTCATGCCTGCATTCTCACTCGTCAACCGTCCACAACTCGCTTACGCGGCTGCTTCACCCGGCAGACGACGCTCCCCTACCCATCACAGCGGGCGTTGGCCCTGTTGCTGCAATGACACGACTTCGGCGGTACGCTTGAGCCCCGCTACATTGTCGGCGCGGAATCACTAGACCAGTGAGCTATTACGCACTCTTTCAAGGGTGGCTGCTTCTAAGCCAACCTCCTGGTTGTCTCTGCGACTCCACATCCTTTCCCACTTAGCGTACGCTTAGGGGCCTTAGTCGATGCTCTGGGCTGTTTCCCTCTCGACCATGGAGCTTATCCCCCACAGTCTCACTGCCGCGCTCTCACTTACCGGCATTCGGAGTTTGGCTAAGGTCAGTAACCCGGTAGGGCCCATCGCCTATCCAGTGCTCTACCTCCGGCAAGAAACACACGACGCTGCACCTAAATGCATTTCGGGGAGAACCAGCTATCACGGAGTTTGATTGGCCTTTCACCCCTAACCACAGGTCATCCCCCAGGTTTTCAACCCTGGTGGGTTCGGTCCTCCACGAAGTCTTACCTCCGCTTCAACCTGCCCATGGCTAGATCACTCCGCTTCGGGTCTTGAGCGTGCTACTAAAATCGCCCTGTTCGGACTCGCTTTCGCTACGGCTTCCCCACCCGGGTTAACCTCGCAACACACCGCAAACTCGCAGGCTCATTCTTCAAAAGGCACGCAGTCACGAGGCAAGCACAAGTGCTTGCCCGACGCTCCCACGGCTTGTAGGCACACGGTTTCAGGTACTATTTCACTCCGCTCCCGCGGTACTTTTCACCATTCCCTCACGGTACTATCCGCTATCGGTCACCAGGGAATATTTAGGCTTAGCGGGTGGTCCCGCCAGATTCACACGGGATTTCTCGGGCCCCGTGCTACTTGGGTGTCTCTCAAACGAGCCGCTGACGTTTCGACTACGGGGGTCTTACCCTCTACGCCGGACCTTTCGCATGTCCTTCGCCTACATCAACGGTTTCTGACTCGTCTCACAGCCGGCAGACTGTGAAAGAGAGATCCCACAACCCCGTATACGCAACCCCTGCCGGGTCTCACACGCATACGGTTTGGCCTCATCCGGTTTCGCTCGCCACTACTCCCGGAATCACGGTTGTTTTCTCTTCCTGCGGGTACTGAGATGTTTCACTTCCCCGCGTTCCCTCCACACTGCCTATGTGTTCAGCAGCGGGTGACAGCCCATGACGACTGCCGGGTTTCCCCATTCGGA
This sequence comes from Streptomyces koelreuteriae, assembly GCF_018604545.1. Taxonomy (GTDB): domain Bacteria; phylum Actinomycetota; class Actinomycetes; order Streptomycetales; family Streptomycetaceae; genus Streptomyces; species Streptomyces koelreuteriae. The sequence continues at coordinate 4,434,122 of NZ_CP075896.1, read as the reverse complement.
AACCCCCGGATCAAAGCCTGGTTGACGACTCCCCGGGGACTATCGTGGCCTCCCACGTCCTTCATCGGTTCCTGGTGCCAAGGCATCCACCGTGCGCCCTTAAAAACTTGGCCACAGATGCTCGCGTCCACTGTGCAGTTCTCAAACAACGACCAGCCACCCGTCACACACCACTTACGCGATGCTTCACCGGGGCCGGCGACTGAGGAAGTTCATTCCCTCAGACACCCAACAGCGTGCCCGACACACTCCCCGCTCCCCTCAACGTTCCACGCTCCGAAGAGCAGTACTAGAAGGAGAAGACGATCGAGTGTGCCGAATAGTCAACGTTCCACCCATGAGCAACCAGCATCAGACGTTCGCTGATGTACTGGCCTCTGAACCAGGCAAGCCTGGCTTAGAAGTGCTCCTTAGAAAGGAGGTGATCCAGCCGCACCTTCCGGTACGGCTACCTTGTTACGACTTCGTCCCAATCGCCAGTCCCACCTTCGACAGCTCCCTCCCACAAGGGGTTGGGCCACCGGCTTCGGGTGTTACCGACTTTCGTGACGTGACGGGCGGTGTGTACAAGGCCCGGGAACGTATTCACCGCAGCAATGCTGATCTGCGATTACTAGCGACTCCGACTTCATGGGGTCGAGTTGCAGACCCCAATCCGAACTGAGACCGGCTTTTTGAGATTCGCTCCACCTCGCGGTATCGCAGCTCATTGTACCGGCCATTGTAGCACGTGTGCAGCCCAAGACATAAGGGGCATGATGACTTGACGTCGTCCCCACCTTCCTCCGAGTTGACCCCGGCGGTCTCCCGTGAGTCCCCAGCACCACAAGGGCCTGCTGGCAACACGGGACAAGGGTTGCGCTCGTTGCGGGACTTAACCCAACATCTCACGACACGAGCTGACGACAGCCATGCACCACCTGTACACCGACCACAAGGGGGCGCCTGTCTCCAGACGTTTCCGGTGTATGTCAAGCCTTGGTAAGGTTCTTCGCGTTGCGTCGAATTAAGCCACATGCTCCGCCGCTTGTGCGGGCCCCCGTCAATTCCTTTGAGTTTTAGCCTTGCGGCCGTACTCCCCAGGCGGGGCACTTAATGCGTTAGCTGCGGCACGGACAACGTGGAATGTTGCCCACACCTAGTGCCCACCGTTTACGGCGTGGACTACCAGGGTATCTAATCCTGTTCGCTCCCCACGCTTTCGCTCCTCAGCGTCAGTATCGGCCCAGAGATCCGCCTTCGCCACCGGTGTTCCTCCTGATATCTGCGCATTTCACCGCTACACCAGGAATTCCGATCTCCCCTACCGAACTCTAGCCTGCCCGTATCGACTGCAGACCCGGGGTTAAGCCCCGGGCTTTCACAACCGACGTGACAAGCCGCCTACGAGCTCTTTACGCCCAATAATTCCGGACAACGCTCGCGCCCTACGTATTACCGCGGCTGCTGGCACGTAGTTAGCCGGCGCTTCTTCTGCAGGTACCGTCACTTTCGCTTCTTCCCTGCTGAAAGAGGTTTACAACCCGAAGGCCGTCATCCCTCACGCGGCGTCGCTGCATCAGGCTTTCGCCCATTGTGCAATATTCCCCACTGCTGCCTCCCGTAGGAGTCTGGGCCGTGTCTCAGTCCCAGTGTGGCCGGTCGCCCTCTCAGGCCGGCTACCCGTCGTCGCCTTGGTGAGCCATTACCTCACCAACAAGCTGATAGGCCGCGGGCTCATCCTTCACCGCCGGAGCTTTTAACCTCCACTCAGGAGAGTGGAGGTGTTATCCGGTATTAGACCCCGTTTCCAGGGCTTGTCCCAGAGTGAAGGGCAGATTGCCCACGTGTTACTCACCCGTTCGCCACTAATCCACCCCGAAGAGCTTCATCGTTCGACTTGCATGTGTTAAGCACGCCGCCAGCGTTCGTCCTGAGCCAGGATCAAACTCTCCGTGAATGTGTACCGGTAATCCGGTGCTACACCACGAGAGCGGAACAGTCAGGCGGAATAGGCCCGACCGTTCACAGCGTCCTCGCTGTGTTTTTTCAAAGGAACCTCGTCCCAGCGAATGCTGGAGACGGGGTATCAACATATCTGGCGTTGACTTTTGGCACGCTGTTGAGTTCTCAAGGAACGGTCGCTTCCTTTGTACTCACCCTCTCGGGCTTTCCTCCGGGCGCTTCCCTTCGGTCTTGCGTTTCCGACTCTATCAGATCTTTCCGATCCGATTTCCTCGGTGCTTTCCAGGTTCCCGCTTCCGCGTTTCCCTTTCCGGCGGTTCCGACTCTATCAGATCCTTTCGGGCCTGACTCCCAGTCAGAGGGGGTTGTCTTTGCGGCTGTTGGGCCGTTCCGACGTGTCCAACCTTAGCGCGGTCTCTCGCCGTTTCCCAAATCGAGCCGGTGTCGAGTCGATCAGGCCGTCGAGTCCCAATTCGAATTGAATTCGGGCACGCCGAAAACAACTCCGCTGGGAGCGATCTTGCTAGTGGTTGGGTGCCGCTTGAGCGGCGAAAGTGCTGTCGCAGAACCGTTACGGCTCCGCGGCAACCCGAAGAACTTTACGGATCGGGCAGGGGGGTGTCAAGCGGCCCTTGTCAAGATCTTTTATCGGGCCGTCAGTCCAGGTCTGAGAGGCGGCCGCCGGCGTCCGGCTGGGCGTCCTCCACCCTGCGCAGCAGGCGGGTGAGGGCACCGCCGAGCGCGGTGCGCTCCACGGGGGTCAGGTCCTGGAGCAGGTCCTCCTCGAAGACCGTCGCCAGGCGCATTGCCTCCAGCCACTTCTCACGCCCCTCGGATGTCAGCTCCACGATGACTCGTACGCGGTTGCTCTCGTCTCGCTCCCGGGTAACCAGCCCTTCGCCGACCATGCGGTCGATGCGGTGGGTCATGGCGGCCGGGGTGAGGCCGAGGCGCTTGGCGAGGTCGCTGGGGCCCAGACGGTAGGGAGCGCCGGAGAGCACGAGGGCCTTGAGGACCTCCCACTCCGCGTTGCTGATGCCGAGGGCCGAGGTCTGACGGCCGTAGGCGACGTTCATGCGGCGGTTGAGACGGGAGAGGGCCGAGACGATCTGCTCCACCTGGGGGTCGAGGTCCTGGAACTCGCGCTGGTACGCGGCGATCTGTTCTTCGAGGGTCGGCTCGCTGGGGCCGGGGGTGTCGCCCATGGCGGCAGTATGGCACGGACGTTCTTTGCCTTGAAGTCCTTGGGTATGTACTCTTTAGCTTCGAACTTTAGTTTCGAAGTCTTCACTCCTAACTTGTGGAAGAGGTGAACGTGACCAGGGCGATGGGCGCAGCGATGCGCCGGATTCACGTGGGTAACGCACTCAGCGCGTTCGGGCTGGGCTTCACGGTCCCGTACCTGTACGTCTACGTGGCGCAGGTGCGAGGTCTTGGGGCCATGACGGCGGGGCTCGTGCTCGCCGTCTTCGCTGTGGCCGCGCTGGTCGTGCTGCCGTTCGCCGGTCGGGCCATCGTCCGGCGTGGCCCGCTGCCGGTGCTGCTCGCCGCCCTGATCACCGCCGCCATAGGTGCCCTGAGTCTGGGGATCGCGAGCAGCGCGGCGGCCGTGCTGGTGTCGGCTGCCCTGCTGGGGGCCGGGCAGGCCGTGATGCAGCCGGCGCTGGCCACGATGATCGTGGACTGCTCGTCGGCGGAGACGCGGTCGCGGGCGTTCGCCATGCAGTTCTTCCTGCAGAACCTCGGGCTCGGTGTCGGTGGCCTCATCGGTGGTCATCTGGTCGACACGACCAGTGCCGCCTCCTTCACCCTTCTCTTCGCGATCGAGGCGGCGATGTTCCTGCTGCTGGTCGTGGTGATGGCGACCGTGCGGATGCCGCACGCTCCGAAGATCGAGGACGCGCCCGTGGCATCGGGGCGGGGCAGCTGGAAGCAGCTGCTGGGCAATCGGGCCATGGTGCAGCTGTGTGTGCTGGGCTTCGTGCTGTTCTTCGCCTGCTACGGGCAGTTCGAGTCGGGGCTGAGCGCGTACGGGGTGGAGGCCGCCGGGATATCGACGTCGGCGCTGGGGACGGCGCTGGCGGCGAACACGCTGGTGATCGTCATCGCGCAGTTCGCGGTGCTGCGGTTCGTGGAGCGGCGTCGGCGGTCGCGGGTGATCGCGGCCGTGGGGCTGATCTGGGCCGTGGCGTGGGCCGTCGCGGGGTACGCGGGGCTCGGGCACGGGAGCCAGGAGATGGCGACGGCCGCGTTCGTCTCGACGTACGCGCTGTTCGGGCTGGGCGAGGCGATGCTGTCGCCGACCGTGGCCCCGCTGGTCGCGGATCTCGCGCCGGAGGGCATGGCCGGGCAGTACAACTCGGCGTTCGCCCTGGTCAAGCAGCTCGCGCTGGCCGTCGGGCCGGCGGTGGGCGGGCCGCTGGGGGCCTCGCTGCACGCGCCGTACATCGTGGCGTTCCTGGTGTTCTCCCTCGGGATCACCGTCCTGGCCATGCGGCTGGGGCGGCAGCTGACCGAGGCGCAGGATCAGCCGTGGCTCGCGAAGAGCAGGGTCGTGGCGCGGGGTGGGGCGCCCGTTTCCGCTGACGTCTGATCCCGCCCGGTCATGACGGGCCGGTGCGCGGCAGGGCGAATTCGCACCACACCGCCTTGCCGCCGCCCGGGGTGCGTCTGCTACCCCAGTTAGAGGCGATCGTGGCGACGATGGCGATGCCTCGGCCCGACTCGTCGCCCGCTTCGGCGCGGCGGCGCCGGGGGAGGTGGTCGTCGCCGTCGGTGACCTCGATGATCAGGCGGCGGTCGGTGCGGCGCAGGCGCAGGCGCATCGGCGGGGTGCCGTGCTGGAGGGAGTTGGCGACCAGTTCGCTGGTGGCCAGGACGCCCAGGTCGTGCAGGTCGGCGGGGAAGCGCCAGCTGGTCAGGACGCCGGAGGCGAAGGCACGCGCGCGGGGGGCCGCTTCCACTCCGCCGAGGAGTTCCAGGGCGGCGTTGCGGAAGAGCTCGCCCTCCGCGCCTGTGCGGGCGGGGTGCTGGAGGACCAGGACGGCCACGTCGTCGTCGTGGTCGGGTGTGACGCCGGCCGAGCGGACCAGGCGGTCGCAGACGACCTGGGGTGTGCCGGTGGCGCCGGCCAGGGCGCGTTCCAGGGCGGCGATGCCTTCGTCGAGGTCTGCGTCCCGGCGCTCGACCAGGCCGTCCGTGTAGAGGACGGCCGTGGAGCCGGGGCTGAGGGGGATCGAGCCGGAGGAGTGCATCCAGCCGCCGGTGCCGAGCGGGGGGCCGGTGGGTTCCTCGGCGCGCAGGACCGTGCCGGTCTCGTCGCGGACCAGGATGGGGAGGTGGCCGGCCGAGGCGTAGACCAGCTTGCCCTCGTTCGGGTCGTGGACCGCGTACGCGCAGGTGGCGATCTGGTTGGCGTCGATCTCGGCCGCCAGGCCGTCGAGGAGTTGAAGGACCTCGTGCGGGGGCAGGTCGAGGCGGGCGTAGGCGCGGACCGCGGTGCGGAGCTGGCCCATGACCGCGGCCGCGCGGACGCCGCGGCCCATGACGTCGCCGATGACGAGGGCCGTGCGGCCGCCGCCCAGGGTGATGACGTCGTACCAGTCGCCGCCAACCGCGGCCTCGGTGCCGCCGGGGTGGTAGGTGGCGGCGATGCGCAGGTCGTCGGGTTCTTCTAGTTCCTGGGGGAGCAGGGATCTCTGGAGGGTCACCGCTGTTTCGCGCTGGCGACGTTCGCTGGCGCGCAGGCGTTCGGCGGCTTCGGCGTGGTCGGTGACGTCGGTGGCGAAGACCAGGACGCCGCGGCCTTCGCTGCCGCCGTCGCCCTGGGCGACCGGGGTGCAGGTGAAGGTGTAGGAGCGGCCGTCGGGGGCCTTGCGGGACTTCACCGTGCGGGGCTTGCCGCTGCGCTGCACCTGGTCCAGGAGGGGGAACAGGCCGAGGGCGTCCAGCTCCGGGAGGACCTCGCGGGCGCGTTCGCCCAGGGGACGTACGCCGAACGCCGTCGTGTAGGCGTCGTTGACGTAGGCGATGCGGTGGTCGGGGCCGTGGACGAGGGCGACGAGGGACGGGACGCGGTCGAGGACCTCGCGCACCCGCAGTTCGTCGACGGCGGGGACGGACGGGGTCTCGTCGGTCAGGTGTTCGGCGCGGGCGGCGGGTACGGAGCCGTCCCCCCGCCGGTCCGGGGAGGCCGTCTGCTCGGTCCGCGCTGCGGCGCGGCGCTGCGTTCCGGGGAGCCGGGCGCTCCAGCGCGTGAAGTTCACGAATCCTTGCCTCGTGTAGTCGTCGGCGGCCGGCACCGGAACCGGCCGGGGCCCCGGGGGCCCGCACCGGGGCGAGCGGTGGCGCGCCCGCGGTGGTGGACCAGTCTGGCAGTGTGCGGACCGGACCGGCATCCGTCAGACGCCGGGCCGGCCGGAGGAGTTCCTGAGTCCGGTCAGGACGACCCCTTCGGGTTGTGCGGGGGGTCTTGAGAAGGCTTTCCACCGGCCGCGAGTTCGAACTCCGCCCGGGGGTGTTCGAGTGAACCCAGCGAGACGATCTCCCGTTTGAACAGGCCGGACAGCATCCACTCGGCCAGCACGCGCGCCTTGCGGTTGAAGGTGGGGACGCGGCTGAGGTGGTAGGCGCGGTGCATGAACCAGGCGGGGTAGCCCTTGAGCTTGCGTCCGTAGACGTGGGCGACGCCCTGGTGCAGGCCCAGGGAGGCGACCGAGCCGACGTACTTGTGGGTGTAGGTGGTGAGGGGTTCGCCGCGCAGGGAGCGCACGATGTTGTCGCCGAGGACCCGGGCCTGGCGGACGGCGTGCTGGGCGTTGGGGGCGCAGGTGATGCCGGGTGCGCCGGCTGTGACGTCGGGGACGGCCGCGGCGTCTCCGGCCGCCCACGCGTGCGTGGTGCCCTCGATCGTCAGCTCAGGGGTGCAGATGAGCCGTCCGCGGTCGTTGCGGGGCAGGTCGGTGGCGGCGAGGACCGGGTGGGGTTTCACGCCGGCCGTCCAGACGACCGTGCGGGTGGGGAAGCGGGCGCCGTCGCTGAGGGCCGCCACCCGGTCCGCGCAGGAGTCCAGGCGGGTCCGCAGGCGTACGTCGATGTTGCGGCGGCGCAGCTCGGTGACGGTGTAGCGGCCCATCTCCTCGCCGACCTCGGGCAGGATGCGGTCCGAGGCCTCGACGAGGATCCACTTCATGTCCTCGGGCCGGATGTTGTGGTAGTAACGCGCGGCGTAGCGGGCCATGTCCTGCAGTTCGCCGAGTGCCTCCACACCGGCGAAGCCGCCGCCGACGAAGACGAAGGTGAGGGCCGCGTCGCGGATCGCGGGGTCGCGGGTGGAGGAGGCGATGTCCATCTGTTCGATGACGTGGTTGCGCAGGCCGATGGCCTCCTCGACGGTCTTGAAGCCGATGCCGTGGTCGGCGAGGCCGGGGACCGGCAGGGTGCGCGAGACGGAGCCGGGGGCGAGGACGAGTTCGTCGTAGGCCAGCCGCTGTCCGCCCGTGCCCTCCTCCTCGGTGGCGAGGGTGCTGATGGTGGCGGTGCGTTTCGCGTGATCGACGGCGGTCGCCTCGCCGATGACGACGCGGCACCGGTCGAGGACGCGGCGCAGCGGTACGACGACGTGGCGGGGCGAGATGGCGCCGGCTGCGGCCTCGGGGAGGAAGGGCTGGTACGTCATGTACGGGTCGGGGGTGACGACCGTGATCTCGACCTCGCCCCGGTCCAGTTCCCGTTTCAGTCTGCGCTGCAGGCGCAGGGCCGTGTACATCCCGACGTAGCCACCACCGACAACGAGAATGCGCGCACGTTCCTTCACCATCCCATGACGCACCCGCCGCTTGCGTTTGTCCACAGCCTCGACCAATTGTGTGACCGGAGCGGGAGAGCGCGCGGAGTTGGCCGGATTATCGGGCTGTACTGGATACGTGCAGGTCAGTGGGGGTGGCACGGGGGGCGCGCGGGGGCACATTCAGGACGTATACGACCCGTACTCCGATCGGTGGGCGCTCCGTGCGGAACCTGCCCCTTCTGAATTGACTCCCTCTCAACTATGTTCGTGTGTCGACGGGGTGTAGGGGGATGTGCTCACCGGGTCCGCGACGGGCGGGTCCGCGGACCAGGGCCTGTTCCCTCGCCCCGGCATCGAATGGCGGGGAGTGTCTCCGGGGGGAGACGTCATTACCGGGGGAATGCGTATGCATGTTCAGGATTCTCATTGGTCGTCCGCATCCGCACTGGCGGGTGGCGCGACGTTGAGCGCGGCGGTGGGCGGCGGACGCGGTGACGGTCCGCGCACGACACCGCTGCGCGTGGACGCACAGCGCAATCTGGAGCACGTGCTGCGTGCCGCGCGCGAGGTCTTCGGCGAGCTGGGGTACGGCGCGCCGATGGAGGACGTGGCGCGGCGCGCGCGCGTCGGTGTGGGCACGGTGTACCGGCGGTTCCCGAGCAAGGACGTCCTGGTGCGGCGGATAGCCGAGGAGGAGACCTCCCGGCTGACCGACCAGGCGCGTGCGGCGCTCGGGCAGGAGGACGAGCCGTGGTCGGCTCTGTCGCGCTTCCTGCGGACGTCGGTGGCCTCCGGTGCCGGGCGGCTGCTGCCGCCGCAGGTGCTGCGGGTCTCGGTCGAGGAGGACCGTGCCGGTCAGGCGCGGGTGCCGCAGCAGCGGACGCAGCCGGGCACGACGGAGCTGAGGCTGGTTCCGGAGGAGCCGGTGGCGGTCGCCGCGGTACCGGCGGTCGCCGCGGAGGACGACGCCGGGGCGGCGGCGCTGCTCGAGGTCGTGGGCCAGCTCGTGGAGCGGGCGCGTGCGGCGGGTGAGCTGCGGCCGGATGTGTCGGTGTCGGACGTGCTGCTGGTGATCGCTACGGCCGCGCCCTCGCTGCCGGACGCGGCACAGCAGGCGGCCGCCTCGGCCCGGCTGCTGGACATCCTGCTGGAGGGGCTGCGCTCGCGGCCGTGAGTGACCATGCGCGGCCGCGAGGAACCGTGCGCGGCCGTGCGTGGAGGGGCCTGAGGGACCCGGAGTAAAAGGGGAGCCTTCCCCGAATGGGTGATGGCTAGTACCGACGTGCGATAAATCCCCACGGATGAGTGATGGTCCGAACTCCGGGGTCCAGGCCTGGAGCCCCTGTGGCACTCTGACCCGGTGGTCTGGACGGGTTGGGCGGCTGGCGGGGGCTTTCCGCGATGAACGTTGACGGGCGGGACGAGCAGGTACCGAGCCAGGGCGGACGCGCGAGCGTCCCGCCGGGCGGGCACCCCGCCGACGGCACGGTCCCGGCACAGCGCGACCGGCACGAGGACAGCGTCCTGCCACCGCCCCGCGAGGTCCCGCCGGCCGACGCCGAGCTCATCGACCGGATGCGTGCGGGCGACGACACGGCGTACGAGGAGCTGTACCGGCGCCATGCGCAGGCCGTGCGCCGGTACGCGCTGACCTGCTGCCGCGACGCGCACACGGCGGACGACCTGACCGCCGAGGTCTTCGCCCGCATGCTCCAGGCGGTGCGCGGCGGCTCCGGCCCCCAGCACGCCGTGCGCGCGTATCTGCTCACCTCCATCCGGCGCGTGGCCGCCTCCTGGACGAGGTCGGCGCGGCGGGAACAGCTCGTCGACGACTTCGCGGTCTTCGCCGCCCAGTCCGCGCACAAGCCCGACGTGTCCGACGGCGACACGACCGAACTGGGCGCGGACGTCCGGGCAATGCACCAGGCCGAGCGGTCCATGGCCATGCAGGCCTTCCGGTCGCTGCCCGAGCGGTGGCAGGCCGTGCTGTGGCACACCGAGGTCGAGGACGAGTCGCCCAGCGAGGTCGCCACGCTCTTCGGCCTGGACGCCAACGGCACCCGGGTACTCGCCAGCCGGGCCCGTGAGGGCCTCAAGCAGGCCTACCTCCAGGCCCACGTCAGCGCCACGCTCACCGGTGACGAGGAGTGCGCGCGCTACGCCGACCAGCTCGGCACCTACGCCCGCGGCCGGCTGCGCACCCGTGCCGAGCGAGGGCTGCGCAAGCACCTGGACGAGTGCGCGAAGTGCCGGCTGGCCGCGAGCCAGATCGCGGAAGTGGCCGGTGGCATCCCCGCGGTCGTCCCGGTCGCCGTCCTCGGCTGGTTCGGTGCCGCCGGGTACGCCAAGGTGGCCGGGCTCCTCGCCGGAGGCGCGGGGGCGGCCGGTGCCGCGGGTGCGGCCGCGACGGCGGGCGGGGGCTCGTCCGGCGCGGCGGCGGGTGCGGGAGCGGGAACAGAAGCCGGTGCTAGTGCCGGTGCCGGTGCCGGTGCTGGTGCCGGTTCGTCCGGTGGGGCGGGAAGCGGCGGAGGTGCGGCGGCTTCCGAAGGGATCGGCGCGCCGGTGAAGGCCGGTATCGCGGCCGGTGTGGTCGCCGTGGGCGTGGTGGCCGCCGTGGTGATGGCCCTGGCCGGCAACGAGAAGCCGAAGGACGAGGCGAAGACGTCTCCCCCTGCCCCGGCTTCCCCGACGTCACCGGTGGTGCGGCCCGGCGATCCCACGCCCACGCCCTCTCCCCCGGACCGGGAGCCCGGGCCGCGGCCCCCGGGGATCGTGCCCGCGCGCGCCGAGACGCCCGCGCCGACGCCGACCACCCCGGGGACCGGCCCGCGTCCCACCCGGTCCTCGGCCACCACACCGGCACCGGCGCCCGAGCCCACCCCGCCGCCCGCGTCCCCGAGGCCGACCCCGCCCCCGGCACCCACGCCCACACCGCCCCCGACCGAGGCGCCGCCCGCCCCGGTCGTCTACCCGTGGAACGAACTGTCGTACGACATCAGCGGTGACGGCACCGAGCCCGAGATGCGGATCGGGTCGAGCAGCTGGGTCTGGAAGCGGTACGGCATGTCGGTCGGGGACCAGCGGTACGCGCACGGCGTCACCGTGCACGGCCGCTCCTCCGTCACCGTCGACCTCAACCGCTCCTGCTCCTCGTACGACGCGCTCGTCGGGGTGGACGACCTGACGCTGAGGCTCGGCAAGGTGCGCTTCTCCGTCTACGCCGACGGGGTCCGGCTGTGGCGGTCCGGACTGGTCCAGGGCGGGGACCCGGCCGTCCCCGTCCATGTGAATCTCGCCGGCCGCAGCACCGTACGGCTGGTCGTGGAACCGCGCGGCGCCCTCGACAACGTGGCGCTGGCGGACTGGGCGGAGTCGAAGTTCACCTGCGCCTAGCGTGGCTCGACGGCTGCGAACCGCTCGCCTCGGCCAGCTCGCGCAGGACGTCGTCAGCGGTGAGGCCCGCGCCCAGGGCGCGCTCCGCGTCCCACCGGGCCTTGCCCAGGGCGGCGCGGGCGGCGGACGCGGTCCGTTCCACGTGGGCGTGTTCCGGCATGGGGCGGGGGCGGCCGGCCCGCCAGTGGTCACCGGCGCCGAGCAGCCGTGCCGCCCGCGGGAAGTCGCCGAGGTCGGCCAGCAGTCCTGCCGCGCTGTCCACGACCGTCGCCCGGATCACATCGGAGCACCGCCGGTCCACGGCATCGCGCAGGGCTCCGGCCAGTTTGGCCAGGGCGGGCTCCGGAGCGGTCTCGCTCGCCGTGATCACGGCGTCGATCAGATCCAGCATCACCATGAACTGGGGCGGCGGTGTGCCCCGCGCGGCCTCCGCGCGCGCCGACTCGCACAGCTCGCGCGCCCCTGCGATGTGCCCGTCCTCGTACGCGAGCTGGGCCCGCAGCAGCAGCACGAACGCCTTGGAGTCGGACACGACGTACCGGTCGGCGGCGGCGCTCGCCTCGTCCAGTGCCGCCAGCGCGGCCGGGCGGTCTCCCACGCGGTAGGAGATCTCGGCGAGCCGGGCGATGAGGAACGGCGACTCGGCGTACGCGCCCACCTCGTAGGCGAGCCGCAGAGCCTCCTCGTACTCCCCCTTGGCCTCCGCGAAACGGCCGCGCGCCATGGCGGCCTCGCCGGCCGCGCTGCAGACCTGGGCCCGCAGCCAACGGTCTCCGGCGCGGCGACTGAGGGTGCGCAGTTCCGCGAGGTCGTCGTCGACGCCCTCCAGGTCGCCGGGGGCGTCGACCACCATGTGCGTACGGAACATCAGGGCGACGGCGGTCTCCCAGTCGCCGCCGTGGGCACGGCAGTTGGCGACGGCGGAGTCCATGGCGGTCCGGACGTCGCTCAGCTCGCCGACGAAGGAGGCGATCATCGGCCAGACGAGCCCCGGGACCCGGGCCGCCTGCGGTCCGCCGCACTCGAAGTAGGACCACACGCGCGTCACATACGGGCGCCGCCCGCCCGCGAACGCGTCGATGGGCGTGTCCTCGGCCATGAAGAACAGATGCAGCATGCGCAGTTGCATCCGCAGGGCGTGCAGCGGATGCGCCGCCTCCCCGTCCGGCAGGGCGAGGAAGTGGTCGACGGGGTCGGGCGCCACGCCCGGCTCGCCACCGGAGGAGGGCCCACGGCCCGCGGCATCCCTCGCCGCTCCCAGGCACAGGGTCCGGTCGAGCCACTGCATGCCCTCGTGCCGGTAGGTGCGCAGCCACCAGAACCAGCCCATGGCCAGGGCGAGGGCACCGGCCTCCGCCTCCTCCCCGGCCTTGAGGGACCGGTCGAGGGCCGCGCGGATGTTGTCCAGCTCGGTCTCCAGGCGGGAGATCCACGGCAGTTGCCCGGCGGAGCGCAGCAGCGGGTCGGCCCGCTCGACGAGGGCGCGCACCCACGCCTGGTGCCCGCGCTCGGCCGCGACGCGCAGCGGCGGCACCTCGGCGGTCCGCTCCACCGCGTACTCGTGGATGGTCTCCAGCAGGCGGTACCGCATCCCGGCCGAGCCTTCGCCCTCGCCGGGCGCGGCCACGACGAGGGACTTGTCGACGAGCGCCCCGAGCAGCTCGGCGGCGGGCCCGGTGCACACCGCCTCGGCCGCCGCGAGGTCCCAGCCGCCCGCGAACACGGACACCTCGCACAGCATCGTCCGCTCGGCCTCGTCGAGCAGGTCCCACGACCAGTCGACGACGGCACGCAGGGTCTGCTGGCGGGGCAGGACCGTACGACTCCCGGAGGTGAGGAGGCGGAAGCGGTCGTCGAGCCGGTCGGCGATCTGCCGGGGGGTGAGCAGCCGGAGCCGGGCCGCCGCCAGTTCGATGGCGAGCGGCAGGCCGTCCAGCCGTCGGCAGATCTCCGCCACCGCCCGCTCGTCGCTGAGCACGGCGTCCGAGTCGGGACGGACGGCGGCGGCGCGCTCCGCGAACAGCCGGCGGGCCTGGTCCGGGCGCAGCGGCTCGACCGGACGCACCAACTCGCCCGGCACACCCAGGGGTTCCCGGCTGGTGGCGAGGATCGTGAGTCCGGGGCAGCGGGTCAGCAGGGTTTCGGCGAGGTGGGCGGCGGCGCCGATGACATGCTCGCAGTTGTCAAGGATCAGAATCGGGCTGCGCGGGGCGCAGTACTCCACGAGCAGGGCGACCGGGTCGTCCGGCACGGCCGTCAGCTCGCTGGTCAGCAGCACGGTCTCGCGCAGACCGAGCGCGCTGACCACCGCTCCGGGCACCGCCTCCGGCCGGTCGAGCGGGGCGAGCTCGGCCAGCCAGGCCTGCGGAAGCCCGGCGGCGGCCTCCTCGGCGAGCCGGGTCTTGCCGGAGCCGCCCGGTCCGGTGAGGGTGACGAGGCGGGCCCTGTGCACATCCGAACGGATGGCGCTGATCTCGGGTTCCCGGCCCACGAAAGAGGTCAGACGGGGACGGATGTTGCCGGTGCGCTCGGGCCGAGCGGGGGGCGTTGACGAGGGCTTGCCGTCCGGCGCGGGCCGTATGCCCAGCAGTTCGGCGTGCAGGGCGCGCAACTGCGGGCCCGGGTCGGTGCCGAGTCCCTCGGCGAGGGCTTGGCGGGCCGACTCGTAGGCGGCGAGGGCGTCGGCTTGCCGGCCGGTGTCGCGCAGGGCGCAGATGAGGAGCGCGTGCAGGGGCTCGTCGTACGGGTGTACGGCGGTCAGTTCCCGCAGTTCCGGTACGACGTCCAGGGCGCGGCCGAGCCGTAGGCGGGCCTCGGCCCGGGCCCGGGTCGCCTCCAGGCGTGTGGCCTCCGGGCGGGTGACGGCGGAGCGGTCGGGCAGGTCGGCGAGGGCGGGGCCCTGCCAGAGGGCCAGGGCGGCGTCGAGGTGTTGTTCCGCGCGGGCGGGGGCGTCGGCGGCGAGGGCGTCGGTGCCCTGCTGGACCAGCCGTTCGAAGACGAAGAGGTCGATGTCCTCACGCGTGGCCGTGAGTTGGTAGCCGCCGGACGGGGAGGTCGTGACGGCGTCCTTGCCGAGGGCGCGGCGGAGGCGGGCGATGAGGGCCTGGAGGGCGGCGGGGGCGTCCTGGGGTGGGGCGTCCGGCCACACCTCGTCGATCAGGGTGTGGGGAGGGGTGGGGTGGGAGGGGCGTAGGGCCAGGGCGGTGAGCAGGGCGCGGACGCGGGGGCCGCCGAGGGGGATGGCTGTGCCGTGGGGGTCCTCTGCCGTGGTGGTGCCCAGGATTCTGTACCGCACGGGGGTCATTGTCGCTGGGGTGGGGGTGAGGGCTGCGGGGTTCTTGAACGCGGGGTGTTGGTGCTGCTGTGCGTTTGAGGTGCTCGGCGTTGCTGCTGAAGCCGGGGCGTTGCGCAGCTCGGCGCGGCGAGGTGCCGCTGCGCCCACCCGTGCCGCCCCTAGCGGCACGCATGCCCGCAGCTAGAGCGGGACCAGCCGCCCGCAGCTCAGGCGGGGGAGGCTACGTCCGCCCTCCTCCCGCCCCCGCCCCCAACGCCCCCCGCTGCGGCGCGATCCCCGCCGGTACTGCCCGCTGCCGCGCAGGCGTGCCCGTCCAGCATGTGCCTCGGCGGGCCAGGAGGCGGCGGAGCCAGAGTTCCAGGGAGACCAGGTCGGCGAGGCCGTCCAGGGGGAGGGGGTCGCCCGCTGCCGCCGAGCGGAGGGCCTTGCGGACGACTCGGGCCTCGACCAGGCCCGCTTCTGCCAAGAGGGGGGTGTCGAACAGTGTGATCAAGGTGTCCGCCGCCACTCTCAGGCCCGTTCGGGCCGCGGTCGCCTCGGTGGCCTGGGTCGGGACGCCCCAGCCGGGCGGCAGTTCCCGTACGCCGGCGCCCTCCAGCACCGTACGGAGGATCGCCGCACGCGCCCCGGGCCGTACCCGCAGCGCCTCGGGCAGCGCGCGGGCCGCGCGCACGACCTGGTTGTCGAGGAAGGGCGCGTGCAGCCGCTGGAAGCGGATCTCGGCGGCCTGCTCCAATACCCGCAGGTCCGCCGCGTGCCGTGCCAGCGCCGCACGCGCGCGGAAGTCGCCCGGCCGCTGTCCCGGTCCCACCAGCTCCGACCGGTGTGTGGACGCCTGAAGGCGAACCGATACTTCAGCGAGTGCCTCACCGGTCAGCCAGCGCGCGGCCGGCCCGGGTCTGCCCCAGGTCAGCGCGGCGAGCGAGGCCTCCACCGCCCCACCGGGCGCGTCCAGGCCGTCGTCCGACCGGTGGTCGAGCAGCCGCTCGGCGAGGGATTCGAGGCCCGAGCGGTACGGCGTACGGGACAGCCGTCGCGCCGCCGCGTACACGCGCGCGGGGACCAGCACCGAACCGTCCGCCTTGGCCAGCGCGGCGACCGGCCGCACGAGATGACGTCGCCTGCGGTCCATCAGCAGGTCGGCCAGCCGGGCCGGGTGGGCGTCGAGGACCTGACGGGCGCCGTAGCCGGTGAAGTGGTCCGCGCTGCCGGACGCCAGCCGGGCCCGGTGCCGGGCCGCCGACACCAGGCACGGCCCGGGTTCGTCGGTCAGCGGGCCGTCCAGGTCGGCGTAGGGAAGGGTCTCCTCGCCGCCCGCCACGACCACGTGGTGCAGCCGGGGGTTCGCCGCCAGGGCGCCCGCCCGCTCCAGTTCGGCCTCCTGCCCCGCGACGGTGAGGTCGTTGAACGTGACCGCCAGCAGCCGCTCCCCCGCGCCCGTGCCGTGGCCCAGCACCGTGCCCGGCATGCCGGGAAGGCCCGAGGCCAGCAGCGCCAGCGTCCCCGAGGCCGGTCCGCCGGACAGGTCCGCCCCGATGCCCGGGACGGGCATTCCGCGCGCGGCACGCCGCTCGGCGGGTCCCATGCCGGGGACGGGTCCGGGGTCTATGTCCGCCCCGGGGACGTGGCGCGGCGCGGACAGCCGGGTCCGTACGGCCTCCACGAGCGCGTCGCGCACGGCGTCGACCGCGCTGTCGGGGTCGGCGGGAGGCGCCGCCACCGCCAGCGAGGCGACGGGCTCGTATCCGGCGATCTCCCGCGCACCGGCGCGCAGGATCAGCGCATGCCCCGGTGGAATGCGCTTCACGCCGTCGTACGGCGTGGAGTCGTGCAGCGCGGCGGGTACGTCGGGAGCGGCCAGCAGCGCGGCGAGGTGCCCGAAGTCGAGGTTGGCCTCGATGAGGTCGGCCAGCGGCAGCGCGGCCGTCGCGTATGCCGTGCCGCCGGCCCAGGGCGTGTGGAACACCGGCCGCGCGCCCGCGAGATCGCCGCAGACGGTGAGCCTCCTGCCGACCTGCACGATCGCGGTGTAGCTGCCCGGCCAGGCGGTCAGATGCCGAAGTGCCCCGCCGCGCGCGGCGAACAGCGCGACGCGCAACTGCTCGTCGGTGGCACCGCAGATGCCGAGGACGGCGATACGGGTCCGGTCGTCGGCCTTCACCACCCGCACCTCGTCGGGGCGCCAGTCGCCGACCGCCCAGAGCGGATCGGGGTCGCCCCACAGGAGTTGGGAGCCCACCGGGTGCACGGTCTCGCCGTCCGACCCCGTGGCCCCCGCCGAACCGGCAGCGAGTGCTCCCGCGGCGGTGCTGCTCCATCCCACCAACCACCGCATCGCCGCCTCCACAGGCTGTGGACAACCAGTGCACCGTACGAACCGGTTCACCATGCTGCCATGAAGGAAGCACTCCAGAGGGCCCCGACGCCGCTTGCGCTCCGTCGAATGCGCCCCGGCGGCTACGCCCGCACCGCCCCGGGCGGCCCGAACGCAGAAAAGACGCGCCGGACGCAAGGCACGTCAGCGACACGTCTTCTCCACGATTGCGGCGCGAATGCGCCCCCGATACGCGCCCCGACTACGCCCGATGCGCCCTCAACTGCCATGGTCGGAGCCCTGATACCCCATGACCGGCGGGGTCGATTTTCGGCCAAATCACTGTGCCACGGACAGCGTCGAACACGCTCCGTACAGGATCGGCGTACCACCGCCCGATCGCGCAGTCCGGGAGACGGAGCACGCCTCCCGGACCCTTCCGCCGCCCGCGGGGATGGAGGCGGCGGTGTCCCCCAGCCCACTGGATCCAGTACAGCGGGCCGACCCACGCAATGACCATGGAACCGCTCCCGCGATGGCTGGAGAAGAGCGCACGGGCGGGCGCACGGCCACACAGTGGGAGCACGCCGCAACAGCCCGTATCTGAACCGCACTTCAGTACGGACCACAATCCCGCCAACCGGAACAATGCCCCTTAACGCTTGGGATGCGGCGAACTACGCTGGGTTTACGAATGCCGCGTGGTTATGCCAGTGCCGGCAGCCGTCTGTGTCGAGGGGTGGCTCATGTCCAGGGAGCAACGCGGGCCGAACGAAAAACTCGGCGCCGTTCTCGCCCTCGCGGGAATCAGCAACGCAGGCCTCGCGCGGCGGGTCAACGACCTCGGCGCCCAGCGCGGTCTGACGCTTCGCTACGACAAGACGTCGGTGGCGCGCTGGGTGTCGAAGGGCATGGTGCCGCAGGGTGCGGCGCCGCACCTCATCGCCGCCGCCATCGGACAGAAGCTCGGCCGCCCGGTGCCGCTGCACGAGATCGGCCTGGCGGACGCGGACCCCGCGCCCGAAGTCGGCCTCGCCTTCCCACGGGACGTCGGCCAGGCGGTCCGGTCCGCGACGGAGCTGTACCGCCTCGACCTCGCGGGCCGCCGCGCCGGAACCGGCGGCATCTGGCAGTCCCTGGCCGGATCGTTCGCGGTGAGCGCGTACGCGACGCCCGCCTCACGATGGCTGATAACCCCGGCCGACAGTTCGGTCGCGCGTGACGTGGGCCCCGGCGAGGGCTCCGGCGCACCGCTCAAAGTCGGCCACAGCGATGTGCAGAAGCTGCGGGAGGCCGCCGAGGACGCGCGGCGCTGGGACTCCAAGTACGGCGGCGGCGACTGGCGTTCGTCGATGGTCCCCGAGTGCTTAAGGGTGGAGGCCGCCCCTCTCCTGCTCGGCTCCTACTCCGACGAGGTCGGCCGGGCCCTCTTCGGCGCCTCCGCGGAACTCACCCGGCTCGCCGGCTGGATGGCCTTCGACACCGGCCAGCAGGAAGCGGCCCAGCGGTACTACATCCAGGCCCTGCGCCTGGCCCGGGCGGCGGCGGACGTCCCCCTCGGGGGCTACGTCCTGGCCTCCATGTCACTCCAGGCCACCTACCGCGGCTTCGGCGACGAGGGCGTGGACCTCGCCCAGGCCGCGCTGGAGCGCAACCGGGGTCTCGCGACCGCCCGCACCATGAGCTTCTTCCGTCTCGTCGAGGCACGCGCGCATGCCCGCGCCAGTGACGCCCCGGCCGCCGGCGGCGCCCTGAAGGCGGCCGAGAGCTGGCTGGAGCGCGCCCGCCCCGGCGACAACGACCCGAGCTGGCTCGGCTTCTACTCCTACGACCGTTTCGCCGCCGACGCGGCCGAGTGCTACCGCGATCTCAAGGCGCCCCGCCAGGTCCGCCGCTTCACCGAGCAGGCGCTCTCCAAGCCGACGGAGGAGTTCGTCCGCTCGCACGGTCTGCGCCTCGTCGTCTCGGCGGTGGCCGAACTGGAGTCGGGCAATCTGGACGCGGCGTGCGAGCAGGGGGTGCGGGCGGTGGAGGTCGCCGGGCGCATCTCGTCCGCCCGGACCACGGAGTACGTGAAGGATCTTCTGCACCGGCTGGAGCCCTACGGGGACGAGCCCCGGGTGGTGGAGCTCCGCGAGCGGGCGCGGCCGCTGCTGGTGGCTCCCGCGTGAGCGTCGGACCTGCCGCCCTTCCGCGCGTTTGAAGGCGATGTCAGTGGCGCAGTGCACTATCGAGGTGGGAGGTGGTGCTCGTGCGGTTCGCCTACGACTGTGACGTGCTGGTGATCGGCGGCGGGATCGTCGGTCTGTCGACGGCGTACGCGATCACACGCGCCGCACCGGGCACACGTGTCACGGTGCTGGAGAAGGAACCGGGCCCGGCCCGGCATCAGACCGGCCGCAACAGCGGAGTCATCCACAGCGGCGTCTACTACCGCCCCGGCTCGCTCAAGGCGCGCTACGCGGTGCGGGGCGCCGCCGAGATGGTCAAGTTCTGCGCCGAGTACGGCATCGCGCACTCGGTCACCGGCAAGCTGATCGTCGCCACCGACCGCTCCGAGCTGCCCCGGCTGCACGCGCTCGTGCAGCGCGGCCGGGAGAACGGCATCCCGGTGCGGGAGCTGTGCGCGTCCCAGATCATGGAGTACGAGCCGGAGGTCCGGGGCCTCGCCGCCATACACGTCGGTACGACCGGCATCTGCGACTTCGTCGCGGTCGCCCGTCAGCTGGCCCACGGCTCGGGCGCGGAGATCCGCTACGGCACCCGGGTCGTGCGCATCGACCGCCGCCCCGAGCTGGGCGTCGCCGCGCTCACCTCGGCGGGGGACGTGGTGCGCGGCCGGGTCCTGGTGAACTGCGCGGGCCTGTACAGCGACGAGATCGCCCGGCTGACCGGGGACGACCCGGACGTCCAGATCGTGCCGTTCCGGGGCGAGTACTACGAACTGGCCCGACCGGAGCTGGTCCGGGGCCTGGTCTACCCCGTCCCCGACCCGGCGTTCCCGTTCCTCGGGGTGCATCTCACCCGTGGCATCGACGGCGGTGTCCATGTCGGGCCCAACGCGGTGCCGGCCCTGGCCCGCGAGGGGTACGGCTGGGGCACGGTCCGCTGGCGCGAGCTGGGATCGACCCTGGCCTGGCCGGGATCCTGGCGGATCGCGCGCCGGCACTGGCGGTACGGGGCGGGTGAGCTGCGGCGGTCGCTGTCCAAGGCTGCGTTCACGGACGCGGTGGGCAGACTGCTGCCCGGGGTGACCGAGGAGGACCTGGTGCCGACGGCGGCGGGGGTGCGGGCCCAGGCCGTGCTGCGGGACGGCACGCTGGTGGACGACTTCCTGATCCGCGAGGGCGCTCGTACGGTGCATGTGCTGAACGCGCCGTCTCCTGCGGCTACGGCGAGCCTGCCGATCGGGCGGGAGGTGGCGCGGAGGGCGTTGAGCGTGCTGTGACGCCGGGCCCGGGCGGGTCCGCCGCGTGGGTCCGCGACCCGGCGGAGCGGGCCGCCGCGGCCTCACCCCGCCACAGCCCCTTACCCGACGGCCGTAAAATCGGCCTCACTGTGTCTGACGTGAATACCCCCGAAAGCATCCAGCCGCCCAGCACCCCCGACGGCGAGCACCCCGACCACGCGCCCGGTGTGTCCATCCGGCATACGCGGGCCAAGGGTGAGCCGCGCTTTCCCGACGGGCCGAAGGCCGATCCCGCCGGGTCGCACTTCGAGCGGCGGATCCGGAGCTTCCAGCCGCGGCGGAGCCGGGTGACGGCAGGGCAGGCGGACGCGCTGCAGCGGCTGTGGCCCAAGTGGGGACTGGACATCGACGGGCAGCGAGGCCTCGACCTCGCCGGCCTGTTCGGCAACGACAACCCCGTCGTCCTGGAGATCGGCTTCGGCATGGGCGAGGCGACCGCGCAGATGGCCGCCGCCGACCCCCGCACCAACATCCTCGCCGTCGACGTCCACACCCCCGGCCAGGGCAACCTGCTCAATCTCGCCGACCAGGACGGCATGTCCAACATCCGGGTCGCGAACGGCGACGCGATCATCCTGCTCCGCGAGATGCTCGCCCCGGACTCCCTCGACGGCCTGCGCGTCTACTTCCCCGACCCCTGGCCCAAGAAGCGGCACCACAAGCGCAGGCTGATCCAGCCCGAGTTCCTGACCCTCGCCGCGACCCGTATCAGGCCCGGCGGGACCGTGCACTGCGCCACCGACTGGGAGCCGTACGCCGAGCAGATGCTCGAGGTCCTCACCGCACACCCCGACTTCGAGAACACGCAGGCGGACGGCGGTTTCGCGCCCCGTCCCGACTTCCGTCCCCTGACCCGTTTCGAGGGACAGGGACTGGACAAGGGTCATGTCGTGAACGACCTCCTCTTCCGTCGCGTACAGCACGTGGAGCAACCCCCCGCCGGCGCCTGACCGCCCCCGGTTTCCTCCCGCCTGCGGACAGCGCCCATCCGTCGTTAGGGTCAATGCCGTGGCCACCTGCCCCCCGTATCCGTCGTATCCCAGCGTTCCCGCCGACGGCGTGCCCTTCGCCGGCACGGCCGCCGGCCCGCTGCGGCACGCCCACTGGTGGCAGCGCGCCTGGGTGCGCTACGGCGCGCTGTCCACGCTCCTCGTGATCTCCGGCCTGGTCATCCTCGCCCTGGTCCGCGAGGAGACCGGCACGGAAGGGTTCCTGGTCGGGCTCGGGCTGGCCGTCCTCCCGGTCCCCCTGCTCATAGCCGCGTTCCGCTGGCTGGACCGGGTCGAGCCGGGGCCCTGGCGGAACCTGCTGTTCTCCTTCGCCTGGGGTGCCTGCGCGGCGGCGCTGATAGCGATCGTCGCCAACAGCTTCGCGACACAGTGGATAGCGACGGCGACCGCGGACCCGACGAGCGCGGACACGCTGGGGGCGACCGTCATCGCGCCGGTGGTCGAGGAGTGTGCCAAGGCGGCGGCCGTTTTACTGGTCTTCCTCTTCCGGCGGCGTGACTTCACCGGCATCGTCGACGGGGTCGTCATAGCCGGCGTCACGGCCACCGGCTTCGCTTTCACGGAGAACATCCTCTATCTGGGCATCGCCTTCGGCACCGACCAGCTCGCGGGGCACAGCGGCATCGCCTCCGTCACGGCGGCGACCTTCTTCGTGCGGATCGTCATGTCGCCGTTCGCGCATCCGCTCTTCACGGTCCTCACGGGCATCGGCTTCGGCATCGCCGCGCTCGCGGCGGACGGCCGCCGCCTCCGCCGCGTCGCCTTCCCGCTCTCCGGGCTGCTGCTCGCGATGGGCATGCACGCGATGTGGAACGGCTCCTCGGCGTTCGGCGAGTACGGGTTCTTCGCCGTGTACGCGGCGTTCATGGTGCCCATCTTCGGGCTGCTGACGTGGCTGGTGATCTGGACCCGGCAGCGGGAGCTGAAGACCGTACGGGCGGAGCTGCCCGCGTACGCCGTCGCCGGCTGGCTGACCCCGGCCGAGCCGTACGCGCTCGGCTCGATGCGGGCCAGGCGGATCGCCCGCCAGTACGCCCGCCGCCACGCGGGGAAGTCCGCGGCGCGGGCGGTGGCGCAGTACGAGTCCTACGCGACCTCTCTGGCGTTCCTGCGCCACCGGGGCCGCCGCGGCCGCGCCGGGCCCGACTTCGTCGTACGGGAACGGGAGCTCCTGGAGGAACTCTGGCGCCGCCGAGACGCCGCCCGCCCCGCCCTGGACCACGCGGCCCGCATCACCGCCCCACCCGTCCCGGTGGCGGCACCCCCCTGGCCGGTACACGGCGCCTACGGCTACGGCCACCCGACAGGGACATACGGCCATGCCTACGGTTACCCGACGACCCCCTACCCCGCCCCGACGACGCCGTACCCCGCGTACAAGACGACGCCGTACCCCGCGTACAACCCGTACCGCTCGTAGCCGAGGCGCGGGCCGACAGCCGCGGGCAACGGGGCCGGTCGTCGGCCGGTCCGATGCCGGTTGTCCGCCGGTCCGGTGCGGTCGCCCTCCGGTCCGGTGCGGTCGCCGTCTGCTCTGGTCCGGTGCCGGGCGCCGCGGCCGTGGCGCCCGGCACGGATTGGTCTCGGCGGCGCGTGCCCGGCGGTCTGCCCGCAGCCGCGGGCAACGAAGGCCGGGTCGTCGGCCACCAGTCCGGTGTGGTCGTCAGCCGGTCAGCCGCCGGTCCGGGCCGGGCGCTACCCACCGACGGCGCGTGCGACGGCAGTCAGGCCGCAGCCGCAGGCAAACGACAGCCGGGCCGGCCGCCAGCCCCAGCCGAGCGCCCCAGCCGGAGCGCCGCCGCACAGACCGGTAACGGAAGGGCCTGCCGACGGCGGTCAGCCCGCAGCCGTCGGCCACGAAAGCCGGGCCGCCCACCAGTCCCGTGTGGTCGTCAGCCGGTCTGGCGCCGGTCAGCTGCCGGTCCGGTACGGGCGCCACGGCCGTAGCCGCACCGACGGCGCGTGCGACGGCAGTCAAGCTGCAGCAGCAGGCAAACGAAAGCCGGGCCGGCCGCCAGCCCCAGGCCGAACGCCCCGGCCGAAGCCCCACCGCACAGGCCCTGGCCCATCGCGGCAGCGCGTGCCGGGGCGCTGTGCCCTTGGTCGTTCAGACGGCGAGCATGCTCGGCGAGCAGGACGAAACCCCGCCCCGGCGACCGCTCAGGCCGAAGCCTCCGTAAGACGCGCGATCTCCGACTCCGTCAGCGTGAGGTCACCGACTCCGACCAGGGCCGGCAGTTGTTCCACCGTGCGGGCGGACGCGATCGGGGCCGCCACCGTGGGCTGCGCGGCGAGCCAGGCCAGGGCGATCGTGGCGACGGGGGCGTCGTGGGTCGTGGCGATCTCGTCGAGGGCGGTGAGGACGCGGAGGCCACGGTCGGTCTCCAGGTGCTTGGCGGCGCCGCCGGCCCGGGCGCTGTCGACGGTCGTGCCGGGGCGGTACTTGCCGGTGAGGAAGCCGGACGCGAGCGCGAAGTAGGGGACGGCCGCCAGGCCGGAGCGCTCGGCGAGGTCCTGGAGCTCGCCCTCGTAGGTGTCGCGGGAGACCAGGTTGTAGTGGGGCTGGAGGGCGACATACCGGGCGAGGCCCTCGCGGTCGGAGAACTCCAGGGAGGCCCGCAGCCGCTCCGCCGAGATGTTGGAGGCGGCGATGTGCCGCACCTTCCCGGCCTTCACCAGCTCGTCGAGCGCCCCGATGATCTCCTCCACCGGCACATCGGGCTGGTCGAAGTGGGTGTAGTAGAGGTCGATGTAGTCGGTGCGCAGCCGGCGCAGCGAGGCGTCGGCGGCGGCCTTGATGTTGGCGGCGGACAGGCCCTGGAACTCGGGGTGCTGGCTGACCTTCGTGGCGACGACGACATCGGCGCGGTTGCCGCGCGCCTCAAGCCACTTGCCGAGGACGGTCTCGGACTCGCCGCCCTGGTTGCCGTCGACCCACGCCGAGTAGACGTCGGCGGTGTCGACGAAGTTGCCGCCGGCGGCGGTGTACGCGTCGAGCACGGCGAACGACTGCGCCTCGTCGGCGGTCCAGCCGAAGACGTTGCCACCGAGGGCGAGCGGGAAGATTTCGAGATCGGAGGAGCCGAGCTTGCGAAGAGAAGTCATGTCTCTCGTCAACGGCCCTACCGGAGCGGCTCATTCCAGGTCCGACGCAAAGGTCCTGTAAACGCCCCCGCGCGCAGCGGGTCCGCAGACACCGAAAACCGGCAGCCCTGACGTCGGGGGGTCGTCGTCAGGGCTGCCGGTGCTTCGACTGGCTTGTGGCGCTTACGGGTTCAGGCCCTTGCCCCGCAGCCACGCCATCGGGTCGATCCCGCTGCTGGAGCCACCGGAGTGCACTTCGAGGTGCAGATGGGCGCCGGTGACGTTGCCCGTGGCACCGACGCGGCCGATGACATCGCCCGTGCTGACCTTCTGGCCGACGCTGACGCCGATGGAGGACTGGTGCGCGTACCAGATCTCCGTGCCGTCATCGAGGGTGAGGACCGTCTTGTAGCCGTACGAGCCGTTCCAGCCCGCCTCGGTGATGGTGCCGCTGTGCACCGCCTTGATCGGCGTGCCCGTGGGGGCGGCGAAGTCGAGACCCGTGTGGTAGCCGGAGGACCAGTAGGCACCGGCCTGACCGAAGGTCGAGGTGAGGGTGTACGAGGAGGTCGGCAGCGTGAACTGCTTGGCGAGGGCGGCGAGCCGCTCGGCCTCGGCCTTCTTCTTGGCCTCCTCCTCCGCCTTCCGCTTGGCCTCGGCGGCCTTGTCCTTGGCTTCCTTCTCCGCCTTGGCCACGGCTTCCGCGGCCGCCTTCTCGGCGGCGTCGGCGGCGTCCTGCGCGGCCTTGGTGTCGATCTGCTCCTGCTGGTGCTCGACCTGGGCCATGATCCGGGCGCGCAGCGCCTCGCCGGCGCCGGAGGAGCCCTCCTCGGCCTTGGCCGTGGCCGTGGCCCCGAGACCGCTGAGCGGAGTCGAGGAACCCTCGGGGGTGTCGTCGTCCGAGATGAGGGAACCCACCGAGGGAAGGTCCGACACGGAGATGGACACCGGCGGCTTGCCGGTCTGGGCGCTGGCCATGCCACCCGCGCCCACGGCGGCTATGACGCCGACGCCCAGGACGGTGGAGCTGCGGGCGAGACCTCCGCCGCGCTGCTTGGTGACGCGATGCCGGCCACGGACGGGACGGATGGATTCCTCGGTGGGGTTCCACTCCTGGAACGGGCCCTCGTCGGTGCGCTGACCGCCGTAGCCGAAAGTCTCGGTGTCGCGCTGGTTCCGCGCGAACGGGGCCGCGGGGGCAGGCCGGTTGGACGCCACGTGGGCGTACTCCTTTCCTTCCTTCTCGCCTACCGGGTTAGCTGACGGGTTCGGAGCAGGAAGGTCTCCTACGCGCGTATACCGACCGTGCTTCCACGGCGGTTTACGCCCGATTCACCCCAAGTGGTGGTTCCCCGGTTCCCTTTCAGGATTCGGCGCGTGCGCACGGAGCCGCCTTCTGTGACGGCTGGGACGACCGCGCTGCGTTATCGAACGTTAATAGACCCGGGGTGTGGATTCCAGCGATTCCACTTGATCATTAACCTTTTTCGTGCGGACTTACCTGCCATGACCGGCTTAAATCGGGCGAGTTGACCGCTCCGTAAGTGACCGCCGGGTATTGACGGCGTGTCAGTTGTTGTGCGGAGTGGTGCGGTTCGCTCACTGGCAGTAATGGCGGCACGGAAACCGGAAAACACCTAGGGCCGGAACCCTTTCGGATTCCGGCCCTAGGCCTTCAGTAGCGGGGACAGGATTTGAACCTGCGACCTCTGGGTTATGAGCCCAGCGAGCTACCGAGCTGCTCCACCCCGCGTCGTTGTGATTCCAGTGTACGCCATCCGCGGGACCACTCTTGACCACCTCATGCTCAGCAGCGGAATCCGCCCTCTAGAGCAGGTGACGGTTCGGGGCTTCGGCCCGCTGCTCGTGCTCCGGGAGGACGACGACCTCCGCCCCGCCGGCCGCCAGGACTCCGCTGCCGTCGG
This sequence comes from Streptomyces koelreuteriae, assembly GCF_018604545.1. Taxonomy (GTDB): domain Bacteria; phylum Actinomycetota; class Actinomycetes; order Streptomycetales; family Streptomycetaceae; genus Streptomyces; species Streptomyces koelreuteriae. The sequence goes on along the minus strand of NZ_CP075896.1, from coordinate 4,407,900 downwards.
CGCCCCGGACGAAGGTGTCCGGCTCACGCCAGGCCGTGACCACACGGCGGACGCCGGCGTCGAGGAGCAGCCGGGCGCAGGGCGCGGGGCGGGAGGCGCGGCGGGCGCAGGGCTCCAGGCTGCTGTAGACCGTGGCGCCGGCGAGGCGCGGGTCGGACGGGTCGAGCTTCGCCAGGGCAGCCTCCTCGGCGTGCGCGAGCGGGTCGCCGCCCTCGCGGGAGTGGCCGCGGGCGAGTTCCGTGCCGTCGGCCGCGACCACCACCGCGCCCACGCTGAACGCCGTGTCCGACGGCGGGCAGAGGTCCGCCAACTCGCAGGCGAGGGCCAGCCAGTGGTGATCGGCCGCGGCGGCGAGGGCGCCGGTGCCCGGGGCGGTGGGCTCGTAGCGCATGAGGACGACGTCCTCGATCCGCCGCGTCTCCAGCAGCCGGAGCCTGCCGCCCTGGTAGCCGCCGGGGCCGAAGAGGCGGGGGGCCTTGGGATCGCCCACGAAGAGCGGGGCGAGGACCAGCTGGAGTTCGTCGGCGAGGCCCTGGGTGAGGAGCTGGGTGTGGATCAGGCCGCCGCCCTCGACCATGAGCCGCCGTACGCCCCGTACGTCGTGCAGGTGGGTGAGGAGCCGACGCCAGTCGAGGTCGGCGCCGAGGGGGACCACGTCGGTGGCGAGGCCGAGGGCCCGGGCACGCTCGGCGCCCTGGTCGGTCGTGTAGAGGACCTTCTCGCCGCCCGTGTGCCAGAACCGCGCCTCGGGGTCGAGGTCGCCGGTGCCGCTGACGGTGACCTTGAGGGGGTATTCCGGCAGGCCGGCAGCCGTGCGGGCGGCCCGCCGCTCCTCCGAGTTGACCAGCAGGCGCGGGTTGTCGGCGCGGATGGTGCCGGCGCCGACCAGGATCGCGTCGACGGATGCCCGGACCTCGTCGACCCGGTCGAAATCGGCCGGGCCGGACAGCAGCAGGCGTTCGGGCCCGGTGTCGTCGAGGTAGCCGTCGAGGGAGACGGCGGCGGACAGCAGGACGTACGGGTGAGGCATCGACGCTCCCCGGTCGGGTCGGACGGCGGACCGGCGGGACTCAGGGTCTGCCGTGACCCGCCGGGTCTTGGTTCAAGTTTGAAACAAACCTACACTGGCGGCATGACGACTCGCTGGCTCACCCCCGAGGAGCAGCGCGCCTGGCGCGCGTACATCGCCTCCTCGCTGCTTCTGGAGGACGCGATCGACCGGCAGCTCCAGCAGGACGCCGGCATGCCGCACCTTTACTACTCCATCCTGTCCGTCCTGTCGGAGTCCCCCGAACAGCGCCTGCGCATGACCGATCTCGCCGAGCGGCTGAAGATCACGCGCAGCCGGCTGACGTACGCGGTGTCCCGGCTGGAGAAGGACGGCATGCTGCGGCGCGAGGCCTGCCGGTACGACAAGCGGGGCAGCATCGCCGCGCTGACCGACGCGGGGTTCGCCGTACTGGAGCGCGCGGCGCCCGGTCATGTCGAGACCGTGCGCAGCTTCGTCTTCGACCGGCTCAGCGAGGAGCAGGTGGCGCAGCTGGAGGAGATCTCCGCGGCGATCGCGCAGGGGCTCCAGGAGGACGGGGCACGGCCGACGTCGGACGACGTGCCGTGGCGGCGGAGGTCTTCCACGGCCTGTTCGTGAGGTCCTCCACGGCCTGTTCGTGAGGCGGCCGACTGCTCTTGGAGGGACTTCAGTGAGGCACGTCACAAGCGACTGAACCTCGTTGCTTCAAATTTAAAGCAAGGGTAGTGTTCCGAACCGTGGATCTGCTTCAAATCTGAAGCAGACGGCCCAGCAGACGGCCGTGCAGCCGAACAGGAACGGAATCCGGAGGCCCCGCATGCCCGACACCCCTGCCGCCCCAGCCGCCCTCGCCACCCCGCGCTCCCGCGTCCGGGTACCGCTGCGCTTTCACGACGGCTACCAGGTCGACGCCGAACTCGTCACCTTCCACGGACTGGCCGACGGCCAGGAACACGTGGCCGTCGTCCTGGGCGAGCCGGGCCCGGTCCCGCTGGTGCGGCTGCACTCCGAGTGCCTGACCGGGGACGTGTTCGGCTCGGCCCGCTGCGACTGCGGTCCGCAACTGCGCGAGGCGGTCGAGCGCATAGCCGACCGCGGCGGCGTGCTCCTCTACCTCCGCCAGGAGGGCCGGGGCATCGGCCTCTACAACAAGCTCGACGCGTACGCCCTCCAGGACGAGGGGCTCGACACGTACGAGGCGAACGCGGCCCTGGGTCTGCCGGAGGACGCCCGCGACTACACGGCGGCGGCCCAGATGCTGAAGGCCCTGGGCATCGACGAGCTGGACCTGCTCTCCAACAACCCCGACAAGGCGGACCAGTTGCGCACGCTGGGCGTCGATGTGCGCGACCGCGTCCCGACGGGCGTCTTCACCACCGCGCACAACGTCCGCTATCTGCGCGCCAAGGTGCTGCAGACCCAGCACACGCTGCCGCTGGCCGCGCTGACGGAGCTCAGCGCGGGCTGAACGGGACGCGGCCCGGACGGGTGGTGAACGGGTCTGCTTGTCCCCCGGCTCATCGGGTACAGCCTTTGCAAGAGGGCGATCTCCGCAGTGCCCGGAGCTTATGGAAAGTGACGTTTCGTGACCGATCTCGGCGCCCCCGGCGACCCCAGGGCGAGGGGGCCGGGCGATGGCCCTGAGGCCGTCGCGTCGCGGATCGCCGATGCCGTGGACAGTCTGACGGCCCTGTGGTCGGTCGCCGCCCAGGAGGCCTCCCTGCGGCTGTCCCCGCACCAGTTGCGGGCGCTGCGCACCGTGGAGGCGGGGCCCGGTCTGAACGTCACGGCCCTGGCGGACCAGATGGACATCGGCCTCCCCACGGCCAGCCGGCTCTGCGACCGGCTCGCCGCGGCCGGTCTGCTGGAGCGGGCCCCGCATCCGGGCACCCGCCGCGAGGTGCAGCTGTGGCTCACCGCGCACGGCAGGCATGTCCTGAACGACGTCGCGGACCGCCGGACCGAGGCCCTGGCCGCGGCGCTGGCGGCGATGGAACCGGCGGAACGGGCGGCTCTGAGCCGGGGGTTGCGGGGGTTTCTGGCGGCACGGGACGGGGGCGCGCCGCACCCTGACGGAACTGACGGCCGGTGAGAACGGCGGGGCGAGTCAGGCCCCTGTGCCGCTCCAGCGACCGGCACCAGCACCGACACCGGAACCGGAACCGGCCCCCAGTACGGCCACACACGTATCGTCCCGCACCGGCAGAGCCGCACTCCCCGCGTCCCGCAGCACCGCCACGGCCACCACCGCCGGGTCGCAGGACAGGAGCACGCCGTCGTCGGGCGGCGTCCAGCGGCCGGGCAGGCCGTCGCTGTGCAGGACGAGCAGGCTGTCCTCCTGCCAGGGCACGCGCTGCACGGGCACGGACGCCGGGGCCTGGGCGCCCACGATGCCGGGGTGGGACAGCAGCGGCTTCCAGGTGCCGTCGGTGCGCAGCCGGCCGCTGACGTTGCCGATCCCGGCGAAGCTCAACTGCTGGGACGTAAGGTCGAGTTGGGCCACTGCGACGGCCGCGCCCCGGGTGGGCCGCAGGGTCCTGCCCAGGTGCCGCAGTATCTCGGCGGGCGGCAGGTCGGCCACCCCGGGCAGTGCGGCCACGGCGGCGCCGGACGCCTCGGCGGCCTTGGGCCCGTGGCCGAGCCCGTCGGCGAGCAGCAGGGTCACGCGGTCGCCGCCGTACACCCGGCTCCACGCGTCGCCGGAGTACTCGGCCCGGCCGAGGGGGACGTTGACACCGCCGACGCGCGGGCCCGGCAGACGCAGCGCCCCCTGCGGTCCCTGCGCCCTCTGCGATGCCTGCGCTCCCTTGGCGGCCCGCTCGTGGCCGATGCGGGCCACGGCCACCGTGCCCCGGCCGGGGGCGCTGTGCAGATCGAAGTCGTTCGCTATGCGCCGGCACGTGCCGAGGCCCGCGCCCAGGGAGGACGCGGTGGTGTAGCCGTCGCGCATCGCCGTCGCGATGTCCGGGATGCCGGGTCCGTGGTCGAGCGAGACGATCTGCACGGACGTCTCCGGGGCGCCGTCCTGGCCGCGCTCGACGAGGTTGATGACGACGCGCCCGCCGTCGGCGTGCCGCAGCAGGTTGGTCGCCAGCTCCGTCGCCACGAGCGCGGCGGTCGCGGTGCGGGGCGCGGGAAGCCCGGCGTCGGCGCTGGCCTCCTCGGCCGCCACCCGGACGTCCCGCACCCGGGTCGAGTCGTCCACCGGCACGTCCCACACCCTGCTCATCAGGCCCCCGGCCGGGACGGCGGCACGGCGGTGGCCCAGGCGGTGACGGTGACGGTGGTCCCCTCACCGGGCCGGCTCTCCACCTCGAACTCGTGCACCAGCCGCTTGGCCCCGCTCATGCCGAGTCCGAGCCCGCCGCCGCTGGTGTAGCCGTCGGTCATCGCCTGGTCCAGGTCGCGGATGCCGGGCCCGGTGTCGACGAAGGCCAGCCGCAGCCCGCTCGACGCGGCGACGCCCAGCGGGGTGATCTCCACATGGCCGCCCCCGCCGTGGACGAGGGTGTTGCGGGCCAGTTCGCTGGCCGCCGTGACGAGCTTGGTCTGCTGCACCAGCCCGAAGCCCAGCTCGGCGGCCGCCTGCCGGACCTGCTGCCGTACCCAGGCCAGATCGGCGTCCGAGCCGATCGGCAGGCTCGCCGGCGCGGCATGGCGGGAGGCCTGCATCAGGGACTCCCCTCACTGTGAGGCTCACCGGCGGCGAGCAGCTCCATCGCGCGTTCGACGTCCAGGGCCGTACGCAGCCCCGGCAGGGTGAGCCCCAGTTCCACCAGGGTGATCGCCACCGCCGGGCGCATCCCGGCCAGTACCGTACGAGCGGCCAGCAGCCCGGCTCCGGCGGCGATCTCGGCGAGGACCCGCCCCAGGAAAGAGTCGACCATGTCGACACCCGAGATGTCGATGACCACTCCGGTCACGCGGGAGTGCGCGATCCGGGCGGTGATGTCCTGCTGGAGCTGCTCGGCCATCCCGTCGTGCAGTTCTCCCTGGAGGGTGACCAGCAGGGTGTCGCCGAGTTGGAGGACCGGCACCGTGAAGGCGTGTCCCCCCGCGGGTCCGAACGCCGCCGGCCCGAACCCGCTCACCGCACGCCCGTGTCTGCCACCGGGCCGGCCGACCGGAGCGGCGCGATCTCGACGCCCTGCCGGCTGAGCGCGTAGGCCAGCGCGTCCGCGAGGCTGGCGCGCGTGAGCACCGTGCCGAGGTCGATGCCCAGGTGGACGATGGTCTGCGCGATCGCGGGCCGGATACCGGAGACGACGCATTCGGCGCCCATCAGCCGGGCCGCCGCCACCGTCTTCATCAGATGCTGGGCGACCAGCGAGTCGACCGTGGGCACGCCGGTGATGTCGAGGATGGCGTACCGGGCGCGCTCGGCGACGATCGCGTCCAGCAGGCTCTCCATGACCACCTGGCTGCGGGCGCTGTCCAGTGTGCCGATCAGCGGTACGGCGACGATGCCGTCCCATAGCTTGATCACCGGGGTGGCGACTTCGAGAAGCTGCTCGCGCTGCCGTGCGATCACTTCCTCGCCCGCGCTCACCAGGGTCTCCATCACCACCAGGCGCAGCGTGCCCATGAGCACGGTCAGGGCCAGCACGCTGTCCTGGGCCTCGGGGGCGTACGGGTCCGGGAACTCGGCGCGCAGCAGCTCGGTCACCGGGTCGCGCAGGGCGGCCACCTCGCCGGCGACCCCGTCCGGGTCGATCCCCGTACGGGCGCGGGAGGCCGCCATCCGGCTCAACTGGTCGCGCACCGACTCGAATCCGGGCGCGCGGATGTCCTCCGTCCGCCCGGAAGCCGCCACCGCGGCCAGCGCCGCGGCCACGGACCTGCCCGCCTCCACGGCCTCGTCCCGTGAGACGGTGAAGACGGTGCGGAACAGCGCGGCGTCCGCCCATCGTTGGGCCACCTGCTCCCGGCGCCGTTCGAGGAAGGCACTCACCTGGTAATGGGCCGGCTCCTGTTCCGCGTTCCGTTCCGAATCCGACACTTGCATCGCTCCCTTGCACGGGCCGGACCGAGGGCCGGGCTACGGCACCTCAGCCGTTACTTGCCGTATGACAAACATTAGTGCCGACGGTGGGCAACACCAAACAACTGCCCGCCGTCGCCCCTGGCCTGCACCTTCCCCGTCCCCTACCGCCCACGCCAGTCCAGACACACCACCAGGGCGTCGTCGGCGGCGACGGGCCCGCCGCGATGGCCGTTCAGTTCGCGCAGGACGGCCCGGGGCACATCGGCGGCCGGAAGCAGCCGCGTCGACTGGATCGCCCGGGCCAGGGCGGTGTCGCCGTACGCCTCTCCGCCCGGGGAGGCGACGTCGTACACCCCGTCACTGACGAAGACGAGCCGGTCGCCGGGCTCGGCCCGGAACTCCTGGACCGCGTAGTCGGTCTCCTCGAACATGCCGAGCGGCAACTGGGCGTCGAAGTCGACCCGTTCCACCACTCCCTGACGCAGTCGCAGCAGTTGGGGTGAACCGGCGTCCACGGCCAGGACCCGCCCGGTGGCCAGATCGAAGTCGAGCATCAGCACGGAGAGGTAGCAGCGGCCCGAGTAGTGCGCGTACACCGCCTGGTCGGCCAGGGCGGCCTGGTCGGCGAGGGGGAGACCGGCCCGGCGGGCGTTGCGCAGGGCGTTGATCGCGAGGTTGGTCAGCAGGGAGGCCTCGATGCCCTCGCCCATGCCGTTGGTGACGTAGAGGCTGAGCCGGTCGGCCGTGGCGGACCAGTCGAAGTTGTCGCCGAAGATCGCGTACGCCGGTTCGAGCTGGGCGCCGAGGTCGTACTCGGGGCGGGCGCAGGAGCGGCCCGGCAGCAGTTGCCACTGCATCTCGGCGGCCAGGGTGAGGCGGTCCCGGCGGCGTGCCTGGAGGTAGACGTCGGTGTCCCGCTCGGCGACGACGACCTCATGGCCCAGCACCTGGGCGATCTCCGCCAGTTCGCCGAGGCAGCCGTCGGCGTGCTCGCCGCCCGGCAGGACGACGGTCAGCACACCGAGCCGGTCGCCGCGCACGGTGACGGGCAGATGCGCCCGGACGCGCTCCCCCGGCAGGTCCTCCACCCGGGGCTCCTGCGCCCCGAAGGCCCGGCCCGCCGGGCTGTTGTGCACGGACACCGGCTCGAGGGTGTGCGGCGGCACGGACACCGGCTGAAGCACCGTGAGTCCGTAGTCGGCCAGGAAAAGCTCGACGGAGTCCGCCGCGTACTGATCGGTCAGTACACGACGGACCGCGTCCAGCAGCTGATGGGGAGCCGCCGTGCGCAGGGCGCGCTCGGCGGCCACGAATCTGTTCACGATCGTCGTCACGATGGTCGACACACCAATCCTCGGTCTGTATGAGCGGTGGGCGGCTGTGAACGGCTACGACCCCGACCGGGGTCACTCCCGGCTGCCCGGGCGCCTAGTACGCTGACGGCCACCCCGGCGCCTGCGAGAGTGTGACTGTGACTTCCCTCCGACCCCGCCCCGAGCCGGCAGAGGTCGCACGTGTGACCTCCACGGCGGCGGAGTTGCTGGAGGTCCTCTGGGGCCGGGCCTCGACAGCGCCCGCCTCCGCCTCCCAGTTGCGCGTGCTGCTCATCCTCGAGCACCACGAGGGCATCAACCTGCGCACGCTCGCCGACTCCCTGGCCTCCACACCGCCCTCGACGAGCCGGCTCTGCGACCGGCTGCAGGCGACCGGGTTCGTCGAGCGCGTGGTGAGTCCGGTGGACCGGCGCGAGGTACGCCTGCGCCTCAGCGGCCGGGGCCGTACGTTCCTCGCCGATCTGCGCGTACGACGGGAGCAGGCGCTGCGCGAGGTGCTCGACCAGATGCCGGCGGCCAAGCGCGTCGCGCTGCTGCAGGGCCTCGAGGCGTTCTGCGACGCGGCGGCGGCGCGGATACAAGACGACTCCGATGTCTTGGCCCTCTCCGACGTCTCCGCCCTCTCCGATGTCTCCGGTATCCCTGACGAATCCGGCATCTCCGACGCATCCGATATCTCCGGCATCCCCGGCGCATCCGGCGCGTCCGGCATCTCCGATGACTCCCGCTCGCCCGACTCCCGGACTGCCTGAACCCCTCCCCGCCACGCCGCCCCACCCTCCGATCCCGTGCCGTCACAGACTTCTGTGGGTACCCCGGCACCGCCCCGACCTGCACCGACTGTGTTCAACGTCTCGATGGGGCATATGCGGGGCATGAGCCCGGCGGCTGCGGGTAGCGGCGCTAGAGGTGGCCTGTCGGGGGATGGGAGCGGGCCGGGACTAGAGGGAGGGCCCGTGACAGCGACCACGCGCATCGGCACGACGACGGATGCCGGCACCGAGACCAGCGAGGTGCTGCCCCTCATCGCCGAGCCGCAGAAGCTCGCCCCGCAGGACGCGCGCGGGCTGACCGGGCAGTTCCTGGAGCGGCTCGCCGTACTGGAGGAGGGCACTCCCGAATACCAGTACGCGCGCAACACCCTCATCGAGATGAACACGTCGCTCGTGCGGTTCGCGGCCCGCCGGTTCCGCGGCAGCGGCCAGGCGATGGAGGACGTCGTCCAGGTCGGCATCATCGGGCTGATCAAGGCGATCGACCGCTTCGAGGTCTCCCGCGAGGTGCAGTTCACCAGCTTCGCGGTGCCCTACATCGTGGGCGAGATCAAGCGGTTCTTCCGTGACACGTCCTGGGCCGTGCACGTTCCGCGCCGCCTCCAGGAGGCCCGTACGGAACTCGCCAAGGCCACCGAGGAACTGGCCTCCCGCCTCGGCCGCGCGCCCCGCGTCGCCGAACTGGCCGCCCTGATGAACATCACCGAGGAACAGGTCGTCGAGGCCCAGGTCGCGGCGAACGGCTACCTCTCCTCGTCCCTCGACGCGACGGTCGGCGGCGACGCGGACGAAAGCGACGCGACACTCTCGGAGTTCATCGGCGAGGAGGACCCGGCCCTCGAACTGGTCGAGGACTTCCACGCCCTGGCCCCCCTCCTCGCCGAACTCGACGAACGCCAGCGCCTCATACTCCACCTCCGCTTCGTCGAGGAACTCACCCAGGCCGACATCGGCGCCCGCCTCGGCATCTCCCAGATGCACGTCTCCCGCCTGCTCTCCCGGACGGTGGCACGGCTGCGCTCGGGAATGCTGACGACGAGCTGAGCCGCCCGGCAGTCGCAGTCGACCCGAGCCCCGGTCCGGATGCTGTCCGGACCGGGGCTCTTCGCTGCTCCCGCCCCGACCCCGCCGCTCGCGCCAACGCCCGCTCCTGGACGGCCCCTCAGGGCTGCCCGCGTCGAGATGCGACCTGGGAGGCGTCGGCGCACGCTGGAGACACCGGCACCTTGGAGGTGGTTGAGGATGCGACGAACGCACGCGATCGCTGCGGCTGTTCTCCTTTCCGCGGGCCTTGCCGCAGGTCCTGCCGCCGCGGCGCCACAGACCATCCCGGAACGCACCGAACGCCCCGAACGCGTCGTGGCCCAGGGACCGGACGACATCTGCGACTACACGAACCGCCGGCCCAACCTCCAGCAGGGCTCATCCGGGGCAGTCGTCCAGCAGGCCCAGTGCTACCTCAATGAGGCGGTGGACGCCGACCTGGACGTGGACGGAGACTTCGGCGGGCAGACGCGCAGCGCGGTGACGGCCTTCCAGCAATGCGCCGAGATCGTCGTCGACGGACGGGTCGGAGCACAGACCTGGTCCTTCCTCTCCTTCTGGGCCAACAACCCGAGCCGCCCCTTCTGCTGACGCCCTACGTGGTGGTCGACCCGGCCCCACCCGGTGTGGACAGACGCATGCCACGGGACTCGGCGACGCGCAAGGCATCGGTCAGACACTCGGCGAGCCGGAGACCGGCGTAGCGGACCTCGGTGTACGGCGACATCGGGTCGTCCAGCACGGTGCGGGCGAGACCGAGCACATCGACACCGGTGGCGAGCTGGGCCGCCTCCAAGTCGTCGGCGAGACGGGACAGACGGCTGCCGCCATCGTCGGTCACCAGGTAGCAGGGCTTGCCTTCGGTGGACGTCCAGGGGAGAAGCCGGGGTGTGAAAGTGCCGTTGACGTACTCCATCAGGCAGCCACCTCGTGCGCAGCGATCAGGTGCCGGTCGCGGACGGCGAGATACGGGCGTACGAGGGCAGAGTCGCTGCCGTCGAGAGGAGTGACGAGGCCGTACGGGGAACGGTGCTGGGGAAGCTGCGGCGCCCGGGGTACGGCGGGGTGCCGTACGACGACGAAGTGCAGACACAGGCGGGTGCGGTGGCGGAGACGGCGCCGTTTGCCCGTGCCCGGGCAGAAGAGAAGGCGCAGCCATTCGAGGGTGCGGCGGATAAGGTCGTGCATGTCGACGCTCCTGGTTCAGCGTTGGCCGTGCCCCGGGAGGTCTAGCCACCTCGCCGGGGTCTTTCCATCTTCGAAGCTACACCTAGATACAGACCTCTACAGACAAGTACAGAGGGATCCACACGATCGAGCAGGGCACTACCGCTCTACGTTGGACGTATGAGCGATACAAAAGAGCCGCCGGAAGAATCGAAGGCCACTCTGGATCCGATGAGCGCGAGACCGCTCTACGTACAGCTGGCCGACGTCATCGCCGGGAAGATCGCGTCCGGCGAACTGGCGCCGGACAGGCCCATCCCCTCGGAGAACCACCTCGCCGACGCGTACGGCGTGGCCCGGCTCACCGCACGTCGCGCCGCCCAGGAACTGCGCGAGCGCGGGCTCATCGTCACCGTGCGCGGCAAGGGATCGTTCGTCGCCGAACAGCCACCCGGTCTCTCACGCGAGCCGGGTGAACCGAACACCTGAAGGTCCGGTGGACCCGTACTGGGCATCCCGGGCCGACTGGCTCGACGTCCCTCGGCCTGCCCTGTCCGCGCGTCGCCGCGGTCGTCGCCCAAGGCCGCGACAACGCCGAGGCTCTGCGCCTCACTCAGCCGAGTCCTGGCCGCTGCGCCCAGGGCTTTCACTCCGGGCGCCCTCAGCCTGATTGCGCACAATCAGGCAGCAGGCAGACGGGTCCGCAATCCGCTGCAATGCTTGAGCGTCAGCGCGCCCTGGCGCGCATGCTGAACTCCCCACCAGCGGACACGGAGGGCGAGATGACGCTCAGGTTCCTCGGCACGACCAGCGACGACGGCGACTGCCCCACCCTGTACGAGATCCCGGAGACGGACGAGATCCTCGTGCAAGGAGACCGAGAGACTGACCCGCAGCATCTCGTACGACTACGGGACGTCAAACCGTCCGAGACGTTCGTCCGCGTCCCCCGCAGCCTCCTGACCCGATACACGCCCCGCAGCGCTGCGCCCGAGCTCCAGCCCTTCGCCTCGATCTCACACATGTTCCGCGAGTTCCGGCACACCGCGTTCCGGCTGGAGACCCGCCGTGGCTACGCCTCCGACCGCCAGTCCCCGCTCTGGCCGAAGTGGCTCGCAGGTGACGACGTCGCTGCCGAGCCGGCCAACGCCTGGCGGCAGAACGTTCGCGCCCAGGTCAGTCAAGGCAAGCGGTTCGAGCGGGTCCGCCTGGTCGACAAGCCCCTCACTCAGGGGCAGCAGTTTCTACTGGCCCGAGCCCCGAGCAACATCGAAGCCGGCGAGGACATTCGCCACCTCCCGCGCGGCGAAGCCCACGCCCTGCGGCTGCCGGACCACGACGACACCACTCTCGGTGTGTACGTCACCGAGGACCCTGCCGAGGTGCTGGCCGCCTGCCAGTCCCGGGACGCCGCCTGGCATCACGCGGTACCTACGGCCGAGTTCGCGAAACGGGTAGCTTCGACTGTGTGACCACCGACTTCCAGACCGCGCGCGAGGCCCTCGGCGCGCGGCTGCGGGAGCTGCGCACCGAGGCCGGTCTGGACGGCAAGGACATCGCCGGCAAGGCGGGCTGGCAGACATCGAAGGTATCCCGGTTACAGAACGGCAAGCAGACCCCGACCCGTGCCGATCTGACCGCCTGGGCCCACGCGGTCGGCCGCTTGGACGCCGAGCCCGAACTGCACGGCCTGCTCGCCGGTCTGGACATGAAGCAGCGGCACCGTTCATGGCGCCGGCAGCTCGCGGGCGGGCACCGCGGCCGACAGGAGATCGCCGTCCGGCAGACCGAGAACACGACGCTGATCCGGGGCCTTGAGGTCTCCCGCATCCCTGGCCTGTTCCAGACACCCGAGTACGCGCGGGTCATCTTCGACAGCAACGCCGAGTTCCGCGGCATCCCGCCCACCACCGAGGCGGCCGTCGAGACGCGCATGCGCCGTCAGGAAGCGCTGTACGACCCCGAGAAGACGTTCCGTTTCCTCGTCTGCGAAGCGGCCCTCTACCACCGCTCGTGCCCTGCCGATGTGATGGCCGAGCAACTCGACCGGTTGTACAACCTCGTCGGCCAACGCCGCATCGAGCTCGGCATCCTGCCCTTCGGCACCCAGCTGCGCCGCACCGCACCGCACGCGTTCTGGATCTACGACCGGAGACTCGTCATCGTCGAGACCATCAGCGAGGAACTGTGGCTGACCGGTGACGACGACGTACAGCTGTACGAACGCGCCTGGGATTGGCTTGCCGAGGCCGCCGAGTACGGGGCGCCGGCTCGACGCCTGATCGGCCGCGCGAGGGCCTCTCTCGACCTCACCTGAGCAACCAGGCACAAGCCTCCTACCTGTGCGCGCAACCGCGCGCAATCGCCACCCGGAGGCGCAATCGACCTACGTAGCGTCCCCGCCATGGCCCTACCGAAGTACACCGAGCGGTACCTGGCGGGGGACTCGTGGCTTGCCGGCTGCTCCCAGCACCCCGCCCTCGTGCGTGAGGCATGGAGCCTTGAGGCGCTGGCGCCGATCCGGTCCGGAAGTGCGTGGCTGGCGGCTGAGGCCCCGCTCGTCGCAAGCATCCAGGCGCGCAGTCTCATCCGCGAGGAGTTCCGCGGACCGATCCTCGCCGATCCGGACTTGGACACGGCCTGGTGGCTCGTGCCGCTCGACGCCGTAGAGGAGTTGGCCGACCTGCGGGCCGTAGCCGTACAACCGATCGGCCGGCCGCTGCACTGCCCGCCAACGGGCCGGCCGGCCTGCGGCCGCTTGTGGCTCACCCACCCGGACGGGTCGGGCCAACTCACTGCCCCTGCGGTACTCGCCGCCGCATTCGGTCCTGGCGGGTTCCGACGCCCCGCGGAGGCAACGGCATGGCCATCACCGAGTCCGAGTCCCTGATGCCGGACGCCGGACGCCGGCAACGCCGAGTTCCCGAGGCTCGGCCAGCAGTTGGTGCGCACGACGAAGTCACCCCTCGCCCGGGCCGCCGTCCGGGCGCTCGTCCCTCCGAGCGATCCTGCGGCTCGCGGACAACGACACCATCGCCGTCGGAACCCGGCTGTGAAGTTCCGGCGCGTCCTTACGCTGCACGGTCGTTGAGACACCAGCAGCACCCAGCGATCGGAGACCTATGGCAGGCATTGAGTTCGAAGCGAAGGCCCTCGACATCGACCCCGCGAAGATCGCACGGCTCATCGCAGACGTCGGCGGTACTTGCACGGCTGGGGCCCGCCTCATGCGACGGTACGTGTACGACACCATCCCGGCCGTCCCCGGCCGATGGGTGCGGCTGCGCGACACGGGGACCGACGTCACTCTGTGCGTGAAGCAGATCATCACGGACGCCGTCGACGGCACCCACGAGACCGAAGTGACCGTCGACAGCTTCGAGGAAACCGCCGCGCTGCTGCGGCTCACCGGCCTGACACCACGCGGCTACCAGGAGAACCGACGCACCTCGTACACCCTCGGCGCCGCCCGCCTGGAGGTCGACGAGTGGCCGCGTATCCCGCCGTACCTGGAGATCGAGGCCGACGACGAAACACAGGTGTGGACGGCCGCCGCCGCGCTCGGCATCAACCACGACCGGCTCACATCGATCAACACCACGAAGGTCTACCGCCTCTACGGCATCGACCTGGACTCCATCGCCGACCTGCGCTTCGAGTAGGCCGGCGCCTGCTACTCCGGCCGGGGCACCGCGCCCCGGCCCGCCCGCAGAGGGGGCACCATGCACGACCTGAGCGACGTGCCGGTGGAAGTGAAACCGGACCGCACCCTGCGCGTGAAGATCATCGATGCCTGTGGCCTAGCCTGCTCGTTCTGCCACAACGAGGGAACACCCGTCGCCGCACCCGGCAGCACCGGACGCGTCTCCATCTACCTCCGCACCAACGGCGCCGACTTCCTCCCCGGCCGGATCGCCGCTGACGCCGACTTCGCCCTGGCCCTCGCCGCCATACGCGGCGGCCTGCCGACGAACGAAGTGCATTTCACGGGCGGTGAGCCGACGCTGCACCCCGACCTGCCCGGCCTGATCACCATCGCCCGGCGCCTCGGACTCACGGTCGGACTCACCTCGAACGGCGAGAACGGCGCCGCGGTCCTGCCCGCCGCCGCGGCAGCCGGCCTCGACCGCATCAACCTGTCCGTATTCGGCACCACCCCGGCCGAGCTCGCCGCCGTACAGGCCCCGCGTCTCGCCTCGCCGAAGCTCGCCGAACGCAAGCTGGCCGCCCTCGACGCGACGATCGAGACCGCCGCCGCGCACGGCATCAAGGTCTCCGCCAACATCGTGATCCCCGACCGTGGCCACGTCGACCGCGTGCTCCGCATCGTCGAGCGACACGGCCGCTGCGTCGTGGTCCGGATGCTCGTGTCGCTGGAGGACGGGGGCGCCTCACTGGCCGCCATGCAGGATGTCCTCGGCCACCTGGGCGCCGTGCCGGTCCGCCGCATCATCACGGCAGGGGCGTCCGACCAGCGGGTGCGGTACCACCTGCCGGACGGGCGCACGCTGTACGCGAAGAGCATCCGGCCCGTGCGCCTGCCCGAGACGTGCGCCGACTGCCGGTTCAACACTCCGGACGACTGCCAGGAGGGCTACTACGGGGTCCGCTTGTACCGCGCCGCGGACGGCCCGTTCATGGTCGGTGTGTGCATCCAGCGCATGGACCTGTGCCTGTCGCTCGGCGAGTTCGTGATGAGCCGACGCTGTCACGAGGTAGCGGCCTTCCGCGACGACGAGACGGCACGGCTGACCCGGCTGCACGCCACGACGGCTACCCGGTCAAACGGACAGGACCCCAGCCCAGTTGATGTCTGAGCTGGGGTCCTTCAGGTAGGCCCTGTGGGACTCGAACCCACAACCAATGGATTAAAAGTCCACTGCTCTGCCAATTGAGCTAAGGGCCCAGGCGATGTTGCCCCCACGAGCATAGCCGCAGGACGGCGAGTCTCCGATCGGGTATCGGCTCGTGACGGCACACACCACCGTACGGGACGGACAGCAGAGCGCCGTGGTCCGCCCGTCGGGGCGGGGCCACGGCGCTCCACACTGCTATGCGTCAGCCGTTGCGCTTCCAGCGCGGCTTCTCCTCGCGGCGGCCGAAGGAGCCGCCGCCGCGGTGGTCGTCACGGCGGCCGTTCGGGCGGTCATGGCCGCCGGAGCGGTAGCCCGGACGGTCGTCACGGCGGTCACGGTTGAAGGGACGGTCGCTGCCGCGGTGCCCGCCACGCTCGTCACGGCGGAAGCCGCCACGGTCGCCGCCGCGGTCACGGTTGAAGCCGCCGCCGCGCTCGTCACGCCGCTCGAACGAACGGCCGCCGCGGTCGCCGCCACGGTCACGGTCGAAGGAACGCCCGCCACGGTCGTCACGGCGGAAGCCGCCGCGCTCACCGCGGTCGCCCCGGTCGTCGCGACGGAAGCCACGGTCGCGGTCGCGATCGAAGGAACGGCCACCGCGGTCACCGCCACGGTCACCACCGCGGTCACGGTCCCGGTCGCGGTCACGGTTGAAGCCGCCGCCACGCTCGTCACGCCGCTCGAACGAACGACCGCCACGGTCGCCACCACGGTCACGGTCGAAGGAACGCCCGCCACGGTCACCACCGCGGTCGCCGCCACGGTCACGGTCGGCGTAACGGTCACGGCCGTAGCCGCCGCCACGCTCCTCGCGCCGCTCCCGACGCTCGTACGACGGGGTGGACGCGGAGGACTCGGCGCGCTCCTCACGCTCGACGTCCTTCGCGGTCGGCTGCTCCGGCACCGACACCTCGGCGACGGCGGCGACATCCCCGGACTCGCCGGCGACCACCGCGGCAGGGTCCTCGCCCCGCTCACGCGCGACCCGCGCGAGCAGCCGGTCGGACTCCTCACGCAGCTCGTTCGCACGCCGCTGCGCCCGCTCCAGCTCCTTGGTGAGCTGGGCGACCTCACGCTCGGCCTGCTGCGCGGAGTTGCCCACGGACTCGGCCTGGACCTCGGTCATCGACCGGGCGCCGGTGATCTCGGCGACCTCCGGGTCGAAGGCCGCGCCGCCCTGGATGATGTGGCGCCCGGCGTCGACGCCGGCGTCCTCCATCAGGCGGAAGATCTGACGCCGCTGGTGCGGCAGCGAGAGGGAGACGACGGTGCCGGTGCGGCCGGCACGCGCCGTACGGCCCGCGCGGTGCAGGTAGTCCTTGTGGTCCCCGGCCGGGTCCACGTTCAGCACCAGGTCGATGCCGTCGACGTGGATGCCGCGCGCGGCGACGTCGGTGGCGACGAGGACGTTGACGTAGCCGTCCTTGAAGTCGGCCAGCGTCCGCGTCCGGGCGCCCTGGGTCATGCCGCCGTGCAGCGCGTCGGCCTTCGCACCGGCGTCACGCAGCTGCTCGGCGACGCGGTCGGCGCCCAGCTGGGTGCGGACGAAGATGATCGTGCGGCCCTTGCGGGAGGCGATGGCCGCGGTGACCGGCGCCTTGTCCTTGGGCTTCACGATGAGGATGTGGTGCGACATCGTCGTGACGGCGCCCTGGGCGGCGTCGACCTCGTGGCTGACCGGGTTGTTCAGGTACCGGTCGACGAGGGTCTTGATCTCGTTCTCCATGGTCGCGGAGAACAGCATCCGCTGGCCGCCCGCCGGGACCTGGTCCAGCAGCTCGGTGACCTCGGGCATGAAGCCCAGGTCGGACATCTGGTCGGCCTCGTCGAGAACGGCGATCTGCACGTTCTCCAGCGAGCAGGCGCCGCGGTTGATGATGTCGCGCAGCCGGCCCGGGGTGGCGACCAGGATGTCGACGCCACGCTCCAGGGCGTAGATCTGGTTGCCCATCGACGTACCGCCGCAGACGACCTTCATCTTCAGGCCCATGACGTCGCCGTAGGGCTGGAGCGCGTCGGCCACCTGCATGGCGAGCTCACGCGTCGGCGTGAGGATGACGGCGCGCGGCTTGTGCTTCTCGGTGCGGCCGCCGGCGAGCGTCGCCAGGGTCGGCAGACCGAAGGAGAGGGTCTTGCCGGAGCCGGTGCGGCCACGGCCGAGGATGTCCTTGCCGGCCAGGGCGTCCGGAATGGTCGCGGCCTGGATGGGGAAGGGGGTGGTCACGCCGTTCTGTGCGAGCTTGCGCACGACGCCCTCGGGCAGGCCGAGGTCGGCGAAGGTGACTTCGGGGGTGGTGTCGGCTGCCTCGTTCTCGGGCACGACGACGTGATCAGTACTGGCGATGGACATGCGAATGCGAAACCTTCCGGAGTCTCGATCGGCACGCGCCCGTCAACTCCGTGATTCGCGATTCGCAATACGACCGCCTCAATGCGGTCCACCACGGCAAGGGAGAGTACGCGCCACACGGCGCGCTCTGCAGTGGCGCCGGGCAAGAATGGGATCAAACGATCTGCCACCATACGCACTCCGGGCCCTGCAAGGCAAACCGGACTCCGTAGGAGACAGCAGGGACGCTCTCTGAAAGGCCAGTGGCCCGGAGAACCTCCCGTCGGCTGTCAACCGACCACCCCCAGAGTATGTTCCCGCCGCGACGAGGCTCACAGCGGGGGGCTACGCCGGCGCCCCCGCCTCCGGAGCCGGCTCCCGCTGCGCCAGTTGCGGCCCCGGCGGCTCGGGCGTCGGCTCCGGCGAGGTCGTCGGCTCCGGCGATGCCGGCGGCTCGGGCGGTGTAGGCGTGGGCTCCGGTTCGGCCGTCCGGGTGGGAGTGGGCGGCGCCGGGGGCTTCGGCGTCGGCCGGTCCGGCTTGCCCGGCTTGCCGCCTCCCGGCGCGGACGGGCTCGCCGCGGCGGACGGCGTCGCCTCGGGAGACGCCGACTCCCCCGGCTTGCCGCGCTTGCCCTTGCCGCCCTTCTTCCCCTTGCCGCGTCCGTGCTTGCCGTCGGCCGAGGTCACACCGATCCCGGTACCGCCGCCCGACACCGCCGATCCGCCCTCGGCCCCCTCCCCGCCGCGCTGTCCCGCGGAGTGCGACGGCTTGGCGCTCCCGCCCGCGCCGTCGGCGCCGACGCTCATGCAGCCGGCGGCAGCGGCGACGGCCACGACCGTGGCGGCCAGGCGGACGGGTACGTACAAGGGGCGCACGGGGCCACCTCCGGGAAGGGTGATGGAGTCAACACCTTCAACTCCCGCCGCCCGCAAGAGGACACGCGCCCCGTATTCACATCACGGCTCAGCCGTAGCCCAGGGCGTGAAGGCGCTCGTCGTCGATGCCGAAGTGGTGCGCGATCTCGTGCACCACGGTGACCTCCGTCTCCGCGACGACGTCCTCCCGCGACTCGCACATCCGCAGCGTCGGGTTCCGGTAGATCGTGATCCGGTCCGGCAGCACCCCGGCGTACCACTCCCCCCGGTCGGTCAGCGGGGTCCCCTCGTAGAGCCCGAGCAGCTCCGGGTCGTCCGCGGGCGGTTCGTCCTCGACGAACACCGCGACGTTGTCCATCAGTCGCGTCAGCTCCGGCGGGATCCGGTCGAGCGCCTCGGCCACCAGTTCCTCGAACTCCTCGCGCGTCATCTCCAGCACAGGCCCATTGTCGGCCACGACCCGGCCGCAGGAGAGCCATCCGGCGTCGCATATCAGGCCCGGGACTTGGGCATACGGGATCAATGGCCCGCGTCCCCGCCGCAGTCCTGAGTGTCCTGAACCCGATCCGCAAGCCGCCGCGCGCCCTGGCCCGCCGCTATCGCTCCCGTCAGGCGCCCACCACGATCGAGCTCGTACGGCAGCCGCACCCGTGGGCCCGGGCGGCCGGGCTGGTGACCGTCGTCCTCGTCGGTGCCTGGCTGGGGCTGCTGGTCGTGGGCAATGTCCGGGTCCCGGTCGGCCCCATGAACACCACCATGACCCTGCGCCCCTCCTTCACCGGCGGCACCAAGATCAATGTCTCGCCGCTGGGGGCCCTGGCGCTGGACAGCCACAACGCCCCCGTCCGCCTGGACGTCAACGTCGACCAGCTCGACCCCGACCGCTCCCAGGCCCTGGTCGACCACCCCGAGCGCCTCTCCGGCCTCCAGGACGAGGTCACCGAGGACGTCGGCCGCGGCACGCTCGACCTGGCCGTCCGCTCCGGCGTGGCCGTCGTCGCCGGGGCCACCACCCTCGGCCTCGCGGTCTACCGCCGCCCCCGCCGCGCCCTCGCCGCCGGCGGCCTCGCCCTCGCGCTCCTCGCCGCCTCGGGCGGCACGGCCTACGCCACCTGGCGCCCCGACTCCGTCCTGGAACCCAAGTTCTCCGGCCTGCTCACCTCGGCCCCCTCCCTGGTCGGCAACGCGCGCAGCATCGTCACCGAATTCGACGTCTACCAGAAGGAATTGGCCCGCCTGGTCACCAACGTGACCAAGCTCTACGACGCCACCTCGACGCTCCCGGCCTACGCGCCCGACCCCTCCACCCTCCGGGTCCTGCACGTCTCCGACATCCACCTCAACCCGGCGAGCTGGAAGATCATCGCCTCGCTCGTGGAGCAGTACAAGGTGGACGTGATCGTCGACTCGGGCGACACGATGGACCACGGCACGGCAGCCGAGAACGGCTTCCTGGACCCCATCGAGGACCTCGGGGCCCCCTATGTCTGGGTCCGCGGCAACCACGACTCGATGCTCACCCAGCGCTATATGGAGGACCTGAAGAACGTCCACGTCCTGGACGACGGACGGGCGACGACGATCAAGGGCCTGCGTTTCGCGGGCATCGGCGATCCGCAGTACACCCCGGACCGCTCGAAGCAGATCGGCGCCGCCCAGTCGCAGGAGCTGGCGGGTGCCCGGCTGGCCACGGCCCTGCGCGATCAGCGCGCGGCAGGCACCCCGGTGGATGTCGCCGTCGCCCATGAACCGGCGGCGGTCCGCGAGGTCGACGGCGAGGTCCCCCTGGCGCTGGCCGGCCATCTGCACCACGACGAGACGGAGGTCATGAAGTACGGCACCCGGCTCCGGATCGAGGGCTCCACCGGCGGCAGCGGTCTGCGCGCCATCGAGGGGAAGCACCCGGACCCCATCGAGGCGTCGATCCTGTACTTCGACCGGGACTCCCGCCACCTCCAGGCCTGGGACGAGATCGAGCTGGGCGGCCTCGGCCTCACGACGGCCGAGGTCAGCCGCCACCTCCCGGAGGAGAACCAGCCCGGCGCGGAACCGTCCCCGAGTACCCCTACGGAGGGCACCCCGTCGGCCTCCCCCTAAACCGTTTTGGCGATAGGTCCCGCCATCCCATATGCTTCTCACGTCCCCGACGCGCTGAGAAGCGCGCAGGCGGGCCGATAGCCCTCATCGTCTAGCGGCCTAGGACGCCGCCCTTTCAAGGCGGTAGCACGGGTTCGAATCCCGTTGGGGGCACGCACCACCCTGTGCGACACTGTCGTACGACGCTTGGTCCTGTGGAGCAGTTTGGAGTGCTCGCCACCCTGTCAAGGTGGAGGCCGCGGGTTCAAATCCCGTCAGGACCGCTGAGGTTTCACGTGAAACCTCGTGGCTGGGTAGCTCAGTTGGTACGAGCGTCCGCCTGAAAAGCGGAAGGTCGCCGGTTCGACCCCGGCCCCAGCCACCGCAGCCCGTTCAGGGCATGAGCCCCTCTCCAGCATCGCCGGAGAGGGGCTCAGTCGTGTCATGGCTCATGTCTTCGTTCATGTCGATGGCACGTCCTGCCGAGGGCCGACCCATGTGGTGAGGGCGGTCAGCAGCGTGTCGTGGTCGTGGTCGTCCGCGGCCCAGGCGATGTAGCCGTCCGGGCGGACCAGCAGTACTGCGGGGGCCTTGGAGCCGGCGGCCGGGGTGACGGTGATCGTCCGGTCCTCCCAGCCCGTCACCTCGGGGAACCGGCTGACGAGCACGAAACGGCAGGCGCGCAGGGCCTCGTACAGCCGCTTCGGGGAGCTGGTGCCGGGGCCGGCGCTCGGGGCGAGTTCCAGGTCGGGAGCGCGGCGGCCGGTGCCGGGGTGGGTGCCGGAGGGGGCCGGATAGGAGATGGCGATACCCGTCGCCTTGGCCGAGAGGCGGTCGGCCACCGGGGGAATGGCGGCGGCAGCGCGTGAGAGCAGGTTCATGGCGGTGCTCAGTACCGGCGAGTGGATCAGCGCCAGCCGCATCATCCTGCCGCTGTCCCGGATCACCTCCCGCCCGATCGGATGCCGCTCGGCCTGATACCCGTCGAGCAGCTCCTCCGGTGCCCATCCGCGCACCACCGCCGCCAGCCGCCAGGCCAGATTGGCGGCGTCCTGGAGGCCGGTGTTCATGCCCTGACCGCCCGCCGGGGAGTGCACATGCGCGGCGTCTCCCGCGAGCAGCACCCGCCCGAGCCGGTACCGCGGCACCTGGCGCTCGTCGGTCTGGAAGCGGGAGAGCCAGCGCGGATCGTGCATGCCGAAGTCGGTGCCGAGGGCCTTGCGGGTGATCGTCCGCACCTCCTCCAGATCGAGAGGCGCCTCGACCGGCAGCTGCCGGTCTCGGTCCCAGGCGACGACCCGGTGCCAGCCATCGCCCAGCGGGGACACGAAGGCGATCCCCTCCCGTACCGCGTTCGCCACCGGCATGGACTGCGGCACGGTCAGCCGGACATCGGCGAGCATCACCGAACGCAGGGCGGCCCTGCCGGGGAACGGAAACCCCAGCGCCCGGCGCACCACACTGTTCATGCCGTCCGCGCCGACCAGGTAGGCAGCACGCCGCGTCCCCGATGTGCCGTCGGACCGGCGCACGGTCACGCTCACCCCCTCGGAGTCCTGCTCGACACCGGTGACATCCGCGCCCGCCACCACCTCGGCACCGAGCGTCTCGGCACGCTTCGCCAGCACGGCCTCGGTCGCGTACTGCGGGGTCAGCAGCATGTAGGGGAATCGGCTCGGCAGCCGCTTCAGATCGAGCTGGGCGTCCCCGATCATCTGGAGCTTGCCGATCCGGACACCGCCGGCGACGAGTTCGTCGGCGATGCCCCGGGCGTCCAGCAGTTCGAGCGTGCGGGCATGGACCGCGAAGGCGCGGGTGAGCTGCGACCTCTCGGTGCGGCGCTCGAGCACGGTGACGGAGACGCCCGCCGCGGCGAGGTCGCCGGCGAGCATCAGACCGGTGGGACCGGCACCCACGATCAGGACTTCGGTGGCTTCGGACATGGGACGGGAGGCCCTCCAATCGCGAGCGGCTGCCGTACGGCCTCACCGCCATGCAAGCGCCGCCCGAACGAGAAACGGTCAAACCTCACTCCGCACCCCGGGCGGTGGGACAAAACCGTTCGCCACGGATTTCCCGGGGATGAGATCCTGGGACCCGTATGTCTACGCACTCCGCCCCCGCCCTCGGCGCCCTCGCCCCCCGCCTGACCGAGCTGTCCCTGCGCGACGCGCACCGGCTCGGCCGCAGGCTCGAAGGTGCGCGCAAGATCCGTAAGCCGGAGGCCCAGGCCGCCGTGCTCGCCGAGATCGAGGCGGAGGTCGCCAAGGCCGAGGAGCGGATGGCCGGGCGGCGCGCCCGCATGCCCGAGGTCACCTACCCCGAGCAGCTTCCGGTCAGCCAGAAGAAGGACGTGATCGCCGACGCCATCCGCGACCACCAGGTCGTGATCGTCGCCGGTGAGACCGGTTCCGGGAAGACCACGCAGATCCCGAAGATCTGCATGGAGCTCGGGCGGGGCGTGCGCGGCATGATCGGGCACACCCAGCCCCGTCGTATCGCCGCCCGCACCGTCGCCGAGCGCGTGGCGGAGGAGCTGAACACCCCGCTCGGCGAGACCGTCGGCTGGAAGGTCCGCTTCACCGACCAGGTCGACCCCGAGGCCACCTTCGTCAAGCTGATGACGGACGGCATCCTGCTCGCCGAGATCCAGACGGACCGCGAGCTGCGCGCCTACGACACGATCATCATCGACGAGGCCCACGAGCGGTCCCTCAACATCGACTTCCTGCTGGGCTATCTCGCCCAGCTGCTGCCGAAGCGGCCCGACCTCAAGGTCGTCATCACCTCGGCCACCATCGACCCCGAGCGCTTCTCCCGGCACTTCGGCGACGCCCCGATCATCGAGGTCAGCGGCCGTACGTACCCCGTGGAGGTGCGCTACCGGCCGCTCCTCGAAGAGGACTCCGACGACGCCGACCGCGACCAGATCACCGCGATCACCGACGCCGTGGAGGAACTCCAGAAGGAGGGCAAGGGCGACATCCTCGTCTTCCTCTCCGGCGAGCGGGAGATCCGGGACACCGCCGACGCGCTCACGAAGAAGCAGTACAGATTCACCGAGGTCCTGCCCCTCTACGCCCGGCTGTCGCACGCCGAGCAGCACCGCGTCTTCCAGCCGCACACCGGACGCAGGATCGTTCTGGCGACCAACGTCGCCGAGACCTCCCTCACCGTCCCGGGCATCAAGTACGTCATCGACCCGGGCTTCGCGCGGATCTCCCGCTACAGCCACCGCACCAAGGTCCAGCGCCTGCCCATCGAGCCGGTCTCCCAGGCCAGCGCCAACCAGCGCAAGGGCCGCTGCGGCCGTACGTCCGACGGCATCTGCATCCGCCTCTACGCCGAGGACGACTTCGACGCCCGCCCGGAGTTCACGGACGCGGAGATCCTCCGTACGAACCTCGCCTCCGTCATCCTGCAGATGACCGCGGCCGGCCTCGGCGACATCGAGAAGTTCCCCTTCATCGACCCGCCGGACCACCGCAACATCCGCGACGGCGTGCAGCTCCTCCAGGAGCTCGGTGCCTTCGACCCGGCCCAGAAGGACATCCGCAAGCGGCTCACGCAGACCGGCCGCAAGCTCGCCCAGCTCCCCGTCGACCCGCGGCTGGCCCGCATGGTGCTGGAGGCCGACCGGAACGGCTGTGTCCGCGAGGTCATGGTCATAGCCGCCGCGCTGTCCATCCAGGATCCGCGCGAGCGCCCGTCCGACAAACAGGCGCAGGCCGACCAGCAGCACGCCCGTTTCAAGGACGAGACCAGCGACTTCCTGGCGTTCCTCAACCTCTGGCGCTACGTCCGCGAGCAGCAGAAGGAGCGGGGCTCGTCCTCCTTCCGCCGGATGTGCAAGCAGGAGTACCTCAACTTCCTTCGCATCCGCGAATGGCAGGACATCTACAGCCAGTTGCGCACGGTCGCCAAGCAGATGGGCATCCACCTCAACGAGGACGACGCCCCGGACGACCGCATCCACGTCTCCCTCCTCGCGGGCCTGCTCTCCCACGTCGGCATGAAGGACGTGAAGGAGAGCGGAGGCGAGGGCGGGAGAAGCACGGGGAAGAACGAGTACCTGGGCGCCCGCAACGCCAAGTTCGCGGTCTTCCCCGGCTCGGCCCTCTTCAAGAAGCCCCCGCGCTTCGTCATGTCCGCCGAACTCGTCGAGACGTCCCGCCTCTGGGCCCGCGTCAACGCGAAGATCGAGCCCGAGTGGGTCGAACCCCTCGCCGCCCACCTCCTCAAGCGCACCTACAGCGAACCGCACTGGGAGAAGGACCAGGCCGCGGTGATGGCGTACGAGAAGGTCACGCTGTACGGCGTACCGATCGTGGCGCAGCGGAAGGTCAACTACGGCCGGATCGACCCCGAGGTCAGCCGCGACCTGTTCATCCGGAACGCGCTCGTCGAGGGCGACTGGCGCACCCACCACAAGTTCTACTCCGACAACCGCCGCCTCCTCACCGAGGTGGAGGAGCTGGAGCACCGGGCCCGGCGCCGGGACATCCTGGTCGACGACGAGACGCTGTTCGACTTCTACGACCAGAAGATCCCCGAACATGTCGTCTCCGGCGCCCACTTCGACTCCTGG
This sequence comes from Streptomyces koelreuteriae, assembly GCF_018604545.1. GTDB lineage: Bacteria > Actinomycetota > Actinomycetes > Streptomycetales > Streptomycetaceae > Streptomyces > Streptomyces koelreuteriae. The sequence goes on along the minus strand of NZ_CP075896.1, from coordinate 4,382,843 downwards.
TGGAAGCGCAAGCGGCACGAGCAGCCCGACTTTCTCGACTTCGAGCGCGAGATGCTCATCAACGAGAAGGCGGGCGAGGTCAGCAAGGCCGACTACCCGGACTCCTGGCGCCAGGGGAACCTCAAGTTCCGTGTGACCTACCAGTTCGAGCCTGGCGCGGACGCCGACGGCGTGACCGTCCACATCCCGCTCCAGGTCCTCAACCAGGTCACGGACGAGGGCTTCGACTGGCAGATCCCGGGCCTGCGGGAGGAGGTGGTCACGGAACTGATCCGGTCCCTGCCGAAGCCGATCCGCCGCCACTACGTCCCCGCGCCGAACCACGCGCAGGCGTTCCTGGACAGCGCGGTACCGCTCCAGGAGCCCCTCACGACCACGATGGTCCGCGAGCTGCGGCGCAAGGTCGGCGTCCCGTTCGAGGCGGACGACTTCGACTGGTCCAAGGTCCCCGACCACCTCAAGGTCACGTTCCGGATCGTCGACGAGCGGCGTCGCAAGCTCGCGGAGGACAAGGACCTGGAGGCGCTGAAGCTGCAGTTGCGGCCGAAGGCCCGCAAGGCCCTCTCCCAGGCCGCGGCGGCCACCGCCGAGCGCCAGGGCGGCGAGTCCCTGGAGCGCAAGGGCCTCACCGACTGGACGATCGGCACGCTCACGCGTGTCTTCGAGACCAAGCGGGCCGGCCAGCCGGTGAAGGCGTACCCGGCGCTGGTCGACGACGGCGACACGGTCTCCGTACGCCTCTTCGACACGGAGGCCGAGCAGGCCCAGGCCATGTGGAAGGGCACGCGCCGCCTGATCCTGCGCAACATCCCGGTGAACCCGGCGAAGTTCGCCTCCGAGAAGCTGACGAACGCGCAGAAGCTGGCGCTGTCCGCGAATCCGCACGGCTCCATCCAGAACCTGTTCGACGACTGCGCGATGGCGGCCGCCGACAAGCTGATCGGGGACTTCGGCGGGCCGGCCTGGGACGAGGAGTCCTACCGGAAGCTGTACGACAAGGTCCGCGCGGAGATCGTCGATACGACGGTCCGTACGGTGGGCCAGGTGCAGCAGGTGCTCGCCGCCTGGCAGGCCTGTGAGCGCCGTCTGAAGGGCGTACGCAGCCCGGCGCTGCTGCCGAACCTCCAGGACGTACGCAAGCAGCTCGACGCCCTCGTGAAGCCCGGCTTCGTGACGGAGGCGGGGCTGCGGCGCCAGGCGGACCTGATGCGCTATCTGGTGGCGGCGGACCGGCGGCTGCAGCAGATGCCGGCGAACGTCCAGCGGGACACCACGCGGATGCAGAAGGTCCACGAGATGCAGGACGAGTACGCCTGGCTGCTGGAGCAGATGCCGCAGGGCCGGCCGGTGCCGTCGTCGGTCCTGGACATCCGCTGGATGATCGAGGAGCTCCGGGTCAGCTATTTCGCCCACGCGCTGGGCACGGCGTACCCCGTCTCCGACAAGCGGATCGTCAAGGCGATCGACGCCGCTGTCCCGTAATCGCCCGTGCACGTGGGGTGAGTTCGCGCAGGGCCCCACCCCTCCTGTACAGTCTCTTCTCGCAGCGCAACGCACGAATCGCACTGCGAAACCTGGTCCTGTGGAGCAGTTTGGAGTGCTCGCCACCCTGTCAAGGTGGAGGCCGCGGGTTCAAATCCCGTCAGGACCGCAGTACAAGAGCCCGGATCTTCGGATCCGGGCTCTTTTTCGTGCGTCCGGCCTCCGCAGGAGCCCCCGAGCCCCCCACGCCGTCTTGACGGCCCCTCGTTCGCTCGGTACCCAGAAACCAGGGACGTTCCCCGTGCGGCCCTCTGGAGGTGGCGTATGGCGGCATCGGCTAGGCACGAGACGCGGGCCCTGCTCCGCGCGCATCTGTCGGCCGCGTCGTCGTACCGGCACCTCACACGTCGCTGTCCGATCTGCCACCGCCTGCTGCGGCTGGCGATGGAGTCCGCTCCGGGCCGGCCTCAACACCCGTCCGAGCGTGGGGTGCTGGAGCCGGAGACTCCTCTACCGCACCGGCGTCAGAGCTAACAAGCCGCTCGGTATGTGACGGGTGTCACCGCATGAGTTTTGGAAAGTGCGGTACTTACACCCCACCTACAACAGGTCAATTTAATATGTGCAATTGCACCCCACCCGGGGCACCGCGCACAGGAGATCCGACACCCCTCCCCAGACTCCGACAAGGCCACTCACAGCAGGGCCGACGGCCCGGCGCCCGGCGCACAAAAAAGATCGCGCTGGACCCGGCGGAGTCCAACGCGATCTACGACGCACCCTGTTACATGCCTGCGAAGCTCTGACTGGCTTGGGCGTGGGACCTGTTGGGGCAGGACCCGCGTCGCTTGGAGCTAGGGTTCCGGACGCCGCGGCCAGTGGGGGACCAGCCGGTTTGTCCGGTATTCAATTGTTCAGGCCTCGCTGCGCTGCTGCGGAATGCCCGCGAGCAGAGCGCGGACCTCAGCCTCGCGGTAGCGCCGATGCCCGCCGAGCGTGCGGATCGACGTGAGCTTGCCGGCCTTCGCCCACCGCGTGACCGTCTTCGGGTCCACGCGGAACATGGTGGCGACCTCAGCCGGGGTCAGCAGCGGCTCGGCATCAGGGGTGCGAGCGGTCATGAGCGGCCTCCTCGGGAGAACCGAACCTTCTCGGTTCTTTCCTCTAAATTCTGCACCTTGACCCGCGTTGCCCGAAATGGCGGACGCGAGTCGAGTCGGTTATAGGACGAACGGCTTGTCCTCGGCACTACAACTACACCATCCGTCCAGCCTCGTCGGCCAAACCGATGGAATTGCCCCTCCAGGTGTTCATCAGCGACGGAAGCCGATGGACCATGCCATAGCGGACAGTCACGCCGCTGTGACGATCAGTCACAGCGGCGATCAGGAGTCACGAGACCCCCCAAAGCGTGCAATGCTGAGATTCCGCCCATAGTGCAGCACTACGGGACGGAAGGAGCCCCCCGGACTCCTTGTCCTATTTTGGCATGAGGAGGGGCAAGGGGCGCAAGAGCCACGTACGTGTAGTCCGTCACGCTTGGCCTACTTGGGAGGTACGCCCGGATCGGGTCGTACGTCCTTTGTTGACGAAGCCTCAGGAAACGCACAGTCCGCTTCAGGAAGTCGGTGCGAGGACAAAACCTCAAATCGGGCGGTTCGTCAAACGTCAGTTCGTGACCGTCCGCGAGCCGTCCGTAGGGTCACAAGGTCAGAGGTCAGTTGGCCGACCGCAGATCACGTACGGAACGCCACCGCTCCACCAGCCGCGCGTACGCCACCCCCGCGGCCGTGCCGTCACCCCGGCGCAGCGCGGCGATCCCCTCGGCCACGTCCGCCGCCGAGTGGTCGTCCTCCAGGGCCCCGGCCGGCAGGGCGTGCACCAGGCCGCCGTAGTCCAGCTCCACGAGCGAGCGCGGGTGGAACTCCTCCAGCCAGCGTCCGACGTCCACCAGGCCGTCGATCAGCGGCCCCTCGTCCATGGCCTCCTTCAGGGCCCTGAGGCCCCGGGCCACCCGCCGCCGGGCCTGGACCATCGGCGTGCGGTAGCGCAGCACCGGCGGGCTGTCGACCGAGTCACCCTTGTCGTACTCCCGCTCCTCGTCGGAGACCAGCACGAACCAGTTGATCGGCACCTGCCAGGTCGCCGTACGGATCCACGGCCGGGCGTCCGGGTTGATCGCGAGCCAGCGCTCGTAGTCCTGGGTGGCCTGGTCCCGCAGGAAAGGCGGCAGGACCGCGTCCAGGACGGACTGGGGGAGCTCCTCGGAGAGCTCGTCCAGGGCCTGCCAGCCGCGCAGCCGGGTGCGCCAGGGGCAGACGCAGACGACGCCGTCGACATCGAGCACGAAGGCGTCCTCGCTCTCGTGCACCGGCACCGGGACCGGCGGGGTGGGCGCCAAGTCGGCCAGGGCGCGACGGAGTTCGTCCTGGTACGAGGGGCGGTCCGTACGACGGGCGTAGCGGGCCCAGTGGCTGCGCTCCGGCTCGGCGAAGGCGGCCAGCGGTTCGTACACGCGCAGATAGGTCGCGTAGGGGACGATCACCGAGGACACCTTGGGCACGCCTGCTCCCTCCCCCGCGCTCCGTCGCGAAAACCTGCGGAACCCACTCACAAACGCACGGGAAGACTATGCAAATCGTCGCACGGCTGTACTCCGCACGGAGGGGATCCTGTGCGCGGTGCCTCCCACGGGCGCACCAGGCTCTAATCTCATGCTCGACGGCTCCCGCCACCCATACGGGAGCCCAGCCCCACCCGCCGCAACTTACTCAGGAGTCACCACAGTGACCGACGTAGCCGGCGCGCCTGCTGATGTACTGCACACCCTGTTCCACTCGGATCAGGGGGGTCATGAGCAAGTCGTGCTCTGCCAGGACCGCGCGAGCGGCCTCAAGGCCGTCATCGCCCTCCACTCCACCGCCCTGGGCCCCGCGCTCGGCGGTACGCGCTTCTACCCGTACGCGACCGAGGCCGAGGCCGTCGCCGACGCGCTGAACCTCGCGCGCGGGATGTCGTACAAGAACGCCATGGCCGGACTCGACCACGGCGGCGGCAAGGCCGTGATCATCGGCGACCCGGAGCGGATCAAGAGCGAGGAGCTGCTCCTCGCCTACGGCCGCTTCGTGGCCTCCCTCGGCGGCCGCTACGTCACCGCCTGCGACGTCGGTACGTATGTCGCCGACATGGACGTCGTGGCCCGCGAGTGCCGCTGGACGACCGGCCGCTCCCCCGAGAACGGCGGCGCCGGGGACTCCTCCGTCCTCACCGCGTACGGCGTCTACCAGGGCATGCGCGCCTCCGCCCAGCACCTGTGGGGCGACCCGACGCTGCGCGCCAGGCGGATCGGCATCGCCGGCGTCGGCAAGGTCGGCCACCACCTGGTGGAGCACCTGGTGAAGGAGGGCGCCGAGGTCTTCGTCACGGACGTGCGCGAGGACGCCGTACGGCGGATCACCGAGCGGCACCGGGACGTGATCGCCGTCAAGGACACCGCCGAGCTGATCCGGGTCGCCGGGCTGGACATCTACGCCCCCTGCGCCCTGGGCGGCGCCCTGGACGACGACACCGTGCCCGTGCTCACCGCCTCGGTGGTCTGCGGCGCCGCCAACAACCAGCTCGCCCACCCGGGTGTGGAGAAGGACCTCGCCGACCGCGGGATCCTCTACGCGCCGGACTACGTGGTGAACGCCGGCGGTGTCATCCAGGTGGCCGACGAGCTGCACGGCTTCGACTTCGAGCGGTGCAAGGCGAAGGCGTCGAAGATCTACGACACGACGCTGGCCATATTCGCACGTGCGAAGGAGGACGGTATTCCGCCGGCCGCCGCGGCCGACCGGATCGCCGAGCAGCGGATGCACGACGCGGCCATGGCGCGCCGGGCGCGCTGAACCGGAGCGGATACGGGACTGACCCGGAGGGGTCTCGTACGTTTGGCCGGTACCCGTCGGTGGGCAGTTAGAGAGAACTCTCACTTCTACCGGCGGGTCGACCGCCGATAAGTGGTTAAAATCGCGGTTGACCAGCGAGGACGGGGCGCCTCGAGGGTCCTGGGCGCGGGCACGTCATGCGGGCGACGTACCGTATGGGCGCGGGCTCAGGTACCGTGGAAGCCCTACGGACACGGTCTCTCTGCGGAGAGTCCGTGCCGGACCATGAACGCGTGTCAAGACTCTGGGGCCGTCGAGCCCCGTCGTTGAGGGGGTCGAGCCATGGGGCGCGGCCGGGCCAAGGCCAAGCAGACGAAGGTCGCCCGCCAGCTGAAGTACAACAGCGGTGGGACTGACCTCTCACGCCTGGCCGAAGAGCTGGGTGCATCGCCTTCACATCCGCAGCCGCCTAACGGCGAGCCGGTGGTCGAGGACGATGATCAGGATGAGGACCTGTACGCACGGTACGCCGACCTCTATGAGGACGACGACGAAGATGAGGACGACCAGTCCTCACAACACCGTCGCGGCGCTTGACCCTGCACTGAGCACTCACCCGGTCGGTGACTTCGGTCACCGACCGGGTTCTGTGCTGCCCGCAGGGCCCGCAGGGTTGCGGACCCCCGTGCCTCAGCTCGCGTAGTCACCGATCAGGGCGGCGCCGGTGGTGTGCTCGCCCCGGTCCGTGATCTCTCCTGCCACCCAGGCGTCCACGCCGCGGTCGGCCAGGGTCGCCAGGGCCACGTCGGTGGACTCCTGGGGCACGATCGCGATCATGCCCACGCCCATGTTCAGGGTCTTCTCCAGCTCCAGGCGCTCGACCTGGCCCGTCCGGCCGACGAGGTCGAAGATCGGGGCCGGGGTCCAGGTGGAGCGGTCGACGATGGCGTGCAGCTCGTCCGGGATCACCCGGGCGAGATTGGCCGCGAGTCCGCCGCCGGTGATGTGGCTGAAGGCGTGCACCTCGGTGGTGCGCATCAGGGCCAGGCAGTCCAGCGAGTAGATCTTCGTCGGCTCCAGCAGCTCCTCTCCGAGGGTGCGGCCGAGCTCGTCGATGTGGGCGTCCAGCGCGAGGCCCGCCTGGTTCAGCAGGACATGCCGGACGAGGGAGTACCCGTTCGAGTGAAGACCGGAGGCCGCCATGGCGATCACCGCGTCACCCGTACGGATACGATCCGCGCCGAGCAGCCGGTCGGCCTCCACGACACCCGTGCCGGCGCCGGCGACATCGAAGTCGTCCGCGCCGAGCAGGCCCGGGTGCTCGGCGGTCTCGCCGCCGACCAGGGCGCAGCCGGCCAGGACACAGCCCTCGGCGATGCCCTTGACGATGGCGGCGACGCGCTCGGGGTGGACCTTGCCGACGCAGATGTAGTCGGTCATGAACAGGGGCTCGGCGCCGCAGACCACGATGTCGTCCATGACCATGGCGACCAGGTCATGGCCGATCGTGTCGTAGATCCCGAGCTGGCGGGCGATGTCGACCTTGGTGCCGACGCCGTCCGTGGCGGAGGCCAGCAGGGGACGCTCGTAGTTCTTCAGGGCGGAGGCGTCGAAGAGGCCGGCGAAGCCGCCGAGGCCGCCGAGGACCTCGGGGCGCTGCGCCTTCTTCACCCACTCCTTCATGAGGTCTACGGCGCGGTCGCCGGCTTCGATGTCGACACCTGCTGTTTTGTAGGAAGCAGATGCGGGGCTGGCGCCGCCCTCGGCACTGTGGGTCTCAGACATGGCTGTGAGAGCTTTCGTGTCGTACGGCAGGTGATACGGGCTGACTACGGGCGGCGGATCGCGTCGGCGGCGGCCGTGGCGGCCGGGCCGGCGGCCAGCTCGGTCTCCAGGAGCTGCTTGCCGAGCAGCTCGGGGTCCGGGAGGTCCATCGGGTACTCGCCGTCGAAGCAGGCGCGGCACAGGTTCGGCTTGGCGATGGTGGTCGCCTCGATCATGCCGTCGATGGAGATGTACGCCAGGGAGTCGGCGCCCATCGAGGTGCCGATCTCGTCGACGGTCATGCCGTTGGCGATGAGCTCGGCGCGGGTGGCGAAGTCGATGCCGAAGAAGCAGGGCCACTTCACGGGCGGCGAGGAGATCCGGATGTGGACCTCGGCGGCGCCCGCCTCGCGGAGCATGCGGACCAGGGCCCGCTGCGTGTTGCCGCGCACGATCGAGTCGTCGACGACGACCAGGCGCTTGCCCTTGATGACTTCCTTCAGCGGGTTCAGCTTCAGGCGGATGCCCAGCTGGCGGATGGTCTGCGAGGGCTGGATGAACGTACGCCCGACGTAGGCGTTCTTCACCAGGCCGGAGCCGAAGGGGATGCCGGACGCCTCCGCGTAGCCGATGGCGGCGGGGGTGCCGGATTCCGGGGTCGCTATGACGAGGTCGGCGTCGGCCGGGGCTTCCTTGGCGAGCTTGCGGCCCATCTCCACGCGGGAGAGGTAGACGTTGCGGCCGGCGATGTCGGTGTCCGGGCGGGCCAGGTACACGTACTCGAAGACACAGCCCTTGGGCTTCGCATCCGCGAATCGGGAGGACCGCAGGCCGTTCTCGTCGATGGCGACGAACTCGCCCGGCTCGATCTCGCGGACGTAGGAGGCGCCGCAGATGTCGAGGGCCGCGGACTCGGAGGCCACGACCCAGCCGCGCTCCAGGCGGCCGAGGACCAGCGGGCGGATGCCCTGCGGGTCGCGGGCCGCGTACAGCGTGTGCTCGTCCATGAAGACGAGGGAGAAGGCGCCCTTGACCTGCGGGAGGATGCTGTGTGCGGCGTCCTCGATGGTCAGCGGCTTGCCGTCCTCGTCGACCTGGGCCGCGAGGAGCGCGGTGAGCAGGTCGGTGTCGTTGGTCGCCGCGACGCGCGGGGTGCGGCCGCCCTCCTGCTTGGGCAGGTCGGCGACCATCTCGGCGAGCTGGGCGGTGTTGACCAGGTTGCCGTTGTGGCCGAGCGCGATGGAGCCGTGCCCGGTGGCACGGAACGTCGGCTGGGCGTTCTCCCACACGGAGGCACCGGTGGTCGAGTAGCGGGCGTGTCCGACCGCGATGTGTCCCTGGAGCGAGCCGAGGGAGGTTTCGTCGAAGACCTGGGAGACCAGGCCCATGTCCTTGAAGACAAGGATCTGAGAGCCGTTGCTGACCGCGATTCCCGCGGATTCCTGGCCTCGATGCTGGAGGGCGTAGAGCCCGAAGTACGTGAGCTTGGCGACCTCTTCGCCCGGAGCCCAGACACCGAAGACGCCACAAGCGTCCTGGGGGCCCTTCTCACCGGGGAGCAGGTCGTGGTTGAGTCGTCCGTCACCACGTGGCACGCCACCGAGTGTAGGCGAGGTCGACCACTGGTCCGAATTGGGGATTCCGGACTTTTTGGTGGATCACTGTTCGGCGACTGCTCGCACGCTCGTACCGTTTTCGCTGGTCAGCGTAAGAGTCTGATGATCGACTCCGTACTTCAGCTTCCCGTCGAAAAGACGGAGCAGGGTCTTCTCGCCGGTCATGAGTGAGTCTTCGCACATCATTCGGGTCGTGGCCGGAGGGCCCAGGGTGATATGGCCGTCGCGCACGGTGGCCTTGGCGTTCACCTTGTTGCAGCCGAGGCTTCCGGAGACGGTGCCCTTCTTCTCGTCGAAGGTGAGGTGGGCGCGGCCGTCGGCCGCCTCCGGGGTCGTGACGGTCCACTTGGTGCCGCTCAGCTCGGCGTCCTTGGCCTTGGTGAGACGGACGGTGTCGCCCTTGTCGGTGGTGAGGGTGAGGCGGTCGCCGTCCACCTTCGCCTTGAACTCCTGGTCGGAGAGGGTGCGGGCGAGGGCCTCCTCGAAGGCCATCGGCTTGTCCTCGCAGGCCATCTCCGTGGCCATGGTCTTGCTGAGCCGGACGCGGTCACCGTCGACGGTGGCGTCGGCGCCGAAGTTGTTGCAGCCGAAGCTGCCCTCGGCCCGGCCCTTGTCGATGGTCACGTGGGCGCCGGTGGGTGCCTTCTGGGTCTTGCCGTCGGCGGTGACGCTGTCCACGCTCCACCGCATGCCGGTCATCGCCGGCTTGTCGGCACCGACCGAACCGCTGCCGCTGTCCGCCTTCTCACTGCCGCAGGCCGCCATGAGCGGGACGAGCATGGCGGCGGCCGTCAGGGTCATGCGCTGCTTCTGCCTGTCCATGCCACTTCGACGGGGCAACCGGGGGGATCGGTTCCCCTCAGCTCAGCACGGGCAGGTACGCGTCCAGGTCGGCCCGCTCGCCGCTCGCGCTGACCTGGGCGTCGTGGAGCGCCTGCTTCCAGGTCAGCCGGCCGGTCGCCAGCCGGATCCAGGTCAGCGGGTCCGTCTCGACGACGTTGGGCGGGGTGCCCCGGGTGTGCCTCGGGCCCTCGACGCACTGCACGACCGCGTACGGCGGCACCCGGACCTCCGTCGAGCCGCCGGGTGCCTTCGCGGCGAGGGCGTCGGCGAGCAGCCGGGTGCAGGCGGCCAGGGCCTGACGGTCGTAGGGGATGTCCAGGCCGGGGACGGCGGTGTTGAGGTCGTCGGTGTGGACGACGAGTTCGACCGCGCGCGTGACGACGTAGTCGGCCAGGGGCAGGGCGCCCGCGCTGGTGGGGAGGAGCCGGGCGGCGGGGTGTGCGTCGAGGTTCGCGGTGAAGCGGTGCTCGGCGGCGGCGAGGTGGGTGTCGAGGTCCGGGTGCTCCTCGGCCAGGCGGCGGGCGGTGGCGGCGATGGCGGGGGCGTCCTCGGCTATGGCGAACGGCCAGTCGAGCAGCCGGGCGTCCTGCCGTACGGGCTCGGGCTCCGCGAGCAGCCGGTCCACGGCGTCCAGGGCCATGGCGCAGTGCGCGGCCAGCTCGCGCACGGTCCAGTCGCCGAGGCGCGTGGGCAGGGCCAGCCGGTCGGGGCCGAGGGTGGCCACGGCCCGGCGTATGTGCCCGAACTGGGCGAGCACGGCGGCCCGGGTCTTGGCGGGGTCGTAGGCGCGGGGGCGCTTCTTGGCCGGGGGCATGGGGTCAGACTAAGCAGGGGCTGTGACAGTCGGGGGTGCCTCGAAGGTCTGGCCGTTGCCGGGCACGCCGATGCCGGTCCAGGTGAAGGGGACGCCGCGGGCCGCGTCCGGGTCGGGGCCGTCCATGAGCTGGAAGTGCAGATGCGGCTCGGAGGAGTTGCCGGAGTTGCCGCAGCGGGCGAGGAGCTGTCCGGCCCGGACGCGGTCGCCCTCGCGGACGGTGAGGGAGCCGCGCTGGAGGTGGGCGTAGGCGGCGTAGGTGCCGTTGCCGAGGTCCAGGACGATGTGGTTGCCGAGGATCTGGCGGATGCCGGACATCTCCCGTACCGAGCCTTCGATCAGCATCAGGTAGAGCAGGCCGGGCAGTGAGTTGCGGCTGAGGTGGTCGCGCTGCCCGTCGGCGGCCCGTACGACCGTGGCGTCGGCGACCGCGAGGATCTCGGCGCCGAAGGCCGGGAAGTCCTCGGGGCGGCGGGCGAGCGGCCACAGCGGGCGGAAGGCGGGGCGGGCGCCCGGCTCGGGCTCGGCGAGGATGTCGATGGCGTACGTCTGCCCGTGGGCGTGGATGCCGTGGCTCGGGGTGCGGTCGGCGGGGCTGTTCAGCGCGGACCAGCGGCCGGTCACGGGCGGGGCGACGTCCAGGGGCTCCCGGGCCCGGCGCGGGCTGTCGGGGGCGCCGCCCCACCGGTTGGCGACGGTCATGACGGCGTACGCGAGGAGCAGCAGCAGGCAGTTCCACAGGATGGGGTAGCCCCAGCCGAAGCAGATATGGGCGATCACCACGCCGATGAAAACCAGCTGGAGGCCTTGGAAGGCCAGTGTGCCGAGCTTGCGTGCGGACATTCTGCCCCCGGTTCGTCGTGTCTAGGGCCTGGCCGTCGCCACCGCCACCAGCAGCGGTACGACGCGCTGGTCCGGTACTTCGTAGCGGCCCCGGCCGGTCGTGTGCAGCCAGCCGGTGGCGGTGAGCTGGCGCAGGTGGTGGTAGATCTGGCCGGTCGTGCCGACCTCGTCCAGCTCGGCGAGTTCGGCCGCGGTGCGCCGGCCGCCGAGGATCTCGTGGAGCAGCCGGAGCCGCACGGGGTGGCCGAGCGCCGCGAACGACTCGGCGGCCGTCGTCCAGTCCTCCTCCAGCAGTCCTTCCGTCAGGACGCCCATCTGCCAGACGTACGGCTCGCCCGTCGGCAGGCGCACGGAGCCGGTGTAGAGGATGCCGCCGTCGGCGGCCCCCAGCTCGGCCAGCTGCTCCTTCAGCCCGTTCAGCGCCCAGAAGTCGCTGTCGTCGAGACGGGGTCCGGCGCGGTGGGCGCCTTCGAGGGCCGCCAGACGGCGCTCCAGGTCGGCTACGCGTGCTTCGAGTTCCACTCCACAGAGATTACGGAACTACGTAATCTCGTGCAACCGTCGGCCCGGGCCCGCCGGAATCGGGGGACGACGTGTGGAGACACCTGTGCCCCGCCGAGTGGGACCTCGACGGGGCACAGTACGACTGCCTCGGGTCAGGCCAGCAGCGCCGGGATCGTCGCCTCGTGCGTCTCACGCAGCTCGGACAGGGGGAGGGTGAACTCGCCCTGCAGCTCCACCGAGTCGCCGTCGACGACACCGATGCGGGTGGCCGGGAGGCCCCGCGCGCCGCACATGTCGTTGAAGCGGAGCTCCTCGGAGCGCGGCACGGCCACGACCGCGCGACCCGCCGACTCGGAGAAGAGGAAGGTGAAGGCGTCCAGACCGTCCGGGACGATCAGGCGGGCGCCCTTGCCGCCGAGCAGCGCCGACTCGACGACCGCCTGGATCAGACCGCCGTCGGACAGGTCGTGCGCGGAGTCGATCATGCCGTCGCGGGAGGCGGAGATCAGGATCTCGGCGAGCAGCCGCTCGCGCTCCAGGTCGACCTTGGGCGGCAGACCGCCGAGGTGGTCGTGGACGACCTGGGACCAGGCCGAGCCGCTGAACTCCTCACGCGTGTCGCCGAGGAGGTAGAGCAGCTGCCCCTCCTCCTGGAAGGCGACCGGCGTACGGCGGGCCACGTCGTCGATCACGCCGAGCACCGCGACCACCGGGGTCGGGTGGATGGCGGCCTCGCCCGTCTGGTTGTAGAGGGAGACGTTGCCGCCGGTCACCGGGGTGCCCAGCTGCTGACAGGCGTCCGCCAGACCGCGCACGGCCTCCGCGAACTGCCACATCACCGCCGGGTCCTCGGGCGAGCCGAAGTTCAGGCAGTCCGAGACGGCGAGCGGCTTCGCGCCGGTCGTCGCGACGTTGCGGTACGCCTCCGCCAGGGCCAGCTGGGCGCCGTGGTACGGGTCCAGCTTGGCGTAGCGGCCGTTGCCGTCGGTCGCGATGGCCACGCCGAGGCCGGACTCCTCGTCGATCCGGATCATGCCGGAGTCCTCGGGCTGGGCGAGGACCGTATTGCCCTGCACGAAGTGGTCGTACTGCGAGGTGATCCAGGACTTGGAGGCCTGGTTCGGGGAGCCGACCAGCTTCAGGACCTGGTCCTTCAGTTCCGCCGACGTCTCCGGCCGGGGCAGCTTGTTCGCGTCGTCCGCCTGGAGGGTGTCCTGCCAGGACGGGCGGGCGTAGGGGCGCTCGTAGACCGGGCCCTCGTGCGCGACCGTGCGCGGGTCGACGTCGACGATCTTGCCGCCGTGCCAGTAGATCTCCAGGCGGTCGCCGTCGGTCACCTCACCGATGACGGTGGCGATGACGTCCCACTTCTCGCAGATCTCCAGGAAGCGGTCGACCTTCTCGGGCTCGACGACCGCGCACATGCGCTCCTGCGACTCGCTCATGAGGATTTCCTCGGGCGAGAGCGTGGAGTCGCGGAGCGGTACGTCGTCCAGGGTGACGCGCATGCCGCCCGAGCCGTTCGACGCCAGCTCGCTCGTCGCGCAGGACAGGCCCGCGGCGCCGAGGTCCTGGATGCCGACGACCAGCTTCTCCTGGAAGGCCTCCAGGGTGCACTCGATGAGGAGCTTCTCCTGGAAGGGGTCACCGACCTGGACGGCCGGGCGCTTCGACGGCTTCGCGTCGTCGAAGGTCTCGGAGGCCAGGATCGAGGCGCCGCCGATGCCGTCACCGCCGGTCCGGGCCCCGTAGAGGATGACCTTGTTGCCCGCGCCGGAGGCCTTCGCGAGGTGGATGTCCTCGTGCCGCATGACGCCGATGGCACCGGCGTTGACCAGCGGGTTGCCCTGGTAGCAGGCGTCGAAGACGACCTCGCCGCCGATGTTGGGCAGGCCCAGGCAGTTGCCGTAGCCGCCGATGCCCGCGACGACGCCCGGCAGGACGCGCTTGGTGTCGGGGTGGTCGGCCGCGCCGAAGCGCAGCGGGTCGACGACGGCGACCGGGCGGGCGCCCATCGCGATGATGTCGCGGACGATGCCGCCGACACCCGTGGCCGCGCCCTGGTAGGGCTCGACGTAGGAGGGGTGGTTGTGCGACTCCACCTTGAAGGTGACCGCGTAGCCCTGGCCGACGTCCACGACACCGGCGTTCTCACCGATACCGACGAGGAGGGCGTCGCTCTGCGGGGCCTTCTCGCCGAACTGGCGCAGGTGCACCTTCGACGACTTGTACGAGCAGTGCTCGGACCACATGACCGAGTACATGGCCAGCTCGGCCCCGGTGGGCCGGCGGCCGAGGATCTCCACGACCCGCTCGTACTCGTCCTTCTTCAGGCCCAGTTCGGCCCAGGGCAGCTCGACGTCGGGGGTCTCGGCCGCGTGCTCGACCGTGTCCAGAGGCGTCCGGCTCATGCGTTGACCAGCTTCTTGAGGATCGAGGTGAAGAACGGCAGACCGTCGGTACGACCGGTACCGATCAGCGGCTCGACGGCGTGCTCGGGGTGCGGCATGAGGCCGACCACGTTCCCGGCCGCGTTGGTGACGCCGGCGATGTCCCGCTGCGAGCCGTTGGGGTTGAAGTCGAGGTAGCGGAAGGCGACGCGGCCCTCGGCCTCCAGCTGGTCGAGCGTGTACGCGTCGGCCACGTACTGCCCGTCGTTGTTCTTCAGCGGGATGTGGATCTCCTGGCCGGCCGTGTAATCGGTGGTCCAGGAGGTCTCGGCGTTCTCCACGCGCAGCTTCTGGTCACGGCAGATGAAGTGCAGGTGGTCGTTGCGCAGCATCGTGCCCGGGAGCAGATGGGCCTCGGTGAGGATCTGGAAGCCGTTGCAGATGCCGAGCACCGGCAGACCGGCCTTCGCCTGCTCCAGCAGGGGCTCCATCACCGGCGAGAAACGGGCGATGGCCCCGGCGCGCAGATAATCGCCGTAGGAGAAACCACCGCACAACACCACGGCGTCGACCTGCTTGAGGTCCTTGTCCTTGTGCCAGAGGGCGACCGGCTCGGCGCCCGCGACCCGGATCGCGCGCTGCGTGTCCCGGTCGTCCAGACTGCCGGGAAAAGTGACCACGCCAATACGAGCGGTCACTTCACGGCCTCCGCGACTTCCTCGACCCGGACGGTGAAGTCCTCGATCACGGTGTTCGCGAGGAAGGACTCCGCAAGATCGTGAATGCGGGCGAGGGCGGCCTCGTCGACCGGCCCGTCAACTTCCAGTTCGAAACGCTTTCCCTGGCGGACGTCCGAGATCCCCTCGAAACCCAGCCGCGGCAGTGCGCGCTGCACCGCCTGGCCCTGGGGGTCGAGGATCTCCGGCTTGAGCATGACGTCGACTACGACGCGTGCCACTGGCACTCCCGGTGTGTGGTGCTGAGCAGGTCCCTTCAGACTACCCGCACAAAATTTCTACGCGCGTCGACTTGTAGGAAACTACGTGACGGCCATCACGATCCCGCATCGTCGGGGCCCTGCGCGAAAATTTCCAGGAAAGATTCCGGGTCGACACCCGAAACCTATTGCGTTCGGACACGCGGAAGGATTTAGTCGAACTTCACAATGCATTGCGCGGCACTGTACAAATAAATTAGGCAAGTGCCGCAGGAAGGGACCGATATTCGTGGCGCAGAAGGTCGTGGTCACTCTCTTTGACGACATCGACGGCTCGGAAGCGGCGGAAACGATCGCTTTCGGACTGGACGGCAAGTCGTACGAGATCGACCTGAACGAAGGCAATGCCGACGAACTGCGGAAGGCGCTCGCGCCTTACGTGGAAGCCGGCCGCAAGCGGTCCCGCTCGGGCAAGGCGTACCGGCAGACGGAGGTCGCCCCCGACCCGTCCGCCGTGCGGGCCTGGGCCCAGGCCAACAAGATGGACGTCCCCGCGCGCGGGCGCATCCCCAAGAAGGTCTACGAGGCGTTCACCGCCGCGCAGTGACGGCCCGGTGAGCCCCGGCCGGCCGCCGGCCATCCGCCCCTCGCGTCAACCGACTTGCGCAGCCCCCCGGCTGATCAGTTAGAGTCTGGAGCACGCCGAGGGGCGAGGCCGAAAGGCCCAGCTCACGGAAACATGCGGGTGTAGTTCAGTAGTAGAACATCCCCCTTCCAGGGGGAAGGCGCAGTGTGCGATTCCTGTCACCCGCTCTGCAACGCGTACCGACCACTCTTGTGGATCAGGTAGGCTGGTGCACGCACCGATCGGTGAGAGCCGGTCGGGGGCAATTGCGGACGTAGCTCAGTTGGTAGAGCGCAACCTTGCCAAGGTTGAGGTCGCGAGTTCGAACCTCGTCGTCCGCTCGGGAATCAGACCCCGGTCCTTCAGGACCGGGGTCTTTTCGTGTCTCCAGTGGGACCGTCTCCAGTAGGCCCGTCTCTCCGGTGGGCCCGTCTGACATTTGTCATGCCGAGTGATGACAGCGCGCACTGCTGAAGAGCCGCCCCGGGCGGAACGCTGAAGGCATGGAAAACAACGGACACGAACACGTGATTGAGGTCACTGACCTGCGGCGTGTGTACGGGGGCGGGTTCGAGGCGGTCAGCGGAATCAGCCTTTCCGTACGACGCGGGGAGATCTTCGCGCTGCTGGGGACCAACGGCGCGGGCAAGACATCGACCGTGGAACTGCTGGAAGGGCTCGCGCCGCCGACCTCCGGGACGGTGCGGGTGCTCGGCCACGACCCGTACACCGAGCGGGCCGCCGTCCGCCCGCGCACCGGCGTCATGCTCCAGGAGGGCGGCTTCCCCTCGGAGCTGACCGTCGCGGAGACCACGCGGATGTGGGCGGGGTGCGTGAGCGGGGCCCGGCCACCCGCGGAGGTCCTCGCGCTGGTCGGCCTGGAGTCGAAGGCCGGCGTCCGGGTCAAGCAGTTGTCCGGCGGGCAGCGGCGCCGCCTGGACCTGGCGCTCGCCCTCCTCGGCCACCCCGAGGTGCTCTTCCTGGACGAGCCGACCACCGGACTCGACGTCGAAGGCCGCCGGGAAACGTGGGAGTTGGTGAGCGCGCTGCGCGACGGCGGTGCGACGGTGCTGCTGACCACGCACTATCTGGAGGAGGCCGAGAACCTCGCCGACCGGCTGGCGATCATGCACGAGGGACGCATCGCCACCACCGGGACCCCGGCCGAGGTGACCGCCGCCGAGCCGTCGCGGATCTCCTTCGAACTGCCCGACGGCTACTTCGTGGGCGATCTGCCGCCGCTCGGCGACCTGGGCGTGACCGGGCACGAGACCGACGGCCGGATCGTCCGGCTCCGCACCCATGAACTGCAGCGCGCTGCCACCGGACTGCTGCTGTGGGCCGAGCGGACCCGCGTGGAACTGCGCCGCCTGGACGTGCGGTCGGCCTCCCTGGAGGAGGCGTTCCTCGGCATCGCCAAGGAGGCCTCCGCGGGACGGGCCACGGCAACGACGACGAAGGAGTACGCGGCATGAGTGCCACCCGGACCACGCCCCGCCCGGCGCCCGGCACGAAAACCGAGGGCACCACGCCGGTGAGCCGCATGACGGCGCTCGCCCGCGCCGAACTGACCCTGCTCGGGCGGAACAGGGGCGCGCTCGTCGCCGCACTGTTCGTGCCGATCGTGATGCCGGTCAGCGTGCGGTCGGCGGCCCAGGAGATGGACCTCGCGGGAGCGGGGCTCGACGCCGGCACCCTGGTGCTGCCCGCCGCGGTCGGCTTCTCCCTGCTGTTCGCCGTCTACTCGGTGCTCGTCGGCGTCTTCGTCGTCCGGCGCGAGGAACTCGTCCTCAAGCGGCTGCGCACCGGTGAGCTGCGGGACACCGAGATCCTGGCCGGCTCCGCCATGCCCGCCGCCGTCACCGCGCTCGTGCAGTGCCTGCTGCTCGCGGCGGGCTGCACCGTGCTGCTGGACATGTCCGCGCCGTCCGCGCCCCAGCTGGCCGTCGTGGGCCTGCTGTTGGGGATCGTGCTGTGCACCGCCCTCGCCGCGGTCACCGCCGGTTTCACCCGGACCGGCGAGAGCGCCCAGGTCACGCCCATGCCGCTGCTGATCATTTCGATGATGGGCTCGGGCATGTTCTTTCCGCTGGAGCTGCTGCCGGACCGGCTCGCCTCCCTGTGCGAACTGCTGCCGCTGACGCCCGTCGTCACCCTGGTGCGCGGCGGCTGGACCGGCGACCTGTCGGCGTACGAGGCGCTGGGCGCGGTGGCGACGGCGGTGGCCTGGATCCTCGTGTCGGTGTTTGCTGTACGGCGGTGGTTCCGCTGGGAACCGCGACGCTGACCGGAGGGGGAGGGACGGGCTGATGCGGGGGCCGGGTGGGTGGTGGCGGCGGCAGACCACGCCGGAGAAGGTCGAGACGTACACGCGGTGGTCGTTCCAGTCCTTCGCGGTGACCGAGTTCGTCATGGTCGGGCTCATGGCGGTGGTCCCGCTGGGGATGTGGCTCGGGGCCGGGCTGCTGCTCATGTCGGCTGTGCACGCCGCGGTCTGCATGGTCACCGTGTCGCGGTCGCTGGACTGGACGCGCGGCAGGCGGCCGCAGCCCGTCCGGCTGCTGTGGGCGCTGGCCGCCGTGACCGCCGCGGTCTGCGCCGTCGCGATCGGCGTCGCCGACCACGGGCCGCGCGGCGAGAGCGTGGACACCGCCGCGAGCGGGGTCCTCGGCATCGTCGGCATCATCGGGATCGGCACCATCGCCCTCGGCGTCCGCGAGCGGCGGCAGGTGTTCGCGATCGTCGCGGGCTTCGCGACGATCTCCTGGCTCGTCGCTTTCACCCGGGGCGCCTCGCTGGGCGCCTCGCTCTTCACGGCGGTGGTGGCGTTGCTCGCCGGCGGGGTGCTCGCCTTCACGGCCGTCGTCTCCGTGTGGCTGCTCGACATCGTCTACCGACTCGACGAGGCCCGCGAGACCCGGGCCCGGCTCGCCGTCGCCGAGGAGCGGCTCCGGTTCGGGCGTGATCTGCACGACGTCATGGGGCGGAACCTCGCCGTGATCGCGCTCAAGAGCGAACTGGCCGTGCAACTGGCCCAGCGCGGGCGGCCGGAGGCCGTGGCCCAGATGGTCGAGGTGCAGCGGCTCGCGCACGAGTCGCAGCGGGAGGTGCGGGAGGTCGTCCGCGGCTACCGCGAGGCCGACCTCACTGTGGAACTCGCCGGGGCGCAAGGGGTGCTGGCCGCGGCCGGCATCGACTGCACGGTGAGCGGGGCGACGGCGGCCGGGCTGCCGGTCGCGGTGCAGTCCGCCCTGGGGTGGGTGGTGCGGGAGGCCGCGACGAATGTCCTGCGGCACGGGGACGCGCGGCGGTGTGCGGTGCGGTTGTGGGTGCGGGAGGGGCGCGTGGTGTTGTCGGTGGAGAACGACGGGGTGGAGAGCGACGGGGCGGAGAGCGACGGGGCGGAGAGCGACAGGGTGGAGAGCGAGGCGGGGGCCGGGGCCGGGGCGGCCGGGTCTGTCGGCTCTTCCGGCTCTTCCGGCCCTTCCGGTTCTTCCGGCCCTTCCGGCTCTTCCGGATCGGGGATTGCCGGGTTGCGGGAGCGGCTGGCGGAGATCGACGGGACGTTGCAGGCCGGACCCGCGGGGCGGGGGCTGTTCCGGCTGACGGCGGAGATTCCGCTGCCGTCGGCGGCCGGCCCTTCCGGCTCCGCCGCCCGCTCCGGCCCCGCGTCCGTCGCCGCCGCGCGACCCGTGAGCGAGGTCACCCCATGACGGCCGTAGAGCCCGTACGGCTCCTGCTCGCCGACGACGAGCACCTCATCCGTGGGGCGCTCGCCGCGTTGCTGTCGTTGGAGGAGGACCTCATGGTCGTCGCCGAGGCGGCCACCGGGCCGGAGGCGCTGGCGATGGCCCGGGCGCATGAGCCCGATGTCGCGGTGCTGGATCTTCAGATGCCCGGCGCCGACGGTGTGAAGGTCGCCACATCCCTGCGCTCCGAACTGCCCGGCTGCAAGGTCCTCATCGTCACCAGTCACGGGCGGCCCGGGCATCTGAAGCGGGCGCTGGAGGCCGGGGTGCGGGGGTTCGTGCCGAAGACCGTGAGTGCGCAGCGGCTCGCGGAGCTCATTCGTACGGTGCACGCCGGGAACCGTTACGTCGACCCGGAGTTGGCCGCCGACGCGATCGCCGCCGGGGACTCGCCGCTGACCGCGCGGGAGGCGGAGGTGCTGGAACTCGCCGCCGACGGAGCGCCCGTGGCGGAGATCGCCGAGCGGGCCGCGCTGTCGCAGGGGACCGTACGGAACTATCTGTCCTCTGCGGTGTCGAAGCTCGGGGCGGAGAACCGGCATGCGGCGGTGCGGCTCGCACGGGAGCGAGGTTGGGTATAGTGGTTCCCGCGCCACGGCGCATGCGAACGTAGCTCAGTTGGTAGAGCGCAACCTTGCCAAGGTTGAGGTCGCGAGTTCGAACCTCGTCGTTCGCTCCATTTCGAAAGGCCCCCGGTTCTCCGGGGGCCTTTCGCGTTACGCCCAGGTCAGGCCCGTCAGGCGCTCGTACGCCTCCACGTACTTGGCGCGGGTGGCGTCGACGACCTGCTGCGGCAGCGCCGGCGGGGGCTGCTCGCTCTTCCTGTCCCAGCCGGACTCCGCCGAGGTCAGCCAGTCGCGGACGAACTGCTTGTCGTAGGACGGCTGCGCGCGGCCCGGCTCCCACTGGTCGGCCGGCCAGAAACGGGAGGAGTCCGCGGTGAGGACCTCGTCCGCGAGGACCAGGTCGTCGCCGTCGAAGCCGAACTCGAACTTCGTGTCCGCGAGGATGATGCCCCGCTCCCGGGCGATGTCCCGGCCCCGGGCGTAGACGGCCAGGGTCGCCTGGCGCAGCCGGGCCGCGGTGTCCGCGCCGACCTGGCGGGCGACCTCCTCGTAGGAGACGTTCTCGTCGTGCTCGCCGACGGCGGCCTTGGTGGCCGGGGTGAAGATCGGCGCGGGCAGTTCGCTGCCGTCGACCAGGCCCTCGGGGAGGGCAAGGCCGCAGACCGTGCGGGACTCCTTGTACTCGACCAGGCCCGAGCCGGTGAGGTAGCCGCGGGCCACGCACTCCACGGGAACCATCTGCAGGGACTTGCAGACCAGCGTGCGGCCCGCCCAGTCGGCGGGGGCGCCCGCGGGCAGTTCGGTGCTCAGGACGTGGTTCGGGGCCAGGTCGGCGAGCTGGTCGAACCACCACAGGGAGAGCTGGGTGAGGACCCGGCCCTTGTCGGGGATCTCGGTCGGCAGCACCCAGTCGTACGCGGAGATGCGGTCGCTGGCGACCATCACGAGGTCGCCCGCCTCGTTGCGGTACAGCTCGCGCACCTTGCCGGTGTGCAGGTGCACCAGGCCCGGAACCTGAATCGGCTCGGGCTTTTCTACGAATCCGGACACGGTTCCTCCCCGTGGTTCTGTCCAATGGCTTGATTCTCCCGTATGCACGGGTGATCACGGACAGTGGGTCAGTCGCGTTTGCAGATGCGGTCCAGAAGATTTGCGGTGGCGCGCTGGATGCGCGGGTCGACGTGGTCGGGGCGGTCCAGGGCCGGGGTCCAGGCGAACGTCCCGGATGCGAAGACCCAGGCGCCGGAGGGAGCGCGGTAGAGGGACGTCTCCTGGTGGCGCCGGGCGCCTTCCTTGTCGGTGTACGGGGAGTGCGCGAGCAGGATGCGCTCCTCGTGGTCGGGCAGCGGGGTGCGCGGGAAGTAGCGGTCGGCCTCGCCCGCGACCAGGCCCTCGATCTCGTCGCCCTCGTGCGCGCCGGAGGCCTCCCACAGCCAGTGATCGGCGTTGCGCACGATCAGGGGCCCCGGCTCGGGGACGTGCCCCGCGTACTGGATGCCGATGAGCTGCTGCTCCGCCCGGTCGATCTCCCGCCACAGCACCGGCTTCCCCGGGCCCCTGCGTTTGCGGCAGGTCAGCAGGCGGTCGGGGACTCCGGACGGGGAGGGGCCCAGTTCCACCTGCCAGTACATGGAGTTGGCGGAAAGGAAGACGAGCGAGGTGCCGGCGTCGCGGGCGAGCTCCACACCGGCGCGCATGGCGGCCGACCAGTACTCGTCGTGGCCCGGGAAGACCAGGCCGCGGTAGTGGGTGGGGTCGACGCGGCCCGCGTGCAGGTCGCTCGCCGTGGCGTAGGCGATGTCGTAGCCGTAGCGCTCGGCCCAGCGGATGAAGTCGTAGGCGTGGCCGACGTGGAGGGGAAGGCCCGCGCCCGCGTACGGACGGTCGAAGGAGACCGTCGTGGCCGCCTCCGACTCGCCCAGCAGCCGGCCCTCCTCGTCCCAGGCGTGGTACAGGCTGGCGCCGGTGCGGCCGTCCTCCGGGTAGAGGTTGTACGCCTGCCAGGTGATGTCGGGCAGGACGAGGAGCAGATCGGCGGGCTGGTCGTGGCGGACCGTGAACGGGACGTGGGAGCGGTAGCCGCCGGCGGTGGTGAGGACGGCGACGTACGCGCCGATGTTCCAGTACGACGGGACCTGGAGCCGCCAGGAGAGCCACCAGTGGTGGCACGAGATCGTACGGTCCGCGGTGAGCGGGGCGGGCTGGACGATGCCGGAAAGTCGCGGGCTGGTGGTGATCTTGGCGGCGCCGTCACCGCCGTAGTGGCCGATGCGGTAGATGTCGACGCCGAACTCCTGGGGCGGGTCGACCGTGATGTGGAAGTCGATGGCGTCGCCGGGGGCGACCGCGCCGGTGGAGGTGAAGCCCTTGATCTGGCGGTTGACGTCGTCGGCGGCGCGGGGGCCGTTGGAGCGGGTGGATTTCCTCGGGGCGTGGGGCGCGTCCTGGTCCACGTACCAGGGGACGACCTGGCCGGTGTCGTCGAAGTACGTCACCGTGCCGCGCAGCCACGGAACGGGGCCCTGTCCGAAGGGATCCGTCACGGCGTGCGCCAGCGCTCCCGACTCCCAGCGGCGGATCTGCTCCGAAGCCATGGCTGCTTCCCCTCCCCTTCGCCCCCGTGGTGGTGCGTACTGGTGTGGTGCGTGTGGTCTGTGCGGTGAGTACGTCCCCGTGTGGCGCCGTCGCGCTTATGTGCTTGTCGTATGTCGTCAGCTCTTGCCATGTGCGCGAACGGTCCAAGCACATCACATAACGCGCGCACTTCGTCACTGTTCGTTTCGAATTGGCCAGAAGTGGAAGCGGGTGCTCCGGCGGGTCAGACGAGCCGGACCGGCTTCTCCGGGCGTATCCCCAGCTCGGCCAGCCAGGCGCGCAGGGGCGTGGGGTCGCCCTCCTCGATCAGGGTGAGGATTTTGGGCGCGAGATCGGCGGTCCGCTCGCCGTTGTGAAGGAGCGTGGGGCCGTCCAGCCAGTCCAGGCCGGGCGTCGCTCCGGCGGTGTCCATCGCGGCGCAGCAGATCATCGCCGTGAGGTGGTCCGCGAGCAGTTCACGGGCCGTGCGCGGGGGCTGGAGGGGGAAGAGGGGCAGGGCTCGGTCGTCCCAGAGGGCGAGGGGGTCCGGGGCGGCGGGGGAGCTGCCGCCGGCCGGTGAGCCGCCGGTCGACGGGCGGGGTGCCGCGGCGGCCTCTTCGCGGGCCAGCTCGGCGCTGAGGCGGGCGGCCAGGGCCGCGCTGCGGGGGGTGGTGCCGGAGAGGTCTTCTTCGTCCTCGTACGCGTCTTCGCTGTCGCTGGGGGGAGGGGCTGATTCCGGGGTTCTGGTGGGGAAGGGCGCTTCGCCGGTCGGGGCGGTGCTTCTGGGGGGCGGGGAGGCTTCGCCGGCCGGGTCCGTCAGGTGGTCCAGGACGCGGGACAGGGTCGGGCTGCCGGTGGCGGGGGCGGCGGGGCCGGTGGCGGGACGGACGCCCATCGCGTCCAGGACGCGGTGGAGCCGGGCCGCGTCGATGCGCCACCTGCGGTCCACGACCTCCTCCGGATACTCGCTCCAGTCCACCGGCGCCCAGTCAGGGCCGGGTCCGGCCGGTCCGCCGTGGAAGAGGCGGGCGGCGAGCAGGGAGGCGGACTCGTCGACCGCGCCCGGCTCCTCGAGCAGATCGCAGGCGGGCCGCTCCCCGAGCCGGGACGCGAAGCCCTCGGCCAGGCGGTCGCGCCGGGACAGCTCCGTGAGCGCCGCCACCACACCGGCGTCCAGCCGGGACGGCCAGCGGCCCATCCGCCAGGCGGGCAGCGCGACGCGGGTCAGCAGCCGGTCCCAGCCCGCGTACGCCAGGCCCACCTGCTCCTGGGCGACGATCCGCAGCCCGTAATCCACAGCCTGTGCACGCTCCGCGGCCGCGGCCGCCACGCCCCGCTCCAGCTCGGCGGCGGGAAGGCGGCAACTGCGCAGCAGCAACCGGGCCACCCAGCCGACGCCGGCCAGCACGGCTCGCGACACCGGGTCGCGGCGGGGCGCCGAGGTCACGGCCACCGCGGCGTCGAGGCCCCGGACGAAGCGCCGGGCCGCGGCTATGTCCGGGTGGGCGGAGGGGCCCGTACCGGCGACGACCGGGGCGAGGACCGCCCGCAGCTCGCCGACCCGCATCCACCACAGGAAGGGAGAGCCGATGACGAGGACCGGCGCGACCGGGTGCCGACGGTGCGCCTGCTTCCCCGCGCCCGCTATGTCGTCGTGCTCCTCGACCGGGGGCGGGCCGTGGGCCGGATGCGTACGGTCCTCCAGCCAGCTGTCGCAGTCCGGTGTGAGCGCTATCGCGGAGGGGGCCGGGACCTCGAGGCGGTCGGCCAGGTCGCGCACCATCCGGTACAGATCGGGAGCCGCCTCCTCGGCGATCGGGACGGTCGGGCTCATGGCCGGACGGGCCCGGGCGACGACCAGGGCGATCCCGGCGGCGGCGAGCAGCACCAGGACGGCGACCGGCGTCAGGACCCAGCGGGCGGCGTCCCAGCCGGGGCCGACGAGACGGCCGGAGAACGACCCCGCGAGCAGGATCACGGCGACGGCCGCGGGCAACAGGGCGACGGCCAGCGCGCGGCTGCGGATGCGCAGCACGACCAGAGCCCGTGCCCGCGCGATCTGCGCGCCTGCCTCCACACCCATACCGGTCACGACCGACCTCACCCCCTCCCCGTTGACCTGACGCTTTCCTTGCTCACTCCCCCACTGTGGCACCCGCCACTGACATCGCAATGCCGGTGGGCCAAGTGCCGGAACGCTTGCGCCGCACCCTAGTTGGGGCTCAGCCCCCCGTCAGCCGGATAGGGCATCGGTCACTCGATGGAATGGCTTTGGGGAGAGGTGGATGACGGAAAGCGAGGGTCAGGCCCTCACCTACCGAAAACTTCAGGCCCCGGATCCTGAGACGGATTCGGGGCCTGTGAGGTTCATCGGCGGTGCTACGCGCCTGCCGCCTTCGCAGCGATGTCCGTGCGGTGCTGGGAGCCGTCGAGGTTGACGCGGCCGACCGCCGTGTAGGCGCGGTCGCGGGCCTCGGCGAGGTCCTTGCCGGTGGCCGTGACGGACAGGACGCGGCCGCCGGCGCTGACGATCGCGTCACCGTCGCTCTTGGTACCGGCGTGCAGGACGTACGCGTGCGGGGCGTCCTGGGCGGCGACCTCGTCGAGGCCGGTGATCGGGTCGCCGGTGCGCGGGGTGCCGGGGTAGTTGTGCGAGGCGATGACCACGGTCACGGCCGCCTCGTCGCTCCAGCGCAGCGGCTCAAGGTGGGCGAGGTTGCCGGTGGCGGCGGCCATCAGCAGGCCGGCCAGAGGCGTCTTCAGACGGGCCAGGACGACCTGGGTCTCCGGGTCGCCGAAGCGGGCGTTGAACTCGATCACGCGGACACCGCGGGAGGTGATCGCGAGACCGGCGTAGAGCAGGCCGGAGAACGGCGTGCCGCGGCGCTTCATCTCGTCCACGGTCGGCTGCAGGACCGTCTGCAGCACCTCGTCGACCAGCTTCGGGTCGGCCCACGGCAGCGGGGAGTACGCCCCCATGCCGCCCGTGTTCGGCCCCTCGTCGCCGTCCAGCGCGCGCTTGAAGTCCTGGGCCGGCTGGAGCGGCACGACCGTCTCGCCGTCGGTGACGGCGAACAGGGAGACCTCGGGGCCGTCGAGGAACTCCTCGATGACCACGCGCTCGCAGGCCGCGGCATGCGCCTTGGCGGTTTCGATGAAGTCGGTGACGACGACGCCCTTGCCGGCGGCGAGCCCGTCGTCCTTGACGACGTACGGGGCGCCGAAGGCGTCGAGGGCCGCGTCGACCTCGTCCTCCGTCGTGCAGACGTACGAGCGTGCCGTGGGCACCTCGGCCGCCGCCATGACGTCCTTCGCGAAGGCCTTGGAGCCCTCGAGCTGCGCGGCCGGGCCGGACGGGCCGAAGACCGGGATGCCCGCCTCGCGCACGGCGTCGGCGACACCGGCGACGAGCGGCGCCTCCGGTCCGACGACCACGAGCTCCGCGCCGAGCCGGGTGGCCAGCGCGGTGACGGCGGCGCCGTCCAGGGCGTCGACCGGGTGCAGCTCGGCGACCTCGGCGATGCCGGCGTTGCCGGGGGCGCAGTGCAGCGCGGTGACGTCGGGGTCGAGGGACAGCGAGTGACACAGGGCGTGTTCGCGGGCGCCGGTGCCGATGACGAGGACCTTCACGGGGGTCAGCCTAACGGGAAGCGCCGGGTTTCCTTTGTGCGGGCTTCCGAAGGGGGTGGGGGTGTTGGGTTGGAGGTTCCTCCGAGGCGGGGACGCGGCACTGGCCGGGGGCTGGGCTCGTACGGCCGGCTAGGGCTCGTTCGTGAACTCGTCCACCACCGTTGCGCCCAGCTCCCGGACGATGAGGTCCTGGCCGGAGAGGGCCGACTCGTCGAGGTCGGGGTCGTCGTCCTCGGGGATGTCGTCCTCGACGGATACGGACCGCGGCTTCGGGGCGGCGGGCTGGGGCGCGGGGGTGGAAGACGCGGGGGCGGAGGTGGAGTGGGTGGGGGCGGAGGTGCCCGACTGCTGGGCCGAGGTGGACGGGGCCGTCGACTGGGAGGAAGCGGGGCGCTGGGCGGTTGCCGTACCGCCGCTGCCGCTACTGCCGCCGCTGCCGCCTCCGGCGTTGTAGCCGCCACCGCCGGAGTTGTAGCTGCCGCCGCCGTAGCCACTGGCGCTGCCGCCGGAGCCGCCGCCCTGGCCGCCGTTGCCTCCTCCGAAGCCGGAGGGGCCGCCCGGGGCCGGGGGCGCGGATCCCCCGGAGGGGTCGACGATCGCCTCGATCTTCCACTGGACGTTGAACTGCTCGCCCAGCGCCTGCCGCAGCACGTCCTCGCTGCCGCTGCTCAGGAAGTTGTCCCGCGCGCCCGCGTTGACGAAGCCGAGTTGGAGGGTCGTGCCGTCGAAGCCGGCCACCTGGGCGTTCTGGCTGAGCAGGATCCAGGTGAAGCGACGGCGGTTCTTGACGGCCTCCAGGATGTTCGGCCAGAGCATGCGGGGGTCGATGCCGCCGGCCGCTTGAGCGGAGGCAGGGGCGGGGACGGCCGGAGCGGGGGTCGAGGGGGCCGGGGAGGGTGCCGGTGGGGTGCTGGGGGCGGGTGCGCTCGGCGCGGGGGTGTTCGCTGCCGGGGCGTTCCCCACCGCGGGGCCTGCCGCGCCCGAGGCGGCCGTGGGCCAGCCGCCGGGGCGACGGCCGCCGCTGCCGGCGGAGGCGGCGGTGGGCCAGGCGCCGGGGGCGGGGGCGGCGGGCGTTGTGGGTGCGGGGGGCGTGGGCGCCGGGGGCGTCTGGGAGGGCTCCGGGGCCGGAGGCTGGGGTGGCTGGGCGTGCCCGCTGGAGGCGGGGCTGGGCGCTGCCGGGGCCTGCTCGGCGGGGCCGCCGGAGGAGCCCGGGGTACCGGGAGCGTCGGGGACGTACCCGGCCGCAGCCGCCGTATCAGCGCCACCGTTGCCGCCACCACTGCCGATACCGCTACCAGTGGCGGCGGCGCTCCCGCTCCCACTCGCCGGTGCTCCGGAGGCCCGTACGGCCGCGCGGGCCGCGGCCGGGCCGCCGCCGGGCGGGACCGGGGCGGCCGCTGCCGGCGCTGCCGCCGCTCCCCCATGTCCCTCGGGCCCGGGCACGTAGCCCATGGCGGGCATGCCGGCGGGTGCCGCGGAGAAGTTCACGCCGCGCTCGATGCGGTCCAGGCGGGCCATGACGGACCGCTCGTCGCCGTAGGCGGCGGGGAGCAGGACGCGGGCGCAGATCAGCTCGAGCTGGAGACGGGGCGAGTTGGCGCCGCGCATCTCCGTCAGTCCCTCGTTGACGAGGTCGGCGGCGCGGCTCAGCTCGGCGGGGCCGAAGGTGCCGGCTTGGGCCTGCATGCGCTCGACGACGTCGGCGGGGGCGTCGATGAGCCCCTTCTCCACCGCGTCGGGAACGGCGGCGAGGATCACCAAGTCGCGCAGCCGCTCCAGCAGGTCGGTGACGAAGCGACGCGGATCGTTCCCGCCCTCGATCACATGGTCGACGACCTCGAAGGCCGCGGCCCCGTCGCCGGTGGCGAAGGCCTCGACGACGGAGTCGAGGAGGGAGCCGTCGGTGTACCCCAGCAGGGCGGTCGCCATGGCATACGTCACACCGTCCGCCGCGGCGCCGGCGAGGAGCTGGTCCATGACGGACATGGAGTCACGCACGGAACCGGCACCGGCCCGCACGACGAGCGGGAGGACACCGTCGTCGACCGGGATGGTCTCCTTCTGGCACACCTCGGCGAGGTAGTCCCGCAGGGTCCCGGGGGGCACGAGCCGGAAGGGGTAGTGATGGGTCCGCGAGCGGATCGTCCCGATGACCTTCTCGGGCTCGGTGGTCGCGAAGATGAACTTGAGATGCTCCGGGGGCTCCTCGACGACCTTCAGCAGCGCGTTGAAACCGGCCGACGTGACCATGTGGGCCTCGTCGATGATGTAGATCTTGTAGCGGCTGCGTGCGGGTCCAAAGAAGGCCTTTTCGCGCAGGTCACGGGCGTCGTCCACGCCACCGTGCGACGCGGCGTCGATCTCGATGACGTCGATGGAACCGGGGCCGTTGCGGGCGAGGTCCTGACACGAGTGGCACTCACCACACGGCGTGGGCGTCGGGCCCTGCTCGCAGTTCAGGCAGCGCGCCAGGATCCGCGCACTGGTCGTCTTGCCACAGCCGCGCGGCCCGCTGAACAGGTACGCGTGGTTGACCCGGTTGTTGCGCAGCGCCTGCTGCAACGGGTCGGTGACGTGCTGCTGCCCGATGACCTCGGCGAAGGTCTCCGGGCGATAGCGGCGGTACAGAGCGAGAGACGACACGCATACGAGGTTATAGGCGCCCACTGACAACGAGCCCCGCCCCGGGAACCCGGGAACGCAAACGCCCCCCACGCACCCGCCAGAGCCAACCTACCCTTGCTGCCTTCCGGCCCTGGGGGAGTTCAGTCAGATAGCGCCGCGTGAGGGGCTGCGCCAAGGCTACCTGATGTCAGGGGCAGGGAACGAGTTCGCGAGCACTCCTCCCAGTCATGTAATGTCTTCGACGGAGGATTCGCCTAGAGGCCTAGGGCGCACGCTTGGAAAGCGTGTTGGGGGCAACCCCTCACGAGTTCGAATCTCGTATCCTCCGCCAGTGCCTCACCGGGCACGATGTCGAAGGGCCCCACCGTTCGCGGTGGGGCCCTTCGGCGTTGTCCGTCCCGGTCGGTCTCAAGGACCGGGCTGAGCGGCTGAGTGCCCGTGGTCAGTTCGTCGGAGCGATCTCGGCGACCAGGCTGCGGATGAGTTTCTCGATGTGGTCGCGGATCGGGCGGACCGCTGCCACGCCCTGGCCGGCGGGGTCGGGGAGTTGCCAGTCGAGGTAGCGCTTGCCGGGGAAGACGGGGCAGGTGTCCCCGCAGCCCATGGTGATGACAATGTCGGACGCCTGGACCGCTTCCGCCGTGAGCACCTTGGGGACCTCGGCGGTGATGTCGATGCCCGCCTCCGCCATGGCCTCGACGACGGCCGGGTTGACGGTGTCGGCGGGGGCGGAGCCTGCGGAGCGGACCTGGACGCGGTCGCCTGCGAGGTGGGTGAGGAAGGCGGCGGCCATTTGTGAGCGTCCGGCGTTGTGGACGCAGACGAACAGAACGGACGGGGTGGTTGTGTCAGGCATGGGCTGCGGGTTCCTGGGGTGCGGTGGCGGCGGCTGGGGCGGTGAAGTAGCGGCGTGCGTACAGGGCGACGTACACCAAGCCGATGAGTGCGGGCACTTCGATGAGGGGGCCCACGACGCCTGCGAGTGCCTGGCCGGAGGTGGCTCCGAAGGTGGCGATGGCGACGGCGATGGCCAGTTCGAAGTTGTTGCCCGCAGCGGTGAAGGCCAGCGTCGTGGCGCGCGAGTGGTCCAGACCGACAGCGCGGCCCAGGGCCATGGACCCGGCCCACATGACGGCGAAGTAGACCAGCAGCGGCAGGGCGATGCGGGCGACGTCCAGCGGCTGTGAGGTGATCGCGTCGCCTTGCAGGGCGAAGAGGATGACGATGGTGAAGAGCAGGCCGTAGAGGGCGAAGGGGCCGATGCGCGGGATGAGTTCGGCTTCGTACCAGGTGCGGCCCTTGGCCTTCTCGCCGATGCGGCGGGTGAGGTAGCCGGCCGCGAGCGGGATGCCGAGGAAGATGAGCACGCTGCGGGCGATCTCCCACACCGGCACATCCAGGCCGGTCTGTTCCAGACCGAGCAGACCGGGCAGGGCCGAGAGGTAGAACCAGCCCAGCGCCGAGAAGGCGATCACCTGGAAGACGGAATTCAGGGCGACCAGGACGGCGGCGGCTTCGCGGTGTCCGCAGGCCAGGTCGTTCCAGATGACGACCATGGCGATGCAGCGGGCGATGCCGACGATGATCAGGCCCGTGCGGTAGGCGGGCAGGTCCGGCAGGAACAGCCAGGCCAGGGCGAACATGAGCGCCGGGCCGACGACCCAGTTCAACAACAGGGACGGCAGCAACAGGCGGCGGTCGCGGGTGACGGTGCCGAGGCGGTCGTAGCGGACCTTGGCCAGCACCGGGTACATCATCACGAGCAAGCCCAGGGCGATCGGCAGGGACACGCCCGTCACCGTCACCTCGGCCAGCGCGTCACCCAGGCCCGGGACCAGGCGCCCCAGGCCGAGCCCCACGGCCATGGCCGCGAGGATCCAGACAGCCAGGTAGCGGTCGACGAACGACAAGCGTCCCGCCACGTTCCCCTCGGTGGCCGCAGTGCTCACGAGGCGGCCGCGGCAGGCGCCGTCCGCTCGGGCAGCGGTTCTCCCGCCGGACGGGTCAGGATCGCGGCGAGCCGGTCGGTCATCTCCGGGACCAGCCAGTAGTAGACCCAGGTGCCACGCCGCTCGCAGTCGATCAGACCAGCCTGCCGGAGCAGCTTCAGGTGGTGCGAGATCGTCGGCTGGGACAGGTCGAAGGCCGGGGTCAGGTCACAGACACAGACCTCGCCGCCCGCACGGGACGCGATCATCGACAGCAGACGCAACCGCACCGGGTCACCCAAGGCCTTGAACACCTTGGCCAGTTCCACCGCCTGCCCCTCGTCCAAGGGGGTGGTGAGCAGCGCCGGGCAACAGCCGTCGGCCGCATCGTCCTGACCCAGCACCACGAACTCTTGATTCGACATTTCTCTATGTTGACACTCTTCGATTCAGGGCGCAATGTTGTATCGACAGGCATCAATGCAACCCGTTGGGAGTCGTGCCATGTCTCGCGCTCAGCTCGCCCTTCGCGTCAGCGACCTCGAAGCGTCGATCACCTTCTACTCGAAGCTGTTCGGCACCGAACCGGCCAAGCTTCGCGAGGGCTACGCCAATTTCGCCATCACGGAGCCCCCGCTCAAGCTCGTCCTGATCGAGGGGCGGCCCGGCGAGGAAACGCGCCTGGACCACCTCGGCGTCGAGGTCGAGTCCACCGACCAGGTCGACGCCGCCACCACCCGGCTCAAGGACGCCGGCCTGGCCACCTTCGAGGAGAACGACACCTCGTGCTGCTACGCCCTCCAGGACAAGGTGTGGGTCCACGGTCCCGGCAAGGAACCCTGGGAGGTCTACGTCGTGAAGGCCGACGCCGACAACCTCGGCAAGAGCGCCGATCCCGACGCCGCCGGGGACGCCTGCTGCACCGGTCAGGCGACCGAGGAGGCCCCGGCGGTCGCCGGATGCGCGTGCGGCCAGTGATGCGAACGGCCTGATCGGCCAAGTGCCCTCGAAGGGCCCCACCGCTCGCGGTGGGGCCTTCGGCGTGTGGCGTCAGTCGCGGTCGTAGGCGTAGGCGCGCTCCACGCGGGCGACTTCCACGCTGTACGAGGAGTACCAGCGTTCCCGTCCGAGCCGTTGGGCCTGGAGGTGTTCGGGGTGGGCCTTCCAGGCCGTGATCGAGGCCTCGTCGGCGTAGTAGATGACTACGAGGTCTCTGCCGTCCTCGCCCGTCTGCGACTCGCGGCCCAGGTAACCGGGTTGCGCCTCGCCGAGTTCGGCCATGCGCGCGCTCATCGCCTCGTAGCCTTCGAGGTCCGCGGCCGGACGGGTGGTGATGATCACTGCGTAGTACGGCGGTTCGGGGCGGATGAACGAGGTGGTCATGCGGGAAGCCCTCCGTCTGCACGTCTGTAAGGAGCGTAGTCCGTGAAGGCTAATTACATTCTCCCTCGGTGGCCACCGCTTCACGGCGTCGTGCTCGGGATCACGCAGTTCTTCGGCTGGGGCTTGCCCGTCGGCCAGCCGAGGCCGACGAATTTGAGGGTGCCCTCGCCTTTTCGGCCCGGGTCGAGTTCGACGACGGCGGCCGGTTTGTCGTAGGCGTTGCCGCCCGTGGTGAGGCAGATCAGGCCGCTGGTGGCCTGGACTCGGTGGCGGGACTGGAGGAGGGACCACTGGCGGCCCACGTCCTCGCGGGTGGGGGCGGTGGTCTCGGGGGCGCCTCGTTGGGCCTGGTGGAGGGCCTTGCCGATGGTGATGAGGCCGTCGTAGACGAGCATCGTGCGGGAGTCGTCCAGGTTCGGGGTGGAGCCGAGTGCCGTGCCCTCGCGCCGGGTGGCGGTGATCTGGTTCCTGAGGGTGTCCAGGGCCGCCTTCGGTTCGGTGAGGTACTGGGGGAGGTCCTGGGTGGGGGGCTTCTTGGCGTGCTTCGCCGTGTAGGCCTTCGTCCACTTCGTCAGTTCCGTGGTCCAGGCGTCCGGGTGGGCGGGGGCCGCGTACTGCACCGTCACCTTCGGTCTGCCGTCCTCGCCGCGGAGCCGGGCCCAGTCCTTCTCCGTCATGGCCTGGCGCAGCGAGGCCGCGTCGGAGCCGCTGACGATCGTGTAGTGGCGGTTCTCGCAGCCCACCTGGGCGAGCTTGAGGGCGAAGATGCGCAGGTGGAGCGTGCGGCCCGCGAAGTAGATCGTGTCGGCCTCGGAGTCGCAGATGTTGTTGGCCGTCTGGGTGAACTGGTTGCCGGTCGAGCCCGGCTCGTCGATGGACGGGGACTCGAAGGACATCGCGGCGGGGCCGGCCGGGCCCTTCTCCTCGATCCTGCTGAACGCCCGGGCCAGGGACTCGTTGTAGCCGTCGGGGCGTTTGTCGTAGACCAGGACCGTTCTGAGGTTGCGGCGGCCGCGTTCGCCGTTGAAGTTGGCCAGGGCCTGGGCCGCGTCGTTGTTGGTGGGGAGGATGCGGGCCAGACCGGGGAACTTCAGGGCGGCCATGCCGTCGGGCCGGTCCTCGTTCGCGATTCTGTCGCCGCTGATTCTGGCCGCCAGGACCGGGATCTTGTTCTCCGTCAGGCGTTTCACCGCCGCCTCGGTGGCGGCGAGGCTCAGGTTGAAGCCGGTGACCGCGCGCAGCCGGTCCTCGGGGGAGGCGGCCATCCCGAGCAGGGTGTCGACGACCTTCGCCTGATGGCCGTAGGCCTGACCGGGGTTGGCGAGGACCAGGCGGATTCTCGGGGGTTCGCCCTCGCCCTCGTTGGCCTGGCGCTGGCCCAGGTAGGCGCCCTGGAGGTCGCTGCGCATCTGCCGGCGCAGGGCCTCGCGGTCCGACTGGAGCGGCAGCATCATCGCCACCGTGACATGCGGCTGGTTCGCGATCCGCTGGTTCTCGCGGGCGATGGCCCGGGCGACGTCGGCGATCTCCGGGGTGCCGAAGTCGTAGCCCTCGCCGTTGACGCCGACGCACTCGCCCTCGATCCGCTCGACGCCGTCTGCGCAGGTGTCCGGCCTGCCGAGGAGGGAGGTGGTGAGGGCGACGCCCGCCACGATCGCCCCTACGAGCAACACCGCGTAGAGGATCTTGCGCCATCTGGGCATGCCGTCATCTCCTTCGCCGGAGCTGTTCGGTGCAGGTGCAGCGCAGCAGGGGCTGCTCGTTCTCCGCCAGGCCGCTCCAGTCCGTCGCCGTCCTGCTGAGGCGGCCCGCGCCCTCGAAGTCCATGATCGAGAGCAGGTCCAGCAGCTTCGCCAGCGTGCGGGCGGTCTCCTTGCCGGTCGGCCTGGTGCGCTCCTCGCACAGCCACACCGCGTGCAGCAGCTGGTCGACCGTGCGGCGCAGCGGCGGGCCGTCCGCCCCCACCAGGCCCTGGGCGCGCTCGCGTCGGGCGTCCGCCCCGCCCGGATAGGGGGCCTGGGCGATCTCCAGAAGGTCCGCGCACCAGGCGCCGGGGCGGCCGGGGAGGGTGGCGGCGAGATGGCTGACCACGTCGTCCGCGCCGCCGGACACCAGGTGATGGTTCATCCGGTGGGCGGTGAGCGAGCGGAACGCCCCGTCGCCCTGGGTGCCCTGCGCCTCCCCCACCGCGCGCTCGGCGTAGTGGTCGCGCAGCAGATGGTGGTCGGCGTACCAGGCGGCGCCGCCGGGGCGCAGTCCGTAGAGCCGGTGCACCAGGAGCTGGCGGAGGCCGAAGTCGCCGATGAAGTGGCGTTCGCAGGTGGGCCATCCGGTGTCGGTGAGGAGCCGGGACACGTGATGGGCGGTCAGGTGGTGGACGTGGCCCGACTGGTGGTGGCGGAGCAGGACGTCCGCGCATTCCGTGTCGTGGGCCACCGAGAGGTGGGTGAGGAGGTCGAGCCACTGGGCGCGGTGCTCGGTGGGGAGCCGTACGGGTAACTGGTCCAGGATCAGTTCGCGGAGCAGGACGTCCGCGACGGGGCGTTCGGGGGTGTCGTCGCCGGGGAGCCTCAGCGGGGCGTCCAGGATGTCGCGGTCGTTGGCGTCCTCCGGCATCCGGAAGGCGGCCGCGGCGGCGGACAGCCGGATCACCGTGTGCGGGCGGCCGCCGCTCAGCCGCGCCACGGCGGCGTCGATCCGGCGGCGGTTCGTGCCGCCCTCCGGCTCGGCGCGCTGCTGTCTTCGTACGGTCTCGCGGCGCAGCTGGTCGCCGGTGAGCAGCGGCATCCGCAGCAGGACCACGCCGTCGGCGAGGGGTGCCCGGTCCGCGGCCTCGTCCGTACGGCGGGACCAGGCGGGCGGGGCGCCGTCGGCCGGCCGGTACTCCGCCGGGGGCGCCACCTCCGCGGACGGCAGCCCGCCGTGCAGGAAGGCGCCGCCGTCCGTACGGCGTGCCGTGCCGACGATCACCACGCGGTCGCGCTGCCCGGCCCGGCGGTCGGTGAGGACGGCCCGCAGCAGCCGTTCGCCCAAGGGCGACTCGGCGTGGTCCAGCAGGATCGCCGGGCGGCCGACCCGGCGGAGCCAGCCCGAGGGCGAGGCGTACGCCGCCTCCAGGTCCTCGCGCAGGGCCCGGAAGAGGAAGCTCTCCGCCACGTCCCGTGCCTCGCCGCCGGCCCGGAAGTCGGCGGCGAGGATGCGCAGCCCGATCCTGGGCTGGCCGGCCGCGCCGGGATAGGCGCCGTAGAGCCGCGCCAGTTCCGCCCTGCCCCGGGGGGCCAGGCCCTGGAAGAGGGCGTCCAGCAGGGCGTTGCTGACGGCCGCCGAGTACGGGTCGAGCGCCTGCCCGTACAGCGTCATCAGCAGGTTGCGGATGCCGCCGCGCAGCACGCCCCGCCAGAAGTCGCCGGTGCCCAGGCCCCGCAGGCGCTGCTTCTGGGCCAGGCCCTCGTAGCGTTCGGCCTCGGTCGCCACCGCCTCGGGCGTGCCCTCGCTGACGCCGGTCGCGATCATGGCGAGGCCGGGGAAGAGCCGGGGGAAGGCGAACGAGCCGCCCGTGCCCTGCCAGGTGCTCAGCCGGCGGGCGACCTCGACCAGGGCCTCGGTCGTGGCGGAGCGGGCGCCGGGTTCCGGGTCCGCGCGGTCCGCGTACACCGGTGAGGCGCAGTCCAGGTGGATCACCGGCACCTTGGCGGCGAAGCGGTCCCGTACGGCGCGCAGCAGCCGGCCCTTGCCCATGCCCGGCCCGCCGGTGAGCAGGACCACGGGCAGGTCGGGGCCGTACAGCAGGTCCCGGCCGGTCCCGGACGGCGTCCGTCCGAGCAGCCGGGCGAAGAAGCCCTCCTCGCCGAGGAGTTTCTCGAAGCCCAGTTCTTCACACACGGACCCCCCATGGAGTGCCTTCCCGCCCGGGGGCGGGTGACCCGTGACCGATGTGCCAGAAAAGATTCAGTGGAACACGGAACCTCTGGCCGGACAACGGGGTCCGCACGGAAGGAAGTTGACGGTGTCTGTGTGAACTTCGGCGAGGGCGGGCCGGGCCGGGGGCCTAGGGGGCGATACGTATCCGCTTCGAGACCGTCACCTGGTCGACGTCCGACACCCGCACGGTCGTCTTCATCGTCCAGGTCCCGGGGAGGGGCAGGGTGAGGGAATTGGTGCTCCAGTAGCCGACGTCTCTGAGTTCGGCGTCGATCGGGCCGACCTTGCGGGACGGCAGGGTGAAGGTGATACGGACCTCGGGGACGACGATCGGGCCCCCGTCGGCGCCGTGGACCACGGCCTGGATGCCGTTCTCGCCGACCCGCGCGGGGTCGACGGTGACCAGAACCTTGCCCCGGCCGTCCAGGGTGTCCAGGCCCGTGTCGTAGGGCACCGTGACGAGCGTCGTGGGCGGCAGCGTTCCCGCCGGGGCCTGCTGGGCGGCCTCGGCCTGGGCGCGGCCCGGCAGTGTGGTGGTGAGCAGGGTCGTGATCAGCAGCACCACGGCGGCGACGGCGACCTCGATGAGGACGGAGCGGCGCAGGCCTCGCCGTTGCAGGTCCGTGTCCGTCTCCCCTGGCGTGTCCCTGTCCCCGTCTTCCGGCTCGGGGGATGGGGGCTTCGGCTCTCCGGTCGCCTCCGGTGGTGGCGGGGCGCCGACCGGCTGCGCGACCCGTTCGCGTACGGCGACGGCCGGGGCTGTCGCCGACGCGGTCGCCCGTGCGGTCGTCTGTGCCGTCGCCTCTGCGGTCGCCGGGGCCGCGATGGCGGCCGTCCAGCGGCGTGAGTACGCGGCGGCCATGACCAGCACGGTCACCGCGACCAGTTTCGCGAGCAGCAGCCGGCCGTACGACGTGCCGCTCAGCGCGGAGACGGAGCCGAGGCCGCGCCAGGACTGGTAGACGCCGGTGACGACCAGGACCGTCACCGAGGCGAAGGCGATACGGGAGAAGCGGGGCACGACCTCCGTCAGGTCCTCGCCGGACGAGCGGCGCAGGGTCAGGAGCAGGGCCACGAGGCCGCCCAGCCAGACCCCGGTCGCCAGCAGATGCAGCACGGACGACGTCATCGCCAGCGGCACCTGGATCCCGGCGGAGGCGTGCTCGGCCGCCGCCCAGGTCAGGGCCAGTGCGACGGCCAGGGCCGTGCCCACCGCAAGCGGCACGGTCTCCGGGCGGTCGTGGCCGGCCTGGACGTCCTCGCTGTCCCGGCTGTCCTCGCTGTCGCGGCTGTTCCAGCGCCTGGAGAGCCACACCAGGAACACGGCGGTCAGCAGCAGAACGGCCAGCCTGGCGAGCAGGGCCAGGCCCGGGCGGCTGGTCAGGGTGCGGCCGAGGGCGGAGGCGTCGAAGGCCGCGGCCGGGCCGGAGCCCGCCTCGTACGGGGCGCGCAGCAGGAGCAGGACGACCGTCGAGCCCAGCAGCGTCCACCAGGCCGTCACCAGCGGTATGCGCAGCGGGGACCTGTTCGCGGGACGGCACAGCAGCGCGAACGCCGCCGCTCCGACGAGCAGTGCGGCGGCGAGGTAGGCGAGGTAGCGGGCGGCGTCGTAGAGGCCGCCGGTCAGCGGGTCCTCGTCCGGGCCGGTGTCGATCTGCGTGGATGTGGCGGACCGTTTGCCGACGGAGAAGGTGAAGGCGCCGGAGACGGGGTGGCTGTCGGCGGAGACCACCCGCCAGGCCACCGTGTAGGTGCCCTGGGCGAGCTTCCCGGGCAGTCCGACCCGGGCCGTGTCGGAGCGGCCGTCCGCGTGTGTGGCCTCGCCGGTGGGGACGCGGCGCTGGTCGGGGCCGAAGACCCGGAAGGAGTCGTCGAGCAGGCCTACGGATTCGGTGAAGGTCAGGGTGACACTGCGGGGGGCCTGTTTGACGACGGATCCATCGTCAGGGTCGGTGCTGCGGAGGGCCGCGTGGGCGGAGGCGGGGGTTCCGCTGAGGAAGAGCAGGACCAGCACGGTGCCGAGCAGCACCAGGGCTTGGATTCGCCGGGGGTGTCCGACATTGCGCTCCTCGTTCCGCCGTGGGTCCACGTGGTTCTCCGGGGTCGGGGCTGTGCGGCTTCCGGATACGTACGGATGAGAAGGGTGTAGTGCTCATCGGGGTGGTTGCGTGTGTAGTGAGGCGGCCGCGGGCCGGTGGGGGTTGTTCGCGCAGTTCCCCGCGCCCCTAGGTGGCTGACAGTCCTGCGATCTTTTCCGCCTCTGTCGGATAGCTCGCCGTCAGCTCCGCCTCGTCCCCGTGTTCATAGCCCTCGAACGTGAAGCCGGGCGCCATCGTGCAGCCGAACAAGGTCCACTCCCCCTGGGACCTCCCGCCCATCCACGTACCTGCCGGGACGGTGAACTGGACGTGCTGGCCACCCAGGACATCCGGCCCGAGCACCACCGTCCGCGTGCTCCTGTCCGGGGCGAGCAGAAGGAGCTCCAGGGGATCGCCGAGGTAGAAGTGCCAGACCTCGTCGGTCGGGAGGCGGTGGAGGGCGGAGAAGGCGTCGGCTGTGAGGAGGGCGACGATCGCCGTGCCCTCGGGGCGGCCGTCGGGGCGTTGGGGGCCGGCCCAGGTCTGGCGGAACAGGCCGCCTTCGCGGGGGATCGGTTCCAGGGCGTAGTGCGCGATGAGGTCCTCGGGCGTCACGCGGGGAAGAGTACTTCCCGGTCGAGGAAGGCGAGCTGTGCCTTCTTCTCCGGGAGGTACACGTCGGGCAGGTCGATCTCGGGCAGGACGACGACCGGCCCCGCCGTGAAGCCCAGTTTGAGGAAGCGGGTGACCGCCTTCTCGTTGCGTACGTCCGGGTCGACCACGACCCGCCGTCGGTCCAGGCCCAGCAGGACGTACCCGGCGATGGACGCCACGAGGAGGGCCGTCCAGCCGGAGCGGGTGCCGCCCGGGCCGACGGGGGCGAGGAGCAGGTGGACGCCGATGTCGCCGGGGCGGACGTCGTAGGCCTCGCTGACGCGGTCGGCCTCGGGCTCGTAGGTCTGGAGGACGGCGACGGGCTCGCCGTCGCGGACGACGAGGTGGGCGTGGTGGGTGGTGAGGGTGTCCAGGTGGGCGTAGGTCTCGGCCACCTGACGCTCGGTGAGGTCGTTCATGCCCCAGAAGGCGGCCCGGTCCTCGTTCACCCAGCGGTGGATCACGGCGGCGTCGGACTCCGGGTCCAGCGGCAGGACGCGAACGGTGCCGAAGCCGTCGGTCACCTGCTCGTGGACGGCCGTGCGGGAGGCGTAGGGGATGTGGGGGTCAGACATCGGTTTCCTTCTTCAGCAGGGTCCAGTCGGTGACGACCGGGACGAGGTCTCCCGCGAGCCACAGGGTGAGCTGGTCGCGGTGGTGGGGTGAGCCGGGGACGCCCGAGGCGCCGAGCGGGACCACCCAGCGGCTGTCGTCGCGCCGGGCCAGGTCCCAGATGTAACGGGCCGCCGGGCCACGGGCGGCGCGGTCGGTGAGGCCCGGCACCCCCGAGGTGCACAGCACGCAGTCGTGGTCGCCGGACAGCGCCGGTTCGTCGTACGGCGTCTCGGGGTGCAGCGGGCGCCAGGGGGTGAGGCGGTGGGTGTCGCCCCAGACGCCGGCCGGGGGCCGCTCGGCGACCTCCTCGATCGCCGAGCGGACGGCCGCCGGGCGGTCGATTCCGTACAGGTCCTCGGCGCGCAGCAGGTGTTCGAGGGCGAAGCCGACGCGCGGGAGGAGGGCCAGCCAGGGCTGGAACACCTCCGGGTAGGCCGGGGGTACGGCGAGCGCGGCGAAGGCCGGGTGTGCCGCCAGCTGTCGTACGACCGCTCCGCGCACCGCCGCGTAGAGCGCCGCGTCGGCGCTGCCGGCGTCCATGCGGCGGTCCCAGGAGAGGAGGCGGTCGCGGAGGGCGGCGGCCTCGGGGGTGAGGTCGGGGAGGGCCCGGAGGTGGTCCAGCAGGGGGCCGGCCGAGGCGAGGTGGGTGTCCGTGTGGATCGCGGGCATGTCGGCGGCGGACCAGCGCTCCTTGCCGGAGAGCAGCTCGGCGATGCGGCCGGAGCGGTGCGGCGGGGCGAACTCGACGCCGAGGGGTTCGGCCGGGCCGCGCTGGTTGGCCATGACGGCGACGCCGTCGGTGAGCCCGGCGCGGGGCGTTTCCTGCCGGCCCCGCCACTCATGGCCGGGTTCCCAGGCGGGCACCAGGCGCAGGCGGTTGGACTCGGCGCGCAGCGGCACCCATCCGGCGACGCGGTGCAGGACACCGCCCTCGGTGTCGGCGGCCTGGACGACGTTGACCGGCTCGGCCCACCGGTCGAAGGCCTGGTCGACGTCGGCGACGCGGCGGGCCCGCAGCAGCGGCAGCAGGGCGCCGAAGCCGAGGTCGCCGGTGACGCGGGGCGGGTAGCGGAGGCTGATCGCCACCGGCACGTCCAAGGGGTCGGCCGGGTCGCCGTCGAGGCCTTCGGGGCCGCCGATGACGAGCGGGCCCCGGTCGGTCTCGATCACCTCGACCTCGACCGGCTCCTCGCCCGCCACCTCGACGACCTCGGTGTGCCGGGCCGCCCGGTGCCAGACCCCGTCCGGGCCGAGGGCCTCCACTCCGGCCCCGGTGCGCCGCAGCCGCTCCCGGTAGAGGTCCTGGTAGTCGGACATGGCGTTGGTGATGGCCCAGGCGACGGTGCCGGTGTGCCCGAAGTGGGCGATGCCGGGGACACCGGGGACGGCGAGGCCCACGACGTCGAACTCGGGGCAGGACAGATGGATCTGCTGGTAGACGCCCGGGTCCTCGATCCAGCGGTGGGGGTCGCCGGCGATGACGGCGTGCCCGGTGACGGTCCGCTCCCCGCTCACCAGCCAGCCGTTGGAGCCGGAGGTGCCGGGGCCGTCGGTGGCGAACAGGCCGATGGCGTCCTCGTCCAGGTGGTTCAGGGCCTGCTCGCGCCAGAGCTTGGCCGGGAACCCGGCGAAGAGGATGTGCGTGGCGAGCCAGACGCCGAGCGGGGTCCAGGGGTGCCAGGGGCCGGGGGTGAGGCCGGTGCGGGCGAACTCGGGGGCGGACCCGGCTCCCTCCGCCAGCCCCGCGTTGACCCCGTCGACGTACGTCCGCACCCACTGGGCCGTCTCCGGATCCTGTCTCTCCAGCTCCTCAAAGCAGCGTCTGGCCGTGTCGTCGAGTCTGGCCCGTCTGGCGA
The DNA here is from genome assembly GCF_018604545.1 of Streptomyces koelreuteriae. Taxonomy (GTDB): domain Bacteria; phylum Actinomycetota; class Actinomycetes; order Streptomycetales; family Streptomycetaceae; genus Streptomyces; species Streptomyces koelreuteriae. The sequence continues at coordinate 4,341,577 of NZ_CP075896.1, read as the reverse complement.
ACCGGTCCCAGGCCAGGGCGCTCTCGCCGAGGAAGGACGCCGAGGTGCCCTGGGCCCGGTGCCGTTCGACCTCCAGCTGCCAGGCGCGGTCGCGGGCGGTGACGCGGCCCTGGGCGTGGGCGAGTTCGGCCGCGCTGCCGGCGCGCAGATGCGGAATGCCCCAGGCATCGCGGTAGATCTCGGTGGCCACGCTGTGCTCCTTCTGTTCTTTAGGTTAGGCTTGCCTAAGTCGATCGTGGCGGAATAGTACGTGAAGGGTGAAGAAGCGATGGGGCAGGGGCGGGGTTGGGAAGGCGCGGTCCTCAAGCTGCTGCGCGCGAAGGATTTCGTGTTCACGGTGACGGGCTCGGAGGACGTCACTCCGGACTACCGGCGGCTCTCCTTCACCGACGGCGGTCTGCTGGCGGCGGCCGGTGTCCATCCGACCATGTGGGTCCGGCTGTGGTTCGACAACGCGGGCAAGCCCCACCAGCGGGCCTACACCCTGGTCGACCCGGACCCGGAGGCCGGCACCTTCAGCCTGGAGTTCGCGCTGCACGAGGGGTGCGCCAGCGACTGGGCCAGGGCGGCGAAGCCCGGTGACACCGTCGAGGCGACCGTCCAGGGCACCGGCTTCGAACACCCGAGCCCCGCGCCCTCGCACGTCTTCGCCGTCGGCGACCCGGCCTCGCTGCCGGCCATCAACTCCCTGCTGGACGCGCTGGGCTCCGCCCCGGCCACCGTCTGGTTCGAGGGCGGCGGCGAGGACCTGCCGTTCCGCACCGACCCGGACCGGCACGAGCTGCGCCATGTGCCGCGCCAGGACTCCGGCGCCCAGCTCGTCGACCGAGTGAAGACGGACCTGCCCGGGCTGCTCCAGGACGCCTCCGACCCGTACGTCTGGATCGCCTGCGACACGGCGACGACCCGGACCCTGGCGGCGTACGTACGCAAGGAACTGGGCCTGCCCAAGCAGCGGGTGCACGCGCTGGGGTACTGGCGGGCGTCCTAGAGGGCTGCGGACGCGGCCCGGCCCGGACCGGGGGATGATCGGGGCATGGACGTCACCCTTCACCTCGCCCAGGACCCCGAGGCCGACGCGCTGCTCGGCCGCAGTCCGCTCGCCGCACTGGTCGGGATGCTGCTGGACCAGCAAGTCCCGATGGAGTGGGCGTTCAAGGGTCCGGCGACGATCGCCCAGCGGCTCGGCGCGGACGACCTGGACGCGCACGAGATCGCCGCGCACGAACCGGAGGCCTTCGCCGCGCTGCTCTCCCAGAAGCCGGCCGTGCACCGCTACCCGGGCTCCATGGCCAAGCGGATCCAGCAGCTCTGCCAGTACCTCGTCGAGCACTACGACGGTGACGCCGAGGCCGTCTGGAAGGACGCCGGCACCGGCAAGGAACTGCTCAAGCGACTGGCCGGCCTCCCGGGCTTCGGCAAGCAGAAGGCCCAGATCTTCCTCGCCCTCCTCGGCAAGCAACTCGGCGTGCGACCGGAGGGCTGGCGGGAGGCCGCGGGCGCGTACGGCGAGCCGCAGTCCTTCCGTTCCGTCGCCGACATCACCGGCCCCGAGTCGCTGGTCAAGGTGCGCGCGCACAAGCAGGAGATGAAGGCAGCGGCGAAGGCGGCGAAGGCCGCCGGCAAGTAACGCCCAGCAGGCATCAGCCACGTGGCCCGCCCCAGGTGGCGGGCCCTTCCGGCCGGGTCCAAGCATGGACCATGACGGTCCCGTGCGGCACCCGCCGGAACTCATGGCCGCGGGTGCTCGTCCTGTTGCTCGCCCTGCTTCTGCCGGGCGCGCACGCCGAGGCCTGTACCGGGCCGGCGGTCGCCGTCTCCGGGGAGGGCACGGTCGTCGAGTGCGATGTCCTCGACACGGTCCTGCGCCCCTCGGCCCGGGGAGCCCGGCGCGCCGCCGTACCGCCCCGTCCCGCCCCGCGCCCGGCCCCCGGGCCCGTGTACACCGCACCGCGCCCCGTGCCCGTGCCGCCGAGCCCGACGCACGGCTCTCGCCACCTCCGCTCCGAAGTCCTGCGCTGCTGACCGGACCGGCCACCGGCCATCCCACAGCCCCGCACGGAACAGGAACGACGAGGAACGACGAGGAACAGCCATGCTTCAAGACCCCTACGCGGTCATGCGCGCCCTGCTGCGCGCCGAGGCCGCCCGCAACGCCCCCAAGCCGCCCCAGCCGCCCCAGCCCAAGCCGGACACCCGGGAGCCGCAGCGGCCCCCGAAGGAACACGAACGCGACTGATCGAGCCGCGGCGGCGGAGACGGACGAACGAACGCCGGACTAGCGCCTCCGCCGCCCCGAACGCCGGGCCGTTCCGAACAGCGACCGTGTGATCTCCCGGCCGATCTGCGTCCCCACCGACCGGGCCAGGGACTTGAACACCCCGCTGCCGACCACCTGCTCCACAGCGGAGGGGCGTTCCTCCTCCACCGGAGGGGCCGCGTCCCGCATCTCGTCCGGCCCCTTCGCCCCACGGCCGCGCCGGTCACCCTGGCCGGCCTTGTCGGCCGTCAGCCGCTCGTACGCCGACTCCCGGTCCACGGCCCGGGCGTACCGCTCGTACAGCGGCGACTCCTCCACCGCCCGGTCCAGGGCCTCCTGCCCGACCGGCCCCATCAAGGACTCGGGCGCGCGCAGCCGGGTCGCGGCGACCGGCGTGGGGGCGCCCTTCTCGCTGAGCACCGTCACCACCGCCTCGCCCGTCCCCAGGTTGGTCAGCACCTCTTCGAGGTCGTAGGGCGACTTCGGGAAGGTCTTCACCGTGGCGTTGAGGGCCTTCTGGTCGTCGGGCGTGAAGGCGCGCAACGCGTGCTGGACGCGGTTGCCGAGCTGGGCGAGGACATCGGCCGGGACGTCCCTCGGGGTCTGCGTCACGAAGAAGACGCCGACCCCTTTCGAGCGAATCAGGCGCACGGTCTGCGTGATGGACTCCAGAAACGCCTCGGAGGCGTCGTCGAAGAGCAGATGCGCCTCGTCGAGGAAGAAGACCAGCCGGGGCTTGTCCACGTCGCCGAGCTCGGGCAGATCGTGGAAGAGGTCGGCGAGCAGCCACATCAGGAACGTCGAGAACAGCTGCGGCCGGTCCTGTACGGCGTTCAGCTCCAGTACTGAGACGATGCCGCGTCCGTCCTCACCCGTCCGGAGCAACTCGGCGGTGTCGAACTCCGGCTCCCCGAAGAAACCGGACGCGCCCTGCGCCTCGAAGGCCGTCAGGGACCGCAGGATCACCCCGGCCGTGGCGGCCGACAGACCACCGATCGTCTTCAGCTCCTGGCGGCCCTCGTCCGAGGTCAGGAAGGTCACGACCGCCCTGAGGTCCTTGAGGTCGATCAGCTCCAGGCCCTTGCCGTCGGCGTAGTGGAAGATCAGCGCGAGGGACTGCTCCTGGGTCCGGTTCAGCCGCAGCACCTTGGACAGCAGCACCGGCCCGAAGCCGGTGACCGTGGCCCGGACGGGGATACCGCGGCCGATGCCGCCGAGGGCGAAGTACTCGGCCGGGAAACCCGTCCCCGTCCACCGCTGATGGACGTCCTTGGCCCGGCCCTCGACCCGGGCGTCCGCGCGGCCCGGGGCCGCGATCCCGGAGAGGTCGCCCTTGATGTCGGCGAGGAAGACGGGCACGCCCTGGGCGGACAGTTGCTCGGCGATGAGCTGGAGCGTCTTGGTCTTGCCGGTGCCGGTGGCGCCCGCGACCAGGCCATGGCGGTTGAGCATCGCCAGCGGCACCCGGATCTGCGCGTCCGGCAGGCACGTCCCGTCCCACAACAGGGCGCCCAGATGCAGGGCCGGGCCGGAGAAGGCGTAGCCGGAGGCGATCTTCAGGGCCTCCTGGGGGAGGGCGGCGGCACGCTCCGACACTTCCGGAGCAGGGGCCGACGGCATGGTCTCGCGGTCCGGCATATTCACGCCCCTGTTCCCGGTTCGTACCGCCTTGTGGGGTTTTTTTCAGCGTCGCACTACGGCGCCATGGCTGCGCCCGGAACGTCTTGCCCGGTAGGCTTTCCGTGTGATCTTCAAGCGCATCGGAAACGGCCGGCCGTACCCCGACCACGGCCGGGAAAGCACCCGGCAGTGGGCGGACGTCGCGCCGCGCCCGGTCCGCCTCGATCAGCTCGTGACGACCAAGGGGCAGCTGGACCTGGAGACCCTCCTCGCCGAGGACTCGACGTTCTACGGCGACCTCTTCGCGCACGTCGTGAAGTGGCAGGGCGATCTGTACCTGGAGGACGGCCTGCACCGCGCGGTGCGGGCGGCGCTCCAGCAGCGCCAGGTGCTGCACGCCCGCGTACTCGAGCTGGACTGACCCACCCCCGCCGGTAACGGGCTGGCCCTTTCGGGTCCGGCTGGTCCCGCCGGTCCTTACGGTCTGTCCGGTCCGGCTGGTCCTTACGGTCTGTCCGGTCCGGCTGGTCCGTACGGTCTCTCTGGTCCGTCTGGCCGATGTCGAATGATCATCTAGTAGGCATCGTCGCCCAGGCGCACTACGCTGCGCTCATGAGCATGCTGACTCCCCCCGGCATGGGCGGCAAGTACCGCATCACGGGCAACAAGTACCCCCGGATGCGGGGCCCCCGGCGGCATGGGCGGCTTGTCGTCGTGGTCGTCGCCTCCGTAGCTGTGCTCGGCGTGGGCGGCTGGGGCACGCTGCAGCTCATCGACGTCTTCACCGGCGGCGGCAGAAAGGCTTCGGCAGCCGGCAACGGCACGGACTGCGCGCCCAGGACCAAGGCGAGCGCCTCTCCCGTCGCCAAGGCGCTGCCCGAGCCGCGCACGATCACGGTCAACGTCTTCAACGCCACCACCCGCAGCGGCCTGGCGAAGAAGACCGCCGACGAGCTGAAGAAGCGCGGCTTCAAGATCGGCGACGTGGGCAACGCGACCAAGCAGTACGACAAGAAGGTCAAGGGCACCGGCGTACTGCTCGGCCCCGCCGCCGCCCTCGACACCTCGCTGCCGGTGCTCGGCACGCAGCTCCCGGGCGCCGAACGGCGTACCGAGGCGGCCCGCAAGGGTGCCGCCGTCGACCTCGTCATCGGCGACGGCTTCAAGGAACTGGCGAAGAAGCCCGCCGCCGACCAGGCCCTGGCCAAGCTGACCAAGCCCGAGCCGGCGGTTACGCCGAAGAAGGGCTGCTGAGAGGGGCGGTGCGTGGGGCCTCGTGGGGCCTCGTGGGGCCCCGGGGGTGTCTTACTCCGCCGCGCCGTACATCCGGTCGCCCGCGTCGCCGAGGCCCGGGACGATGTAGCCGTGCTCGTTCAGGCGCTCGTCGACCGAGGCGGTCACGACCGTCACCGGGGTGCCGGCCAGCTCGCGCTCCATGATCTCGACGCCCTCCGGGGCGGCCAGCAGCACCACGGCGGTGACGTCGTCGGCGCCGCGCTTGATCAGCTCCTGGATCGCCGCGACCAGCGTGCCGCCGGTGGCGAGCATCGGGTCCAGCACGTACACCTGGCGTCCCGACAGGTCCTCCGGCATCCGCGTCGCGTACGTGGAGGCCTCGAGCGTCTCCTCGTTGCGGATCATGCCGAGGAAGCCGACCTCGGCGGTCGGCAGCAGCCGGACCATGCCGTCGAGCATGCCGAGCCCGGCGCGCAGGATCGGCACGACCAGGGGGCGGGGGTGGGAGAGCTTGACGCCCGTGGTCGTGGCCACCGGGGTCCGGATGTCGACCTGCTCGGTGCGCACGTCGCGCGTGGCCTCGTAGGCGAGCAGGGTGACCAGCTCGTCGGCGAGACGGCGGAAGGTCGCGGAGTCGGTGCGCTGGTCGCGCAGCGTGGTGAGCTTGTGGGCGACCAGTGGGTGGTCGACGACGTGGAGACGCATGTCCACAACAGTAGCCGGGCCGGGTGACACGGGCCGCACGGCGTTCGCCGGCGTCAATCGCCCGTCCGGGGGAAGGCGAGGAAGGACGAACTGGGGGTGACGAGCCAGATGCCCGACCGGGACTACCGAGAAGATCCGTCGCCGCGCGCATGGCCCGGGGCGGACCCGGCGGCCGGCCGACCGGACGATCCGGACGTGTCGTCCGCCGAACGCCGCCGACGCCGCGCCCGCTTCCTGCGCGACCTCGCCGAGGCCCGCGAACTACGCGACCGGGTCCAGCCCCGCCGCGCCAAGACGGCCCGCCTACGACACGCCATGCGCATGCGCACGTTCCGCTGGTAACACCGACCGGCCCGACCGGGAACCACACGAGCCCACCGACGGGCCCCGAACACCTGCCCTCGACAGCCCCGCCCGTGTCCGTCCTTCGCCGGGGCGCCCGTCCGGCCTTCGGCCCCGCCCGCGTCCGACCTGGGCTCAGACGGGCCTGTCGGCGGCGCCTCGCACGCCTCCTACGGCGGGCCCGCACGCGGCCATCGGTGAGCCGCACAACTGTCATCGGCACCCCGCCCGCGTCCAGCCATCGGCCCGGAACACGCCCGACCACCGGCCCCGCACACGTCCGACCTGAACCCCGGACGGGCCTGTCGGCGGCGCCCCGCACGCCTCCCACGGCGGGCCCGCGTGCCTCTCCCCGGAGAGAACCCGGACGCGGCCAGTCGTGGGACAGACCGCCGCGTAATCCTCCGGGTAGGAAACGGGTGAGGAAACCGTTGGAGAAGATCGCGAACCGCGCGGGCGTTGTCGCGGTGAGCGTGGGTGGAGTGGGGGAAAGCCGCGTACGATCCGCAGGTGGCGGCAGCGGGCGTGCGATCAAAACTGCCGGACACAGGGTGCCGAAGACGTCCCCTGAACGCCCTTCTTCTGCCACGATTCCGAGTGGGCGGGGCTCGGACGAGCACTCCCCGCCCTCAACCTCCGCCGGGGGGACCCCCAACCGGCACGCCTCTGACCAGTGGGAGAGTCACGGTGTACTTCGCCGCACTGCTCGCGCGCACCGAAGACGGGTGGAAAGCGAGCGACACAGAGCTCGACGATGTGGAAACCCTGTCGGATCTGGCCGACCTGGCCCGTGAATCCTCCCCCGACGAGGACACGGTGCTCGTGCTCATCGAGCAGGAGGACGCCTGGTTCGGCGTCGTCCGCGTGGACGGCGAGGACGACCCTCGTATCTACGTCTCGGACGCCGCCGCCGCTGCCCGCAGCAGCTACGGCGAGATCCTGCTCACCGACGAACTGCTCGGCCGCGACCCGGACGAGGGGGACGACCTCGACGCCCTCGACCTCGACGGCACCGAGGACGGTGAACCCGACGAGGACGAGGCCGACGGCGGCGACGGAGCCACCGGAGCGGCGGACGCCGTGCCGCACGGCCCCGTCGGCGACCCCGAGATCCTCGACGACCTCGGCGTCAGCGAGAAGGAGCTGCGCCTGATGTCGACCGAGGCCGTCACCGAGATCGCCGAGTCCCTGGGCGCCTCGGAGACCCTGGAGACCGTCCGCTGACCGGTCCCACCGGGCCAGGACCGCCGGATCCGGTCCGTGACCCCTGGCGGCCCGCGATGCGACTCGCCCTGGACGAGGCCGCCGAGGCCGTCCGGGGCGGGGACGTCCCCGTCGGCGCCGTCGTACTGGCCCCGGACGGCACGACCGTCCTCGCCGCCGGGCACAACGAACGCGAGGCCGGCGGCGACCCGACGGCCCACGCGGAGCTCCTCGCCATCCGCCGGGCCGCCGCCGAACTGGGCGAGTGGCGGCTCTCCGGCTGCACCCTCGTGGTGACGCTGGAGCCCTGCACGATGTGCGCGGGCGCCATCCAGCAGTCCCGCGTCGACCGTCTCGTCTACGGCGCCCGTGACGAGAAGGCCGGCGCGGCCGGCTCCCTCTGGGACCTGGTCCGCGACCGGCGGCTCAACCACCGGCCCGAGGTGATCGAGGGCGTGCTCGCCGGGGAGTGCTCCGAGCTGCTCACCGCGTTCTTCCGGGCCCGCTGAATACCGATTTCAAAGCACGCCGCACCTTGCTGTAAGGTCTCCCTCGGTAGCGTGTCCGAGCGGCCGAAGGAGCTCGCCTCGAAAGCGAGTGTGGCGCAAGTCACCGAGGGTTCAAATCCCTCCGCTACCGCTTGAGAAGGGCCCCGTCCGAGGACGGGGCCCTTCGTGCGTTCCGCCCCTTCGGGTGCTCGGACCCTTCGTGCGATCATGTGCGCTGCATGGGACACCAGTGACTGGGGAGGCCGCGATGGCGGTGAACGCGAAGAAGGTCGCCGTCTACGTCGTCGTGGTCTTCGTGGCGTACGTGATCATCACGGATCCGGAGAAGGCCGCCGACTACGTCCAGGTAGGGTTCCAGGGCATATCGGACGCCGCCAAGGCCCTCGGCGACTTCGCCACGTGGGTCGCCGACGGAGGAAAGTGATGATCCGCCACCTGGTCCTCTTCAAGCTCAACGAGGGCGTCGAGCGCGACGACCCGCGCGTCGTGCGGGGCGTCGAGGCCTTCCGCGCGCTCGACGGCGCGATCCCCGAGCTCCGCTTCTGGGAGCTCGGCTGGAACATCAGCGACCGCCCCATCGCCCACGACTTCGCCATCAACTCGGCCTTCGACGACGCGGACGCGCTGCGGCGGTACGTCGAGCATCCCGACCACCAGGCGGGTGTCGCGCTGTGGCGCGAGTTCGCCACGTGGGTGATCGCCGACTACGAGTTCTGAGACGAGTTCCGAGGCGCCCGGCCGCCGGTACTTCGAGCCCCCCGTCGTCCTGACGGGGGGCTCTTCCGTGCGGTGGGGCGATGGATAGGCGGTTTTCAACCCTCAACACGTAGTTATGGGGTGCTTGCACACAGTGGACATGTCTTGTGATGCTATGACCGCTTTTGATGGAAGAGGTCACTGATGGGTTGACGGATGACGAGGTGGAGTTGACCGTGCTGGCCAGTACTGCGCCTCAGGCACCCTCCCCAGCCCCGGAAGCCTCCTCGGAAGCGACTCCCCAAGCGACTCCACAGCCGACTCCCCAACCGACCCCCCAGCGGAGCCGTGGTGCGGACACCCGCGCCCTCACACAGGTCCTCTTCGGGCAGCTCAAGGAGCTCCAGCCGGGCACGCCGGAGCACGACCGGGTGCGCGGGGCGCTCATCGAGGCCAACCTCCCGCTGGTGCGGTACGCCGCGGCGCGGTTCCGGTCGCGGAACGAGCCGATGGAGGACGTCGTCCAGGTCGGCACCATCGGGCTCATCAACGCCATCGACCGCTTCGACCCCGACCGGGGCGTGCAGTTCCCGACCTTCGCGATGCCGACGGTCGTGGGCGAGATCAAGCGGTACTTCCGCGACAACGTCCGTACGGTCCACGTACCGCGCCGGCTGCACGAACTGTGGGTGCAGGTCAACAGCGCGACCGAGGACCTGACCACCTCCTTCGGGCGCACCCCGACGACCTCGGAGATCGCCGAGCGGCTGCGCATCACCGAGGACGAGGTGCTCTCCTGCATCGAGGCCGGTCGGTCGTACCACGCGACCTCGCTGGAGGCCGCGCAGGAGGGCGACGGGCTGCCGGGGCTGCTGGACCGGCTCGGCTACGAGGATCCCGCGCTGGACGGTGTGGAGCACCGGGATCTCGTACGGCATCTGCTCGTACAACTGCCTGAGCGGGAGCAGCGGATTCTGCTGCTGCGGTACTACAGCAACCTCACGCAGTCTCAGATCAGCGCGGAGCTCGGTGTCTCGCAGATGCATGTCTCGCGCCTACTCGCGCGTAGCTTCCAGCGATTGCGGTCTGCGAACAGGATCGACGCGTAACCGCAAACGCGAGCGAGAGGTCACCGGGGCGAGGGAATCGCTCATCAGGGCCGTTCTTGGCAGTTACGGGCCTACAGGCCGTCAGACCCCTTGTTTGCAGGGCTTATTCGCGTCTCAGATGTCGACATGTCACTACAGCGTGTTGCCGACATGTGACATTCTGCGTGAAGCGCGTTTGCCGGGGCTTCGGCTCCGGTATTCAGGTGAAGGCTGCGTTCCTCAGACGGGAGCGTTCGCCGCGACCGTCCCGCGACCCAAAGGGGGTGGCATGTCCGCAGAACAGGGCAGCTCGAAGGTGCTCACGCTCGCGGAGAGCGAGACAGCTCCCCATGCTCTCGACTCACTCGGCCCCATCGATGATGCTCCGGCCGTCCTGGCGGCCGAGCCCGCCCCGGTTGTTCCGACCGCGGGCGCCATCGACACCCGCACCCTGTCCCGCTCCCTGTTCCTGCGGCTGGCCGCGCTCGACGAGGACAGCCCCGAGCGTGCGTATGTCCGTGACACTCTGATCGAGCTCAACCTGCCGCTGGTGAGGTACGCCGCGGCGCGGTTCCGGTCGCGGAACGAGCCGATGGAGGACATCGTCCAGGTCGGCACGATCGGGCTGATCAAGGCGATCGACCGGTTCGACTGCGAACGCGGGGTGGAGTTCCCGACGTTCGCGATGCCGACGGTGGTCGGGGAGATCAAGCGGTTCTTCCGTGACACGTCGTGGTCGGTGCGGGTGCCGCGGCGGCTGCAGGAGTTGCGGCTGGCGCTGACGAAGGCGAGCGACGAGCTTTCGCAGAAGCTGGACCGGTCTCCTACGGTCACCGAACTCGCGGCCGTGCTCGGGGTGTCCGAGGAGGACGTCGTCGACGGGCTGGCGGTGGGGAACGCGTACACGGCGTCCTCGCTGGACTCGCCGGCGCCCGAGGACGACGGCGGCGAGGGGTCGCTGGCGGACCGGCTGGGGTACGAGGACACCGCGCTGGAGGGCGTGGAGTACCGCGAGTCCCTGAAGCCGCTGCTGGCGAAGCTGCCGCCTCGTGAGCGGCGGATCATCATGCTTCGCTTCTTCGCGAACATGACCCAGTCGCAGATCGGCGAGGAGGTCGGCATCTCGCAGATGCACGTCTCCCGGCTGCTGACGCGCACGCTGGCGCAGCTGCGGGAAGGCCTGATCTCGGACTGACGTGGTGGGGCTCGGGCCGTCGTGGGATGCCTGCGGCGGCCTGTGGCTGCTTCGGTGGGGGTGCGGGTAGCGCCTATCGCCGGGTGGTGGGTCGGGGCCGCGTCGGGGGGTGTCCGTCCTCGGAACGGCGCGATGGGGTCGGGGACCAACTAACTGTCCGTTGACGCGCCAACCGCTGCGGGCGGACACCCCCCGACACGTCCCCTTCTCGCCGTACGCGGGTGCGGGCACGTCCCGGCTCCCGCCAGCCGCCGCGGGCTTCGGCCCTCCGCGCCGCCGGCCACGGGCTTCCGCCCCTGCCCCAGCCGCGGGGCGCCGCACCCGCCCTGGCTGCCGCAGGCCGCCGCTGCGGGCGCCGCTCCATCCCGCCCAGCTGCGGGCATGCGTGCCGCTAGGGGCGGCACGGGTGGGCGCAGCGGCACGCCGTTCCGCCGGGTTGCGGACCCACCCGGCCCGGGCACAGACGCCGAGCACCCTGCGATGCCGAGTTGCGGACCATCTGGCCTCCGCACAGACGTCCGGCACCTCATCGCGCCGAGTCGCGGACCACCCGGTCTCAGAAACGCCTGGTACTCGGCGACTTACTTCAGTGCCAGCCAAGCCACCGCCGCGACGATCGCCACGGCGACGACGACGCCGAGGATGAGGCCGATGCGCGGGCCGCCGCCGGCGGCTGCCGTGGCCTGACGCCCCTGCGGCGCCTCGTCGACGAACGCGCGGAACATCTGGGTGTTGCCGGCAGGGTCGTGATTGCCCTGGGGGGCCTGGTTGTTAGCCATGGCCCGAGACCCTAGCGAAAACGCCGGGGCTCCCCAAGTGGGGGTTGGACTTCCGTTTGCCCCCGCCTGACCCGTACCGCCAGGCTCGCCACCAGCACATTTACTGACGCAATACTTGCCTTTGCCAAGTTTTGGCCCCGCATTCACCTCCTTTATTTGCCTTCAGCAACCAACGGCTCCTATGGTTGCCCTAAGCAACGAAAGCGGGAGGTGTCATGGCCGAGAGGGCGCAGTACGAAGAGCTGGTCCGCCAGTTCAGTGCCTTCGGTGCCGTGAAGCGGGAGCTCGGCCGGATCATGCCGGCCGAGTGCCCCGGCGGATCGGCGGCCGTTCTGACCCTGCTGGGCCGCCACGGCGACATGCGCATGAGCAAGCTCGCCGAGCTGCTCGCGGTGGACATGTCGGTCACGAGCCGCCATGTCGCGCACGTCGTGGACCGGGGCTGGATCGAACGCTCCCCCGACCCCGCGGACAAGCGCTCACGCATCCTGCGCCTCACCCCCGCCGGCGACGCCCAGCTCGACGAGCTGTCCCGGCGGACCACCGAGGTGCTGGCAGAGCGCCTGAGCGACTGGTCCGACGAGGACGTCCGCCGGCTCACCCAGCTGATGGCACGGCTGCGGGAGAGCTTCGACTGCCGGCCCGCGCCCCGGGCGGCACCACCCGCTGTCGCACAGACCACCCGTACACCCGCAAGCACGTAAGAAAAGGAAGCCCATGGCAACGACCACACCAGCCGGTGTGCGGGCTCATGCCAAGCACGGGGGAGGCTCGCACAGCTCCTCCGGCGACGGCGCTCCGATGACGCACCGGCAGATCATGGAGGCCCTCACCGGCCTTCTGCTCGGCATGTTCGTCGCGATCCTGTCGTCGACGATCGTCTCCAACGCCCTGCCCCGGATCATCGGCGACCTCGGTGGCGGCCAGAGCGCCTACACCTGGGTCGTCACCGCGTCCCTGCTGACGATGACCGCCTCCACCCCGCTGTGGGGCAAGCTCGCCGACCTGTTCTCCAAGAAGCTGCTGATCCAGCTCGCGCTGGTCATCTTCGTCCTGGGGTCGGCCGCGGCGGGCATGTCGCAGAACCCGGGCATGCTCATCACGTTCCGCGCGGTCCAGGGCATCGGCATGGGCGGTCTGTCCGCGCTGGCCCAGATCATCATGGCGGCGATGATCTCCCCGCGTGAGCGCGGGCGTTACAACGGCTACCTCGGTGCCGTCTTCGCCACCGCCATGGTCGGCGGTCCGCTGGTCGGCGGTGTCATCACCGACACCGACTGGCTCGGCTGGCGCTGGTGCTTCTACGTCGGCGTGCCCTTCGCGGTGATCGCCCTGATCGTGCTGCAGAAGACCCTGCACCTGCCCGTGGTGAAGCGGAAGGTCAAGGTCGACTGGGCCGGCGCGTTCTTCATCACCGCCGCCGTCTGCCTGCTGCTGGTCTGGGTGACCTTCGCCGGTGACAAGTACGACTGGCTGTCCTGGCAGACGTACGCGATGGTCGGCGGTTCGCTGGTGCTGCTGGCGGTGTTCGTCCTGATCGAGGCGAAGGCGAGCGAGCCGATCATTCCGCTGCGGCTGTTCCGCAACCGGACCATCACGCTGGCCTCCATCGCCTCCCTGTTCGTCGGTGTCGCGATGTTCTCGGGGACCGTGTTCTTCAGCCAGTACTTCCAGCTGGCGCGGGACAAGTCGCCGACGATGTCCGGGGTCATGACCATTCCGATGATCGCGGGGCTGTTCGTCTCCTCGACCGTCTCCGGGCAGGTCATCACCCGCACCGGGCGCTGGAAGGCGTGGCTGGTCGCCGGTGGTGTGCTGGTGACCGCGGGCCTCGGTCTGCTGAGCACGATCCGGTACGACACCGAGTACTGGCACATCGCGATCTTCATGGCGCTGCTGGGTCTCGGCATCGGCATGATGATGCAGAACCTGGTGCTCTGCACGCAGAACCAGGTGGAGCCGAGCGACCTGGGCGCCGCCAGCTCCACGGTGACCTTCTTCCGGTCCCTGGGCGGTGCCGTGGGCGTCTCGGCGCTGGGCGCGGTCCTCGGCAACAAGATCACCGACTACGTCAAGGACGGCCTCGCCGACCTCGGCCCCAAGGGCGCGGCCCTCGGCCACGCCGGCACGGGCGGGGGCGGCATCCCCGACCTCGACGCGATGCCCGCGCCGCTGCGCACCGTCGTGGAGAGCGCCTACGGCCACGGTGTCGCGGACGTGTTCCTCTACTCGGCGCCGATGGCGCTGCTCGCCCTGCTCGTGGCGCTGTTCATCAAGGAGGTCCCGTTGAAGACGAAGGGCGCGCTGGCTCAGGCCGCCGAGCCGGAGACCCGGACCTCTGCCGAGGCTGTGGCTCCCGCCGCCGAGAAGGCCGTGCCGAGTTGGGCCGTGAGCGAGGGCGTCGAGGGGAGCGGGCCCGAGGGCACGCAGCGGCTTGGCGCCGTCGCCACGGCGGTCCGGGCCGAGGAGGCCTCCGGTGGTGCACCCGGCGTGCCCGTTCGCGGGTTCGTGCGCGGCGCCGAGTCCGCGCCCGTGCCGCAGGCCGCCGTCACGCTGATCTCGCTGGCCGGGCGTCAGCTGGGCCGGTCCGTGGCGCAGGCCGACGGCTCGTACGCGGTGGACGCCCCGGGCTCCGGTTCGTACGTCCTGATCGCCTCCGCCGACGGCTTCCAGCCGCAGGCGTCCACGGTCGTGGTGAACGACGAGCCGGTCGCCTACGACATCCTGCTCAGCGGCACCAGCGGGCTGACCGGTCTGGTGCGGGCCGCCGAGAACGGGCAGCCGGTCAAGGACGCGATGGTCATCGTGACCGATGTGCGCGGCGATCTGCTGGCCACCGGGACCACCGGTGAGCAGGGCGACTTCACCTTCGCCGAGCTGGTGCCGGGGGCGGTGACCGTCGCGGTGAACGCCGCCGGGTTCCGGCCGCGTGCCGTGCCCGTCGAGGTGGGCGGCACGGGCGTCACCAAGGTCGAGATAGGCCTGGACTCGGGCGCCCGCGTCCAGGGTGTCGTGCGGGCTCCGCACGGCCCGCTGGCCGACGCCCGGGTGACGCTGGTCGACCAGGCGGGCAATGTCGTCGGCTCGGCCACGACCGGGACGGACGGGGCGTACGCCTTCACCGACCTGGACGGCGGCGAGTACACCGTCATCGCCACGGGCTACCCGCCGGTGGCCACCGCCCTGACGGTCACGGGCGCCGGCGCCGACGGCCACGACATCGAACTCGCCCACCCCGGCGAGTAACAGGGACCCCGGCCCGTGGCGGTGGGGCGCGCTCTGAGCGGAGGTGCGCCCCCTGTCGCGGGCCGGTTTATTTCTGAGGAGCAGTTGAGATGGGACTGACCGCGAGGATCCGTACCCGGGACGGTTGGGCCGTGTCGCACGCGGTCGTCACGGTGGCGGACATGAGGGGCGCGCAGGTGCTGCGTGCCGAGGCCGACGCCGAGGGCGCCGTACGGGACACGACGCCGATGGAGGCGGGGGCGTACACCGTCATCGTCACGGCCGTCGGGTACGCGCCCGCGGCCTCCAGTGTGATCGTGACCGCGAGCGGGCGGGCCGAGGTCGGCACGGTGACGCTGGCCCGGCAGGGCGGCACCGAGCTGCCGCCGCCGGGCCCGTGGACCGTCGACCCGGTGCACTCCAGCGTGGCCGCCGTGGCACAGCACCTGGGCATCTCCAGCGTGCACGGCCGGTTCACGGAGTTCTCCGGATCGATCGAGATCGCCCCGGACGATGTCACCAAGTCCCGGGTGGAGGCGGTGATCCGGGCCGCGTCCGTCGACACCGGCAACGGCATGCGCGACGGGCATCTGAAGTCGCCGGACTTCCTTGATGTGGAGCGGTTCCCCGAGATCACCTACCGGTCGACCGGGCTGACGGCGGCCGGTTCCGACCGCTGGACGGTCCACGGCGAGCTGGGCATGCACGGGGTCGTACGGCCGGTCGACCTGGACCTCGCCTACCTCGGCACGGGCCCGGACCCGTGGGGCGGCACCCGCGCGGCGTTCCGTGCCACGGCCGAACTGCACCGCGAGGACTTCGCGATGAGCTACAACCAGGTCCTCCAGGCGGGCATCGCCGCCATCGGCACGACGCTCAAGGTGGAGCTGGACATCCAGGCCGTGCAGGGCGAGTCACTTCCGGCGGCCTGAGGCCGGGTCGGACGGCCGGGACACGCGTGCCACCAACTGGTCGCACAGGTCACGGAGTTTGACGTTCCGGTCCTGCGAGATCCGGCGCAGCCGCTCCAGCGCGATGCTCGCGTCGATCCGCTCCCGGGCCATGAGGATGCCGATCGCCTGGTCGATGACGCTGCGGGAGAGCAGCGCGGTGCGTACGTCGGCGGCGGACCGGCGCCCGCGTTCGATGCGCAGGGCCACGTCGATCGCGTCCCCGGCCCGGCCGGCGAAGGCCCGGGCCGCCTCCCGGCTCGCGCCCAGTGCCCCGGGCTCCTCACCGTAGAAGTTGAGCGCCGCGCCCGTCTCGTCCTCGATGTCGATCGGCACGGCCAGCACGCAGCCGACGCCCACGGAGAGCGCGTACCGCGTGTACGGCGGCCAGCGGGACTCGGTCGTCAGATCGGGGGCGTACTGCTCGTCGCCGGTCTCGGCGGCGTCGACGCAGGGGCCCGAACCGTTCTCGTACTGGCGCAGGTCCAGGCCGCTGGGCAGGCCGTCGCTGCCGGCCAGGGTGAGCAGCCGCCCGGCACGGCGCACGGTGATACTGCACGCGGCGGCGCCCGGCACCGCCCGCACCGCACGGTCGGTCAGATCGTGCAGCAGGGTGTCGAGACCACTGCTGCGCACCATCGCCTGGTCCAGCGTGTCGGACGTCTCGGAACTCATGACCGTACGTGTATCCCGTCGCCGCCCGCGCACGCCCCCGACGTCACCGGGCTCACGTCAGGTGGTGTCGTGCGTGCCGACGATGCGGCGGGCGATGTCGCGCAGTTTCACGTTCTCGCGCTGGGAGGCCCGCACCAGGCTCTCGAAGGCCGCGGCCGCGTCGATGCCCTGGCGCTCCATCAGGATGCCGGTGGCCTGGCCGATCAGGTCCCGGGTGTGCATGGCCTCGGTGAGCTGCTCGCGCACGGTCGCGGAGTCCAGGGCGATGCTGACGTGCGCGGTGAACAGCCGACCGATGCGCGTCGCGTCCTCGTCGAAGACGCCCGGCTTGCGCGCGTAGGCCGTGAGCACGGTCAGCCGGCGGCGGTCGGCGCGCAGCCGCAGCGACAGCGCCGAGCGCAGTCCCAGGGCCGACAGCACGTCCCAGCCGTCCTCCGCGTCGCTGTCCCCTGTGCGCGCCACCGGGGTGTTCCACAACCGCTCCCAGTGCCCGTGCGGTTCGCGGCCGGTGTGCCGGGCCTCGGCGGCGCGCACGACCTCGTCGGTCCAGGCGAGCGTACGGAGCCGGCTGCCGCGCTCGACCTCGGAGACACCCGCGTGCTCGGCCCCGGGCATGAGGTGCACGGCCAGCCGGACGGCCGTACGCAGGGTGTTGTGCGGAGTGAGGGTCTCGTGCAGCTGCTGAGACGCCACCGTCAGGGCATCGGCCAGCTCGGAGCCAGCCGGAAAACGGGGCAAATCAGGAAACTCGGACGCAGCCACCACGAACCTCTTCGGCATGCACGGCCATGGCCGTGCGCAGGAGAGCTCCGCAGCACATTCCCGACTGCGAGCACAGGACGGACAGCACTCTAGCTGCTCGGTTGCGTCCAGGTGACGTCCGGCCGACGGCCACTACAGGCGCTTCCGCAGCCGCGGCCCGGCATGGTGGAATGGGCCCAAGGGTCAGGAAGCGGCCTTACCGGAATCCGGACGAACGTCTGCCAGGTGAGTGCTGTGACTTTCATCCCGAATCCCACCGAACCGCGAGACCTGCCCGGCCGTGTCTACCTCACCATGCCCGCGGAGATCGACTTCTGCAACGCCGCGGAGCTGCTGCCGCTGATCATGTCCGCGGCCCGCGACCGCGGCGACCGGCTGGAACTGCTCGTCCTCGACCTCTCCTGCACGTCCTTCATGGACTCCCAGGGCGTCCGCCTCATCAACGACGTCCGCCACCGGCTGCGCCCCGGCGCCCGGGTGCGTCTGGTGGCCCGGCCCGACGGCATCACGAGCAGCGTCCTGGAGCTGACCGGACTGCGCCGGGACGTGCCCGTGTACGACAACCTGGCGGAGGCCATGGCGTCGTAGGCTGCCGCCCATGGCACCGAACATCGCGACGAACACCCGTGTCTCCCTCGACGAGTTGCTCGACTTCGTACGGCCCCGGCACCACGCGATCCTGCTGACCCGACGGGCCGACGAGGGCCCCCAGGGATCGCCGCTGACCTGCGGCGTCGACGACTCCGGCCGCATCGTGGTCTCCACCTACCCGGAGCGGGCCAAGACCCGCAACGCCAAGCGGGACCCGCGCGTGAGCCTGATCGTCCTGAGCGACGACTGGAACGGCCCGTGGGTCCAGGTCGACGGCACCGCCGAGGTCGTCGACACCCCCGACTCCATCGAACCGCTCGTGGAGTACTACCGGAACATCGCCGGTGAGCACCCCGACTGGGACGAGTACCGCGCGGCCATGGCCAAGCAGGGCAAGTCGATCATCCGGATCACGCCGGAGCGGTGGGGGCCGGTGGCGACCGGTGGGTTCCCGGCGCGGCTGGTGGAGGGCGACTAGGGATTCGCCAGGGGTTCGCTAGGGGTTCCCTTCGCGGGCGACCATCGCCTCGATGCCCGCGATCAGCAGCTCCAGCGCGTACTCGAAGTCGCGCTCCAGCATCTCGGCGACCGTGTCACCGCCGCGGGCCGCCATCATCTCCTGGGAGTCCCGGATGAGATCGGCGGCCTGGGAGGACTCGGTCGCCATGCTCATGGCTTCCTGGAAGTACTCGTCGAGGGTCATGCCCGCGGCCGCGGCCCGGGTGGAGAGATGGCCCTCGAGCGTGCCGTAGCCGTAGACGAACTGGAAGACCGCCGAGATCGTGCTCGTCAGCCGGTTCGCGGGCAGCCCGGTCCTGCGGATCACGCGCTGCACGGCCCTCGAATACGCCAGGTTGTTGGGGCCGAGGTTGAGGTAGGTGCCGACGAGCTGCGACACCCAGGGGTGGCGCACCAGCAGGCCGCGGTACCCCCGGGCCAGCGCCCCCACCTGCTCGCGCCAGTCCTCGTCGGCGTCCGCCGCGGGCAGCCGCATCTCGCCCATGGCCTCGTCCAGGGCGAGTTCGAGGAGGTCGTCCTTGGTGTCGACGTACCAGTAGACGGACATCGCGGTGACGTTCAGCTCGCCGGCCAGCCGCCGCATCGAGAACTTGGCCAGCCCCTCGGCGTCCAGCAGCCGCACGGTGACCTCGATGATGCGGGTCCGGTCCAGCCCGGAGGGCTGTCCTCCACCCCGCCGCCGCTGCGCCTTGCCGTCCAGCCAGACGCTGCTCCGCCCGGCCTTGTCGGCTGCTTTCGCCATGGCGCACCTTTCCTGACTTCCAACACCGATCATGCTAATCGGCGCCGTACTTCACCATCGGCCCGTGCTCCTACGCGGACTCTGCCCGCTCGGCCCGCCGCAACAACGCCGCCGCGACCAAACCACCCAGCAGAACGGCCACCGCCCCCACCAGCTGACTGCTCTCCAGTCCGGAGGCGAACGCGTCGGAGATCCGTGCCTTCTCCTCCGCCGAGTCCGCCGCCGCCAGCGCCGCGGGCAACGACGCCGCGGACACGGCGACCAGCGACGCGAACCTCGAGTTGAGCACGGCACCGAGGACAGCGACACCGAGACCGTTGCCGAACTCCGCGAGCGTCCCGTTGATCCCCGCTCCCACACCGGCCTTCTCGGGCGGAATCGCACTCATGATCGCGTTGGCCATGGCCGGCATGGACAGCGCCACACCCGCGCCCATGATGATCAGACCGAGCAGCATCCCGCCGTACCCGTGCCCGCCGAACAGCGCGATCGCCGCCAGCCCCGCGGACACCAGCGTCATACCGAGCGCGATGGCCGCCGGTGTCCCGGCCTTGAGCACGAACTTCGCCCCTATCCCGGTGAAGTTGAGCACGACGACGGTCAGCGCCAGCGGCGCGGTCCGCAGCCCGGCGTCCAGCGGCTCGTAGCCGAGGACGAACTGGAGGTGCTGGGTGAGCAGGAACAGCGACCCCGTCATGCCGAACGCCACGAGGATCGTGCCCGCGACCGCGCCCACGAACTTCTGGTTGCGGAAGAAGTGCATGTCGAGCATGGGGTTGTCGATGCGCAGCTCCCACATCACGAACGCACCGAGTACGGCCGCGCCGAGCAGCGCGGAGACCAGCACCTGGCCGGACAGCCAGCCGTGCTCGGGCCCGGTGATGATCGCGTACACGCACGCCGTCATGCCGATCGTCGACAGCACCGCTCCGACCAGGTCCGGCCGGTCGCCCGTCGCCTGCTTGGACTCCGGGACGAGCGCGGCGACCGCGACCAGGCCGAGCACGGCGACCGGGATGTTGATCAGGAAGATCGCGCCCCACGAGAAGTGGTTCAGCATCACACCGCCGATCAGCGGCCCGGCCGCGAACCCGAGCGAACTGACCGTCGACCACAGCGCGATGGCCTTCACCCGCTCCTTCTCGTCGAAGATCTGCACGACGACGGCGAGGATCGTGGTCATCAGCAGCGCCCCGCCGACGCCCATGCCCGCACGGGCCGCGATCAGCTGGCCCGGGCTCTGGGAGAGTCCGGCCGCCAGCGAGCCCATACCGAAGATCGCGAGGCCCGCCATCAGCAGCAGCTTGCGGCCGTAGCGGTCGGCGGCGTTGCCCGCGGTGAGCAGCAGGCCGGACTGGACCAGCGCGTACGCGTTCATCATCCACTGGACGTCGGCGGTCGTCGCGTCCATCTCGCGAGTGAGCGAGGGGATCGCCACGTTCAGGATCGTGTTGTCGAGCAGCACGGTGAGCTGCGCGAGGCAGACGACACCGAGGATCAGCCAGCGTTGGGGGTGGCCGCCGGAAGCCGTCTGGGGTGGGGCCTGTTCCTGGGGGGATGTCGTCATGCTGTACACCGTAGAACAGTTCCCATACGGTGTACAACAGAGATACGGCGAGGGGCGGTGGCACTCGGCCACCGCCCCTCGCCCCACTCAGGTGGTTGTCAGCTGCTCGCCTTCTGGGTGAGGTCGTAGAAGGTGGACGAACCGACCGTGACCTTCTTGAAGGTGGACTCGACCCAGGAGGTGATCTGGGAGGAGGTGCCGTCGCTGCTGCCGCCCATGCCGCCGCCGCTGCCCGAGCTGATGAAGTAGTGGATCTTTCCGTCCGCCACGTACTGCTTGAACTGGGCCAGCGTCGGGGACGGGTCCGTGCCGTTGAAGCCGCCGATGGCCATCACCGGGTCTCCGGTGGAGAGCTGGTAGCTCGCCGCGTTCTGGGCGCCGATGGCCGCCGCGACCCAGGTGTAGTCGTCCGCGTTCTTCTCCAGCAGCGCCTTGGCCTCGGAGCTGACGCTGGCGCCGTTGAGCAGGCCGCCCATGCCGCCACCGCCGCCGCCCATGCCGCCCATACGGCCGTCGCCGTTCTGCTGGCCTTGCTGGTTCTGGCCTTGCTGGTTCTGCTGGCCCTGCTGGTTCTGCTGGTTCTGCTGGTTCTGGCCGCCGCCGGGGAAGCCGTTGCCGTTGCCGTTGCCGGGCGGTTGGCCTTGGCCCTGGCCCTGCTGGTTGTTCTGGCCGGGCATGCCGCCCCCGCCGGGGCCGCCGCCCATGCCGCCGCCACCGCCGGGGCCGCCCCGGCCGCCCGAGACCGTCGGGCCGGCGGTGACGATCGAGCCGGAGTGGCCCTCGTTCAGCGTGGTGAGGGTGTACGCCGCCGGACCGGCCAGCGCGGCGACGAGGCCGAGTCCGGCCGCTCCCAGGGCCAGTCGACGGCCCAGCCGTCCGGCGAAGATCAGACCGAGGGCGGAGGTCAGACCGCCGACCAGGACGAGCCACTTCAGCCAGGGCAGGTAGTCGGAGGAGCGGTTGAGCAGGACGTAGCCCCAGGCCGCGGTGGCCGTCATCGCGGCCGCCAGGGTCAGCGACGCCCAGGCCTTGTCGCGCTTCTCCCAGAGCAGCGCGGCGCCCATGCCGATCAGCGGGGCGATGTAGGGGGCGAGGGCCACGGTGTAGTACTCGTGGAAGATGCCCTGCATATAGCTGAAGACGACCATGGTGATCAGCAGCGAGCCGCCCCAGACGAGGAACGCACCGCGCGTCGCCGAGGTCCGACGGGCCTTGCGGGTGGCGACCAGCCCGGCGACGAGCAGGATCAGCGCGGCCGGGATCAGCCAGGAGATCTGGCCGCCGATGGAGGAGCTGAACATCCGGTCCCAGCCGGTCTCGCCCCAGGCGCCGCCGCCGTTGCCGCCCCCGCCGCCACCACCGACGCTGCCGGTCTCCTCGCCGTTGAGGCGGCCCAGGCCGTTGTAGCCGAAGGTCAGTTCAAGGAAGCTGTTGTTCTGCGAGCCGCCGATGTACGGCCGGGACGACGCGGGCCACAGCTCGACGATCGCGACCCACCAGCCGCCGGAGACGACGATCGCGAGCAGGCCCGCCGCGAGCTGGCCGATCCGCTTCTTCACCGTCACCGGGGCGCAGACGCCGTAGACCAGCGCCAGCGCCGGGAGGATCAGGAAGGCCTGGAGGGTCTTGGCGAGGAAGGCGAAGCCGATCGCGGCACCGGCCCACAGCAGCCACTTCGTCCGGCCGTCCTCCAGGCCCCGGATGACGAAGTAGCAGGCGGCG
This sequence comes from Streptomyces koelreuteriae, assembly GCF_018604545.1. Lineage (GTDB taxonomy): Bacteria > Actinomycetota > Actinomycetes > Streptomycetales > Streptomycetaceae > Streptomyces > Streptomyces koelreuteriae. Next base: position 4,319,191 of record NZ_CP075896.1, on the reverse strand, counting down.
GCCATCAGCAGCGCCAGCATCGCGTCGGGGTTGTTGAAGCGGAACATCAGCGCCGCGACGGGGGTGAGCGCGAGCACCGCGCCCGCGATCAGACCGGCCGCGGGGCTGAAGCGGCGGCGCACGGCCGCGTAGACGACGGCGACCGTGCCGACGCCCATCAGGACCTCGGGGACGAGGATCGCCCAGGAGCTGAGGCCGAAGAGCCGTACCGACAGGGCCATCGGCCACAGCGCGGCCGGAGGCTTGTCGACGGTGATGGCGTTGGCGGCGTCCAGCGAGCCGAAGAAGAACGCCTTCCAGGACTGGCTGCCGGCCTGGACGGCCGCCGAGTAGAAGGAGTTGGCGTAGCCGGAGGCGCTCAGGTTGTAGAGGTAGAGCGCGGTGGTCACCAGGAGCAGGCCGAGGAAGGCCGGGCGGGCCCAGCGGGGGTCCTCGGGGCGGCCGTGCCACAGGCGCCGCAGGAAGGGCTTCTTGGGTTCATCGGCGCCGGGAACGGATGCCGGTGGGGTCGGGGGCCGGGTCCAGTCGCCGGTGCTCGTGTCTCTGTCCGCGGTCTGCTGGTCGTAGTGGATCGTCATCGGGAGTCCCTCGGGTCGGTGTCGTTCGGGCGCACCGGCTGGAGCTGCATGGTGGCGTCCCTCCCCCACGGGGCGGTGTCGTGCGCGTACCGGGGGGTGCGCTGCGGCAGCGGCCCGTACGGGTCGTGGCGCGCGGTGGAGAAGGTCGGCGAGGAGAGGTGGTGGACCGGAGTGGGCGAGGTGGCCACCACCGGGTCGCCGTCGCGGCGGTCCGGGAACACCCACGCCCGGAAGAGCAGGAAGCGCAGCACGGTCGCCGCGAGGTTGGCGGCGATGAGCACCGCCAGTTCCGTGGAGTGCGCGGGCTCGGAGGTGGCCGCGTTGAGCGCGGCGAGCGAGCCGCTGGTCAGGGCGAGTCCGATGCCGAAGACGACCAGGCCCTGCGCCTGGTGCCGGACGGCCCCGCCGCGTCCGCGCACCCCGAAGGTGAGCCGCCGGTTGGCCGCCGTGTTGGCGATCGCCGAGACCAGCAGGGCGAGCGCGTTGGCGACCTGGGAGCCGGTGAAGACGCGGAAGCCGCTGTAGAGCAGCAGGTAGAAGAGGGTGGACAGGGCGCCGACCACGCAGAACCCGACGAGCTGGCGGGCCAGGCCCTTCGGTACGTCCTTGATCTCGCGGTCGCGCGGGTCGTCCCCGAACGGCCGGACGATCCGGTCCAGCGGCAGCGAACCGGTGGCCAGGGCCCTGCCGATCCGCCACACGCCCTTGAGGTCCTCGGTCGCGGTCTTGACGATGTGCACCGTCGAGTCGGGGTCGTCGACCCAGTCGACCGGCACCTCGTGGATACGCAGCCCCGCGCGCTCGGCGAGCACCAGCATCTCGGTGTCGAAGAACCAGCCGGTGTCCTCGACGAGCGGCAGCAGTACCTGCGCCACGTCCCGGCGGATCGCCTTGAACCCGCACTGGGCGTCCGAGAAGCGGGCCTGGAGCGAGCCGCGCAGGATGAGGTTGTAGGCCCGGCTGATGAACTCCCGCTTGGGGCCGCGCACCACCCGCGAGCTACGGGCGAGCCGGGAGCCGATCGCGAGGTCCGAGTGGCCGGAGATCAGCGGCGCCACCAGCGGGAGCAGGGCGTTGAGGTCGGTGGACAGGTCCACGTCCATGTACGCCAGCACCGGGGCGTCCGAGGCCGACCAGACGGTCCGCAGCGCCCGGCCGCGGCCCTTCTGCTCCAGCCGGAAGAGGGTGACCTCGGGGATCTCCGCCGCCAGCCGCGCCGCCACCTGGGGGGTGGTGTCCGTGGAGGCGTTGTCCGCGATCGTGATGCGGAACGCGTACGGGAACGTCCTCACGAGGTGCTCGTGGAGTCTGCGGACGCACGGCTGGAGGTCCTTCTCCTCGTTGTAGACGGGGATCACTACGTCCAGGACAGGCGTACCGGCTGGCGCGGCCGGGAGGTGCTCCCGCGCCGGCAGGGTGCCGGGAGAAGAGTCGGTTCGCATGGAACCGACTTTCGTCAGGCGCCCTGTTGTACCGATGTGGTGACGCTGTGGCGTGCCTGTGAGTGCTGTTGCCAGCTCATTTCCGGCTGCGGCGGGGCCGGGAGCGCGGGCAGGTGCACCGTGAAGACGGTCCGCCCGGGCACGCTGTCGACGGTCACGGCACCGTCGTGCGCGGTCGCCACGGCCTGCACGATGGCGAGGCCGAGACCGGTCGAGCCGGTGCTGCGGGAACGCGCGGAGTCGCCGCGCGCGAACCGTTCGAAGACATGCGGGAGCAACTCGGCCGGAATGCCCTGCCCGTTGTCCTCCACGTCCACGCACAGCCAGGGCCCGCGCCGCTCCACCCGCGCGGTGACGGTCGTACCCGCCGGGGTGTGATTGCGGGCGTTGCCCAGCAGGTTGACGAGGACCTGTTGCAGCCGGGCCGCGTCCGCCGACACGAGCGCGGGCTCGTCGGGCAGGTCGAGGCGCCAGTTGTGGTCCTGGCCGGCCGCACGGGCGTCGCTGATGGTGTCCACGACCAGCGGTACGAGGTCGGTCTGCTCGAACTGCAGCGGCCGCCCGGCGTCCAGGCGTGCGAGCAGCAGCAGATCCTCGACGAGCAGCGTCATCCGCCCGGCCTCGGACTCGATCCGCCCGAGCGCGTGCCGGGTGTCGGGCCCGACGTCCTCTCTGCCGCGCCTGGTCAGCTCCGCGTACCCGCGGATCGAGGCCAGGGGAGTGCGCAGTTCGTGACTGGCATCGGCCACGAACTGCCGGACCCGCGTCTCGCTCTGCTGCCGTGCGTGCAGCGCCCCGTGGACGTGATCGAGCATCCGGTTCAGCGCGGCACCGACCTGTCCGACCTCGGTGTGCGGATCGGTCTCGGAGTCGGGGACGCGCTCGCTGAGGTTCACCTCGCCGGTGTGCAGGGGCAGTTCGGAGACCCGGGTGGCGGTGGCGGCGACCCGTCGCAGGGGGCGGGTGGCCACGCCGATCAGCACGGATCCGGCGATGGCGGCGGCGACCAGTCCGGCGCCGGTGACGCTGACCTCGACGAGGATGAGGGTGTTGATGGTGGTGGTGACGGATTCGGTGGGCAGGGCGACGTAGTAGGTGCCTCCGTCCTTGCCGACGACGTACTGCACGCGGTACTCGCCGAGTCCGGGGATGTCGACGGTGTGCGTTCCCGAGGTCGGCACCCCGGCGAGGGCTGCCTTCTGCTCATCGGTGAGGTCGACCGCGAGGTTCCGCTTGAAGGGGCCGTTCTCCTCGGAGTCCTTGGCGAAGGCCGCCTGGGTGACCCTGCCGTCGGCGCCGACCTGGGCGACGACGGTCTCGGGCTGCGCCGGTCCCTCGATGAAGCCGGTGATCCTGTCCGCCGAGTCGATGTCGTCTCCGCCGCCGGGCTTCATGGGCCCCGACAGACGCTTGCCGGTGTCCTCGACCTGCCCGTTCAACTGCTCGTACAGATGCGACCTGAGCGCAAGCGTCGTCACGGTCCCGATCACCGCACACACCACGGCGATCAGCACCACGGACGCGACGACGAGCCGCGTCCGCAGAGTGCGCGGCTTGCCCGCTCGCGCCTGCTTGCCCGCTCTCTGCTGCGTACGCGTCCGTCGTCGCCCGCTCATGACACCGCGGGCTTGATCAGGTAGCCGGCACCACGCCGGGTGTGGATCATCGGCTCGCGTCCGGCGTCGATCTTCCGCCGCAGATACGAGATGTACAGCTCGACGACATTGGCCTGCCCGCCGAAGTCGTACGACCACACGCGGTCCAGGATCTGCGCCTTGCTGAGCACGCGCCGCGGATTGCGCATCAGGAACCGCAGCAGCTCGAACTCGGTCGCGGTGAGGTGGATGTTGTCACCGGCCCGGGTCACCTCGTGGCTGTCCTCGTCGAGGGTGAGGTCGCCGACGACCAGGGTGGAGTCGGAGCGCCGGTCGGCGGCACCGGACCGCCGTATCAGCCCGCGCAGCCGGGCGACGACCTCTTCGAGGCTGAACGGCTTGGTGACGTAGTCGTCGCCGCCGGCCGTCAGCCCGGCGATCCGGTCCTCGACGGCGTCCTTGGCCGTCAGGAAGAGCACGGGCACGTCCGGCAGCTCCCGCCGCAGCCGCCCGAGAACCGCCAGCCCGTCCATGTCGGGCAGCATCATGTCGAGCACGACGGCGTCGGGCCGGAAGTCACGCGCGGTCTGGACGGCGCCCTGGCCGTCCCCCGCGCTCCGGATCTGCCAGCCCTCATAGCGAAGGGCCATGGAGAGCAGTTCGGTGATCGACAGCTCGTCGTCCACCACAAGCACGCGGACGGGGCTCCCGTCCGGCCTGAGCAGTTCGGTGCGCCCCTGGGGCGAGGTCGTGGTCATGTGAACACGATGTCGGGGACCTCTGAGAGCACCCTTTCGGCAACCTGTGAATTCCCTGAGAAACACACAGGCGGTTCTCAGGGAACGCCTGGGAACGCCGGGGAATGTCCGGGTCCGGTGGGGTGAGGGGGCGCGGGGGAAGCTGTGGATCCGCTGGGCGGATCAAGAGGGGAGGGTCAAGAAGGGCGCCTCAAGAGCGGCGGGTCAGAACAACCCGTCCTGCACACCGGCCGCCTCCTTGAACTCCCGCACAGGAACGGACAGTTCACCACTGACCGCGGGCACCAGCTCCCACCCGCTCATCACCCGCGTATCGACCACGACGACCCCACCCCCGGTGGCCAGATGCAGATCGGGCCCGGCGGCGGCCACGAGCTCCCCGCTCACGACGCCACCGGCGACCAGCTCACTCACACTCCCCACGGCACCGGACACCCCGGCGAGCCCAAAGACCTCCACATGATCGACCACCCGCAACGGCTCCCGCACGAGCGACTCCGGCCACCCCCCGAGCGCCACCGCCCGCGCGTGCAACTCGGCGACCTCACCGCCCCGATCGGCCGCCGCCCCCGGCAGAGCGGCCCGCACGGCCCGCTTCTCGGCGTATGGAATCCGGTCGGGCACCCCCAGCGCCGCCCGCAGCAGCTCCTCGGTACGCCGCGCGGCCATGAGCGGCCCGGCACCCAGCCAGCTGAAGCACACGGCACCCTGTTCCAGCAGCCGGGCGGACCCCCGCTCCACCGCCGTGATCCCGACCTTGGTCATGCCGGGCCCGAACCACGCCAGATATACGTGATACGGCCGGGGATCGTCCGCGATCGTGTCGGCGGCCACCGAGTGCGCCCGGTCCAGCCGCGCACACTCCTCGCACCGCGCCCCCGTACTCCGCCCCGGCACGGCCACTCGCGCCGGGCACGCATGCCCCCGAGCCCCCACACATGTCCGCACGCCCCCCTCCGCGACCCCGAAGGCCACGCGTTTCCCCCAGGTCAGCGCACTGCGCCGCCCGCCGTCCCACAGCAGCACGGGACCGTCCGCCGACCATCGCAGCCCCGAGCACTTCCATGCCTGTGCCATCTCTGCCGAGACTAGAGGGCACCACTGACAACGGCACCGGGGCGCCCGGCCGGGGCGGTCAACGGGTACGACGCCAAGCAGGCCGCCGGCAGGAACAGGAAGAGGAAGAGGGAATCACCTCACGGAATCGGCCCCGACGGCAGCAGAGGCATCCCTCTCCCCAGCCGCTTGCACAGGCACGACTCCGGCCGCACGCACCGGCCGCCGCCCGGCCAGCCGGCACCCCAGGCACTCCTCGTGCCCGCCCGGCGCCGACGAGTCCCGCACCCGCCAGCCCCACTCCGCCCGGGGCCGCAGGCCGGGTCCCTTCCCCCACCCGGCGAGGTGCAGCGCCCAGGTGACGAGCAGGGCCACGATCCCGATCGCGACCCCTCCGGCGATCAGCAGCCCCGAGACCAGGACGACCCCGGCACCCGCCACAGTGGCCGCGACGCTGCCTATGGCGCATCCGACCCATCCCGCGAACGTGTGCCCGTGGTCATACTGATGTGCACTCACGCGCTGCCCCCTCATCACACCCATGCTGTTTCAGGCCCAAACCTCTCACGAGCCAGGGGAATTGGGAATGCAAGCCAAGCCGCGACCGGCCGCCACGCCGGAGCAGGCACTGTCGGCGATGGACCATCTCATCGCCACCCACCCGGTCGGACAGCACGAGATCACCCAGCAGTTCGGCATCAACGTGACCGACCTCACCTGCTTCGCCTACATCATGGAGGCAAGCGAAAGCCTCCTCGCCCCGGGCGACTTGGCAGCACGCGTCCACGTCACCACGGGCGCGGTCACCGGCATCCTCAACCGCCTGGAACACGCCGGCTACCGGGATTCATTCGCAGCGCTCCGGCCTTCAGGCCGGGGGGGTGAAGCGAATCTTGTGGCCGCGACGCGGAGCGTCGCGGTGGCGTTCCGGCGGAGCCGGACCCTGCTCGTGACAGTGACGGGTCGCTCGTATGTCCCCGGTGACGACGTGGGTTCGACGCGCCTAGCGTGATCGTCATGCAGCTGCGGTACGCCTTCAGGTTGTACCCCGACGCCGCTCAGCAGGCCGCGCTGGCCAGGGCGTTCGGGTGCGCCCGCGTCGTGTTCAACGACGCGGTGCGCGCCCGCGAGGACGCGGCGGCGGCCGGGAGGCCGTTCCCGAAGATCGCCGAGCTGTCCACCCGGCTGATCACCCAGGCCAAGACCACCCCGGAACGCTCCTGGCTGGGCGAGGTCTCCGCCGTCGTACTCCAGCAGTCCCTGCGGGACGCCGAGAGCGCGTACCGCAACTTCTTCGCCTCCCTCACCGGCAAGCGCAAGGGCCCCAAGCTCGGCCCGACTGGTTCACCCGAGCGACCACCCTGGCAGCGAACTACTCGGAGGAACACTGCCGTCCCGACCCACCGGGGACCGGCTGAGCCAGGTAGCGCCGGAGAGCCTCGACCCCGTCCTCGACGAAGGACCACTGCCCGATAGCGTCCCGCAGCTCCCCCTCAGTGACCCATCCGCACCAGGCGATCTCCGACGGATCGGGCGCGAGCACCTCGGTGACCACGGCTTCGTGCAGCCCGAGCCAGTAGGGACTGATCAGCCCGTCGCACAAGAACTTGAACACGAACCGCACCGGCGCCCGCACACCCAGTTCCTCGGTGAGTTCACGCGCCGCCGCCTCCCCGTACGACTCCCCGACCTCCACGGCGCCGCCGATCAGCCAGTTGTACTGCCCCGGAAACCGGGAAACGCCCTCCTGCCTCCGATGTATGAGGATGCGGCCCTCTGGATCACGGCAGACCGTCGTCGCGACACGGTGCAGCCAGCGCCTCTCGATGGCCTCGCCCCGCTCCACCACCCCGAGCACGCGATCCTGCTCATCCACCCGCTCCACCAATTCACTCATGACCCCACGATCGCAGCGGGGCAGCCGGCCGGAGACCCTGACGACAGGGCGAGAGGGGCAGAACCATGGAATGGAAGACCCACGGCGAGCGGCAGGTCTACACCAACCAGTGGGTGAACCTCTGCCTGGCCGATGTCCAGCAGCCCGACGGCAGCCAGTGCGAGTACTCGATCGTCCGCCTCCGGCACCTGGCCGTGACCGCTGTGGTCAACAACCACCAGGAGGTCCTGATGATGTGGCGCCACCGCTTCATCACCGACACCTGGGCCTGGGAGCTCCCCATGGGCCTGGTCGAGGACGACGAGACCCCCGAGGAGGCCGCCGCCCGCGAGGTCCTGGAGGAAACAGGCTGGCGCCCGGGCCGCATCAAGCCCCTCATCTACGCCGAGCCGGCGAGCGGCATCACCGACTCACAGCACCACGTCTTCCGCGCCGACGAAGCGACGTACGTCGGCCCGCCCACGGAGAAGAACGAGTCCGACCGCATCGAATGGATCCCCCTCACAGAGATCCGCGGCATGATCGACCGCCGCGAGATCGTGAGCAGCGGATCACTGGTGGGCCTGCTGTACCTGCTCCTGGACGAAGCGACGCGCTGACCCAGGCGAGCTATCCCGTCTTTCGTGAGTGCCGGTTCGACCGGCGGCGCACGGTGAAGAGGGAGGCGAGGATGCCGAGAGCCCAGGCGATCAGGAGGGCGCCCCAGAGCGGCATGGTCACCATCGGGATGAGGAGGCGGATCTCGACGCTCGTGCGGTTCTCGAAGATGAAGACCAGAGCGACCGCGGTGATCAGAGCGAACGGCAGGAAGCGGCGGACGCCCGGGCGGGAAAAGAACGGCGTACGCGCCTTGTGGTCTGGGCTGGTCTGGGCCATGGGGTGCCTCTCCCTCACGTAGCCCCCGGCTCCAGCGTCCCCTTTCAGCCCGCGCCCCGCCACCGAAACGCCAGAGGCCCCGGATCACTCCGGGGCCTCTGACCTGTGCGCACGCGGCAGGATTCGTCGGATCGGCAGGCCGCTCGGGCCGTGATCCGGCTGGGTCAGCCGACGAGGCCGACCGACACCAGGCCACCACCCGCGGCCACCGCACAGGCGATCCCGCGCTGCCACCAGGTGACCGCTTCGGGGCGGCCCCGCGTCGCCATCACCATGACGGAGTTGGCGGCGAACGCCGGCAGCAGGATGCCGAACAGCGCGAACGTGCCGACGGCGGACAGCGTCCACTCGATGCGCGCTGTCACCGCACCGACCAGCATCGCCGCGGCGGCGAGGGCGTAGAGAACCCCCGACACGAGCGTGATGTCATCCCTCTTCAGCGGAGCGGGACCGCGCCGCTTGTGGTGATTCCAGTGACGGCGCTCGGTACCGAACCGCGCCAGCACCATGATCGCCACCTCGACAACAAGGGCGATCACCGCGACTCGTTCGACCGTCATGCCATCACCTCACGTACGAGATTCCCGTGTTCCCTGAGCGTCGGACTGACCGCCGATGGACCGGCAACGTCAATGACAAAAGCCAGAGGCCCCGTGGATCTCTCCACGGGGCCTCTGGTCTGCTGTGCACTCGGCAGGATTCGAACCTGCAACCTTCTGATCCGTAGTCAGATGCTCTATCCGTTAAGCTACGAGTGCTTGTTCTGTTTTATCGCCGCTCTCGGGCCTTCCGGCTCGCTCGCGGCGACAGGAAGAACATTACATGACTGCCGCCGCCATGTGAAATCCGTTTGCCGCACCCCTTGTGAGCTGCGGAAACGGCTGTTCCGGGCCGTATGACAACGAAGCCCCGGTCGGGTGACCGGGGCTTCGTGATCAGGTGCGGAGGCGGAGGGATTTGAACCCTCGATGGGATTTAAGTCCCAAACCGCATTAGCAGTGCGGCGCCATAGACCGGACTAGGCGACGCCTCCACGCACATGGCCCGCGCGAGCGCGAGTCGGTGCTTGCCGATGATGACACAGTCGAGCGCCGCGTCACCAATCGCCCCCTACGGTACTAGGCAGGAAGGTCGCAGGGCAAAAGGCTTCTCGGGCTGTCGCGCAACGTCCCGGGGCACGCCGCGTTAGTCAGGGCATGTCGACTGCCATGTCCCGGGCCAGCGCCCGGACCGCGTCCCGGACCACCTCCCGCCCCGGCCTGCGCCGCCTCGTCCTCGGTGCCGCCGCCTCCTTCGCCGCCCTCGGGTCGCTGGCCGCGGTGTCCCCGGCCGCCTACGCCCAGGCGGCCGGGCTCGGCGACGGCAAGAGCAAGGAGCGGGATCACCTCACCGTCACCGTGCGCAACGCCGGCGGCGGGGCCGACGGGACCTTCCAGCTGTACTGCGGACCCGACGGCGGCAGCCACCCCGACCCGAGCGGTGCCTGTGCCGTCCTGGAGCGGGACACGCGGTGGGGGCAGGAGGCTTTCGCTCCCGCCCCGAAGGGCGGCTTCTGCACCATGCAGTACGGCGGGCCGGCCACCGCGCACGTCACCGGCACCTGGGCCGGACGCCCCGTCGACGCCACGTACGACCGTCGCGACGGCTGCCAGATCTCCCGCTGGGACCGGCTCGTGCCCCTCCTGCCGGACCTGGGGGGCGGCCGGCGCGCCTGAGACCGAGTTCCCCTCGGCTCACCCTCGGCTCGCCTTCGCCTCCATGCGGCCTCCGTACCTCGTCCGGAATTCGCCCCTGCCCGTCCTCATCCCGCCGGTTCGGCCAAAAGGTACAGAAACACCGTCGTCGTAAAGGTCCCGCGAAGGTCCCGCGACGTCGTCGCAGGAGGGCGGGCGTTTGGCGGTTACTCGGTCGTCAGTTCGGGGTCACTTGCTCGTGCGACCTCGCTCTCATCCGGCGTCGCGAGCGCAACCGCAGCCCTTAGACTCCCTCGCGTGACACGCTGCGGGACGGTTGGCAAGATGGCCCGAGCGGTCGGCAAGGTGCGGTAACAGGGAGGAAGCGTCTCGTGAGCAGCAGGCCATCCCGAGGCGCTGCTCGCCTCGCAGCCATACTGGATGCGCTCCCCGACGCGTTGGTGCTGGTCAATGCCAACGGGACGGTCGTCAACGCCAACACCATCGCCCTGGAGGCCTTCGAGACTCCGGGCACCGCTCTGGTGGGGCGCGGGCTGCTCGATCTGCTGCCGCAGTTCGACTCCAAGCTCATCCCCGGCTCCATGCGACGGCCGGAGCACCTCGATCCGCAGGGCCGGACCAAGCCGACCCGGATGATCGCGCGCAGGACCGACGGGACCGAGTTCCCCGTCGAGGTCACCAGTGCGAACCTCGAGAACGGGCAGCAGGCCTACGACGGTTACGGCTACACCGGTGATGAGCTGCTCATGCTCGTCGTACGGGATCTGTCCGGGACCGTGGACACCGAGGCCGAGCTCGCGCGGTCGCAGCGGCAGACCGAGATGATTCTGCGGGCCGCCTCCGAGGGCGTCGTCGGGACCGACACCGACGGGCGGATCGTGCTCGTCAATCCGGCCGCCGCCCAGATCCTGGGCTTCCGGGCCAGCGATCTCGGCGGGCGTGAACTGCACGAACTCGTGCTGCACTCGCGTGCCGACGGATCGGACTTCCCGTACGAGGAGTCGCCGCTCGCCGACACCCTGCGCTCCGGGCGCAAGCACCGGGTGCGCGGGCAGGTGCTGTACGCCAAGGACGGCGGCAAGGTGCCGGTCGATCTGACGACCGCGCCCGTGCGGGACGGCGACCAGCTCGTCGGCGCCGTGATGACCTTCACCGACCGGCGGCCGTACGACGCGGTCGTCGACGAGAAGGACGCGGCCGAGAAGCGGCACGAGGAAGAGCTGGAGAAGACCGCCGAGGAGCACGCCTCCGAGCTGACCGCGCTGCGCCAGCGGCACGTCACCGAGCTGGAGGAGCTGGCCGAGCGGCACGCCGAGGAACTCGGCGCGAACGAGGACCGCTACGCCGCGCTCGGGGAGCGCGAGAAGGACCGGTTCGAGGCACTCGCCGCCCGGCACGAGCAGCTGCTGACCCTGCTCGGGCGCTCGCTGCGCGGGCCGCTGGAGGAGCTGCGCCGCGAGCTGGCCGCGCTGGCCTCCGACGACGCCGGGCAGCTGTGGCCCGAGGCCAACCAGGTACTGCACCATCTGTCCGCCGGCTATTCGCGGATCACGACGCTCATCGACAACGTCCTCGGCTACCAGCGGCTCGACACGGGCAGCGAGAACATCGCCCGTACGAAGGTGATGCTGGACGCCGTCGTCGCCGCCGGGGTCGACGGGGCCGTGGAGCTCATCGGGCCCGGGCGGGTGCAGTTCGCCGTGCACGCGCCGCCCATCGAGGCCGAGGTCGATCCCCGGCTGCTCGCCACCGCCCTCGCGCATCTGGTCGCGGACGTGGCCGGGGTCGACGCGACCGGGAACACGCCCCTGTCGGCGGGCGGTTATCTGGACAACACCGTCGTGGTGGCGGCGGCGCAGCGCGGCGAGGTCGTACGCATCGAGGTGCGCGGGCCGTACGCCGGTGGCGACACCGTGCACGAGCCGATCGTGCGGGGGATCGTCCGGGCGCACGGCGGTGTGCTGCAGACGCACGACGTGCCGGGGATGAGCGGGAGCGCGTACGTCCTCGAGGTGCCGATCGGGGGCGGGGCCGGGGCCGTTGCCGCGGATGCCGCCGCCGAGGCGGTCGACGAGGCCCTCCCCGCGGTCCCGGGTGAGCAGACCTCCGGTGGGGGGCGGCGCCGGGCGCGGCGTGCCACCACCGATGCCTTCCTGGACGGAGATGTTCCGGCGGAAGGCGGCGACGAGGCGGCTGACGGTTCCGATGGATCCGGTGGGTCCGATGGCTCCGGTGGGTCCGGTGTTGCCACCGGGCGGCGCAGGAGGCGGGCCGGTGGGGAACCGGCCGCTCTGCCGGCGCAGGCTTCCGGTGAGGGCGCCGGGTCGGGCGGTACCGGGCGGCGTCGTGGGCGTCCGGCCGAGGACGCCGCCGGGCAGGCCCTCGCCATCGAGGCCGTCGGGAGCGCCGTCCAGGGTGTCGCCGAGGGCGCCGTCGTCACGGCAGCCGAGCACGCGGCTGGCACCGCCGCCTCGAACACGGGGCTGGGCGGGACCGTTCCGCCGCAGGGCGTGCCCGAGGCTTCCGGGCGGCGGGCCCGGCGTGAACCCGGTGAGCAGCGCGCGCTGCCGCCGGCGCTGCCCGCGCCGTCCGGTGACGCGGGCTCCGCTGCGGACGGTGCCGAGCAGGGGCAGGCCCAGCAGCCGACCGGGCGCCGGCGGCGTGCGCTGGCCGCCGCCAACGAGCGGGCTGCGGCGCAGCAGGCCGCGGGGCCGCGTCCGGTGTTCGCCCTGCCGCCGGCCGGTGCCGATCGGACGACCCCGGACGAACCGGCCCAGCAGGGAGTTCAGGGCGTTCCGGCCGGGCAGAGCGAGCAGGGGCCGGAGGCCGTGGCGGTTGCTGCGGCGGCCGCCTCCGGTGACGCCGTGGCCGAGGAGGGGCGGCACGACGCCGTACCGCACGACCAGTCCGCCGATCACACCCCGCCGCAGCCGCATCCCACGAGTGCGCCGACCGGCCGTCGGCGGCGGGCCGTGGTGCCGCAGCAGGGCGAGGGACCGGCACCGGCTGGTTCCGTACCTGCCGCGCCCGGGCAGCAGGTTCCCGCGCAGCAGGGCGCGCCCGTCCAGGTCGGGGCGGCCGCCGCTCAGGCCGCGCCCGGTGCGGCCGTGCCGGCGCAGGGGAGCGCTCCGCAGGGCGGCGTCCCCCAGCCGCAGGGTGCCGCCGTACCCCCGCAGGGCGTCGCCGTACCCCCGCAGGGCGGGCTCGGGCACAGCGTGCAGGCTGCCCTCCCGGGGCAGGCGGTGCAGCCTCCGGCCCAGGCCGCGCAGCCGCTGCCGCAGCCGCAGCCGGGCGTCGCCGCACCGGCGCAGCAGTCCTCCGCCGGGCAGCCGCTCCCCGCCGAGGCCGCACCGGGGCAGGGACCCGCCACACCTGCCCAGGGCACCCCGGCTCCGGGCACGCCCGCCCAGGGCACCCCGGCTCAGGGCGGCACCCCCGCCCCCCAGCCGTGGCCCGCCGCCGAGGACGACGACAGCTTGGGGGCCGGTGTCGCCGTACCCCCGAACGGCGCATCCCCGCAGGCCGCGCAGGCCCCGCAGCCGAACCCCCCGGCCCAGAACACCCCGGCCTCGGGCACGCCCCTGCCGCCGGAAGGCGCGGCGCAGGCACAAGCACAGGCCCAGCCACAGACGCAGGCGCAGCGGGCGGCTCAGCCGTTGCCCGCCGAGGCCTCGGCGCCCGTCGATCCGAACTCGACGCAGGGGCGGGCGATCAGCGTGCGGACGCTGGGGCAGGGCGTGCCGTTCAACCGGCAGGCGGCCCAGGTCCAGCAGCCGGCCGCGTCCGTCCCGCTGCCGACGGCGACGCCTCCCCCGCACCAGCCGGGCGGATCGGGCCGGCGCCGCAAGCTCGGCACGCCGCCCGACCCGGCCACACGGACCGACCAGGCCACGCGTACGGAACCGGCGTCCCGCCCGGACCAGGGGCCGCGCCCCGAACAGGCCGCACGCCCCGAGCAGGCGGCGCGTCCGGAGCAGGCCGCTCGGCCGCATCCGACGGCCGCCGAGCCGACGCCCGCGCCGGTCGCCGCACAGGTGCCCGCCCAGGCTTCCGCGCCCGCCCCGGCGCAGCCGTCCCTCGCCGGTCAGTCCCGGCTCACGCAGCTGACCGAGGGCGGCGGGCGGTCGTACGCCATAGGCGCCCCCGACGAGAACGCCGCCGAGGGGCCCGAGCCGCTGGACGGTCCCGGGGGTGCCGTCGAGGTGGCCGATCCGCCGCGGCCGCAGCCGATGGACGACGAGTTGCCGCCGGAGCCGCTGGACAATCCGCGGCGGCTGCTGGTGTGGCCCGCGCCGGACGTCAGCACCCAGCAGGCGCTGAGCGACCGCGGCTACCGGCCGGTGATCGTGAACTCGCGCGAGGAGGTCGACGCGCAGATCGCGGCGTTCCCCGCCGCGCTGTTCGTCGACCCGCTGACCGGGCCGATCACGCGTACGGCGCTGCAGTCGCTGCGCCAGGCCGCCGTGGCCGCCGAGGTGCCGGTCCTGGTCACGGCCGGGCTCGGGCAGGCCTCGCGGGACGCGGCCTACGGTGCCGATCCGGCCGTGCTGCTGAAGGCGCTGGCGCCGCGCGACAGTGAGCAGCACCCGCCGCGGGTGCTGCTGATCGAGGAGCACGCGGAGATCGCGCTGGCGCTGACGTCGACGCTGGAGCGGCGCGGGATGCAGGTCGCGCGGGCCGCGAGCGACGCGGACGCGGTGACGCTGGCGAGCGACTTCCGCCCGAACCTGGTCGTGATGGACCTGATGCAGGTGCAGCGGGGGCAGGCCGGGTACGCCGGGATCATCGACTGGCTGCGCGCGAACGGGCAGCTCAACCGCACCCCGCTCGTCGTCTACACCGCCGCCGTCGACCAGGCCGACCTGCCGCGGCTGGCCTCCGGGGAGACGGTGCTGTTCCTCGCGGAGCGGTCCACCAGCGGCGAGGTGCAGACCCGGATCGTCGAGCTGCTGAGCAGGATCGGGACCAACTGAGGACCGACTGAGGACCGTCTGAGGACCGCCTGAGGAGCAACTGAGCAGCGAGCGGTAGCTTCTACCGGGCCGTCAGCCTGCGTGCCGCTTCCTTGACGGACGCGCGCAGGCGGGCCTGGGCGTCCTCGCCGTCGCCGACCAGGATGCGCCGCATCTGCGGGACGACGGCGGTCCAGTTGGCCAGGGCGGTCAGCAGGAACAGCAGGTCGGCCGCGGGGACGGCGTCCGTGATGACGCCCCGGTCCTGGCCGTCCTTGAGGGCGGCGACCTTGCGGACGTAGTGCTCCTGGCGGCCGGACTCGTGGGGCAGCTCGGCGCTGCCGTACTCCAGGCCCTCCCAGAAGAGCAGGCGCAGCAGCTCCGGGTGGGCGGCGTGGTAGTCCATGACGCGGTCGACCCAGCTCTCGATGTCGTCCGGGACGACGGGGACGTCCTCGGCGAGGTGGAGCATCTTCTTCTCGAGGACGATCGCGAACAGCTCCGCCTTGTTGCCGAAGTAGGCGTAGATCAGCTGCTTGTTGGCCTTCGCCTCGGCGGCGATGCGGTCGATGCGGGCGCCGGCGATGCCGTGCCGGGCGAACTCGGCGACCGCCGCCTCGAAGATCCGGGCCTTGGTGGCCTCGGGGTCCCTTGGTGCCATGGGGGAGAGGGTAGCGCGCCGGGTAACCAACTGTTTGGTTGACAGGGAATCGAAGGGCGGCTCACACTGTTGCCTCATTATCCAACCAACCAGTTAGTTGCTAGAGCCGACTCCAAGCCCGACTCCGAGCCCGACTCCAAGCCCGCCTCCGAGCCGACTCCGAGGAGTCCCCCGCGATGCCGTCAGCGACCACGACCGACACCACCACGTCCCGCCGGGCCGATACGGCCCCCGGGCGGCAGGCCCGTACGCCCGCCCCCGGCCTCCTCACCCTGCTCGCCGTGTGCAGCGCGGTCACCGCCGCCAACATCTACCTCGCCGCACCGCTGCTCTCGCTCATGGCCCGTGACTTCGGCTCGGCCCCCTCGGCCATCGCCTGGATCGCCTCGGTCGCCCAGCTCGGATACGCGGTCGGTCTGCTGTTCTTCGCCCCGCTCGGCGACAGCGCGAACCGGCGCCGGCTGGTCGCGGGGCTCACGGTCGTCACCGCCGTCGCGCTGAGCGCCAGTGCGGCCGCCCCGGGGGTCACCGCCCTCGCGGTCGCCATGTTCGTCGCCTCGGCCGCGACCGTCATCCCCCAGCTGCTCGTCCCGCTGGTCGTCGAGCGCGCCCCCGCCGACCGGCGCGCCCTTCATGTCGCGGTCGTCGTCGCGGGCCTGTTCACCGGCATCGTCGCGGCCCGGGTCCTGGGCGGACTCGCCGGGCAGGCCTTCGGCTGGCGGTGGGTGTTCGCGGGCGCGGCCCTGCTGACCCTCGTCCTGGGGCTCGCGACCGCGCTCGTCCTGCCGTCGCGGCGGCGCCGGGAAGGCCCGCTGTTCGCCGGGCTCGCCGCGCTGCCCTCGGTGCTGCGGCACTCGCCCGACCTGTGGCGGGCGTGCCTGCGGCAGGCCGGGATGTTCGGTGCCTGGAGCGCGCTGTGGACGGCGCTCTCGCTGCTGCTGACCGGGCCCGCGTACGGGCTGTCCCCCGCGACCGCCGGGCTCTTCGGGCTCTTCGGGCTGACGGCGAGTGCGGTGGCTCCGCTGGCGGGCGGGTTCGTGGACCGGTTCGGCGCGGCGCGTGTCGTGCGGTCCGCGTATCTGCTCGCGGCCGTGTCCGTGCCGCTGTTCTGGCTGGGCGGGCAGGCACTGGCCGCGCTGTTCGCCGCCGCGATCGCGATCCACGCGGCGCTCGTCGCCTCCCATGTCGCCAACCAGACCCTCGCCCTGACCGCGACCTCGACCCCCGCCACCGCCAACACCGCCTATGTGGTCGCCGGCTTCGCGGGCGGCGCGACGGCCTCGGCTCTCGGCGGGGCCGCCTTCAGCCACTTCGGCTGGGGCGGGGTGTGCGCGGTGGCGGGGGTCTGGCTGGTGCTGGGGTGGGGGGTGAGCTGGTCGCGGCGGTGATCGCCGAGGGTGCCCGTCCAGCGACCGGCGTCCACGGACCAGGGGCCCCGGAGAGATCCGGGGCCCCTGCCGTATGCCGTGTGCCGTATGTCGTATGTCGTGTGTCGTGTGCCGTGTGCCGTGTGTCAGCCGAGCTGGGTGATGTCCAGGTCGCCCTCGGCGTACTGCCTGCGCAGTACCTTCTTGTCGAACTTGCCGACGCTCGTCTTCGGGACCGACTCGATGACCGTCCAGCGCTCCGGGAGCTGCCACTTGGCGATGTGGCCCTCGTCGGCGAGGAAGGCGCGCAGGGTCTCGAAGGTGGCGGTGGAGCCCTCCTTGAGGACGACCGTGGCCAGGGGGCGCTCGCCCCACTTGTCGTCGGGGACGGCGACTACGGCCGCCTCGGCGACGTCCGGGTGGGCCATGAGCGCGTTCTCCAGCTCGACCGAGGAGATCCACTCGCCGCCGGACTTGATGACGTCCTTGGCGCGGTCGGTGAGGGTGAGGAAGCCGTCGGGGGAGATGGTCCCGACGTCGCCCGTCTTGAGCCAGCCGTCCTCGCTGAACTTGTCGGCGGGGCGCAGCGGGTCGGCGTCCGGGCCGTTGTAGTAGGCACCGGCGATCCAGGGGCCGCGTACCTCCAGCTCACCGGCCGACTCGCCGTCCCAGGGGAGGCGTTCGCCGCCGGGGCCGGTCAGGCGGCCCTCGACACCGGCCGGGAAGCGGCCCTGGGTGAGGCGGTAGGCCAGCTCCTCCGCCGTGCCGATCGCACTGGCCGGGGGACGGGCGATCGTGCCGAGCGGGGACGTCTCCGTCATGCCCCAGGCGTGGCAGACCCGCATGCCCAGCTTGTCGAAGGCCTCCATGAGCGACGGCGGACACGCCGCGCCGCCGATGGTGACCTGGCCGAGGGAGGAGACGTCGCGCGGGTTCGCGGTCAGCTCGGCGAGCAGGCCCTGCCAGATGGTGGGGACGGCCGCCGCGTGGCTGGGCTTCTCGCTCTCGATCATCGCGGCGAGCGGGGCCGGCTGGAGGAAGCGGTCCGGCATCAGCATGTTCACGCCGGTCATGAAGGTCGCGTGCGGCAGGCCCCAGGCGTTCACATGGAACTGGGGGACGACGACCAGCGAGGTGTCCTCGTCGGTCAGGCCCATCGACTGGGCCATGTTGACCTGCATGGAGTGCAGATAGATGGAGCGGTGGCTGTAGACCACGCCCTTGGGGTCGCCGGTGGTGCCGGAGGTGTAGCACATGGCGGCGGCCTGGCGTTCGTCCAGCTCGGGCCAGTCGTACGACGTCGGCTTCCCGGCGATCAGGTCCTCGTACTCGTGCACCCGCGCGGTGGCGTCCGCGAGCAGGGAGCGGTCCCCGGGGCCGGTGACGACCACGTGCTCGACCGTCTTCAGGTGCGGGAGCAGCGGGGCGAGCAGGGGGAGCAGCGAGCCGTTGGCGATGATCACCCGGTCAGCGGCGTGGTTGACGATCCAGGCCAGCTGCTCGGGCGGGAGGCGGAGGTTCAGGGTGTGCAGCACCGCGCCCATGGACGGGATCGCGAAGTAGGCCTCCACATGCTCCGCGTTGTTCCAGGCCAGAGTCGCGACGCGCTCGTCGCCGGAGACGCCGAGGTCCTCCCTCAGGGCGTGGGCGAGCTGGGCGGCGCGGTCGCCGATCTCCGCGAAGGAGCGGCGGTGCGGTTCGTCCTCACCGGTCCAGGTGGTCACCTGTGATGTCCCGTGGATCGTCGACCCGTGGGTCAGGATCCTCGAGATCAGCAGCGGTACGTCCTGCATGGTGCTCAGCACGGCGTCCTCCCGGGGCGACATTGCCTACGCGGTGGTAAAGGTTGCGCTGATTCTGCTCACATACCGCGTGGTATGTCACTAGGACCGGGCGATCGATCACATCACGCCAAGCGGACGGAGGGGTTCAATCGCGGCCGAGTCGGGGTGCGAGCGGTGTCCTGAAGGGTGGGAGACAGGGCTCACTGGCGGACGAGTCCCAGCTCAGCGTCCTCGCGGAGCTTGCCCAGCGCGCGGGACACGGCCGACTTCACCGTGCCCACCGAGACGCCGAGCACTTCGGCCGTCTGGACCTCGCTCAGGTCCTCGTAGTACCTGAGGACCACCATCGCCCGCTGCCGGGCGGGCAGCCGCATGATCGCCCGCCACATCGCGTCGCGCAGCGCCTGCTGCTCGGCCGGGTCGTCGCTGCCGGTCACCGGCTCCGGCTCGGGCATCTCGTCGCAGGCGAACTCGTCGACCTTGCGCTTGCGCCACTGCGACGTCCGCGTGTTCAGCAGCGCCCGGCGCACATAGCCGTCGAGGGCGCGGTGGTCCTCGATACGCTCCCAGGCGACGTACGTCTTGGTGAGCGCGGTCTGCAACAGGTCCTCCGCGTCGCTCGGGTTGCCGGTGAGCGAGCGGGCGGTACGCAGGAGCACCGGCTGGCGGGCCCTGACGTACGACGAGAACGACGGATACGGAAGAGTCTGCGCCGCTGGTGAAGCGGCCTTCGACGCGCTGGTGCAGACGATTGTGGTCATGGCTCAACGCTATGAGCGGGCCAGGTCGAGCGGATCGGCCGCAGGTCCCGAAGCGGGGTCCCCCTCAGGTTGTAGGGGTAGGGCGGGCTGCACCTCCTACAGGTGGAGCGGAGGGGCCGGGGTACTGCGGGATGTCCCCTGAGGGTCAGCGGTGAGTACGAGTCCCGACGTAGGCACACCCGTCCCCGCCGTCACCAGGACCCGCTCCGCTCCGGGGACCGGATTCACCGCCGTCCCCCTGATCTGCCGGACGGCCTCCGCCACCCCGTTCATCCCGTGCAGATACGCCTCCCCCAACTGTCCCCCATGAGTGTTGAGCGGCAGGCGCCTCTCGGCGACGAAGTCCGCCGCCTCACCGGGGCCGCAGAAGCCGAACTCCTCCAGTTGTGTCAGCACGAAGGGGGTGAAGTGGTCGTAGAGGATCCCCACGTCGATGTCGGCCGGTGCGAGTCCGGAGGTCCGCCAGAGCTGCCGGGCCACCACCGCCGTCTCGGGCAGGCCGGTCAGGTCGTCGCGGTAGAAGCTGGTCATCTGCTCCTGCGCGCGTCCCGCGCCCTGGGCGGCCGCCGCGATCACGGCGGGCGGGTGGGGCAGGTCGCGGGCCCGCTCCACCGAGGTGACGACGAGGGCCTGTCCGCCGTCGGTCTCCTGGCAGCAGTCCAGCAGCCGCAGCGGCTCGACGATCCAGCGGGAGGCGGCGTGGTCGGCCAGGGTGATGGGCCGGTCGTGGAAGTACGCCGCCGGGTTGGTCGCCGCGTACGCGCGGTCGACCACGGCCACGTGCCCGAACACCTCCGGCTTCAGCCCGTACGTGTGGAGGTAGCGCTGGGCCGCCATCGCCACCCAGGAGGCCGGGGTGAGCAGGCCGAACGGCAGTGACCAGCCGAGCGCCGCGCCCTCGGCCGAGGGCTCGCGGTGCCGGACGCCGGAGCCGAAGCGGCGGCCCGAGCGTTCGTTGAACGCCCGGTAGCAGACGACCACGTCCGCCACGCCCGCCGCGATCGCGAGGGCCGCCTGCTGGACGGTGGCGCAGGCCGCGCCGCCGCCGTAGTGGATCCGGGAGAAGAAGGAGAGCTCGCCGATGCCCGCGGCCTGGGCCACGGTGATCTCGGGGCTGGTGTCCATGGTGAAGGTGACCAGTCCGTCGACGTCGGCGGCGGTCAGCCCGGCGTCGTCCAGGGCCGCCCGCACCGCCTCGACGGCCAGGCGCAGTTCGCTGCGGCCCGAGTCCTTGGAGAACTCGGTGGCCCCGATCCCGACGATGGCCGCCCGACCGCCGAGAGTGTCGTGCCGGCGGGGACTCATGAGGGGCCTCCTTGGCTCAAGCCGGCCCCCTCGGCGCGCTCCGTGCCGCGGCGCGCGGCCGTCGGGGAGACGGTGTTGGCGTCGGTCATGACGGTGGCGGTGGTGGTCCGTCGGGGGCTGTCGTCGGCACGGGTTCCGACGGGAGCGTGACCGTCACGGTGCCGGTGACGTGTCGGCCGATGGCGTTCGTGCCGATGACCCGGACCGTCACCGTCTCGCCGTCGGTCTCCTCGACCGTGCCCGCCAGGACCATCGTGTCGCCGGGGTGGTTGGGCGCGCCGAGCCGGATGGCGACCCGGCGCAGCACGGCCCGGGGGCCGAAGTGGTCCGTGATGTACCGGCCGACCAGGCCGTTGGTCGTCAGGATGTTCATGAAGATGTCGGGGGAGCCCTTCTGCCGGGCCAGGTCCGGGTCGTGGTGCACGTCCTGGTAGTCGCGGGACGCGATCGCCCCGGCGACGATCAGGGTGCGGGTGACCGGGATCTCCAGGGGCGGCAGCCGGTCGCCGGAGTTCACCGCGTCACCCCCTGGAAGACGGGCAGCACCAACTCGTCGTCGTAGCGCCGGAAGTCGAGCCGGACCGGCATGCCGATGCGCACCTTGTCGTACGGCGTCCCGACCACGTTGCTGACGATCCGCACGCCCTCCGCGAGCTCGATCAGGCCGACCGCGTAGGGGGGATCGAAGGCCGGGAAGGGCGGGTGGTGCATGACGACGTACGAATAGACCGTGCCCTCGCCGCTCGCCGCCACGGTGTCCCACTCCGGGGAGCCGCAGCTGTTGCAGCCCGGCAGCCAGGGGAAACGCAGGTCGCCGCAGCCGGCGCAGCGCTGGATGAGCAGTTCGTGGCGGGCCACGCCCTCCCAGAAGCCGGCGTTGTCGCGGTTGATCACGGGGCGTGGACGGAGATCCTTCGGGCGCGGCGGCCGGTGTGCGGGCGCGTACTTGAGGATGCGGAAGCGGTGGGTGCCGGCGAGTTCGCCGCCGGCCCGGATGTCCGTACGGGTCGTCACGAAGTAACCCGCCCCCAGCTTGGTGGACTTCAGGCCCGAAACCGACTCGATCACCGAGTCGAAGGTGATGGCGTCGCCGGGGCGCAGGGGGCGGAGGTACTCCTGCTCGCAGTCCGTGGCGACGACGGCGTCATGGCCCGACTCGTCGAGCAGGCGGAGGAGTTCGTCGTAGGCCGCCGTGCGTTCCGGGCGGCGGGTGAGGCCCGCCATGGTCCAGGCCTGGAGCATGGTCGGGGGAGCGATGGCGTCCGGCCCGGTGTAGGCGGGGCTGGTGTCGCCCATGGCCTCGCACCAGTGCCTGATCATCGGCTGGTTGACGGGGTCCCGGCCGATCCCGGTGGCGGCGGCCGGGCGGCCCTCGTAGGCCTTCAGGCGCGCCTCGAACTCCTCGGACCTCTCCGACTCCCCGGACTTCTCCGCCTCCCGGAACCTCTCCGACTCCTCGGATTCCTCGGACCCCTCGTGGACCTCCGGCTCACCGTTCACGATTTCTGACTGTCCGTCAGATCGGTGGCGGCGTCAAGGCATGCGTCACGACATCGCACCCCACGAACACGAAAACGCCTGCGCGGCGGCACCGAAGTACCGCCGCTCAGACGCTTGTCACCCCACGAAGCACACACCCACACGAACGGCGGGCCGATGCCGCTGCACCGGCCCGCTCAGCTCACCACCAGAGCGGCGTGAAGCTGACGGCGGTGTTGTCGTTGCCCTGGTTGACGGCCGTGAAGGCGGAGCCGTTGACCTGGGCGGTGTTGCTCTGGTTCGAGGCGCCCTCGCCGACGGCCTGCTGGTTCGTGGTGGACGAGGTGCCGAAGTTGTCACCGCCGACGCCACTGCCGAGGACACCCGCCTCGGCCTCCGTGACGGACGCGATCGATCCGTTGTCCGCGAAGGAGCCGTTGTCCGCCGTCGCGATGCCGGTGAAGAGGGCGGCCGCGAGCGGAAGGGCGGAGACGGCGGCGATGACGCGGGCGGTACGGATGCTTGCCATGTTGTTGTCCCTCCAAGGACTGCTGAGACTTCAGAGACTTCAGAACCAAGGACTGCGTGGAGAAGTACTGCTGCTTCCAGGGAAGTTGGCCGACCGCCCTGGTCCGTTGCTCGACGTCGCGAGACCAGAGTTGCCCACCGAATCCCCGGCGAACCACACCGGAAGCCTCTATTCGCACTCAAGCGTGATGACATGTCGATAAACCCCTTTGCGTCACTTCAGCACCGGACCGGGGTGGAAGGGACGGTTCGGACCCTGGCGCCGCAAGGGGCGAAGCGTTCCGGCACTTTTCGGGCGCGGGCCTGCGCCCCGGCGCGTCGCACCCGCCCCCTCTTTCCTTTTTCGAACGTACGTACGAAACTAGAAGCATGGCCACCACCGACCGGCAGGCCACGACGCTGGCCCTCGCACACGCCCTGTCAGCCGCCGAACGCGGACTGGCCGTCATCCCCCTGTCCCGCACCAAGCTCCCGGCGCTGCGCTCCCCGCACCGCGACGACCCCGCCCCCTCCCCCTGCCACGGCGCGTGCGGCCGCCTCGGACACGGCGTGTACGACGCCTCCAGCGACCCGGCCCGTATCCGCGAACTGTTCGCCGCGGCGCCCTGGGCGACCGGCTACGGCATCGCCTGCGGTCTGCCCCCGCACCAGCTCATCGGCGTCGACCTGGACGTGAAGACCGGCACGGACTCCTCGGCGGCCCTGCGCGAGCTGGCCCTGCGGCATCTGTTCACCATCCCCCCGACGGTGGTGGTCATGACCCCGTCCGGCGGGCGTCACCTCTGGCTCAGCGGCCCGCCCGACGTGGTGGTCCCCAACTCGGCGGGCCGTCTCGCCCCCGGCATCGACATCCGGGGCGCCGGCGGCTACCTCGTCGGGCCCGGCTCCCGCACGGGCCAGGGGGTGTACGCCGCCGCCCCCGGGACCGCGCACCTGCCGCCCGCCCCCTGCCCGCGCTCCCTGCTGCGGCTGCTGCTCCCGCCCCCGCGCGCCCACCACCCCACGCCCCCGTCGGCCGGCGGGCACGGCCAGGGCCTGGTCCAGTTCGTCCTCGCCGCACATGAGGGCCAGCGCAACACCCGACTGTTCTGGGCGGCCTGCCGGGCGTACGAGGACGGCATCGGCCCGGCACTCGTGAACCCCCTGGTCGAAGCGGCCCGAGGCACCGGCCTGTCCGAGCGCGAGGCCCGCGCGACGATCGCATCGGCGGCCCGGCTGACGGGACACGGGCCGTGAGCAGGGCGTCGCCGACCGGGGTGACGGCCGCGCCGGCCGTGCGGCTGTCGGGCACGGGGCACGGGGCATGAGCCGGACCCAGCGCACCCGCGCGACAACCACTCAGCCGCCCGACTGACGAGGCACCGGCCATGAGGAGCGGACCTCACCCACCCCGCACGACAACCACCGTCAGCCACCCCACCGCCAAGACACGACCAAGAGGACCGGCCCTCGCCCACCCGCACCGAAAGACCCCCATGCACCAGCACGCCAGACCGCCGGCCATGGCGCTCGCACGCCTCGTACTCGCCTCCGGCCGCTCGGTGGACCTCGCCGACCTGCGGTTCACGTCGACGTACGGCGATCTGCTCTCGGCCTGCGTCGACCCACTGGAGGGCTATCCCTGCCGGCCGGTCAACGACCTGCGGATCCGTGAGCTGCTGCGCGCCGCCGAGCGGTCCCACCCGGGCACGCCCGTCCACCTCGTCCCGCCCTCGCGCGAGCGCCCCGACCAGTACGCGGGCGCCCTCGGCCCCGTCGAGGTGCTGCCCGCCGTGGCCTGCCTCGGTACGTTCCACTCCGCCGCCCTCGATCCGGCCCACGACCCGGTCCTGTACCGCTCCCGACTGACCGTCCTCTGGTTCCAGCCGGTGCCGCGTCTGCCGTCGGGCTGCGACCTGGAGGGGGCACTGCGGGAGGTCGACTGGGCGGGACTGGCCCGGGACGCCCGAGCGCTTGCGTAGGGTCGCCCGATGAGCGCTTCCCGTACGGAACTGCCGCGCTGGCAGTTCGAGTTGACCTGGTCGCTGTTCGAGTACCACCTGGAGCGGCTGGAGCCCGGAGACTTCCTCTGGGAGCCCGCGCCGCATTGCTGGACGATGCGCCGGGCGCCCGACGGCACCTGGGTACCGGACTGGGCGGACACCGAGCCCGACCCGGTGCCCGTCCCCACGATCGGCTGGGTGAGCTGGCACCTCGGCTGGTGGTGGAGCGTCGCCCTGGACCACGCCCGGGGCCGGCCGCCCCGCGACCGCACGGACATCGCCTGGCCCGGCGAGGGCCCCCCGACCGTCGAGTGGCTCCGCGACCTGCGCACGCAATGGCTCGCGGCCCTGGACGACCTCACGGACCTGGACGCCCCGGCCCCGTTCCCCTGGCAGAACGACCCCCAGTACACCGTCGCGCACATGGTGGCCTGGGTGAACGCCGAGCTGATGAAGAACACGAGCGAGATCGGCCAGCTACGGCTGCTGAGGGCGGCGTCGGGGCAGGCCTCGGCGGCTCAGTCCACCGTGTAGCGGTGCACCGTCGACTCCCTGGCCTGGAAGCCGAGGCGCTCGTAGAGCCGGTTCGCCGCGGCGCGGTCGGGCCGGGAGGTGAGGTCGACCGTGCGGGCACCGGCCCGGCGGGCGAGTCGCAGCGCCTCCTCGATCAGCAGGCCCGCGATGCCCTGCCCGCGCGCCGCGTCGTCGACGACCACGTCCTCGACGCGTCCCCGCAGCCCGGACGGCAGGGGCAGCAGCACGAGCGTCAGGGTGCCGACGATCGCGCCGCCGGACCGGGCCACGAGCACCGTGTTCGCATCACAGCTCACCAGGCGATCGACCGCCGCGCGGTCCAGGGGCCGGGCCGTCGTGGACAGCTGCGGGAGCAACCGCCCGAAGGCGTCGAGGAGTTCCTCGCTCGGCTCCCGGATGACCTCGACACGGATGTCCATGCCGGGAGCGTATCCCCGTGCGCCGGGCCCTCCGCCGGAAAGACCGGAAGGAACCGAGCGGCGAACGCGCCGAGGCCGTGCCATCGTGGTGCCATGACCATCGACGTCCGCCCGGCCACGGTTTTCGAGGACGTCCGTGCCGTGCTCGGGCCGAAGTCGGCCGGGGCGAATGTCTGCTGGTGTCTGAGCTATCGGATTCCCTCCAAGCTGAACAAGGAGCTGCGCGGTCCGGCCCGGGGGGAGTACGTCGAGGAGCTGTGCGGTGCGGAGCCGCCGCCGGGGGTGCTCGCCTACGACGGTGACGAACCGGTCGGATGGGCCGCCGTCGCGCCTCGGTCGGACACGTCGTTCGCGCGGAACCGCAAGATCCCTCATGTGGACGACCTGCCCGTCTGGTCCCTGTGGTGCGTCCGGGTCCGCCCCGGCCACCGCAAGCAGGGGGTCTCGCACGCGCTCATCGCCGGCGCGGTCGACTTCGCGCGGGACCGGGGCGCTCCGGCGATCGAGGCGTATCCGCTGGACAACGGCGACGCCAAGGTCGATCTGACGATGGCCTACGCCGGTCTGAGGAAGAACTTCGAGCGGGCCGGTTTCACCTACGCGGCCCCCACCACATCGGTCCTGGCCGGTCATCCCCGCGTCCTGATGCGCCTGGACCTGCGCTGATCGGCCCGGCATGCGAATGCCCGACCGCTGGCGACGGGGGATGCACCAGCGGTCGGGCTATGGCCAAGGGTAACAAGCGCTTGCGCGTGAGGAGCCGACTGCCTGTCAGGAAAGGCCAGGTTGTGACTCGTATCACTCAACTTCCGTCAGGGTCCGCCCTGTTGCCGTAGAGCGTTGTCATCCGTCGGCGCACGGGGCGTCGTAGGAGAGCCGGGGCAGGTACGCGCGCCAGGTGTCCGGCGTCAGAACACCCCGGGTCATCGAGCAGATGCGGCGTACGGCCTCGTCGGTGTCGAGGTTCCAGAGCCGGATGCTGTCGGCGCCGCTCGACACCCCGAGCATGTGGCTGTTCGGGCTGAACGCCAGAAAGTTGCCGGTCTTGGCGTTGGGGCTCATCGACTGGCCGATCGCGGTGGCCCCGGAGGGGTCGGAGACGTTCCACAGCCGGACGGTGCTGTCGTTGCCGCCACTGGCCAGGGTGCGGCCGCTGCGGCTGAACGTCAGGGACACGACCGCTTCCGTGTGCCCGGTGAGGCGCGCCTGCTCGGAGGCCTCCGCCGGGTCCTCGATGTCCCAGAGGCGCACCGAGTTGTCGTCGCCGGCGCTGGCCAGCGTACGGCCGTCGGGGCTGAAGGCGAGGGCGTTGACGGCCCCGAGATGGCCCCGGAGTGGTGCGCGGAGCAGGATCGGCCTGGCCGGGTCCGCCGCGTTCCACAGCCTGATCGTGCCGTCCGCGCTGCCGCTGGCGAGCGTACGGCCGTCCGGGCTGAAGAGGACGGCGTTGACGTAACCCTTGTGACCGGTGAGAGGCGGGCCCAGCCGACGGGGACGGGACGGGTCGCCGATGTTCCACAGCTGGATGGTGCGGTCGTCGGAGGCGGTCACCAGGACCTGCCCGTCCGGGCTGAAGGCCAGCGGGTCGGCGTACTTGATGCGCAGGGGGATGGCGGACCCGTGCGGAACGGGTCGTTCCGGATCGCGGAGGTTCCACAGCTGCAGCGCACGGCTGCCCGTCACCACCGCGAGGGTGCGGCCGTCCGGGGAGAACTCCAGGGAGCGCACTCCGCCGTCCGGCCGGAACGGCTTCCCCATCCGCACGGGCCTGCCGGGCGTGCGCACGTCCCACAGCCGTACCCGCCCGTCGAGCGCCGCCGTCGCGAGCACCCGCCCGTCCGGGCGGAACACCCCGCTCCGGCCGATCATGTCCGACGTCGGCAGCGACCACAGGCGGACCTTGTTGTCGCCCGCCCCGGTGGCGAGGGTGCGCCCGTCGGGGCTGAAGCCGAGCGCGTACATCTCGCCGCTGCTGCCCGCCAGTGGCCCGCCGACCTGCGACGGGTACTCGGGATCACCGACCCTCCACAGGCTCGCGGTGCTGTCCGCGCTGGCGGCCGCGAGCATGTTCCCGTCAGGACTGAACGCCACGGACCACACCGGCCCGGTATGGCCGGTGAGCGGCGTACCGATCGGCTCCGGGCGACGAGAACCGGCCATGTTCCACAGCCGTACGGTGTTGTCCGAGCTGCCGCTGGCGAGCGTACGGCCGTCCGGGCTGAACGCCACCGAGTGCACGGTGGCGGTGTGGCCGGTCAGTTGCTCCCCTGCCTCCTCCGGGCGCCGGGGGTCGCTCACGTCCCACAGCCGGATCGCCCCGTCGTCGCCACCGGCCGCCAGCGTCGTGCCGTCCGGGCTGAACGCCACCGAGCGCACGGCGGCCTTGTGCCCGGTCAGGGGCTTGCCCAGCGCCCGCGCCCGGCGCGGATCGGCCACGTCCCACAGCCGTACGGTGCGATCGTCGCCGACGGAGGCCAGCGTGCGCCCGTCCGGGCTGAAGGCGACCAGGTAGATCGTGCTGTCATGGCCGGTCAGCGGCTTGCCGAGCCGCTTCGGCCGACTGGGGTCCGTCACGTCCCACAGCCGGATCGTGCCGTCGTCGGACGCGCTGGCGAGCGTACGGCCGTCCGGGCTGAAGACCGCGCTGCTCACCCAGCTCGTATGGCCGGCGAGAGGCCCGCCCAGGGGCTTCGGGCGCTTCGGGTCGGCCACGTCCCACAGCCGTACGGTCCGGTCGTAGCTGGCCGTGGCCAGGGTCCGCCCGTCCGGGCTGAAGGTCGTGAGGTAGACGGCGCCCGTGTGGCCGACCAGGGGCGTGGCCAGCGGGGCGTTCACGATGGAGATCAGACGGCTGTTCGCGCCCTTGTCGTCCGGCCGCAGCCGGTGCGCCACCAGGTCGAGCTGCGCGGACAGCGAGGGGTCCGTGTCCTGGACGCGGTCGGCCTGGGCGAGCACCTGCTCGAACACGGCCTCGTCCCGCTGCTTCGAGGCGATGACGGCCGACCCCACGGCCAGCATCGCGAGGACGACCAGCGTCGCCACCGCGCCCCGGCTGATCCAGATGATGCGCCGGCGCAGCCGGACCGAGGCGGCCAGGAACTCCACCGCGCTCCGCGTCAGGAAGGTGTCCCCGGCGGATTTCGCCCAGCCGTGGGCCTGTTCCAGCCGGGAGCCCCGGTAGAGCAGCGAGGTGTCGCGGTTCGACTCCTCCCAGGACCGGCCGTCCTCCTCCAGGCGCTGGCGCAGCAGATTGCCCTGCCGGTCGTCGTCGATCCAGTCGCGCAGGCGCGGCCAGGCGTGCAGCAGCGCCTCGTGGGTGATCTCCACGGTCTCCGCGTCGAGGGTCACCAGCCGGGCGCGGACCAGCGCCTCCAGCGACTCCTCGGTCTTGCCCGGGTCGGTGGACTCCTCCGCCAGCTTCCGCCGGGTCCCCCGTCTGCGGGTGGCCTGGGTGTCCTCGCCGAGACGGACCAGCCGGAGCAGGAGCAGCCGCGCCGCCGTGCGCGCCGCCGGGTCCAGGCCGGACCAGGCCCGCTCGGCGGTCGCCGCGACGGCGCCCTGGATGCCGCCGGCCGCGCGATAGCCGGCGAGGGTGAGCCGGCCCGCCTTTCTGCGCTGCCAGGTGGCGAGCAGGGCGTGCGAGAGGAGCGGCAGCACACCCGCGTCGTGCGCCCCGCGCGGGCCGTCGGCGCTGACCTCCCGCACGATCAGCTCCGCCAGGCCCGGCTCCAGCTCCAGCCCGACGGCCTTGGCGGGTCCGGTCACCGCTTCGCGCAGCTCCGCGGTGGTCAGCGGCCCGAGCACCATGTGCCGGTGCTGGAGCGCGTCGGCCAGTTCGGGATACCTCAGGCAGCGCTCGTAGAAGTCGGCGCGTATGCCCAGGACCACGACCGCGGGGGCCGGTTCGTCCCGTTCGCTGGGTTGTCTGGTCGGGTATCTGGTGGTGTATCCGGTGGGTTGTCTGGTGGGTTGTCTGGTGGTGTGTCCGGTGGGTGAGCACATGGCGTGCAGGACCTCGATGAAGGCCCGCCGCTCAGCCTCGTCGGGGCAGAGTGTGAACGTCTCCTCGAACTGGTCCACGATGACGACCGGACGCGCACCCGAGGGCGCCTCGCGCAGAGCCCAGGCGGCGACGGCGGTACGGACGGCGTCCGGGGAGATCGGAACCCCGAGTTCCGCGTGTTCCTCCTGTCCCGCACGCTCCACCC
Source organism: Streptomyces koelreuteriae (assembly GCF_018604545.1). Lineage (GTDB taxonomy): Bacteria > Actinomycetota > Actinomycetes > Streptomycetales > Streptomycetaceae > Streptomyces > Streptomyces koelreuteriae. The sequence continues at coordinate 4,289,315 of NZ_CP075896.1, read as the reverse complement.
GCTCCACGGACAAGTCGCCCGGCTCCTCCACCCCCTGCTCCGGCTCCATGACGGACGGGCCGTCAGCGGCGCCCGCGTCGGCCGGCAGCACGGGCCCCAGTTCGGGGATGCACCGGGCCAGTTCGGCCAGCGGATCGCCGCCCGGGACGAGTTGTACGACCGTCCGCGCCCGCCCGGGCTCCTCACCGTCGCCGCCACCCGACGCCCCGTCCCGCAGGGCGGGCACCAGACCGGCGTTCAGCAGCGAGGACTTGCCCGCTCCCGACGCGCCCACGAGCATGACCAGACCGCCCGCGTCCGCCACGGACCCGAGCTGCGCGACGATCGCCTCCGTGCTCCGCTCCCGGCCGAAGAACCAACGGGCGTCCTCCCGGCGGTAGGAGGCCAGCCCGCGGTACGGGCACACCCCGCCCGGCGCGGGCGGGTCCGGCTCCTCGGCGGGAGACGCCTCGGGCCGTTCGCCGACCGGGTCGGCCACCGCCTGTTCCCACAGCCGCTGCCACTGACCGAGGTCGTACAGTCCCGGGGACACCGGAGTGGGCCGTGAGCGCCGCGCCTCGGGTATCAGCACGAGCAACACGGCCGCGAGAGCGGCGAACTGGGCGGGTACGTTCCGGGCCCGCCGCCAGTCGCTGATGCGCTGTGAGGACACCCGCACGGGCCGCCCGCGTTCGTCGACCCGCTGGAGCCGGACGACCGCTTCGGACACACGCTTCAGGGGCGGATTCCCGGCTTCCTTGTACAGCAGTGCGAGGCGTTCCGCGAAGGCGGTGCGTGCCCCCGAGTCGGAACTCAAGGTCTCCACTCCTTACTTGTCACGCCTGGACGTCCGGACCGGAAAACTCACTCTATATGGCTGACCTGCGGTAATACCGTGCGTCCGGAACCGGAACCTCTCCCGGGGCGGCCGGAAATGGCAGGATCCGGAAGCAGCAACGGACCATTCCGGTCAGCTTCCAACCGCTTCCGTCCGAGCCGTTCGATGCCATCCGCTTCCATCCCGATGCCATCCGCTTCCATCCGCGCCGGACGGCGGTAGCTCCACCGTTCGACACCGGTCCCCACGAGGGGAGGGACCGGTGTCGGACGATGTGGTCGTCCGCTACATGATCCTCCCCGCCGCAACGCGCCTTACAACCCTGGATAACTGACGGACTGTCAGTTATGGTCGGCGCCTGCCGTACCGCTTCCGGAGCGACGTACCAGCGACGTACAGGGGTGAGCGCGATGGAGACACGTCCCGAGAGCCCGCAGCCACAGGGTGCGCCACGCTGGGTGGCGATGCTCTACCGCCCGGCCACCAACTCCTGGCGGGCCGCGGCGGAATCACCCCACCGCCCGCCCGTGCTGTACGCGCTCGGCGAGATGACCCAGACACTGCGCGCCCGGGGCGACGAGATCACCGTCGCGCTCTGGGGACCGAAGGACGGCGCGTGGCACCTGTTCGACACCCCGCTGACGACGCAGCCGGTTTCACCACAGCCGGCCCCGGCCCCGGCGGCCGAATCCCCCGGCGAACCGGCCCCGCTCGCGGCGCGCATGACTGGCCGCCGCCACCAGGTCCTCATGGCCGCACTGGGCAAGGCGGGCCTCTACGACCTCACCCCCGAGGACGACACCACCGTCCAGGCCCTCGTCGAACGGCTCGACGAGCCCGCCGTACGCCGGGTCGCCCACTGGCTAGCGACCGCCGGCACCGGCTGAACCGGCCCGGTTCAGCCGGTGGCGCGCTGGGCAGAGGAAGGGTCATGAAGGTCTCCGTCGACCGCGACCTCTGCTACGGCTCCGCCGAGTGCGCCCACCGGGCCCCGGCGGTCTTCGAGTTCATCGACGGATACGGCGTCGTCCGCCCGGGCCGGGACCGCACGGACGACCCGGAGATCCTGGAAGCGGCGGAGATCCTGGAAGCGGCGGAGAAGTGCCCGAGCCAGGCGATCACGATCACCGACGCGCCCTCGTCGCCGGACGGGCGGTAGCGAGGCGCATGCCATCGCCGCCGCAGATGTCGTCGACGTCGTCGACATCGTTGCCGAGCCTGCTCGCGGTGTTCGCCCACCCCGACGACGAGTCGCTGGTGGCGGGCGGCGTCCTCGCCCGGCACGCGTCCGCGGGCGCTCGTACGACGGTCGTCACCGCGACCTGGGCGGCGGACACCCCACGCGCCACGGAACTGGCCGAGGCCTGCCACATCCTCGGCGCCGGCGAACCACGCATGCTCGGCCACGCCGACGCGCGTGTGCCGCACTCGGCCCCCGGCAGACCGCGCTGGTGCGACGCCCCGCTCGACGAGGCGGTGCGGGAACTGGTCGCACAGATCCGTGACGTCCGCCCGGAGATCGTCGTCACGCACGACGCGTACGGCGGTCTGACCGGTCACGAGGACCATGTGCACACCCACCGCGTGACCCAGCTCGCGATCCACGCCGCCGGGCTCGAACGCCTCTACCCGGACACCGGTGAGCCCTGGCAGCCGAGCGCCCTGTATCTGGCCACCCACCCGGACTCCGCCGTCCGGGCATGGGCCGGGCCCTGGGCCCCCACGGGCAAGACGATGCACACCGTCCCCGACGACCGGATCACCGCCACCGTCGACGTCACGCCCTGGCTGGACCGGAAGACCGCCGCCATCCTGGCCCACCGCACGGAGGTGACCCGGGGCGCCGCCCCGGCCCTGATCGCCGCCCTCCCGACACCCGAACGGGAGCGGCTGCTCGGCACCGAGTGGTACATCCGGCACGAGGCCGTGAGCATGGCACGGGGGCTGACGGGCCTACTGCCTTAGGCGGGCTCTCCCGCGCTTCGGGGTTCCCGGGCTCCCGGGCTCCTGGGCTCCTGGGCTCCGGCAGCGGGCACTGGCACTGGGCAGCGGGCTCCGGCACAGGGCACAGGCTCCGGGCACAGGGCAGCGGGCTACAGGCACCGGCACCGGGCACAGGGCCCCCGGCACGCGTATCGCCAACCGCCGACCGCCGACCGCCGACCGCCAACCGCCAACCGCCAACCGCCAACCGCCAACAACTCAGTACCCCACCGGCGAACTCCACCGCAGCCCCGACAACGCCCGGGCCCGGGACTCCACGACGGCCATCCGGGCCTCGCGCTCGGCGCGGTCCACATGGGCCGCCTGCCCGGTCACCTGCCCGTCCCACTTGCGGTACAGCAGGCCTACCTCCGCCGAGAACCACCCGCGGCTCACGGCGTTCAGCGCGAGCAGCAGCCCCGTGTCCTCCGAGGCGGGCAGGGCCATCCACCCGCCGAGCGCGAGCAGCAACTCCCGCCGCACGCACAGCGAGGCGGGATGGACCTGGGCGAGAAAGCCGTTCGCCTTCCAGTGGTCGAGCACGGCCCCGCGCTCGATCGGTCCCTGCTCGGGGTCGCCCGGAAACCCGGCCGTCGACCCGTCGGGCAGGAGATCCAGCACCCGCGAGGTCGTCCACCCCAGGGTGGGGTCGCCCTCCAGCACGGCCAGATCCCGCGCGAGCACGCCCGGCGGCAACTGGTCATCGGCGTCCAGGACCTTCACATACGCGCCCTCGGCATGCGCCAGCGCGATGGTCCGAGCCACCCCGGGCCCACCGGCCCGCCCCTGCCGGAACGTCACCCGCGCGTCATCGGGCGCGTACGGCCGTACGCCCTCGCTCTCCCCGTCCTCCTGGATCACCCAGCGCCATTCCCAGCCGTCGGGCAGCCTCTGCCCGCACAGGGACCGGTAGGCCTCCGGCAGAAACCGGGCCGACGGACCGTGCACAGCGGTGACGACCACGATGCGCCGACTCACACGCCCCCTTCCACGACGAATACGCGAGAGGGCCACCGAGCAAACTCACGCTCGACAACTTGAACCCACGATGACATCGCTGCCACAACTACCCCCTACCCCTCCCCACTTGGGGCGAAGTGACGCCAGCCTACCGACCTCTGACGCCACGCCACTCGCCTCGACCGCTGACGGAAGCCCTACAGAGCGGGCGGTGAGAGCGGCGACCGTGGTGCGGATCGCGTCGCCGGGTGCCGCGACCGAGTCCTGCCCCTCGGCGATCCCGCTCAGACGCTCATCGGTCACCTGCGGCGTGACGGCCTGAAGTCCCGCATGATGCAGCACGGTGATCAGCGCCGCAGTGCGCTCATCGGGTTCCTGACCCTGCACGAGGACGGCCGCCAACCGCCCGCGCAGCACCACGAGTTCCGACAGACCCGTGACCGGGTACGTCACCGACCCGAAGACACCGAGAACTCGCCGCCCCCGCTTCCGTACCAGCCCCTTCTCCAACAACCCTTGGTACGCCGTGTCGAGTGCCTGCTCGCGTAGGGCCAGCAGCCACTCCCGGGGCGTTCTCTCGGGATGTCTCTGCATGTGCTCGGAGAAGCAGACGCCGGTGAAGGCGTGGCATGGGGCAGCACCGCCCAGGAACGCAGCCGGGATGGGAGCCGGGGTGGCTGTCAACCGGAAGCAAGTGAAGAGAAGTACACCGCCCCGCCCCCGAGGACAACCAACTGCACGACGCCAGGGATACGCAATCCCAGGGCGAGGAGGCCACCGCCTGTGAGCACCGCGCCGCCTCCCAGAAGCCACGCCGCATGCGACGCCGCATGCGACGCACTCGTCGGACGGACACCGTCGCTTTCGTAGCTGTCGGCCCACCCCGCTATCCCATAGCCGTACACCGACCAGGCGATGACCATGAAGTCGATGACGAGCAGCGCCACGCCGGCCCCGATCTCCTGACCGATTGACGGCTCATTCCCCCGCCTCATGCCCACTGCCGCCCCATCTGCAGATGACGATCCACTAAGTGCATGCGGTCAGCGTCGTGTAGCAGCGGGGCACCGCACATGAGCACAGGTACTCAGATCCGCCGCCCTGTCGAACAGGGACACGAAAACGGCCCCTGACCAAACACCCAGGTCAGGGGCCGTTCTCACTGCTCACCACGCGGAGGCGGTGGGATTTGAACCCACGGTGACATCGCTGCCACGACGGTTTTCAAGACCGTTCCCTTCGGCCGCTCGGGCACGCCTCCCCGCGCCGGCCGTGATCGGCGGCGCGGGGACAAGGGTAACGGGTCAGCTGTCGCCGGTGCGCGAGCCCAGGGTGACGTCGACCGTCTGCTGCTTGCCGCCGCGCTCGTAGGTGATCGTGACCTTGTCGCCGGGCTTGTGGGTCCAGATCTCGCCGATCAGGGTGGGGCCGGAGTCGATCACCCGGTCGTCGAGCTTGGTGATGACGTCACCGGGCTTGAGGCCCGCCTTCGCGGCCGGGCCGCCGGGCTCGACCGGTGCCGCGCCGCCCGCGCCCTGGTCGGTGATCTGCGCGCCGCTCGAGCTGTCGTCCAGGGAGACGGACGCGCCGATCTTCGCGTACACCGGCTTGCCGGTCTTGATCAGCTCCTGGGCGACGTACTCGGCCTGGTTGATCGGGATGGCGAAGCCCAGGCCGATCGAGCCGGACTGGCCGGTGCCGAAGCCGCCGTTGCCGGTGGACTGGATCGCGGAGTTGATGCCGATGACGTTGCCCTGCGCGTCCAGCAGCGGACCGCCGGAGTTGCCCGGGTTGATCGAGGCGTCGGTCTGCAGGGCGCTCATGTACGACGCCTGGCTGCCGCTGCCGTCGCTGGAGGCCACCGGGCGGTTCTTGGCGCTGATGATGCCCGTCGTCACCGTGTCGGACAGACCGAAGGGGGCGCCGATCGCGATGGTCGCGTCGCCGACGGCCACCTTGTCCGAGTCGCCGAGGGTGAGGGGCTTCAGGTCGGAGGGGGCGTTCTTGAGCTTGATGACCGCCACGTCGTAGCCCTGCGCGTGGCCGACCACCTCGGCGTCGTACTTCTTGCCGCTCGGGAAGGTCGCCGTGAGCTTGCCGCCGTCCACCGCGCCCGCCACCACGTGGTTGTTGGTGACGATGTGGCCCTGCTTGTCGAAGACGAAGCCCGTGCCGGTGCCGCCCTCGCCGCTGTTGCTCTCGGCCTCGATCGTGACCGTGCTCGGCAGCGCCTTGGCGGCCACGCCCGCGACCGTGCCCGGGTCGCGCTTGACGTCGCCGCCGCTGGTGGAGGCGGAGACGGTCGTGGAGCCGGAGCTCTCGTCGTTGTTCTTCGCCAGGGTGTAGCCGAGGCCGCCGCCCAGACCGCCCGCGAGCAGCGCGGCCGCCAGGATCGCGACGACCAGGCCGCCCCGGCCGCGGCCGGGCTTCGGCGCCGGCTGCTGGTAGGAGGAACCCCAGCCGCCCGCTCCGTATCCCGCACCGCCATCGCCGTACGACGGTCCGGCACCACCGTCGCCGTACGACGATCCGGCACCACCGTCGCCGTACGACGGTCCAGCACCCCCGTCGCCGTACGACGGGGTGGCCGGCGGCGGGGGCGGCGGCCAGGAGGGGTCGGGGGCGGAGGAGGAGGCGCCGGGGTGGCCGGCGCCGCCGGGAGCGCCCTCCGCATGGGCGGCCTGCCCCCGGGCGTCCTGCCCGTACGGCCCCTGGGGCGCCGGAGCAGCGGGAGCGTCCACCGGCACGGGGGGTGCGGACGGGGCGGGGGGTACCGCGGTGCCCTCGTTCTCGGTGCTCACAGCTTCTCTCCTCGATCCACGGCTGCTTTTCCTGGGTCGCACTCGGTCACGCTTTTTCACGCTGGCGACGGTCCGGCGCGATACAGCTGTGCTTGTCCCTTTGTATGCCGTCAGCTTTTCCCACGGGACGTCAGAGCACCATAAGCGGTGGCTGTGGGTCCGCGGCCATTCTTTATATAGGTCATTACCAGCTAAAAGTATGCAATTCCAACGCCTCCGTACGGACCTGTGAATCCGTCGAGTCCGTACGACCGGACGCGTACCCGGACTCGGTGGCACCATGACGCGGTGACCCACGCACGGCAGCATGTGATTCAAGTCGTCGCCCACCGCGGAGCCTCCGAGGAGGCCCCGGAGCACACCCTGGCCGCCTACACCAAGGCGATCGAGGACGGCGCGGACGCCCTCGAGTGCGATGTGCGCCTCACCGCCGACGGCCATCTCGTGTGCGTGCACGACCGCCGGATCAACCGTACGTCCAACGGCCGGGGCGCGGTCTCCGCCCTGGAGCTCGCCGACCTCGCCGCCCTGGACTTCGGCTCGTGGAAGACGCGCGAGGCCTGGAAAGGGCGCGACGAGGAACCCGACTGGGAGCACCCCCCGGAGGACCGCGAGGCGACCTCCGTACTCACCCTGGAGCGGCTGCTCTCACTCGTCGCCGACGCCGGGCGCCCGGTGGAACTGGCCATCGAGACCAAGCACCCCACCCGCTGGGCGGGACAGGTCGAGGAGCGGCTGCTGGCCCTGCTGAAGCGCTTCGGCCTCGACGCCCCGGCCACCGCCGAGGAGTCCCGGGTGCGGGTGATGAGCTTCTCGGCCCGCTCGCTGCACCGGGTGCGCGCCGCCTCGCCGACCCTGCCGACGGTCTATCTGACGCAGTTCGTCTCGCCCCGTCTGCGCGACGGGCGGCTGCCCCCGGGCGTGGGGATCGCGGGCCCCTCGATCCGGATCGTGCGCAACCACCCCGTCTATGTGGAGCGCCTGAAGCGGGCCGGCCACCAGGTGCACGTGTGGACCGTGAACGAGCCGGAGGACGTGGATCTCTGCATCGACCTCGGTATCGACGCCATCATCACCAACCGTCCGCGCGCCGTGCTGGACCGCCTCGGCCGCTGAGCCCGGCCGCACAAGTCCCACCAGACCCACGCACACCCCTTGACCTCACGCCTTGACGGGCGGGATCCTCCCGTCTCGGCCACACCGACGAAATCCAGCCACGTGATTACGGGGAGTGCTCCGGCGCGTTCGGTCCGTATTCGATCGTGGTGAATGCGTCACAGGACGTTGATTGGCCGGTTTCCGGTTCAGGCCAATGGGGCATCCACACCGTGGCGTGGGGCGAAGGAGGTCTCGGGGGTGGCGTTGGTGGTGGCACAGGAGGTGCCCACGTCGTCGAGCATGGCCGTACCCCATGGCCCTGCGGGCGTGGGGAAAGCAAGGCACCGTATGCGTTCACAGTTGCGCAGCGGTGGCGTAGCGGATTCGGTCATCGACGACGCCGTACTGATCCTTTCCGAACTTTTGAGCAACGCGTGCAAACACGGCAGGCCACTCGGCGACGCGCTGTCCGGTGACGGCGACGTCCGTGCCGCGTGGCGTGTGGACACGGCCGGCCGACTCATCGTCGAGGTCACGGACGGCGGCGGCCCGACCCGCCCCGCCCCGGCGACCCCGTCGGTCACGGCGCACGGCGGCCGCGGGCTGAACATCATCACCGCGCTGGCCGACGACTGGGGCGTCCGCGACGACATCCGCGGCGAGGTCACGGTGTGGGTCATCGTCCACGACGACGTGTACGACCCGGACGCCGGCCATCGCCGCGACGACTTCGTGACGCGCGTCGCGGCCCCGGCGGTCTCGCAGATACCCGGACTCGACTTCGCGGACGCCTTCGAGGACATGGACTGAAGGCTGAGGGCTGAGCGCTGAAGGCTGAGGGCTGAGCTCCCGTACGCCGCGCTGGACCGAGTGTTGTCCACAGGATCCCGTCGCCCGGAGCCCGAACGGCTAGGCTCGCGACCGTACGAGACGAGCCGTAACCGGGAGACCATCGATGGCCAAGAAGCGACCCCAGACGAAGGCCAAGCGCCCGCAGATCACGGATGGCGAGGTCCCGGTTGTAGGCGCCCGCGAGCCCTGCCCCTGCGGCAGCGGCCGCCGCTACAAGGCCTGTCACGGCCGGGCCGCGTCCCACGCCGCGACCGAGCTGGTGCACCGCCCCTTCGAGGGCCTGCCCGGCGAGTGCGACTGGGTGGCCCTGCGCGAGCTGGTCCCGGCGGCGACGGTCGGGCTGCCTCTCAAGGACGGCCTGCCTGAGGGCGTCCCCGCGGTCACCCTGGCCACGGTCCTGCCGATGGCCTGGCCCGCCCTGCGCCGCGACGACGGCTCGGTCCTGCTCGGCCTGCAGAACGACACCTCCTCCGGCGACATCAGCCGCGACCTCGCCGATACCCTCCAGCGCGCCCTGGAGGCCGAGCCCGGTACACCGGTGCAGGGCCGCCGCGCCCCGGCCGACGGTCCGCGGCTGCAGGATCTGCTCGACCCGGAGGGCACCTTCGAGCCAGAAGTGCACAGCGGCTTCGAGTTCTGGGTCCCGGACACGGAGAACGCCACGCCGGAGGTGACCGCCTCCCTGGAGCGGGCCAACGCCGCGGCCATCCCGACCGTCAAGCTCCAGAGCGTGGACGCCGCCTACTGGTGCGAGACGCCGGAGAAGAACCATCTGCGGTGGGTCATGCCGCACGCCGAGGAGCAGCTTCTGGACGCTCTCGCGCGGCTGCACGCCGCGGGCCGCTCCAGCCTCGGCGAGGGCACCCGCCTGGTGGGCTCCTTCCGCGCTCACGGGCTCACGGTGCCGGTGTGGGACCTGCCGAGCGGGGTCACGGCCGAGGACGTGGAGAAGCCGGCGGCGGAGTTCGCCGAGCGCCTCGCCGCCGCCCTGGCCACGGAGACGCCGCTCACCCCGGACGAGCGCCGCGCCCGCGGCGGCCTCACCAACCGGCAGGTCACGCTGAGCTGATGTGCGCCACCGGGTCCGGCCGGCCGCCACCCCGGCCGGCCGGACCCGTGCGCCCCGAAACCGGTGACTCCTCTCACAACTCCCGCTGGAGACAAGCCAGTCGGTGACTGGAAAGGGAGAGATCGAATTTGCGAACCGCCGATCTCTTGTTACCGTTCCTGTAGCCCGGTTGCTGGTGCATCCCCCGTCGCCAGCAACCGGGTCTTTTCGTCTCCGCGAACGTTCACCGAACGCAGCCGCTCGTCAACTGCCCGTCCACACCGGTGAGTTGCTTCCCGAGCGCAGCAGCAGCGGACCCTCTCCGGCCCGCCGGGCGAACTCCGCGACCGCCGTGTACGCCGCCAGATCCCCTCGCACCGGCTCCCGGGGCGTCTCGCACGTCCGCGGCTCGTCCTCGGCGCTCACCGCACACGTCATCCGCACGGTCCGGGCACCGGGCTCCATCAGGGTCAGTACGGCGTCCAGCGCCTCGCCGGTCGCGTTGCGGTAGTACGTCCGCGCCCAGGTCCGCGCACCCTGCGTCACGACACAGGTCTGTGCCTCGATGCCGTCGGGGGAGGAGACTTCGGGACCGCAGCGCACGGCGGTCGCCAGGCCCTGACCCAGTGTGGGCAGGCCCGGAACGGCGGAGGGCGCGCTTCGGGACGCCCCGAGCGCCTTGTCGTCGGCGCCCGGAGAGGCACTGCGCGGAGAGGGACCGGCCGGAGAGGGACGTACCTCGTCCTGTGAACGCCGATCCGAAGAGAGACCGGAGTGGCGATCGGAATGCACGGATCCCGCGGACGCCACCGCCAGCGGCAGTGCGACCGCGCACACCGCCACGACGCCCGCGAGGGCGAACAGTCTGGCCTTTCGGGGGTCCCGGGAGCGGCCCCGGGCATGACGCGGCATGACCCCGGAACTTAACGCCCCGAGGCCCACGCCGGGCCCGGCGCGCCCGACGCTCCTAGAACTCGGGCGCGCTCACACCCGTACGAGTGAGGGCTTCGACCACCGCGTCCACCACGGCCTCGACATCGGGCACCCACGGAGAGGCGGAGCCGGGCAGCGGCGCCCGCTCCCAGCGGATCTCGCCCTGGCCCGTCTCGGACGGCGGCAGGGCCAGATAGCCGCCCTCGCTGTGGAAGCGGAGGGAGCCGGGCACGAAGTCCTTGGCGTAGAGCAGTTCGCCGAGCTGCTCCATGGAGTACGGCTTCACAAGAATCGCCCAGCGGGCGGGGGAGGCGACGACCGGGCCGAGCCGCATGCCCATGCGGTCGAGCGCCTCCAGGGCGCGGGCGGCCGGCAGGGCGGGCAGCGAGACCGCGCAGGGCGCCTTGCCGCCGGTGGCCATGACGATCGGCGCCGCGGGCCGGTTGCCCCACCACCAGCGGATCATGCGTCCGTCGGTGGTGGCCGCGAGGAGGCCGGGGTCGAAGGGGTGCGCGCCGGGCACCGTGCACTCGGGGTCGGGGCATCCGCAGCGGCCCGCCACCTGCGGGTCCGCCGCCACGCCCGGGAGTACGGGCCACTGCCATTCCGTCGCGTAGGTCAGGGCCGAGCCGATCAGCTCAGGCGTCCCGTCACCGCGCTTGGACAGGAGCCTGCGTCGCCTTCCGAGGATCTCGCGCATGAGCGCTCGTTCCTTTCCGTTGCACGCCTGGCAACACCGTGGTCCACATCACAACATGTGTCGATCGCTTCACTGTGCGTACCTAGTGGCGCATCACACCCCTGCCTGAAGCAGGGGGAACCCCTATGGGTCGAGCCTTGACTGCCTCCGCGGCCGTCCCGCCCATACTGCGTGTATCAAAAGCACGGGCGTGGCGTAGGGGTGGCGAAGTATGGCGTTTGCCGTCGCGCGTATTTCTCTCCGCCTCCGCCACGGGAGGATGGGGCACGGTCGTCGGTGGATAGGACGCCCGGGTCCGTCGCCAGGTTCCGGGTGATTCCCAACCACCCCTGGCCTTCACCGAGTACGTACCCATCACGACCGTCGTGACGCTCCGTCGAGCAAGCCCAGTCGACCGCAATAAGCCTTCCACTGCGGCAGTTTTAAGCCAACTTTGCCTTTCGGCAAGGGGAAGGGGAGTTGTTCGCTCGGACCTCACGGACACCAGGAATCCCGGCAGGACAATGCTGGACATCTCCTCACGAGTGCGTGTACATGTGGAGACACTGCTGGCGGCGCAGAATGACATGGGGGTTTGCGATGCTTTTGAGCAGTACGCGCCGGTCGGAAGGCCGGAGACCATGAACGCCCCGCACCCTCCGAAAGTGGCCGGAATCGATTCAACGGTTCCTGCACCCGCACACACTGTCGCGCCCGGCGCGCCGGGTACCTCCCCGGTTGTTCCCGCAAACCCCCCGGCCCCGCCCGGCGCGGTACTGCAGGACCGTCTCGCCGGCTTGGTCTCCGACCTCACCACTCTCCACGAGCTGACCGAGCGCCTGGCCCGTACGGCCGCGCTCGACGAGGCGCTCCAGGAAGTGCTGCGGGCCGGTGCCGCCCTCGTGGGCGCCCGGCGCGGCCTCGTCGTGCTGGAACCCGGCGACGGCCTCGGCCCGGACACCACCATCGGCCTCGGCCTGGCCCGAGCCGACCTCGGTCACATCGAGACCGTGCCGCGCAGCGCCCTGTCCTACGGCCGGATCCTCGACGGGCTGCCGGGCGGCGAGGACGGGATCGCCGAGCCCGACCTGTTCGCCGTGGAGGGGCTCGACCCCCGCCACCGCGAGGTCGCGGCCCGCCTCGGCTACGCCGCCAGCTACGCCCTCCCCCTGCGCACCGGGACCACGGGCCGCCTCGGCGCCGCCGTCTGGCTCTACGACGAACCCGCCGAGCCGGGCGAGCGCCCGCGCCATCTCGTCGGCCTGTACGCCAAGTACGCCGCCGAACACCTCGCCCGGCTCCTGGAACTGGAGCGCACGCGCACGGCCATGGCGACGATGTCGGACGAGCTGCTGCCCGCGCGGCTGCCGCGGGTGTCCGGCGTGCAGCTCGCGGCCCGGCACCGCACCGGCCCGCGCGGCGGCGGCGACTGGTACGACGCGCTGCCGCTGCCCGACGCCGCCCTCGGCCTCGCTGTGGGCTCCGTCACCGGGTCGGGGCCCAGCGCGGTCGCGGCCATGGGCCGGCTGCGGGCCTCCCTGCGGGCGTACGCCGTGATGGAGGGCGAGGATCCGGTCGCGGTCCTGTCCGACCTGGAGCTGCTGCTGCGGCTGACCGAGCCGGCCCGCTCGGCCACCGCGCTGTTCGGATACTGCGAACCGGCCGCCCGCAAGATCACGCTGGCCGGTGCCGGGCACAGCCCGCCGCTGCTGATCGGACAGCGCCGCACGGAGTTCGTGGAGACCTCGGTCTCCGCCCCGCTGGGCATGCTCGCCTGCTGGGAAGCGCCGAGCGTGGAGGTCCTCGCCGAACCTGGAGAGACGGTTCTGCTGTACACCGACGGGCTGCTGCACCGCACCGGCGAGGCCACCGACCGCGCCTTCGCCCGGCTGCACGCGGCGGCTGCCGCGGTGCCGCGCGCGCTGCGGCACGACCCGGGCGCGATCGCCGACCACGTCCTGCGGAGCGTGCTGCCGGACGGGCTGGACGCGGCGGAGGGTGCGGAGGATGTCGTGCTGCTGGCGGTGCGCTTCGAGTAACGCTCCTCGTCATCGCCCTGAGCCGTCCTCCGCGCCGCCGTACAGTGGAGGACGGTCCAGTGCCGTATCGAGGAGGATGACCGTGGCGGAGGAGCTCTCGGAGACCCCGGAGACTGCCGAAGAAGAGCCGATCAAGCAGCGGAAGAACGGACTGTACCCCGGCGTGTCCGACGAGCTTGCCGAGAACATGAAGAGCGGCTGGGCCGACACCGAGCTGCGTGACCTCCAGCCCGTCGCCCAGGCCGCCGAGACCGCCGCCCGCCGGGCCGCGCTGTCCGCGCGCTTCCCGGGCGAGCGTCTGGTGATCCCCGCGGGCAACCTGAAGACCCGCTCGAACGACACCGAGTACGCCTTCCGCGCCTCCGTCGAGTACGCCTACCTCACCGGCAACCAGACGGAGGACGGCGTCCTCGTCCTGGAGCCCAAGGACGAGGGCCACGAGGCGACGATCTACCTTCTGCCGCGTTCCGACCGGGAGAACGGCGAGTTCTGGCTGGACGGCCAGGGCGAGCTGTGGGTCGGCCGCCGCCACTCCCTGACCGAGGCGGAGCAGCTCTACGGCATCCCCGCCTCCGATGTGCGCGAGCTGGCCGGGGCGCTGGGCGAGGCCACCGGTCCGGTGCGGGTCGTACGCGGGTACGACGCCGGCATCGAGGCCGCGCTGACCGACAAGGTCACCGCCGAGCGCGACGAGGAGCTGCGGGTCTTCCTCTCCGAGGCGCGGCTGGTCAAGGACGACTTCGAGGTCGGCGAGCTGCAGAAGGCGGTCGACTCGACCGTGCGCGGCTTCGAGGACGTGGTGAAGGTCCTCGACAAGGCCGAGGCGACCTCCGAGCGCTACATCGAGGGCACCTTCTTCCTCCGCGCGCGCGTGGAGGGCAACGACGTCGGCTACGGCACGATCGCCGCGGCCGGACCGCACGCCTGCACGCTGCACTGGGTGCGCAACGACGGGCCCGTGCGCTCGGGCGATCTGCTGCTGCTCGACGCGGGCGTGGAGACGCACACGTACTACACGGCGGACGTCACGCGCACGCTGCCGGTCAACGGGCGGTTCGACGAGCTCCAGAAGAAGATCTACGACGCGGTGTACGAGGCTCAGGAGGCCGGGATCGCGGCCGTGCAGCCGGGCGCGAAGTACCGGGACTTCCACGATGCCGCGCAGCGGGTGCTGGCGGAGAAGCTGGTCGAGTGGGGGCTCGTCGAGGGGCCGGTGGAGCGGGTGCTGGGGCTGGGGCTGCAGCGGCGGTGGACGCTGCACGGCACGGGTCACATGCTCGGCATGGATGTGCACGACTGCGCTGCCGCGCGGACCGAGACGTATGTCGACGGTGTGCTGGAGCCGGGGATGTGCCTGACCGTCGAGCCCGGGTTGTACTTCCAGGCCGACGATCTGACCGTGCCGGAGGAGTACCGGGGTATCGGGGTGCGGATCGAGGACGACATCCTCGTGACCGAGAGCGGTAACCGGAACCTGAGCGCGGCGCTGCCCCGGCGGTCGGATGAAGTCGAGGCGTGGATGGCCTCCGTCAAGGGTTGAGTTTCGGGTGCGGGTGATGCGTGGCTTGTCGCGCAGTTCCCCGCGCCCCTATGGCATCCAGGAACAGCGTGCCTGCAAGGAGAGGCGCGCTGCCCCTGGGGGTCCAGGCGCGTGTCTGAAGGTCTGTGTCCAGGGCCCGCAGCGCCTCCGTGCCCGGCTCCGTCGCCGTGCCGCCCGCCTCCAGGACACCCCGCGCCCCCGCCTGGACATGGCGCAGGCCGATCGGGCCCGCCGTGTGGAGCAGTTCCGTGTCCTGGAGCGTGGACATCACCGTGAGCAGGGCGTTCAGACGGGCATCGGGCTCGTCGGCGCCCTGGGCGCGGGAGGTGGTGAGGGCCGTCAGGGCGCGGCGGACGTGGGGGAAGCCGGCCTTGGCCTCTCCCCGCGCGCCGGCCGCGCCGTAGCGGGCCGACACCGTGGAGCCGCGTGAGGGGCGGCGCGGGGCGCGGCGGTCCGGGTGGGCGGCGATCCGCTTGGCCAGGGCCGTCGTGTCGGCCGGTCGCGCGCCCGGTTGCAGCGCCGCCGCCGCGACCAGCAGGCCGAGCGTCCACAGGGCGCCCCGGTGGCCGCCGCCCGTCAGACCCACCGTGTGTTCCGTGGAGCGGCCGATCGCGCCCAGGTCCGCGCGGAGCCGGGCGCCGGGCTCGCCCGTGCGGCGGGCGGCGGCGGCCATCGCCGTGAGGCCGGGCAGCAGCGCCCTGGCCGACCAGCGCAGGGCGCTGTGGTCCCGGCGGGTGGCCCGGGCGGTCAGATCGCGCGGGTCGGGCAGGCCCGGCTTGGGGGCCAGGGCCAGTTGGCCGACCAGCGCGTCGACGGCGGCCTGCGCGAGTGCCTCGTCCTCACGGCTGTTCATCGCCGTACCTCAGGCGGAGGGGGAGGACGAAGGGCTGGGGGCGCCCGTCGGCGGTTCGCCCGTGGGGGCGCCGCTCGGGGGTGTGCCGCCTCCGCCACCGCCGCCACCAGCGCCGGTGTTCTCGGCGTCCGGGTCGATGCCCAGGGTGAGGAAGCCCTTGTAGCCCTTGGACGGGTCCTTCTTGTGCACGGCTTTGAGCGTGAGCAGGCCGCTGGAGGCGCCGCCGCCGTCGTAGACCATGTCGTCGGCGAGTTTGGTGTAGCTGCCGGTGTGCTTGCTGTAGGGCTCCAAGGCGAAGATCGACTCGGCGATCTCGTCGTCGAAGAAGAGCTGGCCGGTGTAGTTGACCTTGCCGCCCTCGTAGGTGCCGTCCTCCTTCGCGCCGCCGGTGTGGACCTTCAGATGGATGTGGCAGGTGCGCGGGGTGTACCAGCCCGGCACGATCGTCTCGAACTTGACGACCCCGCCCGCGTTGGCGACCTGGTAGCCGCGCAGATAGGTCTTGTCGTTCGCGGTGGAGCCGTCCTCGCTCTCGGCGGGGGCCGAGCCGCCGGGGTTGGCGGTGGTGTAGCCGGAGTAGTAGCCCCAGGCGTCGCAGTGCCAGATCTCCACGGCCGCGCCGGGGACCGGGGTGCAGCCGTCGGTGGCGTCGACGACGGTCAGGCGCAGGGTCAGCGGGACGCCGCTCTTGCCCTCGGTGATGTTCTTCCGGACCAGCGCGCCGTCGAGGTAGTACGGCCCCTCCGTGACGCTCGACATCAGCTCCATGCAGGTGCCGGAGCTCGCGGAGGAGGTGGCCGTCGCCGCGGTCGTCGCCTTGGCCGTGGACGTCGTCGTGTCCGCGAAGGCCGACTGGTAGCCGGCCGCGGCCAGGCCGCCCGCGGCGACCGTGCCGCCCGCGACCGCGAGGGCGCGGCGCCGGGTGATGGTGGTGTTCTTGTGGTTTCCCGTCATGGACGTGGAACCTAAGGACGCCGGCCGTCAGGTTCGTGAGGCTGGGCTGAGAGCCCGCTGTGAATCGGCCGGAGACATCCGGCCGGCAAGGGCGCAGGTCAAAAAGCAGCAGGTCAGAGGTAGTTGGCTTATGAGATCATGGCCGACCTTGCCGGGCCGACTCGGGGAACAGGCGATTCGATCATGAAGAACGTCCAGACGGCGCTGACCATGCAGGACGCTGTCCTCACCCTGCAGAAGTACTGGAGCGACAACGGCTGCATGATCACGCAGCCGTTGAACACCGAGGTCGGAGCCGGTACGGCCAACCCGGCCACGGCGCTGCGCGTGCTCGGTCCCGAGCCCTGGAGCGTCGCCTATGTGGAGCCGAGCGTGCGGCCGGACGACTCGCGCTACGGCGAGAACCCCAACCGGCTCCAGACCCACACCCAGTTCCAGGTCATCCTCAAGCCCGACCCCGGCAACCCCCAGGAGCTCTATCTGGGCAGCCTGCGGGCGCTCGGCGTCGACCTCGGCGCACACGACGTGCGGTTCGTCGAGGACAACTGGGCCTCACCCGCGCTCGGCGCCTGGGGGCTGGGCTGGGAGGTCTGGCTGGACGGCATGGAGATCACCCAGTTCACCTACTTCCAGCAGGTCGGCGGTGTCGCCCTGGACCCGGTGTCGGTGGAGATCACGTACGGCCTCGAACGCATCCTGATGAACCTTCAGGGCGTGGCCCACTTCAAGGACATCGTCTACGCGCCGGGCATCACCTACGGCGAGGTGTTCGGGCAGAACGAGTACGAGATGAGCCGCTACTACCTCGACGACGCCGATCTCGACACCAACCACCGGCTCTTCGAGTCGTACGCGGCCGAGGCCCGGCGCCTGCTCGACCTGGAGCTGCCGGTTCCCGCGTACATGTACGTGCTCAAGTGCAGCCACACCTTCAACGTGCTCGACGCGCGCGGCGCCATCAGCACCACCGAGCGGGCCAAGGCGTTCTCGCTGATGCGCGGGCTCACCCACGAGTCGGCCAAGCTGTGGGAGCGGCGGCGGGCCGCGCTGGAGTATCCGCTCGGCGTGGCGGCCGCACCGGCCCCGGCGGAGCGGCACGCGCTGCCCAAGGTGCCCGGCGTCGAGACGCTGCTCTTCGAGATCGGCGTGGAGGAACTGCCGTACGCCGATGTGCCCGCCACCACCGAGGCGGTGCGCGAGTCGGTCACCGCCAAGCTGGCCGACACCCGGCTGGGGCACGGCGCGATCAACGTGATGGCCACACCGCGCCGGATCGTGATCACCGTCGACGGTGTGCAGCCGCGGGAACGGGACACCATGCGGACCGTGCGCGGGCCGAAGGTCGCCGCCGCCTTCAAGGACGGCGCCCCCACCCAGGCTCTGCTGGGCTTCGCCCGCAGCCAGGGCGCCGAACCGACGGACGTGCGGATCGTCGATGTCAAGGGGGTCGAGTATGTGGCCCTCACCCGTCACGAGGAGGGGCGCTCGGCCGTCGAGGTGCTCAGCGAGCTGCTGGCCGAGGTCGTGTCGGGGCTGCGGGCCGGGCGCAACATGCGCTGGAGCGACCCGGGGCTGTCGTTCTCGCGTCCCGTGCGCTGGCTGCTCGCGCTGCTGGGGCGCACTCCCCTGCCCGTGGTGGTCTCCTCGCTCTCCGCGGGCGACACGACCCGGGTACAGCGTCAGGCCCCGTATCCGGAAGTCCGCGTGACCGCCGCCGAGGGCTACCCGCACTTCCTGCACATGCACGGCATCCTGCTCGACCGGGAGTCCCGGCGCGGGGCGGTCGTGCGCGGTGCCGTGGAGGCGGCGGCCGAGGTCGGCGGGCGGATCGACGTGGAGGGCCAGGCCGGCCTGATCGACGAGATCACCGACATCCTGGAGTTCCCGTACGCCGTGCGGGGGTCGTTCGACGAGCGCTATCTCGAACTGCCCGCGAGCGTCCTGACCACCGTGATGCGCAAGCACCAGCGCTATCTGCCGGTGCTGGACGGCGAGCGCCTCATGCCGCACTTCGTCACGTTCGCCAACGCCCTGTGCGACGACGACGTGGTGCGGGCGGGCAACGAGGCGGTGCTGCGGGCCCGTTACGAGGACGCCGCGTTCTTCTGGCGGGCGGATCTGAAGGTGCCGCCGGCGGAGTTCCGGAGCCGGCTGGACAAGCTGACCTTCGAGGACCGGCTCGGTACGGTCGCCGACCGCGCCGAGCGTCTCGCCGTCCTCTCCCTCGATCTGGCCGGGCGTGCAGGGCTGGCCCAGGAGGCGGTGGACGTCGTCCGTCGGGCCGGTGCGCTGGCGAAGTTCGACCTGGCGTCCCAGATGGTGATCGAGTTCTCGGGACTGGCCGGGGTGATGGCCGAGGAGTACGCCCGCCGGGCCGGCGAGTCCGCCGAGGTCGCCCGGGCCCTCGCCGAGATGGAGCTGCCGCGCTCCGCCGGCGGCGCCCTTCCTGCCGGGGACGCGGGTGCCGTGCTGTCGCTGGCCGACCGGTTCGACCTGGTGACGGGCATGTTCATCATCGGGGCGGCACCGACCGGGAGTTCCGATCCGTACGGGGTGCGCCGGGCCGCGATCGGGCTGCTCAACGTCTTGCGGAGCCTGCCCGCGGTGGGCGGGCTGCGGGTGAGCGACGGGCTGCGCGCGGCGGCCGTACGGTACGCGGCGCAGGGCGTGGAGGTGCCGGTCGAGCGAGTCGCCGAGGCCGGCGAGCTGATCACCCGGCGCTATGAGCAGCAGCTCACGGACGCCGGGCACGAACACCGGCTGGTCCAGGCCGTCCTGGTGTGGGCCGACCGGCCCGCCCACGGCGACCGGACGCTCGCCACGCTGGAGCGGCACATCGGCACGGAGGCCTTCGAGGCACTCGCCGCCGCGTTCCAGCGGGTCGTGCGCATCCTCCCCGAGGGCGGTGTCGAGGCTGCGGACCCGTCTCTGCTGACCGCGCCCGCCGAACTGCGCCTCGCCGAGAGCGCCGAGGCCGTACACCAGGCGCTGCAGGGTCGCGAGGACGACCTCGGGGCCCTGATCGAGGTCTCCGGGCCGCTGGTCGAGGCGATCAGCGCCTTCTTCGACGAGGTTCTGGTGATGGACCCCGACCCGGCGGTCCGTGCGGCCCGGCTGGCGCTGCTCACGCGGGTGGCGGGGCTGGCGCGGACGACGCTGGACTGGGGTGCGCTGTAGGGGCGGACCTTGCAGCGGACGTTTCACGTGAAACACGGCGGTGGTGGTTCACACGGCGGTGGTGTTTCACGTGAAACACCACCGCGGGGTCACACCGCCATCAGCGGCGCGGCACCCTCGCGCCACTTGAGGACCTTGTCGAAGCTCACCACGGCCCCGCCCCGGCCCGGCTTGTTGCCGAAGTGAACATGGTCGGCGAGCTCCTGGATGAGGCACAGCCCTCTGCCGTCCTCCGCGTCGGACTGCGCGGGCCGGATCGGCGGACGGGACCGGGAGACGGAGGACGCGGGGAAACCCGGGCCCGCGTCGGCGACCTCGATCCGGCACTTCTCGCCGTCGAGGTAGGCCGTGACCCGGTAGGCCTCCGAACCGGGGCCGCCGCGCGCCATGCCCCCGCCGTGCTCCACGGCGTTCGCGCAGGCCTCGCTGAGGGCGACGGAGAGGTCGTAGGAGATGTCGGGGTCGACGCCCGCGGTCTCCATCGTGCCGATCAGCAGGCGCCTGGCGAGAGGCACGCTGGCAGCTTCGCGCCGCAGATGGAGTGACCACCAGATGCTCATGCTCCAGCCTCCTGGCTGCGGCTCGACATACCGTTACGTATTGCCCCGAGCCACCGCATGTAAGCGTGAAGTTGACGTGATGCCGCCCATACGGCGGATGCGCGCTGGTCCTGATCGGTGTATGCAGGAGCGAACATCGGTGCAAGTGGGGGCGGGCGGGCCAGAGGGTGACGTTCCGGTCGTACGGCATCTTGCGGACCTGCCGCACGAGGCCTTCGGGGCCAGTGCGATGATGAGCCCGCCATGACTGCCCCCCACGCGCGCGCGACGCGCTCCGGACACCCGGTTCGGATCCTGCGGGCCGCGGTGTTCGCCGCGGTCTGCGTCGTGCTGGCCGGGGCAGGTCACGCGCTGGCGTCGTGCGAGGGCATTCCGCTGTGGACGCTGGGCGCCGGGTTCCTCGGGGTGGCCGCGGTGGCGGCGCCGCTCGCGGGGCGCGTGCGCTCGCTGCCGGCGATCGCGGCACTGCTCGCGGTCGGCCAGACGGTGCTGCACACCCTGTTCGGACTGGGCCAGCACGGTACGGCCGCCGCCACCAGCTCCTCGGTACCGGCGGGCACGAGTGACGCCGCGCTGGTCCAGCAGGCCGCGCGGCTTCTGTGCGGGACCACGGCGGCGGCGATCAGCCCGGCGCAGGCCCACAAGGTCCTCACCGACGCCCGGCTCCAGCCGACGGGCGGCGCCCACACGCATGTGGCAACGGACGCCGCGCCGGCCTCGCTGTGGCCGTCCCTGCCGATGCTGCTCGGCCATGTCCTCGCGGCGATCGCCGCAGGCTGGCTGCTGCGCCACGGCGACCTGGCGCTGCTGCGGCTCACCGAACTGTCCGCGCAGGGCGTCGCCGAAGGGGCGCCCGCGCGCTCCCTGCGGGCGGCGTTCGCGCTGGTGCGGGCCCTGCGGGCCGGACTCCCGGGAGTGCCTCAGGCACGCCCGTGCCCCGTGCTCGCCGTGCGGCCCGTGCCAAAGATGCCGTCCACGACCGCGCTGCAGCACACGGTGATCCGGCGCGGCCCGCCGGCCGTCCCTGCGCCCGTATCCGCTCTCGCCCTCGCCGCCTGACGCGACGCGACCGCCACTCCGATTCTTCGGGTTCTTCGGATTCGAGGAGGGGCCGCCGTCGTGCGGCACGCGCGTGTGCGTGTATCCCTCTTCCTCATCCCGAACCGACTCACAGCGGAGTGCTCCTTCCATGAAGGTTTCCCGTATCGCCGCGGCCGGTGCCGCCGCCGGTGTCACCGTTCTCGCCCTGTCCGCCCCCGCCTTCGCGCACGTCACCGTGCAGCCGGAAGGGGAGGCCGCCAAGGGCGGCTACGCGGTCGTGGACTTCAAGGTCCCCAACGAGCGCGACGACGCCTCGACCACCAAGCTCGAGGTCAACTTCCCCACCGACCACCCGCTGGCCTCCGTCATGCCGGAGCCGGTGCCCGGATGGGACATCAAGGTCACCAAGTCCAAGCTGGACAAGCCGCTGGAGATGCACGGCGAGAAGATCTCCGAGGCCGTCACCAAGGTCACCTGGACCGCCGACGGCGACGGCATCAAGGCCGGCTTCTTCCAGAAGTTCCCGGTCTCCATCGGCACCCTGCCCGAGGACGCCGACGAACTCGTCTTCAAGGCCCTGCAGACGTACTCCAACAAGGAGGTCGTCCGCTGGATCGAGGTGCCGCAGGACGGCAAGGAGGAGCCCGACAACCCGGCCCCGGTGCTGGAGCTGTCCGCCGCCTCCGAGGACGGGCACCACGGCTCGTCGGGCGACAAGGCCTCCGACTCCGAGCACGCCGAGAAGGCCTCCGCCAAGACCGCCGCCGCCGACACCGCCCACTCCGACGGCACCGACACCACCGCCCGTGTCCTGGGCGTCGTCGGCATCGTGGTGGGCGCGGCGGGCGTCGCCTACGGCGTGCTCGCCGGGCGTCGGCGCTCCAACGCCTGACGACCCTTCCGTTGCACGGCGCGCGCCGGATCCTCGCCCCTCGGGCGGGGAGACCCCGGTGCGCGCCGGGTCACCGACATCTGGGATTCCTTTCTATGCGCACCAAGACCTTCGCCGCGGCCGCTCTGCTCGCCGCCGCCTCGCTGACCCTGACCGCCTGCGGCAGCGGCGGCGACAGCGACCAGCCCGTCGCCGTGGTGTCGGAGGAGGCCGGTACCGAGAAGGCCGCCACCGTCCTCGACAAGCCGTTCGAGAAGCCGGATCTGGTCCTCACCGACACGCAGGGCGAGAAGTACGACCTCCGCAAGGAGACCGAGGGCAAGCCCACCCTGATCTACTTCGGCTACACCCACTGCCCCGACGTCTGCCCGTCGACCATGAGCAACATCGCCGTGGCCAAGAAGCAGCTGCCCAAGGCCGAACAGGACGATCTGCGCGTCGTGTTCGTCACCACCGACCCGGACCGCGACAACCCGGCCGAGCTCGGCAAGTGGCTCAAGGGCATCGACCCCCAGTTCATCGGCCTCACCGGCGACTTCGCGACCATCCAGGCCGGCGCCCGTACCCTCGGCATCTCCCTGGACGCGCCGCGGAAGGACAAGAACGGCAAGATCATCTCCGAGCACGGCACCCAGGTCATCGCGTTCTCGCCGAAGACCGACGGCGGCTATGTGCTCTACGGCGAGGACGCCTCCGTCGACGACTACACCAAGGACCTCCCCGCGCTCGTCAAGGGAGCGAACCCGTGAGGCGTCGACTCGGCCCACCGGCCCTCGTCCTGGCCGGGGCGCTGGCCCTGGCGGGCTGCGGCGGCTCGGACTCCGGCAGCGGCTCCGCGGACGGGAAGGCGGAACTCTCCGTCGGCTCCGCGTACATGCCGCAGCCGGTCTCCGACGAGATGGCGGCCGGCTTCTTCACCGTCACCAACAAGGGCGGTGCCGCCGACGAGCTGACCTCGGTCACGAGCGATGTCGCCGGTCAGGTCACCGTGCACGAGACCGTCGGCGGAGCCATGCAGGAGGTCAAGGACCTCAAGGTCCCCGCCCACGGTGAACTGGTGCTCAAGAGCGGCGGCGACCACCTGATGTTCGAGCAGCTGAAGCGCAAGCCGAAGGAAGGCCAGACGGTCACCCTTGAGCTCCGCTTCGCCGACTCCGGCCCCGTCAAGGTCGAGATGCCGGTGAAGTCGGCGACCTACAGCCCGAAGACCGGACACTGAGGGAGGGATCCCCGTGACTCAGACCATCGCCCCCCGCGTCCGGACCCTGGTGCTGCTGCTCCTGGCCGCGGCCTGCGCACTCCTCGCGGGAGCCGGCCCGGCCTCCGCGCACGCCGCGGTCACCGGCAGCGACCCCGGGCAGGGGGCGGTGGTCCAGGAGGCCCCGGCCCGGATCTCGCTCACCTTCTCCGAGCAGGTCGCGCTGTCCGACGACTCACTGCGCGTGCTCGACCCCGACGGCAAGCGCGTCGACACGGCCGAGCCGTCCAACGTCAGCGGGACGACGTACGCCGTGGGGCTGAAGCCGGGTCTGCCCGACGGCACGTACACGGTGGCCTACCAGGTCGTCTCCGCCGACAGCCATCCCGTCGCCGGCGCCTACACCTTCTCCATCGGCGCCCCCTCCAAGACCTCCGCGACGGTCTCCCAGCAGGCGACCGACGACGGGCTCGTCGGCTGGCTGTACGGCTTCGGGCGGTATGTGTCGTACGCCGGGTTCATCGTGATGGCCGGTGGTGCCGCCTTCGTCCTCGCCTGCTGGCGACGCGGCTCCGGGGTACGTCCGGTGCAGCGGTTCGTCGTCTCCGGGTGGCTCGCGCTCACCGCCGCGACCCTCGCCCTGCTCCTGCTGCGCGGCTCCTACACCGGCTCCGGGAAGGTCGCCGACGTCTTCGACCTGTCCCTGCTCGGGCAGGTGCTGGAGACCAAGACCGGCGCGGCCCTGGTGTCCCGGCTGCTGCTGCTCGCCGCGGCGGCCCTGTTCATCTCCGTGCTGTTCGGGGCGTACGACAAGCGTGAGGACCCCCAGGAGAGGCGCGACCTGACCTTCGGTCTCGCCATCGGCGGCGTCGTCGTGGCGGCCGGGCTCGCCGCGAGCTGGGCGATGTCCGAGCACGCCTCGGTCGGGCTCCAGGCCGGCATCTCCATGCCGGTCGACGTCGTCCATCTGCTGGCCGTCGCCGCGTGGCTCGGCGGGCTCGGCGCGCTCCTGGTCGCCCTGTACCGGGCCCCCGCCGACACACCCGTGGACGCGTCGGCCGTACGCGACTTCTCCCGGGTCGCCTTCGGCAGCGTGCTCGCGCTGATCGCGACCGGGACGTACCAGTCCTGGCGCCAGCTCGGCTCCTGGTCGGCCTTCACCGACACCCGGTACGGGCAACTGCTCCTGGCGAAGATCGCCCTCGTGGTCGTACTGGTCGGCGTCGCGTGGATCTCGCGGCGCTGGACGGGGCGGCTGGTGGAGGCGGTGCCTGCATCGGCGGAGCGGGAGTTGACGCGCGTGGGTGCGGGGGCCGGCGCCTCCGGCGACACGGACGCCGACGTCACCGGCGATGACCGGACCGGCACGAGCACCGGCCGTGACGCCGACGAGCAGTCCGACCCCGAGCCCGACAGCCCTGGGCCTGACGACACGGAGTCCGACGAAGCCGAGCCCGCCGACACCGACCCCGCCGACACCGAGCGCGCCGCGCAGCTCGCCCGGCAGCGGGCCGCTCGGGACACCGCCCGGCGCAAGCAGCTCCGGGACGCCGATCCCAACCGCTTCGGGCTGCGCCGCTCCGTGCTGGCCGAGGCCGGCATCGCGGTCGTCCTGCTCGCCGTCACCACCGTGCTGACGCAGACCGAGCCGGGCCGTACGGAGCAGGAGGCCAAGGCGGCCGCCTCGTCCTCCGCAGCCGCCTCCGCCGACGCCGGGGCGTCCGGGGCGCTGACCCTGAACATGCCGTTCGACACCGGCGGCGAGGACGGCAAGGGCATCGTCACGGTCGACCTCGATCCCGCGCGCGTGGGCGACAACGAGATGCACGTCTACGTGGAGCGGCCCAACGGCCGGGCCTTCGACATCCCCGAGGTCAAGGTCGACTTCACCTTGAAAGCCAAGAACATCGGGCCCCTGCCCGTCACCCCGGACCACCTCGCTACCGGACACTGGTCGGCGAACGGAGTGCAGATCCCCATGGCCGGCGACTGGAAGGTCGACGTGACCGTGCGGACCTCCGACATCGACGAGGTGACCGTCTCCAAGAACGCGCAGATCGGCTGAACGACCATGGTTGACCAGTCCACTCCGGAGACCCGTACTCCCGGCACCGCCCCGGGGGAGACCGAAGCGGCCTCCGCCCGGGAGGGCATCTCACGGCGCCGGATGCTCGGCACCGCCGGTGCCACCGGGCTCGTGCTCGGTACGGCGGGCGCGGCCGGGGGATACGCCGCCGCCCCCTCCGAGGCAGCCGCGCCGCTCACCTCGCTCGGCACCGACCGGGCGATGTTTCACGGGAAACATCAGCCCGGCATCACCGAGGCCCTCCAGGCCCGCGGCCACGTCGTCGCCTTCGACCTGGCGGCGGGCGCCGGCCGCAAGGAGGCCGCCGCCCTGCTGCGCCGCTGGTCGGAGACGGCCCGGCGGCTGATGGCGGGCGAGCCGAGCGGGCACGACGACACCGACGTGGCCCGGGACGCCGGACCCTCGTCGCTGACGATCACCTTCGGCTTCGGCCACAGCTTCTTCGCCAGGACGGGCCTGGAGAAGCAGCGCCCGGCCTCCCTCGACCCGCTGCCCGAGTTCTCCTCGGACCAGCTCGACAAGAACCGCAGCAACGGTGACCTGTGGGTGCAGATCGGAGCCAACGACTCCCTGGTCGCCTTCCACGCCCTGCGCGCGATCCAGAAGGACACCGGCTCGGCGGCCCGCGTCCGCTGGCAGATGAACGGCTTCAACCGCTCGCCGGGCGCCACCGCCCACCCCATGACGGCCCGCAACCTGATGGGCCAGATCGACGGCACCCGCAACCCGAAGCCGGCCGAGTCCGACTTCGACCAGCGGATCTTCGTGCCGGAGAAGGGCGAACCGGCCTGGATGGCGAACGGCTCCTACGCTGTCGTACGCCGGATCCGGATGCTCCTCGACGACTGGGAGAAGCTCTCCGGGAAGGCGCAGGAGGACGTGATCGGGCGCCGCAAGTCCGACGGGGCGGCCCTGTCCGGGGGCACCGAGACGACCGCGATGGACCTGGAGAAGACGGACGCCAAGGGCAACCTGGTCGTCCCGATCAACGCCCACGCCCGCATCACCCGGCCCGACCAGAACGGCGGCGCGGCGATGCTCCGCCGCCCGTTCTCCTTCCACGACGGCATCGACACCGACGGGGTGCCCGACGCGGGTCTGCTCTTCATCTGCTGGCAGGCCGATCCGCTGCGCGGCTTCGTGCCGGTGCAGCGCAAGCTCGACCGCGGCGACGCCCTGTCGCAGTACATCCGGCACGAGTCGAGCGGGCTGTTCGCGGTGCCGGGCGGGGCCGCCAAGGGCGAGTACGTGGGGCAGAAGTTGCTGGAGGGGTGAGAGTCCGCCTCTGGGCGGTCTTGTGGGGGATGTCGATTCCACGGGCCCATTAGGGTGAGGTCATGCCAGCGAGCTATGCGTATCTCGGCCCTGAGGGCACCTTCACCGAAGTCGCCCTGCGCACGCTTCCCGAGGCCGCCACCCGGGAACTCACCCCCTACGTCTCCGTCCAGTCCGCGCTCGACGCGGTACGAACCGGCGAGGCCGAGGCCGCGTTCGTGCCGATCGAGAACTCCGTCGAGGGCGGCATCACCACCACCCTCGACGAGCTGGTCGCCGGCGCCCCGCTGATGATCTACCGCGAGGTGCTGCTGTCGATCACCTTCGCGCTGCTGGTCCGCCCGGGCACGAAGCTGTCGGACATCAAGACGGTCTCCGCCCACCCGGCCGCCCAGCCGCAGGTGCGCAACTGGCTGAAGAAGCACCTCCCGGACGCGCACTGGGAGTCGGCCGCCTCGAACGCGGACGCCGCCCGGCTGGTCCAGGAGGGCCAGTACGACGCCGCCTTCGCCGGTGAGTTCGCGGCCGCCCGCTACGGCCTGGAGGCCCTGGAGACCGGGATCCACGACGCGGAGAACGCCCAGACACGGTTCGTGCTGGTCGGCCGGCCCGCCCGGCCCGCGGCGCCGACCGGCGCGGACAAGACGTCCATCGTGCTGTGGCAGCGCGACGACCACCCCGGCGGTCTGCGCGACCTGCTGGGCGAGTTCGCCACGCGCGGCATCAACCTGATGCTGCTCCAGTCCCGGCCCACCGGTGCCGGCATCGGCAACTACTGCTTCTGCATCGACGCCGAGGGCCATATCTCCGACCGCCGGATGGCCGACGCCCTGAAGGGCCTGAAGCGGATCTGCCTCCAGGTGCGCTACCTCGGCTCCTATCCGCGCGCGGACGTGCGGCCCGGGGATGTCCAGCCGCCGCGGCTCGGGACGTCGGACGAGGAGTTCGTGGAGGCGGCGGACTGGGTGGCGCGGTGCCAGGACGGCCGGTTCTAGGCCGGTCGTACCTGGTGATTTTCGTTATCCACAGGAGTTATCCACAGGTCCGCTTCTCGACCTGGGGACAAGTCGACAACGCAGCGCGATTCAGTCGACAAATCGCCCTACAAGGCCCGGATGGGTCCATCAGCAGGCAGGACGCCCTTCGTCTACCGTTTTCCCTTGCGTAACTCTTCAGGGGGACCCAATTGCACTCGAAAGTGAGGACGGGGCAGGTTTGCACCGGGAATTCCGAGGGGCGCCCAGCCTTCCGGAGTGATCAATTCCGAAGTCCACAGATCTTCCACACAGCCTGTGGATAACTCTTCGGAGGGTGTGGATCCCTGTGGACAACCAGACCCCAAGTCCCGTTCCGCACAAGGAAATCGAGTCAATGCGGCGCCTCACAGATGCCCCGTTCCGGGGGAGGAGCGCTTTTTTATTGACACCGACCGCAATTCGGCCATAACGGTACGTAATACACGACCCCAATAGTGAGTCGTGAGCGGTCACCCCACACCGGTAGCCTTGGGCGCGTGATTGACCTTCGCCTGCTCCGTGAGGACCCCGACCGTGTGCGCGCGTCCCAGCGCGCCCGTGGAGAGGACGTCGCGCTCGTCGACGCCCTCCTGTCTGCCGACGAGCGGCGC
The DNA here is from genome assembly GCF_018604545.1 of Streptomyces koelreuteriae. Lineage (GTDB taxonomy): Bacteria > Actinomycetota > Actinomycetes > Streptomycetales > Streptomycetaceae > Streptomyces > Streptomyces koelreuteriae. The sequence continues at coordinate 4,260,902 of NZ_CP075896.1, read as the reverse complement.
AGGTCGTCCGGCGTCCGCTTCGACGAGCTGCGCGCCGAGCAGAAGGCGCTCGGCAAGCTCATCCCCAAGGCGGCCGGGGACGAGAAGGCCGAGCTGCTGAAGAAGGCCGGCCAGCTCTCCGCCGACGTCAAGGCGGCCGACGCGGACCGCGACGCGGCCGACAGCGAGACCCAGGAGCTGCTCCAGAGGCTCGGCAACCTCGTCCACCCGGACGTGCCCGTGGGCGGCGAGGAGGACTTCGTCACGCTGGAGACGCACGGCTCGATCCGCGACTTCGCCGCCGAGGGCTTCGAGCCCAAGGACCACCTGGAGCTCGGCCAGATCCTCGGCGCGATCGACGTCGAGCGCGGCGCCAAGGTCTCCGGCTCGCGCTTCTACTTCCTGACGGGCGTGGGCGCGCTCCTGGAGCTCGCCCTGGTGAACGCGGCGATGGCCCAGGCCACCGCGGCCGGCTTCACCCCGATGCTCACCCCGGCCCTGGTCCGCTCCCAGTCCATGGCGGGCACGGGCTTCCTCGGCCAGGCCTCCCAGGACGTCTACCACCTCGCCGACGACGACCTCTACCTGGTCGGCACGTCCGAGGTGGCGCTGGCGGCGTACCACATGGACGAGATCCTCGACGCCGACCGCCTCCCCCTGCGCTACGCGGGCTTCTCGCCCTGCTTCCGCCGCGAGGCCGGTTCGCACGGCAAGGACACCCGGGGCATCTTCCGCGTGCACCAGTTCGACAAGGTCGAGATGTTCTCCTACGTGGCCCCGGAGGACTCGCAGGCCGAGCACCAGCGGCTGCTGGAGTGGGAGAAGCAGTGGCTGACCTCCCTGGAGCTGCCGTACCGCGTGATCGACGTGGCCAGCGCCGACCTGGGTGCCTCGGCCTCCCGCAAGTTCGACTGCGAGGCGTGGATCCCGACCCAGGGCAAGTACCGCGAGCTGACCTCGACCTCGGACTGCACCGAGTTCCAGTCCCGCCGGCTGTCGATCCGCTTCCGTGACGGCAAGCAGGTCAAGCCGCTGGCCACGCTCAACGGCACCCTGTGCGCCGTACCGCGCACGATCGTGGCGATCCTGGAGAACCACCAGCAGCCCGACGGCTCGGTGCGCGTGCCCGAGGTGCTGCGTCCGTACCTGGGCGGCCGGGAGGTCCTGGAGCCGGTGTCCAAGTGACCACCGGTTTCCCCTACAAGCTGATCGCCACCGACCTCGACGGGACGCTGCTGCGCTCCGACGAGTCGGTGTCGCCCCGCACCCGTGACGCGCTCGCGGCGGCCACCGCCGCGGGCGCCGCGCACATCGTCGTCACCGGCCGCGCGGTCCCCTGGACCCGGCACATCCTCGACGACCTCGGCTACCAGGGCCTGGCCGTCTGCGGCCAGGGCGCGCAGGTGTACGACGCCGGCGCCCACCGCCTGCTGACGTCGGTGACGCTGGACCGGCAGCTCGCCGGGGTGGCGCTGGCCAAGATCGAGGCGGAGGTCGGCCCGCTGTACCTGGCCGCGAGCCGCGACGGTCTGGACGGAGAGGTGCTGGTCGGCCCCGGCTACGCGGTCCAGGGCACCCTCCCCGCGACGCCCTTCACGGACGCGTCGGACCTGTGGAGCGCGCCGCTGAACAAGATGTACATCCAGCACCCGACGCTGTCGGACGACGAGCTGTGCGAGGTCGCCACGCGCACCGCCGGCGGCTTCGTCAGCGTCGTCATGGCGGGCGAGGGCATCGTCGAGCTCCTCCCCCTGGGCCTGTCCAAGGCGACCGGTCTGTCGCTGGCGGCCCGCCGGCTCAAGGTGAAGGCGGCCGACACGATCGCCTTCGGCGACATGCCCAACGACATACCGATGTTCGCCTGGTCCTCCTACGGTGTCGCCATGGCGGACGCCCACGAGGAGCTGAAGGCCGTGGCGGACGAGGTGACGTCCTCGAACGAGGAGGACGGGATCGCCGTGGTGCTGGAGCGGTTGCTGGGCTGAGCCCTCGGGGCTTGCGTGCGGCGGAGGATGCACGGATCGAACGTGCGCGGGCTGTTGAAGCCCGACCGCGACTCGCTTCTGATCAAAAACAGAGCAAGCCAGTGCCTTACCACTCGGCCAATCCTCCGGGTGGGCGGCCCACGCGAGTGCGATTCGCGTGCTCGAAGCGGCCGCCCCGGGCAGCTCCCCGTATGGGGCGAGTTCTACGGAGTGGGGTAGCGACTACTCCGGAGCCCGCCGCGGGCTGCCCTGAAGGGAGCTGGACGTACTGCCGTGCATGGGCATCGTCCCGCTCCTCTCCCAGAACTCGACGCCGGACTTCCTTGCCCGGCGGGGTGAACACAACCACTCTGCCCGCCGGGCGAATTGGACGCCACCGAATAAATCGCCCGGCGTCAGCGCCTGCGCCATCCGCGCCGCCGGACCTTGCTGAAGAACCAGCCCGCGGGCGGCTCGTCGGAGCGCCAGGGCTGCGGCTCCGGCTCCTCACGGCGCCAGCGCTCGGCGAGCATCCGGGCCCGGGCGGACGGCTCGGAGGTCTCGGCGGAGCGTATGAAGTCGTCGTCCAGAACGAGGTCGTCCCAAGCGTCGTCCTCATGCTGAGCCTTGTCGCCCGCCATCCCGGTCTCCTCCCAGCCGTCCAACTCCCGTGTGGTGCCCCTACATCCCGTTTGCCCAGTGTGCCCCGACCGAGGTGATGCCCCCGTCAAGGCCGGGGCACCTCACTCCTCGCCGGCGAGGGTCAGTGAGCGCAGCTTCTGACCGGCGTACCAGGTGGCGAGGACCGTGACGCCGACCAGCAGCACCGTCGCCGTCGTCAGGCCGACGTCCGAGGTCACCATGTCTCCGCCGGACACCTTCTGGGCGACGGCCAGCGACCACTGCTGGACGCTCAGCGTGCGGGCACCCGGCACCAGGGAGCCGAACAGGGCCTCCCAGACCAGCGCGTAGACGAGGCCGAACACCACCGCGTGCCGGGAGACCGTGCCGAGCAGCAGGAACATCGCCGCGTACGCGATGGAGGCGACCAGGGCCGCGATCGTGTAGGCCACGGCGATCTGCTGGCCGTTGCCGTTCAGGATGAACCCGGCGATGAGCGTCGGCACCGCGGAGAACACCATCGTCACGGCGACGGCGACGATCAGCTTGGTGAAGATGATGGTCGGCCGTTTGATCGGCTTGGACAGCAGATACACCACCGAGCCGTCGTCGATCTCCGGCCCGATCGCGCCCGTTCCGGCAATGACGCCGATCAGCGGCACCATCGTGGCGAGGGCGAGCCCGCCCAGCAGGTCCGAGGCCGTCTGGTCGTCCGCGCCGGTGAGACCGCGCACCGCCACGGCGATGACGATCAGCAGCAGGGGCAGGGCACCGAGGATGAGGGCCCGGCGCCGGCCGAGCAGGGCCCGGTAGGTGAGCCGGGCGACTGTGGGGTCATACATCAGGGCCTCCTACGCCGCGACCAGGTACGAGAAGACGGACTCGAGGGACTCGTCGGACGGCGAGACCGTGAGCAGGCGGATGCCGTGCTCGCGCGCCACACGCGGCAGCAGAGCCGTGAAGCGGCCGAAGTCGACGGCCTGGATGCGCAGCGCGCCCTCGGCGTGGTCGACCTCGATCCCGGACGTCGACGGGTCGGCGATCAGCGCGGCCGCGAGGGCGCGGTCGTCGCTGGAACGCACCAGGTAGCGGTGCGGCCGGTCGGTCATCAGGCGCCGGATCTTGCGGAAGTCACCGCTGGCGGCATGCCGGCCGGCGACGACGACCTCGATGTGCCAGGCGAGTTGCTCGACCTCTTCGAGGATGTGGGACGAGAACAGCACCGTGCGGCCCTCGTCGCCCATGCGGCGCAGCAGGTCCATCAGCTGCATGCGCTGGCGCGGGTCCATGCCGTTGAAGGGTTCGTCCAGCAGGAGCAGGGACGGGTCGTGGACCAGGGCGGAGGCCATCTTCACGCGCTGGCGCATGCCCTTGGAGTACGTCTGGATCTTGCGGTCCTGCGCGTACTCCATCTCGACCGTGGCCAGCGCCTTCTGGGCCGCCTTGGCGCCCAGGCCGTGCAGTTCGGCGTTGGCCAGGACGAACTCCTTCCCGGTGAGGAAGTCGTACATCGCCTCGCGCTCGGGGACGACACCGATGTGCCGGTAGATCTGCTCGTTGCGCCACACGGGCTGCCCGTCGAGCGTGACCGTGCCGGTGGAGGGGGCGAGGAAGCCGCCCATCATGTTGATGAGGGTGGACTTTCCGGCGCCGTTGGGGCCGAGGAGGCCCGTGACGCCGGGGCCGATGGTCATGGTGATGTCGTTGACGGCGACCACGTTGCCGAACCAGCGGGAGACATGGTCGATGGAGAGCGTGGTCACAGTCCCACCTTCTTGTAGCGGCGCATCAGGAGGCCGTAGCTCGCCGCGATCAGGCCCAGGGCGACGAGGACGAAGACGACGCCCTCGGCGTTGCTCGGGCCCACCCCGCCGGGGAAGGCGGAGGTCGCGCCGAGGAACGCGGACTGCACCCCGTCGACGAGCGTGATCGGCGAGAACAGCCCGATCAGCGGCACGGCGTCGCTGCTGCCCTGGACGTCGGCGATGGCCTGCAGGGTGGAGACCGCGCCGTAGGTGATGGTCAGCACGGCGATCACGGCCGCGATGCCGAAGCCGCGGCGCGGGGTGAAGGACGCGATGACCAGGCCGATACCGGCGAACAGCAGTGAGAGCAGTGCCACGGAGACGAGTCCCTGTGCGAATCCCTTGGTCTGGTCGGCGAAGTCGAGCTCGGCCAGCAGCGCGCCCACGTAGAGCACGAGCAGGGGAGCGGCCGTGAGGACGAACAGCGCCGAGGCCAGCGCCGCGAACTTGGCGAGGACGTAGTCGGCGGTCTCGATGGGCCGCGAGAAGTACAGCGGCACCGTCTTGAAGCGCAGGTCCCGCGAGACGGACTGGGGTGCCTGCGAGGCGACGTACAGGCTGATGACGGCCTGCATGACGATCGCGTAGCGCGTGTAGTCCACGGGCAGGGCGCCCGCCTTGGTGGCGACCGCGACGGCGACCATGATGGCCGCGGGCACGCACATCACCACGAACAGCAGCATCGGCAGCACCTTGGACTTCACCGAGCGGCCGAGGCCGTAGGAGCCGCGCAGGGACTGCGAGTACAGGGAGCGGCGGGCGTAGGCGCGGCCGAGGCGCGGGCCGTCGTAGCTGCGGTAGCCGATGTTGTGGATGCGGGTCTGGTCACCCGGTGCCGGGGCCGATGTCCCCGTGGAGTGCTCAACCGCCATGGCCGACCGCCTCCTTCCGCTGCTCGCGCTCGTCGCTGTTCGTGAAGACCTCGGAGATGTGGTGCCGGCGCTGCTCCATGCGCACCAGGCCGAGTCCGAGGTCGGCGATCACGTCCCGGACCAGGTCGTACGTCTCCTCGCCCTGGGCGGTGAGCAGCAGCACGTGGCCGGCGCCCGGCAGGCCGCTGCCGTCCTCGACGCTCACCCCGCGCGCGTCCAGCGCGTCGCGCACCGCGCGGGTGCCGTCGGGGTGCTCGTCGGTGTCGGTGACCTCGATGGCGAGGGTCGTGGTGGTCTGGGTGAAGTCCGTGGTGGAGCTGGAGCGCAGGAGCTTGCCGCCGTCGATGACGACGACGTGGTCGCAGGTGCGCTCCAGTTCGCCCAGCAGGTGCGAGGTGACCAGGACGGAGATGCCGAAGTCGGTGTGGATCCGGCGGATCAGGCCGAGCATCTCGTCGCGGCCGACCGGGTCGAGGCCGTTGGTCGGCTCGTCCAGGAAGACCAGCTGGGGGTCGTGCACCAGGGCCTGGGCGAGCTTGACGCGCTGCTTCATGCCGGTCGAGTAGCCGCCGATGGGGCGGTAGCGCTCCTCGTACAGGCCGACGTGGCGCAGGGTGTCGGCCGTGCGTTCGCGCGCGGCGGTGGGCGGCAGGCCGGACATGCGCGCCATGTGGACGACGAACTCGGTGGCCGAGACGTCCGGCGGCAGGCAGTCGTGCTCGGGCATGTAGCCGACCCGCTCGCGGATGTCGGCGCCCCTGGTGGCGACATCGAGGCCGAGCACGTCGGCGCGGCCCTCGGTGGCGGGGGACAGACCCAGCAGGATCTTGATCAGTGTGGACTTGCCGGCCCCGTTGGCTCCGACGAGTCCGGTCACACCGGGCCCGACGTCCACGGAGAGCCGGTCAAGCGCGGTCACCCTCGGGAACCGCTTGCTCAGGCTTTCGGTCGCGATCACAGTCACCCTTCGAAGGTAGGGGCCACGGGCGTGGTGGTCGTCACTCCGCAGAGCTGTATCCGGGTCACCCTGGAGTAGTACGGGCCCTTAGGGGACCTGCTGCCTGAGAGTTACCACGACCGGGGAAGCAGCCCGACCCGCGCGCTATTGACGATTTCTCTAACAACTGCCAGATTCGCCGGATGACGTTGCTCACGGGCGCGCGGGAGCGCTGGGTACGGACCGGCGAAGTCGAGCTGTGCGTGGCCGAGCTGGGCGATCCGAGTCGCCCTACGGTCGTCCTCGTGCACGGCTACCCCGACAGCAAGGAAGTGTGGTCCGAGGTCGCCGCGCGGCTCGCCGGGCGGTTCCACGTGGTGGCGTACGACGTCCGCGGCCACGGCCGGTCGACGGCGCCGCGGCCGCTGCGGGGCGGGTTCACGCTGGAGAAGCTGACGGACGACTTCCTGGCCGTCGCGGACGCGGTCAGTCCGGACCGGCCCGTGCACCTGGTCGGGCACGACTGGGGCTCGGTGCAGGCCTGGGAGTTCACCACCGTCCGGCGCACCGAGGGCCGTATCGCCTCCTTCACCTCGATGTCCGGGCCGTCCCTGGACCACTTCGGCCACTGGATCGACCGGCGCGTGAAGCGGCCCACCCCGCGCCGGGTCGGCCAGCTCCTCGGGCAGGGCGCGAAGTCCTGGTACGTGTACCTGCTGCACACGCCCGTGCTGCCCGAGCTGGCCTGGCGCGGCCCGCTCGGCAAACGCTGGCCGAAGGTCCTGGAGCGGGTGGAGAAGGTGCCGCGCGACGGCTACCCGACCTCGTCCCTGCCGTCGGACGCGGCGCACGGCGCCTGGCTGTACCGGGACAACGTGCGGCCCCGGCTGCGCAGGCCGCGCCCGGACGCGCACGCCCACGCACCCGTGCAGCTCATCACGCCCCTGGGGGACCGGTTCCTGTCGGAGCGCCTCTACGACGAGCTGGAGCGGTGGGTTCCGAAGCTGACCCGCAGGACGCTCCCGGCGGGGCACTGGATCCCGCGCACCCGTCCGGATCAGCTCGCTTCGTGGATCGGGGATTTCGTGAGGTCAGTCGAGGACGGCCGGTCCCCGGCGGCGTCGGGCGGCAGGCACGCCGAGCGGTTCTCGGGGCAGCTCGTGCTGGTCACCGGGGCGGGCAGCGGCATCGGGCGGGCGACCGCGCTGGCGTACGCGAAGGCCGGCGCACGCGTGGTCGCCGTCGACCGGGACGGGGAGGCGGCGGCCCGCACCGCCGAGTCGTCCCGTCTCCTGGGCGCCTCGGCGGCCTGGGCGGAGACGGCCGATGTCTCCGACGAGCAGGCCATGGAGAAGCTCGCCGAGAAGGTCAGCCTCGAGTACGGGGTGGTGGACGTCCTGGTCAACAACGCCGGGATCGGGCTGTCCGGGTCCTTCTTCGACACCACGCCGGAGGACTGGAAGAAGGTCCTCGACGTCAATCTGTGGGGCGTGATCCACGGCTGCCGGCTCTTCGGCCGGCGGATGGCCGAGCGCGGGCAGGGCGGCCACATCGTCAACGTGGCCTCTGCGGCGGCGTATCTGCCGTCCCGGGCCCTGCCCGCCTACAGCACCTCCAAGGCGGCCGTGCTGATGCTCAGCGAGTGCCTGCGCGCGGAGCTCGCCGGGCAGGGGATCGGCGTGACGGCGGTCTGCCCCGGCATCGTCAACACCGCCATCACGTCGACGGCGCACTTCGCCGGGGCCGACGCCCAGGAGGAGACGAGGCTCCAGCAGCGCGCCGCCCGTCTGTACGGGCTGCGGAACTACCCGCCGGAGAAGGTGGCCGCCGCGATCCTGCGCGCGGTGGAGCGCGACGAGGCGGTCGTTCCGGTCACGCCGGAGGCGCGGGGTGCGCGGGTGCTGTCGCGGCTGGCACCGGGGATGCTGCGGAGGATCGCGCGGATGAAGCCGCCGATGTGACGGCCCGTGCGGCGGCGGGGCGGGCCCAAGCCCCCGGTTTCGAGGGCTAGTTGTCCACAGAACCGTCAATTCCCCTGTGGATAACAGTACTTGGCTGTGGATCAAACCTCGGAAGCAATACTCGATCGCGTGATTCGCGTCTCTCCCGCACTCTGGTGGGATGGACGAAAGACGCACCGTGAAGGTGTCCAAGTATCTCTCGAAGCATCTGCGCCACCAGCCCGAGCGGATCGGTCTGGCGCTCGAGGAGGGCGGCTGGGTGGAGATCGACACACTGATCGCCGCGGCCGCCGCGCACGGCTTCCGCTTCACCCGCGACGAACTGGACCATGTCGTCCTCACCAACGACAAGCGCCGGTTCGCCGTCGAGGGCACCCGGATCCGCGCCAGCCAGGGCCACAGTGTCGAGGTCGACCTCGGGCTGCCGGCGGCGACCCCGCCCGCGCACCTCTACCACGGCACCGTCGCCCGTCACCTGGACGCGATCCGGGTCGAGGGCCTCAGGCCGATGAACCGGCACGACGTGCATCTCTCCCCCGACCGCGAGACGGCGACCCGTGTCGGTGCCCGCCGAGGCCGGCCGGTCGTCCTGACGGTGGACACGGCCGCCATGCACCGCGATGGCCATGTCTTCCGCGTGAGCGCGAACGGCGTGTGGCTGACCGAGGCCGTACCGCCGGGATATCTCCGCTTCCCCGGACCCCGCTGACCCGCTGAGCGTGACCAGCCGATGACGGTGACTTGTTTCACGTGAAACACGGGCCACCCGCGGGGCTCCTTTAGTCTCGATGCCATGAGTCTGCGTCTGAGCACCGTGATCCTCCCGTACCGCCGCTGGAACGAAGGCGGCCGTACGGCCTGGACACGCGCCGAGCAGCTCGGCTTCCACACCGCGTACACCTACGACCATCTGTCCTGGCGCAGCTTCCGGGACGGCCCGTGGTTCGGCGCCGTGCCGACCCTCACCGCCGCCGCGGCCGTCACCGAGCGGCTTCGGCTCGGCACGCTGGTGACCTCGCCGAACTTCCGGCACCCGGTGACCCTCGCCAAGGAGCTGATCTCCCTGGACGACATCTCCGGCGGGCGGATCACGCTGGGCATCGGCGCGGGCGGCTCCGGTTTCGACGCCACCGCGCTCGGCCAGGACCCGTGGACACCGCGCGAGCGCGCCGACCGCTTCGCCGAGTTCGTCCCGCTGCTCGACCGGCTCCTCAGCGAGGACACGGTGTCGTACGAGGGCGACTTCTACTCGGCTCACGAGGCGCGGAACATCCCCGGCTGTGTGCAGCGCCCCAGGCTGCCGTTCGCGGTCGCCGCGACCGGCCCGCGCGGGATGCGGCTCGCCGCCCGGCACGGCCAGGCCTGGGTGACCACCGGCGACCCCAAGCTGTACGAGAACGGCACCCCTGAGCAGTCGGTCCAGGCCCTGCGCGGGCAGGCCGAGAGGCTGGCCGACACCTGCGCCGAGGTCGGCCGGGACATGACCGGCCTCGACCGGGTCCTGCTCACCGGGTTCACGCCGGACCGTACCGGCCCGCTCCAGTCGCTGGACGCCTTCGTCGACTTCGCCGGCCGGCACGCGGAACTGGGCTTCACGGAGCTGGTGATCCACTGGCCGATCCCGGACTCGCCCTTCGCGGCGGACGAGAAGGTCTTCGAGCAGATCGCCATGGAGGCACCGGCGCAGTTGCGCTGAGGCCTCTGAGGGCTCCCTCCTGGGCTCATTCCTCAGGAAAGCCCTGGTGGGAGCGGCATCCACTCACCTGTGCGGAGCCCCGCACGCCCGTGCGGGCATCTGCGGGACAATGACCCGGTGACCTCAGCGACCCGACAGCCCGATACCGCGGCCGAGACCCTCCCGCCGCGGCTGATCGCCACCGACCTCGACGGCACCCTGCTGCGCGACGACAAGTCGGTGTCCCCCCGCACGGTGGCCGCGCTGGCCGCTGCCGAGGAGGCGGGCATCGAGGTCTTCTTCGTCACCGGCCGCCCGGCCCGCTGGATGGACGTCGTCAGCGACCATGTGCACGGCCACGGACTGGCGATCTGCGGCAACGGCGCCGCCGTGGTCGACCTGCACGGCGGCCCCGGCACCCACAAGTTCGTGAAGGTCCGGGAGCTGGAGCGGGAGAACGCGCTGGACGCCGTACGGCTGCTGCGCGACGCGGCGCCGGGCACGGTGTACGCGGTGGAGCAGACCTACGGCTTCTACCAGGAGCCGGCGTACCCGAAGCTGCACATGGAGATCCCCGACAGCCTCGCCCCGGCGGAGGAGCTGCTGGGCCCTGATCACCGGGCAGCCGGGGAGCCGGTGCTGAAGATCCTGGCCTTCCACCCGGAGATCGACCCCGACGCCTTCCTGACCCTGGCCCGGCTCGCGATCGGCGACCGCGCCAGTGTGACCCGCTCCAGCCCCAGCGCCCTGCTGGAGATCAGCGGCCCCGAGGTGTCCAAGGCCAGCACGCTCGCCCTGTGCTGCGCCGAGCGCGGCATCTCGCACGAGGAGGTCGTCGCCTTCGGCGACATGCCGAACGACGTCGAGATGCTGACCTGGGCCGGCCGGTCGTACGCGATGGGCAACGCCCACCCGGACGTGATCGCCGCGGCCTCGGGACGGACGGTGGCGAACAACGAGGACGGGGTCGCCGTCGTGATCGAGCAGCTGGTGGCCGAACGGCTGTAGGTGCCGCCCGCTCTCACGAACGCGGTCGAGCCGCTCCGTCAGAGCGACACCCCGCGCTCCTCCAGCCACGACACCGGGTTCACCGCCGAACCCATCTCCGGTGTGACCCGGGTCTCGAAGTGCAGGTGCGGTCCGGTGGAGTTGCCCGTGGTGCCCGACTGGCCGATCCACTGGCCGGGGCCGACCTCCTCCCCCTGGTCGACCGCGACGGACGCGAGATGGGCGTACTGCGTGTAGTAGCCGCCCGCGTGCTTCAGCACGATCTCGATGCCGAAGGGGCCGCCGCAGGACACCCTCACCACCCGGCCCGTCCCCACGGACCGCACGGGCGTGCCGATCGGCACCGCGAAGTCCTGCCCGGTGTGCCGGCTCGACCACCGCGCCCCGCCGCTGCCGTAGGAAGCGGACAGCTCGTACGTCTCCACGGGCGCGACCCACGCACTCGTGAACCCCGACTCCGGCTGGTCGAGCCGGACGGCACCGCGGCACGCCCCGGCGGCGACCGAGGCGTCCGCCTGGCCCTGGAGCTGTGAGCGGGCCGCTTCGAGCTTCTGCTCGATGCCCGACTTCAGCTCGGCCAGCTGGACGTTCCGCTTCTCCAGCGCCTGCCATTCGGCAGCGGCCCTGGCCTCGTCCGCGGTGAGCCGTGCCTCGGCCCGGCGGCTCTTGGAGATCGCGTTGTTCACGGCGAGATTCGTCTGCGAGAAGGCGTGCTGACCTCGCATCAGGTCGTCGGGGCTGTCGGCGAGGAGCATCTGCACGGCCACCGGCAGACCCCCGCTGCCCCGGTACTGGGCACGGGCGATCCGGCCCAGGTCCTCGTTCAGACCCGCGATGTGCCGCCGCTGAGTGTCCAGGAGAGCCTCCGCCCGCTGCGCCTTGGCCCGCTGCACGTCGGCCTCCTTGCGGCCGGCCTCGTACAGCTGCGTCGCCGCCGCGGCGTCCTCGTAGAGCCGCGCCACCTCGGCGCTGATGCCCGTGTCCCCGCCGCCCCCGGGCTCCTTGTCCGCCGCCGTCGGCCGGGCCGCGAGGGCCGCCAGCGCGCACAGCAGAGCCGGAACGAGCAGGCGATAGCGGCGATATGAGCGCATGTCAGCGATCCTCGCCCAGCTCCGCGGGCCCGGTCCTGTTCGGGTCGTACGGCTGGGGGACCGGCTGCTCCGAATGGATCAGTGCGCGCGGCCCCGTCAGGGATCACGCCTCCACCGCGCTCCCGACCAGTTCCTCCGACGCCGCCTCCCGCTCCGCCATCTCCCGCAGCGGCCCGTCCACCGCCACCAGCTCCGGGTACGACCCGCGCTGCACCACCCGTCCCCGATCCAGCACGAGCACCTCGTCGACCGCCTCCAGGCCCGCCAGCCGGTGCGTGATGAGCAGAGTCGTACGGCCCTCGGTGGCGGCCAGCAGATCGGCGGTCAGCGCGTCCGCCGTCGGCAGGTCGAGATGCTCGGCGGGCTCGTCGAGCACCAGGACGGGGAAGTCCGCGAGCAGCGCGCGGGCCAGCGCCAGCCGCTGCCGCTGCCCTCCGGACAGCCGCGCCCCGTGCTCGCCGACGAGCGTGTCGAGCCCGTCGGGCAGGCCCTCGGCCCAGTCCAGCAGCCGGGCCCGGCCGAGCGCGGCACGCAGTTCGTCCTCGGTGGCGTCCTTCTTGGCGAGCAGCAGGTTCTCGCGCAGCGAGCTGTCGAAGAGATGCGCGTCCTGCGCGCACAGCCCGACGAGCTTCCGTACGTCGTCGCTGTGCAGCGCGTAGGCGTCCACGCCCGCCAGCGTGTACGCACCCGACCCTGCGTCCAGGAACCGCAGCAGCAGTTGCGCCAGCGTCGTCTTGCCGGAGCCGGACGGTCCGACCACGGCGACACGGCGGCCCTCCTCGAGGGTCAGATCGAGCCCGGCGACCGCGTCCCGGTCCTGCCCCTCGTACCGCGCGGTCAGCCCCTTGACGGCCACCGGGAACGGCGACGCGGGCGCCTGCCGGGGCCGCTCCGGCTCCCCCACGGGCTCCGGGGCATCCAGCACCTCGTACACCCGCTCGGCGCTCCTGCGCACCCGCTGCCGGTACTGCGCGGCGAGCGGCAGCCCGAGCACGGCCTCGAAGGCGGCCAGAGGGGTGAGGACGACGACGGCCATGGTCACGCCGTCCAGCCGCCCGGCCGCGACCGCCTGAGCGCCGACCAGGGCGGCGGCCGTGACGGTCAGGCCGGAGATCAGCGCGGTGAGTCCGTCGCCGAGGGCCGTGGCGGTGGCGGCGCGCGAGGCGATCCGGGTGAGCGCCCCGTCGGCCTCGCGTGCCCGGGCGGTCCGCGCGGGCAAGGCACCGGCGACGGTCAGCTCCGCGGTGCCGGTGAGCAGATCGGTGACCCGGGTCGCCAGTACGCCGCGAGCGGGGGCCAGCCGGTGCTCGGCCCGCCGCGCCACGGCACCGGTGATCAGCGGCACTCCCACGCCCGCCGCCAGCAGCCCGGCCGCGAGCACGGCCCCGGCCTCCGGCAGCAGCCACGCCGTGAAGCCCACGGACGCGGCCGACACCACGACGGCCGCCCCGGCCGGCAGCAGCCACCGCAGCCAGTAGTCCTGCAGCGCGTCCACGTCGGCGACGAGCCGGGAGAGCAGATCTCCCCGGCGGGTCCGGCGCAGCCCGGCGGGCGCCAGCCGCTCCAGCCGACGGAAGACCGCGACCCTGGTGTCCGCCAGCATCCGCAGCACGGCGTCGTGCGAGACGAGCCGCTCGGCGTACCGGAACACGGCTCGCCCGATCCCGAAGGCCCGTGTCGCCGTGACGGCCATCATCAGATAGAGCACGGGCGGCTGCTGCGAGGCCCGCGAGATCAGCCACCCGGAGGTGGCCATGAGCCCCACGGCGCTCCCGAGCGCGAGACTGCCGAGCAGCAGCGCGAGGACCAGCCGCCCGCGCCGGGCACCGGACATGGCACGAACACGTGTGAGGACAGGGCCCGAAGCGGATTCCCCATGAGGCTCGGTCACGTCGACCGGGGCGGTCAGCTCGCCCGCCACCGAACCCCGCTGGTGAACCGGGGCGGGCGCGACCGGCGCAGCGGCCGTCTCGGGCTCGGCCAGGCGCACCACCCGGTCCGCCACCCCCAGCAGCGCCGGCCGGTGCACCACCAGCAGCACCGTCCGCCCGGCCGCCAGCCGCCGTACCGCGGCCACGACCTCGGCCTCGGTGGCCCCGTCCAGCGCGGCCGTCGGCTCATCGAGCAGCAGCACGGGCCGGTCCGCGAGGAACGCCCGGGCCAGCGCGAGCCGCTGCCGCTGCCCGGCCGACAGCCCGGTCCCGTCCTCGCCGAGCACGGTCTCCGCGCCTTCCGGCAGGGCGTCCACGAACTCCAGCGCCCCGGCGTCCCGCAGCGCCCGCTGTACGGCGTCGTCATCGGCGTCGGGCCGCGCCAGCCGTACGTTCTCGGCGATCGTCCCGGCGTACAGATGCGGCCGCTGCGGCACCCACGCGATCCGGGAGCGCCACTGCTCCAGGTCGGCGTCGGCGAGGTCGACTCCCCCGGCCTTCACCCGCCCCTCGGCCGGCCGCACGAACCCCAGCAGCACACCGAGCAGCGTCGACTTCCCGGCCCCGCTCGACCCGACGAGAGCGACCGTCTCCCCGGGCTCGACGGTGAAGGAGACGTCCGACACGGCGTCCGCCGAGCGCCCCGGGTACCGGACCGTCACGCCCTCGAACGCCAGCGCACCCTCGGGCACGGCCTCGGACCCGGACGCGGGAACGGGCGTCTCCAGGACCTCGAAGATCTCCTCAGCGGCGGCGAGCCCCTCAGCCGCCGCGTGGTACTGCGCCCCGACCTGCCGCAACGGCAGATACGCCTCGGGCGCCAGGATCAGGATGACCAGGCCGATGTACAGGTCCATCTCGCCGTGCACCAGCCGCATACCGATCGTCACGGCGACCAGCGCCACCGAGATCGTCGCGAGCAGCTCCAGCGCGAAGGAGGAGATGAAGGCGATCCGCAGCGTCCGCATGGTCGCCCGCCGGTACTCGCCGGTGATCCGCCGGATCGACTCGGCCTGCGCCTTGGCACGGCCGAAGACCTTCAGCGTGGGCAGCCCGGCGACGACGTCCAGGAAGTGCCCGGACAGCCGGGACAGCAGCCGCCACTGACGGTCCATCCGGGACTGCGTGGCCCAGCCGATCAGGACCATGAAGACCGGGATGAGCGGCAGGGTGCCCACGATGATGGCCGCGGAGACCCAGTCCTCGGTGACGATCCGCGCCAGCACCGCCACCGGCACGACCACCGCGAGACCCAACTGCGGCAGATACCGCGAGAAGTAGTCGTCGAGGGCGTCGACTCCCCGAGTGGCCAGGGCGACCAGCGAACCGGTCCGCTGCCCGCTCAGCCACCCGGGCCCGAGCCGCACGGATCGCTCCAGCAGCCGCCCCCGCAGCTCGGACTTCACCGCCGCGCTCGCCCGGTGCGCTGCCAGCTCGGTGAGCCAGCCGACCAGCGCCCGGCCGACCGCGACGACGGCCAACAGCAGCAGGGGAGTGCCGAGTTCCGACACCGGCATGCGGTGCTGGAAGGCGCCGACCACCACCTCGGCGATGAGCATCGCCTGCGCGATGACCAACCCCGCCCCGACGGCACCCAGGGCGACGACCGCCCCCAGGAAGACCCGGGTGGCACGGGCGTACCGGAGCAGACGCGGATCGATTGGTTTCACGTGAAACACACCTCAGTGCGCGGGGTCGGCGATGTGCTGCGTACCGATTCGCTTGCGGAACACCCAGTAGGTCCAGCCCTGGTAGAGCAGGACGATCGGGGTGGCGATCCCGGCACACCAGGTCATGATCTTCAGGGTGTACGGGCTGGACGAGGCGTTGGTGACCGTCAGGCTCCACTCCGGGTTGAGCGTCGACGGCATGACGTTCGGGAACAGCGTCAGGAAGAGCATCGCCACCGTGGCCACGATGGTGAGCCCCGACAGGGCGAACGCCCAGCCCTCACGCCCGGCCCGCGCCGCGACCAGCGCCACGAGAAGGGACGCGACGGCCACGACCACCGCGACGAGCGACGCCGTGTCGCCCCGCTCGGCCTGCGTCCACAGCAGGAAGGCGAGGGCCAGCAGGGCGGTCACCAGCCCGACGCGCAGCGCCAGCTTCCGCGCCCGCTCCCGGATCTCCCCGACGGTCTTGAGACCGACGAACACCGTCCCGTGGAAGGTGAACAGCGCCAGGGTGACCAGACCGCCCAGCAGCGCGTACGGGTTGAGCAGATCCAGGACGCCGCCGGCGTAGTTGAAGTCCTGGTCGATCTGCACGCCCCGCACGATGTTGCCGAAGGCCACACCCCACAGGAACGCGGGGAGCAGCGAGGTCCAGAAGATCGCCGTCTCCCAGTTGCGCTGCCAGCTCTCCTCGGGCCGCTTGACGCGGTACTCGAAGGCCACGCCCCGGACGATCAGGCAGACCAGGATGAGCAGCAGGGGCAGGTAGAAGCCGGAGAAGAGCGTCGCGTACCACTCGGGGAAGGCGGCGAAGGTGGCACCGCCCGCCGAGAGCAGCCAGACCTCGTTGCCGTCCCAGACGGGCCCGATGGTGTTGATCAGCACCCGCTTCTCGGGCCGGTTGCGGGCGAGCAGCTTCGTGAGCACACCGACCCCGAAGTCGAAGCCCTCCAGGAAGAAGTAGCCGGTCCACAGGACGGCGATCAGGACGAACCAGACGTCGTGCAGTTCCATGACTGTGCAGCTCCCTCGGCCTAGTACGAGAAGGCCATCGGCTTGTCGGCGTCACGGGAGTCGCCGCCGATCTTCGTGGGCGGGTTGAGGTCGGCCTCGGTGAGCTCGGGCGGGCCCGCCTTGACGTACTTGACCAGCAGCTTGACCTCGATGACGGCGAGGATCGCGTACAGCGTGGTGAAGACGACCATCGAGGTGATGACCTCGGCCTGGGAGACACCGGGGGAGACCGCGTCACGCGTCTGGAACAGGCCGTAGACGACCCACGGCTGGCGTCCCATCTCGGTGAAGATCCAGCCCCAGGAGCTGGCGATCAGCGGGAAGCCCAGGGTGAGGATCGCCATGCGCCAGTACCACTTGGTGAGGGTCGGGCCGAGCGCCTTCTTCGGCAGGAGCACGAGATGCGGCACCTCGTCCTCACCCACCCTCAAGTGCTGTGGCAACAGGAACTTCTTCCGGGTCAGCCATAGTCCGGCCAGGCCGATGGCGAACGACGTCATGCCGAAGCCGATCATCCAGCGGAAGCCCCAGTAGGCGACCGGGATGTTGGGCCGGTAGTCGCCGGGGCCGTACTTCTCCTGCTCGGCCTTGTTGACGTCGTTGATGCCGGGGACGTACGAGGTGAAGTCGTCCTTGGCGAGGAAGGACAGCAGGCCGGGGATCTCGATGGCGACCTTGTTGTGCCCCTTGTCGACGTCACCGACGGCGAAGATCGAGAAGGGCGCGGGCTTCTCGCCGTCCCAGAGGGCCTCGGCCGCTGCCATCTTCATCGGCTGCTGCTCGTACATGATCTTGCCGAGGACATCGCCGCTGATCGCGGTGAGCATGCCGCCGATGACGACGGTGACCAGGCCCAGCCGCAGCGAGGTCTTCATCACCGGCACATGCTTCCTCCGGACCAGGTGGAAGGCGGCGATGCCGACCATGAAGGCGCCGCCGGTCAGGAAGGCCGCGGTGAGCGTGTGGAAGACCTGGGCGAGCGCGGTGTTCTGCGTCAGCACCAGCCAGAAGTCGGTGAGCTCGGCGCGCCCCTTCGCCTCGTTGATCCGGTAGCCGACCGGGTGCTGCATCCAGGAGTTGGCCGCGAGGATGAAGTACGCCGACAGGATCGTGCCGATCGAGACCATCCAGATGCAGGCCAGGTGGATCTTCTTGGGCAACTTGTCCCAGCCGAAGATCCACAGGCCGATGAAGGTGGACTCGAAGAAGAAGGCGATCAGCGCCTCGAAGGCGAGCGGCGCACCGAAGACGTCACCCACGAAGCGCGAGTAGTCGGACCAGTTCATGCCGAACTGGAACTCCTGCACGATGCCGGTGACCACGCCCATCGCGATGTTGATCAGGAAGAGCTTGCCCCAGAACTTCGTCGCCCGGAGGTACTTCTCCTTCTCCGTCCGCACCCAGGCGGTCTGCAGCCCGGCCGTGAGAGCGGCCAGCGAGATCGTCAGGGGGACGAACAGAAAGTGATAGACGGTGGTGATGCCGAACTGCCATCGCGCCAGGGTCTCCGGCGCCAAAGCCAGGTCCACGTCGCCGCTCCTTACATACGCTTGTGAAAGCGTTCACATTCACAAGCCATTATGCAGCACGGACTTTCGAGCCCCAAAGGGGGCCCCTGCCGGAACCGAACCCCTTGGCGCGAACTTCAACATATTGTTGAATCGACGCCATGCAGACACCGCTACAGATACGGATCTCATGGCCCGCGGGGCACCTCACCGCGACCCTCGACGACACCCCGACCGCCCAGTCCCTCGCCCAGGCACTGCCCCTCGTCTCCACCGCCCGCACCTGGGGCGAGGAGGTGTACTTCGACACAGGACTGTCGGTTTCACGTGAAACGGACGCCCGGCAGGTCGTAGAGCCGGGCACGGTCGCCTTCTGGGCCGACGGCGACGCGCTCGCCCTCCCCTACGGGCCCACGCCGATCTCACAGGGCGAGGAGTGCCGCCTCGCAAGCCCGTGCAACGTCCTGGGCCGCATCGACGGCGACCCCGGCCTGCTCGCGACCGTGCGGGGCGGCGACCCCGTGCGCGTGGAACTCGTGGACGCCTGACTCAAAGCCCGGCTCACGGAGCACTACAGCTCCTTGCGAAACCCTTCCGCCACCTTCAGGAAGATGTCGTTCGCCTCGGTCTCCCCGACCGTGACCCGCACACCCTCACCCGGGAACGGCCGGATCACCACGCCCGCCTGCTCACACGCCTGCGCGAAGGCGACCGTGCGCTCCCCCAGCCGCAGCCACACGAAGTTGGCCTGGGTCTCGGGCACCGTCCAGCCCTGGGCGCGCAGCCCGTCGACCACGCGCGTGCGCTCACCCACCAGCGAGCCGACCCGGCCGAACAGTTCGTCCTCGGCACGCATCGAGGCGATCGCCGCCTCCTGCGCCAGCTGGCTCACCCCGAACGGCACGGCCGTCTTGCGCAGCGCCGCCGCCACCGGCTCATGGGCGATGGCGAACCCGACGCGCAGACCGGCCAGGCCGTACGCCTTGGAGAAGGTCCGCAGGACGCAGACATTGGGCCGGTCGCGGTAGAGCTCGACACCGTCCGGCACCTCGGGGTCGCGGATGAACTCGCGGTAGGCCTCGTCGAGGACCACCAGCACGTCTCCCGGCACCCGGTCGAGGAAGCGCTCCAGCTCCGCCCGCCGCACGACCGTGCCGGTCGGGTTGTTGGGGTTGCAGACGAAGATCAGCCGGGTCCGGTCGGTGATCGCGTCGGCCATCGCGTCGAGGTCGTGGACGTCATCGGCGGTCAGTGGCACCTGAACTGAGGTCGCGCCGCTGACCTGCGTGATGATCGGGTACGCCTCGAAGGACCGCCAGGCGTAGATCACCTCGTCGCCGGGGCCGGAGGTGGCCTGGATCAGCTGCTGGGCGACACCGACCGACCCGGTGCCGGTGGCCAGGTGGGTGAGGGGAACGCCGAACCGCTCGGACAGCTCGTTCATCAGCCCGGTACAGGCCATGTCCGGGTAGCGGTTGAAGTTGCCGGCCGCCGCCGTCACGGTCTCCATCACGCCCGGCAGCGGCGGGTACGGGTTCTCGTTGGAGGACAGCTTGTAGGCCACCGGCCCGCCTGCCGCAGCGGGCTTGCCCGGCTTGTAGGTGGGGATTCCCTCCAGCTCGCCGCGCAGCTTGGGGCTCGTCTCGCTCACCGCAGTCCTCCTCGCGAAGACCGGCGGCCCATGACCGCCGCCGACATCCAATACTCCTCACCTTATGAGGATTCGGCGCCGCTGCGTACACCCCAGGCGGAGCGCTGAGTGCCGGCCTCCCACGTCCCACCGGCATCAGGGGCATCGCCGCCCGAAGGCGTACGAATCCGGGGGCGCGCCTCACATATATCTACGCGCCGGTGGTGCACGCCGTGGCGCGCATCCCCCGTGCAGGTGAGTTGAGACCTCTTCGCAACCTCGCCCCCTTGGCAGGCTCGTGCGGGCCGACAAGTCACGTCCTGGCATGAGAGCGCTTAACTCCCTTGGCTTCCCAGGCAATTGAACTGAAATGATCATGCAGAAACGTGCCTGTCAACGTCTGCATATGCGTCCGCACTACCCCACCGCATGAGCCCTACTATCGGCTCGCCATGACAGCAGCAGGGAAGCACCAGGTGAGCCGCGCGGAAACCTCCCGTCGAGGCAGTCGGCCGAGTCGGGCGGGTATCAGAGACGTGGCCGCCGCCGCCGGAGTCTCCATCACGACCGTCTCCGACGCCCTCAACGGCAAGGGCCGGCTTCCGGACGCCACCCGGCGCCATGTCCGCGAGGTGGCCGACCGGCTGGGCTACCGGCCCTCGGCCGCCGCCCGGACCCTCCGTACCGGCAAGTCGGGACTCATCGGCCTGACCGTGACGACGTACGGGGATGAACCTTTCACCTTCACGGAGTTCGCGTACTTCGCCGAGATGGCGCGAGCCGCCACCTCCGCCGCGCTCGCCCGCGGCTACGCCCTCGTCATCCTGCCCGCGACCTCCCGCCACGACGTGTGGTCGAACGTCGCCCTGGACGGCACGGTCGTCATCGACCCCTCCGACCAGGACCCGGTCGTCAGCGAACTCGTCCGGCAGGGTCTGCCGGTCGTCTCCGACGGCCGCCCGGCCGGCTCCCTGCCGGTCACGGCCTGGGTCGACAACGACCACGAGGCCGCCGTCCTCGGCATCCTCGACCACCTGGCCGACGCCGGCGCCCGCCGCATCGGCCTGCTGACCGGCACGACGACGGACACCTACACCCACCTGTCGACCACCGCGTACCTGCGCTGGTGCGAGCGCGTCGGCCAGGATCCGGTGTACGAGGCCTATCCGGCGCACGATCCGTGCGCGGGCGCCGTCGCCGCCGACCGGCTCCTGGCCCGCCCCGACCGGCCCGACGCGGTCTACGGGCTGTTCGACCCGAACGGCACCGACCTGCTCGCCGCCGCCCGCCGCTACGGCCTGCGCGTACCGGACGACCTGCTGCTGGTCTGCTGCAGCGAGTCCACCGTGTACGCCAACACCGAGCCCCCCATCACCACGCTCTCCCTGAAACCGCGCCGCATCGGCACGGCGGTGGTACAGCTCCTCATCGACGCCATCGAGGGAGTGGAATCCGACCGTCCGGTGGAGCAGGTGATACCGACGGAGCTGATCGTGCGCACGTCGTCCCAGCGACGCCCGCCGCGCACGACGGTCAGCCCGCCGCGGTCCCCCGAAGGGGCGTAGTTCCCCGGTACCGGGGAACCCCGGGTCCGGTACCTCGGACCCGGGGCGAGGGGAAAGTCCCATGCCTGGGGAGAAACAGGGCCGGTCCCCCGGAGAGAAGGGATCGTTCTCGCGAAGAGCAAGAAAGCGAGGACGGTCACACGGTGGTCAAAGCCCGGCCCAATCGGGGCGAAAGCCGCGGTGAACTGGACTCTTGCTCTGATTCACCACCCCTGGGTCATCACATGGCGCGATCGGCATTCCTATGATGGGCCCACGACACCGGCGGGCCGCTACGACCAGGCAGTCCGATGCGGTGCAGATGCGGCTTGATGGTGGAGGGGTCGATGACTCAGGGGGCCGGTCAGGGACCCGAGGTGGAGCGCACGGCGACGTTGCGCGACTTCCGGGTGCCCGCGTACGTCCACGAGACCGGTCCGTACGTCCAGAGCATGAGCTCCGGCGAGGTCGCTCCGCCGCCCGAGGAGACCTATCCCGAGGGATACACGCCGACCCAGCGCGACCTTCCCGTGGTCAACCGGGGTGACACTGTCCAGGTGACCGTCGACCCGGAAACCTCCGCGGCCCCGCCCCCGAACACCGGACAGGGCCCGCTGTACGTCGTGGGCGACGTCCACGGCTATCTCGACCAGCTGGTGGCCGCTCTGCAGGAGAAGGGCCTCCTCGACGCCGAAGGCAACTGGTGCGCGGGCACCGCCCGGCTGTGGTTCCTCGGTGACTTCACCGACCGCGGCCCGGACGGCATCGGCGTCATCGACCTCGTGATGCGGCTGTCCGCGGAGGCCGCGGCGGCCGGCGGCTACTGCAAGGCGCTGATGGGCAACCACGAGCTGCTGCTGCTCGGCGCCAAGCGGTTCGGCGACACGCCCGTCAACTCCGGCGCGGGCACCGCCACCTTCCAGGCGGCCTGGCTGCTCAACGGCGGCCAGAAGACCGACATGGACCGCCTCCAGGACCACCACCTGCAGTGGATGTCCCGTCTCGACGCCGTCGAGGAGGTCGACGGCCATCTGCTCGTCCACTCCGACACCACCGCCTACCTCGACTACGGCCGTTCCATCGAAGAGGTCAACGACACCGTCCGCGAGACGATCACGCGCAACGACGCGGACGAGGTCTGGGACCTGTTCCGCAAGTTCACCAAGCGGTTCTCCTTCCGCGACGAGGGCGGCGCGGACGCCGTGCGCTCCCTGCTCGATACGTACGGCGGCACCCGCATCGTTCACGGGCACAGCCCGATTCCGTATCTGCTGGGCGAGGTCGGCTCCGAGGAGGACGAGGACAGCGGCGACCCGGTGATCGAGGGACCGCATGTCTACGCCGACGGACTCGCCATCGCGATGGACGGCGGCGTGACCATGGCCGGAAAGCTGCTGGTCCAGCAACTGCCCTTGGCTACGTGAGCGTTCACCGGGCAGGCGTTTCCCGTCACAGGACCGGACGGGTGAAGGGCCAATTTCGGTAAACCCCCTGTCACCGCCCACCTCCACGGCTCTACCATCGGCTTATCCGTAGCAGGCTCCCCTCCGTTTCTGCCCGACGGCTCGTCAGCATGCCGAGCCCCAAGCCCTACGGAGCATCGGGGGATGCACATGAACAGCGTTCCGCAGCACCTGCTGAGCGAGGACCGCCAGGAATACGAGCGGATCCTCGATGAGGTGCTGCGCTCCGCCCCACACCGTCCGGAACTTGCCGCTGTCGGACAGCGGCTGAACTCGGAACAACTGCGCACCATGGCGCTGAACGCCACCGCGCTCATCACGGCGGCCGCGTCGACCGAATACCAGCACTACGTCAAGGTCCGTGAGGAACTGCGCCAGCCGTCGTCGTCGAGCGCGCCGACGGTCCGCGAGTCCGGCTCTTCCGAATCGGGCACGGGCCCGGCGGGGCTCGCCGCCGCCATGGGCGAGGTCGCCGAGACCGCCGGCGCGGGCGCCGTCGCCGTCGTCGCCGTCCTGGCACCGGTCCTGGCCGGGACCGCCGCCGCGATCTTCCTGCTCGTTGGCTACATCCTGCAGATGCTCGACCCCGAGCAGGCGTTCGCGCGGACCATGCTCACGACGGGCTGGGTGTTCGGCGCCGTGACCGCGGTGGCGATCCTCGTCGCCGCGGCGGGGCTGCTGCTCACCGCCCTGCGCAACAAGCCGACGGCCGAAGGCGGGCCGTACGACGAACTGCAGGGGGAGGTGGCCCTGGCCAGGGACGCCTGGCACGAGGCCCTGCTGGAGCGGGGCATCCTGCCGTTCCTGCGCGAGGCGCTCGTCAGCCCGGACGCGACCGCCGCACTGCATCACACCTCCTCGTCCACGCCGATCAGCCGCATCCCGCACCTCGGCTACGACCGCCCGGGTTTCACCAGCCCGGACGAAGGCCACCGCGGCTCACGGCCGAGCTACAGCAGCCCGGACTACACCAGCCCGGACTACGGAGGACCGGAACACCAGCCGGAGTAAAGCCGGTTCGGCTCCGCGTACCCATCCGCAGGCCAAGGGGCCGTGCCCGGAGGCCAGGGCCAGGGCCAGGGACCATGTGTCCCCAGCCCTCGGCCCTCGCGGCCCGTGCCCAGTCGGCCGCTTGCCGGCCTCACGGCCTGCCGACGGCCGGATCAGGCGCGCATCAGGCGCGGATCAGTCCGCGATCGGCAGGTACACCCGGTTCCCGCTCGCCGCGAACTCCTTCGACTTCTGCGCCATGCCCTCCTCGATCTCGGTCCGTGTGCCGCCGTGTTCACGGCGGATGTCCTGCGAGATCTTCATGCTGTAGAGCATTACTGAAACCCACACATGCGCTACGGTCGTTCCAGCAGCCCAGACATGGACCGAGGGGGAACACGTGGGCAAGCGCGAGGAGTTGGTCAGCAAGCTGCGAGGTACGCCCGAGGGACTGCCGTCCGTCGAGGAAGTGCGCGCCATGCTGGCTTCCGACCCGGAGTTGAAGTGCGTCGTCTGCTACGCACGGATCTCGTTCGACGGCCGGGTGAAGGATGCCCACGGCGTCGAAGACCAGCACCGGGACATGACCGAGGCCGCCCGAAGGTTCGGATGGCTCGTCGTCTTCCGCTATACGGACAACGACAAGAGCGCGAGCAAGGAGAACATCGTTCGCGATGACTTCGAGCAGCTGCTCGCCGATCTTGCTGCCGGGACGACGCCGGACGGGTACCCGATCCACGGCGTCATGGCAGTCAACGACGACCGGCTGTACCGGCGCCCGAGTGACTGGGAGCGGTACCTGAAGGCGTTCACCACGCAGGAAGGACGCGTCTACCACGACTCGAACGGCATCCAGGACCTCTACGCCGAAGGCTTCGAGATCAAAGGGCTTCTGGGGGTCGCCATGTCCCTCAGCGAGACGAGGAAGAAGGAGCGTCGGAGCAGGAACAGCCACCGCAGCCGGGCGATCCGCGGGCAGTCGGTAGCGGCGTGGCGCCCCTTTGGATGGGAGGACGACAAGGTCTCGTTGCGCCCGGACGAGGCTGAAGCCATCCGTCAGGCGGTGAAGGACGTGATCGCGGGTGCCTCCATTTCCGAGATCACGCGCCGGTGGAAGGAGGCCGGCTTCATCACGAGTCGCGGGAACGCCTTCCAGTACCAGACCGTCAAGCAGGTCCTGGTGAACGCGCGGCTGTGTGGATATCGCGAGATCAAGGGCGAGCTTGTACGTGACGGCGACGATCAGCCCATCGTGGGCGAGTGGGAGTCGATCATCACTCCTAAGGAGTGGTTCGCGGTCACGGCCAAGGTCAGGGAGCGTGGCCGCGGAACCGGGATGCCGCGCGGTGGCCTGGTCCACAAGTACCTGCTGACCGGCATCCTGCGATGCGGCCAGGTGCTGGAGGACGGCACGGTCTGCAACAACAAGATGATCGGGATCAAGGCGAACGACTGGCTCAAGTATCGGCACGCCTACATGTGCAAGAAGACCGTGGACGGCGGCTGCAACAAGACCTACAAGCGGGGCGACAAGACAGACAAGGCCATCGAGGAACTGGTCATCGCCAAGTTGGAGCGCGATGCGGCAAGCAAGGCCCAGGACGTACCGGACTGGGACAAGGCCGATGCCCTGGAGCGAGCCGTCAGGAGCCGCAACGAGCTGGAGCGGCGTTGGCACGACGACGAGGACACGGACATCGATGATGAGACGTTCTTCCGCAATCTCCCGGTCCTCGAACGGCGGATCAAGGAGCTTCGTGCGGATCAGCGGGCGCACGAAGCTCTGAAGGCGGAGGCCGAGGAAGCCAAGGAAGACGTCAGGAACTCGTGGGGGTCGAAGACGCTCACACAGAAGCGTGAGGCGATCAAGAAGGTGCTGAGCGCCGTGATCGCAGTGCCGGGTGGCAAGGGCAACAGGACATTCGACCCGGAGCTTCTCAAGCCTGTGTGGCGGACTTCCGAGTGAGCTGAAGTCCGAGGATCTCCCCCACGCTCCGCAATTGGTCATCGGAGAGTGGGGGAGAGTCCCGTAGCTGCCGCTCGATCCACGCTCGTACTGCTGCTTCCTCGCGCTCAACGCTGGCCTTCGCCGAAGTCGTGCTCAGTTGGCATCACCGCCAGCTCGGAGAGCTTCCCGCGCGACGGCGCGGTTCTCAGCGATGTCATCTGCGATTCCGGCGGCGATGAGCGCAGCGCCCGAGGTATGGCCGGAGCCGACGTAGCGCCAGTGCCTATCCGTGACCGCCCCAGGGACGTCGACACCGCCTACGTGCTGGGCGCGTTCGGCCCGCAGTGCCGCGAAGGTGGTGGAGTAGGCGCGAGACTTCGTGAGGATGTGGCCCCGGTAGCCGAGCGTGTGAGCCCACGTGCGCAGGTTCAGGGGTTCGAACTCGGGCAGGCCGCCCAGGCGCCAGCAGGTCCGCATGAGAGTGCGAACGTGTGCGCTCACGGACGCAGCCTCGATGTCATCCCAGGTGGTGACCCTGTAGTCGATGCCGGCGCCTGTCTCGCTCGCTCCCTTGGTGACGTACTTGGCCACATAGGCGGCGATGGCATCATCGTCAGGCCCGTCACCCTCGGCGTGCAGCGGGCGCACGTCGACCTGGGCGCCCCAACGCAGAGCCAACTCACCCACCGCGGGGCTGTACGGCGTACGGACCAGGACACGGGAAGCGGAGGACCGCACGGCGGCGATGAGCCGGTGCGCGGCCCAAGGGGGAGGTTCGTCCGCCGGTCCGTTCGGGCCGTCGAGGCGGACGACTGCGTGCACGTGGACGGCCGCCCGCTTCTGGTACTCGGCGACGCGTGCGAAGGACAGCCGGGCATGGTCCCGAAAGTGGGACTGTACGAGGCCGACCGAGGAGGCGAGCCGCCGTCGGACGTCGATGACGAACCGATCCCACAGCTTCGACGCATGCGCGTGCCACAGCACGTGGCCGGTGTAGTCGTAGCAGTCAGCGCACAGGGGCTTGCCGACGGAGGGGTCATCGGGACCGTGGACAGCGCCGCAGCTCCGAGGACGGTCGTGTTCGCACGTCCCACGGTCACGGCGGGGGCGGCACAGCTCCCCGGCGCGGTGCACGTGACCGAAGGACGGGGCAGTCAGGGTGACGAAGAGCCGGGGCCGGTGGCGGACTGCGGCAGGGACGTTCTTCCCGCCGAGGAGGCCCGCGCGGACGAGGTGGAAGGTGTCGCCCGCGTGGAGGCGTGAGCATGCGGGGCAGACGGTTGCCCGGCGGTTGCGGCAGCGTACGAGAAGGCGTTCACCGGGTTCGTTGCCGGTGTCGTAGTGGCGGAGGACTTCGCCGGTTGCGCCGTCCAGGGCGGTGGTGGAGCCGGAGAGGTGGACGGGGTGCGAGCAGCCACCGGTGGCAGTGATCTGCTCCAACAGGCGGGGAAACGCCGGGTCCTGGGCTAGTTCGATTGCGTCGCGGTCTGCTTCGGACAGCTGACGCAGGCGCGCCGCGCGGTTGAGGACGGCGCGCCTGTCAGCCGGGGTGAGCTCCGGTGTGATGGTGGGGACCTTCCAGGGTGGGCCGCCCTAGCGGCACGGTGGGTGGGTGGCGGCGCGTTGTCGGTCATGGGGATCACCTTCCTTGTGGGGTCGGGCGGGGTGACGTTCAGCGGATGGTTCCGGTGCCCCGACAGACGCGGCAGCGCCTCTGCCGTCCAGTCCAGGTCCTGCGGGCTCCGTCGCCCTTGCAGTGGGGGCACCTCACGCGGGGCATGGGCATGCCGTTCCGTTCCCTTCTCTGGTCAGGTGTGGGAGAAGCCGTTGATCAGCCACGTGACGAGGCCGTGGACGGTGTAGATCACCGGGGTCTGGCCGAGGTAGAGGCCGAAGAGGCCGACGCAGACCGCTTCCCAGGCGCGCACGTCGCGGGAGCGGACGAGGAGGACGGTGATGATCCCGAAGACCATCGCGAACGTGAACGCCGTACCTTCGCTGATCACTTGTCGTCTCCTTCAGGCGCCGCAAGGGCACGGTTGAGGGCGGGCAGGTCCGGGGTGAGTGCTGCGTGCTTCCGAGCCGTCGAGACGGCCTCTTCCGTGGGCGTGAGGTGGGAACGGGCGCGGCTCCAACTGCCGTCCGGGCCGGTGCACACGGCCACGCCCCGTTCCTCTGCCGTGATGGCTTGCGCGACAGCCACGGCGTCCTTGTTCAGGTCGCCCAGGGTCATCTCTGCCGTGCCGGGATCGTTCACCCGGTGGCAGATCCGGCCGCCGAGCTGAGCCCGCAGGGCGGTGACGCCGGGCCCCAGATCGGAGCCGACCCGCTGTCCGGCCACCACCAGGTGGACGCCGAGTGCTGCTCCGAGCTGGGCCAGGCGCAGCAGCAGCGTGGAGCACTGCTCGGTTTCGGCTTTGCTCTCGCGGCGGCCGTCGGACAAGTACAGCTCTGCGATCTCGTCAACGATCACGACGACCGGCACCGGCCGGAGCTTGTCGGGCAGCTCCCATATGGAGCGCACGCCGGCCGACCGGCACACGCTCATTCGTTCCTGCATGAATCCGGGCCGCTGTAGCGGATCACTGACCATCGCCGTCAGCAGGACCAGCCCGCGTTCCGGCGAGGTCACGCGCACTGCGTGAACCTTCCAGGCATGGACGAACGCGTCTGCCGCCTTCAGGTAGGTCGCCGGAGTCTGACCCGCGTGCAGCCGCACACTCACGGTCAAGCCCATGCGGGTAGCCCGGGGGAACGAGATCCGTGGAGCCGTCGGCCGGACCGGGTCCCCCTTGACCAGCAGGTGCCCGATGAGCGTTCGCGCCGGGAGGCGGGATACGGACAGGTCGTTGAGCAAGGCAACCCTGCGCCAGGTGAACACCACCCGGGACGCAGTCACGGGGTAGCCGATCACGTACCAGTGCCAGGCCGGACGGTGGCGCCGAACCAGGTCACCGACGACCAGCACCCAGGCCAGTACCGCCAGGGCGAGCGCGAGCAGGGTCGGCCCAATCACGCGTCACCGCCCTTGCCCTGCGCCGCCGGTCCGTGCGCGGGCGTGATCGTGTCGGCGCGGAAGCTGACGCCGCTGCGGTCGCCCATCGACCAGACGAACGCCGTCAGCCCGGTGACCTTGACGACCTGGCCCGCTTCCAGCCCCTTGGGCTCACCGCTCACGGCGATCTCGATCACGGAGATACGCCGTCCGTCCGGCCGCACGGTGACGGCCACGCTGTAGACCGGGTTGCCGTCCCGGTCCTTCTTCACCTCCTGTGTTTCGGAGTTGCTGAACTTCACTTCAGGCGCGTTGGCACACCGCAGTACGCCGAGTCGCGCCGTGTCCACGGGAATGGACTGCATTGGATTTGGCCTCCCTGGCCAGTCGGGACGCCAGTGAGATACTGACGTCACTTGTCCTTACGAGTTACGACTATGGAGTGCTGTACGGCGAGGGTGCAACTACTTATGCTGACGAGTGATGTCGCGCGTGCGACGTACCTACGACCTCACCCGGAGATTGCCGAGATGACGGAGATCCAGCGCCCCGGAGCCCTCTACCAGCAAGTCGCCGCCGCCATCCGCGCAGCGATCCTGTCGGGCGAGTTCGCCCCTGACTCCCTGCTTCCGTCGGAAGCCCAGCTCATGGCCCGCTACAGCGTCTCCCGCCCCACGGTTCGCAACGCCATCGCCGCACTCCGGGCGGAAGGTCTCATCGACGTGCGCCACGGCAAAGGCAGCTTCGTACGCTCCAGCGGCCAGCCCACACTCACCCTCGAACGCCGCATCAACCGCACCACCGACAGCAAGTTCGTCATGCCCAACGGCGACGCCTGGCAGGAGGCCGAGGAGCCGAGCAGCTACCGCACCCGGACCACGAAAGCCACAGGTCGACTGCTGGGACTCAGTGAGGAAGAGGCCGTGTTCGGCTGCGACCGGCTCTTGATCGACACGGCTACGGGTGCCCGCGCAATGCACCGCATGCTGATTCCGTTCGAAGTCGCCGAGGCGGTTCCAGTGCTCGCTGAGGAGCCGTGCCAGCCCCCGGCAGCGATCTACGGAGTGCTCGCCCAGGACGGACACAAGCTGTGGTGGTCGGAGACGGTCCGCGCCCGAATGCCGCTGCCCGACGAGCGGAGCACCCTCCAGCTCCCCGACGCGACCCCGATCCTTCACGTCGCCCGCGTCGCACACGGCGCCGACGATCGCCCACTGACCCTCGAAGAACTCAGCATCGGCGCGGACCGTGCCGAACTCGCCTACCGGATCACCGCCGAGAAGCAGTCCGCGCGACGCACCCGCACCTGAGCGACAACCAGCATCGGTCGAAACAGCCTCTACTTCCTCAAGGGCGCGCCTGCGGCGCGCCGGGCCGCCCGGCCGCCCCGGCCGGGCGTGCGGCGTGGACGCCGGTCCCGGCCGGTCGCCGGGCGCCCCCGCCCACAGCACGCCCAAGGAGTCATGGCGTCGACCCGCTGTCACGGGCAGGGGCGTGGCGGGCTGGGGGTCGACGGCCTCCGAGACTTTAGGCAGCCACCACGGGGCGAGCCTCGAAGAACAGGGGGCCAATCGGGCACTACAACGGGCAGGGCAACTGCCTGCCCGATTCGCCGGGCCAGCGTAAGGCCCCCTGTTCACTCGCCCCATGGCAGCTCCAGCCCAAAGTCTCTGCGGCCGGCGACGTGCCCAAGTGCCCCGCTCACCAGCGAAAAGGCGCCTCATGCTGCACCACCGTCGCCGTCCGAGCGCACCCCCAGGAGCTGAGCGAGGCGATCCACAGCGTCCGGCCAGCCCGCCAGCCGCACCACACCGCGTCCATCCTCGTTCGTCGAGGCGACGGCCCGTACGGTGGACAGCTCGAAACCCACGCTCAGGAGCGCCCGGTTCAGTCGATCGGCCGCCACTCGTGCCTCACGCCATCCCGCGATGTAGTCGACGCCGGACACCCAGAGCCCGGAGTCCGCGCCCGTCACGTTCAGACCGTCGCTCAGCCAGTCCTCACCCGAGCCAGTCACGTTTGCCACCTCTGCCCTGATCTAGTAACGGATCGTCAACTTCCTTGGACCAGGGCGCAAACGCAGCACGGCGGCCCCGGTACCATCAGGCACCGGGAACCGCCGCGTTCCCAGCCGGGCCACCCTTCGCTTTCCAGGGCTGATGGGGTGGCCCGGTCTCGGTTTGTGGTTGTCAGGCGCGGCCCTCCGGTGTGGAGGGGAGCTCCCAGAAGCCCGGAGGAGCCGCGCCCTGGCCGAAGGGGTCAGACTTCGGCCGGTTACCGGGCCGCCGCTCGCTCCTGATCGCGAAAGAGCGACACGAGGACGGCAGCCCGGAGATCATCAGTGCGGTACCGGCTCCACCTCGTCGTTCAGATCGAAGCGACACCAGACCGTCTTTCCGCCGCGCTCTTCCGGCGTCCACCAGATCGCCGCCGTCAGACGCTGAAGGATGAGGAGTCCCCGACCGGTGTCGGGCAGCACCGCCTCAGACAGGTCTCCGAGCAACCCCGGAGAGAACACCTCCCCCGTCGGAAGCAGCGGAGGGGTCGAGTCCTCATCAGCGACACCGATGAAGAGCCACTTCGGGAACATCTTGAAGATCACGTCGATGCGTCGGCAGGCACCGGGGGAGGACAGGTGCCGGTCCGGCACGGCATGGTTCACCACGTTCCCGACCAGTTCGGAGACCACCAACTGGGCGTCACCCACGATGGCATCGGCACCAGCGCCCCGGAGGAACACAGCCGTCATGTCGCGAGCGACGCGCGCTGTGTCACCGAACTCGGCGAAGAGCGTCAACGTCAGGAAGTGCCCGTCGAAGGACGGCTCCGGTCGCACGAACCAGTGCGCGTACGCGTCAAGCTCACCCGCCAACCGTTCAGTCTTCCCCGCATCCATCACTTCCCCTTCCGAGGCCCCGCGGCTCTCACGGCACCGCTTGCTTCACGCAAGCCAGTACACGGCGAGAAGGGCGTGACCGGGAGCGTTCACCAGGGGGTTCACGTGAACACCGGCAAAGGCAAAGGGGGTTCATCAATGAACCCCCAAGGCTGATACTGCTGTGACACGATGAACACTCGCCGTCATTCTCGGGTTGGCAGGGGAGCATGAGCCGAGAGCCGAACGCGCAGTTAATCGCCGTCATGGACGAGGCGAAGGTCTCGAACAAGGGCCTGGCGAAGCGCATGAAGGACGCCGCCGCTCAGCGCGGCATCAGTCTTGGAACAACGCACGTATCAGTACAGCGATGGCGGGACGGCGCGGGCATCCAGCCTCAGACAGCGGCACTCATGGCCGACGTACTGAGCGCCAAACTCGGCCGCCGCATCGCTCCCGGTGATCTCGGCTTCTTCGATCACACACGGCCGGCCACTCCAGAACCGCTCGGTTATCCCAGTACGGTCCCCGACGTGCTGTCGATGCTGGATGGACTCGCCCAGGAACGGGCCGACACCGTCACATCCGAGCAACTGATCGTCTCGGACTCAGATCTCAGCTCCGCCGTCCTGTCCTGGATGATCGCGCGCCCGGACGGCATCCAGACCGACAAGCCCGCTCAGCAGCGAGTCGGCATGCGCGACGTCCGGGCAATCAGGGACGCCGCCGCCACCTTCATGCAACTCGACTTCAAGTACGGCGGAGGCCACGGCCACAAGGCACTGCGTCACTACTTCCGCCATGAGGTCTTGCCTCTGCTCAGCGCCAGCTACAGCGAGAAGGTAGGCACGGCCTTGTTCGGCGCCGCCGCCGAGGTCTCCCAGTTGCTCGCGTGGACCGCATACGACTCCGGCAACCACCCACTCGCCCACCGCTATCTCACGTCGACTCTGCGACTGTCCCAGGTCATCGACGACCGCATGTTCGGCGCCCGCATCCTCGGCAACCTCAGCCACCAGGCGAACTATCTCGGCAACCACGCCCAGGCCATCCAGCTAGCCCGCGCAGCAGTCGAGGGCGCCAAGGGCCGAGCGACCCCGCGTGCCATGGCGAATTACTGGGCCATGGAAGCCCGAGCGCTCTCCAACGCGGGTGATCTCACCGGGGCGTCACTCGCCATGAACCAATCTGAGCGCCACTTCGAGCGCGCTGACGGTGCCGAGGACCCACTGTGGTTGAGCTACTTCGACGACGCGGAACTCTTGGGCGAGTTCTGCCACTGCTTCCGCGATCTGAGGATGCGCCGTGAAGCGGTCGAGCACGCACAGCGCGCTGTGGACAGCACTGACCCGCAGTACGCCCGCACCCTCGGTTTCTGTCGCATGGTGCTCGCACAGAGCCAGCTCCTGAACGGAGAGTTGGAAGCCGCCGTCACCACAGCCAGCCTTGCCGTGGACGGCGGCGACTCCCTCCAGTCCTCCCGCTTCCAGCGCTACGTATCCGACTTTCGGGCGGAGGTCAGTGCGTACGCGGCCAACCCCGCCGTCGTGGCCTTCAATGAGCAGGTGAACGAAGCGCTCGCCCGTCTGGACGAGGACGAGTAACAGCTAACAGGGACGCCAGTCGCGCGGCGCATCATCGTTCCGCAAGGCTGCGATGCGCCGGCGGTACTCGGCCGCCGTCCCCTCGTTCTCCTGCACGTTCTGCATCAGCCACGTGGTCATGCCGAACTCTTGGAGCCGCCGGAGCGTGTCGTAGCCGTGCCAGTCGTGCAGGTCGCGCCCGTACGCCCTCACGAAGTCGGCGTACTGCTCGTCGGTCTGCCACCCCAGACTGTGGTGCTCCGTGGCCGTAACCATTAGGTCCCACTCAGGGCGATCGAAGCAGAATGCCTCGAAGTCGATCAGGATGACTTCCCCCCGGTCGTTCACCATGAGGTTCTGCACGTGAGCATCACCGTGGACCGGCCCCTTGGGCGTCTCGAACCGCAAGCCCTCGAACTGGTCACGCAGCTCACTCCACCGCTTGCGGAGGAAAACCCTGTCATCTTCCGGGATCGCTGCCTGGCTGATCCGCAGTTCCTGCTTGTCGAAGGGGTTGAACGAGGGCAGCTCCAGGCCAACGGGCAACGTCATGGAGTGCAGGTCCCGCAAGATGCCGCCGAGTTCCCCATACGTGGCCTTACGGCTGTCCTCGACGATGAGCCGCCAGAAGGTCACCGGGTGGCCATCGATCAGAAACGGCTGCTCCAGCCCGTCGACCAGGCGCGCGGCAGGAAACCCTTCCTCGGCCAACCACTGTGACACCGCAACCTCAACGCGTGCCTTGGGCAGCCACGGTTCTCCCCGCGCCACTCGCACGATCACTGGCTCTGCGTCCAGGCGGAAGAGCGCGTTCTCTCCCAGCCGGATCAGCTCTGCCCCTCTGTCGTCCAACCCGGCCGCCAGGCAGGCCGCGCTCATCACCTGCGCGGCCCTCGTCGAAGTGAACCCCTCTTGCGATCGAGCAGCGTCAAGCGCCATGCCCGTACCAGCTCCCCTAGTCGCGCGCGATCAACTGGCGCATGCCTACGGGTGACCAACCCGACGTGCGCCAGACACGACCACGACCGTACCGAAGGCGCAGAGGCTCATGCGATAGGCGATGGCAGGTACAACATCCCCGACCACGCCTACTACTCACCAGCATCTTCAATGGGATGAGTTGATATGCCACAGCGCGGTGGCTGATGGGGGCGCCGGCTCGTACGCGCACATGTACACCTCGATCAGGTAGCCGACTGGAGGAGGCGCTTGAGGCGTTCCCTGACGTAGCCGGCATAGATCGTCCTGCCCGGGATGGCGAATCGGCCTACGGTACGCCTCCGACCTCACTGCCCGCCCTGCTCACGGATGGAGCGGGGCGGCACCAGTCCAGCATGCCGGACATTACACACTCAAACGACCATTACGAGGAAGCGGAACTAACCATCGAGTGGGTATGCAAATCTCACACATCCATCGTCGGCGCTTTTTGGCCAAGTGTTTTAGCGTCTCTTTACCAGGATGTGCGGGTTGGGGGAAGATCCATCCGCAGCCCCCGCGACGGGGGCATCACGGGAGGGGAATCACATGAAGGCATCCGGTAGGTCCATAGCTTTTGCTATTGCGGGTGGGTTCCTGGCTGCGGGCACCCTTGCCGGCCCGGCCACTGCGGACAGCGTCCAGGCGCCGACCGCTGGCGCGGTCACCGTCACTGCCCACACCAGGGGTGACGGCACCCAGCCGCCTGCCGCGCTGGGAGACCCCAAGGAATGGGGCGTAGTGGAGTTCACGGCTGGCTCCACGGGAGGCATCCGGCCGAAGACCGTCCTCGAAATTGGTGGCGGAACTTGGAGCTACGGGAAGAACCTCACCGGCGATGGCCAGTACTGCTACTCGAATTACTACCACTCCAAGGTGATGCATGGGTCGACCGTGGAGCTGGCTGGGGGGTCGAACAAGGCTGTGGAGGCCAAGGGCAAGTGGTCTTACGCCAATATGACCGCGGGCGCAGCGTACACGTGCAAGACCTACTACGCTAAGTACTAATTCCGTCCGCTCCCGGCGGCCACCGCCGGGGGCGGATTTTCTCAGCGTGAGAAATTGCCACAGAGTAGGGTCATGAAAATCCCACAATTTACGCCTTGTCGCATCGCTCGTATTGCGACAGTTCTCGTGGCAGGTGCGCTCCTCGGCGCTGTCGGCCCATTCGCGAGCAAATTCGACAACCCGGTCTGCCAGGCCGTAGGCGTCGTATTTTCTGTGGGATGGTCGTGGGCATGCTTCGCCTTCCTGATCGGTTACTCCCGGCGGTCAAGAGTCGAGGCATCATTGCTGGCGTCCTCGGCATTGGCAGTAGGCGTAGCCGTATATTATCTTTTCAAGTTTCTGATCCCCGCGGTTCCGGCCGGGGGACACGTCATCTCTGGTGCGGGCGATGGCCTCCCCTCCAGGGCCGTGTTCTGGGGGGTAGCGGCTTTCGCCTTCGGTGCGCCCGTTGGGCTCCTGGGGAGTATGGCCAGAATGCCCGGCATCGGCGGTCTAGGGTTCCGCCTGCTTGTCCCGTTGATCGCCTTCTTTGAGGCCTCCCAGCGGCTGGCAGCAGAGGTGGGCGACTCGCAGGGCCGAGTCGCCGAAATAGTGTGGGCTTCGGTTCGCGTGCTCTCGGCCGTGGCCGTCGTGCTTCTCGTGGGTCATACAGTGTGGAGCTGGTGGCATGGCCGGGGTGCGCGGCAGCCTGCCCCAGCGAAGCGCCTCTGAGGCCTCACCGGTACACCGGCCGGGCAGCCGGTCAACGGCGACGCCCGTCAGACCTCCGCCCACGCCAAACCAGTCAGGGCAGCGCTGCACATGCGGCCAGTGGTACATGGTGTCAGCGCGGGCCGGACCCAAGCTGCGGTTCCGGCCCGTCGCTTCGCAGTAGTCGCACTTCCCGCGAGCCGTTGACTCCAGCGCTTCAGGCTCAGTCGGCGATCGGCAGGTACACCCGATTGCCTGCCTCGGCGAACTCCTTCGACTTCTGGAGCATCCCCTCAGCGATCTCCTCGGACGAGGCTCCCTCAGCCGCCGCGCCACCGAACCGCTCTGTGATGCTTTGGCTAATCTTCATGCTGCAGAACTTGGGACCGCACATCGAGCAGAAGTGAGCCGTCTTGGCGGGCTCGGCCGGCAGGGTCTCGTCGTGGAACTCCCGTGCCGTGTCCGGGTCGAGGGCCAGGTTGAACTGGTCCTCCCAGCGGAACTCGAAGCGGGCGTCGGACAGCGCGTCGTCCCACTCCTGGGCGCCCGGGTGCCCCTTGGCGACATCGGCCGCGTGGGCGGCGATCTTGTAGGTGATGACACCGGTCTTGACGTCGTCACGGTTCGGCAGGCCCAAGTGCTCCTTGGGGGTGACGTAGCACAGCATGGCCGTGCCCCACCAGGCGATCATCGCAGCACCGATGCCGGAGGTGATGTGGTCGTACGCCGGCGCGACGTCCGTGGTCAGCGGGCCGAGCGTATAGAACGGAGCTTCATCGCAGATCTCCTGCTGAAGGTCGATGTTCTCCTTGATCTTGTGCATCGGGACATGGCCCGGGCCTTCGATCATGGTCTGTACGTTGAAACGCTTGGCGATCCGGTTGAGTTCCCCGAGAGTGCGCAACTCCGCGAACTGCGCCTCGTCGTTGGCGTCCGCGATCGAGCCGGGCCGCAGGCCGTCGCCGAGCGAGTACGTGACGTCGTAGGCGGCGAGGATCTCGCAGAGCTCCTCGAAGTGCTCGTACAGGAACGACTCCCGGTGGTGCGCGAGGCACCAGGCGGCCATGATCGAGCCGCCGCGGGAGACGATGCCCGTCTTGCGGTTGGCCGTCAGCGGCACATAGGCCAGGCGCACGCCCGCGTGGACCGTCATGTAGTCCACGCCCTGCTCGGCCTGTTCGATGACCGTGTCCTTGTAGA
Source organism: Streptomyces koelreuteriae (assembly GCF_018604545.1). Classification (GTDB taxonomy): domain Bacteria; phylum Actinomycetota; class Actinomycetes; order Streptomycetales; family Streptomycetaceae; genus Streptomyces; species Streptomyces koelreuteriae. The sequence goes on along the minus strand of NZ_CP075896.1, from coordinate 4,223,959 downwards.
CCTCCCAGGTCAGGTCCTCGGCGCGGCCGTCGACCTTCTCCAGGGCCTGGTAGAGCGGCACGGTGCCGATGGGGACGGGGGAGTTGCGCAGCACCCACTCACGCGTGGTGTGGATGTTGCGGCCGGTGGAGAGGTCCATGACCGTGTCGGCGCCCCAGCGGGTCGCCCAGGTCATCTTCTCGACCTCCTCCTCGATGGAGGAGGTCACCGCGGAGTTGCCGATGTTGGCGTTGACCTTCACCAGGAACCTCTTGCCGATGATCATCGGCTCGATCTCCGGGTGGTTGACGTTGGCCGGCAACACGGCCCGGCCCGCGGCGATCTCGTCGCGGACCACCTCGGGCGAGACGTTCTCCCGGATGGCCACGTACTCCATCTCGGGTGTGATCTCGCCGCGTCGGGCGTACGCGAGCTGCGTGACCGCCTGGCCGTCCCTGCTGCGACGCGGCTGGCGCGGGCGGCCGGGGAAGACGGCGTCGAGGTTGCGGAGGCCGCCGCGGGGCGAGGTGTGCTTGATGCCGTCGTCCTCGGGGCGGACGGGGCGGCCCGCGTACTCCTCGGTGTCGCCGCGGGAGATGATCCAGTTCTCGCGCAGCGGCGGCAGGCCCCTGCGGACGTCGGTGTCGACGAGTGGATCGGTGTACGGGCCGGAGGTGTCGTACAGCGTGACGGCCTGGCCGTTGGTGAGATGCACCTGACGAACCGGCACGCGCAGGTCGGGGCGGGTGCCCTCGACATACGCCTTGTGCCAGCCGATGGACTTCCCGGCCTCCTCGGACTGTGCGTCCTGAACGGAGGCAGGCGTGCGTGCGTCCTTGTCGGTCATGAGACCTACTCCCTACGCCGGCATTACCCGGTAACAGGTTCGGCGGTCGACGCAGCGGCTTCCGTCTGCCGACGTTCCGTGTGAAACATCACTCGACTTCGGTGATGTTTCATGTGAAACATCGCTGGGACGGAGGTCAGCGCCCTCTCAGCCCGGTGCTCCGAGCTCCCGCGTGTACAAAAGGTGCCTCCACGCTAGCGGCAATTCTGGCGCGGTGAACAGAGGGCCCCCCTCGTTCTTGCGATGATCGGTCGGTGACCACGACGCAGCGTCCCCCTTACCCACCGCCCGAGCCGCCTCGCGGATCCGGTGCCGGAAGCGGCAACGGCCGGGGAGACGGCCACGATTTCGCCTCCGGGGCCGGGTATGGGCCTGGGACGGGATTCGGGCCCGGTGCTCGTGCAGGTGCCGGTGGTGAGCGTGGTTCCGGCTCGGCCGGGGGATACGGACCCGGCAACGGCCAGGGTGGCGGCTCAGCCGGTGGGCATGGAGTCGGCCCCGGCGACGGGCGGGGCCCGGGCTCCGGAAGCGGGCACGGACACGGTTCCGGAACCGGCGGAGGAGACGGCCACGGACACGGACACGGCTCCGGGACCGGTGGCGGCGGCGATGGTCACGGGCACGGCTCCGGGACCGGCGGTGGCGACGGCCACGGGCACGGCCCCGGTTCCGCGCCAGGGGGCGGGCACGGGCACTCACACAGTCACAGCCACGGTCCGGCCACGCCCGTCTCCATGCATCTGCGCAAGATCATCGCGGCGATCCTGATCCCGTTCGGCGCGGCCGTGCTGGTCGGTCTCGTCGTGCTGTGGCCGGGCGGCGCCCCGGGGCACGAGCGCACCGGCGTCGGCTTCGACCGGCAGACCGAACAAGCCTCGGTCACCAAGGTCGTGGAGATCAGCTGCAAGGAGGCCGGCGCCTCGGGGGTCCCGCCGACCGGCGACACCTCCACCGCCGAGGGCTCCTCCGCCGTGCAGCAGGAGAAGGGCACCTGCAAGCGGGCGACGGTCCGGGTCGACAGCGGCAAGGACAAGGGCCGCACCTTCACCGAGATCATCCAGCCGGACCAGTCCCGCCAGCTGCACGAGGGCCAGAAGGTCGTGGTCGCCTACGAGCCCTCCGCGCCGAAGGATCTGCAGTACTCGGTCACCGACGTCAACCGCCGTCTGCCCCTGGCCCTGCTGGCCGGCATCTTCGCACTCGCCGTCGTGGTCGTCGGGCGGCTGCGCGGGGTCATGGCCCTCGTCGCACTGACCATCAGCTTCCTGGTGCTGACCTTCTTCATCCTGCCCGCGATCCTGCAGGGCTCGAACCCGCTGGTCGTGGCGGTGGTGGGCGCGAGTGCCATCATGCTCATCGCCCTGTACATGTGTCATGGACTGTCCGCACGGACCTCGGTGGCGGTGCTCGGCACCCTCATCTCCCTGCTGCTGATCGGCCTTCTCGGCTCGCTGTTCAACAGCTGGGCCGCGCTCACCGGCAACACCGACGACAACACCGGCCTGATCCACGGTCTCTATCCGACGATCGACATGAGCGGTCTGCTGCTCGCCGGCATCATCATCGGTTCGCTCGGTGTGCTCGACGATGTGACGGTCACGCAGACCTCGGCGGTCTGGGAGCTGCACGAGGCCAATCCGTCGATGGGCTGGCGCGGGCTCTACCGCGCGGGCATCCGGATCGGCCGCGACCACATCGCCTCGGTCGTCAACACGCTCGTCCTCGCCTACGCCGGTGCCGCCCTGCCGTTGCTTCTGTTGTTCTCCATCGCGCAGAGCGGCGTGGGGACGGTCGCCAACAGCGAGCTGGTCGCGGAGGAGATCGTGCGCACGCTGGTCGGTTCGATCGGCCTGGTGGCCTCGGTGCCGGTCACCACCGCTCTGGCCGCGCTCGTGGTCTCGGCCGACCGCCCCGGGGAGGAGCGCGCCGTGGAGACCGCCGCGGTACCGGCACGCGGGGGGCGGGGCCGGCGCCGTAAGCGCTGACGTCTCTGAGCCAGACGTCCCAGCGCCACGACGACGAAGCGTTCCCGCAGGGTCGGCGGCATCCGGTGAAGCGTTACTCCACGACGCCGACCGACGGGTGGCTCACCCGGCGCCCTGTTCCGCCAGGATGCGGTCCAGCGCCTCGTCGAGGTGGGCGTCGAAGTCGGCGAGCGAGCCTTCCTGGCCGAGCGGCACCAGCTTGTCGGTGCGGTCGAGGAAGGCGACGAGCGGTGCCGTGGAGGAACGGAACAACGCCTGGTCGCTGCCCACCTGAAGCCTGATCAGCACCTCGCCCAGCGTGTCCGGTTCGACGGGGGTGACCCGCACATCGCCCTCGCCGCACGGCCGGCCGACGCCGTCGATCAGCAGCTCCCGGCCGAAAGCCCACGTCACGGGCGCGTCACCGGGCAGGTGGAACGTCAGCCGGACGGCATAGGGATCACTGGTCTCATAGCGCAGCTCCACCGGAATGCGGAAGGAGAGCTCCTCGGACACAAGGAAGCTCATCATGACCTCTGCTTGTACGGACTCGCGCATCGCTAACCCCGTCATTCGCCGTGACTGGCCGGGAACGAACCTCTGACACTGATGGAATCTTGCTGAACGTACACAGCAGATCACAAGGAGTGAGTTTTCACATACTGATAGAGAGCGCCAGCGACCCGAGTCGCCGCCCGATCTCGTACTGCAACTGCCGGGCCGCGGGCAGCAGCCGGTCCTCCTGATGGGCGGGCAGGGAGATGGCCATCGTCGCCGCCGTGGTGCCCAGAGTCAGCGGGATCGCCGCGCAGACCGCGCCCAGGGCGTACTCCTGACGCTCGGTCACCGGTTCCATCCGCCGCATCCGCTCCAGACGCCGGAGCAGACTGTGGTTGTCCCGCACCGTGTACGGCGTGAGGGGCTGCACCGGGTAGCGGTCGAGGTGGTCGCGACGGGCCTCGGCGTCCAGTTGGGACAGCAGGCACTGCCCGATGGCGTGCGCGTGCCCGGTCTCCCGGAAGTCGGCCCACTCCTCGACCGCCGGGGCGCCCGGGCTCTCGGAGACGCACATGACCTCGATCTCGCCCTCGCGGTACGCCGCGTAGTAGACGGGGACGCCGAGGAGGTCTCGCCACTGCGCGAGCGTGTCGACCACCGTGCTGCGACGTTTCTGCCGCGCCCCGCTGCTGCTCAGCCGCTCGGCGGCCTCGCCGAGGAAGAACAGGCCCTTGTCCCGGCGCAGATAGCCCTCGTGCACGAGGGTGCGCAGCAGGTGGTACGTCGTGGGCAGCGCCAGCCCGGTCTCGCGGGCCAGTTGCTTGGCGGGGGCGCCGTAGACATGCCCGGCGACGGTTTCCAGCAGGCGCATGGCGCGCTGCACGGACCCGATGAGGGTCGCCGGAGGCGGGGATCCGGCGGGAGGCGGTGGTGTGGGGGGCGGTAGTGACTCGGAGGGTGCCGCCGAGCGCGGTTGCGCGGGAACGCTGCGCAGGTGGGCCGGTGCGGTGTCAGCCGGGGCCAAGGGTCACTCCCGAAACGCGAGGGGCCGACCCGTGCGGAGGAACACGGGTGGGGGTGTATGCCGCTCGCGGGGAAGTCCCCGCGTCGAGCCGGACTCTATTCGCCTGCCACCGCACGCAGACGGCCCGGCCGGGAAACTTCCCCCGCCCGAGGGAACGGGTGATTCCCCGCGTTCCCCGCTACCCCCACCGGTTTCCCACCGGCCTCACCAGTCGCTGCGGGACGAGGAGCTCGACGTGAACTTCCGTACGACGTAGATCAGTCCGCCGACCAGCGCCACGAAGACCAGCACCTTGAAGAGCAGTCCGATGACGAAGCCGACCACACTGGCGATCAGCCCACCGAACACGACCAGGGCGATGACCGGCACCGCGATCCACTTCACCCACCACGGCAGTCCCGTGAAGATCTCTCGCATCGCCCTCGTCCTTGTCTCTCCACCCGTTCGAGTGCCGGGTCCTGTTCGGTCTTCTGACGTTCCGCACTCGATGCTAGGTCCGGAAGGGGGTCCGGCGGGGGCCTCGCACCCCTTGTCCTCCCCTGACCGAACCCCTAGGGAACCCCGAGGCGGTCCGTCAGCTCTCGGGCGGAGAGAACACCACCAGCACCCTGAGGTCCTCGGTGATGTGGTGGAACTTGTGGGCGACACCCGCCGGCACATAGACCACGCTGCCGCGCGCCACCTGGGTCGTCTCCAGGCCGACGGTGATCGCGGCCCGGCCGCTCACAACGAAGTAGACCTCGTCCTGATTGTGCGGCTTCTGTGGATCCTGCTCGCCCGCGTCGAGGGCGTACAGACCGACCGACATGTTCTGCGCCCGCAGAAACTGCAGGTAGGCGCCCTCGTTGGCGGCGCGCTCCGCCTCCAGTTCGTCCAGCCGGAATGCCTTCATCGCCTAGTCCGCCCCTGCCTCTTGTGCCCGTGCCCGATCAGGTCTGCCACGATCAGACACATGAAGAATTTCGTAGTCAAGACGATCGCCAACGCCGGTGCCCTGGCGGTCGCCGTATGGCTGCTCGACAAGATCACCCTGACCGGTGACAGCACGGGCATGAAGATCGGCACCCTGATCATCGTCGCGCTGATCTTCGGCCTGGTGAACTTCCTGGTCAAGCCGCTCGTCAAGCTGCTCAGCCTCCCGCTGCTGATATTGACGCTCGGCCTGTTCACCCTGGTCGTCAACGCGCTGATGCTGCTGCTCACCTCGTGGCTGGCCGACCAGTTCGACCTGAGCTTCCAGGTGGACGGGTTCTGGACGGCCGTCCTGGGCGGCCTGATCATCTCTGTCGTCTCCTGGGCGCTGAACGTCGTCCTGCCCGACGGGGACTGAGCGCGTATGACGTACCGAGTCTGCTTCGTCTGCACGGGCAACATCTGCCGTTCCCCGATGGCGGAGGTCGTCTTCCGGGCCCGCGTGGCGGAGGCCGGACTCGACGGCCTGGTCGAGGTCGACAGCGCCGGCACGGGCGGCTGGCACGAGGGCGACGGCGCCGACCCGCGCACGGTGGCCGTCCTGGAGGAGAACGGCTACGACACCGGCCACACGGCCCGGCAGTTCCAGCCGTCGTGGTTCTCCCGACTGGACCTGGTCGTCGCCCTCGACGCCGGTCACCTCCGCGACCTGCGCCGCCTCGCGCCCACGGAAGAGGACGCGCGCAAGGTGCGGCTGCTCCGCTCGTACGACCCCGCCGCGGGCGACGACCTCGACGTGCCGGACCCCTACTACGGGGGCGCGGACGGTTTCGAGGAGTGCCTTGAGATGGTGGAGGCGGCGAGCACCGGTCTGCTCGCCGCAGTGCGTGCGGACGTGGAGGGACGAGTGGCATGAGTGAATCCGCGACGGGTGACCAGGGCGGATCGACGGGCGGGACGGCCCGGACATCGGGCGACGCGGCCCAGGTCGCCGCCGACGCCGGTGACGGCACGCGGGCGGTACGGGCCGGGCTGCCCGAGCCGGTCAAGCACGAGCCCACCCTGCCCGGACCGGTGTTCGCCGCCCACTTCCATCTGCCGGGCGACCCGACCGGCCCGTACACCTACGGCCGTGACGAGAACCCGACCTGGACGCTGCTGGAGCGCGCAGTCGGCGAGCTGGAGGCGCCCGGCCGGGACGACGCCGAGACGCTCGTCTTCGCGTCGGGCATGGCCGCGACCTCGGCGGTGCTCTTCTCCCAGCTGCGCGCCGGTGATGTGTGCGTCCTGCCTGACGACGGCTATCAGGCACTGCCCCTGGTCCGCGCCCAGCTGGAGACCTACGGCATCGAGGTACGCACCGCGCCGACCCGCGGCGACGCCCAGCTCGACGTCCTGGACGGCGCGAAGCTGCTGTGGATCGAGACGCCGTCGAACCCCGGGCTCGACGTGTGCGACATCAGGCGGCTCGCCGACGCGGCACACGCGCGTGGTGCCCTGGTGGCCGTCGACAACACCCTCGCGACACCGCTCGGCCAGCGCCCCCTGGAGCTCGGCGCCGACTTCGCGGTGGCCAGCGGCACCAAGCAGCTCACGGGGCACGGCGACATCCTCCTGGGCTATGTCGTCGGCCGTGACGCCGAGGCCATGGCCTCGGTGCGCCGCTGGCGCAAGATCGCCGGAGCGATTCCCGGGCCCATGGAGGCCTGGCTCGCGCACCGTTCGATCGCGACGTTGCAGCTGCGGGTCGACCGGCAGGGCACGACCGCCCTCGCGGTCGCAGAAGCGCTGCGCGCGCGTCCCGAGGTGACCGGACTGCGCTATCCCGGACTTCCCGACGACCCCGCGCACAAGATCGCGGCTCAGCAGATGCGGCGCTTCGGGTGCGTGGTGTCGTTCACCCTGCCCACGCGCGAGCGGGCCGACCGTTTCCTCGACGCGCTGCGGCTCGTGGACGACGCGACGAGCTTCGGCGGGGTACGGTCCACGGCCGAACGGCGCGGCCGCTGGGGCGGCGACGCTGTCCCGGAGGGCTTCATCCGCCTGTCGGTCGGCGCCGAGGACCCCGAGGACCTGATGGCGGACGTACTGCGGGCACTGGACACGTCGGCGGCCTGACCATCCCCCACGGACGGTCCGAGCCTCCCCCCTCGTGGCTCGGACCGTCCCCCGGTTCCGCGCGCAAGAACCGCGCGACCAAGGCTAGTTGACTCTCTGTCAGTGTCCAATCACAGTAGCGACAGAGACCTATCGACTTATTTATAGTTGAGCGGGGCCGGAGGGCCGGGAGCGGGGCCGAAGAGGGGAGAGTCTGCGGTGGATCTGGCCTTGCTGCGGACCTTCGTGACCGTGCACCGGGCCGGCTCCTTCACCCGCGCCGCCGCCCTGCTGGGCCTCTCCCAGCCCGCCGTCACCTCGCAGATACGGACCCTGGAACGGCAGCTGGGCCGCCCCCTGTTCCTGCGGCAGGCCCGTGGCGTGACCCCGACGAGCATCGGCGACGAACTCGCCCACAAGGCCGCACCGCATCTCGACGCTCTGGTGGAGATAACGGAGACCGGCCTCGACGACGACTCCTCCTTACGGACACTGCACCTCGCCGGGCCTGCGGAGTTCACCGCCGAACGAGCTCTGCCCGCGCTCACTGAGCTGATCGGCGAGGACGGTCAGGGCTTCGCCCTGCGCGCCTCCTTCGGAAACGCCGAGGAGACGCTGGAAGGGCTCTCCGCCGGGCATCACGATCTGGCCATCAGCACGGCCCAGCCACGGGGCGCCCTGCTCACGGCGACTGCTCTCTGCGACGAGGAGCACGTCCTGGTCGCCGCCCCGCGCTGGGCCGAACAGATCGGCGCCGGGCAGCCGGACCGCAAGCCGGAACCGTCCCTGGAGCAGGTGCCCGTGGTGGAGGTGCACGAGTCGCTGCCCTTCGTCTCCCGCTACTGGGCCTCCGTCTTCGACTCGCGCCCCGCCGCCCCGGGCACGGTCATCGTTCCCGACCTGCGCGCGGTCCTGGCCTGTGCGGTCGCTGGGGCGGGCCTGGCGGTGCTCCCGCGCTATCTGTGTGCGGCCGCGCTGGAACGGGGTGACGTCGTCGCCCTGCACGAGCCGGCGGTGCCGCCGCTGCGGACCTACTTCCTGGTGGTCCGCACCGGGACGCTCGCGATGCCCCATATAGCGCGGGCCCACGAGTGGTTGCAGCGCGCCTCGACCGACTGGTGCTGAGGCGCCCGGGACCGTGCCTCACTCTGAGAGCTCGGCCGGTGACGATTCGCGATGTTTCACGTGGAACCAGCCGGGCCACATTTCACTCATGACCGTCCGACCTGTGGTCAAGCGCACCGCCCGTGCCATTCTGCTGGACGGTGACGACCTGATCCTGATCAAGCGCACCAAGCCGGGCGTGGATCCCTACTGGCTCACTCCCGGCGGCGGGGTCGAGCCCGACGACTCGACCGTCGTCGACGCCCTGCACCGAGAGGTGTACGAGGAGCTCGGCGCCAAGATCATCGATGTGGTGCCCTGCTTCGTGGACACCATGGAGCACATCGGGGAGGACGGCGGCGCGACCGGTGTGAAGGTGCAGCACTTCTTCGTCTGCCACCTGGAGTCCATGGACCCGTCCCTCCGCCACGGCCCCGAGGTGGACGAACCCGTCGGCGAGTACGAGATCGTGCGTGTGCCCTTCACCCGCGTCGGGATCGCCTCCGTGCACCTGGTGCCGCTGTCGCTGCGGCACTACCTGGACGGCAACATCGAGGGCGTACGGGCCATGCACGCCCCCGACCTGGGCTGACACCGGCAGCGGTTCAGGGCCCGGCCGCGACCAGTTCCTCCACGGAGTCGTGCCGAATACGGTCCGACGGGATACCGACGTCCCTCAGGGCGTCCACACCGCTGCGGATCATCCCGGGCGGGCCCGAGAGATAGGCGTCGAACTCGTCCCATGGCCCGTAGGCGCGGATCGCGTCCGGGAGCTGCTGGTGTGCCTGCTGGTCGATGATCGCGCGGACCGAGAGCCAGGGGTGGCTCTGCTGGAGGCGGAGCATGGTGTCGATGTCGTACAGGTCGTGATCGGTGCGGGCCCCGTAGAAGACCTCGACCGACCGGCGGTCCCCGTGCTCGGCGACGTCTTCGACCAGTGCCTTGATGGGCGCGATGCCCGTGCCGCCGCCCACGCAGAGCAGACCGCTCTCGGTGGTGTGGTCCACGGTCATGGCGCCGGCGGGCGGGCCGAGCCGGATGATGTCGCCGGGGCGGGCACGGTGCACCAGGGCGTTGGAGACCCAGCCGGCCGGGACGGCCTTCACATGGAACGACAGCAGGCCGTCGGAGCGGGGCGCCGCGGCGAAGGAGTAGTGCCGCCAGATCCGGGGCCACCAGGGTGTCTCCACGCTCGTGTACTGCCCGGCGAGGAAGGGGTACGGCTGGTCGGGGCGGACGGTGATGACCGCGACGTCCGGAGTTCTGAGGTCGTGCGTGACGACCTCGGCGTACCACCAGGCCGGGGCACGCAATTCGTCCGTGGCCGCCGCGTCGATCATGACCTGGGAGATGGTGGTGTAGGTCCGGATCCAGGCCGCCTCCATCTCCTCGTTCCAGACCCCGGCGGCGTACTTGCTCAGCGCGCCGATGAGGCATTCGCCGACGGCCGGGTAGTGCTCGGCCCGCGTTCCGTACTTGCGGTGGCCCCGGCCGAGGTTCTGCAGGTAGTCGACCAGGACCTCTTTGTTGTCGATGTGCTCGGCGGCCGTGAGCAGCGCCTTGAGCAGACGGTCCCGCTGCGTGTCCATCGCGGGCGGGAACATCGGCCGCAGGTCCGGGTAGCGGACGAAGAGCAGGGCGTAGAAGTACGACGTGACCTTCTCGGCCACGGGTGCGACCTCGGCCATGGCACGGCGGACGAGGACGGCGTCCGGGGACGCTTCCTGGGCCGGTGCGGAGGCGGCTTGGCCCGGGTGCGACGCGGGGGTGGGCCGCTGGGTGGGAACCCACGTCTCGTCGGGGCCGGGTGCGGAGGGAGCGGTGGAGGCGAACGGCGCCGGTGTGAGCGTCGTGGGCGCGGGACCCGCTGACGAGGCAGCGGCGACGCTTGCCGCGGCGGGAGCCGAGGCGTGCTGTGCGGCCAGGGGACTGGGCGCGGGTATCGCTTCCTGAGGCGCACGCGCCTGTTCGGGCTCACCGGTACTCGCGCCGCTGGTCGTCGGAGCGGGCGGCACCGCCGTGCCGTCGGCCGGAGTCTCCGGAGCGGGCCCTGGCCTGCCCACGGGGCGTATCGCGGCCGGGCGGCGCCCCTCCGGCGCAGCGGGTTCGCTGTCCGGTGTCGTCGTCGGCTTCTTGCGGGGCGTGAACCAGCCGCCTCCGCCGCCGGAAGTGCCGTTGTCGGCCGACGTGGTGGTCGGAGCGTCCATGGTGTGCCTCGCCTCGAGCATCTTTCGGTCGGTCTGCGCACTTCCCTATTCGGAAGGTGCCTGCTTTCCCCCGTGGACGGTCTGCGTTCCCATCCATGTCGTGGCCAATGCGGCCACATTCAACCCGTATTTCGGCTCCGTACGGACAAGTAGGCAAGAGTGTGACATTGCCCGCAGTGCTCTCACCCGAGCTTCCCACTCGTCTGGACGGCTCAGTCGCGTAACCGAAAACGCGGGTCTTCGATCTCTCCGTCCCATTAGGCTGCATTGCCCTCTGTCCGGCCCGCACGGAACGGGTCACCCGCCCCGAATGCGAACCGGAGTCGACCCTACCGGCCACCGCCGTGCACACAAGTCCCCCCTTCCCTCATCACGAATGAGGGCACCGCGCGAATCATCAGTACTGCCAACTACTGGACATCGCGCCTGTGTTTCACGTGAAACGTCCAGCGTCTGACCGCTCCCTGACCGCTCTCTGTGCAGACGGCTACAACTGGCCAAAAGCTCGTATGGGTCCGGGGAAAGCGGTGGACGTCAGGGGCCCCTGTCGGACAGCCTGACCTGCGTGCCGACTCCTTCCCTTGCCTCATTGCCCATCCGCCGTCTGACGCTCCGCGATCTCGCCGCCTGCGCCGACTTGTCTCAGGACCGGGGGTGGCCACGGGAGGAGCACAAGTGGGGCTTCCTCCTCACGGCTGGGAAGGGCTACGGCATCGATGACCCCGACGGCGGCCTCGTGAGCGCCTGCGTCGTCACCGAGTACGGACCGCAGGAGCACCCCGCCCTCGCGGCAATCGGCATGGTTCTGGTCGCCGATCGGTATGCCCGACAGGGTGTGGGACGCCGACTGATGCACCATGTCGTCTCGGCGATGGGCCCCACCCCCCTCACCCTGCACGCGACACCGAACGGCCGCCCCCTCTACGAGGAACTCGGCTTCAAGGTCACCGGGCGAGCGGAGATGGTGCGCGGCCACTTCACTCCCGGCGGACCGGATCCCGAGGTCGCCACCCGTGCCGCGACCGCCGAGGACCTTTCCGCCATCCTCCGGCTCGACGAGCAGGCGTTCGGGACCGACCGCACGCACATCGTCACGCGACTGCCCGCCTTCGCCGACCAGTTGCGCGTGGCCGAGGAGGGCGGGCGGATCATCGGGTACGCGGCCGCCTGGCCCAACATGGACACCCATGTCGTCGGCCCGCTCATCGCACGCGACACGGCGGTCGCCCAGGCGCTCCTCGCCTCCCTCGCGGCCCACACCGACCGTCCTCTGCGCACCGATATCGACGTGCGGCACGAGGAGCTCCTGGCGTGGGTGAAGGAGCGCGGCCTGGCCTCCATCGCCTTCAACTCGGTGATGACGTACGGAATCACCGAGCTGCCCGGAGACTGGACCCGCCGGTTCGCGCCGGTCACGGTCGCGGCGGGCTGAGGAGCGCGGACACCCGGGCTGAAGGCCCCCGGATACGACTACGCCTGCTCCCCGGGGATCGGGGAGCAGGCGTAGTCGCGTGTGCCGGGTCCGGGTCAGGCGAGGGTCTCCACGGCGGTCGTGGCGAAGCCGTGGTCCTGCTCCGGGGCGCCACCGCCGACGCCGATCGCGCCGATCAGGCGGCCGTCGCGGTGCACCGGCACGCCGCCCGCGATGAACAGCAGCGGCCGGTCGAGCGCGGTCGGCAGCGTGTGGAAGGGCCCTCCGGGCTGCACGGCGTCGACGAGGTCGGCGGTGGGCGCGTTCAGCTGGAGAGCGGTGTAGGCCTTGCGGGTGCTGGTCTCGCCGGAGATCAGCACGGCACGGTCGTCACGCCGGAAGGCGAGCAGATGACCACCCGCGTCCAGGACGGTGACACTGACGGTCACACCTGCGGCCTCGGCGGCACGACGGGCGGCGGTGACGAGGGCGTCGGCGTCCTGGGTGGTCAGCGGGGCGACGGCTGTGGTGGTGCTCATGAGGGGGTTCTCCTAGGGACTTTCTGGTTGGTTCTGGTCTGGCTCCGGGCCGAGGCGTCCCGGTGGCTCAGTGGTGGACGGCGGTCCGCTGCTCGGCCGGCGCGGCTCCCGTGACGGCGGTGCCGCGGGCACCGTCGCGGCGCTCCAGAGCGGCCGAGAGGAAGGCCAGGAGCAGGGCGCCCGCCGCCAGGGCGGCACCGACCCAGTTGGGGGCGGTGTAGCCGAGGCCCGCCGCGATCACGAGGCCGCCGAGCCACGCGGAGAGGGCGTTGCCCAGGTTGAAGGCGCCGATGTTCACGGCGGAGGCCAGAGTCGGGGCACCGTGCGCCTGGTCGAGGACCCGCTTCTGGAGCGGCGGGACGGTGGCGAAGCCCAGGGCGCCGATCAGCGCGATCGTGACGGCCGACAGCAGCTTGTCGTGCGCGGTGAGGGTGAACAGCGCCAGCACGACGGCCAGGGCGCCCAGGGAGACGTACAGCATGGGCATCAGGGCGCGGTCGGCGAACTTGCCGCCGACGAGGTTGCCGCCGACCATGCCGAGGCCGAAGAGGACCAGCAGCCAGGTGACGGAGCCCTCGGCGAAGCCGGTGACGTGGGTCATCATCGGCGCGATGTAGGTGATGGCCGCGAAGACACCGCCGAAGCCGAGGACGGTCATCGCCATCGCGAGCAGCACCTGCACGTTCTTGAAGGCGGCCAGCTCGTGCTTCAGGTGCACGCCCTCCGGCTTGGGCATATCGGGGACGAGCCGGGCGATGCCGGCCAGGCCGATGACACCGAGGGCGGCGACGACGGCGAAGGTCACACGCCAGCCGAGGGACTGTCCGACGAGCGTGCCCAGCGGGACGCCGACGACGTTGGCGACGGTCAGCCCGGTGAACATCATCGAGATGGCTCCGGCCTTCTTGTCCGGGGCCACCAGTTCGGCCGCGACGACCGCGCCGATACCGAAGAAGGCGCCATGGGCGAGCGAGGCGACGATCCGGCCGATCAGCATGACGGAGAAGGCGGGGGCGAGAGCCGAGAGCAGATTGCCGACGATGAACAGGCCCATCAGCACCATCAGCATCCGCTTGCGGGAGACCTTGGTGCCGAGGACGGTCATCAGCGGGGCGCCGAACATGACACCGAGCGCATAGCCGGTCACCAGGTACCCGGCGGTGGGGATGGAGACCCCGTAGTCGCCCGCGACCTGGGGCAGCAAGCCCATGATCACGAATTCCGTCGTTCCGATCCCGAAGGCCCCGATCGCGAGGGCCAGAAGCGCGAGAGGCATGGAGGGGTTACCTTCCCAGAAGATTGCAGGAGCGCTTTGCGTGCGTCCACAATAGTTGCACACGCGGGCTATAGGCAAACGACGTCAATTGCAGGGCTGCTCTATCCTGGGTGTCAGCCGCTCCGGGACGGAGGAAACGCCAATGACAGCGACGGACCCCGCGCTCACCGCGCTCGCCCAGGGCTGGTGCGCCCTTTCCCTGCTGCACGGGAGGATCGAGGGCCACATCGAGCGCGCCCTGCAGGCCCAGCACGACCTGAGCGCGCGGGAGTACTCCCTGCTGGACGTGCTCAGCCGACAGCACGACGGGGACGGGGGCCATCTGCAGATGAAGCAGGTCGCCGACGCGGTCGTGCTCAGCCAGAGCGCCACCACCCGTCTGGTCACCCGCCTCGAGGACCGCGGGCTCCTGGAGCGCTATCTGTGCCCCACCGACCGCCGGGGCATCTACACGAACGTCACCGAGGCGGGCCTCGAGCTGCTGGAAGCGGCACGGCCGACCAATGACGCCGCCCTGCGTGAGGCCCTGGACGAGGCGGCGAAGAACCCCGAGCTGGCCCCGCTGGTCCGGGTGGTCGAGACGCTGAAGGCCCCGGTGCCCGCATAGGACGCTGCCGCGCCGGGCACCTCTGCGTAGGCTGCGCCCATGGGAGATCTTGAGATACGTGCCGCCGTCACCGACGACGTCCCGGCGATCGTCGGAATGCTCGCGGACGACCCCCTGGGCGCACAGCGCGAGTCACCGGACGACCTCGCCCCGTACCTGACCGCGCTGGAGCGGCTCAGCAGCGACCCCAACCAGCGACTGGTCGTGGCGGTGCGGGAGGGCCGGGTCGTCGGCACGCTCCAGCTCACGATCATTCCCGGGCTGTCCCGACGCGGTGCGACCAGGTCGATCATCGAAGGCGTGCGCATCCACGCCGACGAACGCGGCAGCGGCCTGGGGACACAGCTCATCGAGTGGGCGATCAGCGAATCCCGCGACTCGGGCTGCCAGTTGGTCCAGCTGACCTCCGACACCTCGCGCACCGACGCCCACCGCTTCTACGAGCGGCTCGGCTTCACGGCCTCCCACACGGGCTTCAAGCTCTCGCTGTGATCGGCATGCGAGAGGCGCTCTGTTTCACGTGAAACAGACTCACGTGAAGCGAAGCGCCCCTCGTCGTCACTGCCTGCCGAACTGCCTAGCCGATCCCGCGCCACCCCTCCGGGTCGACCCCACCCGGCACAGGAGCCCCCTCGTCGTACGGCTGACGCGTGAACACGAACGAGCCGAGGTCCAGATGGCTCACGGTTCCGTCCGGCCGCCGTACGGCCTTCAGGAGCTCGCCGGCGTAGTAGCCCTCAAGCCCGGTCCATGTGCCGTCGCCGTTCGGGCGGAACCGCGACCGCCGGCCGCCGCCGGACAGCGGCCCCAGCGAGACGAACCCGTCGGCGGTCAGCCGCAGCGCGTGGGTGTGCGTCCCCCAGTACCACTGGCCCGTCAGCTCCAGCGTCGACGGATCGACATCGCTCAGTGGCTTCCACGGGGAGGGGATGCGTGGTTCCGCCTCGGCCACGATGCCGACCAGGTCGGCGGCAACGGAGAACAGCGGCGGGCCCGAGGTGCAGTTGGCCAGGACCACCGCCGCAACGTCCTCCTCGACGTCGATCATGAGGCACGCGAGGAACCCGGGTAGCGAACCGGTGTGTCCGACGAGGGACCGCCCGTTCCACCGGCGGATCTCCATCCCCAGACAGTAGGCGTAGCCGCTCGCCACGTCCGCCGCGTCGTGGGGCGCCGCCGGTGTCCGCATCTCCCGAAGAGACTCGGCGCTCAGCACCCGCTCGTCGCCGTTGACCAGGAAGGCGGCGAAGCGCGCCAAGTCACGCGTGGTCGACCACAGTTGGCCTGCCGGGGCCATGCGCCCCAGGTCCTCGGTGGGCTCGGGGAGCATCACGTCGGCCCAGGGATGCACCGCCCAGCCACCCGCGTGCGGCGCCTGGGGCCGCACGCTCGTGCGGTGCAACTCCAGGGGTTCGAGCACTTCGCGCCGAAGGACCGCCTCCCAGGAGGCGCCGCGCAGCTTCTCGATGAGCGCGCCGAGCAGCGCGTAGCCCGGGTTCGAGTAGTGGAACCGGCGGCCGGGCGGAGACAGCAGCGGCCGCTCGCCCAGCACGTCGGCGAGTTCGGGCCGCAGAGAACCGGGGCTCCGCTCCCACCACGGTCCCGGTGTCTCGGCCGCCAGTCCTCCGGCGTGCGCGAGCAGTTCGGCGACGGTCGCCTCCCCCACGCCGGTGCCCGGCAGGTGCTTCTCCAACGGATCCCCGAGGTCCAGCGCTCCCTCGTCGCGCAGCCGCAGGACGAGAACCGCCGTGAAGGTCTTGGTGATCGAGCCGATCCGGTACTGCACGTTCTCGTCCGGCGCATGCCCCTCCACCGAGGTCCGCGCGCCTGTCCACACCGGCTTGCCGTCCCGCACGACGGCCGCGACGAGCGACGGCGCCCGTCCTTCGGCCTGGGCGACGGCGATCCGGTGCAGCAGTGCGCGACGCGTGCCGGGAAGCAGCTCTCCCTGAGATGTCGTCATGGGTCCCAGTCCACCCGCCCCGGCGGCGCCGCGTCGAGCACATTCCGGACCGGTGTCGCCGGAGCTCGGTCAGGTCAGGTCTGCGCCATGTCCACGAACCGTGAGTAGTGGCCCTGGAAGGCGACCGTGATCGTCGCCGTCGGGCCGTTACGGTGCTTGGCCACGATCAGGTCGGCCTCGCCCGCGCGCGGCGACTCCTTCTCATAGGCGTCCTCGCGGTGCAGCAGGATGACCATGTCGGCGTCCTGCTCGATGGAGCCGGACTCACGCAGGTCGGAGACCATCGGCTTCTTGTCCGTACGCTGCTCGGGGCCACGGTTGAGCTGGGAGAGCGCGATGACCGGGAGCTCCAGCTCCTTGGCGAGGAGCTTGAGGTTACGGGACATGTCCGAGACCTCCTGCTGACGGTTCTCGGCACGCTTGGAGCCACCGGACTGCATCAACTGGAGGTAGTCGATGACGACCAGCCTGATGTCGTTGCGCTGCTTCAGGCGGCGGCACTTGGCGCGGATCTCCATCATCGACAGGTTGGGCGAGTCGTCGATGAAGAGCGGTGCGGCCGAGACGTCCGGCATACGCCGGGCCAGGCGCGTCCAGTCCTCGTCCGTCATCGTGCCGGACCTCATGTGGTGCAGGGCGACCCGGGCTTCGGCGGACAGCAGACGCATCGCGATCTCGTTGCGGCCCATTTCGAGCGAGAAGATCACGCTCGGCAGGTTGTTCTTGATCGAGCAGGCTCGCGCGAAGTCCAGCGCGAGCGTGGACTTACCCATGGCGGGCCGGGCGGCGATGACGATCATCTGGCCCGGGTGCAGACCGTTGGTGAGGGAGTCGAAGTCCGTGAACCCCGTGGGCACACCGGTCATCTCACCGCTGCGCGAGCCGATCGCCTCGATCTCGTCGAGCGCGCCCTCCATGATGTCGCCGAGCGGCAGGTAGTCCTCGCTGGTGCGCTGCTCGGTGACCGCGTAGACCTCTGCCTGGGCGCGGTTGACGATCTCGTCGACGTCGTCGTCGGCCGCGTATCCCATCTGGGTGATGCGCGTACCGGCCTCGACCAGGCGCCGCAGGACGGCACGCTCGTGGACGATCTCCGCGTAGTAGGCGGCGTTCGCCGCTGTGGGCACCGTCTGGACGAGGGTGTGCAGATACGACGCCCCGCCGACCTTGTTGATCTCGCCGCGCTTGGTGAGTTCGGCGGCGATGGTGATGGGGTCGGCCGGCTCGCCCTTGGCGTAGACGTCGAGGACGGCCTGATAGATCGTCTCGTGGGCCGGCTTGTAGAAGTCGTGGCCCTTGAGGATCTCGACGACGTCGGCGATGGCGTCCTTGGACAGGAGCATGCCGCCGAGGACGGACTGCTCGGCCTCGATGTCCTGCGGCGGTACCCGTTCGAACGAGGTGCCTCCGCCGCCGTCCCACTCGCCGTTGTCCCGGCCGCGCTCGTGCTGCTCGTCGCGGCCTCGGGCGCCGTCACCACGACGGCGGGAAGAGGGCAGACGATCACTGGGCCCGCTGTCGGCCCACGGGTCGTCCAAGGGCTCGGAAATGCTCACCGAGCCACCTCCTCCCGTCCGCCGCAGCAGACCTCGCCGTGCCCCTCTTTTCTACGGCACGGCACTGACAAATGAGAGGCCCAACTCCGGTTACTGGACGCCGGTTTTGTGACGTTTCGAAAACCGACGGACGGAGCGGGCGCCGGACTACCGTAGGCCCGTCGGCACCGTCAGCCAATCTGGTTATCCACAGGCCATGTGGACGACGGCCCAGATGCTGTGGAGAACTCGGCGAAACCTGTGCACGACCCGGTGGACAGGCCTGTGAACAAGCTTCCACTCATCACAAGGAAGCCACCCTGACCTGCAACTTTGCCATCCACTGGCTGTGCAGAAGAAAAACTTCCCCAACCGGCCCAAGATCGCTTCGAAAGGTGCACAGCAGTGCGCACCTCTGGACGAATGGTAAGGGTCACAAAAGCTTTGCATCTCTTACCTGTGGACGATTAGATTAGTGCACATGACACAGGCCCCCGCGCGCCCTCGAGTCGGCCGGAGACAGCACGACCGAGAGATCGTCGCACTCGCCGTGCCGGCCTTCGGCGCGCTCGTCGCCGAGCCTCTCTTCCTCATGACCGACACCGCCATCGTCGGCCATCTGGGCACAGCCCAACTCGCCGGTCTCGGCGTCGCCTCGGCCCTGCTGATGACCGCCGTCAGCGTCTTCGTCTTCCTCGCCTACGCCACGACAGCGGCGGTCGCCCGTCGCGTCGGCGCGGGTGATCTCCCGGCCGCCATCCGTCAGGGCATGGACGGCATCTGGCTGGCTCTGCTCCTCGGCGCCGGCGTCGTCGCCGTCGCCCTGCCGACAGCGCCCCATCTCGTGGAGCTCTTCGGCACCTCGGACGCCGCAGCCCCCTACGCGATCACGTATCTGCGCATCTCCGTGCTCGGCATACCGGCGATGCTCGTCGTCCTCGCCGCGACCGGCCTCCTGCGCGGCCTCCAGGACACCAAGACCCCCCTCTATGTCGCCGTCATCGGCTTCGTGGCCAACGGCGCTCTCAACGCGGGGCTCGTGTACGGGGCAGGACTGGGGATCGCCGGCTCCGCCTGGGGCACCGTCATCGCCCAGTGCGGCATGGCCGCGGTCTACCTCGCGGTGGTTCTGCGTGGAGCGCGGAAGCATGGCGCCTCCCTGCGCCCGGACGCCGCCGGGATCAGGGCGTCCGCTCAGGCCGGTGTGCCCCTGCTGGTCCGCACCCTCTCCCTGCGGGCGATCCTGATGATCGCCACGGCGGTTGCCGCCCGGCTCGGGGATGCCGACATCGCCGCACACCAGATCATCCTGTCCCTGTGGAGCCTGCTCGCCTTCGCTCTCGACGCCATCGCCATCGCGGGGCAGGCCATCATCGGGCGCTACCTAGGAGCCGGTGACACAGAGGGCGCCCGCGCGGTATGCCGTCGGATGGTGGAGTGGGGTATCGCCGTCGGAGTCGTCCTCGGAGCCCTGGTCGTCCTCGCCCGACCGGCGTTCCTGCCCCTGTTCACCAGTGACTCGGCGGTCAAGGACGCGGCCCTGCCCGCCCTGGTCATCGTCGCTCTCTCGCAGCCGATCTCCGGCATCGTCTTCGTCCTGGACGGAGTCCTGATGGGCGCCGGCGACGGTCCCTACCTCGCCTGGGCGATGGTGCTCACCCTGGCGGTCTTCACCCCGGTCGCCCTGCTGGTTCCGGTACTGGGCGGTGGACTCACCGCTCTCTGGGCCGCCATGACGCTGATGATGACCATGCGGATGCTGACTCTGTGGCTCCGAAGCCGCTCAGGGCGGTGGATGGTCACGGGCGCGACCCGCTGACGACCGGGCTCGGCCGACGGACTGTTTCACGTGAAACACGGTGTTTCACGTGAAACCAGATACCGCGCCGACGGATACGACGAGATGGGCCCGGATACGACGATGGGGCCGCACCCCGAAGGGTGCGGCCCCATCGCTCACTGCATCAGCGAGCGCGGCACTCAGGCCGCGACGACCTCGATGCTGACCTTGGCGTCAACCTCGGGGTGCAGACGCACGGACGACTGGTGAGCGCCGAGCGACTTGATCGGCGAACCGATCTCGATGCGGCGCTTGTCGACCTCGGGGCCACCGGCAGCCTTGATCGCCGAGGCGATGTCGGCCGGGGTGACGGAACCGAAGAGGCGGCCGGCGTCGCCGGCACGGACGGCCAGACGGACCTTGACGCCCTCGAGCTGGGCCTTCACCTGGTTGGCCTGCTCGATGGTCTGGATCTCGTGGATCTTGCGAGCACGACGGATCTGCTCGACGTCCTTCTCGCCACCCTTGGTCCAGCGGATAGCGAACTTCCGCGGGATCAGGTAGTTGCGAGCGTAACCGTCCTTGACGTCGACGACGTCGCCCGCGGCGCCGAGGCCGGAGACCTCGTGGGTGAGGATGATCTTCATGTGTCGGTCACCCTTCCCTTATCGCGCGGTGGAGGTGTAGGGCAGCAGCGCCATCTCACGGCTGTTCTTCACGGCCGTGGCGACGTCACGCTGGTGCTGCGTGCAGTTGCCGGTCACGCGGCGGGCACGGATCTTGCCGCGGTCGGAAATGAACTTCCGCAGCATGTTCGTGTCCTTGTAGTCCACGTACGTGACCTTGTCCTTGCAGAATGCGCAGACCTTCTTCTTCGGCTTGCGCACAGGCGGCTTCGCCATGGTGATTCTCCTGTGTGATCAAGAAGTTTGGGTGCGAACCCGCCCTAGAAGGGGGGCTCGTCCGAGTAGCCGCCGCCACCGCCGCCGCCGGAGTTTCCACCCCAGCCGCCGCCACCGCCCTGGTTGCCACCGGCGGGAGCGCCGGTCGCCCACGGGTCGTCAGCGGGAGCGCCGCCGCCCTGCTGGCCGCCACCGGGGCCGCCGCCCCAGCCGCCGCCACCCTGGCCGCCACCGCCACCGCTGCCGCCGCCGTAGCCGCCCTGGCCACCGCGGCCGGTGGTCTTGGTGACCTTGGCCGTGGCGTTGCGCAGGCTGGCGCCGACTTCCTCGACGTCCAGCTCGTAGACCGTGCGCTTGACGCCCTCCCGGTCCTCGTAGGACCGCTGCTTCAGCCGGCCCTGCACGATGACGCGCATGCCTCGCTGGAGCGACTCGGCGACGTTCTCAGCCGCCTGGCGCCAGACCGAGCAGGTCAGGAAGAGGCTCTCGCCGTCCTTCCACTCGTTCGTCTGGCGGTCGAAGGTGCGGGGAGTGGACGCGACACGGAACTTCGCGACGGCCGCACCGGAGGGGGTGAAGCGCAGCTCGGGGTCGTCGACAAGATTGCCGACCACCGTGATGACGGTCTCGCCTGCCATGGGGAACCTCTCGGCGGGTTTGCTGCTGGCTGCTTGTGCTGCTACTCGAATCCCGGGATCAGCTGAGCGGGAGAGCTCAGTGGGTCTCGGGGCGGAGGACCTTGGTCCGGAGGACCGACTCGTTCAGGTTCATCTGGCGGTCGAGCTCCTTGACGACCGCAGGCTCGGCCTGCAGGTCGATGACCGAGTAGATGCCCTCGGGCTTCTTCTTGATCTCGTACGCGAGACGACGACGACCCCAGGTGTCGACCTTCTCGACCTTTCCGCCGCCGTCACGGACGACAGAGAGGAAGTTCTCGATCAACGGAGAGACAGCGCGCTCCTCGACCTCGGGGTCGAGGATGACCATCACCTCGTAGTGACGCATGTGGAACCCACCTCCTTTGGACTCAGCGGCCACGGTCGATCCGTGGCAGGAGGGTTGTGATGCGTATCCGACGGTATCGGCCACCACTGACAGTCGGGGTTCTGTCGAGAACCCCCTGCCGTGATGTGGGCAGACACCGGTGCGGACGGTACAGAGTACCCGCACAGCGGCTTGCGGTTGAAATCCGGCCGCCAGGGCAGCCAATCTGTACACATCGGGTGTGTATGGCGCTACGATGCGCCGACTCTCGCAGGAGGTGCCCTATGGCACAGGCAATGCGACCCAACACCGCCGGCGGCCTCTTCGCCACGGACGGCAAGCCCCATCCCCTCCAGGACACCCTGCTCGCGGTGACCCTGGTGCTGGGCCTCACGTCGTTCGTCGTGGCACTCGTCGACGATGACCTGCACCTGCTCAGCTCCTGGGCGGGCCTCGTGGGCATTCTCACCGGCGCGTACGGCCAGTGGATCTCGGAGACGACCCGTGAGCGCTTCGGCCTGATCCTGGGCCTGGGAGCCTCGGCTGTCGGGTTCTTCCTGGGCATGGCGCACGGCGGGTTGTTCGGCGGTCTCATCGACTGACGCCAGGCACACCCCAGCTGAACATCGTGTGACGCCCCGGCCGCATACGGGCCGGGGCGAAGGTGGCGTACGCCCAACCGGCGCGCTCCCAAGGCGCAGTAGGCTTCGCGCGAGAGCCGGAGCCCCTGAACCCATGGGGACACACCAGCCCGAGGAGCGCCCCGAAATGAGCCTGACCCTGAGGACCATCAGCCGCGAGCAGCATCTGGCATACATCCAGAGCCTGCCGTCGGCGAGCCACATGCAGGTCCCGGCCTGGGCTGACGTCAAGGCGGAGTGGCGCTCCGAGCACCTCGGGTGGTTCGACGACAGGACCGGCGAGCTCGTCGGTGCCGGCCTGGTCCTCTACCGGCAGCTCCCCAAGATCAAGCGCTACCTCGCCTACCTGCCCGAGGGCCCGGTCATCAACTGGTTCTCGCCGAATCTGCAGGAATGGATCGAGCCGATGCTGGCTCATCTGAAGCAGCAGGGCGCCTTCTCCGTGAAGATGGGCCCGCCGGTGATCATCCGGCGCTGGGAGGCCGCCTCCATCAAGCAGGGCATCCAGAACCCTGACGTGAAGCGGCTGCGCGACATCGAGGCCGACCACATCGAGCCGCGCGCCTTCGAGGTCGCCGACAAGCTGCGCCGCATGGGCTGGCAGCAGGGCGAGGACGGCGGCGCCGGCTTCGGCGACGTCCAGCCCCGGTACGTCTACCAGGTGCCGCTGGCCAACCGCTCCCTGGAAGAGGTCCACAAGAACTTCAACCAGCTGTGGCGCCGCAACATCAAGAAGGCCGAGAAGGCCGGCGTCGAGGTCGTCCAGGGCGGCTACCAGGACCTCGAGGAATGGCAGCGGCTGTACGAGATCACGGCCGTGCGCGACCACTTCCGGCCGCGCCCGCTGTCGTACTTCCAGCGCATGTGGACGGCCCTCAACACCGAGGACCCCAACCGCATGCGGCTGTACTTCGCCCGGCACAACGGCGTGAACCTGTCGGCGGCGACGATGCTGATCGTCGGCGGTCACGTCTGGTACTCCTACGGCGCCTCCGACAACATCGGCCGTGAGGTCCGGCCGTCGAACGCGATGCAGTGGCGGATGCTGCGCGACGCCTACGCGCTCGGCGCCACCGTCTACGACCTGCGCGGCATCTCCGACTCGCTGGACGAGACCGACCACCTCTTCGGCCTGATCCAGTTCAAGGTGGGTACGGGCGGCCAGGCGGCCGAATACCTCGGCGAGTGGGACTTCCCGCTGAACAAGCTGCTGCACAAGGCGCTCGACATCTACATGTCGCGCCGCTGACCCCGCACTCACCCCTCATCCCGCACCTCTGACAGCCACGAGAAAGGTTCCAGGTCCGGCCATGGCGCTCACGCTCTACGTCGACACCGCGCGCTGGCGTGCGCACCACAAGCACGTGCAGGATCAGTTCCCCGGCCTCGTCCCGGTCTGCAAGGGCAATGGTTACGGCTTCGGGCACGAGCGACTGGCGGAGGAGGCCACCCGGCTGGGGTCGGACATCCTCGCCGTCGGCACGACGTACGAGGCCGCGCGGATCAAGGACTTCTTCGGCGGCGACCTGCTGGTGCTGACGCCGTACCGGCGCGGCGAGGAACCGGTTCCGCTGCCGGACCGGGTCATCCGCTCGGTCTCGTCGATAGACGGCGTCTACGGCCTGGTCGGTGCGCGTGTGGTGATCGAGGTGATGTCCTCGATGAAGCGGCACGGCATCAGCGAGCAGGACCTCGCCCAGCTGCACGCCGCCATCGAGAACGTCCGCCTGGAGGGCTTCGCCATCCATCTGCCGCTGGACCGCACCGACGGCTCGGACGCGGTCGAGGAGGTCATCGGCTGGATGGACCGGCTGCGTGCGGCCCGGCTGCCCCTGCACACCATGTTCGTCAGCCACCTCAAGGCCGACGAACTCGCCCGTCTCCAGCAGCAGTTCCCGCAGACCCGGTTCCGTGCCCGCATCGGCACGCGGCTGTGGCTGGGGGACCACGAGGCCACCGAGTACCGCGGCGCGGTCCTGGACGTCACGCGCGTCGCCAAGGGCGAGCGCTTCGGCTACCGGCAGCAGAAGGCGGCCTCGGACGGCTTCCTGGTGGTCGTGGCGGGCGGTACGTCGCACGGGGTGGGCCTGGAGGCCCCCAAGGCGCTGCACGGCGTCATGCCGCGCGCCAAGGGCGTCGCCCGCGCCGGCCTAGCGACGGTCAACCGGAACCTCTCACCGTTCGTCTGGGGCGGCAAGCAGCGCTGGTTCGCCGAGCCGCCGCACATGCAGGTCTCGATCCTGTTCGTGCCCTCGGACGCGCCGGAGCCGAAGGTCGGCGAGGAGCTGGTGGCCCATCTGCGGCACACCACCACGCAGTTCGACCGGATCATGGACCGCTGACCGGCGTGGTGCACTGAGGTCGCACAGCTCAGCGAGAAGGCCGTACACGGGCTCCCCGTGTACGGCCTTCTCGCTGTACGGCCCTTCGCTGTACGGCCCTTCGCGCCGTTCGCTCAGAGCGAACCGCCGGTCGCGTCCCGTTTGCCCCACTGGACCTGAGCCCCGTCGAACCGAGCGGTCGTGTGCCGGGCGGGACGGGCCGCCCGACCGAGGACGAAGACGTCCTCGGCTCCGTCGAGCACTCCACCCGAGGGGTCGTCGTCGCCGGACCGGCGCACCGGATCCCGCTCCGGCATGAAGATGTCGCGCACGATCATGGCGCACAGATACAGCGTCCCCAGCAGATGCAGGGCGATGGCCCAGTGGTAGCCGTCGGTCGGCAGGCCCTTGTGGGCGTCTCCGCTGGTCGTGTACGCGAGGTAGAGCCAGATCCCCAGAAAGTACGCCACCTCGCAGGTCTGCCAGATCAGGAAGTCCCGCCACTTCGGCCGGGCGAGGGCCGCCAGGGGCACCAGCCACAGGACGTACTGCGGCGAGTAGACCTTGTTGGTGAGGATGAACGCCGCGACGATCAGGAAGGCGAGCTGGGCGAACCGCGGGCGGCGCGGGGCGGTCAGGGCGAGCGCCGCGACAGCCGCGCAGCACACCAGCATCAGCAGCGTGGCGAGCGTGTTGACGGTGTCGATGCCGAGCGGGTCGTCCGAGTTCTGGGCCATGATCAGCCAGAAGGAGCCGAAGTCGACGCCTCGTTCCTGGCTGAACGTGTAGAACTTCGACCAGCCGTCGAACGCGAAGAGCATCACCGGCCCGTTCACCACGGCCCAGGCGACGACCGCGCCCCCCAGAGCCGTCCCGAACGCACGCCACTTGCCCGCGCGCCAGCACAGCACCAGCAGCGGCCCGAGGATCAGGAAGGGATAGAGCTTGGCGGCCGTGGCGAGCCCCAGCAGGACGCCGAAGGCGAGGGAGCGGCCGCGTGACCACATCAGCATCGCCGCGGCCGTCAGAGCCACCGCCAGCAGGTCCCAGTTGATGGTCGCCGTCAGCGCGAAGGCGGGCGCCAGGGCAACCAGCAGCCCGTCCCAGGGACGCCGGGCATGCGTACGGGTCACGCAGACGGCGATGACCGACGCGCACACCATGAGCATCCCGGCGTTGACCATCCAGTACCACTGCTCCTGGTACTGGATGGTGCCGCTGCCGGGGGTGAGCCAGGAGGCGACCTCCATGAAGACACCGGTCAGTACCGGGTACTCCAGGTACTGCATGTCCCCGGGGAGCCGGTCGAAGTACGGCACGAGCCCGTCGGCGAAGCCACGCCCCTGGTAGAGGTGCGGGATGTCCGAGTAGCAGGCGTGCGTGTACTGGGAGCTGGCTCCGACGAACCAGGCTCCGTTGAAGCAAGGCGCCTTCTGGACCAGGCCGAGAGCGAACATGCCGATCGCCACCAGCGCGATCACCCGCACGGGAGTCCACCGGGACGTCCCGAGCAGGGCACGCCGCCCCAACGGGCCGCCGATCAGCTCACTGCCGGCCGCGGCGACCTCGTCCTCCTTGGTCGGCCGCACCGGGTCCGGCTCGTGGACGCTCGCTGGCGTCGATTCTGCACTGGGCATGCCGCACATCCTGCCGTACGTGTCTGTCGAAACGCCGAGGGCCGCCGTACCCGAGGGGTACGGCGGCCCATGTTTCACGTGAAACAGCTTCGCGTTTCACGTGAAACACCCAAGCCGGGCGTTCGGTCAGCTACCCCTCGGGGCCTCCGAAGATGCCTCCGTTGCCGTTTCCTCTGCTGTTACCGCCGTTCTCACTCGTATCCGTTGGCGAGGGCGAGGTGCTCGGCTCTCCGCCCGTGCCGCCGTTCTCCGTTCCACCGTCTTCCTCATCGCAGCCGAAGAAGCCACAGGTGTCGGTGGGCGAGGGCGACGGCAGCGTAGGCGACTCGCTGGGCGTGGCGCTCGGGGACTCGGTGGCGGTCTCGCTGGGCTCGACACTGGGAGTCGGCGTCGGTGTCGGAGCGCCCACCGCGTCCTGGATGTCGCCGATCTTCTCGGGCTCCGGGAAGCCGAGGTCGGTCGCGCCCTTCAAGGCGGCCTTCATGTACTCGGTCCACACCAGCGTGGGGACGTCACCACCGTGGATGGACACCTCGCCCGCCGTGCCGTTCATGGAGAGCAGCTTGGCGCTCTTGGGGTCCTCACGGAACATCGCGACCGAGGTCGAGAGCTGCTGGGTGTAGCCGACGAACCAAGCCGACTTGTTCTCGTCCGTCGTACCGGTCTTGCCGGCCGCCGTACGGCCCAGGGACAGCGCGTTCTTGCCCGTACCGTTCTGGATGACGTTCTCCAGAACGTTCGTGACGTTGTTCGCCACGTTCTCGGGCATCGCCTGCGTGATCCTCGGCTTCTCGAAGCCGGGAACTTCCTCCCCGTTGGACTTGACGCTCGTCACCGAGTACGGAGCGGCCTGCTTACCGGAGGCGGCGAACGTCGCGTAGGAGTCGGCCATGCGGATCGCGCTGGGAGTCGACGTGCCGAGCGCGAACGACGCGTTGAGACCGGCGAAGCTGCTGTCCAGGATGCCGGCCTTCTCGGCCAGGTCGGCCACGTTCTTCATCCCCACGTCCATGCCGAGCTGCACGAACGGGGTGTTGACGGACTGCTCCATCGCCTTGCGCAGGGAGATGTAACCCCACGGGCGATCGCTCTCGTTCTCCTGGAAGAAGGGCGTGTTGTCCTTCTTCATGACGTAGGTGCCGTCGTTGTTCCTGATCTTGAGATGGTCGTTGCCGTTGTACTTGCTGAGCGGCGAGAGACCGACGCCGTCGCTCCGGTAGGTGCCGCGCTCCATGGCGGCGGCGAGCACGAACGGCTTCCACGTCGAACCGACGGGGACACCCGA
This sequence comes from Streptomyces koelreuteriae, assembly GCF_018604545.1. GTDB lineage: Bacteria > Actinomycetota > Actinomycetes > Streptomycetales > Streptomycetaceae > Streptomyces > Streptomyces koelreuteriae. The sequence goes on along the minus strand of NZ_CP075896.1, from coordinate 4,196,446 downwards.
GGTGTCCGCGTTGTTGTTGAAGTGGCCGTTCTCGTACCCCGCGCCACCGTAGAGCGCGACGATCGCGCCGTCCTTGGGCTTCACCGACGCCGCGCCGAACTGGACGTGCTTGTCCAGCTCACGCTTTTCCGGGTCGAGCTTTTCCTTCTCGACCTTCTTCACGGCCTTGGTCAGTGCTTCGACCTTGGCCTTGTCGAAGGTCGTCTTGATCTGGTAGCCGCCCTGGTCGAACTGCTTCTCCGTGATGTTGGAGTGGTTCAGGACGTACTTCTTGGCCGTGTCCGCCAGGTAGCCGATCTGACCGCTCATGCCCTTGGCCGCCTTGCGCGGATCGGGCATGGGGTACTTGCTGATCGCCTTCTTGTAGTCGGCGTCGGAGAGCTTGTTGTCGTTGTGCATCTGCTGGAGGATCCAGCCCCAGCGCTCCTTGGACCGCTTGGTGTTGTCCTTCTTGTTCGCCGCCGGATCGAGGCCGTCGTTACCCGCAGGGTCGTAGTACGTCGGGCCCTTGAGCAGGGCGGCAAGGAAGGCGCATTCGCTCGGCTCGAGCTTGACCGCGTCCTTGCCGTAGTACGTCTGGGCGGCGGCCTGGATGCCGTACGCGCCGCGGCCGTAGTACGAGGTGTTGAGGTACCCCTGGAGGATCTCGTCCTTGGTGAGCTTCGTGCCCACCTTGATCGAGATGAACATCTCCTTGAACTTACGGGTGACCGTCTGGTCCTGGCTCAGGTAGGTGTTCTTGACGAACTGCTGCGTGATGGTCGAACCACCCTGCGTGTCGCCGCCCCGGGCCATGTTCGCCAGTGCTCGGGCGATGCCCATGGGGTCGACGCCCGAGTCCTGGTAGAAGCTCTTGTTCTCGGCAGAGATCACCGCCTGCTGCATGGCCTTGGGGATCTTGTCGATCGTGACGTTCTGCCGGTTCTGGCCACTGCCGGTCGCGATCATCTGATTGCCGTTGGACCAGTAGTAGACGTTGTTCTGCGACCGAGCGGCTGCGTTCTCCTCGGTGGGGACGCCCACCATCGCGTACCCGATGCCCGCCACGGCCACCAGGCTTCCGAAGAAGCCGATGCACAGGCCTGAGACGAGCTTCCAGGACGGCATCCAGCGCTGCCAGCCGTACTTGCCGGCCCGCGGATAGTCGATCATCCGCTTCTTGTCGTACATGGCCGGGCGCCCTCTGCCCCGGCCGGGCCCGGTCGGCCCGCCGGGAGCGGCGCGCCGGCCGCCTCGTGTCGGTTCGGCCGCTCTGCGGCGGCCGCCCCCACTTCTCTGCGCCGCACGCCGGGCATCCGCACGGCCGCCGTACTGGCGCTCCTCACCCCCCGAGTCGTAGGAGTCCGACCCATAGGAGTCGGACGGAGACCCGGTGGCGCCTCGCGGTGCCGCGCGGCGGCCGGAGGACGAGCCGGACTGGCCGCGTCGGGTCGCGGCACGTCCGCCTCCCTGCGGCTGCGGCGGTTTGCGACGGTGCTCGCTCATCGAACGACTACTCCTCGGGCAGGCGCACCCCTGCGCGCCTGGAAACGGCAGCTTGTTTCCGGTCCCCCCGAAGTACGGATGCGGTGGGCTCCGCATTCATCGGTCCCGTATGCACCCGTACTACACCGAAGACGAGGACGCCCTCAGGCGTCCCACGGTTCCCGGTGATGTGCATGGCGCACAGACTACGCACCGTCAAAACCTGCCGAGGACCGAAGTTCACCTCAAATCAGGCAACTCGCGTCTGACGAATCGGTGATGTGACCCCGTTCACCACACCCCCTCTTGTCGCATCCGCAAGGCCGTTCTATCGTCGTGATGTATCGAGTCGATACATCAGCGCGACACATCGGACCGAGACATGGGTACCGCGGGAGAGAGGAGGCGACGATGAGCCGGCGTTCCGGGATCCTCGAGTTCGCCGTACTCGGCCTGCTCCGCGAATCTCCGATGCACGGCTATGAGCTGCGCAAACGACTCAACACATCACTGGGTGTGTTCCGTGCGTTCAGCTACGGGACGCTGTATCCCTGCCTCAAGACGCTGGTCGCCAACGGCTGGTTGATCGAGGAGCCGGGGAACACCACCGAGGACGCCCTCGCCGCCCCCCTCACAGGGCGGCGCGCCAAGATCGTCTACCGGTTGACGGCGGAGGGCAAAGAGCACTTCGAACAGCTGCTCTCCCAGACCGGGCCCGACGCGTACGAGGACGAGCACTTCGCCGCCCGTTTCGCCTTCTTCGGGCAAACCTCACGTGATGTACGCATGCGCGTGCTGGAAGGCCGCCGCAGCCGGCTGGAGGAGCGCCTCGAGAAGATGCGCGTCTCCCTGGCCCGGACCCGGGAACGTCTCGACGATTACACGCTTGAGCTTCAGCGCCACGGGATGGAGTCCGTGGAGCGCGAGGTGCGCTGGCTGAACGAGCTCATCGAGAGCGAGCGGGCGGGGCGGGACCTCAACGGTTCCTCCTCAGGGGAGCCCGCTTCGCGTGACACCACATCTGGAGCGTCGGGCGGCCTGCCCCGGCCAGGGGGCGACCCCCGGCCGGATACGCCCGACGACACCGCCACGTGAGAGCCCCTTGAAGGGCCTCACTCATACACACAGGGAGCAACCGGAATGGGTTCGGTTCGCGTAGCCATCGTCGGCGTGGGCAACTGCGCCGCCTCGCTGGTACAGGGAGTCGAGTACTACAAGGACGCCGACCCGGCGTCCAAGGTGCCGGGCCTGATGCACGTCCAGTTCGGCGAGTACCACGTCCGCGACGTCGAGTTCGTCGCCGCGTTCGACGTGGACGCCAAGAAGGTCGGTCTCGACCTCGCGGACGCCATCGGCGCCTCCGAGAACAACACCATCAAGATCTGCGACGTGCCCAGCACCGGCGTGACGGTCCAGCGCGGCCACACCCTCGACGGCCTCGGCCGGTACTACCGCGAGACGATCGAGGAGTCCGCCGAGGAGCCGGTCGACGTCGTCCAGATCCTCAAGGACAAGCAGATCGACGTCCTCGTCTGCTACCTGCCCGTCGGCTCCGAGGACGCGGCGAAGTTCTACGCCCAGTGCGCCATCGACGCCAAGGTCGCCTTCGTCAACGCCCTTCCGGTCTTCATCGCCGGCACCAAGGAGTGGGCGGACAAGTTCACCGAGGCGGGCGTCCCGATCGTCGGCGACGACATCAAGTCGCAGGTCGGCGCCACCATCACGCACCGCGTCATGGCGAAGCTGTTCGAGGACCGGGGTGTCGTCCTGGACCGCACGATGCAGCTGAACGTCGGCGGCAACATGGACTTCAAGAACATGCTCGAGCGCGACCGCCTCGAGTCGAAGAAGATCTCCAAGACGCAGGCCGTCACCTCCCAGATCCGCGACCGCGAGCTGGGCGAGGGCAACGTCCACATCGGCCCGTCCGACTACGTCGCCTGGCTGGACGACCGCAAGTGGGCCTATGTCCGCCTCGAGGGCCGTGCCTTCGGTGACGTCCCGCTGAACCTGGAGTACAAGCTCGAGGTCTGGGACTCCCCGAACTCCGCCGGCGTCATCATCGACGCCCTGCGCGCCGCGAAGATCGCCAAGGACCGGGGCATCGGCGGCCCGATCCTCTCCGCGTCGAGCTACTTCATGAAGTCCCCGCCCGTGCAGTACTTCGACGACGAGGCCCGCGAGAACGTCGAGAAGTTCATCAAGGGTGAGGTCGAGCGCTGACGCGCCGCCACAAGTCGCTCCTGCCAGGGCTGTGAGGGTCCCCGGGTCGTACGACCCGGGGACCCTCCCCGTATGTGAGGCTGTGCCTCATGGCCGTCGTCCGTGACCTGCGCGTCCTGTTGCGCTTCCAGGGCTTCCGGCGTCTGCTCGCCGTGCGCCTGCTCTCCCAGGGCGCCGACGGCGTGTACCAGGTCGCGCTCGCCGCGTACGTCGTCTTCTCTCCGGAGAGGCAGACCTCGGCCGCGGCGGTGGCCTCCGCGATGGCGGTGCTGCTGCTCCCGTACTCCCTCGTCGGCCCGTTCGCCGGTGTGCTGCTGGACCGCTGGCGGCGCCGCCAGGTCCTGCTGTACGGCAGCCTGCTGCGCGCCCTGCTGGCCTCGGCGACGGCCTTGCTGATACTCAGCCCGGCTCCCGACTGGCTCTTCTACGTCTCCGCCCTGTGTGTCACCGCGGTCAACCGGTTCGTTCTCTCGGGCCTGTCCGCCTCGCTGCCGCGGGTGGTCGACGCCGAGCGCCTGGTCATCGCCAACTCCCTCTCCCCGACCGCCGGAACGCTGGCGGCGACCGCGGGCGGTGGCCTGGCCTTCGCCGTACGCCTGGTGGTCGCGGACTCCGACGCCGCCGTGGTGCTCGTGGCGGCCGGGCTGTATCTCTGCGCGGCTGTGGCGTCGCTGAGCATGGCGCGGGAACTGCTCGGCCCCGACCGGACCTTGGTACGCGAGCGGTTCGGGCTCGCTGTCACGGGCACCGCCCGCGATCTGGTGGCCGGCGTACGTCACCTGGCCGCGCCGGAGCGCAGGGAGGCCGCCTGGGCGCTGGCGGCGATGTCGCTGATGCGGTTCTGCTACGGCGCCCTGCTGGTCATGCTGCTGATGCTCTGCCGGTACGCGCTCACCTCGACCACGGACGACGGGCTCGCCCTGCTGGGACTGGCGTTGGGCGTCTCGGGGGCGGGGTTCTTCGCGGCGGCCGTGGTGACACCCTGGGCCGCGGGGCGGCTGGGGCCGGGCCGCTGGATCGTCGTGTGCGCGGGGGCCGCCGCGCTGCTGGAGCCCGCTCTGGGGCTGCCGTTCGCGACCACCCCGCTGATGGTCGCGGCCTTCGTCCTGGGGCTGACCACCCAGGGCGCGAAGATCGCCACGGACACCATCGTCCAGTCGTCCGTGGAGGACGGTTTCCGTGGCCGGATCTTTTCCGTCTACGACGTCCTCTTCAACGCTTTCTTCGTCGGCGCCGCCGCCGTGGCCGCCCTGATGCTGCCGCCGGACGGCCGATCCGCGCCGCTGGTGATCACGATCGCCGTCATCTACGCGGCAGTAGCGGCTGCTATGGCCCGGTTTGGCCACCAGTAAGTGTCACATCAATGACACAGAGCCACTCCTGACTACTGGGTTGTCAGTGGGGCCCGATAACTTACGTGCGTCTTATCTCGCGACATGTTCGCGTCATTCACCATGCACTAGGGGGACCCCCGAATGACCACTCCGCCGCCCCAGGGCAACCCGTTCGCCCAGAACCAGCCCGCGGGTCCGCCCCAGGCTCCCTACCCGCCGCAGGGCGGCTACCCCCAGCAGCCCGGCCAGCCCGGCTTCCCGCCCCAGGGCGCTCCGTACGCCCCGGTCCCGCCGCAGCCGTCCGGCCGCAAGCTCAGCTTCAAGACCATCAAGAACATCGTGATCGTCATCGCGGTGGCGAGCGTGGCCATCGGCGGCTGGATAACCAGCCGGGACGACGCCAACACGGCGGCCGTCGGCGACTGCATGCACCGCGGCAGCACCAGCGACAACAACCCCGACCTCGAGGTCGTCAAGTGCAGCGACGCGAAGGCTCAGTACATCGTGCTGGCCAAGATCGAGGGCGCGTACCTCACGGACACGCTGGCGTCGAGCAAGTGCCGGTCCGAGGCCAAGGACTTCCAGTACTCGTACACCGAGAGCGGTGACGGCAAGGACTTCCTGCTCTGCCTGAAGGACTACAAGAAGTAAGGCAGACACAGAGAGGGGCGGTGTTTCACGTGAAACACCGCCCCTCGGCTGTCACCTGCGGGGTCATGTTTCACGTGAAACATGACCCCGTTTCACAGCCTCAGCCCTCCTGCTCGGCCCACCACTCCTTGAGCGCGGCCAGCGCGACCTCGTGCTCCATCGGGCCGTTCTCCAGCCGCAGCTCCAGCATGTGCTTGTAAGCGCGGCCGATGACCGGGCCGGGAGCGACGCCGAGGATCTCCATGATCTGGTTGCCGTCGAGGTCAGGGCGGATGGAGTCCAGCTCCTCCTGCTCCTGAAGGCTGGCGATCCGATCCTCGAGACCGTCGTACGCACGCGACAGGGCCGTCGCCTTGCGCTTGTTGCGCGTGGTGCAGTCCGAGCGGGTCAGCTTGTGGAGGCGATCGAGGAGCGGGCCGGCGTCACGGACGTAGCGGCGGACCGCGGAGTCCGTCCACTCGCCGGTGCCGTAGCCATGGAAGCGCAGGTGGAGCTCGACCAGACGTGAGACGTCTTTCACCAGCTCGTTGGAGTACTTGAGGGCCGTCATGCGCTTCTTGGTCATCTTCGCCCCGACCACCTCGTGGTGGTGGAACGAGACCCGGCCGTCCGTCTCGAAGCGACGGGTGCGCGGCTTGCCGATGTCATGGAGCAGGGCGGCCAGGCGGAGCGTCAGGTCGGGACCGTCGTCCTCCAGCGCCATCGCCTGCTCCAGGACGATCAGCGTGTGGTCGTAGACGTCCTTGTGCCGGTGGTGCTCATCACGCTCCAGGCGCAGGGCGGGCAGCTCGGGCAGCACACGCTCGGCGAGGCCGGTCTCGACAAGCAGCGTCAGGCCCTTGCGCGGGTGACGCGACAGGACCAGCTTGTTCAGCTCGTCCCGCACCCGCTCGGCCGAGACGATGTCGAGACGCCCGGCCATCTCCGTCATCGCCGTGATGACCTCGGGGGCGACCTCGAAGTCGAGCTGAGCCGCGAAGCGCGCGGCCCGCATCATCCGCAGCGGGTCGTCCGAGAAGGACTCCTCCGGGGTGCCAGGAGTGCGCAGCACACGCGCCGCGAGATCCTCGAGCCCACCGTGCGGGTCGACGAACTCCTTCTCCGGCAACGCGACGGCCATCGCGTTCACGGTGAAGTCACGACGGACGAGGTCCTCCTCGATGGAGTCGCCGTACGACACCTCGGGCTTGCGCGAGGTGCGGTCGTAGGCCTCCGAACGGTAGGTGGTGACCTCGATCTGGTAGCCGTCCTTCTGGGCGCCGACGGTGCCGAAGGCGATCCCGACCTCCCAGACGGCGTCGGCCCACGGGCGCACGATCTTGAGTACGTCCTGGGGACGGGCGTCGGTCGTGAAGTCCAGGTCGTTGCCGAGCCGGCCCAGCAGCGCGTCCCGGACCGAGCCGCCGACCAGGGCGAGTGAGAACCCGGCCTCCCGGAATCGGCGGGCGAGGTCATCGGCGACAGGAGCGACCCGCAGCAGTTCACTCACCGCACGGTGCTGCACCTGGCTGAGGGCACTGGACGTTTCTTCGTTGGCGTTCGGCACAACAGAAGAGGGTACGTGGCCCGGGCGGCCATGAGCTCCCCCTATTACGCGTGCAGACTCGTCATGCGGACTCGTCATTACGCGTGCGGACTCGTCCGTGAATAGACGCACAAGACCCGCCCTGGAGATGTAAAGAGCCGCTCCCTTCTATACGGTCACATACCGGGCAGGCCGGTGTCGGCCCGCGATCTTGTGGAACGGACCGCGGCACTTCCCCTCAGCGCGCATCGTTACCATGCGTGGACGCACATTCCGACGACCACTGACGACGACAAGGGACGGGCGAAGCGCGTGGCCGACGCGGCAGACTTCCAGGGGACCAGTGCCTCACCTGCCCGCCGGTGGCTGCGGCGCACCGGGGCACTGCTCGCCGGTGCGCCCCTGCTGGCCGGGCTGCTCCAGCTGCCCGCCGCGGCCCCGGCGGACGCGGCCGGACAGGAGGCCCCGCAGGCGACCGGCGGCGCGGGCTCGGTGGCCGTCGCTGTCGACTCGCTCACCCCCACCGCCCCCAGCGACGGGGACACGGTGACGGTGCAGGGCACGGTCACCAACAACGGCAGGCAAGCGGTCACCGACGCCCACGTCGATCTGCGGGTGGGTCCCTCACTCGACACCCGCTCCTCCATCGACGCCCTCGCCAAGAAGAGCAACGACGTCCAGGGCCCCGCCGGCAAGGCGGTCGGCGGCAAGTACAGCGAGAAGTTCTCCAAGCTCACCCCCGGCGTGGCCGAGCCCTTCAACATCTCCGTGCCGGCCGACGAGCTGGACCTCGGCCCGGACGGCGTCTACCAGCTGGCCGTCGCGCTCTCCGGGGAGACCTCCGCGCAGCCCTGGGACCAGGTCCTGGGGGTCCAGCGCACCTTCCTGCCGTGGCAGCCCGAGGAAGCCGGCACCAAGACGAAGACCACGTTCATGTGGCCGCTCACCTCCACCGTCCATATGACGGCGGAGACGGGGTCGAACGAGCAGCAGACACCGGTCTTCCGCAACGACGACCTCGCCGAGGAGATCGCCCCCGGCGGCCGCCTCGACCAGATGGTGTCGCTGGGCAAGGGCCTCGACATCACCTGGGTGATCGACCCTGACCTGCTGGCATCCGTCGACGCGATGACGCGGAACTACGAGGTCAGAGGCGAGGACGGCACCACCACCGCCGGCCGTAACCAGGCGGTCGCCAAGCGGTGGCTCGCCGAGCTCCAGCAGGCCGTCACGGGCAAGGAGGTCGTCGCCCTGCCCTTCGGCGACCCGGATCTGGCCTCCCTCGCCCACAACGGCACGAACGTCACGGGCTCGCTGAGCCACCTCAAGGAGGCCACCGACGTCGTCGAGGACACGGTGGAGACGATCCTCCACGTGAAGCCGTCCACCGACTTCGCCTGGCCCGCGGACGGGGCCGTCGATCCGTCGATCGTGAAGGTCGCCACCTCGGCGGGCGCCGACAAGGTGATCGCCCGCAGTGACAGCCTCCAGGACAACCTGTCGTACACGCCCTCCGCGGCCCGGCCCGTCGGCGGCGGCACCACGGCGGTCGTCGCGGACGCCAGGCTGTCCACGGCGTTCCAGGGCAACCTGACGAAGGCTTCCGCGTCCACCCTCGCCGTGCAGCGCTTCCTGGCCCAGAGCCTGGCGCTCGGCCAGCAGAGCGGCAAGCAGCGCAGTGTCGTCGTCGCCCCGCAGCGCATGCCCTCCGTGAGCCAGGCGCAGGCCATGGCCGAGGCTCTGGGGACCCTCCAGAGCGGGAACTGGGCCGAGTCGCAGGACCTCACGGACGCCGCCAAGGCCAAGCCGGACCCGGCGGCCAACACCAAGGTGCCGTCGGCCTCGGCCTACCCGTCCTCGCTGCGCAACCAGGAGCTGCTGCGGGCCGGCTTCGAGCAGATCGCGAGGACGCAGGGCAAGCTCGACAGCTTCAAGGTGATCCTCACCGACCAGTCCCGGGTGGTGACCCCCTTCGGGCGGGCGATGAACCGCGAGATGTCCACGTCGTGGCGTGGCCGGGGCGTCGCGGCAGTGGGATACCGCGACGGCGTCGAGTCGTACCTCGACGGGCTCACCGACGGGGTCAAGCTGATCGAGAAGTCGGAGACCAAGCTCTCCGGCCGCAGCGCCACCATCCCCGTGACCGTCCAGAACAACCTGGTCCAGGGCGTCGAGCACCTGCAGCTGCGGCTCACGTCGAAGAACCCGACGCGCCTGAAGATCGGCGACGACGCCTACGAGGAACAGCGCGTCACCGTGAACGGCGGCCACAGCCAGTCGGTGAAGTTCACCACGTCCGCCAACGCCAACGGCCGGGCGGAGGTCGTCGCCCAGCTCTACACGGAGGACGGCCAGAAGTACGGCGCTCCCGTCACCTTCGACGTGAAGGTCACCGAGGTCACGGCCACCGTGATGCTGGTCATCGGCGGCGGTGTCCTGCTCCTGGTCCTCGCGGGCTTCCGTATGTACACCCAGCGCAAGCGCGCCGCCGCCCGCGAAGCGGACACGGACGAGGACGGCCCCGCCGAGCCGGACGACGACGCCGACAGCCCGCAGGGCCCGGCCGGCGCTGCGCAGAACCCCGAGGCCCCCGGCGACCGTCTCCAGCAGAAGACGGAGGCCGGATCGCGGGCTGAGGGCCCGGAGCAGCCGAGTGACCCGGCCCCGGACACCGCAGCGGAAAGCGCCGACCCGTCCGGCACGGGTGAGAGAGTGGACCGTTAGATGTCGTGGCCGGTGGGCCGGGGACGATGAGGTGGGGTAACCATGAACGCGCCGTACGACGGTGACCGCGGCCGTGCCGCGGGCAGCTCGGGCTACCCCGAGTCGGGTGGGCCCGAGGGCCCGCCGGCCGAGCACGGCCAGGTACCGCCGCAGCCCCCCGCGGACATGTACCTCCAGGACGCCTACGACCAGGACCCCTACCGGGCACAGGACCTCTCCGCCCAGGACCCGGTCGCCGAGGCGCTCTACGACCGCGCCGCACACCCACCGCCCCCTGCCGGCACGTACCAGCCGCAGCAGATGTACGCCCAGCCGCCGCAGTCGCCCTACGCGCCCGACCCTCAGGTGTGGGCCCAGACGCCCGCGCCGGAGCCGGAGGGCCCGACACGGCACCTGCCGTACGGCGACGACCCCAGGACCACCCAGTTCGTGGGAGTGGACGATCTGGTCTCCCAGGCGGGCGAGCCGCGCCAGGAACCGGACGCCTTCGCACACCTCTACAGGGACCAGCAGCAGAACAGCGGTCACCCGTCGTACGAGCAGCCCTCGGTCCCCGGACCGTCCCAGGCCCCCGGACAGATGGCCCAGGGCCAGTACACGGCACAGGGCCAGTACGGGGCGCAGGGTCCGTACGGCGCGCCCGGCCAGACCGCACCGGCCCCGCCCCTCGTGGACGAACCGCCCGCCCCGGAGCCCGCTGCCTCGCCGGCTCCCAAGAAGGGCGGTCGCGCCGCAGGGCTGATGAAGTCCAGCGCCGTGATGGCGGCCGGCACGATGGTCTCCCGCCTCACCGGCTTCATCCGCTCCGCGCTGATCGTGTCGGCCATCGGCGTCGGCTTCCTCGGCGACACCTTCCAGGTCGCCTACCAGCTGCCGACGATGCTCTACATCCTCACGGTCGGCGGCGGTCTCAACTCCGTCTTCGTGCCGCAGCTCGTGCGCGCCATGAAGGACGACGAGGACGGGGGCGAGGCGTACGCCAACCGCCTGCTGACCCTCGTCATGGTGGCGCTCGGCGGGCTCACCGCGCTCGCGATCTTCGCTGCGCCGCTCCTGATCCGCCTGATGTCCCCCTCGATCGCCAGCGATCCCGCGGCGAATCAGGTCGCGATCACCTTCGTCCAGTACTTCCTGCCCTCGATCTTCTTCATGGGCATCCATGTGGTGATGGGCCAGATCCTCAACGCGCGCGGGAAGTTCGGCGCGATGATGTGGACCCCGGTCCTGAACAACATCGTCATCATCGTGACGCTGGGCATGTTCATCTTCGTCTACGGCACAGCGGCCGACTCCGGGATGAAGGTCACGACCATCCCGCCGGAGGGCCAGCGGCTCCTCGGCATCGGTGTCCTGCTCGGCCTCGTGGTCCAGGCGCTGGCGATGATCCCCTACCTGCGCGAGACCGGCTTCCGGCTGCGGCTGCGCTTCGACTGGAAGGGCCATGGCCTCGGCAAGGCCATGACGCTCGCCAAGTGGACGATCCTGTTCGTCCTCGCCAACCAGGCGGGCGCCATGGTCGTCGTCTGGCTGTCCACCGCGGCGGGCAAGGCCTCGCCCATGGACGGCACCGGTTTCTCCGCCTACGCCAACGCGCAGCTCATCTGGGGCCTTCCGCAGGCGATCATCACGGTCTCCCTGATGGCCGCGCTGCTGCCGCGTCTGTCGCGGTCGGCGGCCGAGGGCGACGCGGGCGCCGTCCGCGACGACATCTCCCAGGGCCTGCGCACCACGGCGGTCGCGATCGTGCCGATCGCGTTCGGTTTCCTCTCGCTCGGCATCCCCATGTGCACGCTGATGTTCGGCTCCTCGGGCACCAGCGCGGCCACCAACATGGGCTTCATGCTGATGGCGTTCGGTCTCGGCCTGATCCCGTACTCGGTGCAGTACGTCGTCCTGCGCGCCTTCTACGCCTACGAGGACACCCGAACCCCCTTCTACAACACAGTCATCGTGGCCGCGGTCAACGCGGGCGCGTCGGCGGTCTGCTACTTCGTCGTCCCGGCCCGCTGGGCCGTGGTCGGCATGGCCGCCTCGTACGGCCTGGCGTACGCGATCGGTGTCGGCGTCGCCTGGAGCCGGCTGCGCAAGCGGCTGGGCGGGGACCTCGACGGCGCCCGTGTCCTGCGGACTTACGCCCGGCTGTGCATCGCGTCGATCCCGGCCGCACTGCTCAGCGGCGCGGCCTGCTACGGCATCGGCCAGACCATCGGCCAGGGCGTCTTGGGCTCGCTCGCCGGGGTACTGGCCGGCGGTGCCGTGCTTCTCGGGATCTTCTTCGTCGCCGCCCGCCGCATGCGCATCGAGGAACTCAACTCGCTGGTCGGCATGGTCCGCGGACGCCTGGGACGCTGAGTCGGGGGGTAGGCGCACAACCATCGTCAGCCGCCGCGTGTCGTGCATAGCGGCGGACTGTGGGCACAATTGGTTTCGGCGTCGGACGGCGCGCAACGGATGCCGGCCGGCGCGCACATGGATGGGGAGGCAGGAACGACGGTGGCGGAACGTAGTACGGCTGCCGTCGACGTGGCAGACAACAGCGACGACACGTCGCTGACCGCCAAGGCGGACCAGTCCACGGCCGACGGGGTGGCCAAGAACCGGGAGCGGGACACGGACAGCGACGAGGTACAGGAGAGCACCCGGACCGACGGGCCCGGAACGACCTCGCCGCCGGAACTGCACAGCGGGCACAAACTCGCCAGACGCTACCGCCTCGAGGAGTGCGTCACCCGTCTGGACGGTTTCAGCAGCTGGCGTGCCGTGGACGAGAAGCTCCGCCGTGCCGTCGGCGTGCACATCCTGCCCGCCGACCACTCACGGGCCCGCTCGGTCCTGGCCGCCGCACGCTCATCCGCGCTTCTCGGCGACCCCCGCTTCGTCCAGGTGCTGGACGCGGTGGAGGAGAACGACCTCGTCTACGTCGTCCACGAGTGGCTTCCCGACGCGACGGAGCTGACCCCGCTCCTCGCCTCCGGGCCGCTGGAGCCGTACGACGCCTACCAGATGGTCAGTCAGATCTCCTCGGCCATGGCCGCCGCGCACCGTGAGGGTCTCGCCCATCTGCGGCTGAACCCCAACGCCGTGCTGCGCACCTCGACCGGTCAGTGGCGCATCCGCGGGCTCGCCGTGAACGCCGCCCTGCGCGGCGTCACGACCGAGACCCCGCAGCGCACCGACACCGAGGCCATCGGTGCCCTGCTGTACGCGGCGCTCACCCAGCGCTGGCCGTACGAGAGCGACGCCTACGGCCTGGCGGGGCTGCCGAAGGACATCGGCCTGATCGCACCCGACCAGGTGCGTGCCGGTGTGCACCGCGGGCTGTCCGAGCTGTCCATGCGCGCGCTCGTCAACGACGGTGCCACCGCCTCGCGGCACGAGTCGCCGTGCACGACGCCCGAGGAACTGGTGAAGGCGATCGGCGAGATGCCCCGCATCCGTCCGCCGGAGCCGGCGTTCACGGCCCCGCCCGAGTACCAGCGCACGACGTACCAGCAGGGCACGTACGGCCGCCAGGCCCCGCGTCTCGGCGCCACCCAGCCGGTCCCGACCCCGCCGCCCCCGCTGCAGAGCCGCACGGGCAAGGCCCTGAAGTGGGCCGTGTCCGCGCTCCTGATCGCCGCACTGGGCCTCGGAAGCTGGCAGCTCGCGGACGCGCTCATGGACCAGGGCGGCAAGACGGACGAACCCAACCAGACGCAGACACCGGGCGGCGGCGAGAAGAACCAGAAGAGGCCGGTCAGCAAGCCGATCACCATCGAGGGCGCCCAGGACTTCGACCCGTTCGGCAACGACGGATCCGAGAATCCGGACGAGATAGACCAGCTCTACGACACCGCTCCTGGCACCTACTGGGAAACGAGCTTCTACACGAGTGCCGACTTCGGTCGGCTGAAGTCCGGTGTGGGCGTCATCCTCGACCTCGGCAAGGTCCAACAGGTAGGAAAGGTGACTGTGTCCTTCAAGGGGGACACCTCCGCTGAGCTCCGCGCGGCCGGGGACTCGGGTACACAGCCCCAGTCCTTCGACGGCTACACCAAGGTCGCCGACGGCTCAGGTACGACTGTTGCCCTCAAGCCCGATAAGTCGCTCAGCACGCGGTACCTCCTGGTGTGGCTGACCAAGCTGCCACTGACGGAGCAAGGCAACTACCGCGCCCGAGTCGTGGACATCAAGGTGACCAGCTGACGGCATCTGCCTCGAGGAAGGAGGCCGATGGCAGACGGCACCGGGTACGACGGAGTAAGCGATCAGGATCTGCTCGCCCGCCATGTCGAAGGCGACCCCGACGCCTTCGGCGAGATCGTGCGGCGGCATCGCGATCGTCTCTGGGCCGTCGCCCTGCGGACGCTGGGAGACCGCGAGGAGGCCGCTGACGCGGTGCAGGACGCCCTCGTGTCCGCCTACCGGGCCGCCCACACCTTCCGGGGCCAGTCGGCCGTCACAACCTGGCTGCACAGGATCACGGTGAACGCCTGCCTGGACCGCGCCCGCAAGGTCGCCTCCCGGAAGACCTCTCCCGTCGACGACACCGAGCGTCTCGAGCAGCTGCTGGAGCCGCACGAGTCGGCCTCCGCGCCCGCCGAGCGCAATGATCTCCATCGGCAGCTGATCGAAGCCCTGGGGACCCTGCCTGCCGATCAGCGCGCGGCGCTCGTCCTGGTGGACATGCAGGGCTGCCCGGTCGCGGAGGCGGCCCGCATCCTCGACGTGCCGACCGGCACGGTGAAGAGCCGGTGCGCACGCGGCAGAGCCAGACTCCTGCCGCTGCTCACCCATCTGCGGCCCAACAGCGGCGGCGAGGGCAAGAACCCCGGCGGGGAACGGAACCGGACGCAAGAGCCAACCGTCCCACCCGCAGCGGGACCACGCCGAACGGGACCGCCGGACACAGGACCGAGCGACTCAGCCGCAGTGAAGGGCGGAGGTGGACGAGCGTGACGTCGACGACAGACATGGCAGGGCACCCGGACGTCGCGGAGATCTCCGACCTCTCCGAGGGCATCCTCCCTGCGCCCCGGAGCAGCGACGTGCGTCGCCATCTGGACGGCTGTGAGCTCTGCGCGGACGTCTATGCCTCCCTGGAGGAGATCCGCGGCCTGCTCGGCACGCTGCCGGGCCCCCCGCGCATGCCCGCCGAGGTCGCAGGCCGCATCGATGCCGCACTCGCCGCCGAGGCTCTGCTGCACGCCACGGAGCCCGAGGCCGCAGAGGGGCCGGCGCCGGCAAGCGCTCCCCGTTCCGCTTCCGAGCGCGACAGTTCCCGGCACGCCAATTCCGGACGCGACAGTTCCGAGCCCGACAGCGGTGCGCATGTTTCACGTGAAACATCGACACCCGCCGACCGGCCCGCCGGGCGCCCCCGCTCTTCCACCACCGGACCGGGCCGCAAGGGGCGCACACGCAACGGGCGTCGCAGGATTGCCGTTCTGGGGACCGTCTTCACGGTGGCAGCCCTGGGGCTGGGCTCCGTCCTGCTGTCGTCACTCGGCGACAACAAGCCGACCCACGACACAGCGGGCGATCGGCAGACCACCGCTGCGGACACCTTCTCCGAGGGCAAGCTGCAGAAGCAGGTCACCGATCTCCTGGCCAAGAACCAGAGCGAGGAGGGCGGCAGCTCCCGCACCCCGCTCGGTGCGGCGACCGCCCCCGGCACCAATAACCCCAGGGTCCTCAGGGAACCCACCGTGCCCGGCTGCGTCCGTGACGGCATCGGGCGCAAGGACGCGGCCCTGGCTGTCGAGAACGGCACGTATCAGGGGAAGAAGGCCATGCTCGTGCTGCTGCCCAGCGCCTCCGATGCCACCCGGGTCACCGCCTATGTCGTCGACGCGACCTGTGTGGATCACCAGGCGTCCACGGCTGAGGGCAAGGTCCTCCTGGAGCGCTCCTACCCGTCCTCCTGAGCGAGTGCATCGTCTGTGCCCTGCGTGGTATCCAGCACAGTGCCGCATCTCCGTGTGCCCGGACACAGCGGGAATGCGCGCCCCTTAGGATCCGTTGGGTGGTGTGAGAGTCCTGAGGGAAGCTCCCACCGGTCGAACGACGCAGTCCAGAGACGAGGAAACAAGCCGTGAGCGACGTCCGTAACGTGATCATCATCGGCTCCGGGCCCGCCGGCTACACGGCGGCGCTCTACACCGCGCGCGCGTCGCTGAAGCCGCTGGTGTTCGAGGGCGCCGTCACCGCCGGCGGCGCGCTCATGAACACCACCGACGTCGAGAACTTCCCTGGCTTCCAGGACGGCATCATGGGCCCCGAGCTCATGGACAACATGCGTGCCCAGGCGGAGCGCTTCGGAGCGGAGCTCGTCCCGGACGACATCGTGGCCGTCGATCTCTCCGGTGAGATCAAGACCGTCACGGACACCGCCGGCACCGTCCACCGGGCGAAGGCCGTCATCGTCTCGACCGGCTCGCAGCACCGCAAGCTCGGTCTGCCGAACGAGGACGCCCTCTCCGGCCGTGGAGTGTCCTGGTGCGCCACCTGTGACGGGTTCTTCTTCAAGGACCAGGACATCGCCGTGATCGGTGGTGGCGACACCGCCATGGAGGAGGCCACCTTCCTCTCGCGGTTCGCCAAGTCCGTGACCGTCGTCCACCGCCGCGACACCCTGCGCGCGTCCAAGGCCATGCAGGAGCGCGCCTTCGCCGACCCGAAGATCAAGTTCGTGTGGGACAGCGAGGTCGCCGAGATCCAGGGCGACCCGAAGCTCTCGGGCCTGAAGCTGCGCAACCTCAAGACCGGTGAGCTCTCCGACCTGCCGGTGACCGGCCTGTTCATCGCCATCGGCCACGACCCGCGCACCGAGCTCTTCAAGGGTCAGCTCGACCTGGACGAAGAGGGCTACCTGAAGGTGGAGGCGCCGTCGACGCGCACCAACCTGACCGGTGTCTTCGGTGCCGGCGACGTCGTCGACCACACCTACCGCCAGGCGATCACCGCGGCCGGGACCGGCTGCTCCGCTGCGCTCGACGCCGAGCGCTTCCTCGCCGCCCTCGCGGACGAGGAGCAGCCCGAGCCCGAGAAGACCCCTGCCTGAACCCCTCCCTACCCGCCCCACGCACCAACCAGTTAAGGAGCCCGCCGTGGCCGGCACCCTGAAGAATGTGACCGACGACTCCTTCGAGCAGGACGTCCTCAAGAGCGACAAGCCTGTCCTGGTGGACTTCTGGGCCGCCTGGTGCGGTCCTTGCCGCCAGATCGCGCCATCCCTCGAGGCGATCGCCTCCGAGTACGGCGAGAAGATCGAGGTCGTCAAGCTGAACATCGACGAGAACCCGGGTACGGCCGCCAAGTACGGCGTCATGTCCATCCCGACCCTGAACGTCTACCAGGGTGGCGAGGTCGCCAAGACCATCGTGGGCGCGAAGCCGAAGGCCGCGATCGTTCGCGACCTTGAGGAGTTCATCGCCGAGTGAATCGGCTGAGCCCGTCGTAGCGACGGTGCATGTTTCACGTGAAACACGAATGGGCCAACCCGGAAGGGTTGGCCCATTCGTTTGACTGCCGCCTTCTCTACAGCGGCCGCAGCGCCGGTTCCTTCTGTACGGCACCCAGGAGCCGGTCCAGCGCCATCTCGACGTCTTCCTTCCAGGAGAGCGTCGATCTCAGGTCCAGTCTCAGCCGGGGACTGGTGGGGTGCTGCCTGACCGTCTTGAAGCCGACCGCCAGGAGATGGTCGGCGGGCAGCAGACAGGCCGGCTCCTTCCAGCGCACATCTCCGAACGCCTCGATCGCCTTGAAGTCGCGGCGCAGCAGATCCTTGGCGACCGTCTGGACCATCACCCGGCCCAGCCCTTGACCCTGGTAGCCCGGCACGATGAACCCGGTCATCAACTGCACCGCGTCAGGGGAGATGGGACTCGTGGGGAAGGCCGTGGAGCGGGGGACATAGGCGGGAGGGGCGTAGAGCACAAAGCCCACCGGGACATCGTCGACGTACACGACCCGACCGCAGGATCCCCAGTCCAGCAGAACAGCCGAGATCCAGGACTCCTTCTCCAGAGCGGGTGTGCCCGCCTTTACCGCGGCCTCACCGCTGACTGGGTCGAGCTCCCAGAAGACACACGAGCGGCAGCGCTTGGGAAGGTCCTGAAGGTTGTCCAGCGTGAGCGGTACGAGCCGACGCCCCATGAAGGCTGTTCCTCGCTTCCTTCGCCCGCCGCATCGCGGGCGGCTGTCAGAGCGCTCCGTTCCTTGAGGAGACTGCCGATGAACCCACCGACCGCCCCCAGCCCCAAACCGGCGCCCACCAGTCCGGTGCGGCTCATCGTTCCCATGGCCCTGCCTTCCTTTCAGAAGTGCTACCGGTTGATCGCGCCGTATCCCAACGCATCGTATCCACGATGCGATTCCATCGATACCGCCAGAAAGGAAAGAGCGGGCCACGTTCCGGTACACACCGGACACGGCCCGCTCTGTCGGATGCACAGCGGAGAGTCCTGGCGGAGGCTCAGGACTCGCTCTCCTCGGAGTCACTCTCCGAGAGGCTCTTCTGCAGGACCGGCCCCTCCCCGGGAGCGAGGGAACCGAGGATCCGCTCCAGGTCCTCCATGGAGGCGAACTCGACGGTGATCTTGCCCTTCTTCTGACCCAGGTCCACCTTCACCCGCGTCTCGAAGCGGTCCGACAGCCTCGTGGCGAGGTCGGACAGCGCGGGAGAGACCAGGGCACCGGCGCGCGGGCCCTTGGGCCGCTGAGCCTTCTGAGGCCGTGAGCCCATCAGGGTCACGATCTCCTCCACAGCCCGCACCGAGAGCCCCTCGGCCACGATGCGATGAGCCAGCCTGTCCTGCTCCTCCGAGTCCTCGACGGACAGCAGTGCCCGTGCGTGGCCGGCCGAGAGCACCCCGGCGGCAACGCGGCGCTGCACAGCCGGAGAGAGCTTCAGCAGGCGCAGGGTGTTGGAGACCTGCGGGCGGGACCGGCCGATCCGATCCGCCAGCTGGTCGTGCGTGCAGTTGAAGTCCCTCAGCAACTGGTCGTAGGCGGCTGCCTCTTCCAGCGGGTTCAGCTGGGCGCGGTGCAGGTTCTCCAGCAAGGCGTCCAGGAGGAGCTTCTCGTCCTCCGTGGCCCGCACGATCGCCGGGATCGCCTCCAGTCCTGCCTCGCGGCAGGCACGCCAGCGGCGCTCGCCCATGATGAGCTCGTAGCGGGCGGGGCCCACCTGCCGTACGACGACCGGCTGGAGGAGCCCGACCTCCTTGATGGAGGTGATGAGCTCGGCCAGCGCGTCATCGTCGAAGACCTCACGCGGCTGCCGCGGGTTCGGCGTGATGTCGTCGAGGGGGATCTCGGCGAAGTGCGCACCGATGGGCGCCGCAGGCAGGGCGGGAGCGCTGGGCTGAACCGGCTCCTCTGTTTCACGTGAAACAGCCGGCAGCGTCGCTACCTTCGCTGCCGCCACCCCACGGTCGTTCGGCAGTGCGGGCACTGCCGTGGGGGAGGCGGAAGCAGCTCCCCCTGCCGCCGCCTGGGCCACCGATTTCTCCGTGGGGGCAGCAGGGATCAGCGCGCCGAGTCCACGGCCCAGTCCCCTCCGTCGATCGCTCACTGGATGCCCTCCACCATGCTCGGGTCGTTCTGCTGTACGCCGATGTGGGCGTGCGTGGCTTCATAGCTGATGCCGACGCCCTTCAGCGCGATCTCTCGTGCCGCCTCAAGGTAAGAGAGGGCACCACTCGATCCTGGATCGTATGTCAGTACCGTCTGCCCATAGCTCGGCGCCTCGGAGATACGGACGGAGCGGGGGATGCTCGTCCGCAGTACCTCGTCGCCGAAGTGGGTGCGCACCTCGTCCGCGACCTGGGAAGCGAGGCGCGTCCGGCCGTCGTACATGGTGAGCAGGATGGTCGACACGTGCAGGGCGGGGTTGAGGTGCCCGCGCACGAGGTCGACGTTGCGCAAGAGCTGCCCCAGGCCCTCCAGCGCGTAGTACTCGCACTGGATGGGGATCAGGACTTCTTGGCCCGCCACCAACGCATTGACCGTCAGGAGGCCGAGTGAGGGCGGGCAGTCGATGAGGATGTAGTCCAGCGGCTGCTCGTACGCCTGGATGGCGCGCTGCAGCCTGCTCTCCCTGGCCACCAGGGACACCAGCTCGATCTCAGCACCGGCGAGATCGATCGTGGCAGGGGCGCAGAAGAGACCCTCGACATCGGGGACCGGTTGGACGACCTCGGAGAGCGGCTTGCTCTCCACCAACACGTCGTAGATGGACGGAACTTCCGCGTGATGGTCGATGCCCAGCGCCGTGGACGCATTGCCCTGTGGGTCGAGGTCGACCACCAAGACGCGGCCGCCGTGCAGGGCCAGCGATGCGGCAAGGTTGACGGTCGTCGTCGTCTTGCCCACACCGCCCTTCTGGTTGGCGACCACCATGATTCGGGTCTGCTCGGGCCGTGGCAGGCCCTCGCCGGCGCGGCCCAGTGCCTCCACCGCCAGTTGGGCAGCACGACCGATGGGAGTGTCGTCCATCGGAGGCGGTGTTTCACGTGAAACATCCGCCCCCATCGACTCGGTACGGGGACCGGGGACCGGATCGGTCATCGGTCCCGCGATGTTGGCGTCGGACCGCAAGGATTCACTCTCCTCGACTTCAGGCTCGCAATGAACAGAGCCTCCCATGCCTTCGGGGTCGTGAACCAGTGAGGCCTGGCGTTCTGTGGAGAAATCCACCTCTGTGGACAACTCGGTTCCCTCATCGAGTGAACCGAGAGGCTTACGGTCGCGGGGTTCGGCCGCAGCGCGGCCACGACTGATGATGCCGTGCAGCAGTGAGCGACGTTTCACGTGAAACACGATGCACAGCAGCCGTGGCCGAACTGCCGCGACACTCCGGCATGCATCGGTTTGGCAGCTTGTGTGGAGTACGTCTCGTCCTCAGGACGGATCAGCGCAGTCGGAACGGGATCCGCTCAGCGACGCCGACGGGCCCGACCCGTGCGAGCCGCTTTGGCTCGCTTCGCGGCGAAGCGCACACCGCCGGGGCTCTCCCCGACCTCGACCCGTACGACAGTGGACATCGGGTCCACCACGCCCTCACCCACATGCAGGATGGACGTCTCCACGGCACCCAGCTTGCTCAGTGCCGCGGACGCGCTCTTCAGCTCCTCCTCGGCGGCATCGCCCTTGAGCGCGAGCATCTCGCCGTAGGGGCGCAGCAGGGGGACGCCCCAGGTGGCGAGACGGTCGAGGGGTGCGACGGCTCGGGCGGTCACGACGTGGACGGGCTGGATCTTCCCCATGACCTCTTCGGCCCGGCCGCGTACGACCGTCACGTGATCGAGGCCGAGCAGCTCCACGACCTCGGTGAGGAAGTTGGTGCGCCGCAGCAGCGGCTCCAGCAGCGTGATCTTCAGGTCCTCCCGGACGAGTGCCAGGGGAATGCCGGGCAGGCCGGCGCCCGAGCCGACGTCGCACACGGTCACGCCCTCGGGCACGACCTCCGAGAGCACCGCGCAGTTCAGCAGGTGCCGCTCCCACAGGCGGGGCACTTCTCGCGGGCCGATGAGACCGCGCTGTACGCCCGCATGAGCGAGCAGCTCGGCGTACCGCACCGCATCCGCGAAGCGATCACCGAACACCTCGCGCGCCTGCTCGGGCGCGGGGGGAAGCGCCGCTGCCTCCGTCACGGGGGACCGTCCTTCCGTACCGCGTCGGCGCGCCCAGCGCCGACGCCAGAACCACCAGAACTATCAGGCTGACAAAGTTCGGCCCCGCCTGCGCAACAGACGGGGCCGAGGAAACGTAGGGCCGATCAGGCGGGCAGCACGACGACGAAGCGCTGCGGCTCCTCGCCCTCGGACTCGCTGCGCAGGCCCGCGGCCTTGACCGCGTCGTGCACGACCTTGCGCTCGAACGGCGTCATCGGGTCCATCTTCACGGCCTCACCGCTGCTCTTGGCCTCGGCCGCGGCCTTGGCGCCCAGCTCGGACAGCTCGGAGCGCTTCTGGGCGCGGTATCCCGCGATGTCGAGCATCAGACGGCTGCGGTCGCCGGTCTCCCGGTGCACCGCCAGACGGGTGAGCTCCTGGAGCGCCTCCAGCACCTCACCCTCGCGGCCGACCAGCTTCTGCAGGTCGCGGCCCGCGTCGCTGATGATCGAGACGGAGGCACGGTCGGCCTCGACGTCCATGTCGATGTCGCCGTCGAGGTCGGCGATGTCGAGCAGACCCTCCAGGTAGTCCGCAGCGATCTCGCCCTCCTGCTCCAGGCGGGAGAGGGTGTCTGCACCCTCGGCAGCGGCGGAGGTGGTGCCTTCCGTCACGGGATGGACTCCTTCTTACTTCTTGGACGGGGACTTGGGCCGCTGCGGGCCCTTGCGCTGTCCGGACTGGGCCTTGCTGCGGGCACCACTGCCGGACTTCGCGCCGCCCTTCTGGGCAGCGGCGGCGGGCTTGGCGTCGTCGGGCTCGTCGGACTTGCTCAGCGACGTCTTCGGCTCGCCCTCACCGGCCGCCTTCGCAGTACCGGACTGGCGCTGGGACTTGCTCTGGCGCTTGGGCTGCTGACGCTTGGGGGCGGCCGTGGTCGACGTACCGTCCTCGTTCTCGACAGCGGCAGTGGTGTCGCCCTTGATCACGGTGCCGTCGGCCTGGGCGACGAGTCCGGCCTTGGTGAGGCCGTTGATGAACTTGCGCTCGAACTCGTTGCGGTCGCGTCCCTTGGCGACGATCGCCTTGACGACGGCCCGGTCGCGGCGCCGGCCGACCTTGCTGTGCTGCGCGACGTGCTTGTTCAGACGCTCGAGGTACGAGGCCTGGGCCTTGGAACCCGGGGTCGGGTTGTTGTGGATGACGTACATCTGCTGGCCCATGGTCCACACGTTGGTGGTCAGCCAGTAGACGAGGACACCGACGGGGAAGTTGATGCCGAAGACGGCGAACATGACCGGGAAGACGTACATCAGCATCTTCTGCTGCTGCATGAACGGCGTCTTCACCGTGGTGTCGACGTTCTTCGTCATCAGCTGGCGCTGAGTGAAGAACTGCGACGCCGACATCAGGACGATCATGATGGCGGTGACCACACGGACGTCGGTGAGGGAGGCACCGAGTGCTTCCACCTTCGCCGAGCTGTCGGTGAACTTCGCCGCGAGCGGCGCACCGGCGATGTGGGCCTTCTGCGCGCTCTGCAGCAGGCTCTGGTTGATGACACCGATGGTGTCGCCCGTCGCGATGCTGTTGAGCACGTGGTACAGGGCGAAGAAGAACGGCGACTGCGCCAGGATGGGAAGGCACGAGGAGAGCGGGTTGGTGCCCGTCTCCTTGTACAGCTTCATCATCTCTTCGGACTGACGCTGCTTGTCGTTCTTGTAGCGCTCCTGGATCTTCTTCATCTCGGGCTGGAGCGTCTGCATCGCCCGGGTCGCCTTGATCTGCTTCACGAAGAGCGGGATCAGGCAGATACGGATCAGGATCACCAGGGACACGATCGACAGGCCCCAGGCCCAGCCGGTGTCAGGGCCGAAGAGGGCGCCGTACACCGAGTGGAACTGGACGATGACCCAGGAGACGGGTGTGGTGATGAAGCTGAAGAGGCTGGCAATCGTGTCCACTAATCATGCTCCTTGGGCATGGGACGGTGTCTCTGCGGCCGGGCTCGAAGGAGTCGACTGACTTGTGGGAGAAGTCTGTCCCTCGATGGCCGGGTCGGCGGCGGAGGGCCCGCCCTTGCGTGCACGCCACGCGGTACGCAGCATTTCGTGCCACCGCGGGCGCTTGCGCGGCGGGACATGGTCCACACCACCCAGCGACCACGGATTGCACCGCAGGATGCGCCAGGCCGTGAGTGCCGTTCCCTTGATGGCACCGTGCCGGTCGATGGCCGTGTAGCCGTAGCGGGAGCACGACGGGTAGTACTTGCAGACCGGCCCGAGCAGCGGACTGATCGTCCACTGGTAGAGCTTGATCAGAGCCAGCAGCGGGTACTTCATCGCGCGCCCCCTCCCAGCAACCGCTGGAGAGCGGCATCCAGGTCTCGGGCCAGCTGTGCATGGTCGGCGTCACCCGATCCGGGCAGCGCTCGTACGACTACCAGGCTACCGGGGGGCAGCAGGGCGACTCGCTCGCGCATCAGATGGCGAAGCCTGCGCTTCACCTTGTTGCGCACGACCGCGCCACCCACGGCTTTGCTCACGACGAAACCCGCACGCGTCGGGGGAGCGCTCTCCCCAGGCGCATGCGGGTCCGTGGCACCGCTTCGAAGGTGGACGACGAGGTGCGGGCGTCCTGCCCGGCGTCCTCGCCGTACCGCGGTCGCGAAGTCTTCGCGCCGCCTCAGCCGATGCTCGGTAGGCAGCACGACGTCATGACCTGATCGGGATCAGGCGGACAGGTTGGCGCGACCCTTGCTGCGGCGGTTCGCGAGAATCGCGCGGCCGGCACGGGTACGCATCCGCAGGCGGAAGCCGTGGGTCTTCGCGCGACGACGGTTGTTCGGCTGGAAGGTGCGCTTGCTCACTCGGGGGCTCCAGAAGAAATCGGTAGATGCGGGGTGCCGTCCTGGCTGTCACCGTGCGCCCACGAGTAGCTCGCAGTTACGCCCGAGTGCACCGCTGACCGATCACCCAAATGACCTGTGCCCATCGGAGGCAGGCGGCAGCAGCCATCGACAACTCGACCTGGTTACGGTACGCGCGGCTACGCCATCCGGTCAAACCAGGAGTCGCCGGGAGACACTTGTCCACAGGCTGGGGACAACAACTTGAACCGTACCGGCCGCCCTGACTACCGTGACGGAACTCCGATTCGTTCCTTTATCCCTGCCCCACTCGATTTACATCCCGAGCCGTCCCAGAACCACACGTTCGTGGGACCTGTGAGAGAGCGTGCCCTGTGGCTGACGTACCTGCCGATCTTGCCGCAGTGTGGCCACGCGTATTGGAGCAGCTCCTCGGGGAGGGTCGCGGTCAGGGGGTCGAGACCAAGGACGAGCACTGGATCCGGCGCTGCCAGCCGCTCGCGCTGGTCGCGGACACCGCGCTGCTCGCCGTACCGAACGAATTCGCGAAGGGCGTACTCGAGGGCCGGCTGGCGCCGATCGTCAGCGAGACGCTGAGCCGCGAGTGCGGCCGCCCGATCCGGATCGCGATCACCGTCGACGACTCCGCGGGCGAGGCCCCCGCCCCGCCGGCGCCCCCGGCCCGCCCCCAGCAGTCGCGCTACGAGGAGCCCGAGCTCCCCGCCGCGCGCCAGGAACGCGACGGATACGAGGGGTACGGCCGCCACCGCGCCGACCAGATGCCGGGAGGGGCGGGCGATCAGCTTCCGCCTACGCGCGGAGATCAACTGCCCAGCCCGCGCCCCGCGTACCCGTCCGAGTACCAGCGCCCCGAGCCCGGCGCCTGGCCGCGGCCCACGCAGGACGAGTACGGCTGGCAGCAGCAGCGCCTCGGCTTCCCCGAGCGTGACCCGTACGCGTCACCGGGGCAGGACTCCTACGGCTCGCAGGACCAGTACGGCAACAAGGACCAGTACGGCGGCGGCCAGGACCAGTACGGCGGCGGCGCCCAGGACTCGTACAGCTCGCAGGACTCCTACGGATCCCAGGACTCCTACAAATCCCACGGGTCCCAGGACTCGTACGGATCCCACGGCTCCCCTGGAGCTCACGGATCGCATGGATCCCACAGCTCACAGGACTCCTACGGCTCTCACGGCTCCCGCGGCTCCCACGGATCACAGGACTCCTACGGCTCGTCCGCCCAGGACTACCGCCCGCAGTCGATGGAGCGCCCCTCCTACGAGCAGCCGCGCTCCGACTACGACACCGCGCGCCCCGAGTACGACCAGCGCGACGCGGTCCGCCGGGAGCTGCCCGAGCCGCCCGCCGGCTCGGGGCATGTGCATCGTGGCGGCCCCGTCGGCCCGAACCTGCCGACGACCGGTGCGCCCGGCCCGCTGGCCGCGCAGCCCGCGCCGGCGACCGGCCCCGGTGAGCCCACCGCGCGTCTGAACCCCAAGTACCTCTTCGACACGTTCGTCATCGGCGCCTCCAACCGCTTCGCGCACGCGGCCGCGGTCGCTGTCGCCGAGGCGCCGGCCAAGGCGTACAACCCGTTGTTCATCTATGGGGAGTCCGGGCTCGGCAAGACGCACCTGCTGCACGCGATCGGGCACTACGCCCGCAGCCTCTACCCGGGGACCCGGGTGCGGTACGTGAGCTCGGAGGAGTTCACCAACGAGTTCATCAACTCCATCCGCGACGGCAAGGGCGACAGCTTCCGCAAGCGGTACCGCGAGATGGACATCCTGCTCGTCGACGACATCCAGTTCCTGGCGGACAAGGAGTCGACGCAGGAGGAGTTCTTCCACACCTTCAACACGCTCCACAACGCGAACAAGCAGATCGTGCTGTCCAGCGACCGGCCGCCGAAGCAGCTGGTCACGCTGGAGGACCGGCTGCGGAACCGGTTCGAGTGGGGCCTGATCACCGACGTCCAGCCGCCCGAGCTGGAGACGCGTATCGCGATCCTCCGCAAGAAGGCGGTCCAGGAGCAGCTGAACGCGCCGCCGGAGGTGCTGGAGTTCATCGCGTCCCGGATCTCGCGCAACATCCGCGAGCTGGAGGGCGCGCTGATCCGGGTCACGGCGTTCGCCTCGCTCAACCGGCAGCCGGTGGATCTGGGCCTGACGGAGATCGTCCTCAAGGACCTCATCCCCGGCGGCGAGGACTCGGCCCCCGAGATCACGTCGACGGCGATCATGAGCGCGACGGCGGACTACTTCGGGCTGACCGTCGAGGACCTGTGCGGCACCTCCCGGGGCCGCGCGCTGGTCACGGCCCGGCAGATCGCCATGTACCTGT
Source organism: Streptomyces koelreuteriae (assembly GCF_018604545.1). GTDB lineage: Bacteria > Actinomycetota > Actinomycetes > Streptomycetales > Streptomycetaceae > Streptomyces > Streptomyces koelreuteriae. The sequence goes on along the minus strand of NZ_CP075896.1, from coordinate 4,169,713 downwards.
GCCGTGAGCTGACGGACCTGTCGCTGCCGAAGATCGGCGCTCTGTTCGGCGGCCGCGACCACACGACGGTCATGCACGCGGACCGCAAGATCCGCAATCTGATGGCCGAGCGCCGCTCCATCTACAACCAGGTCACCGAGCTGACCAACCGCATCAAGAACGGCTGACGCACCGCGGCAGACCGCCCAGGGCGCTCCCGGAGGAGGTTTCCGGGGGCGCCCTTCGTCATGTCGCGGTCCCCGGCTTCGTCATGTCACGGTCCTCGACTGTTCGATTACCTGCGGGGTTACGGCCACCCTCCACAGATTCAGTGACTTTTTCCCGTCCACATCCTGGGGACCGGGAAGTTGTCCAGACTGTGTCCACAGGGGCCCCTGCTGAGGGGCCATCAGGGCAGGTCACCCGCATGTGGATTCGTGGACGAAGGATCTCCACAGACTGTGGACAGCGAGGGGATCCACAGGCTGTGCATCGAGTTTTCCACCGACAACCCACAGGCTGGGGCCAGTTGTCCCCAGCGATCACCGGCTTCTCCACATCGCTGTCCACTGTTCGGCAACACGACGCGCCTCCTCACTGGGTCGAGTGAAAGGCGTCACACAAAGCTGCCGGGTTGGGCTGTGGGAAACGTGGGTAAAGCTGGGGACGGCGCTGGGGAGAACTCGCCTCTCCCTGTGCACGGTGTGTGCAGAACTTTCTGTTCTCCACAGAGACACCAGGTTGTCCACTGCCGTCACCCACAGGACCGGTGGACAAAATTCCTGCTCTGAGCTGGGAAAACGGGGTTATCCACGGTATCCACAGCCCCTACTACTACTCCCAACTAGAGAGAGCTGGGAATTCGTTTCGAAGCGGGTCCTGTGCACAACTCGCTCTTCGGAGCCCGACCGCCCCTCGTCACGACTTGACCCCGAGAGGCACCTACTGTCAGTGCGGTGCGTCAGACTGGTCCCCGGTGTCCTCCCCGTCCTGGGGACCGTCGACACCGCGACAGACGACGAAGGCCAGGCAGAGCGAGAAGCGCCGGCAACAGCAGGAGGCGGCAACAGTGAAGATCCGGGTGGAACGCGACGTACTCGCGGAGGCAGTGGCCTGGGCAGCGCGCAGCCTCCCGGCCCGTCCGCCGGCCCCTGTCCTCGCCGGCCTGCTGCTGAAGGCCGAGGAAGGCCAGCTCAGCCTCTCCAGCTTCGACTACGAGGTCTCCGCGCGGGTCTCGGTGGAGACGGAGGTCGACGAGGAGGGCACGGTCCTGGTCTCGGGCCGTCTGCTCGCCGACATCTGCCGCGCGCTCCCCAACCGGCCGGTGGAGATCTCCACAGACGGTGTACGGGCGACGGTGGTCTGCGGCTCCTCCCGGTTCACACTCCACACCCTGCCTGTGGAGGAGTACCCGGCCCTGCCGCAGATGCCGAACGCGACGGGCACGGTCCCCGGCGAGGTCTTCGCCTCCGCCGCCGCCCAGGTGGCCATCGCGGCCGGCCGTGACGACACGCTGCCCGTCCTGACGGGTGTGCGCATCGAGATCGAGGGCGACACCGTCACGCTGGCGTCCACCGACCGCTACCGCTTCGCGGTCCGCGAGTTCCTGTGGAAGCCGGAGAACCCGGAGGCCTCCGCGGTCGCCCTGGTGCCCGCCAAGACGCTCCTGGACACCGCCAAGGCCCTGACCAGCGGCGACCAGGTGATCCTGGCGCTGTCCGGCTCGGGCTCGGGCGAGGGCCTGATCGGCTTCGAGGGCGCGGGGCGTCGTACGACGACCCGTCTGCTGGAGGGCGACCTCCCGAAGTACCGCACGCTGTTCCCGACGGAGTTCAACAGCGTCGCCGTCATCGAGACCGCGCCCTTCGTGGAGGCCGTCAAGCGCGTCGCCCTGGTCGCCGAGCGGAACACCCCGGTGCGGCTCAGCTTCGAGCAGGGCGTGCTCATCCTGGAGGCCGGCTCCAGCGACGACGCACAGGCTGTGGAGAGGGTCGACGCGCAGCTCGAGGGCGACGACATCTCGATCGCCTTCAACCCGACGTTCCTGCTCGACGGCCTGAGCGCGATCGACTCCCCGGTCGCCCAGCTGTCCTTCACGACGTCCACGAAGCCCGCGCTGCTCAGCGGCAAGCCGGCGCTGGACGCCGAGGCGGACGACGCCTACAAGTACCTGATCATGCCGGTGCGGCTGAGCGGCTGAGTGTCCCTGCCCCTCGGAAGCCGTCCGTGGTTGTCCACAGGCTGGGGGCAAAGCCGCAGGTGAGGGCCTACGACTGAGCGCGTATGCCCACAGATGTGCGCGAGCGTCCGGGTTTAGGCTCGGACGCGGCACGCGAGTGCCGCAACGCCACGTCGGACACCTGTACACCTAAGGAAAACAACTGATGGAGCTCGGTCTCGTCGGCCTCGGCAAGATGGGCGGCAACATGCGCGAGCGGATCCGCCGCGCAGGCCACACCGTCCTCGGATACGACCGCAACGCGGATCTCGCCGATGTCCACAGCCTGGAGGAGCTTGTGGGCAAGCTCAGCGGCCCGCGCGTGGTCTGGGTCATGGTCCCGGCGGGCGAGGCCACACAGTCCACGATCGACGAGCTCGCCGACCTGCTGGAGCCCGGCGACGTCGTCGTGGACGGCGGCAACTCCCGCTGGACCGACGACGAGAAGCACGCCGAGGAGCTGGCGGCCAAGGGCATCGGCTTCGTCGACTGCGGAGTCTCCGGCGGCGTCTGGGGCCTGGAGAACGGCTACGCGCTGATGTACGGCGGCGACAAGGACAACGTCGCCAAGGTGCGGCCGGTCTTCGACGCCCTCAAGCCGGAGGGCGACTTCGGCGCGGTGCACGCGGGCAAGGTCGGCGCCGGCCACTTCGCGAAGATGGTCCACAACGGCATCGAGTACGCGATGATGCAGGCCTACGCCGAGGGCTGGGAGCTCCTGGAGAAGGTCGACTCCGTGACCGACGTCCGGGACGTCTTCCGCTCCTGGCAGGAGGGCACGGTCATCCGCTCCTGGCTGCTGGACCTCGCGGTCAACGCGCTCGACGAGGACGAGCACCTGGACGGGCTCCGGGGTTATGCACAGGACTCCGGCGAGGGACGCTGGACTGTGGAGGCCGCGATCGACCACGCGGTGCCGCTGCCGGCGATCACCGCGTCGCTGTTCGCGCGGTTCGCCTCCCGCCAGGAGGACTCGCCCCAGATGAAGATGATCGCGGCGCTGCGGAACCAGTTCGGCGGCCACGCGGTCGAGAAGAAGTAGCACGCGACCGAGAGCACGTAAGTCAACACCCGAGCGCCTGGGAGGTCGGCGAAACGACCATGCACGTCACGCATCTGTCGCTGGCCGACTTCCGCTCCTATCCCCGGGTCGAGGTCCCGCTCGACCCGGGGGTGACGGCCTTCGTCGGGCCGAACGGGCAGGGCAAGACCAACCTCGTCGAGGCCGTCGGCTATCTCGCCACCCTCGGCAGCCACCGGGTCTCCTCCGACGCCCCCCTGGTCCGCATGGGCGCCGAGCGCGCGATCATCCGGGCCCAGGTCCGGCAGGGCGAGCGGCAGCAGCTGGTCGAGCTGGAGCTGAACCCGGGGCGTGCCAACCGCGCCCGTATCAACAGGTCCTCGCAGGTCAAGCCGCGTGACGTGCTGGGGATCGTACGGACCGTCCTCTTCGCGCCCGAGGATCTCGCCCTGGTCAAGGGCGACCCCGGGGAGCGGCGCCGCTTCCTCGACGAGCTGATCACCGCACGCTCCCCGCGCATGGCCGGGGTGCGCTCCGACTACGACCGGGTCCTCAAGCAGCGCAACACCCTGCTGAAGTCGGCCGCGCTGGCCCGTCGCCACGGCGGCCGCAAAATGGACATGTCAACGCTGGACATCTGGGACCAGCACCTCGCGCGCGCGGGCGCCGAGCTGCTCGCCCAGCGGCTGGATCTGATCGCCGCCGTCCAGCCGCTCGCCGACAAGGCCTATGAGCAGCTCGCCCCCGGCGGCGGTCCCGTCGCCCTGGAGTACAAGCCGTCCGCGCCGGGCGAGGCGCACACCCGCGAGGGCCTCTTCGAACAGCTGATGGCCGCGCTCGCCGAGGCCCGCAAGCAGGAGATCGAACGCGGCGTCACCCTGGTCGGCCCGCACCGGGACGACCTCCAGCTCAAGCTCGGCCAGCTCCCCGCCAAGGGCTACGCCTCGCACGGCGAGTCCTGGTCCTACGCGCTGGCCCTGCGCCTGGCCTCGTACGACCTGCTGCGCGCCGAGGGCAATGAGCCGGTGCTGGTGCTCGACGACGTCTTCGCCGAGCTGGACACCCGCCGCCGTGAGCGCCTCGCCGAGCTGGTCGCGCCCGGCGAGCAGGTCCTGGTGACGGCCGCCGTCGACGACGACGTACCGCATGTGCTGTCCGGGACGCGGTTCGCCGTGTCCGAGGGGGCGGTGGAGCGCGTATGAGCGCACAGGAGCCGCAGAACACCCCCGAGCCCTCCGGCGTCGACCTCGCGCGCGTGGCGCTCCGCGCGGCGAAGGAGGCCGCACGCGCGCGTGGGGACGCGGCGCAGCAGAAGAAGCAGGCGCGCCGCGGCGGGCTGCGCTCCGGCGCGCGTGCCGACGGCCGCGATCCGATGGCGCTCGGCTCGGCGATCAACCGGCTGATCACCGAGCGCGGCTGGGAGGCCCCGGCCGCGGTGGGCGGGGTGATGGGCCGCTGGCCGCAGATCGTCGGCGAGGACGTGGCCAACCACTGCGTGCCCGAGAAGTACGACGAGGACGAGCGCGTCCTGGTCGTGCGCTGCGACTCGACGGCCTGGGCGACGAACCTGCGGCTGCTCGCCCCGACCCTGGTCGCCCGTCTCAACGAGGACCTTGGGCACGGCACCGTGCGGCAGATCAAGGTCCTGGGCCCCAGCGCCCCCACCCGCCGCTACGGCCCCCTGCGCGCCCCGGGCAGCAGTGGACCGGGCGATACCTACAGGTGACTTACGTCACGTCTCATCGGGCCGGCGCGGCCCTGGCACAGCCGTTCCGAGCACCCTTTTCCGCCACCGCACACGGTTGCGAACGGCGACCTGACTCCGAAGTAGCCAAGGGTTGACGGCCGAAAGCGCTGAGTGCCTCCGTGAGCCTCTTGGAGCCCCCATCCGCATATCGGGAGTCGGGGAAGACCCGTCGAGGGCGGCACATGCGGACTCAGGTACCGGCAAACCCCCATCAGTGTCAGTGCTACCGGTAGACTGGAAGCAATCCCGCCCCACTCGCTGGGGACCGTCCGGGAAAAGCTGAGCAACGCTGATCAAGGCTTACCAACGCAACATGCCGCAGCCGCTCCGGCAACCCGCCGACGAGCCCGGCTCGTGCTGTGCCAGAAAGGGCGCTTCGTGGCCGATTCCGGCAACCCCAACGAGAACATCCCGTCCACCGACGAAGGCGTGAACAGCGAGGCGATCACCTCGGGCGGCGAGGTCACCGCCTCGTACGACGCCAGTGCCATCACCGTCCTCGAGGGTCTGGACGCGGTCCGCAAGCGGCCCGGCATGTACATCGGCTCGACCGGTGAGCGCGGTCTGCACCACCTGGTGCAGGAGGTCGTCGACAACTCCGTCGACGAGGCGCTGGCCGGGCACGCGGACACGATCGACGTCACGATCCTCGCCGACGGCGGTGTGCGGGTCGTCGACAACGGCCGAGGCATCCCGGTGGGCATCGTGCCGACCGAGGGCAAGCCGGCCGTCGAGGTCGTGCTGACCGTGCTGCACGCGGGCGGCAAGTTCGGCGGCGGCGGCTACGCGGTCTCCGGTGGTCTGCACGGCGTCGGCGTCTCCGTGGTGAACGCCCTGTCGACCAAGGTCGCCGTCGAGGTCAAGACCGACGGCTACCGCTGGACGCAGGACTACAAGCTGGGCGTCCCGACGGCCCCGCTCGCCCAGCACGAGGCCACCGAGGAGCACGGCACCACGGTCACCTTCTGGGCCGACCCGGACATCTTCGAGACCACGAACTACTCCTTCGAGACGCTGTCGCGGCGCTTCCAGGAGATGGCGTTCCTCAACAAGGGTCTGCGCATCAACCTCGCCGACGAGCGCGAGTCGGCGAAGGCCACGGCCGGTGCGGACGAGGCCGGTGAGGACGAGAAGCACGAGGTCAAGGCCGTCTCGTACCACTACGAGGGCGGCATCGTCGACTTCGTGACGTACCTCAACTCCCGCAAGGGAGACGTGGTGCACCCCACCGTGATCGACCTGGAGGCCGAGGACAAGGACAAGCACCTGTCCCTCGAGGTCGCCATGCAGTGGAACGGCGGCTACACCGAGGGTGTGTACTCCTTCGCCAACATCATCCACACGCACGAGGGCGGTACGCACGAAGAGGGCTTCCGGTCCGCGCTGACCTCGCTGATCAACAAGTACGCGCGCGACAAGCGGCTGCTGCGCGAGAAGGACGACAACCTCACCGGTGACGACATCCGCGAGGGCCTGACCGCGATCATCTCGGTCAAGCTGAGCGAGCCGCAGTTCGAGGGCCAGACGAAGACCAAGCTGGGCAACACCGAGGTCAAGACCTTCGTCCAGCGCGTCGTCTACGAGCACCTGGCCGACTGGCTGGACCGCAACCCCAACGAGGCCGCGGACATCATCCGCAAGGGCATCCAGGCGGCCACCGCGCGCGTGGCGGCCCGCAAGGCGCGCGACCTGACGCGCCGCAAGGGCCTGCTGGAGACGGCCTCCCTCCCGGGCAAGCTGAGCGACTGCCAGTCGAACGACCCCACCAAGTGCGAGATCTTCATCGTCGAGGGTGACTCCGCCGGCGGCTCGGCCAAGTCCGGCCGCAACCCCGAGTACCAGGCGATCCTCCCGATCCGAGGCAAGATCCTCAACGTCGAGAAGGCGCGGATCGACAAGATCCTGCAGAACCAGGAGATCCAGGCGCTGATCTCCGCCTTCGGCACCGGGGTCCACGAGGACTTCGACATCGAGAAGCTCCGCTATCACAAGATCATCCTGATGGCGGACGCCGACGTCGACGGCCAGCACATCAACACCCTGCTGCTGACCTTCCTGTTCCGCTTCATGCGGCCGCTGGTCGAGGCCGGGCACGTGTACCTCTCCCGTCCGCCGCTCTACAAGATCAAGTGGGGCAAGGACGACTTCGAGTACGCGTACTCCGACCGCGAGCGCGACGCCCTCATCGAGATGGGCCGCAACGCCGGCAAGCGCATCAAGGACGACTCGGTGCAGCGCTTCAAGGGTCTCGGTGAGATGAACGCCGAGGAGCTGCGCATCACGACCATGGACCAGGAGCACCGCGTCCTCGGCCAGGTCACCCTCGACGACGCCGCCCAGGCCGACGACCTGTTCTCGGTCCTCATGGGCGAGGACGTCGAGGCCCGCCGCGCGTTCATCCAGCGCAACGCCAAGGACGTCCGCTTCCTCGACATCTGAGTCGGTCTCAGCTGACCGCACCAGGAAGGACCTTCACCAGCAATGACCGACGAGAACACTCCCGTGACGACGCCCGAGGGCGACGCACTGGCCATGCGCGTCGAGCCCGTCGGGCTCGAGACGGAGATGCAGCGCTCCTACCTCGACTACGCGATGTCCGTCATCGTCTCGCGTGCGCTGCCGGACGTCCGCGACGGCCTCAAGCCCGTCCACCGCCGTGTGCTGTACGCCATGTACGACGGCGGCTACCGCCCCGAGCGCGGCTTCTACAAGTGCGCCCGTGTCGTCGGCGACGTCATGGGCAACTACCACCCGCACGGCGACTCCTCCATCTACGACGCGCTCGTGCGCCTCGCCCAGCCCTGGTCGATGCGCATGCCGCTCGTCGACTCCAACGGCAACTTCGGCTCTCCGGGCAACGACCCGGCGGCGGCCATGCGCTACACCGAGTGCAAGATGGCGCCGCTGTCGATGGAGATGGTCCGTGACATCGACGAGGAGACCGTCGACTTCACGGACAACTACGACGGCCGCTCCCAGGAGCCGACCGTCCTGCCGGCCCGCTTCCCGAACCTGCTGATCAACGGCTCGGCCGGTATCGCGGTCGGCATGGCGACCAACATCCCGCCGCACAACCTGCGCGAGGTCGCCGCCGGCGCCCAGTGGTACCTGGAGAACCCCGAGGCCTCGCACGAGGACCTCCTGGACGCGCTGATCGAGCGCATCAAGGGCCCCGACTTCCCGACCGGCGCGCTCGTCGTCGGCCGCAAGGGCATCGAGGAGGCGTACCGCACCGGCCGCGGCTCCATCACCATGCGCGCGGTCATCGAGGTCGAGGAGATCCAGAACCGCCAGTGCCTGGTGGTGACGGAGCTGCCGTACCAGGTGAACCCGGACAACCTCGCGCAGAAGATCGCCGACCTGGTGAAGGACGGCAAGATCGGCGGCATCGCCGACGTCCGCGACGAGACGTCCTCGCGCACGGGCCAGCGCCTGGTCATCGTGCTGAAGCGGGACGCGGTCGCCAAGGTCGTCCTGAACAACCTGTACAAGCACACCGACCTGCAGACGAACTTCGGCGCCAACATGCTGGCGCTGGTCGACGGCGTGCCGCGCACGCTCTCGCTCGACGCGTTCATCCGCCACTGGGTGACGCACCAGATCGAGGTCATCGTCCGCCGTACGCGCTTCCGGCTGCGCAAGGCCGAGGAGCGGGCGCACATCCTGCGCGGTCTGCTGAAGGCCCTGGACGCCATCGACGAGGTCATCGCGCTGATCCGGCGCAGCGACACCGTCGAGATCGCGCGCCACGGCCTAATGGACCTCCTGGAGATCGACGAGATCCAGGCCAACGCCATCCTCGAGATGCAGCTGCGCCGGCTCGCCGCCCTGGAGCGCCAGAAGATCGTCCAGGAGCACGACGAGCTCCAGGCGAAGATCAACGAGTACAACGAGATCCTCGCCAGCCCGGTCCGTCAGCGCCAGATCGTCAGCGAGGAGCTGGCCGCGATCGTCGACAAGTACGGCGACGACCGCAAGACGAAGCTGATCCCGTACGAGGGCGACATGTCCATCGAGGACCTGATCGCCGAGGAGGACATCGTCGTCACGGTCACCCGGGGCGGCTACATCAAGCGCACCAAGACCGACGACTACCGGGCCCAGAAGCGCGGCGGCAAGGGCGTGCGCGGCACGAAGCTCAAGGAAGACGACATCGTCGACCACTTCTTCGTCTCCACCACGCACCACTGGCTGCTGTTCTTCACCAACAAGGGCCGTGTCTATCGCGTCAAGGGCTACGAGCTGCCCGACGCCGGCCGGGACGCGCGCGGTCAGCACGTCGCGAACCTGCTCGCCTTCCAGCCGGACGAGGCGATCGCCGAGATCCTGGCGATCCGCAATTACGAGGCGGTTCCCTACCTCGTCCTCGCCACCAAGGCCGGACTGGTGAAGAAGACGCCTCTGAAGGATTACGATTCGCCCCGTTCCGGCGGTGTGATCGCCATCAACCTCCGTGAGCAGGAGGACGGTTCGGACGATGAACTGATCGGAGCCGAGCTGGTCTCGTCCGACGACGATCTGCTTCTGATCAGCAAGAAGGCCCAATCGATCAGGTTCACCGCGTCGGACGAAACACTGCGACCCATGGGCCGTGCCACCTCGGGTGTCAAGGGCATGAGCTTCCGCGAGAGCGACGAGCTGCTCTCGATGAATGTTGTTCGACCCGGTACGTTCGTGTTCACTGCCACAGACGGCGGGTACGCGAAGCGGACCAACGTCGACGAGTACCGCGTCCAGGGTCGCGGCGGCCTCGGTATCAAGGCCGCCAAGATCGTCGAGGACCGGGGCTCCCTCGTCGGCGCGCTGGTGGTCGAGGAGACCGACGAGATCCTCGCCATCACGCTGTCGGGCGGTGTGATTCGTACGCGAGTCAACGAGATCAGGGAAACCGGCCGTGACACCATGGGCGTCCAACTGATCAATCTGGGCAAGCGCGATGCCGTGGTCGGCATCGCTCGCAACGCCGAGGCGGGACGCGAGGCGGAAGAGGTCGACGGCGACATCGTCGTCGACGAGACCGCCGAAGGCGCCGCGGCCACCGGCACGGACGAGGGTGAGGCGCCCTCGTCTGAGTAGCACGAGGAGTGAGTCAGCGTGAGCGGAGCCACGGGCGCCGGACCGAGCGGTACCTCGACGGGTACGGACACGGACGACGGCGGTCGTGGCTCCGCCGCACGTGCGGCGGACCCGCACACGACCAACCTGAAGGCGGTCAAGCCGGCCGACAAGGACGACTCGCCCTCGACTGACAAGCAGGGATCCCAGGGGGGAACCGTGACCGACACCCGAGGTCCGGGGACCCAGCAGCACAGCGCCGGCGCGGGCCCGGCCGCGTCCGGCGCCCAGCCGCAACCGCAGGCGCAGCCGCAGCCGCAGCCCAAGGGGGCCGAGACGGCTTCTCCGCTGCCCGGGGAACGGCAGGCACAGCAGCAGGCCGGGCCGTACCACCCGCCGCAGGCCTATCCGGCGCAGCAGGCGGCGGCCGGTGGCGGCGCGGGTGCGGGGGCTTCCGCCGGTGCCGCACGGCGCCCCCGTCCGGGAACGCGCACGGTGCCCCGCGTCCGCAAGGCGCGGCTGCGGGTGTCCAAGGCCGACCCCTGGTCGGTGATGAAGGTCAGCTTCCTGCTCTCCATCGCGCTCGGCATCTGCACGATCGTCGCGGCCGCCGTGCTGTGGATGGTCATGGACGCGATGGGCGTCTTCTCCACGGTCGGCGGCACGATCTCCGAGGCGACCGGCTCGAACGAGTCCAACGGCTTCGACCTGCAGGCCTTCCTGTCGCTGCCCAACGTCCTGATGTTCACCTCGGTCATCGCGGTCATCGACGTCGTCCTGGCGACGGCCCTCGCGACCCTCGGCGCGTTCATCTACAACCTGTCCGCGGGCTTCGTCGGCGGGGTGGAGCTGACGCTCGCCGAGGACGAGTGACACGACCCTTTTGACCTGGATTGAGGCAGTCCCGACAACCGATTTTGGGACTGCCCATGTCGTGCGCTAATCTTCAGGAGTCAGCGCGCGGGACACACCCCCGCACAGCGCGGCGGGGCTATAGCTCAGTTGGTTAGAGCGCATCCCTGATAAGGATGAGGCCACAGGTTCAAATCCTGTTAGCCCCACCAGCGAAAAGACCCCCAGCCGGTACCGGCTGGGGGTTTTGACGTTCATGGCTGACATCAGCCGGTCGAAGTATGGAGATCGCAGAAAGCCGTACGCCTCCCGTGCGCGGGGCGCGGCTGAGTTCGTGGAGCTGCCGACCGGCCTGACTCCGACCCCACCGGGCCTTTGCGCATGGTCTCTACGCGCACTGCTTCTCGACCTCGAGTCCGGTCATACACGGCATCACGCTGAAGCCCGAGCACGAACCCTTACGCGTTCCATGGGATAGGGCGTGCGGGGCATGAAGAAGCCCGGCGGCTCTGTCGAGCTGCCGGGCCTGTACGCAGGGTCGCCGTTCGGATGGGATCGGGCGGGGGGTTCAGCGCTGCAGGGGAGTCAGGTAGTCCGCCATGGGGTCCGAGTCCGCGTCGGTGTCCGCGAGTGGGCGGTGGCGGCAGCGGGGGGTCTTGCCGTGGGCCTCGGCCCGGATGCGCTGTTTCATCGTGGGGGGCAGGGCTTTCGCCAGGGACACGGGAGATGTCGCCGATGCCGTTCGCTGGTGCGGGATGCGGTCGCTGCCGCTGTTGCGCTCCGGCTCCGCCTGCGGTACTGCCGCGCTGGCGGTCGTGGCGGCGTTCGTGGTGACGAATCCGAGCTTCGTGCACAGCGCCAGGAAGGCGGTGACGATGGCGGTCCACAGTTTCATAACCTTGTTCCGGGCCATGGCCCCTCACTTTCGGGTCGGGCGATTTGCGTACTTTCCTCATGATGTGTATGGGGGGCGAGAAGTGGTGGACCGACGCCCGTGGCGCGGCGATGTTCCGATGAACACCACTCGGATGGACGCAAGAGGGGTGAAAATGTGAGGAGAGAGGAGAAGGAGGCCCAAAGTAACCGTCCGTCGGGGTGTGATCACCCTCCGATCGGAGCGGTGGACTCCGCTTCTATCCCGGTTCCGGGGAAGGGAGTTGAGGTCCGACTCAGGTCACCGATCGGTCTCGGTCGGTGTGTATAGTCGGGCGCCAGAGGTCCCCTACGTCAACGAAAGACGAGGTCGCGCGGTGAAGAAGCTTCTCCTGGTCGCACTGGCCGCTATCGGCGGGCTCCTCGTGTACCGCCAGATCCAGGCGGATCGCGCCGAGCAGGACCTGTGGACGGAGGCGACTGACTCCGTGCCCACGGGTTCGTGAGTCACGACATCCCAAAGCGAGCACACCCCGGCCGCCTCGCGGTCGGGGTTTTGTGTGTCCTGGGGCCGGCCGTACGGGCAGGATGGGCCACGGCTCACGGAATTTCGTCGTTGAGGGGTGGCGCGTGAGGGGACGGGGTCGTACGGCGTGGGGGCGTGCGGGCGCGTGGCAGGGGCGTCCGTCGGTGGCTGTGCGCCTGGGGCTCGTGGGGGTGGTGCTGGGCGCTACGGCTGCCGTGGCGCCGGGCCAGGCCGCTCTGGCCGCTGCCGGGGCCTCCGGGGTCTCCGGGACCTCTGGGGCGTTAGGGGCTGCCTCCGGAGCTGCCGGGACGCCGAGCCCGTACGCCTTCGCCGACGGTGCCCGGAGCGTCGAGGGAGCGAGGAGCACCGCGGACGCCGAGTTGCTGAAGCCCGGCACCGCCTACAAGAGCTCGCTCCCGAGCAGCGGCAAGGTCAGCTACAGCATCGAACTCGACGCCGCGTCGGACGCGTATGTGTCCGTCACCGCCGCCCCCTCCCCCGACAGCACCGTCTCCGTCATCGACGGGCTGAGGGTGTCCGTGCAGGACGCCGAGGGCAATTCCTGCTCCGTCGACACCGAGAGCTTCGGCGCCGCCCGTAGTCCGCACCCCATCGCGGCCTGGGGCATGCGCGAGATCTCGCCCACCAAGGCCCTGTGCCGGAAGGCCGGCACCTATTACGTGTCCGTCGAGCGGGCCGACCCGAAGGGCGAGGGCTCCTCACCGGACGCTTGGGACCTGGAACTTCTCGCCATGACGGAGCCGCGGACGGCGAAGACCGGGCCGACCGGCGCGCCCGAGGTGTGGAACTCCGCCACGCCCCAGCCGCTCCAGGGGAAGGCCGAGCGCCGCCGGGGCGGTGCGGGATTCGCCGGGGCGACCCCCCTCGACCAGGGCGTATGGCGGGACTACCTCCGGCCCGGCCAGACGGTCTTCTACGAGGTGCCGGTCGACTGGGGCCGGCAGCTCCACGCCACCGCCGAGCTGGGCAGCACGGACTCCGGCGGCACCGGCTACACGACCGGCGCCCTTGACCTGGTCCTCTACAACCCCGCCCGCGGTCATGTCGCCGATGTGAGCGTCGGCTACGACGGCGACCAGAATTCCGGCAGCCTGCCTCCCCTGCCGCCGGTCGACCACGCCAACCGCAATGCCCCCGTCGAACAGGTCGGCGCCGTGCGCTTCGCCGGTTCCTACTACCTCGTCGCGCATCTCGCCAAGAGCGTCGCCGACAGCTTCGGGGACGGGCCGTTCGCGATGACGCTGCGCGTCCGGGTGAGCGGAGCGGCGAAGAGCGGGCCCGAGTACGTGGGGGAGTCCGAGCCCGCGGGCGTCTTCGAGGTCTCGGACCAGGAGCGTGAGGCGGCGGCGGAAGGCGTGGCCGGGGGTGGCGACACCACGATGCGGGCGGTCGCCGTGGGCGGCATCGGCACCGGGAGCGCGCTGCTGGTGGGGCTCGGGGTGTGGACCGTGATGGCCCGTCGGCGGGGTCCTGCCCAGTAGCGCCGGTTCCTCGCAGGGGCTCATACCCGTGCGGGCTCAGATGCGGGTCAGGGCCCAGAAGCCGACGGCGTAGCAGGCCAGGGCGAGGAGCAGGAGCGGGACCGCCACCTTGGCCGGAGGGCCGGGGCGGCGGCGCGGCCGTTCCGCGCGATGCCGTGAAGCGGGCCGGGCGGGCTGCGCGAGCGGAGGGGCCTGTGGCGCTTGTGGGGCCTGGTGTGGGTTCTGGGCGGTGTACGAGGCCGTTGAGGTGCCGGTGGCGTAATGCGCTGCGGGGGGCAGGGGCTGACCGGGGTGGCCCTCGTGGCCGGCGTACGCCGGTGGGAGCGGCTGGTAGGTGTGCGGCCGGTGGGCGGTGTCGTAGGGCGGGCCGTCGGGCGCGGGGGAGTACGTGCCGGTGGCCTGCGGAGGCGGCAGATGGAAGCTGCCGGTGTCCGACATGGAGGCCGGCTGAGCAGGCGTCGACGGGGTGGCTGAAGGGTCGGTCTCCTGGCGCGGGTCGGGCGGTACGGCCTCGGGGGACGGCCAGGCGTTGCTGTGGTCGCCCGACGGTGCCTCGTCCGTTCCCGGGCCGGACGGCTCTTCCCTGCGGTCCTGCCGCCCCAGCCCCCGCGCTCTCTCCAGCGGGCCCTCGGGGGCGAACCCAGAGGGCAGCGGGCCGAGTTGGTCGAAGATCTCGATCAGCTCGTCGTCCGGGCCGGGCTCCGGGAGGAGTTCCGCGGCGGCGGCGAGCGCCTTGCGCGCCCCCGTGGCCGTACGGAACCGTGCCTGCGGGTCCGGCTGCAGCAGCGTGGCCACCACCTGCCACAGCGGTTCCGGAATGCCCTTGGGCGCACCGGGCGTCCCGTGCTCGGCGAAGTACTGGATGAGCGCCTTGCTGTCCGGCTTGGCCCCCTCCAGCAGATACAGCGCGACCAGTCCTACGGCGAACAGGTCGGCGGGGAAGTCGGGTTCGGCGCCCATCAGCTGCTCGGGCGCGAGATAGCCGGGCGTTCCCACGACGAGGTTGGTCTCCGTCAGGCGGGGCTCGCCCAGCCGCATCGCGATGCCGAAGTCGGACAGCCGCAGTCGCGGCCGGCCCGTACCGGTGGCCTCCAGCAGCACGTTGGCGGGTTTGACGTCACGGTGGACGACGTCCTCAGCGTGCACCGCGGCCAGCCCCGCCAGCAGCTGGTCGAGCAGGGTGCAGACGAAGGCCGGTGGCAGAGGGCCGTAGTCCCCGACGAGGTGGGCCAGGGAGCCGCCGGCCACCAGGTCCATGGTGAACAGGACCTTGTCGTCGTCCGCGGCCCAGCTGGAGGGGGCGAGCACATGGGGGTGGTCGATCCGCAGGGCCTGTTCGCGCACGAAGCGCAGCAGCGAGTGCGCGTCGCTCTGGAGCAGGACCTTGGCGGCAACATAGCGGCGGCGGCGGTGGTCCCAGGCGCGCCAGACGGCACCGACCCCTCCGCGCCCGATCGGGTCGACCAGTTCGTACCGGCCGGCGAAGACCTCACCCATGGCTGTACGTCGCTCCTCCCCCTGCGGCTACCCCCCTTGCTTCCCCCTCGCCGGGTGCTGCGACTCCCCGACGAGCGAGACGAATCCCTCGATGAGTCGTACGACCCCGACGATCGGGACAAATCCCCGATGAGCGATACGACTCCCCCGTCGCATCCCACCTTCGCGGCCCCCGCCGCATCCCCCGTCGCGGCCCCCGCCGTGCCCCCGTTGCGCGGGAGAACCCGCTCGCGCCGGCCGGTCCCCCGTGCGTGACACGACCCCTCGTGTCCGCCCGTGCCGTGCGCTGTCCCCCGTGACGCCGGTCAGCGTCCGTCCCCCGTCAGATCACTCTGTCCGGCCGCCGAACCCCCTTCGGCTGCCGGGCGGTGCGATCAGCTCTGGTGGGACTGGTAGTGCGCCACCGCGTCCGAGGTACGGCCGGCGCCGTACACCCGCAGGAACTCTGCCAGTTCCGGGTGGGTCGGGGCGAGGGTCTGAGCGGCGTCGATGATGTCCCCCGCCGCCGCGACCGAGCGCAGCAGCGACTGGATCTCCCGGACCACGCGCTTGACCGTGGGCGCTCCCGAACTGGTCGTCGTCTGTGTGGTGTTGCTCAACACCGAACCCCCCTGTGACTTCTTGATCTCCTCCATGCGCTCAGTGGCCTCGGCCGCGCTCACGCTGCCGTCCGCGACCTGCCCGGCCAGGTCCTGCAGCAACTGCACGCGCTGCACGACGGCCGGGTTGCCGATCTTCGCCCGCTGCCCGCTCATCAGCTGTGACAGCATCGGCGCGGACAGTCCCAGAACCCCCGCGAGACGAGCCTGGTTGAGACCAAGATCGTCGATGAGCCTACGGAAGAGCGCCCCCAACGGCTCCCCGTACCAGTTCCGCTGCAGTTCCCGCGCTCTTGCGGTGGCTTCCTGCTGTGCGGCGTCCATTGCGTCTCCCCATCGCTTCCCCATGTACGGCGGTTCGCGGTAGCGAACCACGCCGAGCATCTTACGGAGAGTGGTCGGCGACGGGGACCCCCAATCCTTTTGCGGAATCACGGGGGTGACCCGGTACTCTGGTCTCCGACGCCCGCCGGGACATGCTTCGTCCGGGCGGATGTCCCCTTCCGGGGCCTTAGCTCAGTTGGTAGAGCGCTGTCTTTGCATGGCAGATGTCAGGGGTTCGACTCCCCTAGGCTCCACTTGATCGGACCCCTCTGATCTGCGGAAACGCGGTCGGAGGGGTCCTTTTGCATGCCGGTCGGGCAGCGGGTCAGGCGGTGCTCACGGGCTCGGCCTCGTTCACGTCGTACGTGCCCAGGTGGCGGTTGAGGACGACCCAGGCGATGGAGGTCGCGAGGCCGCAGGACGCGATGACCAGGGCGGTGGTGGGGCTGAGGAACTGGGAGACGGTGCCGCCGACGATCGCGCCGACGGGCTCGAAGCCCAGCGTCGTGAAGCGCATCGCGGAGGTGACCTGGCCGATCATGTGCGTCGGCGTCACCATCTGCTTGATCGTCTCGCTCATGACCAGGTTCACGACGATGGCGAAGCTCCACAGGAACATCCCCGCGGCCACGGCGAGGAACCGCAGGAGGGAGGAGTCCAGCAGTCCGGAGCCGGGGACGAGGAAGGCGCCGACGGTGGGCACGACCAGGGACAGCACGTAGAGCAGCCGGGTCCGCACCCTGCTCATGAACGCGGAGGCGGCTGTCGCGGACAGCACGCCGCCGAGCCCGCCGGCCGCGCTCGCGAGGCCCACGAGGAGCGGGCTGAAGCCCAACTCCTTGACCACGTAGAAGGTGTAGACGGCGAAGAACATCGCGGTGAAGAAGTTGAAGTGGGCCGCGGAGACGATCACCGGTCGCAGGATGGGGTGGGAGAAGGCCCAGGTGAAGCCGGTCAGGGCGCCCTTGACCGTCTCCTGCTCCGGCTGCTCCGACTGTTCGGACTGCTCCGGCTGCTCGGACTCCTGCTCCGTGGTCTCCGCGCCCTTCTTCGGACCGTCTCCGGACCCCAGCAGCAGCACTGTGCTCGCGACATAGCTGCAGACGTCGGCGACCAGGGCCATGGGCGCGCCCAGCGCCTGGACCAGGAGACCTCCCAGGCCCGGTCCCGCGACCTCGCTGACCGCGGTGCTGCCCTCCATATACGAGTTGATCTTGGGGAGTTGACGGCGGTCGAAGGTCAGCACCATGTGCGAGGACAGCGCGGAGTCGTACAGCAGGGTGAGGGCGCCGACCAGGAAGACGGTCGTGAAGAGCAGGGGGATGCTCAGCAGGTCCAGGGCGTAGGCCACCGGGATCATGCCGATCAGCAGCAGGCGCGCGATGTTCGCCGTCACCATGACCGACCTGCGCGGATAGCGGTCGGCGGTCATGCCCACCCACAGCCCGAGGAGCAGCACGGCCAGCGACTCGGCACTGCCGAGCAGACCCATCTCGAACGCGGAGGCGTCGAGGGTTTCCAGGGCGAGCAGCGGGATGATGACCACGCTGGCCTGGGTACCGAACAGGGACACCGTCTGGGCGGTCCACAGGTTTCTGAAACTGCGGTCTTTGAGCACGTCGGACTCCTGGCGGCACGCCGCTAGATCTGATGAGAACGGTGGCGGACGTCACCGCACGGCCCCGCCGGTGGCGGCCGGAGCCGTGCGGGGATCAACAACCGGCCGCCAAAGGCTCGTTGGGGCGGGCCGTCGTCCGTGAGCGGCCGCTACTTGGCCGTGCCGAAGTGTACGGCGATGGAGTAGCGCACCCAGGACTGCGAGCGGATCGCGCACACGCTGTGGTGGTAGCCGGGGTTGATCCGCAGAAGCGCCACGCGGCCCTGCTCGGGCTGCGTGGCCAGGGCCGCGCCGCTGGGCGCCTCCACCACGAGTTCACCGCCGTCGCCCGCGGCCCAGCCGGGGGAGAGGAAGAAGACGAGGCCGAAGCGCCGGTCGTCGAAGGTGTCGGAGTGGCGGCGCAGATAGTGGCCGGCCTCGTACTTGGCGATGTCGGCCGAGCGGAAGGACACCCGCTCGCCGAAGGCCTCCGAGAACGCGTCGGCCACATCGGTGCTCTTGAGCGCGGAGATGAAGGCGCGGATGCCGAGGGCGTCCCGGGGGATGTCGCGCAGACAGCCGCTGCGCGAGAAGCGCCGCTCCGGGGGAGCCTCGGTGAACTCGTCCTCGCCGCACGGCTTCACGTTGTCGTCGGGGGTGAGCAGCCAGTGCTCCGTGGCCCAGGTCGGCAGCGCGGCCAGTTCGGAGACGAGGGGGTGTGTCATGTCCGGGGGCATCAGAGGCAGGCTGGTGGCCGGGGCGTCGCTTCCGGGCCGCAGCAGGCCGAGTGCTTCCCGTGCGGGGGCCGCGGTGAGCAAGTCGATCGTCTTGCCGTGAAAGGCGATCGCGGCGTCCCTGCTCATGTGGTCCATGACGGAAGCGGTCTGCGCCGAGTCCTGCATTGTGCCTCTCCTTCGGTCGGTAGGGGCCACGCCAAGGGGTCAGCGGGCCCTGGTCACCCGGTTCTCGTCCCACACCGGTTCCTGCGTCTGCGCCACCTCGCCGTCGGAGCGGAAGAGGAGGTAGCGGTTGAAGGAGCTCGCGAGCCAGCGGTCGTGGGTGACCACGACGACCGTGCCGTTGAACTCCTCGATGGCCTGCTGCAGCGCCTCGGCCGAGACCAGGTCGAGGTTGTCCGTCGGTTCGTCGAGCAGGAGCAGCGTCGCGCCGCCGAGCTCCAGGAGCAGGATCTGGAAGCGGGCCTGCTGTCCTCCGGAGAGCGTCTCGAAGCGCTGGTCCGCGGCGGCCGCCAGTTCGTACCGGGAGAGCATGCCCGCGGCGGCCCCGCGGTCCAGGCCCTCGCGGATGCCCTCGCCGCGGCCCATGATCTCCACGAGGGTCCTGCCCACCCACTCGGGGTGTTGGTGGGTCTGGGTGAAGAAGCCGGGTACGACCCGGGCGCCCAGCCGCCAGGAGCCGGAGTGGTCCACGTCGAGGCCGGCCAGCAGCTTCAGCAGGTGGCTCTTGCCGGAGCCGTTCGACCCCAGCACCGCGACCCGGTCTCCCAGGTAGATCTCCAGGTCGAACGGTTTCATGAGCCCGGTCAGTTCCAGCCGCTCACAGGTGATGACGCGGGTTCCGGTACGGCCGCCCGTCAGCCGGGGGACCACGCGCTGCTCGCGGGGCAGCTCGGGCGGGCGGCCGGCCTCCTCGTACTTGCGCAGCCGGGTCTGGGCGGCGCGGTAGCGGGGTGCCATGGCGGCGCTGATCTTGGCCTGTTCGCCGAGGGTGTGCACCAGGTCCTTGAGCCGCTCGTGCTCCTCGTCCCACCTTCGGTGCAGCTCGGCCAGGCGTTCGCGCCGTGCCTGGCGGGCTTCCTTCCAGCCGGTGAAGGAGCCGCCGTGCACCCAGGTGCTGCGGCCTTCGAGGGCGACGACCTTCGTGGCGACGTTGCCCAGCAGGGCCCGGTCGTGGCTGACCAGCAGCACGGCTTTGTCGGTGGTGCGCAGCTGCTCCTCCAGCCAGCGCTTGCCCGGGACGTCCAGGTAGTTGTCCGGCTCGTCGAGGATGAGCACCTGCTCGCGCCCGCGCAGCAGCGCCTCCAGGACGAGGCGCTTCTGCTCGCCGCCGGAGAGGGTGTTGACGTCGCGGAAGCGGGCGCGGTCGAAGGGCATGCCGAGCGCCGCGGTGGTCACCACGTCCCACAGCACTTCGATCTCGTAGCCGCCGGCCTCGCCCCAGGTGCTCAGCGCCTCGGCGTACCGCATCTGCGTGGCCTCGTCGTCGCGTTCCATCAGCTCGAGTTCGAGGGCGTCGATGTCCGCCGCGGCCGCGGCGATGCGCTCGGGGGCGGCGGCCAGCAGCAGATCGCGCACGGTCGACTCGTCGCGCACCGAACCGATGAACTGCGGCATCATCGCCAGGCCGCCCTGCACATGGACGGTGCCCGCACGCGGCTTGAGGCGCTTGCCCGCGACGTTGACCAGGGTGCTCTTCCCCGCGCCGTTGTGGCCGATCAGCGCCGCGACCTCCCCTGCCCCCACGGAGAAGCTGACGTCTTCGAACAGTGTTCGCCCGTCGGCGAGATTGCAGCGGACACTGTTGAATTCAAGGAATCCCATGATTCTGAGCTTCGTTCTCTCGCTTTGGAAGATGCGCGGCGTGCGGTGCGGAATTTAATGCTCCGGTTTTAGGTGGTCCGCCCAAGGGGTCCACTACCCCGCACCGGTGGCTCTTCAATCCCCCTGTTGCGCGGCGTCAAAGGCGTTCACGCGTTTCACGGATCCTGCCTGGCCAGCACCTCGAACACAAGGGGAAGAAATGTCCGTGTTGCTAACGTTGAGCATGCTTTGCGGTGAAAAATAAATCCGGCTGAGAGATGCTTGACAAGCGGCTGTCGGAATGGTGAAGCTTCCTGACGTCAGAGCAATTCAGTTCCGCTGCACATGAGGAGCGACAGTGAACGAGAACGTTGCTGAGTCCGCAATTCAGGTTGCCTCGCAGGAGCAGGATGACATCTTCTTCATCGAGGAGATGGACGTGGCCGACGCCGCTCAGGTGATGGTCCACCGCTGTTGACAGTGTGAGCGGGGGTGCGGCTTCGGTAAAACGGAGCCGCACCCCCGCTCCGTGCATCCCTGAGTGGTATCCGCTTTCTGCCCCGAGGATGTGTTCGCGCGCTATGCGTGTATGGCTGAACCCGGCCTGGCAACTGGAATCGGCCGACGGCACGGTGACGTTCCAGGGTGAGAAGAAGAAATACGTTCTCGATGACAGCAAGGGCACGGTCAGCCGGCTGCTGGAAACCCTTGAGGGCGGCTGTGAGAACGAGGCACTCGAAGCGCTGACGCGCGGCGATTCCGCATGCGCGGGCCTTGTCGAAGCCCTGCGGAAACGCGGCCTTCTCATCGAGTCGCCCTCGGGCCCCGCGGGCGACGACAGCGTCCATGCCCGGCAGTGGGGGCATCTGGCCCTGCACACCTACCGCCCTGACGAGGCACAACGCCGTCTCTGTGGCGCCAAGGTCATGGTCATGGGCGTCGGCGGCACCGGCAGCGTGATCCTCCAGCACCTCATCGGAGCCGGCGTCGGACGCTTCGTCCTCGTCGACGCCGACAAGGTGCAGCTGAACAATCTGAACCGGCAGTTCACCTTCCCCAGGGCGGCCGTGGGCGAACCCAAACTGGAGGCGGCCCGCGGCTATATCCATGAACGGGTGCCGGACGCCGACGTCTCGCTCGTCGACCGGTTCGTCCGATCACCCGAGGAAATCGGCGAAGTCCTGGAAGCACACGCGGACGTGGATGTCATCGCCGTCTGCATCGACCAGCCGATCGGCAGTATCTCCGATGCGGTGGCCGAATCCGCCTGGGCTCGGAATACGCCGTCGATATTCGGCGGTGTGGGCATGCAGCGGGGCTTCTACGGTCCGCTCTTCGCCCCTGGCCGATCAACGGTCACCCCCGGGCAGCTCGCCTTTCCGGTACGCGCCGACATCGCGCCGGAGAATGACGCCGGGAATCTTCGGAGCACGCGCTATTCCTTCGGCCCCAACAACACCATCATCGGTGCCTGGATGGCCGCCGCGATCATTCATCACCTCGCGGGCATCACCGAACTCGTCGAATACGACGTGCGGAAAATCATTGACTTCGAAACCGGTCATATCATCGCCCAGGCTCAATAAGCGGTCGCTCGGCATGCCGTGGTCAAGGATTTGAGCGGCTGTACCTCGCCCTAGCGGCACGGTTCGCGCCAAAAACGCAGCAGTATCGCGCCAAAGGGGAAGCGGCATGTCCAAGCCGATCCGAGTGGAAACGGACCTGATTCCGTCGGGCCTCTACGGCGCGGCCGACGACTGGACCGGCCTGACGATCACGCGCCAACTCGCCCGCCCGCTCTTCGTGGAAGGCCCCGACCGCACCCTGCGGCCGGGCCTGCTGCACAAGGCGCTGCGGCTGGACGAGAAACGCTGGGACTTCGCACTGCGGCCCGGTGCGGGCTGGTCCGACGGCCGGCCGATCCACGCCCGCGACATCGCCCGGCACATCGCGGGAGTCGCCAAGCAGGCCGGCCCCTTCGCCTGGCTCGTGTCGCTCATCGAGCGCATCCAGCCCCTCGACCCCGACCGGCTGCTGCTGACCACCCGCCACCCCGTCGGCGATCTGCCCGCCCTCCTGGCCAACCCCGTCTTCGGCCCCCGGCACCCCGACCCGGCCGTCACCAGCGGCGCCTACACACTGGCCGAAGGACCACCCGGCGAAATCCGCCTGCGGGCGACCGGCCCCTGGCCCGATGTCACCTACGTGCTGTCCTCCGGCGCCGAGCACGGGCAGGACCTCTACGACCGAAGAGCCGTCGACATCACCTGCCCGACGACCTTCCCCGTGCCCCGATGGGCCCAGCGCGCCGACTACCCGGACCTCCAGGTCGACGACCTCGACATCGCCGTCGCCCTGCTGCCACCGAGCGGCATGACCGCGAAGCACAAGCGGGCCGTCGCGGCCGCCCTCGACCGCCGGGATCTGTCCCGGGGACTGCACGGAGCCCTCAGCCCGCTCGACTCCTTCACCGGACTGTGGGACCCGCACCGGAGCGTCGCACCGGCCCGCGCGGCACACGAACTGTTCCCGGCGGCCGGGCGCACTCCCGTCCGTCTGGTCTTCCCGGACTTCTCACCGAACCGGGAGACGGCCCGCATCCTGGCCGAGCAGATCGGCGAGAACACCGGACTCACCCTCCGGCCCGAGGCCATCGACTACCGGGCCTATCTCACCGAGCTGCACACCACGTACCGCGAAGACTTCCGTCTCGTGCTGATGGCCTCGCCCTGGCCCGACCCGGTCGCCCTCCTGCTCCCCTTCACCCGCCGTCCGGCGGAGCAGCTCCCCGGCGGACCCGCGTCCGCGTTCAAGGACACCGTGCACCGGGCCCTCGCCGCGGACGACCTCCAGGACCGGCTCGCCCACTGCGCCCGGGCCGAGCGGGTGCTGAGCGAGACCGGCGAGATCTGCCTCTTCGGACGGCTCAGGTCGGCCGCCCGGCTGCGCGTGAAGAACTACGTCAGCCCGCCGTCCGGCTGGGCCGACCTGTCGGTGTGCGAACCCCCGCAAGACTGAGGACGGGCGATGGCAAAGATCAATTACCTCAAGGTCAACGAGCAGTACTGGGACTCCAACAGCGAGCTGTACCACGATGCCCACCCCGAGCACTTCGACGCCGAACGGCATCCGTCCTGGGGGATCTGGCACCTCCCGGAGAGCGACCTCAAGATCTTCACCGACGACCTCCCGGCCGGCTCCCGGATCATCGACCTGGGCTGCGGCATCGGGCACGACACCACCGGATTCGCCCGCGCCGGATACGAGGCCTACGGAGTCGAACTCTCCTCCGGCCAGCTCTCGCGCGCCCTCGGCGAAGGGGCCGCGGGCTTCGTCCAAGCCGCCGCGGAGCGCCTGCCGTTCCGTTCCGGAGTCTTCGACGCGGCCTTCTGCGACCATGGCGCGTTCGACTTCTCCCCGCCCCACCGCCTGCTCCAGGAAGCCCACCGCGTGCTCCGCCCCGGCGGCGTCCTAGGCCTGTGCACCTACTCCCCGCTGCTGCAGATGTGCTTCGACAACCGGAGCGGCACGGTGGGCGAGCGCCTCGCCAACCCCTACGGCGACGCCCGGATGAAGTACGGCGGTGATGTGGTTGTCTTCCACTCCACCTACGCCCAGTGGATCGACATGTTCCGGGACTGCGGATTCTCCATCGAACGACTGGTGGAACCCCTGGCCCCGGTCGGCGGCGCCACCTACTTCAAGGAAGCCCTCGACCGGAACTGGGCGGAGAGGTGGCCGGCGGAGGTGGTGTGGAAGGTGCGCAAGGTCTGAGCCTGGGCTTGTTTCACGTGAAACAGCACGGCGGGGCGGGAGACTCGCAAGGTCAGCCCTTGAGTCTCCCGCCCCGCCGTGCTGTTGCCCCGGCGGCCGTCAGGAACGGTCGTCGCGCTGAGCGGCCTCTTCCTCGGCCTGCTTGGCCTCGACCTCCGGGTCCAGGACCGACTGGCCGCTGCCGTCCACGGAGGACAGCCGACCCGACTCGGGCACCTCGGTCGCGGCGGGCGGTTCCACCAGCCAGTCCGGGTTGGCCTGCTTGTCCCACCACTTCCAGGCGGCGAAGGCACCCCCGGCGAGGGCGCCCAGAATCGCCAGTGTCTTCAGGGCACGGCCGGCCCTCGCCCGCCGTTCCTGCTTGCGGACCAGCTTCTGGATCTCCTTGGCCGAGACCTGACCGCGCAGCGCGGCCATGGCGGCCACACTCCGGGCGGCTGCCTCGGTCGTGACGGGTCCGGCCGCGGCCATCGCCTGCTCAAGCCTCGGCCGGGAGTAGTCCGCCGCCTGCTTTGCGGCCTTGCGCGTACGGACGGCGGCTTCGTGGGCGGCCTGGTCGACCTTCGGCGGCACATGCGTACGGGCCTGCTCCAGATACGGCTGCACATGGGCGCCGTACTGAACGCGTGCCTGTCCGGCGGCCTGGGTCACCTTGGGCGCCAGCCGTACGCGTGCCTCGTGTGCGTAGTGCGTTGCCCTGTCCTTGGCCGTGTCGGCGTAGGGCGCCACCACTTCCGCGGCGTGCAGCACGCTGTCCTTCGCCGAACCGGTCGCGGCGCGCACGCTGTCGATGCGGGTCACGGGTTCCTCCTCCTCGGTGGCGTACGGTATTTCGACTTTCCACCCTTTTACGGATCATGCCTCCGGGTGCGCCGCCAGGCATGCGCGGACGCGCATCCGGGTCACGGGAATCGGCCCCGGGCCATCTCGGGTCGTCAGCCGATCACGTGCAATAGCGGATGAATCGGGGGCAACAGGAGCTTGTCGTCGACAATGCCACGGATCGCTGCCCCGTGCCCCCGCCCCGGGACTACTCGACTGGTTTCCGCAACCGAACCGCCCGGTTTCCCCCCGGCGAACGGAGGTCAGGCGACGTGGAGCCCCGTCCATGCGAGGATCAGGGAGTCACGGAAAGACAACGGAAGGCAGGATCGTGGCTGAGCAGCTCTACGCCACCCTGAAGACCAACCACGGCGACATCGAAGTCCGGCTTCTGCCGAACCACGCCCCCAAGACGGTCAAGAACTTCGTCGAGCTCGCCCAGGGCGAGCGGGAGTGGACGCACCCCGAGACCGGGAAGAAGTCCACGGACAGGCTCTACGACGGTACGGTCTTCCACCGGGTGATCAGTGGCTTCATGATCCAGGGCGGTGACCCGCTGGGCAACGGCACCGGCGGTCCCGGTTACCAGTTCGAGGACGAGTTCCACCCGGACCTGCGCTTCGACAAGCCCTACCTGCTGGCGATGGCCAACGCCGGCCCGGGCACCAACGGCTCGCAGTTCTTCGTCACCGTCTCCCCGACGGCGTGGCTGAACCGCAAGCACACCATCTTCGGCGAGGTCACCGACGCGGCGAGCCAGAAGGTCGTGGACACCATCGCCACGATCCAGACGAACCCGCGCACCGACCGCCCGCTCAACGACGTGGTCATCGAGTCGGTCGTCATCGAGACCCGCTGAGCACGAAGGCCCCCACAGGGGAACCAATCGCCCCGCTCATCCGTAAGGATGGGCGGGGCGGGGCTTTGTCCACCACGGCCTTGCCCACGACGGCTTTCACGACCTAGGGGATCTCATGGACGACCAGGCTGCGGGCAGCCCGCAGGACGCCCACAGCGTCCCCATGTGCTACCGCCACCCGGACCGCGAGACCGGCATCCGCTGCACCCGCTGCGAGCGCCCGATCTGCCCCGAGTGCATGATCAACGCCTCCGTCGGATTCCACTGCCCCGAGTGCGTCCGCACCGGCTCCGGCACAGGGCACGCGCCCACGGCCGCCATGCCCCGGACGATCGCGGGCGGCACCATTGCCTCCGACCCCCGGCTGCTGACCAAGATCCTCATCGGTATCAACCTGGCGGTGTTCATCGCCGTCCAGGTCCGCGAGTCGATCCTCACCGACATCGTCCTGCTCGGCGCCTGGCCGCCGGCGCCCTTCATGCCCACCCAGGGCGTGGCGGGAGGCGAGTGGTACCGCATGGTGACCTCGATGTTCACGCACCAGGAGATCTGGCACATCGCGTTCAACATGCTCAGCCTGTGGTGGCTCGGCGGCCCCCTCGAAGCGGCCCTCGGCCGTGTCCGCTACTTCGCGCTCTACATGGTCTCGGGTCTCGCGGGCAGTGCCCTGGCCTATCTGCTGGCCTCTCCGAACACGGCCACGCTGGGCGCCTCGGGCGCGATCTTCGGCCTCTTCGGCGCCACGGCGGTGCTGATGCGCCGGCTCAACTACGACATGCGGCCGATCATCGCGCTGCTGGCGATCAACCTGATCTTCACCTTCAGCCCGGGCTTCAACATCTCCTGGCAGGCCCACATCGGCGGTCTCGTCGCCGGTGTCGTCCTCGGATACGCCATGGTCCACGCCCCCCGTGCGCACCGCGCGCTGGTGCAGTACGGCACCTGTGCGCTGGTCCTCGGTGTGGTAGTCCTGCTGACCGTTCTGAGGACCGCCCAGCTCAGCTGAGCGTGATGTTGTCCACAGCGGGTGGCGAATCTTGTGCATGCGGTGCGGGAACACATGTGCCCCCTGTCACTGACCTGCGTTTCCGCAGGTCAGGCAGGGGGCGAACAGGTTTTCGAGCTGCGGTACTTCCGTCGTACCGGCGTCAACACTCAACGAGTTATCCACAGATCGTCTTTCTTTTCCACCTGTGGATAACCGCTGTGGATAACTCAGCGAACAGCCCTGGGCAGAGCTGGGTTCAGCGTCCGGCGAGTGCTACTTCCACTGTGTGGAGACGCCGAATCCGGCGGCGATGAAGCCGAAGCCGACCACGATGTTCCAGTTGCCCAGGGAGTCGATGGGCAGCGAGCCGTCGGTGACGTAGAAGACGACGATCCAGGCCAGGCCGATGAGGAACATGGCCAGCATGACGGGCGCGACCCAGGAACGGTTGGTCAGCTTGATCGCCGTTGCCTGCTTCGCCGGCGGCGGCGTGTAGTCGGCCTTCTTGCGGATACGTGACTTCGGCACGAGGGTCTCTCCTGTCGATGCGCTGCGTGGCCGCGCAGGGATCTGGGTCTGGCTCGGGGCAGCGTAAGGGGACTCTGAGTGCTCCCCCGGTCGTCCGTTAGCGTAGTGCTTCCGTGGCGCCGAAGGAGATAAGGGTACGTTGAGCAATTCTGCCGACTCCCCCGGGACGGGATCCACCCCTGAGCGCGCGCGCCGCTTCCGGCCCGTGCGCATTCTCACGGCGGCCGTCTTCGCTCTCGCGGGTCTGATCTTCTTCACCAGCTTCAACACCGCCAAGGGCACCAACATCCGTACGGACAGCTCCCTGCTGAAACTGTCCGACCTCATCCATGAGCGCAGCCGGGAGAACGGCGAGCTGGACGAGACCAACGGAACCCTGCGCCAGGAGATAGAGGCGCTCGCCGAGCGGGACGACGGCAGCTCCAAGGCGGAGGACCTCAAGCTCGCCGCCCTGGAGCAGCGCGCGGGCACCCAGAAGCTCAAGGGCGACTCGTTGACGGTCACCCTCAATGACGCCCCGCCGGACGCCACCGCCAAGCTCCCCGGCTACCCCGAGCCGCAGCCCGACTTTCTGGTCATCCACCAGCAGGACCTCCAGGCCGTGGTGAACGCGCTGTGGCAGGGCGGGGCCAAGGGCATCAAGGTCATGGACCAGCGGCTGATCTCCACCAGCGCGGTGCGCTGCGTCGGAAACACCCTGATCCTCCAGGGCCGCGTCTACTCACCGCCGTACAAGATCACGGCGGTCGGGGACCCGGACAAGCTGCAGCGGACGCTCGCGGCGTCCCCGGCGATCCAGAACTACATGGTCTACGTCAACGTCTACGGGCTCGGCTGGAAAGTCGAGGAGAACGGGCCGGTGACTCTTCCCGGCTACTCGGGCACAGTGGATCTGCATTACGCGAAGCCCGTGGAGCAGTAGCCAGGCCGGGGGGAGCCGCCGGTGCGCGTGATCGTCAGGACCGTCAGCGAACTCTGCGTCACCGTCGGCAGCGTGATCGTGCTGTTCGTCGTCTATGTGCTGTTCTGGACCGGTGTGAAGGCCGACCATGTCATGGACGACCAGATCGAGCTGCTCGAGCAGGAGTGGTCGAAGCCCCGTCCGCCGGCCGACGGCACCGCCGCGGGCCCGCAGAAGCCCGGGCCCTACGCCCAGGGCAGGCCCTTCGCGATCATGCACATCCCGCGTCTTGGTTTCACGTGGAACAAGCCCGTGCTCGAAGGCACCACCACCGGCACCTTGAAGAAGGGCCTCGGGCACTACGCGGACACCGCCCGGCTGGGGCAGAAGGGGAACTTCGCGGTCGCCGGCCACCGCCGCACCTACGGCGACCCCTTCAAGGACTTTCCCAGGCTGCGGCGCGGCGATGCGGTGGTGCTGACCGACGGCACGACATGGTTCACGTATCGGATCGACAAAGGCCCGTACAAAACAGTGCCCTCGGACATCGAGGTGATCGACCCTGTTCCACGTACTTCCGGGTACACGCGTCCGGGCCGGTACCTGACGCTGACGACGTGCGAACCGGAATGGGGTCACAGTCATCGGTTGATCGTCTGGGCGCACCTGGACTCCACCCAGCCTGTGGAGGCCGGGAAACCCGAGGCGTTGCGCCGTTAGTCTGGTGGCTGTACGGCGTGGGTCTGGTGCCGTGGTACGACGGAAGGGACGGCATGTACGGCTGGGTCTGGCGGCATCTGCCGGGGAACACGTGGGTGAAGGCGCTGATCTCACTCGCCCTGGTCGTGGCCGTGGTCTACGTCCTCTTCCAGTTCGTCTTCCCGTGGGCGGAACCGCTGCTGCCCTTCAACGATGTGACGGTGGACAACCAGTGAGCGCGCGCATTCTCGTCGTCGACAACTACGACAGCTTCGTCTTCAACCTGGTCCAGTACCTGTACCAGCTGGGCGCCGAGTGCGAGGTCCTGCGCAACGACGAGGTGTCGACGGCGCACGCCCAGGACGGCTTCGACGGTGTCCTGCTCTCCCCGGGCCCCGGCACTCCGGAGCAGGCGGGCGTCTGCGTCGACATGGTCCGGCACTGCGCCGCCACGGGTGTCCCGGTCTTCGGCGTCTGCCTCGGCATGCAGTCGATGCAGGTGGCCTACGGCGGTGTCGTGGACCGCGCGCCCGAGCTGCTGCACGGCAAGACCTCGCCGGTGGAGCACGCGGGCAAGGGTGTCTTCGCGGGTCTGCCCTCGCCCTTCACGGCGACGCGCTACCACTCGCTGGCCGCCGAGCCCGCGACGGTCCCGGCCGAGCTGGAGGTCACGGCCCGGACCCACGACGGCATAGTGATGGGCCTCAGGCACCGCGAACTGAAGGTCGAGGGTGTGCAGTTCCACCCCGAGTCGGTGCTGACCGAGCACGGGCACCGGATGCTGGCCAACTGGCTGGTGGAGTGCGGCGACCAGGGCGCGGTGGCGAGGTCGGCCGGGCTCGCCCCGGTGGTGGGCAGGGCCACGGCGTGACGGCGCTGCGCCCCGAGCGCGAGTCCGACACCTCGTACGGGCAGCAGTCGTACGGGGCGCAGGGTGCGTTCGAGGACTGGTCGGGCTCAGGGGCGTACGGCGCTTCCCCGCAGCCACCACCGCAGCAGCAGCCGAACCCGCAGCAACAGCCGTACATGTCAGATCCGTACATGTCAGAGCCGTATGTGCCGGAGCAGGAGCCCGATCCGTACCCGGCGTCGTACGAGCCTCTTCCCGAGGAGCCGTACCTGCCTCCCGTCGACGACGAGACGGTGGCGCTGCGGATACCGGATCCGCCGCCCGCGGCCGATGACTCCCTGACGGGCTCTCCGGGCTCCTCGGGCCCGCGCGGGGCCGGAGCGGCCCCTGGCGGCCGGGCGGCCCGCAGAAAGGCCGCCAAACGCCGTCATGGGCGCCATGGCGGCGCTCCGGACACCCGCTCCGCTCAGGAGGAGCCGGCCCGGGAGGGGCGGCGGGCGCCGCTGTCGCGGGTCGAGGCGCGGCGGCAGGCGAAGGCGCGCAAGCCGGGCGCCGCGGTCGTCGCCAGCCGGGCGATCGGCGAGGTGTTCATCACGACCGGCGTGCTGATGCTGCTGTTCGTCACCTATCAGCTCTGGTGGACGAATGTGCGGGCGCACGCCCAGGCCGGCCGGGAGGCGAGCAGCCTCCAGGACGACTGGGCGAACGGCAAGCGCAACCCGGGGGCCTTCGAGCCGGGGCAGGGTTTCGCCATCCTGCACATCCCCAAGCTGGACGTGGTCGTGCCGATCGCCGAGGGCACCAGCAACAAGGGTGTCCTGGACCGGGGCATGGTCGGCCACTACGCGGACGGCGCGCTGAAGACCGCGATGCCGGGCGACAAGACCGGCAACTTCGGGCTCGCGGGCCACCGCAACACTCATGGAGAACCGTTCCGGTACATCAACAAGCTCGCGCCGGGCGATCCGATCGTCGTGGAGACGCAGGACGAGTACTTCGTCTACAAGATGGCGTCGATCCTGCCGGTGACCCCGCCGAGCAACACGAGCGTCCTGAAGCCCGTCCCCACCGGGTCCGGCTTCACCGAGCCCGGCCGCTACATCACGCTGACCACGTGCACGCCGGAGTTCACCAGCAAGTACCGGATGATCGTCTGGGGCAAGATGGTCGAGGAACGGCCGCGCAGCAAGGGCAAGCCGGATGCGCTCGTCAGTTAAGGGCAGATGACCAGTGGCAGCGACCACCGACACGGACCACGAAGAGCACATCGGCGCGCCCGCGCCACGGCGGGCCGCGGCACGCCGTCGGCCCGGCCCGATCGCCATAGCGGTCAGTGTCTTCGGGGAACTCCTCATCACCGCGGGCCTGGTCCTCGGCCTGTTCGTCGCGTACTCGCTGTGGTGGACGAACGTCGTCGCCGACCGCGCGGCCGGCAAGCAGGCCGACAAGGTCCGTGACAACTGGGCCCACGGCCGGGGCGGCCCCGGTGTGCTGGACACCAAGAACGGCATCGGCTTCCTGCACGTGCCCGCGATGAGCGGTGGTGAGGTGCTGGTCGAGAAAGGCACGTCGAACAAGATCCTCAACGACGGTGTCGCCGGCTACTACACCGACCCGGTCAAGTCGGCCCTGCCGATGTCGGGCAAGACCGGCAACTTCTCCCTCGCGGCTCACCGCGACGGCCACGGCGCCAAGTTCCACAAGATCGACAAGATCGAGAAGGGCGACCCGATCGTCTTCGAGACGAAGGACAAGTGGTACGTCTACAAGGTCTACGGCATCCTTCCCGAGACCTCGAAGTACAACGTCAAGGTCCTGTCCGAGGTCCCGAAGGAGTCGGGGAAGAAGAAGCCGGGCCACTACATCACCCTGACGACCTGCACGCCGGTGTACACGAGCACGTATCGCTACGTCGTGTGGGGTGAGCTGGAGCGGGTCGAGAAGGTCGACGCGGACCGGACGCCGCCGAAGGAACTGGGCTGACTGCCGCAAACTTTCCTTGCGGCTTCGGGCCTTTGTGCCGTGGTCCGATTGCTACTCCAGACCGTTCAGCGGCGCACCGGCGCTCCACTCCTCCAGCAGTCCGCGGTGCACCACGGTGATGCCGCTCTCGGCTGCGATGTTCCGGGCGTCGCGGGTGAAGGGGCATGTCGCCACGAAGAGGGCCACGTCGGATTCGTGCAGGACTTTGGCGGCCCCGGCGAACTTCTGGACGTCGGGGCTGGTGATGGAGAGGTGCGGAGCGAACCTCTTGCACTGGACGACGATGCGCCGCCCGGAGGCTGTGAGGGCGGTGATGTCGATGCCCCGGTCCCTCGCGCCGCCTTGGACGACGACGTCGGTGCAGCCGTCGCGGCGCAGCAGCTCGGCGACGTGCTCTTCGAACTCGCGTCCGTTCATGGCGTCCATGGCGGCCATGACTCCGGCGAGGGGGCGGTCTTCTCGTGGGCCTTCCAGCCGCTGCAGCCTCGCGTTGTGCTGCTGCAGTCGCTTCTCGATGCGCTGGACGCCTGCCCGTAGGGCGATGAGCTCTCGCCGGTGCTCGCCCGACGTTTCGATCAGGGCGTTGAACATGGGAACGACTGTCCTGCCCAGGATGTGGGTGATGCGCTGGTCGATCCGGTCGTCGAGGGATCCGACGTCGGCCGGGACAGGGTTTTCCACAGGCTGTGTGCGTGCGAGGTACTCCATGTCGAGGAGATACACACGTACCTGACGTGCGACTTCGCTGTCACGGAGCAGCATGGCGACGTTGAGGACGGCGCGTCGGGAGAAGAGGGCGAGGGACCGGGTGCGGGACTGGATTCCACTGAGGTTCTTGAAGGACCTCAGTTCTTCGCCGGTCAGCAGACGGTAACCGTTGGCCTCCAGCTCGGTTCGGTGGTCCTTGACGAGTGACTTGATGGCTTCGAGACCGACCTCGAAGTACGTTGCCACCATCGCCGTCGTCACATGCATCCCGTCCGGCAGCAGGGTCAGTGTGTTGACTCTGTCGAGTACGTCCGTGCGGTCGAGCACACTGCAGCGCAGAGTCGGCGATTCCAGCAGCGCGGTTTCGTTGATCATGTCTTGCCCTCCGGCTCGTGTGGCCGGGGCGGCGTTTCGATTCCCCACCCCACCCGGTGAACGAGTCATGAAATGTGAAGACACGATCGATGGGCGTACGAGTCTGCGAGACGAACCCGAAACGGCACCCTGGCGCAGGAGCAGTGCGCCCAGCACCAGGTGGATCCCGGGCTCCGGGGCGACTGATCCACGGTGTCACCCTGGCCCGTGAACGGCGTCCCGGTCCCGCGTCGAGGACGCCCTCGCCGCCTACGACGCGGCCCGCCGCCGTCCCACCCAGCGGCAGGCCCGTGCCGCCCGGTTGATGAATCGCGCGGTGCACACCCGCCGCCGGGGCGCCCCGGTGCGGGACGCCGCGATGCGCCTCTTCCTCACGGTGGGACGGCCGCCGGCCTGACGCGCGTTTCGATGTCCCGGCGGGCTTCGCCGATCATTGCGACTCCAACGGCATGTCGGTCGGGCGGAGCTTCAAGGACCCCACACCGGCTATTGCCCGGGCGCGGAGCACATGATGGCCTCCGGGGTGGTTTCGACAGGCTTCAGACCTTCTAGCAGGGATTCGTGGACTGAGTCATGACCGACTGGAACAAGTCTCTCCGGCCGGAACGCTTCGCCTTTCTGGCCGGGCTGGCCGTGATGGGCGTCGCGCTGCTGTTCCTCCTGGGCGCCACCGGCATCGTCGTGGCGGCCGTGGTCGGTGTGCTGTGCCTCGGCGCGGTCGCCGGTGGCCGCAGCGGTGTCCGGGCCGTCCGCGCGCGCCGGTGGGGCCGGCCCGGGACCTGGCTGACCCTGGGCGCGGCCTGCGTGTCGACCGGTGTCGGCGGATTCGCGGTCGCCTATCTGACCGGGATCCTCTCCGGGGGCCTGGACGTCGAGGAGGCCTGTGTCCACGGGCACGGCGTCAGCTACGACGACGCCTACCGGGAAGCGCACGCGCAGGAGTTCAACCGTTGGTTCCCGCTGTCCAGCAAGTGCAACGAGAACTTCGACCTTGTTCCCGCCTGGGTCAACCCGGCCCTTGTGTTCTTCGCCCTGCTGGCGGCGATCGGCGTGCTGTGCCTCGCCGCCGCGGTGGTGACTGCTCTGAGACCTAGGAGAGACAGATGAAGATGGGTGACCTGACGAGGCGTCGCTTTGCCGGTGCCACCATCGGTGTGGCGGGTGCGGCGGCCCTGGGCTCGCTCCTGCCCGCCGGAGCGGCCGTCGCGGCGGCCGAGGCCGGTTCCTGGACGAAGGACACCAGCGGCAACGGCTGGCCGCTGCTGAAGGAGGCGGAGTCGTTCACCGTCGAGGGCAGCGACCAGGAGGTCAGACTCGCCGGCGGTGACGCCGCCGTGGTCCTGCTGCATGTGGCACGCCGGTTCCACTACGAGATCGACCGGCTGCGGGACGGCGATGTCCACGGATGGGTGGGCGAGCGCCGGATCGAGGCGGAGTACGAGTCGAACCACCTCTCCGGCACGGCGATCGCCATCCGGCCGCTGTCGTACCCGCTCGGCGCGAAGAACGGTCTGTACCCGAACGAACTCATCGTGGTCCGGGACATCCTCGCCGAACTCGACGGTGTCGTCGTCTGGGGCGGTGACCTCACGCCGGCGAAGGAGTCCCACTTCGAGATCGGCGTCAAGCCGGGGCATCCGCGGCTGAAGGGCGTCGCCCGGAAGATCGTCGGCTGGCAGCAAGGGCCCGGGGACCAGGGAGCGGGGGCGACGGACGCCTTCGACCCCGAGCGGCGCGGCAAGGCCCGCTCCTTCGCCCGACGCTCGGCGTAGCAGGCCCGAGACGAAGGGAGCCTGCCCGCATGACCTGCGGGCAAGCCCCCTTCAACCGCTCGTCACACCACCGTGGTTCAGGTGGTGAGGTTGTGCTTGAAGCCGCTGAACTTGTCGCCGCTCTTGATGAGCGAGACGCGCACGCCGACCTTGATGTTCTCGGGCACCTTGCTCCCGAAGCACTGGTACTCGTGCGTCAGGGCGGGCTGCTTCGTCTTCAGCTGGGCGATCGTCTTGTAGTCGCTCATCCTGAAGAGGTGGATCTCGACGGCGTAGCCGTCGCTCTGCTCGTCGTAGACGGTCAGGCAGTCCCCGTCATGACCGAAAGCGCCCCTGCCGCCCGGGTCCCAGTCCGTCGTCTCGACGAAGCCGCTGTTGGTCCCGGCGTTCGCCGTCCCCGAGGCGAGGAAGGTCAGGGCGCAGGCAGCCCCCAGGGCGGCCACGATGTGCTTCTTGATGATTACCCCCATTGGTCATGTCGCGTTCAAGACGCGATCATGGCGTGATCATAACCCAGGGGACAGACAGGCGCCCCGGCACCGAGGGTGCCGGGGCGCCTGTCGTACGCGGTGCGGTCAGTCGTCCTCGTTGCGGCCGTTGAGGCCTCCGAAGATGCCGCCGTTGCCGTTGCCGCCGTTGTTGCCGCCTCCGACGCCGACGGTCTGCAGGGTGACCGTCGTGGCCGCCGGGTCGTCGACCTCCTGGTTGCCCTGGGGGTCCTGGCCGGCGACGAGGGCGGTGTCGCTCTGGTCGCTGCCGTTCGCGAACTGGATGTTCGTGAAGCCGGCCGCCGCCAGCGCCTGCTTGGCCTGGCCGACCGTCTGGCCGACGACCTGGGGCACGCGCGCCTTCTGCTGTTCCTTCTTGCCGATCTGGATGTTGACCGACGAGTTCTTGTCGACGGAGGAACCGGACTGCGGTGTGGTCTGGATGACCTTGCCGACCTGGTTGTCGTCCTGGGTGTCGACCTCGGTGCAGTTGCCGACCAGGTCGTTGGCCGTCATCTGCGCCTTGGCCTGGTCACAGCTCTGGCCGAGAACATCCGGGACGGTGGACTTCGCCTCCGCCTTGGCGATGGTGAGGGTGATCGTGGATCCCTTCTCCACCTCCTTGCCCAGATCCGGGCTCTGCTCGAGGACGGTGCCGGGGTCCTCAGGGGACTCCTGCGGCTTCGTCTCGACCTTGAACTTGTACTTGTCGTCCTCCAGCGTCGCCCTGGCGTCGTCGATGATCTTGCCGACGACACTCGGCACGGCCACCTTCGGCGCCCCGGTCGACACGGTCAGGGTGATGGTGTCGTTCTTCTTGACCTTCGTCCCGGCCGTCGGGTCCTGTTCGCACACCTTGCCCTTGCTCTGCTCCTCGCAGGGCTTGTTGGTGGTGGTCAGCTTGAGGTCGCTGTTCTTCGCCAGTCTCCTGGCGTCGTCCACCGTTTCGCCGACGAAGTTCGGGGTGTCGACCGATTCGTTGCCGACCCCGTTGCCGCTGAACGCCCACCGGCCGATCAGGATCGCGCCCACCAGCACCAGGATGCCCGCCGCCACCAGCAGGATCGTCGAGGTGTTGGACTTGCGCTGCTGCCCGCGGCGCCGGTCGGGGCGGTCGTCGTAGCCGAAGCCGTCGTCCGGGCCCACGGGGGGCATCATGGACGTGGCGCCCGCGCCGGCGTCCGCGCGCAGGGCCGTCGTCGGCTGGTCGTCGGGGTAGCCGCCGTAGCCCACCGAGCCCATCGCGGCGGTGGCCGCGACCGGCTGGCCGTCGAGGCAGGCCTCGATGTCGGCGCGCATCTCGTCGGCCGACTGATAGCGGTAGTCGGGGTCCTTGACGAGGGCCTTCAGCACGATCGCGTCCATCTCGGGCGTGATCTCGGGATCGAAGACCGACGGGGACTGGGGCTCTTCCCGCACGTGCTGGTACGCGACGGCGACCGGGGAGTCGCCCACGAACGGCGGACGGACCGTCAGCAGCTCGTACAGCAGACAGCCGGTCGAGTAGAGGTCCGACCGCGCGTCGACCTGCTCGCCCTTCGCCTGCTCCGGGGAGAGGTACTGGGCGGTGCCGATGACGGCCGAGGTCTGGGTCATCGTCATGCCGGAGTCGCCCATGGCGCGGGCGATGCCGAAGTCCATGACCTTGACCTGGCCGTTGCGCGTCAGCATGACGTTGGCCGGCTTGATGTCGCGGTGGACGATGCCGGCTCTGTGTGAGTACTCCAGGGCCTGGAGGATGCCGATGGTCATCTCCAGCGTCCGCTCCGGCAGCAGCTTGCGGCCGGAATGCAGCAGCTCACGGAGCGTCGAGCCGTCCACGTACTCCATGACGATGTACGGGATCGACACGTTGTCGATGTAGTCCTCGCCCGTGTCGTAGACCGCGACGATCGCGGGATGGTTGAGCGAGGCGGCCGACTGGGCCTCCCGGCGGAACCGGGCCTGGAAGGAAGGGTCACGCGCGAGATCCGCGCGCAGCGTCTTCACCGCCACGGTGCGGCCGAGGCGGGTGTCATGCGCGAGGTAGACCTCCGCCATGCCACCACGCCCGAGCACCTGGCCCAGTTCGTACCGGCCGCCGAGGCGACGCGGCTCTTCCATAGCTACCTACCAGCCCTCTCCGTCGGTCCCGACCGGAAATCTTGTACGGTCGGAGGCTGCCGTCCGGGCCTACCGTACCCGGCTCGCTTTGTGTGACCTGGCCAAGCCCGTCAGCCGATACAGGACCGGTATCGCAACGTGCACCGATGTGAAGCAGACGTGAGCGGGGTCACTTCTTGCTCTTGATGACCGCCTCCATCACGTTCCTCGCGATCGGCGCCGCGAGGCCGCCGCCGGAGATGTCGTCACGGACGGCGTTGTCGTCCTCGATCACGACCGCCACGGCCACCGGTGCGCCGCCGTCGCTGTCCTTGGCGTAGGAGATGAACCACGCGTAGGGGTTCTCGCTGTTGTCGACACCGTGCTGGGCGGTACCGGTCTTGCCGCCGACCTTGACGCCGTCGATCTTGGCGTTGGCGCCGGTGCCCTTGTCGACGACGGTCTCCATCATCGACTGGAGGATCTGGGCGTTCTCCGAGGACATCGGCTGGCTGAGCTCTTCCGGCTCGGTCTTCTCGATGGTGTCGACGCTGCGGGCCTGGAGCTCGTCGACCATGTACGGCTTCATCAGCTTGCCGTCGTTGGCGACGGCCGAGGCGACCATGGCCATCTGCAGCGGGGTCGAGGCGGTGTTGAACTGGCCGATCGACGACAGCGCCGTCTCCGACGGGTTCATGTCGTCACCGAAGACCGAGGCGTTGGCGCGGACCGGGGTGAACTGCTCCTCGGTGAAGCCGAACTTCTTGGCCATCGCCAGCATCTTCTCGTTGCCGAGGTCGGAGCCGATCTTGCCGAAGACGGTGTTGCAGGAGTACTGCAGCGCCACCCGCAGGGTCGCGTTCTTGCAGGGGATGTTGCCCTCGTTCTTCAGCGGAGTCGTGGTCCCCGGCATGGTCCACGGCAGCGGCGTCTCCGTCTTCTGGTCCGCCTCCGAGTACAGCCCGTCCTCCAGTGCGGCGGCCGCGGTGAGCACCTTGAAGGTGGAACCCGGCGGGTAGGTCTCGCGCAGCGCCCGGTTGAGCGTCGGGTCGTCGGGGTTGTTCTTCTTCTCCAGCTTCTGCCACGCCTTGGTGTCCGTGGTCGTGGAGTTCCCCGCGAAGGTCGACGGGTCGTACGACGGGTAGGAGGACAGCGCCAGGATCTTGCCGGTGGACGGCTCCAGAGCCACCACCGCGCCCTTGGCGCCCTGCTTCTTCAGACCGTTGTACGCGGCCTTCTGCGCGGCGCCGTTCAGCGTGGTGACGACGTTGCCGCCCTCTTGCTTCTTGCCCGTGAGCATGTCGAGCGTGTTGCGGAAGAAGAGCCGGTCGTCGTTGCCGGTGAGGATGCCGTCCTCGAGGTTCTCCAGCTGCGTGGCACCGAAGGCCTGCGAGGCGTAGCCGGTGACCGGCGCCCACATCGCGCCGTCCTTGTAGGTGCGCTTGAACTTGAAGTCGCTGCCCGATGTTTCCTTGGAGCCGGTGATCGGCTGGCCGTCGACGATGATGTCGCCGCGCGGCGAGGCGTACCGCTCGATGATGACCCGGCGGTTCTGCTTGTCGGTGCGGAGCTCGTCGGCCTTGACGTACTGGATCCAGTTGTCGCGGATCAGCAGGGCCAGGACGAGGAGACCGCAGAAGATCGCGATCCGGCGCAGGGGCTTGTTCATGACGGGCGGACCACCTGGGTCATCTCGGCGTCGGGGTTGCTTGCCGGGGCGGGGGCCGGGCGGCGTGCGGTGTCGCTGATGCGCAGCAGGATGCCGATCAGGGCCCAGTTGGCGATCACGGAGGATCCGCCGTAGGCGACGAACGGCAGCGTCATACCGGTCAGCGGGATGAGGCCCATCACACCGCCGGCCACGACGAAGACCTGGAGACCGAAGGCACCGGACAGGCCGATGGCCAGCAGCTTGCCGAACGGGTCGCGGGCCGCGAGCGAGGTGCGCACGCCCCGCTCGATGATCAGGCCGTAGATCAGCAGGATCGCCATGACGCCCGCCAGGCCCAGCTCCTCGCCGAAGGTCGCGAGGATGAAGTCGGAGTTGGCGGCGAAGCCGATGAGGTCGGAGTTGCCCTGCCCGAGGCCGGTGCCGAGGGTGCCGCCGGAGCCGAAGGCCCACAGGGCCTGCATGGCCTGCTCGGAGTGGACGATGCCGTCCTGGACGCCGGCCCGGCTGAGCTCGAACTCGCGCATCGGGTCGAGCCAGGCCTGCACACGGGTCTGGATGTGCGGCTCGAAGCTCGCCACACCGACGGCGCCGACCGCGGACATCAGCAGACCGAAGACGATCCAGCTGGTCCGCTCGGTGGCGACGTACAGCATGATGACGAACATCCCGAAGAACAGCAGGGACGTACCGAGGTCGGTCTCGAAGACCAGGATGAGGATCGACATCACCCAGACGACCAGGATCGGACCCAGGTCGCGGCCACGCGGCAGGTACAGGCCCATGAAGCGGCGGCTGGCCAGGGCTAGGGCGTCCCGTTTGACCATGAGATAGCCGGCGAAGAAGACCGCGAGGGCGATCTTCGCGAACTCACCGGGCTGGAGCGTGCCGAGGCCGGGGATCTTGATCCAGATCTTGGCGCCGTAGACGTTCGCGCCGAGGCCGGGCACGAGCGGCAGGACCAGCAGGAACAGCGCACCGGCCATGGAGATGTAGGTGTAGCGCTGCAGGACGCGGTGGTCCTTGAGGAAGATCAGCACGACCACCAGCAGGGCGACGCCCATCGCTGAGTACAACAGCTGGCGCGGTGCTGCATCGGCGTAATTGCTGAGTCGCTTCGACTGGTCGAGCCGCCAGATGGCGACCAGACCGAGCCCGTTCAGCAAGGTGGCCAGCGGCATCATCAGCGGGTCCGCGTACGGCGCGAACTTCCGCACCACGAGATGACCGACGCCCGCGAGCAGACCGAGGCCGAGGCCGTAGCTCAGCAGGCCCGGCGGGACCGAGTCATTGAGGGCCAGCCCGACGTTGGCGTAGGCGAAGACCGGGATGACGACGGCGAACACCAGCAGCGCGAGCTCGGTGTTGCGCCGGCTCGGCGCACCGATCGCGCCGATCGTGGACGTGTGGTGCGTCGGCGAGTTCGACGTATTCGTACTGCTCATCGTGTGACAGGGCCTCTCACGGCTTGCCTACTGCTTACCGCACAGCGAGACGACCTTCTGCTCTTCCTCCGAGAGGCTGGGGCCGGGGCTGGGAGTAGGTGCGGTCGTGGACGGGGGCGTGGACTTCTCAGGCGCCGACGGCGATCCCGACGGGTTCGACGGGTTCGGCGTCGGTGTGGCCTTGGACGTGAAGGAGGCGGGAGTGGTTCCCGTGGTGCCCCCGGCCTCGCCTTCGCCGGTCTTGGCGTTGCTCCGGGTCTCGGCGTCGCGCCGCTGGGCTTCCTTCTTGCACGCGGAGGCCTGCACCGACAGTTCCTGGATCTTGGACTGGGCGTTCTTCAGCCCGCCCTCGGCGATGGTCGCCTTGACCAGCTTCTGCTGGTAGGGCGGCAGGTACTTGAGTTCGATCTCGGGGTGGTCCTTCTCGACCTCCGACAGCGACACCCAGGCCAGATCCTGGCTGATGCCCCGGTACAGCGCGACGTGCTCGTCCTCGGCGCCGACGTAGTACTGCGTCTGCGTCCAGCGCCAGCCGCCGTACAGACCGCCGCCGATGACGGCCAGCGCGAGGGCGCCGTAGAAGGATCTCTTCAGCCAGCGGCCCTTGCGGCGGGGCTTGACGAAGTCGTCGTCGCCGTAGTCCAGGCCGGTCGCCGGGATGTAGCCGGTGGTGTCGCCGGAGCCGGGCGGGCCGAACTCCCCTCCGCCGCCGTGCCCGTGCCCTTGGCGGCCGAGGCCGGAGGCGCGGCCGGCGGGGGTCTGCATGATGCCGTTGTCGTGCAGCTGGTGCTGGTTCTCGGCGACGGCGCCGACCACGACCGGGGTGTCGGAGAGCTGGCCCGCGAGGGTGTCGCCGGTGTCCAGGTCGAGGACGTCCGCGACGATCACGGTGATGTTGTCCGGGCCGCCGCCGCGCAGCGCCAGCTCGATCAGGTTCTGGACGGTCTCCTGGGGGCCCTGGTAGCTGGCGAGGGTGTCCTCCAGGGTCTGGTGGGACACCACGCCGGACAGGCCGTCGGAGCAGATCAGATAGCGGTCGCCGGCGCGGACCTCGCGGATGGAGAGGTCGGGCTCGACGTGGTCGCCGGAGCCGAGCGCGCGCATCAGCAGCGAGCGCTGCGGGTGGGTCGTCGCCTCTTCCTCGGTGATGCGGCCCTCGTCGACCAGGCGCTGCACCCAGGTGTGGTCCTGCGTGATCTGCGTCAGCACGCCGTCGCGCAGGAGGTAGGCGCGGGAGTCGCCGACGTGCACGAGGCCGAGGCGCTGGCCCGTCCAGAGCAGGGCGGTCAGGGTGGTCCCCATGCCCTCGAGCTGGGGGTCCTCCTCGACCATGGAGCGCAGCTGGTCGTTGGCGCGCTGTACGGCCGTGCCGAGCGAGGTGAGGACGTCGGAGCCGGGGACGTCGTCGTCGAGCGCGACGATGGTGGAGATCGCCTCGGAGGAGGCGACCTCACCGGCCGCGGCGCCGCCCATGCCGTCGGCGATGGCGAGCAGGCGCGGGCCGGCGTAACCGGAGTCCTCGTTGCCCTCCCGGATCATCCCCTTGTGCGATCCGGCGGCGAAGCGCAGTGACAGACTCATGCGCACCTCGCCCGTCGGCTCCGGGTACAGCCGGTCGTGTCGAGCCACACTGCCCACCCTCCGGTCGGGAGCGCGCGGGGGCCCGGGAGGCCCGCCACCGCGTGCTCGCTCCGCTCGCGCTCATTCATTGGTGTAGCACTACTTCCGCAGCTCGATGACGGTCTTGCCGATGCGGATCGGCGCGCCCAGCGCAATCGGTGTGGGAGTCGTCAGCCGGTTCCGGTCCAGGTACGTGCCGTTGGTGGAGCCGAGGTCCTCGACGATCCACTGGCCGTCGCGGTCCGGATAGATCCTGGCATGACGGCTGGACGCGTAGTCGTCGTCCAGCACGATCGTCGAGTCGTGCGCCCGGCCCAGGCTGATGGTCTGGCCCTGGAGGGCGACCGTCGTGCCGGTGAGGGTGCCCTCGGTCACGACGAGCTTGGTGGGGGCGTTACGGCCGCGCCGTCCGCCGGCGGACTGCTGGCGCTGCTGCGGCGGCGCCTGGCGTGCGGCGGCCTGCTGCTGCCGGCCGGCCTCGCGGCGCGATCCGCGCTGCGTGACACGCGTACCGAACAGGTCGCTGCGGATGACCTGCACGGCCACGATCACGAACAGCCACAGAACGGCCAGAAAACCCAGCCGCATGACCGTGAGGGTCAGCTCTGACATTGCCCCCGCTTCACCCTTCGGCTTGCCGGTAAATGATGGTGGTGCTGCCCACGA
Source organism: Streptomyces koelreuteriae (assembly GCF_018604545.1). GTDB lineage: Bacteria > Actinomycetota > Actinomycetes > Streptomycetales > Streptomycetaceae > Streptomyces > Streptomyces koelreuteriae. Next base: position 4,127,154 of record NZ_CP075896.1, on the reverse strand, counting down.
CGATCCGCGAGCCGTCGCGGAGCGTAGCGCGGGTGGTGTGCTGCCCGTCCACCACGATGCCGTTGGTGGATCCGAGATCCTGGATCGTCGAGGGCGTTCCGGTCCGGATCTCGCAGTGCCGGCGGGAGACGCCGGGGTCGTCGATCCGCACGTCGGCCTCGGTGCTGCGACCCAGCACCAGCGTCGCGCGGGAGATCTGGTGGCGTGTGCCGTTGATCTCGATCCAGTGGCGGGTGCGTCCGCCGGCGGCCGGGGCGGCCGGGGCGGCCGGGGGCCGCTGGCCGCCCGCGGGCTGGCCGTAGCCGCCGGGGCGGCCGCCGGGCGGCGGCGCGGACGGCATGGGCGGGGCGCCCGAGGGCCCGCCGGCCGGCGGGTAGCCGTAGCCACCGCGTCCGCCCTGCGGGGCGGCGGGCGCGGCGGCGCCGCCTCCCGGGCCGTCCTGCTGGCTGCTGGAGGAGGCGAGCGTACGGCTGCGCACCCGGTACAGGCCGGTGTCGAGGTCGTCCGCCTTCTCGAGATGGACCTTGATGGGGCCCATGAAGGTGTAGCGCTGCTGCTTGGCGTAGTCGCGCACCATGCCGGCGAGCTCGTCGCCGAGCTGGCCGGAGTAGGGGCTGAGCCGCTCGAAGTCCGGGGTGCTCAGCTCGACGATGAAGTCGTTGGGCACGACCGTCCGGTCGCGGTTCCAGATGGTGGCGTTGTTGTCGCACTCGCGCTGGAGCGCTCCCGCGATCTCCACGGGCTGGACCTCGGACTTGAACACCTTGGCAAAGGTGCCGTTGACCAGACCTTCGAGACGCTGCTCGAACTTCTTCAGGACTCCCATGGGGCACCTCCTCCGTGGCTGCCGTCCTGTGTACTGCCCTGCGGGCCGCTTGCCGGGTACTGCTGGTACTGCTTACTGATCGTATCCACGCGCCGCTCGATCGGCTGGTTCCCCCTGTCGGCCATGCCGACGGGTGTCGACGCATGACGAAGTTCCCTGTGGAGCTCGTCTTCGAACTCCTCCGGTGGTACTGCTGCGCGTCACCGCCTCGCGTACCCCTGCCAAGGATCGTAGAGGCGGCCGTGGACCAGTGTCCCGCACCGGGCTGTGGACCCGGACCGCCTCCCGCGCGGACCAGGGGTACCGGTACGAGGTTGATACGTGAATCAGTGCGTGTTGATACGTGGCCAGGGCATCGAAGGTTCGCGGGCGGGTCTGCCTGCGGGGAGAAGGGATGTGAACCCACCCCTTCCTGCGTGCTAATGTTCTGGGTGTCGGAAGGCGCCCGGCCCGCAAGGGACAGGAGCCCAGGACACACCCAAATGCGCGGGTGGCGGAATAGGCAGACGCGCTGGATTCAGGTTCCAGTGCCCGCAAGGGCGTGGGGGTTCAACTCCCCCCTCGCGCACAGTGAGAACCGATGAAACGGGTCTCTGCCGGTGACGGAAGTCACGGCAGGGGCCCGTTTCTCGTGTCCGTGATTCCTGTGAGGCATCACACAGCCTGGTCAGGCCCCACGACCGTTCGCACGCGTGAGCTATCTCACGGCTGCCGGGGCCTCGCTGTGAGCCACCGGTTCCGGTGGGTCGGGTGGTACCGCGGTACCACCCGGACGCCGAAGAGTCGCCTCCGGTCCCAGGGGCCGGGCGGGCCGCGCTCCTAGCTTCGACATCAGACACCGCGGCGCGTCCGCGGGCCGGTCCGAGTCGAGGCAGGAAAGGCCCCCACCCATGATCGAAGCGCGCGAGCTGACGAAGCGCTACGGCGACAAGACGGTCGTCGACCATCTGAGCTTCACCGTGAAGCCCGGCGAGGTGACCGGGTTCCTCGGCCCCAACGGGGCGGGCAAGTCCACGACGATGCGCATGATCGTCGGCCTGGACGCCCCGACCCGGGGCTCGGTCACCGTGGGCGGCACGGCGTACGCCCGGCCCGAGGAACTCGTCTCCGGCATCCACGCGGTCGCGACCGGCGACGCCGTGGTGGCTCCCCGGCTGACCCGGCGCCTGCTGGACGCCTACGCCCATCAGGTCCTGGCACCGGCCGACCCGCCCGTGCCGGATCCGCGGCTCGGGGCCCTCAGCGACCGCGAACGCGAGGTGCTGGTCGCGATCGGGCAGGGCTGGACGAACGCGGAGATCGCCGAACGGCTCGTGCTCAGCGAGTCCACCGTGAAGAAGCACGTCGGACGGGTCCTCGCCAAGATCGGGGCACGGGACCGGATCCAGGCCGTGATCACCGCCTACGACGCCGGGCTGGTCAGGGCGAAGTCCTAGATCCGGCATCCCCCAGGGTCCGTCCGGGGGCGAAGCGCTCCCGGACGGCCGGGTCGTCCAGGAGGCGGGGCGGGTAGCCGGGGCCGGTGCGGGCGGTCAGGTCCCGGTGGTGCAGGGGCTCGCCGCAGGAGGAGCAGACGACCCGGGCCTGGGTGTCGTGGTCGCAGGACGTGTGGTGCAGGACGACCGGGGCGCCCTCGTCGCCGGCCAGCCAGCGGTCGCCCCAGGCGTTGATCGCCGCGAGCACGCCGAAGAAGTCGCGGCCCTTGTCCGTCAGCAGGTACTCGTGGCGCACCGGGTCGGTCTGGTAGGCGCGCCGCTCCAGCAGGCCCTCGGACTCCAGGCGGCGCAGCCGGTCGGTGAGGGTGTTGCGGGCGATGCCGAGCGTGCCGATGAAGCCGTCGAAGCGGGACTCGCCGTAGAAGACCTCGCGCAGCACCAGCAGGGTCCAGGCGTCGCCCAGGATGTCGGCGGTGCGGGCGATGGAGCAGGGCCAGGTGTCGAACGAGGTCCGTCGCATGGCTCCACTTTATGGGGCTCCTGCCTGTTGGTCTCATGATGAGATCCACCCGCTCTCGGGGTCTCATTCCCGTACGCCTGCCAGTTCGACCGGGCGGCGGCGCAGGGCGAGTGCCGCGGGGAGCGTGGCGGAGACGACGGCCAGGAGGGTGCAGGCGGCCGCCGTCGTGCCGAGGGCCTGCCACGGGAGGGTGAGGGCGGGACGGACCGAGAGCAGCGCGAGGGCGCTCCACATGCCGGCGAGGTTGAGGGCGGCGGCGAGGAGGCCGAGGAGCGTGCCGGCGGCGACGACGGTGAGGGCCTCGGCGGCCGTCAGACGCAGGACCTGCCACCGGGTGGCGCCGGTCAGCCGCAGCACGGCCAGGTCGCGGATCCGGTCGGAGGTGGCCATGACCGTGGTGTTGGCCACGGAGATGCCCGTGTAGAGGAGGGCGATGCCGAGGACGAGCAGAAGGCCGAGGCGGGTGGTGCGGTTGGTGCCGGGGGCGGTGGCGTCGAGCCATTCCTGGCGGGTGAGGACCTGTCCGTTCCCGGTGCCGAGCGCTTGGCGCAGGGCGGTGGCGACGGTGTCCGGGTTCGCGCCGTCGGCCAGGGCCACGTCGACGCGGTCGGGTGTGGCGCCCGGGGCGTTGCGGGGGGTGACGTAGACGCCGTTGTCGCCGGTGCCGGTGGACATCACGGCGGCGATCCGCAGGGTGCGCGGTGTGCCGTCGCCGAGCCACACCCGGACCCGTTCGCCGACCCGGTGCTCCTGCCACTCCTCGTTGACGATGATCGAGTCGTCGTCGAGGTCGGTCGTGCTGCCCGCGCTGAGCGGAAGGCGTGCGGTGGCCGCCAGGAGGGCGGGGGTCGCGGCGCGGGCCTCGGAGCGGACGAGGGCCACGCCGTCCTCCAGGACGTGGACGGCCGTCGTGGACGTCGGTGACACCTCGGCTCCCGGTACTGCTCGCAGTCTGCGGAGGGTCGCGGTGTCGAAGGTCGTTCCGGCCGCCGGGGTGACGACGAAGGCGGCGGTGGTGCGCTCGCTCGCCTCGGTGGCCTTCGCCGTGTTGAGGGTCCCGGTGGCGCCGAGCAGGGAACCCGCGAGGGCGACCGTGACCAGGACGGGGGCCGCGAGGGCGGCGGTGCGGCGTACCCCGGCGGCGGTGTTCTCGCGGACCAGCAGCCCGCCGGCACCGGGCAGGAGCGCGGGCAGCCAGGTCAGCAGCCGGGTCAGGGGGCGCAGGAAGAGCGGTGCGAGCAGGGCGGTCGCGGTGATCAGCAGCATCGGGCGGGTGATGTACGTCTTGCGCTGGAGGAGGTCGCCCGGGGCGTCGGTGAGGGCGAGGGCGAGCGTCACGGCGGACGTCAGGAGGAGGGCCGCACCGCAGAGGAGGCGGCCGGGGGTCAGGGTCCCGCTGTCCGCCGAGGCCTCGCGCAGGGCTGCGGTGGGGGCGGTGCGCCCGGCCCGCCAGGAGGCCGCGGTCGCTCCGCCGAGGGCCACGAGCAGGCCGGTCCAGAAGGCCACGTGGTAGGGCCAGGTGTGGTCGCCGATGGTGAACCAGGCCGGGGCGAGGCCCTCGGCGGCCACCCGGTCGGCCAGCAGCGGTGCCGCGTAGGAGCCGAGGGCGCAGCCTGCGGCCGAGGCGAGGGCGCCGACGGCGAGGGCCTCGGCGAGGACGCTCCGGCGGATCTGGCCCGGGGTCGCCCCGGCGGTGCGCAGCAGGGCGAACTCCCGGCGCCGCTGGGCGACCGCGAAGGCGAAGGTCGACGCCACGACGAACACCGACACGAACGCGGTGACGCCCCCGGCGGTGCCGAACAGGGAGTTCATCGCGGTGAGCGCCTCGCTGTCCCGGTCGGGATCGGCGTCGGCGAGGCGGCGCGCGTTCCCGGTGAGGACCTGGGCGCTGTCGCCCACGGCCTTCCGCGCGGCTGCCGGGTCCGCCGTGACCGCCAACTGGTAGATCGGAGGGGACAGTTCGGCGGCGCGGGCGTCGGTGAAGAAGACGGCGTTCTCGAAGCCGCGGGAGGTCAGGGTGCCGACGACACGTACGGTGCCCCGGTCGGTGCGGAGTTGCAGGCCGGGGCGGGCCCAGTCGCCGGTGACGGCTACCTCGTCGGCGGTGCGGGGCGCGCGGCCGGTGGCGAGGTCGTAGGGGGCGAACGCGGCGGTGGACCAGGGGTGGCCGACCAGGTCGGCGGGGGCGTCCGCGGCGCGTACGGGGAAGGAGCGGTCCGCGACGACGGGCCCCAGCATCCGCAACTCCTCGATCGCCGCGGCGGGCACCGGGCGCGGGTGGGCGAGCCGGGACGTGCGGTCGCCGATCGGGGTCGGTACGCGCAGGGTGTCCTGGCCCTTGACGACGACCGGGGCGGCGGCGAAGCGCTCGGGGCCGCGCTCCGGGGCGGTGGCGGAGGAGGCCAGGGCCAGGCCCATCACGGTGAGCAGGGCGACGCCCAGCGAGAGCGCGACGAAGCTGCCGGTGAAGGTGACCCAGCGGGTGCGCAGGGTGCGGAGGGCGATGCTCAGCATGGGAGGGCCTCGGGGTGGTGGGGTGTGTGGATGGCGGTGGTCCTCGGGCGGGTCACGCGCACGGCGCGGCCTCCAGGCGAGTCATCCGGGCCGCGACCGTCTCGGCGTCCGGGTCGGTCAACTCCCCGTGGACGCGGCCGTCGACGAGGAAGAGCACGCGGTCGGCGTGCGCGGCGGCGACCGGGTCGTGGGTGACCATGACGACCGTCTGGCCCTCGCGGTCGACCATGGCGCGCAGCAGCCCGAGCACCTCACGCCCGGTCCGGGTGTCCAGCGCACCGGTCGGCTCGTCGCCGAACAGGACCTCGGGGCGGGTGATCAACGCCCGGGCCAGGGCGACGCGTTGCTGCTGGCCGCCGGAGAGCTGGGACGGTCGGTGCCGGGCCCGGTCGGCGAGGCCGACCTGCTGGAGTGCCTGACGCACCCGGGCCTTCGGGACGCGGCGGCCGGCCAGGCGCAGCGGCAGGGCGACGTTCTGCTCGGCGGTCAGCGAGGGCAGCAGGTTGAACGCCTGGAAGACGAAGCCGACGCGCTCGCGGCGCAGCAGGGTCAGCCGCCGTTCGCTCAGGCCGGTCAGTTCCGTGCCGCCGATCGTGACCGAGCCGGAGGTGGGCCGGTCCAGGCCCGCGGCGCACTGGAGCAGGGTGGACTTGCCGGAGCCGGAGGGGCCCATGACGGCGGTGAAGGTCCCGGCGGGGAAGGAGAGCGACACCCCGTCGAGTGCGGTGACGGCTCCGTACGTCCTGGTGACCGAGTCCAGCTGGATGGCGTTCATGTCCCTACCTCGTGTCGACTGACCGGGCTTCAACTGAATCCCGCGAGGGCGGGCCGGCGCAGTGCGGCGGGACCTAGATCCGGGGTAGGGCCAGGCATACCCCCGGGCCTCCGTCCGAGCCCATGGCCGGGCCCCCGACCGGCCTCTACGGTGATCTCCATGCACCCAAGGAACGTGTGGCAGGCCCTGTCCCGCCCGGGCTACGCGCTGTCGGCGTGGCCCTGGCGGTCCGCCGGGTATCTGCTCACAGGCACGCTGACCGGAGTCGTCTTACTCGTGGGCATCGTGCTGTCGGCGGTCGCGGGCGGGGTGCTGGCGCTCGCGCTGGTGGGGCTGCCGCTGCTGCTGTGCACGGTCCTGGCGGGCATCCCGGTGGCGGCGCTGGAGCGGCTGCGGCTGCGGCTGGTCGACCCGGAGCCGGCGCCCGACCCGCACGAGCCGCCCGGCGACCCGGGCCTGCGGGCCTGGCTGACGACGCGGCTGCGGGAGCGGGCCACCTGGCGGGAGTTCGGCCACGCCCTGCTGTTCGCGGGGCTGTTGTGGCCGGTCGACGCGCTCGCGCTCGCGGTCGGGCTGCTGTGCCCCTTGACCGTGGTCGCCACGCCGGTGCTCCTGGCCGTCTTCGGTGAGGCGAAGGTGCTCAAGGTGTGGCTCGTCACCGGCTGGCCGGCCGCGTTCGGATTCGCGCTCCTCGGGCTGGTCCTCCTCGTCCTGGGCGCCTATCTGCTGGGGGTCGTGGCCGGGGCCAGGGCCGGGCTGACGCGGCTGCTGATCGCGCCGCGCGAGGCCGACCTGGGGGCCAGGGTGGTCGAACTGGCCCGGTCCCGGGTGCGGTTGGTGGACGCCTTCGAGGCGGAACGGCGGCGGATCGAGCGCGATCTGCACGACGGGGCGCAAGTGCGGCTCGTCGCCCTGACGATGACGCTCGGCCTGGCCCGTCTCGACGCCCCGCCCGGCCCGCTGGCCGACCAGCTCGCCAAGGCCCACGAGGAGGCGGGCACGGCCCTCGCCGAACTGCGCGAGCTCATCCACGGCATCCACCCCAAGGTCCTCGCCGACTACGGACTCGAAGCCGCCGTCACCGACGCCGCCGACCGCTCGGCCGTGCCCGTGGACGTCGATCTGGAGCTGTCCGGGCGGCTCTCCCAGGCCGTCGAGGCCGCTGCGTACTTCGTGGTGTGCGAGGCGCTCGCCAATGTGGGCCGGCACAGCGGGGCGAGCCGGGCGGAGGTGAGCGGCGGGCATCGCGACGGCCGGCTGTTCCTGCTGGTCCGCGACGACGGGCGCGGCGGTGCGCGGGCCGGTGCGGGCAGCGGACTGACCGGACTCGCCGACCGGGTGTCGGTGCTCGATGGCAGACTCACCCTGTCCAGCCCGCCCGGCGGACCGACCCTGCTGCGTGTGGAGATCCCTTGTGAGCCTGCGAGTTGACCGGCCGCTGCGCGTCGTCCTGGCCGAGGACAGCGTGCTGCTGCGGGACGGGCTCGTCGGGCTGCTCGGCCGCTGCGGGCACGAGGTCGTCGCCGCCGTGGGGGACGCCGAGGCGCTGGTCACGGCGGTCGGGGAGCACGCGCCGGACGTGGTCGTGACGGACGTACGGATGCCGCCCGGCTTCCAGGACGAGGGCCTGCACGCGGCCGTACGGCTGCGTGAGGAGCGGCCCACGTTGCCCGTCCTGGTCCTCAGCCAGTACGTGCAGCGCCGGTACGCCGCCGAGCTGCTGGACTCCGGCGACGGCACGGGCGTCGGCTATCTGCTGAAGGACCGCGTCGGCCAGGTCGAGGAGTTCGTGGAGGCGCTCGGCGAGGTGGCCGACGGCGGCACGGTCGTCGACCCGGAGGTCGTACGGCAGTTGCTGCGCCGCCGCCGCGACCCGCTGGAGCGGCTCACCCCGCGCGAGCGTGAGGTGCTGGCGTTGATCGCGCAGGGCAGGTCCAACGGCGCGATCGCCCGCGAACTGGTCGTCTCCGAGGCGGCCGTGGGCAAGCACATCTCCGGCATCCTCATGAAGCTCGACCTGCCGCCCGCGGACGAGACCCACCGCCGGGTGCTGGCGGTGCTGGCGTATCTGCGGGCGTAGCGGCGCCGAGACAGGCTCTGCCCTGTCCCCGTCCGCTCTGTCCGTGCCTCCTCTGTCCCTGTCTGCTCCGTCCGTGCCTCCTCTGTCCCTGGCCAACACTCTGTGAAGCAGTGGCCAAAACAAACCGGATGGCAAGTTTTTTCGATGGCCGGATCGCACCATGGTTCCCCAGCCTCTGGACCGAGGAGCGAAGTGTCATGGCACAGCAGGCCTGTCCCTTCCTGACGATCGACCCGTCAGGACAGGACCTCTACGGCGAGATATCCCGGATCCGGGACCAGGGCCCGGCCGTGGAAGTGGAACTGCCCGGCGGCGTACGGGCGTGGTGGATCAACGGCCTGGAGCTGAACAAGCGGCTGCTGGCCGGCCCCGAGACGAGCAAGGACGCCTTCCGGCACTGGCCCGCCTGGATCAACGGGGACATCTCCCGCACCTGGCCCCTCGCGATCTGGGTCTCGGTGCGCAACATGGTCACCGCCTACGGCACCGACCACACCCGGCTGCGCAAGCCGATGGCCGCCGCCTTCACCAAGCGGCGCGTCGACGCGCTGCTCCCGCGCGTCCAGGAGATCGTCGACCGGGCCCTGGACGACCTGGAGCGCATCCCGGAGGGCGAAGTCGTCGACCTGCGCGCGGCGTTCGCGGCGCCGGTGCCGCACGAGGTGGTGTGCGAACTCTTCGGTGTACCGCCCGGCGAGGACGGCCCCCGCGCGGCCCTGTACCGCATCATCGACCGCTTCTTCGACACCGCGATCTCCCTGGAGGACGCCCAGGCCAACGGGGTCGAGCTGTACGGCACGCTCACCGCGTTCCTCCAGGACAAGCGCGCGCACCCGGCCGACGACCTGACGACCGCCCTCATCGCCGCCCGCGACGAAGGAAGCCTCAGCGAACAGGAGTTGATGGACAACCTGATCCTGCTGCTCACCGCCGGTTTCGAGACGACCGTCAACCTCATCGACAACACCGTGCACAGCCTGCTCGCCCACCCCGAGCAGCTCGAACTGGTCCGCTCCGGCCGCGCGACCTGGGAGGACGCCCTGGAGGAGTCGCTGCGCCTCGAAGCGCCGGGCGCCATGTCGGGTCTGCGCTACGCCGTCGAGGACATCGAGATCGAGCCGGGCCTGACGATCCCGAAGGGCGACCCGCTCGTGGTCTCCTTCGCCGGTGCCGGACGCGACCCCGAGCGGCACGGCCCGGACGCCGAACGGTTCGACCTCACCCGCGCCACCAGCCGCGACCACGTCTCCTTCGGCCACGGCGTGCACCACTGCCTGGGCCGCCCGCTGGCCATGGCCGAGGCGACGGCGGCCCTGACGTCCCTCTTCGACCGCTTCCCGCGACTGGCCCTGGCCGACCCGTCCCGCCCGCCGAAGCGGCTGCGCTCCATCATCTCGACGGGGCACGAGGAACTGCCCGTACTGCTCCACGGCACCCGTCCGTAAGACGCGGGTGGGGTCAGGTGGCGCCCCGGTCCCGGAGGAACGAGCGGTACCAGGGTGCCGCCCGCGTGAATTCCGCCGCGAAGCCCTCGCCGGGTGAGCAGTCGAGGTCCTTCCAGAAGGCGTCGTCCGCGAACCAGTGGTCGACCGTGAGCATGCCGAGGTGGTGGAGGGCGAGCGGTGTCCCGGCGGCCCGTTCCAGGGCGGTGGCGACATCCACCGAGGCGTCGGCGCCGGGCACCTCCAACCGCGCGCCCACGGCGCCGAGCAGTTCCTGGATCCCGACCGGCTCGGGGTGGTTGACGTGGTGCACTCCGCCGTCGTGCGCCGGGGACAGGGCCGCCGCCGCCACCGCACGGCCCAGGGTGTCCACGTCGATCATCGACTGGAGCGCCGTACAGCCGGTCAGGGTCGCCGACAACTCGCCCAGCAGCCACACCAGTCCGGGGACGACCCAGCGGTCGCCCTCGCCGTAGACCAGGTGCGGCCGCAGCACCAGGCCGCCCGCGTCCAGGACGTGCCGTTCGGCGGCGGCCCGGGTGCGGCTGGTGGCCGACGCGGGCGCGATCGGCACCTCCCCGGGGCGTACGCCGCGGAAGGGGCCCCGGCCGTACACGGCGGCCGTGCTCACGTACACGATCCGGCCCACCCCGGCGCGCACCGCCTCCTCGACCAGGGCTCGTGTGCCCACGTCGTTGACGGCTTCGAGGGTCTCGGCGTCGCCGCTGATCCGGGTGGCGCAGTGCACCAGGACATCGGTGTCCGCGCAGGCGCCGCGCAGGGAGGCCGGGTCGCCGAGGTCGCCGTGGACGGATGCGGGGCCGGGCGGTGTCCGCCGGGACAACTCCCGTACGCGCACACCGGGTCGCTGCCGGGCGGCGGCGGCCACATGGCTGCCGACGAAGCCGCTCGCGCCGGTGATCAGAAGGTTGGCCGTCACGACAGCGACCGTACCCGCACGGGCCGTGCGGAGGTCAGGGTGGCGGTGAAGACGGACTCGCCGCCCTGCCGCCCCGAGACCCGTACGGTCACTTCCCCCGGGTCCGCGCCGAGCACCTCGGTCTCCAGCCGGCAGGGGCTGTGCAGCTCGGCGTACCGGGCGAAGCGGGCCGTCATCGCGCGGGGCAGGAAGGGGTGCCGGCCGGTCGCGGCGGTCGCCGCCTGGCGGGCCGCCTCGAACAGGACCATGCCCGGCACATGGTCGTTGGGGCGGGGGAAGAGGACCGGGTGGCGGGTGTCCACGCGCAGCAGCCAGACACCGGGGCGGTCGGCGGGGGCGAGTACGACGTCCTCGGCGCGGGAGCGGCCCGCCAGCTCGGGCGCGATGCCCTCCAGCAGCGGCACCGGAGTCTCCAGGGCCGTCAACTGCCGCTCGCGCAGTCGGCGGTAGGCGAGCGGCGAGGTGCAGCCGGTGCTGCCGGTGCCGCGGGCGACGAAGCGTCCGGCGCGGCGGAACTCCATCGTCGTCCGCATGCTGCTCAGGCCGCGGCCGCGGCGGCGCACCTCGGAGCACACGACGTCGATGTCGACCGGTTCGGCGGCGTCCGACAGCGTCAGCGCGGACGGGTCGGCCCGGACCGTCAGGTCCCACATGACGAAGTGGGTGTCGGCCGGGGCGCCGAACTCGGCGTGGGCGAGCACCATCGAGGCCTGCCGCAGCGTCTCGCCCACGATCATCGGGTCCTGGTGGCGGTCGTCGACGGGGCCGAAGAAGGGGTGGGCGGCCGGCCAGTGCGCGGTGAAGCGGAAGCGGGTGTCGGAGATTCGGCGCCACCGGGTGGGGAAGACGTCGGTGTCGGTGGTGCGATGGGCGAGGGCGGTGGTGACGGCGCGGCCGGTGGTGCGGCCGGCGGTGTGCGGCCCGCGCTCGGGCGTGAGGGTGGTGTGCGGCCCGCGCTCGGGGGTGTCGGCGGGGTGGGGCTCGCGCTCGGTTTGTGGCGCGTTCTCGACGGCCGCAACGGTTCTGTTTGCCGGAGGGGCCCCGCGTCCGGTCTGATCGTCCGTGGGTGCGCCTAAAGGCCCAGTCTGCGGCATGAGAACCCCCAGGATCGGCTGCCTGGCTGCGATCGGTATGTGATGTGGACGTTTGACTAACATACGGACGAGCCGGTTTTTTTCAAAGGGTGAGCCAAGCCGCTGGGACAGGCTCCCGCGCCCCCGCTGCACAGTGACTTCACAGGGATCGACGGAGATCAGGAGGCACCCGATGGCGCGACAGGAGCGCGCGATCCGCACCCGGCGGACCATCCTGGAGGCGGCGGCGGCCGTCTTCGACGAACGCGGCTACACCTCGGCGACCATCGGAGAGATCCTGGACCGGGCGGGCGTCACCAAAGGCGCGCTGTACTTCCATTTCGGCTCCAAGGAGGAGCTCGCGGTCGGGGTGTTCGAGGAACAGCTCGCGATCACCCTCCCGCCGCAGTCCAGCAAGCTCCAGGAACTCGTCGACTCCGGTCTGGTGCTGGCCCGCCGGCTGCGGTCCGAGCCGCTGGTGCGGGCCAGTGTGGGGCTCGCCCTCGACCAGGGCGCCATGGACCTCGACCGCGCACAGGCCTTCGGGATGTGGTTCGAACAGAATGTGCAGCGGCTGACCGAGGCCAAGGCTCAGGGCGAACTGCTGCAGCACGTCGACGTGGCGGAGACGGCCGAACTGCTGGTCGGCAGCTTCTCGGGGGTCCAGCTCCTGTCCCAGCTGCGCTGCCAGCGGCAGGATCTGGAACGCCGGGTCGTCGTGTTGTTCGAGCATTTCCTGCCGAGTATCTGCGTGCCCGCGGTGCTGGCCCGGATCGATGTCTCGGTGGGGCGGGTGGAGCGGTTGCTCGCCGAGGTGGCGCAGGTGTCGCAAGGGCAGGTGCAGCCCGCTCCCGCGTGAGTTGTCCACAGCCGGGGAGTTGTCCACAGGGTCTGACGCGTTTCAGCCGCCCGGATGTACGGTCGGCACGAGTTGATGTTCGTGCGCGTGCGGGGGAGGCGGTTGGGATGACCAGGGCCGGTGTGGGTTCCGAGAGCATGGCGGAGGACGGGGCGGACCGTCGGCTTCCGCGGGTGCGCGGCTTCGCCGAGTGGCCGTCCGCGGGGTCGCCCAAGGACGAGGGCAAGGCCCTGCGCAAGCGGGTCCAGCGCGGCGCGCACGCCGTTCTCGACCTGGACGCCTCCCGCCCCGACGCGGTGAGCGCGGTCGAGGAGTCGGGCCGCGGCAGGCTCCCCGAGCTCACCCCGATCCGCGTCGGCCGCATGGCCGCCACCCCGTTCGCGTTCCTGCGCGGAGCGGCCGGCCTCATGGCCTACGACCTGGCGCGCACCCCCATGACCCGGATCCGCGCCCAGATCTGCGGCGACGCCCACGCGGCCAACTTCGGTCTGTACGCCGACGCGCGCGGCGGCCTCGTCATGGATCTGAACGACTTCGACGAAACGGTGCACGGCCCCTGGGAGTGGGACCTCAAGCGCCTCGCGGCCTCCCTGGTGCTCGCGGGCCGGGAGGCCGGAGCGGACGAGGACCGGTGCCGCAAGGCCGCGTACGACGCGGTCGGCGCCTACCGCCGCACCATGCGGCTGCTGGCCAAGCTCCCGGTCCTGGACGCGTGGAACGCCATCGCGGACGAGGAACTCGTCTCCCACGCGGACGCCCATGACCTGCTCGGCACCCTGGAGCGGGTCTCCGAGAAGGCCCGCCACAACACGAGCGGCCGTTTCGCCGCGAAGTCGACGCAGGCCACGCCGGGCGGAGGGCGCCGGTTCGTCGACGCCCCGCCGGTGCTGCGGCGCGTCTCGGACGCGGAGGCCGCGGCGGTCGCCGCCTCCCTGGAGGAGTACATCGGCACCCTGCCGGAGGACCGCCTGCCGCTCCTCGCCCGGTACGCGGTGCACGATGTGGCGTTCCGCGTCGTCGGCACCGGCAGCGTCGGCACCCGGTCCTACGTCGTGCTGCTCCTGGACCACCGGGGCGAGCCGCTGGTCCTCCAGGTGAAGGAGGCGCGGTCCTCGGCGCTGGTGCCGCATCTGGCGACGGCCGGTTTCGAGGCGCCTCAGGCCGTGCACGAGGGCCGGCGGGTCGTGCGGGGCCAGAAGCGGATGCAGGTCGTCAGCGACAGCCTGCTGGGCTGGACGACGGTCGACGGCCTCCCCTTCCAGGTCCGCCAGTTCCGCAACCGCAAGGGCAGCGTCGATCCGGCCGAGCTGGCTCCCGACCAGATGGACGACTACGGCCGGATGACCGGCGCGCTCCTGGCCCGGGCCCATGCCCACAGCGCCGATCCTCGCCTCATCGCCGGGTACTGCGGCAAGAGCGAGGAGCTGGACGAGGCGATGGCCGGGTTCGCCGTGGCCTACGCGGACCGTACCGAGGCGGATCACGCGGAGCTGGTCGAGGGGGTGCGGGCGGGGAAGGTCGCCGCGGAGCTGGGGGTGTGACCCCTGAGGTGCTTCCGGCGCGTGGCCGCCCGGGGTGAGGTGTGGCCTAGGCTGGTCGGGTGACGACCCCGGAAGCTGAGCAGGGCGGTGGCGGCGCCGATGAGGAACGGGTGACGCCCGAGGGCGACGCGGCCCACGCCGAAGGTGACGCCGCGCGGCCCGAGGAGCGGCTCGAGCGGGCCGTGCGGGCCGCCGAGCAGGCGTTGATCGAGTACGAGATCGCGGTGGAGACCTTCCGCGTCGAGATCGAGAACTTCTCCCGGCTGCACGAACAGAAGCTCGGCCCGCTGTACGCCCGGCTCGAGGACCTGGACGCCCGGATCCTGGAGGCCAGGGCCGCCCGCAGCGGCGACCCCGACGATCTGCGGCGCGCGGAGGAGGCCAGATCGCGGCTGGCGCCGATCCCCGGCGTCGAGGAGCTGCTGAACGGCTGGATGGACGACAGCGGCCTCTTCCCGGAGGCCGTGGCGATGCTCACGGACCAGGCGGTCCGGCCCCCGCAGCGGGTCCGCCCCAGCGAGGAGGCCCGCAAGCTCTACCGGGACCTGGCCCGCAAGGCGCACCCTGACCTGGCCCAGGAGGAGAAGGAGCGCGAGCGGCGCGAGGAGTTCATCACCCGGGTCAACGCCGCCTACGCCCGCGGCGACGCGGCGGAGCTGCGCGAGCTCGCCGAGGAGTGGGCCAAGGGACCGGAGCTGAAGCGGGGCCCGAGCCGCGCCGAGGAGCTCTACAACCGCCTGGAGTGGCTCGCCCAGCGCAAGGAACTGCTCGCCCTGCTCGCCAAGGAGCTGGAGGAGAGCGCCATCGGCCACATGCTCCAGCTCGCCCCGGACGACCCGGACCGGCTCCTGGACGAGATCGGTCAGCAGCTGCGCACCCAGGTCACCGAGCGGGAGTCGGAGCTGGCCACGCTGCTCGGCGAGGGCTGAGCCGCGTCCCGTCCGGCCCGTGGGGCGGGTCGGGTAGCGTCGGACGTATGAGTTTTGGAGCTGGTGTGCCCACGGTCGGGGTCGCTGACCTCAAGGACGGCGACTTCCTGCTGGACGTCCGGGAGGACGACGAGTGGAAGGCCGGTCACGCCGAAGGGGCGCTGCACATCCCCATCAGCGAGTTCGTCGCCCGGTACGGCGAGCTGACCGAGGCCGCCCCGCAGGACGGCCGCGTCCATGTGATCTGCCGCTCCGGCGGCCGGTCCGCCCAGGTCACGATGTACCTGGCCCAGCAGGGCGTCGACGCGGTGAACGTCGACGGCGGCATGCAGGTGTGGGAGGCGGCGGGCCGTCCCGTGGTGACGGACGACGGGCAGTCGGGGTTCGTCCTCTAGCGCCTCTTTCCTCGGGCGTTCAGGTTTCTCCGGGCGTTCAGGCCAGCGGATGTGCCGCCAGCAGGTCGCCCAGGGCCTCCTCGTGTGCCGCGGCCGGGCCGAGCGACAGCTCCAGGTGCTTGGCCCAGGCGTGGTAGCGGTGCAGGGGGTAGTCGACGTCGGCGCCGAACCCGCCGTGCAGATGCTGCGCGGTCTGCACGACCCGGCGTACGCCCTCCGCCGCCCAGATCTTGGCGACGGCGACATCACCGGCGGCGGGCAGCGCGCCCGGTGACCCCGAGGCGATCCGCCACGCGGCCTGCCACAGCGTGGCCTCCATCGCGCGCAGGTCGATGTAGCGGTCGGCGGCCTGTACGGCGACGGCTTGGAAGGTGGCGATCGGGAAGCCGAACTGCTCCCGCTTGCCCGTGTACTCCGCGGTCATCCGCAGCACGCGCTCCCCGAGCCCGAGGGCCAGCGCGCACGTCCCGGTGGCCAGCAGGTTCCGCAGCCACTCCCACGCCCCGTCGGCGTCGATGACGTCCCGGGCGGTGAGCCGGGCCGACTCCAGCCGCAGCTCGCCGAGGCGCTCACCGCTGGTGGAGAACTGCTCGGCGAGGACGGCCCCGGGGTGGTCGCGCGGCACCAGGGCCAGGACGGTCCGGCCGGTCGCGGTGTGGGCGGGTACGACCGTGACGTCCGCGTCGTAGGCCCACGGCACGGCCGTCTGCACCCCGTCCAGCACCCAGGACCCGCCGTCCTGCCGTGCGGTCACGGCCAGCTCGGCCGGGTCGTGGCCGGTGCGGCCGTGCGCGGCGACGGTCAGCACGATCTCGCCCCGGCCGGCCCGGGCGAGCAGGGCGGACTTCGCCTCGTCACTCCCGAAGGCCTGGACGGCGGCCGCCGCCGCGCCGCTCTCCAGCAGCGGCACCCTGGCCAGCACCCGCGCCGACTCCCGCAGCACCAGGCAGAGCGCGATGGCGTCCAGTCCGGCTCCGCCGTACCGCTCGTCGAGCAGCAGGCTCAGCAGGTCCGCGTCGGCGAGCCGGGCCCACAGGGCGCGGTCGTGGGTGTCGGCGACAGCGCCGGGGGCGAGGGCGGGGCTGGGCACGGCGTCCGGGGCGACCCCGGCGAACACGCCCTTCGCCGCCTCGGCCGCCGCCTGCTGCTCCTCGGTGAAGGTGAAGTCCACGGTGCCTGTCCTTCCGGGCCGATCCCGTTGAGCTGACGGGGCGTCAAGATAGAACAGGTTCTAGAAGAAGGGAATGGGTGTACGGGCGGGCGCCGTAGGGTGTCACTCCTGCCGTACGGTCGGCTTCCGCGCGGTCGGCTCCGCAGTGTGGTGACGGCCACGGCCGGGACCGGCGGACAGGGGCTGTGCCGGGGTGGGTGGCCTGAGTACCGTGCCCGTGCCGACGCCGCGCGGCGTTGTGCGGGCGGTACGAGGGACCGGGATCTGGAACGGGGCGGAATTGGACGCGTACGACGAGGGCTCGAACGCCCGGCACGGGCCGGACGGCCCGCCCGGCCCGTCGGGGCTCGCCGAGCCGGGTCCGCCCGACCCGCCGCGCTCCGGCATCGCCGCGCTCTCCCTCCCGTACCAGATCGGTGTCGCGCTGGCGCTCGCGGTCGTCGCGATCGGGGTCTGTGTGCACATCGCGATGACGTTCCTGCATGTCGCGCCGGCGAACACGGTCACCAAGGAGCACGGCCGGGCCGTGGACGACTGGATCTATCCGGAGTTCGAGCAGAACTGGAAGCTCTTCGCCCCGAACCCGCTCCAGCAGAACATCTCGATCCAGGCCCGCGCCGAGGTGCGCGGCGCGGACGGCGAGAGGCTGAGTACCGGCTGGTACGACCTGTCCGCCGAGGACGGCCGGGCCATCGACGGCAATCTGCTGCCCAGCCACACCCAGCAGAACGAGCTGCGCCGCGCCTGGGACTTCTTCACCGCGACGCACGACAGCGAGAGCCGCCCGGTGGGCCTGCGCGGCTCGCTCTCCGAGTCGTATCTGCGCCGGATCGTGGTCATGCGCCTCGACCGCGACGACGCGGCGGGCGCCTCGGCCGGGGACGGCGGCGTGATCGAGCGCGTCCAGGTCCGCTCCCGCACCACCAATGTGCCCCCGCCGAAGTGGAGCCGGGAGAAGGTGTCCACGACGCCGTCCTACCGGGAGCTGCCCTGGTGGCCGGTGCCGCGGGACGAGGCCCGGGGAGGCGTGCGGTGAACCGCTTCTCGCTGGCCGTCTCGCGCGGCATCGCCCGGGTCACCGAGGCCGCCCTCGGCCCGTACCAGACGGCCGTGATCCGTATCGGCTTCAGCGCGACCTGGCTGCTGTTCCTGCTGCGCGAGCTGCCCCACCGCCATGAGCTCTACGGTCCCGACGGGCCCTGGAGCTGGGGTCTCGCCGAGCAGCTCATCGGGAACAACAAGGCCTTCACCACCCTGATGTGGTCGGACGGGCGGCTCTGGTTCGAGTTCGTCTACGCGCTCGCGATCCTGTCCGGCGTCCTGCTGCTGCTGGGCTGGCGCACCCGCACCATGTCGGTGCTGTTCATGGTCGGGGTGCTGTCGCTCCAGAACCGCAGCGTCTTCATGGGCGACGGCGGCGACAACGTGCTGCACCTGATGTCGATCTACCTGGTCTTCACGCGCTGCGCCCAGGTGTGGTCGCTGGACGCCCGGCGGGCCGCGCGCGCCCGGGACGCCGCCGCGCGCGGCGAGCGGATCACGGACCGGACCGGCCCGGCCCTGTGGGTCGTGCTCGGGGCCGTGCTGCTCGCGGCGACCCTGGCCGGGCGGATGGACGGCGACGACCTGCTGATACCCGTGCTGCTGTGGACCGTGTGGGTGGCGCAGGCCCTGTGGTGGCTGGCCGGGCGCCGTGTGAAGTCCGGCGAACCGCGGATCCTGCTCGACGTCGTCGCCAACATCGTGCACAACGGCGCCCTGCTCGTGATCATGGCCGAGGCGTGCCTGATCTACGCGACGGCCGGCTGGTACAAGATCCAGGGCTCCCGCTGGCAGGACGGCACGGCCGTCTACTACCCGCTCCACCTGGAGTACTTCTCGCCCTGGCCGGCCCTCGCCGACCTGCTGGCCTCCAGCGGCACGATGGTGATGCTCGTGACCTACGGGACGGTCCTCGTGCAGGTCGCCTTCCCGTTCACGCTGTTCAACCGGCGGGTGAAGAACGTCCTGCTGGCGCTCATGATCATCGAGCACGCCGTGATTGCCGTTGTCCTCGGTCTGCCGTTCTTCTCGCTGGCGATGATCGCGACGGACGCGGTGTTCCTGCCGACGTCCTTCCTGCGCCGACTGGGCGGCGGGGCGGCCCGCGCGCGTGACCGGCTGCCGCGCCGGCGGGGCGGGCGCGTGCCCGTGCCCGAACAGCACGCCCCCGAGGGCTCCCGGGACACGCACGTAGGCTTCGGGGCATGACCGACCCCGTGACCGTCTGGCACCGGCTCGCCGGCAGCACCGTCCTGCTCGACGGCTTCCATGCCCTCAAGCACGCGGTGCGGTTCGGCGCCGAGGTGCCGGTGGCGGTCACCGCCGACCGGGCGGCGGCGCTCGCCCTCGCCGACGAGCTGGCCCCGGACGTACGGGACGCGCTGGGCGCGCTGCTCATGGAGGTGCCGCACGAGACGTACGCGTCGTTGGTGCCGCGCCCGCACCCCACCGCCGTGGCCGCGCTCGCCGTGCGTCCCTCGCGCGAGTCCAACCTCGCGCGGCTGGCGCACTCGCCGCGCACCACCCCGGTCGTGGTCCTCGACAACCCGCGCAACCTCGGCAACGCGGGGGCGGTGATCCGGCTGGCCGCCGGCTTCGGCGCGACGGGTGTGGTGACGACCGGGACGGTCGACCCCTGGCATCCCACGGTCGTGCGCGGCGGCGCGGGCCTGCACTTCGCTACGGCGGTGGAACGGCTGGAGGTCCCCGACCTCCCACCCGGCCCGCTGTTCGCCCTCGACCCCGAGGGCGACGACATCCGGGGCATCAAGCTCCCGGACGACGCCGTCCTCGCGTTCGGCTCGGAACGCACGGGCCTGTCACCGGAACTCCGCGCGCGTGCCGACCATTTGCTGTCCCTGCCGATGCGTCCGCAGGTCAGCAGCTACAACTTGGCGACGAGTGTGGCGATGACGCTGTACCACTGGAGCTGCGGAAGTCTTTAGGCCTCCCGCCGCACCTCGACAACCCTGAACCGGTTGGCCACGAACGCCCCGTCACACAGAGCCGCGCTCGCCGCCGGATTCCCGCCCGACCCATGGAAGTCGGAGAACGCCGCCGTCTGGTTCACATACACCCCACCCGTCAGATTCAGCGACAACTGCGCCGCCTCCTCCAGACAGGCCTCCCGCACATCCCGCTCGACCTCCGGGTCGGTCGTGTACGCCCCGACCGTCATCGCACCCTTCTCCCGGACGGTCCGCCGCAGCAACTCCACCGCGTCGGAGGCCGAGTCGACGGCGACGGCGAAGGACACCGGCCCGAAGCACTCGCTCATGTACGCGGCCTCGTCGTCCGGCTTGGCCCCGTCCAGCTTCACGATCACCGGGGTGCGGACGACCGCCCCCGGGAAGTCCGGGTTGGTGATCTCCCGGGACGCCAGGGCGACCTCGCCGAGACCGGCCGCGGCCTCCAGACGGGCCTTCACGTCCGGGGTGACGATCGCCCCGAGCAGCGCGTTCGCCCGGGCGTCGTCGCCGAGCAGGCCGTCGACCGACTTGGCGAGGTCGGCGACCACCTCGTCGTAGGACTTGGGGCCCTGGTCGGTGGAGATGCCCTCCCGGGGGACGAGGAGGTTCTGCGGGGTCGTGCACATCTGGCCGCTGTACAGGGACAGCGAGAACGCCAGGTTGGAGAGCATGCCCTTGTAGTCGGCCGTGGAGTGGACGACGACGGTGTTGACGCCGGCCTTCTCCGTGTAGACCTGCGCCTGGCGGGCGTGGGCCTCCAGCCAGTCGCCGAACTCGGTCGAGCCCGTGTAGTCGATGATCCGGATCTCGGGGCGCGTCGCCAGGGTCTTGGCGATGCCCTCGCCGGGGCGCTCGGCGGCCAGCGCGACCAGGTTCGGGTCGAAGCCGGTCTCGGCGAGCACCTCGCGCGCGACCCGCACCGTGAGCGCGAGCGGCAGCACCGCGCGCGGGTGGGGCTTGACCAGCACCGCGTTGCCCGTGGCGAGGGAGGCGAACAGGCCCGGGTAGCCGTTCCACGTCGGGAAGGTGTTGCAGCCGATCACCAGGGCGATGCCGCGTGGGACCGGCGTGAACTGCTTGGTCAGGGCCAGCGGGTCGCGCTTGCCCTGGGGCTTGGTCCACTCGGCGTTGTCGGGGGTGCGCACCTGCTCCACGTACGCGTACGCCACGGCCTCCATGCCGCGGTCCTGCGCGTGCGGCCCGCCCGCCTGGAACGCCATCATGAAGGCCTGGCCGGAGGTGTGCATGACCGCGTGCGCGAACTCGTGGGTGCGGTCGCTGACGCGCTTGAGGATCTCCAGGCAGACCACCGCGCGCTGCTCCGCGCCCGCGTCGCGCCAGGCCCGCTGTCCGGCCTTCATGGCGGGCAGCAGCACGTCGAGGTCCGCGTGCGGGTACGTCACGCCGAGGTCGAGGCCGTACGGGGAGGTCTCGCCGCCCACCCAGTCGTCGGTGCCGGGCTGGCCCAGGTCGAGGCGGGAGCCGAGCAGGGCGTCGAAGGCGGCCTTGCCCGCCGCGGCGTCCAGGCTGCCGTGCTCCCCGTAGGCCTTGGGGTGCTCGGGGTGCGGGGACCAGTAGGCGCGCGTGCGGATCGCTTCCAGCGCCTGGTCGAGGGTGGACCGGTGCCGGGCGATCAGCTCGTGCGCCGAGAGTGCGGCGGTCATGGGTGACCATCTCCTCGTCTCAAGAACTCTTCGTCGAGTTCATGACCTGGGCAGAAACCTGGGCAGGAACACTCGGACACAGCTAGAGTAACCGAACGATCGGTCGGCTCAAGGGGGTCCGCCGCATCTGTGGAAAACCCCGTGCGGGAGGATCGCGCACATGACAGCACTCGACCTCAGCAGCCCCGTGGCCGTCGTCGGCACCGGCACCATGGGCCAGGGAATCGCCCAGGTCGCGCTGGTCGCGGGCCATCCGGTACGGCTGTACGACACCGTCCCCGGGCGGGCCCGGGAGGCCGCCGACGAGATCGGCGCGCGCCTGGACCGGCTCGTCGAGAAGGAGCGGCTCACCGCCGCCGACCGGGACGCCGCCCGCGCCCGGCTGCTGCCCGCCGAGGCCCTCGCCGAGCTGGCGGACTGCGTCCTGGTCGTCGAGGCGGTCCTGGAGCGGCTGGACGTCAAGCAGGACCTGTTCCGCGAGCTGGAGGGCATCGTCGCCGACGACTGCCTGCTCGCCACCAACACCTCGTCCCTGTCCGTCACCGCCATCGGCGGCGCCCTGCGCTCCCCCGGCCGCTTCGTCGGCCTGCACTTCTTCAACCCGGCGCCGCTGCTGCCGCTGGTCGAGGTCGTCTCCGGGTTCGCCACCGACGTCTCGTCGGCCACGCGCGCGTACGAGACCGCCCGTGCCTGGGGCAAGACGCCGGTCGCCTGCGCGGACACCCCCGGCTTCATCGTCAACCGCATCGCCCGGCCCTTCTACGCCGAGGCCTTCGCGGTGTACGAGGCGCAGGGCGCCGACCCGGCCACCATCGACGCCGTGCTGCGCGAGTCGGGCGGCTTCCGGATGGGCGCGTTCGAGCTGACCGACCTGATCGGCCAGGACGTCAACGAGTCGGTGACGCGGTCGGTCTGGGAGTCCTTCTTCCAGGACGTGCGCTTCACGCCGTCCCTCGCCCAGCGGCGCCTGGTCGAGTCCGGCCGGCTGGGCCGCAAGACCGGCCAGGGCTGGTACGACCACCAGGACGGCGCCGAGCGCCCCGATCCGGACACGGCGGAGCGGCGGCAGCCGCCGGCGTACGTCGTCGCCGAGGGCGACCTGGGTCCGGCGTCCGACCTGCTCGCGATGGCCCGTGAGGCGGGCATCCCGGTCCGCGAGGAGGACGACGACAACGGCACCCGCATGGTGCTGCCGAGCGGCGGCCAGCTCGCCCTCGCCGACGGGCAGACCTCGGTGGAGTTCCGGGACGTCGTCTACTTCGACCTCGCCCTCGACTACCGCAAGGCCACCCGGATCGCCCTGTCCGCCTCCCAGGACACCTCCCCACAGACCCTCGCCGAGGCCATCGGCCTGTTCCAGGCGATGGGCAAGCGGGTCAGCCTCATCGGCGACGTCCCCGGCATGATCGTCGCGCGTACGGTCGCGCGGATCATCGACCTGGCGCACGACGCGGTCGCCAAGGGTGTGGCCACCGAGGAGGACATCGACACCGCGATGCGCCTCGGCGTCAACTACCCCCTGGGCCCCTTCGAGTGGAGCCGGAAACTCGGCCGCTACTGGGCCTACGCGCTGCTGGACGATCTGCACATGCGCGACCCCTCGGGGCGCTACACGCCGTCCCTCGCGCTGTACCGCCACGCCCACGCCTCCGACAAGCGGGAGGGCCCAGCCTCATGACCACCGCCAAGCGCGACACATACACCCCGGACACCCTGCTGTCCGTCGCCGTCCAGGTGTTCAACGAGCGCGGCTACGACGGCACCTCCATGGAGCACCTCTCCAAGGCGGCCGGTATCTCCAAGTCGTCGATATACCACCACGTCGCCGGCAAGGAGGAGTTGCTGCGCCGCGCCGTGAGCCGGGCCCTGGACGGCCTCTTCGGGATCCTCGACGAGGAGCACGCGCGCGTGGGGCGGTCCGCCGAGCGCCTGGAGTACGTCGTGCGGCGCATGGTCGAGGTGCTCATAGCCGAGCTGCCCTACGTGACCCTGCTGCTGCGGGTGCGCGGCAACACGGACACCGAGCGGTGGGCCCTGGAGCGGCGGCGCGACTTCGACCACCGGGTGGCCGACCTGATCAAGGCGGCGGCCGCGGACGGGGATGTGCGCGGCGACATAGAGGTCCGGCTGGTGACCAGGCTGGTCTTCGGAATGATCAACTCGATCGTGGAGTGGTACCGGCCCGACGGGCGCGGCATGAACGAGCGCGAGGTGGCCGACGCGGTGGTGCGGCTGGCGTTCGGAGGGCTCCGGAAGGCCGCCTGAGCCTCAGCCCTGCGGCTCCAGGTCCTCCTCCTCGAACACCAGCAGCGTGCGGGTGCTGAGCACCTGCGGGATCGCCTGGAGGCGGGTCAGCACCAGTTCGCGCAGGGACCGGTTGTCGGAGACGTGCACCAGCAGCAGCACGTCGAAGTCCCCGCCCACCAGGGCGATGTGGGAGGCGCCCGGCAGCTCTCTGAGCTCCTCGCGCACCGTGCGCCAGGAGTTCTGCACGATCTTCAGCGTGATGTACGCGGACGTCCCCTGACCGGCCCGCTGGTGGTCGACGCGGGCGCCGAAGCCGCGGATGACACCGTCCTCGACGAGACGGTTGATGCGGGCGTAGGCGTTGGCGCGCGAGACGTGCACCCGTTCGGCGACCGACCGTATCGAGGCGCGGCCGTCCGCCTGGAGCATGCGCAGGATGTCCTGATCTATGGCGTCCAGGGGCCGCGGCGGCGGCAGCACACCGCCGACGTCCTGTCCTTCGGCCATTTGTTCAGATGCCACCTGCGCCGACCTCCCTACCATGGACGTACTGCGTCCATCACAGGCTGTGGAGAACCGTTTGTCCACAGCCTGGGGCCACCCATAGCCAAATTGTGCCGTCGACCGAACAATCGGTAGGTGAGGCGGGTCACAGCCGACGCGCCTTCCGTAGCCGCTCCCACGAGGAGGTGCCGTCATGACGGTCATGGAGCAGCGGGGCGCTTACCGGCCCACCCCGCCGCCCGCCTGGCAGCCCCGCATGGATCCCGCGCCGCTGCTGCCCGACGCCGAGCCGTACCGCGTCCTCGGCACCGAGGCCGCCGCGAAGGCCGACCCGGACTTGCTGCGGACGCTGTACGCGCAGCTGGTCCGGGGCCGCCGCTACAACGCGCAGGCCACCGCTCTCACCAAGCAGGGCCGTCTGGCCGTCTACCCCTCCACCACCGGCCAGGAGGCCTGCGAGGTCGCCGCCGCGATGGTCCTTCAGGAGCGGGACTGGCTCTTCCCGAGCTACCGCGACACCCTCGCCGTGGTGGCCCGCGGGGTGGACCCCGTCGAGGCGCTCACGCTGCTGCGCGGCGACTGGCACACCGGCTACGACCCCTACGAGCACCGGGTCGCCCCCCTGTGCACCCCGCTCGCCACACAGCTGCCGCACGCCGTGGGCCTCGCGCACGCCGCCCGCCTCAAGGGCGACGACGTGGTCGCGCTGGCCATGGTCGGCGACGGCGGCACCAGCGAGGGCGACTTCCACGAGGCGCTGAACTTCGCCGCCGTCTGGCAGGCCCCGGTGGTCTTCCTGGTGCAGAACAACGGCTTCGCGATCTCCGTCCCGCTCGCCAAGCAGACCGCGGCCCCGTCGCTGGCCCACAAGGCCGTCGGCTACGGCATGCCCGGCCGCCTGGTCGACGGCAACGACGCCGCGGCCGTGCACGAGGTGCTCTCCGACGCCGTACGGCACGCCCGCGCGGGCGGCGGTCCCACGCTGGTCGAGGCGATCACCTACCGCGTCGACGCCCACACCAACGCCGACGACGCGACCCGCTACCGCGGTGACGCCGAGGTCGAGACCTGGCGCGAGCACGACCCGATCGAGCTGCTGGAGCGGGAGCTGACCGGCCGCGGACTGCTCGACGAGGCCGGAAAGCAGGCCGCCCGGGACGCCGCCGAGGCGATGGCCGCCGAGCTGCGCGCGCACATGAACCAGGACCCGGCGCTCGACCCGATGGACCTGTTCACCCACGTCTACGCCGAGCCCACCCCGCAACTGCGCGAGCAGCGGGACCAGCTCCGGGCCGAACTGGCGGCCGAGGCCGAGACCGGGCCGGAAGGGGACACGCACCGATGACCACCGTCGCCGTCAAACCGGCCACCATGGCGCAGGCCCTCACGCGCGCCCTGCGCGACGCCATGGCCGCCGACCCCGCCGTGCACGTCATGGGCGAGGACGTCGGCACCCTCGGCGGCGTCTTCCGCGTCACCGACGGACTCGCCAAGGAGTTCGGCGAGGACCGCTGCACGGACACCCCGCTCGCCGAGGCGGGCATCCTCGGCACCGCAGTCGGCATGGCGATGTACGGCCTCAGGCCGGTCGTGGAGATGCAGTTCGACGCGTTCGCCTATCCGGCGTTCGAGCAGCTCATCTCGCACGTGGCCCGGATGCGCAACCGCACCCGCGGCAAGATGCCCCTGCCGATCACCATCCGCGTCCCCTACGGCGGCGGCATCGGCGGCGTGGAGCACCACAGCGACTCCTCCGAGGCGTACTACATGGCGACTCCGGGGCTCCATGTGGTCACACCCGCCACCGTCGCCGACGCCTACGGCCTGCTGCGCGCCGCCATCGCCTCCGACGACCCCGTGGTCGTCCTGGAGCCGAAGCGGCTGTACTGGTCGAAGGACTCCTGGAACCCCGAGGAGCCGGCGCCCGTTGAGCCGATAGGCCGCGCGGTGGTGCGGCGCTCGGGCCGGAGCGCCACGCTCATCACGTACGGGCCGTCCGTACCCGTCTGCATGGAGGCGGCCGAGGCGGCCCGGGCCGAGGGCTGGGACCTCGAAGTCGTCGATCTGCGCTCCCTGGTGCCGTTCGACGACGAGACGGTGTGCGCCTCGGTGCGGCGGACGGGACGCGCGGTCGTCGTCCACGAGTCGGGTTCCTTCGGGGGCCCGGGCGGGGAGATCGCGGCCCGGGTCTCGGAGCGCTGCTTCCACCACCTGGAGGCGCCGGTGCTGCGCGTCGCCGGGTTCGACGTCCCGTATCCGCCGCCGATGCTGGAGCGCCACCACCTGCCCGGTGTGGACCGGATCCTGGACGCCGTGGGGCGTCTGCAGTGGGAGGCCGAGAGCTGATGGCACAGGTGCTGGAGTTCAAGCTGCCCGACCTCGGTGAGGGGCTCACCGAGGCGGAGATCGTGCGCTGGCTGGTGGAGATCGGCGACGTCGTCGCCATCGACCAGCCGGTCGTCGAGGTAGAGACGGCCAAGGCCATGGTCGAGGTGCCCTGCCCCTACGGCGGTGTGGTCACGGCCCGCTTCGGCGAGGAGGGCACGGAACTGCCCGTCGGGGCGCCGCTGATCACGGTGGCCGTGGGGGAACGGGCCCCCTCCGGCGGCGTTGCGGACGAGGCCGGGAGCGAGGGCTCGGGGAACGTCCTCGTCGGATACGGCACCTCCGAGGCACCCGCGCGGCGACGCAGGGTGCGGCAGGACCGGGTGAGCGCTGCGGCCCCCGCGCCGGCGGTGAACGGGCGGGCGAGTGTCCCCGAGGCCGAGGACGGCCCCCTCCCCGTGATCTCGCCCCTGGTCCGCAGGCTGGCCCGGCAGAACGGCCTCGACCTGCGGGAGCTGACCGGCTCCGGGCCCGACGGGCTGATCCTGCGGGCGGACGTGGAGTACGCCCTGCGCGCCGCGCCCCGCCCCGCCCCGACGACGGCGGCGGCCCCCGAGCCCCGGCCCGCCACGACAGCCGCCCCGGGCGAGATCCGTACGCCCCTCAAGGGCATGCGCGGCGCCGTCGCCGACAAGCTGTCCCGCAGCCGCCGCGAGATCCCCGACGCGACCTGCTGGGTCGACGCCGACGCCACTGAGCTGATGCGGGCCCGGACCGCCATGAACGCGGCGGGCGGGCCGAAGATCTCCCTCCTGGCCCTGCTGGCCCGGATCAGCACCGCGGCCCTCGCCCGCTTCCCCGAGCTCAACTCCACCGTGGACGCCGAGGCCAGGGAGGTCGTCCAGTTCGACCACGTGCATCTGGGCTTCGCGGCGCAGACCGACCGAGGGCTCGTCGTCCCGGTGGTCAGGGACGCGCACGCGCGGGACGCCGAGTCGCTGACCGCGGAGTTCGCCCGGCTGACCGAGGCGGGCCGGACCGGAAAGCTGACCCCCGGCGAACTCACCGGCGGGACCTTCACGTTGAACAACTACGGCGTCTTCGGCGTCGACGGCTCCACCCCGATCATCAACCACCCCGAGGCCGCCATGCTCGGCGTCGGCCGCATCGTCCCCAAGCCGTGGGTGCACGAGGGCGAGCTGGCCGTGCGCCAGGTCGTCCAGCTCTCGCTCACCTTCGACCACCGGGTGTGCGACGGCGGCACGGCGGGCGGCTTCCTGCGCTACGTCGCGGACTGCGTGGAACAACCGGCGGTGCTGCTGCGGACGCTCTGATTCCTCTCCGGCGCGCGGCCGTTCCCGGTGATCGCGTCCCTTCCCCCGCGTTCCATGTGATCGCGGGGGCACGCATACTCGGGGGGTGACCCCGTACGAGCCTCCCGCCGCCCACGACGCCGTCGTGCTCGCCGGCGGTGCCGCCCGGCGCCTCGGGGGCGCGGACAAACCCGGGGTGCGCGTCGGCGGGCGGGCCCTGCTCGACCGGGTGCTCGCCGCGTGCGGCGACGCCCGCACCACCGTCGTCGTCGCCGCGCCCCGGCCGACGGCACGGCCCGTGACCTGGGCACGCGAGGACCCGCCCGGCGGCGGACCGCTCGCCGCGCTCGACGCCGGACTCCGGCACACCACGGCGGAGCATGTCGTGGTGCTCTCCGCCGACCTGCCGTTCCTTCAGGAGCGGACCGTCGGACGGCTGCTGGACACGCTGCGGGGGAGCGCCGCCGACGGCGTGCTGCTGACCGACCCCGACGGCCGCGACCAGCCGCTCGTCGCCGCCTACCGCACCCGGCGGCTGCGCGAGACGCTCGCCCTGCTCGCCGAGCGGCACGGCTCTCCGCACGGACTTCCCCTGCGGCGTCTCACCGCCGAGCTGGACCTCACCCGCATCTCCGATCCCGTCGCGTCCTTCGACTGCGACACCTGGGACGACATCGCCTCCGCCAGGGCACGCATCAGGGAGCATGGGCACGTGTTGGATGAATGGATTTCCGCGGTCAAGGACGAGCTGGGGATCGACCTCGACGTCGATGTGAAAGAGCTGCTCGACCTCGCCCGCGACGCCGCCCACGGTGTGGCCAGGCCCGCCGCGCCACTGACCACCTTCCTCGTCGGCTACGCGGCCGCGCGGGCCGGCGGGGGCCCCGAGGCGGTCTCCGAAGCCTCCCGCAAGGCCGTCGCCCTCGCCGCCCGCTGGGCGGAGGAGAACACCCCGAGAGCCCCCGAAGCACCGGAAGCCACCGGAGCCACCGGAGCCCCCGAAGCCCCCGAAGCCTCCGAAGCACCGGAAGCCCGGAAAGCCCCGGGCGACCGGCCGGGCGTCGCCCCCGACGCGACGCCCGACGCCACGCCCGACACCCGCCCGGACGCCGGATGACCCCGCGCGGCACCCGCACCGGTGAGGACGCCGAAGACCTCGACGTCGAGGAGGTGCTCGCCCTCGTGAACAACAGCAACGGCACCCCCCAGCCCGACCCGGCCGCACGAGGTGAGAAGGACAGCACCCCGACCCCCCGGCAGCCGGACACCCGGCACCGGGCCACCCCCTGGCCACAGGCCCGGGACATCGCCGAGCGCGCCGCCCGGAGCGCCGGCCGGGCCGCCCATCGCGAGCCCGTCTCCGTGCCGCTCGACGCCGCCCTCGGCCTCACCCTGGCCACCCCCCTCGACGCCCTCACCGACCTGCCTTCCTTCGACACCTCCGCGATGGACGGCTGGGCGGTAGCCGGGCCCGCCCCCTGGGACGTACGGGAGGAGGGCGTCCTGGCCGGGCACAACGCGCAGGCGCCCCTGACCGACGGCGAGGCCGTCCGGATCGCCACCGGCGCCCGTATCCCCGCGGACACCACGGCCGTCCTGCGCAGCGAGCACGGCCGCACCGACGACAAGGGCCGACTGCACGCGACCCGGGGCGTCGCCCCCGGCCAGGACATCCGCCCCCGGGGCCAGGAATGCCGCACCGGCGACCAGCTCCTGCCCGTCGGCACCCTCGTCACCCCGGCCGTCCTCGGGCTCGCCGCGGCGGCCGGATACGACACGGTCACCGCCGTCCCCCGGGCCCGCGTCGAAGTCCTCGTCCTGGGCGATGAGTTGCTCACCGAGGGGCTGCCGCACGACGGTCTGATCCGGGACGCGCTCGGCCCGATGCTGCCGCCCTGGCTGCGCGCGCTCGGCGCCGAGGTCACCGTCGTACGACGCGTCCGCGACGACGCCTACGCCCTGCGCAAGGCGGTGACCTCGTCGGACGCCGATGTCATCGTCACCACCGGCGGCACCGCCGCGGGCCCCGTCGACCATGTCCACCCCACCCTGCGCCGTATCGGGGCCGAACTCCTCGTGGACGGCGTGAAGGTGCGCCCCGGCCATCCCATGCTGCTGGCCCGCATCTCGGAGACCCAGCACCTCGTCGGGCTGCCGGGCAACCCGCTCGCCGCCGTCTCCGGGCTGCTGACGCTCGCCGAGCCGCTGCTGCGGACCCTCGCGGCCCGCCCGGCCCCGGAGCCGTACACGCTGCCGCTCAGGGACGCCGTGCACGGGCACCCGCACGACACCCGGCTCGTGCCCGTCGTCCTGCGCGGCGACCAGGCCGTGCCGCTGCACTACAACGGCCCGGCCATGCTGCGCGGTGTCGCGGCGGCCGACGCGCTGGCCGTCGTGCCCCCGGGTGGCGCCCGGCCGGGGCAGGAGGCGGAACTGTTGGATCTGCCCTGGGCGTCCGCAGGAATCGGAGTGTGTTTCACGTGAAACTTCCGGGCCAGGACGCGATCGCCCGCCAGGCGGACGAGCAGTTGGTGACCCAACGGGTGAAACTCCCGAGGACCGTGGTGGAGCACCCGTTCCGCCAGGTCGCCAAGCGGCTGTCCGTGGCACTGCTGGTGCTCGTCATCACCGCGCTGGTCGTCTACGCCGACCGTGACGGTTACAACGACAACGCCGGCGGCGGTGTCGACCTTCTCGACTCCTTCTACTACGCCACCGTCACGCTCTCCACCACGGGCTACGGTGACATCACCCCCGCGAGCGATGCCGCCCGGCTCACGAACATCCTCGTCATCACGCCCCTGCGCGTGCTGTTTCTGATCATCCTGGTCGGCACCACCCTCGAGGCGCTCACCGAACGCACCCGCGATGAGTGGCGACTGACCCGCTGGAGGTCCGCGTTGCGAGATCACACCGTCGTCATCGGCTTCGGCACGAAGGGCAGGTCGGCGATCCGGACCGTCTGCGCGACGGGCCTGAAGAAGGAACAGGTCGTCGTGGTCGACCCCAGTTCCAAGGTCGTCGACGCCGCGACCGCCGAGGGCTACGCGGGCATCGTCGGGGACGCCACCCGCAGCGAGGTGCTGAAGCGGGCCGAGGTGCACAAGGCGCGCCAGATCATCATCGCGACCCAGCGCGACGACACCGCGGTGCTGGTGACGCTGACGGCCCGGCAGCTCAACCGCGGGGCGAAGATCGTGGCCGCGGTGCGCGAGGAGGAGAACGCGCCGCTGCTCAAGCAGTCCGGCGCCGACGCGGTCATCACCAGCGCCAGCGCCGCCGGCCGGTTGCTGGGCCTCTCCGTGCTCAGTCCCTCCGCCGGCATGGTGATGGAGGACCTCATCCAGCAGGGCAGCGGCCTCGACCTGGTCGAACGGCCGGTCGTCAAGGCCGAGGTGGGCAAGAAGCCGCGCGAGACCGCCGATCTGGTGGTCAGTGTCATACGCGGCCACCGGGTGCTCGGCTACGACGATCCGGCCATCGGGACGCTGGAGCTGACCGACCGGCTCATCACGATCGTGCGGAAGACACCGGCGACCCAGGTCGCCCCCGACATCCGTCCGATGCCGCCGATGCCCCGCAACTGACCGCCCGGGCGGGCCGGGCTACGTCCGGTTGTACAGCCGCATCACTTCCGGTTGTACAACCGCATCGTGATCGGCCCGAAGACCAGCACGAACAGTCCGGCCCAGCCCAGCGACCAGGCGACCTCGTCGGCCGGCCAGTCGCCGGCCATCAGGCCGCGCACCGCCGACGCCAGATGGGTGATGGGGCTGTTGTTCACGAAGGCCTGGAGCCAGCCCGGCATGGTCGTCGGGTCGACGAACACATTGGACAGGAAGGTGAGCGGGAAGATCACCATCATGCTGACGCCCATCACCGACTTCTCGGTGCGCAGCATCAGCCCGAACATCGTCCAGATCCACGAGAACGCGAACGAGAAGAGCACCAGCAGGGCGATCCCGGCGAGCACACCGGCGATCCCGCCGTCCGGCCGGTAGCCCAGGATCATGCCGACGGTGAGCATCACGACCGACGCGATCGTGTACCGCAGGGCGTCGCCGAGCAGATAGCCGACCATGGTCGACGGCCGCCAGATCGGCAGCGTGCGGAACCGGTCGAAGACGCCCTTCTCGATGTCCGTGTTGACCGAGACACCCGTGTACATCGTGATCATCACGACCGACATCACGAGGATGCCCGGCAGCAGGAACTGGATGTACTCCTCCGGCGAGCCGGCCAGCGCCCCGCCGAACAGGTACGTGTACATCAGCACCATCATGATCGGGAACGCCGTGACGTCGAAGAGCTGCTCCGGCACATGCTTGATCTTGAGGATCGCCCGCCAGCCGAAGGTCATCGAGGCCGACCACGCACTGGGCCGCGAGGGCCGCTCCTTGGCGATGAGCAGGGCCGCGAGGGACTCGGTGCTGACCGGGGCGAGTTCCTTGGCCTCGGTGGTCGTCGTGGTGCTCATGCCGCCACCTCGTCCTTCGGGTCGTGGGAGGGGGAGCCGGCCTTGCGGTCCGGGGCGTGTGTGTCGTGCCCGGTGAGGGCGAGGAAGACCTCGTCCAGGCTGGGCTGGCCCAGCGAGAAGTTGTCGACGGTGATCCCGGCCGTGGACAGCTCGCTCAGCGCGCGGGACGCCTGCTGGGCCGCGCTGTCGTCGCTCGCCGCCGTACCGAGACGGGCGGTCAGGGCCACCGGGTCGTGCTCCAGCTGCACCTTCGCGTCGAGGGTCCGGCGCAGCAGCTCGGCCGCGACGACCCGTTGATCCGGATCTCTCAGCCGTAGATGGACCGATCCGGCGCCGACGGACGACTTCAGCTCGCCCTTGGTGCCCTCGGCGATCACCCGGCCGCGGTCGATGACGGCGATCCGGGACGCCAGCTGGTCGGCCTCGTCCAGATACTGCGTGGTCAGCAGCACGGTGGTGCCCTGGGCGACCACGGCGCGCACGATGTCCCACACCTGGTTGCGGCTGCGCGGATCGAGGCCCGTCGTCGGCTCGTCGAGGAACAGCAGGTCGGGGGTGCTGAGGATGGACGCGGCGATGTCGATGCGGCGCCGCATACCGCCCGAGTAGTGCTTGACCTGCTTCGCGGCGGCCTCCGTCAGCCCGAAGGCCTCCAGAAGCTGGGCGGCGCGGTCCCGGGCGGCCTTCTTGTGGTGACCGAGCAGCCGGCCCAGCAGGACCAGGTTCTCGGTGCCGGTGAGGTCCTCGTCCACCGACGCGTACTGGCCGGTGAGGCTCACCCGGGCACGCACCTCGTCCGCCTCGCGGACGATGTCGTGGCCGAAGACATGCGCTTCGCCGCCGTCCGGCCGCAGGAGTGTGGCGAGCATTTTCACGGTGGTGGTCTTGCCGGCGCCGTTCGGGCCGAGGACGCCGTAGACCGTGCCCGCGGGCACGGACAGGTCGACTCCGTCGACGGCCCTGGTCTCGCCGAACGTCTTCACCAGGCCCGCGGTCTCGATCGCCAGGCCGGACGTCTGCGTGCTCATGCTTCGGGTCCTTCCGAGTACGTGGGCTACGCATGGGGAGACCTTTACGGTCGCGCAAACTCATCGGTCCCGCATATGGATTTTCGCCAGAACCGGACCAATGACGTAGAGGGGGAACCGACCGGGGGAGGAGCGGACTCCGTCCGGCGACCGAGGAGTACCGTCCCAGTCATGTATGCGATCACGATTCCCGAACCCGGTGGGCCCGAGGCGCTGGTCTGGGACGAGGTCCCGGATCCCGTGCCCGGCGAGGGCGAGGTCCTGCTCGAGGTGACGGCCGGTGCCGTCAACCGGGCCGACATCCTGCAGCGGCAGGGCTTCTACGACCCGCCGCCCGGCACGCCCCCCTACCCCGGCCTGGAGTGCTCCGGGCGGATCGCCGGGATCGGCACCGGCGTCTCCGGCTGGAGCGTGGGCGACGAGGTGTGCGCGCTGCTCTCCGGCGGCGGTTACGCCGAGAAGGTGGTGGTCCCGGCCGGACAGCTGCTGCCCGTGCCCGAGGGCGTCGGGCTGCGGCAGGCCGCGGCGCTGCCCGAGGTGACCTGCACCGTCTGGTCGAACGTCTTCATGATCGCCCACCTGCGCCCGGGCGAGACCCTGCTCGTGCACGGCGGCTCCAGCGGCATCGGCACCATGGCGATCCAGCTCGCCAAGGCCGTCGGTGCCAGGGTCGCCGTCACGGCCGGCACCCAGGAGAAGCTGGACCGGTGCGCCGAACTGGGCGCCGACATCCTGGTCAACTACCGCGAGCAGGACTTCGTCGAGGAGATCAGGAAGGCCACGGACGGCGCCGGGGCCGACGTCATCCTCGACAACATGGGCGCCAAGTACCTGGAGCGCAACGTCAAGGCCCTCGCTGTCAACGGCCGGCTCGCGATCATCGGCATGCAGGGCGGCGTCAAGGGCGAGTTGAACATCGGCGCGCTGCTCACCAAGCGCGCCGCGATCAGCGCGACGTCCCTGCGGGCCCGTCCGCTGGAGGAGAAGGCGGCCATCGTCGCGGCCGTACGCGAACACGTCTGGCCCCTCTTCTCCGGCGGCCGGCTGCGCCCGGTCATCGACCGCGAACTCCCCATGCCGGACGCCGCCACCGCCCACCAGGTCCTGGAGGACAGCGGCCACATCGGCAAGGTGCTGCTGATCGCGCCGCAGGGGGCGTGAGAGCGGCCCGCGTCCTTACGCGCGCCGCAGCCTGAGGCCCACGAACGCGAGTCCCAGGCCGAGTCCGATCAGCACCAGCCCGCTGCCCAGCGGCAGGATCCGCAGCACAGGCCCGACGGGCCGTTCGGCCTGGGCTGCGGCCTCGCGTACGGGTGGCTCGGTCGGTGCGGAGGGCTCGGGGACCGCGGGGACGGCCTCCCGGGACGCCTCGGGGACGGCGGTGGCCTCGCGAGCCTCCCGCTGCTCCTCGGGCTCCTCCGCCCGCCCCGGCCGGTCCCGTCCCTCACCGGCCCGTGTCCCGGCCCGCGAGGGCTCCGGGGACGGGGCCGAGGGGGTGGCACGGGCCCGGGCCTGATCGTCGTACGCGAGAACGGCACCGTAGGCCTGAACAGACCCGCAGGGTGAGACGACCGCACCCGCCCCCAAGGCGACCACCAGTCCGGTCGCCCGCAGTGCGCGTAGCCATGGAGTCACGTTGGTGACCCCCTCCCGCCGTGCCCGGTAGGGCAATAACGGCAAGTTCGGTCATTTCGAGCAATCAGCCTCACATTCCCCCGCACCTCCGGCATTCCGGGTTCGGCCAAGGGGTGGAATCGCTGCACAATCCGGTTATGTCGATACGTCACGGGCTGCTGGCGCTCCTGGCGGCCGGCCCCCGCTACGGCTCACGCCTGCGCACCGACTTCGAGGCCCGTACCGGCGGGACCTGGCCGCTGAACATCGGGCAGGTCTACACGACGCTGGGCCGCCTGGAGCGGGACGGGATGGTGGCCCGGCAGGGCGTCGACGAGGCGGGCCGGGAGCTGTACGCGCTCACCGAGGCGGGCCGGACCGAGCTGCGCGCCTGGTACGCCCGCCCCGTGGAACGGGCCAGCCCGCCGCGCGACGAGCTGGCCATCAAGCTGGTGATGGCCGTCGGGTCGGACGGCGTCGACGTACGGGAGGTCGTCGAGGCCCAGCGCCGGCACGTGACGCAGGCGCTCCACGACCATGTGCGCCGACGGGCCGAGGCCCTGGCCCGCGCACCCGGGCACCCGCAGGAGATGGCCCGGCTGCTCGTCCTGGAGCAGCTCGTCTTCCAGGCGGAGGCCGAGGTCCGCTGGCTGGACCACTGCGAGGCCCGGCTGCTGCGTCTCACCCGTGAGGCGGAACCGCCCCCCGATGAGCAACCCGGGCCCTGACCGATACGTCTGTCGAACAGGGTGGATCAGCTTCCGGTGGGGGCACCACGGAGGTGAGGTGCAGGCGTGCGAGAGAATGGCGACATGGAGATGCCGAGAAACGAACGGTCGCCGGAGAGCCCGCAGATCCTGGTCGTCGGCCAGGACGGCATGGCGCTCGGGGGCGGCAGCGGAGACGAGGACTCCCGCGAGATCCCGGTCACGGAACAGGTGGAGCAGCCCGCCAAGGTCATGCGGATCGGCAGCATGATCAAGCAGCTGCTCGAGGAAGTGCGTGTGGCGCCCCTGGACGAGGCCAGCCGGGTCCGGCTCAAGGAGATCCACGCCAGCTCGGTGAAGGAGCTGGAGGACGGTCTGGCGCCCGAGCTGGTCGAGGAGCTGGAGCGGCTCTCGCTGCCCTTCACGGACGAGGCGACCCCCAGCGACGCGGAACTGCGCATCGCTCAGGCGCAGCTCGTCGGCTGGCTCGAAGGGCTCTTCCACGGGATCCAGACGACGCTGTTCGCCCAGCAGATGGCCGCCCGCGCCCAGCTGGAGCAGATGCGCCGCGCCCTACCGCCGGGCGTCGGTGACGGCCTCGACGAGCAGCACCCGGGCACCCGTTCGGGCGGGCCGTACCTGTAGGTCCGGCACAGCCCCCAAAGACAAAGGGCCCCGCGGCCGAAGCCGCCGGGCCCTTCCTCATGTCCTCATGTCGTCCGGAGCGTCAGGACGACGGATTGCCCGTCGAGACGTTGAGCTCGATGATCGGCATGTCGTCCGGGTCGACGTCGGTGCCCTTGGACGGGAACTGGTTCATGACCGTGCCCTGGCCGTAGGTGTTCTCGTCCACGTTCTTGACGCTGACCTGCCAGCCGGCCGCCTGGGCGCAGGACTTGACCGACGCGATGTTCATGAACTTGAAGTCCGGGATCTGGATCTTGTCGGGGTCGTTGTACGACTCCTCCGGCTCCGTGCACTCCTCGGAGTCGATCGTCTTCGTCGTGTCCGGCCCGCGGTAGCCCGGCTTCTTGGAAGCCGAGGCCGAGGCGCTCGCGCCGCCGCCCCCGCCGCCCTGGTCGTCCTCGCCGCCGCTGTTCATCAGCAGGGCCGCGACCAGCCCGCCGACGGCCAGGACGGCCACGACGACGGAACCGATGATCACCGGCTTGTTGCTCTTGCCGCCGCCCTGAGCTGCGGGCGCGCCCTGGGGCGTGAGGTTGTACGGCGGCGGTGTCGACGGACCCGGCTGCGGGGAGTACGCGCCCGGGTGCGGCGTCTGGTAGCCGCCCTGCTGCGGATAGCCGTACGCCGGGGACGGCGCCGGCGGGGCGGGGGTGCCGTACGGGTTCGGCGGCGGGGTCGGCTGGTACGGCGTCTGGACCTGGCCCGAGGCGGCCGGGGGCGCCTGGTCGACCGGCGGGAACACGGCCGAGCCGACGCCCGCGCCGCTCGGCGCCTGGGTGCCCGGGACGATGCTCGGCGGGGCGGCCTGGAAGGACGCCGCCACCCGCAGGCACTCGTCGCGCATGGACTCGGAGCTGGGGAAACGCTCGTTCGGATTCTTCTTCAGCGCCCGGGCGATCAGCGCGTCCACGGCCGGCGGCAGCGCGCGGTTGATCGTGGACGGAACCGGCGGTTCCTCCTGGACGTGTGCATACGCGATGGCCAGCGGCGAGTCCGCCTCGAACGGCAGCCGCCCGGTGACCAGTTGGAACAGCATGATGCCGACCGAGTACAGGTCGGAGCGTGCGTCCACACCGCGGCCGAGGGCCTGTTCCGGCGAGAGGTACTGCGGGGTGCCGACGACCATGCCGGTCTGCGTCATCGACGTCACACCGGACTGCATGGCGCGGGCGATGCCGAAGTCCATGACCTTGACCACACCGCGCTTGGTCATCATCACGTTGCCCGGCTTGATGTCGCGGTGGACCAGGCCCATCTCGTGGCTGATCTCCAGCGCGGCCAGCACATCCGCTGTGATCTTCAGCGCCTTGTCGGCGGGCATCGCGCCCTGCCGCGTCACGTCCTCGTCGAGGACCGAGCCGAGCGGGCGGCCCTCGACGTACTCCATGACGATGTACGGCGTCGTCATGCCGTCGAGGCTGTCCTCGCCGGTGTCGAAGACCGAGACGATGTTGGTGTGCGTGAGCTTGGCCACGGACTGGGCCTCGCGGCGGAACCGCTCGCGGAAGGCCTGCTCCCGGCCGAGCTCGGTGTGAAGTGTCTTGATCGCGACCTGTCGGTCGAGCACGCTGTCGTACGCGAGGTGCACCGAGGCCATGCCGCCCTGGCCGAGGAGGTCACGCAGCTGATAGCGGCCACTGGCGAGCGCCCGCCCCGCGTACTGCCCGTGTGCGCCGTCCTGGCTCATGTTCCGTGTCCCCCGTGGCTCCTGGCGGAGCTGCTGCCGATCCGTCTGACCTGTCCGACCCGTCGGATCCGTGTGATCCGACGTTGATCCAAACCGCCATTCCCGGCCAAGTCTGCCCCAGGGCACGGACACGTCAAGCTCGGTGCCCGTTCCGTGACCGTACGCGAAAGAAGCGTCGCGGAAGCGTTACCGGGGGCGTGCGGCCGGTACACAGAATTTGCACGAGAGTGCTGAGTAAAGGTTTCATGGCGCGTCCGTCCCGTGCCGGTCCCGGCACCCGTCTCGGACCGGCGGCTTGCGCGGAGGCTGTAGCGTGGCCGACGGAGACCGTAACAACACCGCGCGCACCGCGGGCAGAAACGACGGCGAGGACTGATGGCACAGCAGCAGCGCGCTCAGGGCCCGTCCGAACCCGAGGCGACTGGCGGCGGCATGTCGGACGCGCCGGAGGTCTGGGGTAACGGCGGGTTGGTCGGGGACGGCCGGTACCGGCTGACCCACAGACTCGGCCGGGGCGGCATGGCAGAGGTGTTCGCCGCGGAGGACGTCCGCCTCGGGCGCACCGTCGCCGTCAAGCTGCTCCGCTCCGACCTCGCCGAGGACCCGGTGTCCAAGGCGCGCTTCACACGCGAGGCCCAGTCGGTGGCGGGCCTCAACCACCACGCGATCGTCGCCGTGTACGACTCCGGCGAGGACATCGTCGGCGGCCAGCCGCTCCCCTACATCGTGATGGAGCTGGTCGAGGGCCGCACCATCCGCGACCTCCTGCTGAACGCCGAGGCGCCGGGCCCCGAACAGGCCCTGATCATCGTCTCGGGCGTCCTGGAGGCGCTCGCCTACTCGCACCAGCACGGCATCGTGCACCGCGACATCAAGCCCGCCAACGTCATCATCACGCACAACGGCGCCGTGAAGGTGATGGACTTCGGCATCGCCCGCGCCCTGCACGGCGCGCAGTCGACGATGACGCAGACCGGCATGGTCATGGGCACCCCGCAGTACCTGTCCCCGGAGCAGGCCCTCGGCAAGGCCGTCGACCACCGCTCCGACCTGTACGCCACGGGCTGCCTGCTCTACGAACTGCTCTCGCTGCGCCCGCCGTTCACCGGCGAGACCCCGCTGTCGGTGGTCTACCAGCACGTCCAGGACATCCCGACGCCGCCGTCGGAGGCCTCCGACGTCTGCCCGCCGGAGCTGGACGGCATGGTCATGCGCTCCCTCGCCAAGGAGCCCGACGACCGCTTCCAGACGGCCGAGGAGATGCGCGGACTCGTCCAGTACGCGCTCCAGATGCTCTACGACCAAGGCGGCCACACCGGCACCTGGAACACCGGCCCCGTCGACATGCACGAGGGCCGGCACACCCCGTCGGGCGGCTTCGCCCACACGGCCGTGATGGGCCACCCCGGTGATGTCTCCGGCACCGCGCAGATCCCCTCCCCGATACTCCCCGCCGGCTACGGCGGCGGGGACGACGGCGGCTTCGAGGGCCGCGGCAACAAGGGCAGCGGCCGCGGCAAGCTGTGGATCCTGGCCGTGCTCGCGGTGATCGCCGTGGCGGCGGGCGTCGCCCTGGCGCTGCAGAACACCGGCGGCGGCACGAAGAAGCCCACCGACGACAAGAAGTCGCCGACCGTCTCGCAGACGGAGGAGAAGAAGACTCCGAGCGAGACGCCGAGCGACGAGGAGACGGACGGGCCCACCGACACGTCGACGGACGACGGCACCGGCACGGGCTCCGGCGGCGGTGGATGGACCCCGTCGTACACCCCGTCCTACACGCCGTCCCCGACCACTCCCGAGACGCCCACGGACCAGCCGACGGAGGAGCCGACCACCGCGGAGCCGACCGGCGAGCCGACGGGCGAGGAGCCCACGGACCCGGAGACGCCGCCGGACGAGACCGGTGGCACCGAGGGCGGCACGGCCGGCGTCGTCGCCGGCGCGGAGGGCTGACCCCCCCCCGAACAAAGGGCTGCCCCCTCGAACAGAACGAAAAGAACGTAAAACGCACGATCCACGCGCGCGTGGGACCCGGAAACGGGCCCCACGCGCGCGTGCCGTTTCGGCGCGCCCACAAGTGGACTCTTCCCGTGACCTGGGTCACCGGGTTAACGTGCGGTAGCTCCGGCCTCCTGCAAGGCTGTGACCAGGGCCCCTTCGCAGCCTTCCCGATTTACTTGGAAATCCAAGCAAAATCGCAGGTCAGATGGGGTTTCACAGAAATGTGGAGCACTGGGTAACGTGCTTGTTGCAGGGCGCTCGCCGGGGCACCTGTCACGCCTGTTCCCGGCCGAGTGGCACCCACCCCGTGCCCCGGTGGCCGAGAACAGGTGAGCCGCACTGGCCTACCGGCAACCCCGGGGGCCGGACCGACGGAGGAGCACACGTGACCGTGGAGAGCACTGCCGCGCGCACATCGCGACGCAGCGCCGGAAGCAAGGCCGGCACCACCGGCACCAAGGGCACCACCCGCACGCCTGCCAAGAAGGCCGCGGCCGCGAAGAAGCCCGCAGCCGCGAAGAAGGCCGCCGAGCCCCAGCTCGTGCAGCTTCTGACGCCCGAGGGCAAGCGCGTCAAGAACGCCGAGTACGACAAGTACGTCGCCGGTTTCACACCGGAAGAGCTCCGCGGCCTGTACCGCGACATGGTGCTCACCCGCCGCTTCGACGCCGAGGCCACCTCCCTGCAGCGCCAGGGCGAGCTGGGCCTGTGGGCCTCGCTGCTCGGCCAGGAGGCCGCCCAGATCGGCTCGGGCCGGGCCCTGCGCGACGACGACTACGTCTTCCCCACCTATCGCGAACACGGCGTCGCCTGGTGCCGTGGGGTGGACCCGACCAACCTGCTCGGCATGTTCCGGGGTGTGAACAACGGCGGCTGGGACCCCAACAGCAACAACTTCCAGCTCTACACGATCGTCATCGGCTCCCAGACGCTGCACGCCACCGGCTACGCGATGGGCGTCGCCAAGGACGGTGCCGACAGCGCGGTGATCGCCTACTTCGGCGACGGCGCCTCCAGCCAGGGCGACGTGGCCGAGTCGTTCACCTTCTCCGCGGTCTACAACGCCCCGGTCGTGTTCTTCTGCCAGAACAACCAGTGGGCCATCTCCGAGCCGACCGAGAAGCAGTCCCGCGTCCCGATCTACCAGCGCGCGCAGGGCTTCGGCTTCCCGGGCGTACGGGTCGACGGCAACGACGTGCTCGCCTGCCTCGCGGTCACCCGCTGGGCCCTGGAGCGGGCCCGCTCCGGCGAGGGCCCGACCCTCGTCGAGGCGTTCACCTACCGCATGGGCGCCCACACCACCTCCGACGACCCGACCCGCTACCGGGGCGACGAGGAGCGCCAGGCCTGGGAGGCCAAGGACCCGATCCTGCGCCTTCGCCGGTTCCTGGAGACCTCAAACCACGCGGACGAGGGATTCTTCGAGGAACTGGAGGCCGAGTCCGAGGCGTTGGGCAAACGAGTGCGCGAAGCGGTCCGTGCCATGCCGGACCCGGACCACTTCGCGATCTTCGAGAACGTCTACGCGGACGGACACGCGCTCGTCGACGAGGAGCGCGCCCAGTTCGCCGCGTACCAGGCGTCGTTCGCCGACGAGGGGGGCAACTGACATGGCCGACAAGATGGCACTCGCCAAAGCGATCAACGAGTCGCTGCGCCACGCCCTGGAGGCCGACCCCAAGGTCCTGATCATGGGCGAGGACGTCGGCAAGCTCGGCGGCGTCTTCCGGGTGACGGACGGACTGCAGAAGGACTTCGGCGAGAGCCGCGTCATCGACACCCCGCTCGCCGAGTCGGGCATCGTCGGCACGGCGATCGGCCTGGCCCTGCGCGGCTACCGCCCGGTGGTGGAGATCCAGTTCGACGGCTTCGTCTTCCCGGCCTACGACCAGATCGTCACCCAGCTCGCGAAGATGCACGCCCGCTCCCTGGGCAAGGTCAAGCTCCCCGTCGTCGTGCGCATCCCCTACGGCGGCGGCATCGGCGCGGTGGAGCACCACTCGGAGTCCCCCGAGGCGCTCTTCGCGCACGTCTCGGGCCTGAAGATCGTCAGCCCGTCCAACTCCTCGGACGCGTACTGGATGATGCAGCAGGCCATCCAGAGCGACGACCCGGTGATCTTCTTCGAGCCCAAGCGCCGCTACTGGGACAAGGGCGAGGTCGCCACGGAGGCGATCCCGGGCCCGCTGCACAAGGCCCAGGTGGTCCGCGAGGGAACCGACCTCACCCTCGCCGCCTACGGCCCGATGGTGAAGCTCTGCCAGGAGGTCGCGGACGCGGCCGCCGAGGAGGGCCGGAACCTCGAGGTCCTGGACCTGCGCTCGGTCTCCCCGCTCGACTTCGACTCCATCCAGGCGTCGGTGGAGAAGACCCGCCGTCTGGTCGTCGTCCACGAGGCCCCGGTGTTCTTCGGCTCCGGCGCGGAGATCGCCGCCCGGATCACGGAGCGCTGCTTCTACCACCTGGAGGCCCCGGTGCTCCGCGTCGGCGGCTACCACGCGCCGTACCCGCCGGCCCGCCTGGAGGAGGAGTACCTGCCGAACCTGGACCGGGTGCTGGATGCCGTCGACCGCTCGCTGGCGTACTGAGGAGAGGGTCGTGACGACGATGACGGAAGCGTCCGTACGCGAGTTCAAGATGCCGGACGTGGGTGAGGGGCTCACCGAGGCCGAGATCCTCAAGTGGTTCGTCCAGCCCGGCGACAAGGTCACCGACGGCCAGGTGGTGTGCGAGGTCGAGACGGCGAAGGCGGCCGTCGAGCTGCCCATCCCGTACGACGGCGTGGTCCGGGATCTGCACTTCCCCGAGGGCACCACGGTCGACGTGGGCACGTCGATCATCGCGGTCGACGTGAGCGGAGGGGCCGCGCCGGCCGAGCCACGGGCGGAAGCGCCCGAGGCCCCGCAGACCACTGAGGAACCGAAGGCGGAGGGCTCCGGCCGCCAGCCGGTGCTCGTCGGCTACGGGGTGGCGACCTCGTCCACCCGCCGTCGCCCCCGCAAGGGCCCGGAGGTCCCGGTCCAGCAGGCCTCGACGGCGGTCCAGACGGAGCTGAACGGCCATGGCGGCGCGCCCTCGACGGCCGCCCCCACGGCTCCCACCGCCCCCGCCGTCAAGGAACGCCCGCTGGCCAAGCCGCCGGTCCGCAAGCTGGCCAAGGACCTGGGCGTCGACCTGACGACCATCGTTCCGACCGGCCCGGACGGCATCATCACCCGCGAGGACGTGCACGCGGCGGTGGCCCCGCCGCAGGCACCGCGGCCGGAGGTCCCCGCGGTCCCCGCGGTCCCCGCGACCGCCGCCCCGGCACCCGCAGCGGCCGTCGTGTCGTACGACACGGCCCGCGAGACCCGCATCCCGGTCAAGGGCGTCCGCAAGGCGACGGCGGCGGCGATGGTCGGCTCGGCGTTCACGGCGCCGCATGTCACGGAGTTCGTGACGGTCGATGTGACGCGCACGATGAAGCTGGTCGAGGAGCTGAAGG
This sequence comes from Streptomyces koelreuteriae, assembly GCF_018604545.1. Classification (GTDB taxonomy): domain Bacteria; phylum Actinomycetota; class Actinomycetes; order Streptomycetales; family Streptomycetaceae; genus Streptomyces; species Streptomyces koelreuteriae. The sequence goes on along the minus strand of NZ_CP075896.1, from coordinate 4,083,901 downwards.
AGGACAAGGAGTTCGCGGGCCTGCGCGTGAACCCCCTCCTGCTGATCTCCAAGGCCCTGCTCGTCGCGATCCGGCGCAACCCCGACGTCAACGCGTCCTGGGACGAGGCCGCCCAGGAGATCGTGGTCAAGCACTACGTGAACCTGGGCATCGCGGCCGCGACCCCGCGCGGGCTGATCGTGCCGAACATCAAGGACGCCCACGCCAAGACGCTGCCGCAGCTCGCCGAGTCGCTGGGCGAGCTGGTGTCGACGGCCCGGGACGGCAAGACGTCCCCGGCGGACATGCAGAACGGCACGGTGACGATCACCAACGTCGGTGTCTTCGGCGTCGACACGGGCACGCCGATCCTCAACCCCGGCGAGTCCGCGATCCTCGCGGTCGGTGCGATCAAGCTCCAGCCGTGGGTCCACAAGGGCAAGGTGAAGCCCCGCCAGGTCACCACCCTGGCCCTCTCCTTCGACCACCGCCTGGTCGACGGCGAGCTGGGCTCGAAGGTCCTGGCGGACGTGGCGGCGATCCTGGAGCAGCCGAAGCGTCTGATCACCTGGGCGTGAAGCCGGGCGCCTGATGTCCCGGTACACGCGAAGGGGGGCTCACCGCCGTCGGCGGTGAGCCCCCCTTCGTCATGCCTGTCCTACTGCGCGAAGCCGTAGTTGAGCAGCTTCGTCGCGTCCGTCTTGCGCGAGGTCAAGTCGGTCGAGGTGAGGACCGTGCCGATGACCGTCTTGCCGTTCCGCGTGGCCGCGAAGACCAGGCAGTACTTGGCCTCCGGGCCGGAACCGGTCTTCACGCCGATCGCGCCGGTGTAGCTCGCGAGCAGCGGGTTGGTGTTCTCCCACGGGGCCATCGTCCGCGTGCCGCCGGACTTCGTGGTCGTCTTCGCCGTGTACTTCTTCGTCTTGACGACCGTGCGGAACGTGGAGTTCTTCATGGCGCTGCTGGCGATCTTCGTCAGGTCGCGCGGCGTGGAGTAGTTCTTGCCGTTGCCGATGCCGTCGAACGAGTCGAAGTTGGTGTTCTCCAGACCCAGGTTCTTGGCCGTGGTGTTCATCTTGCCGATGAACGACTTCACGCGCGCCGCCCGCGTCGAGCCCGAGCCGAACTTGTCGGCGAGCGCGTACGCCGCGTCGCAGCCGGACGGCAGCATCAGCCCGTACAGCAGCTGGCGGACGGTGACCTTGTCGCCGACGATCAACTTGGCGTTGGACGCCCAGTTGTTGTCGACGATGTAGTCGCTGTACGCCTTCTGGATCGTGACCTTGCTGTCCAGGTTGAGGTTCGACTGCTTCAGCACCACCAGGGCCGTCATGATCTTGGTGGTCGAGCCGGTGGAGCGACGCGTGTCGGCAGCCTTGGTGTAGAGCGACTTGCCGGTCGCGTTGTTCATCACGTAGCCGCCCTTGGCGGCGATCGTGGGCGCCGTGGCGGCCTGCGCCGGCGCAACGGTGAGGGCTCCGGTCGCGAGCATGGCGCCGGTGGTGACGGCGACGGCCGCGGCTCTACGGAGACGGGTGCCCTTAATGCCGGTTATCAAGTGAAGTACCCCGATTGCGTTGAATGCCCCAGGAGTGCGGCCGAATTGAGGACGAGGGGAAGGGGAGCCGCACGTGTCTGACTTGTAACTAGCACAGTTGGTTGTGCCGTTGCCGAGGGGGACCCGCCGTTTGCCACAGACGTGTGACATTCGAGGGCGCGTGAGTCCGCATCCTGGACGCATACATCCATGCGTACCTGTTGTATCTATGCTGTCGGCATGACCCTGGCCGTGAAGCACCCGCCCGCCGCCGACCGCGTGTACACCCACGTGAAACAGGGCGTCCTGGAGCGCCGCTACGAGGGCGGGACCCTGCTCACCGAGGGCGAGCTCGCCGAGGCCGTCGGGGTCTCCCGCACCCCGGTGCGCGAGGCACTGCTCCGGCTGGAGGTCGAGGGGCTGATCAGGCTCTACCCGAAGAAGGGCGCCCTCGTGCTGCCCGTCTCCGCGCAGGAGATCGCCGACGTCGTGGAGACCCGGCTGCTCGTCGAGGAACACGCGGCGCGCAAGGCCGTACCCGCGCCCCCCGGGCTCATCGAGCGCCTCGAAGCGCTCCTCGCCCGGCAGAAGGAGCAGGCCGCCGCCGGAGACCTCGCCGCGGCCGCCGTCACCGACCGCTGCTTCCACGCCGAGATCGTCCGCAGCGGCGGCAACGAGATCCTCTCCCGCCTCTACGACCAACTCCGCGACCGCCAGCTCCGCATGGGCGTCGCCGTCATGCACTCGCACCCCGACCGGATCGCCAAGACCCTCACCGAACACGAGGAGATCCTTCAAGCGCTGCGCTCCGGGGACGCCGAGGCGGCCGTCGGGCTCGTCCACCGCCACGTCAGCTGGTTCTCGCACCTGGCCCGGGGGGAGGTCCGATGAGCGCCGGCACCCTGCCGGGCGATCCACCGGGCGGCCGGCGCGCCCTTGCCGTCTGGGGCACGGGCGTCTCGGTCTACTTCGTCGCGGTCATCTTCCGCACGTCCCTGGGCGTGGCCGGCCTCGACGCCGCCGACCGCTTCCACGTCAACGCCTCGGCCCTGTCCACCTTCTCCATCCTCCAGCTGCTGGTCTACGCGGGCATGCAGATACCCGTCGGCCTGCTCGTGGACCGGCTCGGCACCAAGAAGGTGCTGGCCCTCGGGGCGGTGCTGTTCACGGCCGGGCAGCTCGGCTTCGCGTTCTCCCCGTCGTACGGCATGGCCCTCGCCTCCCGGGCGCTGCTCGGCTGCGGTGACGCGCTGACCTTCATCAGCGTGCTGCGGCTGGGCACCCGGTGGTTCCCCGCCCGGCGCGGGCCGCTCGTCGCCCAGTTCGCGGGACTGGTGGGCATGGCCGGCAACCTCGTCTCCACGCTCGTCCTGGCCCGGCTGCTGCACGGCATCGGCTGGACGGCCGCGTTCGCGGGCAGCGCGGTCGCCGGGGCCGTCGTGCTCGTGCTGGTGCTGCTGTTCCTGAAGGACCACCCGGAGGGCCACGAGCCGGAGCCGCTCCCGCACCAGGGCGCGGCCTACGTACGGCGCCAGATCGCCGCCTCCTGGCGGGAGCCGGGGACCCGGCTCGGCATGTGGGTGCACTTCACGACCCAGTTCCCCGCGATGGTCTTCCTGCTGCTGTGGGGCCTGCCGTTCCTGGTCGAGGCGCAGGGCCTGTCCCGCGCCACGGCCGGTGAACTCCTCACGCTCGTCGTGCTGTCGAACATGGGCGTCGGCATGGTCTACGGCCAGATCGTCGCCCGGCACCACGAGGCGCGACTGCCGATCGCGCTCGGCACGGTCGGCACGACGGCGGCCCTGTGGGCGGCGACGCTCGCCTACCCCGGCGAGCACGCCCCGATGTGGCTGCTGATCGCGCTGTGCACGGTCCTCGGGGCGTGCGGGCCCGCGTCGATGATCGGCTTCGACTTCGCCCGCCCGGCGAACCCGCCCGAGCGCCAGGGCACCGCCTCCGGCATCACCAACATGGGCGGCTTCGTGGCCTCCATGACCACGCTGTTCGCCGTCGGTGTCCTGCTGGACGCCACTGGCGGCGACTACACCGTCGCCTTCTCGGCGGTGTTCCTGCTCCAGGCCCTCGGGGTCACCCAGATCCTGCGCCTGCGCAAGCGCGCCATCCGACGCGAGCGGGAACGCCTGGTGGCGAGCCGGGTCGAGACGGTGCACGTCCCCGCGTGACGTACCTCAGACGGCCGGTACGAGGGTGAGGTAGGCCAGCCCCAGAACGCCGCGGTACGTCAGCCACCGGCCGCGGTGCCGGTCCGCGCGCTCCCTGGTCTCGGCCGCGAGCGGATGCCCGGGGTGCTCGGCGAGCCACACCTCGACGTCCGCGAGATACGCCGACTCGAACTCCTCCCATTCGTCGAGGCTCGCGGTCTCCGTCCACTCCGGCCTGAACCCGGCCTCGATCGCCAGGTCCACGAGGGACGCGAGGTCGGGGTGGTCGGTGACGGCGGCGTCCGGCCACATCCGGGACAGTTCGGCTGGGGTCGGGGTGCGCTGCCAGAACCCCTCACCGAGCAGGACCCGACCGCCGTCGGCGACGCGCAGACGGAGTTCCTTCAGGGCCTCGGGGAGCCGGTCGCCGAGGGCCTGGCTCGCGCCGAGGCACAGGACGAGATCGGCCGGTTCGTGGGGTGTCTCGGTCGCGGACCCCTCGACGAGACGGACCCGCTCGGCGAGGCCCCGTGCGGCGGCGGCCTCGCGGCCCCGGGCCAGGGCCTCCGTGTCGATGTCCATGCCGGTGCCGGTGGCTCGGGGGGTCGTGGTCAGGATGCGGAGCATGAGTTCTGCCCAGCCGCAGCCGATGTCCAGGACGGTGGTGGGGGTGTTGGCGGACAGGCGGGTGACGAGTTGGTCGGCCCTTGTTTCGGAGAGGGGGCCGTGGAAGGTGAGGCGGGTGTGGCGGGGTGGGGTGGTGGTCATGGGCGGGACGCTACGGGGGGTGGTGGGCTCGGGGCATGGGGTTTTCGGGCCCGGGGAGTTGGGGCTGGGGCCGGGTGGGTGCGCAGCTCGGCGCGACGAGGTGCCGCTGCGCCCACCCGTGCCGCCCCTAGCGGCACGCATGCCCGCAGCTGGGGGGTGCGGCCTACTGGGTCACCGTGAAGTTGTGCAGGATTGCCGCCGTCAGGTCCGGGTCGCCCTCCGTCTTGATGCGGTCCGTCACCGCCTCCGGTGTCACGCGGCCGCAGGCCAGGCGGACGTAGGTTTCCCAGTCGAGGGTGAGGGTCGCGGCGGGGCCGAGGGCGGGGGCCGTTTCGAGGGTGCCGCGGCCCTGGATGTCGACGCGGATCGTGCGCAGGAACTCGAGGGGGCCGTGCACGTCGAAGACGACGGCCGAGCTGCGCGGCGCCTGCGCGTTCTCGGCGACCACGCGCGGGAGTTCGGAGAGCAGCACGTCACGGGCGATGTGCGCGCCGGGGGAGTCGAGGTTGCCGGGCCGGCCGAGGGCGGTGCGCAGGTCCTGCTCGTGCATCCACACGTCGAAGGCGTGCCGCCGCATGGACTCCTCGAGGGTCAGCTCCGTGCCGAGCGGGCCGCGCACCTTCGTGCCCGGGTCGCGCGACTCGTTCCGCAGCTGGCGGTTGCGGCGGATGATCACGTACTCCAGCTCGGAGGTCATCTCCGGCGACGTGTGGTGACGGCGGACGTCGACCTGCATCTCCATGTAGCGCTGGTGGTCGTTCGTCACGTGGAAGAGGTCGCGCGGGAGGGTGTGGATGGGGCGCGGGTCGCCGAGCATCTCGCAGTCCAGGCCGATGACATGGGAGACCACGTCCCGCACCGACCACCCGGGGCACGGCGTCCGCCGGTTCCACTCGGCCTCCGCGAGCGGCTGGAGCAGCTCGGATATCGCATCGATGGAGTGGGTCCAGGCGTCGGCGTAGGGCTGGAGGGTGGGATGCAGACTCACGGAACGGGACCCCTCGGCGGTCGGTGCACGGGCAGGTGGTGGCGGCGTTGCCAGTGGGAGGTGGCGGCTGTCGGCGGGTGTCTTGGCAGCTAAGTTACGCTGCTGTGAGGCACCCCGGCAGTGCTTTCGTGTGACGATCGTAGGCCCGGGGGGACGCCCATGTGGACGGGTCGAATGCCAGGACGGTGGTAGTGTGCGCGCCTCTGTGATCCAGATCGCCGTAGATGAGGGCGAATCGGTCGAATCGCGCCGATGGCGGGTGGCGTCGCTCGTCCGGGAGCAGGCCGGTGCCGATCTCGTCGTCCTGCCGGAGCTGTGGACCACGGGCGCCTTCGCCTACGAGGAGTTCGGGCGCGAGGCCGAGCCGCTCGACGGGCCGACGTACGAGGCGATGGCGAAGGCCGCGAGCGACGCGGGCGTGTGGCTGCACGCGGGCTCCATCCCCGAGCGCGACCCCGAGGGTCCCCTGTACAACACCTCCCTCGTCTTCTCCCCCTCCGGCGACCTGGCCGCCGCCTACCGCAAGATCCACCGCTTCGGCTTCGACAAGGGCGAGGCCGTGCTGATGGGCGCGGGTGCCGAGCTGGTGACGGTGCGTCTGCCGGGGACCGTCCTGGGCCTGTCCACCTGCTACGACCTCCGTTTCCCCGAACTCTTCCGCTCTCTCGTCGACGCCGGTGCCGAGACGCTCGTGGTGTCGGCGGGCTGGCCGGAGCGCCGCCGGTCCCACTGGACGCTGCTGGCCCAGGCACGGGCCGTCGAGAACCAGTCGTTCGTCGTCGCGTGTGGAACGGCCGGGACGCACGCCGGAGTTCCCCAGGCCGGTCACTCGATCGTGGTCGATCCCTGGGGCGAGGTGCTGGCCGAGGCCGGCGCCGACGAGGAGGTCCTCACGGTGGAGTTCGACCCGGGGAAGGTCGCGACGACACGGGAGCAGTTCCCGGCGCTGAAGGACCGCCTGCTGGGCCTGGAGCCCCCGCGCAGGCCGTAGGGCCGCGACCGCCTCAGGACCTCAGTCCTCCCGTTCCTTCTCCGCCAGGTGGATGACACACACCGCCACCGCGATCAGCAGCGCCGGATCGGCGTCCTCGCGGACGACGTCCACGCCGTAGGTGTCCCGCAGCGTCAGCCAGCGCCGTGAGATCACCGCCAGCAGCTCACCGTCGTACTCGACGGCGAACTCCCGGTCGAGGATCTTGCCGCTCACATCCAGCTCATTGCCGTCCGCCAGCGACACCCGATAGTGGTTGCGCAGCAGGGACAGCCGCTTCCTGCGGATCGTCGCCAGCGGCTCCCCGGCCCGCTGCAGCACCATCGTGTCGCGCAGGGCGAGCATCTTCTGATGGATGTCCACGAGCACCCGCCCCTGGACGTCCTTCAGCTCCCAGGTGTCCCGCAGCCGCAACGCCTTGCCGTCGACGAGGAACACCTTGCTGCCGCGCTCGTCCTCGATCCAGTAGTCATCACCGAAACCGAGAAGCCGGTCATACACGAGAAATCTCATGAGACCAGGGCTTCCCCCTGGCCCGTTCCGAAACGCCGCCGATAGGCCGACGGGCTGAGTCCTGTCGCCCGACGCACGCGCGTGCGCAGGTGGGCGGCCGTACCGAGCCCGCTGCGGGCCGCCACCACGTCCAGCCGTTCCTCACCCCGCTCGATCAGCCGGCAGGCCAGCGCGACGCGCTCCCCGGTCAGCCAGGCGAGTGGTGTCGTCCCCAGTTGAGCGCGGAACCGGCGGTGAAGGGTGGCGGGGCTGACCCGCGCGCGTGCGGCCAGGTCCGCCACCGTCAGCGGCTCACCCAGCCGCTCCTGCGCCCACGCCAGCAGCGGGGCCAGGGACTCGTCCGGCACGTCCGGGACGGGCCGCTCCACGAACTGCCGCTGCCCGCCGTCCCGGTGCGCGGCGAACACCAGCCGCCGGGAAACGTGGTTGGCGATCTCGGCGCCGTGGTCACGCCGTACGACGTGCAGCCCCAGGTCCAGTGCGGAGGCGCTGCCTGAGGCGGTGAGGATGTCGCCGTCGTCCACGAACAGCACGTCCGGCTCCAGCCCGACCTGCGGAAACCGTGCCCGGAAGGACTCCGCCCACATCCAGTGGCAGGCCGCACGGCGCCCGTCCAGCAGCCCGGCCTCCGCGATCGTGAACGCACCCGAGCAGAACCCGACGAGTCGCGCGCCACGCGCGTGTGCCCGGCGTACCACGTCCAGGACACGCGGCGCCCGGGGCGTGCCGGTGTCGGGCCGGTTCGGCACGATCAGGGTGTCCGCCTCCTCGGCGGCCTCCAGTCCGGCGACCCCGGTCAGGGTGAAGAAGCCGTCCCGCATGCGCGTGTGCGGTGCCGCGGCACACAGCCGGAAGTCGTACAGCTCCCGCCCGAGCTCCGGCCTGGACAGCCCGAAGATCTCGATGGCGCAGCTCATCTCGAAGGGGTTCGAGTTCTCGTCCACCAGCAGGACGACTCGGTGCGGGCGGTGCGAGGATCCTTTCGGCATGTGCGATTCCTAGCACTCGCGCGGGACGTACGGCACCCCGGAGGATCCCCTCATGACCCAGGAACCCGTCTCACTCGCCCACGCCCTGGCCTCCTTCTCCCAGCGGTGGAGCCCCCGGATCGTCGCCGCCGTCAACGACTACGACGTCCGCGTCGCCAAGGTCGAGGGCGAGCACGTCTGGCACGTCCACGAGCACACCGACGAGTTCTTCCTCGTGCTCGACGGCGAACTGCACATCGGCCTGCGGGAGCCGGCCGGGGAACGCACGGTCGTGCTCCCCAAGGGCAGCGTCTTCACCGTCCCGCGCGGCACCGAGCACAAGCCCTGCGCCCCCGTCCCGACCGCGATCCTCATGTTCGAACCCACCGGCACCCTCACCGTCGGCGACCGCCACGACGAGGTCCCGGACCATGTGGACGCCACGACGGGGCATGCGCTGACCTGACAGTCACGGAAGTTCATTACCTTTGACACTCATGTTCGTTCACAGAGTGAGCAACTCTGGGAGGGGACATGAGGCAACCGGATATCAGCGCAGACCTGTACTTACGGCTTTCCGTGGACCGGGAGGGAAAGACTGCCATCGAGCGGCAGGAGGCCGACTGCCGTGCTTGGGCCGCACGGCACGGGCTGGTGGTTCGCCAGGTACACGTCGACCGGGGCCGCTCCGGCTACAAGGACGTGACCCGCAAGGGCTTCGAGGCTGCCAGAGCGGCTGTGACCTCAGGGGCTGTCCGGACGCTGATCGTGTGGAAGCTGGATCGCCTCAGTCGCAAGGGCACAGCGGAAGTCGGACCCCTCCTGGACGAGTTCGACTTGAACCACAGCCGACTGGTCTCCGTCATGGACGGCCTGGATTCGAGCTCGCCCGGAGACAGGCTCGCCATGGCCTCACTGTCGGAGTGGGCACGAGCCGAGGCGGAGACCCAGGGTGAACGCATCCGGCATGCCAAGCAGTACCTGCGCAGCCGGGGGCGGTGGATCGGAGGGCAGCCGCCTTACGGACTCCGCGTCGACGCCGCGTCGGGGCAGCTGACGCCCGACCCCGAGACCGCTGTGTACGCACGCCTGATCGCGGACGAGGCCCTCTCCGGGCGCCCGCTGGTGAAGATCGCCAGGCTGCTGAATGAGTATGAGATCGCCGCGCCCAGAGGAGGTCTTTGGCAAGTGGGGTCACTGTCTCAACTGCTCCGGGCCCCGGCCTTCGCCGGACTGCTGCCCGAAACGGAGACTGTGTGGGACGAGAAACGCGACTGCCGCAGGTACACAAGCGTTGTCCGGCCCTATCTGGATCCGCAGACGGGGCAACCGGTCATGGTCGGCGAAGGAATTGTCACTCTGAAGGAACAACAGCGGATCGTCGCGGAACTGGAATCCAGAACCCGCCTGCGAGGCGACGGCGTCAAGCGGCCTGTGCGGGGACCGGCCCACTTGCTGACCGGACTGCTGTACTGCGATGCCGAGGGCTGTGGAGCGCGCATGAGCAGGAACGGGACGTCGTACGTGTGCCAGGGTGTGCGATTGGGACACACATGCCCGGGAGCACGGGCGATGGCCACCAGCGTCGAAGCGGCCGTAGTGGCTGCGGTGCTCGTCCGACAACCGGGGGTGGCGGCGGAGTGGAACGACGGAGACATTTCGCGGAAGCGGGCGCTGCTGTTCGAAGTGGTGGAGAGGGTTTGGGTCACCAGAGCTGAAGGAAGAGGCCGACGGTTCGAGCCGGACAAGCGGCTTCGGATCGTCTGGGCTGCCGAAGGATCGCACGGAGGAGCCTCCCACCAGGTGTGATTGGCTGGGGTCATGGCAAAGCGTGCACGAGTCCGTGCCCCCGAGCTCATCGGCAAGGGCGGATGGATCAACACAGGGGACAAGGAGCTCAGCCTTGCGGAGTTCCGCGGCCGGATCATAATTGTTGATTTCTGGACATTTTGTTGCGTGAACTGTCTGCACGTCCTGGACGAGCTCCGGGAGCTCGAGGAGAAGCACCGGGACACGGTCGTCGTCATCGGGGTGCACTCGCCGAAGTTCGTGCATGAGGCCGAGCATCAGGCGGTCGTCGATGCCGTGGAGCGGTACGGGGTGGAGCACCCGGTGCTCGACGACCCGGAGCTCGCGACGTGGAAGCAGTACGCCGTGCGGGCCTGGCCGACGCTCGTCGTGATCGACCCCGAGGGGTATGTGGTCGCGCAGCACGCCGGTGAGGGGCATGTGCACGCCATTGAGCGGCTGGTCGAGGAGCTGGAGACCGAGCACGCCGTCAAGGGCACGCTGCGGCGCGGGGACGGGCCGTATGTGGCGCCGGAGCCGGAGCCGACGGCGCTGCGGTTCCCGGGGAAGGCCGTGCCGCTGCCGAGCGGGAACTTCCTGGTCAGCGACACCACCCGGCATCAGCTGGTGGAGCTCGCCGAGGACGGCGAGAGCGTGGTGCGCAGGATCGGGTCCGGGGCGCGCGGGTTCGCCGACGGCGGCGCAGGCACCGCCGCCTTCAGCGAGCCGCAGGGGCTCGCCCTGCTCGACGACGGCTCCGTGGTCGTCGCCGACACCGTCAATCACGCGCTGCGGCGGCTGGACCTCACCACCGGCGAGGTCACCACCCTCGCCGGCACGGGCCGTCAGTGGTGGCAGGGCTCGCCCACCTCGGGCCCGGCCCGCGAGGTCGACCTCTCCTCCCCCTGGGACGTCGCCCGGTGGCAGGAGAAGATCTGGATCGCCATGGCCGGTGTGCATCAGCTGTGGGTGTACGACCCGGTCGAGGGGACGGTGGCCGTCGCCGCCGGGACCACCAACGAAGGGCTGGTGGACGGGCCGGGCGGTGAGGCCTGGTTCGCGCAGCCGTCCGGGCTGGCCGCGACCCCGGAGCGGCTCTGGCTCGCCGACTCGGAGACGTCGGCCCTGCGCTGGGTGGAGCCCGACGGTTCCGTGCACACGGCCGTCGGCACCGGTCTGTTCGACTTCGGGCATCGGGACGGCGCCGCCGAACAGGCCCTGTTGCAGCACCCGTTGGGTGTCACCGCGTTGCCGGACGGATCCGTCGCCGTCTCCGACACCTACAACCACGCCCTGCGCCGCTACGACCCGGCGACCGGTGAGGTGACGACCCTGGCCACGGACCTGCGCGAGCCCAGCGACGCGGTGCTCGTCGGCGACGACATCGTGGTCGTGGAGTCCGCCCGGCACCGGCTGACCCGGCTGCGGCTGCCCGAGGAGGCCGTGCAGGTGCCGGACGTGGCCCACCGCACGCAGCGGGAGCCCACCGAGGTCGCCCCCGGCCGGCTCCGACTGGACGTGATCTTCCAGGCCCCGGCGGGCCAGAAGCTGGACACCCGCTACGGGCCCTCGACCCGCCTGCTCGTCTCCTCCACCCCGCCGGAGCTGCTGCGCAGCGGCGAGGGCGCGGGAACCGATCTCTCCCGCGCCCTCGAACTCGACCCTGCCGTGGAGGAGGGTGTGCTGCACATCTCCGCGATGGCCGCCTCCTGTGACGACGACCCGTCGAACGAGTACCCCGCATGTCACGTCCACCAGCAGGACTGGGGCGTACCCGTCCGCCTCACCGAGGCGGGGACGGACCGGCTCCCGCTGGTGCTGGCCGGGCTGGACGCCTGATCCGCCAGGGCGTCACACTCCGTATCCGTCGCTGTAGCCGTCGCGCGTGTGGCGCCGTCCGTCGTCCGCGACCGGCGTCGTGGGGGGCACCACCACGCGCCGGCGCCTCGCGATGCTGCTGAACGTCGTGACTCCGATCAGTCCGACGATCATCAGAATGATGCCGACCAGGTCGAGGTTGACCCCCTGCATGTCCCAGTCGGTCGCGAACGTGAGGATGGCTCCCACGGCGATGAGGATGATGCATCCGCCGAGGCCCATGATGTGTCGCCTCCCTGTACGGCCCGGTCCTTCCGGCCCGCACACCGAGTACCCCCGTGCGGAACACCCATGCGGTGACGGCCTGTTCTACCTCTCCAGAAACGCCGTCAGGGCGTTCGCGAGGAGGAACGGGTCGTCGGCGCCGCACAGTTCGCGGGCGCTGTGCATCGACAGGATGGCCACGCCGATGTCGACGGTCTTGATGCCGTGCCGGGCGGCGGTGATCGGGCCGATCGTGGTGCCGCAGGGCATGGCGTTGTTGGAGACGAAGGACTGGAACGGCACGCCGGCCGCCTCGCAGGCCGCCGTGAACTCCGCGCGGCCCGAACCGTCCGTGGCATAGCGGTTGTTGACGTTGACCTTGAGGATCGGGCCGCCGTTGACACGTGGGTGGTGCGTCGGGTCGTGCCGCTCCGCGTAGTTGGGGTGGACGGCGTGGCCCGTGTCGGAGGACAGGCAGACCGTGCCGGCGAAGGCGCGGGCGCGGTCCTCGTAGGAGCCGCCGCGGGCGAACACCGAGCGCTCCAGCACGCTGCCGAGCAGCGGCCCGTCCGCGCCGGTGTCCGACTGGGAGCCGTTCTCCTCGTGGTCGAAGGCGGCCAGGACCGGGATGGACGCCAGGCTCGACGCGCCGGAGGCCACGGCGGCGAGGGCCGCCGTACCGGCGTGCACCGAGAGCAGGTTGTCCATGCGCGGGCCCGCCAGCAGCTCGCGGTCGCGGCCCAGGTAGGCGGGCGGTTCCACGGAGTGCGTCATGAGGTCCCAGCCGGTGACCTCGCCCGCGGGGATGCCGGCCGTCTCCTCCAGGAAGGCGATCAGGTCGCCGTCGCGCACGTCGTTGCCCAGGCCCCAGATCGGCTGCATGTGCCGCTGCTTGTCGAGCTTGAGGCCGTCCGCCGTCACCGTGCGGTCCAGGTGGATGGCGAGCTGCGGGACGCGCAGCAGCGGCCGGTCCACGTCGACCAGGCGCGTCGAGCCGTCGCGCAGGGTCAGCCGCCCGGCGAGACCCAGGTCGCGGTCCAGCCAGGAGTTGAGCAGCGGCCCGCCGTAGATCTCCACGGCCACCTGGCGCCAGCCGTGCGCCCCGCTGTCGGGGAGCGGCTTGACGCGCAGGTTGGGGGAGTCGGTGTGGGCGCCGACGATCCGGAACGGCGTGTGGGGCGCGGCGCCCTCCGGCACGTACCAGGCGACGATCGCGCCGCCGCGCAGCACGTACTTGCCGCCGCTCGTCCCCTCCCAGGCGTCCGTCTCCGCGACCTGCCGGAAGCCCGCCTTCTCCAGCCGCTCGGCGGCGGTCGCCACGGCGTGATACGGCGACGGGCTCGCCGTCAGGAAGCTCATGAGGTCGTCGGTGTGGCCGCGGTCGAAAGTAAGAGGTGCGCGCGAAGCGCTCGCTGCAAGGGCGGCGGTGGGAGACGGGCGGGCTGGTTCGGTCATGGGTTCACCTTAACGACGGACGAGGGCCCGTTCCCGGGGAAGGGAACAGGCCCTCGAACAGAGAGACGGAGAGAGGCGTCCGGGACTAGAACGCGGCCTCGTCCAGGTCCATCAGGTCCAGCTCGACGCCCTCGGCGATCTTGCGGGACAGGGTGACGCCGGGCAGGACGTTGGCCGCGAAGAACTTCGCTGCGGCGATCTTGCCCTGGTAGAAGGCCGTGTCCTTGGCGGAGATCGCCTTGGTGGAGGCGGCCTCCAGCTTCTCGGCGGCGACCGAGGCGCCCTTGAGCAGGAGGTAGCCGACGATGACGTCGCCGGAGGCCATCAGCAGGCGGGTCGTGTTGAGCCCGACCTTGTAGATGTTCTTGACGTCCTGCTCGGTGGCCGCGAGGTCGGTCAGCATCAGGCCGACGATGGCCTCCAGCTCGACGGCCGCCTTGGCGAGGTGCTCACGGGCCGACGACAGCTCCTCGCCGCCGGTGCCCACGGCCAGGAACTTCTTGATGTCCTCGGCGAGGGAGTTCAGCGCGGCGCCCTGGTTGCGGACGATCTTCCGGAAGAAGAAGTCCTGGCCCTGGATCGCCGTGGTGCCCTCGTAGAGGGTGTCGATCTTGGAGTCCCGGATGTACTGCTCGATCGGGTACTCCTGCAGGAAGCCGGAGCCGCCGAAGGTCTGCAGCGACTGGGCGAGCTGCTCGTAGCCCTTCTCGGAGCCGTAGCCCTTGACGATGGGCAGGAGCAGGTCGTTCAGGGCCTCCAGGGCGGAGATGTCCTCGCCCGCGGCCTCCTTGACCTGGATCTCGTCCTGGATGGAGGCGGTGTAGAGGACCAGCGCGCGCATGCCCTCCGCGTACGCCTTCTGCGTCATCAGCGAGCGGCGCACGTCGGGGTGGTGGGTGACGGTGACCTTGGGCGCGGTCTTGTCCATGAAGTTCGCGAGGTCCGGGCCCTGGACGCGCTCCTTGGCGTACTCCAGCGCGTTCAGGTAGCCCGTGGAGAGCGTGGAGATCGCCTTCGTGCCGACCATCATGCGGGCGAACTCGATGATGCGGAACATCTGGCGGATGCCGTCGTGCTTGTCGCCGATCAGCCAGCCCTTGGCGGGGTGCTGGTCGCCGAAGGTCATCTCGCAGGTGTTGGAGGCCTTCAGGCCCATCTTGTGCTCGACGTTGGTGGCGTAGGCGCCGTTGCGCTCGCCCAGCTCGCCGGTCTCGAAGTCGAAGAGGTACTTCGGGACGAGGAAGAGGGAGAGGCCCTTGGTGCCGGGGCCGGCGCCCTCGGGGCGGGCCAGCACGTAGTGGAGGATGTTCTCCGACATGTCGTGCTCACCGGAGGTGATGAAGCGCTTCACGCCCTCGATGTGCCAGGAGCCGTCGTCCTGCTGGACGGCCTTGGTGCGGCCGGCGCCCACGTCGGAGCCCGCGTCGGGCTCGGTGAGCACCATCGTGGAGCCCCACTGCTTCTCCGTGGCGAACTTGGCTATGTGCTTCTGGACCTCGTTGCCCTCCTCGAAGAGGATGCCGGCGAAGGCCGGGCCCGAGGAGTACATCCACACGGCCGGGTTGGCGCCCAGGATCAGCTCGGCGTACGCCCAGATCAGGGAGCGGGGCGAGGTGGTGCCGCCGATCTCCTCGGGCAGGCCGAGGCGCCAGTACTCGGAGTCCATGAAGGCCTGGTAGCTCTTCTTGAAGGATGCGGGGACCGGCGCGGTGTTGGTCTCCGGGTCGAAGACCGGCGGGTTGCGGTCGGCGTCGATGAAGGACTCGGCCAGCTCGTTCTCCGAGAGGCGGGTCAGCTCCTCCAGGATGCTCTTCGCGGTCTCGACGTCCATCTCCTCGAACGGACCGGTGCCGTACAGCTTGTCTCGCCCGAGTACTTCGAAGAGGTTGAACTCGATGTCGCGGAGATTCGACTTGTAGTGCCCCATGGCGACGGCTCCCGGCTCCGTAGAGAGATCGGCGAGGCACTGGATCCTCGCGCTAGTTCACGTACCAACAAGTAGCTACGATGATGCTACCCGTCGGTAATAAGAAGCAACCCCAACCTGTCATCTGTGACAGGTCACACCGGAACGGTCAGTGTCGCGGTGTAGCCGCCCCCGCCGTCCCCGCCCCCGCCGCTCCCCGTACCGCCCTTCATCGCGGCCAGTTGCCGCTCGTGCCCGTCGCCGAAGACGCCGTCGCTCTCCAGGGAGAGACCGCTCAGGTTCCGGACGCTCTCCTCGTAGCCGTCCGTGGCGTACACCGCCTCGCAGACGTCCTTCGGGAAGGCGAGCTGCGAGGTGTTCGTGATCGCCGTGGTCGCCGTGGCGTCGGCCAGGCTGGCGTAGACCTCGAAGTGGATGTGCGGCCAGCGGCCCTGGTAGCAGCCGGGGAAGACGCTGGTGAAGGTGACCCGCCCCGCGTCGTCGGTCTCCTGGACGCCGCGCAGGTAGTTCTCCTCGGTGACGCCCTCCGAGTACAGGGAGTAGGCGCCGTCCCGGTCGCAGTGCCAGACGTAGACGGCCGCTCCCCGCTTCGGGGCGCCGCAGCCGGAGGCCGCGTCCACCACCGTCAGCGTGATCGTCAGGGGTATGCCCTCGGCGGTGCCGCCCGCGGAGTCGCCGAAGCTCCGTGTGATGTCGCGGCGGACGACCCCGCTCTCCTTCAGGACGTTCACGCCGTTCGACCCGTCGCCCGGGAAGGGGCCGGCCGTCTCCTCGGGGATCTCCGCGCAGGCGCCGGACTCGCCGGACGTGCCGGACGACGAGGGCGACGCCGAGTTCTTCTCCTCCTGCGTGCAGCCCACCAACGGGATCAGCCCCGCGCCCGCCATCAGCCGGATCATCCGGCGGCGGGCCAGGACGGGGAGGTCGTAGGAGAGGCCTCTGTCGTGTTCGTGGCGGTCCTCGGCATGGCGTCCGTTCATGACACCGACGCTATGAGCGGCGGCCGCGGCAATCCATAGCCGCGGCTGTCAAGTCGCTGTCGAGTCACTGTCGATTCGCCAGGGCCGGTGTACCGGCCCTGGCGCCCCGCCGCTCTCGGTACGCTTGCGCCCATGTACGGCTACGACCAGACAGCGGGCCCGCAAGGGCAGTACGCCCCTCCGCAGCAGCCGATGTCCGGCGGGTACGGGCAGCAGCCGCCGCTGTACCCCGAGCCGTCCCCGCCTTCGCTCACGGACGCGGTGCGCGCGTTCACGACCGGGCAGATGGCGGCGGAGGATTTCCAGCAGGCCTTCGCGACGTCGAAGGTCTACTGCCCGCGCGGCGACAACCCCGGCTTCCTCGCGCTGCACAACACCCAGCAGCCGGTGATCCCGATGTTCAGCACCCTCAAGGAGCTGCGCCGGTACGCGGGCAAGGAGTCCAAGTACTTCGTGATCACCGGTTCCGAGGTGCTGGACCTGCTGCCGACCGGCTACGGGTTCGTCCTCGACATGGAGGGCGAGCACCGGATGGTGTTCGACGCGAAGGCCGTCGAGCAGATGGTCGAGTTCGCGATGCGCCGGATGTACGGCGGCTGACCTGCCTATTTCGGCAGGCGTAGCGCCAGGCCGTCCAGGACGACCTCCAGGCCGTAGGTGAATTTGTCGTCCCGGATCTTGGCGGGGTCGATGGTCTGGCCGGCGTTCCTCGCGTCGGCTGCCGCCAGGTGGTCGTAGTCGGCGGAGGCCTCCCGGGCCGCGGGCAGCAGCCGCGCGACGAACTCCGACTCGGTCTCGCCGGACCGGGCGACCGTGGTGAGCCAGGCGGCCTCCGTCGTGGACATGCCGATGACGTACGAGAAGACCGCGTCGATCGCGCGGTCCGGCTCGGGGAACCCCGCCGCGGTGAACAGCGCCGCGAGCCGCTCGGAGAAGGTCATGTAGTTGGGCCCGAGGTAGGCGAGCCCGGCCTGGCCCAGGACCAGGGTCAGCCAGGGGTGCCGTAGCGCCGTCGTACGGAAGGACCCCGCGGCCTCGGTCACCGCCGCGCGCCAGTCGGGGCCGCTGGCCTGGGGGACGTGGATCTCGGCGGCGACCTCGTCCACCGCCAGCTCCATCAGCTCGTCCTTCGTGGCGACGTGCCGGTACAGGGAGGTCGCGCCGGCGTTCAGGCGGGCGCCGAGCTTGCGCATGCTGAGCGCCTCGATGCCGTCGGCGTCGAGCATCGCGATCGCCTCCCGCACGATCGCGTCCCTGCTGAGCGCGGGCTGGTCGGAGCGGCGCTGCTCGCGGGTCCATACGGATGGGATCGGGTTCTTCTCCGTCGTCTTCGTGCTCTTCGGCATCGACACTCCTCCTGGCGCTCGGCTCCGGCCCTGTGCGAACAGCGTGCGCATTCAGCGTACAGAACTCAAGGGTTGCGCACACTGTTCCGCTGTGCGTACAGTGTGCGCATCGAAGGAACGGTGTTCGCGGGAGGGGAAACGGAAATGGACGCTCGTAATCCACGCCGCTGGTGGATCCTGGTGGTGCTCTGCCTCAGCACGCTCGTGCTGGTCGTCGACAACATGGCGCTGACGGTGGCGGTGCCCACGCTGACCGAGGACATCGGGGCGAGCGCCCAGAGCATGCAGTGGATCCTCGACTCCTACATCCTGGTCTTCGCCGGACTGCTGCTGACCTCGGGAAGCCTGGGAGACCGCTTCGGGCGCCGGAAGGTGATGCTGATCGGCCTGCTGCTCTTCGGGGCGGCCTCGATGGGGGCGGTGTTCTGCTCCACTCCCGGTGAGCTGATCGCGGTGCGGATCGTGATGGGGGTCGGCGGTGCGCTGATCATGCCGTCGACGCTGTCCATCCTGATCACCGTCTTCGAGGAGGACGAGCGGCCCAAGGCGATGGCGGCCTGGGGTTCGGTGTCGATGCTGGGGCTGGTCGGCAGCCCGGTCCTCGGCGGTGTGCTGATCGACCACTTCGCCTGGCAGGCCGTCTTCCTGATCAACGTGCCGATCGTCGCGCTGGCGCTGCTGGCCGGTGTGCTGCTGATGCCGGAGTCCAAGGCGCCGTGGCAGAAGCCGGACCCGCTGGGCGCGGTGCTGTCCGCGGTGGGCATGACGGCCCTGGTCTGGTGGATCATCGAGATTCCGCAGCACGGCGCCTTCGAAGGCCGCTCCCTGCTCGTCCTGGCCGTCGCGGTGGCCGCCCTGGCCGGCTTCGTGATCTGGGAGAACGTCACCGCCTCGCCGATGGTCCCGCTGGTCCTCTTCAAGAACCGCAACTTCAGCGGGGGCTCGCTCTCCCTGTCGCTCGTCCAGATCGGCAACGCCGGACTGCTGCTGGTCCTGACCCAGTACCTCCAGTTCGTGCTCGGCTACTCCGCCGTCAAGGCGGGCCTGGCCTTCCTGCCGCTGGCCGTGGCCGCGCTGGCCGGCAACGCCGCCGGGGCCCAGCTCGCCGTGAAGGCCGGCAACCGGGTCGTCATCCTCGCCGGGATGCTGCTGATGGCCGCCTCCTTCGGGCTGCTGACCACGCTCAGCGCCGACAGCGGGTTCACCGTCCCGGCCGTGGCGCTCGGGATCCTGGGCCTCGGTGCGGGCCTCGCGATGCCGGCCGCGGTGGCCGCGCTGATGGGCACCATCCCCGAGGACAAGGCGGGCGTCGGCTCGGCCCTCAACGACACGATCCAGCAGTCCGGCACCGCCCTCGGTATCGCGATCCTCGGCTCCCTGCTCTCCAGCGGCTACGCCGACGCGATGCCGGCCGGCGCCCCCGAGCAGGCCAAGGAGTCGATCGGCGGGGCCCTGGCGGTCGCCGGAGGTGACGCGGGTCTGGTCCGGGCGGCCCGTGAGGCCTTCACCGCCTCGATGTCGACGACCTTCACGATCAGCGCGATCGGTGTCCTGGCGGCGGCCGTGGTGGCCACGCTGGTGATGCGGGACCGCAAGGCCGAGCCCTCCGGGGCCGAGAATGAGGAGCACCGGCTGGCTGCCTGACCTCGGCGGACGAAGGCCGGCACCCCACTGCGGGGTGTCGGCCTTCCGTCATGCCGGTGTCCGTATCGGTCTCCCGGGGTTCGGGCCGTCCTCCGCTGGGAATGTCCTCCCGGTTTTCTCTGTTTGGGGTGGCAGAAAGTTCAACGCTCAACTAAACTTGGGCATACACGAGGAGGAACCGACATGCCTGCAGTGACCGTCGAGAACCCGTTGACGCTGCCCCGCGTGACCGCGCCGACCGACGCCGTGGCACGTCCCGTGCTCGCCGTCACGACCGCTCCCAGCGGTTTCGAGGGCGAGGGCTTCCCGGTGCGCCGGGCGTTCGCGGGGATCAACTACCGTCATCTCGACCCGTTCATCATGATGGACCAGATGGGCGAGGTGGAGTACGCGCCGGGTGAGCCCAAGGGCACGCCCTGGCACCCGCACCGCGGCTTCGAGACCGTCACGTACATCATCGACGGGATCTTCGACCACCAGGACAGCCAGGGTGGCGGCGGCACCATCACCAACGGCGACACCCAGTGGATGACGGCCGGCTCGGGCCTGCTGCACATCGAGGCCCCACCGGAGCATCTCGTCATGTCCGGCGGGCTCTTCCACGGCCTCCAGCTGTGGGTGAACCTCCCGGCCAAGGACAAGATGATGGCGCCGAGGTACCAGGACATCAGGGGTGGAAACGTCCAACTGCTCACCACGCCCGACGGCGGGGCGCTGCTGCGGATCATCGCCGGTGAGCTGGACGGGCACGCGGGCCCGGGCGTCACGCACACCCCGATCACGATGGTCCACGCGACCCTCGCGCCGGGTGCGGAGCTCACCCTGCCGTGGCGTGAGGACTTCAACGGCCTGGCGTACGTCCTGGCCGGCCGGGGCAGCGTCGGCGCGGACCGCCGCCCGGTCCACACGGGCCAGACGGCCGTCTTCGGCGCGGGCTCCTCGCTGACCGTCCGCGCGGACGAGAAGCAGGACTCCAACACGCCGGACATGGAAGTCGTCCTGCTCGGCGGCCAGCCGATCCGCGAACCCATGGCCCACTACGGCCCGTTCGTCATGAACACCCGTGAGGAACTCCAGCAGGCGTTCGAGGACTTCCAGAAGGGCCGACTGGGGACGATCCCGGCCGTGCACGGAATGACTGAGGGCGGCTTGTAGAGCCTCTGAGGCGGGTACGGTACGACACGGCCCGAAGCCGCAAGTTCCAGTTGCGACTTCGGGCCTGTCTTGTCGGTGTCGCTACGGCAGCACGTAGAACGGGGCGCCGTTCGGGGCGCGTCCCACCTGTCGTACGCATTCCTGCTCGGACAGCAGCTCAAGGCTGTCGTGGACGCGGTCGGTCGACAGGCCGGTGCAGACGGAGATCTCCTCCGCGCTGTAACCGGCGCCGCCGTGCAGCAGCGCCGGCGCCAGGTGGGCGGCCACCGCGTGGACGTCCTCGGTGACGACGAGGTTCCTGGCCTTCCAGTTGGCCAGAAGCTGCTGCGGTGTCAGCTCCGGGGCCTGGACCGGGCGGGCGCGGTCATTGGAGCGCCGAAGGGTCTGGGCGATGTCCCGGAGCGACTCGATGATCACGTTCTGCTTGGTGTCGATCCGCCGCAGTGCTTCGTCCGTCCGGCAGGCCCGCTCTTCGAGCCGGACGAGGGCGTCGGCGAGCTGCGGCGGTACGGCGTAGGCGGTGGGGGCGGTAGGGGCGGCGGGCTGTACCGGGGCCGGTTCCAGGGAGTAGGAGCCGTCGCGCTGGATGGTGGCGATGACTTCGGAGACCCAGGTCTTGAAGGGCTTGGCCGACGGTTTGGTGCATCCGTTGACCAAGTGGATCAGGCCCTGGAGGTCGACGACGTTCATGTCTCGCCGCCACTCCCGACCTGCGGGAACGCTGAGAGAGTATCCTCCAGTTACGCTCTCAAGCGTCTCTCGGTGCTCTGCGGGGACATGGTCCGCGAGAGTTTTCCGAGGGTTGCGGTACCCCAGCTCGTTGAGTACATCCGCCGAGGGGAACCAGTGCGTCCCGTCCGGCATCGTCAGCCTCCGCACGCGTGCCCCAGTGGCCGCGTACACGAAGTCGTTGATGTCGATCGCGTCTTTGCGCGAGTTGTTCTGCTCGTTCATCGAGCATCACCTCCGCGTCGGAACGTAGGCCCACGAAGGTGCAACTCACCTCGATAGCAAGGATGTTCACCCGTACGTGGACAGAAGCATCGATTCTGTCGACGGTGTGAGCCTTCACGCCCTCGATGAACGCGGAGCGCCATGCGGAACTCCGGCTTGGTGCAACCGTTGACGAAGCGGATCAGGCCCCGGAGATTCACGAGGCTCATGTCTCGCTGCCCCCTCCTGACCTGCTGGCACGTCGAGAGCGTGTCTCTGAAGCACACTCTCAACACTGGAGAACCAGTACGTCCCGTCAGGCCGTTGAGCAAGCGGATCAGACTCTGGAGATCGGCGACTTTCATGTCTCGCCGCCCACCTCGACTTGCGGGAACGCTGAGAGCGTGACCTCCAGTCACTGTCTCAAGAGTCTCTCGGTGCTCTGCGGGGACATGGTCCGCGAGAGTCGACCGCGTCAGCCCTTCACGTCCTCGATGAACGCCGACCACGCGGTGGTGCCGAAGAGCAGTGCCGGGCCGGTGGGGTTCTTGCTGTCGCGGACGGGGGTGAGGTCCGGGTGGCCGTCGGCGACCTCCAGGCAGCTGCCGTTGTCGCTGCCGCTGTGGCTGGACTTGCGCCAGCCGGTCAGGGTGGATGCGTTGAGGCGTGCGTCGGCGACCTCCACGCAGTCGCCGTTGTCGGGGCCGCTGTGGGTGGACTTGCGCCAGGCGATGAGGGCCGACGCGTCAGGAATGTGGTGGGCGCTCATGGTTGTCGTAGTCCTTCGCCACCGATGCGATCAGGTCGAGGGACGCCTCCGGCGGCAGCGCGGCGGCCCTAGCCAGATCGTAAGCGTCGCGGTACCGCCGGACCAGTGACGGATCGTCGGTCAGGGAGCCGGTGTACAGCGCCTCCACGTACGCCATGTCAGGTGCGTCGGAGAAACGCATCAGGCTCACCATGCTGCCCATGGCTGGGTGGGCTCCTGCGCCGAATGGGACCACCTGCACCATGATCCTGCCCGCGCGCCCCAACTCCACGATGTGCCGGAGCTGTTCGGCCATGACGGCCGGGCCGCCGACCACCGTCCGAATGACGTTCTCGCTCAGGATCATCCAGACCGTCGGGCTCTGCGGATTCTCCAGAATGCGAGCCCGCTCGACGCGGTTGGCGACCTTCTTGTCAAGGTCGGCTGCCGTGCTGTTCGGTCGGGCCACCTTGAGCGCGGCCCGAGCGTATGCCTTCGTCTGCAAGAGCCCCGGCACATAGGCGACCGCGAACTCCTCGATGAATACAGCAAGCCGCTCCGCCTCCGCCGCCTCCTGGAAGTGTTCCGCGAAACGGGCCTTGGCGAGGGTGTCTCGCCAGCGTTCGAAGAAGCCGTCCGTGCCGAGCACCTGGTCCAGGCGCTTGGCGTCCGCCGGGTTGGGGGTGCGGCGGCCGGCCTCGTAGTGGGCGATGAGGGACGGTGAGCACACGACCATCTCGGCCAGTTCGCCCTGGGTCAGGCCCGCTGTCTCGCGTCTGCGGCGCAGTTCGTCGCCGTAGCGCTGCTCGTTGGACTGCCTGCCCTGGGGCCCCGTTCGACCTGTCATTCTGTCAACGGTAGCCGCGCACAGTGACGCCTTGGATACGAAAAGTGAGATTCGTCGGCTACGACGACTCGTAGAGCTCGAACCAGATGCTCTTGCCCTGGCCCCTGGGGTCCACCCCCCAGGCGTGCGCGAGCAGTTCGATGAGGATGAGGCCGCGGCCGGAGGAGGCCAGCTCGCCTGGGCTGCGCTTGTGGGGCAGGTCGTCACCGCCGTCGGTGACTTCGATGCGCAGCCGTCGCTCCCCCACGTCGCCGGTGATCTCGGCGACGAGCAGCGCGTCGGAGTCGGTGTGCACGAGGACGTTCGTCAGCAGCTCGGACAGCAGCAGCACGGCCGAGTCGACCTGGTCCTGCGAGGACCAGTCGTGCAGCAGCTCGCGCAGTTGCTGGCGGGCCGCCCCGACCCGCTCGGGTTCGGCCTGCGCGACCGTCAGCACCGTACGTCGTACCGGGCGCACCGGGGTCATGGTGTCGCCGCACCCGCAGCCGTCGCCGTCCCGGCTGAGCAGCAGCATGGCGATGTCGTCCTCGCGGCGGTCGGCCAGCGGGCCGGTGGTGTGGTGCGAGGACGGGCCGTGCACGGCCTGTACGAGGGTGTCGGCGAGTTCCTCCAGGTCGCCCTTGTGCTCCTCCAGGATCACGCGCAGCCGCCGCCAGCCGGTGTCCAGGTCGTGCCCGCCGGTCTCGATCAGGCCGTCCGTGCAGATCAGCATGGTCTCGCCGGGCTCCAGCGCCAGCCGGGTCGTGGGGTAGTCGGCGTCCGGGTCGATGCCGAGCGGCAGGCCGCCCGACGTCGGCCGGGTCAGCACCGTGCCGTCGGCCATGCGGAACGCCGGGTCCGGGTGCCCGGCACGGGCGATGTCCAGCACCCCCGTCGCCGGGTCGACCTCGACGTACACGCAGGTCGCGAAGCGCGGGTCGGACGGGTCCTCGTCGCTGATGCCGTGCAGGAAGCGGGCGGCACGGGAGAGCACCGCGTCCGGGCGGTGGCCCTCCGAGGCGTAGGCCCGCAGGGCGATCCGCAGCTGGCCCATGAGGCCGGCCGCGTGAACGTCATGCCCCTGGACATCGCCGATGACCAGGGCGAATCGCCCGCTGGGCAGCGGGATCACGTCGTACCAGTCGCCGCCGACCTGGAGTCCGCCGCCGGTGGGGACGTAGCGGGCGGCCACGCTCATGCCCGGGATGCGCTGCGAACCGAGCCTCGGCAGCATGGTGCGCTGGAGCCCGTCGGTCAGTGCCCGTTCGCTCTCGGCCACGCCCGCCCGGGTGAGGGCCTGCGCCAGCATCCGCGCCACCGTCGCCAGCACGGACCGCTCGTCCGGTGTGAAGGCGACCGGATAGGTGAAGGCGGCCATCCACGCGCCCATCGTGCGGCCGGCCACGGTCAGCGGCAGGAACGCCCAGGACCGGCGGCCGAAGCGCTCGGCGAGCGGCCAGGTCAGCGGATAGCGGGCCTTGTACTGCTCGGGGGAGGACAGATACACGGCCCGGCCGGTGCGCGCGGCCTCGGCGGCCGGATAGTCCGTGTCCAGCGGCATGTCCGAGAACGGGCTGTCGTCGCCCATCTGTTGCCCGTGGTGGCCGATGATCGTCAGCCGGTCGCCCGCCACGCCGAACACCGCGAGGCCGTCCGGCGAGAATCCCGGCATCGACAGATTGGCCGTGACCCGCAGTACCTCCTGCGTGGAGCGCGCCTCGGCCAGCGCCCGGCCCGCGTCCAGCAGGAACGCCTCCCGGGAGCGCCGCCAGTCGCCGGTGACCGCGCTGCGCCCGGCCGCGGTGCCCGGCGTCGGCTCGGTGACCTCCTGGAGGGTGCCGATCAGCCGGTACGCCTTGTGGACCCGGTCGAAGGACGGCTTGGAGCGGCTGCGGACGATGCGGACGATCCGGCCCTGCTCGTCCATGACGCGGATCCGCACCTCGGCGAGGGTGCCCTCGGCGACGGCGAGCTGGACCACGCCGGTGATCTCGTTCCAGTCGACCGGGTGCAGCCGGGCCCGGGCCTGAGCCTCCGTGAGGCTGACCTGCTCGGCGGGCAGCCCGAGCAACCGTGCCGCCTCGGCGTCGACCGTGACCAGCCCGGTAGCGGTGTCCCAGTGCCAGAGGCCGGTCGCGAGGGCGGCGAGGGCCTCCCCCACGGCGGGCAGGGGCTCGCCAGTGCGCATTGGCCTACTTTAAGAAGAGGGAGTCGACCACTGCCACCGAAGACCGAACCATGCTCGATCGACAACGGTGACGGGCACCGTGAAGAACACGGTGCAGAACACTGTGGAGAACTCGGGAGAGCCGATCTTCGCCTGCCCGGTACGCTGGGGACCAGTTTCACGTGAAACACAGATCGTGATCAGCCCCCGAGCAGCGAAGACTGGATGAACGACGATGCATCGGTACAGGTCCCACACCTGCGGCGAGCTCCGCTCCTCTGACGTCGGCACCGACGTCCGGCTGAGTGGCTGGCTGCACAATCGGCGCGACCTGGGCGGCATCCTCTTCATCGATCTGCGCGATCACTACGGCATCACGCAGCTCGTCGCCCGTCCCGGCACGCCCTCCTACGAGGCTCTCGACAAGCTCTCCAAGGAGTCGACCGTCCGCATCGACGGCAAGGTCGTCTCCCGCGGCGCGGAGAACATCAACCCCGAGCTCCCGACCGGTGAGATCGAGGTCGAGGTCGGCGACGTCGAGCTGCTCGGCGCCGCCGCCCCGCTGCCCTTCACCATCAACGCCGAGGACGGCGTCAACGAGGAGCGGCGCCTGGAGTACCGCTTCCTGGACCTGCGCCGCGAGCGCATGCACCGCAACATCATGCTGCGCACCGCCGTCATCTCGGCGATCCGGCACAAGATGACGGCGCTGGGCTTCAACGAGATGGCGACGCCGATCCTGTCCGCGACCTCCCCCGAGGGCGCCCGCGACTTCGTCGTCCCGTCCCGTCTGCACCCGGGCAAGTTCTACGCCCTTCCGCAGGCGCCCCAGCAGTTCAAGCAGCTGCTGATGATCTCCGGCTTCGACCGCTACTTCCAGATCGCGCCCTGCTTCCGCGACGAGGACGCCCGCGCCGACCGCTCGCCCGGCGAGTTCTACCAGCTCGACGTCGAGATGAGCTTCGTCGAGCAGGAAGACGTCTTCCAGCCGGTAGAGAAGCTGATGACGGAGCTGTTCGAGGAGTTCGGCGGCGGACGCCACGTCACCTCGCCGTTCCCGCGGATCCCGTTCCGCGAGGCGATGCTGAAGTACGGCTCCGACAAGCCGGACCTGCGCGCCCAGCTCGAACTCGTCGACATCACCGACATCTTCGAGGGCTCGGAGTTCAAGGCGTTCGCCGGCAAGCACGTGCGGGCCCTGCCGGTGCCGGACGTCTCGGCGCAGCCCCGCAAGTTCTTCGACCAGCTCGGCGACTTCGCCGTCACGCAGGGCGCCAAGGGCCTGGCCTGGGTCCGCGTCGCCGAGGACGGCTCGCTGTCCGGCCCGATCGCGAAGTTCCTCACCGAGGAGAACGTCGCCGAGCTGACCAAGCGCCTGTCCCTGGCCGCCGGTCACGCCGTGTTCTTCGGCGCGGGCGAGTTCGACGAGGTCTCGAAGATCATGGGCGCGGTGCGGGTCGAGGCCGCCAAGCGCGCCGGGCACTTCGAGGAGGGCGTCTTCCGCTTCTGCTGGATCGTCGACTTCCCGATGTACGAGAAGGACGAGGAGAGCGGCGCGATCGACTTCTCGCACAACCCCTTCTCGATGCCGCAGGGCGGTCTGGAGGCCCTGGAGACCCAGGACCCGCTGGACGTCCTGGGCTGGCAGTACGACATCGTCTGCAACGGCGTCGAGCTGTCCTCCGGCGCGATCCGGAACCACGAGCCGGAGATCATGCTCAAGGCCTTCGAGATCGCCGGGTACGACCGTGAGACGGTCGAGGAGAAGTTCGCCGGCATGCTGCGCGCCTTCCGCTTCGGCGCCCCGCCGCACGGCGGCATCGCCCCGGGCGTCGACCGCATCGTCATGCTGCTCGCCGACGAGCCCAACATCCGCGAGACCATCTCCTTCCCGCTCAACGGCAACGCCCAGGACCTGATGATGGGCGCGCCGACGGAGCTGGAGGAGGCACGGCTGAGGGAGCTGCACCTGTCGGTGCGCAAGCCGCAGCCGAAGTAGGACCGCGAGGGCTCCTCCGGGGCCCTTCGGTGAACACGTAGGTGGCTCGGAACCGGCGTCGGTTCCGAGCCACTTTCGTACCCAGGGCGTCTACCCAGCTCTTACCCAGGTTCCTGACAGACGCGCTCCCTAGCTTCCCTTCCCATGACGGGACAGGAAACGGCCCAAGGGCCGAAACACAAACGGGATCTGACACGCCGTAAGGTCGTCGCCGCGGGCGCCGGTGCGGTGGTGGCGGCGGGCGTCGGCGGTACGTTCGCGGCGGGCGCGTTCGCCGGGGAGGAGCCGAGAGCGGCGAAGAAGACGCCCGCCGCGGGCGAGGCCTGCTACAAGCTGACCTCCGAGACCACCGAGGGCCCCTACTACATCGACGCGGACAAGCTCCGCCGGGACGTCACCGAGGACCAGGAGGGCATCCCGCTCACCCTGCGCCTCAAGGTGATCGACACCGACACCTGCAAGCCCCTCGCGAACGCCGCCGTCGACATCTGGCACTGCAACGCGCTGGGCGTGTACTCGGGTTACGAGGACATGGGCAGCGGCGGCGGGGGTGGCGGTACGCCGCCTTCCGGTACGCCGACCGGCACGCCCACGGGGCCGCCTCCGGACGGTGGCGGTGGAGGCGGGGGCGGGGGCCATCAGGAGCCCACCGACGACGAGCGCTATCTGCGCGGCACCTGGCGCACGGACAAGCAGGGCGTCGTCGAGTTCCGTACGGTCTTCCCCGGCTGGTACCAGGGGCGCTGTGTGCACATCCACACCAAGGTGCATGTCAACGGCACCTGGACCAAGGCCGGTTACGAGGGCGGCACCACCTGCCACACCGGTCAGCTCTTCTTCGACGAGGCGTCCGTGCTGGCCTCCGCCGAGACCGAGCCGTACTCCACCAACACCACGACCCGCACCACCCTCGACGAGGACACCATCTACCCGGGCAACGGGACCGAGGGCGGGCTGCTGAAGCTCAAGTACCGGAAGAACGCCATCGCCAAGGGTGTGGTCGCCACCCTCACGATGGGGGTGGACCCGGAGGCGACGCACGACGGTACGGATGACGCGGTGCAGCCGGGTGCGTCGGCGTCGGCGTCGGCGTCCGCCGGCTGACCGACCCAGGTGGGGGGCGGACATCTACGAGATGTCCGCCCCCCATTCCCTCATTCACATACATGTACTTCTGCTCAATCCGTTGACCCGGAAGGCGGGCCTCCATAAGGTCCCTTCGAGAACGCGTACGTGATTGCTGTTCACGTATGTGCACATCGAGGGAGACAACGATGTCAGAAGCCGCGACCGCCATACCCGAGGCCGAGCAGCGAGCGGTGAGCAAGTTCCTGCGCCGCATGCTGCCGATCCTGGTCCTGATGCTGCTGGTCAACCAGATGGACCGGACGAACGTGGGCTTCGTCCAGAACGAACTGCGGGCCGACGTCGGAGTCAGCGCCACCGCCTACGGCCTCGGAGCGGGCCTGTTCTTCATCGGGTACGCCTTGTTCGAGGTGCCGAGCAACATGCTCCTGGAGCGGCTCGGGGCCCGGGTCTGGCTGACCCGGATCATGATCACCTGGGGCGCGGTGATCGTGGCGATGTGCTTCATCCACAACGTGTGGATGTTCTACTCGCTGCGCTTCCTGCTCGGTGTCGCGGAGGCCGGATTCTTCCCCGGTGTGCTCCTGTACTTCACCCAGTGGCTGCCGGACTCCAGCCGGGGCCGGGCCAGTGCGATCTTCCTGGGCGGCTCGGCGACGGCGTACATCGTGACGGGCCCGATCACCGGCGCGCTGCTGGAGCTGCACGGCGCGGGCGGCATCGCCGGCTGGCGCTGGATGTTCGCCCTGGAGGGCGCCTTCTCCATCCTGGTCGGCTTCATCGCCGGGTTCTTCCTCGTCTCCCGGATCCAGGACGCCAAGTGGCTCACGCAGGAGGAGAAGGACGCGCTGAGCGAGGCGGTGGCCCGGGACAAGGAGTCGCGCGACCGGGCACCCTCGGTGTCCCGCTGGAAGCTGATCTTCCACCCACAGGTCGCTGTCCTGACCTCGGTCTTCTTCGCGATGGCCCTCACCGGGTACGCGATCACCTTCTGGCTGCCGAGCCTGGTGGAGGAGATCGGCGGACTGTCGCCCTTCCAGATCGGCCTGCTGTCGGCGATCCCCTGGGTCTGTGCCGTCATCGCGATGTACACGATGAGCCACTTCACCGACCGCGCCCCGGACCGCCGCCCCTACCTGGCGATCGCCCTGGTCCTCTCCGCCATCGGCACCTTCCTCGCCACCCTCGGCTCCCCCTGGTTCGGCCTCATCGCCCTCACGCTGGCCGCGGTCGGCGGCAAGTGCGCGGCCACCCTGTTCTGGCCGATGGCCCAGTCGGGCCTCGACCTCAAGATCGCCGCACCGGGCCTGGCCCTGGTCAACTCCATCGGCAACCTGGGCGGCTTCGTGTCCCCGACGTTGTTCGGCTACCTGAAGGACACGACGGGCAGCACGAACGGCGGCCTCTACACCCTCTCCGCGGCGTCGATCCTGGCGGTGCTGGGCGTGGCGTTCGTACGGCACACGAACCGGGGGCCGCAGGTGGGCTCCGGGGGTCGTACAGGGGTCAAGGGCGAGGCGGCTGTGAGCTGACCACCGAGACACGGAGGCGCCCGGGGTGTGGGTAACCCCGGGCGCCTTCTTGATCCGGGGTCAGTCCGTCTGCGGCTGTGCCCGGACCATCGACAGGTCGGGCCGGACCTTCGCGATGGCGGCGAAGTCGTCGTCCATGTGGAGCACGGTGAGGCGGTGGTGTTCGGCGGTGAGCGCGATCAGGATGTCGATGGGGGAAGGCCCGCGGTGATGCCCGATGCTCACCAGGTCTCTCTGTACCGCGATGATCTTCGGCCACGGGTCGTCGAGGGCGGGAACCCAGGCGAAGGTCTGGCCGAGCATGGTGAAGAACGGCTCGTAGTCGCGGTCTGTTCGAAGACCGGGCATCAGCTCGGCCTCGACCGGTGGGCAGATGGCGACGAGGCCCCGCGCCACGCGGTCGGGCCAAGGGTCGCCGATCTGGCGGCGCAGCAGCCGCCAGACGGCGGAGGTGTCAGCGAGGTAGGTCACGACCCCGAGCGCTCCCGTTCTTCGAGGACATCGAAGTCGAGGAACGCGTCCGCGTTCTCCTGGAGCCAGCGCAGTGCCCGGGCCCGGTCGTCCGCGCTGATCGCCGCCGCTATCGTCAGCGCGCGGTTGATGGTGTCCCGCTTCGTCTTGGTTCCGAGCTGCTGCTGGGCGAAGGCCAGCATGTCGTCGTCGATGTCGACCAGCGTCCTGGACATGCGACCTCCCGCGAGACCTGCTTGATATATGTCTCTGGCCAATATATCAAGCGGGTCCTCGGGGCAGGCGGGCTAGCGGGCCACGAACTGGGTCAGGATGGCCTGGACCTCGTAGATGTCGACGCCCTTGGTGAAGGTTTTCTGGATGGGGAGCTGGGAGCCGGAGAGCCAGATCTTGAGTTCGGCGTCGAGGTCGAAGGTGCCGGCGGTTTCCACCGCGAAGTGGGTGATGCTGCGGTAGGGGACCGAGTGGTATTCGACCTTCTTGCCGGTGATGCCCTGCTTGTCGATGAGGATCAGGCGGCGGTCGGTGAAGAGGATGGTGTCGCGGATGAGGAGGTACGCGGCGTGGACCTGTTCGCCGTGGCCGAGGAGGCGGGCGTAGTCCTGCTGGGCCGAGGCCGGGTCTACGGTGTGCGCGTTGCCGAAGAGTGCCATGGAAACCCCCGTGGTGTGTGGCGGTGGCCGGGTGTGGCCGGGTGGTCGTGCTTTGTGCGATCTTCGCAAAGCGCGGGGCCCGGGAGAAGGTGTTCGTTCTCCCGGGCCCCGCGCTGTAGCGAGCGTGTTACGACCGTTACGCCCCGACCTACTCGCCTTCGCCGCCGAAGCGGGTCTTGTACGACTCCAGGTCCTCGTCCGTGAGCTTGGCGAACAGGACCGGGGGGATGGTGAAGGGGGTGCCGGCGGGGATCGAGGTGAGGGACTTCGCCTCGTCCTCGGTGACCCAGGTCGCGGTGTCGTTCTCCAGGGAGAACGCCTCGCGCATCGTCTTCGCCGAGGTCGGGATGAACGGCTCGGAGACCACGGCGTAGAGGTGGATCAGGTTCATCGCCGTACGGAGGGTGAGCGCGGCGCCCTCCGGGTTGGTCTTGATCTCCAGCCAGGGGGCCTTCTCCTCCAGGTAGGAGTTGCCCGCCGACCACAGGGCGCGCAGCGCGGCCGCGGCCTTGCGGAACTGGATGGCCTCCATCTGGGACTCGTACTCCGCGAGCAGGCGGGCGACCTCCTCGCCCAGCTTCGCCTCCGCCTCGCCCGGCTCGGCGCCCGCCGGGACCTCGTCGCCGAAGCGCTTGCGGGAGAAGGACAGGACGCGGTTGACGAAGTTGCCGAGGGTGTCGGCGAGGTCCTTGTTGACCGTGGCCGTGAAGTGCTCCCAGGTGAACGACGAGTCGTCCGACTCGGGGGCGTTCGCCATCATGAAGTAGCGCCAGTAGTCGGCGGGCAGGATCTCGAGGGCGTCGTGGGTGAAGACGCCCCGGCGCTGCGACGTCGAGAACTTGCCGCCGTAGTAGTTCAGCCAGTTGAAGGCCTTGATGACGTCGACCCTCTTCCACGGGGCGCGGGTGCCCAGCAGGGTCGCGGGGAACATCACGCTGTGGAAGGGGACGTTGTCCTTGCCCATGAACTGCGTGTAGTGGACGTCCGCGTCCGACTCCCACCACCACGAGCGCCAGTCGCGGTTGCCGGTCGGGTCCTGGTCGGCCCACTCCTTCGTCGCGCCGATGTACTCGATCGGGGCGTCGAACCAGACGTAGAAGACCTTGCCCTCGGCGGCGAGGTCGGGCCAGGTGTCGGCCGGGACCGGGACGCCCCAGTCCAGGTCACGCGTGATCGCGCGGTCGTGCAGGCCCTCGGTGAGCCACTTGCGGGCGATGGAGGAGGCCAGCACCGGCCAGTTGTCGGCGCGCTCGTCGACCCAGGCCTCGACCTCGCCGGCCAGTACGGACTGGAGGAGGAAGAGGTGCTTGGTCTCGCGCACCTCCAGTTCGCTGCTGCCGCTGATCGCCGAGCGGGCGTCGATCAGGTCGGTCGGGTCCAGGACGCGGGTGCAGTTCTCGCACTGGTCGCCGCGGGCCTTGTCGTAGCCGCAGTGGGGGCAGGTGCCGATGATGTAGCGGTCCGGGAGGAAGCGGCCGTCGGTGATCGAGTAGACCTGGCGGATCGCCCGCTCCTCGATGAAGCCGTTCGCCTTCAGCTCGCGGGCGATCTCCTGGGTGATCTCGTGGTTCTGCGGGGAGGAGCTGCGGCCGAAGTAGTCGAAGGCCAGGTTGAAGCCGTCGTAGATCGCCTTCTGCTGGTCGTGGGCCTGGGTGCAGAACTCGTCCACGGGGATGCCCTGCTCCTTGGCGGCGAGCTCGGCCGGGGTGCCGTGCTCGTCCGTGGCGCAGATGTACAGGACCTCGTGGCCGCGCTGGCGCAGATACCGCGAGTAGACGTCTGCCGGGAGCATGGACCCCACCATGTTGCCCAGGTGCTTGATCCCGTTGATGTACGGAAGGGCGCTGGTGATGAGGTGTCGAGCCATCGCGGGCTGCTCCCAAGTCGCTACGTGGGGTGACGATCTCGTGGTCTCGGTCGTCTACGGAACCTTGAAATCGTAGCTGACATGGGTACGCCGCCCGCCTCCCCTTTTACGGGGTGAGAAGCGGGCGGCGTGTGGTGGGGCTGTGTGGGTCTACGGGCGCCAGTTCGCCAGTACGCCCTCGTAGAGCTCCTTGTCCGTGAGCTCGCGGGGGGTTTCGCCGGCGAGGAAGTGGGACGTGTTGGGAGCCTTGAGCTTGCGGAGGTAGTCGAAGGCCTTGTTCTCCGGGTCGCCGAAGGCGACGAAGGAGAAGAAGACGGTGGGGTGGGACTTCGCGGCGTCGGTGAGGGCCTTCGTGGCGGGGGTCTTGGCGTCGGGGGCGCCGTCCGTCTGGAAGATCACCAGGGCGGGGGTGGTGGTGGTCGCTTCCTTGCTGTGGTGGGCGAGGACTGCTTCCACCGCCGCGTGGTAGCTGGTGCGGCCCATGCGGCCGAGGCCCGCGTGCAGGGTGTCGATCTTGTTCTCGTGGTCGGTGAGGGTGATCTCGCCGGTGCCGTCGAGTTCGGTGGAGAAGAAGACGACCTGGACCGTGGCCTCGGGGTCGAGGTGGGTGGCGAGGGCGAGGGTTTGTTCGGCGAGGGCCTGGGCGGAGCCGTCCTTGTAGTACGGGCGCATGGAGGCGGAGCGGTCGAGGACGAGGTAGACCTTGGCTCGGGTGCCGGTGAGGTTGTGGGTCTTGAGGGTGGTGGTGGCGGCCTTGTAGGCGGTGGTGAGGCCGGGGGCGGCGGACTTTACGCGGGTGAGGGGGAGGGCGGGGGTTGTGTCGTCGCCCTCGGCCTCGGCTTCGCCTTCGGCCGAGTTGTTCCCACCCGCACCACCCGTGCTGCTTTCGTTGTCGGGTGCGGGTGGCCCCTGTGGGGCGGAGTCGCCGTCGGCGGGTGCGGGTGCGTCGGCCTTGGCCTCAGCCTCCGGCTGCGCCTTCGGCTGTGCGGGGGCTTCCGCTTCCGCCTGGGGCTCCGCTTCCGGCTCCGGCTCCGCTTCCGGCTCGGGCTCCGGCTTCGGCTGCGCGGGCGCTTCCGCCTTCGGCTCCGCATCCGGCTTCGGCTGGGCTGTGGCGGGCTCGGGCTTGGCCTCCGCCTTCGGGTCGGAGACCGCCTCGGGCTCGGCAGGGGGCTGGGTGTCCGCGACGGTTTCGGGCTCGGTCTGGGGCGCCGCCTCGGTCGAGGCCGTGTCCTGGGACTCGGGCTTCTCCGGCTTTGCTTCCTCCGGAGCCGCCTCGGGCTCGGCAGCGGGCGGTGTTGCGGCTTCCGCCTCGTCGGCAGCAGCCGGTTCTTCCGCGACCGCGGGCTCCTCGGTGGCCGCCGTGCCCTCTGCGACCTCCGCGGCCACCGGCTTCTCGGCGACGGTCGGCTCTTCCACGACCGCGTCCTTCTCCGCAGCCTCCGCAGCCACCGGCTCCCCGGCGTCCTCGGGCTCCTCCGCGACCACCGGCTTCTCGGTGCCCTCGGGCTCCTCGACGATCGCGGCCTTCTCCGCCACCGTCGGTTCCTCGACGATCGCGGCCTTCTCAGCGACCGCCGGTTCCTCGGCGACCGCAGGCTCCTCGACAGCGGCAGGCTTCTCCGCGACCGTCGGTTCCTCTACGACCTCAGCCTTCTCGGCGACCGTCGGCTCCTCGGCGACCGTCGGCTTCTCGACGGCCGCAGGCTCCTCGACAGCAGCGGGCTCCTCGACAGCAGCGGGCTTCTCCGCAACCGCCGACTCCTCGACGACCCCAGCCTTCTCTGCGATCGTCGGCTCCTCGACAACCGCCGGCTTCTCAACGACTGCCGGTTCCTCGACAACCCCCGCCTTCTCCGCAACCGTCGGCTCCTCAACCCCCGCGTCCGCCTCCGCGTCCGCGTCCGCCGGTCGCGCAGGCCTAGGGACTGACGGCACATTGTCGAAGGCCGCCGAGACCAGGTCGTGTTCGTCGGGGGACGACGTGCGGGGTTCGGGGACGGTTGGGGTGGGGGTGGCGCGTTCGCCGGAGGCGGTGGGGGGCTCTTGGGTGGGGACCTGCGGGGTGTCGGGGGACGGCGTTGCCGTCGGTTCCTCCGGGGTCGTCGTCGGCCGCGCCGCACCCTCCGCCTCGGCGGTCCGTGACTTGCGTGACCGTCCGAACGCGTTCCGCAAGAGAGTGAGAATGCCCATGTGCGCGCAACCCTTCGCGTGAGGTGAAGCCGTCAATCCCTGGCCAGGACGGACACGTAAGGTTAGCGGCCCTCCTGTGTGATCTTGGGCAGGGTCGGGTGTGCGAGGCCCGGACTGTCAAGGGGACATCCGGCCCGCGACGGTGTCGCCCCGCAGAATCGAAGCAACTGCCGCACGGATGCCGCAGGTTCACCCGCAGTTCACCCAGGCGCCCGGCTCCCGCACGTATGTACTCCTACGGTCACGCTGACACCAAGGGCATCCAAGGAGAGAGCAAAGTGCGAAAGCTGCTGCCGTTGATCGGAACGCCGTCCGATTCGCACCCTGGCGGCCGGTCCGCCATGACCTGTCGTTTCCGGTGTGGTGACGCCTGCTTCCACGAGGTGCCCAACACCAGCTCCAACGAGTACGTCGGTGATGTGATCGCGGGCGCCCTCAGCCGCCGGTCGATGATGCGGGCCGCGGCCGTGGTGACCGTGGGCGCCGCGGGGGCGGGGGCCGTGGGCTTCGGGCAGGCGCAGCCTGCTAACGCGGCACCGGCGCAAGGCCCCGCAGCCGACGCCGCCGCCACCGCCGCCCGGCGTAAACACAAGGGCGCGCGCGGGCTGCGCTTCGCGCCCGTCGCGCCCAACACCACCGACGCCGTGACCGTGCCGGACGGGTACCGGCAGAACGTCGTCATCCGCTGGGGTGAGCCCATCCTGCGCGGGGCGCCCGCCTTCGACCCGGAGAAGCAGACCGCCAAGGCGCAGGCCGGGCAGTTCGGGTACAACTGCGACTTTCTCGCCCTGCTGCCGCTGCCGGGTGAGCGGGGCAGGCAGCTGCTCGTCGCCAATCATGAGTACACCGACGAGATTCTGATGTTCCGGGGGTACGACTCCGCCCATCCCACCCGTGAGCAGGCCGAGATCGCCTGGGCCGCGCACGGGCTGTCCGCCGTGGTGGTGGAGGGGGACCGCAAGACGGGCAAGCTGACCCCCGTGTCCCGGCATCAGCTCAACCGGCGCGTCACCGTCACCACCGAGTTCCGGCTGACCGGGCCCGTCGCCGGGTCGAAGCTCGTGCGGACCTCCGCCGACCCGACCGGCACCAAGGTGTTCGGCACCCTCAACAACTGCTCGGGCGGTGTCACCCCGTGGGGCACGACCCTGCACGGCGAGGAGAACTTCAACCAGTACTTCGGCAACGCGAGCCGGGACACCGACAAGCGGTACGGCGTCGGGACCGGGGCCACCGACCGCAAGTGGGAGCGGTTCGACAAGCGGTTCGACGTCGCCCAGGAGCCGAACGAGGTGCACCGGTTCGGGTATGTCGTGGAGTTCGACCCGTACGACCCGGAGTCGACGCCCCGCAAGCACACCGCGCTCGGGCGGTTCAAGCACGAGGCCGCGACCGTGCGGCTCACGCGGGACGGGCGGCCCGTCGTGTACTCCGGTGACGACGAGCGGTTCGACTACTTCTACAAGTTCGTCGGCAGCAAGCGGATGCGCCACGGGTCCTCGCGTGCCGTGCGCGAGCACAACCTCTCGCTGCTCGACGAGGGGACGCTGTACGTCGCCAAGCTCACCGGCGACTCCCCCGCCATCGAGATCGACGGCACGGGCAAGCTCCCGAAGGACGGGGAGTTCGACGGGAGCGGGCAGTGGATCCCGCTAGCCACCGCCACCGCGAAGGGCGCCGTCTCGCACGTGGACGGGATGACCGCCGAGGAGGTGTTCGTCTTCACCCGGCTCGCCGGTGACAAGGTGGGCGCCACCAAGATGGACCGGCCCGAGGACATCGAGCCCAACCCGGTGACCGGCAAGGTGTACGTCGCCCTGACGAACAACACCAACCGCGGTGTCGGCTCCAACGCCAAGGCGGACGAGGCCAACCCGCGCCACGCCAACAAGCACGGTCACGTGCTGGAGCTCACCGAGCGCTGGAACCGGCCCGAGAGCACCAAGTTCGCCTGGTCGCTGTTCCTGGTCGCCGGTGACCCGGAGGACCCGGCGACCTACTTTGCCGGGTTCCCGAAGGACGGCGTCAGCCCGATCTCCTGCCCGGACAACGTCGCCTTCGACCCCTACGGCAACCTGTGGATGTCCACCGACGGCGCCCAGCTCGGCTCGCACGACGGCCTGTTCGGCGTGGCGACCCGGGGTGAGCGGCGCGGTGAGCTCAAGCAGTTCCTGACCGTGCCGAAGGGCGCCGAGACCTGCGGCCCGATCATCCAGGACCGGCGCGTGCTCGTCGCCGTGCAGCACCCGGGCGAGATCGACGGCGCGACCGTGGAGAAGCCCGCCAGCACCTGGCCCGACGGGCCCGGGAAGTACGTCCGTCCGGCGGTCGTGGCCGTGTGGCGCGCGGACGGCGGCGACATCGGCGTCTGACCCGGCACGCGGAGAGATCAGCGGAGAGATCAGGGGAGGGCCGGGCTCGGCGGTCTGCGAGGGCCGTCGGGTGCCGGCCGCCGTGAACCGAGCAGTCGCGCGGTGCCCTGAGGCGCTCGTTCCAGCCATTCCCGGTACGCCGGTGCCTGCCGCGCCACCTCCCCGTAGGCCTCCTCCAGCGCGGGGCAGACGCCGGCCAGGGCCGTCTCCGTACGGGCCGCGACGAGCAGCCGTACGCCGAGCGGGTCGCCTTTGAGGCGGCGTACCGCCATGTCGGGGCGGGGGGTGCGGGTCGGCTGGCACACGGTGACCACCTCGCCGGTCGCGACCAGGGCGTCGGCCGTGTGGTAGTCGCCGTGCAGCACGCGCGGGCTGACGTCGGCGGCGCGGAACATCCGCTGGACGGCGTCCCATTCGCCGTCGACCGTGGGGTCGATCATCCAGCGGTCGCCGGCCAGGTCGCGCAGGTCGACCTCGGGTTTCGAGGCCGCCGGATGGTCGACGGGCAGCGACACGAACTGCGGCTCGCGCTCGACCAGGACGCGCAGCCGGAGTTCCGGGGGGATGCGCAGCGGGCAGCCCTCCACCTCGTGCACGAAGGCGACGTCGAGCTGGCCGTCCAGGACCATGCGGAGCAGGGCGTTCGCGGAGACGTTCATATGGAGGGTGGGATTCTGGCCATGGGCGCGCAGGCGGCGCAGCCAGCCCGCCAGGGCCTTGCTGGCGGTGGAGCCGATACGGAGCTCGGTGCCGCCGCCCGCCGCCGCCCTCGCCTCGACCACCAGGAGCTGCATCTCGGCCAGCAGCGGACGGGCGCGGCTCAGGACCAGGCGGCCCAGCGGGGTGGGGCGGCAGCCGGTGTGGGCGCGCAGGAACAGCGGGCCGCCCAGCTCCTGCTCGATGCGGCGCAGTTGTGTGCTCAACGACGGCTGGGCGACGCCCAGGTGCCGGGCGGCGCGGTGCAGACTGCCGGTGTCGGCGATGGCGCACAGCGCGCGGAGGTGCCTCACCTCGAGCTCCATGCTCCGTGAGGCTAAAGCGGAATCGCGTTGCTAACCAGCCACATAATTCAGCGCTAAAGCATGTGAATTGGGCAGCCAATAGCTCCGTCCTATCGCTGGTTGCCATCATCACAGGCGACGCACAGGCGCCGAGACTCACCGGTGACGACTCAAACCCCCACCAAGGAGTCTCGATGCGAAAGTCCATGTCCACACTGGCGGTTCTAGGTCTCGGCCTCGCGACGGTCGGCTTCGGTACGGCCGCTCCCGCCGCGGCGGCCCCGGCCCCGGCGACCCCGGCCCCGGTAGCCGCGCCGCACGCCGGGTACGTCGCCAAGTCCGCCGAATCGGACGCCAGCAAGGCCTTCTTCCAGGCCGTCCTGGAGTCGGTCGCCGAGAAGCGTGCCGCGAGCCCGAGTGCCACCGCCGCCGTCACCGTCGTCTACGACGCGTCCCGCGCGCCCACGTTCAGCTCCCAGATAGCGCGCAGCACCCAGATATGGAACGGCGCGGTGTCGAACGTGAAGCTCCAGTCCGGCTCCGCGTCGTCCGCCGACTTCAGCTACAGAGAGGGGAATGACTCCCGGGGCTCCTACGCCTCGACCGACGGGCACGGCAACGGCTACATCTTCCTCGACTACCGGCAGAACCAGCAGTACAACTCCACGCGGGTCACCGCGCACGAGACCGGTCACGTCCTCGGTCTGCCCGACCACTACTCGGGTCCGTGCAGCGAGCTGATGTCCGGTGGCGGGCCCGGTACGTCCTGCACCAACGCCAACCCGAACGCCGCCGAGCGGGCCCGGGTGAACCAGCTGTGGGCCAACGGTCTCGCGGCGGCGATGGACAAGGCCCTGGACAAGGCCCTGGAGAAGTCCGGCCGTTAAGAGCCGCTCCCGGGCCGCCGGTGCAGCGTCAGGTCGGTGATCACCGACCGGTGGTCCGTGTCGGACAGCTTCAGTACGCGGGTGTCGCGGGCCGCGAAGTCCCGCGACACCAGCACATGGTCGATCTGGGCGCCGAGCGTCGGGGCGGTCCGGGCCGGCCAGGTGGCCGTGCGGTCGGCGCCGTCCAGGCGGGCGGCGTCGCGCAGGCCGGTGTCGAGGATGCGGCGGAAGACGGCGTGGTCCTGGGAGGCGTTGAAGTCGCCGGCCAGGACGAGCGGGGTGCCCCGGTCGGTGACGGCCGCGGCGCGCAGGGCGCCGAGTTCCCGCTTCCAGAGGTCGACCTGCCCGGGCAGCGGGGGCATGGGGTGGGCGAGCTGGAGCCGTACGGCGTTTCCGTCCACGTCGGCGACCGCCCCGGGCATGCCCATGGTGGCGGGGACCCCGTCGGTGGGCCGGAGCGGGAAGCGGCTGAGGATGACGGAGCCCTCGGAGCCGCCGCCCTCGACGGCGCTGCGGTGCGGATAGTCCTGGGAGAGGTCCTTCCGCAGCCGCTCGTCACACGCGTACTCGCACTCCTGTACGAAGATGATGTCCGGTTTCTCGCGGCGTACGGCGGCGATCAGGGAGCCGGTGCCCTGCCCGAACTCGACGTTCGAGGTCAGCACGCGCAGATCGGCGACCGGGCGGCCGGCGGGGTCGTCGACCTTGCCGTACGGCTCGATGAACCAGGCCAGCAGGCCGAGCACGGCCACTCCCCAGGCCGTTCCCAGCCACCAGCGGGAGCGCAGGGTGAGCAGCAGCGCCAGGCCGGTGGGCGCGAGCAGCCAGGGGAGGAAGGCGAGGAGCTGCGGGACGGGTGTGACGCCGTCGCTGTCGGCGGTGCGGAAGCCCACGACCACGCTCACCCCCGCGAGCAGCAGGAAGGCGAACCCCGCGCCGAATCGCCGCCCGGGCGGATCGTGTTCCGGCCCGTCGTCGGTGGCGGTCCGTTCGGCAGCGGCGGTGTTCAATGGCCGGCCTTCCGTTCGCGGGGTGGTTCGCCCGCATCCTCCCTCAAGGACGGGGTGGGGCGGGGGAAGGTTGCCGTGCGTCGACGCGGGCCAGGAGTTCCGCCAGTGCCTGGTCGAAGACGGCCGGGCGTTCCAGGTTCGGCATGTGGGCCGCGCCGTCGATGATGTGCAGCGCCGAGTCCGGCAGGGCCGTGTGCATGGCCAGGGCGTCGGAGACCGGGGTGAAGGTGTCGTCCGCTCCCACGACGACCAGGGCCGGGACGCGGACGCGGGTCAGCAGATCGTCGTAGCCGGGGCGGCGGGCGCGGGCGCGCAGGGCCGCCGCGGCGCCCTCGGGGGCGGTGGCGGTCATCATGCGGTGGACGTGGGCCTTGACCCCGTCGGAGGCGTAGGGGGCGACCATCCGCTCCAGGACCTCGTCGGCGTAGCCGCGCATGCCCTCCGCCAGGAGACGGTCCGCCATGGCGTCGCGAGTGCGGACGCCCTCGGGGGTCTCCGCCGACGGGAAGGTGTCCGCGAGGACCAGGCCGCTGACGCGCTCGGGGAACAGGCGGTAGCAGTCCATCGCGATCTGGCCGCCCATCGACAGGCCCGCGAGGACGAACGACTCCACCTTCAGCTCGTCCAGCAGGGCCTCGATGTCCCGGGCGAATCCGGAGAAGTCCGGGACGGCGGGCGCGTTCGGAGAGGCGCCGTAGCCGCGCAGGTCGGGGGCGATGACCCGGCGGTCCGCCGCGAACGTCTCGAGCTGCGGGGCCCACATCGAGCGGTCGAAGGGGTGGCCGTGGACGAGAACCAGGGGGACCTTGGGGACAAGCGGCTGCCGGTCGGTCTCGGGGCCTTTGTCCTCGTATGCGAGGAAGGGTGCCATGAGGACGACCCTAGGCCGCCCAACTACTCGGTACAATAAGATCTTTGCTCTCGGTGCAATCCAAGGGGGAGACCGACCGATGGGTGACTACCGGCGCATCGCCGACAGGATCGCCGACGACATCGCCACCGGACGGCTCCGGCCCGGTCAACGGCTGCCGCCGCAGCGGGCGTTCGCGCGGCGGCGCGGCATCGCCCCGTCGACGGCGGGCCGGGTCTACAGCGAACTCGTCCGGCGCGGGCTGGTCGTCGGCGAGGTCGGGCGCGGCACCTTCGTACGGGCCGGACCGACAGGACCGGCGGGGCAGGCGCTCGCCGAGCCCGGCCCGACCGGCACTCCGGTCAACCTGGAGCTCAACTACCCCAGCGCGCCCGGCCAGCCGGAGCTGCTCGCCCCAGTCCTCGCGCCCCTGCTGCGCCCCGACGTGCTGGCCGAGGCCCTGCTGCCGGCCGCCGCCACCGGCACCCCGCAGGCCCGTCAGGCCGCGGCCGCCCTCCTCACCACGCCCGGCTGGCGCCCCGCCCCGGACCGGCTGCTGTTCACCGGCAACGCCCGTCAGGCCATCGCCGCCGTCCTGGCCTCCCTGGTCCGGCCGGGCGGCCGGGTCGGGGTGGAGCAGCTGACGTATCCGCTGGTCAAGGAGATCGCGGCCCGGCTGGGCATCACCCTGGTGCCGCTGGCCGGTGACCGGGCCGGGCTGCTGCCGGAGGCCATCGCGGCCGCGCACCGCTCGGCGCCCCTGTCCGCCCTGTACGTGCAGCCGACGCTGCACAATCCGACGTCCCTGACGACGAGCCGGACGCGGCGGCTGCAACTCGCCCAGCTCATCCACCACTTGGACCTCCCGATCGTGGAGGACCGCATCTGGTCCTTCCTGCACGGCCCGGGGGAGCGGAACGGGGCCGGCGATCCCCTCGCCGCCCATGCCCCGGCCCTCGCCCATGTCGTCGACGGGCTCTCCAAGCGGGTCGCGCCCGGGCTCACCGTCGGGTTCCTCGTGGTGCCGCCGCAGCGGGTCGCCGCCGTCGCCGACGCCGTGCGGTCGGGCGGGTGGAGCGCGGCACGGTTCGCGCTGGAGGCGGCCGTGCGCTGGGCGTCGGAGGGGACGGTGGAGCGGCTGGTGGAGGCCAAGCGGGCGGACGCGGCGCGGCGGCAGCGGATCCTCGCCGAGGAACTCGCCGGCTTCGCCGTACGGTCCGATCCCCGCGCCTATTTCGCCTGGTGGGAACTGCCGTCCCCATGGCGCGCCGACACCTTCACGGCCGCCGCGGCCGCGCACGGCATCGCCGTCACGCCCGGCCCCGCCTTCGCCGTCTCCCCCGGCCACACGCCCGACGCCGTCAGGCTCGGGCTCGCGTCGGCTCCGGAGGGGGATCTGCGGCGGGCGCTGCGGACGCTCGGCTGCGTCGCCGCGCGGCGAGGGGGCGGTCGGTGAGCCGGGGGGTGAGTGCTGCCATGAGGCCGAGGGCGGGCAGTGGCCGGGACGCGGGTGCGGGGTGGTCGGGGGTGTCGTGGGCCGAGCTCCGCCGTCAGGCTCGGGCTCGCGTCGGCTCCGGAGGGGGATCTGCGGCGGGCGCTGCGGACGCTCGGCTGCGTCGCCGCGCGGCGAGGGGGCGGTCGGTGAGCCGGGGGGTGAGTGCTGCCGTGAGGCCGAGGGCGGGCAGTGGCCGGGACGCGGGTGCGGGGTGGTCGGGGGGTGTCGTGGGCCGGGCTCCGCCGTCAGGCTCGGGCTCGCGTCGGCTCCGGAGGGGGATCTGCGGCGGGCGCTGCGGACGCTCGGCTGCGTCGCCGCGCGGCGAGGCACCGGCCTGTGAGCCACGAGCCGAGCGCGACCGTCAGGCCGAGGGCGAGCAGCAGCCAGGACACGGTGCGCAGGGTGGTCGTCAGGGCGTCGTAGACCGCGCCCACGGCCGGGCGGTGGAGCGCGTCGGGCAGGTCGGCGAGGGTCAGGCGGCGGCCGATCGCGACGGCGAGGACCAGCAGAGCGCCGCCCAGGGCCGTGCCGAGGCCGAGGGCGGTGACCGCGCGGCGGCGGCAGGCGGCGACGGCGATCCCGGCGACGGCCAGCACGGCGGCGGTGAGCGGCAGCCAGAAGGCGGCGGTGTCCAGCACGTGGTATCCCCTGCGCAGTCGGTCCACGTCCCCGGCCGGGAGCACCGGGACCCGGGCGTGGGTGACCGGGATGCGGTGGGCGAACGACACGTGGTCGGCTTCGAGTTGGCGTTTGATCCGGGCGACGACCGGGGCGAGGTCGACGGTGACCGGGGCCGTCCGCTCCTCGTCGTCGCGCAGGGCGTGCAGCACGGCGGCGTGCACGGCCTGGTTCGCCGCGTCCCAGGCGGCGCGGAACGCCTCGGTGCGCGTGAAGGAGCGCGCCGCGTCGTGCACGAAGGGCCCGAGAGCGCCGTGCAGGGAGCCGGTGCCGAGGTCGTGCCCGGCCTCCCGCATGATGCCGTTCCCGACGGCGTCCGCGACCGCGAGCCGCACGTCCGGGTCGGCTGCGAGCGGCGCCATGGTGCGCACGTAGCGGCCGGTGTCGGTCAGCCCGTGCGCCGCCCAGGACGCGAGCGCCCCGAACGGCGTGAGCAGGCACGCGAGGGCCAGCAGAACGGCCGACAGGGCGT
The DNA here is from genome assembly GCF_018604545.1 of Streptomyces koelreuteriae. Lineage (GTDB taxonomy): Bacteria > Actinomycetota > Actinomycetes > Streptomycetales > Streptomycetaceae > Streptomyces > Streptomyces koelreuteriae. Next base: position 4,040,381 of record NZ_CP075896.1, on the reverse strand, counting down.
TCCGTGGTCGTGGGGGCGCCTTCTCGGGTACGGGCGCCCGGTCGCGCTCGGGCACCCTTCCAGGCAAGCCGCCCCGGGCCCGCCCCGCGCGCGGGGTGACTGCAATCGGCCGTACGGGCACACGCGCGGGACGGACCGGGCCCGGTCAGCCGATGCGGTGGCCCGTGGCGTCCTCGTGCGTGTAGTAGCGGTAGAACATGGTCAGCAGGACGCCCGCCCCGGCCGCCAGGCCCAGCCACATGGACCACAGCACGGACAGGTTGGACTGGCTGATGAGGAAGCCGGTCGCACTGCCCGTGAAGGCGAACCAGAGCGCCGCGTGCAGTTCGCGTCGCAGCTTCGGCCCGAGTTGCCACACGGCGGCGAACAGTACGGCGAACACGAGCGCGGTGACGAAGCCGAACAGCAGGTTCCAGCCCGTGATGGGCCCGCCGTAGCGCCGGTTGGCCGCGGCCCAGTAGCCGTAGACGAGCCCGAGGGCGATGGGCACCGCGATCTTCGCCATGGCGTGGGCGCGTGGGCTGAAGACATCGGGCGTGCGGTGGCGCAGGGCCACCTCGCGTGAGGCGGGTGCCGCATGAGCCATGAGAGTGCTCCTCTCTCCCTGCCCCTGCCTACCAGGGCACACCTGCGCGGGGCCGCTGGCAAGTCGGGGGCGAACCACCCGAAGGCGGACGTTTGCGGTCCTGACCGCCCCCTTTGCAGCCGCAGAGGTTACGGTGCTGCCGTACGTGATCGACCGGGGGAGGGGAAGAGATGCCCGGAACCGTGCTGCTGCTGGCGGCCTCGCCGCTCGGCAAGGGGCGCCTGGTGGACGCCGCCTCCGTGCTCCCCGTCCTCGCCGCCGTACCGCCCGCGGTGCTGTCCGGCACGGACACCGCGAACGTCGTCGAACTCGCCGACCCGCTGGAGCCGCAGGCCGTCCTCACCCGGCTGCGCGCCGCCGCCACGGCCCCCGGCCCGCTCACCGTCTACGTCACCGGACAGCTCCAGCTCGACCGCAAACAGCGCCTGCCGCATCTCGCGCTGGCCCGCACCACGGCCCCCACCGTGCGCTACACGGCCTTCCCCTGGCACTGGTTCCGGGAGGAGCTGCGCCTCAGACCCGCCGGGGCCACCACGCTCGTGCTCGACCTGCACGCGGACCCCGAGGCCTGGGAGCTGCTGCGGAGCACCCCCCTGGACTCGGGCCGGGGCACCGCCGTCCACGGGCGTATCGCACCACCGCCGTCCCGGCGCTCGGTGGCGGCACCGGCGTACATGAAGGCCGTGGCGACGATCCTGCGCAGCGGCTTCCGCCCGCCGCCGGAGCAGCTGCACCAGCAGGCGCTGGCCCGGATCGCGCAGGAGAGCGCCGGCCGGGACATCGTCATCAGCGCGCAGGGGCCGGTGTCCGGCGATCCGCACACCGCCATCACCGCCGCCGTCCAGTCCGGCCGCCACGGGGACGCGGACGCGCTCGCCGCCCGGCACGAGCAGGCCGCCGTGGCCGCGTACGGACCCGCCTCCGAAGAGGCCCTGCACTGGTCCGAGGTCCGGGCCGACCTGGCGATGTTCGCCGGGGACGCGGCCCGCAGCTGCCGCACCTGGCTGTCGGTGGCCACCGCCCGGCTGCACGCCGGGCAGGCGGTGGACGCGCCCGCCGTCGAGTCGGCCGTCGACCGGGCCCACCACCAGTGGGGACAGATAGCCGACTCCGCGCAGGCCCGTGACCTGGGGATCGCGCTCGCCGAGCTGCGGGGGCGGGTGCCCGGGCGGCGCGAAGGGGCGCTCGATCACGTCCAGCGTCAGCTCCGCCAGCTCCAGACCCAGGGCTGAGCACCCGTGCGCCGGGGGCGTGCGGCGTGAAGAGCGTGTGCGGGCTCTTGCGCGGTTTGCGTCAAAGGTCTGCCCCCGCGGCCTGACCCGGTGTCATGATGTCGCGTATGACAGAGGGGGACGAAGTGGCTGTCTTAGGCGTACGCGTCCGGCTGGGTGACGGCGCGACCGTGGACGATGTCAGAGCCTTGCGGGCATGGCTGGAGCGGGACGAGCCGCTGGAACGACTGCTGTCCGACGCGCAGTTGCGCATCGAGGAGCGGACCAGCACCGACGGGCCCAAGGGGCGGCTGGGACCCGACGTCGAGCTGGTCCTCCAACTGCTCGGTGACGTCGCGACGGTGGCGGCGCTGACCGACTACACCGCCCGCGCGGTGAAGACCTGGAAGAACAACCGCCGCAGGCTCCAGGGCGGCGAACCCGATTCGGAGATCCGCCCGCTGGGCTCCGACGGCGAGTAGCCCGGTGAGCCGCTTCGACCCGCGCGGCCGAGCGAACCGGGCGCTGCTCGTCGGCGTGTCCGAATACGACCACACGGCCCCCGACCCGCGGGGCGTGACCGGTCAGCTTCCCGCCGTGCGGCACAACCGGAAGACACTCGACGACGCCCTGCACCGGGGCGGGGTCTTCGGCGCGGGCGAGATCAGAGTGCTGGCCTCGCCGTCCCAGGAGGACTTCACCGCCGCGCTGCGCCATGCCGTGCGCGAGGCCGATGGCCTGCTGCTGCTCTACTTCGCCGGGCACGCCGTCGTGAACACGTCCGGCGGCGAGCTGCATCTGCAGATGCGCACCGCGCGGGTGGTCGCGGGCGAGCTGCCCGGGGCGGTGAGCTTCGCCCAGGTGCTGGGCGAGATCTGCGTCGCCGAGAGCCGCGCCGAGAAGGTGCTGGTGATCCTGGACTGCTGCTACGCGGGCCACGCCGCGGGGATCTGGCACCGTTTCGCCGACCCGGAGGGCAACAAGGAGAAGGTCCTCCTCCTGATGAGCGTCCAGCCCAACCGCTGCATCCTGGGCGGGGACGCCGACGTCGCGACGCCGTTCACCAGGGAGCTGGCCGAGGTGCTCGACGAGGGCGGGGAGGTGTGGCTCTCCGAGCTGTATCCCACGCTGAAGCAGCGGATGGACGAGGCGGGATACCGGGCGGAGGAGGACGACCCGCAGATACCGCAGGCACTGGCACCTCCCTGGGACCCGGACGCGGACGTCCTGCTGGCGGCGCGGCCGGTGCCTTCGCTCGCGCCTGAGGCTCCGCCGGTGCCGGTGCCTGACCCTGAGCCCGCGCCTCCGCCCGTGCCCGTCGGGGTTCCGGATCCGCCGCCGGTCCGCCCGCGCCGGTTGCGGCAGTTCACGCGGGCGGCGGCCGCCGCTGTCCGGGCCGTCGCCGAACGGCTCGGCCGGACCGCCCTGCTCACCGCCGTGCTGGCCCTGCTCGCCACCGGCGCCGGCGGCTACGGGATCTTCGCCGTCCTCGGCGACTCCGCGATCTGCGCGCCCTCCCTGGAGCTGCGCGTGCTGACCGACCCCGACCTGGAACCGGCGATGCAGGCCGCCGCGGACGCCTACTTCGTCTCGGGCGCGAACACCACGGACGACGGCTGCCGACGCGGCGGCGTCACCGTCTACAGCGCCGGTTCCGCCGCCGTGGTCAGCGCGCTGAGCGAGCGGACCGACGCCTGGCAGCAGCCGCGCGAGGACGACAACCCGCAGCGGGACATCGGCCCCCAGCCGGACGTGTGGATACCCGCGACCGGCGCCGACGTCGGCCGGGTCGCCGCCGCGCAGGAGGACCGGGTCTTCGCCCGACTGGAGCCGGACACCGAGCCGTTGGCCTACTCGCCGGTGGTGCTGGCCGTCCCGCGGGGCTTGGACCACACCCTCGGCAAGTCCACCGGGCGTTCGCTGTCGGAGCTCGTCGACGTCCTGGAGGGCGGGCCCGGCGCCGCCGAAGTGCACCGCCCCGACCCCGCCTTGACCGGCTCGGCGCTGCTGGCGACCGCGGGCCTGTACGGCGACGGGGACGACGCGCGCGGCGCCGAGCTGCGCATCACCCGGCCCGAGCGGCCCGAGCCCTCGGCCGTCAAGCTGCTGTGCAGCCTGCCCGACGACGACGCCGTGGACGACCGCGGCGCGGCCCTGGTCCCGGAGTTCCTGCTCAGAAGCGGGATCGGCTGCCGCCCGGCCACCCGCGTGCCGCGCACCGCCGCCTACCCCGACGACGTACCCGGACTGGAACCGACGTTCGTGCGGGTGCGCTGGGACCACGGCGACCTGGACGCCGACGCGCGCGACGAGGAGGCGGACCGCTTCCGCGCCTGGCTGACCGGTGCGGAGGGCCGGGAGGTGCTCGGCGAGCAGGGCTTCAGGTCCGCGAGCGGTGACCGCCCGCTGCTCGACACCGGGTCGGCGGTCCCCTCCGGCCTGACCGGCGGAGTCCGCCCGGCGGACTCCGCCGACGCGGCGGATCTGGACCGGGCACTGGAGGAGTACGGCGACGCGCACGGACCGGGCCGGGTCCTCTTCCTGCTCGACAGCTCCGGCTCGATGGCCGGTCTGTGGGACGGCCCCAGCGGCGGCCCCGGCATCCTGAAGCAGACCCTGCCCGGGCTCGGCGGGGAGGACGAGTACGGGGTGTGGGCCGTGCACGGCCTCACCGGCCGTACGCACACCGAGCTGGTGCCCTTCGGCACCCACTCCCGCAAGAAGGCTGAACAGGACCTCGACACCGGCAAGGTGCGGGACGCGGAGGCAGATCCGTCGGCCGCCCTGCTGGACGCCCTGGCGTTCATGCGGGAACGCGGCGCCGACGACGAGAGGCCGCGACTGATCGTGTATCTCACCGACGGCGAGGACGACACCCGCCTGACCGGCGACCGGCTGGAACAGGTGCTTGAGCGGGCCGGGTCCGCGGGCGTGCCCGTGGCGATGGTGACCCTGAACAGCGGCGCCTGCGACAGCGGGCGCCCCGCCACGCGCATCGCCGACGCCGGGCGGGGCCGCTGCCTGGACGCCCGGGACGACCTGGTCCCCGCCCTGCACGACGAGGTCGCCCGCATCGGAACGGGAGAGGAATGATGGCCCGCCGCCTGCCCGCCGCAGTGCTGTCCCTGCTGTCCACGCTGTCGCTGCTCGCCGTCGCCTCCTGCACCGGCGGCGGCGCCGGGGACGGCGGGGGACAGCAGCCGCAGGGCGCCGACGCCTCCACCCGGATCGTGGTGGCCAGCGGCCAGGACGTCACCGGCAAGAACGGCATACGCCAGCAGCTCATCGACGCCTGGAACGCCACGGAGGGCTCCCACGGCTACCGGGCCCGCCTCGTCGAACTGCCCGGCTCCGCCGACCAGCAGCGCAGCCAGCTCCTCGGCGCCCTCCAGTCGGGCAGCGCCGACTACGACGTGGTCAACCTCGACGTGACCTGGATCCCGGAGTTCGCCGAGTCCGGCATGATCCGCCCGCTGACGGACGCGGCCGTCAAGGCCCCCGAGGATCTCATCCCCTCCGTCAACAGCACGTCGTACTGGGACGGCAAGCGGTACGCGGTCCCCTTCAACAGCGACGCCGGCCTGCTGTACTACCGCAAGGACCATCTGCGGGACGCCAGTGCCTCCCGGACCGAGCTCAGCGACGGGGTCACCTGGCGCGAGCTGCGGGACCTGATCGACGCCGTCGCCCCCAGGGACGAGAAAGCGGGCTGGACCACCCAGCTCGCCCCGTACGAGGGCCGTACGGTCAACGCGATCGAGGCGTTCGCCTCGGCCGTACCGGACTTCGAGCTGACCGACCGCGACGGCACATACGTCGCGACCGAGCAGCAGCTCACGGCGGGCGTGGCCGAACTGCGTGAGCGCACGGCGAAGGCCTACACGCTCAAGGAGGCCTCCGAGTCCCGCGAGGCCGAGTCGCTGAGCGCCTTCGCGGAGGGCCGCACCACCTTCCTGCGGCACTGGCCGTACGTCTATCCCACCCTCTACGAGACCTTCAAGGGCAAGCTCGGTGTGACCCGGCTGCCCGGCAAGACCGTGCTCGGCGGCCAGAACCTCGCCGTCACCTCCTCCATGACCGGGCAGCGGGCCGCGAAGGCCGAGGAACTCATCGCGTTCCTGACCGACCCCGACAGCGAACGCTGCCTGCTGCGTGCCGGGTTCGCCGCGACCCGCACCTCCGCGTACCAGGAGTCCGCCCCCGACTGCCGCCACGCCCCCGCGTACGCGGAGACGCCCTGGGCGTCCCCCACCGGCGAGAGCACGGTCCGTACGCCCCCCGACCGCTTCTCCGACGGCACCAGCTACTCCCGCGACATCCTGTACCCGGCGCTCCGCGAGGCCGTCCGCCGCCCGGTGACGCCGCTGTACGGCGCGGTGAACCGCACCCTCATCACCGAACTCGACGCGCTGTACGACCCTCCGCGAGGCCCGGGGGAAGACCCGCCGAGTGACACGGAGATAGCGAAAAGCCTGGATGAGGCGCTGAGAGAATTCCTACCCGATTGACCCGTGTTCGTCCTGCGCCGCCTTCAGTTCACACTCGAACCAGACGGTCTTCCCGGGCCGGTCGGGCAGTGGATCCCACCCCCACCGGTCCGTGACCGCCTCGACGATCAGCACGCCGCGCCCGCCTTCCGCAAGTTCGGCGACTTCGTCCACAGCTGTGGACAACGGCGGGCGCGGGCAGGTGTCCGTCACCTCCACCCGCACCCCACGCCCGTCCGGCCGACGCGTCATCAGCACCGCGGCGCGCCGGTCGTCCGTGTGGCGTACGACGTTGGCGACGAGCTCGGTGAGCGCCAGACAGGCCGGGTCGCACAGCTCGCTCATCTCCCAGGCGACGAGATACACCCTGAGGATCCGGCGCAGATGCCGGGCGGAGTGCTCACCCAGCGTGAAGTCGGTGCCGTATCGGGAGCCCAGGAAGCCCGGGGAGCCAAGTCCTGGCCAGGGCTGGTGGGTTGCGTGATTCATGCCACCAGGGTGGAGTCGAGTGATTACGCTCGGCTACAGACCGAAATGAACGCCGTGCCGCGTTCAGACCTGGGGGTGACCTCCATGCCCAACATCCGCCGCCTCGACCCCACCGCCTCGCCGCTGGACTATTTCGGCTCCGAGCTCCGCCGCTACCGCGAGAGCGCGGGGCTGTCCCAGAAGGAACTGGGGGACTGCATCTTCTGCACGAATTCTCTCGTCGGCCAGATCGAAACGGCCCACAAGGTCCCGACCAGGGAGTTCGCGGAGCGTGCGGATGCGGCGCTGATGACGGACGGGAGCTTTTCGAGGCTCGTGGGGTTGGTGTTGCGCAGTCAGTTGCCTGCGTGGTTCCAACAGTTCGCGGAGTTGGAAGCGCGGGCGGAGTGCATCTCGACGTACCAGGCACAGATGATCTACGGACTTCTCCAGACGGAGGAGTACGCCCGTGCCGTGCTCGCGACAGGTATGCCGGACAAGCTCGATGAGTTGGTCGCCGCCCGCATGGAGCGCCAGCGCATCCTGGCTCGCGAAAAGCCGCCGATGGCCTGGGTGATCCTGGACGAGGCCGCCCTGCACCGGCCGATCGGCGGACGCGAGGTCATGCGTCGGCAACTCCAGCACCTGCTCAGCTTCGCCGACCGCCGTTGGGCGCGGATCCAGGTGCTGCCCTACGAGGCAGGGGAACACGCCAGCCTCATCGGGTCGTTCACCAGCCTGCGCTTCGACGACGACCCGGAGATCATCTACACCGAAGACCTCATCTCCGGCCACATGACGGCCAACCCTGACACTGTCAGGGAAGCCGCGTTCCGTTACGCTCACTTGCAGGCTGCAGCCCTCTCCGTAAAGGATTCGGCAGCACTGATCAACCGCGTGATGGAGGAGCGTTATGGGGATCAGCAAGGACCTGACCAACGCGCGGTGGCGTAAGTCGTCGTACAGCGGCAACACGGGCGGCGAGTGCATCGAGGTCGCTGCCCTCACCCTCGGCCTGGCCATGCGCGACTCCAAGAACCCCGAGGCCGGGATTCTCACCCTCTCTCCGGAGGCCTACTCCGCCTTCGTGACGTACGTCAGGGCCTGATGGAGCGCGACGCGCAGTGGCGTAGGTCGTCGTACAGCGGGAGCAGCGGCGGCGAATGCGTCGAGGTCGCCGACCTCGGGGTGCTCGGGGTCGGGGTGCGGGACTCCAAGAATCCCGGGGGCGGGGTCCTCACTGTTTCTTCGGAGGCCTACGTTGCCCTGAAGGACTGGGCGACGATGGCTGCCAAAGCGTAGTAGGCGTCCCGGAGTTCGTGGTCGAGTGCGCTGAGGTCGGCCTCTCCCGCGTTGGCCAGGTACGGGCTGTGGGGGATCGACACAATGGCCCGGCACAGCTGGCGAAGTTCGGTGGGCCGGTCGACGATGCCCGAGGGGTCGGGCGTCTGCCGCCTGTCGGGCATCCCCATCGACAGGACGATGATGCTCCGGGACAGCAGTTCCTTGTAGCCGAGTCCCAGCAGGCGGCTGAAGTACTCGTGCGCGCGCGGCATCGTCAGAGACCGCATGGACTCGGCCACGACGACCAGCTGATGCGCAGGGCCCAGGACGGCGTGCTTGTTCTCGTCGAGGTCCGGGGAGTGCGAGTCGGTGATCAGGATCTCGTACTCCTGCTGCAGCAGGTCGTAGACCCGCTGGACGTACGCCGGGTCCGGGGCGGGCAGGCCGATCAGGTCTGTCAGGACGTGCGCGCCCGCTCGCATCGTGGACAGGAAGGGTTCAAGCAGGCGGGTGTTCTGCTCAAGAAGGTCGGCGTTCTGGAATCGCCTGAGGGTCTGAGTGAGAGCCGTCATGCCCCGGCCCCGGTTCTCGTTCACCCGGAATCCGAGGGTGCCGACGCCGGGGTCGGCGTCCACCACGATGGTCCCGCCGTACCGCTCGGTGGCGAACACCGTGGCCAGCAGGGCGGCTGTGGTGCTCTTGCCGCTGGCTCCGGGCAGCCCGACGACGGCGATCCGGCGGCAGGTGCGGACCCGTGTGCGGATCAGTTCGGTCCTGGCCCGCGCGTCCATCGCGGCGACGAGCTTGCCGTCGTCCCCCTGCATGCCCAGCCGGGCGGCCAGGAGTTCCGCCAGTCGCCCCGCCGTCGGCCGGAATCCCCGGAGGGCGGAATGGCACGCTTCGATGAGTTCCCGGAGCTCACCGAGATCCTCGGGGGCGAAGGTGATCAGCCGCTCGAGAAGCGTCCCCAGCGCCGTGATGTCCCGGTCGATGCCGTGTTCCGAATCGTAGGAGGACCGGAACCAGTCCGTCAGGATCACGGTCCGGCCCAGGCACCGCACGGTTTCTTGGGTGAGGTCCCCGTGCGCCAGGCCCTCGCGGTGACTGGTGTCCACCGCCTCGCACAGGTTCCGGGCCAGTTCCAGGGCGGCATCCGGTTCGAGGTCTCCGCGCGCCAGGACCGTGGAGAGCGGCTCGGCCGGGATGCCGTCCGGTGAATGGGGAGGGGTCTCGGCGATCCAGGGCGGGTCGTCGTCGAGGCCGCTGGCGACCAGCCGGGGAGCGCACCCGCCGCCGATGCGCCGCAGAGCCAGTTCCTCGGCGCTCAGCCTCCTCACGAACTGCCCGTCTGCCGTGACGACGACGACCTCCGTACCGTCCGCGTCCCGCCCCAGGAACTTGCGGCACAGCCCGTCGTCGACTCCCCTGGCGTGCACCGTGTACGGCCCGATGCGCCACGGGTCGCCCGAGCGCAGCGGCCTCCAGACGCTCCCCATGCGCCGCTCCAGGCTGCCGACGCCGAAGCGGGCCGCCAGCCGGGGGCCGATGGCGGCGAAGGCCCGGGTCGAGGACGGGATGCGTTCGGTGCCCTCGGGATGGGCGAGCCAGGCCGGGAACTCGGGGGAGCGGCCCGCCAGGAGTTCCAGGCGGGCGCTCACGGTCCGCCCGGTCTCCACGACATCGGCCAGCGGCACGGCGTTGAGCAGGATGTTCCCGATGTCGCCGTCGAAGTCGAAGAGCTGGTGCTGCGGCGGCAGGGACTCGCCCGGCGGCCCGGGAAGCGGACGCAGCAGCCCGCCGAGGAACACCTCGGCGAGGTTCGCGGTGTCCGCCCAGGGGATGGCCGCCTGCACCAGCCGCATCACCGGAAGGGACAGCGGGGCGACACCGGCCAGGTGTGCCGCGAGCCGGTAGGCCTCCGGGGAGGCAGCCGCGTGGAAGCGCCGCAGCCGGGGCAGCCCCGTGTCCACGGGCCGGGCCCCCGACGACCCGGGAGCGGCCAGCAGGGGCAGCGTCGCGGACGAGGCCGGGGAAGCCACCAGCCGTACCCAGGCGGCGAGCGCTGCCGGCGCGGGCTCCAGCACCGGTACGGGGACCCCGCGGAAGGACACCATGTGCGGCGGCAGTACCGGGTCGGCCACGCCCCACTCGGTGTTGGCCGAGCCGCGCCGCTCGCTGGTCACCCGCCAGCGCTGGGAGCGCAGCCCCGAACCGCCCCACATGCGCGTCGGCAGCGCGTGCACCACGGCCGTCGGCCCACAACGCGCCCAGCCGTTCAGCGTGCTGTGCATACGCCCGTCGCGCCAGGCCCGGCCCACACCGTCGCTCACGAGCAGGACCAGGGTCCGGCCCGTGGGGTCGGCGATCAGGTCCGTCGGGATCCTGTTCGCCTCGGCCGAGAAGGGCCGTCCGCGCAGGTGGACTTCGTGGCCCCGGGTGTGCAGCCCGTAGGCGCGGATCATGCGGAACGCGCCCGCCCTGCGCAACAGGGCGTGCAGTTCGGTCGCGAGACGCTGCCACAGCAGCATGGACATGCCGTCGTCGACCACCAGGGCGAGGTCGAGCCAGCGCTCCGGAGCCGGCCGCAGCACCACATCGGGCAGCCCTGTCTCCGCCAGGGCGTGCACGGTGGCTTCCTCGTCGAAGTCGTAGCGCGAGGTGCTGGGGCGCGACTGCTTCAGGGGCCTGAGGACGCGTCCGATGAGCAGTTCGTCGACCAGTGCCTTGGCCTCGGGCACGCGCAGCGGCATCGCCCGCTTCTCATCGGCCTGGGGCATCGCGGCCGGCCTCGGCCTCTCCGGTTCGGGCACGGACGAGGCGGATTCCGGTTCCGGTCGCCGTTCCAGCCGTGGGGCGCCGTACAGTCCGGCCCTGCCTCCGGGGGACAGGTGAGGCCTGCGCCGGTCGGGAACGTCGAGGGTGGGGGGAGCGGCGACGCTGGGCGTGGCGTCCCGCTGGAGGGGCAGGGACTCGGGTGAGCCGGTCAGCTGCCGCGCCAGCCACAGGGTGTCGAGCAGTTCCTCCTGGGAGAGGGTGACCCCGCAGTCGGCGAGCAGGTCCAGTACGAGCCGGAGCCCGCACCCCGCACTGTCCTCGGGCATTCAGATGGTCCCGCCCAGCCGGTGCAGTACGGCGTCCAGGAGCCCGTCGGCGTCCAGGTCCACCCCGCCGGCGCGCAGGAACACCGCGTTGAGCAGCTGGTCCGTGGCGAGTCCGCCGCGCTGCTGGCGGCTCAGGAAGACCTGGAGCAGGTCCTCGACATCGGCTGCCGCGGTGTCGCCCAGGTGGGCCGAGACGATCTCCCGCAGGCGTCGGCTGTCGGGCGGCGGCAGTTCGAGCCGTACGCACCTGCGCAGGAACGCGGGCGGGAAGTCGCGTTCGCCGTTGCTGGTGATCACCACGACGGGGAACTCGTCGCACCTGACCCGCCCCCGGGTCACCGTGATCCGGGTGTCGGGGTCGGCGGACAGCACGTCGACGACGGACTGGTCCTCGGGGAGCCGGGCCAGTTCGGGGATCTCGTACTCGCCCTCCTCGAACACCGTCAGCAGGTCGTTGGGGAGGTCGACGTCGCCCTTGTCCAGTTCGTCGACGAGCAGGACACGCGGCTCTGTCCGGGGCACCAGCGCCGTGCCCAGGGGGCCGAGCCGGACGAAGGTGCCGATCGGCGGCTCCTCGCGTTCCCGGTCCCGGTTCAGGGCGGTCTCGCGCAGCCGGCCCACGGCGTCGTAGCGGTAGAGGGCCTCGCTCACGGTGGAGCGGCTGTTGACGGGCCAGTGCAGTACGTCCCCGAGTTGTAGTTCGTGCGCGATGGCCCGGGCCAGGGAGGACTTGCCGGTGCCGGGCTGGCCGGTGACGAGCAGGGGGCGGCGCAGGTGCAGGGCGGCGTTGACGACATCGGCGTCCTTGGCGGAGATGAGGTAAGGGGCCGCCCTCGTGCCGGAGCGCGGGCCGTCGCCGAAGCGGCGCCAGGGCGGAGCGGGCGGAAGACCGTCGATGCCCCGGGGTTCGCCGTCTCCCCGGAAGATCCGCCAGGGTGCGTCGGATGTCATGCGAGCTCCTCCGAGGGGTCGTCGAGGTAGAGGTCTTCGGGGGGAGGTCCGATGTCGTCGCACCAGGCCAGCACGGGCCGGCCGAGGTGGACGGCCGGTTCGTTGAAGGCGTCCCGGCGGTACTCGCGCACCACGTTCGGCAGCGCCGCCGGGGCGACGCGTGCGAGTCGGCTCACGGCCTGCGACCAGCCCTTCTCGCCCCGCCCGAACAGCACCACGGGCATGCCGGCCGCGAGGCAGTACTGAACGACCAGCTCGCGGAAGGCGGGCTCGACCTCGCCGATGACCGCCCCCACGGCGTTCATCTCGCCCGCCAGACGTCCGTAGACCTCGTCGAGACTGGTGACCGACGCGTCGATGCGCACCAGGACCCCTCGGTGCAGGCGCTTCTTCCGCTCCCGGAGGAACTCCGCGTCGCTGCCCTGCTCGACCAGCTCCGGACAGGTGAAGACCACGGGGAATTCCACGCCCAGGGCCCGATGGGTGTTGAGCGGGCCCGGAGCCTTCCACCAGTGCGGGTTCAGGTCCAGGTCGGCACGGTCCAGGAGCAGTTCCACGATGGGAAGGCTCCCGGTCCGCCACAGCACGGAGGCGGCGGTGAAGATCTTCCCGGCCGTCTCGGCGGTGTCGCGGGCCTGCCGCTCGTCGATGCGGACGCGCTGCCATGTGGTGGTCTCGCGGCGCCACATCCGCAGGGTGAAACGGCAGTTGTCCCCCTCGCCGTCGACCCTTCGCACGCGTACCAGCAGCCGCGGTGCGTTCTGTTGCCGCGCCCGCAGCCGGCGGGTCAGTTCCCTGGCGTGCGCCAGCCGCTCGTCGAGCGCGGCCTGGTGCCCCTGGGTCCGCCGGACGACCTTGGTGCTCCATCCGACCAGTGCGTCCGCGTGCGGGGCGGGTGCCACGGCTGCCACATGGAGGACGAGGCAGACCAGGGCGGGGAGCAGCGGGCTGTGGGACCGTTCGGTCGCGGGGGCGCGGCGGTTGCGCTCCAACTGGTCGAGCAGCGCCGCCAGCGGGGCCTCGACGGTGTCCGCGTCCAGCCAGTCGGCATCGGTCTGCAGGGGGTCGGGCAGGTCGATGTCGGGGAGGGCGTCGAGGACGAGCGCGGGGACCGTGGCGACGATGTGGTGGGGCAGGGACGCCAGCAGCGCGTCCAGGCGCCCGCGTTCGGCGTGGGTGAGCAGCGCGCACTGCGGGATCCGGGCGCCCACCTCCAGCAGTTCGGCGACGGCGCCGGGTTTCGCGGACAGCACCTGCGTGAGTTCTGCCAGGGCACGAGGATGGGTGAGCAGGACGCGCGCGAACTCCTCCACGGAGGGCGCGGATCGGTCACGCGGATGGCCCAGACCGCACTTCTTCGCCACCACGCGTCCGGACCTGGCCAGCTCCTTGGCGCTGTCCACCTTCCGGTTCAGGATGTCCGCTAGGTCGAAGGCCTCGCTGGAGGTGTCGGGTTCGTCCGTGTCGTGCGGGGTGTCGAGCAGGTGCGCGGCGCCCGCGGAGGCGAGTTCCTCGCGGACGCGCTGGGTGGGCAGGAACCAGCTGCGGCGGCGGACCTGATCGGGATGGTGGGCCCGTGCCTCGTCGCCCTTGACCTTCCCCACGACCATGCCGACGACGGCCCGGTCCTCGTCGCACCAGACCGGGCCGCCGCTGTAGCCGTGCTGGATGGTCGCTCCGGTGTCGCCGCCGTCCACGACGGCGTACGTGAACTCCGCTTCGACGGCCACCACCTTGCACCGGGCCAGGGAGAACTCGGCCGGCCCTGCCGGATGCCAGGCGCAGACGGGCAGCCCCTCACTGACCGGCCGCCACGGGGGCGGTACGAGGTTCGGCGGCACGCCGTCCGGCAGTTCGAGTACGGCCAGATCGCCCTTCCAGCGCAGCTCTGTCCGTTCACGGACGGGTATCCAGACCTTGACCCGGGCGTTCTGCCAGTGTCCGCCGACGCGCACGCGCAGGACGGTCTCCTTGCCGGGGTGGGCCGCGTCGTACTCGTTCTCCCGGCCCAGGGCCAGGTTGACGACATGCGCGGCGGTCAGGACACGGCTGCCGGGCAGCAGGACGCCGGCGCCGACGCACTTTCTGCCCCCGGAGGGCGGGAACACGGACACGGTCGCCGGGCGGGACGGGCCCGGCGGGGAGAACCACGGCAAAGGGGGCGCCCTAGACGACGGTGCCCTGGCCGGCCGCGGCCGTCACGACGGGATCGGGGACGGGCCGCCACGTCGCCGAGACCTTGAGGCTGCTCGCGCTGTTGACGCCCACGATGCCGAGCTTCAGGTCCTGCCCGAGCTGCAGGCCGAACTCGACGCTGAACTCCTGGGGCGGGGCGTCCACCGAGGTGACGGTGGCGTGGACCTCCCGCAGCAGCGGGCCGAGCGGGCTCAGCACACCGCGCACGGTCCCGCCGACGAGGACACGCGCGGCATCACGCAGTCGGCCGACCGGCTCCGAACCCTGGATGCCGTCCGGCAGTTCCTCGTGCTCCTCGTACTCCCCCTGGCCGGACTCCTGGCCTGCGGCCTGCGGTCCCCCGACCGGCGACAGCTCGAGACGTATCACCGTGCTGTCGTCCAGCAACAACTCCGCGTACTGAGTCATGGGTCACAGTGTGCCCACGCGGACGGGTCAAGATGCCGGTTTCGAAGAGCCTGACCGGTGTTCGAATTGCGCGGACGGCGGCTCCGCCGCTCTCGCCGGCCCCGCGTTCGCCGCGAGCAGCAGTGTCGCGACGGCGACGACGGCCGCGGTGAGACCTCTGGCGTATCGCTCGGCGGTGCGGGTGCGGCTCAGCACGGCGACCTCGCAAGGGGGCGGGGGCTTGGGCGGCGGCAGGGTGTTAAGCGTGTTCAACAATTCGGCTTAACACTCCGTTTAACCTAGGGGCTGTTCCGGGCGAACGGCAAGAGGGGCAGGGGGAGTTGGCGTGGGGGAGCGTGATGATCCGGGGACGATCGGACGCCGGGTGCAGCGGTTGCGTGTGGAACGCGGACTGACGCAGCGGCAATTGGCGGAACCTGTGTACACACCGGCCTATATCTCCACGCTGGAATCGGGCCGGGTGCGGCCCTCCGACGAGGCTCTGCGGCATCTCTCCGATCGGCTCGGTGTCGCCTTCGACGAGCTGGCCACCGGGCGTTCGGCGCGGCTGGTGACCGAGCTGCGGCTGAGGCTGACGGAGGCGCAGCGCACGCTCGCCGTCGGGGAGGCCGAGGCGGCGGCGGAGCAGTACGCCGAGCTGCTCGTCGAGGCCGAGACGCATGGGCTGGCCGCGGAACAGGCCGCCGCGCTGCTCGGGCTCGGCGAGTGCGCGGTGGAGACGGGCGAGCTGGTGGCGGGGCGGGAGTACTTCGAGCGGGCCGAGGCGTGTCTGGCCGGGGCGCCGCTGCCCGCCCGGGTCCCGGCCCTGCGCGGCCGGGCGGTGGCGCACTATCTCGCCGGTGAGTTGCGGTACGCCGTCTACCTGCTGGAATCCGCCCTCGACGAGCTGAACCGCGGCGGCCTGCACGACCCCGACGCGCTGCTGCTGCTCTACGCCAGCGTCATCGGGCCGTACATGGACATGGGCGCGCACGCCCGCGCCGCCCAGGCGGCCGAGTTCGCGCTCGCCCTCGCCCCGCAGTCCGGCGATCCGGCCCTGGTCGCCCGGATGCACCGGTCCGTCGCCCGCACCCTGGTCGCCGAGGGCCGTCTCGCCGAGGCCGACGCCTCGCTGGCGAAGGCCGCCGAGCTGTACCGCGGCCTGCAGATCCGCACCGAGCTCGCCAACTGCCACTGGATGCGCGGCTACGTGTACGCCCAGGACGGTCAACTGGAGCGCGCGGAAGCCGAGTTGAGGAAGGCCCTCGGCATGCTGACGGCCAAGCGCGCCGCCCTCTACAGCAGCCAGGTCGCCGTGGAACTGGCCGACGTACTCCACCGGCGCGACAAGTCCGACGAGGCCGCCGCCCTGCTGCACGGCGTCCTCGACGATCTCTCCCCCGAGCGCGGCGCCGTCCACTCCGCCGCCGCCCACCGCCTCCTCGGCATCATCGCCGAGGACGCCCGCCGCACCGAGGACGCCGAAGAGCACTACGTCCGCGCCCTGAGCCTCCTGGAACGAGCGGGCGCGGCCGGCGACCTGGCCGACCTGTGCCGACTCCTGGGCGACCTGCTGCGGCGGACCGGCCGGGTGGAGGCGGCCCTGGACGCCTATCGGACCGGTCTGGGACACCGTACGGCCCCCGGCACGACCACCCTCGGGCCGGCGCCCGCACAGCCTCCTCTGTGAGGAAACAGGGGCTTCGCACAGTCGTGCGGGTTAGCCTCCCTCCCGGGATGTGAGCGACGGGCGGGTGTGTGGAGAACCGACGGACGGTGGGCGACGGTATACGGGTGGGCCTGCGGGCGGTCGTGTACACCGTCCTCGGCGGGGCCGCGCTGATCGCCATCGTGACGGTGGGGTCGGTGCTCGGGCCGCTGCTCGCGCTCGATCTCTACACGCCGCCGGTCGCGGCCTGGTGGACGGTGTTCACCGCGATCGCCGTGCAGGGCGTGCCCTTCCTGCTGCTCGGCACGGTCGTGTCGGCGGCGATCGGCGCGTTCGTGCCCGAGCGGGTCTTCACCCGGCTCCTGCCCCGCCGTACGGCGCTCGCCGTGCCGGTCGCGGGTGCGGCGGGGGTCGTCCTGCCCGGGTGTGAGTGCGCGTCCGTGCCGGTGGCGGGCAGCCTGATGCGGCGGGGTGTCGCCCCGGCGGCCGCCCTCGCGTTCCTGTTGTCGGCGCCCGCGATCAATCCCGTCGTGCTCGTGGCGACCTCGATCGCCTTCCCGGGGCAGCCCGAGATGGTCCTCGGCAGGCTGGTCGCCTCGCTCGCCACGGCCGTGGTGATGGGCTGGTTGTGGGCGCGGTTCGGGAAGGAGGAGTGGCTTCGGCCGCCGAAGCGCGGTGGCGGCCCCGCCTCGGGTGGCGGGGTGCGTGCCTTCGTCTCCGGGTTGCAGCACGATTTCCTGCACGCCGGTGGTTTCCTGGTGGTCGGCGCCGCTGCCGCCGCGACCTTCAACATCGTCGTGCCGAGGTCGCTGCTGGAGGTCTTCACGGGGTCGGTCTGGCTGTCCGTGCTGCTGCTCGCCGTGCTCGCGGTCGTGCTGTGCGTGTGCAGTGAGGCCGACGCCTTCGTGGCGGCCTCGCTGAGCGGCTTCTCGCCCACCGCGCGGCTGGCGTTCATGGTGGTCGGGCCGATGGTCGACCTGAAGCTGATCGCCCTCCAGACGGGCACCTTCGGCCGGGCCTTCGCGCTGCGGTTCTCCTCCGTGACCTGGCTGGTGGCCGTGGCGAGCAGCGTCCTGGTGGGGTGGTGGCTGCTGTGAGGCGCTACGGACCTGCCGTCCTGCTCGCCCTCGTCGGCGCGGCGATCCTGCGGGTGTCCCTCTTCAGCGAGCTGTACCTGCGGTATGTCCAGGCGGGGTTGCGGCCCTACCTGGTGGTGTCGGGGGTGGGGCTGGTGCTGCTGGGTGGGGTGGTGGGGGTGATGGTGCTGCGGGCCTCGGGGGAGCGTGACGGGCACGAGGAGGAGGGCGACGGGCACAGTCACGGACCCGCCGGGCCCCGTGTCGCCTGGCTGCTCGCTCTTCCCGCCCTGGCCCTGCTGCTGTTCCCGCCGCCCGCCCTCGGCTCCTACAGCGCGGAGCGCGAGGCGGCCCAGCGGTCGGCCCAGGGCGTCGGCAGCTTCCCCGCTCTGCCGTCCGGGAACCCCCTCGACCTCACCCTCGGAGAGTTCGGCTCCCGGGCGGTCTACGACAGCAGCCGCTCGCTGAAGGGACGTACGCTCCGGCTCACCGGCTTCGTCACCCGCGACGGCGACGGCACCTGGTACGTCACCCGGCTCCTCGTCTCCTGCTGCGCCGCCGACGCCACGACCGCCAAGGCCGAGGTGCGCGGCGCCGCCGCCCCGCCCGTCGACGCCTGGGTCACGGTCACCGGCACCTGGCACCCCCAGGGCCAGCCGGGCTCGGACTCCGCCTGGCCGCCGGTCCTCGACGTCACCTCCGTACGACGGGTGCCGCAGCCGGACAACCCGTACGAGAAGCGCTGAGCGGGGAGTTTCGCCCCATCTGTGACGGGTAGTCGGGGCACGATTCCGGGAGTCCGGCGGAGCACGCGGAGGTCGGCCGCCAGGCGACCGGGGTGTTGCGAGGGAGGCGGTTGTCGTGCGGTCCAGGGACGACCCCGGCGGCGAACCCGACGGTGAACCCGGCGGCGGCCCCCGCGGTGACCTGGACCCGGAGGGGATCCGGGCCGCCGATGTGATCGCCAAGGGCGTGCGGGGTGCCCGGCCCGGTGAGGTCCCCGGGCGGCTGTGCGAGGTCGCGGTCGAGCTGCTGCCGGTGGCCGGTGCGAGCGTGTCGCTGCGCAGCGACGGCATGCCCGTACAGCTCAGCGCCAGCAACGCGCGGGCCGCGCACCTGGCGCAGCTCCAGGCGACGCTGGGCGACGGCCCCTGCCAGAGCGCCGTGGAGGCCGGCGCGCCCGTGCTCGCCTGCGATCTGGCGGCGGGCCGCGACGCCGGACGCTGGCCGGTCTTCGCCCAGGAGGCGACGGCGGCCGGGGTGCGCGCGGTTTACGCGGTGCCGCTGGGCAGCGACGCGGCGTACGTCGGCACCCTCGACCTGTACCGCGACAGCCCGGGCGGACTCACCGCACGGGAGCTGCATGTGGCCCGGCTCGTGGCCGGTGTCATGACGGTGGCCCTGACGGCCCTGGCGCGCGGGGACGAGTCCGAGGCGCGGGACGGGCAGGGCTGGCTGAACGGGCTGGCCGCGGACCACGACGAGGTCTACCAGGCCGTCGGCATGATCATGGCGCAGCTCGGTGTCGGCGCGGACGACGCGCTCGCCCGGCTGCGGGCGGACGCCTTCGCACGCGGGTGCACGGCCCTGGACGTGGCCCACGATGTCCTCGCCCATCGCACGCGCTTCGAACGGGACTGACGGGACTGACGGGACTGACGGGACTGACGGGACCAGGGGCAGGGGACGACGGGCCGTGGTCAGATCTGCGCCCGGCCCTGTTTCCTGAGATCGGCCAGGCGCTGCGCCCCGAGCCGCACGGTCTGCTGCGTGACCTCCGCGTGCACCTCGTCGAGCCCGGCGTTGGTGACGGTGATGGCCTCCTCGCCGACCCGCGCGGCGGCGAGGTCCATGGTGAGGTACGTCAGCTCCCCCTCCTCCGTCTCGCCGGCCAGCGTCACCCGCAGGGCCTGGCGGGCGTTGCCCACCGGAGGCAGCGGCATCCGGGTGACCTCCACGGTCTGGACGCCGCCGCGTGTGGTCGCGGCCATGAACTGCCCGCACTTGCCCGGCAGCGACTTCATCCAGGCGAGGGCGCGGTCGACGTCCGCCGGGCGGTGGGCGGCGACCTGGTAGCGCAACTGGGCGTCGGTGTCGGCGTCGTCGAGCGCGGACACCGCGTGCGGGCCCTTCGGGGGGCCGAAGAGGTCCTCGGCGTAGAGGGCGTCGAGCAGCCGCTGGCAGTCCGGCTTCTCCGTGGTCGCCTTGAGCAGCCCGTCCCGCCAGGTCCTGGCGCCCCGGGTCGGCCCCCACGGCTCGCCGAGATCGGCCTCGGTGATCAGCGCGGCCTGGGCCTGGGCCTCGGTGAGCGCGGCCCCCGAGCCGGCGGGCAGCTCTCCGGCGGGCGACACGGCGGTGGCGGGGGCGGAGGCGTTGAACCACCGGGGCCGCGGCTCGTTGTCGAGGGAACACGAGGTCGTCGCCAGCAGTCCGGTCAAGGACAGCGCGGAGGCGAGGAGGACACGGGCGGTGGCCGGAGAGTGCGTCATCGGGGGTTGCCTCCTGCGCGGGGCTCATGGAGGCGCCTTCTGGCGGGCGGGCTCTCCTGGATCGGGTCCGCGATCGGTTCTGTGATCGTGATCGTGATCGGGTTCGTGATCGCGTCCGTGCTCATACGGCACCACCGCGACGGGCGGCACACCAGTGCGACGGGCTGTTCGGGTGAGGACAGATCGGGGCCGAGGGGCGCCGGCGCGGAAATTCCGTCGCCCCGGTGCCGATCCCCACGCCTGCGCGACGGCCACCGGCCCCCCGCCCTCCCCGCCGTCGACCTGCTGCGACGGATCGCCGAGCGGGTGGCGTCCCGGGGCACCGGCCTGTGGGACGAGTCGGATGGGTCGGGCGAGTCGGGTGAGTCGTAGGGCGGGTTCAGAACGACCAACGCGTATGGGAGTAGACCCCGTTGTCCCGGCCGAAACCGTACGCCGTGTCCGGGGACACCGCGTATACGACGTCCTCGCCGCTGCGGAACGCGGCGTCGATGCCGTGGAAGGTGCCCTCGGGGGAGGTGATGTGGGGGCCGTACTGTTCCTCGAAGGCCGTGATGACCTCCTCCAGCAGCGCCGGGTCGGTGACCGGTCGGGCCTTGCCCTCGACGACGAGGTCGAAGCCCTCGGTGAGGGAGTTGGCCCCGGTGGTCAGCGCGCAGTGGGCGTCCTGGGCGAGGTTCCTGGCCTTCTGTTCCTGACGGCCGGTGGAGAAGTAGAGCACCCCGTCGTGCCAGGCGGCGATGACGGGGGTGACGTGCAGCCTGCCGTCGGGCCGGACCGTGGACACCCAGAAGATCTCGGCGGCCCCCAGCCGCCGCTGCGCCTCGTCCCACCCGGTCGCGGTGACGCCCGAGGCGCCGGGGCGGGGGTTGAGGGCGGAGCTGTAGCGGGGGTCGAGCTCGGTGGTGGGCTGCTGCGCGGGACCTGGTGCCGGCATGGCGTCTGTCTCCCTCGTCCTCTGCTGTCGTACTCCCGGTGGTCTCCCTACGTCCTTCCCGTGTGTGCCCCGGCGTCGGTTCGCCCGTTCGAGGGGCGCGTAGGGTCGCTCGTACGGAGCCCAGACCGGGACCAGTGGAAGGAGCCCTCGCCGTGACGGACGGTCAGCCCATCCCGGTGATCATCGACTGTGACACCGGCGTCGACGACGCCCTCGCCCTGCTGTTCGCCGTACGGCACCCGGCGCTCGACGTGCGCGCGATCACCTGCGTGGCCGGGAACACCGACGTCGACGGCGTCGTCCGCAACACGCTGACCGTGCTGGAGGTGGCCGGTGCCGGGGACATCCCCGTGGCCCGGGGCGCCGAGCGGCCCCTGATCGAGCCCGTGCGGACGGCGCGGCATGTGCACGGGGAGGACGGCATGGGCGACCTGGGGCTGCCCGCGCCGACCCGGGTGCCGGTCGACGTGGACGCGGTGACGCTGCTGCGCCGCGAGATCCTCGCCTCGCCGAGGCCGGTCACGCTCATCCCCACCGCGCCCCTGACGAACATCGCGCTGCTGCTGCGGACGCACCCCGAGGTGACCCGCAACATCGAGCGGATCGTGTTCATGGGCGGCGCGGTGGCGACCGGGAACGCCACGCCGGTCGCGGAGTTCAACGTGTGGCACGACCCGGAGGCGGCCGCGGTGCTGCTCACCGCGGGGGTGCCGATCACGATGTACGGCCTGGACGTGTTCAAGCGGGTGCTGGTGCCGGCGGGGGAGGTGCAGCGGCTGCGGTCGAGCGCGGAACCGACGCTGCGGCTGGCCGGTGAGCTGCTCGCCCACCGCGACCCTGCGACCTCCGGCGATCCCACGCCGATGGGCGGGCTCGGCGACGCGGGCGCGATCTGCGCGGTCGTCGACCCGAAGGGCATCACCACCGAGGCCCTGCCGGTCGAGGTCGTCCTCGCCCCCGGGCCCGCGCGCGGCCAGACGATCGTCGACCGCCGCCCGCGCCCCGGGGAGTCCGAGATCCACGAGGGCACGCGCGAACAGCCCCTGGTGGACGTGGCGTTGGATGTGGACGTGGAGCGGTACGTCCATCTGTATCTGGAGACGTTGTAGGGCGGGAAGCGGCGGGAAGCGGCGGGAAGCGCCGGACCGATCGATTGACTTTCGATCGGTATCGATCGAGAATCGATATATGAATGGCTTCCTCATCGCCGCACTCCGGGCCGGTATCGCCTTCGCCGTCCTGGTCGGGCTCTTCGGGCAGTTCGTGGTCATACCGACGACGGCGGCCGACGAGGTCGACCGGTTCCCGCCCTACGCGCCGTTCGCCGCGCCCTACTCGGCCGTGGCGATCGTGGGGGTCGTCTGTGTGCAGGTCGCGCTCGTCGCCGTGTGGATGCTGCTGACGATGGTGCAACGGGACGCGATCTTCACGCCCCGGGCCTTCCGGTGGGTCGACGTCATCATCGGCGCCTCGGTCGTCGCGACCGCCCTGGCCCTCGGTGTCGCCGGGCATCTGACCGTCGCCGAGATCCCCTCCCCCGGTGACGGCATGGATGTCGAGAGCGCCCTGGTCGCGGCGACGGCGGGGGTCGCCGTGGGGGCGGCGTTCGCGATGCTGATGGTGGTGATGCGGAGTCTGCTGCGCAAGGCGACGAGTCTGCAGAGCGAGATGGCCGAGGTCGTCTGACGACGGACCCCGCCCTGCCGCGGTGTTGGAGGGGGTGGCGGCAGGGCGGGGAGCAGGGGGCGGCCTGGATCAGCGCTTCACGGGCGGGGCCTGGGTCAGGCGCCGGTGGCGTTGCGCTTGGCCGTGCGGCGGCGGGTGACGATCATCATGGCCGCGCCGCCCGCCAGCAGGGCCGCCGCGCCGAAGGCGATCGGGCCGGTGCTGCTGTTCGCGCCGGTCTCGGCGAGGTCGCCGCCACCGCCGTTCGGCTTCGGGGCGGTCGGCGTCGACTCGGAGGCGGACGGGGTGGGCGTGTCCGTGTCGGAGGACGGCGGGGTCGAGGGCTCCGAGGGCTCCGAGGGCTCCGAGGGTTCGGACGGGGAGGCCGGGGGCGTCGACTGCTCGGCCGGCGGCTCCGAGGGGCTGGCCGGCGGGCTGGAGGGGGGCGGGGTCTGGGACGGCGGGGGCGTCTTCGTGCAGTCCTCGGTGCCGCCGTTCCAGGCCGCGATCAGCTTGTCCTTGATGACCGGGCGGTCCGGGCCCTTGGGCAGCTCGCCGTGCTCGAAGCCGTCCTTCGCGTCCAGCTTGCCGTCGAACTTCACCGCGCCCCGGTAGAGGTCGATCTGCCCGAAGCAGCCCTTGTCCGGGATGGCGATGTCCAGCGAGTCGGTGGAGCCCGGCAGAGCCGTCACCGTGTCGAAGTCGACGAAGACCTGCTCGCCCGAGGTCCCGAAGGTCGGGCCGTGGGCGAGGTAGGAGGCGAGGGAGGCCGTGCAGGTGGCCGCGTCACCGGCGGCGCGGACCTTGATGTGGACCTTGCCGTCCTCGGTCGGCTTCAGGTTCTGGTCGTCGACCTTCACCGAGTCGTGGAAGTTCGTGCCGTCGAGCGAGAACTGGCAGCGGTCGGTGCCGGTCTCCGTCCCCGCGCCCGTCCCGGGCTGGTAGCTGCCGCCGGACGACCAGCCGTCGCCGCCGGGCGTACCGT
Source organism: Streptomyces koelreuteriae (assembly GCF_018604545.1). Lineage (GTDB taxonomy): Bacteria > Actinomycetota > Actinomycetes > Streptomycetales > Streptomycetaceae > Streptomyces > Streptomyces koelreuteriae. The sequence continues at coordinate 4,016,889 of NZ_CP075896.1, read as the reverse complement.
GCGCGAAGGCGGTGGTGGCGGAGGCGGCGCAGAGGGCGAGGGCCGCGGCGCCCGTCCCCAGCAGGCGTCGCGCGGTGACACGTCTCGCTATGGACATGCGATCCCATTTCTTGGCGTAAGCCGGAACCCGGGTGACGGCAGCAGGGCAGCGCGCGGCGGCCGGCCGTACCGGGGTGGGTGGTCTGAGAAACACTGGGCTCATTGGTCACATGCGCCACAGTGCGACCTCATCGTGGCGGTGGCGCAGCACGCTGTCAACCTGCGGCTATGCAAAGGAAGTTACTCCTCCATCACACTTCCATCACAGCGGGAACGGGTCCCTCCGGCCGCCCGGGCCATTCCTTCCCGATGGTTCGTTTTTCCGGCATTCTGGACAGATTCAATGCTGTCGCCCGTATGCCCCGCGAAGGAGACCGCGTGACCGAGCGCTCCACTCTCGACCTGTCGTCCCGGGACCCCGACTGGTGGCGGCAGGCCGTCGTCTACCAGGTCTATCCCCGCAGCTTCGCCGACGCCGACGGTGACGGACTCGGTGATCTGCGTGGCATCACCCGCCGCCTCGGTCACCTCGCCGCCCTGGGCGTGGACGCCCTGTGGCTGAGCCCCTTCTACCCGTCCGAGCTCGCCGACGGCGGCTACGACGTCGCCGACCCCCGGGACGTCGACCCGCGCCTGGGCACCCTCGACGACTTCGACGCCCTGGTCGCCGAGGCCCACCGCCTCGGTCTGAAGGTCATCGTCGACATCGTGCCCAACCACTCCTCGCACCGGCACGTCTGGTTCCAGGAGGCCCTCGCCGCCGGGCCCGGCTCGGCGGCCCGCGACCGCTACGTCTTCCGCGACGGCCGCGGCGAGCACGGCGAACTCCCGCCCACCGACTGGCAGTCCGTCTTCGGCGGCAGCGCCTGGAAGCGCGTCCCCGACGGGCAGTGGTACCTGCACCTCTTCGCCCCCGAGCAGCCCGACCTCCACTGGGAGAACCAGGAGGTCCGCGCCGACTACCGCACCACCCTGCGCTTCTGGTCCGACCGCGGGGTCGACGGTTTCCGCGTCGACGTCGCCCACGCCCTGGTCAAGGACCTGAGCGAACCGCTGCGCGACCTCGGCGCGCACGCCTCGGGCGGCGAGGAGGCGCTCGCCGGTCTGCCGCCGGGCACGCACCCCCTCTACGACCGGGACGACGTGCACGAGATCTACCGCGACTGGCGCAAGATCCTCGACGCGTACCGTCCGCCGCGCATGGCCGTCGCCGAGGCCTGGGTGCCGGGGGCCCGGCGTGCGCTGTACGCCCGTCCGGACGAGCTGGGACAGGCCTTCAACTTCGAGTATCTGGAGGCCGGCTGGGACGCCGAGGAGCTGCGGCAGGTCATCACCGAGTCGCTCGGCACCGCCCGGGCCGCCGGGGCCTCGGCCACCTGGGTGCTCTCCAACCACGACGTCGTACGCCATGCCTCGCGGCTGATGCTGCCGCCCGGCACCGACCTCAACGCCTGGCTCCTGTCCGGCGGTCACGCCCCGGCCGTCGACGAGGCGGCCGGTCTGCGGCGGGCCCGGGCGGCCACGCTGCTGATGCTGGCGCTGCCCGGCTCGGCCTACCTCTACCAGGGCGAGGAACTCGGGCTGCCCGAGGTCGCCGACCTGCCCACCGAGGTGCTTCAGGACCCGATCTGGGAGCAGACGGGCCATGTCCGCAAGGGGCGGGACGGCTGCCGGGTGCCGTTGCCGTGGACGGCGGCCGGACCGTCGTACGGCTTCGGGGCGGGCGGTGCGTGGCTGCCGCAGCCGGGCCGCTTCGCCGCGTATGCCGTCTCGGTCCAGGACGGGGTGGAGGGGTCCACCCTGGAGCTGTACCGCAGGGCCCTCAGGTTGCGTCGCAAGCTCCTTGCCGGGGAGGAGCTGGCGTGGGCGGTTGATGCGCCGGAGGGGGTGCTGCGGTTCGACCGGAGTGAGGGGTGGCGGTGCGTGACGAATCTGTCCGGGGCGGCTGTGGCGCTGCCGGCGGGTGAGGTGCTGTTGAGCAGTGCGCCGCTGGAGGACGGGTGGGTCGGGCCGGACACGACGGTGTGGCTCGGACGCTGAGCGCTCCGCTGGGTGGGGCGGTGGGGTTGTGCCTTGTGTGCGGCGGTGTGGTGGCTGGGCGCGCAGTTCCCCGCGCCCCTTGGGGGTGGGGGCTGTTGTTGTTCGGGTGCGGCGGTGTTGGGGTTTGTCGCGCAGTTCCCCGCGCCCCTTGGGGGTGGGGCCCGTTGTCGATTGGGTGCCGCGCCGTTGGGGTTTGTCGCGCAGTTCCCCGCGCCCCTGGCGGGGGGCGTCTGTCCACTCGCGTGGGCTAGTAGCGCGTGCCAGGTGTGGGGATGGCCGTGAGGATCGCTGGCAGGGTTTGTTTATCTCCGTACAGGGAGTCCCGGCCGCGATGAACAGGTACAGCAGGGCAGCAGCGGTGGCGGGGGTTGTGGGGGTTGTGGGGGTGCTCTTGGGGGCGGGGGCGTCCGTGGGCGCCGAGGGGGGCGGGGTCTGGGGTGCGGCTGTCATCGCGCCCGGGCGGGAGGGGATCGTCGAGGTCGTCGCCGGGTATCCGGGGGCGGGGGCGGGGGCCACGCTGACGTTGACCGCGCCTCGCGGGGCCCGGGTGACGGGGACGCCGCTCGACGCGTCCGGTTACCGGGGCTCGGTCGCCGCCGATGGCCGTAGCGGGGCGTACACCGTCACCCGCGAGGCGGTCGGCCGTACGTTCCCCTTCGTGCTGGCGGTGCCCGCGGGCGCCGTGCCCGGCACCCGGCTGCGGGGCTGTGAGCTGCGGATCACCGACGCGCGTGGCGTGCGGCGGGCGTCCGGCCGGTGCGCCGTCACCGTGGGCCTGGCCGGGCCGACGCTGACCCGGCCGCTGTCCGGCGTGCCGCTGCACGCCCGGCCGGAGATCTCCGGCCACGCGCACCCCGGCGCCCAGGTCACCGTCCGTGACAAGGACGAGCGTGAGGCCTGCGCGACCACCGCCGCCCGCGACGGCACCTGGGCGTGCACCCCGGCCCCGGCCCTTCCGGCGGGCGCCAACCGTCTCCAGGCGGTCGCCACCCTGAACGGGGTGAGCGCGATGAGCGAGCAGATCGACATCGCGGTGACCGGTGACGGACGGGTGATGGCGGCCGGCGCGGGTCAGTAGCGCACGGCCCGGGCCACCTCGGCCCGGACGTCGCCGGAGACGTCGTGCGTGCTGCGGGCGGTGGCGGTGGCGGTGTGGTCCGGCTGCACCTGATTCACCGTGACGATGACCGTGTCGATCAGTTGCTTGTCGGCGTCGGTGAAGTTGATCTGGACGGCGAAGGACCGGGCCGCATCGTCGGTGTTGTCGACGGTGACCTCGGCCCGGGCCCGGTCGTCGGAGCCGATGGTGGGCGGGCCGACCTTCACGTCGCCCTTGACGTCGATGCCGCCCTGGATGTCGTCGAGCCGGCGTCCCGCCTCCGCCGTGGCCGACTCGACCGCCTCGGAGGCGCCCGAGGCGATCGACCCGACCGCCGACTCCGCCTTGCTGGCGGCGTCCGACGGGCTGCCGTCGCCGCCGCAGCCGGTGAGCGCGGCGGCCAGGGCGAGCGTCAGCGCCGCCCCGCCCGTCGCCGCCCAGCGCGTCCGGTGGCGGGAAGCCATGGGTGTCGTGGGCCTCATGGGTGTCATGGGCCTCGTGGACCTCTTGGGCGTCATGGGCGTCACGTGCGTCCGAGGCCGCCGCCGCCGAAGGATCCGCTGGATCCGGGCGACCAGCGGCGTGGATTCTGGTCCTTGCCCGTCCTGGTGCTCGCGTGGTGGAGGTCATGGGGCAGGATCCGGTCGCCGTCCTTCGTCGTGACCGGCATCTCGTCGGGCTCGCGCCTCTCGCGCATCTCGTGGACCGGCCCGCCGTCCGGGACGTGGGGCTGTTCCTCCAGGCCGGGGTGGTGGGTGTCCTTGTCCATCACCCGCATCCCGACCCGTACGCCCCAGATCAGCGCGCAGGCCACGATCAGCCCGCAGACGAAGGCGATGGCCACGGCGATCGCGTGATCCGACGACGCCGCCAGCAGTTCATTCGTGGCCGTGTTCATACTCCGAGTATCGCCGACGGATTGCCATAAAGCGCCCGGAATGTCCGTCGGCCGGAAACCGGGCAACCTCTGCCGCGCCGGTGACGACCTCACGGTGATACCCCGTCCCCCACACGAGGGAGATCACCATGCGCAGACATCTCGCGCGACTGATCACCGTGCTCGCCGTCCTGGCCGCCGTGTTCGCGACGCCCGGCATGGCGAACGGCAAGGCGCAGGCCGCCGACGAGTGGAACCCGCCCGCGAACCTCGTCCAGCCCCTGAACGAGGTCTGGCGGCACGTCGAGACGACCTACCCGAACCTGTACGGCTTCCGGAACTACGGCTGGGACCAGGTCATGGCCAACCGGGGCAGCGTCAACTACTGCGTCCGCTGGGAGTCCGACGCCCCGGTCAGCGTCGCCCTGCGCGACCGGATCCACGCGGCGCTGAAGAAGCAGTTCGGCAAGTGGATGACGGCCATGACCGAGAACGGCAAGGGGCACAACGCCTGGCCGTACACCAACGTCCCGGTCAACATCGTCGGCTGGGCCGTGAAGAACCGCTCCACGCTCCAGTGGACCGACAACTCCGTCGACATCTACACCAACGTCCTCGACGGCGCCGGTGCCCCGCAGTGCGCCCCGGACTGCGGGCGCTTCTTCCATCAGGACGGCAACTACTCGAAGTGTCCGGGCGGGGCCGCCCGCCACTACGACCAGTCGCTGTGGCTGACGAAGGGCTTCGGCGGCGGCGCGGGCGGCGACTGGGGGCAGCGCATGGGCCAGGAGTACTTCACCGGCGCCCTCAACCAGGAGAACATCCACATCTATCTGCACGAGGTCGGCCACACCTTCGGCCTCGACGACTTCTACGACTGGTCGCCGACCGGCCAGTGCTGCTTCCTGATGAAGGCGGGCAGCGCCACCCAGATCACCGAGTTCGACAAGTGGATGGCGCGTGACTTCTGGCGCCATCTGAAGAACCGCTACGGCCTCTGACCGGCGGCGGCGGCGGTGCGGGCGGCCCCGGCTCCCGCACCGCCCTGCGGCGTACGGTGGAGAGACCGGGGGTACGTCGCAACCACCGGTGGCTGAACGGTCTCCTGGCCACGTCCCCCTCGTTCGCAGCAGGAGCCCCGATGACCTCCGCCTCCTCGTCCCCGCCGCCGCTCCCCGTGCCGCGGGACGTCCGGCTGCGGCTCGCCGAGCCCACGCGCTTCGGCCGTACGGCACGCCGTATCGACGGGGCGTGGTGGCCGCGCTCGGACGACCTGGCGCGGGAGCTGACCGGGCTGCTGGGCGTGCTGCCGCGCGCCTGGGGGCGGATCAGCAGCGTCCTGGTCCACGGGGACACCTGGCAGGACTGCCCGGAGCGGCTGGTCGTCGCCGGGCAGCCGGTGCACGTGGGCCGCACCGACTCGCCCACCGCCCCGCACACCGTCTGCCTGCTCGCGCTCGGCCGTGGCCGCTACGACCTGCTGGTGGTGCCGCCCGCGACGGCCCGGGCGGAGGCGGACCTGCTCATGGAGCGGGCCGTCGCGCAGGGGGCGTGAGGCCGGGGTGCCGGGGTGGGTGACGCCCGGCCCCGTCGGTCAGTGGGCGAGCAGGACCAGGGTGAGGGCGATCAGCGCCGGGACCGTCTGGACGAAGAGGATCTTCCGGCTGGCGGTGGCCGCGCCGTAGACGCCCGCGACCGCCACGCACACCAGGAAGAACACCGAGACCTGGAACCCCACCGGGTCGGACGCCACCGCGCCCCACAGCAGTCCGGCCGCGAGGAAGCCGTTGTAGAGGCCCTGGTTGGCGGCCAGGGCCTTCGTCTCCGCCGCGAACTCGGCGGTGGTGCCGAAGGCGGCGCGGGCCCGTGGAGTGGTCCACAGGAACATCTCCAGCACCAGGATGTAGGCGTGGAGGGCGGCGAGAGCCAGCACCGCGAGGGTGGCGAGGGTCGTCATGCACGCATCATTCCAGGCGCCTCCGTCACCCCCGCCCCACGACCCCCCGCCGCGCCGTCCTCGTTCGGTCCTCCCCGGGAGGCGGCGGGCGGTGCCGGGTGGCAGATTTCGGGCAGTGGAAGGCCGGGCCGGGCCGTCGCGTCCCCGCGTGTGCCGCTCGGGAGCCCGGCCCGGCCTTCCCGCTCCCGGCACGGCGGTATCGCGGTGTCGCGGTGTCGCGGGGTCTACGGGGCGATGGCCTTGCGCAGCGTGTGCAGGCACAGCGTCATGGCGGAGTGCTTCGAGGCGCCGGCGGTTCGGGTGTGGGCCCAGGCCGAGTACAGCAGGGACCAGACCAGGTTGCGGACCCACTCCTCGTCCAGCTCGGTGTCGATGCTGCCGTCCGTGTGCCCGCGCCGGACCGTGTTCAGGAAGTGCTGGTCGGCGGCGGTCTCCTCGTCCCAGCCGGACCAGGTCGCCAGCTGCGGCGTCTCGAACATCAGCGTGAGGCCGTCGCCGAGTTCGAAGTACTCCTGGCAGAGCCGCTCCAGGGCCTTGGCGGCCGGGCCGTCGTCGAGCCGGGCGCGCACGGTCGCCGCCTCGACCTTCTCCAGGATGTCCCTGCCGAGGGCCGTGAGGAGGTCGGAGCGCTCGGGGAAGTAGCGGTGGACGGTCGTACGCCCAACGCCCGCCGCCGCGGCGACATCGCCGAGCGACGCGGTCGGGTCCCCGGCCAGCAGACCGATGGCGGCGTCGATGATGGCGCGCCGCGTGCGCGCCCGTGTCCCGCTCCCGGCCGCCCCGCCGCGCTCCTCAACCATGCGCATACGGTAGCGCGTCCTCCATGATGAAAATCTCTTGACCGTTATGGAACATCGATGTTCCACTCGGCATCATGACTGTTCCGGATGGCTCGTCTCCCAAGGTGTCCGTTCCGCGGCTGCGGATCCTCTGGTCGTTCGCCCGACCCCACCGGCGCTCCCTGGCCCTGGCCCTCGTCCTCGCACTGGTGGCGTCGGGCATGGGGCTGGCCACGCCGATGGTCACCAAGGGCGTGCTCGACGCGCTCGGCGCCTCGGACTCGCTGCGGGGGCCGCTGGTGGCCCTGCTGGTCCTGCTGGTGGTCGGCAGCGCCGTCATGTACTGGCAGTGGACGCTGCTCGGCGCGCTGGGCGAGCGGGTGGTGCTCCGGGCCCGTGAGTCGATGGTGCGGCGTTTCCTGCGGGCCACCGTCCCCGCCGTCACCCGGCGCGCGCCCGGGGAACTCGTCACCCGCGTCACCTCCGACACGGTCCTGCTGCACCAGGCCGCCACCGGCGCCCCGGTCGGCCTGATCAACGCCGTCGTCATGCTCCTCGGGACCCTGGTCCTCATGGGCGTCCTCGACCTGGTGCTGCTGGGCACGGTCGCGGTGGCGGTGGCGGTGGTCGCCGTCCTGTTCGGCGTCCTCATGCCGGGGATCGCGACCGCGCAGCGGCGCGCCCAGGACCACCTCGGACGGCTCGGTGGCAATCTCGAGGGCGCGCTGCGCGCGATCCGCACGGTGAAGGCCGGCCGGGCCGAGGACCGCACGGCCGAGCGCATCGTGGCCGACGCGCGCATCTCCGCCGAGCACGGCGTCCGCGCCAACCGCCGCGAGGCCCTGGCCTGGACGATCGCGCTGGCCGGCATCGAGCTGGCGATCATCCTGGTCCTGGGCGTGGGCGCCTGGCGGGTCTCCGAGGGGGACCTCGAGGTCTCCAGCCTCATCGCGTTCCTGCTCTACGCGTTCGGGCTGATGGACCCGATCAGCGAACTCAGCCAGAACGTCACCGCGCTCCAGTCGGGGATCGCGGCGGCGGAGCGGATCCGGGAGACGGACGACCTGGATTCGGAGGAGACGGGCGGGGGCGTGCTGGATGTCCCTGTCCGGGAAGGAGGCGTCCAGGACACCCCCGTACTGGAACCGGACACCCCCGTACTGGAACTGCGGGACGTCACCGCGGCCTACGGCCCCGACGCGAAACCGGCGGTGCGCGGTGTCGATCTGGTCATCCCGCGGTACGGGCACACCGCGATCGTCGGGCCCTCGGGAGCGGGCAAGACGACCCTGTTCTCGCTGGTGCTGCGCTTCCTGGAGCCGACCGGTGGCGAACTGCTCCTGGACGGCCGCCCCTACCGCGACCACAGCCATGACGCGATCCGGTCGCGGCTGGCGTACGTCGAACAGGACACCCCGGTCGTGCCCGGCACGATCCGCGAGAACCTGCTGCTGTCCCGCCCCGACGCGACGGACGCGGAACTGCGCCGGGTGCTGCGCGAGGTACGGCTGGCCGAGAAGGTAGACGCCCTGGACGAAGGGCTCGACACGCCGCTGTCCGGCGCGGCCGTCTCGGGCGGCGAGCGACAGCGCATCGCCCTGGCCAGGGCCCTGCTGCGCACGCCGGACGTGCTGCTGCTGGACGAGGCGACGGCCCAGCTCGACGGGCTGACCGAGGCGGCCGTCCAGGAGTGCGTGCGCGCCCGCGCGGCCAAGGGGGCCGTGGTCACGATCGCCCACCGGCTGTCGACCGTCATCGACGCGGACACCATCGTGGTGATGGAGGCGGGCCGGGTCCGTGCCCGGGGCAGCCACGGGGAACTGCTCGCCACGGACACGCTGTACCGGGAGCTGGTGGAGGCCCTGCGTATCGCGGCCCCCGCCGACTGTCCGGAATCAACCATTCTCGGTTGACCAACCGCCCCAGGTTTGATCAGCTGTCCCACCTGTCTTGTTCGATTCTGATCGAGCGTTTCCGGGCTCCCGGGGGGGGAGCTTGTGACCAGTGGGGGAGTTTCCTTGATGCATCACGATGCCGTCGCGCTGCGCCGCGCCAGATTCCGGCGCGGCGCGGCCGCGTTGACGCTGCTGGCGGTGTCGGGCGGGACGGGGCTGACGGGGGCTTCGGCCGCCACGGCCGACGGCGGTGCGGTGCTCGCGGGCAAGAGGTGCACGCCGACGGAGGGCTTCTCCGGATGCCGGCTGTTCGATCCGACCGGCGCCCGCGAGGAGTTCCAGGTCCCGGCCGGTGTCACGGCGCTGGACGTGCGGGCATGGGGCCAGGGCGGTGCGGGCACCTCCGTCGCGAACGGCGGAGCGGGCGGCTACACCGCGGGCACGCTCCGTGTCACGCCCGGGGAGCGGCTGTCGCTCGCGGTCGGTGTCCGGAGCTTCGGTGACGCGCTCGGCGGCGCGGGCGGCAAGCACTCCGCGGTCGGCGGCAACAGCACCGGCGTCCGCACCGGCGACGGGAAGCCGCTGCTCATCGCGGCCGGTGGCGGCGGCGGTGGGGCCGGCGACGTCAAGGCCGGCCAGGGTGGCCCCGGCGGCGGTGAGCGCGGCCAGGACGACACCCGCTCGGAGCGCGGCGGCAAGGGCGCGGCCGGTGCCAAGGGCGGCGCGGGCGGCGGCAACGGTTCCCCGGGCGCCGATACGTCCGGGGGCGGCAAGGGCGGTGCGGGCGGCTCCGGTTCGGTCGGCGAAGGCGGTGGCGGCGGCGCCGGCTACGCGGGCGGCGGCGGTGGCGGCGGTACGGACGTCGCCGGGGGCGGGATCGGCAGCGGCGCCGGCGGCAGCGGCTACGTCGACGTGAACCGCGTGAGCGACGCCCGTCTGCTCAGCGGCACCGGCACGGTGGCCCCCGCGAAGAGCGACCCCTTCTGGCTGGCCTCCGACGAGCCGGTGCGCGGCGGCATCGCCGAGGGCGGCGTCAACACCGTCCGCCCCGGTCACGGGCGGATCGTGTTCCAGTGGAGGGCGTCCGCGATCGCGGAACTGGCCCAGGTCTCCGGATCCGGCCAGACCACCCAGCCGGGCTCCGACGCCGACCCGATGGCCGTGGTGGCCCGGGACAAGGCCGGCAAGCCGGTCGAGAACGCCTCCGTGACCTTCACGATCGAGGACCCGGACAAGCTGGGAGCCCTCTTCCAGGTCAAGAACGCGGCCGACACCACGAAGCTGACCGTGCCGACCGACGCACAGGGCCGCGCCGGGACCGCACCGCTCAAGGTGGGCGGCAAGGAAGGCGAGTTCACCGTGCGCGCCGCGGCCGACGGTGTCTCGACGGTCTTCACGGTGAAGGTGAAGAAGTCCGCCTACGCCGTGTCCGTCGCGAGCGGCGACGACCAGCGGGCCGAACAGGGCGAGGCCTTCGCGGACGCCCTCCAGGCCCGCGTGGTCAAGTCGGGCGCCTCGGCACCGGCCGGTACGGAGGTGGAGTTCCGGGTCGAGGACGACAGCGAGGACGCGCCCCGCTTCGAGGACGGCGAGCAGGTCGTCCGCGTCAAGACCGACGCTTCGGGCAAGGCCGCGGCCCCGACCCTGACCGCCGGCGAGGGCACCGGCACCTACACCGTCGCCGCGTCGGTCGGTGACGCCATGACCCAGTTCGCGGTCGAGGTCGTCCCCGGCGACGGCACGGACGAGCCCGGCCCCGGCGACGGATCCGCCTCGCCCTCCCCGAGCCCCACGACCGACCCGAGCCCCTCCGCCGACCCGAGCCCCTCGCCCAGCGCGAGCGACTCCGGCACGACCGGCACCACCACCGGCGGCGGCACCTCGACGACCGGCGGCAGCCTCGCCTCCACCGGCACGGGCGGCATCGGCCTCCTCCTCGCGGCAGCCGCAGCCCTGGCCACAGCCGGCTTCGCAGCCTTCCGCCTCGCCCCGCGCCTGCGGCCCCGCTCGCGCGACTGAGCCTGACACCAGGCCGTACGGAGCCTGACACCAGGCCGTACGGAGCTTGCCGTGAGGTCGTGACGACTGCCCGCACCCGATCACCGGGTGCGGGCAGTCGCCGTTTCGGCGGTGAGAGAAGTGGCAGATGAGGGAAGGGTGCGCTTTGCGGAACCTTTGCCTGCTGGTCGGGCGTTGACCCGGTGAGCGCGCGGGAGCGGGTTCGTGAGATGACTCCGACTAATACCGAGGTGACTCAATGGCAGTGTGGGACAAGCTCAAGGACCAGGCCAAGGCTTTCCAGCAGGGGCAGAGCGGGCATGGTGCGGCCGGTGGTCATGGGGCGGCCGGGGGGCACGGCTCCGGTTCGCGGTCCGGTGGGGGCAGCAAGGCCCAGCTGGTCGGGCTGTTCAAGACGCAGCTCGGGTCGCTGAAGAACGAGCTGAAGAGCGGTGCGTACCGGGACGCGAGCATGGCGATGTGTGCCCTGGTCGCGGCGGCCGACGGGCAGGTGGATCCCTCGGAGCGGCAGCAGGTCGAGTCGATGATCCTCAGCAACGACGTGCTGCAGAACTTCCCGCCGGAGCAGCTGCGCCAGCGTTTCAACAAGCATGTCGACCAGCTGACGATGAACTTCCAGCACGGCAAGACCGAGGCGATGCAGGAGATCGCCAAGGCCGCCAAGAAGCCCACCGAGGCCCGGGCCGTGATCCAGACCGGCATGGTCATCGCCGGGGCCGACGGCCACTTCTCCCAGGCCGAGGCCACGGTCCTGCGCGAGGCCTGCGCGACGCTGGGGGTGTCGCCCGCCGAGTTCCAGCTCTGACTCCTGCCGCATGGGTGAACCGGCTCATCGGCACGGCGGCCCTCAAGCCGCCGTGCCGATGAGGAACCGTCACCACATCCGGTACGGATCGACGCGGGACCGACCGTGGTCTTGGACAGGCCGCCCCTGCCGCTGCTGTCCTCGGCGCATGGACTCCTTCTCGGACAACACCGGACATTCCGACAGCGCCTCACCCAGGCAACATGCTGGGTACGCCGGATACTCCGGGTTCAACCGGAATCGCGGGCCGCGCCGGAACGCCGTGCGGGCCGTCGCCGCCGGAGCGTTGGTGCTGGCCGTCGCCGGGGGCGGGGCGTACGCGGCCGGTCTCGGGCCCTTCGCCCGGGACACCGGGCCCGACCCCGCCGCCCGGAACCAGGCCCGCGCGTTCCTCGCCGACTGGGCCGCCGGCCGGCTGCCGAGCGCGGCCGCCCGTACGACCAGCCCCGGTGCGGCACAGCGCGTGCTGGACAGCTTCACCGCCGGGCTGGAGATCACGGAGCCCGCGCTGAAGGCCAAGGCGGCGACCGAGGCGGAGGACGGCACGGTGACCGTCCCCTTCACCGCCCGGATGCCCGTCACCGGCCTGGGCACCTGGACCTACGAGTCGAAGCTGCCGCTGCGGCGGCAGAGCGGCGGCACCTGGAAGGTGGACTGGGCGCTGTCCGTCGTCCACCCGCGCCTGAGCGGCACCGACAAATTCCGCCTCGAACGGGAGGAGACCAAGCCCCCCGAGGTCGTCGACCGCCAGGGAACCGCCCTGTCCGGCGACGAACTCCCCTCCCTCGCTCCCCTCATGACCCGGCTCGGCCCGAGCGGCGCGGAGACCGGCGCGCGCGGCGCGATCCACCTGGTCGACCGGGCCACCGGGGACATCGAGCGCACGGAGGCCGTGTTCGGCGCGCGCACGGTCCGGGACAAGGGCCCCGTCCGCACGACCCTGCACGCCGGCTGGCAGTCCGCCGCCGAGCAGGCCCTCGCCACCCACGCCGAGGGCAGGAACGCCGCGCTCGTCGCCCTGCGCATCGACGACGGCGAGATCCTGGCCGTGGCGAACTCCCCGGCCGACGGCTTCAACCGCGCCCTCTCCGGCACCTACGCGCCCGGCTCCACCTGGAAGATCGTCACCAGCAGCGCCCTGCTGCTCAAGCACGCCGTCAAGCCGGACGACGTGGTCGACTGCCCCCAGTACGTCATGGTGGGGAAACGCTTCCAGAACGTGGAGCTCTCCCGGCACCCGGGCGCCACCTTCCGCAAGGATTTCACCGAGTCCTGCAACACCGCCTTCATCAGCCTGCGCGACCGCCTCTACGACGGGGAACTCGGGGATGTCGCCCGTAAGTACTTCGGCGTGGGCCAGGAATGGCACGTCGGGGCACCCACGTACGACGGCTCGGTGCCGGCGCCCAAGGACGAGACGGAGAAGGCCGCCTCGATGATCGGGCAGGGCCGGGTGCAGGCCAATCCGCTGCTCATGGCGTCCGTGATCGCGACGGCCGTGTCCGGCACCTTCCACCAGCCCTCGCTCACCGGCGGCAACGAGAACGGGACGACCACGACCCCGCTCCCGCGGGACGTCGTCACGGAGCTGCGCGCGATGCTGCGGGCCACCGTCACCGGCGGCACCGCGAAGGTCCTCTCCGATCTGCCCGGCGAGATCGGCGCCAAGACCGGCACCGCCGAGGTCTCCGACGCGCAGGACAACAACGGCTGGCTCGTCGCCCACCGCGGCAATGTCGCCGTGGCCTGCGTCGTGGAGGAGGGCGGCACCGGCGGCGGCTCCGCCGGGCCGATCGTCCACAGCCTGCTGGCCGCCGCTTCCGACGACCCAGAGTGAAGGAGCCCGAGTGAAGGAGCACCGAGTGAAGGAGCCCGAGTGAAGGAGCCCGAGTGAAGGAGTCCCGGGGGGAGGTCGCGCCCCGAAGGTCCGTCGCCGGACCCTCTTCGCCGTCGTCCCGGCGCGCCCTCCTGGCCGCCGTCGCCCTGCTCCCCCTCGCCGGCTGCGGCACGGACGACGACCGGAACACCGATACCGGCCGGGCGGGCAGCAGCCCCACGACCGGCCCGCCCGCCCCCGCGCCTCCCGTCCGTCGCGCCCGTCTGGCGGACCTGGAGCGCGAGTACGGCGCCCGCGTCGGTGTCTACGCCCTCGCCACCGGCACCGGCGCCACCGTGATCCACCGTGCCGACGAGCGCTTCGCCTTCTGCTCGACCTTCAAGGCACTGGCCGCCGCGGCGGTCCTGCACCACCGCTCCCTGAAGGGCCTGGACCGGCGCGTCACCTACACCCGGGCCGACCTCGAGTCCACGTCGCCGATCACCGGGAAGCACGTCGCGACCGGCATGACCCTCCGCCAACTCTGCGACGCCGCCGTCCGGTACAGCGACGGCACGGCAGGGAACCTGCTGCTGCGCGACCTCGGCGGCCCGGCGCGGCTCACCGCCTATCTGCGCGGACTCGGCGACAAGGTCAGCCGCATGGACCACTACGAGCCCGAACTGCACGACGTACGACCCGACGACCCCAGCGACACCACCACCCCCCGGGCGATCGCCACCGACTTCCGCGCACTGCTCCTCGGCACCGCCCTGCCCGCCGGTGAACGCGCCCTGCTCACGCGCTGGCTCTCGCGCAACGCCACCGAGGTCGGCGCCCGGCGGATCCGGGCCGGGCTCCCCGAGGGCTGGGAGGTGGCCGACAAGACCGGCACGGGCAACTACGGCAGGGCCAACGACATCGCCCTCGTCCGCCCGCCCCGCACCGAGCCCCTCGTCCTGGCCGTCATGACCGACCGGCCCGGCTACGAGGCGGAACCCTCGGACGCCCTGATCGCCGAGGCGACCCGGAGGACCGTCGCCGCCCTGAAAGGGTGACGGGCTATAACGGGGCCATGATCTATCACGCCGTACCGGACACCGTCTGGAACACCGCCCCCGGCCCGACGTACGCGCCCGACTCCCTCGCCGAGGAGGGCTTCGTGCACTGCTCCCCGGACGAGCCGACCACGCTGGCCGTCGTCAACGCCTTCTACCGGGACGCGCCCAGGCCCCTGCTGGTGCTCGCCCTGGACGAGGCGCGCCTCACCGCGCGGGTGGAGTTCGAGGCGGCGGCCCCGGCCCCGCCGCCCGGGGTCGCCGAAGACGTCCTGTTCCCCCATGTGTTCGGCCCTCTCGACCGGGACGCCGTCGACCACGTCCTCGAGGTGCGGTGGGACGAGGAGGGCCGGGCGGCGGGGCTGAGCCGGCGGGACTGAGCACGACGGAAAGGCAGGGGTGGCCCGGCGATCGAGTACGACAGTATGGCCGGGTGATCGAAAAGGAATCCCCCGTCCCCGCTCCTCTCCCCGACCCGGCCTCCGCCCTGCGCCCGGTCCGGGGCGCGGCCCGCCTCGCCGTCGTCGCTCTCGCCCTCGCCGGAGTCGCCTGGGCGGTCCGGGCGGTCTGGCACGTCCGGCTCGCCATGGCGGGCGAGCCCGCGTCCGGCCCGCCGGACCAGGGCAACGGCGTCCACCGGCCCCTGAACGCCCTGGAGAACTCCTACCACTTGGTCGACTCCGCGGGCGGAGCCGTCACGGTCGTCTGCGCGATCGTGTTCCTGCTCTGGCTGGACCGCGTACGGGACAACGCCCGCGCTCTCTCGGGCCAGGACGCCCGGTACCAGTACCTGTGGCTCTTCCTGGGCTGGATCGTGCCGATCGCGAACCTGTGGATACCCCGGGGCATGGTCGCGGACGTCCACGGGTCGGTCTTCCCCGAACGGCGGCTGCCCGCCGTCGTGAACTGGTGGTGGGGCCTGTGGCTGGCCGGCCTGGCCGGTGGAGTCGGCCTGATCTACGCCGACTCCACCGACGAGGTCATCGCCCGCGCCTACCAGGGCGTCTGGCCCCTGCTCGCCGCCGACCTGGTCATCGTCGCCGCGGCCGCGACCGCCGCCCTCATGGTCCACACCCTCACCACCACGCAGCAGGAACGCATCGACGAGGTCGCACGGACCGACTCCTAGCCCCCGGTGACCGGATCGGCCGTGGCGCAACTGCCGCCGTCGCGCGGGACCTTCAGGGACACGAGGTAGCCGTCCATCGCGTCGCGGGTGCAGTCGCTCCGGTCGTAGACGCGGTGTCCCGCGCCCTCGTACGTCAGCAGGACGGCCCTGCCGCGGGTCTGCCGGTGCGCTTCGGCCGCCCAGGAGTGGGGGTTGGCCGGGTCGTGCCGGGAGTGCATCATCAGCAGCTTCGGGGCCTTGGTGATGCGCAGACGGTGCTGCGGGTTGTTCACCCGCTCCGGCCAGCCGACGCACCCGGCCAGCGCGGCGTGCACGCGGGGCGAGCCGCGCATGTGCGGTGCCGCCTGCCGCTCGGCCGCCGTCAGGCGCGCGAACTCCCGCTGATCGCGCGGGCGGAACCGCAGCCCCCTACTGACCCACCAGCCCGTTCGACGGCAGGTCCCGCGCCGGGGTCGGTGTGGCCGACGGGGTGCGGGACCCGGACGTCGGGCGGGTGGTGCGGGGGCTGTCCGTGCGCGGGCCGGTCGAGTCGGGGGTCGGTGCGTCGGTCGCGGAGGTCGGCCCGGAAGACGGCACGGAGGACGGTGCGGAAGTCCGCGCGGAGGGCGGTACGTCGGTCGGGGCGGGCGACGGCGCCGAGGACGACGCGGAGGGGGAGGGCGACGACGGCAGGGTGGGATCGGGTGTCGTCGCGGGCGGCGGGGCCATCGGGATCGTCGGGGAGGCGGGGCGGTCCGGCGCGGCGAGACGCAGGGGGAGCGCGATGAGGGCGGCCACGGCACAGCACACACCGGCTCCGGCCGCAGTGCGCAGGAGGCGCCGGCGGCTCGCCCTGCGGCGGACGGCGTCGTACTGGCCGGGGGGTGCGCTCAGGTAGTCGGGGGAGGAGGGGCGCAGGATCACGGCGAGCGGGTCGTCGGGGCCGAACCCCGCCTCGTCCGGCTCACCCGGGTCGCCCGGGACGTCGTCAAGGCGTGTGGTCAAGGCTTCTCCTCAGGTGGACGCGGAGCAGTTCCCGGGCCGCGTGCAGGTCGGCCTTGACGGTTCCTTCCTTGCGTCCGGTCAGTGCGGACACCTCCCGGATCGGCATGTCAGCGTAGTAGTGGAGGAGGATCGGCACGCGGAGTCGTTCCGGGAGCGACTGGACGAGCAGCCGCACGGACGGGTCGGCCTGCTCGGGGTGGGGCCGTACGGCGGCCTCCGAGGTGACGCGGTGCATGGCCCGGCGCTCGCGCTCCAGTTTGCGCCAGTGGTCGCGGACGAGGTTGGCCGCGGTGACGTAGAGGAAGCCGCGGGGCTCCTCCACGGACGTCCAGCGGGCCCAGAGCCGGGTGAACGCCTCCGAGGCGATCTCGTGGGCCGTCCCGTCGTCGTCGACGAGCCGGCGGCACCAGCCGGCGAGGCGCGGGTAGAGGGCGGCGAACAGTTCGGACGCGGCCTTCTCGCGGGACCGTTTCAACGCTCTCCAGGGGTCGGGGACTCGGCGCCGCTCAGCGCCGCGAAGACGATCACGTTGTCCGCGTATCCGTCGCCGGTACGCGCTCCGCCGCACGTGATCAGCCGCAGCTCCGGGCGGTCCACGTCCCCGTAGACGTCGTCCGCGGGGAAGTCGGTTTTCGGGGTGGTCCGTACGGCCGTGACGGCGAACTCCGCCGCCGTGCCGTTTTCCAGGCGCGTCACGATCCGCTCGCCCCGGCGCAGCCGGTCGAGCCGGCGGAAGACGCCGTCGCCGTACTTCCCGACCGTGACGTGTCCGAGGATCACCGAGGGGCCGGTCTGTCCCGGCGTCGGTGAGTGCCGGTACCAGCCCGCCCGGTCGTCCGCCGTGATCGGCGGCACCTCCGCCGTGCCGTCGGGCGCCAGGCCCAGCCGGATGACCGGGGTGTCGACGCCGATGGCCGGGACGAGCAGCCGGACCGGGGCGGAACGGGCCAGGGGACGCGCCCCCTCGGCCGGCACCGCCCGGGGCCTGGGACGTCGTCCCGTGGTGGTCCCGTGGCTCCCGCACGCCGTCAGCAGGGCCGCCGGCAGCGACGCCAGTGCCGCGGTCGTGAACGCGCGCCTGGAGAACGCGGTCATGCCCCGGTCGCCCGGCGGCGCCGTACGACGAAGACCGCCGTGCCGCCCAGCGCGAACGCCGCGGCGGCGCCCGCGCCGATCGCCGTGCCGTCGCTCCCGGAGGACGAGGACGCCGGCGTCACACCGGTGTCGGGCGCGCCGCCCGGCCGGATGGAGACCTGGCCGTCGGCCGGCGCCCGGGTCGGTTCGGGCTTCGGGGCCGGGCGGGTGCTGTCCTTCGCGGCCGGTGCCCGGGTCGGTTCGGCACTGGCCTGCGGCGGGGTGGACGAGGGGACGGGGCTCGGGGTCTTGCCCCCGTCGGCGAACGCGGGCACGGTGCCCAGCAGGACGGCGGTGCCCGCGAGGGCCAGGGCGCTCAGGACGGTTCGGCGCATGGAATCGCTCTCCTTCGTCGGTCCCGCCGATGGTCGGCCGGCGGGGTGGGTGACGGGTCGTGCGGAGAGACGAGGCGGCGGGGCGGCGGGTTGTAAAGAGATGGCAAAGTCCGATGGGGTGCGGGGCCCGCTGGGCAACACCCCCACCACCGGGTGCCATGACACGGCACCGTGAAGGGATGGCCCGTTGACCTCCTCACCCCTCCTCCCCACCGTCCCCCGCACCGCCGACGTCGTGATCATCGGCGGTGGTGTGATGGGCACGAGCATCGCTTTCCACCTGGCCGAGGCCGGGGTGCGGAACATCGTCGTCGTGGAACGCGGAGAGCTGGGCTGCGGCAGCTCCGGCAAACCGATCGGCGGTGTACGGGCGCACTTCTCCGACCCGCTCAACATCGAACTGGGCGACCGGAGTCTGCGCGCCTTCCGGGACTTCCCGGACCGCCCCGGCGCCGACATCCGCCTCGACACCGTCGGCTACCTCTTCCTGCTCACCACCGAGCGCCAGGTCGCCGACTTCGAGGCCGCCGTCCGGCTGCAGAACTCCCTGGGCGTCCCCAGCCGTATGACCGACCCGGCCGAAGCCCGCCGCCTCTGCCCCTACGTCAGCACCGAAGGGCTGCTGGCCGCCGCCCACTCGCCCGCCGACGGCCACGCCCGGCCCGCCCTGGTCGTCCAGGGCTACGCGCGTGCGGCCACCCGGGCCGGGGCGGTCCTCGCGACCCGCACCAGCGTCACCGGCCTCGACACCCGAGGCGATCGGGTCACGGCCGTCCACACCGACCGCGGCCGGATCGACTGCGCCACGGTCGTCTGCGCCGCCGGTGCCTGGTCGGCCCGGATCGGCGACCTGGCCGGAGTCCCCCTCCCCGTCCGGCCGGTCCGCCGCCAACTGGCCTTCACCGTCCCGCTCACACCCCCCGCCCCGCGCATCCCCTTCACCATCGACTTCTCCTCCTCGGCCTACTTCCACAACAGCGACGACGGCCTCCTGTTCGGCCTGGCCGACCCCGCCGAGCCGGACGGCTTCGACACCACCTGGACCCCCGAGTGGCTCGGACTCTTCCGCGACGTCGTACGCCATCGCGCCCCCGACCTCGCCGCCCTGGAGACGGCGGGCGGCTGGGCCGGGCTCTACGAGGTGACACCTGACCACAACGCGCTCATCGGCCGCTCAGATGAGATCGTCAACTTCCTCTACGCCACCGGCTTCTCCGGCCACGGCTTCCTCCAGGCCCCGGCGGTGGGGGAGATCGTCCGCGACCTGTACCTGGACCGGCCACCCTGCGTCGACGTAGGTCCCCTCACCGCCGACCGCTTCCGGGCGGGGGCGGAGATCCGGCCCGAGTCGCACATCGTCTGAGCCGCCGAATATTCGGGTGCGCGAGGACGAGGGGGGCCGTTAGCATCGCCGCGATGACGACCTCCCGTGACAGATTGGGGGTCCCGTCCGCGCCAGGTGAGTGCTGATGCTCACCCACACCGCGAACGGGGACACCCCGACCTCCTTCTGGCCGCGCGTGCGCGAGTTCGCCGTGCCGCCCTCCATGATCGAGACCGCGACCGCGCGTCGCCGGGCCGGCGACTGGGCCGGTGCGTGCGCCGCCGCCGGTATCGACGTCGACCTCCAGCCACGTGCCGTGGCCCGGACCCACGGCCGCGAACTCGCCGCCCTGCTCCGGGCCGACCTGCGTCACCTGGCTCCCGACCTGCTGCGCTGGCACCTGCCGAGGATCGCCCCCGACGGGCTGCTGCGGCCGGGGCTGACGATCGGCCTGGCCCGGTACGACACCACGGGCCCCGCACCGCTGCACCTCGTGGTGCGGACCCCACCGGCCTGGGCCGACGCCGGTCAGCGGCTCAGCCTCGCCCTGTGGGACGCCTCCGACACGACCGGCCGGCGTCCTCCGCGTCCCCGCCATCCGCATCCCCGCCCCAGCCGGCGGTTCCGTCTCGACCTGCACCGGCATCTGTGGGATGCCCGCCGGGTGGGGGAGCTGCGGGTGCGGGCGGGGGCGGATCTTCCCGCCACGGACGGTCGTTCGGCTCCCGGGCCGCTGCCGCAGGGCCATCGCCGCGCCGTCGACCGGTGGGCGGCCGAGGCGGAGATCCTGCTGCGTGCCGAGGGGCGGTCGACCGGCCGGGTCGCGGTCCGCCTCGGGGCGCGCAACCGGCTGGTCCTGGACGTGTCCGACGGCACCGCGGTGGTGTCGTCCCACGCCCCCGACCCCACGCTGCCCGTCCTGCCCGACGCGGCGACCTGGGTGCTGCCCGACCTGGAACTGCTCCGGGCCGGGGCGATCGACCCCGGCCGCCTGCACCCCCTGGTCGCCCCGGCGCTCGGGGTGGAACGGACCGGCACCTCCGGGGTACGGGAGGACCCGGGTGATCCACGGCAGGTGGAGTGCAGGGGAGCCCGGCACACCATCGGCCTGGTCGACGGCACCCTGGCCGCGCTGGACCACGCCCCGGACGAGATCCGGCGCGAGGAACTGCTCGCCGCCCTCGGCGGACCGCCCCTGCCCTGCCTCCAGGCCATCGACCGGGCACACCGCCGCCCCGACTGCCTTCTCGGCGTACGCGAACGCCTCCGGCACGGCGACGTCACCGGGGCGCTGGCCGCCGTGGAGAGTCTGCTGGGCCCCGAAGCGGTGCTGCGTGACGGCCCGCTGCGGGACGCGCTGGACACGGCCGCGCGGCGGCGCGTCGCCCACGGGCTGTTCCGGGCGGGCCTGGACGGGCCCCCGCCCGGCAGCCTGCGCCCCTGGGACCTCCGCCGCTCCCGAGAACAGGGCCCGCATCCCCGTCACATGTGACCGGCCCCGCCCGCACTCCGAAACTCCTGAACCCCAAAGGTGATCACCCATGCCCACACGCAGCACACCCCTCGCCGACACCACCGCCCGCCTCGACATCGCCGCCGACCTGCTGACCCTCCTGCGCGACACCACCACCGAACCCCGCCCCGACAGCCAACTGGAAGCCCTCACCCTGGCCGTGGCAGCCGATCTGCCCGTGCTGCTGTGGGGAGAGCCGGGCATCGGAAAGACGGCGGCCCTGAACCAGCTCGCCGACGCCCTGGATCTGCCGCTGACGACGGTGATCGCGAGCGTGCACGAGCCGTCCGACTTCTCGGGGCTGCCGATCGTCGGCGACGACCCCGCCGAACAGGGCGTGCCCCTGGCCCCGCCGGACTGGGCGGTACGTCTGGTGCGGGCCGGCCGGGGACTGCTGTTCCTCGACGAACTCTCCACCGCACCACCCGCCGTCCAGGCCGCCCTGCTCCGGCTCGTGCTGGAGCGGCGGATCGGCGCGCTGCGGCTGCCGCCCGGCGTGCGGATCGTGGCCGCCGCCAACCCGCGTTCCTCGGCCGCCGACGGCTGGGAACTGAGCCCGCCGCTCGCCAACCGCTTCGTCCACCTCCAGTGGGCGCACGACACCGACGTCGTCGTCCGGGGCCTCGGCGGGACCTGGCCCCGGGCGACCCTGCCCCGGCTCGACCCCGGGAAGCTGCCGGACGCCGTGGCCTTCGCCCGCCGTGCCGTGTGCGAGCTGCTCACGGCGCGCCCCGGGCTCGTGCACCGGCTGCCCAGCGGAGAGACCCGCCGGGGCGGGGCCTGGCCGTCGCCCCGGAGCTGGGAGATGACGCTGCATCTCATCGCCTTCGCCACCGCGGCCGGCTCCTCCCGTGACGTCCTGTCCCTGCTGGTCCGGGGCACCGTCGGGGACGGGCCGGGACTCGAACTGCTGGCGAGCCTGGACCGGATGGACCTCCCGGACCCCGAGACCCTGCTCGCCGACCCGGCCGGGGCGGTCCTGCCCGAGCGGGGCGATCTGCGCCAGGCCGCGCTGGACGCCGTGGTGGCGGCGGTCCGCAGCCGCCCGGAGCGGCCCCGCTGGGACGCGGCGTGGGCCCTGCTGGTCAAGGCGGTGGAGAGCGGGCCCCCGGATGTCGTGGTCGTCCCCGCGACCACGCTCGCGGCCCTGCGCCGGGAGGACTGGGACGTACCGGCGGCGATCGAGCGCCTCGCCGGCGTCGTGTCCCTCTCCGGCCGGGCGGACCGCGCGGCGGCCCGGACGGCGGCCGCGGAAGAGGCCGTGGCGAAGGCGGGCCGATGACGGCCACGGAGACCGGAACCGGAACCGGAACCCTCGACCGGGACAAGCTCTTCGCCGCCCGCCTGCACGCCGCCCGCGTCCGCCCCTACCTCGCGACGGCCCTGTTCGCCCTGCATGTCGTGGAGTCGCGCCGGGTGCCGACGATGGGCGTCGACCGGCACTGGCGGTGCTACGTCTCGCCGGTGTTCGTGGACCGTACGCCCGTCGAGGAACTGGCCGGGGTATGGGTGCACGAGGTGTCGCACCTGCTGCGCGACCACCACGGCCGCAGCGACCGGGTCGCCCGGGAGCGGGGCCTGAACGGCCCCGGGGATCGGCTGCGGATGAACATCGCCGCCGACTTCGAGATCAACGACGACGTCTACGGCGACGGCCTCGCCCGCCCCGAGGGGGTCGTCGAGCCGGGCGATCTGGGGCTGGCGGAAGGCGAGTTGATGGAGGAGTACCTCCGGAAGTTCAGCGTCGGCCCGCGTATGCAGGACCTCGCCTGGCTGGACTGCGGCAGTGGCGCCGACGGCCGGGGCCGGGAGTGGGAGTTCGGCCCGGACGGCGCGCACGGCCTGAGCGAGCAGGAAAGGGACGCCGTCCGCTTCCGGGTGGCGCAGGGCATCACCGGCCGCCCGGGCAGCGCCCCGCAGGGCTGGCGGCGCTGGGCCGAGGAGGCCTTCCATCCGCCCCAGCCCTGGCGGGAGTTGCTGGGCGCGGCGATCCGCTCGGCCACGTCCGGCCCCGGCGCGGGCGAGGACTACACCTACGGCAGGCCCGCCCGGCGCTCGACCGCGATCCCCGGCATCGTCCTGCCGAGCCTGCGCCGCCGCCCGCCCCGGGTGTCGGTCATCATCGACACCTCCGGCTCGGTCAGCGACGCCGAACTCGGCAGCGCGCTCCTGGAGGTCGCCGAGATCGCCCGGGCGGTCGGCGGACGCCGCGACCTCGTCACCGTCGTGCCCTGCGACGCCTCGGCCGGTTTCGCCCGCCGCCTGTGCCGCGCCGAGGGCATCCACCTGACGGGCGGCGGCGGCACGGACCTGCGCGCCGGCTTCACCCGCGCCCTGCGCTCCCGCCCGGCCCCGGACGTCGTCGTGGCCCTCACCGACGGCCAGACGCGCTGGCCCGGCACCCGGCCTCCGTGCCGCACGGTCGTGGGCCTCTTCCCACGCGGCTACGACGGCCACGCCTACGACGACCACGCCTACGACGAGTCCAACCCCGTTTACGTCCCGGACTCGCCGCCGGACTGGGCCCGGGTCGTGGACATCGGGTCGTGACGGCTCAGGGCCGCCGCAGCAGCCCCCGTTCCATCGATTCCAGGATGCTCACAAACTTAGATGATAGTTTGTGAGCCATGGCCACTCACGTGAAGCGGGCCTTCAAGTACCGCTTCTATCCGACCGATGCGCAGGCAGCCGAGCTGTCGCGCACGTTCGGGTGCGTGCGGAAGGTCTACAACATGGCGCTCGCTGCCCGTACCGAGGCGTGGGCGCGGCAGGAACGGGTCAATTACAACCAGACCTCCGCCATGCTGACGGCGTGGAAGAAGACCGGGGACCTGGCCTATCTCAATGACGTCTCCTCCGTTCCACTGCAGCAGGCGCTGCGGCACCTGCAGAATGCCTTCGCGAACTTTTTCGCCAAGCGCGCCAAGTATCCGCGGTTCAAAGCGAAGAAGAAGTCCCGTGCGAGTGCTGAGTACACCTCTTCGGCGTTCCGGTTCCGTGAAGGCCGCCTGACGTTGGCGAAGATGGCCGACCCGCTCGACATCGTCTGGTCCCGCCCCCTGCCCGGAGGGGCCACGCCGACCACGGTGACCGTCAGCCGGGACAGCGCGGGACGCTGGTACGTCTCGATGCTGTGCGAGGACCCAACTGTGAAGCCGCTTGCGGCCGCCAGTACGACGGTTGGTGTTGACGTCGGCCTGAACCACCTGCTGACTCTTTCGACCGGTGAGAAGATCGCCAACCCTCGGCATGAGCGCCGTGACCGCGAGCGCTTGGCCAAGGCGCAGCGGGAGCTCTCCCGCAAGGCCAAGGGTGACGGTGCCAACCGACGCAAGGCCCGCCAGAAGGTCGCGAAGATCCACGCCAGGATCACCGACCGCAGGCGGGATGCGCTGCACAAGCTGACCACTCGACTCGTGCGTGAGAACCAAACGCTCGTGATCGAGGATTTGACCGTGCGCACGATGGTCAAGAACCGGAACCTGGCCCGCGCCATCAGTGATGCCGCGTGGTCGCAGTTCCGGGGCATGCTGGAGTACAAGGCCGACTGGTACGGGCGGGAAGTGATCGCGGTGGATCGCTTCTTTCCCTCGTCCAAGCTGTGCTCCCACTGCGGCACCCTCCGGTCGGAGATACCGCTGGGCGTCCGCACCTGGACGTGCGGCAGCTGCGGCACGGTCCATGACCGGGACGTGAATGCCGCGAAGAACCTTCTGGCCGCCGGGCTGGCGGTGTCTGTCTGTGGAGCCGGTGTAAGACCCCAACGGAGAACTCCGGGCGGGCAGTCGGCAGTGAAGCAGAAAGCCCCACGGCGCGAGCCGTAGGAATCCCCCTCGTTCACGAGTGGGGACAAGTCAACTCGATGATGTGGAGGAGAGAGAATCCGGGCAGGTGCGCTGGGACAAGCAAACCCCACGCCCTCCCGGTTCAGATCGGCCTCAGCACGACCGCCTGCCCGCCCGCCGGAGCCATCGCCACGTCGAGGCTGTCGGCCCGGGTCACGCTCCGGGTACCGACCACGACCGGGGTCTGGTACGGGCTCGCGCCCGGGGTGCCGTCGGCGTAGACCGTCGCCGTGTACGTGCCGCGCCCGAGGAACGACAGCGGGAGGGTGAGCGTCCTGGACGACTCGTCGGTCATGGCGCCGAGGTACCAGACGGACCCGCTGCGCCGGGCGACCGCGACGTACTCGCCGATCGATCCGGCCAGGGTGCGGCTCTCGTCCCACGTCGTGGGAACGGCGTTGAACCAGGGCAGGCCGGGCCAGTTGGCCGGGTTGGCGTACTTGGACGGCTTGTCGTACCAGAAGAGGAAGTTGAGCGGCTGGTAGTAGACGGCGGCCATGGCCATCTGGTGGGCGTTGGTCGTCTTGTCGCGGGACTGGCCGTAGCAGATCGTGTAGTCCATCGGGCCGCCGATGTTGCGGGCGAACGGCAGCGTCACATTGTGCGTGGCGGTCGGAAACTGCTCGTTGCCGCGCACGCCCTCCAGGCTGATCCAGTTCGGGAGGGTCCGCTCGTAGCCGAACGGCCGGACGTCGTCATGCATGTCGATCAGCAGCTGGTACTTCGCCGCCGTCTTCGCCCAGTCGATGATCTGGTTGGTCATCGACTGGGTGCCGTCGTTGATGAACCCGAGCTTGATGCCTTGCACGCCCCAGCTCTTGTAGAGGCCGAAGAGGGAGTCCGCGTCGGTCAGCGCCAGCCGGTTGACGTAGAGGAAGACGCCGATGCCCTGGCTCGTGGCGTACGAGATGACCGACGGCAGGTCGATCGCGGCGATGGGCTTCGTCGCGTCGGGCGTCGTGAACTCCGGGCCGTACCAGCCGGCGTCGTACTCGATGTACTCCAGCCCCCGGGCCACGGCGAAGTCGACGCCCGCGAGTCCGGCCGCGGTGGTGAGCTCGCAGCGGAAGACCTTGCCGGGCTTGATCCAGGAGGGGTCGGGGAGGGCGTTCGGCGGGGCCAGGTTCAGCACCAGCTCGGCGTTGTCGACGAGTTCGGCGTGGCCGGCGCCGATGACGACGGCCCGCCACGGTGTGGCGAACGGGGTGGTGACGGTGGAGGCCGTCTCCACCGGGCCGGTGCCCCGGGCGGTGTGCTCCATGAGGAAGGCGGAGAGGGTGTTCGGCTCGCCGTCGACCGAACCGAGCATCAGGCGGGGGTAGTCGACGCGTGAGGACTCACAGACACAGGCGATGAGGCCGTCGGGGAGCGTGGCGGTCAGGGGGAGGTCGGTGAGCGGGCCGTTGTCGGTGGTGGCGGTGCCGGTGACGGGTATGGAGCCCGGGGCCACCGGCTCGTAGGCGTTCTCGTCGCGGGCGCTGTAGACGGTGGTGCCGTCCGGGAAGACGAAGGTGGTCAGCTCGTCGGTGATGGTGGCGGTGCTCGCGGCTTCGGTGTCGAGGAGGAGATAGCGGAGGGCGACGCCGGTCCGGTAGGCGCGGACCTGCACGCCGAAACGAATGCCGGTGGCGCGGTCCTTCAAGTCCCAGCGGTGCTCCTGGTAGTGGTCGGTGACGGTCGCGTTGCGTCCGTAGACCGGGGTCCAGGTGGAGCGGTGGGTGCGGTGCCGCCGTCCGGTCACCCGGACGTCGCTGCCGAGGACGGTGCCGTCGCCGAGCCGGACACCGAGGGCGGAGGTGCCGATCACTGTGCGGCCGTCGCGCCGGGCGGACCAGTGGAGGGTCCCGTGGGTGCTGACCGACAGGGTGACGGAGGTGCCGCCCATGCGGGCGGTCACGCTCTCCGGGCGGTGGGGGCGGCCTTGGGGGCTGTCGGCGTCGGCGGCGTACGCGGGGCGCGTGGTGACGATCCCCGCCGCGGCCAGCCCGGCACCGGCGGCCGCGCCCTTGAGCACGTCCCGGCGGGCCCGTTCTCCCGAAGCTCTCATCGTGAGGGACCTTTCCCTTGCGGTAAGTGGTGCGCGGCGGTAAGTGGTAGTAACCGGTTTCTGTCAGTAGCGAGAGCAGTTGTACGCGCCGCCGCGAAGGCGGGTCAAGAGGCCGGAGCCACCGGGATACGCGAACACCCCGGGTGCCGGGCCTGGTGCGGCCCGGGCACCCGGGGTGCCGTCGTGCACGGTCTTGCGGGGGTCGGTCAGCGCAGGGCGCCGATGCGGTCGAGCCGCTCGTTGACGCCGTTGCGGAGTTCGCCGAGGGTCGTGCCGGGCGGGGCCACCTTCGGTGTGGAGGACGGCGGCTGGGTCTCGTCCGCGCAGGTCGTACCGCGCGCCGGGACCTTCAGATCCACCAGATATCCGGTCACGGCGTCGGTCGCGCAGGCGCTGCGCCCGAAGGCGGTGTGCCCCTCGGCCTTGAAGGTGAGCAGCCGGCCGTTGTCCAGCTCCCGGGACAGGGCCACCGCGTCCTGGTACGGGGTGTCCGGGTCGCCGGTGTTGCCGACGACCAGGATCGGGGCGGAACCCTTCGCGCGG
Organism: Streptomyces koelreuteriae; assembly: GCF_018604545.1. GTDB lineage: Bacteria > Actinomycetota > Actinomycetes > Streptomycetales > Streptomycetaceae > Streptomyces > Streptomyces koelreuteriae. The sequence continues at coordinate 3,989,651 of NZ_CP075896.1, read as the reverse complement.
AAGGAACCGTCGTAGCGGCTGACCTGTTCGCCCTTCCACTGGACGCAGGCGGTGGCGTGCTGGTGGTCGTAGAGCGGCGGGCCGTAGGCGAGGGCCGGGCCGAGGAGCGGCGCGGCCTTGGCGAAGCCGGTCACCTTCCGCTTCAAGAGGGCCGTGTCGCGCGGGTAGGCCTTGTCGGTGCACTCGACGACGACGTTCGGGTTGAGGAAGTCGTAGCTGGCGGCGGACGGCGGCCGGAGCAGGAACGAGGTGTTGTCGCGCTGCTGGGCCTTGCGCAGGGCCTCGCCGAGGGAGGGCCAGATGACCTTGCCCTCGTTGATGTTGAACAGGATGCGGTAGACGAGGGTGTAGCCGCCCGCCTGCCCGCCGTTCGCGGTCGGTACGGGGCTGGCGTCGAGGTCGGCCTTGAGCTTCTCGAACGCGCCCCGGGGGTCGCCGTCGCCGAACCCGCAGGTGGCCTGGTCCGCCTTGCACCAGTCGAGGAAGCGGCCCATCGCGCCGTCCAGGGCCAGGTACTGGGGCCGGTCGTAGGCGTACGGCTGGTTCGCGTAGTGCTCGGGGTCGTAGGCGCCGTCGAGCGCGAGGGCGCGCACCCGGTCGGGGAACAGGGCTGCGTAGACGGTGCCTATGTAGGACCCGAACGACCGCCCGTAGTAAGTCAGTTGGTCTTCGCCGAGAGCCTGGCGCAGCAGGTCGATGTCCCGGGCGACGTACTCCGTCCCGACGTACGGCAGCAGATCGCCGGCGTTGTCCTGGCAGGCCTGGTCGAACTCGGCGGCCTGGCGCACGGCGGGCTCGTAGGCGTCCGGGCCGGGGACGCCCTTCGCCGAGGTGATGGCCCGGGTGTACGTCGGGTCGTCCCAGCACTGGACCTGCGAACTGCGCCCGACGCCGCGTACGTCGTACCCGAACACGTCGAAGGAGTCGCGCAGGGCGGCGGGCAGCTCGGCGTAGTTCCCGCGCACGAAGTCCACGCCGGAGTTGCCGGGGCCGCCGGGCTGGAGGAAGAGGGTGCCCTTCTTCTCGGCCTGGTCCGGGGCCTTCTTGCGGATGACCGCCAGGGTGATGGTCCTGCCCTGCGGGTCGCGGTAGTCCAGCGGTACGTCGGCGTTCGCGCACTCGAAGCCGTCCTGGCAGTCGGACCAGGCGAGGGACGGCACGGCCGGCTGCTTCCCGGCGTCGTCCGGCTGGGCCGCCATCACCTGGGCGGCGGTCCCGGCGACGGCGAAGGAGACGGCGGCGGCGAGGGCGATCTTCAGACGCGGGAGGCGTCTGCGTGCGCGGGAGCCGGACCGGCCGGATCCGTGGTCTCGTGTGGTCACTGTTTCCCCTCGGGGGCGAGTACCGCTGCGCACCCCTTGGTGCGGCCAGCTTCATTGAAGTTTCTAGCTCACCCGGGAGGGGAAGGGGAGCGGGAGTGGTGCGGTGGGCCCTGTTGTGGGGGCCTTGTCACGGAATCTCTCCCGTACCCGCCGGTAGTTGCGCCGCCGTTCACCTCAACTCTGGGCCGTTCAGGCCAAAGAGCTCTGCCCCGTTGTCATGGCACACGGCCCGCAGCCACTCCTCCCCGAGGCCCAGCCGCTCCAGTGCGTGGAGCTGGTGCGCGTACGGATAGGGAATGTTGGGGAAGTCGGAGCCGAGCAGGATGCGGTCGCCGAGCGCGGCCAGCCGGGGCAGGGCGCGGCGGGGGAACGGCATGAATCCCTCGCTGAAGTCGGTGAACGCCATCGTGGTGTCCAGCCGCACCTCCCCGTACCGCTCGGCGAGGTCGAGGAACTCCTCGTACTCGGGCATCCCCATGTGCGCGACGATCAGCCGCAGCCGGGGGTGGTCGGCCAGCACCCGGGCGATCGGCCCGGGCCCGGTGTGCTTGCCGGGCGCGGGCCCGGAGCCGCAGTGGATCACCACGGGGATCCCGGCGTCGGCCAGCACTCCCCACGCCGGCCGCAGCAGTTCGTCGGCCGGGTCGTACGCCCCCACCTGCACATGCGCCTTGAACACCCGCGCCCCCGCCGCCACGGCCTCCCCGACATACGCCTCCACCCCCGGCTCGGGGAAGAGCGTCGCGGTGTGCAGACAGTCGGGCGTACGCCGCGCGAAGTCCACCGCCCAGTCGTTCAGCCAGGCGGCCATGCCGGGCTTGTGCGGATAGAGCATCGCGGTGAACGCCCTCACCCCGAACTCCCTCAAGATCCGCGCCCGTTCCGCCTCCTCCTCCCGATAGGCGATCGGCCACTCCATCCCCCCGGTGAGCGGCCCCAGCCCGTCGAAGTACTCCCACACCTTCCGCAGCACCCGCTCGGGCATGAAATGCGTGTGCACGTCGACGAGCCCGGGCAGCCCGAGGCGGCTCCAGAAGCGGCGGATCTCGTCGGGCTCGTGGGGCCCGTGGGGCCCGTGGGGCGCGTCACCGTGATCGTCCATGGAGCCCACGATCGGGGCGGGCGGGGTGGCGGGGCCAGTGCCTTGCACGAAGGGTCGGTGAGGGATCGATCACGCGTGGTCCTCGGTCCTCCGTGCCACGGGCCCTGGCTCGTTCGGCCGTTCCCGACCGTCGTCGCCGACGTGCGCGACAGCCAAGATGACGGCCATGGCGGTGTCCCCGGCGATCCGGCAGTTGTGCGACGCCAGGTTCTCGCGCGACGAGACCGCGGGTGTCCTGGAACTCCTTGACTTGTACGCGGGCGCGGAGCGTGAACGAGTACACCAGGCCCTGGTCGACATACGTGCGGAGCTCCGAGGCGAGTGACGGTCTCCGAGGTGCTCCTCAGCCCGTTGCAGCGGACGCGACGGGTATCGGCGTCGATGACGGATTTCTGCGAAGCTTCGGTGTCCGAGGCCGAAGGAGGGGGTCATGGGGATTGAACTGGAGCTGCACTCGGGGCGGCCCTCCCGCAAGAGGGCGTCCCGGGAGACCTTGCTGCGGGGGTCTTACGGGCACGGTGAGGCGTTGGCGAGGGCGCTGAGCACGCTGGACCGGCACGGCTCGGGCAAGCTCGGCTGGGTGGATCCCTATGGCGACACGCTGTTCAACGAGCAGGAAGCTCAAGTCGCCCGTCAGGAAGTCGTCGCCCTGACGCAGCGGTGTACTGACGAGCAGCAGAAGGCGGCCCTGCTGGACCTTGCCGAGTTGCTTGAAGCGTGTGCCGCGACGCCGGGCAGCTATCTGTGGTTCATGGGCGACTAGTGCTCTGACCGCATAGGTTCACCGGGTTCGGGTGGTGCTTCCCTTGCGTCGAGCGGGCGTTCAGGCGCTCAGGAACGCTCCCGCGACGGTTCCCTCGCGCGAGCGTAGAGGAGTCATCGGTGGTCGGAGGGGCTTTGTCGTCGAGAGAGAACCAGCCTGCGTTGTTCCCGGTCGATCTCAGTGACGACGACCGTGACCTCGTCCCCGGCCTGGACGACATCTGACGGGCTCTCCACGGGCGTCGGTGTGAGCTCTCGCAGGTGGACCAGTCCCTCGACCCCGTCGGTGACCTGCACGAAGACGCCGAACGGGATCAGCTTGGTGACCCGCCCGTGCAGTTTCTGCCCCACTGCAGTGTGGTCGGCGAATGCTTGGAAGGGGTCCGGCTGCGTCGCCCGCAAGGAAAGTCTGGCCTCCAGGTTCCATGTGTCGAACTGAAGGAACTCGGCTGAGACACGCTGTCCGACCTGCACAACGTCGAAGGCGGCTTCGATGCGCCGCCAGGACAGTTCGGGGATCGTGATGAACCCGACGCCAGGGAAGACCGGGTGGGCGGGACCGTCGTCCAGCGCCACGAATACGCCGAACCGTTCGATCGCTGTGACGGTGCCGGAAAGGATCTCGCCGCAGTGCAGTGATTCCAGGAACGCCCAGAGTTCTGGGTTCTCGGACGGTCCGCCCATCATGCTCCCAGCCTTTCACAAGGAGCTGCGCACTCGGCGGGAAGTGCGCTCACGCTGCAGCCTTGAGGGGACGTCCGCCCCAGCGGACGCCTCTCTCGCTGCGGATGGGGGCGCGTTCCTTGCGTTCGGCGGCCAGGACGTCGCGGTGGCGGGCGTTGGCGTTGCGCCAGCGCGCCTTTGTGGGCGGACAGGTTGTCCAGGATGACGTAGATCGGTGCGCCATCGGAAGCGGTCCAGGACCTCTTCGATCCGGTCCAGCTTCGCCTCGCGGTCCGGGTCGGGGGACTCCTTCCATGTATTGGTGCGCTGGAAGGTGACACCGCGGCGGGCGAGCAGGCTGCGTAAGGTCTCACGGCCGATGCGGATGATCCGGCCGTGGACTTTCCGCAGATAGGCGACCAGTTTGCGGAGTGACCAGCGGGCGAATGGCTGGCCGAGCTTGGCGGGGCGGGTGGTGGCCGTCTGGATGACGAAGTCCTCGTCGTCGGGAGTGAGCTGACGGGCGCGGTGCGTTGAAGCAGCCGGCGGGCGAGGTCGTTGTTTTCGGAAGCTGCCTAGGCCGCCGTACTGCCCCGATCGTCGCTGCCGGCATCTGCAGGGTGTGGTCACCGAAGTCGGCAACCAGGTCCAGCCTGCTGCCGAGTGCCTCTACGTAGCGTGCGATGACATCGAGAGTCGCGCCCTCGCCGTGCTCGATCTGGGACACGCGAGCGACGCTCACCCCATGCGGGCGGCCACGTCCCTCTGAGCCAAGCCGTACTGTTCGCGCGCATCGGCGAGTTGATGCCCCTGGGCTTCTGCCAGCAGACGGCGCGAACCGGCTTTCACCTCGTCGGGATCCACCCCCGCCGAGTAGAGCTCCTGCTCCAGGCTCTCCCAGTCCTGGGGGGTCTTCTTGGGCATGCCTACTCCTCAGTACTACCGACCCCGGAACCCAGCCTCAGTTTCTTGAGGTGATGAAGGTCCGACCCTTTCAGCCGACATGAGGGGACGTCCCAGAGTGGGGCCGGCCTCACGCGACGTGAGGGGCAAGCCGGACGAAAACCAGTGGAGCGGCGCCGCTGTGCGCCCTTACCGTGCTGCCGACCCGAGTCGTCTGAGCGAGGACGTGCCGTTGTACACCGTGTGAGACCTCCCGAGAGCTGATCTGTCGCGCGTCGCGTCTGTGTGCGCCGCGCTGCTTCTTGCTGCGGACTTCTCACTGAAACCGGTGTACTTCTGTGTCCGAACACTGGGTGGTCATGCCCACCTGCCTGCCGCTCGTCCTCCGCCGTTGCCACTCCTGCGCCTCCGAACGCTTCCGGGCGAACGGCAAGTTCCGCGTCAACGCCCACCACAAGCTCATCGACGCCTGGTTCCTCGTCCTGTGCACCGGGTGCGGGGAGACGGCGAAGCTCACGGTCCTGGAGCGGAGGAATGTGCGCTCCGTACGACCTGAGCTGCTGGACCGGCTGCACGACAACGACCCCGGCCTGGCAGCCGAACTGCTCCGGGATCCGGTCCTGCGGCGCCGCAATCGCATCGCCCTCGACTGGGACGACGCCTGGCGCCTCGACACCGGCGGCTCGGAGCATCTGGGCCGCGAGGTGATCGACGTATCGGTCCGCTTCGCGGCGCGGATACCGGTCCGGCCGGTGCGACTGATCGCTGAAGGGTGCGGTCTGTCACGGGCCGAGGTCGAGCGGCTGATCGCGGAGGGGAAGGTCGTCTCGGCGGTCCGGCTGAGCGGCAAGCTCTCCGGCGACTTCACCTTCACGCTCAAGCGCTGAGCCCGGAGGGTTAGGGAGGCTGTCCGGGCCAGAGGCCTGTCCGGCACGAACCGCCGGACAGGCCCTGGTCCCCGGTCTCCCCGGATCAGTCAATACGGGCGCACAGGTCGTCCGTAGTCCCCCGAACGAGATGTACGGCCTTGTATCCAGTGGCGCTGATGTCCATCCCGTACACCCCGTCCACGATGTACAGCCCACGCGGCAGGTTGCCCTGCCCCTCTCCCACGCCGACGAGCACCGGGCCGCGCACGGCCCAGAGTTGTGAACCGTCGGCCGGTACTCGACGACGGCCGAGCCACTCGCGTCGGCGTCGTGGGCGGCACCGGACTCGGTGTTCGTGACGCGGATGACCAGGTCACCCTTGTAGGCGACCCGGCGTGCGGAACCGTCGGGGTGGGTGCTCAGGACGCGCCGCACCACCTCGTCGACGACGGGCTCGCCGTGCACGGGGAAGTCGCAGCGCACGCCGGCGGCGACGTCCCAGGGGGTGGAGGGCGCCGGCTCCCAGCCCCCTGCTTCCGTCGCGGCCGTCGCAGCCGTCGCGGGCTGCGTCCCGAGCAGTGCGGCGGCAAGTGTGAGCATCGCGAGGGCGGTTCGGCGCATGGTTCTCCCTGGTCAGAGGGGCGGAGGAAGGGCTCGCCGCGAGGGCGTGCGCCAGTCTCGCCCCGGCCTCTGACCAAAGCCTCACCATCCCCGGCGTGGGCACCGAGCCGCCTTCCGCCTCCTGCGCGACACTGTTCGAGTGATTGTCGAACGCGCGTACGCCCACCTCTCCTCGTACGACGAGGACACCTGGCCCTGGTCGGTGCCCTGCGTCCGGCAGCTTCTCGACGAGGGGCTGCGCTTCACCGCACCGGTGACCTTCCTGGTCGGTGAGAACGGCTCGGGCAAGTCGACGCTGGTCGAGGCGCTGGCGGAGGGGTTCGGGCTGGATTCCTACGGCGGCTCCCACGACTGGCGCTACGCCTCGCCGCGCGCCAAGTCGGAGCTGGGCGAGCGGATCAAGTTCGACGCGGCCTCGCGCGGGCGCCGTATGGTCACCAACTGGTCGGCCCGCAAGGGCTTCTTCCTGCGGGCCGAGACCGCGCTGGACGCGCTGAACAGGGAGGGCTTCGCGCCGGACTCGGTCAGCCATGGCGAGGGCTTCCTCGCGGCGTTCCGCGGGAAGTTCCTGCACGCCGGGCTCTACGTCCTCGACGAGCCGGAGGCCGCGCTCTCCTTCTCCTCCTGCCTCGAACTGATCGGGCACATCGACCGGTTGGCCAAGGAGGGCGGCCAGGTCATCTGCGCCACGCACTCCCCGCTCCTGACCGCACTGCCGGGCGCGGACATCGTCGAGGTCGGCGAACACGGGCTGCGCAGAGTCGCCTGGCGGGAACTCGGTGTCGTGGATCACTGGCGCCGCTATCTCGCCGACCCGCACGCCTATCTGCGGCACATCATCGCTTAGCGGCCAGCACGGCCGCGAGGCCCTCGCGCAGATCCTTGACGAAATACTCGGGGACTTCCAGCGAGGGGAAATGTCCCCCGGTCTCGGGCGACCTCCATCGGACGATCTTCCGGTACCGCTCCTGTGCCCAGGGGCGCGGGCACCGCTCGATATCGCGGGGATACATGGTGATCGCCGACGGGACGTCGACCCGGAGTTCGGGGTCGAGTGAGTTGTGGCTCTCGTAGTAGATGCGGGCCGCCGATGCGCCGGTCCGTGTCAGCCAATACAGGGTGACGTTGTCAAGAACGCGGTCCAGGGAGATCGTCTCGAACGGGCTGTCCTCGGTGTCCGACCATTCGGCGAACTTGTCGAGGATCCAGGCGAGAAGGCCGACCGGTGAGTCGACGAGCGAGTAGCCGATGGTCTGCGGCCGGGTCGCCTGCTGCTTCGCGTACGCCGCCCGGTGGCGCCAGAAGTGGCGGGTTTCCTCGGCCCATGCGCGCTCGACCGCCGTCAGACCGTCCGTGCTCATCCCGGGCGGTCCCTCCGCGAAGGTGGTGTGGATGCCGAGAACGTGCGCCGGGAACCTGCCGCCGAGAACCGTGGTGATATTGCCTCCCCAGTCACCACCGTGGGCCGCGAATTCGCTGTAGCCGAGCCTTCCCATCAGTTCCACCCACGCGGCCGCGACCTTTTCGGTCCCCCATCCGGTCGTGGCCGGTTTGTCGCTGTAGCCGAATCCCGGCAGCGACGGGACCACGACATGGAACGCCGGCGCGTTCGCGTCTTTCGGATCCGCCAGTTCGTCCACCACATCGATGAACCGGACGATGCTGTCCGGCCAGCCGTGCGTCAAGAGCAGAGGGGTGGCATCCGCGCGCTCGGACCGGCGGTGCAGGAAATGAATGCCCAGTCCGTCGATGGTCGTACGGAATTGGCCGATGTGGTTCAGGCGCTCTTCGAAGGGCCGCCAGTCGTACCCGGTGCGCCAGTAGTCCACGACATCGACGAGGTCGGCGAGCGGAACGCCCTGTTCCCATCGGCGCGGGTCGGGCGCTGCGCGCTGGACCGTCTCGGCCTCCGGCAGTCGCGCCGCGGCCAGTCGCGCGCGCAGATCGTCGAGGTCGGTGTCCGTCGCGTGGGCTTCGAAAGCGTGTACGTCGCTCGTCGGGCGGGGCATGAGACCTCCTGGCCATCGCAGAACCGGCTAAGACGGTTCTAACAGGCTCCCGAGCCGGGCCGCAACCGTCTAAGGTGGTTCCATGCCTGCTGGATTCCCTGACTTCCGCCTCGGCAGCGTGCTGGCGACGAGCTTCACGGGGACTCTCTCGGAGCGTCATGGCGACGCCGTGGAGCGCATTCCCACGCCGCGGCGACTCGTCGACTGGCTCGCGGTGTACGGCCTCGCCGTGGACTCCTGCACCCCTGCCCAGCTCGACCTCGCCCGGGAACTGCGGGAGTCGATCCACGCCGTCGCGACAGCGGCCGCGCTCCAGGACGCCCTCCCCGCGCCCGCTGTCCACGTCATCAACGACCGCAGCGCTCAGGGCCGGGCCGCGGCGATCCTCACGCCCGAGGGCGAGCGGCGCTGGCGGCTCGGCTCGGCTTCCCCCGTGGAGGACGCCCTCGGCGTGATCGCCGCCGACGCGATCAGCATCGTCGCAGGCGAACGAGACGGAAAACTGGCCCTGTGCGCGTCACCGACCTGCCAGGCCGCCTTCTTCGACACCAGCCAGAGCCGCACCCGCAAATGGTGCGACATGAACACGTGCGGGAATCGGCAGAAGAAAGCGCGCTTCCACGCCAAGCAGCGCGAGGACCCCGGATCAGCGGAGTGATCGTCACCCCGGCACATCCGAGCAGGCCCGGCACTCCGAAGGAGACGACGCTCTAGGCTGCCGGTAGCCATGGATTTCCAGCTGCTCGGTCCGTTCGCCGCCCACCACGAGGGGCGGCCGGTGCCGGTGGGCAGCCGCCGCCAGGAGCGGTGCCTGCTGGCGGTCCTGCTGCTGCACGCGGGGCGGGTCGTCGCGACCGAACGCCTCATCGACCTGCTGTGGGACGACACCCCGCCCGCCTCCGCCCGCGCCACCGTCCACACCTACGTCGGCCGGTTGCGCGCCGCGCTCAAGCCGTACGGGGTGATTATCGCGAGCAAGCACGACGGCTACGCCGTAGAGCACGGCCAACACCGTATCGACGCACAGGAGTTCACGTCCCTCGCCGGACGGGCGGCCACCGCCGCCGACCCGGCCGAGCGGACACGCCTCTACGACGATGCCCTCGGGCTGTGGCGCGGGGAGCCGCTCGCGGACGTGGCCGACGAGCGGCTGCGGACACGGCTGGGCGGCACCCTCGCCGAACTGCGGCTGTCCGCCGTGGAACAGCGGGCCGAGGCGCAGCTCGCCCTGGGGCTGCACGACCGGGTCGCGGCGGACCTGACACCCCTGCTCGACGAGCACCCCACGCGTGAACGGCTGGTCGCGGCCCGGATGACCGCCCTGTACCGGTCCGGCCGCCAGGCCGACGCACTCCGCCTGTACGACGGCACGCGCACCCTCCTCGCGACCGAACTCGGCATCGAACCCAACCGCGACCTGCGCACCCTGCACGACCGCATGCTGCACGGCGACCCCCGGCTGGACCGGCCGCCCGGGCCCGTCTACGCGGTACGGGTCGACGACCAGTGGCTGCCGTGGAGTACGAGCGGACACCCCGCGCTGGAGTTCTGCAACACCTACGCCGGGTGGGGCGGGGACCCGCTGCCCGGGTCGGAGTGGCTGCGGGGCTATGCCGCGTTCGCCGTATGGGCCGGGCATCTGGACCTGATCGAGGAGCGGACGGTCACCCGGCTGCGCGACCAGGCGGTACGGCAGCCGGCCGAGGCAGCCGCCGCGCTCGACGAGGCCCGCCGGTTCCGTACGGACCTCTACACCTGCCTGACCGATCCGCAGGACGGCCGGGCCTTCAAGGCCGTGGCCGGAGTGGTGGAGGACGCCGCGCGGCTCTCGGTGTTCACCCGGGGCGAGGACGGCCTGGCCCGCTGGCGCCCGTCCCCCTCCACCGGTCTGCGCCTGCCCCTGTACGCGGTGGCGCGCAACGCGGCCGAACTCCTCGCCGACGCCCGCCGCTTCACCATCCGCACCTGCTCCAGCCCGGACTGCGGCTGGCTGTTCCTCGACGAGAGCGGGCGACGGAGGTGGTGCAGTCTGGCGACGTGCGGGGCGAAGCGGATGCCGGAGGGGTGTTGAGGGGTGTTGGTGTCAGGGCGTGGGCGTGGGCGTGAGCGGGGGCGGGAGTCCGGGTGGGTGGAGCCGGTCGTCCGTGGACGGGCGTCGGTGTCAGCGCGTGCGCGCGTTTCCGGCCGGGCGGAAGCGGTCCGTTGACGGTTGTCGGTGTCAGCGCGTGCGCGGGTTCCCGACCGGTGGGCGACCTGATCCACGACGAGGTCGCCGACCGGCGCGGCTTCGTCACGGATGTGCGCGGCGGCACTGTCTGGGTGCTGCGGCCGGAGTGCGGACCGGGGCAGTGGACTTCCCGGCAGCCGGAGCGCCTGGTCGTAGTGAAACCCCGCGAAGAGGGAGGGCCGCGGCCCCGTGCGCGTGGAGGAGCGGAATCCGCCGGAAACAGTCAGGGACGCTGAGTGTGAACGGTCGGCTCACGCCGCCTGCTGATGGAAGACCGGAACACCGAAGTAAGGGTCGAATAGCGGGTGGCCGATCACCTATCGGGAGGCCCTGCGGCATCAGATCTGTGGCGCCGACGAGATGACTGCCCAGCTGGGGTACTTGCTCACCGCAGGGGCACTGCCCCAGGTGTCCCTCGGCTTACTGCTTCATCTTCGGGCCGGGAATCGCGGTGTTTCTCTAGCGGATGAAGCCGTGTCGTCCGGTCACGCCCGCGGGGCAGGCCAGGAATTGAGGGGCAGCGGGCCGCGGTCGATGACGGTGCGGATGCAGAAGGTGCTGCGGGCGTCGCGAACGGGGCCGATGGCCAGGATCTGGTCGGTGAGCACCTTTTCGAAGGTGCGCAGGTCCGGCACGGCGAGTTCGACGAAGAAGTCGGCGTCGCCGGAGACCACGTGGCAGGCGACCACGTGCTCGATCGCCTTGAGTGCCTCTTCGACCACTTGGGAGGTGGTGCGGGAGTGCTCGACCTTGAGGGAGAGGAACACCGTCAGCCCGAGGCCGAGGCGCTCGCGGTCCAGATCGGCCCGGTAACCGGCCAGGACCCCGTCCTCCTCCAGCGCCTTGGTGCGGCGCAGGCAGGACGAGGGTGACAGGCGTACGGCGTCGGCGAGGTCGACGTTGGGGGTGCGTCCGTGGCGCTGGAGGTGGTCCAGGATCGCCCGGTCGATACGGTCGTACAAGGGTCGTGGCATGAAATGCAGCGTATCGGCCGCATCGACGAATAATCCTGCGCCACAGTGCCGTACGGGCATTGCGTACGCCATCGCATGCCGGGCTTGGTGACGCATCCTGGTCACGCTCCGGCCGGTACGCCGGACCGCCGCCCTCGTACCCCTCTCACGCACACCGGACTGCCTCATGCACCCCTTCCCCCTGGAACCCGATCGCGCCGCGATGGCCGAAATGGGCCGTCTCGTCCTGGATCGTGTCGTCGACCGCACCGACCAGCTCGCGGCACGCCCCGCGACCAGCCCTCTGTCGCCGCGGGCCGAGGCCGACCTGGTGGAGTCCTTCCTGGTACCCCCGCCCGATCGGGGCGGTGACCTGAAGGATCTTCTCGCGCGTCTGGACGAGGCTGCCGACTGCGCTCTGGAGACCGCCGGGCCGGGACACCTGGCGTACATCCCGGGCAGTGGTCTGTACTCGGCCGCGCTCGCCGAGTTCTACAACCGTGCCGTCAACCGCTACGGCGGTCTGGCCTCGGTGGCTCCGGCCCTCGCCGCGCTGGAGGAGAGCGTGATCCGCTGGATGGCCCGCGATGTGTGCGGCCTTCCGGAGGGCAGCGGCGGCCTGCTGACCAGCGGCGGCTCGATGGCCACGTTCTCCGCGACGGTCGCCGCCCGGCACGACAAGCTCGGCGAAGATCTCGCCGGCGGCACCGTCTATACCACCGCCTTCGCCCACCACTCCGTCGCCAAGGCCGCCCGCCTCGCCGGCATCCGCGCGGCTCACATACGGACCGTGCCGCACACCCCGGACCTGCGGATGGACCCGGAGGCCGTCGCCGCGATGATCCGCGCCGACCGGGACGCCGGGCTGCGGCCGTTCCTGCTGGTGGCCACCGCCGGCACCACCGACACCGGCACCGTCGACCCGCTGCCGCAGCTGGCCGACCTGGCTCGCCGCGAGGACGTGTGGTTCCACATCGACGCGGCCTACGGCGGCTTCTTCCGTCTCACCGCACGCGGCGCAGCGTGCCTCGCCGGTTTCGAGGAGGCCGACTCGATCACCCTGGACCCGCACAAGACCCTGTTCATGCCGTTCGGCACCGGCGCCCTGGTCGTCCGCGACCTCGCCGCCCTGCACGCCGCGCACGACGGCACCGGCAGCTACCTCCAGGACATGGAGGCGGCGGGGAGCGTCCCGGACTCCGGCCGGCTCGGGCCCGAATTGACCCACGAGATCCGTGGGCTGCGGGCCTGGCTTCCCCTGCACCTGCACGGGGTGGACGCCTTCCGTACGGCCCTGGACGAGAAGCTCGACCTGGCCGAACACGTCCACGCCACGCTGTCCGGCGTCGCGGAGCTGGAGGTCCCGCAGCGCCCGGACCTGTCCACCGTCATCTTCCGCATCCGCCCCGCCGACGGCAGCCGGGCCGCCGCCGAGCGGGCGGACGAAGCCGGCCGCCGACTGCTGGAGCGGATCAACGGCCACCGGCGCATCGTGCTCTCCAGCACGGTGGTCGACGGCCGCTACACCCTGCGCGTGTGCGTGGTCTCCCACCGCACCCACCACGACCGCATCGCCGAGGCCCTGCAGATCATCACTGCCGAAATCGAGCGCCACACCACCGCGTAGTCGAATCACGAAAACGTCGAATCACGAAATACGGCGAATCGCGAAATACAAGGAGGACTTCATGACGATCCATCCCGAATCCCTTCCCGCCAGGGGAACAGCCATCGTGACCGGTGCCTCCTCGGGCATCGGTGCGGCCTACGCACGTCGCCTCGCCGCGGCTGGTCACGATCTGGTGCTGGTGGCGCGTCGCGCAGAGCGTCTGCGCGCACTCGCCGCAGAGCTGACCGGGCGGCACGACGTACGAGTGGAAACCGTCGTCGCGGATCTGGGCGATGCCGGTGACCTGGACCGGGTTGCCCGGCGAACCGCCGAGGACGACGTCGAGCTGCTGGTGAACAACGCGGGCATCAACGGCTACGGCCCCTTCGCCGAGACCGACACGGCACTGCTGGAGAAGGTGATGGCCGTGAACGTGGTGGCGCTCACCCGGCTCGCTCGCGCGGCCGTGCCGGGCATGCTGGAACGTGGCCGCGGCACCGTGGTGAACGTGGCTTCCACCCTCGCCTTCGCCGGTTCGCTTCCGCCGGACCCGCTGCCGGTGCGGGCGGTCTACGGAGGGACCAAGGGGTACGTAGTCACCTTCAGCCGAACCCTCGCCGCAGAGTTGGACGGTGCGCCGGTCCGTGTCCAGGTGCTGTGCCCCGGGCTGACGGCAACCGAGTTCCATCTCACCCAGGGCCAGGATCCGGTAGCCGGTGATGCAGCGCGAGTGCACGACGACGGAGGCATGCCCGTCGAGGACGTGGTGACCGCTTCGCTCAGGGCCCTGGAAACCGGCGAGGTCGTGTGCGTGCCCGGACTGGTCGACGGCGAGGCGGTGGATCGCATCGCCGCGGCGGAATTCGGGCTCCGCTCCTCGTCCACCAGCACACTCGCCCCGCGATACCAGAACCCCGCCCAGCAGTGAGTCCCCAGAGTCCTGGCCATGGACACGAACACACAGCCGGTGCGGTTGAGGTGCTCCGACGATCCTCTACTATGGGTAGACCGACCTACCTAGTTTTGGATGGCGATGAGCGAGACCGACGCGAATACGGCAGGCAGCGGGCGGGGCCGTCCCCGTCCCGCCCGGCGGCGGATTCTGGAGGCGGCGGCCCGTCGCTTCTACGCCGACGGTGTGGCCGCGACCGGCATCGACACGATCACCGCCGAGGCGGGCGTGGCGAAGATGAGTCTGTACAACAACTTCTCCTCCAAGTCCGACCTGGTCCGTTCCTACCTCGATGCCCGGCACGAGGAGTGGCTCGGCCTCTACCGGGCGCGCCTGGAGCACGCGGACGGCGCTCGTGAGGGCGTTCTCGCGGTGTTCGACGCGTACGCCGACCACGCCGCCTTCGCCTACACGCACGGGTTCCGCGGCTGCGGGCTGCTCAACGCCGCCGCCGAGCTCCCGGCCGGGGACGAGGGTCGGAGCGTGGTCCGAGCGCACAAGGAGGAGGTCGAGCTGCTGATCGCCGGCCACCTGGAGGAGCTGCTGCCCGACCGCCCCGACGAGGCGCGGACCACGGCCGAGCACCTCGCCTTCCTCCTGGAGGGCGCGATGGCCCGCGCCGGGCTGGAGGGCGACGGCGAGCGCCTCTCGCATGCCCGCGCGATGGCCGCGGCCCTGCTGGACCGGCTGTGAACGGCGCCGACCGCGAGCGGGCCCACGCCCGCTCCGCGGGCATCGGGGCCCTGTGCGTGCTCGCCGCCTCCGTCCTGTGGGGGACGACGGGCACGGCCGCCACCTTCGCCCCGGGCGTGGGCCCGCTCGCGATCGGCGCCGTCGCCATGGGCGTCGGCGGACTGCTCCAGGCCCTCATGGCGGCCCCCCGGATCAGCCACCACGCGTCCCGGCTGCGCGAGCGACGCGGCACGGTCCTGCTCGGCGCCGTCTCCGTGGCGGTCTACCCCCTGGCGTTCTACAGCTCCATGCACCTGGCCGGAGTCGCCGTGGGCACCGTCGTGTCGATCGGCACCGCCCCGCTCGCCTCCGCGCTGATCGAACGGGTCGTGGACGGCCGCCGCCTCACCCGCCGCTGGATGCTCGCGGCCTCCCTCGGCCTGCTCGGCACCGTCCTGCTGTGCGTCGCCGAAGCCGCCCACGCCTCCGGCGGCTCGGGGCAGACGTCCGCGACGACCACGCTGCTCGGGATCGCCCTCGGTCTCGTCGCCGCCGCCACGTACGCCCTCTACTCCTGGGCGGCCCACCGGCTCATCACCCACCGGATCCCCTCCCGGGCCGCGATGGGTGCCGTCTTCGGCCTCGGCGGCCTGCTCCTGCTGCCCGTCCTGGCCGTCACCGGCGCCCCGCTCGTCGCCTCCTGGTCCAACGCCGCCGTCGGCATCTACATGGCGCTGATCCCCATGTTCGCCGGGTACGTCCTGTTCGGCTGGGGGCTCGCCCACGTCCCCGCCAGCACCGCCACCACCCTGTCCCTGCTCGAACCGGCCGTCGCGGCCGTCCTCGCCGTCCTGGTCGTCGGCGAACGCCTGCCCGCCGCCGGCTGGACGGGCATCGCCCTCGTCATCGCCTGCCTCGCCGTACTCACCGCCCCCGCGCGACGCGGCTCCCGACGGCCGTCCCCCGACACCGTGCCTTCCTCCGCCCGGCCCGTGGAGCAGACACCGGGCCGGTGAGCACGGGAACCCCTCGTGGAGCAGGCACCGGGCCGGTGATCACGGTGGTCACGGGAACACCCCGAGGAACAGCCGGCCCGCCACCACCCCTACCGCCGCCGCACCCCCGTACTCTCCCGCCGCACCAACCGCGTAGGCACCAACGTCGTCCCGAACTCCGCCCCGTCCTCCCGCAGTTTGCCGAGCACCCCCTCCACGCACAGCCGCCCCACCTCCGCGAAGTCCTGGTGGATCGTGGTCAGGGGCGGGAGGAAGGACGCGGACTCGGGGATGTCGTCGAAGCCGATGACGCTGATGTCGTCGGGGACCCGGCGGCCGCGTTCGTTGAGGGCGCGCAGCAGGCCCAGGGCCATCTGGTCGTTGGCCGCGAACACCGCCGTGCAGTCCGGCTCGTCGGCCAGTCGGAGACCGGCCCGGTAGCCGGATTCGGCGGACCAGTCGCCGCGGACCAGGGGCGGTGTCGCCCGGCCCGCGGCGCGCAGCGTGTCGCTCCAGGCGTTGGCGCGGCGCTGGGCCGCGAAGGAGCCCTCGGGGCCGGCGAGGTGCCAGACCGTGTCGTGGCCGAGGTCGAGGAGATGCCGTACGGCGTCCCGCGCGCCGCCCGCCTGGTCGGTGTCGACGACGGTGTAGCGGTCGCCGGCGTCCGAGTCGGCGACGACGACCTGCACACCGGGCGGGAGGGAGACCGTCGCCGCGTCCAGGAGGTGGATCTCCATGATGACGATGACGGCGTCCACGGCGAGTTCGCCGAGGCGGGAGAAGGCGCCGTTGACCTCGTCCTGGGTGGGGACGGCGACGGGCAGGAGCGTGACGGCGTAGCCGTGCTGGGCGGCGGAGGTGGCGATGGCCTCCAGGGTGCGGATGTTGCCCATGGTGGAGAGGGAGAAGGTGATCACGCCGAGGGTGCGGAACTCGCCCCGGCGCAGCGCCCGGGCCGCGCTGTTGGGGCGGTAGCCGAGCTCCCGCATGGCGGCCAGGACCTGCGCGCGGGTGTCCTCGGTGACGCCCGGGAAGCCGTTGGAGACTCGGGAGACGGTCTGGGAGGAGACGCCGGCGAGCTGGGCGACGTCGGCCATCGACGCGCCCTGGCGGGGCCGGGCCGTACGCCTTCTCGTACGGCTCGTACGGCTCGTACGGCTCGTGCCGCCGGTGCTCCCGGGTTCGCTCTCGCCGTCCACTGTGCCCACCTGCCCCTCGCTCCCCTCGCCGCCCGCCCTGGCGCGAAAAATTAGGTCCGGAACGACTCCTTGACCCCTGAGATTCGGACAGTGTAGACATCCCGCCAGTGGATGTTTACGTAAACATTGCCTAGCAGAAACCGTACGAGAAGGCGCCAAACCGCACCAGAAGCCCTGGAGTACTCGAGATGGCACACCGCACCCGTAAGAGAAGGCTCCTCGGCGCCATCGGCGTCACCGCCCTGGCGACCGGAACCGTCCTGGCCGCGACCACCCTGCCCGCCGCGCACGCCGAGACGACGTCTCAGGCCGCCGCGGCCGGGGTCACCGTCCGGCCCGACCCCTCCTACTCGGGGGAGAAGTTCGAGGGCTGGGGCACCAGCCTGGTCTGGTTCGCCAACGCCACCGGCGACTACCCGCCCGCGATCCGCGAGAAGCTCTACCAGCTGCTCTTCGGCGACGAGGGCCTCGCGCTGAACATCGCCCGCTACAACATCGGCGGCGGCAACGCCCCGGACGTCAAGGACTATCTGCGGGCCGGCGGGGCCGTCGAGGGCTGGTGGAAGGCGCCGGCGGGCACGACCCGCGAGGACGTCGACTGGTGGGACGCCGAGGACTCCGGCGACTGGAACAAGAACGCCGACAAGACGCAGCGCTGGTGGGTCGACCGCATCAAGAAGGACATCACCCACTGGGAGACCTTCAGCAACTCCCCGCCCTGGTTCATGACCGAGAGCGGCTACGTCTCCGGCAACTTCGACGCGGGCAAGGACCAGCTCAAGCCGGAGTCCGTCGAGGACTTCGCCGAGTACCTGGTGGGCGCGACCGAGCGGCTGGAGAAGGCGCACGGCATCGACGTCGACACGCTGGACCCGTTCAACGAGCCCAACACCGACTACTGGGGTACCAAGCTCGGCCCGGACGGCGAGCCGACCGGCGGACGCCAGGAGGGCGCCCACATAGGCCCCGAGATGCAGCAGAAGGTGCTGCGGGCGCTCGGACCCGTGCTGGACAAGTCCAGGTCGGACGCGAAGATCTCGGCGATGGACGAGACCAACCCGGGCACCTTCGCCACCAACTGGAACTCCTACCCGCAGGAGGTGCGCGACCTCGTCGACCAGATGAACGTGCACACCTACGGCACCGGGCAGCGTACGACCGTCCGCGACCTGGCCAAGGCCGCCGACAAGCCGCTGTGGATGAGCGAGGTCGAGGGCGACTGGGGCGACGGCCAGAGCTTCACGGACATGCGGCCCGGGCTGGGCCTCGCGCAGCGCATCGTCGACGATCTGCGTGAACTGGAGCCCAAGGCCTGGGTGTTCTGGCAGCCCGTCGAGGACTACGACAACATGAAGCCGGGCGGCGAGTCCGCGAAGGGCGGCAACTGGGGTGAGATCCAGCTCCCGTTCAGCTGCACGAAGACGGACACACTCAAGTCCTGCCCGGTCTACACGAACACCAAGTTCGACACGGCCCGCAACTTCACGCACTACATCAAGCCCGGCGACCGGCTGATCAAGACGAACGACACCTCCAGCACGGCGGCGGTCTCCCGCAAGGGCGACGCGGCGACGGTCGTCCACGTCAACAGCACGGCCGAGGCCCGTGAGGTCACCCTCGACCTGTCCAAGTTCGGCCGGGTCTCCTCCCGCGCCACTGTCACCCCCGTGGTGACGAGCGCCGACGGCAAGCTCGACCGGCAGAAGGCCGTCCGCGTCAACGGCAAGCAGGCCACGCTCAGCGTGCCCGCCCAGTCCGTGACGTCCTTCCTCGTCAAGGGCGTCTCCGGCACCGCCAAGGACGCGGCGGAACTGCGCAAGGGCCACACCTACCGCCTGACCGGCGCCCAGAGCGGCAAGGACCTCACCCTCGCCGACAACGGCACGGGCCTGGTCATCCGCAGCGCGAACGCCTCCGACCCGAGCGGTCAGGAGTGGAAGGTGGAGCAGATCCGCGGGAGCGACAACCGCAAGCGGTACGTCTTCACCGAGACCGCGTCCGACAAGCGCCTGGCCGTCCGGAACGGCGCCCTGGTCGCCGAGCCGGACGAGGGCCGCCGCGACAAGGCCACCGAGTGGATCATGTCCACCACCGGCGACGGCACCTGGACCCTCGTCAACGCCGCCACAGGTCAACTCCCGGACGTCTCCGGCCAGTCCACGAACGACGGCGCGTCCGTCGGCGTGTGGCAGCCCAACTCCGGGTCCAACCAGCGGTGGAAGCTGACGGATGTGACGGCCGACTAGCCCCGCCCCGCACATCCGCCACCGACGCCCCCGCCCGCCGCCACCACCCCTGGTGGCCGGGTCGGGGGCGTCGCGGCGAGGTGGGGGCGTGGGTCTGCCGCACGCTCCGCTGCTTGCCCTGCTCCGGCCGCCACAAGCCCCCCATGCGCCCTCCCGCACATGGCCTGTTGATCGCTTGTCCTCCCCGCCGCCCGGCAGCAGCATGCGGGCATGCGCTACTCGGTCAACATCCCGAACTTCGGTGACTTCGCCGACCCCCGGACCGTCGCGAAGGTCGCCGTGGCCGCCGAACAGGCGGGGTGGGACGGGCTGTTCGTCTGGGATCACGTGCTGCATCGCACGCACGCGGGCAGGCCGTTCGGGGACCCCTGGATGCTGCTGACGGCCGCCGCGCTCGCGACCTCGCGGATCAGGCTGGGCACGCTGGTCACCCCGGTCGCCCGGCGGCGTCCGCAGCAGCTTGCCCGGCAGGTGGCGACGCTGGACGCGGTGAGCGAGGGGCGGGTCACGTTCGCCGCGGGGCTGGGCGGGCCCATCGAGGACGAGTACGCCAGTTTCGGCGACGTCACGGACCCGAAGGTGCTGGCCGAGCGGCTGGACGAGGGCCTGGACCTGCTGCAGCGCTACTGGTCGGGTGAGCCGGTGAACCACGACGGGCGGCACTACCGGGTGCGGGACGTGACGCTGCTGCCCGCCACGGTGCAACGCCCCCGGCCGCCGGTCTGGGTCGCCGGTTTCTGGCCGAGCCGTCCGCCCATGCGCCGGGCCGCCCGCTGGGACGGAGCGGTCCCGCTGTTCCACGACGCCCGGCACGGTCATGTGCCCCCCGTCGAGCAGGTCCGGGACCTGGTCTCCTACCTCCGCGAGCAGCGCGAGGCCCGGCCGGACACGCCGTTCGAGATCGTCCTCGGCGGTGCGACGCCGGGCGACGACGCGGCCAAGGCGTGTGACCTCATCGGCCCGCTGGCCGAGGCGGGAGCCACCTGGTGGGACGAGCGGCAGATCCAGACCAGCGACGCGATCGACCGGCTCGAACCGGTGCTGCGCCGGGTCGAGCAGGGGCCGCCGCGGGTGTGACACATCGGCCGTGAGTGCTCACGGGAGTCAGCCGACCCGACCCGACCCGACCGCCGCGGGTGTGACACATCGGCCGAGAGTGCTCACGGGAGCCACCCCACCCCACCCCACCCGACCCGCCCCGCCCGATCAGCCCTGCTCCACCCCTTCCACCATCCGCAACGCCCGCCTGACCGTCTCCGCCAGCGACGGCCCCGCCGCCCTCTCGGACCGCAGCGCCCACTCCTCCACCGCGACGCGCAGCGCGGTGTTCAGTACGCCCGCTTCGACCCGGACCGCGAGATCGTCGACGGGCCGGCCCGTGCGGTCGGCGATCATCTCGGCGAACGTGGCCTCCGCGTCGTAGTGCGCCTCCAGCCACACCGCGCGCAGCCCGGGCTCGTCGCGGCACAGCAGGAGGAGGGCGCCCAGGGTTCGCAGGCGGGGGGTGGTGTCGTCGTCGTAGCGGACGCTCAGGATCGCCTCGGCGAGTGAGCCGGGCTCGTGGCGGCCCTCCCGCAGATGGTCCGTCAGCAGTTCGAGGCCCGTGGTGAGCAGGGGGCGTACGCACTCCTCCTTGGAGCGGAAGTACCGCCAGAGCGTGCGCGTCGACACCCCCGACGCGGAGGCGATGTCCTCCGCGGTCACGGCCGCCACGCCCTTGGCGGCGAAGAGGCGGACCGCCTCCTCGGCGATCTCCATCCGCGTCTCGGCGCGCCGCCGCTCCGTCAGCGGTGGCCGCCCCGTGGCACCACCTGCTCGTCCGGCCATGCGCCCTCCTCGACTTGCCCTGCTCACCCTATTTTACGTCGCGTCGAGTCTTACTGGCGTGAAACGACCTAGTGGCACGACGCGTCTTTATGTCGCACTGAGACAGAAACCATTACTGTGCCTCGCACCGGGTCAACGTCACGAGCAGAGGAACGCCATGGGAGCCACGGGTCTGTCGGGCAAGAGCGTCATCGTCACCGGAGCCGCCTCCGGTATCGGCCGTGCCACCGCGCTGCGGTTCGCCGAGGAGGGGGCGAAGGTGGTGGTCGCCGACCTGAACGAGGAGGGCGCCAAGGGCGTCGTCGCGGCCATCGAGTCCGAGGGCGGAACGGCCGTCGCCGTCACCGGCGATCTCAGCGACGGCGCGGTGGCCGACGCGGTCGTCGCCGCCGCGGTCGGCACCTTCGGGGGCGTCGACGTCCTGGTCAACAACGCGGGCGTCATGGACAGCATGTCCGCCGCCGCGGACGTCACCGACGCCGAGTGGGAGCGGGTGCTGCGGATCAATCTCACCGCGCCGTTCCTGCTGACCCGGGCCGTTCTGCCGCACATGATCGCCGCGGGCGGCGGAGCCATCGTCAACACCGCCTCCGAGGCGTCGCTGCGGGGCAGCGCGGCCGGGACGGCGTACACCGTCTCCAAGCACGGGGTCCTCGGCCTCACCCGCTCCCTCGCGGTGATGTACCGGGACCAAGGCATCCGCGCCAACGCCATAGCCCCGGGCGGCACGGCCACCGACATCACGGCCGATGTCCGCATCGACGCCGAGGCCCATGGACCGTCCGTCGTCGGCCGGCACTTCGTCAACATGGGCCGCATCTGCGCACCGGAGGAGCAGGCCGCCGCCATCGTCTATCTCGCCTCCGACGCGGCGAGCGGCGTCAACGGCGTCGTCCTGCCGGTGGACAACGCCTGGGCCGCCGTCTGACCTCACCCGACCCCTCACCCACGGCACCGCGAGAGGAAGAGGACTTCATGTCCACCCCCCACACCCCCGTGTCAGACCTGGACTTCGACCCGGACGCCCTGCGCGAGCGCTACCGCGCCGAGCGCGACCGGCGGATCCGCCCGGACGGCAACCGCCAGTACCGCCGTACCGCAGGCGAGTTCGGCCGCTTCGACGAGGACCCGCACGCCGAGCCCGGATTCACCCGGGAGCCCCTGCACGACCACGTCGAGGTGGTGGTCGTCGGCGGCGGATTCGGCGGACTGCTCGCCGCCGCGCGGCTGCGCCAGGCGGGCCTGCGGGACATCCGGATCATCGAGAAGGGCGCCGACGTCGGCGGCACCTGGTACTGGAACCGGTACCCGGGGATCCACTGCGACATCGAGTCGTACGTCTACCTGCCCCTGCTGGAGGAGCTCGGCTACGTCCCGAAGTGGAAGTACGCGCCGGGCGAGGAGATCCGGGAGCACGCCGAGGCCATCGCACGGCACTTCGACCTCTACCGCGACGCCTGTCTGCGGACGCAGGTGAGCGAACTGCGCTGGGACGACGCCGAGTCCGTGTGGGTCGTCGCCACCGACCGCGGCGACCGGATGACCGCGCGGCACGTCGTCGTGGCGACCGGCCTGCTCAGCCAGCCCAAACTGCCCGGCATCGAAGGCATCGAGACCTTCAAGGGGCACATGTTCCACACCAGCCGCTGGGACTACGACTACACCGGCGGCGACGCGAACGGCGGTCTGACCGGGCTCGCCGACAAGCGCGTGGCCCTCATCGGTACGGGCGCCACGGCCATCCAGGTCGTCCCGCACCTCGGCCGGGACGCGCGGCAGCTCTACGTGTTCCAGCGCACCCCGTCCTCCGTGGACGTACGCGGACAGCGCCCCACGGACCCCGAGTGGGCCGGCTCGCTGAAGCCCGGCTGGGCCCGGGAGCGCAGGGACAACTTCCTCGCGGTCGTCACGGGCGGCCGGGCCGAGCAGGACCTGGTCGCCGACGGCTGGACCAGCAGCGCCCGCCTCCAGCAGAAGCTCATCCCGACCAACAACTACGACGCCCTCACGCCCGAGGAGCGCGAGCGTCTGGAGGAGATCGCCGACTTCCAGAAGATGAACGAGCTGCGGGCCCGGGTGGAGAGCGTCGTCGAGGACCCGGCGACGGCCGAGAAGCTCAAGCCCTGGTACCGCTACATGTGCAAGCGGCCCACCTTCAGCGACCTGTACCTGGAGACCTTCAACCGGCCGAACGTCACCCTCGTCGACACGGCCGACCACGGCGGCGTCGAGCGCTTCACCGAGCACTCCGTCGTGGTGGGCGGGGTGGAGTACGAGGTCGACTGCGTCGTCTTCGGCACCGGCTTCGAGGTCGGCGTCTCCGGGCTGCTGTCCGGGCAGCTCCCCGCGTACGGCAGGGACGGCACCGCCCTGCTGGACTCCTGGCGGAAGACCGGCCCGCGCACCCTGCACGGCTTCTACAGCCGGGGTTTCCCCAACCTGTTCATGCTCGGCTCCGTGCAGAGCGCCAGCTCCGTGAACTACGTGCACGTCCTGGACGAACAGGCCACCCATGTCGCCGAGGTGATCGCCGAGGCGGTGAAGCGCCAGGCGCCGTGCGTGGAGCCGTCGGCCGAGGCGGAGGCCGACTGGGGCGACACGATCCGGCAGAAGTCGGCGGACCTGTACGCCTTCCAGTCCGAGTGCACCCCCGGCTACTACAACGCCGAGGGCATGCCCAGGCCGCGCAGCGAGTCCTACGGCGACGGCCCGGTTGCGTTCTACGAGCTGATCAGACGCTGGCGCGCGGAGGGCGGCATGGACGAGGTGCTGGGGTCGTGACGGGCGGTCCGAGCAGGTACGACGCGAGTGAGCTGCGCAGTCCCGGCCGACAGGCCACGCGCCTCAACTCACCGAACCCGCTGTGGGGTTCCAACGGCGTGGCGTTCGGCCCGGACGGGCGGCTGTACGTCGCCCAGTTCCTCGCCGGGAAGATCAGCGCCGTGGACCCGGCGACCGGGGACGTCGAGGTCGTCGTCCCGATGGACAGCCCCGTCGAGTCGCCCGACGACCTGGCCTTCGGGGCGGACGGCTCGATGTACATCGCCGACCTGGTCCCCGGCCGGGTCTGGCGCCGCGGCCCGGAGGGGGAGTACAGCCTCGTCTCCGAGGAGGTGCAGGTCCCCAACGGCATCACCTGCGTCGGCGACCGGCTCTTCGTCAACGAGATGAAGATGAACGGCCGGCTGCTGGAGCTCTTCCCCGACGGCGGCGACCCGGTCGTCCTCACCGACGGGCTGGCCTTCGGCAACGCGATGCAGCTCGGCCCGGACGGCTGCCTCTACTACCCGCACATGATCAGCAGACAGGTCTGGCGCATCCCCCCGGACGGCGGGGTGCCCGAGGTGGTCGCCGAGGACGTCCACGACCCGGTTGCGGTCCGCTTCGACCTGGGCGGCGTCCTCCACGTCCTCTCGCGCGGCCCCGAGGGCATCGTCACCCGCGTCGACCTGCACGGCACGGGCACGCGCTCGCTGGTCACCAGCGGGGTGACGGGCCTGGACAACGCCGCGTTCGACGCGGAGAACCGTATGTTCGTCTCCAGCTTCGCCAGCGGCGGCATCACGGAACTGGAGCCTGACGGCCGTACCCGCCCGATCGTGCCCCGGGGCCTGGACGGGCCCTACGGCGTGACGATCGACCTCGGCGGCAGGGTGTACGCGGCCGACCACTACCGGCTGGCCCGCCCGGACCACCCCGACGAGAGCGGCTCGGGCGATGTCGCCACGGAGATCCTCCAGCCCTTCTTCCACGGCATCACGGCCGACGGCGAACTCCTGCACACCACCTCGCAGTTCGGCACCGTCCAGACCTACGACCCCGCCACCGGCACGACCCGACTCCGCGCGAACGGCCTGAACCAGCCCCAGGGCATCGCGACCCGGGCCGACGGCGCCCTGGTCGTCGCCGAGACGGGCGCGGGCCGGGTCCTCGCCATCGACGCGACCGACACGGTCGCCGTCCTCGCCGAGGGCCTCGACCACCCCGTGGACGTGACCTTCGACGCCGAGCAGCGCTGCTACGTCAGCGACGACCGGAGGGGAGCGGTCCTGCGCCTCGACGAGGACGGTGAGGCGGTTCCGGTTGCTGAGAACCTCGGCGCCCCGCAGGGCCTCGCCTTCCACGCCGGCGAACTCTTCACCGTGGACACCGAACACCGCCGCCTGTGGTCGATCTCCCCGACGACGGGCACGGCTCGCGTCGAGGCCGAATCCCTCCCGGTCGGCCTCCCGCCGGGCACCGCCCCCCGCTCGACCCCCGCCCTCTTCACCCACCAACTCCCGGGCCTGGCCCACCGCTTCGCGGGCCTCGCCGCCGCCCCGGACGGTTCCCTGCTGCTGTCCGCGAACGGGGAGGGGACGGTGGTGCGGTTGTCTCCGGTGCGGGGCGACGCATAGGGCCCGTCGAGGCGTGTCCGCCCCGGGCGAGTGGAGCGACTGGGCGTGCCCGAGGGCGTCCGGCCCGGCGGTCGCGGGCCCGACCGCTCCACTCGCCCGGCGCGCAGCGACCCGTAGCGACACGTGGACACACGAACGGGGCGGCCCGGAGCGCGGATCGCGCTCCGGGCCGCCCCGTCGGTGGTTCAGCGGCGGCGCCCCCGGGAGGGCCTGTTGCGCCGGGCGCGCGAGGCCGTGCCCGTGCGGGCGGGGCGGTTCTCGGCGGGCGGCGGG
Source organism: Streptomyces koelreuteriae (assembly GCF_018604545.1). Classification (GTDB taxonomy): domain Bacteria; phylum Actinomycetota; class Actinomycetes; order Streptomycetales; family Streptomycetaceae; genus Streptomyces; species Streptomyces koelreuteriae. Next base: position 3,964,050 of record NZ_CP075896.1, on the reverse strand, counting down.
GCGAGGACGACCGGTACGCCCGACGGCGCCTGGGCGCCGGTGATGCGGTTCAGTTCGGCCGCGCCCGAGCGGACCCGGGTGACCTGCGGCGTGATGCCGGCGTCAGCCATCAGCCGGGCCGTCTCGCGCCGCTGGTGCGGCAGGACCAGCGTGACGACGGTGCCCGACTCGCCGGCCCGGGCGGTACGGCCGCCCCGGTGCAGATAGTCCTTGTGGTCGCCGGGCGGGTCCACGTTGACGACGAGGTCGAGGTTGTCGACGTGGATGCCGCGGGCGGCGACGTTGGTGGCCACCAGGACCGTGACCTCGCCGTCCTTGAACCGGGCCAGGGTCCGGGTCCGCTGGGACTGGGACTTCCCGCCGTGCAGGGCCGAGGCGCGCACCCCGACGGCGAGCAGCTTCTTGGCCAGCCGGTCGGCGGCGTGCTTGGTGTCCAGGAACATGATCACGCGCCCGTCGCGGGCGGCGATCTCCGTCGTGGTGGCGTGCTTGTCGTCGTCCTCCACGTGCAGCAGGTGATGCTCCATCGTGGTGACCGCGCCCGCGGACGGGTCGACCGAGTGGACCACCGGGTCGTGGAGGTACGTCCGCACCAGACGGTCGACATTGCGGTCCAGCGTGGCCGAGAACAGCAGCCGCTGCCCGTCGGGACGCACCTGGTCGAGCAGGGCCGTCACCTGCGGCATGAAGCCCATGTCGGTCATCTGGTCGGCCTCGTCCAGGACGGTGACCGAGACCCGGTCCAGCCGGCAGTCGCCACGGTCTATGAGGTCCTTGAGCCGCCCGGGCGTCGCGACGACGACCTCGGCACCGGCGCGCAGCGCGCTCGCCTGCCGGCCGATCGACATCCCGCCGACCACCGTGGCGAGCCGCAGCCGCAGCGCGCGGGCGTAGGGCGTGAGCGCGTCGGTGACCTGCTGGGCCAGTTCCCTGGTGGGCACGAGGACGAGTGCCACCGGCTGCTTGGGCTCGGCGCGCTGTCCGTCGATACGGGCCAGCACGGCGAGGCCGAAGGCGAGGGTCTTGCCCGACCCCGTGCGCCCGCGGCCCAGGACGTCACGTCCGGCCAGCGAGTTCGGCAGCGTCGCCGCCTGGATGGGGAACGGCTCCATCACGCCCTCGCCCTTCAGCGCGGCCAGCAGCCGCTCGGGCAGGTCGAGGTCGGCGAACGCCTCGACGGCGGGCAGGGCCGGGGTGACGGTGGCGGGCGGCGCGAATTCGCCGCCGGGCGCCGGGCGGCGCCGGTTGCCGCCGCGGCCCGCTCCCGCCGAACGGGAGGAATTGTTCCGGCCGCCGCCCCCCGCCCTGCGGGAGTGGGACGAACCGTTGTTCTTGCGAGCGGTGCGATCCAAGGGGATCCTTCCTCGATGCGGCACGTATCGGGGAATTCCGGAGGTCAGACAGCCTCTGTGGGGCCGCACCAGGATTCGCAAGACTGAGCCGGGTATGAAATGAAACGTGCCAGGGCCCGCACCACAAGGGTGCGGGCCCCGGTCACGTCGAACGCGTCAGCGTCAGGCGGGAACGATGTTCTCGGCCTGCGGGCCCTTCTGGCCCTGCGTGACGTCGAAGGTCACCTTCTGGCCTTCCTGAAGCTCACGGAAGCCGGAGGTGGCGATGTTCGAGTAGTGGGCGAAGACGTCCGGGCCGCCACCCTCCTGCTCGATGAAGCCGAAGCCCTTTTCCGAGTTGAACCACTTCACGGTGCCGGTTGCCATGATGAATCTCCCTATGAGGGGCAGTACCCGAGATCCGCACTTTACGGACTCGGAGTCGCCGAAATGATCACCCTCGGAGAGATCCGAAAACCCTCGGAAACTAAAAAGAGTGCTCGTCGACGAAGGTCGATAGAGCACTCGAAGTCTCTGGGAACCAAAACTGCAACGCCAGCCAAGGTAGCACAGGTCGACTCGCATGGCCCGGGAATGTCGTCCCCGAGGCGGACCCGTGGGCCCGGTGTACTGCGTTCTCAGTAGTCCGGATTGTCGGCAGCCGCACGACGACGCGGGGGCCTTGTCGCGGACACGCTTGGCGGACGATCGACACCGGATGTGGAGACCTGCTGCCGTGGCAACTTTCCTGTATCGAGTGGGCCGTCTGGCCTTCCGGCGACGCTGGTACGTCGCCCTGGTCTGGGCGGCCGTCCTGGCCGCCGTGGGGCTCGGCGCCCTCAAGGCACCGGGGGCGGTCGACGAGGAGTTCTCGATGCCCGGCATCGAGTCCCAGAAGGCGTTCGACCTCATGGAACAGCGCTTCCCGGGCGCCACCGCCGACGGGGCGACCGCCCGGGTCGTCTTCATCGCGCCGGGCGGCGAGAAGGTGACCGCCGCCGAGAACAAGGAGGCCATCGAGAAGGCCGTGACCGGCCTCGGCGACGGCACGCAGGTCGCGAGCGCCGTCGACCCCTTCCAGGCGAAGACGATCAGCAAGGACGGCACGACGGCCTTCGCGACCGTCACGTACAAGGTCAAGTCCACCGACCTCACCGACGCCAGCCGGACCCATCTGGAGCACACCGTCGAGGGGGCCCGGGATGCCGGGCTGACGGTGGAGGCGGGCGGCACCGCGCTGGCCGCCGAGACCGGTCCAGGCGGCATGGCCGAGGTGATCGGCGTCGCGATCGCCGCCGTCGTCCTGCTCGTCACCTTCGGCTCGCTGGCCGCCGCCGGGCTGCCCCTGCTGACCGCCGTGATCGGCGTCGGCGTCAGCATGGCCACGATCCTCGCCCTGGCGAGCGCCCTCGGCCTGTCCACCACCACCGGCACCCTGGCGATGATGCTGGGCCTGGCCGTAGGCATCGACTACGCCCTGTTCGTGGTGTCCCGCTACCGGGAGGAGCGCGCCAAGGGCGCAGCGCCGCAGGAGGCGGTCGGCATGGCCGTCGGCACGGCCGGGTCCGCGGTGGTCTTCGCCGGGCTCACCGTCGTCATCGCGCTGGCCGGGCTCGCCGTGGTCGGCATCCCGATGCTCACCAAGATGGGCCTGGCCGCGGCGGGCGCGGTCGTCGTCGCCGTACTGATCGCGCTGACCCTCGTCCCGGCGTTCCTCGGCTTCTGGCCGAACGCGGTGCTGCCCCGCAAGGCCCGCAAGAGCGGCCGGATCGAGCAGAGCACCGAGACCAACGGCGGCGCCCGCTGGGCCCGGTTCGTGCTGCGCCGCCCCCTACCCGTGCTGCTCCTCGGCGTCGTGGGCCTCGGCGCCCTCGCGCTGCCCGCGGCCGACCTCCAGCTGGGCATGCCCGGGGACGAGGCCAAGCCGACCTCCACCACCGAGCGCCGGGCCTACGACGCGCTCGCCGAGGGCTTCGGGCCGGGCTTCAACGGGCCGCTGACCGTCGTCGTGGACGGCAAGGGCGTCGCCGACCCCAAGGCGGCCGCGGGCTCGATCGCCAAGGAGATCGGCGCCACGAAGGGCGTCGTGTCCGTCTCCCCGGCGCGCTTCAACGACGCCGGCGACACCGCCGTCTTCTCCGTCGTGCCGTCCACCGCGCCGACCGACGAGAAGACCAAGACCCTGGTGACGACCATCCGGGACGAGCGGCCCGGCATCGAGTCCGGCACCGGCGCGAGCTACGAGGTCACCGGCACCACCGCGATGAACATCGACATCGCCGAGAAGGTGCAGGCCGCGCTGGTGCCGTATCTGATCGTCGTGGTCGGTCTGGCGATCGTGCTGCTGCTGGTGGTCTTCCGGTCGCTGCTCGTCCCGCTCAAGGCGGCCCTCGGCTTCCTGCTGTCGGTGCTGGCCTCGCTCGGCGCGGTCGTCGTGGTCTTCCAGCAGGGCCACGGCGCGGAGCTTCTCGGGGTGGAGCAGACCGGTCCGATCATGAGCCTGATGCCGATCTTCCTGGTGGGCATCGTCTTCGGTCTGGCGATGGACTACGAGGTGTTCCTCGTCTCCCGGATGCGGGAGGCCCATGTCCACGGCGAGTCGCCCGCGCAGGCGGTCACGTCCGGCTTCCGGCACAGCGCCCGGGTGGTCGCGGCGGCGGCCCTGATCATGATCGCGGTGTTCGCCGGGTTCGTCGGCGAGAGCGACTCCATGATCAAGATGATCGGCTTCGGGCTCGCCGCGGCCGTCCTCTTCGACGCCTTCGTCGTACGGATGGCGATCGTGCCCGCCGTGCTCGCCCTGCTCGGCGACAAGGCGTGGTGGCTGCCGAAGTGGCTGGACCGGGTGCTGCCCCGCGTGGACGTGGAGGGCGAGGCGCTCAGCCGCCGGCCCGGGTCGGAGCCGGCCCCGGACGGCGCCCCCGATCTGGAACCGGCGCGGACCTGACCCACCCCCCACCAGGGCCGCCCGTGGCGAAGGACACGGGCGGCCCCTCGGGCGTTCCCGCCCGGAGTCGACCACGATGGTCCCCAGCCCCACCCACCGGAGAGCCCGATGAGTATCAGCCTGGACCGGCGCTACGCGGACCGCCTGGAGGAGTTCTCCTCCCGCCACCCCTTCCTCATCGACCTGGCGATGGTCCTGGCCCTGCTCGGCTGCACGGCCCTCGGCGGTTCGCTCACCATGCCGGGCGCCGCCCCACCGGACCAGGACATGACCGCCACCGCCCTGGCGGGCGTGGCCTGCCTCGTCCTGCTCAAGCACCGCACGCACCCGCGCGCCTGCGTCGTCGTCGCCGGGGGCTGCACGGTCGCCGCGATCGCGCTCGGCTACCTGGTCACACCCCTGCTGCTGGCGCCGATGATGGCGGCCCTCTACTGGCTGGCGGCGCTCACCGACCCGAAGTCCACCCGTGTCTACGGCCTCACCGTCGTGGTGGCCGTGACGCTCGCGGCCGTGTTCTCCGACTCCATGAACCACATCTCGCTGCTGCTGCGGACCATCGGCCCGATCTTCTGGCTGCTGCTGCCCCTCGCCGCCGGCAAGACGACCCAGCTGCGGCGCGCCTACCTCCAGTCGGTGCAGGCCCGGGCCGAACACGCCGAGCGCACCCGGGAGGAGGAGGCCCGGCTGCGCGTCACCGAGGAGCGGATGCGTATCGCCCGGGAGCTGCACGACGTGGTCGCCCACCACATGGCCCTGGCCAACGCCCAGGCCGGTACGGCCGCGCATCTCGCCCTCACCAACCCCGAGCAGACGCAGAGGATCCTCACCGACCTGACGGGCACCACGTCCTCGGCGCTGCGGGAGCTGAAGGCCACGCTCGGACTGCTGCGCGAGAACGACTCCGGCCCCGGCTCCGCCGCGCTGGAGCCCTCCCCGGGCCTGGGCCGGATGCCCGAGCTGGTCACGGCGTGCGAGTCGGCGGGCCTGCGCGTCACCGTCACGACGGAAGGGGAGCCGCAGCCGCTCTCGCCGGGCGTGGACCTGACGGCGTACCGGATCGTGCAGGAGGCCCTCACCAACGTCACCAAGCACGCCGCCGCCGAGGCCGCGCAGGTCCGCCTCGCCTACACCGGCTCCCGCCTGCTGATCACGGTCGTCAACGAAGGCCCCGGCAAGCCGGAGCCCGCCCGGGGCCGCGGCTTCGGCCTCGTGGGCATGCGCGAGCGCGCCCAGTCCATCGGCGGCGAGCTGTGCGCGGGCCCCCGGCCGCAGGGCGGTTTCGAGGTCACCACCGCGCTGCCGCTGCACGCCTCGCCCGACCTCGCGGAAGGAACCACGGCATGACCATCAGGGTGCTGCTCGCCGACGACCAGGCCCTGCTGCGGGCCACGTTCCGGATCCTCATCGACTCCTGCGCGGACATGGAGGTGGTCGCCGAGGCCTCCGACGGCGCGGAGGCGGTGGAGCTGACCCGCGCCCACCGCCCGGACATCGTCCTGATGGACATCCGGATGCCCGGCACCGACGGCCTCGCCGCCACCGCGAGCGTCTGCGCCGACCCGGAGCTGTCCGCCACCCGCGTCCTCATCCTGACCACCTTCGAGACCGAGGACTATGTCGCCGAGGCCCTGCGCGCCGGTGCCAGCGGCTTCCTCGGCAAGGACGTCACCGCCGACACCCTGCTGACCGGACTGCGCACGGTGGCCTCCGGCGAGTCCCTCCTCTCACCCGTCGCCACCCGCTCCCTCATCACCCGCTTCCTGCTGGCCCCCGCCCCCGGCACCCATCTGGCCCCGCCGGAGCGCCTCGCCGACCTCACGGTCCGCGAACGCGAGGTGATGGCCCTGGCCGCGGAGGGCCGGTCCAACACGGAGATCGCCGAGGACCTGACCCTCAGCCCGCTGACCGTGCGCACCCACATCCACCGGGCGATGACCAAGCTGGACGCCCGCGACCGGGCGCAACTGGTCGTCATCGCCTACCAGACGGGCCTCGTACGGGCGACGCCGCCGACGACGTAGGACGGGGAGGGCTACGGTCTGCCGTAGGCCGCCACCATGATGGCCTCGGCGACCTTGTTCATGCCCTGGCCCTTGGCGTCGGTGGAGTTGACGCTGTAGACGAGGGTGCGCGAGCCGTTGCGGGTGCTCGCGACGGCCGCGTTGTAGCCCCAGCGCCCGCCCGTCTTGCCCCACACCTCACGCCCGCCCAGCACCGTCATCGACAGGCCCGAGGAGTACGCGGCCTGCTTCCCGGTCTTGAGGTCGGTCACCTTCGGCAGGGCGAACATCTCCTCCAGCAGCGGCCCGCGCACGACCCGCCCTCCGAACAGGGCCCGGGTGAACCGCTCCAGGTCGGCGGTGGTCGACACGATGTCCCCGGCCGCCCACCCGTCCGTGACCCCCCACACGGACACGTCACGGAGCCCGACCGTGCCGTCGTCCAGCCGCATCCTCTGGTAGCCGCGGTTGTGCGGCCCGGTGATGCGCGGATTCTTCCCCGGGAAGTACGTGTCGCACAGCCCCAGCGGCTCGAGCACCCGCCGGGCGACCTGACGTTCGTACGTGTCACCGGTGACGCGCTCGACGATCAGACCGGCGATGGTGTAGCCGATGTTGAGGTAGTGCTGCCGCTCGCCCGGCGCGAACTCGGGCTTCTTCGACGTCGCCGAGCGGAGGATGTCCCGGGGGTCGTGGACCTGGAAGCGGTTCGCGTACCACTCCTCGACCGTGGTGCCGGGGAAGTCGGGGGCCGGGATGCCGTGCGTGTGGTTCAGCAACTGCCGTACGGTGACGCCCGCGTACGACGCCGGGATCAGCTCCGGCAGATACGAGCGGGCACCGCGGTCCAGGTCCAGCCGGCCCTCGGCGGCCAGTTGCAGGACGACAGCCGCGGTGAAGACCTTGGTCACGGACCCCGCGCGGAAGCGGGCGTCAGGATCGGCCGGCCGGTTGCTCCGCAGATCGTGCACGCCCGAACTGCCGCGCCAGCTTCCCTCGGAGCCTCCGACGCGTACGAGGGCCGCGGTCGCGTCGGCCGTGGGCAGACCGGCGAGGGCGGTGGCCAGGGCGGTGTCGGAGGACGGGGCGGACACCGCGGCGGTCGGGGCCGCCGGGCCGGACGCGGCGGCCGGGACCACCGACGGCCCCGCCACGACCACCCCGGCGACGAGCACGGCGGTGAGCAAACGGGTTCGGGTCATGGTCAACTCCGTTGATCGGAACCGGTGTTCGGGACGGCTCCCATCCTCCGGACCCGTGACGCCTTGCGGATCGCCCCGACGGGCGGTCCCGGCCGGTCAGTTCCTCGCCGACGCGGGGGAGGAACCGCCGAGGCCGCCTCCCCCGGGCGGGGGATCACCGGCCGCGATCAGCCCCGACTCGTACGCGCAGATCACGGCCTGGATCCGGTCCCGCAGCCCCAGCTTCGCCAGCACGTTGCCCACATGCGTCTTCACCGTGTGGTCGCTGACCACCAGCTCGGCGGCGATCTCGGCGTTCGACAGCCCCCGCGCGAGCAGCAGCAGCGTCTCCCGCTCCCGCCCGGTCAGCACGTCGAGCCGGGGATCGGGGCGGCGGGGCCGGGCGGCGGCGGGCCGGGTGTACTGCTCGACCAGCCGCCGGGCCACGGACGGCGCGAGCAGCGAATCGCCCCGGGCGACGACCCGTACGGCGTGCACGAGATCGTCCCGGCGTACGTCCTTGAGCAGGAAGCCGCTCGCGCCCGCGTGCAGTGCCTCGTAGACGTACTCGTCGGAGTCGAACGTCGTGAGCATCACGCTCCGGCAGTCGCCCGCCGAACTGATCGCGCGGCAGGCCTCGATCCCGTCCATGCGCGGCATCCTGATGTCGAGCAGCACCACATCGGGCGCGTGCCGCCGCACCGCGTCGACCGCCTCGGCCCCGTCGCCCGCCTCCGCGACGACCTCGATGTCCGGCTGGACGTCCAGGATCATCGCGAAGCCGCTGCGCACCAGCTCCTGGTCGTCGGCCACCACGACACGGATCGTCATCCCGCCACCTCCGCGGCGGCCGGTACGGGGAGGCTCACGCGCACCTCGAACCCCCGGCCGCCCGGGCCCGCCCCCGCCACGGCGGTACCACCGTGCGCCGCGGCCCGCTCGCGGACACCGATGAGCCCGTGCCCACCGCTGCGGGCCCCCTGGGGCCCGCGCCCGTCATCGGTCACCCTGACGACCAAGTCACCGCTCCTGTAGGTGAGTCGCACCGCGACGGTACGTGCCTCGGCGTGCCGGACGGTGTTGGTCAGGGACTCCTGGACGATCCGGAAGACGGTGGCGGCGACCGCCTCCGGCACGGGCCGGACGTCTCCCGCCGTCCCGTACGTGACGTCGAGGCCCCCGGCCCGCACCCGGTCGAGGAGCGCGGGCAGCTCCGTGAGCCCCGGCTGCGGCTCACGCGGGGCGGCGCCGTCGTCGTCGCCCTCCCGCAGCACGCCCAGCATCCGGCGCAGCTGGGTCATGGCGTCCCGCCCGGTCGCGGAGATCGCGTCGAAGGCGGCCTCCGCCCGCTCGGGCGCGGCACGCACCGCGACCGGTCCGGCCTCCGCCTGCACGATCATCAGGCTCACGGCGTGGGAGAGGATGTCGTGCATCTCCCGTGCGATCCGGGCGCGTTCGCGGGCGGCGGCCCGCTCGGCCTCGACGCGGTGCGCCCGCTGCCGGGCATCGGTGAGCCGCCCGAAGACATAGGCGGCCGTGAACACGATGAGGGTGAAGGTCAGTTCACGCACGGACCGGGTGTTGAGCCACACCCCCACCGGCACGGCCGCCAGCAGCACACCCGCGGTGAGGAGCCGCTTCCGCGCGGACGACAGCGCGGCGATCGTGTACACGACGACCAGCCCGGTGTACGGCAGCGGCTGCCCGGGCCCGTCCACGGACAGCCCGTAGAGCGCGCCCGCGGCCAGCACCGCGAAGAACACGGCGAGGGGAGCGCGCCGCCGCCAGACCAGGGGCAGCGCGGTGAGCGTGCTCAGCCCGTACGCGGCCCAGGTCGCGGGCGGCAGCCCGGCCGCGCGCGGCACGACGAACGGCATGGTCATCGCGCCCTGCACGAGCAGCGCGATACCGATGTCGACGACGAGCGGATTGGCGGCGGTCAGCGCCCGCGCCCGCTCCCACCACTCTCGCGGATCCCCGCGCAAGCCCCCCATGCCTCCACAAGGTATAGCGCCCCGAGGGCCGCCTACGCTCCTGGTGCGCGAAAGGCGACCTGCCGGCGGGTGGCCTCGTCGATCTCCTCGACGGTGAGCAGCGGGGTCGCCCGGGACTGGATGGCACCGCTGGCCTTGACGGTGAGACTCACGGCGGCCATGGAGACGGTGTCGGGGAAGTCCACGATCAGCACGAGGTCGTCCGCCCCGAAGGCGTAGTACATGGCCTCGACCCGCCCCCCGAGACCGGTGACGACTTGATCGACGACAGCCCGCCGCCCGCTGGCACCCTCCTCGAGCAGCCCTTTGGTGCCTTCGGCTGTGTACGTGGACTGGATCAGGAACTTCGGCATGGGGCATGCCTTCCCGGGGGCGCCTCGGCGGCTACCGGCTCGGCCGCCGCATTCACTCGCGCGCGCCATACAGCCTGGCCGAGGCGTCGACATGGGCCAGGCGGCGCAGCGAGCTGAAGACCGCCTCGCCCAGGACGGTGCCGATCACCACGCCCTCGACCTTCTCCTCGACCGCCATCTGCCGGTCCACGTACTCGAGGTCGGCGTGGGCGACCTGTTCGGCGGCGTCGGCGTAGGTGTCGAGGAGCTCGGCGAAGGCGCCGTGCCCCAGCCGGGCCAGGGCCGCGAGGGCCTCGGACAGGTCGGTGACGGCGGGGTTCGACGCGTGGGTGCGCCAGCCCCGCCGGGAGATGAGGTCGGTGACGGCGGCACGGGCCGCGGCCGACTCGGCGTCGTCGCGGGTGCCGTCCGACCTGCCCATGCGGTCAGCGGCGGAGCCGAGCACGCGGTGCAGCGGGCGATCGGTGTCGTCGACGGCCGCCAGTACGTCGGCGATCTCGGCCACCTTCATGCCGCCCACATCGGCCAGGGCGCGGATCAACTGGAGCCGGCGCTCGTGCGGTTCGCCGTAGCTGGCCTGGTTCCGGCTGGTCAGCTCGCCCGCGGGCAGCAGGCCTTCACGGACGTAGTACTTGATCGTCGGCACCGGCACCCCGGTCTTCCGGCTCAACTCTCCGATACGCAATGCCGGTTCACTCCTCGACTTTCGGCCTGCCCGCCGCGCCGGCCCTTGCCGACCAGGCCCCCATGATAGATAGTTCAGCTATCGGATAGTGGATAGTGCCGCTATCCATAACGGGGAGGGGTGGGCATGGAGATGTCCTCAGGCAGGTCGTCACATACGTCGTTACGCACCTGGTCGCGCACGTGGTCACGTATGTCGTCCTGGCACCGGCCGCTGGTGCTGTTCGCGGCCGTGATGGCGGTGACGGCGGTGGTGTCGGCGGTGGGGGTCCTGGTCGACGACCGGATCCTGGTGGGAGCGCCGATCTGGGCCAAGCCGTTCAAGTTCGCGGTGTCGTTCGTGGCGTACTGCCTCTCCCTCGCCTGGATGCTGTCGCTCCTGCCCCGCGGCAGGCGCGTGGCCTGGTGGGCGGGGACCGTCGTCGCGCTGGCCAGCCTGGTCGAGATGGTGATCATCGTCGGGCAGGTCGTGCGCGGTAAGCGCAGCCACTTCAACCAGGCGACGCCGTTCGACGAGGCGCTCTTCAGCGCGATGGGCGCCACGGTCGTCGTCCTCTGGGCCGGCACGCTCGTGGTCGCGGTGCTGCTGCTCCGGGCCCGTATCGCCGACCGGGCGTCCGCGTGGGCCGTGCGCTGCGGGATCCTCCTGGCGCTGACCGGGGCGGCCGTCGGCTTCCTGATGACCCGGCCGACGCCGGGCCAGCGGCGGGGCGTCTCCGAGGTGGTCGGCGCGCACAGCGTGGGTGTGCCGGACGGGGGCCCCTCGATGCCGCTGACCGGCTGGTCCACCACCGGCGGCGATCTGCGGATCCCGCACTTCTTCGGCATGCACGCCCTGCAACTCCTCCCGCTGCTCGTCATGGTGCTCGGCCTCCTGGCCCCGCGGTTCGCCCGCCTGTCCGACGACCGGGTGCGGCTGCGCCTCGTCCTGCTCGCCTCGGGGACGTACGCCGCCGTGTTCGCACTGCTCCTCTGGCAGGCCCTGCGCGGTCAGCCGCTGACCGGCCCGGACGCGGCGACGCTCGGGGCGGCGGGCGCGATCCTGCCGGCCGTCGCCCTCGGTACGTACGTCGCCCTACGGCCGTCCCCGCCGCCCGGGGCCACCGACCCGGCAGCCGCTCCCGCCCCGAAGGACCTCGTGCCATGACCGGATTCCTCTTCGAACTGTCCTTCCTGCTGGCCGCGCCCGTCTGGCTGCTCATGATCCTCGCGCCGGGGTGGGGGCCGACCGCCCGCATCGCCGCGTCACCGCTGACCGCGGTGCCGGTCCTGCTCGTCTATCTCGCCCTCGCGATCCCGGTCTTCCCCGACCTCTGGAACGCGGTCAGCAGCCCCGACCTCGACACCTTCCGCGACCTGACCGCCCTCCCCGACGGCGCCGGAGCCGTCTGGGCCCAGGTCATCGCCTGGGACCTGCTGATCGGCCAGTGGATGTACCGGGAGGGCCGACGCCTGGGCCTCTCCCCTCTGCTGATGGGGCCGCTGCTGGTCTTCACGGTGCTGCTGTCGCCGATCGGGTTTCTGGGCTTCCTGGGGGTGCGGGCGGTGCGGGAGCGGCGGACCGGGGGGAGGGGTTTGAGCGACGGGGTGGTGGCTGGTCAGGCCCTCCCTGGTCAGGCCCGGAGATAGGCCAGTACCGCCAGCACACGGCGGTGGTCGTCGGGGGCCGACGGGGGGAGGTCGAGTTTCTGGAGGATGCTCGCGATGTGCTTCGCGACGGCGGCGTCCGTGACGACGAGGCGGCGGGCGATCGCCGCGTTGGAGCGGCCCTCGGCCATGAGGGCGAGGACCTCGCGCTCGCGGGGCGTGAGCTGGTCCAGCGGATCGCGGCGGCGGGCGAGGAGCTGGCGTACGACGTCGGGGTCGACGACCGTCGCCCCGGCGGCCACGCGGGTGACGGCGTCGGCGAACTCCTCGACGTCACCGATGCGTTCCTTGAGGAGGTAGCCCGTCCCGACGCCGGCGCGGCGGTCGTCCAGGAGCTCGTCGGCGAAGGTCTGCTCCACGTACTGGCTGAGGACGAGGACCGCCAGGCCGGGCTGCTCGGCCTGGAGCAGCCGGGCCGAGCGCAGCCCTTCGTCCGTCTGGCCGGGTGGCATCCGCACGTCGGTGATCACCAGGTCCGGCCGGTGCTGCCGGGCGGCGGCGAGCAGTGCGGGGCCGTCGCCCACGGCGGCGAGGACGCGGTGGCCGAAGCGCTCCAGCAGATGGACGAGGCCTTCGCGCAGGAGGACGGCGTCCTCCGCGATGACTATGCGGAGGGATGGCCGCACGGGATCTCCGCCCTGAGGAGTGTGGGCCCGCCGGGCGGGCTGGACAGGAGCATTCTGCCGTCGGCGGCGGCGATGCGGTCGGCGAGACCGATGAGGCCCGTACCGCGGGCGGGGTCGGCGGCACCGGAGCCGTTGTCCTCGATGTCGAGGCGGAGCACACCGCCCTCGCAGCGGGCGGTGACGCGGCAGCGGTCGGCGCCGCTGTGCCGGGCGATGTTGGTGAGGGCCTCGGCGGTCACGTAGTACGCCGTCTGCTCGACGGTGGCCGGGAGGCGGCCGGGAAGGTCGAGGTCGAGGTCGGCGGGGACCGGGCAGCGTCCGGCGATGTCCCGTGCGGCGGCGGGCAGTCCACGTTCCGTGAGGATCTGCGGATGGATGCCCCGGATCAGTTCACGCAGCTCGGTGAGCGCCTCCTTGGCGAGGGCGTGGGCCTCGCCGACCTGTCGCGCCGCCGCGCTGCCGGGCGGCAGATCGAGGCCGGCGAGGCCCAGCTTCACGGTGAGGGCGACGAGGCGCTGCTGGGCACCGTCGTGCAGGTCACGCTCGATACGGCGGCGTTCGGTCTCGAAGGCGTCGACGAGACGGGCCCGGGACCGTACGACCTCGCGCAGTTCACGGTCCTGCGGGAAGAGCACGGCCCGGGACACGGCGGCGCGGACACCGGCCCACGCGGCGACGGGGTAGGCCGCCACGGGCAGCAGCAGCGCGCCCGCGACGGGACCGGCCACGGCCTGCCAGGACGTGGCGGTGGGCTGGAAGGGCGCGAGGAGCAGGAAGCCCGGGATGCCGAGCGAGACCAGGACGACACCGAGGTCCATCCAGCCGACCGCCAGGACCGACACGACGCCGTAGCCGACGGCCCGTGCACCGCCCGGGGCCTCCGGCCGTTCGCCCGCGTCGACGAGAGCGAGTCGGCGCCGCTCCAGGGGACCCGCGAGGGCGGCGGCGAAGAGCAGCACGGCCCCCGCGCAGAGCACCCTGGCGACCGTACCGAGGGGCGCGCCGAACAGTCCGCCGACGCCGACGTAGACGCCGGTCGCGAACACCCCGCCGGACAGCAGGAACCCCAGCGCGCGCCACGGCCAGGCGGTGCGGAGGAAGCCCAACGGGCTGCGGGTGAGGGCCTCCAGGACAGTTCGGGGGGTGGTCACGCGGTCGACCGTAGCGGCGGCTGGGCGGCGCGGGCAGTAGTGCCAGGTGGAGTATCGGCTCTCGCCCCTGCGGCAATGCGCCGGGCGGTGCGGCCGTCGTTGCCTTGACGGCATGACCACCACCGACACGACCACAAGACACGGCACTTCGACCGCGCCGCCCGTCCGGCTCCGGTCGCTGACCAAGCGCTACGGCACCGGTGAACGCGCCGTCACCGCGCTCGACGACGTGACCCTCGACTTCGCGGCCGGGACGATGACGGCCGTCATGGGCCCCTCCGGCTCCGGCAAGTCCACCCTGCTGCACTGCGCGGCGGGCATCGACCGGCCGAGCGCGGGAGAGGTGCTGATCGGCGGTACGGAACTGGGCGGGCTGGACGAGAACGCGCTGACGGTGCTGCGCCGGGAGCGGGTCGGTTTCGTCTTCCAGGCGTTCAACCTGGTGTCGGCCCTGACCGCCGCGCAGAACGTCGAACTGCCCCTGCGGCTGGCCGGTTCACGCCCGGCGGCGGACGAGGTGCGCGCGGCCCTCGCCGCCGTCGGGCTCGCGGACCGTCAGGGGCACCGGCCGAGCGAGTTGTCCGGGGGCCAGCAGCAGCGTGTCGCGATCGCGCGAGCGATGATCGCCCGGCCCGCGGTCCTCTTCGCGGACGAGCCGACCGGCGCGCTGGACAGCGGTGCCTCGCGGATCGTGCTGCGGCTGCTGCGGGACCTGGTGGACGGCCGTGGCCAGACGGTCGTGATGGTGACGCACGACCCGGCCGCGGCGGCGTACGCGGACCGGGTGCTGCTGCTGGCCGACGGCCGGCTCGCGGACGAACTGCCGGGCGCCGAGGGCGCCGAGGCCATCGCGGCGCGCACGGCCGCCCTGGAGGTGCGGCCGTGATCGGTCTGGCGACGGTGAGGGAGAGGTGGACCTCCTTCCTGGGGTCCTTCGTGGCCGTGGCGCTGGGCGTCGCGGTCGTCACCATGAGCGCGCTGGTCCTGCTGTCGGACGGCACGGGTGTGCCGAGGCGGCTCGCGGGGGCTCCGGTGCTGGTGCAGAGCCCGGCCGGGGAACAGCCCGGCGGGGTGTTCACGGAGAACCCGCCGTGGGCACCGGAGCGTGCCGAGGAGCTGCGGCGCAAGCTCGCCGAACTGCCGGGAGTGGCCCACGCGGTGGCCGACCGCTCCTTCTACGCGCAGACGCCGGACAGCGAGCAGCGCAAGGGGGAGCGGCAGGGCCACCCTTGGTCGACCGCGGCGCTCGCCTCGTACGGCCTGAGCGCGGGCAGGCCGCCGGCCACGGCGGGCGAGATCGTCCTGGACGCGGCCCTCGGGCACCGCCCGGGCGAGCCGGTCACGGTGCTGACGGCGCGCGGGCCGCAGCGCTTCTCGGTGTCCGGGACGATGGACGGCCCCGGCTACTACGTCACCGACGCCCAGGCCGCCGAACTGGCGGGCGGAGTACGGGCCGTCGGCCTGGTCCTCGAACCCCGCACCGACACCGCACGGGTCGCGGACGCCGCGCGGCGCGTCACCGGCGGCGACGGCACGGTCCTGACCGGTGCCGCCCGGGACGCGCTCGCGCCGCGGCAGGACGAGATGACCCGCTGGATCGGCGGGCAGGTGCTCACCGCGATGGCGCTGCTCTCCGCGTTCGTCACCGTCTTCAACGTGTCCTCGACGTTCGCGTTCGCCGTCGCCCAGCGGCGCCGCGAGTTCGGCCTGCTGCGCACCATCGGCGCCACACCCCGGCAGGTGCGGCGGCTGGTGTACGGGGAGGCCCTGGTGGTGGGCGTCGCGGGCGCCGGGGCGGGGGCGGTCGCGGGCGTCGCGCTCGCCCCCGCGATGACCGGGCTGCTGATCGACGCGGGCTTCCAGCCGGCGGGGTTCGAGGTGAGCGTCCGCTGGTGGGTACCGGTCGCCGCCTGGGTCCTGGGCGTGGCGGTGGCACTCACCGGGGCCGGGTCCGCCTCGCGGCGGGCGTCCCGGGTGAAGCCGCTGGAGGCGATGCGGGAGGCGGCGGTGGACGGCCGGCCGATGACCCGCCGTCGGTGGATCACGGGGCTGGCGGCGACCGGCCTGGGCGCGGTCTGCTCGGTGGCTACGGCCTTCGCGGGGGCCGATGCCATGGTGCTGCTGGCCCTGGGCGCCGCCATGGGCCTGACCGCCGGACTGACCCTGCTCCTGCCGGCGTTGGCCGGGCCCTTGACCGGGCTGCTCACCCGGCCGCTCGCCCGGCGTCCCGGTGCGACCGCCCTGCTCGTACGCGAGAACATGACCACCGCCGTGCGCCGCACATCCGCCACGATCGCCCCGGTGCTGGCGACCGTCGCCTTCGCCGTGCTGATCACCGGCGCCGTGCAGACGACGCAGAGCGCCGACACCACGCGGCAGGCCGCGGCCGTTCGGGCCGAGGCGGCGGTCGTGCCCCGGGGGACACCGGGTCTGTCGGACGCCGCGGCCGCCCGGGTCGAGGGCCCGGCGCCGCTGTCGACGACGGTCTACGGCGGCGCGGGCAGGTCGGCTTTGTCGGCGGCCGGGGTGACGCCTGATGCCGAGCGGGCGTACGCGGTGCGGGCGCCACGGGGGAACACCGTCGTCGTCACCGCCGCGGTGGCCGCCGCGCACGGCTGGCGGGAGGGCCGTACCGCCGTCCTCACCTTCGAGGACGGCCGGGTCGGGCGCCTGCGCGTGACCGCCGTGGTGGACGACGCGATGCCGTACCAGGTCCTCCTGCCGCGCGAACTGGTACGCGCCCACGACCCGTCGGCGCTGGCGGACGTCGCCTACCGCACGGGTCCCGCACCTACCCCGCTGCCCGCCGGACTCGGGGCCGAGGAGGTGTCGGTGGCGGCGTACGCGGCATCCGACGACGCCGAGGAGGAACGGCTGGTGTGGCGCTTCACCCTGATCCTCGTCACCATCACGGCGGGCTACACCATGATCTCCGTGGCCTCCACCCTGCTGGCGGCCACCGCCGGCCGGACACGGGACCTCCGCGTCCTGCGCCTGTCGGGTGCCACACCGCGCCAGGTGCTGCTGACGCTCACGGCCGAGACCTGCTGCGTCGTCACCCTGGGAGCCGCCCTGGGACTGGTCGTGGCCGCCCCCGCCCTGCTCGGCACCGCCCACGGACTGCGCGAGCAACTGGGCCTGCCGGTCGAGTTGGCGGTGTCCTGGCCCTGGGTCACGAGGGTCGTCACCGGCTGCCTGCTGGCCGCGACGACGGCCACCGTGCTCCCGGCGAGCGCCGTGCTGCGGCGCATGCGCCGGGCCTGAAGGCGCCCCGGAAGCCCCGACAGCCATTGCCTCAGGGCGTGCTGAACCTCAACACGGCACCGTTCCTGTCGTGCGCGACGATCGTCGCCTTCAACGCGTCGCCGAACCCGGCCTCGCCGCCCGTGCCGCCGAGTTGTATCACCGTGCCGTCCGTCCGGAAGGTGACGTGCTCGTCGGCGACGGTGACATGGACCTTCGTCCCGTTCGCGGTGATGTCGGCCGTGGAGGTCACCAGGACCTCGCAGGCGCCGTCGGAGCAGGCGGCGAAGTTCTTGCCGTCCGCCGCCTCGGGCAAGGGGCCGGAGGGGTCGGGTGTGGAAGGGTCCGTATCGCCGGGCTGCCAGCCAGGGGCGCACTGGTCGGCCTTCCGGTAGGCGGCCGCGAGCCGTGGGTCCTTCTCGGCGAGTTCGGGCAGGTCCGGCTTCGGCGGGGTGAGGGTCTGCACCTGCTTGTCGACGTCCTCGGCACTCTCCGGGGCATCCTCGAGACCCACGGCCGGTGACACGGCTTCCAGCTTCGCCGCGACACCGTTCACCTTCTTCCGCAGGGCATCGAGCATCCGGTCGGCCGCGCGAACGCCCGACGGGCCGAGATCCTCCAGGTCGCTCCGCACACGGTCCACCGCCGACGGCGTGCCGGAGAGATAGCCGAGCGCCGTGGCCCCGGCGAGGAGATCCCCCTCGTCCTCGCCGCGGATCTCCTTCAGATCCGCGGCGCTCTCCGTCCGCAGATCCTTGAGGGCGACGGTCGACTCGCAGACCTCGCCGGCCCACTTCACCAATTCCTCGGAGGGCGGCGAAACCGGCGTGGCCGAGGCCGATTTCCTCCCTGCCGGACCGGCCGAACCGGTCAGTCCGTCCGTGTCGTCACCACCGCCGCCACCGCATCCCCCGACGGCCAGCACCAGCCCGGCGACCACGACCGCGACGCTCCCGCTCCTGCCCATGCGATGACCCCTCTCCCTGCCTCGGATGTTCGGCCCTGCGGTCCACCGCCCTGGACAACGCGACGGACGGCCGTCGGTGGTGGCCCCGTGTCACCTCACGGTGCCTCGGGGGCCCACGCCGCCACCAGCGCCAGCAGGCCCGGGAAGCGCGTGTCGAGGTCGGCCACACGGACGTGGCTGCGGCGTTCCAGGCCGTACTGGCGCTGGCGGGTGATGCCGGCCTCGCGCAGGGCCTTGAAGTGGTGGGTGAGGGAGGACTTGGGGCGTTCCAGGCCGAACCAGCCGCAGGAGTGGTCGAACGCCTCCGACTCCAGGAGCAGTTTGCGCACGATCGTCAGACGCAGCGGGTCGCTGAGCGCGCCCAGCACCGTCTCCAGACGCAGTTCCTCCACGGCCGGCTCGGGCAGCGGCTCCGGCAGCACCTTGATGGCCGGCACGTCGTGAGCCGTCGCGGACATGGGCAGCTCCCTGGCATCCGAATCGCTTGTACGAGTTTCATCGTACTGCATGCTAAGTTCGAGAAAACTCGTACTGAGTAGCCGGAGGGATCCACCATGTCCGAGAGTCAGGCCGCACCCCGTACCCCCACCTGGTGGGTGTGGCTGGCGGCGTGGCCGGTCACCGCCGTCTTCGTGCTGTCCAACGCGGCGACCCCGCTGTATGTGCTGTGGCAGCGCGACATCGGGTTCTCCAAGGGCACCCTGACCGTCGTCTTCGCGTCCTACATCGTCGGGCTGCTCGGCTCGCTGCTCGTCTCGGGTGTGGTCTCCGACCGGCTGGGCCGCAAGCCCGTGCTGCTGCCCGCCCTCGCCCTGGCGCTCGCCGCCTGCGCGATCTTCGCGACCGCCACGACGGTGACCGCGCTGATCATCGCCCGGCTTTTCACGGGTATCGCCGTCGGAGCCGTCGTGTCGGCCGGGATGGCCGCCGTGACGGATGTCGCGGGACCGGAACGCAAGCGGCTGGCGGCGCTGCTGGCCTCCTGCGCGATGGTCTTCGGCGCCGGGCTGGGCCCGCTGCTCGCCGGTCTGCTCTCCGAGACGCTGCCGGCGCCCACCGTGACCGTCTTCGCCGTCGAGGCGGTCCTGCTGGTCACGGCCGTCCTAGCCGTGCTGCGTATGCCGGTACGCCGCCCCTCCGTACGAGGGAAGGGTGCCTGGGTGCGCGTGCCCGGTGTGCCGCACGGCAACGGCATCCATCTCGCCCTGGGTATCGCGGTGTTCGCGCCCGGCATCACCGCCACGTCCTTCGTGCTGTCGCTCGGCCCCACCCTGCTGACCGAACTGCTCGGCACCACCAGCAGGATCGTCGCCGGAGCCATGGCGTTCGCGATGTTCCTCGCCGCCACCGGCGTCCAGTTCGCCGTGCGGAAGCTGCCCCGGCGCGCCATCCTGACCGCCGGGGCCGGAAGCACCGCCCTGAGCATGGCCGCGCTGATCGTCGCCGTGCACACCTCGTCGGTGGCCCTGCTCGTCGCCTCCGCGCTGCTCGCCGGGGCCGGTCAGGGCATGGGGCAGCTCGGCGGCCTCTCGCTGCTCAACTCCAGCGTCCCGCCGCGGCGGCTCGCCGAGGCCAACGCCGCGCTGAACGTGGGCGGTTACCTCCCCGCCGGTCTGCTGCCGGTGTCCACCGGCTATCTCATGGACGCCGTGGGTCTGCCCACCGGGGCGACCCTCTTCGGAACGGTCCTGATGGGCTTGGCCGTCATCGGCGGTTCGGTCGTCCTGTCCGGCCACGGCAGGGGATCCCGGGCCGGGATTCAGATATTCCGCAAGTGAATTATCGATGGAATATCGAGCCCCCTTTCCCTTCCGTCTCTGGAGAATCCCCCGCCCTCGAAAGGGAATTCGAGCAAGGTGAAATCCCGTCAACAAAGGCGATCGGCGTTTTCCGGACTTTACCCGTCGGTAAAAACACTAAATCGTTTCGTCATATCTACGATCGCCAGTTATGACCGACACTTCTCGGGACAGCTCCGCCACCCGTGCCCGCTGGCAGACCTGTCTCCGGCTCGCCCGTGAGCTTCTGCTCGTCGGGCCGGACGGCAAGGACCTCAAACTCGACTATCTGCACACCCTGATCGACACGGGCCGTCTCGGCCCCACGCAGCACCCGCGTAAGAAGATCCTCGTCGTCGGGGCCGGAATCGCCGGGCTCGTCGCGGGGCGATTGCTCAAGGACGCCGGCCACGAGGTCACGATTCTGGAGGCCAATGGCAGCCGGGTCGGCGGGCGGGTGAAGACGTTCCGGGCCACCAAGCACCATCAGCCCTTCGACGACCCGGCCCAGTACGCCGAGGCCGGTGCCATGCGGCTGCCGGACTTCCATCCGCTCGTCCTCGCGCTGGTCGACAAACTCGGGCTCGGCCGCCGCCAGTTCTACAACGTGGACGTGGACCCCGGCACGGGCAGCGGCCCCGATGTCCCTGTGCCACCGGTGTCGTACTCCTCCTTCACCGGCCGGACCTGGTCCTACGGCGACGGCAGCCCCGACTTCCGCGAGCCCGACAAGCGCGGCAATTCCTGGATCCGTACGAACCGGGTCCAGGTGCGGCGGTCCGAGTACGCCGCCGGGCCGGAGCGTGTCAATGAGGGCTTCCATCTCACCGGGGACGAAGTCCGTTCTCCTGTGGTGAAGATGGTCGATGATGCGCTGGAGGCCGTGCGGGACTATTACTCCGACCTCGTCGACGGCCGGCGCGTCAACAAGCCGTTCGAGGAGTGGGTCGAGGGCTGGGCGCGGGTGATCCGTGATTTCGACGGCTACTCGATGGGCGGCTTCCTGCGCGATCACGCCGGGCTCAGCGACGAGGCGATCGAGGCCGTCGGAACCCTGGAGAACATGTCCTCGCGGCTGCATCTCTCCTTCTTCCACAGCTTCCTGAGCCGCAGCGACATCAACCCGGGCGTCCGCTACTGGGAGATACCCGGCGGCAGCTGGCGCCTGCCGCACACCCTCCACCAGGGCCTGCGCGACGAGGTGCGGCTCGGTCACCGCATGATCCGCCTCGAGTATCACGACCCCAGCCGCGACACCGACCCCGAGGGCACCGGCGTCGTCGGGCCCGACGGCTGGGGCGTGGCCGTGCAGACCGTCGCCGAGGACGATCCACAGGGCCCGCCCCGCCTGTGGGCGGCGGACCTGGCGATCGTCACCGTCCCGTTCTCCGCCCTGCGCTTCGTGGAGATCGTCCCCTCGATGTCGTACAAGAAGCGCCGCGCGATCATCGAGACCCACTACGACCAGGCCACCAAGGTGCTGCTGGAGTTCAGCCACCGCTGGTGGGAGTTCACCGAGGACGACTGGCGCGAGGAACTGGACCGGATCTCGCCGGGGCTGTACGAGTACTACCGGCAGGGCGGCCAGGACGGCACCGGTCTGACGGTCGTGTCCGCGGACTCCGGGCCCAGCCTTGCCTTCGCCGGGCTGCTCGGGGTCGCCGTCAAGGACAGCGGCGTCACCGAGGAGATGCGGCAGCTCGACCGCGCCCTGCCACTGCGCGGGCCCGCCGTCCGGCCCGCCACGCACTGCTTCGGCGGTGGCTCCGCCGCCGACAACCCCAACCGGTTCATGTACTACCCCTCGCACCGGATCGAGGGCAGTACCGGCGGCGTCGTCCTCGCCTCCTACTGCTGGTCCGACGACGCCGCCCGCTGGGACTCCATGCGCGGCGCCGAGCGCTACGTCTACGCCCTGCGCAACCTCCAGGCCCTGCACGGCCGCCGTATCGAGGTGTTCTTCACCGGGCGGGGCGCCACCAAGAGCTGGGCCCGCGACCCGTACGCCTTCGGCGAGGCCGCCATCTACACCGCGCACCAGATGACCAGCTTCCATCTGGACGTCTCGCGGCCCGAGGGCCCGGTGCACTTCGCCGGGGAGCACACCTCCCTCAAGCACGCCTGGATCGAGGGCGCCCTCGAGAGCGCCGTACGGGCCGCGCTCGCCGTTCATCAGGCTCCGCCGGTCACCGTCCCGGGGGAGGGGGCATGACCGCGATCGACCGCGGGTGCACGGTCGCCCGCTATCTCGCCCTGCGGCTCGCCGAGTTGGGCATCACCCATCTGTTCGGCGTCCCCGGCAACCACCTCGGCCCGTTCCTGACCACCCTGCGGGACGAGGACGACATCGAGTGGGTCGGTACCCCCACCGAGGGCGGCGCGGGCCAGGCCGCCGACGCCTACGCCCGTATCCACGGCGTGGGTGCGGTCGCCGTCACCTACAGCGTGGGCGCGTTCAACCTGCTCAACGCCTGTGGCGGCGCCTACGTCGAGCAGGTCCCGCTGGTCGCCGTCAACGCCTCGCCGCCGTACGAGCAGTGGCAGAACTACCGTGCCGTCGGCCTGCTCACCTCGCACATGAGCCCGCGTGCGGAGAGCAACCTGGACGTCTACCGGCAGGTCACCGTGGACGCGCAGGTCGTCTCCCACCCGGGTCTCGCCCCCGGCCAGATCGACGCCGCGCTCACCGCGTGCCTCTCCGAGCGCCGCCCGGTCTACCTGGAGATCATGGAGGACCTCTGGGACGAGCCCTGCCCCGCGCCCGAGATACCGATCGTGCCCCGGGAGCGGCCGTTCAGCGCGCGCAACCAGACGATGCTGGACCACGCCGTGCAGGCGGTCCTCACCCTGGTCGAGGAACATCCGGGCCCGGACGGCAGGCCCCGCCCGATCGTGTGGGCCGGTGAGGAGATCGACCGGTTCCGCCTCGGCGAGCAGCTCACCGGCCTGGTGGAGGCCACGGGCGTGCCGTTCTGCACGACCGTCGGAGCCAAGGCCGTCGTCGACGAGGACCTGCCGCAGTTCCACGGCGTCTACAACGGCCCGGCCAGCCACCCCGATGTGCACCGCGTGTTCAAGGACTGGGCGACCTGCCGGATCGGGCTCGGCGCCTGGTCGACGTCGAAGAACCTCGGCGGCGAGCAGTCCGTCGGCGGCGACTGGGTGATGGCCGCGCTCGGCGGCGTCAGCGTCGGCACCTCCTACTTCCCCGACGTCCAGCTCCGCCATCTGCTGCCCGCCCTCCAGGACGCCCTGGTGAAGGCCTACGGCTCCGAGTGCCTGGCCGCCGACTACTACGCCGAGTCCTACGACCACCACGGCTCACCGGGCGACCGCCCCGCGGCCCTCGCACACCGCACCGCGGCCCTCGCACACCGCCCCGCGGCCCTCGCACAGCACCGCGCCTCCCTCCGTACCGCTGACACGCGATCCCACCGGCCGGACGGGCAACACCTCACCTACGACGGCGTCTTCGACCGGATCAACCACTTCCTGAACCACGACACCGGCGAGGACTGGACGGTCGTCTCGGACGCCGCGTTCTCCCTCATCGGCTCGATGAACCTGTCCCTGCCGGCGGGCGGATTCCTCTCGCAGGTCAGCTGGCTGTCCATCGGCTGGTCGGTCGGCGCGGCCACCGGCGCCGCGCTCGCCCCCGAGCGGGAGGACGCCCGCCCGATGGTCTTCGTCGGCGACGGCGCCTTCCAGGAGACCTGCCAGGAACTCTCCACCCACACCCGGCTCGGACTGCGCTCGGTGGTCTTCGTCATGGACAACGGCCACTTCTACGGCATCGAACAGATGCTGGTGCACCCGGAGTTCTACGCGGACCGCGACGGGGCCGAACCGGACTTCTACAACGTCCTCCACCCCTGGCACTACGACCGGCTCCCGGCCGTCTTCGCCGGCGGGAGGACCCCGGCGAACGGCGTCAGCGTCAGCCACACCGCGGACCTGGACGACCTCCTGGCCCGCCTCACCGACCCGGCCGACCCGCTCAACGCCGGACCGCTCCTGGTGCGCGTCCGGCTGCACCGGCACGACTACCCGCGGGCGATGGCCTACAAGGTTCCGCACCCGTAGAAACCGACACAGGGAGAGAAGAAATGGCTGATCTCAACGTCCTGATCGCGTTCGACGCGGCCACCATCGTCGAACGGAACCCCAACGCCTCCCGCAACCCCGACGCACCGACCCAGGTCGACCAGAGCCTGATCTACATGACGACCCGCCACGACCACATCG
This sequence comes from Streptomyces koelreuteriae, assembly GCF_018604545.1. GTDB lineage: Bacteria > Actinomycetota > Actinomycetes > Streptomycetales > Streptomycetaceae > Streptomyces > Streptomyces koelreuteriae. Next base: position 3,939,903 of record NZ_CP075896.1, on the reverse strand, counting down.
TCGGCACGTCGGGCGCCGAGCTGAACCTGCGGGCCGAACCCGGCGACACCGTCAAGTGGCGCGAGACGACCGTCTCACTGGGCAGCGACTACAAGGCCCTGCTCTACCGCTACGTCAGCAGCGACAGCCAGCACCAGCTCATCCGCACACCGGAGATCGAGGTGATCGACGGCATCTACCCGCTGCCGAAGGAGGGCAGCGAGGGCCGCCCGGAGTTCGACACCCAGCGCTACCAGGACCACTACTGGCGGACGACCGTCAAGCGGTCCGGCAAGGTCACCTACCACTTCTCCTTCCAGATCCTGGACCGCCACCGCCAGTTGAAGGGGTACTTCCAGTGGGACCCCTTCATCACCATCGAGGACGCCTGACGCCTCCCCGCCCGGTCAGCGGCGCCGCAGTGACGGGTCGAGCAGCGCGGGCGGGGTGTCGTGCTTCTCGTGCGGGGCCAGGTCGGTGCCGGGCGGGACGATCGCGTCGATCGCGTCGAGGACGTCGGCGGTGAGCACGGTGTCGGCGGCGGCGAGCTGCGCGGTGACGTGCTCCGGGGTGCGGGGGCCGATGAGCGCGCTGGTCACACCGGGGTGCGCGGTCACGAAGCCGAGCGCCAGCTGGATCATGGTCAGGCCGGCCTCGTCGGCGACCCCGGCGAGCCGCTCGACGGCGTCGAGCCTGGCCCGGTTGTGGGGGAGGGAGGTGTCGAAGCGCTCCGGCATGAACGCCGAGCGGTTCGTGGTGATGTCCCGGCCCTCGCGGACGGCGCCCGTCAGCCAGCCCGAGGCGAGCGGGCTCCACACCAGCACCCCGAGCCCGTACTCCTGTGTGACGGGCAGGACATGGGTCTCTGTCCCGCGCTGGAGGACCGAGTAGCCGGGCTGTTCGGTGACGTAGCGGCTCAAGTGCCGTTCGCGGGCGGCCCACTGGGCCTGCACGATGCGGTACGCGGGGAAGGTCGAGGAACCGAAGTACCGGATCTTCCCCGCGCGTTGCAGGTCGGTCAGGGCCGACAGGGTCTCCTCGTCGCCGGTGCGCGGGTCCCACCGGTGGATCTGGAACAGGTCGACGTGGTCGACCCCGAGGCGGCGCAGGCTGTCGTCCAGCGCGGTGACCAGCCAGCGGCGCGAGGCGCCCTGGTGGTTGCGCTCGTCGCTCATCGGCATGCTCGCCTTCGTGGCCAGCACGATGTCGTCGCGGCGGCCCGCGATGGCCTTGCCGACCATCTCCTCGGACTCGCCGCCGCTGTACCTGTCGGCGGTGTCGATGAGGTTGATCCCCGCCTCCAGGGCGGCGTCGACGAGGGCGGTGGCCTCGTCCTGGGTGGTGCGTCCGATCCGGCCGAAGTTCATCGCGCCGAGCGCGAGGGAGCTGACCTGTACGCCGGTGCGGCCCAGGGTGCGGTACTGCATGACCGTGTCTCCTCTGGCATCATGAATGAAGCGGAACGCTGTTCCGCTTACGACGATACGGAACGCTGTTCCGTTTCGGCAAGTGTGAGTTCCGATGAGGAGTGACGCGGTGAACGGCAGTGGCGAGGACGAAGGGCGCGCGGCCCCGTCCCGGCGGAAGGACGCCCGGCGCAACAAGGCGACGCTGCTCGACGCGGCCGCCGCGGTCTTCGTCACCTCGGGCGTGGAGGCGCCGGTACGTGACATCGCGGCCAGGGCCGGGGTCGGGGTGGGCACGATCTACCGGCACTTCCCCAACCGGGCGGACCTCATCATCGCCGTGTACCGGCATCAGGTCGACGCCTGTGCCGAGGCCGGTCCGGCCCTGCTGGCGAGCGCCGCGACCCCGCACGCCGCACTGCGGCAGTGGATCGACCTCTTCGTCGACTTCCTGGTGACCAAGCACGGCCTCGCCGCCGCCCTGCACTCCGACGACGCCGGCTTCGACGCGCTGCACGCCTACTTCATCGACCGACTCGTGCCAGTCTGCGCCGAGTTGCTCACCGCCTCGGCCGACGCGGGCGAGATCGACTCCGTCATCGAGGCGTACGAGCTGATGCGCGGCGTGGGCAACCTCTGCATCGGCGCGGACCACGACCCCCGCTACGACGCCCGCCGCTTGGTCGGCCTCCTCGTCACGGGGCTGCGCCGTCCGCGCTGACCCGCGGGGCGAGCGTCTAGCGCTTCTGTGCCCGGTAGCGCTTCATCAGCGCGGTGATCCGGGCCTGGTCCGCCTGCCCGTTGAGCTCGGTCAGAAGATCGTCGGGACACAGCTCGTAGAGGTCGCCCCACCAGCGCCGGCCCCGGTTGTCCCAGACGCGATAGCCCCCGGGCACACCCCTGGCGACGTAACGCCTCCTGGCCACGGTCCCCCCACTCTCGCGACGTCTGCGACGCGACCGTACGCACCCCGGGGGCGCGGGGCGAGCCGATATCCGGGGTCGCGCCCTCGACTCCCCCTGGCCGACTGTCCGGATTCGGTGTTTCTCCGGGGTGGTGTTGATGGCACCCTGGCGAGCACTTCGGAACAGGCCGGCAGAGCGGAAGCGGCAGCATGATCAAGTGGATGCCTCTGGGCACCGGAGCCAGGCCCGTCCCGCGGCCGGTGGCGACCCCGTTGGTCTGGGCCGGGGCCTTCGCGGGGGCGTTGGCGCTGGTGGCGGGGCTCAACACCGTGGTGGGGCCCGGCCGTCCGGAACTGGCCCTGCCCGCCCTGTCCCTGCTGGCCGCCTTGCTCGGCCTTGGCGCGCGCTTCACGGCCGCCCCTGGTACGGCCCTGCTGTGCTGGCTGTTCCTCAACGGCTTCGTCATCCCGCCCGCCGGCACCCTCACCTGGGCCGGGCACCGTGACACCACCTGGCTCGCCTGTCTGCTCGCCGCGACCCTGCTGGGCACGGCCCTGGCCCGTCTGGCCCACGCCCGCGCCGCCTACCGCCGCCTCGGCCCCGGCAGGGCCCATAACGGCGGCGGGCCCGGCGGCAGGGTCTAGTCCGGGCGGGAGAGTTCGTCCAGTTCGGCGGCGAAGAGCTGTGCGGGATCGATCCCCATCCCCCGGAAGTGGCCCGCGAGTTCCAGGGACAGGACGCCGTGCAGCCGGGTCCAGAAGGCCAGGGCCCGGCGGAGGGCCACGGGCGGGGCGGGGTGGCCGGCCGCCCACTCGCGGTGGGCTTCGAGGTGCGCGTCGAGCGAGGTCGGCGGGGTCGCCGGGGTGTCCGGTGACAGCGTGGCGCAGGCGTCGAGCAGGGTTGCCAGGATCTCCGACGAGATCGCGGTGACGTCGTCGGGCGCGTGGTAGCCGGGGACCGGGGTGCCGTAGATCAGGAGGTACCGCTGCGGGTCCGCCAGGGCCCAGCCGCGCAGGGCGTGCCCCAGCGCGATGACATCGGGCCCGGCCTCGGAGGCCGCGCGGAAGGTGTCGGCGAGGCTTCGGTAGGCGTCGGTGACCAGCTCGGTGATCAGCTCGTCGCGCCCGGCGAAGTACCGGTACAGCGCGGGCCCGCTCATCCCCATCCGCTTGGCGATCGCGTTGAGGGACAGCGCGGACGCTCCGGCCGTGGCGATCTGCTCCCACGCGTGTTCCTTGACCTCCGTGCGCACCTGGGCGCGGTAGCGCTCGCGGGGGGTCTTCGCTCCTGCTTCAGTCACTGTTAGAGGTTATCACCAAAGTTATTGACACTCTCTCGGCTGGTGAGTTACAACTTCTAACGAACGAGAAGACAGATAACCGAAGATCGAGAGGGACACCATGGTCAGCATCAGCAACGCACGAGGCGGCGCCGTCACGGGCCTGGTCGCGCTCGCCGTCGCCGGCGTTCTCGCGAGCACCGTCCCCACCGCCCAGGCCACCCCGCAGGGCGGTCCGTCCCCGTCCCAGTGCCGCGGGCGCGGCGTCGACGGCGACGCCCTCATCCGCTACGAGGCCGACATCGTCATCAAGGCCCCGCTCAGCACCATCTGGAAGCTGCAGACCGACGTGGAGAGCTGGCCGTCCTGGCAGCCCCCGGTCACCACCATGGAGCGGCTCGACTCCGGCCGTCTGCGCAAGGGTTCGCGGTTCCGGTGGACGACCCCGGCACCCGCCACCCCGACCACCCCCGCCACCACACTGGAGATCACCTCCACCGTCCGGGAACTCCGCGACCGCGACTGCGTCCTGTGGAGCGGACCCGCGATCGGCGAGGGGCTGCGTATCGACGAGGGCGTCCACCTGTGGACGTACCGGAAGGTCAAGGGCGGCGTGCGCGTCCACACCGAGGAGACCTGGACCGGCGCCCAGGTCGAGGCCGACGTTCCCACCGCCACCAAGGCCCTCGGCTACGGTCTCGACGCGTGGCTGCGCGATCTGAAGGCAGCCGCCGAGTCCCGCGCCGGCGCCACCGGCTGATAGGGCACGGGGCGCGGCTACCAGGCGCGGGCAGCCGCCCGGAGCCGGTCGCGGACGCGGAGCACATCGGGGTTGGCCTCGGCGCCGGGCCGCTGGACGAGGAACAGGGTGTTCAACGGCGCCTCCTCCGGGTCGTGGAGGAGCGCGAGGCGGCCGGAGTCGAGGTACTCCTGGCACAGCGAACGCGGCAGCACGCTGACGCCCGCCCCGGCGTTGACCGCGGACAGCACGGCGTACAGGTTGGGCACCGTCACCGCGGCCCGGGTGGTGAGCTGCCTGCCGAAGACGGTCCGCCAGTAGCGCCGCACGATGGGCAGGTCCTCGGCGTAGGTGACCATCGGCACCTCGCGCAGGGCGGCGCACAGGTCGCCGTCGGCCCGGGGATCCGCAGCGATGCGCCGGGCCCAGCCCGGGGAGGCCACGAGCAGATACTCCTCGTCGGCGAGCGGGACGGACTCCAACGCCCGGCCGCGAGGGCGCCGGGTCGTGATGACGAGGTCGTGGCGGCCCGACCGCATCTCCTCCAGCAGGGGTTCCGGCAGCCCCTGGGTGACGCGGAGCTGGACGCCGTCGGCGACGAGGGGGACCAGGGCGGGCAGGACGCGTACGCACAGCAGTTCCGACGGTCCGGCGAGATGCACGGGCAGGGTGGGACCGCCCTCAGGGCCGCCGCCCTCCAGGGTGGCGAGGGTGTCGAGCGGGCCCTCGATCCGCGCGGCCAGTTCGTGAGCGACGGGCGTGGGTTCCACGCCGCGCGGCAGCCGCGTGAACAGCTCGCGGCCCGTCTGCTGCTCCAGGGCGCGGATCTGCGCGGTCACGGTGGGCTGGGACAGCCCGAGCGCGGGCGCGGCGGCGGTGAACGTCCCGGCGCGGTAGACGGCCAGGAAGGTGCGCAGCAGGTTCAGGTCGGCATGGGCGGGTAGCCGCCTGCCGGTACCGGTGGCCTCGGGCGTCCGGTTCTCCATGACGCCAGAGTAGCCGCCGGGACACATCGGAGTGTCGATGGCGGAAATCGGCTCTCCTATTGGTACTCCGATGGGCACCGGTTCTAGCGTCGGAGCCACGACGCGGCCGGACCATGCGGACCCACCACCCCGTCACCACCCGTAGGAGCACCTCATGGCGAAGATCCTTTTCCTGATGACCGGCGCCGACCACTGGACGCTGGCCGACGGCAGCAAGCACCCCACCGGCTTCTGGGCCGAAGAGGCGGTCGCCCCCTACGAGGCGTTCAGGGCCGCCGGTCACGAGATCACCGTGGCCACCCCGGGCGGCGTCGTCCCGCCGGTCGACCCGGGCAGCCTGGCCCCCGAGGCCGCGGGCGGCGCGGAGAACGCCGCGAAGATCAAGGCCGTGCTGGAGGGCGCCCCGGAGTTCCGCACCCCGCTGGCGCTGACCGACGTACGCCTCGACGACTTCGACGCGGTGTACGTCCCCGGCGGCCACGGCCCGATGGAGGACCTGGCCGTCGACACCGACTCCGGCGCTCTCCTCGCCCGGGCGGTGGGGTCCGGGCTGCCGGTCGGTGTGGTCTGCCACGGCCCGGCCGCGCTGCTGGCGGCGGTGAAGGAGGACGGCAGCAACGCCTACGCGGGCTACCGGATCACCGCCTTCACCAACACCGAGGAGCGGCTCGCCGGCAGCGCCGACCAGGCGAAGTGGCTGCTGGAGGACCGGCTGACCGAGGCCGGTCTGACGGTCGAGACCGGGGAGCCGTGGGCGCCGCACGTCCGGGTCGACCGCAATGTCGTCACCGGCCAGAACCCGGCCTCCTCCGCCCCGCTCGCCGCCGAACTGCTCAAGAAGCTCCCCTGACCACGCGCTGACGAGCAGCGCGCTCACCAGAAGGACACCCCGCACCATGACCACGCAGCACGCGATCGACTGGCCGCAGAAGTACCTGCCCGGCACCGGCGACAACTTCGTCTCCAACGAGGTGATCGTCCAGGGCATCACGGCCGCCGACGTCTGGCCCTTCCTCACCGACACCTCGACCTGGGAGGGCTACTACGACAACGTCGCGGACATCTCCTTCCCGGACGGGGGCGGCCCCGGGCTGAAGGACGGCCTCGCGTTCCGCTTCGGCACGTTCGGCTTCCCGCCGCTGGACGCCCGTGTCGTCCAGTTCCAGGCCCCGGCCGAGGGCGTCCCCGGCCGGCTGTCCTGGACGGCGAAGCAGGACGGTACGCCCGAGGAGCGGCTCGACGTGCTGCACGCCTGGCTGGTGGAGGACCTGCCGGGCGGCCGGGTGCGGATCCTGACCCAGGAGACCCAGATCGGCCGGCCCGCCGCCGCCCTGGCGGCCGAGCGGCCCAACCCGATGCTCAACGGCCACCAGGCCTGGCTGGACGGCCTCGTCGCCGCCGCGTCCAGGTAGCCGCACACCCCGGGCCTCCCGGCCGCGCACCCGGAGGCCGGGTGCGCGGCCGGGAGTACCGTGGGGGTACCGAGAGCCCTTCGCGCACCGGCCCCGACACCGGTGCCGCCCTCGGCGACCGACGACCCCGGGTCGGGTCCTTCCGTGCCCGGAGCAGGGCTTGCCTCATGACGGTGCACGTTCCGGTCGCGCCGACGACCGCAGAGCCTCCCGGGCGCCGTGCCGTCCCGGACCGGCACGGCACGCGCAGGCAGCCCCGGCCGAGGCCGGAGCGCGGCTCCTCGCCCCGCGAGGGCGCCCGGATCCGTGAGCTGCCCCGGTGTCAGGTCGCGGACCGGCTGGGGGAGCTGGGCGATCTGTACGCGGACACCTCCGGCGGCGGCCCATGGGCCTGGAACGAGGCCCGGGGCGCGTTCCTGCGCCGGCTGACGGCCGACGCGAGACGACCGGGGTTCTCGCTGCTGATCGCCGAGACCACCGCCCTGACCGGCTGCGCCTACGGCTTCCCCGTGCGCGGCGACGGGCCCTGGTGGGAGGGCTTCGACGGATACCTCCCGGGAAGCCTGCTCCGGTTCGCGGGCTCCGGGCGCCTCTTCGTGGTCTGCGAGATCCTCGTCCAGCCCTGGGTGCGCCGGCAGAACCAGGACCGCGCCTGGAACCTCGCCCGGCGCCTCCAGAGGCGGCTGCTCACCGACCACGGCGCCACCATCGGCGTCACGCTGGTGAGCCGCTCCGACGCCATCACCGTCGAGGCGCTCCGGTCCTGGGGGTGGCGGTGCCTCGACGGCGACACCCCGGGCACCACGCCGCCGGGTCCGTTCCGCGTCCTGGTCCTCGGGACCTGAATGGTCCTGGTTGTTACACGGCCGGAGTACGGTGGACACTACAAGCATTTCCGCATGCCGGAATCGACCGGCCCCGGACCGTCGCCTCGTCTCCGGCGAGTCCCACCCGAGCACCTTCCTCCCCGAGCACGTCACCCGTTCTCACTGGGGCAGCCCGTGACCCCGGCCGCGCCATCCGCATCCAGGCCGAGGAGCCCCGCATGCCGTCCGTTCCGGCCACGCCCACGATGAGCTTCCAGGGCGACGTCCCCGTACCGCCACGGCACCCGCCTGCGCGGGCTGCCGCACGCACACGTCGGCCGGCTGTTCCGCGACGACCGGACGCCGCCGACCTCCTTGCCGACCTCCACCACGCCGACCTCACCGGCCCCCGGCACGGCCGAGCGGGTCGCGGCCCGGCGCGCCTGACCTCGACCATTCGCTCTCTTACGGCAGTTGGCAGGAGCTCATCATGACCACCGCACTGCAACCCCAGATCCCCTCCCGGCCCGTCCTGCGGATGCGCCTCGCACCCCGCAGCGGCATGCCCCGGCCCATCGACGGGGCGTGGTGGCCCCGTTCGTACGACCTGCTCGCGGAGCTCCCGTCGCTGCTCGCGGGGCTGCCCCGCGCGTGGGGCCAGATCACCAGCGTCACCGTCAACGGGGCGATGTGGCCCGAGGTGCCCGGCCGCACGCTCGTCTTCAACGAGGTCGTACGACTGCACCGGGCCCTCGCCGCGTCCGCCCCGCACACCGCCGTCCTGCTCGCCCCCGGCCGGGGACGCTGGGACCTGATGGTGGTGCCCCCGGACACGACCGAGGCGGCGGCGGAACCGCTGATGGCGGCCGCCGCGAGCGATCAGGAGTGACGACAGGGAAGCAGGCGAGTGCGATGGCCGACTCCTCCGCCCCGCGCGTGACAAGGCTCCTGCCGGACGCCGTCCACCGGGCCGTCCGGCCCGGGACGGCTGTCGTACGGCTGGAGACGACGCACGACCGGCAGGGCGTGCTCGACGGGGCGTGGTGGCCGCGCTCCCGTGACATCGCCGCCGAACTGCCCGGCCTGATCGCCGCGCTGACCGAGTCCCTCGGGCCCGTGCTGCGGGTCGGTCTGGACGCCGGTGCCTGGGAAGGGCTGCCGACGCGGATGACCATCGACGGCCGTGTCGTCCACATCGACTCCTTCGCGGCGGGTGACGACACCGTCCTCATCACCCGGGGCGAGCAGGATCTCTTCTCCCTCCTCGTGGTCCCGCCGCACGCGACGCCCGACGCCGCGCGCGCGGCCATGTCCGAAGCCGTCCGCGCCGGCAGCGTGACACGGGCCGAACGGATCCTCCTCGACACCGGCAGCGCATAGGCCCTGGCTCCGCGCACGGTCCGTCGGGCCTGTTCGCGGAGTACGCTGAAACGACCGAGGACATTTCGAACACCGGCTGCCAGGCCCGTGTCGTTTTCGGCGATTCAATACGCGGGCCGGTCCCGACCGGCCCGGGGCAGGTCCGCGTCATGACTGCGACCATCTCCCACCCGCCGACGACCGAAGCCGAAGACCGGTTCTCCCCGGCCCCTCCGCGTCTGTCGCTGGCACCCGTCGGCTCCGCCCCGGCCCTGCTGGACGGCGCCTGGTGGCCTCGCTCCCGCGATCTCGCGGCGGAACTCCCGGCCCTGGCCGCCGTACTGGATCCGCTGTGGGGGCGGATCACCCGGGTCACCGTGAATCCCACCCAGTGGCCGGTCGTTCCCCGCAAGGTGCCCGTCGCCGGGCACGTGGTGAACGTGGGCTGGTTCCTGGAGGAGCAGGACCCGCACGAACTGCTGCTGCTCTCCTACCACCTGGGCCGCTGGAACCTCCTGGTCGTCCCACCGCAGTCCACTCCCGAGTCGGCCGCCTGGCTGATGGCCGCCGCGAGCGACCCACGCGGCGTGCTGGGCGCGAGCCGGCTGCTGGAGGAGGCGGCGGCGCGGCTGCGGACCCTGCGCGACGCCGACCGGGCCGTGGAGGCGGTCTGGGACTCCGAAGGCGGGCACGCGGCCCGCGACCCGGCAGCGATTCGCCCCGTCCCGACGGGAAGGTGAGGACAGTGGAGACCTTCGTGACCGTGGCCGCGATCCTGGGGATGATCGTGATCGGGGTCCTCCTCATCCGCCTGCTGAACTCCCAGCACGGCGACCGCATGGCCGCCGTCCACTACGGCCGCTCCGGGATCCCGGTCCAGGGACCGGCTCCGTCGGCCCGGCGCAAGGCGCACGGGCGACTCCGCCTCAGGCACCGCGACCGCGACCATGAGCGTGGGCAGGCGAAGCACGGCTGACCGTCGATCAGTTCGCCGGGCCCGTCAGGGCCCCGTACGCCGCTGCCGCCCGGCCTTCGTCTCCGGAGCCCCGGCCGTTTCGGGGGCGGTCAGGTCGAGGAGGAGCATGGCGTCGTGGTCGGGGGTGCCGGGGTCGGCGGTGTAGACGCCGAGGCGCTGGCCGGGGGTGCCTTCGAGCTGCATGCTCTGGCCGGCGAGGGTGAGGACGCCGACCTCGGGGTGGTGGAAGGTCTTCTGGAGCTTCTTGCGCCCGATGACGTCGTAGCGCTCCCACAGCCCGGCGAAGTCCGGGCTCTTGACGACGAGTTCCCCCACCAGCCGGGTGAGGTCGGGCGCGTCCGGGGCGGTGCCCGCCAGACTGCGGAGCCGGGCCACACAGCCGCGGACCTGCTCGTCCCAGTCGGGGAACAGACCGCGGGCATCGGGGTGCAGGAAGAGATACCGGGCGAGATTGCGCTGCCCCGCGGGCCAGTCGGCGATACCCGCGTACAGGGCGAGTCCGCCGGGGTTCCAGGCGAGCAGGTCCATGCTCCGGCTGATCACGTACGCCGGGCTCGGGCGGAGCGTCTCCAGGATCAGCTTCAGATGCGGACGCACGGTCCGGCTGGGCGGCGGCGAGGGCTCGGGGGCGTACCGGGCGGCCCGGGCCGCGAGTTCGCGCAGGTGCTGGTGCTCGGCGTCGTCCAGGCGCAGCGCCCGGGCGAGGGCGTCGAGCACGGCGGGGCTGGGGCGGGTCTCCTTGCCGCGTTCCAGACGGACGTAGTAGTCGATGCTCATCCCGGCGAGCGTCGCCAGCTCCTCACGGCGCAGGCCGGGCGTACGGCGCAGCCCGGGACCCACGGTGAGACCGACCTGCTCGGGAAGGGTCTGAGTACGCCGCGCCCGCAGAAATTGCCCCAGCTCCGTCCCACCCCCACCCCCACCCCCACCGCTGCTCTGCTCGGATGCCATACGGCCAGTGTCACACCGCCCCGCCCTGCCCGGCGGAGCCGTGGGGGGCCCTGCCATACCCCCTGAACAGCCCGCCCTGCCACCAGGACCGAAAACACGCGAGGCTCGACATCCGCAGCCGACCGACGGCGCTCGCCTGTGTTCGGCGGGTGTGTGTGGCTGCCCTGTCCGGTGTGGCCGATGGTGCCCGTCGGCTCCGGTGGTGCGCTGGCCGTGACGTCGATGACGGCGCTGCTGCTGGAGCGGGTACCCGCCGAGCGCCTCGTGATCGCCGCGAACGTCTGAAAGGACCCCCCCCATGCACCACGTCACCCTCAACAACGGCGTCGAGATGCCGATCCTCGGATTCGGCGTCTACCAGATTCCGCCCGAGCAGACCGAGCGGGCCGTCGCCGACGCCCTGGCCGCCGGCTACCGCTCCCTCGACACCGCCGCCGCCTACCGCAACGAGGAGGCCGTCGGCCGGGCGATCAAGGCCAGCGGTGTCCCGCGCGAGGAACTCTTCGTCACGACCAAGCTGTGGGTCCAGGACCCGGGCGAGGACAACACCAAGCGCGCGTTCGACGCCTCGCTGCGCAGGCTCGGCCTGGACCACCTGGACCTCTACCTGATCCACCAGCCCTACGGCGACGTCTACAGCGAGTGGCGCGCCCTGCAGGACCTCCACCGGGAGGGCCGCGTGCGCGCCATCGGCGTGTCCAACTTCTTCCCGGACCGGCTCATCGACCTGATCGACAACAACGACATCGCCCCCGCCGTCAACCAGATCGAGACCCACCCCTTCCACCAGCGCACCGCCGACCAGCGGTTCATGCGCGAGCACGGCGTCCAGATCGAGTCCTGGGGCCCCTTCGCCGAGGGCAGGAACAACCTCTTCACGCACGCCGCCCTGACCTCCGTCGCCGAGGCCCACGACAGGTCCGTCGCCCAGGTCGTGCTGCGCTGGCTCATCCAGCGCGACGTCGTCGTCATCCCCAAGTCCGTCCGCCCGGAGCGCATGGCGGAGAACCTCGACGTCTTCGACTTCACCCTCACCGAGGAGGAGATGGCCGGTATCGCGGCCCTCGACGCGGGCACGTCCCTGTTCTTCGACCACCGCGACCCCGCCATGGTCGGCAGGCTCGGACGGGTCCGCGTCGAGGACTGACTCACCCGCTACCGCACCGGCTGCCGCCACCACGCGCCCGACGCCTCGCGCAGGGTGTTGGTGCCGCAGTGCACCTCACCCATGCCGAGGTGGTACGTGTACCAGTCGTCGATGTACGACACCTTCATGCCGACCTTCGTGTAGACGGCGTTGACGGCCTCCGTGAAGATGTCCTTGCCGGCGATGACGGGCCCCCACTGGCGCGGGGCGAGGTAGCGGTCGCGGCCGAGGAGCACGCCGTTGACCGCGCCGGGCACGTACGCGCTGGTCTGCACCGTCGCCGGGGCGGCCGCCGCACGCGGGGCCGCCGGGTTCTCGGCGAGCCACTTCTGCTGGCCCCGGTCCCGGAGGCTGTCCACGAGGTCGGACGCGGCGCCCATGCGCGTCAGCCGCGGCACGGGAACGTCCTGGCCCTCGGCGGAGAAGGCCTCCGATTCACGGGTGTACAGCGCGGGCACCCGCACGATCTCCTCGTCGGTGACACCCGTCTCCCGCTTGAGGATCTCCAGGTTGGCCGCGATGCGCCGGGCCGCCATCTCGTTGTCGGACACCAGGTGCCGGGAGGCGAGCGCCTGGTTGATGGTCTCCTTGGGCGCGGGGCTGTCGCTGCGGCCCGGGACGGAGAACATCTTCGTCGCGCCGTGCCCGTCGCGCTTGGCGTCCCGCAGCAGCCGCAGCCCCGACTGCGGGTCGGCGACGCCGATGCGCCAGCCGCGGGGGGTGTCGGCGGGCAGGAACTGCACGAACTCGTCGACGTGCCCGACGCCCAGCCAGGAGGTGTCCAGCAGCAGCGGGTCCTGCATGCCCTGCGACTTGAGCATCGTCCGCATCACCTTCGACGGACGTGCCCCGCTGTCCTTGCGCTCGCCCATGATGATGCGCCCGGCCGGGAAGGAGCGCCCGCCGTGCGCGTAGGGCGGGATGGTCTCCAGGTTGCCGAAGGAGTTGAGCGACCAGTCGTCGGGCTCCGCCGGGTCCTTCACCTGCACGACGCCGATGTCCCGGCCGCGGACCTTCTCGAACAGCTCGCGGCCCGCGTCCCGGTCCGGCTGGGCAGAGCGCAGCATCACACGCATCACCTGCGGCTGCCCGCCAGGACCGCTCATGTTGACGTAGGCCGGTTCGACGAAGTCCTGCGCCCAGGGGTCGGCGTACTTCGTGAACTTGACCAGCGGCGTGGTGACCCCGGCCTTCTTGACCTCCTTGCCGAGTTCGGCGACGAACTTCTGCTGGAGGCGGCTGTACTCGCCCTGGCCCTGGACCTCGGTCACCATCACCTGCTGGGTGTTCTGCAGATGATGGTGGGTCAGCAGCGGTGCGACGCGCAGGGTCACGGCGTCGGAGGTGGTCTTCTGCCCGGCGGTCACCGTCAGCCGGACCACCGCACGGCCGTCCCACTTCGCGGCGTCCCGGACGATGTCGGTGCCCTCGACGCCGAACTCCACCCCGGAACGCAGTTCGGCGGCGGTCAGCCGGGTCGCCGGCGTCACCAGGACCCACTTGCCGTCCCGCTTGAGGAACAGATGGGCGTGCTTGCCGCCCGTGGTGAGCTTCAGGCTGCCCTTGGCGTTCGAGGCCAGGCCGGGCAGGGGCACGGAACGGACCCGGGCGAGGTCGGCGGCGTCCGCGGCGCCGTTGACCTTGGTGTCGGTGCCGTCGTTGCACGCGGCCAGCTTGGCGTCGGACAGGGGTCTGCCGCCCGGCCCCGTGACGGGACACCGCTTGGTGTCGTCGTCGATGTTGGGCAGGTAGACGGCCCCGCGCCCGACCGACCAGGTGTCCTCACCGGTCTTGTCGCTGCCGCCGGTGACATCGACCCGCCCGTCGCGGTTCACATCGGCGCGCAGATCGGCCCGGCCGGCCGTCTCGGCGGCGAACGCGGAGCCGGCCGGCCCGGCCAGCACGGACCCGGCCGCGGCGAGGGCCAGAACCAGCGACCCGGCCGGAATCAGACGTGGACGTATGGGAGTACGTGAACGCACAGCGCGGTCCTCTCGATTGGGGGTGGCGCTGTGCAAGAGGCGGAAGAAGGCCTGTGCGTTGCTTGTGAAGGGGCGGTTGGCGCTCGGCCCGCTCCCGCCGGAGAGCGTGTTCGGACGGCCGGGGCGGGCGCTGCGTCCGTACGACGGGTCCGCGCTCCCGGCACCGGCGAGGTTCGGCGGGCGGGCGGAGACCCTCGACGAGAGTGGCCGGATGCGGTATATGCGGCGTATGGCCGGTGAACGACCGTCCATGCTGACGCGCGTGGTGCTGGCGACGACCATCGGCACCGCGCTGGAGTGGTACGGCTTCATCCTCTTCAGCACCATGAGCGCGCTCGTCCTGAACCGGCTGTTCTTCCCGCCCGGCGACCCGGTCGCGGCGACCCTGGCCTCCTTCGCCACGTTCGCCGTCGGGTTCGCCGTCCGGCCGCTCGGCGCGCTGGTCATCGGGCACTACGGGGACCGGCTGGGCCGCAGACGGATGCTGGTGATCACGCTGGTCACGGTCGGCCTGGCCAGTGCGCTGATGGGCGCGCTGCCGACGTACGAGACCGCCGGGGCGTGGGCGCCCGCGCTGCTCGTGGTGCTGCGGATGATCCAGGGGTTCGGCGCGGGCGCCGAGTACGCGGGCGCCTCCCTCACCCTGGCCGAGTTCGCCACGCCGGAGCGTCGCGGGCGGTACGCCGCGATCCCCCCGGCGGGTGCGGCGGTCGGCGCGCTGCTCTCGGCCGGGGCCGTCGCCGCCGTGGCGGCCCTGCCCCCGGACGACTTCCTCGACTGGGGCTGGCGCATCCCCTTCCTGGTCACCCTCCTCGTCACGGCGACCGGCTTCTACATCCGCGTCAGTGTGGCCGAGAGCCCGATGTTCGAGCAGGTCAAGCGGGAGCGGGGAGTCGCGCGTGCGCCTGCGGTGGAGCTGGCCCGCGGCGCTCCGCGGACCCTCTTCCTCGGGGTGGTCAGCAGCATCGGGCCGAACGTCGCCGCCTACATCCCGGTGGTGTTCGCGCTCGCCTATCTCACCGAGCAGCTCAAGGTCTCCCGTACGGTCACCCTCGTCGGGGCGCTGATCTACTTCGCGTGCAGCGCGGCGGTGACACCGGTGGCGGGGGCGCTGGGTGACGTGCTCGGCCGCCGGGTCGTGCTCGGCTGGGCCATGGTGGCCGCGGCGGCGTTCGCGTTTCCCTTCTTCTGGCTGCTGGACACCGGGGAGGCCGGGTACGTGTCGTTCGCGTTCGGCCTGAGCGGGCTGCTGCTGGGGGCCCAGCTCGGCGCCCAGGCGGGTTTCCTGGCGGACCTGTTCACGACCAGGACCCGGTTCAGCGGAGTCGCCCTCAGCCGCGAGGTCGCGGCGGCGCTGGCGGGCGGCACCGCACCCCTCATCGCGGCCGCGCTGCTGGAGGCGGCCGGGGGAGAGCCCTGGCCGGTGGTCCTGTACATGAGCGTGCTGCTGCTGATCAGCGCGCTGGCGGTGGCGCTGATCCACGGCTTCGGAGGGCACGGGCAGCGGGGAGAGTGAGCCGGCCCGCCGGACGCCGGGTCTCTCACCGGCTCCGGCCCGAGCCGTCCAGGAGATCCCGCAGGACGGACTCGGGGTCGCGCAGTGCCGCCCGGCGCAGCACCTCGTCGTAGCCGCTGTCGCCGAGGAGGCGCCGGGCGGTCAGCTCGCCGCGGTCGCGCACATGCCGCATCTCCGGAGTGCCCCGCTGGGGATGGCCGACGGCACTCCAGTACGCCTCGCCGGCCCCGAGCGCCGTGACGGCCGACTCGGCCGCGCCCTGGGCGGCCAGCACCGAGGCCAGCAGATCGAGGCCGAGGGCGACGCCGAAGCTGTCCCCGAGACGCCGCTTGCCCTCCAGCATGCTCCTCGTGTGCGCCGCCGCCTCCTCCGTGCGGCCCTCGAACACGGAGATCAGGGCCAGTTGATAGGCGGCGTACGAGCGGGTCCACCACTCGCCGTGCGCCACGCACTGCGCGTACAGCTCCTCGGCCTCACGGCGGGAGTGCTCCAGCCGCCCCTCCGCCGTCAGGGCGAAGATCCGGACCAGCCGGCACATGATCCGGCCCTGCGAGGCGAACGCCGGTCCCTGCGCGAGGTCCAGCACCCCGTCGACCAGCCAGCGGGCGGTCAGCGGCCGGCCGCGCAGCAGGTGGATCAGGCCCTCCAGATAGGAGATCCGCAGCAGGCCCTCGACGTCCTGGCGGCCCGCCGCCTCCGCACGGCCCGCCGCCACCAGGCCGCCCGCCGCCTCGTACTCGCCCCGCAGGACGTGCGCCACGCCCAGGGCCCACCGGGCGCGGATCCGGGCGGTGCCGGGCTCCCGGGCCGCACGCAGGGCGGCTTCCACATAGTGCGCTGCCTCGCGGAGATGCCCGCAGCAGCTCCAGAAGAAGGCGACCAGCCCGCTCAAGTCCAGGGCGGCCCCGGGGCGCGTGGCGAGGAGATGGTCGAGGGCGGCGCACAGATCGGCGTGGACGCGGCCGATCTCCCGGTACCGGGACGCCTGCCGCGGCCCGGGCCAGTCGTCGTGCGCGTCCCGGGCGAGCCGCAGGAAGTGCTCGGCGTGGCGGTCGGCGATCTCCGGCGTCGCACCGGCCTCGTCCAGCCACATGCGCCCGTACTCGCGCACGGTGTCCAGCATCCGGTAGCCCTCCGCCCCGAGCGACAGCACGGACTTCGCGACCAGACCCGACAGCGCCGCCTCCAGACCGGCCCCGTCGAGCGGTCCGCCGCCGCACACGGCACGCACCGCCTCGTGGCCCACCACGCCGCGAAACACGGACAGCCGCGCCCACAACAACCGCTCCACGGGCACGCACAGTTCGTGACTCCATCCGATGGTGGTACGCATCGTCAGGTGCCGCGCGGGCCCGACGACCCGGCCGTCGGTGCCTCGGCCTTCGGCGATCCGGTCCTCGGCGCCCCGGCCCCCGGCGCCCCGGCCCCCGGCGCCCCGCCCCTCGGAGACCCGGCCCGTGGCATCCAGACCCACGGCGTTCAGAGCCAAGCGCGAACGCAGTGTGCGCTCGACCTCGGCGATGGTGATGGTGCGCTGCCCCAGATGGCCCGCGACCAGTTCCAGCGCCAGCGGGATGCCCTCCAGCCACGCGCACAGCCTGCCTGCCGTCTCGAGGTCGGCCGGGTCCGTCAGCGGTGCTCCGGCGGCGGCCGCGCGGCGGCGGAGCAGCGTGGTGCCGTCGGTCGCGGCGGGCAGCGGCCCGACGGTGACGAGGAGTTCGCCGGGTACCTCCAGCGGTGCCCGGCTGGTCGCCAGCACGGTCAGCGAGGGGCAGGTCATCAGCAGATGCGCGACCAGGTGCCGGCACGAACTCAGCAGGTGCTCGCAGGAGTCGAGCACGAGGACGGCGTCCTTGTCCCCGAGCCAGACGCAGAGCGCGTCCAGCGGCATGCCCGCCGTGTGGTCGGCGAAGCCGGCGGCGTCCGCGACCGTCGCGGTCAGCAGACGGTCGTCCCGCAGCGGCCACAGCGCCGCCCAGATCACCTCGCGGCGCCGGTCGCCCCGGACCGCGTGCGCGGCGTGCAGGGCCAGCCGGCTCTTCCCCACCCCGCCCACCCCGGTGAGGGTGACCAGGCGACGGCGGCGTTCCAACGCGTCGGCGAGGCGGTCCAGTTCGGCCCCGCGGCCGATGAACTCGTCGGGGATGTCGGGAAGATCGCTCAGCACCCTGGCAGTGTCGCCGCCACACGGCCCCGCCCCGGGGCCCGTTCACCCTTCGGGGTGAAGCGCCCTGCCAGGCCGTGAAGCGCCCCGTCAGGCTGGGGAAGCCACCCACCAGGCCGTGAAGCCCCCCGTCACGCCGGCAGCATCCCCACCGCAGTCGAGGCCGCGAGGCGGTGCCAGTTCGTCTCGCCCCGGAGCATCGCGTGGTCGCCGCCCGGCACGAGGCGTACGTCCGCCCGGGCCCCGGCCGCGCGGGCCCGGGCCACGAACGCCACCGACGCGCCCGGCTCGGTGACACGGTCGCGGTCCCCGTGCAGCACGACGACGTCCTTGTCCCGGAGCTGGGTCACCGGCTCGCCGTCCGGGCACCAGGGCGCCAGCGCCAGCACCGCCCGGACCTGCGGGGAGCCCGCCGCGCGCAGGGCCGCGCGACCCCCCATCGAGTGACCCACGAGAACCACCGGGACGTCACCGGCCCGGCGGGCGAGCTCGTCGAGGGCCCGCCGGACGTCCCGCAGGGCGTCTCCCTCGTCGCCGGCCCCGCCGTTCCAGCCGCGCACGCGATAGCGCACCTCGCCCAGGAAGACCTCGTCGTCCGGCAGCGCCGACGCGACGGCCCACACGAAGGGCCTCATCCGCAGGGCCGCCAGATGCCAGGGCCGCGACGGGGCCCGGCCCTCGGACCGGCCGCCGTGCAGGAACAGCACGGCGGCACGCGGCGCCCCGGGAACCCGGCGCGCCACCAGCGCCCCGGGCGCCCCGGACGCCCTGGGGGTGTCCTCCCGTTCGTGCACCGTCATCCGCGCTCCTCACGTGTCCCCTTCCGGGGATTCCCTTCACGGGTCATCCGTAGCCGGCCCGGCGGACGGATTGGTGGGCCGGGGGGCACGTCATCGTCCCCGATTCCCCGCCCCGTGCCCATACCGTTCGGCCCCACCTGCGTTTTCCATGGGAGCCAGACCAATCCGCCGCCCTCCGGGGACCGGATTACGTCCGGAGACGTCCCGACCACGGAGGACCCCCGTGAAAGAAGCCGTGCACATCGGCGCGAACCCGTCCGCCGAGCCGGATCTGCAAGAACTGGTGGGCCTCGTCGCCCTGGGCGACGAGGACGCGTTCGCCTCGGTGTACGACCTCGTGGCGAGCCCGGTCCTCGGCGTCGTGCGCGCCGTCCTGCGCGACCAGGCGCAGTCGGAGGAGGTGGCCCAGGAGGTCCTGGTGGAGGTGTGGCGCACCGCCCCCCGCTACCGCTCCGACCGCGGTACGGCGATCAACTGGATCCTCACCCTCGCGCACCGCCGGGCCGTCGACCGGGTGCGCTCGGTCGAGGCCGCCGCGGCCCGCGACCACAAGGCCGCCCTGCTGGACCGCACGCCCGAGTACGACGAGGTGACCGAGCAGGTCGAGGCGCGGCTGGAGCGGGAGCAGGTGCGGCGCTGTCTGCGCACGCTGACCGAGATCCAGCGCCAGGCCGTCACCCTCGCCTACTACCGGGGGCTGACCTACCGGCAGGTGGCGGAAGCGCTGACGCTTCCCCTGGGCACCGTCAAGACCCGCCTGCGCGACGGACTCATCCGGCTCCGCGACTGCCTGGGGGTGACCGCGTGACCACCGCCGACCTGCACACCCTGACCGGCGCCTACGCCCTGCACGCCCTGTCCGACGAGGAGCGGCGGGCCTTCCGGCGGCATCTCGCGGCCTGCGAGCCGTGCGCCGAGGAGACCGCCGAACTGACGGCCGTCGCCGCCCGCCTGGGGCTCGCCGCCTCGCTGACGCCCCGCCCGGTGCTGCGCGAGCAGGTGCTGCGCCGGATCACCGCCGTCCGCCAGGACCCGCCCGGCGAGCCGCCCTCGCCCCGCCGAGGCCGTACGGCCTCCTGGGGGCGCCCGCTCTCGCGCTGGGCCCTGGCGGCGTGCCTCGCGGCGGCCACCGCGCTCGGCGGTACGGCGGTGTGGCAGCACCAGCGTGCCGAGGACGCCTTCGACCAGGCCCGGCAGGCCGAACAGGCCACGGACCGGATCGCCGCCGTGCTCGCGGCACCGGACGCCAGGACCAGCACCGCGAAGCTGGCCGACGGGGCCACCGGCACCGTCGTCGTCTCCGAGGGCCGGGACCGGGCCGTGTTCGTCGTCTCCGGGATGGCGGAGCCGCCGCGCGGCAAGGTCTACCAGCTGTGGTTCGACGACGGCGGCACCATGCGCTCCGCCGGGCTCATGGACCCCGGCCGCGCCGACCAGGCCGTCCTGATGCGGGGTGCCGTGGACGGGGCGTCGGGCATGGGGATCACCGTCGAGCCGGCGGGCGGGTCCGAGCAGCCGACCTCGGCCCCGGTGGCCGCGATGGCCTTCCCCGCCTGAGGCTCACTTGGGAGGCAGTGGGAAGAAGCCGCTGGTCCGGGCCGCGTACGCGGCATACCCCGGACGTTCGGCCATGTGCCGCTCCAGCAGCCGCTTCCCGCTGCCCTTGGTCAGCAGCAGGCTCATCACCACCGGCGACACGAGCACGGCCGCCGCGGCGGCGGGCGCGTCGCAGGCGATGAGGAACAGGCCCCACCACACGCAGAAGTCTCCGAAGTAGTTGGGATGGCGGGTCCAGCTCCACAGCCCCCGGTCCATGATCCGGCCCTTGTTCCCCGGATCGGCCTTGAACCGGGCGAGCTGGGCGTCCCCGACCGCCTCGAAGAACATCCCGACCGCCCACAGAAAGGCGCCCGCCGCGGCGAACGCCGTCATCGGCCCGGTGATGTACTGCGCGGCCTGCACGGGCAGCGACACCAGCCACACCAGGGCGCCCTGGAGCAGATACACGACTCGCAGCGCGTACAGGTTCCGGTTGCCGGGCGCCTTCGCCAGCATCTTCTCGTAGCGCGGGTCCTCGCCGTGCCCGCGCCCGCGCCGGGCGATGTGCAGGGCCAGACGCAGCCCCCACACCGCCGTCAGCACGGTGACCAGGATCCGCCGCCCCGGGTCACCGGTGCCCGCCGACGCCACGAAGGACGCCACGGCCACGGCGGTGAATCCGAGCCCCCAGGCCACGTCGACGATCCGGTGCAGGCCCTTGCGCACGGCGACGGCGAAGGTCGCCAGCATCACGGCGAGAGCGGCCCCCGCCGACCAGGCGAGGCCGGTCGCGAAGGCGCCCCAGGCGAACCCGTTCACGGCCCCTCCAGCCCGGTGTACCAGTCCTCGGGCGTCGGGGACATCCCACCGCACCCCTCAGCCGTCGGCCGTACGCACAGCACCTGGTCCACTCCCATACGCCGCTCCTCGAAGGCCAGCGCCCCGCCGACCAGGTACAGCCGCCACACCCGGGCGGTCTCCTCTCCGACGAGCGCCACGACATCGCCCCAGCGTTCCTCCAGGGTCCGGTGCCAGGCGCTGATCGTCCGCACGTAGTGCTCGCGCAGCGACTCCACGGACCGCACCTCCAGCCCGGCCCCCTCCAGCAGCCCGACCGTCTCGCCCACGGGCCGCATGTGCATGTCGGGCGCGATGTACGCCTCGATGAAGGCACCGCCCCCGGGCGCGTTCCGCCCGCGCGACATCTGCTGCACCAGCACCCGGCCCAGCGGCCGCACCAGCCGGTGCAGGGCGGCGGCGAACGCCGGGTACTCGGCGTCCCCGACGTGCTCGCCCATCTCGACGGTGGCGACCGCGTCGTAGCCGCCGCCCGTGATGTCCCGGTAGTCCTGGCACACCACCTCCACCCGGTCCTGAAGACCCCGCTCGCGCACCTGCTCACGGACGTACGCCGCCTGCTCCCGGGCCAGGGTCACGGCGGTGACGCGCGCCTCGTGCCGCTCGGCGGCGTACAGGGTGAGCGAGCCCCAGCCGCAGCCGACGTCGAGCAGCCGGGCGCCGGGCACCAGGCCGAGCTTGCGGCAGATCAGCTCCAGCTTGGCGCGCTGGGAGTCGGCCGGGGTGAAGCCGGGGGCCTCGCTCGCCCAATAGCCGCACGAGTAGGCCATCGTCTCGTCGAGGAGCAGCCGGTAGAAGGCGTTGGACAGGTCGTAGTGGTGGCTGATGGCGGCCCGGTCGCGGGCCCTGCTGTGCAGACCGCCGCGCAGCCGCGCCTGGGAGGCCGGCGGGGCGGGCGGCGGGCCGACGGCACCGAGGCTCAGGGCGGTGCCGGCCGCCCGCGCGCGGTCGGCGGCGCTCAGCCGGGGCGTGTGCCGTCCGCGTTCCCGCGCGGCGGCCCACAGACGGCGCAGCCCGTCCCCGAGGTCGCCCTCGATGTCGAGCTCTCCCGTGACGTACGCCTGGGCCAGGCCCAGTTCGCCGGGCTGCCAGAGCAGGCGGCGCAGGGCGCGCCGGGACCGTACGACGACCACCGGGCCGCCGTCCGGCCCTGCCTCGCTGCCGTCCCAGGTGCGGACCCGCACCGGGAGGGGGCCGCCGAGCGCGGTCTCGGCGGCGGAGACGAGGCGGTGGGCGGCGCCGGGCCGGGTGAGGGTGGCGGGGGGAGTCATCGGGGCGTGGCCTCCTTGGTGAGCAGGTACTGCTGCACGTCCAGGTAGCCGGAGCGGAATCCGGCCTCGGAGTAGGCGAGGTAGAACGTCCACAGCCGGCGGAACGTCTCGTCGAAGCCGAGCGCGGCGACCTCGTCCGCGCGCCCGGTGAAACGCTCGCGCCACAGGCGCAGGGTCTCGGCGTAGTGGGCGCCGTAGGCGTCCCGGCGGGTGACGCTCAGCTGGGTGTGGTCGCGCACGGTCTCGGCGACGGCCTCCACGGAGGGGATCAGGCCGCCGGGGAAGACGTACTTGGAGATCCAGGTGAAGGTGTCCCGGGCGGCGAGCATCCGCTCGTGGGGCATGGTGATGGCCTGGAGTGCGGCGCGTCCGCCCGGGGCGAGCCGTTCGTCGAGGACGCGGAAGTAGACCGGCCAGAACTCCGCGCCGACGGCCTCGACCATCTCCACGCTCAGGACGGCGTCGTAGGTGCCGCGGGCCTCGCGGTAGTCGCACAGCTCCACCGAGACCCGCTCGGCGACACCGGCCGCCGCGGCGCGCTCCCGGGCCAGGGCGGCCTGTTCACGGGAGAGGGTGAGCGAGGTGACGTGCGCGCCGCGCGCGGCGGCGCGTATGGCCAGCTCGCCCCACCCGGTGCCGATCTCCAGCACCCGGGTGCCCTCCCGTACGTCGGCGAGATCCAGCAGCCGGTCGATCTTGCGGTGCTGGGCGGCGGCGAGCAGGTCCCAGTCGGCGGGGAAGCCGCGGAAGAGGGCCGAGGAGTAGCTGAGGGTGTCGTCGAGGAACAGCGCGAAGAGGTCGTTGGACAGGTCGTAGTGGCTGCTGATGTTGGTGCGGGAGCCGCCCGGGGTGTTGCGCTGGGCGTCCGGGCGGCGCTGCGCCCACACCCCGCGCAGCCGTTGCAGCGGGGCGGGGATCAGCTCGCCCATGCGCGCCGCGAGCACGGTGAGCGCGGCGACCAGGTCGGGCGCGTCCCACTCGCCGGCCATGTACGACTCTCCGAAGCCGACCAGGCCCTGGCTGCCCACACGGGCGTGGAAGGCCCGCGGGTCGCGCAGGTCCAGTACGGGGCCGCCCTTCCCCAGCGAGGTGCCGTCGGGGAAGCGGACGTGCAGCGGCAGGTCCCGCAGGGCCCGTCGTACGACGGCTGCCGTGATCGCGGTCCGGGCCCGGGAGGCCTTCGGCGGCCGGGCCACGTCGGGCCAGCGGGCCGCGTCCACGGCCACGGCACCGGCCTCGGCGGCCACGGCACCGGCTTCGGCGGGCACGGCACCGGCTTCGGCGGGGACGGCACCGGCTTCGGCGTCCACGGCACCGGCTTCGGCGTCCACGGCTTCGGCATCGCCGGGCACGGCACCGGCCTCGGCGGGCACGGCTTCGGCTTCGGCATCGCCGGGCACGGCACCGGCTTCGGCATCGCCGGGCACGGCACCGGCTTCGGCGGGCACGGCACCGGCTTCGGCGGGCACGGCACCGGCTTCGGCGGGGACGGCACCGGCTTCGGCGGGGACGGCACCGGCTTCGGCGGGGACGGCACCGGCTTTGGCGGGGACGGCACCGGCTTTGGCGGGGACGGCACCGGCTTCGGCGGGGACGGCACCGGCTTCGGCGGGCACGGCTTCGGCATCGCCGGGCACGGCACCGGCTTCGCCGGGCACGGCACCGGCTTCGCCGGGCACGGCACCGGCTTCGGCGGGCACGGCTTCGGTATCGGCCTTGCGGGGCACGGCCGTGGTCCGGCCCGTGTCGCCGGGTCGGAGCTCGGCTGTCGTCATGCTGCGTTCTCCCTGTGGTTCGGGGTCCGGTGTTCGGGTCGGGGCCGGACGGGCAGTCCGCGCAGATACAGGCGGATGCCGTGCAGACGGATGGCGGCGGACACGGCGAGCGTGGACCAGGGCCGGCGCAGGGCCAGCCGCAGCAGCGTTCCCGTACGGGCTTCGTGACGCGCCCCGCGCACGGTCGCGGTGAAGGGTCTGCCGCCCTCCCGTTCCAGGTGCACGGTGAGGTCGAGCCGCTCCCCGGGGGCGGGCAGGCGCATGCGGTAGCGGCCGTCGACGGGGAAGAACGGCGAGACGTAGAACTCCTTGCCCACCTCCGCCGTCCCCGAGGCGTCGGGGCGCAGCAGATAGCAGTGGCGTTCGCCGTAGGTGTTGTGGACCTCGGCGACCACACAGCGCACGGTGCCGTCGGGCCCGTGGCACCAGTAGACGGTGAGCGGATTGAAGACGTATCCGAAGACCCGTGCGTGGGTGAGCATCACGACCCGGCCGCCGTCCAGCCGCACCCCGTGGCCGGCCAGGAAGGCGTCCAGTCCCGCGCGGACGGTGGGGTGCTCGCCGGAGAAGTGGTCGCGCGGATCGAAGCGCGCCAACGGGCGCAGCGCACGCGGAAGTTCGGGGAGCCGGTCGGGGTCGACGAGCCACATGTAGGTGCGGTGGCGCAGGGCGTACCGCAGGGGCGCGGTGCGCACATGGGCGATCGCGCAGCGGTAGAGGGCGGGGGCGAGCGTGGGTGCGGGCGTGGATATGGGCGTCGTCACCATCGCACCCCCAGCGCCGCCGCGGCCGCCACCCCGGACCGGCAGCCGTCCTCGTGGAAACCCCAGCCGTGGTAGGCGCCCGCGAACGCCGTGACGGGGCCCGCCAGTTCGGGCAGCCGCTGCTGCGCGGCCACCGACTCCGGGGTGTAGACGGGGTGTTCGTAGACCATGCGGGCGCGCACCAGCCCGGGATCGACACGGTCCTCGCCGCCGAGGGTGACGACGAACGTCTCGGGGGCGTCGAGCCGTTGCAGCCGGTTCATGTCGTAGCTGACCCGCACCCGGTCGGCGCCCGCCCCGCACGAGGGCATCAGGTAGTTCCACGACGCCCGCGCCCCGCGCGCACGCGGCAGCAGCCGGGTGTCGGTGTGCAGGAGCGTGCTGTTGCGGGAGTACGAGAAGGCGCCGAGCACCTCCTTCTCCTCCGGCGTGGCATCGGCCAGCAGCCGCAGGGCCTGGTCGGGGTGGGTCGCGAGGACCACCGAGTCGTACGACCGTGTGGTGCCGTCGCCCGTGGTGAGGCTGACGCCGTCGGGATGCCGCCGCAGGGCCCGGACCGGAGCCGCCATGCACACCTCGTCCAGCCGCTCCGCCACCCGCTCGACGTACGTGCGGGAGCCGCCGGTCACGGTGCGCCACGTCGGAGAGCCGCTCACCGAGAGCAGCCCGTGGTGCTCCAGGAAACGGAACAGATAGGCGGCCGGGTAGCGCAGGGCGATGCCGGCGTCGCAGGACCACACCGCCGACACGAGCGGGGTCATGAAGTGCGTGCGGAAGTACGGCGAGAAGCCCTCCGCGTCCAGGAACTCCCCGAGGGTGAGGGCCTGCTCCGCCTCTCGCGCGAGATGCCGCCGGGCGGCCCGGTGGAAGGCGGGCACCTCGGTGAGCATCCGCAGATAGGCCCCGCGCAGGGCGTTGCGGGGCCGGGCGAACAGTCCGGCGGGGCCACGGGCACCGGCGTACTCCAGACCGCAGCCCTCGCACCGCACCGACATGCTCATCTCCGACTCCTGCGTGGCGACGCCGAGTTCGTCGAAGAGGCGCAGGAGGTTCGGGTAGGTGCGGCGGTTGTGCACGATGAAGCCGGAGTCGACGCGGTACGTCGCGCCGCCGCCGGTCGAGGTCAGTTCGTGGGTGTGGGCGTGCCCGCCGAGCCGGTCGTCGGCCTCGAACAGCGTGACGTGATGCGCCCGGGCGAGCACGTACGCGGCGGTCAGCCCCGCCACCCCACTCCCGATCACGGCCGTGCGGCGCCGCTCCCGGGCGGCGTTTCCCGGCTCCTGTGACATCGCCTCTCCTCCTGGTCGGACCTGGACACGGACCCGGACTCCGACATGGGTCCCGCGCGTAATCCGGAGCCGCCGCGCGAGCGGATTGGACCCGCCCGCTACCAGGTACTTCCGGGCGCGGACGCCGTACGGATGCCGGGTCGGCCGTGGAATACGGAGCGGATCCGCCCCCGGATTGGTCGCGAGGACGACTTCATCCGAACGAGCGGTCCGACCAATCCGCCCCCTTCCCGGGGCCGGATTCCCCACGTGACGCAGGACGAGAAGAAGCCGCGCGACGTCGTGCCGAAGGTGGACGCGACGCGATGCCGGCCGCGCATCCACGGCCGGGACGCCTTCCTCGCCCGCCCCGCCCTCCCCGTCCTCGGCGCGGCCCCTGGCAGGCCGCCGAGGGCGGTCGCCCCCAGCCCCCGCCCCCTCCGTCAACCCACCCGCACGCCCCCCACCACCAGGAGAAACACCATGAACACCCGTATCCGCCGTGTCGCCGTGACCGTGGCCGCGGCCGCCTTCCTCCCCCTCGCCCTGACCGCCTGTTCCGGCAGCGGCGGCGACAGCGGCGACTCGGCGAAGGCGGACTCCTCCGCCAAGGCGTCGGCCCCGGCGTCCGCCGCCGGCATGGACGGCTCCGGCGCCGCCTCCTCCGACGAGCCCTTCGGCCCGGCCTGCTCATCGGTGCCCGCGGACGGCGCCGGCTCCTTCGACGGCATGGCCAAGGACCCGGTGGCCACCGCCGCGTCCAACAACCCGGCCCTGTCCACCCTGGTGACGGCGGTGAAGAAGGCCGGACTGGTCGACACCCTCAACAACGCCGAGAACATCACCGTGTTCGCGCCCACGAACGACGCCTTCGCGAAGATCCCCAAGGCGACCCTGGACCAGGTCCTCAACGACAAGGCCGAGCTGACGAAGATCCTCACCTACCACGTGGTCGGCCAGAAGCTCACGCCGAAGGACCTGGAGAACGGCTCCTTCGACACGCTGGAGAAGTCGAAGCTGACCACGTCGGGCTCGGGGGAGTCGTACACCGTGAACGACTCCGCGAAGGTCGTGTGCGGCCATGTGAAGACCGCCAACGCGAACGTCTACATCATCGACACCGTCCTGATGCCGGGCAGCTGACGGCCCACGCGGACACGGCGGGGCACCGTACCGACGGTGCCCCGCCGACCCCGTGAGAGCAGCCGCCCCCGAGGCACGACGTCACCCGGTCGCACCGGCCGCCTACAGTGTCGGTACCCACGTCCGCCTCAGCACGTCCGCACGTCAGGCCCCCCATGTCCGCTGAACCGCACTCCCCGGCAGCCCACGGCCCCGCCGCGGGCACCGCCGCCGGCACCGCCTCCCGGCCGGGCGACCCGCCCGCCCGGCTCTGGGCCGCCGCCCTGCGCCGCACCCCGGTGTCGATGTGGCACGACGACGTGTCGGACTTCGCCGCGGCCCTCACCTACTACGCCATCCTGGCCGTGCTGCCCGCCCTGCTCGTCACGGCCGTCGCGTTCGGCCGGATCAGCCCGGGCACGGCCGAGGCCTTCATCGCGCATGTCACCGCCTACGCGCCCGGCCAGTCGGGCGCGCCCCTGCACGACGTGCTGTCCCGTACCCTGCACGACGGTTCGGCCGTCTGGACCCTGCTGTTCGGCGGCATCGTGAGCGCGCTGTGGTCCGCCTCCAGCTACCTCGCCGTCTTCCGCCGGGCCCTGCACCGTATGCACCGGGTGGCCGACAGCCGCTCGCCCTGGCGCAAGGCGCACCGCATCCTGCTCACCGCGCTCGCCCTGCTCGGTCTGCTCGTCGTCGGTTCCCTCGTCCTGCTGCTGAGCGGCCCGGCCGCCGAGAGCATCGGCCGCTATCTGGGCCTCGGCACGATGGCCGCCTGGACGTGGAGCCTGCTGCGCTGGCCCGTCCTGCTGTGCGTGGTGGCCCTGCTGGTCGTCATCGTCTTCCACACCGGCCCCAGGGAGGCCCGCACCCGCGGCCACAGCCTCCCCGGCGGAGCCCTCGCCGCCGCCCTGTGGCTCACCGTCTCCGCGGGCTTCGCCTTCTACGCCTCCGCGCTGAGCACCTACAGCAAGCTCTACGGCTCCCTCGCCGGCGTCGTGGTCTTCCTCGTCTGGCTGTGGCTGTCCAACCTGGCGCTGCTGGCGGGCGCGCAGTTCACCGCCGAACTGAGGGAGCCGGAGTCCGAACGCCGCCCCGTCTGAGGCTGTGTCACAGGCACGTGACGGCGATGTCCGGGACGTGAGACGGCGTGAACCGGTGCCCGGGAGCGACCGTCTTGATGATCGTAAACGCGAGACATCAATCGCTACCGATCGCCACCGATCCTTACCGATCGCTTGGTGTCCCGCACTTGTCGTCCCTTGGAGGATTTCCGCGATGAACCGTCGTCTGCGCACCGCCCTCGCCGTCACCGCCGTGATCGGCTCGGGCCTGCTGATGACCGCGTGCGGGGGCGGTGACGAGTCGTCGGCGTCGGATTCCCCGGCGGCATCCTCCAGCCAGGCAAGCCCGACGGCGTCGGGCGGCAGCGACAGCGGCGACTCGGGCACATCGAAGTCCACCGGCGGCGGCTCGTCGTCGGACAAGTCCGCTACGGCCGACGGCGACTCCTCCGGCGACAAGAAGGGCTACGGCCAGAGCTGCGGCACCAACGACATCTCCTGGAGCGTGAGCTCCGAGGACCAGGCCGGTGGCTACTTCCTGATCAAGGCCACGGCCAAGTCCGGCATCACCTGCGTCCTCCCCGCCGAACTGCCGGTCGTCGCCTTCGGCTCGGACGGCACGGAGGCCGAACCGGCGGAACAGTCGGCGGGTCAGCCCATCACCCTGCGCGAGGGCGTCACCGCCTACGCCGGCGTCAACCCCAAGACCACCAACGGCGACACCGGCAAGGAACTCGACAGCCTCATCGTCTCCGTCGCCAACGACGACCCGAACCCGGAGTCCCTGAAGGTCGATTCCTTCGTCGTCGACAAGCCGATCGTCACCAGCTGGCACACGTCCCCCACCGACGCGGTTCCCTTCTCGGGCTGACACCGGGGACAACCAGGCGAAAGGGCCGGACCACTGGGTGGTCCGGCCCTTTCCTCCGGCGGGGATTCCAGCCCGGCCCGTTCTCAGACGGTCATCTGCCGCCGGGGCGCCGACACGGCCCGCACCGCCGAGCCCGATACGAGCACTGCCGACAGAGCGATCAGACCGGTCAGCACGTCCTGGATCTGCGCCGCCGGCCCATAGACGATCACGATGACGATGAGCAGGGCCGCCCAGCTCCTCGGGCGAGCGATGGACACTACAGAGCGAGTTGGAGCCACAGTCATTGCGGTACCTCCTGGTGCTCGTTGCTGCTTGCACTCATAGTGGCCCTCTCCGCCGCCGGCAGGGCCGTTGAGCACCCCGGTCAAGGTCAACGGTCCCTCTAACGGGTGACTGTGGAGGTGAGTTGCCCGCAACTCGCCCACCGCCGAGGCGATCAGCCGTTCTCGCGCAACAGATGCGGCGCGTAGGCCTCGACCGCCTCCAGAAGCTCCCGCTTCGAGGGATTCACCATGGCCCGCCCGGCCACGGTCACCGTGGGCACCTTCTCGTTCCCCCCGGCGACCGACCGCACGAACGCCGCCGCGTCCGGGTTCCGCCAGATGTTGACCTTGGTGTATCGGAGCCGGGTGAAGCGGAGTTGCGTCAGCAGCTTCATGCAGTACGTACACAGGGGACGCCAGTAGATGACGACCCCACCAGTCTCCTCGGACACAAGTCTCTCCCTCGCTCCCGGACATCCTGCACGACGGCCTCGCACCCCTGCCGGCCCGTCGCGATCTTCGTACGACCGCCGAACGACCCCCTGCCGTCTCCGCTGTTGCGATACAGGGCGCCGACGCCATCGCCGTTGGGGTCGCCGGCCCCGACGACCTTCTTGTACGACTTCCAGCCGTCGGCCCAACATGGACTAACCTTGGTACATGTCCATGAAGCGCACGAACGTCTACGCCGACCCCGAGGACCTGGCGATCATCAAGGAGGCGGCCAAGCGGCGGGGCATAAGCGAGGCCGAGATCATCCGCCAGGGCATCCATCTCGCGGCCATGGCGAACCGCGTCTGGGACGAGCCGCTGTTCTCGCGCACCTTCGAGGGCTCGGGGCGTACATCGTCCAGGACCGAGGTCCGCGACGCGGTCGCCGACGCGGTCCGCAGTGAGACGGACTCCGGAACCGCCACGTGATCATCGTCATCGCGGACACCTCCGGGCTCCTGGCCGCACTCGACTCGACGCACCCCGAGCACGGGGCGGCCAACGAGGCGATCATGGCGGCCGGTCTTCTGGTCATGTCCCCCCTCCTGCTGGCGGAATTCGACCACGTGGCCACGCGCGAGCTCGGCAGACAGGCCGCCGTCAGCGCTGTCGACGATCTCCGACGCTGGATGAGCCGGGGCCGCGTCGTCCTGCCCGAGATCACGGAGGATCACCTGGGCGCCGCCCAATCCGTTCGAGGCCGCTACGGAGCGCTCGACCTGGACCTCGCCGACGCGGTGAACGTGGCTCTCGCCGCCGACTACGACACCGACGCGATCCTCACCCTCGACCGCTGTCACTTCCGGGCCGTACGGCCCTTGGGCCGGCACAAGACGTTCCGCGTCCTTCCCGACGACCTCCCGCTCTGACACGAGATCCTCCACAGCGGACGCTTTCTCGCCGGAGACTCCCCCGCGCAAGCCCCGTGGTAGCGTCCGTATACAAGGTGTATGCGAGAGCTGGGGGCTGCCGTGAAGTCCGGTCGGGAGAAGGCGTACGCGTATCTCAAGGACACGGTGCTGACGAATCCCGGGATGCAGGGTGCGTTTCTGTCGGAGCAGGAGCTGGCGGACCGGATCGGTGTCTCGCGGACGCCCATCAGGGAAGCGCTGCTGCAGCTCGCCGCCGAGGATCTCGTCGAGCTGGTGCCCAAGCGGGGTGCCCGCGTGTCCCCGCTCACGGGGCGGGAGATCCGTGAGCTGATGGAGCTGCGGGGCATCGTCGAGCGGTACGCCGCCCAGGAGCTGGTCTCCGGTGGGGGAGCGCCGGTGGCCGAGCTGCGGTCGCTGCTGGAGCGGCAGCGTGAGCTCACCGGTGCCGACCAGGCCAAGGAGTTCATCGACGTGGACCACCGCTTCCACGCGGCCCTGGTCTCCGCCGTCGGCAACGCCCTCCTCGACCGGCACTACGAGGGCCTGCGCAGCCGCCAGGTCCGTACCGGAGTCGTCGCCCTCTTCAACCAGCAGGGACGCCAGGAAGCGGTGCTGGGGGAGCACGAGGCGATCCTCGACGCCCTGGAGGCGGGTGACGCGCAGGCCGCCTGTGCCGCCATCGACCACCACCTGGAGTCGACGCTGAAGGTGCTGCTCGCGGGCTAGGGCGAGTCCGGGTAGGTGATCACCAGCATGGTGACCCCGTCCGGGGACGTCCACGGCCCGTGCGGCATCCCGGGCGGGCGGCAGGCGTACATGCCCGCCGTGAAGGTCCGGCCGAGCGTCAGGTCGTGCAGCGCTCCCTCGACGAGGTAGACCTCCTCCCAGAAGTCGTGGCGGGCCACGCCGTCCGCCGAGGTGTCCGTGCCCGGCGCCCAGCGGACGAGCGCCGTACGGGATCCGTGCTCCGGGTCGTCGGCCAGCACCCGCTCCTCGACCCCCGGCCCGGCACCGGCCGGGGCCCGCCAGGGACCGTCGGGGAGGTGGAACTCCAGCTCGGGCTTGCTCATCCCCACAGCTCCGGGCGCCGGTTCGCCAGCACGGAGATCCGCTGCCGCACCGCGGCGACCTCGTCGGCGTCCAGGTCCGCCACCAGCAGCTCCGGCTCGGCGCCCAGCGCGTGCCGTACGGTCCCGTCGGGTCCGGCGACGAGGCTGTGCCCGATCCCCGTGGGCGCGGAACCCGGGGCGGAACCGGGGCCCGGCTCGGCCTGGTCGACGGCGGCGAGCCACACGGTCGCGTCCAGCGCCCGGGCCCGCACCAGCAGCTCCCACTGATCCACCTTCCC
The DNA here is from genome assembly GCF_018604545.1 of Streptomyces koelreuteriae. Classification (GTDB taxonomy): domain Bacteria; phylum Actinomycetota; class Actinomycetes; order Streptomycetales; family Streptomycetaceae; genus Streptomyces; species Streptomyces koelreuteriae. The sequence continues at coordinate 3,907,986 of NZ_CP075896.1, read as the reverse complement.
CGGCCCCGCGCCCCAGGAGGCGGTCAGCAGGGTCGCGACGGCTCCCGCGTCGGCGTGCGCCCGGAACAGCTCCGGGAAGCGGACGTCGTAGCAGGTGGCCAGGCCCAGCCGTACGCCGTCCACGTCGATGACCGTCGGGGCCGAGCCCGCGGCGACGGTGTCGGACTCACGGAAGCCGAAGGCGTCGTAGAGGTGGATCTTGTCGTACGACGCCTCCACCCCGGGCCCGGTGGCGAGCAGGGTGTTGACCACCCGGTCCCCTGCCGCCGGGGTGAACATGCCGGCCACGACGACCGTGCCGGTGTCGCGGGCGATCCGGCGTACGCCGTCGGCCCACGGTCCGTCCAGGGGCTCGGCGAGCGGTGCCAGTGGGGTGCCGAAGCAGGCCATCGACGCCTCCGGGAAGACGACGACACGGGCTCCCGCGTCCGCCGCCCGCCGGGTCCACTCCTCGATGAGCAGGAGGTTCTTCTCCGGGTCGGGGCCGGTGGTGAGCTGGCTCAGGGCGATGCGCACGATCTGTTCCTCCTCAGAGACGGGTGGCGTCGGCCGGCTGCGGCGTCTTCGGCGCGGCGAGCGCGGCGTCCTCGTCGACGGCGGCCTCCGGGTCGCGCCCCAGCCAGACGCCGACGAGGGAGATGCCCGACGCGAGGGCGATGTACACGGCCAGCGGCCCCCAGGTGCCGTAGGCGCTCAGCAGGCTGGTGAACAGCAGTGGGGCGATGGCGCCGCCGATGATCCCGGCCAGGGTGTAGGCCAGGGACGAGCCGGTGGAGCGCAGCCGGGGCTCGAACTGCTCGGTGATGAAGGCGGCCTGCGGGCCGTACAGGCAACAGTGGATCACCAGGCCCACGACGACCCCCGTGGCGAGCGGCAGCCAGGTGCCGCCGCCGATCATCGGGAAGAACACGAAGGGCCACACCCCGGCGGCCACCGAGGCGGCGCCGTACAGCAGCCGCCGGTTGACCCGGTCGGACAGGGCGCCGGCCAGTGGCATCAGGAAGACCTGGATCGAGGAGCCGATGAGCACGGCCGCGAGGGCGGAGCCCTGGGACATGCCGAGTTCCTTGGTGGCGTACGTCAGGACGAAGACGGTGAACATCGCGTACAGCACGTCGGGGCCGACGCGGCACAGGATCGCGGCCAGCAGGGCGCGGGGCTGGGTGGTGAACACCTCGCGGATCGGCGCCTCGGGCCGGGAGTGCTCGGCCTCCATCGCCTTGAACACCGGGGTCTCCTCCAGCTTCGCCCGGATCCACAGCCCGAACCCGACGAGGACGCCGGAGAACAGGAACGCCACACGCCAGCCCCACGACTCGAACTGCGCCTCGGTGAGCAGCGCCCCGAGGGCGGCGAGGACGCCGTTGGCCAGCAGGTTTCCGGCGGGCGGGCCGACCTGGGCGGCGGAGGCGTAGAAGCCGCGGCGGCGTGGATCCCCGAACTCGCTGGACAGCAGTACGGCACCGCCCCACTCGCCGCCGACGCCGACGCCCTGCGCGAAGCGCAGCACGACCAGGGCGATCGGGGCGACGACACCGGCCGTCGCGTAGGTGGGCAGGACGCCGATCAGGAACGTCGCCGCGCCGATGAGCACAAGTGTGGCGATCAGCACCTTCTTGCGGCCGATCACATCACCGAGGCGGCCGAAGACGAACCCGCCGAGCGGGCGGGACACATAGCCGACCGCGTAGGTGGAGAAGGCCAGGAGCGTGCCGGTGAGCGGGTCCTCCGAAGGGAAGAACAGGTCGCCGAAGACCAGGGCGGCCGCGGCGGAGTAGACGGCGAAGTCGTACCACTCCAGCGCGGTGCCGGTGAGGCTCGCGACGAAGGCCCGGCGGACGCCGGAGTGCCGAGCGGACGCCTTCGCGACGTCCTTCGGGGTGTCGGACATGGTTCCCATCCTTGCTCGGGGACTGCTCGGGGACTGCTCGGGGGCGTCGGGGGACATCGACCTTCCGGCATACTTCTTGTATACAGGTCGTATGCGCAACCCCCGCGCGACGAGAACTTCACCTCGTACCCGATCTGCGGACCCGATCTCTGGGAGTGCCCCATGGCCGTGCTGACCTTCGAACTGCCCGACGGATCGACGCGCGAGGTCGACGTCGTCCAGGTCCTCAACGCCGGATACGCCGGACGCAGCCAGGAGGACGTCGCCGCCCACGTCGCGGAACTCGCCGAGCTGGGCGTGCCCGGCCCGTCCGTGACGCCCGCCCTCTACCCCGTCTCCCCCTACCTCGCCCAGCAGACCGACCGGGTCCACGCGCAGCACGCGCGCACCTCAGGCGAGGCGGAGTGGGCGCTCGTCGTGGCGGACGGCGGGGAGCTGCTGCTGACCGCCGCCTGCGACCACACTGACCGTGACCTGGAGGTGCACGGCGTGGCCTGGAGCAAGAACGCGGGACCCGATGTCCTCGCCCGCCGGGCCTGGCGGCTGGCCGACGTGGAGTCCCGCCTCGACGATCTCACCCTGCGCGCCTGGGTCACCCACGGCGATCAGCCGACGGAGATCCAGCACGGCACCCTCGCCGAGCTCCTCGCCCCCGCCTACTGGGTCGACGTCCTGCGCTCACGCGACGCGCTCACGCCCGGCACCGTCCTGATCTCCGGCACCATCCCCATGACCCCCGGCGTCGACCAGTTCGCCGAGGGCTGGAGCGTGGAGCTCGCCGACCCCGCCACCGGAGACACGATCCGCCTCGACTACGACGTCCAGCCGATGCCGGCCCCCATCGGCTGAAGCTCTTTGCCGTCACCCCGCCGAGGTGGGCCGGGCCTTCCTGACGTGCAGCACATTGCCGTCCAGGGGCAGCGGGGCCCGGCCCACCAGGGCCAGCCCCGCGTCGGCGAAAAGACGGCCGTAGTGACCGGCCTGCCGTTCGCGCCCGCCGACGTTGCACATCATGTGGACGTCCCAGGCGGTCGCCAGCGACACCGAGCCGTCGGAGGGCAGGACACGCTCGACGACGAGCAGATCGGCGTGCTCGGGCATCGCGCGGGCGCAGTGCCGCAGGATCTCGCGGCAGCGCTCGTCGTCCCAGTCGTGCAGGACGCGGGACAGGACGTAGACGTCACCGCCCGCGGGCACGTCGGCGAAGTCGCCGGTCACAAAGGCGCACCGCGTACCGTGACCGGCCTCCTCCAGCCGCAGGCGGGCGGCTTCGACGGCGTGCGGACGCTCCAGCAGGACCCCGTGCAGACGCGGGTGCGCGGCGAGGACGCGGCCGAGCAGCTCCCCGTTGCCGCCCGCGATGTCCACGACCGTGCCCCCGGCGGGTGCCTCGGCCGCGGCGGTGAGCGCCGGATGCGTGGGGAGCGGGTCGAACATGGCGGACCCGGCGGCCATGGACTGGTCGAAGAGTTCGGCGAGTTCGGGGTCGCGGGCGAAATGGTCGAAGTGGTTCTCGCCGAAGACGTGCTCGAAGGCGACCTCTCCCGTGCGTACGGTGTGCCCGAGCGCGGCGAAGGACTCGTAGAACGGGCCGCCGTACATCAGCGCCAGCGCCCGCATCGACCCCGGGACGCCGTCACGCAGCAGCGCGCCCGGCTCGGTGAGCCGGAAACCGTCATGCCCCTCCTCCACCGCGCCCAGCATCGCGAGATAGCGCAGCAGCGTCGCCAGCTTCCCCGGCCGCGCGCCGACGGTCCGCGCCAGTTCCTCGACACCGACGGCTCGCTCGCCGTCCATGGCGTCGGGCACCCGGAGCTGAGCGAACGTGGCCAGCGCCTGGGTCGTCCACGCCCCGGTCAGCAGCCGCAGGAGCGTTTCGGCGGGCTGCCGTGCGCGATGCCCGTCGAGGTGGTCGGCGAGCAGGTCGCGGTGGTCGCCGGGGACGTACAGCTCCAGGCGCCGGTACCCGGCCTTGGCCTCGGCGGACGCGCCGAAGTAGAAGACCGTGCCGTTCTCGTGCGGGTTGTAGCCGCCGCCGTCCGGGACGGCACCGTAGCGCGCGAACGTCGAGGCGAGGCCGCGCAGCACCAGCGGATCGGGCGCCACGACCTCGAAGGCGACATGCGCCTCGTGCTGCCGCTCCCGCTCGCACGCGGCGATCTCCTCCAGCCCCGACCCCGGCGGCACGGTCAGCGCGAACACCTCGACCGTACGGTGCTCCCCGTCCGCCCCGGCCACATCGGGCCGCAGGATCCCGACGTCCAGCTCGGCGGCGGGCCGCCGATGCCGTACGGCCAGTCGCTCGCGTACGACGACACTCGGCCGCCCCGGCAGGTCCGCGACGAGCCCGCAGTCGGCGAGCATGGCGCGCAACTCCGTCTCGTCCGAAGGAAAGACGAGCAGCGCGGCATGGGAGAAGCGGCAGTGCTCCACGAGCGACCGCAGCTCCGGACCGTCGAGCCCGGGGAACAGGAGCGGGAGCAGGGCGGCGGTGTCCTGCTCCTTGACGAAGTCGACCGTCGCGAGCAGGCGGGACGTGTCGCCCGACAACGTCGTGATCATTGCGGGGATCCTCATTCAGATCGCGGGGGAGGGAAGAAGGGGTGGGAACGGGGGGAAACGGGGGGAACGGGGAGGGACCTCAGACACCGACGTAGTGCTCGGCGAACCAGTCCTGGTGGCTGCGCGACGTACGCAGCGAGGCGATGCGGGAGCGCCGCAGCGAGTCATGGAACGGCGAGGGGCCCTCCGGCGCACCGGACGGACTGTGCAGCAACCGGATCATCCAGTCCGAGAACTCCTGCGCACGCCAGATGTGGGCCAGGCACCGCGCGGAGTAGGCGTCGAGCCCCGCGGAGTCGCCGTGGAGGAGATCGTCGACCAGGGCGTCGGCGAGGATCTCGGCCTCCAGGACCGCGAGATTGGCGCCCTTGGCCGCGCAGGGGCTGATGAGACCGGCGGCGTCGCCGGCGAGGAACAGCGCACCGTGCCGCAGTGGTTCGAGGACATCGGACTCCAGGTCGACGACGCCCCGCCGCGCGATCCGGCCCCGCCGCAGCGGACCGTACTCCGCGCCCCGCATCCGCAGCTCCAGCTCGTCCCAGATCCGCTCCTCGGACCAGGCGTCGGCCGCCGTACCGCGCTCGCACTGCAGGTAGTACCGGGTGATCTCGCTGGTCCGCGCCATGTGCCCGGCGAATCCCCGCTCGTGCACGGCGTACCCGACCGCGTCGAGACTGGGCGGCGCCTCGGCGAGCAGTCCGAGCCAGCTCACGCCGTGGTCGCAGTGGTACCGGCGCACCGAGCCGTCCGGCAGCGACCGCCGGGCCGCGCCGTACCGCCCGTCACACCCCGCCACGTACCGCGCCCGCCACCGCCCGGGCCGCCCTTCCGCCTCGCGCACGCTCACGGAGGGCCGCTCGGTGTCGGCGTCGCATACGGCCACGGCCTCGGTGCCGAACTCGACACGTCCACCGCCGACGAGGAACCGCGTCAACAGATCGGTGACGAGCTGCTGTTGGGGATAGACGGTGTGCCGCTCCCCGAGCCCGAGCCCCCCGTAGTCCAGCCGGAACCGGCCGTCCGCGCTGCGGAACTCACACACACTGTGCGCCCGCCCCCGCCGCCGCAGCCCCTCGGCCAGCCCGTGCCGCTCCAGGATCCGCACGGTGTTGGCCGCCAGGAACCCGGCACGCGCCCGCGTCTGGACGTGACCCCGCTCGGCGCGCTCCAGGACGACGCAGTCGACCCCTCGCTCCTGAAGAAGATTCCCGAGCACGAGCCCGGCCGGTCCGGCCCCGAGGACGACCACGTCGGCCGTGCTCCGGGTCTGCCTGTCTGTCACGAGACGGGATAGTAGATCCCGTGAAGTGGCTTACTTGACGAAAATCACCTGAACGAGGAAGGTCGCGCTCGCATTACCCATTTCGGGTGCATTCCTGGTGGTCGGGGCCATGGTCCTCAGCGCACCGGGAAGCCGCAGGAGTAGCCCTGCTCCTTGAGCCAGGGGAGGATCCGGCGCAGGGCCTCGACGGTCTGGGAGCGTTCGCCGCCCGCGTCGTGGAAGAGGATCGTCGGCCCGTTGGACAACTCCCGCTCGACGGTGGCGACCATGGCGTCCGTGCCCGGCCGCTCGAAGTCCTTGGAGTCGACGTTCCAGCCCAGCGGGCGCATGCCCCGGGAGGCGGCCAGCTTGCGGCTGTAGGGGGTGAAGGCCCCGCCGGGCGCCCGGTAGTACATCGGCCGTACGCCCCCGGACGCCTTGGTGATCATGCGTTCGGCGTCGAGGATCTGCCGCGACTGGTAGGCCTCGGACTTCTTGTCCATGGTGGTGTCGTGCGACACCGAGTGGTCGCACAGCCGGTGCCCGGCCGCGACGACCTTCTTCACCAGGTCCGGGTGGGCCTGTGCCTGCGTCCCCACCATGCAGAACGTGGCCTTCACCCCGTACTCCCGCAGCACGTCGAGCACTTCGGGGGTCCACACAGGGTCGGGGCCGTCGTCGATGGTGATGTTGACACCGCGCGCTCCCTTGTCCGAGGCGTGCGCGATGCCCGCCGCGACCGGCTCGACGTCACCGCCGGGGGCGGCCGATGCGCTCGCATTCGGCGCCGAGCCGCCCGTGGCACCGGCCTGCGCGGTCCACACCGACGCACCGGTGGCGAGCATCGTCACCCCGAGCGCCGCCCCGACCACCTTGCCGTACCAGCCCCGCCCGCCGCCGTGCCGCGCCATGTCCGCCCCGCTCTCCCGCAGTTCCTCACCGATGCTGCCCGGTCACCGTGCGACCACCTGGCATGACGAGAAGCGGCGGCCGGGGGATCCCTCCGTTACCGAGCACGGACAATCTCGGGGGAGAGCGGGGACAACTCGGCGGGGCCACCCCCTGAGCGCCGGCTTCGGAACAGCACGCGCCGCTGACCTACCTTTCCTCGGGGAGGGGTAGGAGGCACCCCGGGCCAGGACCCATGAGGCGGCGAGGAGGGACATGCTGAACGAGACGGTGTTCCGGAGCGACGACGTGCCGGCGGCGGACCGGTTCGACTGCTGGCGCGAGTTGGTCAGCCGGACCCATGCTCCGCTCGAATTGCGCAGCGACCACCGGGCGGACTTCCGGGCCTCTCAACGTGTGCTGGACCTCGGTGCCGTGTCCGTGTGGCCCACCACGTTCCAGCCGGTGTGCTTCCGGCGCTCGCCGAAGCTGATCCGGCAGTCCGACCCCGAGGGCCTGCACGTGTCGCTGCCGTTGAGCGGGGCGCTGCGCACCGTGCGGGACGAGGAGGAGTCCGAGTACGGCCCCGACAGCCTGTGCGTCGTCGACACGTCGCGCACCGTCGACGTCCACGGCGGCGACGGCTCGCTCCCCCATACGGGAGTAGGCCTTGAGGTCCCGAAGGCGCTGCTGCCCCTGCCACGGAACCGGCTGAACCACGTGACCGGTCTGCACCTGTCGGTCCGGGAAGGATTCGGCTCCCTGCTGAGACAACTCCTCACACAGCTCGCACGAGGCACCGACGCCTACCAGCCCTCCGACGGACCGCGGCTCGGGTCCGTGGCGGTCGACCTGCTGTCGGCGCTCTTCGCCCAAGCCCTCGAAACGGAGAACGCCCTCCCACCGGAAACCCGACAGCAGACACTCGTCCTGCGCATCCGTGCCTTCGTACGGGACCACCTCCACGACCCGAACCTGAACCCCGCCGCCATCGCCGCCGCGCACCACATATCCCGCAGCTACCTGTACCGACTCTTCGCGCACGAAGAGCAGTCCATCGCCGCCTGGATCCGCACACAACGCCTGGACCACGCCCGCCGCGACCTCGCGGACCCCGCCCTCGCCACCACCCCCATCCACGCCATCGCCGCCCGCTGGGGCTTCCCCCGCCCCGCCGACTTCACCCGCGCCTTCCGCTCCGCCTACGGCATCCCCCCGAGGGACTACCGCCAGAAAACCCACCTGCGCCTCCCCGAGTAGACGCCATGCCAATCAGCTGTGGACTGCCCGCTATCGAAAGCCCGTCGAGCACCCGGCACCCTGTTGATGTCGGTCACCCGGATCCGATCCGGGAGGGAGCTGCCCAAGCGCCCTGCGCCCTCAGCGCGATCACTCAGTCCCACGGGGGTGGACTGCGAAGTCACGCGAGACCCGAGACGGCATGGGCAGCTTCTCCGCCGACCGGCATGCTCCGGGAGAGTGCGCCGCGAAAAACGGGGTAGACGCGGCTTCGTCGGCCCGAGCCGACGATCGCAGAGGTCGGCCGACTGGGAGAACAGATCATGACGACAACCGTGCACGCTGTCGCTGAGACCGCCACCGGCCTGCCGGAGATAGCGGACCCCTCGAAGGTGGCGCCCAAGGACGCACGGGAGTTGTCGAAGCTGTTCTTCGACCAGCTCGCCGTACTGGAGGAGGGCACTCCCGAGTACCAGTACGCGCGCAACACGCTGATCGAGATGAACATGTCCCTCGTCCGCTACGCGGCCGGCCGGTTCCGCAGCCGCGGTCCGGGCGAGATGGAGGACATCGTCCAGGTCGGCATGATCGGCCTGATCAAGGCCATCGACCGGTTCGAGCTGACCCGCGAGGTCGAGTTCACCTCCTTCGCCGTGCCGTACATCGTCGGCGAGATCAAGCGGTTCTTCCGCGACACCTCCTGGGCCGTGCACGTGCCCCGGCGTCTGCAGGAGGCGCGTGCCCAGCTGACCCGCGCCACCGAGGAACTCCGCAGCAGGCTGGGCCGCACGCCGACCACCAAGGAACTGGCCGAGCTGATGTGCCTGCCGGAGGAGGAGGTCCGCGAGGCCCGGCTGGCCTCCAACGGCTACAACTCCTCCTCCCTGGACGCGGCCATCAACACCGGCCAGGACGGTGAAACGGTCCTGGCCGACTTCATCGGCGCCGAGGACACCGCCCTCGAACTGGTCGAGGACTTCCACGCCCTGGCCCCGATGATCGCCGAACTCGACGAACGCGACCGGCAGATCCTGCACTGGCGCTTTGTCGAGGAACTCACCCAGAAGGAGATCGGCGAACGCCTCGGCTACTCGCAGATGCACGTCTCGCGTCTGGTCTCCCGCCTGCTGGCCCGCCTGCGCGAAGGCATGCTCACCGACGCGTGAGCCTGGTTGAGACCCCGCGCGTGCGCGGCACAGCGGCATCCTGGCAAGGAGGAGACGCAGTGGACCAAGCGTCAGTACGGGCGGTGGGCTGGGCCCGCTCGATCCCGATGAGCAGCGGTCCCAAGGCGGCACGCGACTGGGCGCGCGAGCATCTGGAAACCCTCGCCTGGTCCCGCAGCACCTCACGCACGGTGGACGATGTCCTGCTGGCCATCTCGGAGCTGGTGACCAACGCCCATGTGCACGCCCACTCCAGCGCCCGGCTCGTGATGACCTGGGACGGCCAGTGCCTGCACACCACCGTGCACGACGACGACACCGCCCTGCCCACCCCCCGCGAACCCAGCCGCGACCGCCTCGGCGGCCGGGGCATGTTCCTCGTCGAGGCCCTCGCGGACGACTGGGAGGCCCGCCCCTGCCCCTACGGAAAGTCGGTCACAGCCTGCTTCCGCCTGCCGCCGCCGGCCGGGGAGACAACGACCGCCTAGGGTCTGCGGGGGCCTGGGGCCTGGGGCCTGGGGCCTGGGGCCTGGCGGGCCTGGCGGGCCTGGGGGGGCGTTTGCCGGACGCTGCCTCAACCGATCTCGTACTCATTCCGACCGGAGAGCGGGGCACGCAGCTCCACGCGGAGCCGGACCGACGTGTCGACAGGCAATCCCGTGCTGGAGTAACGAAGATCCTTCGAGTAGCGAGCGATGCGATCAAGATCCTGCAGCTGCCGCTGAAGCTCGAAACCCAGCGCTTCGTCCGGGTCAGGAACCTCGTTCTCTTCTTGCCCGGCCAGGTACTCCAGATACTGGTCGACAGCCTCCACGGCCCGCCGGCTGGTCCATACGGCGAAATCCCGGCACCCGAACAGATAGGCATGCGCGGCATACAACACTGCCGCCCCGGCGGGCTCGTCCGCATCGTCAGGCCCGTCCTGACCGTCGTTGTGGCAGAACTCGCTGAGCATGTACTCGGCCACGCCGCGCTTCACCGCCGAGAAGACCGTCGAATCACCAAGAACGCCCTCCCACACGGAATTCAGCAGCGGCCGCAGGCTCACAGTGAACGGCGCCTGCTCCTCCACGGGCAGCGCCTCGTGCCGACTCATCAGCCGTTCCGCGACCCCGGCCGCGAACACGCCCCGTTCACCGGCCGACACCGCTTCCAACCGCTCCTCCACCCGCGCGGAAAGCTCCCGCCACACGCCCATTCCAGCCCCCCGGAGTCAAGACATCAGCGCGGCCCTCGCCGACCACGGCGATCATCGCACCCGCCAGTGACAACACCGCGGCCATGCCCTGCTGACACGGCGTCGCCCAGGCTCATCAGCCACCGGGCCGACGGCGACCCCTACTTGGTCGTGTGCGTGGGATAGACCTGAACATCGGTGTAGGCGCCCTTGATCTCTCCCGCGCCCGCAGGCCACTTCAGGCCACGGCACCCACACCGCCGTACTCACCGCCGCCGACCGCCTCCAGCCCCCCACATCCGTCGCGATCTACGACGACAAGGGAGCAGCATGGCCGTATTGTGCAGCAGGCGAGGCAGACGCTGCTGATGCGTTGCTGCCGTGCTTTGCAGCCGGGCGACCCCCATCCCTATCGGGTACCCGACGAACGACCAGGAGGCTGACCGGTGATCACTCTGACCGCAGTCGGAGGAGTGGCCCTGGTCGAACTGGGCATGGCCCTGACCCCGGGACCGAACATGATCCACCTCGCCTCCCGCGCGATCACCCAGGGCCGCAGGGCGGGCCTGGTCAGCCTCAGTGGGACCGCCCTGGGGTTTGTGTGCTATCTGCTGGCCGCGGCTGCGGGCCTGTCCGCGTTGTTCGCCGCCGTGCCGGTGGCGTTCACGGTGGTCAAGCTCGCCGGGGCCGCCTACCTGGCCTACCTCGCCTGGGGAATGCTCAAGCCCGGCGGCCGCTCGCCCTTCGCCCCGGCCCAGGACCTGCCTCCGGTCTCCGACGCCCGCCTGTTCTCGATGGGGCTGCTGACCAACCTGCTCAACCCCAAGATCGCTCTGATGTATGCCGCCCTCCTGCCCCAGTTCCTGGACCCGCAGGCAGGTCCGGCCTGGGGGCAACTGCTCCAGCTCGGTGGTGTGCAGATCATCGTGGGGATCTCCGTCAACGCCCTGATCATGCTGGGCGCGGCACGGGTGTCGGGGTTCCTGGCCGCCCGCCCCCGCGCCATGACCGCCCAACGGTTCACGGCAGGCGGCCTGCTCGGCGCCTTCGTCCTGCGCACCGCCCTGTCCCGCACTCCTGTCTCCACCTGACCCAGGCCCGCGGGCCCGTGACACCAACCCTGCCCTGAGCGCCGATACAGGGACGGTGACGGCACCCGCGGGTGCAGATCACTCACCCCCGCCAAGCCCACCACACTCGCCACGAACCGGCCGACACTCGGGCATCGCCGGCCGGCAGCTGGGCGGTGGCATGACGAACCCCAGCCGCTCGTACAGGCTGATCGCCTGAGCCGGGTTTCGACGATGTGGCCCACGTGGTGGATGCGGGCAGGGTCGGGTCCCATAGCCGTGACCGTAAGAAAAAAAGGGGGCGATCACTCCGGTCGTCGCGTCGCCGTCGTCGGTCAGACGCGTGGACCGAGGAACAGGCCGCCGCTCGCGTCGATGACCTGGCCGGTGATCCAGCGAGCGGCGTCGGATGCGAGGAAGGCGACGACATCGGCGACGTCGTCGGGCCCGCCCAGCCGGTCGAGTGCCGTCAAAGCCGTGATCTGTTCGGCGAGGCCCGGCACGTCGAAGACGGCTCCGTTGGCCGCTGTCCTGGTGGCTCCGGGAGCGACAGCGTTCACCGTGATCCCCCGGGGCCCGAGTTGGTTGGCCAGGGTCCTGCTCATCGTCTCGACCGCGGCCTTCGTCATGGCGAAGGACGTCTGGGCCGAGTTGGCCATCCGGGTCGCCACCGATGAGATCGTGATGATCCGGCCGCCGTCACGCAGCAGGGGCAATGCGCGCTCGACGATGAAATACGGCGCTCGCACGTTGACCGCGAAGAGGCGGTCGAACTCCGCCCGGGTCGTCGCGCCGAGCGGACCGGCCGGTGCGGCCGCGGCGTTGTTGACGAGGATGTCGAGCGGTCTACCGGACAAGCAGTCCTCGACACCGGCGAAGAGCGTCTCGACATCGCCGTCCACGCCCAGTTCGGCCCGGACGGCGCGGGCGGCCCCACCAGCCCGTTCCACTGCCTCGACCGTGGCCGCCGCCCCGCTCTCGTCCGTGCCGAAGTGCACGATGACCATGCCCCCTTCCGCCGCGAGCCGGGCTGCGATCGCTTGGCCGATGCCACGCGACGCACCCGTCACCAAAGCCGTCCTGCCGACCTGACCACTCACACCGTCCACCCCACCGAATGTTAGTTACTAACATTGCGATAGTGTCTACCACATGACGGAGCGAAAGCCCACCCTGAGGGAACGGCAGCGAGCCGGGACGCGGCGCGTGATCCAGGAGCACGCCGTACGGCTGTTCACCGACCGCGGCTACGACACGGTGACGGTGGCCGAAGTCGCCGAGGCCGCCGGTGTCTCGGCGATGACCGTGTACCGGCACTTCCCCACCAAGGAGGACCTCGTCCTCATCGACCAGCCCGCCCGGCTCATCACCGAGAAGGTCGCCGCCTCGCCCGCGACCCAGCCCGTGGTGCGCCGCGTCGGTAGCGCACTCGTCGATGCGGCCACGGTGCTGACCGGTGACGAGGGGAACGAGCCGGCAGTGAGCGAGCGGTTCCTGCTGGACTGCCTCCGGCTGATGGTCTCGACGCCCGCACTGCGGGCCCGGCATCTGGACAGCCAGTACGCGCTCCAGCAGGCCATCGTCGACGCCCTCGGCCCGGACGACGCGACGACCCATGACGCCGCGTTCCGCGCCCAGGCGGCGACCAGCGCATGCCTGGCCGCGATGCACACGGCCTTGACGCGCTGGGCCGAGGACGACGGACAGACGGAACTGCCCGACCTCATCGCGCGAGCACTCGCCGCGTCCTTCGGGGACGCCATCACCACCGGCCACAAGGACCGAGGCGGCCACAACCCGCCGCCAGAACAGGACTGATCTGGCTCTTGCGCACCGGCTGCACGAACTGGGCTTGACCACCGAATGGCAGTACCGAACCCACTGCGTGGAACTAGGCCGTCTCGGCTACCGCAAGTCGGAGCCTCGGAGCGGCGTTGCCCGCGAGGCCTCCCAGGTGCTGGGCAAGGTGTTCACTGCCCTACGCAGCGAGGGAACGCGGCCTGCGGACGTGGCCCGCGAGCTTCACCTCCGGCCCGCCGATCTCAACGACCTGATCTTCGGGCTCGTTGTCACCGCGCAAGAGGGCGAGGTCCAAAGGCACGGCGGCACGGACAACCGGACCCGGCTGTCCGTCGTCCGCTGACAATGGGCTAGACAGTCTGTGGACCCAGCGACCTGCTATTTCTCGTCCAAATCGAGGGCTGTTCGCTCGACTGCGAGGTAGGTATCTGTGGTTGCGGCCTCCAGGTATCCATCCTCGCTGGGGAGCGCAAGCTCGGGGCTGACGTCGATGAGCTGCTCCCACGTCCTGTTGCCCCCGGCTGAAAAGCCGCGACGAACGGCTACGAGGTATTCGCTCCTCTGGTCAGCCCTGAGGTGCTGCACCAGGCTTCGAGCCTCGAATGCCTGCCGTGCGTATTGCCGATCGCTCACCTGCTGATCTCGGTCGTCCGTCATTGGGGGAATAGCGGTCAGCGGTACATCGAGATCTCGTGCCGACGGCATCTCGCTTACGTACGGTGTGTATTCGGGGCGCATCTCGCGTGCCTGGTCAGCGATGCGACGTTCCATCCCGGCGAGTTCACGGCACGCACCGTACAGCCGACGAGACATGCCGAGGACGAGGTCTGTTCCTGGAATCCTGCCGATCAGCATGTCCAGGCCGTCATGGTTGCGGATCGTTCGCTCAGGGGCGGATCGGCGGACCCGTCGGCGCAGGCCATCCGTGGCGGAGTCGTGCTCCAGCAGGCGCAAGGGGTCGGAGTGCTGCAGACCCTGTCCGATCTCGGGTCTCCCGACGGGGGTGACCCTCAGCAGGTTGGGCGGCAGCGATGCCAAGGCGAAGTACGTCATCATGCGGGCTCGCGCGAGTTCCAGCAGCGTCTCGCCGCTGTCCTGATCCTGGTCGTCGGCAGCGGCCGTAGTGGCCGGCCCGGAGTCCTCGCCGCCGTTGTCCACCTTCTCGACGTCGATCATCATGAAGAGGCGCCCCTCAAGGCTCGTGCCACACAGCACTTTGTGGTGTGGCACGGGGAGCAGGGCACCCACATCCAGCTGCTTTGCTCCCTTCTTGCGGGAGGGCATGTGCAGCCGACGACTTCCCTTCGCCTCGACCAACCAGACTCCCGAATTCGTCGGGTGCGTGCCGAACAGGTCGGGCAGGCTACGGGTCTTGGCCCAACCTGGAGCAGCTCCAAGCGGTGCTGCACTTTCCGCATGCGTCGTCGGGCCGAGCCCCATGAGACTGCGGCAGGCCCACTCGGCCATCGTCATGCCGATGTGATAGCCGAACGCAGTGCGAGTCGAGTTTTCTGTGCCGTGGGAGTAGACGGCACTAGGGATCACCTTCCGTCCCGGCCGGAGTCCTTGGTCGGTCTGCACGCTGTCGCGAACCAGATAGGCCGACAGGGGATACCGTCGGGCCATGATCTCGCGGCGGGCCAGCCGGGGGACGGACGCGACCCACGGAGTGATGTCGCGGCCGACGGTGGTGGTGGCGTCGAGGAGGGCGCGCCACGTGGTGGTGACGAGGTAGTCCCCGTCCGGAGGGATGCTGCGCGAAGCCGGCCAGCGCTTCCGGGCCATCTCTACCTCTGGGCGCGACGGCCGTTCTGCGGGGCTCAGGGGGGAACTGCGTCTGACGAATACAGGTACGTCGAAAGCATCGGGCGCAGACATCGTGATGTCGCTCGCCCCAGGCGGAGGAAGCATCCACCCACTTTGCCATCGGGCAGAGACGCCCGGTTGCGGGTCAGGCTGGTGTGGGAGGCAGACGGGGTGGTGGCGCTCCCCATCGCCCGGGGTCGGGCTACTGGTCGGTGATGGACTCCTGAGCGCGACGACTGCGTGAGCAGCGGCACTGAGGCACCTGACAACTGCTGCTTTGCTTAAGCGACTTGGTTGGCCTTTGTGCACCTTGTGGCCCAGGTCACTGAGAGGGCGTCTCGCGATTTGAGATCATTCGGCGGCGTGGTGCCTGAAGTGGCGCCAGAAGGTCCTTCTGAACGTCACTCGCCCTCGATTTAGGGCACGCGAAGGGCACGCCACCCTCAAATTGGACTAGACAATAAACAACCCCCGGGTCTCTGACCTGGGGGTTCGTGGTGGAGCGGGTGACGAGAATCGAACTCGCGCTCTCAGCTTGGGAAGCTGGGGTTCTCTGTTGGTGAGAACATGACTGACCTGCGGCGGAGCGGCGTTGGTGTCCGGTGGGCGAGTGGCTGGTTCCCCGGTGTTCCCCGCACCATCTGGCACGTGTCTGGCACGTCGTTAGCGCTGGTAGCTTCCAGCACCCGTGTCGGGCTGCGAAGGGCTAGCGGACGCCGAGGGGGCACGAGAGCGCGTCGAGAGCCGGTACTCGCCCAGCAACCCGCGTCGCGCGGGCCGTAGACGGGGACGAGCTGCGCGGCAGGCTCCGTAGTGCCTCCGCTCGGGGACCTCGTGGGCACAGATCCAGGCGACCTACGTTCTCTGGCTCCGAAACCAACCAGAGTGCCGAACGCCCAACATGTCTGGCGGCTGTGGTTTGCCGGCACCCACATCGACCGTGCCTGATGGTGCCCGCAAAGCGGCCTGGCCGCACGTATTGACCGCTGGCCCTGGCGACCAGCGTCTACTGCCGCTTCGCGAGCCGTCCAGGTTGGAGAGCTTGCCTACCGGATACCCGCCCTGTCCAGCGTTGTGAGCGTGCGTTAAAGTGGAGCGGCCCGATACCACGTAACTCGAGAGAAGGAAAGTGGACGTCCGAGCCGAAGGCCAGGAAGCACACTACGTTCAGGAGCCGATTCCTGGCGAGGCGGATCTGGATGTACCTGGTCGTCTGGTCCGCGGCGCTCTCACGCCCAAGCGGCCTGCAACGGAAACCGCTGGCATGGCCGATGCGTTTCCTTACTATGCAGGTTTCTCTTTTGAGTGGGCACGCGGAAAGATCTCTGAACACCATCTATCGAGTGACGCTGTCGTCTTGGATCCATGGAACGGCAGTGGAACAACGACGCTGGCCGCGAACAGTCTCGGACTCCGCTCCATTGGAATCGATCGGAATCCCGTAGCTAATACCGTAGCCCGTCTGCGGTGTAGTGGAAATCCGGATACTCCTCCGATCCTAACTCCCAATTCCTCCGGAGCGTATGAGGGCAGCGAACCACTGGAATCTTGGTTCAATCCGCGGACCGCGAAAAGGTTTCGAGAGTGGGCGCAGACATTTTCCGCCGCGTCGGCTTCGAGCGCTGGCACAGTCGCACTGTTCCGAGTTGTCCGCGCAACCACCAAGTCTTTCGAGGGAAGTAACCCTACTTGGGTTAAGCGAGCCAAGTCAGACGCGGAACGGATCGATATTGGGCGCTCTGAAATTGACGAACTAATCGTGAGAGAACAGCGGTTCTTGGCTGAGCGCCTTGGCTCAGTCTCCCGAACGACCGCGCCCAGCGGGATCCTAACGGCGGATTCCGCGTATCTGCCACTGGCAGACCAATCAGTCGATCTAGTACTTACATCGCCGCCCTACCTGACGCGCATTGACTATGCCATTGCTTATGCGCGCGAACTTGCAGTTCTCGGGATCGATATCTTCGCGGAGAAGGACCTCCGGTATGCCCTTATGGGCACCACATTGACTCGTACGCAACAGCCTGCTCTCAGCCTGGGTTCTGCCGCTACAGAACTTCTCGCAAAGGTAGCGCGCCACGATAGTAAGGCTTCCTCGGGATATTACCTGAAGCAGGTTCAACAATACATGCGCGACTTGTCGTCGGGCATGGATGAGGTCTCACGGGTGGCCAAATCGACTGCAGAGATGCACCTCGTAGTACAAGATTCGTATTACAAAGACATCCCTGTTCCGTTGGCTCAGATGTGCATTGAAGAAGCTGAGAGGCGATCATGGCGCTTCGTTAAGAGCAAACCGTATGCGGTGCGCAGGCTGCTCACCTCGCTAAATAGGTCCGCCCAGGCCTACAAAAAAGGTGAGGTATCGGAGACGGTCATCACTTTCAGGAGGACTCAGTGACCGATGAAGCTCCACTAGCATCTCCCGATGAGCTCATCCAGTCGGTAGATTACAAAATCACCTCCGTTCGCACCCAGAGTATCGACTTCTCTTTCAATGAGCTTGCCAGCATGCATGCAGATGGCGAGCTTGTTATTGACCCTGAATTTCAGCGGATGTTCCGGTGGACGGATGGAGCGCAAGCCCGCTTCATCGAGTCGCTGCTTCTTGAACTCCCTATCCCGCCGATCTTCCTCATTGAACGTGATGACCGGGTCTACGAACTCATCGATGGATTGCAACGAATCTCTTCCTACCTGCACTTCCGCGGGCAGTTGGTAGTAGAAGACAAGAAGCTTGAGCCCTTGGTTCTGGACGACTGTGACATCGTCCCGCAGCTCAATGGCATGACGTATGACACGCTCCCCCGTGCGCTCGGAATCAAGCTTAAGAGGAGCTTTGTCAGGGCCGAGATTCTTCGCAAGGAGAGCGATCCGCGCCTCCGCTACTACATGTTCAAACGCCTTAACACAGGTGGTGAGCGGCTAGCGGAACAGGAAGTCCGCAACGCGACTATTCGGCTCCTGTCGAATGATTTCAATCAGTACTTGATTAACCTCAGTCGAAATGAGGACTTCAAGTTCTGCATTGATGCCATTACAGAGAATGCCGGCAAGAGGAAGTTCGACCAAGAGCTCGTCCTTCGGTTCTTCGCCTTCAAGAACGTCCGTCACATTTATAGGCACGACATTGCCGACTTCCTGACGGACTATCTGGAAGCTGTGTCGGATCCGTCGAATTCTGAGTCATTTGACTATGAATCCGAGTCTGCGATATTCCGCAAGACCTTCGAGGCGATTCGCCGTATCGCTGAAATTCTTGATTACGGCGCAAGGATTTTCGGCACAATCGGCCCGAATGGAGAACCTCGCAATCAATTTTCCGTCTACCACTACGAAGGCATTGTTCTAGGCCTTCAGGAAGTCCTTGATCGTGTCGATTTCGACAACCCTGGACAGATGGGGCGGCTCGCCGAAGTCGTGCGTGCCGGAAAGTCAGATCAGATGTTCCTCAAGGCGACTGGCGGAGGAAAGAACGACAGGATTCAACTGCGCGATCGGATCGGCTATTTCGCTGAGAGGTTTGCGGGAGTGCTGGATTGAACCTTGCGGAGATGCGGGCGCAGCTTGAAGAGGATCTAGCTTGGCGTCTTGATGAGCTGAGGCATCTTAGGAATCAGCTTCTAGGTGACAGCAAGCGGGAGTCGTGGACTGCTGCTGCGATGCGGACAATTCTGGTCATGCAGTACGCACACTTAGAGGGCTTCACTCGTAACTCATTTCACGTCTATGTGACGGCAATCAATGAAGCTAGTCTCAATGCATCAGAATTGCAGCCTCAGTTGCTTGCTTCCGCTTTGGCGTCGGAGTTCACAGCCCTCCGCCGCAATGTCGGAGCTGATGACGATAAAGACGATGAGGGTCGACTAACGCGACGTGCTCAGAATGAGGTTGCTTTCACTTCAAAGCTACTTGACGTAATGGCCGTACCGTTGACCCTTACTGCCGAAGAGGCGGTCTCCATGGAGATGAATATGGGTCGTGATGTTCTTCGGCGCTGCCTTTACTTGCTTGCTATACCTGGCGATAAAGTAAACAAGCATCAATACAATGCCATCGAGTTCGTTAAGAATGCCCGCAATGATATTGCCCATGGGAGCCGAAAAGAGCGTTTTTCCCCTGCGCTCTTTGAAGCCCATCGGGAGAAGTGTGAGCAATTCATGCGTGACCTGATGCGCGTTATTACGCTTGCGGCAACTGAGCAGTGGTACAAACGACAAGTGAGCGCTGGCGAGTAACCAAATCGCGCGGGCGGTGGAGCGGCTTTGGGCTGGAGCTGCTTTGGCGCGAGTGATCATGGCCCCGTAAGCTTCCGGCGCGTCGGGCAGTCTGTGGACCTGCCCGCTAAAGCACGACGTTGGGGCCATGATCTTCGAGGCTCGCGCCAAAGTGGCTGCCTAAAGCCGTGGAGCCGACCGCCCCAGCCACGACGTACCCCCTCTCTGGCATCAGGTGGCTGATTGCTCTGTGCGCGGCCCGGGCGCCGGCCGGGCTGGAGCGGGGCGGAGACAGGAGCGCAGGCCCGGCCGGGGGCCGGGCCGCGCGCGGTGAGCGGAGCGAGCCGCCTTGAACCCGTGAAGAAGGTTGTTACTCAGGAGTGGTTGTGATGCGCCACAAGGGTGCGTCGTACTGCTCCGGACGGCTGTTGATGAGCAACTGGCGCAGGTCTTCGCGGAGGGAGCCGTTGAGGTTCAGGGCCTCGGTGATGCGGCGGAACGTCGTGTGAGTGACTCCGCGGAGCTGGGCCTCGGCTTCGAACTGGTCGAGCTCGGACAGTACGGTCTCCGGCACGAGCTGCGCCGGTGGCTGGTCCTTGAGCCATGCGGCCTTGTTGCGCTCGTAGTCGATTTCCGAGTAGCCGCAGATCTCACGGCTGTGTGCCTCTGCCTCGTCCAGGGTGGCGGTGGTCAGGATGGCGCGGGCCAGCTGGTTGCGGTTCAGCGCCTCGTCCAGGTCGACCTCGTGGACAGTTGGGCCTTCGTCGGTGAGGGGAACTGGGAGTCCGGCGTCTCGCATCTCGCATGTGCCGCGTATGCCCCGGGCTGTCGCTGCCAGCATTCCGGTTGCCTCGGACGGGTGCCACTCCAGGACTGAGCCGATCGGCTCGACTTCCTTCGTGGTGAAGGTGTGGACGAGCGGGCCGAGCACGCTGCGTAGGTCATCGAGGGGCAGTTCACCGTCCAGACCTGGGCCTGCCACCAGGAGGCGGATAGTTGCGTTCACCTGGCAGCACGCAGCGAGCGTGACGGCGTCGGCAAGGGGGCTCTTCAGCGTCGGCTCGTCGCCTCGGGCGAGGATGTCGCCGCCCACGTCCAGGAGGTCGATCGACTCGGGAGCCAAGTGTTCTACCAACTCTTCGAGTTGGTGTGTGATGCCCTCGACCCCGTGGTGCGGGTCGATCAGCGCGATGGTGTGCGGGAGCTCCGCCGCGAGCCGGGGGAGGGTGGAGCCTGCCGGAGCTATCGGGCGAGCCTCGGCCGGCACTGCCCGGACAGTTGAGGTGAGCGGCTTGAGGCCAGTGAAGTTGTCCGTGCCCCGGGGGCCCGGCACTGGATCGACCAACAGGCGGTCCCACGCGTACGTGAGGATCACCGCCTGGTCCTCGGCGCCGTAAAGGGCGGCGTGAAGCATTGCGGCGGCGACGGCGTCGCCCCCTCCTCCTGCTGCGACGATCAACCGCGTCATGCGGTTCAGCCTACGGGGTACGGGGTTGACCACTCACCCTATAGTGGCTAGAGGCCATAGCCACTTGTATCGAGAATCGGCCTCAGGCCGGTAGCGGGGTTCCCCACTACTCACCTGGAGCCCACGTTGGGTGAGGAGGACTGATGCCGCAGATCGAGGAGGCTCAGCCGAAGTATCTCCAGATCGCGCACTACATCCGTGATCAGATTCTTCGGGGCGACCTGCGACCGGGCGACGAGGTCCCGTCCGAGCGGCAGTTGGCGGCGGACTGGAAGGTGTCCCGTCCCACGGCCGCGCGGTCGTTGGAGGCGCTGAGCCATCAAGGGCTCGTTGAGAAGCGCCAGGGATCGGGCACGTACGTGCGGAGCCTGGAAGTCAACCGGCGGGCGCGGGAGTTGTACGGGCGGGCCCGGCAGACGGGGAAGATCTACACGCCCGGTGAGTACGCGGTGATTACCTCGACCGGTTGGATGGAGGCGCCGGCTCACGTCGCTGAGGGTTTGGGCCTGGTCAAGGACCGTCGGGCTGTGCATCGGCGGCGCGTGACGAACAACCAGGACGGGCCGATCACGCTGTCCACTTCGTGGTTCGCTCCGGATGTCGGCCACCGGGCGCCGAGGCTGCTTGAGCCGGAGCGCATCCAAGAGGGAACGCTCATGTACGTCGAGAACATGACCGGGCGGCAGGGCAGTTACGCGGAAGATCGCATGTGTGCCCGGGGTGCCACGGAGGAGGAGGCCGTTGACCTTCAACTGGATCCCGGCTCGGCCGTCCTGATCGTCCACCACGTCGTCTTCGACCTCCAGGACCGGCCGTTGGAGTTCGCCGAAGCCACGTACCCGCCGCATCGCTGGGCCTTCGAGCAGGGCTACCCGCTCACCTGATGGGGCGTTGAGGTCCCGCGAGTTGCGGCGAACGGGTTGCGGAGCCGAAGTGGCTAACGCCACTATCCAGGAAGTGGCTAAGGCCACTTGATTCGGAAGGGGGCACGGGTGACGAGTCGGCGGCCGGACGAGGACGCGCACTTAACTTGCCGGGGTTGTCGCGGGCGCGGCTGGAAGCGCGTTGGCTCCCGTACGGCTGTGGCGCTCTCCACGGCCAACGACCGCCACCGTGCCACATCGAAACGGCGCTGCCTCGACTGTGACGGCAGCGGCAAGGAGTGAGCGCGGATGGCCTACACGATCGACCGCTTTCCTTCTGAGGAATGGCCGCGACTCGGTGCCATGACTTTGCACCCCGTCGCGGAGTCCGTGCCTCGGGCCCGGCACTGGTTCCGGAAGTTCCTCGCCCCGTACAACCCGGCCTGCTCGATCGACGACTGCGCGCTGATGATCTCGGAGCTCGTGACCAACGCGATTCTCTATGGGCGGGCGGATGAGTCCTGGGTGGTGCGCGTCGAGTGGTTTCGGGTGGCGACGTCGCTTCGGATCGAGGTGCACAACCCGGGCTTCCCTGCGAATGTCCAGATGCGGCGACCAGAGGCCGACGACGCCCACGGTCGCGGCCTGCTGTTGGTCGACTCCATTGCCGAGTCGTGGCACTCCGGGCCCAGCCGCTTCGGGGGGACGATGGTCTCCTGCGACGTGGCCGGCGCCTGGCCGTCCAGCGAGGGCTTCACTCCGCTCCTGTTCTGACGCTCCAGTTGTCGCTAGTCTGGTTGACCAGTTGACTTGGCTAATCCCGACAGGCGGCATTCATGGCGTATGAAGTGGCGGCACCGAAGTACGTGCGCCTAGCTCAGACGATCCAGAGCCGCATCGAGGACGGCACGTACCCGCCCGGCACGCGGGTGCCCAGCGAGAACCAGTTGGTGCAAGCCTTCGGGATGTCCCGCCCGACCGTTGTTCGGGCGCTGGAGCTGCTGAAGCGTGACGGTTGGCTTGAGTCCCGGCAGGGGTACGGCACGATCGTTCGGGGTCGGCCGGAGGTTGTCGAGCAGAGGGGGCGGCGGGGGCGAGAGGCTCTGGAGCGCGACGAGTCGCAGATCGCAGGACGTCTCGTCGAAGTTGCTGAAGTCCCCGTTCCGGTGCGGGTCGCATCTGCGCTCGGGCTGCCGAAGCGAGCCAAGGTGCTCATGCGCCGCTTCCTGGTTGAGGAGGATGGCGAAGCCGTCGAGCTGGTCTCGTCGTACTTCCCCGCGGGCCTGGCCGAGGACACCGAGCTGGCGAGTGCTGAGACCTTGGCCGGAGGTGTGCGCGCACACCTGGAAGCCAGGAAGAAGATCCGTTTCGACCATGTCACGGAACGGGTCTCCGCTCGACTTCCTGAGGCGGATGAAGCGGGACTCTTGGGCCTGCCGGACGGCGTGCCAGTGCTGAGCGTCCTCGTCATCGCATGCGACGCATCCGGGCAGGCGCTGCAAGTCTCTGACGTGCTACTTCCGGCTGACCGGCAGGAACTTGAGGACACCTACCGGCTGGGCTGATGAGTGAACCGGTGAATGTGCCTCAGTCCCGGGGTCGTCGGCTGGCAAGCCTGTAGATCAGATATGTGAGGGCCAGGATGAAGTCGACGGCTACCCAGAGCCCGATTATCAGGCCCACGCCGATCGTGGTTCCAACATCGCCGGCGTCCTCGCACACCTCCAGATCGTTTCCTGTCAGGCCCCTGCACTCGTCGGGGGTTCCGCTGCCGCTCGCGGCTCCCGCTATGACCCAGGCCAGGAACAAGATCTGTACGGCGAGAAAGACCCACAGGAAGACACGGCGCCGCTTCCTCGGCGGGGGTGCCGTACTGCCCTGATACGGCGGTTGCATTGGGGGTGACCCCTGCTGCGGTGGTCCTGGCCAGGAGGCCGGCGGTGGTGCTGCTCCTTGGGGGTTGCGCGGGCCCCAAGACTGTGGGTCCGGAGCGCGGTCTTGCTTGCTCATGTCGCGCCCTCCCTGTGCTGCTAACTCCATAGTGCGCTCGGGGTAGTAGGGCTGCTCGGCGACCGCAATGAAGACACTTGACAAGTCAACCTGGCATCCGTAGCTTCAAACTTGCTAAGTCAACTTGTCAGGTGGCGAGTTGATCGACTCAGAAGGAGAAATCTCTGTGCGTGTGATCCGCATTGACGCCTCGACCGCGACGATCCTGCTCACCGAAGCTCCGGCGCCGAAGGTGCGTGACCGGCAGACCGGTGAGGTCGCCAAGGACGCCGTGAGCGGTGAGGCCCTGATGACCATCGGCGTTGTCTACATCGAGGAGGGGGAGTCGTCGCTGATCAAGGTCACGGTTCCTGAGAGCGGTGTCGCCGAGGGGCTGACGCTCGGGGCGCCGGTCGCCCTGCCGGGGCTGATTGCCCGGCCGTGGGAGTCCGTCTTCAACGGCCAGCAGCGGCACGGCATCGCCTACCGGGCCACCGCCGTGGCTCCGGGTGCCTTCCCGATGGCTGAGGCGGGCTGATCGACGTGACCGACCTGGTGACGTGGGCCGAGCTGGGCGGGTCGCTCGCTGCGATAGGCGGCGCGGCCTACGCCCGGCACGCTCACCCGGCGGCGTATTGGTCCACGGTCGGACTGCCGGTCTCGGTGGCCCGACTACTGGCCTCGTACTCCTCCACCATGGATGCGTGCGGCCTGACGGTCGAACCGTCCCGGTGGCGGGCACTGGCCGTCAAGGCGACCACTCGGCGAGAGGTCCGGCCTGTGCCCCCTCGCCGGGGCATGATCCGGCCCACCTCGACCGGCCTCCGGCTCCGGCTGCGGCTCGCCCCGGGGCAGGAACCTGCCGACGTGGCGGCCTCTGCCGAACGGCTGCGGCACGCCTGGGGCGTTCACGCCGTGTACGTCCGAGAAGTCAAGCCTGGGGTCGTGGAACTGCGGCTCGTTGGGTTCGACGTCCTGCGAAAGGTGCGAATGCCTCGCCGGATGGACGTCGGCCTGCTTCAGGTGCCGGTGGCTCTGAAGGAGGACGCAACCGCGTTCGTGCGGGACTACCGAGCCGTACCGCATCAACTCGTGCTCGGCGCCACGTTGTCGGGCAAGTCCATGTTCCTGCGGAACCTGATCACTGGGCTGGCCACTCAGCCGGTGGTCCTGGTGGGAATCGACTGCAAGCGCGGTGTCGAGCTGGCGCCGTTCGCGCCCCGGCTCTCCGCGTTGGCCACCGATCCGGAACAGGCAGCCGAACTGCTGCCCGTGCTCGTGAAGGAAATGGAGGACCGCTACGACCTGATCAAGGCCCGGCAGGGCATCGCTCCCGGCACTCCGGATGAAGAGATCACCTCGGACATCTGGGGGCTGCCGGAGAACGAACGGCCGGCGCCCGTCGTGCTGTTCATCGATGAGGTGGCCGAACTCTTCCTCATCGCCACGAGGAAGGAGGAAGAGCGGCGGGACGAGATGGTCACCCAGCTCATCCGGCTCGCCCAGCTCGGCCGTGCGGCCGGCATCTACCTGGAGGTCTGCGGACAGCGCTTCGGGGCCGAGCTGGGTAAGGGCGCCACCATGCTGCGGGCCCAACTGACCGGCCGTGTCTGCCATCGTGTGAACGACGAAGCGTCCGCCAAGATGGCTCTCGGTGACATCGCGTCTGAGGCGGTCTATGCGGCTTGCGCCGTTGCTGCCGAGCTGCCCGGCCTCGCCGTCGTCGGTGACACGTCCGGCGGCTGGTCCCGCATCCGTACCCCACCCCTGTCCCTTGCCGACGCTGCGGCCACCTGCCGCGAGACGGCACACCTCGCCCCGGACGTACCGGCGCTCACGCCTTTCCGGCCGTACGCCCCGCCCATGCCTGTGAAGGCGTCCGGGCCCGTGGCCGCCCCTCGGCCGGTCACCGACTAGAGCCGAAGCGCTCCAACGGTCGGCGCGGCCGTCCCGCGCCAAGTCCCTACCCCATCCATGCCTGGAACCGGAAGGAGTCGCGCCGTGCGCACTCTGCCCGTCCGCGTTGACGCCGTGCTCGTTCAAGCGCTGATCGCCGCCGCACTGTCCTTCGCCCACCTGCACGACCTGGCTTCGGCTGCCGGACAGGACGGTTGGAAGGCGTGGGCCTACCCGGTTTCCGTCGACTTGCTGTTGGTGGCCGCCTGGCGGCGGCTCCGCTCCGGTGAGGCGAAAACGGCCGGGTGGTGCTGGTTCCTCGTCGCGCTGATCGCGTCGCTCGGAGCCAACGTCGCCACGGCCGGATTGCTTGACCTGGACGACGTCCCGGCCTGGCTGCGCATCCTCGTCGCGGGCTGGCCCGCGGTGGCCTTCCTGGGCGGCACGCTCCTCGCTCACGGATCGCCGAAGCCCGTAGAGGCTCCGGCGGCGGCACCCGAGCCGCCTTCGACGGCCACAGCACCCGAACCCACTACTGCGGCATCGACCGAACTGCCCACCGTCGGCAAGGAGCCGGCTTCGCCGTCGCCGTCCCCGGTACCGCCCGCGCTCGTCGCCATGGCGCACAAGGTCGCCGACGAACACCGCGCCCGGACCGGGACTGACATCGACACCTCGACCCTTCGCGCCCGGCTCGGTGTCCCGATGCCGCTCGCCGAAACCATCGCCACTCAACTCCCCTGACCTGGAGGACTTTCCACCTTGCGTCCGTCCACGCTCCGCGCGCTGAAGCGTGCCGCCGAGCTGACCCGACAGAACCGCCTCACCGAAGCCGTGCTGATCGCCGAGCCGGTGATCCTCGCCGCCGACAGCTACGAGGGCGACGAGATCTTGCGCTGGCTGGCCGACCACGTCACCGACTTCACCGGCGAGACCGACAAGGAGATGCCCTGATGTCCGCCAACCGCCGTTTCCGCCGCGTCGTCCGCATCGGCCCCGTCCAGGTCGGCACCTACTACGACAGCCGGGGCCGCGAGAAGCACACCGCCGCCTGTACGGCTCCGCGTTGCGGCTTCTCCACGGACTACGACAGCCGCGCCGCCGCCGAGCTGGCCGCGCGCACCCACCGCTGCCGCGTCCGCTGAGGAGCGCCCATGACTGTCTCGCTGCCGCTCGTCTTCGTCCTGGGCGTCGTCGCCTGGGCCGCGATCAAGTTCCTCGGCATCCGGCTCTGGGTCGCCGTCGTAATCGCACTGTTCGGCTTCTGGCTCTCGTACACCTTCCTCGCCCCGGCCATCGAGTCCGGCACCCGCTCCGGGGTCGACGTCGTCAACGGCACCCACGAATGACACCCCGACTGACAAGGAGTCCCGCGATGTTCCGCCCCAAGCTGCCCGACACCCCGCACGTCCCGAGCATCACCACTCACATCCCGCAGGACCATGCCCCGGCTCCCTCCGCCGGCCACTCGGTCGCACCGTTCGTGGGGGTCGGCGCCGGTGCGGTGGCCGCCGTTGTCGTCGTCGGCGTCGTCCTCACCGCGCTCCTGGCGGCGGTCGCCGTCTCGGCCGTGTCCGTGGCCATCGCCGCTGTGGTCCTGCCGACCGGCCACCGGGGCGGCAAACGCCGCCAAGCATCCCGCCGCCCCGGGGCCGTCCCTCCCAACCGCTGAAACAGCCGAAAGGAATGCCCATCATCACCCGGCAGACTCCGCCCCCGCTGGCGGAACTCTCCATGCTGGCCTCGTGCGGCACCATGCCCGAGCTGGCCCGCCAACTCTCCGGCCTGGGCGGCTGCACCCACCCCGTACGCCTCGACGGCCACCGCACCGAGTACGAGGTCAACACGGCAACCGGCGAGATCGGCAACGTCCTGCACCACTTGGACTCTGCCAACCTCCCCGCCGGCCAGCTCCTCGTCCGCTGCAACAACCGCCGTGCGACCCGCTGCGCCGCCTGCGCCGAGACCTACCGCCGCGATACCTACCACCTGATCACCGCCGGACTGCGGGGTGGCAAAGGCACCCCCGAGCAGGTCGGCACGCACCCGCGCGTCTTCGCCACCTTCACCGCCCCGAGCTTCGGCTCGGTCCACAACCGACCGTCCAGCGGCCTGAACTGCCGCTGCGGCACGCGCCACTCCGAGTCGGACTCCGCCCTGGGCACACCGCTCGACCCCGAGAGGTACGACTACGAAGCGGCCGTGCTCTGGAACGCCCACGCAGGGGCCATCTGGCGCCGGTTCTCCATCTACCTCCGCCGTGAGGTCGCCAAGTGCGCCGGGCTCACCCAACGCGCCTTCGCTGACCACGCGCGCATCTCCTTCGCCAAGGTCGCCGAGTACCAGAAGCGCGGCGCCGTCCACTTCCACGCGGTCATCCGCCTCGACGGCCCGGAAGGCGGCGACACATCACCTCCGGCCTGGGCGACGGCCGAGCTGCTGACGGATGCCATCCGCGCCGCTACCACCGCCGCACGCGTCACCGGACCGGAGATCGACGGCCGATCTCACACCTTCACCTTCGGCCGCCAGCTCGACGTCCGCACGATCCGCTCCGCCGACTTCGACGACGGCCAGGAGCTGACCGAACGCGCGGTGGCCGCATACATCGCCAAGTACGCCACCAAAGGCGCCGAAACCGCGACTGGCACTCTGGACCGCCCGCTCCGCTTCCTCGCCGAGTTGGCTCAGTCCCGGCTCACCGACCACGCCCGCCGCATGATCCGCACCGCCTGGACCCTCGGCGCACGCCCCGAGCTGGCAGACCTCCGGCTGCGGGCCTGGGCCCACATGCTCGGCTTCCGCGGCCACTTCTCCACCAAGTCCCGCCGCTACTCCACAACCCTCGGCGCCCTCCGCGACGCCCGCGCCGAATGGCGCCGCGCCCAAGCGGCTCCGGTCACCACCCCGCAGGACGGGGAAACGACGCTCGTCCTTGCTCACTGGGTCTTCGCCGGAACCGGCCTCAGCACCGGCGAACAGTGGCTGACCGCATCCCTCGAACCCGCCGCCGGAACGGAAGGAGAGCCCACCACATGAACGACCGCTACCTGTCCGTCGACCAGGTCGCCGAGCTGCTCGGCACGACCACTCGCTTCCCCCGGCGGCTCGTCGAGGAACGGCGCATCCGCTACGTGAAGGTCGGCCGGCATGTGCGCATCCCGGAGAGCGCGGTTGAGGAGTTCATCCGGTCTCGCACGGTGGAGCCGCTGAGGCGGCCTCGCCCACGCTACGGAAGGGCTGCCTGATGGCCAACAGCAGGGGCAGGCGCCGCCGCTTCGGCGCGATCAGACGGCTTCCCTCCGGGCGGTACCAGGCGCGCTATCCGGGGCCAGACGGCGTGATGCGTCCGGCTCCCTTCACGTTCGAGACGACGGCCGACGCGGATGACTGGCTCGCCGAAAGGCAGACGGAGATTCGTCGTGGCGACTGGCGTGACCCCGATGCGGGCGCGGTGGGCTTCCGGGCCTACGCGGAGAAGTGGGTGGAGGAACGGGAGCTCGCGCCGCTTACGCAGGACCTCTACCGGTATCTCCTCGACAAGCACCTGTTCGCGTTAGCCGACCTGGACTTGGACGAGATCACCGCGCCCCGAGTCAGGGAGTGGCGGGCTGAACGGCTGCGGCTCACGGGTGCCAAGACGATCACCGCCAAGGCTTACCGGCTCCTCAAGGCCATCATGGAGACGGCCGTGGACGACGAGCTGATCACGCGCAATCCGTGCCGGATCAAGGGCGCTGGTAAGGAGAAGGCCGCTGAGCGGCGCATCGCCACCGTCGCCCAGGTGGACGCCCTCGCCAATGCGGTGGGGATGCGGTGGCGGCTCATGGTCTACCTCGGCGCCTACGGCCCGCTCAGGCCCGAAGAGCTGGCCGGCCTCCGGCGCCGGGACATCGACCTCGACAACCTGCGCCTCCGCGTCCGCCTCGCCGAGCCGGAGCGGATGGACGGTCGCCGCGTCCAGGGCGACACCAAGTCCGAGGCGGGCACCCGGACTGTGATTCTTCCCGCCTTCCTTCACCGGGAGCTCCGCTGGCACCTTGAGTCCTACGCCGAGCCGGGCCCCGATGGGCTGATCTTTGTGGGGGAGAAGGGTGCTCCCTTCCGGCGCAGCACCTTCGGGCGGAAGTGGCGGAAGGCACGGGAGGTCGTCGGCCTGCCTGAGGGCTTCCGGTTCTACGACCTCCGGCACACCGGGCACACCCTGTCGACGCGGTCCGGGGCCACTCTCAAGGACACGATGGTCCGAGCCGGGCAGTCCTCGGAGAAGGCCGCGCTGATCTATCAGCACTCCGACGAGGAGCGACAGGAGGAGGTTGCCGCCGGCCTCGACGCCACGGTTCAGAAGGCTCGGGAGGAGGCTGCCCAGAAGGCCGTCGAGAAGCGTTCTGGCACGAATCTGGCACGCGACGACTGATCACAGCGGACAGCAAAACGGCCCAGGTCTCTGACCTGGGCCTTCTTCGTGGAGCGGGTGACGAGAATCGAACTCGCGCTCTCAGCTTGGGAAGCTGATGTTCTACCATTAAACTACACCCGCGTAAGACGCCGACGGAGTCGGTGTGCGAACGTTGGCCACTTTACCCCATGTCAGGCCCCGGGTGTTGATGCCCTGGGGTCTGAGGGCGTTTCAGGGGTGGGATGCGGCTGCGGGGCAGCGGAGTTGGGGCGTACGGTGGGGCGTCGGCGAGGGTCCGGGCGGGACCGGAGCGCCGCCTCGAAGGCTGTTCCTTTCATCCCGTACTGTGGCTTTTGTCGTCAGGCAAGCACCAGCCAGACGCGGCTCTTGGGGAAGGGACTCTTGGACTTGATGGAGCGCACCGTCGTCCGCTGTGCCGATGGGCACGTGTTCACCACCGCTTCGTTCCCGATGCAGCAGGCCGAGCGACTCGGCCCCGGCCGGCTGCTCCGGTGTCCGCGGTGTACGCGGCTCCGCAGCGTCGTACCCGTCAGCCACCAGAAGCGGTAGCGAGCGGAGCGATCTGCGGCGGGCAGTAGTGGGCAGTAGTGAGTAGAGGACAAAGGCACAGCCGTAGGGCATAAGGCGCGTGGAGTCGTCCGGTTGTGGGCGCTCCGCGCGCCTTGCGTATCCTCGGGGCGTGCTTCTCTCAGACAAGGACATCCGGGCCGAGATCGACGCCGGACGAGTGCGTATCGATCCGTTTGACGACGCGATGGTGCAGCCGTCGAGCATCGATGTGCGGCTGGACCGCTACTTCCGGGTGTTCGAGAACCACCGGTACCCCCACATCGACCCCTCCGTCGAGCAGACCGATCTGACCCGGCTCGTGGAGCCGGAGGGCGACGAGCCGTTCATCCTGCACCCGGGGGAGTTCGTCCTCGCCAGTACGTACGAGGTCATCACGCTGCCCGACGATCTCGCCTCCCGGCTTGAGGGCAAGAGCTCGCTGGGGCGGCTGGGGCTCGTGACGCACTCCACCGCCGGGTTCATCGACCCCGGCTTCAGCGGCCATGTGACCCTGGAGCTGTCCAACCTCGCCACCCTGCCGATCAAGCTCTGGCCGGGGATGAAGATCGGGCAGCTCTGCATGTTCAAGCTCAGCTCGCCCGCCGAGTTCCCCTACGGCAGTGAGCGGTACGGGTCGCGGTACCAGGGGCAGCGGGGGCCGACGGCCTCCCGGTCCTTCCTCAATTTCCATCGGACCCAGGTGTGAGCGACCCCAGCATGAGCGACCCCAGCATGAGTGACACGAGCATGAGCGGTGAGCGGGAGAATCTGACCTACGAGCGGTTCGGGGTCGCCGTGCGCGAGCTCGCGCAGGCCATCGCCGACGACGGGTACGAGCCCGACGTCGTGCTCAGCATCGCCCGCGGCGGTGTCTTCGTGGCCGGCGGGCTCGCCTACGCCCTCGACTGCAAGAACATCCACCTCGTGAATGTGGAGTTCTATACGGGCGTGGGGACCACCCTCGAGATGCCCGTCATGCTCGCCCCCGTCCCCAACGTGATCGACTTCTCCGAGAAGAAGGTGCTGATCACCGACGACGTCGCCGACACCGGCAAGACCCTCAAGCTGGTCCGCGACTTCTGCCTCGACACCGTCGCCGAGGTGCGCAGCGCCGTGGTCTACGAGAAGTCCCAGTCGCTGGTGAAGTGCGAGTACGTGTGGAAGCGGACCGATGAGTGGATCAACTTCCCGTGGTCCGTGGAGCCTCCGGTGGTGCGGCGGGCCGGGCAGGTGCTCGACGCCTGACAGGCGGCCCTGACAGGCAGCAAAAAGAAGCAGCCCTGACAGGCAGCAAAAAAGGGGCTCCTCCGGGAGCCCCTTTCTCGTGCGCGCGGGTGCGCGCGGAACCTCAGACCGTGCCCAGCTTCACGATCGACAGCAGGGCGATCAGCTGGATCGCCGACGCGCCGAGCGCCTTCGGCCAGGGGAGGTCGTGGGAGCGGCTGACCATGAGGGTCAGGAGGGCGCCGCCCGCGATCCAGGTGGCCCAGCCCAGGAGCTGTACGAACGTCGCGTCGCCGCCGGCGAACATCGCGAAGACCAGGCGGGGCGCGTCCGTGAGGGACATGATCAGCATGGAGAGGCCGACCGTGGGCTGCCAGGCGCCGTCGCCGCCGAGCTGGCGGGCCAGGGTGTGGGTGACCACGCCCAGGATGAAGGCGCTGATCGCCATCGCGACGGCCGTGGTCAGGACGATCGGGACCGCGTTCGACAGTGTGGCGTTTATCGCGTCCGCGCGGGCGCCGTCGAAGCCGAAGACCGCGAGCAGGCCGTAGAGGAGCGTGACGATGAGGGCCGGGCCCCACATCGAGTAGTCGCGCATCTGGAGGAACGTCTGGCTGGGGGAGAGGACGATCCCCCGCAGCAGGGCCTTCCAGTGCAGGCGCGGGCCGACCGGGCCGGACGGCGCGGGCGCCGCGCCGGCGCGGTAGGTGTCGCCCTGGTTGTAGGGGTCCTCGTCGACCGAGAAGGCCTGGGTGTGGCCCGGGTTGTTCGCCGCGTACGGGTCCGGCGGGCCCTGGGGGCCGGGCGGGTACGCGCCGTCGCCGAAGTACTCCGGCTCGCCGTGGCCGCCGGGTCCGCCGTAGCCGCCACCGTGGCCGCCGGGTCCGGCGTTCGCCTGCGGCCAGGTGGGGCCGCCGCCGTTGCCGTACGGCTGCTGCTGCGGGTACGGCTGAGGCGCCGGCGGGTAACCGTACGACGGTCCCTGCGGCGTCTGCTGCCCGTGCGGGGGGTTTTGCGGTCGCGTCTGAGGAGCGCCGTTGTTCCGGCCGCGTCCGATCCTGAATCCAGCCACGTCATCGAACGTACCTGGTCCCGGGCGGTGGCGGGCCGGGCCCGGGCTTCCGGGCCCGGCTTTGCGGCCGAGCTGTGACATCCCTTAAGGGGTAAGCCCCTTCAGGAACTCATGGGTTGTCAGGGTTCTGCCCCAGGGACCCCAGGACCCCCACGGCCCCGGGCCCATCGCCTGGTACCGCGGGGTCAGCGCAGCATGACCTGGCCCAGCCTCAGATAGTCCGTCGTCGACATGCCCAGGGAGCCGGGGCCGAAGCTGATCGCGTTCTTCGTGGTCACGCCCGAGGCCGAGCCGCGCAGGCTGTAGAGGGAGCCGGAGGGGTGGTTCTCGCCGTCGGAGCCGACGGACAGGTCCGCCTTGCCGTCGCCGGTGAGGTCGGACAGGCGTACGGACGCGCCGAAGCGGTCGGCGGACTCGGCGGTGCCGGGGACGCCCTCCGTGTTCTGGGTGAACGACTGGGCGCCGGTGCCGGTCAGTCCGGTGGCCGAGCCGCGCAGCACGGTGACGCTGCCGGCGATGTCCGCGGTGCCGACGTCCTCGTGGATCGTGCCGACGGCCAGGTCGCCGTAGCCGTCGCCGTTGACGTCGGCGATCGAGAGGTCGTTGCCGAACCAGTCGCTCTCCTCGTCCGCGCCGGGGACGCCGGGGGTGTCCTGGTTGATTGTCGTCCGGGGGCTGGTGCGGACGCCGGTGGCGCCGCCGGGCCAGGCGCTGACCGAGCCGCCGAGGCTTCTGGCGTCGCCGCCGTAGGCCGCCGTGACGACATCGTCGTAGCCGTCGCCGTTCAGGTCGCCGACGGTGGCCAGCTCCCAGCCGCCGCTCTTCAGGAACGTCTGGCGGGTCAGGCCGGAGGCGGAGCCGAGGTAGACCATGGCGCCGTCCTCGTACGTGGACTCCTCGCTGCCGGTGGCGACCAGGTCGTCGGTGCCGTCGCCGTTGACGTCGCCGGCGGAGAGGCTCCGGGCACCGGCGAGGCCGGCTCCGCCTCGCAGGCCGCTGGCGAGTTCCTGGTGTGTGCCCGAGCCGGCGGTCTTGGAGATGCCCTCGTGGATCCAGATGTCGCTGCCGGTGCTGCCGACGGCGATGTCGGCCCGGCCGTCCCCGGTGAAGTCGCCGACGGCGAGGGACATGCCGTACTCGTCGTGGGCCGCCACGGCCGGGTCGGGGACGCCCCGGCCGCCGGACAGGCCGCTCTTGCCGCCCCAGACGACGGTGACGGAGCCGCCGTCGGCGTCGGAGTCGATGTCCTCGCCGGTGCTGCCGATCACCAGGTCGGCGTATCCGTCGCTGTTCAGGTCGCCGGAGGAGAGGGCCCTGCCGAAGCGGTCGCCCTCCTCGGCGGTGCCGGGGATGCCGGCCGTGTCCTGGGTGAGGACGGTACGGCGGGCGGCGCTGATGCCGTTCGCGGAGCCGTAGGTGATGACGACGGCGCCCGCGTCCCTCTTGCCGCCGACCGGGGTGTAGGGCGCGGCGGCGGCGAGGTCGCTGTAGCCGTCGCCGTTGAAGTCGTCGGCGAACTTCGACGGCGCCGCTGAGGCGGGGGCGGCCAGGGTGAGCGGGGTGAGGCCGGCGGCCAGCAGGGCGGCGGCGCCGAGGGCGGCCGCGGTGTGCCTGCGCATGCGGTGTTCCTCCTGGTGATGGGGCGGGCTGGTGAGAAGGGGTGGGGGATACGTTCGGGGGTCAGCCCGCGAGGACGTCACCGAAGTACGCGTCGCCCGCCGGGCCGCCCACGGTCGCGGCGCCGAAGGACGTGGACCCGGTGGCCGTGATGCCGGAAGCGGTGGACTTCAGCAGCCAGACCGCGCCGTCACCGGTGTTCTCGCCGGAAGCGCTCGCCGCCAGCTCCGCGCGGCCGTCGCCGCTCGCGTCGGTGAGCCGCACGGCGTAGCCGAAGGAGTCGTACGCCTCGACGGCGCCGGGGACGCCCGCGGTGTCCTGGGAGAAGGACTTGGCACCGCTGCCGGTCAGGCCGGCTGCCGAGCCGCGCAGGACCGTGACCGTGCCGGCCTGCTTCTTCGAGCCGATGGCCTCGTACGGGGCGCCGACCGCGATGTCGGTGTAGCCGTCGCCGTCGGTGTCGCCGGCCGACAGGCTCCAGCCGAAGCGGTCGTTCTTCTCGGCGGAGCCGGGTACGCCCGCGGTGTCCTGGGTGATGCGGACGGGGGTGCGGGTGCTCAGGCCTCCGGAGGCGCCGTAGGTCACGGTGACCGCGCCGCCGGGGCCGCCGTTCGGCTCGTCCGTGGACTTCTCCATGAAGTTGCCGGTGACGATGTCGCCGAAGCCGTCCTTGTTCACGTCCGCGATGACGGCGTCGTAGCCGCCCGCGACCTTGCCGCCGGGCGTCAGGCCGGTGGCGGAGCCCTTGTACAGCACGCCGCGGGTGCGGTAGCCGTCGCCGATCTCCTCCTGGCCCGTGACCAGCAGGTCCGCCCTGCCGTCACCGGTCACGTCGCCCGAGACGATCTTGTCGGTGTTGATGCCGGTCCGGCTGGAGGTGTCGATGCCGACGAGCTCGGTGGCCTTGCCGGTGCGCGAGACCGGGCCCTCGAAGACGTTCAGCTCGGGGTAGGCGATGTTGGCGGCGGCCAGGTCGGTGTCGCCGTCGCCGTCGAAGTCGCCGGTGGCGACGGACCAGCCCAGCTCGTTGCGGTTCTCCGGGAGCGGGGCGGACAGGTCGGTCGCGGTCTTCAGCCCGCTCGCGCCGCCCCAGACGACGGTGAGCACGCCCGAGTCGCCGGTGGAGCCGATCTGCTCGGCGTGCACGCCCACGACCAGGTCCGTGTAGCCGTCGTCGTCCAGGTCGCCGGTGGTCAGGCGGTCGCCGAAGTAGTCCCCCGACTCCGGGACGCCCGGGACGCCGTCGGTGGCCTGGCTGATGATCTGGCGCTTGGTGGTGTCCAGGCCCTTCGCGGTGCCGTAGACGACGGCGACGTAGCCGGCCCCGGTCTTGCCGCCGATCTTGCCGAGCGGGGCGGCGATCGCGAGGTCGCGGTGGCCGTCGCCGTTGAAGTCGCCGGAGAGGCCGGAGGGCGCGGCGGCGGCCGGCGTCGCGGGCAGGGTCAGGGCGGTGAGCAGGCCGGTGGTGAGGGCGGTGGCCAGGAGGAGGGTGCGCTTGCGCATCGGAGTCCCCGTTTCGGTGTGACGTGGAGCGGTGTGATGTGGAGCGGTGTCGTGTCGGGCGGCGTGATGTGGAGCGGTGTGGTGCGGGGGGTGTGACGTGGAGCGGTGTGGTGACGAGGGTGTGGAGCGGTGTGGTGCGGAGGGCGTGACGTGGAGCGGCGTGGTGCGGAGGGTGTGACGTCGAGCGGCCTGGTGCGGAGGGCGTGACGTGGAGCGGCGTGGTGCGGAGGGTGTCGTGTGGTGCGGAGGTGTGGTGTGGGGAGGTGGTCAGGAGTTGAGGGCCGTGCCGTACGCCGGTGCGCCGGCCGTGGAGATGCCCGTCGTGCCCGGGCCGAAGCTCGTCGAGCCGGTGGCCGTGAGGCCGGTCGCCGTGCCGCGCAGGGACCAGACCGCGCCGTCGCCGTTCTCGCCCGGCGCGGCCACGGACAGGTCGGCGCGGCGGTCGCCGGTGTGGTCGGTGAGCGTGACGCGCTCGCCGAAACGGTCGCCCTTCTCGGAACCGCCGGGCACGCCCGCGGTGTTCTGGCTGTACGACGTCGCGCCCTGGGTGGTCGGTCCGGACGCCGAGCCGTACAGCACGGTGACGGCACCGGCGGCGGAGTTCTCGCCCGCGGCGCCGATCGCCAGGTCGGCGTACCCGTCGCCGTTGACGTCGCCGAGCGAGACGCCGCTGCCGAAGCGGTCGCCCTTCTCGGAGGCGCCGGGCACACCGGCGGTGTCCTGGGTGAGGACCAGCGGGGCGCGGCTGGTGTCCCGGCCGTCCGGTCCGCCGTAGACGACGGTGACCTTGCCGCCGAGGGCGCCCGCCGGGTCGGCGGAGGTCTCGCGGTCGTTGCCGATGGCGATGTCGGCGTAGCCGTCCTTGTCGATGTCCGCCACGGCGGAGACGTGGCCGGCGGGCAGGTTCTGCAGCCAGTCGGTGTAGTTGCTGATCTCCATGTCGGCCATGGTGGTGACGGCGTCGTCGGTGCCCTTCGCGCGGCCGTGCACGATCACCCGGGAGTGGCCGTCGCCGGCGACGGCGCCCGCGGACAGGTGGGTGACACCGGGCGACGAGGACCAGCCCTCGTTGCGGGATCCCGAACCACCGCTGTGCTCACCGGACTTGCCGATCGGTCCGGCGACGAGGGAGATGAGGATCGGGCCCGTGGAGCCGACCGCCACGTCCGGGTCGCCGTCGTTGTCGAAGTCGCCCGCGGCGAGGGTCTGGCCGTAGCGGTCGTAGTCGCTGCTGAAGAAGCTGAACAGCGAACGGGCGCCGGACAGGCCGGACTTCGAGCCCCAGACGATGGTGACGGTGCCGTCGTTGGTGTCGCTGCCGTCCTCGCCGGGCGTGCCGATCAGCAGGTCGGCGTAACCGTCGGTGTTCAGGTCCACGGAGGCGAGGGCCGAGCCGAAGGCGTCGTCGGCCTCGGCGGCACCCGGCATCCCGGCGGTGTCCTGGGTGAGGAGCGTGCGCGTCGAGGTCTTCGGCCCGCTCGTGCTGCCGTAGACGACGGACACGGCGCCCGCCTTCGCCTTCCCGGCGACCGTGGCGCCCGGGGCGCCGATCGCCAGGTCCTTGCGGCCGTCGCCGTTGAAGTCGTACGGGGCGGCGGCCGCGGCGGCGTGGGCGGCGGGTGCGGTGAGGGGCAGCAGGGCGAGCGGGGTGAGGACGGCCGTGAGGAAGGCGGTGGTGGCCGCGGTGCGCAGACGCATGGGGTTCCTTGGCGGGGCTTTGTGGTGACGGGCAGTCACTGAGCGAGGGGGCGTGGTGGCCGGTCGTGTCGCACTCGGGGCGCCGCGAGGAGCGATGGGCTGACGGCGGTCGGGTGTCACTGGGTTCACTGGGTGAGGAGCGATGGGCTGACGGCGGTCGGGTGTCACTGGGTTCACTGGGTGAGGAGCGAAGGGCTGACGGCCGTCGTGGGTCACTGGGCGATGGCCCAGGCGAAGTTGGGGTCGCCGCCCTTGAGGGTGACGTCGCGGGCCGAGAGGAACTTCGCGCCGGAGGTGGCCAGGCCCGAGGCGCTGCCGCGCAGCACGGTGGCCGCGCCGTAGCCGTTCTCGTACCCGGCGCCGCTCACCAGGTCGGCCTTGCCGTTCTTGTCGAGGTCGACGAGGCGCACCGTCATGCCGAACCCGTCCATCGTCTCGTTCGCACCCGGCACGCCGGCCGTGTCCTGCGAGTAGGACTTGGCGCCCTTGCCGCTCAGTCCGGAGGCCGAGCCGAACAGGACGGTCACCGAGCCGGCGTCCCGCACCGAGCCGATGTCCTCGCCCCACGCACCGACCGCGATGTCGGCGAAGCCGTCGCCGTTGACGTCGCCGGAGGAGAGCGCCGAGCCGAAGACGTCGTCGCTCTCGCCGGCGCCGGGCACGCCCGCGGTGTCCTGGTGGATCAGGGTCGGCTTCTGCGCCGGGTCGGGGCCGGTAGGGCCGCCGTACCAGACGGCGATCTGGCCGCCCTTGTGGCCGCCGGGCTTGTCGGCGCGCGGGTCCTGGTAGTCGCCGAGGACGAGATCGCCGTAGCCGTCGCCGTCGACGTCGGCGATCGTGCCCTCTTCGCCGTCGGCCTGGGGCAGGTCGGTGGCGGCGTACTTGGTGCCGGTCCAGCGGTGGTAGCCGATCTCGCCGCCGGCGTCGCCGTCGACGAGGAAGGGGTACACGCGCTCTGCCGCGCCGTCGCCGCTCAGGTCGCCCGCGATCACCGCGTACGTCGATCCGAACTGGCCGAGGCTGGTGTGGCTCGCGGGGCCGTTCGTACGGGTGAAGGGGCCCTTGTAGAGGCGGGTGCGGCTCTGGCCGGTGATCGTCACGTCGGTCGCGCCGTCGCCGTCGAAGTCGCCGGTGGCGATGCCCGAGGAGAAGCCGCCCCACTCCGAGAGGTCGGACGGCTGGGGCAGGCCCTTGCCGCCGGACAGACCGGACTTGGAGCCCCACAGGACGGTGGCGGAGCCGACGCCGTCCCGGTCGCCGATGGCCTCGTACTGGGCGCCGACGACCAGGTCCGAGTAGCCGTCGCGGTCCAGGTCACCGGCGGCCAGAGCGCTGCCGAAACGGTCGCCGGACTCGGACTCGCCCGGGACGCCGGTGGAGTTCTGGGTGACGACGGTCTTCTTCGAGGCCGAGACACCGGACGAGGAGCCGTACAGCACGACGACGGCACCGGCGCCCTGCACCGCACCGACATCGGCACCCATCGCGCCGAAGGCCACGTCCCGGTAGCCGTCGCCATTGAAGTCACCGGCCAGCCCGGAGGGGGCGGCGGCGGCCGTGCCGACGGGGAGGACGGTGCTCAGGAGGCCGGTGGTGAGGGTGGCGGCCAGGAGGAGGGTGCGGGTGCGCAAGGCGGGGCTCCGGGTGGGGAGGGGTGGCGTGGTGTGTGGTGTGGGCGGGGGTGGGGCCTGAGGGCAGGGCCGATCCCCGACGGAAGAGGGGTGAGGTCGCGGGAGGTCAGGCGGGGCGGGCGGGGCCCCGGGAAGGCGCACTCGCCCGGCGCGGGATCGCCGCCGTGCCGACGGTCGCGGGCATGAGTGACCCGCCCGTCGGCGCGGCTGCCGGGTCGGTGGCGGCCGTCGCGAGGGCGGGGCGGAGTGGGCGCGGACGCCTCTGCGGGCGTCGTCGCCGGTGCTGGTCCTGATCCATGCGGGAGTCTCCTGCGGCACGCGGGATGCCTGGCGGGCATCCACCGTCGATGAAGTGCCGGACCGTCCGTGTTCGCCGGGAGTTGTGCGGGCGTTCACGGGTGGTCGGCGATCAGGAGACCTGTGTGGGGACGTAAGGGTTGTACGTGAGTTCGGTTAATTCTCGTGGTTCGGATTCCCGAGGTGCAGGGGCCGTGTCACCCGGCCCACGCTGGCCGGTACCGCACATCGACCGCCGCCTTGCGGGCCTCCCCGGAGCAGTTCCATCGGTACGGGCGCGATCTGCAGATAGACCTCTCACGAGCCCGGAGTTCATCGTCCGGGCTCGTGAGAGGGCAGTGGTCACACGTTCAGCGGCTGCTTCGATCCGCCGCGATGCCGCCCCTTCGGCAGGGACGTCTTCGCCGTCAGCCCGCGCGACTGCCACGCGTTGTCGCGGAGCTTGAACAGGGCCCAGTAGCGCGTGGGGCACAGCAGCACGATGTTCATGAACACCGCCGTCGGGGTGCCGACGAGCCAGGAGCGCCACCGCTGACCCGCGGTCATGTCCGGTCGCATGAGCACGTACAGCCCCGACTGGCCGTAGCGGACCACCAGATAGACGGCGAGATACACCAAGGCCACACCGGGGTTGTGGTACCGGCCGCCCAGGGTCATGAGCGTCATGACCACGGTCCAGGCCAGCATCACCGGGGTGATGACGAGCTGGAGCAGCCCGAAGGTCGGCGATATGAGCTGCTTCGGCGACAGCCGCGCGAACACGAACGGCAGCATCCACCACCACGACCGGGCCCAGCGCAGACGCTGACGGTAGGTCTTCTTCAGCGTCGTCGGCATGTCGGTGACCACGCCGGCCTCGTTGACGGCCACGACCTCACCGCGCATGAGCGCCCGCAGCGCCAGCCAGCGGTCGTCGCCCGTCCCGCACTCCACCTCGTAGGCGTCCAGGTGGTCGTAGAGCAGCTCGGCCCGGTAGAGAGCCAAGGCGCCCGAGGTCGTCTCCAGGGCTCCGAGCATGGAGCGCGAGGAGCGCATCATCACGCACGAGGTGCCGATGTCGATGTCCGCGGCCCGGGAGACCCAGGTCTCCTCGAAGTTGCGGACGTAGATCATGCCGGTGGTGGCCTGGATCTTCGGGTTGCTCATGGCCCGCAGTTGCTGTTCGAGCGCGTCCGGGAACGGCTCGCCGTCCGAGTCGATGGTGAGCACGTAGTCGAAGTGCTTGCCCTGCTCCTGAAGGTGCCGGAGCACGGTGACCTGGGCTCCGCGCTTGCCCTTGTTCTCCTGCCGGTGCCAGAAGACCCGGGGGTGCTCGAAGGGTTCCACCGGGTGCTGCCGCGAGCCGTCGTCGATCACATGGATCTCGTCGACCGGATGCGTCTGGGCCAGCAGCGACCGCACCGTGCGGTGCAGATTCACCGTCGGCTCCTCGAAGGCCGGGATGATCGCCACCGTCCGGCCCGGAGCCACCGGGAGGTGAGTGAAGGACCGGCCCTTCAGGAACGAGACCAGGCAGAGCACGATGACCAGCATGCCCAGCCACCAGTAGAACGTCAGGATCGGGCTCTTCGACTGGATGTGCACCACTACGGTGGCAGCGGCGAGAGCCGCCACCACCACGGCGGTCACCGCCGTGAATCTCCCCCGTGACGCGCGGGCCACCGAGGGGCCCGCGCCGCGGGTCTGCGACGTGCTCAAGCGGTCACTCGCTTGCCGCGGGTCGCCGTGCGGAACACCACCACGCCGCCGATCACGAAGAGCATGGCTCCCAGCACGATCCACCCCAGCCCCGTCCCGCCCGTGGCCGCCAGGGCGGCTCCACCGGTGGCGGTACCGATCGCCGCGCCCACACCGTTCTGTCCGTACATGTCTTTCTCTCTTTCCTCTGGGGTCTTGGTTTTTCGGGCGGCTCTGGTCAGAGCCGTTCGACGTGGGGTGCGGCGCTCAAGACGCCACGGGTGTCGAGGACGTAGGCGGCCTCTTCGGCGAGTCGAACGAGGTCGAACTCGCCGTGCGGGGTGAGCAGGACGACGGCGTCGAAGTCGGCGAGACACGTGCCACCGTCCGCCGCGGTGAAGGGAATCTCCCGGCAACCCCCGGCCGTCACCGGCAGATAGGGGTCTACGACGGTGACGTCCGCGCCCATCGCACGCAGCCGATCGATGACTTCGACGGCCGGTGACTGGCGGGCGTCCGAGGTGCCCGACTTGTACGCGGCCCC
The DNA here is from genome assembly GCF_018604545.1 of Streptomyces koelreuteriae. Lineage (GTDB taxonomy): Bacteria > Actinomycetota > Actinomycetes > Streptomycetales > Streptomycetaceae > Streptomyces > Streptomyces koelreuteriae. Next base: position 3,866,461 of record NZ_CP075896.1, on the reverse strand, counting down.
CAGCGCGAGGATCCGCGCCCCGCTCACGCTCCGTCGGAAGCGGCGGCTCAGGGAGTCCTGGAGGCGGCGTACGACGTAGTCGGGCTGGGACTCGTTGATGTCCTGGGCCAGCTCGATGAGCCGGAAGGTCTGCCCGTGCCGTGCCTTGACGTGGTGGCTGAGGTACACCGGGTCGATGGGCAGGCAGTGTCCGCCGACGCCGGGGCCGGGCAGGAACTTGGTGAAGCCGAAGGGCTTGGTCGCCGCCAGCTCCAGGGTGTGCCACACATCGACGCCCAGGGTGTGGGCCATCCGGGAAAGCTCGTTGACCAGGGCGATGTTGACATGCCGGTAGGTGTTCTCGAACACCTTGGCCAGCTCGGCCTCCTCCAGCCCGGAGGCCGGCACGGTGACGTCGGTGACCGAGTCGTAGAAGGCCTTCACGTGCCGCAGACAGTCGTCCGTCAGCCCGGCGACGATCTTCGGCGTGTTCTCCAGTCGCCAGTCGGCATTGCCCGGGTCGATGCGCTCGGGGCTGAACCCGACGTGGAAGTCGCGCCCGGCGACGAGGCCGGAGCCCTCCTCCAGCAGCGGGACGAGCACGTCACGGGTGGTGCCGGGGTGCGTGGTCGACTCGAGTACGACGGTGGCGCCCGGCTCGATCCATGCGGCCAGGACGCGGCCGGCGTCCCGGACACAGCTCAGGTCCGGTGCGCGGTCGGTCAGCGGAGTCGGCACGGTGATGACCGCGACGTCGAAGCCCTTGAGGTCCTGTGGGTCCGACGTGGCGGTGTAGCCGCCCGAACCCAGCACGGCCTGAAGGCGGCTGGACTCGATGTCCTCGATGTACGACGATCCGGCGGCCAGCCTCTCGCAACGCGACCGGTCGGGTTCGTAGCCGGTCACGCTGTGACCGGCCTCGGCGGCCCTCACGGCCAGGGGCAGGCCGACATAGCCCTGCCCCAGCACGCATATGTGCATGGTTGTTTCCTCACCCCTGAAGTACGGCCGTCTGTTCCTGAAGCAGGCGGCCGTGGCGTGGTACTGCGTGAGAAGCGGTGTGGGAACGGCACCAGCACCGCATCACCGGCTTGTCCGGGCCCCCTTGCCCGCACGTGCGCGAAGCGCAACCAGCGATCTTCACAAACTCCCCTCATTTGTGGACCTTCATGGTTCAACAAAAATTCGCTAGGCGGAACCCTCTTTACTGATTCGATACCTGTGAAGTGGGATGGGGGTGCTGGGCGTTGAGGTGTGATGCCCGGTCAGGTCGCTCTTGAGGAGTCCTGTTGTTGCTGGCGCAAGGGGGTTCGGGGGTCGCCGACGCTGTTGGATTCCGAGGGGGGATCTTCACATTTCCGGGGCGGTGTGTTTGCCTGGGGCGGCGTCTGCATGGATGCACTCGCGAATCCCGTGCGGCCCCCAGTGCGCCCCCCGCGCGCTCTCAGGAGCGTCGCCGGTTACCCAGGGTTCGCCCAGGTTGCGCGCTATCCGGTCGAGGCCCGGCCCCTGCCCCGGCGTCGACGGCCTAAGCGGAAGGCGGGACGTGAGGAAAGCGCCGGTAGTGCTGGTAGCCCAGCCACACGGCGGCCGCGGCCCAGGCGATCACCACGGGTACGTCGGCCTTGTCGCCCAGGCACTGGCTTCTGTCCCGGCACGTCTTGCTCAGCTCGAGGAGCCCCTGGTCGACAGCCCAGTTGACGGCGGGCTGGATCATCCACGAGACGCCGCTCGCCACTTGGAGTCCGGCGACCGCGCCGAACGCCAAGGCGCCGGTCTTCGCGTCGAACGGCGTCTGCGCGGGCAGCGGCCGGTAGTAGGCGAGCAGGATGAGCGCGCAGACCGCGCCCACGACACCGTTCAGCAGGTCGTACTCACCGGCGTCCATGACCAGCACGAAGACGGTGGTGAACGTGGTCGCGGTGAGCGCGCCCTGATCGACGCCCCGCGTTGTCGTCGTCACGAAGGGAGACGGTAGGCGTTCGGTGACGCGCCTGCCCCGTCAATGGAGAAACTTCCGGCTAGCCGGTGACGGCGGCTGTCAGGCTGTAGGCGACGTACAGGCCGTACACGGCGAGAAGCACGCCCAGGCCTCGTGTCCACGCGGGAAGCGGGTGACGCCGGTGCGTGTGCCACATCTGCCGTAGACGGGCGACGGTGAGAACGCCGCCGAGTACGCCGAGGGCGACGAACACCCATGACAGCACGGGCCGTTCATCCGCCGTAGCCTGCCGCGCACCCGCGTTGGCGAGGATGAGAAGGAGGTAGGGGGCGATGTAGTGGGCGGGGCCGAACTTCCGTACGCGCTCAAGGCTGTTGGAGTCGGTCATGGAACCAACCTAGCTCTGAAGCAACGCCGTTGACGTCCTGGTGGCACTGTGGCATCCACCCAGAGACCGAGCAGTCGCTCCTGCTGCGGGCGGACGCCTTCAGAGGTGTGTTCTTGGGAAGCTGTCGATCATGACAGCGCCTGTGCCGCCGCCCGGCCCCACCGGTTTCCCGTACCACCGTATGGACCGCCGCACAGGCCGTCACCGCCGGTGGCGGCCCTTGGTCGGCACGCTGCTGTTCTGCTTCGCCTATCTCGTGGTCGTCCTCCTGCTCATAGCCGGCACCTACGTCTTCGGGGCGATGGCCGATGCCCCCGAACTCCCCGATGGCGGGCCCGACTTCGGGCTGGTCGGCAACACGGCGTTGGAGCTGACGTCCATCGCGATCGCCCTGCCGCTGGTGTTGCTGGCCGTGTTGTGGCCGGGGCGTCGGCCGGCCGGCACGGTGTCGTCGGTCGCCGGACGGGTGCGGTGGCGCTGGCTGGGGTGGTGTCTGCTGGCGGCGGTGCTCCCCGTGGCCTTGCTGACGGGGACCGCCTTCTTCCTGCCCGAGGGCGAGACCGGCTCGGCGGAGTCCGCGGTGTGGGTGGGCTGGGGGTCGTTCCTCACGTCCCTGGCGGTGCTGGCTGTCTTCGTCCCGCTGCAGGCCGCGGCCGAGGAGTACGTCTTCCGGGGCTGGCTGACGCAGGCGGTCGGTTCCCTCGTCCGCTCTCCGTGGATCGTCGTACTCCCGCAGGCCGTGCTGTTCGCCGCCGCCCACGGCTGGGGCACCAGGTGGGGCTTCATCGGCCTGATGGTCTTCGGTGTGGTGGCGGGCTGGCTGACCATCCGTACCGGTGGCCTGGAGGCGGCGATCGCGCTGCACGTCCTGAACAACCTGGTGGCCTTCGGCACGCTCGCCGCGATCGTCGACGGGCTGGCGTCCGACGAGACCGCGGCCGACTCGCCCTGGTCCCTCGCCCTCGCAGACGTCGTGACGACCCTGATGTACGCGGCGCTCGTACTGTGGCTCGCCCGCCGCCACCAACCGCAGCGCCTCGCCCCGCCGATGCCGGTGCCGGTGCCCGTGCCGCCGTTCGGCCCGCCTCCGCCGTACGCCCCTTACTCCCCGTACCCGCCGTACGTCATGCCGTACGGGGCCGTGCCCGGCCACCCCTACGGCGGCCAGGGCGGCGTCGCCCCGGCCCCGCCGGGAACCGGTACCGCACCGCAGGGAGACGTACCGCCCGCTCCGGGGCCGTAGCGCAGGCGCGAGGCAACCCGATCCCGCCCCGTCGCCGAGGCGGGACAACGGTCCTACGGCGCGGGGTCGTACGTCACGCTGGTGTCGGGGCAGGACTGCGCGAGCCGGGTGAGTGCCTCGAACTCGACGGCGTCGGCGCTGAGGCCCCAGCGGAGCTTGGTCCCGACCCACTCCGAGAGGTACCGGCACAGGACGCCGTCGGCCGGCGGCAGCCACTCGGCCGGATCCTTGTCGGCCTTGCTGCGGTTGGAGGCCGCGGTGACCGCGATGAGGGAGGTCAGGGCGTCGAGGTCGTTGGCGTACGCCTCACGCCGCTGGGCGGTCCACTGCGATGCCCCGGAGTCCCACGCCTCCGCCAGCGGCACCATGTGGTCGACGTCGAGGGAGCCGGCCTCGGTCACCCACCTCGCGTCGTAGTACGACCACCACCGCCCGCCCGAGAGCCTGCACCCCGCGAGGACCGCGGGCGGATCGACCGCCTCGGAGATGAGCACCTCCGCACGCGTGTTGCAGCCGTCGGTGGGGTTCTGGCCGGCGTTCCAGTGCCGGAAGCTCGTGCGCTGGTAGCCCTCCCGCACCTCATCCGCGAGGGGGAGGACACCGACCGCGTTCGCCATCGGCAGCGTGCGCGGCTCGGCGGCCCGGCCGTGCGCTTGAGCTTGCGCCGGACCGGAGGCCAGCAGGGGAAGGACAACGAGTGCGACCGCGAGCGCGGCCCGCCTGAGGTTTTTGATCACGCATCGCAGAATCGATTGCGTGTACCTCGTTCGAGGGGCTCGACTCGAACGGATGAGCCAAATGGACGCCTGAGTTCACCGGGCAGGTGTTCTATTGGTCACCTGATGGGGGAGCGGTGGCGACCGTCAGTGCTACGAGCCGGCTGTTCTTATGAGCGGGGAGCCTGACTCGCTCGACCGTCGGCCTCCGTGTCCGTGGCCGGCAACGCCCCGTCGAGGCTGGCCTCCGCCCAGGAGCGAAGCGCTGCGAGCGGCTGGGCGGCCGAACGTCCGAGCGGCGACAGCGAGTACTCGACACGGGGAGGGACTTCCGCGAACACCTCGCGCTCCACGAGCCCCGCGGTCTCGAGGCGGCGCAGGGTCGCCGTGAGGACCTTCGGGGTCACCCCGCCGAGACGCTGCTTGAGTTCGCCGAACCGCACGGGCCCGGACTCGAGCACTCCGATGGCGAGCGCGGACCATTTGTTGGCGACGACGTCCAGGAGCATCCGGCAGGGGCAGTCCGCCTGGTAGACATCGTGGCTCTCGTGGGGTCCCGGGTTCGACTCGCGGAGCTCCGGGTTCGAAGCGGACACGGCCCCAGCCTCCGATCGCAATCGCCAATGGTATCCAACGGATACTTTACGCCCTTGCAGGTAACCACCGCCCTTGCCATAGCTTCGCCACGCGCCGTCGCGGGAGCCGGCGGCGCATCGGGCACAGCATCGACGGAAACACCGAAACACCGAAACACCGAAACACGGAACACGGAACACGGAAACACGGAAACGGAGAATGACGTGACCGGCAGGATGACCGCGCTCGTCGCGCGGGGCGGACGAGAGATCACAGACGCGGACGCGTTCGTCGAGCAGGAGGTACCGGTGCCCGAGCTTCGGGCGCGGGATCTCCTGGTGCGGGTGCGGGCGGTGTCGGTCAACCCGGTCGACACGAAGATCCGAACGGGACTGGGGCGCGACGAGCCGAAGATCCTCGGCTATGACGTGGCCGGGACGGTCGAGGCGATCGGCCCGGACGTCACCCGGTTCGCCGTCGGTGACGAGGTCTACTACGCCGGCGATGTCACCCGGAACGGCGGCAACTCCGCCTGCCACGCCGTCGATGAACGGGTGGTGGGGTCAAAACCGACGTCACTGTCCTTCGCGGAGGCGGCCGCGCTGCCGCTCACCACGCTCACGGCCTGGGAGGTCCTCTTCGATCACTTCCGGCTCGGCGATGACAGCGCCGGCACACTGCTGGTGCTCGGCGGTGCGGGTGGGGTCGGCTCCATCGCGGTCCAGCTCGCCAAACGGCTCACCAGCCTGGAAGTGCTGGCGACGGCGTCACGCGACGAGTCCCGCGCATGGGCGCTCGCGCAGGGTGCCGACGGGGTCGTGAACCACCATCGCCTGGTGGACGAGGTCAGGTCCGCCGCGCCACAGGGCGTGAACTACGTCCTGGCATCGCAGACCGCGGGCAACGTGGACGCCTTCGCCGAGATCGTCGCGCCGTTCGGTCACATCGCGGCGCTCGACGAGCCGCCGGGCCTGGACATCCTGCCGCTCAAGACGAAGTCGATCGCGTGGCACTGGCAGATGATGTTCACGCGATCCATGTTCGAGACGGCGGACATGGCGGAACAGGGAAAGATCCTCGACCGGGTCGGCGAACTCGTCGATGAGGGGACTCTGCGCACGACGCTGCGCACCGCCATTCCCGGCATCGATGTGGACGGCCTGCGCCGAGCACACGAACTCGTGGCCTCCGGCAAAGCGATCGGCAAGGTCGTTCTGCACGACTGACGGTCCGCATACTTACATTTTTGGCAGTACGTTAAATAAAAGTGCGTACTGGTGCGCCATGGACCAACTGCCTAATCTCGTAGTCGGCACACCAACCGTGACCGAGATAGGAGAGATTTCCTTGTCCGCCAAGCTGTATGAGCCGATCACGATCCGCGGCACCGAATTCCGCAACCGGATCGCGATGTCCCCGATGTGCATGCACTCGGCTGACGCGGGCGGCCGCGTCTCCGATTTCCACCTGGTGCATTACGGCGCACGAGCCCTGGGCGGCGCCGGCCTGGTGATGCTGGAGACGACGGCGGTGCTTCCCAACGGCCAGATAGGACCGGGCGACCTCGGAATCTGGGATGACGAGCACATCGCGGGACTGTCGCGGGTGGCCGAGGTGATCCACGGCTTCGGAGCCAAGGCCGGCGCGCAGATCGGCCACGCCGGCCGGCAGCTCGGCGTCGACTCCATCACCCCGGTGGCTCCTTCGGCGATCCCCTTCGCCCCCGACTCGCGCATGCCGGAGGAACTGACGGCCGAGGGCATCAAGGATGTCGTCGAGGCCTTCCGCAAGGCCGCGGTCCGTGCGAAGTCGGCCGGATTCGACGTCATCGAGGTGCACACGGCCCACGGCTATCTGCTCAATGAATTCCTCTCGCCGCTGTCCAACCAGCGCACGGACGAATACGGCGGCAATCACGAGAACCGCTATCGGATCGTGCGCGAAGTCATCGACGCCGTGCGCGGTGAATGGGACGGCCCGCTGTTCGTGCGCATCTCCTCCACGGACTACGCCGAGGGCGGGAACACCCCGGAGGACTTCGTCGTCTTCGGCCGCTGGATGAAGGACCAGGGCGTCGATCTGATCGACGCCTCCTCGGGCGGCATCGCCCCGGTGAAGGTCACCTCCTACCCGAACTACCAGGTTCCCGCCGCCGACCTGATCCGGCGGGAGGTCGGCATCAAGACCGGTGCGGTGGGCCTGATCGAGAGCGGTCGGCAGGCCGAGGAGATCCTGCAGAACGGCCGCGCGGACATCGTCCTGCTCGGCCGGGAGATGCTGAAGGATCCGTTCTGGGCGCGCACGGCCGCCGACGAGCTGCGCACGCCGATCGAGCCGCCGCTGCAGTACACCCGCTACGGCTCGGCCTGGCAGCGTTCGCAGCCGCCCCTGCCTGCGGCGCCGTTGGCCGCGACCCTGACCTGACCGGTCGGCGGGGCCGGCTGCTCGGCCGGCCCCGCACCGAATCCGCCCACCCTCCCGGCCGGCCTGGTGGTATCACGAATCGGAAGTGCTGACCCATGCCGAGAACCCGACCGTTCGACGACCTGCCCGGTTGCGCGATGGAGGCGACCGTCAAAATCATCGGCGGCAAATGGAAAGGCGTCATCCTGTTCCATCTGCTCGACGGCACCAAGCGGTTCAACGAGCTCCAACGCCAGATGCGCGGCATCGCGCCCCGGCCACTGACCCGGCAGCTCCGCGAACTCGAAGAAGACGGTCTGGTCGAGCGCACGGTCTACCCGGTCGTGCCGCCCCGGGTCGAGTACTCCCTGACCGAGGAGGCGCGGTCGTTGGAACCGCTGCTGCTGGGCCTGAACGAGTGGGGTGAGCAGTGGTTGTCCCGGCGCGGTATCACCCTGCCGACGACCGGATCCGAGTGACCGGTGAGCCCTCGCCGCGCGCCACCGCGAACCGCGTGCGCCCCGGCGACCAGCGCCTCACCGGGATACCCCGGATATCCCGGTTGACGAGGACTACCACCGCGGGTTGGCTGACCCGATGTCCCGCCTACGTATAGAGAAGGTGGACGGCGGCGACGCCACGGTCCACGACTGGCAGTACGTCCACAACCTCGTCATCCCCACGCACCACCGGTCGCTGGACGAGGTGCGCGAACGCTCCCGGCACAATGTCCTGGAGGTCGCCTACCTCGACGGGACCGTGATCGGATGCACGACGGTTCGCCCGCCCACGAGCGGGACACCCACGAGCGAGGCACCCGTGGCGGCGACTGTCATCGCTCGCGTCCTCCCCGACCACCGTGGCCAGGGTTTCGGTGGAGAGCTCTACGAGCGTGGTCTCGCGCAGGCGAGGGAACTCGGCGCCGAGGTCATCGAGACGGTGGTCCTGGCATCCAATACGGACGGCCTCCGCTTCGCGCGGCAGCGCGGATTCGTGGAGATCGACGAGTATCTGCTGCCGGGCGAGACGATCCCCTGGTTCGATCTCCGGCTTCAGCCCGACGAGACCACTCGCTGAACCACCGGCACCGTCATCCGATCCTCATCTCGTAGCGCAGTTGCTGGCGCTGGGCCGGCATCACCATGCGGTCGACCTGGATCGGCCGGTCGTCGCGGTCCAGGGTGAGCCGGGTGAGGCGCAGGACCGGCTCCGTCGGTGCGAGCCGCAGGGTCTCTCGCTCCTCCTCCCCGGGCAGGCCCGCCGTGACGTCCTCCCTGATCAGCGCACCGACATGCCCCAACTCGGCGAGCAGCGTGACGGCTCCGCCGCGGATCTTCGCCGTTCCGGCGAGCGGGGTGCCCCGGGCGATGCCGACCGGGTAGTAGGTGTCGGTCAGCTCGTTCGGCTCGTCGTCGAGGAGGATCAAACGGCGCCGTACGACGACGGGTTCGGCGTCGATGATGCCGAGCAAGGACGCGACCTCGGCGGGCGTCGGCACCTCTCCGGCACGGATGATCCGCTGGGATCCTCGACGCCCCTGAGCCGCCGCGTCCGCGCTCCAGGCATCGCCCTGGCCCCGCTCGCGCGGCGTCACGTACGGCATCGACGTGCTGATCCACTTGCTCGCGCTCACGGTGTCCTCCGGTACAGCTGAAGATGCCCCGACGCGCCATCAGCCTGCGGGGCCATGATCACTCGCCCGGTGGCAGCTCCAGACCACGCGTTACTTCAGACTGCCTTCAACCGCCTCGAAGATGCCTGAGTCGGTCTCCTTCTGCCAGTCCGGCAGCTCGGGCCAGTCGGCAACGTACCCCGGCTTCGGATCCTCGAAGTGCTTGAACATTTGCGCCGTCCAGCACAGGGCGACGAAGCGGCCCTTCTGCTCGCGTGACAGTCGTGAGGCGTGCCCGCCGCTCAGTTCGATGAAGTGGCGCACCTGTTCGTACACGGCGCCCGCGGCCTCTCGTTCCCACTCAGGCGTTTCATCCCACGGGGTTACGTAGCTCGGCTTCGGCTCGCCAGGGAAGTGCTCTCGCACTCCAGCGATCCACGCCTCGCGAAAGACTCGCGCCCCCTCGGTCGTCATGCCATCCCCTCTCGTCATGCCGTCAGGGTGCCGATCTCGGCCTTCAACTGAGCGATACGCGGGTCGCGCCCAATGGTGCCCAGCTCGGCAGTCAGGGACTGGAGTCTACGGGCGACGTAGCCGGACCCGGAGTCCCGAGCCAGCCGCAGGGCTTCGAGGCCGTACTCCATGACCTGCTCCGGGTCCTTCCGCTTGGCGCCGATCGCGGCCAGATCGACGAGGACCGCGCCCCGGCGCCGGAAGGAGTGACCCGCAGCCAGGGGCGCGAGCTTCAGCGCATCCTTCAGGGCCGTCTCGGCCAGGCCCAGACGGTTGAGCTGCAAGTACCGGGCTCCTCGCTCCTCCGCGAGGCGCGAGCCGTCGAAGCGCAGCCAACCCCCCTTCGACGCCTGCCCGCTGATCTCGGCAACCTTCTCGGCCTCGTCCAGGGCCTCCTCGCAGGCATCAAAGTCACCGAGCCAGGCGAATGCTTCAGCCTGGACGGCCGCAGCCCAGTGCTTGGTCGCAAGACTGCCGTCCCCATGTTGGGCGATGCGACGCGCGGCCCCCAGGGTCTCGGCGGCGAGTCGGTAGCGACGCTCGGAGAGGTCGACGTAGGCGTTGCGAATCAGGGCGCACGCCCACAGGTCGTAGGCGCCGGCCTCCTTGCTCGCACTGGCCGCCAGTGAGTACGAGGCGGTGGCATCGTGATACCGGTTGGAGTCGAATGCCAGCTCGCCCGCCAGTTGGAACAGTTCACCTGCCGCGATGCACAGCGAGCCTGTAGGTGCCCGCCCGTCGCGTAGCGCGTTGTTCAAGGCCGTGAGTTGTGACTGCACCACGGGATACACCGAGTGCTTTGCGCGGGCTAGCTGGTAGACCTGCCACAAGTGGCCGTTCATGCGCTCGAAGCCATCGGCGTCGGGCTTCAGGGCTTCCGCCTCGCCCGTGGGTATGGAGGCGACCGCACCTGACACCGCCATATGGCGCAGAAACTCACGTCGGATCATCTCGTCTGGATCCCCTGGGGCGTGGTGGGCACTCGACGCTAACCGTTCGGTCTTCGGCAGCACATCGCTCGGGGTGAGCAAGGCGTCGAGTTCTTCCAGGTCCATCTGTAGCACCTCAGCGACCTTGGGCCGCTGGGGAGGCTGGGGCCTGGATTCGCCCCGCTCCCATCGGCCTACGGTGCGCCGGTCGACGCCCACTGTGAAGGCGAACCCCTCTTGGGTCAGACCCAGAGCCCTACGCCTGTCGGCGATGCTCATGCTGGCCCCCATCCCCGGATCTTGCCGCGCTCAACCGTGACACCCGTCCCATGTCCCAGAGATGTCCCAACACTGACCCATGAACGCCGTGGTCCGCACGCCTCTCGCGCGGAACGCTGGTCTCCAACCGGTGGAACCGCCGTCAGCCAGCGAGGGACACGCCGTGAAGACCGAGACGAGCAGACTTGAAGCGACACGAGCGACCGAAGACGGCGTATCGATCGACGTCGCGCTGATCAAGGACAGAACCGACGCCGCCCTCTCCGCGAGGCTGGGCACTTCTACTCGCGACGAGATCGACGCCAAGACGCCGATGCTGATCGGACACCTGAACATTCTCCTCGGCGAGGAACTGGGCGCCGACGAGGACGACCTGGTCATGCAGCAGTTCCACAAGGCGTACAAGCTGCTCGATCTGAAGAACCGCCCCACCCCGGAAGCCCCGACGTTCGCGGCCTACTTCTACATGCGAGAAGTCGCCGACCTGACGCGCAGGCTGCTGTGGATCTACACCCAGAGGAGCGGGACGGGTGCGGCGTGAGCCTCAACGTCGGTTGATTTTCCAGGGGCTCATGATTCTCGGCTCCGTCACGGTCATGTCCGTCTACCGGCGATTGACCGAATGATCTTCCGTCCCCGAGGTGGCCCCGGCCTGCATCTCTCGGGGCGGAGTCGGCGCCCACCCCGGCCGGGAAACAGGAAGGCCGGGCCGGGGTGGGTCAGCAAGTGCACCACGGCGCGGAGACCGCATCTTCGCACGGCAGTTGCACCAGAGAGGACTACCCGATGGACGGCAATCTCTACACCCTGCCGGTGAGCGGCATCGAAACGACGAACTTCTGCGGCGGGCCCTGTACCGAGGGATGCGTCGACTTCGCCGCGATCCCCGGCGCCGCAGACTCCTTCGTGGTCCGCGACTCCAAGCCTGAGGGCGCCGGTAAGGAGCTGCGGTTCACCGCCACCGAGCTGGACGACTTCGCCCTCGGCTGGGTGAAGAAGCGGAGTCTGACCGCCTGATCCTGCTACACCTCCCATCTCCTGGCGGGTCGTCCTTCACCTGGGCGGCCCGCCCTGTGCTCACGGAAGGCGCGCATGAGCTGGACTGGACACTTTCACGGCTTCGGCCCGTGGATCGGAGCGACCGACAGCTACCACCGGGAAGGCGACCGGCGACCCGCGCACCCTGTCCCTCCAACGCCCCCTGCCTCCGACGACGACATCACGGCCATCCGCCTCATCGACAGGTACCGCGAGGTGACCGCCGAGTTCCCGGTGACCAACCTTCCGCCGATGATGTCGGGCCATTGGCTCATGAAGCGAGGCCAGGCCAACCGTGAGCGCACGTGGACCGACTCCACGGCCGCTCTCGACTGGATGGTCAAACACTTCCTCGACAACAGGCCGATGGAGCGCGAGGACGGGCGGCGGGCGTATGTGGACCTGGACACGAAGCGCGAGTACGCACGGGATGTCCTACCGGTCGGCGTCGACGTGAGCTGGGTCTATTACAACCGGTCAGGCAACATCGTCTCGCTCAACCTTGTGTGCTGCCCGAATCGGCACCACCCCGCCCTCACGTGTCCGCTCATGTGATGCTGCTTGGCTACCCGGGGAGGTTGCGAACCTCCAACACCCCTACCGACGCCCACACCCTGCGCACAGCCTTTCAGCTCCTCCGTCACTGCTGCCCTCCGATGGGAACAGATGCCATGACCGACCTGCTTCGCCGTCTCGTCGCCTGGGTGGGCCTTTCGTGCATGCCACGCAGGGCGTGCAGTCACCCGTTACGCCGACTCCACCCCGCGACCGGCGCTTCGCTTTCGGCTTGCCCTCCTCTGCCCGCGCTTCGCAGCCCCTACGGTGTGGACACCTTCCTCGACGGTGCCTCCACCAACGCGGTACGCCCCTACCTCGTAGCTCACGAGCGCATGGAGGCCGCCCGATGAGCGGACTCCCTCACCGCACGCTCCGGCTCCTGCCCTGGACCAGCCCCGAGGCCAAGCCGTGCTTTCTCATCACTGACGAAGGCGGCGGGCTCGTATCCCGTCTGGCCGACATCAGGGAAGCAACCCAGCTCGACATGGCCGACCGACTCCTCGCCCACGCCGACGACCTGCTCCCCACCGCCACCGAGGCCCAACTCCGCTTTCTCGCCGAGCGTCTGGCAGAGACCCTGCGGGACATCCTCCGCGTCGCCGAGAGCAGGGGGCGGACGACGTTCGGCGACGGGTCTTCGGAGCGGTCCCGATGAGGCCTGCCGAGCAGCCGTCCGCGTCGCCCGAGTGCACTCTCGCCACCCGCCCCGGCTACCAGGACCTGCACGCCGACTGCCGCCAGACCAGCGACCTGCCCCTGCCCTTCGCGCTCGGCATCCTGCTCCAGCGCCGCTGCGGATGCCTGTGCCACGGGGCCCAGCCGTAGAGCCGTAGACACACCGACGCCCCCTGCCCGACACGCGGACAGGGGGCGTCAGAGACAGCCGTAACGACGAGTTACTTCACCGGCTCCGGCTCCGGCGCGCTCGTGGAGTCCGACGTTCCCGCCGGCGGCTCGCCGCCGTCGTCGGTGTCGTCGTTGCCGTCGGAGACCTCCGCGGGGACCGGTGTCTTGACGGAGTCCAGCAGGAGCTGGGCCACGTCCACGACGGTGATCGACTCCTTGGCCTTGCCGTCGTTCTTCTTGCCGTTCACGGAGTCCGTGAGCATGACGAGGCAGAACGGGCAGGCCGTGGAGACGATGTCGGGGTTGACCGACAGGGCCTCGTCGACGCGTTCGTTGTTGATGCGCTTGCCGATGCGCTCTTCCATCCACATCCGGGCACCACCGGCACCGCAGCAGAAGCCGCGCTCCTTGTGGCGGTGCATCTCCTCGTTGCGGATGCCCGGGACGCTGGCGATGATCTCGCGCGGGGGCGTGTAGATCTTGTTGTGGCGGCCCAGGTAGCAGGGGTCGTGGTAGGTGATGATGCCCTCGACCGGCGTGACCGGGATCAGCTTGCCCTCGTCGACGAGGTGCTGGAGCAGCTGGGTGTGGTGGATGACCTCGTAGTCGCCGCCGAGCTGCGGGTACTCGTTGCCGAGCGTGTTGAGGCAGTGCGGGCAGGTCGCGACGATCTTCTTCGCGGACTTGGGCTTCGCCGACTCGGGCGTCACCTTGCCCTCGTCGTCCATCTCCTCGCCGAACGCCATGTTCAGCGCCATGACGTTCTCCATGCCGAGCTCCTGGAACAGCGGCTCGTTGCCCAGGCGGCGGGCGGAGTCACCCGTGCACTTCTCGTCGCCGCCCATGATGGCGAACTTGACGCCCGCGATGTTCAGCAGCTCGGCGAAGGCCTTCGTGGTCTTCTTGGCGCGGTCCTCGAGGGCGCCCGCGCAGCCGACCCAGTACAGGTACTCGACCTCGGACAGGTCCTCGATGTCCTTGCCGACGACCGGGACCTCGAAGTCCAGCTCCTTCAGCCACTCCAGGCGCTGCTTCTTCGCCAGGCCCCAGGGGTTGCCCTTCTTCTCCAGGTTCTTGAGCATCGTGCCCGCCTCGGACGGGAACGAGCTCTCGATCATCACCTGGTAGCGGCGCATGTCGACGATGTGGTCGACGTGCTCGATGTCCACCGGGCACTGCTCCACGCAGGCGCCGCAGGTGGTGCAGGACCACAGGACGTCCGGGTCGATGACGCCGTTCTCCTCCAGCGTGCCGACCAGCGGGCGCTCGGCCTCCGCCAGGGCGGCCGCGGGGACGTCCTTCAGCTGCTCCTCGGACGCCTTCTCCTCGCCCTCCATCGTCTTGCCGCCGCCGGCCAGCAGGTACGGCGCCTTGGCGTGCGCGTGGTCCCGCAGGGACATGATCAGCAGCTTGGGGGAGAGGGGCTTGCCCGTGTTCCAGGCGGGGCACTGCGACTGGCAGCGGCCGCACTCGGTGCAGGTGGAGAAGTCCAGCAGGCCCTTCCACGAGTACTGCTCGACCTGGGAGACGCCGAAGACGTCGTCGTCGCCCGGGTCGGTGAAGTCGATCGGCTTGCCGCCGGACGTCATCGGCTGCAGGGCACCGAGGGCCGTGCCGCCCGTGGCCTCGCGCTTGAACCAGATGTTCGGGAAGGCGAGGAAGCGGTGCCAGGCCACACCCATGTTGGTGTTGAGCGACACCACGATCATCCAGACGAACGAGGTACCGATCTTGATCATCGCGACCAGGTAGACCAGGTTCTGGAGCGCGGCGACCGACAGCCCCTTGAAGGCCAGGACCAGCGGGTACGACGCGAAGTACGACGCCTCGTAGTGGTCGACGTGGTGGAGCGCGCCCTCCAGGCCTCGCAGCACGTAGATCGCCAGGCCGATGGTGAGGATGACGTACTCGACGAAGTACGCCTGGCCGGCCTTGGAGCCCGCGAAGCGGGACTTGCGGCCCGGGCGGCTCGGCAGGTTCAGCAGGCGGATCACGATGAGCACCGCGATGCCGAGGATGGTCATCACGCCGATGAACTCGATGTACAGCTCGAACGGCAGGAAGGTGCCGATGACCGGCAGCACCCAGTCGGCCTTGAAGAGCTGGCCGAAGGCCTGCGCCAGGGTCGGCGGCAGGGTCAGGAAGCCGACGGCGACGAACCAGTGCGCGAAACCGACGATCCCCCACCGGTTCATGCGCGTGTGCCCGAGGAACTCCTTCACCAGGGTCACGCTGCGCTGGTAGGGGTTGTCGGTCCTGGTACCGGCGGGGACCGGCTGGCCCAGCTTGAAGTACCGGACGAACTGGCCGATCGCGCGTGCGAGCAGCGCGACGCCGACCACGGTCAGAACCAGCGACACGATGATCGCGGCGAGTTGCATGGGGGCTCCTCGGGCCTGCGAGGGGTTTCTGTCGGGACCCTCTCCGTTTCAGAGGGTTCCCGAAATTACTAAGCGGTAACTTATGCAGTCCGTCTGAGACTACCCCTATCCTCCGCCGCACTGTAGCCGGGTGGGGGGTGATCTGAATCGCTGAGGGTTGCCTCAGAAACCGTTCATCCGGAGGCGGGATCCGGTTGCGATCCACTGGGGATCCGGTCGTGTTATTCGTACCGAAATGTCATAATCCCGCCTAACTTTATATCCGTGCTCTACGGGATCGCTGCCGCCGCCATCGCTCTCCTGCTCACCGCCCTGCTCGCCGCCCTCCTCCGGACGCCCGCCCGCTGGTCGCGTCTGGTCGACCGGCGGCGGCAGCGGGAGGTGCCGCTGTCCGGGGGCGTGGCCGTCGTGATGGTCACCGGGGCGGTGGTGATCGCCTACGGCTGGGTCGAGGGCGTGCCCGTCGGGGGCGAGGTGCGCGAGCTGCTCGTCGCCGGGGGCGCGGTCGCCCTGCTCGGGCTGGTCGACGACGTGTGGCGGCTGCGGCGGCGGGTGCTGTTCGCCGGTACGGCCGTGGCGGCCGCGTGCGTCGTGCCGTACGGGGAGACGGGTGTGGGGACCGGGCTGCTGGCCGTCGTGTGGGCCGCGGGGCTGAGCCTGGGGTTCCGGGGGGTCGATCACGCCGACGGGCTCGCCGGGACCGTGGGGGTCGTGACCGCGTTCGGGGTGGGGGTCTGCGCGGCGGTGGAGGTGATGGACGGGATCGCCGTACTGATGAGCGTGCTGGCCGCCGCGCTGACCGGGTTCCTCATGCACAACTGGCATCCGGCCCGGGTCGGGCTCGGGGCGTGCGGGGCCATGCCCGCGGGGTTCGTGATCGCCCTGGGGGCCGTGTACGCGCGGGCCGGGTCCGGGCTCGGGGAGAGCGCGGGGGTGCTGTTCGCGCTGACCGCCCTGGTGTGCGCCGACGCCGGGCTGGTGCTGTTGTCGCGGCGGATGGCCGGGCGGGCCGTTCTGCGCGGCGGCCCCGACCATCTGGCGCACCGGCTGCGGCGGCTCGGGCTGACCGCGCCGGGGGCGAGCCTGCTGCTGGGGGCCGGGGCGTTGTCGGGGGTGACCGTCGGGGTACTCGCGCACGCCGGCTGGGTCGGCGACGACGCGCTGTGGTGGGTGGCGGGGGCGGCACTCGTCGTCGTCCTCGGTGTGTCACGCGTCTCGATGTACTCCTCCCGAGGCCCCCGGGCTCCCCGGCGTGAGATGTCGCCGCAGGTCAGAGCCCCGTTGCGTGTAAGGAACGGATAAGAGTTGAGTGAGGTCGACTCACCTCTGTTGACCGGTCGGGGGCGGTCGTGCACACTTGAGTCCGTTCCACTCAAGTCAGCTGGAGGAATCAACCATGGCACGTGCGGTCGGCATCGACCTGGGCACGACTAACTCCGTCGTCAGCGTTCTGGAGGGCGGCGAGCCCACCGTCATCACCAACGCCGAGGGCGCCAGGACCACGCCGTCCGTCGTCGCCTTCGCCAAGAACGGTGAAGTGCTCGTCGGAGAGGTGGCCAAGCGCCAGGCGGTCACGAACGTGGACCGGACCATCCGCTCCGTCAAGCGGCACATGGGCACGGACTGGAAGATCGAGCTCGACGGGAAGCCCTTCAACCCGCAGCAGATCAGCGCCTTCGTGCTCCAGAAGCTGAAGCGGGACGCCGAGTCCTACCTGGGCGAGAAGGTGACCGACGCGGTCATCACCGTCCCGGCGTACTTCAACGACTCCGAGCGTCAGGCGACGAAGGAGGCCGGCGAGATCGCGGGCCTCAACGTCCTGCGCATCGTCAACGAGCCCACCGCGGCCGCTCTGGCGTACGGCCTCGACAAGGACGACCAGACCATCCTGGTCTTCGACCTCGGTGGCGGTACGTTCGACGTCTCGCTGCTGGAGATCGGCGACGGCGTCGTCGAGGTGAAGGCCACCAACGGTGACAACCACCTCGGTGGTGACGACTGGGACCAGCGCATCGTCGACTACCTGGTCCAGCAGTTCCAGTCCGGCCACGGCGTGGACCTGGGCAAGGACAAGATGGCCCTGCAGCGTCTGCGCGAGGCCGCCGAGAAGGCGAAGATCGAGCTGTCCTCGTCCACCGAGACCTCGATCAACCTGCCCTACATCACCGCCTCCGCCGAGGGCCCCCTGCACCTCGACGAGAAGCTCACCCGCGCCCAGTTCCAGCAGCTGACCGCGGACCTGCTGGAGCGCTGCAAGACGCCGTTCCACAACGTCATCAAGGACGCCGGGATCAACCTCTCCGAGATCGACCACGTCGTTCTCGTCGGTGGCTCCACGCGTATGCCCGCCGTCGCCGAGCTGGTCAAGGACCTGACCGGCGGCAAGGACGCCAACAAGGGCGTCAACCCGGACGAGGTCGTCGCCATCGGCGCCGCCCTGCAGGCCGGTGTCCTCAAGGGCGAGGTCAAGGACGTCCTGCTCCTCGACGTCACCCCGCTGTCCCTCGGTATCGAGACCAAGGGCGGCATCATGACCAAGCTCATCGAGCGGAACACGACGATCCCGACCAAGCGGTCCGAGATCTTCACCACCGCCGAGGACAACCAGCCCTCCGTGCAGATCCAGGTCTACCAGGGCGAGCGCGAGATCGCGGCGTACAACAAGAAGCTCGGGATGTTCGAGCTGACCGGTCTGCCCCCGGCGCCCCGCGGCGTCCCGCAGATCGAGGTGTCCTTCGACATCGACGCCAACGGCATCATGCACGTCACGGCGAAGGACCTCGGCACCGGCAAGGAGCAGAAGATGACCGTCACCGGCGGCTCCTCGCTGCCGAAGGACGAGGTCGACCGCATGCGCCAGGAGGCCGAGCAGTACGCGGAGGAGGACCACAAGCGCCGCGAGGCCGCCGAGTCCCGCAACCAGGGCGAGCAGCTCGTCTACCAGACCGAGAAGTTCCTCAAGGACAACGAGGACAAGGTCCCGGGCGAGATCAAGACCGAGGTCGAAGAGGCCGTCAATGAGCTGAAGGAGAAGCTCAAGGGCGAGGACTCGGCCGAGATCCGCACCGCCACGGAGAAGGTCGCGGCCGTCTCGCAGAAGCTCGGCCAGGCCATGTACGCCGACGCGAACGCCGCGCAGGCCGACGGCGCCGCCGGAGCCGGCGCGGGTGCCGGTGCCGGTGACGCCAAGGCCGACGACGACGTCGTCGACGCCGAGATCGTCGACGAGGACCGGAAGGACGGTGCCGCGTGACGGAGGAGACCCCGGGCTTCGACGAGCAGCAGCCCGACGTCCCTTCCGGCGCCACCTCCGATGACGCCGAGCCGAAGGCCGCCCCCTCCGAGGAGGCGGCGGCCCCGGCCGGGGACACGGGACAGGACGTGGCCCTGGTGGCCCAGCTGGACCAGGCCCGCACGGCGCTCAATGAGCGCACGGGCGACCTCCAGCGCCTCCAGGCCGAGTTCCAGAACTACCGCCGCCGGGTCGAGCGCGACCGGATCGCGGTCAAGGAGATCGCCATCGCGAACCTCCTGACCGAGCTCCTGCCCGTGCTCGACGACATCGGCCGCGCACGCGAACACGGCGAACTGGTCGGCGGCTTCAAGTCCGTCGCCGAGTCGCTGGAGAGCACCGCGGCCAAGATGGGCCTGCAGCAGTTCGGCAAGGAGGGTGAGCCCTTCGACCCGACGATCCACGAAGCCCTGATGCACAGCTACGCACCCGACGTCACCGAGACGACGTGCGTGGCGATTCTGCAGCCCGGGTACCGGATCGGCGAGCGCACCATCCGCCCCGCGCGGGTGGCCGTGGCCGAACCCCAGCCGGGGGCACAGACGGTCAAGGCGGACGAGTCCGCCGACGCCGACGACAAGGAGAGCGGTGGCCCGGACGAGGGCTGACGTCATCACGGACGACAGGAAGGAGGGGCGTCGAGGATGAGCACCAAGGACTTCATCGAGAAGGACTACTACAAGGTCCTCGGCGTCCCCAAGGACGCCACCGACGCCGAGATCAAGAAGGCGTACCGGAAGCTCGCCCGCGAGAACCACCCGGACGCCAACACGGGAAACGCGAAGGCGGAGGAGCGCTTCAAGGAGATCTCCGAGGCCAACGACATTCTCGGCGACCCCAAGAAGCGCAAGGAGTACGACGAGGCACGCGCCCTCTTCGGCAACGGCGGCTTCAGGCCGGGGCCCGGCGGAGGCGGCGGCTCCTTCAACTTCGACCTGGGCGACCTCTTCGGAGGCGGCGCCCAGGGCCAAGGACAGGGAGCCGGCGGCTTCGGCGGCGGGATCGGTGACGTCTTCGGGGGCCTGTTCAACCGCGGCGGTACGGGCGCGGGGACGCGCACGAACCCGCGGCGCGGCCAGGACATCGAGTCCGAGGTCACGCTCAGCTTCACCGAGGCGATCGAGGGCGCGACGGTCCCGCTGCGCATGTCCTCGCAGTCGCCCTGCAAGGCCTGCTCGGGCACCGGCGACAAGAACGGCACACCGCGTGTGTGCCCGACCTGCGTCGGCACCGGGCAGGTCGCCCGGGGCAGCGGCGGTGGCTTCTCCCTCACCGACCCCTGCCCGGACTGCAAGGGCCGCGGCCTGATCGCGGAGCACGCCTGCGAGGTCTGCAAGGGCAGCGGCCGGGCCAAGTCCTCGCGGACCATGCAGGTGCGCATCCCCGCGGGCGTCAGCGACGGCCAGCGGATCCGGCTGCGCGGCAAGGGCGCGCCCGGTGAGCGGGGCGGCCCGGCGGGCGATCTGTACGTGGTCGTCCATGTCGACGCCCACCCGGTGTTCGGCCGTAAGGACGACAACCTCACCGTCACCGTCCCGGTGACCTTCGCCGAGGCCGCCCTCGGCGGCGAGGTCCGGGTGCCGACGCTGGGCGGCCCGCCCGTCACGCTGAAGCTCCCGCCGGGGACGCCCAACGGCCGCACCATGCGTGCCCGGGGCAAGGGCGCGGTCCGCAAGGACGGCACCCGCGGGGACCTTCTGGTCACCGTCGAAGTGAGTGTTCCGACGGACCTGACGGGGAAGGCTCGTGACGCGCTCGAGGCGTATCGCGAGGCGACTTCGGGTGAGGATCCGCGGGCGGATCTGTTCCAGGCCGCGAAGGGAGCATGAGTCAGATGGACGGTCGTCGGCGCAATCCGTATGAACTGACCGAGGAAACCCCGGTCTACGTCATCTCGGTGGCGGCCCAGCTGTCCGGCCTGCACCCCCAGACCCTGCGCCAGTACGACCGCTTGGGCCTGGTGTCCCCCGATCGCACCGCCGGCCGGGGCCGGCGTTACTCGGCCCGCGACATCCAACTGCTCCGTCAGGTGCAGCAGTTGTCGCAGGACGAGGGCATCAACCTCGCGGGCATCAAGCGCATCATCGAACTGGAGAACCAGGTCGCCGCGCTCCAGGCCCGTGCGGCCGAGCTGCAGAACGCGCTCGACGGCGCGGCGGCGGCGATGCGCCAGCGCGAGGCGGCGGTGCACGCGTCGTACCGCCGCGACCTCGTGCCGTACCAGGAGGTACAGCAGAGCAGCGCGCTGGTGGTGTGGCGGCCGAAGCGGCAGCAGTCGGACTGACCCACGCGTGAGCCAGAGAAAGGGGCCGGGAGGCGACTCCCGGCCCCTTTCGCGTGCCTTGGACCCCTTTCGCCGGTTCTCCCGTCGATGAGTGGCCCGTGCAGGGAAGTTGGAGATGATTCCGCAGAGTCTTCACAACACTCGCGGAGCGTGGTGTTGTCATCTCGTTAAGTGCTTCCGCTTGACGCTGGGGGCCGCGTCCGCGTTGGCTTTTCAGTCACATGGGCCACAAAGCTGTGCCCACGTCCGAATCACACGTGAAGTGAGCTCCCGACATGCGTCGTCGTATCTCCATATCCGTGGCCGCGGCCGCGATGTCCGTCACGCTCGCCGGGTGCGGCGCGCTCAACGCGACGGGGAGCAGTGACGACGCGAGCCCGGCCAAGGGCAACGACATCACGGTGGGCCTGCTGCTCCCGGAGAAGGCGAACACCCGGTACGAGAACTTCGACTACCCGATCATCAAGACGAAGGTCGAGTCCCTCACCAACAACAAGGGCCGCGTCGAGTACGCCAACGCCGAGGCGAACGCCGACACCCAGGCGAGCCAGATGCAGAAGATGATCGACGACCGGGTCGACGTCATCCTGCTGGACGCGGTCGACTCCCAGGCCATCGCGAGCGGCGTCAAGAAGGCCAAGGAGGCCGGCATCCCGGTCATCGCCTACGACCGGCTGGCCGAGGGCCCGATCGAGGCGTACATCTCCTTCGACAACGAGCTGGTCGGCGAGGTCCAGGGGCGCACCCTGCTGGAGGCCATCGGCGAGGACGCGAGCCTCTCCGACAAGATCGTCATGATGAACGGCTCGTCGACCGACCCGAACGCCAAGCAGTTCAAGGCGGGCGCGATGTCCGAGCTGAACGGCAAGGTGACGATCGCGCAGTCCTTCGACACCAAGGACTGGAAGCCGGAGAACGCCGAGGCCAACATGGCCGAGGCGATCCAGGCGATCGGCAAGGACGACATCGCCGCCGTCTACTCCGCCAACGACGGCATGGCCGGCGGCATCGTCAAGGCGCTGGAGGCCGCGGGCGTGAGCGACCTGCCGCCGATCACCGGGCAGGACGCGGAGCTCCAGGCGGTGCAGCGGATCATCGCGGGCGAGCAGTACATGAGCGTGTACAAGTCCTACCCGCAGGAGGCCGAGAACGCGGCCGAGATGGCCGTGGCCAAGGTCCAGGGCCGGGACATCCAGTTCGCCGCCCTCACCCGCGACAAGGTCGACAGCCCCACCCACAAGGCCATCCCCGCCCAGCTCGTGCCCGTGGTCGCGCTGACGAAGGGGAACATCAAGGACACGGTGGTCGCGGACGACATCTACAAGCTGTCGGACATCTGCACGGCCAAGTACGACGCGGCGTGCCGGGCGATCGGCCTGAAGTGACCCGGTGAGCCGCTTCGTGGGTACGAGCGGCTTCGCGCGTACGGAGCCGCTCAGCCCCGGCGGGCCGCCGCGCGCTCCGGCGCTCCCGGTGTGCCGGCCCGGCCCGGCCGTCCGGCCAGGGTGATCACCCGGAGCAGCCACTCGGCGGGCCCGTGCCGGTGGCGCCTGGTCCACACCGTGCTGAGGGCGAGCTGCAGCGCGTACACGGCGCCCGCGAGCAGCAGCACGGCCGCCGGGCCCACCTGCCCGTAGAGGGACAGCCCGTACGCCGTGGCCACGAACATCATGATCAGGGACTGCCCGAGGTAGTTCGTGAGCGCCAGGCGCCCCGCCGGGACGAACAGCCGCCGCACCCGGTCTCCCCACGACGAGCGCAGCAGGAGCAGCAGGAGGCAGGCGTACGCGGCCGACAGGGCGGGTGCCGTCAGCATGCCGACGCCGATGCCCAGGAGTTGCCACCGGGCGTCCAGCGGACCGTCCGCCGCGGAGGCGAAGAAGAGGGCGCCCGGCACTCCGACGGACAGGCCGACGGCCGTGATCCGCAGCAGTCGAGCGCGGTCCGCCCCGCCGGCCGCGAGCAGGCGCCGCTTCCCCGCGGCCAGGCCGAGGAGAAACGCTCCGAGCACGCCCGGAGCCATGAGGAGGGAACCGAGGAGCGCCTCGGGCAGCCGGTCCAGGTTCTCCTGGACGACGGTGCCGGGACTGCCGCGGTAGGCGGCCACGGACTGCGCGATCGGCCGGTGCGACGGGGGCTCCTCGTCGTCCACCTGGGTGGCCAGCGCTCCCAGTGCGGTGAGGACGACGACGTAGACCCCGTAGATCCAGGCGGCGGCCTTCACGGCGGTGGCCGGGCCGATCCGGCGTGCGCCGAGCAGGACCAGGCCGAGGAGGCCGTAGGTCAGCAGGATGTCGCCGCTGTACAGCAGGATCGCGTGCGCCAGTCCGAGCAGTACCAGACCGAGGGAGCGGCGCAGAAAGCGCGCGGTGGGGTTTCCTCCGTCCCGCTCGGCGGCGGACTGCTGCAGGGTGAAGCTGTAGCCGAAGAGGAACGAGAACAGCAGGTAGAACTTGGTGGTCGCCAGCGCCGTCACCAGCCGGACGGCGGCCTGGTCCCACACGGGCGCGTCCGGCCGGCGCATCCCCTCGGTGACGTAAGGGTCCATCATCTGGGCGCTGTTGACCACGAGGATGCCCAGCAGGGCGAAACCCCGCAGCGCGTCGACAGCGGGCAGACGCCGGGGATCCACCCCGGTGTTGACGGTCACGGGGCCTCCGAGATGTCCGTGGACGGGGCCGGCCGGGACCGCCCTCACAGAGGGTCACACGCCGGCTGCGCCCGCACCAACCCCCTCGTGATTCAGCAGCCCGTGAGGGGGCGTATTCGGCGTCAAAACGGCTGGAAAAGGGCCTTGGGTGCGGGGGAGCCGTGTTGCGGAGCAGGGCCGGTCCGCGCATAGTTGCGCTGCGGAAAGACGGCGACCGGGGGTGGGATGCGCGATGGCCGGGCACGGGACGGACGAGCATCCACACGGTGCTGACCGACTGTGCGAGGCCGGGGATCGCGTGTATTCCCGGGCCGTACGGCGGGGCCGCGTGCCGCGCGGGGACGCCGAACCGGTGCCCTGCCTGCTGGAACTCGCCCTGCTGCACCCGGACCCCGACGACATGGACTGGCTGGTGCCGACCTCCCCGCAGGAGGTCATGACCCGGCTGCTGCGCGAGATGTACGACGAGGTCAGCGCCAGTCAGCAGCGGGTGGGTTCGGCCGTGTCCGCCGTCGAGTGGTACGCCGGTCTCGGCCGCCGGGTACGGCCCGTCCCGCCGGCGGGCGAGGGCCCGGCGATCCGGGTGCTGGACGGGCTCGCCCGGATCCAGGCCGCGATGGACGAGGCGACCCAGGCCTGCACGACCGAGGTGCTCACCGTCCAGCCCGGCGGCATCCGGCGCGAGGCGGAACTCTCCGAGGGCCTGCACCGGGCGACGGCCCTGCGCGGCCGCGGCGTGCGCATGCGGGACCTGTACACGCATGTCGCCCGGCACGGGCAGGGGCTGCTCACGTATCTGGAGCTGATGGGCGACGCGGTGGAGGCGCGCACGCTGGACGAGGTGATCGACCGGCTGATCCTCTTCGACCGGACGGTGGCGTTCATTCCCGCCAACACCGACCGCACGATGGCCCTGGAGCTACGGCACCCCGCGATCGTCGAGTACCTGGTCACGGTCTTCGAGCGACTGTGGCGCCTGGCCACCCCGCTGACCGCCCCGCTCCCCGAGACCGGCATCGAGGGCATCTCCCACCGGGAGCAGTCCATCGCGGCGCTGCTGGCGGAGGGCCACCAGGACGCGGTGATCGCGGAGCGGCTGGGGATCAGCGTACGGACGTGCCGGGCACACATCGCACGGCTGTCGGAGACGCTGGGCGCGGCCAGCCGTACGCAGTTGGGCGTCCGCATCGCCCAGGCGGGCCTGAACGGCCCGCCGCGCTCCGCCTCGTCCCTCAGGCTTCCCGGTCGAGAATCCCCGAGCGTCCGATGAGAAACCCGAGCTGCGCCCGGCTCTGACTGCCGAGCGTCGCCGCGAGCTTGGCGATGTGGACGCGGGCGGTACGGATGTTCATGCCGAGCCGGTCGGCGATGACGGCGTCGGTGTGGCCTTCCACGAGGAGGGCGGCGATGGCGTGCTGGCGGGGGGTTACGCCGTTGAGGGAGGGCTGGGGGAGCGCTTCGGGGAACACCGGTGTGGCCAGGCGCCAGAGGCGGTCGAAGGCGGTGGCCAGGTAGCCGACGATGGCCGGGTGGCGGATCTCCAGCGCGAGGGCTCCCTCGGTGTCGGCGGGGAGGAAGGCGATCGCCCGGTCGACGACGATGAGCCGGTCGGTGACCTCGTCCAGCGCCCGCGCCTCGATGTCGCCCGTCAGCCGTTCCTGGTGCGCGACGGTCAGGGGGGAGTGCCGGAGGGTGTGCTGGTAGAGGGTGCGGATGCGGCCCCCGCGGTCCAGCAGCGCCTGGTCGCGGCTCGTGGCGACGGCATAGGCGGCCTCGATGCGGTCCCTGGTGATCCTGGCGCGGGGCTGGACGGTGAGCAGCTCCCGGGACGCGTCCGCCATGGCCTCGGTGATGGCCCGGTTGATCCGCTCCTTTCCGCTCAGGAGCGTCAGCGTCGGGGTGCCGGCCGCGGCCGGGTCGTGCCCTGGGGCGGCCAGCAGCGGTCCGAACGTCTCGGCCAGCCGTTCCTCGCGGCGCCGTTCGCTCGCGATGCGTTCCCCGGAGATCCGCAGCAGACGCCGCAGGGCGACGGCCGGCACCACGGGCTCCAGCCGGTGGAGGTCGTCGACGGCGGGGTGCAGCAGTCCGAAGTCCAGCAGACAGGGCGTGGCGCGGGCCGCTTCGGCGGGGACGTGCCCCTCGCGCAGGGCTCGTTCGTACAACTCCCTCCCGGCGGGGCACAGTTCTTCCGCGTCGTGCGTGGGGTGGGGCACCGAGGTCACTCGGGGCTTCCTCCTTCTCAGTGATCCTGCTGCAGGATCCCCGACTGCGCGATGAGATACCCGAGTTGGGCCCGGCTGCCACTGCCCAGGGCCGAGGCCAGCTTGGCTATGTGCGCACGGCAGGTGCGTACGTTCATGCCGAGACGGCGTGCGATGGCCTCGTCGACGTGGCCCTCGACCAGGAGTTTGGCTATGGAGTACTGGATGTCCGTGATGCCGCCGCGGGCCGTCTCGTACGGGGTGCCCGTGCTCAGCGGCACCGAGCGGTCCCACAGGTACTCGAAGAGCTTGATGAGGTAGCGGACCAGGCCGGGGTGGCGCAGTTCCAGGGCGACCTGCTGGTCGTCGCGGGCGGGGATGAAGGCGACCGACTCGTCGCAGATGATGAGGCGCTCGACGAGTTCGTCGATGGTGCGGTACTCCGCCTTGCCGTCGGAGAGCTGGGCGGCGTAGGCGAGCTGCTCGGGGTTGTAGTGGGCGGTGTGCTGGTACAGGGTGCGGATGCGCACGCCGCGTTCGATCAGCGGCCGGTCACGCTCCAGCCCGCGCAGCAGGCTGCGCTCGGACATCCGGTCGCTCGGCTGGACGGTGAGCATCTCCGCCTGGCACTGGATGGTGGCCATGTTGAGCGCGGCGTTGATACGTTCGCCGCCTTCGAGCACAGTGATGGCATCACTGGTGGCGGCGAGCTGGGTACCCAGGGCCATGAACGGCTGAAAGGTCTCCGCGAGGCCCGTTGCCAGACGCCGGCGGTCGGCTATCTCCTGCTCCAGCGGGTTGAGCTGCCGGGACAGGGCGACCGCCGGGGGCACCGGCCGCAGCCAGTTCGGGTCGTCGGGATCGGGATGAAGCAGGGCGAACTCCACCAGGCAGGGGGCGGGCTCCGCATCCGCACGAGCGATACGTCCGGCGCGCAGTGCGGCGGCATACAGACGGCCGCCCTCCTCGCACCACTCGGTCATCGCATGGGGATGTGTCGCCTTAGTCCGATTCGCTGCCAAATCTCCACCCCCCAGGGTCCTGAACATGCAGGAACATGATGCATCGATTGTGTGGCCATGACGTGCCCGAATAAGCCATCGTCGTACCTGACGGGGGAAAAGGGGACCTTCAAGTGAGGACGAAGCCGACTATGCGTAACAGAATGCTTCGCTCGGTGCTTGTCGCCGCCTTCTCCGCCGTTGTGGCCCTCGGCACCCTGAGTGGCTTCTCCGATGCGAAGGACGATGTTCGGGCGAACAGCAGCTGGCCGTCTGTTGCCGTGAACACCAACGGCGCGAGCAACAGCAGTTGGCCGAGCTCCGGGGCAGCGGAATCCGGGAGCTGATCGTGACCACTCCACCCGACGACCGCTCCTTCCGCCGTGAAATGGCCACCGCCTACCGCTCCGGCTGGCACTTCATCGACCTGGTCACCGCCATCCCCCACAGCGGTGACTCGTTGATGGTGACCGTGTTCGGCGAACCGGTGGTCGTCACGCGGGACGAGGACGAGGACGTGCGGGCTTACCGGTGTCTGCGGCGGCCTCGGGGGGCGCCGCAGCCCGTGCGATGTGCCGTGCGATACGGAATGATCTTTGTGAACCTGGACCAAAGGGACCACGAGCAGGTGGACGCCGAGTCTCCTGCCCCGAGGACCATCTCTGCCACCCCCCGCAGTGCCTGACGCGATTCCCCCGTCGTAACAGATCGCTCAGGTGCTTCCCCGCAGCGGCGTCACCGTGACCTGAACACGGTGACGCCGCTGCAGTTTTGGGGGACATTTCCTGGAATCGGCCTGGTCACGCGGTGGCCGGAAGCAATCGATCACCGGTGTGGATTTTCACTTCGCCCAACCTCGCTCACCCGCGCCCCATCGCCCGCGTCAGCTCGATCTCGATCACCACGCGCGCCGGGTTGGGCGACGGGGTCCGGCCGTAGCGCTCGGCGTAGCGGCGTTCCGCCTCCGCGACCCGGTCGGGCTCGGCGTGGACGAAGGCCCGGCCCTCCAGCGTGGCCCACCGCTTGCCCTCCATCTGGCAGACCGCGACGGCCGCCCCCCGCTCCCCGGCGGCCAGTACATGGCGCACCTTGGTGCTCGCCTTGTTCGTGATGACCCGAGCCAGACGGGCCTCGGGATCGTATGTGACTCCGACGGGTACCACGTGCGGAGTGCCGTCCGGGCGGGGAGTCGTCAGGGTGCAGACGTGCCGCTCGCGCCAGAAGGCGAAGTACGGCTGGTCGGGGGCACCCGGATCGACGGAGTACTTGGTGGCCATGGACCGGAACATAGCCGCTCGCGTACTCCCGGATCCGGCCTTGAGTGGAATAGACTCAACTTTATGTACGCTGATTGAGTCAGTGCACTCAGTCGGTGTGCTGATCGGGTCAGTGCAAGGAGGAGGAGAACGCGAACGTGGACGCCGAGCTGACCAACCGGAGCCGGGACGCGATCAACGCGGCCAGCAACCGGGCCGTGACCGAGGGGCACCCCGACCTCACCCCCGCCCATCTGCTGCTCTCGCTGCTTCAAGGCCAGGACAACGAGAACATCACCGATCTGCTCGCGGCGGTCGACGCCGACCAGGCGGCCGTACGGGCGGGCGCCGAGCGCGTGCTCGCCGGGCTGCCCAGTGTGACCGGCTCCACCGTCGCGCCGCCCCAGCCCAACCGCGAGATGCTCGCCGTCGTCGCCGACGCGCAGGCCCGCGCCAAGGAGCTCGGCGACGAGTACCTGTCGACCGAGCACCTGCTCATCGGCATCGCCGCGAAGGGCGGCGCGGCCGGCGAGGTGCTCGCCCAGCAGGGCGCCGACGCCAAGAAGCTGCAGGCCGCCTTCCAGAAGACACGGGGACAGCGACGCGTGACCACGGCCGACCCCGAGGGGCAGTACAAGGCTCTGGAGAAGTTCGGCACCGACTTCACCGCCGCCGCGCGGGAAGGGAAGCTCGACCCGGTCATCGGGCGGGACCAGGAGATCCGGCGCGTCGTGCAGGTGCTCAGCCGCCGGACGAAGAACAACCCCGTGCTGATCGGCGAGCCCGGCGTCGGCAAGACCGCCGTCGTCGAGGGGCTCGCCCAGCGGATCGTGAAGGGCGATGTGCCCGAGTCGCTGAAGGACAAGCGGCTCGTCGCGCTCGACCTGGGCGCGATGGTCGCCGGGGCGAAGTACCGGGGCGAGTTCGAGGAGCGGCTGAAGACCGTCCTGGCCGAGATCAAGGACTCCGACGGGCAGATCATCACCTTCATCGACGAGCTGCACACGGTCGTCGGGGCCGGGGCGGGCGGCGACTCCGCCATGGACGCCGGCAACATGCTGAAGCCGATGCTCGCGCGCGGTGAGCTGCGCATGGTCGGCGCGACGACCCTCGACGAGTACCGCGAGCGCATCGAGAAGGACCCCGCCCTGGAGCGCCGCTTCCAGCAGGTGCTGGTCGCCGAGCCGACCGTCGAGGACTCCATCGCGATCCTGCGCGGACTCAAGGGGCGCTACGAGGCCCACCACAAGGTGCAGATCGCGGACAGCGCCCTGGTCGCCGCCGCGTCGCTGTCCGACCGGTACATCACCTCCCGCTTCCTGCCCGACAAGGCCATCGACCTCGTCGACGAGGCGGCCTCCCGCCTCCGCATGGAGATCGACTCCTCGCCCGTCGAGATCGACGAACTCCAGCGCGCCGTCGACCGGTTGAAGATGGAGGAGCTGGCGATCGGCAAGGAGACCGACGCCGCCTCCCGCGAGCGCCTGGACAAGCTGCGCCGCGACCTCGCCGACAAGGAGGAGGAGCTGCGCGGCCTCACCGCCCGCTGGGAGAAGGAGAAGCAGTCCCTCAACCGCGTCGGTGAACTGAAGGAACGCCTCGACGAGGTACGCGGCCAGGCCGAACGCGCCCAGCGCGACGGCGACTTCGACACCGCCTCCAAGCTCCTCTACGGCGAGATTCCCGCTCTGGAGAAGGAGCTGGAGGCCGCCTCCGAGGCCGAGGAAGAGGTCGCGAAGGACACCATGGTCAAGGAGGAGGTCGGCTCCGACGACATCGCCGACGTCGTCGCCTCCTGGACCGGCATCCCGGCCGGGCGCCTGCTGGAGGGCGAGACGCAGAAGCTGCTGCGTATGGAGGACGAGCTGGGCAAGCGTCTCATCGGCCAGACCGAGGCGGTGCGCGCGGTCTCCGACGCCGTACGACGCTCCCGGGCCGGCATCGCCGACCCCGACCGCCCCACCGGCTCCTTCCTCTTCCTCGGCCCGACCGGCGTCGGCAAGACCGAACTGGCCAAGGCCCTCGCCGACTTCCTCTTCGACGACGAGCGGGCGATGGTCCGTATCGACATGTCGGAGTACAGCGAGAAGCACAGCGTGGCCCGCCTGGTCGGCGCCCCGCCCGGATACGTCGGCTACGAGGAGGGCGGCCAGCTCACCGAGGCCGTGCGCCGACGGCCGTACTCCGTCGTCCTCCTCGACGAGGTGGAGAAGGCCCACCCCGAGGTCTTCGACATCCTGCTCCAGGTGCTGGACGACGGCCGGCTCACCGACGGCCAGGGCCGCACGGTCGACTTCCGCAACACGATCCTGGTGCTGACGTCGAACCTGGGCAGCCAGTTCCTGGTCGACCCGGTGACCAGCGAGGAGGAGAAGAAGGAGCAGGTCCTGGAGGTGGTGCGGACCTCCTTCAAGCCGGAGTTCCTCAACCGCCTGGACGACCTGGTCGTCTTCGCCGCGCTGACCAAGCCCGAGCTGGAGCGCATCGCGAAGCTCCAGCTGGAGCGCCTGGCCAAGCGCCTCGCCGAGCGGCGCCTCACCCTGGACATCACGCCCGGGGCCCTGGCCTGGCTCGCCGAGGAGGGCATGGACCCGGCCTACGGCGCCCGCCCGCTGCGCCGCCTCGTCCAGTCCGCCATCGGCGACCGCCTCGCCAAGGAGATCCTCTCCGGCGAGATCAAGGACGGCGACACGGTCCGGGTGGACCGCTACGAGGAGGGCCTGATCGTGGGCCCGGCGACGGGCAAGACGCTCTAGCGCCTCACATCGTGAACGCGCCTCACATCGTGAACGCCGAGAACCGCACCAGCGCGGTCTCGGCGTTCACGTACTCCACCCGCACCTGCACCACGTGTGCCTCGGCCGAGGCGGGCAGTCCGTCCTCGTGGGTCACATCGAGACACAGGGCGCCGCAGGGGTCGCCCGTGCGGATCTCCGGCGCGTGCGGATACGTCTCCCGCAGCCAGCCGCGTACGTCCTCGCGCGGCATCCGCAGCACCGCCGTGTACGCGATGTCGATGCCGTGCTGCATGGTGCAGCGGTCGGGCCGGGCGTTCGCGGGGCGCTGGGCTCCGCCGAAGCCCAGTGCCTCCGCGCAGGACACCTTCGCCGGGCCGCCCGCGCGGGGGTCGTCCTCGTCCGACAGCGCCCAGGTGAACAGGCCGATGATCAGGAACCCGAGGACGAGCACGGGCAGGGCCAGGATCGGCAGGGCCACTCCCCACCGGGTGCGCCCCCTGCCCGTTTCCGGCCGGTCGTCCGCTGCCGCCACGGTGATCCCCTCCTCCATGTCCGCCGGTGAGGAGGACGGGCCCGGGTACTCGGAGGTTGCGCCTGTCCGGATCGTGTCAGCCGAGGGCTGACAGGGTCTGTCGGGGCTTGCCACCCCCCTCCCCGCATGGGGGAGGATGGCGGAATCCGTACGAAGGGAAATTCACGGTGACCATCGACCCGTCCTCGATTCCGAACTTCGGGGGCCAGCCCGAGCCGCAGCCCGGCGGCCCGGCCGGCCCCGTCGTCCCGGATCAGGACCTCGTGAAGCAGCTCCTCGACCAGATGGAGCTCAAGTACGTCGTCGACGACGAGGGTGACCTCGCGGCGCCGTGGGAGCAGTTCCGCACCTACTTCATGTTCCGGGGTGAGGGAGACCAGCAGGTCTTCTCCGTGCGGACGTTCTACGACCGGCCCCATGAGATCGAGGCGAAGCCGCAGATCCTGGAGTCGATCGACGACTGGAACCGCCGCACCCTGTGGCCCAAGGTCTACAGCCACACCCACGACGACGGCACGGTCCGCCTCATCGGCGAGGCCCAGATGCTGATCGGCATGGGCGTCAGCCTGGAGCACTTCGTCTCCTCGACGGTCAGCTGGGTGCGCGCGGCGATCGAGTTCGACAAGTGGCTCATCGAGCAGCTCGGTCTCGAGGAGGAGATCAACGAGGCGGAGAAGCCCGAGGACGAGGAGTAGGCCCCCCGAGGCCCCGCCCCAGCGGCGCGTCGGCGCGTACGAGCAGGACAGGTACGTGCTGTACGCGCCGTACGCCTTTTCAGCTCAGCCAGCCCTTCTCGTGGGCGAGCAGCGCGGCCTCCACCCGGTTCGCGGCGCCGAGGCGGCGCATGATCGTGGACAGGTGCTTGCGGTAGGTGCGCACCGACACCCCGAGGCGCCGCGCCGCGGTCTCGTCCTTGTCGGCCTCCCTGAGCAGGGCGAGGATCTCGCGTTCGATGTCGGACGGCATGTCCGCGTCCTCGCCGGGGAGTTCCTCCGCCGCCTCCCACATGCGCTCGAAGAGCGTGACCAGCGTGGCCACCAGTCCGGGTTCACGCACCAGCAGCGCCCCCACCGAGGTGTGCGCGGGGTTGATCGGGGTCAGCGCGGCCGACCGGTCGACGATGATCACGCGCTCGATGGGGTGGTGGGAGATCCGCACCTCGGCACCGTGCGAGACGAGCTCACGCATATAGGTGAGCGTGGTGTCGTCCTGCATGATCGCGGACCCCATGATCATGCGCATCCGCACGCCACGGCGCAGCAACCGCATGTTGATCGGGTGCGAGACGGCGATCGACTCCTCGGTCAGGACGCCGGTCGGCTCGGTGGTCAGGTCCTCGGTCCGGGCGAAGAAGGTCAGCTCGTCGATGGCTTCCCGGACGGCCTCGATTCCGTGCAGCTGCGTGATCATCTGGCCGCCGTCGGCGGCGTCCGAGCGGGGCGAGGAGGGGGCGGTCAGGCGCTCCAGGAACAGGGACTCGATGACCGAGTGCCGTGTGGCCTCGCTCTCCAGCTCCTCCCGCAGGCGGCGCAGCCGGCCGTCGATCAACGCGTCCACGGCCCGGGGCGGAGGGACCGGGCGGACCGCGCCCTGGGTGTTCCGGGTGGCGATCCCCAACGCCACCAGCCGGTCCAGGGCCGACTCCTCGAACGGCGGGTGCGAGTCCGGACCGGGTTCCTGGGTGCCGGACGCAGGCGAGGACGAGCCGCGTCTCAGGAGGGTGCGGTACAGCCGTTCCTCTTCCTCGTTCACGCCCAGGAAAGCAAGCGGATTGCCCATGTGTCTCCCCCTGTTGATGATCGATCACACATGCGGTCCCTGGAATCCTTGAGCGCCCGCACTCGACTGTCAATGACGGATTATCAACATATGTCCGTTAGTTCTGGTATCGCACAGCCAATTCGGTGACGGCGGGCGGGCGGGGCGTGAGGGCCGCCGCTGCAACTTGAGGAATCCGCGTGTGCAGCAAGCTGCGCGCGAATGGCCTCGTGGCGGCCCTCGCCAGACGGCAGAGTCGTTCTCGCAAGGCAGCGCGAACAGCGCAGAACGAAAACGCCGCATCGAGCATCGAGGAGACATCCGTGAACCGCGCCACGTCCCGCAGCACGAAGTCGTTCCGTCGTCGTGGACACGTCGTCGTCGGTCTGCTGACCGCGGGGATGATCGCCCTGGCGGGCCAGGGAACGGCCTTCGCCGCCGAGAAGCCGGCGGGGAGCCGGACGGTGGCGGAGTCGGCGGCGGTGACGGAGACGGTCGCGGCGACGGAGACGGTTGCCGCGTCGGCGTCGGAGCGCGGGGCCGGCAACGGGAGGGCGTTCGTCCCGGGCGCCGACCCCCTCGCGTGGCTCCAGCTCATCGGCGACCTGCTGCCCGGCCCGGTCGCGCTGCCGAAGAACAACAACGACTGGAAGTAGTCAGCGGCAGCGGCCGGCCCGACATCACGACCCAGGAGAACCCGACGCCATGACCGACTACTCCGTGCTCCTCCCTTGCGTACCCCGCCGTCTGGAGCAGGCACTCCCCTTCGCCGGACTGGTCCGGTGGACCGGGGCGAGGCGCCTCTGGCAGGGACAGGCCATGGTGATGGAGCCCCACCAGACCTTCACCGGTCTGGCCGGGGCCGGGTTCCGGGTCCCGACCGGCTTCGGCGTCACGCTGATGCCCCTGCGCCACCCGTACGAGGCGGCTCTGCAAGCGCGGTCCGTGGCCCTGGCCACCGGGGAACCGGTGATCGCGGGCTTCGGCCCGGGAGCCAGGGCCTTCCAGGAGAACATCCTCGGAGCGCCGTACGAGAAGCCGCTCCAGGTGGCGCGCCAGTACGTGACGGCCGTGCGCCGGCTGCTCGACGGCGAGACGGTCGCCATGGACGGCCCGCACTTCACCTTCCGGGGCCAGCTGGCCCCGGCCGCGGCACCCAGGGTCGACGTGGGCCTGGGTGTGCTGCGGCCGGGTATGGCCCGGCTGGCGGGCGAGGTGGCGGACGTCGTGATCACCTGGCTGACGCCGCCCGGATATCTGCGGGACGTGATCCTGCCCGCGGTGGCGGAGGGCGCGGCGCGGGCGGGGCGGACGTCACTGCCCCGTGTCGTCGCCATGGTTCCCGCGGGACTGGAGAAGGAGGGGCGCGAGGGCGCCGGGCCCGAACGGCTGGCTCTGGCGGGAAACGCGCCGCACATGCAGGCCCCGCACTATCTGGACATGCTCGGCCGGGCCGGTGTGGACGTCGGTTCGGGGCGGATCGAGGACGTGGCGCGCGGTGTCGTGGAGACCGGCGCGTTCGCGGGCGGCGATCTGCCGCAGGTGGTCAAGGCGCTCCGGGCCTACGAAGAGGTGGGGGTGGACGAGATCGTCCTGAACACCACCGCCGTGCACAAGCTCTTCGGAGCCCAGGAGTCGCTCGCGGACCTGTCGGCGATCCTGCGGTCGGTGACGGCACCGCACTGACCGATCGCTCGCCGCCCGCTCGTGGCTGACCGCTCGAACCCGATTCCCTGCTGCCCGGACGCAGAGGGGGAAGCAGACCAGTAAAGGACCCATCTGGCATGGACATGACAGCTCGTGCACGCCTGAAGCAGCACCTCATCTCCTGGGCCACCGCCGCCCCGCTCGCCGGGCCCGCCGGCCCCGGCGTCGGCACGCTCGTCCTGGCCGACGCGGCGCACATCCCCGCCGTCACGGCCGCCGGGCTCGTCGGCCCCCGCACCCTGCTGCTGGCACCCGACGACGGCACCGGCGTTCTCGCCCCCGCCGTCGGCTACCAGGGCAGCCTCACGGAACCCGGCGACGAGTTCTCCAACGGCCAGGACTTCTTCCTGCAGACCCACGCCTACGCCGCCAGTCCCTTCATGACCGTCTTCGGCCCGACCGTCATACGCGTCTTCGACGGCAACGACTTCGAGGCCTTCCTCGCCGACGCCGACCGGGCGCTCGCCGAGGGCGTCTTCCCCGAGTTCCTCATCACCTCCTCGGTGCTGCTGGCCGACCCGGCCGCCCTGAGCGGTGCTCCCGACCCGGCGGACGGACCGGCCCTGCGTCTCTACGCCGACCGGAACGGGCAGCTGTCCACCAGCCCCACCGGAGCGGTGCTCGGCACGCTCGACGACACCCTCGGCACCCTCACCGAACGCTTCGCCCGGACCGGATCCGGCGCCGCCGCGCTGGACGCGGCACTGCCGGCCGGGACACGGGCGGAGGCCCTGCGCGCACGCCCCTTCCTGGCCCGCTACCTCGAAGCCGTCGGCGCGCTGCGCGGCCTCATGGCACGCGGAGCCACCGGACTGCGGGTCTCCGGGTTCGGCTCCCGGCTGACGCCCGGCCTCGCCGAGACCGGCGCCGACGCCGACCTGGCGGACCCGACCCTGCCGATCGTGCTGTACGGGGGCGGGGACGGGGAGGCGCACATCGTGGCCGGCAGCCGCCTGTTCGCCGTCGACCGCCGGGCCGCCCAGGCCCTGGAGTGCCTCCTCGCGACCTCCGGAGAGCCGGGCGACCTCGTCCCCGCCGCCGAGCTGGACCAGCTGGCCGACCTGTTCTCCCGCCACGACCTGTCGCTGCCCGCACCGGTGCGCGTTCCGGCGGCCGCGCGATGAGCGCCCCCGCGATGCCCGTCGCGACGACGGTCGGCGAGACGACGACGGTCCATGAGACGACGCGGGCCCGCGAGACCGCGGCGACCGACGGGTCTGTGACGGTCCGCGAGACCTCGGCGGCCGATGGGTCCACGTCGGGCCGCGAGGCAGGGAAGGGCAATGGGTCCACGTCGGGCCATGAGACCGCGACGGGCGACAGGCCCGCGACGCGGTACGAGGCCGCGACGGCCCACGCATCCACCCTTGCCGCCCGCCGGATCGCCGCGCTCGGTGACCGGGCCCGGGTCTGCGGGCTGTACGACGCCCTCGGAGCCCCGCTCTACCACGACCTCGCCACCTACGACGACCCGGAGACCCGGGCCCTGCTGACCGCCGTGCGGACGACGCCCGGACCCGTGCTCGATCTCGCGGCCGGCTCGGGGCGGTTCACGCTGCCGCTGCTCGCCATCGGCCGGGAGGTCACCGCCCTCGATCTGTCCACCGACATGCTGGCGCTGCTGCGGACCGCACTGGACCGGGCTCCGGCGTCGATGCGAGAGCGCTGCACCGTGGTGCGGGGCGACATGTCCCGCTTCGCGCTCGGACAGCGGTTCCCGCGCATCCTGCTGGGCACCACCTCGCTCTCGCTCCTGGACGAGGACGGCCGCGCGGGCCTGTACCGCGGCGTCCTCGCACACCTGGCCGAAGGCGGCCGGTTCCTGCTGACCGTCCTGGAGCGGGGCGACTGCGACGCCCCCGACGAGACGGCCGTGCGGGTCACCGGAGCCGGCGGCACCGTCTACGAGCTGTACGAGCACTGGCCCGCCGGCGCCGACAGCCGCACGGTCACCCTGCTGCCCGCCGACCCGCCGCGAGGCGACAGCCCTGTCACGGTCTGTACGGACCGCGTGGCCGTCCTCGACCTGCCGCGCCTGGAGGAAGAGCTCGCCGCGTCCGGCCTGACCATCACCTCCCGCCAGCTCCTCTCCCCGCCCGGCGAGCGTCACCGCGTGACACTCCTGACCACGGAAGCCTCCCGATGACCGCGCTCTGGCCCTACCTCATACCGCCCTCCAGCCACGGCGACGACAGCCTCTGCGCCGTCGGCGCCGCCGGACACCGCGTCACCTTCGCGGACGGCAGCACCGCACTCGACGCCGACAGCGGGCTGTGGAACGTGAACCTCGGCTACGGCAACCCCCGCATCGCCGAGGCCATCGCCGAAGCCGCCCAGCACGCCTCCTACCTCGGTGCCTTCCGCTTCGAGAACAGCTACGCCCGCCGCGCCGCCGAGGACCTGCTGCGGGTCTGCGGGCCCGGCCACTACGACCGGGTGCTGTTCTCCACCGGCGGCGGAGTCGCCAACGACGCGGTCATGAAACTGGCGCGGATCCATCACGCCGCACAGGGGCAGCCCGGCCGCAACCTGGTGGTCGCCCTGCGGGGCAGCTTCCACGGACTGACCTTCGGCGGGTTCGCCCTGACCGGGGAGGACCTGGGCCAGCGGGTCTACGGAGTGGACCAGCGGCTGATCCGCCACGTCACCCCGAACGACACCGCCGAACTCGGCCGGCTGATGGCCGCCCTCGGCAGCCAGGTCGCCGCGGTCGTCGTGGAACCCGTCGTCGGCACCGGCACCCTCCCGCTCGACGCGTCGTTCGTGGCCGAACTGGTCCGCCTGCGCGACGAGCACGGCTTCCTCCTGGTCGCCGACGAGGTCGCCACCGGCTTCGGCCGCACCGGAAGCTGGTTCGCCTCCGAGAGCTGGCCGGGCCTGCCCGACGTACTCGTCACCTCCAAGGGCCTGACCAACGGCGCCTGCCCCGCCGCCGCCCTGGTGATGTCCCACCGGGTGACCCGGCCCCTGGTCGAGCACGACACGATGTTCGCCCACGCCGAGACCCAGGGCGCGACCGCCCTCGCCTGCGCCGCCATCAGCGCCACGATCTCCGAGATGGAGCGCCTCGACGCGGTCACGGCGGGCCGCAACGTCGCCGCCTGGCTCCAGCAGGGCCTCGCGGAACTGGTCGAGCGGCACCCCCTCGCCACCCACCTCACCGGCGTCGGCTGCTTCCGCACCCTGCATCTGACCCACCCGGACGGCCGCGCCCTGGCCGGCACGGACGTCGCCGACCTCGTCACCCGCATCCGGCACGCGGGCGCCATCGTCCACCCCGGACCCTCCGGCATCCAGCTCGTGCCCTCCCTGACCTACAGCCCCGCCGAGGTCGCCGAGCTCATGACCTGCGTCGAGGAAGGACTCGACAGCCTGCTGCCGGCGCCCTCCCTGGCCGCGAGGAGCTGACACCGTGCCCGTCTCCCTCGACACCTACGACCGGATTCCCGTCCTGCTGCGGGAACTGCGCCCCACCGGCGTGACCGTCCTGGCCGACCCGGCCGTGGCCGACCACGCCGTCACCCGGAAGGTCCTCGCCGAGACCGCCCGCGCCGGGTTCACGCCCACCCGGGCGGTCACCCCGGCGGACGCGGGGATGCCGGCCGTCGAGGCCGCCGCCTCCCGGCTCTCTCCCGGTGAGCTGGTCGTCGGTGTCGGCGGGGGCAGCACCCTCGACTTCGCGAAGCTCACCGCCGCTGTCGGACGCCGCCCCGAACTCCTGCGCTACCTGACCTCCGGGCAGCGCAGCGGACTGGTGGCGCTCCCGCTGCCGTGGGGGGAACACGCCGAGGTCCTCGCCGTCCCCACCACCCTGGGCACCGGCAGCGAGTCGGGACCCGTGGCCTGCTTCCCCCACCGGGACGGCAAACGCATCGCCATGGGGGAGTGCCTGCGCCCCCGCGCCGCACTCCGGGTGCCCGAGGCCACCGAGACCCTCCCGGGGCACCTCGTCATGGACGGCGTACTCGAAGCGATCTTCAGGACCGTCATCCCGTACAGCAGCGACATCCTCGACCTTCCCGAACAGGACGCCGCAGTGGAGGACTTGGCGGGCCGCCTGCTCACGGTCGGCGACGAACTGGCCCGGTGCCTCGCCGCCGGACTGCCGGCCCCGGCGCCCGGGAGGCTGCGGGCCGCCCGGCTCAGCGCCGAGAGCCAGCACGGAGCTATCAACATCGGCCGCAACCCGTACGCGGTGAAGTGCTGGGCCCTCGCCAACGAGCTCTCCACCACGCTGGGCCTGGCCAAGATGCGCGCGGTGTCCGCACTGTGGCCGGTCGTGTGGCGGCAGGCCCTGCGGGGCGACACGCGCTTCGGCAGCGCCGACCGCGTCCACAGGCTGTGGGAGCGACTGCGGCAGCGGGCCCCCTGGCTCGCGCCGCGGCCCGACGACGGTCTCGAACAGCTCATGCTGCGCTGGCGGATCGACCGCACCGTGCACCTCGCCCCGCACCTGCGCCACCCCATCGCTCTGCGCAGCGTGCGCGCCTGGGGCGCCGGACTTCCCACCCTCGCCGGGTTGAGCGCCGACGACATCGTCGCGCTCCTCGCCGAGGCCACCGAGCCGACCGCCTCCACGGCCGGTTCCCCCGAACCCCTCCCGGCGGCCTGAGCGCCTGACCCGGAGGAGCACCAGCACCACCCGCAACATCCGCAATACCCGCACCGATCGGCATCACCGAACCCACAACACGAGGAGAACACCATGGCGCACAACAACTCGGTCGAGCAGGAGCTGCAGGAGCTCGGCACCGAGCTGGAGATGCAGGAGCTGGAGACCCTGGAGGCCCCGGGCTGGGCCACCAGCGCCGGCGTCAGCGTCGGCATCTCGATCGTCTCCGTCGCCTGGAGCCTCACCTGACCGAGCCGGTCCCGCCGGCCCGATCCACCACCCCGTCCGCAGA
This sequence comes from Streptomyces koelreuteriae, assembly GCF_018604545.1. Classification (GTDB taxonomy): domain Bacteria; phylum Actinomycetota; class Actinomycetes; order Streptomycetales; family Streptomycetaceae; genus Streptomyces; species Streptomyces koelreuteriae. The sequence goes on along the minus strand of NZ_CP075896.1, from coordinate 3,826,735 downwards.
ACTTCTCAGAGAGGCACCTGACATGAGCGAGAACCTGGGCACCGTCGAGAACATCGAGCACGCCGAGCCCGTCGAGCTGGAGATGCAGGAGCTCGAGGCCCTGGAGGCCCCGGGCTGGGGCACCTGGAGCGTCGCCTTCTCCACCGGCGTCTCGGTCGGCGTCTCGGTCACCCTGACCTGATCACTGCCCAGAACCCCCAAGAAGAACTTCTCAGAGAGGCATCTGACATGAGCGAGAACCTGGGCACCGTCGAGAACATCGAGCACGCCGAGCCCGTCGAGCTGGAGATGCAGGAGCTCGAGGCCCTGGAGGCCCCGGGCTGGGGCACCTGGAGCGTCGCCTTCTCCACCGGCGTCTCGGTCGGCGTCTCGGTCACCCTGACCTGATCGCCCGGCAATCGTCGCACCACTCACATCACTCCGTAGAACTCCGCAGAGAGGCACCTGACATGAGCGAGAACCTGGGCACCGTCGAGAACATCGAGCCCGTCGAGCTGGAGATGCAGGAGCTGGAGGCCCTCGAGGCCCCCGGTTTCTGGACCGGCGTCTCCGTCGGCACGGCCATCAGCGCCTCCGTCGCCACCTCCATCACCCTCACCTGAGAGCGACACCGGCGAGCGCACTGACGCGACGGGAGACGGAGTAGCCGGCTCCCCTTCGCAAGCTGGAGCCCCCTCGGGCGACACCGAGGATCTGCGGTGGTCCGGCCGGCCCGTCCGGCCGGACCCCGCAAGGGTGCACCGCGCTCTCCCACTCCCCGCAGCCGTCCCGATAGGAAACTCCATGAGCGCTGTCACGAGTCCACCACCGCCCACCGTCCCGGCCCACGCCCGGCGCCCCCGCCTCGCCCCGAGCGCCGAGGTCCACTCGCCGGCCGACGGCCAGGGCGACTGGGTCCTCCAGCACGGCGCCCGCTATGTACGGATCAACGAGAAGGTCGCGGATCTCGTCCAGGAGCTGGACGGGGAGCGCGACCACGAGACCCTCGCCGCCCGGCTGGGCGGTGCCTGGAACACCGAGCGGGTGGGCAGCGCGATCTCGCGGCTCGACTCGCTCAAGCTGCTCGACGACGGGGAGACCCCGGCACCCGCCGTCGCCCCCCGCTTCCAGATCGTCCCGCCCATGACGCTCCAGCTCACGCTGCTGCGGCCGGGACGCACCATGCAGGCCCTGGGCCCGCTGTTCGCCCGCCTCTTCTCCCGGGGCGCCGTGGCGGCCGCACTGCTCTGCGTCCTGCTCGGTGTCGTCGCCCTCGCGGCCCAGTGGGAAGCGGTCGCGGTGACGCTGAACAGCCCCCTGTCCGCAGGCACGTTCGCCGGAGTGCTCTTCGCTCTGCTGCTCGGGGTGTCCATCCACGAGCTGGGCCACGCCGCCGTGCTCATCCGCTACGGGGGCCGCCCCTCACGCATCGGCGTCATGCTCTTCTACCTGATGCCGGCGTTCTTCTGCGACGTCTCCGACGCCTGGCGCCTTCCGGCCCGCAAGCAGCGGGTCCACACGGCCCTCGCGGGGCCGGCGGTCCAGACGTCCCTGGCGGCCGCCTCGGCCCTCGCGGCCTGGCCCATGACGGACGGCACCGCCAAGACCTGCCTGCTCTTCTTCGCGGTCACCAGCTACGGAACGGCCCTGCTCAACCTGACGCCGTTCATCAAACTCGACGGCTACATCGCCCTCATGAGCCATGTGGACATCCCCTACCTGCGCGACCGCGCCATGGCCGACGCCCGCCGCACGCTCGCCCGGTTCCTGTTCGGCGGCACCTACCAGCGCGAACTGCCCACCCGCTGGACCATCGCGTACGGCTTCGCCTGCCTCGCCTTCCCCGTGTACTTCCTGAGCGCCGCCCTCCACACCTGGCTCGGCACCCTTCAGCGGGTCGGCTGGGTGGGGCTCCTGATGGCCGCCTCCGGACTCTCGTACCTCGCGTGGATCGTGATCCGCGGCGCCCTCCGGCTCGCCGCCGAGGTGAAGGCCGCCGGCGTCCGCCCGCTCCGGGCCGGAGCCGTCTGCACGCTGCTGGCCGCTCTCGCGTGCGCCGCGATGTTCCTGCCGGCCCGTCAGACGGCGGCCGCCGCCTACGTCACCGACGCCGGCGGCACCCGCCTGGTCCTGCCGGAGGGCTCCCCGACCGACCGGATACGCCCCGGGCAGCAGGTGACGCTGCGGACGAACGGCCTGATGCTGAACGACCCCGTCGCCACCGCCCGGGTGGGATCCGCCCCGTCCGGCGAGACCGAGGTCCCGGTCTCCGCGTACTTCCCCGTCGACGTGGGAGACACCGTGCTCATGGACTCGACCGCCTATCCGCTGGACCTCGCCCGTACCCCCGCGCCGGCCACCGGCACCGCCGAGGTCGAGCTCGGCAGCGTGCCCCTGTGGAAGTCCCTGCACCGCACCTACGTGCTTCCGTTCCTGCCCTTCTGACCCTGGAGACACCGTGCTCGACACCCGGTTCATCAACTTCTGCCGCGCGGACTCGCTCTTCTACGACGCCCCCGCCACCGAGTCCGTCGGCGCGGACTTCCACGAGGGCCGGACCCTGCCCGAGGGCTGGACGGCCACCCGGGGACGGGAGTGGACGGTCTGCGTCCCACCCGACTCCCGCGTCCCCGACCAGGGATGGAAGATCCACGTCGCGGCGTCCCCCGACAACGCGGCCGGGCTCCTCGACACCGTCGCACCGTACTGCGTCGAGCACGGGCTCATGTACAAGTACATATCCGATTCGGAGACCCTCGCCCGCCGCGGCAGCAAGTACGGGGACCGCAGCGCCAGCGGCAAGTTCATCACCGTCTACCCCGCCGACGAGACGGAGCTGGAGCGGGCCCTGGACGGCCTGGAGCAGCTCGTCGGAGGCACCCGGGCCCCCTCGATCCTGAGCGATCTGCGCTGGCGGGAGGGTCCGCTCCACGTGCGGTACGGGGGCTTCGTACTGAAGACCACCCGGCTCAAGGACGGCACCCTCACCCCCGCGATCACCACCCCCGACGGCGAACTCGTCCCCGACGAGCGGCGCCCCGGGTTCCACACCCCGTCCTGGGTCACCATCCCCTCCTTCCTGCGGGAGGCACTCGCCGAACGGCGCGCCCGCACCCTCGGCGACTTCCCCTTCCGCGTCTACAAGGCCCTGCACTTCTCCAACGGCGGCGGCGTCTACCGCGCCGTCGACAAGCGGGACGGCAGCGAGGTCCTGCTCAAGGAGGCCCGCCCGTTCGCCGGCCTCGACGCGGCCGGCGACGACGCCGTGGCCCGCCTCGACCGCGAGCAGTGGGCGCTGTCCCGGCTCGCCGGGCTTCCGTCCGTCCCCGCGCTGAGGGACGTGCGCAAGGGGAACGAACACCACTTCCTGGCCCGTGACTTCGTCGACGGCACCCCGCTCACGGAACTCGTACGCCTGCGCCACCCCTACGGCACCACCGACAACACGCCGCGGGCCAGGGCGGAGTACGCGGACTGGGCGCTGCGCATCATCGACCAGGTCGCCGAGGCCGTGGCCGCCATGCACGAACGCGGTGTGGTCTTCGGCGACCTGCACCCGGGCAACATCCTCGTGGACTCCGACGACACCGTCGCCTTCATCGACATGGAGACCGCCACCCCCGCCGAGGAGATGCGCGCGCAGGCCATGGGCTCCCTCGGCTTCCGGGCGCCCGACCACCTCCGGGGCCCCGCAGTCGACCTGTTCGCACTGGACGTGCTCCGGCTGACGATGTTCGTCCCCATGCCGCACGTCGTGCCGTGGGGCACCGAGAAGATCCGCACCCTGATCGACACGGCGGTCCGTGACTTTCCCCTCCCCGAGTCCTTCGCCCGGCAGATCGAGCGCGGTCTCGGCGACGATGTCCTGGGCGCGCGGACGGAGTTCGGCGTGCGCTGGCCCGCCGCCGGGGAGGAGACCGGGAACCTGATCGCGAACATCGCCGCGTCCATCGTCGAGGCGGCCACCCCCGAGCGCACCGACCGCCTCTACCCGGGTGACGTCTCGCAGTTCATCGTCGCCGACGGCGGCGTGACCTTCGCGTACGGGGCGGCCGGCGTGCTCTGGGCGCTCCACCGTGCCGGTGCGGAGGTGCCCGCCGAGCACGTCGAGTGGCTGCTCGGCCAGGCCGGGCAGGTCACCGGCGACGGCCCCGGCTTCTTCACCGGCCTCGCCGGCATCGCGTACACCCTGGACGAACTCGGTCACCCCGGTGCCGCCGACGCGGTCATGGAGCGTGCCTTCGCCGGATGCGACGCCAATGTGGCGACGACCCTGGCGACCGGCCTCTCGGGCCTCGGACTGACGGCACTGCACCTGGCCGCCCGGCGGGGGGACGACCAGGGCCTGCGCCAGGCGCTCCAGCTCGCCGACCGGCTGCCCGACGCCCCGGCGCCCCAGCGCATCGGGCTGCTGCACGGCCGCTGCGGCAGCGCCCTCCTGCTGCTGCGCCTGTACGAGAACACCGGAGACGGCGACCTGTTGAAGCGGGCCGTGGCCGAACTCCACGCGGAGCTGGAGCTCATCGAGCGCGCGGACTTCGACGACCGTTTCCTCAGCCCCGGGCTGGAGGGTTCCGCCGGCATCGTGCTCGCGCTGCGGGCCGCGCTCCGGCACACTCCCGACGACGAGCGGATGCGCACCGCGGTGAAGAGGCTCGTCAATCTGCGGCGGGGCGGCTTCGCCACCTCGTGCGGCCTGCTGCACGGACGCGCGGGCGAGATCCTCGCCCTCGAGAACGGCGGCAGCGCGGCGGAGCGGGACGTCCTCGGCTTCCACCTCGAAGCCCTCGGCTGGGAGGCGATCGCCGCCGAACCCGGTCGCGTCGACTTCCTCGGCAACTACGGCTACCGCCTCTCCACGGACCTGGGCACCGGCTCGGCGGGTGTCCTCCTGTCCCTCACCGCCCTGCGGGACGGCATCCCGGCCCTGCCCTTCCTCGCCCCCGCGGTGATCGAGGCCCGGCGGTGATCGACATCCCGGCCACCCTCGCCCCCGCGTCGGGCATCGCCCTGCGCTACGCGGTGACGCCCCCGCACGACGGCGACCCGCTGTGGAGCAGCGCGGTCGAACTCCCCCCGGTGGAGGGCTTCACGGGCACGGTGGGCTCCGCGGGTTCCGGGACTTCGGCCGGGGCCCCGGGCCCGGCGGGGTCTGCCGGCTCCGCCACCGCCGGCCCGGGTGCCGTCCTCCTGGATCTCCCGCTGTCCTCCCGGTTCGCCGGGGCCAGCGGTACCTCCCGGGTCGATGCCCTGCTGCGCGGAGCGGGCGAGGCCGTGGAGCGGCGCGCTCTGCACCCCTCGGCCGCGTACCCCGCCCGCACGGGCACCGCGGCCGGCCTGGACGGCACGACGCTGTACGCGTACCACCCCGGCCACGCCCTGTCCCACCCGGACGCCGAGGCGGCGAGCCTGTCCTGGTACGAGGCCCGCGCCCTGGACTCGGACACTCCCGTCCTGGTCCCCGCGGACCTCGTCGACTGGCCCGCGCGCCGGGCCGACCTGTTCGACCCGAGCCCGTCCGGGGCGGCGGCGGGCGCGAGTCACGAGACCGCTCTCGCCGCCGCGATGACCGAGGTGACGGAGCGGGACGCCCTCACCGTCGCCTGGGACCGGCAGTTGCGCCTGCCCACGTACACCCCGTCGCCCGCCGACACCGGGCTGCGGGCGGTGTGGGAGCGGGCACGCGCGGCGGGGCTCACCCCCGTCCTCGCGCGTATCCCCACCGCCGTACCCGGCCTCTGGTGCATGACCGCCTGCCTGATCGACCCGGAGGGCCCGGGCGCCCTGGCCACCGTCGGCATGAAGGCGTCGACCCGGCCGGCCGAGGCCGCCGCCAAGGCGTTCCAGGAGGCGTGGCAGGTACGGGCCGCGTTGCGGGCGCTGCGTGCGCAGGGCGAGATGGGGCACCTCGGCCCGATCGTGACGGAGCACGACAGGCTCTCCCACATGCTGACCCGGCCCGCCTACGAGGCCGTACGCGACTGGGTCGCGGGATTCCAGGAGCCGGGCACGCTCCCGGCTCCGCCGCCCGCGCGGGACCTGGGCGCGGAGGAGATCCGGCGGGCCCTGACCGCCGACGGCGCGGGCCTCCTCGCCGTCGACCTCACCCCGCGCCTTCCGCAGGCCGTCGCCGCCATGGGCTGGCACGTCGTCAAGGTGCTGGCCCCCGGCTACCAGAACCTGCGGATGGACGAGACGCACCGCTGGAGCCGGCACCTGCCCCGGCTGGCCTCGGCGGCCGAACGGACCGGCTGCCCCGCCCGCCTGGACGACCCGCGGGAAGCGGCCCCGCATCCCTTGCCCTGACCCGGCGGTGGTCCGCCGCCGCTCGTTCCCCCCACCGTGAACCACCGAACAACCGAGCTGAGAGAAGACACAGATGCTGGAACTGGAAGAACTCGTACGAGACTTCGGCGATCACCGTGCCGTCGACCAGGTGTCCTTCCGGGTGTCCAGGGGCCGGTTGACCGGGTTCGTCGGCGGGAACGGCGCGGGCAAGACCACCACCATGCGCATGATCATGGGCGTACTGGCCACGAACCGCGGCGAGATCCGCTGGGACGGCGCCCCCGTCACCGCCGCAGACCGCAGGGACTTCGGGTACATGCCGGAGGAGCGGGGCCTCTACCCCAAGCAGACCGTCCTCGGCCAGCTCGTCTATCTGGCCCGGCTCCGTGGCCAGGGCAACGCCGAAGCCCGCCGTCACACCCTCGAACTGCTCGAACGCCTCGGACTCGCCGAGAAGAGCCAGTCCCGGCTGGAGTCCCTGTCCCTGGGCAACCAGCAGCGCGTGCAGATCGCGGCCGCCCTGCTCGGCTCCCCCAAACTGCTCGTCCTCGACGAGCCCTTCTCCGGACTCGACCCGCACGCCGTCGACACGATGGCCGAGCTGCTGCGCGAGTACGCCGCCGCCGGCATCCCGGTGCTGTTCTCCTCACACCAGCTCGACCTGGTCGAGCGGCTCTGCGACGACCTGGTGATCATGGCCTCCGGCCACGTCGTGGGCAAGGGCACCGCGGACGAACTCCGTCACCGCGACAGGCCCCGGTACCACCTGGTCACCGGCGCGCCCGCCGGCTGGGCCCGCGACGTCCCCGGCGTGACCGACGTCGAGGAACTCCCCGACGGAGCCCGCGTCGAGCTGGCCGCCGACGCCGATCCCGGCGAACTGCTGACCCAGGCCCTCGGCCGGGGAGCCGTGCACGCCTTCACCCCCCTCGTTCCCAGCATCGCCGACGTCTACCGGGAGATGACCTCCGCATGAGCACCGTGACCTCGAACCCCGCACACCGGGCCGAGACGTCGCCCGGCCCGAAGGGCACGCCGACGGCTCCCGGAACCGCGTCCCGTACGGCCACGCAGGCCTCCTGGCGGATCGTCGCCGCCCGCGAGATCTCGGTGAAGCTCACCAACCGCGGCTTCCTGGTGTCGACGCTGGTCACCCTCGCCCTGATCGTGGGCGCGCTCGGGCTCCAGCTCTACCTGGCCGACTCGATGGGGAAGATCACCGTCGCGGTGGCCGACCAGCAGTCCGGCCGGATCGCCGGCCAGGCCGAGGCGCTGGCCGTCCGGGCCGACCAGGACGTCGAGATCACCGTCCGGCAGCAGCCGTCCGCCGGCCAGGTGCGCGAGACCGTACGGTCCGGCGAGGCCGACGCCGGGCTGCTGTTCGAGGGCGGGCGCTGGGTCCTGCTCGGCGACACCGGGCAGAACGACATCGCCGCCACCTGGATCGGCGCCGCGGTGCAGACGAACGCCCTCGACCGGAACGCGCAGGCCGCCGGCACCAGCCTGGGCGCCCTCAGTGAGGGGGCGGAGGTCAAGCACGTCCTGCTCTCGGCCGACAAGACGCCCGAGGGCGCGGTCCGGATGACGACGTACTTCTTCGGCTTCCTCTTCTATCTGGCCGCGGTCCTGCTCGGTGCCGCGCTGGCGACCAGCGTCGTGGAGGAGAAGCAGAACCGCATCGTCGAGCTCATCGCCAGCTCCGTACCGCTGCGGTCCCTGCTCGTCGGCAAGATCGTCGGCTCCACGCTTCTGGCGCTCGCGCAGATGGCGCTGTTCTGCCTGGTCGGCGTCGGCGGCCTGATGTTCACGGGCGAGCAGGAGTTCCTCGCCGACATCAGCTCGGGCCTGGGCTGGTTCCTCGTCTTCTACGTCGTCGGCATCGCGGTCCTGGCCTGCCTGTTCGCCGCCGCGGGCGCGCTCGCCACCCGGAGCGAGGACATCCAGTCCACCACGACGCCGGTGAACGCGATCACCGCGCTCGTGTTCATCCTCGGCGTCACCGTGTCCGGCGGTGTGCGGGAGATCCTCTCGTTCATCCCGTTGACCTCGACCGTCACCATGCCGGCGCGCGTCCTGGCAGGAGAGACCGCCTGGTGGGAGCCGGCCGCCGCGCTCGTCGTGTCGATCGCCGCCGCGGTGTTCATCGTCGGGGTGAGCGGCCGCGTGTACCGCAGGGCGCTCCTGCAGACCGACCGCAAGCTCTCGTTCCGCCAGGCCATGAAGCTGACGGACTGACCCTCCCGCACCAACGGAACCGCCGGTCACACACGCCGGCACAGCCAGAAACCCAACCCCCCACGGAAGGAAAACCCATGACCGCCTCCCGCTCCACCACCACCCTCGCCGCCCTGCTGGCCGTCCTCGCCGGCGCCGAGGTGGCGCTGTTCGCCAGCGACGCCGCCGACGGTGTCCGCTACGGCGTCGGCGCCGCTCTCGCCGTCGGGATCCTCGTGGTGGTCGCCCGGCTCGCCAAGAGCGGCGACTCCCACTGACGGGCCCCCGCCCGTGTCCGGGGCCGGCCGGCCCGCCGTTCAGCCGGCCCCGGACTCCCCTCCCCCCCTTCCCTTCCTCATGCGGAGCCGTCCATGAACTCCCTCCACCAGGTGTCGATCACCGGTCCGTCCGGGGCGCCGCCAGAGACGGCAGCGATCCGTTTCGTATCCCTGCTCCCGGCCGGATGGCATGCCGAGGTCGACGGGTTCCAGGAGAATCTCGCCCGCCTCCACCTCACGGCCCCGCCCGGAACCACCACGTCCGAGGCCACCCGGACCGCCACCGACATCCTGTCCCAGCCCGGCCTCCAGGGCTGGCACCTCGCCGACGAGTGACACCCGGGCCGGTCGGCCCCCAGCACCTGATCTTCACGGAAGGTTCACAAGTTTGCTAAGTTGACCGCTGCGTGCGCGACTTCCACCGATCAGCAGGTGTTCCCGTGCGCTTTCGGACGGAAGGAGCGCCCTTTCCATGGCGTCGGAACGAACCTCGCGCCCCGAAGTGACCGACTTCGCGAACAAGGCCGACTCCGTTGGCGAGTGAGGGTGAGGGCCCGAGCCCTGACGAGGTCCAGCGGTGGGTCAACAAGCTCTACGACCGGGCCGAGAGCGACACGGGCAGATACAACGCGACCCGCGCCGCCTCGATCCCGCGCCGGCGGAGCGCGGTCACGCGTGGCCAGTCCCAGGAGGACGTGGAGCCCGCGGCCGGAACCTTTGCCCGCAAGTGGTTCGACTCCGCCCGTGCAGCGTTGGGCCCGATCGTGCCGGCGAGGCTGCCGGACAGCCGGTTGCCGGCCCGTCCCGAGCGCGCACCCGAGTCCGTGCGACCCGTGCGCCCGGCGGAACGTCCCGCGGAACCCCTCGCCCTCGAAGCACCCAAGCAGCCCGAGCCGCCCAAGCCGCTCACCGGTGTCGCGCGGGAGCTGACCATCGGAACAGCTCAGCCACCCGCCACGGGGTCCCTTCCGGAGATCCCCGCCCAGCGTGTCGCACCGGCTCTGCCGGGCGAGTCCCGCAGGGACGAGAGCGCCTGGCCGGGTGATGTACTGCCGGTCCTCGGCGGCGACGCGGCGGCATGGCCGCTGTACGAACCCGTACCGGCTCCCGTACCGGCTCCCGCCCTGGAGCCCAGCCCCCTGTCCGGGCCGCAGCTCACCATGACGCTGCCCACCGTCCCGGACCCCACCACGGCTCCTCACTACGCCTCCGCTCCACCGGCCGACCTGACCACCACGGCCTACGACGCGGGCCTCCCGGAGTTCTGGACGTCTGCCGTGGCAAGTCCGACTCCGACTCCAACCACGGCTCCCGCTCCGGCAGCCCCCACCGAGCCGGCCGCCGCACCCGCCTCCTCGGCTGGGTTCACCCCCGCCCCCTCCACGACGTTCGCCCCCGGCGCCTACGGCGGACCCTGGCCGTCGCCGGACAGCGGCCACCGCACCCGGGCCGAGCGAGTGATCGCCTTCGCCCGGGCCCAGGCAGGCAGGCCCTGCGTAACGGGCGCGGTCGGGCCGGGATCGTACGACGCCCCCGGCCTCACCCAGGCCGCGTGGAAGGCCGCCGGCGTCACGCTTCCCCGGACCACCCAGGCCCAGTGGGAAGCGGGAACGCAGGTCTCGCTCGCTGACGCCCAGGTCGGAGATCTGGTCTTCTTCCACGACGACCTCGGCCACGTCGGCATCTGGAGCGGCGACGGCATGATGATCCACGCCCCGGGTCCCGGAGCGCTCATCCGTGAGGAGTCGGTGTTCTTCGCCGGCCAGTCGGCGATCAAGGGCGCGATCCGCCCGGCCTAGTCCAGGGACCCGGAGGTGGGAATTCCGGGGGTGCGTTGGTATCAACGGTGATGGAATCGTGCCGGGCCTCGCTGGGGAGAATCGTTGAGCGCGCGCATCCTGGTCGCCGAAGACGACGAAAAACAATCTCGTCTCATCCGGATTTATCTGGAACGGGAAGGCAACGCCGTACAGGTCGTGGCCGACGGCAGGGCGGCGCTGGAACGGGCGCGTTCGACGGCGCTGGATCTCATCGTTCTCGATGTGATGCTGCCCCTCGTCGACGGCCTTGACGTATGCCGCATTCTGCGTGCCGAGGCCTCCGAGGTGCCGATTCTGCTGCTGACCGCCCGCAGTACCGAGGAGGACATGCTTCTCGGCCTCGATCTGGGGGCCGACGACTACCTCACCAAGCCCTACAGTCCCCGCGAACTCACCGCGCGGGTACGGGCGTTGCTGCGGCGCTCCAGGAAAGGCGGCGCGGCCGGGAGCGAGGTGCTGCGGGTCGGCGCGGTCGAACTGGACACCGCACGCTTCGAGGTCCGGGTGGCGGGCCGTCCGGTGGCGCTGACCTCCAAGGAGTTCTCAATCCTGGAGGCTCTGGCCCGCAAGCCGGGGCGGGTGTTCACCCGGGCCCAGATCATCGAGAGCGCCTTCGGCTACGACAGCGATGTACTCGAGCGCACGGTGGACGCCCATGTGCGCAACCTGCGCCGGAAGCTGGGGGACGACCCGGCCCGGCCACGCCATCTGGAGACCGTGTACGGCCGGGGGTACCGCCTGCTGGACGGCTCGGCCCCCAGCTGATCAGTCGGCCTCGGCCTCTGCGTCGGCCCGCGGCCGGGCCGTGGACAGCGCGACGGTGAAGGTCGTGCCGACGCCGACCGTGCTCTCCACGTCGATCGTCCCCTGGTGATCGGTCACGATCTGGCGGGCGATGGACAGCCCCAGGCCACTCCCTCCGGTGGCGCGGCCCCGGGCCGCGTCCGCCCGCCAGAAGCGGTTGAAGAGCTGCGGCAGGTCCTCGGCGGGTATGCCCTTGCCGGTGTCCCGTACCTGAATGATCGCGAGATCGCCGCTCCGGACCAGGGCGAGTGTCACCGTGCCGCCCGGGGCCGTGGCCCGCAGGGCGTTGCCGACCAGATTGCCGACGACCTGACGCACACGGTCGGCGTCGGCGACGACGTACACAGGCTGCGGCGCGTCCAGCCTCAGCGCGACACCCGCCGCGTCGGCCTGGGCGCGGTGGGCCGTGCCGGCGGCTTCGAGGAGCTCGCGCAGGTCGACGCGCGCGCGGTGGTAGGTGAGCGCACCGGCCTCGGCCAGCGCGAGAACCTGCAGGTCGTCCACGATCCGCTGCTGCAGCAGTGCCTCCTCGTGGAGGGAGTCGAGCAGCTCGGGGGTCGGTTCGACGATCCCGTCCCGCAGGGCCTCCAGATAGCCGCGCAGATTGGCCAGCGGGGTGCGCAGCTCGTGGGCGATGTCACCGGTGAGGCGGCGCTGGCGTTCCTCGCCGGCCTGTATGGAGTCCGCCATCCGGTTGAAGGCACGGCCGAGTTGGGCGATCTCGTCCCGGCCGGAGACGGGGACCCGCCGCCCCAGGTCTCCCTCGCCCAGCCCCCCGGCGGCCAGGGTCATGGCACGGACCGGGCGCAGCACGGCCCGGCTCAGGAGCAGGGCGCCGAGCACGGCCGCGAGGGCGACGCCGCCGGCGACGGCCACCGTGGGTGCCGCGGCCAGGGTGGGCGGGGACTCGTCCCGGACGCCGAGACGGATCTCCAGGCGGGGCGGGGCGGCGGAGCCCACGCGCTCGTTGAACACCCGCTGCAGGCAGGCGACGAACTGCCGCTCGGACTCGCATGTCCTGATCGCCTCCAGGTCCCGCGCGGTCCGCGGGTCCGGTTCGCCGGTCGGCTCCTGGCACTGTTCCGGCCGGCGCTCCGTGCGGATCCGCGGCACGCCGGTGTCGTCCGGCCAGGCCGTCACCTCGGCGCCCGCCCGGGTCAGACAGGCCGCGTACGCCGCTTCGGCGCGGTACTGGGCGATCGCTGTCGCCGTCAGCTTCATCGAGGTCCGCGGTAACTGTCCCGCGGGGATCCGCAGGAGGGGACGCGGGTCGACCAGCACCGGCGGCTGGCTGCTCACCGGGCGGGGGGCACGGCCCCGGAGCGCGTCGGAGTCGGCGAGCAGGACGCCGTTCTCGGTGGCGACCCGGATGCGCTGGCCGGTGTCCTCGGCCAGGCGGCTCACCGTCGGCGGGAGGCCCTCCCAGGTGGCGTGCGCGACCCCGTACGCGCGGAGGTCGCCGGTGATCCGGGAGACCTCCTGCCGTCCCGCGGTGACACTCTCCTGGACCTGGCGGTTCGCCTGACGCAGGGTCAGCCAGGCAGTGGCGGCGGTGGCCGTCATCGCGACCAGCATCAGCAGGCCGAGTACCCGGAGCCGGAAGCTCATCGCTTGGCCAAGAAGGCCGCAGCCGCAGAGTGGCGCATTGTCGCTCGTGGCATTTTCGGTCCCCCGTCGACAGAAATCGGACAGTTGTGGGCGGAATTCTTTCTTCAGGATTTTTGTGACTGCGATTGTACTGACGCCATTTGCACACCGATTGATGCAGTGGTGGCTGTTTTGCCCAGGTGCCACACGGTGCCCGGGGAAGCAGTGCCAACAGAAAATGGATTCATTGGGGGTACAGAAATGAAGCGTCGAATCGCGGCTGTCGTACCTGCTCTTGCGGCGGTGGCCATGGCCGTCCCGCTCGCCCTCTCCACCCCGGCCACCGCGGCCGCCTCCTGCGGCAGGACCGCCTCCGACCTGGACAGCAGCGCCTGGAACAGGACGGCCAGCGGCGCCAACGAGAGAAGCGGATCCAGCACCAACTGCGCCAGCAACGGCATCGCCTACAACACCCACCGTCTCGACTACCACTGCTACACGCGCATCGGGAACACCAGCGAGACCTGGACGTACCTCCGTAACGACACCACCGGTACGACCGGCTGGGTCCGCGACGACCTGCTGAGCGACGGCGGCAGCCTCACTTACTGCGGCTTCTAGTACGCCCGCCGGCACTCCCGCGGGAGCGCTGAGCAGGCCGGACTCATAGTGCGTCAGGGGCGGTCTCACCGAGGCCGCCCCTGACCTCTGCGACGGGCGGGCCGCTCAGGAGCCGGACAGGGCCTCCGTCGGTGACAGCCGGCTCGCCCGTACCGCCGGATACAGTCCGGCGATCATGCCGATGACGAGGGTGCAGCCGATCCCCGCCGCACTCGCCCACACCGGGACGACCGTCGGCCACTCGCGGCTGAGGGCGTAGACCGCCGTGATCGCGGTCCCCAGCACCGTCCCCCCGAGGCCGCCGATGAGCGACAGCAGCAGCGACTCCGTCACGAACTGGGTCCTGATCTGGCCGCGGGTCGCCCCCAGCGCCCGGCGCAGGCCGATCTCCGGGCGCCGCTCCAGGACCGAGATGACCATCGTGTTGCCGACCCCCACGCCACCGACGAGCAGGGCCACGCCACCGAGGCCGAGCAGCAGCCCGGTCAGCGCCGACTCGGTGGCCTCGCGGGCGGCGAGCGCGTCGGAGGGCCGGGAGACGCTGACCTGGCCCGGTTTCTCCGGGTACGCCGTGGCCGGCAGCACGGCCCGAACCTCCGCGACCTGGCTGTCCTCGGCGCGGACATAGACCGTGGACGGATGGCCGTCGAAGCGCAGGTACGTCCGGGCAGCCGGCCGGCCGACCAGCGCCGCGCTGTCGAGCTCCGGCGCGAGCGGTACGGGATCGAGGACGCCGACGAGGGAGAACCAGCGGCCGCCGAGCCAGACCCGGGTCCCCGGCGTGTACACGTCGAGCCGCCCGGCGGCCGTGGAGCCGAGCACGACCGCCGGGTACTTCTCGGTCGCGGAGTCCAGCCAGCGGCCTCGGCGGACGTGGCCGCCGACGGCCGGCAGCAGGTCCCTGTCGGCCGCGAGGACCTCGAGGGAGCCGGTGCGGCCGACGGCGATGTGCTCATTGCGGTAGATGTGGGCGGCGGTCGCGCCGGTGGCGGCGACCTGCCGCACGGGCGGGATGCGGCCGATCATCGCGACGGCCTCGTGGGGCAGCTTGGCCTCGGTGCCGTCGAGCGCGTCGCCGGGGGCGACCCGCAGCAGGTTGGTGCCGAGCGCGTCGAGCCGGCGGTCCACCTCCGACCGGCCGGAGCCGGAGATCCCGACCACCGCGATCATGGCGGCGACGCCGATCGCGATCCCGAGCGCGGAGAGGAAGACCCGCAGGGGACGGGTCCGCAGCCCGGTCCCGCCGAGTCGCACGATGTCCTGGGGATGGAGGCGGGCGGCCCGCAGCCCGCCGTCCGTGCCGGCGGCGGCACCGCTCGCCCGTCCGCGGCCCCGTCCGGCGCGCCTGCGAGGGCCGGACGGCGGGGTGGGTGGGGCGTCGTCCATGGGGAGGCCGTTCGTCGTACCGTCGGTCATCGGACCGCCTCGTTCGGCGCGTCCGTGGTCGTGGTGTCCGCCTCACCCCTCGCGTCGGTGGTCGTGGTGTCCGCCACGGTCGTGGTGTCCGCCACCACGCGGCCGTCGCGCATCTCGATACGGCGGGGCAGCCCGGCCGCGATCTCCCGGTCGTGGGTGATGATCACGACGGTGGTCCCGGCGGCGTGCAGCTCGTGCAGCAGACCGAGTACGGCCTCCCCGGAAGCGGAGTCCAGGTTGCCGGTCGGTTCGTCCGCCAGCAGGACCGCCGGTTCGCCGATCACCGCCCGGGCCACCGCCACCCGCTGGCGCTCGCCGCCGGACAGCTGGTGCGGCAGGTGGTGGACGCGGTGACTGAGGCCGACGCGTTCCAGCGCCACCGCCGCCCTGGCCCGGCGGCGGCGCAGCGGTACCCCGGCGTACAGCAGCCCGTCGGCCACGGAGTCCAGGACCGGAACCCCTACGGCCAGATGGAACTGCTGGAAGACGAAGCCGATCCGGGTGGCCCGAAGCGCCGACACCTCACGGTCCGTCAGCTTCGCCACGTCGTGGCCGTCGACCAGCACCCGCCCGGCGGAGGGCCGGTCGAGGCTGCCCATGAGGTTCAGCATGCTGGACTTGCCCGAGCCCGAAGGGCCGACGACCGCGACGAGTTCGCCGCGCCCGATGCGTAAGGTCACGTCCCGTACCGCCGCCACACCACCGGGGTACGTCTTGGAGACCCCGTCGAACTCCACGACCGCCGACGCCGCGCTCACTCGGGGATCCTCACCTTCATGCCCTCGCGCACCGCGCTTCCGCTCACTTCCACCCGGCCGTCCGCGAAGAGCCCGGTCTTCACCGCGACGAACCGGCCGTCCGCGGTCTCCAGGCCGTGGCCGCCCTCGGCCAGGGCGACCAGGGCGGCGACCGGGACGGTGAGGACGTCCGCCCGTTCCCGCCCCACGTACTCGACGGTGACCGGCGCGCTCTCCAGCCTTCCCACGGACTTCTGGTCCTTGACGGTGATGGTCACCGGAACCGTCGGTGCCCCGGAGCCTCCCTCCCCGCCTCCCTCCTCGGGGTCGGTCGCCTTCTTCCCCACCGAGGCCACCTCGCCCTTCACCGATGTCCCGTCGGGCAGCCCGATCGTGACAGCGGCGCCGCGCACGGCCCAGGAGTCCTCCGCCGCCGAGGCGTTGACGACGACCTTCCGGGACGTACCGGTGTACGTGAGGACGTCCTCGGTGACCGCCGAACCGAGCCGGACACCCGCGTGGCCGATCCGCACCTTGCCGGCGGAGTAGACGATGTCCCCGACGCCGACCGTGCCGGTCTGAGGAAGCCCGAGGGATTTCTGCCAGCGCTTGACCGCGCGGGCGGTGACGTCGGTGAACTCCTCGTCGATCGTGAAGCCGGTGTAGCCGAGAGCGGCGAGATTGCTCTCGAACTGCAGGACGTCCATCCCGCGCAGAGTGCTCCTCGCCCCTCCTGTCCCTGCCGTCCCTCCTGCCCCGACGTCGGCCGGCGCCGGGGATCCGGAGGGGGCCGGGGCCTCGGAGGTGCCGTCCGCGCGGCCCTGGGCGTCCCGCGTGCCCTGGGCGTCCCCCTCGTTCCCGGCGTCTTGCCGGGTGCCCGGGGTGCCCTGTCCGGTGCCCGTGGTCAGGCCCAGGTCCCGGTACATAGGCAGGGTCCCGTACAGCAGCACCACCGGCCGGTCGTCGACGCGCAGCAGAGTGCCGCCGCGCTCCACCGTCCTGCCCTCCGTGGGCAGCCAGGTCACGGTGCCCGTCGACTTGACCGGCAGCGGTATCTCAGTGCCATATCCCAACTGGCCGTCCACCGTGGTGCGTTCGGTCAGTGTCGCCCGGGTGACCGGGACGGTGGAGCCTGAGCGGGGCGGGGCGGAGGAGTCGTCCTGCCCCCCGCCTCCGCCGAGGCCCAGCGCACCGACCACGGCGACGGCCGCCACGACGACCAGAGCCGAGGCCACCAGGACCGTACGCCGTCCGTGCCGCCCGCGCGGCGGCGGTGCGGGAGCCGCCCCGCGCTCGTGATCGGTCTGCGTGACCGTCTCCGTCATCGTCAGCCCTTGCCCGCGGGCTGGTCCGCCGGGTCGCCGATGATCGGAGCGCAGACACGGGTGGCACGCTTGGCTCCCGCCGACGTCTGGTCCCACTCGGAGCCCTGCGCGGTCCCGTCGGGGCCGGGATCGGGGAAGTCGGGGGCGCCCTTCTTCTGCATGCAGTCGGCGTATTCCCGCTTGACCTTGATCTGCTCGGGGGTGAGCTTGGGCTGGTTGGCGTTCTCGAGGCTCTCGGGGACGGCCGCCACGAGCGAGGCGCACTTCTCGGAGGCGTTCAGGAACTTCGTGTCCTTCTTCAGCGCCGCGTTGTCGCCGAAGTCGACCTGCCCCTTGGCGTCCGGGTCGGGGGCGTCGACCCCGTTCTTCCGCAGGCACTTCACCCACTCGCGCTGGGCGTTCACGTACGCGGACACGTCGTCGCCACCGCCCGGGGCGGCCGCCTTGCCGGACGCCGAGGACGCCTTGTCGCCGCCGGCGGTCGGGACCTTCGGAGCGTCGCCCTCGCCGCCGCAGCCGGCCAGGGTGATGGCCATGACCGACGCCGTCACCACGGCCATCAGCACCCGGTTCGTCCTCATCGGTTCTCCCGCCTCCTGTCGGGCCCGACCGCGGGCGCGGCGGGCAGCCCGACCGTAGGCCGGAGGTGATGAAGAACCTTTGAAGAACCTGTTACCCGGTCATGCGGCCGCGCTGCGGGCGGGGCTCGACGTCACGGCCGCCGTCGACTCGCTCGGGGAAGGTGATGTCACGAAGCCAGGCCCCGCAGCCGAACGGCGGCCTCCTGGAGAACGTCGTCCTTCTTGCAGAAGGCGAAGCGGACCTGGCCGCGGCCGGCGTCGACGTCGTCGTAGAAGACCGAGTTGGGGATGGCGACGACGCCGCAGCGCTGGGGGAGGGCGCGGCAGAAGGCGTAGGCGTCCTTCTCGCCGAAGGGGGTGATGCCGGTGGTGATGAAGTATGTGCCCTTGGGCTGGTAGACCTTGAACCCGGCCGCCCGCAGGCCGTCTGAGAGCAGGTCACGCTTGCGCCGCAGGTCGGTACGGAGGCCGTCGAAGTACGAGTCCGGCAGCCCGAGCGCCTCGGCGATCGCGTACTGGAACGGGCCCGCCGAGACGTACGTCAGGTACTGCTTCGCCGAGCGCACGGCCGTGACCAGCTCCGGGGCAGCCGTCACCCAGCCGACCTTCCAACCGGTGAACGAGAACGTCTTGCCGCTGCTCGAAATGGTCACCGTGCGCTCGCGCATCCCCGGGAACGTCGCCAGCGGCACGTGCTCGGCCTCGTCGAAGACCAGGTGCTCGTACACCTCGTCCGTCACCACGAGCAGATCCCGCTCCACCGCCAGCTCGGCGATCGCGGCCAGCTCCTCACGGGTGAGGACCGTGCCGGTCGGGTTGTGCGGGGTGTTGATCAGCAGCAGACGGGTGCGGTCGGTGACGGCGTCGCGCAGCTCGTCGAGGTCGAGGCGGAAGCGGCCCTCGTCCTCGTGCGCACGCAGGGTGACCGGCACCCGGCGCCCGCCCGCCATGGCGATGCACGCCGCGTAGGAGTCGTAGTACGGCTCCAGCGCGATCACCTCGTCACCGGGCTCCACCAGCGCCAGCAGCGAGGCCGCGATGGCCTCCGTGGCCCCGGCGGTGACCAGGACCTCGGTGTCGGGGTCGTAGGCCAGGCCGTAGTACCGCTGCTGATGGGCGGCGATCGCGGCACGCAGCTCGGGAACACCGGGACCCGGCGGGTACTGATTCCCGCGCCCGTCCCGCAACGCCCGTACGGCCGCCTCCCTGACCTCCTCGGGCCCGTCGGTGTCGGGAAAACCCTGGCCGAGATTGATGGCGCCGGTGCTCAGAGCCAGGGCGGACATCTCGGCGAAGATCGTCGTCCCGAACTCGGCGAGCCGACGATTGAGGAGGGGGCGCGCACTGGAGGTCATGCCGGCCATCCTGCGCCGAAGCTCTGGACTTCCTCAACCCACCTTCGCCGGTGGCCACCTGCGGCGATGTTCCAGGCACCCTCTCTGACCTGCGGGTGGTCAGTCGACGTCTGTCATCGTCGGTCAACGTCGACCCCCCTCGCACGGCCCAGGGACGGCCCGGGACTCACCCACGAAGGAGGGACTCGGCCCCCGGGAAACCCGTGGTCAGGGAGGCCCCGCCCAGGGGCGGCCGGACGCGGTTGCTCTGGTTGCGGTACTCCGCTGCTGTACAGGAGCGAGGCATCGTCGCCCCTAGTGGAGCCGGAGTGTTGTCACAGCCACTTGTTAGATTGCCTGGTGGATAGAGACCGGTCAGAGAACCTTCGAGGTCCGCGGTCAAGAGGGGCGGGCATAAAGGTCCCCGGGAGCCACCTCGGGACTATGTTGCAGGCCGTAGATCCCCGCCCCTCTCATCCTCCATGAGGCCAGCGGTCGGCCCCCCACTGAACGGCGGTGCCGGGGGAACTCTCCCCAATGTCCCCAGGTGAGCTGCGGCGATCGGCGCTCTCAGCGTGGTTCACGTGCCCGTGGGCGCACCATGCCTGATAAGGGCAAGGTCCGGCCTCATCCTTATCAGGTCGATCGAGGTGGTCTCTCGACCGTGATGAACGTCCGCTGAGCCCTGTCCAGCTGCCGCCGAGGTTCGGCGTTGATCGGCGCCGTACGCCGTTGTTGGTGTCAGACGTTGGTGTCAGACGGCTTGCGCACCCTTGACAGTCTGGCTTTCACCGTCTGCTCACTCCGGGTGTGGCAACTCGTGCGGAAGTTCGCAAGCGTCCTGCTCCAGGTGCAGGTGACGGAGTTCTCGCAGCTCGGCGACGGGGAAGGGGTGCTGCATCCACTTCTTCCGATATCCGTCTTCGCCGTGCAAGCGCAGAACATCTTGCGCCGCTTCCACGACTACGTGAGCGAAGGCTGTGCGCGGCTGCTCTGAGCTCCACAAGAGGACGCCGTCATCGTCCGGCAGGTCGAAGCTCTTGAACATGTCGGGGAATCGGTAGATGCCGATCTCGACCCTTGTCTCACGGCTGCTGAGGACCCACCTCATCTCTGCGGGTTCCAGGTCGAACGAGAACCGCTGAGTAGCGTCAGGGCCGTACAACCCGGCAACGCCAACAAGCAGGTCAGCAAGAGCGTTGGTGCAGTAGCTCGGATCATCCCTGTGCTCCGCCCGACCATCGGTGATTCGGTACGTTGCCCAACCTGCTCCGGTCAGACTCCAACTGAACTGGAGATCACTCGACATCTGGCCCCTCCCCTGATCGTCTGCGGAGACCGTACATACCCTCCCTGACCCACCACTCTCCCCAGCTCCCATCCCGTCCGCCGTCGACCCACACGTCTGTGGAGCGGGCGTGGTTCATGGCGTCCAGGTGGAGCGCGCCACTGTACGAACGACCTGGACGCCATGGGCCGCGTCTGCTCGGCTCTGCCTGGGTCGATGGCGGACGGGACGGGAGCTCCCCGCGCACGCCACTACGGGCCCGCGGCCGGGAACGGTGCCCCCTCCATCCCGGTGCCGGCCGATCCCCCGCCGGAGGCACTGTTCTGACCCGCGGGCGTCATGTGCGGTGATCGACTCATGGCTACCGGCCCTATCCACGTGTGGGCGCGCGTCGGCGCAGCGCGGGCGGAGCGGGCCGAAGGCAGGAGCGGCGCCGGAGCGGAGCCGGGAAGCGCGCCCGGCGGAGCGGAGCGCAGCCGGGGCTTGAAGTAGGGAAAGTGCAGAACGAAGCTCAGGGCGGACTGTTGCCCGCCTTGGCATCACGTGCCAGGGCGGGCAGCAACGTCAGCTGGCATGAGTCGGCCAGTGAAGCCTTCGACGCACAGCCGCTCAAAGGCGGCTACGACGGTGGCTGGTACGTCCTGCTCGATGGCCAGACCCAACCCCGGGAAGACGAGCACTCGTTGCAGGGCGCCCACAATCATGTCGATCACGATGCGAGCGTCGCCGATGGAGCCGGCGTACTCCTCCAAGCCCATCGGTGTGGACGCGCACACCACTTCGACCTCAGGCCAGAGCTTCCGCATCATGCCGTACGAGCGCCGCTCCTCGTAGGGCTTGCTCACGAGCAGGACGGATGAGACCTTGATGCCGGCCTCTGCCAACACCGCCTTCGAGAACTCGATGTTCTCGCCGGTGTTCGTGGCGCGCGGTTCCAGGAGTACCGCGGACTCGGGCACCCCGAGCTGCAAGGCCCGCTCGCGGTAGTGCACAGCCTCACCGCGCGGCATGCGTGCCCGGGTCGTGGGGCTCGTGGCCCCCGTGAAGACGATGACCGGCGCCATGCCCCGGTGGTACAGCTCCGCTGTCACGTCAGCCACGCCGAGGTCGTGGCTGCCCAGTCCCACCGCCGCCGAACACGGCCGTGGGTCATGGTGCATGAAGTGGTAGTCCCACAGGAGTCGAGCATCCGCCCATGCTTGTGCCGAGATCATTCCTGTCACTTCCTGCCCTGTGCCGAGTCGGGAACCTTGAAGTCGTATCTCCCACGCGAAGTGAGAAGCCGAGTGAATGCCCACCGCGAACTCAACCACCGTGCCATCTGCGGGGAGCTGCAGGAGCTGCACCTCGGCCGTTGTCGGGACGCGGGCGAACAGGGCCTCTCTCATGTGGTCGATCTCGTAGCCGGCGTCGTAGAGGACCGGTATCCGCCGCCACGGCCGGCAGGGCCCGGGGTGGGATCTACTTCAAGCGCATCCACGTCCACGGACAGCCGTGCCTCGGACGTCCCGGCTTCATGCGGCGCGAGCGCGCTCGCTGTCAGCGGCTACTCACACGCGGCGTTCAGCCGGTGGCTGTAGGTCGTCTCGCATCAGCCGTTGCAGAGCATCCAGGTTCGCGAAGAACGGTCGTATGGCCTGCTGATACTGAGGTGAAGCGAAGTCCATGCCGTCCTCGGCGAGGATGTCGCGGGCGGCTCGCAGTTGCTCGTACACCGACTCAGCGGCCTGGTGGACGTGGTCAGGCGCAGCCAAGGCCACTTCTCGCAAGACGGACTTCGCATCCGAGTATTGCGGGTCGCTGAGAAAGGCATCGTGGATCGCCTGTCGTCGTGCGGGCCCGGCTTCGCCTCGGGCAGCCGCGACGGTCATACGGCTATGGGCTTGAGCCAGGGCAGTCAAGAACCGCGCATAGGCGGCTCGTTTTGCATCCGCCCACCGTTGATCTCTTTCCCGCCGGGAGCGGAAGACATCGGTGATCAGCGTTGCCCCGATCCCGAATAAAGCACCAGTTGCGGCAACCCCCAGAGTCCCCCACTCCATGTACGCAGAGTACGAGCCCTGTCACCGCGAGTCCAGATGGCCTTAACCAGAGCGACACCGGCCCGCACCCATCGCGACGAAGGATGGCCCGCTCACCTCAGTGAACAGGGTCGCCCTCGTTATTCGCCCCCCTGCGGGTCAACCGCGCCTCTGTACAGGCCAGGAGTCGTTCCCTCGACCGAACCCTCTGAACTTCCTCAACTCTGCTTTGGGGCATCAGAGCGCCGGGCATCCCCTGTTCACGCAAGAGCGAGGCGCCCACGGGGGGTCGCTTCGGGGGAAGGAAAGGAGGGTGACGTCATGGTTATCGGCATCATCCTGGCTGTGATCGCGTTCATCCTGGTCGCCGTGCTGGTGTCCGCGGTCCGCAGGGGCGGATCCGCGCGGTCGGGGCGGCGTGGGTCGTGGGCGTCCTCCGGTTCCGCGAGCAGCAGCGGCGGCGGCAGCTGGTGGGTCGGCGGGGGAGACTCCGGCTCGTCCGGCGGGTCGTCGTGCAGCAGTGGCGGTTCGTCCTGCGGAGGAGGGTCGTCCTGCGGTGGGGGCGGTGGTGGTGGGGGCTGCGGCGGCGGAGGCAGCTGACGGCAGTCGGCTTGCCTTCCGCACGGGAAGGCGCACCAACCGAACGCGGGGTCCGCACCTGAGCGACCCCGCGTTTCCCGTGCGGCGGATCCGTCGAACGTCTGTCGGGTGACTGGGTGAGGTCTCAGGCAACTTCGCATGCCTGTAGGACAAGCGCGTCCATGGGACGGCGTACTCGGGCGTGACTCCGGCAACTGCGCTTGTCAAAAGGGCTTTTCGGGGGGCCCTGCCGGGATCGGGCGCCTGTTCGTCGCGGCTTCGGGCGGGAGTGTCGGCGCACCGGCGCACGCCTCACCGTCACCGGCGCACGCCGTAGTTGAACAATTGAGCTGTAGAGCCCCCTGAGGGATGGAAACCCTACGAACTTGGGTAAAAACGCTGTGACGGCGCCACGGTTCATGATTCCCTCTAACCCACCGACGCAGCTCCTCGGACGCCCTGCGGACACCTCCCTGAAACCGGCCGACTGGGCTGACCCGGGCCGACATCCCCCGGAGCGACCGGGGCGCAGCGGACCCATCTCCCTCTCCTTGTGTGCTTGCGGAGCCGATCCATGCTCACGACCCTGAACACCTCCTACACCGACACGCGCGCGGCCGATCTCGCCTGGGCGCTGGGGCGCGAGCCGCTGCCCGCACTGGCCGCACTGGACCTCGAACTGACCGGCGCCAAAATGCAGTTGAGGCTCCTCGGCGCCTCCCACCAGGTCCTGCTGGAGGAGGAGCGGGGCATCTGCTCGGAGACGGTGGCCTGCATCCCGGGCAGCAGCACCCCGCTTCCGCTGGGCGTCGCCAAGCGGGTGGGCGACTGGGAGTACGAGTTCGCCGCCCGGGTCGAGGTCCTCTCGCCCGGATCCTTCGAGGGCCGCGCCCAGGAGTTGCTGGCCCTCGTCTCCGACCACCCGCACGGCCTCGCGGGCGTCTTCCCCGGCAGCCCGCACGCCTTCACGGCACTGCTGGCCCAGCATCACGAGGGGCAGGTGCACTGGCGGACCTGGCACGCGTACCCGCAGGACGGCCAGTTGGTGGCGACCCGTACGAGAGTCGGCGTACGGACGCCGGCGGCTGCCGCCGCCGCCAACTGAGGGCAGGGGGCGGGGCCGTACGAGGCAAACCCGTCTCGTGCCGACACCGGCCCCCTGTAAACCAGCACCACACGTGTGGGTGACGAACCGCAGTCGAGACGTGACGTAACGTCGCACCGTGATCGAGCCGCACGCGCCCGCCCCGCCCGGTTCCCCGCCGCCCCGGAGCGCCCCGGGCGGCCCCGGCGGCCCGGCGCCGCTGCCCGTCCGGCCGGGCACCGGACGGTTCCTGGTCCTCGCGGGCGTGTTCGTCTGTGCGGCCTGCGGACTCGTGTACGAACTCGAACTCGTCGCCCTCGCCTCCTACTTGATGGGCGACTCCGTCACGCAGGCGTCCGTCGTGCTGTCCGTCATGGTCTTCGCGATGGGCATCGGCTCCCTCGCCGCGAAGCGGCTGCGCGGACTCGCCGCGGCCGGATTCGGCGCCGTCGAGGCCACGCTCGCGCTCGTCGGCGGCTGCAGCGCGATGGCCCTGTACGCCGTGTTCGCCTGGACCGGCGACTGGGGCGGCATGTGGGCGAGCGGCCCCCGCTGCCTCCTGGTCGCCTTCTCCCTCGCCACCGGGCTCCTCATCGGCGCCGAGGTCCCGCTGCTGATGGAGCTGATCCAGCGCATCCGCCGCCAGGACGCGGGCGGGGCGGTGGCCGACCTGTTCGCCGCGGACTACGTCGGTGCCCTCGTCGGCGGCCTCGCCTTCCCCTTCCTCCTGCTGCCGTTCTTCGGCCAGCTCACCGGCGCGCTCCTCACCGGCGCCGTCAACGCGGTCGTCGGCGGGGCGCTGGTGCTCGGGCTGTTCCGCCGGGATCTGACCCGGCGCGCCCGCTGGCTGCTGCTGCTCGCCAACGCGCTCGTGCTCGCGATCCTCGCCTCGGCCGCCGTCCTCGTCGACGACTTCGAGCGGGCCGCCCGGCAGGCGATGTACGGCCATGACGTCCGCGTGGCGCTGCGCACCGGCGTCCAGGAAGTCGTCCTCGCCGGCGGCACACACGGCCGGCCCCTCGCCCTCTTCCTCGACGGCCGGCTCCGGGTCAGCGGACACGACGAACTCCGCTACCACGAGGCCCTCGTCCACCCCGCCATGACCGGGCCGCACGCGCGCGTGCTGATCCTCGGCGGCGGTGACGGACTGGCCGCCCGCGAGGTGCTGCGCCACCCCGGGGTGGACCGGGTCGACATCGTCGAACTCGACGCCGAGGTGGTACGGCTGGCCCGCACCGACCCGGGTCTGTCCGCGCTGAACCGGCACGCCTACGGTGACCCGCGCGTGCACGTGACGATCCAGGACGCCTTCGGCCGGCTGCGCGAAGCGCCACCGGCGGCGTACGACGTGGTCGTCTCGGACCTGCCCGACCCGGGGATCACGGCGAGTACGAAGCTGTACTCCGAGGAGTTCTACGGCCTCGCGCGGCGGGTGCTGGCCCCCGGTGGCCGGCTCGTGGTGCACGCCGGGCCGGTCGCGGCCGGGCCCCGCGTGTACTGGACGGTGGACTCCACCCTGCGCTCCGCCGGCTTCCGCACCGCCCCGTACGCCGCGGGCGGCCGCCGCACCGGCTTCGCCACCGGCCCCGACCGCACCCCCACCGACCACTCCCGGACCCCCCGCGACTGGGGCTTCCTCCTGGCCGCCCGCACGGACCCCCGGCCCCGCCTCGCCCCGGACGGGCCGCGCCCGCGGACCCTCACGGAGGCGTCCCTCGCGGCGGGGGAGCGGGCGGCGCGCGGGACGCGGATCGCGGGGCTGCCGGCGTCGACGCTGCCGCATCCGCGGTACTGAGGGGGCGGGCGGCGGAGGATACGCCGGGCGGACCCGGATCCGGAGGGAATCCGGGAGGTGGAGGTGCGTTCTGGTCCGTGCTGGGTAAAGTCCGTCCACATGGAGCACGAGGTGTTCGTTCCGGTTCCGGCCGAGCGGCTCAGGGAGGTGCTGGACGACCCCGCGCGGGTCGCCCGGGTGGTTCCCGGGCTCCAGCAGGACGCCGGCGCCGAGCCCGTCACCGGGCGGCTGAAGATCCGGGTCGGCAGTCACTCCGTCACCTACCGGGGTGCCGTACGGGTCTCCCGGCGGGACGACGGGGCCTACGCCGTGGAGGGCGAGGCGGAGGAGTCGCGCGGCAGCGGCTCGGTCAAGCTCGCGCTGCGGATCGCCCTGCGGGAGGCGGAGGACGGCTGCACCGTCGTCTTCGACGGCACAGCCTCGGCGGACGGACGGATCAAGGACCTGCCGGCCGACGCCGTCGAGAGCGCCGTCGCCCGGCTGCTGAACCGCTTCGCGGAACACCTGGCCGACGCGGCACCGAATACGACCACGTCCCTCGCCACCCAGGACTTCGAACCCCGGGCGACAACCGACCACGAAACGACCCCGGACGCGGACGATGAGCCTGTGCCTCCGGCGGGGGCCGACGAGAGCTCCACACCGGCCCCCGATGACGAGCCCCCGGCCCCGGCCCCCGATGACCAGCCCCCGGCCCCCGAACCCCCCGTCGGCCGGTCCGCCGAAGGGGCTGAAGGGGACGAGGACGCCGAGTCCATCGCCGAGGCGGCGCATGCGCGGCGGACGATGATCGGGCGGAGTGCCGAGGAGGTCGATCACGCGCCGCCGCGTGGGCGGTACGCGCCGGTGCCCGCGCCGCAGACCGTGTCGCCCCCGGCGCCGCTGCGCTGGGCGGCGCCCGCGGCGGCGCTGGCGGTGGCGTCGGCCATCGTCGCTGTGCGGGCCCTGCGCCGACGGCGCTGAAACGTCCCGGACCGCACGGTGCCCTCTTGATCACCGCAGTAGGGTCGTCCCGTGAGTGACGAAGACATCACGCTGACCGCGGGCGACGCGGAGGTGACCGTGCAGCCGGGCAACGGCGGCCGGGTCGGAGGGCTGCGGATCGGCGGCGTGGAGGTGCTGCGGCAGGGGGAGCGGTTCGGCTGCTTCCCGATGGTGCCCTGGTGCGGCCGGGTCCGCGACGGCCGGTTCCTGGACGGCGCCGCCGTACGGCAGATGCCGCTCAACGCCCCGCCCCACGCCATCCACGGCACCGTCCGCGACCACGCCTGGCGCACCGCCCGCACGAGCACGGACGAGGCCGTCCTCACGTACGAGCTGGTCGACCCCTGGCCCCACCCGGGCCGGGTCACCCAGGTCGTCGCCCTCGCCGAGGACGCGCTGACGCTCACCATGTCCGTCGAGACGTACGACTCGTCCTTCCCGGCGCAGATCGGCTGGCACCCCTGGTTCAACCGCAACCTGGGTGGCGAGGACGTACATCTCGACTTCGAACCCGCCTGGCAGGAGGAGCGCGGCGACGACCACCTGCCCACCGGCAACCGCCTCGACCCGAAGCCCGGCCCCTGGGACGACTGCTTCGGGATGCCCGGCGGCGTCGACGTCACCCTGACCTGGCCCGGGCAGCTGGAGCTGAAGGTGGCGAGCCGCGAGGAGTGGGTCGTCGTCTACGACGAGCAGGAGGCCGCCGTGTGCGTGGAGCCGCAGACCGGCCCGCCCAACGGCCTCAACACCATGCCGCGCCTGGTCACACCCCTGGAGCCGCTGGAGGCCACCACGACCTGGAGCTGGAGCCGCCTCTAAGCTGGGCGCCATGACGGACACACGCGGCGCGCTGCTGCAGCAGATCAAGGACAAGGCCGTGGTGCACGGCAAGGTGACCCTGTCATCGGGTCTGGAGGCCGACTACTACGTCGACCTGCGCCGGGTCACGCTGGACGGCGAGGCCGCGCCGCTGGTCGGGCAGGTGCTGCTGGATCTGACGGCGGAGCTGGACTTCGACGCCGTCGGCGGGCTCACCATGGGCGCCGACCCCGTCGCCGCCGCCATGCTGCACGCCGCCGCCGCGCGCGGGAAGCGCCTGGACGCCTTCGTCGTCCGCAAGGCCGCGAAGGCCCACGGCCTGCAGCGGCGCGTCGAGGGCCCGGACATCGCGGGCCGCCGTGTGCTGGTCGTCGAGGACACCTCCACCACCGGCGGCTCCCCGCTCACCGCCGTAGAGGCCGTGCGCGAGGCCGGGGCCGAGGTCGTGGCCGTCGCGACGATCGTCGACCGGGCGACCGGCGCCGCGGAGAAGATCCAGGAGGGCGCCGGGGTGCCGTACCTCTTCGCCTTCTCGAAGGACGAGCTCGGGCTGGACTGACCGGGACCTGACCGGGGGACCTGACCAGGGCGTGGACGGTGGCCTGGACCTTCCGGCCAAGTCTGGAAAGATGGGGCCGACGATGACGTCGCATCCCAAGGTCTAGGTCAGGGCCGTAAAGAACGCAGAACGCAGTACCCCAACCCGCAGATACAAGGAGCGGACGCATGCCCATCGCAACTCCCGAGGTCTACAACGAGATGCTGGACCGGGCGAAGGCAGGAAAGTTCGCCTACCCGGCCATCAACGTGACCTCCACCCAGACCCTGCACGCGGCCCTGCGCGGTTTCGCTGAGGCGGAGAGCGACGGCATCGTCCAGATCTCCACGGGTGGTGCCGAGTTCCTGGGCGGTCAGTTCAACAAGGACATGGTGACCGGCTCGGTCGCCCTGGCCGAGTTCGCGCACATCGTCGCCGAGAAGTACCCGGTGAACATCGCGCTGCACACCGACCACTGCCCGAAGGACAAGCTCGACGGGTACGTACGTCCGCTGCTGGCGCTCTCCCAGAAGCGCGTCGAGGCCGGTCTGAACCCGCTGTTCCAGTCCCACATGTGGGACGGTTCCGCCGAGACCCTGGCCGACAACCTCTCCATCGCGCAGGAGCTGCTGGAGATCGCCCGCGCCGCCAAGATCATCCTCGAGGTGGAGATCACCCCGACCGGCGGCGAGGAGGACGGTGTCTCGCACGAGATCAACGACTCCCTCTACACCACGGTCGACGACGCGATCCGCACGGTCGAGGCCCTGGGCCTGGGCGAGAAGGGCCGCTACCTGCTGGCCGCGTCCTTCGGCAACGTGCACGGCGTGTACAAGCCGGGCAACGTCGTCCTCCGCCCCGAGCTGCTGAAGGAGCTGAACGAGGGCGTCGCCGCCAAGTTCGGCAAGGCTGGTTCTCCGGGGCCCTTCGACTTCGTCTTCCACGGCGGCTCCGGCTCCACCGCCGAGGAGATCGCCACCGCGCTGGACAACGGCGTCGTGAAGATGAACCTCGACACGGACACCCAGTACGCCTTCACCCGCCCGGTCGCGGACCACATGCTCCGCAACTACGACGGTGTCCTGAAGGTCGACGGCGAGGTCGGCTCCAAGAAGACCTACGACCCGCGCACCTGGGGCAAGCTGGCCGAGGCGTCCATGGCCAAGCGCGTCCTCGAGGCCTGCGGCAACCTCCGCTCCACCGGCACGAAGATCAAGTAAGGCCCCGTTCTCGCGGCTTTCCCGCGGCTTGAGCCCGGCACCTCCTGTGGTGCCGGGCTCTTCCGTATGCTCCCTGCATGCCCGATGTCCGGCTGGCCTCCCCGCAGGGCCGATGGATCCTGCTCACCACCGTCCTCGGCTCCAGCATGGCCCTGCTGGACTCGACCGTCGTCAATGTCGCGCTGCCGCGCATCGGCCGGGACCTCGACGCGAACCTGTCCGCCCTGCAGTGGACGGTCAACGCGTACATGGTCACGCTGGCCGGGCTGATCCTGCTGGGCGGGGCGCTGGGGGACCGGTTCGGGCGCCGGAAGGTGTTCGTCGTCGGCGTGGTGTGGTTCGCGGTCGCGTCCCTGCTGTGCGGGATCGCGCCGAACGCGGGTGTGCTGATCGCCGCGCGTGCGTTGCAGGGGGTGGGCGGCGCACTGCTCACACCCGGGTCGCTGGCGCTGATCCAGGCGTCCTTCCACCCCGACGACCGGGGCCGGGCGGTGGGTCTGTGGTCCGGCTTCGGCGGGGTCGGCGCGGCGATCGGGCCGTTCGTCGGCGGCTGGCTGGTGGACGGGCCGGGCTGGCGGTGGGTGTTCCTGCTGAACGTGCCGCTGGCGCTGGTGTGCGTACCGGTGGCGCTGCGCCATGTGCCCGAGTCGGGCGGTGACGAGGCCCGTGGCCGGTTCGACGTACTGGGGGCGGTGCTGGGCGCGGTGGCGCTGGCGCTGCTGACGTACGCGCTGATCGAGGCCGGTGGTGAGGGCGGTTGGCCGGTGGCCGTCTCGGCGGTGGCCGGGGTGGCCGCGGCCGTCGCGTTCGTGGTCGTCGAGCGGCGGCGGGCCGAGCCGATGATGCCGCCGGACATCTTCGCGTCGCGGCAGTTCACTGCCGTCAACCTCGTCACGCTGTGTGTGTACGCGGCGCTCGGCGGGTTCTTCTTCCTGGCCACGCTCCAGCTCCAGGTCGTCGTGGGCTACTCCGCCCTCGCCGCCGGTACGGCGCTGCTGCCGACGACCGTGCTGATGCTGCTGCTGTCCGCGCGGTCCGGGGAGCTGGCCGACCGGATCGGGCCGCGGATCCCGCTGACGGTGGGGCCGCTGCTGTGCTCCGTCGGGATGCTGCTGATGCTGCGGGTGGGGCCGGGGGCGTCGTACTGGGCCGATGTGCTGCCGGCGCTGGTGGTGCTCGGGGTGGGCATGGTCACGCTGGTCGCGCCGCTGACGGCGACGGTGCTGGGCTCGGTGAGCGTCGTACGGGCCGGGCTGGCCAGCGGCATCAACAACGCGGCGGCCCGGGCGGCGGGGCTGGTGGCGGTGGCGGCGCTGCCGCTGCTGGCGGGGATGGGGGAGGAAGCGTACCGGGAGCCGGCCGCTTTCGACACGGCGTTCGGCAAGGCGATGGGGTGGTGCGCGGGGGCGTTGGTGGTGGGGGCGGTGATCGCGTTCGCGGTGGTGCGGAGGCCGCCGCCGGACTGCAAGCGGCCGGAGTGCAGGACGTTCGGGGGTGTCACGTCGCCTCCGTTGGAGGGGGAGCCGGTGCGGAAGCGGTTGTCGTAGCAGCCGTTGTCGTAGGTGCTGGGCGTTGTGCTGCTGTGGCTGGCCAGGGGCATGACTGCACGCCGCGAACGCGGATGGCGCAGACTTGACCTCATGTCCATTCACGAGAACCTTCTCGGGGGTCCGCCCCCGACTCACCTCCCCGACGACCCCGGGCCCCGGGAACTGCTCGCGTCGGGTACCGCGCCGGTCGACGTGGCCGCCGCGCATCCGACCTCCTCGCTCGCCTGGGCGCAGCTCGCCGACGAGGCGTTCGAGCGGGGCGCTGCCGTGGAGTCGTACGCGTACGCCCGCACGGGCTACCACCGCGGCCTGGACGCCCTGCGCCGCAGCGGCTGGAAGGGCCACGGCCCGGTGCCGTGGGAGCACGAGCCGAACCGCGGCTTCCTGCGCGCCCTGCACGCCCTTGCCCGCGCCGCGCAGACGATCGGCGAGCAGGAGGAGTACGAGCGCTGCTCCCAGTTCCTCAAGGACTCCTCGCCGACGGCGGCGCAGGTCCTGGGCTGACAGCGGTCTGTGCTCGCGAGGCCCGTCCGCTGAGCGGGCGGGCCTTGCGGTTCCGGGGGATTATTGCGGAGTATGCCCCTGGGGACCGGGGCCCCCGTGCCGGAATTCGGCAGGGGCGGACCGCTACCCGGAGTTATCTGCAGGAGACAGCGATGTCCCACGAGGCTCACGAGCCCGAGACCCCGCATCTCGATTTCGCCGGCACGACGCCGTACGAGGACTACGTCAAGGCGGACGTGCTCACCCACCTCCAGCACACCCTCTCCGACGACCCCGGAGAGATGGTCTTCCTGGTGACGACCCAGGTGATGGAGCTGTGGTTCACCGTCATCGTCCACGAGTGGGAGACGGCGGCCCGCGCACTGCGCGGCGACGACATCCCCACCGCGACCGCCGCGCTGAAGCGGTCCGTGCGTGAGCTGGAGGCGCTCAACGCCTCCTGGAGGCCGCTCGCCCAGCTCACGCCCGCCCAGTTCAACTCGTACCGCAGCGCCCTCGGCGAGGGCTCCGGCTTCCAGTCGGCGATGTACCGGCGGATGGAGTTCCTGCTCGGCGAGAAGTCCGCGTCGATGCTCGTCCCGCACCGGGGCGCCCCGCGTGTGCACGCCGAGCTGGAGAAGGCCCTGCACGAGCCGAGCCTGTACGACGAGGTCGTACGGCTGCTCGCGCGGCGCGGGTACGACGTCCCGGAGGCCGTGCTGGGGCGGGACGTGGCGAAGCGCTACGAGCCGTCGCCGGAGGTGGAGGCGGCCTGGACGGCCGTCTACTCGGGTGACGAGAGCGACGGACTGGCCCGGCTGGGCGAGGCGCTGAGCGATGTCGCCGAACTGGTGTGGCGCTGGCGCAACGACCATCTGGTCGCCACCCGCCGCGCGATGGGCTCCAAGACCGGCACGGGCGGCTCCGCCGGGGTGGCCTGGCTGGAGAAGCGGGCGCAGAAGAACGTCTTCCCCGAGCTGTGGACGGCGCGGTCCTATGTCTGAACTCGTGATGAGGGCCGAGAAGCTGGACGCCGCCGACGAACTGCGCGGCAAGCGGGACGGGTTCGTCCTCGACGAGGTCGTGTATCTGGACGGCAACTCGCTCGGCGCGTTGCCGGCCGTCGTGCCCGGGCGGGTCGAGGACGTCGTACGGCGTCAGTGGGGCGAGCTGCGCATCCGGTCCTGGGAGGAGAGCGGCTGGTGGACGGCGCCCGAGCGGATCGGTGACCGGATCGCCCCGCTGGTCGGGGCGGCGCCCGGGCAGATCGTGGTGGGCGACTCGACCAGTGTCAATGTCTTCAAGGCACTCGTGGGGGCGGTGCGCCTCGCCGGGGACGACCGCGACGAGATCCTCGTCGACGCGACGACCTTCCCCACCGACGGGTACATCGCCGAGTCGGCGGCGCGGATGACCGGCCGCACCCTGCGGCCGGTGACACCCGCGGAGGTGCCGGGCGCGCTGTCCGGCCGTACCGCGGCCGTCCTCCTCAACCACGTCGACTACCGCAGCGGCCGGCTGCACGACCTGCCGTCCCTGACGGCCGCCGTGCGCGAGGCGGGCGCGCTCGCCGTCTGGGACCTGTGCCACAGCGCGGGCGCCCTGCCGGTCGGGCTCGACGAGCACGGGGTGGACCTGGCCGTCGGCTGCACCTACAAGTACCTGAACGGCGGCCCGGGTTCACCGGCGTACCTGTACGTACGCCGGGAGCTGCAGGACCGCTTCGACTCCCCGCTGCCCGGCTGGAACTCCCACACCGAGCCGTTCGGCATGCGTCCTGCTTATGAACCGGCCTCCGGTGCACTGCGCGGCCGGGTCGGCACGCCCGACATCCTCTCCATGCTCGCCCTGGAGGCGGCCCTGGAGGTGTGGGACGGGGTGCCGGTCGAGGGGGTGCGGGCCAAGTCCCTCGCGCTGACGGACTTCTTCCTCGACTGCGTGGCGGAGTACGTGCCCGAGGGCAGGGTCGAGTGCCTGACGCCGGTGGCGCACGCGGAGCGGGGCAGCCAGATCGCCCTGCGCTGCGACGACGCCGGAGAGGTGATGAAACGGCTGATCGAGCGGGGTGTGGTCGGAGACTTCCGGGCGCCTGACGTGCTGCGCTTCGGGTTCACGCCGCTGTACGTGGGCTTCGCCGATGTGGAGCGGGCGGCGCGGGTGCTGGCGGAGACGCTGTCCCTCGCGTGAGCCGAGCGTGACGGACGGCCCCTGACGAACGGCCCCTGACGGACGGGCCGTGACGGACGGGCCTTGACGAACGGCCCCTGACGGACGGCCCCTGACGAACGGCCCCTGCCGCCGCGGGGGCCGTTCGTTTCCCAGCCCGTTCGTCGGCAACTCGCCCCAGACGCAAGGAAACGGCTGAACCGCCCCATCTTCACCCAGCGTGACATCCACGTGTCCGCGCATGTCACCCGCCTGGTACCGTCCCGGCCAACGGCCGACTTCTGACCTGGTCCGCCCGTACGTTCTCGCTCGTTTCGCTGGAAGGTTGGAGCATGTCGGACGACGTCGCAGCAGCACGGGCCGCTGCCGAGGAGAAGTCGGTGTTCTCCCACGAGCCCGTCGGCCCCGACGCCACCGCCGCCTACGGCGACCACCCCGACCAGGTGATCGACTTCTACGCCCCGCGCGCGGAGGCCGGCCCGGGCGGGCCCGCCCCGGTCGTCCTCGTGCTGCACGGCGGTGCCTGGCGGGCGCCGTACGACCGGCGTCACATCAGCCCGTTCGCGGACTTCCTCGCCCGTCGGGGACTGGCCGTGGCCAGTGCCGAGTACCGGTGCGGTGGCGAGAACGACTCCCTCGCCGGCCGCTGGCCCGACACCTTCGACGACGTGGCCGCCGCGCTGGACGCCCTCCCGGCGCTGGTACGGGAGCTGCTGCCGCAGGCCGACCCGCGCCGTACGGTCCTCACCGGCCACTCGGCGGGCGGGCACCTCGCGCTGTGGGGCGCCGCCCGGCACGTCCTGCCCGTCGACTCGCCCTGGCGCAGTGGCGGTTCGGCGGCGCTGCGGGGCGTGGTCGCCCTCGCGCCGATCGCGGACTTCGCGGTCGCCGACAAGCTGGACGTGTGCGGGGGCGCTGTGCGCCAACTCCTGGGCGGGGACGAGCACTTCGCCGAGCGGCAGCCGTACGCGGACCCGGCGCTGCTGCTGCCGACCGGCATCGCCACGGCCCTCGTCCAGGGGCGAGCGGACCTCGATGTGCCGCAGACGGTCGCCGAGTCGTACGCGGAGGCGGCGGCGAAGGCCGGGGAGATGGTGGGGGTGACGCTTCTGGAGGGTGTCGGGCACTTCCCGCTCATCGACCCTGCGGCGGACGCGTGCGCCGTCGTGGCTCAGGAGATCGAGCAACTGGCCTGGTGAGAGGCTTTCCTGAGGGAACCCGTGGGTGGTCCCCGGGTATACCCGTAGTACTTGAGAGCTACTCCGCAGGTGAGTTCCTTGGTGGGACGCGGACGACGCCTCCCGCTCCGTAACTTCCCTTCCGTGCAGACCCGATGGCCGGGTGCGCTGGAGGGGGACGACCATGGGGTCCGCATCGAGGTACCGCCGTGACGGCAGCCGTGACGGCAGCCGTGAGGGTGGCCGGGGCGACGGCGGCCGAAGCGACGGCGGCCGAGGCGACGGCGGCCGCAGCGACGGAGACGCGGGCGGAAACCGCCCCGGCCTTCGGCGTCGCCGCGGCCGATGGCGCAGAGCCGTGCTCGCCGCGCTCGTCACGGGTGCGGTGGTTCTCCCTCTGTCCGGCGCGGCCCGGCCGGAGATCCCCGCTCCCGCACCCGCCTCCCTCGCTCCGCTCAACGCGTCGACGCTGGACGAGGCGTACGCGGCCAACCGCGCCAACGCCGCCTCGGCGGCCCGGATGGCCGCGGGCCGTCACGAGCGGGCCCGGGCCGCGACGGACCGTTCCCTGGCCGCCCCGGCCCGGCATCTCCTCGCCTTCGACGGCCGCGGCCCCGGGCAGGTCACGGAGGTGCTGGGCGACCTCGCCCGGGCCGACCGGATCGCCGTCCTGGTCCCCGGCTCCGACACGAGCCTCGACACCTACGGCCGGTTCCACGCGGCCGCCGCCGCGCTGCACCGGCAGCTCGTCCGGAAGGCCCCGGCGGGCACGCGCACCGCGGTGGTGGCCTGGCTGGGCTATGAGACGCCGGGCACGGTCAGCACGACGGTCACCACGACCGGCAGGGCGGAGCAGGCGGCCCCGCGGCTGCGCGCCCTGGTCTCCGACCTGCGGGCCATAGCGGGTGACGGGCCGCGTATCTCGCTGCTGTGCCACTCGTACGGCTCGGTCGTCTGCGGGCGTGCCGCCGCCGGGCTCGCCGTCGACGATCTCGCGCTCGTCGGCAGCCCCGGCACCGGCGCGGACACCGCCGCCGGCCTGCGCACCCGCGCCCGCGTCTGGGCGGCCCTCGGCGGCGACGACTGGGTGGCGAACGTCCCCCATGTCAGCGCGGACCTGTTCGGCACCACCGTCGGCTTCGGCACCGACCCCGTCTCCCCGGCCTTCGGCGCCCGGGTCTTCGCGGCCGGCGACGGCGGCCACAGCGACTACTTCAGGCCCGGTACGACCTCCCTGGCCAACCTGACCCGGATCGTCCTGGGCGAGACCGAGGCGGTGACCCATGACTGACGTCGGCGTACGACGCCTCCGGCATCTGGTGCTCCACGGCGCCGACCGCGTCGGTACGGCCACCCCGGCCGGCCGGGACCGGGCCGTGGATGCCCTGCGCGCCGCCGCGGTGCTCGGTGTCGTCCTCGGCCACTGGCTGGTCACCGCCCTGGTCTCCGACGGCAGCGCCCTGCGCACGGCGAGCCCGCTCAAGGACATGCCCTGGCTGACACCCGTCTCCTGGCTGCTCCAGACCCTCGCCGTGTTCTTCCTGGTCGGCGGCCATGTTGCCACGCGTGGTTATGCCGCTGCCCGCGCCCGGGGCGTCCCGTACCACCGCTGGCTGACGGGCCGTCTGACCCGGTTGTTCAAGCCGGTCGCGGCCGTCCTCGGCCTGTGGACGGTCGCCGGGTGCGCGCTGCTGCTGTCGGGCGCCGAGTTCGGGACGGTCCGCACCCTGGTCAAACTGGCGCTGTCACCCTTGTGGTTCCTCGTGGTGTTCGCCGTGCTGACGGCGGCGACCCCGTTGCTGACCCGGCTGAACCCGCTGTGGCCGCTGGCCGTCGTACTGCATGTGGACCTTGTGCGGTTCGGCCTGGGTGGCCCCGCCTGGCTGGGCTGGGTGAACGTGGTGGCGGGCTGGACGGTGCCCTACACCCTGGGCGCGGCCTGGACCCGGGGCGAGCTGGAGGGCCGTCGGGCGGGCTGGGTGCTGCTCGGCTGCGGTGCGGCGGCGACCGCCGTGCTCGTCGTGTTCGCCGGCTACCCGGCGTCGATGGTCGGCGTCCCGGGCGAGGGCATGTCCAACCTGGACCCGCCGTCGCTGGCCGTCGTCACCTTCGGCCTGGCCCAGTGCGGTCTCGCCCTGCTGCTGCGGGAGCGGCTGCGCCGCGCGATGCGCCGGCCCGTGGCCTGGGCGGCGGTGGCGCTCGTCAACCTCTCGGCGATGACCCTCTTCCTGTGGCACCAGACGGCCCTGATGGCCACGACGGCCACCGGCCTCCTCGCGGGGCGGCTCCCCGGGCTGCACACGCGGCCCGACGGTCTGGACTGGGTCGGGGTCCGGCTTCTGTGGTTCCCGGTGTTCGCCCTGGCCCTCGCGGTCTGCTGCGCCGCGTTCCGCTCCTTCGAACGGGCCGGCGACCCGGGCCGCCGGTCGCGGGTGGTGCGGGCGCACCGTCCGTCCGGCCGGGGGACAGCGGCCAAGGCCCGCCATGTCTAGGCTGGCCCGCGTGACGGACACGGGGGTGGGCCGCGCGCTGCGAGCGCGCGTCGGGGGTTGGCTGCGCGTGCTGCGCGAGGACCTGTGGACCGTCCGGGCGGATCCGCTGCCGCCCTCCACCTGGCTGCGCTGGCTGCCGCACGGGCTGGTGTGCCTGGCCGCGTTCGGCGTCCTGGTCGGGGCCATGGGCGACCTGGTGGACAACGGCCACCTGAGCCCCGGAGCGGCGTTCCTGGTCGCGGGCGGGCAGGCCGGGGCCATGATTCTCGGGATGTGGCGGCCGGTCCCGGGGTGGTGGCTGTCCACGGTGAGCTGGGTGCTGGGCGCCGTTGTGCTGCACGGCCGGCTGGGCGCCGACGCCGAAACCTACACCTGGCCCTGGACGGCGGCCGGGATCATCTCCCATCTGTTCGTGCTGTTGCTGCTCGCGCTGCGCGTGCGCACCCGCGCGGCGGTGGAGGCGCTGGCCGTGACGGTGGTGCTCACCTCCGTCCTCCAGGGCTGGTGGTCGGCCGGTGTGCGCTACGACGCCACCGGCGCGATCGCGATCCCGCTGTCCGCCGTCGTCGTGCTCGTCGGCACCGCCCTGCGGGGCCGCCGCGAGGCCCGTGCGGAACTCGTCGAGCAGACCACGCTCACCGCCGAGGAGCGCACCCGGCGCACCCTGCTGGAGGAGCGCAGCCGTATCGCGCGGGAGCTGCACGACGTGGTGGCCCATCACATGTCGGTCATCTCCATCCAGGCGCAGGTCGCCCCGCATCTCGTCGAGAACCCGCCCGACGAGCTGAAGGAGAACCTCGCGGGCATCCGGCAGAACGCGGTGGAGGCGCTGACCGAGCTGCGCCGGGTGCTGGGCGTGCTGCGCTCGGAGCAGCCCGGGCCGGGGGAGGAGCCTCTCGGCCCGGGCGGCGGCAACGCCGCCCACGCCCCGCAGCCCACCCTCGACCGGCTCGACGCGCTGGTGGAGAACACCCGGGCCGCCGGCCGCGAGGTCACCACGGAGATCAACGGCGAGCGGCGCCCGCTGCCGCCCGGCGTGGAGCTGTCGGCGTACCGGATCGTGCAGGAGGCCCTGAGCAACGTCCTGCGGCACGCGCCCGGCGCGAGCGCCAAGGTCCGTCTCACCTACCGGTCGGACGGGCTGGAGGTGGAGGTGGTCAACTCCCGGCCGACGGGGCCCGCGTCGCCCTCGAAGGGAGCGGGGCACGGACTGCTCGGCATGCGCGAGCGGGTCGCCATGCTCGGCGGCACCATGACCGCGCACCCCTGGCACTGGGACGGCTTCAAGGTCACCGCGTTCCTCCCGGACACCCCGCCCGCCGACGCGACACCGGGCAGCGACCAGATCACCTACTACTTCCCCGATCCCGATCCCGATCCCGATCCCGATCCAGATTCCGACCTTGAGGCAGGAACCCCATGACGAGCGGCAGCGGCGGACCCATCCGGGTTCTCATCGTCGACGACCAGGCGATGGTCCGGCAGGGCTTCACCGTGCTGCTCGGCACCCAGCCCGACATAGAGGTCGTCGGCGAGGCGAAGGAGGGCGCGCAAGCCGTCGCGAAGGCCGCCGAGACCTCCCCGGACGTCGTCCTGATGGACATCCGCATGCCCGGGGTCGGCGGTATCGAGGCCACCGAGCTGATCACGGCCGCCCACCCGGACATCAGGGTGCTGGTGCTGACCACCTTCGACCTCGACGAGTACGTGTACGACGCGCTGCGCGCCGGGGCCTCCGGGTTCCTGCTGAAGGACGCGTCGTCGGAGCAGCTCGCCGAGGCGGTCCGGGTGGTGGCGGCCGGGGAGGCCCTGCTCGCCCCGGTCATCACGCGCAAGCTGATCGCCGAGTTCTCCCGGCTGGACGGCCGGCCCCGCTCCCCGCTCAAGGAACGCGTCGGCGATCTGACCGAGCGGGAGACGGAGGTGCTCGCCCTGATCGCCCAGGGCCTGTCGAACGGGGAGATCGCCCGGCATCTGTTCGTCGCCGAGCAGACGGTGAAGACGCATGTGGGCCGGATCCTGGTGAAGCTGGGGCTCAGGGACCGGACGCAGGCGGCGGTGTTCGCGTACGAGTCGGGGCTGGTGCGGCCGTCGGGGTACTGAGGCACCGCGCCGGGACCCGCCGTCCCCGTAGTACCTGAGAGGGAGGCTGAGGAACCCCTCTCACTGGGGACGACCTGGACCCGGGGGGAGGCCTACCTTTCTGTACGTGACCGAGACGACTCACCTCCAGAGCACGCCACCGGGGGCCGGGGCCAAGCCGCACAGCCCGGAGTACCGGGTGGCGGTGGACTCCCTGCGCGGGCTGCGGCAGGACCTCATCCAGGACGCCTTCGCCTACCGGCCCCTGCCGGGCCGGCGCACCGACGGGCGTTTCGCCCGGCGGCTGCCCGGCCGCCTGCGGGAGTACACGGCCTGGACGCCGCACGCGCTGATCGTCGCTGCGGCCCTGATCACCGTGGCCTTCGCCACCGTCGACTCCGGCGGACCCGCCGCGCTGATGGGCCTGTTCTGCGCGGTCCCGGTGCTGCTGACCATGGTGCGGCCCGTGGCGGCGTTCTGGGCGTCCATGATCTCCACCCTGGTCGTGGCCCTGGTCGGCAGCCACTGGGGCGAATGGCCCTGGGCGGCCGGCAGCTTCGCCTGCCATCTGATCGTGCTGACGGTGGTGGCGATGCGCACCAGGCCGCGCACGGCCGGGTGGATGTGGGCGCTGACGGCGCTGTACGCCGTGATCGCGGACAGCGGCATCGGCCCGACCTCCATGTACGGCAGCAACTCCGGCGCCATGCTGATCATCTCGGCGCTGATCCTGCTCTGCGTCACCGTCCGGCACATCCGCCGGGACGCCGTGCAGGAGGTCACCGCCCAGCAGACGGTCACCGCGCACGAGCGCTCCCGCCGCACCCTGCTGGAGGAGCGCACCACGATCGCCCGCGAGCTGCACGACGTCGTCGCCCACCACATGTCGGTGGTCGCCATCCAGGCGGAGGCCGCGCCCTACCGCGTGGAGAACCCGCCGCCGGAGCTGGAGAAGGCCTTCGCCACGATCCGGGAGAACGCGGTGGCGGCCCTGACCGAACTGCGCCGCGTCCTCGGCGTCGTCCGCGCCGAGGACTACGAGGCCCCGGACGCCCCACAGCCCACGCTCGCCGAGTTGGACGGGCTGCTGGCCAATGTGCGCGACGCCGGGCTGAGCGTGGACAAGGCGGTGACCGGGGCGGTGCGCGAACTGCCCCAGGGCGTGGAGCTGTCGGCGTACCGCATCGTGCAGGAGGCGCTGAGCAACACCCTGCGGCACGCGCCGGGCGCGACCGCCCGCGTCGAGATCGGCTACGTTCTCGGCGGGCTGGGCCTGCGGATAGTCAACGGCCCGCCGCCGAACCCCAGCCTGATCAAACCCTCGCCCGGCGCCGGACACGGAGTCACCGGTATGCGGGAGCGCGTGTCGATGCTGAACGGCGAGATGACGGCGGGCCCGGTGGACGACGGAGGCTACGAGGTGGCGGTGTTCCTGCCGGTCGCCCTGCCGGACGAGGGTGACGCATGACCATTCGCGTACTGATCGCGGACGACCAGATGATGGTGCGCGAGGGCTTCTCGGTCCTGCTGAATGCGATGCCGGAGATCGAGGTCGTCGGCGAGGCGGTGAACGGCCGGGAGGCCGTCGCGAAGGTCCGCGAACTCGCTCCGGACGTCGTGCTGATGGACATCCGCATGCCCGAGCTGAACGGCATCGAGGCGACCCGCGAGATCGTCGCCGCCGACAGTGAGGCGAAGGTGCTGGTGCTCACCACCTTCGACCTCGACGAGTACGTGTATCAGGCGCTGCGCGCGGGAGCCTCCGGCTTCCTCCTCAAGGACGCCTCGGCCCGCCAGCTCGCCGAGGGCGTGCGGATCGTGGCCGCCGGGGAGGCGCTCCTGGCCCCCTCGGTGACCAGGCGGCTGATCACCGAGTTCTCCAAGCTCTCCGAGACCCCGCGCCTCATGCCCTCCGCGCGGGCGGCGTACGGGGACCTCACCGAGCGGGAGACGGAGGTGCTGGTCCTGATCGCGCAGGGGCTGTCGAACGCGGAGATCGCCGGGCGGCTGGTGGTCGCCGAGTCGACGATCAAGACGCATGTCAGCCGGATCCTGGTGAAGCTGGGCCTCAGGGACCGCACCCAGGCGGCGGTGTTCGCGTTCGAGGCGCGGCTGGTGACGCCCGGCTAGCCGGCGCGGGCACCGGCGGGACGCCGCCCCGCGGGCCCTCGGGCACCGGGGCGACAGACCCTGACGGACCGGATCAGTCCAGCTGCATCGGCGTGCAGTCGCTGACGTACGACTTGGAGACCCAGCCGGTGGTGCCCTTGGCGATGCCGCTCTTGGACTTCGTGCCGAGCTTCAGCTTGATCCAGGAGCCCTTGGTGGCGAGCTTCTTGCCCCAGTCGTCCTTGTGGAGGATGCCCTTGGACGCGTAGCCGGTGCCGGCGCCCGTGCGGAAGTTCACCTGATTCTGGCGAGGATGTCCCGGCGTTCGCGCCGGGGAGGAATCGCCTCCTGTCGTCGTGGAGCGGAGCGTCGCCGCAGCGGGCCTGTCCCCGGGGGCGCGGAGCGCTCACACGGCCGCCCGACGGAGCCAGGGAAAGCGAACAATCGTCCTGAAGGTCACAGGTTGTGGTGACCTGCGTGGAACGGGGGATCGTGTGTGTGGTTGCCGTACTAAGGTCCGATGCCATGCAGCTGGTGGTGCAGGTGAAGCTGCTGCCGACGCCCGAGCAGGCGTCGGCTCTCACCGCGACCCTGCGCGCCTGCAACCAGGCCGCCACGCATGCTGCGGCGATCGCCCACGCCAAGAACCTCACCGACCGCAACGGCCTGCAGCAGGAGGTCTATGCGGAGCTGAAGGCGGTCTTCGGGCTGTCGGCGCAGCCCGCGGTGAGGGTGGTGAAGAAGGTCGTGGACGCCTACACCACCCTCAAGGCCAATCTGCGGGCCGGGAACCTCGGCAGGCCGGGCTCCAAGCGGCGCATCAAGGCCGAGTCCAAGCCGGTCACCTTCCGGCCCCGGGCGGCCCAGCCGTTCGACGACCGTTGCCTGTCCTGGCAGTTGGACCAGCAGACAGTGTCGGTCTGGACGACCGCCGGACGCCTCAAAAAGGTGCGCTTCGCCTGCTCCCCCGAGACCCTCAAGCTGCTGGCCGCGCACCGCAGGGGCGAGTCGGATCTGATCGAACGCGACGGCACCTTCTACCTGATGGCGACCTGTGACGTTCCCGAGGCCGGGCCGTACGAGCCCGAGTACTTCGTCGGTGTCGATCTGCGGGCCAAGCTGCAGAAGAAGCGCACCAAGTCCGCCCGGCGCCGCCTGAAAGAGCGACGGCGACGCGAGCAGCGGCATGTGAAGAACACCAACCACATCATCGCGAAACGCATCGTGACCGAGGCTCAACGCACCTCGGCCGGGATCGCCCTGGAGGACCTGGGCGGTATCCGGCACAGGGCACGGCTTCGCAAGCCCCAACGGGTCACGCTCCACTCCTGGGCCTTTGCCCAGCTCGGAGAGTTCATCGCGTACAAGGCACACCGCCAGGGCGTGCCCGTGGTCCACGTCGATCCCGCCCACACCTCGCAGACCTGCTGCGAGTGCGGGTACATCGACAAGAGAAACCGGGTCGACCAGGCCCTGTTCGTCTGCCGGAACTGCGGGGTCGTTGCCCACGCGGACCGGAACGCTTCCCACAACATCGCCCATCGTGGCGCTGTGGTGTGGAACGCGGGGCGTGAGTCACGCGTCCCTGCCGCCCCCTGAGGGGTGTCTGGACGGAAGAGTCCACCCGGCAGCCAGCTGGGCACTACCTCCAAGCCCGGTCCTTCAGGACCGGGACAAGTTGACGCCGCTGCCCTTGTGGACGTAGACCTAAGTTTTTTCCTTACGAAAGACTCGTGCCGCTCAGACGGCAGACCCAGCTTAACGATCTTGAACCCGGCGCTTCATCCGCCCGTCCCGCCGGAACACCCCTGGTCGGAGACGGGGATCCGGGCTAGCGTCCGTCCATGGCGACTGCTTTCGACCTCGCGTTCGACCCATGGGACCCGGCGTTCCTCGCCGACCCGTACCCCGCCTATGCCGAGCTGCGGGCCAAGGGCCGCGTGCACTACTACGAGCCCACGAACCAGTGGCTCGTCCCGCACCACGCGGACGTCTCGGCCCTGCTGCGCGACCGGCGCCTCGGCCGGACGTATCAGCACCGCTTCACGCACGAGGAGTTCGGCCGCAGCGCGCCGCCGGGGGAGCACGAGCCGTTCCACACGCTCAACGACCACGGCATGCTCGACCTGGAGCCGCCGGACCACACCCGGATCCGGCGCCTGGTGTCGAAGGCGTTCACACCGCGCACGGTGGAGCGGCTGAAGCCGTATGTGCGGGGCCTGGCGGACGAACTGGCGTCGGCGCTGGTGGAGTCCGGCGGAGGGGATCTGCTCACGGACGTGGCGGAACCCCTCCCGGTCGCGGTGATCGCCGAGATGCTCGGTATCCCGGAGTCCGACCGGGCCCCACTGCGCCCCTGGTCGGCGGACATCTGCGGGATGTACGAGCTGAACCCCTCCGAGGAGACGGCGGCGAAGGCGGTGCGGGCGTCGGTCGAGTTCTCCGACTACCTGCGCGAACTGATCGCGGCCCGCCGCAAGGAACCGGGCGACGACCTCATCTCGGGCCTCATCGAGGCA
Organism: Streptomyces koelreuteriae; assembly: GCF_018604545.1. GTDB lineage: Bacteria > Actinomycetota > Actinomycetes > Streptomycetales > Streptomycetaceae > Streptomyces > Streptomyces koelreuteriae. Next base: position 3,782,844 of record NZ_CP075896.1, on the reverse strand, counting down.
CACGACGAGGGCGACCGCCTCACCGAGCAGGAGATGATCTCGACGGCGGTCCTCCTGCTGAACGCCGGCCACGAGGCCACGGTGAACTCCACGGTCAACGGCTGGTACGCCCTCTTCCGCAACGAGCCCCAACTCGCGGCCCTGCGCGCCGACCCCACCCTCGTCCCCACCGCCGTCGAGGAACTGATGCGCTACGACACCCCGCTCCAGCTCTTCGAACGCTGGGTCCTGGACGACATCGAGATCGCCGGCACGACGATCCCGCGCGGCGCGGAGATCGCCCTCCTCTTCGGCTCCGCCAACCACGACCCGACGGTCTTCGAGAACCCCTCCCACCTCGACCTGACCCGCACGGACAACCCCCACATCTCCTTCAGCGCCGGCATCCACTACTGCATCGGCGCCCCCCTGGCCCGCATCGAACTGGCCGCGTCGATGGGCGCGCTGCTGGAGAAGGCCCCGACCCTGCGCCTGACCGCTGAGCCCGATCGCAAGCCGAACTTCGTGATCAGGGGGCTGGAGGGGCTCAGCGTCGCGGTCTGAGACGCCGGAGCAGGGCCCAGGCCGTCAGGGCGGCGGCGACCCCGCCGAGGATCGCCAAGGGCAGTTCGGCGTAGAGCACGCTCCAGTCCGGGGCCGCCTCGAACCGCCAGAGCCGCTCCCTGACGCCGACGGCCCACACCGCGAGTCCCGCGCCCGCGCCGACGGCCGCGGTCAGGCAACCGGCAGCGGCCTGCGTACGTTGTCCCATGCCCGGCATGGACGTACGCGGGCCGCTCGGCAGTTCCCGCCGCCGCTCAGGTCGTCATGTCCCGCCGCCGCAACCCCGCCAGCCCCCCGGCCACCAGCACCACGGCCAGCCCCAGCAGGGCCAGGACCGGCGCCCACTCCATCTCCCCGCCGGGCAACTTGGGCAGATGGCCGAAGGGAGACAGGTCCAGCACCGTCTGTGGCATGTCCAGGGCGGGTCCGACCCAGCCGATCAGCAGGACCGCGCCGGCCACGCCCCACGACGTCGCTGCCGCCCGGGGCAGGACGCCGGTCAGCAGGACCGTGAGGCCGCCGATCACCCAGATCGCCGGGAGCTGCACGAGGCAGGCGCCGAGGATCGGGGCGATGTCCTTGCCGTAGCCGAGGGCGAAGCCCAGGCCGGCCAGCAGCATCAGGAGCGCCGCGCCGCCGAAGGCGATCACCAGATGCCCGGCGGCCCACCGCAGTCGCCCGACCGCGTTCGCCAGGACCGGTTCCGCACGGCCCGATGTCTCCTCGCCGTGCAGGCGCAGCACCGATGCCACGATGTACAGGGCCGCGACCAGCCCGAGCATGCCCACCATCGACGCCAGGAACGCGTCCGTCAGGCCGGACTGCCCGCCCATCCGCTCGAAGATCCGCCGGGCACCGGCGTTGCCGCCGACCAGGTCGGCCGCGCCCTCGGTCATGCCGCCGTAGACGACCCCGGCGAGGAGGAAGCCGACGCTCCAGCCCAGCACACCGCCCCGCTGCAACCGCCAGGCCAGTGCGCCCGCGCTGCCCAGGCGGCCGGTCGCCGGGCCGGGGCGGGTGGGCAGGAAGCTCATGCCGATGTCCCGGCGGCCCGCCAGCCCGTAGGCCACCGCGCCCTGGAGCAGGACCGCCCCGGCGAGCAGCGCCAGCACCCACCAGCGTTCGTCCGCGTACGGCCGCAGGTTCTCCAGCCAGCCCAGCGGCGAGAGCCACGTCAGCGGCGACGAGCCGTCGTCGGTCGCCGAGTCGCCCGCCGCACGCAGCACGAACGCCGTGCCCAGCACCGCCGCCGTCAGCCCCCGGGCCAGCCGCGCGCTCTCCGTGAGCTGGGCGACGATCGCCGCCATCGTCGCGAAGACCATCCCGACCCCGGCGATCCCGAGGCCCAGCGCCAGGGCCCCGGCCGCACCCTGCCCGGCCAGTCCGGCCGTCACCAGCAGGGCCAGGACCGCGTTCGCGACCGCCGCCGCCAGCAGGGCCGCCGTCAGGGAGGCCCGGCGGCCCACCATCCCGGAGGCGACCAGCTCCTGACGGCCGCTCTCCTCCTCGTCCCGGGTGTGCCGTACGACGACCAGCAGGCTCGTCACGGCGGCCAGGGCGCCCGCGTAGACGCCGACCCGCCAGGCCGTCAGGGCACCGATCGAGTCGCCGAAGACCGGGCCGATCATCGCGCGCAGCGAGGAGTTGCCGGCCATCTGCCGGATCAGGTCGGCGCGTTCGCCCGGGGTGCCGTACAGGCCCTCCAGCGTGCCCGGCATGGAGAGGACCATCAGGACGTTGACCCCGGTCCACACCGGGATCATCAGCCGGTCGCGGCGCAGCGCGAACCGCAGCAGCGTGCCCGTCCCGGCCAGTTGGCGTGCGCTGCCGGGGCGCGCCGCGAAGGCGAAGGTCGTCATCGGGCCGCCGCCTCTGCCGTCTCGTCCGCCTCGTCCTGGTAGTGCCGCAGGAACAGCTCCTCCAGCGTCGGCGGCGTCGACGTCAGCGACCGCACACCCGACTCGGACAAGGACCGCAGTACGGCGTCCAGCCGGTCGGACTCGACCTGGAGCCGGACGCGGCGCCCCTGGACGTCGAGGCCGTGCACCCCGGGCAGATCCGCCAGCCCGTTCGGCGGCCCGGCGAGTTCGGCCGTCACACTCGTACGTGTCAGATGGCGCAGCTCGGCGAGCGACCCGCTCTCGACCGTACGGCCCTTGCGGATGATGCTCACCCGGTCGCACAGCTCCTCCACCTCGCTGAGGATGTGGGAGGAGAGCAGGATCGTGCGCCCCCGGTCGCGCTCCTCGGCGACGCACCGCTGGAAGACCTCCTCCATCAGCGGATCCAGGCCCGAGGTCGGCTCGTCCAGGATCAGCAGGTCGACGTCCGAGGCGAACGCGGCGACCAGGGCGACCTTCTGCCGGTTGCCCTTGGAGTACGTACGGCCCTTCTTGGTGGGGTCGAGTTCGAAGCGCTCGATCAGCTCCGCCCGGCGCCGGGGATCGAGACCTCCGCGCAGCCGGCCGTAGAGGTCGATGACCTCGCCGCCGGAGAGGTTGCGCCACAGCGTCACGTCGCCCGGGACGTAGGCGATACGGCGGTGCGCCTCGACCGCGTCCGTCCACGGGTCGCGGCCGAGCACCTGCGCGGCGCCCGAGTCGGCGCGCAGCAGGCCGAGCAGCACACGGATGGTGGTGGACTTGCCGGCGCCGTTGGGGCCGAGGAAGCCGTGGACCTCGCCGGAGGCGACCTCCAGATCGAGCCCGTCGAGAGCGTGCGTCCGCCCGAAGGACTTGTGCAGTCCGGAGACGGTGATGGCCTTCGTCATGCTTCAGAACGTACGCTTCTTTCAGAAATTTGTGAAGTTAAGGAAGCGTATGAATCGCGGATAGGGTGAGCCGTATGACGGATTCAGCAGGGAGCGGCCGGGACGCGGAGGCCGTGTCGAGGTTCGTGGAGTCCTTCGCGGCGCAGCTCGTCGAGGCCGGCATGCCCCGGATGCCCGCCCGGGTCTTCGCCGCGCTGCTCGCCTCCGACGAGGGCTCGCTGACCTCCGCCGAGCTGGGCGACCAGCTGCAGATCAGCCCCGCGGCGGTGTCCGGCGCGGTGCGCTACCTGGCCCAGACGCACATGGTCTCGCGCGAACGCGAGCCCGGTTCCCGCCGCGAGCGCTACCGGGTCCACGGCGAGCAGTGGTACGAGGCCCTCGCCAACCGCGAGGCCGTCCTCAAGCGCTGGGAAGGCGCCCTGCGCGAGGGCGTCTCCAGCCTCGGCCCCACCACCCCGGCGGGCCGCCGCCTCTCCGAGACGCTCGCGTTCTTCGAGTTCCTCGAGGGTGAGGTCGAGGCGATGATGGCGCGCTGGCGGGAGCACCGGGAGAAGACGTTCGGACCGGAGTGACCATCCGACTACACTGAGTGGCGTCTGGTCCATGTCGAAGGGGAGGGCGCATCATGACACTCATGGCAGAGCGACCGGTGATGAGCGGCACCAGGCCCCGCAGCGACTTCGAGGAACTCCTGGACCTTCTCGACGAGCTGAACGTGCCCGACGGCTACAAGGCCGAGATCGTCAGGGGGAGCATCGTCGTGTCGCCGTGGTCGAAGGGGTACTACCTCAATGTCATGGAGTTGGTCTGTGACCAGTTGCGACCGCACCTGCCCGCCGGGCACAGAATCAGTTACGGGCCCTTTCTGTACGTCTTTCCTGGCTCCGAGTCCGCCTACGGCCCCGACATTCACGCAGCCCACCATCACGCTCACCGGACCACGAGCAATCACCTCGACGGCGAAGCCCTGTCCTTCGTAGCCGAGCTGACCTCCCCCTCCACCCGGACCGACGACCTCACCGACAAGGCCGAGGTGTACGCCAGGGCGGGTGTCCCCGTCTACCTGGTCCTCGACATGCAGGAGCAGCAGGCCATCGTCTACGGCTCCCCGTCGGCGAAGGGCTACGAGCTCCGGCTCTCCAAGCCCTTCGGCGAGAAGCTCGACATCCCGGACCCCTTCGGCTGCACCCTCGACACCACCGGATTCCAGGCCCCCGAGAGCTGACTCACGACACCGCCGCCGGCACCGTCAGCCCCCAGGCCCCCTCCCGTACCCTCCACGTCCGGGTCCGCACCGGCCCCGACACCGCCGTGTCCGCGCGATAGCGGAAGTGGGCTCCCGAGACGGTCACCGTGCGGCCCTGGGCGAGGAGGGGGGATGCCTCGGCGCCGACGGACGCGGGGCGGATCTCCACCGAGGCCGTTCCGGAGGCCGTGGGGGACACCGACACCGCCTCCACCGGCTGGTTCAGGTCGACGAGGGTCTCCCCGTCCACCTCGACCCGCAGCCGGGACGGCCCGGGCTCCGGCCCGGCGGTGAGCCGGGACGGGCGGCCGGCCGGTACCAGGGTCCGGACCAGGGACTGGCAGGTCCGCAGCCACGGACGGCCCGAGGCGTCCTCAGGATCCTCGGCCGCCGGGAAGGGCGACAGGGGCGGTATGCGCAACGCGCCGAGCACCACCCCGTCGCTGTCGTCGACCATCAGGTCCATCCGCCGCTCGACCCCGTCGAGCACCGCCCGCGCCGCCGCCACCGTCCCCGTCGGCACCCCCAGCGAGCGAGCCAGGGACATGACATCCCCGACCGGCACCACCGACAGCGCGCATCCGGCCAGCTCCCGGTGCCGGTGCAGCAGCGACACCGCGCGGATCAGCGCCCGGTCGTCGCCGACCACCACGGGCCGCCGCGAGCCCCGCCGGGCCAGCGCCCGGGCGAACTCCTCCGGTCCCTCCGGCAGGCACACCTTGGTGCCGGCACCCCCGCTGAGCACGTCTTTCGCGATCCGTACGGACTCGTTGTCCGTCCGGCGGGCGACCGGGTCTATGACCACCAGCAGCTGCTCGGACGTCGGAGAAGTCGCCACCTCGGCCATGCCTCGCTTCCTCGGGTAGCATCTTTGTGCAAGAGCCCCTTGCGCTATTGCGCCAGGGGCTTCGTCTATTCCGGGGCATCCGGTCCGACGGTTGGCGGCCAACGGCGGTCGCGGTGCACGCGGTGGTACACCGCCGCGTTCGCCCTCGACCATGGACATGCCCCGCCCGGAAGGGGTGTACGCGCGTGCCCGCACTTGTGCTGCTCGGTGCTCAGTGGGGTGACGAAGGCAAGGGAAAGGCCACCGACCTGCTCGGTGGATCCGTGGACTATGTAGTGCGCTACCAGGGCGGCAACAACGCCGGCCACACCGTCGTCGTCGGCGACCAGAAGTACGCACTGCACCTCCTCCCTTCCGGAATCCTGTCTCCCGGCTGCACGCCGGTCATCGGTAACGGTGTCGTCGTCGACCCGTCGGTCCTGCTCTCCGAGCTGAGCGGTCTGAACGAGCGTGGTGTCGACACCTCCAAGCTCCTGCTCAGCGGCAACGCGCACATCATCACGCCGTACAACGTCACGGTCGACAAGGTGACGGAGCGCTTCCTCGGAAAGCGCAAGATCGGCACCACCGGGCGCGGCATCGGCCCGACCTACGCGGACAAGATCAACCGCGTCGGTATCCGTGTGCAGGACCTCTACGACGAGTCGATCCTCACGCAGAAGGTCGAGGCGGCCCTCGACATCAAGAACCAGGTCCTCACCAAGCTCTACAACCGGCGCGCGATCGCCGTGGACCAGGTGGTCGAGGAGCTGCTGGCCTACGCCGAGAAGCTCCGCCCGTACGTCGCCGACACGGTCCTGGTCCTGAACCAGGCCCTGGAGGACGACAAGGTGGTCCTCTTCGAGGGCGGCCAGGGCACGCTGCTCGACATCGACCACGGCACGTACCCCTTCGTCACCTCCTCGAACCCGACCGCGGGCGGCGCCTGCACCGGCGCCGGCGTGGGCCCGACGAAGATCAGCCGGGTCATCGGCATCCTCAAGGCCTACACGACCCGGGTCGGCGCCGGCCCGTTCCCGACGGAGCTCTTCGACGAGGACGGCGAGGCCCTGCGCCGCATCGGCGGCGAGCGCGGTGTCACCACCGGCCGTGACCGTCGCTGCGGCTGGTTCGACGCCGTCATCGCCCGGTACGCCACCCGCGTCAACGGCCTGACGGACTTCTTCCTCACCAAGCTCGACGTCCTCACCGGCTGGGAGCAGATCCCGGTCTGCGTGGCGTACGAGATCGACGGCAAGCGCGTCGAGGAGCTCCCGTACTCCCAGACCGACTTCCACCACGCGAGGCCGGTCTACGAGATGCTGCCGGGCTGGAACGAGGACATCAGCAAGGCCAAGTCCTTCTCCGACCTGCCGAAGAACGCCCAGGCCTACGTCAAGGCGCTGGAGGAGATGTCGGGGGCCCCGATCTCCGCGATCGGTGTGGGCCCGGGCCGGGACGAGACGATCGAGATCAACTCGTTCCTGTAGGACGCCTGCTGCTGCGGCCGGTGACCCGAGGGGCGACCCTCGGTCACCGGCCGAGCTGTGCCGACAGCTCCCGGACGAGGTGATAGCCGCCGGCCAGGTCGATGCCGGTGCGCTCGCGGAGCAGCTTGACGGCCTGGATGTCCGCGTCGCGCCTCTCCTGGCGCAGCACGCCCGTCAACTCACCGACCAGCGCGGCGTCCGCCTCCCGCAGGGCGTCCAGGGCCTGGCGGTGCGTGGTGGGCAGGGTGCCGCCCTCGACCAGCAGGTCCAGGGCCACGGAGCCCGTGTGCAGGTTCAGACTCGAACTCTTGCGCAGACGGCGGATCGCCCGGGCCGTCCGGCCCTCGCCCGCCAGTGCCTTCGCCTCGTCCTGCGCCTCCTGCTCGACCGTGGTGATCACCGCGGTCAGGCGGGCTTGCTCACTCGTCATGGACGTACCTTCCGATCAACGGCCGCTCCGCCCTCAACTGAAGACGATCATCGACCCCTGCGCCAGACTCCGCGTCACGGCCGCGTGCAGCCCGAGCCAGACGTGCCGTTCGCGGGCGAACGGGCTGGGGTCGTACGGGGCGGGGACGGCGGGTTCCTCCAGCTCCGTGGGGGCCAGGGGCGCCTGGGGCGCGGCCGGCGGGTTGGCCGGGTCGATGCCGAGGGCGGGGGCGACCGTCTCCAGCTCCCGCAGCAGGGCGTGCGAGGAGCCCAGCGGGCCGCCGCCCGCGAGGAGATCGTCGTCGGCGAGCGGGTTCGGGAAGTCGACGGGGACGTACGCGCCCGCGTGGTCGTAGTGCCACACGAGGTGCGACTGCTGGGCCGTCGACTCGAACATCTCCAGCAACTGCTCGTAGTCGCCGCCGAGTTCGTCCACGGGCGTCACCGGCAGTCCGCACACCTGGAGCAGATAGGCGCGGCGCAGGAAGTGCAGCGCGTCGTAGTCGAAGCCCGCGACCGGGGCGACCTCGCCGGACAAGCCCGGCATGTACTGGTACACCGGCACCGGCGGCAACCCGGCCTCGGCGAGCACCTTGTTGTATTGCGCGAGTTCCTCGGCGAAGGGGTTGTCCGGCGTGTGGCACAAGACGTCGACGAGCGGTACCAGCCACAGGTCACAGGCCAAAGAAGGCTCCTCGCTCAGCTCAGCGGTCGGGTGGCGTCGGGTAGCACGGTGGTCAGTCAGGGCAGGGTATCGGTGCGGCCCGGCAGAGGCTCCTGCCGTGCATGTCCCATACCCATACGGACAGCCGCGACGCAGACCGTCAGCAGGCGAGGCGCTCGATCAGGGCGAGCGAGTGGGAGTTGTAGCCCGAGATGATCGACCGGGCGGTGACGGTGTCCTGGGCGGCCAGGGCGTCGACCAGCGAGGTGTGGCCGGCCCACAGCTCGCCGCGCAGATCGGGGAGCCGGCGCAGATGCTGCACCGCGCCCACCCAGGTCTGCACGCGCAGCCGGTGCAGGAAGTCGCCCAGGTAGGGGTTGCCGAAGAGGGCGGCGAGCTCGCGCCAGTAGCGCAGGTCGTAGCCGATGAGGACGGTGAGGTCACCGGCCGCGGCGGCCCGCTGGGCCTCCTCGCCGCGCCGCCTGACCCCGGCGAGCACGGCGGCTATCCGGGGGTCGTCGGGCTGGAGGGAGTCGCGCTGCCCGGAGGTGAGGGCGTGGAACATCCCCTCGATGACCAGGTCACGGGCCTCGATCATGCCGCGGAAGTCCTCGGCGGAGTACTCGTGGACCCGGAAGCCGCGGTGCTGGTCGGCGTCGAGGAGTCCCTGCGCGGAGAGGTCGACCAGGGCCTCGCGCACCGGCGTCGCGGACACCCCGTACTGCTCGGCGATCTCCTTGACCGTGAACTCCTGACCCGGCTGGAGCCTTCCGGCCAGCACCTCGTCACGAAGCGCGTCCGCGATCTGCTGGCGCAGGGTGCTGCGCGTCACGGCGCCGTTGCCGGTACTGCCGGGCATGGTCAGGGCGTCTCCCTCGTCGCGTTCGGGTGGCGTGCACGTATATGTCTACGAGCACGCCACCTTACGCGTTCGAATGAGGCCCGAGGTTGTCGGTTACTGACGGGTTTACAGGTGTTTACTCCGTGTACCGCTGTTCACGCCGTGTACTCGTCCGCCACCGACAGCGCCGTGTCCAGAACCGCGAGGCCCTCCTTCAGCTCCGCCTCGCTGATGTTGCAGGGCGGCACCACATGCGTGCGGTTCATGTTCACGAACGGCCACAGCCCGCCGCCCTTCGCGGCGGCGGCGAAGGCGGCCATCGGCGCGTTCGCCTCCCCGGCCGCGTTGTACGGCACCAGCGGCTCGCGCGTCTCGCGGTTCCGCACCAGCTCCAGCGCCCAGAACATGCCGGCGCCGCGCACCTCGCCGACGCTCGGGTGCCGCTCGGCGAGCGCGGCCAGCTCCGGCCCGAGGACGGACGCGCCCAGCCGGGCCGCGTTCTCGACGACGCCCTCCTCCGCCATGACGTCGATCGTCGCGACGGCGGCAGCGCAGGCCAGCGGGTGCCCGGAGTAGGTCAGACCGCCGGGGTACGGCCGCTTCCCGAAGGTCTCCGCGATCGCGCCGGAGATCGCCACACCGCCCAGCGGTACGTAGCCGCTGTTCACGCCCTTGGCGAAGGTCAGCAGGTCGGGGGTGACGTCGAACAGGTCGGCCGCGAACCACTCACCGGTCCGTCCGAAGCCGGCCATGACCTCGTCCAGGACGAAGACGATCCCGTACTTGTCGCAGATCTCACGCACACCGGCGAGGTAGCCGGGCGGCGGGACCATGATCCCGGCCGTGCCCGGGATGGTCTCCAGGATGATCGCCGCGACGGTCGAGGGCCCCTCGAAGGCGATCGTCGTCTCCAGGTGCTCCAGCGCCCGCGCGCACTCCTGCTCCTCGGTCTCGGCGTAGAAGCGGGAGCGGTAGAGGTAGGGCGCCCAGAAGCGCGCGACCCCGGCCGTGCCGCTGTCGGAGGCCCAGCGGCGCGGGTCGCCGGTGAGGTTCACGGCCTGCTGCGTGCCGCCGTGGTACGAGCGGTACGCCGAGAGCACCTTGGGGCGGCCCGTGTGCAGACGGGCCATGCGGATGGCGTGCTCGACGGCGTCGGCGCCGCCGTTGGTGAAGAAGATCTTGTCCAGGTCGCCGGGGGTCCGCTCGGCGATCAGCCGTGCCGCCTCCGACCGCGCCTCGATCGCGAACGCGGGCGCGAACGTCGTCAGCTTCGCCGCCTGCTCCTGGATCGCGGCGACGACCTTGGGGTGCTGGTAGCCGATGTTCGTGTAGACGAGCCCACTGGAGAAGTCCAGGTAGCGGCGGCCGTCGTAGTCCCAGAAGTGCGACCCCTCCGCGCCGGCGACGGCGAGCGGGTCGATGAGCTCCTGTGCGGACCAGGAGTGGAACACATGGTCACGGTCGGCGGCCTTGACGGCGGCACCGGCTTCGGGGTTCGGCTGAGGGGTCATGCGGGCGAGCGTAGGCATGCGGGACGCGGGCTGGAAATCGGCGTCGTGTGTGAGGTCCGGGGGTTTCCGCGACAGGTTGTCGACGGGGAGGTGTCACACGGAGGACCTTCCCCGGGTACGGAGGGGGTATTGACAGCATGCTGCCTAATCGACAGTATGTTGTCATACACGGAACTCCAGGAGGAGCCATGAGCGCCAAGCCCGTCCATCTCGCCGTCTACGACACCCTCGCCGACTGGGAGACCGGCCACGCCACGGCCCACCTCGCCCGCGCCGGCCACACGATCCGCACGGTCGGCCCGACCACGGCCCCGGTCACCAGCATCGGCGGCCTGCGCGTCCAGCCCGACATGGCGCTGGACGACGTACGCCCCGAGGACAGCGCGCTGCTGATCCTCCCGGGCGCCGACCTCTGGGACACGAGCGGCGACCTCGCGCCCTTCGCCCGCAAGGCCCGGGCCTTCCTGGAAGCGGGCGTACCGGTCGCCGCGATCTGCGGGGCCACCGCCGGACTGGCCCGGGAGGGCCTGCTCGACGACCGTGACCACACCAGCGCGATCTCCTTCTACCTGGCCGCGACCGGCTACGCGGGCGGCGAGCGCTACGTCGAGACCGACGCCGTCACCGACGGCCCCCTGGTCACGGCAGGCCCGACCGAACCGGTCGCCTTCGCCCGGGAGATCCTCCGGCTGCTCGGGGTCTACGAGGGTGAGGTGCTCGACGCCTGGTACCGGCTGTTCCACGACTCCGACCCGGCGGCGTACGCGGTGCTGGAGAAGGCCGGCGCGCTGTGAGCCGGGAGCGCCAGGACCTGTTCAGCCGCAGCGCCCTCGGAGTGTTCCGGCTCAACGGCCAGTTCCTCGCCGTCGCGGAGGAACTGGCCCGGCCCGCCGGGCTCACCGCCGCCTGGTGGCAGGTGCTCGGCGCGGTCCTCGGCGAGCCGCTGCCCGTCTCCGGCATCGCCCGCGCCATGGGCATCACCCGGCAGAGCGTGCAGCGCATCGCCGATCTGCTGGTGGAGCGCGGCCTCGCCGAGTACCGGCAGAACCCGGCGCACCGCCGCGCCAAGCTCCTCGCGCCGACCGAGGAGGGGCGCGCGGCGGTCGCCCGGATCGACCCCGGGCACGCGGCCTACGCCGACCGGCTGGCCGAGGCGTTCGGGGAGGCGGAACTGGCGGAGGCGGTGCGGCTCTTGGAACGCCTGTCCACCGTGCTCGACCAGGTGGGTCCGCCTGTTACGGAACCGTAGAGTTCGCCCAGGTCACCCCGCCCCGCCCCCGCACTATTCTCGATCTGTTGCTCACGTGTGGGGGGAAGGCGGCTGAGCGATGGAGAAACTGGGGCCCGGGGATCCCGTACGGATCGGTGCCTACCGGCTGCTGGCGCGGCTCGGCGCGGGCGGGATGGGGCAGGTGTATCTGGCGCGCTCGGAGCGGGGCCGTACGGTCGCCGTGAAACTCGTGCGCGAGGAACTGGCCGCGCAGGAGGAGTTCCGGGAGCGGTTCCGGCAGGAGGTGGGGGCCGCAAGGCGGGTCGGCGGCTACTGGACGGCGCCGGTGCTGGACGCGGACACCGAGGCGGCGGTGCCCTGGGTCGCCACGGGGTACGTCGCCGGGCCGAGTCTCCAGCAGGTCGTCGGGCACGACCACGGTGCCCTGCCCGAGCGGACGGTCCGCATCCTCGCGGCCGGGCTCGCGCACGCGCTCAAGGACATCCATGCCGCCGGCATCGTCCACCGCGACCTCAAGCCGTCCAACGTGCTGGTCACCATCGACGGCCCGCGCGTCATCGACTTCGGTATCGCACGGGCCCTGGAGACCGTGACGGACGGCGGGCTCACGCGCACCGGGGCGCTCGTCGGATCGCCCGGCTTCATGGCGCCCGAGCAGGTGCGGGGCGACCGCATCACCCCGGCCTGCGACGTCTTCTGCCTCGGCTCCGTCCTCGCCTACGCCGCGACCGGCGCCCTGCCCTTCGGCACCGCCAACAGCGGTGTGCACGCGCTGATGTTCCGCATCGCCCAGGAGGAACCGGACCTGACGGGCGTCCCCGAGGGCATCGCCGACCTGGTCCGCGACTGCCTCCGCAAGGACCCCACCACCCGCCCGACCCTCGACCGCGTCCTGGAACGCACCGGCGCGGACGACACCGTGGCCGACGGCCGAGCCCTCGACCCCTGGCTCCCGGGCGCACTGGTGGCCCAACTGGGACGACACGCGGTGCGCTTGCTGGAAACAGAGGATCCAGAAACCCAAGGGGCGCGGGGCCCTGACATGGGCGGCTCCGCCGCGTGGGCGCGACCAGCCCCCACCGCCCCGCAGCCGGAAATCGGTCCCGGTACCACCCCCGAACACGCCCCGACCACCGACGAATCGTCGCCGACCCCTGCGCCGCAGGCACCCACCGCCCCACCCCCACCGGGTCCGCCAGGCGAGGGCCCACCGCTGAACCACCTGCCCACCATGGTCGCGAGCCAGGGCGTACCGCCCGGCCCACAGGCACCACCCCCGTACCCGGCCTACGGCTACCCCCAGCAACACCCCCAACTCGGCTCCACCCCGCCCTACGGCCCACCTCCCTACGGTCCGACGCCGTACGGCACGCCCCCGCCCTACGGCCCGCCACAGGACCCGCCCCGCAACGGCCGTTCCACCGCCCTGCTCGTCGTGATCGCCCTGGTCGTCGCGCTGGCCGCGGGCGGCTCGGTGTACGCGCTGATGCAGGGCGGCGAGGGCGACAAAGCCGACGACCGCCCCACCCCCACGCAGGGCACCGGCGCCCCCACGGACTCCGGCCAGCAGACCTCGCAGCCGGACACCACCGCCTCCTCCCCGGCCGACGGCGCCATCCCCACGGCGTACCTCGGCACCTGGTCCACCACCATCGACAACGCCGACGGGCAGCACACCCGCTCCCTGACGATCCAGCAGGGCGAGCCGGGCGACACGGTCCTGTCCCTCGTGGCCGACGGCCCCACCAAGGGAGGCGGCACCTACCACTGCGTGTTCGAGGGCGAGCTGACCGACGACCCGGGCTCCGACGGCCCGTTGAGGATCGGCCCGTCCACCGTGACGGTCGGGCAGCCGCGCTCCGCCTGCACCCCGGGCGAGGCCACCGAGGTCACCCTCCTGACCGACTACACGCTCCAGCGCGTGAACACGAGCAGCGGGGAGCGGCTGACGTACTCCAAGGAATGACCAACTACCGGTTCCCCCGAGGTCGTTGAACGTCCGGCGAATTCAAGCCGACGAAATCCGGATACCCGCTCGTACAGCCGTACGGTGACCAGACGATCGAGTCCGGGCGGCGGCGGGGGCACCCACGGTGGAGTGGTTGAGCGCGGAGAACCTCGTGGCCGTGGCGACGGCCCTGCTCGGCATCATCGCCTCGGGCGTCATGGTCTGGTACGAACGCCGGGTGCCGCGCCGCAAACGGGTGGGCTACCGCGTGCAGATGGACAACGCCATCGGCGACGACGTGCGCTCGGGCCGCGCCAACCGCCGTCTCGGCCTGTTCGACGAGGCCCCGGACATGTCCGACGCGACCCTGGTCCTGCTGCGCATCGAGAACGACGGCTCGCAGGGCATCGACCGCGACGACTACACCGGCCCCGAACTGCACGGCCTGACCGCGGTGTTCGCGGGCCGTACCGTCCGGGGGGTCTCGGTGACCCAGCCGTCGGACACCGACCACCTCATGGACCACTTCACCGCGGCCCGCGGCTTCGCCTACGACGGCAACACCCTGCGCATCCCCCGCGTTCCGCTCAACCGGGGCGACCACTTCAAGCTGCTCGTGCTGCTCGCCGGCGGCGATGTCGGCGACGAGATCCGGCTGGTGGGCGGCCTGCGCGACGGCGAGGTGCACCCCAACCGCAGCGCCACGCCGGACGACAAGCCGCCGCTGTTCAGCCGGGCGGCGCGGCTGATCACCCTCGCGCTCACGGTGAGCGTCGTGACCCTGGCGGCGATCGTCGTCGTCCAGGACGACACCCCGCCCCCGATCGGCTGCGCGAGCGGCACCCTCACCCTCACCGGCTCGACCGCCTTCGCGCCCGTCCTGCGCGAGGTGGCCGCCAAGTACGAGCGGGACTGCGGCGGCGACCCGGTCATCGAGGTGGACGCCCACGGCTCGACGGCCGGGATCCGGGAGCTCGCGGCGGCCGGCGACCGGGCGGTACGGGAGGGGCGGGGCTCCCCGCCGGTGGTGGCCCTGTCGGACGGCCCCAAGCCGGCCGGCCTGCCCGCGCTGCGCGAGAACCGGGTGGCGGTGTCCGTGTTCGCGCTCGTCGTCAACGACGACGTGAGGCTGAAGAACCTGTCCACGGCGGACGTACGGCGTCTCTACCGGGGCGAGATCCGCAACTGGAAGCAGCTCGGCGGCCCGGACCTGCGCGTGCACCTGGTCAGCCGGGACGCGGGGTCCGGGACGCGGCAGGTCTTCCAGCGCCGGGTGCTGGGCCGGGGCGAGATCGCCAACTCCTCCGTCGACTGCGTCCACAAGGACGACCCGACGGCGGCCGTCATCCGCTGCGAACTCGACTCCACGGAACAGGTGCTGACGACGGTCGCCGGCCTCCCGGGCGCCGTCGGCTACAGCGAACTCAACCTGGCCGCCCGCGCGAAGGGCCTGCACTCCCTGCGCCTGGACGGCGACCCCGCCTCCGTCGACGCCATCGAACGCGGCACGAGCGACTACCCCTACCGCGAGATCGAATACGCCTACACCTACGGCCGCCCCCCGGCCGACTCCTTGGCATCGAGCTTCCTGACCTACCTGTCCCGAGGCAACGGCCAGGACGTGACCCGCACCCACGGCCACATCCCGTGCTGGACCCCGGAGGGTCTCGTCCTGTGCGCGGAGGCCACCTAGGTCCTGTCCTAGCTGCGGGCATGCGTGCCGCTAAGGGCGGCACGGGTGGGCGGTGGGGGTCCCCCCGCTCGAGCGAAGCCGAGAGTGGGGGAGGCACCTCGTCGCGCCGAGTTGCGCACCCACCCGCCCCCAGCGACAACGCCGAGCACCAGAAACCCCCGGCCAGCTCACCGCGGCTCCGGCGGCCGCTGCCGCGGCATGTTCGGCCGCGCCCCACCCCCCGGCGGCGGCACGGAGAACCGCCCGTTCACACCCCCCACCTCAGCCCCCCGCCCCCCACCGGACAACACCACCGCCTGCATCCCCACCGGCGCACCCCCGGCCCGGAACTCGCCCATCCAGTCCCCGGTCTCCACCCGGACCAGCTCACTCATGTCCTCGCTGAACCTCCGCAGCACCCCGAGACACCGCTCGGCGGCCTCCGCGGCCGTCCCCTCCGCCGGCCCCAGCACCTCCCGCACGCACTCCGCCGCCCAGTCGAACTGCAACGCCTGCAGCCGCCGCTGCACGGCCTGCGCGGTGGCCACGTCCCGCATCCAGCCCGACGTCACCCCGAAGTACCGGTCGACGGCCACACACGCCACCCCCAGCAGCAGCGCCAGACACCCCCAGGGCGCGACCCCGCCGGCGACCCCGGTCAGATCCAGCAGGGGCAGCGCGACGCCGGTGACCGCCCCCACCGCGGCCCCGCAGCGCAAGCCCCGCGCGCACCGCCGCTTCCACACCCGGTCCTCGAGATACCAGGCCGCCGTCCGCAGCGCCCCGCGCTCCACCCACCGGTACAGCTCGTCCAGCCGGGCCGCCGGCTCACCCCAGTCCCCGTGCGGAAAGGCCCGCCCGGTCAGATCGCCCGGCCGCGGCCGGGACGCCCCCTCGCCCCGTCCGTCCTGAGGCGGCACCTCGGGCTGCATCTCCGGCTGACCCACCCGGCACTCCCTACTGACCACGAACGACCACGCGCGGTCCCAGCCGACTCACACTGCGCGACGAACGACCCACCTGCCGCGCCGGACCCTTCCTACCCCCCAATGGGTGGCGAAGACGCAGCTTTCGCCACTTTTCCGCCCGGAAGTATTCCTTGATCCGGTATAGGGCGCGAGGGGGACTCACTCGAAAGAGTGCTGGGGCGACGGCAGGCCTGACCACGTAGGCTCGTGCCGAACGGGAAAACCCGTACCGAGCAAGGAGCTGATCGTGATTCCCGGTGGTGGCCAGCCCAATATGCAGCAGTTGCTCCAGCAGGCCCAGAAGATGCAACAGGACCTGGCACAGGCACAGGAGGAGCTGGCGCAGACGGAGGTCGACGGGAAGGCGGGCGGTGGCCTGGTGACCGCGACCGTCACCGGCGCCGGCGAACTGCGCGCCCTGAAGATCGACCCGAAGGCGGTCGACCCCGACGACACCGAGACGCTGGCCGATCTCGTCGTGGCGGCGGTCCAGGCGGCCAACGAGAACGCGCAGGCGCTCCAGCAGCAGAAGCTGGGCCCGCTCGCGCAGGGTCTCGGCGGCGGCGGAATCCCGGGCCTGCCGTTCTGAGACGCCCGCCGCCTTCCTCGGACGGGCGGCGGACAACTACCGTACGTACGGAAAGGCCGTACGCGACGACCGACCTCGAAGACCGCGAATTCCTCGAAGGTCTCGGAGTTCCAAGAAGGGCAGTCCGTTGTACGAAGGCGTGGTCCAGGACCTGATCGACGAGCTGGGGCGGCTGCCCGGCGTCGGTCCGAAGAGCGCCCAGCGGATCGCCTTCCACATCCTCCAGGCCGAACCGACGGACGTACGGCGCCTCGCCCAGGCCCTCATGGAGGTCAAGGCGAAGGTCCGCTTCTGCGCGACCTGCGGCAACGTCGCGCAGGAGGAGCTGTGCAACATCTGCCGCGACACCCGGCGCGACCCCGCCGTCATCTGCGTGGTCGAGGAGCCGAAGGACGTCGTGGCGATCGAGCGGACGCGTGAGTTCCGGGGCCGGTACCACGTCCTCGGCGGCGCGATCAGCCCGATCGACGGGGTGGGGCCCGACGACCTGCGCATCAGGGAG
Source organism: Streptomyces koelreuteriae (assembly GCF_018604545.1). GTDB lineage: Bacteria > Actinomycetota > Actinomycetes > Streptomycetales > Streptomycetaceae > Streptomyces > Streptomyces koelreuteriae. The sequence goes on along the minus strand of NZ_CP075896.1, from coordinate 3,765,614 downwards.
CTGCTCGCCCGGCTCGCCGACGGCACGGTCACCGAGCTGATCCTCGCCACGGATCCGAATCTCGAAGGCGAGGCGACCGCCACGTACCTCGCCCGCATGATCAAGCCCATGGGCCTGAAGGTCACCCGCCTGGCCAGCGGCCTCCCGGTGGGTGGCGACCTGGAATACGCGGACGAGGTCACCCTCGGCCGCGCCTTCGAGGGGAGACGACTCCTAGATGTCTGACGCCACGCTGCACGCGACCGACCAGAACCCGGACGATTTCGCGGTCCAGATCGCGGACCAGGTCGAGAGCTTCCTGGTCGCCGTCACCGAGGTCGCGAAGGGCGACGAGCCGGAATCGGCCGTGCCCTTCCTCCTCCTGGAGGTCTCCCAACTCCTCCTGGCCGGCGGCCGTCTCGGCGCGCACGAGGACATCGTGCCGGACGAGCGCTACGAGCCCGACTCGGGCCCCGAGCCGGACGTCGACGAACTCCGCGAGAACCTGGCCCGGTTGCTGGACCCGATCGACATCTACTCCGAGGTGTTCGACCCCTACGAGCCCCGCAAGGCCCCGGTCCCGGCCCGGATCTCCGACGACCTCACGGACGTCATCACCGACCTGCGCCACGGCATGGCCCACTACCGCGCGGGCCGCACCACGGAGGCCCTGTGGTGGTGGCAGTTCTCCTACTTCTCCAACTGGGGCTCCACCGCTTCCGCCACCCTCCGCGCCCTCCAGTCGGTCCTCGCCCACGTCCGCCTCAACCAGCCCCTCGCCGAACTCGACGGCCTGGACACGGACCAGGGCATCGGCGACGACACCCTGGAGTTCGAGGCGGGCAGGGTCATGGCGGAGGAGATCGGCGGCCCGCTGGGGATGCGCCCGGCCACGTAGCGCGGCCGCTCAGAGCCGTACGGCCGGGCCGGTCACGGCGATTCCGGTGTCCTGCTCCGCCGGCACCGTCACCGTGATCGTGCTCGGCCGCCCCATGTCCCCGCCCTGGTGGACCGTCAGGGTGGCCGGGGTCGGTACGAGGCCCAGTTCCCGCAGGTAGCCGCCGAAGGCGGCCGCCGCCGCTCCCGTGGCCGGGTCCTCCATCACACCGCCCGGCGGGAACGGGTTGCGGGCGTGGAAGACGGTGTCTGACTCCCGCTGGACCAGGTCGATCGTGGTCCAGCCCGTGCGGGCCATGAGGGTGCCGAGGTCCGCCATGTCGTAGTCCAGATCGGCCAGTCGCTCCCGGCTCGCGGCGGCGAGGACCGGGTGCCAGGCCCCGGCGAAGGCCGCCCGGGGCGGCAGCGCCGGATCCAGGTCCGCCTCGGACCAGCCCAGGATCGCCAGCAGTTCGGCCAGGTCGCCCTCGTCGATCGGTGCCGTACGGGGCACCACGCTCACCAGAGTCGCCACCAGGATGCCGTCCGCCGACCGCTCGGTGGCGACGGTGACCGGTCCCGCCGCGGTGCGCAGCAGCAGCCGCCCGGTGCCATGCCGCTCCGCGTGGGCCACGGCCGTGGCGATCGTCGCGTGTCCGCAGAACGGCACCTCGGCGAGCGGGCTGAAGTACCGCACGTCCAAGGCGTCGTCGCCGGACGCCACCACGAACGCCGTCTCGGAGTAACCGACTTCGGCCGCCGTCGCCAGCATCGTCGCGTCGTCGGCCCCGGTGGCGTCCAGCACCACGCCTGCCGGGTTGCCGCCCCGGGGATCCGTGCTGAAGGCCACGTACCGCAGAATCTCCATGCGCAGACGGTAGCGCCCGGCCCCCTGGTCCCACCGCGTGAAATTGGGGGCATCCTGCATCCCCCCTGTACGTCCGCTGCACAGCCCCTAACCGGTGGAACGCGAGTCTGGAGTCACTTCAGCAACTCCACTCGATCCCACCGGAGATGACAATGAACCGCCGTCCCGCGGACCGTCCCGCAGCCGCCTCCATACGTAAGCGTGTCGCCGTCGTCACCGGCGTGGCCGTTCTCGCCGCCGGTACCTTCGCCGCCGGTGCCGGGGTCGCCGGGGCCGAGTCCGGGAGCAAGCCGGGCAGGACGGTGACCAAGGCGCAGGTGCTCGGGCTGTTCGACCAGTGGAACGCCGCGTTGCAGACCGGTGATGCGAAGAAGGTCGCCGATCTGTACGCCAAGGACGCGGTGCTGCTGCCGACCGTCTCCAACAACGTGCGTACCGACAGAGCCGAGATCGTCGACTACTTCGAGCACTTCCTGAAGAACAAGCCGCACGGGAAGAAGATCGAGTCCGTCGTCAACATCCTCGACCGGAACACCGTGATCGACACCGGCGTGTACGAGTTCGCGCTCACCGACCCGAAGTCGGGCGAGAAGAGCGACGTCAAGGCGCGCTACACCTACGCCTACGAGAAGCAGCCGAACGGCACGTGGCTGATCGTGAACCACCACTCCTCGAAGATGCCCGAGGGGTGAGCCCCTGTAAGCCCCTGAAGGGCCTCAGCCGCCGGACCGGTGGGGCGCCGCCCGTAGCGTGATCGTCACGCACAGGCCGCCGCCCGGGGCGTCCGTCAGCGCCACCGTCCCGCCGTCGTCCGTCGCCAGTTGCCGGACGACGGCGAGGCCCAGGCCCGAGCCGGACTTCCCGGTCAGGCCCTGGCCCCGCCAGAAGCGGTCGAAGGCGCGGGACTTCTCGGCGTCCGACATGCCGGGCCCCTCGTCCAGCACCGACACCCCCACCACATCGCCCCCGGGGTCCACGCGGACGGTGATCGTCCCGCCGTCCGGTGACACCTCCAGGGCGTTGGAGAGCACGTTGTCCAGCATCTGGTCCAGATGACCGGGGCTGGCCAGCACAGACGGCCGGCCGTCGATACTCCCCCTGAGCGCGATGGTGACTCCGCGCTCATCGGCGGCCGGCCTCCACACGGCGAGCCGTTCCCGCACCAGGTCCATCAGCGGCAGCGGCTCGGCCGCCGTCACCTTGGCCTCGGCCCTGGCCAGCACCAGCAGGCCGTTGACCAGGCGGTTCATCCGTACGACCTCGGCCGTCGCCTGCTCCACGTCCTCGCGTACGAACTCGTCGTCCACACCGTCCGCGATGTTGTCCAGGGACAGCCGCAGCGCGGTGAGCGGGGTGCGCAGCTGGTGGGACGCGTCCGCCACGAAGATGCGCTGGGCCGCGATCAGCGTGTCCAGGCGTTCCGCGCCCTGGTTGAGGGTGCGGGCGAGGGTCTGGGTCTCGGGCGGCCCGGTCACCGGGGAGCGGGCCGTGAGGTCGCCGTCGCTGAACTTGCTGGCCATGTCGTTGAGCTGGCGCAGCGGCCGGGTGATCCGGCGGGCGGCGAACGCGCCGATCGCGGCGGCCGCCGCGAGCACGACCACCGCCAGCCCGGCCCGGAAGCCCCAGATCTGCCAGAGCCGCGTGGTCATGTCCGAGGTCGAGTAGACGATCCGCACGGCCGCGTCCCCCCGCGCGGGGACGGTGACCTGCAGATGCTCGCCCCAGACGAAGTCGGACCCCCAGTCCGTCGTCACCTCGTCCCGCTCCGTGGCCCGGGTCAGCGCCTCGTCCGCGGCGGGCTCCGGCAGCTTCGGGTCGCAGGCGGCGGTGGGGGTCGCCTGTACGTCGCCGTACGCCCTGGCCACCTCGGTGAGGGCCTCGCAGGAGGCGCCGGTGCCGTTGCTCAGCAGCAGCGCCATCGTGTTGGCCTCGCGCAGGACGGACTGTCTGGTGTCGTCCCGCAGCTGCTTGGTGAGGGTGAAGGCGACCGGCACCGTGAAGAGGAAGATGGCCACCGCGACCAGCAGGATGTAGCTCCGGATGAGCTGCCGGTTCATGAAGCCCCGTCGTCCTTGACGATCTCCAGCCGGAAGCCCACCCCACGCACCGCCTCGATCGCGATCGCCCCGGCGAGCTTGCGCCGCAGCGCCGCCACGTGCACGTCCAGCGTCTTGGTCGGCCCGAACCAGTTCGCGTCCCAGACCGCTTCCATGATCTGCTCGCGCGACATCAGCGCCCCGGGCTCCTCGGTGAGGAAGGCCAGCAGGTCGTACTCCTTGGGCGCGAGGGCGACCTCCTCGCCGTCTAGGCGCACCCGGGCCGCCTTGCGGTCGATCGTCAGGCGGGTGCCGTAGCGGTCGGGGCCCGGCGCGGGGGCGCCCGCCGCGGGCGTACGGGCCTGGGTGCGGCGCATGACCGCCCGTATCCGGGCGATGACCTCCCGGACGCCGAACGGCTTGGAGACGTAGTCGTCCGCGCCGAGCTCCAGGCCCACCACCCGGTCCGTCTCGTCGCTGCGGGCGCTGATCACGATGATCGGGACGTCGCCGCGCCCGCGCAGCGCCTTGCAGACGTCGAGGCCGTCGGTGTCGGGCAGCCCGAGATCCAGCAGGACGACGTCGTAGGGGCCCTCGTGCCGCAGCGCCGCCGCGCCCGTGGTCACCCATTCGACCTCGAAGCCGTAGCGCCTCAGCCCGCGGCGCAGGGACTCGGCGACCGGCTCATCGTCTTCCACCAGAAGTACGCGCACAGCCGAACCTTAGTGCTTGAAAGTTGGCTTACCGGCGTCGGTCGGGGGACGATTGTGACGCCGGGCACTTTCTCGCGTGGCCTGTGTCCAGGTGGGCATGAGCAGGTCTGAGCGAGTACCCCGGAAATCTCATCATGCGATATCGCGGAAGGGATTTTCGGACGCTCGATAGACTGAGCCGACCGCGGTACGAATGCGTATGAGCGGATAGAGACGGATTGAGCGAGGAGCGCACGTGGGCCTTGTCGTGCAGAAGTACGGAGGCTCCTCCGTAGCCGATGCCGAGGGCATCAAGCGCGTCGCCAAGCGAATCGTGGAAGCGAAGCAGAACGGCAATCAGGTGGTTGCCGTGGTTTCCGCGATGGGCGACACGACGGACGAGCTGATCGATCTCGCCGAGCAGGTATCCCCGATCCCTGCCGGGCGCGAGCTCGACATGCTGCTGACCGCCGGAGAGCGGATCTCCATGGCGTTGCTGGCCATGGCGATCAAAAAGCTGGGCCATGAGGCCCAGTCGTTCACCGGCAGCCAGGCAGGTGTCATCACCGACTCGGTCCACAACAAAGCGCGCATCATCGATGTCACGCCGGGCCGGATCAAGACCTCGGTGGACGAGGGCAACATCGCGATCGTGGCCGGTTTCCAGGGCGTCAGCCAGGACACCAAGGACATCACCACCCTCGGCCGCGGCGGCTCCGACACCACGGCGGTGGCCCTGGCCGCCGCCCTCGAAGCCGACGTGTGCGAGATCTACACCGACGTCGACGGCGTGTTCACCGCCGATCCGCGTGTGGTGAAGAAGGCCCGGAAGATCGACTGGATCTCCTTCGAGGACATGCTCGAACTGGCGGCGTCCGGATCGAAGGTGCTGCTCCACCGTTGCGTGGAGTACGCCCGGCGGTACAACATCCCGATCCATGTCCGGTCCAGCTTCAGCGGACTCCAGGGCACCTGGGTCAGCAGCGAGCCAGTTGTTCGAAAGACGCAGCAGCAAGGGGAAAAGCAGGTGGAGCAGGCTCTCATCTCCGGTGTCGCGCACGACACCTCCGAGGCCAAGGTCACGGTCGTCGGTGTGCCCGACAAGCCGGGCGAGGCGGCTGCGATCTTCCGCGCGATCGCCGACGCCGAGATCAACATCGACATGGTCGTGCAGAACGTGTCCGCGGCCTCCACGGGCCTGACGGACATCTCCTTCACGCTCCCGAAGACCGAGGGCCGCAAGGCCATCGGCGCGCTGGAGAAGAACAAGTCCGGCATCGGCTTCGACTCGCTGCGCTACGACGACCAGATCGGCAAGATCTCCCTCGTCGGCGCCGGCATGAAGACGAACCCGGGTGTCACGGCCGACTTCTTCGGCGCGCTGTCCGACGCCGGTGTGAACATCGAGCTGATCTCGACCTCCGAGATCCGCATCTCGGTCGTCACGCGCGCCGACGACGTGCCCGAGGCCGTCCGTGCCGTGCACTCCGCCTTCGGGCTCGACTCCGACAGCGACGAGGCTGTCGTCTACGGAGGCACCGGCCGCTGATGGCCCACCTCCGACAGGACGCCCGGACCGGCAGGTCCGGGCGTCCGACGCTTGCCGTGGTGGGCGCGACCGGAGCCGTCGGCACGGTCATGCGCCAGATCCTGTCCCAGCGGGCCGACGTCTGGGGCGAGATCCGGCTGATCGCCTCCCCCCGCTCGGCCGGCCGCAAGCTGGCCGTGCGCGGCGAGGAGACCGAGGTCATCGCGCTCACCGAGGAGGCCTTCGACGGGGTCGACGTCGCCATGTTCGACGTCCCCGACGAGGTCGCCGAGCGGTGGGCGCCGCTCGCGGTCGCCAAGGGCGCGGTGGTCGTCGACAACTCCGGCACGTTCCGGATGGACCCGGACGTGCCGCTCGTCGTGCCCGAGGTCAATCCGCACGCCGTGCGGATGCGGCCGCGCGGGATCATCGCCAACCCCAGCTGTACGACGCTCTCCATGATCGTGGCCCTGGGCGCGCTGCACGCCGAGTTCGGGCTGCGCGAGCTCGTCGCCTCCTCGTACCAGGCGGTCAGCGGCGCCGGGCGGGCCGGCGTGGCCACCCTGCGCCAGCAGCTCTCCCTGGTCGCCGGCACGGAACTGGGCACCGGCCCCGGTGACGTACGGCGGGCCGTGGGGGACAACACCGGGCCGTTCCCGGAGCCGGTCGCGCTGAACGTCGTGCCCTGGGCCGGTTCGGCGCGCGAGGACGGCTGGTCCTCCGAGGAGCTGAAGGTGCGGGACGAGTCCCGCAAGATCCTCGGCCTGCCCGATCTGCCGGTGGCCATCACCTGTGTCCGGGTGCCGGTGATCACCACCCACTCGCTGACCGTGCACGCCCGCTTCGAGGGCGAGGTCACCGTCGAGGGGGCCCGCGAGATCCTCGCGACGGCGCCCGGTGTCGTGCTGTTCGACAACCCGGCCGCCGGGGAGTTCCCGACCCCCGCCGATGTCGTGGGCACCGACCCCACCTGGGTCGGGCGGGTGCGGCGGGCGCTGGACGACCCCACGGCGCTCGAACTCTTCGTGTGCGGGGACAACCTGCGCAAGGGCTCCGCGCTCAACACCGCGCAGATCGCCGAGGTGGTGGCCGCCGAGCTGGCCTGACCGCCGCGCAGCGAAAAATCCTCCGGCCGCCGGGTGGGCGGTTTGTAGGATCTGTGTGCGACATGTGAGCTGATCGATGGTCCGGACCACTTGTCCGGGGCGCTTCGGCATCAGAGGATTTATCTCCCCGTCCTCCGCAACCGTGCGGAGGGCGGGGAGCGTCTTTGCGGTCGCACTTAGGCCGTGCAAGCGCTTCATCAGGCGTGGGGACGCCTGGAACCGGGCGTGGGGACGTCCGTTCACAATTGGACATAGGGGAAGAGCGGGACGCATGAGGGCATTTGACGCACCATCTGTTGTGCAGCCTGACGCGGGTAGACCGTCGACGGCGACGGTCGGCGTGAAAGTGACGCCCGGCACGTACAACCCTCACCGGGGTGAGCGTGTCCAACAGGCGTGGCAGAGGTACTCGACTTCAGCACGGCACGCGGCACGGTCCTGCGACCGCCCCGTCCGGCGGCTCTACGACCCCGCATGGCCGGTACGCCCGGTGGCATGCCGGTGATCGCGCCCGTGCCCGCGGCGCGGCCGGCCCGCATACCGAACCAGCGCGACGGTGCCGAGGACGAGGCGGCGGCCGGCACCACCGTCGACCACCTCACCGAGACCTACCGGGCGCACTACCGCTCGCTGCTGGGTCTCGCCGCCCTCCTCCTCGACGACACCGCCTCCTGCGAGGACGTCGTCCAGGAGGCCTTCATCCGGGTCCACTCGGCCCGCAAGCGGGTCCGCGACCCCGAGAAGACCCTGGCGTACCTGCGGCAGACGGTCGTCAACCTCTCGCGTTCCGCGCTGCGCCGCCGCATACTCGGCCTGAAGCTGCTGTCGAAGCCCATGCCCGACATGGCCAGTGCCGAGGAAGGCGCCTACGACCAGCTGGAGCGCGACTCCCTCATCAAGGCGATGAAGGGGCTGCAGCGCCGCCAGCGCGAGGTGCTGGTGCTGCGCTACTTCGCGGACATGACCGAGGCGCAGGTCGCCGAGACCCTCGGGATATCGCTGGGCTCGGTCAAGGCGTACGGCTCGCGCGGCATCGCGGCGCTCCGGCTGGCCATGGAGGCGTCGGCATGAGCGCCCCGGACAGCGCGGGACGTGACGGGCCCGACCGGCACGAACCGGCCAGGCCGCACAGGCAAGATCCGAAGCAATCGCACGCTGGGAACGCAACTGTGAACCACGGCCCCGACGACCAGAGCCCCGAGGGGTTCGACTCGGACGAGCTGGACCTGCGCTCGATGCTGCACCAGGTGGTGCAGGAGGTGGAACCGCGCGACGGCACGCTGGAGTACCTCCGCAAGGCGGTGCCCCAGCGGCGGACCCGCAAGCGGCAGGCCGTCGTCGGCATGGCCGCCGCCTGCCTCTTCATCGGCACGGCCATCCCCGCGCTCGTGCACGTCTCCAACTCCACCGGCTCCGAAGCCAACCCGTCCGCCATCGGCCACGCCTCCGAGACCCAGGGCGGCGCGAGCCAGGGCAAGGGACCGGACGGCGGGGAGAGCACCTCGGGCGGGACCTCCGGCAAGCCCGAGGGCAAGGACAAGGACGAGAAGAAGAAGGAGGACAAGGGCAAGGGCACCGGCGCCGCCACCGGCGCGACCCAGGGCGCCGACCCCTCCTCCACCACCGCCGCCGGCATCGCGGCGTGCACCGCGGCCCAGCTCGGCCCCGCCGCCGGAAGCAGCGCCGCCCCCGACTCCACGGGCGCGGTCTACGGCTCCTTCCGCGTCACCAACGTCTCCGCGGCGAGCTGTACGGTCACCGGCCCCGGCTCGGTGAGCGCGCTGCCGCAGGGCACGGCCGACATCAGCAAGGTCAGCACCGCCCGGCACGCGGCCGGGGACGCGGCGGCGGGCCTGCCCGACCCGTCCCTGGAGTCCGCCCAGCTCGTGCTGGCGCCCGGAGCCGCCTACGACGTGAAGTTCGCCTGGGTCCCCACGGAGACCTGCCCCACCCCCGGCGGCAGCGTCGGCGGCCCCGGCGACCCCAGCCCCGAACCCACCCCGTCGGGCGACACGACGGAGACGGGCGGCACCTCCACCGGCGGCGACACGGGCACCGCCCCGCAGCTGGCCACGGAGGAGGGCACGACCGACGGCAGCGTGGCGGTGACCTACACGCCGGGTACGGGCTCGGGCGCGAGCTCGGTCACGGTGTCCAACGCGTGCGCGGGGACCGTGTACTGGACGGGCGTGCTGCCGGGAGCGTAGGGCCGCGGACCGGCCCGGTGGTCGAGTGGTCGGGTGGTCGCCGTCAGGCGACCACGCGCTCCTCTTCCTCCTGGACCAGGCCCAGCTCCGCGTCCCGGGCGAACTCCACCTCGCGCCGCAGCAACCGGAACCACATGAAGATCACGAACCCGACGAAGGCGAACCACTCGGCGGTGTAGCCGAGGTTCTGGAACGCCTTCAGGTCCAGCCCCGAGTCCGGCGGGGCGCTCGCGGGCACCGCCTTCATACCCGAGTCGCCCTTGGCGAGCGTGACCCACGCGTCGTACACGTCGTACGGCACCAGGTTCACCAGGGACGCCGCGCTGATCGCCCCGGTCTGCCCGGACGGCAGCCCGCCCTGCGCGCTGACGCCGTTGTCGCCCGGGGTCTCGGACGCCTGGAGCGCCCCCGTGACCGTGACCTCACCGGTGGGCGGGGCGGGGGCCTCGGCCGCGTCCGGGGAGCCGGGCAGCCAGCCGCGCACGACCGGCAGCGCCTCGCCCGAGTCGGTGCGCAGCAGTGTCAGGACGTAGTAGCCCTGCTTGTCGTCGAGCTCCCGGCCCGGCACCAGCAGCTGCTTGCCGTAGCGGCCGGTCGCGGTGACCTGCTTGCCGGACGTCGCCTTGGTCACCGGCAGCATCTTCGCCAGCGGCCGGGGCGCCTCGTGCCGAGCCTCGGCGACCTGCTCGGTCGCGGTGCGATGGTCCTGCACACGGTCCTCGAACCGGCCCAGCTGCCAGGACCCCATGAAGATGCAGAAGGGGATGGACAACAGCACGAAGACGTTGATCCCCCACCATCGGGGCGTCAGCAGAAACCGGTACACACCCCAAAGGTACGGGGCTGCCCGAAGGGTCCGGACTGCGGGGTGGGCGCCGGTCGGCGGCGCTCGGCGCTCGTGGGGCCCGGGTCAGAAAGCGGTGACTGTGGATATTCGGCCGTCGGCCTTCCACGGCGAATCCCCGGGCCTCTCGTACCTCACGGAGTCCCGGACGTCGGCCGCGGACCGGAACCTTCCGACGGTCCTGCGTAGATCGGTCATGTCGAGCAGTGTGCACGCAGCCACTGACAATCCGCCCTGACCTGCCGGGAAGGGGGATCGGTGGAGGTTATCCACAGGCTGGGGGCCTCGGCAGCGCGATGTCGGTTCGGGCGGGCAGTATGGGGCCATGACTGAGAGCAACGCGTCCGATGCGCGGGACCAGCGGGATCAGCACGAACAAGTGGGACAGGCGGGACAGCAGGAGCGGATGCCGGACTGGGAGAAGCGCTTTCGGGCGCCCCGGGTGTCCCTGCCCGACTGGGCGGAGGACGCGCCGGACCGCTCCCTGTTCGTGTCGAACGCGACAGGGACGTACGAGCTGTACGCCTGGGACAGGTCGACGGGCGACCAGCGCCAGGTGACGGACCGGCCGAACGGCACGACGGACGGCGTGCTGTCCCCGGACGGCGCGTGGATCTGGTGGTTCGACGACAAGGACGGCGACGAGTTCGGCGTATGGCGCCGCCAGCCCTTCGCGGGCGGCGAGGACGAACCGGCCGCCGCGGGCCTGGAGGCCTCCTACCCGGCGGGCCTCGCCCTCGGCCGCGACGGGCGCACGGCGGTCGTCGGCCGCTCGACGGACGAGGACGGTACGACGATCCACCTCGTCCGCACCGGCGAGGACCCGGTGGAGATCTACCGGCACCGCGAGTCCGCCGGCGTCGGCGACCTCGCCCACGACGGTTCGCTCATCGCCGTCGAGCACACCGAGCACGGCGACGCGATGCACTCGGCCCTGCGCGTCCTGCGCCCCGACGGCACCCCGGTCGCCGACCTCGACGACACCGAGGGCGGCACACGCGAGCTGGGCCTGGAGGTCCTCGGCTTCGCCCCCGTCGACGGCGACACCCGCCTCCTCATCGGCCACCAGCGCCGAGGCCGCTGGGAGCCGCTGGTGTGGGACGTGGCCACGGGCGAGGAGACGGACCTGGCGCTGGAGCTGCCCGGCGACGTCAGCGCCGAGTGGTACCCGGACGGCACCGGCCTGCTCATCGTGCACGGCTTCGAGGCCCGCAGCGAGCTGTTCCGCTACGACCTGGCGAGCCGCGCCCTGACGGAGATCCCCACCCCGCCCGGCACGGTCTCCGGCGCCACGGCCCGGCCCGACGGCAGCGTGGAGTACCTGTGGTCCTCGGCCGCCGAACCGTCGGCGCTGCGCTCCACGACGGGCGGTGTCGTGCTCGACCCGCCCGGCATGAAGTCCCCCGGCTCGGTGCCCGTGGAGGACGTGTGGGTGGAGGGCCCCGGCGGCCGTATCCACGCCCTGGTCCAGAAGCCGCAGGGCACCACCGGCCCGCTCCCCACGGTCTTCGACATCCACGGCGGCCCGACCTGGCACGACAACGACTCCTTCGCGGCGGGCCCGGCGGCCTGGGTCGACCACGGCTACGCGGTGGTCCGCGTCAACTACCGCGGCTCGACGGGCTACGGCCGTGCCTGGACCGACGCCCTGAAGCACCGCGTGGGCCTCATCGAGCTGGAGGACATCGCCGCGGTCCGTGAATGGGCCGTCACCTCCGGCCTCGCCGACCCCGACCGCATCGTCCTCACCGGCGGCTCCTGGGGCGGCTACCTCACCCTCCTCGGCCTCGGCGTCCAGCCCGACGCGTGGACGCTGGGCATCGCGGCGGTCCCCGTCGCCGACTACGTCACGGCGTACCACGACGAGATGGAGGCGCTGAAGGCGATGGACCGCACCCTCCTCGGCGGCACACCCGAGGAGGTCCCCGACCGCTTCGAGGCGTCCTCTCCTCTGACCTACGTCGACGAGGTCAAGGCCCCGGTCTACATCTCGGCCGGCGTCAACGACCCCCGCTGCCCGATCCGCCAGATCGAGAACTACGTCAAACGCCTGGAGAAGCGGAGCGCGATCCACGAGGTGTACCGCTATGACGCCGGGCACGGGTCACTGGTGGTGGACGAGCGGATCAAGCAGGTGCGGCTGGAACTGGAATTCGCGGAGAGGCACCTGAGGGACGTTCGCTCCTAGTCCGCAGTCCGCGGGCATGCGTGCCGCTAAGGGCGGCACGGGTGGGCGCGGGCGGCACCCCGCTGCGCCGGGTTGCGCCACGCCCCGGCCTCAGCGCCAACGCCGGGCACCTTGTAGCGCCGAGCCGTGCAGGGACACCGCTCGGCGTCACGCCCCCGCCCGCTCCCGCCTCCTCCGCCCCAGCAACTCCGCCAGCCCCCGCCGAGTAGCCGCCAGCACCACCCGATCCCCGGCCCCCAGCACATACGTAGGAGGCAGATCCCACACCAGCCCCGAGGCCGGCGCACCCTCCTCACCCACCGTCTCGCCCTCGTCCCGCCGCCCCCCAGGAGGTGCCGTATTGAGCGCCAGCACCCGCCAGGCCCCCGCCCGGAACGCCTCCGCCACCGTCCGCCCCTCCAACTGCGGATGCCCGGCCACCTCCACCTCCGCGAACAGCAGCACCCGCCGCTCCACCGGAATCGCCCCCAGGATCTGCCGCCCCATCATCGCCCCGGCGAACGCGGGCGCGGCCAGATGCGACACACTCCGGCTCCGGGTCAGGGCGAACGGATGCGCGGCCCGCATCGTCCGGTACACGGCGGTCGCGAAGTCGTCGTCGTACAGCCGCAGTACGACCCGCAGATCGGGCCGCACGGACCGCGCGTACAGCGAGGCCTCCAGATTCGTCGTGTCCGCACTGGTCAGCGCCAGCAGCGCGTGCGCCCGATGGATCTTCGCGGCCTCCAGCACCCCCTCCTGCGTGACATCCCCGAGCACCACCGGCACCCGCAGCCGTCGCGCCGTGGCCATCCCCCTGGCCTCCGGGTCGGACTCGACGCACACCACGGGAATGTGCAGCTCCCGCAGCCGCGTCAGCACCCGCGTCCCGATCTTGCCGAGCCCGAGCAGCACCACATGCCCGCCGAGCCCCCGCGGCGGCTTGCGCAGGGTGGACGCGCTGCGGAACGTACCGAGGGCCTCCAGCACCGCTGCCAGCAGCACCGGCAGCAGCAGCAACCCGACCAGCCCGGACAGCAGTTGCAGGACCTGCCGCCCGGTCGAGGCGTGGTACGCGGGATCGTTGATGCCGAAGAGATCGAGGAGCGTGACGTAGGTGGCGTACAGCGGATGCTCCCCGGTCACGAAGATGAACGCGACGGCGAGCGCGAGCACACACCCGACCAGCCCCGCCAGCGACCACCGCAGCCGCCGCGAGAACAGCGAGGCGAACGGCGGCACACCACCGCCCCGCCCGGAGGACAGGGACGGCCCGGAGTACGACACCTGCTCCAGGACGACGGTCCCGCGCCCGGTCGCCGACGCCACCGCCATCTCGTCCGGCAGCAGTTGAGGCCCGTGCTCCCCGCTGCTCTCGGAACCGTCGGCGCCGGCCGGGTCGTTGCTCGTCGCGGAGAGCAGCGCCAGGGTGCACAGCCCCGGGTCGGCCACCTCGCCCGGCCCCGGCGGCTGCCGCTCCACGGCGCGCAGAACGAGTCCCTCCGTCTGGACGACCTTGCTGGTGCCGACGAGGGCGGTGGCGGCCAGCGCGGGCGCGGCCGTGTCGGCGTCGGACAGCACGGTCGTCGACGCGTCGAGGCGCGAACCGCCGCCGTCCGGCCCCGTCCCGGAGGCCACCGCCGCCGTCTGGTCGAGCAGTTCCTCGATGTGCTGCCCCAACCGCCGGTTGTAGAGACGCAGTACGAGTCTCAGGCGGGGGTTGATCCGGCGGGCGGTGAGCGCGGCGCGGATGTTGGTCTCGTCGTCGTCGTACACGAGCGCCAGAGCCGCCGCCCGGTCAGCGCCCACCTCGGTGAGCACGGCCTCGGTGAGCTCGGCGGCCTCCACGACCTGTTCGGTCGCGGCCGGTTCGGCGACACCGCCCGTGCCCGCCCGGTTGACGGCCGCGCTGACCCGGTCGAACAGCGCAGCCGAGGCGGCCCGGGCCCGTCCGACCACCGGCTGCCGCACCCGGCGCCCCGACGGCGGCACGACGAGCGTGACCTGTTCGCCGTAGACACCCCGGAGTTCGGCGGCCAGCCGATGGGCGAGCCCGTCGTCACCGCATACGACCATGTGTGTGGCCGGTTCACCTGGCTGACCTTGATTCGGAACGCTCCCCACAAGGGAGAAGACTGCCTCACCGGGACGGCTGGTTCCAGAAGGGAACCGAGGTGCGTGAACACCCGGGCCCGTCCGTCCGTACCGAAGGGGAGGCAAGGCATGCCCATGCGCACCACCGGAGGTACCGGGCCCGTGGCCACCACGAAGACCGTCCCGAGGGAGAGCGGCGAGCACGGGGACCTCAAGGCGACCCGAGGCCGGAAAGGCCGGGAAGGCCGGGAAGCCGGGGCCGACCGGAAAGACGGCAGCGCCTCGGACGAGGGCAGACACCTCAATCCCGCCCTCCTGCTGACCCTTCTGCTGGTCACGGCGGTGATGTTCCAGGACCCGATCCGCGGGGCCCTGGCCGCGCCCGTGATGCAGAGCTGGATGACGGTCTTCGTGGCGGTCATGGTCCAGGCGCTGCCGTTCCTGGTGCTCGGCGTGCTGCTGTCGGCGGCGATCGCGGTGTTCGTACCGCCGTCGTTCTTCGCCCGGGCCCTGCCGAAACGCCCCGTCCTCGCGGTCCCGGTCGCGAGCGCGGCGGGCGCGGTGCTGCCGGGCTGCGAATGCGCCTCGGTGCCGGTCGCCGGAGCGCTGGTGCGCAGAGGCGTCACCCCCGCGGCGGCGCTGGCGTTCCTCCTCTCCGCGCCCGCCATCAACCCGATCGTCCTGACGGCGACGGCCGTGGCCTTCCCCGGCGACCCGGAGATGGTCCTGGCCCGTTTCGTCGCGAGCCTGCTGGTGGCCTGCGCGATGGGCTGGCTCTGGCACCGCCTCGGCCGCACGGACTGGCTGCGCCCCCCGGCCAGGGCGTCGTACGAGGGCCAGAGCAAGGGGGCCGCGTTCTGGGGCTCGGTGCGCCACGACGTGACGCACGCCGGCGGCTACCTGGTGATCGGCGCGATGGCCGCCGCGACGCTGAAGGCGGTGGTGCCGGCGGAATGGCTGGGCGTGGCGGCCGGACACCCCGTGTGGTCGGTCCTGTTCCTCGCGGCGCTGGCCGTCCTGCTCTCCATCTGCTCGGAGGCGGACGCGTTCGTGGCGGCGTCCCTGACCCAGTTCTCACTGACGGCCCGCCTGACGTTCCTCGTCGTCGGTCCCATGATCGACCTGAAGCTGTTCGCGATGCAGGTGGGCACCTTCGGCCGCGCCTTCGCCCTGCGCTTCGCGCCCGCGACCTTCGCCCTGGCCGTCATCGTGTCGGCCCTGACAGGAACGGTCCTGCTGTGAACCGCCTGGCCCAGAGCGCCCTCCTCTTCCTCCTGGGCGCCACGCTCCTGCACTCCGGCATGACCGACCTCTACCTGCGCTACGTCAAGGAGGGCCTGCGCCCCCTGGTCCTGCTGGCGGGCGCGGTACTGATCGCGACGGCGGCGGCAACGCTCTGGTACGACCGCCGAGGCAGGGCCCAGGCCCACGATCACCAGCACCACCACGAACCCCGCGTCACCTGGCTCCTCACGCTCCCGGTCCTGGCCCTGATCCTGGTCGCCCCGCCGGCCCTGGGCTCCTACAGCGCGTCCCACACCGGCACGGCCCTCCAGAAGCCGTTCGGCTTCGCGGACCTCCCGGCCGACGGCCCCCTCCGCCTGGGCGTCGCCGACTACGCGGGCCGAGCGGTCTACGACGACGGCCGCTCCCTCCGCGACCGCGAACTGAAGATCACCGGCTTCGTCACACTGGACCGCGCCGGTACCCCCTACCTGGTCCGCATGGGCCTCAACTGCTGTGCGGCGGACGCCCAGCCGGTCAAGATCGCCCTGACCGGCGACATCCCCCCGGTCCTGAGCCCGGACACCTGGCTGGAGATCACCGGCCGCTACACCCCGCGCCGCACCAAGGACCCGGTCAACAACGGCCCCGTCCCGTACCTCGAGGTCACCCGCGCCAAGCCGGTCCCCACCCCGCACGACCCCTACGACGAAACGTGGAACACCTGAACCGGCGTACTGAAAGCCCCATTTCCGGGTACTCGTGAATCCCGCTGATCAGCGAGGGGGACGCATGACCACACACAGAGGCGAGCTCCGCACCGAGGCCCGCGAGGACCTCGTGAAGGCCGACAGCAGAGCCGAACTGACCCTGGCGACCCTCGGCGCGGCCCTGACCGCACTGCTCGGCGCGATCGCCGCCGGCGTCATCGCACCCACCCAGTACGCCGTGATCCCCCAGCTCCTGGTCTGGGCAGGCTGCGCGGCCTGCGCCCCGTCCCTGGTCCTCCTCGGCCTGGCCGCGAGGCCCCACACCGTCTGGGCCAAGTACCGCTGCATACGGCGGGGGATGGCCTGGGGAGCGGTCTTCCTCACGCTCACCTTGGCGGGAACGCTGGCCGGGGCGCTCACGTAGAGGCTGCACCGGGGGCTGCGCCGAGCCCTCCCCATGGAAGAACTCGGCACAGACACGGCGGGTCAGAGGGTCAGACGGTCAGACCGAGCGGCTCGCCTTGAAGCCGTAGTGAATGACGTCCTTGCCGTCCTCGTCCCAGTTGAGACGCAGGGCCCCGTCGGCGTAGGCGCTCTTGCCGCCGACCTTCTTCTTGATCGTGGAAGACGTCCACGAACCGTTCCCGCTGCCGTCCATGGCGGCCAGCTTGGACCGGATGCCGAAGTCCTTCTTCAGCAGGACGGTGTCCGCGCCCGCGTCGGCGTGCTTGAGGTACAGCCGGAACCCGGCGCTGTCGAAGGTCTCCGACAGATCGGTCCCGGAGTACCACGGCGGAGCGTCCCAGCTCACCTTGGCCTTGGCATAGACATAACTGCCGGACCGGGCCACACAGTTCTTGACGGTGAAGTCCCAGTTGTCGCCCCAGGGACCGGTGTACCCCGCGTCGTCGATGGTCTTCGAGCTCTCGCTGCACTTCCAGCTCAGCGCGGCCGCCGGTGAGACGGACAGCACGGACGCCCCGACGACGGCGGCACCGACCAGCGCGACCGACATGAACTTCCTGCCCACGGCCGACTGCCGCGAAGGCGCTGTGCGACGCAGATTCACTTTCAGTTTCCCCTCGTTGTGGCGTTGCGATCTGCCCACGCATGAGCAGATAACGATCACCCTACAACGTGTTCGCGACCGCACATGATCGAAGTGGTCGGGGAGGGAGGGTAGTTGGCAGATGCAGGCAGTCCTGCGGGAGCGGAACGACTACGACCCGGATCCGCGCACCGGCTCAGCCGGCCGCACGGAGACGGCCCTCGGCCGGGCGATTGCGGCAGTCCCGGCAACGGCCGGCTTCCGCCGCACGGAATCCCCGGTCGCAGCCGTCGCAGTTCCGCATGGGCACGACCGCCGGACGTACGGGCGGTTCGGCGCCCCTGGTCGGTACCGGCAGGGGAGTCTCCTTGAGCCGGTAGGCGAGGACGCCGACCGGACGCGTCAGGAAGTGCTCCGGGAGCCGTGCGGTGAGGTGATCCGTGATCTGCGTGGGCAGGAGGCCTGCCGCGAGCCACCGGGTGACGGCCGGGGCGAGGCGGGCGGTTTCCTGCGCGGACAGGATGAGGCGGGGGTCGACTCGGCGCAGGGCGGTGAGTACGGCGACGGCTCGGGGGTCGGCGTCGGCGAGCGGAATCGGTGCCGCTGCTGCCTCTGCCTCTGCCTCTGCCTCTGCCTTCGCCTTCGCCTTCGCCGGTACGGGTGCGGCCGCCACCGCTTCTTCCGTAGGCGCAGCCGCGGCGGCATGCTTCCGGGCCCGGGACGGCTTCGGCGGCTCGGGCGGTCCGTCGCCGACGGCCCCGCCGGGCACGTCGTAGAAGTACGTCCGCGTACGCACCTGCCCGCCGGACGTCCGCTCACGGCGACGCTCCAGGTAACCGGCCTCCTCCAGCTCCCGCAGCGCCCGCGAGATGAGGATCTCGCCCTCGCTGAAGTGCCGGCACAGGGCGGCGATGCTCACGGGGGAGCCGTCGGGCAGGGAGGAGATGTACGCCGCGACACCGACCGTGACCGCGCTGCCGCGTCGCTGCGCGAGGGCATTGGAGATCACGGTGAAGTCG
The DNA here is from genome assembly GCF_018604545.1 of Streptomyces koelreuteriae. Taxonomy (GTDB): domain Bacteria; phylum Actinomycetota; class Actinomycetes; order Streptomycetales; family Streptomycetaceae; genus Streptomyces; species Streptomyces koelreuteriae. The sequence continues at coordinate 3,747,216 of NZ_CP075896.1, read as the reverse complement.
GCGGTCAGCCGGGTGCGTACGTGGATCACGCCGGAGGTCGTTGCTCCGGCGTCGGCGCGCAGGCGCGCGTTAGACTGCGGCTCAGCCATCGGGAAGAGGTTCGCTTCCTGATCGGTCAGGCCCTCGATCGGGATGCCAGTCCCGGCCGGGGGCCGTCGTCTGTGTGAGGTTGTCGCGGCGAACGTAACGGCCCACATCCCGCACCCGCAAGCCGGTCACCCGGACGGGTGACGCAGGCCAACTGGCCAGGGAGGGAGGGTGGGTGGGTAGTTCTTTCCCCCGGTTCTTTCAGGAGGTCAGCGGCCCGCCGGACCCTCGCGAACAAGGGCCCGGTGAGCCCGGAAGGCGGACGACGACCGGAATCCGGCTGCCTCAGGAACGGTCGCGCCCGGCCTTCAACTCGCCTATGAAGGCGCTCCAGGAGCCGGCTTCGAAGCACAGCGCCGGACCGTACGGCACCTTGCTGTCACGAACCGGGACGACGGCCCTTCGGAACCCGTCGGCCACCTCCACGCAGTCGCCCCCCTCCTGATTGCTGTAGCTGCTCTTGCGCCAGACGGCGCCGTTCAGATCGAGACGGGACGTTCGCTCCACGGTGGTTGTCCTCCATCACGGATCGGATCATGTCGAGCGACATGAGCGGCGGCAGAGCTGCCGCCCGCAGCCGATCGTAAGTCAGCGCGAATCCCCTGACCTCGTCCGGATCCTCGATGAGTTGGCCGTAGTGCGCGCCTTCCGTGTAGGCGATCTCCGAGCCGTCCGGCATGGTGAGAACTGTGAGCGAGCCACCCATGACCTCGTGCTCGCCCTGGTCGAACGGCAGTACCTGCACGGTGATGTGAGGTTCTGTTCTGGCCGTGAGCAGTCGCGCCAACTGCTCCCGCATCACCACCTGGCCACCGACGGGGCGCCGGAGCACAGCCTCGTCGAGGACCACCCACAACTCGGGGCGATCGCTTGTTCCGAGGCGCTCCTGTCGTCCCATACGAAGGGCGACGCGCTCTTCCAACTGCTCCTCGCTGCCGAGCGTCCGACCGACTCTCAGTACCGCCCGCGCGTAGTCCTCTGTCTGCAACAGACCAGGCACCACATGAGCCGCGTACTGCCTGATGACCACCGCCCGGGCCGAGTACTCCATGAACTTCCGCGACCAGTCCGGAAACGCCTCGCGGTACACGAACGGCCACAACTCGACCAGCAGATCATCCGCACCGAGAGCCGCGTCCAGCGCACGCGCCAGCTCCAGCGTCGGCTTCGCTCCGGACGCCCGCTCGATCTGCGTGATCCGCGTGCTCACCACATGCGCCCTGCCTCCCAGCTCGGCCTGGGTCAGCCCGGCCGCCGTACGGAGCCTGCGTACCCGTACGCCGAAGAGCGCGGCCATCGACGCACGGGGGTCAATTCCGTTGGCCAAAACATCACTTCCGTTCCTTACGGGGTGAAAAGTAAGGCTGTGTCACCTGTCGAGCGTAGGGCGACCGGGCGACCCTTGAACACGGAACGTGATGACTCACGTACGCCACGAAGGCGCCCCGCGCTCGACAGACAAGGACGGACCCGCCCGTGCCGACCGGAACGACCACCCCAGAACTCCGTTCATTCACAGCCCAGTTCGTCTCCTCAACGCGAGGCGCGCGGCTGGCCCGGCGTCTGGCGGTGAGGCGTATGAAGGAGTGGGGCTACCCGCCGGCGTCCGACGCGTCCTTCACGCTCGCCCTCGTCGTCGGCGAACTCGCCGCGAACGCCGTACAGCACGGCCGGATCCCCGGACGCGACTTCACCCTCCGGCTCACCCTCGACGCGGCCGCCGGCCTGGTGTGCATCGAGGTCGCGGACGCAGCCTCCGCGAAGCGCCCGCCCACCGCCCCACCCTCGTCCTGCCCCGAGGGCGAGTCCGGCCGGGGGCTGCTCCTGGTGGATGCCCTGGCCGTGCGGTGGGGGGTGGTACCTCGTCGGCCGGTGGGCAAGACGGTGTGGGCGGAGGTGTCTGTCGACGGCGGCTGACTACCGAGGTGTGCCGCGCCCGGGCGGGTCACACAACGACGTCAGAGGCGCTGCGAGACCAGGATGCGGTGGCCGTCGCCTATGCCGAGGACGCCCCTGGCGAAGAGTTTGGTACTCACAGGCGGTCAGCAGCGCGTCCCGCATCCGTGGGTCTCGCCGCCGTTTCTCGGGCGCTGCCAGGGCGTCCGTCTCGCAAGCTCCACTCAGCCGCCCGGTGGCCCCGCTGGCCCGCAGTTCCCGAACCCCAGTCCGGGACTGCCGGGCCCGCGATCGGTCCGTACCTACTCGGCATCGCAGGTCGTGGCCTCGGATGCAGTCGGTTCGGTAGACCTCGTGCCCGTACTCTCGCCCGTCCTGCCCGCCTCGATGGAGGCGTGACGCCGGCGCAGAAGCTCGTCGCGTTCGACGTCCGGGATCGCCATCGACTCGGCAAGCACGGCGGCGAGCGCGTCCACGTGAGCGTTCTCCATGTCAGCCTGGAAGAGCCACCGGATGTTCTCGTCGCGGGTGATGAGGTCGATCGCCAAGCGCGCGCTTCTGTCCTGCGTGGTCGTTGCTCGGACGTATCGCACGTGGTCGATCGGGATGACCTGACGGATCTCGGCCTGCTCGAGGAACGCGTTCGTCCGGGCCGTGATGATGCGGCGATCCGTGACGGCGACCAGTGTCCGTGCCGCAGCCTTGTCCCTCGCCGCCGCCAACTTCTCCTTCGCTCCGCCGAGGATCGCGGAAACGGGACCGAGGGCATCGAGCTGGTCGGGGAAACCGAGGACACGGAGGGTCTCACCGTCATCGAGGAGCCATCGCAGGATGCGAAGGTGCGGCTCGAGATCCAGCGATTCGGGTGCGCAGACGACGTCCGGGGCCTCGAGCGGAGGGGCCGGTGGATGGAGAGCATCGGCAAGAGGCTCGACCGCCTCCAGAAGACGGGCCGAGGATTCGCGGGCTGCCTTCACGTCCTTCCGCTTGCCCGGCAGCGGCCATGCGTCGGGTCCGGGGAGCTCGGCGATGATCCGCAACTCCCGCGTCAGCGAGTCGACAAGGCTCGTCGCCTCGGCGAGAGCGGAGTCGAACTCCGCGCGGGTGTCACGCGCGATGACCTCGGCGTACTGCGCCTCGGCGGGGTCATCGAGTCCAGCGGCTCTCGCCCTCGCGGCACGGAGCGCGTGATACCCGGTCCATGCCTTGAGAGAGGACAGGAGGGCGTAGGCGTCGAAGGCGATCGCCTCGGCGTTCGTCTGCAGATACTCGCGGTGACTGCGCGCGTCGGCCCGACCGATCTGCTTGACGTGGTCGCCGACGTTCCCCCGGTAGAGCTCGAGCTGCTTCTGCAGCAGCGCTCCACTGCCCGCGACGTCCTCCCACAAGGACGTCGGGACTGATTCGATCTCTCGCGCCTGGTCGACCGCGCGATCGATGGCGGCGACGAGCCCCGTCAGTTCGGCCCACTGATCCTTGCGGATGGTGGTGAGAACCTGACTCGTCACCGCGAGGTTGGTTCTGACGAGCCCCGAGACCTCACTCAGCATCATCTGCAGGGCGACCATGGCCAGCGCCGGCCCGACCGAGGCCGCGGTCTGCGCCTTGCTCACCGCATTGACGGGGTAGAAGCGGGCCGCGTGCAGGATGCGGCCAGGCACCATCACCGTCCCGAGGTTTGCGCCGTCCTTGACAGCGAGCGTCGCTCCGCTCCTCAGCAGAGCCTGCGCCGTGTCGCCGATCCTGTAGAGCCCCTGCACGCTGGCGAACGCGTTTCCGAGATTGCCGACCACGGTCGCCGCGTTCCCGATCGAGGCGAGGACCGCTGAGATCTGCTTGCGGTCGGCAGCCGGCACGATCCCGAAGTCGATCAGATCGGGCTTCAACTCCGGCGGAACCTCACCGGCGACGACAGCCACCCCTGGGAGCACCTCCACCAGGACCGTCGACCCGTCCTCAACAGCTGAGTCGGCGGCACCACTCCGGCCGCTCTCCTCAGGCTCGTCGATCTCCATCGAGTCCGAAGGGTCCCCCATGCGATCTCCTCCCCGCGGGCGCACGCAACGGCCGGACGTCGTCGGCGTTGAGTGCCGAAGTCTACGGCTCAACACCCCCCGGTTCAGCCCGAATCCACCGGACTGACTCTGCCCCGCGGAACCTCTCCCCGCGGAGCTGACGCGGGCGGTCCCCCCCCGTATGCGGGCCGCAAATTTACGACCGCGCGGGTTGGTTGGCGATCAGCAGGGTGACGTCGGCAGGGCGAAAGCCCAGGCGGTGGTAGATGCGAGCGACGCTGTCCTGCGCATAGGCGAGAAAGATTGTGCGCACTCCGTGGTCGCGGGCGTGGGTGGCCAGCGCCGCCGTGACAGCTGCGGCCAGACCCTGGCGACGAGCGGTGGGGAGGGTGCCAACGCCACCGATCTCGGTGGTGCCGTCGGCTGGGTGGTAGTGGCCGACGGCGAGCGGGGTGCCGTCCGACGCGAGGGCAGCAATGAGTGTCTTGTGCCCGGCGCGGACAGTGGGGCGGGTGCTCTCGATTGTGCCGTCCGCGGTCACTTCCTCAGCCGCTACTGCCAGTTCCGCATGGCCTGCGGCACTCGCAACAGTGCCCTCCGCGGCGAAAGCCAGTCGAGGCAGAGCAAGAACCGCAGGGAGTGCTGGGTCGTCGGCCGTCAGCACTCGGATCGTGACGCCGTCCGGCAACGGCTGCGGAGGGATAGGGAGGTGCGGGTCGAGGGCCATGAGCGGGCGTTCCGCCACCGGCAGGCCGGCGGCCTCAATACGGGCGCGCAGAGTTGGGGCTGCCCCGGCGAGCCACTCGAAAGCCTCCGGTACGCCGAGTTCACACTGCCGAGCACATACCCGTGCGATGTCAGCTGCGGTGACCATCCCGGCGCTCTCCGCGGTGGGCTGAGCATGACTCGGGCCGCCGTAGTACGGGGCTCCCGGTTCCTTTCGTACGAACAGCCGTAACGGGCCGAACTCTTCGGCATCGGCGAACAGCAGCGGCACGGTGGCGTAGTACTGCTCGATACGAGCACACAGCGAGTCGCTCATACGGCGCATCCCACCACGGAGCAGCGGCACACCGCACCCGAAAACGAACCCGGAGGAACTCGTCCACATGGATCTTCACTCCGGCCACGTCGGGCTGGTACCCGAGGGGGGCACCTCAGGGGCCCACCCGGTGCCGGTCACCGGCACCGCACTGCAATGGAGGAGCTGGGTTGCAAAGAGAGCGCCGCGTCCCGCTGACCGCCTCTCAAGATCACACCCAGCTGACACCCAGAAGCCCACGAAAACGAGTCAGGGGCCTGATCCACTTTCGCGGATCAGGCCCCTGACCTGGTGTTTCAACTGTCGGGGTGGCGGGATTTGAACCCACGACCTCTTCGTCCCGAACGCGATCAGGCGCCTTGTGACCCTGGTTTGGGGCCGCTGACCTGCCTGTTGCCCTCCATGACAGTCCATGACTGTCCGGGACAGTCATGCGGCTGCTGCTGCGTTTGGCCCCCTGTTTGGCCCCCGGCTCTGGTATTGCCCGAAGGCCGAAGGGCAGGCCTCACGCCGTTCGCCAGATCGGTTAGTCGTCGTCCTCGTCGAAGTCGTGACCGTTGCTTGCGGCCTTGGCCCCGTCAAGAAGGCCGTGGGCGTAAGCCGCCGCGTTCGCCCTACGTGCGGAGTTGTGTGTCGCGACGAGGGTGACGACGACTGTGCCCACTACGGTGACAGCAAAGCCGCCGGCCGCTACGGCAATCTGCTTCCAAGACGGCCCGGACCTGACGGGGCCTGCTTCGGCTTGAGCAGCCTCGCTGGCTACAGGACCGGAGGCCTCGGACGCCATCTCTTCACCGTTCTCCGGGACCTTGCTCATCAGGCTGCACCTTCCAACTGCCCTGGCAGCCAGGCCGATACGGCTGCTTTCTGATCGCTCTCCCCCGCATTCTGGGCCATTCGCCCCGTGAGGCACCACCTGGTTCGGTCAGGTCGATCCAGCCTGTCACCAGTCACTGGGGTGGAACTTGCCCTTCCGTTCGGACGGCTGGCACTCCCAGGGCGGGCCCTCCGTGACCTTGCTACGACGTCACTGACCTGCACGTGCATTCCTCGGGACTGCCTGTCGTCGTCCAGGACGATCCGTGGACGAGTGCGTCGTCTGGCCCCCTCTTTGGCCCCAGTGTGGGGCGGTGGGGAGCATGTGACTGACCGTCTGTTTGTGGCCAGAGCTTGTCAGTTTGCAGAAACAGTGTCATGGTGAAGACGTGTCAGAAGTTTGTACAAGCAATCCCGAGGTGATGATGGCAGCGGGCGGTACGGGCGCCGAGGTGCGTGACGAGAACGCGCTCCTTGAAGCTCCCGCTCTGGCAGTAGATGGTTCGGTCCCCTATTGGCCGAGTCAGTGTCTGGCGGTGCCGAGGCGGGGTGGCGTGTACGTCATCCATGACATGCGAGGCTCCCTGTACATCGGCCGAAGCGACTGCTTGTACGACCGCTTTCACGCTCACTACGAGTACAGCCACAACCAGCGGCTCCGCCGTGCACTCCGACGCCCAGCCGGGTGCATTCACTTCTCATGGGTGCTCGCTCACGGCGAGCACCAGAAGGCTCTTGAACAGCGCCTCATTCGCGACCTGCACCCCCTGTGCAACCACATCCGATACACCACCACCAAGGAGGGGTCATCATGACGACCACTGTTCCGGCGATCAAGAGCAAGATGGGCTCCATCGAGTACTACAACGCCAAGCTGCGCGCCGCAGACCTTGCCGCTATCGCCCGGGCGGCGAGCAAGGGTGACGACTGGGCCAACCTGAGCATCGAAGAGCGGCTGCAGCGGGCACTCAATGACAAGCGAGTCCGTGAGGAGATCGTGCCTTACCTCGCGAACGCGGAGGACCGCTTCTTCGGCTCCATCATCGTCCTGATTTACGAGCCTAAGGTCTTCGCCTATGAGTCGTTCGGTAAGTGGCTCAACGGCGAGACGCCAGCGGCGTACAACGAGGTCATCCAGCAACTGGGCGTCCTGACCATCGATGGAGGCGACCTTATCGTCCTGGATGGGCAGCACCGATGGTCAGCGTTGCGGGCCCTCATCAACCGCGTGAACGACAAGGGACAGGAGATTACCGGTCCGTTCGTCGGCGATGTGAGGGAGGACGAGCTGGCCGTGATCTTCATCCCGTTCTATGGATCGGAGACCACTCGGCGCATCTTCAACAAAATCAACCGGTCAGCCAAGCCCACTGGGCGCAGCGACAACATCATCACCAGCGAGGATGACGGGTACGCCATCCTTACCCGCAAGCTCGTCGCGGCCGGGGAACCCCTCAGTGTTGCAGACTCCAAGGGCGAGCTCATCGTCAACTGGAGGAGCAACACCCTGTCGGACCGGAGTTCCCAAATCACCACTGTCAGTGCCGTATACGAGACCGTCAAGGCGATCTGCAAGGAGAACGGCTTCCACTTCGAGGAAAAAGAGCGCGTCGTCCGCCCGAGCGACCATGAATTGGACGCTGCTTACGACCATGTGGCGCAGTGGTGGACCAGCCTCCTTGAGCACCTCAGCGTCTTCAAGGAAGCCGTCGATGCACCGGACCTCATCTCCACGCTTCGCAAGAACGAAACCGACAACCTGCTGCTAAAGCCCGCAGCGCAAATCGCGGTAATGCGCGGGCTCCTCATTGCCACTCGACGCTACGGTCTTAAGAACGTCCAGGCGATCAAGCGGCTCAACAAGATCAACTGGGACATGCACTGCCCGCTGTGGCGCGACGTGCTCATCTCTGCAGGAGATCGAATCGTCGCCCGAAACGAGAACTACGCTCGTACGGCGGAACTCATCGCCTACCTGCTCGCGGGGAGTAGTGCGAACTACACCGATGAAGACAAGGACCGCCTCCGCGAGAGCCTTGCAGAGTTCAAGAACGATTCGGCCTACGAGCTGCCCAAGCCCGTGGCCTAGTGAGTTTAGACCGCTCCGAAGAAGGGGGCCGCTCCATGAGCGGGCCCCCTTGGTGCGTTGCGGGAGTCCAACGCTCAAGAAGCTCCAGTTAAGGTGCTCGTGACCTACTAGCGGGGCATGAAGCCCGGCTTCTGCTCGGCAAGCGAGTGAAGCCGCGCAAGGTAGTCCTGAGCCGCTGATTCGGAGCTGTACCGGCGTCGCATCTCGGCAGCGAGTTCCCGGCTCGTCATGATGAGCGACGGCACCGACTGGCGGTCCCCTTCGAGAGCCCGCTCCCCCATGATGAGTGCCTGCTCCAAGTCACCCTCACGCGCTGCCGTGACTCCCAGCGTGACCCTCGCCCTCGTGCCGCAACCGATGGTCGCGGTCAACGCCTCCGCCTCCGCGCTCTTCCGCGCGGTGTCCGGGATGGAGGGACGGCCCACGATCCTGTTCGACGAGATCGACACCGTATTCGGGCCCAAGGCCGGAGAGAACGAACAGCTCCGCGGCTTCCTGAACGCAGGTCACCGCCGCTCCGGCGTCATGTGGCGCTGCGTGGGCGACGGCTCCAACCAGCAGGTACAGGAGTTCCCGTCGTTCTGCGGGGTCGCGGTCGCCGGACTCGGCTCACTGCCGGACACGATCCTCACGCGCTCGGTCATCGTCCGCATGCGCCGCCGCGCGCCGAACGAGCGGGTGGAGCCGTTCCGGCAGCGCATCCACGAGAAGGAGGGCCACGCGCTGCGCGACCGGCTCGCCGCATGGGCGCAGTCCGTCCGTCACCTGGTCGACGGGGTGTTCCCGGAACTACCGGAGGGCATCAGCGACCGGCCCGCGGACGTGTGGGAACCCCTGCTCGCCGTGGCCGACGCGGCAGGCGGGGCGTGGCCGGTGCGGGCCCGCGCCGCCTGCATCGAGCTGGTCAACGCGGCCAAGACCAGCGACAAGGGCAGCATCGGCATCCGCCTGCTCACGGACCTGCGTGACTACGTGTTCAACGGCATCGACCGCCTGCCCACCGTCGCCATCCTCGACAGGCTCCACAGCCTCGAAGAGGCGCCGTGGGCGGACATGAGCGGCAAGCCGCTCGATGCCCGCGGGCTCTCTCGGATGCTGCGGGAGTACATGACCGCGGACAACACCCCCATCGCGGCCCGCAACATCAAGGCAGGCGGCAGTGTGATGAAGGGCTACTACGCGACCGATCTGCACGACGCATGGCAGCGATACTGCCCACCCCCCGCGGAAAGTGCGCTACTTCCGCTACCTCCGCTACCGGGCAGCTCAGAGGCGGTTTCCGGGTAGCGGCAAGCCGCTCTGCATCCGCTACCCAACGCCCAATCCGCTACCCGCCCCGCGGTCACGATTCCGGGGCCGGTAGCGGCTCCATCCGCTACTCGCACCCTTATCCGCTACTTCGATCATGCCCCTGACCAGGGCGGTAGCGGAGGTAGCGGAAGTAGCGGACCTGACAGGAAGGGGGCCACCGCCCCCGGAACCCTGCCGAGGAGGCACCGCCGCATGGCCACCGTCGCTGAACCCGCCGAACAGCTCCTCTACCGGCCGGAAGAGGCCGCCAAGGCTCTCAGGATCGGACGCTCGATGGTCTACGAGGAGATACGCCTCGGACGACTTCAGACCGTCCGCATCGGCCGTCGCCGTCTCGTACCGCCGGAGTACATCGAGCGGTACGTCGAACTGCTCAAGCGCGAGGCAGAAGCCACCGCCTGAACTACCCACCACCCCAGTTCCACAGGGCCGCGCCTGTCAGGGCGCGGCCCTGTCTCATGGAGGCACAACAGAAGATGACCGAGACCCCGAAGCGTGCCCAAAGGGCTGGCCACGGTGCGGACACGATCTACTGGGACCCCGTCAAGAAGAGCTACGTGGGGGCCGTTTCCCTGGGGTACGCCCCGAACGGCAAGCGCCGTCGACCGAAGGTGTACGGCAAGACGAAGACCGAAGTACGCCAGAAAATCCGTGATTTGAAGAAGGAGGTGCAGACCGGCGTCAAGGCTCCGGCCAACTACACCGTGGCCGACGCGGTGAACGACTGGTTGGAGCGCGGGCTTAAGGGGCGCGACGAGAAGGGCACCATCGGCAAGAACCGCTCGATGGCGAACAAGCACCTGATCCCGTTCATCGGCAAGGCCAAGCTGAAGGAATTCAGCGCGGACGACGTTGACGACTGGTTGGACGACAGGGCCGAATTCCTCGCGACGCGAAGCCTGCGTGACCTGCTCGCCATCCTGCGCCGCTCCATCGCCCACGCTCAGCGCAGGGACAAGGCTGCGCGGAACGTCGCCCTACTCGTCACCGCTCCGGAGGGGCGCCCCGGCCGACCGAGCAAGGCACTGAACCTGGAGCAGGCGAAAGCCGTGCTCACCGCCGCGCGCCCGTCACGGCTGTACGCCTACCTCGTGCTCTCGCTGCTCAGCGGTGTGCGCACGGAAGAGGCGCGGCCCCTCACCTGGGATCACGTCTTCCTGGAGACGACGGACGGCATCCCGCCTCACGTCGCCGTGTGGCGTTCGGTGCGCAAGCACGGTGAGACCAAGACCAGGAAGAGCCGCCGGACCATCGCTCTGCCGAAGCAGGTGGTCGACGTCCTCGAAGAGCACATGCGATGGCAGAAGCAGGAGCGGGCATCGAGAGGGACGGAGTGGAGCCCGACCGGCCGCGTCTTCACGACTCGGAGCGGCGAGCCGCTTGACGCGGCCAACGTCCGGCGAGACTTCAAGGCCATCGTGAAGAAGGCCGGACTAAAGCCGGAGTGGACGCCGAGGGAACTCCGGCACAGCTTCGTGTCCCTGCTCTCCGACCACGGCATCCCCCTGGAGCGGATCGCGCTCTTGGTCGGTCACAGCAGTCAGGCGACCACAGAGGCGGTCTACCGCAAGCAGCTCCGGCCCGTGATCACGCAGGGTGCCGAAGCGATGGATGACATCTTCGCCGAAGATCAGGAAGGGGAGGACGCGGAGGGCGACGAAGAGGGCGACGCAGTGGCCTGATCAAATTCGTTTGGCCCCCCGTTTGGCCCCCCAAGCACGACAGAGGGCCATTCGCAATCATGCGAATGGCCCTCTGACCAGCGTCGGGGTGGCGGGATTTGAACCCACGACCTCTTCGTCCCGAACGAAGCGCGCTGCCAAGCTGCGCTACACCCCGATGTCGCTGCTGTCGCGGCGACGACGTTTACTTTAGCCCACCGGTGGCTAGAGACGAAATCCGGTTTTCCAGGGGTGCCGGAGGGGGTTCGGGCGGGCGTGGTCGAGGGCTACGAGGAGGACCGCCAGGGCGTAGAAGGCGAGGCCGAGGAGGAGGGCGTTGCCGAGGACCTTCTTGTAGCCGTCCTGGTCGACGTCCAGGAAGGGGTAGAGGTAGCGGCCGGACGAGCCCGGGAGGAGCAGTTCGCCTCGGATGAGGGAGAAGGCCAGGTAGGCCAGGGGGTAGAGCAGCCAGGTGCTGGCCTGGCGCAGGTGCAGGCGGCCCGGGGGCGTGAGCAGGAGCCAGTCCAGTACGGCCGCGATCGGGGTCACCGTGTGGAGGGTCACGTGGGTCAGGGCCTGCCAGCCCGTCTGGTGGGCCGCTTCGCCCGTGAGGGAGAAGGGGCTGGCCTCGTTCGCCAGGAGCAGGTGGTAGGCCAGGGCCGCGATCACGACGTAGAGCGTCGTCGCGCCCAGGACGGCTCCCGGGAGGGGGCGGGCGGCCGTCCAGGCGCGGCGGGCCGAGAGGGCCATGACCAGCGCCAGCAGGATGTTGCTCTGGATCGCGAAGTAGCCCAGGGCCCGGGTCGGGTCGCCGAGGAGCAGTTCGAGTGTCACGCCGGCGGCCGCCGCGGCGGCGACCAGCAGGCGGAAGGCCGCGGCCGCGGGGCGGCGGACCGGGCTGACGACGGCCGTGGCCGGGACGGGGGAGGGCTTCAGCGCGGGCCTGCCCGGTATCGCGGGCAGGTCCGGGATGTCCCTGGGTATCGGGGCGGTCATGCCCCCACGCTGGCAGAAACGGACATAGGGGGCGATGTGGGCGGGGCTGTGTGGGTTAGTCGCCCGTCACCCCGCCGGTCCGGCCGCGAGCCGCGCCATTCTCGCCGCTCCAGCCGCTCCAGCCGCTCCAGCCGCTCCAGCCGCTCCAGCCGCTCCGGTCACTCCGGCCGCTCCAGCCACCCCGGCAGCCACTCCGGCCGCTCCAGCCCCTCCGGCCGCGAGACGCGCCTTTCTCGCCGCTCCGGCCACTCGGGCCGCGAGCCCCGCTACTCCCGCCCCACCAACGTCAGCAACGTCGCCTCCGGTGGGCACGCGAACCGTACCGGTGTGTAGCGGCTCGCGCCGCAGCCCGCCGACACGTGCAGATACGACGTACGGTCCTCCACCGTGTGCGTCGACAGGCCCTTCACCCGGTCCGTGTCCAGGTCGCAGTTGGTGACCAGGGCGCCGTAGAAGGGGATGCAGACCTGGCCGCCGTGGGTGTGGCCGGCCAGGATCAGGGGGTAGTCGTCGGCCGTGAAGGCGTCCAGGGAGCGCAGGTAGGGCGCGTGGACGACGCACATCGAGAAGTCGGCGGAGTCGGACGGGCCGCCGGCCACCTGCGCGTAGCGGTCCCGCTTGATGTGCGGGTCGTCCAGGCCCGTCAGCTCCAGCGAGACGCCCTCGATCTTGAGCGTGCCGCGGGTGTTGGTCAGGTTGAGCCAGCCCGCCGCGTCGAAACCGTCGCGCAGGTCCTCCCACGGGTTGTGCACCACACCCACGGCCGGGGCGTTGCCGTTGAGGCCGTGGCGGCCCTGGGCCCTCTCCAGCAGGTAGCGGGCGGGATTGCGCAGGGTGGGGCCGTAGTAGTCGTTGGAGCCGAAGACGTACGCGCCCGGGAACTCCATCAGGGGGCCGAGCGAGTCCAGGACCTCCGGGACGCCCTCCGGGTCGGAGAGGTTGTCGCCCGTGTTGATCACGAAGTCGGGGCGCAGGCCCGCCAGGGACCGCAGCCAGCGCTGCTTCTTGCGCTGGCCGCCGACCATGTGGATGTCGGAGACCTGCAGCACACGCAGGGGGCGCATCCCGGGGGGCAGGACCGGGACGGTCACCCGTCGGAGGCGGAAGGAGCGGGCCTCGAAGCCCGCGGCGTACAACAGACCGGCGGCACCAGCCGCCGCGATTCCCAGGGGGACTCCGTATCGCGCGCGCATACGACCATCGTCTCAGACCCCGGACGCCGACCCTGCCGGGCGCTGCCCGAAATCCCCTCGCGGCACCGGTGCTTCGACCGGCCTCCCGCCCGAAGTCCGGCCACCGGCCCGCAAAACAGGGGGCGTCCTTCCTCCCGCACCTGCGACAATCAGCCCCATGACCACGCTCAAGTCGAAGCTGCAGGATGACCTCAACGTTGCGATCAAGGAGCGCGACGAGCTCCGCTCCTCGACGCTCCGGCTGACGCTCGCCGCGATCACCAAGGAGGAGGTCGCGGGCAAGGAGAAGCGCGAGCTCTCCGACGACGAGGTGCAGAAGGTGATCACCCGCGAGGCCAAGAAGCGCCGCGAGGCCGCCGAGGCCTTCGCGCAGGGCGGTCGTGCCGAGAGCGCCGAGCGGGAGAAGGCCGAGGGCGAGGTGCTCGCCGAGTACCTGCCCAAGCAGCTGTCCGACGACGAGCTCCAGCAGATCGTGGCCCAGGCCGTCGAGGAGGCCAAGGCCGCCGGGGCCGAGGGGCCGCGGGCCATGGGTGCCGTCATGAAGATCGTGAACCCGAAGGTGGCCGGGCTGGCCGAGGGCGGCCGCGTCGCCGCCGTGGTGAAGAAGCTGCTCGCCGGCTGACCGGATCACCTCACAGGGGTGGCCCCCGACGTCCCGTCCAGGACATCGGGGGCCACCCCTGTTCGCTCACATCGGCGGCTCAGCCGAACCGCCCACCATTGCCATTGCCCCCGCCGTTGTCCTGCCCCCGGAAGAAGCCCTCGGGGAGGGAGAACGACGGCGTGGGAATGGGCTGGCCGCCCCCGCCGCCGTTGTTGTTGCCGCCGACCAGGCCGCCGATGAAGCCGCCGTTGCCGTTGCCGTTGTCACCGTCGTCGCGGTCGCCCTCGTCGCCGTCTTCGTCGCCGCGGCCCTTGTGGTTGCCGTCCGGGATGTGGACGTCGTTGAACTGCTCGACGGGCTTGCCCTCCAGCGCGCCGGACATCATGTCGCGCCAGATCGGACCGGGGACCTCACCACCGAAGACCTTGCCGTACGAACGGCCGCCGATGGTGATGCCGGACATCTTCCGCTTGTGCGCCGGGTCGCCGACCCACACCGCGCCGGCCATGTTCGGGGTGTAGCCCACGAACCAGGCCGCGTAGCGCTCGTCGGTCGTACCGGTCTTGCCCGCGCTGGGACGGCCGCCGAGGCCCGCCTTCGAGCCCGTACCGTCCTCGACGACGCCCTTCAGCAGCGCGTTGATCGTGTCGGCGGTCTTCTCCGACATCGCGCGCGAGCAGGTGGACTTCGGGACCTCCAGCGACTTGGTCTTGTCACCGACCCGCTGGCTGACCGACTCGATGGCGATCGGCGTGCAGTACATGCCGCGCGCGGCGAAGGTCGCGTACCCGTTCGCCATGGTCAGCGGGGAGACCTCCTGGGTGCCGAGGGCGATGGACGGCACCTGCGGCATCTTGTCTCCGTCGGCCCGCTGGACGCCCATCTTCTTCGCCATCGTCGTCACCGGGCAGATGCCGATGTCGCTGATCATCTGGACGTAGTAGGTGTTGACCGACTTGGCGGTCGCTTCCTTCATGTCGTACGGGCCGACCTCCGAGCTGTTCTCGTTCTCCAGCTTGGCGGGGTTGTTCCGGTCGTTGACCCACCTCTTGCCGTCGCAGGCGGAGACGGGGCTGGGGTAGGCCATCTGGTACGGCGAGGAGTACACCTTGTTCGCCGCCATGCCGTCCTCGAGGGCCGCGGCGGCCACGATCGGCTTGAACGTCGAACCGGGCTGGTAGCCCATGCCGCCGCCCATGTCGTCGTCGGCGGACAGGTTGAGGGTCGTCTCGCCCTTCTTGATGTCGACGCCGTACGGACGTGACTGGCCCATGGCGAGGATCTTGCCGGTGCCGGGCTGGACGATGCTGGCGGCGGTGGCCACCTCGTCGCTCTGGTAGACGTGGTCCTTGATGGACCGCTGCGCCGACTTCTGGGCCGCCGCGTCCATGGTGGTGCGGATGGTGAGGCCGCCCTGGTTCCAGATCTTCGCCCTGGCCTCCTTGGTCTTGCCGAAGACCTTGTCGTTCAGGAAGACCTCGCGCACGTAGTCACAGAAGAAGCCCGCGCCCTTGACCGCCGTGATGCAGCCGTTCCTGGGCTTGCTGACCTTGAGGCCGAGCGGTGCCTTCATCGCCTCGGCGGCCTGCGGCCGGGAGATGTCGCCGACAGCGGCCATGCGCTGGAGCACGATGTTGCGGCGCTTGGTGGCCTCCGCCTCGTCGTTGACCGGGTCGTACCGGCTGGGCGACTGGACGATGCCGGCGAGGAGGGCCGACTCCTGGATGTTGAGGTCCTGGGCGGACTTGGAGAAGTAGCGCTGGGCCGCGGCCTCGACGCCGTAGGCCTGCTGGCCGAAGAACGTGATGTTCAGGTAGTTCTCGAGGATCTTCTTCTTGCCGAGCTCTTCCTCGACCTGGATCGCGTACTTCAGCTCGCGGATCTTGCGGCCGATGGTCTGCTGGGTGGCCTGCGCGACCTTCGTCGGGTCGTCGCCGGCCTCCTCGACGAAGACGTTCTTCACATACTGCTGCGTCAGGGTCGAGGCGCCCTGGGAGACCTCGCCGCTGCGCGCGTTCTTGTTGAGGGCGCGCAGGACGCCCTTCAGGTCGACCGCGCCGTGCTGGTAGAAGCGCGAGTCCTCGATCGCGACGATCGCCTTCTGCATGTACGGCGAGACGTCCTTGAGCGGGACCACCGTGCGGTCGCGCGAGTAGACCGTGGCGATCTGGCCGCCGTCGGCGTCGAGGATCGTGGTGCGCTGGCTCAGCGGCGGTGTCTTCATGTTGGCGGGGAGCTCGTCGAAGCTCTCGAC
The DNA here is from genome assembly GCF_018604545.1 of Streptomyces koelreuteriae. Classification (GTDB taxonomy): domain Bacteria; phylum Actinomycetota; class Actinomycetes; order Streptomycetales; family Streptomycetaceae; genus Streptomyces; species Streptomyces koelreuteriae. The sequence goes on along the minus strand of NZ_CP075896.1, from coordinate 3,731,252 downwards.
CGAGCCCTTCGCAGCGAGCCCCAGCGCGCCCACTGCGGGCAGCGCGATGCCGGCCAGTACGGCTCCCGCGAGGACACTGACACCGAGGAACTTGGCGGCCTGCTGCGCAGGAGACAGACCACCGCCCGAGCTCTTCTTTGGCATGAGGGCAGCCTACGTTCTCATTCGCCGGACAGGCGTATATGCCTTGGCCTAAGCTGCTCTCAACTGTCACAGCAGTGAGGCCACGTATCAATACGTCCGGCGACCCCGAATCGTTCCGGGTGTTCCCCAACTTTTTTGGTGGGGTCGTGTCCGAATCCGCCTTGTGTGTCATACGGCGTCCGTTGTGACGCAACATAACTGTCCTGGTTTGCCGGGAAAGTTACGTATGTCGCCAGCTCACTCCCCCGGGTGATCTGCCGCTTACCCATAGTCCGTTCGGGCCATTCAAGATTGGGCCCGAAGGGGGTGTTGCGCTGTGCCCACCTTCCGTAACGTCCTCAACTGGCGGCGGTGAATATGCCGCTGCCGCCGTGGGGGAGCCTCGATTCGGGAGAGGACGGCGCCGGTATGGGCTGGGTAGTCGACTGGAGTGCGCAGGCGGCCTGCCGCACTACCGATCCGGACGAACTGTTCGTTCAGGGAGCAGCGCAGAACAGGGCCAAGGCGGTGTGCACCGGATGTCCGGTGCGTACGGAGTGCCTGGCCGACGCGCTCGACAATCGCGTCGAGTTCGGCGTGTGGGGAGGCATGACGGAGCGGGAGCGCCGCGCACTGCTGCGCAGGCGTCCCACGGTGACGTCCTGGCGCCGGCTGCTGGAGACGGCGCGCAGTGAGTACGAGCGTGGCACGGGTGTCGTGTCCCTCGACGACGACGAGATCTACGAGAACTACGCCGCGGTGGGGTGAGCCCGGGTCGGCTGAGTCCCTGTGGGCTGAGCTGCGATGAGCTGACTCGCGATGAGCTGAGGAGTTCCGGTCGAGGGCCCGTACGGGCCCTCAGGCATCTCGGCCGGGCGACTCCGGCTCGGCAGGGTCGGGAAGCTCGCGTTCGTTCGCCGCGAGCCGGTCGCCGATGTCGCGGAGTCCCGCGAGGTCGTGCACATCGCCGGGCAGCGCGGCCACTTCCGTCACGGCCACCTCGGGGTGGAGCGCGGTGAAGCGGTCACGCGTGCGCTGCTCACGGGAGAGCAGCTGCATGCGCTCGGCGTGCAGCCTCAGCAGGCCTGCCGTGAGCTGGTCCACGGATCGCTCGGCGTCTTCGGCGTTCTCGGCGTCTGCCGTGTCCTCGGCGTCATCTGCGTCCTCGGTGGGGGAGCCACCCTCGGGGGCCGATGCCGACGCCGGTTCTGGAGTCTGAGCTGGGGTCTGAGCTGGGGTTTCGGACGTGGAAGAGGCTGAACTGTCGTATGCGTCGGGGGAGTTACGAAGTCCAGCTTTCCCGCCCTCCTGATCCACAATGCGGGGCTCTTCAAGATTTTCCGCGGCGGCGAGCGCCCGCTCGGCCGACAGCCGGTCGGCCCCGCTGCCGTGGACCCGGTTGAGCACCAGACCGGCGAGCGGCATGTCCTCCGCGGCCAGGCGCTCCACGAAGTACGCGGCCTCGCGCAGCGCGTCCCGCTCCGGGGCCGCGACCACGAGGAAGGCCGTCCCGGGCGCCTGGAGCAGCTTGTACGTCGCGTCAGCGCGGGTGCGGAAGCCGCCGAACGTCGTGTCCATCGCGGAGACGAACGTCTGGACGTCCTTGAGGAGCTGACCGCCGAGCAGCTTGCCGAGGGTGCCGGTCATCATCGACATCCCGACGTTCAGGAACTTCATCCCGGCGCGCCCGCCCAGCTTCGCCGGCGCCGTCAGCAGCCGGATCAGCCGCCCGTCCAGGAACGACCCGAGCCGCTTGGGCGCGTCCAGGAAGTCCAGGGCCGAGCGGGACGGCGGGGTGTCGACGACGATCAGGTCCCACTCGTCCCGGGCCCGGAGCTGCCCGAGCTTCTCCATCGCCATGTACTCCTGCGTGCCCGCGAAGCCCGCCGAGAGCGACTGGTAGAAGGGGTTGCCCAGGATCGCGGCCGCCCGCTCGGCGTCCGCGTGCACCTCGACGATCTCGTCGAAGGTGCGCTTCATGTCGAGCATCATCGCGTGCAGCTCGCCGCCCGCGGAGTCGTCGATGCCCTTGACCCGGCGCGGGGTGTTGTCCAGGGAGTCGATGCCCATGGACTGGGCGAGCCGGCGGGCCGGGTCGATGGTGAGGACGACCACCTTGCGGCCCCGCTCGGCGGCGCGCAGGCCCAGGGCCGCCGCGGTCGTGGTCTTGCCGACCCCGCCCGAGCCGCAGCACACCACGATCCGGGTCTTCGGGTCCGCCAGCAGCGGATCGACGTCGAGCAGGGCGGCGGGGGCCATGCGGGGGCGGGCCGGGTCGTGCGTGTGGGCCGGGTCCGGACGACTCATGACATCCCCTGCTTCCGACTCATGACGGGCCTTGCCTGTGTGTCCTCACTCATGACGCGTGTGCCCCGGCTCATGACACGCCCTGCCCGCGCAGCTCGCGGGCCAGCGCGTACAGCCCCGCCAGGTCCATGCCCTCGGCGAACAGTGGCAGTTCGTGCAGCGGCAGGCCCAGCTCGGCGAGCACCGCACGCTGCTCGTGCTCCAGCGCGTACCGCTCGCCGTACTCCTCGGCCTGGGTGAGCAGCGGGTCCACCAGCCGCTCGGCGTGCCCGCCGCGGCGCGCCCCGCCGAGCCCGGCGGACGACAGCGAGCGCGCGACAGTGGAACGCGTGGCCGTCCGGACGAGTTCCAGATCGGTCTCGTCCAACACCTCCGGGCGCACCATGTTCACGATGATCCGCCCGACCGGCAGCCGCGCCGACCGCAGCTCGGCGATGCCGTCCACGGTCTCCTGGACGGGCATCTCCTCCAGAAGCGTCACCAGGTGCACGGCCGTCTCGGGCGACTTCAGCACCCGCATCACGGCCTGTGCCTGATTGTGTATCGGGCCGATCTTGGCGAGGCCCGCGACCTCGTCGTTGACATTGAGGAAGCGGGTGATGCGGCCGGTGGGCGGCGCGTCCATCACGACGTAGTCGTAGGTGAACCGTCCGCTGCGCTCCTTGCGCCGCACCGCCTCGCACGCCTTGCCGGTGAGGAGTACGTCCCTCAGGCCCGGCGCGATGGTGGTGGCGAAGTCGATCGCGCCGAGCTTCTTCAGGGCCCGTCCGGCGCTGCCCAGCTTGTAGAACATCTGGAGGTAGTCCAGAAGGGCCAGTTCGGGGTCGATGGCAAGCGCGTACACCTCCCCGCCCCCTGGAGCGACGGCGATCTTCCGCTCCTCATAAGGCAGCGCTTCAGTTTCGAAGAGCTGCGCGATGCCCTGGCGGCCTTCGACCTCGACGAGAAGCGTCCGCTTCCCCTCCGTGGCCAAGGCCAGCGCTAGGGCTGCGGCCACCGTGGTCTTGCCGGTTCCGCCCTTGCCGCTGACGACCTGGAGCCTGCTCACGTATTCGAGCCTAACCAGTCGGCGTCCGGACTACTCCGGAGGCTGTGGACAACCGCCGCAGTGGTCGGCCGCCTGCCCCTGTCCGCCAGGGGCTAGAGTCGGCCGCATGACCAAGTGGGAATACTCAACCGTGCCGCTGCTCGTCCACGCCACGAAGCAGATTCTGGACACCTGGGGCGAGGACGGCTGGGAGCTCGTCCAGGTCGTGCCCGGGCCGAACAACCCCGAGCAGCTCGTGGCCTACCTGAAGCGGGAGAAGCAGTAATGGGCGCCGTCGAGGCGAAGCTGGCCGAGCTCGGTCTGACCCTGCCCGACGTCGTCCCGCCGCTGGCCGCGTACCAGCCGGCCGTGCAGAGCGGGCCGTACGTCTACACCGCCGGGCAGCTCCCGATGGTGGACGGCAAGCTTCCGGTCACCGGCAAGGTCGGCGCGGAGGTCACCCCGGAGGAGGCCAAGGAGCTGGCGCGCACATGCGCGCTGAACGCCCTGGCCGCGGTCAAGTCCGTCGCCGGTGACCTGGACCGCATCGCGCGCGTGGTGAAGGTCGTCGGCTTCGTGGCCTCGGCCTCGGACTTCACGGGCCAGCCCGCGGTGCTGAACGGCGCGAGCGAGCTGCTCGGCGCGGTCCTCGGCGACAAGGGCGTGCACGCGCGCAGCGCGGTGGGTGTGGCGGTGCTGCCGCTGGACGCCCCGGTGGAGGTCGAGATCCAGGTGGAGCTGGCGTAGCTTCCCCGCGAGGGACGCCGCCCTCTCAGGGGCCACTCGAACATCAGCCCGTCACGGGATAGCCTCGCGCCCATGGCGAACGGTCAGTGGTATCCCCCGGAGTGGCCGGACCGCATCCGCGCACTGGCGGCCGGCACACTCACGCCGGTCACCCCGAAGCGCGCGGCCACCGTCATGCTCCTGAAGGACACGGGCACCGGCCCGGTCGTCCACATGCTGCGCAGACGCGCCTCCATGGCCTTCGCCGGGGGCGCGTACGCGTATCCGGGCGGCGGCGTCGACCCCCGGGACGACGACCAGCAGGTCCGCTGGGCGGGCCCCACGCGCGCGTGGTGGGCGGAGCGGCTCGGCGTCGACGAGACCGAGGCCCAGGCGATCGTCTGCGCGGCCGTACGGGAGACGTACGAGGAGGCGGGCGTCCTGCTCGCCGGGCCGGCGCCCGACTCGGTCGTCGGCGACACCACCGGGGCCGACTGGGAGGCGGACCGCGCCGCCCTGGTCGCCCGGGACCTGTCCTTCGCCGAGTTCCTGGACCGCCGCGGCCTGGTCCTGCGCTCCGATCTGCTCGGCGCCTGGACCCGCTGGATCACCCCCGAGTTCGAGGCCCGCCGCTACGACACCTGGTTCTTCGTGGCCGCCCTCCCCGAGGGACAGCGCACCCGCAACGCCTCCACCGAGGCGGACCGTACGGTGTGGATCGCCCCGGGCGAGGCGGCGGCCGGCTACGACCGGGGCGAGCTGCTGATGATGCCGCCGACCCTCGCGACCCTGCGCCAGCTCACGCCGTACGACACGGCCGCCCGGGCGCTCGCGGACGCCCCGGGGCGTGATCTCACGCCCGTGCTGGCCACCGCCCGTCTCGTGGACGGGGAGATCGTGCTCTCCTGGCCGGGCCACGACGAGTTCACCAAGCACATCCCGACCCTCCCGACCTCTCCGACCGGTGGAGCCAGCGCATGACGGACGCAGCAGCCCTTCCCGGCCAGCCCCGGGGCGGTGTCCTGACGGGCCCCGCCACCGCGCGGGCCGTCAACGTCCTGGCCCCCAACCCGTCGGCGATGACCCTGGACGGCACGAACACCTGGATCCTCTCCGAGCCCGGCTCGGATCTGGCCGTGGTGGTCGACCCGGGCCCGCTCGACGACGGGCACCTGCGCCATGTCGTCGACACGGCCGAGCAGGCCGGCAAGCGCGTCGCCCTGACGCTGCTGACCCATGGCCACCCCGACCACGCCGAGGGCGCCGGACGCTTCGCCGAACTGACCGGCACGCGCGTGCGTGCGCTCGATCCGGCCCTCCGGCTGGGTGACGAGGGCCTGGCCGCCGGGGACGTGATCACCGTCGGCGGACTCGAACTGAAGGTCGTACCGACCCCCGGCCACACCGCCGACTCCCTCTCCTTCCACCTCCCGGCGGACCAGGCCGTCCTGACCGGCGACACGATCCTCGGCCGCGGTACGACGGTCGTGGCACACCCCGACGGCCGCCTCGGCGACTACCTGGACTCCCTGCGGCGCCTGAGGTCCCTCACGGTCGACGACGGCGTCCACACGGTCCTCCCGGGCCACGGGCCGGTCCTGGAGGACGCCCAGGGCGCCGTCGAGTACTACCTCGCCCACCGGGCCAAGCGCCTCGCGCAGGTGGAGACGGCCGTCGAGGACGGCTACCGCACCCCCACCGAGGTCGTCGCCCACGTCTACGCGGACGTGGACCGCTCCCTGTGGCCGGCGGCGGAACTGTCGGTGCGGGCGCAGTTGGACTATCTGGACGAGCACGGGCTCATCTGACCCCTGATGTGCCCTGGTACGACGTCGGGCCCTGTCTCGCGAGGAGACAGGGCCCGATGACGTACGGCACGCGCGGGTGCGCGTCAGCGCGAGCGCTTGGCGAGGCGCTCCACGTCGAGCAGGATCACCGCGCGGGCCTCCAGGCGCAGCCAGCCGCGCTGGGCGAAGTCCGCCAGCGCCTTGTTGACCGTCTCGCGGGACGCGCCGACCAGCTGGGCCAGCTCCTCCTGCGTGAGGTCGTGGACGACGTGGATGCCCTCCTCGGACTGCACGCCGAACCGGCGCGAGAGGTCCAGCAGGGCGCGGGCGACGCGGCCCGGGACGTCCGAGAAGACGAGGTCGGACATCGCGTCGTTGGTCTTGCGCAGCCGACGGGCGACCGCGCGCAGCAGCGCCGTGGCCACCTCGGGGCGGGCGTTCAGCCAGGGCTGGAGGTCGCCGTGGCCGAGACCGAGCAGCTTGACCTCGGTCAGCGCGGAGGCCGTCGCGGTGCGCGGGCCCGGGTCGAAGAGCGACAGCTCGCCGATGAGCTCGCCGGGGCCGACCACGGCCAGCATGTTCTCGCGGCCGTCCGGGGACGTGCGGTGGAGCTTGACCTTGCCCTCCGTGACCACATACAGGCGGTCGCCGGGGTCCCCCTCGTGGAACAGCGAGTCGCCGCGCGCGAGGGTCACCTCACTCATGGAGGCGCGGAGCTCCGAGGCCTGCTCGTCATCGAGCGCCGCGAAGAGCGGGTTGCGCCGCAGAACGTCGTCCACGAGTTCTCTCCTTGTCGACCTGCTCAGGGGACCGGGATCCCCCTTGTATCAAGGCACCGAAGTGCCCATTTTGCCGGACGGTCCAAACAGTGTGATCTGTCACAAGGATGCCGCACAGGTGTCCCGGGGTACGCGGCAGGGGTCCAATTGGGCGCCGATCTTCAGGGCCCGGGGCAGATGTCAGTGCCACGGCTTAGGCTGGCCGGGTGTCCAAATCGCCGGTGAGAGCACAGGCCGAGGGGGCTGCGCGGGTGGTTGTACGTCGCGATTCCGCTGTGGGCGAACAGAGCCCCGATGGCGGTAGGAAAACGGCGAAAGCGACAGAGAGGGCGGCGTCTTCAGGCAAGTCGACGTCGGCCAAGAAGGCTGTCGCCAAGAAGGCCGGGGCCGTGAGCAAGAAGGCCGCCGCGAAGAAGGCGGCACCTGCCGAGAAGGCGTCTGCGAACAAGGCGGCACCCGTGAAGAAGACGGCATCCGTGAAGAAGGCGGCATCCGTGAAGAAGGCGCCTGCCGCCAAGAAGGTCACCGTCGCGCCCAAGAAGGCCACCGCCCGCGTCAAGGGGACCGGCCCCGCAAAGGCCGTCGTCCATCCGCCGGGTGACGAGTCACGCACCGCGCTGGTCCGCAGAGCCCGCCGTATCAACCGCGAGCTCGCCGAGGTCTTCCCCTACGCCCACCCTGAGCTGGACTTCGACAACTCCTTCCAACTGGTCGTCGCCACCGTCCTGTCCGCCCAGACCACCGACCTGCGCGTCAACCAGACGACACCCGCCCTGTTCGCCAAGTACCCCACCCCCGAGGACCTGGCCGCCGCCAACCCGGAGGAGGTGGAGGAGATCCTCCGCCCGTGCGGCTTCTTCCGGGCCAAGACGAAGTCGGTCATAGGGCTGTCCAAGGCCTTGGTGGAGGACTTCGGCGGTGAGGTCCCGGGGCGGTTGGAGGATCTGGTCAAGCTGCCCGGCGTCGGCCGCAAGACCGCGTTCGTCGTGCTCGGCAACGCCTTCGGGCGGCCCGGCATCACCGTGGACACGCACTTCCAGCGTCTGGTGCGCCGCTGGCAGTGGACCGGGGAGACCGACCCGGACAAGATCGAGGCCGACATCGGCGCGCTCTTCCCGAAGAGCGACTGGACGGACCTCTCGCACCACGTGATCTGGCACGGCCGGCGTATCTGCCACGCCCGCAAGCCCGCCTGCGGCGCCTGCCCGATCGCCCCGCTCTGCCCGGCGTTCGGCGAGGGCGAGACCGACCCGGAGAAGGCGAAGAAGCTGCTCAAGTACGAGAAGGGCGGCTTCCCCGGCCAGCGGCTGCGGCCCCCGCAGGCGTATCTGGACGCGGGCGGCAAGCCGGCGCCGCCGCTGGGGGCCGGATGAGCTGCCCGATCAGGGGATCGAGCTGCCCGATCGGGGGATCGCGGCCGTTCGCGGAACGATCTCGGACCCGCCGCGCGTTGGAAGCGGCAGGACGACGGGGGTGGCGATGACGCGTGCGAGCAACACACAGGGCGGGCCTGTGACGCCGAGCAAGGAGGGCCTGCCCGCCTGGCTGGACCCGGTGGTGCGTGCCGTGGAGACGGTCCGGCCGCGGCAGCTCAGCCGCTTCCTGCCCCCGGAGGACGGCGCGGGGCGACAGTCCGCCGTGCTGATCCTGTTCGGGGAGGGCGAGCGCGGGCCCGAGTTGCTGCTCATGGAGCGCGCGAGTTCCCTGCGCTCGCATGCCGGTCAGCCCTCGTTCCCCGGCGGCGCCCTCGACCCGGAGGACGGTGACCCGCAGGGTGACGGCCCGCTGCGGGCCGCCCTGCGCGAGGCGGAGGAGGAGACCGGCCTCGACCCCTCGGGCGTCCAGCTGTTCGGCGTCCTGCCCAGGCTGTACATCCCGGTCAGCGGCTTCGTCGTCACCCCGGTGCTGGGCTGGTGGCGCGAACCGAGCCCGGTCGGCGTCGTCGATCCGAACGAGACCGCCAGGGTCTTCACCGTCCCCGTGGTGGATCTCACGGATCCCGCCCACCGCGCCACCACCGTCCACCCCAGCGGCCACCGAGGTCCGGCATTTCTGGTCGAATCCGCCCTTGTCTGGGGTTTCACGGCCGGAATCATCGACCGGCTGCTGCACTTCGCGGGCTGGGAGCGGCCCTGGGACCGCGAGAAGCAGGTCCCGCTCGACTGGCGCGCATGACAGGGTGGCCTCCGTGAACGTGCTGGACATCTTGTTGCTGGTCGCCGCCGTGTGGTTCGCGGTCGTCGGGTACCGCCAGGGATTCGTCGTCGGCATCCTGTCGGTGATCGGCTTCCTGGGCGGCGGTCTCGTCGCGGTCTACGTACTGCCCGTCATCTGGGACGCGCTCACGGACAACGCGGAGGTGAACACCACCGCCGCCGTCGTCGCGGTCGTCGTCGTCATCGTCTGCGCCTCCGTCGGCCAGGCCCTCACCACCCACCTCGGCAACAAGCTGCGACGGCACATCACCTGGTCCCCGGCCCGGGCTCTCGACGCCACCGGCGGCGCCCTGGTCAACGTCCTGGCGATGCTCCTGGTCGCCTGGCTGATCGGCTCGGCCCTCGCGGGCACCACCCTGCCGACGCTCGGCAAGGAGGTCCGCAACTCCAAGGTGCTGCTGGGCGTCTCCCAGGCCCTGCCGGACCAGGCCGCCACCTGGTTCGCCGACTTCTCCTCCGTCCTCGCGCAGAACGGCTTCCCGCAGGTCTTCAGCCCGTTCTCCAACGAGCCCATCACCGACGTCCGGCCGCCGGACCCCGCCCTCGCGGGCAGCCCGGTGGCGAGCCGCGCCCAGCGCTCCATCGTCAAGGTGATGGGCACGGCCCCGAGCTGCGGCAAGGTCCTGGAGGGCACCGGCTTCGTCTTCTCCGACCGCCGTGTGATGACCAACGCGCATGTGGTGGGCGGCGTCGACGAGCCGACCGTGCAGATAGGCGGCGAGGGCAGGAAGTACGACGCCACGGTCGTCCTCTACGACTGGCGGCGCGACATCGCCGTACTCGACGTGCCGGACCTCGAGGCGCCCGCGCTGCGCTTCTCCACCGAGGACGCGAGCAGCGGGGACGGCGCGATCGTCGCGGGCTTCCCGGAGAACGGGGCGTACGACGTGCGGGCCGCGCGCGTGCGGGGCCGCATCAAGCCCAACGGCCCGGACATCTACCACCGCGACACGGTCCGCCGCGACGTCTACTCCCTCTACGCGACCGTCCGCCAGGGCAACTCCGGCGGCCCGCTGCTCACCCCCGAAGGCAAGGTTTACGGGGTGGTCTTCGCCAAGTCCCTCGACGACGCCGAGACGGGGTACGCGCTGACCGTGGACGAGATCCAGGAGGACATCACCAAGGGGCGCAGCGCCAACCAGCAGGTGGACAGCGACAGCTGCGCGCTCTAGGAGCGGCTGAGCGGCACAGCGGCCTGCGGTGGGGTGGTCGGGGCGTCACTCGCGCGGGTGGCGCCTCAGTCGCGGGTGTGGCGCAGTCGTACGGAGACCCAGCGGGCCCGGCGGCGGAGGATACGCGGGATCCCGACCCGGGGATCCGCGGTCACCATCTGCGGTGCGCCGCTTCTCCGGTGGGGGTTCGAACCGCCCGCCGAGCGGCGATTGCGGCTTGCGTCACTGTAGTCGTGCGTCCAGCCCATACCCCGACCTGTGCCCCCGCCCCATGGTCGATAACCGCTCCCGGGGCGCCCAATTGGCCTATGCGCCGGGCAATTGGCCGTCTCTCGGACAAGCGTTCACGTGCGGATACCGGGCGGGGTCGTCCGGTCACCGATCGGGTTCGGGATCCTTGAGCCAGTTGATGAGCTCCGAGGAGAACGCGACCGGGTCCTCCTCGTGCGGGAAGTGGCCGAGACCGTCGAACAGGCGCCAGCGGTAGGGGGCTTCGACGTACTCGCCGGAGCCGGCCGCGCTGCGCGTGCGCATCACGGGGTCGAGCGAGCCGTGCAGGTGGAGGGTCGGCACGCGCACGGGCCGCTTCATGCGGCGGTTGAACTGGATGCCGTCCGGGCGGGCCAGGGAGCGCACCATCCAGCGGTACGGCTCGACGGCGCAGTGCGCGGCGGAGGGGATGCACATGGCCCGGCGGTAGGTCTCCAGGGCCTCGTCCTCCGGCGGGCGCGGCCCGGACCAGTCCTGGATCAGCTCGGCCACCAGCGCCCCGTCGTCGGCGGTGAGCTGCCGCTCCGGGATCCAGGGCCGCTGGAACCCCCAGATGTGTGAACCGGCGCGCGTCTGCTTGACGTCGCGCAGCATGGCCGAGCGCCAGCGCCGCGGATGCGGCATGGAGGCGACCGCCAGCCGCCGCACCAGCTTGGGGCGCATCGCGGCCGCCGTCCACGCGAGGTATCCGCCCAGGTCGTGGCCGACCAGCGCGGCGTCCGGCTCGCCGAGGGAGCGGATGACGCCGGTGACGTCGAGCGCGAGGTTGGCGGGGTCGTAGCCGCGCGGTGTGCGGTCGCTGCCCCCGACGCCCCGCAGGTCCATGGCGACGGCCCGGAAGCCCGCGTCGGCGAGCGCCGTCAGCTGGTGCCGCCAGGACCACCAGAACTGCGGGAAGCCGTGCAGCAGCAGCACCAGCGGCCCGTCGCCCAGCTCGGCGATGTGGAAGCGGGCGCCGTTGGCGGCGACGTCGCGGTGGCTCCAGGGGCCGTCCAGAAGAACGGCCGAGGCCGGCTGTGCCGAGGGTGGTGTGGCGGGGTCCGTCATGACGACGAGCGTGCCACAGGCTCGAGGGCCTCGTGGACCCGGTCCTGCGGCAGCTCCGGACGCGGGTGCGGCTTGGCCTTCTGCAGGACGACCGCGGTCTCCTTCATCGAGGCGGCGACCTTCTGCGGGCCCTTGCTCTTCTTGGCTTTCTTCGCGAAGGTCACGCCGATCAGCGCCAGCACGACCGCGACCAGCACGTTCGCCGCGAAGGACAGCAGGAAGCAGATCGCGAGGTTCCAGTGGCTCCAGGTGCGGATGCCGTACGCCAGCGCGAAGTTCAGCATCGGCAGGGAGAAGATCAGCACCGCGCCGGCGGCCGAGAAGGCGCCGCCGCTGGTCGCGCCGCGTTTGACGTCCTGCTTGAGCTGCGCCTTCGCCAGCGCGATCTCGTCGTGCACCAGCGCCGACATTTCCGCCGTCGCCGAGGCGAACAGCTGGCCGATGCTGCGTTCGGCGCCGACCGGGCTGCCGTCGGGTGCGCTCATCGCGGTCTCTCCCTCTCCGTCTTTTGTACCGTCTCGTCAGATCATGCCGGACCGTCGTGGTCCTCGCCTGCCCCGCCCGGTACTTCGGCAAGCTCGTGGCGCGCTGCTGCCTTCTCCTGGGCGATCCGGCGGTGTTCCGCGGCCTTGGCCTCGTAGCGGGCGGCCAGGCGCAGGTGGTACGCCGGGTCGTCCTCCTCGTAGATGTCGGGGATGCCGTCGAGGTCTTCGTCGCGCTCCTCGTCCTCCCACAGACGGCGGTACTTGGCGTTCCGTATCTTCAGCAGGACGGTCGCCAGGATCGCGGCGATGAGGGAGCCCAGCAGGACGGCGGCCTTGACCTCGTTCGTCATCGTCTCGTCGCCGGCGAAGGCGAGTTCGCCGATGAGCAGCGAGACCGTGAAGCCGATGCCGGCGAGGCTCGCCACCGCGAACACGTCCGCCCAGGCGAGATCGTCGCTGAGCGAGGCCCGGGTGAAACGGGCCGTCAGCCAGGTCCCGCCGAAGATGCCGAGCGCCTTGCCGACGACCAGCCCGAGGACGACACCGAGGGTCTCCGGCGAGGCGAACACGTCCGCGAGCGCTCCGCCGGAGACGGAGACGCCGGCGCTGAACAGCGCGAACAGCGGTACGACCAGGCCCGCCGACAGGGGGCGCACGAGGTGCTCGATGTGCTCGCCGGGGGAGTGGCTCTCGCCCTCCTTGCGGTGGCAGCGCAGCATCAGGCCCATGGCGACGCCGGCGACGGTGGCGTGGACGCCGCTGTTGTACATCAGCGCCCAGACGACGAGCGCGAGCGGCACGTACACGTACCAGCCGCGTACGCCCTTGCGCAGCAGCAGCCAGAAGACGCCCAGGCCCACCACGGCGCCGCCGAGCGCGGCGAAGTTCAGGTCGGCGGTGAAGAAGACGGCGATGATCAGGATCGCGAAGAGGTCGTCGACGACGGCGAGCGTGAGCAGGAAGGCCCGCAGCGCGCTCGGCAGGGAGGTGCCGATGACCGCGAGCACGGCGAGCGCGAAGGCGATGTCGGTGGCGGTCGGCACGGCCCACCCGGCCAGGGAGCCGCCGCCGGTGACGTTGGTGACGGTGTAGACGAGCGCCGGTACGGCCATGCCGCACAGGGCGGCGACGACCGGGAGCGCGGCGGCCTTGGGGTCGCGCAGGTCGCCCGCGACGAGCTCGCGCTTGAGTTCGATCCCGGCGACGAAGAAGAAGATCGCCAGCAGCCCGTCGGCGGCCCAGTGCGCGAGGGAAAGGTCGAGCCCGAGCGCGGCGGGGCCCAGCTTGAAATGGGCGACGCTCCCGTAGCTGTCGCCCAGCGCCGGGATGTTCGCCCAGAGCAGTGCGGTGACCGCGGCGGCGAGCAGCAGGACACCGCCGACGGTCTCGGTGCGCAGCGCGTCCGCCACGTAGGTCCGTTCGGGCAGCGACAGCCGTCCGAGGACCTTGCGGGGTGTGGAGGAGCGGGGCGCGGTCACGGGGGGACCTCCGGTTTCTGGGCAGGACGCGACTACCTGCCGACCAGACTTCCCGGCACCCCTATGAGCTGCGTTTTGTTTAGCTTACCTAAGTGTGCGGTGGGGTGCACGGAGTGGCCTTCATCATGCCGCGAGGGGCACCCGCAGCGCGTGGCTGCCGGGTGCCCCTCGTCCGTTCCGGTATCCGGACTCAGTCCTCGCTGGGTGCGGCGGGCAGCTTGGACTGGATGAGGTCCATGACCGTGGAGTCGGTCAGCGTGGTCACGTCACCGAGCTGGCGGTTCTCCGCGACGTCCCGCAGCAGACGGCGCATGATCTTGCCGGAGCGGGTCTTGGGCAGCTCGGCCACCGGCAGGACCCGCTTGGGCTTGGCGATCGGGCCGAGGGTGTTGCCGACGTGGTTGCGCAGCTCGGCGACCAGGTCCTCGGTCTCGGCGGCCGTACCGCGCAGGATCACGAACGCGACGATCGCCTGCCCGGTCGTCTCGTCCGCCGCGCCGACCACGGCGGCCTCGGCGACCGTCGGGTGGGAGACGAGCGCGGACTCGACCTCGGTGGTGGAGATGTTGTGCCCCGAGACGAGCATGACGTCGTCGACCCGGCCGAGCAGCCAGATGTCGCCGTCGTCGTCCTTCTTGGCGCCGTCACCGGCGAAGTACTTGCCCTCGAAGCGCGACCAGTACGTGTCGATGAACCGCTGGTCGTCGCCCCAGATGGTGCGCAGCATCGACGGCCACGGCTCGGTGAGGACCAGGTAGCCGCCACCGCCGTCGGGCACCTCGCGCGCCTCGTCGTCGACGACCGTCGCGGAGATGCCGGGCAGCGGCGTCTGCGCGGAACCGGGCTTCGTCGCGGTCACGCCCGGCAGCGGGGTGATCATCATCGAGCCGGTCTCGGTCTGCCACCAGGTGTCCACGATCGGGGTGCGGTCGCCGCCGATGTTCTTGCGGTACCAGATCCACGCCTCGGGGTTGATCGGCTCGCCCACCGAGCCCAGCACGCGGAGGCTGGACAGGTCGAACTTGGCGGGGATGTCGTCGCCCCACTTCATGAACGTACGGATCGCGGTCGGCGCGGTGTAGAGGATCGTCACGCCGTACTTCTGCACGATCTCCCAGAAGCGGCCCTGGTGCGGGGTGTCGGGCGTGCCCTCGTACATGACCTGGGTGGCGCCGTTGGCGAGCGGGCCGTAGACGATGTACGAGTGGCCGGTGACCCAGCCGACGTCGGCCGTGCACCAGTACACGTCCGTCTCCGGCTTGAGGTCGAAGACGGCGTGGTGGGTGTAGGCGGTCTGCGTGAGGTAGCCGCCCGAGGTGTGCAGGATGCCCTTCGGCTTACCCGTGGTGCCCGAGGTGTAGAGGATGAACAGCGGGTGCTCGGCGTTGAAGGCCTGCGGGGCGTGCTCGGCGCTCTGCCGCTCCACGACCTCGTGCCACCACACGTCGCGGCCCTCGGTGAAGGCGACCTCCTGGCCCGTGCGGCGCACGACCAGCACGTGCTCGACGATGCCCGCCTTCTCGACGGCCTCGTCCACGGCCGGCTTGAGCGCGGAGGGCTTGCCGCGCCGGTAGCCGCCGTCGGAGGTGATGACCACGCGCGCGTCGGCGTCCTGGATGCGGGTGGCGAGCGCGTCGGAGGAGAAGCCGCCGAAGACGACCGAGTGGGCGGCGCCGATCCGGGCGCAGGCCAGCATCGCGACCGCGGTCTCGGGGATCATCGGCATGTAGACGGCGACCCGGTCACCGGCCTGAACTCCCAGCTCCAGCAGGGCGTTGGCGGCCTTGGAGACCTCGTCCTTGAGCTCGGCGTAGGTGATCGCGCGGCTGTCGCCGGGCTCGCCCTCGAAGTGGATGGCGACCCGGTCGCCGAGCCCGGCCTCCACATGCCGGTCGACGCAGTTGTAGGCGACGTTGAGCTCGCCGTCCTTGAACCACTTGGCGAACGGCGGGTTCGACCAGTCGAGCGTCTCGGTGGGCTCCTTGGCCCAGGTCAGCCGGCGGGCCTGCTCGGCCCAGAAGCCGAGCCTGTCAGCCTTGGCCTGCTCATACGCCTCCGCGGTGACGTTGGCGCCTGCGGCCAGGTCGGCGGGGGGTGCGAACCTGCGCTCTTCCTTGAGCAGGTTGGCCAGGCTTTCGTTGCTCACGGCATCTGCCTTTCCCAGGGTGTCCGTTGTGTCCCAGGCCACAGCTCATCAGACCCGGGGGTGCGATGACAAGGGCCGACCGTCGATTGGTTTAGACCTCTTGGCGGGTCGGTTTCTACGGCGGGGGTCATCCGTACCCACGGACGCCGACCAGGCCGGGTTCATCCTCTGTAACGCCTCTCACAGTCCGGCCCAACTACAGGTGAAGGCACACCGAGAGAAACCGAGAGAACCGCGTGACCGAGAGAACCGCGTGACCGAGAGAACCGCGAGTCCGAGAGAGAGGACAGCCGAGTGGACGGCATACGGGGCGGGCCCGCGGCGGCGGCCCACGACCCTCAGCTCTTCGAAGAGTTCTACCGGCGCCACGTGGACGCCGTGACGTCTTTCGTGGCCCGGCGTGTCCCCGACGTCCACACGGTGGCGGACCTGACCGCCGAGGTCTTCCTCGCCGCGCTCGACTCCGCCCACACCTACCGCCCCGGCCGGGGCGACGAGCGGGCCTGGCTGTACGGCATCGCACGCAACATCGTCTCCTCCGAGCGCCGTCGGGCCGCTCGTGAGACGGCCCGCGACCGCCGTATCTCGGGGCGGAGGTTGCTGGAGCCCGACGACATCGCGCGGCTCGAGGACAAGCTCGACGCCGAGAGTCCGGGGCGCCGGGCGCTGGCCGCCCTGGAGCGACTGCCGGAGGGTGAGCGGGCCGTCGTCGAACTCGTCGTCGTGGACCAGCTCACGGTGACCGAGGCCGCCGCCGCGCTCGGCATCCGTCAGGTCACGGCCCGGGTGCGGCTCCACCGGGCCCGCAAGGCCCTGCGGGCGGAGGCGGATCCGGTGCCGGAGGCCCCGCCCGGCGCATCCCTGTCGTACGTCACCGGCGGAGCCGGAGAATCCGGAGGAGAGGCATGACCACGAAGACCACGTTCGAGGACCGGCTGCTGGCCGAGCTGCAGCGCGAGATCGAGGTACGCGGGGCCGGCGGTCCCGCCGGGGCGGTCACCGGTCCCGCCGAAGCGGTCACCGGACCCGCCGGGGCGGTCGCCGCGCGACGCTCCCCGTTCGCGGCGGTGCTCACGGGGCGGCGGCTCGCCCTGGCCGCGGGCGCCTGCGCCGTGACCGGGCTGGTGCTGGTGCTCGTGCCGGGCTCACCGGGCGAGTCCCCGGCCTACGCGGTGGAGCGGCATGGCGACGGCAGCGTCACGCTCACCCTCACGGAGATCGAGATAGGTCCGGACGCCCAGCGTCGACTGGCCGAACGCCTGCGGGCCGAGGGCATTCACGTGACCATCGACAACCTCTCCTTCGGTCAGTCCTGCAAGCAGCCGCGCGGCAAGGTGCTGGACAGCAGCGTGGTGCGGGCATTCATCGGCGACAAGCCGTACGAGGGCGGCTCCGTGCCCGCCGAGCCGACCGACCCGGCCTTCCACCGGAACTGGCAGGTCACCCTCCGCCCCGGAGACTCCGTGGGCATGGAGAACACCAGCCGCAAAGATGGCAAACCCGGGCGCAGCTCCGAGTCGTTCTACGCGTTCAAGGGCAAGATCGCGCCTTGCGAGCCGGAGTCTCTGGGCTGAGGGCTGAGGACGCCGGCAGGCGGTGGGTGGCGGGCGGCGCACGGGGGTCGCCTGCCCACCTTCGCCCGACCCCGCTCCGGACAGGGGCCGTCGGGTGCGGACCGCCGCATCTCCCGGCTGCCGTGGGGACGGAGCCCCGCGCTCACGCCGGCAGGTCCGCCTCCCGCACGCGGTCGAAGACGCCGCCGTCCGGCTCGGTGAGCAGGTACGCCTCGGCCTCGCCCACATGGAAGTACATGCCGTGCAGCTCCAGTTCGCCCTCCTTCAGGGCGCGGGCGACCGAGTCGTAGGCGCGCAGATGCTCCAACTGCTGGACCACGTTGGTCAGGCAGAGCTGCTCGACCGCGCCCTCGGGCGGCCGTCCGGCCAGCCTGCCCCACGGCGGGCTGTCGTCGGTCACGCGCTCCAGGCTGGGCAGCCCGTGCCGCAGCCAGCGCTCGAGCGGGGTCCGGGTGCCGCCGGGTTCGGAGCTGAGCAGCGCCTGCATGGCTCCGCACCCGGAGTGCCCGCACACCGTGATGGACCGCACCTTCAGCACCTCCACCGCGTACTCGATCGCGGCGGCCACCGAGTCGTCGCCGCTCTCCTCGCCGGGCAGCGGCACGAGATTGCCCACGTTGCGCACGACGAACAGGTCGCCCGGACCGCTGGAGGTGATCATCGAGGTGACCAGTCGTGAGTCGGCGCAGGTCAGGAAGAGCTGCGAAGGGCGCTGCCCCTCGCGCGCCAGCCGGGCCAGTTCACTGCGCACCAGGGGTGCGGTGTTGCGCTGGAACGCGCTGATGCCACGCGCCAGTTCGTGCCCGCTGGCTCCGCCGGGGCCCGCCGGGTCCGGCTCGGGGCGGTCCGTCCCGTCCGGGGCGTGCTCGGAGTGGGGCACGGACCCGGGGCGGTCGCACTGGTGGTTGCGCCAAGGCGTCCAGGGCCGGCAACGGCAGTCGGTGAGGGCCTGGGGCTCGGAGACACGGGTGCCGGGATGACGTCCGGCGACCTCCACGCTGCCGCCCTGCGCGGTGTGCGTCTTCTGCCAGTCCTGCAAGGTCTCGTACGCCGCGTGGTCCATGAACGAACCGTCCAACTCGACGACGGCGTCGGCACCGTGGGGTACGAGATGCAGGGTCCGGCTGAGCCGTGGCACCGCGAGGAACGTCAACTGTCCTCTGACGTGTACGTGATGGACTCCTTCCGTCTCGTTGTGCGTGATGCGGGTGCGGGTGAGGCGGTGCAGGGCGACGCCGACGGCCATGGCGATGCCCAGCGCCACGCCCTCCAGGACGCCGAGGGACACGACGCCCAGGGTGGTGACGGCGTAGACCCACACTTCCCGGTGGCGAGTCACCGTGCGGATGTGGTTCAGGGACACCATCTGGATGCCGACGGCCATCACCAGGGCGGCGAGCGAGGCGAGCGGGATGAGCTCCAGGAGCGGGACCATCAGCAGGGCGGCGATCACTACGAGAACGCCGTGCAGCATCGTGGAGTTCCGGCTGACCGCACCCGCGTGCACATTCGCCGAACTCCGCACGGCCACACCGGCGATGGGCAGCCCGCCGAGCGAGCCGGAGACGATGTTCGCGGCGCCCTGTCCGAGCAGTTCGCGGTCGAGGTTGGAGCGCCCGACCCGGGTCGACAGGCCGGGACGTCCGGCGACCAGCTTGTCCACGGCGACCGCGCCGAGCAGCGACTGCACGCTGCACACCAGCGTGGTGGTGAGCACGGCGGCGACGAGGCCGAGCACGGGGCCCTCGGGCAGCCCGGCCAGGGCGTGGTTGCTCCAGGACGGCAGGTCGACCTTGGGCAGGCGCAGACCGGCGAGGGCGGCGGCCGCGGTGGCTCCGGCCACGGCGACGAGCGCGGCCGGGATCTTGCGCAGCAGGCGTCCGGCCCGGCCGGGCAGTCTCGGCCAGAGCAGCAGCAGGGCCAGGGTCAGCGCGCTCACCGACACGGCCGCGGGGCGCATCTGTGCCAACTGGGCGGGCAGCGCGGCGAGGTTGTCGGGCACGGAGCTCTGCGGTGTGCCGCCGAGCACGATGTGCAGCTGCGCCACGGCGATGGTGACGCCGATGCCGGCGAGCATGCCGTGCACGATGGCGGGGCTGACGGCGAGGGCGCCGCGGGCCACGCGCAGGCATCCCAGACCGAGTTGGGCGAGGCCGGCGAGGACGGTGATGGCGCAGGTCGTCCGCCAGCCGTAGCGCAGGATGAGGTCGGCGGTGACGACCGTGAGGCCGGCGGCGGGGCCGCTCACCTGGAGCGCGGAGCCGCCGAGCCGTCCGGCGACGAGTCCGCCCACGGCGGCGGCGACGAGGCCGGCCTGCAGGGGGGCGCCGGTGGCGAGGGCGATGCCCAGGGACAGGGGCAGGGCGATCAGGAAGACCGCGATCGAGGCCGACACGTCGGCACCCGCGATCCGGAAACGGCGGGGGCCGGTCGGCGGCGGGCTGTGGGGCGGGTGGGTGCGCTCGGTCCTGTTCGGGTCGGCGGCGCGTGTGGGGACGCAGGCAGACATTGTTTCCCGTCTCCTCCGGGGCTGCGCGGTCGCGTAAGGGGGGCTCCCGCTCGGGGCGGGGGTCGGTCGCGGCCGTAGGTCACGGCGTAAATCGGCGGGATGAATCAACGCTCGGTAAACGGATCGTAATGCAGAGTAAAGGGCGGGCATAGACTTTACGGGCAAATGGGCGAATAAATCACCCCGACGAGTGAAGTGGCCATTTGATCGGCTTGTCGTACTAATTCCTTCTCGGTCCCGTGCGAATTTGGCGGCGCTGTCGGCACCCGAGAGAAGGAAGAAGGTGGGCGACACATGGCCGCCACTTACAGGATCGCCGCGGGCTCCGTGATCGCCGCGGTCTGCGCCGCATCGCTCGCCGGTTGCTCGACCGGCACCTCCCGGCACGAAGACCCCGAACCGCGGAAGGCGAAGCCGGCCCAGGCGCCGAAGAGCGCGGTCCGGCTGATCGGAGACGGCTCCACCGCCTACACCGGCGCCCAGCCCCACCTGCCCAGGCCCGAACGGCTGCGGCCCGGCCAGAAGCCCCCGCAGTTCGTCGTCTTCTCCTGGGACGGCGCGGGCGAGGACAGCCAGAAGCTGTTCTCCCACTTCCGCGAGGTCGCCAAGGCCAACAACGCGACGATGACGTACTTCCTGAGCGGCGTGTACATGCTGCCGGACGAGAAACGCGACCTCTACCGGCCGCCGCAGCACTCCCCGGGCCGCTCCGACATCGGCTTCAACGACCGCCGCGGCATCGCCGCCACCGCGAAGCAACTGCGCCTGGCGTGGCTGGAGGGCAACGAGATCGGCACGCACTTCAACGGCCACTTCTGCGGCAGCGGCGGCGGGGTCGGCGAGTGGTCGGTGGAGGACTGGAAGGACGAGATCGCCCAGGCCAAGCAGTTCGTGAAGTCCTGGAAGACCAACACCGGCCTGCGGAACGCCTCTCCGCTGCCCTTCGACTACGACAAGGAGCTCATCGGCGCCCGCACACCCTGCCTCGAAGGCCAGCGGAACTTCATGCGGGCCGCCCGCGAACTGGGCTTCCGCTACGACACCAGCGGCGTCAACGACCAGGTCTGGCCCAAGCGGAAGCAGGGCCTGTGGGACGTGTCCATGCAGCTCGTGCCCTTCCCCGGGCACTCCTACGAGCAGCTCACCATGGACTACAACTTCATGGTCAACCAGTCGGGCACCACCACCCAGGGCGACCCCGACAAGTTCGAATTCTGGGGCGACCAGATGCGCGACGGCCTGCTCAAGGGCTTCTCCCGGGCGTACGACGGCAACCGCGCGCCCTTGATCATCGGCAACCACTTCGAGTCCTGGAACGGCGGCACCTACATGCGGGCCGTCGAGGAGGTCATCGAGGAGGTGTGCACCAAGGAAGAGGTGCGCTGCGTCTCGTTCCGCCGGCTCGTGGACTGGCTGGACGCCCAGGACCCGGCGACGCTGGAGAAACTGCGCTCCCTGAAGGTCGGCGAGAAGCCGAAGCAGGGCTGGGCGTCCTTCCTCGCGGGTGACCCCGCCCCGGCCCCGAAGGGCGTGCCCGGGGCTCCGGCGGCGAAGCGGTAGCGCAGTGAGGAAGGCCACTCCGCCATGGGGAGGGCTCCCGGGGTGCGTAGGGTCGTACTCATGAGTACAGCAGGTGCGGCCGCCGATCCCCTTGCGACCCTGGGGGCGCTGCCCGGTGTGGCCGAGTCCGTGGAGTCCGTGCGCAAGGCCGTGGACCGGGTCTACGGGCACCGGATCATGCGGCGGCGCAGCAACGCGGTCACCTCCGAGGCGGCCCTGCGCGGCGCCCGCGGCTCGGCGGCGCTGTCCGGCGCGGACTGGGCCCTGGAGGAGGTGCGCCGCCGTACGGACTTCAGCGGTGACGACGAGGCGCACACCGTGGGGGCCGCGCTGCGGCTCACCGCCGAGGCGGGCCAGTTGCTGTCGATCTGGCGGCAGTCACCCCTGAGGGTGCTGGCCCGGCTGCACCTGGTCGCGGCCGCCGGCCAGGACGACCAGGTGGGACGGCCCCGGCAGGCGGGCGAGCCGGTCGACGAGCCGCTCGTCGCGCTGCCGCTGCCGAGCGCGGCCGAGGCGCACGGCCGGCTGGAGGGGCTCGCCGGGCTGATCATCGCGGGCGGCACCGCACCCGCGCTGGTGACGGCCGCCGTCGTGCACGGCGAACTCCTCGCGCTGCGCCCCTTCACCTCCCACAACGGCCTGGTCGCACGTACGGCCGAGCGCATCGTCCTGGTCGGCAGCGGCCTGGACCCGAAGTCGGTCTGCCCGGCCGAGGTCGGCCACGCCGAACTGGGCCGCGGCGCCTATCTGGAAGCCCTCGACGGGTACGTCTCCGGTACGCCGGAGGGTGTGGCCGCCTGGATCGCCCACTGCGGCAGGGCCGTCGAACTGGGGGCGCGCGAATCGACGGCGGTGTGCGAGGCGCTGCAGCGCGGAGCGGCGTGACACGCGTCCCCAAAGCCCGGAACCGGAGGGGCCGGAAAGATATGCGGCGGTACGAGAAACTCGTACCGCCGCTGGCATGAGCACCGGGTTACCAAGCGTCCTCGATATATGCCCATCAGGTCGGGAACTTTGCCCGTCCCTGGTGCGGCTGGCCCGTATTCGACGGGTCGACGTCGCGTGGGTGCCTGGTGTTCATGCGCGGTCCGTGGGGCCAAATGCGTATTTAAGGTGATCCTCTCGGATGTCCTTGGTCTCGCGGGCCGTTGAGTCCTTTGTACTCCTGCCCCGCAGCAAGCGGAAGTCCAGGCTGTACTTCTTTACTTTTGCGTTCAAACAGGACTTCTGGTCGTCCCGGGTCAGGCGACCGTCGCCCGGCGCCGGTTCGCGTACCAGACGAGTCCCGCGGTGGCCGCAGCGGCACCTATCGCGGCGACCGCGACGAGCGCCGGGCGCGGCGGTACGGAGAACGCGGGGATGCGCTGCTTGAGCCGGACGGGGCGGTGGAAGTCCAGGATCGGCCACTCGCGCGTGAGGGCCTCGCGGCGCAGCGCGCGGTCCGGGTTGACGGCATGGGGGTTGCCGACGGACTCCAGCATCGGGACGTCGGTCGCCGAGTCGCTGTAGGCGTAGCAGCGGCTGAGGTCGTAGCCCTCGGACGCGGCCAGCTCCCTGATGGCCTCGGCCTTGGTCGGGCCGTACGCGTAGTACTCCACCTCGCCGGTGAAGCAGCCGTCGTCGCCCACGACCATGCGGGTCGCCACCACGCGGTCCGCGCCGAGGAGTTCACCGATCGGCTCGACCACCTCCGCGCCCGATGTGGACACGATCACGACGTCGCGGCCGGCGGTGTGGTGCTCCTCGATGAGGGAGGCGGCCTCGTCGTAGATGATCGGGTCGATCAGATCGTGCAGCGTCTCGGCGACGATCTCCTTCACCTGCTGCACGTTCCAGCCGCGGCACAGCGCGGACAAGTAGGCGCGCATACGCTCCATCTGGTCGTGGTCGGCGCCGCCGGCCAGGAAGACGAACTGGGCATATGCGGTGCGCAAGACAGCCCTGCGGTTGATCAGACCGCCTTGGTAGAACGACTTGCTGAAGGTGAGCGTGCTCGACTTCGCAATGACCGTCTTGTCCAGATCAAAGAAGGCCGCTGTGCGGGGCAAGGAGTGGTTTTCCACGCCCCCGAGCATAGGGGCAGCCCATTCGGCGTAAGGTGGGGCGCGTGGGTTTGCCTGAGAGGGCTCTCGGGTACACCATGGAAGTCACGGATCGTTCGCGACCGTGCTAACCCGGCCCGACTCCTCCCCCCCCGAGTCGGCCGTGGGGACGACCCCCGCTCTCCCCCCCGGCGGGGGTCGTCGCATGTCCGGGTGGGTTTTCTCCCTCTTTCAACGGTCTGATCGCCGTTCTGCTGTGGCCCTGGTGGCGATGTTGTCATGCGCATGACTCATCACGTTGTGTAGCCGTCGGACTGCTCTGTGGAAGTCGCACAGAGGGCCTGCGGCGGTCACCGGTATGGGTGACGGCGATATTCACAACTGTCCAAGCGTCCACAGTTATCCACCAAGATCCACACGATTTCCGGGATCGCTGCACCGTGATTCCCACGCACCCCGCTCGCGGCGAAGTTCATGGCCGGTTCCGATTGCCGGGGGCGTTTGGCCGGTTTCTGTCGGCCATGCAAAGGGAGGCCGCCTTGTCGGTTCTTCCCATGTTCGGGAATCGCGGGGCCCCAGGGCCGCGCGAGGCAAGCAGTGAAGGGGGATGACCGTGGCCGGAGCCGTCACACACGATCCACCACCGGCCGCCGGAGGGCGGCAGGGCGGACCATTGATCGTCACCGAGGACACCGACCTCCTCGACGACCTGCTGCGCCTGTGCGCGGCGGCGGGCGCCACGCCCGAGGTGCACCACGGAGTGCCGCAGCGCAGAGGGAGCTGGGAGGCCGCGCCGCTCGTCCTCGTGGGCGACGACGCCGCGCGGCGGGTACGCGGGGCCGTGCACAGAAGGGGCGTCGTCCTCGTCGGCCGGGACCAGGACGACTCGGGGGTGTGGCGGCGGGCCGTCGAGATCGGCGCCGAGCACGTCCTGATGCTGCCCGACGGCGAGCAGTGGCTCGTCGACCGCATCGCCGACGTGGCCGAGGGCGTCGGCCGCCCCGCCCTCACCGTGGGCGTCATCGGCGGCCGGGGCGGGGCCGGAGCGTCCACGCTCGCGTGCGCGCTGGCCGTCACCTCCGCGCGGGAGGGACTGCGCACGCTCCTCGTGGACGCCGATCCGCTGGGCGGCGGACTCGATGTACTCCTCGGCGGTGAGACGGCCGAAGGGCTGCGCTGGCCCGCGTTCGCCTCCTCCCGCGGGCGGGTCGGCGGCGGCGCCCTGGAGGAGTCGCTGCCCGAGCTGCACTCGCTGCGGGTGCTCAGCTGGGACCGCGGCGACCGCATCGCCGTCCCGCCCCAGGCGGTGCGCGCGGTGCTCGCGGCGGCCCGGCGCCGGGGCGGCACGGTCGTGGTCGACCTGCCGCGCCGCATCGACGACGGCGTCGCCGAGGTGCTCACCCAACTGGACGTCGGCGTGCTGGTGGTACCCGCCGAGCTACGGGCCGTCGCGGCCGCCGGGCGCGTGGCGTCCGCTGTCGGCATGGTCCTGCGCGATCTGCGGGTGGCGGTCCGCGGGCCGTACTCTCCAGGGCTCGACGACCGGGAGGTGGCCCGGCTGCTCGGACTGCCCCTGGCCGGTGAGGTGCCTCTCGAGCCCGGGCTGCTGCGCCCGGACCAGGGCACGACACCACCGGGCGGCGCCCCGCGCGGACCGCTCGCCCGGTTCTGCAAGGGGTTCTGGGAGCGGGCCCTCGTCGAGGCCGGTGCCCCATGAGCGCGATGACCGAAGCGGTGTCCGGAGCCGAGGGCGCCGGGCTGCTCGACGGGGTGCGGCGGTGGCTGGCCGAGAGCGGATCCGAGCCGACCCCCGCGCGCGTGGCCCAGGCCCTGCGGGAACAGGGGCGGGTGCTCGGAGACGCCGAAGTCCTTGGTGCCGCAGCGCAGTTGCGGTCCGAACTCGTCGGCAGCGGGCCGCTGGAGCCGCTGCTCGCCGACCCGTCGGTGACGGACGTGCTGGTGTCGGCCCCCGACCGGGTCTGGGTGGACCGGGGCGGCGGACTGGAACTGACGTCGGTGCGCTTCGCCGACGCGGCGGCCGTACGACGACTCGCCCAGCGCCTCGCCGCCGTGGCCGGGCGCCGCCTGGACGACGCCCGGCCCTGGGCCGACGCCCGGCTGCCCGACGGAACCCGGCTGCACGCGGTACTGCCGCCGGTGGCCGTGGGCTGTGCCTGCCTGTCACTTCGGGTCGTACGGCCGCGTGCCTTCACCCTCGGCGAGCTGGTCGCGGCGGGCACGGTGCCGCCGGGCGGCGACCGCGTGCTGCGCGCCCTGCTCGACGCACGGCTGTCCTTCCTGGTCAGCGGGGGCACGGGCTCGGGCAAGACGACGCTGCTGAGTGCCCTTCTGGGGCTGGTGGGGCCCGACGAGCGGATCGTCCTCGCCGAGGACTCGGCGGAACTGCGGCCGGAGCATCCGCATGTGGTGCGGCTGGAGACCAGACCCGCCAACCAGGAGGGCGCGGGCCTCGTCACCCTCGAGGACCTGGTGCGCCAGGCACTGCGGATGCGGCCCGACCGGCTGGTCGTGGGCGAGGTGCGCGGGCCCGAAGTGGTGCATCTGCTGGCCGCGTTGAACACCGGCCACGAGGGCGGCTGCGGAACCGTCCACGCCAACGCCGCCGCCGATGTGCCGGCCCGGCTGGAGGCGCTCGGCACGGCCGCCGGGCTCGACCGGGCCGCCCTGCACAGCCAGGTCGCGGCAGCCCTCTCCGTGGTGCTGCACCTCGTACGCGACCGGGCCGGGCGGCGGCGGATCGCCGAGGTGCATGTGCTGGAGCGGGATCCCTCGGGGCTGGTGCGGACGGTGCCGGCGCTGCGGTGGGGCGCGGAGGCCT
Organism: Streptomyces koelreuteriae; assembly: GCF_018604545.1. Lineage (GTDB taxonomy): Bacteria > Actinomycetota > Actinomycetes > Streptomycetales > Streptomycetaceae > Streptomyces > Streptomyces koelreuteriae. The sequence goes on along the minus strand of NZ_CP075896.1, from coordinate 3,705,165 downwards.
TCGTGCGCGAACGGGGGTGGGAGCGGCTGCGGGGGCTGCTGCGCGGTGAAGGCGGTGGCGGCGGGCCGGGGGAGGCCGGCCCTGTGCCGGTGACAGCGGGCGGGCGAGTCCGGTGACAGCGGGCGGGCGAGCGATGACGGGGGCCGGGTGATGGCAGGGGTGGCTGAGATGTCGATGGGGGCGGCCGTGGCGTGTATGGGGGCGGCGGTCTGGCTGTTGGGGGAGCGGGGCTCGGTGGCGCCTCGGGCGCGCTTGCTGCTCGCGGGCGGCGGGGTCGTCGGGAGTGGGCCGTCCGGGTGGCGGCGGATGACCGGTGGGCTGCGGCGGGTCCGCGGGCGGTTGCGGGCCGAGTGGTGGTCGCCGGTGGCCGGGCTGGTGCTGGCGGTACTCGGCGCGTCGGTGCTGCCCGTCGTCCTGGGAGCGGCCGGGGTGCCGTTGCTGCGGCGGGTCCGCCTGGCCGGGCGGGCGGCGCGGGACCGGGAGCGCCGAGCGGATGCGGTGATCGCGTTGTGCGGGGCGCTCGCCGGGGAGGTGAGGGCCGGACGCCAGCCGGGTGAGGCGCTGTTGCGGGCCGCGCGGGACTGCGGCGGACCGGTGGACGCGCAGGCGACGGTTCTGGCGGCGGCGCGCTTCGGCGGCGACGTGCCGGGCGCGCTCGAGGCGGCGGCCAGGCAACCGGGTGGCGAGGGGCTGCGGGGGCTCGCGGCGTGCTGGCGGGTGGCCGTGGACCAAGGCGCGGGGCTCGCGGCCGGACTCGACCGGCTCGCCGCCGCCCTGCGTGCCGAGCGGGACCAACGCTCCGACCTTCGAGCCCAGTTGGCGGGCGCCCGGGCCACGGCGGTGATGCTCGCCTGCCTGCCCGCCCTGGGGCTCCTCATCGGCACCGCCCTCGGCGCCGACCCCCTCCACATCCTGCTCCACACAGGGGCCGGACTGGGCTGTCTGGTGGTCGGCGGTGTGCTGGAGGGCCTGGGGCTGTGGTGGGTGCTGCGGATCGTGCGGGGCGCGGAGGAGTCGGCATGAGCGGGGAAGTTGTCCACAGGCTGGGGGTGACGGTGGGGATCCTGCTGGCCCTCGGGTGGTCGGTGCGGTGGCTGACGGAGGCCCGGCGCCGCAGGAGGACGCGACGGCGGCTGGCCGAACTGTCGCCCCGGGAGGCGACCGCTCCCGTCCCGCGCCTCGCCTTGGGCCGGGCTGCTGCACGGACTTGGCTGCCTCCTGTGGGTGTGGCGTGCGCCGGCTGGGCGCTGGTCGGTGGCCTCGCCGGTGTCGTCGTGGGGCTGGCCGGAGCGGTGGGGATGTGGCGCTGGCGGCTTCGGCAGGAGGCGGCGGGTGCGGACGCGCGGGCGCCCGATCTCGCCGAGGCGGCTCGGCAACTCCCCCTCGCCGCCGATCTGCTGGCGGCCTGCATCGCGGCGGGTGCCGGCCCGGTGATCGCGGCACAGGCGGTGGGAGAGGCCCTGGGCGGCCCCGTGGGCGACGCCTTGGCGCGTGGCGCGGCGGAGGTCCGGCTGGGCGGTGAACCGGGCGCGGCCTGGGTGCGGCTGGCCGCCGTCCCGGGCGCAGCGGGCCTGGCCCGGCTGCTCGAACGGGCCGGAGTGTCCGGACTGCCCGCCGCCGCACCGGTCGCACGGCTCGCCGCGGAGGCCCGGGCCGACTGGGGCCGCGCCGCGACGGCCCGGGCCCGCCGGGCGGGCGTCATGGTCAGCGCTCCGGTCGGGCTGTGCTTCCTGCCCGCGTTCATCGCGGTCGGCGTGCTGCCCGTGGTGATCGGGCTCGCGGGCGGGGTGCTCGGAGGAGGTGGTGGATGACGCGGATACGGGCCGAGACAGCCGGAGACAGCGACAGAAGTCAGCAGGACCCGAAGGAAGTTCGGACTTTTTCACGGAGGTTGAGATGTATCAGGCGGTACGGGCACGGCTGCGTGCCCTGGTGTGCGGAATGCGGGCGGCGCGGAGGGACGCGGGAATGGTCACGTCCGAGTACGCGATGGGAATCGTGGCGGCGGTGGCGTTCGCGGTGGTGCTCTACAAGGTCGTCACCAGCGGCGCGGTCAGCGGGGAGCTGCAGAGCATCGTGACGGAAGCCCTCAATGCGCGGATGTGAGCGGGATTCGGACCGGGGGTTCGTCACGGCGGAGTCGGCCGTGGTGCTGCCCGTGCTGGTGATGTTCGCGATGGCGCTGGTGTGCGGTCTGCTGGCCGTGGCCGCGCAGATCCAGTGCGTGGACGCGGCGCGGACGGGCGCTCGCGCCGCGGCCCGCCAGGACCCGCCCGGCGCGGTCGTGCGGCTGACCCGCGAGGCGGCACCGCCCGGCGCGAAGGTGACCGTCAGCCGGGAGGCGGAACACGTCCGGGTGATCGTCGTGGCCGCACCGCCGGGGTTGAGCGGGCTGCCCTTCGCCGTGCGCGAGGAGGCCGTGGCGTCGGTGGAGGAGGCGGTGGGCACATGAGACGCCGGGTCATGACACGCGACGTCTCGGACCGGGGTTCCGCCACCGTCTGGAGCGTCGGGGCGATCGCCGTCCTGTGTGTGGTGTTCGGCGTCGTCCTCGCGCTGGGACAGGCCGTCGCGATCCGGCACCGTGCGGCGGGCGGTGCGGATCTCGCGGCGCTCGCGGCGGCGGACCACTGGGCCGAGGGCGGTACGGCGGCCTGTGCCCGGGCGGGCGGGGTGGCCCGGGCACAGGGGGTGCGGCTCGTGCGGTGCGAGGTGGTCGGCGATGTCTCGGACGTCACGGCGGCGTCCGGGCGAGGGCCGTTCACGGCGGAGGTCAGGGCGCGGGCGGGGCCTCCGTCGGCCTCCCTGGAGCCGCTTCCGACGGCTGCTCCGTCGACTCCCCTGGAGCGGCTTCCGGCGGCTCCTCCGTAGCTCGCGTCGGCGGCGAGGAGGGCGCCGGCCGGTCCTCCGACGGCTTCTCCGGGCCTCCGGTAGGCCGCTCCTCCGTCTCCTCCGCCTCCTTCTCCTCGGGGGCGCCCTCCAGCAGCACAGTGAGCAGCCGCACCGCCCCCCTCTTGTGCAATGGGTCGTTGCCGTTGCCGCACTTGGGGGACTGGATGCAGGACGGGCAGCCGGCGTCGCACTCGCAGGAGGCGATGGCCTGGCGGGTGGCGGTCAGCCAGGTGCGGGCCGTGTGGAAGGCGCGCTCCGCGAAGCCCGCGCCGCCGGGGTGGCCGTCGTAGACGAAGACCGTGGGCAGCAGTGTGTCGGGATGGAGCGGGATCGACACGCCGCCGATGTCCCAGCGGTCGCAGGTCGCGAAGAGGGGCAGCAGGCCGATCGAGGCGTGCTCGGCGGCGTGCAGGGAGCCCCCGAGGATCTCCGGATTGATCCGGGCCCGGTCGAGTTGGTCCTCGGTGACGGTCCACCACACGGCCCGGGTGCGCAGCGTACGAGGAGGGAGGTCGAGTTTCGTCTCGCCCAGCACTTCACCGGTGATGAGCCGTCTGCGGAGGAAGGAGACGACCTGGTTGGTGACCTCGACGGAGCCGTAGCAGAGGCGGCCGTCGCCCCAGGGGATCTCGGTGTCCGTCTCCAGGACGGAGATCGACGTCGTGTCGCGGGCGACCGTGGAGTAGGGCGGGGCGGCCTCCTCGACGAGGGCGACGGAGTCCTCCATGTCCAGGGAGCGGACCAGGTAGGTGCGGCCCTGGTGGAGGTGCACGGCGCCTTCGTGCACCGTCGAGTGCGCGGCGCCGGCGTCGACCGTGCCGAGCAGCCGGCCCGTGCCGGTCTCGACGACCTGGACCGGGCGTCCGCCCTCGCCGCGGATGTCGGTCAGGTCGGCGGCGCGCTCGCGGCGGGTCCAGTGCCAGGCCTTGGTACGGCGGCGCAGCAGCTTGGCCGCCTCCAGCTGGGGCAGAAGGCCTTCGCTGGCCGGGCCGAACAGGTCGAGGTCCTCGTCCGTCAGGGGCAGTTCCGCGGCGGCCGCGCACAGGTGCGGGGCCAGCACATAGGGGTTGTCCGGGTCGAGGACCGTGGACTCGACGGGCTGGTCGAAGAGGGCCTCCGGGTGGTGGACCAGGAAGGTGTCCAGCGGGTCGTCGCGGGCCACCAGGACGGCCAGCGCCCCCTGCCCGGAGCGTCCGGCCCGGCCCGCCTGCTGCCACAGGGAGGCGCGGGTGCCCGGGTATCCGGCGATGACGACGGCGTCCAGACCGGAGATGTCGATGCCGAGTTCGAGGGCGTTCGTCGCGGCGAGGCCCAGGAGTTCACCCGAATGGAGGGCGTGTTCGAGTGCGCGGCGCTCTTCCGGGAGATAGCCGCCCCGGTACGCCGCGACACGCCGGGCCAGCGACCGGTCGACCTCGGCCAGACGCTCCTGGGAGATGACCGAGATCAGCTCGGCGCCGCGCCGGGAGCGCACGAAGGCGACCGAGCGCACGCCCTGCACGGTGAGGTCGGTCAGCAGGTCGGCGGCCTCCGCGGTGGCCGTGCGGCGGACGGGGGCGCCCTTCTCGCCGTGCAGCTCGGTCAGCGGCGGCTCCCACAGGGCGAACACCAGTTCGCCGCGAGGTGAGGCGTCGTCGGCGACCTCCAGCACCGGCAGGCCGGTGAGGCGGCGGGCCGCCACCGAGGGCTCGGCGGCGGTCGCTGAGGCCAGCAGGAACACGGGCGAGGCCCCGTAACGGGCGCACAGGCGGCGCAGCCGGCGCAGCACCTGGGCGACGTGCGAGCCGAACACGCCGCGGTAGGTGTGGCACTCGTCGATGACGACGTATTTCAGCGATTTCAGGAAGGAGGACCAGCGGGGGTGGGACGGAAGGATCCCGCGGTGCAGCATGTCCGGGTTGGTCAGGACGTAGTTGCCGTACTGGCGGATCCACTCGCGTTCCTCGAACGGAGTGTCGCCGTCGTAGACGGCCGCGCGCACCGAATGGCCCAGTGGATGTGAAAGTTCCTTCACCGAGCGGCACTGGTCCGCCGCAAGGGCCTTGGTGGGAGCCAGATAGAGGGTGGTCGCGCCACGGCCGTTCGGGGCCTCGGCGCCCTCCAGAAGGGCGGACAGGACCGGCACGAGGTACGCCAGGGACTTGCCGGAGGCCGTGCCCGTCGCGACGACGACCGACTCGCCGTCCAGCGCGTGCTCGGCCGCGCGCGCCTGATGGGCCCAAGGGTGTTCGATGCCGGCGGCGCGCACGGCGGCGAGCACCTCCGCGCGGATCCGGTCCGGCCAGACGGCATGCCGACCCTCGCGCGGGGGCAAGTGCTCCGTATGAGTAACACGCGAAGCCCTGCTCGGACCGGATGTGAGCCGGTCCAGGACCACGCCCGGCGCGGGTCGGGAGGCAGGGTCCGTCGGGGTTCGATCGGATCGGTGATTCTTGGCCATCGGCACCGAGTGTGTCACTGGCGTGACGGACAATGGAGCCAAGGCGTCGTGCACGCCTGCCGGTAAGTGATTGAATGCCATCGCGGCTGGCGAAGCGTCCAAGGGCTGAAGCCGAGTGCCCTTAGGGCGACCGCTCGATAGCAAGGTGCTGGAGGATCCGTGGACCTGTCCCTGTCGACCGAGACCATGGGCGATCGCACGATCGTCAGGGTCGGTGGCGAAATCGACGTATATACCGCGCCCAAGCTGCGCGAGCAGTTGGTCGAGCTGGTGAACGACGGCAGTTTCCACCTTGTCGTCGACATGGAGGGCGTGGACTTCCTCGACTCCACCGGACTCGGCGTACTGGTCGGCGGCCTGAAGCGTGTGCGAGCCCATGAGGGCTCCCTGCGCCTGGTCTGCAACCAGGAGCGCATTCTGAAGATCTTCCGTATCACCGGCCTCACCAAGGTGTTCCCGATTCACACCTCGGTCGAGGAAGCGGTTGCGGCCACCGACTGACACCGGTCCCGGGCTTCGTGCCCGGGCCGGCCGAAGCACGGCAGAAGTTCGGAAGAAGTGAAGACCGAGGGGGCCCGGGCTTTCGGCGGCCCGGAGCCTCCCCACAGCACGCCCGTAGTTGCGAGGGGGATGCATGGCCACCGTTGAGCTCCGCTTCAGCGCGCTGCCCGAGCACGTCAGGACCGCCCGACTGGTGGCGGCAGCGGTGGCGCGCAGGGCCGGAGTGGACGAGGCCGTCCTCGACGAGGTCAGGCTCGCCGTCGGTGAGGCGTGCACCCGTGCCGTCGGGCTGCACCAGACCGTGGGGATCTCGGCACCGGTGAAGGTGCTGCTGATCGAGGAGGAGAAGCAGTTCTCCATCGAGGTCGGCGACGAGGCCCCGCACGCGGTACCGGGTGAGCACGCGCCCGGCCCCGGCGACCCCGACGGGGAAGCCGACGAGGACGAGATGGGCCTCGCGGTCATCAGCGGACTCGTCGACGACGTCGAGGTCAGCGCGGGCGAGCACGGCGGATCGATCAAGATGACGTGGCCGACCACGCCGCCGCCGACGATTCTGGTCTGAACCGGCCACGCCACACACCGTTCCTGACGAAGGGCCCCACCCGTGGGGCCCTTCGTCATGTGCGGCTGTCAGTGCTCGCCTTTACAGTAGTTCCTGTGCCGTTCATCGCGTGAATTCGTTCACGATCATTCGTATGCTCCACGGACGTCTCGGAATGCTTTCAGGGCATTACCTCGGAAGTCTAATTCCGTTTATCGCGCTCTGTTTTGATCAGGTTCCGGTACCTACAATCCCGTCCACATCTTGAGCTCAGCCCAAGCGTCAAGGAGGACGAATGGCGGGGCTTTTCAACTCACCACAGTCGGGCCATCCCACAGACCTCGCAGCCGCTGTACTGACCGACGGCAACCGCGTTCTCGTCGTGGTCATCGCGGTCGTCGCACTGGCGGCACTGGCGGTCGCGGGCGTCCTGGTGCGCCAGGTACTCGCGGCCGGCGAGGGCACCGACAGCATGAAGAAGATCGCGGCGGCGGTCCAGGAAGGCGCGAACGCCTATCTGGCACGGCAGCTTCGCACGCTCGGCGTATTCGCCGTGGTCGTGTTCTTCCTGCTCATGCTGCTGCCCGCGGACGACTGGAATCAGCGTGCCGGACGTTCGGTGTTCTTCCTGATCGGAGCGGCGTTCTCGGCGGCCACCGGCTATATCGGCATGTGGCTCGCCGTACGCAGCAATGTGCGTGTCGCCGCGGCGGCGCGTGAAGCCACACCGGCGGCAGGCGAGCCGGAAAAGGATCTGACCGCGGTCTCGCACAAGGCGATGAAGATCGCATTTCGCACGGGCGGCGTGGTCGGCATGTTCACGGTGGGCCTCGGCCTGCTGGGCGCCTCGTGCGTGGTGCTGGTGTACGCGGCCGACGCGCCGAAGGTGCTCGAGGGCTTCGGCCTCGGGGCCGCGCTGATCGCGATGTTCATGCGTGTCGGCGGCGGCATCTTCACCAAGGCCGCCGACGTCGGCGCCGACCTGGTCGGCAAGGTCGAACAGGGCATTCCGGAGGACGATCCGCGCAATGCCGCGACCATCGCCGACAACGTGGGCGACAACGTCGGCGACTGCGCGGGCATGGCCGCCGACCTCTTCGAGTCGTACGCCGTCACCCTGGTCGCCGCGCTGATCCTCGGCTCGGCGGCCTTCGGCGACGCCGGGCTCGGCTTCCCGCTGCTCGTGCCGGCGATCGGTGTGATCACCGCGATGATCGGCATCTTCGCGGTGGCGCCCCGGCGCGCCGACCGCAGCGGCATGAGCGCCATCAACCGCGGGTTCTTCATCTCCGCGGTGATCTCGCTCGTGCTGGTGGCGGTGGCCGTGTTCGTCTACCTGCCGGGCAAGTACTCGGAGCTCGACGGCGTCACCGATGCCGCCGTCCTGGCCAAGGACGGCGATCCGCGGATCCTCGCCCTCGTCGCAGTGGCCATCGGCATCGTGCTCGCCGCCCTGATCCAGCAACTGACGGGCTACTTCACCGAGACCACCCGCCGGCCCGTCAGAGACATCGGCAAGACCTCGCTCACGGGTCCGGCCACCGTCGTCCTCGCCGGGATCTCCGTCGGACTCGAATCCGCCGTCTACACCGCCCTGTTGATCGGCCTCGGCGTGTACGGGGCGTTCCTGCTCGGCGGTACGTCGATCATGCTGGCGCTGTTCGCGGTAGCGCTGGCCGGCACCGGCCTGCTCACCACGGTCGGTGTGATCGTCGCGATGGACACCTTCGGGCCGGTCTCCGACAACGCGCAGGGCATCGCGGAGATGTCCGGTGACGTCGAGGGCGCGGGCGCGCAGGTGCTCACCAACCTGGACGCGGTCGGCAACACCACCAAGGCGATCACCAAGGGCATCGCGATCGCCACGGCCGTGCTCGCGGCGGCGGCGCTCTTCGGGTCGTACCGCGACGCGATCATCACCGGGGCACGCGACGTGGGCGAGAAACTCGGGGGCGAAGGGGCCCCGATGAGCCTGATGATGGACATCTCGCAGCCCAACAACCTCGTGGGCCTCATCGCGGGCGCGGCGGTCGTCTTCCTCTTCTCGGGGCTGGCGGTCAACGCGGTGTCGCGGTCGGCGGGTTCCGTGGTCTTCGAGGTGCGGCGGCAGTTCCGCGAGAAGCCCGGGATCATGGACTACAGCGAGGAGCCGGAGTACGGCAAGGTCGTCGACATCTGCACCAAGGACGCGCTGCGAGAGCTCGCCACGCCCGGACTGCTGGCCGTGCTGGCGCCGATCTTCATCGGGTTCACGCTCGGCGTCGGTCCGCTCGGCGCGTTCCTGGCGGGCGCGATCGGCGCGGGCACGCTGATGGCGGTGTTCCTGGCCAACTCCGGCGGCGCCTGGGACAACGCCAAGAAGCTCGTCGAGGACGGTCATCACGGAGGCAAGGGCAGCGAGGCCCATGCCGCGACCGTGATCGGCGACACCGTCGGCGACCCGTTCAAGGACACCGCCGGTCCCGCGATCAACCCGTTGCTCAAGGTCATGAACCTGGTCTCGCTGCTCATCGCGCCCGCAGTGATCAAGTTCTCCTACGGCCCGGACAAGAGCATCGGCATGCGGATCCTGATCGCGGCGCTCGCGTTCGCTGTGATCGCCGGCGCGGTCTACGTGTCAAAACGGCGCGGCATCGCCGTAGGTGACGAAAACAACGCCGAGCCGGAACCCAAGTCTCCGGATCCGGCGGTGGTTTCGTAGGGAGGTTCGTCAAGCCCCAGCTCAAGGTGCGGGCGGGCGGCGCGCGTTGGCGCGTCGCCCGCCCGCCCTGTGTGTTCGCACGCCACATCGTGAGCCTTGTCTCGCCCGGATCAAAAGGTAACAAAAAGGTCTTAATAGGTTCTCGGCGTGCGGTTGCCGTGCCCCTGGCGTGTATGTTCCGGGGCCGAGAGCCATGGAAGGGACCAAACCGGTGAACAAGAAGCTCGCGGCCGCACTGTCCGGCGGTGCGGTACTGGTACTGGCGCTGTCGGGCTGCGGCGGCGACGAGAACGAGAAGCTGGACTCCTGGGCCAAGGACGTCTGCGACGCCGTACAGCCGCAGGCCAAGAAGATCGAGTCGGCCAATGCCTCGATCCAGAAGGAGACCTCGGACAACAGCACACCGGAGGACGTCCAGAAGACCGACGCACAGGCCTTCCAGGACATGTCCGACGCCTACAAGGCGATCGGCACCGCGGTGAACAAGGCCGGCGCGCCGGACGTCGAGAACGGCGAGACGAAGCAGAAGGACGCGGTCAAGGAGCTCAACACGATCTCCGCGTCGTACGCCTCGCTGAAGAAGCAGGTCGACGACCTCGACACGAAGGACCAGGGCAAGTTCGCCGACGGTCTCAAGGACATCGCCACCGAGCTGGACAAGCTGAGCAAGAGCGGGAACGACGCGCTCAGCAAGCTGGAGGAGGGCGAGGTCGGCCAGGCGATGGCCCGGCAGACGAGCTGCAAGGCGGCGACGGGACCGGCGTCCGCGACCTGATCCGGCCGTTGGGGAGGGGCCCGCGACGGCTGAGCCGGGAGTGACGGCTCAGCCGGGAGTGACCGCTCGTCCGGGAGTGACGGCTCAGTCGGAAGTGACGGCTGGGCCGGGAGTGACCGTTCGTCCGGGAGTGACGGCTCAGTCGGAAGTGACGGCTGGGCCGGGAGTGACCGTTCGTCCGGAAGTGACGGCTGAGTCGGGAAGTGACGGCTGAGTCGGGAAGTGACGGCTGAGCCGAGCCGTACAGGCCCGCGCAATACCCGGCACGGGCACGTGCGCCACCGGCGCCTGCGGACACAATGGGGGGCGTGAGTAACGCCAGCCAGTCACCCTTGTCCCCGCTGCCCGCCCCCGACCGCCCCGAGGTCGCCGCCCGGCTCCGGGACGCCCTGCTCGGGGCCTCCTTCACCGCCGACGGACTGCTCGAACTGCTCGGCGCCCCCGCGTACGCGGCGCTGGCCCGGAGCGAGACCGTGCCCGCGCTCCGGGCGACCCGCGGGGACACACCGCTGGAGATGCTCGTCCGGCTGTTCCTGCTCCAGCAGCCCGTGCCGCACGCGCGCGTGGCGGACGTCCTGCCTGTCGACGCCTGCCTGGAGACCGGCTGGCTCGAGCGAGCGGGCGACGAGATCGCCGCCACGGTCGACGTGCGGCCCTACGGCGGGCCCGGCGGCGAGGACTGGTTCATCGTGTCGGACCTGGGCTGCGCGGTCGGCGGCGCCGGCGGGATCGGCAGCCGCGACGAGGGAGTCGTCCTGGGCGTAGGCGGCGCCTCCACGACCCTCGCCGGCATCACCGTCCGTACGCCCGTGGGCGCCGCCCTCGACCTCGGCACCGGTTCCGGCATCCAGGCGCTGCACGCGGCCCGGCACGCCACGCGCGTGACGGCCACCGACCTCAACCCGCGCGCGCTGCACATCACCGGTCTCACGTTGGCCCTGTCCGGCGCCCCGGCCGCCGAGCTGCGCGAGGGCTCCCTCTTCACCCCGGTCCGGGACGACGAGACGTACGACCTGATCGTCTCGAACCCGCCGTTCGTGATCTCTCCCGGTGCCCGGCTCACCTACCGCGACGGTGGCATGGGCGGGGACGATCTGTGCCGCACGCTCGTTTCGGAGGCGGGGGAGCGGCTGAACGAGGGCGGGTTCGCGCAGTTCCTCGCCAATTGGCAGCACGTGGAAGGGGAGGACTGGCAGGACCGGCTCAGGTCATGGGTGCCCCGGGGCTGTGACGCGTGGATCGTGCAGCGCGAGGTGCAGGACATCAATCAGTACGCCGAGCTGTGGCTGCGGGACGCGGGCGACCACGAGGGCGACACGGCGGAGTACCAGGCGCGGTACGACGCATGGCTCGACGAGTTCGAGGCGCGCAAGGTGAAGGCCGTCGGCTTCGGCTGGATCACCCTGCGCAGGACGGGCGCCGCCGTGCCCTCCCTCACGGTGGAGGAGTGGCCGCATCCGGTCGAGCAGCCGCTCGGGGACACCATCAAGGCCCACTTCGACCGGCTCGACCACCTCCGCGGCCACGACGACGCCGCCCTGCTCGAAGGGCACTTCCGGCTGGCCGCCGAGGTCGTGCAGGAGCAGGTCGGGCTGCCCGGCGCCGAGGACCCCGAGCATGTCGTGCTGCGCCAGAACCGCGGGATGCGCCGGGCGACCCGGGTGGACACGGTCGGGGCGGGCTTCGCGGGCGTCTGCGACGGCACGATGAGCGCCGGCCGCATCCTTGACGCCATCGCCCAGCTGATCGGCGAGGACCCGGTGCTGCTCCGCGATCGCACACCGGCCCAGATCCGGCTGCTCGTCGAGCAGGGGTTCCTGGAGCCGGTGCGCTGAGGACCCGGCGGAAAGACATCCGCCAAGCCATCCGCCAGACATCCGCCAAGACATCCGCCAAGATCCGCCAATAAATTTCGAGTCGATTTGAACACCTCGTCCCGAACGGGTTCCGAGGGCCGGGTCCTCCTCGATCCCCGGCCGCGTCGCCCCGGCGTTCACCTACGGTTCGCCTGCCCGCCGCCCACGCGTGTCAGCCTCCCGGGGCTGAGGAGTCGCGGACTGGGGAAAAGGGGCACGGGGGCCATGGAGAGCGAACCGGCGATCTTCGCGGGAGCGGTGTTCTCCCTGTTCGGAGGCGGACTGCTGGCGTGGACCGTGACGCGCGTGCGCCAGCACAGGCCCGTCGCCGAGGGTGTGAGGCCCGTCGCGTCGGCGACCCTCGCGAGCGTCGTCGCGGTGCTCGCCCTGGTGGTCGGAACCTGGTGCTTCACCCGCCTCTGAAGCCCCGGCCGACGTCGCGCCCGCCGGTAATCGGGAGGTCGCGCTCCGCATAGGACCGGGCCGGGTACGGGCACTCCGGGCGGCAGGAATGGTGGTAGTCGGGTTACCGTTCGAGTGGCCGTTGCGGGCTTTTCCCGTTTGACACGGGGGCGGGCTGTACCGTCACACTCCGCAGCGTCACCCACGACCCAGCCCCGGGCAAGCGACTCCGGGGAGGCCCCAGCGTCGACCGGAGAGAAGAGCGAAGTTGTCCCCGACCAGCGAGACCGCAGAGGGCGGCCGCCGACTCGTCATCGTCGAGTCGCCTGCCAAGGCGAAGACGATCAAGGGCTATCTCGGCCCCGGATACATCGTCGAGGCGAGCGTCGGGCACATCCGCGACCTTCCCAACGGCGCCGCGGAGGTGCCCGAGAAGTACACCGGCGAGGTCCGCCGCCTCGGTGTGGACGTCGAACACGACTTCCAGCCGATCTATGTGGTCAACGCCGACAAGAAGGCCCAGGTCAAGAAGCTCAAGGACCTGCTGAAGGAGTCCGACGAACTCTTCCTCGCCACCGATGAGGACCGCGAGGGCGAGGCCATCGCCTGGCACCTCCAGGAAGTCCTGAAGCCCAAGGTCCCGGTCAAGCGGATGGTCTTCCACGAGATCACCAAGGCCGCGATCCAGGCCGCCGTGGCCAACCCGCGCCAGCTCAACCAGAAGCTCGTCGACGCCCAGGAGACCCGCCGCATCCTCGACCGCCTCTACGGCTACGAGGTCTCGCCGGTCCTGTGGAAGAAGGTCATGCCGCGGCTGTCCGCGGGCCGTGTCCAGTCGGTCGCCACACGACTCGTCGTCGAGCGGGAACGCGAGCGCATCGCCTTCCGTTCAGCTGAGTACTGGGACCTGACGGGCACCTTCTCCCCCACTCTCGACTTCGCTCGAGCGGGGGGACCCCCATCCGGCCGCGCCGGTGACTCGTCGGACCCGTCGTCGCTGGTCGCGCGCCTGCAGTCCGTCGACGGCAGGCGGGTCGCGCAGGGCCGCGACTTCGACTCCCTGGGACAGCTGAAGAGCGCGAACACCCTGCACCTCGACGAGGCGAACGCCCGCGCCCTGGCCGCCGCCCTGGAGCAGACCCGGTTCGCCGTCCGCTCCGTCGAGTCCAAGCCCTACCGCCGCTCGCCGTACGCCCCGTTCCGTACGACGACGATGCAGCAGGAGGCCAGCCGCAAGCTCGGCTTCGGTGCGAAGGCCACCATGCAGGTCGCGCAGAAGCTGTACGAGAACGGCTACATCACCTACATGCGTACGGACTCCACGACCCTGAGCGACACGGCGGTCGCCGCCGCCCGCGCCCAGGTCACGCAGCTGTACGGCGCCGACTACCTGCCGCCGCAGCCGAGGACGTACGCCGGGAAGGTCAAGAACGCGCAGGAGGCGCACGAGGCGATCCGCCCCTCGGGTGATCGTTTCCGCACTCCCGCCGAGACCGGACTGACCGGCGACCAGTTCAAGCTCTACGAGCTGATCTGGAAGCGGACCGTCGCCTCCCAGATGAAGGACGCGACCGGCAACAGCGTCACGGTGAAGATCGGCGGCGCGGCCTCCGACGGCCGGGACGTCGAGTTCAGCGCGTCCGGCAAGACGATCACCTTCCACGGCTTCCTCAAGGCCTACGTCGAAGGCGCCGACGACCCGAACGCCGAGCTCGACGACCGCGAGCGCCGGCTGCCCCAGGTCTCCGAGGGCGACGCCCTGAGCGCCGAGGAGATCACGGTCGACGGGCACGCCACCAAGCCCCCGGCCCGCTACACCGAGGCCTCCCTGGTCAAGGAGCTGGAAGAGCGCGAGATCGGCCGCCCGTCGACGTACGCGTCGATCATCGGCACGATCCTCGACCGCGGCTATGTTTTCAAGAAGGGCACGGCACTCGTCCCGTCCTTCCTGTCCTTCGCCGTGGTCAACCTCCTGGAGAAGCACTTCGGGCGGCTCGTCGACTACGGCTTCACCGCCAAGATGGAGGACGACCTCGACCGCATCGCCCGCGGTGAGGCGCGTGCCGTGCCGTGGCTGAAGCGGTTCTACTTCGGTGAGACGGCATCCGACAGCGGCTCCGCCGCGGGCGTCGAGGGCGGTGCCGCCGACGCCGGCAACGGCGACGGGGACCACCTCGGCGGCCTCAAGGAGCTGGTGACCGACCTGGGCGCGATCGACGCCCGCGAGGTGTCGTCGTTCCCCGTGGGCAACGACATCGTGCTGCGGGTCGGCCGCTACGGGCCGTACATCGAGCGCGGTGAGAAGGACACCGAGCAGCACCAGCGCGCCGACATCCCGGACGACCTGGCGCCGGACGAGCTCTCCGTCGACCTCGCCGAGGAACTGCTCGCCAAGCCGAGCGGCGACTACGAACTGGGCCCCGACCCGGCCACCGGCCACACGATCGTCGCCAAGGACGGCCGCTACGGCCCGTATGTGACGGAGATCCTCCCCGAGGGCACCCCGAAGACGGGCAAGAACGCGGTCAAGCCGCGTACGGCCTCCCTCTTCAAGACGATGTCCCTGGACACGGTGACGCTCGACGACGCCCTGAAGCTGATGTCGCTGCCGCGTGTCGTCGGCGCCGACGCCGAGGGCCAGGAGATCACCGCGCAGAACGGCCGCTACGGCCCGTACCTGAAGAAGGGCACGGACTCGCGCTCGCTCCAGGCCGAGGAGCAGCTCTTCACGATCACGCTGGAAGAGGCGCTGGCGATCTACGCCCAGCCCAAGCAGCGGGGCCGGGCGGCCGCCAAGCCGCCGCTGAAGGAGCTGGGCGAGGACCCGGTCAGCGGCAAGCCGGTCGTCGTGAAGGACGGCCGCTTCGGGCCGTACGTCACCGACGGGGAGACCAACGCGACCCTGCGCTCCGGCGACAGCGTCGAGACGATCACCCAGGAGCGCGGCTTCGAGCTGCTCGCCGAGAAGCGCGCGAAGGGGCCGGCGAAGAAGACCGCCAAGAAGGCGGCCAAGAAGGCCCCGGCGAAGAAGACGACGGCCAAGAAGACCGCGGCGAAGAAGACCACGACCGCGAAGAAGACGACGGCCAAGAAGACCACCACGGCGAAGAAGACGACGGCGAAGACGGCGGCCAAGACGGCGACCGCCTCGAAGCCGGCGGAGGACTGAGGTCCTTTCAGGACCTGTCCGGGATCCGGACCTTCAAGGGTCCGGATCTTCGCCCAGGGTTCGGAAAGCGAACGCCCCGGCACACTTCGGTGTCGGGGCGTGCGCATGTCAGACCGGGCCCTCCAGGCTGTCGGTGGCTCCCGATAGGCTGAACGCATGACGCGAGCCGAGCACCCCACGGCCTCTCCGCCGGCCCCCGACGATGCCCTGGTCGCGGACTCCCGCGAGCGCGCCGTCCGCGCCCTGCTGCGCCGTCCGCAGTTGAAGCGGCTCTGGAGCGCACAGCTCGTGGGCGGTGTGGGCGACACCCTGGCCCTTCTCGTGCTGGTCCTGCTCACCCTCCAGGCGGCTGTCGCCGAGGGTGCGTTCGGGGGCGGCTACCGAGGCGTGGCGTTCGCAGTGGCGACCGTTTTCGGGGTGCGCATCCTCGCGACGCTCCTCTTCGGCGCCGTGCTCCTCGGTCCGCTCACGGCGCTCACCTCGCAGGACGGCCCGCTCGACCGCCGCTGGACCATGGTCGGCGCGGACGGGCTGCGTGCCGTGCTGCTCATCATCGCGCCGCTGTGGATCGACTGGATGCCCGAGGACGCGCTGGCCATGCTCCTCGTCACGGCCTTCGTGACCGGAGTCGCCGAGCGCTTCTGGACGGTGTGCCGCGAGAGCGCGGCCCCCGCGCTGCTGCCCGCACCCCCGCCGGAAGGCGCGACGGTCCGGCCGCTGCCCGACCACCTGGACGCCCTGCGCCGGCTCTCGCTGCGCACCGGTTTCGTCGCGATCCCGCTCGCGGCCGTCGTGCTCGTCGTCGCGGCCCTGTTCAACAATCTGCTGGGCGTCGGCATCGACTGGTTCGGCCAGCACCAGGCGGCCCTCGCCTCGTACGTGGCGGCAGGGCTGTTCGCCGCCTCCCTCTCCGTACTGACCTTCCTCGAACTGCCCGCCACCCGCACCCCCCGCGCGCGGTCGCCGCTCGAGGGGCTGCGCCGTCCGAAGACCACCGCCGGCGCCGACAAGGGGCGCACGGGCGCGATGCCGCTGCTGGTGCTGGCCTGCGCGGCCGTCGCCGCCGCGGTGTCCGCCGCCGTCGCCGTGGCCGTGCTGCACGCCAAGGACCTGGGCGGCGGCCCGGTGCTCTACGGCCTGTTCGTGGGCGTGCTGACCGGCGGTGTCGTCGTCGGCATCCGTACGGCGCCCGCCCTGCTGCCCGCCCTGTCGCGCCGCCGGCTGCTCGCGCTGGTGATCGCCTTCACCGGTATCGCGCTGCTGGCCGCCGGGCTGGTGCCGGACGTCACCACCGTGCTGCTGATCCTCGCCCTGGCCGGTGTCGGCGCGGGTATCTCCGCCAACATCGGGCACACGCTGCTCGACCAGGAGGCCGAGGAGTTCCGGCGGCCCCGTACGACCGAGCACCTGCACGCGGTCGTCCGGGTCTGTGTGGCGCTCGCCGCGGTGATCGCGCCGCTGGTGGCGGCGGCGATCGGGCCGCACCGGCTGGAGAGCGGCAAGTTCGTCTTCGCGCACGGCGGCGCGGCCTTCACCCTGATGCTCGCCGGCGCCCTGCTGCTGCCGGTCGCCGCGCTGGTGCTGGCCAAGGTCGACGACCGCTCCGGCGTGCCGCTGCGGCAGGACCTGCGGGACGCGCTGCTCGGCGGCGACGACCCGGACCAGGCGTCCGCGACCTCCGGTTTCTTCATCGCCCTGGAGGGCGGCGACGGGGCCGGCAAGTCCACGCAGGCCGAGGCGCTCGCCGAGTGGATCCGCGGCAAGGGCCACGAGGTCGTGCTGACGCGCGAGCCGGGGGCGACGCCGGTGGGCAAGCGGCTGCGGTCGATCCTGCTGGACGTGTCCAGCGAGGGCCTCTCGCACCGAGCCGAGGCGCTGCTCTACGCGGCCGACCGGGCCGAGCACATCGACACCGTCGTACGGCCCGCCCTGGAGCGCGGCGCGGTCGTCATCTCCGACCGGTACATCGACTCCTCCGTGGCCTACCAGGGCGCGGGCCGAGACCTGTCGCCGACCGAGATCGCCCGGATCAACCGCTGGGCCACGAACGGGCTCGTGCCGCATCTGACCGTCCTGCTGGACGTCGCGCCGGAGACCGCCCGCGAGCGGTTCACCGAGGCGCCCGACCGGCTGGAGTCGGAGCCCGCCGAGTTCCACGCGCGCGTGCGGTCCGGTTTCCTCACCCTGGCCGCGGCCGACGCCGGGCGGTACCTGGTGGTGGACGCCGGCCAGGAGCCCGAGGCCGTCACGACCGTCATCCGGCACCGGCTCGACCAGGTGCTGCCGCTGTCCGAGGCCGAGATCAAGGCCCAGGAGGAGGCGCGGAAGAAGGCCGAGGAGGAGGCCCGCCGCAAGGCCGAGGAAGAGGCCGCCCGCAAGGCCGAGGAGGAGCGCCTGGAGCGCGAGCGCCAGGAGCAGCTCGCCCGGCTGCGCGCCGAGGAGGAGGAGCGCAAGCGGCGCGAGCTGGAAGAGGCGCAGCGGCGCGAGGCCGAACGGCAGGCGGAGGAGGCCCGGCGACGGGCCGAGGAAGCGCAGAAGAAGGCCGAGGAGGAGCGGGCGCGGCTCCTCGCGGAGGAGAAGGCCCGGGCCGAGGAGGAGGCCCGCCGCAAGGCCGAGGAGGACCGGCGCCGCAAGCAGGCCGAGGAAGAGGCCCGGCTGCGCGCCGAGGCCGAGGCGCTCCGCCTGGAGAAGCAGCGCAAGGCCGAGGCGGCGCTGCTGCGGGCCGAGGAGGCGCGACGGCTGGCGGAGGCGGCGGCCGCGGCGGCGGAGGCAGGGCCGAAGAGCTCCACCCAGAGTTCCCCGCAGAGCTCTCCCCAGAGCTCTGGCCAGGGTTCCGCTTCGCAGGATGCTTCCCGTACGTCGGCCGGCCAGGACGCGGCGACGGTGCCGACGCCCGTGGTGAAGCCGGAGAACGCTCCGGGTGGCTCCGGGTCCGGGTCGGGTGCTGCCTCCGGTTCCGATTCCGGTTCCGGTTCTGCTTCCGGTTCCGTCGACGAGACGACCGTGCTGCGCCGGGTGCGGGACGACGCCGAGGTGACGGCCGAGCTGCCGAAGCCGCCGGTGCCGCCGACGGCGGCCGAGGAGACGGCGGTGCTGCCGCCGGTTTCTCCCCGGGCGGGCGACGAGACCGAGGTGCTGCCCGCGGTGCGCCCCGGGGCCGAGGAGAGGCCCACCTGGGCAGAGGACGAGACGGCCGTGCTGCCGCCCGTACGCGGGGACGAACCGCCCGTACGCGGGGACGGACCGGCGGACCGGGTTCCGCCCGGGTACTTCCGCGACGACTCGCCAGCCTCCCGCCCCGACGGCACCGATGACCGTACGCGTGAGCTGCCCCAGGTCGACGCCGAGGGCGAGCCGCGCCGCCGCCGGTCCGACTGGGCGGAGGAGACGCCGCTGGACGACCTGCCGTCGCTGGCGGACGAGCTGCTCGGACCGCACGACGACGACCCGGACGAGGGCCGGGGACGCCGGGGGAGGGGCCGGGGCCGCTGAGGCCCTGCCCGGCAGGCAGTTGGCAAGATCACCGGCTCCGGCCCTCTGAGGGCCGGAGCCGGTTGTCAGTGGCCGGCCCCACAATGGATCTCGCAGCGGGCAGGCCTGTCCGCGGACGCGGCAGAGCGGTTCTCGGACGCGGCAGTACGGTTCGCGGAAGCGGACGCGGACGTGACGGAAGGGCGGCGTGACCCATGACCGTGTGGGACGACCTCGTCGGGCAGGCGAGGGTGAGCGAGCAGCTGGGCGCTGCCGCCAGGGACGCCGACGCCCTGGTCACCGCGGCCACGGCCGACACCCCTCCGCCCGAGGCGTCGAAGATGACCCACGCGTGGCTGTTCACGGGCCCGCCCGGAGCCGGGCGGAACCAGGCGGCGCGGGCCTTCGCGGCGGCGCTGCAGTGCGTCAGCCCCGACCGGGCCCTCGGCGGCTCCCCGGGCTGCGGCTTCTGCGACGGATGTCACACGGCACTGGTGGGCACGCACGCCGACGTCACCACCGTCGCCGCGGTCGGCTCGCAGATCCTCGCCGACGACATGCGCGACACCGTCCGCAAGTCGTTCACCTCGCCGGCGAACGGCCGCTGGCAGATCATCCTCGTCGAGGACGCCGAGCGGCTGAACGAGAAGTCGGCCAACGCCGTCCTCAAGGCCGTGGAGGAGCCCGCCCCCCGCACGGTCTGGCTGCTGTGCGCCCCCTCCATCGAGGACGTCCTGCCGACCATCCGCTCCCGCTGCCGCCACCTGAACCTGAGCACGCCGTCGGTCGACGCCGTCGCCGACATGCTCGTACGGCGCGAGGGCGTCGAGCCGGAAGCCGCCGCCGCGGCGGCCCGCGCGACCCAGGGCCATGTCGACCGGGCCCGCCGCCTGGCCACCGACCCGGCCGCTCGCGAGCGCCGTGCCGCCGTGCTGCGGATGCCGCTGCGCGTCGAGGATGTCGGCGGCGCGCTCAAGGCCGCCCAGGAGCTGGTCGACGCGGCCGCCGAGGACGCCAAGCAGCTCGCCGAGGAGATGGACACCAAGGAGACCGAGGAGCTGAAGGCCGCACTCGGCGCCGCCCAGGGCGGCCGGATGCCGCGTGGCACGGCCGGTGTGATGAAGGACCTGGAGGACAAGCAGAAGCGCCGCAGAACGCGCACGCAGCGCGACAGCCTCGACCTCGCCCTCACCGACCTCACCGCCTTCTACCGCGATGTCCTCGCCCTCCAGCTCGGCTCCCGCGTGGCCATCGCCAACGCGGACGCCGAGGACGCCCTGGAGCGCCTGGCCCGTGGCAGCTCCCCGGAGTCCACGCTCCGCCGCATCGAGGCGATCGCCGGCTGCCGTGACGCGCTCGACCGCAATGTGGCGCCGCTGCTCGCGGTGGAGGCGATGACGATGGCGCTCAGAGCGGGCTGACACCCGGTGCGGTCGGGGCACGCTGGGGTCTCGGAGGAACCTGGGGGATTGACGTTGTAACTCGTACGAGGCACGACACGCACGCACGGCACTCATTCCGTCGCGCAGAGTTACGCTCGCTGAATGCACACAAGGCGCACTCCCCGCACCGCCTCCCGCTCGGTCTTCCGCTCCGCCTCCACCCCCGCTTCCCGGCGCGGGGGCTCCGGCGGCGCCCACCGCAGGGCCCGTGGCGGAGTCAGGACCGCGATCGGCCTCCTCGCCACGGCCGCGCTGCTGGTCTCCGCCTGCTCCTCGGGGAGCCCGACGACGTCCGCGGCCTCGGCGGCGGCGGAGCCGGCGACACTGGCCGCGCTGCCGAAGTCCGTCCCCGCCGCGCTCACGTCGTACTACGCGCAGAAGCCGGCGTGGCGGGGCTGTGGCGTCCCCGGCTTCGAGTGCGCCACGATCAAGGCACCGCTCGACTACGCCAGGCCGTCCGCCGGTGACGTCCGGCTCGCCGTCGCCCGCAAGAAGGCCACGGGCGACCGGCTGGGCTCGCTGCTCGTGAACCCGGGCGGGCCGGGCGGTTCGGCGATCGGCTACATGGAGTCGTACGCCGGCATCGGCTACCCGGCCGAGGTCCGGGCCCGCTACGACATGGTGGCCGTCGACCCGCGCGGCGTGGCCCGCAGCGAGCCCGTCGAGTGTCTGGACGGGCCGGACATGGACAGGTACACGCAGACGGACATCACGCCCGACGACGCGAAGGAGGGAGACGGGCTGGTCGCGGCGTACCGGACGTTCGCCGAGGGCTGCGGCGCTGACGCGCCGAGGCTGCTGCGCCATGTGTCCACCGTGGAGGCGGCCCGGGACATGGACATCGTGCGGGCGGCGCTGGGCGACAAGAAGCTGAACTACGTCGGCGCCTCGTACGGGACGTTCCTCGGGGCGACGTACGCCGGGCTCTTCCCGGACCGGGCGGGCCGGCTGGTGCTGGACGGCGCGATGGACCCGTCGCTGCCCGCGCGGCGGCTGAACCTGGAACAGACGGCGGGCTTCGACACGGCGTTCCGGTCGTTCGCGCGGGACTGCGTACGGCAGACCGACTGCCCGCTGGGCGGCGCGGGCACCTCGCCCGAGCAGGTGGGCAAGAACCTCAAGTCGTTCTTCGAGGAACTGGACGACCAGCCCGTCCCCACCGGCGCCCCCGACGGCCGCCGCCTCACCGAGTCGCTCGCCACGACCGGTGTGATCGCGGCCATGTACGACGAGGGCGCCTGGCCACAGCTGCGCGAGGCGCTGACCTCCGCGATGAAGGAGGACGACGGCGCCGGACTCCTCGTCCTGTCCGACGGCTACTACGAGCGTGACGCCGACGGCGCCTACAGCAACCTGATGTTCGCCAACGCGGCCGTGAACTGCCTGGACCTCCCGCCCGCCTTCGACACCCCCGACCAGGTGCGCAGCGCGCTGCCGGACTTCGAGAAGGCGTCCCCCGTCTTCGGCGAGGGCCTCGCCTGGGCGTCGCTGAACTGCGCCTACTGGCCGGTCCACGCCGCGGGTGAGCCGCGCCGCATCGAGGCGAAGGGCGCGGCCCCCATCCTGGTGGTCGGCACCACCCGAGACCCGGCGACCCCGTACCGCTGGGCCCAGGCCCTGGCCGGCCAGCTCTCCTCGGCCCGCCTCCTCACCTACGAGGGCGACGGCCACACCGCCTACGGCCGCGGCAGCGCCTGCATCGACCGCACGATCAACGCCTACCTCCTCCGAGGCACCCCGCCCGAGGACGGAAAGCGCTGCTCATAACCGCAGCCCCCGGCCCCGGAGCGCCCCCCTCCGGGGCCGGTACGGAGCACCCTTCGAAACTGTGTAGACTTACCGTCGTTGCTGATCGCACCATAGTGCGGACAGCGCGCCGCCTTAGCTCAGATGGCCAGAGCAACGCACTCGTAATGCGTAGGTCTCGGGTTCGAATCCCGAAGGCGGCTCAGAGAAACCCTAGGTCACATGAATCGTGACCTAGGGTTTTCTGTTGCTTGTCCCTCCGCTGCCCTACCAACTTGCTGGTGCAGGCGGTACTTGGCCTGGAAGGTGCGGGCGGCGGCCTCAGCGTTCCACCGTTCGCGTCCTTCGGCCGTGACGGCGGCCAGTGTCGGTGCGCTGGTCGGCGGCATGGGTGCGAAAACGGTTGATCACGGAGAACGAGGGGCCGCGGGAATGCGTCGTCGCCGGTGAATCAGTGCAGGGCGTCCCAGGTGGGCGTCGGGTGCTTGTAAGTGAGTTGGCGGACCTCGGAGGCGTAGCCGACTGCTGGGTAGATCAGGCTGATCGGCGGGAGATGGCCGAGGTTCGCGGCCATCTCCAGGACGTCGACGACCGACCTCGCGGATTGCCCCAGCCAACCGGCTCGATGGAGCCAGCCCTTGCCGCTGAGATCGGCGGAAGCAGGCCATCGGGCATGCAGGCCCGGGCCCGATCTGGAGGGGTGCTCGCTACATGGACGGCGGGCGTGAGGCTTGAGGAAACCACGCCCGCCGGTCTAGGTCTGCTGCAGATCAAGGAACCATGGATGCGTTCAGGACGTCCCCTGTACCGTTGAAGCGACAGCGCTTTCGCTGGTGTCTCAGGAGGGGGGAGAGGCATAGGGGCCAATGACGTCTTTGGCGCGCGGTGACCGGCGGCAATCCGATCGCCGCGTGTGATGAGGGGCTGATCGCAGCGCGCTGACCCTCGTCGACCCCTGCCTCTGAGGGCCATGAACGCATTCGACCGTTGGTACAAGGGGCTCAGCAGCTTCAACCGGGACCTCATCCTGCAGCACTTCTGCGCTGAGGTCCCGGTTCCGCTGGGCGAGCTTGCTGCTCAGCATGCCCTTCTTCGGGAGACTGCGCGGCAGTGCCGAAACTTCCTCATGGACGAGTTCAACCGCAGTGTCGAGGGAAATTCCACACTCCGTGCCTGGATAGAGCAGGCGGAGTTTGACCTGCGGAAACCTTGCCTCGTCAGTTCGTTTCTGGACCGCCACGCCTGGCTTGGCGAGAACATTGGGGACAGGCTCACCGTCCTCCGCCTGTTCACCGGCATGCGCTGGCTGGATGCGACCACCTCCTCCGCGTCCCCGACCGGACAGTGGATCTTCATGAATGATCTGGGAGAGTGTGGCGCCGCCACGGTGAGAGCCCTTGATCTTGATGTCGAAGAGGTGATGAGCCTGTCGGCAGCCTCCGCCCTCCTGGAGGCACGCCAGGTGCCTGTCCCCAGCGATCTCGACACCCTGCGTCAGTGGCTGATCTACTGCGGTCTTCACCACGAGGGCAACCAGATCTCGTTGCCACAGCCGACTGAGACCGCCGCCGTCTCAGACGGGCTGTCCGAGCTGATCGAGCAGCTCTTCGCCCTCCTCCTAGTAAATAAGAACGGCGAGAGAGTTATTACTCTCGGTGACATTCTTGGTGAGGCGAAGACGGTAGACGGAGAGCTTGGAGTAGTCTCCCGCATGCTCCGCGACACCACCTTCAAGGCTGGCGAGGGCTGGGTTGTGCCGGATCGCTCCACCGATTCCGAACGGCGTCGAGCAATGCGAGGCGAAGGAACCTCGGCAGAGCAGAATGCTACGGAGGGTAATAGCCCTTCGGGCGCAACCGAGGAAGTCAAAAACAGGGAAGCAGAGAGTGGCGGATCCATTCCGCTTGCAGGCGCGCTGGCGGATGCCGGCGAAGCGGGTCTGGAGGCGTCGCCCGGAGACCTCATCGCGCAGCTCCTCGAAGGTTGCACTGAGGGCATGAGCACCTCGCTCATCGAGGGTGCACTGGACGGAGTCGTGCCGCAGGGAGAGGTGGCAGAGGCGCTCTTCACGGACGCGCGCTTCGCGATCACGGCCAGGGGAGCCTGGTGCCTCCAGGACGGTTCGGCCGACACGACTGCACCC
Organism: Streptomyces koelreuteriae; assembly: GCF_018604545.1. Taxonomy (GTDB): domain Bacteria; phylum Actinomycetota; class Actinomycetes; order Streptomycetales; family Streptomycetaceae; genus Streptomyces; species Streptomyces koelreuteriae. Next base: position 3,681,083 of record NZ_CP075896.1, on the reverse strand, counting down.
TCCGCTGCAGCGATCCCGGCCCGGGGACTGTCCTCCCGAGAAGGAGCAGCATCCGCCTCGACCACAGAGGCCGCCAGCGGCGTCGGCTCGCGCGGCGGGCTTCAGCGTGAGCGCGAGCGCCTCGACAATGTGGAGGCTGCCTTGCGCGAGGCGGACACCCCGCTGACTGTCGAGGAGCTGAAGGAACGCACGGGCGCCACCATCGGGATCCAGTATCTGCGGCAGCAGATCGAAGGGGATGCCCGCTTCAGCCGGAGCCAGCGGAACCAGTGGGCGCTGACCGAGTGGCGTCTCCCGGTGTACAAGCCGATCAAGGAACTGATCTCTGACATGGTCGATGCGCACGGCGGCCAGGTTGAGGCAGACAAGGTCGTGGCGCTGCTCCGCCGAGACTTCGACATCAAGGAGTCGAGCCTGCGGGCCGCCATGTCCAATGCGCCCTTCACTGCACGTGGAGGGATCGTCCGCCGTATAGGTGAAGACCTGGACACTGGCACCGAGGAAGCCGCTGTACCCGCAGCCCGCACCGCTGAGACCGACGCGTCGGCCGAGCAGCGGCCCCGCCCCGTCGACGAGGCCCCCAACGTGGACGACCTCATGGACCACCTGGGGTTGATCTGATGGCGGCTTCCCCTTTCCTCCGCGACTGTGGCGCGGAGTCCGACTACCGCAGCGACCGCAGCAACCTTGTCGAGGACTTCTACCTGCCTGCCCTCGCCGCCTCCAGCGCCTACGACCGGGCTGTGGGCTACTTCGCTGCGTCCGTGATCGCCACGCTCGGGCAGGGAATCGACGAGTTCACCGCGCGCGGCGGCACCATGCGGATCATAGCCTCCCCTTACCTTGACCCGGCCGACATCAAGGACATCGAGGACGGCTACGAGCTGCGCGAAGTCCTCCAGCGTGCTGCCCTTCGCGACCTGGAGCAGGCGGTCGAGGACGCGCGGGCAGCCCGCGGACTCGGCAAGCTCGGACAACTGGTCGCCGAGAACCGAGTCGACTTCAAGCTGGCCTATGTCGAAGAGCGTGGCCGCGTCGGCATGTACCACGAGAAGATCGGTGTCTTCCGGGATGGCCGAGACGTCATCGCCTTCAAGGGCAGCGCCAACGAGACTCGCTCCGGTCTCGTCGGCAACTTCGAGGCGATCGAGGTTTACCGGAGCTGGGACCCGAGCGATGCACGCCGGGCCGCGCGCATTAGCAAGGACTTCGATGACCTCTGGGAGAACCGCACGCAGTTGCTGCGTGTCATCGCGTTCACCGAGGCCGCCAAGGTGATCGTCGAGCGCAGCGCCCGGGCCACCGCCGACCAGTACGAGCTGGACGACCTCCCGACCGGCGGAACCCCCATCCGCACCGCCCCGCTGCCCCCACCTGGCACGCTCGCGATCCCGCCCAGCCTGAAGGTTCGCGACTACCAGAAGGAAGCTGTCCAGAACTGGTTTCGCAACCAGTGCCGAGGCATTCTTCGCATGGCCACAGGCACAGGCAAAACCCTGACCGCGCTTTCCGCCGCCTCCCAGCTCGGCACGCTCCTTCGGAAGAATGATGCGTCCGCCTCGCTACTCACGGTCGTAGTGGCCCCGTACCAGCATCTCGTCGACCAATGGGCCAAGGACGTTGAGTGGTTCGGCGTGACGCCGTTGCGGGCCTACGAGGCGACCAGCAAATGGTCCCCGCGCGCTCACAGCCTGCTCCAGAACATCGCCCTCGGCGGTACCCGAGGCGGCGTCATCGTCACCACCAACGCCACCTTCGGCGGCGATGCCTTCCAGAACCTGCTCAGCTCCTACCAGGGGCACCTCCTCCTCATCGCGGACGAGGCCCACAACCTCGGCGCCGCGCACCTGCGTACCTGCCTCCCAGAGAAAGCCCAGTACCGCCTCGGCCTCTCCGCCACCCCGGAGCGCTGGTTCGATGAGGAGGGCACCGACGCCCTCACCGACTACTTCGACCGAGTCGTCTTCGAGATGGGCATCGGCGAAGCCATCCGCCGCGGCGCCCTGTGCCGCTACACCTACACGCCCATCCTCGTGGAGCTGGACGACGAAGAAGCCGAGCTGTACGCAGAGACCAGCGCAAAGATCGCCCGCCTGATCGCGGCCGGCACAGACCTGAAGGAGACCGCCGATCGGGACAGCCCGCTCGGCCGACTTTTGAAGAAGCGCGCCGACATCATCGGCCACGCCCGCGGCAAGCTGGAGATCCTCCATGCGGAGATCGAGAGGCGCCGGGACACCAGCCACCAGCTGATCTACTGCGCCGAGGGCAAGCACCCCCTTCTCTACGAACACGGCACCGACGGCCCGCGCCAGATTGACCAGGTTATGGAGGTGGTCGGCAACGAGCTGCACATGCCCGCTGCCCGCTACACCTCGGAGACGAAGCGCTCGGCCCGCCTAGACATCCTGCGCCGCTTCGAGAACAACGAGCTCCAGGTCATCTCCTCCATGCGCTGCCTGGACGAAGGCGTGGACGTCCCGGCCTCCCGGACCGCCTACCTCCTGTCGAGTTCCTCCAACCCTCGCCAGTTCATCCAGCGCCGCGGCCGCGTCCTGCGTAAGGCACCTGGCAAAGAGCGCGCGGACATCATCGACTTCGTCGTCGTGCCGCCCGCGGGCGGGGACGCGATTCAGTACGAGACCGAACGCAGCCTGCTCCGTCGCGAGCTGGCTCGCGTCGAAGAGTTCGCCCACCTCGCTGACAACGAGGGGGACACCCTCAATGCCCTCCGCCCTGTGCGCGAGCGCTACGGCCTCTTCGACACCTGAGCCCCGCAGGTACCCCCATTCCTTCTGTACCGCTAACTCGAACCAGGAGCAACCCGTGAGCGATGAAACAGCTGGCCAGCCTCCCGCACGAACGGTGCGTGACGTCCTGAACGATCTGCCACGGGAAGCCAAGATTCTCGTCCAGAAGGTCATCGACCTGGAGACCGAAAACATCCACATCAGGGAGACGACCAAGGTCGTCCCGAAGATCGTCGACGCCGTGAGGGAGCTGACCAAGTGAAGCTGCTCAAGCTGACGCTGAACAACTTCCGCGCCTTTTACAGTGAGCAGGTTCTCGACTTGTCTGTCGAGGAGGGAAAGCCCGCTGTCCTCGTCTTCGGGAACAACGGTGCCGGCAAGACAACTTTGCTCAACGCATTTGCCTGGGCCCTCTACGGCACCTTCTCGGAGGACGTGGAACAGCAGCATCGCGTCATTCACGACAAGGCATGGGCGGATACCGCGTTCGGTGAGGACGCCACGGCCTCGGTTCGGCTGGACTTCGAGCACGACGGGACCCGGTTCTCCGTGGTCCGGCACGTCACCGTTATCAAGGAGAAGGCGGAGCAGGAGCCCGTCGAGCCTGAGCTGACGGTCACGGAGATCGGGACGGACGGCGAAGCCCAGAGCATCCTCAACGGCCAGGACCGGATCGAGAAGATCCTACCCAAGGGCCTGCGTCAGTTCTTCTTCTTCAACGGTGAGCGCATGGAGAAGATGTTCTCCGGCGATGTGAAGCGGGAAGGCGAAGGAAAGAATCAGGAGGTCCAGAAGGCTATCAAGACCCTTTTGGACTTGGAGGCTATCGAGCGTGCTCTGGAGGACCTGCCGAAGGTCTCCCGAAAGCTCGCCAGCGAGATCGACTCCAAGGAGGACAGCAGGCTGAAGCAGCTGTCCGACCACATGGACCACCTCGCCACCCGCGAGAAGGAAGAGGTGGCAGAGATGCTGCGCCTCTCCAGCGAGATCAGCGCCTTCCAGAAAGAAGTCCAGTCCATTGACCGCGCCCTGCTCCAGAACAGGGAGGCGGAGCCGCTCCAGAAGAAGCGGGACTCGCTGACCCGTCGGATCAAGGCCGCGCACGACCGGCACATGGAGTACAAGAGCCGCAAGCGTGAGCTGCTGTCGCGGCACGGCTTCCTGGCTTTGACCAGTGGGATCGACACCAAGGTGATTGAGCTCGCGGACGACATGCGAGAGCGCCGTCAGCTGCCCGCAGGCATCCAGCGCAGCTTCATCGAGGACATCCTCGAAGCCCAGCTGTGCATGTGCGGCCGTGAGGTCCGCGAGGGGACCCAGGAGTATGTGGAGCTGGACAAGCGCAAGTACAACGCCGGTCTCGAGGACGTCCAGGAGAGCTGGATGCGGGTCAGCGGCAAGATGAAGAACCTGGAGGAGAGGCGCCAGGAGATCCTGGAGCAGCTCACCCTCAATGCTTCCGACATTCAAAAGGCAGACGCCGAGATCAGCGAGCTTGAAGCGGAACGCTCCGATGTCGATCGGCAGCTGGAGGGAGTGAACATCCAGGACGTCCAGCGCCTCATCGAGCGCCGAAAGAACTACGCCTCCAAAGAGACCGACGCCCGTGTCGCGCACAAGGAGGCTGAGAACAAGGTCACCTCGATCAAGCAGGAGGCAGAGGCCACAGGCCGTCAGTACCGGAAGGCTGAGGTCAAGAGCGAGAAAGCCCGCAAGGTTCAGGAACAGGTCGAGCTCGTCGAGAAGGTGCGTGCCGCCCTGAAGGAGATCCTCGAGATCAAAACCGAGGAGGTCCGGGACCAGCTCGACAAGAAGGTCAAGGAAGTCTTCTCCCGGATCTTCATCAAGAGCTACGTACCCGAGCTGAATGACGACTTCGAGCTGGAGCTGCACACCGCGAGCGGAGTGGCCATCCGCTCCACCGGTGAGAACCAGATCCTCGGCCTCAGTTTCGTCGGCGCGGTCTCCGAGGTTGCCAGGAACATCAGTGCCCGAAAGAAGAACAGGGGGGAGGCGACTATCGAGACCGGCAGCGGCGGTGTCTACCCGGTCGTCATGGACGCCCCCTTCGGCAGCCTCGACCTGACCTATCAGGAAGAGATCTCCAAAGCCCTGCCGGCGCTCACATCTCAGATCATCACCCTGCTCTCGCAGTCGCAGGCGCGGGGCAAGGTCCTGGAGAACCTCCAACAGGCTGCCAACCGGATGTACGTACTGCGCTCTTACACGCCGAACCAGTCGGCGGGCGAAGAGACGATCGTGATCAATAACCGTCAGGTTCCGTACGTGTCACACGGCGACTTCGAGCACACTGTTCTGGAGAAGGTGACCTTCTGATGGCCTACACGGACCGATTCCGCCGGCCTCACGCGCATGAGGACCTACTCGGTAAGCTCACCGACAGAAAGACCGGGACGTTCGCGACCATGGTCGAGGCGATGATGTTCGCCGCGCTGCTCGGCCGCCGTCGAGGCGAGCGCAAGCCGTTCGACCAGGCTGATGAGCCGATCCGCCTCGCGCTCATGGAGAGCCGTGACTACGGGGAGGTGCTCCTCGACATGCTCGGAGCCGTCGAGTGCCCCGACGACCCGAAGATCCTCAGCGCGGACCGCCAGCCTGAGCGGGTCCTCATCTTCGAGGAGTACGCGAACGCCGGCCTGTCCCACCTGCAGACTCTTATAAACCGTCAGTCCGACCAGGATCTCGACACGATCATCTCGAACCTCGTCCTCGAGGGGCTTAGGACGCCGCCGCTGGAGGAAGAGAAGGACGATGTTGGCGACATCCTCGCCAGCGCTGATCTGGACTGGTAAAGCTGCTTCTTTCACGGCAGGAGTGGCAGCCGGAAGCCTTTCGGCTGCCACTCCTGGTGATTTCTGCGTCAGCGCGGCCAGGTCTTGACTGCGAGTCCGGCAAGGACGGTCTGCCGAAGTCGGATGCTGTCTGGGGTCCACTCGCTCTTCTCGCTGATCTTTCTGGTCAGCTCGAAGCCCGACTCTTTGAAGACCTCGACCTTTTCGATGAACGGCTTGTTCCCGATCTTGGAGTTCGCTCCAGTCTGCAGGAGCACCATGTTGCCAATGCGGTAGACCCAGCTGGCGGCGTCCTGCTTGTTCCCACTCATCTTGATGAAGTCCTCCCAGTCGGCTTCCTTGGCGTTCTGAGGGAACACGTGCTCCAGGTTGACCTGGCTCGGGTTGCTGTTGGGGACGAACTCCGGCTGGGATTCCTTTCGCCTTGTCGTCTCCAGGGCGCTCAGGTAGTACCGGGCAAGCTTGGAATCGCTTCTTCCTACGGTGGCGAGCGCGAACTGCTCTCTGAAATCGGTGTCGGAGGGGATGAGGTCCTCGACGCGCAGTCGGACCTGCGCGGTGGTGGTGACCTCGCCCTTCCGGATGGCGACCGCGATCTGGGAGTACTGGTCTTCGAATCGACCGCGGTTCATCATGCTCATGATCATGCCGCGCACTGACCAGTTCACCATGGCCCGGAGGAGCTTCTCGAGCTCGTGGGAGTGGAAATGCTCGACTGCTGCCAGCAGGAGGATCTTGTTGGGAACCAGGTCGAATATGGCGAGTGTGTCGAGAGCGGGACGGTGACCGTTGCCACTGCACTTGGTCGCCCAGAAGTCGCTCTCCGGGTTGGAGAGCGCGGTGTAGGCGTGTGCGGCTGACAGGAGGTTCTCCGAGAACTGCAGCGCCTCCTGTCGGTGGGTCACCTCCTTGCGCATTTCCGCGTAGAGATCGCGCTCGGTGATCTTGCCGACCTTCGAGCTCCAGTAGTGGCGCAGGAACTTGGTGAACTTCGCATCGGCAGCCCCGAGCTGGAGCGTTCCAAGTGACTGGTGCCAGTTGTTCCGCACTGCGTTGAGGTTCTGCTGCTCGCCGGCGGCTCCGAAGAGGTGGTTCTTCAGGAGGTCTGCGGTGGTCAGGTCGGCGCCTCGGTTGTTGAGGGTCTCGAAGATCACGTAGGCGTCTGCCTCGGTCGGGGTCTCGACCACGGCGAGCTGCGCCCGGTGCTGGATGTAGCTCACCCATTTCTCGAGGACGTTGGCCGCGTCCATCCCATGCAAGCTGCGGAACTGCGAGACCTTCTCCCGGAAGAACCGGTACGCCTTGACGATGTCGGAGTCGGTCCTTGAAGGTTTCCCCGGGAGCGCGGTCCCGGTGGTGATCCCGAGGAAGTCGGGGTTGTCGCTCTCATTGAGCTTGAGGTGTGGCTCCGCGTACCTGTCGTTCCATGCCTTGCTGGCTAGGAAGGTGCGGCTGATGCCTACAGCCTGGGAGTCGTCCGCCTTGATCAGGTTCCCCTCCAGGGTTCGCAGCTCGTCGCGGATGGCAGCGATCAGGAGGGAGGAGGTGACCAGCCGCTGCTGGCCGTCGATGATCCGCTTCCGAGTCCCGTCGCCGTCCTGGGTGATCACGATCGTGCCGAAGAAGTACTCCTCCTTCGCCCCGCCATTGATCGCCCGGCTCAGGTCGGTCCAGTAGTCGAGGACCTCCTGCTCTACCTTCCAACAGTACGAGCGCTGGAACTGGGGAACGACCAGGCGATTGTTGCGCAGGACCTCACCGATGCCGACGAGGTAGAGCTGAAGCGAGGTGCTGCCGTGTCCCGATGCCATACAGGGCAGCCTATGTGTCAAAGAGTGAAGTGGATCTATGTTTCCTGATGACTGGTCGGCATCTTGTGAGGGGTGGGAATGGGCCGATTCGCGTAGGCGAATCGGCCCTAAGATGAGCGATTCCTGACAAGCTAGACGGTTGCCACTGCCCCGATCAGCCCCTCGATCGCCGTCATCTCCTTGTGCGCACCCAAGTACCCGATCCCCCGGGCCAGATGGATCGTCAGCGTCTTGGAGACATTCTCGTCCGTCGGCTCCAGTCCGTCGGCCACGCAGCGCTGCTTGAGCAGGGCGAGGTAGAGGTCGCCGTGGGGTCCGGCGAAAGTCTTCCAGGACATCTCGACGTTGGAGTCGGTGACGACCTCACGGACCAGGGGGGTAGAGGCGTCCGCGAGGGAGAGCGCCAGGGCCCAGCGGCACAGGACGTTCCACTGTGTGATGCCGGTGGTGCGCTTCAGACGGCTCAGGCGGTCCTTGCTTGCGGTGGCGAGGCGGATGTTCTCAAGCGACATGGCTGGCTCCTGCGCTCCACCAGTAACCCTCGACGACGCTGGTGGTGAAGGTGGTGTCGTCGTGGACCAGAGTGTAGGTGTGGGCGACGGACTTCTTGAGGCGGCCAAGCAGGTACTCGTCGATCTCCTCATCGGTGGAGAGGAGGAGGACTTGGTCGCTGGCGTATGGGAAGTATCGGTCCACCAAGTGCTCACGGTGGCGGCTGTCGAGCCGACCGAGCGGCGTGTCGATGACGTTGGGCAGGTGGTTGCCGGCGACCTTCATCAAGCCCCAGAGGAGGGAGACGGCGAGTAGCTGGCGCTCGCCCGCGCTGAGACGCCCGGGGTCGATCGGCTCTCCATCGGCGTCAGCCAGGGTGAGCGTGAACTTGTCGGTGTCGATGCGGAGGTCGTTCACCAGGCCCTGCTTGCGCATGAGGGTCTGGAAGCTCGTGAGCATCGCTACCTCGAGGCGGCTGATGTGCCGCTTGAGGAGGGCATCGCCGAACTGTTCCAGCGTCTTCCGGGCCTTCTCCGAGTACTTGATGATCCGCTCGACCTCTTCGGCCTTCACCTTGGTGCGGACGAACTCTTCGTGGGCACGCTGAAGGGAGGCCGAGACGTATTCGAGGCGGCGCTTCAACTCCTCGACGTTGCTGAGGCTGTTCTCGTGCTCCCGTTCCAGCCGTGCGACTTCCTGGAGCTGGTCTTCACGCTCCTTCTGGATGGCCTCGACCTTGCTCTTGGCCGGTACACCCGCCAGCTGACGCTCCAGCTGCACACGCTCTTCGGCGGCTTCCGCAGCCTGCTTAAGAAGCTCGGCAGCCCGTGTCTTGTCACGACTGAGTGCCTCGTCGAGTGCCGACAGCTGGGGGAGCGTGTCCGGGGAGAGTTCGAGATCCACCGTGAGGCCAGCGGACTTGGCGCGTTTGGCGCGGTCAGCCTCCAGCTTCTCCATCACGGCGGTTTTCGTCTCGGCAGGGAGCATGTCCAGTAGCCACTGGTCGCGCTCTTCGAGTACCCCCAGTACCTGGTGGGACTCGGCTGCCGTACGCTCGCGATCAGCCTGCTTGCGCAGCTCTTTGAGGTGGCTCCCCAGCATGAGGAGCGGAAGCGGGCCTGCAGCCAACTGGACGAGGTAGCTGCGGGTTTCGGCGAGGCGAGCACAAACCTGCGCGTAGTCGCGCTCGATCTCGACGCGACGCTCGAAGAGGTTTCCGCCTTCCTGCTTGTAGGCAGCCTCCAGCGTTTCGAGAGTGCGCCGAGCTTTGACGAGCTCGCTATTGCGCTGCGCGGCCTGCTGTTCTGCGTTCTCCAATGCGGCGTCGGCTGCCTGCCGTTCCTGCTCCTCCGCGTGGATCTTGTCCATCAGATGCTGCTCTTCCTCCGACAGCTTCTGCCGGCGCTGGAGCGCGAGCAGGTCCGTACGGAGTTGCTGGACGGTGCTGACGCCGAGCAGCGAGTGGATGGCCGATTCGATGACCGATGCCGCGCGCTCGGGGTCGGCGAGCGATTCGATCTTCTCTCCGTCGAAGAACGACAGTGAGGCCACTTCGAGGGGGAGCAGGCTTTCGATGTGATCGGCCCACTCCTGACTGAGAACCCGGCTGTACTTCAGCTCAGGTGCGACGTGTCGCCCCGGCTTTGCCCTGGAGCCGTACTCCTCGTCGACGAACGCGTTCACGAATTCCTTGAGCGTCGTCTTGCCGCTGGTGTGCCAGCTGCGGACCACCTTGTAGTAGTGCTCCGTGCCGTCCACCGTGACCGTGAACTCCAGGATGATCTGCGCACCGCGGGTTGGGTCGGCTTCCCGGTTGATGCTCTCGCGGAGGTACGTCTCGTACGACTTGCTGCCTCGACCGCTGCAACGCGCTCGCGGCCCGTACAGCGCCAGCTGGATAGCGTCGAGCAGGGTGGTCTTGCCGCAGCCGTTGAGGCCGCCGATGAGGACGATCGGCTTGCTCTTCTTGGTGGTCAGATCCAGCGACTGGGTGCCGCGGTAAGCCCCGAACTCTTCGAGAGTGATCTTACGCAGGAGCATCGATACCGGTTTCTTCGTCCAGGGTCAGGTGGGTCGGCGATTCCTCACGCCACTTGTTCTTGCGCTGCGCGAAGTCGATGGCGTCGGCGCTGTCCTCGTAGTACCCCTTCTTTACGGCGGTCTCCAGCGCCTGGAAGAGGCCAGCGCGTCGGGACATTGTCCGGTACTTGCGCTCGACGGAGAGCAGCTCGCGGACCATGTCGTAGTGCAGGTCGTCGTCCTCGCAGAGCTCCTTCAGGAGCTCCATCTCGTCTGCGCCCATGACGAGTTGCTCGTCCAGAGGTCCGCCTGGGAAGTCCTCGCCCGTGGACTCCTTGTATATACGGGGGAGGGAGTCCTCGACCTCGTGCTTGTCGAAGACCCAGATGCGGCGGATCTCGTGCAGCTCGTCGAGGGTGATCAGTTCGATGTTCTTGACGTGCTCCGGCGCGTTGGCGCGGATCCAGGTCTGGGCGTCCAACAGGTCCTTGAGCCACTCCTGGCGAAACTTCTGCAGGTACGGGCCGTGGATCGGGACCTCTTCGCCGTCGGTCCGGCGCGTGTAGACCGTGACCTTGCCGTTCATGCGGCGGAAATCTCGGGCAGGCTGGTCAGGGCGGGGGTACGGGAGCTTCCGGCCTGCGGGAAGTCCTTCCTCGCCTTCTTCGAAGTAGCCGAACGGGGCGTCGAGCTTGTCGCGGAGGTCCAGGAGCGGCCTCATCCACTCCTTCTCGTCGTCGTTCTGGATCATCGCCGACATCGACTTGTCCTGCTCGACTAGCGTGCACGTCCAGCACCCGAAGCGGCTGGAGCCGCAGGAGGGGGTCGTCGAGTCGACCACAAGAGGGCACTCGCCATCGCCGGAGGCGCCCTGGTACATGGTGAGGAGATCCTGATTGTTGTAGCCCCACGGGTTGGGCTTCTGCATCAGGTACTCCCATACGTCGTCGTTGGTCCAGTCTTCGACCGGGCTGTAGACGAGGGAGTTGGGAAGGTTCGCATTGGGGGAGAGGCGATCACGGACGCGTCGCTTCTCGTGCTTCTCCATGGCACGGGCGCGCGCCTGGCTCTCGGTCTTACGGATACCGAGCACCATGATCGCCTCGCCATGTGCTGCCACGACGTTTCGGATGAAGGAATTGGAAGGCTTGATCTTGAGGCGCTCGGTGCACCAGCGGAACTTGGGGCGCGGCGCCGGGTAGCCCCGACCGATCAGGTTGACCCAGAAGGTGTCCTTGATCTCCGGCGTCAGGCGATGGGGCTCGATCGGGAGGCCCTGCTCGGCGGCGGCCTTCTCCATCGTCTCCAGGGACGTCGTCACCCACGCCGCGACGACGGGGTTCTCGACAAGGGTGTCGGTGCTGATGACGTGGACCGTCTTGGTGCGCTGCTCCGCCGGCAGAGCAGCGATGGCGTTCCATACGAGCTGGAGGACCGCGGTGGAGTCCTTGCCGCCGCTGTATCCGATGACCCAGGGCACCTGGTCGGCGGTGTAGAGCTCACGGACCTCGTCTGAGAGCTTGGCGATGACCTCTTCGAGGGGTTGCCCGTCGAACGGCTTCCGCCGGACCGGCGTGATGCCGAGTTGCAGAGGGATGGTGCTCATGCTTCGCCTCGCAGGTATGCGTCCTCTACCCGCTGCTCTTCGGCGCTGAGGCCGAGGCGCAGGTGATTGCGCAGGTAGTTGACTGTCAGGGTTACATTCTGGTGGCTTTTGGAAACACGTCCACCGACGATGGCGCGGCCCTCCCAGTCTGTATTCGACCGAGTCCAGTCGACCTTTTTCAGAGGGGAAAGTTTCCGTTTCCATTTACTGGGCGCGGTGGATTCCCGAAGGAGGGAATTTCCGATGCGGCCGAGAGCATGCAATGCGATTCCGTGACTGTGGATGAAGTCGCGCCGCATCTCGCGTGCCGAGAGCTCTCGCTTGCGAACCATCTCCCACTCGGGAAGTGTCGTGTCGATGTGCTGCCAGTACTCCTGCGCCAGCTCGGCTGCGGCGTCTGCCTTAATCTCCAGGCCCTGGAGGAGGGATTGGGTGCCGTAGTAGAGAGCACTCAAGGTGAACATCATCCGGGAGCGGGCGGAGAGGGTGCTCTTCTCCATCTCGACGTAGCCCTTGAAGACCGTGCACTGGCCGGCCAGCGTGCGCGCGACCTGGGCTTCGCTGTCCCGGTGGTCGTAGAGGACGCCGATGGACCGGGCCGGACGCACCGCGTGCCGGTTGAGGTCCGCGAACATCTGCTGCGAGCGGGCGAGCCCCGCGTCATGGAAGAAGACGACGGCGATCGTCTCGTTACCGATGTCCGGGTTCCCCTTGAGGGCGTGCTCGATGGCTGCGCGCCGGTGCTGGCCGTCGTTGATCAGGAAGCGAGAGTCCATGGGGATGCGCAGCTGCCCGGCACGGAAGGCGTTGCCGTCGGAGCCGAGAGGGTCGAACTCCATGTCGCCATCGACGGATGCGGTCAAAGCACTGAAGACGTAATCCTCTGGATTGTCCAGAATGTACTTCGTGAGTGCCGGGAGGCGTCCCTTGTTGAGGATCCGCTGGGCGCGCAGTTCTGGCGAGAGCTCGTCTTCGTCGAAGATGAAGATCTTTGGGATCAGGCGCAGGGGGCACATCGAGACGTAATACTCGCGCCCTGCCTGGATGCCGCGGATGGCAGGGAACGTGTACTCGAACCCCGTCGAGGTGCGCGGAGCTACGACTCTGGTTGCTGGTGTCGCTGCTTCGATCTCCACCCGGCAACCTTAACGTACGTCACCTGTTTAACGTACGCAGCCTGCTGAAGTTACGTCACCTTCACGTGCGTAAGACGCACCGGCAGGTCTGGGGGAACGCCTGGCTTGCGCGAAGGGCGTTCCTGCCCGGGAAGACGTACGCCGATGTCTGCGTTGACAACTCTGAGGCGCCGCGCTGTGCGTCAGTCGAGCATGCGTGTACGTTAACGGTTTGACGTACCCGGTAACGGGATGATGCTCTGGGATGGGTGAGCGCTGTGGTGGCGTATCTGGATGTGGCGGCGACGACCCGTGTGGAGCCGCGGGTGGCTGACGTGGTGCTCCACTGGATGACCGAAGACTTCGGCAACGCCGGCAGCCGCACCCATGAGTACGGAGCCCGGGCAAAGAAGGCGGTCCAGGAGGCCAGGGCGTTCCTTGCCAGTACGGTCGGTGTGAGGACCGAAGAAGTCATCTTCACCAGTGGAGCGACGGAGTCCAACAACATCGCCCTGCTCGGTATGGCCCCGTACGGCGAGAAGCACGGCCGGAAGCACATCATCACCTCCGCCATCGAGCACAAGGCGGTTATCGAGCCGCTGCTGCATCTGCAGGAGAAGCAGGGGTTCGAGGTCGATTTCCTGGAGCCCGGCCCCTCGGGACGGATCTCGACGGAGGCCGTGCTGGAGAAGCTGAGGCCGGACACCCTGCTCGTCTCGCTCATGCACGTGAACAATGAGACGGGCGTCATCCAGCCCGTGGCCGAGCTGGCAGAGAAGCTCCAGAAGACCCCGACTTATCTCCACGTCGATGCCGCGCAGGGGTACGCAAAGGTTCCCGAGGACCTGAAGGCGCCCATCGATTTGACCAGCATCAGCGGCCACAAGATCGGTGCACCCAAGGGGATCGGCGCTCTGGTGACCCGGCGTCGAGGTTGGGACAAGGTGCCGCTGGAGCCGATCATTTTCGGCGGCGGGCAGGAACGAAAGCTGCGCCCCGGGACGCTCCCTGTGCCGCTGATCATGGGGCTGTACGAAGCAGCCAAGGTCTTCCAGGACAACCGGTCGCGTTGGGAGCGGGACGCGAAGGAGATGCGGGAGCGGCTGCTCGACGCGCTCGGCAAGACCCGCTTCCAGATCAACGGCGATGCCGACCACGCGGTCCCGCACATCCTCAATGTGACCTTCGACGGGCTCAACGCCGAGGCCCTGATCGTACGGATCAAAGACCAGGTGGCCGTGGCGACCGGTTCCGCATGCACCAGCGCCTCGTACACGCCGAGCCACGTGCTGACCGCAATGGGCCTCCCGGAGGAGGTGGCCACCAATGGCCTCCGCTTCTCGTGGTTCCCCGGGCAGGTCTCGGACTTCGACCCGGCCGGGCTGGCGGAGACGATCGCGTACATGCAACCGGATGCCTCCTGACGGTTTGAGCTGCTCAGTCTCCGGGGCGCCGGATCAGCCGGTGTCCCCGGAGCATGCGACCGCACCTGATCAGTTCGGCCTCCCAGCCATTCTCGGTGCCGATCAGGTGCGGATTCTCGTAGAGGCCGACGCGTAGTTCGGACTCGGTCAGACGGCGGTAGCGCAGCACGTCCGGGTCGTCGGGCGCCAGGAATTCGTGCTTGCGGTGAAGCAGAGGACGGTTGGCGGAGTTCGCGTAGGACATGTGCGACGTTTCGAGGGTCTTGAGATCTACGAGGTATGAGGACGTGATCCGCGGATGCGGGTCCTTGTCGAATCCCGGGTAGTCGAGCCAGCTGACGGCTCGCCCCTGGTGCTTCAGCTTGGCGATAGTCCATTCCTGAGGGCGGCCGGCGGCGACGGAGGCGCAGTGCTCGTACAGGCGCAGGACTGTCGGCATCCGGTCGATCGCCCGACGGTGTACGTACAGCGCGGTCGGGGTGATCTTGCCGACGCTGGAGGCGTTCATGGCGCCCCGGATATAGGTGTCGTCCCGGAGCTTGAGGAGCAGCCGGTCGGAGCGCTGGCAGGCTTCCTTGTACGAGGTGAAGAACGAACGGACGTCGAGCTGGACGCCGAGGGGGAGGCTGCTGAACGGGCCTCGGCTGTTGAAGAGCTCGACGGCGAGGAACAGCAGCGTGTTCAACGTCGTGCGCTTGGCGCCCTCGGAGACCTTCTCGGCGTCGACGGAGTCGCGTATGAGGCGCTTGAGTTCGCCGGGTTTCAGGTGGGCGAGCTGTTCGGCCATCGGCCGGGGCATCTCGTCGACACGGGGCGGGCGGCCACGCCGTTCGACGTAGTCGACCAGCGAGGCGATAGCCGAAGTGGTATCGGCTGAAGCTAGCCACTCGGCGTCAGGGACGATGCGGTGTGCGAGGTAGGCCAGTCGGGCTGAGTCGTCCTTGAAGGCGTACACGATGCCGGGAGCCGCTGAAATGCAGCGTGTTCCTGTGACCTCCTCGACGTAGATCCGGAGCTCGTCCGGGCTGAAGAGGTGCTGGAACGTCTGCCTGCTGGTGAGGAGGCCGTCGCCGTACTCCTGGCCGCGGACTTTGAACCGCTCCCAAGAGAGGCGGGCCGAGACGATGAGTACGGAGGTGGCGAGCCTCCATGCCTCCTTGAGCGTCTGCCTACGCTCGGCGGGGTCCTCGATGATGTTCAGGACGTAGGTGAGGAGGACGACGTCGGAGGGGGCCACCGGGGCGCTCGAGCTGTAGTAAGGGTCCCAACCGGTGATCTTGCAATCGAGGCGCTGGAGGGAGGCGACATCGCCGCCTCGGCCGCATCCGTAGTCGAGGATCGTGCGGTCCGCGTTGAGCTGGCGGTCGGCCAGAGCCTGGCGGGCTGGCACGGAGAGGCTGGAGCGACCGATCGCGGTGCGGCGGCGGTCGCTGTTCCATGACTGCTGCATGTCGGCCTCGTCAGTCGAGGAAGGGGTCGGGTCGCAGCATAGGCAGGGCGACGGTACGGGCGAAGAGGTTTCCGGAGGCTGAGTTTCCCCTTGGCCGCGGACACCCAAGGCCTGGCAGCGACGGCGCTGCGCACCCTCGGCTCGGCGGCTGACCCCAGAATGATTACTCGCCCCGGCGGCGCGACTTCGCTGCGGCGATTTCCTTGGGTCGCACTTCCGCCCTTATGGCAGTTCGGGCTGCCCAGTTGCTGGTCTGCGGGCGTAGGCCTGAAGTATGAGCGATGCGTGGCGGACGGTGCTGCACGAAACTGCATCGAGTGCTATGAGCATTCTGGCTTTGCTCGCTGACCTGGAACCCCAGGTCGGATGGAATCCGGCCTGGGGTTCTCTGTGTCAGTGGGCGGCTTCGCGCTCCACCGGGAGCCACAGCTCGGCGTTCGCCCGGGTGCCGTCCGTCGAGAGTTCGGTTCGGAGGAGTTCCGGGCCGGGGCGGCTGCGGTAGGGGTTGGAGGGGAACCACTCGGTGAAGATGTCTCGCCAGAGGTGCTGGATGGCCTGGGGGGCCGGGCCGGAGGTGGTGAAGACCGCCCAGGTGCCGGACGGGACCGGGAGGGTGGTGGTGCCCTCGGGGGCCGGGGTCGGGGGTGTGGTGATCACGGCGTGGTAGTAGTCGAGTTCCGTGCCCTCGGCGCGGCTCGGGTCCAGGTCGTCGCAGACCGCGATGATGCCCTGGGGGTCCTGGGTGGAGAGGTTTCGCAGGTGTTCCAGGGCCTGTTTGTCGAGGCCGCGGACGAAGTTGATGATCGACTCGTTGGGGCCTGAGTGGATCAGGGGGATGCGGGTCTTGAAGCCGGTGACGGTGAAGGCCGGGCGGTCCACCACTCGGTAGTGCATGCTGCTGCTCCCTTCGACGGTGAGGCGGAAGGTCAGCCGGGGCTGGGAGACGAGTGCGGCGGCGGTGCGCCGGGCCTCGCCCGGGCCCACGCCGTGCATCGAGCGGAACGCCCGTGCGAAGGCCTCGCCGGAGCCGTAGCCGTAGCGGATCGCGATCTCCAGGAGCGTCGCGTCCCCCGACAGCACCTCCGCGCCCGCGACCGTCAGCCGGCGGCGGCGGATGTACTCCGACAAGGGCATGCCTGCCAGTGCGGAGAACATGCGGCGCAGGTGGTACTCCGAGGTGGCCGCGATCCGTGCCAGTTCCACGGCGTCCACCGAGTCGTCGAGGTGGCGCTCGATGTGGTCCATGGCCTGGTTGAGTCGCTCCAGCACGCCCGGTTCCTTCCCGTTTCCTTCTTCGTGCCTCTTTGGTGTTCACCACGCTAGGTAGCCGGGCCCCTGCTGGACCCGACTTCCTGTGCCCGATCGGGTCGGGTGTCGCTTCGGCCGAACGAGTCAGCCGGACCGTCGTCCGGCAGGCGTATTTAAGGGGGCCTTATCGTGAACGGCTAGCATCGCCCGTCGACCCGTCAGTTGCCGACCGTGATGAGGTGAGGACATGGGGGCGCCCAGGATCGCCGTCGCCGTGGTGACGATGGGCAATCGGCCCGAGGAGGTCGACGCGCTGCTCCGTTCCGTGGCCAAGCAGGACGTGCCGCCCGAGCGGATCGTGATCGTCGGCAACGGCTGCCCGCTGCCCGAGTTCGCCGAGCGGCTCTCGCTGCCCGGTGAGGTCACGCCCGTCGAGCTCGACGAGAACCTGGGGTGCCCCGGGGGCCGGAACGCTGCCCTGGCGCGGCTGCGGGAGTTCGGGGACGTCGATGTCGTCGTCGATCTGGACGACGACGGGCTGCTCGTGGACGCCGATGTGCTGCGCCGTGTGCGGGATCTGTACGCCGCCGACGAACGGCTCGGCATCGTCGGGTTCCGTATCGCCGACGAACTCGGCGAGACGCAGCAGCGGCACGTGCCCCGGGTGGGTGGTTCGGACCCCCTGCGGGGCGGTTACGTCACCGGGTTCCTCGGTGGCGGGCACGCTTTGCGGATGGCGATGCTCGACGAGGTCGGCGACTGGCCCGCCGAGTTCTTCTTCGCCCATGAGGAGACCGACCTGGCCTGGCGCGCGGCCGACGCGGGCTGGCACATCCTCTACGCGCCCGAACTGCTGCTCCAGCACCCGAAGACCTCGCCCGCCCGGCACGCCATCTACTACCGCGTGAACGCCCGCAACCGGGTCTGGCTGGCCCGGCGCCGGCTGCCGGTCGTGCTCGTCCCCGTCCATCTGGGCGTGTGGGTGCTGCTCACCCTCGCCCGGAACCGTTCCGCCGCCGGGCTGCGTGCCTGGTTCGGCGGATTCCTGGAAGGTGTACGGGAGCCGGCGGGCGAGCGGCGGCCCATGCGCTGGCGCACGGTGTGGCGGCTCACGCGGCTGGGGAGGCCGCCCGTCATCTGACGGCGGCCGGAGCCACGCTGGTGGGGCGGAAGTTGAGTGGGCCCCGGCCGTTCACCTCCGCCGACCGGGACCCGGAACCGACCGTGGCGGCGACACTCCCCCGAGTGGCGCGCCGAGACGCGCACGCCGCCCGGCCAGATCCGACGTAGTGATCACATCAGGTCGTGCCAACGGATCGCTAACATATGGCCAACAGTTGGCCATGGGGCGGACATTCGTCGAGGGCGGTGACACGGGAGGCGGGGAGTGATGGCGGCATCTCCCTGCTCGGGACATGGCGAGAGCGCAGCGGGATCCGGGGAGCGGTGTGCGCTGCGGTTCGGGTTGCTCGGGCCGCCGGGGCTCTACGACGCCCATGGAGGCGGGCGGAGCGAGGCGCGGGGGATCGCGAGCCCCAAGGTGCGGGTGTTGCTCGCCGCGTTGCTGCTCGACGCCGGGCGGGTCGTCTCCGCCGCGTCGCTCAAGGACGCGCTGTGGGGCGGGGCTCCGCCCGCTTCCGCCCAGGCCTCGCTGCACAATCACGTAGCCCGGCTGCGGCGGATGCTCGACGATCCCGAGCGGCTGCGCACCGTGCCGTCCGGGTATGTGCTGCGCGTCGACGACGGCGAGCTGGACGTTCACGTGTTCGAGGCCCGAGTCGCCGAGGCGCGTGCCGCGCACGCCGGCCGGGACTGGGAGCGGGTCGTCCGCGCGTGCGCCGCCGCGCTCGCGCTGTGGCGGGGCGCACCGCTCGCCGGGCTGCCGTCCGACGTGGGCGGCTACGCCTTCGTACGGCGGCTGCGCGAGGCGCGGCTGCTGCTCCTGGAGTGGCGCTACGACGCCGAGTTGGCCCTGGGCGGTCCGCGGCTCGATGGGCTGGTGCCGGAGTTGGCGGCGTTGGCCGCCGAGTATCCGCTGCGGGAGGCGTACCACCGGCAGCTCATGCTCGCCCTGCACCGCACCGGCCGCCAGGCCGAGGCCCTGGCCGTCCATCACGAGTTGCGCACCCGCCTCGTCGAACGGCTCGGCATCGAGCCGGGGCCGGGGGTGCGCGAGGCGCATGTGGAGGTGTTGCGGGGGGCCGTGGGGAGCGGTGGTGCGCAGGGGCCGGGGAGCGGTGGTCCGGAGGGGCTGGGGAGTGCCGCCGGTGCGGCGGACATCGGTGGTGGAGGTTCGCCGTCGTCCCCGCCCGTCGTGCGGCGTTCCGTCGCCTCCGTGACGCCCTCGCCTGCTCAACTGCCGCCGCCGCCAGCCCATTTCACGGGGCGCAGCGGCGTGCGCGATTCCCTGCGCCGTGCCCTCACGACGCCCGGGCCGCACCCCACCGCCGTCCTCAGCGGCATGGCCGGTGTCGGCAAGAGCGCCCTCGCGCTGCATGTCGCGCACGAGGTGGCGGCGCGATTCCCCGACGGGCAGCTCTGTCTCAACCTGCACGGTGCCACCCCCGGCATGACCCCGCTCACCCCCGGCCAGGCGCTCACCGCCCTGCTGCGTGATCTGGGCGTCGAGCCCTGCCGTGTCCCCGAACACCCTGACGCGGCCTCGGCGTTGCTGCGGTCCCTGCTCGCGCCGACCCGCACGCTCCTGGTGCTGGACGACGCCGCGAGCGCCGCGCAGGTACGGCCGTTGCTGCCGGGGGGTGCGCGGTGCGGGGTGATCGTGACGAGCCGCTCGCCGCTGACCGCCCTCGACGGCGTGACCCGTTTCCCGCTCGCCCCGCTCACGGACGAGGAGAGCGCCGAACTGCTGCGCAGGGCCTCGGGCCGGGCCGAGCCGTACCCTCCGCAGGGCTCTGAGCCGGGCATTCTCGACGCCCGTCACCCCCTCGTCGCCCTCACCGGCAGGCTCCCGCTGGCCCTGCGCGTCGTCGCCGCTCGGCTCGCCGCCCGGCAGGCCCTCACCCCGGACGTCCTCGCCGGTCAACTGGCCGCCGCGGACGAGCGGTTGCACCACCTGGAGTACGACGACCTGAGCGTCCGCCGGTCCCTGGCCGTCGCGCACGACGCGCTCGCCGCCTCCGAACGCGAGGCCGACCGGGACGCGGCCCTCGCCCTGTGTCGCGTCGGCGGGCTCGATCTGCCCACGTACGGCGTCCCGTTGCTCGCCCGTCTCATCGGTACGGGTGAACGGCGTGCCGAGGCCGCCCTCGACCGGCTCGTGGACGTCGCCCTGCTGGAGGAGACGGCGTACGGCCGGTACGAGCCGCACGACCTGGTGCGGGACTTCGCGCGTGAGCGGGCCGGTGCGATGGGTGGTGAGGTGGCTGGTGTCGGGATCCGTGGTGACGTCGTCGAGACGGCCCTGCGGTGGTACGCCGACGTCGCCGAGCGCGTTCTCGTCGCGATCGTCGAGCCCGGGCCCGACCAGGACGACCGTCGTCGGCCCAGCGCGGGTCAGCCGGACGGGTACGGGGACGGCCCTGTCGACACCGTCGGCCCCTTCGGCAGTCCCGAGGAGGCCTTCGCCTGGGGAGACCGGGAGTTGGCGAACCTCGTCGCCCTGGTCGGGCGGCATGCGGACGACCCTTGCCGGCGGCGGGCGGGCCTGGTCAGCGCTGTCGTACGGCTGATCCTTCCCTACGCGCACCGCAGGGGGCGGGTCGCCGAGATGGAGGTGCTCGGGCGGGCCGGCCTCCGTGTGGCGCGGCGGCTCGGTGACCGGGCGGCGGAGGCGTGCGCGCTGGTCGACCTCGCCGGACTGCACTTCCTGACCGGCCGGCACAACGAGGCCCTCGACCTCAACGACCGCGCGCTCGACCTCTGGCGGCGGCTGGACCACCCCTCCTGGATCCGGCGCTGCCTCAACAACCGCGGCCTGCTGCTCGACGGGCTCGGCCGGCACGCCGAGGCGGGTGAGGCGCTGCTGCTGAGCCTGGAGTACGCGCGGCAGCTGGACGACCCGTACGGCGAGGCCGTCACCCACAGCCACCTCGGCAACCTCTACGAGCACACCGACGCGCGGGCGGCCATCGAGCAGCACCGGCGTTCGCTGGCCATCGGGGAGGACATCGGTGCCGTCATCCTGCGGCACTCCGCGCACTGCAACATCGGCTACGCCCATCTGCGGCTCGGCGAACCGGCCGCGGCCCTTCCGCACTTCGAGGAGAGCCTGCGCATCCTCGGCGGCCAGGGCGACTGGCACGGCGAGGCCCAGACCCGGCTCGGGCTGGTCCGGGCCCTCCGTCTGCTGGGCCGCACCGGGCGGGCCGCCCGTGAGTGCGCCGAGCTGCTGGCCCGGGCCGACGCCCGCGCCGACCGCTACACCGGCGGTCTCGCCCGCCATCAGCGCGGGCTGCTGCTGCGGGAGCGGGGGCGGCCGGAGGCGGCGTACGAGGAGTGGCGCTGGGCACTCGCGGCGCTGGACGGGACGGATGAGCGGACGGTGGTCACGGAACTCCGCGAACTGCTGGCCCCGGCCGACTGACCGACCGGCCGGTGCTGGGAGTCACTTGGCGTCCGCGTAGCACTCCACCACCGCCGTGGTGAACGGAAACCGCACCTGGGTCTCGCCGAAGGTCAGCCGGCCGGCCAGGGCCGCGGCCTCCTGGATCGCCGCCACGACCGCCTCCGTCTCCTCCTCGGGGCAGTGCACGATCACCTCGTCGTGCTGGAAGAAGACCAGTTCGGCGGCGAGGTCCGCGCAGGTCCGGCGCAGTGCGGCGAGCAGGAGCAGGGCCCAGTCGGCGGCGCTGCCCTGGACGACGAAGTTGCGGGCGAAGCGGCCGCGGGCGCGGGCGTCGGTGGAGGCGTAGCCGGGGACCCAGGGGGCGGCGGAGTCGTCGTCGGCGACGGGGATGCCGGCCTCCTCCGTCGCGTCGTCCGTTCCGCGGGCCGCCGGCGGGCAGGTCCGGCCGAGCCAGGTGCGGACGAGCCGGCCCTCCTCGCCGGCGCGGGCGGCGTCGTCGACGTACGCCACCGCCCTGGGGAAGCGGCGTCTGAGCGCGGCGAGGTTCTTCAGGCCGTCGCCAGAGGTCTGGCCGTAGACCGCGCCGAGCACGGCGAGTTTGGCCTGGGCGCGGTCGCCGGAGAAGGCGCGGTCGGAGACGGACTGGTACAGGTCGCTCTCCCGGCCCGCCACCTCCATCAGGCCGGGGTCGCGGGAGATCGCGGCGAGGACGCGCGGTTCCATCTGGTCGGCGTCGGCGACGACGAGCCGCCAGCCGGGGTCGGCGACCACCGCCCGCCGGATCACCTTGGGGATCTGGAGCCCGCCCCCGCCGTTGGTCACCCAGCGCCCGGTCACCGTGCCGCCCGCGAGGAACTCGGGTCTGAACCGCCCCTCGCGCACCCAGTCCTGGAGCCAGGACCAGCCGTGGGCGACCCAGACGCGGTACAGCTTCTTGTACTCGATCAGGGGTTTCACGGCCGGGTGGTCGACGGTCTCGATCTCCCAGCGGCGGGTCGAGGAGACCTTGATGCCGGCCTGCGCGAAGGCCTTGACGACGTCGGCCGGCAGGTCGGGGCGGACCCTGCGGCCGAACGCCGTGGACACCTCGTCGGCCAGTTCGGCCAGCCGGCGGGGCTCGCCGCCGCCCGCGTACCGGTCGCCCAGCAGGTCGTGCAGGACGGCCCGGTGCACCTCGGCGCTCCAGGGCAGCCCGGCGCGGTTCATCTCGGCGGCCACCAGCATGCCCGCCGACTCGGCGGCCGTGAGCAGTCGCATGCGGTCGGGATGCTCGGCGCTCTCGTGCCGCCGCTGCTGCTCGGCGTAGACCGCGAGGAGGTCCGGCAGGGGGAGCGGGACGCCCTGCGGCTCGAACAGGGAGGACTGCGAGCCCGGTTCGGCGGAGCGCTGGGGCGGATCGGGCGGTACGGGGCCGCCGCGCAGCCGGGCCAGGGCGGCCGCGGCCGAACGGGGTTCCCCGTACCGCCCCTCGTGACCGAGGAGGAGTGTCTCGGCGGCCTCGACGTCGTAACACCGCTCGACTCGCACCCCCGTGGCGAGCAGGCGCGGGTAGACCTCGGCGGTGGACCGCCACACCCACCGCGTGACGCCGGGACGGCTCCGCACGGCCTCGGCGGGATCCGTCTCCCGCCGCACCGGTCCGATGGGCAGCCCGTCCGGACCGAGGGGGGCGACGTCCACGCCACCGTCCTCGGCCGGAGCGAGCGCCCACCGGTCGGTCATGCCGTGAGTCTGGCAGGGGGGTCTGACAACGCCCCCCGGACCGCCCCTCGAACGCCTCCCGATCGCCCGCCGACCGCCTTCCGATCGCCGCCCCGTCCGGCCTCGTCGGGCCTGGTCGGGCCCCGTCACGACTCGTCCGGTGTCTCCTTCTGCGCCAGCATGATCTTCTCCAGCACCGTCACGACGTACTGCTCGGTCGGCTCCTTGCCGATGCCGAGGCCGCTGAGGACGCCCTCGCCGTTCTCGTGCTCCAGCAGGGCCAGCAGGATGTGCTCGGTGCCGATGTAGTTGTGGCCGAGGCGCAGGGCCTCGCGGAAGGTGAGCTCCAGGACCTTCTTGGCGGCCTGGCCGTACGGCACGAGCTCCGGGGCCTCCTCGACGGCGGGCGGGAGGGCCGCCGTGGCCGCCTCGCGCAGAGCGTCGAGGGTCACGCCCTGGACGGTGATCGCCTTCGCGGCGAGACCCTCCGGCTCGGCCAGCAGGCCGAGGACGAGGTGCTCGGGCAGGCCCTCGGCGTTGCGCGCGGACCTGGCCTCGTTGTGCGCGGCCATCACCGTGTTGCGGGCGCGGGGCGTGTAGCGGTTGAAGCCCTGGCTCGGGTCGAGGTCGGCCGACTCCTTCGGCACGAAGCGCTTCTGCGCGGCCTGCCGGGTGACCCCCATGCTCTTGCCGATGTCCGTCCAGGAGGCGCCCGAGCGCCGGGCCTGGTCCACGAAGTGGCCGATCAGATGGTCGGCCACCTCACCGAGGTGATCGGCGGCGATCACCGCGTCCTGGAGCTGTTCGAGGGGTTCCTGATGAACCTTCTTGATCGCCGCGATCAGATCGTCGAGGCGCACGGATGACGTGATGTCGGGGTTCTTCGTCATGCTGTCAACCGTAGGTTGCGCTCCTAGAGGTGTCAACCGTGGGTTGACAGTCGAATGCGTGGCACCATCGGGCCGTGAGCAGTACGTCCTCCACCGTCGACCGCGCGTTCGAAGCCGCCCTGTACGCGACCGGCGAGACGGCCCTCGACACCGGCGCGTCCCTGCTCGCCTCCGACCCGGCGGCCGATGCCGAACTCGCCCGGCGCGGCGAGGAGTTCGTCGCGGCGTCCTGGCGGCGCGGCTGGCAGCCGGCCGATGTCGTACGGATCGTCCGGAGCGAGCTGGAGGACGTCCATGTGCTGCTCGTGGCCGGGCTGATCCGGGCGCAGGCACCCGGCGACCGGGCCCGCGGCCGCCGCTGGAGCGCACAGCTCGCGGAACTCCCCGCCGATGCCCCGCCCCGCACCGACCGCTTCTCGCAGGCCACCGCCGTGCTGGAGCTGTACCGCCTGCTGCTGCGGCTGCCCGCCCTCGAATCCCTCGACGACAGGGCGGGGGACGCGGCCGGTGGGGCGAACGGCGGGGCCAGGACCGAGTCCCGGATGCTCACCCGTATCCGCGCCCTGCTCGCCAAGGCGGAGGCCACCGGGTTCCCGGAGGAGGCGGAGGCGCTCAGCGCCAAGGCGCAGGAGCTGATGGCCCGGCACAGCGTCGACGAGGCGCTGCTCGCCGCGCGGGCGCCCTCGCCCGACACCCCCGACGCCTGCCGGATCGGTGTGGAACCGCCGTACGAGCAGGCCAAGGCGGTGCTGCTGGACGCCGTCGCCTCCGCCAACCACTGCCGGGCGGTGTGGAACGAACCCTTCGGCTTCTCCACCGTCGTCGGCTTCGAGACCGACCTGGAGGCGGTCGAACTCCTCTACACCTCGCTCCTCGTGCAGGCCACGACCGCGATGACGAAGGCGGAGGCCGCCCAGCGCGCGGGGGGCCGCAAGCGCACCAAGACGTTCCGGCAGTCCTTCCTCGCGGCCTACGCCCACCGCATCGGCACCCGGCTGGGGGAAGTGGCCCAGGCCCAGGTGAGCGACGACCTGCTGCCGGTGCTGGCCTCCCGCGATGTCGCGGTCACCGGACGGCTGGACCGTATGTTCCCGGAGACCACCACGACCCGCCTGCGCGGTGTGCGCGACGCGGCGGGCTGGACGGAGGGCGCGCAGGCGGCCGACCGGGCCCAGGTCGGGCACCGGCCGCCGCTGCGCTGAGCCGCCGTCAGTCGCCCGAGGACTCGAAGCCGCTCACCGAGGCCTGGGCCGCGCCGCTCTCCCCGTCCCTGCGTGCGACTTCTCCGTACGACCACGTCAGGGTGTGCGCGTCCTCGGTGGCGCCGGGCAGGGTGAAGGACGCCTTCCGCACGGGGAGACTCTTGGGTGAGCCCGCCTCGCCGCGGACGTAGGTGATGGTGAAGGACGTGGTGCCGCCCTTGCCGAGCGTGAGCGGCTGGGCCTTCACGCCCTCGTCCGGGGAAACGGACGTCGTGCTGTCGTCGGCCATCAGGTCCACGCCGGGGAAGCCCTTCAGCGTGCACTGCGCGCCCTTGTTCGTGAGCGTCACGGTGACGGTGCCGGTGTCCCCGGCGGCCGGGGCGGCGCCGGCCCCGATCTGCACGCCCATGTCGCCGAGCGCGCAGGCCGAAGCGGCCGGCCGGTCCGCGTTCTTGACGTCGTCGGCGCCGGCCCCGTCGTCGTCGCAGGCGGTCAGCAGGAGCGTCCCGGCGAGGGCGGCGGCCAGGGCGAGGGGAGGAAGGGTGCGCATGGGGACCTCTGGTGCGTGATGGCGGTGAGCGGTTCCGATGGATGGATCATCTCGGACGGACGGACCCTCACGCACCCGGGCAGGCCGCCCTGCGGAGTCGCACTCCTACCCGAGTCCGCCCGTGGGCAGTCCGGTCGGCAGCTTCGTGCCCTTCTCGGCCTTGGTGTAGGTCTCCTCGCCGACGCCGCCCTCCCAGGTGACCTTCAGGCTGCTCTTGTCGAGGGAGTCGACCATGCCGGTCGTCCGGTCCTTGCTGCCGTCCCCGCACTTCAGGCGGATCATCCGCATGCCGGACTCCTCGCCCGCGGTGCCGGTGCACACGGTCCCGCCGGTCGCGAAGATCGCGGCCTGCTTGCCGGTGATGACCAGGGCCACGGCCTTGCCGTCGGTCGTCGCGAGCCAGCTGCCGGCCAGCGTGTCGGAGCCGGAGTCGGTGCCCGAACCGGAGCCGGAGTCGCCCGCGCCGTCGGACGCCGAGGCGGACGGAGCCGGGCTGGACGCGGAGTCGTCCCCCGAGCCGCTGTCACTGCTGCACGCGGAGAGCGCGAGCGCACCGGCCAGCCCCGCGGCCGCCGCCGCGACCCGCAGCCGTCGACGCGCTCCCGTGCGACGAGAGAAGATCACCGAAGTCACTGCAGCCCCCAAGCTGTAGCCGGGCGGCCCGGACGCAACCCGGCCGACCCCTGTGCCGGAACGACCGAAGCAAGCTACCAGGGCCCGTCAAGAGGCCCGGGGGACGACCCCACTCGGCTCCTACCGGCCGGCCTCCCGGGGGTGCCGCCCGCCGTCCGGCTCGTACCAGGAGGGCTACCCCGGTAGGGGGCGCCTCGCTGGCGTTCGGCCGACCGGTCCCTCCCGGCCGAGAGGGGTGCGCCGAGTGTCCGGGCGCCGGCGGAGAGGCGGCCCGGGGGCGGCCGGGGTGCTCGCAGTGGGGTGGCCTACTGGCGTGGAGCGGCCCTGGTGTCTGGCTCCCCCCCCAGGACGACCACCCCAGCGGAAGCCCTCGGCCGTTCGGCCTCACCGGAACAGCCGACCCAGCGGAAGCTCCCGCCCCGCCTCACCGGCACAACCGCCCCGCAAGCCCCCGCCCTCACCTCACCTCACCTCACCAGGAAGACTTCCGCACCCCCGGCAGATACCCCGCGTGCGCCTGCCCCCGCAGACTCACCCGGGACAGGCCGAACGTCCGGAAGTAGCCGCGCGGGCGCCCGTCCACCTGGTCGCGGTTGCGTACGCGGGTGGCGCTCGCGTCGCGTGGTTGCCGGCGCAACTCCGCCTGGGCGGCGAGGCGTTCCGTCTCCGTCGACGACGGGCGGCGGACGATCTCCTTCAGTTCGGCGCGACGGGCGGCGTAGCGCGCGACGATCTCCTGGCGCTTGTCGTTCTTCGCGATCTTGCTCTTCTTCGCCATCAGACCCTCACTCCCCGGGCGCGGATCCGGGCGACGGCCGCCTCGATGCCGATCGTGTCGACGGTCTTGACCGCCCTGGCGCTCAGCCGGAGGCGTACGTACCGGCCCTCGCTCGGCAGCCAGTAGCGCTTGGACTGGATGTTGGGGTCGAACCGGCGGGACGTGCGCCGGTGGGAGTGCGAGATGCGGTTGCCGAAGCCTGGCTGCGAGCCGGTCAGCATGCAGTGCGCGGACATGGTGGTGACGTACCTCTCTGACTCACGTGATGTAAATGGAATTCATTTTCAGTAGTGTAGCGGCATGGCACGCAACGAACTCCGGCCGGTCATCAAGCTCCGGTCCACCGCCGGAACCGGCTACACCTACGTGACCCGCAAGAACCGCCGCAACGACCCGGACCGCATGACCCTGCGCAAGTTCGATCCGGTCGCCGGCCGCCACGTCGACTTCCGAGAGGAGCGCTGACCATGCGCGAGGGAATCCACCCGGAGTACGGCCCCGTCGTCTTCCGCGACCGCGCCGCGAACTACGCGTTCCTCACCCGCTCGACCCTCTCGGCCCGGGCGGGCGAGAAGACGATCGAGTGGGAGGACGGCGCCACCTACCCGGTCGTCGACGTCGAGATCTCCGACGCCAGCCACCCCTTCTACACCGGCACCGCCCGTGTCCTGGACACGGCGGGGCGCGTGGAGCGCTTCGAGCGCCGGTACGGAAAGAAGGGCTGACCCGGTGACCGACCCCACCGACCCCACCGGCATGTCCGTCGTCCTCGTCGGCGGGCTGCACGCCGACGCCCGCAGGGCCGCCGTCGCACGGCTGCTCGCCGACGTGCCCGGCAGCGTCGCCCTCCACCACGACCTCGCCACGGCCGCCGCCGGCACGGTCGTACGGACCGTGCGGGACGCCACCGGCCTCCTCGACGCGGGGGAGGCGCCGCTCGTCAACGACTGCGCCTGCTGCGCCCTGCGCGAGGACCTGGTCCCGGAGCTGGAGCGGCTCGCCGACGCCGGGCGGACGCCGCTGGCCGTCGTCGAGCTGTGGGACTCCGTCGAGCCCAAGGCGATGGCCGAGGTCGTCACGGCCGGCGGGCTCACCGTCACCGGTGTGTTCACCGCCGTCGACCCGGCCCTGGTCCTGCCGTACCTCGGCAACGGCGACGACCTGGCCGACGGCGGTCTCGCCGCCGCCGCGACCGACCAGCGCACGGTCGCCGACACCTTCGCGCGCCAGCTGGAGTACGCCCCCGTCCTCGCGGTCGCCGACTCCCCGGAGGCCGACGACGAGGACCGCGAGCTGCTCGCGCAACTGCACCCGACGGCCCGACAGGTTCCGATCGGGCAGGGGGAGTCGGGGGGAGGGCCGGCCGACGACGGACTGACGGTGCCCGCCCCGCGCCGGCGCCCGCGGTCGCCGCTGGCCGAGGCGGCCCTGGCCGGCTTCGACGTGGAGGCCGCGGCCGCCGCCCAGCACCCCGCCTGCGCCCTGCTGCCCGCCGAGGCCGACGCGCACGGCGTCTCCACCCTGGTCTGGCACCGGTGCCGCCCCTTCCACCCCGAGCGGCTCTACGCCGCACTGGAGGACCTGACCTGCGCGGCGGCCCGCAGCCGGGGCCGGTTCTGGCTCGCCGACAAGACCGACACGCTGTTCCACTGGGACGCCGCGGGCGGGGCCCTGTGCGTGGAGAGCGCGGGTCCCTGGCTCGCCTCGCTGCCGGACGCGGCCTGGGAGATGGTCCCGCCGGTGCGCCGCGCCGCCGCCGCGCTGGACTGGCACCCCGAGCACGGCGACCGGGGCCAGCACCTCGTCTTCACCTCGCCCGGCCTCGACCGGGACGGCCTGGAGCGGCTGCTGGAGTCCTGCCTGCTGACCGACGCCGAGTACGCCGCCGGGCGCGACGCCTGGCAGCGGCTGCCGCACGCCTTCGACACCCTCCTGGAGGTCTGATCCCCGATGCCCCGCACGTCCGACCGCAGGCTCCCCGCCAAGAACCGTCCCAATCCGCTGGACCAGGCCGGGATCACGTACATCGACTACAAGGACACCGACCTGCTGCGGAAGTTCGTCTCCGACCGCGGCAAGATCCGCAGCCGCCGGGTCACCCGGGTGTCGTCGCAGCAGCAGCGGCAGCTCGCCAAGGCGATCAAGAACGCGCGCGAGATGGCGCTGCTGCCGTACGCCTCCCGCTGAGATCCGGCCCGGGTGAGGTTCCCCACGCTTGACGTGTGGGGGACATCATGCCTGTGCTCCGGGCCTTCGACAGGCGCACGCCGGGCGGACCGTGAGGGCCTCATCGGCCGACCGCGTATCCGCCGATGAGGCGAGCGGGACACCGGCCCGCAGGACGACGTCCCGGTCCTGCGAGCGGCCCATTTCTCCCTGCTCCCGCAGGTCACGGTCGTCTTCCGCATCGAGCCCGGCCCGCTGCCGCCCGGTCCCCGGGCCGCCCGCCGCCAGCTCCCTCTTCTCGGCCGCGGCCCCCGCGGGACCCTCCGGCTCCGCCGCCGAGCGGATGCTCCGCCTCCACCGGACCTCCGCCGAACCCGCCGACTTCCCCGTCTGCCTCGGGGAACGCGCGAGAAGGCAGGGCCGTCAAACATGCGAGGGCTTCGGTAAAGCGGTCGTCAAAGCTGTAACCGCAGGACCACCCCGCGTGCACGTGCATCTGCTCATGCATCCGCACATGAACAGGGCTATGATCCGGGTCAGTTGACCACTGCATCAATGGCCACATAAGCCAGTGCACCACCGGGGAGCGACCTGTGGACCACGACGTGTACAACGGGATGGCGGCCGCCGGGCTGAACGGTGTGGCCTGGCAGAAGAGCCGGCACAGCAACTCGCAGGGCTCGTGCGTGGAGTTCGCCCGGCTCCCGGGCGGGGAGGTGGCCGTACGCAACTCGCGCTTCCCCGACGGACCCGCGCTGGTCTACACCCGTGCGGAGATCGAGGCGATGCTGCTGGGTGTGAAGGACGGCGAGTTCGACCACCTCGTGGGCGGCTGACGCGTCGGCGAACCCCCTATAAACCGGGGGTAATCGGAAATCCACCCGCTGTAACGCGCGTAGAACCGCGGCGCCAGGAAGCGCCGCGGTTTCTTATTCGCTGCCGGCTCGCGGCAGCCGGAACAGCGCCCAGACCACCTTGCCGCTGAGGGCGCCCGCGAGCGGGTGCCAGCCCCAGCTGTCGCTGAAGGAGTCGACGAGGAACAGCCCGCGGCCCGACTCGGCCGAGAAGTCGTCGGTCTCCCGGGCGACGGGACTGTCGTGACTGGGATCGCGTACCGCGCACACCAGACGCTCGGTCCAGCGCATCAGGTGCA
This sequence comes from Streptomyces koelreuteriae, assembly GCF_018604545.1. Lineage (GTDB taxonomy): Bacteria > Actinomycetota > Actinomycetes > Streptomycetales > Streptomycetaceae > Streptomyces > Streptomyces koelreuteriae. The sequence continues at coordinate 3,650,757 of NZ_CP075896.1, read as the reverse complement.
GCCGCACCGGGGGCTCCCGGCCCGCGGCGCACGCGGTGTTGGCCGGCAGGCCGTGCCGCAGGGCGTTGGTGACGAGTTCTGAGACCACCAGGCAGACGTCGTCGAAGCGGTCGCCCATGTCCCACTGGTCGAGGGTTCCGCGGGTGAATCGCCGTGCGTCGCGCACCGCTTCGTAGCGGGCGGGCAGAGCGCAGGAGGCGGCGTCGGACACGGCCGCTGGATCAAGCGGCGGAAGGCCCTGCCGTAACGGCTCGAGCATGGTTGATCCATTCGTCCCCATGCGAGGCACTCCCGGGAATTCGCGGTCGGTGCGATGCGGCGGTGGTGCGGGACCATGGTTTCGGATGCGTTCAGCAGATGCAAGGGCAGATGCACGTGCAGGTGACCGGAATGAGCCGTCCCGTACCGCTTGTTGGTCAATTTTTCCGTCAACTTGGCGCCTTGCTCCGGTCGTTCCTTCACCTTCTTCTTGCATGCGCGCGCGTGCGTTCTCCGATGCGATTCCGTTTCCGTAACCGGACGAGTACTGCTCGGAGTGTTTTAGTGGCAGACTTCGGCCCCTGAAGACGTTGGGGAGGCTGGCGAACGTGAGCGCGGGAGAGCCGGGATCGGTGGTGCGGCGCATGCTGCTCGGATCACAACTCAGGCGTCTGCGTGAGGCGCGGGGCATCACGCGCGAGGCGGCGGGATATTCGATCCGCGCCTCCGAGTCGAAGATCAGCCGGATGGAGCTGGGCCGGGTGAGCTTCAAGACGAGGGACGTCGAGGACCTGCTCACGCTGTACGGCATCACGGACGAGCAGGAGCGCGCCTCCCTGCTGTCCCTGGCGAAGGAAGCCAATGTCGCGGGCTGGTGGCACAGTTACTCGGACGTGCTGCCCAGCTGGTTCCCGACCTACGTCGGCCTGGAGGGCGCCGCTTCCCTGATCCGGGCGTACGAGGTGCAGTTCGTGCACGGCCTGCTGCAGACCGAGGCGTACGCGCACGCGGTGGTCCGGCGGGGCATGCAGGGCGCGAGCGAGGCCGACGTCGAACGGCGGGTGGCGCTGCGTCTGGAGCGGCAGAAGTACCTCGTCGACGAGCGGGCTCCCGACTTCCACATCATCCTGGACGAGGCCGCCCTGCGCCGCCCCTACGGCGACCGCGAGGTGATGCGCGGCCAGCTCCAGCACCTCATCGACATCTCCGAGCGGCCCAATGTGCGGCTCCAGGTCATGCCGTTCAGCCTCGGCGGCCACTCCGGCGAAAGTGGCGCGTTCACGATCCTCAGCTTCCCGGAGTCCGACCTCTCGGACGTCGTCTATCTGGAGCAGCTCACCAGCGCGCTGTACCTCGACAAGGCGGAGGACGTCGCCCAGTACGAGAAGGCGCTCAAGGAACTCCAGAGCGACAGCCCGGGCCCTTCGGAGAGCCGGGATCTTCTCCGGGGGCTCCTCCAGCTTTCCTGAAGGGGCAGCTTTCCTGAAGGTTCCTCAACTCTCCTGAAGGACTCCTCCAACTCGCTTCAAACGCAAGTACGATGACGTGTGATCAGATCGTGAAGAAGCGATCAGAGGTCTGCTTAGGGATCGAGGGATCACATGTCGTCGTCCTACTTCACCGACCTTGCACAGCAGTACATCGACGGTGAGTGGCGCCCGGGTACCGGCTCCTGGGACATCATCGACTTCAATCCGTACGACGACGAGAAGCTCGCGTCGATCACCATAGCCACGGTTGACGAGGTCGATCAGGCGTACCGGGCCGCGGCCCGGGCCCAGAAGCAGTGGGCGGCGACCAATCCGTACGCCCGCCGCGGCGTCTTCGAGAAGGCCCTGCGCCTGATCGAGGAGCGCGAGGCGGAGATCTCCGAGGCCATCATCGCCGAGCTCGGCGGCACCCGGCTGAAGGCCGCCTTCGAGCTGCACCTCGCCAAGGAGTTCCTGCGCGAGGCGGTCCATCTGGCGCTGCGCCCCGAGGGCCGGATCATCCCCTCGCCGGTGGACGGCAAGGAGAACCGCGTCTACCGCGTGCCGGTCGGTGTCGTGGGCGTGATCAGCCCCTTCAACTTCCCCTTCCTGCTGTCGCTGAAGTCCGTCGCCCCGGCGCTCGCGCTCGGCAACGCCGTGGTGCTGAAGCCGCACCAGAACACCCCGATCGTCGGCGGTTCCCTGGTCGCGAAGATCTTCGAGGACGCGGGGCTGCCCGGCGGTCTGCTGAACGTCGTCATCACCGACATCGCGGAGATCGGCGACGCCTTCATCGAGCACCCGGTCCCCAAGGTCATCTCCTTCACCGGCTCCGACGCGGTCGGCCGGCACGTGGCGACCGTCTGCGCCCGGCTGTTCAAGCGCTCCGTGCTCGAACTGGGCGGCAACAGCGCGCTGGTGGTCCTCGACGACGCCGACATCGACTACGCGGTGGACGCGGCCGTCTTCAGCCGGTACGTCCATCAGGGCCAGGTCTGCATGGCCGCCAACCGTGTGCTGGTCGACCGGTCGGTCGCGGACGAGTTCACCGAGAAGTTCGTCGCCAAGGTGAAGACCCTCAAGGCGGGCGACCCGCGCGACCCCGAGACCGTCATCGGCCCGGTCATCAACTCCTCGCAGGCGGACGCCGTCTCCGGCGTGGTCGAGCAGGCCCTCGCCGAGGGCGCCACGGCCCTGGTGCGCGGCGGGCGCACCGACAACCTGGTCGAGCCGTCCGTGCTGACCGATGTGCCGGCCGACTCTGCCCTGCTGAAGCAGGAGGTCTTCGGCCCGGTCGCGTTCCTCGTCCCGTTCGACGGCGAGGAGGAGGCCGTACGCCTCGTCAACGACACCCCGTACGGCCTGAGCGGTGCCGTCCACACCGGGAACATCGAGCGGGGCGTCGCGTTCGCCCAGCAGATCGACACGGGCATGTTCCATGTGAACGACGGCACCGTCCACGACGAGCCGATCGTCCCCTTCGGTGGCGAGAAGCACTCGGGCATCGGCCGGCTCAACGGCGACACCATGCTGGACTCCTTCACCACGACCAAGTGGATCTCGGTGCAGCACGGACGCAGCGGGTTCCCCTTCTAGAGCCCGTCCGCACGGCGCCCGGCGGCCGGTCGAGGCCGACTCGAGACGTGGTCGAGAGCGACGGCCGGTGTCCGGAACTCGTTGCGTGAGGCCGCCCCGGCGCAGCATGCTCTTACCGCGTCCGTCAGGGCAGCCGGAAGCAGTTGCTCAGCACAACTCCCCCTCGAATCACGTGATTTGAGGGGGAGTGCTGGGTGATACTCAAATTGGAGTATCCGGTGGTACGTTGTGCCCACCGACGGACGGAGTGAGTGCATGCACGAACAGGACGAGGTGCTCGACAGCCCGACCGGCTGGGTCGCTACGCATGTGCGTCGATACGTGGCCAGCGAGGGTTCGAAGGGGCACATCTGGTACGGCAAGCCCACGCTGCTGCTGACCACGCGGGGACGCAGCTCGGGGGCGCTGCGGCGGACCGGACTGATCTACGGGGAGGATCAGGGCAACTACGTCGTGGTCGGGTCCAACGGCGGATCCGACCATCATCCTCACTGGTATCTCAACCTGCTGGCGGAGCCGCGGGTGCGAGTGCAGGTGGCCGCGGACACGTTCGAGGCGGTCGCCAGGGAGGCGGAAGAGGGGGAACGGGATCGCCTGTGGGAGGCGATGACCGTGATTTTTCCGCAGTACAAGAGCTACCGGAAGAAGACCGACCGGAAGATCCCCGTCATCGTGCTGGAGCCACAGGAGCCCGCACAGGACTGAGGGGTGTCCGACGCCTGAAGGTGAGGCGGCGGCTACGGCGATGCTCGGGGGAGTGCGCGTCGGTCGAGGACCCGGTTCGACCCGGGTCCCGCGCGCGGACGGCAGGGGGCCGTGCCGTGAGGGGGGACGCGTCATCGTGCCGTTCCACCCACTCGTTTCTCATCGAAGGGTTGGGTGTTGTGCCATGGGCGGATTCAGTCGTCGCGGATTTCTGAGAACGACCGGGGCCGGTGCCGCGGCGGTCGCCACCACGGGGGCCGCCGCGGCACCGGCCGAGGCCGCGCGGGCCAGGGCCAGGGCCAATGTGTGCGTGCCGGAGTCGCCGGTCACGACGGTCGCCGCCGCCGACCCGCGGTACGGCGAACTGGTCAGCAGGGGATTCAACGCCCGCTTCGTCGGGGCGCCGGACCTGGTGCACGTGGTCCACACGCCGAAGCAGATCGACCAGGTCGTCACGGACGCCGTGGCGGCCGGGAAGCGGATCGCGGTCCGCAGCGGCGGGCACTGCTTCGAGAACTTCGCCGACCACCGCGACGTGCGCGTGCTCATCGACACCTCGCCCATGCGCGCGGTCTACTTCGACAAGGAGCACCGGGCGTTCGCCGTACAGCCCGCGGCGACCCTGGGCGAGGTCTACCGCACGCTGTTCTACGACTACGGTGTGACCCTGCCCGCCGGGGTCTGCCCGCAGGTCGGGGCCGGCGGGCATGTCGCCGGTGGCGGATACGGGCCGCTGACCCGTCGTGACGGCACGGTCGTCGACCATCTGTACGGCGTCGAGGTCGTGGTGGTGGACGCCAACGGCAAGGCCCGCACCCTCACCGCCACCCGTGAGCGGGACGATCCCCACCACGACCTGTGGTGGGCGCACACCGGGGGCGGCGGCGGCAACTTCGGCATCGTCACCCGCTATCTGTTCCGTACGCCCGGCGCCTCGGGCGACGACCCCGCGGGCCTGCTGCCCAAGCCGCCCACCCGGCTGCGCTCCACCTATGTGACCTGGTCGTGGGCCGATCTCGACCTGGCCAAGTTCACCCGGCTCGTCACCAACTTCAGCAAGTGGTACGAGCAGAACCACGCCGACGCCCGCTACGGCAGCCTCTACAGCACCCTGCACCTCAACACCCACGCGATCGGCTCCATCTCCCTGGACATCCGCTTCGACGGCGGGCGGGCGGACGCGGCCGAGCTGATCGAGCGGTACGTCGCCGCCGTCAACGCGGGGACCGGACTGGAGCCGGCCGTCGAGCACACCGACGACCTCTGGCTCCAGGCGACCCTCGGGGCACGGTTCGACACCGGCGGGTACGACCGGCACAAGTCGAAGAGCGCCTATCTCAGGCGGTCCTGGACGCCCGAGCGCATCAAGACCGTCCACAAGCATCTGACCGACCCGGCGTTCGAGGGGTGGGGCGCCGTGGACCTCTACTCGTACGGGGGGAAGGTCAACACCGTGGCGCCCGGGGCCACCGCGGTGCCGCAGCGGGACTCGATCCTCAAGGCGTGGTTCTCCGCGACCTGGATGGATCCGGGCCTCGACGACGTGCACCTGAACTGGATCCGCGAGCTGTACCGGGACGTGTTCCGCGACACCGGCGGAGTGCCCGTGCCGAACGACGACCACGACGGCTGCTACATCAACTATCCCGACACCGACCTGGCCGATCCGCGCTGGAACACCTCGGACGTGCCCTGGCACACCCTCTACTACAAGGACGGATACCGCCGCCTGCAGAAGGTCAAGGCGAAGTACGACCCCCGCGGCGTCTTCCAGCACCCGCTCTCCGTCCGGCTTCCCTGATCCCCGGCTGAAAGGAAACCGTCACCGTGCGACCCGGCCGAGCCGTCGGTACACACATCACCCTGGGAGGCGACCTCACCGTGGGCCGGCTCGGCTTCGGGGCGCTCCGGCTGACGGGACCCCACCACTGGGGCCCGCCGACCCGGCCGGACAAGGCCGCCGAGGTGGCACGGTGCGCGGTGGAACTCGGCGCGACGTTCATCGACACCGCCGACGTCTACGGGCTCGGCGCCAACGAGGAGTTGCTCGCGTCGGCGCTCCACCCCTACGCGCCGGGCCTGGTCGTCTCCACCAAGGCCGGTGAGGTCCGGCCCAGCCCCCACCAGTGGCGGGTGCTGGGCCGCCCCGACTACCTCCGCCAGCAAGCGGAGTTGAGCCTGCGCCGACTGCGGCTGGAGCGCATCGAGCTCTTCCAGCTGCACCGGGTCGATCCCCAGGTGCCGCTGGAGGACCAGGTCGGGGCGCTGAAACAGCTCCAGGACGAGGGGAAGATCCGCCACATCGGCCTCTCCGAGGTGACGGTGGAACAGATCGAGCAGGCCCGCGCCGTGGCCCGCATCGTGAGCGTCCAGAACAAGTACAACCTCTACGACCGGCGCTACGAGAAGGAACTCGACCACTGCGAACGCGAGGGCATCGCCTTCATCGCCTGGAAGCCGCTCGCCGGTACAGCCCGGCCGGCCCCCGACAGCGCCCTCGCCCGGGTGGCGAAGCAGACGGGTGCGACCACGACCCAAGTGGCCCTCGCCTGGCTGCTCCACCGCTCCCCGGCTCTGCTGCCCATCCCGGGCACGGCTTCCTTGTCCCATCTGCGGGCCAACATGGCGGCGGGGGAGATCGCCCTCGACGATGAGCAACTGGCCCTGCTCGATGGGGAGTGAGAGGCCGGGACGAGATCAGGCCGGGGGCAGCGCCCCCGGCCCTGACCGGATCCAGAGCTGTCGCCCCGGGTCGGTCACACGCTCAGTTCGTTCGCCACCGCCATGACGTACTCGCCGTATCCCGAGCGGGACAGTTTCGCCCCGAGGCGGTGGCAGGCGTCGGCGTCGATGAAGCCCATGCGCAGGGCGACTTCTTCGAGACAGGCGATGCGGACGCCCTGGCGGTCCTCCAGGGTCTGGACGTACTGGCCGGCCTGGAGGAGGGACTGCGGGGTGCCGGCGTCGAGCCAGGCGAAACCGCGGCCGAAGGTGACGAGTTTGGCTCGGCCCTGTTCGAGATAGGTCCGGTTGACGTCGGTGATTTCCAGTTCGCCGCGGGCCGACGGGCGTATTCCGCGGGCGATCTCCACGACGTCGTTGTCGTAGAGATAGAGCCCGGTGATGGCGAGATTCGAGCGGGGTTTTTCGGGCTTCTCCTCCAGGGAGACGAGCCGGCCTGATTCGTCGACCTCGCCCACGCCGTAGCGCTCGGGATCGGTGACCGGATATCCGAAGAGGACACAGCCGTCGAGGTCCCGGGAGTGCACGTCCAGGAGATCGTAGAAACCGTTTCCGTGGAAGATGTTGTCACCGAGGACGAGGGCGACCGAGTCGTCGCCGATGTGGTCGGCCCCGGTGAGGAACGCCTGCGCCAGTCCATTGGGAACGGGCTGTTCGGCGTAGGTCAGGGAGATCCCCAAGTGGCTGCCGTCGCCCAGCAGTTGGCGCAGCTGAGGGATGTCGCCGGGCAGGGCGATGATGAGGATGTCCCGGACGTCGGCCAGCATCAGCGCCGACAGAGGGTAGTAGATCAACGGCTTGTCGTTGACGGGAAGCAACTGCTTCGAAACAGCCAGGGTGATCGGGTGTAAACGGCTGCCATAGCCGCCTGCCAGCACAATTCCTTTCACTGGCTCCTCCTTAGTCTGGGCATTCTCCGCGACAGTAGGCCGGGAGTCTCCCGGCGGACAACAATCGCCCCGCCGATATCGACCGCGATACGAGGTGAGACCGCCATGGTCACCTTCTGTTCAAGTCCGCTCGATCGGTTCTCGAGTCTGTTCCTTCCAAACCTGCATAGGGTGCACTTCATGGCCGTTGTTGACCCTGACGGCCTGGCACCGAAGGAACGAGAGGTATCGACCGCAAGGGGAGGAAGAACCGTCGTGGCGGCACTGACGAGCGAGAAACTCTTTGCCATCCTGCGTGAGTGCGCGGGGGAAGAGGAGTCCGTAACCAGCGCGGAAAACGCAGTTGACATGGAATTCACAGACCTCGGGTACGATTCGCTGGCCCTTCTGGAGACCGCGGCCCGGGTCTCGCGCGAGTACGACGTGGAGATCCCCGAAGAGGATCTTTCCGAGGTGACGACCCCCGCCGGGTTTCTGGCCGTCGTGAATACGCTGCTGAAGGTGGCTTGATTCATTCGGCGGCGCCCGTCGCACCAGGGCCGTTCGTTGATTGCACAACCGGTTTGTTGCCCACGCAACGAAAATTCCGGCGCTGACAGCGCTTTCCTTTCTGGCGACATTCTGTTCTCCCTGTGGGGAACTTGTGAACCGCCTGAGGCGTTGGGGCTCGGTAGACCAGTAGCTTTCTGCGATCTATGGGGGAACGTCGTGAAGCTGGGTGTTTTAGGCCCACTTTCCGTGCAGGTCGAAGGTGATCTGCACACTCCGAGCGCACCAAAGATGAGAAGCGTTCTGGCCACATTGCTGGTGCACGCCGACCAGGTGGTCCCCGTGTCGTCACTGATACGCGAACTCTGGGACGAGGAGCCTCCGGTCAGCTGCCTGACCACGCTGCAGACCTACATCCTCAACCTGCGCAAGTTACTGGCGTCCGCGACGGGAATGACCGCCCGTCAGGTCGCCTCCGAGATCCTCGTGACCCGGTCCGGCGGTTACCTCTTCCGGACCACCCAGGGGGATCTGGACGTCCACCGGTTCCATCAGCTCGTCTCGGACGGGCGCCGGGCGCTGTCGTCGGGGGACGACAGCACCGCGCTGTCCACCCTCTCCAGCGCGCTGCAGCTCTGGCGCGGACCCGCACTGGTGGACGTCGTCGCCGGCCGGATCCTCGAAGGCCGGCGCCAGCAGTTCGAGGAGTCCAGGCTGGTCGTCCTGGAGTACCTCGTCGACACCCAGCTGCGGCTCGGCATGTACCGCGAGGTGCTCACCGAGCTCGCGGCCCTGACGGCCGACAACCCGTACCACGAGGGCCTGCACGCCCAGTACATGCGGGCCCTCTACCTCAACGGCCGGCGGGCGCAGGCCCTGGAGCTCTTCCAGCGCCTGCGGGTCAACCTGGTGAACCATCTCGGTCTCGAACCCGGTCCGATGGCCCAGGAGCTGCACCGTTCCATCCTCAACGCGGAGTCGATCGACGCGCAGGGCAACCTCCGCAGGCCCACCGGGGACATCGTGCGCATGTCGTCCTCCGGCGCGGTGCGCGTCTACTGACACCACGTGGAGCCCGGTCCGAGGGGTGGACCGGGCTCCACGTGCTCCGTGGCGGCCGCCCGAAGCCGCCTCGGTCCGCTCCCGTCCGCTCAGTCCGCGATCGACGCGCTGACGAAGCGGACCGGGGTGGGCAGATGGAGCGGGCCCTCGCCCCGCAGCCGGTCCAGCTCGGTGGTCAGACGGTGGCGCAACTGCCGGTTCTCGTACTCCGGGAGGTGCTGCCAGAGCAAGCGCATTCCCTGGGTGTGGGACCAGTCGACCCATGTCTCGCCGTCCGGCGCGCGCAGATCGATGTGCTCGTCGGCGATCTCCACGTCCTCGAAACCGGCGTCGATCATCGTCCGGGTCAGGTCGCCGGTGTCCTGAAGCCAGCTGTTGAACCGCCGCTTCAGCGCGTCCGGCCGCCAGTCGGCCGGCAGGTTGCGCAGCAGCCGCTCGGGGATCAGTTCCGTGAACACGGGCGGCAGGAAGGGGAACGTGTCCTCCGTGAAGACCGGGCTGGTGAAGGCGATCCGGCCACCCGGCCGCAGCAGGGCCGCGTACCGGGGGAGCGCGGCGGGAGCGTCGGGCAGGAAGATCAGGCTGTAGCTTCCGGTCACCACGTCGAAGGAGGCGGGCGGGAAGTCCGGGTGCTCGCCGTCCATGACCCGGACCTCCACCTGCCGGGCGCCGAGCGCGGCGGCCTGCCGGCGGGCCTCCTCGACCATGGCCGGAGCGATGTCGATGCCGAGCACATGGCCGGACGGGCCGACCCTCTCCGCCGCCACGAACAGGGACGCGCCCCGGCCGCATCCCACATCCAGAACACGCTGCCCGGGCCTCGGATCGGCCCTTTCCACCAGTCGCCGGCCCATCGGTGTGAAGAACTCGACGCCCAACTGGTCATAAGTCGCCGCGGCATTGTTGAAAGCCTCGGTGACCGTCGATTTGTACTTCGTCTTGTCCATGGGTCCTCCGGGTGACGAAAGCCGACCCGACCACCCTGGCCCGTCCCTCTGAAATGTGAGTCGGAAGGCGCTCGGTGGCCGCTCGAAACCGGCTTGTCGACGGGTCGAGGCGGTGCGGAAAAGGATTGTTGCGGAGAGATGGGGAAGTCAGGATGAACTCCATCGACGACCGACAAGGAGTGCCGACCGTGAGCGATCGCATCGACATTGTTCGCCGCATGGTGAACAGCTACAACACCGGAAAGACGGACGACGTCGCCGAGTTCATCCACGAGGAGTACCTCAATCCCGGCGCCCTGGAACACATGCCGGAACTGCGCGGCCCCGAGGCGTTCGCACTCGCGGTGAAGTGGCTCAAGCTGACTTTCTCCGAGGACGCGCATCTGGAGGAGATCGGCTACGAGGAGAAGGGCAGCTGGGTGCGGGCGAAACTCGCCCTGTACGGACGTCAGGTGGGCGAACTCGTGGGAATGCCCGCCACCGGGCGCAAGTTCTCCGGCGAACAGATCCACCTCATCCGGATCGTCGACGGAAAGATCCGCGACCACCGCGACTGGCCGGACTATCTCGGCACCTACCGCCAGCTCGGCGAGCCCTGGCCCACCGAGGAGGGCTGGCGCCCCTGAGAGGTCCTTCGGAAGGACCCCTGAGCAGCGCTTCCGCTCCGGAACACCGACGCCCAAGGGAAGGAACACGGTGAGCTCTTCCGCACCCGGGGAACCCCTGGAACCGACCGACCAGGACCTCGACGTACTCCTGAAGAACCTCGGCAACCTGGTGACCCCGATGGCCCTGAGGGTCGCCGCGACGCTCCGTCTGGTCGATCATCTCCTGGCCGGAGCGGACACCCTCGCCGGCCTCGCCGACCGCACGGGCGCCCACCCTCAGGCGCTCGCCCGCCTGGTCCGGCACCTGAGTGTCGTCGGTGTCCTGGAGGGCGGGGAGAAACCGGACCAGCCGCTGCGCCCCACCCGGCTCGGGATGCTCCTCGCCGACGGCCATCCGGCCCAGCAGCGGGCCTGGCTGGACCTCGACGGGGCCGTCTCCCACGCCGACCTGGCCTTCACCGGGCTCCTCGACGTGGTCCGCACCGGCCGCCCCGCCTACGCCGGGCGGTACGGGCGGCCCTTCTGGGAGGACCTCTCGGCGGACGTGACGCTGGCCGACTCCTTCGACGCGCTGATGTCCTGCGACGAGGACCTGGCCTACGAGGCCCCGGCCGACGCCTACGACTGGTCGGCGGTCCGGCACGTCCTCGACGTGGGCGGCGGCAACGGCGGCATCCTCGCGGCGATCGCCCTGCGGGCCCCGCATCTGCGGGGCACCCTGCTCGAACTCGCGGGCCCCGCCGAGCGCGCCCGGCGCAGGTTCGCCGACGCCGGTCTGGCCGACCGGGTCGCGGTGGCGGAGGGCGACTTCTTCAAACCGCTGCCCGTCACCGCCGACGTCGTCCTGCTGTCGTTCGTCCTGCTCAACTGGTCCGACGAGGACGCCCTGACGATCCTGCGCGGGTGCGTCAGCGCGCTGGAGCCGGGCGGGAAGGTCCTGGTCCTCGACCGCGCCGATGTCGAGGGCGACGGCGCCGACCGGTTCTTCAGCACCCTGCTCGACCTGCGGATGCTGACGTTCATGGGCGGACGGGTGCGCACCCGGGACGAGGTCGTGGCCCTGGCCGCGTCGGCCGGTCTCGCCCTGGCCTCGGAGCGCACGAGCGGCTCCACGACCCTCCCGTTCGACTTCTCGATCCTCGAGTTCACGGCCGTGTCCGAGGAAGCCGCCCCGGCCTCCGAAGCCCTCCCAGCACAGGAGTAGACACATGTCCGAACGCATCGTGCCGAGCGGGGACGTCGAGCTGTGGAGCGACGACTTCGGCGACCCGGCGGACCCGGCGCTGCTGCTCGTCATGGGTGGCAACCTCTCCGCCCTCGGCTGGCCCGACGAGTTCGCCCGGCGGCTCGCCGACGGCGGCCTCCACGTCATCCGCTACGACCACCGCGACACCGGCCGCTCCACCACCCGCGACTTCGCCGAACACCCCTACGGCTTCGGTGAGCTGGCCGCCGACGCGGTCGCCGTCCTCGACGGCTGGGGCGTCGACCGGGCCCATGTGGTCGGCCTGTCGATGGGGGCGACCATCACCCAGGTCGTCGCGCTCGACCACCACGACCGGCTGAGCAGCCTGACCATGTTGCTCGGCGGCGGCCTCGACATCGACTTCGACGCCAACATCGAGCGCGTGATGCGCGGCGAACCCACGCTGGACGGCCTGCCCGGGCCCCAGCAGCCGTTCCTGGACGCGCTCGCCCTGATGAACCAGCCGGCCGAGGGACGCGCCGCCGAGGTGGCCAAGCGCGTCAGCAAGTGGCGCATCCTCTCCGGCACGGGCGTGCCGTTCGACGACGCCGAGTACGCGCGGTGGGAGGAGCGGGCGATCGACCACGCGGGGGGTGCCCTCGCCGAGCCGTACGCGCACTACTCGCTGACCCTGCCGCCGCCGGCCCGGGCCGCCGAGCTGCGCGATGTCACCGTGCCGACCCTGGTCATCCAGGCCGAGCACGACCCGATCGCCCCCGCGCCGCACGGCAAGCACCTCGCCGGGCTCATTCCCAGCGCAACGGTGGTGGAGATCCCGGGCATGGGGCACGCCCTGCCGTCCTCGGTCCACGGGCCGCTCGCCGAGGTCATCCTCGCCCACACCCGCTCGGCGGTCTGACCGTGGCGGACGAGCAGCGGGCGGGAGAGACGATGTACGGGGCGGACCTCGCGCGGGTCTACGACCTGGTGCACCGGGAGCGCGGCAAGGACTACCGGGCCGAGACCGAGGCGGTCGCCGCCGCGGCCCGGCGGAGCAGGCCGGGGGCCGGGCGGCTGCTGGACGTGGCGTGCGGCACCGGTGGGCATCTGCGGCACTTCGCCGACCTCTTCGAGCATGTCGAGGGAGTGGAGCTGTCCGCGCCGATGGCCGAGGAGGCCCGGGCCGCGCTGCCCGGGGTGAGCGTGCACGCCGCCGACATGCGCGACTTCCGCCTCGGCGCCACCTTCGATGTTGTGACCTGCATGTTCGGCTCCGTCGGCTATATGACGTCGGTCGCCGAACTGGGCCAGGCGCTGACGATGTTCGCCCGGCACCTGGAACCGGGCGGGGTCGCCGTCGTCGACCCGTGGTGGTTCTACGAGACGTTCGCCGACGGCCATGTCTCCGCCGACATCGTCGCCGTCGACGGCGTCACCGTCTCCCGGGTCTCGCACTCCGCCCGCCGGGGCCGTACCTCGCACATGGACGTGCACTTCGTGGTCGCCGAACCCGGCGCCGGCGCCCAGCACTTCGTCGACACCCACATCATCTCCCTGTTCAGCCGCGCCGAGTACGAACAGGCCTTCCGCGAGGCGGGCTTCGAGGTCGAGTACCTGCCGGAGGCCCCGTCGGGCCGGGGGCTGTTCGTCGGCGTCCTGGTGTGAACCGGCCGACGCGCAAGGACCCCAGAGAACGAAGCGAACGACGAGAGAGGAGCAACATGAACGACCACGAGGTCGATGTACTGGTGGTGGGTGCGGGCCTCGGGGGCCTGTCGACGGCGATGTTCCTCGCCCGGCAGGGCGTCCGGGTGCTCGTGGTGGAGCGCAGGCCGGGCCTCTCGCCCTATCCGCGGGCCGCCGGGCAGAACCCGCGGACCATGGAACTGCTGCGCATCGGGGGCGTCGCGGACGAGGTGGTCCGGGCCGACGACATCCGCGGCACCCAGGGCGACTTCGTCATCCGGCTCGCCCAGAGCGTGCGGGGCGAGATCCTGCGGACCGTCTCGGAGAGCTTCGACGACATGGTCGCCGCCACCGAGCCCTGCACACCGGCCGGCTGGGCGATGCTGTCCCAGGACAAGCTGGAGCCGATCCTGCTCGGGCAGGCCCGGGGGCACGGCGGCTCCATCCGCTTCGACACCCGGCTGCTGTCGTTCCGCCAGGACGACGACGGTGTCACGGCCCGGCTCGCGGGGCCCGACGGTGAGTACGACCTGCGCGCCGGATACCTCGTGGCCGCCGACGGCAACCGCAGCCTGGTGCGGGAGTCGCTGGGCATCGAGCGGTACGGGCACGGCACGCTGACCCACATGGTCGGGGTCATCTTCGACGCCGACCTCTCCGGGATCATGGAGCCGGGCACGACCGGCTGGTACTACCTCCACCACCCGGAGTTCACGGGCACGTTCGGTCCGACGGACCGGCCCGACCGGCACACCCTCTTCGTCGAGTACGACCCCGACAAGGGCGAGAGTCCCGAGGACTTCACCCCGGAGCGCTGCGTCCAACTCATCGGCCTCGCCCTGGACGCCCCCGAGGTGAAGCCCGAGCTCGTCGACATCCAGGGCTGGGAGATGGCGGCCCGCATCGCGGAGCGCTGGCGCGAGGGGCGGGTGTTCCTGGTCGGGGACGCGGCGAAGGTCACCCCGCCGACCGGGGGCATGAGCGGCAACGCGGCCGTCGCCGACGGGTTCGACCTGGCCTGGAAGCTCGCGGCGGTGCTGCAGGGGCAGGCCGGGGCGGGGCTGCTCGGGACGTACGAGGACGAGCGCAAGGTCGCCGCGGAGCTGGTCGTGGCCGAGGCGCTGGCGATCTACGCGCAGCGGATGGCTCCGCACATGGCGGAGGTGTGGGACAAGTCGGTGGGGTATGCCGAGACGCTGCTCGGGTTCCGGTACCGGTCCTCTGCGGTGCTGGCCGCGGACGACGATCCGGCGCGGGTGGAGAATCCGTTGACGCCGAGTGGGCGGCCTGGCTTCCGTGGGCCGCATGTCCTGGTGTCGCGGCATGGGGAGCGGCTGTCCACGGTTGATCTGTTCGGTGACGGGTGGACGTTGCTGGTGGGGGAGTTGGGGGCGGACTGGGTCGCTGCGGCGGAGGCGGTCTCGGTGGAGCTGGGGGTGCCTGTGCGGGCGTATCGGGTCGGGGCTGGGCTGACTGATCCCGAGAGCTTGGTGTCCGAGCGGTATGGCATTGGGAAGGCGGGGGCGAGTCTGGTGCGGCCGGACGGGATTGTGGCTTGGCGTACGGATGAGGCGGTTGCTGATGCGGGGCGGGCGCTTGAGGGGGTTTTGCGTCGGGTGCTTGACCGCTGACGGAAATGGCTTCGCGCCCCGCCTGAGGATTTGGCGGGGCGCGGTGTCGTTGGCGGGTGCGGGGCGGTGGGGGTTGTTCGCGCCCACGCGGCGGAGCCGCAAATCGACGCAGCCCCGCGCCCCTAAAGGCAAAAAGCAGGGCGTCAGCTCAAGCCCATGTCCATCGCCAGGGCGTCGTGCGGAGGGGACTTCGGATCGCCGATGAGACGGGCCGCGCGGCGGACACGGTCCACCAGGAAGGCCTGGCGGCGGATCGCCGACATGTCGGCCAAAGGGCCGCCGCCCGTGAGGGCCGCTCGGACGAAGGCGTTCATCGCGTTGTAGACCTGGTTGTCCTCGGGGAGGGAACGCTCCGTGACCACGTCCTGCTGTTCGATCCTGACCACGGGCTTGAGCTGCTCGGGGGGTGTGAAGGCGCGCCGGACGCTCACCCGGCCCCGGTTGCCCCACAGGGCGTAGGTCGAGCGGTAGGAGTGCTCGAAGCCGAAGTCGAGCTGGGCCGTCACGCCCCGGTCGTCGCTCAGCAGCACGCTGCCGGCGACATCGGCGCCGGTCGTCTCGTCGACGCGCAGACACGCGCCGAGGACGTCGAGTTCGCCGGTGAGGTAGAGCTGGGCCGCCCGTAGGGGGTACACCCCGACGTCGAGCAACGCGCCTCCGCCCAGGGCCGGCTGGTAGCGGAACGAGTCCGGGGCCAGCGGCGGCACCGCGAACGACCCCGAGAAATGGCGCAGTTCCCCCACGGACTCGTCCAGCATCGCGCGTACCGCAGCATGCTGGGAATGGTGCAGGAACATGAAGTTCTCGGCGAGCACGAGTCCGAGTTCCGAGGCGGTCGACATCAGCTCGAGAGTTTTCTCGTACGTGTCCGACATCGGTTTCTCGACCAGCACGTGCTTTCCCGAACGCAAAGCCCGTAGCGCCCACTCGTGATGCATACCGGGCGGCAGCGGAATATAGACGGCGTCAAGGTCGTCCCGCTCGACGAGCGCCGCGTAATCGCCCATGCCGGCGCAGCCGAAAGCGGCCCCCACTCGCTCGGCACGGGCCTTGTCCCGGCTGGCCACCGCGACGAGGTCGACGTGGTCGTGCGCGGCGAGCACGGGCATGATCCGGCGTATCGCGATGTTCGCCGTGCCGATCACGCCCATGCGGAGCGCCCGTTGCTGACGGTGCTCTGGCATAGGGATCCTCATCACCTTGCGGGAGTCCAGTGGGTTCCACACCGTACGACCGGGAGATCAAGCACTGCTTGAGGAACGGTGGATACGGAAAACGGCAGTTCGAGTGTTCTTCTAATTCGGCCCCGTACCTTGCCGAGGTAATCGGATGACGGAGGTGGCGGGGTGACGGCGGCGACGAATGCCCTGGGGCGCGAACTGCAACTCGTCCACGCGGCACAGTGGCTCTACGCGATCAACGCGGAGCCGTTCGTACCGGGGGCGGGTGACCCGTATGCCCGGCTGGTACGGGGATTCGAGAGCGGCGAGGACGACGCGGGGGGAGCTCTCGCCTCCATCGCGGAGCGGGGGCCGGTGTGGCGCAGCCGGCTCGACACCTGGGTCGTCACCGGCCCGGCGGCGGTGCGGGAGTTGTTCGCCGGCGCGGAACCCGCGGTGTCGGCCGTGGTGCCGCAGGCGGAGGCCTGGCTGCCCGACCCGGAGCGGCAGCGGACGACCGGACTCGCCCGGGACCTGGCGCGGCGGGGCGGGACGAGGGCCGTGGGGAGGTCGGCCGCATCGCTGCGGGAGCAGGCCGGGCAGGCCGCGGCGCGGCTCGGTCCGGGCCCGGTCGACCTGGTGGGCGACTTCGCCGAGCCGCTGACCGCGGCCGCGTACGCCGTGATCCTGGACGTCCCCGAGGAGCGGCGCGCGGCCTTCGCCGCCGACCTCGCGGCGGCGGCACCGGCGGTGGACGCGCTGCTCTGTCCGCAGACGCTGGACACGACGCGGCGACTGGCTGCGGGCGTACGCGGGCTGCGGGAACTCTTCGCCGGGCGCGCCCACGCCGAGGCGGACCTGGTCCTCGCGGTGGCCGGGGCCCGTGCCGCCGCGGACCTGCTCGGCGACGCCCTGCGCGGCCTCCTCGACCGGCCTCGGGAGTGGGAACTGCTGCGCTCGGACCCCGCGCACGCGGCCCGGCTGGTCGCGGAGGTCCTGCACCGGCGCCCGCCGTGGCGGGCCTGTCCTCTGGTGGCCCTCGCGCCGGCCGAGGTGGCCGGGGTCCGTATCGAGGCCGGTGACAGCGTCACCGTCGTCACGACCACCACCGCCGGGACGGCCGGGATCGACGGGGTCGACGGGGTCGACGGGGCCAGCCGGGCCGCCGGGGCTACAGCGCCCGCCGGCACAGCCGGCACCGCCGAGCCCCCCAGCACAGTCGGCACCGCCGAGGCCCTCAACACCGGCCGAGGCGCCGGCGCCGGCGGTGCCGGCGAACCCGGCGCGATCACCGTGCTCGCCGAGGACACCAGGACCAGCGGTGCCCCGGCGCCCCTCCCCGTGCCCGCCTGCGCCACCCTGCTCCCGGCCGCTCGGGCGGTCGCCGAGTACGGGCTGGTGGCGTTGGCCGCGCGGTTCCCGGGGGTGCGGCCGGGCGGGGAGGTGGTGCGGGGGCGGCGGGCGCCCCTGACCCGGCGCCTGGTCAGGCTGCCGGCCCGCATCGGCGAGGAGGAGACGCGATGAAGGTTCTGTTCACCTCACTGGCCCACCACACCCACTACTACCCGCTCGTACCGCTCGCCTGGGCGCTGCGCACCGCGGGCCACGAGGTGCGGATCGCCAGCCAGCCCGAGCTGACCGACGTCATCACGGGCACGGGACTGACCGCCGTCCCCGTGGAGTGGTCGCTCGGCGCCCTGGAGGACCTCGGGCTGCTCGGCAAGCTCCACGACGAGGCCTCGGCGCATGTGCAGGGCTTCGACTACGCCGCCCGGGGCGAACACCCGTGGGACTACGAGCAGTTGCTGGCGCTGGAGAACATCATGGTGCCCACGCTCTACGGCGCGCTCAACAACGACACCATGGTCGACGCCCTGGTGGACTTCGCCCGCTCCTGGCAGCCCGACCTCGTCGTCTGGGAGACGTTCACCCTGGCCGGGGCCATCGCGGCCCGGGTGACGGGCGCGGCGCACTGCCGGCTGGTCTCGGGCCCGGACATCAGCGTCCGGGCCCGCAAGGAGTTCCTGCGGCTGGCTGCCGAGCAGGAGCCGGAGCACCGCGAGGACCCCACCGCCGAGTGGCTGGAGCGCACCCTGCGACGGCTGGGCTCCGACGCCGGGTTCGACGAGGACATGGTCACCGGCCAGTGGACCGTCAACACCACACCGCCCAGCACCCAGCTCGACCTGAAGCTGCCGACCGTGCAGGTGCGCCATGTGCCGTACAACGGCCCCGCGGTGGTGCCGGACTGGCTGCGGGCCGACCCCGGGCGCAGCCGCGTCTGTGTGACGCTCGGCTCCTCGGCCTCCGACGTCGGCGTCGACATGGCCGAGCTGCTGGCCCATCTCGCGGAGCTGGACGCGGAGATCGTCGCGACCGTCGACGAGGCGACCCGCGAGGCCGCCAAGGATCTGCCGGACAACGTACGCCTGGTCGACTTCGTCCCGCTCAACGACCTGCTGCCCACCTGCGACGCGATCGTGCACCACGGCGGCGTCGGCACCAAGGCCACGGCCGAACTGCACGCCGTGCCCCAGCTGATCCTGGCCTTCGGCTGGGACACCGAGGTCATGGGGCGCGGTCTGGAGGACATCGGCGCCGGTCTGTGCGTGCCGAGCGCGGATCTGCTTCCGGACGTCCTGCGCAAGCAGGTCCAGCGGCTGATCGGCGAGCCGTCGTTCGCGGACGGCGCCCGCCGGCTCCAGGAGGAACTGCTCGCGGTGCCCAGTCCCAACGAGGTCGTTCCGGTGCTGGAGCGGCTGGTCGCCGAGCACGGCACGCACGGCTCAGTCCACGACCGAGGGTGAGGGATCCAGACGTGACGGACACCAAGGCGCTGGTGCTGGAACTGGCGCGTAAATACCACAAGGAGCAGGAACCGCGCGGCTTCGAACCCGGGGTGACACCGATCCTGTCCTCGGGCGCTGTCCTCGACGAGGAGGACCGGGGCGCGCTCGTCGAGGCGGCCCTGGAGATGCGGATCGCCGCCGGGGCGCGCACCCGGAAGTTCGAGAGCGACTTCGCGCGCTACTTCCGGCTGCGCAAGGCCCACATGGTCAACTCGGGATCGTCGGCCAACCTGCTGGCGGTCAGCGCGCTCACCTCGCCGAAGCTGAAGGAACTGCGGCTGCGCCCCGGCGACGAGGCCATCACGGTCGGCGCCGGGTTCCCCACGACCATCAACCCGCTCGTCCAGAACGGTCTGACACCGGTCTTCGTGGACGTCGAACTGGGCACCTACAACGCCTCCCTGGCCCAGATCGAGGCGGCGATCTCCCCGCGCACCAGGCTCATCATGATCGCGCACGCGCTCGGCAACCCGTTCCCCGTCGCCGAGGTCGCGGAACTGGCCCGCCGGCACGATCTGTTCTTCATCGAGGACAACTGCGACGCCGTCGGCTCCACCTACGGGGGCAGGCTCACCGGTACCTTCGGCGACCTGTCGACGGTGAGCTTCTACCCCGCCCACCACATCACCGCCGGCGAGGGCGGCTGCGTCCTCACCGCGAGTCTGGAACTGGCCCGGATCGTCGAGTCGATGCGCGACTGGGGCCGGGACTGCTGGTGCGAGCCGGGCACGGACAACACCTGCCTGAAGCGGTTCGACTACCAGCTCGGCACCCTCCCGGCCGGCTACGACCACAAGTACATCTTCTCCCACGTCGGCTACAACCTGAAGGCCACCGACCTCCAAGGCGCCCTGGCCCTCAGCCAGTTGAAGAAGGTCGACGACTTCGGCGCGGCCCGGCGGCACAACTGGCAGCGGCTGCGCGACGGCCTGGCCGACGTGCCCGGACTGCTGCTGCCGCGGGCCACCCCGGGCAGCGACCCCAGCTGGTTCGGCTTCGCCCTGACCGTGCTGCCCGACGCGGGCTTCACCCGCAGGGACCTCGTCGACTTCCTGGAGGCCCGCAGGATCGGCACCCGCCGGCTGTTCGGCGGGAACATCACCCGCCATCCCGCCTACCAGGACGTGCGCTACCGGATCGTGGACGAGCTGGTCAACTGCGACACCGTCACGGAGGACACCTTCTGGATCGGCGTCTATCCGGGGCTCACCAAAGAAATGCTCGACTACGTCGTCGAGTCCATCACCGAGTTCTGCACGCGAAAGGGCTGATCGGAGCATGTCCTCACCCACCAGCCGGGTCGCCGTCGTCACCGGTGCCACCAGCGGGATCGGCCTCGCCGTCACCCGGTCCCTGGCCGCCGTCGGCCACCGCGTGTTCCTCTGCGCCCGGGACGCCGACCGGGTCGCGCTCACCGTCAAGGAGCTGCGCGCCGAGGGCCACGACGTGGACGGCGCCGCCTGCGACGTACGGGAGGTCGCGGAGATCGAGGCGCTGATGTCCGCCGCGGTCGAGCGCTACGGGCCCGTCGAGGTGCTCGTCAACAACGCCGGCCGCAGCGGCGGCGGCCCCACGCACACCATCGCCGACGAGCTGTGGGACGACGTGATGGCCACCAACCTGGACAGCGTCTTCCGCATCACCCGCGCCGCCCTGACCACCGGCCGGATGCGCGAGGGGAGCTGGGGCCGGGTCGTCAGCATCGCCTCCACCGGCGGCAAGCAGGGCGTGGTGCTGGGCGCCCCCTACTCCGCCTCCAAGCACGGGGTCGTCGGCTTCACCAAGGCTCTCGGGCTGGAGCTGGCCAAGTCCGGGATCACGGTCAACGCGGTGTGCCCCGGCTATGTGGAGACGCCCATGGCGGTGCGGGTCCGGCAGGGCTACGCCGCCGCCTGGGAGACCACCGAGGAGGAGGTGCTCGACCGGTTCCAGGCCAAGATCCCGCTCGGCCGCTACACCACGCCCGACGAGGTGGCGGGCATGGTCGGCTATCTGCTGACCGACGCGGCCTCATCCGTCACCGCGCAGGCGATCAACGTCTGCGGCGGGCTGGGAAACTACTGAGGAGAGCCATGCCGGAGGAGACCGAGCACACCACCGTCCACGAGATCGAGGTGCGGGCCCCGGCCGGGGCCGTGTTCGACCTGGTCGCCGAGGCCTCCCGCTGGCCGGTGCACTTCCCGCCGAGCGTGCACGTCGAGCGACTGGAGGGCGACGACCGGCAGGAGCGGCTGAGGATCTGGGCGACGGCCAACGACGAGGTCAAGTGCTGGACCTCGCGCCGTGAGCTGGACCGGGCCGGACTGCGGGTGACGTTCCGGCAGGAGGAGTCGCGGGCGCCGGTACGGAGCATGAGCGGCGAGTGGCTGCTGGAGCCGCTCGGCGACCGGGGCACCCGGGTGCGGTTCACCCACGCGTTCACCGCCGTCGACGACGACCCCGAGCACGTCGAGTGGATCCGCCGGGCCATCGACACCAACACCGGGTCCGAACTGGAGGCCCTGCGCCGGGGCGTGGAGGACGCTGACCCGGAGCTCACCTTCACGTTCGACGACAGCGTGCGCGTCGAGGGCTCGGCGAAGGACGCGTACGAGTTCGTCCGCGCGGCCGACCGCTGGACGGAGCGGCTGCCGCACGTCGCCCGGGTCGTCCTCACCGAGGACACCCCGAACGAGCAGATCCTGGAGATGGACACGCTCACCGCGGACGGCGCGACCCACACCACGCGTTCGGTGCGCGTCTGCTTCCCCGCCGAGCGGATCGTCTACAAGCAGATCCAGACACCCGCGCTGATGGCCGCCCACACCGGCGAGTGGATCTTCGAGGAGGACGACAAGGGCTGCACCGTCACCTCCCGGCACACCGTACGGATCGCGCCGGACGCCGTCACCACCGTCCTCGGCCCGACGGCGGACGTGGCCGCCGCCCGCACCCTGATCCGCGACGCCCTCGGCCGCAACAGCCTCACGACCCTGCGCCGCGCGGCCGACCACGCCGAGCGGCTGCGCGGCACCGAGCCCGTCCCCGCCGAGACGTATGTCGCCGTGCAGCAGTTCTACGCCCGGCAGATGCGGCTCCTCGACGAGCGGCGGGCCGAGGAGTGGGCCCGTACGTTCACCGAGGACGGCGTCTTCGCGCAGAACATCGCCCCCGAGCCCCTGCGCGGCCGGGACGCCGTCGCCGCCGCCGTACGCCGCAACCTGGAGCGGACGGCGGACACCCCGGAGCAGCGGCGGCACGTCTTCTCCATGCTCACCGTCGCACCCGGGCCCGACGGCTCCCTGAACACCCGCTGCTACGCCCAGGTCCTGATCACCCCGTCCGGAGGACCGGCCAGACTGCACCTGAGCGCGGTGTGCGAGGACGAACTGGTACCGCACGGCGACGGCGGCTGGCTGGTGCGGCACCGCAGGGTGGAGCACGACGGCGTCTGAGCCGCCGCTCCAGGGCCCACACGTCGACGGGCCGCACCTCATCGAGGTGCGGCCCGTCGGTGCGCGGTCCAGCTGTCCGTGAGGGCCGGGCGGCGGCGAGGCCCCGGCACCCCGCGCGGCACGGGGCGGCGGCCCGGGCCCTCAGCGGGGCCGGCCCAGCCCGCCCCGGCCACCGGCCGCCCGGCTGCCCGTGCCGTCCGGCTGCCCGCCACCGGCCCCCCGGCTGCCCGTCACCCTGCCGCCTGTGCGGTCTGGCCGCCCGTGCCGCCCGTGCCGTCCGTGCGGTCCGGCTGCCCGCCACCGGCCCCCCCGGCTGCCCGTCACCCTGCCGCCTGTGCGGTCTGGCCGCCCGTGCCGTCCGTGCGGTCCGGTTGCCCGCCACCGGCCCGCCCCGGCTGCCCGTCACCCTGCCGCCTGTGCGGTCTGGCCGCCCGTGCCGCCTGATGCTGCTCGTGCAGTCCGGCTGCCCCGGCCGTCGGCCGTCCGTGGCGCCCGTGCCGTCCGGCTGTCCCGGCCGTCGGCCGTCCGTGGCGCCCGTGCCGTCCGGCTGTCCCGGCCGTCCGTGCCGTCCGTGCCGCCTGTGCTGCTCGCGCCGTCCGTGCAGTCCGGCTGCCCGTACTGCCCGTACTGCCCGTGCCACCCGTACTGTCCGTGCCGCCCGTACTGCCCGTGCCGCCCGTACTGTCCGGGCCGCTCGTGCAGTCCGACTGCCCGGCCGCCCGTGCCGTCCGATGGTCCGCCTGGCGGGAGCGGCCCGGGAAAGGAGCCGTCAGGTCAGGGAGAGGCCGCCGTCGACCGGGACGACCGCGCCCGTCATGTAGCGGCCCTCGGGGTCGGCCAGGGCGGTGATCCACCAGGCCACGTCCTCGGGGGTGGCGACCCGGCCGAGGGGGATGCGCTCGGCGAGCTGGCCCAGGAAGCCCTGGTACTCCTCGGCGGACATGCCGACGCGTTCGCCGATGCCGGTGTCGGTCACGCCGGGGGCGACGGACACCACCCGGATGCCGCGCGGCGCCAGTTCGACGGCCCAGGTGCGGGTGAAGTGGTTCAGCGCGGCCTTGGTCGCCCAGTAGACCGAGTTGTCGGGGAACCCCTGGATGCCCAGCGAGCCGGCCGAGCTGACGTTGACGATGGTGCCGCCGGTCGCCTCCAGGGAGTCCAGCGCGGCCTGCGCCACGAAGGCCGGGGCGATCAGGTTGACGGCGACCTGGTGCTCGGTCGCGGCCCGGTCGAGTTTGGCGAGCGGTGCGAAGGAGCCGGTCCCGGCGTTGTTGACCAGCACGTCCAGCCGTCCGAACGCCCGCAGCGCGGCCTCCACCACCGCCTCGCCGGCCCCCGGCTCGGTGATGTCCGCGACCAGGGTGCGAATGCTCTCGTGGCCCTCGGCCGTCTCGTCGAGGGCGGCGGCGGTGCGGCCCACGACCAGGACACGGTCTCCCCGCCCCGCGAAGCGACGGGCCGTCGCACGGCCGATTCCGGTGCCCCCACCAGTGATGATCACAGTCCTAGGAGTCATGCCGGGACGCTACTGACGAGGGCTCGAAGCCGGGTCGAGGTCAGTGCGCCGGCCGGTCGTCCCGGGTGATGTGCCGCTCCGCCACGAGCAGTTCGCCGTCCCGCCGGACCAGCCGGTCGCGCATCACACAGGACAGCTCCACGCGCGGGGCGCCGCCGCGCGGGGTCGCCAGGATCTGCACGTACGAGACCGTCTCGATGCCGACCCCGGTGTCCCGGGCGGTCGTCATGGTCACCCAGTGTCGGTGCGTCTCCCCGGCCGCGGCCCGTCCCTCGACCGCCGCCCGCGCCCCGGCGGCGATGCCGTCCCGGCCCCGCACGGGCTCCGTCATCGACGGGGCCTTGAACTCGGCGTCGGGCGTGAACGTACCGGCCCACGCCTCGGCGGCACCGCCGTCGAGCAACTGCATGTGGCGGGCGTAGAACTGCTGGATGTCGGTGCTGTTCACGAACGGCCTCCCCGGCGACGGTCCCGCGTGTCGGTCCTCGAAGCCCGACCCTGGCGCACCCCCGTCGCACGTCTGTCGAATCCCGCTCGAGACGGCCGCGCGGTCGTCGAGCGGTCTTCCAATGCCTTCCGAGCGGCTGCGGCCAGGCTGGCCGGGTCGTCCAGGAGGTGACCGTGCGCATCATTGACCTGTCCTCGCCGGTGGACGCCGGCTCGTTCGAACCGGACCCGGTGGTCCACGAGGTGATGTCCCCCCGCGAGGGCGCGCTGCACATGCGCGACGAGATGCGGCGCCACTTCGACATCGAGTTCGACCCCGACGACCTGCCCGACGGCGAGTTCCTCTCGCTGGACCGGCTGAGTCTGACCACCCACACCGGCACACACGTCGACGCGCCCTCGCACTACGGCTCCCGGACGACGTACGGGACCGGCGTGCCCCGGCACATCGACGCGATGCCGCTGGAGTGGTTCCTCGCCCCCGGGGTCGTCCTGGACGTCCGGGGCCGCGAGGCGGGTGTGGTGGACGCGGCGGACCTGCGCAAGGAACTCGACCGGATCGGCTACCCGCTCGCCCCGTCCGACATCGTGCTCCTGCACACCGGCGCCTCCGCCTGGTCCGGCACCAGCCGGTACTTCACCGACTTCGTCGGCCTCGACGCGAGCGCCATCGCCTTCCTGCTCGACGCGGGCGTCCGGGTGGTCGGCACCGACGCGTTCAGCCTGGACGCGCCGTTCACCACGATCATCGCCGAGTACCGGCGCACCGGGGACGCGGCCGTGCTCTGGCCGGCCCATGTCGCCGGACGCCACCGGGAGTACTGCCAGATCGAGCGGCTCGCGGGCCTGGAGGAGCTGCCCGCCCCGTACGGCTTCCAGGTGGCCTGCTTCCCCGTGAAGGTCGCCGGCGCCGGGGCCGGCTGGGCGCGCGCGGTCGCCCTCGTCGACGACCAGGCCCCCCTGACCAGCCCCTGACCCGAGGAGAAACCATGTACAGCACCGACCTCGCCGAGGTCTACGAGACGGTGTACCGCAGCCGGGGCAAGGACTGGGCGGCGGAGGCCGAGGACATCGCGGCCGTGGCACGCCGGATCGCCCCGGGCGCCGACACACTGCTCGACGTGGCCTGCGGCACCGCCGCCCATCTCGGCCCCTTCAGCAAGCTCTTCGCCACGGCGGAGGGCCTGGAGATCGCGGCGCCCATGCGTGATCTGGCACTGGACCGGTGGCCCGGACTGACCATCCACGAGGGCGACATGCGCGACTTCGACCTCGGCCGCCGCTACTCCGTCGTCACCTGCATGTTCTGTGCCATCGGCTATCTGGGCAGCGTCGAGGAGATGCGCTCCGCCGTGGCCTCGATGGCCCGTCACCTCGAACCGGGCGGCGCGCTGGTCATCGAACCCTGGTGGTTCCCCGAGCAGTTCAAGGAGGGGTTCGTCGCCGGGGACCTGGCCCGTGAGGGCGAGCGGACCGTCGCCCGGATCTCCCACTCCACCCTCCAGGGCCGCGCGACCCGGATGGAGGTGCAGTTCCTCGTCGGCGAACCGTCGGGCATCCGGACCTTCACCGAGATCGACGTACTGACCCTGTTCACACGCGAGGAGTACGAGCAGGCGTTCAAGGACGCCGGCTGCTCCGTCACGTACCAGCCGGGCCCGCCGACCGGCCGGGGCCTGTTCACCGGAGTCAAGGAGCGGGAGGTGTCCGGGCGATGACCACCTACGTCTGGGACTATCTGCGGGAGTACGCCGAGGAGCGCGAGGAACTCCTCGACGCCGTCGACACGGTGTTCCAGTCCGGTCAGCTCGTCCTCGGACAGAGCGTCTCCGGCTTCGAGCAGGAGTTCGCCGCCTATCACGGGCAGCCGCACTGCGTCGGCGTCGACAACGGCACCAACGCCATCGTCCTCGGCCTCCAGGCGCTCGGTGTGAAGCCGGGCGACGACGTGCTCACGGTGTCCAACACGGCGGCCCCCACCGTCCTCGCCATCGACGCCGTCGGAGCCCGGCCGGTCTTCGTCGACGTGCGCGAGGAGGACTACCTCATGCGCACGGACCTGCTCCACGACGCGCTCACCGAGCGGACCACGGCGATCGTGCCGGTGCATCTGTACGGGCAGTGCGTCGACATGGCCGCGGTGACCGCGTTCGCGCGGCGCCACGGTCTGAAGGTCCTGGAGGACTGCGCCCAGGCCCACGGCGCCCGCCACCACGGCCGGCTCGCCGGGACCATGGGCGACGCCGCGGCCTTCTCCTTCTACCCGACGAAGGTCCTCGGGGCGTACGGCGACGGCGGCGCGGTCGTCACCCACGACGCCGGCACCGACGCGGAGCTGCGCCGGCTGCGCTACTACGGCATGGAGGACCGGTACTACGTTGTCCAGACTCCCGGGCACAACAGCCGCCTCGACGAGGTCCAGGCCGAGATCCTCCGCCGCAAGCTACGGCGCCTCGACGCTTACGTCGAGGGCCGGCGGCGCGTGGCGCGACGCTACGCGGAGGGGCTGGGGGACACCGGCCTGGTCCTGCCCGAGAACGCGCTGGGCAATGATCACGTCCACTACGTCCACGTGGTCCGCCACCCCGAGCGGGACCGGATCATCGAGCGGCTCAAGGCGTACGACATCGAGCTGAACATCAGCTACCCCTGGCCGGTGCACACGATGTCCGGCTTCGCGCACCTCGGCTACCACGAGGGCGATCTGCCGGTGACGGAGCGGCTGGCGAAGGAGATCTTCTCGCTGCCGATGTACCCCTCGCTGCCGGGGCACGTCCAGGAGAAGGTGATCGAGGCGCTGCGCGAGGTGATCGCCGGCCTGTGACGCCGTGCCCCTGCGAAACGCCGTGTCCCGGTGAGGCAGTCCGCCTCACCGGGACACGGCGTTTCAGGGTCCCCGTCCGTCAGCCCGCGTGGTACAGGCTGTGCAGGCAGGCGATCAGGCTGCGGGCCTGGACGTTGACGTAGTGGCTGTGCCGCAGCAGGTCCGAGAGCTGGTGCAGCGTCATCCAGCGGTGGTCGGGAAGGTCGCGGGGCACGTCCTGGTCGGTCTCCACGATCAGATAGCGGTTGAGCGCGTGGAAGAAACGCCCGCCCTCCTCGGAGAGCACCGTGTCGAACCGGACGCGCTCCGCGGGAGCCCCCAGCACCTCGTCGAGGAACGGCGGCGCGGCCTGGCCGGGCAGCTGCGCGTGGCTCTCCGCGACGCACTGCACGGTGGGGCCCAGCTCCACCACGTCCGCGAAGCCCGGCTCCACGCGCGCGTGCACGAGGACGTGCAGCACCCCCTCGAACCGCCGGACGAGGAAGGCGATGACGCCCTGCCCCACCGGTTCGATCATCGGCTGGCTCCACCGGTGGACCTCACGGCCCCCGGCGTCGACCTGGACCCCGATGACATCGAAGAAGGCGCCCGCGTCATGGCGGATGCGCTCGTCGGTGCGGCTCCAGTCGCGCAGCTCGCCGAGCGCGACCCGGCGGACCGCGATGTCGCTGCTGGTGCGCCGGTCGGTGATCCAGCCGAGGATCTCCGCCGCGCTGTGCACACTCACCGCCCCGGCATCGCCCGAGCGCAGCAGCGCCGACCCGAAGTCGTCCCCGTCGGGCTTCTCGGTGTCCGGGCCGGTGAACGGCAGGCACGACAGCACGGTCCGGGCGTCCATGTTGACCGTGTCCTTGCGCCCGAGCAGCTCGTGGATCTGGCCGAGCGTCATCCAGCGGTACCCGTCGAGGGCCTCCACCGGCTCGGGCAGCTCGACGACCACATTGCGGTTGCGCTTGCGGTAGAACCACGACCCCTGCTCCGACTGCCGTACGTCGGCGAGCACTCCGGGACGGCTGTGGATGTCCATGAAGTGCTCGAGATACGGCACCGCCCGCCCCTGGTGGACCCGGGTGTAGTTGCTCCGGGTCGCCTGGACGGTCGGGGAGAGCTGGAGCCCCTCGGCGTTGCCGGGCTCGACCTTCGCCTGCATCAGGCAGTGCAGCACCCCGTCGATCGGGGCGGTGAGGATGCCGAGGATGCCGATCTCGGGCTGGTTGATGATCGGCTGGGTCCACCGGGCCACCGGCGCGCCCGGGTTGCTGACCTCCAGCCCGTGCACGGTGAAGAACCGGCCCGTGTGATGGCGCAGATCGCCCGTGCCCGGGTCGGTCTCCCAGCCCTCCAGGGCGTGCAGGGGGACCCGGTCGACATGGGTGTAGGCCCGCCGGCCGTAGTCGGCGAACCAGTCCGTGAAGTCGGAGAGATCGCCGAGGGGGCCGGTCCGCAGCCGGGCCGAATCGTCGATCCGTCGTTCGACGGGATCCCGGGTCGCGGCGGACGAGGGGGCAGGGGTGTCGCTCATGAGACCTCCAGGGAGGTGGTGTCCGCTGCCGCTTCCCACATCGCCCGGACGGAGTCGCCGAGCTCGATCGTGGGCCGCCAGCCGAGCACCTGGGCGGCGAACCGGATGTCCGCGCAGGTCCAGCCGCCGCCCTTGCTGGCGACCTCGGCGGAGTCGATCTTCGCCGACGCGGCGTCCACGCCGGCCGCGTCGAACAGGGCGTCGACCAGGTCGCGCATCGGCACCGCCTCGCCGCGCCCGATGTTCACGACCAGGCCCGTGACGGGCGCGTGCACCGCGGCGACGGCCGCCCGGGCCAGGTCCCGTACGTCGACGAAGTCCCGCCGGGCGTCGGCGACGTCGAGGCCGATCACCTCGCCGGGGCCGAGGGCGCGCAGCCGGGCCACGACGGCACCGAGGAAGCTGGCCGTCGGGGTGTGGGGTCCGCAGACGTTGACCGCGCGCAGCACGACCCCGTCCACCCGGCCATCCCGAGTCTGGGCGAGCAGATGTTCGGAGCCGGTGCGCTTGGTCAGCCCGTACGGGGTCAGCGGGCCGGGCTCGCGCTGTTCGTCGATGCGGACCCCCTCGGGCACCGGCCCGTACTCGTGGATCGAGCCCATCTGGACGATCCGCAGCCGCCGGGAGGTCGCGACGCACCCCTCGACCAGGCGCTCCACCAGGTCGATGTGGGCGCTGCGCATCTCCTCGACGGTGGTGCCCCAGCCGCCGGTGGCGTTGACGACGGCGGTGACGCCGTGCCGGTCGAGGAGCGCGGCGATCTCCTCCGGCGCGGCGGCGGCGACATCGAGGGGGACGAAGGCGTCCGCACGGGTGTGCGGGGCTGGGTGCCGGGCCACCGCGAGCACCCGGTGCCCGGTCCGCAGCAGTTCGTCGCAGAGGCTGCGGCCGACGCATCCGGTGGAACCCAGCACGGCCACGGTCCCGGCGGTCTGCCCGCCCTGTGTGGTGGTGGACATCGCCGGGCTCAGCGCGTGGCGCCGATGCCGGAGGGCTGCCACAGGGCCTCCTCGACCGCCTGGGACTCCGCGTAGTCGGGCAGCAGGCCCTGCGCCCGGGCCGAGGCGAAGGACAGCGCGGCGGCGTCCCGCTCCGACTGCACCGTCTCCAGGCCCGAGGGGAGCCGCACGCCCAGGTCCTTGTCGAAGACGTCGACGGCCAGCTCGTTCTCGGCCACGTACGGGCCCGTGAGCAGATACGACATGACGGTGTCGTCCTCGAGCGCGACGAAGGCGTGGCCGACGCCGACCGGGAAGTACGAGGCGCGGAAGTGGACCTGGTCCATCTCGACCGCGTCCCACTGCCGGAAGGTGGGCGAGCCGACCCGCAGGTCGACCACGATGTCGAGGGCCCGGCCGCGCGCGCAGTACACGTACTTCGCGGTGCCGGGCGGCGTGACGGTGAAGTGGATGCCGCGGATCGTGCCGCGCCGGGACAGGCTGTGGTTGGTCTGCGCCACCGGGAAGTGCGGACGCCCCAGGGCCTGCTGGAACGCGTCGAGCTGGAACGGGGAGACGAACAGCCCGCGGTGGTCGCGGAACTGACGGGGCGTGAACTCGTACGCCCCCTCGACCTCGAGCTTTCGGATCTGCATCGCTTGGTTCACCGTCCGGGAGGTAGTCGGGTACGGCAGGGCCGGCGGCCCGGGCGTGTGCGGGTGCGGCGCGCCGGTCACCGGCGGCGGTGCTCGACGGCCAGGCGCTCCAGCGTCGGGACGACCTGGGCGGGGGCGGGCGCGGCGAGCGCCTCGCGCCGCAGGGCCTCGGCGTTGCGCTTGAAGACCGGCTCCTCCAGCAGGCGGACGAGCAGCTCGCGCAGCCCCTTCGCGCTGAGCTTGCCCGGCACGTAGAGCCCGGCCTGGCGCTCTTCGAGGTAGCGGGACTTGTTGATGGTGTCCCAGACGCCGTCGACGACGATGAGCTGGGGCACGGCGTGGATCATCGCGGTGCCGAAGCTGCCGGACCCGCCGTGGTGGATCACCGCGTCGCAGGTGGGCAGCAGCGCGTCGAGCGGGACGAAGTCCACGGCCCGTACGTTGTCCGGCAGGGTGTCGAAGTCCGTGAGCTGCTTCTCGTTGAGCGTGGCGACGACCTCGACGTCGTCGAGGCCCGCGACGGCCTCCAGCAGGTCCCCGATGGAGGCCCGGTCGGCGCCGAGCACCTCGCGGTGCGCCACACCCAGGGTGATGCACACCCGGCGGCCCTTGCGGGGCGGCTCCTGGAGCCACTGCGGCACCGTGGACTGGCCGTTGTACGGCACGTACCGCATCGGCACGTAGTGCAGGTCCACCGGCAGCCGCATGGACGCCGGCAGCGGGCAGACGGTGAAGTCGCCCGTCACCGCGGCCTCCTCGAAGGAGGCGCCGTGCCGCTCCAGGCTCCAGGTGAGCCACTCGCGCAGCGGGTCGTCCCGCAGCTCCGGCGGGCGCGCGGCCAGCTGCCCGAGGAAGGTCTCGCGCATCAGGCCCGCCAGGTCGAGCCCGAACAGCAGCCGGCCGTGCGCCGTGCCGGTGGCCATGGCGGCGATCGCGCCGGCGAAGGTCATGGTGTCCCACAGGACCAGGTCCGGCTTCCAGGAGCGGCAGTGCTCCACCAGCTCGTCGACCATCTGGTCCGAGCAGCAGTTCTGGAAGACGACCGAGGTCATGGCCGTGAACACCCCGAGCGTGTAGTCCGGGGTGAGCCGCTCCGGCCGGGTCTCGCTCATGTCGAGACCGACCTGCGCCTGGCTCTCCAGCTGGTCGACGTCCTGGCCGATGTTCTCCTGGGTCTCCTGCATCTGCTCGTCGAGATGCAGTTCCTCCCCGACACCGACGGCGGTCAGCCCCGTCTTGGTGATCTCGTCGGCGAGATCGGGATGACTGGCGATCCTGACGTCGTGGCCCGCTGCCTTCAGGGCCCAGGCGAGTGTCACCTGGGCGTGCATGTGCGACTTGGCGGCGAAGGTGGTGAAGAGTACCCGCATCCCAACCCCTGTTCCGGCGAACGACCCGTATGCGATGGGCCTCCACCCTCCGGCCGTGACCTCGTGCGGGAGTCGAGAGTCGTTGCAGCGGCGCTCGATCCGGGGCGTATCGCGCGCTGCGCCCCTCCCGCGCTCGCGGAGAACAGCAGGTCATGTACTACCGTGGGATCAGCCGGCGGGGCCCGGCCGAGGTGCGGAGCACGGGTTGCCGGTCCGCCCCCGTGAGGGAGATTCAGCAGGGAGACGATGTCTGCCACGAGATTGCTCGTCCTGGGCGTCGTGCGCATGCACGGCCGGGCGCACGGCTATCTGGTCCGTTCCGAGCTGCTGTCCTGGGGTGCCGACGAATGGGCGCACATCAAGTTCGGCTCGATCTACCACGCGCTCAGGCAACTGGCCAAGGACGGGCTGCTGAAGTCGACGGACATCCCGGACTGGCCGGGCCGGGTCGACTACGAGATCGCGCCGCCGGGCGACGAGGAGTTCTTCCGGCTGCTGCGTGACGCGCTGCGCCAGGGGAACAACCGGTCCGACATGCTGGGTGCCGCGCTCGTCCTGCTGCCCGCGCTCAGCCGCGAGGAGGCGATCGGCCTGCTGCGTGAGCGCATCGCGTCGCTCTCGGCCGAACAGTCGGAGCTGATCGCCAAGGTCGACGAGACGGCCGGGGAACGGCCGCAGCGTGCCCACATCCGTGAGCTGCTCGGCCTCTGGGAGCACGGCGCCGCCAGTCAGGCCGCCTGGACCGAGGCGCTGATCGAGCGCCTGGAGGCGGGCGCCTACGTCATGGCGGGCGAGGAGAAGGGCGCCTGACGGGGAGCCCTTCCGGCCGTTGATCGGTATCCGGTGGAGGACGGCACGCGTCCCGTGATACTCAAGTTTGTATACCCATGACGCCGGTCCCGAGAGGACGATCGCTGTGCCGATCATGCTGACCTCGGAAGACGTGGACGACGCCTTCGACGACGAGGCCTTCATGGAGGAGCGGTTCTCCGACGTCCAGCGGTTGCTCCTCGACCGCGCTCCGGTGCCCGGCCCCGACACCCTGGTCCTGCTCCCCGCCACGCGCTGCCGGCTGACCGTCGGACCGCACGCTTCCGGCCCTTTCGGCCGCTGCTTCGCCGTCCGGCTCGAACCCCGCCCCGACCTGTCCGCCGCCTGCGTGGAACTGCTGCTCGCCGACGACGGGTCCCTCCTCGGCCTCGTGGACGCCGGCGCCCTCGACGGCTGGCGCGGCGCCATCCCCTCCGGACTCGCCGCGCGCTACCTCGCCCCGCCGGCCCCCTCCAGACTGGGCCTCTTCGGCACCGGGGAGGCGGCCTGGGCCTGTCTTCTCGTCCTGCACCACGCCCTGCCCTCGCTGACCGAGGTGCGGGTCGTCGGCCGGGAGCCGGACCGGGCCCGGGACTTCGCGGCCGCCGCCGCCCTGCGCACCGGCCTGCGGGTGCGGGTGTCCGAGGACGCCCGCGCCACCGCCGCGAGCGCCGACGTCGTCGCTGTCACCGGAGGCCACCCGCCCGTCCGGGCCGCGTGGCTCGCTGCTGGAGCGCTGTTGATCGACCAGGCGGCCACGGTATCGACGGCGGAGCCGGGTGACCCCCGCGACCCGGTGACGGGCCCCCGCCCCGCCGACACCGGGCCCGAGACCGACACCGAGCCCGATACCGACGCCGGGCCCGAGCCCGACACCGGGCCCGAGACCGACACCGAGCCCGATACCGACGCCGGGCCCGAGCCCGACGCCGAGCCCGGGACCGGCCGTGGCGCCCGGCCTTTCGCCATCGGCCCGGGCGTCTGGCTTTCCGGTGGTGGCTCGGGTAGCGGGCCTTCGCATGCCGGCCAGGGCGCCCAGCCGTCCGGCACCGGCCCGGCCGCCCCGCAGTCCGGCACTGGCCAGCGCGCCGAGTCGTCGGGCACCGGCCAGCGCGCCGAGTCGTCGGGCACCGGCCCGGTCGCCCCTCAGTCCGGCACCGGCCAAAGCGCCCAGCCGTCCGGCACCGGCCCGGCCACCCCGCAGCCCGGCACCGGCTCGGCAGCCCCCTCGTTCGATGCCGCGACAGCCGCCCCGGGCCCCGTCGTCCGGCACGTCAGCATCGCTCCCTCCGGTGGCCGTTCCGTCGGCACTCGGCAGCAGTCGATGCCGATCCCGCTCGCCGAGATCGTCGCGGGCCGGGCCCTGCCCCGGCGCAGCGGCTCCGACATCGTCCACTACCGGGGCGGCGAGCTGGCCGGCTGGAGCGTCATCGCCGCCGTCGCCGGACTCGGCCACGCCTGGCGGCGGGACGTCGGCATCCCCGTGCGGCTGGGGCGCGGGGGCTCCTGACCGGGGGCGGGATCCAGCCGTCTTCTAGGGCGCCGCGAGGCACGCGCCGGAGGGTTTCACTCTGACCTCGGCGTACGCGTCGCCGGACGCCCGGACGATGAGGAGCACCGATCCCATGTCTGCCGATCAGCCCGGCCCCGCCACCGGCGGCCCGGCCACCTTCGTGAACAGCTTCACGCTTCGCACCTCCCCGGAGGAGTTCGAGGACGTCTTCGCCCGCACGGCACGCTTCATGGAGCGCCAGCCCGGATTCCTCGGCTACACCCTCGTACGCCACCTGGAGAAGCCGCACAGCTACGTCAACATCGCCCGCTGGTCGGACGTCTCCGCCTTCCGTGCCGCCGTGGGCCAGGCCGACTTCCGGCCGCACGCCGAGGCGCTGCGGGCGATCAGCACCAGCAGCTCCAACCTCTACCTGGAGCGGCACAGCGCGACCGGGGAGGCACGATGACCCGGCGGGTCGTGATCACCGGCATCGGCGTGGTGGCCCCCGGCGGGATCGGCACCAAGCAGTTCTGGCAGACCATCACCGGCGGCCGCACCGCCACCCGGGCCATCAGCCTCTTCGACCCCGCCCCCTTCCGCTCCCGGATCGCCGCCGAGTGCGACTTCGACGCCGCCGAGCAGGGGCTGAGCGCCGAGGACGCCGAACGGCTCGACAGGGCGGCCCAGTTCGCCCTGGTCGCGCTGCGCGAGGCCGTCACCGACAGCGGTCTGGAGCCCGACCCGGAGACCGCGCACCGCACGGGCGTCAGCCTCGGCAGCGCGGTCGGCTGCACCCAGAAGCTCGAAGAGGAGTACCTGGCCCTCAGCGGCGGCGGACAGGAGTGGCTGGTCGACCACACCGCAGCGAGCGCCCAGCTCTACGACCACTTCGTGCCGAGCTCCATGGCCGCAGAGCTCGCCTGGGAGGCCGGCGCCGAAGGCCCCTGCACCGTCGTCTCGGCCGGCTGCACCTCCGGCCTCGACTCGGTCGGGCACGCGGTCGCCCTCATCCGCGAGGGACTGGCCGATGTGATGATCGCCGGGGCCACCGACGCGCCGATCTCCCCGATCACCGTGGCCTGCTTCGACGCCATCCGGGCCACCTCGCCCCGCAACGACGACCCGGCGACCGCGCTGCGCCCCTTCGACCGCACCCGCAACGGCTTCGTCCTCGGCGAGGGCGCCGCCGTCCTCGTCCTGGAGGAACTCACCGCGGCCCGCGCCCGGGGCGCCCACGTCTACGCCGAGATCGCCGGCTACGCCTCGCGCGGCAACGCGTACCACATGACCGGTCTGCGCACCGACGGACGCGAGCTGGCCGCCGCCGTAGACGCCGCCCTCGACGAGGCCCGGCTCGCCCCCGACGCGCTCGGCTACGTCAACGCCCACGGCACCGCCACCAAGCAGAACGACGTGCACGAGACCGCCGCCCTCAAGCGCAGCCTCGGGGCCGCCGCCCACCGGGTGCCGGTCAGCTCCATCAAGTCGATGATCGGGCACTCGCTGGGCGCGATCGGCTCCATCGAGGTCGCCGCCACCGCGCTGGCCCTCGAACACGGCGTCATCCCGCCCACCGCGAACCTCACCGACCCCGACCCCGAACTCGACCTGGACTATGTCCCCCTGCACGCCAGGGAGCGCGCCATGTCGGCCGCGCTCACCGTGGGCAGCGGCTTCGGCGGCTTCCAGAGCGCCATGGTGCTGCGCCGGCCCGAGGGGCGGGCCGCATGACCCCGGTCGTGGTCACGGGCATCGGGGTGGTCGCCCCCACCGGCGTCGGACTGGACGCGTACTGGGCGGCGACGCTGCGCGGCGAGGACGGCATCCGGCGCGTCCAGGCCTTCGACCCCGCCCGCTATCCGACCCGGCACGCGGGCGAGGTGACCGGGTTCGAGGCGGGCGACCATCTGCCCAGCCGGCTGATCCCGCAGACCGACCGCATGACCCAGTTCGCCCTGGCCGCTGCGGACTGGGCCGTCGCCGACGCCGGCATCGACCTCGACTCCGTGCCCTCGCTGACACGCGGCGTCGTCACGGCCGGCGCCTCGGGCGGCTTCGGCTTCGGCCAGCGCGAACTGCAGCACCTGTGGGGCGAGTCCCCCAAGAAGGTCAGCGCCTACATGTCGTTCGCCTGGTTCTACGCCGTCAACACCGGCCAGATCTCCATCCGGCACGGCATGAACGGGCCGACCGGCGTCTTCGTCGGCGAGCAGGCCGGGGGCCTGGACGCCCTCGCCCACGCCGGACGCCAGATCCGCTCCGGTGCGCAGCTGATGATCTCCGGCGGCATGGACTGCTCCCTGTGCCCGTACGGCATGGCCGCCCAACTGGCCGGCGGACGGCTCACCGCCGACGCCTATCTGCCCTTCGACGACCGGGCCTCGGGTCATCTGCCGGGCGAGGGCGGGGCGCTGCTCACCCTGGAGAGCGCCGAGGGGGCCCGGGCCCGGGGGCGTCGCCCCTACGGCGAGATCGCCGGATTCGGCGCGACCTTCGACCCGCGCCCCGGGTCGGGGCGGCCCCCGACCCTGCGGCGGGCGATCGAGCAGGCGCTCGCCGACGCCGGAGCCGACCCGCAGGACATCGCCGTCGTCTTCGCCGACGGTGCGGGCGTGCCCGAACTCGACGCGGCCGAGGCCGAGGCGCTGACCGCGGTCTTCGGCGCGGGCGGGGTCCCGGTCACCGTGCCCAAGACGGCCACCGGCCGGCTCTACTCGGGCGCCGGTCCGCTGGACGTCGTGACCGCCCTGCTGACCCTCCGCGACGGGCTCGCCCCGCCCACGATCAACGTCACCGAGGTCCCCGACGCCTATGGCCTCGACCTCGTCCTCGGCGAGCCCCGGCCGGTCACCGGCACCGCCGCCCTGGTCCTGGCCCGCGGCCACCACGGCTTCAACAGCGCCATGGTCGTACGGGCCCCCGCGCCCGCCGAAGCGCTCGCCGGGTCCGGTCAGAGGGTGGCGGCGTGAACGGCGGGAGGCCGTGCAGCGGGGCGAGCGGAGCGTGGCCGCCGCCCGCCGCACGGGGCGCGGGCGGTCGCTCCGCGTCCGCCGACAGTGGCTCCGCGTCCGCCGCCCCCCTCGCGTACCCGGTCGGGGAGAGGAGGGCGGCATGAACGGCGGCGAGCTGTACATCCGGGCGACCGGGACCTGGCTGCCGCCCGTCGAACGCCTCGCGGACGCGGTCGCGGACGGGCGGTGCGACGCCGCCGTCGCCCGCTCCACCCGGATGGAGTCGGTGACGGTCTCCGCGGGGGAGCCGGCTCCCGAGATGGCGGCCCGGGCCGCCCGGACGGCGCTGGAGCGGGCCGCCGCCGAACCGGGCGACATCGACCTGGTGCTGCACGCCAGCTTCTACTACCAGGGCTTCGACCTGTGGGCCCCCGCCTCCTACGTCCAGCGGACCGCCGTCGGCAACCAGTGCCCCGCGCTGGAGGTCCGGCAGGTCTCCAACGGCGGTATGGCGGCCCTCGACCTGGCCTGGGCCTACCTCGCCGCCGACCCGGCGCGGATCGCGGCCCTGGTGTCCACCGGCGACCGGTTCTGCCCGCCCGGCTTCGACCGGTGGCGCAGCGACCCCGGAACCGTCTACGGCGACGGCGGCACCGCCCTCGTCGTCTCGCGGCACTCCGGTTTCGCCCGGGTCCGCAGTGTCGCGACCGTCTCCGCACCCGACCTGGAGGGCATGCATCGGGGCGACGACCCGTTCGGCCCGGCCCCGTTCAGCCACCGCGACGTCGTCGACCTGGAAGCGCACAAGCGGGACTTCCTGGCCGGTCACGGTGTGGCCCCGACCGTCGCCCGGGTCGCCGCCGCGCAGGAGTCCGTCGTCAAGCAGGCGCTCGCCGACGCCGGGCTCGGCCTCGCGGACATCGACCGGTTCGTGCTGCCGCACCTCGGCCACCGCAGGCTGCATGTCGCCTACTTCGCCAAGTTCGGCATCGACCCCGAGCGCACCACCTGGGACTGGAGCCGGACGATCGGGCACCTCGGCGCCGGAGACCCCTTCGCCGGACTCGACCACCTGGTCACCACCGGGGCGCTCGGGCCCGGTGACACGTGCCTGCTCTTTGGCGTCGGCGCCGGCTTCAGCTGGTCCTGCGCCGTGGTCGAGATCCTCAACACGCCTCCCTGGAGGGACCGATGACCTGGAGGGACCGATGAACGGCACCGACCGCCCGGTCGCCCTGCTGCTGCCCGGCCAGGGCTCGCAGCATCTGCGCATGGCCGCCGGACTCCTGGACGCCGAGCCCGTCTTCGCCGAGGCGATGGACGAGGCCCTGACCGCCCTGACCGACCTCGGCGGCCACAGCACCGGTCTGCGCGAGGACTGGCTGGGGACGGCCGACACCGCGGTGATGGACCACGTCACCCGCTCCCAGCCGCTGCTGTTCGCGGTCGACTACGCCCTCGGGCGGCTCGTCCTCGACCGGGGCGTACGGCCCGTCGCCCTGCTCGGGCACAGCATCGGCGAGGTCGCGGCCGCGGTCCTCTCCGGCGTCTTCACGCTGCGGGACGCCGCCGCCCTGGTCCACGACCGCGTCGGACGGCTGGCACACGCGCCGCCCGGCGGGATGGTCGCCGTCGCGGCAACGCAGGACGAGGTGGCGCCCTTCCTCACCGACGGCGTGGTCGTCGGCGCCGTCAACGCCCTGCGCCAGACGGTCCTGGCCGGCCTCGACGAACCGCTGCGCGGCGTCACGGCGGCACTCGCCGACGCCGGGTTCGTGCTCCAGCGCGTACCGGCCTCCACGGCGTTCCACAGCCCGTCCCTGGCCCCGGCCATGCGCGGAGCCGGCGAGCGGATCGCCGCGCTTCCCGTCGGCGAGCCCCGTATCCCGGTCATGTCCGGGTACACGGCCCGGTTCCTGACCCCCGCGGAGACCAAGGACCCGTCCTTCTGGTCCCGTCACCCCGTCGCGCCGGTGCTCTTCTGGCCCGCCCTCGACGCGCTCCTCGCCGAAGGGGATCTGGTGCTCGTCGAGACCGGCCCGGGCCAGGGACTGTCCCAACTGGCCCGCCGCCACCCGGCCGTGCGGTCCGGCCGCTCGTCCGTCGTCCCCCTGCTCCCGGCCCGGCCCGGCACACCCGCCCAGGACGTGGCGGCCGTACGCGCCGCCGCCGGGGCGCTCGGCGTGTAGCGCGTGTCGAGTGCCTTTGTAGGCACGCGGCCTAGCGTCGCCGGTGGCGCTTCGCCCCTGCTGCTTCCCTCTTCCCTCTTCTCTCTTCGCCCTTCTTCTTCCTTCGAGGACGGTGTCATGCTGACCGATCAGACCAACAGCGAGTTGGGCCGGCATCTGCTGACCATCCGAGGCGTGCAGTTCATCTTCGGCGCCCAGGGCGACCCCTTCGCCATGATCCTGCGCGCCGGTGACGACGACCCGCTCGACCACGGGGCACGCGCCCGTGAACAGGGCCTGCACGAGAGCAGCGTCGGCGCGTGGGTCACCGCGAGCCGCGAACTCGGCGCCCGTGTCCTCGACGACCCGCGGTTCTCCCCGCGCCATGTCGAGGAGGGGCCGCAGTCCCACCCGGGCGTCGACGTCTGGGACAACCCCCTGCTGTGCCATGTCGTCCCGCTGGACGACGCCCGCCTCAACCTCGACCCGGCCGCGTACGCCACGCTCGCCGAGGTCTCCGCGCCGCTGCTGTCGGCCGAGGCCCTCGCGGCACGGGCGCCGCAGATCGAGGCGGCCTACCGCGAGACGCTCGCCGCTGCGGGCGAACGCTTCGACCTGTACCGGGACTTCGCCGTCCCCGCCGCCCTGCGCGTGGTCGCCGAGCTGCTGGGCCTGCCCGACGAGACCCGCGAGCGCCTGCCCGAACTGCACGCGGGCCTCGCCACCGCCCTCGACGCCGGCCACTGCCCGCAGCAGCTGGGGACCGCCCGGTCGCTGCTCACCGCCGTATCGGGCCTGTCCGCCGAGCTGACCGGCCTGGTCGAGGCCGGCCGTGCCACCGGTCTCGCCGGGCTGTCGCCCGAGGACGCGGTCGCGATCGGCGCGCTGGCCGTCGTGGTGGGCGTCGAGGTCACCGCGACCGCCGTGTGCAACGCCGTCGAGGTGCTGCTGGCGCACCCGGAGGAGTGGCAGCGGATCGGGCAGGAATCGGCGGCGGCCCCGGCCGCGGTGCGGGAGGCCCTGCGGCTGGCTCCGCCGCTGCGGTTCGAGAGCCGTATCGCCCGCGAGCAGGCCGAGTTCGACGGCAAGACGATCGAGGAGGGCCGCCGTGTGGTGGTGCTCGTCGACGCGGCCAACCGGGACCCGGAGGCCTTCGCCGACCCGGACGCCTTCACGCCCGGCCGGAGCGACGGCGACCGGTCGCTCACCCTCCTCGGCGGCCCCGCCGCCCCGGTCACCGACGCGCTGGTCCGCGTCCAGACCGAGGCAGCGGTCCGCGCCCTGACCGCGCTCCGGCCCGCCCTGCGCACGAACGCCGAGGTACTGCGCCGTATGCGCTCGGCGGCGCTGCACGGCGTCCTGCGCTTCCCCGTCGCATGACCGGCCCGGCCCACACCAGGGGAGGAGCACCGCGGTGCGTGTACTGCTGACAGCCTTCGCACAGGACGCCCATCTCAACGGCGTCGTCCCGCTCGCCTGGGCGCTGCGGACCGCCGGGCACGAGGTCCGGGTGGCCGGGCAGCCGGCCGCGGTCGAGAGCATCACCCGGGCCGGTCTGACGGCCGTACCGGTGGGCGAGAACCACCGGATGGACGCCGTCATCCCCACCGTCGGTCCGGGGATGCTCATGCACCACCTGGACCGCGACTATCTGGAGAACCGGCCCGAGCGGCTGAGCCTCGACTTCCTGCGGGCGTCGAACGCCATGCTGACGGCGACCTTCTACGCCCAGATCAACAACGACTCGATGATCGACGCGCTCGTCGACTACGCCCGGTTCTGGCAGCCGGACCTGGTGCTCTGGGAGCCCTTCACCTTCGCCGGGGCCATCGCCGCCAAGGCGACCGGGGCCGCCCACGCCCGGCTGCTGGCCTTCCCCGACCTCTTCGCCAACACCCATCTGACGCTGCGCCGGCGCCAGGCGGACCTGCCCGCGGAGCTGCGCGACGACCCGCTGGAGGAGTGGCTGGCGTACACCCTGGACCGGCACGGGGCCGCCTTCGACCCCGACGTGGTCACGGGACAGTGGTCGGTCGACCAGATGCCCGCCGGGGTGCGGATGGAGCTGGGGCTGCCGACGGTGCCCACGCGCTACGTGCCGTACAACGGGCCGGGCCCGGCCGTCGTACCGGACTGGCTGCGCCGCCCGCCGGAGCGCCGCCGGGTCTGCCTCACCCTCGGGCTCACCATCCGGGACACGGAGTTCCCCAACGCGGTCGACGTGAACGACGTGTTCGCCTCGCTGGCCGACCTGGACGTGGAGGTGGTGGCGACCCTCGGGGAGAAGGAACTCGCCCAGGTGTCGCGGGTGCCGGACAACACGCGGGTCGTCGACCACGTCGCCCTGCTGGGGCTGCTGCCCACCTGCTCGGCGATCGTGCACCACGGTGGCGCGGGCACCTGGGCGACCGCCGCCGCCTACGGGGTGCCGCAGGTGGCGCTCGGCTGGATGTGGGACGCGATCTACCGGGCCCAGCGGGTCGAGGAGCTGGGCGCGGGGCTGCATCTGCACTCCGACGGCCTGACCGTCGACATCCTGCGCGACAAGCTCGTCCGGGTGCTCGACGACCCGGCGTTCACGGAAGGCGCGCGGCGGCTGCGGCTGGCCATGCTGTCGGCGCCGAGCCCCAACGAAGTGGTGCCGACGCTGGAGAAGCTGACCGCGCGTCACCGGGCGCCGGTCGCGGCACGCTGACGGGACGAGGACGGGAGAAGCGTGAACATCCTGGTGACCGGTGCGGCCGGTTTCATCGGCTCGCACTTCGTCAGAACACTGCTGAGCGGCGGTTACCCGGGGCACGAGGACGACCGGGTGACCGTCGTGGACAAGCTCACCTACGCGGGGACGCTGAACAACCTGCCCCCGCACGACCCGCGGCTGACCTTCGTGCACGGCGACATCTGCGACGCCCCGCTGCTGGACAAGGTGTTCCCGGGCCATGACGCGGTGGTGCACTTCGCCGCGGAGTCGCACGTGGACCGTTCGGTGACGGGCGCCGAGGCCTTCGTCCGCACCAACGTG
Organism: Streptomyces koelreuteriae; assembly: GCF_018604545.1. Taxonomy (GTDB): domain Bacteria; phylum Actinomycetota; class Actinomycetes; order Streptomycetales; family Streptomycetaceae; genus Streptomyces; species Streptomyces koelreuteriae. The sequence continues at coordinate 3,608,605 of NZ_CP075896.1, read as the reverse complement.
CTCGGCACACAGGCCCTGCTCGAAGCGGCGCTGCGGCACGGGACGGGCGTCTTCGTCCAGGTCTCCACGGACGAGACGTACGGCTCCATCGCCGAGGGACGCTGGACGGAGGACGAGCCGCTGCTGCCCAACTCCCCGTACGCGGCGTCCAAGGCCTCGGCCGATCTGATCGCCCGGTCGTACTGGCGCACCCACGGCCTCGATGTGCGCATCACCCGGTGCGCCAACAACTACGGCCCCGGCCAGCACCCCGAGAAACTGGTCCCGCTGTTCGTCACCCGGCTCCTCGACGGGCAGCCGGTCCCGCTCTACGGGGACGGCTCCAACCTGCGGGAATGGCTGCACGTCGACGACCACTGCCGGGCGGTGCGGCTGGTGCTGGACGCGGGCCGGCCGGGGGAGATCTACAACATCGGCGGCGGCACCCATCTGACCAACAAGGAGATGACCGGCCGTCTCCTCGCGCTCTGCGGGCGCGACTGGGACCTGGTGCAGCGGGTCGCGGACCGCAAGGGGCACGACTTCCGCTACGCGGTGGACGACTCCAAGATCCGCCGCGAACTCGGCTACGCGCCGCGCTGGTCGCTGGACGACGCACTGCGCGGGACGGTCGAGTGGTACGCCGCCCACCGCGACCACTGGGACGCCCCGGAGGAGGGCGCCGACGGGGGGCACACGAGGGGGTACTAAAACTTGAATATCCGGGCCGCCCTCCTCTATGCTCGCCGGGTACCCAAATTTGAGCACCCGAAAGAAGGGGCGGGCATGGGCGGCGCCGATTTGGCGATCCAGACCGAAGCTCTGAAGAAGAAATACGGCGAGAAGGAGGCCCTCGCGGGACTCGACCTGGAGGTACCCCGAGGCGTCGTCTACGGCCTCCTCGGCCCGAACGGCGCCGGAAAGACCACCGCGGTCCGCATCCTCTCCACCCTGCTGAAGTACGACGAGGGCATCGCCCGCGTCGCCGGCTACGACGTCGCCACCCAGTCGGCGCAGGTCCGCTACAGCATCGGCCTCCTCGGGCAGCACGCCGCGGTGGACGAGGATCTGAGCGGCCGTCAGAACCTCGTGATGTTCGGGCGCTTGTACCACATCGGCAAGCGCACCGCGCAGAGCCGAGCAGACGAACTGCTGGAGCGCTTCGGCCTGACCGAGGCCGCCGGAAAGCCGGCCAAGCAGTACTCCGGCGGTATGCGGCGGCGGCTCGACCTCGCCGCCAGTCTCATCCTGGCCCCGTCCGTGCTGTTCCTCGACGAGCCCACCACCGGGCTCGACCCGCGGGGCCGCAACGACGTCTGGGAGTCCGTCCGGAGCCTGGTCTCCGAGGGCCGCACGGTCATGCTGACCACCCAGTACCTCGAAGAGGCCGACCAGCTCGCCGACAAGATCGCCCTGATCGACAACGGCAGGGTCGTCGAGTCCGGCACCCCGGACCAGCTCAAGAACAAGATCGGCGGAGACCGGATCGACGTCGTGCTCCGCCGCTCCCACGACCTGGAGCGGGCCGGCCGCATGATCGGCGCGCTGCTGCGGGCCGAGCCGGAGACGGACGCCGACAACCGGCGCGTCAGCGTCGTCGTCGCCAACCGGGTCGCCGCCCTCACCGCGGTCACCCGCGAACTCGACGACGCCGGTATCGAGGCCGAGGACATCGCCCTGCGCAGGCCCACACTCGACGAGGTGTTCCTGAACCTGACCGGCAACAGGTCGGCCACGTCCGCCGAGCAGAGCCTCAAGGAGGTCGCCCAGTCATGACCGCGATCATCGCGCCCGAACTGCCCAGGAACCCGCTGGCCAAACTGGGCTGGGTCCTCGCGGACTCCTGGACGCTCACGCTCCGCGGACTGTCCCACTGGGCCCGCAACCCCACCCAGATCCTCGCCGGCCTCGCCTTCCCGATCCTCATGGTGCTGCTCTTCGGCGGCATCTTCGGCAGCGGGATGCAGGTCGAGGGCGGCGGGGACTACATGGACTTCCTGATGCCCGGCATGTTCGTCATGTCGATGGCCTTCGGCATCGGCGAGACCATGGCCGGCGTCACCGCCGACGCCTCCAAGGGCGTCACCGACCGGTTCCGCTCCATGCCCATGTCGGCCGCCTCGGTCGTCATCGGGCAGAGCATCGTCAACATGCTCTACAGCACCGTCGTCCTGATGATCCTCATGGGCTGCGGGGTCATCGCCGGCTGGAGCTGGAGCGACGGCTTCGCCCAGGCGCTCGGCGCCTTCGCGCTCCTGCTCCTGCTCCGCTTCGCCCTGCTGTGGGTCGGCATCTACCTCGGCCTGATCATCAAGACCCCGGAGGCGGCCTCCGCCGTCTACACCCTGCTCTTCCCGCTCGGCATCGTCGCCAACACCTTCGCCTCCCCGGAGATGATGCCGGGCTGGCTGGCGACCATCGCCGAGTGGAACCCTCTCTCCTCCACCGCCCACGCCACCCGAGAACTGTTCGGCAACCCCGGAGTCGGAGGGACCTCCTGGATCGCCGAACACGCCATGCTCATGTCCTTCGTCTGGCCACTCGCGATCTTCGCGGTCTTCTTCCCCCTGGCCGTCCGCAAGTACCGGTCCCTGAGCCGGTGATCACACCCTGAACCGGGGATGTGAGCCGGCCAATCCCCCGGACCGGCTCACATCCCCCCGGCTCACCGACGACTTCGCAGTCCCGACCTCCGCGACTTGCCCGTCGGCCGCCGTACAGCCCTTCGACTTCCCGGCGACTCCGCCGGACCGCCCTCCGCGTCTCGTCCCGCGCCCTCGACTTGCCGCCGCCGGGCGACAGCCCCTCGACTGCCCGCCACCTCGGCGGGCCGCCCACCTCGGCTCGTCCGCCGGGCGGGCAGCCCTTCGACTTGCCCAGCCGCGTGGGCGTCCCCTCAACCGGTCTGCCGCTCCCGGCGGACCATCCTTCGACCTGTCCACCGATCCCGGATGGCTTCCCCTTGGCTTGTGCACCGGGCGGAGCGGCCGCCCCTCGACCGACTTGCCCACCGATCCCGGCGGCTTGTTCAACGACTCCAGGGGGTACCCCTTGGCTTGTGCGCTGGCCCGGTGGGCCGTTCCTCCACCTGTCCACCCCCCGGGGGGGGGCCACCCTCGGCTCGTCCGTCAGCCGCGTGGGCGTCCCCTCAACCGGTTTGCCGCACCCGGCGGCCATCGCTCGACCTGCTCACGCCCTCCCGGCGGGCCACCCCTCCGACCTGCCCACCACCCCGGCGGCCGGCCTTCCAGCCGTACCGCGAGCCCTCCCGACGGGACGTCGACCACGACTGGAGTCGGTGAAATTAGCGTGCACGGCATGACCGTCTTCGACATCGCCATCGCGGAACTCAACGGCAAGCCCGACCTGTTGGCCCAGCACCGGGGCCGGGCCCTGCTCATCGTCAACGTGGCGTCGCAGTGCGCCCTGGCCGGCCAGTACGCCGGACTCGACGCGCTCGCCCGCCGTCACCACGAGGACGGGCTCAGCGTCATCGGCGTGCCCTGCAACCAGTTCGGCGAGCAGGAACCCGGCACCCCCGAGGAGATCGCCGGCTTCTGCTCCCTGCAGGGGATCTCCTTCCCGCTCACCGAGAAGACCGACGTCAACGGAGCCGACCGCCACCCCCTCTACGCCGCCCTGACCCCCTGCGCCGACGCGGAGGGCCACACCGGCGACGTGCGCTGGAACTTCGAGAAGTTCCTCGTCTCGCCCACCGGCGAACCCGTGGCCCGGTTCGGCCCCACGGTCGACCCGGGGGACCCCGAACTCCTGCGCGCCGTCCGCGCGCAGACGCGAACGCAGTGAGCCCCACACGGAAAGGATGATTTGTGAACCAGACGCCGGTTACCGCAACCGACGAGGGCATCCAGGTCTTAGGTGCCCGAGAGAACAACCTGAAGGACGTCTCCCTCGTCATCCCCAAGAACCGGATCTCGGTCTTCGTCGGCGTCTCCGGCTCCGGAAAGTCCTCCCTGGTCTTCGACACCGTCGCCGTGGAGGCCCAGCGGCAGCTCAACGCCACCTTCCCCTGGAACATCCGGCACGACCTGCCCAAGTTCGAACGCCCCCACGTCGACGCCGTCACCCGGCTGACCACCCCGGTCGTCGTCGACCAGCGCCCCCTCGGCGGCAACGCCCGCTCCACCGTCGGCACCGTCACCGACGTCTACACCGTGATGCGCGTCCTCTTCGCCAACCACGGCAACGACGGACTCGGCCAGACCTGGCTCTACTCCTTCAACGACCCCAAGGGCATGTGCCCCGAGTGCGAGGGCCTCGGCCGCGCCCGCCGCCCCAGCCCCGAGCTGATGACCGACCCCGGCAAGTCCATCGCCGAGGGCGCCATCCTCCTGCCCGGCTACACCGTCGGCAGCGCCAACTGGCAGTTCTACGCCAACTACGAGCACCTGGACGCCGAGAAGAAGCTCGCGGACTACACCGACGACGAGATGCACACCCTGCTGCACGGCAGCACCGGCACGTCCGAGGTGACCTACCCCAACGGCAATGTGCTGGCCCTGCGCTACGAGGGCCTGGTGGACAGCTTCGTCCGCCGCCACCTCAAGCGGGACACCGGCGGCATGAGCAAGGCCGCCCGCGACAAGGCCGCCGAGTTCTTCACCGACGGCGTCTGCCCCACCTGCGAGGGCGCCCGCCTCAACCAGAAGGCACTCGCCACCCGCATCGACGGCCACAACATCTCCGACTGGGCGCAGATGCAGGTCAGCGACCTCATCGGCGTCGTGGCCACGCTGAAGGAGCGGCTCGACACCCCCCTCGTCACCACCATCATCGAGACGCTGGAGCAGATCCAGGCCATCGGCCTCGGCTACCTCACCCTCGACCGGTCCACCACCTCGCTCTCCGGCGGCGAGGGCCAGCGCCTCAAGCTCGTCAACCACCTCGGCAGCGAACTGACCGGCCTGACCTACATCTTCGACGAGCCCAGCGTCGGCCTGCACCCCCGCGACGTCAGCCGGCTCAACGACCTGCTGCGCGCCCTGCGCGACAAGGGCAACACGGTCCTCGTCGTGGAGCACGACCCCGACGTCATGGCCGTCGCCGACCACGTCGTCGAGATCGGGCCGCGGGCCGGTGTGCACGGCGGCACGATCGTCTTCGAAGGCGCCTACGACGAACTCCGCACCAGCGACACGCTGACCGGGCAGGGCCTGCGGCGCACCGGCGGCATCAAGGAGAACCCCCGCCCCTGGGGCCGGACCCTGCCGATCAGGAATGCCACGGCCAACAACCTGAAGAACGTCTCCACCGAGATCCCCTGCGGTGTCCTCACCGCCGTCACCGGAGTGGCGGGCGCGGGCAAGAGCTCCCTGATCGCCCACGCCTTCCGCGACCAGTACCCGGGGTCCGTCTTCGTCGACCAGTCGCCCATCCCGCGCTCCTCGCGGTCCACCCCGGCGAGCTACCTCAAGCTGATGGACCCGATCCGCAAGCTCTTCGCCAAGGCCAGCGGCGAGGACGCCTCCCTCTTCAGCTTCAACTCCAAGGGCGCCTGCGAGGAGTGCGAGGGCCGCGGCCTGCTCATCACCGAGGTCGCCTACATGGACCCGGTCACCACGCACTGCGAGGTCTGCGAGGGCCGCCGCTTCAAGGAGTCGGTGCTCCAGCACCGGGTGCGCGGCAAGAACATCGCGGACGTCCTGGCCATGTCCGCCGAGGAGGCCGGGGAGTTCTTCCTCTCGGGCCCGCTGCGCGCCAAGACCAAGGCCCTGATCGAGACCGGCATCGGCTACCTCGGCCTCGGCCAGTCGCTGGCCACGCTGTCCGGCGGTGAACGCCAGCGGCTCAAGCTCGCCGACCGGCTCTCCGGCTCGGGCACGGTCTACATCCTCGACGAGCCCACCACCGGCCTGCACCTGTCCGACATCGACAACCTCGTCGGCCTGCTGAACCGGATCGTCGACCGGGGCAACACCGTCATCGTCATCGAGCACGACCTGGCCGTGATCTCCCAGGCCGACTGGGTCATCGACCTCGGGCCCGAGGGCGGCAACACCGGCGGCGAGATCGTCTTCACGGGCACGCCCGCCGAACTGGCGAAGGCGGCGCACTCGCACACCGGACAGCACCTGAGCCTGTACCTGGAGCAGTAGGCAGAGGTGGCGCGGACCCGGACCCTTGCGGACAGAACCTGACCGCAAGGGTCCGTAGTTTCGTCCTTGTCAGGCAGCAGGCGCCGGACAGCAGACGCCGGACAGCAGGCGTCACGCAGCAGGCCAACCGACGAGAGGCGGCCGTCCATGGTGAAGCACGTGGGACCCGAGGCACCCGGCGACGAGCGCGGAGCGCTCCTGAACTTCATCGCCGAGCAGCGCGGCGGCATCCGGCGGGCCCTGCTCGGCCTGACGGAGGAGCAGGCCTCCTCCCGCCCCAGCGCCAGCGAGCTGTCCCTGGCCGGTCTGCTCAAGCACGTCGCCGAGGTCGAGCAGGGCTGGATCGCCCGGGCCAAGGGCGAGCGGCCGGCGGTGCACCGCGACGAGTCGAACTGGCACGAGTGTTTCGTGCTGGTCGGCGACGAGGACGTGGAGTCGCAGCTCGCGTACTACGAGAAGGTGGCGGCCGAGACGGAGGCCTTCATCCGCGCGGTGCCCAGCCTCGACGACACCTTCGAGCTGCCCAGGACATCCTGGAACCCGAAGGACGAGTTGCTCTCGATGCGCTGGCTGTGCCTCCACCTGATCCGCGAGACGGCCCGGCATGCCGGGCACGCCGACATCATCCGCGAGTCGCTGGACGGCAGGACCGCTTTCGAGCTGGTGGCCGCGGAGGATCAGGAGACGGCCGGGTCCTAACCTGGACCCCATGTCAGCGATCCGCCTGCTCGTGCTCGGCGCGGTCCGCCAGCACGGGCGGGCCCACGGCTACCAGGTCCGGGGCGACCTGGAGTACTGGGGCGCTCACGAGTGGTCCAACGCCAAGCCCGGCTCGATCTACCACGCCCTGAAGCAGATGGCGAAGCAGGGACTGCTGGTGGCGCACGAGATCGCCCCGTCCACGGCCGGGGGCCCGCCGCGTACGGAGTACGAGATCACCGAGCAGGGCACCGCGGAGTACTTCACCCTGCTCCGCCAGTCGCTCACCGCCTACGACCAGAAGCCGGACGTCCTCACCACCGCGCTCGGCTTCATGGTGGACCTCGGCCGCGAGGAGGCCCTGGGCCTCCTGGAGCAGCGGGTGCGGTCCATCGAGGAGTGGCGCGCGACCGTCGTCGAGGACTATCTGCCCGAGGGCGGCCCCCAGCAGCTCGGCCACATCGGCGAGATCATGAACTTCTGGGTCCACTCGGCCGACACCGGCGCCCAGTGGACCCGCGACCTCATCGAACGCATCCGCTCCGGCGCCTACACCTTCGCGGGCGAGGGCGCCCCCTTCGTCGGAGTGCTCCAGGACGACGACGCCCGCTAGTGGTGGAACCCGGTCGCAGCCCCCTTGTCCCGGGTCAGGGGGCGCGGCTGGCGGCGCAGTTCCGGGAGCAGCCGTTCCAGGTCCTGGGTGAGCAGCTCGGCGAGGTCCGCCGAGAAGCCGTTGCGGCACACCACCCGCAGCACGGACAGGTCCTCCCGGTGCGGCGGGAAGGTGTACGCGGGCACCAGCCAGCCGCTCTCGCGCAGCCGCCGGGACACGTCGAAGACGTCGTACGAGGTCACGTCCGGCGCGGTCGTGAAGGCGAACACCGGCAGCTCGTCGCCCCGGGTCAGCAGCCGGAAGTCGCCGAGCGCCTCGATCCGCGCCGCCATGCCGGTGGCCACGTCCCGCGCGGCCTGCTGCACGGCCCGGTAGCCGTCCCGGCCCAGCCGCAGGAAGGTGTAGTACTGCGCCACGACCTGCGCGCCCGGCCGGGAGAAGTTCAGCGCGAAGGTCGGCATGTCGCCGCCCAGGTAGTTCACCCGGAACACCAGCTCCTCCGGCAGCGCCTCGGCGTCCCGCCACAGCGCCCAGCCGACGCCCGGGTAGACCAGCCCGTACTTGTGCCCCGAGGTGTTGATCGACGCCACCCTCGGCAGCCGGAAGTCCCACACCACGTCCTCGTCGAGGAACGGCGCGACCATGGCACCGGACGCCCCGTCGACATGCACGGGGATGTCGAACCCGGTCCGCTCCTGCAGCGCGTCCAGCGCCGCGCACAGCTCGGCGATCGGCTCGTAGGACCCGTCGAAGGTCGAGCCCAGGATCCCCACGACCCCGATGGTGTTCTCGTCGCACAGCTCGGCCGCGGCCTGCGGGTCCAGATGGAACCGCTCGCCCTCCATGGGCACCAGACGGGCCTCCACCTCCCAGAAGTTGCAGAACTTCTCCCAGCAGACCTGCACGTTCACGCCCATCACCAGATTGGGCCGGGCCGCCGGGTACCGGTCGGTGTTGCGCCGCGTCCAGCGCCGCTTCAGCGCCATCCCGGCGAGCATGCACGCCTCGCTCGACCCGGTCGTCGAACACCCCACGGCCGCCGCCGGGTCGGGCGCGTGCCACAGATCGGCGAGCATCGCCACGCACCGCCGCTCCAGCTCGGCCGTGCGCGGGTACTCGTCCTTGTCGATCATGTTCTTGTCCCGGCACTCCGCCATCAGCAGCCCGGCCTCGGGCTCCATCCAGGTGGTGACGAAGGTGGCGAGGTTCAGCCGCGCGTTGCCGTCGAGCATCAGCTCGTCGCGTACCAGCTGGTGGGCGGTCGCCGGGGCCACGGGCTGGTCCGGGAGCCGGTGCGTGGGCGGGGCCTCGGCCATGTCGCCGAGCGGGTTGGCGGCGCCGTAGAAGGGGTTGACGGACAGGCGGCGTTCGCCGGCCCGGCGGATGCCATCGTTGAGCGGCAAGGGAGTCTCCAGAGGGGTCGTTGGGTCAGCGGACCGATGTCCCGTCCGTCCGCAGCTGCATCTGCGGACGGCCCGTGACCAGCAGCCAGGCGGGCAGTGAGGCGACGCAGAGCAGGGCGAGGATCCCCGGCGAGATCACCAGCACCGCGGCGACGAAGAGGCTGATCCAGCCCTGCCGGGTGATCGCCAGCAGCACCCCGAGCACCCCTGCGGACACCCCCACCGACGGATGCACCCCGGGCACCAGGGCGTGCGCGCACAGCCCGAGGGCGGTGCCGACGAACACGGCCGGGAAGATCCGCCCACCGCGGAACCCGCAGGACGCGGCCACCACCAGCGCGGCCAGCTTCACCACCGTCATGACGGCGAACTCCCCGGCCGACCAGCCGTCCGGGTCGTGTGCCAGCTCGGCGATCTCGTCGAGTCCCTTGAACAGCGTCAGATGTCCGCCCACGGCCGCGAGAGCGCCCAGCACGACCCCGCCCGCCGGGAGCATCAGCATCGGGTGCCGCAGCCGCTTGAAGGCGCTGTGGACATAGGGGAGGGCGCGCACGGCGCACATGCCGAGCAGCGCGCCCACGCACGCCACCACGGCCGACGCCAGCAGGTCCGACCAGCCCGGCTGCCCGAAGGGGGGCAGGTCCAGGTCGAAGCTCGGGTGGTCCACGAGGCTCGCGGTCAGGGACCCGGCCGCGGCGGCGGTCAGCGGCGCGAACAGGTTGTCCCACAGCAGTCCGCGGGTCTCCTGCCGGGCCAGCACCTCGGAGATCACGAGGGCGGCGGCCACCGGCGTGCCGAACAGCGCGCCGAGCGTCGCCGCCTCGGCCAGTGCCGGCCAGATCCGCCCCGGCGCCCGGGGAATCGCCTTGCCGCCCAGCCAGACCGCGAGGCCCACGTTCACGGCGATGATCGGGTTCTCCGGGCCGAGGCTCGGCCCCCCGGCCAGCATCAGCGCCGTCGCCAGCACCAGTCCCGGCAGCACCACGGGCGGCAGGACCGGGGCGTCGAGGCCCAGGGTGGCCGGATCGGGGCCCGCGTGCCCCGGCACCTTCCACACCACCAGCCCGACCGCGATGCCGGTCGAGACCAGCATCACGAACATCCACGCCACGGAGTACCGGCCGATCCCCAGGGCGTCCGGCAGGTTCTGCCACAGCACGTCCTCGAGCTGCTCGGCGGCGACCTCCACCCCCACCAGGAGCAGGCTGCAGATCACCCCCACGGCCAGGGCGGGCAGGATCGACGGCAACAGCGCACGGGCGGGGGTCGCGGGAGTGACGGAGGGCGCCTGCCGCGCGGAGTCCTGGACCACGGGCACACGATAAACGGATCAAAAGCGTACAAAGCGCAAACACGCTTGCACCTCACGCGACGTGAGGCCCGACCGTGAAGAACGAAAGAAGGAAGGGAGCGGAAGTGAGCTACTCGGTGGGACAGGTCGCGGGCTTCGCCGGCGTCACGGTGCGCACACTGCACCACTACGACGGCATCGGCCTGCTCGTCCCGAGCGAACGCAGCCACGCGGGCCACCGGCGCTACAGCGACGCCGACCTCGACCGGCTGCAGCAGATCCTGTTCTACCGCGAGCTCGGCTTCCCCCTCGACGAGGTCGCCGCCCTGCTCGACGACCCGGAAGCGGACCCGCGCGCCCACCTGCGCCGGCAGCACGAACTGCTGACCGCCCGGATCGAGCAGCTGCGAAAGATGGCGACGGCCGTGGAACACGCCATGGAGGCACGCAAGATGGGCATCGATCTCACTCCCGAGGAGCGCTTCGAGGTCTTCGGGGACAAGGACCCCGAGCAGTACCGCGAGGAGGCGGAGGCACGCTGGGGCGACACCCAGGCGTACGCCGAGTCCCAGCGCCGCGCCGCCACGTACACCAAGGAGGACTGGAAGCGCATTCAGGCCGAGGTCGACGACTGGGGACGGCGGTACGCGGCCCTCATGTCGTCCGGCGAGCAGCCGTCGGGTGAGGCGGCCATGGACCTCGCCGAGGAACACCGGCAGCACATCAGCGGGTACTACTTCGAGGTCCCCTACGAGCTGCACCGGTGCTTCGGCGAGATGTACGTCTCCGACGAGCGCTTCAAGGCGCACTACGACGGCATGCGCCCGGGTCTCGCCGAGCACCTGAGGGACGCGATCACCGCGAACGCGGACCGCCACAGCGCCGAGTGAGCGGCGCGCAAATAAGGCGGAGCGCTTAATTTGCGTGGGGCCCTTTGATTCTTCAGGTAATGCGACGGGCCACCCGCCGATCAGTCAATCTACTCATAACTTTAGGCCGGAAGGGGCGTGTTAGCTTTCGAACAAAGCGGGGGGAGCGCTTGTGGCGAGTCACGTGAGAAACGCGAGCCCGGACGTCAGGGGCCCGCACGGCGCGGAGTCGGTGGCGAGCGTCGCCAGGCAGCACACCGGGCTGCTGTGCGCGGGGGTGCTGCTCGGCCTGCTGGGGGTGGGCGCCTCGCTCGCCCAGCCCTGGGCCATCGGCAACCTGATCGTGGCGGCGGGCGGGGGAGCCTCGATGACCGGCCCCGTCGCCCAACTCGTCGGCCTCTTCTGCGCGGGCGCGCTCTTCTCCTCGCTCCAGGCCTATGTCATCGGGCGGGCCGGGGAGAATATCGTCTTCGACGTTCGCCGGATCCTGGTCGGACGACTTCTGCGCGCCGATCTCACCGCGTTCGGAAAAGAGTCGCAGGGCGATATCTTCACCCGCACGGTCACCGATACCTCACTGGCGAGAATCGCCCTCGCGCAGAGCCTCGCCCAGCTGATCGTCAGCGGCGCCACGGTCGTCGGCGGCATCGTGCTGATGTTCCTCATCGATCTGTGGCTGATGGTCATCACCATGGGCTGCCTGGGCACCGCCAGCGTCGTCTCCGTCGCGCTCGCCCGCAAGCTCCGCAAGGCCGCTCTGCAGAACCGGGACGACACCGGCGCCTTCGCCGGGGGCATCCAGCGCGTGCTCTCCGCGCTGCCCACGGTGAAGGCGTCCCGCGCCGAGTCCCGTGAGGCCGCCCGCATCGGCGAACTCGCCGAGAGCACACGGCGTTCGGGCATCCGGGTCAACGCCTACAACGCGCTGCTGATGCCCTCCATGAACGTCGGCACGCAAGGCGCCCTGGCCGTCGTCGTGGGCGTCGGGATGGCCTGGGTGGCCCGTGGCGAGATGGACATGGCCTCTCTGACCACGTTCATCATGTATCTCTTCCAACTCGTGTCGCCGCTGGTGATGCTCTTCATGGGGGTGGGCCAGCTCGTCCAGGGCCGGGCCGCCATCCAGCGGGTGGACGAACTCGCCCGCCTGCCCCAGGAGGGCGACACCGCGGCCGGCGCGCCGGGCCCCGCACTCCCCGGGCAGCTCGCCCCGCACTGGCCGGCGGTCGAGTTCCACGATGTGCGCTTCGCCTACCGGCGAGGCAAGCGGGAGGAGCGGACGCAGGTCCTCGACGGCGTCTCGTTCAGCGTGCCGACCCGGGGGCTGACGGCGGTGGTCGGGCCCTCGGGCGCGGGCAAGACCACCATGTTCCAGCTCATCGAACGCTTCTACCCGGTGGACGGCGGCCTCGTCCGGCTCGGCGGACGAGACATCGAGGCGCTGCCCCTCGACACGGTCCGCGCTCTGGTGGGCTACGTCCAGCAGGACAGCGCCGCGATGCGCGGCACCATCCGGGAGAACCTGACCTACGCCAACCCGCACGCCGGTGACGCCGCCATCCGGGAGGCGGTGGAGATGGCCGGCCTCACCTCGGTGATCGCCCAGCTCCCGCGCGGCCTGGACACCGAACTCGGCGACCAGGGCAGCGGGTTGTCCGGCGGACAGCGCCAGCGCCTGTGCATCGCCCGCACGCTGCTCCAGCAGCCCGCGGTGATGCTGCTGGACGAGGCCACCTCCAACCTGGACTCCGACTCGGAGCGGGACTTCCGCGAGGTGCTGCGCCGGGTCTCCCGGCACTGCGCGGTCATCGCCATCGCGCACCGGATCTCCACGGTGATCGACGCCGACCAGATCGTGGTGATGGAAGCGGGCAGGGTCCGGGCCACCGGAGTGCACCAGGACCTGATGGAGCGCGACGAGCTCTACCGGCGCCTGGCCGGCTCGCAACTGCACGCCGAGCCCGGCCCCGTCGCCCCGGCGCCCCGCCCCGTACCGGTGGAACCGTGGGCGCCGCCGCCCTCCATCGCCGTCGGCTGGCCGTCGTACGCCGGACTCGCCGAGCAGACGATGCAGCTTCGGCCCGTCAAGAGTGAGGAGCACTGGTGAGCACCACCGACGTCGCCATCGTGGGCACCGGACCCAACGGCCTCGCGGCCGGCGTGGTCCTGGCCCGTGCCGGTCTGCGCGTGGAACTCCACGAGGCGGCCGACAGCATCGGGGGAGGGCTGCGCACCGCCTCCCTCTTCGACTCCGGGGTGGTGCACGACCTCTGCTCCGCCGTCCACCCCATGGCCGCCGCCTCCCCGTTCCTCCGCGCGTTCGACCTGCCCGCCCGCGGGGTCGAGCTCCTGCGGCCCGAGATCGCCTACGCCCATCCGCTCGACGGGGGCCGCGCCGCCCTGGCCCACCGCTCTCTGGCGAGGACCTGCGAGCACCTGGGCGCCGACGGCCCTGCCTGGCGCCGCCTCATGGGCCCGCTGCTCGAACGCAGCGAGGAGGTCGTCGACCTCGTCCTGTCCGGGCCGCGCACCCTGCCGCGGACCTCCGCGGCGGCCCTGCTGCTGGCGAGCCGGGCAGCGCTCCACGGCAGCGGACTCGGCGCCGCGCTCTTCCGCGGCGAGGAGGCGCCCGCCCTGCTCACCGGCGTCGCCGCGCACGCGGTCGGCAAGCTGCCGAGCCTGGCGTCCGCGGGGGTGGCCATGCTGCTGGGCCACCTGGCGCACGGGACGGGGTGGCCGCTGCCGCGCGGTGGCAGCGGACGGATCGCCGAGGCGCTGGCCGAGGACATCACGGCACACGGCGGCGTCTTCCACACCGGACACCATGTGAAGGACCTGGCCGAACTGCGCGGCGCACGCGTGGTGTTGCTCGACACCAGCCCCAAGGGCCTGCTGGCCCTCGCGGGCGGCCGGCTGCCCCGGGCCTACGCGCGCGGCCTGGAGCGGTTCCGCTACGGCCCGGGCGCCGCCAAGGTCGACTTCCTGGTCTCCGAGCCGATCCCCTGGGCCGATCCGGCGGTGGGCCGCGCCGGAACCGTGCATCTGGGCGGCACACACGCCGAGATGGTGCGCCAGGAGACCGCGAACGCCCGCGGGGTGCGCACGGGGAAGCCGTTCGTCCTCGTGGTCGACCCGGCGGTGGCCGACCCCGGGCGGGCCCTGCCCGGCAAGCGCCCGGTGTGGGCGTACGCGCATGTCCCGAACGGCGACCCCATCGACCCCTACGACCTGGTACGGGCCCGCATCGAGCGCTACGCCCCCGGGTTCGGGGACACGGTCATCGCCCACCGTTCCGTCGCTGCCGCCGCGTACGAGACCTACAACCCCAACTACGTGGGCGGGGACATCGGTTCGGGGGCGATGACGCTCTACCAGAGCATCGCCCGGCCCCTCCCGCGCCTCGACCCCTACCGCACCCCGCTGCCCGGGGTCTTCCTGTGCTCCGCGTCCACTCCGCCGGGTCCCGGTGTGCACGGAATGTCTGGATACCTCGCCGCCCTCTCCGCCCTCCGCCATTGTTTCGGGATATGTGAGGTACCCGACTTGGCGCCCGATTCGGCACCACTTGCATTCCAGCGTCCCGGATAAATGCATGGCGCGCTGCTTGGCAATCGTTGGCCAAAATCCATGGAACTGGCCATATCGCTTTGGTACGGTGGTGCCAACGAAGCTCCCCACAAGCTCCGTTGAGGCGTTACCGTGCTGTCTGACTATTCACGCGGGTGGTCGCGGAGCATTCCGCAACCGCTGTAGCCGGCATCCCACGTCTTGCCCGGCTCCAACTCCTCGGCTTCATGACGCTCCCATCGGTATGGCAGTGGGGACATCATGAACGGGGAATTCTGTGGTGACCGGAGTTGAAGACATAGGCTACGGCAGACAGTTCGAAGGGTGGTACGACCGGCTGATCCCGGATGACAGGATTACCGCCGAGGCTGTAAAGGGATTGCAGGAGCGCCACCCCGCTCCCGAGGCGGGGACCCTTGAATTCGGTGTCGGCACCGGCCGGATCGCCGTTCCGCTGTCCCGAAGTGTCGGCCGGGTGACCGGCGTGGACTCCTCTCCGGAGATGCTGGACGCATTGCGCGTCAAGCTCAAGGACGGCGGCGACGTCACCCCGGTGCACGGGGACATCCGCACCTACACCTCGGACGCCCGCTACGGGCTGGTGTACTGCGTCTGCGCGACCCTGTCGTGCCTGACCACTCCCGCGGATCAGCAACAGGCCGTCCAGCGCGCCGCCGACCTGCTGCTTCCCGGCGGACGGCTGATCGTCGAGACGCACAACAAGCCGCCGATCCTGGACCTTCACGAGGGCCGGACCCGCACCACCTACTTCGTGCCCTACCCGGAGCCCGGGACGGGTGTGCAGACCCACTCCACCCTGCTCGACGGCAGCCTGTGGCACTGCTCGCACATCCTGTACCAGGCCGACGGCACCACCCGGGTGGGCAGCGAACTCACCCGGCTGACGACCCCGGAGGACGTCGACGGCTACGCCCGCGCGGCCGGCCTGGAGCCCGAGAGCCACATGTCCCGCTGGGACGGCACCCCTTACAGCCACGAGGCGCCCATGTTCATGTGCTCCTACGTCAAACCCTGAGCGCACCGCACACACCACAAGGTTGGCTATAAGGGGGTTGCACGTGGGGCGTCCGCCAGTACTTCCGGTAGACAAGAAACTCGGCCTGGTGGTCAGAGTGATGAGCGGTGAAATCACGGCGGCGGAAGCCGCCAGAGAAGCAGGAGTGTCCGAGCAATCGGTGTCGAACTGGCGCCGTCAGTTTATTGAGGGCGGCCGCAGCGGCCTGGCCGGCGAGGGTGGAAAACCCACCGAGGAAGCGTCCCGCATGGCCGAGCTGGCAAAAGAGAACGCCATGCTCAAGGTGACGATCGGCGAACTCTACATGGAACTGCGGAAGTACGGCCGGAGTACGGCCCTGCGCCCGCCGCAGCGCCGTGAGGGAACACGCCCGGGTCGGCTCGTCAATTAACTCATAAATTGAGCCCGGGATTGCGTGTTAGCCTTCCGGGCAGACAGTCACTTCACATCACGGGGGAGGGAATGTGGCGTCTTTGGAGCGTCAGTTTGCCGTCGGCATTTCTGGATTGGCCGGCGCCGGCCTTCTGACCGGTGCGGTTACGAGATTCACCGGCAAACGCGAGCGTGCGCGTCGCTATCGACTGCACGAAAGACCGGACGGCAGCCTTGTCGAGGTCGATGTCCACATCCCTCCGCGGGCACAGCGCGCCGTTCTGCTCGACAACGGCATGGGCGCGCCTCAGGAATACTGGGACTGGGTCTGTGGCGCACTTCCCGCGGACATGGGATATGTGCGGTTCAACCGCCCCGGCTACGGGCTCAGCACCCCGGACACCCGCTACGGCCTGGACCGGCACTTCGAGCTGCTGCAGGAACTGCGCGACACCTACGTCGCGGGCCTCCCGCTCGTCCTGGCGGGCCACTCGCTGGGCGGCTATCTCGTCGCGGCCTACGCCGCCCTGCATCCGGACGCGTCCGAGGGCGTGACGCACGTGGTCATGATCGACGCCACCGAGGTGGTGAGCCTGCGCCATGCCCGCCGGACCGACGTCGACCGCTGGTCCAACCAGCGGATGGTGATGGAGCAGGTGTTCGCCGGCAGCGGTCTGTCGGTCTTCCGTCCCGCCATGAACCGCAACCGGCAGTACCGCCCGGACATCAACCGGAGCTACCGGGCGTTCCAGGCGACGCCCCGCACCTGGGCCACGGCCCACCGGGAGTACCGGGACGCCATGACCTATCCGCAACTGACCGACCTCGACTGCCCGTTGACGGTCATCACGGCGGAGAACAACATCGGCGACAACACCCTGCACGCCGGTATCCAGGCCAGGCTGGCCGTCATCTCCCAGCGGGCCCGGCACCACTTCGTCGCCGGCTCCGATCACGAGTCCCTGCTCTCCGTGCGTCCGCACGCCGAGGAGGTGGCGGAGCTGCTCGCCGGCGAACCTCCCTCCGAGCCGCTCGGGACGTCCTGGCGGCCGTCCACCAGGAAACTCCGGTCCGTCGACAGCACCGCCGAGCGGGAGGAGGAGTTGGCATGATCACGAAGCCGAACGCCGAACGCGTGAAGGTCGCCGCCGTCACGACGTCGCTCGCCGTCTGGCTGGTCGCGACGGCCGTGGCACAGATCCCCGAGCAGCGCTTCGACGGCCTCCTGAGCCGCGGGAGGCTGCGCATACCGACCCCGAACTGGCGCTTCTTCGGGCCGAACCCCGGCGTCAAGGACAACCACCTTCTCTACCGAGACCTCGACGACGGCGAGCCCGGTGAGTGGACTGAGGTCCCCATCGTCCAGGACCGGCCGTGGTACGCACTGGCCTGGAACGCCCGCAACCGCAGCCCGAAGGCCCTGTTCGACGCGACCCAGCACGCCCTGACCCACGCGGTCGCCTTCGGATCCGAGGTGCTTCCGGTGACGACGGCGACCGGGTACCGGCTGCTGGCCCGCTACATCCAGCTCCATCTGCCGCACGCCGAGGGCGCCACGCACAGCCAGTTCATGCTGCTGCACTCGTACCCCACCAGCCCGGACGACCGGAACATCGAACCCGTCTTCGTCTCCATGGAATTCCCCCTGGAGGGAGACGTCACCCCGGCCGACGCGCCCTCGCGCATCGCCGCATAGCGAGTCGATCGACCCCCTCGACTGGAAGCCGCGCGCTCACTCGGCACCTCATGTGCCGCGTGAGTCCGCGCCCTCCCGCCGAACGGCTGGAGAACTCGCTGAAGAGCTTTTCTCAGAGAAAGAGGACAACAATGTCTGTTGTGGCTGACTTCGCCAACACCGAGCTGGCGGACGTGACCCCGGGCCGTATCGGCAACGAGGCGACCCCGACCATGCTCACCCCGACGGCCACCATCGCGACCCCCGAGGGTGTCGCCGTGACCGCCGCGACCGCCTACGCCTTCAACGAGGTCACCAACGACCTCGCGGGCTGAACGGCCGGCCGGCGGGCGATGCTGACCGGCATCGCTAGCTCCGTCCGATGAAAGACGCGGCGGCACGGTACGCCCGATACGCATACCGTGCCGCCGCTTTTCGTATCCACCGTACTCGCATCACACCATCGGGAGCACCCATCCATGTTCCTCAGCGCTCCGCCCGAGGTCACGGCACGCCGAGTGGCTTCGCTGGGTACGCTGGTCTCCGCACTCGAAATGCTGAGCCAGACGCGTAAGTTCGAAGAAGGCGAAATGCTGAGCGGGCAGCTCGCGAACATGCGCCCCAAGTTCGCCAAGCGCTTTCCCCGGCTGACCCGCGCCCTCGAATCCAAGCAGGCGGCGGTCGCCCTCTACGGGATACAGGCGGGTGCTTCCGCCGCCACCCTGATCTGGGGCCACAAGCGCGCGGTACGCACCGCGGGCAGCGCCGTCCTCGCGGCCACGGGCGCGGCCGGACGCCTGCGCTCCCCCTTCGGCGGGGACGGCGCCGACCAGCTCCAGCAGGTCATCAACATCGCCCTCGCCTCGACCGGCACCTTCAAGGACGGCGACAAGGCCCGCGACGTGGCCATGCGCGCACTGGCCCTGGAGACGAGCATCTCCTACGTCGCCTCCGGTGTGGTCAAACTCGTCTCCCCGGTGTGGCTCAGCGGAGAGGCGTTCAGCGGCGTCATCCGTACGCGCAACTACGGCGACCAGCGCGTCTACCGGCTCGTGCACAAGTACCCGACGGTGGGCAAGCTCGTGACCTGGGGGACGATCGCCGCGGAGGTCTCCTTCCCGCTGGTCTTCGTCCTGCCCAGGCCCGCCGCGAAGGCCTATCTCGGCTCCATGACGCTGTTCCACCTGGGGATCGGGCAGTTCATGGGCCTCAACCGCTTCGTGCTGGCCTTCGGCGCCACCCACCCGGCGCTGCTCTACGTCTTCGCCCAGCGGGACGAGCGCGCGGAGCTGTCCGGAAAGGCGGGGCACGAGGACTGACCCCGAGGGGATACGGCTACCACCGGGGAAACTCCTGTCACCCTGTGTGATCGAGCTCGATCACCACGGCCGTGCCGTACGCGCACACCTCCGTGCCCACGTCCGCCGCCTCCGTCACATCGAAGCGGAACGCGAGCACCCCGTTGGCTCCACGCGCGCGTGCCTGCTCGACGAGCCGCTCCATGGCCTGGTTGCGGGTCTGCACGAGCGTCTTGGTCAGCCCGCGCAGCTCGCCGCCGACCATCGACTTCAGCCCGGCACCGATCTGGCTCCCCAGGTGCCGGGAGCGCACGGTCAGGCCGAAGACCTCACCCAGCACCTCCCGCACGCGGTAGCCGGGTACGTCGTTCGTGGTGACGACGATGACCTCGGGCCGGGGGCCCTGTCCACCGCCGTATTCGTCGATGCCCATGGTTCACAGCTTTGACCGGGACCGCCCACAGTGCATCCTGAGTACGCCCATGGAACCTGGGCCATGACGGCCGCGTTGATACTTTGAGGCAGTCAGCCCCAGCCCGTATCCCCCCAGCAGCAGGAGCCACATCCCCGTGACCACGCTTGCGCTCGGCCCCGAGTGGCTCAGCCCGGACTATCTGATCTCCACGTTCAGCCTGCCCGGCATCCTGCTCATCGTCTTCGCGGAGTCCGGACTCTTCGCGTTCCTGCCCGGCGACTCCCTGCTGTTCACGGCCGGCCTCTTCGTGGCCGAGGGCACCTACATCACCCAGCCGCTGTGGCTGGTCTGCACGCTGATCGTGATCGCCGCCGTCGTCGGTGACCAAGTGGGCTACATGATCGGCAAGTTCCTCGGCCCGAAGCTCTTCAACCGGCCGAACTCCAAGCTCTTCAAGCAGGAGAACCTGGACAAGGCCCACGAGTTCATGGAGAAGTACGGCCCCAAGGCGATCGTCCTGGCCCGCTTCGTCCCGATCGTGCGCACCTTCGCCCCGATCGTCGCCGGCGCCGGCCGCATGAAGTACCGCACCTTCCTCACGTACAACGTGATCGGCGGCATCGCCTGGGGCACCGGCGTCACCCTCGCGGGCTACTGGCTCGGCCAGATCGGCTTCATCAAGAAGAACGTCGAGTCGATCCTGATCCTGATCGTCCTGCTCTCCGTCCTCCCGATCATCATCGAGTACCTGCGCGAGCGCTCCAAGAAGAAGCGCGCGGCGGCCACGCCCCAGCAGGCGCCCCAGTCCCAGCTCCCGGCCATGGACGACGCCACGACCCAGCTCCGCCGCATCACCCCGGACGACCAGCCCCCGCACCAGCAGCAGCAGCCGTACGGCAACCAGAACGGCTACAACGACCAGCAGTACTACAACCAGTACCCCCAGTCCCCGGGCTACGGCCAGCAACAGCAGCAGGGGAACCAGCAGCCTTACAACGGCGGCTACTGACCGACCTGCTTTTCAGGGGCGCGGGGAACTGCGCGACAAGCCACGAACCACCCGCAGCCGCCAACGGACACGAAGCCCCGACCCCATAGGCACTCGGCGCTAGAACCCTCGCGTCCGCTTGGCGGCCCGCCGCTTCTCCGCGGACCCGATCCGCAGGAACATCCGCGAGATCTCGGACCCCAGATTCACCCCGATGGCGATGGCCATGGCCAGCGCCACCGCCTTGGACAGCGACACCAGCCCCTCGTCGATCTCGTTCTGCGCGATCGCCAGCAGACCGAAGTACGTCGCGGAACCCGGCAGCAGGGGCCCGATCGCGGCAGTCGTGTACGGCAGGGCCGAAGCGAACTGATACCGCGACAACAACTGCCCGAACAGCCCCACCAGCCCCGCCGCCGCGGCCGTCGACGCCACCGGCGAGATATCCCCGGCCAGATGCATCGCGCCGTACACGACCCACGCGACACCGCCGTTCAGCGTCACCCACACCACGGTGGATCGTTCCTGCTGAAGCAGCACGGCGAACGCCAGCGACAGCAGCATCGACGCCCCGATCAGCAGCACCGGCTGGTCGGAGATCCCGAGCGCCCCGTCGGGGTTCAGCCGCGCCCCCAGCTGCACACCGAAGTACAGCACCAGCAGCACACCCGCGACGATGCCCACGAAGAAGTACAGAACCTCCAGCAGACGCGCGGACGCGGTGATGTAGAAGCCGGTCAGCCCGTCCTGTACCCCCGCCACCAGCGCCCGCCCGGGCAGCAGCGCGAACAGTCCACCGGTGATGACCGCGGACGCGTTGACGTTCGCATGGACGAGCGTGAGCGCGACCCCGATCGCGGCCGGCGGCATCGCGGCCACCGTGAACTGGTAGAACTCCGGCAGCCCGCGCCCCGCGCACAGCCACGCCAGCCGGTCACCGAGCATCGCGCCCAGCGCGGCGGCGACGAACACGAGCAGATCACCGCCGACGAGCACGGAGGCCGCACCGGCCAGCAGCCCGCTCGCACCGGTCAGCGCCCAGCCGGGGTAGGGGTGCCGGTTACGGCGGATCTCCGCCAGCCGCCGGTAGGCCTCCTCCAGGGAGACCGCGGTCTCGTGGTCGCTGAGGTCGTCCACCAGCTGGTACACGGCCGCGAGACGCGTGTAGTCGGTGCCCCTGCGGCGCACGGTCCGCGACGCCGTGACCGGGTCGTCGACGAGCGACGGCTGATAGGAGATCGCCAGCAGCGTGAAGGTGACGTTCGGCTCGCAGCGGTCCAGACCGTAGGACCGGCAGACGGCGAACATGGCCGCCTCCACGTCCTCGGCGCCCTCACCGCCCGCCAGCAGCAACTCCCCGATACGCAGCGTCAGGTCGAGCACACGGGGCACCGCGGGCCCCGCCTCGTCGGCGTGCCGCTGGCTCGGTTCCGTCGCCGGCCGCTCCGCCACCGGCATCCGCAGCATCGTGCGCATCCGGTCCTGCCAGGGCACGTCCTTGGTCAGGCTGACCACGGGAATCCCGGTCGGCGGGGTGAACGCGGACAGGGCGTGCTTCGCGGTGTACGTGCTCGGCGTCGTGAACGCCGACCCCTCCGGCTCCGCCGAGGGCGCCTGCGGGACGTCCATCCCCTGCGGCAGGGAGAACTCCGACGTGGTCTCGGCCTCCGCACCGGCCGTCCTGTGGACGGCCAGCCCTTCCGGTATGGCGAACTCCGACGTCGTCGACATCTCCCCGTCGACGGCGGCCCCACCGGGAGGCGAGAAGTTGCTCCTCGCCTCGTCCGACTTCGGCTTGCGGTCCTCCGCGTCCGTCACTGCCTGGCGCTCCCTGTACGACACGTCAGCCTCGTACCCCCCACAGCTTCAGTATGCGCACAAACGGACGAACGGGCCGCACGCGCAGGCGTGCGGCCCGATGGGTGTCGAGGAAGGGTCAGTGCCCGCCCGACTCCTTGAAACGCTTGTAGGACCGCTCGATCTCGACCTCGGCGTCCGTACGGCCCACCCAGTCGGCACCCTCGACCGACTTGCCGGGCTCGAGGTCCTTGTAGACCTCGAAGAAGTGCTGGATCTCCAGGCGGTCGAACTCCGACACGTGGTGGATGTCCCGCAGGTGCTCCACACGCGGGTCCGTCGCCGGGACGCACAGCAGCTTGTCGTCGCCACCGGCCTCGTCCGTCATACGGAACATGCCGATCGCACGGCACTTGATGAGACAGCCCGGGAACGTCGGCTCGTCCAGGATGACCAGCGCGTCCAGCGGGTCGCCGTCCTCGCCGAGGGTGTTCTCGACGAAGCCGTAGTCGGTCGGGTAGGCGGTCGAGGTGAAGAGTCGCCGGTCCAGGCGGATACGACCGGTCTCGTGGTCCACCTCGTACTTGTTGCGCGAACCCTTCGGAATCTCGATCGTGACGTCGAACTCCACCGGTGGCTCCTCCATGATCAACACATAGTTCTGGTGGTTAAGTGTCCCTCACGCAGGTGTGTGATCGCGAAAGGGGCTGGTGTTCGTGCCAGAGCTGAGGCCATGGCGGTCCGCGAGACCGCACGTGGTGCGGATCGCGGGTGCCGTACGACCGCGCCTGGCCCGGGCCGCCGCGGCCGCGAAACCACGGGTCGCGCGGCTTGCACGGGCCGGGAAACCGCAGGTCGCGCGGCTCATGCGGCCGAAGACCTGGCAGTACACCGCGGGGGCCGCCACCGCCGGTCTCGCACTGGCCGCCGGTGTGGTGACCGCCGCCGGTCCCTGGGACTCCTCGGGTCAGCGTACGGCCGAGCGGGACCGGGCCGCCGCCCTGAACCGCCCGGGTGGCACAGATCACGGCGGCACCTCGGGCGCCCCCGGCAGGCCCCGGCCCGCCCCCAGCGCCGCCCCGGTGCTCAGGGGCCTCGGCGGCGTCAGCAAGGTGAAGTCCGCCCCCGACGGCAGGGCCCTCAGCAGCGCCCTCACACCCCTGCTGGAGGACCCCGCGCTCGGCCCCCGGCCCGCCGCCGCTGTCGTCGACGTCACAAGCGGCAGGCGCCTGTACGGCACGGGCTCCGACGCCGCGCTCACCCCGGCCTCCACGACGAAGATCGCCACGGCCGTCGCCGCGCTGTCCGCCATGGGCGCCGACCACCGCATCACCACCCGCGCCGCGCTGGAACCCGACACCAGGGAAGTCGTCCTGGTCGGCGGCGGCGACCCCACCCTCACCGCCCACGAGGACGCCGCCGGAGCGGCGAGCCTGCGCGACCTGGCCGCCGACACGGCCGGATCCCTCGCCGAACGGGGCATCCGCGAGGTGACGCTCTCCTACGACACGACCCTCTACGCGGGCGACGAAAAGCACCCGATCGGGGTCAACCCCAACCTCGCCCTCATCAGCCCCCTGATGGCCGACGAGGCCCGCACCGACGACTCGACCAAGGGCCCCGTCGCCCGCGTCCCCGACCCGGCGCAGGACGCGGCCGACCGCTTCGGCGACCTCCTGAAGTCCCACGGCATCAAGACCACGGCCCCCGGCCCCTCCAAGGCCACCACCCGGGCCAAGACCCTCGCCACGGTCTCCTCGCCCCCGCTCTCCGCCCTCGTCGAACGCATGCTGACCAACAGCGACAACGACATCGCCGAGGCCCTCGCCCGCCAGACCGCCCTCGCCACCGGCGAGCGCGCCGACTTCGAAGGCGCCGACCGGGCCGTCGGCACGCAGCTGCGCAAGCTCGGCCTCCCTCTCAAGGGCGCCGCCTTCAAGGACGGCAGCGGCCTGAACCGCGCCGACCGGCTGACGGCGGACCTCCTCACCGCCCTCCTGGCCAAGGCGGCCGACCCCGGCCACCCCGAACTCCGCCCGGCCCTCACCGGCCTCCCCGTCGCCGGCTTCACCGGCACCCTGACCAGCCGCTACACGGACGGAGCAGCCGGCGTCGTACGCGCCAAGACCGGCACCCTGACCGGCGTCAACACCCTCGCGGGCACCCTCGTCGACCAGGACGGCCGCCTCCTCGCCTTCGCGTTCATGGCCAACGAGACCACCAACCCCGAAGCAGCCCAGAAGGCCCTGGACAGAGCGGCGACGACCCTGTCGGAATGCGGCTGCCGATAACCGCTTGCCCTGCTGTGGGCAGTCGTTCTGCTGGGGCGGAACGGGTGGGCACAGCGGGCAACGCCGAGCACAGGCCGAGAAACCCCGGCCCCCGCCGACCCCGCCGAACGCCGAGCACCTGACAACGCACCCCGGCGTCACCCACCCCTCGCCGCCCTGCCCCAGCGGCCAGCGCTCACGTACGGTTGACGCATGACGAGCATCGGTGGTGCTTCAACCGGCATGGTCGACTGGAATCTCGCGGTCGCGACCGCGACCCGGCTCGTACGGCCGGGCCCCGACGTCAGCCGGGACGAGGCCCGCGCCGTCGTCGCGGAACTGCGTCGGCACGCCAAGGCCTCGGAGGGACACGTCCGCGGCTTCACCCGCCTGGGCACCGAGGAGGGACACGACACCCCCGTCCTCGTCGTCGACCGCCCCGGCTGGATCCGCGCGAACGTCGCCGGCTTCAGAGAACTCCTCAAGCCCCTGCTCGACAAGATGCAGGACCGCCGCGGCAACACCCCCGGCGGCGCGGTGATGAGCGCGGTCGGCGGCAAGGTCACCGGCGTGGAACTGGGCATGCTGCTGTCCTTCCTGGCCTCCCGCGTCCTCGGCCAGTACGAGACCTTCGCCCCCGCCACCGCCGGCCTCCCCGCCGCGGAGAACGGCGGCGGCCGGCTCCTGCTCGTCGCCCCGAACATCGTGCACGTGGAGCGCGAACTCGACGTCGACCCCCACGACTTCCGCCTCTGGGTCTGCCTCCACGAGGAGACCCACCGCACCCAGTTCACCGCCGTGCCCTGGCTGCGGGACCACCTCGAGGGCGAGATCCAGGCCTTCCTCAGCGAGACCGACGTCGACCCCATGACCGTCCTGGAACGCGTACGCGAAGCCGCCCAGACCCTCGCCGGAGGCCGCCCCGAGGCCGAGGAGGACGACGGCGGCCGCTCCCTCGTCGAAATCGTGCAGACCCCCGCCCAACGGGAGATCCTCGGCCGCCTCACCGCCGTGATGTCCCTCCTGGAGGGCCACGCCGACTTCGTCATGGACGGCGTCGGCCCGGACGTCGTACCGACCGTCGGAGAGATCCGCGAGAAGTTCCAGCAGCGCCGCGCCAAGGGCGCCTCCCGCCTGGACCTGGCCCTGCGCAAGCTCCTCGGCCTGGACGCCAAACTCCGCCAGTACCGCGACGGCGAACGCTTCGTACGGGCCGTCGTCGACGAGGTCGGCATGGACGGCTTCAACCGCGTGTGGACCTCGCCCAACACCCTCCCCACCAAGACGGAGATCGCCAAACCGGCGGACTGGGTCGCGCGGGTGCACCGCAGGACCGAGTAGTGAACATCGCCGCGAGGTCGTGAAAGGAAACCGGCGGACGGCAGGCGAACGCCCCTCCAATCACCCGTCCGAGGGACCGTGAGGCAGGGGTAGGCGTGCAATGCTCGGGGAACGGCCCGGTTCTGTCACCATCTACACACTCTGCGTGACCGAACCTCGGGCTCACCCCCCGACAACTTCATGAAGGGAACCGGACATGGGTCCCCATCCTGCGGTCGCGGCGATACGCCTGGCGGTCCGCCGCGTCCTCCACGACCTCCTCACCGAACACCACAGCGCCACCGCCGCGCTCCCGCACGAGCCGCCGCCCCCGCCGCTCGTGCTCGTGGCCTGCTCCGGCGGCGCCGACTCCATGGCCCTCGCCTCCGCTCTCGCCTTCGAGTCCCCCAAACTCGGCATCAGAGCCGGCGGCGTGACCGTCGACCACGGCCTCCAGCCCGGCTCCGACGCCCGCGCCGCGGAAGTCGTCCAGCGCCTGCGCGAACTCGGCCTCGACCCGGTCGACTCCGTCGCCGTGACCGTCGGCCGCACCGGCGGACCCGAAGCCGCCGCCCGCGACGCCCGCTACACCGCACTCGACACCGCGGCCGAACGCCACGGCGCCACCGCGGTCCTCCTCGGCCACACCCGCGACGACCAGGCCGAGACCGTCCTCCTGGGCCTCGCCCGCGGCTCCGGCATCCGCTCCCTGTCCGGAATGGCCGCGGTCTCGGGGGCCGGCGGCCGCTACCGGCGCCCCTTCCTGGAACTCGACCGGCAGACCGCCCGCAAGGCCTGCATGGTCCAGTCCCTGCCCGTCTGGGACGACCCCCACAACGCCGACCCCGCCTACACCCGCTCCCGGCTGCGCCACGAAGGCCTGCCCGCCCTGGAGAAGGCCCTCGGCAAAGGCGTCGTCGAAGCCCTCGCCCGCACGGCACAGCTCTCCCGCGACGACGCCGACGCCCTCGACGCCTGGGCCGGCCGGGCCGAGGCCACCGTCCGAGACGCCACCGGCGTGCTGGAGTGCGCGAAGCTCTACGCCCTGCCCCCCGCCGTACGCCGCCGCGTCCTGCGCCGGGCCGCCATCGCGGCCGGTGCGCCGGCCGGCTCGCTGTTCGCCCGCCACATCGAAGAAGTCGACCGGCTCATCACCGGCTGGCGCGGTCAGGGAGCCATCAATCTCCCCGGCAAAGTCGTGGCCCAGCGGCAGGGTGGCAGACTGGTGATTCGGCAAGGCTGAACCACGACCCCTCCGGGCAATCCGTGGAGGGGCCGCTCAGCCGGTGGGACGACCGAAAGTGATGCGGGTGGACGCGAAAGACATGGGTGCCGACCTCCAGCAGGTGCTCATCACCAAAGAAGAGATCGACGCCAAGCTCACCGAGCTGGCCGCGAAGATCGACGCGGAGTACGCGGGCAAGGACCTGCTGATCGTCGGAGTCCTCAAGGGCGCGGTGATGGTCATGGCCGACCTCGCCCGGGCGCTGTCCACCCCCCTCACCATGGACTGGATGGCCGTATCCTCGTACGGGGCGGGCACCCAGTCCTCCGGTGTGGTGCGGATCCTCAAGGACCTCGACACCGACATCAAGGGCAAGCACGTCCTCATCGTCGAAGACATCATCGACTCCGGCCTGACCCTGTCCTGGCTGCTCTCCAACCTCGGCTCGCGCGAGCCCGCCTCCCTCAAGGTGTGCACCCTGCTGCGCAAGCCCGAGGCCGCGAAGGTCGCCATCGACGTGGAATGGGTCGGATTCGACATCCCCAACGAATTCGTCGTCGGCTACGGCCTGGACTACGCCGAGAAGTACCGCAACCTCCCGTTCGTCGGTACGCTCGCGCCCCACGTGTACGGCGGCTGAATCCCGGCCGGGGTGCCGTGACGGTGATCGGGAACCCCAGCGGACTTCCCGCCGTTGGAGCATGCGTAGACGGATCGCCAGTCGTCCCGCGCAGCTTCAGGTGACAATGCTGGGGTACCGTCCGAAGAACAGTCTTTATCAAACTCACTATGGCAGGAGGGACGGGGCGGCACCGCTCCGTATGGATGGACGTGAAGCGATACTTCCGTGGGCCGGTCATGTGGATCGTGCTGGCCGTCCTTGCCGTGGTCGTGTTGATGCAGGTCGTCGGCTCGTCCGGCGGCTACAAGACGGTGGACACCGGCCAGGTCGTCCAGGCGATCAACCAGAACAAGGTGGAGTCGGCCAAGCTGACCACCGGTGACGAGCAGACCATCAAGGTCACGCTCAAGGACGGCGTAAAGGTCGAGGGCAGCTCGAAGATCCAGGCGAGCTACATCGGCGACCAGGGCGTGGACATCGCCAACACGCTGCAGAACAAGTACCAGGACAAGCAGATCTCGGACGGCTACACGATCTCGCCGTCCAAGCAGAACCCGTTCATCGGGATGCTGATCTCCTTCCTGCTGCCCCTGGTCCTCATCGTGGTCATCTTCCTGTTCCTGATGAACCAGATGCAGGGTGGCGGCTCCCGGGTCATGAACTTCGGGAAGTCCAAGGCCAAGCTGATCACCAAGGACACCCCCAAGACGACGTTCTCGGACGTCGCCGGCTCGGACGAGGCCGTCGAGGAGCTCCACGAGATCAAGGAGTTCCTCCAGGAGCCCGCCAAGTTCCAGGCCGTCGGCGCCAAGATCCCCAAGGGCGTGCTGCTGTACGGCCCGCCCGGCACCGGCAAGACCCTGCTCGCCCGAGCCGTCGCCGGCGAGGCGGGCGTGCCGTTCTACTCGATCTCCGGTTCCGACTTCGTCGAGATGTTCGTCGGTGTCGGTGCCTCCCGAGTCCGTGACCTCTTCGAGCAGGCCAAGGCGAACGCCCCGGCGATCGTCTTCGTCGACGAGATCGACGCGGTCGGCCGCCACCGCGGCGCCGGCCTCGGCGGTGGCCACGACGAGCGCGAGCAGACCCTTAACCAGCTGCTCGTCGAGATGGACGGCTTCGACGTCAAGGGCGGCGTCATCCTGATCGCCGCCACGAACCGCCCGGACATCCTCGACCCGGCCCTCCTGCGCCCCGGCCGCTTCGACCGCCAGATCGCGGTCGACCGCCCGGACATGCAGGGCCGTCTGGAGATCCTCAAGGTCCACCAGAAGGGCAAGCCGGTCGCGCCCGACGTCGACCTGTCGGCGGTCTCCCGCCGCACGCCCGGCATGACGGGTGCCGATCTCGCCAACGTGCTGAACGAGGCCGCCCTGCTGACGGCCCGCAGCGACCAGAAGCTGATCGACAACCACATGCTGGACGAGGCGATCGACCGTGTGGTCGCGGGCCCGCAGAAGCGGACCCGGATCATGTCGGACAAGGAGAAGAAGATCACCGCGTACCACGAGGGCGGTCACGCCCTGGTCGCGGCGGCCTCACCCAACTCCGATCCCGTCCACAAGATCACGATCCTCTCCAGAGGCCGCGCCCTCGGCTACACCATGGTGCTGCCGGACGAGGACAAGTACTCGACCACGCGCAACGAGATGCTCGACCAGCTCGCCTACATGCTGGGCGGCCGCGCGGCCGAGGAGCTCGTCTTCCACGACCCGACGACGGGTGCCGCCAACGACATCGAGAAGGCCACCGGCCTGGCCCGCGCGATGGTCACGCAGTACGGCATGACCGAGCGTCTCGGCGCGATCAAGTTCGGCGGCGACAACACCGAGCCGTTCCTCGGACGTGAGATGGCTCACCAGCGCGACTACTCGGAAGAGATCGCCGCGCTGGTCGACGAAGAGGTCAAGAAGCTCATCGAGACCGCGCACAACGAGGCGTGGGAGATCCTCGTCGAGAACCGCGACGTCCTCGACAACCTGGTCCTGGCCCTCCTCGAGAAGGAGACGCTGGGCAAGGAGGAGATCGCCGAGATCTTCGCGCCGATCGTCAAGCGCCCGCCGCGTCCCGCCTGGACCGGCTCCTCCCGCCGTACGCCGTCCACCCGCCCGCCGGTCCTCTCCCCCAAGGAGCTGGCCCTGACGAACGGGACCAACGGCGCGACGCCGGCCATCTCCACCGCGAAGAGCACCACGGCGGAACCCGCCCCGGCGCCCGAGCGGACCCCGGAGGACCGCCCCGAGAGCTGACCACCGCTCTCCCCGCGGCCCCCGGGCCCGGAATGGATGCCGCGCCCCCCAGGTTTTAGCCTGGGGGGCGCGGCTTTTCGCCATTTCCGCAGGCCGCCCCGTGAAGGACACAGGAACGAGGCACCCAGATGACCGACCCCGTGACGCTGGCCGGCGAGGGCCAGCTCGGCGAATTCGACGAGAAGAGAGCCGAGAACGCCGTTCGGGAACTGCTGATCGCGGTCGGCGAGGACCCCGACCGCGAGGGGCTCCGGGAAACACCGGCGCGGGTCGCGCGGGCGTACAAGGAGATATTCGGCGGGCTGTGGCAGAAGCCCGAGGATGTGCTGACGACGACGTTCGACATCGGGCACGACGAAATGGTGCTCGTGAAGGACATCGAGGTGTACAGCACCTGTGAACACCATCTCGTACCGTTCCGGGGCGTCGCTCATGTCGGGTACATCCCGGCCACCAGCGGAAAGATCACCGGGCTGTCCAAGCTGGCCCGGCTCGTGGATGTCTACGCCCGGCGCCCGCAGGTGCAGGAACGACTCACCACGCAGATCGCGGACTCGCTGATGGAGATCCTCGAGCCGCGTGGGGTCATCGTGGTCGTGGAGTGCGAGCACATGTGCATGTCCATGCGCGGGATCCGCAAGCCCGGCGCGAAGACGCTGACGTCGGCCGTGCGGGGTCAGCTGCGGGACGCGGCGACCCGGAACGAGGCGATGAGCCTCATCATGGCGCGCTGACGCCGGGCGTCAGGTCGTAGGGGCCGTGCCCGTGCCGTCGTGTTCGTCGTCTTCCGGGAGTTTGCAGACGCGTTCCAGGAAGAGGGCCGTCGCTATGACGGCGATGCCCGCGAGGACGGAGAGGCCGGCGTAGATGGCCTGGTCGCGGCGGGCGGGGATGTCGAGGGACTCCAGGAGGAAGACGCCGGTGCCGCCGTACATGCCGGAGACGAGGGCGGCGACCAGGGCGCTGGCATGGCCGAAAACGACCGCGCGGGCCGCCATCATGGGGTCGACGCCCTTGGCGTCGGGCTGCCGCTCGCGCTGGGCCTTCAGGCGGGCGCGGAGCGAGAGCGCCGTGGCCAGGAGGACCACGGCGATCATGGCCAGGACGATGGGGGCGGCCATGGGGACGCCGGGAAGGGTGCCGACCGAGTTCCACAGGCGGGCCCCGGCCCAGGACAGGACTCCGGCCACGACGAAGACGCCGACCAGCACCCTGATGCGCAGCTCTCTCACGGTGTCCCTTCGCTTCCCCCGTCGGTGGCCCCGTTCCGCGGCCGTCTTGACCTTAACGGCTACTCGGGCAGCCGGAGTTCCAGGTCCTTGCGGGGCGCCACGCCGTCGCGGGTGACGGCGTCCAGCAGACCGGCGACCGGGCCGCGCCCGGGCAGCTGCGCCTCGGGGTCCAGGTCGTTCCAGGGAGCCAGGACGAAGGCGCGCTCGTGGGCGCGGGGGTGGGGGAGGGTGAGCTGCGGGTCGTCGGAGACGACATCGGCGTAGGACACGATGTCGACGTCGAGGGTGCGGGGGCCCCAGTGCTCGTCCCGGACGCGGTGGAAGGCCTCCTCGACCGCGTGCGCGCGCTCCAGGAGCGAGGAGGGCGGGAGGGTGGTCTTGAGGACGACGACCGCATTGAAGTAGGCGGGCTGGCTGCCGGGCTCCACGCCCCAGGGCTCGGTCTCGTAGACCGGGGAGACGGCCTTGATGCGCAGGCCGGGCGTGTCCTCGAGGGCGTCGACGGCTCCCTGGAGGGTCTCCAGGCGGTTTCCGAGGTTGGAGCCGAGGGCGACCACGGCCCATTTGGGGTTGCTGAGCGTGGTGTCGGCGGCGTCGACCTTGTCGACGACGGAGGCGGGTACCGGCTGTACGGTCGGGTCGCTGGGACCCTGGATGAAGGGTGCAGTCATACTCGGCTCCGGGTGATGGTGACGGTCACGTCGTCGAAGGGGACGGTGATCGGGGCGTCCGGCTTGTGGACGGCCACCTCGACCTCCTCGACCCCCTCGTGCTTCAGACATACCTGGGCTATCCGCTCGGCGAGCGTCTCGATGAGGTTGACGGGCTCGCCCTCGACGACGGCCACGACCTCCTCGGCCACGATGCCGTAGTGAACGGTCTTCGCCAGGTCGTCGTCGGCCGCGGCCGGCCGGGTGTCCAGGCCGAGGACGAGGTCCACGACAAAGGTCTGGCCCTCCTTGCGTTCCTCGGGGAACACACCGTGGTGCCCACGGGCCTTCAGGCCGCGCAGCGCGACACGATCCACGCGAATCACTCCTGCAATCGTCGGTCACGGCCGGTCCGTGCCGTGTGCGGGCGGCACACCGGCCTCAGTCGAATCTACCTGCGAGCCCGGAGGGGGCCGGGCCACGGGGGTGGGCGCCCGGGCCGGGCCGGGCAGGATTCATCCAGCGTTTCCCCTGGCGAACCCGGCGGCTCATGGGTTGGTAGCCGCCCATACCCGGGGGTCCGTGATTCCAACCACGTCGTCGCCGCGGTCCGGCCCTTGTCAGGCGCCTACCCACTCAGGAGGGGGTCTCCTCGCCCTCGTCCTCGTCGGTTTCGGCCAGAACGGGGGAAGCGTGGTGCGACCAGAGTTTCCACCCCTGGGGCGTGCGCCGGAACACGTTGGTGGCGACCACGAGCTGGCCGACGAGCGGGCCGAGCTCCTCGTCGCCCTCGGGGGCGGGGCCGCCGCTGAGGATGTTCTCGGTGCAGTTCACGAGGGCGGTGTCGCCGGTGACCGAGACGTGTACATCGGTCAGGAAGAACTGGATGTAGTCGGTGTTCGCCATGATCAGCGCGTAGGACCGGAGGACCTCGCCGCGGCCGGTGAGCACGGGCCAGCCGGGGTGCACGCAGGAGACCACGCCGGTGTCGGCCGGGTCGTGGTAGGACTCGTCGACGCCCAGGTCGGCAGGGGTCAGCCAGAGCGAGGCGAGTTCCTCGAAGTCGCCCCGCTCCAGTGCCTCGTAGAAGGCGGTGTTGGCGGCCTCGACCTGTTCGACGTCGGTGTGCGGGGCGCTCACCGGGTTCCTTCCGCGCCGGTGTCCGTCGTACGCGCCCTTTCTATGGCGTGGGCGACCCGTACCGCGTCGGCCGTGGCGCGTACCTCGTGGACGCGGACGGCCCAGGCGCCGGCGTGTGCGGCGAGGGCGGAGACGGCGGCGGTGGCCGCGTCGCGTTCGCGGGCGGGCGGGGGCGGGCCGTCGGGGCCGGCGAGGACGCGGCCGAGGAAGCGTTTGCGGGAGGCGGCGACGAGCAGGGGGTGGCCGAGGCGCAGGACCCGGTCGAGGCCGGCGAGGAGCGCGAGGTCGTGCTCGGCGTCCTTGGAGAAGCCGAGTCCGGGGTCGACGACGACGCGGTCGGGGGCGATGCCGCCGGCCAGGACGGCGTCCACGCGGGTGCGCAGCTCGTCCACGACCTCGCGGACGACGTCGGTGTACTCGCCCCGGACGTTGCCGCCCTGGAGGAAGCCGCGCCAGTGCATGACGACGAAGGGGGCGCCGGCGTCGGCGACGGCCGGGATCATGCGGGGGTCGGCGAGGCCGCCGCTGACGTCGTTGACGAGGGCGGCGCCCGCGGCGAGGGCGCGTTCGGCGACGGAGGCGCGCATGGTGTCGACGGAGACGGTGACGCCTTCGGAGGCGAGGCCGCGGACGACGGGGATGACGCGGCGCAGTTCCTCGGCCTCGTCCACCCGGGCGGCGCCGGGGCGGGTGGACTCGCCGCCGACGTCGACCAGGTCCGCGCCCTCGGTGACCAGGTCGAGGCCGTGTTTGACGGCGGTCGTGGTGTCGAAGAAGCGGCCGCCGTCGGAGAAGGAGTCGGGGGTGACGTTCACGACTCCCATGACCGCGCAGCGGTCCCATTCCGGTAGGCCCGCCACGCGCCCGCGTCCGCTCTGGTTGCTCATATGTTCAGCGTAGGCCCCGGCGGGGGCCGTCCGGGGCTGCGGCCCAAGGGACGGCCCCGTGTGGGGGCTCGGTCAGGCCGCCCGGACGCCCCGTTCGGTCGCGGTGCCGTGGGGGCAGGGGCGGCGGCCGGCCGGGCCGCGGCGGCGCAGGAAGCGCGGCAGGGGGAGGGCGAGGTCGACGAAGCCCTCGGCCTGCATGGCGGCGAATCCGATGCGGGGCAGGTCGGCGGAGGCGCGGTAGACGACGAAGCGGGGCTCCCAGCGCGGCCGGAACTTGGCGTTGAACTTGTACAGGGACTCGATCTGGAACCAGCGGGAGAGGAAGACGAGCAGTCCGCGCCAGGCGCGCAGCACCGGGCCGGCGCCGATCTTCTCGCCGCGGGCGAGGGCCGCGCGGAACATGGCGAAGTTGAGGGAGACGCGGGTGATGCCGAACCGGGGGGCGGCCTGGAGGGCGGCGACGATGAGGAGTTCGTTCATGCCGGGGTCGGCGGAGCGGTCGCGGCGCATGAGGTCCAGGGAGGCGCCGTCGGTGCCCCAGGGCACGAAGTGCAGGATCGCCTTGAGGTCGCCGTAGGGGCCGGGGTGTTCGTCGGCCTTGTGGGCGGTGGCGATGAGGCAGTCGCCGTCGGCGGGGTCGCCGACGCGGCCGAGCGCCATGGAGAAGCCGCGTTCGGTGTCGGTGCCGCGCCAGTCGTCGGCGGCGCGGCGGATGCGTTCCAGCTCGGCCTCGCCGAGGTCACGGACACGTCGTACCCGGGTTTCGTAACCGGCGCGCTCGATGCGCTTGACCATCTGGCGCACGTTGCGCATCGCGCGGCCGGCGAGGGAGAAATCCTTGACGTCCACCACCGCCTCGTCGCCCAGTTCGAGGGCGTCGAGCCCGGTCTCGCGGGTCCAGACCTCGCCGCCGGTCTCGGAGCAGCCCATGACGGCGGGGGTCCAGGAGTGGGCCTTGGCCTCGTCCATGAACTGTTCGATGGCGCCGGGCCAGGCTTCGACGTCGCCGATGGGGTCGCCGCTGGCGAGCATGACGCCGGAGACGACGCGGTAGGTCACGGCGGCCTTGCCGCTGGGGGAGAAGACGACGGCCTTGTCGCGGCGGAGCGCGAAGTGGCCGAGGGAGTCGCGGTGGCCGTGCCGCTCCAGGAGGGCGCGCAGCCGGGTCTCGTCCTCCTCGGTGAGCCGGGCGGCGGGGTGTTCGGGGCGGAAGGCCAGGTAGATGGTGGTGACGGCGGTGAGCAGGCCGAGGGCGCCGAGCGAGAAGGCCACGGTCCAGGAGGTGTTGCCCTGGTATTCGACGGGGCCTTCGAAGCCGAACAGGCCGTAGATGACGTGGGTGATGCGGTCGGCCAGGCTCGGGTCGCCGATGATGCGCTCGGCGTGGACGCTGACGATGAGCAGGCCGAGCATGAGCGAACCGGCGCTCATGAGGACGAAGTTGGCGAGGGCCCGCCAGCGGCTGCGCGGGTCGGGCAGGGCGTCGAACTGGTCGCGGTGGAGCAGCAGCGGTGCCAGCAGGGCCAGGGAGATCAGTACGCCGACCAGCGAGTGGCGGTACGTGAACTGGGCGACGGCGCCGGCGGGCAGCAGGGCGACGGCGGCCCGCCAGGCCCGGCGCTTGCCGCGCTTGAGGCCGTGGGCGAGCAGCAGCAACAGCACGCCGGTGCTGAGCGACAGGGCGGCCGCGAAGGGGCCGAGCGCGCCGGGCAGTACCTCGGCGATGGCGTGCATGCGGCTGTGGCGGAAGCGGGGGAACACGCCCGCGGCGATGTCCAGGACGCCCACGAGGGCGCATGCTCTGCCGACCAGGACGGGGACGGCCTCGGGGCGCGGTCCGCGCAGCAGCCGGCGCACCCGGTTCACCCGGCCCGTGGGAGCCGCGTCGCTTCTGCGACTCGGAACCTCGACCGACATTTCCTCATCTGTCCTGACAGACATCGCATCCCGTAGTTCTGCGAGAGACCTTGGATCCGGTACCGATTCGGGCATCCGGCGACATTGCGCCCTCTAGGACGGTGTCTCGGGGGGAGAGGTTCACTCCCCACGTCAAAGCCGTTTCAAAGGCCAAGGAAAGTCCGGGACAAGCCCTCGCGAAGGTGTGGTCGGGGTGGCCGGACGGAGAGCGCGGACAGGTAACCAACCCATGGGTCTCACGAGCAACAACGTGCTGCTGCTGGCGGCGCTGTCGGCCGTGCTGCTGTTCGCCGGCACGGTCTGGCTGTGGCCGCGGCTGGCCCGGCGCGGCTGGCGGGCGGTGTGCGGGCGCGTCGGTCTGCTGCTGGCCACGCAGTTGGCGCTGTTCGCGGCGGTGGGTCTCGCCGCCAACCAGGCTTTCGGGTTCTACGCGAGCTGGGCGGATCTGTTCGGGCAGGAGAAGGACCAGGGCGTGGTGGTCGATCACGCGCGGGGCGGCGGCCCGCTGGAGGTGGTCGCCACGCGGCGGGTGCCGGGGGCGGGCGGCGCTCAGCCCCAGGTCGGCGGCCGGATCCAGGAGGTCGGGATCGTGGGCCGGACGACCCGCATCGCGACGCCCGCGTACGTCTATCTGCCGCCGGAGTACTTCCAGCCGCGGTACCGCACCCGTTCGTTCCCCGCGGCCGTGGTGCTGACCGGCTATCCGGGTACGGCGTCGGCGCTGGTGGAGAAGCTCCACTATCCGCGTACGGCCCTGGAACTGGCCCGGGCGGGGCGGATGAAGCCGACGATCCTCGTGATGCTGCGGCCGACGGTGGCGCCGCCCCGGGACACGGAGTGCGTGGACATCCCGGGCGGGCCGCAGACCGAGTCGTTCTTCGCGAGGGATCTGCCCGACGCGTTGCGTTCGCAGTTCAGGGTGGTCGCAAAGCCGGGCCGGCTGGGCATCGTCGGCAACTCCACGGGCGGCTACTGCGCGTTGAAGATCGCCATGCACCATCCCGATGTGTACGCCGCCGGGGCCGGTCTCTCCGCGTACTACAAGGCGCCGATCGACGCCACGACCGGTGATCTCTTCCAGGGCGACAAGGGGCTGCGCAATCGCGCCGATCTGTGGTGGTACCTGAAGCACAGGCCCGCTCCCGATACGTCGTTGCTGGTCACCAGCAGCAGGGAGGGGGAGTCCAACTACAAGGACACGCTGCGGTTCATCGAACGCGTGAAGAACACCGGGCGGACGCGGATCTCGTCGATCGTCCTCGAAAGCGGCGGGCACAACTTCAACACCTGGCGGCGCGAGATTCCGGCGACGCTGGAGTGGATCAGCGGGCGGCTGGACGGCCGTTCGCGGACCGCTGGAAATGATCTTGGGAGTGATCCTGCGCGTGATCTCGGGAATTGATTGACGGGCGGATTCCGCTCGGTGTCGAGTTCTGATGCGGTGTGAACACTTCGGTATGGCTTTGTTTTGCGGGGTGGCTCACCATGATTCGCCTACGCGCGGTAAGTTTCTGGCCATGCCACGTGGACGTCACCGCCATTCCCCGCCCCTGCACAGGCTGCTTCCCCCGTCGGCGATCGCAGGCGTCTCCCTCGTCTGCGCCCTGGGGCCCTGGGTGTTCACGGAGCCGATGGTGCTCCGCGGTCTGGCGGCGGCCGCCGCGGCGACGGCGGTCGTCGGCGCGGTCGTGCTGCGCCGCTGGGACAGCCAGGCGGGCAAGCGCGTCGCCGACCTCACGCGCGGGCGCGCGAGCGACGAGTGGCGCTTCGAGGAGCGCGTCGCCGAACTGGAGGGCGACCTGGAGGAGTCCCGCGAGCTGCGCGTGAAGCTGGAGCAGCGGCTGCGCGCCAAGCGCACGGAACTGGCCGGGCTGCGCAACGAACACGCCGCGCTGCTGCGCCGGTACGCCACGTCCGAGACCGAGCGCGCGAGCGTCCTCGAGGACCGCCGGATGCTGGAGATCGAGGCGACGGTTCCGGTGCGGGCCGCGCTGCCCGCGGGCGCGTCGAAGCCGGCGGACGGTTCGGCGGACGCGGACGAGGCATCCGCCGCGACGGCCGGGGATCTGGCCGTCGAGGAGGAGCCGGCCGTTCCCGCGGTCTTCTCGCCGGAGGGGTCCCGGCTGTTCCTGCGTGCGGCGGCCGCGCTCGCCCGGTTCGACGGCGACGCGGCCCCGGACCCGGACGGCGGCCCGGACGGCGACGGTGACGGCGTCCCGGACGACGACGAGGACGAGCCCGCGCAGGAGGCGAAGGACGAACAGCCGGACCTCCGGGAGCCGTCGCACGAGGACGAGCCGCGGGAGCGGTCGGAGGCGGTCGACGCCCACGAGCGGGCGGCCGTCGGAACGTCCGCCACGTCCGCCGCGTCCGCCACGTCCGAGACCGAACGGCTCTCGCGGTCGGCCGCGTCGGGTCACTACGCCGTGCCGACCGCCGTGGCCGTCGCCCCGCAGACGCCGGCGCGGCGTCCGCGGACCGAGGGCGGGTTCGACTTCTTCGGCACCAAGCAGGAGACGTCCCGCGCCGCTCTGGAGGCCGTGCAGAACGAGGACCTGGCGGATGTCGTCGGCCAGGAGGCCCTCGCCCTGCACAAGGCCGAGGCGGAGGCCCGGTACAAGCCGGCGGACGAGGAGTCGCGCGGGATCGGCCAGGTCATCGACCTGACCGCGCACGACGAGACGGAACAGATCGACGTGCAGGGGCTGCGCAGCGCGGTGTCCTGAGGCCCGCGCCTTTCGGTTCTCGGCCGGTCACGCCATCCAGCGGTCCGGGCGCGCGTCCCTGCGTCCCGTCCGGGAGCGCTCCGCCTGCCGGGCCAGCAACTCGCGTGCCTCGTCCGCGTCCCGCAGCCGCGCCCGTACGACCTTGTTCGCGCCGGTGTCCACACAGACGTCGGCCACGCCCCGGGCCCGCTCCCAGGGCCCCTGCGTCATCCGTACGCTCTGCACCTTGGCGTGCGGCACCAGCGCCAGACTCCGCGCCAGCAGCCCGGAGCGCGCCGCGAACACCGCGTCGGTGACGGCGAGTCCGTACCCCCGCCACCACACCGGCACGCACCACCGGGCGCGGCGCGGCGACGGCGCGAGGGCCGCGGGCTCCGGCACGGTCACTCCGGGCAGCACCAGCGCGACGACGGTCTCCGCGAGTTCGCGCGGGGCGACCGGCACCAGCACGGAGTTGGACGAGCCCGCCACATCGAGTTCCACGCGCACCCAGCCGCGCCGCCGCCACAGCAGCGGCTCCACGATCCGCACGGTCTGCACCCGGCCCGGCGGCACCGTCTCGTGGGCCCGGTCCAGCAGACCGTGGTCGATGCGCAGCCCGTCGGGCGACTCGCCCACCGTCCAGTCGTACTCGGCGACGAACCTCCCCACGCTGCTCGCGCCCGCCGCGCCCAGGAGCGGCAGGGCGACCGCGAGAACTGTCCACAGGCTGTGGGTGAACAGCCACAGCACCGGCGGTACGACGAGCGCCGCGGCCAGCGATCCCCAGGTGGCGCCCGTCAGCACCAGTGACACGGCGAGGACACCCGGCGGCACGCGGAGCAGCTGCCGGGACGGTGCCTCGCCGACCTCGTGGGCGGTCTCGGGTGCGAAACCGGCCGCCCGGGCGAGCAGTTCGGCGCGCAGGGTGCGTGCCTCGTCCGCGCCCAGGAAGGCCAGTTCGTCCTTCTTGTCGGTCCCTATGACGTCGAGTTTCAGCTTGGCGACGCCCGCGACCCGGGCGAGCAGCGGCTGGGTGATGTCGATGGCCTGGATGCGCTCCAGCCGGATGTGCGCGGTGCGCCGGAACACCAGGCCGGTGCGGATGCGCAGTTCGGTGTCGGTCACCGCGAAGCGCGTGAACCACCAGGAGCAGAAGCCGTAGAGGGCGGCGGCCGGGATGATCACGGCGAGGCCGAGCAGCAACGTGGTCGTCGTCAGCCGGGTCAGCTGGCGCTGCGCCCCGTCGAGGTCGTGCACGGCCCAGCCGATGACCACAGCGACCGGCGCCCAGGCCCGCCGCAGGGGGGTGACGGGGTGCAGTCGGCGCTCGGGTAGGGCGGTAGTGGGGTTGGTGGGTTCGGTGGGTTCGGTGGGTTCGGTGGGCTCGGAGGGATGGGCGGCCTCGGTGGCGCTGTCGGCCGCCCCGGTGGTCCTGTCGGCCTCCGTCCCTGCGGGGTTGGTGGCCTCGGTGGCCCCTGGGGGTTTGGTGGCCTCGGCGGTCTCGGTGGCTCCTGCGGCCCCCGTCGCCTCGGTGGGCCCGTTGGCTCCGATGGTCCCCGCGGCCCTCGTCGCCTCGGCGGTCCCCGCAGTCCCGGTAGCCCTTGCGGCCCCCGTCGCCTCGGTGGGCCCGTTGGCTCCGATGGTCCCCGCGGCCCTCGTCGCCTCAGCGGTCCCGTTGGCATCGGCGGTCCCCGCAGCCCCGGTAGCCCCTGCGGCCCCGGTGGCCCCTGCGGCCCCGGTGGCCCCGGTGGCCCCGTTGGCACGCCCGGTCTCGGCGCTCTCCGGCGTTGTCACAGGCCCGCCGATCGGGCCTCGCCCAGCTCGGTGAGCCGGTCGCGCAGTCGTTCCGCTTCGGCCGGGTCCAGGCCGGGGATGGTCGCGTCGGTGGCCGCGGCGGCCGTGTGCAACTGCACGCTGGCCAGCCCGAAGTGCCGTTCGACGGGCCCGGAGGTGACCTCGACCAGCTGCATCCGCCCGTACGGCACGACCGTCTCCTCGCGCCACAGCACGCCCCGGCTGATCAGCAGGTCGTCGGCGCGCTCGGCGTACCGCCAGGAACGCCAGTTGCGGTCGACCATCACCCAGCCCCAAGCCATCAGCGCCAGCGGCAGCACCGCGAAGACGGCCCAGGCGGGCCCGGCCAGCAGGCCAGGCAGCAACCCGGCGGCCAGGGTGATCAGCCCCAGCCACACCACCAGCAGCAACCGCCGCATCTTCAGCAGCCCGGGCGGCAGCGCGATCCACACCGGCTCGTCCCCGTCCGCCCCCGCCGTGCCCTCGACGGCCGCCACCGGCTCCGCCTCCCGCGCACTCCCCGTATCCATGAGGCCAGCGTACGTAGGAGAGACTGTGTCCATGACTCCTACGACGGAGACCATGGTCGGAATCGGCGGCGCCGCGGAGAGCACCGACATGGTGCTCAACATCGGCCCCCAGCATCCCTCCACGCACGGCGTGCTGCGGCTGAAGCTGGTCCTGGACGGCGAGCGCATCACGCACGCGGAGCCGGTGATCGGCTATATGCACCGCGGCGCCGAGAAGCTGTTCGAGGCGCGCGACTACCGCCAGATCATCATGCTGGCCAACCGCCACGACTGGCTGTCGGCGTTCTCCAACGAGCTGGGCGTGGTCCTCGCCGTGGAGCGGATGCTCGGCATGGAGGTCCCCGAGCGCGCGGTGTGGCTGCGCACGCTGCTCGCCGAGCTGAACCGGGTGCTCAACCACCTGATGTTCCTCGGCTCGTACCCGCTGGAGCTCGGCGGGATCACCCCGATCTTCTACGCCTTCCGGGAGCGCGAGGAGCTCCAGCACGTCATGGAGGAGGTCTCCGGCGGGCGGATGCACTACATGTTCAACCGTGTCGGCGGCCTCAAGGAGGACCTGCCGGCCGGCTGGACCACCCGCGCGCGTGCCGCCGTCGCCGACGTGCGCTCGCGGATGGACCGCTTCGACGACCTGGTGCTCGGCAACGAGATCTTCCGGGGCCGCACCCGGGGCGTCGGCAGGCTCACGCCGGAGGCCGTCCACGCGTACGGGGTCAGCGGGCCGATCGGGCGCGGCTCGGGCGTCGACTTCGACCTGCGCCGGGACGAGCCGTACCTGGCCTACGGCGAGCTGGGCGACGTCCTGAAGGTGGTGACCCGGCAGGAGGGCGACTGCCTGGCCCGCTTCGAGTGCCTCCTGGAGCAGACGCACAACGCGCTCGACCTGGCCGACGCCTGCCTCGACCGGCTCGCCGAGCTGCCGCCCGGGCCGGTCAACCAGCGGCTCCCCAAGGTCCTGAAGGCACCCGAGGGCCACACCTACGCCTGGACCGAGAACCCCCTCGGCATCAACGGCTACTACCTGGTCAGCAAGGGCGAGAAGACCCCGTACCGGCTGAAGCTGCGCTCGGCCTCGTACAACAACATCCAGGTGCTGACGGAGCTGCTGCCGGGGACGCTGGTCGCGGACATGGTGGCGATCCTGGGGTCGATGTTCTTCGTGGTCGGGGACATCGACAAGTAGGGGCTCAGTCCCGGAGCAGGTCCGGGATCCCGACCGGCTGCACCAGCCACCCGAAGTCGCCCAGCCCTCCCGCCGCCGTGAGCTCGGCCGCCTCCCCGGCGCCCGCGAGAGCGCGTACGTAGGCGGCGGGGTCGGTGGACGCGAGCGTGAGCGGGGGGCGTGCGCCGGTCACGCCCAGGGCGTGCAGTGCCTCACGCTGGGGGAGGAGCCGTCCACCGGGCAGCGCGCACGCGTCGAGCGCGACATGGGCCGTGATGTCGCAGGAGCCGTCCGGTACGGGCGCGGTCTCGCGGCCCTCCCGGAACCCGGTGAGCGTCCCGAACGGCGGCCGGGCGTCCGCCGTGTGCGCGTAGTCCACGGCGACGGCGAGCCCCCGGTCGAGTGCGGCGACCGCCGAGGCCCAGGCCTCGTCCCTGGGCAGACCGATCTCGGCCCGCAGCCCCGCCTCGCCGGGCAGCGGCCACCACCGCTGAAGCCACCGCGCCTGATCCCCTCCGACCGGCTCCCCGAGCCGCTCGCTGCCGTCCTCCCGGACCAGCACCAGCCGGGCGGTGTCCGCGGAGTCCACCTCGGCGACCTCCACGGGTACGTTGTCCAGCCACTCGTTGGCGAACAGCAGCCCGGTGATCCGCTCCGGGGGCGCGGCCCGCCACTCGATCCGGTGATCGAGCCCTGGGGGCCGCCCGGCGATCTCGACGGCGTACACCCGCGTGCGGGCCGCCACGTCCGCGGGCAGCGCGTTGAGCACCCCGCCGGCCAGCTCGCCCCGCCCGGCCGCCATGTCCACGAAGTCCAGCACCGCGGGCCGCCCCAGTGCCTCGTCGACCCGGCACAGCAGCCGCGCCACGGCCCCGGCGAACAGCGACGAAGCGTGCACGGACGTACGAAAGTGCCCGGCGGGTCCCTCGTCCCGCCGGTAGAAGCCGGCCGGCCCGTACAAGGCCTCCTCCGCCGCCGCCCGCCACCCACGCCACTCGTGCAACTCGGCTCCCGTACCTGGTGTCACCGGGCCAGGCTAAGCGCACACAACGAACGCAACTCCACCTTGCGGAGTACGCGCGCCCGGTGCGGATCGGTCCTCCGGTTGACCCCTGCACCTATCGCGCTTCCCTACGCTGGGTTACGTGCAGCGCCTCTATGACTTCCTCCGCAGGCACCCGATGTGGGTCGACGGCTCCTGGGCCGTGGTCCTCCTCGGGATTTCCCTGGTCGGCGGAGTGGCGGGCGGATACGGCTCACCGGCCGCCGCCGTTCCACTCACGATTCTGCTGTGCCTGGTGGTCGCGCTGCGCCGCCGTCTGCCGGAGAAGATGCTGCTGCTCGCGACCGCGGTCGGGGTGGCCCAGCTCGTCACCGACGTGGAGCGGGGTCCCGCCGACTTCGCCCTGCTGGTGATCGTCTACACGGTCGCGGCGGAGGGCGCGCGCTGGGCCTCCCGCTTCGCGCTGGGCGCCGGTCTGTGCGCGGCCCCCGTGTCCCAGTTGCGCTGGCCGAGCGACCAGACGAACGTCGCGGGCAACATCGCCCTGACGGTCTTCATGGCCGTGCCCTTCGCCCTCGCCTGGGTGCTCGGTGACTCCATCCGTACCCGCCGCGCCTACTTCGCGCAGCTGGAGGAGCGGGCCGCCCGCCTGGAGAAGGAGCGCGAGGCGCAGTCCAAGGTCGCGGTCGCCGCCGAACGCGCCCGGATCGCACGCGAGTTGCACGATGTCGTCGCGCACAACGTCTCGGTGATGGTGGTCCAGGCCGACGGCGCCGCCTACGTCCTCGACGCCGCTCCCGACCAGGCGAAGAAGGCCCTGGAGACCATCTCCTCCACCGGCCGCCAGGCCCTCGCCGAGATGCGCCGTCTGCTCGGCGTGCTGCGCACCGGGGAGCACCAGGAGGCCGGCGAGTATGTGCCGCAGCCCGACGTCCAGCAGATCGAGGACCTCGTCGAGCAGTGCCGTACTTCCGGACTGCCCGTCGACTTCAAGGTCGAGGGCACCCCTCGGCCGCTGCCCAGCGGCGTCGAGCTGACGGCGTACCGCATCGTGCAGGAGGCGCTCACCAACACCCGCAAGCACGGCGGGCCCAACGCGGGCGCGAGCGTGCGCCTGGTGTACTTCGACGACGGCCTCGGCCTGCTCGTCGAGGACGACGGCAAGGGCGCCCCGCACGAGCTGTACGAGGAGGGCGGGTTCGACGGCCAGGGCCACGGCCTCATCGGCATGCGCGAGCGGATCGGCATGGTCGGCGGCACCCTGGACGCCGGACCGCGCCCGGGCGGAGGATTCCGCATCAGTGCGCTGCTGCCGCTCAAACCCGCCAACTGACCTCGGCACACACGCCCTTCGCTGACACCTGTAACGCTCCCATCTGCAACAAGAGACTTGGAAGAGGACCCGATGACGATCCGCGTGATGCTCGTCGACGACCAGGTGCTGCTGCGCACCGGGTTCCGGATGGTGCTCGCCGCCCAGCCGGACATGGAGGTCGTGGCGGAGGCGGGCGACGGGGTCGAGGCCCTCCAGGTGCTGCGGTCGACCGAGGTCGACGTGGTGCTGATGGACGTCCGCATGCCGAAGCTCGACGGTGTGGAGACGACCCGACGGATCTGCGCCGACACCGACCCGCCGAAGGTGCTCATCCTG
Organism: Streptomyces koelreuteriae; assembly: GCF_018604545.1. Taxonomy (GTDB): domain Bacteria; phylum Actinomycetota; class Actinomycetes; order Streptomycetales; family Streptomycetaceae; genus Streptomyces; species Streptomyces koelreuteriae. The sequence goes on along the minus strand of NZ_CP075896.1, from coordinate 3,564,130 downwards.
ACCACCTTCGACCTCGACGAGTACGCCTTCTCCGGGCTGAAGGCGGGCGCCTCCGGCTTCATGCTCAAGGATGTGCCGCCCGGTGAGCTGCTCGCCGCGATCCGTGCCGTGCACAGCGGTGACGCGGTCGTCGCGCCCTCCACCACCCGGCGGCTCCTGGACCGCTTCGCACCGATGCTGCCGGGCACCGCGAAGCAGCCCCAGCACGAGCAGCTGGAGCGGCTCACGGGCCGCGAGCGCGAGGTGATGGTGCTGGTCGCGCAGGGCCTGTCCAACGGCGAGATCGCGGCCCGGCTCGTGCTCTCCGAGGCGACCGTGAAGACGCACGTGGGCCGCATCCTGACCAAGCTGGGCCTCAGGGACCGGGTGCAGGTCGTGGTGCTGGCCTACGAGACGGGGCTGGTGCAGGCCGGCGGGCGCGGCTGAGCGGGCAGCGGCCGGCCGGCCCTCGTCGGCTGCTTTTCTCGGCTGTTCTCCTCGGCTATCTGAGGATCCCCTCCAGGAACTCGCTGCCGAGCCGGGCCACCACCGTCACATCCAGCTGGTGCAGGACGTAGCGCCCGCGGCGGCGGGTGGTGAGCAGGCCCGCCTTCTTCAGCACGGCCAGGTGCCGGGATATCTCCGGGGCCGTCATGCCGTGCACCTGCGCCAGCTCGCCCGTGGTGTACGCGCTGCGGGCCAGGTTGCGGCACATCCGCATCCGCACGGGGTGGGACAGCGCGGTCATGCGCAGGGCGAGCTGTTCGAGTTTGGCCGGGGCGGCGAGCTCGGGGGAGCCGACCGGGTAGTGCAGCACCGGCTGCCAGCCGTGCCGGTGCAGGACCATCAGATGCGGCCAGCCCAGGCTCGTCGGGACGAGCAGCAGGCCGCCGTCCCCGGTGGACGTACCGTCGTCGCCGCCCAGCTTGTCGACCGTGATCCGGGCGGCCGCCTCATCGAGCGTGATCGCCGGGGACACCGCGGCCAGCGCCTCGGACATGCCCTTGCGCCGGAAGAGGTCCGTCTTCAGCCGCGCGTCCGCCGCGAGCTGGTGGCGCAGCCGGGACCAGGCCTCCGCGAAGAACGCCTCGTCGCAGTCCTGGAGGAACTGCCGCAGCCAGGCCCGGATCGAGGGCGGGTCGCCCAGCAGCCGCCGGCTGAACCGCAACTGCTGGGGCCCGCGCGCGGCGGCCAGGTCCAGGGCGCGGCGCCGCACCTCGGGGTCGGACAGCGCGGTGGGCCCGCACGAGCCGTATCCGACGGCGCAGGTGAACTCCAGTGCCGCGTCCACGAACTGTTCGTCCGACAGCTTGTCGAGCAGGTCCAGCTCCTCGGCGAGCGTGCCGCCCGGGAGGGTGCTCCCGCCCGGGACGCCGGCGAAGGGCAGGAACAGGTCCGAGAACGTCGACCGCCACAGGAAGTCGGCCTCGCACATCCGGTCGGCCAGATGCGGGTCGAGCCGGGCCGTCACGCCCGTCACCCAGCCCTGGAGGCCCGGGTGGTGGCCCGGCTCGGACAGCGCGTGCAGCGCCATGCCGAGCTCGGCCAGGGGGGAGGGCACGACGGCGATCTCCTCCGGCCGCAGCCCCGTGATGTCGATGTGCACGCTCATGCCCTCATGGTGCACCCCACCACTGACAACGCCTCCGTCGATTGACGGGCGTCGTCAATCGACGCGACGTCGCCCCGGGTACGGGCGCAGGGTGGGGGCACCGGGGCAGCCGCGGAGCCTTCGGACCCCCCCCGTCACCCCGACCTGCCGAGGCGATTCCTCATGAGCATCACGCAGCAGCACCTCCTCGACCTCTACCGCGCCCAGCAGCACGGCGAGCCCGCCCCGCCCGCGCCCGGCACACACGACCGTCAGGTCGTCCGCGAGTGGCGCGAGGAACGCCGCTTCCGCGCGGTCCTGTCCGGCCGCCCGGCCCACGGCCGGACCCGGATCCGACTCGCCCTGTCCCGCTGGCTGCGTCCCCGACGCGGCTTCACCACCTGACGCCCGGCCGACCGCCCGGCCGACCGCTTTGGCCGAAGGCCTGACGCCTGGCCCTCCCCCTGCGGCGGCCCTTACCGGCCGCCGCCCTCCCCGGGCAACCGGGCGACGAAGTCCGTCACCGCCGTCTTCACGTCCTCGGCGGTCCACTCCAGCCCCGGGGCCCGCACGCTCACCTCGGTGTGGGCCAGACCCGGACCGCCCCGGATCCAGGCGGCGGCGAACAGGAAGACGCCCGTCTCCTCGGCCGTCCGGACCGACGCCTCCATGAGGACGTCCGCCTCGTACGGCAGCCAGACCTGGAAGTCGTGGGTGTGCGGCACCTCCGGGTACACACGGGCCCACGGCAGCCCGGCCGCCGCGAACCCCTCGCGCAGGGCGGCGGCCACCACGCGCGCGTGGGCGACGTACTCCGGCAGCCGGGGCAGCTCCCGCTCCAGCCCGGCCAGCGCCGACAGGGCCGTGGGGAACTGCTGGAAGATCTCCCCGCCGTACCGGTGCCGCCAGGTCTTCGCCTCCTCCACCAGCTCCTTCGGGCCGGCGAGCGCCGCGCCGCCGAGCCCCTCCAGGGCCTTGTAGAACGACACGTAGACGCTGTCCGCCAGGCCCGCGATCTCCTCCACGGACCGCCCGAGCTGGACCGTGGACTCCCACAGCCGGGCCCCGTCGAAGTGCACCACGGCGTCCCGCTCCCGCGCGGCCTGAACCACCTCCGTGAGTTCCTCCCAGGAGGGCAGCACGAAACCGGCCTCCCTGAGGGGGAGTTCCAGCATCAGCGCCCCGAAGGGCTCCTCGAAGTCGCGCACCTCGGCGGCGGTGGGCAGCCGCGGCTGGTCCGTCACGCGCACCGGACGCAGGCCGCCGACCTCGCTGAACGCGTTCCGTTCGTGCACCTCGGGATGGCCGAGCGCGTGCAGGGCGACGGTCGGGTTGCCGGTACGGCCCGCCCAGCAGCGCAGGGCCACCTGCTGGGCCATCGTGCCCGTCGGGAAGAACGCGGCGGCCTCGGTGCCGAGCAGCCCGGCGACCTTCGCCTCCAGCGCCTCGACGACCCCGTCGCCGTACACGTCGGACAGCTCGTCCAGGTCGTACAGATCCTCCACCGCGGCCAGCTCCGCCAGACGCTCCCGGAGCGTCTTGTGGAAGGCGAAGCGCACGAGCACCCGCCGCGCGCCGCGATGGGCGGCCAGCCGCCGCTCACGGAGCCGTGCGCGCCGCTCCCGGTCCGTCTCCCGCCCGGCCGCCCGCTCGTCCCGTTCCGTCGTGTCAGTCATGCCCGGATCCTGCCCCGCGCGCGTGCGGGCGGGCATCCGCATTTCCGGCACACCCTGTGGACAGCATTCCCCACACCCTGTGGACGACCGAACACCCCTCGAACCGATCGCGTTAACATGACGAGAAATCGTCCGGTACCCGGAGCGGACTGGAACGGGAAGGCCGCCGTCGAGTGAACACAACCCCACAGCCAGACCCCAAGGACCGCCCCGCGCGGCTCACCGTCGGCGTCGTCGGCGCCGGCCGCGTGGGACCCGCACTGGCCGCCGCCCTGCAGCTCGCCGGGCACCGCCCCGTCGCCGTCTCCGCGGTCTCCGACACCTCCCGGCGCCGCGCCGCGCAACTGCTGCCCGACGTGCCCGTGCTGCCGCCCGCCGAGGTGCTCCAGCGGTCCGACCTGGTCCTGCTGACCGTCCCCGACGACGCCCTGCCCGACCTGGTCACCGGACTCGCCGACACCGGCTCCGTACGGCCGGGACAACTGCTCGTCCACACCTCAGGGCGCTACGGCGCCCGGGTGCTCGACCCCGCCCTGCGCGCGGGCGCCCTGCCGCTGGCCCTGCACCCCGCGATGACCTTCACCGGCACGCCCGTGGACGTCCAGCGACTGGCCGGCTGCTCCTTCGGCGTCACCGCGCCCGAGGAACTGCGGCTGGCCGCCGAGGCCCTCGTCATCGAGATGGGCGGCGAGCCGGAGTGGATCGCCGAGGCGAACCGCCCGCTCTACCACGCGGCGCTCGCCCTGGGCGCCAACCACCTGGTCACGCTGGTCGCCCAGTCCCTGGACCTGCTGCGCGAGGCCGGGGTCGCCGCCCCCGACCGGATGCTCGGCCCGCTGCTCGGCGCGGCCCTGGACAACGCCCTGCGCTCCGGCGACGCGGCCCTCACCGGCCCGGTCGCGCGCGGCGACGCGGGCACCGTCGCGGCCCATGTCACCGAGCTGCGCCGGCACGCCCCGGGGACCGTCGCCGGCTATCTGGCGATGGCCCGCGCGACCGCCGACCGGGCCTTGGCCCACGGCCTGCTGAAGCCGGAGCTCGCCGAGGACCTCCTCGGGGTACTCGCCGACGCGAGCGACGGCATTGACGGCACCGACGGCACCGAAGGGGACGCCCGATGACCACCACCCTGCTGAGCACCGCCGACGAGCTGCACGCACGCGTGCGGGCGGGCCGCCGCGCCGTGGTGATGACCATGGGCGCCCTGCACGAGGGCCACGCCACACTCATCCGCACCGCGCGCGGCATCGCGGGCCCGGACGGCGAGGTCGTCGTCACCGTCTTCGTCAACCCGCTGCAGTTCGGCCAGGGCGAGGACCTCGACCGCTATCCGCGCACCCTGGACGCCGACATCGAGCTCGCCCGGAAGTCCGGCGCGGACGTCGTGTTCGCCCCCTCGGCGGACGAGGTGTACCCCGGTGGCGAGCCCCAGGTCCGCATCACCGCGGGCCCCATGGGCGAGCGCCTGGAGGGCTCCTCCCGCCCGGGCCACTTCGACGGCATGCTCACGGTCGTCGCCAAGCTGCTGCACCTGACCCGCCCCGACGTCGCCCTGTACGGCCAGAAGGACGCCCAGCAGCTCGCCCTGATCCGCCGCATGGTGAGGGACCTGAACTTCGGCGTGGAGATCGTCGGCGTCCCCACCGTCCGCGAGGACGACGGCCTGGCCCTGTCCAGCCGCAACCGCTACCTCTCGGCCGCCGAGCGGCGCACCGCCCTCGCGCTGTCCAGCGCCCTGTTCGCGGGCCAGGACCGGCATGCCGCGCAGGAGGCGCTGCGGGCCCGGGCCCGTGAGGTGCCGGCCACGCGCGCGCGTGCCGAGGCGCTCAGCGCCATCGGCGAGTCCCGCGCGGCGGCCGACGCGCACGCCGTGGCGACAGCCGTCCCGGGCGGCCCGGCCGCCGTCCGCGCCGCCGCCCGCCAGGTCCTGGACGAGGCCGCCCGCCTCGATCCGCCGCTGGCCCTGGACTACCTCGCCCTGGTCGACCCGTCCGACTTCACCGAGATCGGGCGCGACTTCACCGGCGAGGCGGTCCTCGCCGTGGCCGCCCGGGTCGGGGCGACCCGGCTGATCGACAATGTCCCCCTCACCTTCGGAACCTTCGGAGCCGCCTCGTGACCAGCACAGGCATACGACTGCACGCGCCGGCGCCCGGCTGGTCCATCGCCGCGGACGTGGTCGTCGTCGGCTCGGGCGTCGCCGGTCTGACGGCGGCCCTGCGCTGCCAGGCCGCGGGCCTGAAGACCGTCGTCGTCACCAAGGCCCGCCTCGACGACGGCTCCACCCGCTGGGCCCAGGGCGGTATCGCCGCGGCCCTCGGCGAGGGCGACACCCCCGAGCAGCACCTCGACGACACCCTGGTCGCGGGCGCCGGGCTGTGCGACGAGGAAGCGGTCCGCATCCTCGTCACCGAGGGCCCCGACGCCGTACGCCGCCTCATCGAGACCGGCGCCCGGTTCGACGAGTCCGCCGAGGGCGCCCTCGAACTCACCCGCGAGGGCGGCCACCACCGCCGCCGCATCGCCCACGCGGGCGGCGACGCCACCGGCGCCGAGATCTCCCGCGCCCTGGTCGACGCGGTACGCGCGCGTGGCGTGCGCACGGTCGAGAACGCGCTCGTCCTGGACCTCCTCACGGACGCCGAGGGCCACACCGCGGGCGTCACCCTGCACGTCATGGGGGAGGGCCAGCACGACGGCGTGGGCGCGGTCCACGCACCCGCCGTGGTCCTCGCGACCGGCGGCATGGGCCAGGTCTTCTCCGCGACCACCAACCCGTCCGTCTCCACGGGCGACGGCGTGGCCCTGGCGCTGCGCGCGGGCGCCGAGGTCAGCGACCTGGAGTTCGTCCAGTTCCACCCGACCGTGCTCTTCCTGGGCGCCGACGCGGAGGGCCAGCAGCCCCTGGTCTCCGAGGCGGTCCGCGGCGAGGGCGCGCACCTGGTCGACGCCGACGGGGTGCGCTTCATGCTCGGCCGGCACGAACTCGCCGAACTCGCCCCCCGGGACATCGTCGCCAAGGGCATCATGCGCCGCATGCAGGAGCAGGACGCCGACCACATGTTCCTCGACGGCCGTCACTTCGGCGCCGAGATGTGGGAGCACCGCTTCCCGACGATCCTCGCCGCCTGCCGCGCCCACGGCATCGACCCGGTCACCGAGCCCATCCCGGTCGCCCCGGCCGCCCACTACGCCTCCGGCGGCGTCCGCACCGACTCCCAGGGCCGTACGACCGTCCCCGGCCTGTACGCGTGCGGCGAGGTCGCCTGCACCGGCGTGCACGGCGCGAACCGCCTGGCCTCCAACTCGCTCCTCGAAGGCCTGGTCTACGCCGAGCGCATCGCGGCCGACATCACGGCGAGCCACGCGGAGAACGGCCTCCTCACGCGCGTGCCCCGCCCGCTCCCGTACCCGGAGACCCCCGAGCACCCCCTGCTCACCGCCGAGGCCCGCTTCACGATCCAGCGGATCATGACCGACGGCGCGGGCGTGCTCCGCTCCGCCGGCTCCCTGGCCAAGGCCGCCGACCGGCTCCAGCAATTGCACACCGACGCCCGCGACGCCCTCACCGAGAACGGCAAGACCGCCGAGCCCGGCGTCGACACCTGGGAGGCCACCAACCTCCTGTGCGTGGCCCGCGTCCTGGTCGCCGCCGCCCGGCTCCGCGAGGAGACCCGGGGCTGCCACTGGCGCGAGGACCGCCCCGAGCGCGACGACACCGCCTGGCGGCGCCATATCGTCGTACGCCTGAATCCGGACCGCTCGCTGGCCGTGCACACCACGGACACCACAGACTTCCCTACGACCCTCCCGCCCCAGGCCCCCCAGGAGCAGTGACCGACGTGACCACCCCCGACCTTCCCCTCGCCTCGTCCGGAGGCTGCGGCGACGGCTGTGCCTGCGGCGCGGACGAGCAGGCGTACCTGGAGTGCGGCCTGGACCCCGCACTCGCCCAGCTCCTGGCCGACGCCGGTCTCGACCCGGTCGAGGTCGAGGACATCGCCAACGTGGCCCTCCAGGAGGACCTGGCCCACGGCGTGGACGTGACGACGGTCGCGACGATCCCCGAGGACGCGGTGGCCACCGCGGACTTCACGGCACGCGAAGCAGGAGTCGTCGCCGGCCTGCGCGTCGCCGAAGCGGTCATCTCGGTCGTCTGCGAAGAGGAACTGGAGATCGAACGCCACGCGGAGGACGGCGACCGCGTGGAGGCGGGCCAGAAGCTCCTCTCGGTCACCACCCGCACCCGCGACCTCCTCACGGCCGAACGCAGCGCGCTGAACATCCTGTGCCGCCTGTCGGGCATCGCGACGGCCACGCGCGCGTGGGCGGACACGCTCGACGGCACCAAGGCCAAGGTCCGCGACACCCGCAAGACCACCCCGGGCCTGCGCGCCCTCGAGAAGTACGCGGTCCGCTGCGGCGGCGGCGTCAACCACCGCATGTCCCTCTCGGACGCGGCCCTGGTCAAGGACAACCACGTGGTCGCCGCGGGCGGCGTCGCCCAGGCATTCCAGGCGGTCCGCGACCGCTTCCCCGACGTCCCCATCGAGGTCGAGGTCGACACCCTGCACCAGCTCCGCGAGGTCCTGGACGCCGGAGCGGACCTGATCCTCCTGGACAACTTCACGCCCGGCGAGTGCGAGGAGGCGGTGGCCCTCGTCCAGGGCCGCGCCGCCCTGGAGGCCTCGGGCCGCCTCACCCTCGGCAACGCCAAGGCCTACGCGGACACCGGCGTCGACTACCTGGCCGTCGGAGCCCTCACCCACTCCTCGCCGATCCTGGACATCGGCCTCGACCTGCGGCCGGCGGAGTAGGGGAGCGGGTAAGGCCATGCTGCTCACGATCGACGTAGGAAACACCCACACCGTCCTCGGCCTGTTCGACGGCGAGGACATCGTCGAACACTGGCGCATCTCCACGGACGCGCGCCGCACCGCCGACGAACTGGCGGTCCTCCTCCAGGGCCTGATGGGCATGCACCCGCTCCTCGGCGACGAACTGGGCGACGGCATCGACGGCATCGCCATCTGCGCGACCGTCCCCTCGGTCCTGCACGAACTCCGCGAGGTGACCCGCCGCTACTACGGCGACGTACCCGCCATCCTCGTCGAACCGGGCGTCAAGACGGGCGTCCCGATCCTCATGGACAACCCCAAGGAGGTCGGCGCCGACCGCATCATCAACGCGGTGGCGGCCGTCGAGCTCTACGGCGGTCCCGCCATCGTCGTCGACTTCGGCACGGCGACGACGTTCGACGCGATCAGCGCGCGTGGCGAGTACGTCGGCGGCGTCATCTCGCCCGGCATCGAGATCTCCGTGGAGGCCCTCGGCGTCCGCGGCGCCCAGCTCCGCAAGATCGAGGTGGCCCGCCCCCGCAGCGTCATCGGCAAGAACACAGTCGAGGCCATGCAGTCGGGCGTCATCTACGGCTTCGCCGGCCAGGTCGACGGCGTCGTCAACCGCATGGCCCGCGAACTCTCCGAGGACCCGGAAGACGTCACCGTCATCGCGACGGGCGGCCTGGCCCCCATGGTCCTGGGCGAGTCCTCGGTCATCGACGAACACGAACCATGGCTGACCCTGATCGGCCTACGCCTGGTCTACGAGCGAAACGTGTCCCGCATGTGAGCCCCCACTCGGCACGGGTGCCGGCGCCGACTGGGTCCGCAACCCGGCGGAACGGCGTGCCACCGCGCCCACCCGTGCCGCCCCGAGCGGCACGCATGCCCGCGGCTGGGGCGACCCGCAGCGCCGGCTTGCGGCAGCCGGGGCGAGCCAGGCGCCCGCAGCCGGCCCGGAAGTCCGAAGCCCCGGGCTGAAGCGGAGGGCCGAAGCTCCTGGCTGGAGCGGACGGTCGAGGCCCTGGCTTGGGCGGGAGGCCGAAGCCCCCGCTGGGGCGGAGGGCCGAAGCCGTCGGCTGGGCGGAGGGAGAAACCCGCTGTCGGAGCGGACGGCGGAAGCCACCACGGGCAGCCGCACCCGCCGGCTCACGGATGGGACGTGCGCTGGCTGGGCGGGGTGACGTGTGACGAGCCCCCTGCCGGGGCGGATGGCGGGACCACCGCGCACGCGCACCCGCGTACGGCGAGCAGGGGACGTGTCGGGGGGTGTCCGCCCGCAGCGGTTGGCGCGTCAACGAACAGCTAGTCGGCGTCCGACCCCATCGCGCCGTTCCGAGGACGGACACCCCCCCGGCGCGGCCCCGACCCACCCCCACCGCGTAGGCGCTACGCACACCCCCACCCCACCCGCACAGGCGCCGCAGGCACCCCCACCCACCACCCGAGTGGTCCCCCACGCCACACCCACGCCACACCCGCGCCCCCTATGCCGAATTTGTCTGATTAGCGCGTATCGTCGCAGCATGCCCACGCCATACGGATCCCGCGGCGGCATGGCGTTCGGCGTGGAGGAGCTGCGTGTGCTCCGCCGCGCTCTCGCCCTCGCCCTCCACCCCACCCCCGCCTCGTCCGACGACGTCCAGGACTGCCTCCGCCTAGCAGAGTCACTCGACGAGGCGACACAGGAGGGAGCCAGGCTGCGCGCCTTCCTCGTGGCCGATCTCGGCCGGTACCGCGCCGCCCTGCCCGGCACCGCAGCCGGATACCTCACCCTCCTGGACGAGGCCCTGGGCGCCGGATACCGCCCCCACCCCCACGACCTCACAGCCCTCCGCGCCCTGCGAGGCAACCCCACCGCCGCCGCCCTCCTGGACCGCTGCCGCCAGCTCGCCGAGCGCCACGTCCGCACCCACGCACAGCAGCACCCCTCGACCACCCACCCGGCCACCCGAACAACCCGGGCCGCCACCCCAGCCACCCCCGACACCTCCGCCACCCCGGCCACCCCCACCGTCCCCGCCGCCCGCACCCGCCTCCACGCTCTCCCGGGAGGCCTCTCCACAGGCCCCTCCACGAGCCTCTCCACCCCCGCGGACTCCGCCAAGGACACCCCAGGCCGACAGCCCGAAAAGAAGCCCACCCGCAAACCCCCGGCCCCCAAACCGGCCCCCAAGCCCACCCCGGCAGCACCCCCCGCCCCCACCCCCGGCGGCACCCCGAAGCCCAGCCGCCCCATCCCCACCCCGGGCGAGGTCTTCCCGCGCCGCAAGCCCACCCCACCGCCCCCCGCGAACCCCCAGCAGCTCGCCGCGGGCTGACGTGGCTACCCTGGATCCATGGACTATGTCTCCGCGCTGCTGCCCCCGGTCGTCATGGCCGTCTTCTTCATCGGCGTGATCCGGGTGATCGTGAAGACGCAGGGCGGCGCCAACAAGGCCAAGGAGGACGCGGCCGTGGACGCCGCCCTCGCGCGCGTGGAGGGCGCCCACCAGTCCTCCCCGGGCACCCCGAAGGCCTGACCACACCCCCGCCGACGGCGTACGACTCGGCGCGGCCCACCCCCCCCCGGGGGGAGGCCCGCCCCTTCGAGTCGTACGCCCTTTTTGTTCACGTTCGCCGCTGAAGCGCACGTCCGCCACGCCATTACCGAGTTCTCCCACTATTGTTCTGAGCTGTGCCTCGCCCATTGGGAGAACTCGAAGACGCGGTCATGTCGCGGGTGTGGAAGTGGAACCGCCCGGTGACGGTTCGAGAAGTCCTGGAGGATCTTCAGAAGGAGCGGTCCATCGCCTACACCACGGTGATGACCGTTTTGGACAATCTCCATCAGAAGGGCTGGGTGCGCCGCGAGGCGGAAGGCCGTGCCTATCGATATGAGGCGGTCTCCACACGCGCCGCCTACGCCGCCGCCCTGATGAACGACGCCTGGTCGCAGAGCGACAACCCCGCCGCGGCTCTCGTCGCCTTCTTCGGCATGATGAGCGAGGAACAGCGACAGGCACTCCGCGATGCCGTACGCATCGTCCAGGTCCCGGAAACCCAGGAACCGACCGAAGCGTCTGATTCGACGGAAGCCACCCCCGAGAACCCCACCCCCGAGAACCCCACCACCGAGAAGCCCACCACCGAGAAGCCCGCCTCCGAGAACCCCACCCCGCAGAACCTGACCCCCGAGAACCTCGAGAACCCCGCCTCCGCTCAGGACCCCGGAGGGCGATAGCGTCCGCCCATGTCCGCGAAGAGCCCCGAAGCCACCGCAAAAGCCATCACCGTCCGACGGGCCCGCACCAGCGATGTCCCGGCGGTGCGCCGTCTCCTTGACGCCTACGTCCGCGGCGGCAACCTGCTCGACAAAGCAACGGTGACGCTTTACGAGGACATCCAGGAGTTCTGGGTCGCGGAACGGGACGACAACGCGGAGGTCGTCGGCTGCGGCGCCCTGCACGTGATGTGGGAAGACCTCGCGGAAGTGCGCACTCTCGCGGTGAAGCCCGGCCTCAAGGGCGCCGGCGTCGGACACCAGTTGCTGGAGAAGTTGCTGCACACCGCCCGCTGGCTCGGTGTTCGCCGCGTTTTCTGTCTGACCTTCGAAGTCGACTTCTTCGTCAAGCACGGCTTCGTGGAGATCGGCGAGACGCCGGTCGACACGGATGTCTACGCGGAGCTGCTGCGTTCCTATGACGAGGGTGTCGCGGAGTTCCTCGGTCTCGAACGAGTGAAACCGAACACCTTGGGCAACAGCCGGATGCTTCTGCATCTGTGATCGTCGGCGATTCGGGGATCGACACCTGCCCCGGTGCCCTATGTCCGAAACGCGCACGTTTCCGGACGGAGCCAGGGCTCCCGGTCTCTGCCGAGGGTTTGTGTTTTTCCGGCAAAAGCGGTTTGCTTTCCGACGTACTGCAGTACTGCATATAACAGGGGACGGCGATACGGCGGACGCCGGCACACTCCCCGGCCCTGAAGATATCGATGAAAGGAAATCCGGTGGCACAGAAGGTTCAGGTCCTTCTTGTCGACGACCTCGACGGTGGCGAGGCGGACGAGACCGTGACGTTTGCGCTGGACGGCAAGACGTACGAGATCGATCTCACCACTGCCAATGCGGACAAGCTCCGTGGCCTTCTCGAGCCTTACGTGAAGGGCGGTCGTCGTACCGGAGGCCGTGCTTCGGGCGGGCGCGGAAAGGCGCGCGCGGCTTCGAGCGGCAGCCAGGACACCGCGGCCATCCGCGCCTGGGCGAAGGAGAACGGCTACGAGGTCAACGACCGCGGCCGTGTCCCCGCGACCATCCGCGAGGCCTACGAGAAGGCCAACGGCTGAACAGCGGCACTACCGACCTTGCACGCGTGAGGCCGGCGGGCGGGCGCACGCGCGCCGCAGCCGGACCCGGTGGCAGTGCGTGGCCACCGTGTCCACCAGCCGTACGAGATCGGGGGCATTCCCACCGCCCCCCAAGGCCGACAGCGTCGGCAGCGAGGCCTCGACCTCGCATCCCGGCTCGGGGGGCCGCAGCCAGACGGCGGCCCCCTGGGAACCGACCCGGCCCGGGGAGACCGGCCGGCCGGTGAACGGCCCGGTTTCGGGAACCGGTGCCACAGCCGCCCCGGGAGCCATCTGCGGGGCCCTCTGGCCGGGCAGCGGCACGTTCTCACCCGCCCCGCTCACCCCGCCCGGCACCGGCGCCTCCATGGACCCGCCCGCGCCGATCGCGACCAGGTCGAGCGCCAGCGACCCCCACTCCAGCCACTCCAGCAGCCCCGGCAGCTCCTCCGCGCTGCCCGAGGCCACCAGCAGCCGCACACGGTCGCCCCGTACGGCCACGGGAGCCCCAGGCCCAGGCCCAGCCCCCGCCCCCAGGCGCCGCAGCGCCGCGAGCCCCGCCTCGGCCGGCACATCCAGGACGTCGAAGCGAACCCCCACCGCCAGCCGCACCGGATCCCCGGGCACCGTCGGCCAGCCCAGCTCCCTCTCGTACCACCGCCGGACCGGACAGCCCTCGTCGGTCGGACCGCGAGGAGGCGGGACGAGCGGTGAAGCTGAAGGGGACACGGACGCGGACACAGACGCGGTCACGGAGTGCGGGGCGCCGAACATGCCAAGTGCAACCGCCGGAAGGACGTGCGAGTTACGCTGGGTGTTTCGGCAGGCGCACAGAGTGGCGAAAGGGCTGCGTGTGGGGGGTACCGGGAGGCGCAAGGTTGTTCGCCCGTAGCGGAGGGAACCAGGGCACCCGGCATGGACATCCGGGCTCTACGGGTAAGACATCCCTTGTGGGAGGGGGCGACACGCAGGAAAGGCCGTCTCACGTTCGCCATCGGCGTACTGGCGATGGGGGTAACTGCCTGGCCTGCGGGAACATCGTCTCGCACCATCGGGTTGGAGCAGATGTCGGCGTTCGGGGTCAGGAGGCCATCGACGGTGTCGGCAGTTGGAATGAGCGGTCCCCGCTTGCGGGACTAAGCTGCGGAAGGACAGGGAGGGGAAGTTCCCCCCACTGCCTGACCGCTCTGAGGAGCGATTAACGATGTTCGAGAGGTTCACCGACCGCGCGCGGCGGGTTGTCGTCCTGGCTCAGGAAGAAGCCCGGATGCTCAACCACAACTACATCGGCACTGAGCACATCCTCCTGGGCCTGATCCACGAGGGTGAAGGTGTCGCCGCCAAGGCCCTTGAGAGCCTCGGGATTTCGCTCGAGGCGGTCCGCCAGCAGGTGGAGGAGATCATCGGGCAGGGGCAGCAGGCCCCGTCCGGGCACATCCCCTTCACCCCCCGTGCCAAGAAGGTCCTGGAGCTGTCGCTCCGCGAGGCCCTTCAGCTGGGCCACAACTACATCGGCACGGAGCACATCCTGCTCGGCCTGATCCGCGAGGGCGAGGGCGTCGCCGCCCAGGTCCTCGTCAAGCTGGGCGCAGATCTCAACCGGGTGCGGCAGCAGGTCATCCAGCTGCTCTCCGGTTACCAGGGCAAGGAGACCGCCACCGCCGGCGGTCCTGCCGAGGGCACGCCCTCCACGTCCCTGGTCCTCGACCAGTTCGGCCGGAACCTCACCCAGGCCGCTCGTGAGTCCAAGCTCGACCCGGTCATCGGGCGCGAGAAGGAGATCGAGCGGGTCATGCAGGTGCTGTCCCGCCGTACGAAGAACAACCCGGTCCTGATCGGTGAGCCCGGCGTCGGCAAGACCGCCGTCGTCGAGGGCCTCGCTCAGGCCATCGTCAAGGGCGAGGTGCCCGAGACCCTCAAGGACAAGCACCTCTACACCCTGGACCTCGGCGCGCTGGTCGCCGGCTCCCGCTACCGCGGTGACTTCGAGGAGCGCCTGAAGAAGGTGCTCAAGGAGATCCGCACCCGCGGCGACATCATCCTGTTCATCGACGAGCTGCACACGCTGGTCGGAGCGGGTGCCGCCGAGGGCGCCATCGACGCGGCTTCCATCCTGAAGCCGATGCTGGCCCGCGGTGAGCTGCAGACCATCGGCGCCACCACCCTGGACGAGTACCGCAAGCACCTGGAGAAGGACGCGGCCCTCGAGCGCCGCTTCCAGCCCATCCAGGTCGCGGAGCCGTCCCTGCCGCACACGATCGAGATCCTCAAGGGTCTCCGTGACCGGTACGAGGCCCACCACCGCGTCTCGATCACCGACGAGGCGCTGGTCCAGGCCGCCACGCTGGCCGACCGGTACATCTCGGACCGCTTCCTGCCGGACAAGGCGATCGACCTGATCGACGAGGCCGGTTCCCGGATGCGCATCCGCCGGATGACCGCGCCGCCGGACCTGCGCGAGTTCGACGAGAAGATCGCCGGTGTCCGCCGGGACAAGGAGTCCGCGATCGACTCGCAGGACTTCGAGAAGGCCGCCTCCCTCCGCGACAAGGAGAAGCAGCTCCTGGCCGCCAAGGCCAAGCGGGAGAAGGAGTGGAAGGCCGGCGACATGGACGTCGTCGCCGAGGTCGACGGCGAGCTGATCGCCGAGGTCCTCGCGACCGCCACCGGCATCCCGGTCTTCAAGCTGACCGAGGAGGAGTCCTCGCGTCTGCTGCGCATGGAGGACGAGCTCCACAAGCGGGTCATCGGCCAGAAGGACGCCGTCAAGGCGCTCTCCAAGGCGATCCGTCGTACGCGCGCCGGTCTGAAGGACCCGAAGCGTCCCGGTGGCTCGTTCATCTTCGCCGGCCCGTCCGGTGTCGGTAAGACCGAGCTGTCCAAGGCGCTCGCCGAGTTCCTCTTCGGCGACGAGGACGCGCTGATCTCCCTCGACATGTCGGAGTTCAGCGAGAAGCACACGGTTTCGCGGCTCTTCGGTTCGCCCCCCGGCTACGTGGGCTACGAAGAGGGCGGCCAGCTGACCGAGAAGGTCCGCCGCAAGCCGTTCTCCGTCGTCCTCTTCGACGAGGTCGAGAAGGCCCACCCGGACATCTTCAACTCGCTGCTGCAGATCCTGGAGGACGGTCGCCTGACCGACTCCCAGGGCCGGGTCGTGGACTTCAAGAACACGGTCATCATCATGACGACCAACCTCGGCACCCGGGACATCTCCAAGGGCTTCAACCTGGGCTTCGCGGCCTCGGGTGACACGAAGTCCAACTACGAGCGCATGAAGAACAAGGTCCAGGACGAGCTCAAGCAGCACTTCCGGCCCGAGTTCCTCAACCGCGTCGACGACGTGGTCGTCTTCCCGCAGCTCAGCCAGGACGACATCCTCAAGATCGTCGACCTGATGATCGGCAAGGTGGACGAGCGCCTGAAGGACCGGGACATGGGCATCGAGCTCTCCCAGTCCGCCAAGGAGCTGCTGTCGCAGCGGGGCTACGACCCGGTGCTGGGTGCGCGTCCGCTGCGTCGCACCATCCAGCGCGAGATCGAGGACTCGCTGTCGGAGAAGATCCTCTTCGGCGAGCTGCGCCCCGGTCACATCGTGGTCGTCGACACGGAGGGCGAGGGCGATTCCAAGACCTTCACCTTCCGCGGCGAGGAGAAGGCGGCTCTGCCGGACGTCCCGCCGATCGAGCAGGCGGCCGGTGGATCCGGGCCGAACCTGAGCAAGGACGCGTAAGCGTCACGGCTGAGTGAGAGGGGCCGGTGCCGAAAGGCACCGGCCCCTTTTGCATGCCCGGGGGCTGCCCTGTGGCCCTACGACAGCTGCCCGTCGTAATCCGGCAGCTTGTACGTCTTCTCGGCGTGGCCGCCCGACAGATCGGTGGCGCTGTTGCCGATGTTCGCGATGATCGTGTAGCCCTTCTTCTCGATATCGACGCGCTGGGCCGTCTTGTACTCGGCGACGTTCTTGAAGAGGTCGATGAAGTTCCGGACATAGAGGCCGGAGACCCGGTAGCCGGTCTGCTTCAGGTTGTAGTCGGTGAACGAGTAGATGATGTCCGGGCGGGCGGTCACGAAGAACAGCGCGACGCCGCGGTCCTGGGCGTATCTGGCGGCCTCCAGGACCGGCTTGTTGGCCGGCTGCGGGTAGCTGAAGCCGAAATCGGTCTCCAGCGTGGTGTTGTCGATGTCGAAGACGATGGCCTGCTTCTCACCCGGCTTGGCGGCCGCGATCCGCTGCTTCAGATAGGGCAGGGCCTGGCCCATCACCGCCTGGCAGTCCTTCTGCCAGGTGGCGTAGTCGACGTCCGCCGCGGCTGCCGTGGAGGCGGCGGTGGCGGACGCGGAGGCAGGGGTGGCGGTCGTGGCATCGGCCGGCGCGGCCATCGCCACGAGGGCGGCCGCCGATACGGCGGTCACTGATGCGCGGCGCAACCAGGGGCGTCGGGTCTGCATGTCGTGGGGGTCCTCTCACGTCCGTGACGCTGCAACATGGCGTGTGCATGTTCGTGGGCGAGGGTGGCGCGAGGGGAACCGTAGGGTTACCGGACGGTAGGTGCCTAGAGGCGTGCGCCACATTTCCGGAATGGTTGAAGAGGGCCTCCGGTGACATGGCGCACAGGCGATATGTCCGTTACTAGATGGAATAGTTGCTAACGGGCCGGGAGGAAAGGGACTTTTGGCCCGCGAGGCGGGGGAAAGTGCAGTGCAGTGTGCTGATTCGTCCCCTATGGGTGCAGTGTCAAGAGACGTGGAACACTGACCTAAATTACTAACTTCAGTCGTAGATCACGCTTTTTGGGGTTTGTCGGGCTTCGGGTTACCAAGGGATGGCCATTCGGCGAGCGTCTGTGCGCCGGGTGGTTTCTCCGTCCCCTTCCACACGAGGTTTCGATGTCCAAGCGCGTCACGTCCCGTTCTTCCCGTACGTCCCAGCTCCGCACCCGTGCGACCGTGCTGGCCGCCGGCCTTGGCGTCTCGGTCGCACTGGGAGCCGGGGTCGCGTCCGCCGCCGACACCACGTCCGCGTCCGGCGCCGCCAGTGCCGTCCAGGCGCAGGCCGCCGCCCAGGCCAAGCACGCCAAGGCCGAGTCCGTGAAGGCTGAGAAGGCCGCCAAGGCCGCCGCCGCGAAGAAGGCGGCCGAGAAGAAGGCGGCTGCCAAGAAGGCCGCAGCCAAGAAGGCCAAGCCGTCCTGGGTCGACCCGGTGAAGAAGTACAAGCTCTCCGCGAGCTTCGCCCAGAACGGCGGCATGTGGCAGTCCACCCACAGCGGCCAGGACTTCGCCGTCCCGACCGGCACCCAGGTCGTCGCCGCCCACGGCGGCACCGTGGTCAAGGCCGGCGGCAACGGCGCCGGTGACGGCCCCGCCTACGGCAACGCCGTCGTGATCAAGCACGGCAACGGCACGTACTCCCAGTACGCCCACCTGTCGAAGGTCACCGTGAACGTCGGCCAGATCGTGAAGACCGGCCAGGAGATCGCCAAGTCCGGCAGCACCGGTAACTCGAGCGGTCCGCACCTGCACTTCGAGATCCGTACGACCGCCAACTACGGCTCGGCCGTCGACCCGGTGAAGTTCCTGCGCGCCAACGGCGTGAAGGTCTGACGACCACGCCCTGACCGGCGGTGCCCCTAGGAGCCCTCGGCTCCCCGGTGGGCCCGGGTCACCAGCTCGGTGGCGACCTCGAGGACGGCTTTGTCCTTCTCTTCGGGGTCGCCTTCCATTTCCTGGAGCAGGAACATCCCGGCGTGCAGCGTGAAGAGCGCGCTGGCGCAGCGGACCTGGTCGACCAGGTCCGCGTCCGGGTCGATGATGGTGTCCCGCAGGCTGCGGATGCGCTCCTTGAAGGAGTCGCCGATCTGCAGTTCCCGCACCGTCGCCTGGTTCTCGTGCATGAAGCGGAACAGCGGCGCCGCGTGGGACAGCGCCTCGGCGTAACGGCGGACGATCTCCTGCTTGGTGTCGAGGGTGTGCGGCTGGCTCCGGCCCCACTCGATCAGGTCGTCGATCGGCTGCGTGAGGTCCTCGAAGATGCTGACGAGGATCTCTTCCTTCGTCTTGAAGTGGTAGTAGAGCGCCGCCTTGGTGACGTCCAGGCGCTCGGCGATCTCGCGCAGGGACGTCTTCTCGTAGCCCTGCTCCGCGAAGAGTTCGAGGGCCACGTCCTGGATGCGCTGGCGGGTGTTCCCGCGGCGCCGCTGCCTGGTGCCGTCCATGGTGCCGCCCATCCTCCTACGCCGCCCCGCTTTCCATAAAACTTACTTGACGCCCGGCTAGTTCCGGAGCTAACTTCCGAGTGTAGTCACTAGCCGGTCGGCAAGTAAGTAGCAGTAGCTGCAGATACGTAGCGGTAGCTGGGGGAGTGGGAAGCGATGGCGGACACGACGGACACACCGGCGGTCGGCGCCGGCAGCGGGGAGAAACAGCCGAAGAGCGTACGGGTCGTGCTGCTCGCGCTGATGATCGCGATGATGCTCGCGATGCTCGACAACATGATCATCGGTACGGCGATGCCGACGATCATCGGTGAGCTGGGCGGGCTCGAACACCTCTCCTGGGTCGTCACCGCCTACACGCTCGCGACCGCGGCCTCCACCCCGCTGTGGGGCAAGCTCGGCGACATGTACGGCCGCAAGGGCACGTTCATGACGTCCATCGTCATCTTCCTGATCGGCTCGGCGCTCAGCGGCATGGCCCAGAACATGGGCGAGCTGATCGGCTTCCGTGCCGTCCAGGGCCTCGGTGCCGGCGGTCTGATGGTCGGCGTCATGGCGATCATCGGTGATCTGATCCCGCCCCGGGAGCGCGGCAAGTACCAGGGCATGATGGCCGGCGTCATGGCGCTGGCGATGATCGGCGGCCCGCTGGTCGGCGGCACCATCACCGACCACTGGGGCTGGCGCTGGGCGTTCTACATCAACCTGCCCCTCGGCGTCGTCGCGCTCGCCGCCGTCAGTGTCGTCCTGCACCTGCCGAAGAAGCGCTCCGAAGCGCGGATCGACTACCTGGGCGCGGCCCTGCTGACCATCGGCATCACCGCGATCGTGCTGGTCACCACCTGGGGCGGCACCGAGTACGCCTGGAGCTCCGCGCGGATCATGGAGCTGATCGGCATCGGGGTCGCCGCGCTCGTCGGGTTCGTGTTCTGGCAGACGAAGGCCGCCGAGCCGATCGTGCCGCTGCACATCTTCCGCAGCCGCAACTTCACGCTGATGTCGGTCATCGGCTTCATCACCGGCTTCGTGATGTTCGGGGCCACGCTCTTCCTGCCGCTGTACCAGCAGTCCGTGCAGGGCGCTTCCGCCACGAACTCCGGGCTGCTGCTCCTGCCGATGCTCGGCGCGATGCTCGTCACCTCGATGGTCGCCGGGCGGATCACCACGAACACCGGCAAGTACAAGGTCTTCCCGATCCTCGGCAGCGTCCTGATGATCGTCGGCCTCTATCTGCTCTCCACGATGGACACCGGCACCTCCCGCCTCACCTCCGGTGTCTTCATGGCCGTGGTCGGGCTCGGCATGGGCTGTCTGATGCAGATCACCATGCTGGTCGCGCAGAACAGCGTCGAGATGAAGGACATGGGCGTCGCGTCCTCGTCCACCACGCTCTTCCGCACCCTCGGCTCCTCCTTCGGCGTCGCGATCATGGGCGCGCTGTTCAACAGCCGGGTCCAGGACGTCATGGCCGAGCGGGCCGGGGCGCTGGGCTCCAAGGTCACCGAACAGTCGGCCCAGCTCGACAAGGCGAGCCTCGCCAAGCTCCCGGTGCTGGCCCGCGAGGCCTACCAGCACGCGGTCTCCGCCGGCATCCACTCGGCGTTCCTGCTCGGAGCCGTGGTGGCGGTGGTCGCACTCGCGGCGGCCGTCTTCGTCACGGAGGTACCGCTGCGGGGAGCGGGACCGAAGGCGTCGGACGACGACAAGGCGGACGGCCCGGCCGCGCAGACACCGGTCGTCGAGGCCGTCTGACCTGCCCCAGCCCCTTCCGACCCGCTCCAGCCCCTCACACAAGGCCCCGGACGGCCCACCCGCCCGGGGCCTTCGCCGTGCCCGGGCGCGAGGCCGGTGCCGCTGTCGGACCCCCGTGCCACCATCGACGTCATGGACAAGACGCGGCAGCTGCGGCTCGCCAAGGACGCCATGGACCGGGACTGGGCCGATCCCGGGCTGGACCTGGACACCGTCGCCGCGCACGCCGGGTACTCGCGGTATCACTTCATCCGCGCCTTCAAGGAGGCCTACGGCGAGACCCCCGGCCAGTACCTCACACACCGCCGCATCGAACGCGCCGAGGACCTGCTGCGCACGGCGAACCTGTCCGTCACGGAGATCTGCCACCTGGTCGGCTTCAGCAGCGTCGGCACGTTCTCGGCCCGCTTCAAGACCTGGACCGGCCTCACCCCCAGCGAGTACCGCGCCAAACACGTCGGCCGGGGAGCCGCCCTCATCCCCGGCTGCTACGCCATGCTCTGGGCCGGCGGCTTCCGCTCCGCGCCCGGCGCGGGCAAGGAGCGCAATTCCGGAGAAGCGGGCTGACACCCCCGCTGCCTACCGTGGCAGGGCACGCACGAACCGGCCGCCGAGCAGCAGGAGCACGCCATGATCAAGGGTCTCGCCATCTCGACCGTCTGGGTCCTCGACCAGGACCGGGCCAAGGAGTTCTACACGGAGAAACTGGGCCTGGAGGTCCGTACGGACATGACCATGGGCGAGGGCGGCATGCGCTGGCTCACCGTCGGCTCGCCGGACCAGCCCGACGTCGAGCTCACCCTGATGGTGCCCGGCGGCCCCGCGATGGACCCCGAGTCCGCCGAGATGGTCCGGAAACTCGTCGCGAAGGGAGCGCTCGGCGCCGGTGTGCTGACCACGGACGACATCCACGGCGACTACAAGAAGCTCAAGGACCGCGGCGTGGAGTTCCTCCAGGAGCCGCAGGAGCGCCCCTACGGCACGGAGGCACTGTTCCGCGACGACTCCGGCAACTGGTTCTCCTTCACCCAGCCCCGCGAAGGCGGACTCGACATGGACCAGGACTGGTCCTGCTGATCCGCGAGGTCCGGTCCGCGAGAACCGGCGCTACGACTGCGCCCCCGGCAGCATCGGATAACTCCCCGTGTTCGTCGGCGCGTGCTCCGGCAGCCACAGCACCGCCACCGCGCCCTCGGCCGGCACATGCTCCGGTGTCCCGGGCGGGCGGACGTTGCGGAAGGTCAGCCGGGCGCCCAGCACCCGGGCCTGTCCGGCCGCGATGGTCAGGCCCAGGCCGTGGCCGTGCCCGGCGCGGTCCGTGCTGCCGGTGCGGAAGCGGCTCGGGCCCTCGGCGAGCAGGTCCTCGGGGAAGCCGGGGCCGTGGTCGCGGACCCGGATGACCCGGCCCTCGACGGAGACCTCGATGGGCGGCTTGCCGTGCCGGGCCGCGTTGGCCAGGAGGTTGAACAGGACCCGCTCCAGGCGCCGCGGGTCGGTCGTGACCTCCGACTCGTGCACCACCCGCACCTCGATGGCCGGGTCCTTGGCCGTCACCCGCCGGGCGACGAACTCGCCCAGCATGATGTCCTGCAGCTCCGCCCGCTCCGAGGCCCCGTCCAGCCGCGCCACCTCCAGCACGTCCTCCACGAGCGTGCGCATGGCCTTCGCCCGGTCCAGCACCAGCTCGGTCGGGCGCCCCGGCGGCAGCAGCTCGGCCGCGGTCAGCAGCCCGGTCACCGGCGTGCGCAACTCGTGCGCGATGTCGGCGGTGACGCGCCGCTCCGCCTCTATGCGCTGCCGCAGGGTGTCCGCCATGGCGTCCACCGCGCTCGCCAGGTCGTCGGTCTCGTCCCGGACGACCCCGCCCATGGCGTCCCGCACCCGCACGTCCGTCTCGCCGCCCGCGAGCTGGTGGGCCGCGACGGCCGCCTTGCGCAGCCGCCGCGACAGATGCCCGCCTATGAGCACACCGAGCGCGCTGCCGCCGAGGACGACCGCGATGGACCCGATGAGCAGGGCCTGGTCGAGGTCCTGGAGAATGTCCGAGCTGCGGTCGGTGAAGCCCGAGTGCAGGGACATCACATGCCCGTTCTTCAGCGGGACGGCGGCCCATATGTCCGGCGAGCCGCCCGGCCGGTCCGCCACATAGGTCGCCCGCTGGCCCGCCTCGACCCGGTCCCGCAGGGCCTCCGGCAGATCCGGGTCGTCGATCTTGGTGTTGGGGAAGTTCATTCGCCCGGACAGCTCGAAGTTGCGCTGGGCGATCATGATGCGCTCGTCGGCGAGGTCGCGCGCGTTGTCCAGCATCGACACCCGCGCCGCGTTGTGCACGACCAGGCTCAGCGCGATCGCCACCAGCGCGCCGACCAGCGCGATGGCCGCGCTCAGCTTCCATCTCAGGCCCGTACGGATCCCCGCGCGTTCCACGCCCGTGGCGACCAGGCGCCGGAAATGCCCCCTCATAACCCCTGCTCAGGCCTTCAACTTGTAGCCGAAACCACGGACCGTCTCGATACGGTCCTGGCCGATCTTCTGCCGCAGCCGCTGCACATGCACGTCGACGACCCGGGTGTCCCCGCCCCAGCCGTAGTCCCACACCCGCTCCAGCAGCTTGTCGCGGGAGAGCACCGTGCCCGGCGCGGAGGAGAACTCCAGCAGCAGCCGCATCTCGGTCGGCGT
This sequence comes from Streptomyces koelreuteriae, assembly GCF_018604545.1. Taxonomy (GTDB): domain Bacteria; phylum Actinomycetota; class Actinomycetes; order Streptomycetales; family Streptomycetaceae; genus Streptomyces; species Streptomyces koelreuteriae. Next base: position 3,541,074 of record NZ_CP075896.1, on the reverse strand, counting down.
CAGCGCCACCGGCTGCCCGGCCCGGCGGACCTCCATGCCCTCGGTGTCGACCTCCAGATCCCCGAAGGCCAGCATCCCGCCGCTCGCGAGAGAGTCCGGCTCCTGCGCCCTGCCGCCGCCCGCGTGCCCGAAGCGGCGCAGCACCGCGCGGATCCGGGCGACCAGCACGGCCCCGTCGAAGGGCTTGGTCACATAGTCGTCGGCCCCCGCCTCCAGGCCCAGCACCACGTCGATGGAGTCGGCCCGCGCCGACAGCATGATGACCGGCACGGTCGACTCGTCCCGGATGCGGCGGCACAGGCTGACCCCGTCGAGGCCGGGGACCATGACGTCCAGCAGCGCGATGTCGGGGCGGTCCGTGCGGAACGCATCCAGTCCCGACAGGCCGTCGGGCATCGCGGTGACCACGAAGCCGTCCCGTTCCAGGGCGAGCTGTGTGGCCTCGCGGATGACGTCGTCGTCCTCGACGAACAGAACGTGGGTCTGGTCTGCCATCCCGGTGCTCTCAGTCCTCGTGTGGGTCGTAGGGGTGTGCTTCTCAAGGACGCACGGTCCGTCCTCTCAGGGGACGCACGGACCGTGCATCGCGTTCACCCAGAGATCGGTCCGAGCGGCCCGATCGGTTCACACACGCCTCGCCCGCGTCAGCTCGCGGGCACCGGCGACGGGCTGTCGCCGACGACCTTGCCGTAGTCGTTGTGCGTGCGGTACTTCTCGCTGAACCGGCCGGAAGCCCATCTGTACGTGATCACGTTCTCCCCGGAGGGGCTCGACACCGGGTCGCCCTTGTCGTACACCTGCTTGGTCACCACCAGGTCGCCGCGGTCGATCTCCGCGTAGACCGGGGGTTCCTCGGCCTTGAACACATTCTCGTACGAGCCGTCCCGCTCGCGATACACATAACTGCCCACACCCACCGCGTCACCGCAGGTCAGCACATTGACGACGACATCGTCGGCCGTTCCGCCGGTCAGCTTGCCGTAGGACACGTCGACGGGATACTCGTCGGCCACGCACGGCTTCAGCTCGCGCTTCACCTCGGGGGAGACCTCGGGGTCGTCCTTGACGAGCCGGACCGCGTTCACGGTGTCGGGCGTCCTGGACGGGGAGGCCGAGGGAGTGGCCGCGGTGGCGCCCGCCACCGCGTCGGCGTGCGCCGGGCCCTCGTCACGGGCGCCGGTGCCGCCGGCACCGCACCCGGACACGAAAAGGGCGAGGGCGGTGACCACGGCCGATGCCGTGCTCACCGCCTGGATGCTGCCCCGGGTCCGTGGGGACCCCTCGCCGGTCAGGCCGCGCACCGCTCCCGCTCCTCACGCTCCAGCGCGCGTGCGTCCAGGTCGCGGGACTCCAGCTCCTCACGGAGCCGGGCGAGCGCCCTGTGCAGCGTGCTTTTGACCGTTCCGGCCGACATACCGAGGGCGGCGGCCGTCTCCTCCGTGGACATCTGCTCCCAGTGTCGCAGGACCACGACACTGCGCTGCTTCGGGGCGAGCACCTTCAGGATGTCCATCAGCAGGGCGCGGTCCGCGTGCTGCTCGGTGGCGTCGTCGACCGAGGCGTCCGGGAGCTGCTCGGTCGGGACCTCCTCCAGCTTGCGGGCCCGCCACCACTCGGTCCGCGTGTTGATCATGACCCGGCGCAGGTAGGCGTCCGCCAGCCGCTTGTCCTCGATGGTCTCCCAGCGGCCGTAGGTCCGCACCAGCGCCGTCTGCAGCAGGTCCTGTGCGTCCGTCGGGTCCGGGACCAGGCGGCGAGCACTGCGCAGCAGTGCGTCCTGCCGGGTGCGGACGTACTCCTCGAACTCGAGCACCTCGCCCTGCGCCATGGTGAACCGCCTCCCGTTTCCCCGTTCGGGCCGGCTCCCCGCCGCCCGTGCACTGCCTGTGTTCCTTGGTCGTCCCGTGTCTTCCGGGAACGCATCTGAAGGTACGGAGGCGTTGTCACGGCGCTGTCCGAAGCAGCCTTCGGCTAGCACTCGGCTGTCCGTCGGTTGTGTAACGGACGTCGTAACGGGGTGCAGCGATGGGGGTGTTGAGGCGGTTATGGGGTGATTTGTCCACCCTGTGTCGTCGTTACGGGAGACCCGAGGCTGTCATCTGCCTGTACGTCAGGTCAGCGGCAGCCGGTACATCCCGCCCGCCAGCGGCTCGACCAGGCCGTCGGCGACCAGGCCGTCCAGGGCGCGCGCCCGCTGCACCGGCTCGTGCCACACGCGGTCGAGCGCCGCCTGCGGAACCGGGGCGTGGGCGTCCCGCAGTACGGCGAGCAGCCGCCCGCGGACCTGCCGGTCGGTGCCCGCGTAGGTCTGGCCGCGGCGCGGCGGCCCGTCGTGCTCCGGCTTGCCCGCCAGCCGCCACGCGCACTGCGCGGCGATCGGGCAGCGGTGGCACGACTCGCTCTTCGCCGTGCACACGAGCGCGCCCAGCTCCATGGAGGCGGCGGCCCAGCGGGCGGCGGTCGGCTCATCCTCGGGGAGGAGCGCGCGGGCCAGTTTGCGCTCGGCGGCGGTGGTGGCGTTCGGCGGGTACTGCACGCCGGTGACCGCGCGGGCGAAGACCCGGCGCACATTCGTGTCCAGCACCGGGTGCCGCTGCCCGTAGGCGAAGGAGGCGACGGCGGCGGCCGTGTACTCGCCGATGCCGGGCAGCGCCAGCAGCTGGGCGTGGTCGGCCGGTACGTCACCGCCGTGCCGTTCCGTTATGGCGACGGCGGCGCCGTGCAGCCGCAGCGCGCGGCGCGGGTAGCCGAGTCGGCCCCAGGCCCGGACGGCCTCGCCGGGCGCCTCCTTGGCCAGGTCGGCGGGGCGCGGCCAGCGGGCCACCCACTGCTCGTAGACGGGCAGGACGCGGCTCACCGGCGTCTGCTGAAGCATGAACTCACTGACCATCACGCCCCACGCCCCGGCCTCGGGGCGCCGCCACGGCAGGTCGCGGGCGTTGTCGTCGAACCAGTCGATGACGGGGGAGTGCAGGTCCCCGCCCGGCGGCGGGCCGGACGCGGTGTCGGTGGGGCCGGAGCTGGTGCGCGGGGTGTTCGTGGGAGCAGTCATGGCCATTCGATCCTGCCACGCGGGAGCCGCGAATCGGGCACACCGCGACCCGAGAGGGCGAGGTACCTGACGATCGGCAGCAGTGCCGCCCCGCCGCCCGCCGATAGCGTCGGCCGAATGGAACGTCCTCGTTCGGCCCGGCTCGCCCGGGGCGCCCTCCTCTGGGCCGCCCTGGTCCTCCCCGCGCTCACGGCGGACCGGATCGGCCTGAACGAGCCGCGCACGCTCTGGCAGCAGGCCGCCGGCGCGGCGGTGCTGGCCGCTGCCGCCGCCCTGTCCCGCCGGCTGCCCCTCGCCGCCTTCGGCCTGACAGCCACCCTGAGCCTGACCGCAGCCCCATCCCTGTTCACCGCCTCCTACGGCCCGGCCCTCGGCACGTCCGCCCTGCTCCTCGGGCTGCGCGCGGGCCGGGCCCGCCCCGCGGCGCTGTGCTTCGCCGCCGTCGGCTGCGCGGGCACCGCGCGGATCGTGCTCGTCGGACTCGACCCGGTCCCCGAGTGGCTGGTCATGACGGGCACGCTGCTCTTCGGCTGCGTCTTCCCCTGGCTCGGCGGACGCTACTGGCGCCAGAGCCGCGAGCTGGCCGCGGAGGGCTGGCTGCGGGCGGCCCGGCTGGAGGACGAGCAACGCCTCACCGAGGAGCGCGCCCGGCTGCGCGAACGCTCCCGGATCGCCCAGGACATGCACGACTCCCTCGGTCACGAGCTCAGCCTCATCGCCCTGCGCGCGGCCGCCCTCCAGCTCGCCCCCGGCCTCGCCGACGAACACCGGACGGCGGCGGCCGAACTGCGCGGCGCGGCCGCCGACGCCACGGACCGGCTGCACCGCATCATCGGCGTCCTGCGCGAGGACGACGACGAGCCCCCACCGCTGACCCCCGCGGGCGAGACCCTGGAACAACTCGTCGCCCGCGCCGCGGAGTCCGGACTCCCGGTGCGCTGGGCACAACCCGCAACGCGGGACCCGCACACGGCCCCCGGCGACCTCGCCGAACGGCTGCTGTACCGAGTGGCCCGGGAGGCCCTGACCAACGCGGCACGACACGCACCGGGTGCCCCCGTGATCGTGGCGGTGACCGGGCGGGACGAGGGGACGTCCGTCACGCTCACCAACGGCTCGCCCACCGAGCCGAGTTCCCGGCCCTCCGAAGGCGGCACCGGCCTGCTCGGGCTGCGCGCCGCGGTGACCTCGGCCGGCGGCACCTTCGAAGCGGGCCCGCAGGGGGAGGGGTTCCGCGTCAGCGCGTACGTCCCCGCACACCGGACCGCGACCGGACCGCCACGCCCCGCCCTCGCCCCGATCACCCACGCCCGCCGCCGCGTGGCCCTCTGCCTCGGCCTCGCGGCCGGCGTGGGCGTCGTCCTCGTCGGCACCGCCTTCGGCTGGTACGCGTACGTGGAGAAGCACTCGGTGCTCGCACCCGCCGCGTACGCGACCCTCCGCCCGGGCGCCCCGGCCGCCGACGTCGAGCGCGTGCTGCCCGACCGGGATGTGAACGACCCGCCCGTCGAGCGGGCGGCGACACCGGCACCGGAGGGTGCCGACTGCCGTTACTACCGGGCGAGCGGTGAGCTGTTCGTCTCCGTCGACCACTTCAGACTGTGCTTCGACGCCGGGCGGCTCGTCACCAAGGACGTGGTCCCGCGCGCCGGCCGGTCCGGCGAAGGCCGGGAAGAATACGAGGAGTTCTCACAGTGATCCGCGTGCTGCTGGCCGACGACGAGACGATGGTGCGGGCCGGGGTGCGCGCCATCCTGGGCAGTGACGACGAGACGGAGGTCGTCGCCGAGGCGGGCGACGGCCGCGAGGCGGTCGAGCTGGCCCGCGCCCACCGCCCGGACGTGGCCCTGCTCGACATCCGCATGCCGCGCCTGGACGGCCTCACGGCGGCGGAGGAGATCGTACGGACCGCGCCCGGCACGGCCGTCGCGATGCTCACCACCTTCTCCGAGGGCGCCTATGTCACCCGCGCCCTCGGCGGCGGCGCCACCGGCTTCCTGCTGAAGTCCGGGGACCCGTACGAACTGATCGCCGGTGTACGGGCGGTGGCCGCGGGCGCCGCGTTCCTGTCGCCGAAGGTGGCCCGGTACGTCATCGACGAGGGCCTCGGCGGCGGCCGGCTCACCCGCGAGGCACAGTCACGGGCCCGCGTGTCCGCCCTGAGCCCCCGCGAACGCGAGGTGCTCGGCCTGGTCGGCGCGGGCCTGTCCAACCCGGAGATCGCCGCCCGGCTGCACCTCGTCGAGGGCACGGTGAAGGCGTATGTGAGCGCGGTCCTGGAGCGGCTGGGCGTGCGCAACCGTGTGCAGGCGGCGATCGTGGCGTACGAGGCGGGACTGGTGGAATCGTGACACCCCATCGGCTCAGGGCCGCGTGTGCGTCCGGCTAGGGCCGCGCGTGCCTACCGGCTCAGTGCCGTGCGTGCGCCCCGTACGACGGCACGGGTGCCGGGCCCGGCCCGCTGACCCACCGCGCGGCCGTTGTCGGCGAGCCGCGCATCGCCCCGGCCAGCCGCGTCATCGGCCCCGTGCCCAGCCGTACGGCGACGAGGGCGACGAGCGTGCCGAGGGCGAGCCCCGCGACCACGTCGTGCGGATAGTGCACGCCGACGTAGACCCGGGAGAAGGCCATCAGCAGGGCGAGCGGGGCCGTCAGCCACAGCAGGGCGCGCCGGACCAGGGCCAGGGCGACGGCCGCGGCGCCCGCGATCGTGGCGTGGTTGGAGGGGAAGGACCAGTCGCCGTGCGGCGGACACTCGGCCAGGGACACCGCCGCACCGGCGACCGCCCGGCACGGACGCTCCTGTGTGACAGCGGACTTGAGCACCTCACTGCACACGTACGCCACAGCCGTGGCCAGAGGTGCAAGGGCCGCGATCGCGAACGCGCGGGGGGTGTCGCGGCGGGCACGCCACCAGGCGGATGCGAACAGCAGGGCGAAGACCAGCAGTCCGGCCTCCGTCCATAACTCGGCCCCGTGCCGTATCCACAGCGGGGAGCCGTCGGCGAAGTCGGTGATGTCGCGGTAGAGCGCGGTGTCCTCGAAGTCCATGGTCACGGACGGTAGGTGACGAGCCGATCCCGTCACACCCAGCGATCGTCGGGTGCCGTATCTGACGAAAGACAGGGGTGGGACAGCTGCTTCCGGCATGATGATCCGGAAAAGTTGTGAGCCTGAGCGGCGGGTGGGACCGGCTAACGCGCTGATCTCTCGTAAGGTTTGCGCCGTGGGATCTCTGCGCAATCCGGTCGGGCCGCTTCCCTCCTCCATCTACTGGCGACGGAGGGTCGTACTGGTGTCCGTGGCTGCCCTGTTGGCGCTGCTGACCACCTGGCTCGTGACCATGGGCGGCGATGGCGGCAAGGACCGCGACAACGGCGCCAACGGCAAGAATCCCGCGCCCTCCATCACACCTGGCCCGTCGAACTCCGGCCCGGCGATCAGCCAAGCGCCGGGCGGGCGCGACGAGTCGGGCGACGAGGGCTCGGGCGGCTCCTCGTCCGGGTCCGGGGCAGGGTCCGGCGGCGGTTCCGGTGACGGCTCGGGCAGCGGAGCCGGGGGCGGTACCGGCACGGGCTCCGGCGGCGGTTCCGGCACCGGCGGGTCCGAGGGAGCGGGCGCTTCGGGCGGCTCCGGCGGTGCCGGTGGCTACGACGGCGGTACCACCGTGGGCGGCGTCGGCGCGGGCGACACACTGCCGGCCGGCTCCATGCTGCCCAACTGCACCGCGAGCATGGTCAAGTTCAGCCTGCGCAGCCAGCACAACAGCTACGACCCCGAGCAGACGCCCACCTTCCTGCTCACCGCGCGGAACGTCTCCGGCCACGACTGCAAGATCGATCTCGGGCCGAAGAACGCGGTGTTCACCATCGCCGAGGCGAGCGCCGACGACGACTACTGGTCCTCCAAGGACTGCCCCAGGACCACCGGCAGCCGGCTCTACCGCGTCCCCGCGGGCAGCGGCATCACCTACGCCCTGAAGTGGGACCGGGGGCCCAGCGCCCCCGAGTGCGCCACGCCTCCCTCGGGCTCGGCCGGAGCGGGCACGTACCTGGTGGAGGCCAAGGCTCCGGGCTACGCCAAGGTGCAGACCTCGTTCGTCCTGAAGAACGATTAGCCGCTTGTCGTTCAGGAGGCCGCCTGGCCTTCATGCGTGAGGGGGGTGTTCCCGACCGGGAACACCCCCCTCACGCGTCAGCGAGCGCCGAAGACGCCTGACGGCTAGACGTACCGCTCCAGGATCGACGACTCCGCCAGCCGCGACAGCCCCTCGCGTACGCTGCGCGCCCGGGCCTCGCCCACGCCGTCCACCGTCTGGAGGTCGTCGACGCTCGCGGCGAGCAGCTTCTGCAAGCCGCCGAAGTGCTCCACCAGCCGGTCGATGATCGCGCCGGGGAGCCGGGGCACCTTGGCCAGGAGGCGGAAGCCGCGCGGCGACACCGCCGAGTCCAGGGTCTCGGGCGAGCCCGTGTACCCCAAGGCCCGCGCCACGATGGGCAGTTCCAGCAGCTCGGCGTGGGTGAGGGCGTCCAGCTCGGCCAACGCCTCGTCGACCGTACGGGACCGCTTGGCGGTCGGCTCGGGCACGTAGTCCCGGACGACCAGCTCACGCTCGGGCTCCACACCGGCGATCAGCTCGTCGAGCTGGAGGGCCAGCAGGCGCCCGTCGGTGCCCAGCTCCACCACATACTCGGCGATCTCCGTGGCGATGCGGCGCACCATCTCCAGGCGCTGGGCGACCGCCGAGACGTCCCGGACGGTCACCAGGTCCTCGATCTCCAGCGCCGACAGCGTGCCCGCGACCTCGTCGAGGCGGAGCTTGTAGCGCTCCAGGGTGGCGAGGGCCTGGTTGGCGCGGGACAGGATCGCCGCCGAGTCCTCCAGGACGCGGCGCTGGCCGTCGACGTACAGGGCGATCAGCCGCATCGACTGGGAGACCGAGACCACCGGGAAGCCGACCTGCCTGCTCACGCGGTCCGCGGTGCGGTGCCGGGTGCCGGTCTCCTCCGTGGGGATCGTCGGGTCCGGGACCAGCTGCACGCCCGCGCGCAGGATCTTCGACAGGTCCGAGGACAGCACGATGCCGCCGTCCAGCTTGCACAGCTCGCGCAGCCGGGTCGCCGTGAACTCGACGTCCAGCACGAAACCGCCGCTGCACAGCGCCTCGACCGTCTTGTCGGAGCCCAGCACGATGAGACCGCCGGTGTTGCCCCGGAGCACGCGCTCCAGGCCGTCACGCAGGGCGGTTCCGGGTGCCACGGCGCTCAGTGAAGCGCGCATCAGGCCATCGGTACCGGCACTCCCACCGGATTTTCCGGGAGCTGCTGCCCGGTCGTTGGCTGCCACTGCACTCCTCCGGTCGCAGGTTCTGGGGCGCCCCGTGTCGCACACTTGGTTCGCACGGACGGGCGAGACCTGGGCAAAGTCTACCGGCGACCCTCCTCGTCCCGTGGGGCCTCTCGGCGACGGGAGCGCGGAAGGACCCGCAGCGCGTCCCCTATGTCCGAGACTTCCAGAACCTTCATACCCGCGGGGATCTTGCCAGGGTCGCCCGGTACCAGGGCGTGTGTGAAGCCCAGACGGTGGGCTTCCGCCAGCCTGCGCTGCACGCCCGTGACCCGCCGCACCTCACCCGCGAGGCCCACCTCACCGATCGCGACCAGGTTCTTGGGGAGAGGTGTGTCACTCGCCGCGCTCGCCAGGGCGAGGGCGACGGCCAGATCCGCCGCGGGCTCCGAGAGCTTCACCCCGCCGACCGTCGCGGAGTAGATGTCCCGCTTGCCCAAGGCACTGATCCGGCCGCGCTGTTCCAGCACCGCCAGCATCATCGAGACCCGGGAGGTCTCCAGGCCCGAGGTGGTGCGGCGCGGGGAGGGGATCTGCGAGTCGACCGTGAGCGCCTGGACCTCGGCGACCAGGGGGCGGCGGCCCTCCAGGGTGACGGTCAGACAGGTGCCCGGGACCGGTTCGGCCCGACGTGTCAGGAAAAGTCCGCTCGGGTCCGCGAGGCCCGTGATGCCCTCGTCGTGCAGTTCGAAGCAGCCGACCTCGTCGGTGGTGCCGTAGCGGTTCTTGACGCCTCGTACGAGGCGGAGGCGGGCGTGCCGGTCGCCCTCGAAGTGCAGGACGACGTCCACGAGGTGTTCCAGCAGACGCGGGCCCGCGATGGCGCCGTCCTTGGTGACATGGCCCACGAGCAGGGTGGACATGCCGCGTTCCTTCGAGGCCCGGATCAGGGCCCCGGCGACCTCGCGCACCTGGGCCATGCCGCCGGGCGCGCCGTCGATCTCGGGGGAGGCCACCGTCTGCACCGAGTCCAGGATCAGCAGCGACGGCTTCACCGCGTCCAAGTGGCCCAGAACCGCCGCCAGATCCGTCTCGGCGGCCAGGTACAGATGGTCGTCGATGGCCTTGATCCGGTCGGCGCGCAGCCGGACCTGGCTCGCCGACTCCTCGCCCGTCACGTACAGCGTGCGGTGCTCGTCGCTCGCCGACTTGGCCGCCACGTCCAGCAGCAGCGTCGACTTGCCGACGCCCGGCTCGCCCGCGACCAGCACCACCGCGCCGGGCACCAGGCCGCCGCCGAGCACCCGGTCCAGCTCGGGCACGCCGGTGGTGCGGGCCGTCGCGCTCCGGCCGTCCACCTGGCCGATGGGCAGGGCGGAGCTGGTGACCCGGCCCGGTGCCGTCGTACGGACCGCGGGCGCGCCGTACTCCTCGACCGTCCCCCAGGCCTGGCACTCGGGGCAGCGGCCGAGCCACTTCGCCGTCTGCCACCCGCACTCCGTGCAGCGGTAGGACGGACGGTCCTTGGTGGTCTTCGTACGGGCAGCCATGGACGAAACCGTAGCCGCAGGCACTGACACCGCGGGGACCGGAGGGCGCGGCCGGCCGCCCGCCAGGGCCCCCGCCACCCCGCGCCGACGGCGGAACGACAGGTTCCTGTCCCCTATTGAGGGATCGTTTCACCCGTACGGATTAAATGTGCTCAAGCCGCCGGAAGGTAACACTCCCGGCCCCCTACGGTCGCCGAATGACGAGCAGTACGCCGGAGATCTCGACCCGCTCGGCCGGCGCCCACCGGGCGCACCGGGAAGCGCGTGACCGCGGTGCGGCGCGCACGCTGGTGCAGCGGCCGCCCGCGCGCTACGAGCCCTACCTGGACGGCCTGTTCACCTACTGCCTGTCCGTGCTGTGCGACCACGACGCCGCGACCGCCGCCCTGGGCGACGTCCTCGCGCTCGCCGAACGCCGCGGCCGGCACGTCCCCGAGGCGCCCGCGGACCGCAGGGCCTGGCTGTACGCACTGGCCCGCTGGGCGTGCCTGCGAGGGCTGGCCGAGGCCAAGCAGAAACGTACGAGCAGCCACGCCGCGGGCCGTGTCCAGCGCCCCGACCCCCCGGCCGCCCCGGTCTCCGAAGAGGTCCAGGAGCGGCGTCGCGGCGAACTGGCCCTGCTGGCCTGGCCGGAGGCCGCCGGCACCACCCCGGAGCAGCGGGAGGCGCTCGAACTGGCCGTGCGCCACCACCTCGCCGCCCACGAGGTCGCCGCCGTCCTCGGCATGGACCTCGCCACCACCCGCGACCTGCTCGCCTCCGCCGCCTGCGAGGTCGAACGCACGCGTGCGGCCCTCGCCGTGGTCGAGACCGGGGCGTGTCCGAGCGTCGCCCACCTCGTAGGCGACGACCGGCTCGTGCTCGGCACGGCCCTGCGCCGCGAACTCGTCCGGCACGTCGACGACTGCCCGCGCTGCCGCCGCACCGCCGAGCGCGCCATGCCCGGCCGCTGGCCCGGCACCAGCGTCACGCCCGCCGCGCTGCCCGTCCTGCCCGCGCCCCTCGCGGCCCTGCACGTCGCCATGGCCCACCCGCCACGCGCGCGTGGCGCCGCCCCCCGCTTCGACCGGCGCGGCTATCCGATGGACCCCAAGGACCGCGCCGCCCGACGGGACCGTCTCCGCGCGCGTGCCGTCACCACGACCGTCGTCGCCACCGTCGTGGCCGCCCCCGTGCTCGCCCTGTGGGCCGCCTACCGGGGCACTCCCGTGGGCGAGGCGCAGGACGGCCGCTCCGCCTCCGCGCTCGAAGTGGACGACCCGCTCGGCCTCGACGGCGAGATGGCGGGCGGCGGCTACGAGAACACCGGCAACGCGAGCACCAGACCCGGCCCCCGCTTCGGCAAGAACGGCAAGGCCGACGTGTCTGTCGAGGTCCTCGGCGTCGCGAGCGCCGGCCGCGCGGGCGCGCTGGACGTCACGGCGGACAACACGGGCGACACCACCCTGATCACGCTCGCCGCCACCGGGTCCGCCCCGGTCCGCTGGTCCGCCTCCACGGGAGCCGACTGGCTCTACCTCAGCCAGTCCTCGGGAACGCTCCGGCCCGGCGAGTCGTTGACGATCAAGGTGTACGTCGACCATCTGCGGGAGCCCTCCGGCCCCTGGCACGCGCAGGTGGCGATCGCACCCGTCGGAGCCGTCGTCCACATCGAGGGCTTCGGCACCGCGCCCACCCCCGCCGACCCCGGCCCGGACCCCCACCCCAGCGACCCGCCGCCGCACCAGCCCGACCCGACGCCCACGACCTCGGCGCCCGACCCCGACCCGACGCCGACCACCCCGCCCCCGTCACCCGACCCGGACCCGACGCACACGGCCCCGGACCCGGACCCGACCGACCCGCCGGACTCGACGTCCCCGCCCTCGGAGGGCGACGACCCGAGCCCGCCCACGTCATAGACGCACGCCGGCCGACATCGACGCGGCTCAGCCGACGTCAACGCAGGTCAGTCCACCGGATCAGCCGGATGCGGCGCCAGCAACGGCAGCTGAGACGCCAGCCGCTCCTCGCACAGCTCGACCAGCCGGTCGTACCCGGCCTTGCCCATCAGCTCGATCAGCTCCGGCCGGTAGGACACGTACACCGGGTCGCCCGCGCCGTGCGCCGAGGTCGCCGACGTGCACCACCAGTGCAGGTCATGCCCGCCCGGACCCCAGCCGCGTCGGTCGTACTCACCGATCGACACCTGCAGCACCCGCGTGTCGTCGGGCCGGTCGATCCACTCGTACGTCCGCCGCACCGGCAGCTGCCAGCACACGTCCGGCTTGGTCTCCAGCGGCTCGCGGCCCTCCTTCAGGGCGAGGATGTGCAGCGAGCAGCCCGCGCCGCCCTCGAAGCCGGGCCGGTTCTGGAAGATGCACGACCCCTGGAAGGGGCGCGTCTGCCGGTCGCCGTCCTCGTCCTCGGAGATCCAGCCGCTGCTCGTGCCCTCGGCGTGGTTCTGCCAGATGTCCGGCGTGAGCCTCGCCACATGCTCGGCGACCCGCTTCTCGTCGTCCTCGTCGGAGAAGTGGGCACCCAGCGTGCAGCACCCGTCGTCCGCGCGGCCGGCCTGGATGCCCTGGCAGCCGCTGCCGAAGATGCAGTTCCAGCGAGAGGTCAGCCATGTCAGATCGCAGCGGAAGACCTGCTCGTCGTCCGCCGGATCAGGAAACTCCACCCACGCGCGGGCGAAGTCGAGGCCCTTCTCGTCGGACACCGCGGGGCCCGATGATTTGTCGCGCTTCGCCTTTTTCGTCTTTGGCACAGCTCCAGGGTACGGGCCTTGTACCCACACCGAGGACGGCGGACGGCCCGGCGGGCAGTAGCGTTCCGTACATGAGACTCGGTGTCCTCGACGTGGGATCGAACACGGTGCATCTGCTCGTGGTGGACGCGCATCCCGGCGCGTGCCCGTTGCCCGCGCACTCGCACAAGGCGGAACTGCGCCTCGCCCAGCTCCTCGACGACGACGGCGCGATCGGCCCGCACGGCGTCGACCAGCTGGTCTCGGTCATCCAGGAGGCGCTCCAGGCCGCCGAGGACAAGGGCGTCGAGGACCTCCTGCCGTTCGCCACCTCCGCCGTGCGCGAGGCCCGCAACGCCGATGACGTCCTCGCGCGCGTGCGCGCCGAGACCGGCGTCGAGCTCCAGGTCCTCACCGGCGCGGAGGAGGCCCGCCTCACCTTCCTCGCCGCCCGCCGCTGGTTCGGCTGGTCGGCCGGGAAACTGCTGGTCCTGGACATCGGCGGCGGCTCCCTGGAGGTCGCCTACGGCATCGACGAGGAGCCCGACGCGGCCGTCTCGCTGCCGCTGGGAGCGGGCCGCCTCACCTCCGGCTGGCTGCCCGGCGACCCGCCCTCCCCGGACGACGTCCGCGCCCTGCGCCGCCATGTGCGCACCGAGATCGCCCGCACGGTCGGCGAGTTCAGCCGCATCGGTTCCCCCGACCATGTCGTGGCCACGTCCAAGACCTTCAAGCAGCTCGCCCGCATCGCCGGCGCCGCCCGCTCCGCCGAGGGCCCCTACGTCCAGCGCGAGCTCAAGCGGGAGTCCCTGGAGGCCTGGGTCCCGAGGCTGGCCGGCATGAAGGAGGCGGAACGGGCCGAGCTGCCGGGCGTCTCCGAGGGCCGGGCCAACCAGCTCCTGGCCGGCGCGCTGGTCGCCGAGGGAGCGATGGACCTGTTCGGCGTCGAGCGCGTGGAGATCTGCCCGTGGGCGCTGCGGGAGGGCGTGATCCTGCGGCGTCTGGACCACATGGAGTCCGCGTAAGAGAGCATGGGAGCCCGCGTAAGAGAGCTGCGAAGGACATGCACCCCCGCCGTGGCAAACACCACAACAGCGAAGAGGCCCCCCGCCCCGCCCCGACCACACCCCGTAATCTGTCCTGCATGGCAGAGCCAGCCGTGAAGATCCCGGACGCGAAGGTCGCCCTGTCGACGGCCTCGGTCTACCCGGAGTCGACGGCCACGGCCTTCGAGATCGCCGCACGCCTCGGCTACGACGGAGTCGAGGTCATGGTCTGGACGGACCCCGTGAGCCAGGACATCGAGGCCCTGCGCAGACTCAGCGACTACCACCAGATCCCGATCCTGGCCGTGCACGCCCCCTGCCTGCTCATCACGCAGCGCGTCTGGTCCACCGACCCCTGGACCAAGCTCCAGCGGGCCCGCGCGGCGGCCGAGAAGCTCGACGCGAGCACCGTCGTCGTGCACCCGCCCTTCCGCTGGCAGCGCCAGTACGCCAGGGACTTCGTCACGGGCATCTGGCGCATGGCGAACGAGACGGACGTACGGTTCGCCGTCGAGAACATGTACCCCTGGCGCTACCGCGACCGCGAGATGCTGGCGTACGCCCCCGACTGGGACGTGACGAAGGACGACTACCGCCACTTCACGATCGACCTCAGCCACACCGCCACGGCCCGCTCCGACGCGCTCGCCATGGTCGACCGCATGGGAGACCGCCTCGGCCATGTCCACCTCGCCGACGGCAGGGGATCGGCCAAGGACGAGCACCTGGTGCCCGGCCGCGGCACCCAGCCCTGCGCCGAGGTGCTGGAGCGGCTCGCCCTCACCGGCTTCGACGGCCATGTCGTGATCGAGGTCAACACCCGCCGCGCCATGTCGAGCGCGGAGCGGGAGGCCGACCTGGCGGAGGCGCTGGCCTTCACACGCCTCCACCTGGCCTCGGCGGCGAAGGTGCCACGACGATGAACGCCCGGCCCCCGACCGGACCCGGCACAGGCAGCGGACCCGGGACTGGCAGCCGGTCCGGCACTGGCAGCGGACCCGGCACCGAAACCAACACCACCCCTCGCCGCCGGGGCCGCCCCCCACGCACGGAATCGGCCGACACCCGCGACCGCATCCTCACCACCGCCCGCGACGAGTTCTCCGAGCGCGGCTACGAGAAGACGTCCGTGCGCGGCATCGCCAAGGCGGCCGGGGTCGACCCGGCGCTCGTGCACCACTACTTCGGGACGAAGGAGCAGGTCTTCGAGGCGGCGATCACCCAGTCCTTCGCCCCGGCCATCGAGGCGCCGAAGGCCATCGAGGACGGCCCGCTCGACGGTGTGGGGGAGCGCCTGGTCCGCTTCTTCTTCGGCATCTGGGAGAACCCGGCGACCCGCACGCCCCTGCTCGCCATCGTCCGCTCCGCCGTCACCAACGAAACGGCCGCCGCCGTCTTCCGCCGGATCGTCGCCACCCAGGTCCTGCGCCGCATCGCCGACCGCCTGGACCTGCCGGACGCCGAACTGCGCGCCGAACTCGCCGCCGCCCAGCTCGTGGGCACGGCCATGCTGCGCTACGTCATCAAGGTCGAACCCCTGGCCTCGGCGGACCCGGAGCAGATCATCGCCCGCCTGGCCCCGGTCGTACAGGGCCACCTCACCGGCCCCTGACCTGCCGAGGACAGCCGTCGGCCGAGATACTCATCCCGCATTTCGGACACGCCGTCCCGCCCTCTGGATGACCGGCGTACGCTCGATAGCAGTCAGAAATCTCCGAATCCTCTGACGCAGTCTCTGAAGGAGCGAGCGACGATGCCCGAGCTGAGGTCCCGCACAGTCACCCACGGCCGCAACATGGCGGGCGCCCGCGCCCTTATGCGGGCCTCCGGTGTACCGGGTGCGGACATCGGCCGCAAGCCGATCATCGCGGTCGCCAACAGCTTCACCGAGTTCGTGCCGGGCCACACCCACCTCCAGCCGGTCGGCCGGATCGTCAGCGAGGCGATCGTCGAGGCCGGCGGCATCCCCCGCGAGTTCAACACCATCGCGGTGGACGACGGCATCGCCATGGGCCACGGCGGCATGCTCTACAGCCTGCCCTCCCGGGACCTCATCGCGGACTCGGTCGAGTACATGGTCGAGGCCCACTGCGCCGACGCGCTGATCTGCATCTCCAACTGCGACAAGATCACCCCGGGCATGCTGAACGCGGCCCTGCGCCTCAACATCCCGACGGTCTTCGTCTCCGGCGGCCCGATGGAGTCCGGCCGCGCCACGCTGGTCGACGGCACGGTCCGCACCCTCGACCTGGTCGACGCGATCTCCGACGCCGTGAACGACAAGATCTCGGACGAGGACATCCTCCGTATCGAGGAGAACGCCTGTCCGACCTGCGGCTCGTGTTCCGGCATGTTCACCGCCAACTCGATGAACTGCCTCACCGAGGCCATCGGCCTCTCCCTGCCCGGCAACGGCTCGGTCCTGGCCACGCACACCGCGCGCAAGCAGCTCTACGTCGACGCGGCGAACACGGTCATGGACATCACCCGTCGCTACTACGAGCAGGACGACGACACGGTCCTGCCGCGCAACGTCGCCACCATCGCGGCGTTCGAGAACGCCATGGCCCTCGACATCGCCATGGGTGGCTCCACCAACACGATCCTGCACCTGCTGGCCGCGGCCCAGGAGGCGGACGTCCCCTTCGGCCTCACGGAGATCGACGCGGTCTCGCGCCGCGTCCCCTGCCTCGCCAAGGTCGCCCCGAACGTCGCCAAGGACCGCACGTACTACATGGAGGACGTGCACCGCGCCGGCGGCATCCCCGCCCTCCTCGGCGAACTGCACCGCGGCGGCCTGCTCAACGAGGACGTGCACTCCGTCCACAGCCCCACCCTCGCCGACTGGCTCAAGACCTGGGACGTGCGCGGCGGCTCCCCGTCCCCCAAGGCCCTCGAACTGTGGCACGCGGCCCCCGGCTGCGTCCGCTCCGCCGAGGCCTTCTCCCAGTCCGAGCGCTGGGCGTCCCTCGACGAGGACGCCGAGGGCGGCTGCATCCGCTCCGTCGAGCACGCGTACTCCAAGGACGGCGGCCTCGCGGTCCTCAAGGGCAACCTCGCGGTCGACGGCTGCGTGGTGAAGACGGCCGGCGTCGACGAGTCGATCTGGACCTTCGAGGGCCCGGCGGTCGTCTGCGAGTCGCAGGAGGAGGCCGTCGAGAAGATCCTGCTGAAACAGATCACGGAGGGCGACGTCGTCGTCATCCGCTACGAGGGCCCCAAGGGCGGCCCCGGCATGCAGGAGATGCTCTACCCGACCTCGTACCTGAAGGGCCGAGGCCTCGGAAAGGCCTGCGCCCTGATCACCGACGGCCGCTTCTCCGGCGGCACCTCCGGCCTGTCCATCGGACACGCCTCGCCCGAGGCGGCCGGCGGCGGCACCATCGCCCTCGTCGAGGACGGCGACCGCATCCGCATCGACATCCCGAACCGCACCATCGAACTCCTCGTCGACGACGCCGAACTGGCCCGCCGCGAGGACGCCCTCAACGGCGTCTACGCCCCGAAGAACCGCGACCGCAAGGTCTCCGCCGCCCTGCGCGCCTACGCCGCGATGGCGACCAGCGCGGACAAGGGCGCCGTCCGGGACGTGTCGAAGCTCGGCTGACCACCCCGGGGCCGCCCCGCAAGGACAACGCGGCGGCGGCCCCTACCACCCGGCCGGATCACGCCCGTCCACACCGAAGACGCTGCCGTCCGGGGCACCGGCGAAGACATGGTCGTCCACGACCACGGGCGTGGGCAGCGTGGCCGGAACCCGGTCCGACTGCTCCGCCAGCCGGGGAGACGTCTGCCCGACGAGCTTCCCGCGCCGCCCGTCGACGGCGAGCAGCCGCCCGTCCGGCGTGGTGACGTACACATACCGATCACCGGCGACGGGGACGGACCCCCGGGCCACCCCGGTCTGCAGACTCCACAGCTGCTTGCGCGCCTTCAGATCGACGGCGACCAGCCCCCCGCTGTCCGCCATCAGATGGACGACGTCCCCGCGCACACTGCCCTGAACCCCCTGCAACGGGATACGCAACGGCACCCGCTCGCTCGTCCGCCCCTCCGGGCTGTACCGCACCACGGCCCGGGCGTCCCCTTGCACGGCATCGCCCGAGAGGAACACGACCGACCCGCCCTCGGTCCCGATCGGCTCCAACGCCCCCTCGAGCCGCGCGTCCCACCGCACCTCGCCGGTGCCGGGATCCACCGCCGTCACCTTCGTCGTGGCCCCGTCGTCGGACACGGTCGCCGCATACGCCAGCGGATCCCCGGGGAACACCGTGAAGTACGGCACCGCCTGCCCCGAGATCGGCTGACGCCACTTCACGTCCCCGGAGGCGCTGTCCACACCGGTCACCGTGCCGTCGGCCGCGGTGAGCAGCACCATCCCGCCCACCGCCGCCACCCCACCGTTCATGGTCATGGCCTGCCGCCGCACCACATCACCCGAGTCCGGATCGAGCAGGGTCAGCCGCTGCCCATGGCCGAGCCCGGCCAGCACCCGATCACCCGACACGACCGGGGCCTCACTCACCGGCCCCTCGGCGGCGATCCCCTCCAGCGGGTACTTCCACAGCAGACGCCCGTCGTCCGGATCGAGAGCGAAGATCAGCCCACTCTGCGCGCACAGCAACTTCCCGGCCGCGTAGGAGCACAAGGGGGTGCCGCCCGCCTTGGACAAGGGCGTCGCCTCCCACGCCGTGAAGGCGGCAGCCGTCGTCCGCGGCGCGCTGGCCGCGGGCGCCGGAGCAGACCCACCCCCGAGCAGAGGCACCACCGCGAACCCCCCGGCGACGGCCAGCCCAAGGGCACCGGCCCCCAGAACGGCCCGCTTGCCGAGACGCGCCCCGAACCGCCGTCGCGGGGACACGACGGAAGGCGTCGCGGCCACCGCCTCACCCGCACCCGGCGCCTCGTCCCCCCGCTGCGCCGGTATGAAAACCTGCGTGTCGTACGACGCCGAAACCGACCGCAGTTCCCGCATCAACTCGTCGGGAGAGGGCCGGTCCTCGGGCTCCTTGGCGAGACACCGCAGCACGAGCGGCGCGAGCTGCTCCGGTACGCCGGCCAGATCGGGCTCGTCATGCACCACCTGATAGGCGACGACATACGGACTGTCGGAGTCGAAAGGCCCCCGCCCGGTGGCCGCATGGACCATCACGGACCCGAGGGCGAACACATCGGCGGCGGGCCCCACTTCCCTGGGCCGCCGGAACTGCTCGGGCGCCATGAAGGGCGGCGTACCGATCAGCTTCCCGGTCTCGGTCCGCAACTCGCTGTCCTTTGGCCGGGAAATGCCGAAGTCGATGACCTTCGGCCCGTCCTCGGCGAGCAGCACGTTGCTCGGCTTCAGGTCCCGGTGCACGACCCCGACCCGATGGATGTCGCGCAGCGCCTCCGCGAGCCCGGCCATCAGCCGCCGCAACTGCGCCGGAGCCAAGGGCCCGTTCCGCTTCACCTCCTGGGCCAGCGTCGACCCCGGGATGAACAGCGTGGCCATCCAGGGCCGCCCGGCCTCGGGATCGGCATCCACGACAGGCGCGGTGAAGGCCCCGCTGACCCGCCGGGCCGCCGCCACCTCCTGCCGGAAACGCCCCCTGAACTCGGCGTCCTCGGCGAACTGCGCGTGCACGACCTTCACGGCCAGCTTCATCCCGGAGGTACTCCGGGCCAGATGCACGACCCCCATGCCGCCCGAGCCCAGACACTCCTCGAGCCGGTAGTGACCGGCATATTCAGGAAGTTCCGCTTCCGGGCCCGCTCCGGTGTGTCCCTGCGCCGCCATGGAACCACCCCCGTGCTGATCGTCCGCGCGCGCGACGCTCGGAGCCTAGTCGATGACTCGTACGAGACAGAGGCGGCTTGCTAGCCTCCGCTGGCGAATCACGCACAAGTGTTTGATGGCGTGATTCAGGGGAATCAACGGGACCCCATGCCTGACATGGGGCCAACGGGGGAGGTTTTTCATGTCTGTCGAACAGGTCAATCCCAGTACCGGCATGCCGGTGGTCACCACACTGGCCGCCGCGGCCACGTACTACTCCATCGCACCCGGCGTCAGCCTCAACGTCCGCAGCGGCCCGGGCACCGGCTACCCGGTCGTCAGGACCCTGCCGGAAGGCGCCCGGGTGGCCATCCACTGCCAGACACCCGGCACCCGCGTCACGGGCCCGTACGGCACGACCACCATCTGGGACAACATCGCAAGCGGCCAGTACATCTCGGACGCCTACGTGAACACAGGCAGCGACGGCTACATCCGCCCCCGCTGCTCCTGACCGCACCACCCGCGAGCGGCCCGCCCCCACTACGGGCCGCCCGCGGCGTGCGGCACTCAGCCGGTACGCGCCCGCACCCGCGTACGGCGAGCAGGGGACGTGTCGGGGGGTGTCCGCCCGCAGCGGTTGGCGCGTCAACGGACAGTCAGTCGGCGTCTGACCCCATCGCGCCGTTCCGAGGACGGACACCCCCCGACGCGGCCCCGACCCACCACCGGCGAGAAGGCGCGACGCGCACCCCCACCAAAGCCGCAGAGGCCGCCGCAGGCACCCCACAGCCAAGCGCGATAATCACCCGATGAGCGCAGAAAACGGCACCCCACCCCCGGGCCCAACGCCCGAACCCATCCGCTTCTTCGGCACGACCTGGCTGAACCACGACACCGGCTACACCCCCCGCCGCATCGCCGTATCCGTCGGCTCACTCGCCACGGCCGCCGCGGCCTGCCTGGTCCTCCGCCTCGCCTACCAGGGCCTCCGGATCGCCGCGATCGGCGGCTTCGTCACGCTCCTCATGACCGTGATGTTCACGATCTGCAGCGCGACGGCCTTCCGCCACACCTGGAACGGCTTCACCCGCCGCCCCGACCCCGACCGCCAGGCATCCCTCCGCGGCCTCCTGGCCATCGGCTTCGTCGGCTCCCTGCTCGCGTACTTCTTCCGCTCCCTCACCGAGGCCCCCGGCGAGAAGCTCCACCGCGAGGAGTACGAGGCAGCCCGCAAGCGACACGAGAAGGGCACCACCCGCCGCTCGGGCAACCCCTCGAAGAAAAGGCGATAACCCGCCACCTCTCACCCAAATCTCACCGCACCGCACCCCACCCCCGGCCACCATGGCCGCATGACCACACCGCCCCCAGCCCACAGCCCCACCGGAGCCGACACCACCACAGACCCCACACCCCAAGCCCCCGCACCCACCCCCGAAACCCACCCCACCCGAACCACCCGAACCACCCGAGCCCACTCCTTCAACACCGCCGCAGCCCAATACGCGGCCAACCGCCCCTCCTACCCCCCAGCCCTCTTCGACGCGATAGAAGACCTGGCCGGCCACCCCCTCCCCGGCTCCCGCGTCGCAGACATCGGCGCAGGCACGGGCATAGCCACCGCCCTCCTCAACGCCCGAGGCGCGGACGTCATCGCGGTGGAACCCGGCGACGGCATGGCGGCGCAATTCCGCCGCACCCTCCCCGCCGTCCCGATCATCCGCGGCACCGGCGACGACCTCCCCCTCGCCACCGCCTCCCTCGACTTCGTCACCTACGCCCAGGCCTGGCACTGGACCGACCCCGCCCGCGCCGTCCCGGAGGCCCTCCGTGTCCTGCGCCCCGGCGGCTCACTCGCCCTCTGGTGGAACACCGACGCCCTCGACGTGCCCTGGATCGCCGAGGCCGCCGCCCGCACCGCGCGCCACTTCGGCATCGACGTCTCCGCCGAGAAACGGAACGTCAACGCCCAGGCCGCCGACCCCACCGGCCGCCTCGACTTCACCCGCCGCACGGTCCGCTGGAGCCGCCGCGTCCCGGTCGACACCCACCTCGCCAACATCGCCAGCCACTCGGTCTTCCTGGTCAACGACGAGGAACACACCGCGACCTTCCTCGCCGCGGAAAGGGAGCACCTGCTCAACGCCTTCCCGGACGGCTCCGTCGAGGAGGTCTACGAGGTGGTCCTCCTGCTCGCGAAGACCAAGACCTGACGAACCCCAGCCCGCCCCATCCCCCCTGCTTGACGCACCCCACCACCGGGAGCATTATTCATCACATGATGAATAATGCTCCCGGCTCACCACACCCCGGCGCGACCCCGAACCCAAACCCAAACCCGAACCCCCCGGCCGTACAGGCCAAAAACCTCACCGTCACCCGAGGCCCCCGCAAGGTCCTCCACAACCTCGCCTTCACCGTCCCCCGAGGCCAGATCACCGGCCTCCTGGGCCCCTCCGGCTGCGGCAAGTCGACCCTGATGCGCTCCATCGTCGGCACCCAGGCCAAGATCACCGGCACCCTCGACGTCCTCGGCCACCCCGCAGGCCACCCCACCCTGCGCACCCGCATCGGCTACGTCACCCAGGCCCCGTCCGTCTACGACGACCTGACCGTCCGCCAGAACCTCGACTACTTCGCCGCGATCCTCGACCCCGGCCGATCCGCAGCCGACCGCCGCGCGGAGAACGTCACCCGCGCGATCGCCGACGTCGACCTCACCACCCACACCGACGCCCTCGCCGGCAACCTCTCCGGAGGCCAGCGCAACCGCGTCTCCCTGGCCGTCGCCCTCCTCGGCACCCCAGAACTCCTGGTCCTCGACGAACCGACCGTCGGCCTGGACCCGGTCCTGCGCCGCGACCTCTGGAACCTCTTCCACGACATCGCGACAAGCCGCGGCGCCACCCTCCTCGTCTCGTCCCACGTCATGGACGAGGCCGAGCGCTGCCACCGCCTCCTCCTCATGCGCGAAGGCGAGCTCCTGGCCGACGACACCCCCGACGCCCTGCGCACCCGCACCACCACCGAAACGGTCGAGGAGGCCTTCCTCCACCTGGTCGACGAAGCGAATGCGGCATCCCACCCGAAGGAGACAACGCGATGACGACCACGCTCACCCCACCGAACACCCCGCCGCACACGCCACCGAACACCTCACCGAAAGCCTTGAGCGCGGCCCGCACCACAGCCACCACCACCCGCGTCCTGCGCCAGCTCACCCACGACCCCCGCACCATCGCGCTCCTGATCCTCATCCCCTGCGTGATGCTGCTCCTGCTCCGCTACGTCTTCGACGCCAACCCCCGCACCTTCGACAGCATCGGCGCATCGCTCCTCGGGATCTTCCCGCTGATCACGATGTTCCTGGTGACCTCCATCGCCACCCTGCGCGAACGCACCTCCGGCACCCTCGAACGCCTCCTCGCCATGCCCCTAGGCAAGGGCGACCTGATCGCCGGCTACGCCCTCGCCTTCGGCACCCTCGCGATCATCCAGTCCGCCCTGGCCACCGGCCTCGCGGTCTGGTTCCTCGGCCTCGACGTCACCGGCAGCCCCTGGCTCCTCCTCCTGGTGGCCCTCCTCGACGCCCTCCTCGGCACCGCCCTCGGCCTCTTCGTCTCGGCCTTCGCGGCCTCGGAATTCCAGGCCGTCCAGTTCATGCCGGCGGTGATCTTCCCCCAGCTCCTCCTCTGCGGCCTGTTCACCCCGCGCGACAACATGCACCCGGCCCTGGAGACCCTCTCCGACGTCCTCCCCATGTCGTACGCGGTGGACGGCATGAACGAGGTCCTCCACCACACCGACATGACGGCCACCTTCGTACGAGACACCCTGATCGTGGCGGGCTGCGCCCTCCTGGTCCTCACCCTGGGCGCGGCGACCCTACGACGCAGGACGGCGTGAGCCGGTCCGCCCGACATCCCGCCCCGACATCCCGCCCACCGGACACGACCCCGCCCCACCGCCCCCCGAGTGCGAGGATGAACCCGGACGACGCGCAACCCCCGGAGGGCACCCCAGCCATGACCCAGAAAGTCGCAGTCCTAGGCACCGGCAAGATCGGCGAAGCCCTGCTCAGCGG
This sequence comes from Streptomyces koelreuteriae, assembly GCF_018604545.1. Taxonomy (GTDB): domain Bacteria; phylum Actinomycetota; class Actinomycetes; order Streptomycetales; family Streptomycetaceae; genus Streptomyces; species Streptomyces koelreuteriae. The sequence continues at coordinate 3,517,570 of NZ_CP075896.1, read as the reverse complement.
AATGATCCGCGCCGGCTGGAACCCGGCCGACCTCCTGGTCACCTCCCGCCGCCAGGAACGAGCCGACGAACTCCGCACCCGCTACGGCGTCACCCCGGTCACCAACCCGGAAGCCGCGAAGACCGCCGACACCCTGATCCTCACGGTCAAACCGCAGGACATGGGCACGCTCCTCGACGAACTCGCCCCCCATGTGCCCGCCGACCGCCTGGTCATCAGCGGCGCCGCGGGCATCCCCACGGCGTACTTCGAGGAGCGCCTCGCCCCCGACACCCCCGTCATCCGCGTCATGACGAACACCCCGGCCCTGGTCGACGAGGCGATGTCCGTCATCTCCGCCGGCACCCACGCCACCGCCGGCCACCTCGCCCACACCGAGGAGATCTTCGGCGCCGTCGGCAAGACCCTCCGCGTCCCCGAGTCCCAGCAGGACGCCTGCACGGCCCTCTCCGGCTCCGGCCCGGCCTACTTCTTCTACCTGGTCGAAGCCATGACCGACGCCGGAATCCTCCTCGGCCTGCCCCGCGACAAGGCCCACGACCTCATCGTCCAGTCCGCCATCGGCGCCGCGACGATGCTCCGCGACAGCGGCGAACACCCGGTCAAGCTCCGCGAGAACGTCACGTCCCCCGCCGGCACGACGATCAACGCCATCCGCGAACTCGAGAACCACGGCGTACGAGCCGCCCTCATCGCCGCCCTCGAAGCCGCCCGCGACCGCAGCCGCGCCCTGGCCTCCGGCAAGAACAGCTGAGCACCGGGGGCGGGCCACCCACACCCGCCCCCACCGCCCGCGTCACCTCACACGGTCACCCCGGCACCGGCCTCGGCCACCTCTGCCACGGCCGGCAGCAACCCGATCGCGCGATAGGCGGCATCCACGGTCGGCCGCGCCATCCCCCGAGCCCGCTCCGCCCCGTCCCGCAGCACGCGCTCCACATACCCGGGATCAGCGCACAACTCCTTGTGCCGCTCCTGCACAGGCCGCAACACCTCGACCACAGCCTCGGCGGCATCCTTCTTCAGATCCCCGTACGACCGATACGCCCCGGCCAGCTCCTGCGGGCTCCCACCCGAGCACGCGGCGAGAATCTCCAGCAGATTCGCGAGCCCCGGCCGCTCCTCCCGGTCGTACACGACCTCCGACCCGCTGTCGGTCACCGCCCGCATGACCTTCTTCCGCACCACGTCCGGCTCGTCCAGCAGATAGACGATCCCCGGCCCGACGTCGTCGCTCTTGCCCATCTTCGACATCGGATCCTGCAGATTCATCACCCGAGCCGCGACCTCGGGACGCGTGGCCCGAGGCACCACGAACGTATGCCCGTACCGCTGGTTGAACCGCACGGCGATGTCCCGCGCCAGCTCCACATGCTGCCGCTGATCGTCCCCGACCGGCACCTCACCGGCCCCGTAGGCCAGGATGTCCGCCGCCATCAGCACCGGGTAGGTCAGCAGCGACAGCCGCACACTCCCACCCCGCCGCTGCTCCCGCGCGGCCTTCTCCTTGTACTGGATCATCCGCCGCATCTCACCGTCGGTGGCCACACACTCCAGTACGTACGACAGCCGAGCGTGCTCATCCACATGACTCTGCACGAACACCGTGCAGACCTCGGGATCCAGCCCGGACGCCAGCAGCAGCGTCGCCGCCTGCCGACTCAGCCGGCGCACCCGCGCCGGATCGTGCTCCACGGTCAGCGCGTGCAGATCGACGACGCAGAACAAGGCATCGGCCTCGTGCTGGTCGACGGCGGCCCACCGCCGCATGGCTCCCAGGTAGTTCCCCAGCGTCAGATGCCCCGTCGGCTTGACCCCGCTGAAGACCCGTGTCATCTCTCCTCCTCCTGCCCGGGACCGCCGCCCCGGGCGGCCGCCCCTCAGTGGTTCCGGAGGGAGAAACAAGAACGGCCGCCGAAGCGGCGGCCGTTGAATGCATACGCGAGAGCGGCCGCCGTCAGGCGGCCCACCACAGTTGGGTGCACGTACGCGTCGTCATGCATCGCAGACTACGCCCCTGGAGTGCCGCCCGCCCTTGAGTTGACACGCCCAGACCCGATCCGTAGTGTTCTCCGAGTTGCCCGACGTGAGCGCCGACCCCGGTCGGTCCCCGGGCAGCCACTCCGGAAGTACCCACCACTCTTCGATGCGCAGCACAGCTGTCGTCGTTTCATTGGTATGCGTATTTACGGAATGAGGAATCCTCGTTCGAAAGGACGCGGCCCCCGATTCGCTCGGGAGCCGGGGAATCCGCTAAAGTCTCACTCGTCGGAACGGCCCAACAGCCGCAAAGACAACCCCCCTCTGACTGGGAGTCAGGCCCGAAAGGATCTGATAGAGTCGGAACCGCCGGAAAGGGAAACGCGGAAGCGGGAACCTGGAAAGCGCCGAGGAAATCGGATCGGAAAGATCTGATAGAGTCGGAAACGCAAGACCGAAGGGAAGCGCCCGGAGGAAAGCCCGAGAGGGTGAGTACAAAGGAAGCGACCGTTCCTTGAGAACTCAACAGCGTGCCAAAAGTCAACGCCAGATATGTTGATACCCCGTCTCCAGCATTCGCTGGGACGAGGTTCCTTTGAAAAAACACAGCGAGGACGCTGTGAACGGTCGGGCCTATTCCGCCTGACTGTTCCGCTCTCGTGGTGTCGACCGGATTACCGGTACACATTCACGGAGAGTTTGATCCTGGCTCAGGACGAACGCTGGCGGCGTGCTTAACACATGCAAGTCGAACGATGAAGCCCTTCGGGGTGGATTAGTGGCGAACGGGTGAGTAACACGTGGGCAATCTGCCCTTCACTCTGGGACAAGCCCTGGAAACGGGGTCTAATACCGGATAACACCTCCACTCTCCTGAGTGGAGGTTAAAAGCTCCGGCGGTGAAGGATGAGCCCGCGGCCTATCAGCTTGTTGGTGAGGTAATGGCTCACCAAGGCGACGACGGGTAGCCGGCCTGAGAGGGCGACCGGCCACACTGGGACTGAGACACGGCCCAGACTCCTACGGGAGGCAGCAGTGGGGAATATTGCACAATGGGCGAAAGCCTGATGCAGCGACGCCGCGTGAGGGATGACGGCCTTCGGGTTGTAAACCTCTTTCAGCAGGGAAGAAGCGAAAGTGACGGTACCTGCAGAAGAAGCGCCGGCTAACTACGTGCCAGCAGCCGCGGTAATACGTAGGGCGCGAGCGTTGTCCGGAATTATTGGGCGTAAAGAGCTCGTAGGCGGCTTGTCACGTCGGTTGTGAAAGCCCGGGGCTTAACCCCGGGTCTGCAGTCGATACGGGCAGGCTAGAGTTCGGTAGGGGAGATCGGAATTCCTGGTGTAGCGGTGAAATGCGCAGATATCAGGAGGAACACCGGTGGCGAAGGCGGATCTCTGGGCCGATACTGACGCTGAGGAGCGAAAGCGTGGGGAGCGAACAGGATTAGATACCCTGGTAGTCCACGCCGTAAACGGTGGGCACTAGGTGTGGGCAACATTCCACGTTGTCCGTGCCGCAGCTAACGCATTAAGTGCCCCGCCTGGGGAGTACGGCCGCAAGGCTAAAACTCAAAGGAATTGACGGGGGCCCGCACAAGCGGCGGAGCATGTGGCTTAATTCGACGCAACGCGAAGAACCTTACCAAGGCTTGACATACACCGGAAACGTCTGGAGACAGGCGCCCCTTGTGGTCGGTGTACAGGTGGTGCATGGCTGTCGTCAGCTCGTGTCGTGAGATGTTGGGTTAAGTCCCGCAACGAGCGCAACCCTTGTCCCGTGTTGCCAGCAGGCCCTTGTGGTGCTGGGGACTCACGGGAGACCGCCGGGGTCAACTCGGAGGAAGGTGGGGACGACGTCAAGTCATCATGCCCCTTATGTCTTGGGCTGCACACGTGCTACAATGGCCGGTACAATGAGCTGCGATACCGCGAGGTGGAGCGAATCTCAAAAAGCCGGTCTCAGTTCGGATTGGGGTCTGCAACTCGACCCCATGAAGTCGGAGTCGCTAGTAATCGCAGATCAGCATTGCTGCGGTGAATACGTTCCCGGGCCTTGTACACACCGCCCGTCACGTCACGAAAGTCGGTAACACCCGAAGCCGGTGGCCCAACCCCTTGTGGGAGGGAGCTGTCGAAGGTGGGACTGGCGATTGGGACGAAGTCGTAACAAGGTAGCCGTACCGGAAGGTGCGGCTGGATCACCTCCTTTCTAAGGAGCACTTCTTGCCGATCCCCTCGGGGTGAGGTCAGAGGCCAGTACATCAGCGAACGTCTGATGCTGGTTGCTCATGGGTGGAACGTTGACTATTCGGCCGGATTCTCGGGTCGGAGGCTGCTAGTACTGCTCCCTTTGGGGGCGTGGAACGCTGATCTTCGGACGGGAGCCGGCCGGGCACGCTGTTGGGTGTCTGAGGGAACGAACTTTTCCTCAGTCGCCGGCCCCAGTGAACTCCGGTGTGAACCGGGGGTGATGGGTGGCTGGTCGTTGTTTGAGAACTGCACAGTGGACGCGAGCATCTGTGGCCAAGTTTTTAAGGGCGCACGGTGGATGCCTTGGCACCAGGAACCGATGAAGGACGTGGGAGGCCACGATAGTCCCCGGGGAGTCGTCAACCAGGCTTTGATCCGGGGGTTTCCGAATGGGGAAACCCGGCAGTCGTCATGGGCTGTCACCCGCTGCTGAACACATAGGCAGTGTGGAGGGAACGCGGGGAAGTGAAACATCTCAGTACCCGCAGGAAGAGAAAACAACCGTGATTCCGGGAGTAGTGGCGAGCGAAACCGGATGAGGCCAAACCGTATGCGTGTGAGACCCGGCAGGGGTTGCGTATACGGGGTTGTGGGATCTCTCTTTCACAGTCTGCCGGCTGTGAGACGAGTCAGAAACCGTTGATGTAGGCGAAGGACATGCGAAAGGTCCGGCGTAGAGGGTAAGACCCCCGTAGTCGAAACGTCAACGGCTCGTTTGAGAGACACCCAAGTAGCACGGGGCCCGAGAAATCCCGTGTGAATCTGGCGGGACCACCCGCTAAGCCTAAATATTCCCTGGTGACCGATAGCGGATAGTACCGTGAGGGAATGGTGAAAAGTACCGCGGGAGCGGAGTGAAATAGTACCTGAAACCGTGTGCCTACAAGCCGTGGGAGCGTCGGATGGAAGCTTGCTTCCATCTCGTGACTGCGTGCCTTTTGAAGAATGAGCCTGCGAGTTTGCGGTGTGTTGCGAGGTTAACCCGGGTGGGGAAGCCGTAGCGAAAGCGAGTCCGAACAGGGCGATTCAGTAGCACGCTCAAGACCCGAAGCGGAGTGATCTAGCCATGGGCAGGTTGAAGCGGAGGTAAGACTTCGTGGAGGACCGAACCCACCAGGGTTGAAAACCTGGGGGATGACCTGTGGTTAGGGGTGAAAGGCCAATCAAACTCCGTGATAGCTGGTTCTCCCCGAAATGCATTTAGGTGCAGCGTCGTGTGTTTCTTGCCGGAGGTAGAGCACTGGATAGGCGATGGGCCCTACCGGGTTACTGACCTTAGCCAAACTCCGAATGCCGGTAAGTGAGAGCGCGGCAGTGAGACTGTGGGGGATAAGCTCCATGGTCGAGAGGGAAACAGCCCAGAGCATCGACTAAGGCCCCTAAGCGTACGCTAAGTGGGAAAGGATGTGGAGTCGCAGAGACAACCAGGAGGTTGGCTTAGAAGCAGCCACCCTTGAAAGAGTGCGTAATAGCTCACTGGTCTAGTGATTCCGCGCCGACAATGTAGCGGGGCTCAAGCGTACCGCCGAAGTCGTGTCATTGCAGCAACAGGGCCAACGCCCGCTGTGATGGGTAGGGGAGCGTCGTCTGCCGGGTGAAGCAGCCGCGTAAGCGAGTTGTGGACGGTTGACGAGTGAGAATGCAGGCATGAGTAGCGATTCACACGTGAGAAACGTGTGCGCCGATTGACTAAGGGTTCCTGGGTCAAGCTGATCTGCCCAGGGTAAGTCGGGACCTAAGGCGAGGCCGACAGGCGTAGTCGATGGATAACCGGTTGATATTCCGGTACCCGCTGTGAAGCGTCAAACATCGAATCCAGTGATGCTAAGCCCGTGAAGCCGTTCCGGACCCTTCGGGGAAAGGAAAGTGGTGGAGCCGGTGACCCAAGTTGGTAGTAGGTGAGTGATGGGGTGACGCAGGAAGGTAGTCCATCCCGGGCGGTGGTTGTCCCGGGGTAAGGGTGTAGGCCGTGCGATAGGTAAATCCGTCGCACATGTGGCTGAGACCTGATGCCGAGCCGATTGTGGTGAAGTGGATGATCCTATGCTGTCGAGAAAAGCCTCTAGCGAGTTTCATGGCGGCCCGTACCCTAAACCGACTCAGGTGGTCAGGTAGAGAATACCGAGGCGTTCGGGTGAACTATGGTTAAGGAACTCGGCAAAATGCCCCCGTAACTTCGGGAGAAGGGGGCCACATCCGGTGATGAGCTTTGCGCTCTGAGCTGGGGGTGGCCGCAGAGACCAGCGAGAAGCGACTGTTTACTAAAAACACAGGTCCGTGCGAAGCCGTAAGGCGATGTATACGGACTGACGCCTGCCCGGTGCTGGAACGTTAAGGGGACCGGTTAGTCACTCTTCGGGGTGGCGAAGCTGAGAACTTAAGCGCCAGTAAACGGCGGTGGTAACTATAACCATCCTAAGGTAGCGAAATTCCTTGTCGGGTAAGTTCCGACCTGCACGAATGGCGTAACGACTTCTCGACTGTCTCAACCATAGGCCCGGTGAAATTGCACTACGAGTAAAGATGCTCGTTTCGCGCAGCAGGACGGAAAGACCCCGGGACCTTTACTACAGTTTGATATTGGTGTTCGGTTCGGCTTGTGTAGGATAGCTGGGAGACTTTGAAACTCGCACGCCAGTGTGGGTGGAGTCGTCGTTGAAATACCAGTCTGGTCGTGCTGGATGTCTAACCTGGGTCCGTGATCCGGATCAGGGACAGTGTCTGATGGGTAGTTTAACTGGGGCGGTTGCCTCCTAAAGAGTAACGGAGGCGCCCAAAGGTTCCCTCAGCCTGGTTGGCAATCAGGTGTTGAGTGTAAGTGCACAAGGGAGCTTGACTGTGAGACCGACGGGTCGAGCAGGGACGAAAGTCGGGACTAGTGATCCGGCGGTGGCTTGTGGAAGCGCCGTCGCTCAACGGATAAAAGGTACCCCGGGGATAACAGGCTGATCTTCCCCAAGAGTCCATATCGACGGGATGGTTTGGCACCTCGATGTCGGCTCGTCGCATCCTGGGGCTGGAGTCGGTCCCAAGGGTTGGGCTGTTCGCCCATTAAAGCGGTACGCGAGCTGGGTTTAGAACGTCGTGAGACAGTTCGGTCCCTATCCGCTGTGCGCGTAGGAATATTGAGAAGGGCTGTCCCTAGTACGAGAGGACCGGGACGGACGAACCTCTGGTGTGCCAGTTGTTCTGCCAAGGGCATGGCTGGTTGGCTACGTTCGGGAGGGATAACCGCTGAAAGCATCTAAGCGGGAAGCCTGCTTCGAGATGAGTATTCCCACCTCCTTGAGAGGGTAAGGCTCCCAGTAGACGACTGGGTTGATAGGCCGGATATGGAAGCACGGTAACGTGTGGAGTTGACCGGTACTAATAGGCCGAGGGCTTGTCCTCAGTTGCTCGCGTCCACTGTGTTGGTTCTGAAACCACGAACAGCCCCATACCCAGGTCACGGTGTGGTGCGGCAGTTTACAGTTTCATAGTGTTTCGGTGGTTTTAGCGTTAGGGAAACGCCCGGTTACATTCCGAACCCGGAAGCTAAGCCTTTCAGCGCCGATGGTACTGCAGGGGGGACCCTGTGGGAGAGTAGGACGCCGCCGAACAATCATTCAAGGAAACCCCCGTATCTTCGGATACGGGGGTTTTCTGCGTTTAGGGTCGTGGATATGAACTACGACCTCGTGATCTTCGACAACGACGGTGTCCTCGTCGACAGCGAGCCCATCTCCAACCGGCTGCTGGCCGCGTATCTCACCGAGCTCGGGCATCCGACCTCGTACGAGGAGTCCATTCGGGACTACATGGGGTCGGCGATGCACCGGATTCATGAGCTGGTTCTCGAACGGACGGGACAACGACTGCCGGAGAGCTTCGACGACGTCTTTCATGCGCGGGTGTTCGCGGCGTTCGAGAAGGAGCTCGTGGCTGTGGCCGGGGCCTCCGGTGTTCTGGAGAAGCTCGCCGCGGACGGGGTGCCGTACTGCGTGGCCTCGTCCGGGAGCCATGAGCGGATTCGGGTGGGGCATCGGACGACCGGGCTCAGCCAGTGGTTCGACGAGGGGCGGATCTTCAGCTCGCAGGACGTCGGGCGGGGGAAGCCGGCTCCCGATCTGTTTCTGTACGCCGCCGAGCGGATGGGGGTCGCGCCGGAGCGGTGTGTCGTCGTCGAGGACAGTCCGCTGGGGGTGCGGGCGGCGGTCGCGGCCGGGATGGACGTGTACGGATTCACCGCCATGACACCGCCCGAGAAGCTCGCCGGCGCCACCCGGCTCTTCTCCGACATGGGGGAGCTGGCCGATCTGCTGGTGTGACCCCGCGGAAGATGAGGCAAATTCATCTTTGGCTGGATCTACCCACGGGTAAGCCGGGGCCCTACGCTCGCCGCCATGACTGATGTGCTGCGGCGCGGCAGGGGCTCTTTGGCGTTCAGCTTCTTGGTGCAGGGGGTCGCCTTCGCTCTGCTCGTGACGCGGATCCCGGCCATCCAGGACCGGTACGGGGTTTCCGACGCGTTGCTGCCCGCCTTCCTGGCCGCCGTGCCGATCCTCGCCGGGGTCGGGAGCGTCAGCACCGAGCGGCTGGTGAAGCGGGTGCCGCCGAGCCGGCTGCTGCGGTGGTCCCAGCCCGTGGTGCTGCTGGCGTTGCTCGGGGTCGGGGCCGGGGAGCGGATGGTGGAGCTGGGAGTCGCGCTCGCGGCGTTCGGGCTCGCCGTCGGGGTGCTGGACGCGTCGATGAACATGCTCGGGGTGAGCCTGCAGCGGTCGTACGGGCGCAGCATCATGCTCAGTTTTCACGCGGTCTACAGCCTGGGCGGGATCGTGGGGGCCTCGCTGGCGTGGGTGGGGGCGCACTGGGATCTGGCGTTGTGGGTGTCGTATCTGCCGGTCGTGGTGGTGCTGTTGCCGGCTGTGCTGGTGGGGAGCCGGTGGTATGTCGACGGCGGCGATGCGGGCCAGGTGGCGGAGTCCGGGGTCGGGGAGAAGGCGGGCGAGGGGCAGGGCCTCGCGTTCAAGTTGCTGTTGCCGCTGTGTCTGGTGATGACCGTCGCGTACATCGGGGACTCGACGGTCTCCAACTGGAGTGCGAAGTATCTGCAGGACGTGCTCGGCAGCTCGGAGCAGATGGCGACGGTGCCGTACAACGTGTACATGGTCACCACGCTGCTGGGGCGGACGTTGGGGGACTTCGGCGTGCGGCGGTTCGGGGCCGTGGCTGTGGTGCGGGCCGGGGCGCTGGTCGCGGCGGGTGGGTTCGCCGTGGTGGCGGGGGCGCCCGGGGCGTGGGTCGGGATGCTGGGGTTCACGCTGCTGGGGCTGGGGTTGTGTGTGCTGGTGCCGCAGACGTTCGCGGCGGCCGGCCGGTTGTTCCCGGGGGCTTCGGACGCGGCCGTCGCCCGGCTGAATGTCTTCAACTATGTGGGGTTCTTGATCGGTTCGCCGTTGGTGGGTGCGCTCGGGGATCTGTGGAGTTACCGCGGGGCCATGCTCGTGCCGATGGTGTTGGTGCTGGTGACGCTGGTGTACGCCCGGTCGTTCGCCGCTCAACCGGACCGATACGGTGGCGGTCATGAGCGGCCGCGCACAGCTGATGTGGGACGAGGCAGTAACGGGCTATGACTTCGGTCCCGGGCATCCGATGGACCCGGTCCGGCTCGCGCTGACCCGGAGACTGGTCGACGCCTTCGGGCTGGACCGTGAGGTGGAGGTGGTCGCCGCGAAGGCGGCCGGGGAGTCGACGCTGCGGCTCGTCCACCGGGAGGACTACATCGAGGCGGTGAAGGCCGCGTCGGCCGATCCGGGCGCGGCGGACCAGTCGTACGGGCTGGGGACGATGGACGATCCGGCCTTCGCGGGGATGCACGAGGTGTCGGCGCTGATCGCCGGGCAGTCGGTGGGGGCGGCGGAGGCCGTGTGGCGTGGGGAGACGCCGCACGCGGTGAACTTCGCGGGCGGGCTGCATCACGCGATGCCCGGTGGTGCGTCCGGGTTCTGTATCTACAACGACGCGTCGCTGGCGATCGCCCGGCTGCTGGAGCTCGGGGCCGAGCGGGTCGCCTACATCGACGTCGACGTGCATCACGGGGACGGGGTCCAGGCGGCGTTCTGGGACGACCCGCGGGTGCTGACGATCTCGCTGCACGAGCATCCGAGGACGCTGTTCCCGCAGACCGGGTGGCCGGAGGAGACCGGGGCGGACTCCGCGGAGGGCTCGGCGGTGAATGTGGCGCTGCCGGCCGGGACCGGGGACGCCGGGTGGCTGCGGGCGTTCCATTCCGTGGTGCCGGAGCTGATCGCCGACTTCCGGCCGCAGGTGCTGGTGACACAGCACGGGGCCGATACGCACTTCGAGGATCCGCTCGCGCATCTGGCCGTGTCGCTGGACGCGCAGCGGGCCGTGCAGGTGGCCTGTCACGACCTGGCGCACGAGTACGCCGACGGCCGGTGGGTGGCCCTGGGCGGGGGTGGCTACGCGGTGGTGGACGTCGTACCGAGGTCGTGGACGCATCTGGTCGCCATCGCGGCGCACCGGGAGGTCGAGCCCGAGGCGGTGATCCCCGAGGGGTGGCGGCAGGAAGTGTTCGCGCGGACACGGCAGTTGGCCCCGGCGCGGATGACGGACGGGCGCTGGCCCGTGGAGTGGACCGGCTGGGAGGCGGGGTACGACCCGGCGGACCGGCTGGACCAGGCGGTGCTGGCGGCCCGGCGGGCGGTGTTCCCGCTGCGGGGGCTGCTGCCGGGGTGAGGCGCCCCTGGTGGGCGGGGTGGGCCCGGTAGGCCGACCGAGCGGTGTTCGCCGGTTCCCGGGACAGGTGAGGACCCGGTCGCGGACGATCTTCTCGTGCTGACCCCCGAAGTCCTGCGTACGCACCTGGTGGGTGCGCGCCTCGCCGGTACCGTGGCCACATCGCGTGAGGAGAGCCTGCGCAGCTACCGGCTCTTCGCCGCCCGGGACCCCCGGGTGCTGCTCGGCATCGATCCCGAAGGGCCTTGGAAGCAGCGGGAATTGCTTGAGCTGATGGCGGACCGGTGCGGGGTTTCGGCCGATTCTCGACGGACTTTCGGCCAGGACGTGATCGATCCGCTGCGGACGGTGGCCGCGCTGGACGCCTTCGCGGACCGTCTCGCCGATGCCGCCCGGCGGGGTGCTCCGGTGCTTCTCGGTACCGGGCACCCGCATCGGCTGCTCGGCTTCTACGCCGCTCTGGCAGACGCGCTGTCGGCGGCTGGATGTGCGGTTCTCACCCCCGCGCAGGGTCGCTGTGTCGACATAACGACCCGGTTCGGCCTACGCACGTACAACCTCGACTACGTACGAGGAGTCGCGCTGGTGCGGGCGCCCGAGGCGGAACGCCCCGGTTGTGAGCCCGGCGCACATACGCACTCCCCGCTCCCGGTTCGTATCGCGCTGGCCGCCGCGGCGGAGGCCGGCGGGCCGCTTCCCGAGCTGGTGATCGGGGACCATGGGTGGGTCTGCGGAGCAGGTCAGCTGGGGTTCGAGGCCATCGGGCCGGCCGATACGGACGACCCCGCCCCGTTCGTCGGGCAGGCGGAGGGGCATGTGTCCGTCGTCGTTCCACTTGATGACGGCGTGCGATCTGATTACTACCTGCCGCTTACCCGCTACGTACTCAATCGGGCGTGTCTGTCACAGTAGGCCGTTGATGGGTGCACCTCTTCCCCACTCGCATCACTGGCCCCTACATTGGGGAGTGAGCACGCAGCGACGAAGAGTCACCGGAAGGGGAAGCCGGTGGCCGTCGAGTGCGGAAGGTTCAGGTGTGTCATGGCTGCAGCTGGCGAGAGGCCTCTGAACGAGGTTCAGTTCCTTACCGTGGCGGAAGTCGCCTCGGTGATGCGAGTGTCGAAGATGACCGTGTACCGGCTGGTGCACAGCGGTCATCTGCCCGCTATCCGTGTGGGGCGGTCTTTCCGCGTCCCGGAGCAAGCGGTTCACGAGTACCTCCGCGAGAGCTATGTGGGGGTGGAAACCGCCTGACGGCTGGGGCGGGGTGGTCCCTCACAGGGCACTCGGGATCACCCTGGCCCCCTCGATTACGACCTCAGCGCTCGGGCGGGTAGGCTAGCCCCTCGTAGGTCGTATGGGCCCATGGCGCCCAGCACCGAGTGATGAGAAGTGAGCGAGGGTAGTCGTGGGCTCTGTTATCAAGAAGCGGCGCAAGCGGATGGCCAAGAAGAAGCACCGCAAGCTGCTCAAGCGCACGCGCGTTCAGCGTCGCAACAAGAAGTAAGTTCGCGACGCCGACGCCGCGAGAGCGTCGTTGTGGCCCCCCACCCACGGGTGGGGGGCCACACGTGTATCGCCACGCAGGTCCGGCCGCTTCCCGTAGGTGTTCTGGTCACTTCGCGCATCGGGCGGTCATCACAGCGCAACACCGAACCGCTAAGTTGGCCCCACGGGGGAACGCGGCGGGGACAAGAGGTTGTGGAAGGAAGGCGCTGATCTTGGGCAAGGTCGTGCTCGTGACCGGAGTGGCCCGCCAGCTGGGGGGCCGGTTCGTGAGGCGGATCCAGCGTGACCCCGAGGTGGACCGGGTGATCGCGGTGGACGCGGTGCCGCCCGAGCACCATCTGGGCGGCGCGGACTTCGTCCAGGCCGACATCCGGCAGCCCACGATCGCGCGGGTGCTCGCCGAGACGGCCGCCGACACGATCGTCCACCTGGACGTGACGGGCACACCGCTGGGCAGCGGCAACCGGGCCTCCCTAAAGGAGACCAACGTCATCGGCACCATGCAGCTGCTCGGTGCCTGCCAGAAATCACCGACCGTGCAGCGGCTGGTCGTGAAGTCCAGCACCAACGTCTACGGCTCCGCGCCCCGCGACCCGGCCGTCTTCACCGAGACGACCCCGCCCAAGTCCCTGCCCAGCGGCGGCTTCGCCAAGGACACGGTGGAGGTCGAGGGCTATGTCCGCGGCTTCGCGCGCCGGCGGCCCGACGTGGCCGTGTGCGTGCCGCGGTTCGCCAACATCCTGGGCCCGACCGCGGACACCCCGCTCGCCTCGTACTTCGCGCTGCCGGTCCTGCCGACGGTGTTCGGCTACGACCCCCGGCTGCAGTTCGTGCACGAGGACGATGTGATCGAGGTGCTGCGTATCGCCTCCCACGAGCCCCGGCGGGGCACGCTCAACAGCGGCACCTTCAACATCGCCGGTGACGGCGTTCTGCTGCTCTCCCAGTGCTCCCGGCGCCTTGGCCGCCCCACCGTGCCCCTGCCGCTCCCGGCGGTCACCTGGGCGGGCTCGCTGGTGCGTACGCTGGGGATGACGGACTTCTCGCCCGAGCAGATCCGGCTGCTCACCCACGGCCGGGTCGTCGCCACGGGCCAGATGCGCGAAACGCTGGGATTCCAGCCCAAATACACGACCGCGGAAACGTTCGCGGACTTCGCCCGAAGCCAGGGCCCCGGACTTCTTCCGCCGGAGGCCCTCGCGGGGGCCGTCGACCGGATCGCCGCACTGCCCCTTGCGGGCGACGGCCACCCCCCGACGCAGAGCGCCAACTGAGGAGCGCATCAACGATGGCGGATGCCAAGGTCATTCCGTTCGACGACGACCGGTCCCGCGGAAGCGCCGTGCAGCGCCCCCAGCGGCGCCGGAGCGCGGGCAACCGCCGCTCGGGCACGGAGTCGGCGCCGGTCCGTGAGGTGCAGCCCCTGCCCACCAGGGCTGTTCCGCAGGATGATGTTCCTGTGACTTCTGAGGAGCAGCCGCCGGAGCGGTCCCAGGACGGCTCCGGCGGTCTGGAACGCCGGATCGCGGGCGGGCTCGCGTTCCTGCGCCGGCGCCTCACCGGGGATTACGAGGTCGACGACTTCGGCTACGACGAGGAGCTCACCGACCAGGTCCTGATGTCCCTGCTGCGCCCGTTGTACGACACGTACTTCCGGGTCGAGGTGAAGGGCATAGAGAACATCCCGTCCGAGGGCGGGGCGTTGATCGTCGCGAACCATTCGGGCACGCTGCCGATGGACGGCCTGATGATGCAGGTCGCCGTGCACGACAACCATCCGGCGGGACGGCATCTGCGCCTGCTCGCCGCCGACCTGGTGTTCATGCTGCCGGTGGTCAACGAACTGGCCCGCAAGCTCGGTCACACCCTGGCCTGTGCCGAGGACGCGGCGCGGCTGCTGGAGCAGGGCGAACTGGTCGGGGTGATGCCGGAGGGCTTCAAGGGCCTCGGCAAGCCCTTCGCGGACCGGTACAAGCTGCAGCGCTTCGGCCGCGGGGGTTTCGTCTCGACGGCTCTGCGCGCCGGGACGCCGATCGTGCCCTGCTCGATCGTCGGGGCCGAGGAGATCTACCCGATGATCGGCAACGCCAAGACGGTCGCGCGTCTGCTGGGCTTTCCGTACTTCCCGGTCACGCCCACGTTCCCCTGGCTCGGACCGCTGGGCGCGATTCCGCTGCCGACCAAGTGGACGATCCAGTTCGGCGAGCCGATCCCCACGGACGGCTATCCGCCGGAGGCCGCCGAGGACCCGATGCTGATGTTCAACCTGACCGATCAGGTCAGGGAGCAGATCCAGCACACGCTGTACAAGCTTCTGGTGCAGCGGCGGTCGGTCTTCTTCTGAGCCTGCCCAGGTACGGCGAGGGGGCGTCGGTCGCTCGCAGCGGACAGGAGGGGCCAAGCTCTTGGTGCAGCGGCGGTCGGTCTTCTTCTGATGCTTCGCGTACGACGCTGGGCGCCCCGTACAGGGGCGCCCAGCGTCGTCTAGCGTGCGTCCTCGCCGTCGATGCCCAGGCCGGGCAGGAGGCCGGGCAGGAGCGGTGGGAGTGTGACGTCCGGCTTGGGGACGGCCGGGGTGCCCTCGGCGGACGGTGAGGTGCTCGCCTCGCTGTCCTTCGGCGGGTCGAGCAGGCCGCCGGTGCTGCCGCCGAGCAGGCCGTCGCTTTCGCTGCCGGAGTCGGCCGAGCGGCTGGGGCTGCCGCTGCTCTTGCCGGTGCCGCTCTTGTCGGTGCGCCCTCCGCCGCTCTTGCCGGGCTGGGCCGACCGGTCGGTGGGGGAGGAGCCGGTGGAGGCCTCCTCGGAGGCGCCCCGGTGCTTGCCTCCGCCGCCGTTCTTCGCCGGGGGCTCGGGGAGCAGGGAGCGCAGCGGGGCGACGTCCTCCTCTATGGCGTCGAACACCGACGTCACCTGCTCGCTCACGTCCCCGAGCTGGACCGGGAGCTTTTGGCGCAGTTCGCCCCAGGCCTCGCGGTGGGAGCGGGAGAACGCCGACAGGGCCTGGATGGGGCCCAGGGAGTCCGGGTCGTGCGCGTAGGCCTCGCTCAGCAGCCGGTGGCCTTCCGCGGCGTCGTGCCGCATGCCGGACAGGGCGCGGCGGACCTCGCCGAGGGACTCGTGGTCCAGGGGGCCGCTGCGGCCGCGCTCCATCAGGCGCCGGGCTTCGCCGAGCCGGGTGGAGGCGTGGTCGAGGTAGACCCGGCCGCGCTCGTCGGCGCTGTCGGCGAGGCCGAGTTTCACGTCCTCGATGCCGCGCTTGAGGCCGTAGAGCGAATCGCCGGGCAGGGCGTCGGAGCTGGCGGCGGAGACTCCGCCGAAGGCGCTCGCGGCCACGCCGACACTGAGTCCGCCCGCGGTGAGGCCCTTGGCGAGCCGGGAACGCGGGCGGATTTTCTTCAGTGAGCCGGCGCGGTGAGCGCCGCGGGAGCGCTGTCCGGGGACCGCTCGGTCCGTCGCCCCGCCGCCCGCGGTGCCCTCCTGGAGCATGGCCTCGAACGCGGCCACCAGCTGGGCCCGCTGGACGACCTTGACCTCCGGGTCGAGCTCCGGCTTGGGCAGCGCGTCGAGACCGGAGGCGATCGCCGTCAGGCGTGCCGGTTCGGTCTGTTCCGCGGGTGCCGTGGCTGGTGCCGAACCTTCGGACTGCTCGGCCGCCGGGCCCTGCTCGGACTGCTCCTCCAGGGCCTGGGCGAAGGCGTTCGCCCGCCGGTGTGCCGATACGTTCGCGATCACAGGCGGCACCTCCTCTCGTCATGACGGTCGACTCCCCAGGGGGTCCTGAGGGTTGCACACCCTGATGACAACCACACGATCGAGTGATCGGGGTCGGCCAGGGGGTGACCACAGGGAGCCTGCATCCCTCACAACGAGCGGCGCGGCACTTGGGTTACGGACCCCGGCCGATCGGATGCCGAAGCCAACGGACTGTCACGGAACGTGAGTTGGTTGTCGCCGAGCGTGCGGTCCGGTCAGCGGGCGTCTTCCGGGAGGAGCCGGGCGAGGGTGCGGACGGCCCGGTACTGGAGGGTCTTGATGGCGCCCTCGTTCTTGCCCATCACACGGGCGGTCTCGGCGACGGAGAGGCCCTGGAGGAAGCGGAGCGTCACGCACTCCTGCTGCTGGGGGTTGAGCCGCCGGACGGCGTCGAGCAGGGCGGCGTTGGAGAGGGACTCCAGGACGGAGTCCTCGGGGGAGCGCTCGACCTCGTTGGCGTCGAGCATCTCGCCGGTGGTGACCTCGAGGCGGAAGCGGCTGGACTTGAAGTGGTCCGCGACGAGGTTGCGGGCGATGGTGACCAGCCAGGCGCCGAAGTCGCGGCCCTGCCAGGTGAACGTGCCGATGCGGCGCAGGGCCCGCAGAAAGGTCTCACTCGTGAGGTCCTCGGCGGTCGCCTTTCCTCCGACCCGGTAGTAGATGTACCGGTACACGGTGTCGCTGTACTGGTCGTAGAGACGGCCGAAGGCGTCGGCCTCGCCGGCCTGGGCGCGCTCCACGAGGTCCATCATGCGGGCGCTGTCGCTGTCCGCCGCGGGCCGCCGGGCGGTGGCTCCGCCGGACGGGCGCCCGCGTCTGCCGACCGCGGCGCTGCCGTCGGCCAGTGCGTAGCAAGGGCCTGCGGGTGCTGCGGCGGCGAATGCGGGGACGGTGTACGCGGTGGGGACGAGGCCACGCAGCAGGTCGAGGACCGTTGCGCGCAGCGTAGCCAGGCCCGAGGCGTCAACCCCGACGTGTGGGTACACGGGACTCCCAGAGGCAGAGCTTCCATCACGTGCAGTGCGGGACCTTTCACCCGTCGTAGCGACGGAGGGGTACCGGTTTGCGTCTGAGGAGAATAACGCTTCGTGCAGGCTCTGCTACACCGAGTTGCTCAAATCATCGATTACGTCGCTTCCGTAACCGATTGACGCCGGATCAAGTGCCGGGTTGTGAACAGTTGTTGATCGGAAGGGTTCGGATTGCGGCTGAGTCCAGGGCGTGTTGTGGCCGTGTCCAGCCAAGAGGACTGGATACGAGGTTTTGGGGGTACGCCAGTTGGATTTACGGGCGTTGTCATCCCGCAAACGATGGTGTCCCGGATTGATCGGGTCGTCAGCGACGGCGGCGGTGCAGGGCGATCGCGGCCGCCGTGCCGCCCGCCACGGCTCCCACGCCGGCCGCCGCGGGGATGCCGACCTTGGCCGCCTTGCGGCCCGTGCGGTAGTCGCGCAGACGCCAGTCCAGCTCGCGGGCGTGCCTGCGCAGCTTGGAGTCCGGGTTGATGGCGTAGGGGTGGCCGACCAGGGACAGCATCGGGATGTCGTTGTGCGAGTCGCTGTAGGCGGCGCAGCGGGTCAGGTCCAGGCCCTCCGCCGCGGCCAGGGCGCGGACCGCCTCGGCCTTCGCGGGGCCGTGCAGCGGTTCGCCGACGAGCTTGCCCGTGTAGACGCCGTCGACCGACTCGGCGACCGTGCCCAGGGCGCCGGTCAGGCCCAGACGGCGGGCGATGACCTGGGCGATCTCGACGGGGGCCGCCGTCACCAGCCAGACCTTCTGGCCCGCGTCCAGGTGGGCCTCGGCGAGGGCGCGGGTACCGGGCCAGATGCGCTCGGCCATGTACTCGTCGTAGATCTCCTCGCCGATCGACTGGAGTTCGGCGACGCGGTGGCCCTTGACGATCGACAGGGCGGAGTCGCGGGCCTCCTGCATGTGCTCGGGGTCCTCGACCCCGGCCAGCCGGAACCAGGCCTGCTGCCAGGCGAACTTCGCGAGGTCGCGGGTCTCGAAGAACTTCCGCTTGTACAGGCCCCGGCCGAAGTGGAAGAGCGCGGCGCCCTGCATGACGGTGTTGTCCAGGTCGAAGAAGGCGGCGGCCCGGTCGTCGCCGTGGACCGGGAACTGCGGTTCCTCGGTCGTGCCGGAAGCTTCCTGCGTGGATTTGCGGGCTGCCTCCGCCGAGGCCTCGCCTGCCAAAACGCTCCGCGCCGTGGCGGAGCGCCTACGGGGAGTGAGCCATCCGAGAGCGGCCATGGCGTGAGCATAGCCAGTTTGTTCGGGGGTTCCGGAGTCGAGAGGTTGGGAGCCTGTGAACTCTCGGCGAGCGTGTCGTTAAAGATGCCGCTGGAAGAGCGGGGGCCGGCGTGTCGCGGGCGCGCGACAATGGCCGACATGAGTCCCCTCTTTCGCCGTACGCCCCCTCGGGACCGGCTTGTCACCCTGATCCGGAAGCCCGGGTGTCATCTGTGTGATGACGCACAGGTCGTTGTGGAGAAGGTGTGCGGTGATCTCGGAGTGTCCTGGGAGCAGAAGGACATCACCGAGGACCCGGAACTGCACGACCAGTACTGGGAACAGATCCCGGTCGTGCTGGTGGACGGCAGGCAGCACACGTTCTGGCGGGTGAACGAGGGGCGTCTGCGCAAGGCCCTGACCGACTGAGCCCGGCCGCGAGGCGACTGACCGAGCAGTCCAAAGCGGCCGTAAGGGTCGCTTAGGATCGAGGGTGACTGGTCTCGGGGGCGGGATTCACAGAGGAGAGTGTGCGGTTTTGCCCCCTGAAGCGAAGGAGCGGCGGTGCTTGTGCGCCGGTTCCCCGGGAGTGCGCCGGGGGCGCGTGAGCCCGGTCACGTTGGGCGGGCAAAACGGACACCATCTTTGTGCACGCGTTCACAAAGACATAGCCTGCTTTCGACGGGGCGGTCATGTAGGGACGTATGGCCGCCTACAGCCCCGCTCTACCCGCAGGAGCACCGTGGCAACTGGCCGAACTCACCGACCGGCGACCCGCAGCCGAGGGATTCCCGAGGCCACCGTCGCCCGGCTTCCGCTGTATCTCCGCGCTCTGACCGCGCTGTCGGAGCGCTCGGTACCCACGGTCTCCTCCGAGGAGCTCGCGGCCGCCGCGGGGGTCAATTCCGCGAAGCTGCGCAAGGACTTCTCCTACCTCGGCTCCTACGGGACCAGGGGTGTCGGCTACGACGTCGAGTATCTCGTCTACCAGATCTCCCGTGAACTGGGCCTCACCCAGGACTGGCCGGTTGTGATCGTCGGTATCGGTAACCTCGGCGCCGCGCTCGCCAACTACGGCGGTTTCGCCTCCCGCGGTTTCCGGGTCGCCGCGCTCATCGACGCCGACCCGGCCATGGCCGGAAAGCCCGTCGCCGGGATCCCCGTGCAGCACTCCGACGACCTGGAGAAGATCATCCAGGACAACGGCGTGTCGATCGGTGTCATCGCCACCCCCGCCGGTGCCGCCCAGGCCGTCTGCGAGCGGCTCGTGGCCGCCGGTGTCACCTCCATCCTGAACTTCGCGCCGACCGTGCTGTCCGTCCCGGACGGGGTCGACGTGCGCAAGGTCGATCTCTCCATCGAGCTGCAGATCCTCGCCTTCCACGAGCAGCGCAAGGCCGGCGAGGAGGCCGCCGCCTCCGACGGGGGTGCCCCGGCCGTCGCCGCCCGTAACCAGTCCGCCGACCAGGGGCCTGACGGGGACATGCCCGCCGTGATGCCCGCATGAGCCTTCTCGTCGTCGGACTCAGCCACCGCAGCGCCCCGGTCAGCGTCCTGGAGCGGGCCTCGCTGAACGCGGACGCGCAGGTCAAGCTGCTCCAGGACACGGTCGCCGCCGAACCGGCCACCGAGGCCGCGGTGCTCGCCACCTGCAACCGCATCGAGCTCTACGCCGACGTGGACAAGTTCCACGCCGGTGTCGCCGAGCTGTCCACGCTCCTCGCCCAGCACAGCGGGGTCGGCCTGGAGGAGCTCACCCCCTATCTCTACGTGCACTACGAGGACCGGGCCGTCCACCACCTGTTCTCGGTGGCCTGCGGGCTGGACTCGATGGTCGTCGGCGAGGGACAGATCCTCGGCCAGATCAAGGACTCCCTGGCCCGGGCGCAGGACCTGCACTCCGCGGGCCGGCTGCTGAACGACCTGTTCCAGCAGGCCCTCAGGGTCGGCAAGCGGGCCCACTCCGAGACCGGCATCGACCGCGCGGGGCAGTCCCTGGTCACCTTCGGCCTGGAGCAGCTCGCGCAGGGCGGCGACATACAGGAATGGGCCCGGGGCAAGACGGCCCTGGTCATCGGGGCCGGATCGATGTCCTCCCTGGCGGCGGCGACGCTCGCGCGCGCCGGAGTCGCCGAGGTCGTCGTCGCCAACCGGACCTTCGACCGGGCCGAGCGCCTGGCCCGGATCCTCATGGAGGGCGACGACACGGACGTGGCGGCCCGCGCGGTCCCGATGGAATCGGTGCCGGCCGAGCTGACACGTGCCGACGTAGCCGTCTCCTGTACCGGCGCGACCGGCCTCGTCCTGACGGCCGAGGCGGTCGCCGCCGCGGCGGAGGGCCGTACGGCCGTGCTGTGGGAGCAGGCCGACGGCGCGGAGCCGGGCCGTACCGCGGGGCCCGACGGACAGCGGGGCAATCTGCCGGCCACCAGCCTCGGCAACGAGGACGGCTGTCCGCTCGACCTGACCTCCGTGCAGAGCACCGCCGGATTCTCCGTACTCGGCGAGGCGGCCGTGGCCGGGATGGCCGCCGCCGATCTCGAACAGCACGCGGCCTGGGTGGACAACGGCGCGGTGGGCGGCGGCGCCCAGCGCACGGCGGGCGCCCGGCCGGGGACGATCGACCCGCTCGACCCCGCCCCGGACGCCGACGCCATCGCCGCGCTCGCCGCGACCGCGGCCGCCGTCGGCCGGATCCCCGAGCGGCGCAGGCCCGAGCCCGTCGAGGAGCCGCCGCGCCCGCAGCCCGTGCTCTTCCTGCTCGACCTGGCGATGCCGCGCGACATAGACGCGGCCGTGCACCGGCTGGCCGGGGTGCGGCTGGTGGACATCGAGTCGCTGGCGGAAGCCTCCGCGGGCGCTCCGATGGCTGCCGATGTGGACCAGGTCCGGCGTATCGTCTCCGACGAGGTCGCGGCCTTCGGGGCGGCACTGCGGGCCGCGCACATCACGCCGACCGTGGTCGCCCTGCGCACCATGGCCGCCGATGTGGTGGCAGGCGAGATCGCCCGGCTGGACGGACGGCTGCCCGGCCTCGACGACAAGCACCGCGCGGAGATCACCCAGACCGTGCGGCGCGTGGTCGACAAACTGCTGCACGCGCCGACCGTACGGGTCAAGCAGCTCGCGGCCGAGCCCGGCGGCGCCGGGTACGCGGACGCGCTGCGGACCCTGTTCGACCTCGACCCCGAGACGGTGGCCGCCGTCTCCCGCGCCGAGGACAGCACTACCGAGAAGAACCGAGGGTCGGCATGAACGACACGCGGGGAGCGAACGAAACAGGGGCACTGCGGCTCGGTACCCGCCGCAGCAGGCTCGCCATGGCCCAGTCCGGGCAGGTGGCCGAGGCGGTGACCCGGGTGACCGGGCGGCCCGTGGAGCTCGTCGAGATCACCACGTACGGAGACACCTCGCGCGAGCAGCTCGCCCAGATCGGCGGCACCGGCGTCTTCGTCACCGCCCTGCGCGACGCGCTGCTCAAGGGCGAGGTCGACTTCGCGGTGCACTCGCTGAAGGACCTGCCGACCGCGCAGCCCGACGACCTGGTCGTGGCGGCCGTACCCGTGCGGGAGGACCCGCGGGACGTGATCGTCGCCCGGGACGCGCTGAAGTTCACCGACCTGCCGAGCGGGGCCCGCATCGGCACCGGTTCGCCGCGCCGCATGGCCCAGCTCAACTCGTACGCCCGCAGCCACGGACTGGACATAGCGACCGTCCCGATCCGCGGCAACGTCGACACCCGGATCGGATACGTGCGGGGCGGTGAGCTCGACGCCGTCGTGCTGGCCGCCGCCGGACTGAACCGGATCGGCCGCGGCGACGAAGTGACCGACTTCCTGTCGGTCGACACGGTTTTGCCCGCCCCCGGCCAGGGGGCACTGGCGATCGAGTGTGCCGCGGAAAACGCGGACCTCGTCGCCGCGCTCGCCGAGCTCGACGACCCGTTCACGCGGGTCGCCGTGACGGCCGAGCGGTCACTGCTCGCCGCCCTGGAGGCCGGCTGCAGCGCTCCCGTGGGCGCTTTGGCCGACTTGCTGGCCGACGGGCAGATTGTCAAGGAAATGCGCCTGCGCGCCGTCGTCGGTACGACCGACGGCACGCGCATGGTGCAGCTGTCCACCACCGGTCCCGTGCCCGAGACGTACGACGGGGCAATGGCGCTCGGTCGCGAACTCGCGGCCGAGATGCTCGCCCAGGGCGCGGCCGGTCTGATGGGGGAGCGAGCACATTGAGCCCCACCACCCTTTCCGCCGGTCCTGAACACGGGCACGTCACCTTCCTGGGTGCCGGACCCGGAGATCCGGGACTGCTAACTCTGCGCGCCGTAGAGGCGCTGGCGAGCGCGGACGTTCTCGTCGCCGAGCACGAGGTGCTCGACGTCGTACGTCAGCACGCCAGGCAGGGCGTCTCCGAAGTGCACACGGATTCGGATCCTTCCCAGGAGCCGGCTCCGGGCACAGGAACGCCCCAGCTGACGGTAGTTGACGGCACGTCAACCACCGCGGCAGTCCCCGCGGTGCGGGATGCCGCACATCTTGTCATGGAGGCCGCGCGGGGCGGCAGGCGGGTCGTGCGTGCGGTGTCCGGTGACCCGGGCCTCGACACGTACGCCGCCGAGGAGATGCTGGCGTGCGCCGCCGCCGGGGTGCCCTTCGAGGTCGTCCCCGGTATCGCGAGCGCCGTCGGTGTGCCCGCGTACGCCGGTGTGCCGCTGCGTGACGCGCAGGGCGCGGACGTGCGGTTCGTGGACGCGCGGACGGCGTCGGACCGGTGCTGGACGGAGGTCGGGGCGTCGGACGGCACGGTGGTCGTGTCCACCTCGCTGGACTCCGTCGCCGCGGCGGCCGGCGAGCTGGTCTCCGCGGGCCGCAAGCCGGACACCCCGATGACGGTCACCGTCGCCGGTACGACCACCCGGCAGCGGACCTGGACCGCCACGCTCGGCACGATCGCGCAGACGCTGAAGCAGGCGAAGGTGCTGCCCTCGCCCGACGGCGGCCGGCCGGTGATAGCCGTGGTCGGTGATCGTTCCGCCGCCGCCCAGCGCGACCAGCTCGCGTGGTTCGAGTCCAAGCCGATGTTCGGCTGGAAGGTCCTCGTGCCGCGCACCAAGGAGCAGGCGGCGTCGCTCTCCGACCAGTTGCGCTCGTACGGGGCCGTACCGCACGAGGTGCCGACCATCGCCGTGGAGCCGCCGCGCACGCCCCAGCAGATGGAGCGGGCGGTCAAGGGGCTCGTGACGGGCCGCTACGAGTGGATCGCCTTCACCTCGGTGAACGCGGTCAAGGCCGTGCGGGAGAAGTTCGAGGAGTACGGGCTCGACGCCCGGGCCTTCGCCGGGATCAAGGTCGCGGCGGTCGGTGAGCAGACCGCCAAGGCGCTGATCGCCTTCGGCGTGAAGCCGGACCTGGTGCCGAGCGGTGAGCAGAGCGCCGCCGGGCTGCTGGAGGACTGGCCGCCCTACGACCCGGTCTTCGACCCGATCGACCGGGTGTTCCTGCCGCGTGCGGATATCGCCACGGAGACGCTGGTCGCCGGGCTGATCGAGCTGGGCTGGGAGGTCGACGACGTCACGGCCTACCGGACCGTGCGGGCCTCGCCGCCGCCGGCGGAGACGCGCGAGGCGATCAAGGGCGGCGGGTTCGACGCCGTGCTGTTCACGTCGTCGTCGACCGTGCGGAACCTGGTCGGTATCGCCGGCAAGCCGCACAACGTCACCGTGATCGCGTGTATCGGCCCGGCCACGGCGAAGACCGCCGAGGAGCATGGGCTGCGGGTGGACGTGATGGCGCCCGAGCCGTCCGTGCACAAGCTGGCCGAGGCGCTGGCCGACTTCGGTGCGAAGCGGAGGGCTGCGGCTGTGGAGGCCGGGGATGCGGTGACTCGGCCCAGCGAGAGGCGGCCGGGGGCTCGGCGGAGGCGGTCGACCACCTGAGTCGGGCTGGTCCGGGTCGGCTTGGTGGTGCTCGGCGTTGGGGCCGGGCCGGGTGGGTGCGCAGCCCGGCGTAGCGGGGTGCCGCTGCGCCCACCCGTGCCGCCCCTAGCGGCACGCATGCCCGCAGCGGGGTGGGTGTGGCTAGGCGGGGGTTACCGCGTGGCCGTAGCGCAGTAGGTTCGTCGGGTCGTAGGTGGCCTTGTCGTGGCGTAGGCGGGCGTAGACCTCTGGGGTCCAGGCGCGGGCGATGTCCTGTTCGTCGCCCGGGGTGCCGTGGATGTTGACCATGGTGCGGCCCGTGCCGTGGGGCGCCATCGCGGTGTAGAGGCGGGCCGTCGCCTGTTCCAGGGCCTCGGCGGCGGGTGGGGCGGCCAGGATGCCGACCGATTCGAGGAGGTACCGCGCGTCGCGGGAGCAGACGGCGTCCTCGACGGCGGACGGGCGGGCCATCGCGCCGCCCATGTGGCGCAGCGAGACGACCAGCAGCGGGTGGTCGGCGCCGGCCGTGGGGCCGACCTGCTCCAGGAGCGTGCCGATGGCCTCCGGGGACAGGTCGCGCAGGAGCAGGCAGCACTCCCGGGCCGGGAGCGGGTCCTGGGGTTCCGTGTGGATGCGGTCCAGGGCCGCGTAGTCCATTTCCTCGACCGTGTCGACGGCCACGGGGGCCGCTTCGCGGAGCGGGGCGATCAGGGCCTCGCCCTCGGCCGTGTCGCCCGGCCAGGCGATCGCGACCCGGGCCCAGAAGCCGCCGCGCAGGGGCTCCGGGATCTGGGGCAGGGGCGGCAGGCGCAGGATCGAGAACATGCTGCACATCTCGTCCGGGACGGTGCGGGTCCAGTCCGTCCAGGTCCGCAGCAGGGCCGCCGTGTGTTCGCCGGGGCAGTAGATGCCACCGCCGTAGAGGCGGGCCAGGGGGAGCAGGTCGGTCACGAGTGAGGTGACGACGCCTACGTTGCCCTTGCCGCCGCGCAGGGCCCAGAACAGTTCCGGTTCGTGCCGGGGGTCCGTCTCGCGCAGGTGCCCGTCCGGGGTGACGACCTGGAAGGAGCGGACCAGGTCGGCGGCGTAGCCGTACGCGCGGCCGAGGACCGGGAGTCCGCCGCCCAGGGTGTAGCCGATGACGCCCGCGTCCGTGGAGGTGCCGCAGAGACCGGCCAGGCCGTGCGGGGCGGTGGCGGCCATGACGTGGCTCCACTTCGCGCCCGCGGCGATCGTGGCCGTGCGGGCGGTGGGGTCGGTGTGCACGTCTGTCATACGGGCGGTGTTGATCAACAGGCCCTGTTCTATGGGGAAGTTGGCGCCGTGGCCCGTCGCCTGGACGGCTACGGGGGTGTCGGTGGCCTTCGCCCAGCGCATGGCGGTGACGATGTCGTCGGGGCCGGTGGCTCCTATGACCACGTCGGGGGTGTGGAGGGCGGCCAGGTTGAAGCCGGTGACTTCGTCGGCGTAGGCGGGGTCGCCGGGGCGTAGGACCGGGCCGTGGATTCCTGACAGGGCGAAGAGGTCGGGGGTGTGGTGGGGGTGGGGGGCGGTCATCGCGTCCTCCGTGGATGGGCGTACGGAGGGACGGCGGCGGCGGGGGTTTTGGGGCCGGCCGTCGGGGTCCTTGTCCTTGCTGTTCCTTGGTTTCAGGATGGACCTGGGGGGTGGTGGGCGCACTTGGGGGGCTTCTGGGGTGCTCGGCGTGGGGGCTTAGGGCGGGTGGGTGCGCAGCCCGGCGGAGCGGGGTGCCGCTGCGCCCACCCGTGCCGCCCTTAGCGGCACGATTGCCCGCAGCTAAGCGGCTTCGCTCCGACATCCCGTCGGCATCGGGGCGTTTTGGGCGGGCGTAGCGTAGGTGGCATGACGACGTACGGTTCTTTTCCTGGTACTCGGCCGCGGCGTTTGCGGAGTAGCCCCGTCATGCGTCGGATGGTGGCCGAGACCAGGTTGCACCCCGCTGATTTGATTCTTCCGGCCTTTGTGCGCGAGGGCGTCAGTGAGCCGGTGCCGATCGGGGCCATGCCCGGGGTCGTGCAGCACACGCGGGACAGTCTGAAGAAGGCCGCCGCCGAGGCGGTCGCGGCGGGGGTCTCCGGGATCATGCTGTTCGGCGTGCCGGAGGAGTCGAAGAAGGACGGTCTCGGGACGCCGGGCACCGACCCGGACGGGATTCTGCAGGTCGCCCTCCGGGACGTGCGGGCCGAGGTCGGCGACGACCTGCTCGTCATGTCCGACCTGTGCCTCGACGAGACCACCGACCACGGGCACTGCGGAGTGCTGGACTCCGAGGGGCGGGTCGACAACGACGCGACCCTGGAGCGGTACGCCGAGATGGCCCAGGTGCAGGCCGATGCCGGGGCCCATGTGGTCGGGCCCAGCGGGATGATGGACGGGCAGGTCGGGGTCATCCGTGACGCCCTGGACCAGATCGGGCGGGAGGATGTCGCCATCCTCGCCTACACCGTCAAGTACGCCTCCGCGTTCTACGGGCCGTTCCGGGAGGCCGTCGGCTCGTCCCTGCAGGGGGACCGGAAGACCTATCAGCAGGACCCCGCCAATGTGCGTGACTCCCTGCGGGAGCTGGCCCTCGATCTCGAAGAGGGCGCCGACATGGTGATGGTCAAGCCGGCCGGGCCCTACCTGGACATCCTCGCCCGGGTCGCGGACGCCTCGGACGTGCCCGTCGCCGCGTATCAGATCTCCGGCGAGTACTCGATGATCGAGGCCGCCGCCGAGAAGGGCTGGATCGACCGGGACCGGGCGATCATGGAGTCCCTGACCGGCATCCGGCGGGCCGGTGCGCGCAACATCCTCACCTACTGGGCCACCGAGGTGGCCCAGAAGCTCAAGGAGCAGTAGGGCTCGGTCAGGCTCAGTAGGTCAGGGCCTCGTCCATGTCCCGCAGCCAGTACGTGGCCGTCAGCGAGCTGTCGTAGTACATGCCCTTGGCCGGGAGGGTCGGGAGTGCGGAGGGGCCGCCGTTGCTGTTCGGCGTGCGGCCCTGGAAGCCGACCTCGAGCTTGCGGCCGGTGGTGCCGCCGTCGCCGCTGCCGTCGGCCGCCGACAGCGTCACGCCCGAGTAGCCGGACTCGCCGGGGGCCAGGGTCGTGACCGCCTGCGGCTTGGAGTCCTCGATCGGCCGCGGGGCCCACTGCATCTCGTCGAAGCGCAGCACCGGGTAGTAGGTGAGGTCGCAGTACTTCGAGCCGGTGTTCTTGACCGTGATCAGCATGTGGTTGACGGGTCGGCGGACCGGCTGGGCCGTGACCGTGGTGTTGGTGCCGTTGCAGGAGACGCGGTTGGCCGGGTCGGCGGGGTCGGTGGGCTTGGCCGCCCCGGAGTTCCCGCCGTTCGTCTTGCCGGTCGTCCCGGACTGCGTGCCCTTCGTGTCGGTGGACGTCTGCTGGGGCGCGGTGGCCGCCGTCGTCGATGACGTCACCCGGGGCTTGGCCGCGCCCTCGTCCTGAGTGCCCGTGCCGTCCTCGCACGCCGTGAGGGCGAGCGCGGCCAGGAGGGCTACGGGGAGGGCGTGGTACTTGCGCATGAGTGGGTTCCCTTTCGGACAAAGGCGGTTGGCGAGAAGGCCCGAGCGAGCCGCCGACCGGTCGGCCGGGAGCGGCTGCTTGGATGGCCAGAGCTTGTGCGGTGATCCGTCCCGGCCGCCACACCCGGCGGACCATCAGGGACGCTGGAACGCCCGTACATGCTGTGACCTGGGGAAACGTCCCTGCCCTGGAACGGGTGAACGGGACATGGGGGATGGAGGAAGGGTGTCGGAAGGCACGGCCGCGGCGGAGTTCGCCGCGCTGCTGGGGGAGTTGAAGGAGCGCTCCGGGCTGAGCTACGGGGTGCTCGCCAAGCGGCTCCACATGAGTACGTCGACGCTGCACCGGTACTGCAACGGGGACGCCGTGCCCGCCGACTACGCGCCGGT
The DNA here is from genome assembly GCF_018604545.1 of Streptomyces koelreuteriae. Classification (GTDB taxonomy): domain Bacteria; phylum Actinomycetota; class Actinomycetes; order Streptomycetales; family Streptomycetaceae; genus Streptomyces; species Streptomyces koelreuteriae. Next base: position 3,489,258 of record NZ_CP075896.1, on the reverse strand, counting down.
GGAGAGGCTCGCCCGGCTGTGCAAGGCGTCGCCCGGGGAACTCGTCGAGCTGCATCGGCGGTGGGTGCTGGCCGATGCCGGGCGAGGGCGGAAGGGGGGTGGGGGCTCGGCCGAGACCGGGGTGGCAGGACCGGCGGCAGTGGCTCCGGCTCCGGGTGCCGAGGTTCCGGCTCCGGCTTCGGCTCCGGTTGCCGAGGCTCCCGCTTCGGGTCCCGAGCCTCCGGCCTCGGTCGATGATGCGCCGGCTTCGGAGGCGCCCCGGTCACGGCGTCCTCGGCCCGCCCTCCTCGCCGGTATCGCCGCGGCCGTCGTCCTGGGCGGGGTCGGGCTCGCCGTGGCCGTGCCCTCCGGTGGGGCGGACGGCGACGGGCGTCGGGGTGCGGCTGCCGTGTCCGACGAACGCCGGACGCCGGACGGCGGGTCGGACGCCTCGGCGTCGCCCTCGGGCCGTGCCTCCACCGACAGCGGCAAGGACAAGGACAAGGAGAAGGGCAAGAGCAAGGGCGAGGGGAAGGAGTCCGCCTCCGCGACCCCTGCCCCGCGCGCCCCCGCCGCCGGCGGCACCGGCGGACGGCCCGGCCGTACCGGCGCCCCGGCCTCCGGCCCTGTCCCCCTCACGGTGAACACCACCCCGCACGCCTGGGAAGATCCTTGTTCCCAGCGCTACTTGGTGAACCGGCCGCCGAGTCAGGTCGGGCCGCCGCCGCTGGAGCAGGACGCGCCGGCCTGGGTGGCGGCGAACGGGGCCGTTCCGTCGGGGCAGCAGTTTCTGAAGCTCACCGTGCAGGGCACGGGCAAGGAGACGGTGGTCGTCGACGGGCTGACGGTCCGTATGGCGGGCAAGCGGACGCCGCTCGCCTGGAACGACTACGCCATGGGCTATCCGGGCGTCGGCTGCGGCGGTGGCGTCCCGACGCGCTTCTTCACGGTCGCCCTGGACGCCGCGCGTCCCTCCGTCGTCCCCGAGGCGGGCCATGACGACTTCCCGTTCTCGGTGAGCCAGTCCGACCCGGAGGTCTACTACATCCGGGCCGACGCCTCCGCGTACGACGTCAGCTGGTATCTGGAGCTGCGCTGGTCCAGCGGCAGCCGGAGCGGCACGCTGACGGTGGACGACAAGGGCCGGCCCTTCCGCACGAGCGGGAACAACGGGCGTCCGGCGTACGAGTTCCCGCTGGGCGGTGAGAAGTGGGTCGAGGCAGGGACCACCGAGTGACCGGCCGGCCGGCTCTCAGTGGAACTCGTGGACCAGCTCGATCTCTCCGACGATGTGGGCGTTGAACTCGTCGAGTTCCTCGGCCGGTACCCAGAGTTCGAGGATCGTCTCGCCGCCCGCCTGCTGGACCGGGTAGCGGCTCAGGAAGCCGGAGTCGACCTCGAACCGGGTGACGTAGCCGGCACCGTCATGCTTGACGTTCCAGTCGCGGGCGATCCTGACGGCGTAGTCCTCGTTGAGGACCGGGTAGAAGATCGGCTGCTCGGGGAGCCGGGGCGGCCAGGCGCGCCAGTCGAGCTCCCGCACCAGGTCCAGTTCCTTGGGCCCGGTGGGACGCCACAGGGTCGTCGTCGCTCGCTCGCTGGTCCGCACGGGCACCATCAAATCACTTGAGGCGTTAGGTTGTTGACCGTCGAAGTGGTTGCTGATTGAACCACCTACTCTTCAGGGAGACGTCCATGCCCGGTGACGCGCTCAGCCAGGATCCCGCCGAGCTGCGGAGGAGGATCGACAGCAGCAAGGCGCACCCGGCGCGGGTCTACGACGTCTTCCTCGGGGGCAAGGACCACTACCCGGCCGACCGGGAGGCGGCCGCCGCCGGGCTCGCCGCCAATCCGCGCGGGTATCTCGACGTCCGGCACAACCGGGACTTCCTGCGCCGTGCGGTGACCACGCTGGTGGAGCAGGACGGCATCCGGCAGTTCCTCGACATCGGCACGGGGCTGCCGACGGCCGAGAACGTGCACCAGATCGCACAGCGCGTCGCCCCCGAGTCGCGGGTCGTGTACGTCGACAACGACCCGGTCGTGCTCGCGCACGCGCGGGCCCTGCTCACCAGCGGGCCCGAGGGGCGTACGGACTACATCGACGCCGATCTGCGGGACCCGGCCCGGATCCTCGAACAGGCCGCCAAGACACTGGACTTCGACCAGCCCGTCGCGCTGTGCCTGGTCGCGATCCTGCACTTCGTCGAGGACGGCGAGGCGTATCCGCTGGTGCGCGAGCTGCTCGACGCGCTGCCCGTCGGCAGCCGGCTGGTGCTCAGCCATCTCACCGAGGACCTCAACCCCGAGAAGATCCGCGCGGTCCAGCGGACGTACACCGAGCGGGGGTTCACCTTCGTGCTGCGGACCCGGGCGGATGTCGAGCGGTTCTTCACGGAGAACTTCCTGGAGATCGCCGACCCCGGCGTCGTCCCCGCGCACCGCTGGCGGCCCGACCACGCGGCCCCCGTCCCCGAGCAGCCGGAGGAGTCCTTCCTCGCGGGCCTCGACGACATCGAGAGGGTCCGCTACCGCGACATCAACGACGTGACGGACGCGGACATCAACGTCTATGCGGGGATCGGGGCCAAGGGCTGAGCCATCAGCGTCCCTGGGGGTTCAGTCCCACCAGAAGGGCCAGGTCGGCTGATCCCTGACCTGGCGCTCGGCGTATGACCGCAGGGTGGGGTCGGCGCTCTGCCGGATGTTGTCCGGGCAGAACGCGAAGTGCTCGGCGGCGACGGCCTCCGCCTCCGCGAGGGTGGTGGGCGGGGCGGCGACCGACAGCAGCAGATGGTCGAAGCCGAGGGCCACGACCCGTATGCCGAAGCGGTCCTCCCAGGAGCGCAGCACCGCGCTGATCCGGGCCGTGTCGCCCTCGTGGTGCGCCGGGCCCGTCCAGCCGATCGCCGTCGGGATGTCGGCGCTGCGGCGGGCCGGGACCAGGGCGAGACGGGGGTCCTTGAGCGGACCGCCGGCTTCTAGCAGCGAGTCCGCGACGGCCGCGGCGACCGCGTCCGGGTCCGGGGCCATGTCCGGGTCCGCGTCCGGGGCCGGGTCCTGAGTGGCGGGGGCGGCCGGCCCGGGCCATGTGTCGCCCTCCGCCGCGCACTCCTCCCAGTACTCCGCCAGCACCTCCTCGGCGTCGTGATCCCCGGGGTAGGACACCTCGCCGGGCATCAACTCCCAGCCGTCCGGCCCGCCGTGCCCGTCCCCCACGTCGAGGACGACCGGCAGCAGCCCGACCCGACGCGTCGGCTCCAGCGCCGTCCAGCCGCCCGGCACGGCCCGGTCCTGCGCGCACCACAGCAACGGTTCGTGCCAGGGGCCCTCGTCGGTGGTGTCGAGCAGGGTCCCGGCGGGGAGTTCAAGCCCCAGCGCGCGGCCGCTCGGGTCTGCCGCCAGGGTCGGGAGCGGGTTCGGAAGTGTCGCCATGGAGGTGACTGTAAATCCGACCACTGACAAGCGAACATCAGCGGACGCGAGCTGACCTAATTGCTCCCTACGGTCCTTCCATGACGACTTCCTCGGAGAAGACCGACCTGTCGTACGCGCTCGCCGAGCAGCGGGAACTGCTGCTGATCACCGTGCGCGGACTCGACGACGAGCAAGCCGCCCGGCGTACGACCGTGAGTGAGCTGACCCTGGGCGGGATCGTGAAGCATCTCGCTCAAGGGGAGGCGGCGTGGACGCGGATCATGGTCAAAAGCGACGGTGAACTGCCGGACGGCATGCTCGACATGGGGCAGTACCGCATGGCCGAGGGCGACACGCTCGACGGGCTGCTGGCGGCGTACACCGCGGCCGCGCGGGCGACCGACGAGGCCCTGGCCGGGCTGCCGGACCTGGACCATCGCGTGCCCCTGCCGATGACTCCCTGGTCGCCGCCGGAGCGCGAGTACTGGTCGGCGCGCCGGATCCTGCTGCATCTGATCCAGGAGACGGCCCAGCACGCCGGGCACGCGGACATCATCCGGGAGGCACTGGACGGTGCGAGCAGCACGGCTCAGCGGTGAGGCCGGGGACCAGGGGATACGGGGGATAACGGGGGAGGAGGGCGGTGATCCGTCAGACGCGGGCCTCGAAGCATTCGCGGCTGCCTCCCGTCACCGGGTGGAAGCAGGCCCGGACCGTCGCGCCGGGGGTCGCCTCGGTCATCGGGGTGTAGACGTAGGACTGCGCGGCGACGCCGTCCGTGATCCGGGCGGTGTGCGGGCGGCCCGTGTCTTCGCCGCCCGGGTCCATCTCCAGGCGGTCGCCGATGCGGGTGCTCCACATCCTCGCCCAACTCGCCCCGCACTCCGTGCTGTAGCGCAGTTCGAGGTGGGCTCCCGTGGACGTGCGGTGCGTGGCGAGGGTGAGCGGGTGGGTGCCGCACTTCATGGGCATCGGGTCCTGGCCCTCGCAGGTGGCTCCCTGGCAGCGGGGTGCCGGGGCGAAGGACGGCGGTGCGGAGGGGCGGCTGTCGCCGGTGTGGCCCGCGACGAGGACCAGGGCGATGGAGAGGCCGCCGGCCGCCAGCGCGCAGACCGAGGCGAGGACCGCCATGACCGTGCCCCTGCCGCCGACGGGATGCCCGGCGTCCGGGCCCGGGGGGTCCGCGGGCCCAGGCGCGTCCGTGGGCCGCGCCGCCGCCCGGCCGCTCCATTCCGACTCCGCGAGTTCCCACAGCGCCAGACAGCGGCCCTCCGGCTCGCCGGCCAGACGGCACAGCTCCCGCACCGCCTGGCCGGGCGGGAGCGTCTTGCCGTTGAGGTAGCGCTCCCAGGACGACTTGCTGAACGTGGTCTTCGCCGCGAGGGCCGCCAGGCTCAGTCCCGTGCCGGTGCGCAACTCCCGTAGAGCGGAGGCCAGTCGGGTGCGTTCCGGCGGCAGTGCGGAGGGCTGCGGGGCCCGTGTCATCGCCGCAGGGCCTTCCAGGTGTGCGGGCCGATGATGCCGTCCACGACCAGTCCGGAGTGCTTCTGCAACTCCTTGACCGCGCGTTGCGTGTGCGGGCCGAAGATGCCGTCCACGGCTCCCGGTGAGAAGCCCGCCTGATGCAGCAGACACTGCGCCTCCGCCACCTCCGGTCCGGCGTGGCCCTTCGCCAGGACGGCCTTCAGGGTGCGGCTGTTGCCCGTGTACCAGCGGCCGTCGATCCGCTCCGCGACGCAGGTGTAGGTGGGGCGCTCCGACCGCTTGGGCGACCCTGGGACCTGCGTGGCCGCGGACGCCGTGAGCGGGGTCACGGCCGCCTTGCCCGCGCCGTCCGTGAGCCGTACGGCGAGCAGGACCACGGTGGCGACGGCCAGCACCAGGGCCACCGACCCGGCGATGAGGGTGATGCGCAGCGCCCGGCCGTGCGGGCGGGGCGGCGGGCCGGTGCCGGGCCCGGCCGGCGGTCCGCGGTGCTCGGACGCCGTGCCCCATGCCTCGGCGGCGACCTCGTGCAGCGCGAGCAGCCGGGCCGGATCGTCACCGTCGAGCCGGGCCATCGCCTCGACGGCGTCCCTGGGCGGGAGCGACCGGCCGGACAGATAGCGCTCCCACGACGATGTGCTGTAGCCCGTCCTCGCCGCGAGCCGGCGCAGGCTCAGTCCGCTGTGGTCCTTGGCCCGGCGTAATCGCACCACCAACTGCCGCACACGCGGGTCGAGTTCTTCGGGCAGCCCTTTCCAACGCGACATGTTCCCCCCATTCGCGTTCGCGGACCGTGGTCAGCGGTCCCCTTACCGCCGCATTCTGCATCAGCATCCACGCGGAGCCCCATACATCGGTTCCGATCCCCCTGCCGCCCCCCACCGATTCGGCCACGCCCACCGCGAGTGTCCCGCCGTACCGTCCCGGCGGGTGGTGTCCGGGCAGGTCAGAGGGTGGGACGTCCCGTGCGGGCGTCACTTCCGGGGCGGATGTGGTGGAGCGGGGCTCCCGGCCCGCAGTCTCGTTGTCGAGCCGGCCGGTGCGGTCGGCCCGTCCACGAAGGGGGAACAGCACATGCGAATGACCAGGAAGCTCGCCGTCATGGCCGGGGGGATCGCGCTGACCGGTGGTCTGCTCGCCGGCAACGCGGGTACGGCCGGTGCGGCGGAGGCCTCGCCCCAGGCGGCGTCGGACTGTCCGTCGGGCTGGTTCTGCGTCTGGGCCGGCAAGAACTACACCGGCCGCATGCAGAAGGTCGAGGGGAAGAACGCGGACCTCACCCCCTTCGTGGTCTTCCAGGGCTTCAAGTCCTGGTACAACCACGGCAGGTCCTGTGACTACAAGTGGTACACGGAGAAGAACTACCGCGGCGACACCGGAGTTCTCGCACGGGGCGTCAAGGGCACCGGCGACACCGTCTGGTTCCAGAAGTCCAACGAGTGGGTCAACTGCCGCTGACCGGCGGCTCTCCACCACGCCCGAGGGCGGCACTCCACGGGGGAGTGCCGCCCTCGGCCTGTCGTCAGGGCCCGGCCCCGACCCGGTTCAGAGCCGCTCGGGCGTCCGGATGCCCAGCAGGGCCATGCCCTGGTGGAGGGTGCGGGCCGTGATGTCGCAGAGGAACAGGCGGTTCTCGATCTGCTCGGGCGTCTCGGCCTTGAGGACCGGGCACTTGTCGTAGAACGACGTGTACAGCGACGCCAGCTGGTACAGATACGCGGCCAGCTTGTGCGGGGCGTACTCCGCGGCGGCTTCGAAGACCGTGTCGCCGAACGCGTCCAGGTGCAGACCGAGCGCCCGCTCCGCCGGGGCGAGTTCGAGCTCCGGGTGCGCGGCCGGCGACGCCCCGCCCGCCTTGCGCAGGATCGACTGGATCCGGGCGTACGCGTACTGGAGGTAGACGGACGTGTCGCCGTTCAGCGACACCATCTGGTCCAGGTCGAACTTGTAGTCCCGGTTCGGCGACGTCGACAGGTCGGCGTACTTCACGGCGCCGATGCCGACCTGCGCGGCCCGCTCCTGGATCTCGTCCTCGGTGAGGTCCTGCGCCTTCTCCCGGACGACCTCGGCGGCCCGCTGCACGGCCTCGTCCAGCAGGTCCTCAAGACGTACGGTCTCGCCCTCACGCGTCTTGAACGGCTTGCCGTCCGCGCCGAGCACCGTGCCGTAGCCCATGTTGTGCGCGCTGACGCCGTCGCTCAGCCAGCCGGCCCGGCGAGCCGTCTCGAAGACCATCTTGAAGTGCAGCGACTGGCGGACGTCCACGACGTACAGCAGGGACGAGGCGTGCAGGTCCTGGACCCGGTTGCGGATCGCCGTCAGGTCGGAGGCCGCGTAGCCGAAGCCGCCGTCGGCCTTCTGCACGATCAGCGGGACACGCTGGTCGTCCTTGCCGCGGATCTCGTCGAAGAAGACCACGAGCGCGCCCTCGGAGCGTTCCGCGACGCCCATCTCCTCCAGGAGGCGGGCGGTCTCGGGCATGCCCTCGTTGTACGCGGACTCGCCGACGATCTCGTCGTCGCGGATCTCCATGTCGAGCTTCTCGAAGACGGAGTAGAAGTAGACCTTCGACTCGTCCACGAACTGCTGCCACAGCTCCAGCGTCTCCTTGTCGCCGGACTGCAGGGCGACGACCCGCCCCCGGGCCCGCTCCTTGAACTCCTCGTCCGCGTCGAACAGCGCACGCGACGCCTTGTACACCCGGTTCAGGTTGCTCATCGCCTGCTCGCCGTCGACGTCGGCCGCGGGGGCCAGCTCGCCGGGGTGCTCGAACAGGTACTGGATGAGCATGCCGAACTGGGTGCCCCAGTCGCCGATGTGGTGCCGGCCGATCGTCTTCTCGCCGGTGAAGTCGAGCATGCCGCGCAGGGCGTCGCCGATGACCGCCGACCGCAGGTGGCCGACGTGCATCTCCTTCGCCACGTTCGGCTGGGCGTAGTCGACGACCGTGATGCCCGCGTTCTCCTTCAGCGGCACGCCGAGGCGCTCGCCGTCCGCGTGCCGCGCGGCGAGGTTCTCGGTGATCGCCCGGTCGGCGATCGTGATGTTGAGGAAGCCGGGTCCTGAGACCTCGACGTCCTTGATCACATCACCGGTGACGATGGCGCCGACGACCTCCGTCGCCAGCTCCCGGGGGTTCGACTTGGCCTTCTTGGCGAGGGCGAGGATCCCGTTGGCCTGGAAGTCGGCCCGGTCGCTACGTCGCAGCAGCGGGTCGGCGTCGGCCTCCGGCCGGGTGGCCGACAGGGCGTTCGCGAGACGCTGCTGGACTTGATCGGTGAGCGACGTGACCGAGGTCATGGGATGGATGCCGTTCTCCTCGTGGGAATCGATAGACACGCTCAGTATCCCACGGGGGGTAAAGCCGTTTTCCCGGGCGGGATGCCGTCTGGGAGAATGGGCACCGGCCGTTGACCGTACGGCTGCCCTGGAGAAAGAAGGACGTGCCGATCGTGGCTCAGAGCACCGAGACCACCGACTGGGTCTCCCGTTTCGCGGATGAGGTCATCGAGGAGTCGGAGCGTCGGGCCCCGGGCAAACCCGTCGTCGTCGCGTCCGGACTCTCACCGTCCGGCCCCATCCACCTCGGGAACCTGCGCGAGGTCATGACCCCGCATCTCGTCGCCGACGAGATCCGCCGCCGGGGCCACCAGGTGCGGCACCTGATCTCCTGGGACGACTACGACCGGTACCGCAAGGTCCCGGAGGGTATCGCCGGTGTCGACAAGTCGTGGGCCGAGCACATCGGCAAGCCGCTGACCTCCGTCCCGGCGCCGGAGGGCTCCTCGTACCCGAACTGGGCCGAGCACTTCAAGGCCGCGATGGTCGAGTCGCTGGCCGAGCTGGGTGTGGAGTTCGACGGGATCAGCCAGACCGCGCAGTACACCTCCGGGGTGTACCGCGAGCAGATCCTGCACGCCATCAAGCACCGCGGCGACATCGACGCGATCCTCGGCCAGTACCGGACGAAGAAGGCCCCGGCCAAGAAGCAGCAGCAGAAGCCGCTCGACGAGGCCGAGCTGGAGGCCGCCGAGGGCTCCGGCGCGGCCGGTGAGGACGACGGCAGCTCCGGCACGGCCGGGTACTTCCCGTACAAGCCGTACTGCGGCAACTGCGAGAAGGACCTCACCACCGTCACGTCCTACGACGACGACTCCACCGAGCTGACGTACGCCTGCACCGCGTGCGGCTTCTCGGAGACGGTCCGGCTGAACGAGTTCAACCGCGGCAAGCTGGTCTGGAAGGTCGACTGGCCGATGCGGTGGGCGTACGAGGGCGTCGTCTTCGAGCCGAGCGGTGTCGATCACTCGTCTCCCGGGTCGTCGTTCCAGGTCGGCGGGCAGATCGTCGGGATCTTCGGCGGGCAGCAGCCCATCGGGCCGATGTACGCCTTCGTCGGCATCAGCGGCATGGCCAAGATGTCGTCCTCGCGGGGCGGCGTGCCGACCCCGGCGGACGCCCTGAAGATCATGGAGCCGCAGCTGCTGCGCTGGCTGTACGCCCGGCGCCGGCCCAACCAGTCCTTCAAGGTCGCCTTCGACCAGGAGATCCAGCGGCTGTACGACGAGTGGGACCGGCTGGACGCCAAGGTCGCCGACGGCAGCGTCCTGCCGGCCGACGCGGCCGCGCACGCGCGTGCGGTGGGTACGGCCGCCGGTGACCTGGTGCGGACGGCCCTGCCGCTCCCGTACCGGACGCTGGCGTCCGTCGCCGACATCACCGCCGGGCACGAGGACCAGGCGCTGCGCATCCTCAGCGAGCTGGACCCGGAGCAGCCGCTGACCTCGCTGGACGAGGCGCGGCCGCGGTACGACAAGGCCGAGGCCTGGATCAACACGCACGTGCCCGCCGACCAGCGGACGATCGTGCGCGACGAGGCCGACGCGGAACTGCTGAAGTCCCTCGACGAGGCCTCTCAGCAGTCGCTGAGGCTGCTGCTCGACGGGCTCGCCGAGCACTGGTCGCTCGACGGGCTGACGCATCTCGTCTACGGCGTGCCGAAGGTGCAGGCCGGGTTCTCGGCCGACGCGACGCCGAAGGAGCTGCCGCCGGAGATCAAGACGGCTCAGCGGTCCTTCTTCGCGCTGCTGTACCACCTGCTGGTCGGGCGGGACACCGGGCCGCGGCTGCCCACGCTGCTGCTGGCGGTGGGGCAGGAGCGGGTTCGGGCGCTGCTCGGGGAGTAGCTGACGGTGTGAGGAAGGGGCCCTGTTCTCAGGGCCCCTTTTCTCATGCGATGTGCTCGTCCGTCATCTCCGCGTTGAGGCGGTTGGAGAAGCGGTTCACCATGCGCTTGGACTCGGCCTCTTCCAGGGTGATGCCGTAGGTCGCCTCGACATCGGCGATGAATCCACGGGGAGTGGGGGCTCCGTTGCCGCCCTTCGTCGACTCGCGGAAGGCCCGGTAGTAGTCCTCCTCGGTCGGTTCCGGGGGGCCGCCGCCGTCGCCGAGTTCCCGGGTGCGGTTGGGGCCCACCGGGATGGGGAAGCTGCCGGTGTCTTCGGGGGTGGGTGCCTGTTCGACCGGGGGCTCGTACGGGGGTTCATATGGGGGCTCGTACGGAGGGTCATACGAGGGCTCGTACTGCTCGGTGTCGTACGTCGGGTCGTAGCCGCCCTGGTACTCGACCTCGCGAGGGGTGTTGAACCACGGGCTCTGGTCCGGTTCGGGTACGTCGTCCACGTACTCGGCGTTTCGGTTGCTCTCGAGCTGTGGGCGCTGCTCGCTGTGAGGTGCCGTTCGCTGCGGGTCGGCTTCCAGCGCCGACTGGTGCTGCTTCGGGGCCGGGGGGAGCAGCGCGGGCTCTATGCCCGCCGCCGCCAGACCCGCCGGGGCCGTCTCCGCGAGCGGGACGCCGTAGCGCGCCAGCCGCAGCGGCATCAGGGACTCCACCGGCGCCTTGCGGCGCCAGCCGCGGCCGTACCGGGAGCGGAGGCGGGCCTGGTAGACGAGACGTTCCTGCTCCAGCTTGATGACCTGGTCGTAGGAGCGCAGCTCCCAGAGCTTCATGCGGCGCCAGAGGAGGAACGTGGGGCCGGGGGAGAGCAGCCAGCGGGTGAGGCGGACGCCCTCCATGTGCTTGTCGGCCGTGATGTCGGCGATCCGGCCGATCGCGTGGCGGGCCGCCTCGACCGCGACCACGAACAGGATCGGGATCACCGCGTGCATGCCGACGCCGAGCGGATCCGGCCAGGCGGCCGCGCCGTTGAAGGCGATCGTCGCCGCGGTCAGGAGCCACGCCGTCTGGCGGAGCAGGGGGAACGGGATCCTGATCCAGGTGAGGAGCAGGTCCAGGGCCAGCAGGACGCAGATGCCCGCGTCGATGCCGATCGGGAAGACGTAGGAGAAGTTCCCGAATCCCTTCTGCAGGGCCAACTCGCGGACCGCGGCGTACGAACCGGCGAAGCCGATGCCGGCGATGATCACGGCACCGGCCACGACCACGCCGATGAGAACGCGGTGCATCCGAGTCAGTTGTGGCGCGGCCACCCGTCTTCCCCTCCCCTTGCGTGCTGTTGCGCGCAACAGGGTGGCACATGTGTGCGGAGGACGGGTGGCCGGTTCCGGTCGGTGGTGTTCAGCTCTTCTTGGCGGGCGACTTCGAAGGCGACGCGGAGGAGTCCTTGGGGGCCCCCTTCGAGGCTTCCTTCGAGGGCTCCTTGGACGGGGACTTCGACGCCGGCTTGGACGGGTCGCCGCCGGGCTTGCCGCCGCCCGCGCCGTTCGCCTCGGACACCGCGGCGACCGCTTCCTTCGCGGCCTTCTCGGCGTCCTTCGCCAGGTCGTCGGCGCTCGGGGACTTGTCGCCGGCCAGGCCGGCGCCGTTGTAGTCCAGGGTGACGACGACGTTCTCGACGCGTGCCACGACCGTCTGCTGCTTGAAGGTGCCTTCCTTCTTCTTCAGGTCGTAGCGCACGGCCGTCGCCTGGTCGCCGGTGTCGGCGACCGGCTCCGACTTGACGCCCTTGGCGCCCTCGGAGGCCTGGACGTCCTGGACCTGCTTCTCGTAGTACTGCTGGGCCAGCTTCTCGCCCGAGCCGCGCGCGGCGTCCGACTCGAAGCGCAGCATCGACACGTTCAGCCAGCGGAACTGCGAGCCCTTCACGCCGTTGTTGTCGAGGCTGTTCCAGGAGCAGCTGCCGCGCGTGGAGATATCGTCCGACTTGCCCTCCTTGCCGGACTTGCTCTCCGGAACGAGGTCCTTCAGCGTCTTCTTCGACAGTGCCTTGCAGGACTCCGGAAGCTTGTCGTACGCCGCCGCCTCGACGGTCGGCGACGGGCTCGCCGACGCCGAAGCCGCCGCGTTCGCGGCCTTGTCCGTGGTGTCGCCGGAGCCGGAGTCCGAGGAGCAGCCGGCGGCGACCAGCATCACGGGGACGGCGGCCGCGCAGACAAGGACGCGGTTGAGTCGCTTCGCTCGCTGGTCCTGCTGGTCTCGCTGTGCTCGTCGCTGCATGGTTCCTTCACTCATGACGCTCGTGGTTCCCTGCGGTCGGAACGGGGCCGAGTGGTCACCGTACGCGGTGAGGCGGAGGTGTGGCCTTCCTTCGGGTGCTTTGCGGGTGTGCGTGAAGGGGGCGTGAAGGGGCCTCAGTCGCTCAGCGAATCGGCCAGCTGGGAGGCCAGTTTCTGGGCCCTGTCCTGCAATTCCTTGCTGTCCGGGACGACGCCGACGGTGGCCGGCTGTTCGACGTACTCGATGGTCACGATGACATTGGACGTGCGGAACGCCACAGTCACCGTGCGCTGCTTGGCGGTCGAACCGGAGCTGCTCAGCTCGTCGTCGATGAAGGCCTCGTCGCCGAAATCCTCCAGCACGCGCGGCTGGAGTTCGGTCGGGGTGGCGGAGGGCGACGAGGAGCCGGAGGGGGAGGACGGGGAGGACGGGGAGGAGGTCGAGCCGGGGGAGTCGCTCGGGGCGGCCGAGGAGCCGCCGGCCGGGGTGCTGCCCGCGGCGGGGGACTCCGAGGTCGCCGACTCGGTGGCCGTCGGCTCGGGGAGGTGGGCCGCGGCCTCCCGCTCCGCGAAGAGCTGCTCGGCCTGGTTGTCGTCGCTGACGGAGTTGTCGTAGGAGACGACCCGTTCGAAGTCGATGAGGAGATGGTCGGTGGCCTGCGGGCCGTCGACCTTCCACTGGCAGCCGACCTTGCGGTCGGTGTCGAACGTGACGGTCGGCTCGCCCTCGTAGGCCTTCTCGCGCTGCTCGCCGTCGGTGATCTGCCGCAGGCCGGGCAGGAGTTCGTCGAGCATGCTCTCGCCGACGGCGGTGCAGGGCTCGGGAAGCGTGCGGTAGCGGCCCGGCTCGGCGGCGGGCGAAGCCGTGCCGGTGTCGCCCGGGTTGGAGCCGTCCGTCGTGCCGCCGTCGTCCGAACTGCCGGTGCAGCCGGCCAGCAGGGCCGCGAGGAGCGCGGCGATACCGGGTACGTACGCCTTCCGTTGCACGTGGTGGCTCCTCTCGGGGCGGATATTGGCTTGCCGTCGCCGGGCAGCCGATGAACACAATGTGTATCGCACGCACTGCCGTGAACGCCGGTCCGGATTCCCTTTCGTAGACCTTGGCTCCGGTATTTGCTCTTGAAGACTTCTGTTCGCTTACGGGGGATTGAGGACGCTATGTCGTATGTAGAGGTACCTGGTGCGAAAGTACCGATCCGGATGTGGGCCGACCCCGCCTCGGTCGAGGAGGGCGCGCTCCAGCAGCTCCGGAACGTCGCCACCCTGCCCTGGATCAAGGGCCTCGCCGTCATGCCCGACGTGCACTACGGCAAGGGCGCGACGGTCGGTTCGGTCATCGCGATGCAGGGTGCGGTGTGCCCGGCGGCGGTGGGGGTCGACATCGGCTGCGGGATGTCCGCGGTGAAGACGTCCCTGACGGCGAACGACCTGCCCGGGGATCTGTCGCGGCTGCGGTCGCGGATCGAGCAGGTCATTCCGGTGGGCCGGGGGATGCATGCCGACGCCGTCGACCCGGGGCGGCTGCACGGGTTCGGTACGGCCGGGTGGGACGACTTCTGGGGGCGGTTCGACGGGGTCGCCGAAGCGGTCAAATTCCGTGCGGAACGCGCCACGAAGCAGATGGGAACGCTCGGCGGAGGAAACCACTTTGTCGAAGTCTGCACTGATACGACCGGTTCTGTCTGGCTGATGCTGCACTCCGGTTCCCGGAACATCGGCAAGGAACTGGCCGAGCATCACATCGGCATCGCCCAGAAGCTCCCGCACAACCAGGGCCTGGTCGACCGCGACCTCGCCGTCTTCGTCGCGGACACCCCGCAGATGGCGGCGTACCGCAACGACCTGTTCTGGGCGCAGGAGTACGCGAAGTACAACCGCTCGATCATGATGGCGCTCCTCAAGGACGTGGTCCGCAAGGAGTTCAAGAAGGCCAAGCCGGTCTTCGAGTCGGAGATCAGCGCGCACCACAACTACGTCGCCGAGGAGCGCTACGACGGGATGGACCTGCTCGTGACCCGCAAGGGCGCGATCCGGGCCGGCTCCGGCGATTACGGCATCATCCCCGGCTCCATGGGCACGGGTTCGTACATCGTGAAGGGCCTCGGCAACGACAAGTCCTTCAACTCGGCCTCGCACGGCGCCGGCCGGCGCATGAGCCGCAACGCGGCCAAGCGGCGCTTCTCGACCAAGGACCTGGAGGAGCAGACCCGGGGCGTGGAGTGCCGCAAGGACTCCGGCGTCGTGGACGAGATCCCCGGCGCCTACAAGCCCATCGAGCAGGTCATCGACCAGCAGCGGGACCTGGTGGAGGTCGTGGCGAAGCTGAAGCAGGTTGTTTGCGTGAAGGGCTGACGCGCCGGCTCACTCCAGCAGGCCCTCCCGGAGAGTCGCCGAGAGGGCCGACGCGTCCAGGTCCAGGGCGTTGGTCACATAGCCGGCTGTCGAGCCGTAGTGGGTCGTCAGGTCTGTCAGGAACAGGTGCATGACCTCGGCGGGGGCGCGGCCGTAGGACGGCCAGGTGGGGGAGCGGCCGTCGTTGTGGGATGTCCAGTCGGCGAGGAGGGCGGGGGCCGCCAGGTCCGTGAGGGCGAAGTCCTCGACGATGGCCGGGCGTGGGACTTCGAGGAGTTCCAGGACCAGGGCCGCGATCAGGCCCGTGCGGTCCTTGCCCGAGGCGCAGTGGAAGGCGAGAGGCTCGTCGGCCCGTGCCGCCTGTGTGATCAGTTCCAGGGCCCGGCGGATTTCCTTGGTGCCGTCCTGCGCCACTTCCATGTAGCGCTCGGCCAGGTAGGGGCCGGGGGCGATGTCGGGGGTGAGGGCCGCCTGGTCGTAGGGGCGGTGCTCGATGCTGAGGTTGTGGTACGTGAAGCTCGGGTCGTCCGGGACGCGGCCCCGGGAGTCGATCTCCCAGGGGTAGCGGAGGTCGATGACCGTGCGGATGCCTAGGGAGAGGAAGCGGGTCCAGTCGTCCGTGCCCCGGGTGAGCTTGCCCAGGGAGTCGGCGCGGTAGACCCGGGCCCGGCGGATGCGGTGGCCGTCCGCGGTGGTGTAGCCGCCTAAGTCGCGGAAGTTGTGCAGGTCGTCGAAGCGTATGTGTCTGTCGATGTCCACGAAGGGTGACCTTAAGGGCCACCCCGGCTCGGGGCCTGTGCTTTTCAGGGCCGTGGGAGTGTCCCCGCCGGTGTCACAGCTCCCGGTGGACCTTCGTGTTCGAGGCCTGGGCGCGGGGGCGCAGGACCAGGAGGTCCACGTTGACGTGGCTGGGGCGGGTGATGGCCCAGGTGATGGTGTCGGCGACATCGTCGGCGGTGAGGGGCTCGGCCACGCCCTCGTAGACCTTCTCGGCCTTGGCCGAGTCGCCGGAGAAGCGGGTCAGGGCGAACTCGTCCGTCTTGACCATGCCGGGGGCGATCTCGATGACGCGGACCGGGCGGCCGACGATCTCCAGGCGCAGGGTCTCGGCGAGGACGTGGGCGCCGTGCTTGGCGGCGACATAGCCCGCGCCGCCCTCGTAGGTGCCGTGGCCCGCGGTGGAGGAGACGACCACGACCGTGCCGTCGCCGCTCGCGTCCAGCTTGGGCAGCAGGGCCTGGGTGAGGTGGAGCGTGCCGATGACGTTCGTCTCGTACATCTGACGCCAGTCCGCCGGGTCGCCGGTCGCGACCGGGTCGGCGCCGAGCGCGCCGCCCGCGTTGTTGACCAGGACGCCGATGGTCTTGAAGGCCGTGGCGAACTCGTCGACCGCCGCGCGGTCCGTGACGTCCAGGGCGTAGGCCGTGGCCTGGTGGCCCGCCGCGTTGATCTCCTCCGCCAGTGCCTCGATGCGGTCCTTGCGGCGCGCGGTGAGGACGACGCGGTAGCCGGCCGCGGCGAGCTGCCGGGCGGTGGCGGCGCCGATTCCGCTGCTCGCACCCGTGACGACGGCGATGCGGGAGGCTGCGGGCGGTACGGCGGCGGTGGCCATGGGAGCTCCTCGGGCGTGAGTGGCGTGAGTGGCGTGGGTGCGGTGGGCGGGGTCGGCTGTGGCCTCAAGGCTTCCGGCTTCCGGCTTCCGGCTTCCGGCTTCCGGCCAGGATAGGCGGGGCCCCTGGTGGGAGAATGAGGGCGGGTGGTCCCTTGGTTTTCCGGCTGTACCGGAGGTGGATCATGGGCGAGGCACGTGAGGTCATGGACCGGCTCACGGACGCGATCACCACGCACGCCGATCTGAAGGCCATCGGCGAGCTGTACGCCGAGGACGCGGTCGCCTTCACACCCGACGAGGGCGAGCTGCACGGGCGTGACGACATCGTCGAGTACTGGCGGACGATGACGGAGGCCGTTCCCGACGGGGCGTTCCACGCGCTGCACTCCTACGAGGTGGGCGACACGGCCATCGACGAGGGGGTCTTCAGCGGGCGCAACACCGGGCCGCTGGAGCTGCCCAACGGTGAGACGCTGCCGCCGACGCAGAAGGAGATCAGGATCCGAGGGGTGGACATCGCCACCGTGCGGGACGGGCGGATCGTCGACTACCGGCTGTACTTCGACGAGATGGACTTCCTCGGGCAGTTGGGGTTGCTGCCGCCCGACGAGCCGTTCTGAGATCCCGCGCCCGGGGCCGGTCAGTCCCCTCGCGGGGCGTACATGATGACCGCCATGCCCGCGAGGCAGATCAGCGCGCCCGCGATGTCCCAGCGGTCCGGGCGGTAGCCGTCCGCGACCACGCCCCAGAGGATCGAACCGGCGACGAAGATCCCGCCGTACGCGGCGAGCACGCGGCCGAAGTGGGCGTCGGGCTGGAACGTCGCGACGAAGCCGTACGCGCCGAGCGCGAGGACGCCGCCGGCCGCCCACAGCCAGCCCCGGTTCTCGCGCACGCCCTGCCAGACCAGCCATGCGCCGCCGATCTCGAACAGGGCGGCGACGACGAAGAGGGCGGCGGAGCGGAGCACGAACATGGTCGTCAGCTTCGCATGCCCTCGCCCGGGCGCTCCGCGTCAGGGCGGGACGGCTCCCGGGCCGGCGCACGCTCCCTCCGTCCGCTTCCGCGCCGGTACGTCGGCTGCAGCACCTATCGCCCGGCCCGGGCCTCCGCCGCGTACGCCGTGGGAGGGACTCCCACCGTGGCCGTGAAGTCCCGCACGAGGTGGGCCTGGTCGGCGTAGCCGAGGTCGGCGGCGAGGGTGGCCCAGTCGATGTCGTCGTGGCCGGCGGCCTGTTCCAGGGCCTCGTGGATGCGGTAGCGCAGGAGGACCCACTTGGGGCTGACGCCGACGTGGGTGGAGAAGAGCCGTTGCAGGGCCCGTACCGACAGGCCCTGGGCGTGGGCGAAGTCGCCGACGCGGCGTACGGCGCGGTCCGCGCGGATGCGTGCGACGAGGTCGGTCGCGAGGTCCGCCTGCGGGTCCGGGGTGCGGGGCAGGGCGAGCAGGAAGGCGTCGAGGGCGGCGACCCGGGCGGCGTCGTCGGAGGGGGTGACGACCTCGCGGGCGGTGTCGGCGGTGACCTGCGGGAACACCTCCTGGGCGGGCAGGGCGACGCCCGTCCAGCGGGAGACCGGCTCCTCGGGGGCGTACGGCCGGAAGCCGCCGGGGCGGAACTTCGCCCCGCAGACCCGGCCCCGACCGGTCAGCTTCCTGGTGTAGAGGCCGAGCGCGACGCCGGTGACCTCGCCGTAGGGCGGGCCCTCGTCCTCGTCCCACTGGAAGGTGAGGTTGACGGAGGGGTGCGGGACGACGTGGGAGGCGTACGGCTCGGGCAGGTCCCAGTCGATGAGCCAGTACCACTCGACGTAGCGGCGCAGCGGCTCGGCGGGCTCGTGGCGGCGGAAGCGCACGCGGTTCAGCAGCCCGGACGGGTCGACGATCCCGCGGGTGTCGTGGCGGGGTGCCTCCATGGCCGGATCGTACGTCGCGTTTCTTCAAGATGGGCGGTCGTGGCCGTACCTACGGTCAGAACATGGACACGAGCATGGACATGAACCCTGTGAGGACGTACCGCGTCGGTGAGCTGCTGGGCATGGCCCGGGAGCGGGCGGTGCCGGTGGTGCGGGGCATTCCCGACGCGGCGCTCGCCGCGCCCACGCCCTGTGCCGAGTACGACGTGCGCGCGCTGGTCGATCACCTCTTCCAGGTGATCGTGCAGTTCCAGCGGCTGGCCGCGAAGGAGGCGTCGGACTTCGGTGAGGCGCCCGAACCCGTCGCCGGGAGTCCCGAGTGGCGTGAGCGGTTCGCCCGGGAGGCGGACCGGCTGGTGGCGGCCTGGTCGGCGCCGGGGGCCGAGGACGGCACGACGGGCGCGATGAACATGCCGGCGCGGCTGGTCGGCTCGATGGCGCTGCTCGATCTGACGGTGCATGTGTGGGACCTGGCGCGGGCGACGGGCCAGGAGTACCCGGGTGCCGACGAGGCGGTCGTGGCGGAGCTGTCCGGCGCGGTGGACGAGCTGGCACCCACGGCCAGGAAGATGGGGGTGTTCGGGGAGCCGGTGCCGGTGGCGGAGGGGGCCTCGGCCTTCGAGCGGCTGCTCGGGCGGACCGGCCGGGACCCCTCCTGGAATACCCCCGCGCCCGCTTCCCGGAATGCCACCGAGCCCGCCGTCGTTCCCCCGGGTACTGTTGAAGGGTAAACAACCTGGAGGGTGAGCGACCATGCAGTTCGGGATCTTCAGTGTCGGCGACGTCACGCCCGACCCCACCACGGGCCGGACCCCGACCGAGCGCGAGCGGATCAAGGCCATGGTCGCCATCGCCCTCAAGGCGGAGGAGGCCGGGCTCGACGTCTTCGCGACCGGCGAGCACCACAACCCGCCCTTCGTGCCGTCCTCCCCGACCACGATGCTCGGCTACATCGCCGCCCGCACCGAGCGGCTGGTCCTCTCCACGGCCACCACCCTCATCACCACCAGCGACCCGGTGAAGATCGCCGAGGACTTCGCGATGCTCCAGCACCTGGCCGACGGCAGGGTGGATCTGATGCTGGGCCGCGGGAACACCGCGCCGGTCTACCCCTGGTTCGGGCAGGACATCCGGCAGGGCATCCCGCTCGCCGTCGAGAACTACGCCCTGCTGCACCGCCTGTGGCGCGAGGAGGGCGTCGACTGGGAGGGGAAGTTCCGTACGCCGCTGGAGGGCTTCACGGCGACGCCCCGGCCGCTGGACGGTGTACCGCCGTTCGTCTGGCACGGGTCGATCCGCTCGCCGGAGATCGCCGAGCAGGCCGCGTTCTACGGCGACGGCTTCTTCCACAACAACATCTTCTGGCCGGCCGACCACACCAAGCGCATGGTCGAGCTGTACCGGGCCCGGTACGCGCACTACGGGCACGGCACGCCCGAGCAGGCGATCGTCGGGCTCGGCGGGCATGTGTTCATGCGGCGGAACTCGCAGGACGCGGTGCGCGAGTTCCGGCCGTACTTCGACGTCGCCCCGGTGTACGGGCACGGGCCGTCGCTGGAGGACTTCACGGCGCAGACGCCGCTGACCGTCGGCACCCCGCAGCAGGTCATCGAGAAGACGCTGGCCTTCCGCGAGTACGCCGGTGACTACCAGCGCCAGCTCTTCCTGGTCGACCACGCCGGGCTGCCGCTGAAGACCGTGCTGGAGCAGATCGATCTGCTGGGCGAGGAGGTCGTACCGGTGCTGCGCAAGGAGTTCGCCGTGGGCCGCCCGGCGGATGTGCCGGACGCGCCGACGCACGCGGCCCGGCTGGCTCGGGCGCGGGGGTGAGAGGGGAGTAAGAAGGACGCCCCGGCGCGGCGCATCCGGTCCTGGGGAGCCGGTCGCCAGGCACACTGGACGCGTGCCCCACACCGTGCTGCTCGCCGAAGACGACCGCGCCATCCGCAACGCCCTGGAGCGCGCCCTGACCCTGGAGGGTTACCAGGTCATGGCGGTCGCCGACGGTGTCGAGGCACTGGCGCAGGCCCACCGCAACCGCCCGGACGTGCTCGTCCTGGACGTGATGATGCCCGGCATCGACGGGCTCCAGGTGTGCCGGGTGCTGCGCGCCGAGGGCGACCGGACGCCGGTGCTGATACTGACGGCCCTCGTGGAGACCGCCGACCGGATCGCCGGGCTGGACGCGGGCGCCGACGACTACGTGGTGAAGCCCTTCGACGTGGAGGAGGTCTTCGCCCGGCTGCGCGCGCTGCTGCGCCGCACCAGCCCGGTGGGCGTGGGTGACCCCATCGGCGGCGCACCGGCCGGGGGCGCACAGGTCGGCAGCGCACCTGCCGGCAGCCCGCCCGTGCCCGAGGCGCCCAGGCAGCAGCTCCCCGAGCGGTTCATCGAGGCCGCCGGCATCCGCATGGACCCGCAGGCGCGCCGGGCCTGGCGGGGCGCGCGCGAGCTGGAGCTGACCCGCACCGAGTTCGAGCTGCTGGAGCTGCTGGTACGCAACGCGGGGATCGTCCTCGACCACTCGACGATCTACGACCGTATCTGGGGCTACGACTTCGGCCCCGGCTCGAAGAATCTCGCCGTCTACGTCGGCTATCTGCGCCGCAAGCTCGACGATCCGGACGGGCCGCAGCTGATCCACACGGTGCGGGGCGTGGGTTACGTGCTGCGGGAGGACTGAGTGGGCCGCCTCCGCCGACTCCTGAGTGGGCGGCGGCCGAAGCTGGCCTCGCTGCGTACGACGCTGGCGGTGTCGTTCGCGGCGGTGACCGCGGCCGTGACGGTCCTGGTCGGCATCCTGTCGTACAGCGCCGCGGCCCGGCTGGTGCGGGTGGACCAGCAGACGGTGTTCGACGAGGTCGTGCAGGACCTGCGGGACGAGGTCCGGGAGAACCGGATGACGCCGGAGGACTTCTCCTCCGCCGCACCGGGCCATGACCTGGTGCGGCCCGCCCGTACCGATGTGCAGGTGCTCGGCCCGGACGGAAGTGTCGTCGACCGGGGCAGTCCGGGACTGCCGGTGACCGGGGCCGATGTGCGGATCGCCGCCGCGTCGCTGTCCGGGCGGGTCGCCGAGCACAAGGACGTCGACGTGGGCGACGACGTCTACCGCGTCGCGACGGTCTCCCTCGGCGGCGGGCGGGGCGCGGTGCAGGTCGCGCAGGAGTTCAGCGACGTCGAGGACCTGCTGCGGGCGCTTCAGCGGCGGACGCTGCTGCTGATGGCGGCCGTCGTGATCGCCGCCGGGCTGCTCGGCTGGTGGCTCGCCCGGCGCATCACACGGCGCCTGGTCGTTCTGACCGACGCCGCCGAGGACGTGGCCCGGACCCGCCGGCTGGGCATCCAGGTGCCGGTCGCCGGCCATGACGAGGTGGGCCGGCTGGGCCGGGCCTTCGACCGCATGCTGGGGCGGCTCGCGCAGTCCGAGGAAGACCAGCGCCGACTGGTCCAGGACGCGGGCCATGAGCTGCGCACACCGCTCACCTCACTCCGTACGAACATCTCGATGCTCCGCCGGATCGACGAGCTGCCCCCGGAGACCAGGGAGGAACTGGTCGCCGACCTCGGCCAGGAGGCCCGTGAGCTGACCGACCTGGTCAACGAGCTGGTCGACCTCGCGGCCGGGCAGTCCGACACCGAGCCGCAGCGGCGGGTGGACGTCGCCGACCTCGCGGAGGAGGTGGCGGGCCTGGCCCGGCGCCGCAGCGGCCGGGAGATCACGCTTCGCGCGAGCGGCGACACCACGACCGACGGGCGGCCCGGGATGCTGAACCGGGCGCTGTCCAACCTCGTCGAGAACGCCGTGAAGTTCGACCAGCGCGGCACGGCCCCGATCGAGATCGTCGTCGCCGGTCCCGCCCGGCCCGGCACGATCCGCGTCGAGGTCCTCGACCGGGGCCCCGGCATCACCGACCACGACCTCGCCCGCGTCTTCGACCGCTTCTACCGCGCCGCCGACGCCCGTTCCCTGCCGGGCTCGGGCCTCGGCCTGTCCATCGTCCGCGAGGTGGCTCTCGCGCACGGGGGTGCGCCGTTCGCGGTGCGGCGGGAGGGGGGCGGGACGGCGATCGGGTTCACGGTGGGCGGGGGGATCGTGGGCGGCCAGGGCGAGGGGTGAGCAGGCCTCAGCGCAGCGTGCGACGCAGGTGGAACCGGCCCCCGCGCGTGAGCCGCACCCCGGGCGTCCCCGAGAACAGCTCGTGCGCCTTGTCATGACCCCCGGCCTCGGCGGCCTCCTGGTGGGCCTCGGCGCTGGTCCACTCCGTGTACAGCAGGACCCGGCTGCCGTCGACGCTGTGCAGGAAGTGAGCCGAGATCGCCCCGGGGTGGCCGCCTTCGCGTGGCTGGGCGGCGATCACCACGTCGGTGAAGGAGCGCTGCCGCTCGGGCCCGTCGACGTCGAAGGCGGCGGCGACGAGACAGCCCGGGACGCGTGTCTCGTGCTCCTCGGTGAGGCTGCGGTAGAGCCGGTAGCGGGGCGGACCGGCAGGCGGAACCGCGGTGTCGTCGGCCCACTGGGCGAGCGTCAGCACCGTCTCCCCGTCCGTGCCGAGGAACCAGCTCACATCGGCGAGCCCGGTGGGCGGGGACGCGAGTGAGTCGAACTCGGCGTCCACGAATGCTTGTTGCCGGTCCGGGCCGTCGGCGTACAGCGTGCCGATCACCAAGGTGCCGGGGACGGTCAGGTCCGGGAAGGAGGCGGAGGGCACGGGCGGAACTCCTTCATGGCAGCGAGCGGAACCGTGATCGTGCCCGAGTGCGGCCGGGAGCGGTCAACTGCTTTTCACCGGCGGCCTACACCTCCAGCCACACCGATCGGGGCTCGAAGGCCCCCAAGTGCGTGGAGGACTGAGCGGGTTCGCTCGGCTACACGGCGGGACGTGGTCCGATGCTGCCCTGCCATCGAATCTCGCCGTCGTGCCATTCATCGGTCGGCGCGAGCCCGGCGGCGGTGGCCACGGCGGCGGATGCCCGATGGTCGGGGTGGATGTGGGCGACGACCGTGTGCACGGACTGCTCACCGAGCCGGGTGACCAGCCCCCGGGCCGCTTCGGTGGCGATGCCACGCCCCTGCCACGGGGTCCCCACCACCCAGGCGATCTCGGCGACGAGGCCGCGGTCGGAGGGGCCGACAGCCGAGGGCCCGAC
This sequence comes from Streptomyces koelreuteriae, assembly GCF_018604545.1. Taxonomy (GTDB): domain Bacteria; phylum Actinomycetota; class Actinomycetes; order Streptomycetales; family Streptomycetaceae; genus Streptomyces; species Streptomyces koelreuteriae. Next base: position 3,465,893 of record NZ_CP075896.1, on the reverse strand, counting down.
AGTCGAGGGCCCGACAGTCGAGGGCCCGACCGTCGCCTGGACCGTGCCCGTCAGACAGGACGGCTCACGCAGCCGGATGACCCAGTTCAGCCAGGAGACGGCCGGGTCGGGAGAGCCGGCGGTCATACGCCGGTAGCGCGAGCGCAGTCCGGCCAGGGTGTCCGGCTCGCCGCCGATGTAGGCGTGCAGGGCCGGATCGGCCAGCACACCGGCCATCTCCTCGGCATGCTCGACCCGCAGCGGCAGCAGATCCAGCCGCGGGGTACTGATGGCCCGGGCCACGAGCTCTTCACGCATCAGATCCACCCTCCGCTACTGCCGCTACTGCCTAAGATCAGCCCGTGATCGCTGACCTGCAGTGTGTGGTGCTGGACTGTACCGAGCCGAGGGAACTCGCCGAGTTCTACCAGGCATTGCTCGGCGGAGCCGTGAATCAACAGGACCGGCGATGGGCCGTCGGCGACGACTGGGCGACCCTGCACACACCGTCGGGGCTCGTCCTCGCCTTCCAGCGGGTGGCCGACTACCTGCCGCCGCAGTGGCCGGGCTCGGCCCGGCCCCAGCAGTTCCATCTGGACTTCGGTGTCGCGGACCTGGACCGAGCCCAGGAACAGGTGCTGGCCCTGGGGGCGAGGCTGCTGGACGAGGGTTCCGACGGGCGGGGCTGGCGGGTCTGCGCCGATCCCGCCGGGCATCCGTTCTGCCTCGTCCGGCACTGAAACCCCATTGAAATGCCCCGGCTTTCCTTTCATAAACAAGGAGTTATTCGGGAATGGCGGTGAAGGCGCTGGGCACACGGAGGTCAGGAGGTTGATAACTATGGTTCCCCTGCTTCTCGTTCTGCTTCTCGCGGTGATCCTTTTCGGCGCCGGATTCGCCGTCAAGATTCTTTGGTGGGTGGCTGTCGCCGTCCTGGTTCTCTGGCTGCTCGGCTTCGTCATGCGCTCCACCAACGCCGGTGGCGGCCGCGGCCGTTGGTACCGATGGTGAGCTGACCCCGCGTACGCATTCCTTCGTAAGAAAGTGATGCCCGTTCCATGGCAGAGACACGAGACGTCGTCGAACTCATTCTCCAGGATCACAGAAGAATGGAGGATCTTTTCCACCGTATGCGCAGCGTGGAAGCCGACCGGGCAGCCGCCCTGCGGGAGTTCGCCGATCTGCTGGTCGCCCACGCGCTGGCGGAGGAAACGAAGGTGTACCCCGCCCTCAAGCGCTACGAGAACATCGACGACGACGAGCTCGACCACGGCGAGGAGGAGCACGAGGAAGGCAACCAGGCCCTTCTCGACCTCCTGGAGGTCGACGAGGTCGGCTCCGCCGAGTGGGACGAGAAGCTGGAAGAGCTCGTGAAGGCCATCACCCACCACACCGACGAGGAAGAGCGCACCATCCTCAACGGAGCACGCGAGAACGTCGCCATGGATCGTCGGGAAGAGCTGGGCGGCGCGTTCCTGGAAGAACGGGCGCGCCGCCTGAAGGAGAGCCCCGGCGCCGCGGACAACGTGCGCCGCCTCGTCAGCTCCTGAGCACAGCCCGCCGGGGCCACACACCCCCGGACATGATGAGAAAAGGCCTGTCCCGTGCGGCATCCGGGGCAGGCCTTTCCTGTCGGGCCAACGTCGTTCCCCGACGACTACGGTGACGTCCTGGCGGCCAGGTCAGGCGCGCCCGTGCCCGCCCCTTCGCACCGCGCCGAGCTGGGTGCGGTCCAGGTCGGCCCCGGTGAACTTCTGTGCCACGGCGCGCAGGACGTCGGCCATGGCCCGGGCGGGCGGTGTGGCTTCGCGTGACGCGGCGCGGGCGAGCAGGATGCGGCGGGTGGGGGCGGGTACGTCGGATCCGAACGGCAGCAGGCGGACGTCACTGCGGCGGCTGGTGAGGGCGAGCCGCGGCGCGAGGGAGATACCGAGGCCGGCGGCGACCATGGCCTGCGCTTCCTGGTAGTCGTGTGAGGCGTAGGCGATGCGGGGTTCGAACCCGGCCCGGTGGCAGCTGCGGCGCAGCACGTCGGCGACGGGGTGGTTGTCGGCGCGGGTGATCCACTCCTGGTCGGCGAGATCGCTGAGGCGCAGCGAGGGCAGGGTGCGCAGCGGGGAGTCGGCGGGGACGACCAGCACGGTGGGGTCGTCGAGCAGGTGCGTGAGGGCCAGGGCGTCGTCGTTGACGCGGTTCCACTCGTAGTCCCAGAGCAGCGCCTGCTCGACCTCTCCCGTGTGCAGCATCTCGCGCAACTGGTCGAGGACCCCGGCGCGTACGACGGTCCGCACACCGGGGTGGCGGCGGCTGAACCGGGTGAGGGCGAGCGGCAGCAGCGAGGCGCTGGCGGTGGGGAACGAGCCGAGCCTGAGCGTGCCCTGGTCCAGGTCGGCGAAGGCGTCCAAGTCGGCTTCCGCTGCTCGTAGTTCGCGTCGGATGGCCTGACCGCGCTCGGCCAGCGCGGCGCCCGCGGCGGTGGTGCGGATGCCGCGTGGCAACCGTTCGACGAGGGGCTGTCCGGCTTCCCGTTCCAGCTGGGACATCTGCTGGGAAGCGGCTGATGTGGTCATGCCCAGCGCCTCCGCGGCGGCGGTGAGCGAGCCGCGCTCGGCGGCCTCGGTGAGCAGCAGCAGGCGACGCACGTTGAGCATGCCTGCGAGTTTAGCCACGCTTAACCGAGGTGAAGAAAACTGCCATTGTGCCCAAGTCTTGCGGCTGCGAAGGTCTTCGCATTCGCCGGAGCGGTTCACCGGGACGCAACGCACCCGTAACCGTCCGCCCCGGCCTTCCCCTTCCGTCTGTGAACCAGGAAGAGCCTCAGCCGTGCACATTCCCGCGACCTTGGTCCGTGGTGGCACCAGCAAATGCTGGTTGTTCAGTCAGGTCCATGTCCCCACCGAACGCGGTGCGCTGGAGAAACTCCTGGTCGCCGCGTACGGCTCCACCGACCCCGTGGAACTGGACGGGGTGGGCGGAGCGACACCGACCACCTCCAAGGCGGCCGTCGTCGGCGTTTCCCCCACGCCCGGTGTGGACGTCGACTACCTGTTCGCGCAGGTCGGCATCGGCACCGGCACGATCGAGTGGACCAGCAACTGCGGAAACTGCGCCACCGGCATCGCCTTGTACGCCGTCGCCAAGGGTCTGGTGCCGATCAGCGGTGACCTGACGCGCGTGGTGATGCGCAACAGCAACACCGGCGCCGTCCTGGAAGGGGTGGTGGACACCACCGGCGGCGTGGTGCGTCACTTCGGCGACCAGACCGTGCCCGGCACCCGGGCGGGCGGCGTGGCGGTCGGGCTCACCTTCCTGAGCCCGGCCGGCGGCACCACCGGCTCCCTGCTGCCCACCGGACGGGCAACCGAGGAACTGCGGCTCGGCACCGGGGAGCCGCAGCAGGTGACCATGGTGGACGCGGGCGCCCCCGTGGTCCTCGTGGACGCCCCGGGCGCCGGCCGCTCCGGTGCCGAGTCCCTGGACCAGGTCCGTGCCGACGTGCCCTGGCTGCGCACGGTCCGCCACACCGCCGCGCCGCTGATGGGACTGCTCACCCCGGGCCAGGAGCCCGGTGACGCGGTGCCCAAGGTCGGCCTGATCGGCCCCCCGGTGCCGTACACCACCACGCTGGGCGAGCAGCTCACCGCCGAGGACTACGACGTCTCGGTCCGCATGCTCACCATGAACGCCCCCCACCCGGCGATCGGCCTCACCTCCGCGGTCGCCGTCGCGGCCGCGGGCCTGCTGAAGGACACCGTGGTGTCCCGGGCCGCGGGCGGGCCGACCGGTGAGTGGCTGCGCCTGGGCACCCCCGCCGGTGTCGTGGCCGTCCGCTGCTCGGACCTGCGCGACGGCGTCCCCGACCGCGTCACCGTGCAGCGGGCGGCCCGGCTGCTCGCCGACGCACGTATCTACGTACCGGAGTCAGGGGCGCGCGACGCCGCCTGAACCGGGATGAATCTCCCCGGACGGTCCCCCCAGCCGTCGCCCCGGGGCAGCCCCGCGCCCCCGGGGCGCGCTCTCCCGTCCCCTCCCCGCACCAAGGAACAAAGATGTCTCCTGAAGTGATCTCCATAGGCGCACTGCTGGTGATGTTCGTGGTCGGCACCGTGCTCCCGATCAATCTGGGCATTCTCGCCTTCGTCGCGACCTTCACCGTCGGAACCGCCTCGCTCGGCCTCACCGAGGACGAGATCTTCGAGGGCTTCCCGGTGAAGCTGTTCGTGACGATCGTGGGCGTCACCTACCTGTTCTCCGTCGCCCGCCGCAACGGCACCATCGATCTGCTCGTCGCGGCGGGAGTACGGCTGGTGCGCGGGAAGGTCGCGCTCATCCCCTGGGTGCTGTTCCTGGTCGCCGCGCTGCTGACGGCGTTCGGCACCTTCACCCCCGCCGCCGTGGCGATCCTTGTGCCGATCGCGATGAACTTCGCCTACCGCTACAAGCTGAACCCGCTCGTGGTCGGCATGATGGTGATCAGCGGCGGCCACGCCGGAGCGTTCTCCCCGCTCGCCGTCTCCGGTGCGCTGGTGCTCGGCATGGTCGACAAGACGGACCTGCACGTCTCGCCGGTCGCGCTGTTCACCGCCAGTTTCGTGATCAACCTGCTGCTGTCGCTCCTGACGTACGTCCTGCTGGCCAAACGCCCGGTCCCGCTGCTCGACCAGGACGAGACGGCGGACGAGGACGAGGACCCCGCCGCCTCCGGCAGGCCCGACTGGCGGCAGTGGCTGACCCTCGCCTGTCTGCTCGGCCTCGTCGTGGGCGCGCTCGGCTTCCAGCTGGAGATCGGCTTCCTGGCCCTGGTCGCGGGTGCCCTGCTGGCGCTGGTCGACATGAAGAGGCAGGAGAAGGCCGTCGACGGCATCAGCTGGGCCACGCTGCTGCTGGTCGCGGGCATGATGACGTACATCGCCATGCTGGAGAAGGCCGGGGTGATCGAGGAGATCTCCGAGCACGCCGCCGGCCTGGGCGCACCGCTCGTCGTCGCCCTGCTCCTGTGCTTCACCGTGGCCGTCACCTCGGCGTTCGCCTCCTCCACCGCGATCCTCACCGCGATCATCCCCATCGCCGTGCCGCTGCTGCTCTCCAGCCACCTCAGCGCCGCCGGGCTGATCGCCGCCCTCGCCGTGTCCACCACCATCGTCGACACCTCCCCCTTCTCCACCAACGGCGCCCTCGTCCTGGCCAACGCCCGCGGCGTCGACGCCCGCCGCTTCTACCGTCAGGTCATCGGCTACACCGGCGGCATCGTGGCCCTCGGCCCCGTCGTCGCCTGGGGTGCGCTGGTCCTGCCCTGGTCATAGGCAGGGGCTCGGCCGACCTCAGTTCCCGGCGGCCGGGGTGTCGGGGCCGGTGGCGCGTGCGTAGGTGACGAAGGCCGCGCCGCTGTCGAGCACGGTGTGGCCGGTGAGCTCCCAACCGCGCGGATCGAAGGCGGTCTGGTGGGAGAAGAGCGGGATCCCGGCGCCGATGGTCAGCGGTGCCATCTTGAGGATGAGCTCGTCGATCTCGCCGTACAGGGCACCGGCCAGCTCCCCGCCGCCGATCAGCCAGATGTCCTTGCCGTCCTCCTGCTTCAACTCCCGCACCTTCTCCACGGGGTCACCGGCGACCAGTTCGACGGCCGGGTCCGGGCTCTCGGTGAGGGTCCGGGAGAAGACCAGGTGACGCAGGTGGGGGTAGGCATCGGTGATACCGGCCTTCAGACCGATCTCGTAGGTGCGGCGCCCCTCCACGACGGTGTCGAAGTGCGTGCCCCGCGCGGTGACGGACAGCGCCGCCCGGGCGGGGGCGGGCAAGGTCTCCGGATACTCCGTCACCAGGTGCTTGATGTAGTCCTCGGGGATCGGCCAGAAGCCGTCCGGGCCGGAGGGATCGGCGCCGTCCGGGCCCGCGATGAAACCGTCCAGCGTGGTGGCGATGTAGTACACGAGCTTTCGCATGCGGTGCTCTCTCTTCTCGGTCTGCACGATCCGGTCGTACGGCGCCGGGGGATCAGGAGTGGTCCGGAGTGATCCACTCGACGAACTGGACGACGACCCCGTTGGGGTCGGTGACCTGGAACAGGCGTTCCCCCCACGGCTCTTCACGCAACGGCATCGTGATGTCGACGCCCTCGGAACGCAGCCGCTTCTCCTCGGCGTCGAGGCCGGTGAGGGTGAAGGCGAGGATCAGTCCACCGGCGTGCCGGTCGCGCTGGTCGGGCGGCAGGACGTCGATGCCCCGCCGGAGCAGGACGATGTCGACGGCGGCATCGTCCCGGGTCAGGGAGACGAATCCTTCGGCCGCGGCCTGTTCCCGGTAGCCGAGGTGCTCGGTGAAGAAGTCGCGGGAGGCCGCGATGTCTTCGACCGTGAGGGAGACGGTGGAGGCGGTGATCCTCAAGAGGGGCTCCTCATCCAGGCTGCTCGGAATAATCTTACGCCGGTAGTAACATTACTTCCGTGCGATCGACGCCGTAAACATATTTTTACTACCGAGGTAAGATTCTCCTCATGGAGACGACGCCGAACGCCGCAGCGAGTGCGCTGGGTCTGCGGGAGACGAAGAAGCAGGAGACGCGACAGCTGATCTCCGACCATGCGACACGGCTCTTCATCGAGCAGGGCTTCGAGCACACCACCATCGCCGAGATCGCGGCGGCAGCCCGCGTCGCGAAGAAGACGGTGACCAACTACTTCGCGCGCAAAGAGGACTTGGCCCTCGACCACCAGGAAGAGTTCAGCGCCACGCTGGCGCACGCCGTGACCTCCCGCCACCCGGGGGAGTCCGCCCTCGCGGCACTTCGCCGCGCTTTCGAAACCGCCGTCGCCGCGCAGGACCCCGTCGCCGGATTCGCCGGCCCGGACTTCTCCCGCATGATCACCGACAGCCCCACCCTGTCGGCCTGCCTCCGCACCCTGCACGACCAGCGCGAACAGGCACTGGCCGAGGCCCTCGCCGACGCCGCCGGCACCCAGCCGGACGACATCACCGCCCGCACGATCGCCGGCCTGCTCGGCGCCGTCCACCGCGTCCTGTTCCAACGCATCCAGAACCTGACCCTGGCCGGCCACACCAACGACGAGATCGCCACGACCATCGCGAAGGAGGCGGCCCGCGCCTTCGACCTCCTCGAACCGGCGATCGGCGATTACGCGATCGCCTGAAGGAACCGGTCACGGCCTCGAGGCGGTCAACCTCGAAGAGCCTTGACCATGACCGCGTACACCGGAGAGTCGGCGAACGGCTGCTGCTCGCCGACCTCGGCGTAGCCCCACGACTCGTAGAGCTCCCGCACCTTGGGGTGGGTCACGTCGACCAAGAGCACGGCGAGGTCTTCCGCGCGTTCCTTCAGCAGCGCTTCGTGGAGCCGCTCGGACATGCCCTGCTTGCGCCAACTCGGACGCACCATCACCTCGGACACCGCGTAGGTGGCGGTGCGGCCGCCGTCCGGCTCGTAGCCGGTGGACCGCCACCACTCCCGGCCGGGTGCGAGCGGAGCGCCATAGGCGAAACCGGCCGGTTCGTCCGCGTCGTACGCGACGACACAGGAGAAGCCGTCCATGCCGCTCCAGTGGTCGACGAACCAGGCGAAGCGCTGGTGGAAGGGGTCGTCCATCTGTTCGGCGTAGGCGTCGGCGTGTACGTCGATGAGCATCTGCCGGAAGGCCTCGGGGAGGGTTCCGTGCTGGAAGTGACGCAGGTCGGTCACGCTCGGCTCCATTCGGTGCGCATGCGGTCGGCCCAGTCTCGTGCGTAGGAGGCGGAGGGGGCCATGACGAACAGGCCCCGGTGGAAGTCGCCGATGAGGGTGCGCATACGGCCGGGCAGCTGGCCGCCACCCATGATCGTGAAGACGTCGGTGGCTGAGGCCGTGGCCTGTTCGGCTTCTCCCTGGTGGAGCTGTGCGAGGGCGAGTTGGGCGGTCGCGAGGGCCCTGTTGCGCCGGAAGGCGGACGGGATTCTGGTCAGAGCGCGGTGTGCCAAGGCTTCGGCATGAGGGTGGCGTCCGCTGTTGAACTGGACGATCGCGGCGAGGTGGTCGAGTTCGGCCTGCCCGTAGAAAGCCGTCCAGCGTGGGCGGTCGCGGTCGGCCACCCTGGTGAAGGTGTCCTGGGCCGATCCCAGAGAGCGCAGGCCCGCATGGCCGTCACCGAGGGCCGCGTATGCGAGAGCGACGCGGACTCGCCCCAGCGAGTCGAAGAACGGGTCACGTCGAGCAGCCGAGGAGGCTTGTGCGGCCTGGGCTGCCGCGAGTGCTTCGGGCCAGTTCTGGCGCTGGTAGGCCAGCATCGAGAGGTTGACCCACACTCGCATTTCGGTGGTGCCGTCCTGGGAGAGGCCGGCGTAGGTGGCGGACTCGTTGAGGTGGCGCTGCGCCTGGTCGAGGTTGCGGGCGTCGATGCAGGACCAGGCGGCGATGGTGGAGTACTCGGCGGCCAGAGCGTACAAGGCTCGGCGGACGCGCTCGCCCGCGTTGCGCTGCTGCAGCTCCAGGACGCTGTCGCGGCCCTGGACAGCGGCCTTCTCCAGGTCGGCGTGCCCGCCTTGGCGGTCGTCCGCATCGACGAGGGCGTTCATTCCGTCAGCGGCCCGGGCCACGTCTGACATGCCGACCGCACGACGCTGGGTCACCAGAGGAACCGCGGCGGCTGCGGTCCCGGTGGCCGAGGCGATGAAGGTGCGACGCCGCACAGGGTCCTCCTGCGGGTGATGCATGGAGCGTGGTGCGCTGAACCCTAAGTCCTCGACGGGGCAGTCGAACACCCGCTCCAGCGCCGCGCACGTACGTCCGATGGGGCGGCGGGAGGTTCCGTTCAGCAGGTTGCGGATGGTCCGGGCGCATACGTCGCCGGCCTTGCCGGTGATCTCTGCCAGCGCAGCGTTCATCCGACCAGCCAGTTCTTCCTGTGTGAGCCCGAGTTCGTCCATCCGGCTCTTCAGAACGGCGTTCGCTCCCATGTCACCGACCGTAGACCGAGGGTCACCGAGTGAGCCAGACCCGAGGTCACGGGAACGCAAAGTCTTCCGGTTCGAGGTGGCCGGTTGAAGCGCGACCTTTCCTGTTCCGCACGGGGCACTGGTCGTTGACTCGGTGTCAGCCCGTCGAGGCGCCCTGATTTCCCCCGGAGGGAAGTTCCTGTGTCCATGACCGCAGCCCGACCCACTGCGACCGGTGCACCCGGTTACACCGAAACGATGCCGTGCGAGCCGGAATCGGCCCGCCGGGCCCGCCTGTTGGTCATCGCCGCTCTGAACGCCTGGGACATAGGGGAGTTGGCCGACCCTGGGGTGCAGATCGTGGCCGAGTTCTTCAACAACGCTTTCCAGCACACCCGGTGCCGCAGCGTCCGTGTTCTGATCACACGTCCCTCTGACCGTGTGGTGCGTATCGGCGTTGCCGACACCTCCAGGAAAGACCTTGAGCTTGGCAGGCCAGGCGAGGACGCCGAGAACGGACGGGGCCTGCTCCTGATCGACGCCCTGAGCTGGAGATGGGGCTACGACCGGAAGCGCTGGGGCAAGGTCGTGTGGGCCGAGCTGGAAGTGCCGGCCAGATCCTGAGCCACGAGATTCGCGAAGTCAGTAGTCGAAACACCAGCACTCTCCGCAGAGAAAGGACGACCGTGTTCAACTACATGGACCGATTCCCCACCGGTAGCCCTCTTCCGCAGGGGCACCTGACGGCCCCTCCCTGGGGCCTGCGCCGTATCGCCCCGTACCCGGCGGTCGAGAGCCCCGACTACGCGAGCGTGGAGCTGGATCCGGCGACGCAGACCGCCCGTTACTTCGATGCTTCCGGAGCGCCGGCCCTGTCCCCGGGACACGGCACCTCCTCCGGCACGAACCCCGCCACGGGCACCACGGGCCAAGGCGACCGCAATAGCGACTCCCCGGACAGCGACACGGGGAACGACACCGACCAGTGACTCCGGTGACGAACGACGATCGTCCGGTCCTGGTCGTCACGAACCTTGACGACCCGACCGCCGACCTTGTGATCGACGAGCTGTACGAACGGGACGTCCCAGTCGTGCGGTTCGACTCCGGCGACTTCCCCGCCACCCTGTCGTGCTCGGCCGTCATCGGGGACAGCGACAGTTGGCGAGGAAGCGTGCGGACGCCCAGCAGGCGAGCCGACCTGGGGGCGGTGCGGTCCATGTACTACCGCCGCCCCTCGGGCTTCACCTTCCCCCACCTGGACAAGCAGGACGAGCGGTTCGCCGTGGCCCAGGCCCGCTACGGACTGGGCGGCATCCTGACCTCGCTGCCCGGCTGCCTGTACGTCAACCACCCCCACCGCATCGGAGACGCCGAGTACAAGCCGTCAGGGCTCGCCGCCGCAGCGGAGGCCGGCTTCATGCTGCCGCCCACGCTGATCACCAACGTCCCGGCCGACGCCCGAGCATTCATCAAGCGGCACGGGCCTGCCGTCTTCAAGCCGATCTCGGTCCCGCTCTACCTGGTCGAAGGCAAGGCCCAAACGGTCCCGGTCAGCGAGGTGGCCGCCGAAGACATCGACGAGTCCGTGTCCGGCACCATGCACCTCTTCCAGAAGCGCGTGGACAAGGTCGGGGACATCCGAGTCACGGTCATCGGCGAGCACACCTTCGCGGTGCGGATCGACTCCGGGCTCCTCGACTGGCGGACCGACTACGGCACCCACACCTACACCCCGGTCCGCGTGCCGCCCGCAGTGGAGCTGGCGATGCATGCCTACCTCAGCCACTTCGGGCTCGTCTTCGGGGCCTTCGACTTCGCTCTGACCGACTCCGGCGACTGGATCTTCATCGAGTGCAACCCTTCCGGACAGTGGGCATGGATGGAGCCGCCGACCGGTCTGCCGATGACCGCCGCACTCGCCGACCTCCTGGAAGGAGGGGCTTCGTGACCAGTGAGCCCGGTATCGAGACGGCCGCGGCCGGCCTCCGGCAGCAGCTCGCCGACCGGCTGGAGAAGGACGGCCGGCTGCGGTCACCGGAGTGGCGGGAGGCTGTCGAGATCGTGCCGCGCCACGCTTTCGTCCCCCGCTTCTACCGAGAGAGTGACGGCCTCGGCGTCACCACGTGGGAGCCGGTCACCCAGGAGATCGTCGGCCAGGAGGAGTGGCTCCGGCTCGTCTACAGCGACGAGACCTGGATTACGCAGTTCGACGGTCGGGACATCGACTGGAGTGATCCGAAGCCGATCAGCAACGCGGCTCCCACCTCTTCGTCGACGCTGCCGAGCCTCGTGGTGCGGATGCTCGAAGACTTGGACGTGCACGAGGGGCTGCGCGTGCTGGAGATCGGCACGGGCACCGGCTACTCCACGGCACTGATGTGCCACCGGCTGGGCAGTGAAGCCGTGACCTCGATCGAGACGGACGAAGGTGTGGCGCGGCGAGCCCGCCAGGCGCTCGCCCGGTCCGGCTGCCTTCCACACCTGTCAGTGGGGGACGGACGCGCAGGTCACCTCCGCGGAGCCCCGTACGACCGATTGATCGCCACCTGTGGCTTCCGCAGCATCCCTGCTGCGTGGCTGGAGCAGGTACGGCCCGGCGGCGTCATCCTCACCACCCTGCGCGGCTGGATGCGCTCACTCGGCCTGGTCAAGCTCATCGTCACCGGCGACAGCGCGAGCGGCTGGTTCAGCGAGGACGAACCGAGCTTCATGATCGCCCGCCAGCAGGACGCGCCGGAGAGTCTCGGAACGATCCCAGGGCCTGACGACGGAACGCAGCGGAGAGCCACGTACGGGCCTGAGGTTCTCATCAGCGCAGGTCCAGGCTTCATGGGGCAACTCGCGGCGCCGGACGCCCGCTTCTTCGCCATGCCGGTCGACGGTGGCCCGGTCAGCACGTTCGTCCTCGACAACCCGACCGGCTCCTTCGCCGTGCTCAGTCCCACCGACAACGGCTGGCAGGTCCGACAGGGCGGGCCGCGTCGACTCTGGGACGCGATCGAGTCGGCGGTGGCCACCTGGGAGGAGTACGGCTCACCGAGTACCGCCGCCTTCGGTGTGACGGTCTCCCGCGATGCTCAGGTGGTGTGGCTGGGGAACCCGGACGGTCCGCAGTGGCCCCTGCCCAGGTGAGGCGACGGCCTTCCGGCCTGCCCCCGCCCGCCCCTCAAACCGAGCCTCCCGGCACCGGGAACACCATCCAAAAGGGCGAGGCCCGAAGACCCCGCCCGATCACTCACCCCTCACAGAGCTCCCAGCTCAAGGCCACACAAGGCAATAAGGCTGATGCCCCGCCTCATGCAACCGATGTGAGAAGTCCTGCCACTCATGCAGCAGTTGGTAGACATTGAACGCGTCCCGCGGGCCACCCCGGTCCGGGACCGTTGACCAGATGAAGGCCGCCGCGCCCACCGCTTCCTCGCCGATGCCGCGGAGGGGGTCGACGACGGTCATGGGGAGTTTGACCACGGCGTAGTCGGGGTGGAGGACGACCAGTTCCAGGGGCGGGACCTTGTGGAGGGGGACGCCCTCGATGCCCGTGAGGACCATCGCCGCCATGGTCTCCGGCTTGATCTTGGTGAACATGCCGTTCATGCCGAGTTCGTCGCCGCCGAGTTCCTCGGGGCGCATCGAGATCGGGACGCGGGCCGCCGTCGCACCGTCGGGTGCGCCGAAGTATTTGTACGTCACCCCCACCCGGCCACCATTCCTGCTCCCCGCACGAAGATCGTCCACCCGGTGTTCAGCCTGAAATTCATCCACGCGACGCTCACCCCGACGTTCAGCCCGAAGATCGTCCAGCCGATGTTCAGTACGTCCGTCGGACCGCTCCGGTTCACTCTGCGGGCTCTGCGTCTGACGAGTTTCCTGAGTGTCCTCCGCCTCGCGCCGGTGCTTGCCCCGCCTGGCACGTCGAGGACCCAGGTCATCGGTCCCCTCGCCCAGTCCGCCACCGCGATGCATATCTCCACCCGACTGCTTTTTCTAGGACGCGTCGCCCCCGCCGCGCAACCCGATCATCGTGTCAGTGACCTCCCCCGCGACCGCCCGGCGAAACGTGCGCCGAAACATCTGTCCGCAGGATCTTCGCAGCCTCTGACCACCCTGGGCCGTTTGATCTGTGTGTATCAGGTCCAGTCTCGCAGACGGCCGGGAATCGCGGGCTGGATGCGGGTTCGCTCACACTCGCCGTCCGCCCCGTCACACTCGCCGTCCGCCCCGTAACCTCCCCTGGCCTACCCTGAACAGGTCACTGAAGCGGTCAAGGAACAGGTCACTGGTACCCGGAGCCGACAACGTCGGAGAAGGTCGGAGAAGTCGCAGGTCATGAGCGAACTGGCATATCCGTATGAAGCACCGGCCTCGCAGGCTCTGTTCGACCGTGCGGCGGCCGTCACGCCCGGCGGTGTGAACTCACCGGTACGGGCCTTCCGCGCCGTCGGCGGCACGCCGCGGTTCATGGTGTCCGGCACCGGCCCGTATCTGACGGACGCCGACGGACGCGAGTACGTCGACCTCGTGTGCTCCTGGGGACCCATGATCCTCGGGCACGCGCACCCCGAGGTCATCGCCGCCGTCCAGGACGCCGTCGCCCGCGGTACGTCCTTCGGTACGCCCGGCGAGGGCGAGGTCGCGCTCGCCGAGGAGATGATCGCCCGGGTCGGGCCCCTGGAGCAGGTCCGGCTCGTGTCCAGCGGCACCGAGGCGACCATGTCCGCGATCCGGCTCGCGCGCGGATTCACCCAGCGCGCCAAGGTGATCAAGTTCGCCGGGTGCTACCACGGCCACGTTGACTCGCTGCTCGCCGCCGCCGGCAGCGGTGTCGCCACCTTCGCGCTGCCCGACACCCCGGGCGTCACCGGCGCCCAAGCCGGCGACACCGTCGTCCTGCCCTACAACGACCTCGACGCCGTACGCGAGGCCTTCCGGGCCCACCCCGGCGAGATCGCCTGCGTGATCACCGAGGCCTCCCCGGGCAACATGGGCGTCGTACCGCCCGCGGACGGCTTCAACCAGGGGCTCAAGGACATCTGCGCCGAGAACGGCGCCCTCTACGTCTCCGACGAGGTCATGACCGGCTTCCGGACCAGCCGCGCCGGGTGGTTCGGGGTCGACGGCGTCGTCCCCGACCTGATGACCTTCGGCAAGGTCATGGGCGGCGGCTTCCCTGCCGCGGCCTTCGGCGGACGCGCGGACGTCATGGCCCACCTCGCTCCCGCCGGGCCCGTCTACCAGGCCGGCACCCTCTCCGGGAACCCGATCGCCACCGCCGCCGGCCTCGCCCAGCTCCGGCTGCTCGACGACGCCGCCTACGCCAAGGTCGACGCCGTCTCCAAGCAGATCCAGGGCCTCGTCACCGACGCCCTGACCAAGGAGGGCGTCGCGCACACGCTGCAGCACGCCTCCAACATGTTCTCCGTGTTCTTCACCGACCGCCCGGTCAGGAACTACGAGGACGCCAAGGCGCAGGAGTCCTTCCGCTTCACCGCCTTCTTCCACTCGCTGCTCGCCGACGGCGTCTACCTGCCGCCGTCGTCCTTCGAGTCCTGGTTCGTCTCCACCGCGCACGACGAGCGTGCCGTGCAGCGCATCGCCGACGCCCTCCCGGCGGCGGCCCGCGCGGCCGCGGAGGCCACGGCATGAGCGACCAGAACAACGGCACGAACGACGACATCACCGTCGTCCACGTCATGCGCCACGGCGAGGTCGCCAACCCGGACGGCATCCTCTACGGCCGCCTCCCCGGCTACCACCTCTCCGAGCTGGGCCGGCGCATGGCGGACCGGGTCGCCGAGCACCTCGCGGACCGCGATGTCACCCATGTCGTCGCCTCCCCGCTGGAGCGGGCGCAGGAGACGGCCGAGCCGATCGCCAAGGCGCACGGCCTCGACCTCGCCACCGACGAGCGGCTGATCGAGGCCGACAACATCTTCCAGGGGAAGACCTTCGGCGTCGGCGACGGTGCGCTGCGCAAGCCCGGCAACTGGAAGCACCTGGTCAACCCACTGCGGCCGTCCTGGGGCGAGCCGTACGTCGATCAGGTCGTGCGCATGATGAGCGCGCTGAGCACGGCGAAGGACCGGGCCCGGGGGCACGAGGCGGTCGTGGTCAGCCATCAGCTGCCGATCTGGATCGTGCGGTCGTACGTGGAGCGGCGGCGGCTGTGGCACGACCCGCGCAAGCGGCAGTGCACGCTCGCCTCGCTGACGACCTTCACCTTCCGGGGCGACCGGATCGTCTCCGTCGGCTACACCGAGCCGGCCCGCGATCTCGTCCCGGCGCATCTCCTCGCCGGTGCCAAGCCGGTGAAGGGGAAGGACAAGGCCTTCGGCGCCTGACCCGACCCAGGAAGCACACAAGCCCTTTCTGTTCGCTTCTGATCGGCTTCCGACCGCTCCGTTACGGAATCTGCAAGTTTCAGCGGAACCTCCCCGTTCGTCACGTCCTCTGACTGGGTGACCAGCACGACGTGACGAATCGGGGATGCCATGCGCGCTCTCACCCGCAGGGGAATGCTCGGAATCGGCGCGGGAGCCGCCGCCGCCTCGCTCGCCGGATGCGGCGGCCTCACCGGGTCAGAGGGATCGAGCCATGCCGGAGGTTCCCCCAGTAAGGGAACCAGCAGTCCGAAGCCCACCGCCCGCCCCATAGGCGACGGCTCCACCGCCTACACCGGCAAGCAGCCCCACCAGCCCGGCAAGCCCGAGCCGCTGGAGCCGGGCCAGACCCCGCCCCAGTTCGTCGTCTTCTCCTGGGACGGCGCCGGCGAGGTCGGCAACGGCCTGTTCCCGCGCTTCCTGGACCTGACCAAGGAGCACGGCGCGAGCATGACCTTCTTCCTGTCCGGGCTGTATCTGCTGCCCGAGTCGAAGAAGCGCCTCTACGACCCGCCGAACAACCCGCGCGGCGCCTCCGACATCGGCTACCTCACCGACGCGCACGTCAAGGACACGCTGAAGTACGTCCGCCGGGCCTGGCTGGAGGGCCACGAGATCGGCACCCACTTCAACGGGCACTTCTGCGGCGAGACCCACGGCTCGGTCAAGAACTGGACGCCCCAGCAGTGGCGCAGCGAGATCGACCAGGCGAAGTCCTTCGTGAAGGAGTGGCGCACCAACAGCGGCTGGACCGACCTGCCGTCCCTGCCGTTCGACTACGACAAGGAACTCGTCGGCGGCCGTACGCCCTGTCTGCTCGGCCAGGACAACCTGCTGCCCACCGCCCGCGAGCTCGGCTGGCGCTACGACGCCTCCTCGCCCGGCGGCCGCCAGGTCTGGCCCGTGAAGCGGCAGGGGATCTGGGACCTGCCCCTACAGCAGATACCTTTCCCCGGCCGGGGCTTCGAGGTCCTCTCCATGGACTACAACATGCTGGCAAATCAGTCCATAAGCACCACAAAGGCACCCGCGCACAACTACCCGGGCTGGAGGAAGCAGTCGACCCAGGCGTACATCCAGGGCTTCCAGCGGGCCTACGAGTCCAATCGCGCGCCCCTCTTCATCGGCAACCACTTCGAGCAGTGGAACGGCGGCATCTACATGGACGCCGTGGAGGAGGCCTTCAAGCACATCGGGCGCGAGAAGGACAAGGGCGCCGATGTGCGCCTCGTCTCCTTCCGCCAGTTCACGGACTGGCTGGACGTCCAGAAGCCCGAGGTGCTGGCGGGGCTCCGTACCCTCGAGGTCGGGCAGCAACCGGCCGGTGGCTGGAAGGGGTTCGTCGAGAAGGCCCCGCAGGGGACCGGGACACCCTCGCAAAACGCTGCCTGAAATGCGGTTTTCCGCCCACAAGGGGGGTGGGCGAGAGCCCTGGAACGGGCATGCGAAACTTTTCACATGAGTGCCGCCAGCCGCGCCCCCCTGGGCTCGAACAGCTCGCCCCGCACGACCCGGAACACCCGCTCACCCCGGGTCCGTCGCCGCGCCGCCCTGACCGCCGGTGCCGCCGCGGCCGCCCTGCTCGTCTCCGCGTGCGGCTCGGGCGGCACCTCCGGCGGGGGCGGCAACACCAACTTCGTCACCGGCTCCGACGGCACCTCCACGGTCGCCAAGGGCGAGCGCACCCCCGCCCCCGACCTGTCCGGCAAGACCATCGCCGGCAAGACCCTCGACGTCTCCGACTTCAAGGGCAAGGTCGTCGTCCTCAACGTATGGGGCTCCTGGTGCAACCCCTGCCGCGCCGAGGCCAAGTACTTCGCCAAGGTGTCCAAGGCGTACGAGGACAAGGGCGTGCAGTTCGTCGGCATCAACACCCGCGACACCTCCACCGGCGCCGCCCTCGCCTTCGAGAAGGACTGGGACATCACCTACCCCAGCCTCTACGACCCGACCGGCAAGCTGCTGCTGCGCTTCGACAAGGGCACGCTCAACCCGCAGGCGATCCCCTCCACCCTCGTCCTCGACCGGGACGGCAAGATCGCGGCCCGCTCGCTGTCCGCGCTCAGCGAGGAACGGCTGCTGAAGATGCTCAAGCCCGTCGTCGCGGAGAAGTGACGTGACGGACGTCAATGCCCTCGCCGCGGTCACGGACCCCAACGGCACGGTGCTCAACGGCGCCCTGCTGGCGGCCCTGCCCCTCGCCCTGCTCGGCGGCCTGGTCTCCTTCTTCTCGCCCTGCGTGCTGCCGCTCGTGCCGGGCTATCTGTCGTACGTCACCGGCGTCAGCGGCACCGACCTGGCCGAGGCCAGGCGAGGCCGGATGGTCGCCGGTGCCTCGCTGTTCGTGCTCGGCTTCACGGCGGTCTTCGTCTCCGGCGGCGCCTTCTTCGGCTACTTCGGCCAGACGCTCCAGGAGGAGCGCGGCGTCCTGTCGAAGGTGCTGGGCGTCTTCATGATCCTCATGGGGATCTTCTTCATGGGGCTGATGCCCTGGCTCACCCAGCGCGAGTTCCGCTTCCACCGCAAGCCGGCGGCCGGCCTGGTCGGCGCTCCCGTGCTGGGGGCGCTGTTCGGGATCGGCTGGACGCCCTGCATCGGACCGACGCTGGCCGCCGTGCAGACACTCGCCCTGAACCAGGGCAGCGCCGGACGCGGCGCCCTCCTCACCGTCGCGTACTGTCTGGGGCTGGGCGTGCCGTTCGTGCTCGCCGCGGTCGCCTTCCGCAAGGCCCTCGGTGCCTTCGGCTGGATCAAGCGCCACTACGTCTGGGTGATGCGGGTCGGCGGCACCATGATGATCGTGACCGGTCTGCTGCTGCTGACCGGCGCGTGGGACCGCATCGTGCAGGAGATGCAGGTCTGGTCCGACGGCTTCACTGTGGGGATCTGATCGATGAGCAAGACCACCGCCCCCGACCCGGCCCCGCCCGCCGGTGAGGACCAGGACCTGGGCGCCGCCGGCTCCCAGCTCTCCACCGCCCCCAAGGAAGACCTGCCCAACCTGCCCGCCCTCGGCGTCATCGGCTGGGTCCGCTGGTTCTGGCGCCAGCTCACCTCCATGCGGGTCGCGCTGCTGCTGCTCCTGCTGCTCTCCCTCGGCGCGATCCCCGGCTCGCTCATCCCGCAGTCCGGCCAGGACGAGACCAAGGTCGCCGACTTCCGCAGGAACCACGAGACTCTCGGCGAGATCTACGACAAGCTCGGCCTGTTCCACGTCTACGGCTCGGTGTGGTTCTCCGCGATCTACATCCTGCTGTTCATCTCCCTCATCGGCTGCATCGTGCCCCGCACCTGGCAGTTCGTGGGCCAGCTGCGCGGCCGCCCGCCGGGCGCGCCCAAGCGGCTGACCCGGCTGCCCGCCCACACCACCTGGCGCACCACGGCCGAACCCGAGCAGGTCCACGAGGCCGCCCTCGCCCTGCTCAAGAAGCGCCGCTTCCGCGCCCACCTCGCCGGTGACGCCGTCGCCGCCGAGAAGGGCTATACGCGCGAGCTGGGCAACCTCGTCTTCCACATCGCCCTCATCGTGATGCTGGTCGCCTTCGCCTGGGGCCAGCTCTACAAGTCCGAGGGCAACAAGCTCGTCGTCGAGGGCGCCGGCTTCTCCAACACGCTCACCCAGTACGACGACTTCAAGTCCGGCAACCTCTTCTCGTCGGACGACCTGGTGCCGTTCAGCTTCAACCTGAAGAAGTTCACCGGCACCTACGAGCGCACCGGCCCCAACAAGGGCACCCCGCGCACGTACCAGGCCTCCCTCGACTTCAGCGCGGGCCCGTACGGCAAGGACGAGAAGACCACCGTCAAGGTCAACCATCCCCTGGAGATCGGCGACTCCAAGGTCTATCTCGTCAGCCACGGCTACGCCCCCGTCATCACCGTGCGCGACGCCCAGGGCAAGGTCGTCTACGAGGACGCGGTACCGCTGCTGCCGCTGGACGCCAACGTCACCTCCTCCGGAGTCGTCAAGGTCCTCGACGGCTACCGCAACGCCCAGGGCAAGAAGGAACAGCTCGGCTTCAACGCGTTCTTCGTGCCGACCTACGGCGGCCACGCCAGCGGCACGATGCTGTCGCAGTTCCCCGCGCTGGACTCTCCGCTGCTCGCGCTGTCCGCCTACCACGGCGACCTCGGGGCCGACTCGGGCATCCCGCAGAGCGTGTACCAGATGGACAAGACCAACATGAAGGAGTTCAAGGACTCCAAGGGCAAGCTGTTCAAGAGGCTGCTGCGGCCCGGCGACTCCATGACGCTCCCGAACGGCGCCGGTTCGGTCACCTTCGGCAAGACCGTCAAGGAGTGGGCCGGCTTCCAGGTCGTCCAGGAGCCCGGCGGCGGCTGGGCCCTCGCCGGGGCGATCGCCGCGATCGGCGGCCTCGCCGCCTCCCTGTTCATCCAGCGCCGCCGCGTCTGGGTGCGCGCGGTCAAGGGCGCCGACGGCGTCACCGTCGTGGAGATGGCCGGTCTCGGCCGCAGCGAGTCCGCCAAGGTCCCCGAGGAACTGGGCGACCTCGCGGGGATCCTCTACGACCAGGCCCCGGGCGCACCCGACCCCGACGACCCCGCAGACACCCCCGTACCTGCCGAAGGGGCTGAGAAATGACTCTCGCCGCCGCAACCGATCTGGCCGCCGCCACCAACGAGAACCTCGCGAGCATCAGCAATGTGCTGATCTACTCGTCGATGGCCGTCTACACCCTGGCGTTCTTCGCGTACATCGCCGAATGGCTCTTCGGCAGCCGCAGCAAGGTGGCCCGGACCGCCGCCGCGCTCACCACCACGGCGGACGCGAAGAAGAAGGCGCCGGCCGTCACCGTGAACCAGGCCGGCGGCACCGCCGTCCTGGAGCGGCCGAAGGTCACCGTGCGGGCCGCGTCCGGCCAGCGGGACGTACCGGACGGGCCCGGCGCGGCCGGCGGGGACGAACAGGGCGACCTGTACGGCCGGATCGCGATCTCCCTCACCGTGCTCGCGTTCCTGATCGAGTTCGGCGGTGTCCTCACCCGCGCCCTGTCGGTGGAGCGGGCGCCGTGGGGCAACATGTACGAGTTCAACATCACGTTCTCCACGGTCGCCGTCGGCGTGTACCTCGCGCTGCTGGCCCTGAAGAAGAACGTCCGCTGGCTCGGGCTGTTCCTGGTCACCACGGTCCTGCTCGACCTGGGCCTCGCCGTCACCGTCCTCTACACGGCCAGCGACCAGCTCGTCCCTGCCCTGCACTCGTACTGGCTGTACATCCACGTCTCGACGGCGATCTTCTGCGGCGCGGTCTTCTACGTCGGCGCGATGTCGACGATCCTGTACCTCTTCAAGGACTCCTACGAGAACAAGCTCCAAGCCGGCGGCACGCCCGGCACCTTCGCGACCTCGGTGCTGGAGCGGCTGCCGTCCTCCGCGTCCCTCGACAAGTTCGCCTACCGCGTCAACGCGGCCGTCTTCCCGCTGTGGACGTTCACGATCATCGCGGGCGCCATCTGGGCCGGCGACGCCTGGGGCCGCTACTGGGGCTGGGACCCCAAGGAGACCTGGGCCTTCATCACCTGGGTCGCCTACGCCTGCTACCTGCACGCCCGCGCCACCGCCGGCTGGAAGGGCCGCAAGGCCGCCTACCTGGCCCTCATCGCCTTCGGCTGCTGGCTGTTCAACTACTACGGCGTGAACATCTTCGTCTCCGGCAAGCACTCCTACGCGGGCGTGTAAGCACCGCCCCCGAGGACACCGAAGGCCGGTTCCCGCGACTCCAGGTCACGGGAACCGGCCTTCGCCGTCTTCGGGGGGCCTCCTAAGGCCGGTCGGCGGTACTCGTGATGACGTCCCGCAACCGCTCCGCGTACAGCCGCAGGTTCTTGTGGGCGATGTCCGTGTCCGGGTAGCGGCTGGCGAACCACAGGCCCTCGTGCAGCCGGGTGATCCAGGCGCAGACCTGGTCGCCGTAGGACACCCGCAGCAGCCCGTACGCGTTCTGGTCGGTCCAGCGGTCGGAGCCGGGGATGGCGCGGGTGTCGACGAAGGAGACGATCGAGTAGAGGTCGGGGGAGGTGGGGCGGAAGTCGGCGCCGAGGAGGTGCAGGACCCGGGCGAGGGGGATGCGGGCGAGCCGTCGGTTGGCCTGGAGGGCGGCGCGTACGGTGCGCAGGGCGCTCGGGAAGTCGGGGGCCTCGGACATGGGGATCTCGATCGGGGCGCCGCCCACGTACCAGCCGACCGACTGCGACCACTGGGACTTCACCCGGGTGTGGAACGGCACGACCGTGCGATAGACGGGCTCGCCGCCGATCTCGTGCACGATCAGGGCCGTGGCCGCGAGGACCCCGACGAGGCTCCCGCCGTACGGGCGGCAGTACGCCTCGAACGCGGCGGCGGCCTCCGCGTCCACCAGCGGCTCACGCATGAACTTCTGCGTGGGCAGCCCGCCCTCGGGATCCAGGCCGAGGTCCATGGGGAAGCTCGGCAGCCGGCCCTCGCAGCGGTGGATGAACTCCCGCCAGCGGGCGACGATGTCGTGGTCCGCGTCGATGCGGTCGGCGTCCGCCCGCTCCGCTTCGCAGAAGTCGACGTAGCTGCCCACCGGTTCCGGCTCCGGCGCCGCCGCCACCTCACCGCCGCCGCGGGCCGCCTCGTACAACTCGTGGATCTCGGCGGGGATGCGGTGGATGGAGTAGGCGTCGACATTGCTGTGGTCGAACGCCATGTACACGCTGGTGGAGTCGTCCCGGACCACCGCCGTGTAGATGAGGTTGGGCCAGCGCAGGGCGTCCGCCGTGGTGTCGAAGCGGTCCTGGAGGTGCTGGGCCAGGGCCGCCGGGTCGGTGAAGTCGCCGGCCTCCTCGCGGTGCAGGGACACCGAGGAGGCGTCGAGCGTGAAGCGGCGGATCGAGTCACCGGGACCGCCCGCCCAGCGGAAGCCGCTGCGCAGGGTCTCGTGCCGCAGCGTCCAGCCGCGCAGCGCCTCGCCCAGCGCGTCCAGATCGGCCCGCCCCGGGATGTCGAACGCCGCGCCCAGCCAGGTCGGCACGAACAGCCCGTCCTCGCGCACGGACCGCGCCGTCCGGAGGTGCGACTCCTGGATGTACGCCGGCGGCCTGGAGTCCTCCGGCAGCGCCTTCGCCGTCGCGACGGTCGCCGGACTGAGTGTCCATTCGACGAGTCGCCCAGGTCGCACCTCGCAACGCTGGATGTCAGTCATTCGCACAGGGCGTCTCCGTTCGCAGGTGGGATAGACCCGACCAAAGGAATGCCGAACGGGCCCTCGGCGACACCGGCTTTCGCCACATTTCAATGGAACGGATGGCATCTCGAACGGCGTTACGAGCCCTTGGCGGTGCGCTCGGTTGACGCGAGGTAGCCGTGGAGCGCCCCCGAACCCTCGATCATCACCCTGGTCCGAGCCGTCAGAGCCTCCCCGCGCGCCGCGACGGCCGCCCGCAGGGCATCGCTGCTGCCCTCTCTCCGCAACCCCTCCAGCACCGGCCGGATCTGATCGAACAGATAGTGACTGCGGCGCAGGGTGTGCACGAGCCGGGCGTCGCGCACATCCGCCGGTTCGTACAGCCGGTATCCCGTGGCGCGCTCCCGCCGGGGCATGAGCAGCCCGGCCCCCTCCCACACCCGCAGCGCCGACGTCCGTACGCCCAACAGCGCGGCCACCTCCCCGATCCGCAGCCCGCCGGACCGGGGGAGCGGGGCGGGCGGCTCCGCGGCCAGCAACTCCAGCGCCTCACTCGCGGCCCTCAGCGAGACACGCTCCTCGTGCAGGGCGGCGTGCGCGGCGTCGACCAGCGCGAGCGCGCCCGCGGCGTCCCCCTCGTGCAGGGTCCGCATGATCCGCGTCGCCGCGACCGGCCCGTACCCGCGCATCAGCGTCCGGTACGCCAGCAGCGCGGCGCGGTGCACCTCGGTGAAGGCGCGGTAGCCGGACGCGGTCCGGGCGGCCGGCGGGAGCACACCGGCGTCCTCGTAGTTGCGGATCTGCTGCGTCGAGACACCGGCCGACCGGGCGAGGTCGACGGGACGGAGACGGCGTTGGTTCGTCATCGATTTGAAGGTTACGGCAGGAGACAAGGGGGGTGGATGCTCCAAAGTCTCAACACCGCACTTCAATGGAAGACTTGAAGGAATGGACTCCTTCATTCGCGTGACCGGCGCCCGACTCCACAACCTCAGGAACGTCTCCCTCTCCCTCCCGAAGAACAAGCTGGTCGTCCTGACCGGCCTGTCCGGTTCCGGCAAGTCCACCCTCGCCTTCGACACCCTCCACCGCGAGGGCCAGCGCCAGTACCTGGAGTCGCTGGGCATGGTCACCGGCCTCGTCAGCAAGCCCGCCGTCGACTCGATCACCGGCCTGTCCCCGTCCATCAGCGTCGACCAGCACCACACCAACCGCAGCCCCCGCTCCACGGTCGGCACGGTCACCGAGGTGTTCACGTATCTGCGGCTGCTGTGGTCGCGCATCGGAGTACGGCCGTGCCCCGGCTGCGGGAAGGACATCCCGCCGTCGTACGCCGAGGGCGCCGAGGGCGACGTGGACGCCGATGACGCCGAGGCGGAGCTGCGGCCCTGCCCGCACTGCGGCATGCGCGTGCCCGAGCTGGTGATGGGCTCCTTCTCCTTCAACAAGCCTGCGGGCGCGTGCCCGTCGTGCACCGGCCTCGGCGAGGTGATCCGGCCCGACGTACGGCGCCTGGTCGACGGCGGGAAGTCGGTCGCCCAGGGCGCGGTGAAGGGCTGGAACACCAAGTACACCGACTGGAGCCTCCCCGTACTGCGGGCCGCCGCCGCCCACTACGGCTTCACCTTCGACGCGGACGCACCCGTCGACGAACTGGGCGACATTCCGAGGGACCTGCTGCTCCACGGCGTCGAAAGCCCCGAGTTCCGACGGCACTTCCCGGACACCGATCCACCGGCGACCGTGTCGAAAGGCCGCTTCGAAGGGGTCGCCACGGCACTGCTGCGCCGCTACAACGACAGGGCCGACGACCCCGAGTACCGCGAACGCGCCGAACAGCAGGGCCTGCTGAAACAGCCCTGCGGGGAGTGCGGCGGAACCCGGCTGCGACCGGAGAGCCGGGCCGTGACCGTCCATGGACACACCATCGTCGAGGCCGCCCGGCTTCCCCTGACCGACCTCGACACCTGGCTGGCCGGTCTGCGGGAGCGGTCGGACGGGGACGAGTGGCTCCTCGTCGAACCGGTCGTCGCCGACCTGGAGGAGCGAGTGCGCCGCCTGGTCGACGTCGGCGTCGGCTACCTCACCCTCGGCCAGGCCACACCCAGCCTCTCCGCAGGCGAGACCCAGCGGCTACGACTGGCCGCCCTGCTCGGCTCCGGCCTGACCGGCGTCCTCTACGTCCTCGACGAGCCGACGATCGGACTGCATCCGTCCGACACCGAGCGACTGGTCCGCGTCCTGCGCAGGCTGCGCGACCTGGGCAACACGGTGCTCGTCATCGAACACGACCTGGACGTGCTGCGGGCGGCGGACTGGGTCGTGGACGTCGGCCCGGGGGCGGGACGCGACGGAGGGCGGATCGTGGCCGAGGGCACGCCGGAGGAGGTCGCGGGGGTGGAGGGCTCACCGACCGGGGCGTATCTGTCGGGCCGGGTGGCGTCGCCGGTGTCGCGCGAGCGGGGTGGCGGCGTTGGTGAGGCGGCCTTGGTCATCCGGGGCGCCCGGGCTCACAACCTCAAGGACCTGACCGTACGGATCCCCCTGGGCCGGCTGGTCACGGTCACCGGCCCGTCCGGGTCGGGCAAGTCCACGCTGCTGCTCGACATCCTGGACCGGGCCGCCCGCCGCCGCTTCAACGGGGCGGGGGAGCAGCCGGGTGAGCACGACGGCATCGACGGCTGGGAGCACCTGGGCAAGATCGTCACGGTCGACCAGGAGCCGGTCAGCCGCCTGCCGAGGTCCAACGCGGCGACGTACTCCGAGGTCTTCACCCCCATACGTGAGGTGTTCGCGGCCCGCTCGAAGGGGGCGCTCACACCAGGACACTTCTCCTTCAACACCGCCGGTGGCCGCTGCGAGCGCTGTGAGGGCGCCGGGGTGCTGTCGGTCCACATGCACTTCCTGCCCGCCGTGGAGGTACGGTGCCCCGCCTGCCGGGGACGGCGTTTCCGGCCCGAGGTGCTCGGGGTCCGGTACGAGGGGCACGACATCGCCGAGGTACTGGAGGCGACGGTGGACGAGGCGCTCGGCGTTTTCCGGGACGTGCCCGCCGTGGCCGGCCGGTTGCGCCGCATGGCGGATGTCGGCCTGGGCTACCTCCCGTTGGGCCAGCCCGCGCCCACCCTGTCCGGCGGCGAGGCCCAACGCCTGAAGCTGGCGAAGGAGTTGGGGCGCAGGTCGGCCGGCCGTACGCTCTACGTCCTCGACGAGCCGACAACGGGTTTGCACGCGGCGGACACGGCTCGTCTCCTCGGTGTGCTGCAGCGACTGGTGGACGCGGGCCACTCCGTCATCACCATCGAGCACAACGTGGATGTCATGCGGGCGTCCGACTGGCTGATCGACCTTGGTCCGGAGGGCGGGGCCGGAGGAGGCCGGGTCGTGGCGGAGGGGACTCCCCGGGAGGTGTCGGTGGCAGGGGCGTCGAGGACGGGTGGGTTCCTCCCCGGGTGACTTGGAGGGTGCTCTCGGGGCCGCCCGCTTCTTTGGAGTGTCGTGCTGGAACGGCCTGCGTCAAGGGCGCTTCGCGTCGCCTTCGGCGATGACCCTTCGGGTCACCCTTGACCCAGGCCGTTCCAGCACGGGAGAGAAGCGAGCGAGCGGCCCGGAAACGCGGGTGGCCAGACCCAACCTGCGATCTACGCCCCGTTGCATCGCCCCCGGCGTCAGCGGCCGCCCCCGCGCCTCGCCTGCACGCCGGGTTTGCTTAGCGGCGAACGGTGGTGGGTGGGTGGGGGGGGAGTGGGTGGAGTGGGGAGGGGCCGTCGGCGGGGGCACCGGGACCGGGACCGGTTACGGAGGGCGCGTTATTGCTGCTTTGGGAGCGGATGGGCCAAGGGGGAGAGGGAAGTTGCTGGTCGAGGAGGGGGTTGGCTGGCCCGACCGCTCCACTCACCACCTTCAGCCTCCCCGCCCCCTGCTCATCCACCCACCGACGGTCGCTCCCCCCCTTCCCCCCCCCACCACCGTTCGCCGCTAAGCGGCCCGGCGTGCTGGCGAGGCGCGGGCGCGCTTCCCTCTCGCCAGTGGTCAGGTAGCTGGCTGGAGGGGCGGTGGGCCTGGCCACCCGCCTTTCCGGGCCGCTCGCTCGCTTCTCTCCCGTGCTGGAGCGAGGTGAGTCAAGGGTGGCCCGGAGGGCCATCGCCGAAGGCGACGCGGAGCGCCCTTTACTCGGCTCGTGGAAGCACGACACTGACAAGAAGCGGGCGGCCCCGACAGTTGCTCTCGGTCGGCCTTGTCAGCCGTGCCGTTCCAGGACCGCGTAATCCGCGAAGCTGCGGCGGTAGCGCAGATGCCTGGTCTCCTGGGTGTGCCTGCGCTGCCACTCCTCGACCTCGGCGGGCGCCGAGCAGGGCCCTGAGCTCGCCCCGCAGTCCGTCTCCTCCCCGGAGACGCAGTACGCCTGGTACTCCGGCAGGGCGGAGTCGTCCTGGACGATCGTGTACGGGACGTACCGGAACAGTCTGCGCCCTGTCGATTCCCCGCCGTGCTCCCTGCCCTGGTGCTGGCGCAGCAGTACGTTCGCGTCCGTCACCGCACTTCCGTCGAACGCCGCCCGGGCCTTGTCCCGCTGGGCGGCGAGTTCCTCGCAGGTCGCGCAGCCGGGCACCGGGACGGGGGGTCGGGTCGGGTCGAAGGTGATGCCCTCCCTGGAACGGTCGTTGGCCGCGCGTACGCCCGCACTGATCCGTTCCTCCGGGGTGGCCGGCCTGATCCGAGCCGGGTCGGCCTGCCATTCCCGGCCGCCGCCGACCGGGCGCAGCATCACGTACGGCCCGGTCTTGTCCTGGTACTCGCCGACCTTGTGCGTGTGGGGGTCGTAGACGAGCGATCCCGGTTCCATTTCGTGCTCCTCCGTAACTCTGGGTGTATCGAGCGTTGCGCAGGGGAATGGGCCGGATCAATGTTTCGGGCGTGCGGGTGGTGCACTGTCACGGAGGGGGAGCCGTGAGTCGACGGAATGGCAGCGCGGGGTCGGGGGTGAGTACGGCGGCCGTGTTCGGGGAGGTGCTCAAGCATTTCCGCGAGGCGGCGTTGCTCACGCAGGAGGGGTTGGCGGGGCGTATCCCCTGCGACCGTTCGCATGTGGCTCGGGTGGAGGCGGGGACGAGGGTTCCGACCGACGGTTTCGCCAAGAGCTGTGATGAACTTCTGGCCACGGGTGGGGTGTTGATGCGGTTGTGGGGCCGGATCGACTGGTACCCGCAGGTGGAGCATCCTGATTGGTTCCAACGCCGGGCGGAGATGGATGCGAACGCGGTCAAGCTGTACGAGTACCAGGACATGGTGGTGCCGGGCTTGCTTCAGTCGGCGGACTACGCGAGGGCGCTGCTCTCCCAAAAGGCC
This sequence comes from Streptomyces koelreuteriae, assembly GCF_018604545.1. Lineage (GTDB taxonomy): Bacteria > Actinomycetota > Actinomycetes > Streptomycetales > Streptomycetaceae > Streptomyces > Streptomyces koelreuteriae. The sequence goes on along the minus strand of NZ_CP075896.1, from coordinate 3,438,095 downwards.
TGTGGCGAACTGCTGGAGGACCGGGTTCGCGCGCGCCTGAGCCGACAGCAGCGCTTCCTCGCGGCGGACGGGCCGCTGTACATCGCCGTACTGGATGAGAGCTGTCTGCGTCCCGTCGGTCCCTCGGTCGTGATGCGTGATCAGTGCGCCCACCTGCTGAGCCTCGGGCAGCGCCCCAACATCCGTATCCAGGTAGCCCCGGCCGATCGCTACGACCTCGTCCGCCCCAACAGCTCGATGTCTCTGATCACGTTGCCGCACAGCGAGCAGTGGATCTACTCGGAGTCGCTGAGCCGTGGCTACTTCAACAATGATCCGAACGCCTACGCCCAACAGTGCCAGGCCTATGATGTGCTCAGGGCTGACGCTCCGTCTGCCCCGGAATCAGCCGCATTGATCAGGGAGGCGATGGAAGCGTATGGGCGGAACGATGGACAGCCTCGTCGCAGCGACCTGGATCAAGAGCAGCTACAGCGGAAACGACGCGGGCAACTGCATCGAAGTAGCCCCCGGTTTCCCCGAAGTCGTCCCGGTCCGCGACAGCAAAGCCCCTGACGGACCTGTGCTGTTGGTGTCCCCCCAAGCCTGGGCGGCATTCACCTCGTGCCTCGCGCTCCAGCCTGGAAGGGTACGAGCATGAACAGGACCGGACTCAGCGCGGCGACGTGGATCAAGAGCAGCTACAGCGACGACAACGGCGGCAACTGCATCGAAGTAGCCCCCGGTTTCCCCGAAACCGTCCCCGTCCGCGACAGCAAGAACCCTGACGGACCGGTCCTGGTCGTCACCCGGTCCGCCTGGTCAGCCCTGCTCTCGGCCGTCCGCTGACCTACTGCGCCGCTTCAGGACTCGTCGCGCTTGGGGTCGTCCGGGTCGGCGCCCCTGTCCCGGTCCTGGGGCTTGTCCTCGTCGAGGGACTTCAGGAAGTCGGGGTTGTCGTCGGGCGCGACCCACTGTCGGGAGCGGTTGCCTCGGACGCCGGACCAGCCTTCGGCGGCCGGGCGGCGCTTCTTGCCGGCGATGAGCCAGGAGATGGAACCGACGAGCGGGAACACCAGTACGAGGAGTGCCCACAGCGGCTTGGGCATGTGGCGGATGTCGTCGTCCTTGGTGCTGATGCAGTCGATGAACGCGTACACGCTCAGCGCCAGCGGCACGAGGAACATCAGTACCCGGAGCATGCGGCCTCTCAGCGAAAGCGGGTGGGCGGTTCAGGGCCAGGGTAGCCGCTCGGGGATACTGGACCGCATGGCTTACGACGATCTTCGCTCCCTGCTCAGGGCGCTGGAGCGCGAGGGCGACCTCAAGCGCATCAAGGCCGAGGTGGACCCGTATCTGGAGATCGGGGAGATCGTCGACCGGGTGCAGAAGGCCGGCGGCCCCGCGCTGCTCTTCGAGAACGTGCGCGGGTCCGGCATGCCGCTCGCGATGAACGTGTTCGGCACGGACCGGCGGCTGCTGAAGGCGCTGGAGCTGAAGTCGTACGGCGAGATCTCCGAGCGGATCGGCGGGCTGCTGAAGCCCGAGCTGCCGCACGGGTTCGTCGGCGTGCGCGAGGCCTTCGGCAAGCTCGGCTCGATGACCCACGTCCCGCCGAAGAAGGTCAAGGACGGCCCGGTGCACGAGGTCGTCCTGACCGGGGACGATGTCGACCTCGACCAGCTCCCGGCGCTGTTCACCTGGCCGAAGGACGGCGGCTCCTTCTTCAATCTGGGGCTCACCCACACCAAGGACCCGGAGAGCGGCGTCCGCAATCTCGGGCTGTACCGACTGCAGCGCCACGACAAGCGCACCATCGGCATGCACTGGCAGATCCACAAGGACAGCCGCAACCACTACCAGGTGGCGGCGCGCAGGGGTGAGCGGCTGCCCGTCGCGATCGCCTTCGGCTGTCCGCCCGCCGTGACGTACGCGTCCACGGCCCCGCTGCCCGGGGACATCGACGAGTACCTGTTCGCCGGGTTCCTCGCGGGCAAGCGGATCGAGATGGTCGACTGCAAGACCGTGCCGCTGCAGGTGCCGGCGCAGGCGGAGGTCGTCATCGAGGGCTGGCTGGAGCCGGGCGAGATGCTGCCCGAGGGGCCCTTCGGCGACCACACCGGCTTCTACACGCCGCAGGAGCCCTTCCCCGCGCTGAAGATCGACTGCGTGACGATGCGGAAGCGGCCGCTGCTCCAGTCGATCGTGGTGGGTCGCCCTCCGACGGAGGACGGGCCGCTGGGCCGCGCGACGGAACGCTTCTTCCTGCCGCTGCTGAAGATCATCATCCCGGACATCGTGGACTACCACCTGCCGGAGGCGGGCGGTTTCCACAACTGCGCGATCGTCTCGATCGACAAGAAGTACCCGAAGCACGCGCAGAAGGTCATGCACGCCGTCTGGGGCGCGCACATGATGTCGCTGACCAAGCTGATCGTGGTCGTCGACGCCGACTGCGACGTCCACGATCTGCACGAGGTCGCCTGGCGGGCCCTCGGCAACACGGACTACGCCCGGGATCTGTCGATTGTCGAGGGGCCCGTCGACCATCTCGATCACGCCTCCTACCAGCAGTTCTGGGGCGGCAAGGCGGGCATCGACGCGACGAAGAAGTGGCCCGAGGAGGGCTACACCCGCGACGGCGGCTGGCCCGACATGGTGGAGTCCGACCCGGAGACGGCGGCGAAGGTGGACCGTCGCTGGAAGGAGTACGGCCTGTGAGCTCCGCGTCCGCCGCGATCCCCCAGCCGGGACGCACGAAGGCGTTCCTGCGCCTGGTGATGATCGAGCACTCGGTCTTCGCGCTGCCCTTCGCCTATATCGCCGCGCTCACCGCGATGTTCCAGGTGGACCGGAACATCCACTGGGGGCGGCTGCTGCTGGTCACCGTCTGCATGGTGGGGCTGCGTACGTTCGCCATGGCGGTCAACCGGATCATCGACCGGGAGATCGACGCCCGTAACCCGCGGACGGCGAAGCGGGAGCTGGTGACCGGCGCGATGTCGGTACGCCACGCCTGGACCGGGGCGCTGATCGCCCTGGTCGTCTTCCTCGGCGCGGCGGCCCTGCTCAACCCCCTCTGCCTGGCCCTGGCCCCCATCGCGGTGATCCCGATGGTGGTCTACCCCTACGGCAAGCGGTTCACGAACTTCCCCCAGGCCATCCTCGGCCTGGCCCAGGCGATGGGCCCGGTCGGCGGCTGGCTCGCCGTCACCGGGGCCTGGTCCTGGGACGCGGTCATCCTCGGCCTCGCCGTCGGCATCTGGATCGGCGGCTTCGACCTGATCTACGCCTGCCAGGACGTCGAGACCGACCGCGAGATCGGCGTCATGTCCGTCCCGGCCCGCTTCGGCATCCCGGCGGCGATCTGGGGGGCGCGGGTCTGTCACGCGCTGACGACGGCCCTGTTCGTCTGGTACGCCCTCGCCACCGACGCCGGTGCCTTCTTCTGGCTGGGGCTGCTGATCGTCGCGGGCGCGTTCCTGTACGAGCATTCCATCGTCCGACCGCACGATCTGTCCCGCGTGAACCGGGCGTTCTTCAGCGTCAACGGCTTCATCGGGATCGCCTTGTTCGTGTGCGCGCTGCTGGATCTGCTGGTGCGCGGCCTCACCGTGTGAGCCTGATGAGCCTCACCGTATGAGCTCGGGCGGTGCCGCTGGGCGGCGGCGGAACGCGAACGCCGCCGCCACGCCCGCCAGCAGCCCGAGCAGGTGACCCTGCCAGCTGACGCCCGACTGGGTCGGGGCCAGGCCGGTCAGGATGGAGCCGCCCCAGATCGCGGCGATCACGATGCCGGTGAGGATGCCCAGGGGGCGGCGCTCCAGGAAGCCGGTGACCAGGAGGAAGCCGAAGAGGCCGAAGATCAGGCCGGAGGCGCCCGCGGTGTTGGTGTCCGGCGGAGATATGAGCCAGACGCCCAGGCCGTCGACCAGGATGATCAGCGCGCAGACCAGCAGGAAACGGCGTAGCCCGCTGAGCGCGGCCAGGAAGCCCAGGACCAGGAGCGGCAGGGTGTTCGCCAGCAGATGGGCGAAGCCGAAGTGGATGAACGCCGAGGGGACGACGTCGATCAGCTCGGAGGGCTCGCGCGGAGCGACGCCGAAGCCGTCCAGCGCGTGGCCGCTCGCCACGTCCACCACTTCCAGCACCCACAGCAGCGCCACCCAGACCAGCATCAGCTTGCCCGCGGCCATCACACGATCGCCGCGAGACCGCCCGGCTTCCACACCCGACATGGCGACCCCCAGTGCTCGCTCATCCCCTTCATGCAACGGCCCACACCCCTGCGCCGGTTCCCACCCTGTGACGCCCGATAGGCTCGGTGTTGTGAACCCAGTCAAGCCAGGCGAGACGCCGCGTACGCCTTGGATCGTAGGGGTGTCCGGGGCCTCCGGCACTCCGTATGCCGCTGCCGTGCTGCGGGCCCTGCTCGCGGCCGGTGAGAGTGTCGATCTCGTGGTGTCGCGGGCCTCGCGGCTCACCCTGCTGGATGAGACCGGGATCTCCTTCCGGGACGCCCACTGGCGGGACGACCTGCGGGAATGGCTGTCCCGGGGTGCCGACGGCAAGCCCGACACCTTCGCCGTGGACCTCGACGCCGTACGGCACTGGAGCGCCGGCGACCTGGCCGCCGGGCCCTCCTCGGGGTCGTACCCCACCAAGGGCATGCTCATCGTGCCCGCCTCGACGGCGAGCGTGGCCGGGGTCGCGCTCGGGCTGTCGAAGGACCTGCTGCAGCGGGCGGCGAGCGTGACCCTGAAGGAGAGCCGCCCCCTGGTCGTGGCCGTGCGCGAGACCCCGCTGAACGGCCAGACCCTGCGGCACCTGGTGACCCTCGACGACGCGGGCGCGAGCGTCGTACCGGCCTCACCCGCCTTCTACGCGGGCGCGACGCACATCCAGGACCTGGTGGACTTCGTCGCCGGACGCGTCCTCGACGCGGCGGGCGTGCCGCACCGGCTCTACCGCCGTTGGCAAGGTGAGCTCGGCGGCGGATCGCACCGCGCCGACTCCCCGTGAGCACGACCCCGAAACCGCACGACCCCGAAACCTCATCGGACCACAGACAACTTCAGCGGAAGGCTTCGATCGCAATGGACGCGGTGGACAGGCAGCTCATCCAGGCCCTGAGGGAGAACGGCCGGGCCTCCTACGCGGAGCTGGGACGCCTCGTCGGACTGTCGGGACCCAGTGTCACCGACCGCATCAACCGGCTGGAGGCGGCCGGTGTCATCACCGGCTACCGGGCCACCGTCGACGCCGCCTCGCTCGGCCTCGGCGTCACCGCCCTCATCGGCATCTCGCTCTCCGACGCCACCGACCACGAGGACGTGGCGCAGCGGCTGAAGGATCTCTCCGAGATCGAGGACTGCTGGTTCATCGCGGGCGACGACTCGTACATGCTCAAGGTGCGGGCGGCCGACGTCGACGGTCTGGAGAAGATGATCCGCCGGCTCAGCGGCATCGAGGGCGTCTCCCGGACCCGTACGACCATCGTGCTCTCCACCAAGTGGGAGAACCGCGTCGGGGAGCTGCCGGAAGAGGAGTAGGGGCGTAGTCGTACGGTTGGGTCGTCTTCGTAGAAAGGTGTGGGCATGGATCTCGGGCTCAAGCGCGAGCTGGAGGAGAAGGTCAGGGCGGGCGTCCGGCTGACCCGTGAGGACGGCATCGCGCTGTACGAGTCGGACGACCTGGCCTGGCTCGGCGGCCTCGCGCACGAGGTGCGCACCCGCAAGAACGGCGACGTCGTGCACTTCAACGTCAACCGTCACCTCAACATGACCAACGTGTGCACGGCCTCCTGCGCCTACTGCTCCTTCCAGCGCAAGCCGGGGGAGAAAGACGCGTACACGATGCGCATCGAGGAGGCCGTCAAGCTCGCCAAGGCGATGGAGGGCGAGAACCTCACCGAGCTGCACATCGTCAACGGGCTGCACCCGAACCTGCCGTGGCGTTACTACCCCCGGTCGCTGAGCGAGCTGAAGAAGGCACTGCCCGGCGTCTCGCTCAAGGCGTTCACGGCCACCGAGATCCACCACTTCGAGACGATCTCCGGGATGCCGGCCTCCGAGATCCTCGACGAGCTGATCGACGCCGGGCTGGAGTCGCTGACCGGCGGCGGCGCCGAGATCTTCGACTGGGAGGTCCGGCAGCACATCGTCGACCACCGCACCCACTGGGAGGACTGGTCGCGCATCCACCGGCTCGCCCACGAGAAGGGTCTGAAGACCCCGGCCACCATGCTCTACGGCCACATCGAGGAGCCGCGGCACCGCGTGGACCACGTGCTGCGGCTGCGTGAGCTGCAGGACGAGACCGGCGGCTTCCAGGTCTTCATCCCGCTGCGCTACCAGCACGACTTCGTCGACGTGAAGGACGGCAAGGTCCGCAACCGCCTCCAGGCGCGGACCCAGATGGCGACGGGCGCCGAGGCGCTGAAGACCTTCGCCGTGTCGCGGCTGCTGTTCGACAACGTGCCGCACGTCAAGGTCTTCTGGGTGATGCACGGGGTGCAGACCGCGCAGCTGGCCCTGCAGCACGGCGCCGACGACATGGACGGGTCGGTCGTCGAGTACAAGATCACGCATGACGCGGACAACTTCGGTACGCCGAACAAGCTGACGCGTGAGGATCTGCTGGATCTGATTCGCGATGCCGGGTTCCGGCCCGTGGAGCGCAACACGCGCTACGAGATCATCCGCGAGTACGAGGGGGCCGACCCGGAGCGCCGGGAGTCGCCTCAGCCGATGCGGGTCTGACTCGTTTCGGGGCGTGCGGGCGCGTTGTCGTAATAGCTACAATCCCCGCATGCCCCTTACCTTCACGCTCGATCCCGCCGTCACCCCCGAGCTGCGTGACGGCATTCTCGATCTGTGGGCCGATGTCTCCAACGCCGGGGGAGCCGTCGGGTTCGTGCCGCCCGTGGTGCCGGAGGACATCCGGCCCTCGCTGGTGAAGCACTTCGCGTCGATGGCGGAGGGCACGGTCAGGCTGCTCGTCGGGTTCGACGAGGAGGGGCGGGTCGCGGCGACCGCGTTCCTGACCCTCAACACGCACCGCCTGATGACGCACTGGCTGTGGCTGTACACGGTGATGGTGCATCCGAGCCACCAGGGCAAGGGCTACGGCCGTGACCTGCTGGGCGCGGCCGCGGAGGCGGCCCGGGGGCTCGACGGCATCGGGGCGATCCGGCTGACCTGCCGGGGCGGCCTCGGTCTCGAGCGGTTCTACGAGTCCTGCGGCTACAAGGAGGTCGGCCGGATCCCGGGTGCCATCCGGGTGGCGCCGGGCGACGACCGGGACGACGTGATCATGCTGCTGCCGCTGCACTGACCCCCCTGAAAGATCGGCCTCCCGGCGTGCTTCACTGAACCTGGCCCTTTTTGGAATCGGAAGAGTGGATTGAGATGCTCCGCTACACACTGAAGCGCCTCGGAATCTTCGTGGGCTGCCTCGTGGTCGTCTGGGGCCTCGTCTACTCCGGCCTCGCCCCGCGCGGCCTCGGCGACAGCAACGGCCTGTGGATCGTGGCGCTCGCCCTGGTGCTCTCCGCGCCGATCAGCTTCGTCGTGCTGCGCAAGGAGCGCGACCGCGCCTCCGTGCAGATCGTGGAGCGGGTCGACCGTATGAAGGCCAACATGGAGGCAAGTCGCAGCCAGGAGGACTCGGCCGACGAGACGAGCCGGGCGCAGGGCCAGGCCTCGTAAGCTTCCTCACACTCGCGCGCAGCGCCCCGTTTCCGTACATGCTCGGAAACGGGGCGCTTTGCCTTGTATGGGTGCCTGCGCGTTTCTGCCTGTCAAAGCGAGGCTTTGGGGTCCTCAAAGTTCAGGTGTTAAGGTGTCGCGGTGATGAACTCAGCAGTCGTGCCTCTGCAGCCCCGGAGCGTCATGCCCCGGCGGCTCGCACTTGTCGCGCGACTGCACGTGGATCTCTGTCGGTGCGCGTCCGCTAACTGTCGTCTCTGACGTAACGCCAACCCCCGTCGTCTCCCACGTCAGCTCCCCCCCCAACGCGTCCCCCCAACGGAGTCAGTCCGTGTCCTCATACACGAAGTCCTTCAAGGTGCCCTTCTGGGCTCAGATCATCGCCGGTCTCGTCCTCGGTGTGCTGCTCGGCTGGCTCGCCCGCGACCAGGACCTGTCCTGGCTGACCACGACCCTGGAGAAGGTCGGCGACACCTTCATCGGCCTGCTGAAGCTCGCCGTCGCGCCGCTCGTCTTCTTCGCGATCCTCGTCTCGATCACCAACCTGCGGAAGGTCAACAACGCGGCCCGCCTGGCCTCGCGCACCCTCCTGTGGTTCATGGTCACCTCGCTGATCGCGGTGAGCATCGGCCTGGTCATCGGCCTGGTCACCAACCCCGGCGCCGGTACCGGCCTCACGCCCAAGGACGGCGCGAAGCCCGACGAGACCGGCTCGTGGATCGACTTCCTGACCGGCATCGTGCCGACCGACGTGATCACGCCGTTCACCGAGCTGAACGTCCTGCAGATCGTCTTCATGGCCGCCGTCGCCGGTATCGCCGCGCTCCAGCTCGGCGAGAAGGCCCAGCCGATCCTCAACCTGAGCGAGTCCGTCCTGGAGCTGCTCCAGAAGGCGCTGTGGTGGGTCATCCGGCTCGCCCCGATCGGCACCGTCGGCCTCATCGGCCACGCCATCGCCACGTACGGCTGGGACCTGATCGGCAAGTACGCGACGTTCACCGTCGACATCTACGTCGGCTGCGCGATCGTGCTGTTCGGCGTGTACCCGGCGCTGCTCGCGACCGTCGCCAAGGCCAACCCGATCCAGTTCTTCAAGGGCGCCTGGCCCGCGATCCAGCTGGCCTTCGTCTCCCGCTCCTCCGTGGGCACGATGCCGCTGACGCAGAAGGTCACCGAGCGGCTCGGCGTGCCGAAGGAGTACGCGTCCTTCGCGGTGCCGTTCGGCGCCACGACCAAGATGGACGGCTGCGCCGCGATCTACCCCGCGATCGCCGCGATCTTCGTCGCCCAGATCTTCGACATCCAGCTCGGTGTCGGCGACTACCTGCTGATCGCGTTCGTCTCGGTGGTCGGCTCCGCCGCCACGGCCGGCCTGACCGGCGCGACGGTCATGCTGACCCTGACCCTCTCCACCCTCGGCCTGCCGATGGAGGGTGTCGGTCTGCTCCTCGCGATCGACCCGATCCTCGACATGATCCGCACCGCGACCAACGTCGCCGGCCAGGCCCTCATCCCGGTCCTGGTCGCCGCCCGGGAGAACCTGCTCGACCGCGAGGCCTACGCCACGGCGGACGGCTCCTCCCTGGACGACCCGTGGGACGAGAAGCGGGACGCGGAGCGCGAGCAGGTGCCCGCCGCGGTGTGACGGGCTGACGTCGTCCCCCTGGCCGGTCCGCTTCGGTTCACGACCGAGGGCAGGCCGGGGGGACCGTACGCTAAGCCGTATGGGTGCCGTGAAGACCAAGCGGATGCCGCGTGCGGTCCGCGAACAGCAGATGCTGGACGCCGCCGTGCGGATCTTCGGCCAACGCGGCTACATGGCCGCGTCGATGGACGAGATAGCCGAACTTGCGGGCGTGTCCAAGCCGTTGGTCTATCTGTACCTGAACTCCAAGGAAGACCTCTTCACCGCCTGCATCCGCCGCGAGGCCAAGTCCCTCGTCGAGGCGGTGCGGGCCGGGGTCCGGCCCGATCTGCCTTCCGACCGGCAACTCTGGGAAGGGCTCGGGGCGTTCTTCGCGCACACCGCCCGCAACCCGGACGCCTGGTCGGTCCTGCACCTCCAGGCCCGCACCCACGGCGAGCCGTTCGCCGCCGAGGTCACCGCGATGCGCGAGGAGATCGTCGCGTTCGTGACGCAGCTCATCCTCACCGGTGCTCGTGAGGCCCACCACGACCCCGACCTCCCGGAGCGCGAGGTCGCCGGCCTCGCCGAGGCCCTGGTCGGCGCCGCCGAATCCCTCGCCGCCTGGGCCAACGCCACCCCCGGCGTCACGGCCCGCCAGGCCGCGGCCACGATGATGAACTTCGCGTGGGCGGGGCTGGGCGACCTCATGGCGGGACGACCGTGGTCCCCGCAGGGGGAGGAACGGGCGGAGCATCAGGGCGGGTAGCTGCCCTGGCGGGCGGTGGTGGCCGGCTGGCGGTGGTGTGCCGGGCCGTTGGCCGGCCGGGTGGACGCCCGGGGTTTCGGGCCGGTCGGGCTGCCCGGCTCTCGCGGCCGGGCAGGCAGGGGCGGGTGGCTGAGCAGGCGTCGGCCGGGTAGCTGCCCGGCAGGTGGCCCGGGCGGTTACGCCGGGTGGACATCCCCCGCCACATGCACCCGCTCGTCCCCGTCCCGCAGTTCGAAGCGGCCGTTCTCCGCCGCGTACGTCACCGTCCCCGGCAGCAGGACCGGTGCCTTGAAGGCCGCGCGTGCGTGGCAGGAGTCCGGTGTGCCGTGGGCGGCCAGGCAGCGGGCGAGGGTCCACATGCCGTGGGCGATGGCCCGGGGGAAGCCGAAGAGGCGGGCGGTGAGGGGGTGGAGGTGGATCGGGTTGCGGTCTCCGGAGGCGGCGGCGTAGCGACGGCCGACGTCCTCGGCCAGCCGCCACTCGGCGACGGTGGGCAGCGGTTTGCGGACCTCCTCCGCAGACCCGACATCCTCGGCGGGCCGTCGCGTGCGGTGCCGGGCGAGGTAGGTGCTGCTCGACTCCCAGACGACGTCCCCGCCTTCGCGCACCTCGGTGACGACCGTGGCCTCCGTGCCGCGGCGGTGCGGTGCCAGTCCGTCGACCCGTACGGCGAGTTCGTACGCGCCGGTCGCCGGCATCCCCCGATGCCGGGTGACGGTGATCGACGTGTGGACCAGGCCCAGCAGCGGCAGCGGGAAGTCCCGGCCGCTCATCAGCCGCATGGCCAGGGGGAATCCGAGCACCTGCGGATACGTCAGCGGCAGCGCGTCCTCCCCGGTCGGGAACCCGCAGACCCGCTCGTACGCCGCCAGCCGCGCGAGGTCGACCCGCAGGCCGGGCAGGACGAGCCGGGTGCGGGGGAACTCCGCGTCGGGGGCGGGCCGTTTGAAGGGGGACAGCAAGGCGCCGCGGGCGAGGAGCGGGGCCAGGGAAGGCGGCCCGGTGAGGACGAGAGCGGGGGCGTCGGTCATCACGCCCCCAGCAGGCTCTGGCCGCAGACGCGCACGACCTGGCCGTTGACCGCGCCCGAGCCCGGGTGCGCGAGCCAGGCGGTGGTCTCGGCGACATCGACCGGAAGACCGCCCTGGGCAAGGGAGTTCATGCGGCGGCCCGCCTCGCGGATGAACAGTGGGACGGCGGCCGTCATCTTCGTCTCGATGAAGCCCGGCGCGACGGCGTTGACCGTCACCCCGTGCTCGGCGAGCGCGCGCGGCGCGAGGGAGCGGACCAGGCCGACGATGCCCGCCTTGCTCGCCCCGTAGTTGGTCTGTCCCGTGTTGCCGGCGAGGCCCGCGATCGAGGCCGTCGCCACGATCCGGCCGCCCGGCCGCAGCGCCCCGGCCTTCAGCAGCGCGTCGGTCGTGCGCAGCACGCTCGCCAGGTTCACCTCCAGCACCGGGATCCAGCGCTCGGCCGGCATGTTCACCAGCCGCCGGTCGCGGGTGATGCCCGCGTTGTGGATGAGCAGGTCGAGGCCGTCCGGCAGGGCCTCGGCGATGCGCGCGCCCGCGTCGGCGGCCGTGATGTCGAGGAGCAGGGCGGTGCCGCCGAGCCGGTCGGCGACGCGCCGGGCGTCCTGTTCGGCCCCGGGCACATCGAGGACGACGACCCGGGCGCCGTCCCGCGCGAGTGTCTCGGCGACCGCCTCTCCGATGCCGCGCGCGGCGCCGGTGACCAGGGCGGTCCGGCCGGACAGGGGACGGTCCCGGTCGACAGGCACCTCAGGCTCCTCGCCGGCCCCCACCTCGATCATCTGCCCGCTGACATACGCCGACTTGGGCGACAGCAGGAAACGGAGCGTGGTTTCGGCGGCGGACGCGTCCGTCAGCCGGACCAGGTTCACCGTCCTGCCCTGGCCGATCTCCTTGCCGAGGGAGCGCGTGAAGCCCTCCAAGGCCTGCTGGGCGGCGGCCTGGTGATGGTCGGCCGGGTCGAGCGGCGCGCCGAGCACGACCACGCGGCCGCTCGGGGTGACCGACCGTACGACGGGATGCAGGGCCGCGTGCACCTCGGCCAGTCCCTCGACGTCCCGCACCCCGCTCGCGTCCAGGACGACGGCGGCGGCCCGGTCGGCTCCGGCCGGGGCGATGCCCGTACGGGCGAGGACCGGGGCGAGGTCCAGGCCGGACCGGCCGGCAGTGAGGTGACGCAGGCCGCCGTCCAGGGCCGGGCGCTCGGCGGACCAGCGGATCAGCGCCGCGGGCTCGGGCAGGCCGAGGCGGCGGGTGAGGAAACGGCCGGGCGCGGTACCGGTGAAGCGCAGATAGCGGTCGGCCATTCCAACTCCCAGCTGCCGGAGGACACTCGCTCTTCCTTACTCTGGAGTAAGGTTACCGGAGGTAATGCTACGTCACAGGCGAGGAGCAGGTCGAGATGAGCCCTCAGCGGATCGCGCCCTCGGTACGGCGCGTGGCGATCATCGGCGGCGCACGCATCCCGTTCGCCCGCTCCGACGGCCCCTACGCCACCGCCTCCAACCAGCAGATGCTCACCGCCGCCCCAGGGCCTGTCTGACAAATCCCCGCCTGCTCTGCGACGCCTGGCACGCACGCTCGCCGCGTTGCCGAACCGCCCACGTGGCTCCTCCCCCACTCTCGGCTGCGCTCGAGCGGGGGACCCCCATCGAGGACGCTCCGGCGCCTTGCGATCGCACGCACCAGACGCCGCAGAGCCCGCCCTTCGGGCGGACGACGGGGATTTGTCAGACAGGCCCTCGACGGCCTCGTCGAGCGGTACGACCTCCAGGAACCCGGAGCGGTGGGCGAGTTCGTCGCGGGAGCCGTCCTCAAGCACAGCCGCGACTTCAACCTCGCCCGCGAGGCCGTCCTCGGCTCGACACTGCACCCGAGCACCCCGGCCTACGACATCCAGCAGGCCTGCGGCACCGGACTCCAGGCCGTCATCGCCGCCGCCAACAAGATCGCCCTCGGCCAGACGGAGTCGGCGGTCGCGGGCGGCGCCGACACGGCCAGCGACGCACCCCTCGGCGTCAATGACCGCCTGCGCCGCATCCTGCTGGAGGCCCGGCGCGCGAAGTCGGCGGGCGCCCGACTGAAGGCCCTCGCGAAGGTGCGCCCCTCCCATCTCGTCCCCGACATCCCGCGCAACGCCGAGCCGCGCACCGGGCTGTCCATGGGCGAACACGCCGCCGTCACCGCCCGGGCCTGGGGCATCGGTCGTACGGCCCAGGACGAACTGGCCGCGGCGAGCCATGGGCGGCTGGCGACGGCGTACGAACGCGGCTTCTTCCAGGACCTGGTGATCCCCTTCCGGGGCCTCGCCCGCGACCAGAACCTGCGCCCCGGCTCGACCGCCGAGAAACTGGCCGCCCTGAAGCCGGTGTTCGGCCTGGACCACCCCGACCCGACCATGACGGCGGGGAACTCGACCCCGCTGACGGACGGGGCGGCGACCGTCCTGCTGGCGAGCGAGGAGTGGGCCCGGGAGCGCGGCCTGACACCGCTGGCGTATCTGACCGCGTACGAGACGGCCGCCGTGGACTTCGTCGACGGCGATGTCGCGGGCGGCGAGGACGGTCTGCTCATGGCACCGGCGTACGCCGTTCCGCGCATGCTGGAGCGGGCCGGGCTGAAGCCGGCCGATTTCGAACTGATCGAGATCCACGAGGCGTTCGCCTCCCAGGTGCTGGCGACGCTCGCCGCCTGGGAGAAGCGGGGTCTGGGTGCGGTGGACCGCGACCGGCTGAACGTCGCCGGCTCGTCCCTCGCCACCGGGCACCCCTTCGCCGCCACCGGCGCCCGGATCGTGGCCACGCTGGCCAAGCTCCTGGCCGAACGGGACGCGCCCGCACGCGGACTGATCTCGGTGTGCGCGGCGGGCGGGCAGGGGGTGACGGCCGTTCTGGAGCGGGCATGACGGCGGCCGGGGGGGGCACCAAAACTGAAGGTCCCTCACGTAACCCCCGAGATTGCACAGGCCCGGCTCCGGACCATCCCCGAACTCGCACAAACCCGCCACGTGAGGGCCGTACGATCCCGTTCCTACCGGCAGTAACCCCTTTCTGCGTGTTCAGCCGGTTGAGCGCCTCGGCGTGCGAGGCACGTACGTCCATGCAGCAAGCAGTTCACCGCTGCACGCCCCAGGAGCCGCCCGTGTCCACTGCGTATCCCTCCTCCGCCTACGGCGACGACGTGTACGGAGGGCCGGTCCTGGTCGAACCCGAGACGCGGCGGCTGGACGGGGTGGTGCGGGAGGCCGCCGTACCGCCGCTGGCGCCGCCCTGGACGCACGGATCGCTCGCCGACCTGCCGTTCGACAACGCGAGCGCGGCGCCGGATGCCGTGGTGCTCAGCCGCAAGGACGCCGAGGGGAACTGGAGCGACGTCACCGCCGCCGAGTTCGCCGCCCAGGTGCTCGCCGTGGCGAAGGGCCTGATCGCCGAGGGCCTGATGCCGGGCGACCGGGTCGCCGTGATGGCCCGCACGATCTACGAGTGGACGGTCCTGGACTTCGCCGCCTGGTCGGCCGGACTGGTCACCGTCCCCATCTATCCCACGTCCTCCGTCTTCCAGGCCCGCTGGATCCTCCAGGACTCGGGCGCGGTCGCCCTGGTCACCGAGACCGCCGGGCAGGCCGCCGCCCTCGGCCCCGAGCGCGAACGCCTGCCGGACCTCCAGCACATGTGGGTCGTCGACAAGGGCCATGTCGACCGGCTCGCGGAGGCCGGGGAGCACTTGGCCGACCAGGAGGTGGAGGTGCGGCGCGGCATGCTGGGCCCCGACACGCTCTCCACCCTCGTCTACACCTCGGGCACGACGGGCCGCCCCAAGGGCTGCGCCCTCACCCACGGCAACTTCTTCGCCGAGGTCGACAACGCCATCGAGCTGCTCTACCCCGTCTTCAAGACGAAGACCAGCGAAGAGGCCTCGGTCCTGCTGTTCCTGCCCATGTCCCACGTCTTCGGCCGCATGGTCGCGATCGCCTGCATCCGCGCCCGGGTGCGGCTGGGCCACGCGCCGAGCATCAAGGCCGACCAGCTGCTGCCGGACCTGGCGAGCTTCCGGCCGACCTGTCTGCTGGCCATCCCGTACATGCTGGAGAAGGTCTTCAACTCGGCCCGCGCCAAGGCCGAGGCGAGCGGCCGGGTGACCTCCTTCGACCGCGCGGTGTCGGTGGCGCGGCGCTACGGCGAGGCGGTGGAGGCCCAGCAGACGGGCACCGGCCCGGGCCCCTCCCGCGCCCTGAAGACCGCCCGGATCTTCTACGACCCCCTGGTCTTCCGCCGGATCCGCAACGCCATGGGCGGCCGGGTCCGCTACGCGATCTGCGGCGGTTCACCGCTGGGCCGCCGCCTCTCCGCGTTCTACGCCGGAGCCGGCATCGAGATCTTCGAGGGCTACGGCCTGACCGAGACCACCGGCGCCTCCACCGTCACCCCGCCCCTCAAGCCCCGTCTGGGCACCGTCGGCTGGCCGCTGCCCGGCACCCGTGTCCGTATCGCCGCCGACGGCGAGATCCTCCTCGCCGGCGACCATGTGCTGCGCGGCTACTGGGACCCCCAGGCCGGCGGCGTCGTCCCCGCCGCCCCCGACGGCTGGCTCGCCACCGGCGACCTCGGCGAACTGGACGACGAGGGCTACCTCACGATCACCGGCCGCAAGAAGGAACTGCTGATCACCGCGGGCGGCAAGAGCGTCGCCCCGGCCCCGCTGGAGAACTGGCTGCGGTCCCACCCGCTGATCTCCCAGTGCCTCGTCCTGGGCGACGGCCGCCCCTTCGTCTCGGCCCTGATCACCCTCGACCCGGACGGGATCACCCACTGGCGCCAGATGAACGGCAAACACCCCGTACCGGCCAAACTGCTCGTCGACGACGAGGATCTGCGCGCCGTCCTCCAACGCGCCGTCGACGAGGCCAACAAGATGGTCTCCCGCCCCGAATCCATCCGCGCCTTCGCGATCCTCCCCGAGGACTTCACCGAGGAAGCGGGCCATCTGACCCCCTCGATGAAGCTCCGCCGCCAGGCCGTACTGCGCGCGTTCACCGAAGAGGTCGAGGGGCTGTACGCACGCTGAGACGGCCGGGCGTGAGGCGGCCTTTGCGATGTCTTCACACGATTTTCTTGACGCCGCACGCCGTCTCCCCTTGGCTTTCGAGCAATCCCGTCGCGATGCTCCCTCCCCCCACGGAAGGCACCACCAGTGAAAGCGCGTAACACCCGTCGGACCGCTGTGCGCCCTGTCGCCATAGCCCTGGCGGTCTCCGTATCGGCCCTGTCCCTCTCCGCGTGCGGCGACGACGGGAGTGACGACACCGCCGTGCAGAAGGGCAACGACATCACGGTGGGCCTGCTGCTGCCCGACCGGGACACGGCCCGCTTCGAGAAGTTCGACTACCCCCTGATCAGGGACGAGGTCGCCTCCCTCACGGAGAACAAGGGCAAGGTCCAGTACGCCAACGCCGAGTCGAGCGTGTCCAGACAGAGCCAGCAGTTCCAGAAGATGATCGCCGACAAGGTCGACGTCATCCTGGTGGACGCCCTGAACTCCAAGAAGATCGCCTCGGACGTGAAGAAGGCCAAGGACGCCGGCATCCCGGTCATCGCCTACGACCGGCTCGCCGAGGGCCCGATCGACGCCTACGTCTCCCACGACAACGAACTCGTCGGGCAGGTGCAGGGCCGCGCCATCATGAGCGAGCTCGGCGAGAAGTCCCAGAACGACAAGGTCGTCATGATGAACGGCGACCCCGGCGACCCGAACACGGCCCGGTTCAAGGACGGCGCGCTGAGCGAGCTCCAGGGCCAGGTGGACATCGTCGAGCAGTACGACACCAAGGAGTGGAAGCCCTCCATCGCCAAGGCGAACATGGAGAAGGCGATCCGGGCCGTCGGGCTGAACAACATCGCCGCCGTCTACTCCGCCAACGACGGCATGGCGGGTGCCGTCATCGAGGCGCTGGAGGAGGCGGGCGCCACCAAGATGCCGCCGGTGACCGGGCAGGACGCCAACCTGGACGCGGTACAGCGGGTCGTGTCGGGGGAGCAGTACATGACCGTGTACAAGTCCTTCCTGCTGGAGGCGACGAACGCCGCGAAGATCGCGGTCGCCAAGGTCCAGGGCCGCCAGATCGAGTTCGCCGCGCTGACCCGGGAGACGGTCGACAGCCCGACGGCGAAGAACATCCCGGCGATGCTGGTGCCGGTGGTCGCCCTCACCAAGGACAACATCAAGGAGACGGTGATCACGGACGGGGTCTACACGGTGAAGGACATCTGCACCTCGAAGCTGGAGGCGGACTGCGCGGCCATCGGTCTCGAGTAGGTCGGTCCGGCTCCTGACTCCCGTGTCTGTCTCTTGACTTCGCGGGGTGCCCGCGCGACATTCCCCACCCCCGTCCGTCGCGCTGGAGCCGTCATGACCACTGACCCGAACTCCGCACCACCTACTGGTTCCCCTTCCGGGGCTCCTTCGCGGGCGCCTTCCCGAAGACGAGTGCTGGCCGGTGCCGCGGGTGCCGGGTTCGCCGTCGCCGCCGGGGTGCGGCAGGGCGCCCACGCCGCCGACTTACCCCCGCTCGGCACGTACGACGTCGTCGTCATCGGCTCCGGTGCGGCCGGGATGACGGCCGCGCTGACCGCCGCCGGGCAGGGGATGAGCTGCGTCGTCCTGGAGAAGGCCCCGACCTTCGGCGGCTCGGCCGCCCGTTCCGGCGCCGGGATCTGGATCCCGAACAACCCGGTGCTCCTGGCGGCCGGTGTCCCGGACACCCCGGCGAAGGCCGCCGCGTACCTCGCCGCCGTCGTCGGCCCGGACATCCCCGCCGACCGGCAGCGCGCCTTCCTCGCCCACGGCCCGGCCACGATCTCCTACGTCATGGCCCACAGCCCCCTGCGCTTCCGCTGGATGGAGGGCTACAGCGACTACTACCCGGAGCTGCCCGGCGGCCTGCCGAACGGCCGCTCCATCGAGCCCGACCAGCTCGACGGCCGCATCCTGGGCCCCGAGCTGGCCCGGCTGAACCCGCCGTACATGGGCGTGCCCGCCGGGATGGTCGTCTTCAGCGCCGACTACAAGTGGGTCACCCTGGCCGCGGTGAACGCCAAGGGCGCGGCCGTGGCGGCCCAGTGCCTGGCCCGGGGCACGGCGGCGGCGCTGCGCGGCGAGAAGCCGCTGACCATGGGCCAGTCGCTGGCGGCGGGGCTGCGTGCGGGACTGCGGTCGGCCGGGGTGCCGGTGTGGCTGAACACGCCCCTGACCGACCTGCACGTCGAGAACGGCACGGTCACCGGAGCGGTCGTCACCCGCGACGGCGCCCCGGGCCTGGTCCGCGCCCGCCGGGGCGTGATCGTCGGCTCCGGCGGCTTCGAGCACAACGCGGCCATGCGCGCACGCTTCCAGCGCCAGCCCATCGGCACGGACTGGACCGTCGGCGCCAAGGAGAACACCGGCGACGGCATCCTGGCGGGGGAGCGGCTCGGGGCGGCCCTCGACCTGATGGACGACGCCTGGTGGGGCCCGGCGATCCCGGTCCCGGGCCAGCCGTACTTCTGCCTCGCCGAACGCACCCTCCCCGGCGGTCTCCTGGTCGACGGGTCCGGCCGGCGCTTCGTCAACGAGGCCGCGCCCTACAGCGACGTCGTCCACACCATGTACGACGCACCCGAGGCCATCCCGTCCTGGCTGATCACCGACCAGAACTACCGCAACCGCTACCTCTTCAAGGACGTCCTGCCGACCCTGCCCCTCCCCGCCGCCTGGTACGACTCCGGCGCCGCGCACAAGGCCTGGTCCCTGGACGCCCTCGCGGCCTCGATCGGCGTCCCGGCGGCGGCCCTGCGCACGACCGTCGACCGCTTCAACTCCCAGGCACGGCGGGGTGAGGACCCCGACTTCCACCGCGGCGACAGCGCCTACGACCACTACTACACGGACCCGTCCGTCCTGCCGAACTCCTGCCTGGCGCCCCTGTGGCTGCCCCCTTACCACGCCTTCCGCATCGTCCCCGGCGACCTCGGCACCAAGGGCGGCCTGCTGACGGACGCCCGGGCCCGCGTTCTGCGGGAGGACGGCTCGGTCATCCCGGGCCTCTACGCCGCGGGCAACGCGAGCGCGGCGGTCATGGGCCACAGCTACGCGGGCGCGGGGTCGACCATCGGCCCGGCGATGACGTTCGGATACATCGCGGCGAGGGACATCGCGGGGACGCTCTAGCCGGTGGGCGTCACCGGCTTACGGGCCACGAGACAGGCCTGGGGGACCGGCTCGCCGAGCTCCTCGTCGGCCTCCCGTACGGTCCGGGAGCGCAGGGCGAATCCGGCGGCTTCGAGCAGGGCGACCATCTGCTCCGGCCGACGCCGCCGGAAGTCCAGCGCCACCTTGTGCCCGAAGGCCTCCTCGTAGCGACGCCGGGGCTCGTCCCCGGCCTGGAAGCCGAGCAGCAGATGCCCGCCGGGCCGCAGCACGCGGTGGAACCCGGCGAAGAGGGCGGGCAGGTGGTCCAGGGGGGTGTGGATGCTCGAATACCAGGACACGACCCCGTCGAGCGAGCCGTCGGGCAGCTCCAGCTCCAGCATCGAGCCCTGCTCGAACCGCAGGCCGGGGTTCTCGCGGCGGGCGATCGCGAGCATCGACTCCGACAGATCGAGCCCGAAGACCGACACCCCCCGCTCCGCCAGAAACGCCGTCACCCGCCCGGGCCCACACCCCAGATCGGCAACCTCGCCCCCTTCCCCCACCATCTCCGCGAACCCGGCCAGCAGCCCCCGGTCCAGGGGCGTCATCCCATCCAGACCAGGGAAGTGACGGGCGTAGTCCTCGGCCACGGTGTCGTAGAAGGTACGGGTCTCGATCAAGAAGTCGACGTCGGTCATGGCCCGAGACCCTACTGCGGGGGGTGGTGGGCTTGCCCGGGGTTTGGCGGTCGATCTCTGCGGCTTGGCGTCTCCGCGCCGGGGTGGTGCCGCTCGCTGCTGGATCCGCTGGTCTCCGCGTGTCTGGACGCCCCCCAGCCCGTGCGGCGCGCCTGCCTGCTCGCCGCCAGCGGCCTGTCCCTCTGGCCCCTGCTCAGAGCCCGTGCTGCTCCCCTGCCTGCCGTGACCGTCCCTCGGCTTGGTGGGACTGCTCGGGCCTGGGCCCTTCGCCCGCAGGCTCCCCCTGGCTTCGAGTGCCATGACCTCGGCGCCCTGGCCAGCCTTCTCGCGCCCACTTCGCCCCGGCCGGCTCTCTCCTGCGCCCCTGGCCCCTGCGCCTAGCTGGCCGGTTCGTCTCCCCGGCCTTCGGCCTGGTCCGCGGCGGCCCTGGCAGCCCCGGCCCCCGCCGCCGCTCCGATCGCCGTGCCCAGGCCCAGGCCCAGTGCGAGTCCCAGGCCGATGTTGTCGAAGACGGTCATGCCCAGGGACAGGCCGAGGGCCGTGCCGAGGGACAGGCCGAGTGAGACGCCGGTCGCCAGATGGTTGTGCGCGGGAGTTCCGCTTTCCTGCTCGCCGTTCTCGGCGTTCTCTTCATGTTCCTGCATCCGGACATCTTCTCCCGGCCGGTGCGAGAGCCGGTCAGAGCCCCCTGGTCCGCCCCGCCACAGCGGAGCGTCCCGCAGAATTCGCCGGAAATTCATCGGCCTCTGGCGGGAAGGGGAGAACCGGAAGAGGAGGGGAAAAGGCAGGAGCCCCGACGCCTGACGGCGCGGGGCTCCTTGGGTACTACTGATCAGACCGGCGTGACGTTCTCAGCCTGCGGACCCTTCGGGCCCTGCGTGACGTCGAAAGACACCTGCTGGTTCTCCTCGAGCGAGCGGAAGCCGCTCGCGTTGATCGCGGAGTAGTGGACGAAGACGTCGGGGCCGCCGCCCTCCTGGGCGATGAAACCAAAGCCCTTTTCGGCGTTGAACCACTTCACGGTTCCGGTAGCCATAAGCCCTCCTTGGGCCCAAAAGGGTTGCCCTGCTCCAGAACCAGCAAGTGTGAAGATGAATTCTGCACAACTGCATACGTCTGAGAATGACGAGAGCCCGCGGTCACATGCTCCGCAGGCTCTGTACTGCAAGGGAAACCAAACTGCAACTTGCGATGAGCCTAGCACGCAGGCCCCGGAATGCAATAGGGGTCAAGATCACGTCACCCGAATGTTTGAACATCCCTCCGCCACCTGGCTCAGAGGGCCTCTGTGGCCGATCACGAACCCTCGGCGGGGCCGGACGCCGACCACTGGGCCGAGAGGGCTAGCCTCACGATGTGGACAATCCTCGCACCCGGCCGCGCGTCGGCCACATCCAGTTCCTGAACTGCCTGCCCCTCTACTGGGGGCTCGCCAGAACAGGCACACTCCTCGACTTCGAGCTGACGAAGGACACCCCGGAGAAGCTCAGCGAGAAGCTGGTGCAGGGCGAACTCGACATCGCCCCGATCACCCTGGTCGAGTTCCTCAAGCACGCGGACCAACTGGTCGCCTTCCCCGACATCGCCGTCGGCTGCGACGGCCCGGTGATGTCGTGCGTGATCGTCTCGCAGGTCCCCCTGGACCGGCTCGACGGCGCCCGCGTCGCCCTCGGCTCGACCTCCCGCACCTCCGTCCGCCTCGCCCAGCTGCTCCTCGGCGAGCGCTACGGCGTACGGCCGGACTACTACACGTGCCCGCCCGACCTCAGCCTGATGATGCAGGAGGCCGACGCGGCCGTCCTCATCGGCGACGCGGCGCTGCGCGCGAACATGCTCGACGGGCCGCGCTTCGGCCTGGACGTGCACGACCTGGGCGCCCTGTGGAAGGAGTGGACGGGCCTGCCGTTCGTCTTCGCGGTCTGGGCGGCACGCCGCGACTACCTGGAGCGCGAGCCGGTCCTCACCCGCAAGGTGCACGAGGCCTTCCTCGCCTCCCGCAACCTCTCCCTTGAGGAGGTCGGCAAGGTCGCCGAGCAGGCCGCCCGCTGGGAGGACTTCGACGAGGAGACCCTCGCCCAGTACTTCACGACACTCGACTTCCGCTTCGGCGGCCCGCAGCTGGAGGCGGTCGCCGAGTTCGCCCGGCGCGTCGGCCCGACGACCGGGTTCCCGGCGGACGTGAAGGTGGACCTGCTAGAGCCGTGAGCGGGCGCTCCTCGCGCACTACTCTGCTGGGAGTGCAGGCGGACGGGGGCCCACCCGGGCTTCCGGACGCCTACGGGGGAGGGGTGACGCCATGCGGCCGCTCGAAGTCGACGAACCCACCGTCGTGGGGCCCTACCGGCTGCTCGGCCGACTGGGCTCCGGCGGGATGGGCCGGGTCTATCTGGGCCGCAGCGCCGGAGGCCGTACGGTCGCCGTGAAGATCGTGCACCCGCACTTCGCGCTGGACGAGGAGTTCCGGGCCCGCTTCCGCCGCGAGGTCGAGGCCGCGCGCCGGGTGGGCGGCGCGTGGACGGCGCCGGTCCTGGACGCGGACCCGGAGGCACGGGTGCCGTGGGTGGCGACGGCGTACGCGGCGGGCCCCTCGCTGTCCGCCGCGGTGGCGGACTTCGGCCCCTTGCCGGCCCACACCGTACGCGCCCTGGGAGCAGGGCTCGCCGAGGCGCTGGCGGCGGTGCACGAGCTGGGCCTGGTGCACCGCGACGTGAAGCCGTCGAACGTCCTGCTCACGCTCGACGGCCCCCTGCTGATCGACTTCGGCATCGCCCGGGCCACGGACGGCACGGCGTCCCTGACCTCCACGGGCGTCTCGATCGGCTCCCCCGGCTACATGTCGCCCGAGCAGATCCTCGGCAAGGGCGTCACGGGCGCGGCGGACGTCTTCTCCCTGGGCGCGGTCCTGGCGTACGCCGCCACCGGCCGGCCGCCCTTCCCCGGTGACTCCTCGGCGGCCCTGCTCTACAAGGTCGTCCACGAGGAGCCGGAACTCGGCCTGCTCGACGGGGAGCTGCGGTCCCTCACGGCCGCCTGCCTGACGAAGGACCTGGCCGCACGGCCCGCCCCGGCGGAGCTGGCCCGACGCCTGGCTCCCGAGGGCGCGGCCCGGCTGGTGACGGGCGGGTGGCTGCCGGGGGCGCTGGTGGAGCAGGTGAGCCGGGGCGCCGTACAGCTGCTGAACCTGGAGGCGGCGGGGCCGGGAGGCGGGGGGCTTTCGGGGCCGGTGGGGTTCAGCAGCCCTTCTGTGGGAGTGGGGGAGAGGGAGCCAGGGGAGTCGGCTGAAGCTGTTGGGACGGTTGGGACGGCTGGCACTGCCGGGGCTGCCGAGCCCGGGGTGTTCGGCCCGCCGCCGGTCATGCCCACACCAGCCCCGGCGCCGCCCTTCCCGGCCGTACCCGCACCCCGCGACGAAGGCCCGCAGGACATGACCCCGTCGTCCACCGGGCGCCGCCCCGGCAAGGTCACCGTCTCCGTGGCCGCGACGTCCACGCCCGAGGGCGGCGGGCGGGTGCGGAGGCTGAGCTGCTCGGTCGCCCTGGCCGTCGCCGGGGCGATGGCGGCCGTGACGATCGGCTCGGTGTTCGTGTTCGACCTGCTGCCGGGACGGGGCGGCCAGAACGACACGGGCGACTCGGGCGCCGGCGCCGACGCGCAGCCGTCGGCGAGCGACGCCGCCCCGGGCGGGGCGGTGCCCGCCGCCTATCTCGGCACCTGGGAGGGCCAGGGCACCGCCCTGGACGGCAATCTGCCCCTCGGCACGTTCCGGATCACGGTCGAACGGGCCTCCGTCGGCCAGGAGCTGGGCCGGCTCCGCCAGACGGACCAGATCGGCGGCGTCTGTATCGACGTACTGACCCTGAAGCAGGTGACGAAGAAGGAGCTCGTCGCGACGTCCGTGGGCGCGAAGACCAACCACAGCGGCTGCAACCCGGCCGCCACGACGGTCCACCTCAGCCCGGTGGGCGACGACCTCCGGTATCGGTCGGAGAGCGAGGAGTCGGGGCGGCCTCAGGCTCGGATGTCGAAGGTGCGGTAGCGGACCGGCCTCCGTATTTCACGAACAGGGTGATCAGCAGCGCGGCCGACGCGAGGGTGGCGACCAGGCCGACGGCCCACAGCCACGGATAGTGCACATGCACCCAGCAGGGGCCGCCCTCGCTGTAGCAGTCGTAGTCCCAATCGCGGCGCCGCTTGGGCCGTACGGTCGTGAAGATCACCCCGACGACCAGATACCCCGCGGCCAGCCCGGGCAGGGACGCGGCCACCCAGCCCAGCGAACGCGCCGTGCTCTTCTTCCAGTCCATCCGGGTCAGCGGCGCCGCCCAGGCCAGGAAGACCAGCGGCACCAAGACCCCGACGGTGGCGGCGAAGGCGTACCCACCACCGGGCCACGCGGGAGCGACGTCGCCCCAGAGGTCGTGGCCCCAGTACATGTCGAAGAAGACCAGTGGCATCAGCAGGAGGACGAAGCCGACGAGGCTCCCGCAACCCCCGAGACAGCTCCAGTCCCGCTTCCTCGGCTCGTCGGTGTTCTGGCGGCCCGGCCGGTGCTCGTACCGCAGCGCCGGCCCCGCCGCCTTCCTCCGCTTCGGCTTCGCCGATCCCCCGCTCAACGCCTCACCCCGGGATGACGACGGTCCGCAGCTCCCCGTCCCCGAGGTGCAGCATGCCCTTGCCCGGGGCGACCTGGCCGCCGACCATGCTGCGGTTCAGGCGGAGGCCGATGAGGTCGCCGCTGGAGGACTCCTGCGGGGAGAGCAGGATGCCGCGGCGGGCCTTCTTGGCGTCGACCTGCCAGCCGGAGAAGCCGCTGCACACGTCCTCCTCGTCACCGGCGATGACCATGGCGAGGCCGCGTTCGGCGCCGCGGGAGACCAGCTTCTTCATCTGGCTCTCGGCGTCGCAGTCCTCCAGGATCTCGCCGTCGTCGATGAGGACGGCGATCGGCTCCTCCAGGGACGCCTGGTCGATGAGCTCCTCGAACTCGTCCTCGTCGATGTCGTCGCCGGTGAAGACCTTCAGTACGCCGTCCGCGCCGTCGAGCTGGCGCAGCAGCGACTGGCGTGGCGCCGCGATCACCAGACGCGTGCCCTTGGCCAGGAAGGACTGCGCGAAGTTCCACAGCACCGTCGAGCGGCCCGACTTGGCCGGACCCGCGACGACGAACGCCGGCACGCCCTGCGCCAGGTCCGGGCCGAAGCCGACGATCTCGTCGCCGCCGATGCCGACCAGACCCCACAGAGGCGAGCGCGACGCGTCCGGGTCGCGCATCTCCCAGGCCTCCGGGAAGGAGATGCGGCTGGGCAGGCTGTCCACGCGGAACGGGCGCCGCGTGCGCGGGACCTCGGCGTCACGGGCCGCGGCCGCCTCGCCGATCGCCGCCAGCGCGGCCGCCTGACCCTGACCGGTCGTGTCCTCGGCGAGCAGCGCGAACTGCGTCTCCGTACCGAACTCGTTGCGGAAGGCACGGCCCGGCGGGATCTCCTCGGGCACCTTGCGGGCCGGGATGCCGAGCGCGGAGAAGTCGCTGCGGTCGGCCAGCCGCAGACCGTACTTGTCCTCGGTGAGCGTCGCGATACGGCCGACGAGCAGGGTCCGGTCACCGGTGAGGACCAGGTGGATGCCGACGCTCGCGCCCTCGCGCATCATCGTCTGCAACTCGTCCGTGAGCGAACCGTGGTCGATCTCGCCGAGCGTGGGCACCCAGCCCTCCCAGCGGTCCAGCAGCACGACGATGTGCGGCAGCCGCTCGTCCTCGGCGACCGAGGACCGCTGCTCACCGATGTCCGCGAAGCCCTTGTCCGCCAGCAGGTCCTGGCGCCGCCCCATCTCGCCCTTGAGCCGGTTGACGAGCCGTACGACCCGCTCGGTCTGGTTACGGCCGACGACCGCGCCGCAGTGCGGCAGCCGGGTGAGGGCGTTGAGCGCGCCGTTTCCGCAGTCGATGCCGTAGAGGTGCACATCGGCGACCGAGTGCGTACGGGCGATGGAGCCCGCGAGCGTGCGCAGCACCTGGGAGCGGCCGCTGCGCGGGGCACCGCCGATCATCAGATGGCCGAAGGAGGCGAAGTCGATGGCGACGGGGCGCCGGGCCTGGCTGGCGGGCAGGTCCTCGATGCCGTACGGGGCCGGCGGCAGCTTGCCGGGGCCGCCCGCGAACGCGGGGAGTTCGACGTCGTCCAGCAGCAGCGTCTCGTCGAGCGCGGGCAGCCACGGGCTGTGCTGCGGCGGGATGCCGAGCGAGCTGTTGGCGTCGCGGATCGTGTCGACGAGGACCTTGAGGTCGGTGATCTCCTCTTCCTCACGGGCCTCCGCCTTGGGCTTGACCAGCGCAGCCCGGCCCAGGTCCTCCCAGGTCAGCGGGCCCACCCAGGGCATGAGCACGGCCGGGTCGGCCGCACCGGGCCGACGGCCACCCACGCGCCCCGACTGGAAGGGGACCAGGGAGGCGTGGCCGAGGCGGGCGTAGGCGCGGCCCGGGGTGTTCTTGGAGATGTGCCCGGCCTCGGGCGAGTCGATCACGTCGGACGACTCACCGCCGTCCGTCACGCGCAGCGCGATACGGAGGTTGGTGTTGGCGCGGATCTCGGGCGACACGACACCGGACGGCCGCTGGGTGGCCAGCAGCAGATGGATGCCGAGGGAACGGCCTCGCTGGGCGATGTTCACGAGCCCGGTCACGAAGTCGGGCAGGTCACGCACCATGGACGCGAACTCGTCGATGACGATGAGCAGCCGGGGCACCGGCTGGTGCGAGGGATCCCGGCGCACCAGGTCCTGGTAGTCCTCGATGTCCTTGGTGTCGGCGGAGGCCAGGATGTGCTCGCGCCGGTGCAGCTCGGCACCCAGCGACTCCAGGGCCCGCTCCACCAGGTGGGCGTCGAGGTCGGTCACCATGCCGACGGTGTGCGGCAGATGCACACAGTCCTTGAAGGCCGCGCCACCCTTGTAGTCGACCAGCACGAAGGTCATGTTCTCGGGCGTGTTCGCCACGGCCAGCGCCGCCACGATGGTCTGCAGCAGCTCCGACTTACCGGAACCCGTCGTACCGGCGATGAGGCCGTGCGGACCGTCCTTGCGGATGTCGATCCCGAACGCCCCGTCGTACGACTCACCGATGACGGCCAGCGTCGACTGCCCGCCCATCCGCCACCGCGCCGTGATCGCGTCACTCGTCGGCGGCTCCAGCTGCAGCACGTCCAGCAGCCGGCTCGAACCCGGCAGCGCCGAGTCCTCGGTCTCCCCGCTGATGTCCCGCAGCGCCGACAGCGACCGGGCGAGCCTGAGGCACCAGGCCGCGGAGACGAAGTCGGGCCGTACGTCCTTCAGCCGCTCCGCACCGGCCTCCTCGACGCGCAGCCGCAACTGCTCGCTGCGCCCGGCCTGTTCGGGCTGCTGGGAGGTGGTGTGCCAGGCCTGGAAGGAGGGGAACCCGCCGGCGACCTGCTGCTGGGCCTGCTGCGGGACCTGCTGGGCGGGCTCGTACTCCTGGGCCTTCGGCTCGGCGACGACGTACGCCTGGCACTCGCCGGGCAGGAACCGCTCCTCGGCGTCCAGGCAGATGGCGAACATGGACACCGCGGGCCCCTCGCGCAGCAACCGCACGACGCCGGGGAGGGACCGCAGCCGCCGGGACCCGTCCCACACGACGACGATGTCGGGATCGCTGAAGCTCGAACCGGCCTGCGACTTGTTCTCCTCGGCGGCCTTCTTGCGCGCGTCGAGGATCTGCGTCAGCTCGCCGATCCGGGCACCGACGGTCTCGGCGTCGGTCCCGATCAGCGCGTTGACGTCCTGCCCGCCGGACGGCCGGGCGTGCGGCAGCCAGCGCGTCCAGTCCCAGGACTCCTGCGCGGCGTTCTCGCTGAGTACGTAGAACTGCACGTCCATCGGGCTGTGCAGCGCCGCGGTCTGCGCCACGGCCCACCGCCCGAGAGCCCGGGCGGAGTCCCCGGGCCCGGCCATGCCGATCACCCCGAGGGTGCGCAGATGCAGCGCGACCGGGGCGTCCTCGATCTTCCAGGTCACGTGCCGGCGGTGGTCGTCCTGCTCGGGGTCGTCGAGCACGACCTCGGAGGGCAGCTGCCCGGTCCCGAACCGCACGAGCAGATGATCACGGTCGGTGCGCCGCCGCTCCCAGAGCCGGGTCCGCGGCCCGGTCCCGAGGGCGAGGACGGTCGCCGGATCGGGAAGGGCATGCCGCCGGTCGGTCCGCTCGGCGACGAGCGCGTCCTGCGCGTCCTTCTCGATCCGCTCCTTCTGCTCCTTGTACTCCTCGACCTGCTTGGCATGGGACTTACGCCCGTGCTTCTTGTCGTTGTAGTAGTTCGCGAAGAGCAGGATCGGGGCCAGGCCGGCCATGATCAGGTAGTACCACTTCTGGAAGATCAGCACCGACACGACGGCACCGACGAGCGGCGTCAGCGCCATCAGCCAGGGCAGCGGCCGGGCCTCGTAGTCACGGGGCGGCGACGGCAGCCGGAAGTTGGTCTGCCGCTCGGGCGGACGCAGCCGCGGAGGACGGTTGTAGTCCAGACCGACCCCGTCGTCGGACCACTTCAGGGCCGCGTTCGGGGGCGTGTACCGGGTGAGTTCGAGCAGGCTGTTCCCGAGGGCGATCTGCCCCCCGAGGGGCCACGCACCGGGCCCGCCCTTCTTCTTCTCGCCGCTGTCGTCCTTCTGCTTCTGCTTCTTCTTCTCGCTCTTCTTGTCGCCGGGCTCTTCCTTCTCGCTCTCGGCGAGGGATGTGCCGTCGAGGGTGACGTGCTCCTTGTCCATGTGCACGGCGACCTGGCAGGTGCCGTCGGTGGCCACGGAGAGGGTGAGGGCCCGGGCGTCGACCTCGGGATCGTCGATACGGATGTACGAGGCGGCCCCGCTGCCGATGTCGTACCGCCCGACCCCGAGCCGGTGCACGAACCCGGCGGCCGGCCCGCCGACGACCCGCAGCTCCACGAGCCCGGTGGGCTCACCCGGCAGACACCCGGACGGATCCTGAAGGCTGACGACGGCGCCCTCGCGCAGGGGCGAACCGACGACGGTGGCGTGCGGATCGACGGGGTAGCCGTCGACGTAGACCAGAGGCGCGTTGTTCGCCGGCGCGTGCCGCTGCTGTCCGAGCGGGATGACCTGCGCCCCGCTGTGCCCCACCTGCTTGGCCAGCTCCTGGGCGATGTCCCCCACGGTGGACTCAGGATCGGCATCGAGCACGACGTCGGCGGTGCCACCGCCGTACGGGTCGACGACGGTCAGAGTCAGGCGCACGACTAGTCCTCCCCGTGCCACTGGGCCGGTGTGGCCGCTGTGGTCCATGTCGCTGCGTCCGCGTCCGCCGCCTGTTCGCTTCAGTCACGCGGGTCACAGTCGTAAGGACGATATCCGTTCGGTACGACAGTGGGGCAATGGGGAGGCGCCGAGACGTTCCCTTTGGCAACGTCGTGCACGACTTCATGACGTCTCGTTCACAAGCCGGGGATGTGGCACCACTGGCCACACCCGTAAGCTGCAGACGCAAGAGCGGACGATCACACCGGTTGCCACGTGCGACCAGCAACTCGGCCTACGGGCCGACGAGTCCGCAAACAGGGAGCCACGGGGGTTGGCCCTGCGGCGTTGTGAAAGGGAGCGGCTTCATGGCCAAGGACCTTGACATCACATATCAGGACATGCGGGAAGCTGCCAAGCATGTCGTGAAGGAGAAGGAAAAGCTCCAGGAGAAGCTCGACGCTCTCCGCAAGTACATCAACAACCTCGTCCAGTCCGGCTACGTCACGAAGAGCTCCTCGAAGGCGTTCGACGAGAACTTCGACGAGTTCGTGAACGGTACGAAGACCACGCTGGACGGTCTGGACGGCATGGGGGACTACCTCACCATGGCGGCCGACAAGTTCGAGCAGATCGACGAGGAACTGGCGAAGCAGGCTCGGAAGTAGCCGTGAGACGCCGGTCCGGTGCGGCAGCGGACGCTGCACGCACCGGACCGGCGTTCGCCCGGTCGGGGATCGTCAGCCGGCGTGAGGGGACGACAGGTGCGGAGATCAGCCGAAGACGCAGGAACCAACCGCAGGTTCGAGGCCCGAGACGGCCTGGGGATCGCTGGGGTGGTTGTCTGTCTGGTGGTCGGCATGGGAGTGATCCTGCTGGTCATGGGGCTGTGGAAGCGATTCGCGCGTGAGACGGTACCGATGCTGGTGGACCTGCCCGGTGGTTCCTGGGCGGTCGGTGGCGTCCTTGGCGTGATCACCGTGCTCGGAGCGATCGGAGCGTTGCGGTGTGCGGCCGGAGCCTCGGACCGGACACGCCTGTCGCGTGGCATGCATACCGCGGGCACGGCGGCCTGCTGCCTGGCCGCGTTCGGGCCGCTCTTCTATCTGCTGAGCGGTCTGCCCGGCAAGAACTGCCGTTCGGAGAGCTGCGCCTACATCCCCGGTACCGGCAGTGCGTTTCTGGCCTACATCATCAGTGCCGTGCTGGTGGGCTTGCTCGTCTACCGCTGGATCAGCGCACGGGCGGAGGAAGACGCGGCTCGGGAGCGGGAACGGATGCGGAGGCTGCGGAAGAAGGGGAAGGGGAAGAGCCGGGCAGGGCGCCAGCGCTAGAACGCCCCGGCGGCGACGATGACACCGCCGAGCCTTTCCACACAACGTGGACGAAGCATCGGCGTCGGCGCCTGCGCCCTTCGTTCAGTCCCGTGAAGCCCGGCCGGACGGGGGTGCGGGCGCTCGCAGGCGTCGTCGCTCGGCAAGCCCTTCGGGCGACCAGTCCTCCAAGTGGTACTGCCACAGGTCGACTGTGTTGCCGTCCCCGTCCATGACCACGTCGTGGGTGGAGTGCCCGAAGAAGGCATCGGTGGTACTCGGCGCCAGGACTTCGACGCGATGACAGCCGCACTCGCTGCGCGTGACCACCGGAGGGCCTGCGTCCGGGGCATGGGCCGACGCGAAGGTCTCGGCTGTCTTGCGTTGGGCCGGTGTGAGGGAATCCAACGGTACGAAGTCAAGCCGGTCGACGAGGTATCGCATGAGGCGATCCCGGCCAGAGGTGCGCAACCTGCACCAGGAGCCGTCGGTGAAAACGACCTTGACATCATCGCCGTCCTTGAAGTCCCTGCGCTCGATGCTCCCGATGGCGGCGCGCGGGGTCTCCCAGAGCACGGTGTCGTCGACGCGCTTGTACTCCCGTTCGGAGAAGGGCATGCCGACGATGACCAGGCGCCTGTCGGTGACGATCAGGTGCGTGCGGTAGTGCTTCTGCTTCGCGCGCGCCGGGTCCAGCTGCCATGGCAGGGAACGGGCGATGGTGCCGGGCGCGGCCCACATGACGGGAAAGTCCTCGACTTCGTCGGCCGGGTCGTCGGACGAGCGGGAGCCCGAACGTGACGAGGAGCCGCTGAGATTGCCGCCGAAGGCGGAGAGGAACGCCATGATGAGGACTCCGACGGTCAGCGCCGTACCCCTGAGGGCGCTCCCGACCACCGCGCCACCCGTCGAACGGGCGGCATGCCCCGGTCCTTCGGGCCAGCCGTCCAGCTCATTCTGTATGTCATTGCGCTCGGTGTTGCGGAACCACCGCCGGCCCCCTGACACGCATCGCCGCACCGCTGGCGAAGGTGATGGGAACGCGGGCGAGGGGAGTTTCCCCTGGCGCCGGCTGCCAGACGTTCATGCAGGTCACTCCGGGTTCGGGTTGAGCCAGATGCTGCGGGCGAAGTCGTCGAAGATGCCCAGGTTCGCCGTCAGCCAGTCGAGTTCCGTCGACACCGTGCGCACGGTCGCGTAGACCTCGTGCTCCTCCGACCACCAGCCGTAGTTGAGGGATCCGTACTCGCCGTTGTCACCGAAGTAGCGAAGGCAGCGCAGCCCTCGCCCCAGGCGGTCGGAACGGAAGTCCGAGACGTCGGGCCGGCGGACAGGGTGGTCACCTGCCGCTTGAACCATGATGTGGAGTTCCGTGTCCTGGTCCTTGCCCTCCGACTGCGCGGTGAGAGCGTAGAAAGGTTGCGGGACCCGGCCGGGGTCACCGCTGTAGACGAAGGCCTGGTGCGCCGGAACGTTCGGGATCGGATGGGCCTCGGCCAGTTGCAGGAAGTGATCGGCGATCGCAAGCCGCTTGGGCCGCCGCCACCACCGCTTGTGGCGTTGATGAACGATCTCCGTGCATATGACGGACCACTTCACCATCTCGTCCTGGTCCCGCTCGTTGTCCGTCCAGTGCAGGGGCAGAGGGAACCACTCGGTCGGGTCGGCCTCGGATTCGAAGAGGATCATGTGTGGTCAGGGGGTCCGATCACTCGAATCGTCGGACGGTGTGCCGAAAACACCCTTTCCGGTACGGAAGAGGCCATGTCGCAGATTTTCCTTCCGCGAGCCAAGGTGAGCTCTGGGCCAACGCACGATGCAGCCGCCAGTATCACGAGGAATTCCAAGTACCCACTTCCTCATCCGGGCTGATCCGGATGGTGCGGGCGAATTCGTCGACATCGTCGAGAGCCCGGAGGATCCGGCCGGCGTCGGGATCGGCCAGGATGATCAGGACGTCCGCGGCTTCCGTGCCCTTCTCATAGCGCCAGGCGTAACGGAGGCCGACGTGCACCTCGTTGCTGTCCGCGTCCTGGTAGTAGCGCAGTACCCGCAAGCCGGTTCCCAGATGCGGGGAGTCGAAGTCCTCGACGATGGGGGGCTCGACGGCGTAGCTCGCATCGGCGTGGGTCAGCTCACGAAGCGCCGTTCTTTGGTCTTCGCCCTCCTCGATCTCCACCAGGTCGACGTACGCAGGAAGCGGGATGTCTCGCGGGTGCGGGAGATGGAGGAAGACCTCGAAGTCCGGAAAGGCTGCAGGGGCCCGGACGGCGTACATCAACAGGATGTTGCTCAGCAGGTCCACTTCGCCCGGTTTCGGCTTCTCCGATGCGAAATCCGCCCAGAGGCCCTCGGCGAAGTAGCGTGCCCACGCTTCAGGCGTTTGTGCCTCATCGACGTCCTCAAGGCCCGGTTCCGGCCACATGAGCGGGATGCGGATCCAAGGGGACAGATCCATGGCGTGCTTGACGTTGAGCCAGCTCACTCATAACTCCATCTGAACGTGCCGACCACCGCGTCGAACAACTCGACCAGCACGCCGGTGAATTCACTGTCGATATCGCCGTCACCCGGTGTGGAGAAGTTGATGCTGATCCAGCGACCGGGATCGTCCGCCACGGGGAGCACGTACTCGACCCGCCGCGTCGGCAGGGCAGTTTGCTGTACGGCTTCAGGCGCGGAACTGAGTTTTCCCTCGTCAGGGGTGGAGCGGTAGTCGCGGCGGAGTGCGGGTGCCCCTGCCACGTCGACTCTTGTCGCCGTTCCGCCGGGGATGTCCTCGTCGGCCAGTTGAGCGATCACTGCCTGTGGAGGAACGGCATGGGTTTGGCCGATTGGCATCTCGGCAACGATGAAAGAAGCCATGAGGAAGATTCCTCCGCGCGGGAGCGCCGGAAGGTAGAGGTCTAGGCCACCGTTTCTCCTGGCCGCGCGCGCTTGCTTCTCCAACTGGCGACGCATGTCCAGCCGGAAGCGCATCGCATCATCCCGCGGAATGTCCTCCGGGACTTGCCCCATGTGTGAGAAGAGGAGCTTCTCGAGTGCTTCCTTCGTTCCCTCCCGCAGAGGGATGCGGACCCAGCCGGGTGGCAGGATGAGCTCGTAGCCGCGGGGAGCAGTTACCTCGACGGCGGGTGGCTGTTGCTCTGTATCGGGCGTGCTCACGCGCGGGCCTGCTTCTTGAGCTGTCGGTCGGCGATCAGGATCGTCAGGGAGGAGAGCACAGAAACTACGGCCAGCCAGCTGTAGCCGATGGCCCCGATGATGTTCCAGATCAGGTACATGACGGCAACGATCTTGATCGTCTGGGAGAAGTTGGAACCCGTCCGCGGGTTACGGATGAGTTCTCGGTTCCTGAGAAGCAGGACCAGCATCAGTACAGGTGCGATCATCAACGGCCATGCCGCGTAACCGTAGGTAAGCCAATCCATTCCGCCGTACTTGCTGCCGAGGTCTTGGAAGGCGAAACAGAGAATCGGCATCAGTGTGTACGCGGCAAGGAACTTCATGGCCTGTGATTCCCGTGGACTTTTCGCCGGGATTGTTGCCACTATCTCCACTCCCTCGAATTCTGCTTTGAATGTCGTCGCATCCGGTTTATGTTGGTCGATTCGCACTCCGGAGTGGTCACCATCGGCTCCCGACTTCACGCTTCAGGACATCCTTGGCGTCACCGTATTGGTCCGCGTAGGGGCCCTTTTCTCCGAGTTTGTCACCCACGTCTACCGTGGTGGCAGCCCCGTAGTTCAGCTTAAACTTCAGTGCGGCTTTGTCCATTGCGTCGGCTGCCTTCGCCACATCGGGATTCCCGCCGAACTCGGCGCGCATGCTCTTGGCGAACTTGCTCGCACTGGCGACCTCCTCCTCGCCGCTCAGCAGGCGGTCAAGTCGGTTCGTCCCGGGCCGTGTTTCCTTGGCCCCGATCTGTCGCAGTGCATCCTTCGCGCGCACCGCTTTCGCGCCGCGGGCCGAGTCGGTGCCGTATCGCATGATGTTCTTGTCGAGCATCTTGCGCAGATTCGAGTACCGCTGGAACCGTCCCGCCCTACTAGCAGCCTTGAGTGTTGTCGCTGCGGACTTCACGCCCTTCAGAGCGATGCTGCCGAATCCCAGGGTCGCTAGCGCGAAGACGTCCATGGCGACATCCGCCCAACTTCCGTCACCGGAGAGAGCCAACAGCGTGTGCCCGACACCGACGAGTGCTGTAAGGCCGATGGTGGTCAACATGATGGCGGTCGCCAGCCATCCGACCGGCGTGAAGAGGAGGGCGATGACTCCGATAATGGTCGCTGCCCAGCTCAAGATATCAACAACGGTTTTGATCGCTTCCGCATGCTCGTGAACCCAGTCCTTGAAGTCCTCCCACTTGCTGTCCTTGATGATGTCCGAGATGTCTTTGTCGATGTTCTCGGCGTAATGCTGGGCGCGGGAGTTGCGGTCGGAGATGACCTGGTTGAGCTGCTTGTGGTACGGCGCCAAGTGGCTGTTGGGGTCGGATTCCTCCGACGCCTTCTTGCCGCCGTCTTTGTCGTCCTTCTTGGCCTCGGCTTCCTTCTTCTTCACCTCGGCAGCGTGGTCCTCGTCGGCCTTCTTCGCGGCTCGTAGGACGCCGTCGGCCCGTTCCTGGAAGCCCTCCAGTTCGTTGGCCCACTTGCCGAGGTCGCCGACCACGCGTTCGTAACGGGCCGCCGTCTCGCGGAAGCGCTTCTCGAGGTCGCCGGACTTCTCGCGGATCTTGTCGGCGTAATTGCCCTGCAGCGCGTCGCCGTCGGCGGCCTTGCGTAGGATGCCGGCCTGGTCGCGGAGGGTCGAGGCGAGGTCCTTCATCTTGCGGACCTCATCGCGGATGTCCTCCGGGTCGCCGGGGATCGGGTCCTTCTCTGCCAGCGGGTGCCAGTCGACCGGTCGCCGCTTGCCCTTGCCCGTACCCATCGGTTACTTTCCCCCGTTCTTGCCGCGCTTCTTCTCGCTCGCGTTCTTGAGATCGATGTCGAGCTTCTCGAAGCTCTTGAGTGACGTCTCAACTTGCTCGCTCAAGTCCTTGACATTTTCAAGGAGTTCACGGCGATAGTTGTCCCAGTTGCTCACGAACTGGTCCATCTTGCCGGCGATGCTTTCATGGCCCCAAATGTCATGAATTTCGGCACGGTGATCGTCGATGCCATTTAGGGCTCTGTTGATGTCCCTCAGATTTCTTTTCGAAGACTCCAGAAGTTGGTAGTCGACTACCAGGCGTTCGTGCTCCCCCATGGGCCCCTCCGTTAACACTTGCGTGGTCAGCATGCTCTCGTTGGGCTCACCACCGTCACAGTCGCAAAAGGCTGGCTGTCAACAATTGATTACGCCGCGCAGTAGAGCCCGAACATCTGGTGCCGCATGCCCACGTCCCATCCGTCGGAATGTGCGCCCCGGGACCAGTCGGTTTGAAGCTTGCCGAATCGATGTCCCATGGTACGGACGTGGCTGCTGGTGGCGGAGGCCTGGCCACGGGGTCTTCACATCTACGAACGGTGGCTGAGTGTCGCAGGGCCGGAGGTCGGGCCGCCTTGCGCAGCGCTCGGCGAGCAGAAGCAGTCACGCGAGTGAAGCAACTGCTTTACGGTGTCCCGGAGTCACCGTGCCAGCCGGTGTTGCTGTCTCAAGCTCGGCGTCTTCACCTGTTGACGGCTTGAATCTCCTGGACGGTGATGTCCTGGTCGTTGCCGAACGTGCCGTTCGGGAGGTCGCCGCCGGCGCCGCCGGTGCCGGTCCATGCGATGTCCCAGGTGATGGTGGCCTGGAGCTTGTACGTGCCGTCGCCGGAGGAGCGGAGGTACTTGATCCCGCACGGCGGTGTCTGGTCGGCCTTGCCCTTGGCGTAGGGCTCGCCGATGGAGTCGTCGGCGTTGATGGTGCACTCGCCGGAGGCGGGATAGGTCTCGGCGTCCTCGGTGCCCGGCTCCAGCTTGAGGGACACCGGCTTGGCGGTGGTGGTGGCCTGGATGTTGAAGCCGGGGACGTTGAGGGCGGCTGTGGCCTGGACCTCGTCGAAGACGGCCTTCTCGAGCCAGGCCCAGGTCGGCAGGTTCACCTTGGTGTTGGCCTCGGGAGCGAGGGTGACCTTGGTGTCGGGGAGCTCCATGTGCTGGTAGGCGAGAGCGGCGAGGATCTCCGGGGTGATGGCCTCTTCGTACTGGGGCGGCGGGGCATCGCCGTTCTCGACCCAGAACGGGAGGTCCGTGCACGAGGTCCGCTTGAGGTAGTCCGGCTCGTTGGGGTTCTCGACGCCGGCCCAGAACATGCCCTTGCCGTCGTTCTCGACGTTGTAGTCCTTGTAGCCGGGTTTCCCGGGGATGTCGAACTCGTCCTCGTAGTGGCGCTTGGTCTCGCCGAGCGCCGCGCCCGGGGTCCCGCTCATTCCAGGCGTGTTCAGCTGGCTGTCGATGTGCTTGGACATCTCCTTTTTGAAGTCCTTGGCGCCGAGGTAGGGGGCGTACCAGCAGGGAGGGGGTGTCCAGTTGACGTCCGTGGACGTCACGTTTCCGGTGCCGCCGCCTTTGGCGACGGAGCCGGAGTACTGGATGCGGGCGGCGGCGTAGACGCCTTGTTTGTCGCCGCCGCCTTGTTGGCTGGCGCTGGCGCCCTGGCCGTTGCCCGTTGGCTCCACCGCGTGGGCCGGTTCCGTAAGGACGAGAGTGCCGAGGGTCAGCGTCAGTGCAACCGTGCCCGTGCGGAGGATGGTGTGGCGCGCCATGTTCACCGGCACTTCTCCGCCTTGGTCTCCACGAACACCTTTGACGCTTGCCAGAGGTCATCACCCGTGGGGAACTTGACCATCACGATTTTGAAGTAGTCGAAGTCAGCGATGCTGGGCTTGCTCTTCAGGACTTTCTCGGTTTTGACCTCTTTGCCGTAGAACTTGCTCGAGTCCACGCAGAACGCGACTTCCACTGAACTGCCGTTCGGGGCAGACCGCGTGGTGGCTTGGTAGTGGCGACGGGTGCCGGTGGCCGTCCAGCCGCCGTCGACCCTGCTGTTGATCTGGGTCTTTGCGTAGTGCAGCCCCTCGCCCGTGGAATAGGCGGTCACGCCCGCGTCTTTGGACGTGCGCTTGTAGACGCCCCGGTAGATGGCACGGACGAAATTGGCGGCATCCTCCATCGCAGCCGCCTCGTTTTTGTCCTTCGGCTTGTCCCAGTCGAAGACCAGGTCCATGTCCTCAGGCAGCGACACGTCCACGCCGTCCGGCTTGTCCCCTGCTGGCGCTCCCGCGGGTGACGCCGACTCCTTCGGCGTCTTCGTTCCCTGGTCGGCGCCAGCGATCTTGTCGTTGTCGCTGGACTTGTCGTCCCCGCTACCGCAGGCCGTCAACAGCAGTGCTGCCGTCGCTGCCAGCGCGGCAGCAACGGGCAAAGGGCGGCGCTTCACAGTGGACTCTCCCCGTGAGACAGATGTGAGTTCAGGGGACAGACGCTATCGGTGGGGTTCTCGCTTTCGCCAGAGCGAGCTTGGCCGATTGTCGGGGCATTTAGGGCGTATAGGGGTGTAGTGGAGCGGGTCGTGTCCTGATCGTGCCTCACCGGTGAACGCTCCGGACGCTTGGGCGTGCTGCGTCCTGGGGCGTTCGGTATGGCTGGGTGTTTTGCTATCGCGTCGCCCTGCAGTCAGGGCAAGAGCATGGCGGACAGTTGGACGTGTAAGGGACGGGTTCGGCGGACACCGCCGGTCACGATCTCTACCTTGAGCGGCGGTAGGGGGATTCCAGGAGTACGGCGGCATCCTGCAGGGTCGGGAGTCGGTGACACGCTCCTGGCTGCGTAGACAGATGCCGGGGCCCGCTGAGGCGGCGGAACTCGCGGACCGGGACCCCGTGCTCTCACAGCCGTCGCGGCCCCGGCACGGCGCGGCCGCTTCGGATCGCCCCCCTGTCCTGCCCCCACACGTACCCCCGGGGGCGGTCGGCGAGTCCGAGGATGGCGACGAGCGCGGTGATCTGTCGAGGGGAGCGGGTGGAGGGCCGCCTGCTCGTGGCTGCTCGTGTGGTGGAACCGGGTTCTGATAAGCCGCTGTCAGTGAAGGGCGGCCCCCCCTCGAGCCGGTGCGGGGGTTGAACTTCTGGTCGTGGGGGTGCCACTGGTGCCGGTGGGAGCGGCGGCGGTTGTCGCCAGCATTCGTCAGCTGGGCTCAGGGGACAGCAGTGGCTGGTTCTCCGTCGGCTTGGGTCTGGTATTCGAAGCTGACCGTACCGACTCCCGCGGAGCCCACTGAGCCGCCCCATCCGCGGTGTGACTGGGGCTCGGTGGGGAGGTGATGCCGATTGGCCATCAACCAAACGTGGCTCAGTACGGAGCCCCCCTTCAGCAGCTCGATCTGCCTTCATCCATCCACCGTGCCAGCAACTGGTTGCGATACGCCTGGAACAGCGGGACAAACGGGGCCGGGACCCCGACCCGAGCTTCACGCACCGCCCTGCTCAGTGAGTGCCTCGGCAGGGTCGACGAAGGACACCGTCTGCAGGACGGCCGACATCAAGCCGTAGATCTCCGTCCAGTGGTCCATGGACGCCGTGTAGAGCGTGAAGATCGCGGTGCATGGTCCGGTGGGGAAAGGCACATGGACCTGAATCTGGCCTGTGAGGAGCTTCGTGTCCTCACCGCCGGCCGTCAGTTCAGCGCTGAGATCGTATTCGCGCAAGGTGATACACAACACCGCCGGGCCGCAGGGCAGGTCCAGCCATATGGCGTTGTTGAACGGGTCGCTGGAGAGGGTTGCGAGGACTCCCTGGGCGACGACGTCGGTATCAGTACCAGCGTGGTTCGTCGGAGCAATGGCGACGGTGAGGGCGCATTGGGCGATGCCCTCGGCAGGCTCGTGTCGGATCACTTGTCCAGCCGGTGAGTCGCCTTCCTCTGCCGTGGAGAACAATCCCATCGCCGCATACGAGACGCCGGTATCTCCCATGAGTTCGGCTATCGCCGCGTAGTAGGGGGCGGCAGGCTCCCATATGCTTTCATCGCCGCGGGAGTACAGCTCTTGCACGAAGGAGAGAGCGCGCTCGCTGCGTTCCTCTGGTGTGGCGGCTATGGGCAGAGCGAAGAAGCCCTCGGGTGCGAGGAACCAGAGGGGTGGGACGTTCCCGTCAGCGGCACTGACGTGCTGTGCGTGAGTGGAGTCAGCGGCGGGGATCATGTCGGGTGGTGCGCCGTTCTGGTTGAGTGCAGAGCCAGGGTCAGGTCAGGAAGTCTTCCTGGTGGTACTCCGTCAGACGGAGTTCGGTGCCATTCGCGTCCATCACCGTGTTCAGCCCGGAGTGGCCAAAGGAAGCGTGCACGGTGCTCGGAGCCAGCACTTCGATACGAAAACAGCCGCACGAGTTTCGCTTGACCAGAGGCGGTTGGGCATCTGATGCCTGGGCTGTCGCGAACCCTTCGGCAGTGGTTCGCTGGGGCTGTGTGAGTGATGCCAGGGGGATGAAGTCGGGAGCTTCGATCAAGTACCGGGTAAGCCTCTCCCGGTTGATGCTGCTTGCCCTGAACCATGAGCCGTCAGTGAACGCGATCTTTGCATCGTTGCCGATCTTGAAGTCTCTCAGTTCAACCCTCTCGATGCCGGACCGGGGGATCTCCCAGAGAAACTCATCGGCGATGCGTTTTTCGTCTCCCTTGACGTAGGGGAAGCCCACGAGCACGAGACGCTGGTCGGTGATGACGGCGTGCGTGCGGTACCGGTCCTGCGGGGAGCGGGCGGGGTCCAACTGCCAGGGCAGGGTACGGGCGACGCTGCCAGGAGCAGCCCACATGACGGGGAAGTCTTCCACCTCGTCAGCCCGGTCGTGCGAAGTGTCCGAGCCTTTGCCTGAGCGGCCTGGGCCGACGCTGCCTGCCTGGGACGACAGCAGGCCCATCACAGCCAAGCCCGCAGCCATGGCGGCGCCCTTCAGGGTGTTCCGGCCGACGGTACTCGCAGTGGAACGAACAGTGTAGGCGGGGCCTTCGGGCCAACCGTCAAGTTCGTTCTGGATGTCATTGCGCTCGGCATCGCGAAACCAGCGCATTCCTTTGACCGGAGTGGCTGCGCCCGTCGCGAAAGTCAGCGGAGCACGGGCGATGAGAGTCTCTCCGGAATCGGGCCACCAAAGGCTCATGTCATCAAATCCTTTCACGGCCACTTGGTGCGCCATGATGAAACACCTGGCTAGTCACCCGCTATGTGTCCGTAGATCTTGGGGG
The DNA here is from genome assembly GCF_018604545.1 of Streptomyces koelreuteriae. Lineage (GTDB taxonomy): Bacteria > Actinomycetota > Actinomycetes > Streptomycetales > Streptomycetaceae > Streptomyces > Streptomyces koelreuteriae. The sequence goes on along the minus strand of NZ_CP075896.1, from coordinate 3,397,337 downwards.
CAACTTTGAGGCCGGCGTCGAGGGCTATGCCACCCGCGCTGAACGGGTTGATGGCCACCCCCGGAATCATGTTGGCTCCCTTGGAGCCGATCAGCTGCCCTTGATGGTAGCCCGCGTAAGAGAGGCCACCCATGCGAGACATCAAGCCGCTGCTGCCGTGCGCAACCTCGAAGACGTTGTTGGACATGCCGCCGATCTTCACCAAGCCGGCCTTGCCGAGCCCTCCGGAAATATCCGCGGACTCCTTGCCGAAGGACATCAGAACTCGCGAACTGCCGATCTTGGTCGCACTGAAGCCCTTGCCGAGCCTCTCTGCCGTCAACGCGGCCTTGCCCGCGCCGACCACCTTGACTCCCTTGCCGAACATTCCGATGCCGGGGAGCAGCCCTACTGCGTCGAGCCCGAGCGTGGCCCAGCTCACATCCGCACCGGCCGCCTTGGCCACGCCGTGCGTCGCCAGCGTCAGGCCCGCGCCGATGAGTGCGGCGGTGCCGAAGATGGCCGCGAGAGGCGGGAACGGGAGGGTGACGATGGCCAGCATTCCGAGGACCGCGGTGATGTCGCCCATCACGTCACCGATCGCCTTGATCAGGTCGGCGTGCTCCTTGAGCCAGTCGCCGGTGGCGTCCCAGGCGTCCGCGATGCCGTTGCCCAGCTTCTCCCAGAAGCCCGGCTCGTCGGGGGCGATGTCGGCGGCCTTGTCCAGCTCCTTGCTGATCTTCGCGGCGGCCTGCTTGTAGCGGTCCTCGAGTTCATGGACCTTCTGGATGAGGCCGGTGACATCGCCGGAGGCCTTGCCGTACTCGTCGGTACCTTCCTTGGCCTCGGCCTTGGCGTCGAGCTTCTCCCCGGCCTTCTTCTCCAGCCGGTCCGTCTCGTCCTGGAAGTCCTGGAGGTCGTTGGCCCAACGGTGCAGTGCCCGGGATGCCTTGTCGAAGGACTCGTGGCTCTTGCGGATGAGCGGGGTGACGTCCTCGCCTATGTACTCGGTGAAGGCGACAGCGGTCTTGCCCTTCCAGGCGCCGCACTCTATTCGCTCCAGCTCTCGTACTGCTGTGCCCAGTTCGCCCGCCAGCTTGCCCAGCCGTTTGGCGAGTTCCCGGGTGTCCTCCACGCTTCCGGGAGTGGGGTCCCAGCCGATGTTGGGAGGGACGGTGCGCTGACCAGCCACGCTACTTGCCCTTCTTCTTGGCCTTGAGCGACTGAGCCAGCTCAAGGTCAAGGCCGTCGAACGTCTCGCCGATCTTGTTGATCATCTTCACCGCACCGTGGGTGTGTTTGCCGAGCTGCTTGATGCCGTAGCCCCAGTCATCGGCGAAGTCCTGGACGTCCTCGACGAGTTGGCTCTCACCGACCGCCGAGGAATCTGTGCCTCGGAGGTCGCGGCGGGCGTCCTCCATGCGGTCGCTGATGGAGGAGAAAGTCTTCTTCAAGTGCTCGAAAATGGTGTCTTCGAGGCGCAGATCGCTCATCTGGGGATTCAGTCTCTGTCGGTTGGTGGCGGCCCTGCGGAGTTGCGGACCCCGCCTGTGCCGGATCAGTGGTTGGCGGCTGTGAGCGCCTGGGCGGCGATGTCAGGGGAGCGGCCGAAGGGTCCGTCGCGTGGGTCCCTGTGGGAGGTGCGAGGCGGACGCGGCAGTGCGCAGGACGGAAGGCGGCGCTTCAAGTGAATCCCCCGAGAAGCAGTATCGGTCTGCCAAGTGCTACGACGGTATCTGCTCGGTTCTACGGTTCGCCACTGCGAACTTCCCCATAGAACTGGGTGATTCGTGTGGATGAGGGCGGGGTTCGTGTTGTGCGCGTGTCGGCGCCTCTTTCCTCAGCGGCGGGACTGGTGAAAGTGTGTCCACGGAGGCGATCGCTATCGTGAAGAAATCTCTACGAAGGTCACACGATCGCATCGGCCTTGATGGGCCTTGGGGCGGCGACTTCTCCGGTCGAGAACGAGCCGACCGGGGGCGCCACGAAGGACGCGATCACGCGTGATGTGGCGTATTCGGCCCAGGCTCGCCTTGAGGCCTTTGTCAGGGGGAGTACGGCCAGGGCGCACACGCGAACCGCTACTTTGCGGCGTCCGCCCTCACCTACTGGGTCGACCGGGTCGCGGCAGCCAAGAGTCAAGGACGTGGCGAACGGTAAGAGCGCGGCGGTCCGTGTGCTGGGCCTCAGCGGTCCGGCACACGCAGGCGACATCCAGGGCGGCGGTGACGAGGGCCGTGCTGAGTCCGACCATTCGGGCGGCGCGGAGACCGGGTCGAGTTGTGCTTCACCCCGGCCTACGCCTCGCTGCTGGTCTCCAACCCATCCGTTCCTGGGCTGCTCACTGTCAGGAACCCGACGGTTCCTTGTAGAGGCGTACGGTGGCGGCGATCTTCCGCACCGTCGCTTCCGGTACCTCGTCGGACACTCCCGTGGCGCCGAAGAACGACCAGGAAGTCAGGTCTCCCTGGGTGTTCTTGAAGGCGAAGGTCCATGCCTTGCCGTCCGTCGAACACTTCTGCGTCTTTTTCATGTCCACGGACCAGGCGACTCCCAGGCTCCCCTTGATGCCGGAGTTCGTGGTGAACGGCTCCACCTCGCCCGGTCTCACCTTGGTCTTGTCGGGTTGGGTGAATTGCCCGTACACCCAGGTCTCGGGGTCGGAGCCGGCAATCTCCTCGGTACTCCGAGCGCCGTTGTTGCCTCTGGAACCTGCGACGGCCAACGGCGTGTGCTCCTCGGTGCCGTCCTTGTCCTCGTCCGAGGAGCACCACTGTTCCTTCAAGTACGCGGGGGCGCGCATACCGATGAGCGGGGTGTCTTCCGGGTCGTCGTTCTCGGAGACATACGTGACCCAGTCAGGGGACTGGAGTGCCCACTGCGGCGGAACCTCGAAAGCAATTCCCTGGTCGGGGTTCGTCACCACCTTCCAGCCTTTGACGGTCGGGGTCTCGGCATCCGCGTCTGTTTCCGTGTCCCGAGGGTTGCTCGGATTCGCCTGCGGCGTAGACGTCGTGTAGGGGGCGCTACCTGCTTGGTCGTCCTCGCGGCCGCCGAGCAGGAGGAAGCCGGTTGCGGTCGCGGCTGCTACGACGGCTGTCGCCGCGGTGACGGCGATGATCGTGCTGCGGTTCCGGCGGCCGCTCGACGACGGGGGCACCGGCATACCGGGCTGTTGCGGGGGCGCGTTCGTCGCCTGCGGCTGCTGGAATGGGTTCGGCTGGTGGTATCCGGGCTCCAGGTACGGATTCGATGGCTGCCCGGCCGACGGCTGCTGGGGTTCCTGCCCGCCCTCGGGCGGCTGCTTTCCTGGCCACATGGGGCGTAACCATACGATGATCAGCGCCGGAGCGTGAACGGCCGCGAAGAGTCAGCCCGGGTAGGGGGGAAGCTCTCTGCGGCCGTACAAAAACGAGGCATCCAGGGGTGTCACCTGTTGACGGACTGGATCTCCTGCACGGCGACGTTCTGGTCGTTGCCGAAGGTTCCGTTGGGGAGCTGCGTAGGGTTGGGATTGCCCGTGCCGGTCCAGGTGATCTCCCAGGTGACGGTGGCCTGGAGCTTGAAGGTGCTGTCGCCGGAGGAGCGAAGGTAATTGATGCCGCACGGGGGTGTCTGGTCGGCCTTGCCCTTCGCGTACGGCTCGCCGATCGAGCCGTCATCGTTGATCGTGCACTCGCCGGCGGCGGGATAGGTCTCGGCGTCGGGCGTACCTGGCTCCAGTTTCAGGGAGACCGGCTTGGCGGTGGTGGTGGCCTGGATGTTGAGGCCGCCCACGTTGAGCGCCGCAGTGACGGAGGTCTCCTGGAACCGGGCCTTGTCCAACCAGGCCCAGGTGGGGAGATTGACCTTGGTGGTCTCCTCGGGGGCGAGGGTTACCTCGGTCGTCGGCAACTGGATTCGGTTGTAGGCGAGTTCGGCGAGGACTTGCGGAGTTACCGCGTTCTCCACGGGAGGGGCGGTACCGTTCTCGACCCAGAAGGGTTGCTTGTCGCAGAGCTGGGCCTCAGGCTCCGTCCAGCGGTCTTCGTCGCGGACAGCCACCCACCAATTGCCCTCATCCTTCTGGTCGAGGTTGTAGTTCTTGTACTTTCCGTCCTTGTACTCGTCGCGGAACATGCCGACGGAAGCTTTGGCGTAGCTGTGCTGACCCGGAGTGTTGACCGTCTCGTCGTACATGTTCTCCACGTACTTGGAGAACTCCTGCGCAGAGCGCGGTTCGTACCAGCACGCGGGCGGGGTCCAGTTGTCTACGGGCGTGACGTTTCCCGCACCGTCACGTCCACTGCCTGCGGCGGTGCCCGTGTACCTGATCATGGAGACAAGGTCGCTTCCGGACCGTTTGCCGCTGGTGTTGACCTCAGCCTCGGATGCCCCTGGCCCCTTTGCCGCAGTATGGCCGATGGTCATTCCGAACGCCACGATGAGAACACTTGCTGTGGTCAAGCCACGGCTCAGGACGCGCACGTCTTGTCCCCTCTCTTCGAGAGCACCTCCGTGGTCTGCCAGACCCCGGTGCTGCTCTTCTTGAGCTGCGTGCTGTACTTGACGTACGGGCTCTCTTCGGACGGTGCCTTGTCCACTGTTCCGGTCTTGCGATTCTTGTTGAAGGCCTTGCTCTCGTCGGCGCAGTAGACAACAGCGGCTGTGTCGGTGTCCGCGACCTTGACATTCGGCTTGAAGTAGCGGGTAACGCCAGTCCAAGTGAGGTCTTCGTCCAGCCAGGCCAGGACCCACTTCTGCGCGCTCACGAGCGCATTGCCCTGGCGGTAATACGCGAGGGTCTTCGAGTTCTTGTCGCCGCGGAGGATTGCATCGTCCACCGCGTTCACCGTCTGCGCTACGTCGGACAGCACCGCATCCTTGGCCGGATGACCCGTTTTCCATCCCTCGAATTTGTTCTCCACGCCTTCAGGGAACGTGATCTTGGGCCTATCGGCGGGACCGGATGCGCTGGCGCTCGGTGCAGCCGACGTCGCAGTCTCGCCCGTATCGGCACCTGCAATGTTGTCGTTGCTCTTCGAGCTGTCGTCCCCGCTGCCGCAGGCTGTCAACAGCAGTGCTGCCGTCGCGGCCAGCGCGGCAGCAACGGGCAAAGGGCGGCGCTTCACAGTGGACTCTCCCCGTGAGATAGATGTGAGTTCAGGGGACAGACGCTATCGGCGGGGTTCTCGCTTTCGCCAGAGCGAACTTGGCCGATTGCCGTGGCATTTAGGGCGTATGAGGGTGTAGTGGAGCGGGTTGTGTCCTGATCGTGCCTCAACGGTGAACGCCCCGGACGCTTGGTCGTGCAGCGTCCGGGGCGTTCGGTATGGCTGGGTGTTTTGCTATCGCGTCGCCCCGCATCGAGGGCAGGCGCATGGCGGGTATGTGGAGGTGTACGGCACGGGCTCGTGGGGGCCGCCGGCCAGGATCTCGACCTTGCCGTGGTCCTCGGTCACGGTGCCCTTCGCGTTGACCTTGCAGACGTGGAGGGTCATGCGTGAGCGGGGGTGGGTGGATTCCAGGAGTTCGACCGCCTCCTGCAGGGGCGGGGAGTGGGTGACGCACTCCTGGCAGGCGTAGATGGTGAGGCCGGGGCCTGTTCGGGTGGGGGATTTGCCGAGCGGGATCCGGATCGGGATCGGTTCGTTCGTGGAGCGCTCGCAGCGGGTGCACATGCGCACCGACGGGCGCGTCATCGGGTGGCCGCCGGGACTCGTACGCCGTGGATGTGCTTCGGTCCTAGGTCGATGCCGTAGGTGGCCAGGCGGGCGGCTCGGCGGCGTTCGCGTTGGCGGCGGTATTCCGTGGGGTCCAGGACGTAGGGGCGTACGACGTGGCATGCGTTGCCGGCGAGTCGTTCGGTGAAGCGGGGAGGCGGCGGTGGGGTGCCGGTGACGCGCAGAGGTGGCACCGCGCCGAGGCGGTGTCGACCTCGGGGGCGTGGGGTGCACAGGCTCAGCATCCACGCGAGGGCGTGCCTGTACGAGTAGCTCCCTGATCATGAACTTCCAGCCTGATGCAGAAATTGATCATGAGGGCCCCGTGACCCCGCACCGTCAGCTCGCCGAGATCCTGCGAGCGCGGATCAAGCGGGGGGACTGGCAGCCCAATCGGCCGATCGCCAGCGAGTCGCAACTGGTTCAGCAGTACGGTCTGGCCCGTACGACGGTGCGCCGGGCGATCGCAGTGCTCGTGGAGGAAGGGCTGGTCTTCACCGTTCCGCAGCGGGGGACCTACGTGTCACCGCCGACCGTAGAGCACGAGTCGCAGGCCTAGGTTCCGCCCGGATTTGCTGTTACGGCCATCCAACCGGCACCCCGTAACTACACTCCCGCCCCATGCGCACCCCCCACCACGCCCAGCACCCGAAGCCGAGAAGAGGCGGCGTCTTCCGACGTGGCCGTGAAGGAGGGCCCGGGGGCGGTGACACCCCCTGACCTCCACCACGTCCCCCCACACCCCGCCGCGCCGCAGCAAAGGCCGGCACAAACAGTCCCGCGACCCCCGAGCCCACTGGCTGCTCCTCGCCCTCACGCTCCCCGTCGTCTTCGCCTTTCTGATCTTCGAGGGGTGGACCCAGCACGAGGTCGACGCGGCGAAGACGCGGTCGCCCTGTGCCTCGCCCGTGCCCGATGCCGTGGCGAAGGGCGGGCCCGTGATCGGGATCAACCGGGACGGGATACGGACCGGGGGGATGCCAGAGCGGACCGTCGCGCTGACCTTCGACGGTGGGCCGGACCCCGTATGGACCCCGAGGCTGCTGGATCTTCTCCGCAGGAACAACGCGCGGGCCACCTTCTTCGTGCACGGGGCTCAGGCCGCCCGGCATCCCGAGCTGGTGCGGCGGATCCGGGCCGAGGGGCATGAGATCGGGTCCAACACGTACACCGGGGCCGTGTTGGGGGAGTCGTCCGGGCCCCGTTTCGAGGCCGAGTTGGAGCTGACGCAGAGCGCGCTGGCCGGGACCACCGGGCAGCGGACCAATCTGCTGCGGATGCCTCGGACGACCACCCCCGACACACTCTGCGGCCGCGAGTGGGACGCGGCGCGGCGGGCCACCGGGTACGGGTACGTGCTCGTCGCCGCCGACAAGGGCGCGCGGAAGCCGGCGCAGGGGATCGTCCGGCAGTTGAGCCAGACGGAGAGCGCGTATGCCGAGGCGCGCAGGCTGCTGAAGGACCGGGGCGTCGAACGGTTCACCACCGTGTCCGACGGGCTCGGGCTGGTGCCGTACAAGTCGGCTTCCCTCGTCGAGCGGTGGTCGGGGGAGGGGCTCGTCTGGGTCACGCGGATCGGGCAGGTCTTCTCCACGGCCATGATCTGGATCCTCGGCATCGCCGGCGGGCTCGGTGTGCTGAGGCTGTTGCTGCTGGCCCTGTTCGCGCGGGCGCATGTGCGCCGGCTGGAGCGGTTCCGGACCGGGGCGCCCTGGATGGGGGACGCTTCGGGGCCGGTGACCGTGCTCGTGCCGGCGTACAACGAGGAGGCCGGGATCGGGTCGACCCTGCGGTCGCTGCTCGACTCCCGTCATCGGGAGCTGCAGGTCGTCGTCATCGACGACGGGTCGAGCGACCGGACCGCCGATATCGCCGAGAACATGGGGGACGCGCGGGTGGAGGTGGTGCGGCAGCCCAACTCCGGGAAGGCCGCCGCCCTCAACACCGGGCTCGCGTACGCCCGGCACGACATCGTCGTGATGGTCGACGCCGACACCGTCTTCGAGCCCGACGCCATCGAGCGGATCGTCCAGCCGCTCGCGCACCCGGCCGTGGGCGCCGTCAGCGGCAACACCAAGGTCGGCAACCGGCGCACCCTGCTGGGCAGATGGCAGCACCTCGAGTACGTCTTCGGCTTCAACCTCGACCGGCGCATGTTCGAGGTGCTGGAGTGCATGCCGACCGTGCCGGGCGCCATCGGGGCGTTCCGCCGGGACGCGGTGATCGGCGTCGGCGGGGTCAGCGAGGACACCCTCGCCGAGGACACCGACCTGACGATGGCCCTGTGGCGGGCCGGCTGGCGGGTGCTGTACGAGGAGTCCGCCGTCGCCTGGACCGAAGTGCCCACCAGCGTCAGGCAGTTGTGGCGGCAGCGGTACCGGTGGTGCTACGGCACGCTCCAGGCCATGTGGAAGCACCGCGGCGCGCTCCTCGGCCGGGGGACCGCCGGGCGGTTCGGGCGGCGCGGGCTGACCTACCTCGCGCTCTTCCAGGTCGCGCTGCCGCTGCTCGCGCCCGTCATCGACGTCTACGCCCTGTACGGCGTGCTGTTCCGCGACCCGGTGGAGTCGGCCGCGGTGTGGTTCGCCTTCTTCGGCGTGCAGATCGTCTGCTCCGGCTACGCGCTCAGACTCGACGGGGAGCCGGTGCGGGCGCTGTGGTCGATGCCGTTCCAGATCATCGTCTACCGGCAGTTGATGTATCTCGTCGTCATCCAGTCGCTGGTCGCGCTGCTCGTCGGGAGCCGGCTGCGGTGGCAGCGGATGCAGCGCTCCGGCACGGCCGCTGAACAGATCGGTGGGCCGGTTCCGTATAAGAGCGTGCCTATGCGTTGAACCGACAGCATCCCCCCACAGCATCGCCGAGGTGAGACAGCGGAATGGGCCGATGAGCGACTGGACCGACCCCGCGGCGGACCAGCGGGCGGGACGGGACCCGAGGAGGGTCCCGTCCGCGTCCCCGTTGGTGCCCCCGCCCTCGATCCGTACCGCCCCCTTGCCCGGCATGTCCTCGTCGGCCGCGCCCGGCCGCTACGACGGCAACGTCGAGGAGCCGGGACGAAGAGGCGGCGACAAGAACGCCCGCAGCAGAAACCCCGGCACCAGAAGCACCGGCAGCAGAAACCCCCGGCGCCGGGCCGGAAAGAGCCGCCGCTTCGTGCGTACCGCCGCCGTCCTGTCCACCGTCCTGGCCCTCGCCGGCGCCGGCACCTACGTCTGGGCCGACACCCGGCTCAACCAGGACGTCGACCTCGGCACGCTCAGCAGCCGGGTGCCGCCCGGCGAGGGAACCAACTACCTGGTCGTCGGCTCCGACAGCCGCGACGGACTGTCGGAGAAGGACAAGAAAGACCTCAACACCGGCTCGACCGACGGCCGCCGTACCGACTCGGTGATCCTGCTGCACACCGGGGCGAACGGCACCACGATGCTCAGCCTGCCGCGCGACTCCTGGGTGACCCTCCCGCCCTACGTCGATCCCGACACCGGCCGGAGCTACCGGGCCACGCCCGACAAACTGAACGCGGCGTTCTCGCTGGGCGGCCCCGACCTGCTCGTGCAGACCGTGGAACGCAACACCGGCGTGCACATCGACCACTACGCGGAGATCGGCTTCGCCGGTTTCGTGGGGGTGGTGGACGCGGTCGGCGGCGTCGACATGTGCCTGGACAAGGCCGTACGGGACAAGGACTCCGGCGCCGATCTGCAGGCCGGGTGCCAGACCCTCGACGGCTCCGAGGCGCTGGCCTTCGTACGGCAGCGCAAGCAGGAGGCCCAGGGGGATCTGGGCCGTACCCGCAACCAGCAGAAGTTCCTCGCCGCCCTGGCCGACAAGGCGGCCACCCCGTCCACCCTCGCCGACCCGTCCAAGTCCTTCCCGACCCTGGACGCCGGCCTCGAGACACTCATCGTGGACGAGGGCACCGAACTGCCCGACCTCATGAAGCTGTTCGAGGCCATGAAGAAGGCCACGGCCGGCGGCGGGAACCAGCTCAACGTGCCCGTGGCCGACCCGGACCTGCGGACCTCCAAGGGCAGCGCGGTGAAGTGGGACGACCGGCGGGCCCGCGCCCTGTTCGCGGCGATACGGGAGGACCGCCCGCCCGGCCCATGAGACAGGGCGGCTAGAGGAACGGCGTGCCCGGCTCCAGCCCCGCCAGCACCCTGCCGTACAGCTCCAGGTTGGTCGCCGGATGGACGAAGGCGTGCAGGTTCAGCGCCCGCAGATCGCGTACGGACCGCTGGATCGGCACCTCCTCGTGGAGGGAGGAGGCGCCCGAGGCCGAGCCGAGCAGGTCGGCGGCCTCCAGGCAGAGCCGCGCCACATAGCCGCTGCGCGCCCGGACCCCGGCCCGCTCCTCGGTCGTGTACGGCTCCCCGCTCGCCGCCCGCTCCCCGAGCAGCGTGACGATCTCGTCGGTCAGATGCTCGGCGCAGGAGATCTTCAACGCCGCCTCGGCCGTCTGCAGATGCGTGACGGGAGCCTCGTTCTGCCGCTCGTAGAAGGTGTACGTGATGCCCCGCCGGTGGATCCGCTCGCGGAACTCGGCGAGGGTCGAGCGGGCGAGGCCGAGGGCGTTCGGCGTCGCCCAGACGCAGAACATCAGCAGCACCGGCACCCGGTAGAACGGGTCCTCCGCGTTGGCCTTCGACGCGAACTCACCGCCGAGCAGCGGGGCGACCGGCAGTACGCGATGTGCCGGTACGACGACATCGCGCGCCACGACACTGTTGCTGCCGCTGCCCGCCAGCCCCGACACCCGCCAGTCGTCGAGGATCTCCAGGTCGGCCACGGGCATGGCCGTCCACACCGTCTCGGGCCGCCCCTCGATCCGGGCGGTCAGCAGATGCCAGTCGGCGTCCCGGCAGCCGGTGGCGAAGGGCGAGGTCCCGTTGACCACATAGCCGCCGTCGCCCGTCGGGACGGCTGTCGCGCTCGGGATCAGGCTGCCGCCGACGCGCACGTCGGGGCTGGTGAAGATCTCGTCCTGCGCCTCGTCGGGGAAGAGCGCGGCGACGTACGCGCATCCGGCCTGGATCAGCGTCATGAAACCGGCCGAACCGCACGCCGCCGACAGCTCCGCCAGCGCGTCGACCTGGGTGCGCAGACCGCTCTGATAACCGCCGTACCGCCGGGGCACGTTCATCCGCTGGATCCCGGTCCCGGTCAGCGCCTCCACGACCTCCCGCGTCACCCGCCGCTCCCGCTCGGTCCGCAGGGCGTGCCCGCGGACGAGAGGGGCGAGTTCGCGGACGCGCTCGACCAGGCCGGTGTCGGTGGGAGGTACAGGCAGAACGGTGTCTCGCGTGCCCGAAGTCATGGCTGCACCGTGACCTCCCCCGGGCCCGGTGTCAACGGGCCCTGATCCTCCTGGAGTTGATCCCGGCCAGCGGCGCCTTCAGCGAGCCGTACCCCGTCGCGGCCCATACGCTCCGCTCGGCCGGCAGCTCGAAGTAGGGGACCGTACGGCCGTCCTCGTCCGTGTCGGTGAGCACCTCCGGGGCGCGGCGGTTCCGCAGGGCGTCCGCGCACTCCTGGCACACCGCCACGTCCAGCCGGTCCCGGCGGCCGAGCGGACGCCAGCCGGTGCGCAGGGCGGCGCGGCCGTGCAGGGGGTGGAAGAAGCAGCGGGGGAGGGCCGTGTCGGCGGTGCCGGTCAGGGCGTCCTCGCCCTCTTGGACGAGGGCCAGAACACCCGCCAGGTCCGGCAGGCCCCGGGCCTCGTCGAGGACCCTGCCGGCGGCGGCGTAGGCGTCGAGGGCGTGCTGGAGGCCCGGCGTGGTGGTGAGGTCGGCGGACTGGGTGGCCTCGCCGAGCGCCAGGACCTCCGCCTCCGCCCGGCGCCGCAGCTCCGCCTCGTCGGCCGCGCGGGCCGTCGCGAACACCAGCTGCGGCACGGCCGGGGCCGCCCGGCGGGGACGGATCCCGCCCCGGGCCGCGAGGGCCGCCGCCAGGGCCAGGACGGGTACGCCGAAGAGCAGCCACCAGGCGGAGCCGCCCGAGTACGACGCGGCCGAGGTCGCCGCCGAGTCGTCCGGGTCGCCCTGGCCGTCGGGCGTCGCGGAGGGCGCCGCCGCGTCGTCCAGGTCCTTGATCGCCTCCTCGTACCGCTCCGTGCCCTTGCCCTCCGCCACCAGTTCCACGGCCTTGTCGGTCAGGTCGGCGAGTCCCGCGTCCCGCGTCTCGTCCAGGAATCCGGCGGCGCTCACGGCGTCCCGGGTCTGGTGGGTGTCGGCGGGCCACTCGTAGCCGTTCAGGGAGTCCGCGAAGTCGCCGTCCGTCGTGATGAGGAGGAGCTCGCGCTGATCCGGGAGCCGGTCGCGCACCGTCCCCGCCAGGATGTCGGAGTTGCCGTCGAAGGCGTCGCCCTTGGTGAGGGGCCTGAGCACGACCTTGATCGGCAGGCCCGTGCGCCGGATCTGCCGCTCCAACTGCTGCTGCCGGGACGGCGGTACGGCATCGGCGTAGGCCTCGTCGACGTAGACGGGAGAGGTGCGCAACGCGCTGGCGATGCGCTGCCCGGCGCTCGGCCCGGCGCTGTCCGCGGACCAGGCGGGACTCGCGGTGGTGGTCAGCGCCGCCAGCAGCAGCGCCGTGAGGACGGTGGTCACGCGCTTGACGTCAGTGGACACCTGCGGTCTCCCTCACCTTGTCGATCAGCCGGGCGATTCCGTGGGGTACGGCGGCCAGCGGGCCGTCGTTCGCGTCGTCACAGTCGTAATAGGGGACACGGCTGTTGCCGAGGGAGGGGTCGGGCAGCCTCAGCAGCCTGCCCGGGATACCGCTCGGTTCGGCGATGGCCGTGTCGCGGCAGGGCTCGCAGACGGGGAGCAGCCGTCTGGCGACGCCCTCCGTGGCGACCCGGACGTGGTGACGGCTGACGGCGGGGCCGTGCAGGGGGTTGACCCCGCAGCACAGGCCGTCCGAGTCGCCTGTCAGCACCGCCCGGCCCGCCCGCGCGAGCACGATGACGGCGACCAGGGTCGCGGGATCCGTGCCCGACGCCCGCGCGCGGTCGGGGTCGCCGTCGACCAGGAGCATCGCCGCGTCGAGGTGGTCCCAGGCGAGGGTGCGGTCGTCCGGATCGGTGAACTCACCGATGAGGGTGATGAGTTCGGTGTACGCGGTGCGCCGGAGGTAGGAGGCAGAGGGCTCGGTCGGCGCCGTGAAGGGCAGACGGTCGGTGGGCTCGGGAGCGGGATCGCGGCGCCGCAGCAGACGGCCGCCGGTCCACATCACGCCCGCCAGGGCGGCGGACAGCACGAGGGCCGCGAAGGCGCCCACGAACAGGCCGGGCAGGAAGTCGGTGGCGAACAGGGGCGGAAGGGTGTGCTCGTCGGCCTTCGGGGCGGCGGCCGGCGCGGACTCGAAGTCCGGGCGGTCCGTGCGCGGGGCCTTGTCGAGGAAGGTCATGAGCTTGTCGAGGCGCTCGCCGAGGAGATGGTCGTCGGCCTCGTCCGCCCTGCTGTCGCCGAACGTGACCGCGTCCGGCAGATCGAAGGACAGGCGGTCGGCGTCGATACGCAGGCCGTAGTTGTATACGTCGATCGTGCCGTCGTCCGGGGCGGCCACCACGTACAGCCCGTCCTGGCGCGCCTTGGCGTGCACGGCGGCGGCGAACAGCCACGAGTCGCCGGCCGACTCACTCTCCGGCGTCTGCGGCACGAGCAGGACGTACACCGGGCCGCGGCCGTCGGAACGCCGGAAGTCCCGGATCCGGTCGTGCAGCCGGTCCAGTCGGCGGGAGTCGAGGACCCTCGGGCTCTCCGGGTCGGCGTAGACGGGGTCCTTCTTCAGGCCCGCCGCGACCCGGTCGACCCGGGCGGACAGGTCGGCGGGGGTGGGCGGCTCCGCCGCGCTCGACCTGGTCTGGTCGAAGACGACGGGGGCGGCGAGGGCGAGGGCGGCGGCGGTGAGCACGGCCGCGCCGGGGACGACCCAGCGGGGGACACGCCGTCCGGCCCCGGAGCGACGGCGGCGGCGACGCGCGAAGCCGGCCACCAGGAGGATCGTCAGGGGCACGCCGGTGAGCAGGATGCCCGTGACGAACGACTGGTTCTGGCGGTCGGACGGGCCGATGTACAGGTCGGCGGGCTCTTCGTCCCGGTACGTCTCACGCGCCGCCTCGGCCCGGGCGGTGGCCTTCTTCCCGCCCTGGGCGATGACGTCGACGAACCTCTCGAAGCTGAGCAACGGACCGGCGTCATAGGGCAGTTCATACCTCGTGACGGTCAAGGCGGCGTCGGCCGGTGCGCGCACGCCGTAGGCCGTGGCCTCCGTGATCCCGCTCTCGTCGATCAGGACGAACAACCCGTCCCGCCCGAGCCGGTCGTGCACCGCGCCGAGCAACTGCCGTGCCTGCGTACTGCTCTGTGACGGCAGGACCAGGACGTACGTCGGGACGCCGGTCTTCTTCGCGAGCCTCGCGAAGCCGGGGGCGGTGGAGCGGGGGATCTCGCGCGGGAGTTGGTCGGTGACGTGTACGGGGTTCTCGCGGAGGCGGTCGGCGAGGTGGGCGGCTTGGGTGACGGGTGCCGGGGCGTCGGCCTCTGCCGCCCGGGCCGGGGTGGCGGTTGCGAAGACGGCCGCTACGGCGCAGAGCGCGAGCAGCACCCGGAGGAGACGTGGCCGGTCACTGTTCCACACCGGCATATGTGCTGTGTATGCCCTGCTTGTTGCGACTGCTCTCACCGGTGTGCCCCCCGCGTTCCGATCGCTGTCCGGGCGGCACTCTACCGGGGGGCTTCGCGAGTGCTACAGGTTGCCGGGGTCCCGGGCGGGGCGGTCAGGGGTGGTGAACACCGGCCGGTGGAAGGATGGATGGTGTTCAACGGGGCTCGGCACGGAAGGGGGTGAGGGCGGGCATGTGGCGCGAGTCGCTCGGAGACGTGGTGACAGGGCCCTGGCGCCCTCCCGCGTCCTACGCCGCCCTCCATGCCGTCGAGACGTCTCTGGGCCGGCCCCTGCCAACCGCCCTCCGCTCCCTCCTCCTGGAGACCGACGGAATGGAGGGCCCGTACGGCGAGGACATCGTCTGGCCCGCCGGCCGCATCCTGGACGACAACCTCGCCTTCCGCACCCGACCCGAATTCCGCTCCCTCTACCGCCCCTTCGACCCGTTGCTCTTCTTCGGCGACAACGGCGGAGGAGACCAGTTCGCCTTCGTCCAGGACCTCGGCGACGGCAGCGTCCACGTCTGGGACCACGAGACGGATGAACGCGGCCTCGTGGCGCCCGACCTGGGCAGCTATCTGCGCGGGGCGCTGGGAAGCGACGGAGAGGACTGGTACCGGTAGCGGTACCCGGCCCTTCAGCCCAGCTTCGCGTTCTGGGCCTTCACCACCGTCGCCGGGAGCTTCGCGTCGCCCGGCCTGTCCTGGACGATGGCCATGCCGTCGACGGAGAAGTAGACGGCGAGGACGTCACCCTTGCGGACGGCCTGGGCGTGCATGGTGTGGGTGATGCCCTTGACAGTCATCGTGGAGCGGAAGGCCAGTGACTCGTCACCACCCTCGGCCACCGGCTTCTCGCTGGTGGCGGAGTCGTACGTGGCCGTGTTCTTCGCCTTCGCCGTGAAGCCACCGCCGCACGAGTCGACGCCCTTGTCCAGCCCCGCGAAGGCGGACTCGGCCTTGCCGGGCGCGTACGTCGTGAGCGTGACGTACGTGAACTGGCTGCTCCCCAGGACGGAGTGGGTCAGGTCGCCGTGGGACTCGCCGAGGGGCAGCTGGTTCAGCACGTAGACCAGCGGTGCGCAGGCCGGCTTGTCGACCGTGACGTCGTCCGGGGACTGGGCGAAGGCGTACTCGTCGTCCTCCTTGGAGGAGGGCTTCACGGAGAACCCCGGCACGTCCTTCTTCGTGACCATGAGCTTCGCCAGCCGCTCGGCCGGAGTCACCTGCTTCGCCCGGGACGCGGTGGGCCTCGGCTCACCGGTCGCCGAATCCGAGTCGGCGTCCCCGCCGCACGCCGTGAGCGCGGCGAGGGAGATCAGGGACAGGGTGGAGGCGGCGAGCGCGGCCCGCTTCATGGAGGACTCCTCGTTGGGGGGGGGCAGACCGAAGATCATGGCACGGGGAAATCCCGGCTCACGTGTGTGAATCGTGTGGACCTCATGACCGGCGCGTGGCGAAAGGGCCGGTTGAGGTGCAGCCGTCGCTCCCGGGCGGATTCGCTGCCGCACAGGGAGCCGCACGGTGAACGGCCTGTCGGTGTGCCGCCATCAACGGGTTTGTCCAGGCCCGAAGTTGCAGATGGATAACGGTGCGTGCCGTGAGGTTCAGGACGTAGGACGCGTCTTGAGGGGCTTATGTGCGGCTGATACGGTGCCATGGCTTGACACTCACTTCGGCGCTGGCTATTCCGCCAGCTCAGGCACCGCTTCAGCGGACCGAGAAGTGCGAAGTGTCCTATTTGGTAGATAACTTCTTGGGTGTACGGGGAGCGGTTGCGTGAAGATCCAAGAGCGTACGGGGGCGGGCGCGGGCCGTTCTGCCTCTCCGGCTCAGCCGTCGGTCGGCGACCGCCTTCCCACACCACCTCGCGAGCGCAAACCGGCACTGGCCGCGCTCGCGGTGCTGCTCATCCTGGTGGGCGCGCTGGGCGCGACGATGCTCGTGCTGCAGGCGGGTGACCGGGTCGAGGTCGTGAAGGTGACGGAGGCGATCCCCGCCGGCGGGTCGGTGAGCACGAGCAACACGACGTCGGTCATGGTCGCCCAGGACGAGAGCATCCACTACGTCGAGTGGGCTCAGCTGGACCAGCTCAGGAAGCTGAAGGCCATCAACCCCATTCCCGCCGGGGCCGTCGCGGTCGGCGAGATGTTCGGCGAGAAGGCCGGAGTCGAGGCCGGCAAGTCCACCGTGGGCCTGTCCCTCAAGGCCGGCCAGTACCCGAGCGGCATCAAGCAGGGCGACACCGTCGCCGCCTACCGCGTCACCGCCGACTCCGGTTCCGGCTCCAGCGGCAACAGCGACAGCAACAGCGGTTCGTCGTCGGCGGCCGGCAACGCCGTCA
Organism: Streptomyces koelreuteriae; assembly: GCF_018604545.1. Taxonomy (GTDB): domain Bacteria; phylum Actinomycetota; class Actinomycetes; order Streptomycetales; family Streptomycetaceae; genus Streptomyces; species Streptomyces koelreuteriae. The sequence continues at coordinate 3,380,640 of NZ_CP075896.1, read as the reverse complement.
TCGTCGACCAGGCGCGAGTCACCTACGTACCGGACGCCAACTCCGGCTCCGACCAGATCGTCAGCAGCACCAACCTGGCGGTCACCCTGACCGTCGACAGCGACAAGGCCGCCGATCTGGCCCAGGCCGCCTCCAACAGCGAGGTCGCCCTCGTCCTCGTCTCCGGTAACTCCGGCAACTAGAAGGCGGCACCCACCCCATGGCGCTCATCGCTCTCGCCGCCGACAAGGGTTCCCCCGGCGTCACCACCGCGGCCGTCGCTCTCTCGGCGGTCTGGCCGCGCCGTGTCCTGCTCGCCGAGGCGGACCCGGCGGGCGGTGACCTCGTCTACCGCAGTGCCGCCGCGCACGGCGGGCCGCTCAACCCCAACACCGGCATGCTGTCCATCGCCGCCACCGCGCGCCGCGGACTCGCGCCGGACCAGCTCTGGGACCACGTACAGCCCCTGAGCGGCGGCCTCGAGGTGCTCGTCGGGCTCGGAATCGCCGAGCAGGCGGCCGGCCTCGCCGGACTGTGGCCGACCCTCGGCCACGCCTTCGCCTCCCTCGCCGACTCCCCGAACGCCGCCGCCGACGTCATCGCCGACTGCGGACGCGTCAGCGGGGACACCCCCGCCGTCGAACTGTTCCCGCACGCCTCGCTCGTGCTGCTCATCTCGCGCACCGAGCCCGAGGCCATCGCCCGGGTCCGCGACCGCGCCGCCGCCCTCGCCGGCAAGCTGCACGGCGGATCGCGCGGCGCCGCGAGCCTCGGCAATCCCATGATCGGCGTCGTCCTGATCGCCGACACCGGCACGGCGGCGAAGCTCGCCTCGCAGGTCAACGACATGCTCGTGCACGCCCAGACCGGCGCCCGCGTGGTCGGCACCATCGCCGACGACCCGGCCGGCGCCGACCAGCTGGCGGGCCGCAGGCGCGGCCGGCTCGACAAGTCGCTGCTGATCCGCTCGGCCCGCAAGGTCGCGGCCGACATCTACCAGCAGTACGGCGCCGCCTGGGCCGCCTCCGCCCAGGCGAACCAGGCCCACCAGGCCCAGCACCACCACCCGGGCCAGATGCAGGGCCACGCGGGGGCCGGCGCATGACCGCTGTCGACCACCAGTTGGTCAAGCGGTTCCGCCAGGACGCCGGCGACCGTATCGCCGAGCAGCGCCGACAGGACCAGGTCAACAACGTCACTCCGATGTCCACGGAGGACGAGCGGCAGTACGCGCGTGCCGTCATAGCCCAGATACTGGAGGAGTACGCCCGCGCCGAGATCAACGCGGGCCGTACGCCGCTGGACGCCGAGACCGAGGAGCAGTACGCGGCCGCCGTGCACGCCGCGCTGTTCGGCGTCGGCCGGCTCCAGCCGCTGCTGGACAACCCCGACGTCGAGAACATCGACATCAACGGCTACGACCAGGTCTTCGTCGGATACGCCGACGGCCGCGAGGTGACGGCCGACCCCGTCGCCGAGACCGACGAGGAGCTCATCGAGCTCATCCAGGTGCTCGGCGCGTACTCGGGTCTGTCCTCCCGCCCCTTCGACTCGGCCAACCCGCAGCTCGACCTCCGGCTGCCCGACGGTTCGCGACTGTCGGCCGTCATGGACGTCACCCGGCGCCCCGCCCTGTCCATCCGCCGTGCGCGCATGGGCAAGGTGTTCATCTCCGACCTCGTCGGCAACGGCACGGTGACGCCCGAGGTCGCCCACTTCATGGCCTGTGCGGTCCGCGCCCGCAAGAACATCATGATCGCGGGCGCCACGAACGCCGGCAAGACCACGCTCCTGAGGGCCCTCGCCAACGAGATCCCCCCGAACGAGCGCCTCATCACCGTCGAACGGGCCCTGGAACTCGGCCTCGACACCTTCGCCGACCTGCACCCCAACGTCGTCGCCTTCGAGGAACGCCTGCCCAACTCCGAGGGCCAGGGCATGATCTCGATGGCGGAGCTGGTGCGACGCTCGCTGCGTATGAACCCCTCGCGCGTCATCGTCGGTGAGGTCCTCGGCGACGAGATCGTCACCATGCTCAACGCGATGTCGCAGGGCAACGACGGCTCCCTGTCCACGATCCACGCCAACAGCTCCCACGAGGTCTTCAACCGTATCTCCACCTACGCGTTGCAGGCCTCCGAGCGGCTGCCCATCGAGGCCAGCCAGATGCTGATCGCGGGCGCGGTGAACTTCGTCGTCTTCATCCAGCGGCGCAACAACTACGGCAACGGCGGCCGCCTCCAGCGCATGGTCACCTCCGTCCGCGAGGTCAACGGCGTCGACGGACGCGTCCTGTCCAGCGAGGTCTTCGCGGAGGCTCCCGACGGCCGGGTCGTGCCGCACGCCCCCATCGCCTGCCTGGAGGAACTGATGGCACACGGCTACCGGCCGACCGGGACCTGGGGGTGACAGGGATGACCACGACTCTCGCGGCACTCGGCTCGCTCGGCTCCATGGGCGGCCTGTTCTCCACCACCGTCCTGTACTCGATAGGCAGTGGCGTCGCCGTCGGCGGCGGCATCGCGCTCCTGCTCCTCGCCGTACGCGGCCTGCCCGTCAAGCCCGACCACGAGAAGCAGAAGGCCGCCGAGCGGGCGAGCGAACTCATCCGCTTCGCCGGACAGCGCGGCTCGCTCGCGGCCATCGTCGGCCTCGTCGTCCTCCTGCTCACCCGCTGGGCCGTCGCGGGCATCGCGGCCGGCGTCCTCGTCTTCTTCTGGGACCGCCTGTTCGGCGGCGCCGGCGAGGAACGGGCCGCCATGCGCCGCGTGGAGGCCCTCGCCTCCTGGACGGAGTCCCTGCGCGACACCATCGCCGGCGCGGTGGGCCTCGAACAGGCCATCCCGGCCTCCGCCCGCGCCGCGGCCCCGGTCCTGCGCCCCCACCTCGACGCCCTCGTCGACCGCCTGCGCGCCCGCACCCCGCTGCCCGAGGCGCTCCAGCAACTCGCCGACGAGATCGACGACGCCTCCGCCGACATCATCGTCGCGGCCCTGATCCTCAACGCCCGCCTGCGCGGCCCCGGCCTGCGCCAGGTACTCGGCGCCCTCGCCAAGTCGGCCCGCGAGGAGGTCGACATGCGGCAGCGCGTGATGTCGCAGCGGGCCTCCACACGGCGGTCGGTGCAGATCGTGGTCGCCGTCTCGGTGGCCTTCGTCCTCGGCCTGTCGATCTTCAACCGTGAGTTCGTCGAGCCGTACGGCTCCCCGCTCGGCCAGGTCGTCCTCGCCGGCGTCTGCGCCCTGTTCGCCATGGGCTTCTGGTGGCTGCGCAAGCTGTCCACCATCGAGACGCCCGAGCGCTTCCTCGTCCGGGACGAGGCCTCGGTCCAGTTCGTCCGGCCCCGCCCGCCCGGGCAGCAGTCGCTCCAGCCGGAAGAGGGGGTACAGCGATGAACGATCTGACGATGCCGATCGTCGTCGGCGCGGTCATCGGCCTGGGCATCTACGTCCTCGTACGCGCCCTGATGCCGTCGAAGCGGAGCGCGATCTCACAGGTCGCCAGGATCGACGCGATGCGGGCGCGCGGCTCGGCGTACGAGTCCGCCCGGACGCAGGCGGACACGGGCCGTCTCGGCTCGCTGCGGGCCGAAGTCGGCCAGCGCGTCGCCGAGTTCTACATGCAGCAGGGCTGGGAGCAGCGCTCGCTCCGGGCGGACCTGGCGGTCCTGGACCGCAGCTGGGAGAAGTTCCTGGCGACGAAGGTGCTGCTGGGTGTGGCGGGTATGTTCTTCGGGCCGTTCCTGTTCGCCATCGTCTTGACCCTGGGCATCGGCAAGAGCCCGATCATCCCGGTGTGGCTGGCGCTGCTGTTCGCGGCCATCTTCTTCTTCCTGCCCGACCTCGAGGTACGGCGGGACGCCGCCGAGAAGCGGCGCGACCTGCGGCGCGTGATCGGCGCGTACCTCGACCTGGTGTCGATGAGCCTGGCCGGCGGACGCGGTCTGCCGGAGGCCCTGATGGCGGCGGCCGAGGTCTCGGACGGCTGGGCCAACCAGCGCATCCGCAACGCCCTGTCCGACGCCCGTATCACCGGCATGAGCCAGTGGCAGGCACTCGGCCAGCTCGGCGAGGAGATCGGCGTCGAGGAGCTCAAGGACCTCTCCGCCTCCCTGGCCCTGGTCGCGGACGACGGTGCCAAGGTGCGCGAGTCCCTGGCGTCCCGCGCCGAGACCATGCGGCACCGCGAGCTCGCCGAGATCGAGGGCAGCGCGGGCGAGAAGTCCCAGTCGATGCTCGTGGCCCAGCTGCTGCTGTGCGCCGGCTTCCTGGTGTTCCTGATCTACCCCGCGGCGATGCGGGTGTTCCAGGTGTGAAAGCTGCTTGCCCAACCGACTGCCCATAGAACCAGCTGAATTGAGAGGACTACCTCCCATGAACGGACGCAACTTCCACACGGGCATCCCGGCGGTGGACTTCCTGGTCGTCTTCCTGCAGGGGCGCGTCGAGCGTGCCCGGTCCGGCGAACTCGACCGCGGTGCCTCCGCCGTCGAGTGGGTCATCATCTCCGCCGTCGTGGTGGCGATCGTCGGCGTCGTCGCCGCGATCATCAACCGCGCGCTGGAGGGTGGTGCCGAGAAGGTCGAGAACTGCATCAACGGCGCCAACCAGAGCGGCACCTGCTGAGCGACGTACGGACAACGGGGTTGACGGGGTTGCGCGTGAGCGTGGGCAGATGGGTACACCGCAGAGCGGAGGCCGTACGGAAGTCGGCGGCCACCCGCGGTGACTCCGGCATGACCGCGATCGAGTTCGTGCTGCTCACCCCGGTTCTCTTCTTCATGATCTTCGCCACGGTGCAGTTCGCGCTGTACTTCTTCGCCGACCACGTGGCCCAGGCCGCGGCCCAGGCCGGAGCCCGCAAGGCCCGCGCCACGGCCGACGAACAGCCGGGCGCCTGGCGGGGCGAGGCGCGCGACGTGGTGGACAGCTACATCAGGCAGCTGGGCCCCAACCTGGTGCTGTCGCCCGACGTCGCGCTGGTCCAGCCGGAACAGAACACGGTGGGCGTGGAGATCACGGCCCGGGTCCCGACGGTGTTCCCCGGGCTGGACATGACCGTGCACGCGCAGTCGGTGGGACCGGTGGAGCGGTTCGTGCGGGATGAGGGGAACTAGGTGAAGGTCTCTTCCCTGCGGGACCGTTGGTCCGCGGTCGAGGCACGGCGGGACGACCGAGGCCTCTCCACGGTCGAGGTCGTGATCCTCGCGCCGGTGATGATCCTCTTCATCCTCGTCCTGGTGGCCTTCGGCCAGATGGTCGAGGGACGGGGAGCGATCGACGGCGCCGCGCGTGACGCGGCCCGGGCCGGATCGCTCCAGTGGGACGTCGGCAACGCCATGGCGGAAGCGCGCAAGGCGGCCGAGGCCGACCTCACGGACGTCTGCACGGGCCCGGTGAGCGTGACCAAGACCAGCGCGGGCTTCGCCGACGCCGATCTGTTCTCCGTCGAGGTGAGCTGCGAGGTCCGCGGCCTGGCGATGGTCGGCCTGGACATCAAGACCAATATGTCCGGCTCCTTCACGGCACCGCTGGATCCCTTCAAGAGGAAGGCGGGCTGAGGGAGTTGAACACGCCCTTGAACACGGACCCGAACGCGGCGTTGCACCCGGCGTTGCACCCGGCTTTGAACCCGGTCTTGGCCCCGGCCTTCAAGAGCACCGCCTTCCGCGCCTGGCTGTCGTCCCGCCGCCAGCGGCTGGACGACCGGGGCTCCGGCGCCGGCGCGGTCATCATCTTCGCGCTCGTCTTCATCTCGCTCTCGGCCTTCGTCATCGACGGCGGACTGTCCATCTCCAAGCGCGAACGCGCCGCGGACATCGCCGAACAGGCCGCGCGCTACGCCGCCCAGGACATCGACCTCGACGCCCTCTACGAGAACGAGGGCGGCGGCCCGGCCCCGATCAACTTCGGGAACTGCAATGCCCGTGTGAAGGCCTTCGCCCGCGAGATGGACATGACGGGCCCGGACATCGCGGCGACCCACTGCGTGGCGGCCGACGCGGACCAGGTGCAGGTCGAGGTCCAGCTCACCTACGCCCCGGTCTTCACCGGGATGTTCTACGGCGGTGACGTGATCGTCCGCGGCCAGGCGGTGGCGGAGAACGAGGTCGGCTGAGCGGCCACCACTGCGGGTGAACCCACGGCCGGCACCCGTTGCGGCCGGTGTCGCCCGCCGTTGGTCCGGCCATGAAGCGTTTGATCAACTCCGCCCTCGTGACCGCCTTCGCGGGATCACTGCTCCTCACCGCACTGCCCGCCGCCGACGCGCTCGCAGCCCCGTCCGCCCCGTCCGCCCCGTCCGCCCCGGCCGTCCCGCAGGACAGGTGCGTCTGGCTGACGGTGACAGGCAAGAAGGTGGCCGTACGCCGACCAGGGAAGGACGAGTTCTCCGCCCGGCCGAACAGCCCTGTGCACCACTACGTGTACAGGGGGGACCGACTCCGCAGCTGCGTCATGACGTTCAACCGCGGGGAACCGCGGTACCGCGCCTGCGGGCGGTGGGGGACGGACTGGTACATCGTCCGGGGTGGTCAGATCCCGGCGACGTGCGTGAAGCGTGCCTGATCGCACCGAGTCTCGGGCCAGGAGGCCGCCGGGGCGGGGCGCGTAGAGTCCGCGGACCCTCGGTGTGGTGGCGGCCAGGGGCGTTGCGGCTGCTCGGGCCGGGCGGGCTAGGGTGCTGGCCATGGCTCTGGACCAGGACGGCGTGATGCTCCCACGGCTGCGGCCGACGGAGGTCGCGAGGCGAGGCATGACCTTCGGCCTGCTGAGCGTGATACCGCTCGCCGTGGCGGCTTTCAGCATCACCGACGGCAGCGCCCGAGAAGACCTCCTGTCCGTCGGCGGTGCTCTGGCCGGCCTCCTCGGTGCGATGTTCCTTGTGATCGGTGCCGGCTTCTGGTGGGCCAGTGCGGCGGACGTCCGCCGCCTGCGGGACTGGAACACCATCACGAGCCAGGCCGCCTCGGTGACCCTCGTGGGACCGGTGTTCCTGCGCTCCGGGCTGTTTCTCCTCGTCCTCGGAGCCGCCGCTCTCGGGCTGAACCTACTCGTGGCCGACTGACGGTTGAGCCGCGCCCCGGACGACGACTGCTACTCGGGCTTCCACTGAGTGGCAGTCGCTACGTACGTACGAAGCCGGTCGTTGTCATCGGCCCCCGCGTTGACCTTGGTGATCCAGAGGTGAGTGACGGCACCCTCGCCGGACACGACACAGAGGCCGGTGCCTGACTTGAGAACCGAGTCGTTCCTGATCTGGCTGAGGGGGATGGGGTTGGGAAGCGTGCCCCCGAGGGCGGAGTCGCGGCACGCGGTGGGAGTGGGCCGCCGCTCCGTGGTAGTGCCGAACGAGCCTTCGTCGTCGGCGAGCCGGATCCCGTTCACCTTGATGGGGTCGGGGCAGTCCGTGTAGGTGAGCCAGCCGCCGGAGGACGGTACGTAGCCGGCACCGGTCTCCACGCTCAGGTCGTTGATGTCGAGGATCGTGGCGTCGGACGGCCTGCACATCGTTCCCGACCCGATGTCCTCCGCGGTGGGCGTGTACTTCGGCGCCCGCAGCACGAGGCTCTTGTCCCGCGCGCTGATCTGCCAGCCGGCTTCCGACTTCGGGCCGTCCTCGCTGGTGGGTGTCGCGCTGGGAGAGGCGGCCGCGTCGGCAGCGGGGTCGGCGCCGCCGGTAGCGCGTTGGGTGTCGCCGGAAGCGGTGGTGTCCCGCGAGTCGTCCGTCAGCACCTGGTAGGCGGCGACGGAGCCGCCACCCACCGCCAGCGCCGCCACGACGGCGAGTGCGGCGATCAGCGGTGTACGACGCGATGTGGCGGGACGGTCCGCCCCCGTGGCGCCGGGGGCCGCCCCCGTGGCGCCGGGGGCCGACGCCGCGGCGCCGGGGGCCGAGGCCATGGCTCCGGGTGCCGCGGCCGGCTGCGGGGAGTACGCGGGTGCGGTGGGAGCCGCGGCCATGAACGCGTCGGCCGGAGAGTGCGCGGGCCGTGTGGGCACGGCGGCCGCGAACGCGGCCTGAGGGGGCACTCCCGGCTGGGTGGGCACCTGAGGCGCCGGTGAGGGGCCGGCAGCGGCCGGCGCGGGAGAGGAGTGCAGGCGAAGCGTCTCCTCCTGCCGGCTGATCTGCTCCTGCACGGCCGGGGGCAGCCACCAGCCCTCGTGCCGGATCAACCCCTGCGTGCCGGCCAGCGTGTGGCACGCCTCGATGATCTGCTCAGGAGTGGGCCGGGCGCCGGGATCCTTGGCCAGACAGCCGGCGATGACGCCCCGCAGTTCATCCGGACAGGCGTCGAGACCGGGTTCGTTGGAGACGATCCGGTACAGCAGCGCGTGCGAGGCCCCCTCGCCGAACGGATGCCGGCCGGTCGCCGCGAAGAACGCGACCAGGCCGAGCGCGAAGACGTCCAGGGCAGGCGTGACGTCACCGCCCATGGCCTGCTCGGGCGCCATGTACGCAGGCGTACCGAGCCGTACGTCCGTACCGGTCAGCGCGGTCGTGTCGGCGGCACGGGCGATGCCGAAGTCGATGACACGCGGCCCGTCCGAGGCCAGCAGCACATTGGAAGGCTTGAGATCCCGGTGAATGACGCCGGCCGCGTGGATGGTCTGAAGCGCCTCGGCGATCCCGGCGGTCAGCTGCAACACCGTACGCAGGGGCAGCGCCCCGTGCTGGTACACGGCGGAGGCGAGAGAGGGACCGGGGACGTATCCGATCGCGAGCCAGGGCTCGGGACCGTCGGTGAAGCTGTCGAGGACGGGTGCGGTGTACGGCCCTTGAACCCGTCGCGCGGCCGCGACTTCCTGGGAGAAGCGCTTGCGGAACTCCAAGTCCTGCGCGTACTCCCGCCGCACGACCTTGAGCGCCACCGGCTGACCGCCCCGGGTGTGCGACAGGTAGACCATGCCCATGCCGCCCTCGCCCAGCCGCGCCCTGAGTCGGTAACCGGCTATCTCGTGGGCGTCGTCGGGCGACAGTGCGTCCATGGGGGAGGAGTCCTTCCGGATCTTGTGGGGGCTGTGCCATGTTACGGAAGGGGCAAGAGCGGGTGATGGCGAGGCCGGAGTATGACCCCCAGCCCGGCGTCCGGAGTGCGGTCGTTCCGGAAAATCCAGCAGACCTGCACAGAGTTCACCGAGGCGCCGTACGGAAAACTCGCGCACCCAGATGCCTCGTTGTGCCTGCGGCGCGACGGCCGTATGGCGGCACGGCAGACCTGTTGGTTGTGTGAAGGAGTTCGACCTTTTCGTGAGCGCGTTGGCACACTGATGAATTCGAGGAGCGAATGTCGTCGTGCACGGGCATCGGGTGACTGGTCGCTTCATCCCCTGCGTGCTTTGATCGATGGGCGCAGATCGCCGGTCATCAGTCCCGCTTGCGGGATTCAGGGTGAACTCCGCCATCGCGAATTGCTGTTACGAAGGGAAATGCGCGCCATGAACCTCGCTCCTCAGGTCGAAACGGCCGAAATCTCCGACCTCGACCTGGACGCCGTCGCCGGTGGCCAGGCCGGTGCCGCCGCGGGTGCCGGTGCCGCAGCCGGTCTCTACGTCGAGACCTCGGCCGCCGGCCTCAACGCCGGCCTCGGTGGGGGCGCGGGCCTCTCCGTCTCGCCCCAGGGCATCGCGGCGGACCTGCACCTCAACGCCGCGGTCGCTTCCTGACGCAGGCGCGCGAAAGGCCCCGGATCTCCGGATCCGGGGCCTTTTCATGTCTCTCGGGCAGCGGTCTACTTCCCCCCGCTGTCCCCCTTACCGCCTTTACCGCCCCGCTTGTCCTCGGTCTTCATCGCGTCGTTCGCCTTCTTGGCGAGCTCGTCGTCAAGCTTCTTGAACTCGCGCACCACGGCATCGGACATACTCGCCAACGCATCGAGCTGCTGCGTGATGTCCTCACGCCCGTCTTCCCAGTTGGACTCGAAATCCCCGAGCGCGTCATTGACACTGCCGTCGCCGATGTCGTCCTTGTAGGACTCGAAGAGCTTCTTGGTGTGATTCAGACGGGTCTTGAGGGAACGAAGCCGACGCCCATAGCCCTCCAGCTCCGTCAGCGGGAGCGCGAGGTCGCTCTTGCCCTTGCCCATTGACAGTCCCCCAATGTGTCCGACACCCAGATCCCGTCTGACCGTACCGTGAGCTGATCTTTCCGTCGAACGGTTGTGCCTTGTAAGTTCACGTGTGCATACGATTGTTGACGTTGATGTGCGCGTGACGGGGGTTGCGGTATGGCGGGGCACAGGCCGGCGGACTGGCATGTCCTGGACTTGGACAAGGACCCGACGCCGGGTGATCCGCAGAGGGTGCGCTCGCTTGCGAAGCAGTTGCACGACTTCGCCGACGATGTCTCCGACGCGCTGCGTCTGGTCAAGGGTATGGCGGGTGAGGGCACGCTCCTGGAGTGGGCGGGCAAGTCCGCGGACGTGTTCAAGGAGGACTTCGCGGATGTCCCGAAGAACCTCAAGAAGCTGAAGAAGTCCTATGAGATGTGCGGTGACGCGCTCTCTGACTTCTGGCCGAAGCTGGAGCGTGCCCAGTCCCTGGCGGACAAGGCGCTGGTCAAGGGCCGTGAGGCGCGCGACAACCTGTCCTCGGCCCAGTCGAAGCTGACCTCGGCCGACTCGTGGGTGACGCGGGCCGGTAAGGAGGCGGACAAGTACAAGGACGACCCCACCGGCAGCAAGTCGGACGCGGACAAGCCGGACGAGGCGAAGGTCCGCGCCGCCACCCGCGATGTGCAGCACGCCAAGTCGGCCCAGTCGAAGGCGCAGTCGGATGTCTCCGACGCGCAGGATGCTCTCGCGGCGGCGAAGAAGATGGCCGCGGACGCGCGCACAATGCGCGACGAGGCGGCCCGTGAGGCGAAGTCGAAGATCGACGAGGCCTCGGACGCGGGCATTCAGAACCGCTCGTGGTGGGAGGAGGTCGGCGACTGGTTCACCGACAACTGGGACACCATCGTCGCGGTGTGCAAGGTCGTTGTCGCGGTCGTCGGGATCGTGGCGATGATCATCGGCGGGCCGATCCTGGGCGCGATCGTGCTGATCGCGGGGCTCGTGGTGCTCGCCGACTCGCTCTACAAATACTCCAAGGGGCAGGCGTCCCTATGGGACGTGGGGCTCGCGGCCCTGGACTGCATACCGGGGATGACGGGTCTCACCACTCTGGGCGGCCTGGCCAAGGGCCTCAAGGGCGGAATGGCCGCGATGAAGGGTCTAAGAGGTGGGCTGAAGGGGATGGGGCTCGCCGTGCGTGGCCTGGGCAAGAACGCCCGGGGCATGATCGCGGACGGAGCGAAGGGTGCCTACGACCGGCTCAAGAACGTCGTACGTTCCAAGGGGAGCGACCCCGTCGACATGGCCACGGGCACGATGTTCCTGCCACAGGCCGATGTGGAGCTGCCGGGTCTGCTGCCGTTGGCGTTCACCCGTCGTGTCGCTTCTGACTACCGCTGCGGCTGGTGGTTCGGCCCCACCTGGTCCTCCACGATCGACCAGCGCCTCGAGGTCGATGAAGAGGGCGTTGTCTTCGTCACCGAGGACGGCCTGCTGCTCGCCTACCCCCACCCCGCCGCACCACAGGCAGCGGTGCTGCCGGAGTCAGGGCCTCGTCGGCCCCTCATCCGCCTCGACGACGGCAGTTATCGCGTCACCGACCCGCTGACCGGTCAGGCGCGGCACTTCTCCCGCCCGACCACCGACGGCATCGCGCTTCTGGCCTCCATCACCGACCGCAACCAGCACACGATCACCTTCGACTACGACGATCAGGGTGCTCCTGTCGCCCTCCGCCACTCCGGTGGGTACCACCTCAAGCTCGAGACCGACGAAGGCCGCGTCACGGCCCTCAGCCTGGCAGGCGCGGCCGAGGACGGCACGGACGTCGTCATCAAGCGCTACCGCTACACCGACGGCAATCTCACGGAGTCCGTCAACTCCTCCGGACTGTCGCTGAGGTTCACCTACGACGAACGCCTGCGCGTCACCTCCTGGACGGACTCCAACAACCGCAGTTACGACTACGCCTACGACGATCAGGACCGGTGCACGGCCGAAGGCGGTGAGGCCGGCCACCTCACCATCACCCTCGAATACGACGGCGAGGACTCCGCTTGGCCCGACTGTCGCATCACCACCCTCACGACTGCCGAAGGCGCCCGCACCCGGTTCGTCACCAACGACCGGTGCCAGGTGGTCGCCGAGATCGACGCTCTCGGAGCGGTCACGCGAACGACGTACGACACGTACCACCGTTTGCAGTCCTGGACCGACGCCCTCGACCGGACCACACGGATCGAGAACAACGAGAACGATCAGCCACTCAGCATCGTCCGTCCTGACGGCTGCGAGAGCCGGGCGGACTACAACGAGCTCGGGTTGCCGGTCACCATCACAGGTTTCGACGGGCTGACCCATCACCTGACGTACGACGACTGCGGCAATCGGAAATCCATCACGGACCCCGCGGGAAGCACTACCCGCTTCACCCATGACGCCGGGGGCCGCCGGACCTCGGTCATCGATGCGTTGGGCCACGTGACACGGGTCCAGTGCGATCCAGCCGGGCTGCCGCTGTCGACGACCGATCCGTCGGGCAGAAGAACGGAGTGCGTGAGGGACGCCTTCGGCAGACCGACCAGCGTCACCGATGCCACCGGAGCCGTGATCCGTCTGGAGTGGACGGTGGAGGGGCACCTCGCCCGGCGTATCGCCTCGGACGGCTCCACAGAGAGCTGGGAGTACGACGGAGAGGGCAACCGCGTCACCCATGTCGACGCGATGAGCCTCGTCTCCCACTACGAGTACACGCATTTCGACCGGCTGTCCGCCCGCACCGGGCCCGACGGCGTCCGCTACGAATTCGACTACGACGCCGGGCTACGTCTGGCCGAGGTCACCGACCCTCAGGGCTCGACGTGGACCTACACCTACGATGCCGTCGGCCGCCTGACAGCGGAGAAGGACTTCGACGGCCGTACCCTCACCTACACACACGACGCCGCCGGACGTCTGTGCACCCGTACCAACTCTCTGGGCGAGACGACGAGTTACGAGCGCGACGTGCTCGGACGCGTGACACGCAAGGAAGCGGCCGGTCGGGTCACGACGTTCGCCTACGACTCCGTCGGTGAACTCGTCGAAGCGGCGGGCCCCGACGCCACCGTGGTCCTGCACCGGGACCGCCTGGGCCGGCTCGTCTCCGAGACCGTGAACGGGCGCACGGTCGCCTGGACACACGACGAACTGGGACGTCGTACCAGCCGCACGACCCCGGCGGGCACGACGAGCACGTGGACCTATGACGAGACCGGCCGCGCCTCCCGGCTGGTCTGCGCCGACCGCGGCATCGACTTCGCCTACGACGCCGTCGGCCGTGAGACCACCCGGCACATCGCAGACACCGTCACCTTGGCGCACACGTTCGACGAGCTGGGGCGCCTCACCGCCCAGTCCGTGACGGGAATCGACGGCAGATCGGTTCAGCACCGCTCCTATCTCTACCGGGCGGACGGCAATCTGGTAGGAATCGACGATCAGCTCGCGGGGCGGCAGCGATTCGATCTGGACGCGGTCGGCCGGGTCACCGCGGTGCACGCGCGGAACTGGTCGGAGACGTACGCGTATGACCAGGCGGGCAACCAGACCCATGCCGCCTGGCCCGACAGCCACCCCAGCCACGAGGCGACCGGCCCCCGCTCCTACGACGGAACGAGGATCACGCACGCCGGCCGGGTGCGGTACGAACACGACGGGCTGGGCCGTGTCGTCGTGCGCCAGAAGACCCGCCTCTCCCGCAAGCCCGACACATGGCACTACGCCTGGGACGCGGAGGATCGCCTGACGTCGGTCCGGACCCCCGACGGCACGACGTGGCGCTACATCTACGACCCGCTCGGGCGCCGAACCGCCAAGCTGCGTATGGCGGCGGACGGTGAAACGGTGGCCGAGCGCACCGACTTCGCCTGGGACGGCTCCACCCTCTGCGAACAGACCACCGCCGGCGAGGGGCTGCCCCACCAGGTCACGCTCACCTGGGACCATCAAGGACGCCGCCCCGTGTGCCAGACGGAGCGGATCACCGCGCCGGAGGGCACGGGAAGCCCCCAGGACGACATCGACCTGCGCTTCTTCGCCATCGTCACGGATCTCATCGGAACACCGCGCGAACTCGTCGACGAGGCGGGCGAGGTGGCGTGGCGGACGCGCAGCACGGTCTGGGGAAGCACGGCTTGGGCGGCCGACAGCACCGCGTACACGCCGCTTCGCTTCCCGGGCCAGTACTTCGACCCCGAGACCGGGCTGCACTACAACTACTTCCGGCACTACGACCCCGAGAGCGCGCGATACGTCTCGCCCGATCCGCTGGGCCTGCAGCCGGCGCCGAACCCGGTCACCTACGTCACCAGTCCGCTCACTCGGTCCGACAGCCTGGGCCTGGCCCCCGACTACCATGAGTTCTTCACGGTTCAGGATGCCGAGAACGCCACACGCCTCCGAGGAGACGGGACGCCCTGGCCTACGGCCGAGAACCGTGGACACTACGGAGAAGGCGTGTATTCGTGGGAGTCGCGTGCCGATGCCGAACGCTACGCCGAGAGACTGCGCGGTCGCGGAGCCGAGGTCGAGGTCATGCCGTTCAGGGTCAGTGCGGGGGACTTCGCGAACATGAAGAAGATCGACCTCCACGAGATCGGTGAGGACGCCGCGACCGAATTCGCGGACAAGCACAGCCGACTCTGGGGTGAGGGACTTCCGCATGACTATGACTATGTACGGGCCCCTACAGGAATGGGGCAGTCAGAGAACATCTTCAGCAAGTCGGTATTCCACCTCTTGAAATTCTAGGAACGGGCACTGTGAGCAGCACCTACAAATACCGGTTCCGCAGCCCGCTGGGCGGGCTCGCCGCCGACCTGACGGCGGAGTGCGGCGCGCCCGCCGACGGTGACGTCCATCTGCAAATCGACCGGAGCGTGCGCTTGGCGCTACCCCCGGGAGTCAACTGGCGGGACGCGGCCTGGCTTTCCTTCGGCCTCGCGGTGCACGCAACCGATCTGGCGTCGCGGCACCCGGAAGGACTCTGCGTCAGAGTTACGTCGTTCGACTTTCCCCTGGCTCATTTCCGCTCGGAAGTCGCGGCATTGGCCATGGACGGCTGGCTCCGGCAGGAATTCGGCCTTCCGGACCGTGGGCTCGGCGTTGCCTTCGACGCGGCAGGGGGCACCTACAGATTCCACTGGGGAACGCATGAGGAACCGTTCTCGGACGACCTCGTGAACTAGTGGTTCTGCCTGGTCCCGTCAGCGGTTGATCGACTGGATCTCCTGGACGTTCATGTCCTGGGTGGTCTCGAAGGTGCCGTCGGGGAGGTCGCCTCGGGAGCCGTCGGAGCCTTCCCAGCTGATCTGCCAGGTGATGCTGGCGGAGAGTTGGTAGGGGGTTCCGTTGGTGGCGTGGAGGTAGCGGATGCCGCAGGGTGGGGTCTTGTCGGCGTTGCCCTTGGTGTACGGGGTGCCGATGGAGCCGTCGTCGTTGATCCGGCAGTCGCCTGAGGCCGGGTAGACCTCGGCGTCGTCCGTGCCCGGCTCCAGGTGCAGGGCGACGGGCTTGGCGGTCGTCTCCGCCCAGAGGCCCGTTCCGGGGAGCTCGGCGCGGACCTTGACGTCCTGGAAGGTGCCCTTGTCCAGCCACGCCCAGGTGGGGAGGTTCACCGTCGACTTGGCGGCCGGCTTCAGCTCCACCTCGGTCTCGGGGACCTTGACCTTGTCGTAGGCGTAGTCGGCGAGTGTCTCGGGCGTGGGGGCGTTCGGCACGTCGGGGATCTCGCCGGCGTCCTGCCAGAACATGAGGCGGCTGCACAGCGACGTGTCATCGATCCCGGTCACGTCCGGAGCCACTCCGCGCCAGAAGTAGCCGTCCTTGCCCAGGTTGTAGTTCTTGTACCCCTTCACGGTGCCCGGCTTCGTGAAGATGGTGACGGCGTCCTTCTCGTCCCTGAAGTGGTCGGTCCAGAGTTCCGAGCCGTACCAGCCGTCGCGCAGACCGGCGTCACCGCTGCCGTCGTTCTCCGAGAAGTTCTTCAGCTGCTCGGGGGTGAAGACGGGCTCGTACCAGCACGGCGGTGGCTTCCAGTTGGTGTCCGTCGATGCGACGGTGCCCTGCTTGCCGCCGGTGGGGCCGCTGGTCTGCGTGACCTTGATCCGGGACTGCGAGGCGGAAGCGGATATCTCGTTGTTCTTGGCTCCGCCGCCGTAACTGCCCTCGCCGCCGAGGGCGACCGCAGGCACGGGTGCGAGGAGAGCGACGGTGAGCGAGAGGACCGTGAAGGGCCGGGCGTGTGAGGACCTCACTGTGCGCAGCCACCCCGCTCCGAGTGGGCGGACACCGCCTGCCACACACCTTGGGCGTTCTTGCCCATGGAGATCACGTAGAGGACCTCGGGGTCAGTGCCCGCCGGGTTCCCCTTGACCTCGCCGGTCTTGCGGTTCTTCGTGGAGGCCTTGCTCTCGTCGGTGCAGTAGGAGAGGGACGCCGCCGCCTTGTCCTTGGCGAGGGTGACCTTGGGGTCGAACACGGGCAACTTGCCGATGACGGTGAGGTTCTTGTCCGTGTAGGTCCTGATCCACTGCTGGCTCTGCAGGAAGCCGTTCTTTGTGTCGTAGAAGGCGCGGTTCTTGCTGGCGGGATCGTTCTCGATGATCGCCTCGTACCCCGCCCGGAGCTGTTCCTTGCCGTCGTCGAGCACCGCCTGCTCCACGGGGTCGCTGCTCGTCCAGTTCGCGAACGTCAGCTGGAAGCTGCTGGGGAGCTTGATATCCGGGCGCTTGACGCCGGGTGCCGCGGAGGACGCGGAGGCCGAAGGGCTGCTGCTCGAGCCGTTGCCCGCCCCCTTGATGTCGTCCGACGACGAGTCGTCGCCCCCTCCACAGGCGGTCAGAAGCAGCGCCGCCGCCGTGGTGAACGCTGCGGCAGCGGTGGTCAGTGCGCGGCGGGCCACTGTTGATCTCCCCCGTGGTTTCGGTGTACGCGACAGGGAACGAAGCTACCAGGGGAGGGGAATCGGCCCTTGAGAGGCAGGGGTGGATTGTGTGGGGAAGGTGAGGAGTGTGACGTGGCGGTTGCGAACGCCCTGGAGTCCGGTGGTCAGCGGTTGACCGACTGGATCTCCTGGACGTTCATGTCCTGAGTCGTCTCGAACGTGCCGTCGGGCAGGTCGCCGCCGGTGCCGCCCGAGCCTTCCCAGGTGATCTGCCAGGTGACGCTGGCGGAGAGTTGGTACGGCGTGCCGTTCGTGGCGTGGAGGTAGCGGATGCCGCACGGCGGGGTCTTCTCGGCGTTGCCCTTGGTGTACGGGGTGCCGATGCTGCCGTCGTCGTTGATCGCGCAGTCGCCGGAGGCGGGGAAGGTCTCGGCGTCCTCCGTGCCCGGCTCCAGGTGAAGGGCGACCGGCTTGGCGGTCGTCTCCGCCCACAGGCCCGTGTTCGGGAGCTCGGCGCGGACCTTGACGTCCTTGAAGGTGCCCTTGTCCAGCCACACCCATGTGGGCAGGTTGACCACGGACTTGCCCTCCGGCTTCAGGTCGACCTTCGTCTCCGGGACCTTGACCTTGTCGTAGGAGTACTCGGCAAGTGTTCGCGGGGTGGGCGCGTTCGGGTCGTCCGGGACCTCGTCGGCGTCGACCCAGAACATGATGCGGCCGCAGTCCCAGGAGTCGGAGGCGTCGGGGTCGGGGGCGACACCGCGCCAGAAGTAGCCGTCCTTGCCGAGGTTGTAGTTCTTGTACCCCTCGGAGACGCTGTTCTTGGGCGAGTGCAGATCAAAATTCTCCGCGGGCTTGCCGTCCCTGTAGTGGTCGGTCCACAGCCCCTTGCCCCACCAGGAATGGTGGATTCCGACATCGCCGCCGCTGTCCGTGTCCACGAACTTCTTCAGCTGCTCGGAGGTCATGGCCGGTTCGTACCAGCAGGCGGGTGGCTTCCAATTGGGGTCGACGGTGCCGAGGTTCCCCTTCTTGCCGCCGCCGTCTCCGCCCTCGGGGTAGGAGACTTGGATGTCGGAGACGGAGGCCGAGAGGGTTCCGTCGCTACCGGCGCCTCCCGCGGTGTCGCCGCCGGAGGGCTTCTTGTCGTTTCCCACGCCGACCGCATGAGCCGGAGCGGTGGAGAGGGCGACCGTCAGAGCCGTCCCGACCATCGCGGTCACGGCTCCCTTGCACCGCGTCATCAGGAGCAACCGCCCCTCGTCGAGTTCGTGGACACGGTCTGCCACACGCCCTGCTCGCTCTTCTGCATCGTGACGACGTAGGCCACTTGGGGGTCGGTCCCCTGAGGATTCCCGACCGTCTCGCCCGTCTTTCGGTGCTTCGTCTGTGCCTTGCTCTCGTCCGTGCAGTACCTGAGCTGCGCCTTGGTCTTCTTCGCGAAGAGCGTGGCCTGAGGGTCGAAGACAGGGAGCTCGCCGATCACGGTGACGTTCTTGTCCGTGTAGGACTTGAGCCACTCACGGTCCTGGGAAAGGCCGGCTTCCGTGTCGTAGAAGGCAAGGGCGTTACCGCCGTCGGGCTTGTTCTCGATGATCGCCGCGTAACCGGCTCGGAGCTGTTCCTTGCCGTCGTTGAGTACGGCCTGCTCGTCGGGGTCGCTGCTCGTCCAGTTCTTGAAGGTCAACCGGAAGCTGCTCGGGAGGGTGACCTCGGGGCGCTTGACTCCCGAGGGCGTCGATGCCGAGGCGGAATTTGACGGGCTTGCCGCCGTGTCCGCTCCTTCGATGTCACCCGACGGCTTGTCGTCACCGTCACCGCATGCGGTGAGCAGAAGTGCCGCCGTGGTAGCGAACACGGCAGCGGTGGTGGTCAGAGCGCGGCGGGCCACGGATTCTCCCCCGAGGTTGGCGTGTGCGACAGGGAACGAAGCTATCAGGGGCTGTGTGTGGCCCCTTGAGTGGCCGTGGTGGATTGTGTGGAGTGCGTGAGGGGTGTGCGTGGCAATTGCGAAGGGGGTCGTTCCGGTGGTCCGGCCGCCCGCGCGACTCCAACCCACTACAGGGGCAAATCGGACGTCGGCAAGGTTCCTTCCCTGCGTCCTTCGACGACCCCAAAAAGAGTCCATAAGATCTCTGTAGGCTCAGCACACCCCTTACTTCACAGCTCTGCCTCACGGCACTCCACACACGACCCCAGGACACCCGCCATGCCGCGACGCCGCACCTCAAGCTCGTCAAGCTCGACGGGAAGTACGACGGGAGCGACGGCCCCGAGGAATCGGACGCCGCAGCCGGTGAGGATCCGGCGGCGGTCGTTCGGGGACTTCGTCAAGGCGTTCTTCGCCTTCGTCGCGCTGGCCGTTCTGCTCGTCGGCGTGCCGGGCGCGCTGGCCACGCAGATCGGGTGGCCGTTGCCGAACGGGGTGCCGAGCCTCGACTGGCTGCAGCAAGAGATCACCGTTCAGACGTTCCTGAACATCCTGACCGTCGTGGTGTGGCTGGCGTGGGCGCAGTTCACCGCCTGCGTGCTCGTCGAGATGAAGGCCGCGCTGTCCGGGGTCGGTGTGCCGGGACGCGTGCCGGGCGCCGGGCCCAGTCAGTTGCTCGCGCGGCAACTCGTCGCCGCGCTCCTGCTCGTCGGCGCCACGGCCGCCAGCTTCGCGCCCGGGCTGTCGCAGCTCGGGCAGACGTACGACGCCAACCAGAAGCCCACCGTGGCAGCGGCCCAGCAGACCCCGGGCGGTCTCTTCGCCCAGCAGCAGGAGCAGGCCGCCGACACCGCCTCCGCCCTCGCCGAACAGGCCTCGCACGCCGCCTCGCACGCGGAGGCCGGCGGCAGCACCGCCAAGCAGGGCGACACGAAGTACTACCGGATCCAGCCGCCCGAGGGGCGTCACCACGACTCCCTGTGGGAGATAGCCGACCGGCACCTCGGTGACGGGCGTCGCTACAAGGAGATCTTCGACCTCAACAAGGACCGTGTGCAGCCGGACGGTTCCAAGCTCTCCGAGGCCAGTCTCATCCGGCCCGGCTGGATCATGGAGATGCCGGGCGACGCGCGCGGCGGCGACCTCGTGGAGATGCCCGACGAGGCGCCCAACGTGTCGCCCGATGTGCAGCAGCAGATCAGCGACTACGCCCAGAGCGGCGATCACGCCCAGGGCGGAGGCGGTTCCGGCGCCGAGGGCGGTGGGCACGAGCACGCCGGTGGTGGCGCCTCCCAGGTGTCCCTGCCCGAGCAGCGGCCCGCCCCGGACACCGGGCACCAGCAGGCCACCAGTGTCGACGCCGAGTCCGACAGCTCCTTCGGTCTTCCTGAAGCGCTTCTCACCGCCCCTCTCCTCGCCGCCGGTCTTCTCGGCGCCCTGGGACGGCGGCGCCGGCAGGCGCTGTGGCAGTCGGCGTTCGGGGCCATCGGCGGTCGGCGCGGCATGGAGCCGCCCACGCCGACCGGGGACGCCCAGGACGTCCAGGACGCACTGCTCGTCGGCGCCGACCCCGAGGGCGTACGACTGCTCGACCGGAGTCTGCGGGGGCTCGCCGCCTCCCTCGCCGAGGAGTCGCGCGCGCTGCCGGTCGTCTACGCGGCCTGGCTGAGCAACGGCGACCTGCACCTCCAGCTCGCCCAGCCCGCCGGGAAGCCGCCCGCCCCCTGGCAGCAGGGGCAGGACCAGACCTTCTGGATGCTGGCCAGGACCGACGGCGAGCGCTACGAGGACGTCGACACCGCCGCTCCCTACCCGGGGCTCGTCAGCCTCGGCACCATGGACGACTCGCGGCTGCTGCTCAACCTGGAGGCGGTGCCCGGCATCGTCTCGCTGAGCGGCCGGGAGGCCGACAGGGCCGCCGTCTTCGCGTCCGTCGCCGCCGAGTTGGCGACCAACGGCTGGTCCGACCGCATGACCATCACGCTCGTCGGCTTCGGCGAGGACCTGACGCCGCTCGCCCCGAACCGGATCCGGCACCTCGAGGACATCGAGGCGCTCGTCGAGACCATGGAGGCCGAGACGCGGCAGCGCCGGGGCGCGCTCGGCGCCGCCGGGCACGACTCCGTGCTCACCGGCCGCACCGGTCCCGCCCAGCACACCCGCTGGGCCCCGCACCTGGTCCTCCTCGCCGCCCATCCGTCCGCCGAGGACGCCGTCAAGCTCGCCGAACTCGCCTCCGACGCCGGACGCCTCGGCATCGGCTACCTCGTCGGCACCGAGACCGGCGATCTGCCGGGCGCCGCCTGGGAGATGGAGATCACCGGCCAGGGCAAGCTCCTCGCACCGCTCCTCGGGCTCGAACTCGACGCCCAGTTGCTGCCCGCCGCCCAACAGCGCGCCGTGGTCGAGCTGTTCACCGACGCCGACCCCGAGCGTGAGACGAACGGACCCGTGACCACCCCGCCGTTCCTCGTCGACATCAGCGAGCACGGGCGGCCGGCGGTCTACGCCCGTCTCGTCGGGCCGTACGAGATCATCGGCCTGGACACCCCGGACGGGGAGCGCAGCCCGCTGCTGCACGAGGCGCTCGCCCTGCTGCTCCTGCACCGCGAGGGCGTGCACCCGCGCGTGCTGGCCTCGGCGCTGTGGCCGCGCGGCGTCACCGACGACGTACGGGACGCGCTCCTGGACCGGCTGCGGGTGTGGCTCGGCGCCGACCCGGACGGTACGCCCCGCCTCGGCCGGGACGGGACCGGGCGGCTCACGCTCGCCACGTCCGTCGTCTCCGACCTGGACGTGCTGCGCTCGCTCTATCACGAGGCCACGCAGGGCAAGGGCGTCGACAGCCGGGCCGTGCGCGGGCGGCTGCTCACCGACGCGCTCGTCCTGGTGCGCGGGCCGCTGCTCGCCGACCGGCCCGAGGGCCGCTACCGGTGGCTCACCCACGAGATCGTCGACGCCCAGCTGCCGCTGCTGGTCGCGGACACCGGGCTCGCGCTGTGCGAGTTCCACATGGAGAGGGACCGCGCGGAGAAGGCCATCGAGGCCCTCAACGCGGCCCTGCGCACCGCCCCGGCCGACGAGCGCCTGTGGCACGAGCTGCTGCGCGCCACCCACGCCACCGGCGACACGTCCCAGCTCACCGCACTCGCCACCGACCTCATCGGCCGCAGCGGGGCCCGCGGGCTGCCGCCGCGCACCGAGGCACTGCTCGACGAGCTGCTGCCGACGTGGCGCGACGCGATCGCCGCGGTGGGATGAACACCGGGCTGCTGATCGTCGCCGCCGCGCTCTGGGGTGCGGCGGCGGGAGCGTTCCTGCCCCGCGCGGCCTATCGCTTCTCGGCCCCGGCGGGGGAGCCGTGGCGCGACAGCTGCCCCGGCGGGCATGCCCTCAAGGGCTGGCTGGGGCGGGCTACCTGCCCGGAATGTCCGGAGGGTGAGGGCGCCGGATACGGGCCCCGTACGACCCCCCTGGTCATGGCCACCGCCCTCGTCTGCGCCGCCCTCGCCGCCGCCACCGGCACCCGCCCCGAGCTCGGCGTCTGGCTGCTGCTCGCCCCCGTCGGGGTCCTGCTGACGGCCGTCGACTTCCGGGTGCGGCGGCTGCCCGACCCGCTCACGCTCCCGTTCGCCGGGGCCGCGCTCGCCCTGCTCGGCCTCACCGCGCTCGTGCCCGAGCACGCGGGGGAGTGGACGACCGCCCTGCTCGGCTCGCTCGCGCTGGGCGGCGGCTACTTCGTGCTGTTCCTCATCAACCCCGCCGGCATGGGCTTCGGCGACGTCAAGCTCGCCCTGGGCACGGGGGCGGTGCTCGGCTGGTACGGCTGGCCGACCGTGATGCTCGGCACCTTCGCCGGTTTCCTGCTGGGCGCCCTGTACGGCGGCGCCCTGGTCGTCGCGCGGCGGGCCTCGCGCAAGACGGCGATCGCGTTCGGGCCGTTCCTG
This sequence comes from Streptomyces koelreuteriae, assembly GCF_018604545.1. Taxonomy (GTDB): domain Bacteria; phylum Actinomycetota; class Actinomycetes; order Streptomycetales; family Streptomycetaceae; genus Streptomyces; species Streptomyces koelreuteriae. The sequence goes on along the minus strand of NZ_CP075896.1, from coordinate 3,357,808 downwards.
ATCACGGGCGCCCTGCTGGGACTGCTCGTGGGCGCCTACACGGCCTGACGTCCGGCCCGAGCGACCCCTGCACGACGGCCTGACGTCCAGTCCGCACACCCGCTGGCGTACGCTGGCCTGGTCCGTCCACAACCCTTACGAAAGGGACGCCCGGTGACCGAGAAGGCCGACCTTCAGCCCATCCTCGACCGCGCAGCCGCCGGTGGGCGGATCACCCCGGACGAGGCGCTCGCGCTGTACCGCGACGCCCCGCTGCACGCGCTGGGCGCCGCCGCCGACGCCGTACGCCGCCGCCGGTACGCGGGGACCGAGCACATCGCGACGTACATCATCGAGCGCAACATCAACTACACGAACGTGTGCGTCACGGCGTGCAAGTTCTGCGCGTTCTACGCCCCGCCGAAGGCCAAGGACAAGGGCTGGACGCGCGACCTCGACGACATCCTGCGCCGCTGCGCCGAGACCGTCGAACTGGGCGGCACCCAGATCATGTTCCAGGGCGGCCACCACCCGGACTACGGCGTCGAGTACTACGAGAAGCACTTCGCCGCCATCAAGCAGGCCTTCCCGCAGCTGGTCATCCACAGCCTGGGGGCGTCCGAGGTCGAGCACATGGCCCGGATCTCCAAGGTGTCGGTCGAGGAAGCCATCCAGCGCATCCACACCGCCGGGCTCGACTCCTTCGCCGGTGCCGGTGCCGAGCTGCTGCCCGAGCGGCCGCGCAAGGCCATCGCCCCGCTGAAGGAGTCCGGCGAGCGCTGGCTGGAGATCATGGAGATCGCGCACGGACTGGGCGTGGAGTCGACGTCCACCATGCTGATGGGCACCGGCGAGACCAACGCCGAGCGCATCGAGCACCTGCGGATGATCCGGGACGTACAGGACCGCACGGGCGGCTTCCGCGCCTTCATCCCGTACACCTACCAGCCCGAGAACAACCACCTGAAGGGCCGTACGCAGGCCACGATCTTCGAGTACCTGCGGATGATCGCGATCGCGCGGCTGTTCATGGACAACATCGCCCACATCCAGGGCTCCTGGCTGACCACGGGCAAGGAGGTCGGCCAGCTCTCCCTGCACTACGGCGCCGACGACCTCGGCTCGATCATGCTGGAGGAGAACGTGGTGTCCTCGGCGGGCGCCAAGCACCGCTCCAACCGGCTGGAGATCATCGACCTGATCCGCAAGGCCGGGCGGGTGCCCGCCCAGCGGGCGACCACGTACGAGCACCTCGTCGTGCACGACGACCCGGCGAACGACCCCGCCGACGACCGCGTGGTCTCGCACTTCTCGTCCACGGCCATCGAGGGCGGCACGGCTCACCCCGAGCTCAAGCTGCTTGCCCCCAACTAGGCCGCTGCGGGGAAGAGTTGGAGACGATCCACACGGCGGAAGCAGTCCGTGTCACCTGGGACTCCGATGCCGTGAAGAACGGCGCCGTGGTCGTCGGGCGGGACCGGATCGGTGCCGTCGGGAAGCTCGACGACGTGCGCGAGGCGTTCCCGAAGGCCCGGGTGCGCAGCTGGCCCGGGACCCTCGGCCCCGCCCGCGTCCACGAGGGCCCGCTCCCGGACGCCCCGAGCCCGCGCGAACGCGTCCACGCGGTGCTGAAGCTCGGCGCGGTGGCGGTCCTTGAGGAGTACGTCGACTCGGCGGAACTGCGGGCCGCCGCCGAGCGCAACGACGTCGTCGTCCTGCCCGCCACGCGCCGGCCCGCCCTCGTGCCGACCGGCCGGGCCGACCTCGCCGTGTTCGACGAGGCCGGGGAGTGCGTCGCGACGGTGTGTGCGGGGCGGCTGGTGCATCGGCGGCGCTGACCGGCTCCTTTCGAAGGGGCCTTCTGAAGTGCCTCGTTGAACCGTCAGCCCGAGAACGCCTCCGCGAACGCCCCCGAACTCTGCTTCACACCACTGCAGTCGGTCGCCGCCTTGTCGGTCTTCGCCCCGTCCGCGCAACCGCGGTCCCGGGCCGCCGACCACATCGACACCCACCCGATGCCCTTGTCCTCGGCGAAGGCACGGACCTCGGTGGCGTCGGCGAGCGTGAAGGTCTCGCCGTCCACGTCGTTGACGCCGATCATCGAGGTGAGGGCCATGCCCCGCCAGGCGGCCGCGTCCGATGTGCCGAAGACCTTCTTCAACTGGGTGTGCGAGGCCTTGGCGGCCGCGAGGGCGTAACCGCCCATGTCGCCGTCGAACGACGATCCGTAGTTCATCGTCATCAGATTGACCGTGGCGACCTGTACGCCGTTGTCGTTGGCGGACGCGAGGAGCGCCAGGCTGTCCTTGCCCAGTCCGGAGGGCATCACGGGCAGCGTGAAGGAGACCTCCAGATCCGTACGCTCCTTCTGCAGCAGCGCGATCGCCTTCGAACGCACGTCGATGGAGGCGGAGTCGGCCAGTTCGTCGCCCTCGATGTCGAAGTCGGCCCGGGTGGCACCGGCCGCGTCGAGAGCCTTGCCGTACGCCGCCGCCAGCTCCGACGCGCTGTCGCAGGCCGCCGCGAGTTCCTTGCCGGAGGCGCCGCCGAAGGAGACCCGGACTTCGGCGCCGTCCTCCTTGAGCTTCGCGATACGGGACTTCACCGCCGCGTCGCCGAGGGCGTCCGTGCCGTTCCAGCGCGGGGTGCAGCCGCTGCCACCGGCCAGGACGAAGGCCAGGTTGTACGTCGTGGGGGAGCCCGCGGAGTCGGTGGCGGAGGCGTCCTTGGCGTCTACGTACGGGGCGTACGAGGTCGTACTCGAGGTTCCGGACTCGGACTCGGCCGGTGACGAGGCGCTGGGCGCGGCCGACGCCGGGGGTGCCGGACGGGCCGCCTCGCCCTGCTCGGAGCAGGCCGTGGTGGCCAGGGCGAGCAGACAGCCCAGTCCGACCGCCGCCCGCTTCCGGTGACTCCTCATAGCGCACGCTCCCGTTCTCGTGAGGTCATAAAGGTCCAAACCCCTAGTACGTTTCCCGGCAGCAAACGTCTCACGATGATGGGCGCTCGGATCGAGTTCCGCAGGTGTTCCCGGAAACTCTCAGAGAAAGGACAGCTTCGGTCGTTTCTCATGGGTCTCTCACATCAGAACCCAAGTTTATGGCACATAAAGCCCGCCTAATGTCCGGGGAATGCATTCCGAGCCTGCCATCGAAAGCCGCGTCACCCGCGGTCGCCGCCGCAAACGTGGCAACGAGTCCGCCGAAGGGCCCGTGTTCGTTGACAACTCCGGACGCCGGGCCCGGCTGCTGCGCCGGATCGGTCTCGTCCTGGGCGTCGTCTGCCTCGGGTACGCGGCCGTGCTCGGCGCGGCCTTCATGGGCTGGGGCACCTCGCTCACACCGTCGCAGCTCCTGCCGTTCGCGGGCGCGGGGCCCGGCGGTGGCCAACCGCAGGGCGGAGGGCCGCAGGGCGAGGGGCAGGGGGGTGTGGGGCCGGGGGGCCCGGGCGCCGCCCCGCCGAGCGGTGTCCCCTCGGCTCCGCCCCAGGCGACCGAAGGCGGAGCCTCTGGTTCCACCGCGTCCCCGTCGACCACGTCCCCGTCCGCATCCCCGTCCGCCTCGGCTTCCGCCGCCGCGGGCGCGGGCTCCGACTGACCGGGGGCCGCCGTATGACCACGACCACCCCCTCCCGCGGCCGCCGCCGCGCCCCCTCCCGGATGGAGCGGGCCGCCGGCAAGGCCGCCGCGCTGCAGAAGCCGCGCGTCATCCTCGCCCTGCTGCTCCTGCTCGCGCTGATCTGCGTGATGCTCCTCGACGGCTATCTGCGCGCCGAGGTCGGCGGCGACCAGCGCGTGCGCACCGGGGCCAGCTCCAGCGACGTACCGGACGACGTCCTGGACGGCGGGCCCATCGTCACCTTCCGCGGCGGACAGGCCACGACCGTCTCCGTCCCCGACAAGACGATCGCGCTCACCTTCGACGACGGACCCAACCCGACCTGGACGCCCCAGGTGCTGGCGATCCTCGAGAAGTACGACGTGCCCGCCACGTTCTTCCTGGTCGGCTCGATGGTGTCGCGCTACCCGGGCATCGTCGAGGACATGGTCGAGCAGGGCCACGAGGTGGGCATCCACACCTTCACGCACGTCGACCTGTCGTACCAGAGCGACGCCCGGGTCCGGCGCGAGATGGAGCAGACCCAGCTCGCGCTGGCGGGCGCGGCCGGCATCACGACCACCCTGTTCCGGGCGCCGTACTCCTCGGAGACGGACGCCATCGACAACTACAGCTGGCCCGTCTACAAGAAGCTCGGCGAGGACGGCTACACCAGCGTCTTCGTCGACACCGACAGCGACGACTGGAAGCGGCCGGGCGTCTCGAAGATCGTCCAGTGGGCCACGCCGAAGAAGAACAAGGGCGCGTCGGTCCTCTTCCACGACGCGGGCGGCGAGCGCTCCCAGACGATCAAGGCGCTGCCGCAGTACATCGAGAAGATGCGGGCGAAGGGGTACACCTTCACCACCATCAGCGGCGTCATGGAACAGGGGCGTGGCACGGGGCAGCAGCCCGGAGCCGGAGGACCCCAGGGCACGGCGGACGGTTCTCAGGGCACCGCGAACGGCCCTCAGGGCACCGCGAGCACGCTCCAGGCCGCCCACCGTGAGGCCACCGGCGCGATCCTCTACGAGGGCAAGGCCCTGGTCGCCGCCGTGGCGGTCGCCGAGTGGGCCGTGCCGACGCTGTCCGTCGGCCTGCTGGTGGTCGGCGTGGCCGTCATCGGCCGCTTCGGGATGATGCTCGTCCTGGCCCGCCGCCACTACCGCCTGCGCAACAGACGCCGCTTCAGCTGGGGCCCGACGGTCACCCGGCCGGTGAGCGTGATCGTCCCGGCGTACAACGAGAAGGAGTGCATCGCCAACACCCTCGCCTCGCTGGCGCAGAGCACGCACCCGATCGAGATCATCGTCGTGGACGACGGCTCCACGGACGGCACGGCCGAGATCGCCGAGTCCCTCGGCATGCCCAACGTGCGCGTCATCCGCCAGGCCAACGCGGGCAAGCCGGCCGCCCTCAACAACGGTGTACGGAACGCGGCTTACGACATCGTCGTGATGATGGACGGCGACACCGTCTTCGAGCCGGACACCGTACGGCAGCTCGTCCAGCCCTTCGCCGACCCGGAGGTCGGCGCGATCGCGGGCAACGCCAAGGTCGGCAACCGCACCACCGTCATCGGCGCCTGGCAGCACATCGAGTACGTGATGGGCTTCAACCTCGACCGGCGCATGTACGACCTGCTGCGCTGCATGCCGACCATCCCCGGCGCGATCGGCGCGTTCCGCCGCGAGGCGGTGCTCCAGGTCGGCGGCATGAGCGAGGACACCCTCGCCGAGGACACCGACATCACCATCGCGATGCACCGCGCGGGCTGGCGGGTCGTCTACCAGGAGCACGCGCGCGCGTGGACCGAGGCGCCGGGCTCCCTCAAGCAGCTGTGGTCCCAGCGCTACCGCTGGTCCTACGGCACGATGCAGGCGCTGTGGAAGCACCGCAAGTCGCTCACGGACAAGGGACCTTCGGGGCGTTTCGGGCGGGTCGGCATGCCGCTGGTGGTGCTGTTCCAGATCGTCACGCCGGTCTTCGCCCCGCTCATCGACGTGTTCACGGCCTACTCGATGATCTTCATCGACTTCAAGGCGGCGCTGCTGGCGTGGCTCGCGGTGCTCGGCGTCCAGCTCGTGTGCGCGGCGTACGCCTTCCGCCTGGACCGCGAGAAGTACCGCTATCTGCTGATGATGCCGCTCCAACAGCTCGCCTACCGGCAGATGATGTACCTCGTCCTCATCCACTCCTGCGTCACCGCCCTGACCGGCGGCCGGCTGCGCTGGCAGAAGCTGAAGCGGACCGGCGAGGTCGGCACCCCGGCGGGGGCGGGCTGATGGGGGCGCACAGCAGGACGGCCGAGCGGGAGCTCCCGGAGGCCGTCGCCCGCCCGGCGCGGGACCGCTACTTCGACACCCTTCGCGCGGTCGCGCTCGTCCGCGTTGTCACCTACCACACCTTCGGCTGGGCCTGGGCGGGGCTGGTCTTCCCCTCCATGGGGGTCATGTTCGCCCTGGCCGGCACTCTCATGGCGAGGTCCCTTGAGCGCCCCGCGCTCACCGTGATCAGGAGCCGCTTCCGTCGGCTGCTGCCGCCCTTCTGGTTCTGGGGCGTGTTCGTGGCCGGCGCGATGCTGGTGCACGGCTGGATGCCCGGCTGGCAGATCGTCTACTGGGTGGTGCCGCTCGGCGACCCGCCGGGCAATGCCTGGGGCGAGCAGGCCTGGGAGATCCTCTGGTACCTGCGGACGTATCTGTGGTTCGTGCTCCTCTCCCCGCTCCTGCTGCGGCTCTTCCGGCTCGCTCCCGTCCCGGTGCTGCTGCTGTCCCTGGGGCCGGTCCTGGCCTTCCAGTTCGTATGGCAGCCGCCGGACGACCGGCTCGGCGCCGCGCTGTGGGACCTGGCGACGTTCCTGTTCTGCTGGCTCCTCGGCTTCGCGCACCACGACGGCGTCCTGGCCCGGCTGAAGCCCGCCGCGCTGCTCCCGCTCGCGTCGGCCGCCCTCGCGTACGGCGGCTGGTACGCCCTCGCGCACCAGGCCGAGTACGGCACGTACGACCTCGACGAGAACCCGCTCGCGCAGGCCTTCTGGTCGGCCGGGTTCGTGACGCTGCTGATGTACGCCAAGGCCCGCTTCCGGACCGACTTCGCGGGACTCGCCCGGTTCCGGCGGCTGGACCGGCTCGTGACCGTCTTCAACGCCCGGGCCGTCACCCTCTACCTCTGGCACGAGATCGCCCTGATCCTCGCCGTGCCTCTGATCGACCGGTTCTGGGACGTGCCGGCCTTCGAGGCGTACCTGCCCCTGGACAGCCAGTGGTTCATGTTCGGGGTGGGCTGGGTGCTGATCGCGGTGTTCGTGCTGCTGTGCGGGTGGGTGGAGGACGTGGCGGCACGGAAGAAGCCGAGGCTCCTTCCCTGATCGGGTGCTGCAAGAATGGGCGCGTGACCCGCGCATCCCTGGACAAGCAGCCGCACGAAGTCGCCTCGATGTTCGACGACGTGGCGGAACGGTACGACCTGACCAACGACGTGCTGTCCCTCGGCCAGGACCGGCGATGGCGCAAGGAGGTCGCCAAGGCGGTCGACGCACGCCCCGCCCAGAAGGTCCTCGACCTGGCGGCGGGCACCGGCACCTCCTCACTGCCCTTCGCGCAGACCGGTGCCTACGTCGTCCCCTGCGACTTCTCCCAGGGCATGCTCCAGGTCGGCAAGCAGCGCCGGCCCTGGCTGCCCTACACCGCCGGCGACGCCACGCGGCTCCCCTTCAAGGACGACACCTTCGACGCCGTCACCATCTCCTTCGGGCTGCGCAACGTGCAGGACACGGACGCGGCCCTGCGGGAGATGCAGCGCGTGACCCGGCCCGGCGGGCGGATCGTGATCTGCGAGTTCTCGCACCCGACGTGGGCGCCGTTCCGCACGGTCTACACCGAGTACCTGATGCGCGCCCTGCCGCCGGTCGCCCGGGCCGTGTCCTCCAGCCCCGACGCCTACGTCTACCTCGCCGAGTCCATCCGCGCCTGGCCCGACCAGCCCGCGCTGGCCGAACGGCTGGGCAAGGCCGGCTGGTCGCGGGTGGCCTGGCGCAACCTGAGCGGCGGGATCGTCGCCCTGCACCGGGGCTTCAAGGAGAGCTGAACCCCTCCGGGGAGCCGCCGGCTACGGGGAGCTGAGCACCATGTACGGGTCGCCCGGCTCGTCCAGCTCCCGTTGCAGCCCGCCCCTGGGCGGTCTCGGGATCCGCGGCTCGTGCACGCCCCCGCCGCCCTCGCCGGGGCCGAAGTCGAACCAGACGTAGACCATCGAGTCCCGCGGCACCTCGGCCTCGGGCTGCGGGTACTGGCGTACGACGTAGTCGACGACGGCGAGATGGAAGTCGGGCCGGTCCGGCGCGTTGAGGAACAGGCCCCGCGCCCGGGCCGTCTCGCGCGCGTCCACGGCCATCAGACCCACCAGACGCGGTACGCGCACTTCGGGTGCTTTGCGGGATATCTGCACAGATGTCACCCCCAGCGGTACAGGAAGGGTAACTCCGGCCCCGTACCGGCCGGAAGCGACGGATGTCTTTCTGTGACAGTCGACTACGCAGTGTGATGTCGTCGTCTCAGAGGTCGAGCCGGTAGCAGTGCCCCGCGCGGTCCGAGGCCGACGTCGTGAACGTCTCGGCGAGGCGCATTCCCAGCCGCCGGGTGACCGCGATGGACCGGCTGTTGCGGGCGTCGACCATCGCCACCACGCCCGGTACACCCGCCGTCCGCATCCGCTCCAGCGTCTGCCGCGCGGCCGCGGTGACGTACCCCTTGCCCCAGTGCTCCCGGGCCAGGCGCCAGCCGATCTCGATCTCCCCCCTCGGCCCCCAGTCCCGCTCCCAGGGCTGGGCCCCGGTGAAGCCGACGACCTGACCGGACGCGTCCAGCAGGGTCCACAGGCAGTAGCCGCGCTCGGCGTCGTGCCGGCGCTGGCGGGCGGTGAGCTCCTCGTAGACCGACAGTTCGGCGGCCTTTCCGCCGTGGAACTCCATGACGTCCGGGTCGTCGAAGATCCGGTGCCAGGCGAACGCGTCCTCGTGGGTGGGCACGCGCAGTCGCACAGCGGGGAGGGCCGGGTTCACGGAGGCATCCCTTCGGCAGGTGATCGATACCGCTGCATAGACTGCCCATGTCCTGTGCCGGCCGGCACACAGATTCCGAAGCTTGGGGAGATCCCGCCGTGACCGTCGTGACCGAGCCTCTCTCCGAGAACACCGCCGATGTGATCGTCGTGGGCGCGGGGCCGGCCGGCTCCACGACCGCCTACCACCTCGCCAAGGCGGGACTCGACGTCCTCCTGCTGGAGAAGACCGCGTTCCCGCGCGAGAAGGTCTGCGGCGACGGCCTCACCCCGCGCGCCGTCAAACAGCTCGTGGCGATGGGCATCGACATCTCGGAAGAGGCCGGCTGGCTGCGCAATAAGGGCCTGCGGATCATCGGCGGCGGAGTGCGCCTCCAGCTCGACTGGCCGGATCTCGCCTCCTTCCCCGACTACGGCCTCGTCCGCAAGCGCGACGATTTCGACGACCAGCTCGCCCGGCAGGCCCAGAAGGCGGGCGCCCGGCTGTTCGAGCGCTGCAACGTCGGCGCCCCGGTCATCGACGACCGCACCGGCCGGATCACCGGTGTGCACGCCAAGCTCGGTGAGGAGAAGCGCGAAGTCACCTTCCACGCGCCGCTCGTCGTCGCCGCCGACGGCAACTCCACGCGCCTCTCCCTCGCGATGGGCCTGCACCGCCGCGAGGACCGCCCGATGGGCGTGGCCGTACGGACGTACTTCGAGAGCCCCCGCCACGAGGACGACTACCTGGAGTCCTGGCTGGAGCTCTGGGACCGCCGCGGCCCGGGCGAGGACCGGCTCCTGCCCGGCTACGGCTGGATCTTCGGCATGGGCGACGGCACCTCCAACGTCGGCCTGGGCGTGCTCAACACCTCCGACTCCTTCAAGGAGCTGGACTGGCGCGAGGTCCTGAAGGCCTGGTGCGCGTCCATGCCGGAGGACTGGGGCTACACCCCCGACAACATGACCGGCCCGATCCGCGGCGCCGCCCTGCCCATGGCCTTCAACCGCCAGCCGCACTACACCAAGGGCCTGCTGCTCGTCGGCGACGCCGGCGGCCTGGTGAACCCCTTCAACGGCGAGGGCATCGCCTACGCCATGGAGTCCGGCCAGATCGCCGCCGACGTCATCGTCCAGGCCCACGCCCGCTCCACCCCGGCCCGCCGCGAACTGGCGCTCCAGCGCTACCCGCGCGTCCTCAAGGACACCTACGGCGGCTACTACACGCTCGGCCGCGCCTTCGTGAAGCTCATCGGCAACCCGAAGGTCATGCAGATCGCCACCCAGCGCGGCCTCACGCACCCGATGCTGATGAAGTTCACGCTGAAGCTCCTCGCGAACCTCACGGACCCGACCGGCGGCGACGCGATGGACCGCATCATCAACGGCCTGAGCAAGGTGGCCCCGAAGGCCTGACCCCCGCCCGGGGCGCTGCCGGATCAGGCACTCACTCGGAGAGCCGGTCGAGACAGAGCCGCCCGGCGCAGTGGTCGGTTTCGTGGGCGAGGCAGCGCGCGAAGTACCCGTTCCCTCGACCACGACCGGCTCGCCGACCTGGTTCGCCACGAGCCCGGCCCCGTCCGCGAGGCGCATCGTCTCTCCTGTGAATGCCGTGTCCGCTGAGGGGCACTCATGACGGCAGACGCCCCGCGGCCGCTCCACACACAGCCCGGCCACACGGGAGAAGGCCCCAGAAGCCACTCGGGGCACCCCTGAGACCGGCTCGGCCGGTTTCGGGGGCGGGAGGCCTCCGCGCCCGGACAGGCCGGGAGAACGCCGTCAGGGCGGCAGGAGAGGGCACGCACGCCAACGGGGGAGGGCCGCCGCCTCCGGGAGGCAGCGGCCCTCAAGCCCGTACGCGTGAGATCGGAGGACTCAGAGGACGCGGACCGCGCCCGACGCCGGGTAGCCCGACAGGTCCTGGATGACGACGCCCTTGGACGGGTTGGCCGCGTCCAGGTACTGGCCGTCGCCGATGTAGACACCCACGTGGTACGCGGAGCCCTTGCCACCCCAGTACAGGATGTCGCCGACCTGGACGTCGGACAGCGGCACGTCCGTGCCGGACATCGACTGGTCCTGCGAGACGCGCGGCAGATCCACACCAACCTGCTTGTACGCGGCCTGCACGAGGGAGGAGCAGTCCCAGGCGCTGGGACCGGTGGCGCCCATGACGTAGGCGTCGCCGACCTGTGCCTTGAGGAAGGCGATGACGGTCGCGACGCTGCCGCTGGCAGGCGCGGTCGTCGAGGTGGAGGCCGACGCGGAGGCGGAAGCGGAGAGGGTGGCGCGCTCGGCGCTGCGCGTGGCGCGCTCGGCGGCGGCCTTGCGGGCTTCCTCGGCGGCCTTCTTCTTGGCCTCCGCCTTCTTCTTCGCCTCGGCGAGGTCCTTCTTGGCCTCGGTGGCGGCCTTGGCGGCGGCGGCGTCACGCTCGGCGCGCAGCTCGTAGTTCGCGGCCGCCTGCTGCGTGGCGGCCGCGGACTGGGCGACCTGAGTGGCCATGTCGGCCGTCAGGGTGGGCAGTTCGATGGTCTGCGTCACCGGCTCGGCGGCGCTCGCCGAGGCCGACGCACCCGCCGCTGCCAGGCTGAGGATGCCACCGGTGACTCCGGCACGCACGGCGATCGTCGAGGTCGCACTGCGGCGGGGTTTCCGGTGGCTGCGTATGTGAGCGGTGTGGGACATGGGAACAACCGGTACCAGGGGCTCCTTCATATCTTCAAGAAACGTGTGCTGCGCCACAGTTGTTCAATCGAGCCCTCAAAACCCCCTCTCGAGCCCCTTTATTGACGCCGTAACGGACATTGCGGGCGCACCGAGACCAGGCTGTGATCACGGTCTTTGATCAATACGCCCGAATTGCCCCGCACCTACCACCGGTTGGATTGATTGGCCAAGCCCCGTTCTCATGGATCTCTCATCGGTGTGATGGAGGTCACGGAACGGTAGCCCCGGCGCTCGCGTCGCGCGCCGTAGATCACGACCCGGTCACGGGCTCGCGAAGATCGTGAACGCGTGCACGCGTCCACATCCCGCTCCACATGCCCTCTGATGTGTGAACGCGGCCTCTATCAAGAGATCCAGTCCATCGCCAATTTGCATGCAAGGGAACCCTCTTGATATTGAGACGGACCTCCTGGCCTGCGCTGACTAGGCAAAATGTCACGTCTGGTGATCGCCCGGACGCTTCGCGTGTGAAGATCACCGCTCATCCGACTTCATGATCCTTCGTCAGGTGGTGGAGATCACAAAGCTTGTGCAATACCCCGTGTCGCAGATCACAGAGCGACAGGCATAAGATGCACGCGGTTGGGCTTGTGACCTGCTTCACATGTTCCCGATCTTCGCCGGGGCGGGCGGGGTTCGAGGGACGGACGGGGCGGAAGTGAGCCCGATGCAAACCGCCAGCAGTCAGTGCCGACTGAGAGGAGCGAGGAGCGGTGAACGCGTATGCGCCCATCCTCGTACTGGGAGCCCTCGGGGCAGGCTTTGCGATCTTCTCCGTGGTCATGGCCACGTTGATCGGGCCGAAGCGGTACAACCGGGCCAAGCTCGAGGCCTACGAGTGCGGGATCGAGCCGACCCCCACGCCGGCCGGCGGCGGGCGCTTCCCCATCAAGTACTACCTGACGGCGATGCTCTTCATCATTTTCGATATCGAGATCGTCTTCCTCTACCCCTGGGCCGTCACCTTCGACGCCCTGGGGATCTTCGGGCTCGTGGAGATGCTGCTCTTCGTGCTCACCGTCTTCGTCGCGTACGCGTACGTATGGCGGCGCGGCGGCCTGGAATGGGACTGAGGGGCCTTTTGTCATGGGACTCGAAGAAAAGCTGCCGAGCGGCTTCCTGCTGACCACCGTCGAGCAGGCCGCGGGCTGGGTGCGCAAGTCGTCCGTCTTTCCCGCCACGTTCGGCCTCGCCTGCTGTGCCATCGAGATGATGACCACCGGCGCCGGCCGCTACGACCTGGCGCGCTTCGGTATGGAGGTCTTCCGGGGCTCGCCCCGCCAGGCGGACCTGATGATCGTCGCCGGCCGGGTCAGCCAGAAGATGGCGCCGGTGCTCAGGCAGGTCTACGACCAGATGCCGAACCCCAAGTGGGTGATCTCCATGGGGGTCTGCGCCTCCTCGGGCGGCATGTTCAACAACTACGCCATCGTCCAGGGCGTCGACCACATCGTGCCGGTCGACATCTACCTCCCCGGCTGCCCGCCACGGCCGGAGATGCTGATGGACGCCATCCTCAAGCTCCACCAGAAGATCCAGACCTCCAAGCTCGGCGTGAACGCCGAGGAGGCGGCCCGCGAGGCGGAGGAGGCGGCGCTCAAGGCCCTGCCCACCATCGAGATGAAGGGGCTGCTGCGATGAGCGACGCGAACGGCACGGGCGGCGCCAACCCCGAGAAGGACCTGTCGGCCTCCAACCTCCCCGGCCAGCGCGGCCAGGGCGGCGAGGAGATCCGCGTCCAGCGCGGCATGTTCGGCGCGAGCAACGGCGGCGACACCTCCGGCTACGGCGGCCTGGTCCGCTCGGTCCGGCTCCCGGGCCCGGCGAACCGCCCCTACGGCGGCTGGTTCGACGAGGTCGCCGACGAGCTGGAGGGAGCCCTGGAGGAACAGGGACTGCTCCCGGAGAACGCCATCGAGAAGACGGTCGTCGACCGCGACGAGCTGACCTTCCACATCGAGCGCGAGCACCTGCTCCGCGTCGCCCGCACCCTGCGCGACGACCCGGCCCTGCGCTTCGAGCTCTGTACCGGAGTCAGCGGTGTCCACTACCCGAACGACAAGGGCCGCGAGCTGCACGCCGTCTACCACCTGCGCTCGATCACCCACAATCGGCTGATCCGCCTGGAGGTCAGCGCGCCCGACAGCGACCCGCACATCCCGTCGCTGTTCTCCGTCTATCCGACGAACGACTGGCACGAGCGCGAGACGTACGACTTCTTCGGCATCGTCTTCGACGGTCACCCGGCCCTGACGCGGATCATGATGCCGGACGACTGGCAGGGCTTCCCGCAGCGCAAGGACTACCCCCTCGGCGGCATCCCCGTCGAGTACAAGGGCGCCCAGATCCCGGCTCCGGACCAGCGGAGGTCGTACTCATGAGCACTTCGCACGCCTCCCCTCGCGAGACCACCGAGGGCACCGTCTACACCGTCACCGGCGGCGACTGGGACGAGGTCGTCGAGTCGGCGGCCCGCGCCGACGACGAGCGCATCGTCGTCAACATGGGCCCGCAGCACCCCTCCACCCACGGTGTGCTCCGCCTGATCCTGGAGATCGAGGGCGAGACCGTCACCGAGGCCCGCTGCGGCATCGGCTACCTGCACACCGGCATCGAGAAGAACCTCGAGTACCGGACGTGGACGCAGGGCACGACGTTCGTGACGCGCATGGACTACCTGACGCCGTTCTTCAACGAGACGGCGTACTGCCTCGGCGTCGAGAAGCTCCTCGGCATCGAGGACCAGATCCCGGACCGGGCCTCGATCATCCGGGTGCTCCTGATGGAGCTGAACCGGCTGTCGTCCCACCTGGTGTGCATCGCCACCGGCGGCATGGAGCTCGGCGCCACCACGGTCATGATCTACGGATTTCGTGATCGTGAACTCATTCTCGATATCTTCGAGCTGATCACCGGCCTGCGGATGAACCACGCGTACATCCGCCCCGGCGGACTCGCCCAGGACCTGCCGCCCGGCGCGGTGGACCACATCCGCGAGTTCGTGAAGAAGATGAAGAAGAACCTCCCGGAGTACGACAAGCTCGCCACCGGGAACCCCATCTTCAAGGCCCGTATGCAGGACGTCGGCTATCTGGACCTGGCCGGCTGCATGGCCCTCGGCGCGACGGGCCCCATCCTGCGCTCCACCGGCCTGCCGCACGACCTGCGCAAGACCCAGCCGTACTGCGGCTACGAGACGTACGACTTCGACGTCCCGACCGCCGACACCTGCGACTCCTACGGCCGGTTCCTCATCCGGCTGGAGGAGATGCGTCAGTCGCTCCGGATCGTCGAGCAGTGCCTGGACCGGCTCCAGCCCGGCCCGGTCATGGTCGCCGACAAGAAGATCGCCTGGCCCGCTCAGCTCGCCCTCGGGCCCGACGGCCTCGGCAACTCCCTCGACCACATCAAGAAGATCATGGGCACCTCCATGGAGGCCCTGATCCACCACTTCAAGCTGGTGACCGAGGGCTTCCGCGTCCCGCCGGGACAGGCGTACGCGGCGGTCGAGTCGCCCAAGGGCGAACTCGGGGTGCACGTCGTGTCCGACGGCGGCACCCGCCCCTACCGGGTCCACTTCCGCGACCCGTCCTTCACCAATCTGCAGGCCATGGCGGCGATGTGCGAGGGCGGCCAAGTCGCCGACGTCATCGTCGCCGTCGCGTCCATCGACCCCGTGATGGGAGGCGTCGACCGGTGACCACCTCTTCTTCCGAGCGGGGCGTCAGCCTGGGCATGCCCGAACTGCCCGCGCCCGCCTACCCGGACGACGTCCGAGCCCGTCTGGAGACGGACGCGCGCGAGGTCATCGCCCGCTACCCGGACTCCCGGTCCGCCCTCCTGCCCCTGCTGCACCTCGTGCAGTCGGAGGAGGGACACGTCACGCGCACGGGAATGCGGTTCTGCGCGGACACCCTCGGCCTGACCACGGCCGAGGTCACCGCCGTCGCCACCTTCTACTCCATGTACCGGCGCCGGCCGAGCGGTGACTACCAGGTCGGGGTGTGCACCAACACCCTGTGCGCGGTCATGGGCGGGGACGCGATCTTCGAGGAGCTCCAGGAGCACCTCGGCGTCGGCAACGGCGAGACCACCGACGACGGCAAGGTCACCCTGGAGCACATCGAGTGCAACGCGGCCTGTGACTTCGCTCCGGTCGTGATGGTCAACTGGGAGTTCTTCGACAACCAGACCCCGGGCAGCGCCAAGCGCCTCGTCGACGACCTGCGCGCGGGACGGCCGGTCACGCCCACGCGCGGTGCGCCGCTGTGCACCTTCAAGGAGACCGCCCGGGTCCTGGCCGGTTTCCCCGACGAGCGGGACGGGGCCGTCGAGTCCGGAGGAAGCGCGGGACACGCCTCCCTCGTCGGCCTGAAGCTCGCCAAGGGGGAGGCCGCACCGGCACGCGTGGTGCATCCGCGCGGTGAGGCGGCCCGGACCGGGACACCCCACGACCCGTCACCGACGGAGCACTTGAGCTCGCACGACGCGCCGCAGGACACGTCGGCCTCCGACCCGGCCCACCCGGCCGGGCCCGCCGCCGAGGAGGGGGAGTGATGACCTTGGCACCCGAGCTGAAAGACATGAGCCCCGAGAAGCTGCTCGCACCGGTGCTGTCGGCCTTCTGGGACGAGGACAAGTCCTGGACGCTGGACGTGTACCGAAGGCACGAGGGGTACGAGGGGCTGCGCAAGGCGCTCGCCATGTCGCCGGACGACGTGATCGCGTACGTCAAGGAGTCCGGTCTGCGCGGGCGCGGCGGCGCGGGATTCCCGACGGGGATGAAGTGGCAGTTCATTCCCCAGGGGGATGGAAAGCCGCACTATCTAGTTGTCAACGCCGACGAGTCGGAGCCGGGGACGTGCAAGGACATCCCGCTCCTCTTCGCGAACCCACATAGCCTCATCGAGGGCATGATCATCGCGTGTTATGCCATCAGGTCTTCGCATGCCTTCATCTATCTGCGTGGTGAAGTCGTCCCAGTGCTGCGGCGGTTGCACTCCGCCGTACGCGAGGCGTACGAGGCGGGCTTCCTGGGCGAGAACATCCAGGGCAGCGGACTCGACCTCGACATCACCGTGCACGCGGGCGCGGGCGCGTACATCTGCGGTGAGGAGACCGCACTGCTGGACTCGCTCGAAGGCCGCCGGGGTCAACCGCGGCTTCGTCCTCCCTTCCCTGCTGTCGCGGGCCTCTACGCGTGCCCGACTGTGGTGAATAACGTCGAGTCCATCGCGTCGGTTCCCGCGATCATGAGCCGGGGCAAAGACTGGTTCCGGTCGATGGGGAGCGAGAAGTCGCCAGGCTTCACGCTCTACTCCCTGTCCGGCCATGTCGCGGGCCCCGGTCAGTACGAGGCGCCGCTCGGGATCACGCTCCGCCAGCTCCTCGACATGAGCGGCGGCATGCGCCCCGGGCACCGCCTCAAGTTCTGGACGCCGGGGGGCTCCTCGACCCCGATGTTCACCGACGAGCATCTCGACGTCCCTCTTGATTACGAAGGAGTGGGCGCTGCGGGTTCCATGCTCGGCACAAAAGCTCTCCAGTGCTTCGACGAGACGACCTGCGTGGTGCGGGCCGTCACGCGCTGGACCGAGTTCTACGCCCACGAGTCCTGCGGCAAGTGCACGCCCTGCCGCGAAGGCACGTACTGGCTCGTGCAGTTGCTGCGCGACATCGAGGCCGGCAAGGGACGGATGTCCGACCTCGACAAGCTGAACGACATCGCCGACAACATCAACGGCAAGTCCTTCTGCGCCCTCGGCGACGGCGCCGCCTCGCCGATCTTCTCCTCGCTCAAGTACTTCCGCGAGGAGTACGAGCAGCACATCACGGGCCGGGGCTGCCCCTTCGACCCGGCCAGGTCGACGGCCTGGGCCGACCGCACGGAGGTGAACGCATGACCGTGACCACCAGCTCTCCCTCCGGCGGGGGAGAGGCGGCGGTCCCGCCGGAGGACCTCGTGTCGCTGACGATCGACGGCGCCGAGATCAGCGTGCCCAAGGGCACCCTGGTCATCCGGGCCGCCGAACAGCTCGGCATCGAGATCCCCCGGTTCTGCGACCACCCGCTCCTCGATCCGGCCGGCGCCTGCCGCCAGTGCATCGTCGAGGTCGAGGGCCAGCGCAAGCCCATGGCGTCCTGCACCATCACCTGCACCGACGGGATGGTGGTCAAGACCCACCTCACCTCGCCGGTCGCTGAGAAGGCCCAGAAGGGTGTGATGGAGCTCCTGCTCATCAACCACCCGCTGGACTGCCCGGTCTGCGACAAGGGCGGCGAGTGCCCGCTGCAGAACCAGGCCATGTCGCACGGAGACGCCGAGTCCCGCTTCGAGGGCCGCAAGCGCACGTACGAGAAGCCCGTGCCGATCTCCACGCAGGTGCTCCTCGACCGTGAGCGCTGCGTGCTGTGCGCCCGCTGCACCCGGTTCTCCAACCAGATCGCGGGCGACCCGATGATCGAGCTGGTCGAGCGGGGCGCGCTCCAACAGGTCGGCACCGGTGAGGGCGACCCGTTCGAGTCGTACTTCTCCGGCAACACCATCCAGATCTGCCCGGTCGGCGCGCTGACCTCGGCGGCGTACCGATTCCGCTCCCGCCCCTTCGACCTGGTCTCCTCCCCGTCGGTCTGCGAGCACTGCTCCGGCGGCTGCGCCACGCGCACCGACCACCGGCGTGGCAAGGTCATGCGGCGGCTCGCCGCCGACGACCCCGAGGTCAACGAGGAGTGGATCTGCGACAAGGGGCGGTTCGGGTTCCGGTACGCGCAGCAGCGCGACCGGCTTCAGACGCCGCTCGTGCGCAATGCCGAGGGCGAGCTGGAGCCCGCCTCCTGGCCCGAGGCGCTGCAGATCGCGGCCCAGGGGCTGCTGGCCTCCCGGGGCCGCACCGGTGTCCTGACCGGTGGCCGGCTCACCATCGAGGACGCCTACGCGTACAGCAAGTTCGCGCGCGTGGCGCTCGACACCAACGACATCGACTTCCGCGCGCGCGTGCACAGCGCCGAGGAGGCCGACTTCCTCGCCGCCCAGGTCGCCGGGCGCGGCCGGGACCTCGACGGTACGGGCGTCACGTACACCGCACTGGAGAAGGCGCCCGCCGTCCTGCTGGTCGGGTTCGAGGCGGAGGAGGAGGCACCCGGCGTCTTCCTGCGGCTGCGCAAGGCCTGGCGGGGGCACGGACAGCGGGTCTTCTCGCTGGCCACATACGCCACCCGCGGTCTGGAGAAGGCCGGGGGCACACTGCTGCCGGCGGCTCCCGGCACCGAGACCGAGTGGCTGGACGCGCTCGGCAGCGGCGCCGGCCTGGAGGACGACGGTGCCGCGGCCGCCGAGGCGCTGCGCGCCGAGGGCGCCGTGATCGTCGTCGGCGAGCGGCTGGCCGCGGTGGCCGGCGGACTCACCGCCGCCATGCGCGCCGCGACCGCCACCGGCGCCCGGCTGGTGTGGATCCCGCGCCGGGCCGGGGAACGCGGCGCGATCGAGGCGGGCGCGCTGCCGTCGCTGCTGCCGGGCGGACGCCCGGCCACCGACCCACGCGCGCGTGACGAGGTCGCCGGCGTCTGGGGCGTGGCCGGCCTCCCGCACCGCTACGGCCGCGACACCGGCCAGATCGTCGAGGCCGCCGCGACCGGCGAGCTGCAGGCCCTGCTGGTCGCGGGTGTGGAGATCGCCGACCTGCCCGACCCGGCACGCGCGCGTGAGGCGCTCGACGAGGTCGGCTTCCTGGTCTCCCTCGAACTGCGGCCCAGCGAGATCAGCCGCGAGGCCGATGTCGTCCTGCCCGTGGGAGCGGTCGCCGAGAAGGCCGGCACCTTCCTCAACTGGGAAGGCCGGGTCCGCTTCTTCGAGGCCGCGCTCAAGCCCGACCAGATGACCCGCCGCCTCGCGCCGACCGACGCGCGCGTGCTGCAGATGCTGGCCGACGCCATGGACGTCCACCTCGGACTTCCGGATCTGCGCACCGTACGCGCGGAGATCGACCGGCTCGGCGCCTGGGACGGCCCGCGGGCCGGCGAACCCCTGGAGACCGCGGCCGCGCTGCCCCGCCCGGCCGTCGGCGAGGCCGTCCTCGCCGGGCACCGGCTGCTGCTCGACCAGGGCCTCCTCCAGCAGGGCGACGAGGCACTCGCCGGAACCCGGCACGCCGCACGCGCGCGTGTGTCGGCCGCGACGGCCGCCGAGGCGGGCGTCAAGGACGGCGACCTCCTCGCCGTGACCGGCCCCCAGGGTGTCGTGGAACTCCCGCTCCAGATCAGTGAGATGCCCGACCGGGTGGTGTGGCTGCCGCTGAACTCCAGCGGTGGCGGCGTCGCCTCCGACACCGGGGCGCGGCCCGGCTCCCTCGTCCGCATCGGCCCGGCGACGCTCGCCGGCGAGGCCCCCAAGGAGGTGGAGGCATGAGCCCGTACCTTCTCGCCGCTGAAGACCTCTCGATGTTCGGCCGCGACCCCTGGTGGCTGGTCGTCATCAAGGCGGTGTTCTGCTTCGCCTTCCTGATGGTGACCGTGCTGATCTCCATCGTGATGGAGCGCAAGGTCGTCGCCTGGATGCAGCTGCGCGTCGGCCCCAACCGGCACGGCCCGTGGGGCATGTTGCAGTCGCTCGCCGACGGCATCAAGCTCATGCTCAAGGAGGACGTGATCGTCAAGCGCGCGGACAAGGCGGTCTACGTCCTCGCGCCGATCATCGCGGCCATCCCGGCCTTCATGGCGATCGCGGTGATCCCCTTCGGCCCGGCCGGCAACGAGATCTCGATCTTCGGCCACCGCACCACGATGCAGCTCACCGACCTGCCGATCGCGATGCTCTACATCCTCGCGGTCGCCTCGGTCGGCATCTACGGCATCGTCCTCGCGGGCTGGAGCTCCGGCTCGACGTACCCGCTGCTGGGCGGCCTGCGCTCCTGCGCGCAGATGATCTCCTACGAGATCGCGATGGGCGCCGCCTTCGCCTCCGTGTTCCTCTACTCGGGGTCGATGTCGACCTCGACGATCGTCGAGCAGCAGGCCGACCGCTGGTACATCCTGCTGCTGCCGCTCTCCTTCATCCTCTACATCGTCACCATGGTCGGCGAGACCAACCGCGCCCCCTTCGACATGCCGGAGTCCGAGGGCGACCTGGTCGGCGGCTTCAACACCGAGTACTCGTCGATCAAGTTCGCGATGTTCATGCTCGCCGAGTACGTCAACATGGTGACCGTCTCGGCCGTCGCCGCCACGCTGTTCCTCGGCGGCTGGCGGGCCCCCTGGCCGATCAGCACCTTCTGGGAGGGCGCGAACCACGGCTGGTGGCCGATGCTCTGGTTCACCGTCAAGGTCCAGCTGCTGCTGTTCATGTTCATCTGGATCCGCGGCACGCTCCCTCGCGTCCGCTACGACCAGCTGATGAAGCTCGGCTGGAAGGTCCTCATCCCGGTCTCGCTGGTGTGGCTGATGCTCGTCGCCACCGTGCGCGCCCTGCGCAACGAGAACTACGACTTCGCCGACATCGTGCTCTACGTCGGCGGCGGCGTGCTGGCCCTGCTGGTGCTCTCCTTCGTCGTCGACATGTTCCGCGAGAAGTCCAAGCAGGCCGAGCGGCCGGCCGAGGCCCCGGCGGCCTTCGACCCGATGGCGGGCGGATTCCCCGTGCCGCCGCTGCCCGGACAGGAGCTTCCGCCGGCTCCCAGGCGCCGCTCGCGCCGTGAGCGGGAGCTGATTGTCAGTGGTGGGCCCGATACTCAGAGTGACGAATCTCTGGGCGGATCTACGGATGGAAAGGAGGCGTCCGATGGCTGAGGAACCGAAGGACACCAAGCCCGGTTTCCAGAACCCGGTGGCCGGTTTCGGCGTGACCTTCAAGGCCATGTTCAAGAAGCGGCTGACCGAGCAGTACCCGGAGCAGCAGAAGACCACGGCTCCGCGCTTCCACGGACGGCATCAGCTCAACCGCCATCCGGACGGCCTGGAGAAGTGCGTCGGCTGTGAACTGTGCGCGTGGGCCTGCCCCGCCGACGCCATCTATGTGGAGGGCGCCGACAACACCGACGAGGAGCGCTACTCGCCGGGCGAGCGGTACGGCCGCGTCTACCAGATCAACTACGCCCGCTGCATCCTGTGCGGCCTGTGCATCGAGGCGTGCCCCACTCGCGCGCTCACGATGACGAACGAGTTCGAGCTGGCCGACTCCAGCCGCGCCAACCTCATCTACACCAAGGAGCAGTTGCTCGCCGGTCTCGAGGACGGCATGGTCGACTCGCCCCACGCCATCTACCCGGGGACGGACGAACAGGACTACTACCGGGGCCTGGTCACCGAGGCCGCGCCCGGCACGGAGCAGCAGGTCGCCCACTCCAAGGGCGAGGTCGTGCAGGAGTCCGACTCCACCTTCGGCGACACCGAGCCGGCGTCGAAGAAGGTGATCGGCCGATGACCGCCCAGCTCGCCGCCTACTCCACCTCCACCGGAGAAGCCGTCCAGTTCTGGATCCTCGGCACGATCGCGGTGATCGGCGCCCTGTGCACCATCCTCATGAAGAGGGCCGTGCACAGCGCGCTCTGCCTCGCCGGGACCATGATCATCCTGGCGGTGTTCTACCTCGCCAACGGCGCCTACTTCCTGGGCGTCGTGCAGATCGTCGTCTACACCGGCGCGATCATGATGCTGTTCCTGTTCGTGGTGATGCTCGTCGGCGTGACCGCGGCGGACTCCCTGAAGGAGACCATCAAGGGCCAGCGCTGGCTGGCCCTGCTGTGCGGTCTCGGCTTCGGCGTCCTGCTGATCGGCGGCATCGGCAACGCCTCGCTCACGGAGTTCAACGGCATCGGCCAGGCGAACGCCGAAGGCAATGTGGAGGGCATCGCCGCCCTCATCTTCACCAAGTACGTCTTCGCGTTCGAGATCACCGGCGCCCTGCTCATCACGGCCGCCGTCGGCGCCATGGTGCTCACCCACCGCGAGCGCACCGAGCGGGCCAAGACACAGCGGGAGCTCTCCGAGGAGCGCGTCCGCGCGGGCACGCAACTGCCACCCCTGCCGGCGCCCGGTGTGTACGCCCGGCACAACGCGGTCGACATCGCGGGCCTGCTCCCCGACGGCACACCCTCCGAGCTCACGGTCAGCAAGACGCTGCGCGAGCGCGGCCAGATCCGCGACGTGTCGCAGGAGGCGCTCAACGACCTGAAGGCCCTGGAGCAGCGGGCCGAGGACCGTCTGGAGCGCGGGGCGATCGGGCCGGCGAAGTTCAAGCGGTCCGAGGAGGCGTCGAAGTGAACCCCGTCAACTACCTCTATCTCGCGGCCCTTTTGTTCACGATCGGCGCCACCGGCGTGCTGATCAGGCGCAACGCGATCGTCGTGTTCATGTGCATCGAGCTCATGCTCAACGCCTGCAACCTCGCGTTCGTCGCCTTCTCCCGGATGCACGGCAACCTCGACGGCCAGATCATCGCGTTCTTCACGATGGTCGTCGCCGCCGCCGAGGTCGTGGTCGGGCTCGCGATCATCGTGTCCCTGTTCCGTGCCCGTCACTCGGCCTCGGTCGACGACGCCAGCCTGATGAAGCTGTAAGGGGTCGGAAGAATCGTGGAGAACCTGATTGCGCTGCTGGTGGCGGCGCCCCTGCTCGGAGCGGTGGTCCTGCTGTGCGGCGGACGCCGGCTGGACGCCGTCGGCCACTGGATCGGCACGGCCCTCGCCGCCACGTCCTTCGTGCTCGGCCTGGTGCTGTTCGCCGACATGCTGGGCAAGGACCCGGAGCACCGGGAGATGGGCCAGCACCTGTTCAGCTGGATCCCGGTCGAGGGCTTCCAGGCGGACGTCGCCTTCCAGCTCGACCAGCTGTCGATGACGTTCGTCCTGCTGATCTCGGGCGTCGGCTCGCTGATCCACCTCTACTCCGTCGGGTACATGGAGCACGACGAGCGGCGCCGCCGCTTCTTCGGCTATCTGAACCTGTTCCTCGCGGCGATGCTGCTGCTCGTCCTCGCCGACAACTACCTGCTGCTGTACGTCGGCTGGGAGGGCGTCGGTCTCGCCTCCTACCTGCTGATCGGCTTCTGGCAGCACAAGCCCAGCGCCGCCACTGCCGCGAAGAAGGCCTTCCTGGTCAACCGCGTCGGCGACATGGGCCTGTCCATCGCGATCATGCTGATGTTCCTGTGGTTCGGCACCTTCGCCTTCGGGCCGGTGCTCGGCACCGAGGGGGAGGCCGGGCTCGCCGGTGCCGCCGGTGAGGACAAGCTGACCGCCATCGCCCTGATGTTGCTGCTCGCCGCCTGCGGCAAGTCCGCCCAGGTACCGCTGCAGTCCTGGCTCGGGGACGCGATGGAGGGCCCGACCCCGGTCTCGGCCCTCATCCACGCCGCGACGATGGTGACCGCGGGCGTGTACCTGATCGTCCGCTCCGCGGCCGTCTTCAACGGCGCCCCGGACGCCCAACTGGTCGTCACCGTCGTCGGTGCCGTCACGCTCCTGTTCGGTGCGATCGTCGGTTGCGCGAAGGACGACATCAAGAAGGCACTGGCCGGCTCGACCATGTCGCAGATCGGCTACATGGTGCTCGCCGCGGGCCTCGGCCCCATCGGTTACGTCTTCGCGATCATGCACCTGGTGACGCACGGCTTCTTCAAGGCGGGGCTGTTCCTCGGCGCCGGTTCGGTCATGCACGGCATGAACGACGAGGTGGACATGAGGAAGTACGGAGGCCTCAGGACGTACATGCCGATCACCTTCGTCACCTTCGGGCTCGGCTATCTGGCGATCATCGGCTTCCCGGGCCTGTCCGGCTTCTTCTCCAAGGACATGATCATCGAGTCGGCGTTCGCCAAGGGCGGCACCGAGGGCTGGATCCTCGGCGGCGTGGCCCTGCTGGGCGCGGCCATCACGGCGTTCTACATGACGCGCGTGATGCTGATGACGTTCTTCGGCGAGAAGCGCTGGCAGCCCGACGCGAACGGCAACGAACCGCATCCGCACGAGTCGCCCAAGGTCATGACGATCCCGATGATCGTGCTGGCCGTCGGGTCGGTGGCCGCCGGTGGGTTCTTCAGCATCGGCGACCGCTTCGTGCACTGGCTGGAGCCGATCACCGGGCACAGCCACGGTGACTCGCCGCTCAGCGCCGCCGCGGTCACCGGCGCGACCGTCACCTGCATGGTCGTCGGCGTCGCCCTCGCCTGGGCGCAGTACGGACGACGCCCGGTCCCGGTTGTCGCCCCGCGCGGATCGCTGCTCACCCGGGCCGCTCGGCGCGACCTGCTCCAGGACGACTTCAACCACGTCGTCCTGGTCCGCGGCGGCGAACACCTCACGCGGTCCCTGGTCTACGTCGACCACACCCTGGTCGACGGCGTCGTCAACGGCACGGCGGCCTCGGTCGGCGGCCTCTCCGGGCGGATGCGCAAGCTGCAGAACGGCTTCGCCCGCTCCTACGCGGTCTCGATGTTCGGCGGTGCGGCGGTCCTGGTCGCCGTGACCCTGCTGATGAGGGCGGTCTGATACCGATGTCCTTTCCTCTGCTGACAGCGACAGCGGCGCTCCCGGCGCTCGGGGCGATCGCCACGGCCGCCGTACCGGCCGCGAAGCGCACCGTCGCCAAATGGCTGGCGCTGCTCTTCTCGCTCGCCACGCTCGTCCTCGCGATCGTCGTCCTGGTCCGCTTCGACCCGGACGGCGACCGCTACCAGCTCACCGAGTCCCACTCCTGGATCGCCGACTTCGGCGTCCGCTACGAACTGGGCGTGGACGGCATCGCGGTGGCGCTGATCGCGCTCACGGCCCTGCTGATCCCGTTCATCGTCCTCGCGGGCTGGCACGACGCCGACCCGCTGGAGACCGGGTCCACGCGGTGGCGGCCGACGCAGGGCTTCTTCGCCCTGATCCTGGCCGTCGAGGCGATGGTGATCATCTCCTTCGAGGCCACCGATGTCTTCCTCTTCTACATCTTCTTCGAAGCCATGCTGATCCCGATGTACTTCCTCATCGGCGGCTTCGGGGACCGTGCCCACGAGCACGGCGAGAAGGCGGCCGCGACGCAACGGACGTATGCGGCGGTGAAGTTCCTCCTCTACAACCTGGTCGGCGGTCTGATCATGCTGGCCGCGGTGATCGGCCTGTACGTGGTCGCCGGGAACTTCTCGCTCACGGAGATCGCCGAGGCCCGGGCCAACGGCTCGCTCGACATGGCGACCAACACCGAACGATGGCTGTTCCTGGGCTTCTTCTTCGCCTTCGCGGTGAAGGCCCCGCTGTGGCCGCTGCACACCTGGCTGCCCAACGCGATGCAGGAGTCCACCGCGCCGGTCGCCGTCCTCATCACGGCGGTCGTCGACAAGGTCGGCACCTTCGCGATGCTCCGCTTCTGCCTCCAGCTCTTCCCGGAGGCGAGCAAGTGGGCGACGCCCGCGATCCTCGTGCTGGCGCTCATCAGCATCATCTACGGGGCGTTGCTCGCGGTCGGCCAGCGCGACATCAAGCGGCTGGTGGCGTACGCGTCGATCTCCCACTTCGGCTTCATCATCATGGGCATCTTCGCGATGACCAGCCAGGGCCAGTCCGGGGCGACGCTCTACATGGTCAACCACGGCATCTCGACCGCCGCGCTGATGCTGGTGGCGGGCTTCCTGATCTCCCGGCGCGGCTCGCGGCTCATCGCCGACTACGGCGGAGTGCAGAAGGTCGCGCCGGTGCTCGCCGGCACGTTCCTGATCGGCGGGCTTGCGACCCTGTCGCTGCCGGGACTCGCCCCGTTCGTCAGCGAGTTCCTGGTCCTGGTCGGCACGTTCACGCGGTACCCGGTGGTCGGCATCATCGCCACCTTCGGCATCGTCCTGGCCGCGCTCTACACCCTCGTCCTCTACCAGCGGACGATGACGGGCCCGCTGAAACCCGAGCTCGCGAAGATGCCGGACCTCAGGGTGCGTGAGCTCGTCGTCGTCGCCCCGCTGGTCGTCCTGCTGATCTTCCTGGGCGTCTACCCGAAGCCCCTCACCCAGATCATCGACC
Source organism: Streptomyces koelreuteriae (assembly GCF_018604545.1). GTDB lineage: Bacteria > Actinomycetota > Actinomycetes > Streptomycetales > Streptomycetaceae > Streptomyces > Streptomyces koelreuteriae. Next base: position 3,331,482 of record NZ_CP075896.1, on the reverse strand, counting down.
CGGCGGTCAAACAGACCATGTCCGACGTACAGCAGAAGGACCCCAAGCCCGAGGTGGAGGCGGCCAAGTGAGCGCAACAGCCGTCCACAGCCTGTGGACAACGGCGGCCGAACCGATCTCGAAGATCGACGCGCCGAAGATCGAATACGGGCAGCTCGCCCCCACCCTGATCATCGTCGGTGCGGCGATCCTCGGGATCCTGATCGAGGCGTTCGTACCGCGCAAATCCCGCTATTACGTCCAGATGTTCGTGTCCGTCGTCGCGATCGCGGCCGCCTTCGCGGCGGTCGTGGCGCTCGCGGCCGACGGATACGGCACGACCAAGGCGCGCATCGCGGCGATGGGCGCCATCGCCGTCGACGGACCGGCCCTCTTCCTCCAGGGCACGATCCTGCTGGCGGCCCTGGTCGGCCTGTTCACCTTCGCCGAGCGGCGCCTCGACCCCGAGGCGCACGGCAACCGCGTCGACTCCTTCGCCGCGCAGGCCGCGTCCGTGCCGGGCAGCGAGAGCGAGAAGGCCGCGGTCAAGGCCGGGTTCACCACCACCGAGGTGTTCCCGCTGCTGCTGTTCGCCGTCGCCGGCATGCTGATCTTCCCGGCGGCCAACGACCTGCTGACGCTGTTCGTGGCGCTGGAGGTCTTCTCCCTCCCGCTGTACCTGCTGTGCGCGCTGGCCCGCCGCAAGCGGATGATGTCGCAGGAGGCGGCGGTCAAGTACTTCCTGCTCGGCGCCTTCGCCTCCGCGTTCACCCTGTTCGGCATCGCGCTGCTGTACGGCTACGCGGGCTCGATGTCGTACGCGACGATCGCGCAGGTCGTCGACGGCACCGTGCAGGACGTCAACCCGGCGCTCGCCGGCACCATGGGCAACGACGCGCTGCTGCTGATCGGCGCCGCGCTGCTGGTGATGGGCCTGCTGTTCAAGGTGGGCGCGGTGCCGTTCCACATGTGGACGCCGGACGTGTACCAGGGCGCGCCGACGCCGGTGACCGGATTCATGGCGGCGGCGACGAAGGTGGCGGCGTTCGGCGCGCTGCTGCGCGTGCTGTACGTCGTCCTGCCCGGCCTGCGCTGGGACTGGCGGCCGGTGATGTGGGCCGTGGCGATCATCACCATGCTGGGCGGCGCGATCGTCGCGATCACGCAGACCGACATCAAGCGGCTGCTGGCGTACTCGTCGATCGCGCACGCCGGGTTCATCCTCGCGGGTGTCATCGCCACCACGCCGGACGGTGTCTCGTCGGTCCTCTTCTACCTGGCGGCGTACTCGTTCGTGACGATCGGCGCCTTCGCGGTGGTCACGCTCGTGAGGGACGCGGGCGGCGAGGCGACGCACCTGTCCAAGTGGGCGGGGCTCGGCCGGCGCTCGCCGCTGGTGGCGGCCGTGTTCGCGGTGTTCCTGCTGGCCTTCGCGGGCATCCCGCTGACCTCCGGCTTCGCCGGGAAGTTCGCCGTGTTCAAGGCGGCGGCGGAGGGCGGGGCCGCCCCGCTGGTCGTGGTCGGTGTGATCTCCTCGGCGATCGCGGCGTTCTTCTACATCCGCGTCATCGTGCTGATGTTCTTCAGCGAGCCGCGGCCGGAGGGCCCGACGGTGGCCGTGCCGTCGCCGCTGACGATGACGGCGATCGGGGTGGGTGTGGCGGTCACGCTGGTGCTCGGTGTGGCGCCGCAGTACTTCCTGGATCTGGCGGGGCAGGCGGGGGTGTTCGTGCGCTGACGCGCGCTTGCCTGGATGAGGCTGCGGCCCGGCGTCCCTTCTCGGGGTGCTGGGCCGTCGGCCTTGAGGGGGTGGTGGTCCCTCGGCCTTGAGGGGGTGGCGGTCCGGCTTGTGGATAACTTCGGGGCTGTCGGTGGGGACCCCTATCGTGGAGGCAGTGGTCGAGGGACGACGTACGGGGGACAGGACGATGGGTGGGACGGGCGGTATCGCTGAGATGTCAGTGACGCAGAGCGAGGCGCTGGCCACGCTGCACCGGGTCTTCGGGTACGAGGCCTTCCGGGGCGAGCAGGAAGCGGTCATCGAGCACGTGGTCGCGGGCGGTGACTCCGTCGTGCTCATGCCGACCGGCGCCGGCAAGTCCCTGTGCTACCAGGTCCCGGCCCTGGTCCGGCCGGGCACGGGGATCGTCGTCTCCCCCCTCATCGCCCTGATGCAGGACCAGGTCGACGCGCTGCGGGCGCTGGGCGTGCGGGCCGGGTTCGTGAACTCCACGCAGGACTTCGACGAGCGTCGGGTGGTGGAGGCCGAGTTCCTCGCGGGCGAGCTGGACCTGCTGTACCTGGCGCCGGAGCGGCTGCGGCTGGAGAACACGCTCGATCTGCTCTCGCGCGGCAAGATCTCCGTGTTCGCGATCGACGAGGCGCACTGCGTCTCCCAGTGGGGCCACGACTTCCGGCCCGACTACCTGACACTGTCGCTGCTCGGCGAGCGCTGGCCGGACGTGCCGCGGATCGCCCTCACCGCGACGGCCACACGCGCCACGCACCAGGAGATCACCGAGCGGCTGAACATGCCGGCGGCCCGCCACTTCGTGGCGAGCTTCGACCGGCCCAACATCCAGTACCGGGTCGTGCCGAAGGCGGACCCCAAGAAGCAGCTGCTGAACTTCCTGCGCGAGGAGCACGCGGGCGACGCGGGCATCGTCTACTGCCTCTCGCGCAACTCCGTGGAGAAGACCGCCGAGTTCCTCAGCCGCAACGGCGTCGAGGCGGTGCCTTACCACGCGGGCCTGGACGCGGGCACCCGCGCGGCCCACCAGTCCCGCTTCCTGCGGGAGGACGGCCTGGTCGTGGTCGCGACCATCGCCTTCGGCATGGGCATCGACAAGCCGGACGTCCGCTTCGTCGCCCACCTCGACCTGCCCAAGTCGGTCGAGGGCTACTACCAGGAGACGGGCCGGGCCGGCCGTGACGGGCTGCCGTCGACGGCCTGGATGGCCTATGGGCTGAACGACGTCATACAGCAGCGCAAGCTGATCCAGTCCGGCGAGGGCGACGAGGCCTTCCGGCGGCGGGCCCAGGCCCACCTGGACTCGATGCTGGCGCTGTGCGAGACCGTCCAGTGCCGCCGGGGCCAGCTCCTCGCCTACTTCGGCCAGGACCCGGACCCGGCCGGCTGCGGCAACTGCGACACCTGCCTGACCCCGCCGGAGACCTGGGACGGCACGGTCGCGGCGCAGAAGGTGCTCTCGACGGTGGTGCGGCTGCAGCGCGAGCGCGGCCAGAAGTTCGGCGCCGTGCAGATCGTCGACATCCTGCTGGGGAAGCGGACCGGCAAGGTCATCCAGTTCGACCACGACCAGCTGTCGGTGTTCGGCATCGGCGAGGAGCTGGCCGAGGCCGAGTGGCGGGGCGTCATCCGGCAGCTGCTGGCCCAGGGGCTGCTCGCCGTGGAGGGCGAGTACGGCACGCTGGTGCTGACCGAGGGCAGCGGGACGGTGCTGCGGCGGGAGCAGGACGTGCCGCTGCGCAAGGAGCCGAAGAAGCCGGTGACCTCCCGGTCGGGGTCCTCGTCGGCCTCGGGCTCCGGACGGGGCAAGGGCAAGGCGGCCGCCGCCGAGCTGCCCGAGACGCTGGTGCCGGCCTTCGAGGCACTGCGCGCCTGGCGGGCCGAGCAGGCACGCGAACAGGGCGTCCCGGCCTACGTCATCTTCCACGACGCCACGCTGCGGGAGATCGCTATGGCCTGGCCGGCGTCGGTGGCCGAGCTCGGTGGGATCGGCGGGGTGGGCGAGAAGAAGCTCGCGACGTACGGGGAGGGCGTGCTGGAGGTGCTCGCGTCACTGGGCGGGCAGCCCGGCCCGGCCCCGGATCAGGCGCCCGACGGGACTCCGGCCCAGGGATCCGGCCGCGCTCCGGCCCAGGCGCCCGGCCCGCAGATGGACGGGCCGGACGACTGGCCCGAGATGACCGAGCCGGAACCCGACTGGATATGAGGCCGGGCTCCGGCCAGGTCACATAGCTCCGGGACAGGGCCCGGACCTGGCTCCGGGATACGGCCCGGTCACAGCGCCCGTGCCGCGTACGCCCTGACGTCCGCGTCGGAGTCCGTCGTCGCCGTGGCCAGGGCGGCGCGGGCCTCCTCGGAGGTGCGGTGCCGGGTCAGGGCCAGGACCGCGGCCTTGCGGACATCGGCGTTGGCGTCCGCGAGGGTCTTGGCGAGGGCGGGTACCGCCACCTCCGGGTCGGCGACGGACAGGGCTGTGGCCGCTCCGCCCCGTACCTGCCAGGCCGATTCCGCCAGGGCGGCCACGGCACGCGGGGTGAGGGGCGCCGGACAGCCGGTGGTGCCCAGTGCCCCGTAGGCCGCCGCACGCACCAGGGCGTCGGGGTCGTCGAGGAGATCGGTGAGGGCCGCTTCGATCGAGCCGGCGGCGGAATCGGAGTCGGCCGGAAGGGCACCGGACAGCCGCTCGGACCCCACGGTGGCCAGCCCCTTGGCGATCGCCACCCGGACCTCACGGGACGGGTCGGCGACCGCCGCGCGGGACAGTTCCTCGGCGGCGTCGACCGACACCAGCGCGCGTACGGCCTCGATCCGGACGGCGATGTCGGCATCGGTCACGGAGTCCGCGAACAGGGCGGCGTCCCCGAGGCGCAGGGCACGCAGGACGTCCAGCGCTGCGGCGCGGACCACCGGGTCGGGCTCGGCCAGGGCGGCGGCGAGGCCGTCGCGCAGATCGGGCTCGGGCGGGAGCGTCTCGACGAGCTCTCGCAGTGACGCGGCCGCGGCGGCCCGCACCTCGGCGGCGCTGTCGCGCAGGGCGGAGGCGAGGGCGCGGCCGGTTCCGGGCGGCAGCGTCTCGGTGAGGACGGCGACCGCCTCGCGCCGGACGGCGGGCGCGGGATCGGTCAGATACGGCTGAAGGGCGTCGAGTTCGGGCTCCTCGTCGGCCAGGGCGACCAGTTCGAGGAGACGGGCGGAGGACTGCTCGGGGGCGGGAGCGGGGGGCGAGGACGGTGCGGGCTGCTGCGGCTGCTCGGCCCCGGTTCCTCCCACCTGGGCGGCCACCGGTGCCACATCGCGTGGCCCCGCCATCGCCACGTCCTCGGCGTGGACCTCGCCGATGAGCCGGGACTCGCCTCCGACGGGGGTGAAGCCGTCGACCGGAACGAGATAGGGAGCCACGGGACGGGCCGTGAACTCCATCGCACCAGAGGGGGACTTGTGCAGATCGAGATGGTGGAACCAGGACGCGTCGTCACGCTGGGGGTGGTCGAGGCGGTCGTGGTAGAGGCCCCAGCGGGACTCCGTGCGGGCCAGGGAGGAACGGGCGGCCATCTCCGCGCAGTCGCGGATGAAGGTGACCTCCGCGCAGCGCATCAGTTCGTGCGCGGTGTTGGCGCCCATCTCGGCGATGTCGGCGTGCATCCGCTCGAACGCCTCCAGGGCGAGCGACAGCCGGGCACCGGACTTCGGCGGGGCCACGTAGTCGTTCACGAAGCGGCGCAGCTTGTACTCGACCTGGGGCTGCGGAGGGCCGTCGGGGTTGCGCAGCGGGCGGTAGATCAGCTCGTGCGCCTGACGGAGCTGCTCGGCAGGCAACTCCCCTTCGTAGGGGGCATACTGGGACGCGTCCGCGCCCGCGAGGTCGCCGTAGACGAACGCGCCGATCATGTAGTTGTGCGGCACGCAGGCCAGGTCGCCGGCCGCGTACAGCCGGGGCACGGTCGTACGGGCCTGGTCGTCCACCCGGACGCCGGAGGCGGAGTGGCCGCCGCACAGGCCGATCTCGGAGATGTGCATCTCGATGTCGTGGGTGCGGTAGTCGTGGCCGCGCCCGGAGTGGAAGGTGCCGCGGGTCGGGCGTTCGGTGGAGTGCAGGATCGACTCCAGGGCCGAGACCGACTCCTCGGGGAGGTGGCTGAGCTTCAGGTAGACCGGGCCCCGGTCGGAGGCGACCTCCGCGGCGAACTCGGCCATCATCTGGCCCGACCAGTAGTCGGAGTCGACGAAGCGTTCGCCGTGCCGGTTGACCTGGTAGCCGCCGAAGGGGTTGGCGACATACGCGCAGGCCGGGCCGTTGTAGTCCTTGATCAGCGGGTTGATCTGGAAGCACTCGATGCCGGTCAGCTCGGCGCCCGCGTGGTAGGCCATGGCGTAGCCGTCGCCCGCGTTGGTGGGGTTCTCGTAGGTGCCGTAGAGGTAGCCGGAGGCGGGCAGACCGAGGCGGCCGCAGGCGCCGGTCGCGAGGATCACCGCGCCCGCGCGGACCTGGACGAACTGCCCGGTGCGGGTGTTGAAGCCCGCCGCTCCGACGGCGCGTCCCTCGGCGGTGAGGACACGCACCGGCATCACCCGGTTCTCGATGCGGATCCGCTCCCGCATCTCGCGCCGCCGCAGCTGCCGGTAGAGGACCTTCTTGACGTCCTTGCCCTCCGGCATCGGCAGCACATAGGAGCCGGAGCGGTGGACCTGGCGGACCGCGTAGTCGCCGTGCTCGTCCTTCTCGAACTTCACGCCGTACGACTCCAGCCGCTGCACCATGCCGAAGCCGCGGGTGGCGGTCTGGCGGACGGTGGACTGGTCGACGATGCCGTCGTTGGCGCGGGTGATCTCGGCGACGTAGTCGTCCGGTTCGGCGCGGCCCGGGATGACCGCGTTGTTGACGCCGTCCATGCCCATGGCGAGCGCGCCGGAGTGGCGGACGTGGGCCTTCTCCAGCAGCAGCACGTTGGCGCCGTGCTCGGCGGCGGTCAGCGCGGCCATGGTGCCGGCGGTGCCGCCGCCGATGACGAGGACATCGCAGGTCAGTTCCTCGGCGTCGGCGAGGGACGGGACTGCCAGGGAGGTGTCCGCAGGGGGGTTCACGGAGGTGGTCACCGGGGTGCCTTTCACGTACCGAGCGAGGTGAGGACGTCGCGCCGCAGGGCCACGCGCGCCGGGTCGTCGTGCGCGCCCCGGTCGCGCGGGCGGGGCACGTCCCGTACGGCGACGAGGCCGCCCGCGCCGAGCAGGGCCACACGGTCGCCGAGGAAGAGCGCCTCGTCCACGTCATGGGTGACGAAGACGACGGTCGCGCCCGTGCCGTGCAGCACCTCCACCAGCAGGTCCTGCATGCCGGCCCGGGTCTGGGCGTCGAGCGCGCCGAACGGCTCGTCCATCAGGACGGCGCGGGGGCGTGCGGCCAGGGCGCGGGCCAGCTGGACGCGCTGGCGCTGCCCGCCGGATACCCGGTGCGGCAACTGCCGTGCCTGCGAGCCGAGTCCGACCCGCTCCAACCAGGCCTGGGCCTGCTCCCGGCGCTCGGCTCGGGACACGCGGCGGATGGCGAGGGGCAGTTCGACGTTGGCGCGCAGGGTGCGCCAGGGGAGCAGGGCGTCCTCCTGGAAGACCAGGGCGCGATCGGCAGCGGGGCCGGTCAGCGGGTGCCCGTCCTGGGTGATCTCCCCGGAGAGCGGCGACAGCAGCCCGGCCAGGGTGCGCAGGAGGGTCGACTTGCCGCAGCCGGACGGGCCGACGACGGTGAGGATCTCGCCGGGGGCGACGTCCAGGTCGACATCGTCCAGGGCGGGTGCGCCTGGGCGGCCGAGGGAGGCGCCCGACAGGGTGAGCCGGGTGCCGCGCACCGGCGTCGCGCTGCCGTCGGCCTCGGGCGAGGTGCCCCGGGCGGCCTCGGACGAGGTGTTCGGGACGGCCTTGGACGAGGTGTTCGGGACGGCCTTGGACGAGGTGTTCGGGACGGTGTCAGACGAGGTGCTCATCGCGTGCCTCCTCGGATGCGGGGCCACCGGAAACAGAGCCGCCGGATGCGGCGGCGGGTGCGGTCGGCGTGGGCTTCACGGCCCGGGCGGGCCGGGGCGGCCGGGCGCCGGGGACGTAGGCGGTGCGGGGCAGCCAGCGGGTGAGGCGGCGGCCCAGCAACTCCACGGCCGTGGAGGTGAGCCAGCCGAGCACGCCGATGGTGACCATGCCGACGAACACACCCGGGTAGTCGACGACGGTGTAGTCCTGCCAGGTGCGGTAGCCCACCCCGTACTGGCCGGAGATCATCTCGGCGGAGATCACACAGATCCAGGACACGCCGATGCCGACGGACAGCCCGCCGAACACGCCGGGCAGCGCGCCCGGCAGGACGACGGAGCCGAGAATCCGCCACCGGCCGCCTCCCATGGTGCGCACCGCCTCCTCCCACATGGGGGTCAGGGCGCGCACCGCGTGCCGGGTGGAGACCAGGACCGGGAAGAACGCGGCGGTGCAGGTGATGAAGACGATGCCCTGCTCGTTGGAGGGGAAGAGCAGGATCGCGACGGGGACGAGCGCGATGGCCGGGATCGGCCGGATCACCTCCAGCACCGGGCCGAGCAGGTCCTCGGCGAGGCGCGAGCGCGCCACGAGCACGCCCGTGGCGACGCCCAGGACGGCGGCCAGCAGAAAGCCCGTGAGGATCCGGGTGAGGCTGTCGGTGAGATCCGTCCAGTAGTCCGGCCCGGACAGCCGGGCGGCGAAGGCGCGGGCCACGTCGGTGACCGTCGGGAACTGCGAGAAGCGCAGCCACAGGTCGACGTTCAGGCTGGTCAGCGTCTGCCACAGGCCGAGGGCGACGGCCAGGGAGAACACGCGGAGCGCATAGCGCCTCACGACGCCCGCTCCAGAGCGTCGGCGTAGGAGACGACCCGCGCCCCGCCGTGGCCGGCGATGTAGGCCTGCGCGGTCTCGGGTGCGACGAAGGGCAGCAGCTTGTCGCCGTCGGCCACCCACACGGCCTTGTCGGCGAACCACAGGGTGCCGGTGGTGGTGTCGGGGACGTAGGCGGCGCGGAGATCGTCGCGGTGTCCGGCCACGTAATTCAGCAGCTGGGAGGGGGAGGTGAAGGTGACGGTCTTCGAGGCGCCCTTGGGCCAGGCCTCGCTCGCGGCCGGCGCGGGCTTCGTGGCGAGCCGCTTGGTGTACGCCCCCTGGCCGAGGGCCTTCTTCACGTACTGGTCGTCGACGAAGGAGTCGACGTCCACATCGCCGGTGAGTTTCGCCGACTTGAGGATCGAGACGTCCTTCTTCAGGGCGGAGACGAGCTGGGGCTTGATCGCCGGGTCGAAGGTGGCGATGCCGTGAGCGCCGTTGTAGAGGTAGACGACCTCGGCGGGCAGGCCGGTCGCCTTCGCGACCTTCTCGGCCGCGTCCACCGGGTGGTCGTTCAGATAGTCCGTCGCCTGCGCCTGCGCCTTCAGGAAGGCGTCCAGTACGGCGGGCCGCTCCTTGGCGAAGTCCTCGCGGGCGGTGACGCCGTGGAAGGTGGGCAGATTCAGCCGGGCCCCGTCGTACAGGGCCTTGGCCTTGCCCTGGTAGGCGAGCAGGCCTGGCCAGGCGACGAACTGGGACAGGGCGTCCGCGCTGCCCGCGGTGAGGGCCGAGGCGCCGACGGAGGGCTGCTGGTTGAGCTTCTCGATGTCGCTGTTCGCGTCGATGCCGGCGCGCTGCAGGGCCCGTACGAGGGTGCCGTCGGCGGCCGAGCCGACGCTCGTGGAGACCTTCTTGCCCTTGAGGTCCTTGAGGGTGGCGAGCTTGGAACCGGGCGCGGTGACGATGGTGTTGAGGCCGCCGCGGAGGTTGTAGCCGGTGACCGAGACCAGGCGGGTGGGGCTGCTCAGCTGCTTGCCGCGGGCGGCGTTGATGAGCAGCGGGAAGTCGCCCATCGAGCCGATGTCGATCTTCCCGGCGGTCATCTGGGCGGTGATGGGGGCGCCGGTGGCGTAGTCCTGCCAGTTCACCTTGTACGTGATGCCGTCATGGCGGGCGTTGAGCTGCTTCTCGAAGTAGCCGAAGGAGCGGAGCAGGGTGCCCGCCGTGACGGTGTTGATCGTCCTGGACTGGTAGCCGACGGTGACGGTGACCGTGGAGCCGCTGCCGGCCTCGGCGTCACCGCCGCAGGCGCTGAGCGGGAGCAGGAGGACGACGGCGGATACCGCGACTGCTGTGCGTTTCATGACGGTTGGGGCCTCTCACCGGAGCAGATAGGGCATGTTGACCGTGACGGCTCCGGTGGGGCATCGGGCCGCGCACGGACCGCAGTACCAGCACTCGTCGACATGCATGTACGCCTTGCCGTTGCTCTCGTCGATGGCGAGGGAGTCCAGCGGGCACATGTCCACACAGAGCGTGCAGCCGTCGATGCACTTCGACTCGTCGATGGTCACGGGCACGTCGGCCCGCTGGGGCACCAAGGGCATGGCTGTCTCCAGGAATCTGCGCGAGCGGTGTGGTCACCGAGACCGGTGCAGCAGGCCGCTCATGGTGATGCGGTCGCCGCGGAATCGGATGAACTCCAGGTCGACCGGGCGGCCGTCCGCGAGGTGGGTGAGGCGTTCCAGCATGAGAACGGCGGCGCCGCGCGGGGCCTCGAGCACGGCGGCCGAGTGGGTGTCCGCGCTGACCGCTTCCAGGGTGATCTCGGCGTGGCCGAGGGGCTGGCCGGTGACGGCCTCCAGGAGGCGGAAGACGTCGGTGTTCTCCAGGTCGGCGCCGAGCAGTTCGGTGCCGATGTCGAGCGGGATGTAGGTGAGGTCGAGGGACAGGGGGAGGCCGTTCAGACGGCGCAGGCGTTCGATGTAGAGGACGTCGGTGCCGGGCGCGAGGTGGAGGCGTTCGGCGACCGGCGCGGGCGCCGGGGCGGGGCCCATGGTGCGGACCTCGTTGGTGACCCGGCCGTGTTCGCGGAGGGTTTCCGCGAGGCCCATCAGGCGGTCGAGGCCGTGGGGGTACTTGTGGGCCACGACCACGGTGCCGACGCCGGGCCGGCGTTCCACGAGGCCCTCGGCCCGCAGCAGGTCGAGCGCCTCGCGGACCGTGTTGCGGCCGGCGCCGTAGTCGGCGGCGAGGGTCGACTCGTGGGGCAGGGTGCCGTCGGGGAAGGCGCCGGTGAGCGTCTGCTGGCGGAGCAGGTCCGCCAGTTGCCTGGCCCGGTCGGCGCGCAGCCGTCGCCGCGCGCGGTGGGCGGCGACGGTGGTCGCGGCTCCCGGTCCGGCGTGGTCTCGGCTGCGGTCGATGGGCATGGCTCGGACCATACCTATCCGGTAGGAAAAGTAGTGTTGCGGGAGTGTTGCGCCACCGGGAATGTGACCGGTTCGACGGTTGAGCTGCGGTTTCGGCGGGCCCGTGGGGAGATCTGCCACCACGGCCGCCGCCGCTCCAGGGCCGGATCCGCCCCCTTGGCTCCCGGCCGGTACGGCTACGACAGCGCCGTCAGGCCCGGGGCGAAGGCGATCAGCAGGGGCAGCAGCGGTACGAGCGCGGCCGTGGTGGTCGTCAGGGCCCGGTGGCTGCGGCCGAGGCGGGGCGGCGGTTCCAGGAGCCGGTCGACGCGTTCGCCCAGCAGCCGGTGGCTGGAGGCGCAGGACAGGACGCCGCGGTGCTGGTTGAGCTCGATCAGGGCCAGTGCGGTGGTCAGGTGGCCGCAGCGGCGGGAGGCGGTGTCGTCGGCGGCCAGTTCGACCAGGCGGTGGGTCTGGTCGCAGAAGTGGGCGAACAGAGGGATGCGCGGGAAGCCCGTGGCCAGGGCCGTGGACAGATGCAGCAGCCAGTCGTGGCGGGCGCGGGCGTGGCCGCGCTCATGGGTGAGGACGGCGTCGAGCTGGTGGCCGGTGAGACGGTGCAAGGCGCCCGTGGTGACGATCAGCTGGGACGGACTGCCGGGCATCCACCAGGCGTCGGGGTACTCGTCCTCCAGGACCAGCAGGGGACCGCGGGCGGCGGGCAGGCCGGCCGGCAGATCGGGGGCGCGTTCACGCAGATGGGCGCGGGCCTGGGCGCGGCGCCGGCGCGCCTCGACCAGTTCGCGCGCGAGCATCGCGGTCGTCCAGGCGGCGCCGCAGGCCAGCAGCAGGGTGAGGGTGGCGGCCCACGGCGGGGCGGTGGACAGGTCGTACGCCGCGGTCACGGCGGGCGGCGCCGGAGCGAAGAGCTGGGCGCGCACCGTGCCGAAGACGGCGGCCGCCCCCAGGGCGAGAGCCGTCACACAGCACAGCAGGACGGTGGCGACCAGGCACTGCCACACCCACAGCGCGACCACCGGTTCCCGCTCGGGCCAGGCGGACCGGGTCAGCGCCCGGGGCGCGGGCACGGCGGCCGTCACGGCGACAACGCTCAGCAGGAGCAGGCAGACGGTCATTGCCACGGGCTCCGGTTCCTGGTCGGAAGAGGGGCGGCTACGGGTCGTGCGGGGGAGAGCGGCTGCTGCGCGCACCGGTGCCACGGCCGACGTGCTCGCCGAACGGGCCGTGTACCGCGCGCGGGCGGACACACCGCCCGACGCCCAGTATGACGGGCCGGGCGGTGTGAGTCAGGAGTCGAACGCCATCGAAAGAGCCGGGAGGGGCGACTGTCGGCCAGACCCGCCCCTGCCGCGAGCGTTCACTCCGCTCGTGGTGTCACCCGCCCCGTCACCTCGCCGAGCCCCACGCGTACGCCGTCCGGCCCCGGGGCCCACGCCGAGAGGGTCACCACGTCGCCGTCCTCCAGGAACGTCCGCTTGCCGTCGGGGAGTTCGAGGGGGTCGCGGCCGTTCCAGGTCAGCTCCAGCAGGGAGCCGCGCTCCCGGTCCGCCGGGCCGCTCACCGTGCCCGAGCCGTACAGGTCGCCGGTGCGCAGACAGGCGCCGTTCACGGTCATGTGGGCGAGCTGCTGGGCGGCCGTCCAGTACATGGTGGAGAAGGGCGGCTCGGAGACGACGTGGCCGTTCACGGAGACGGTGATCCGCAGGTCGTAGCCGCCGGGTTCCTCGTCGCTGTCGTCGAGGTACGGCAGCAGCTCGTGCGTCCGGGCCGGCGGGGTCACCCGGGCGTCCTCCAGGGCGTCCAGCGGGGTGATCCAGGCCGACACCGAGGTGGCGAAGGACTTGCCGAGGAACGGGCCGAGGGGGACGTACTCCCAGGCCTGGACGTCGCGCGCGGACCAGTCGTTGAGAAGGCAGAGGCCGAAGACGTGCTCGCGGAAGGAGTCGAGGGACACCGGCTCGCCCATCCGGGACGGCGCGCCCACCACGAAGCCGACCTCCGCCTCGATGTCCAGGCGGACGGACGGGCCGAACACGGGAGCGGCGTCGGTGGGCGCCTTGCGCTGGCCGGAGGGGCGTACGACGTCCGTGCCGGAGACGACGACCGTGCCGGAGCGGCCGTGATAGCCGATCGGCAGATGCTTCCAGTTGGGGGTGAGGGAGTCCTCGGCGTCGGGGCGGAAGATCTGGCCGACGTTCCGGGCGTGGTTCTCCGAGGCGTAGAAGTCCACGTAGTCCGCGACCTCGAAGGGCAGGTGCAGGGTCACCGAGGACAGGGGATGGAACAGTGGTTCGACGGTCTCGCGGTGGGACGGCACGGTCACCCACGCGGTCAGCGCCCGGCGCACGTCCGACCAGGCCGTGCGCCCCGCGGCCAGCAGCGGGTTGAGGCTCGGCTGGGCCAGCAGGGCGGCGTACGGGGAGCCCAGCGCGTGGGCCGCGGCGCCGGCGTCCAGCACATGGTCGCCGAGCCGGACGCCCACGGACCGGTGGGACGAGCCGGGGAGGGAGAACACGCCGTACGGCAGATTGTGCGGGCCGAAGGGGTCACCCTCGGGGACATCGAAGGGGGGCATCGGGTGCTGCCTCGCTTTCGGGTGTGCCATGTCGTCGCCACGTGTTCGTGGTCGTGCCACACGTTACGGGTGGCACGCCGGTCGTGGGCAGAGTCCGAGGAGGCGGACGGGCGCGAACGGGGCAGGAGGGCGCGGGGCGACCGGACGGCGCGACTCCGGCGCGGCAAACGGGACACCTTATGCGTACGTGCCGGAAGTTATCCACAGGACGCGACGCAATCTTGACGGAGCGGTGCGAACGGGGCGACTCTGGGCGGGTGCCGGAAGGCCTCGGGGAGGGGGCGTTCCCATGGCACATCAGGGGGGCGGATGGCCGTAGGGGAGGCCGGTCCGGGCTCGGTACGGCGTGGTCCACAGCCGAAGCGGCTGGAAGAGGCCATGCGCGTCCGGCTCGGCCGGGAATGTGTGTATGTACCGTCGTGCCGTTTCGGGCTGTACGTGGCGCTGCGCCACTGGTGCCCGCCCGGCGGACGGGTGCTGATGTCGCCGGTCAACGACGACGTGATCTTCTTCGTCGTGCTCGCGGCCGGACTGCGTCCGGTGCAGGCGCCGTTGAACCCGCTGGACGCGTCCATCGACCTCGATGCCGTACCCGAGGAGACGTGGCGCTCGGTCTCGGCCGTGCTCACGACGAACCTGTACGGCAACCCGGACCCGGCGCCGCGTCTGCGGCAGAAGTGCGACGCGCTCGGGATCCCGCTGTTCGAGGACGGGGCGCACGCCATCGGCAGCAGGGTGGGGGACCGGCCGGTCGGGGCGTGGGGGGAGGCCTCCGCGTTCAGCCTGTCCAAGCATGTCGGCGCCAAGGCCGGAGGCATGCTCTCGCTCGCCGACCCGGGGCTGCGGGAGGCGGTGGAGAAGACCTGCGCGGGGCTGCTCGTCCCGCGCCGGGCGAGTTCCGAACTGGCTTACGCGGTCCGGCCGTTCGCGGAGGCGGCGGTGCGCGGGCTGCGGCTGCGGCGCGCCGCCTGGGCCGCGATCCGGCTGCTGGGTCTCGCGGACCGCGAGGAGATCCGGATGCCGCTGCGCCCGGACGAACTCGCCCGGGCCGAGCCCCGGGCGCCCGGCCTGGAGGCGCACCACTCCTGGGTGCGGGTCGACATGCACGACTACCGCCAGGAGCCCGGCGCGCTGCGGCTGCGGCGCATCGGGCACAAGCTGGACCGGCTCGACGACGTGCTCGACGCCTGCCGGGCGGGCACGGAGCTGCTGCTGTCCACGCCCTGGGCCAAGCCGCGCGACGCCTACGGCACCCAGCCGCTGTTCCGCGTCCCGCTGTTCGTGGCGGACCGGGACGCGGCGATCGCGGCACTGGCACAGCGGGGCATCGTCGTCGGCTACCTCTACGACCCGCCCCTGGACGACTACGCCGGGGCGGAGTTCACCGACCCCTCACCGGCCCCCGAGGCGGCCCGCTGGTTCGCGCGGCACGCGCTGCCCGTGGACCCGCTGCGGGCGCGGACGGCCGTCGAGGTGCTGGAGCGGTCCGGGGCACGACCGGTCGAAGCACCGGGGGAGTTGCCTGGGAGCAGGCCGACACCGGGAGGGCTGGGGTAGTCCCGTGGCTGAGATCCAGGTCCACGAGCCCGCCCCCACGCGCACCGACGGGGGCGGGCCGCAGCCTGCCGAGAACGAACACACGCACGACTCGCTGTTCAAGAACGCCTACTTCCTCATGCTCAGCACCGGCGTGTCCGCCGTACTGGGCCTGGGCTTCTGGCTGGTGGCCGCCCGCTACTACTCCGAGGAGGCCGTCGGCCAGGGCTCCGCCGCGATCGCCGCGATGCGGCTGCTCGCCAGCATCACGGCGACGACGATGATCGGGGCCGTCGTGCGCTTCGTCCCGCGCGCGGGACGGGAGACCGGGCGCCTGGTGTGGGGCACGTACGCGGCCAGTTCGCTGGTCGTGGCGCTCGCCGCCGCCGTCTTCCTGCTCACGCTGGACGCCTGGGGGGCCTCCTACGCGCCCCTGGGCACACCCATGGCGGGCGCGTTGTTCGTCGCCGCGTGCGTGGCCTGGGCGCTGCTCACCCTCCAGGACGGCGTGCTCACCGGACTGCGCAAGGCGGAGTGGGTACCGGCCGGGAACGCGGTGTTCTCGGTCGGGAAACTGGCCCTGCTCGCCGTCTTCGCCGGCACCCTGCCCGTCCTCGGCATCTTCGTCTCCTGGGCGGTGGCGATCGCCTTCTCCACCCTGCCGCTGGGCTGGCTGATCTTCCGCAAGCTCATCCCGGGCCAAGCGGCACACGACCGCGAGAAGGAGCCTCCCAAACTTCGCGACATGGGCCGCTTCCTGGCCGGGGACTCACTGGGCGCGCTGTTCAGCCTCGCCATGATCAACCTGTTGCCGGTGATGGTCGCGGTCCGCTTCAGCGCCGCGGAGAACGGCTACTTCTACGTGGCGTACACCGTCGGCGGCACGATGGAGTTCATGGCCATCAACATGGCCTCGTCCCTCACCGCGCACGCCTCGCACGACCCGCGCCAGCTCGCCGACGGCGTCCGGGGAGCCCTGCGGCGCATGACGCTGCTGCTGGTCCCGGTCGTGGCGGTGCTGGTCCTCTTCGCCCCGTACATCCTCACGCCCTTCAGCCCGGACTACGCCGAGCACGGCTCGACCGTGCTGCGGCTGCTCGCCCTCGGCGCGCTGCCGCGGGTTGTGGTGGAGCTGTACATCGGAGTGCTGCGCGTCCAGGGGCGCACGGGTGTGCTGGCCGCGCTCCAAGGCGCCATGTGCGTCCTGGTGCTGGGCAGCGCGGCCGTGCTGTTCACCCCGGCGGGGATCGCGGGCGCCGGCTGGGCGGTGCTGCTGAGCATGACGCTGATCGCCGTCGTCTCCTCGGTCGGGCTCCGCGCGGCACTGCGCCACAACGACAGCGCGCCCGTTGTCCGCCCGCCCGCCGACCCCTCCTACGGCACCCGCTGGGCCAAGCTCAACGCCACCGCCGGGTACGGCACGACCTGGGCCCGCCGGGCCGCGTACCAGCCTAAGGACGGTGACCAGGACACGGTGACGCTGTTCATCGGCCGGCCGGGGTACGAACGCGAGGCGCTGCAGGCGGACACACTGGCGTTGATCGTGCGGCCGGAGGGGCCGTCCCGGGAACCGGCGCACGAGCCCGGGGCGCCAGCGCACGACTCCGGAGAATCACCACACGACTCCGGGGCACCACCGCACGAGCCCCAAGACCGGCCCACCGGCCAGGAATCACAGGAACGGTGGCTCAGAGGCGCCCTCTGGAGCCTGCTCGGTGTCGCCGCCGTCTTCTTCCTGGCACCGCTGCGTGACCTGCCCTGGCTCGACGACGCCTCCGAAGCCGCACTGACCGGGCGTCAGCTGCTGGACGGGCTGCCGTTGCCCTCGCTCACCGCGGGGGGCCTGCTGCTCGTGGTGTTCGTCGCCGCCCTCACGCTGTGCACCCGGCGCGACCCGTGGCTGCCCGGCACGGCGCTGTACGCGGCCCTGCTCGCCCTGTACACCGCACCGGTCGCCCTCGGACGGGAACCGCGGCCGGTGGACGGGGCGTTGTACGAGAAGACGGCCGGCTTCCTCGCGGACACGCTCGGGCTCGACGGGCCCGAGCCGCTGCTGCGCTGGGCGCCGCCGGTCTGCCAGCTGCTGTGCCTCGTTCCGCTGTGGCTGCTGCTCGCGAGCGCGGGCGGGCGGCTGACGTGGCCGGGGCGCTGGGGGGTTCTGTATCTCGTCGCGGTCGGCGGCTGGGTGTGGCGCGAGGAGCTCGCACCCGTCGCGCCGCCCCTGCTCGCCGTCCTCGTCCTGCTTCTGCCGCTCACCCGCGCCGCGTCGGCGTGGACGCGCTCCCGCTCCAGATCCAACCGACCGGCCGACGGACCACCGAGCCGCCGGCCCAGCGACTGATCACGATCCAGCGCCGTACAGACACGATCCAGCGCCGAACAGACACGACCCAGCGCCGAACAGAGTCGAACAGAGCCGATTCGCCAGGGGGGAACCACCGTGCGTCCGCCAGCAACTCCACGGGAGAGATCCACGCCAGAACCCACACCTGCCCGGGATCAAGCGGACTCGTCGGCTCCTCACCCCGAGACCTCCAGCCAGTCCTCCAGCCCCTCTTCCTCGGAGTCGTCGAGCCCCGCCCATGAGCCCGTGACGGACCTGTCCGATCTGCCACCCGTCTGGCCCGGGCGCCGCGCCCTCGCCTGGCCCGGCGTGCCGCTGTTCGCCGCGCTCGCCCTCTGGGTGTACGCCGTGCGGCACACCGATGTCTCGCGGCTCGACGACTACGGCCTGGTGACCGCGCTGCACCCCACCTTCTGGGCGGGCCTCGTGGTGCTCACGACCGGCTTCTGGTTCACCGTCCGCGATCCGCGCCGGCGGGGCGGCTGGGCGGCGGCGTACGTCCTCGGGCTGCTCGTGATGGAGCGGGCCACCCAGGCGGTGGTCTACCCGACCCCGCTGTACGCCTGGGCGTGGAAGCACGAGGCGGTCATCGACCATCTGCTGACGGCCGGCGGTCTGCAAACGGCCGACCAGGTCGGCGACATGGCGGTGTACGACCAGTGGCCGGGCTTCTTCGCCGCCCAGGCCGCCCTCGTACGGCTGCTGGGCGTGGACTCGGCGGCGATGTTCATGGCCTGGTGGCCCCTGGCCTCCAGTCTGATGCTGCTGCTCCCGCTGCTGCTGATCTACCGCACCTTCACCGAGGACCGGCGGCTGATCTGGACGGCGGTCTGGCTCTTCTACGTCGCCAACTGGGTCGGGCAGGACTACTTCTCGCCCCAGTCCGTGGCCTACGCGCTGCATGTCGGCGTCCTGGCCGTGGTCCTGCGCCGCTTCGGCCGGTCCGCCGTGCGGCGCGGGCAGCCCCGGCAGGCCGTGTGGACGGTGGTGATCACCGTCATGCTCGTGGCGATCGTCATCTCCCATCAGCTCACCCCGGGCATGCTCGTCGTCTGCCTGCTCGCCCTGTGCCTCAGCCGCCGCTACCGCGACTGGGTCCCGGTGGTCACGACCGTCGTGATCTTCCTGGCCTGGTGTCTCACTGCGGCGCTGCCCTTCCTGTCCGCCGCGATGCCGGACATGATCCGCTCCGTCGGCGACGTCGGCGCCAACGTCGAGACGGGGTACGGCGCCACCCCGACCGGCACCGGAGCGATCGCGACCTCCTGGGCGGCCCGGCTGCTGTCCGGCTCCGTCCTGCTGCTCGCGGCCCTCGGCGTCCTGCGCCAACGGGTGCTGCGGCACCGGGCCCGGCCGTTGCTGCTGATCGCGGCGGCCCCGCTGCCGATGTTCGCGGCCAGCAGCTACGGCAGCGAGATGATCTTCCGGGTGCTGCTCTTCATGCTGCCCGGCGCCGCGTTCTTCGCCGCCGCCGCGCTGCTGCCCAAGGTCCGCACCCTGGCCGCCGACGCCGCCGCCCGGGAAGCCGACAGCCGGCAGGCCGCCGCCCCCGCCAAGGGCCCCACCAAGGGCAACGCCAAGGGCCCCGCCAAGGGCGGACGACGGTGGCTCGGCGTCGGGCTGCCGCTGGCAGCACTGCTCGGCGGAACGCTGGCGTTCGTCCCGGCCTACTCCGGCAAGGACCGGATCAACTACTTCCCGCCGCAGGAAGTGGCCCTCGTACGGCAGCTCTTCGACCAGGCGCCCGACGGCTCGCTCGTCGTGGCCGCCAACCGCAACTACCCGCTCGCGTACGACTCCTACGGGAGCGTCGACCACTACTGGTTCCTCGACGACGCCCGCAGCCACGTCGACCGGATCGTCCAGAAGCCGGCCGCCACCCTCGCCAGTGACATGGCCGGGGTGGAGCGACCGGCCCGGGCCTACTTCCTGCTCACCCAGGGGCAGTTGGCCAACTCCGAGATGAACGGCCAGCTCACCAAGGCGCAGCTGGACCGTATCCGGAAGTCCGTCGCCGCCTCACCGCGGTTCCGGCTCGTGGCGCAGAACAGCGCCGGATGGCTCTACGTACTGAAGCAGTCCGAGGGAGCGGAGCGATGACACCGCAGGAACTCGTGGTCCGGATGCTGCCGCCGTTCGGCGGCTGGCTCGCGCTCGCCGCGCTCGCCCTGCCCGGCGGCTCGCCGCTGCGGGGCGCCGCGGTCGTCCTCTTCCTGGCGGCGGGCCCGGGCGCGGCGATGGTCAGAATCTGCGCCCCCGCACTGGGGGCGCGGCCCGCCGAAGGGCCCGTCGAGCGCCGGGACCCGGACTTCGCACGCCACTCCGACCTGCTGGAGCGGCTGATGCTGGTGCTGTTCATGAGCATCGGTGCCGTGATGCTCGTCGCGACCGTCCTGATCGCCACGCACACCTTCAGCGCGCAGCGGGTGCTGCTGACGCTGACCCTGCTGACCACGCTCGCCGCGTTCTGTCCGCCGCTGCGCGCCTCCCCGCAGGCGAGGACGACGCCGAGTACACCGAAGGGTTCCGCTCAGTGAGGTTCAACCGTCCCCACCGATCCGACCGTTCCCATCGATCCGACCGTTCCCATCGATCCGACCGTCCCCACCGATCCCACCGCCCCTTTCGCCGCGACCCGAACACCACGACCGAGGAGCGGCCGGCCGCCGGCCCGTTCGCATCGAGCCGGCGTCGGCTGCTGATCACGTCCGCGACGGTCGTCAGCGCGGTCCTGGTCGGCGTACTCGCCCTCCGGGACGCCTCAGGACCGGACCCCCAGGGCGCCGGCTCCAAGGCGGACTGCCGCCCCACCGCACTCCTGGAACCGCCCTGCGGCGCCTGGTTCGGCGCGTTCGTGCCGCACGAGCGCGGCGATCTGCCCGAGAAGGTGCGCGCCTACGAGAAACGCGTGGGCCGTGAACTGGACATCGTGTACACGTACCACGACATGTCCCTGCCCGAGGGCACCCGCCGCGAGGGCCAGCTGCTCACCCCCGAGGAACAGCGCGTCGGCGAGGACCACCTGCTGCTGCTGTCCTGGGAGAGCAAGTGGTGGGGCGGCACGAAGAAGCAGCAGCCGACCTGGAAGCAGATCGCGTCAGGCGAGCTGGACGACAAGGTCATCGACGTCCAGGCCCGGCGCATCAAGGACTACGGCAAGAAGGTCTTCCTCTCCTTCGACCTGGAGATGGACACCCGCACCCCGGACAACGGCACCCCCGCCGAGTACGTGAAGGCGTACCGGCACATCCACGACCGGTTCCGCGAGCTGGGCGTCGACAACGTCGTCTGGACGTGGATCACCACCGGCTATCTCGACCACGCCGACGAGATGAAGCGGATGTACCCGGGCGACGAGTACGTCGACTGGATCGGCTACAACCAGTACAACTACTACCGCTGCCACAACACGCGCTGGATGAGCTTCGCGCAGACCCAGGACGCCGCGCACGACTGGATCCGCGAGCACATCTCCGACGAGAAGCCGCTGATGCTCTCCGAGTTCGGCACCGCCGAGGACTCGGCCCGCCCGCAGCGACAGGCCGAGTGGTACGCGCAGGTGCCCGGGGTGCTGAAGGGCCTGGAGGGCGTCAAGGCCGCCCTCCAGTGGAACTACCGCGACCCCGGACCGCACTGCAATCTGGCGTTGGCCAACGACGCGGCCTGGGACAGCCTGCGCAAGGCGGCCGCCGACCCGTACCTGAACCAGCCGCTCAAGTAGCGACCAGCCGCTCACGTAGCGCCAGCCGCTCACGTAGCGGCCGAACGCGGCGACGGTCAGCCCGCGAACTCGGGCCCGTGCACCACCGCACGGGCCCGCCGGTACCACCGCCACCCGATCGTCTTCGGCCCGTCGCGGTAGGGCGCGACCCGCGCGCCCGCCCCCGCCAGCCAGCCCTCGACATCTGCGACGGTGTGGGTACGCCGCACGATGAGCCGGGCGATGCGGTACCGCTCGTCGCCCTCGGAGCTGAGCGCGTGCCGTACGGCGGTCGCCGTCTCGTAACCGGCCCGGGCCGACATGGCCCGCACCCGGGGGCTGTTGTAGCCGTGCGGATAGGCGAGATGGCGGACCTCGTGCCCGAGGGCGTCCTCCAGCACGGCCTTGGACGTGCGCAGTTCGTACGCCAGGTCCTTGCCGGACAGGGTGTCGAGCTGTGCGTGAGTGACGGTGTGGCTGCCGATCTCCATGCCGGAACGTTCCAGCTCTGCCGCCCGGTCCAGGGTCATCATCGGGGCGGGCGGCAGCAGACTGCGGCCGCCCGGGGCGATGGCGCCGGTGGTGAGATAGGCGGTGGCGGGCAGCCCGCGTCCGGCCAGCGTCTCGGCGGTCGGTCCGGGCAGATCGGCGAAGCCGTCGTCGAAGGTGAGCAGCACGGGCCGGGGCGGCAGCGGCGCCCGCCCGGCCAGATGGTCGGCGATCGTACTGATCGTGACGGGCGTACGGCCGCTGTCGGCCAAGGCGTCGAGATGGGCCGCGAACTGCTTCGGCGTGACCGTGAACTCGGCGATCCAGTCGGGCGGGTCGTCCATCACGGCGTGGTACAGGAAGACGGGGATGGCCGGGGTCCCCGAGCGCGCTATCGGCCCCTCACCTCGCGTCCGTGCCGACGTCCTCATCTCGCCCTCCGAACCGTCGCGCCGACCGTCGCGCGCAGCGCCCGCCGCGCCCGCACATAGCCGACAGGCCCGTACAGCATCCCCCTGCGCTGCAGCCGCGACAGCCGCCGTGGCCAGGGATGCGTCCGCACGTCGTGGTCACCCGGCGCCCCGCCCTCGTCCGCCCCGCCCCCGTCCGTCTCGCGTACGGCCGTCAGCGTCCGGGCGTGGGCGAGGCCGCGGGGCAGCCGGGCGAGGAACGCCGGCAGCAGCGCGGGCCGGTTCACCAGCACCGCGGTCAGATAGGCCGTGAGCCCGGCGCCGTAGCCGTACGCCTGGGTCTCCAGGTCCCGCCAGGTCTCCCGGTGGTGGTGCCACACCAGTGCGGACGGTGTGTAGCGCAGCCGGTGGCCCTGGGCCAGGACACGGACGAATCCGTAGAGGTCGTCGCCGCCCCGGGCGGCCGTACCGGCACCGGTGGCCGGGTCGAAACCGCCGACGGAACGCAGCACCGCCGTACGGAACGCCATGTTGGCCCCGGAGCCGAACCGCCCCGCCGTGAACGGGAACAGCGGTTCGTCGCCCGGCGGACGCGCCGGGTCGTACGTCCTTGGAGTGAAGCCCTTCGCGAAGCCGCCGTGGCTCTCCAGGAGGACCTGGGCCGGGGTCGTCAGCCGCGCGGGCAGGATCAGCCCGGTGGCGCAGCCCAGTCCGGCGTCGGCGGCGAAGGGCGCGGTCAGCTCGGTCAGCCAGCGCGGGTCGGCGACCACGTCGTCGTCGGTGAAGGCGACCACCTCGCCCCGCACGGCCGCGAGGCCCGCGTTGTGCGCGACCGCGAGGCCGGGCACCCGCTCGCACACGTACCGCACGCGCTCGGCGTACTTCCGCTCGATCAGCTCCCGCGTCTCGTCCGTGACGGGCGCGTTGTCCACGACGACGATCTCGAACCGGGGGTGGTCCTGCGCCAGCAGCGAGTCCAGCGCGCGGGCCAGTTGCCCGGCCCGCTCCCGGGTCGCGACGACGACACTGGTGTACGGAGGCTCACCGGCACACCCGGCGTCCTCGACATCCCCGGCCGCACACTCCGCCCGCGCCCGCGCCTCCAGCACACCCCGTGCGTCCGCCCCCTCCGGCACCCGCCCGAGCAGCGTGCCCACGGGCCGCCCACCCCTGCGGACCAGCACGAACACCTCGCCGTGCGTCACCGGCGGGCTCCCCGGCCCGGGTCTGAGCACCGCCTCGTCACCGTCACCGTCGAGATCCAGCTCAGCGACCTGAACCGCCCCGATGTCCAGGAACCGCCGTATCTCCTCCCGCGCACGCGCCGAACGAGCCATGCGCCCCTCACCCCCCACTCATGTCAGGTACGAAATCGCGTTTCACGTACGAACTCGCCTTCAGGTACGAACTCGTGCTCAGCCACGGCGCAGCCGAGCCGCGCCCTTCAAAGTCCGCGCGGCCAGCGCCGCGAGCCGCGGCCTGCCCCGGACGAAGCTGTGCGCGCGGCGCGCGGGCTCGCGGCTCAGCCAGTGCAGTGCCGCGCCCGCCCCCGGTCGCGTCACCGCGCCCTCGTACACGGGCAGTTCGCCCGTCTTCAGCGCGTCCTTGTACTCCGCCGCGCCCCGCCCGAGGTCGAGCATGCCGATGCCCTCGGCGGCCGCCGCCTCGGCCATGCGCAGATGCAGCACCAGACCCGGCGAGTACTTCGCGAACTCCGGGTCGTAGGCCGGGAACCAGCAGGCCAGGACGGAGGCCGAGCGCAGACCGAAGTGCGCGGCGACGGGCCGCTCTCCGGCGTAGAGCACGGACAGGGTGCCGGCGCACTCAGCTGCCCGGGTCCGGGCCAGCCGCCCCACGAGCCGGGTGATCCACTCCCGGGCGAAGCGGTCCTGCCGGCCCGTCCTGCGGTACTGCGCGGACTTCCACTCCATGAGGGTGCGCAGCGCGGCCGGGTCGCGTTCGTCGAACACGAACCGCGTCTCGCCGGCCTGCCGTCCCAGCCTGCGCTCCTTGGCCAGGGTGGTCTTCAGGAACTTCGGCGACTCGGCGCGCAGCACCGACTCGTACGTCTCGTAGCCCTTCTCCACGTCGATGACGTAGGTGGCGTGCTCCTCGGCCGCGTACCGGACGAACAGCCGCTGCTCGGCCTCCAGGTTGTCGAAGGCGAAGCTCGACACCGAGCAGGCCTTCAGGAGCCGGCCCGCCTCCAGGTCCAGGCCCGGCCGCAGGATCGCCCCCTGCGCGTCCGAGACCCCGAGCCCGATGGCCCGGCCCTGGCCCAACGGCCCTCGCTCGTAGGGCAGGAAACCGACCGGCTCCAGCCCCTCGTACACCACCGCGATCCGTGCCTGCGGCCTCACCAGGCCGACGGCTTCGGTGAACTCCGGTTCCATGAAGGGGTTGCGCGGTGCCTCGGAGGCAGCGCGCAGTGCGCGCCAGCGCTCCTTCTCCCCTTCGCCGAGCTCCCCGGGCCCAGCCACGCGAATGCGCCCACTGCTCAACCTGACCCCCCGATCAAGTCCCCCCTGGACACTTGGAAGGTACCGCCCGAGACGGCCTCGACGGTAGGTAGCGGACCATGTTGTTGCCAACTGGTGCAGAGGCCTTCAACCGGGCAATCGGTGTCCACGGTGCGATGAAACGAAGGGGCGCGCTGTCCGTATTCTCAGATCATGGCCGCACCCATCGCATATTCACTCATCGCCACCGACCTGGACGGGACGCTGCTGCGCGGCGACGACACCCTCTCCGACCGGTCGCTCGCCGCGCTCGCGCGGGTGGCGGACACCGGTGCGCAGCACCTCGTGGTGACGGGCCGGCCGGCGCCGCGGGTGCGACCGCTCCTCGACGACCTGCGCTGCACGGGGCTCGCGGTGTGCGGACAGGGCGCGCAGGTGTACGACGCCGGCGCGGACCGGCTGCTGTGGTCCATCACCCTGGACCGGGAGCTGGCGGAGACCGCGCTCGGCAAGATCGAGGCGGAGGTGGGGCAGGTGTACGCGGCGGTCGACCAGGACGGGGTCGACGGGCTCACGCTCATCGAGCCGGGCTATCTGATGCCGCACCCGACCCTGCCGGCCGTACGGGTCGAGCGGCGCGACGACCTGTGGTGCGAGCCGATCAGCAAGGTGCTGCTGCGCCATCCCCATCTGTCGGACGACGAGTTGGCGGCGACGGCGCGTTCGGTGGTCGGTTCACTGGCGACGGTGACGATGTCGGGGCCCGGCACGGTCGAGCTGCAGCCGTGCGGCGTCACCAAGGCGACGGGCCTGGCGCTTGCCGCCGAGCATCTGGGGCTGCGGCCGGCGGACACCATCGCCTTCGGTGACATGCCCAACGACATCCCGATGTTCGACTGGGCGGCCCACGGCGTCGCGATGGCGAACGCCCATCCCGAACTCAAGGCCGTGGCCGACGAGATCACCCTGTCGAACGAGGACGACGGCATCGCCGTCGTCCTCGAGCGACTGCTGGGCGGGACGGCTCAGTACGGGCCGTTGACGTTGTCGATCGAGCCGTAGCGGTCGGCCGCGTAGTTGCAGGCCGCGGTGATGTTGGCGACCGGGTCGTACGGGTCCCACGACGTGCCGTCCACGTGGTAGGCCTGGAAGGTCGGGTCGATGGTCTGGAGCAGGCCCTTGGACGGGGTGCCCTTGACGGCGTTGGAGTCCCAGTTGTTGATCGCCTGGGGGTTGCCGGACGACTCGCGCATGACGTTGCGGTGGATGCCGTCGTACGACCCCGGAATGCCCTTCTGGCCCATGATGTCCAGCGCCTCGCGGATCCATCCGTCGAGGTTGTCGGCGTAGGTCTTCGCCGAGGCCTGGGTGGCCTTGGCGACGCCACCGGCGGGCTTGGCGGCCGGCTTGGCCGGAGCGGACGACTTGGTCGCCTTCTTCGCGGCGGGCGCCTTCGTCGTCGACACCTTCAGCTTCAGACCCGGGTGGATCACCTTCGGGCTGTCGCCGATGGCGGAGCGGTTGTCCTTGTAGAGCTTCTTCCAGCCGCCCGCGACGTCGTACTTGTCCGCGATGCGGTAGAGCGTGTCGCCCTTGGCCACGGTGTACGTGAGCGACTTGGGCTGGACCGCCTGGGGCAGGGACTGCGCGACGGCGGGTGCGCTCTGCGGCGCCTCGGTGGCGCTCGCGTAGGTGGCTCCGAGGAGCGGGAGGGTGAGGGCCGCTCCGCCGGTGCCGGCGATCGCGACACCTCGGGAGAGCGGGTTGGTTCTGGGGCGACGGTGCTTGCCTCGTCCGGCCATGGCGATATTCCTCTCCGGCGCCTGCGAGGTGAGCTGTCGGGTTCGGGCCGGGAGGTGCCCGGCCGCGTACGGCGATGTACTGCCGTGCGCGGCTTCACCCCGAGCCGTGCCGCTGTGCGGACCGGCGACTTACCTGGGTCCCCCGCTCCTGCCCTGCGTGAGTGAGTCGGTTTGTGTGTGGGGGTCCGGGCGGCGGCAGGATTCGGCGTCCGCCGGACAGGGCGGGAACGTATGCGAGAGCACATGTCGGGAACAAGCATGGGAATCACATATCGCGCGGTTGACCTTGGTCGGGGGTGTTTGGTCCGCTTGATCCTTTGCGAGAGTCAAGGCTCAACTGGCGTTCGGCTGAAGGAGGTACGGGTCGATGCCGGGGTGGCGCGACACAGGGGTTAACGTGATTCAACTCACTGATCACGAGCCTGTGGGGCAATTCCCGTCAAAGGGAATTTGCGCAATCGTCACGGCAAATCGTGCATATCTCACTACCTCCCGGTAAGTCGATAAATGTCTGTTCTTATGAGCTGATCGAAAACATAACGGTCGTGATCAGATACCACCCGGCCTGTAACCATGGGCGCTGGCGGTGATCGAAACGTGACCGGATACGCTGACTCGAGTGATGGCAGCGACCTATCGACAATCCGCGTAATCACCGGCAGACACAGCAGACAGGAGACCCCTCGTGACCGACGTCGGGCCGTTCGGGCTGAGCGTGCGGGACCAGGCTCTGGAAGCCGATGTCCAGGCCGGGTTGGCGGCTGTCGAGGAAGGCTTGTTCGAGGCCACCAAGAGCGAGGTGCCCTTCATCACGGAGGCCGCCCAGCACCTGGTGCGGGCCGGCGGCAAGCGGTTCCGTCCGCTGCTCGTGATGCTCTCCGCCCAGTTCGGTGACCGCTACGCGCCCGGGATCGTGCCCTCGGCCGTCGTCGTGGAGCTCACCCACCTCGCCACGCTGTACCACGACGACGTGATGGACGAGGCGACGGTGCGCCGCGGGGTGGCGAGCGCGAACACCCGCTGGGACAACTCCGTCGCGGTCCTCACCGGCGACTTCCTCTTCGCCCGCGCCTCGCACACCCTGGCCGACCTCGGCCCGGAGGCGGTGCGGGTGCAGGCCGAGGCGTTCGAACGGCTGGTGACCGGCCAGATCCTGGAGACGGCCGGACCGCAGGACGGCCGCGACCCCGTCGAGCACTACCTCGACGTGCTGGGCGGCAAGACCGGTTCGCTGGTGGCGGTGTCGTGCCGGTTCGGCGCGATGATGTCCGGCGCCGACGAGACCACCGTGGACGTCCTCACGCAGTACGGCGAGCGCCTCGGCGTCGCCTTCCAGCTCGCGGACGACGTCCTGGACATCGCCTCCGACTCCCACGAGTCCGGCAAGACGCCCGGTACCGATCTGCGCGAGGGCATCCCCACCATGCCGGTGCTGCGGCTGCGTGAGCGGGCGGCCCGGCTCGGCCTCGCGGACGACATCGCCCTGTGCGAGCTGCTGGACTCCGACCTCACCGACGACGAACGGCACGCCGAGGCCCTGCGCCTGCTGCGCGCCCACCCGGCGCTGGAACAGGCCCGGAAGGACACCGTCCGCTACGCCCAGGACGCCCGCTCCGCGTTGGCCCCCCTGCCCGAGTGCGCCGCGAAGACGGCACTCGTGGAGCTGTGCGACGCGGTGGTGCACCGGGCGGGCTAGCCCCGAAGCGGCGCCCGAACCGGCCCCCGTCCCCTACGGGTCGGGGGAGGAGCCGGTCCTCCGTGTCATACCCCAGCAGTACGTGGAGTTGAGTCCGGGGTCTGACGTATTTCCCTGGCCGATTTGGTCAGATGAACACCAGGGAAAACACCACTCCTCACCTGTTCGGGTGAGAATGGCGGCTCAGGGACGAGTGCGTGGACGACACGGACAGCCGCCGCCGACCACGGAGGTAGGGCACACATGGCACCGTACGCATCCGACGACAGCACGACCGCCGGGGAGGTCGACGAGCGGCGTTCCGGACGGCGCAAGGCCGCGCGGTACGTCGTACCGGTCACGGTGATGGGGGTGGCGGCCGCGACGATCGGGCTGGTCCCCGCGCTCGCCGACTCCGGGGACCCCGACCTCCCGAAGATCACCGCACAGCAGCTCATCGAGAAGATCGCCAAGTCGGACGTCCAGCAGCTGTCCGGCACCGTGAAGATCAGCACGGACCTCGGGCTGCCGGACCTCGGCGGGCTGGAGAGCAGCCTGATGTCCGGTGCCGCGGGCCGGGGCGAGGGCGGCTCCTCCGCCGACCCGACCGCCAAGCTCACCGAACTGGCCTCCGGCACGCACACCCTGCGCGTCGCGGCCGACGGCCCGGACAAGCAGAAGCTGTCGCTGCTGGAGAACGCCGCCGAGTACAGCATCGTCCACAACGGCAAGGACGTCTGGGCCTACGACAGCAAGTCGAACGAGGTCCACCACGGCACGGCCTCCGAGAGCGGCGAGGACCACCGGCAGCAGCCGCCTGCCACGCCGAAGGACTTCGCCGAGGAGGCCCTCAAGGCCGCCGACGACACGACCTCCGTGACCGTGGACGGCACCGCCCAGGTCGCCGGGCGGGACGCCTACAAGCTGCTCATCAAGCCGAAGCAGTCCGGCTCGACGGTCGGTGCGATCACCGTGGCCGTGGACGCGAAGACGGGCACGCCGCTGAAGTTCACGCTGACCCCGGCGAGCGGCGGCTCCGCCGTCGTCGACGCGGGCTTCACCCAGGTCGACTTCGCCAAGCCGGCCGCGTCGACCTTCGACTTCACCCCGCCGAAGGGGGCGAAGGTCACCGAGGAGGAGGCGCCCGAGAAGGGCTCCGAGAAGGGCCTCGAGAAGGGCTTCGGCAAGGACTTGGGCAAGGACTTCGACAAGGGAGATGCCCCTCGGCACGCCCCGAAGTCGGAGGAGGACCTCGGCCAGGGCCTCGACGGCATGAAGACCATCGGCGAGGGCTGGAACGCCATAGCCACCTTCGACACCGGCGGCGAGGGCGTGCCCTCCGGCAAGGCCGGCGGCGACCTCGGCGGCTTCATGGACTCGCTCGGCGACAAGGTCACCGGCAAGTTCGGCTCGGGCACGGTCTTCTCGACCCGTCTGGTCAACGCCCTGATCACGGACGACGGCAAGGTCTACGTCGGCCTGGTCACCAAGGACGCGCTGGTGAAGGCGGCCGACGCCGGGAAGTAAGTCCCCTGCCGCCAGGGGACGCCAAGAGAACGAGGAAGCCGATGGGCGAACCGTCCGCCACGGAATCGGAGCAACGGGAGGCGCGGGGTGAGCCCGAAGACCCCGCGGACCCCGTCATCTCCACCCGCGCGCTCACCAAGCGCTACCGCGGCGGACAGCTCGCCGTCGACGGTCTCGATCTGACCGTCCCGGCGGGCAGTGTCTTCGGCTTCCTCGGCCCCAACGGCTCCGGCAAGACCACCACCATCCGCATGCTGATGGGCCTCATCGAGGCCACCTCCGGCACGGCGCGGGTCCTCGGGCAGCCCATGCCCCGGGCCACCCGCGCCGTGCTGCCGCACGTCGGCGCCCTCATCGAGGGCCCGGCCCTCTACGGCTTCCTCTCCGGCCGCGACAACCTCATCCGGTACGACTCGGCCGACCCGGCCGCCGACCCCCGCACCCGGCGGGCCCGGGTCGCAGCCGCCCTGGACCGGGTGGGCCTGACGGCCGCGGGGAGCAAGAAGGCCAAGGCGTACTCACTGGGCATGAAGCAGCGCCTGGGCCTCGCGGCCGCCCTGCTCCAGCCCCGCCGGCTGCTGGTGCTCGACGAGCCGACCAACGGCCTCGACCCGCAGGGCATGCGCGAGATCCGCACCCTGATCCGGGAACTGGCCTCGGACGGTACGACCGTCTTCCTCTCTTCCCATCTGCTGGACGAGATCGAACAGGTCTGCACGCACGCGGCCGTGATGGCCCAGGGCCGTCTGATCACACAGGGCCCGGTGGCGGAGCTGTCCGCCGGGGCACGCGGCCGACTCGTCGTGACCACTCCGGACCCGGCGGAGGCGGCCCGGGTGCTGAAGGAGCAGGGCATCGGCGACCTCGTCGTCACCGACGACCGGGTGACCGGCGAACCGCCGGACCGCGACCTCGCCGAGGTGAACGCCGCGCTGGTGACGGCCGGGGTGCGCGTACGCGGCTTCACGGTCGAACGGGCCTCGCTGGAGGACGCGTTCGTGGCGCTGACGGGGGAGGGGTTCGATGTCGCAGGCTGACACGGCGAAGGCTGCCGTACGCCCGGTGAGCCCGCTGTGGACCTTCGGGCTGCTGCGCAGCGAACTCACCACGACCTTCCGGCGCTGGCGCACCCTCGCGCTGCTGGCCGTCCTTGCGGGCGTGCCCGTCCTGGTCGGCATCGCCGTCAAGATCGAGACGGGTGACGGTTCGTCGCCCGGCGGCGGAGGGGGCGGAGGACCGGCCTTCATCTCGCAGATCACCAACAACGGCCTGTTCCTCGTCTTCACCGCCCTGGCCGCCACCCTCCCGTTCTTCCTGCCGATGGCGATCGGGGTCGTCGCGGGCGACGCGATCGCCGGCGAGTCGAACGCCGGCACCCTGCGCTATCTGCTCGTCGCCCCGGCCGGCCGCAGCCGTCTGCTGCTCACCAAGTACGCGACCGTCGTCATCTTCTGCCTGGTGGCCACCCTGGTGGTCGCCGTCTCGGCGCTGACGGTCGGCGCGCTGCTGTTCCCGCTAGGAGACCTGACGACCATCTCCGGTACGCGGATCAGCTTCGCCGAGGGCCTGGGCAGAGCCCTGCTGATCGCCCTCGCCGTCGCCGCGTCACTGATCGGCGTCGCCGCGCTCGGCCTGTTCGTCTCGACGCTCACGGGCAGCGGCATCGCGGCGATGGCCACCACCGTCGGCCTGCTGATCACGGTCCAGATCCTCGACCAGATCCCGCAACTGCACGCCCTCCAGCCGTACTTCTTCTCGCACTACTGGCTGTCCTTCGCCGACCTCATGCGCGAGCCGGTCTACTGGGACGAGCTGACCAAGAACCTCGGCCTCCAGGCCCTGTACGCGGCGGTGTTCGGCTCGGCGGCCTGGGCCCGCTTCACGACGAAGGACATCACCGCTTAGAGCTCAGTTCTCGTACAGGAACCGGGCGGGCGGCGCCTCCTGGGTGAAGAAGGTCTTGGCCCGGGTCAGGGCCTCGGTGTCGTTCAGTACGTCACCCGGCTTGCTGCCGTTGCCGAGCAGCACCCCGCCGAAGCGCATCCCCATGTACGCGGCCGAGTTGTGCAGCGTCCCGATCAGCGGGTCGGCGACGACCTCCTCCCGGTGCGCCAAGGCGGTGACGCCCCACAGGGTGCGTCCGGCCAGGGTCGCCTTGAAGTCGAGGCCGGGCGTGCGCAGCCAGCCCGACCAGTAGTCCAGGTAGCGCTTGGTCTGTGCGGAGACCGAGTACCAGTACAGGGGCGTGACGATCACGATGTCCGTCGCCGCGAGCGTGGCGTCGAGGAGCAGGGCGTGGTTGCCCTCGGTCGGACGGACATGATCGCTGTCGTGCCGCAGGTCCTCGAAGTCGGGCACGGGATGCTCGGAGAGGTCGATCCACTGCTGTTCGACGTCCGGGGGCAGTTGCTCGGCGGCCCGGCGGGCCAGCAGCTCGGAGTTGCCCTCGGCGCGGGCGCTGCCGAGGACGAAGAGGAAGCGGCGGGTCATGGAGGTCCCCCAGAAGAAAGGCGTACGGCGATTACACGCGCTTGCATCATATGCGTGCGCATTCAAATCCGCCAGGGGTGGCCTCGTCGGTCACGCGGGCCTGCCCGTCAGCTCTCGATACGTGCCTCCGCCTCCCGCGCCACCGCCAGCAGCAGCGCCTCCCGCCCGTGCGGTGCGACCAGGTGCAGCCCGGCCGGGCAGCCGTCCTCGCCGAAGCCCGCCGGGAGGCTCAGTGCCGGATGCCCGCTGAGGTTGAACGCCCAGGTGAGCGAGGTGGAGTAGCGGTCCCCTGGCCCTTCGTGGCCGTGCGGGGCGGTGGGTGCCGTGGGCGTCAGCAGCAGCTCGGCATCCTCGAACAGCCCGGCCAGCCGCCGGTCGTTCTCCGCCCGGTCGCGATGCGCCCCGGCCAGGTCGGCGCCGGGTGCGCGCAGGGCGAGCCACGCGGGCCCGGGGTCGGTGAGCCGCAGCGGCACCCGTGGTCGTACGAGCCGTACGACACCTGCCGCCACGAGCCGTTCCACCGCGGCCCGGGCGAGTGCGACGGGCTCCGGATCGGGCCCGGCGAAACCGAGGTCGGGGGACCAGACGGCGGTGATTGGTAGGGGCGGGGGCACGGGCTTCGGCTCGCCCGTCACCACCTGCCACCAGCGCGCCGCGTCCGACGCCGAGCGGGTGAGCACGCCGGGGACGGCAAGCCCCGTGCGGTCGGCGGAGGGCAGCCGCCCGGCCGTGGCCTTCAGTCCGACGACCCCGCACCACGCCGCGGGGATCCGCACCGACCCGGCCCCGTCGCTCCCCGTCGCCAGCGGCACCAGCCCGGCCGCCACCGCCACCGCCGACCCGGCCGAGGAACCGCCCGGCGTACGGTCGGCCCGCCATGGATTCACGGTCCGGCCGCGCGCACCGAGCCCCCAGGTCTGCCACTCCGTCCCCGGCCCGGGCACGGAGGTGGCCCCCACGACCACCGCTCCGGCCGCGACCAGCGGCCCCGCCGCCCGCATCCCGTTCCGCCCCTTCACGGCGATGGGCACACCGGCGAGCGGCAGAGGCCCGGCCTCCATGAAGTTGTCGGCACCACTCGTGCGAGGGGCATCTTCGGATCTGTCGGCATCACTCGTGCGAGGGACACCCCCGGAACGCCCGTCGAGCAGCGCGTCCACCTCACCCGCCCGCCGGAGCGCCTCCTCGTGCCACACCTCGACGAACGCGCACAGCTCCGGATCGGCCCGGTCGATCCGCTCCAGCGCAGCCGCGACCACGTCCACCGCGCGCAGCTCCCGGGCCCGTACGCCCGCCGCGATCTCCCCCGCCGACAGGGGCGCGGCCGTCAGCGTGCCTCTCCCGTCAGCCTGGCCAGGGGCGCCGTCTCGCGCGGCGGGTGGCCCAGTTCGCCGAGTCGCCAGGAGGGCACCCACGGCACGCGGTACACGTCGATGACCGCCTCCAGGGACTTGACCCGCTGGGCGAGCGGGCGCGGCAGCCGGCCCGGGGCGTCCGCCACGAGGACGACGCCGTCCAGGTCGAGCCCCGGCGGGGCCTGTCCTCGCCGGAAGAGCTCCACCGCCCCGGCGACCGTGTCCAGCCCGGCCGCGTGCGTCCGGGCGACCAGCAGCACGGACGGCGGGTCGCCCGGCCCGGGCCAGGAGCGGCCGCTGTCATGACCGCCGTAGACCGCGGCGAGCGTGGAGACGCCCGCGCCGCCGTGTGTGCCGACCCAGGAGAACCGCCGTGCCGCGGCGTGGGCGTGGGCCGGCTCCGGCGGTCCCGGCTCCGGGGTTGTCACCGGGCCGCGGATCCAGATCTCCGGGCCTTGTCGCATGCCTGTCTGCATGCACCTCTCCTCCCTCGTACTGTCGATCTTCATGCCGGCGGGAACCACGCGCGCCGGGGCCTACAGTCCTTGGGACGAGCCTGTGACACCGCGGTGACGTGAGAAACGGGAGCGAGCGGACACACTCGACAAGTAGGTGTACGACGCCGAGTGAGGGGACGATGTCGCGACTCAGCCGCGAGAAGAAGCGGGAACAGAAGCAGGCCGCACACGCGGCGACTCCGGCGGCGCCGATCGACGTCCATGTCCCCGGGACAACAGGACGCGGTGCCGGAGCCGGTGCCGGAGCGCCGGGCGTGTCCGACGGCGCGTCCGTCGGCGGCGTCCCCGTCTACGCGGCCCCCGGCGAGGAGATCCACAAGGCGGTCCTGAACCGCCTCCACCACATCGCCCTCGCCACCGGCCATGCCGTCCTCGCCACCATCCACGACGAGCGCATCGGCTACGTCGTCCCCCTCCGGGTCGAACCGGACGGCTCCAGCCACTTCACGGCCGAGCCGGTCCGTACGACACCGCCGGAGGAGTCCGTCACCGGACACCCGCCGCACCCCCCGACGACCGGCCCGACCTCCCGCCCGGCCCCGGAACCGACGACGGCCGGCGCGGCGGTGCAATGGCCCGAGGCGGGCACACCCGCGCAACCACCGACCGCCCCTCCGGCGACGGAGTGGCCCCCGGCCGCCGCCGCTGAGCCGCCCTCGGTCGGCCCGGCCGTGGAAGCGCCCTTGGCCGGCACGCCTACGCACCCTCCGACCGCCGGTCCGGCGACGGAATGGCCCCAGGCCGGCGCCGTCGCAGAGCCGCCCCCGGTCGGCGCGGCAGCGGAACCGCCCCTGACCGTCCCGGCGACGGAATGGCCCCCGGCCGCAACGGCTGCCGAGCCGCCCCACGCCGACGCCGCTGCGGAACCGCCCGCACCCGGCACGCCCGGACCCATGCCACCCCCGGCGGAGCAGGAACCCCTACAAGACACCTCACACAACCCCTCGCGCAACGACAGCGCCACACACGTGCTGCGCCCCGTACCGGAGTCGGACGACCTTGGCGCGGCCCCGACCTTCCGTCTGCGCGCCGTACAGGAGCCGCCCGCACCGGAGGACACGCCTCCGGGCCCGGCCGCACCGCCCGGCACCGTCGCGCCCCCCACCGGTGCGTTCGGGCCGCCTCCGCCCATGGACGCGAGGCCGCTGCCCGTCCCCGAAGCCGGTCCCGTCGCCGCGCCGAGGCGAAGCAGGAAGCCCGACCCGGTGCTCGAAGCGGAGATGCTCGCCGACCTCGACGCCAAGCCCACGCCCGCCCGCGGCTTCGACGCCGTCGCGGAGGCCATGTTCGGGGACGAGACCCCCGACACCTCGGGCGACTCCGCGGCGCCCGCCCTCGTCGCGGAGCCGATCACGCGGATCAACGAGGCCGTGAAGGAGGGCAGGATCGAGGAGGCGGCCGGGCTCGCGGAGCAGACCGTCGCGCAGGCGTCGGCGGCGCTGGGGCCGGAGCACCCCGAGGTGCTCCGGCTGGGTGAACTCAGCGCGTACATCGCCTACTTGGCCGGTGACCCGCTCCGCGCCTTCCGGCTGTCGCTCGACCTGGCCGGTGCCCGCCGCCGTACGGGCGACGCGGAGGCCGCCTACGGCAACGTGCAGAGCGCGTCCACCGCCTGGCGGGCCGTGCGCGACCCGGCGGTGGGTCTGGAGCTGGGGCGCGACCTGATCGGCCTGTGGACCGAGCTCGCCGCCGAGGACGGCCCGGCAGCCGACGAGATCGAGCAACTGGAGTCGGCCCGGGCCCGCATGGGCCGCCTCACGGAACGCGCCCGCAACCAGTGAAGAGAAGAACTACTCCGACAGCTCCCACACCGCGTACGCGACCGCGTCGCTGTTGCGGTCGAGGGCGGTGTCGCTGATGTTGGCCGTGGTGTCGCAGGAGGAGTGGTAGCAGCGGTCGAAGGCCTGCCCGGCCGTACCGCCCCACTTGGCCGCCTGCGCCGCCGTCTTCGCACGGCTGGCCCCGGTGAACAGGCCGCCCACCGGCACGCCCGCGCTCTTGAAGGGCGCGTGGTCGGAGCGGCCGTCGCCCTCGGTCTCGATCTCGGTCGGGACGCCGAGGCCGCTGAAGTAGTCCTTGAAGGTCTTCTCGACCGCCGGGTCGTCGTCGTAGACGAAGTAGCCGGGGTTCGAGGAGCCGATCATGTCGAAGTTGAGGTAGGCGCTGATCCTCGAACGGTCCCCGGTGGTCAGCCGGTTGACGTAGTAGCGGGAGCCGACCAGACCGAGTTCCTCCGCGCCCCACCAGGCGAACCGCAGATGCTTGGTGGGCTTGTACTGCGCCCGGGACACCGCGAGGGCGGTCTCCAGGACGGCGGCCGAGCCGGAGCCGTTGTCGTTGATGCCGGGTCCTGAGGAGACGCTGTCGAGGTGCGAGCCGGCCATCACGACCTGGTTCGCGTCGCCGCCGGGCCAGTCGGCGATCAGGTTGTAGCCGGTGCGTCCCGAGGCGGTGAACTGCTGGAGCGTGGTGGTGAATCCGGCGGCGTCCAGCTTGGCCTTCACGTAGTCGATCGAGGCCTTGTAGCCGGTCCGGCCGTGCGCGCGGTTGCCGCCGTTGGCGGTGGCTATGGACTGCAGCTGGGTCAGATGGGCCTTGACGCTCGCCAGGGGCAGGTCGGGTGCCGCGGCCGGTCTCGGGGGAGCGGACGCGGCATCGGCCACGGCGCCACTCGTCAGGAGCATGACACTCGCTATGCCGCCTGCTGCCACGGCACGCGCGGAAACGGAGAGCTTCATGTGGGGACTCCGAGTTCCTTCGGGCAGCCCGTGGGGTGTCCGAAGGCCGCCCGGGGTGAATGGGGTGCCTGGATGGTGAGGCTGATGCTGACTCTCCGTCAAGAGCCTGAACAGGACAGGGCGTTACCGGGCCCGCCGCCGTGCTACTGCACGCAGAACTCGTTCCCCTCCGGGTCCGCCATCAGAGCCCACTCGCCGCCCTGCTCCGCCACCCGCCGCAGCACCCTCGCCCCGAGCCCCTCCAGCCGCGCGACCTCCTCCTCGCGCCGCCCCTCTCCCGGGTGCAGATCGAGGTGCAGCCGGTTCTTGACCGTCTTCGCCTCCGGCACCTTCTGGAACAGCAGCCGCCGCCCCAGCCCGGTCCCGCTCTCCTCCTCGAACGGGTCCTCGGGGTGCCGTACGGCGACCAGGTCCCGGAAGGCGTGGCGGCCGTGGAACTCGACGACGAGCTCCTGCGGCACGACACCGGCGCCGAGCAGCTTCCCGATGAGGACGCTGTTGTCCTCGACCTCGTAGTGGAGCGCGGCGGCCCAGAAGTCGGCCTGCGCCTGCGGGTCGCCCGCGTCGATGACGACCTTCCAGTGCACGGGGGCGGGACGTGCCGGTGTCTGTGTCATGGACCAGTTATACGGCGCGGGTGTCGTACGCGGTCCGGGCCGCGGCGATCTCTTCCTGGTGTTCCTCCGTCCAGGTCACCAGGGACTGGATCGTGGTGTGCAGGGTCCTGCCGAGCGGGGTCAGCTCGTAGTCGACCCGCGGCGGCACCACCGGGTGCACGGTCCGCTTCACCAGCCCGTCCCGCTCCAGCGACCGCAGGGTCACCGTCAGCATGCGCTGGCTGACCCCGTCGATCTCCCGGCGCAGTTCGGTGAAGCGCAGCCGCCGGTTCTCCAGCAGCGCGATGACCAGCAGCGACCACTTGTCGGCGATCCGGTCGAGGATCTGCCGGACCTGGCAGTCCTCCCGGGTGTCCCACTGGAAGGGATCGGCGTCGCCGTAGTCCACGGTGCTCTCGCAGTTACTCGGTGACTTCGAAGTGCCTTCTTCCATGTCTCCCGATGCTGCCGCAGGGTGGTCGTGGTTACAAGAGGGAACCGACCCTCGGTTGCGTAACCGACTGACGGCGGAGGAGTGTGGACTGATGGGCACCCGTGCCTGGGCGCTGCTGCTCGTTCTGTGCGGAACGATCTTCCTCGAAGGCATCGACGTCGCGATGATGGCGGTGGCGATCCCGGCCATCCGCTCCGACCTGGGGCTGGGCACCGACACCGCGGCGTGGGTGATGAGCGCCTACGTGCTCGGCTACGCCGGCTTCACGCTCCTGGGCGGCCGGGCCGCCGACCTGCTCGGCAGGCGCCGGATGTTCCTGCTCTGGCTGGCCGTCTTCCTCGCCTTCTCGGGGCTCGGCGGCTTCGCGACCGAGGGCTGGATGCTGGTCCTCGCCCGCTTCGTGACGGGCGTCGCCGCCGCGTTCATGACCCCGGCCGCGCTCTCCCTGATCACCACGTCGTACGAGGAGGGCCCGGAGCGCAACAAGGCCCTGCTGATCTTCGCCGGGACGGGCGCGGCCGGCTTCTCCCTCGGTCTGGTGATCGGCGGTCTGCTCACCGAGCTCGGCTGGCGCTGGGTGTTCTTCGCGCCCGTGCTGCTGGCCGCGGCCCTGCTCGCCGCGGCCGTGCGGCTGATCCCCGGGCGCGACGCCCCGCGGACCCGCCGGGGCACCTTCGACCTGCCCGGCGCGATCACCGCCGCCGGCGCGATGCTGCTGGCCGCCTACACCGTCGTACGCCTGGAACACGGCCTGCGCGACTGGCCGCTCACCGCGGCCTCGGGGCTCGGGGCGCTGCTCCTGGCCGGTGCCTTCGTCGCCGCCGAACGCCGCTGCCCCGACCCGCTCGTCCGCCTCGGCATCCTGCGCCAGGGCCCGATGGTGCGCGCCGACCTCGGGGCGCTGCTCTTCCTCGGCGCCTTCTTCGGCTTCCAGTTCATCGTCACGCTCTACCTGCAGGAACTGCGCGGCTGGTCGTCCCTCCAGACGGCGCTGGCCCTGATCGTCATGGGCATCGACGCCGTCCTCGCCCCGACGCTCACGCCCCGCCTGGTCGCCCGCTGGGGCAACGCCCGCGTGATCGTCGGCGGTTTCGTCCTGGCCGTGGCCGCGTACGCGCTGTTCCTGCCGGTCGGCATGGACTGGTCCTACGCCGCGATGTTCCCGACGCTGTTCCTGGCGGGCCTCGCCTTCGCCCTGGCCTACGGGCCGCTGACGATCGCGGCCACGGACGGGGTCGCCGAGTCGGAGCAGGGCCTGGCGGGCGGGCTGTTGACCACCGCCACGCAGTTCGGCTCCGCGATCGGCATCTCGGCGGTGACCGCGGTCTACGGCCTGGCGTCCACCGGGTCCGGCCCCGAGGCCACGCTCTCGGCGTTCCGGGCGGCGCTGGTCGTGCCGGTCGTCCTGGTGGTGCTGGGCACGCTGATCTCGTCGGTGAGCGCGCGGGAGGCGCGACGGGCAGTGCGCAGCGCGTCCCAGGTGAGCAGCGTGAGCGCCAGCCACACCAGCGCGAACCCGGCCCAGCGCTCCGGCGGCATCTCCTCGTGGAAGTAGAAAATGCCGAGCAGGAACTGGATGACCGGCGTCGAGTACTGCAGCAGGCCGATCGTGGACAGGGGCACGCGGATGGCGGCCGCGCCGAAGCAGACCAGGGGCAGCGCGGTGACGATGCCGGCCGAGGCGAGCAGGGCCGCGTGCCCCGCGCCCTCGGTGGTGAAGGTGGAGTCGCCCTGCCCGGTCAGCCACACCAGGAAGGCGAGCGCGGGCAGGAACTGGATCGCGGTCTCGGCGGCCAGCGACTCGATGCCGCCGAGGCCCACCTTCTTCTTCACCAGCCCGTACGTGGCGAAGGAGAAGGCGAGGCAGAGGGAGATCCACGGGGGCCGGCCGTAGCCGATGGTCAGGACGACGACCGCCACGCAGCCGGTCCCGACCGCCGCCCACTGCACGGGCCGCAGCCGCTCCTTCAGCAGCAGCACCCCGATCCCGATGGTGACCAGCGGGTTGATGAAGTACCCGAGGGAGGCCTCGACGACGTGCCCGGAGTTCACGGACCAGATGTACAGGCCCCAGTTGATGGTGATGACCGCCGCGGCGACCGTGATCAGCGCCAGCTTGCGGGGCTGCCGCAGCAGCTCTCCGGCCCAGGCCCAGCGGCGCAGTACGAGCAGGGCGGCGCCCACGAAGACCAGCGACCACACCATCCGGTGGGCCAGGATCTCCACCGCCCCGGCGGGTTTCAGCAGGGGCCAGAACAGGGGGACGAGCCCCCACATCCCGTAGGCCGCGAACCCGTTCAGCAGTCCTATCCGTGCCTCGCCCTTCGGCTTGCCGGTCACGGGCCCCCTCCTTCGCACGTCGTCTTCCGCGACCACGAAGGTAACGCCGAGCACCCCCGGCTGTCATGGCCGTATCGCCATACGGTCATGACAACCGAGGGTGGAGGGGGCAGAGGCACGCCGGGTGGGGCGTCAGCCCTTGAGCGCGGCGGCGATGGCCTCGGAGAACGGCGTGGTCGGGCGGCCGGCCAGACGGGACAGGTCGCCGGTGGAGACGACCAGCTCACCCTTCTCGATGGAGGCGTCGACCCCGGCCAGGATCTGCGCGAACTGCTCGGGCAGACCGGCGCCGGCCAGGATGCCGGTGAGCGCCTCGGGCGTGACCGCGTTGTAGGCGATCTCCTTGCCGGTCTGCCGGCTCAGCTCGGCCGCGTACTCGGCGAAGCTCCACGCGGTGTCGCCGCCCAGCTCGTACGTCTGGTTCTCGTGCCCCTCACCGGTCAGCACGGCGACGGCGGCTGCGGCGTAGTCGGCGCGGGAGGCGGAGGAGACCCGGCCCTCTCCGGCGGCGGCGACGACCGCGTTGTGCTCC
Organism: Streptomyces koelreuteriae; assembly: GCF_018604545.1. Lineage (GTDB taxonomy): Bacteria > Actinomycetota > Actinomycetes > Streptomycetales > Streptomycetaceae > Streptomyces > Streptomyces koelreuteriae. Next base: position 3,290,953 of record NZ_CP075896.1, on the reverse strand, counting down.
AGCGTCGGGGCGAGGTTCTCGGTGTAGTTCTCGTGGTACCAGCCGTTGCGCAGCAGCGCGTAGGGCACGCCCGAGTTCAGCAGGGCCTCCTCGGTGCCGCGGTGGTCGTCGGCGAGCGCGGCGGTCAGGCTGCCCGGGGCGCTGGTGTAGGCGAGCAGGGCGACCCCGGCCGCCTTGGCGGCGTCGATGACGACCTGGTGCTGCGCGACGCGGCCCTTGTCGAACTCGTTGCCCGAGATCAGCAGGACCTTGTCACCCGCGGTGAAGAGGCCGTCGAAGGACGCGGGGGTGTTGTAGTCGGCGAGCGCGATCCTCACCCCGCGGTCCGCGAAGTCGGCGGCCTTCTCGGCATTGCGGACGACCGCGGTGATCTGCTCGGCGGGAACCTTCTCCAGCAGCTGCTCCACGACGTGACGGCCGAGCTGTCCGGTGGCTCCGGTGACGACGATGCTCATGGTGATGACTCTCCTTGTGGGGTGCGGTGGCACTAACCCTAGGAGTAGCGCTAACTCTTGGAAAGTACCCACTTTGAAGTAAGGTACTGGCATGGCAGTAAGTGATGGCGAGGCCCTGTGCCCGTACCGGCTCGTCCTGGAGCACGTCACCAGCCGCTGGGGCGTGCTCGTCCTGATCGAGCTGCTGGAGCGGCCGTACCGCTTCAGCGAGCTGCGCCGGGCGATCAGCCGGTACGGCAACGGCGCCCGGGGCGTCAGCGAGAAGATGCTCACCCAGACACTCCAGACCCTGGAGCGTGACGGCCTGGTCGACCGGGACGCCAAGCCGGTGATCCCGCCCCGCGTCGACTACTCCCTCACCGACCTGGGCCGCGAGGCCGCCGAGCAGGTCAGGTCCCTCGCCCAGTGGACCCACGACCGCATGGACGATGTGGAGAAGGCCCGCCTGACCTACGACGAGACCCGGGCCGCTTCCTAGCGCTCCCGGGCCTCGGTGTTACTCAAGCGTGCGGCTCAGCCGGCGACCGTCCAGGTGTCCCCGCCCGCCAGCAGCGCGCCCAGGTCGCCCTTGCCGTGCTGCTCGATCGCCTGGTCGAGCTGGTCGGTCATCTGCGTGTCGTAGACGGGCCGGTCCACGGCACGGAAGACACCGATCGGGGTGTGGTGCAGGGTGTCCGGGTCGGCCAGGCGGGACAGGGCGAACGCCGTGGTCGGGGACGGGGAGTGCGCGTCATGGACGAGCACCCGGTCCTCGTTGTCCGGCGTCACCGCGACCACCTTCAGATCCCCGGTCAGCGGGTCCCGTACGACACCCTTCGCCAGGTCGGCGCCGAAGCGGATCGGCCTGCCGTGCTCCAGCCGGATCACGGCCTCCTCGGCCTGCTGCTTGTCCTTCAGGGCCTCGAAGGCGTTGTCGTTGAAGATGTTGCAGTTCTGGTAGATCTCGATCAGGGCCGTGCCCTGGTGGGCGGCGGCCTGGCGCAGCACCTCCGTCAGATGCTTGCGGTCGGAGTCCACCGTCCGCGCCACGAACGACGCCTCCGCGCCGATCGCCAGCGACACCGGGTTGAAGGGCGCGTCCAGCGAGCCCATCGGCGTCGACTTGGTGATCTTCCCGACCTCTGAGGTCGGCGAGTACTGGCCCTTGGTCAGACCGTAGATCCGGTTGTTGAACAGCAGGATCTTGAGGTTGACGTTGCGCCGCAGCGCGTGGATCAGATGGTTGCCGCCGATGGACAGCGCGTCGCCGTCACCGGTGACGACCCACACCGACAGATCGCGGCGCGAGGAGGCCAGACCCGTGGCGATGGCGGGGGCGCGGCCGTGGATGGAGTGCATCCCGTACGTGTTCATGTAGTACGGGAACCGGGAGGAGCAGCCGATGCCCGAGACGAAGACGATGTTCTCCTTCGCCAGACCCAGCTCGGGCATGAAGCCCTGCACCGCCGCGAGGATGGCGTAGTCGCCGCAGCCGGGGCACCAGCGCACTTCCTGATCGGACTTGAAGTCCTTCATCGACTGCTTCGCCTCGGCCTTGGGGACGAGGGAGAGCGCTTCGACGATGCCCGTGCCGTGCGTGGACGTCTCAGCCATCGATGGCCTCCTTCAGAGCCGCGGCGAGCTGCTCCGCCTTGAACGGCATGCCGTTGACCTGGTTGTACGACTGCGCGTCGACCAGGTACTTCGCCCGGATCAGCGTGGCGAGCTGCCCGAGGTTCATCTCGGGGATCACCACCTTGTCGTAGCGCCCGAGGACCGCGCCGAGGTTCTTCGGGAAGGGGTTGAGATGGCGCAGATGCGCCTGCGCGACCGACTCCCCGGCCCTGCGCAGCCGCCGCACCGCGGCCGTGATCGGCCCGTACGTCGAACCCCAGCCCAGGACGAGGGTCCTGGCCTCGTGTGGATCGTCCACCACGAGGTCGGGGACGTCGATGCCGTCGATCTTGGCCTGCCGGGTGCGGACCATGAAGTCGTGGTTGGCCGGCGAGTAGGAGATGTTGCCGGTGCCGTCCTCCTTCTCGATGCCGCCGATCCGGTGCTCCAGACCCGGCGTGCCCGGGATCGCCCACGGCCGGGCCAGCGTCTGCGGGTCGCGCTTGTAGGGCCAGAACACCTCGGAGCCGTCCTCCAGGGTGTGGTTCGGGCCCTGCGCGAACTGCACCCGCAGGTCCGGCAGCTCGTCCAGATCCGGGATCCGCCAGGGCTCGGAGCCGTTGGCCAGATAGCCGTCGGAGAGGAGGAAGACCGGCGTGCGGTACGTCAGCGCGATCCGCGCCGCCTCCAAGGCCGCGTCGAAGCAGTCCGCCGGGGTGCGCGGCGCGACGATCGGCACCGGCGCCTCGCCGTTGCGCCCGTACATCGCCTGGAGCAGATCCGCCTGCTCGGTCTTGGTCGGCAGACCGGTCGACGGCCCGCCGCGCTGGATGTCCACGACCAGCAGCGGCAGCTCCAGGGAGACCGCGAGGCCGATGGTCTCCGACTTCAGCGCCACCCCGGGACCGCTCGTCGTGGTCACGGCCAGCGAACCACCGAAGGCCGCGCCCAGCGCGGCCCCGATTCCGGCGATCTCGTCCTCGGCCTGGAAGGTGCGCACGCCGAAGTTCTTGTGTTTGGACAGCTCGTGCAGGATGTCCGACGCCGGAGTGATCGGATACGACCCCAGATACAGCGGCAGATCCGCCTGTCGGCTCGCGGCGACCAGGCCGTAGGACAGGGCGAGGTTGCCGGAGATGTTGCGGTAGACACCCGGCGGGAACGCCGTGGCCGCCGGGGCCACCTCGTAGGAGACGGCGAAGTCCTCGGTGGTCTCGCCGAAGTTCCAGCCGGCCCGGAACGCGGCGATGTTGGCCGCCGCGATATCGGGTTTCTTCGCGAACTTGGACTTGAGGAACCTCTCCGTGCCCTCGGTGGGCCGGTGGTACATCCAGCTCAGCAGGCCCAGCGCGAACATGTTCTTGCTGCGCTCGGCCTCCTTGCGGCTGAGGTCGAACTCCTTCAGCGCCTCCACGGTGAGCGTGGTCAGCGGCACCGGGTGCAGGTGGTAGCCGTCCAGCGACCCGTCCTCCAGCGGACTGGTGCCGTAGCCGACCTTCTGCATCGCCCGTTTGGTGAACTCGTCCGTGTTGACGATCACCTCGGCGCCGCGCGGCAGATCGCCGATGTTCGCCTTCAGGGCGGCCGGGTTCATCGCCACCAGCACGTTCGGCGCGTCACCGGGCGTGAGGATGTCGTGGTCGGCGAAGTGCAACTGGAAGGACGACACACCCGGCAGGGTCCCGGCGGGCGCCCGGATCTCGGCCGGGAAGTTCGGCAGCGTCGACAGGTCGTTGCCGAACGACGCGGTCTCCGAGGTGAAGCGGTCACCGGTGAGCTGCATACCGTCACCCGAGTCCCCCGCGAACCTGATGATCACCCGGTCGAGACGGCGGACGCCCTTGGCGCCCCCCGCTTTGCGCTGCTCTCCTACGACTGGTCCGTCGGCCTGCTCCGCTGGGCTACTGACCTGGCTGGTCACTGAACTGGACCTCCCTCGAGGCGGCTGTCCCGGACAGGCCTTCCCGCAGGCCTCCCAGGATCAACCCTACGACCGTAAGGGTCGCCTTCTTTGTGTCATTCGCATCTTGGACGCGACTTTGGGGTGATCACCCACTCCTGCCGCCCATGTCAGGAATTGAGGTACGTCAGCACGGCCAGGACCCTGCGGTGGTCCCCGTCGCTCTGCGACAGCCCCAGCTTCAGGAAGATGTTGCTCACGTGCTTCTCGACCGCGCCGTCGCTGACCACCAGCTGCCGGGCGATCGCCCCGTTCGTCCGCCCCTCGGCCATCAGCCCCAGCACCTCACGCTCCCGCGGCGTGAGCCCGGCGAGCACGTCCTGCTTACGGCTGCGGCCCAGGAGCTGCGCGACCACCTCCGGGTCGAGGGCCGTACCGCCGCCCGCCACCCGCACCACCGCGTCCACGAACTCGCGCACCTCGGCCACCCGGTCCTTCAGCAGATAGCCGACGCCCCGGCTGGACCCCGCGAGCAGCTCCGTGGCGTAGCGCTCCTCCACGTACTGCGACAGCACCAGCACACCGAGGCCCGGGTGCGTCTTGCGCAACCGCACGGCCGCCCGCACCCCCTCGTCGGTGTGCGTCGGCGGCATCCGCACATCGGCCACGACGACGTCCGGCAGCTCGCCCTGCGCGTCCAGCTCGGTGATGGTCTTGATCAGCGCCTCGCCGTCACCCACCCCGGCGACGACCTCATGCCCGCGGTCGGTCAGCAGCCGGGTCAGGCCCTCCCTGAGCAGCACTGAATCCTCGGCGATGACCACCCGCACCCTGTCCTCCACGATGTTCCGGCCCCCCCACAGCCCGACGCCGCCCGTCCGCGACCCACATCGGCTCCGCGCCCACCCGTGCGACGGGTCCAGCATTTCAGGATCGGGGGGTGGATGGGGGGTGGGTCGGGCTTCTTGTCCGAGTGAGTATGGGGGAGGGGGCTTGCTTCTTGGTCGAGCGATTCGGGTGCTCGGTGGGCACAGGCCGGGGGTCCAGGGGGCGGAGCCCCCCGGCAGACCGGAGACGGAACGCCCCGAGCCCCGCCCCCCGACCGGAGGTCACCGCACGTACGCCCCCCGCCAAGGCAACTCCGCCGTCACCCGGGTCGGCCCGCCCGCAGGCGAGTCCACCACCAGAATCCCGTCCACCGCATCGAGCCGCTCCGCCAGCCCGGCAAGCCCCGACCCCCGGGACACATCGGCCCCACCCCGCCCGTTGTCCACGACCTGCAACATCAACCGGTTCTCGACCCGCCAGACCTCCACACCCGCCCAGGTCGCCCCCGCGTGCTTGCTGACGTTCTGCAGCAGCTCCGACACCGTGAAGTACGCGATCCCCTCGATCGCCGGCGCCGGCCGCTCCGTCAGATCGACCTCGACGCCCACCTGCACCGTGCACCGCGACGCCACCGCCGACAGCGCCGCGTCCAGCCCCCGGTCGGTCAGCACCGCGGGATGGATCCCCCGGGCCAGATCCCGCAGCTCCTGCAAGGCCGTCTTCACCTCGCCGTGCGCCTCGTCCACCATCCGCGCGGCCGCCTCCGGATCCTCCTGGAGCTTCTCCTTCGCCAGCCCCAGATCCATGGCCAGCGCCACCAGCCGGGCCTGCGCCCCGTCGTGCAGATCCCGCTCGATGCGCCGCAGGTCCGCCGCGGCCGTGTCGACCACGACCCCCCGGTCGGACTCCAGCTCCACCACCCGCGAGACCAGCCGCGACGGCCCGAGCAGCCCGTGCACCATCAGCCGGTCCACCATCGTCAACGCCCGCACGATCCACGGCATGGCGATCGTGAGCAGCAGCCCCACCAGCGCGGTCATCGTGATCTCGAACGGGTTGTCGAGATAGATCTGGTGCGTCTCGTCGCCGTAGAGCTGGACCCCGTCCTGCCCGGCGTACATCGGGAGCACCCAGAACCACAGCGGATACGTCAGCAGCCCCCAGCCCAGCACCCACACGTTCACGGCGACGGCGAACGAGAACACCGCCCAGGGCAGGTGCAGCAGCGCGTACAGCAGGGCCCGCCACGAGGCACCGCTCTTGAGGACGGCCCCCATCCACGCCATGGCACCCGGCTTCCGCGCCCGCAGCGGCTCCGGCTCGGCCACCTCCAGGTCCAGCAGCGCCCGCGCCCGCAGCCGCTCCAGCGCCCCGAAGCCACGGCACCCGGCGAGCGCCGCCGCCAGCACCGGCACGCCGAGGAACGTCACCAGCAGCCCCGCCCCCAGCGACACCATCGTGACCGCGTAGACGAACAGCATGATGCTGATCGGCAGGCTGAGCAGCACATGGCCGAGTTCACGCCAGGTGCGGCCCTCGACCGGCGCCCGCAGCGCGACGGGCAGCCGGTGCCGCCGTCGTCCGGTGCTCCCGGGGTACCCGGGCCCGCCGTCGAACCCGTATCCCTGTCCGTACTCCGTGGCCATCGACGTCGTCCTTCTCCTCGTCCGGCGACTGTGCTCTCGATACCTCCACCCTGCTCCGCCGCAGGTCGGCGGACCATGGAGTCCGTCGGCGTCTTGGACGGGGGGTTTTCCCCACCTCCGGCCGGGTGGCAGCGCGGTGGGGTCTAGAAGCCGCCGGTGCCCGCGGCGGACGCGTCCGTGCGGTCGCGCCAGGGCAGTTCCGCCGTGACCGTCGTAGGGCCGCCCTCGGGCGACTCCAGGACGAACAGCCCGTCCACGGCGCCGAGCCGTTCGGCCAGTCCCCTCATCCCCGTACCGCTGTCGAGACTCGCGCCCCCGCGGCCGTCGTCCCACACCTGTATGAGCAGCCGGTCGGCAGCCCGCCACACATCCACCGACGCCGACCGCGCCCGGCTGTGCTTGCTGACGTTCTGCAGCAGCTCCGAGACGGTGAAATAGGCGATGCCCTCGATGGCCGCGGCCGGCCGCGCGGGCAGATCGACCGTCACCTTCACGGGGACCGTGCAGCGCGAGGCGACCGAGGACAGGGCCGCGTCCAGGCCCCGGTCGGTCAGCACCGCCGGGTGGATCCCGCGGGCCAGATCCCGCAGCTCCTGGAGCGCCAGCTTCACCTCGCCGTGCGCCTCCTCGACCATCGCCGCCGCCGCGTCGGGGTCCTCCAGCACCTTCTCCTTGGCCAGGCCGAGCCCCATGGCCAGATTGACCAGCCGGGCCTGCGCCCCGTCGTGCAGATCCCGCTCGATGCGCCGAAGGTCCGCCGCGGCCGTGTCGACCACGACCCCCCGGTCCGACTCCAGCTCGGCGATGCGCCGCTCCAGCTCGTCCGAGGGCGACAGCAGCCCCCGCACCATGGCCCGGTCGGCGTTGGCCAGCCCCCGCGCGATGAACGGCAGCACCGGCCACAGCACGAACAGCGAGACCAGAGTGATGGTGAAGGTGAGGACGCCCCACGGCAGCCGCATGAACTCGTACAGCACCGCACGCCAGCCCACCGGGTCCTTCAGCGACATCCACACCTGGGTGAGGAAGCCGCCCGAGCCGCGCAGCGGCAGCCGGCTCGGCTCGTCCACCCGCACCCCGAGCAGCGCCCTGGCCCGCGCCCGCTCCAGCTTGCCCAACTGCCGGGCGCCCATGAGGCCGGCCGCGAGCAGCGGGAACCCGATCACCGTGACGGTCAGCCAGAAGCTGGTGAACAGCACCGTCATGACATAGGTGAATCCGAGCAGGGAGAGAGGAAGGTTCGCCAGGAGGTGCGCGATCTCCTTCCAGGTGTGCCGGTCGTAGGCGAACCGGGGCGGTGGCGGGCGGTCGTCCTGCCCGGCCGTCGTCGCGGCCGCCTTCGCGCCGGTGGACGGGAAGCGTTCGGTCATACGCGGTAGCGTGCCCGGCCGCGGGCGCCCGCGCCATGAGGTGCGCCGCCGGGATCGACTGAGGAAAACCCCACCCCCGCATGCCAGGGCGTGACGGGCTGCTTACCCTGCCTTTATCAGGGCCTAGACTCCCGTGCGTACAGATCGTCGAACAGCGGCGTCCGGGTGAACCGGGGGATCGCCGCAGGACCAGGTCCGAGTTTCAAGGGAGCGAGGGACGGACGTGCCGGAACCGACCGTCGTCACCACGACCGTCGTCGCGGCGGACTACTTCCAGTCCTATTCGGTCGTCGGACTGCTCGCCGTGGTCGGCGTGCTGTTCGTCGCCGTCGCCTTCGGGGCCGGCCGCCTGCTGCGGCCCGTGGTCCCCACGCCCGAGAAGCTCCTGACGTACGAATGCGGCGTCGACCCCGTCGGCGAGGGCTGGGCCCACACCCAGGTCCGCTACTACGTCTACGCCTTCCTCTACGTGATCTTCGCCGTCGACTCGATCTTCCTTTTCCCCTGGGCGACCGTCTTCGCCGCCCCCGGCTACGGCGCGACGACCCTGGTCGAGATGTTCATCTTCCTCGGCTTCCTGGCCGTGGGCCTGCTCTACGCATACAAGAAGGGCGTCCTGGCATGGACGTGACCCCCGACGTGACCTCCGCCGGCCCCGAACCCGTGCTGCTTCCCGAACCGAAGCGGCTCGGCGCCCTCGCGCGCCTCGCACCCGAGCCGATGAAGGTGATCCTCAACTGGGGCCGCCGCTACTCGCTCTGGGTCTTCAACTTCGGCCTCGCCTGCTGCGCGATCGAGTTCATCGCCGCGTCGATGGCCCGCCACGACTTCATCCGCCTCGGCGTGATCCCCTTCGCCCCCGGCCCCCGCCAGGCCGACCTGATGGTGGTCTCCGGCACGGTCACGGACAAGATGGCCCCGGCGGTGAAGCGCCTCTACGAGCAGATGCCCGAGCCGAAATACGTCATCTCCTTCGGCGCGTGCAGCAACTGCGGCGGCCCCTACTGGGACTCCTACTCCGTCACCAAGGGCGTCGACCAGATCATCCCCGTCGACGTCTACGTCCCCGGCTGCCCGCCCCGCCCCGAGGCACTGCTCCAGGGAATCCTCAAGCTCCAGGAGAAGATCGCCCGCGAGTCGCTGGGGGAGCGCTACGGCACCACGGCACGCCCGTCGACGGCGGCGCTGCAGAGCGGCCTGGTAAAGCCACCGTCCTCGGACCCAGCGTCGGCGTCGGAGTCGGGGGAGGGACGATGACCGCGGTCGGCTGGCTGCCCGCCGCCACCGAGGAACTCTTCGGCCCGGACGCCACGGCCGAGGAGTCCTACGAGGTCCTGACGGTCGACGTCCCCCCGGCGACCTGGATCGCGGCCCTGCGGACCGCCCGCGACCGCCTCGGCTGCACCTACTTCGACTGGCTGAGCGCGGTCGACGAACCGGGCACCGGCTTCCGCGTCAGCGCCCACATCGCGGCCCTGTCCCCCCTCCGCCGCCTCCTCGTGCGTACGACGATCCCGCACGAGTCCCCCGCCCTGCCCTCGGCGGTCGACGTCTACGCGGGCGCCGCCTGGCACGAACGCGAGACGCACGAGATGTTCGGCATCGCCTTCGAAGGCCACCCGGCACTCGACCACCTGCTCCTGCCCGACACCTTCGAAGGCCACCCCCTGCGCAAGGACTTCGTCCTCGCCGCCCGCGTCGCCAAGGCCTGGCCCGGCGCGAAGGAACCCGGCGAGTCCGAACACGGCGGCCCCAAACGCCGCCAGATGCTCCCCCCCGGCGTCCCCGACCCCAACGAATGGGGCCCCCTCAAGGGCCAACTCCCCCCGGCCCCGTCCCGCCCGACCCGAGGCGCGACTCCTCGCCCCGCAGGCGAACGCCCCGTACGGCGAACACGCACAGCGGGGGAGGGCTCGGCGAGCCAGGCCGCTACCGGCACCCCGGAGGCTCCGCGCCGCGCGCGTACGGCGGGGGAGGGCTCGGCGAGTCAGGCCCCGCCCGGTGAGTCGCCCACGTCGGCTCCGACAGGACCGCGCCGCAACCGCACGTCGGCGGAAGGCTCGGCCAGCCAGGCCGCCGCTGGTACTCCGGAGGCTTCGCCCCCGGCTGCCCCGCGCCGCGCACGCACGTCGGCGGAGGGCTCGGCGAGCCAGGCGGCTGCCGGTACTCCGGAAACTCCGTCTCCGACCGCGCCCCGCCGCACACGCACGGCAGCGGACGGCTCAGCAAGCCAGGCCGCTGCAAGCGCCCCGGACACGCAGCCCCCGGCCGCCCCACGCGAGGCGTCGGAGAGCCAGTCCACGCCGGGCGACACGCCCCCCTCACCCCCGGCCACCCCACGCCGTACCCGCACCGCAGCAGACGGTTCGGCGAGCCAGGCGCCCGGCGGATCGGAACCCCCGGCGACCGGCCCCGAGTCCCCGACACCCGGGCCCGAATCCCCGGCGACCGGCTCCGAAGCAGCGGAGCCCGGCACCGAGACGCCGCCCCCCGGGCAGCCGGAGTCCCCCGCAACCGAGGCCGCACCCCCGACCCCGTCGGCGGGACCGCGCCGCGCGCGCAGCGCTTCGGAGGGCAGCTCGAGCCAACGCAGCGCGTCCGACCGAGGCGAGGGCCGGCCGGCCAGGCCTGCCCGCCCGGCTCCGCGCAGCTCCGACGCCCCCTGGCACCACGCCCGCCCGGCCTTCGACGAACCGGACCCCGAAGCGTCGCCCGAGACCACGCAGTCGCCGACCCCCGAGCCCTCGGCCGACTCGAAGACCCCCGAGCCGCCCCCACAGACCACAGAAGCCACAGAGCCCGCAGAGTCAACAGAGCCCACGGACACCCCCGAAGACCCCACAGGAGGCACGCGGTGAACGACGCGCTCGACGTCATCCTGCGACTTCTGATCGTCTTCGTCGTGTTCCTCACCTTCCCCCTGATCATCGGCCAGACGGAACACAAGGTCATGGCCCACATGCAGGGCCGCCTCGGCCCCATGTACGCCGGCGGCTTCCACGGCTGGGCCCAGCTGGTCGCCGACGGCGTGAAGTTCGCGCAGAAGGAGGACATCGTCCCCGCGGGCGCGGACCGCCGCATCTTCCAACTGGCCCCCGCCGTAGCCCTGCTGCCGTACCTCCTCGTCCTGCTCGCCATCCCCATCGGCCCCGGCGAGGGAGCCGTCGGCCAGGTCATCGACGCGGGCGTCTTCTTCGTCCTGGCCGTCATGGGCGTCGGCGTCCTCGGCTCGCTCATGGCCGGCTGGGCGTCCGCGAACAAGTTCTCCCTCCTCGGCGGCCTCCGCACCGCCGCCCAGCTCCTGGCCTACGAACTCCCGATGCTCCTCACCGCCGCCTCCGTCGCGATGGCGGCAGGCACGGTCTCCCTCCCCGGCATCCTCGACGCCTTCGAGTGGTGGTGGCTGCCCTGGCAGATCGTCGGCGCGATCGTCTTCTTCGTCGCCGGCCTCGCCGAACTCCAGCGCCCTCCCTTCGACATGCCCGTCGCCGACTCGGAGATCATCTTCGGCGCGTACACCGAGTACACCGGCCTCCGCTTCGCCCTCTTCCTCCTCGCCGAGTACGCCGGAATCGTCGTCCTGTGCGGTCTGACCACCGTCCTCTTCCTGGGCGGCTGGCACGGCCCCTGGGGCGCCGACGGCCTCGGCTGGGTCTGGACCCTGCTGAAGACCGCGGTCCTCGCCTTCCTCGTGATCTGGCTGCGCGTCACCTACCCGCGCCTGCGCGAGGACCAGCTCCAGAAGCTCGCCTGGACCCTCCTCGTCCCCCTGTCCCTCGCCCAGATCGCCCTCACCGGCGTCGTCAAGGTGGTGATCAACTAACCATGGCTGCGTCCCTCCCGCCCTCCCGGCCCCGCATCCCCGGCTCCGGCCTGGCCAAGGGCCTGGCCGTCACCCTCCGCACGATGACGAAGAAGTCCGTCACCGCGCAGTACCCCGACGCCCAGCCCGACCTCCCGCCCCGCACCCGCGGTGTGATCGGCCTGTTCGAGGAGAACTGCACGGTCTGCATGCTCTGCGCCCGCGAGTGCCCGGACTGGTGCATCTACATCGACTCCCACAAGGAGACGGTCCCGGCGGCGACCCCCGGCGGCCGCGAACGCAGCCGCAACGTCCTCGACCGCTTCGCCATCGACTTCGCCCTGTGCATGTACTGCGGTATCTGCATCGAGGTCTGTCCTTTCGACGCCCTGTTCTGGTCCCCGGAGTTCGAGTACGCCGAGACCGACATCCACGACCTCACCCACGAGCGCGACAAGCTCCGCGAGTGGATGTGGACCGTCCCGGCCCCGCCCGCCCTCGACCCCGCCGCTGAGGAGCCGAAGGAAGTCGCCACCGCCCGCAAGACCGCCGAGAAACTGGCGGCCGCTCAGGCGGAACCGCAGGAGGGAGAGTCGTGAGCCTTGCCGCCGAAAGCCACGGCTTCCTCTCCCCGACCGGCGTCGAGATCGCCTTCCTCCTCGTCGGCCTGGTCACCTTCGGCGCCGCGATCGTCACCGTCACCACCCGGCAGCTGGTGCACGCCGCCCTGTGGCTGGTGGTGACCCTCGGCGGCCTGGCCGTCGAGTACCTCCTGCTCACCGCCGAGTTCATCGCCTGGGTGCAGGTCCTCATCTACGTCGGTTCCGTCGTCGTCCTCCTCCTGTTCGGACTGATGCTCACCAGGGCCCCGATCGGCCGCTCCCCGGACGCCGACTCCGGCAACCGCTGGGCCGCCCTCACCGTGGCCCTCGCCGCGGCCGCCGCCCTGGTCTGGGTCGTCGTCGACGCCTTCCGCACGACCTGGATCGACCTCAACGGCCCCGCCGCCGGTTCCACCGAGGCCACCGGCGCGAGCCTCTTCCAGAACTGGGTCCTCCCCTTCGAGGCCCTCTCCGTCCTCCTCCTCGCCGCCCTGGTCGGCGCGATCGTCCTGTCCCGCAAGGCGAAGGCCGACGCGGCGACAGCGCCCGGGACCGCCCCAGCCGATCGCACCCCGGCCGACGGCAGCGACAAGGAAGGCACCCGCTGATGCACCTCGCCTATCCCGCCGTCCTCTCCGCTCTCCTCTTCTGCACGGGCCTGTACGGCGTCCTCGCCCGCCGCAACGCGATCCTGGTCCTGATGTCGGTCGAGCTGATGCTCAACGCCGTCAACCTCAACCTGGTCGCCTTCGACGTCTGGCTCAGCAGGACCGCCGAGGAGACCCTGCACTCCGGCCAGGCCCTGACCCTGTTCACCATCGCCATCGCCGCCGCCGAGATCGGCATCGGCCTGGCGATCGTCCTCGCCGTCCACCGCAACCGCGGCACCGCGGACATCGACAAGCTCCGCGACACCGCCGAACGGCACGGCCCGGACGACCACGACCCCGACGGCCACGACAGCGACGCCCGCACGGCCGAGCAGCCCGGCGAGGCCCAGAAGGCTGAGGCCACCGCGTGACCACGACCACCCTCGCCGTCCTCGTCCCCCTCCTTCCGTTCCTAGGCGCCGCCGCCGGCCTGCTCCTGGGCCGCACGGCACCCGGCTTCGTCCGCCCGCTCGCCGTCCTGCCGACGCTCGCCTCCCTGGTGCTCGCCGCGCTGGTCGCCGCACGGCAGGGCGGTGACACGGCCGTCAACGCGGCCACGGAACTCACCCCGACCGGCTCGGTCCCGATCGAACTCGCCCTGCACATCGACGGCTTCGCCGCCCTCGTCGCCGTCGTGGTCGGCCTGGTCGCCTCCTGCGTGCAGATCTACTCGACGGGCTATCTGCGCGACGACCCGCGCTACCCCTCGTACGCCGCCCTCGTCTCCCTGTTCACCTCCGCGATGTTCCTGGTCGTCTACTCCGGCGACCTGATCGTGCTGCTGGTCGGCTGGGAAGTCATGGGCATCTGCTCCTACTTCCTGGTCGGTCACTACTGGGAGACCCCGGAGGCCCGCGCCGCCTCCCTCAAGGCCTTCCTGGTCACCAAGCTCGGCGACGTCCCCTTCCTCATCGGCCTGTTCGCCCTCGCCACCGACGCCGGCTCCTTCCGCATCACGAAGGTCCTCGGCGCCGTCGCGAGCGGCTCACTCGACCATCCGACGCTGATCGCCCTGTTGCTCCTCGCGGGCGTGGCGGGCAAGTCGGCGCAGTTCCCGCTGCACACCTGGCTCCCCGACGCGATGGCGGGCCCCACCCCCGTCTCCGCGCTGATCCACGCCGCGACGATGGTCGCCGCCGGTGTCTACTTCATCGCCCGTCTCCTCCCGGTCTTCGAGGCCTCGCAGGCCGCGATGGTCGTGCTCGCCGTCATGGCCGCCGTCACCATGGCCGGCTCGGGGCTCGCCGCGCTCGCCCAGGACGACATCAAGCGCGTCCTCGCCTACTCGACGATCGGCCAGCTCGGCTACATGACCGGCGCCCTCGCCGTCGGCGACCGCGGAGCCGCCGTCTTCCACCTCCTGTCCCACGGCGCCTTCAAGGCGCTGCTGTTCCTCGCGGCCGGCGTGATCATCCACGCCGCCGGCACCAACTCGCTCGCCGCCATGTCCCGCATGCGGAACCTGCGCGCCCGCGTCCCCGACGCCTACTGGACGATGACCGTGGCGCTGCTCGCGCTCGCCGCGATCCCGCCCTTCAGCGGCTTCTTCTCCAAGGAGGCCGTCCTCGGCGTCGCCGAGCACGTCGTCACCGGGCACACCGAGCACGCCCCCGCCGCCGCGGGCTGGATCGTCCTCGTCGCCGGCCTGCTCACGGCCGTGCTCACCGCCGCCTACGCGATGCGCCTGTGGCTGCTCGCCTTCCGGGGCCGGGGCACCGAAGCCCCCGACCACGGCAAGGAGCCGCTGACGATGACCGTCGTGCTGTGGGTACTGGCCGTCCCCTCCCTGGCCCTCGGCGGATTCGCGTTCCGCGTGCTGCCCGACTGGTTCGACGGCCGTGACCTCGGCCCGACCCTCACCACCTCCGTGCTCGGCACCGGCGTCGCCCTGGTCGGCGGCATCGTCACCTACGGCGCCTGGCGGCACACCACCGCGCTCGCGGCCCGCGTCCCGCTCGGCGCGGTCGCCGCCCACCCCGAGGGCGACGCCGCCCGGGTCGAGGCGGAAGCCATCGCCACCCACGAGCCGGCCTACGGGGACATCGCCTACGCGCCCGACCCCGCCGACCCCGGACGGCTCCTGCTCGGCCCCCTGCACCGGCCCGCGGCCGCAGGCTTCCACGTGGACGCCGTGTACACGGCGCTCTTCGTCCGCCCGGTCCAGGCCGGAGCGAGCCTCGTCCGGTTCCTCGACCGCGAGGTCGTCGAGACCTATGTACGCGGTGCGGGCGCGCTGCCCCGCTGGCTCGGCGCCGCCGTGCGACGCGCCCAGACCGGCAACGTCCAGACCTATGTGAGCGCGCTGCTCGCCGGCACCGTCGTCCTCGCGGTCGCCGCCGTCCTCGTCGCCACGGGAGCGTGAGCAGGCGTGATCGATATCAACGAGTCCGTGATGCAGGTCCTTCTGGCGTTCATCGTCGTCGGCCCGCTCCTCGGCGCCGCCGCGGCTCTCCTGCCTGCCCCGCCCGGGCTGAAGGGGAAGTCACCCGAGCAGGCGGTGCTCCGGCACGGCGTCACCGTCACCGGCGCGGTCCTCATCGCGGCGATCGTCCTCGCGCTCGGCTTCGACCACGACCAGCCGTCGAAGATGCAGGCCAGCACGGACATCAGCTGGATCCCCGCACTCGACGTACGCATCCACCTCGGCATCGACGGCATCTCCCTCCCCCTTCTGGTCCTGAGCGCGCTGCTGACCTTCCTCTGCGCGCTCTACTCGTACTTCAAGATGCCTGAAGGCCCGACCCCGAAGGCCTTCGTCGCCCTGCTGCTCCTCCTGGAGTCCGGCACCCTCGCGACCTTCGCCGTCCTCGACCTGCTGCTGTTCTTCCTCGCCTTCGAGATGGTCCTCATCCCGATGTACTTCCTCATCGCCCGCTGGGGCGGTGAGGGCCGGAGCCAGGCCGCCTGGCGGTTCATCCTCTACACGCTGCTCGGCTCCGTGGTCATGCTGCTCGGCCTGCTCCTGATCGGGCTCAAGGCGGGCACGTTCGACATGATGGCACTCGCCACTGACAACGGCCGGTCGCTGACCGCATCCGTGCAGGTCATCGCCGTTTTGTCGATCGGGATCGGGCTCGCGGTCAAGACGCCGATGTGGCCGCTGCACAGCTGGCTGCCCGACGCCCACACCGCCGCGCCGACCGTCGGCTCGGTCCTGCTGGCCGGTGTCCTGCTGAAGATGGGTACGTACGGATTCGTCCGCATCCTGCTCCCCATCGCGCCCGACGGATTCCGCACCTTCGCGCCCTACCTCGCGGCATTCGCCGTCGTCGGCATCATCTACGGATCCCTGGCCTGCCTGGCCCTCGCCAAGCAGGGCGCGAAGGGCGACCTCAAGCGCCTCATCGCCTACTCGTCCGTCGGTCACATGGGCTTCGTCCTGCTCGGCATCGCCGCCATGACCCCGACCGGCGTGAACGGCGCCCTCTTCGCCAACATCGCCCACGGCCTCATCACCGGCCTGCTCTTCTTCCTGGTCGGCGCCCTGAAGGACCGCACCGGCACCACCGACCTCGACACCCTCGCCGAGGAGACCGGAGCCGCCCTCTACGGCAAGGCCCCGCGCCTCGGCGGCCTGCTCGCCTTCGCCGCGGTCGCCTCGCTCGGCCTGCCGGGCCTGGCCGGCTTCTGGGGCGAGATGCTGGCCCTCTTCGGCGCGTTCCAGCCCGCCGCGGGCCTCAGCCGCCCCGCCTTCCTCACCTTCATGGCGATCGCCGCGTTCGGCACCCTGCTGACGGCCGCGTACCTGCTGATCGTGGTCCGCCGCGTCTGCATGGGCGCCCTGCCGAAGGACGCCCCGGCGCTCCCCGACGTCCGCTCCTACGAGTTCGCGGCCTGGGCCCCGCTCGTCGCCCTCACGGTCGTCGCGGGCCTGTGGCCCAAGGCCCTCCTCGGCCTGAGCGACCCGGCCGTCCAGCAGCTCCTCGCAGGAGGCAACCGATGAGCTCCCCGGCCCAGCCCCTGGCCGCGTCGCTGGTCCAGTCCGTCGACTGGCTCGCGATCGCGCCGCCCACCCTCACGGCGGTCGTCGGACTCGTCGTCCTGGTCGCCGACCTGTTCGTCGCCGAGCACCGCAAGGCGCTGCTCGGCTGGACGTCGGTGGCGGGCCTGGCCGCCGCCACCCTGATGCTGCTGCCCCTCCTGGACGGCGACCGCAGCACCTTCTGCCTGACCGGCGACGCCACCGTCTGCAGCTACACGGCGGACCGCTTCACCCTGGTCATCCAGTTCCTGGTCCTCGGCGGGGCCCTCCTCACCGCCCTTCTGTCGGTCACCGCCCTGAAGGACGGCCGCAAGGAGCTCCCCGAGGGGGAGTACTGGTTCCTGCTGCTGTCCTCCGCGGCCGGCGCCGCCCTCCTGCCCGCCTCCCGCGACCTCGCGACCCTGATCGTCGCCCTGGAGGTCGCCTCCCTGCCTGCCTTCGCGCTCGTCGGCCTCAAGTACGGCGACCGGAAGTCCTCCGAAGCGGCCCTGAAGTTCTTCCTGTCCTCGGTCACCGCGACCGCGGTCAGCCTCATGGGCATCAGCTTCGTGTACGCCTCCACGGGCACCCTGTACCTCACCCAGGTCGCCGACCGCATCCAGAACGTCGACGGACAGCTCCACACGCTCGCCCAGACCGGCGTCGTCCTCACCCTCGTCGGCTTCGCCTTCAAGACGGCCGCCGTGCCCTTCCACTTCTGGGTGCCCGACACCTACGTGGGCGCGCCCCTGCCCATCGCCGCCTACCTGTCGGTCATCGGCAAGGCGGTCGGCTTCAGCGGCCTGATCCTCGTCACGGTCGTGGCCCTCCCGTCGTACGCCGATCTCTGGGGCCCGGCCCTGGCGGTCCTGGCCGCGCTCACCATGACCGTGGGCAACGTCGGAGCCCTGCGTCAGCAGGCCACGCGCGCGTACAGCGCGGTCCGCCTGCTCGCCTGGTCGTCCGTCGGCCAGGCCGGCTACCTGCTCGTCCCGATCGCCGCCGCCGGGTACTCCGGGGACGCCGAGAAGTCGATCGGCTCCACCGTCGCCTACGCCCTGATGTACGGCGCCGTGAACCTCGGCGCCTTCGCCGTGGCCGCCCTTGTCGGCCGTACGAAGTCCCTCAACCGCGTCGCCGACTACCGAGGCCTGTACGCGTCGAACCCTCTGTCCGCCCTGATCCTCGCGTTCTTCCTGCTCTGCCTCGCCGGACTGCCGCCGGGCATCATCGGCCTCTTCGCCAAGGTCACCGTCTTCGCGGCGGCCGTCGACGCCGGCCTCGGCTGGCTGGCCGTGATCATGGCCGTCAACGTCGTCATCGCGCTGTTCTACTACCTCCAGTGGACGACCCTGCTCTTCCGCGCCCCCGAGGGCGAGCCCCAGAAGCACCGCGTCCCCGTCCCTCTCACCGCAGCGATCGCACTGACCGGCGTCCTCGGCATTGTCCTGTCGGGGGCACCCCAGCTCGTCCTGCGCTTCACCGACACCGCCCTCTTCTGAACGCCGGCCACTGAACGACAGCCGCTTTCGCCACGCGCGCGTGGGGCACCCGCCTCCCTGCGCGCGCGTGCCGCTTCCTGGCGCCGTTCACCCGGACGGCCCAAACCCGGCGCCGCACGCACAAGGGAACTAGTGCCCCCCGCCTGGCGTTGACCAGTACGGGAGGGTCCACTGGACGTGACACCACGGCACCAGTGGCACCGCAGATCACCGAGCAAGGGTCCCCCTGCCGCACCACTTGGAGGGCGTACCGTGCACCGCCGGCACAACGGGCTCAGGACCGCAGTCCTCCTCGGAGGACTGTCCGCCCTCATCATCGTCATCGGCAGCTTTTTCGGCCGCATGGGGCTCGTCATCGCCGTCCTGGTAGCGCTGGCCACCAACGCGTACGCCTACTGGAACAGCGACAAACTGGCACTGCGCGCGATGCGGGCCCGCCCGGTGAGCGAGTTCGAGGCCCCTGGGCTCTACCGCATGGTCCGCGAGCTCTCCACCCAGGCCCGCCAGCCCATGCCGCGTCTGTACATCTCCCCGACGGAGGCGCCCAACGCCTTCGCCACGGGCCGCAACCCGCGCAACGCCGCCGTGTGCTGCACCGAAGGAATCCTGCGCCTCCTGGACGAGCGCGAGCTGCGCGGAGTCATCGGCCACGAGCTCAGCCACGTCTACAACCGCGACATCCTCATCTCGTCGGTCGCCGGTGCCCTCGCCTCCGTGATCATGTTCCTGGTCAACTTCGCCTGGCTGATCCCGATCGGGCGCTCGGACGACGACGACGGCCCCGGTCTGCTCGGCATGCTGCTGATCATGATCCTGGGCCCGCTCGCCGCCTCGCTCATCCAACTGGCCATCAGCCGCTCCCGGGAGTACCAGGCGGACGCCTCCGGCGCCCAGCTCACCGGCGACCCACAGGCCCTGGCCAGCGCCCTGCGCAAGCTCGAACTCGGCACGAAGCAGCTCCCGCTGCCCCCCGAGCCGCGTATCGAGACCGCCAGTCACATGATGATCGCGAACCCGTTCCGCCCCGGCCAGGGCCTCTCGAAGATGTTCTCCACACACCCGCCGATGGCGGAACGCATCGCCCGGCTAGAGAAGATGGCAGGTGGGAAGCAATGAGGACCATTCTCAACGTCATATGGCTCGTCCTGAGCGGCTTCTGGCTGTTCCTCGCCTATATGCTCGCGGGCCTGCTCCTCTGCATCACCATCATCGGGATCCCGTTCGGCATAGCGGCCTTCCGCATCGGCGTCTACGCCCTGTGGCCCTTCGGGTACACGACGGTCGAGCGCCACGACGCGGGCGCGCCGTCCTGCGTGGGCAACGTGCTGTGGCTGGTGCTCGCGGGCTGGTGGCTGACCCTCGGCCACATCGCCACCGGCATCGCCCTGTGCGTCACGATCATCGGCATCCCGCTCGGCATCGCCAACTTCAAGCTCATCCCGGTCTCGCTGCTCCCGCTCGGCCGCGACATCGTCCGGACCGACGAGCCCTTCACCGCATGCTGACCGCGAGGCCGCGCGGCCCGGTTTCCACAGACCGGGGGTTGTCCACAGGCCCGCCCGGCTGTCAGCGGCGGCCCGCATGATGAACCCATGACCGCGATCGAGCAGTTGCCAGGGGACAAGAGAGCCTGGCCAGCACCGGTGGCGGAGTGCCTGTCCCCACTGCCTCGCGGTCCTACGCACTCCCCGCCCTGGTCCCAGCCCACCGTCGCACTCCATACACAACGGCGCCCACCACCAGCACACCCGCTCCCACGACCACCGAAACCGCCGGCAGCGAGAACGCCAGCACCACGCACCCGGCCAGCCCGACTCCCGCGACCAACCGAGCCGCCGGCACCGTCGATGCCGATACGGATGCCGAATCCAGCGTCCACGCCGACGCGTTGGCCACGGCGTAGTAGGCCAGCACACCGAAGGAGGAGAACCCGATCGCGCCCCGGACGTCCACCGTGGCGGCCAGGACCGCGACCACCGCACCCACCGCCAGCTCCGCCCGGTGCGGCACCTGGAACCGAGGATGCACGACCGCCAGCGCCCCCGGCAGATGCCGGTCCCGGGCCATGGCCAGCGTCGTCCGCGAGACCCCGAGGATCAGAGCCAGCAGTGAGCCCAGCGCGGCCACGGCCGCACCGACCCGCACCACCGGCACGAGCCAGGGGACCCCGGCCGCCCGCACCGCGTCGGCCAGTGGCGCCGCCGCGTCCACGAGACCGTCCGACCCGAGCACCGAAAGGACAGCCACCGCCACACACGCGTACACCACCAGCGTGATGCCCAACGCCAGCGGAATCGCGCGCGGAACGGTGCGCGCCGGGTCGCGTACCTCCTCACCGAGGGTCGCGATACGGGCGTACCCCGCGAACGCGAAGAACAGCAGGCCGGCCGCCTGAAGCACTCCGCCCGCACCGCCCGAGGCCCCGATGCCCAGCCGCCCGGCGTCCGCCGCACCGGACACCAGACACCCGACCACCACGGAAGCGAGGACAGCCAGGACCACCGCCACGATCACCCGCGTCAGCCACGCGGACTTCTGGATCCCGCCGTAGTTCACCGCGGTCAGCGCCACCACGACCGCGACCGCCACCGCATGCGCCTGTCCCGGCCAGACGTACGTGCCCACGGTGAGCGCCATCGCCGCACAGGAGGCCGTCTTCCCGACCACGAACGACCAGCCCGCGAGATACCCCCAGAACTCCCCGAGCCGCTCACGCCCGTAGACGTACGTGCCGCCCGAGGCGGGATACAGGGCGGCGAGGCGAGCCGACGACGTGGCGTTGCAGTAGGCGACGACGGCGGCGACGGCGAGCCCGAGGAGCAACCCGGACCCGGCCGCGTGCGCTGCCGGCGCGAGGGCGGCGAAGATCCCGGCTCCGATCATCGAGCCGACTCCGATGACGACGGCGTCCCCCACGCCGAGGGTACGGCGCAGTCCGGAACCGGAGGCGTTCATGCGTCGCACCCTACTGATCAGTGCAACCGGCGGTCGCCGCCAGGACGTCCTCCTGACCAAGACGGCGTGACAGCGCGCGGCAAGGACGACGCGCGCGGAACGCCCGACGTACGACGCACGGGCACGGCCCGCCGGGAGCAAGATCACATGGCCGGGACAGTGCGGGCACAGCGTGAAAGGGCAGGTTCACGGCATGACCATTATCAGCTGGATCATCCTCGGACTCTTGGCCGGAGCCATCGCGAAATTCCTGCTGCCGGGGCGCGACCCGGGCGGCCTCATCGGCACGACCCTGATCGGCGTCGCGGGCGCCTTCATCGGCGGCTGGATATCGGCCCGCTGGATGGACCACCCGATCACCAAGGACTTCTACGACGGCACGACCTGGGCCGCGGCGATCGGCGGATCGCTCGTCCTCCTGGTCGCCTACCGCCTCCTGTTCGGCAACTCGCGCAGCTGAGCGTGCCCACCGAACGCGGCCGGCAGACGAGAAGGGTGGACACCGACAGGTGCCCACCCTTCCTCGTACCAGTGCGGACCGGGAGCCCCGAGGACCCGACCGGACCTACCGGTAGTTCACGAACTGCAGGGCGAAGTCGTAGTCCTTCTCCTTCAGCAGGGCGATGACGGCCTGCAGATCGTCACGGCTCTTGGAGCTGACCCGCAGCTCCTCGCCCTGCACCTGCGCCTTCACGCCCTTCGGGCCCTCGTCGCGGATGGCCTTCGCCACCTTCTTCGCGTTGTCCTGGGAGATGCCCTCCTTGATCGAAGCGAAGATCTTGTACTCCTTGCCGGAGAGCTGGGGCTCGCCCGCGTCCAGAGCCTTCAGCGAGATGCCGCGCTTGATCAGCTTGGACTGGAAGACGTCGAGGATCGCCTTCACCCGGTCCTCGGAGTTCGCCTCCATGAGGATCTGCTCACCGGACCATGAGATCGAGGCGCCCACGCCCTTGAAGTCGTAGCGCTGCGAGATCTCCTTGGCGGCCTGGTTGAGTGCGTTGTCGACCTCCTGCCGCTCGACCTTCGAGACGATGTCGAAACTGGAGTCGGCCATGTCCTGTGGCTCCTTGTATCGGGGTGCGTATCGTGCGTACCGGCGTACGTGGGCGGCCGCCGGTCCCGTTCAGGTCCCGGGCCGCATCCGGACAAGCCTAGCCACCCCCCGCCCTCCGGGCGCCGATCAATCGGGTGGCGAAGCACCCCTCCACATCAGGTATTGTTTACGTCGTTGCCACGGAGCGCCGCCGAAAAGCGGTTCGAAGGGCAGCAACCCCCGGCGGTGTGCCCGAGCGGCCAAAGGGAGCAGACTGTAAATCTGCCGGCTCAGCCTTCCCAGGTTCGAATCCTGGCGCCGCCACACTGGGGAGAACCCCCTTCCTCTGCGGAGACGCGGAAGAAGGGGGTTTTTCGTATGCGGTGGCCGCGAAGGGTGGCGCGTTCCTTGGGGCAGGGTGGCGCGTATCTCACCCGGCCGGCTGCCACGCTGAACTCCCGCAGCCGCCACAGGCGTTCGCCGCCTCCCTCAGCGACCTGACGCGAGCGGCGGCCCAGCGCGATGCGACCCGACACAGTCAAGCCCATTGATTGACTTAGGCAATCAAGAGCCCCGGGTGGGGGTGCGGTGAGCGAAGAGAGAAGGGGCGCGCAGCAGAGGAGGACAGGCATACTCAGGCCGCTCGCGCGGCACACTGGCTCCATGTCCTCCCGCCGCA
Organism: Streptomyces koelreuteriae; assembly: GCF_018604545.1. Lineage (GTDB taxonomy): Bacteria > Actinomycetota > Actinomycetes > Streptomycetales > Streptomycetaceae > Streptomyces > Streptomyces koelreuteriae. The sequence continues at coordinate 3,267,977 of NZ_CP075896.1, read as the reverse complement.
GAATCTGCCCCCAGTGCCGCCGCGAGATCGCCGTCGTCGCGGGGCGGTACGCGCGTCACGACCCGCCGGGCGCCCGGGAACACGGCGAACTCACCTCGTGCCCGGGCTCCCGACGACAGGCGCTGCTCGGTGCGGAGCAACCGGCCCTGGACGGCTACGCGGTGCCCGACTTCCCTGGCCAACTGCCTCTGTTCTAGGGAAACTCCACCGGGAAGCCGTCAGTTCCCCGCCACCGACTTCACCGCCACGGACACCGGCGCCGGTCCGCTGATCAGCTCCAGGGTGAGCCCGGCCGTCGCGGCGGTGTCCACCAACTCCGCCAGTACGGCGGCCACGTCGTCACGCGGGATCGGCCCGCGGCCCGTACGCGCCTCCAGGCGGACGAGGCCGGTGCCGGCGTCGTCCGTGAGCTGACCGGGCCGCAGGATCGTCCAGTCCAGGGCGTTCAGGCCGCGCACATACGCGTCCGCCTCGCCCTTGGCGCGCAGGTACACGTCGAAGATCTCGTCGCCCTCGTGCCGAGGGTCGGCGCCCATGGACGACACGACCACCAGGCGCCGTACGCCCGCCTTCACCGCCGCGTCCGCGAAGAGGACCGCCGCGGCCTTGTCCACCGTGTCCTTGCGGGCCGTCCCGCTACCCGGACCCGCGCCGGCCGCGAAGACCGCCGCGTCGGCACCCCGTAGCCGCTCCGCGACCTCGTCCACGGACGCCGACTCCAGGTCGAGCACGACCGGTTCGGCACCGGCCTCCCGCAGATCGTCGGACTGTTCGGCCTTGCGGATGATCCCCGCGACCTCGTCCCCGCGCGCGGCGAGCAACCGCTCCAGCCGCAACGCGATCTGACCATGACCACCAGCGATGACAATGCGCATGCCTTCGACCGTACGCCCGGACGCCCCCGTCCGCCGCACGACTTCGGCCACGCCCCCACCGCCCCTCACCCCAGCGCCCCACACCGGCCCCCGCCCCGCCCTTACGACACTTGCCCCCGCCCCTGCCGCGGCAGCCCCAGTTCCGCCGCGGCCGCCGAATCGCAGTACTCCCGCACCGCGCTGGTCCGTGCCACCACACGCCCCCGGTGCACCACCACCCGGCTGTACGCCAGCGAGAGCGCCCCCGCCAGCCGGTCCCCGCGCACCGCGAGCAGTTCGGCCGGGAAGCCCGCCTCCACGCGCACCTCGGGCAGCCCCAGCACCGCCCGCGCCGACCCGCTCACCGCGTCGTACGCCTCCTCGGGCGCCAGGCCGTAGCGCGAGGCCAGCAGGAACGCCGCCTCCAGCGGGTCGCCACGCCCCACGGGGTTCGACACGTCCCGCAGCGCCCCGCTCCCGGCGGCCACCCGCACCCCGGCCGCGCGCAGCAGCCGTACGGGAGCCGTGCCCCGGTGGTCCACGCCACCGCAGCCGCCCTGCGGCAGGCACACCACCGCCACCCCGGCCGCCGCGAGCTGGTCGGCCGTCCGAGAGGCCACCTCGGTGGGCAGCCGTCCGAGATCGCCGCACGGGCTCAGGGTCACGCCGGGGCGCAGTCCGCCCGCCATCGCCGCGAGCCGGGCCAGCCGCGCCGGGTCCCCGGCGTCCGTGTGCAGGTCGACGGGGCAGCCGTGCTCGGAGGCCACCTCCAGGACCGCCTCCACGTACCCCGTCGGATCCGGGTCGAGGTCGGGCCGGCCGCCCACCACCGAGGCGCCCATCTTCACCGCGTCCCGCAGCACCGCCAGCCCGTCCGCCCCGGCCACCCCGGTCAGCACCCGGGGCATCGCCACCGTCGTCAGCTCGGCCAGGCCCCGTAGCGCCCGCCGTGCCTGCAACACCGCCTCCAGCGCGCCGAGTCCCTGGACGTCCCCCACGCGCACGTGGGCCCGCAGCGCCGTCGCCCCGTGCCCGAGCTGGAGCAGCGCGGCCTCGGTCGCCCGGCGCTGCACGTCCTGCGGCTCGTACGAGACGGGGCCCTCGGCGTCGGCCGACAGGGCCGTGTCGGCGTGGGCGTGCGGTTCGGCCGGGGCCGGCAGGAGCAGATAGCCGCCGAGGTCCACCCGCGCCCCGCACGCGCGCGTGCCGCCCGCCGCCAGGCTGCCGGCCGTCCCGACCGCCTCGATGTGCCCGCCGCCCAGCCGTACGTCCACGGTCCGGCCGTCGGTCAGCCGCGCCCCGCACAGCAGCAGCGACGACGGGTCGGCCGGACCCGGCGAGGACGACGACGGGGGCGGTGGCGGCTGCGGCCGGCTGTCGGGCATCGCACTCCAGGGGCTCGGGCTTGCGCACGGGGAGGACGCATGATCACGCAGAGTGAGTCGAGCCTAGGACGGCCTCCCGCCCATGGCGGGGAGGAGCGCAATAGTCGTACCGGTGTGGCCCGCTGTGCGGAAGGGAAGCCGGAAGGGAAGCGGAAAGGGGAGCGGGAGAGGCGGCAGGGAAGGCGCTCGCGAGGCTGCTCGCAGGACGGTCCGAGCGCCCGCGGCGGGTGCCCCGAAACGGATTTGGGTGAACGGCTGCAGACCGTGTAATGTCTTCATCGCTCGCCCCAATAGCTCAGTCGGCAGAGCGTCTCCATGGTAAGGAGAAGGTCAACGGTTCGATTCCGTTTTGGGGCTCTGGTGTGTGAGGTTCCCGTCGCAAGGCGGGATCCGATCGCATCACAGCGGTGTAGCTCAGTCGGTAGAGCAAGCGGCTCATAATCGCTGTGTCACCGGTTCAAGTCCGGTCACCGCTACTGACAGTAGCCGATTGCGGGGTCGGTCCTTCGATCGGCTACTCTTCTATGCGTTAAACCATCCCATCCGTTCGTCAAGGAGCACTCACGTGGCTGCCACCGACGTCCGCCCGAAGATCACGCTGGCCTGCGTGGAGTGCAAGGAGCGGAACTACATCACCAAGAAGAACCGGCGTAACAACCCGGACCGTCTTGAGATGAAGAAGCACTGCCCGCGTTGCAATGCGCACACCGCGCACCGCGAAACGCGATAAAACAGGCTCGTACACGAGGCCGCTCCCGAGTGATCGGGGGCGGCCTCGCGTCGTTGAATGACCCGTACCGGTCAGTAGAGCAACCAGGAGGTGCCGAGCCATGGCGCTCGACCAGTCCTTCGTGGGGCGGACGTACCCGCCCACCGCGCCCTACGAGGTGGGCCGGGAGAAGATCCGTGAGTTCGCCGAGGCGGTCGGGGACGCCAACCCGGCGTACACGGACGCGGAGGCGGCCAAGGAGCTCGGCCACCCCGACGTGATCGCGCCGCCGACCTTCGTCTTCTCGATCACCTTCAAGGCCGCCGGCCAGGTCGTCCAGGACCCCCAGCTCGGCCTGGACTACAGCCGGGTGGTGCACGGCGACCAGAAGTTCGCCTACCGCCGCCCGGTCCGCGCCGGCGACCGGCTCACGGTCACCTCGACCATCGAGGCCGTCAAGTCCCTCGCGGGCAACGACATCCTGGACATCCGCGGCGAGGTCCACGACGAGGCCGGCGAGCACGTCGTGACCGCCTGGACCAAGCTCGTGGCCCGCGCGGCCGAGGAGGCGTGAGCGATCCCATGACGGCGAAGATCTCCTACTCCGACGTCGAGGTCGGCACCGAACTGCCCGCGCAGACCTTCCCCGTGACCCGGGCGGACCTCGTCCAGTACGCAGGCGCCTCCGGCGACTTCAACCCGATCCACTGGAACGAGAAGTTCGCCAAGGAGGTCGGCCTGCCGGACGTCATCGCGCACGGCATGTTCACCATGGCCGAGGCGATCCGCGTGGTCACCGACTGGGCCGGCGACCCGGGCGCGGTCGTCGAGTACGGCGTCCGCTTCACCAAGCCGGTCGTCGTCCCCAACGACGACGAGGGCGCCCTGATCGAGGTCGCCGCCAAGGTCGCGGCCAAGCTCGACGACAACACCGTCCGCGTGGACCTGACGGCGACCAGCGCCGGACAGAAGGTGCTGGGCATGTCCCGGGCGGTCGTACGGCTGGCCTGAGCCGGCGAGACAGACAGCAGGTAAGGGGCGCTCTCCATTGCGGGGCGCCCCTTACGCGTGAGCTGTCCGCGGTACCCCTTGACGTAGTTAGTGATTAAGTACTAACTTACTTGCATGCCCAGGATGAGTGCGGAGGAGAGGCGCGAGAGCGTCATCCGCGCGGCGACGATCGAGTTCGCCCGCGGCGGTTACCACGGCACGTCGACCGAGGCGATCGCCCGGCGGGTCGGTGTCTCGCAGCCGTATCTCTTCCGGCTCTTCCCCGGCAAGAAGGCGATCTTCCTGGCGGTGGCGCAGCGGTGCGTGGAGGACACGATCCGCACGTTCGCCGAGGCCTCCGAGGGGCTGGAGGGCGAGGAAGCCCTGCACGCCATGGGCAACGCGTACACCAAGGTCATCGCGGAGCGGCCCGAGCGGCTCATGATGCAGATGCAGATGTACGTCGCCGTGAAGGCCGCCGAGGAAGAGGGCGACCACGAGTTCGGCGAGTCGGTGCGGGCCGGCTGGATGCGGCTGTGGGACACCGTCCACGTTCCGCTGGGCGCCGACGTCAACGAGACGACGACCTTCATGGCCTACGGGATGCTCGTCAACTGCCTGGCGGCCATGGGCTTCCCTCCCGAGCATCGCGTCTGGGAGGGGCTGTATCCGTCGGCGCGGCTCAAGGGTCGACTGGAGACCTGACAAGGGAAGGCGGGATTGCCGCGCCTTTTCATGATCGCGAAAGTTAGTAATCAATTACTAATCGATCAAACGAATCACCCCTTGGGGGAGCGATGTCACAGCAGACCGCACGCCGCGGGGGAGCCGCCTGGGCCCTCGTCATCACCAGCGTCGCCGGATTCATGGCGGCCCTCGACAACCTCGTCGTCACCACCGCCCTGCCCTCTATCCGTGAGGATCTCGGCGGCGCCCTGCACGACCTGGAATGGACCGTGAGCGCCTACACGCTCACCTTCGCCGTCCTGCTGATGTTCGGCGCGGCCCTCGGCGACCGCTTCGGCCGCCGCCGGCTCTTCATAGTGGGACTCGCCGTCTTCACCGGGGCCTCCGCCGCCGCGGCCATGGCACCCGGTATCGACTCCCTCATCGCCGCCCGCGCGGTCCAGGGCGCGGGCGCGGCCATCATGATGCCGCTGACGCTCACCCTGCTGACCGCCGCCGTGCCCGCGGCCAAGCGGGGCATGGCGTACGGCATCTGGGGCGCCGTCAACGGACTGGCCGTCGCCTCCGGACCGCTCGTCGGCGGCACCCTCACCGAACACATCTCCTGGCAGTGGATCTTCTGGCTGAACGTCCCGCTGGGCCTGGCCCTGCTGCCGCTCGCCCGCCTCCGCCTCGCCGAGTCGCACGGCACCGGGTCCCCGCTCGACATCCCCGGCACCCTGCTCGCCAGCGGCGGTCTCTTCGGCATCGTCTACGGCCTGGTCCGCGGACCCGTGGACGGCTGGACCGGCTCGCTGGTCCTGACGGGCCTGTTCGCCGGCACCGCACTGCTCGTGGGCTTCGTCCTCTACAGCACCCGTGCCAAGAACCCCATGCTCCCGATGCGGCTCTTCCGCTCCCGGGCGTTCGCCGGCATCAACGCGGCGAGCCTGCTGATGTTCCTCGGCATGTTCGGCTCGATCTTCCTGCTCAGCCAGTACATGCAGGGCGTCCTCGGCTACTCGCCCACCGAGGCGGGCCTCAGGATGCTGCCCTGGACCGGTATGCCGATGCTGATCGCCCCGATCGCCGGCCTCCTGGCCGACCGCATCGGTGGCCGCCCGGTCGTCGCGGCCGGTCTGTTCCTGCAGGCCCTGGGCCTCGGCTACATGGCGGTCGTGGCCACGCCGGACGCCTCCTACGCCGCCCAGCTGCCCGCCCTGATCGTCAGCGGCATCGGCATGGCCCTGTACTTCGCCCCCGCCGCCCATCTGGTGATGTCCAGCGTCCGGCCCCAGGAGCAGGGCATCGCCTCCGGCGCGAACAACGCCCTGCGCGAGGTCGGCGGAGCGCTCGGCATCGCCGTCATGGCGTCGATCTTCGCGTCCCAGGGCGGCTACGAATCCGGCCAGGCCTTCGTCGACGGCATGCGGCCGGCCCTGGTGACGGGCTCGGCGGTGGTCGGCCTCGCCGGCATCGCGGCCCTGCTGATCCCGACCCGGCGGCACACCGAGCGGCAGACGGCCGCTGCCGAACCGGCGCCCGTCCTGGAGACCGCTTCCCGCTGAGACCACAAGGCCTGACCAAGGCCTGGCCACAAGGCCTGACCGCAACGCCTGACCACGAGGATCGACGACCCGAAGGAGGAACCGCCATGCCCACCCTTCCCTGGACCGTCCCGAACACCCCGCCCGACGGCATCGAGGTGCACGTCTTCGCCTCCCGCTTCGAGACCCGCACCCTGTGGGGAGCGCTCAAGTTCCTCGCCGGCACGCCCGCCGTCTGGCGGCAGGTGAGCCGGAGCCCGGGCGCCTACGGGGCCACCCTGAAGGCGCAGCCCTTCAAGCGGACCTTCTGGACGCTGTCCGCCTGGGAGTCGAAGGCCGCGCTCCGCGACTTCGTCCGCTCGGGCGCCCACGGACCGGCCGCCCGGGGCCTCGCCCCGCAGATGGCCGACGCGGCGTTCACCACCTGGCAGGCCAAGAGTGACGAACTCCCGCTCTCCTGGTCCGAGGCGATGCGACGCCTGTCCTGACAGCCACGCGCGCGTGCGGCCGACTTCCTCGCGAAGACGGCCGCACGTACGTGTGCCCGACCCTGTCAGTGCCGTCTCGTACTCTTGAGCCCGTGCAGGAACTCCACGACGCCCCCCTCGCCCCGCTGACCACCTTCCGCCTGGGCGGTCCCGCGACCCGGCTGATCACCGCGACGACGGACGACGAGGTGATCGCCGCCGTCCGCGAAGCCGACGAGGCGGGCACCCCCCTGCTGCTCATCGGCGGCGGCTCGAACCTGGTCATCGGCGACAAGGGCTTCGAAGGCACCGCCCTCGTCATCGCCACCCAGGGCTTCTCCCTCGACGGCACCCGGCTGGAGCTGGCCGCCGGCGAGGTGTGGACCGACGCCGTCGCCCGCACGGTGGAGGCGGGCCTCGCGGGCATCGAGTGCCTGGCCGGCATCCCCGGCTCGGCGGGCGCGACCCCCATCCAGAACGTGGGGGCGTACGGCCAGGAGGTCTCCTCGACGATCACCGAGGTCGTCGCCTACGACCGCCGGACCGGCGAGACGGTCACCCTGGCCAACGAGGAATGCGCCTTCTCCTACCGCCACAGCCGCTTCAAGTCCGACCCGGAGCGCTTCGTGGTGCTGCGCGTGCGCTTCGCCCTGGAGGACGCCGGCGGCCTCTCCGCCCCCCTCCGGTACGCCGAGACGGCCCGCGCCCTCGGCGTCGAAGCGGGCGACCGCGTCCCGCTCGCGTCGGCCCGGGACACGGTGCTCAAGCTGCGCGCCGGCAAGGGCATGGTCCTGGACGCCGAGGACCACGACACCTGGTCGGCCGGCTCCTTCTTCACCAACCCGATCCTCACGGACACCGACTTCGCGACGTTCCGCGCGCGCGTGAAGCAGCGCCTGGGCGACGACGCCGAGCCCCCCGCCTACCCGGCGGGAGACGGCCACTCCAAGACCTCCGCCGCCTGGCTGATCGACAAGGCCGGCTTCACCAAGGGCTACGGCGACGGCCCCGCCCGCATCTCCACCAAGCACACCCTGGCCCTCACCAACCGGGGGACTGCGACCACGGAGGACCTCCTCGCCCTGGCCCGTGAGGTCGTGGCCGGAGTCCACGAGGCCTTCGGCATCACGCTGGTCAATGAGCCGGTGACGGTCGGCGTCAGCCTCCAGTAGGAGAGGGCGGGCGCTAGGACAGCAGCCAGTCGTCCACGCCCGCCAGGAGCTTCTCCTTCACGTCCTCCGGTGCCGCCGACCCCCGCACCGACTGCCGGGCCACCTCCGCCAGCTCCGCGTCCGTGAACCCGTGGTGCTGCCGCGCGATCTCGTACTGCGCCGCCAGCCGGGACCCGAACAGCAGGGGATCGTCCGCGCCCAGCGCCATCGGGACACCCGCCTCGAACAGAGTCCGCAGGGGGACGTCCTCCGGCTTCTCGTAGACACCGAGCGCCACGTTCGACGCCGGGCACACCTCACACGTCACGCCCCGGTCGGCCAGCCGCTTCAGCAGCCGCGGGTCCTCCGCCGCCCGGACCCCGTGCCCCAAGCGGTTCGCACCCAGGTCGTCCAGACAGTCCCGTACGGACGACGGCCCCGTCAGCTCGCCCCCGTGCGGCGCCGACAGCAGCCCGGCCTCCCGCGCGATGCCGAACGCCCGGTCGAAGTCCCGGGCCATCCCCCGGCGTTCGTCGTTGGAGAGCCCGAAGCCCACCACGCCCCGGTCCGCGTACCGCACCGCCAGCCGGGCCAGGGTGCGCGCGTCCAGCGGGTGCTTCATCCGGTTCGCCGCGACCAGGACCCGCATACCGAGCCCCGTCTCACGCGATGTCGTCTCCACCGCGTCGAGGATGACCTCCAGCGCCGGGATCAGGCCCCCCAGCCGTGGCGCGTACGACGTCGGGTCGACCTGGATCTCCAGCCACCCCGAGCCGTCCCGCAGATCCTCCTCCGCGGCCTCCCGCACCAGCCGCTGGATGTCCTCCGGCTCCCGCAGGCACGAGCGCGCCGCGTCGTACAGCCGCTGAAAGCGGAACCAGCCCCGCTCGTCCGTCGCCCGCAGTCTCGGAGGCTCCCCGCTGACCAGCGCCTCGCTCAGCGCGTCGGGCAGGCGCACCCCGTACTTCTCGGCCAGTTCCAGCACGGTCGAGGGCCGCATCGAGCCGGTGAAGTGCAGGTGCAGATGGGCTTTCGGCAGTTCAGAGACATCACGTACACGCTCCATCCCAGGATCCTGCCGTATGCCTCAGCCGTCCCGACAGGGTTTTCCCCGAACGTGGTCTTGCTCGCACGCCCACACGACAAAGCGGGCCGCGCCCCGCAAGGGGAACGGCCCGCCGTGACTGCTCACCTCAGTGGTCAGTCCCTGGCCTCCGCCAGCAGCTTCTGGATCCGGCTCACGCCCTCGACGAGATCCTCGTCACCCAGCGCGTACGACAGCCGCAGATACCCGGGCGTGCCGAACGCCTCGCCGGGCACCACCGCGACCTCGGACTCCTCCAGGATCAGCGCGGCCAGCTCGACCGTGTCCTTGGGCCGGCGCCCGCGGATCTCCTTGCCGACCAGACCCTTCACCGAGGGGTACGCGTAGAACGCGCCCTCGGGCTCCGGGCACACCACGCCGTCGATCTCGTTCAGCATCCGCACGATCGTCTTGCGGCGCCGGTCGAAGGCCTCACGCATCTTCGCGACCGCGTCCAGGTCGCCGGAGACGGCGGCCAGCGCCGCCACCTGCGCCACGTTGGACACGTTCGACGTGGCGTGGGACTGCAGGTTCGTCGCGGCCTTGACCACGTCCTTCGGGCCGATGATCCACCCGACCCGCCAGCCGGTCATCGCGTACGTCTTCGCGACACCGTTGACCACGACGCACTTGTCGCGCAGCTCGGGCACCACGGCCGGCAGCGACACGGCGGAGGCGTCGCCGTAGACCAGGTGCTCGTAGATCTCGTCGGTCAGCACCCACAGGCCGTGCTCGGCGGCCCAGCGGCCGATCGCCTCGGTCTCGGTCTCGCTGTACACCGCGCCCGTCGGGTTGGAGGGCGACACGAAGAGGACCACCTTGGTCTTCTCCGTACGGGCCGCCTCCAGTTGCTCCACGGACACCCGGTAGCCGGTCGTCTCGTCGGCGACGACCTCCACCGGGACACCCCCGGCCAGCCGGATCGACTCCGGGTACGTCGTCCAGTACGGCGCGGGCACGATGACCTCGTCGCCCGGGTCGAGGATCGCGGCGAAGGCCTCGTAGATGGCCTGCTTGCCACCGTTGGTGACGAGGATCTGCGAGGCGTCGACCTCGTAGCCCGAGTCGCGCAGCGTCTTCGCGGCGATCGCGGCCTTCAGCTCGGGCAGACCGCCGGCCGGCGTGTAGCGGTGGAACTTCGGGTTCTTGCAGGCCTCGATCGCGGCCTCGACGATGTAGTCCGGGGTGGGGAAGTCGGGCTCACCGGCACCGAAGCCGATCACCGGCCGCCCGGCTGCCTTGAGGGCCTTGGCCTTGGCGTCCACGGCGAGGGTGGCGGACTCGGAGATCGCGCCGACTCGGGCGGAGACCCGGCGCTCGGTGGGAGGGGTTGCAGGGCTCATGGGCCCCATCGTTTCAGACCGGAAACGCTCGCGGCACGGGGGTTTCACAGACTGAACAACGTCGGGCAAACCCTTGAACAACAGTACGGATCGACCGTCCGGCCTGGGCGATCTTCAGCCTGATGCCAGCCGCCGGCTCCCTGCTCTCGGGGCGATCTTGCGCCAACAAGGGCCCCCGCGGGCCCTTTCTGTTCGACGACCGGCCGCGGAGCACGTACACTCTCACCTCGTTGGCCTCCCGCAGGCCGCGCCCGTTCGGTGCACACCAAGCATCCGGACGGATGCGGTACGTTGGGGGACACACAAAGGGTCGTAGCTCAATTGGTAGAGCACTGGTCTCCAAAACCAGCGGTTGGGGGTTCAAGTCCCTCCGGCCCTGCTACACACACCTTCGCCAGGATGTGTGCGCATGTACGTACAGCAATGCACCGCCGTGCGGCTCAGACCGGGCGCGGCACGGCCACGACCCGGAATCAGGTGAGGACGAGTGACGGACGCCGTGGGCTCCATCGACATGCCTGATGCCCAGGATGAGGCGCCGGAGTCCAAGAAGGGCCGCAAGGGCGGCAAGCGCGGCAAGAAGGGCCCGCTGAAGCGCCTGGCCCTCTTCTACCGCCAGATCGTCGCGGAGCTGCGCAAGGTCGTCTGGCCGACGCGCAACCAGCTCACGACGTACACGACCGTGGTGATCATCTTCGTGGTCATCATGATCGGCCTGGTCACCGTGATTGACTATGGACTCAGCAACGCCGCCAAGTACGTGTTCGGCTGAGCAGCCCGCGAAGAGCGCCGAGGTACCCGGCGCTCCTTTCGCATGTTCCACCCCTATGTATCCAGGAAGAAGCAGCCACCGTGTCTGACCCGAACGTGAACGACGCCATCGAGCCTGTCGAGTCCGTCGAGGACGAGCTCGACACCGTCGAGGGCGCGGACAGCGAGGACACCGAGACCTCCGCCGAGGTCGAGGCTGCCGACGCCGTCGCGGACGACGCCGCCGAGGCGGAGACCGAGGACGACGGCGAAGAGGCCGCGGAAGAACTCGTCGAGGAAGAGCCCGAGGACGACCGCGACCCGATCGAGAAGCTCCGCGAGGAACTGCGGGTCCTGCCCGGCGAGTGGTACGTCATCCACACCTACGCCGGCTACGAGAACCGCGTGAAGACCAACCTCGAGCAGCGCGCCGTCTCGCTGAACGTCGAGGACTACATCTTCCAGGCCGAGGTGCCGCAGGAAGAGGTCGTCCAGATCAAGAACGGCGACCGCAAGACGATCAAGCAGAACAAGCTCCCCGGCTACGTCCTCGTCCGCATGGACCTGACGAACGAGTCCTGGGGCGTCGTCCGCAACACCCCCGGCGTCACCGGCTTCGTGGGCAACGCCTACGACCCGTACCCGCTGACCCTGGACGAGATCGTCAAGATGCTCGCCCCGGAGGCCGAGGAGAAGGCCGCCCGCGAGGCCGCCGAGGCCGAGGGCAAGCCGGCCCCGCAGCGCAAGGTCGAGGTCCAGGTGCTGGACTTCGAGGTCGGCGACGCGGTCACCGTCACCGACGGCCCGTTCGCCACGCTGCAGGCGACCATCAACGAGATCAACCCCGACTCGAAGAAGGTCAAGGGCCTCGTCGAGATCTTCGGCCGCGAGACGCCGGTCGAGCTCTCCTTCGACCAGATCCAGAAGAACTGACGCACACCAGCTTCCGAGCAGGTCAGGCGGGCTCCTGGAGCCTGCCTGACCTGCTCGGTTTTTGGCCGCACATGGATACCCGTTATCGTGGTGCGGTATGCCTCCAGCCGGATGATCCGGTTCGGAGGCTGGAAAACTCTCACTAGGACCCGGAGAGAGCAATGCCTCCCAAGAAGAAGAAGGTCACGGGGCTCATCAAGCTCCAGATCCAGGCCGGTGCCGCCAACCCGGCCCCGCCGGTCGGCCCCGCGCTGGGCCAGCACGGCGTCAACATCATGGAGTTCTGCAAGGCCTACAACGCCGCGACCGAGTCGCAGCGTGGCTGGGTCATCCCGGTGGAGATCACGGTCTACGAGGACCGTTCCTTCACCTTCATCACCAAGACCCCGCCGGCCGCCAAGATGATCCTGAAGGCCGCGGGCATCGAGAAGGGCTCGGGCGAGCCGCACAAGACCAAGGTCGCGAAGATCACGCGTGACCAGGTCCGTGAGATCGCCACGACCAAGATGCCCGACCTCAACGCCAACGACCTGGACGCCGCCGCGAAGATCATCGCCGGCACCGCCCGTTCCATGGGCGTCACGGTCGAGGACTGAGCCCCAACCCCATCAGCAGAAGTGGCAGGGCCGGCTCGGCCCGGACCACGACTCCTAAGAATCCACAGGAGCAGTAGTGAGCAAGCGCAGCAAGTCCCTTCGCGCTGCGGACGCCAAGATCGACCGGGAGAAGCTGTACGCCCCGCTCGAGGCCGTCCGTCTCGCCAAGGAGACCTCCACGACCAAGTTCGACGGCACCGTCGAGGTCGCCTTCCGTCTGGGTGTCGACCCGCGCAAGGCCGACCAGATGGTCCGTGGCACCGTGAACCTCCCGCACGGCACCGGTAAGACCGCCCGGGTCCTGGTCTTCGCGACCGGTGACCGTGCCGAGGCCGCTCGTGCCGCGGGCGCCGACATCGTCGGCGCCGACGAGCTGATCGACGAGGTGTCGAAGGGCCGTCTGGACTTCGACGCCGTCGTCGCCACCCCGGACCTCATGGGCAAGGTCGGCCGCCTCGGCCGCGTGCTCGGCCCGCGTGGTCTGATGCCGAACCCGAAGACCGGCACCGTCACCCCCGATGTCACCAAGGCTGTCAACGACATCAAGGGCGGCAAGATCGAGTTCCGCGTCGACAAGCACTCGAACCTGCACTTCATCATCGGCAAGACGTCGTTCGACGACACCAAGCTGGTGGAGAACTACGGCGCGGCGCTGGAGGAGATCCTCCGTCTGAAGCCGTCCGCCGCCAAGGGTCGCTACATCAAGAAGGCCGCCATCAGCACCACGATGGGCCCCGGCATTCCGGTCGACTCCAACCGCACCCGCAACCTCCTCGTCGAGGAGGACCCGGCCGCGGTCTGAGCCTGACGGCTCGCCCAACCGGTCACGGGCCCCGCACCTCTTACAGGTGCGGGGCCCGTTCCCTTTTCCGGTACGTACTCCGGTGGCCTGGGTTAACGTGCGGGAACCGGATACGAACGGGGGGACGTATGCAGGGCACGACCGCGCACCGCGTGGGCCTGGTGCTCGCGGTGGCGACCGCGCTGACGGGCTGTACCTTCTCGGACTCCTCCGACCGCCCCGGCGAGGACGACCCTGCCGCGCGCTCCGCCTCCCTGGCGGCCCTGCGCTCCGCCGAACGGGCCACCGCCCGGGCCGAGTCCGCCCGGGTCGAGTCCACGACCACCATGGGCTCGCTGATGTCCATGACCGCCGACGGCACCCTCGGCTGGGGCGACGGCATCACCGGCACCCTCACCATCACCTACACCGGTGGCACGATCGCCGACACCATGCGCAGGCTCGGCACCACCTCCATGGAGGCCCGCTACCTGCCCGACGCCTACTACGCGCGCATGGGCGACACGTTCGCCGAGCAGGCGGGCGGCAGGCACTGGATCCGGTACGCGTACGAGGACCTCGAAGCCCTCGCCGGCGGATCCGGGGCGCACCTCGGCGACCAGATGCGCACCACCACGCCCAACCAGTCCGTGAAACTCCTGCTGGCCTCCGGCGACGTCAGAAAGGTCGGCGAGGAGACCGTGCGCGGCCGGGCCGCCACGCACTACTCCGGCACGGTGGCCGCGGCTGACGTCACCGACGAGGGCCTGCGCAAGCAGCTCACCGAGGCCGGTGTCACCACCGAGACCGTCGACATCTGGGTCGACGAGCGGGATCTGCTGGTCAAGAAGGTGGAGAAGGCGCGGATGACCACGGGCCGGATGACCCAGACCGCGCACTACCGCGACTACGGCGTCCGGATCCGGACCGAGCGGCCCCCGCAGTCCGACACCGGGGACTTCGAGGACCTGATGCGGAAGAAGCCCGCCACAACCGGTACACCCTGACGTTGCCGTCAATTCGGTTAGATCACTTGTACCCCTCTGGTATAGGCTCGCGGCCTTGCTGTGAAGCAAGTCTGCATTCCTTGGGGGGAATCAATGAAGACATCTATACCCGTCGCCGGGCTGGGCGCGCTGCTTCTCGCCGCCGGGGCGGTCGGCTGCGGATCCGAGCAGTCGCCGGAGATGACGCCCGCGGCCGCCGTCGCCAAGGCCGCGAAGAACACGGAGGACATCACGTCCCTCCAGTACCGCCTGAGCGGCACGAGCCCGGGTGAGGGCCGGGTCAAGGGCGAGGCGTCGATGCGCATGAAGCCCACGATCGCCATGAGCATGAAGATGACGGCTCCCGACAAGGGAACCACCGAGGCCGTGGAGATCCGCCTCGTCGACAAGGCCATGTATCTCGGTGGGGGAGCCGACATGGCCAAGGAGATGGACGGCAAGCGCTGGATCAAGTTCGACCTGTCCGGCTCCGAGGCGGGCAAGGACCTCGACCAGATGGGCAGGAGCACGAGCCAGGCCGATCAGAACCCGGCGGCCCAGTCCGCCTTCCTCACGGGCGCCAAGGACGTGAAGAAGGTCGGCTCCGAGAAAGTCGAGGGCGTCGAGACGACCCACTACTCGGGCACGGTCACCCTCGCCGACCTGCGCGCCTCCCTCAAGGACGCCAAGGGGGACACTCGCGAGCAGCGCGAGAAGAGCATCAAGCAGTTCGAGAAGCTCGGCGTCGACAAGCTCGCGATGGACATGTGGATCGACGGCGAGGACCACACCAAGCAGTTCCGCATGAAGGGCGACGCCGACAAGGGCCCGCTCGACATGACCATCACCTTCCTCGACTACAACAAGCCGGTGGACGTCAAGGCGCCGCCGGCCAAGGAAGTCGCGGACCTGGGCGAGATGTTCAAGGAACTCGAGACGAGCTGATCCGGCGTACGGGGCGGATTTGCTTGACGGCGATCCGTTCCCGTACCCTCCTGTAGAAGCCAAAGACCGCTGGTCGTTACCGCGCGCTCGTAAGAGGGCGCGGTGGCCGAAGGATCCGCTGAACGGCGGACGACCCGCGCAGGTGACACTGGAAGAGCTCCTGGACTTCGCTGCCTTGTGCGGCGGACAACCGGTTGAGCTACGCCCCGTGCGCTTGCGCCGGGGCGTTTCGTTTTCCCCAGTCCTCCTTCGGGTCCGCGCGGTCCGAATCACCCGGAAGGAGGCCGAGGCTCATGGCGAGGCCTGACAAGGTCGATGCCGTCGAGGAGATGCGGGACAAGTTCCGCAACTCCAACGGTGCCGTCGTTACCGCGTACACCGGTCTCACCGTGGCGCAGCTGCAGCAGCTGCGTCGTTCACTCGGTGAGAACGCTAACTACCGTGTGGCGAAGAACACGCTGACCAAGATTGCGGCCAATGAGGCCGGGATCAACACGATCGACGACCTCTTCACGGGTTCGTCGGCCGTCGCCTTCGTGACCGGTGACCCGGTCGAGGCGGCGAAGGGTCTCCGTGACTTCGCCAAGGACAACCCCAACCTCGTCATCAAGGGCGGTGTCCTTGACGGCAAGGCGCTGTCCGCCGACGACATCAAGAAGCTTGCGGACCTCGAGTCCCGCGAGGTTCTGCTCTCCAAGCTGGCCGGTGCCATGAAGGGCAAGCAGTCGCAGGCTGCCTCTGTCTTCCAGGCGCTGCCGTCGAAGCTCGTCCGCACCGTGGACGCGCTCCGTGCCAAGCAGGACGAGCAGGGCGGTGCCGAGTAACTCGGCTCGCATCCCGGCCCCCGCTGCCTGAACGCGGGAGCCGTCGCGGGCCAGACGTACGCCCGCCTCACATGTACATCCGGCACCTGCCGATTTAGTGGAAGGACCGCCATCATGGCGAAGCTCAGCCAGGACGACCTGCTCGCCCAGTTCGAAGAGATGACCCTCATCGAGCTCTCCGAGTTCGTGAAGGCCTTCGAGGAGAAGTTCGACGTCACCGCCGCCGCTGCCGCGCCGGTCGTCGTCGCCGGTGGTGCCGCTGGTGGCGCCGCCGCCGAGGCCGTCGAGGAGCAGGACGAGTTCGACGTCGTCCTCACCGGCGCCGGCGACAAGAAGATCCAGGTCATCAAGGTCGTGCGTGAGCTGACCTCCCTCGGCCTGAAGGAGGCCAAGGACCTGGTCGACGGTGCGCCGAAGCCGGTTCTGGAGAAGGTCACCAAGGAGGCCGCCGAGAAGGCGAAGGAGTCCCTCGAGGGCGCCGGTGCCTCCGTCGAGGTCAAGTAAGACCTCTCGGATCCGTCAGGATCCACGACACGTCCCCCTGGACGTGTAACGCGTAAGCGCTCAAGAGCGATCATCCATCCGGGTGGTCGCTCTTCGGCGTTCCGGGGGTCCGGCCACGGTTGCCTTGCACCCCCGGTGGCGGGGGGTATGGTGATCTTCGTCGTGTCTCCGGGCGGCTCCGCTTCGGGCAGGGGGGCCTTGACGAACCGCACGCAGCGCGCAATTCTCAGGACGCGTCGTCACAAGGATCCGTATCCGAGGCATGGATCGACGGCGAAGAGGGCAGTATCAACGTGCGTTGAGGGCAGCGCCTTGTCGCAGGAGTGGAACAACGAGGGTCAACACGGGCGTGAAAACCCGGACTGGACATCAGTGTGCCAAGTGGCTACACTGACCCTTTGCGCTGCCTGTTAGCTGTCCCCTGCCCGTCACCAGGGGTCTGCCCTCACCCGAGCATCGATGACAAGAGCTGTCTGACCTGGCCTTATGGCTGGACCGACGCAGCTTGTCTCTGTGTACGGGAGAGGGGCCGGTACGCGCGTAGTGAGTCCGAGCCCTCGGAAGGACCCCCTCTTGGCCGCCTCGCGCAACGCCTCGACCGCGAATACGAACAACGGCGCCAGCACCGCCCCGCTGCGCATTTCCTTTGCAAAGATCAAGGAGCCTCTCGAGGTTCCGAACCTGCTCGCGCTGCAGACCGAGAGCTTCGACTGGCTGCTCGGCAACACCGCTTGGCAGAGTCGGGTCGAGGAGGCTCTGGACAACGGTCAGGACGTCCCCACCAAGTCCGGTCTGGAGGAGATCTTCGAGGAGATCTCCCCGATCGAGGACTTCAGCGGGTCGATGTCGCTGACCTTCCGTGACCACCGCTTCGAGCCGCCGAAGAACTCGATCGACGAGTGCAAGGAGCGCGACTTCACGTACGCGGCCCCGCTCTTCGTCACCGCCGAGTTCACGAACAACGAGACCGGCGAGATCAAGTCCCAGACGGTCTTCATGGGCGACTTCCCGCTCATGACGAACAAGGGCACCTTCGTCATCAACGGCACCGAGCGTGTCGTGGTGTCGCAGCTGGTCCGTTCGCCCGGTGTCTACTTCGACTCCTCCATCGACAAGACGTCCGACAAGGACATCTTCTCCGCCAAGATCATCCCGTCCCGGGGTGCCTGGCTGGAGATGGAGATCGACAAGCGCGACATGGTCGGTGTCCGCATCGACCGCAAGCGCAAGCAGTCCGTCACCGTCCTGCTCAAGGCTCTCGGTTGGACGACCGAGCAGATCCTCGAGGAGTTCGGCGAGTACGAGTCCATGCGCGCCACCCTGGAGAAGGACCACACCCAGGGTCAGGACGACGCGCTGCTCGACATCTACCGCAAGCTGCGTCCGGGCGAGCCCCCGACCCGTGAGGCCGCGCAGACGCTGCTCGAGAACCTCTACTTCAACCCCAAGCGCTACGACCTCGCCAAGGTCGGCCGCTACAAGGTCAACAAGAAGCTGGGCGCGGACGCTCCGCTCGACGCCGGCATCCTGACCGTCGAGGACGTCATCTCGACGATCAAGTACCTGGTGAAGCTGCACGCGGGCGAGACCGAGACGGTCGGCGACAGCGGCACCTCGATCGTCGTCGAGACCGACGACATCGACCACTTCGGCAACCGCCGTCTGCGCAGCGTCGGCGAGCTCATCCAGAACCAGGTCCGTACGGGTCTGGCGCGTATGGAGCGTGTCGTCCGCGAGCGGATGACGACCCAGGACGTCGAGGCGATCACGCCGCAGACCCTGATCAACATCCGGCCGGTCGTCGCCTCCATCAAGGAGTTCTTCGGCACCAGCCAGCTGTCGCAGTTCATGGACCAGAACAACCCGCTGTCGGGTCTGACGCACAAGCGTCGTCTCTCGGCTCTGGGTCCCGGTGGTCTGTCCCGTGAGCGGGCCGGCTTCGAGGTCCGTGACGTGCACCCCTCGCACTACGGCCGCATGTGCCCGATCGAGACGCCTGAAGGCCCGAACATCGGTCTGATCGGCTCGCTCGCCTCCTACGGCCGGGTCAACGCGTTCGGTTTCGTCGAGACCCCCTACCGCAAGGTGTTCGAGGGCCAGGTCACCGACGAGGTCGACTACCTGACCGCCGACGAGGAAGACCGCTTCGTCATCGCGCAGGCCAACGCGCCGCTCACCGACGAGCTCCGCTTCGCCGAGGCCCGCGTGCTGGTCCGCCGTAAGGGCGGCGAGGTCGACTACGTCACCGGCGAAGACGTGGACTACATGGACGTCTCGCCGCGCCAGATGGTGTCGGTCGCGACCGCCATGATCCCCTTCCTGGAGCACGACGACGCCAACCGTGCCCTCATGGGCGCGAACATGATGCGTCAGGCCGTGCCGCTGATTAAGTCCGAGGCCCCGCTCGTCGGCACCGGCATGGAGTACCGCTCCGCGGCCGACGCCGGCGACGTGGTCAAGGCCGAGAAGCCGGGTGTGGTCCAGGAGGTCTCCGCGGACTACATCACCACCGCCAACGACGACGGCACGTACATCACGTACCGCCTGGCCAAGTTCGCCCGCTCCAACCAGGGCACCTCGGTCAACCAGAAGGTCATCGTCGGCGAGGGCGACCGGATCATCGAGGGCCAGATCCTCGCGGACGGTCCGGCCACCCAGCAGGGCGAGATGGCGCTGGGCAAGAACCTGCTCGTGGCGTTCATGCCGTGGGAGGGTCACAACTACGAGGACGCGATCATCCTGTCGCAGCGCCTCGTGCAGGACGACGTCCTCTCCTCGATCCACATCGAGGAGCACGAGGTCGACGCCCGTGACACCAAGCTCGGCCCCGAGGAGATCACCCGGGACATCCCGAACGTCTCCGAGGAGGTCCTCGCCGACCTCGACGAGCGCGGCATCATCCGCATCGGCGCCGAGGTCATCGCCGGTGACATCCTCGTCGGCAAGGTCACGCCCAAGGGTGAGACCGAGCTGACGCCCGAGGAGCGCCTGCTGCGCGCGATCTTCGGTGAGAAGGCCCGTGAGGTCCGTGACACCTCGCTGAAGGTGCCGCACGGCGAGACCGGCAAGGTCATCGGCGTCCGCGTCTTCGACCGCGAGGAGGGCGACGAGCTTCCCCCCGGTGTGAACCAGCTGGTGCGCGTCTACGTCGCGCAGAAGCGCAAGATCACCGACGGTGACAAGCTCGCCGGCCGTCACGGCAACAAGGGCGTCATCTCGAAGATCCTGCCGATCGAGGACATGCCGTTCCTGGAGGACGGCACCCCGGTCGACATCATCCTCAACCCGCTCGGTGTGCCGTCCCGAATGAACCCGGGTCAGGTCCTGGAGATCCACCTCGGCTGGCTCGCCAGCCGCGGCTGGGACGTCTCCGGTCTCGCGGACGACTGGGCGCAGCGCCTCCAGGCCATCGAGGCCGACAAGGTCGAGCCCGGCACCAACGTCGCCACCCCCGTCTTCGACGGTGCGCGTGAGGACGAGCTGGCGGGTCTGCTGAACCACACGATCCCGAACCGCGACGGCGAGCGCATGGTGCTCCCGACCGGTAAGGCGCCGCTGTTCGACGGCCGCTCCGGCGAGCCGTTCCCGGAGCCGATCTCGGTCGGCTACATGTACATCCTGAAGCTGCACCACCTGGTCGACGACAAGCTGCACGCCCGTTCGACCGGTCCGTACTCGATGATCACCCAGCAGCCGCTGGGTGGTAAGGCCCAGTTCGGTGGCCAGCGCTTCGGTGAGATGGAGGTGTGGGCGCTGGAGGCTTACGGCGCCGCGTACGCCCTCCAGGAGCTGCTGACCATCAAGTCCGACGACGTCACCGGTCGCGTGAAGGTCTACGAGGCCATCGTCAAGGGCGAGAACATTCCCGAGCCCGGCATCCCCGAGTCCTTCAAGGTGCTCATCAAGGAGATGCAGTCCCTGTGCCTCAACGTGGAGGTGCTGTCCTCGGACGGCATGTCCATCGAGATGCGCGACACCGACGAGGATGTCTTCCGCGCTGCGGAGGAGCTTGGCATCGACCTGTCCCGGCGCGAGCCGAGCAGCGTCGAAGAGGTCTGACGGGAGTTCGGAGGCCTTCGTCATGAAGGCCTCCGGCCCCAGGACCCCCGTATCAGACCCCATGACTTACAACCCTGAGAGGGATTGACGCATAGTGCTCGACGTCAACTTCTTCGACGAGCTCCGGATCGGTCTGGCTACCGCTGACGACATCCGTCAGTGGAGCCACGGCGAGGTCAAGAAGCCCGAGACCATCAACTACCGCACCCTCAAGCCCGAAAAGGACGGACTCTTCTGCGAGAAGATCTTCGGTCCGACCCGGGACTGGGAGTGCTACTGCGGCAAGTACAAGCGCGTCCGCTTCAAGGGCATCATCTGTGAGCGCTGTGGCGTCGAGGTCACCCGCGCCAAGGTGCGTCGTGAGCGGATGGGCCACATCGAGCTGGCCGCTCCCGTCACGCACATCTGGTACTTCAAGGGCGTCCCGAGCCGGCTGGGCTACCTGCTCGACCTGGCTCCCAAGGACCTCGAGAAGGTCATCTACTTCGCGGCGTACATGATCACGTACGTCGACGAGGAGCGCCGTACGCGTGACCTGCCCTCGCTGGAGGCCCACGTCTCCGTCGAGCGCCAGCAGGTCGAGCAGCGCCGCGACGCCGACCTGGAGGCCCGCGCCAAGAAGCTCGAGACCGACCTGGCCGAGCTGGAGGCCGAGGGCGCCAAGGCCGACGTGCGCCGCAAGGTGCGCGAGGGTGCCGAGCGCGAGATGAAGCAGCTGCGTGACCGTGCGCAGCGCGAGATCGACCGTCTCGACGAGGTGTGGAACCGCTTCAAGAACCTCAAGGTCCAGGACCTCGAGGGCGACGAGCTGCTCTACCGCGAGCTGCGCGACCGCTTCGGCACGTACTTCGACGGCTCGATGGGTGCCGCGGCGCTGCAGAAGCGCCTGGAGTCCTTCGACCTCGACGAGGAGGCCGAGAAGCTCCGCGAGATCATCCGCACCGGCAAGGGCCAGAAGAAGACCCGTGCGCTCAAGCGCCTGAAGGTCGTCTCCGCGTTCCTGCAGACCAGCAACAGCCCCAAGGGCATGGTGCTCGACTGCGTGCCGGTCATCCCGCCGGACCTTCGCCCGATGGTGCAGCTGGACGGTGGCCGCTTCGCGACCTCCGACCTGAACGACCTGTACCGCCGTGTGATCAACCGGAACAACCGACTGAAGCGCCTTCTCGACCTCGGTGCGCCCGAGATCATCGTGAACAACGAGAAGCGCATGCTCCAGGAGGCCGTCGACGCGCTGTTCGACAACGGCCGTCGTGGTCGTCCGGTCACCGGTCCCGGTAACCGCCCGCTGAAGTCCCTCAGCGACATGCTGAAGGGCAAGCAGGGTCGCTTCCGTCAGAACCTGCTCGGTAAGCGTGTGGACTACTCCGCGCGTTCCGTGATCGTCGTCGGTCCGCAGCTCAAGCTGCACCAGTGCGGTCTGCCGAAGGCGATGGCGCTGGAGCTCTTCAAGCCGTTCGTGATGAAGCGCCTGGTCGACCTGAACCACGCGCAGAACATCAAGAGCGCCAAGCGCATGGTCGAGCGCGGCCGCACGGTCGTGTACGACGTGCTGGAAGAGGTCATCGCGGAGCACCCGGTTCTGCTGAACCGTGCGCCCACGCTGCACCGCCTCGGCATCCAGGCCTTCGAGCCGCAGCTGGTCGAGGGCAAGGCCATTCAGATCCACCCGCTCGTCTGCACCGCGTTCAACGCGGACTTCGACGGTGACCAGATGGCCGTCCACCTGCCGCTCTCCGCGGAGGCGCAGGCCGAGGCCCGCATCCTGATGCTGTCCTCGAACAACATCCTCAAGCCCGCCGACGGCCGTCCGGTGACGATGCCGACCCAGGACATGGTCCTCGGTCTGTTCTTCCTCACCACCGACGGCGAGATGCGCGACCTCAAGGGCGAGGGCCGTTCCTTCGCCTCGGTCGCCGAGGCGATCATGGCCTTCGACGCGGGCGAGCTGTCGCTCCAGTCGAAGATCGACGTCCGCTTCCCGGTCGGCACCATCCCGCCGCGTGGCTGGATGCCGCCGGCGCGTGAGGAGGGCGAGCCCGAGTGGCAGCAGGGTGACAGCTTCCGGCTGAACACCACCCTGGGCCGCGCGCTCTTCAACGAGCTGCTGCCCGAGGACTACCCGTTCGTCGACTACGAGGTCGGCAAGAAGCAGCTCTCCGAGATCGTCAACGACCTCGCCGAGCGCTACCCCAAGGTCATCGTGGCGGCGACGCTCGACAACCTGAAGGCGGCGGGCTTCTACTGGGCGACCCGTTCCGGCGTCACCGTGGCCATCTCCGACGTCGTCGTTCCCGAGGCGAAGAAGGAGATCGTCCGCGGGTACGAGGCGCAGGACGAGAAGGTCCAGAAGCAGTACGAGCGCGGTCTGATCACCAAGGACGAGCGCACGCAGGAGCTCATCGCGATCTGGACCAAGGCGACCAACGAGGTCGCCGAGGCGATGAACGACAACTTCCCGAAGACCAACCCGATCTTCATGATGGTGAACTCGGGTGCACGAGGCAACATGATGCAGATGCGTCAGATCGCCGGTATGCGTGGTCTGGTGTCGAACGCGAAGAACGAGACGATCCCGCGTCCGATCAAGGCGTCGTTCCGTGAGGGTCTGTCCGTGCTGGAGTACTTCATCTCCACGCACGGTGCCCGTAAGGGTCTGGCGGACACGGCCCTGCGTACCGCCGACTCGGGTTACCTCACCCGTCGTCTGGTCGACGTCTCCCAGGACGTCATCATCCGCGAGGAGGACTGCGGCACCGAGCGCGGTCTGAAGCTGCGGATCGCCTCGAAGGACGAGGCCGGTGTCCTGCGCAAGGCCGAGGACGTCGAGACCAGCGTCTACGCCCGCATGCTCGCCCAGGACGTCGTCATCGACGGCAAGGTGATCGCGCCGGCCAATGTGGACCTGGGCGATGTGCTCATCGACCAGCTCGTGCACCACGGTGTCGAGGAGGTCAAGACCCGCTCGATCCTGACCTGCGAGTCGCACGTCGGCACCTGTGCCATGTGCTACGGCCGCTCCCTGGCCACCGGCAAGCTGGTCGACATCGGTGAGGCGGTCGGCATCATCGCCGCCCAGTCCATCGGTGAGCCCGGCACCCAGCTGACGATGCGTACCTTCCACACCGGTGGTGTGGCCGGTGACGACATCACCCAGGGTCTGCCGCGTGTCGTCGAGCTCTTCGAGGCCCGTACCCCGAAGGGTGTCGCCCCGATCTCCGAGGCCTCCGGCCGCGTGCGGATCGAGGAGACCGAGAAGACCAAGAAGATCGTCGTCACCCCGGACGACGGCAGCGACGAGACGGCGTTCCCGATCTCGAAGCGTGCCCGTCTCCTGGTCAGCGAGGGCGAGCACGTCGAGGTGGGCCAGAAGCTCACCGTGGGTGCCACCAACCCGCACGACGTGCTGCGCATTCTGGGTCAGCGTGCCGTCCAGGTCCACCTGGTCGGCGAGGTCCAGAAGGTCTACAACTCGCAGGGTGTGTCGATCCACGACAAGCACATCGAGATCATCATCCGGCAGATGCTCCGCCGCGTGACGATCATCGAGTCCGGCGACGCCGAGCTGCTGCCCGGCGAGCTGGTCGAGCGCTCGAAGTTCGAGACCGAGAACCGTCGTGTGGTCCAGGAGGGCGGTCACCCGGCCTCCGGTCGTCCGCAGCTGATGGGTATCACCAAGGCCTCGCTGGCGACGGAATCCTGGCTGTCGGCCGCCTCCTTCCAGGAGACGACCCGAGTCCTGACGGACGCGGCGATCAACGCCAAGTCCGACAGCCTCATCGGCCTCAAGGAGAACGTCATCATCGGTAAGCTCATCCCGGCCGGTACGGGTCTGTCCCGCTACCGCAACATCCGGGTCGAGCCGACCGAGGAGGCCAAGGCCGCGATGTACTCGGCCGTCGGCTACGACGACATCGACTACTCGCCGTTCGGTACGGGGTCTGGGCAGGCCGTGCCGCTGGAGGACTACGACTACGGGCCGTACAACCAGTAAGCGAGTCGCCTGAGTTCACAGGGCGGTCATCCCGATTTGGTCGGGGTGGCCGCCCTTTGGCGTGTCAACGCCGGCTGTCGAGATGGGCCTGCAGGCGGTGGAGCCTGGTGTGCACATCGGGGTGGGAGTCGAGCAGTCGCGCGATCATTCCGCCTTTCGAGAAGGCGGGGCCCGGGACGCCGGCCGTGACCTCCCGGTCGCGCTCCTGGTGCAGTACGGCCATCAGCTGGGGCGCGAAGCCGAGCCCCGCCGCGTGCTCGTCGGCCCGCAGCTCGGACCGCCGGGAGACCGCGGCCACCAGGTAGGGCGTCGCCAGTGGCAGGAAGACCAGCCCGTACGTGGCAGTCGCCAGCGCGATCAGGAGAGCCCCGGCGACGCCGATCACCACGGCGGCAGCACCCGTCGGGAGCAGGCCCAGCCGGGTGCACAGCAGGCGCAGCAGCCGCCAGGCGAGCCGGGCCGGCAGCGCGTACCAGAGGGACAGCAGCGAGGCCCACGCGTGTCCCCGCGTGTGATGCCCCAGTTCGTGGGCGAGGACCCCGGCGAGCTGGGCGGGTGTCAGGGTCCGCAGCGAATGACTGGTCACGCCGACGATGTGCCCGGCCGCCGCCAAGGCGTTGATCTCATCGCTCTCCTCCATCCAGAGTTGATAGGCCTTCGCGTCCACTCCGGCCCGGGCGGTCACCTCGTGCCAGACGGGCCGCAGTCGCCTGTCCTCCTCCGGTGTGGGGTAGCGCAGGCCGAACAGCCACCGGGCCAGGAGCCGCTCGCACGGCCGGTGGAAGACCAGGGCCCCGCTCAGCACCCAGCTGCCGAAGAGCAGCCACCAAGGCAGATGGATCAGGTGGCTCAGGGCGTACGACACGACGAAGACGACGGTCAGGCTGGCGGCGACGTGGGGGAGGTGCAGTGCCAGCGAGCCGAGGGCGGTGAGGTCCGCCCCGCGTCGGCGGGCGGCTATGTGGATCCGGCCGGGGCGGCGGGTGAGGTCGTCGTCGGGGACCGGTGCGGAGATGGGCATGGGCCTTCCTTCCCGTGCGGGGGACAGAGCGGTGTGGTTCAGGCGAGGAGCATCGATCCGGGCAGCAGAGCCGCCGAGCAGCCGAACGAGAGCAGTCCGGTCCGGATCCAGAAGTGCTTGCGCGTGGCGATGGCACTGGTGTCGGCGAGGGCGAGCAGAAGGCCCCGAGCGGGGTCGCGGCCGGTGTCCGCGAGGGCTGCGGAGAGCAGCCCCTGGCGTGCGGCTCGTCGTACGTCGCCGAAGTAGGTGAGCGGGCTGCCGGGTGTCCAGCGGCTGCCCCGGTAGCGGGGCATGACCGCCAGCAGCAGGGCGAACAGCGCGACGACCAGCGACGCCGCCCCGGCCCACCACAGCAGGGCGGCGGGCGCCGGGAGCCGGTCGGGAGTCCAGCCGCGGTTGGCGAGGAGTGCGGCGAGCATGCCCCCCGAGATGCCGAGCGCGCCGACGAGCACGGTGGCCTTGGCGTCGGCACGGGCGATCTCGCCGCGGAGGTCGGCGAGCAGTTGGGCGCCCGCCCGCACATCGGGATCGTCCGGGGGGTTCATGTGCCGGAATCCGGATCGTCCTCGGGCGGAGCGGACGGGTCGGTGGTCTTCAGGATGGCCTTCATCCGCTCGGCGATGAGCTTGTGGGGCTCGTCGAGCTGGTAGCCCTCCAGCTGTTTGTTGTCCAGGGCCTGGTTGATCAGGTTCACCTGGGTGTCCAGCAGCCTGTTCTGGCCCGACTGGAGGTGTTCCAGGACGAGCCGGGTCTCGTCGGGGTGCGCCGCCAGGTGCAGGGCGAGTGCGGCGGCGCCGCCCTTGGCCAGGGTGCGTTCGTAGAACCTGATCTGTTCGGCCCTGCGTTCGGCCTCGTACGTGTCGCGGAGCCGGGTGGCTTCGTGCTCCGGCTGCGCGGCCTCCACCTCGTGCCGGGCGGTCCGCAGGCGGTCCTGGTGGGATCGCTCGGTGGCGTCGCGGCGCAGGCGTACGGAGCAGGTGACGTGCAGGCCCTGGGCGCGGCCGAGCGAGGGCTCGTCCCGCACCGCCCGCTGCACGGCCCGTTCCGCCTCGGCACTCGCGTCGATGGGGTGGCGGCGGCCGGCGTCCCGCATCAGCGGCAGCAGCTCCCGTGTGAGCAGGCCGGGTACATCCCGCTCCTGGCTGCGGACGAAGAGCGCCGGGTGGGTGACCCGCCAGCCGACGTCGGCCGTGACCTCGAACTCGAAGCTGTCGACCAGGCTGGGCAGGGGCACGGTCAGCTCGAAGGCGTGCGGGTCCGTGTCCACCTCGTACACGGCGACGTACCGCCGCATGGACGCGGGACGGTCGGGCGGTGGGAAGGTCTCGTACGCGCCCTTGCGGGTCACACACACCAGGGCGTGGTCGATGCGGCCCATGAAGCGCCGGCCGCCGATGTGGAAGCGCGGTAGCTGCCAGACGGTACGGACGGGGTCGGTCTCGTGTTCCATGGTCGGCCTCCGAAGGCAGGTCAGTCGAGGGCGAGGCGTTTGCTCAGCCGGTCCGCGGCCGGGGTGACGGCTCCTCTGGAGTCGCGGACCGTGCCCAGCAGATGGCCGACGCGCCGCCGGTTGGTGGGCGTGGCGACGAGGGCGCCGAGCAGCGAGGCGAGGGCCGACTCGGTCTCCGGGGCGTCATCGGCCGCGCGCACCCAGCCGCGCAGGACGCCGAGGGCCTTCGGGTTGTGCGTCCGGTCGGCGAGCAGCGCGTCCCAGAAGTCGGCCAGCTGCCGGGCGGCCGTGGCATCCTCGGCCTCCGCGGCCCGCGCGTACCAGGAGAGGACGGGCGGGCGGTCGCTGTCGTCGTCCTTCGTCTGCTTGCAGGCCTGGAAGAAGGCGAGCAGGGCGTGCGGGCGGACCATCCGGTCGGTGCGGCGGAGTTCGGTCAGGGCGGCCAGTACGGGGTCCCGTACGGCGAGGAGGAGGAGTTCGAGGGCGTCGGCGAGCTGCCGGGCCTCCTCCGGTGGTTCCCCGTCCTCCTCGGCGCTCGCGGCCTCGGCGGGCGGTGGCCGGTGCATGGCGTCCACGAGTGCCGCCAGAGTCTCCTCGTGGTGCACCGGCCCGAGGAGGCCGTAGGCGCGGATGGCCGTCCAGCGGCGGCTCTCGACGTCCCCGATGCACCAGTCGTGCAGGATCCGGGAGACGGCCGGCACCTCCAGGAGCTGGGTCATGGTGAGGGCGTTGGCCGCGGTCAGCCAGGCATGCGGCTTGCGGCTGTCCGCCCAGGGCTCGATGAGGTGGGCCATGGCGGACGACAGATCGGCCTTGGCCAGCAGCGCGGCGGCCGACGCCGCCCGGGTCCGCACGAGGGGACGGCGGTCGTCGGCCAGCTTGCGGATCCACTCCGCGAAGGCCGGGCGCGCGGACGGGTGGAGGTTCCACACCTCCTCCAGCAGCATCGGAGCCGTCCGCTCGTCCTGGAAGGCGGCGCAGAAGCTGCCCTTCAGAGGACCCCACTCGGTGACCTCCGCGGTCACATAGCCGTCGGCGTGCGCGAGCCGGAGCCGCTCCTTGCGGGAGCTGCCGAAGACGGGGATGGGCGGTCGGGTGTGCGGACTCTGAATGTCGTGCAGGCGTACGAAGAGGCCGTCGGCGAGCTCGGCCGTCACCGCGTACGGCGCCTTGTCGAAGACGGCGAGGGAGACGAGGAACGCCTTGTCGATCAGCTCCGGCTTCTCCTCGGTGAGCCAGCGGGTCACCTGGGTCGCCACGGCGGTCTCGCCGAACGCGGCGAGCTCCACCTCGTCGATCTCACCGCGATGGTGTGCGACGAGCCGCAGCGCGAACTGCCTGATCTCCTCGGGCCGGTGGTGCCGGGTGAGGAACTCCTTCACCGCTGTCAGTCCGCACAGCTCCGGCCATGCGGACTCACCGGTCGCCGGCGTGACATGGGCGTGCAGCAGATGCTCCGCGGACGGCGGCTCCCACCGTACGGAGGGCAGGTCGCCCAGCGCCGCCGAGGGCTCGACGGTGATCACCAGACGGGCACGGGCGCGCTCCAACCGTTCCCGAAGAGAGTGCAGTTGGGCCTCGCGCAGGGGACGGTTCCGACTGACGGGCAGATCGCACAGGACGTATCCGGTCGAGTTGTCCACCTGGTCGGCCAGCTCGGGGAACGACGCGGGGGGATCGAGGGAACGAAGCCGCTCGGCGCCCAGCCGGTGCAGCAGCATCAGCGCGGCGGTCCGGCGGCCTGTCTCGCGTCCGCCGGACAGGATGACGAGCCTGTCGGCCCGCAGGCGTTTCAGGGCCTCGTCGAAGCTCTGGCAGCCCCGGAAGACGACCTGTAGTTCTTCGATCTCCCCGTGCGGTACCGGCCCGGACAGCGGGAGGGGCGTCTCGGCCCGGCCTCCGAAGTGGAAGTGCTGGTCACCGTAGTGCGTGCCGCCCGCTTGGCCGAACTGGTCCCGGGAGACGAGGGTGGAGACGAAGTCCGGGGCGTGCGCGATCAGGTCCCGGCGCGCGGCCCACGCCTCCTGCCTCGGCTGGTCCTCGGCAGCTTCGTCCCGCTCCTTCTTCTCGCCGTCCTGCCCTTCGGCCGGATTCGCAGTGTCGGCCGGATTCTCCTCCTGGCTCATCGGCGCTCTTCCCGGGCCCGGCCGGTGAAGTCGAAGTGCTGTCCGCCGTGGAGTGTGCCGCCTGCCTGACCGTACTGATCGCCGTGGATCTGGACGTCGGAGCGCCGGGAGGCGGGCGCGTCCGGGCCCTCGGCGTCGGCGGGAGCTTCCGGGGGGTTCGGCGTGCTGGTGCCCGACTCCCCGTGCACCCAGGCCACCGTCGGCCCCTCCTTCGTCCCCACCGTCACCCGGTGGAACTCCTCCGGACGCACGCCCAGCGGGCCGTGCCGTACCACCCCCTGGTAGATGCCTTCCGACACGCAGAGCACGCAGTCGGACTCGCGCTGCTTCAGGGCGTCGCGCAGGGGGTCGGAGTTCAGCAGGCGGACCGCGTGATTGAGGTCGGAGCCGACCCAGCCGTCGAGTTCGTCGACGGCGACGTAGCCGGAGGACAGGACGATGCGCAGCCGCATGCGGGCGCTGGTCGCCAGGAGGCGGTTCTTGTTGTGGAGGAGGGCGGGGGTCTCGGTCAGGAGGGTCTTGATCAGCGCGGGTACGGGGACCGCGGTGTCGATCAGCTCCATGACGGAGTCGCCGCGGTCGGCGCGCAGCCGGGCCGTCTCGTCGACGCCGGCGTCGAGCAGGGTCGTGTCGACGACGTCGTACAGGACGCGGCGCAGGAACGCCTGTTCCACGTCGTCGCGTGAGCCGTACTGCTCGATGTCGAAGAGGAGGATCGTGCGGTACACGGGATCGGTCATGGCTGCCTCTCGCACGTCGGTGTCCGTCGTCCAGCACGATGGCGGGTCGCGGGCGAGCGCCGGAGGGCCGATGACACGGACGGAATGTGACCGTGTGCATGGAACGGCGGGCGGGGATGTGCGTCAGGCGGAGGCGTCGCCGGCGATGCGGCGCAGCACGTCGGGGCGGAGTACGACGATGCGTCGGCGCCGGGTGGCGACGACCTGCCGGTCCCGCAGCTCCTTGAGGAGCCGGGCCACCGCCTCGCGCGAGGAGCCCACGGAACCGGCGAACTCCTGCTGGCTGAGCCCGATGGTGAGTTCGATGCCCTCGTCCGTCCGGCTGCCGTGTGTGCGCACCAGTTCGAGCAGCAGGACGGCCAGCCGCTCGCGCACGGTCAGCGCGGCCCATTCCAGCCGGCGCCGATCGGTCGACCGCTGCCGGTCCGTGGACAGGCTCAGCAGGTGCAGTGCCACCCGGGGATTGTCCGAGACGAACAGGGTGAAACGGTTCTGGTCGACGACGACCGCCTCGACCGGCTCCAGGGCCGTCACGGTCGCCGAGCGGCCGCGGCCGCTGAGGGCCGCGCCCTCGCCGATGATGTCGCCCGGGCCGCGCAGGGCGAGCAGAGCCTCGTAGCCGTTGGCGGCGATCGCCGTGACCTTGGTCCAGCCATGCAGGAGGAGCAGGACGTGGGCCGAGGGCTCGTCCTGGTGCAGGATGACGCCGCGCGCCCGGTAGCCGAGGGGGCGGCCGATGGCGAGCAGGGCGGCGCGGTCCTCCCGCTCCAGCCGGGCGAGGAACGGGACGCCGTCGTCGTCCCACGCGCGTCCCTGGCCCCCGGTCATCCCGCCGCCCCCGCGTTCACCTGTGCCGATGCCTGCCCTGTACAAGCGTCGTCCTGGCGTCAACGTACTGGAAACGACCATGGAGGAAACGGGCGTGATTCGGCCGCGTGGCTGAGGAACGGTGCCCCGCCCCGGACGCACCGATGCCGGAAGCGTCCCTTCGGCGCATCATGGAAGAACTCAGCCTCCCGTGGAGGTACTCCGTGTCCCAGCCCCCCTACCCCTCCTGGCACCCCTGGCAAGCCCCCGCCGCCCCCTCGATGCTCGCGTCGCATGCCGATCGGGAGCGGGCCGTGGACGTGCTCAGAGCCGGGTACGGCGAGGGGCGGATGGAGCAGGACGAGTTCGAGAAGCGGGTGGCGCGGGCGTACGGGGCGCGGACCGTGGGGGAGCTGGCGCTGCTCGTCGCGGATCTGCCGCAGGGGCCGGTGATTCAGTCGGCCGGTGCCGTGCCGGTGGCGCGGACGTTTCTGCCGGTGCCGCGGCCGGCGACGAACGGGAAGGCGGTCGCGGCCGGGGTGTGCGGTCTGCTGTGTGTGCCGACGATGGGGCTGACGGGGATCCCGGCCGTTGTGCTGGGGCACGTGGCGCGGGCCGAGATCCGCAGTCGGGGCGAGCTGGGGGACGGGCTCGCGCTGACCGGGCTGGTGCTCGGATGGTTGTCCACGGCAGGCTGGGCACTCGTCCTGGTGTTGCTGACGGTGGTGTCCATCGCGGCGGGCTGAACGACGGGCTGACCGGCGGCCGAACGGCGAGCCGGACAGGGGACTGAGCGGCCTGGGGTCTTGACATGCTCCGCATAACCATGCGGGCGGTTCCCATTTGTTTTGACCGCAGCGAATGCGATAGGTACGCTCAGACCTTGTGCCTGGGGTGTGCCCTGGCTCTCGTGCGTGCCATCAACCGCATCGCGAGCTGTTACCGGCCACCGCAATCTGCGCTTCTTTCTGCCTCGCGGCGGGAGTCCGCGGGATTCGACACACCCGACCGCGTGGGTCGGCGACGTTCCAGGTTAGCTTCACCATTCGGCACACAGAAACCGGAGAAGTAGTGCCTACGATCCAGCAGCTGGTCCGGAAGGGCCGGCAGGACAAGGTCGAGAAGAACAAGACGCCCGCACTCGAGGGTTCCCCTCAGCGTCGCGGCGTCTGCACGCGTGTGTTCACGACCACCCCGAAGAAGCCGAACTCGGCCCTGCGTAAGGTCGCGCGTGTGCGTCTGACCAGCGGGATCGAGGTCACCGCTTACATTCCGGGTGAGGGACACAACCTGCAGGAGCACTCCATCGTGCTCGTGCGCGGCGGCCGTGTGAAGGACCTGCCGGGTGTTCGCTACAAGATCATCCGCGGCTCGCTCGACACCCAGGGTGTCAAGAACCGCAAGCAGGCCCGCAGCCGCTACGGCGCCAAGAAGGAGAAGTAAGAATGCCTCGTAAGGGCCCCGCCCCGAAGCGCCCGGTCATCATCGACCCGGTCTACGGTTCTCCTCTGGTGACCTCCCTCATCAACAAGGTGCTGCTGAACGGCAAGCGCTCCACCGCCGAGCGCATCGTCTACGGCGCCATGGAGGGTCTGCGTGAGAAGACGGGCAACGACCCGATCATCACGCTGAAGCGCGCACTGGAAAACATCAAGCCGACCCTCGAGGTCAAGTCCCGCCGTGTCGGTGGTGCGACGTACCAGGTTCCGATCGAGGTCAAGCCCGGTCGTGCCAACACGCTCGCGCTGCGCTGGCTCGTCGGTTACTCCCGCGCCCGTCGCGAGAAGACCATGACCGAGCGTCTGCTCAACGAGCTTCTCGACGCCTCCAACGGCCTCGGTGCCGCTGTGAAGAAGCGCGAGGACACCCACAAGATGGCCGAGTCCAACAAGGCCTTCGCGCACTACCGCTGGTAGTCGCTACCCACATCGAGACCGAGAGAAGACTGAAGCCTTATGGCTACCACTTCACTTGACCTGGCCAAGGTCCGCAACATCGGGATCATGGCCCACATCGACGCGGGCAAGACGACCACCACCGAGCGGATCCTGTTCTACACCGGCGTTTCGTACAAGATCGGTGAGGTCCACGACGGCGCCGCCACGATGGACTGGATGGAGCAGGAGCAGGAGCGTGGCATCACGATCACGTCTGCTGCGACCACCTGTCACTGGCCGCTCGAGGACAACGACTACACCATCAACATCATCGACACCCCGGGTCACGTCGACTTCACCGTCGAGGTGGAGCGCTCCCTGCGCGTGCTCGACGGTGCCGTGACGGTGTTCGACGGTGTCGCCGGTGTCGAGCCGCAGTCCGAGACGGTGTGGCGTCAGGCCGACCGCTACGGCGTGCCCCGCATCTGCTTCGTCAACAAGCTGGACCGTACCGGCGCCGAGTTCCACCGCTGCGTGGACATGATCTCGGACCGTCTGGGCGCCCAGCCGCTGGTCATGCAGCTGCCGATCGGTGCCGAGGCGGACTTCAAGGGCGTCATCGACCTCGTGACGATGAAGGCCCTGGTCTGGTCGGCCGAGGCGACCAAGGGCGAGATGTACGACACCGTCGACATCCCGGACACCCACGCCGAGGCTGCCGAGGAATACCGCGGCAAGCTGCTCGAGGCCGTCGCCGAGAACGACGAAGAGCTGATGGAGCTGTACCTGGAGGGCACCGAGCCCACCGTGGAGCAGCTCTACGCCGCGATCCGTCGTATCACCATCGCGTCCGGCAAGAGCGACGGCACCACCGTCACCCCCGTGTTCTGCGGCACCGCGTTCAAGAACAAGGGCGTTCAGCCCCTGCTCGACGCGGTCGTGCGCTACCTGCCCACCCCGCTCGACGTCGAGGCCATCGAGGGCCACGACGTCAAGGACCCGGAGCAGGTCATCGCGCGCAAGCCGTCGGAGGACGAGCCCCTCGCCGCGCTGGCGTTCAAGATCATGAGCGACCCGCACCTCGGCAAGCTCACCTTCGTCCGCGTGTACTCCGGCCGCCTGGTGTCCGGCACCGCCGTGCTGAACTCCGTGAAGGGCAAGAAGGAGCGCATCGGCAAGATCTACCGCATGCACGCGAACAAGCGTGAGGAGATCGAGTCGGTGGGCGCCGGTGACATCGTCGCCGTCATGGGCCTCAAGCAGACCACCACCGGTGAGACGCTGTCCGACGACAAGAACCCGGTCATCCTGGAGTCCATGGACTTCCCGGCGCCGGTCATCCAGGTCGCCATCGAGCCCAAGTCGAAGGGTGACCAGGAGAAGCTGGGCGTCGCGATCCAGCGCCTGGCCGAGGAGGACCCGTCCTTCCAGGTCCACACCAACGAGGAGACCGGCCAGACCATCATCGGTGGTATGGGCGAGCTTCACCTCGAGGTGCTGGTCGACCGTATGAAGCGCGAGTTCAAGGTCGAGGCCAACGTCGGCAAGCCGCAGGTCGCCTACCGTGAGACGATCCGCAAGGCCGTCGAGCGCGTCGACTACACGCACAAGAAGCAGACTGGTGGTACCGGCCAGTTCGCCAAGGTGCAGATCGCGATCGAGCCGATCGAGGGCGGCGACGCCGCGTACGAGTTCGTGAACAAGGTCACCGGTGGCCGCATCCCGAAGGAGTACATCCCTTCGGTGGACGCCGGTGCGCAGGAGGCCATGCAGTTCGGCATCCTCGCCGGCTACGAGATGACGGGCGTCCGCGTCACGCTCATCGACGGTGGCTACCACGAGGTCGACTCCTCCGAGCTCGCGTTCAAGATCGCCGGCTCGCAGGCCTTCAAGGAGGCCGCGCGCAAGGCCAGCCCCGTGCTGCTCGAGCCGATGATGGCCGTCGAGGTCACCACGCCCGAGGACTACATGGGTGAGGTCATCGGCGACATCAACTCCCGCCGTGGCCAGATCCAGGCCATGGAGGAGCGGGCCGGTGCCCGCCTCGTGAAGGGCCTGGTGCCCCTCTCGGAGATGTTCGGCTACGTCGGAGACCTCCGCAGCAAGACGTCGGGTCGCGCAAGCTACTCGATGCAGTTCGACTCCTACGCCGAGGTTCCCCGGAACGTCGCCGAGGAGATCATCGCGAAGGCCAAGGGCGAGTAACGCACAGCGTCTACACGCCGTAGGCTTGACTCCGGAGCCTTGAGGGGCATTCCGTCACAAACATGGCGAGAATGCCCCGGGGCCCGGGCTTTCCAGCAAAGATCATCCTGGCGCCGATGAGTAAGGCGTACCAGAACCACTCCACAGGAGGACCCCAGTGGCGAAGGCGAAGTTCGAGCGGACTAAGCCGCACGTCAACATCGGCACCATCGGTCACATCGACCACGGTAAGACGACCCTCACGGCCGCCATTACCAAGGTGCTGCACGACGCGTACCCCGAGCTGAACGAGGCCTCGGCCTTCGACCAGATCGACAAGGCTCCCGAGGAGCGCCAGCGCGGTATCACGATCTCGATCGCGCACGTCGAGTACCAGACGGAGACCCGTCACTACGCCCACGTCGACTGCCCCGGTCACGCGGACTACATCAAGAACATGATCACGGGTGCGGCGCAGATGGACGGCGCCATCCTCGTGGTCGCCGCCACCGACGGCCCGATGCCGCAGACCAAGGAGCACGTGCTCCTGGCCCGCCAGGTCGGCGTTCCGTACATCGTCGTCGCCCTGAACAAGGCCGACATGGTGGACGACGAGGAGATCCTGGAGCTCGTCGAGCTCGAGGTCCGTGAGCTGCTCTCCGAGTACGAGTTCCCGGGCGACGACGTTCCCGTCGTCAAGGTCTCCGCTCTGAAGGCCCTCGAGGGCGACAAGGAGTGGGGCAACTCGGTCCTGGAGCTCATGAGCGCCGTCGACACCGCGATTCCGGAGCCGGAGCGCGACGTCGACAAGCCGTTCCTGATGCCGATCGAGGACGTCTTCACGATCACCGGTCGCGGTACGGTCGTCACCGGCCGTATCGAGCGTGGTGTCCTCAAGGTCAACGAGACCGTCGACATCATCGGCATCAAGACCGAGAAGACCACCACCACGGTCACCGGCATCGAGATGTTCCGCAAGCTGCTCGACGAGGGCCAGGCCGGTGAGAACGTCGGTCTGCTGCTCCGCGGCATCAAGCGCGAGGACGTCGAGCGCGGCCAGGTCATCATCAAGCCGGGCTCGG
Source organism: Streptomyces koelreuteriae (assembly GCF_018604545.1). Taxonomy (GTDB): domain Bacteria; phylum Actinomycetota; class Actinomycetes; order Streptomycetales; family Streptomycetaceae; genus Streptomyces; species Streptomyces koelreuteriae. Next base: position 3,232,122 of record NZ_CP075896.1, on the reverse strand, counting down.
TCACCCCGCACACCGAGTTCGAGGCGCAGGCCTACATCCTGTCCAAGGACGAGGGTGGCCGCCACACGCCGTTCTTCAACAACTACCGCCCGCAGTTCTACTTCCGTACGACGGACGTGACCGGCGTGGTGACCCTCCCCGAGGGCACCGAGATGGTCATGCCGGGTGACAACACCGAGATGAAGGTGGAGCTCATCCAGCCCGTCGCCATGGAGGAGGGCCTCAAGTTCGCCATCCGTGAGGGTGGCCGGACCGTGGGCGCCGGCCAGGTCACCAAGATCAACAAGTGAGTCTTCGGACTGGCTTGAGGGTCTACTGACCTGAGTGGCTCGAAGGGGCCCGTACGACTTCGGTCGTACGGGCCCCTTTGTTGTGCCCGGGAGATCCGCGGGTAGTCGGGTGGTCACTGCATGTTCTGCAGATGCGGGTGGTCGTACGAGGTCTCGCAGATGTAGAGCTGCATGTTGTAGCCGCGCCCGATGTTGAGGTGGGTGGCGCAGGCCGGGCCGTCCACGTGGTGGCCGGTGTAGCCGGCGTCCTCCAGGGGCCGCCAGCTCCCGCTGCCGCCGTCCCATTCGACCCCGTCGACGGTCAGCAAGGGGCGGACACCCGAGCCGCACTCCTGGCAGGACATGGGGAACGGGTCGGAGAAGCTCCAGGGGGCGTGGCCGCCGACCTTGTTGCCGGGGGCGACGGCGAGGTCGTACTGGTAGTAGACCTCGGCGTCTTCGTCTCCGGCTTCCTCCTCGTTCTCCTCCTCCCAGGCGTTGATCCGCTCGGCGAGATCCTCGGGCAGCTCGTGCGGGGCCGGGTACTCGGTGACCGGCTCGGGGTGCAGGACGCAGGGCTCGGGGAGGTAGTCGGCGCTGCCGATGACGGACGGCTGCGGAGGGTCGGTGAGATGCGCGGTCACGTCGGCGGCGGTGCGCCAGCGAAGCTCCGTGTACGGCAGGTAGTCCGGGTCGTGGTCGAACGGGCACCACAGCACCTGAAGCAGATCAGCGCCCTCCGGGCAGGGCAGGCCGGGAACGTCGGAGGCGTAGAGCTGGGCCACCGGCACCAGCGGGACGGGACCGTTCTGCGCTATGCGGGTCTTCTTGACACCCCGGTCGACGATCACCCGCTCCTCGTCGGTCAGCAGTTCCTGCCCCTCGGCGCGCGGGCGGGCCCAGGCCTCCGCGAGGATCCGCCGCCGGAGCCGGATGTCCACCGGGTCGAGCCCCCTGTGCCGGGGGCCTTTGTGCTCGGGGCAGTTGGGCCATGCCTCCTCGGCCGGCCACAGCAGGGGGCCACCGATGGAACTGTCGGTGGCTGACGGCGTCCCTGCCCGGGGGTGCAGGCGCACGGCGGTGCGGGCGAGTGGGGCGAGCTCGGGGTAGAGGGCGGTGACGTCGAGGGGGCGGGGTGGGGTGGTGCGGGTCATGGGCCAGGAGCCTACGGTCGACCTCTACCGGCTCACGCCTGGGGGCGGAGCCGTCCCGGTACAGGGGCAGGCCGTCCGGTGTGTGTCACATCCATGCCAGGAGGCCTCCAGGGGAATCGGATTGGCAATCGCCGCAGCGCCCGCCGCCGGTACCGCGGAAGGCGCGGTCGCAGCCGTCGCAGTTCACGAGGGGACGAGGGGCGGCCCGTGGAGGTTCGGGTGCGCGGTACGCCGGGAGCGGCGGGAGCTGGGCCGTCAGGCGGTGGGACAGGAGGGCGGCCGGGCGGCGGAGGGGCTCGGGTGGGAGGTCGGTGGTCAGGGCGTGGCGTACGGCGGTGGGGGTGACGTCGCGTTCGAGCCAGGCGGCGACGCCGGGGGCGAGGTGGGCGGTGTCGCCGGCCGAGAGCAGGAGGCGGGGGTCCTCGCGGCGGAGGCCGGTGAGGAGGTCGGTGGCCTGCTGGAGGAGGGCGGGGGCCGGGCAGGCCGGTCGCGGTACGGCAGGCAGGGTCTTGCCGCCGGGCGACCCCGTCCGCTTCCTCGGAGCCGGACGCGGAGCCTCTGCACCCCTGTGACCTGGCTGGTTGCAGGAGGTCGTACGGGTGATGATCCGGCCGTCGGGCACGCGTACGCGCTCGCGGCGCAGGTAACCGTGGGCTTCCAGCTCTTTCAGAGCGGCGGCGATACGGGTCGTGCCCTCGGGGAAGCGGGCGGCGAGCGACTTGATGTCGATGCGGGCGCCGACGGGCAGCGACTGGATGTGCGTGCCGAGCCCGATCGCGAGCAGCGACAGCTCCGGGTGCTGGGCGAGGTGGTTGCCGATCACCGTGAAGCGGGTGGTGTGGCGGGTGTGGTCGTGCACCAGGCCGGAGTGGGGATGCCGCCGGTTCGGGTGCTTCTTTGCGGCAACCCGGGTGTGGGCGTGCGAGGGCACGTTAGGGTTCTGCGTGTCCATCAGGAAGTTGGAGCCTTCCTCGGTGGTCAGGCCCTCGCACTGGGATTGCCGTCCCGGCGAGGGCCGTCGCATGTCTGCGGTTGTGTTGCGCTGAGCGTAGGGCAGGCAATGGCCCCCGACGCCAGTCGAGTTGGTGATGTTCACCCGCGCGAGTGAGGCGGCCCCGCGAGCGGGAGGAGGGGTGGGGCTTGGTCGGGTCCTTTCACCTACGTGTTCCTTCTGGGAGGCCGCCCGCGCCACCGAAGTCCAGGTTCTTGGGCTCCGGTACGAGGCCGATCTCGGCCCAGACGGTCTTGCGGGGCGGGAGCCCGGCGGTGGTGCCCCAGCGGTCGGCGAGCGCCTCGACGAGGCGCAGGCCCCTGCCCGTCTCGGACAGCACCGGCAGACGGTCGCCGCGCGTGTCCGTCACCTCGATACGGAGGGTGTCGGCGACGACGTAGAGCAGCAGGCGGAAGTCACGACCGGGGACGCGGCCGTGCGTCACGGCGTTGACCGACAGCTCCGCGACGACCTGCCTCGCCGGGTCCAACGGCAGCCCCCAGGAGCGCAGTTGCTCGACGGCCAGGAGACGGGCCAGACGGGCACCGCGCGGGGTCGGCGACAGCTGGAGGCTGAAGTTGCGGACGGGGGTGGTGAGTTCAGTGGATCGCTGCTTCACGGCACTCAGAGTGGCGGTGCGCGCTTATCGTGAACAGTGACTCAGCGGGTGCGTACGGTGACTGTCCGGAGCTTGTCCAGCGGTGTCCGGGCTGTCGGGGCCGGGCGTACGGGTAGGGCGCAGGGCATGTTCGTACGACGGCGGAAGGGTGCGGGATGACGGCGGTCGAGGCGGACTCGGGGCGGCTCAAGGGCGAGGCGGACGAGCCGGGTTGGGAGGTGGACCCCGACGACGAGTGGGGCGTCGCCGTCATCGCGACCGTCGGACGGCAGCTGAAGCTGCGGCGGGAGGCGGTGGGGATGCGCGCCGGCGAGTTCGGGACGGCCGTGGGGTACGGCGAGGACATGGTCTACAAGATCGAGGGCGGGAAGCGGATCCCTCGGCAGGACTATCTGGTCAGGGCGGATGAGGTGCTGGGGGCGGGTGGGTTGATTGCGGCGACCTGGGAGGACGTGAAGAGGGTTCGGTATCCCCGGAGCGTGCGGGCCTTGGCGCAGTTGGAGGCCAAGGCGGCTGAGCTGGGTGTGTATGTCGGGCTGAGCTTCCATGGGCTGCTGCAGACGCCGGAGCATGCGCGGGCCTTGTTCGAGGCGTGGCAGCCGCCGTACTCGGAGGAGGAGGTGGAGCACCTGGTCGCCGCGCGTATGGCCAGGAAGTCGATCTTCGAGCGCTCCCCAGCGCCATCGCTCAGCTTCGTCCTGGAAGAGGCCACGCTGCGCCGACGGGTTGGAGGCACAATGATGTGGCGTCAGCAGCTCGAACACCTGCTGGGGGTGGCCCGATTGCGCAACGTCTCGCTTCAGGTGATGCGGATGAGCTCGGGAGCCCATCCAGGGCTGGACGGCAGGATCGAGGTGCTGAAGTTCGCCGATGGCTCGGCAGTGGGGCGCTCTGACGGCGCGTTCAGCGGCCGACCGACATCCGATCCGAAGCACCTGCGGATCCTTGAGCTGCGGTATGGCACCATCCGGGCGCAGGCTCTTACGCCGGAGGAGTCGCTGGCCTTCATCGAGCAAGTGCTGGGAGAAACATGATCCGCAAGCCTTCCGCCGAACTGGTCTGGTTCAAGAGCAGTTACAGCGACGGCCCCGACGGCAACTCCTGTATCGAGGTCGCGATAGCCCCCCACACCATCCACGTCCGCGACTCGAAGCAGGACCACGGTCCCCGGCTGGCACTCTCCCTCACCGCGTGGGCGGGATTTGTGTCGGGAGCCGCCAAGTTGGCGCAACTGGAGCCTTCCGGCCACTAGCCCCCGGCAGTCACGGCCGACCAATGACCCAACCGCTCCACTCCCCACCCTTCCCCCCTACTGCCGCCGAACCACCCGGCGTGCATGCGAAACGCGACCGCGCCCGTCACCCCGAGCGGCATCGCAGGCAACCGTTGGGGCCAAGGGACCTGGGCCACCCGCGTTTCAGGGCCGCTCGCTCGCTTCTCTCACGTGCTTCCGCGGCCCGGGTCAAGGGTCGGGCGAAGGCCGATCGGCGGAGCCGACGCGAAGCGCCCTTGAGGCGGGTCGTGGAAGCACGACACTGGCAAAGAAGCGGGCGGCCCGACAGCGTCCTGGTCAACGCCCCGCTGAAGCCCGACCCCGCAGCTCAGAGACAGCCCGGTCGAACGCGGAGTCCCTCTTCTCCTCGAACTCCTCCTTCGTGAACACCGGCTCGGAGAGGTGGGGCGGGATGCCGGGGCCGTCGTAGGTCCGGCCCGACCGGTTCAGGAACTCCTCGTTGGGGAGGACCGCGGTCATGCCGTTGGGCAGGTCGCGTTCCAGGACGTCGGAGAAGACGCCCTGGGTGGACCGGCCGATGCGGACGGTGTGGCCCGGCCGGTCGATCAGGGCCTGGGTGAAGGTCTCACCGGCGCTGACAGTGGAGCCTGAGGTCAGCACGGCGATGGGCCCGGTGTAACGGGGCCCGTCCGCCGGTACGACCCGGATCGGCTCGGGCCGGGTGTGCCGGTCCGGGTCGCTCGGATGGTTCCGGGCACGCTTGGCGTAGGCGACGTAGGGCGTGTCCGTCAGCCGCTCGGCGATCCGAATACCGAGGGCGTCGGAGCCGCCGCCGTTGATGCGCAGGTCGATGATCAGGCCTTTGAGCCGCTGGGTGCGGTCCTTGGTGAGGACGGTGTCCAGGGCCTTGTCGAGTGCGGCGACGTGGGCGGCGTACGGGGCGTCCTCGGAGGTGTAGCCGGCGAACCCGGAGATACGGAGATAGCCCTGGTCGGCGCGGCCGGGCAGGTCGGCGTAGGTGATGCGGCCGTTCGCGAAGTCCTGGCGGTACGGGGCGCCCTTGAGATCGCGTTCGACGACGAACTTCTTGACCTTGGTGTCCAACTCCTCCGTGGGCACCTCGGTGCCCGGGCGGACCTGGGCGAAGACGTTGTCCCCGTCTTCGACGGCGACATGGGCGTCGTAGAGAGGCCGCACCATGTCACTGAAGATCCCGAAGAGCTCCTTGCGGCTGGTGTCCTTGTGCACCTTGGCCCGATACCGGTCCCGCACGTCCCGCCAGTCGATGCCCTTCGCGGCGAAGAAGGGGTAGTTCTCGGCGAAGGAGTGCCAGAAGACGTCGAAGGAGGTGCGGGGGTCCTTGGGCATGGGGCGGGTGCAGTCGGCGGGCAGTTCCTTGATCCGCCGGAGCGCGCGATGGCCGACGGAACTGTCCGTACCGAGGCTGGCACGGTCCCGGCCCGGCCCGGGGCGGACGGCCAGTACGGTGCCGTCGTCGGTCGTGTACGCGCCAGGGCCGGTGCGCCGCGCGGCCTCGCCCTCGATACAGCTGACGGACGTCGTCTGGAACTCCTGAAGGGTGTCGCCGTCGAGGGAGAGGACGGTGCCGTAGCCGTCCATGCGCCAGACACCGTCGATGCCGGGCCTGCCGGAGCCGGCGGCGACGGGCGCTGCCCCTGCCGCGGCGAGGGCCAGGGCGAGGACGGTGGCTGTGACGGTTCGCATGATCGGTTCCCCCGTTGCGTGGTCGTGTATCTCCTACGGTGCCCGGGGGAGCGGGGGCGGGCCATCCGGCGGGCTGGTGGACGGGGGTGGGGGCAGCCCCCGCTTCCGCTAGTCGACAGCTGTCGTGCCGTGACACTGGAGCATGACTTCAGAACCGGCGCCTCGCGATGACCACCTCGACCTGGACGCCATCGAGGAGCTGTGCGTGGCCTCGACTCCGGATCCGGTCTTGGCCGCCACCGCCAGGGAGACGGTGCCGCTGCTCGTGGCGGAGATCAGGCGCCTGCGCTGGCTCGTCTCCTTCGGAGCGTGCGACACGGCCGGCACGACGGGCACGGAGTTCGTGCTGGCGCTCGACGAGGAGATGCTGGCGTACTTCCGCGAGATGGCGGACGTACTGGTGGAGCACATCGGTATCTCCCGTGCGGAGGCGGTCGCGAGGATCAACGCGGTGTACGGGACGCGGGAGTCGGTCAGCTGGGGTGTGGGACTCCTGGGCCACGAACTGCCCGAGTACTGGGCGTACGGGGTGTACTACGGCCCGGATGACCGGCACCGTCTTCCGATCGGCGACCCGGACGCGGACGCGGACATCGACTTCAGCACACACCCCGTACGCCCCGCCCCGCCGAAGGACTCACCGTTCTGGACGCTGGAGGAGTAGTGGCACGATGTGCGCACGGGAACGAATGACCGAGTGATCGTGCGAACGGGGAGGCCGGCGTCATGGCCCGCTACATGGAGACACTGACCGTCGAGCGGGGCGGTTTCCGGATCAAGGTGCCGGAGACGTGGTGGGAGTTCGACGTACGGCCGGAGTCGCGGGACGACTCGATCCGCCGGATGGTGAGCGAACGTGTGGAGCAGCGGCCGGAGCTGGAGCAGTACCGCGGCACCTACGTCGACTTCCTCCAGAAGGCCGCTGCCGATGCCTGGAAGTCGGGCGCGCTGTACTGCGGCTGCATGGCAGAGAACTTCGGCGGCGACACCCCGATAACCGGCTCGGTGACCGTCTCCCTGGTCGGCGGCCGCAACGAGCGGGGCGAGCCCCTCTCGAACGACCCCTCTGTCATCGCGAGCCAGCTCGCCGTCAAGGAGGCCAAGCGGGAAGGCGACTCCTGGCGCAAGGTGACGACGGTCGACATCCCGGGGGTCGGCCCGGCCGCCCGCACCCACGGCATCGAGGACATCGCCGTACCCGGCGACGCCCTCAACCGCACGATCCGGGCTGTGCTGATGCAGACCTACATCCCCGTGCCCGGTCAGGAGGGCAAGGTGGCCCTGGTCGCCGGCAGCAGCCAGGTGCTCGACCTCGCGGACTCGTTCTTCGACATCTTCGACGCGATCACGTCTACGTTCCGGTTCACGGAGGCCTGATGAGACATGACCGGTGTTGACATCACGGGGACTTCGAAGCCTTGGGTCATCTTCGTTTCGCGAGGAGATACCAGCATTCGTGGGCAGCTGTCAGGGCTGGTGGCGAAGGGAGGACGCGTCCACCACTTCGACTCCCGCGACCTGATCACCGAGGAGCGGATCTACCGCTCGTTCGCTGAGGTGCTGCAGTTCCCCGGCTACTTCGGGAGGAACTGGGACTCTGTGGTGGACTGCCTGGACGACCTGTGCGGTGCGGTGACGGGCGGAGTCGGGATCGCGGGTCTGATCCATGGCACGGATCGACTGGTGGAGGCGGACTTCTTCCCCCTGTTCGTGTCAGTCCTTTGTCAGGGCGCCGACCGTGCGAATGCGGCGGTGGATCTCGATGGGCTCCCCTTGGACCGTCCTGCGATCGCCGAACACTTCGTGTTCGAGTTCCGTCAGTTCGATCGCGAAAAGGTGGCGCTGTGCATCGAACAACCTGACCTCACCGTCACCACCGGCGACTCCTTCGTCGCTGCCGCTCTCAACCCCCAGAGGTGGCACTGAAGTCGCGTGGAGCGGGCCGTGCGCGGACATCGTCCGTGATGTGGGGGCTCGTGTTTCCGTCGAACGGTTGTGCCTTGTAAGTTTACGTGTGCATACGGTTGTTGACGTTGATGTGCGCGTGACGGGGGTTGCGGTATGGCGGGGCACAGGCCGGCGGACTGGCACGTCCTGGACTTGGACAAGGACCCGACGCCGGGTGGTCCGCAGAGGGTGCGCTCGCTTGCGAAGCAGTTGCACGACTTCGCCGACGATGTCTCCGACGCGCTGCGTCTGGTCAAGGGTATGGCGGGTGAGGGCACGCTCCTGGAGTGGGCGGGCAAGTCCGCGGACGTGTTCAAGGAGGACTTCGCGGATGTCCCGAAGAACCTCAAGAAGCTGAAGAGGTCGTACGAGATGTGCGGTGACGCGCTCTCGGACTTCTGGCCGAAGCTGGAGCGGGCCCAGTCCCTGGCCGACAAGGCGCTGGTCAAGGGCCGTGAGGCGCGCGACAACCTCTCCTCGGCCCAGTCGAAGCTGACCTCTGCCGATTCCTGGGTCACCCGGGCCGGCAAGGAGGCGGACAAGTACAAGGACGACCCCACCGGCAGCAAGTCGGACGCGGACAAGCCGGACGAGGCGAAGGTCCGCGCCGCCACCCGCGATGTCCAGCACGCCAAGTCGGCCCAGTCCAAGGCCCAGTCGGACGTCTCCGACGCCCAGGATGCCCTGGCGGCGGCGAAGAAGATGGCCGCGGACGCCCGCACAATGCGCGACGAGGCGGCCCGTGAGGCGAAGTCGAAGATCGACGAGGCCTCGGACGCGGGCATTCAGAACCGCTCGTGGTGGGAGGAGGTCGGCGACTGGTTCACCGACAACTGGGACACCATCGTCGCGGTCTGCAAGGTCGTCGTCGCGGTCGTCGGCATCGTGGCGATGATCATCGGCGGTCCGATCCTGGGCGCGATCGTGCTGATCGCGGGGCTCGTGGTGCTGGCCGACTCGCTCTACAAATATTCCAAGGGACAGGCGTCCCTATGGGACGTGGGCCTGGCGGCCCTGGACTGCATACCCGGCATGAAGGGCCTGACCACGCTCGGCGGCCTGGCCAAGGGCCTCAAGGGCGTCAAGGCGATGCGCCTGAAAGGGGTGGCCAACGCTGTAAGGGGCCTCGCCAAGAACGGCCGGGCGGTTGTCGCGGACGGCGCGAAGGGCGCGTACGACCGGGTCAAGTCCTTGTTCAAGCGTTGCGGTGACCCGGTCGATCCGGCAACTGGCTACATGTTCATGGAGCAGACCGACATCACGTTGCCTGGAACGCTCCCCCTCGCCTTCAAGCGTCACGTGTCCTCGGGCTACCACAGCGGCTGGTGGTTCGGTCCCGGTTGGGCCTCCACTATTGATCAACGCCTGGAGGTCGATGAACATGGAATCGTGTTCGTCACCGAGGACGGCATGCTGCTCACGTATCCGCATCCGGAAGGGGCGGGGGACACGGTGCTGCCAGGTTCGGGCCCGCGCTGGCCGCTGGTGGGCACGGACCAAGGCGGTTACCAGATCACTGACCCGAGTACGGGCCACAGCCGTCATTTTTCTTCGCCTGCTGACGGGTTGGCGTTGCTGGAGCGGATAGTTGACCGCAATGGCAACACGATCACGTTCGATTACGACTCCGAGGGTGTACCCATTGGGATTCGTCACTCGGGCGGCTACTGCCTAGCGCTCACTGTCGAGGAGCACCGTGTCACTGCCCTGCAGCTGGTCGCCGCCGCCGAAGACGGCTCGGGTTCGGATCTCACGATCAAGCGCTATGGCTACGCCGATGGCAATCTCGCCCAGATAATCGACTCCTCTGGCCAGCCGACGCAGTTCACTTATGACGAACGCCTTCGCATCACGTCGTGGGAGGACACGAACCAGTCTCGCTACCACTACGCCTACGACTACCAGGATCGCTGCGTGGAGCAGGGCGGCGAGGCCGGGCACCTTGCCAATACCTTCACCTACGACGGTATCGATTCCGCCTGGCCCGACTGTCGTATCACCAAGGTTTCCCCGGCTGATGGCTCCACCTCCAGCTTTGCCATCAACGACGCGTGCTTGGTCGTCGGAGAGGTCGACCCACTGGGTTACGTCACCCGCCATACTTTCGACGATCACAACCAGTTGCGCGCTCGGACTGATGCGCTGGGCCATACGACGGGTTTTACGTGGGACGAGGACGGAAACCTCCTTGTCGTCCAGCACGCCGACGGCGCACGTACGGTCATGGGCTACAACAGTTTCGGCCAACCGGTCGAAGTCGTGGAGCCCGGTGGCGCCCGCTGGTGCTACACCTATGACGATCGAGGAAACCACCTCACGACACTCACTCCGGAATCGGCGCTTAGTCGATTCTCCTACGATGACTACGGTCGGCGGACTGCGATCACGGATCCGCTCGGCAGCACCGCGGTGGTCGAGTGCGACGGGGCTGGCCTGCCGATCAAGGTCACGGATCCGGCAGGTGGCATTACCCGATATGAGAGGGACGGTTTCGGGCGCCCTGCCAAGGTGACTGATCCGGTGGGAGCTACGACGCACCTGGACTGGACGGTTGAAGGAAGGATCTCCCGTCGAGTGGCACCAGACGGTAGCACCGAGTCGTGGACGTACGACGGAGAAGGAAACTGCACTACCTATACCGATGCCATTGGCGGTGTGACCACCTGTGAGTACACGCACTTTGATCTACTGACCGCCCGTACGGCACCGGACGGCACGCGATACAGCTTCGAGCACGACTCAGAACTCCGGCTCAGCAAGGTCACCGATCCGCTCGGCATGCAGTGGACGTATCAGTACGACCACAGCGGTCGCCTGATGGCAGAGACCGACTTCGACGGCCGTACGCACACCTACGCCCATGACGCGGCCGGCGGGCTGGCGGTCTGGACGACCCCTTCTGGCCAGACGATCCGTTACGAGCGAGATGTGCTCGGACGCGCGGTGTCGAAGGACCTTGCGGGCACAGTAACCACCTACGCGTATGACGAGGCAGGCGATCTGGTCGAGGCCTGCGGTCCTGACGCGGTACTCACCCTGGAACGGGACCGAGAGAGGCGGGTGACTGCGGAAACCGTCAATTACCGGACAACGAGGTACACCTACGACGCGGCGGGGCGTCGTACGGGCCGTACCACACCGTCTGGTGCGGTGAGCAATTGGTCGTACGATGCCGTAGGTAACCGCTCCGGCCTAGCGACTTCCGGTCGGTTCCTGAGTTTCACGCACGACGCAGCGGGCCGGGAACTGTCTCGCCGTATAGGCGAAAACCTCAGGCTCGAACAAGGCTTTGACTCCATGGGCCGTCTGACCCGACAGGAACTTGTCGGCTTGGACGACTCTCGTGTTCAAAGCCGTACCTACACCTACCGCGCTGATGGGTACCTCGTCGGCACTACCGATCAGCTGAGCGGAACTCGTCACTTCGACTTGGATGCTGTCGGCAGGGTCACTGGTGTTCGTGCCGCCGGGTGGACCGAGTCCTACGCGTATGACGCGGCAGGCAATCAGACCCGAGCGTCGTGGCCTACGGGGATGCCGGGCCAGGAAGCCATCGGCCCGCGTAGCTACGTTGGCACACGCATCCACCGCGCAGGGGGGATTCGCTATGAGCACGATGATGCGGGGCGTATCGCACTACGTCAGAAGACCCGTCTCTCCCGCAAGCCGGACACCTGGCGCTACACCTGGGACGCCGAGGACCGGCTTACGTCCGTTGTCACTCCTGACGGCACGCGCTGGCGATACCTATACGATCCGCTCGGCCGGCGCATAGCGAAGCAACGCCTGTCCGCGACTGGTGGGCTCGTAGCCGAACAAGTGAACTTCACCTGGGACGGAAACACTCTGTGCGAGCAGACCAGTCTCTCTGCCGGTGATGATGAAGCGATCACGCTCACGTGGGACCACGACGGCCTGCGCCCGCTGACGCAGACCGAACGCAAGACGACCGTCGATGCCGATACGACACAGCTGGAGGTCGACCGTCGCTTCTACGCCATCGTCACTGATCTCGTCGGTACTCCTACCGAACTCCTCGACGAACAGGGCGAAATAGCCTGGCGCACGCGTACAACTCTGTGGGGTTGCACTGCTTGGAACCGTGGAGCTGTCGCCTACACTCCGCTCCGATATCCGGGTCAATACCACGACCCCGAAACTGGTCTCCACTACAATCACTTTCGCCACTACGACCCGGAAACCGCTCGATATCTCACCCCCGATCCGCTTGGCCTCGCCCCTTCCCCGAATCCCGTCACCTATGTCCACAATCCTCATACCTGGGCCGATCCACTCGGTCTGACTCCATGCAAGGAAGAAGAAATTCTTCCGGAGGGCTACACGTCATCTCCGGCGCTGGAGAAGGACCCCTACCACCCGGATATGGTCCAGAAGCGGCGGGCCGAAAACGAGGAACTCTACGCCGCGACTCCGGCGGATCGAGCTGCTGAGCTCGGGTACAGGAGAAGAATCTCGCCTCAGAAGGCCCCCTTTCATTCCCACGGGCAAGAAGTCTTCTTCAACGGGAAGAACTACATTACGCCGGACGTGGACGGCCACAACGTCTCTGACGGGTGGAAGATGTTCAACAAGAAGGGGCAGAGGGTTGGCACGTATGACGCAGACCTCAACTACATCAAGAAGTGACGCCTTCTCCATTCAGGTGGTGTCCGTTCCCTCGCAGGCAGAGGGTGAAGTCGGAAGTGGTGCCATTGGCCGTATCACGGTGCGGGATTTCGTAGAGGATTTTCCGATGGACCTAACCTATTGGAAGGTAGAACAATATCGCGCCAGTTGGGTCCGGTCTTTGAAGGCTCTAGAGCTCGGTGGTGATGCCGCATCGTGCCTCATTTCATCCATCACGAACCCGGAGACTAGTAACTTCATTTTCTGTTGGCCCCTCTACAAGTCAGGGGATATTGTCTACGTTCAGAACTCGATTATATTCCTTGGGGAACTCGAAGAGGAATTCGTTCCTGATGAGCCCTGGCGCTTTGTGGAACCGCGATCCACGGTTGACGAAGATGGGCATGAGATCTCTGAATGGCAGACGACTGCCGATGAAGTCAGAGAGTTTCTCCGTACGGTGGAGTCCTCCTGAGGTGCACGCTCTGCGAACATGTTTGGGGCACTGGGCGTTCGGGTGGTGATGTAAGTGAGTACCGATCAGGCACGTGATTGGTCCCCGCAGACCGAAGAGGTCCTGCGACGCGCGGGTTGGCGACCCGGCCGTTTCGTGCCGACGGACACCTGGGAGTCGATCCTGCGCGAGCGTGGGTCCTTCGTGGCCCATGAGGCCGCGCGTCGCTTCCTCTCCGAGTTCGGCGGTCTCGTGACGTACGGCTGGCCCGCCGATTCGATCGCCACCTCGTCGGCCATCCGGTTCGACCCGCTCGGGGCCCAATGGCAGGACGAGCGATTCGCCAGGGCGAGCCGGGAAGCGGGGGAGTCCCTCTATCCCATCGGCATGGCGGATGAGGGTGCCAGCTTCCTGGGCATCACCGAGAACGGGGCGCTCCATCTCCTGAGGGACCGCGTGGAGCCGCTGGCCACGTCCACCGACCAGGCGCTGGACCGCCTGGTGGCGGCGCAGGCGGCGCGGTCTGCCCTCTGGACACCCGGCGCGCCGGCGGCCGGGCACTCCTTCTGGACGCGGCTCGACACTGTCGAGACCGGTACGGACGCCGGGCAGCGCTGGCCCCTGGAGACGGACCGGGTGCTGCGGGCCGGCGGTTGGTTCCCGGGCCGGGCGGTTCCCACGGAGACCTGGGAGAGCATCCTTTTGCAGACTGGCGAGTTCGGGATCCACGGCGCGGCACGGCGCTTTCTGGCGGAGTTCGGAGCCGTCGGAGTGCCCTACCGGAAGCCCAGGGGCTCGATGCCGTGGACGCAGTTCTCGCTGGACCCGCTGCCGGCGATCTGGGACGGGGAGATCATCGACGACCTCGCCGAGCAGGCCGGCGTCGATCTGTACCCCATCGGTATGCGCGACCGCGGGAACCAGCACCTGGCCATGGCGGAGGACGGCTCGCTCTATGCCGGCATGGACAGCGTCTGGCTGTTGGCTCCCACACTCGACGAGGCGCTGCAGAGACTCACCGGGGTTTGACCTCCGTCACCCCCGGGGTATTCTCCTCGGCTCGATTGGCGCAGCCCCCGCCCCCTATGGCAGACTGTCCGAGTTGCTCGGTCGAGTGTTGATGCTGCGCGCCTCCCGCCGGGAGGACCGGAAGCGAGTCCCACAGTACTCGTCGCCCCAACTGCCATACGGCAGCGCTGAGGCGGACGTACGGGAATCTTTCGGGAAGTGTCAGTGCGGCGCCGGCCAGGCACCCGGTGGGCCTTTCGCCCCCGGCTCGCGGTTCCGGCAGGGCCGTGTGCAATCCCGCAGGGATGTTCGAACAAGGGGCATCCATGTCAGCGAGAGTGCGACACGCCCGACCGCGTGGGTCGGAGGAACGAAGGCAGCAGAAGGAATCCGCCGGGTTCCAGAGCGTTACGAGAGACAGGACTACTGAGTAGCCATGGCGGGACAGAAGATCCGCATCCGGCTCAAGGCCTACGACCACGAGGTCATCGACTCCTCGGCGAAGAAGATCGTCGAGACGGTGACCCGCACTGGTGCGTCGGTCGCGGGCCCGGTGCCGCTGCCCACTGAGAAGAACGTGTACTGCGTCATCAAGTCGCCGCACAAGTACAAGGACTCGCGCGAGCACTTCGAGATGCGCACGCACAAGCGCCTGATCGACATTCTCGACCCGACCCCCAAGACCGTTGACTCTCTGATGCGACTCGACCTCCCGGCCGGTGTCGACATCGAGATCAAGCTCTGAAGGCCGGTGATCTGAGAATGGCTAAGCAGATCAAGGGCATCCTGGGCGAGAAGCTCGGCATGACGCAGGTGTGGGACGCGAACAACCGTGTTGTTCCGGTCACCGTCGTCAAGGCCGGCCCCAACGTCGTCACCCAGGTCCGCACGAACGACGTCGACGGCTACGAGTCCGTCCAGATCGCGTTCGGCGAGATCGACCCGCGCAAGGTGAACAAGCCCCTCAAGGGCCACTTCGCCAAGGCCGACGTCACTCCCCGCCGCCACCTCGTCGAGATCCGTACCGCTGACGCCAGCGAGTACACCCTCGGCCAGGAGATCACCGCCGAGGTGTTCGAGGCCGGCCTCAAGGTCGACGTGACCGGCAAGAGCAAGGGCAAGGGCTTCGCCGGTGTCATGAAGCGTCACAACTTCCGTGGCCTCGGCGCCGGACACGGCACCCAGCGCAAGCACCGCTCCCCCGGTTCCATCGGTGGCTGCGCCACCCCGGGCCGCGTGTTCAAGGGCCTCCGCATGGCGGGTCGCATGGGCAACGAGCGGGTCACCACCCAGAACCTGACCGTCCACGCCGTTGACGCGGAGAAGGGTCTGCTGCTCATCAAGGGCGCGGTTCCCGGTCCGAACGGCGGCCTCGTCCTGGTCCGCACCGCGGCCAAGGGGGCCTGAGGTACCGATGAGCACTGTTGACATCCTTTCGCCTGCAGGCGAGAAGACCGGTAGCGTCGAGCTCCCCGCGGAGATCTTCGGCGTGGAGAAGATCAGCATCCCGCTGATCCACCAGGTCGTCGTCGCGCAGAACGCCGCTGCCCGCCAGGGCACGCACAAGACCAAGCGTCGCGGTGAAGTCCGTGGTGGCGGCAAGAAGCCGTACCGCCAGAAGGGCACCGGTCGCGCCCGTCAGGGCTCGACCCGCGCGCCGCAGTTCGCCGGTGGTGGCGTCGTGCACGGTCCCGTGCCGCGCGACTACTCGCAGCGGACCCCGAAGAAGATGAAGGCTGCCGCTCTGCGTCACGCCCTCACCGACCGGGCCCGCCACAACCGCATCCACGTCGTCTCCGGCGTCATCGAGGGTGAGAACCCGTCGACGAAGGCCGCCAAGTCGCTGTTCGGCAAGATCTCGGAGCGCAAGAACCTGCTCCTGGTCGTCGACCGCGCCGATGAGGCCGCGTGGCTGTCCGCCCGTAACCTGCCCCAGGTCCACATCCTGGAGCCGGGCCAGCTGAACACGTACGACGTTCTCGTCTCGGACGACGTGGTCTTCACCCAGGCCGCCTTCGAGTCCTTCGTGTCCGGCCCGAAGGCCAATGACACCGAAGGGAGCGAGGCCTGATGGCTATCCGTCACCCCGCCATTGCCTCCAAGGCGGCGAAGAAGGCCAAGGCCGCGCGCGTCGCCAAGGCGCGCCGCCACGCCGCCGAGGGCAAGAACACCGTCGAGACCCCGCTGAGCAAGTCCTTCACGGACCCCCGTGACGTGCTGCTCAAGCCGGTTGTCTCGGAGAAGAGCTACGCGCTCCTCGACGAGGGCAAGTACACGTTCGTCGTCGACCCGAGCGCCAACAAGACCCAGATCAAGCAGGCCGTCCAGGCGGTCTTCTCGGTCAAGGTCACCGGGGTCAACACGATCAACCGCCAGGGCAAGCGCAAGCGGACCCGCACCGGCTTCGGCCAGCGCGCGTCCACCAAGCGCGCGATCGTGACCCTCGCTGAGGGCGACCGTATCGACATCTTCGGCGGTCCGACCGCCTGAGGGCGGTCCGGATCGTCCGATATCGGACGAGGACTGAGAAATGGGAATCCGCAAGTACAAGCCGACTACGCCGGGCCGTCGCGGCTCCAGCGTCGCCGACTTCGTCGAGGTCACGCGGTCCACGCCGGAGAAGTCGTTGGTCCGCCCCCTGCACAGCAAGGGTGGCCGTAACAACTCCGGTCGTGTGACCGTCCGCCACCAGGGCGGTGGCCACAAGCGCGCCTACCGCGTGATCGACTTCCGTCGTCACGACAAGGACGGCGTGCCGGCGAAGGTCGCGCACATCGAGTACGACCCCAACCGCACCGCGCGCATCGCGCTCCTGCACTACGCGGACGGCGAGAAGCGCTACATCCTCGCGCCGCGTGGCCTGAGCCAGGGCGACCGCGTCGAGAACGGTCCCGGGGCCGACATCAAGCCGGGCAACAACCTTGCCCTGCGCAACATCCCGGTCGGTACGACGCTGCACGCCATCGAGCTGCGTCCCGGCGGCGGTGCGAAGTTCGCCCGCTCCGCCGGCGCCTCGGTGCAGCTGCTCGCGAAGGAGGGCTCGATGGCCCACCTCCGCATGCCGTCCGGTGAGATCCGCCTGGTCGACCAGCGCTGCCGCGCCACGGTCGGCGAGGTGGGCAACGCCGAGCAGAGCAACATCAACTGGGGTAAGGCGGGCCGTAAGCGCTGGCTGGGCGTTCGCCCGACCGTGCGTGGTGTGGTCATGAACCCGGTGGACCACCCGCACGGTGGTGGCGAAGGCCGTACCTCGGGTGGTCGTCACCCGGTGTCCCCCTGGGGCAAGAAGGAAGGCCGTACTCGTTCGCCCAAGAAGGCGTCGAACAAGTACATCGTCCGCCGCCGCAAGACGAACAAGAAGCGCTAAGGACGGGTTGAGATGCCTCGTAGCTTGAAGAAGGGGCCCTTCGTCGACGACCACCTGATCAAGAAGGTGGACGCACAGAACGAAGCCGGCACCAAGAACGTCATCAAGACCTGGTCCCGTCGCTCCATGATCGTGCCGGCCATGCTCGGCCACACGCTCGCGGTGCACAACGGCAAGACCCACATTCCGGTGTTTGTCACCGAGTCGATGGTCGGCCACAAGCTCGGCGAGTTCTCGCCGACGCGCACCTTCCGGGGTCACGTCAAGGACGACCGGAAGTCGAAGCGCCGCTAAGCGCGGGGTGGAATGACCATGACAGACACTGGAAGGACAACCATGGAAGCCAGGGCCCAGGCGCGGTACATCCGCGTCACGCCCATGAAGGCCCGCCGCGTGGTGGACCTCATCCGTGGCCTGAACGCCACGGAGGCTCAGGCGGTCCTGCGTTTCGCCCCGCAGGCCGCGAGCCAGCCGGTCGGCAAGGTGCTGGACAGCGCCATTGCCAACGCCGCGCACAACTACGACCACACCGATGTCGACAGCCTCTTCGTCTCCGAGGCCTACGTCGACGAGGGCCCGACCCTGAAGCGGTTCCGTCCGCGCGCCCAGGGCCGTGCCTACCGGATCCGCAAGCGGACCAGCCACATCACCGTGGTCGTCAGCAGCAAGGAAGGAACCCGGTAATGGGCCAGAAGGTAAACCCGCACGGGTTCCGGCTCGGTGTCACGACCGACTTCAAGTCGCGTTGGTACGCCGACAAGCTGTACAAGGACTACGTCAAGGAAGACGTCGCCATCCGTCGGATGATGACGTCCGGCATGGAGCGCGCCGGCATCTCGAAGGTGGAGATCGAGCGCACCCGTGACCGTGTGCGTGTGGACATCCACACCGCGCGTCCCGGCATCGTCATCGGCCGCCGTGGCGCCGAGGCCGACCGCATCCGCGGTGACCTCGAGAAGCTCACGGGCAAGCAGGTCCAGCTGAACATCCTCGAGGTCAAGAGCCCCGAGACCGACGCTCAGCTGGTTGCCCAGGCCGTCGCCGAGCAGCTCTCCTCCCGCGTCTCCTTCCGTCGCGCCATGCGCAAGAGCATGCAGGGCACGATGAAGGCCGGCGCCAAGGGCATCAAGATCCAGTGCGGTGGCCGCCTCGGTGGCGCCGAGATGTCCCGCTCGGAGTTCTACCGCGAGGGCCGTGTGCCCCTGCACACCCTCCGCGCGAACGTGGACTACGGCTTCTTCGAGGCCAAGACGACCTTCGGCCGCATCGGTGTGAAGGTCTGGATCTACAAGGGCGACGTCAAGAACATCGCCGAGGTCCGCGCCGAGAACGCTGCTGCCCGTGCGGGTAACCGCCCGGCCCGCGGCGGTGCCGACCGCCCGGCCCGTGGTGGCCGCGGTGGCGAGCGGCGCGGTCGCAAGCCGCAGCAGGCTGCCGGCGCCGAGGCCCCCAAGGCCGAGGCTCCCGCGTCCGCCGCTCCGGCTGAGAGCACCGGAACGGAGGCCTGACCGACATGCTGATCCCCCGTAGGGTCAAGCACCGCAAGCAGCACCACCCCAAGCGCAACGGCATGTCCAAGGGTGGCACGCAGGTTGCGTTCGGCGAGTACGGCATTCAGGCCCTGACCCCGGCTTACGTGACGAACCGGCAGATCGAGGCAGCTCGTATCGCCATGACCCGTCACATCAAGCGTGGCGGCAAGGTCTGGATCAACATCTACCCGGACCGTCCCCTCACGAAGAAGCCCGCCGAGACCCGCATGGGTTCCGGTAAGGGTTCTCCGGAGTGGTGGATCGCCAACGTCAAGCCCGGACGCGTGATGTTCGAGCTGTCGTACCCCAACGAGAAGATCGCGCGCGAGGCCCTGACCCGTGCGGCTCACAAGCTGCCGATGAAGTGCAAGATCGTCAAGCGCGAGGCAGGTGAAGCGTGATGTCGGCCGGTACCAAGGCGTCCGAGCTGCGCGAGCTGGGCAACGAGGAGCTGCTCAACAAGCTCCGCGAGGCCAAGGAAGAGCTGTTCAACCTCCGCTTCCAGGCGGCGACGGGTCAGCTCGAGAACCACGGCCGGCTGAAGGCCGTCCGTAAGGACATCGCGCGGATCTACACCCTGATGCGTGAGCGCGAGCTGGGCATCGAGACGGTGGAGAGCGCCTGATGAGTGAGAGCAACGTGACTGAGCAGACTGCAGAGGCCCGCGGCTTCCGCAAGACCCGCGAGGGTCTCGTCGTCAGCGACAAGATGGACAAGACCGTCGTCGTCGCCGTCGAGGACCGCGTCAAGCACGCGCTGTACGGCAAGGTCATCCGCCGTACCAACAAGCTCAAGGCGCACGACGAGCAGAACGCCGCGGGTGTCGGCGACCGTGTCCTCCTCATGGAGACCCGGCCGCTGTCCGCGACGAAGCGCTGGCGCGTCGTCGAGATCCTCGAGAAGGCCAAGTAATCCCTCCTAGGGGGACCCCCTAGGAATAGTTCCGCCAGGCTCGGCAGGGGCCGACCTCGCAAGAGGAGAGCCCCTGCCGGGAACCGGCAGACAACCAGGAGATAGACGTGATCCAGCAGGAGTCGCGACTGCGTGTCGCCGACAACACGGGTGCGAAGGAAATCCTCTGCATCCGTGTGCTCGGTGGCTCCGGTCGCCGCTACGCGGGTATCGGTGACGTCATCGTCGCCACCGTCAAGGACGCGATCCCCGGCGGCAACGTGAAGAAGGGTGACGTCATCAAGGCGGTCATCGTTCGCACCGTCAAGGAGCGCCGCCGTCCCGACGGCTCGTACATCCGCTTCGACGAGAACGCCGCTGTCATTCTGAAGAACGACGGCGACCCTCGTGGCACCCGTATCTTCGGCCCGGTCGGCCGTGAGCTGCGCGAGAAGAAGTTCATGAAGATCATCTCCCTCGCGCCGGAGGTGCTGTGAGCATGAAGATCAAGAAGGGCGACCTGGTCCAGGTCATCACCGGTAAGGACAAGGGCAAGCAGGGCAAGGTCATTGCCGCTTACCCGCGCGACGAGCGTGTCCTGGTCGAGGGTGTCAACCGGGTCAAGAAGCACACCAAGGCAGGTCCGACGGCTCGCGGTTCGCAGGCCGGCGGCATCGTCACCACCGAAGCGCCGATCCACGTCTCCAACGTCCAGCTGGTCGTGGAGAAGGACGGCAACAAGGTCGTGACCCGCGTCGGTTACCGCTTCGACGACGAAGGCAACAAGATCCGCGTTGCCAAGCGGACGGGTGAGGACATCTGATGACGACCACCACCAGCCCGCGTCTGAAGCAGAAGTACCGTGAGGAGATCACGGGCAAGCTGCGTGACGAGTTCAAGTACGAGAACGTCATGCAGATCCCCGGTCTCGTCAAGATCGTGGTCAACATGGGTGTGGGCGACGCCGCCCGCGACTCCAAGCTGATCGAGGGTGCCATCAAGGACCTCACCACGATCACCGGTCAGAAGCCGGCCGTCACCAAGGCCCGCAAGTCCATCGCGCAGTTCAAGCTGCGTGAGGGCCAGCCGATCGGTGCCCACGTCACGCTCCGTGGCGACCGCATGTGGGAGTTCCTGGACCGCACCCTGTCGCTCGCGCTGCCGCGCATCCGCGACTTCCGCGGCCTGTCCCCCAAGCAGTTCGACGGCCGTGGCAACTACACCTTCGGTCTCACGGAGCAGGTCATGTTCCACGAGATCGACCAGGACAAGATCGACCGCACCCGGGGTATGGACATCACCGTGGTGACCACGGCGACCAACGACGCTGAGGGCCGCGCGCTCCTTCGTCACCTCGGCTTCCCCTTCAAGGAGGCGTGAGCGAGATGGCGAAGAAGGCTCTGATCGCGAAGGCTGCTCGCAAGCCCAAGTTCGGTGTGCGTGGCTACACCCGCTGCCAGCGCTGTGGCCGCCCGCACTCCGTGTACCGCAAGTTCGGCCTGTGCCGCGTGTGCCTTCGTGAGATGGCTCACCGTGGCGAGCTGCCGGGCGTGACCAAGAGCTCCTGGTAATCCCCCTTTTAGGGATTAGCAGGGCTCTCGGTAAGCAATGGGCGTGTCAGGCGCCCTCCCCTTCATGGCTTAGGCTTGGAGGGTTGGGCGCCTGACGGTCGCCCGTACGACTTACTACGCCGTAGGTCCACCGCGCCGCACCCGTCCCGTCTCGGATCGGGGAGAGGGATGGCGCACCAGGAAACCCCGGCGAGAGAGGCCGAAGGCCAATTCATGACCATGACTGATCCGATCGCAGACATGCTGACGCGTCTGCGGAACGCGAACTCGGCATACCACGACTCCGTGACGATGCCGGCGTCGAAGATCAAGTCGCACATCGCGGAGATCCTCCAGCAGGAGGGCTTCATCACGGGCTGGAAGGTCGAGGACGCCGAGGTCGGCAAGAACCTCGTCCTGGAGCTGAAGTTCGGCCCCAACCGTGAGCGCTCCATCGCGGGCATCAAGCGGATCTCCAAGCCCGGTCTCCGGGTGTACGCGAAGTCCACCAACCTGCCGAAGGTTCTGGGCGGCCTGGGCGTGGCCATCATCTCCACGTCCCACGGTCTCCTGACCGGCCAGCAGGCGCAGAAGAAGGGCGTGGGTGGGGAAGTCCTCGCCTACGTCTGGTAATTCGGGAACGGAGGAGAGACAGCAATGTCGCGTATCGGCAAGCTCCCCATCCCGGTTCCCGCCGGCGTGGACGTCACCATCGACGGCCGTACGGTCGCGGTCAAGGGCCCCAAGGGCGAACTGACCCACACCGTCATCGCGCCGATCGACATCGCCAAGGCCGAGGACGGCACCCTTCAGGTGCTCCGGCCCAACGACGAGCGGCAGAGCAAGGCCCTGCACGGCCTGTCCCGCACGCTGGTGGCGAACATGATCACCGGTGTGACCCAGGGATACGTCAAGAAGCTCGAAATCAGCGGTGTCGGCTACCGTGTCCTGGCCAAGGGCTCCAACCTGGAGTTCTCTCTGGGCTACAGCCACCCGATCCTGGTCGAGGCCCCCGAGGGCATCACCTTCAAGGTGGAGTCCCCGACCCGTTTCTCGGTCGAGGGCATCGACAAGCAGAAGGTCGGCGAGGTTGCGGCCAACATCCGCAAGCTGCGCAGGCCCGACCCGTACAAGGCCAAGGGCGTCAAGTACGAGGGCGAAGTCATCCGCCGCAAGGTCGGAAAGGCGGGTAAGTAAGCCATGGCATACGGACAGAAGATCCTTAAGGGCGACGCCTACAAGCGCGCCGCGATCAAGCGCCGCCACATCCGGATCCGTAAGAACATCAACGGAACGGCGGAGCGTCCGCGTCTGGTCGTTACCCGCTCGAACCGCCACATCGTGGCCCAGGTGATCGACGACATCAAGGGTCACACCCTTGCGTCGGCGTCCACCCTGGACACCTCGATCCGCGGTGGCGAGGGCGACAAGTCCGCGCAGGCCAAGCAGGTCGGCGCCCTGGTCGCCGAGCGCGCCAAGGCCGCCGGTGTCGAGGCCGTCGTGTTCGACCGTGGTGGTAACCAGTACGCGGGGCGCATCGCCGCCCTGGCGGACGCCGCCCGCGAGGCCGGGCTCAAGTTCTGAGCCGGTTCCGTAGCTAGCGGAAACAGAGAGAGGTAATTCCAATGGCTGGACCCCAGCGCCGCGGTGGCGGTGCCGGTGGCGGCGAGCGGCGGGACCGGAAGGGCCGTGACGGCGGCGCTGCTGCCGCCGAGAAGACCGCGTACGTTGAGCGCGTTGTCGCGATCAACCGCGTCGCCAAGGTTGTGAAGGGTGGTCGTCGCTTCAGCTTCACCGCGCTGGTCGTGGTGGGCGACGGTGACGGCACCGTGGGTGTCGGTTACGGCAAGGCCAAGGAGGTGCCGGCCGCCATCGCCAAGGGCGTTGAGGAGGCCAAGAAGCACTTCTTCAAGGTCCCCCGTATCCAGGGCACCATCCCGCACCCCATCCAGGGTGAGAAGGCTGCCGGCGTCGTGCTGCTCAAGCCCGCGTCGCCCGGTACCGGTGTTATCGCCGGTGGTCCGGTGCGTGCCGTGCTCGAGTGCGCCGGTATCCACGACGTGCTGTCGAAGTCGCTCGGCTCCGACAACGCGATCAACATCGTGCACGCGACCGTGGAGGCCCTCCGTGGCCTGCAGCGTCCCGAGGAGATCGCGGCCCGCCGTGGTCTGCCCCTCGAGGACGTCGCCCCCGCGGCTCTTCTCCGTGCGCGTGCCGGGGCGGGTGCGTAATCATGGCGCAGCTCAAGATTACGCAGGTCAAGTCCTACATCGGCAGCAAGCAGAACCACCGTGACACCCTGCGTTCCCTTGGTCTCAAGGGCATCAACACGCAGGTCGTCAAGGAGGACCGCCCCGAGTTCCGCGGCATGGTGCACACCGTCCGCCACCTCGTGACGGTCGAGGAGGTCGACTGATCATGGCGGAGAACAACCCGCTCAAGATCCACAACCTCCGTCCCGCCCCGGGCGCCAAGACCGCCAAGACCCGTGTCGGTCGTGGTGAGGCGTCGAAGGGTAAGACGGCCGGTCGTGGTACCAAGGGTACGAAGGCCCGTTACCAGGTTCCGGAGCGCTTCGAGGGTGGCCAGATGCCCCTCCACATGCGTCTCCCGAAGCTGAAGGGCTTCAAGAACCCCTTCAAGACGGAGTACCAGGTCGTGAACCTGGACAAGCTCGCCTCCCTCTACCCCGAGGGTGGGGAGGTCACCGTTGCCGACCTGGTCGACAAGGGTGCCGTCCGCAAGAACAGCCTCGTCAAGGTCCTCGGCCAGGGCGAGCTCTCCGTGGCGCTGCAGGTGACGGTCGACGCCGTCTCCGGCTCCGCCAAGGAGAAGATCACCGCCGCCGGCGGTACGGTCACCGAGCTCGTCTGAACCACCGGTGCTGATCACCGAGGGTGGTGAGCACCAGGTCGTACGGGTCGTACCCAGCCCCACTCCGCTAGCCGGGGTGGGGCTGGGGCCGTTCTGTGGGTCGTTCGCCCCTGTGGCGGCGCCGGCCCCGGCATGAAGCCCGGCATCGCACGCATGCCTGCCGCCCAAGTCGGCCTCGAACTCCGGCAGTCGAGCCGACGCATGACGACAGGGCCCTGTCTCGTCATGGCACAGGGGGTGCTGCTGTGTCCAGATGATTCATGGTCGAAGAGCGGCGTCCGCGCGGCCCTGTATTTGGGTAGGCTGTGCTGTCGGCGCCCAGCGCCGTCCTGGCATGCCGTAATCTCGTTCCTCAGGCCATCAACCTCTCTTACCGTCCACCTCACGCGCGCACACGCGGGGGTCGCAGGAGGCACCGTGCTCACCGCGTTCGCCCGGGCGTTCAAGACGCCCGACCTGCGCAAGAAGTTGCTCTTCACGCTCGGCATCATTGTGATCTACCGGATCGGTACGCACGTACCGATCCCAGGCGTCGATTACCGGAACGTCCAGACCTGTATCGACCAGGCCGAGGCCAACCAGGGGATCTTCGGCCTGGTCAACATGTTCAGCGGCGGCGCGCTGCTGCAGATCACGATCTTCGCGCTGGGCATCATGCCGTACATCACGGCGAGCATCATCCTTCAGCTGCTGACCGTGGTGATCCCGCGCCTGGAAGCTCTCAAGAAGGAGGGGCAGTCCGGTACGGCGAAGATCACGCAGTACACCCGGTACCTGACTGTGGCGCTCGCCATCCTCCAGGGCACCGGCCTCGTCGCCACCGCCCGCAGTGGCGCGCTCTTCCAGAACTGCCCTGTGGCCAGCCAGATCGTCCCCGACCAGTCGATCTTCGTCACCGTCACCATGGTCATCACCATGACGGCCGGTACGGCGACCGTGATGTGGCTCGGTGAGCTCATCACCGACCGCGGCATCGGCAACGGCATGTCCATCCTGATGTTCATCTCGATCGCCGCGACCTTCCCGTCCGGGCTGTGGGCCATCAAGACGCAGGGCTCCCTGGCCGGCGGCTGGATCGAGTTCGGCATCGTGTGTGTCATCGGCCTGGTGATGATCGGCCTCGTCGTCTTCGTGGAGCAGGCCCAGCGGCGTATCCCGGTGCAGTACGCGAAGCGCATGATCGGCCGGAGGTCCTACGGCGGCACGTCGACGTACATTCCGCTGAAGGTCAACCAGGCGGGCATCATCCCTGTGATCTTCGCCTCGTCGCTGCTCTACATCCCGGCACTGATCGCACAGTTCGCCGGTGGCAGCGCCGACTGGAAGACCTGGATCGAGCAGAACCTCGCGAAGCCGAGTGCTCCGGCGCACATCAGCCTCTACTTCCTCCTGATCGTTTTCTTCGCCTTCTTCTACGTGGCCATCTCGTTCAACCCCGAGGAAGTCGCGGACAACATGAAGAAGTATGGTGGCTTCATCCCGGGCATCCGGGCTGGCCGACCGACCGCTGAGTACCTGTCGTACGTGCTCAACCGGATCACCTGGCCGGGTTCGCTGTACCTGGGGTTGATCGCTCTCGTGCCGACGATGGCGTTGGCTGGTTTCAAGGCAGACCAGAACTTCCCGTTCGGCGGGACCAGCATCCTGATCATCGTGGGTGTCGGCCTCGAAACGGTGAAGCAGATCGAGAGCCAGCTTCAGCAGCGCAATTACGAAGGGTTCCTCCGCTGATGCGTATCGTCCTCGTCGGGCCGCCGGGCGCCGGTAAGGGAACGCAGGCCGCGTTCCTCGCCAAGAACCTGTCGATCCCGCACATCTCCACGGGCGACCTGTTCCGGGCCAACATCAGCCAGAAGACGGAACTCGGCAAACTGGCGAAGTCCTACATCGACGCGGGCAACCTGGTGCCCGACGAGGTCACCATCGCCATGGCGAAGGACCGCATGGAGCAGCCGGACGCCGAGAACGGTTTCCTGCTGGACGGCTTCCCCCGCAATGTCTCGCAGGCCGAGGCGCTCGACGAGCTGCTGGAGACCGAGACCATGCAGCTCGACGCGGTGCTGGACCTGGAGGTCCCCGAGGACGAGGTCGTCAAGCGGATCGCCGGCCGCCGTGTCTGCCGCAACGAGTCGGCGCATGTCTTCCACGTGACGTACAAGCCGCCGGCCAAGGAAGGCGTCTGCGACATCTGCGGCGGCGAGCTGTACCAGCGGGGCGACGACTCCGAGGAGACCGTCCGTAAGCGGCTGGAGGTCTACCACACGCAGACCGAGCCGATCATCGACTACTACAAGGCCCAGGGTCTGGTGGTCACGATCTCCGCGCTCGGCAAGGTGGACGACGTCACGACGCGGGCCATGTCGGCGCTGTCCGGTTCATAACAGCTTGAAAAGAAAGGCAGCGGTCCCCGGAGGGGGCCGCTGCCTTTCTTCTTTGGGACCCCCGAAAGTGCTCTGCCGAGGAGGTATGGCCATCAAGCTCGAACAGGTGCCACGGTCCGACGATTCCACCGAGCGGGAGCAGCCGTCGCTGCTCCGCCGCAGGAGTCGCAGCCTGGCGGTCGCCGCGGTCGTCGTGGTCGCCGCAGTCATCGGGGTGTCGTTGGCCCTGACGAGCGGTGGCCCGGAAGGGCAGTCCGAGGCATCGGACGTGGAGGCCCGTCCGGACCAGTCCCCGCCGCGCGAGCTGATAGCCGCGGGGCAGGTCGCCGTCTCGGCGCACTACACGAGGAAGCTCGTGCGGCAGCCGGACGGGGATGCGGTGAACGCGCGTGAGTGGAGTCTGTACAACGCCGCGACCAAGCGGTACGAGAAGACCGACTGGGGCTGGCTCGATGTCGCTCCCGGGATGAAGACGGCCGCGGTGCTGGAGGGCGATCTGCCCGTCAAACGCATCGGCCTGTTGAGTCTGTCCACGGGCAAGGTCCAGCGCTGGATCAAGGTCGACAAGGGCGTCGGCGGTGTGCAGTTCTCGCCGGACGGCGAGCGCCTGGTGGCGACGACGTACGGCCACAACCCGGACGGCCTCTTCAAGGACGCGCCGGTGCGTGTGCAGGACGGGTCGGAAGATGGCGATGGTCAGGAGATGCCGGGGCCGAAGCAGAGCCGTACCGGCTTCTATGTCATCGATGTCGACTCCGGCCGGGCGGCATTCAGTGAGCGGCCGGCCAAGAAGGACAGTCTCGCGGCCATGGCCGGCACCGGGCGTCAGGACTTCAGCTGGAGCCGTGACGGCGAGACGCTGTGGGAGCAGAGGCTCGACCGGCCGGGCAGGAACTACTACGACGTGGACGGCAAGCTGAAGTCGCTTCCGCAGCAGAAGACCGATCTGATCTTTCCGCCGGTGATTACGTCCCCGGACGGAAAACTTGCGACGGGCGGCTTCGCGGGGGGCAAGGACGGCCAGATCGTTTCCGCGGTTCTGGACGCGAAGACCGGAAAGCAGAGCGCGGTCGTACCCGGACAGCAGCTTCTCGCGTGGGCGGACGACACCCACCTCATCGCCTGGCGATGCGACCCCAGCCAGTGCGAACCCGGCAAGGGCGAGTTCCGCAACCAGCTGGTCCTGGTCGGCCTGGACGACGACAAGGTGACACCGCTCTCGGGCTTCCGTAAAGCCCAAGAGGACTACGTCGGCCGCTGGACCCCGGTCTTCACCGAGCGCTGACCCTCTCTGCGGTCCCAGGCGGAGGTGCGCCTGGGACCGGCCACACCAAGAGCTCCGGCCGGTGCAGACGAATCGATCGATCGTCTGCACCGGCCGGAGCTTCTGAGCAGATGTGCGGCGTGTGCACGCACTGTCACGCTGTCGAGGTCACCGTGGAGACCTCACACCTCTCGGTGCCGAACGGGCCTACTCGTCGAAGTACCAGTTCGAGCGGACGCAGGAGCCGCTGCCGTTCCAGCAGATGGCCAGGCCGTGCGAGATGTTGCCTATCATGTCGTAGTCATTGTCGGACCGGTCGCAGCCGGCGTCTCCGCCGTCCTCTTCCTTAATGACATAGACCAGGCCGGTGCCAGTGCTGTTGAGTCGCTCCAGGTACCCCGTGACGCCGTGGCCGTCAGCCAGCTTGTCGCAGACCGTGATGTCGTCACCGTCGTCGTTGAACGTCACCGTGCCCCGGTTGCTGTACCAGAGGGGCCCCTCGTCGCCGGCCAGGGCGGGCGAGGCCGCGGTGAGGCCGAGCAGGGTGACGGCGGCACCGGCCACGGCCACGCGGGACAGAGCTCTCTTGATCACTTGTTACCCCCGTTTTTGAGGACCGGGTATCCGGTCCGGGTTGTATGGAAGTGCATGGAGCTGAGTGCTGGCACCCGACATCGCCAGGTGGGCAACTGCGAGGCTAGAGTGGCCAGTTGGGTTCGTCAACGGCTTTTGTTGCTGAGGGTGCAGGTGTGACTCCGCCACGGTGACCCCGGCGGGCCGACCGGAGGCCGGTCGCGCGGCCCGTATCGTTGATGGCGTTCGTACTCGCTGAAGGTCCAGAAAGGCCGTAGCCCCATGGTGCAGATCAAGAGCCCCGAGCAGATCGCCAAAATGCGCGAGGCGGGCCTGGTCGTCGCCGCCATCCACGCGGCGACCCGCGAAGCCGCCGTGCCGGGGGCCACCACGAAGGATCTGGACCAGGCCGCCCGCAAGGTCCTCGCCGAGCACAACGCCAAGCCGAACTTCCTCGGCTACGGCGGCTTCCCGGCGACGATCTGCACGTCCGTGAACGAGGTCGTCGTCCACGGCATCCCGTCCGACGACGTCGTCCTCAAGGACGGGGACGTCATCTCCATCGACTGCGGCGCGATCATCGACGGCTGGCACGGCGACGCCGCCTACACGGCCTTCGTCGGCTCCGGCCACTCCCCGGAGCTGGTCGAGCTCTCCCGGGTGACCGAGGAGTCGATGTGGGCCGGCATCGCGGCCATGAAGCAGGGCAACCGGCTGGTCGACATCTCCCGGGCCGTCGAGACGTACATCCGCCGCCAGCCCAAGCCCGGCGGCGGCAAGTACGGGATCATCGAGGACTACGGCGGCCACGGCATCGGCACCGAGATGCACATGGACCCGCACCTGCTGAACTACGTCGACCGGCGGCGCGGCAAGGGTCCGAAGCTGGTGCCCGGCTTCTGCCTCGCGATCGAGCCGATGGTCTCTCTGGGGACGCCGAAGACGGAGGTCCTCGAGGACGACTGGACCGTCATCACGACGGACGGTACGTGGTCGTCGCACTGGGAGCACTCGGTGGCTTTGACCGAGGAGGGGCCGTTGGTGCTGACGTCTCCCGACGGGGGGAAGGCGAAGCTTGCCGAGCTGGGGATTGTGGCCGCTCCGGATCCGTTGGGCTGAGCGCGTTCCGGGGTGGGTGGTCCCGGCGTTCGGCGGCTGCGGGTGCGTTGTGGCTTGTCGCGCAGTTCCCCGCGCCCCTTTCGGGGCGCTTAAAGATCTGTCCGTTGGGGCAGACTGCCTCGATTCGTGTTTCTGAGGGCCCTGTCGTAGACTGACTCGTCGGCTCTGGTGTACCCGCATGCCTGCATGCGCCCGCACGGAGTCGATCAAGGTAGTCGATTCGAAGGGCGAAGCGTGGCCAAGAAGCAAGGTGCCATCGAGATCGAGGGCACTGTCGTCGAGTCTCTTCCGAACGCCATGTTCAAGGTCGAGCTCCAGAACGGCCACCAGGTCCTGGCACACATCAGCGGCAAGATGCGCATGCACTACATCCGCATCCTCCCTGACGACCGGGTCGTGGTGGAGCTGTCTCCGTACGACCTCACGCGTGGCCGGATCGTCTACCGCTACAAGTAGATCTTGCCCCGCATCTCGCCTCGGCGAGGTGGTGGCACTGACCCGGAGAACCTCACTAATGAAGGTCAAGCCGAGCGTCAAGAAGATCTGCGACAAGTGCAGGGTGATCCGCCGTCACGGCCGGGTCATGATCATCTGCGACAACCCGCGCCACAAGCAGCGCCAGGGCTGATCGACAGCGGATCGCACCCTCTGCATCCATCGCAGGGACTTCGCGCGACGCGAGCTGAATATGTTCATACGCAGGACCCGGGCGGACGATGTTCGCCTGACACCCCTGGTTCGGAGGCCGGGGACCCAGTTCGTACCTCATACGGCGGCTGGGAGTCGGTTCTGTGGAAGACCTCCGACAAGTAACTGGAGCCATTGAATGGCACGCGTTTCCGGTGTCGACATCCCGCGCGAAAAGCGCGTGGAGGTCGCCCTCACCTACGTGTTCGGCATCGGCCGGACCCTCGCGCAGCAGACGCTGGCCGCTACCGGCGTCGACCCGAACACCCGCGTCCGCGACCTCTCCGAGGAGCAGCTCGTCGCGATCCGCGAGTTCGTGGACAACAACATCAGGACCGAGGGTGACCTCCGTCGTGAGATCCAGGCCGACATCCGCCGCAAGGTCGAGATCGGCTGCTACCAGGGTCTGCGTCACCGCCGCGGCCTGCCCGTCCGCGGTCAGCGCACCAGCACCAACGCCCGCACCCGCAAGGGCCCGCGTCGCGCCATCGCCGGCAAGAAGAAGCCGGGCAAGAAGTAGTCCGCAGCGGACGCCTGTCCACGGTCTTCGCTGTAGGACCGACCACCTCCCGTAGGAGTTAAGAGATGCCCCCCAAGGGACGTCAGGGCGCTGCCAAGAAGGTGCGCCGCAAGGAAAAGAAGAACGTCGCTCACGGCCACGCGCACATCAAGAGCACGTTCAACAACACGATCGTCTCGATCACGGACCCCTCGGGCAACGTGATCTCCTGGGCCTCCGCCGGCCACGTCGGCTTCAAGGGCTCGCGCAAGTCGACGCCGTTCGCCGCGCAGATGGCCGCCGAGTCGGCTGCCCGCCGCGCCCAGGAGCACGGCATGCGCAAGGTCGACGTCTTCGTCAAGGGCCCGGGCTCCGGTCGTGAGACCGCGATCCGCTCCCTGCAGGCGACCGGCCTCGAGGTCGGCTCGATCCAGGACGTCACGCCGACCCCGCACAACGGCTGCCGTCCGCCCAAGCGCCGCCGCGTCTGATCTTTCGCAGATCGCAGACGCAGGCCGCTTGGTCTGAGGATTTCGGGCGGTATGGCTCTTCGGGGCCATATCGCCCGTACCCTTGCACGTAACACCATCAGGCTTCGCCTGGTGACTCAGGGCGTCAAATAGCGGGCGCCCCTGACAGAAGGATCACAACATGCTGATCGCTCAGCGTCCCTCGTTGACCGAAGAGGTCGTCGACGAATTCCGCTCCCGGTTCGTGATCGAGCCGCTGGAGCCGGGCTTCGGCTACACCCTCGGCAACTCCCTGCGCCGGACCCTGCTGTCCTCGATCCCGGGTGCGGCGGTCACGTCCATCCGCATCGACGGTGTCCTGCACGAGTTCACCACCGTGCCGGGCGTCAAGGAGGACGTCACCGACCTGATCCTCAACATCAAGCAGCTGGTCGTCTCCTCGGAGCACGACGAGCCGGTCGTGATGTACCTGCGCAAGCAGGGCCCGGGTCTGGTCACCGCCGCCGACATCGCGCCCCCGGCCGGTGTCGAGGTGCACAACCCCGACCTGGTCCTCGCCACGCTCAACGGCAAGGGCAAGCTGGAGATGGAGCTGACGGTCGAGCGTGGCCGCGGCTATGTCTCCGCCGTGCAGAACAAGCAGGTCGGCCAGGAGATCGGCCGGATCCCGGTCGACTCGATCTACTCGCCGGTGCTCAAGGTCACGTACAAGGTCGAGGCCACGCGTGTCGAGCAGCGGACCGACTTCGACAAGCTGATCGTCGACGTCGAGACCAAGCAGGCCATGCGTCCGCGTGACGCCATGGCGTCGGCCGGCAAGACCCTGGTCGAGCTGTTCGGTCTGGCCCGTGAGCTCAACATCGACGCCGAGGGCATCGACATGGGTCCGTCCCCGACGGACGCCGCCCTGGCCGCCGATCTGGCGCTGCCGATCGAGGAGCTCGAGCTCACCGTTCGGTCGTACAACTGCCTCAAGCGTGAGGGCATCCACTCCGTGGGTGAGCTCGTCGCGCGTTCCGAGGCGGACCTGCTCGACATTCGCAACTTCGGTGCGAAGTCGATCGACGAGGTCAAGGCCAAGCTCGCGGGTATGGGGCTTGCGCTGAAGGACTCGCCTCCCGGATTCGACCCGACCGCCGCCGCGGACGCCTTCGGTGCGGACGACGACGCGGACGCCGGGTTCGTGGAGACCGAGCAGTACTGATCGCCCCGCGGGGAGGCCGTACTGCGTCTGCGGGCCGGTCGTGGCTGGTCGCGCAGTTCCCCGCGCCCCTTCCAGGCCCCTTCGGGGGCCTGGATCTCCGACAGGTAACCGCCTGCTCGGATACTGACCCCGGTACCTGATACGGCCGGGGCAGACACCTAGGAGAAACACCATGCCGAAGCCCACCAAGGGTGCCCGTATGGGCGGCAGCGCCGCGCACGAGAAGCTCCTCCTCGCGAACCTTGCGAAGGCGCTGTTCGAGCACGGTCGCATCACCACCACCGAGGCGAAGGCCCGCAAGCTGCGGCCGTACGCCGAGCGTCTGGTCACCAAGGCGAAGAAGGGCGACCTTCACAATCGCCGTCAGGTGCTCCAGGTCATCACGGACAAGAGCATCGTCCACACGCTCTTCACCGAGATCGGCCCGCGCTACGAGAACCGTCCGGGTGGCTACACCCGCATCACCAAGATCGGTAACCGCCGTGGCGACAACGCGCCCATGGCTGTCATCGAGCTGGTCGAGGCGCTGACGGTGGCGCAGGAGGCGACCGGCGAGGCCGAGGCCGCGACCAAGCGTGCGGTCAAGGAAGACGCCCTCAAGAAGGACGAGGCCGTCGAGGCCAAGTCCGACGAGGCCGCCGAGGCTCCCGCCGAGGAGTCGAAGGACGCGTAAGCGTTCTGCCGTAAGGCGTTGGCGGGTCCGTTCCTCTTTGAGGAGCGGGCCCGCCTTTGTGGTGCTGAGAGGATCTGTGCGTGAGTGATGAAGCAGCTGCCGGGTTCGTTCGTGTCCGGCTCGACCTGGCGTACGACGGGAGCGAGTTCTCCGGGTGGGCCAAGCAGGCCGGGGGACGGCGGACCGTGCAGGGGGAGATCGAGGACGCGCTGCGGACCGTGACGCGGTCGCGGGAGACCTACGAGCTGACCGTGGCGGGGCGTACCGATGCCGGGGTGCATGCCCGGGGACAGGTCGCGCACGTCGATCTGCCGCGTGAGGTCTGGGCCGAGCACCATCAGAAGCTGCTGAAGCGGCTCGCCGGGCGGCTGCCGCGGGATGTGCGGGTCTGGGCCCTCAGGGAGGCGCCCAGCGGCTTCAACGCGCGGTTCTCGGCCGTGTGGCGGCGGTACGCCTACCGGGTCACCGACAACCCCGGCGGGGTCGACCCGCTGCTGCGCGGCCATGTGCTGTGGCACGACTGGCCCCTGGACGTCGACGCCATGAACGAGGCCGCGCGCCGGCTGCTCGGGGAGCACGACTTCGCCGCCTACTGCAAGAAGCGGGAGGGCGCGACGACGATCCGTACGCTCCAGGAGCTGAGTCTCGTGCGGGGCGAGGACGGGATCATCACCGCGACCGTGCGGGCCGACGCCTTCTGCCACAACATGGTGCGCTCGCTCATCGGGGCGCTGCTGTTCGTGGGCGACGGGCACCGGCCGCCGGACTGGCCGGGGAAGGTGCTGGCGGCCGGTGTGCGGGACTCGGCCGTGCACGTCGTACGGCCGCACGGGCTGACCCTGGAGGAGGTCGGCTACCCGGCCGACGAACTGCTCGCCGCGCGCAACAAGGAGGCGCGGAACAAGCGGTCGCTGCCGTCGGCGGGGTGCTGCTGAGGCTTGTGCCGTTGCTCACCGGCGGGCGGAGTTCCAGGTCGTGACCAGCCCTGAGAGAGCCGTTGCGGCGGCGTCGGCGTCGGTCCCGTCGCCGCGTGCCTCGGGGGAGAGCTCCACGTGGAGGAACGTGGCGTGGTGGCGCTCAGCGGCCTTGCCCTGGACGTTCGTGGTGCCTTCCAGGGGGCAGCGGGCCGACCAGCCCCGGCAGACCCGCAGACCGTCTGCCTCCATGCCGTCGGCCAGGGCGGCGGCCTCGGTGAGGGTGCTCCGTGCGGCTCCGGTGGAGAGGACGGCCTCGTAGGGGCGGTCCGAGTCCTTGGCGAAGCCGTGCAGCTGCACGCCCGGGACGTCGCGTTTCTGGAACTCCACGACGATGGCGTGGAAGACGCTGTCCGCCCGGTGGGCGACGTCGGCGGCGTCGCCCCGGCTCGCCTCGCGGTGCGCGCCGGCCAGGACCAGCGAGCCGCCGGGGTTGTCCTCCAGGAGCCGCACGCCGAGGCGTTCGGTGTCCCGGTCGGAGACCGGGTGCGGTACCTGGGCGTTCCAGCGGATGTCGGAGTCGGCGGTCAGGTAGAGGCGCCCCCAGCGTTCGGCCCGGCCCGGGCGGGCGGCGGCGATCTCGTCGTATCTGCGGCCGGACTCGGTGTCGGTGAGGCGGGTGAGCTTGAGGCCGAGCGGGGCGAGCAGTTGTCCGGCCTGTGTGGCCTCGCCGTCCAGGAGGTGGCCGACGCTTTCGGCGACGCGCTCGCGCTGGGTGTCGTCCGGTGGGGCGTAGACGGCGTCGGGTTCCAGTTCGGCCGTGTACGTGAGGATCCTGCTACGGAGGTCCACCAACTGCCGGGCATACGGAGTGGAATCGTCCGTTGACCGGTCTGGTGGCGACTGACAGCCGAACAAGGCTAGGACGAGTCCGATTTGGACCACAATACGAGTCAAGTGTGACTGTCTTGTGACGGTAACGTCCGTGGTGCTTGTGTGCTTCATGTGAATATGATGCGGTGACACTTCGTAATCCTCTCCGGATCGCTCGCGCGGCAAGCGCTTTACTGGCCACCGTTGCCGTGACGACCGCGTGCACCTCCGCGGCATCCGCACCGCAGGTGAAGCCGGGCGGCCGTTCGTTCACCGTCGCCGCCGCGGGTGACGTGCTGATCCACCCCGAGCTGGTCGACCAGGCCGCCAAGGATGCCAAGAAGACCGGTGGGGGAGAGGCCGGGCTGGACTTCGAGCCGCTGCTCGCCGGGGTGAAGCCGGTCATCAGCAAGGCCGATCTGGCCATCTGCCACATGGAGACGCCCGTCGGAAAGCCGCGGGGTCCCTTCGAGGGATACCCGGAGTTCCTCGTGCCGCCGCAGATTCTGACGTCCCTCAAGGGCGTGGGTTACGACACCTGCTCGACGGCCTCCAACCACACGTACGACCATGGCATCGGGGCCGTGCGGCGCACCTTGAACGCGATGGACAAGGCCGGCCTCGGGCACGCCGGCTCCGCTCGCACGCCCGCGGAAGCAGAAAAGATCAACATCCGTGACGTCAACGGCGTCAAGGTCGCCCACCTCTCGTTCTCCTGGATGTCGTTCCTGAATCCGACGCCGGAGAAGGAGAAGTGGGCGTTCAACCAGATCGGCACGGACGCGATCAAGGACGCCGAGGCCCGGGCTCGTGAGAAGGGTGCCGAGGTGGTCATCCTCTCGGTCCACTGGGGGCTGGAGCACTACAACGAACCGAGTGCCCCCCAGCTCCAGCTGGCGGAGCGGCTCACCACGGAGACCGGGGTCGACCTGGTGATCGGGCACCACGCCCATGTGGTGCAGCCGATCCAGAAGGTGAACGGCACCTGGGTCGCCTACAGCCTGGGCAACCAGGTCGCCCGTCACTCCTCGCCCACCGGGCTCACCGAGGAGGGCGCGATCGGCTGGTTCGAGTTCCGTGAGACGACCGACGGCTGGGACGTCTCCGCCCGCTACGCCACGACGCTCGTGGACATCCCGCCCGAGGTGGAGGCCGGTGAGAAGCCGCCCGCCGGCGCGGTCGAGGACCACCGGTTGGTGGACGTACGGCGGGCACTTGACGAGCCGGGCGACCTCTCCGAAGAGCGGCTCGCCCGCTACCGGCTGGCGGCCGACCGCACGCGTGGCTTCCTGTACAACCGCGGGGCGCCGGGCGGCGACGGGCTGAAGGAGCTCGCGCTGGGGCGTGACTAGCGCCACAGCGCACAGGGGGCGAGCGACACAACCTCGGCCCTCCCCAACAGTCTTGTAAACGGCGGTCCGTCGCCTCTCCCCCCGGGAGCGGTGTTCTGCGCGGCCGTCCTTCACCCAGAGAGGCCGGAGGAGACCACCGGTGACACCCACCCGCGCCGCGCGCCCCGTGAAGGGAGGACGGCGGCGCAGCCGGAGACGCGCTGACATGCCGCTGCTGGGCGGCGTTCGTCCCCCGATCGCGCTGCTGTGCGTGCTGGTGCTCGCTCTCGCTGGCCTCACCGCCCAGGTGCTCGGCCCCGCCGGCGAGCAGGCCGTACCGCAGGCGGTGCTCTCCTCGCAGCAGCACTTCGCTCAGGACGGCGCCATCGCTCTGCGTGCCTCGATCGACGAGCGGGTCACCGACCTGAACCGCACCGCCGCCGCGCTGAACGCGGGGTCACCGGTGAAGCCCGAGCGCGTCCTGTCCGACCTGGGGAAGACCTACCAGAAGTGGACCGGCACCACGGTCCTGGAGCTGGAGAGCGGCAAGGTGCTGGCCGCCAGGGGTGAAACGATTCCCCTCGGGTGGCTGGACAAGGACGCCCTCACCGGGGACACGGCTTTCAAGCCCCGCATGGTGCGACTGGAGACCGGTGACGTACGCCTGATGACCATGGCGGTCCTCGACGTGGAGGACCGGCCGCAGCAGCTGCTGATCGCCTCCAACAGCCTGTCCGTGCCCGCCATCAACCTGGGCCAGTTCCGTTCCATGGCGGTCGTCGCCACCGGCGGGGAGATCCTCGCCACGGCCGGCTTCGAGCAGTCCGAGGCGCTCAACTCCGACCAGGAGCGCAAGGAGCTGGGCTTCCTCCAGAAGCAGATGAGCGGGCTGTCCGCCCAAGCGGCACGGGAGACCGAGCAAGACCCGGTCAGCGCCAGGGAGCCGGGCTCCCGCGGCTACCCCGGTGTCAGCGGGACCCTGGTCGGCGGGAGCTACAACGGCCGTGTCGCCACGGCCGGTTACGCCTCCCTCTCCTCCGCCGACCCGGAGGAGAAGAAGAGCGTCGGCGCGGGTCTCGGGCTCACCGTCGTCGCCCTGCTGCCCGTGGTCCAGCAACAGGGCGCCGCTCCGGGCCGGGAGCTGTACGGACTGCTGGCGGCCGGAGCCCTGGTGGTGCTCGGACTGCTCGCAGCGGCGGTGCTGTGGGCGACCGTGCAGCGGCCGTTGCTGCGGCTGTTCCTGGAGTCCCGCCGGCTGGCCCGGGGCGACCTGACCCGCCCGGTGGACGTGCCCCGCTGGGGTGAGGCCGCGCGCATCGGCTCCGCCCTCGAGAGGCTGCGCGCGCAGCTGGGCGGCCCGGCCGGTGATCCCGGTGGGCGCCAGCGTGTC
Source organism: Streptomyces koelreuteriae (assembly GCF_018604545.1). Lineage (GTDB taxonomy): Bacteria > Actinomycetota > Actinomycetes > Streptomycetales > Streptomycetaceae > Streptomyces > Streptomyces koelreuteriae. The sequence continues at coordinate 3,194,503 of NZ_CP075896.1, read as the reverse complement.
AAGGGGCGGTTCGGGGTGCGCGGGCCGCTCGCGCTGACCGCCGTACTGCTGTTGCTGTGGTGTGTGCCCGTCGGCCTCCTGCTGAACCGCACCGACGACTCCGTCAGCATCCCGGCGAGCATGGTCGCGGACCAGCGTGACCGTACCGACCTGGTCGCCGACCGGGTGCGCCGGGCGCTCAACGAGGCGCAGGCGGACCTGGTGTCCACGTCCCGGCTGATCGACCCGGACGACGCCGGCGCCGGCCGCGCACTGCTCGAGGAGACCCTGCGCGAGCACACCCGCTACCAGGCGCTGTACCTCCTCGACGAGGACGGCGAGGTCGTCGCCCGCGCGGGCGGGGAGCCGCGCGCTGGTTTCGCCGACGCGGACGAGCTGCCGCTGGTCCGGGTGGCCGGCAAGGGCGGGAAGAAACCGGTCGTCCAGGCCGGGGCGCCCCTGCCGGGCGACAAGGGCATGACCCTGGTCGGCGAGGTCCGGGTCGAGTTCCTCAACTCGCTGCTGAAGCGGCCCGGGCTCGGCGAGGTCCGCGTGGTGGATTCCAAGGCGGAGACCATCGCGGCCAGCGACGGCTTCCTGGCCTTCGAGGAACTGCCGCGCGACGCGCTCACCGACCTCGTCCGGGCCGGCGGCGTCCACGTCGGCGCCGGTCCTGTCGAGAACGGCCTGCTGATCCGCGAAGGAGGCGGGACCACGGTCGCCGCGGCCGCCCCGTTCTCCGGCGGGGGCGTGGCGGCCGACATCGGCTGGACCGTGGTCAGCTGGCAGAACGCCAAGGACTTCCAGATCACCCCGTACCAGCGCGAGGACCGCAGCGTCCTGGCCGGACTGCTCGGCCTGGCCCTGATCGTCGTCTGCCTCGGCTGGGTGCACCTGGTCGTGGCCCGGCCGATGCGGGCTCTGGCGGCCGGCGCGGAGAAGCTGGCCGACGGCGACCTCAAGTCCGTGCTGTACCCCCGCTACCAGGACGAGGTCGGCGCCGTCGTACGCAGCCTCGAACTGCTGCGCCAGCAACTCCAGGCCCGTAAACAGACCCAGGCACGCCGGCTCGCGGAGCCGCAGGCCGGCGTTCGGGGAAGGTGACCCAGCCGTGCTCTATCTGTACTTCGTCCTGCTCACCGGCAGTGTGCTGCTGCTGGTGGCGGGCATCGTGGAACAGCGCCGGCACTACGCCAGCCTGCACAGCATCCCCTCGCGCGTGCTCGTGAACGGCATCCGCGGCAAGTCCTCCATCACCCGGCTGTGTGCCGGGGCGCTGCGCGGCGGCGATCTGGTCACCGTGGCGAAGACCACGGGTACGGCGGCCCGGTTCATCCACCCGGACGCCACCGAGGAGCCGGTCTACCGCAAGTTCGGCATCGCCAACGTGGTGGAGCAGATCGGCATCGTGCGCCGGGCCGCCACCTACCGGCCCGACGCCCTCGTCATCGAGTGCATGGCCGTCATGCCGGCCCTGCAGGAGGTGAACCAGAGCAAGCTGATCCGCTCCACGATCGGCGTGCTGTGCAACGTCCGCGAGGACCACCTCGCCGAGATGGGCCCCACCCTCGACGACGTGGCGCGGTCGCTGTGCCGCTCCATGCCGGAGGACGGCATCTGCGTCACCGCCGAGAAGGAACGCTTCCACATCCTCCAGGAGGAGGCCGACGCCCGTAACTGCCAGCTCGTCTACGCCGACCCGGAGACCGTCACCGACGAGGAGCTGCGCGGCTTCAGCTGGTTCACCTTCAAGGAGAACGTCGCGATCGCCCTCGTCGTGGCCGAACTGCTCGGCGTGGAACGGCAGGTCGCCCTGCAGGGCATGTACGACGCCCCGCCGGACCCCGGCGTTCTGTCCGTCGAGCGCTACACGGCGCCCGAGGGCAAGCGGCTCGCCTTCGCCAACGTCTTCGCGGCCAACGACCCCGAGTCGACACTGATGAACATCAACCAGCTGCTCGACCTCGGAGCCATCCACCGGCCGCTGAACGTCGTGATCAACTGCCGGCCCGACCGCGTGGAGCGCAACGGGCAGATGGGCGAGATCATCCCCGACCTCCAGCCGGACCACGTCTTCGTCATCGGGCACCCCGCCAAGAGCGCGATCGACGCCATCCCCGCCGAGTGGCGTGACCGCGCGGTCGACCTCGGAGGAGAACGGCGGTCGGCCGAGGAGTTCATGCCCGCCCTGCTGGAGCGCCTGTCCGCCGACTCCTCCCTGGTCGCCATCGGCAACATCCACGGCCAGGGCGAGGAACTGCTGGAGTACCTGGCCGAACTCCCGGCGGACGAGTCCGCCACCGCCGACGCCGCGCCGCCCTCGGCCACGGCCGTGCCGGCCCAGCCGGCGCGCCTGGACCCCTACGCCTCGTACCCCATGGCCTACGAGGAGCGCTACCAGGCCTCCCAGACCCAGGAGATCCCGGTGGTCCGCATCCCCGCCCAGCCGTCGGGGCCGTACGCCGACACCGGGTACCCCGGCCGAGCCCACTACCAGCAGGGGCCGTACGCCGCCGAGGCCCAGCAGGCATGGCAGTACGCCGACGAGCCCTACGGGTACGTCCCGACCGACGACGGGGGACAGCCTCCCCGTTCCTGACGTCCACGGGCGGGGCGAGCGCCTCGCGCAGGACCGCCGATCGCCCCGTACCGAACCCGCACCCGTACCCGTGCCCGGAGACCTTCGTTGACCACCGCCGCCCTGACCCCCGAGATGGCCGCCCTCGGCATCGCCATCGGCCTGTTCTTCTCGTTGCTGTGCTACCTGACCACCAACCTGTCGCCCGGCGGCATGATCACGCCCGGCTGGCTCGCCCTGACCCTCATCGAGGACCTCCAGCGGGCGGCCATGGTGGTCGGCGTCACCGCCCTCACCTACGCGGGCACCAAGGTCATGCAGCGGCTGGTGATCCTCTACGGCAAGCGGCTGTTCGCCGCGGTGGTCCTGCTGGGCGTGCTGCTCCAGGCCACCGTGATGATCGTGCTCTCGATGGAGTTCCCGCTGCTGTACGGCAACCAGACCCTCGGCTTCATCGTGCCCGGACTGATCGCGTACCAGATGGTCCGCCAGCCCAAGGGGGCGACGCTGCTGGCAACCGGCACCGTCTCGCTCATGGCCTACATCGTCGTCGCCGCCGGACTGCTGCTCGGCATCATGCCCACCGTCTGAGAACCGGCGTCCCGGCGACCGACAACCCAGGGGAGAACACATGGCAGGAAAGAAGAAATCGCGGCCGGTCCTCTCCGGCCTCGTGGTGCTGGCGCTCGTCGCGACGTCCGGCTACCTCACCGTGGAGCTGCGCAAGCAGGAGGACAAGGGCGTCCCGGAGATCACGAACGTCGGCGTGCTGGACGGCTCGGACCGGGCAGGCGGCGCGGCGAAGACCCGTGACAAGGGCGGGGAGAGCTGGTCCCGGCTGGAGAACCCCGCCCGCTCCGTGCTGCGCGGAGCCGACGGCCAGGTCAAGGCGGTGTTCACCGACGGGGCGCGCACCGCGACCCTGACCGGACCGGCCCGCACCTTCGCCGAGCCCTCGTCGACGAGTTCCAAGGTCTCCTCGACGGACTGGGTCCGCCTCATGCCCGAGTCCTGGAAGAAGGGCGCGGACCAGCAGAAGTGGTTCAAGGACTGGTACGCGGAGTACGAGTCCAGCAAGGAGGACGACCTCCTGGCCATCGCCTTCCAGTACGTCGCGGGCGCCAAACAGAAGAAGGACCAACAGGGCACCGTCTACGCCGGTGACGCCAACTTCGGGCCCCTCAACACGAGCGGGGCGGAGGGCGGCGACCTGCGCCTGGAGCAGTCCGACTTCTACGACTACCTCGGCGTCCCGTACCCCTTCCGGGACGGCGTGATCGGGCAGCCGGAGACCGCGCGCGCCCGGTCGATCGACTGCTCGGGATACATGCGGATGATGTTCGGCTACCGCGCCCGCTATCCGCTCATGTCCTCGGACGACTCGGGCGACGGCCTGCCGCGCACCGCCAACGGTATGGCCCGCTCCAAGCAGGGTGCCGACGTCCTGCCGCTCACCGGCGTCTCGCCGAAGGACCGGCCCACCGGCATCGACCAGCTCCAGCCCGGGGACCTCGTCTTCTTCAAGCTCGACACCCGGACGAAGCAGCGCCTGGACCACGTCGGCATGGTGCTCGGCTACGACACCGAGGGCCACCTGCTCTTCGTCTCCAGCCGCGAGGAGGTCAACGGACCGACCATCGGCGATGTCGGCGGGGTGTCCCGGCTGGACGGCAACGGCTACTACGCCAAGACGCTGCGCAGCGCCAAGAGGCTGTGACCGGGCGCGCGGCGGCGGCCCGTCACTCGTTGGCCGCGGCCGATGCCTGGGCCTCGCCGCGGCGGCGGATCTGGTTGAACGTGAACCGGGCCAGGTCGTCGCCGGTCCTGAAGACCGCCGTGTCCTTGGGCGTCACGTCCTTGCCGTTGGTGAAGCCGGCGTTGGTGAAGTAGGCGTAGCGGCCGTAGGCGTTGCCGGTGGTGCGGCAGAACCCGGACTCGCAGAAGCCCTTCACGCCGCCGCCGGAGAGCGACTTGATGAAGCTCTTCTTGTCGGTCTGGCTCTTGGCCTTGACCGCCTGGGCCTCGGTGTCGAAGATCGCCACGCCGACCGTCACGGCGATGCCGTCCTTGGAGTAGGTGACTCGTATCAGGCGCGTGCAGTCGTTCGCGGTGAGCGCCTTGGGGAGGGTGCCGCCGGCCGCCGAGCCGCAGCTCTTCGTGTCGGCCGTGGGGCCCTTCTTGTAGACCGTCTCGCCGATGGTCAGCTGGGTGCCGGGGAAGAGGGTGTCCGGGCCGAGCGGGGCCTTGTCCTTCTTCGCGCTGGCGACGAAGTCCTTCGGGTCCAGCGGGGGCGGGGCGCTGGTCGGGGCGAACGACGGGGCCGAGGGCGAGCCGCTCGGGATGTCCGCCGAGGGCAGGGAGGCCGGGTTGTTCGCCTGGTTGTCGCCGCCCGCCGAGACCACCGCCACGGCGACGGCGGCGCCGATCGCGACGGTGGCGAGCGCGCCGCCGCCGACCATCAGCAGCCGGCGTCGTTTGTTACGCGACTCCGATGCCTCGGCCAGCGCGGCCCAGTCCGGAGACTGGCCACCGCCCCCGCTGTTCCAGGGCTGCTGCGACTGCGGTTTCCAGGGATCCCACTGGGACTGGGGTCCCCCCTGCCCATAGCTCATGGGGCGCATCTTAGACGGGACATGGGGTGTGCTGGTCCGCCTGGATCGGCCTCGCAGCCCCTAGCGTTCCTCCCATGCGGACGGGCAAAGGCGACATCTCCGGGTGGTTGGGGCGACTCGTGAGCGGGAGCCTGTGGGTGGGTTCCGTGCGGGTGGGGGCGCGGGTGCTGGTGGCCGTGGCGGTGCTGGCGTGCCTGGTGTCGTGGCCGTCGGTCTGGGTGCCCGCCGGGTTCGCGGTGCTGCGGGCCTGCCGTCGTCCGCGCGGTGGGGGATCCGTGCTGCGGTGGGGCGTCGCGGTGGCCGGCGATGTGCTGCTGTCGTCGGTGTTTCCGTATGTGCGGCCGGTCCGGCGCAGGGCCCTGCGGAGAGCTGTCACGCTGTGTGCGGGGCTGTGCGTCTGCGTGTTCGATCGTCGACGGTGATCCCGCGTTTTGACCCTTGTGGTGTGCCCCGGTATTCTGCTTGTTCGTTGTGTATTGGCTTGCTCATTCTCACGGGACGGGCCCTTACACCGGTCCGCCGGGCCGATGACCAGCGACCAGCACGCGGTTTGCGTCACCGCAGTGCGGTCAAGGCTGTCGTGATCGTTTCGGTGACCTGTTCAGGACCATTCACTCGAAGCGAAGGCTACGAACCGTGCGTACGTACAGCCCCAAGCCCGGCGATGTGACGCGCCAGTGGCACGTCATCGACGCCCAGGACATTGTCCTGGGTCGTCTCGCCACCACCGCAGCGACCCTCCTCCGGGGCAAGCACAAGCCGATCTACGCCCCCCACGTCGACGCTGGTGACTTCGTCATCATCATCAACGCGGACAAGGTGCACCTGTCCGGCAACAAGCGGACCCAGAAGATGGCGTACCGCCACTCCGGTTACCCGGGTGGTCTGCGTTCCGTCCGTTACGACGAGCTGCTGGACAAGAACCCCGAGAAGGCCGTCGAGAAGGCCGTCAAGGGCATGCTCCCCAAGAACTCCCTGGGCCGTCAGATGCTCTCGAAGCTGAAGGTCTACAAGGGTGACCAGCACCCGCACGGCGCGCAGCAGCCGCAGCCGTACGAGATCACCCAGGTCGCGCAGTAAGTCCGGCCACACCCCCTAAGACTGAACAGAATCTGAGGAGCATCGTGGCCGAGACCACTGCCGAGCAGCCGCTCGAAGAAGTCGACATCGACAGCTACACCACCGAGTCCGAGGTTCCGGTGGAGGGTGAGTACACCTCCGAGTCCCTCGCCTCGCGTTTCGGTGAGCCCCAGCCGGCCGCCGGCCTGGGCCGTCGCAAGAACGCCATCGCCCGTGTCCGGATCGTCCCGGGCACCGGCAAGTGGAAGATCAACGGTCGCACCCTCGAGGACTACTTCCCGAACAAGGTGCACCAGCAGGAAGTCAACGAGCCCTTCAAGGTGCTCGAGCTCGACGACCGCTACGACGTCGTCGCCCGCATCTCCGGCGGCGGTGTCTCCGGTCAGGCCGGTGCGCTCCGTCTCGGTGTCGCCCGTGCGCTGAACGAGGCGGACGTCGACAACAACCGCGGCCCGCTGAAGAAGGCCGGCTTCCTCAAGCGCGACGACCGTGCGGTCGAGCGCAAGAAGGCCGGTCTCAAGAAGGCCCGCAAGGCCCCGCAGTACAGCAAGCGCTAATCGCGTCCGCTGTCTTTGCAACGATCGCCCCGGCGGCACGAATGGTGCCGCCGGGGCGGTTCGTTTACACAACCCCTACCGGCCCCGGACAGTCTCAGGGATGTACTTCAGGGATGTACTAGGGAAGTACTTGGGGATGTGAGCCGCACTCTCACAGCAATTCGGAGGACACCACAGTGGGACGACTCTTCGGCACTGACGGCGTGCGCGGTGTCGCCAACGCGGATCTGACGGCGGAGATGGCCCTGGGCCTCTCCGTGGCCGCGGCGCACGTGCTGGCCGAGGCGGGCACCTTCGAGGGGCACCGCCCGACCGCGGTCGTCGGGCGTGACCCGCGCGCGTCCGGGGAGTTCCTGGAAGCCGCCGTGGTCGCGGGCCTCGCCAGCGCCGGTGTGGACGTCCTGCGGGTCGGCGTGCTGCCGACCCCGGCGGTGGCGTACCTGACCGGAGAGCTCGGCGCCGACCTCGGTGTGATGCTCTCCGCGAGCCACAACGCCATGCCCGACAACGGCATCAAGTTCTTCGCCCGCGGCGGGCACAAGCTCGCCGACGAGCTGGAGGACCGGATCGAGTCCGTCTACGAGGAGCACCGCACCGGCGCCCCGTGGGAGCGGCCGACCGGGGCCGGAGTGGGCCGCGTCCAGGAATACGGCGAGGGCTTCGACCGGTACGTCGAGCATCTGCTGGGCGCCCTGCCGAACCGCATCGACGGGCTGAAGGTCGTCCTCGACGAGGCGCACGGCGCCGCCGCCCGGGTCTCGCCGGCGGCGTTCCAGCGGGCCGGTGCCGAGGTCGTCACGATCGGGGCCGAGCCGGACGGGCTCAACATCAACGACGGGTGCGGCTCCACGCACCTGGACAAGATCAAGGCCGCCGTCGTCGAGCACGGGGCCGACCTCGGCATCGCGCACGACGGTGACGCCGACCGGTGCCTCGCCGTGGACCACACCGGTGCGGAGGTGGACGGCGACCAGATCCTGGCCGTGCTCGCGCTGGCGATGCGGGAGCGCTCCGCGCTGCGGTCCGAGACGGTGGTCGCCACGGTGATGTCCAACCTCGGGTTCAAACTGGCCATGGAGCGCGAGGGCATCCGGCTGGTGCAGACCGCGGTCGGTGACCGGTATGTGCTGGAGGAGATGAAGGAGCACGGGTTCGCCCTCGGGGGCGAGCAGTCCGGGCACGTGATCATCCTCGACCACGCGACGACCGGGGACGGGACGCTGACGGGGCTGCTGCTGGCGGCTCGGGTCGCCGGGAGCGGGCGTTCGCTGCGGGAGCTGGCGGGTGTCATGGAGCGGCTGCCGCAGGTGCTCATCAATGTGCCGGATGTCGATCGGACGCGGGTCGGGTCTTCCGCGGAGTTGTCGGCGGCGGTTGCCGATGCGGAGGCCGAGCTCGGGGCTACCGGGCGGGTTCTGCTGCGGCCGTCCGGGACCGAGCCGTTGGTGCGTGTGATGGTGGAGGCTGCTGATATCGAGCAGGCTCGGGCTGTTGCGGGGCGGCTGGCTGATGCGGTGAAGTCAGCGCTGGGGTAGTTGGGTTTTGCGGTTCGGGGTGGGGGCTGCTGTTGTGGGCGGGCTGCGGCTGCGTCGTGGCTTGTCGCGCAGTTCCCCGCGCCCCTGACACCTACTGGCGTTGCTTGGACCAGAAGTATCGCTGGGTCAGCAGTGTTGCCGTGCCGGCGACGATGATGCCCAGGAGGTTCAGCAGGAGTTGCTGGGTGGAGCCCCAGGTCTGGGTGGTGTCGCCGTAGCTGAGGGCCACCGCGGCGTTCGCCGCGGCCGGGACCGTCGTTACGGAGATGGCCACGCCCACCAGGGCTCCGGACTTCGCCGAGGTCAGGGAGAGGGTGCCGGCGATGCCGGCCAGGACCGCCACGACGAAGGAGAACCAGTCGGGGGCGTAGATGAAGCCCGTGTTCGGGCGGTCGGCTTCCAGTTGGGCCTCGGTGAACAGACCGACGGCGTTCATGAAGAGGCTGAAGGCGACCGTCGCCGCCATCGCCACCGCGAAGCCCACCAGCAGGGCGATCAGGGAGCGCAGGGCCAGGCGGGATCTGCGGCGGACGATCGCGGTGCAGATGCCGGCGAGGGGGCCGAACTCCGGGCCCACCGCCATGGCTCCCACGATCAGGATCGCGTTGTCCAGGACCACACCACAGGCCGCGATCATCGTGGCCAGCGTGATGAAGGCCAGGTAGGTGACGGAGAGCGTCGACTCCTCGTGCGTCGCGTCGCTCAGGTGCTCCCACAGGACCGCGTCCGCGCCCTCGCCGGGTGCGTCGGCCTCGGCCTTCTCGGCCCGCTCGGACAGGGACAGGTCGATGGTCTCGACGGCGATGGAACCGGTGGTGTCGATGCCCAGTTCCCGCAGGCCGGTGAGGAGTTCGTCGCCCGCCTCGCGTGCCACGTCGCACATGACGACGTCCCCGGAGGGGTTGCGGGCGGCGTCCGGCAGCACGACCAGGTGGGTGGTGCCGACCGTCTTCTCGATCAGCAGCACCACTTCGTCGGTCTTCTCGGACGGCGTGATCAGGCGCAGGTGGAGCATGACGACTATCCAACCGCCTTTTCCCCGCGCGTCACAGCTTGCGCAGGCTGAGCCGCTGCACCTTGTGGTCGGGGCCCTTGCGTACGACGAGGGTGGCCCGGCCGCGGGTGGGGGCGATGTTCTCGACCAGGTTGGGCCGGTTGATCGTGCGCCACATCGTCTGCGCGTAGTCGAGGGCCTCCTCCTCCGAGACCTGGGTGTACTTGCGGAAGTACGAGGAGGGGTTCTGGAAGGCGGTCGCGCGCAGCTTGCGGAAGCGGTTGAGGTACCAGCGCTCGACGTCCTCGACGCGGGCGTCGACGTACACGCTGAAGTCGAAGTAGTCGGCGAGACCGACCCGGGTGCGGCCGTCCTTGCCGGGCAGGGCGGGCTGGAGGACGTTCAGGCCCTCGACGATCAGGATGTCGGGGCGGCGGACCGTGAGCTTCTGGTCCGGGACGATGTCGTAGATGAGGTGGGAGTAGACCGGGGCCGTGACCTCGTCCTTGCCGGCCTTGATGTCGGCGACGAAGCGGGTCAGGGCGCGGCGGTCGTAGGACTCGGGGAAGCCCTTCCGTGACATCAGGCCGCGGGCCTGGAGGTCCTTGGTGGGCAGCAGGAAGCCGTCGGTGGTGACCAGCTCGACGCGCGGGTGCTCCGGCCAGCGGGAGAGCAGGGCCTGGAGGAGACGGGCGACGGTGGACTTGCCGACCGCGACCGAGCCGGCGACTCCTATGACGAACGGGGTGCCGGACTGGGAGCCCTGTTCGCCCAGGAACGTGTTCAGCGCTCCTCTGAGGCCGTCGGTGGCGCCGACGTAGAGATTGAGGAGTCTGGACAGCGGGAGGTAGATGTCCCGCACCTCGTCGAGGTCGATGACATCGCCGAGACCGCGCAGCTTCTCGACCTCCTCGGCCGTCAGTGGCAGCGGCGTCTTGTCACGCAGCGCGCTCCACTCGGCTCGGGTGAGGTCGACGTAGGGAGTCGCCTCCGGCCGCTGCCGGTGGGCGCTCCGGGGCATCGAGGAGACCGGAGAGATCACAGTCCATTGTTACGGGCGTACGAACGGACTGTGAGGTGGGATCCGTCACGCGAGGTGTTCGCCCCTGTTTGGCCTTGCTTGTGCTGAGAAAATTCGACACAGGCGGAATGTCAGTGGCGTGCGTCACAGTTGTGGGAGGAGTGGGCCCGGTCCGGGGTCCGCGGACGCCTGGGGGTACCCATGACGTATGCGATAGAGGCGGAAGGCCTGGTCAAACGGTTCAAGGAGACCGAGGCGCTGGCCGGCGTCGACCTGGCGGCCCGCAAGGGAACGGTGCTCGGGCTGCTGGGGCCCAACGGCGCGGGGAAGACGACCGCGGTGCGGATCTTCGCCACGCTGCTGCGCCCGGACGGGGGCAGGGCACGGGTGGCCGGCCACGATGTGGTCCGGGAGGCCGGGCTCGTACGCTCCCTGACCGGGCTGACCGGGCAGTACGCGGCGGTGGACGAGAACCTGACCGGTACGGAGAACCTGCTGCTCATCGGCCGGCTGCTGGGTCTGTCGAGGCGGGAGGCGAAGGCGCGGGCGGGTGAGCTGCTGGAGCGGTTCCAGCTCACGCACGCGGCCGGGCGGGCGGCGAAGACCTTCTCCGGCGGTATGCGCCGGCGGCTGGACCTCGCGGCCAGTCTGGTGGGGCGGCCCAGCATCCTCTTCCTGGACGAGCCGACCACGGGTCTCGACCCCCACAGCCGCGGTGAGCTGTGGGATCTGCTGCGCGGCCTGGTCGCGGACGGGGCGACCGCCCTGCTGACCACGCAGTATCTGAACGAGGCCGATGTGCTCGCCGACGACATCGTGGTGATCGACAAGGGGCGGGTGATCGCCGAGGGCACGCCGGACCGGCTGAAGGCGCAGGTCGGGGGGCAGGTGCTGGAGCTGCGGCCGATCGCGGGGCAGGACCTCGCGCGGGCGCACGCGCTGGTGGCCGGGGCCGCCGGGCCGGAGGCGCGGATCGAGGGCGAGATGGTCACGGCGCCGGTGAAGGATCCCGAGCTGATGCCGGCCGTGGTGCGTGCGCTGGACCGGGAGGGGATCGCAGTGGGGGAGCTGGCGCTGCGGCGCTCCTCGCTCGACGAGGTCTTTCTCGCGCTGACCGGGCATCGTGCGGAGCCGGGTGAGGAAGAGAAGGAGGACGACGCCGCCGCCGTCCGGGACGACGACGAGCTGGAGAAGGCGGTGAGCCGGTCATGACCGCCACCGCGCTTGCCCCGCCGGTCACCGCGTCGGGGCGGGTGCCGCCCCTCGCCGGGCTGCGGCAGACCTTCACGATGGCCTGGCGGAGTCTGGTCGCCGTCAAGCACAACCCGCTCGAACTGGTCGACTACAGCATTACGCCGATCATGTTCGTGTTCCTCTTCACCTTTGTGCTGGGCGGGCAGATGGCCGGGTCGCCCGAGGCGTATCTGAAGTACGCGCTGCCCGGGATCATCGTGCAGAACACCCTGTTCATGACGATGTACACGGCGATGGCCCTCAACACCGACCTCACGAAGGGTGTCTTCGACCGGCTGCGCAGTCTGCCGATCGCGCGTTCCGCGCCGCTGATCGGGCGGATCACCGCGGACCTCGCCAAGCATGTCTGGGCGCTGGTGCTGATGATCGGCCTCGGGCTGGCGCTCGGCTTCCGCATCACCGGCGGCTTCGGCGGGTTCCTGCTCGGCACGCTGCTGGTGGTCGTGTTCGCGGCGGCCGTGTCGTGGTGCGCCGTGCTGATCGGGATGCTGGCGGGCGACGCGGAGAAGGTACAGGCGTTCGCCTTCACCCTCATCTTCCCGATCACCTTCACCAGCAGCGCGTTCGTCATCGTCGACACCATGCCGGGGTGGCTCCAGGCATGGAGCGACGTCAATCCGGTCACGCATCTGTCGGACGCGTTCCGGGGGCTGCTGCTGGGTGGGGCGGTGGCGGAGCCGGTGATGTGGTCGTTGGTGTGGGCCGCGGGGATCGCGGTGGTGTTCTATCCGTTGGCCATGCGGGCTTATCGGGCGAAGGTGTGAGGGGGTGAGGCCTGCGTCTGCCGCCCGCTGGTCTTCCTGCCAGGTGGATCGAAGCGAGGGCGGTTGCGAAAGTCGTCGTTGTGGAGCCTGTATCGGCCTGAGAATTTCCGATTTCGGGCACACAGAAGGGCTTTCCTGGCGCTTTCGGGTCGTAGGCTGCGCTCCATGTGCGGAATCGTGGGATACGTGGGGCCGCAGTCGGCGCTTGACGTGGTGATGGCCGGGCTGAAGCGGCTGGAGTACCGGGGATACGACTCGGCGGGTGTCGCCGTGCTGGCGGACGGGGGGCTGGCGGCGGCGAAGAAGGCCGGGAAGCTGCTCAATCTGGAGAAGGAACTGGACGGGCGGCCGCTGCCGACCGGGGCGACGGGCATCGGGCATACCCGGTGGGCCACGCACGGTGGGCCGACGGACACCAACGCCCACCCGCATCTGGACAACGCGGGCCGGGTCGCCGTCGTGCACAACGGCATCATCGAGAACTTCGCCCTGCTGCGGGCCGAGTTGGAGGAGCGGGGTCACGCGCTGGGCTCCGAGACGGACACCGAGGTCGTCGCGCATCTGCTCGCCGAGGAGTTCTCTTCGTGCGCGGATCTGGCCGAGGCGATGCGGCTGGTGTGCCGGCGGCTGGAGGGCGCGTTCACGCTGGTCGCGGTGCATGCCGACGAGCCGGACGTGGTGGTGGGCGCGCGGCGGAACTCGCCGCTGGTGGTGGGCGTCGGAGAGGGCGAGGCCTTTCTCGCCTCGGACGTCGCCGCGTTCATCGCCCACACGCGGTCGGCGATCGAGCTGGGACAGGACCAGGTCGTGGAGCTGCGCCGGGACGGCGTGACGGTGACCGGGTTCGACGGACTGCCTGCCGACGTCCGCTCGTACCACGTCGACTGGGACGCGTCGGCCGCGGAAAAGGGGGGCTATGACTACTTCATGCTCAAGGAGATCGCCGAGCAGCCCAAGGCGGTCGCCGATACGCTGCTGGGCCGGATCGACGGCTCGGGGTCGCTGACCCTGGACGAGGTGCGGATCCCCCAGGGGGTGCTGAGGGAGATCGACAAGGTCGTCATCGTCGCGTGCGGTACGGCCTTCCACGCCGGGATGATCGCCAAGTACGCCATCGAGCACTGGACGCGCATCCCGTGCGAAGTGGAGCTGGCCAGTGAATTCCGGTACCGGGACCCGATCCTCGACGCGCAGACCCTGGTCATCGCCATCTCGCAGTCCGGCGAGACCATGGACACGCTCATGGCGCTGCGCCATGCCCGCGAGCAGGGCGCCAAGGTCCTGGCGATCTGCAACACCAACGGCTCGACGATCCCGCGCGAGTCCGACGCGGTGCTGTACACGCACGCCGGGCCGGAGGTCGCGGTCGCGTCCACCAAGGCGTTCCTGACGCAGTTGGTGGCCTGCTATCTGGTCGCCCTGTATCTGGGGCAGGTGCGGGGCACCAAGTGGGGAGACGAGATTCGGGCCGTGATCCGGGACCTGTCCTCGATCGCCGGTGCGGTGGAGCAGGTCCTCGGGACGATGGAGCCGGTGCGGGAGCTGGCCCGTTCGCTCGCCGCCAAGAACACGGTGCTGTTCCTGGGGCGCCATGTCGGGTATCCCGTGGCCCTCGAAGGCGCGCTGAAGCTGAAGGAACTGGCGTACATGCACGCCGAGGGGTTCGCCGCGGGGGAGCTGAAGCACGGGCCGATCGCCTTGATCGAGGAGGATCTGCCGGTGGTCGTGGTGGTGCCTTCGCCCCGGGGGCGGTCCGTGCTCTACGACAAGATCGTCTCCAACATCCAGGAGATCCGGGCGCGGGGTGCGCGGACGATCGTGATCGCGGAGGAGGGGGACGAGGAGGTCGTGCCGTACGCCGATCACCTGATCCGGATTCCCGTCACGCCGACCTTGCTGCAGCCGCTCGTCGCGACGGTGCCGCTCCAGGTGTTCGCCTGTGAGCTGGCGACGGCCCGGGGGAACGAGGTGGACCAGCCTCGGAACCTGGCCAAGTCGGTGACGGTGGAGTGATGGGGTGGGGGCGAAGGGGTTGAGTTCCCTTTCGCCCCCATCTTGGCCGGCCGGTGAGCCGGTGAGCCGGTGAGCGGGTTAGCCCGTTAAGCGGGTATGCCGGTGGGCCGGTCAGGCCGTCGGGTGCTCAGGCTCAGATGGGGAGGCAGGTCGCCGGCACCCAGCCTTCCTTGCCGGTGCTGTTGGGGCCGCCGAAGTACCACTTGTTGCTCGTCTTGCCACAGGCCGTGTAGCTGCCACCCTTGGTGGGCCCGCGGTCGCCGAAGCAGACCCCGCCCTTCTGGCCCTTGCCCCAGGTGCCGAGAGCCGTGGCGCTCGTCTTGGGCGAGCTGCGGAGGTTGACGGTTTCCTTGGGCTTCACGTTGGTCAGCGCGCTGCTGCAGTCCGGCGTCACCGCGGCGGCGGTACCGGCGGTGGCGACGGTGCCGGTCAGAGCCGTGGCTATGAGGGCCGCAGTGGTCAGTGCGGTGCCCAGAGACTTCGACATCATGGTCTGTGTTCTCCCGTTAGGCGCGATGCGTTTGCTCATCGCGATCATCGCGAACTGTACAAGGGGGAGGGGGAGTTCAGGCCTTGGGGTGCCCACTGGGAGTTCGGTGCGGAGGGCTTCCAGGAAGCGGGAGAAGGTTGCTGCCGGGAAGGTGAACGGCCCTCAGTTCGGGAGGCTCCAAGGTGCCGGTGGCCTGGGGCTGTACGGGAGCTTGGTCCAGCCGTCGGGGGTCACTTGGTAGAAGTCCCCGTCGTCGCCGTCCATCCGGGACCTGCCGTTCACGTGCACGGTGTCCATGTGGAGGCGGTAGTGGAAGCCACCCAGCATGCCGACCACCGGGAAAAAGATCCGCACGTCCAGACCCTCCGTCAGGGGTGACAGCGGTGGCAGCAGGTGCTCGACGTTGTCGAAGCAGCTGCTGGTGCGCTCTCGCAGCATCGCGTGGAAGTGGTCCTCCAGTACGTCGGAGGGGGTGGGGAGCCGGCGTACCGCGACCGGCTCCAGGAGCTCCAGCAGATGGGTGTGACCCCGCTCCCGCGCGATGTCCACGGGGAGACGTCCGTCCCGGGAGCGGTGTGTGCGCCAGGCGCCGTGGGCGAGCAGGCGGGAGACGACGGCGATGGTGGCGCCGTGCCAGGCGGCCTGATGCAGTGGGGCGAATCCGCTGTGGCTACCGGGCCGGGCGAGATTGACGTACCTGGGGTTCTCCTCCAGCTCCCCGAACAGGCCGCCCCAGTCGGCGTCCCGGGCCAGGTCCGAGAAGCGGTCGCGAGCCTTGAGGTACCAGTCGCCGTAGCGGTCGCGGTCGGTGAGGCCGTCCCATTCCATGTTGATCATGCTAGTCACTGCGAGGAATACGCCGTGGTGTCGCCGTAGGGTGCTGCGTATGAGCATCATCGGGGTCGGGATCGACGTCGCCGAGATCGAGCGGTTCGCCGCGTCGCTGGAGCGGACGCCCGCGATGGCCGAGAGGCTGTTCGTGGAGGGGGAGTTGTTGCTGCCCAGTGGGGAGCGGCGGGGGGTCGCCTCGCTGGCTGCGCGGTTCGCAGCCAAGGAGGCGTTGGCCAAGGCGCTCGGGGCTCCCGCCGGGCTGCTCTGGACCGACGCGGAGGTGTATGTGGAGGACAGCGGGCAGCCCCGGCTGCGGGTGAGCGGGAGTGTGGCCGCGCGGGCCGCCGAACTCGGGGTGCGGTCCTGGCATGTGTCGCTCAGCCATGACGCGGGGGTGGCCTCGGCCGTGGTGATCGCGGAGGGGTGAACCCGGGAGGCAAACAGGCCGGCGGTCGTGCCGGTCCGCTTCCCGGCTGGGACATGGCGTGTTCACCGTGTCGCTGGGATGCGGGAGCCTAGGGAGGGCGGGGTGAGGGCGGGGTGCGTGCCCCCGCCTGGTGGGCGGGGGCCCGGGTGGGTGACGGTTCAGCAGATCGACTGGCTGCTGTTCACCCGTGTGATGTTGCGGAACGTCGTGTTCTCGCCGCAGGGGCTTTCCCTGATGGCCGAGTTGGTGACCGTCAGGTTCTGGACGGTGATGTCCTTGTTGTTCGGGAACTCCGAGCGGGCGGCCAGGCGCAGTTCGCCGCCGCCTGTGATCGTGCCGCTCTGGGCCGCCAGATTGACGTTGTAGCAGTTCTCGATCAGGACCGAGTTGTTGCCGGTGTTGGAGAGCGTCACCTTGTTGATCGTCGCCCCGCCGCTCTCCGAGACGCAGAACACGCCGCGTCCGCCGCCGCGTGCGATGACCTCGCCGACGCGGATGTTGGTGGGGTAGCCGCTGCCGACCCGGCCGTTGCGGTTGGCCATGCGGAAGGCGGCGTAGCCCGTGCCGGTGCCGGCGTTCTCGGCGTCGACCTTCGTGACGTTGGCGTTGATCGTCTGGTTGAGCAGCAGGCCGGACTCGCCCACGTTGCGGGCGGTGACCGTGCCGACGGTGAGGCCGTCGACGCCGTAGGTCTCGACCGCGTGGCTGGACGCGCCGGAGACGTAGACGTTGTCGATGCGGACGTTGCGCGTCCACTGGCTGGTGTCGCCGCGGTTGTCGATCCGGACGCCCAGGCCGCGGGAGAGGCGCATGTCGATCTGGCCCAGCACCACGTTCTGGACGTTGCGCAGGAAGATGCCGTAGAGCGGGGTGCCGGTCAGCTTGAGGTTTTGCACCTCGATGTCGCGGGTGCCGCGGGAGTAGACCGGCGCCTGGTCGCCCGAGCCGCTGCCCGTGACGTCGATCGTGCCGCAGACGTCGAGGACGGTGTAGCTGGGGAGCGAGATGCGGGAACCCGCCGGGATCGAGCCCGAGCCGCGGACCACGACCCGCTCCTTCGAAGTCCGGCCCGAGGTGAGGCTGTTGACGGCGGCCTGGACGGCGGCGCGCAGGTCGGTGCCCGTGTAGACCGTGCTGCCGCCGCGCCGGGCGGTCCAGTTGGCGCCGTTCTGCACGGCCTCGGCCTGGAAGGAGCCGTCTCCACAGGCCGCCGCTCGCGCGGGGGCGGCGGCCGAGGTGGTGGCGGCCGAGGTGGTGGCGGCGGTGGCGGGGGCGGTCAGGGTGCCGGCGGCGGTGAGGAGGGCGGTGGCACCGGCGGCTGCGAGGAAGGCGGATCTGCGTCCCATGGGGGCCTCGGTTTCGTCGGACGTGGGGGGTGTGCAAGCGAGTGTGCAAGCGCTTTCTGCATCCTGCGGCCGGTGAGTCTGGCAAAGGGCATGCACAGCGTCAATGGGTGGGGCAGGGCGCCGAGTTGGGGGAGACGTGGCACGGCTCGCGTCGCGCGAGACCGTGCGGCGGTTCGCGCTTGCGCGAGTTGCGCGGGAGTGGCCGGGCGGTCGTACGGGAAACTCGACCGCATGCGGAGTGCGTACAGCGTGGAGACGGTCAGGACCGCCGAACGGGAGCTGATGGCGCGGCTGCCGGAGGGGGCGCTGATGCAGCGCGCCGCCGCCGGACTCGCCGCCGCCTGCGCCGACCTGCTCGGGCGGGTGTACGGCAGCCGGGTCGTGCTGCTGGTCGGGAGCGGCGACAACGGCGGTGACGCGCTGTACGCCGGGGCCCGGCTGGCCCGGCGCGGGGCCGGGGTCACGGCGGTGCTGCTCGCGCCGGAGCGTGCGCATGCGGAGGGGCTCGCGGCGTTGCGGCGGGCCGGGGGGCGGGCCGTGGAAGCCGGTGGGGTCGAGGGTGCCGGTGGGGCCGGTGGGGCCGGTGGCGTCGAGGAGCTGATCGAGCGGGCGGACCTCGTCCTCGACGGCATCGTCGGGATCGGCGGGAAGGGCGGGCTGCGGCCGGACGCCGTGCCGCTGGCCGCCGCGGCCGGGCGGGCGCGGGGCGCCGTGGTCGCCGTCGATCTGCCGAGCGGGGTCGACGCCGGCACCGGACAGGTGCGGGCCGTCGCCGTCCGGGCCGATCTGACGGTGACGTTCGGGACGCACAAGCCGGGCCTGCTGATCGACCCGGCGCGGGAGTACGCCGGGTCGGTGCGGCTGGTCGACATCGGACTGGAACTGCCGGTCGAACCGGAGCTTGAGGCGTTGCAGCACGCGGACGTGGCGCGGCTGCTGCCGGTGCCCCGGGCCGAGAGCGACAAGTACCGGCGGGGTGTCGTCGGCATCGCCGCCGGGTCAGCGCGCTACCCGGGCGCCGCCGTACTGGCCGTCTCGGGGGCCTTGCGGGGTGGGGCCGGGGCCGTGCGGTACGTCGGGCCGGCCGGGGACGCCGTCATCGCGCGGTATCCCGAGACGCTTGTGTCGGACCGGGGGCCGAAGCACGCCGGGCGGGTGCAGGCGTGGGTCGTCGGGCCGGGCGCCGGGGACGACGCGGCGACGGTGGGCGAGGTGCTGGCGGCGGACGTGCCGGTGCTGATCGACGCGGACGGGCTGCGGCTGGCCGACGCCGAGGTCGTACGGGGGCGGAGGGCGCCGACGCTGATGACGCCGCATGCGGGGGAGGCGGCGGCGCTGCTCGGCGTGGAGCGCGGGGAGGTCGAGGGCGCCCGGCTGGCGGCGGTGCGGGAGCTGGCGGGGCGGTACGGGGCGACCGTGCTGCTCAAGGGGTCCACGACGCTGGTCGCCGACTCGGGGGGCGGGGCGGTGCGGGTGAATCCGACGGGGACGTCCTGGCTGGCCACGGCGGGGAGCGGGGATGTGCTGTCCGGGCTGGCGGGGTCGTTGCTGGCGGCGGGGCTGTGCGCGGTGGACGCGGGGAGCGTGGGGGCGTATCTGCACGGGCTGGCCGGGAGGCTGGCGGCGGACGGGGCGCCGGTGGGGGCGCATGATGTGGCGGACGCGGTTCCGGTGGCGTGGCGGAATGTTCTCGGATGAGGGCGTGGGTGCGGTGGGGGGCCACGGGGTGAGGGTGCCCCCGCTCGGGCCCGGACGGCCACGTCCTCGAGTGCCGGACGGGCTGACATTGCGGGGCCGCTGCCCCGGCAGTGTCGTACCGCTCTGAGACACTGTTCGCGATGAGCGAGAGAACAGCCCCGCGGACCGTGCCCTCGCGGGCCCGTGCCGAGATCGACCTGGCCGCCCTGCGCGCCAATGTGCGGGCCCTGCGTGCCCACGCGCCGGGTGCGGCCCTGATGGCCGTGGTGAAGTCCGAGGCGTACGGCCACGGGGCTGTGCCGTGCGCCCGTGCCGCCCTCGCCGCCGGGGCGGACTGGCTGGGCACCGCCACGCCCGAGGAGGCCCTCGCGCTGCGGGCCGCCGGGCTGCCGGGCCGGATCATGTGCTGGCTGTGGACGCCCGGCGGGCCCTGGCGCGAGGCGATCGAGGCCGACCTCGACGTGTCGGCCAGCGGCATGTGGGCCCTGGAGGAGGTCACCGCGGCGGCCCGGCTCGCCGGGCGGCCCGCGCGGGTGCACCTCAAGGCCGACACCGGGCTCGGGCGCGGCGGCTGCCAGCCCGGTGACGACTGGGCCCGGCTCGTCGACGGGGCCCTGCGCGCCGAGGCCGAGGGGCTCCTGCGCGTCACGGGGCTGTGGTCGCACCTCGCCTGCGCCGACGAGCCCGGGCATCCCTCCATCGCCGCCCAGCTCACCCTCTTCCGGGAGATGGTCGCCTACGCCGAGGAGCGGGGCGCCCGGCCCGAGGTCCGGCACATCGCCAACTCCCCGGCCACGCTCACCCTCCCCGAGAGCCACTTCGACCTGGTCCGCACCGGCATCGCGACCTACGGCATCTCGCCCAGCCCCGAGCTCGGCACCCCGGCCGACTTCGGGCTGCGCCCCGTGATGACGCTGTCCGCCTCGCTCGCCCTGGTCAAGCACGTCCCGGGCGGACACGGCGTGAGCTACGGCCACGGGTATGTGACGCCCGGCGAGACCACCCTCGGCCTCGTCCCCCTCGGGTACGCGGACGGCATCCCGCGACACGCCTCCTCCGCCGGACCGGTCCTGGTCGAGGGCAAGTGGCGCACGATCGCGGGACGCGTCGCCATGGACCAGTTCGTGGTGGATCTGGGCGGCGACGAGCCCGCGGCGGGCGCCGAGGCGGTGCTCTTCGGGCCCGGGGACCGCGGTGAGCCCACCGCCGAGGACTGGGCCCAGGCGGCCGGAACCATCGCATACGAGATCGTGACGCGGATCGGATCGCGCGTTCCTCGCGTCTATGTGAATGAGGAACAGGACGGGTAACTCGTAGGGACATCCCGTCACACGAAGAACACCAGGCACCCTGACAACACCGGTACCGGTACCAGTACCAGCAAGAACAGCAGCACCGGCAGAGGTCCGACGAGCAACCCGAGGAGAGGCACGTGAGCGAGAGCAGTGCGGAGGCCGTAGCGAACGCAGCCTCCGCGGCCGTCGCGGCCTCCGCCGCGGGGGCGGCGGGAGGCTGGCGCCGGGCGACCGGCATCGCGGGCGTCGCGATAGGCGTGGTGGCCGCGGGCGCGGCCGCCGGTGTCGCCCTGGAGCGGATGACGGTCGGCCGGGGCATGCGCCAGAAGGCCCGCCTCGCCCTGGACTCGGCGGGACCGTACGGCTCGCTGCGCGGCATGCCCGGCAAGGCGATCGCCGACGACGGTACGGAGCTGTACTACGAGGTCGACGACATCGACCCGGAGGCCGCGCCCGCCGCCATCGGCCCCCGCCGCCGGAGGCTCTTCGGCCGCAAGGCCCCCGCTCCCGTCACCGTCGTCTTCAGCCACGGCTACTGCCTCAGCCAGGACTCCTGGCACTTCCAGCGGGCCGCGCTGCGCGGCGTCGTACGGACCGTGCACTGGGACCAGCGCAGCCACGGCCGGTCCGGCCGGGGCGTGGCCCAGACGCGGGACGACGAGCCGGTCACCATCGAGCAGCTCGGCGCCGACCTGAAGGCCGTCATCGACGCGGCCGCCCCCGAGGGGCCGATCGTCCTGGTCGGCCACTCCATGGGCGGCATGACGGTGATGGCGCTGGCCGACCGGTACCCCGAGCTGATCAGCGAGCGGGTCGTCGGAGTCGCCTTCGTGGGGACCTCGTCGGGACGGCTCGGCGAGGTCAACTACGGGCTTCCGGTCGCGGGCGTCAACGCGGTACGGCGGGTGCTGCCCGGCGTGCTGAAGGTGCTGGGGCAGCGGGCCGACCTGGTGGAGAAGGGGCGCCGGGCCACCGCCGACCTGTTCGCCGGGATCATCAAGCGGTACTCCTTCGCGTCCCGGGACGTCGATCCGGCCGTCGCCCGGTTCGCCGAGCGGATGATCGAGAGCACGCCGATCGACGTGGTCGCCGAGTACTACCCGGCGTTCAACGACCACGACAAGACCGAGGCGCTCGGGTGCTTCGCCGACATGCCGGTCCTCGTCCTGGCCGGGGTGCAGGATCTGGTCACGCCCAGTGAGCACAGCGAGGCCATCGCCGATCTGCTGCCGGACGCCGAGCTGGTGCTGGTGCCGGACGCGGGGCATCTGGTGATGCTGGAGCACCCGGAGGTGGTCACCGACCGCCTCGCCGACCTGCTCACCCGCACGGGTGCCGTCCCGGCAGGGGCTACCGTGAAGGGCTATGGAAGCACCAGCACCGCACAGCCCGGCTGAGCCCGGATCCGTCCAGATCGTCGTCACGTCCCCCGAGCAGATGCGGGAGCTGGGCCGCCGGCTCGCGAAACTGCTGCGCGCGGGTGACCTGGTGATGCTCAGCGGAGAGCTCGGGGCGGGCAAGACGACACTGACCCGTGGACTGGGGGAGGGGCTCGGCGTACGCGGGGCCGTCACCTCGCCGACCTTCGTGATCGCCCGGGTGCATCCCTCGCTGGGCGACGGACCGCCCCTGGTCCATATCGACGCCTACCGGCTCTCCGGCGGGCTCGACGAGATGGAGGACCTCGACCTCGATGTCTCGCTGCCCGAGTCCGTGATGGTCGTGGAGTGGGGCGAGGGCAAGGTCGAGGAGCTGACCGAGGACCGGCTCCAGGTCGTCATCCACCGCGCGGTGGGCGACACGACCGACGAGGTCCGGCAGATGACGATCACCGGTGTGGGCGAACGCTGGGCGTCGGCGGACCTGAGCGTGCTCGCCGCGTGAGCTTGTGAGCCGCGTGAGTTCCTGAGCCTGGTACGGCGCGGTGTGCGGTCTTTTGATGAACGTTCCGACAAGACGTCGGCAAGATGTTGCGTTCGGCGTCTTGTGCGTGGTCACATGGTATCCAGTCGTGGTTAGGTGAACCTAACTTCGTTTGCCCCGGCCTTCGGGAGGCTTCCATGTCGGCTACAGAGAGCAAGGGGCAGCCGCAGCCGTTCGCGGTCGCCGGGGTGTCCATGCGTGACCTGCTGGCGGCCGGCGAGGCGGCGGCCCTGGTCTCCACGCCCCCGCGCGCTCCCGAGCCGGAGTTCTCGGAACGGGCCCCGCACCACCGCGAAGCGGCCTAGCGGACCACGACGATCTTGCGGCCGATCGTCGCGAACGTCCACATCGCGTCGCCGTTCACGCGTGACTCGCGGATGCCGCCCGTGCGGACCTTCGGGTCGGGGGCGGCCGTCGAGCCGGGCACGGCCGCGCTGAAGCCGATGACCACGCCGTCCACGCTGGTGAAGCGCACGACGTGCTCGACGGGGATGCCGTCGGAGCCGGTGATCGCGTTCGAGCGGGACGTCACCGAGTAGCTGCCCGGGGCCGGATCCACCGCGCTCGGGTCGACCTCGAACGTGCGGGTGACCACCTCGTCCGTGCCGACCAGCCACACCCGGTCGCCGCTCAGGGAGTACACGACCCGGGCGCCCTGGCCGGAGCCGCCGGGCAGCGCGGAGGAGTCCTTCTTGGTCCGGGGTGCCTTCGACGCGCCGGCCGTCGGTGAGGCGCCCGCCTGCGGCTTGCCCAGACCGGCCGGGACGGTCGCCGACGCCTGGTAGGCCAGATAGCCGACCGTCGCGAGGGCGGCGGCGGTGAGCCCGGCAACGATTCCCGAGCTGCTGACTGCCACCGGCGACCACCTCCGCGTCGTACGTCCCTGCCGTGACGGTAGGTGACGGTAGCAGCAGGTGACGGCCCGGCAGGTGCGGCCGGGCCGGGCCGGGGGCCCGTGTCGGACGTCCTCGGTGCCGCACCGCGCCGGGCACGCAGGGCACGCACGGGCGTCCGGCTCGGCCGGAGCTGGCGTCCGACACCGGCCCCGGGGAGCCGTAGGCTGTTTGCGTGCTCTTGCTCGCTCTGGATACCGCCACACCCGCCGTCACCGTCGCGCTGCACGACGGCCGCGACGTCATCGCCTCGTCGAGTCAGGTGGACGCGCGGCGGCACGGGGAACTGTTGCTGCCGGCGATCGACCGCGTGCTCGCCGAGGCCGGTCTGAAGCTGGACGCCGTCACCGGGATCGTCGCCGGCATCGGTCCGGGCCCGTACACCGGGCTGCGCGTCGGGCTGATGACCGCCGAGACCTTCGGGCTGGCGCTCGGCGTCCCCGTGCACGGCGTGTGCACGCTGGACGGCCTCGCCTTCGCCGCCGACCTTCAGGGCCCGTTCGTCGTGGCGACCGACGCCCGCCGCAAGGAGGTGTACTGGGCGCGCTACGCCGACTCCCGCACCCGCCTCACCGACCCGGCCGTCGACCGGCCC
This sequence comes from Streptomyces koelreuteriae, assembly GCF_018604545.1. Taxonomy (GTDB): domain Bacteria; phylum Actinomycetota; class Actinomycetes; order Streptomycetales; family Streptomycetaceae; genus Streptomyces; species Streptomyces koelreuteriae. The sequence continues at coordinate 3,170,618 of NZ_CP075896.1, read as the reverse complement.
GCCGACATCGCCGAGCAGGTGGAGGGCCTGCCCGCGGTCGGCGCGGGCGCGCTGCTCTACCCGGACACCTTCCCCAAGGCGCACGAGCCGGAGCACGTCTCCGCCGCCGCCCTCGCCCGGCTGGCCGCCGAGAAGCTGGCCGCGGGCGAGGAGTTCCCCGCGCCCCGGCCGCTGTATCTGCGCCGCCCGGACGCCCAGGTGCCCAAGAACTACAAGGTGGTCACCCCCAAGTGACCGAACCCGTGATGTGTGCGCTGCGCGAGATGCGCTGGTGGGACATCGACCCCGTGCTCGAACTGGAACGGAACCTGTTTCCCGAGGACGCCTGGTCGCGCGGCATGTTCTGGTCCGAACTGGCCCATTCGCGCGGGCCGGAGGCGACCAGGCGGTACGTGGTCGCCGAGGACGGCGGCCGGATCACCGGGTACGCCGGACTCGTCGCCACCGGTGAGCAGGGCGACGTCCAGACCATCGCCGTCGCCCGGGACCTGTGGGGCACCGGCCTCGGCGGGCTGCTGCTGGCCGAGCTGTTGCGCGCGGCGACCGCCTTCGAGTGCGCCGAGGTGATGCTGGAGTGCCGCGTCGACAACGTCCGCGCGCAGAAGCTCTACGAGCGCTTCGGCTTCGAGCCCATCGGCTTCCGGCGCGGCTACTACCAGCCCGGGAACGTGGACGCCCTGGTGATGCGCCTCACCGACCCTTCAACTTCCGTACAAGGAACCGAGATCAATGGCTGACGAACCCCTCGTCCTCGGCATCGAGACCTCCTGCGACGAGACCGGCGTCGGCATCGTCCGCGGCACCACCCTGCTGGCCGACGCCATCGCCTCCAGCGTCGACGAGCACGCCCGCTTCGGCGGCGTCGTTCCGGAGGTCGCGAGCCGCGCCCACCTGGAGGCGATGGTCCCCACCATCGACCGCGCGCTGAAGGAGGCGGGCGTCAGCGCCCGCGACCTCGACGGCATCGCCGTCACGGCCGGTCCCGGCCTCGCCGGTGCCCTGCTGGTCGGCGTCTCGGCCGCGAAGGCCTATGCCTACGCGCTCGGCAAGCCCCTGTACGGCGTCAACCACCTCGCCTCGCACATCTGCGTGGACCAGCTGGAGCACGGCCCGCTGCCCGAGCCGACCATGGCGCTGCTGGTCTCCGGCGGCCACTCCTCGCTGCTGCTCTCCTCGGACATCACCTCCGACGTCCGCCCGATGGGCGCGACCATCGACGACGCGGCGGGCGAGGCCTTCGACAAGATCGCCCGCGTGCTGAACCTGGGCTTCCCCGGCGGCCCGGTCATCGACCGCTACGCGCGCGAGGGCGACCCGAACGCGATCACCTTCCCGCGCGGCCTGACCGGCCCGCGCGATCCGGCCTACGACTTCTCCTTCTCGGGGCTGAAGACGGCCGTGGCCCGCTGGATCGAGGCCAAGCGGGCGTCGGGGGAGGAGGTCCCGGTGCGGGACGTCTCGGCCTCCTTCCAGGAGGCGGTCGTCGACGTGCTGACCCGCAAGGCCGTCCGGGCCTGCAAGGACGAGGGCGTCGACCACCTGATGATCGGCGGCGGTGTGGCCGCCAACTCCCGGCTGCGCGCCCTCGCCCAGGAGCGCTGCGAGGCCGCCGGGATCCGGCTGAGGGTGCCGCAGCCCAAGCTGTGCACGGACAACGGCGCGATGGTCGCCGCGCTCGGCGCCGAGATGGTGGCCCGCAACCGGGCCGCGTCGAGCTGGGACCTGCCGGCCGACTCCTCACTGCCGGTGACGGAGCCTCATGTGCCGGGCACGGAGCACGAGCACGGCCACCACCACGGCCACGACCATGTGCACGAGGTCAGCAAGGAGAACCTCTACCCGTGACGGTCGCCCTGATGTGGGAGGCGCGGGCCGTGCCCGGGCGCGGCGAGGAGCTGCTGGCCTGGGCCCGCACCCAGGAGCTGCCCCGCGAGCCGCTGCGCCGGGAGACCCTGCGCGCTCCCCAGGACCGGGTCCTCGTCCTCACCTGGTGGGACGCCCCGTACGACGCCGAGCTGCCGGAACTGCCGGAGCCGGACGGGGAGTTGGTGACCCGGGCGGTGCACCGGTGGCGGTTCGAGTCGCTGGGCGTGGACTGAGCGGGCCGGTCACTCCACGCCGGTGACCTCCGTGTCGCAGCGCAGCCGCCGGTCGGTGCCGAGCAGCCGGACCGGGCCCGTCAGAGCGATGCGCGCGGTGTGCCGTACGTCCGCGCTCGATGCGGCCAGCCGCAGTTCCAGGGCGCCCGGCTCGACCACCCGCCGGCCCGCGCGGTCGGTGAAGGACGACAGGTCCGCGTGGAAGCGGAACGTCACCCGGACCGCCTCGCCCGGGGCCGCCGTCACCCGCTGGTAGCCGATCAGCCGCATGTCGGGGCGGGTCACGGACGCCACCGGGTCGTGCAGATACAGCTGGACGACCTCCGCGCCTTCGCGCTCGCCCGTGTTGCGGACGGTCACCGACACGTCGTACGAGCCGTCCGTGCCGATCTCGACCGGATCGGGGGCGCTGCCCTCCCAGGCGAACGCCGTGTACGAGCGGCCGTGGCCGAAGGCGTACAGCGGGGTCGGGTCGAGGTTGCTGACCTCGCCCGCGAGGCCCAGCGGCGGCTGGAGATACGTCCAGGGCTGGCCGCCGGGGACCTGAGGGACGCTCACGGGGAGCCGGCCCGACGGGTTCACACGGCCCGACAGCACACCCGCGACCGCCGGGCCGCCCTCCTCCCCCGGGAAGAAGGCCTGGACGACGGCCCCCAGGCGCCCGTGCCAGCGGCCGAGGGCGTACGGACGGCCGGTCAGCAGGACCAGGACCACGGGCACGCCGGTGGCGATCAGCGCGTCCAGCAACTCGCCCTGGGCGCCCGGCAGGCCGAGGTCCGTCGCGTCGCAGCCCTCGCCCGAGGTGCCCCGGCCGAACAGGCCCGCCCGGTCGCCGAGGACCGCCACGCACACGTCCGCCTCGGCGGTGCGGGCGATGGCCTCCTCGAAGCCCGAGGTGTCCGGGCCGGTCACCTCGCACCCTTGTGCGAACGTCACCTTGGCGTCGGGGAGTTCGGTGCGCAGGGCGTCGAGGACGGTCGGGATCTCGATGCCGGTCGGCACCTCGGGGTGGTGGGTGAGGACATGGGACGGGAAGGAGTAGCAGCCCAGCATGGCCAGGGCGTCGGCGGCCCGGGGGCCGACCACCGCGATCCGGGTGTCGGGGGCCAGCGGGAGCAGGCCGTCGGGGTTGTCGAGCAGGACCACCGACTCCTCGGCCAGACGGCGGGCGAGGATGCGGTTGCCCGTGGAGTCCAGGTTCACCTCGGTGGCCGGCTCCGGGGTCCAGTCCTCGTCCAGCAGGCCCAGTTCGCACTTCTGGAGCAGGACGCGGCGGGCCGCGCGGTCCACGAGGTCCTCGGGCACGAGGCCTGACCGGACGGCGGCCGGCAGCGGATCGCCGTAGCACTTGAGGGTGGGCAGTTCGACGTCGATGCCCGCTTCGAGGGCCGCGTGGGCCGCCTCGGCCGGGGTGCCGGCGACGCGGTGCAGGGTCTGGAGGAAGCCGATGCCGAAGTAGTCGGCGACGACCGTGCCGGTGAAGCCCCACTCCTCGCGCAGGAGCCCGGTCAGCAGCTCGGGGTCCGCCGAGGCCGGGACGCCGTCCCGCTCGGTGTAGGCGGCCATCACCGAACGCGCCCCGCCCTCGCGCAGCGCCATCTCGAAGGGCGGGAGCGTGACGTCCGCGAACTCGCGGACACCGGCCCGTACCGGCGCCAGATTGCGGGCGCCCGCCGAGGACGCGTACCCGGCGAAGTGCTTGAGTGTGGCGACGACCCCGGCCGACTCCAGGCCCCGCACATAGGCCGAGCCGACCGTCCCGACCAGGTACGGGTCCTCGCCGATGGTCTCCTCCACCCGGCCCCAGCGCGGATCGCGTACGACGTCCAGCACGGGCGCGAGGCCCTGGTGGACACCGGCCGAGCGCAGGTCGTCGCCGATCCGGCGGGCCATCTCCTCGACCAGCGGGGGATCCCAGGTCGCGCCCCAGGCCAGCGGCACCGGGTAGGCCGTGGCCTGCCAGGCGGTGAAGCCGGCCAGGCACTCCTCGTGCGCGATCGCCGGGATGCCGAAGCGGCCGGCCTCGGTGATCCGGCGCTGGGCGCGGGCCAGGGCACGCACGCCGAGCGCCGGGTCCACGGGGGCGGTGCCGAAGGAGCGCGTGAGCTGGCCCAGGCCGCGCGTGATCAGCTCGTCCCAGTCATGGTCCACGCTCATGTCGTGCTGATGCGGAGCGACCCCGTCGCCGTCCGTCGAGGCGCCCACCCACACGCCGTACAGCTGGGCGGTCTTCTCCTCCAGGGTCATCCGGGAGAGCAGGTCGTCGACGCGGGCGGCGGCGGGCAGCGCGGGGTCACGCCAGGGCACGGTGGTCATGAAGCTCCTGTCGGGTGGACGGACGGCCCTCTCACGAACGGTGCTGACGAGCGTTTCTCGCGAACGTATCTACGAATGTTTCGTTATGCATTCCGAATGTTCCGGGAACCTATGGCGCCACGAGGACTTCGTCAAGGGGGCCCGCAGGGTTACGATCGCCGCCATGACTTCCCCGGAGCCCGCCGAAGGCCGGCCGCAAACCCGGACGCAGAACCGGACCCAGGGGCGCACCGCGCAGACCGCGACGCTCGCGGAGATCGCCCGTGAGGCCGGTGTGTCGGCGCCGACTGTTTCGAAGGTCCTGAACGGCCGTGCCGATGTCGCCCCGGCCACCCGGGCCCGTGTCGAGGACCTGCTGCGCGCGCACGGCTACCGGCGCCGCCGGGCCGAGGCGACCCGCTCGCCCCTGATCGACCTGGTCTTCCACGAGCTGGAGAGCGCCTGGGCGATGGAGGTCATCCGGGGCGTGGAGAACGTGGCCCGGGACGCCGGGCTGAGCGTGGTGCTGTCGGAGAGCGCAGGAAGGCTCACCCCCGGGCGGACCTGGGCCGACCAGGTCGCCGCGCGCCGCCCGCACGGCGTCGTCCTCGTGCTGTCCGGGCTCGACGCCTCGCAGCGGGCGCTGCTGACCAGCCGCTCCATCCCGTTCGTGGTGATGGACCCGGCCGGCGACCCGGGCGCCGATGTGCCGTCGATCGGCGCGACCAACTGGCAGGGCGGTCTCGCGGCCACCCGGCACCTGGTCGAGCTGGGGCACCGCAGGATCGGCGCGATCACCGGGCCCTCGCAGATGATGTGCAGCCGCGCCCGGGTCGACGGCTACCGGGCCGCCCTGGAGACGGCCGGGCTGCCGGTGGACCCCGGGCTGATCGCGGACGGCGACTTCCACCACGAGGCCGGCTACCGGCGGGGTCTGGAGCTGCTGCGCCGCCCGGACCGGCCGACCGCCGTCTTCGCCGGGAACGACCTCCAGGCGCTCGGGCTGTACGAGGCCGCGCGCGAACTGGGGCTGCGCATCCCCGAGGACCTGAGCGTGGTCGGGTTCGACGATCTGCCGGTGGCGCCGCTGGTCGGGCCGCCGCTGACGACCGTACGGCAGCCGCTGACGGAGATGGCCGAGGCCGCGGCCAAGCTGGTCCTGGACCTCGGCCGCGAGGAGGGCACCCCGGCGGCGACCCGGGTCGAGCTGGCGACGAGCCTGGTGGTGCGCAGCAGCACGGCGGCGCCGCTGGCCGGAAGTTGACGCATTGACGGGTGGAGCGCGCGTCTCCGCACTCCTCCGAAGTCAATCGGTTGACCCGCCGAAAGTTTCGTAGGCGGCGAGGAGTTCGCCGAGATCGGGCTCGGTCGTCCCCTCGGCGGTCGACGCTTGGGCCCGTACGGCCCATGAAGTCTGAGAATTTCCGAAGAAAAGGCGCGGCGAGGGCCCTGCCGGTAATAATTCGGACTTACGTTCCTGCCGTGACGGGACACGAGGCGAACGGGGACGAGAGCAGAGGCACGGGCCGGCGGTCGACCGCGCTGCGGACCGCCGGCCTCACCCTGGCGGCCCTGCTGACGCTGGCCGCCGCGGCGGCGGGCTGGGCCTACTGGCATCTCGACAGCAACATCAAGAGCGTCGACATCGACAACGCGCTCGGCGACAACCGCCCGCCGAGGCCGGTGAGCGTGCCGTCGCCCTCGGCGTCCGCCCTGCCCAGCGGCGCGCTCAACATCCTGGTCCTGGGCTCCGACTCGCGCAGCGGCGAGCAGAACCAGAGGATCGGGGGCGGCGACAGCACGGGTGCCCGCTCCGACACGGCGATGGTCGTCCACCTCGACGCCGGGCGGACCAGCGCGACGGTGGTGAGCATCCCGCGCGACACCCTGGTCACCCGCCCGTCCTGCCCCCGCTCCTTGGGCGGTTCGACGGCGGTGGCCTACCACTCCATGTTCAACAGCGCGTACGCGGTGGGCGGTCCGGTCTGTGCCGTGAAGACGGTCGAGTCGCTCACCGGCGTCCGCATGGACCACTACATCGAGGTCGACTTCTCCGGCTTCGAGAAGCTGGTGGACGCGCTCGGCGGTGTCACCGTCACCACCGAGGAGGACATCGCCGACGACCACAGCCATCTGCGTCTGAAGGCGGGCACCCACCATCTGGACGGCGACCGGGCCCTCGCGCTCGCCCGCACCCGGCACGGCATCGGCGACGGCAGCGACCTCGGCCGCATCGGCCTCCAGCACACGCTGGTGAAGGCACTGCTGGAACAGATCGCCGCACAGAACCTGCTCACCGACCCGGCGAAGCTGTACCGGGTCGCCGACGCGGTGACCGCCGGACTCACCACCGACACCGGCCTGGACTCCCTGACCGATCTGACCCGGTTCGGGCAGAGCCTCAAGGGCCTGAAGGCGAGCGAGGTGCGGACGGTGACGATGCCGGTGGTGCGGGCACCGTCGGACCCCAACCGGGTGGTGGCCGAGGAGCCCGCGGCGGAGAAGCTGTGGGAGTCACTGCGCTGACCTGCGTAAACGCGAACCGGGAAGGGATCCGGAAAAGAATCTCGAAGAAAACGCGGCGACCGTGTCGATCCCGGGCCCTCCCGATCGACGCAGGGGTGAGAGCGGGGAAAGCCCCCGCTGCGAAGACCCCGGGGAGTCACCATGCCGCGCTTTCTCACCCTGATCCGCATCGACGAGAAGAACGCGCCCGCCGAGGGCCCGAGCCCCGAGCTCATGGAGCGGATGGGCGCGCTCCTGGAGGAGATCACCAAGGCCGGGGTCATGCTCGACACGGCCGGGCTCACCCCGACCTCCGAGGGCAGCCGGGTGACCTGGGAGGGCGGGCAGCTGTCCGTCACCGACGGGCCGTTCACCGAGTCCAAGGAGGTCATCGGCGGCTACTCGATCAGCCAGTGCAAGGACAAGGCCGAGGCGATCGAGTGGACCAAGCGGTTCCTGTCCACGCACGAGGACTACTGGACGATCACCGCCGAGGTCCGGCAGATCGCCGAGGACTGACCGGCGCTGCTTGGCCGGGTGCCGCCGAGGGTGTCTGATGGTGGGCTGTGACAGCGCAGCCCACCCCGGACCCGAGCGGCACCGGCACGGCCATCGAGACGGTCTTCCGCATCGAGTCGCCCCGCATCATCGCCGGCGTCACCCGGATCGTCCGGGACGTCGGCATCGCCGAGGAACTCGCGCAGGACGCCCTGGTCGCCGCGCTGGAGCAGTGGCCCCGGGACGGCGTCCCCGACAACCCGGGCGCCTGGCTCATGGCCACCGCCCGCAATCGCGCCGTCGACCTGGTCCGCCGCCGGGAGAACTACGCCCGCAAGCTGGCGGAGATCGGCCGGAGCCTTCCGGACGAGGCCGCGCCTCAGGAACCCGCCGACCCCGACGACATCGACGACGACCTGCTCCGCCTGGTCTTCACCGCCTGCCACCCGGTGCTGTCCACCGAGGCCCGCACGGCCCTCACCCTGCGCCTCCTCGGCGGCCTCACCACGGCCGAGATCGCCCGCGCCTTCCTGGTCCCGGAACCGACCGTCGCGCAACGCATCGTCCGCGCGAAACGCACCCTGGCGACCCGGAACATCGCCTTCGAGGTGCCCTACGGCCCCGACCGCGAGGCCCGTCTCGGCTCCGTCCTCGACGTCATCTATCTCATCTTCAACGAGGGCTACGCCGCCACGGCCGGCGACGACTGGCTCCGCCCGTCCCTGTGCGAGGACGCCCTGCGCCTCGCCCGGGTGCTCTCCTCCCTCATGCCGAAGGAACCCGAGGTGCACGGCCTGACCGCGCTCCTGGAGTTCCAGGCGTCCCGTACGGCGGCCCGGACCGGCCCCTCCGGCGAACCCGTCCTCCTCAAGGAACAGAACCGGGCCCGCTGGAACCGCATGCTCATCGCCCGTGGCGTGGCCGCGCTGGGCAGAGCCGAGGCCGCCTCCTCCGGCGCCCCGGGCCCGTACCTCCTGCAAGGCGCCATCGCCGCCTGCCACGCGCACGCCTACAGCTACGAGGAGACCGACTGGCCGCGCATCGCCGTCCTGTACGGGCTCCTGGCCGCCCGCTCACCCTCCCCGGTGGTGGAGCTGAACCGCGCGGTGGCCGTCTCCATGGCCGAGGGCCCGTCCGAGGCCCTGCCCCTCGTCGACGCCCTGACCGACGACCCGGCCCTGCGCGACTACCACCTGCTCCCCAGCGTCCGGGCCGACCTTCTCTCCCGGCTGGGGCGTACGACGGAGGCCCGGGCCGAGTTCGAACGGGCGGCGTCGCTGACGCGCAACGAAAGGGAGCGGGAGCTGCTGTTGCGCCGGGCGGCGGAGCAGTCCTGACGGTGTCTCGGCTACGCGGGGTGCCCGATGAGCATCGCCGGTGCCCCCGCCACCCGGGTCAGGAACACCGTGGCCGCGTGCGGGCCCTGCGGCTTGACCTTCTTGCGGAGCTCCTCCGGCTCGACCGCCGAGCCTCGCTTCTTGACGGTGAGGGTGCCGACCTGACGTTCCCTCAGCAGGGCTTTGAGCTTCTTGACGTTGAAGGGGATGTGGTCGGTGATCTCGTAGGCGGTGGCGTACGGCGTCGGACGCAGGGCGTCGGCCGTGACGTACGCGATGGTCGCGTCGAGGAGGCCGCCGTCGACCCGGTCGGCCACCTCGGAGACCAGATGGGACCGGATGACGGCGCCGTCGGGCTCGTACAGGTAGCGGCCGGGCGGGCGGACCTCCGGGTCGGGCAGGCCGCGCGAGAGCAGGGTGCGGGGGCCCGGCAGCAGGGTGGCCCGTACCGCTCCCGGCTCGGTGCCGAACCACAGCACCGCCTCCTTCACGTCGCCGCCGTCGGAGATCCACTCGGCCTCGGCGTCCTCGGGCACCGCCTCGTGCGGGATGCCGGGGGCGATCTTCAGCGCGGCGGCGCGTGGTGCCCGGCGGGCGGCCGACACCGCCCAGGACAGGGGCGGTGAGTAGGCCTCGGGGTCGAAGATCCGGCCCCGGCCGCCGCGCCGGGCCGGGTCGACGAAGACGGCGTCGTACCCGGCCGTGTCCACTTCGGTGACATCGGCCTCCCGCACCTCGATCAGGTCGGCCAGCCCCAGCGCGTCGGCGTTCGCCCGCGCCGCCGCGGCCGTCATCGGGTCCCGGTCCACGGCCAGGACCCGGATCCCGGCGCGGGCCAGCGCGATCGCGTCCCCGCCGATGCCGGAGCACAGGTCGGCGACGGAGGCGATCCCCAGGTCCGTCATCCGCCGGGCGCGGTACGCCGCCACACTCGCCCGGGTCGACTGCTCCACCCCGTTCGGCGTGAAGAACATCCGCCCCGCGTCCTCGGCCCCGAACTTCACCGCCGCCCGCTGCCGCAGCCGCGCCTGGCCCAGCGCCGCCGACACCAGCTCGGCGGGGTGCTCCCGGCGCAGCCGCGTCGCCACGGCCAGCTCCTTCGCCGGATCGGTGTCCCGCACCTCGTCGAGGAGGGCGCGGCCTTCGGGGGTGAGGAGGAGGGCGAGGTCGTTCACCGGATCATTGTCGGCCACGGAGCGGCGGGGGCGGCGGGCCGGGGCGGATGTGGGCCAGTCGGAGGACGGCGGTGCCGTCGGTCGCGGTGTCGGGGCGGGTTCACAGGGGTGGGCTGCGAGGATCCGGCATCATGCGAGCAGTCGTACAAAATGACAAAAGGCGGGCAACGGGCGGAGCACGCATCGGCCTTGTCGTGCTCGCCCTCGCCGTCATCGCCTCGGGCTGCGCCCAGCCCGACGGCGGCCAGGTCGCCCCGGCCGGCGGCCAGCAGCCTCTCGACGCGCCCCCGGCCCGCGCGCTCGACTCCTACGCCACCAAACTGCGCGCCGCGCACGCCGCCCGCATCGCCGCGGCGCACCGCTGGGGGCTGCGCAGGGTCCCGCTGGTGGCGCCGCCGGCTCCCGGGAAGAAGCCCAGGATCAGGACCCGCAAGGGCTTCGCGGTGGACGGCCACCGGGAGCTGGACCTCCCGCCCGTCTTCACCACGATCCCCACCCGGGACAAGGTCGTCTTCCTCACCATCGACGACGGCGCCGAGAAGGACCCGGCGTTCCTGCGGATGATGAGCGACCTGGACGTCCCGTACACCGCCTTCCTCAGCGGCTATCTGGTCAAGGACGACGACCGCTACTTCCGGCAGATGCAGTCCAGGGGCACGGTCCTGAACAACCACACCCTCTGGCACCGCTACATGCCGGGTCTGTCGTACCGCGGGCAGCGGCGCGAGATCTGCGGCATGCAGCGCTTCATCGAGAGGCGCTACGGCACCCGCCCCACCCTCTTCCGCCCGCCCTTCGGCAGTTACGACCGGGCGACCCTGCGCGCCGCCAAGGCCTGCGGCATCGACCACGTCCCCCTGTGGAACGCGGAGGTCTTCGTCGACCACTGGGAGTACCGCGAGGCGGACCGGCGGCTGCGCCCCGGCGACATCGTCCTCAGCCACTTCCGGGGCCGTGAGCAGTGGAAGGGCGCGATGCCCGACATGATCCGCCGCTTCCTGAACAAGGTCACGACCGAGGGATACGCGGTGGGCCGGCTGGAGGACTACCTGTGACGCGGTGCCCGGCCGCCGCCGCGCTGTGCGCGGGCCTGCTCCTGCTGGCGGGGTGCGGCGGGCCGGCGGGGGAGCGGGCGGGAACGGACGGCCGGGGTCAGGACCCGACCCCCGCGGCCGGGCCCCTCGCGCGTCCGGCCCGCCTGCCGCCCGTCGTGGACCGGGTCCGCACCCGCGACCCCGTCGTCTTCCTCACCTACGACGACGGCATCGAACGCGACCCCGCCTTCGCCGGCCTCGTCCGCGAACGGCGGCTCCCGGTCACCCTGTTCCTCACGGACAGCGTCGCGGGCCCCGGCTACGGCCGGCTCGCCCGGCTGCGCGCGGTCGGCGTCTCCCTCCAGAACCACACCCTCGACCACCCGGCCCTGCGCGGTCTGCCCTACGCCGGCCAGCGCGCCGAGATCTGCGGCCAGCAGCACAAACTCCGCTCCCGCTTCGGCATCCGCCCCCACCTCTTCCGCCCGCCCTACGGCACGTACGACCGGGCGACCCTGCGCGCCGCCGCCGACTGCGGCATCACGGCGCTCGTGCTCTGGCGCGCGTCCCTGTCCGCCGACGGCGAACTGACGTACCCCCACGGCGAGCCGCGCCTTCACCCCGGCGACATCATCTCCGTGCCGTCGACCCCGACGGAGTCCCTGTCACCGACGGCACGGACCGTGCGACTGCTGAGGGAGATCGAGGGAAGAGGGCTGCGGGTGGGGCGGCTGGAGGATTACCTCTGACTCCCGACGCGGCCCTGCGGGGACACCCAGCCCGTCCGGCGCTTGAGGACGAGGCCGTTCAGGCCGATGCGGGGGTCTGGGGGCGGCAGCCCCCGGAGGGCCAGGACACGGACGCCGAGCACCTGCACGGACGTACGCCGACACCGGAACCCGGCCGACGCGCCGCCGGCAATTAGCAGTCCGCTTGACCGAGTGCTAATCGCGGTCATAGTCTCGGCTCTGGCACTCCCCACTGGAGAGTGCCAACACAGCGACGGGCAGGTCCGGCACCCGCGACGACGGATCCACCTGGTCGCCACCTCAGACAGTTAACCCCGTGAGATCTCCGAAGGGGGAGGTCGGATCGTGACGACCACCAGCTCCAAGGTTGCCATCAAGCCGCTCGAGGACCGCATCGTGGTCCAGCCGCTCGACGCCGAGCAGACCACCGCCTCTGGCCTGGTCATCCCGGACACCGCCAAGGAGAAGCCCCAGGAGGGCGTCGTCCTGGCCGTGGGCCCGGGCCGCTTCGAGGACGGTAACCGTCTTCCGCTCGACGTCTCCGTCGGCGATGTCGTGCTCTACAGCAAGTACGGCGGCACCGAGGTGAAGTACAACGGCGAGGAGTACCTCGTCCTCTCGGCTCGCGACGTGCTCGCGATCGTCGAGAAGTAATTCACCCCGCATTACCAGCATTGCAGTGAACTGCGCCCCTGGCCCCCGCGACCTTATGAAGCCGGGCGTCGGGGGCGCAGTTCGTTTCACCCACGTTTTCCGAGAGGGCTGAACCGCTCCCATGGCGAAGATCCTGAAGTTCGACGAGGACGCCCGTCGCGCCCTCGAGCGCGGCGTCAACAAGCTTGCCGACACGGTCAAGGTGACGATCGGCCCCAAGGGCCGCAACGTCGTCATCGACAAGAAGTTCGGCGCCCCCACCATCACCAACGACGGTGTGACCATCGCCCGTGAGGTAGAGGTCGAGGACCCGTACGAGAACCTCGGTGCCCAGCTGGTCAAGGAGGTGGCGACCAAGACCAACGACATCGCGGGTGACGGTACGACCACCGCGACCGTGCTCGCCCAGGCGCTCGTGCGCGAGGGCCTGAAGAACGTCGCCGCCGGTGCCTCCCCGGCCGCCCTGAAGAAGGGCATCGACGCCGCCGTCGCCGCCGTCTCCGAGGACCTCCTCGCCACGGCCCGCCCGATCGACGAGAAGTCCGACATCGCCGCCGTCGCCGCGCTGTCCGCCCAGGACCAGCAGGTCGGCGAGCTCATCGCCGAGGCCATGGACAAGGTCGGCAAGGACGGTGTCATCACCGTCGAGGAGTCCAACACCTTCGGTCTGGAGCTGGACTTCACCGAGGGCATGGCCTTCGACAAGGGCTACCTGTCGCCGTACTTCGTGACGGACCAGGAGCGCATGGAAGCCGTCCTGGACGACCCGTACGTCCTCATCACGCAGGGCAAGATCTCCGCCATCGCGGACCTGCTGCCGCTGCTGGAGAAGGTCATCCAGGCCAACGCCTCCAAGCCGCTGCTGATCATCGCCGAGGACGTCGACGGCGAGGCGCTGTCCACCCTCGTCGTGAACAAGATCCGCGGCACCTTCAACGCCGTCGCCGTGAAGGCCCCCGGCTTCGGCGACCGCCGCAAGGCGATGCTGCAGGACCTCGCGGTCCTCACCGGCGCCACGGTCGTCTCCGAGGAGGTCGGCCTCAAGCTCGACCAGGTCGGCCTGGACGTCCTCGGCTCCGCCCGCCGCATCACCGTCACCAAGGACGACACCACGGTCGTCGACGGCGCCGGCAACAAGGACGACGTGCAGGGCCGCGTCGCCCAGATCAAGGCCGAGATCGAGTCCACCGACTCCGACTGGGACCGCGAGAAGCTCCAGGAGCGCCTCGCGAAGCTGGCCGGCGGCGTGTGCGTCATCCGCGTGGGTGCCGCCACCGAGGTCGAGCTCAAGGAGCGCAAGCACCGTCTGGAGGACGCCATCTCCGCGACCCGCGCCGCGGTCGAGGAGGGCATCGTCTCCGGTGGTGGCTCCGCGCTCGTCCACGCCGTGAAGGTCCTCGAGGGCAACCTCGGCAAGACCGGCGACGAGGCCACCGGTGTCGCCGTCGTCCGCAAGGCCGCCGTCGAGCCGCTGCGCTGGATCGCCGAGAACGCCGGCCTGGAGGGCTACGTCATCACCTCCAAGGTCGCCGAGCTCGACAAGGGCCAGGGCTTCAACGCCGCGACCGGCGAGTACGGCGACCTGGTCAAGGCCGGCGTCATCGACCCGGTCAAGGTCACGCGCTCCGCCCTGGAGAACGCCGCCTCCATCGCCTCCCTCCTCCTCACGACCGAGACCCTGGTCGTCGAGAAGAAGGAAGAGGAGGAGCCGGCCGCCGCGGGCCACGGCCACGGCCACTCCCACTGACGACCTGAGGTCGCCAGATCCTGAGTGAGGGCCCGGCACCCCGGAAACGGGGTGCCGGGCCCTCACCGTTCCCTCCACCGCTCAGGGAACCGCGGCGGCGGTCGACGGCCTCCTAGACACCGGAACAGAAGGGGGTGTCGATGAGCCAGGCGCTCTATCAGGAACGGTCCCGCAATCCGCTGGCGCGCACCGCGGAACTCACCGAGGACCGGTTGCGCAGAGGCGGCCGGACCACACCGCTGGACGAGCTGAACCTCGCCGCCATGGCCGAGGCGTACCTGCGCGGGCGATGGCTCGGCGGCGGTGGCTGCGAACGCCCCCTGGAATCGCTGGCGCAGGGCCCAGGCTTCGTCCCGGTCACCCGCGTCACCGGCACGACCACGCCCCTGAAGGTGCGCCGGACCGCCGACTTCGCCCACGCGCTCGGCGAACTGGCCGTGCGCAGGTGCGGCGGGCCCGAGCACGTGGCCGCCCTCGCCGCGCGGGCGCAGGCGGAGGGCGTACCGTTGTGGATCGCCCGGCGGTACGCGCCGGCTCCCGCCGGCCGGGTCGCTGTCGCCGTGGACCGGCGCCTGGTCCGCGTGGACGTCTGGGGCCCGGGCGCCCCCGCCGTACGGCTGCGGGCACCGTACGGCTACCGCCCCGACACCGCCGACCGGACGGGCGGCCTGGTCATGACCGTCGGTGACCTCGCCGCACGGCTCGAACTCCGCAAGAAGATGCGCAAGTCCAAGAGCAGGGTCGAGATCCGCCTGCCCGACCGGCGGTGGACACTGGGCCGGGAGAACGCGGAGAGCTCGTGGCTGCTGCGCGACGACCGGCGGGTTGCGCTGCTGATCCGCCCCTCGCGGTGGCCCGGCCCCCCGCCCGGCACGGTGCTGCTGCCGCTGGCCGAAGTCCACCACGAGAGCCCCGACCCCCTGGACGCCGTCATGGCCCACGCGGTCGCGGTGTCCTTCGGCCTCGGCGACACCACGGGCCTGGCCAGGTTCCGCGCCGTGAACTCCCGCCGGGACACGGGCGACGACCTCTGGGAGCGCCCCTGGTTCAGCAACCTCGGCAGGGACCGCGACGACAACGAACCCGGCGGCGGCGACGGCTGGGGCAGCGACGGCGGGGACGGCGGCGACGGAGGCGGAGGTGGTGACGGAGGTGGTGACGGCGGTGGTGGCGGTGGCGACTAGCGCCGCGGTAGGCGACACGCTCGGGATGTCTGGCCGTCGCCGCGTACACCTCCCGCACCCTTGCGGCCGAGTTCGCCGAGGGAGGCCAGGCCGAAGCCACTCAGCCGAAGCTGTACCGCGCGCGGGGAGGCGAAGCGCGGGTCGGTGGTGAAGCCGGTCGCCAGCCGCTGGGCGAGGGGTTGCGAGGCGCCGCACGCCCTGCTGCCGACGTAGCAGGCGGGGGGCCGGTGATGACGAGGAAGAGTCCGGGAAACCGGCCCGCGTCGATCTCGTCGAGGAACTGGCGCAGCGCGTCGAGGGACTTCGCACGTACGTCGCCACGCACTCGCTGCAGGGTCTCCACCTCATCGAGCACGAGCAGCAGCCCGGGGCGGCCGCAGTCCCGCAGGACGGCCAGCGGTCCCTGGAGGAACCCGAGGGCGCCGAAGTGGTCCAGGTCGCCGCGCACCCCGGCCGCGCGCTTGGCCGCGGCGGCGACGGACTTCTGCCCGCCGAGCCACGCGATCAGTGTCTCTGCACGGCCTCCCGCAGTGGGTCCCGCAGCCACACCCCCGCTCACCAGGTACGACGCCGCCTCCACAGCGGCCGTCTGTCGGGGCGGCGGGCGACAGCGTCGGGCTAGTCGGGGGTGATCTTCGGGCAGTCCGGCGCAGACCGTGCGGGCGCTGACGCCTCAGGGAACTTGACGGTAGACCTCCCGCCGGTTGCCCACGGTCAGGACCCACACGACGACTCGACCGTCCTCGACGGTGTAGACGACCCGGTAGTCACCGACCCTGAGTCGCCACCGGGCGTTGTGCCCTCGGAGTGCCTTCACATCAAAGGCCGCCGTCTCCCCCGCATCCATCGCCTTCTGGAGTTCGGTCAAGCGGTACAGGATGCGCAGGGCATCAGGGCGCGGGATCTTGAGCATGTCCCGCTGGGCGTGCGGGGTGAAGCGCGTGACGTACCCCATGCGGATCAGTGCTGCTGGTCGCGGAGCAGGGCGGCCATCTCTTCGAGTGAGACCGACCCGTCGGTGCCTTCGGACTCGGCTTCGTCGGCCAGCCGGTTGAGCCATGCCTCTTCGGCGTCCTCGGCGAGCTGGCGCAGCCGCTGGTACTCCTCGATGTCGATCACGACGGCTTCCCGCTTGCCGCGCCGGGTGATGATCGTCGGTGTCTTGTCGCGGCGGGCGCGGTCGATCACGTCGGCGAGGTGACTGCGGACCTCGGCCATGGATTCCACAACCGGCTCACTCATGTCATGAATGTAGCAGATGTACATCTCTCGGGGCCGGTGGGTCTGGATCAGGCAAGCAGTCGGCGCACCCCGTTGTCGGCCGTCACCTCGTACCCGTCGATGCTCTTCTCCTCGGTGCGGCCCTTGGCCTCGCAGATCAGCCGCTCCTCGCCGCGCACGGCTTCGAGCCTGGTCCGGCGGTCCGTGGGCTCGTCGGGCGTCCACCCCTCGGCGAGCAGCCAGGCGCGGAAGGCGTCGGTGGCCCGGTTCTCGTCGCTGTCCCGGGCCAGGATCTTCCGCAGCTCCGCCAGGTCGGCTTCCTCGTTGCGCCGCAGCCGCCCGCGCCCGTCCGCGTCGAGGTCGGCGGGCCGGACCACGATCAGCCGCAGTCCGTGAGCGGGGATCTCGGCGTCGCGGCGGGCGTCGTACAGGGCCCGCTGCTCACCCCGGTGGACACCGCTCACGGTGAGCCGGTCCGGCTTGTCGAAGTGCGGCACCTGCTGGTCGTGCTGGAGCTCCCGGTACTCGACCACCAGTCGGCGGCCGGGCCAGTACGCGTCGACCGGCAGCCTGACCTGTCGGCCCCCGGTCCCCGGGTCGCCCAGCAGCCAGTCGAACCGGTGCTGGGTCAGGGCTTCTTCGCCGAGCACCCGATTGCACAGGCCGACCACGTACGCCTCGTCGCTGTCGCCTCTCGATGCCATGGCGCGCATCCTGCCCGGCGTCACTGACAAAGGCGGATGCGCGCCCCGGGGCTCCGGACCGGTGGCTTTCTTCTCCCGGTGGGCTAGGACGAGTGCCGCTTCTCCAGCTTGGCGGCGGTGTCGTCCGCGTCAGGCTGCTCAGGGATCGCGGCGGAGGACTCGTGCACTTCCACGACTTCCCCGTCCACGACCTCCCCGTCCACGACCGGTTCGTCGACGCCCCGGTGCGCCGGCTTCGTCAGCTCCAGGCTGGAGAGGTGCTTCTTCAACCTCTTGGCCATGGGAAGGTAGGTGGCGAGAGTGAGCCCGCCGGAGACGACGGCCCCGACGACGGGAATGGCCTTGGAGACGGACTTCGCGAAGGTCTGCTTCGTCATCTGGACGCCGAGGTAGCCCGCGACCTTCTTCACGATGGGGTAGATGACACCCTGGGTGAGTGCCTTCTGCGGCAGCTTCTTGGCGACCTCCTTCGACATCATCCCCGCGACCTTCCCCACGGCGGCGTTCGCCGACTGGGTGCCGAACATGACGCCGAAGAAGAGCGTGAGCACTCCCTTGGTCGCGTCGTCGAGGTCGTCGCTGTCGTCGGAGAACAGATCGGGCCAGCTGTAGAGGTAGGCGAGCTTTTGAGCGATGCGCAGCATGTGGCCGAAGTACTGGGCCGTATCGGCGGGCACAGTGGCGGGAAGAGCGATGAAGCCGGGTATCCCGGCAGCCGCCGAGAGGGCACTGGCCTTGGCGGCTTCGTAGTTGATCGAGTCGTTGGCCGCTTTGTCCAGAACAGCGATAGGGATACCCGCCGCTGCGGGGGTTTCTTCGATCGCCCTGCGGATCTCGTCCTCGGAGCAATAGCGGGCCAGCGCCTTTCGGAGGTATTCCTCCCTGTGGATACGCACGCCCGGAAGCCTGGCGGCACTCGCCAGCACTGCGGAGAAGCGCGACTCCGGGTTCTCGATCTCTTTGCTGGTGGCCATGGGCGGGAACCTACAGCAGCAGGGGGGTGGTTTGGGGCGGTTTTGAACTATGCCACCGCCGCGCCGAGTTGAGCAGTCAGCTCGGCGTAGTAACCGGACTTGGGCCTCTGCTGCGCGGCGACCTTCCACAGCGGTCCGGGGCCGTTCCCGGCTCAGTCGGACCCGTTGACCGGTGGGTGGTGAGCTGAGGCAGCGGCTGCACGGGGTTTCGTCGCCGGTCGGCCGGAAGAGCGTCGCCTGCATGTGGTCGCCCGCGCACGGGATGTCGCCGGTGTCGTCGACGAGAGATCCGCGATGCGGCGACAGCCTGCCGCGGCCGCTCGTAGGATGCCTGGATGCCCAAGCCGATACGGACGAGCCGTCGCACGTGGGCTGCCGCGTGGATGGTGCTGTGCGCGGCCGGCCTCGCCGCCACCGCCGGACTGGACGCCTCCTCCGCACCGGACCCGCAGCCCGAGAGGCCCGTCAGCGCCGAATGTGCCGAGTACGTCGCGGACATCGATAGGCAACTGGCCGAGGCCGAGCAGGAAGGCGGGGGAGACGAAGTGCTGGCCTTCTCTCGAGTCCAGGCCGGGATCGGTGAGGACTGCAACGACGAGCTCCGCGACCACCTCCTGGGACATCGGTGAGCCGCGGTGCACGGCGGCCGTGATGGCGGGACTGAGCCGCAAGATTTCATGATCCGGGCCTCGAATCACGAAAGTGGTGGCCAGGCCATGGCTGCACGTCCTTGGCGACCGGACACGGTGGAGGAGGACCGGCGACCGGGACGGTCCACCTCCACCCGAGGCGACGGGTTCGCGGGTGGCTGCTTGACCCTGATCGTGCTGCTCATGCGGTTTCCCACCGCGTTCTTGCTGGTCTTGGTGACGGTGATACGGGGATGGGGCAGCCTCACGGACGAGCGTGCCGGGCTCGGCGATACGGCCCTGAGCCGCCGCGTACAGGGAGCAGCCGGTACTGGTCAGGACGGAGGACGACAGCCCCAGTCGGCTGCCGCGCGCTTCCTCGGCCTTCGGGAAGAAGCGCCGCCGCTCGGTGTCCAAGTCCAACGGGAAACTCGCATCCCAGTGCCTCGGACAACTCGACGTATGTCGTCCCGTCCAGCGCCGACAGACCGGTGAATCGGGCCCGCACCCGGGACAACAGGTCGTCCGTCGTGATGCCGCTCTCCGGGCGAACCCCCGCTGGGCCTGCGAAATGCGCAGAGCGCGGGAAAGCCCCAGATCCAGCGGGAACAGTTCCAGGCGCGGTGAGAACGCCACCCCGCCCGCCATCGACGCGGCCGGCTCCACCAGCCGCGTGTCGGCGAGCGGCACCATGCCGTCCGGAGCCGCGACGGCGCGCAGCGCCTGGAGACGGACTCCACACAAGGCGTCGCTGGTGTGCGTGCACCGTCGTGGCCCGGGTCGGCTTACTGAAGGAGCGCCGCGGGGTCAGAGCTGCGGGTCACAGCTCCAGCGGATCGAGCGCCCCGAGCTGCTGCATCAGCCCCAGCCGGTCGTACTGCCACCAGCCCTCGGCGAGCTTCCCGTCCGGCGTGCACCGGTACACGGTCGTCCCGGTCATGGTGACGTCCTTCCCGGTCGACGGAATCCCGAGGAAGTCGCCCTTGTGGTGCCCCTGCCAGGACCACCGGGTGCACACCCGGTCGCCCTGGGCGATCTGGTCCTCGATCGTGAACGAGAAGTCGAACCCGCCCCGCCACACCTCCACCTCGCGGCGCAGCGCGTCCAGCCCGATCACGTCCTGCACATTGGCGGGATCGTGGTCGTGGTAGTCCTCGATGAACACGTCGTTGAACGGGGGCGCCGCCCCCTGCCCGGGCGCCTGCTCGAAGAAGCGGCGCGCGGTCGCCGCGTTCAGCTGCTCGTCCCGCACCACGTCGAGATCGGTGAACGTCGGCGTCTCCTCGCAGAGCGCCACCATCTCCTGGAAGATCCGTCCGGTCTCCGGAAGCCCCGAGTTCCGCATCGCCTCCTCGTACGACGGGAACTCCACGATCTCCACGACGTGCGACGCGTCGGCCCGGTCCTGCGCGACCACACTGTGCGTCGCCGTCCGCTTCCCTCTGGTCTGCTCGACCCACTGATCCATCAGCCGGTTCATCTCGTCGAGCCGACTGGTCTTGCACTCGATGAGCTGTACGAAGGTCATGGCCTCGCCTCCGGGATCGCTGGGGCCGGCTGGACAGCTCCATTCTCCCAAGCGGCCCGCCCAGGTGCCTCCCGGCGCTTCGGCGTCCCTTTCCGCTACCGAGCTCGCCACCGGGCCCGCTACTGCGGCCCGTACTTGCGCCCCGTCTTCGACGAAACCGCCCCGAGCATCCCCCGCGGCACCAGCTTCGCCGCCCCCATCAGCGCCTTGTAGCGCGGGTCCGGGATCGACAGCGTCTTGCCCCGGGCCAGGTCGTGCAGCGCCGCCGCCACCAGCTTGTCCGCGTCGAGCCACATCCAGCTCGGGATGTTGTCCGTGCCCATCCCGGCCCGGTCGTGGAACTCCGTGCGCACGAAACCGGGGCACAGCGCCATCAGCCGTACGCCGCTGCCGGCCAGATCGCGCGCCGCGCCCTGCGTGAACTGCACGACCCACGCCTTGGACGCGCCGTAGGTGCCCCGCGGCACGAACGCGGCGACCGACGCGACATTGACGACACCGCCCCGGCCGCGCTCCCGCATGCCGTCTGCCGCCGCCGACGTCAGCCGCAGCACCGCCTCGCAGTGCACCTTGAGCATCCGCAGCTCATCGGCCATGGA
Organism: Streptomyces koelreuteriae; assembly: GCF_018604545.1. Taxonomy (GTDB): domain Bacteria; phylum Actinomycetota; class Actinomycetes; order Streptomycetales; family Streptomycetaceae; genus Streptomyces; species Streptomyces koelreuteriae. The sequence goes on along the minus strand of NZ_CP075896.1, from coordinate 3,149,686 downwards.
GACATCGAGATAGCGGCCCTTGTTGCCGAAGCCGGCGTTGTTGACCAGGAGGTCGACGGGGTTCTTGCGGTCGCCCAGCCGGCCGGCCACCGCCTCGATGCCCTTGTCCTCGGCCAGGTCGGCCGTCAGCACCTCCGCCTCGATGCCGTGCCCGTCGTGCAGTTCGGTCGCCTGTTCCCTGAGCCGCTTGGTGTCCCGGGCCACCAGCACCAGGTTGTGCCCGTCGGCCGCCAGTCGCCGCGCGAACGCGGCCCCGATGCCTGCCGTCGATCCCGTAATCAGAGCCGTTGTCATGGCAGAAGGTTAGTGACCCGGACTGGGTGCGTCCGCTTCCGGACGGGGCCTTCGGCGGTGAAGGGTCGGTGGAGACAGTCGCGGTGAGGCGCTGTCAGGCCCCGTTCTTCTCCACGTACTCCCGCGCCCAGCGCAGCACCTCCGGGTGCAGCGCCTCACCCGCCGCCAGCAGCCGCGGCAGCAGCGTCCGTTCGGTGGTCACCGCCCGGAACTGCAGGGCCACGGTGACGTCGTGGTCCGGCCGGTGCAGGATCTCGACGGCGTCGCCCGCGCGAATCTCCCCGGGCTCGATCACCCGCAGATAGGCGCCCGGCGCGCCCCGCCGCGTGAACCGCTTCACCCAGCCCTTCTCCTCCAGATGGCCCTGGAACGTACGGCACGGGATCCGCCCGGAGGTGATCTCCAGCACCACCTCGGGCCCGATGCGCCAGCGCTCGCCGATCAGCGCGCCGGACACGTCGAGCCCCTGGGTCGTGAGGTTCTCGCCGAACGCCCCGTCGGCCAGGGTCCGGCCCAGCGCGCGCTCCCACTCGTCCAGGTCCTCGCGCGCCATCGCGTACACCGCCTGGTCGTCACCGCCGTGGTGCTCCAGCTTGCACACCGCGTCCCCGGCCAGCCCGCTCCCGCCGACGCCCTTGGGCCCGGGCGCCGACACCCGTACCGCCCCGTCGACCGGCCGCTTGTCGATCCCGGTCACACCCTCCGGGTTGTCCGTGTACGGCACAGCCTCGGCGCGGCCCAGATTCACAGACAGAAGCTTCATGCCTCGCACGGTAAGGGACCGCCCCTCAAAGCGTCGACGCATTATTCGCATCGCGATCAAAGAGTCGCTTATCCTCGAAGGGTGATCGAAGCCCGCCATCTCCGCGTCCTGCGCGCCGTCGCCGCCACCGGTTCCTTCTCCGCCGCGGGGCGTGAGCTGGGCTGCACCCAGCCCGCCGTCAGTCAGCAGATGAAGGCCCTGGAATCCTCCGTCGGCACCCCTCTGCTCATCCGCACCGGGCGCGAGATGCGCCTGACCCAGGCCGGTGAGGCGCTGGTGCGGCACGCCGCCGGGATCCTCGCCGGGCTCACGGCCGCCGAGGAGGAGATCGCCGCCATCGCCGGGCTGCGCGCGGGACGGGTCCGGCTCGTCTCCTTCCCCAGCGGCAGCTCCACGCTGGTGCCCACGGCCCTCGCCGCACTGCGCGCCGCGCATCCCGGCACCCGTGTCTCCCTGGAGGAGGCCGAACCGCCCGCGTCGGTCGGCCTGCTGCGCGAGGGCGACTGCGACGTGGCGCTCGCCTTCCGCTACGAGGGCGCGGCGGGCGCGGAGGAGTGGGACGACCTCGTCGTACGGCCGCTGCTGTCGGACCGGCTCGTCGCCCTCGTGCCGGAGCGGCACCGGCTCGCGGGCGCGGGGTCCGTCGCCATCGGTGAGCTCGCGCGGGAGTCGTGGATCGCGGGCTGTCCGCGCTGTCGCGGCCAGTTGGTCGAGGTGTGCGCGGCGGCCGGCTTCACGCCTCGCATCGACTTCGCCACCGACGACTACCCGGCGGTCGTCGGCCTGGTCGGCGCCGGGCTGGGCGTGGCCGTGCTGCCCCAGCTCGCCGTCGAGTCGGTTCGGCCCCGGGGAGTACGCACCGTGACGCTGGAACCGGTGGTGCGGCGGGAGATCGTCGCGCTCACCCTGCCCGACCTCGCTCAGGTCCCGGCGGTGTCGGCGACGCTCGACCAGCTCGCGCGGGCGGCCGTCCGCTAGCTCCACGCGCAGGCGTGCATGCCTTGTCGTGCGCGTGCCTGTCTGCAGAAACGTTATTTCAATGGTGCGAGGCGGTATGCCCGCCCGGTGCCGACGCCGACACCAGCCGGTTGCGCGCCCGCCCCATGAGCTCTTCGCGCTCGTCCTCGGTCAGCCCGCCCCACACGCCGTACGGCTCACGCACCGCCAGGGCGTGAGCAGCGCACTCGGCGCGTACCGGGCACCTCATGCAGACCTCTTTGGCCGAGTTCTCGCGAGCACTCCGAGCCGCACCGCGCTCGCCCTCCGGATGGAAGAAGAGCGAGCTGTCCACCCCGCGACAGGCAGCCAGCAGCTGCCAGTCCCACAGGTCCGCGTTCGGTCCGGGAAGGCGGGAGAAATCTGCCATTACGTGACCCCTTGTAGCCGTTCTGGGCGGATCCGGTGTCTACGACCGTACAACTACGATCTAAGGAGATGAAAATATGACTCATTGCGAATCTAGCTCCAGACACTGGCAAAGCGGAAGAAATGGGTCTGAATGGGGCATAGGTTGTGATGAAAGTTCGTGGGTCTGCCGCTCATGTCTGCACCGTGTCCGCCCCCTCACGTAGAGTGCCGAAGATGACAGCCGACCCCGTAACTCTTTCGAGTGACCGTCGTTGAGAGTGCGAGGCGGTTGAAGGAACAAGGGCTCGGACAGATATCCGAGACGGTCGACCGCACAGGTGACGATTCCGTACCAGCCTGGAGGCTCAAGGTGACGTGCATCAGCTGCGGAGGGCGGTCATGACTTCCGTCCTCGTCTGCGACGACTCCCCGCTTGCCCGAGAGGCGCTCCGTCGCGCGGTCGCGACCGTGCCCGGCGTAGAGCGCGTGACGACGGCGGCCAACGGCGAGGAAGTCCTCCGCCGCTGGGGGGCCGACCGCTCGGACCTGATTCTGATGGACGTGCGCATGCCCGGTCTGGGCGGCGTCGAGACGGTCCGGCGGCTGCTGTCCGCCGACCCCGGTGCGCGCATCATCATGCTCACCGTCGCCGAGGACCTGGACGGCGTGGCGCTCGCCGTCGCCGCAGGTGCCCGCGGCTATCTGCACAAGGACGCCTCCCGCGCCGAGCTGCGCGCGACGGTGACGCAGGCCCTGGCCGACCCGACCTGGCGGCTCGCCCCGCGCCGGCTGCGCTCGGCCGAGATGGGCGCCGCGCCCACGCTCACGGCGCGTGAGATCCAGGTCCTCGAAGGCATGAGCCACGGCCGCTCGAACGCGGAGATCGGCCGCGAGCTGTTCCTCTCCGAGGACACCGTCAAGACCCACGCCCGGCGCCTGTTCAAGAAGCTCGGCGCCTCGGACCGGGCCCACGCGGTGGCGCTCGGCTTCCGGTGGGGCCTGGTGCGCTAGGGCCTGTCGTTCGGATCGGGCCGGCTTCGAGCTGCGGGTCGTGGAGCGGGGGCATGCGGATGCCCCCGCGTGAGCCGGGCGCGCACTCGCCCGTGAGCGCCCGCGACCCGGGGACGATCCGAACAGCAGGCCCCAAGGGTGACCGCGTGGGTCGGAGCGGTCGTAGCGGTCGTAGCGGGAGTGCGGAAAGCCAGGTGGGCGGGGGTGGACCGGGGGTCCGCAGGGTGCCCGCTGCTTGTTTCGCCGCGGATGCCGCATCCTTGAGGGTGTGGAGTTCCTCGGGAACGAGTCGGTCGAGCGGAAGGGGAGGGCGCAGGGGATGAGTGCCGGCGCACCTGCTCATAACGCTTCGGTGCACAACAACGGGCGCGGTGCCGCGGACCCGGTGGCCGCAGGGCACCATGGACCGATGCGCGATGACGAGGCGGTCAATGCCCAAGGGGCGATCGGCGCGCTCGTCCACCGCGCCGTCGACGGTGACGAGCAGGCCACGCACGATCTGCTCGCCCATGTCCACCCCCTGGCACTGCGCTACTGCCGCACCCGTCTGTCCCGCCTCCCGGGCGACGCCCGGCATTTCGTCGAGGACCTCGCCCAGGAGGTCTGCGTGGCGGTGCTCCTCGCGCTGCCCCGCTACCGGGACACCGGGCGCCCATTCGAAGCGTTCGTCTTCGCCATCGCCGCCCACAAGGTCGCCGACCTGCAGCGCGCGGCGATGCGCCACCCCGGCTCGACGGCCATCCCCTCCGACGAGATGCCCGAGCGCCCCGACGACTCCCTGGGACCGGAAGAGCGCGCCCTGCTGAGCAGTGACGCGGAATGGGCCAAGAAACTCCTGGCCAACCTGCCCGAGAACCAGCGGGAGCTGCTGCTGCTGCGCATCGCGGTGGGGCTCACGGCCGAGGAGACGGGCCAGATGTTGGGAATGTCACCCGGCGCCGTCCGGGTGGCGCAGCACCGGGCGCTGAGCCGACTGCGGGCGCTCGCCGAGCAGTAGGCCCTCAGCAGCCCTTGGTTGAACAGGTGGTGCGTGGCCTCCGTACGAACATACGAAGCCCCGAGCCGACCGGAACCGTGGAATGAGACAGCCGCGCTTCCCGTTAGCATGGACATCCGCACCGATCAAGGCCATTTGGGGAAGGTGTCATGACTGCAAACGTCGACGGAGTGCCCGGAAAATTCGCGACACTCGGGCTGACCTACGACGACGTGCTGCTGCTGCCGGGCGCGTCGGACATGGCTCCCGACGAGATCGACACCGCCTCGTACGTCTCGAAGAACGTGCGGGTCAACATCCCGCTGCTGTCCGCCGCCATGGACAAGGTCACCGAGTCGCGCATGGCGATCGCGATGGCCCGCCAGGGCGGCGTCGGCGTGCTGCACCGCAATCTGTCCATCGAGGACCAGGCCAACCAGGTCGACCTGGTGAAGCGGTCCGAGTCGGGCATGGTGGCCGACCCGATCACGGTCCACCCGGACGCCACGCTTGCCGAGGCCGACGCGCTGTGCGCCAAGTTCCGCATCAGCGGCGTCCCGGTCACCGACCCCGCCAAGAAGCTGCTCGGCATCGTCACCAACCGCGACATGGCCTTCGAGACCGACCGCACCCGCCGGGTCCGCGAGGTCATGACGCCGATGCCGCTGGTCACCGGCAAGGTCGGCATCTCCGGTGTCGAGGCCATGGAGCTGCTGCGCAAGCACAAGATCGAGAAGCTGCCGCTGGTCGACGACGACGGCGTCCTCAAGGGCCTGATCACCGTCAAGGACTTCGTCAAGGCGGAGAAGTACCCGAGCGCCGCGAAGGACGCGGAGGGCCGCCTCCTCGTCGGTGCCGCAGTCGGTGTCGCGGGTGACTCCTACGAGCGGGCCCAGGCCCTGATCGAGGCGGGCGTCGACTTCATCGTCGTCGACACCGCGCACGGCCACTCCCGGCTGGTCGGCGACATGGTCGCCAAGATCAAGTCGAACGCGAACGGTGTCGATGTCATCGGCGGCAACATCGCCACGCGCGACGGCGCCAAGGCCCTGGTCGACGCGGGCGTCGACGGCATCAAGGTCGGTGTCGGCCCCGGCTCCATCTGCACCACCCGTGTGGTCGCCGGTGTCGGTGTCCCGCAGGTCACGGCCATCTACGAGGCCGCTCTCGCCGCCAAGGAGGCCGGTGTCCCGGTCATCGGCGACGGCGGTCTGCAGTACTCCGGCGACATCGCCAAGGCCCTGGTCGCCGGCGCCGACACCGTGATGCTGGGCTCGCTGCTGGCCGGCTGCGAGGAGTCGCCGGGCGAGCTGCTCTTCATCAACGGCAAGCAGTTCAAGTCGTACCGCGGCATGGGCTCGCTGGGCGCCATGCAGACCCGCGGCGACCGCAAGTCCTTCTCCAAGGACCGCTACTTCCAGGAGGGCGTCGCCTCCGACGAGCAGCTGGTCCCCGAGGGCATCGAGGGCCAGGTGCCCTACCGGGGCCCGCTCTCCTCGGTCGTCCACCAGCTGGTCGGCGGCCTGCGCCAGTCGATGTTCTACGTCGGCGGCCGCACGGTGCCGGACCTCCAGGACAACGGCCGTTTCGTCCGGATCACGTCCGCGGGCCTCAAGGAGAGCCACCCGCACGACATCCAGATGACGGTCGAGGCACCCAACTACAGCCGTAGCAAGTGACCCGCACGCGCGCGTGAGACGGACCAGGGGCGGTCCCGGAGCATCCGGGACCGCCCCTGTCGTGCCCGTCGGCGATACTGGAAGACGCTGCAACGCATCAGGGAAAGGCCACAAACGTGACTGAGATCGAGATCGGGCGCGGCAAGCGCGGCCGCCGGGCGTACGCCTTCGACGACATCGCCGTCGTCCCCAGCCGCCGTACGCGGGACCCGAAGGAGGTCTCGATCGCCTGGCAGATCGACGCCTACCGCTTCGAGCTGCCGTTCCTGGCCGCCCCCATGGACTCGGTCGTCTCGCCGGCCACCGCCATCCGCATCGGCGAGCTCGGCGGCCTCGGCGTGCTGAACCTCGAGGGCCTGTGGACGCGCCACGAGGACCCGCAGCCGCTGCTGGACGAGATCGCCGAGCTGCCCGCCGAGGCGGCGACCCGGCGCCTCCAGGAGATCTACGCCGCGCCGATCAAGGAGGAGCTGATCGGCGCCCGCATCAAGGAGGTGCGCGACTCGGGCGTGGTCACGGCCGCCGCGCTCTCCCCGCAGCGCACGGCCCAGTTCTCCAAGGCCGTCGTCGACGCGGGCGTGGACATCTTCGTCATCCGCGGTACGACGGTCTCGGCGGAGCACGTCTCCGGCGCGTCCGAGCCGCTGAACCTGAAGCAGTTCATCTACGAGCTGGACGTCCCGGTGATCGTCGGCGGCTGCGCCACGTACACCGCGGCCCTGCACCTGATGCGCACCGGCGCGGCCGGTGTGCTGGTCGGCTTCGGCGGCGGCGCCGCGCACACCACGCGCAATGTGCTCGGCATCCAGGTCCCCATGGCGACGGCCGTCGCCGACGTCGCGGCCGCGCGCCGTGACTACATGGACGAGTCCGGCGGCCGGTACGTGCACGTGATCGCGGACGGCGGTGTCGGCTGGTCCGGCGACCTGCCCAAGGCGATCGCCTGCGGTGCCGACGCGGTCATGATGGGCTCCCCGCTCGCCCGCGCGACCGACGGTCCCGGCAAGGGGCACCACTGGGGCATGGAGGCCGTGAACGAGGAGCTGCCGCGCGGCAAGAAGGTCGACCTCGGCACGGTCGGGACCATCGAGGAGATCCTCACCGGCCCGTCCCACACCCCCGACGGCTCGATGAACCTCTTCGGCGCCCTGCGCCGGGCCATGGCCACCACCGGTTACAGCGAGCTGAAGGAGTTCCAGCGCGTCGAGGTGACGGTGGCGGACTCGCAGCACCGGCGCTGAGCCCCGGGCACGACGTCACAGACGGTGGGCGGCACCCATGGGTGTCGCCCCTCGTGTGTCCAGGAGCAGTTGCGCCTTCACCGACAGGCCCTGGAGGTCGTAGGTGCGGTGCTGCTGGAGCAGGATGGTCAGATCCGCGTCGGCGGCCGCTTCGTAGAGGGAGTCCGCCCGGGGGACGGGGCGGTCGAGCACGCTCCAGTCCGGGATGTACGGGTCGTGGTAGCTGACCGACGCGCCCAGGTCCATCAGCCGCCGGGCGATCTCCCGGGCGGGGGTGCCCTGCAGATCGGCGAGGTCGGGCTTGTAGGTGACGCCCAGGAGCAGCACGCGTGCGCCGCGCGCGGACTTGCCGTGCTCGTTGAGGAGCTGGGCGCCGCGCTGGACGACGTAGCGGGGCATGCGGCTGTTGACCTGCTGGGCCAGTTCCACCATGCGCAGGCTGCGGCCGCCGTGGGCGGTCAGGTCCTGCGGGAGGGTGTGGCCGCCGACGCCCGGGCCGGGGCGGAAGGCCTGGAAGCCGAACGGCTTGGTCTCCGCGCAGCGGATCACGTCCCACAGGTCGACGCCCAGGTCGTGGCAGAGCGCGGCCATCTCGTTGACGAGGGCGATGTTGACGTGCCGGTAGTTGGTCTCCAGCAGCTGCACGGTCTCCGCCTCGCGCAGTCCACGCGCGCGTACCACCTTGTCCGTGAGCCGTCCGTAGAAGGCGGCGGCCGACTCGGTGCAGGCCGGGGTGAGGCCGCCGATGACCTGCGGGGTTCCGGCCGGGGTGAAGTCGCGGTTGCCGGGGTCGACGCGGCTGGGGGAGTGGGCGAGGTGGAAGTCGCGGCCCGCCCGCAGGCCCGAGCCCTCCTCGAGGAGCGGGCGCAGGAATTCCTCCGTCGCCCCGGGGTACACAGGTGACTCCAGGATCACCGTGGTGTGCGGGCGCAGATGGGCGGCCAGGGTGCGGGCGGCCGTCTCCACCTGGGTCAGATCGAGCCGGCCGTCCGTGCCCGGCGGGGTCGGTGCGCAGATCACCGCGGTGCGCACCCTGCCGAGTTCGGCGGCGTTCGTGGTCGGCCGGAAGCCCTTCGAGAGCATCCGGCGCAGTTCGGCGGCGCTGAGGGAACCGGTCTCGGGTCCGGTCCGGTAGCCGATGGTGGGGATGCCGGCGGCGACGGCGGCCTGAGCCAGGGGCAGGCCGTAAGGGCCGAGTCCGATGACGGCGAGATCTGCGGGCACGGCGTGGCCGTCCTTCCCGTAGCCGAAGTGGGACAGGTGCGCAAGCCCTGTGGACAGGACGGGCGAGCGCAATGTCAGACTAGGAGTAAATATGACCGTTATGTGGGATTGCCTGGCCGAGTTTCGGTGAGTGTTCCGTGCGGGTTGTCCACAGGCTGAGGGCCCGTGGTGGCTGAAGTCGGGCAACCCGGTCAGAATTTGGGCATGGGGGGTACGGACGGGGTCTCACCCGACGGGTGCGGCCGGCGCGACCGATGAGCGGGAGGCAGCGTGAGGACAGCGACACTCGGGCCGGAGCAGCGAGCCGAGTCACTGGCATCCATGGCCGAGCGAGAGCTGGACGTGCTGGTCGTGGGCGCGGGCGTGGTCGGTGCGGGCACCGCCCTCGACGCCGTGACCCGGGGCCTCGCCACGGGCCTGGTCGAGGCCCGCGACTGGGCCTCGGGCACCTCCAGCCGGTCCAGCAAACTGATCCACGGCGGCCTGCGCTATCTGGAGATGCTCGACTTCGCCCTCGTCAGGGAAGCCCTGAAGGAGCGCGGCCTGCTGCTGGAGCGGCTCGCCCCGCATCTGGTGAAGCCCGTGCCGTTCCTGTACCCGCTGCAGCACAAGGGCTGGGAGCGCCTGTACGCCGGGTCGGGCGTCGCGATGTACGACGCCATGTCCATGGCGCGCGGCCATGGCCGGGGCCTGCCGATGCACCGCCACCTGACCCGCTCTCACGCCCTGCGCGTGGCGCCCTGCTTGAAGAAGGACGCCCTGGTCGGGGCGCTCCAGTACTACGACGCGCAGATGGACGACGCCCGCTATGTGACCAACCTGGTGCGCACGGCGGTGGCGTACGGAGCCAAGGCGGCCAACCGCGCGCGGGTGACGGGCTTCCTGCGCGAGGGCGAGCGGGTCGTCGGCGCGCGGGTGCAGGACGTCGAAGGGGGCGGGGAGTACGAGATCCGCGCCAAGCAGGTCGTCAACGCCACCGGGGTGTGGACCGACGACACCCAGGCGATGGTCGGGGAGCGCGGCCAGTTCCACGTCCGGGCGTCCAAGGGCATCCACCTGGTCGTGCCGCGCGACCGGATCCACTCCACGACCGGGCTGATCCTGCGCACGGAGAAGTCCGTGCTGTTCGTCATCCCCTGGGGCCGGCACTGGATCGTCGGCACCACGGACACCGACTGGGACCTAGACAAGGCCCACCCGGCCGCCTCCAGCGCGGACATCGACTATCTGCTGGAGCATGTGAACTCGGTGCTCGCGGTGCCCCTCACCAGGGACGACGTCCAGGGCGTCTACGCGGGGCTGAGGCCGCTGCTCGCGGGCGAGTCGGACGCCACCAGCAAGCTGTCGCGCGAGCACACCGTGGCGCATCCGGTGCCCGGGCTCGTCGTCGTGGCGGGCGGCAAGTACACGACGTACCGGGTCATGGCCAAGGACGCGGTGGACGCGGCGGTGCACGGCCTCGACATGCGTGTCGCCGAGTGCGTCACCGAGGACGTGCCGCTGCTGGGCGCCGAGGGCTACCGGGCGCTGTGGAACGCGCGGGCGCGGATCGCCGCCCGGACCGGACTGCACGTGGTGCGGGTGGAGCACCTGCTGAACCGGTACGGGGCGATGACCGAGGAGCTTCTGGAGCTGATCGCCGAGGACCCGTCACTGGGCGAGCCCCTGGCGGCGGCCGACGACTATCTGCGCGCCGAGATCGTGTACGCGGCCTCGCACGAGGGGGCGCGGCATCTGGACGACGTGCTGACCCGGCGGACGCGCATCTCGATCGAGACCTTCGACCGGGGCAGCCGCAGCGCACGCGACGCCGCCGTGCTGATGGCGCCGGTACTCGGCTGGGACAAGGACCAGATCGAGCGCGAGGTCGAGCATTACCAGAAGCGGGTGGAGGCCGAGCGGGAGTCGCAGCGGCAGCCCGATGACCTCACGGCGGACGCGGCGCGGTTGGGGGCGCCGGACATCGTGCCGCGGTAGGCGCCTGCCGTGACCGGGTGTCCGGCCCTGACATCACTCGAACGAGTGTCGTGAGCTGGGATCTCTGTTCGGGGCCCGGTCGTTCTACGAGGTGCGGGGGCAGAACTCGGCCGCGAGCACCGCGGGTTCGAGGTCGGGGTCGGATATCGCGTCCGTGTTCACGCGGAGGGTGAGGACACGCCGGCCGTCGAGGGTGGCCGCGGTGCGCACATAGCTGCCGGATATGTGCCCGTTGTGTCCCCACACCGTGGTGCCGCAGGGGAGCTTCTCGGGAAACAGGCCCATGCCGTACGCGCCGTGTGCGGCACGGGTGTCGAGCATCTCGCGCAGCCATCGCGGGGGCAGCAGCCGCCCGCCGAGCAGGGCCGCGTAGAAGCGGTCCAGATCGGCGAGCGTGGTCACCAGCTCGCCCGCGGCTCCGGCCACCCGGGGGTCGAGGGCGGTGACGTCGGTTCCGTCGGCGGCGTAGGCACGGCCGTGCGGAGAGGGCAGTGAGGAGCGGGAGCCGGGGAAGGAGGTGCCCGTCAGACGCAGGGGAGTGATGATGCGGCGCTCTGCCTCGGTGGCGTACGAGTGGCCGGTCACCTGCTGGACGACCAGGCCGAGCAGGACGTAGTTGGTGTTCGAGTAGGCGAAGCGGCCACGTGCGGCCGGAGGGTGGGTGAGTGCGATGCGTACGGCCTGACGGGGTGTGACGGGTGCGGTTCCGCCGGTGTCCGCGGTGAAGTCGTACAGGCCGCTGGTGTGGGTGAGCAGGGAGCGCAGGGTCAGCGCGCGGCCGTCGTTGCCCGCTCCCCGTACCAGGCCGGGCAGATGCCGCTCCACCGTGTCGGACAGCGACAGCCGATGCTCGGCGGCCAGTTGCAGCACGACCGTCGCGATGAACGTCTTGGTGATGCTGCCGGCGCGGAAATGGTCGGGCCGGGCGATTCCGGGACCGGCGTGGGCATAGCGGGTGGTGCTTCCCTCCCGGGCCAGCAGGGCCGCGGCGGGGGCTCCGCCCCGGGTCGTGAGCAGCGGCAGCACCGCGTCCGTGGGCGGGACCGAAAGAGCCGAGGAGTCGGCCGGGGGCAGGGCGAGGAGGGCGACGGCCAGCGGCAGGGCCGACAGGGCCCGGAACGGCGGCATGCGGGCTCCTCCCTCGTCAGGGCCCATCATGCAAGGCGGCGCGGGGCGCGGCGCACCCGGGTTCCGGGCGTAAGGGCCCGGCGCCCTGGGCCCAGGGGCCCCCTGGGCACGGGGCACTTGTCGGGTGAGAGACAATGGAGGCTCTGTCAGGGCGGGTTGTATGAGGGGACGCATGTCGGAGGCGGAGCGGGCGGGCACATCTCGTCAGGACACTCGTCAGGACAACAGGGAGCGTCTCCTGGCCGGGCGCTACCGGCTGGGCGACGTCCTCGGCCGCGGCGGCATGGGCACGGTGTGGCGCGCCGAGGACGAGACGCTGGGGCGGACGGTCGCCGTCAAGGAGCTGCGGTTCCCGACGAACATCGACCAGGAGGAGAAGCGGCGGCTGATCACGCGGACGCTGCGCGAGGCCAAAGCGATCGCGCGCATCCGCAACAACAGCGCCGTGACCGTCTTCGACGTGGTCCAGGAGGACGACCGGCCCTGGATCGTGATGGAGCTCGTCGAGGGCAAGTCGCTCGCCGAGGTCATCCGGGAGGACGGCCTCCTCGAGCCGAAGCGGGCCGCCGAGGTCGGGCTCGCCGTCCTCGACGTGCTGCGCTCCGCGCACCGCGAAGGCATCCTGCACCGCGACGTGAAACCGTCGAACGTGCTGATCTCCGACGACGGCCGGGTCGTGCTCACCGACTTCGGTATCGCCCAGGTCGAGGGCGACCCGTCCATCACCTCGACCGGCATGCTCGTCGGCGCGCCCTCCTACATCTCCCCGGAGCGGGCGCGCGGGCACAAGCCGGGCCCCGCCGCCGACCTGTGGTCGCTCGGCGGGCTGCTGTACGCGTCGGTGGAGGGAGCGCCGCCGTACGACAAGGGGTCGGCCATAGCGACGCTCACCGCGGTGATGACCGAGCCGCTGGAGGAGCCGAAGAACGCGGGCCCGCTGACGGACGTCATCCACGGGCTGCTCACCAAGGACCCCGCCAAGCGGCTCGACGACGCGGGCGCCCGGGCGATGCTGAACTCCGTCATCAACGCGCCGGAGACGCCCGAGCCGGAGCCGATGGACGCGACGAAGGTCGTGCCGCTGCCGGCGCAGCCGGACAAGGCGTCGCGCAAGGGTGGTTCGGCGGGCACCGGGAGCAAGCGGGGCGAGGAGGCCGGGGAGCGGCTGCGCGGGGCGTTGCGCTCCGTGCGCAAGGCCGCGGCCGGACCGGCCGCTGCGTCGGCGGCGACCCGTACGAAGTCGGAGGATGCCGAGGCCGCTTCCGGACCGAAGGGCGAGGCGGCCGCCGGGGGCGCGGGCACGGCCGCGTCGCAGTCGGGGCCGAAGAGCACCTCGGGTCCGAGGCAGGCCTCGGGTTCGAAGCAGGGCTCGGGTCCAAAGTCGGCGTCGGGTTCGAAGCAGGGCTCGGGGGCGGCGGCTTCCGGGGCCGGGGCCGGGGAGCGGGGCGCGCAGGACGCGCAGGCGAAGTCCGAGGGGCGGAGTTCGGGGTGGCCCGTCATGCCGCCGCCGGACCTGCCGCCGCGGCAGGTGCCCCGGGCGCCGCTCACCGACGTGGTGTCGCGGCGCACCCTGCTGATCATCGCCGTGGTCGTGGTGCTCGCCGTGCTCGGCACGGTGCTCACCATCGCCTTCAGCGGTGACGACGCGGGCGCGCAGGGGGCCGGGGGCGAGAGCGGCGGCAAGACCGTCGCCACCGCGTCGAGCAGCGCCGACACCAAGGACGACGAGAAGGGCGGCGCGCGCCCCGACAACACCGCGACGCAGCCCGCGCCGTCGGGACCCGCCTCCAACACCGAGACGAGCGGCGGGGCGAGCGGCTCGGCCGGCGACGGGAAGGACGGGTCCGCCGGAAAGGACACCGCGGCGAAGTCGACTCACCAGGGCGACCAGGGGTACTCGATCGGTCTGCCGAAGGGGTGGAGCTTCCAGTCCACGGGCTCCGCCGGAGACCGGTTCACCGGCCCCGACGGGCAGAAGCTGCTCATCGCCTGGACGTCCACGCCCAAGGGCGACCCGGTGGCGGACTGGAAGAACCAGGAGCGCTACATGCAGCGCGCCGAATACAAGAAGATCCGAATAGAGAAGGTGGACTACCGCAGCTGGAACACGGCCGACTGGGAGTTCACCTACCGGGAGAGCGGCACCAAGTACCGCACCATCGACCGCGGGTTCGTCGTCGACGGCTCCCAGGGCTACGCGCTGATGTACACGGCGAAGGCGGACGGCTGGGGCGACCAGAAGCGCAAGGACACCTGGGCGACGCTGACCAAGACCTTCGAACCCAAGTCCTGAGCATGAGCCTTCCCGGGTTTGGGGAGGCAGATCTGGCATCCCCACATTGCGGGTTGCCTGCGGCACGTATCGTAAATATTTGCGGTCCGCGCGCAGCCGGAACGGACCGTGGGGCGAACGGATGTGACCGACCGGGCTGACGGGGGAGGCAACGTGGACGACTATGCGGGCCGGGTACTCGCCGACCGCTACCGCCTGCCCCTGCCGCCGTCCGACGAGTACGAACTCACCGAGACCCGGGCCTTCGACACCTACAGCGGACAGGAAGTCCTGGTCCGGCAGGTGCCGTTGCCGGAGGTGGTCGAGGCCGAGGTCCTCGACGCGGAGGGACTGCCCGACGGCTTCACCGCGCGTGACGGCGGTGCGCGGCGCTCCGGTGGGCGTACGGGCACCCGGCGGCCCACGGACCCGGTGGTACGGCGCGCGGTCGACGCCGCCCAGGCCGCCGCGGCCATTCCCGACCATCCGCGGCTCGACCAGGTCTTCGACGTGTTCGCCGAGGGCGGTTCGCTGTGGATCGTCAGTGAACTGGTGGCCGCGCGCCCGCTGGCGGCCCTGCTCGCCGAGAAGCCGCTGACGCCGTACCGGGCGGCCGAGGTCGCCTCCGACGTCCTCATGGCGCTGCGGGTCCTGCACGGCCACGGCTGGGTGCACCGCAACGTCACCGCGCGGACGGTGCTTGTCTGCGACGACGGCCGGGTGATGCTGACCGGTCTCGCGGTGGGCGCGGCGGAGGAGGCGCTGTGCGGGTACGACCCGGTTCCGGCCGCCGAGGAGCTTGACCAGGGGCCGGCCCACGAGGGCGGCGCCGGGCCGGTCAACGGCGTCGGAGGTCCCGGCGGCCTCGGTGGCGCGGCCGACCCGGAGGCCGCGCGGCGAGCCGCCATAGAGGCACGCGAGGCCAGGGGGCTGCCCTCGGCCGGGAGCGATACGCCGGGCGGGGGCACGGCCGTGCCGGCCCGCAGGAGTGTGGACGACAGCGGTGACCCACGGGCCGCGCGAGCCGGGGCCATCGCGGCCTACCGGGCGGGTGCCCGGGCCGCCGCCCGGGTCCAGGAGGCGCAGGAGGGCGGCCGGGCCGCACTGCCCGGTGCCCGCTCCGCCCCGGACAGCGGGGCGCAGTCCTACAGCAACGGCTCGGCGCAGCCGCCGTACATCCCCGGGCAGGGCACGGCGCCCGGTGCGGGCCCGCCGGGGCGGATAGCCGACCCCTACGGCGTGGCCGGCGCCCCCCGGACGACCGCCTGGCACGGTGCCACGCCCCGGGGCGGAACCGGCGGCGCGCCCCTGCCGCAGGGGCAGGAACACGCGGCTCTCCCACCTGCCCCGGGCCCCGCCGCCCAGGATTCGGCCCGGTGGGACGAGCTGGTCGCCGACACCCCCGCACCCCGGCGCGGCCCGGCCACCGCCCTGGCCGCCGAGCGGGCGCGGCAGGCCCGGATGGCCGTGGTGGGTCCCGTGACGGAGCGCTGGGCGCCCGAGCAGGCCGGACCCGTGCACGAGAACTGGCAGTTGGCCGCCCCGATCGGTCCCGCCACCGACCTGTGGGCGCTCGGCGCGCTGCTCTTCAGGGCCGTACAGGGGCACGCGCCCTACCCGGAGGAGTCGACGGCCGAGCTGGTGCAGATGGTGTGCGCCGAACCGCCCGCCTACGCCGAGGAGTGCGGGCCGCTGCGTCCGGTTGTGGAGTCGCTGCTGCGTCAGGACCCCACCGAGCGCCTCGACTTCGAGGAGCTGCGCGGCTGGCTGCGCTCGCTCGTCCGCTCGGCGCCCGAGCCGGAGGCCGGGGTGCATGTCGTCGCCGCGCCGCCCGTCGACGCGAGCCGGCTGCCCGTCGTACGCCGCCGGGGCGAGCTGGTGCGCCGGCGCAAGGCCGGGCTGCCCGCGCACCACGGGCGGCACAAACGGGCCAAACACGAGTCCCGGTCGCCGAACCGTCTCGGCCGCACCCTGCTCGTGCTGGTCCTGCTCGTGATGGCCGCCGCGATCGCCTACGCCATGCTCTTCATGCCCAAGTCGAAGACCGACGGCGCGGAAGGCACGGGCGGCACGGACCGCACCGGTTCCGCCGGTGAGGTCAGCCAGGCGCCCGAGCCGGACGCCAGCAGCGAGCCCCGGCCCGACCAGACCTCGCCCGAGCCGGAGAAGAGCCCGTCGACATCGGCCGGTTCCGCCGAGACCCAGACCGCCGGCCCCGACGTCGCCGACGGCTTCACCCTGCGCAAGGACGCGGCGGGGTTCCAGGTCGCCGTAGCCAAGGGCTGGAGCCACACCCCGAGGAACGGCAGCGGCCAGGTCGTCTACGCGAAGGGCGACTTCGAGCTCATCGTCGTACCCGGCCGGGACAGCGCGTCGGAGTACGGCAGGGACCCGATGGCCTACCAGCGGGAGCGGGAGCGCGAGTTGCAGCCGTACCGCGACTCCAGCTGGGCCACCTCCACCGGGCTGAAGACCATAGAGGTGGGCGGACGGACCATGGCCGAGGGGCAGTTCACCTGGACCGGCGGCGACGGCGGAGAGCTGTATGTGCGCAATCTCGCGATGCTCGTCGAGGGGCGGTACCACGTGGTCCAGGTGCGCGGGCCGGAGGCCGAGCGGGACGAGGTGACGCGGCTGTACGAGCAGGCGGCGGCGACCTACAAGGCCACGGGCTGAGCGTCCGGCGCGCCGCCTGTACGCGGTAGTTCAACCTCTGGTTGCCTCGCGTCCCGACAGGCGACAACCGTCACAGTGCGGTCACCGTGGTACCCCGCTTGTTCCCTGGGGAGGGGCGGGTCCTTACGCTGACCCTGTCAAGACCATTGCGGGGCAACGTGAATCAGATGCAGGGCCAGCTCGTCGCGGGCCGCTACCGGCTCGCCGACTCCATCGGCAGCGGCGGCATGGGCCGGGTGTGGCGCGCCCATGACGAGGTGCTGCACCGGTCCGTCGCCATCAAGGAGTTGACGGCAGCCCTCTACGTCTCCGAGAGCGAACAGGCCATTCTCCTGGCGCGCACCCGGGCGGAGGCGCGGGCCGCCGCCCGGATCAACCACTCGGCGGTCGTCACGGTGCATGACGTGCTGGAGCACGACGGCCGCCCGTGGATCGTGATGGAGCTGGTCGAGGGCCGCTCGCTGGCCGACGCGGTCAAGGAGGAGGGGCGCGTCGAGCCGCGGGAGGCGGCACGCGTCGGCCTCTGGGTGCTGCGGGCCCTGCGCGCCGCGCACACCGCCGGTGTTCTGCACCGCGACGTCAAGCCGGGCAATGTCCTCCTCGGCCGCGACGGACGGGTCCTGCTCACCGACTTCGGCATCGCCCAGATCGAGGGCGACACGACCATCACACGGACCGGCGAGGTCGTCGGCTCCGTCGACTACCTGGCGCCCGAGCGGGTGCGCGGCCACGACCCGGGTCCGTCCTCCGACCTGTGGGCGCTGGCCGCGACGCTCTACACCGCGGTGGAGGGCCGGTCGCCGTTCCGCCGCACCACCCCGCTGACCACCATGCAGGCGGTGGTCGAGGAAGAGGCCGCCCAGCCGCAGCACGCCGGTCCGCTCGGGCCCGTCATCACCGCCCTCCTGCGCAAGGATCCGGCCACCCGCCCCGACGCGTCCGAGGCCGAGCAGATGCTCGCCGAGGCGGCGGAGGGACGGCAGCCGAGCGGGGCGCAGGCGTACGTCCCGACGCAGTACGGGGGGACGCCGTACCGGGACGCCCACAGCGGCACGGGCACGGCGGGCACGGGCATGGGCGTGGGCACGACCGGCCAGGGCCTGCGTGCGGGTCCCTCCGTCACCGGCTCCGGGTCGCACACCCGCACGCCGCTCCCGCCGCTGGCCGGAACCCCCGCCACCGGCACCCCCGTCCCCGGGACGCCGACGTCCGGGACCCCCGTCGTCGGCCATCCGACGACCGGTCCCACCACGGTCGGTCCGACGGCGACGGGCCCGCAGCAGCCGAGTTCGGGTTCGGGCCGGCGCCGTCGGCTGCGCACGCTCGCCCTCGTCGTCGCGCTCGCGGCCATCATCGGCGGGGGCACCGCGGTGGTGCTGCAGCAGTGGAACGAGGACCGGCAGACGCCGGGCGGCGCCTCCGCCTCCGCGGATCCCACGAACACCCAGCAGCCCGGCGGATCGGTTCCCGACAGCTGGGTCCGCCACGACGACCCCGCGGGTTTCAGCCTCTCCCTGCCCAAGGGCTGGAAGCGCAAGCCCTTCAGCGAGCAGGGCGAGCTCAAGCAGATCGACTACACGCCCGACGGCGGACGGCACTTCGTCCGGATCGCCATCGACACCTCCCCGGACTTCGCCGACCCGTACGCACACCAGCTCGATCTGGAGCAGCAGCTCCAGCGGCTCTACGACTACAAGCGGGTCACCCTGGAGCGGAACGTCTACCGCGACCGCGAAGGCGCCCTGTGGGAGTACACCTGGACCGCGCGCGCGAAGGACACCCCGTTCCCCGGGCCGCGCCGCGCCATCGAGGAGACGTACGTCGCCCGCGACGGCACCGAGTACGCGCTCTACATGTCCTCGCCGGCGGCGGACTGGGCGAAGGCGCGCAAGCAGTTCACCTCGCTGCTCCAGGGCTGGCAGGAGAAGACCTCCTGACGCGCGGGCCCGTTCGCACCGAGCCCTTCTGACACGGGCCGTCTGTTTCGGCCACCCGCGAGCGCCGCCCCGGAGCCGGTCCGTCCGGTGGGGCATGATTGCCGCATGGGGACCGAGGGGCACAACACGCGTGTCATCGCGGGCCGCTACCGGTTCGAGGAGAGACTCGGGCGCGGTGGCATGGGCGTGGTGTGGCGGGCGACCGACCAGCTTCTCGGCCGGGGCGTGGCCGTCAAGGAGCTCCCCTACGACGAGACGCTCTCCGCGGCGGAGGCGCGTCGGCAGCGGGACCGTACGCTGCGCGAGGCCCGGGCCGTCGCCCAGCTCAGCCATCCGCACATCATCGTCGTGCATGACGTCGTCGAGGACGACGAACGCCCGTACATCGTCATGGAGCTGATCGAGGGCGGCTCGCTCGCCGACCGGCTCGCCCACCGTGGCCCGGTCGACGCCTCCGAAGCGGCCCGCATCGGCATCGCCCTGCTCGGCGCGCTGAGCGCCGCGCACGCGGCCGGTGTGCTGCACCGCGACCTCAAGCCGGACAACGTGCTGCTGGAGACCGGAACCGACCGCGTCCTCCTGACCGACTTCGGCATCGCCCAGGTCGCCGGAACCCCCACCCTCACCGAGAACAACTCCTTCGTCGGCTCGCCCGAGTACACCGCGCCCGAGCGGATGTCGGGGGCCAGGACCGGGCCCGAGTCCGACCTGTGGTCGCTGGGCGCGCTGCTGTGCGCGGCCCTCAGCGGCGAGTCGCCGTTCCGCCGCGACTCCCTGGGCGGCATCCTGCACGCGGTCGTCGCCGCCGAGATCCGGCCACCCGCGCAGGCCGGGCCGCTCCTGCCCGTCGTACAGGGCCTGCTCGAACGCGATCCGGACCGGCGGCTGGACGCGGACCGGGCGGAGCGGATGCTGCGGGCCTTTCGCGAGACGGGCCGGACGCCGGAGGTGCCGCCGCCCGGGTATGTGCCGACGGTCCGGGACGCGCCGCGCGGCCGGTCGCGCAAGGCACCTCAGGACAGCGCGGGCCGGCAGCCGTTCGCGCCGCCGGCGGGCATGCCCGCCCCGGGCCGGCTCGCCGAACAGCTGATGCGGCAGCCCACCCGGCGGGTGCTCGTGGCCGCGCTGCTGGTCGCCGCGATGGCCGGGGCCGGGGTGTCCGCGGCGGCGCTGCTCATGGACGAGGGCGGTGAGCCGGGAGGAGGCCCCACGCCGACGAGTTCGGCTCCCGGGACGCCCACGACCCGGCCCTCCTCCCCGAGCGCCCCCGCCCCCACGACCACTCCCGCCAGCTCCCCTACCGGCACAAACGGGAGATAAGCCCCGGGCCGGGTCACGGGTCTGTGACCGGTTCGCGGCATTGGTGGATACGTAAGCGCTTGGCGCGATATGGATGACCTCATGAGCAGCAGCGGGGGATCCAGATCCGGGGCCGACGAGCCGACAAGTTTTGTTCTGCAACCGCCCAGTCCGCCTGCGTCGGCGCCGGCGCCGGTTCCTGGCAACCCCTATGCGACGCCCACCCAGGTCGTGCCGCCCCAGTCGGAGAGCGCGGTGCCGGCGGCGACGGAGACGGCCGAGGATCCCGGTGCCGGGCGTCTCATCGCCGGGCGCTACCGGCTGATCGCCAAGCTCGGGCACGGTGGCATGGGCACGGTGTGGCGGGCCCAGGACGAGACGGTGGACCGGGAGGTCGCCGTCAAGGAGCCCCGCGTCCCGGATCATCTTCCCGAACGCGAACGTGCCAACGCCTTCGAGCGGATGCGCCGTGAGGCACGTGCAGCGGCCCGGCTCGACCACCCGGCGGTGGTCGACGTCCACGATGTGGCGGTCGTGGACGACCAGCCGTGGATCGTGATGGAGCTGGTGCGGGGCCGGTCGCTGGGCGACGCCCTCCAGGAGGGCACCCTGTCCGCGCGCGAGGCCGCCCGGATCGGCCTGGAGGTGCTCGGCGCGCTGGAGGCCGCGCACGCGGCGGGCGTCCTGCACCGCGATGTGAAACCGGACAACGTGCTGCTCGGCCGCTACGACCGGGTCGTCCTCACGGACTTCGGCATCGCCCAGATCGAGGGCGAGACCAACCTGACGGACACCGGCGGCTTCGTCGGCTCGCCCGAGTACATCGCGCCGGAGCGGGTGCTGGGCCAGCGCCCGGGCCCGGCCAGCGACCTGTGGTCCCTGGGCGTGGTGCTGTACGCGGCGACCGAGGGCGTCTCGCCGTTCCGCCGCAGCAACACCCCCGCCACGCTCCAGTCCGTCCTCAACGCCACGCCCGCGCCGCCCGCCTCCGCCCCGGGCCCGCTCGCCGAGGTCATCACGGGCCTGCTGCACAAGGATCCCGCCCGCCGCCCGAACGCCGCACAGGTGCGCGCCCGGCTGGAGGCGGCCGCGAACCCGCCCGCCGCCCAGCCCACCCAGACCGTCCCGGTCACCGGCCAGGGCGACGGCGGCCGGGGTGTCCGGCTCGGCCGCGGGGCGTGGACCGGACTCGGCGTGGCCGTCGTCGTCGCGGCGGTGACGGCGGGCCTGATCATCGCGGACCCGTTCGCCGGGCCGCTGCCCGACGGCTGGCAGACCAAGCGGGAGAAGGGCCTCGCCGTGTCGCTGGCCGTCCCCGACGAGTACCGGCGGACCGTGCCCGACCCGGAGAAGGACCAGGGGCACTGGGTCACGTACACGGACTGGAGCGGCAGCGTCTGGATCGGCCTGACCCTCGACAGGAAGGCGGAGGACACCGGCAGCAACATCGCGGGCTCCGCGGCCGCCGAGATGTACGACGACGACAGCCGGTTCAAGGAGAGCGGCAGCTACGACCTGGACATGCCTCAGAATCCGAGGACGAACCCCAGGGTGACGACGTACAGAGACAAGAAGGCCGCCGAGAACACCGTCGGCTACGACACCGACGACAGCGAGAACCCCCGCCCCCGCGAACTCCGCATGTTCTACTACCGGACCCCCGGCGGCGACATGTACAAGCTCACCGTCAGCTACCCGGGCAAGGGCGACTTCACCGACCGCGGACGTGAGGTGGCGAGCACGGCGATCGCGAACCTGGACATCGACGGGACCTGAACACGCCCCTCCAACACCCCTGGAAATGACCCGCGTCGACAACCGCCCGCCCCGCACGGTACTGATGGGGCATGAGCAACGACGGGGGCGGGACGGGCGCCCAGGGCCGGCTGATCGGCGGGCGCTACCGGCTGATCGAGCCCATCGGCTCCGGCGGGACGGGCACCGTCTGGCGGGCCCGCGACGAGCTCGTGCAGCGTGAAGTCGCCGTCAGACAGCCCCGGTTGCCGGGCGGCCCGCGGGACGAGAGCCACCGGCGCGCGGCCCACCGGCTTCACCGCGAGGCCCGGGCCGCCGCCCGCGTCGACCATCCCGCCGCCGTCACCATCCACGACGTGGTCGTGGAGGCGGAGCGGCCGGAGGAGCGCTCGGGTCCCACCGGCCCCGACGAGCTCGACGGGGCCGAGGTGCTCGACGGACTCCCCTGGATCGTCATGGAGTCGGTCCGGGGCGAGTCCCTGGACGAGACGCTCCGGCGCGGACCCGTCGACGCGGTCGAAGCGGCCCGGATCGGCCTGGCCGTCCTCGGTGCCCTGCGCGCCGCGCACTCCGTCGGCATCGTGCACCGGGACGTGAAACCCGCCAATGTGCTGCTCGGCCCCGAGCGGCGCGTCGTTCTCACCGACTTCGGCATCGACCAGGCGGGGGGCAAGGAATTCCTCGAGGCCGCCGGGGAGTTCGTCGCCCCCGAGCGGCTGTCCGGCCGTATCGCCGGGCCCGCGTCCGACCTGTGGTCCCTGGGGGCCCTGCTGTACACCGCCGTGGAGGGCTCGCCTCCGTTCCGCCGCGCCACGCCGGAGGTGACTCGCGCCGCGATCCTCGCCGCCGAGGCGCCCGAGGCGCCCGAGCCGCCCGAGTCGGAGCGGGCCGAGCCGGAGCGGGCCGGACCGCTCGGGCCGCTGATCGTCCGGCTGCTTGCTCACGACCCCGACGGGCGGCCGGACGCCGAAGAGGTCGCGAAGGAACTGGAAGCGGTGGCGGGGCCGACGGCGGCCGAGCCCATACCGGAGTTCACGCAGGAGACGCCGAGGCTTGAAGAGACCGCCGAACCGCCGGAGGCCGGCCCCGCCGAGCGGCACGACGCACCCCCGAAGCGCCAGAGCCTCCTCCGCCCCGCCCCCCTCGCCCTCCTCAGCGCACTGCTCGCCGGCGGCATAGGCGCAGCCACCCACCTCGACGGCACCAGTACCGCCGAGAGCGCCGAACAGACCGCCGACACGGCGGACACCTGGACCCCGCACCACGAGCCGGACCTCGCGGCCGTCCTCCATCTCCCGCGCCCCTACCGCGAACTCGACCGGACCGGCAGCGCGACCGACCAGCCCCGCACCGTGCTCTACGGCGACGAACGGGGCGGCACCGTCCAGGTCCGCCTTCTCCTCTGGGACCGGGCCCCGGGTTCCCCCATGGACCAGGCCCGCGAGGAACCCGTCGTCCCGGGGGACACCCGCTACACCCGCACCAGCGTCCAGGGCCACGACGCCGCCCTAGCCGACACCCCCTACCAGACGGACGAGGGCCCGAGGCGGCTCACGCGCGTGCTGATCCGCACCGGCGAGGACCGCATGTACGAACTGCGCGTCGACATGCCCCGAGGCACGGCCGAGGAGCAGGAAGGCACCTCGGTGTTCGAGGGCGCCCGGGACCGGCTCGGGCTCGGGCCTGGCACGGGATCGTAAAAGGCCGAATCACCCCGACTGCCACCGCACAACGCCCTGATCAGGGTGTTTGTTGCCAGCAGCCACTGGCGTCGTGTGTGTACTCGGTGAAGCCGTATTACCGACGGGTACCCAAAGCCTCCGCCGGGGCATACCCTGCGGCTCATGACGGACGCGCACGCCCCGGAGAAGACCGGCACGGCACAGACCGGCACGAACCCCCTCGCCCCCGCCCCGGAGGGCGCCCGCACGGCCGCCGACGTGGTCACCCCGGAGCTGGTCGCCCAGCTCACCAAGGGCGTGGTCGGTTCAGGTCGCACCGCCAACCACACGCCGTTCACCGGGGAGAAGCTGGCCGAACTCCCCGAGTCGACGCCCGAGGACGTGGCGAGGGCCTTCGAACTGGCCCGCACCGCCCAGGCCGTGTGGGAACAGACGCCCGTACGGCAGCGCGCCGCCGTCCTGCTCCGCTTCCACGACCTGGTGCTGGAGCGCCAGGCCGAGGTGCTCGACCTGATCCAGCTGGAGACCGGCAAGGCACGGCTGCACGCCCACGAGGAGGTCCAGGCCGTCGCGGTCGCCGCCCGGCACTACGGCCGCAAGGCCCCCGCCTACCTCCGGCCCAAGCGGCACGCCGGTGCCATGCCGACCCTCACCAAGGTCACCGAACTGCGCCACCCGCGCGGTGTGATCGGCCAGATCGCCCCCTGGAACTACCCCCTGGAGCTGTCGGTCGGCGACGCGATCCCGGCCTTCGTGGCGGGCAACGCGGTCGTCATGAAGCCGGACACGGAGACCTGCCTCACCGCCCTGTGGGCCCGTGACCTGCTCATCGAGGCCGGCCTGCCCGCCGACGTCTTCCAGGTCGTCCTCGGCGACGGCCCGGTCGTCGGCCCCGAGGTCGTCAAGCACGCCGACTACGTCTCCTTCACCGGCTCCACCCGCACCGGCCGCGAGGTCGCCCGGGGCGCCGCCGCCCGGCTGGTCGGCGTCTCCCTCGAACTCGGCGGCAAGAACGCCATGCTGGTGCTGGAGGACGCCGACATCGAGAAGGCCGCCGCCGGCGCCGTCCGCGCCTGCTTCTCCTCCGCCGGGCAGCTCTGCATCTCCATCGAGCGGCTGTACGTCCACGAGTCGGTCGCGGACGCCTTCCTGGAGCGCTTCGCCGCCCGTACGAGGGCGATGCGCCTGGGCACGTCGCTGGCGTACGGCGCCGACATGGGCTCCCTGGTCGGCGAACGCCAGCTGGAGACCGTCACGCGCCATGTGGAGGAAGCGGTCGCCAAGGGCGCGAAGGTCCTCGCCGGCGGGACGGCCCGCCCGGACATCGGCCCGTACTTCTTCGAGCCCACGATCCTCGACGGCGTCGAAACGGAGATGTCCGTCTGCGCCGAGGAGACCTTCGGCCCGGTCGTCTCGATCTACCGCTTCAAGGACGAGGACGAGGTCATCGAGCGCGCCAACGCCACGGCGTACGGCCTGAACTCCTCGGTCTGGACGAAGAACGGCCGACGCGGCCAGGAGGTCGCCGCCCGGCTGCGCACCGGCACGGTCAACATCAACGAGGGCTACGCCCCCGCGTACGGCAGCGTCCAGTCGCCCATGGGCGGCATGAAGGACTCCGGCCTCGGCCGCCGCCACGGCTCCGAGGGCATCCTCAAGTACACCGAGGCCCAGACGGTCGCCCACCAGAGGGTCCTCCCGATGGCCCCGTCCCTGGGCATGGACGACGAGAAGTACGCCCAGTTCATGAGCAGGAGCCTCCGCCTGATGAAGGCGTTCCGGTTCCGGTGATTCAGCGAGGAGACCACGTGCCTCAGGACGTTCACGACTACGACGTCATCGTCGTAGGCTCCGGCTTCGGCGGCTCCGTGACCGCCCTGCGCCTCACCGAGAAGGGCTACAAGGTCGGCGTCCTGGAAGCAGGCCGCCGCTTCACCCGCGAGTCCCTCCCCAAGAACTCCTGGGACCTCAAGAACTACCTCTGGGCGCCGAAACTCGGCATGTACGGCATCCAGCGCATCCATCTGCTGGGCAACGTCATGGTCCTGGCGGGCGCGGGCGTCGGCGGCGGTTCCCTCAACTACGCCAACACCCTCTACGTCCCGCCGAAGCCGTTCTTCGAGGACCCGCAGTGGCGGGACATCACGGACTGGCAGGACGAGCTGAAGCCGTTCTACGACCAGGCCCGGCGCATGCTGGGCGTGCGGCTCAACCCGACCATGACCCCGTCCGACGTGCATCTGAAGGCCGCCGCGGAGCGCATGGGCTGCGGCGACTCCTTCCATCTCGCCCCGGTCGGCGTCTTCTTCGGCGACGGCGAGGACGCCGACGGCACGGCGAAGGCGAAGCCGGGCCAGGAGGTGCCCGACCCGTACTTCGGCGGCGCGGGCCCGGCCCGCAAGGCCTGCGCGGAGTGCGGCGAGTGCATGACCGGCTGCCGCCACGGCGCGAAGAACACCCTCAACGAGAACTATCTGCACCTGGCCGAGAAGGCCGGTGCCGTCGTCCACCCCCTGACGACGGTCGTCTCGGTCACCGACGACTCGCGCGGCGGGTACGCCGTCGCCACGCTCCCCACCGACGACCGTCGCAAGGCGAAGGGCCGCACCTACACGGCCCGCAAGGTCGTCCTCGCCGCCGGCACCTACGGCACGCAGACCCTGCTGCACCGCATGAAGGCGGGCGGCCAGCTGCCGTACGTCTCCGACAAGCTGGGCGAGCTGACCCGTACCAACTCCGAGGCGCTGGTCGGCGCCCAGACCGACGACCGGCGCTACCGCAAGGTGCACGGCGCCCGGAAGGCCGACTTCACGCGGGGCGTGGCCATCACGTCCTCGATCCACCCGGACGAGAACACCCACATCGAGCCGGTCCGCTACGGCAAGGGCTCCAACTCGATGGGCGGCCTGTCCATCCTCCAGGTCCCCTACGCCGGCCACGGCTCGGGCTCCTCGCGGGTCCTGGGCTTCCTCGCCCACGCGGCGAAACACCCCTTGCTGGTGCTGCGTTCCCTGTCCAACCGCCGCTGGTCGGAGCGGACCATCATCGGCCTGGTGATGCAGTCGCTGGACAACTCCCTGACGACGTATCTGAAACCGTCGGGCGCCGGCCGCGGCCTGCTCACCGCACGCCAGGGCCACGGCGCCCCCAACCCCAAGCAGATCAAGGCCGCCACGGAGAGCGCCTCGGCCCTGGCCGCCGAGATCAACGGCTTCGCGGGCTCGAACGTCGGCGAACTGATGGGCACCCCGCTCACCGCCCACTTCCTGGGCGGCTGCCCCATCGGCGCCTCCCGCGAGACCGGCGTCATCGACCCGTACCACCGCCTCTACGGCCACTCCGGCATCTCGGTGGTCGACGGCGCCGCGGTCTCCGCCAACCTGGGCGTCAACCCGTCCCTCACCATCACCGCCCAGGCCGAGCGGGCGATGTCGTACTGGCCCAACAAGGGCGAGCCCGACCTCCGCCCGAAGCAGGGCGCGGCCTACGAACGTCTCCAGCCTGTCGAGCCCAAGTCCCCGGCGGTCCCGGCGGACGCGTTCGGCGCGCTGCGGCTGCCGTTCCTGGGCGTGCCGTCGGTGCCGCCGAAGAAGTAGCCGAAGCCGACACGGCCGACGCAGAGAAGAGGGACCTGCGCCCCCCTCCGAGCGCAGGTCCCTCTTCCGTCTTGCGTCAAGCTCTGGCGTCCTACGCCTGCGCACCGGCCTTGCGGCGACGCACCACGAAGATCGCACCGGCACCGGCGACGACCGCGGCACCGCCGACGAGGCTGATCATCGGCAGGGCGGAGCTGGAGCCGGTCTCGGCGAGGCTGCCGGTGACCTGCGGCGTGGTGCCGCTCGGCTTCTTGTCGGTGACGGGCGCCTTGCCGCCTTCCTGCGGCTTGGTGCCACCGGTGTCCGTACCGGCGGAGACGATCTGGAACTTGTAGGAGACCTCACCGACGCCCACGCATTCGGCGTCGTCGTCGCTGTAGATCGTCGCGCCGAGCGAGAAGCCGGCGCCGACCGGGGCGGACTTGCTGACGTTGAGGCGCAGCGGGATGTTGACCTCGTAGTCGGGCTTCAGCTCGTCGGTGTAGCCGACGTAGCCGACCGCGAGGCCGTCCTCATTGAGGTCGACCCAGATCTTGTCGTCCGGGTCCCAGGCCTGGAGCTGGACCTGCTTGCTGGAGAACAGGTTCGTGCCGGCCTTGTCGGCGGAGGCACCGGCGTAGAAGTCGAGGTCGTTCAGCGTGGAGTCGGAGTTGTTGAGCACGTTCAGCGAGAACTTGTGCCAGCCGCTGCCCGCCGAGATCTTGCCGGGCAGGCCGCTGATGCCGACGTCGACCGTGGTGTCCTTGCAGATCGAGGGCTCGGGGTCGGGGGACTCCGACTCCTCGGGCTCGGACTCGGTGGGCGCCGGGGAGGACTCGCTCGCGGAGGCGCTCGGCGAGGTGGACGTCTGAGGAGCGGACTCGCTCGCGGACGCGCTCGGAGTCGGCGTCGTCTCGGGCGTGGACTCACTCGCCGACGGCGAGGGGCTGCTGCTCTCGGTCGCCGACTCGCTCACGGAGGTGCTCGGAGTCGGCGTCGTTTCGTCGGTCGCGTACGCGGCCGGTGCCGCGAGCAGTGCCACCGGGGCTATGACCGCCGTAGCGGCCGCTGCTGCCATGGCGCGGCGAAGCTTCATGAAGACCTCGGAGAGTCCGGCGTACCGCAGGGCGCGGTACGAACGTTGGTGAGGCCTCCGCGTGTGGGGCGCGGGAGTGCCCGTGGTTCTGCAGGTTTGATCCGTGAAACCTGTGAATGGTTGCGCTGGCATTCACAGAATTTTTATGTGGCCTGAGTCACGCCCATGACCTTCTTGTGAAGGCGCTTGCCGAACGCCTAGAACTGATCCTCGTGTCTGACAAGCCGTCCGACGGTCATCCGTCGGCCTCCGATATCCCCGACGACGTCTGGGAACAGTTCACCCGCGACACCGAACGGGACATCCGCGGCTCCGCCCCGAAGGAACCCTCCGCGCGGGCGCGCATGGTCACCGAGCGGTTGCGCCTGCAGGAGGAGCGGGGCGAGGTGCCCCCGGGGTGGCGTACCGGCCCCGTACCGCCGGAGTCGAACCGCCGGGCGGGCCGCCGCCGCACGCTGTGGACCGTTCTCGGGGTGGCGGTCGCCGTCACCGTGGCCGTGGTGGCCCTGAAGCCGTCGCTGCTGCCCGGTGACCCTTTCGGTACGGGTGAGTCCGGGGCCGGCGAGGCCTCGTCCCTGCCCGCCGAGACGGCGGCGCCCACCAGCGCGCCCGGGGCGTCGGACCCCGAAACCCCCACCCTGGACAAGCCCTTCGCCGGTTCCCCGGCGCTGAGGTGGGCCGACGGCGAGGCCGGCATCGTCCTGCCCGAGGCGAAGGCCGTCGGCGCGGTTTCCAAGGACCGTGTGGAACAGGCGCTGAAGCTGACGAAGAAGCTGCTGGTCGCCGCCAACCTCGACCCGGCGACGGTACGCGGCGAGCGTCCCGAGGCGGCGCTCGATGTGCTCGACCCCAAGCAGCCGGGCCTCCTCGACAATCTGAACACCGCCCTGCGCTCCCCGAGCGACAAACACGACCCGCTGACGATGTTCAGCCGTTTCGACCCCGACGAGATACGTCCGGTCGGCGACGTGATCAAGACGCGCGGGCGCATGACGTTCGAGAAGGGCTCGCACGCGGGGGTCGCGGTGCGCGCCGACTACACCTTCGTCTACCCCGTCATGCGCGCCGACGGTTCGACCGAGGTCACCCGCACGATCGTGCGCAGGGTCCTCGACGTCGAACTCGCCGACCCCACCCGCTACCGGGTCACCGAGGGCCGGCTGACCGTCCGGGAGTACGACGAGGAGGTCGGCAACTCCGCCTGTGACGTCCACGACGGCTATCTGCACCCGGAGTTCCCGTCGAACCGGGACAAGGGCACCGACCCCACCGGTCCGACGACGGACCCGTACGACCGGAGCAAGGTCCTCGACGACGGTGCCCCCTGCGGGACCGTGACCCGCACCTGAGCAGGCAGTCACAACAGGTCAGCCACGAAACGCGGTCACGAAACGCGGTCACGAAAGCATGAGCGAAGGGCCCCGCGGGGTGGAGCCGCAGGGCCCTTCTTCTCGTCAGCACCGACGTCAGGGCAGCGCCGGTGCCTGGAAGCGGCGCCGGGGGGTTGCGCCGCTGGTCTCGAGTCTTGGCCATGTCCGCCGGGCGGCCCCGGGCGTCCCCGGAGCCGTCCGTTCTCTTGGGTGACCGGGCTGCTGTCCCCTGCCGTCCGGTCACTTCCCTGGAGCGAGGTCCCACGACGCACGGCACGATCCGTACGTCTCATCGCTCCAGTGAGCCACGCGTGGTTCTTTCGGGCCCGCCCCTGGCTGGCACGGACAACGAGACCAACGAGGGGGCCCGGGGCCGGTCACGCGCCGGACGGGTGAGAGGGGTGCGTACGTCTGTCCCGGGAACGCGGATTCCTCCGCCGGACTCAGATCCTGCCCCGGCACAGCTCCAGCAGGGTCATCGCCAGGGCCGTGCCCGGCTTGCCCAGCGCGTCCCTGTAGTGGCCGAGCACCTCCATCTCGCGGGAGAGGTTCACGCGCCGGCCCCCGGAGGTGATCCGCGCCTCCTGGATGACGGCCGATACCGCCACCCGTTCCTGGATCAGGCCGATGATCCGGTCGTCGAGCGCGTCGATCCGCTCACGCGCGCCGGTGATCACCTCGGCGGCCTCGGGGGTGCGGGCGCCGGTCACGTCGCCGGTGGTGGTGGGAACGGTCATGGGAGGGGCTCCTCGTCGTCTGGGGTGCCCCGGAGCGGCAAGGCCCGGACGACGACAGACGCCCCGGGCCTTGTCGGCCCGGGGCGCCTGGGAAGTCGCTTGTCAGTTGCTCAAGCAGCACGACCATGGCAGCCGGCGGGCCGGATGCCATAGGTAAAGCGGAAGGTCTGGTGCGTGAGCATGGCGCTCAGTATGCCCTGGGCCGGCGCGGCGTCCAAGCGGGTTCGCATGGTGAGACACGGCTGCCGGAGCCCGGACCGTCCGTGCGCGGGACGCTGCCCACGAGCACCTCGGTAGAATCGGGTGGCACAAGACCCCCGCCCCACCGCCGGAAGGCACCCCGTGTCATCAGCGACTCCCGCTGCCAACGCCCCCGACACCGTCCTGGTCGTCGACTTCGGCGCGCAGTACGCCCAGCTCATCGCCCGTCGTGTCCGCGAGGCGCGGGTCTACAGCGAGATCGTGCCGAGCACCATGCCGGTCCAGGAGATCCTCGCCAAGAACCCCGCGGCGATCATCCTCTCCGGCGGCCCCTCGTCGGTCTACGAGGAGGGCGCCCCGAGCCTCGACCGCGCGATCTTCGAGGCCGGCGTCCCCGTCTTCGGCATGTGCTACGGCTTCCAGCTGATGGCGCGCACCCTCGGCGGCACCGTCGACAACACCGGAGCCCGCGAGTACGGCCGCACCGATCTGCACGTCTCCAAGGCGTCCTCCACCCTCTTCGAGGGCACCCCCGTCGAGCAGGCCGTCTGGATGTCGCACGGCGACGCCTGCTCCGCCGCCCCCGAGGGCTTCTCCGTCACGGCCTCCACGGACGTCGTGCCCGTGGCCGCCTTCGAGAACGACGAGAAGAAGCTCTACGGCGTCCAGTACCACCCCGAGGTGATGCACTCCACGCACGGGCAGCAGGTGCTGGAGCACTTCCTGTACCGGGGCGCGGGCCTCACGCCGAACTGGACCACCGGCAACGTGATCGAGGAGCAGGTCGCCGCGATCCGCGAGCAGGTCGGTGACCGGCGCGCCATCTGCGGGCTGTCCGGCGGCGTGGACTCCGCCGTCGCCGCCGCCCTCGTCCAGAAGGCCATCGGCTCCCAGCTGACCTGCGTGTACGTTGACCACGGCCTGATGCGCAAGGGCGAGACCGAGCAGGTCGAGAAGGACTTCGTCGCCGCGACCGGCGTCCAGCTGAAGGTCGTGGACGCCGAGGAGCGGTTCCTCAAGGCGCTCGCCGGGGTCTCCGACCCCGAGGAGAAGCGGAAGATCATCGGCCGCGAGTTCATCCGGGTCTTCGAGCAGGCCCAGGCCGAGATCATCGCCGACCAGGGCCCGGCCGTGGAGTTCCTCGTCCAGGGCACCCTCTACCCGGACGTGGTCGAGTCCGGCGGCGGCACCGGCACCGCCAACATCAAGTCCCACCACAATGTGGGCGGTCTGCCCGAGGACCTCGAGTTCAAGCTGATCGAGCCGCTGCGCCAGCTGTTCAAGGACGAGGTCCGGATGGTCGGCCAGGAGCTCGGCCTGCCGGACGAGATCGTCCAGCGCCAGCCCTTCCCCGGCCCGGGCCTGGGCATCCGTATCGTCGGCGCGGTCAGCAAGGAGCGCCTGGACCTGCTGCGCGAGGCCGACGCCATCGCCCGCGAGGAGCTCACGGCGGCCGGCCTCGACCGGGACATCTGGCAGTGCCCGGTGGTCCTGCTCGCGGACGTCCGCAGCGTCGGCGTCCAGGGCGACGGCCGTACGTACGGCCACCCGATCGTGCTGCGTCCCGTCTCCTCCGAGGACGCCATGACGGCCGACTGGTCGCGTCTGCCGTACGACGTCCTGGCGAAGATCTCGACCCGGATCACCAACGAGGTGCGCGACGTCAACCGCGTCGTCCTCGACGTGACGTCGAAGCCGCCGGGGACGATCGAGTGGGAGTGACCCCTAGGTGCGCTTGACGGTGCGCAGGGGATTGCCGGGCGTCCAGACCTGGACGACGAGGTACGTGTCGTCCTCGACGTAGGTCCGCACGACCTCCGTCAGCTCGGTGCGGAAGAGGTGGAACGGCTCCGGCGGTTCCACCTCTTCGACGTATCCGGCCTTGGTCTGCGCATCGTCGACCTCGATCGCCCGGCCGCTGATCCGGACGTCGCCGCCGCCCATGCGCGTGCCCTCCCCGGTGTTCGCCTGGAGCGCGAAGCGCGGGTCGCGGCGCAGGTCCAGTGCCTTCACCGAGTCCGGCATCATGCCGAGCCACAGCTCACCGTTCAGGAACCGCACCTCCAGGCCGCTGGTGCGGGGCGAACCGTCCTTGCGGAGGGTGGCGAGGACGTGGTGGGTATAGGCGCCGAAGCGCTTCTCGACCGTGTCGGCCAGGTCCGGTTCGACGGTGGCGAAAGCCGCCCAGTTCGCTGTCATACGGAGAGTGTGGCGCCGAAATCCGACATCTTCTGTCGGCTATTCGTGGGGTAGGGGCCGTCTAGTGGATCTCCGCAGGAGAAGGAGCGGCGTTCCGTGCGTGCGATCGGCGTGCGGTGCGGAGGGTCATGTGGCGGAGCCACCTGGCCATTCGCGCCGTGCGGCGAGCGGGCGTGCCGGGCGTCGCGACGCTGCGGAGATCCACTAGACGGCCCCCAGGGGAGACCGGGGGCGAAAGGGTGCGCATGGGGTGCTTTCAGGGGCGCTCGTTTCATCTTTACGAAACGGTTCTGTTCATCCCGGCCCCACCGGCGGTAGCTTCCGCCCCGTACGAAGAAACAGCGCTGGAGGACCTATGCACGGGCCCACCCCGCCCCTGCCGCTGCCCACCGACCGGCTGCGGTTCGCGATGCCGCCCATGCACGAGTCGGTCGAGGACGAACGACTGCACCGCAAGGAACGGCTCGCGGGCGCCCTGAGGATCTTCGGGCGGCTCGGCTTCGAGGACGGTGTGTCCGGGCACATCACCGCCCGCGACCCGGAGTACACCGACTGCTTCTGGGTCAACCCGTTCGGGCTGCCCTTCCGGCACGTCACCGTGAGCGACCTGGTGCTCGCCAACCAGGACGGCCAGGTCGTCGAGGGCCGCTACCACGTCAACCAGGCCGCGTTCACCGTGCACGCCCAGGTGCACGCGGCCCGCCCCGACGTGGTCGCCGT
This sequence comes from Streptomyces koelreuteriae, assembly GCF_018604545.1. GTDB lineage: Bacteria > Actinomycetota > Actinomycetes > Streptomycetales > Streptomycetaceae > Streptomyces > Streptomyces koelreuteriae. The sequence continues at coordinate 3,116,527 of NZ_CP075896.1, read as the reverse complement.
CGCCCACTGCCACTCGGTGCACGGCCGGGCGCTCGCGGCCCTCGGCGAACTGCTGGAGCCGATCACCCAGGAGAGCTGCGCGTTCTACGAGGACCACGTCCTCTACGACGCCTACACCGGGGTCTCCGTCGACGCCGAGGAGGGCCGGCGCATCGCGACCGCGCTCGGCTCCCGCAAGGCACTTGTGCTGCGCAACCACGGCCTGCTGACCGTCGGCGACTCGGTGGACGCGGCGGCCTGGTGGTTCGTGTCGATGGAACGGTCCTGCCAGGTGCAGCTCACGGCGCAGGCGGCCGGGCGGCCGGTCCGCATCGACCACCGGATGGCGGTGGCGACGCGGGAGCAGTTGGGCGGCGACCTGGTGGCGTGGATCAACTACCAGCCGATGTGGCAGGACGTCAGCCGGAGTGAGCCGGATCTGCTGAGTTAGGCGGTCGTGGCTGCGGCTGTGGCTGTGGGGCGTGCCGCTGGTGTCAGAAGCCGCGGAGCACCACTGCTTTCGTCCTCGAGAACTCCTCGTCCGTGAGCACCCCGTCCCGGTGCAACCGGCCCAGTTCGCGCAGGCGGCGCAGCAGTACGTCGTGGTGCTTGTCATGGTGCTCGTCGTGGTGCTCGGAGGCGGGCGGACAGTGGGCGGACATGTCGTGCGCGGCTTCGGTGGACGGGTGGGGCAGCCGGGCCGTGACCGCCGTGGCGACGAGTGCCGTGAGCAGATCGCGGCGGGGGCTGCCCCACAGGTCCAGGGCGTACGGATCCTTCTCCGGCGGCAGTTTCGAGACCACCGTCTCGCGGGTCACGAAGCGCAGGAGGCCGTCCTCGTGGCCGGAGTTCGGCAGCCACTCGACCCGGACCAGCTCACCCAGGGTGATGATGCGCGGGCCGGTGGCGCGTTTGACCCGCTCGGAGGTGTCGGCCCAGTCGATCCGTACCCGGCTGCCGTCGAAGGAGACCGTCCCGTCGGACGAACGGACCGACACCGGGACCGGCGGTCCCGGCAGCAGATAGGCCTTCACCGGTGCCTTCGGGATCCGGTCCAGGAGCAGCGCGCGGCGGATCTCCTCGGCGACGTACTCGGCGACCCCCGTCCGGTCCGCGTCCACCGTCAGCCGGTACGGATCGGCCACCTCCGGCAGCCGCCCGCCCGTCGCCTGGAGCAGGGGGTCCGCGCCCTCCCGCAGCCGCAACCGCAGCCGTCCGCGCCTGCGTTCGGGTTCGAGGGCGACACTCGAGACCGCCTCGAGCGGCACGGCGATCTCCCCGTACGTCTGCCGGAACAGCGGTACGGAGCGGTGCAGACCGGGCGTGATCCGGACCGTTTCGCCGTCGAAGGCCCAGGTCCCGTCACGCTGGATGATCTCGGCCATAGGGGAATTCTCCCAGCCAGGTCAACACGGCCCGCTGAAATTCACCCGTGTTGACCAGACCGAGCGGACGTGAACCGCCTGGTGTAGGGGACAATTCGCTGTCGTCGCAGGGGAGTTGTACAGCGGTCTTCCGGGGTCCGGAAGGCCGACGGTGGTTGGGTCGCGGGAAGGCGGGCGTCGGACGTGGCGGTGCGCGAGACGGGGCAGGGCGGCGCGGACGCGGGTGGGTACGCGGACGCGGGAGCGTATGCGGGCCGGTACGCGAGTGGACACGGCAGTGCCTATGGGAGTACTCACGGCACTGCTCTGGGTGGTGCTCACGGCACCGCTCACGAAGGCGGGTGCGCCTGCGGGGACTGCCCGCACGGGGCGCGTGAGGGGCACCGGCGGGCCGTCGCCGCGTTCCTGCGCAGATGCGACGAGTTCGCGGCCGGGCAGGGGCTGCCGGCCGCGGTGGCCCACTCCGCCACGGCATCCCGCAGTTGGGTCTCGGAGGAACTTGCGCAGTCCGCGGAACTCGTCGCCGAGCGCGGCCGGGCCGAGGGCCACGCCTGGCTGACGGGACTGTGGCGCCGCACGGCGGGTGTGGTGTGGGCGGCCGTCGTGCTGTTGCTGCTCGGCCAGTGCCTCACCGCGGTCGGCGCGGGCTGGACGGCGGCGCGTACGGCCGGGCTGGCCGCGGCGCTGGTGGTGGCCGCGGGGGTGACCGCGGCGTCCTGGTTCCACCGGTCGAAGGGCGGTGCGCTGGCCCCTGTGATCGGCGAGGACAACCGCCTGTCGACCTCCCGCACGGTCGCCGCCGCGTGGGTGCTGTTCGTGGCCTACGCGGTGCTCGTCCTGGTGGGGCGGCTGGCTGCCGCCTCCCGGCACCCGGAGCGGGACGCGCTGATCTCCGGGCTGGAACTCGCCCGCGGCGCCGGGGTCGTGACCGTGCTCGCCGTGGTGTGCGGGATCGCCGTGCTCGTACGGCGGGTGGTCGGGCTGCGGGTCCTGGGACAACGGCTGCAGAAGGTGCGCGCCGACCGGCCGCGCGCCGCCGACCTGCTGACCGACGACGCGGGCCGGGGCACCTTCGCCGACATCCAGTACGTCGTCATCAGCGCTGTCGCCCTGGTCTTCGCGGCGGTGCGGCTGGCCAGGCGCCCGGACCAGTTGCCGGACCTGCCGTGGGGTCTCGCGGTGGTGGTCCTGGTGTCGGCCGCGACCTATCTGGCCGGCAAGTACGCCGAGGGCGGCCGGCCGGTCATCCTCTCCGTGGTCCGGGCCCGGGAGGCGGGCGACCTCGACGGGCCGATCCGCACGGGCGACGACATCGAGATCCGGGGCGCCGGCTTCGTGCCGCCGGGCGCGCAGGGTGCCGACCGGCTGGCCCGGATGGTCGTCCGGGTGGGTGCCGTGCACGTCCACGTGCCCCTGGTACCGGTACCCGGCGGCTTCAGCAACCCGGCGGACACCCTGCTGACGGTGCCGGTGCCGGCGGATGTCGAACCGGGGCGGGTGGACGTGCAGGTGGTCACGGCGGCGGGCGTGGAGACGAACCGGTACGCCGTTGATGTGACGGAGTGACGGCTGCCCGCCGGCTCCGGCGGTCGGGCAACAACGGGCAACAATTGGGGACAGACAGGGTTGAGCGCGGTCTGTTTGTCGTACGTATGGTCTGTTGAGGGGGTCTCGGCACCGGCGGCGAGAGGCGGCTTGCAGCGATGACTCACAGTATGCGTACGGACACGAACGGCCCCCACTACCGCGGTGACGGAGGTTGGCGGGACACCCTCGGCCGCTACGCCCTCCTTCCTCTGCGCATCTTCCTCGGCGTCACCTTCATCTACGCCGGCCTGGACAAACTCACCGACAGCGCCTTCATGAAGGACTCCGGCGCCGGGTCGATCGGCGACATGATGCGCGCCGTCCGCGACTCCTCCGCCATTCCCGCCCTGGTCGACCTCTCCCTGAAGAGCCCGGTCGGCTTTGGCTACGCCATCGCCTTCGGCGAACTGGCCGTCGGCATCGGCACCCTGCTCGGCGTGCTCGCCCGTCTGGCCGCACTCGGCGGCGCGCTGATCTCCCTCAGCCTGTGGCTGACCGTGAGCTGGGCCTCCGATCCCTACTACTACGGCAACGACCTCGCCTACCTCATGGCCTGGACACCCCTCGTCCTGGCGGGCGCCCCCCTGCTGTCCGTGGACGCGGCCCTGAGGTCGCGACGACGGCAGAGGCGGGAGTACCGATAGCCGATAGCCGGGGGCCGGGGGCCGCAGCCCAGAGCCCGGAGCCCGAGGCGTCCGGAAGCCCGGGGCGTCGGTGGCTAGTCGGTGGCGGTCCGGCCCGTCGTGCGGCGCCGGCGCAGGCGGCCCGTCAGGAACGCCACCGCGCCGGCCAGGCACAGTCCGCCCGTGACAAGGGGGATCGCCAGGAACCACGGGATCTCCCAGGCGCCGCCCGCATCACCGGCGTACAGGACGCCCGTCAGGACGAGAACGACACCGGCGACCAGCGTTCCGGGCCGGGGCTCATGACGCAGCACGGGTCACCTCCACCTGTCCCATGCCGACCTGGAGGTCCAGGTCGATGGTGCCGGACCTCTCGACACCCTTGGCGGGGGAGAGGGTGATCTCCTTCTGCTGGCCCGGTTTCACATCCACGTCCTTCGTGTCGTCGCCCGGCAACTGGAGGTCGCCGAGCCCCACGTCGACGCTCAGCCGCACGGTCACGTCCTCGGGCACGAGCACCTTCACCCGGCCGATGCCCACGTCGGCGCTGGTCGTCACGGTCTGTCTCCCGGCCATGTCCAGCCCGGTCAGGTCGAGGGTGCCGACGCCGGTGCCCAGTTCGTACTGCTCCCGTACGTCTGCCACCGAGGCGGGCCGCCAGGTCGTGCGGGCCCACTGGGTGCCGATGTCCTTGGGCAGGGCCGCCGACCCGGCGAGCAGCCCGGCCGTGATGACCGCCAGCAGGATCGAGCCCGCCCCTGTCCGCCCCAGGAAGGCGCTGACGGCTATGCCCAGGCCCAGGACGGCGAGCGCGCAGGCCAGGCCCGTCTGCAGGCTGGTGCCCAGCGGGTGCGTTTCCCAGGTCAGGTCGGTGCCCAGGGCGCCTGCGAGCAGGGCCAGCAGGAAGACCCAGCCGCCGATCCAGCGGGGGCCGCGCGGCTCGGGAGGCCGGGTGCGCGGGACGGGTATGTCCTCGCGGCCGCCGGCCCGGGTGCCGCGCCCGATGTTGATGGCTGCCGCGACATCCGGGTCGCGGGCGTCGCGGGGGCCCCACAGATAGCCCGTGCCGCCGATGTGGGTGCCGTCCTTGACGATGGGGTCGCGCCACCAGGAGGGGGCGGTGACGAAGACCGGCGGCGCCTGGGGTTCGGGTGGGGCGTCGGCCACGGCTTGGGCGGCCAGCGGGTCGGGGCTGGGGGCGCCGCGCTGGCGTGACCAGAATCCGGAGCCGGCCAGGAGTATGGACAGGACGAAGGCGAAGGTCAGCACTCCGCCGTTGTTCAGCAGGGTCAGGAACACTCCGCAGCCGACCAGCGCGAACAGCACGGCCGTCAGGGCCTGGCCGTCGACCCGGCCGGTCAGCAGCTTGCGCACCTCGTTCTCTTCCTCGTCCTCGTACGGGACGAGGAGCCAGACGAAGCCGTAGAAGAGCAGACCGATGCCGCCGGTCACGGAGAGCACCGCGAGCGTGATGCGGAAGATCACCGGGTCCATGTCGCACTGCCGCCCGAGCCCGGAGCAGACGCCGGCCAGGGTCTTGTGGCGGCGGTCGCGGCGGAACGCCCGGGGAGGGCCGGGCGCGTCGGCAGGGCCGGGCTGGCCGGGCTCGCCGGGAGGGGCCGTTTCCCCGGCAGGGCCGGTCGCGCCGGTCGCGTCGGCCGTGTCGGGAGCTCCTCCCTGTTCTCCCGCGCCCGCACGCCCCTGCGCGGGGGAGCCCGTGGGCGCGGCGTCCTGCGGCCCGGCGCCCGGTGCGGGGCGCGGGCCGGAGCCGGGTCCCGGACCCGTCGCGGCGTGCTCGTGATCGGTCATGAGTCCATGGTGACGGGCGCGACGCCGCCGCGGCAGTCGGAACGACCCTGGCCGGACCCTGATATCGGCCCTGAGGAACGGCTCGGGAAGCGTTCGACGGGCCGGGGTTCGGAGATCAGGGGAGTCTCCGGGGTCGACCCTGATGCTCCTGCCCTGCGGCCGTGTGACCATCAATGGCATGTCGGAAGCCGCAGCAGCGCCACTCGCCGAACCGCGGCCGCCGCGCAAGCTCTACCGCAGCAGTGACGGACGCTGGCTCGGTGGCGTGGCGCGAGGGCTCGCCGGGCATCTCGGGCTGCCCGTCGTCTGGGTGCGGCTCGTGTTCGTCGGCCTGTTCATGGCCGACGGCCTCGGTGCGCTGCTGTACGCCGCGTTCTGGTTCTTCGTCCCGCTCGGCGTCGGCGGAGTCGACGCGCAGAAGCCGCCGGCCGCCGCGGAGGCCTCGGCCGACGGCCGCCGCAGGCTTGTCGCCCGCAAACCCGACAAGGGCCAGATAGTGGCCCTGCTGCTCATGGTCGCCGTGGCCCTGGTGTTCGTGGGCAATGTGAACCTCAGCGGCGGGGCCCGGGTGTACCTGTGGCCGGCGGTGCTCGTCGGCGCGGGCGTCGCCCTGGTCTGGCGGCAGGCGGACAACGCCCGCCGCGCCCGCTGGGTCGAGGTCGGCCGTCGCCGGCGCACGGTCACGCTGCTGCGCGCGGTGGGCGGGGTGCTGCTGGTGACGGCCGGTGTCTCCGGCATCTTCGTCCTGCAGGGCTCCGCCGCCCACCTCGGCTCCGTCCTGCAGGCGGCCCTCGCGGTCCTCGTCGGGATCACGCTTCTCGCCGGGCCCTATCTGGTGCGTATGACGCAGGACCTCTCCGAGGAGCGCCTGATGCGCATCCGCGCCCAGGAGCGCGCGGAGGTCGCCGCCCATGTCCACGACTCGGTGCTGCACACCCTCACCCTGATCCAGCGCAACGCGGAGAACGCGGGCGAGGTGCGCCGCCTCGCCCGCGCCCAAGAGCGGGACCTGCGCACCTGGCTCTACAAGCCCGAGGGCACCGGCAAGGACGAGGCCGACGAACCCACCACCCTCGCCGACGCCGTGCGGCGCAACGCAGCCGAGGTGGAGGACAAGCACGGCGTGCCCATCGAAGTCGTGGTGGTGGGGGACTGCCCGCTCGACGAGGGGACCGGCGCACAGATGCAGGCCGCGCGGGAAGCGATGGTGAACGCCGCCAAGTACGGTGGCGAGGGCGGAGCCGTACAGGTCTACGCCGAGGTCGAGGGGAAGACGGTCTTCGTGTCCGTCCGGGATCGCGGCCCCGGCTTCGACCTCGACTCGATACCCGCCGACCGCATGGGTGTCAGAGAATCGATCATCGGCCGCATGGAGCGCCACGGCGGCACGGCGCGGCTGCGCGCGGTGCCGGACGGCGGCACGGAGGTCGAGCTGGAGATGGAGAGGGCGGAGAAGACGTCATGAGCGACCCGACCGAGGCGAACGGTACAGGGGGAGCGGCGGAGGCGGCCGGGCCCGGGGAGCCGGGCGGCGGCACCGGCGGGCGTCGGGTGCGCGTGGTCCTCGTCGACGACCACCGCATGTTCCGTACGGGGGTCCAGGCCGAGATCGGGCAGACCGAGCAGACCGGTGTCGAGGTCGTCGGCGAGGCCGCGGACGTCGACCAGGCGGTCACGGTCATCACCGCGACCCGGCCCGAGGTGGTTCTCCTCGACGTGCATCTCCCGGGCGGTGGCGGGGTGGAGGTACTGCGCCGCTGCGCCCCCTTGATGGCCGACCCCGAGCAGCCGGTCCGCTTCCTCGCGCTGTCCGTGTCGGACGCGGCGGAGGACGTGATCGGCGTGATCCGCGGCGGGGCCCGCGGGTATGTCACCAAGACGATCACCGGCACGGACCTCGTCGACTCCGTCTTCCGCGTCCAGGAGGGCGACGCGGTGTTCTCCCCGCGGCTGGCCGGGTTCGTCCTCGACGCCTTCGCCTCCACGGACGCTCCCCCGGTCGACGAGGACCTGGACCGGCTGACGCAGCGCGAGCGCGAGGTGCTGCGGCTCATCGCCCGGGGGTACGCGTACAAGGAGATAGCCAAGCAGCTGTTCATCTCCGTGAAGACGGTCGAGTCGCATGTCTCGGCGGTCCTGCGCAAGCTCCAGCTCTCCAACCGGCACGAGCTGACCAGGTGGGCCACGGCGCGACGGCTGGTGTGACCCGGCGACCGGGTCGGCCTGCGCCGTCGCGGTCCACCCTGCCCGTAGGTCCCGTGCCGGACCACCCGTCAGACCACCCGTGTCGCCCCCGCGTACGGCATCTCGTCGAGCGGGGCGACCCGTACCGGGGCCGATGAGTTGGGGGCGTGGATCATCTGGCCGTTGCCCACGTAGATACCGACGTGGCTGATACCGGCGTAGTAGAAGACCAGGTCACCGGGGAGGAGTTCGGAACGGGAGACGCGGCGGCCGGCGGCGATCTGGGAGTACGTCGTGCGGGGCAGTGCGACGCCCGCGGAGCGGTACGCGGCCTGGACGAGGCCCGAGCAGTCGAAGGCGTCCGGGCCGGTCGCGCCCCAGACGTAGGGGCTGCCGAGCTTCTGGTAGGCGTAGGAGACGGCGGCGGCAGCGCGGGCGTTGGGCGCCTGCGAGGCGGCGGAACCGGGGGCCGCCAGGGTGTCCCGGAGGCCCGTCGAGGAGCGGGAGGCGCGGTCCGTGCCGGGCCCTTCGCCCAGGCCGGCACGTTCCTGCGGGGTGAGCCGGGACAGCAGCTGCCGTGCGGAGCCCAGCTTGCCGGTGATCGTCTTCTTGTGCCGCTTCAGCTCCGTCTGCCGCGACTTCAGGGACGTCAGCTCGATGTGGGCGGCCCCGCGCAGCTGCTCGATCTCCCGGAGCTGCTTGCGGACACCCGCGACGGCGGACTTCTGCCGGTTGCCGGCCCGCTCCACGAACTCGGCGTTCTCGAGGTACCGGTCGGGGTCGTCGGACAGGGCGAGCCGGAGGGCGGGGTCGATGCCGCCGTCCCGGTACTGCGCGGCGGCGAGGGAGCCCAGGGCGTCGCGGGCCGAGTTGAGCCGTTCCTCCTTGCGGGCCGCCTGGTCCTGGAGCTTCCTGATCCGCTCTCCGGCGGCGTCGGCCTTCTCCTTCGCCCTGTTGTACTTCTCGGTGGCGACCTCCGCCTCCTGGTACAGCTTGTCCACCTCGGCCTTGACCTGGCCGGGGGTGAGCTGCGGTTCGGCGTGTCCGGTTCCGTCGAAGCCCGTCGCGGTCGCCGCGCCGGCGAGCGCGATCGTGGCGGCCGTACGGGCCGTGTTGCCGCTCGCGGTGCGCTGTCGGGGCTTGCGGTGCGCTGCCACCTGGGGTGCCACGTCCTTTCCTGCGACCGCCGGGCGTGCGACGACCGCAGTGGGGAGCGGACGGGCGGCCTGCGCGTCCGGCGACGGCCCGCACAGGGGAAGCGGGCCGCCGCCGGACCTTCTGGCGGTGGTGCCCGACTGCCGCCCCTGGCCCGGGCGGCGGTGGGGAGCCGGTCACCTGGGGCAGGACGCTAAACCTCGCCATGGCGGGCCCGTGGCCGGTGCGCGGAACTGTCCCGAGAGGACCGGCGGTGACCGTATGCGACCGTGATCCCGCCCCGGCGCCGTCGTCTTCACTCAGCGTGATGACCGATGCGTCGATTTCCCGGGCGAGTGCCAGTGATCGGGTGCTATGGGGCGCATATATGCATCGGTGGGCCGGTGCCGGGCGGATCGGACCCCCTGATTAGGCTCCGGCCTCATGGACGTTCTCATCCACCTCTTCGTCGGTCTCCACATCATCGGCATCGCCTCGCTCCTGGGCGGCTTTCTCACCCAGATGAAGGCGATGGGCGAGGGCACCGCCCGCTACACCCCGGCGATGCTGCACGGCGCGCTGACGATGCTGGTCACCGGTGTGATCCTGATCGGCCTCAACCAGGCCGACGACCAGTCCGTGAACAACATCAAGATAGGTGTGAAGCTGGCCCTGCTGATCGTGATCCTCGGCCTGGTCTATGTGAAACGGGACGACGAGAAGGTGGACAAGGGCCTGTTCGGCCTGGTCGGGCTGCTGACCACGGCGAACGTCTTCATCGCCGTGCTCTGGACCTGACCCGCCGGCCGGGCCGGGCACCGGACCGGGCCGCGGCGGCCGTCAGGGCGGCGGCCACCAGCCACGCGGCGATGGCGATCCACAACAGTGCCTCCCCGAAACCGTCGAGCCAGGAGACGTCGAGGGCGACGGCGACGCCCAGTGCCGCCGTCCCCGTCGTGGCCCAGGTGAACACGGTCGCCCAGCGGCGGACGTCATCACGGGGCCGGGGCCACAGGAACTCGGCGGCGAGCAGGACGGCGTAACAGACCAGCGCGAGCACGAGCAGGGCGACGGTCATATTGCGCAGGACGTCCCGGTCGTCCACGTTCCACAGGTACAGACGCACGCTGTCGGCGCTGATCAGCAGCGCCCCGGCGAGCGCCGAGAGGGCGAGGGCCCCGCCCGCGAGCCAGTGATCGCCGGTGCCCTCGGCCACCTGCCGCACATCGAAACGGACCAGGGCGAAGACGTACAGCACCAGCCCCAGCCAGAACAGCACCAGCGCCGCGTGCGCGAGCCACGCCTCCGACTCGGCCGCGGCCAGCGTGGCACCGAGCACGGCGAGCCCCTGGGTGGCCATGCAGCGCGCGAACACCGTCCCGGGCCTGCGCCGCTGCTCGCCCTGCGGGACGAGGACGAGCGGCACCGGCCAGAGCAGCACGGCGAGCACCAGCAGCGTCACGGCCAGAGCCTGCGAGCCCGCCGCCGAGAAGGCGGTCCCGAGGACAGCGGTCGCCGCCACGGTGGTGAGGGCCGTCGTCGTCACGCTCTCGAGGACGCCCGGCCTGCGGATGTACGCCCGCCACCTCGTCCCGGCCCGCAGCAGCCGCAGGGTGAAGTCCGCGGCGAACAGCAGCCAGGCCGCGCAGGCGAGAGCGAGGGCGATGAGCGAGAGGACCTCGTACCCCGCCAGATCCAGACCGACCGACAGGGTGCCGGTCGCCAGCACGGCGGCACTGGCCGCCGGGGCACGCCGCGCCCACCAGGCGACGGAGGGGGAGGTCGCGGGCATGGGCCCGATGCTAGGTAGGCCCCGCGCGCGTTACGGGCAGGCCACGCGCGCGGGGTCCCAAAAACCTGCGAGACCCGTCAGGCCGGACGCACCACGCTGTGGATCGACGACTCGCCGTCGTAGTAGATCGACTCCTCGCGCACGTACGTGCCGGGCTTCGGAGCGTGGATCATCATGCCGTTGCCGATGTAGATACCCACGTGGGTGACATCGTCGTAGAAGAAGACCAGGTCACCGGGCTGTGCGTCGGCCAGGGGGACCGTGGTGCCGGCGTTGACCTGGTCGTACGTCGTGCGCGGCAGGGTCACCCCGGCGGCCTTCCAGGCGGCCTGGGTGATGCCGGAGCAGTCGTAGGAGCCAGGGCCGGTGGCGCCCCAGACGTACGGCTTGCCGATCTGGGCGCGGGCGAAGGCGAGCGCCTTGTCGGCCTTGGTGGCGTACGAGGAGTCGGGCGCGGTGGACGACGACCCCGAGGACGAACCCGCCGAGGAGGAGCCGCCGCCCTGCTGCTGGGCGGCCTCCTGCTCCTGCTCCCGCTCCTTCTGCTGCTCGGCCTGCTGCCGGGCCAGCTCGGCGGCCTTGCGGGCCGCCTCCTGCTGCTTCTCCTTCTCGATCGCCGCGAGCCGCGCCTTCTCCTCGGCGGTCAGCTTCGACAGCAACTCGCGCGCGTCCGCGAGCTTCCGCTGGACGGTGGCCTTGGCCGTCTTCAGGTCGCCCTGCGACTCGGTGAGCGTCTCGAGGCTCTCGGCGGCCTCCTGACGCTTCTCCATCGTCTCTGACTGCTGAGTGATGTAGTCGTCGACCGCCACTTTCTGACGGCCGGTCATCCGGTCCATCAGCTGGGTCTGGTCGAAGTAGTCCTGCGGGGTGTCCGCGAGCAGGAACGTCGCCGTGTCCGGGGCGGAGGCGCCGGTGCGGTACTGGGCGGCGGCGAAGGTGCCCAGCTCCTCCCGCGCCTCGTTCAGCTTCTCGGTGCGCTGGGCGACGTCGTCGAGGAGGGTGTCGACGCGCTTGCGCTGCTTGGCGGTCTTCTCCTTCGCCCCGTTGTACTTCTCGGTCGCGGACCCGGCCTGGCGGTAGAGGTCGTCGACCTTCTTCTCGACTTCCTCCAGGCTGGGCTTGTCGTCGGCCTCGGGGGCGGCGTTGGCCGACTGGGACAGCAGGGCCACGGAGGTGAGGGCCGCCGTTGCGAGGGCGGGGGTCCGTATGCCTGCCACGCGCGAACCCGTAGGACGCGACTTGCGGTGCGACGCCAAGGGAGGCGACTCCTTCCATGCTCCGCCTACCGGGTTAGCTGTCGGGTTCGGGCGGGTGCTTCGGAAGGGTTGCCCTACGGCCTTCTCCGGAAAGGGAGTCGGGCCGATTCACCCCGGGGTCTCGGTTGGGTCCCCGGCTCTGGCTGCCGCTGCGGCACGCCGGACTCGGCGGAGGCCACGCGGCCCGGCGAGGTTCGCCGGTGGGGGTCGTGTGGCCTCCTCGCACGGTAGCCAACTCGTGTGGCCCTTGTGAAGGTTGATGGGTGATATGCCCGATACATTTCCGTGACCTTACTCATGAGCGTCGCCGAGAGTGATCAATCGGGGGAGGTCGGTCATCATTCGTCCGCAATTGTGGAGGCCATAGCGGCCTGTGATCACCCGGACCTGGAGGGTGACGGGGGGGTGCTTTCGGCGATGTTCTCAGGGCGGCGGCGGGCTGTCAGTGGGGCGCCCTAGACTCGGAGAGCGATGAGCAGCCTCTTTGACGACAGCTTCCTGGCGGACCTCCAGGCCCAGCGGGGCCCCGCGGACGAGCCCCCGCCGCCGCCCGAGGACGATCACGGACCGGAGCCGGTCCCGGACGATCTGTTCGGCGGGAAGTTCGACGTGCCGCCGGACCGCGACGCCTACTACCGGGGCGGCGCCGCGCGCCCGCCGGTGGACGCCGCCGCGCTCCTGGAGGGGCTGAACGACAACCAGCGCGCCGCCGTCACCCACTCCGGCTCCCCGCTGCTCATCGTCGCCGGCGCCGGCTCCGGCAAGACCCGCGTGCTCACGCACCGCATCGCCCACCTGCTCGCCGAGCGGGACGTCCACCCGGGCCAGATCCTCGCCATCACCTTCACCAACAAGGCCGCCGGCGAGATGAAGGAGCGCGTCGAACAACTCGTCGGCCCGCGCGCGAACGCCATGTGGGTGATGACGTTCCACAGCGCCTGCGTGCGCATCCTGCGCCGGGAGAGCAAGAAGCTCGGCTTCACCTCGAGCTTCTCGATCTACGACGCCGCCGACTCCAAGCGCCTGATGGCCCTGGTCTGCCGCGACCTGGACCTCGACCCCAAGCGCTTCCCGCCGAAGTCCTTCAGCGCCAAGATCAGCAACCTGAAGAACGAGCTGATCGACGAGGAGGATTTCGCCGCCCAGGCCGCCGACGGCTTCGAGAAGACCCTCGCCCAGGCCTACGCGATGTACCAGTCACGGCTGCGCGAGGCGAACGCCCTCGACTTCGACGACCTGATCATGACGACGGTCAACCTGCTGCGCGCCTTCCCGGACGTCGCCGAGCACTACCACCGCCGCTTCCGCCATGTGCTGGTGGACGAGTACCAGGACACCAACCACGCCCAGTACTCCCTCGTCCGGGAGCTCGTGGGCACCTCCGAGCACCCCGTCGACGTACCGCCCAGCGCGGACGACCTGCCGCCCGCCGAGCTGTGCGTGGTGGGCGACGCCGACCAGTCGATCTACGCCTTCCGCGGCGCGACGATCCGCAACATCCTCCAGTTCGAGGAGGACTACCCGGACGCGACGACGATCCTCCTGGAGCAGAACTACCGCTCCACACAGACGATCCTGACCGCGGCCAACGCGGTCATCGAGCGCAACGAGTCCCGCCGCCCCAAGAACCTGTGGACCAACGCGGGCACGGGCGCGCGGATCACCGGCTACGTCGCCGACACCGAGCACGACGAGGCGCAGTTCGTCGCCGACGAGATAGACCGTCTCACCGACGCGGGCGAGGCGAAGGCGGGCGATGTCGCCGTCTTCTACCGCACCAACGCCCAGTCCCGTGTCTTCGAAGAGATCTTCATCCGCGTCGGCCTGCCCTACAAGGTCGTCGGCGGCGTCCGCTTCTACGAGCGCAAGGAGGTCCGGGACGTCCTGGCCTACCTGCGCGTCCTGGCCAACCCGGAGGACTCGGTGCCGCTGCGCCGGATCCTCAACGTCCCCAAGCGGGGCATCGGCGACCGCGCAGAGGCGATGATCGACGCCCTCTCCCAGCGCGAGAAGATCAGCTTCCCGCAGGCGCTGAAGCGCGTCGACGAGGCGTACGGCATGGCCGCGCGCTCCACCAACGCCGTCAAGCGGTTCAACACGCTGATGGAGGACCTCCGTACGGTCGTCGAGTCCGGCGCCGGCCCCGCCACCGTGCTGGAGGCGATCCTGGACCGTACCGGGTACCTCGCCGAACTGCAGGCCTCCACCGACCCGCAGGACGAGACCCGGATCGAGAACCTCCAGGAACTCGCCGCCGTCGCCATGGAGTTCGAGCAGGAGCGCGCCGAGGACGAGCAGGGAACGCTGGCCGACTTCCTTGAGAAGGTCGCGCTGGTCGCCGACTCCGACCAGATCCCCGACGAGGAGGACGGCGACGGCGTCATCACCCTGATGACCCTGCACACCGCCAAGGGCCTGGAGTTCCCGGTCGTCTTCCTGACCGGCATGGAGGACGGCGTCTTCCCGCACATGCGCGCCCTCGGCCAGACCAAGGAGCTGGAGGAGGAGCGGCGCCTGGCGTACGTGGGCATCACGCGCGCGCGGGAACGGCTCTATCTGACCCGCTCCACCCTGCGCAGCGCTTGGGGCCAGCCGTCGTACAACCCGCCCTCCCGGTTCCTGGAGGAGATCCCGCCGACCCATCTGGAGTGGAAGCGGACCGGTGCGACCGCGCCCGCGTCCTCCGGGCCGGTCTCCGCCGTGGCGTCCTCGCTGTCGTCGTCCCGTTCGCGGTCGTCGGCGTCGGGCGCCTCCGGTTTCGCCACGCGCCGCACCGCCGAGAAGCCGGTCGTGTCACTGGCGGTCGGGGACCGGGTCACACACGACCAGTTCGGGCTCGGGACCGTCGTGGCGGTCAAGGGCACGGGCGCGAACGCCGAGGCGACGATCGACTTCGGGGACAAGCCGAAGCGGCTGCTGCTGCGGTACGCGCCGGTGGAGAAGCTGTAGCCCCGGGGCGCTGAAGCCCTGTGAGGTGAGCCTCCGCCGGCCGGACCGGCGGAGGCTGCCGAGACGTTACGTCGGGTCCACGCCGTGGCTGCGCAGCCACGGAAGCGGGTCGATCGGCGAGCCGCCGCCCGGCCGCACCTCGAAGTGCAGATGAGGGCCGGTGGAGTTGCCGGAGTTGCCCGAGCGCGCGATCGAGTCGCCGGCCTTCACGGTCGTACCGGAGGGGACCGTGTAGGTGGAGAGGTGGCAGTACCACGTCTCCGTGCCGTCCTTCGCCGTCAGGATCAGCATGTTGCCGTAGGCGCTGTTCCACTGGGTGCGGACGGTGCCGTCGGTCGCGGCCATCACGGTCGTGCCGTACGAGACGGGGAAGTCGATGCCGGTGTGCAGGGACATCCAGTTGATGCCGGACTGGCCGTACTGCGCGCTGAGTCCGTGGCGGGCGACCGGCATGGCGAACTTCGGGCGCAGCCGCTCCTTGCGGGCCGCCTCTTCCGCCGCCCGCTTCCGCTCGGCCGCCTGCTGAGCCTTGAGGTCGATACGTTCCTGCGTACGGCTGGCCCGGTCGGCGAAGTCGTCCGCGCCGGCGGAGAGACTCTGCAGCTGCGTGTCCAGCTTGTTGTTGGCGGCGGCCGGCTTGACCGGCTGCGCGTCCGCCGCGGTCGTCTGCGCCTCCGCGGCGCTGTCCTCGGTGAGGCTGCCGACGGACGCGGCGGCGATCCCCGCGACGCCCATCACGCACGCCGAGGGCACCGCGATGGTCATCAGCGCCGAGCGCTTGGGGGGCGTACGGCGGCGGGAGCGGGACCCGGCGCGCGAGGCCGCTCGTGCGGCGGTGCGCGGGCCGACCTCCTCCTGGCCGTCCAGGAGCGGGGCGACGATGGGCAGTTCGCCGGTGGCGGCAGGCTCGCCGCCGTCCGCGGCGGGGTCCTCGTAGGGGGCGCCGGTGGCCTCGTCGTAGCCGAGCTGCTCGAACGTCGCCGTCTCTTGCTGGTGGAAGGCGTCCGCGTGCTGCTCGTACCCGTCGGGGGACGGCGCGGCGGAGCCGTCGGAGTTCCACTGCGTGGCGTCGTAGGTGCCGGTGTCGAAGGCCTGCGTGCCCCATTCCCACTGCTGGGTCTGGTCGGCCGGGTTGCCGGACTGGTCGGGCTGGAGCCAGGCGCCGGTGTCCCACTGGCCGGTGGCGTCCGGGGACCCGGCCTGCGGCGGGATGACCGACAGCGGCTGCTGCTGGGGCGTCCAGGAGGTGGTGTCGTACACGCCGGTGTCGTAGGCGGCGTGATGCTGGGCCGCGTACGCGTCGTAGTGCGGGTTCTCGTGCTGGCCCGTGGGCCAGTGGCCTGAGTCGTACGTGCCCGTGTCGGCGCCGCTGCCCGGCAGGTTGCCGAAGAGGGGGTCGCTGGCGAAGCTCGCGGTGGCGTGCCCGGTGGCATCGAAACCGGCGCCGTCCGTACCGGCGGGGTGGGCGCCGGGGGCGTCAAAACCGGTGGCGGCGTAGTCGCCGTACGTGGTGAAGTCGCCGTACTGGGCTTCCTGGGTGCCGTACGACGCGTAGTGCGCCGAGGCGGCCTCGGAAGCCGGAGCCGGGGTCATGGTCCCCGACGGGTGACGGTCGTTCACCAACTTCTCTTTCGCCTCGACAACAGGGGCTGCCAGAGCAGTGCGGCGACTGTACCCGGCGGTACGCGGGCACGACAATCTTCGGCAGGTTTCGCGCGCGCATGAAACGGGCATTCGGCCGTGTTTTGGCGGACGGCGGGCGCGAGTTTGGCTTTGTGTTCGAAGTTTGTTCGACATTTCGATGTGAGGCGCGCGCCGGTCGGTTCCGCTTTCAGGCCACCGTGAGGCCGCCGGTGTGATCTGCGGACGGTTCACCCGGGTGGGCCGTGTCGAGGACCTGCCGTATTCCGTTGGCGACGGCGGGGTGCACGGGCAGCGCGAGGTGGCCGATGCCGGTCACCCGCACGTTCTGCACCGTCAGATCGGGATGGTCGATCCGGGCCGTCTCCAGCGGGTCCATCACATGATCCAGGTCGCTCCAGTAGCTGACGAAGTGCGTACGGCAGTCAGGGGCGGGCCGAGTGAGCTCCTCGAGCACCGGTGAGCCGGGGCGCATCTGGCGCACGATGGGGTGCGCGTCCGCCAGGGGCGCGACCCGGGTCCCGGAGTGCGGCGTGCCGAGGGTGACGAGGGTCCGGACGCGGGCGTCACCGCCGAGCCGCTGCACGTAGTAACGCGCTATCAGGCCACCGAGGCTGTGCCCGACGACATCGATCTGCCGGGCTCCGGTGCGCTCGCAGATCTCCTCCACGCGCCGGCCGAGCAGCTCGGCCGCGGCGCGTATGTCGCAGGTCAGCGGCGAGTAGTTGAGGGACTCGATCTGCTGCCTGCCGTGCTGGGCGAGGCTGCGGCGCAGCAGGACGAAGACCGAGCGGTTGTCGATGAAGCCGTGCAGCAACAGGACCGGGGGCTTGGCCTCCGTGGGCAGTTGGGCGGCGCCGTCCGTGCTGGGCGGTACGGCGGCGGGGGCCCGTCGCTCCTGGGTGATGCCCGAGGGGTAGAGGAGGAGATGCCCGGCCAGGATGGCGATCTCCAGGGCGGTGGCCTTCAGAAGGGCCAGGGAGAGTCCCGTCAGCCGGCTCGGCAGCAGGTGCCTGCAGGACGGGAGAAAGGGCAGAACAGCCCCGGTGACCTTCATGGCCGACCTCCTGTCGGCACGTGGAAGGACGGCTCCGCCCCCCGTGTGCCCTCGTGGAGAGCCGCTGCGAAGTCGGCCGGCGAGAACCATGTGAGCGGCCTGAGCCGCGTGTGCCGTGGGGCCTGAGTGTCGCGTGTGGCGTGTGTGGCGCCAGTGGTCCCCTGGGTGCGGTGCGTGCCGAACGTGCGGTTCTTGCCCTGCGTGTCTTCGCCGAAGTGCCGTACCGCTGCTGTGCGTGGTGGGTGGAGCGGCGGTACGGCGACTTCGTCGCGGCTCCCCTTGCGCTTGTCCCACCGTGTGATTTCCCCCTCGCTCCGCAGCGCGAAACTGCCGGTTGCGGGATCCTGGAGATAACGTTCGTTCACTTGCCCGGACGATGCGGGGCGGGGGGTCCGTGCGGTGCGGCGTGTACGGCGTGCCCGATGTGTGCGGTACTTGTCGGTACGGATGGATGTATTCGCTTCATGGAGGCAGTGATGGGTGTGGCAGCCGGTCCGATCCGCGTAGTGGTGGCCAAGCCGGGGCTCGACGGCCACGATCGCGGGGCCAAGGTGATCGCGAGGGCCCTGCGCGACGCCGGTATGGAGGTCATCTACACCGGGCTCCACCAGACTCCCGAGCAGGTCGTCGACACGGCGATCCAGGAGGACGCCGACGCGATCGGGCTGTCCATCCTCTCCGGCGCGCACAACACGCTCTTCGCGGCGGTGATCGAGCTGCTCAAGGAGCGGGACGCGGCGGACATCCTCGTCTTCGGCGGCGGGATCATTCCCGAGGCGGACATCCCGCTGCTGAAGGAGAAGGGCGTCGCGGAGATCTTCACGCCCGGCGCGACGACGACGTCGATCGTGGAGTGGGTCAAGACGAACGTACGCCAGCCGGCCGGGGCGTAGGCCTCCGGCGGTTCGGCCGGGGCGGCTCGGGTTGGTCGAGGTCGAGGCCCCGGCCGGGGGCGATGTCGGTTTCGGTTTCGGGTTCGGATTTGGCTCCGGTTTTGGCTTCGGTGTCGTGGCTGGTGGGCCCGTTGTCGGCCGAGGTCCTGTCCTCGCGCGGTCGTCGGATGCTCGCCGGGCTACGGCGCGCCCAGTTCCGCCGCCATCGCCGCGCGCAGCCGCAGGGTCGTGACCAGGCGCTGGAAGGCCTCCGCCCAGTAGCCGCCGGCTCCGGGTGAGGCGTTCTCCGGTTCGTCCGGTACGGCCAGCAGGACGTCGAGGCGTCCGGCCTCGGACGGGTCGAGGCAGCGCTCGGCCAGGCCCATGACCCCGCTGAAGCTCCATGGATAACTCCCTGCGTCCCGAGCGATGTTGAGCGCGTCCACCACCGCCCGGCCGAGCGGCCCGGACCACGGCACCGCGCACACCCCGAGCAGCTGAAAGGCCTCGGACAGGCCGTGCGTCGCGATGAAGCCGGCCACCCACTCGGCCCGCTCGGCCGCGCTCAGGGTGCCGAGCAGCTTGGCGCGTTCGGCCAGGGACACCGCGCCGGGGCCGCCCGCCTCCGGTGCCGAGGGGTCGCCGAGCAGCGCACGCGACCACTCGGCGTCCCGCTGGCGCACCGCAGCCCGGCACCAGGCCGCGTGCAGCTCGCCCTGCCAGTCGTCCGCCACCGGCAGCGCCACGATCTCCCGGGGTGTCCGCCCGCCCAGCCGCCGCGACCAGGTCCCGAGCGGTGCGGCCTCGATCAACTGGCCGAACCACCAGGACCGTTCTCCCCGTCCGGCCGGGGCCTTCGCCACGACGCCGTCGCGCTCCATGGCCGGGTCGCACTCGTGAGGTGCTTCGACGGCTATCACCGGTGTGGGCTGAGTGGACTGAGTGGTGGGTGTGGTTGGTGTGGGTGTGGCCTGTGCGGTCTGCGTGTGGTCGACGGCCACGCATGCCTCCGCTCTGACCGCCATCCGCGCGGCGAGTGCCGAACCGGGCAGCGCCGACAGCAGCTCCGCCGCCGTCGCCCGGACGTTGCGGCTGCGGTCGGCCAGGGCCTGTTCCAGGAACGGCTCGTCGTCCGGGCCCAGGCCCGAGCGCAGGGAGTCGAGGAACATCAGCCGGTCCTCGGCCCGTTCCGTCGCCCAGGTCGTCGCGAGCAGTTCGCGTGCGGAGGCCGGTTCGCGGGAACGCAGGGCCGAGAGAAGGGCGACCCGTTCGGCGAACAGGCCCTCCTGCCACAGCTGCTGAGTCCGCTCGTCGTCATCGACGTGCGGCAGGGCCGCGCCACCGCCCCGTGCCGAGCGCAGGGCGAACCGCCAGTCCTGATTCAGCCGCGCCAGCCACAGGGCTCGCGGGCCCGCGAACTCCAGCACCGCCGGACGCAGGTCGGTACGCCCCCGGGCCGCGTCCAGCAGTGCGGGGAGTGTGTGCGGAGGCGGGCCGAAACCGTGGGAGTTGGCCGCCGCGAGCCACTGGGGCAGCAGCTCCATCAGATCGGGCGCGGCGCCCCGGCGGCCGCCGCCGGACGGGCCGGGGCGGTCGGCCAGCAGCAGCGCGAGTCTGCGGGCCGCGGCGGGAGGCAGGGGTGGACGAGGGTCCTCTGGGGCCGCTTGCGGGCGCTCCGCCGCCCTCGCCGGGCGCAGACCGGCCCGGCGTCGTACGGTCTCCGTCGCCGCCGCGTCGAGCAGGGCCACCGGGGCCTCCGGGCCCGGCCTGGAGCCCGGCGGGGTGCGCCGGTCCGTGCCCAGCAGCGCCGTGGTGACGAGCCCCTCCCAGGCGTCCGCGACGGGCGCGTCCACAGGAGCGGAGGTCCTGGTCATGAGCGTCCTTTCCGTGGGGCGCCCGTGAGTGGTTGAAGTCTCACCCTCATCGGTTGTCCCGTGATGCCTGAAAGATGCGTTGATTTGATGGATTCATGGGAAGGGTGGGGCAGGCCGGAACGGCGGGGCCGTCGCCGTCGGTTCAGCACAGGGCCACCGCGTCGCCCGGTCCCTCGGGCCAGGCCGTGAGCGGGGTGAAGCCCTGGTGGCCGCATTCGCCGAAGACCCTGACCGGGGCCCCGCCCGACAGGGCGACGAGCCGCCACAGGCCCGGCCGGGAACGCGCGGCGGGAGTGAGCGGCAGCGCCATGTCCTCGTCGGCGTCCGCCAACTGCCAGGAGCCGCCGTCCGGGGTGGGTACGACGCGGTCCAGCGTCACCGGGACGGACTCCAGCCACGGATCGTCGCGCAGGGCGTCGCCGTAGCGGGCCGCCGCCTGCGATGTCGTCATCCCCGGCGGACGTATGTCCGTGGGCGTGGGCGGGGAGAACCGCTCGCCCAGGGCCACCCGCAGCTGCCCGGCGCCCGGGTAGGCGGATATCTCTGCCTCGAGGGCCAGGCCCACCGGCAACGCCAGCTCCGGGGCGCGGCCGGCGGCGCCGTAGGAGAGGAGCAGCACGGTGCGGTGCGAGTCGGCGCCGTGCAGCCAGATCCGGCGGGTCGTCAGGCGTGGGTCCGTCGTGTCGTACTGGGCGAGCACCAGCCACCGGTCCCGCACCGGCGGGCCCTCCACGGAGGCCGGCAGGCCGATCCGGGAACGGACCGTGGCGGCGAGGCCGTCCGGCAGTCGCTCGCGGCGCAGCCAGCCCTGGCCGAGGAGATGCAGCAGCGCGCACTCCTCCAGCAGCCGCACCGGCCAGCCCGGACCGGTGGACGGGATCGCCCCCAGCTCCCGCACCCGCGCGGCGAGGCCCTGCGCCTGCGCGTCGACCATGCGGGCCGCCGTCTCCTCCCAGAGGCCGTAACCGGACTGCTCCGCCGCCGCCAGACCGCCGCGCAACAGGTCCGTCAGGCGCTGCTCCAGCTCCACCGCACCCGCCGTGACCCGCTCGGCCCGTCGCTCCGCCCGGCGCCGCGCCGCCTCCGGATCAGCGGACCCGGACGGAGAGGCCGGGCTCTCTTCCGAACCCTTCTCCTCCGCGCGCTTGCGCCGCCCCGCTATCCACTGCCCGGCCCACTCCGGTGCCTGCCCCGACGGCACCGCTCCGTCGCCGCCCGCCCAGAGCAGCAGCAGCCCGAGAGCGTGCTTGCACGGGAACTTGCGGCTCGGACAACTGCACTTGTACGCGGGCCCCGAGGCGTCCGCGATGTCCACGATCGTCTGATACGGCTTGCTCCCGCTGCCCTTGCACAGCCCCCACACCGTCCCCTCGTCGGAACTCCCCGCCTCGGACCACGGCCCTGCCGCGCCGAGTTTGCTTCCCGCTTTGCGTGACGCGGTGTCAGGTGCCAGTGCCAGCACCTGGTCCGCCGTCCAGCGCACCCCCTGCTGAGTCATGGCAACGAAGGTAGATCCCACCACTGACAATCGGGTCCGCGAGCGACTCCGGCAGGGCATTTTCGCAGGTCAGAACGCATTGTCAGTGGTGTGGTGCAACGTGGTCACCAGATCCGAACCGGCCGAGCTGGAGGGGGACTCAGCCATGCCTGTGTCCGTTGAACCGACGTCGCAGACCGACGGTGCCGAGGCGCTGCGGCCGCACGCCGAGGACGCTTTCGCCGGCGAACTCGCCGCACTCGCCGCGCAGGACGACCGCCCGCGCCCGGCCCGCTGGAAGCTGTCGCCGTGGGCCGTCGCGACCTACCTGCTCGGCGGCACACTGCCCGACGGCACACTGATCACACCGAAGTACGTGGGCCCGCGCCGCATCGTCGAGGTCGCGGTCACCACGCTCGCCACCGACCGCGCCCTGCTCCTGCTCGGCGTGCCCGGCACCGCGAAGACCTGGGTGTCCGAACACCTGGCCGCGGCGGTCAGCGGCGACTCCACACTGCTGGTGCAGGGCACCGCCGGAACACCGGAGGAGGCCATCCGGTACGGCTGGAATTACGCGCGGTTGCTCGCCCACGGCCCGAGCCGCGACGCCCTCGTGCCCAGTCCGGTCATGCGCGCGATGTCCGACGGCATGACCGCCCGCGTCGAGGAGCTGACGCGCATCCCGGCCGATGTGCAGGACACGCTCATCACGATCCTGTCGGAGAAGACACTGCCGATACCGGAACTGGGCCAGGAGGTGCAGGCGGTCCGCGGCTTCAACCTGATCGCCACGGCCAACGACCGCGACCGCGGGGTCAACGACCTGTCCAGCGCCCTGCGCCGTCGCTTCAACACGGTGGTGCTGCCCTTGCCGGAGAGCCCCGACGCCGAGGTCGACATCGTCTCGCGCCGTGTCGACCAGATCGGCCGCTCCCTCGACCTGCCGGCCGCGCCCGAAGGCCTCGACGAGATCCGCCGGGTCGTCACGGTCTTCCGGGAGCTGCGCGACGGCGTCACGGCCGACGGCCGGACCAAGCTGAAGTCGCCCAGCGGCACGCTGTCCACGGCCGAGGCGATCTCCGTCGTCACCAACGGACTCGCCCTGGCGGCCCACTTCGGCGACGGCGTGCTGCGGCCGAGCGATGTCGCCGCGGGCATCCTCGGCGCGGTGGTCCGCGACCCGGCGGCCGACCGCGTCATCTGGCAGGAGTACCTGGAGACCGTCGTCCGCGAGCGCGACGACTGGAAGGACTTCTACCGCGCCTGCCGTGAGGTGAGCGTGTGAGCGGTACGGGGCGGGGCCGTCGGACATGCGCGTGGAGGGGAGGGGATGGGCGTGACAGGCGTGGAGAAGGCTGAGGGCCGGGGTGTTGGGGCCGGGCCGCTGCTGCTCGGGGTGCGGCATCACGGGCCGGGCTCGGCCCGGGCCGTGAGGGCGGCGCTGGAGGAGGCCCGGCCGCGGGTCGTGCTGATCGAGGGGCCGCCCGAGGCCGATGCCCTGATCCCGCTCGCCGCCGACGAGGAGATGCGGCCTCCGGTCGCCCTGCTCGCCCATGCCGTGGACGAACCCGGCCGCTCGTCGTTCTGGCCCATGGCCGAGTTCTCCCCGGAGTGGGTCGCCATCCGCTGGGCCCTCGCACACGACGTCCCGGCACGCTTCATCGACCTGCCGGCCACGCACACGCTGGCCTGGGGGAGGCAGGAGGACGCGCCGGGGACCGACAGCGAGGGAGACGGCGACGGCGACAGTGAAGGCGACTCGGGCCCCGGCCCCGCCGATCTGCGGATCGATCCGCTCGGCGTGCTCGCCGAGACCGCCGGTTACGACGATCCCGAGCGCTGGTGGGAGGACGTCGTGGAGCACCGGGGCGTCGGGAAGGGGGACGCGCTCGCGCCGTTCACCGTGCTGGAGGAGGCCATGGGGGCGCTGCGCGAGACCTACGGCGCCGGCGGGCACGACCGGGACCTGGTGCGGGAGGCCTATATGCGGCTCCAGGTGCGGGCCGCGCAGCGGGAGTTCGAGGACGGCGTGGCCGTCGTCTGCGGAGCCTGGCACGTGCCCGCCCTGCGGCAGAAGACGACCGTCGCCGCCGACAAGGCACTGCTGAAGGGGCTGCCCAAGGTCAAGACGGACATGACCTGGGTGCCGTGGACCCACCGCAGGCTGTCCCGGAGCAGCGGCTACGGGGCCGGTATCGAGTCGCCGGGCTGGTACGGGCATCTGTTCAGCGCCCCGGACCGGCCGGTCGAGCGGTGGCTGACCAAGGTGGCCGGGCTGCTGCGCGCCGAGGACCGGATCGTCTCCTCCGCGCATGTCATCGAGGCGGTGCGGCTGGCCGAGACGCTCGCCGCGATGCGCGGGCGTCCGCTGCCGGGCCTGAGCGAGACGACCGACGCGGTGCGGGCGGTGATGTGCGAGGGCTCGGATGTGCCGCTGGCGCTGGTGCACGACCGGCTGGTCGTGGGCGATGTGCTGGGGGAGGTGCCGCCGTCGGCGCCGGCGGTTCCGCTGCAGCGGGACCTCGCCCGGCTCCAGCGCAGGCTGCGGCTGAAGCCGGAGGCGCTGGAGCGGGAGTTGGAGCTCGACCTGCGCAAGGAGACCGACGCCGGCCGCAGCAGGCTGCTGCACCGGCTGCGGTTGCTCGGGGTCGCCTGGGGTGAACCGGCCGCCTCGCGGGGCAGCACGGGCACGTTCCGGGAGACCTGGCGGCTGCGCTGGGAGCCCGAGCTGTCGGTGCGGGTCGCCGAGGCCGGAGTGTGGGGGACGACCGTGCTGTCCGCCGCGACCGCGAAGGCCGAGGCGGACGGGGTCGCCGCGCAGGGCCTCGCCGATGTCACCGCGCTCGCCGAGCGCTGTCTGCTGGCCGAACTGCCCGACGCCCTGCCCACGGTGATGCGGATCCTCGCCGACCGGGCCGCCCTCGACTCGGACGTCGGCCATCTCGCCCAAGCGCTGCCTGCCCTGGTCCGCTCCCTGCGCTACGGCGATGTGCGCGGCACGGACACCGGAGCCCTGGGAGAGGTCGCCGCGGGCCTGGCCGAGCGGGTCTTCGTCGGCCTGCCCCCGGCCTGCGCCGCGCTCGACGCGGACGCCGCCGAGGAGATGCGGCGCCATGTGGACGCGGTCCACGGGGCTGTGGGACTCCTGGGCGACGCACCCGCGGCGGGACACGGCCACTTGAGAGGCCGCTGGCAGTCGGTGCTGCGCGGGCTGTGCGGGCGGGACACCGTGCCCGGGGTGATCCGGGGCCGGGCCGTGCGGCTTCTGCTCGACGACGGGGAGCTGGCGCAGGACGAGGCGGCGCTGCTCATGGGGCACGTCCTGTCCCCGGGCACACCGCCCGCGGACGCGGCCGCGTGGATCGAGGGCTTCGTCGGAGGCGGCTCCGGCGGCGGGATGCTCCTGGTGCACGACGAGCGGCTGCTCGGGCTGGTCGACGCGTGGCTGACCGGGGTGCCTGCGGACGCGTTCACGGACGTGCTGCCCCTGCTGCGGCGGACGTTCTCGGCGTACGAGCCCGGGGTGCGCCGGACCCTGGGCGAGCTGGTCCGGCGCGGGCCGGGGGCAGGGGGCGGTGGTGCGGCAGCGGCCGGCTCCGGCATACCCGGCTTCGCGGCCGAGCTGGACACGGCGCGGGCAGACGCCGTGCTGCCGGTCGTGCGGCTGCTGCTCGGGCTGGACGACGTAGGGGAGAAAACCGGTAACGACCTGGCGGGGGTGACGGCATGACGACCGACGGACTGAGGGAGCCGGCTCCGAGGACGGAAGCGGCGGAGCCCATCGGCAATGGACCCCGGGCGGAAGGCCGGCCGACGACGACCGTGCTGGTGATCCCGCTGTGGGAGCGGCTGCGCGGGGGAGGACGCGGATGACGACCGAGGCGACGGACCCGGCGCAGGAGCGGTTGCGGCGGTGGCGGCTGGTGCTCGGCGGTGATGCGGCGGACGGCACCGGGTGCGCGCTGTCGGGGCGGGACGCGGCGATGGACGGGGCGCTGACCGCGCTCTACGGAAAGGGGGAGAAACCGCAGGGGGGCCGGGATCGTTCGGCGGGGCTCGGGGCGTCGGCGCCGTCCGTGGCGCGCTGGCTCGGGGACATCCGGACGTACTTCCCGTCCTCCGTCGTCCAGGTCATGCAGCGCGACGCCATCGACCGGCTCGGTCTCGCCGCACTGCTGCTGGAGCCGGAGATGCTGGAGGCGGTGGAGGCCGACGTGCATCTCGTCGGCACGCTGCTGTCGCTCAACAAGGCCATGCCGGAGACGACGAAGGAGACGGCACGGGCCGTCGTGCGCAAGGTCGTCGAGGACCTGGAGAAGCGGCTCGCAACCCGCACCCGGGCCACCCTCACCGGCGCCCTCGACCGCAGCGCCCGCATCAACCGGCCGCGCCATCACGACATCGACTGGAACCGCACGATCGCGGCCAACCTCAAGCACTACCTGCCCGAGTACCGAACGATCGTGCCGGAGCGGCTCATCGGGTTCGGGCGGGCGACCCAGTCCACGAAGAAGGAGGTCATCCTCTGTATCGACCAGTCGGGATCCATGGCGGCATCGGTTGTCTACGCGTCGGTGTTCGGAGCGGTGCTCGCCTCGATGCGGACGATCTCCACGCGACTCGTCGTCTTCGACACGGCGGTCGTCGACCTCACGGACCAGCTCGACGACCCGGTGGACGTGCTCTTCGGTACGCAACTGGGGGGCGGTACGGACATCAACCGGGCGCTCGCGTACTGCCAGTCGCAGATCACCCGGCCCGCCGAGACGGTGGTCGTGCTGATCAGCGACCTCTACGAAGGGGGCATCCGCAACGAGATGCTCAAGCGGGTCTCGGCGATGAAGGCGTCGGGGGTGCAGTTCGTGACGCTGCTGGCGCTCTCGGACGAGGGGGCACCGGCGTACGACCGGGAGCACGCGGCAGCGCTCGCCGCGCTGGGGGCACCGGCGTTCGCCTGCACGCCCGATCTGTTCCCGGAGGTGATGGCGGCGGCGATCGAGAAGCGGCCGCTGCCGATACCGGACGCGGTGTGACGATTTGCCGACGCGTCGTCGTCCGGTTCGGTCCAGCAAAACGGATATGACGGGCCATCAGTAGAGAGGGGCTTGCGCGACCTCCGCACTCCCGTGCGAGGATCAGCGCCTGCTCGGCAGTGTGTCGTGCCGCTCCGGGCAGTACCGCGTTGTGCCGACTCGTTGCCCGTGACGCGTGATGCGTTCCGCACTTGTTCCGTCGCACGGGAGGAAGCTCCCCCTCTTGACCTCGTCAGCAGCCCTGTCCGATGCCGCTGTGCGCATGCTGCGCACGGCGGCCGGGCGGCGTGCGCTCCAAGTGGCGCTGCTGGTGGGCGGGGTGCTCGTCCTCGGGTTCCTGTGCGGTGAGCGGGCGTATGCGGCGGACGGTGTGCGGGCGTCGGCGGGCAGTGCGGTCGGGCGGTTGGTGAGTGGGCAGGAGAGCGAACCTCTCGGATCCGGGGCTGGGGGTGCTCAGCTCGTCCGGGCCGTGGGGGAGCGGGCCGTCGGAGTGGCCGGTGACGCGAGGGCGTCGGGCGGCGGGGAGCTGGTGAAGGCACCGGCGAAGCTGCCGACGCCGCCGAAGGCTCCCTCGGGGCCGGGTCGGCCGGACCGGCCGTCCTCGCCGGGCCTGTCGGGTGCGCCGGATCGGCCGGACCAGCCAGACGTGCCGAACCAGTCAGACCTGTCGGACGCGCCGCCCCTGCCAGACCTGTCGGACGCGCCGCCCCTGCCGGACCTGCCGGATTCGTCGGCCCTGGCCGTACCTCCGAAGGTGCCGGCACTCCTCGTACCCCCGAAGGCGCCGACGCTCCCCGCCGCTCCGAAGGCGCCGAGGCTCCCAACCGCGCCGAAGACGCCGACGCTCCCCGTCCCGCCGACGGCACCGTCCGTCCCCGCCCTGCCTGCCCTGCCGACCCTGCCTGACGCACCGCCCCTGCCGGACCTGCCCGGCCTTCCAGACCTGCCCAGCCTGCCCGGCCCGCCCGCTCCGCCCAATGGCGACATCGCGCTCCCGGGGATGCCCGCTGAGCCCGGCCTCCCCGGCTACCCGGCGCCCCCGAGCCACCCCCTGCCTGCGCCCCTCCCCACCCCCGCGCTCGCCACGGTCGATCCGCAGCCGGCCGATGCCCCTGCGTCGCGGGGTGCCTCCCCGAGCCCGACCCGGGACGCGACCCCCGAGGCGCACGGCGTGGACGGCGAGCAGTACGGAGCCCCGTACGCCCCCCGCGCAGCCCGCGATCACACGGCTCACGACCCCGCGCATCACGTCAGACGCGCAGCCCGCACCGGCCCCTCCGCGAGTGCCGGAGGCGTCGTGCCGGTCGGGCATGTGCCCGGAGGTCGTCCGGACGGCACGCTCTGCAACCGTTCCATGGCCGACAACGGCACCCCGCGTCACGGCGACACGCATGCCGTCACGCCGAGCGGCCGGGCTCCGCTGGGCCTCGTGCGCGGTGTCGCTGCCCGTGCCTGCGTGGCGGACACCCGGGACGGTCACCGGGACATCCCGGTCTTCCCCGGCTAGCCGAGTCAGGCCGGCGCTCCTCCGTCGCGCGCTCTCGAGCTCCGTTCTCGAGATCTCAAGCTCTCAAGTTCTCAAGACTCCGCGAGCCCTCACGCCCGGACGGTCGAAAGCCGTCGGCGGTCCGAGGCCGAAACCTCGTGGATGAGGTCGGCGGTCCCCATTGGGGTGGGGGCCGACCGACCCGCCCCCCGGAGAGCAGGCCCTGAACTGGGCCTTCGGGCTTCTTCGGGGGTGCTCGGCGGGCCTCACCGGGTTTACCCCGGCCCGGTGAGGCCCCTCACTCCAGGCACGCTGTGCCAGAGAGCGCGGCATCATGTGACAGGTATCACCGCTCAGGTGTGACCCTCGATTTAGGGGCCTCCTGCAAGCAGCGATAACCTGCGAGACGGACATGCCGCGCGCTCGGACACCGTGTGCGCCTCCCTTGTGACTGACAGACGGCGGACGTCACGTTGCCCTCGCGGCACGCCCACGCAGACAACGAACCGCGAGATCACTGATAGGGACGGAAGCGCGTGGACCTGTTCGAGTACCAGGCGAGGGACCTCTTCGCCAAGCACGATGTACCGGTGCTGGCCGGTGAAGTCATCGACACGCCTGAGGCGGCCCGCGCAGCCACCGAGCGCCTCGGTGGCAAGTCCGTCGTCAAGGCCCAGGTGAAGGTCGGCGGCCGTGGCAAGGCCGGCGGCGTCAAGCTGGCGGCGACCACCGACGAGGCGGTCGAGCACGCGAGCAACATCCTCGGCAT
The DNA here is from genome assembly GCF_018604545.1 of Streptomyces koelreuteriae. Taxonomy (GTDB): domain Bacteria; phylum Actinomycetota; class Actinomycetes; order Streptomycetales; family Streptomycetaceae; genus Streptomyces; species Streptomyces koelreuteriae. The sequence goes on along the minus strand of NZ_CP075896.1, from coordinate 3,087,620 downwards.
GGACATCAAGGGCCACACGGTCCACAAGGTGATGATCGCCGAGACGGCTCCGGAGATCCTGGAGGAGTACTACGTCTCCTTCCTCCTGGACCGTGCCAACCGCACCTTCCTCTCCATCGCGTCCGTCGAGGGCGGCATGGAGATCGAGGAGGTGGCGGAGACCCGCCCCGAGGCCGTCGCCAAGACGCCGATCGACGCCAACGTGGGTGTGACCCCCGAGGTCGCGCGCCAGATCGTCGAGGCCGCGAACTTCCCGGCCGAGGTCGCCGACAAGGTCGCGAACATCCTCGTCACCCTGTGGAAGACCTTCGTCGAGGAGGACGCCCTCCTGGTCGAGGTCAACCCGCTGGCCAAGGTCGCCTCCGGTGACGTCATCGCCCTGGACGGCAAGGTCTCCCTCGACGAGAACGCCGAGTTCCGTCAGCCGGAGCACGAGGCCCTCCAGGACAAGGACGCGGCCAACCCGCTCGAGGCCGCCGCCAAGGAGAAGAACCTCAACTACGTCAAGCTCGACGGTGAGGTCGGCATCATCGGCAACGGCGCGGGTCTCGTCATGAGCACCCTGGACGTCGTCGCGTACGCCGGTGAGGCCCACGGCGGCGTCAAGCCCGCCAACTTCCTCGACATCGGCGGTGGCGCCTCCGCCGCCGTCATGGCGAACGGCCTGGAGATCATCCTCGGCGACCCGGACGTCAAGTCCGTCTTCGTCAACGTCTTCGGTGGCATCACCGCCTGCGACGAGGTCGCCAACGGCATCGTCCAGGCGCTGCAGCTCCTCAAGGACAAGGGCGAGGACGTCACCAAGCCCTTGGTCGTCCGTCTGGACGGCAACAACGCGGAGCTGGGCCGCAAGATCCTCTCCGATGCCAACCACCCGCTGGTGCAGCGCGTGGACACCATGGACGGAGCGGCCGACAAGGCCGCCGAGCTCGCGGCTGCGAAGTAAGGGACGAGGGACTAAACAGCCATGGCTATCTTCCTCAACAAGGACAGCAAGGTCATCGTCCAGGGCATGACCGGTGCCACGGGCATGAAGCACACCAAGCTCATGCTGGCCGACGGCACGAACATCGTCGGTGGCGTGAACCCCCGCAAGGCGGGCACGTCCGTCGACATCGACGGCAACGACATCCCGGTCTTCGGCTCGGTCGCCGAGGCGATGGAGAAGACGGGCGCCAACGTATCCGTCCTCTTCGTGCCGCCGGCCTTCGCCAAGGCCGCCGTCGTCGAGGCCATCGACGCCGAGATCCCGCTCGCGGTCGTCATCACCGAGGGCATCGCCGTCCACGACTCGGCCGCGTTCTACGCCTACGCCGTGTCGCAGGGCAACAAGACCCGCATCATCGGCCCGAACTGCCCCGGTCTCATCACCCCGGGCCAGTCGAACGCCGGCATCATCCCGGGCGACATCACGAAGCCGGGCCGCATCGGCCTGGTCTCGAAGTCCGGCACGCTGACGTACCAGATGATGTACGAGCTGCGCGACATCGGCTTCTCGTCCGCCGTCGGCATCGGTGGCGACCCGGTCATCGGCACGACGCACATCGACGCGCTCGCCGCGTTCGAGGCCGACCCCGACACCGACCTGATCGTGATGATCGGTGAGATCGGCGGCGACGCCGAGGAGCGGGCCGCGGCCTTCATCAAGGAGAACGTGAAGAAGCCGGTCGTCGGCTACGTCGCGGGCTTCACCGCGCCCGAGGGCAAGACCATGGGCCACGCCGGCGCCATCGTCTCCGGCTCCTCCGGCACGGCCGCCGCGAAGAAGGAGGCCCTCGAGGCCGCCGGCGTCAAGGTCGGCAAGACGCCGACCGAGACCGCGAAGCTGGCCCGCGCCATCCTCGCCGGCTGAGCATCGCCTCACGGCTCACAGGTGGGCCCGCTCCCCGCAGAGGGGGGCGGGCCCACCGCCGTTTCACGAAAGCCACGAAGCCACGAAGCCACGAAGCCACGAAGCCACGAAGCCGCGAAGCCGCAAAGCCGAAGCCACGAAGGCCGACGTCACCGCGGCTGCGGCATCAGCCGGTCCGGCCCCTTCTGCTGCTCCTTGCGCAGCTTGGACCGCAGGTCCCGCTCCGACTCCGACAGCGGTCCGGGTGCGACCGGCGGTGGCACGCCCTGGACGGTCGCGCCCGGCGGCACGGGCGGCTCGTAGCGCGTCGGGGCCGTGCGCACGGTGAGCACCGTGGTCCCGATCAGCAGGGCCGTGAAGGCGATGGCGGCCCGGGTCCAGAGGCGGGCCCGGCGTTCCCCGGCCTGCCGCACCACCACCGGTTTGGCGGCCCGCAGCCGTTCCGTGGAGGCGAGTTCGACCAGCCGCCAGTGCAGGACCTCCGGGTCCGCCAGCTCCGGCAGCCGCTCGGCGACCGCCTCGCGCGCGTGCGCCAGCCGGTTCACGGCGCCGCGGGTGCTCGCCTCCGTCTCCGCCGCCGTCTCCGGCAGGCCGAGACCGACGCCGTCGTACAGCAGCAGCGTGCGGCGGTACGAGGGCGGAAGCCCCAGCAGGGTGTCCATCAGGGCGCGGTCGAACGCGTCGGGCGGCGGCGGCTCCGGGTGCCGGTAGCGGGGCCGGAGCCGATGCCACGGGGAGAGCGCGCACTCGTACGCCACCGCCCGCACCCAGCCCGCCGGATCCCGGTCGCGGGCCACCTCGGGCCAGCGCTGCCAGGCGATCTGGAACGCCCGCTCGACGGACTCCCGGGCCAGCTCACGGCGCCCGGTCAGCAGATAGGTCTGCCGAACCAGCGCGGGGGCGCAGAAGGCGTACAGCGCGTCGAAGGCCTGTTCGGGGGCGAGCGCGGAGGTCGCGTCGTCCGGCCGGTGCGGGGCCTTCGTACGGTCGGGGGTCCGGCCGCGGTCGCCGAGGGTGACACGGGCGGCGGTACGGCCGCGCTCGGGGACGTGGGAGCGGCCCCGGTCGGAGACATGCCCCCTGTCCCGGTCTCGCTCCCGGTCTCTGGCGGGCGGGCGGCTCCTGGCGCCCCTGCCCGGGGCGGAGGGCCTGCCCCGGTCGGTCGGGCCGGTGCTCCGGTGAGGCTCCGTCACCTCCCGTGCCTCGCCCAGTGAGTTCAGCAGCCTCGCGTACTTCTCCCCCTTCCGGCCGCGTGGCGTGGCGCGGCCGGTCTCCCATCCGCGCACCGTCTCGCTGGTGACGCCCACCCGGGAAGCCAGCTGAGCCCGCGTCAGCGAGGCGGCCTCGCGCAGGCGTCGGCGTTCCTTGGGCGGGGGGAGGGGGAGGGCAGGGCTCTGTGTCACAGGGCGCCCCTCCATACGGAAAAGTACATAAACGTATATTGAGCGACACAACGGTGGTTCGCCTGTTACGCCGGTAAAGCGCGTGTCGTTGGGAGCATGGCGGGCGTGATCAAGATGACCGCAGCCGCTCGCCGCCGTCTGTCGGCGCCCCTGCTCGCCCGGGTGCGCGACCGTTCCCCCGGACTGGGCGACGCCCTCGTGAGTGGTGCGGTGGCGGCGGGCCTGGGGCTCGCGTGGTGCGCCGTGCTGGTGATGCTGCTGTGGATCACCTCGCCGTACCCCGACAGCGGGCCCAGCGGCGTGCTGCACGTCACCGCCGCGCTGTGGCTGCTGGCCCATGGAGCCGAGCTGATCCGCGTCGACACGCTGTCCGGAGTCCCCGCCCCTGTGGGCCTCCCGCCGCTGCTGCTGCTCGCGCTGCCCGTGTGGCTGCTGCTCCGGGCGGCACGCGACGCCACGGACGGCGGGGCGGGGGACGGGGACGACGGCGCCGGTGGCTTCAAGGCCATCGCGACCGTCGAGGACCTCGAGGACGGCGAGGGCCTCCGGGAGGGCGGGCGCGAGGAGGCCGTCGAGGGTGCGGGACCGCCGCTGGTCGACGCCCGTACGGCGTGGACGGGCGTCGTCCTCGGGTATCTGGCCGTTGCCCTCGCCGCCGCGCTGTTCGCCTCCGGTGGCGTGCTGCGGCCGTCCTGGCTGTGGACGGGGGTGTATGTGCCGCTGGTCGCCGCCGTGGTGGCGGGGCTGGGCGTGTGGTCGGCGTACGGCCGTCCGGGCGGGCCCCTGCGACGGCTGCTGCGGGTCCTGCCGAAGGGCCTGCGGCCGCTGCTCCACGGCCCGGACGGGCGCCCGGGGGTCGCCGCCCGGGCCGCGGCGGCCGGAGTGGCGGTGCTGCTCGGGGGCGGTGCGCTGCTGGTGGCGGTGTCGCTGGTGGCGCACGGTACGGAGGCCCAGGCGTCGCTGCTGCGGCTGACCGAGGGGTGGTCGGGGCGGTGCGCGGTGCTGCTGCTGTGTGTGGCCCTGATGCCGAACGCGGCGGTGTGGGGTGCCGCGTACGCCCTCGGTCCCGGCTTCGCTCTCGGCGCCGGGCATGTCGTCGGCCCGTTGTCCTCCGCGCCTCCGCCGTTCCTGCCGACGTTTCCGCTGCTGGCGGCGGTGCCGGAGGCCGGGCAGGGGGCGTGGGCGCACTGGGCGGCCGGGGTCGTGCCGGTGGTCGCCGGGGTGGTGATGGGCCGGACCGTGGCGAAGGGGGCGGCCCCCGGGGAGCGCGGCGGCACGAAGCCGGGCGCCGGACGGGACGTCGCCTGGTCGCCGTGGCGCGGTGCTGCCGCCGCGGCCCTGGCGGCACTGCTGTGCGCGGCCGTACTGGCGGGCCTCGCCGCCTTGGCGGGCGGCCCCCTCGGAGTCGCCGTACTGGCCCGTTTCGGTCCGGAGTGGTGGCAGGTGGGCGCGGCGACCCTGTCCTGGCTGACGCTCGTCGCCGTCCCGACGGCGGTGGGCGTGGGACTGTGGCGCCGCCGCTCACCCCGGACGGAGGACCCGGTGATCGGCAGACAGCGCGAGCAGGCGTCCAAGGGCGCCGGTAGTGCCAAGGGAGCCGGCAAAGCCAAGAGCACCGGAACCGCCGGGGGAGCCGGAGCCGCCCGGGCCGACAAGAACCCCGAGGGCACCCTGCCGGACAAGACGGGAACCACGGCATCGCGCACCCCGGACGTGCCCTACGACCTCTACGAGTACGACGCGCTCTACGGACCGCAGGACCAGGACGACGACACGGGATACCACCCCTACGACTTCCTGCCGACCGACCCCGCCCCCGGCCCCGACCGCGCCTGAAGCCGGCCGCGCCTGAAGCAGGCCGGGTCGGATCAGCCCTTCGTCCCCAGCAGGCCCCGCAGCTCCTCCGGCAGGAGCTTCGCGCAGGACTGTTCGGCCTTGTTGGTGAGGGCGTCGTTGGTGCAGGTGTAGTAGTCGCGGTAGACCAGCTGCGCCGTGAAGGACGCGGCGACCAGGGCGATCGCCAGGGACGCCGTGACCAGGCCGCTGACCGCGGCGGTCGTCTGGGGGCGGCCCGGCTGCTGCTCGGGGGCCGGGGAGTCCGGGTCGGGCCTGCGGGGCTTGGCGCGCAGCGCGCTGATGCCCCAGTAGAGGGAGAGCGCGCCCAGCAGCAGCGCCACGTACGGCCAGCTGAACAGGGCGAAGAAGAAGGCCCACATGCCCGACAGCAGGGCATAGCGCGCACGGCGCTGGGAGGGATCCGTCGGGTCCCAGCGCGGGTTCGGACCGCCCTGCGGGCCGCCGCCCTGGCCCTCGGGGCCGCCGCGGGGGCGGTCGCCGAAGCCGTCGGGGGAGCGGCCGGGCTGCCGGTCGCTCCACTGGCTGCCCCATGGCGCACGGTCGCCCCCGCCGCCGTCCTGGGAGTCGTCGCCCGACGGCCGGCGCGGCTGCCAGGGCCGGTCCGGGGTGCCCTCGGGCGGCGGGGCGAAGGGGTTGTCCTCCTGGGAGCCGCGCTCCCGCCCGTCCCCGCCGGAGCCGTCCGACGGCGCGTCGGGCGGTGAGCCGGGGCGCTCCCGCAGCAGCACGGCGCCGCGCTCCCCTCCCTGTGCCGACGGCGGGGGGAACGTGAGGAGTCGCAGGCTGCGGTCCGGCATCAAGTGAGCGTCTTCCCGTTGGTGAGTGGGGCGGTGTGGAGGAGTGCGGGGATCTGGACTGGACGGACAGAGGTCGGTGCGGCGTCGGGACCGGCTCCGTCACCCTCCTGAACGCACCACGCCCGGACGGCGTTCCCGAACCGGCTCCGCCCAGACGCTACCTTCCGGCCACGCCCCCGTCCCGTGGGGGCCGTCCGGTGTGCCGGTATCGTTGCTGACGGTCGGCCGGTTCGTAGGCTTCCCCGTATCCGGGAGCCCGAAGCATTCGTATGAATGTACAAACGCCACGGTCCGGCCGCCTGGACAGACGCTTCCTTCGAGAAAGGCCCCCACCGTGGCCGCCAAGCCCGTGGCCCCGCGCGCCAAGCGCCTCGTCGTGCTGGTCTCCGGATCCGGCACCAATCTGCAGGCGCTCCTCGACGAGATCGCCGCCACCGGCGCGCAGGCCTACGGGGCCGAGATCGTGGCCGTCGGCGCCGACCGCGAGGGCATCGAGGGGCTGGCGCGCGCCGAGCGCGCCGGGCTGCCGACCTTCGTCCGCAAGGTCAAGGACCACGGGAGCCGCGAGGAGTGGGACACCGCCCTCGCCGAGGCCGTCGCCGCCTTCGAGCCCGACCTCGTCGTCTCCGCCGGCTTCATGAAGATCGTCGGCAAGGAGTTCCTCGCGCGGTTCGGCGGGCGGTTCGTCAACACGCACCCCGCCCTGCTGCCCAGTTTCCCGGGAGCCCACGGTGTGCGGGACGCGCTCGCGTACGGCGCCAAGGTCACCGGCTGCACCGTCCACTTCGTCGACGACGGCGTCGACACCGGGCCGATCATCGCGCAGGGCGTGGTGGAGATCCGGGACGAGGACGACGAGAGCGCTCTGCACGAGCGCATCAAGGACGTCGAGCGAAGGCTGCTCGTCGAGGTCGTGGGGCGGCTCGCCCGCAACGGCCATCGCATTGAGGGACGAAAGGTAGTTATCCAGTGACCGCCGAGAGCAACAAGCGGCCCCTTCGCCGGGCGCTCGTCAGCGTCTACGACAAGACCGGGCTCGAGGAGCTCGCGCGCGGGCTCCACGAGGCCGGGGTCGAGCTCGTCTCCACCGGCTCCACGGCCGCGAAGATCGCCGCTGCCGGCGTCCCCGTCACCAAGGTCGAGGAGCTGACCGGCTTCCCCGAATGCCTGGACGGCCGCGTCAAGACCCTGCACCCGCGCGTGCACGCGGGCATCCTCGCCGACCTGCGCCTGGAGGACCACCGGCGGCAGCTCGCCGAGCTGGGCGTCGAGCCGTTCGACCTGGTCGTCGTCAACCTCTACCCGTTCCGCGAGACCGTCGCCTCGGGTGCCTCGCCCGACGAGTGCGTCGAGCAGATCGACATCGGCGGTCCCTCCATGGTCCGCGCCGCCGCCAAGAACCACCCCTCCGTCGCGGTCGTCACCAGCCCGGACCGCTACGCCGACGTGCTCAAGGCCGTCCAGGGCGGCGGCTTCGACCTCGCCACCCGCAAGCGGCTCGCCGCCGAGGCCTTCCAGCACACGGCCGCCTACGACGTCGCCGTCGCCTCCTGGTTCGCCTCCTCCTACGCGCCCGTCGACGAGTCGCGGTTCCCCGACTTCCTCGGCGCCACCTGGGAGCGCGAGCACACCCTGCGCTACGGCGAGAACCCGCACCAGCCGGCCGCGCTCTACGTCTCCCCGGAGGGCGGCGGCCTCGCCCAGGCCGAGCAGCTGCACGGCAAGGAGATGTCGTACAACAACTACACGGACACGGACGCCGCCCGCCGTGCCGCGTACGACCACGCCGAGCCGTGCGTCGCGATCATCAAGCACGCCAACCCCTGCGGGATCGCGGTCGGCGCGGACGTCGCCGAGGCGCACCGCAAGGCGCACGCCTGCGACCCGCTGTCGGCGTTCGGCGGCGTGATCGCGGTCAACCGCCCGGTCAGCAAGGAGCTGGCCGAGCAGGTCGCCGAGATCTTCACCGAGGTCATCGTCGCGCCGGACTACGAGGACGGCGCCCTGGAGGCCCTCACCAAGAAGAAGAACATCCGCGTGCTGCGCTGCCCCGACGGCCCCGCCGCGCCCGTCGAGGTCAAGCCGATCGACGGCGGCGCGCTGCTCCAGGTGACCGACCGGCTCCAGGCCGACGGCGACGACCCGGCCGGCTGGACGCTGGCGACCGGCGAGGCGCTGAGCGCCGACGAGCTGGCCGAGCTGTCCTTCGCCTGGAAGGCCTGCCGCGCGGTGAAGTCCAACGCGATCCTGCTCGCCAAGGACGGCGCCTCCGTCGGTGTCGGCATGGGGCAGGTCAACCGCGTGGACTCCGCGAAGCTGGCGGTCGAGCGGGCCGGCGCCGAGCGCGCTCAGGGTGCGTACGCCGCCTCCGACGCGTTCTTCCCCTTCCCGGACGGCCTGGAGATCCTCACCGAGGCCGGAGTGAAGGCCGTGGTCCAGCCCGGCGGTTCCGTCCGTGACGAACAGGTCGTCGAGGCCGCGCGCAAGGCGGGCGTCACGATGTACTTCACGGGGACGCGGCACTTCTTCCACTGACAGCGGACGGTTCGGCACGGTGGTCGGACCCCACGAGCGGCGCCACGCGGAAACGCGTGGCGCCGCTCCTGTTTCCGGCTCCTGTTTCCGGCTCCTGTTTCCGGCCCTTGTTTTCCGGGCGCGCGCCCCACTTATCGGATCCCGGGACTCCGGGTAACATACAGACTTATCTGTTTTCCGGTGCTCGCCGTCCGGTTTACCCGCCCTCTTCGCCTCGGAGATCCCGTACATGCCACGTCAGGAACGCGCCCTGCGCACCCGCGCACTGCTGCTCCGGTCCGCCGCCGAATGCATCAAGGAGCACGGCTACGACGGCTCCAGCACCACGGACGTGCTGCGGCGGGCGGGTGTGACCCGGGGGGCCCTCTACTTCCACTTCCCTTCCAAGGAAGCGCTGGCCGATGCCATCGTCGAGTACCAGATGCCGCTGCTGCGGCCGCTTCCCGGGGACTCCTCCCTGCAGTCGGCCATCGACCTCACGCTGTCCTACGCGCGGATGCTGCAGAACGACGTGATCCTGCAGGCCGCCGTGCGGCTGGCCACCGAGGAGACCTCCTACCAGCCCGGCACCCGCCCCTACCTGTGGTCCCAGCAGAGCGTGGCCGACCTTCTGTGCCAGGCCCGCAACAAGGGCGAACTGCTGCCGCACACCGACCCCGACGAGATCGCCGTCCTGATCGTCGGGGCCTTCACCGGCATCCAGTTGCTGTCCCAGCTGTCCTGCGGGCGGACCGACCTGCTGTTCCGCGTCTGCGTGCTGTGGCGGGCCCTGCTGCCCGGGATCGCCGCCCCCGGGCTGCTGCTGCGCCTGCGGACCGACGAGAGGCGGGTGGAGGAGCTGGAGCAGGCCGAGGCGGTGCCCGCCCCGGCGCTGCACGACGTGGGGTGACGCGGGCTGACCGTGTGTGACGCTTCTCGCGTCCGTACGGTGTCAGCCAAAACATGTAGCGCCACCGAAATAAACAGGCGAGTATGTTTGTTTACGAGGGTGAGGCGGCACGGGGGAGCCGCGTGATCCTGGTACATCCGTATGTCCCCCTGCTCCGCCATGAACAGAAGGGGAACCGCAACCGATGGGAAACGCTGCTTCCGCCAGGCGCGTGGCACCTCCGCACCTCCTCGAACTCGGCCGGTTCCTGATGGCACGGCGGGCCGAGGTGTCACCGAACCAGGTAGGCCTCCCGGATGCCGGTAAACGCCGCACGCCCGGCCTGCGCCGGGAGGAGGTGGCGCTGCTCGCCGGCGTGGGCGTCTCCTGGTACACGTGGATCGAGCAGGGCCGCGCCGAGAACGTCTCGGGCGAGGTGCTCGACTCGATCGCCCGCGTGCTGCGCCTGAGTGAGAACCAACGGCTGTATCTGCGCCAGCTCGCCGGTGTGCAGGCCGTCCCGCTGCTGCCGGACGCCCCGCCGGAGGCCGAGGCCATGCGCCCGTTCGTCGAGAACTGGTGGCCCAACCCCGCGTACATCGCCGACCACGCCTGGAACGTCGTGGTCGCCAACGCCGCGGCGGAGTCGCTCCTGGGCATGGTCGACGAACATCCGGGCGACGCCCGCCTCGGGCGCCGGCGGCCGTACAACATCCTGCGGGAGTTCTTCACCAACGACCGCGCGCGGTCCGCCTATCCGCTGTGGGACAAGATCGCCCCGACCGTCGTGGCCCGCTTCCGCAGCCAGGCGGCGCTGCACATCGAGGACGCGGCGATCCCGGCGCTGGTGGCGGAACTGCGCGTCGCCAGCCCTCTGTTCGCGCAGCTCTGGGACCGGCACGAGGTGCTGGAGGACTCCTGCGGCCCCGAGGTGCTCACCCACCCCGCCGTCGGCGACCTGCACTTCACCCGCGCCACGCTCGACTTCACCCGCCGTATCGCCCTGCGGATGACGGTGTTCCTGCCCGCTCCGGGCACCGGCACGGAGGCGGCACTGCGCCGGATGTCCCATGTGACGCTGTCGCAGCGGATGAACAGCCTGAACCGTGACGACCTGGTGGGAGAGGCCCGATGAGCACCGCGGTGAACAGCCATGTGACCGAGCCGGTCCGTGTCGGGCTCGGCACCCACCGGCTGACCTATCTCCCCGACGGCTATGTGCAGTTGCATCCGAGGGCCTGGTTCCCGGACTCACCCGGCGCGTTCTGGGAGGGCCACCGCGGCCGCCTCGACGACGAGGGCTTCCTGCGGGCCTCGGTCGGTGCGCTGCTCGTCGAGTACGAGGACCGGGCCATGCTCTTCGACACCGGCTTCGGGCCCGCCCGCATCCCCGCCGACCACACCATCGCGCCCCTGGGGCGGATCGAGGGCGGAGGCCTGCCCGACGCGTTCGCCGCGGCGGGGATCGCCTGGGACGCGGTGGACACCGTGGCGTTCACGCACCTGCACGACGACCATGTGGGCTGGGCCGGTGACGAGCGGCTGCGCGGAGCCCGGTTCGTGGCCTCGGCCGCGGAATGGCGTGGTGCGCACCGCCGTCCGGCCGGGCAGCCGGTGGCCGTGCGGGACGGCCAGGAGGTCTTCCCCGGCGTCACGGCACTCGCCACCCCGGGACACACCCCGGGCCACCTCTCGTACGTGATCCGTGGCGAGCCGGACGGGCCCGCGGCCGTGGTGGTCGGCGACGTCCTGCACTCCGCCCTGCAACTGGCCGACCTCACCTGGCGTGCGGCCTCGGACCTCGATCCCGCGGAGGCGGTCCGCAGCCGCCGCAAGGTCGTGGCCGAACTCTCCCGTCCCGGCACGATCGGATTCGCCGGCCACTTCTCCGGCGCGGTGTTCGGACGGCTGTCGGCCTCCGACGACCGGCTGCGGTGGGATCCACTGGACTGACCCGCCCCCCCGCTAGCCCACCCGTCGGCCCCCGGTCCCACCAGGACCGGGGGCCGGACGTTTTTCCGGTCTGCGGCCCGCGTCCCTAGAGCTTCCGCCCCCACCGTGCTGTGCGCGACCCCCGTGGATATTCCCGGCCCGGGACAAGTGGCCAGTCCCTTCTGTTGGCGCGAGCAATATGTTGTCTGCGCACTGGCAGGTCACTCGGCCCCGGCTGAGCCTGAGGGCATGTCCTCAACGGTTGTTCCCCCGATGTCCCGCTCGGCACCGGTCGAACCGCGGCGCCTGCGTACCGTCGCCGGACGGTTCACCACCGGAGTGGTGGCCGTGACGGCACTGCGCGGCTGCGACGGCGCTCCCGTGGGGCTGGCCGTCAACTCGTTCACCTCGGTGTCCCTGGACCCTCCCCTCGTGCTGTTCTGCGTGGCCAGGACCAGCAGCAGCTGGCCGGACGTGCGTTCGGCGGACCGGTTCTGCGTGAACATCCTCGGCGAGGGCCAGCGCGACCTCAGCACCCGGTTCGCGACCAGCGGCACCGACAAGTTCGCCGAGGCCTTCTGGACGCCCTCACCGGGCGGGGCGCCCGTGCTCGACGGCTCGATCGGCTGGATCGAGTGCTCCGTCGAGGAGGAGATACCGGCCGGCGACCACGACGTGGTGATAGCCCGCGTCCACGACCTGGACACCCACCACGAGGACGCGCCGCTTCTGTTCTTCCGCGGCCTGTACGGGCGTTACGCCCAGCTCTGACCCTCTTTCCAGGAAAGGACGATGCATTCGTGATGCACACAGCGGCCCCGCTCGGAGTGGGGATCGTCGGACTCAGCGCGGACGGCGGGTGGGGCGGACGCGGTCATCTGCCCGCGCTGCAAGCCGTCGAGGGCTACGAACTGCGCGCGCTGACGGCGTCCACGCCCGACTCCGCGCGCAAGGCCGCCGCCGCGTTCGGACTGCCCGAGTCGGCCGCGGGCACCGACGCCGGCGAACTCGCGGCCCGGGACGACATCGACCTGGTGGTGGTCGCCGTCCGCGTGCCACGCCACCGGGAACTGATCATGCCCGTCCTGCGGGCCGGCAAGACGGTGCTCAGCGAGTGGCCCCTGGGCAACGGCTCGGCCGAGGCCGAGGAACTCGCCGAGCTCGCGGCCGAGTCGGGCGTGCGGACGGCCGTCGGCCTGCAAGCCCGGTCCGCCCCCGTGGTCCGCTACCTCCGGGACCTCGTCGCGGACGGATTCGTCGGCGAGGTGCTGTCCACCACGCTGGTGGGGTCCGGCGGCGGCTGGGGCCCGGTGGTGGCCGAGCGGACCGCCTACACGGCCGACCGCGCCAACGGGGCGACCCTGCTGACCGTTCCGTTCGGGCACACCCTGGACGCCCTGACCATGGTGCTGTCCGGGTTCGCGACCCTGACCGCCACCACGGCGACCAGGCGCCCCCGGGTGCGGATCGCCGAGACCGGTGCCGAACTGCCGATGACCGCCGAGGACCAGATCGCCGTGACCGGGCGCCTGGAGAGCGGGGCGGTCGCCTCCCTGCACTACCGGGGCGGCTCCTCGCGCGGCACCAATCTGCTCTGGGAGATCAACGGCACCGAGGGCGACCTGGTGCTGACCGGTGACTCGGGCCATCTGCAGTTCGGCCAGGTGGAACTGCGCGGTGCCCGGGGCGACCAGCGGGACCTGCGGCCGCTGCCCGTACCCGAGAACTATCTGCTGCCGGACGGCCTCGACCGGCTCGCGGCGCTCGAAGGGCCGGCCGGAGTGGTCGCCCACGCCTACCACCAGTTGCGCGCCGACCTGCGCGACGGCACCTCCGTGGTGCCGGACTTCGCCCACGCCGCCGCCCACCACCGGCTGCTGGACCGCATCACCCGCGCGGCGGAGACCGGCAGCCCGCAATAACCCCCGGCCGTACAGGCCGCCCCCCGACCCGACGGACCCGTGCCGAACCGCGCACCGGCGCCACGGCGTCCGCCGCCACCCCCCGATCACAGGAGCATCATGCACACCGGCTTCGGAGCCTTCCTCTCCCCCCTCCACGCGCCCGGACAGGACCCGCACCTGACCATCCGAAGGGACATCCAGCTCGTCGAGCACCTGGACGAACTCAACTTCGACGAGTGCTGGTTCGGCGAGCACCACTCCCTGTCCTGGCCGACGGTGGGCGCCCCGGAGACGCTGATCGCGGCCCTCGCCGACCGGACCCGGCAGATCAAGCTGGCCAACGGTGTGGTGACACTGCCCTTCCACCACCCGTTCCACGTCGCGAACCGGGCGATCATGCTGGACCACCTGACACGCGGCCGGTACATCCTGGGCGTCGGCCCCGGCGCCACCCCCAACGACGCCCATATGCTCGGAGTCGACCCGGGCGAGCTGAAGCGCATGGCGCGCGAGGCCATCCCCACCGTCATGGAGCTGGTCAACGGCGAGGAGCGGATCTCGGAGAAGACGGACTGGTACACCCTCCAGGACGCCAAGATGCAGCTGCCGCGCTACAGCGAGCCCGGCATCGAGATCGCCGTCTCCAGCGTCGGCACCCCCAACAGCCCCCAGATCGCGGGCAAGTACGGCCTCGGCCTGCTGTCGTTCGGCGCCCCGCCGCCCGGCTGGCCGGCCGTCGACCTGGCCCGGCAGTGGAGTTACGCCGAGGAGTCGGCCGAGGAGCACGGCCGGACCGTGGACCGCCGCACCTGGCGTATCGCCGTGCCCCTGCACATCGCCGAGACCCGCGAGGAGGCCTTCCGGGACGTTCGGGAGGGGTTCGGGAAGTGGCTGCACGGCTACTGGGGCGAGGCGGTCGGCGCCGACGTCCTCGGCGGCCTCGAAGGTGTGCCGGAGTCCCGGCACCTGGAGGCGACCGTGGAACAGGGCCGCGCCGTCGTCGGGTCGGTCGAGGACGCGGTGGAGGCGATCCGCCACCTGCGGGAGACCACCGGCGGCTTCGGCACGTTCCTCACCTACGTCGTCAACTGGGCCTCCTTCGAGAAGGTGAAGCGCAGCTTCGAGCTGCTGGCGACCGAGGTGGCCCCGAGGTTCACCGGCACCGCCGACCGCGGTCTGGAATCGGTGCGGTGGAGCACCGAGAACCGCGCCCTGTTCCCCCACACCGAGCCCCTGCGCACGCGCCTCGCCGCGACGACCCGCTGACCCACCGGCCCGGAGGACCTCGTCACCCGTGCCCGGCCCGCCGCCTCACCGGCGGGCCGGGCACACCCGTGTTACGGAACAATCAATTCCAGCTTCGGTCCCGGGGACATTGCAGTAACGTGTAATCCGGACTTTCCATTTCCGGATTCGAGCTCATCCTGTTGGTCGTGGCAATAGCGTTGATGGCCACTGGTTCAGGTCAAAGTCCCCTGTGATGCTTGATCCGTGACGAAAAGAATCGCCGTCGTTGGCGCCTACGGATCGGGAAAGACAACGCTTTCCGCGGCGCTCTCGCATCTCACCGGCCTGCCCCGCACCCACGGTTCGCCCATGCGGGAGCCGATCGGGGGCGAGGGCCGCAGCGTGCACAACTGGACCGACGGGCAGCTCATCCAGCTCACGGTCAACCGCTACGCGGAACGACTGCTCGGTGAGGCCGCCCAGCCCGGCGGCTTCGTGTCCGACGGCTCGGTGGTGCACGAGTGGGTGTACGCCAAGCTCCGCCTCGTGGCCGGCTCCTACCCGGGCACGACCACCCCGATGGAGGACCGGCACCGCAGCATCACGACGACCGCGCTGGAAGCGGCCGTGGACGACATCGGCCTGCTGATGAAGCACCACGCCCGCACCGCCTACCAGGCCTTCGTGTATGTGCCGGTGGAGTTCGAGCTGGCACCGGACAACCGCCCGATCAACGAGAACTTCCGGCAGCTGTCCGACTCCCTGCTGCTGCCCGCCCTCGAAGCGACGGGCGTCCCCGTGCACACCGTCCACGGCGATCCGGCCGAGCGCCTCACCCAGACCGTGAAGCACCTGGGGCTCCAGGACGCGACGGTCATGACGGTCGACGAGGCCGTCGCCCTCGCCGCCCCCGCCCGCTGACCCACCCATCGAGCCCCGGGGCTCTCTTCCACAAAGGTGACCATCTGTGTCCGCGCTCGAAATACCCAGTTTCAAGGACAATCCCAAGCTGAAGCTCGCCATTTCCGGCACGTATTCGACGGGTAAGTCGACGACGACCGAGGCCCTTTCCATAGCCACCGGAATACCGCGTACCCACGCCAAGACGTCCCGCGAGCTGCTGGTGGACCTCGTCCCCGGCAAGACCGTCATGGAACTCAACGCCATGGAACTCGTGAAACTCGGACTGCGCCGCTTCGAGGAGCGCGTGCACAACGAGTCCAGCGGTGACGCCTTCATCTCCGACGGCGGCGTGTTCCACGAGTGGGTGTACTTCGAAGCGCGGATGCGCGTCGGCATCAACCCCGGCGCCGACTGGTGGTTCAAGGGCATCAAGAAGGTCATGGGCCTGCCGGTGAAGCACTTCTACCAGCGCTACACCGACACCCTGGGCGACATCACCCGCGCCCGCGCCAAGCGGATCTACGACGCCTACGTCCACCTGCCGGTCGAGTTCGACATGGAACCCGACGGCCACCGGCCCGTCTCCGAGAAGTTCCGCCGTCTCTCCGACGACCTGCTCATCGAGGCGCTGGACCGGATGGACATCCCCTACCGGGTCATCGGCGGTCCCATCCCGGACCGGATCGAGAAGATCGTCAAGCTCTTCGACCTGCCGGTGGTGGTCCCGATCGAGGAGGCCATCGAGGAAGCGCAGCGCCGCGTCCTGGCCGACATCGAGGACCTCAAGGCCGACGCCCGCTTCCACGAGGCGCAGCGCGAGAAGTCGCTGGCACGGCGCATCGGTTACGCCCTGCGCTACTGACCGGCGCGGCGCCCGGTCCCCTCCGGATTTCCCCCACGCATCCCCGCCTCCCCCCACCCCCTTCCTCTCCATTCCCGTCCCTCGTCCCCCGACGTCAAACTGAAAGGAACCGGCGTGTCCGGCATCAATTCGACACGGCCGCGTCATCTGGGTGCGGTGCTCGCACTGCTCGCGTTCGCCCAGATGATCATTGCGATCGACTACAACATCGTCTTCGTCTCCCTGCCGGAGATCGGCGACAAGCTCGGCTTCGGCGCCCAGGACCTGCAGTGGGTGGTCTCCGCCTACGCCGTCGCCTTCGGCGGATTCCTGCTGCTGGGCGGCCGGGCCACCGACCTCTTCGGCCGCAAGCGGATGTTCGTCCTCGGCCTCTTCCTCTACGCGGCGTCCTCCCTCGCGGGCGGTCTCGCCGAGGACCCGTGGCTGCTCATCGCCGCGCGTGCGGTGCAGGGCCTGGGCGGCGCGTTCCTCGCGCCGGCGACCCTGTCCCTCGTGACGACGCTCTTCGCGGAGGGCGCCGAACGCAACCGCGCCCTGTCCGTGTGGGGCGGCGCCGGCGGCTCCGGCATGGTGCTCGGCTCGATTCTCGGCGGTCTGCTGACCGACGCCTTCGGCTGGCCCTCGGTCTTCTACGTCAACGTGCTGCTGGCCGGCGCCGCCATGTTCGTGGCGATGTCCCTGCTGCCCGACGACAAGACGCAGGCCGGCAGCGGCTTCGACCTGCCCGGCGCGATCACCGGCACCGTCGCCTCCACGCTGTTCGTCTTCGCCCTCGTGCAGGGCCCCGAGGCGGGCTGGGGCTCCGGCCAGGTCCTCGCCGCACTCGCCGTCGCCGTCCTGACCTTCGTGCTGTTCCTGGTCATCGAGAGCCGGAGCGCGGCCCCCATGGTGCCTCTGCGGCTGTTCGGCAACCGCAACCTGTCCACCGGTGCCGGCATCACGTTCCTGTTCATGGCCACCTTCGGCGCGCTGGCGTACTTCCTCACCCAGTACTGGCAGATCGTGCAGGGCTACAGCGCCTGGACCACCGGCTTCGCCTTCGTGCTGCCGTCCGGCAGCGTCCTGATCGGCACCATCGTGGGCGGCAAGTGGGCCACCAAGTTCGGTGTGCGCAACACCCTGTTCATCGGTTTGACCATGGGCCTGGTGGGCACCGTCGTCCTCGCCCTCACGCTGGGCCAGGACGTCTCCTACGGCGTCATCGCGCCGTCGCTGTTCGTGCTCTCGCTGGGTCAGGGCATCGTCTTCACGACCATGTTCGCCGCGGCCACCACCGGCGTCGAGGCGGCGGACCAGGGCATCGGCTCCGGCATCGCGACGACCGGCCAGCAGATCGGCGGCGCCGTCGGCCTCGCCGTGCTGATCGCCATCGCCAACGCCTCGGGCAGCGGTGACGGCAAGGACCTCGGGCAGATGATGGACGGGGTCACCACGGCCACCTGGGCGATCGCCGTCGGCATCGCGCTGACGTTCCTCGTGGTGCTCAACTTCAAGAAGCCGGCGGCGGGCGACCAGGTCGACCCCTCCGAGACCGAGCCGGTCGCGGGCACCGCCGAGCCCGTCCAGGCCAGCCGGACCGCCTGAGCACCGCTCCGATCCGGACGCCGGCGATACCCGGTCCACTGTTGCGGAGGGTCCCGGGCATCGCCGTCGCCGTTCAACGGCCGTCACCCCGCCGGGGTGTGGCCGCCTACGAAGGAAACTCTATGACTACGGCAGCACCTCTCGACACCCTGGGCACCGTGGACGACTTCCTCGGCGCCAGGGAGGGACGGTTCTTCGGCGAGGGCTTCAAACGGGTGCACCACTCGCTCACCGACCTCACCGTCGACGACCTCGGCATCACCGCCACGGCGGGCCTGGAGATCCCGGGCGCCTGGTCCCGGAAGGGCGACAGCACCCAGCGGCCCCACCTGTCCACCATCGACGTCATGCTCTACGGCGCCCGGCTCGCCGGCCTGCACGCGGCCCACACCCGCGGCCTCGGCCCGGACACGCCCTTCACCGTCCGCTCGCTGACGATCAAGGCCGGGAAGAAGCCGCAGGAGGAGGACCTCGACACGTTCGCGGTCTCCGGCCGGCTCCTGGACACCGCCGACGACGGCACGACGACCATGGAATGCCGCGTCGGCCTGCTCACCGTACGGGTGGAGACGACCGCCGGCACCGGCTCCCCGGAGGCGGCCCCCGCACGGCCGGGCACGGCCCACTACGCGGACGCCGGCGCGCTTCCCGGGCCCTGGAACGACGCGCCCTTCGGCACCCCGCACCGCGACCGGCGGCAGCTGCTCACCTCCGTCGACGTGCACCCCGACGCCTCGCTGGCCAGTGCCGACCTCACCCTCGACCCGGACGGCCCGGCGTCGATGATCGACCTGTTCGTCGCGGCCCTCCAGCTCGGCCAGGTCCTGCTCTACTCGCTGGACGGCGTCACCCGGGCCGACAGCAACACGCTGTGGATGCGGCGCACCGTCATCCGGCCCGCGCCCGAGACCACCGAGGCCGGGGGCCGGTTCGAGGTCCGGCTGCGGGAACCGCAGCTGCTGCGCGGCGCCCAGGGCACCTGGCGGAGCGCCGAGGTGACCGCCGACCACGCCGGCCTGCGGCTGAGCTGCTCCGTCGCCCATCTGCTGCCCGCGTGACGGCCCCTGCGCGGCACCACCCGGAGCTGACAGCTCCGATCCCAGTTCGCGTCCTCGGGCCGCAGCCGGACACCACCGGCGACCGCGGCCCACGGTCCTTCACGGGAGGCGTAAGACATGCCCCTGACCGCCGTACTCACCGGACTCGGCGCCTACCTTCCTCCGCGTCGCGTCAGCAACGAAGAACTCGCTGACCGCTTCGACACCACCGACGAATGGATCACGTCCAGAACCGGCATACGCAGCCGGCGCTGGGCGGACCCCGGCACCTCCACCGGCGACCTCGCCGTCGAGGCCGGGCACCGCGCGCTGAAGTCCGCGGGCGTCGACCCCGAGCCGGGCGCGGTCGACCTCGTGGTCCTCGCGACCACCACACCCGACCACCTCTGCCCGGCCACCGCGCCCGACGTCGCGGCCCGGATCGGCCTCACCGGCGCGGCGGCGTTCGACATCAGCGCCGTCTGCTCCGGATTCGTCTACGCGCTGGAGACCGCGGCCAACGCCATCGGCGCCGGACGGGCGCGAACCGCGCTGGTCATCGGCGCCGAGACCTACTCGACCATCCTGAACCCGGCCGACCGCACCACCTCGGTGATCTTCGGCGACGGCGCCGGCGCGGTCGTCCTCACCGCGGGCGACGCGGACCGGCCCGGCGCCCTGCACGGCTTCGAGCTCGGCTCCGACGGCACGCAGAAGGACGTGATCTGCATCCCGGCCGGGGGCTCCCGGCAGCGCGCCGCGCTGGCCGAACCGGCCCCGGGCGACGAGTACTTCGCCATGGAGGGCCGCAAGGTCTTCCTCTCGGCCGTGCAGCGCATGAGCGAGTCGTCCACGGCCCTGCTCGACCGGATCGGCTGGCCCGTCGAGAGCGTCGGCCACCTGGTCGGCCACCAGGCCAACGTCCGCATCCTGCGCGCGGTCGCCGAGCAACTCGGCATCCCCGCCGAGCGGGCGGTGGTCAACCTCGACCAGGTCGGCAACACCTCGGCCGCGTCCATCCCCATCGCCCTCGCGGACGCCGCGGCCGCCTCCTCCCTCACGGTGGGGGAGCGGGTGCTGCTCACCGCCTTCGGCGGCGGGCTCACCTGGGGCTCCGCTGCCCTGACCTGGCCCGATGTCGTTCCCGCCTGACCCGGCCCGGCCCCACCCGCCGGCCACACCCGACCGTAGGAGAAGGACACCATGACCGTTCCCACCACCGCCCCCGGCGACCTGACCGAGGCCGTACTCGACATCGTCCGCGGCAAGTTCGAGGCACCGCAGGACACGACCGCCACCACGCCGTACGAGGACATGGACTTCGACTCCCTCGTCCTGCTGGAACTCGCGGTGCACCTGTCCAAGGCGTACGGGGTGGAGATCGGCGACGACGAGATACTCGACGCCTCCAATGTCGCCGAGACCGCCAGACTGCTCACCGCGAAGGGCGCGCGCCTTGCCCGGTGACGCCCCGGCCGGCACCGCGGGGGCCGCGTTCTTCGACGTCGACGGCACGCTGACCACCGGGACCACCCTGTTCCGGTTCCTCGAGTACCGCTTCGCCGTCGAAGGACGCCCCCCGCAGGCCTACACCCAGGAGCGGCAGCGGCTGCGCGCCATGACCGAGGCGGGCGTCTGCCGGTCACGCACCAACCGCGCCTACTTCGCCAGCTACGCCCGGCTCAGCGTCTCCTGGGTGACGGAGCTGGCGGAGGAGTGGTTCCGCCACGAGCTGGAGTCCGAGGGCTTCCTGCACGACAGCGCCGTCGCCGCACTGCGCCGGCACCAGGCGGCGGGGGAGCCCGTGGTGCTCGTCTCGGGCTCCTTCCCCGCGCTCCTCGCGCCGCTGGCCCGCCTGCTGGAGGTGGACGCGGTCCTGGCGACGGAGCCCGAGACCGTCCTCGGCCACTACACCGGCGACGCGGCGGTCACGATGATCGGCGGCACCAAGGCGGACGCCGTCCGGTCCTGGTCCGCCGAGCACGGCATCGACCCAGCCGCCGCCACCGCCTACGGCGACCACGCCTCGGACCTGCCCATGCTGCGGGCCACGGGCCGTGGCGTGGTGGTCGGCGGCGACCGGGAACTGCGCGCCATCGCCGCACGGGAGGGCTGGCGCCTGCTGCCCGCCCCGCCTCCGGCGCCCCCGCTGCGGCTCCCCGAGCCCCGCTGGACGGCCCGGACACCCCTCGCTGCCGGGCGTCGCCCGGCCTGACCACCGCGTTCCACCCCACCCCGAGAAAACCCACCCGCAGGCCTCGCGGCCCCACAACGGAAGTGCTCCACCATGCGCGCAGTCGGAATCCTGGAATACGGCGGACCGGACGTGCTCGAGGTCATCGACCGGGGGATACCCGACCCCGGCCCCGGTGAGCTGCGCATCCGCGTGGCCGCCGCAGCCGTCAACCCCACCGACCTCATGCTTCGCTCGGGCGAACTCGCCGACTACATGGCCGCCTTCGAACCCCCGTTCATCCCCGGCATGGACGTCTCCGGCACCGTCGACGCCGCCGGCGCCGGCACCCTGTTCGCCCTCGGCGACCGGGTCATGGCGTTCGTCAACCCGTTCCGCCCGCAGAGCGGGGCACAGGCCGAGTACGTGGTCGTCTCCGCCGCCGACACGGTCCTCGTCCCGCCGGGCATGGACCTGGTCCGGGCTGCCGGGCTGCCGATGAACGCGCTGACGGCCCATCAGGCGCTCGCCCTGCTCGGACTCCGCTCCGGGGCGACCCTGGCCGTCACCGGCGGAGCCGGCGCACTCGGCGGCTTCGTGATCCAGCTCGCCGTGCACCGCGGCCTGCGTGTGGTCGCCGAGGCGGCCGAGCAGGACGAGCCGCTGCTGAAGCAGCTCGGCGCCGAGATCGTCGTGCCGCGGCACGCGGAGCCGACGGACACACCGAGCGAGACCCCCGCGGCGGCGGCCTCGCTCGCCGAGCGGTACCGCCACGCCGTGCCCGAGGGCGTCGACGCGCTGGTGGACGCCGCCGTCCTGGGCGAAGGGGTCCTCGGCGCCGTCCGGGACGGCGGCGCCGTGGTGACCTGCCGTCCGGGCGCACTGGCCCTGCCCCGCGGCATCGTGCGGCACGAGCTGAACGTCATGGCCTACCCGGACAAGGCCGCCGCCCTCACCGAACTCGCCGCGCTCGCCTGCGAGGGACTGCTCTCCCTGCGCACGGACTCCCTGCTCACCCCGTCCGCGGCGCCGGACGCCCACCGCCGGCTCGCCGCGGGCGGTGTTCGAGGACGCCAGCTCGTCGTCTTCAACGGGCGGCGGGAGACCACGGCCGGTTCCTGACCGGCCGTCACCCCGCCCCGCCGTCGCCCGGCGGCAGCCCCACGGTCTTCCGCACCGCCCCGCACCGCCCCGCACGACCCGACATCGAACCCGCCCGAGGAGGCAACACCCATGACAGACGGCGTCCTTTCCTACGCCCGGACCGTCGACCGCGCCCTCACCCACCGGGCCGCCGTCAGCGAGTGCTTCCTGACCGACGCTCTGCGCACCGGCGAGCGCACCTTCCGGGTCGCCGCCCAGCCGCCGCGAGCGCACCTGTACTACAGCGACCATGTGACGGACGCGGGGACGGCCCCGTCCTACGATCCGCTGCTCGTACTGGAGATCTTCCGCCAGTCCTGCATCCTCGCCTCGCACGAGTACCTCGCGGCACCGGCGGACAGCAGCTTCGTCTTCGACCGGGGCGCACTCGAGATCCTCGACCCCGAGGCGCTGCGCGTCGGCGAACTGCCCGCCGCCGTCACCGTGGAGGGCGAGTTCACCGACGTCCGGGAGCGGGCCGGCCGGCCCTGCGGCGCCACCGTGGAGGTGCGGGCCTTCGTCGACGGCAGGGCGGCGGCGACCATGCGGCTCGCCTACCGCTGGATACCGGGCCGGACCATGGGGCAGCTGCGCACCCGGGCCAGAGCCGCCCTCGCCCTGGACCCGAGACGCGCCCACCCGCTGGTCAACCGGCTGGAGCCCGCGGAGGTGGGCCGTGAGCTGTCCGCCAACGTCGTCCTGGGGAGGGTGACCGTGTCCTCGGCCGCGGAGGTGGTCGCCCAGGTGGTCGTCGACCGCACCCACCCCGCGCTCTTCGACCACCCCGTGGACCACATCCCGGGCGCGGTGATGTTCGAGGCACTCCGGCAGACGGCCACCACCGCCGCCCGTGAGCTGTGCGGCCTGGACATCGCCCCCCAGCACCTCGCGCTCACCGGCTGCGACGTGACGTTCCTGAAGTACGGCGAGTTCGAACTGCCCACCGACTGCCGGGCCCGCCCCGCCGACGGTGCCGACGGCCAGCCCGTGCTCGACCTCGTCCTGGAGCAGGAGGGCGACGTCCTGGCGACGGCGCGGGTGACCCTCGCCGCCAGGGACCTCGCTCTCCCGGAGCAGCGCGGCCGCGGCACCAGCGGCGTCGCGGCGACGGATCCCCGCCCCCGGCTCGTGACCGCGGCCTGAGACGGGAGATACACCGTGACGACCACCGACACCACCGTCTGGTTCGACTTCGGCGGTGTCCTGACCCCCACCATGGCCGAGCTGTACGCCCGGTACGCCGAGGAGACCGGCATCTCGCCCGGGCGGCTGCGCCGGGCCGTGGCCGACGTGGGAGCGGACCTCGGCATGCACCCGCTGGCCCCGCTCGAACTGGGCCGGATCAGCGAGGCCGAATGGGGAGGCAGGGTCCGGGCGGCCCTGCGCGCCCGCCACCCCGGCCTGGACCTCGGCGCCGCGAGACTGGAGCGGTTCGGCGAGCAGTGGCTGGGAGGACGACCGGGCAACCCGGTGATGGCGGCGGCGGTCCGCGCCGTCCGGGCCGCCGGTCACCCGGTCGGGCTGCTCACCAACAACGTGCCCGAATGGGAGGGGCACTGGCGGCGTATCACCGCTCCGGCGGGCCGCTTCGACGCCGTCGTGGACTCGTGCCGGGTCGGCGTGCGCAAACCCGATCCGGCCGTCTTCCGCATCGCGGCGGAGGCGTCCCCCACCGCCCGCCACGTCCTCGTCGACGACCTCGCGGAGAACTGCGCGGCCGCCGAGGCGGCGGGCTGGCGGACCGTGTGCTTCCGCGACAACGCGCAGGCGTCCGGCGACCTCTCCGCGCTCCTGGGCATCCCACTGCCCGGCCCCGGCACGCCCCGCGCGGCCGGCCAGGTCACCTCCGGCCGGCCGGCGCGTACTCCGTGAGGTAGTGCGCGACGCGGCCGGCGTAGGCGCGGGTGTCCGCGGGCACGCCGCCCGCCTTGTTCACCGTCTTGTACGACGTCCGGTACGCGGCGGCGACCAGCACCCGTCTGTCGCCCCGCAGCCCGGGCTCCAGACGCGGGGCGATCCAGCACAGATAGCGGCCCATCGCCGGGATGGACTCGGCGGGCGGGAACGGCGGCTGGGGGACGGCCTCGCCGGGAGTGCCGTCCTCGTTCATCCACCAGCGCAGCACCCGCGGGGTCCAGCGGGCGATGCCGTACTCGTCGTTGGCGGGATCGGAGAGGTCCGGGTCGAAGTCGCTCTCCACCTTCAGCATGGCGGCGATCAGGACCGGGGTGACCTCCTTCTGGTCGCAGTCGTGCGCCGTCTTGACGATCAGCAGCCGGTAGGCGGGCGGGACGCCCCGGTCGGTACGCAGGTCGGACGCGCCGTACGTGGCGGCCGCGACGCTCGCGGGGGCGCCCGAGCCGCTGCCGCCGGGCCGGAAACCGACACCGTACGCAAGGGCGGCCAGGGCGGCGAGGGAACCGGCCGCCACCGCCGCGGCGACGGACGTACGGCGCACGCGGCGGCGGGCCGGAAGCAGCCGGGGCAGCCGGAAGGGACGATGAGCCGTCCCGGCGGCGGCCGCCCGGACGCGGCGCAGCAGCGCCTCGCCGGTGATGCGGTCGCGGTACGACCGCGTCAGACAGGCGCCCACGATCTCCCGCCAGCCGTCGGCCAGTTCGGGCGACAGACGCAGCTCGTCGGTGCCGCGGGCGTAGGCCGCCGCCGCGTCGCGGCGGGCCGTCGGAGTGGCGCCGGGCAGCGGGAAGGAGCCCGTGAGGACGAGGTGGGCGAGGACGCCGAAGGCCCACACGTCGGCCGACGGGCGGATCCGGCGGCCCCGTTCGCCGATCTCGGTCCACAGCAGCTCGGGCGGTGTGTAGTCGGGCGTGGAGAACGCCGGGGTGTAGGCGTGGGTGCCCTCCAGCTCGGCCGCCATGTTGAAGTCGGCCAGCCGGACCGAACCGTCCTCCATCAGCAGCACGTTGGCCGGCTTCAGGTCGCCGTGCACCCAGCCGGCGTCGTGCAACTGGGCCAGCCCCTCGCAGATCTGCGCGAGCAGCGCCGGACCCGCCTCGGGCCGGGGCACCGCCCTGAGCAGGGCGGACAGGGAGCCCTCGGCCCGCTCCAGGACGAGCACGGTGGCGCCGTCCAGCTCCGGGCGGCCCGGGTCGTCGACGGTCAGCGTCTCGTACATCCGCACCAGCCGCGGATGCCTCAGCCGCCGGTACAGCGCGACCTCCCGCTCGATCAGCTCGCGCAGGTGGGTGAGCCGGCGGGGCGTGGCCGTACCGGTGGGCAGGAACTTCAGGGCCACGGTCGCGGGCAGCTCCGGGCTTCCCCCGACGCGCCGGGCCGCGTACACACTGCCGAAGGCGCCGGTCGCGATCGGCTCGCGCACCTCCCAGACGCCGACCCGGTACCCCTTCGGCACCGGCACGGCGTAGGGCTCGTTCACCGCGTCACCCCGCCCGGCGAGGCGGCCAGGACGCCCAGGTCGTCCTCCCGGACCAGGTCGAAGCGGAGCGCCAGGGAGACCAGGGACTCCTTCTTGCCGTTGAGCCGCGGGCCCGTGTCCGCGCTCTCCGGGCCCGGTTTGAGACGCAGCTTCACGGCGAGGTAGTCGATGTTCCACTGCACCGACGTGCGGGACGCGGCCGGCCAGGCGGGGCGCAGACGGTCGGCGACCTGCTCGACGGTGGGCAGCGGCGCGTGCGGGGTGCCGCGCAGACGCGGTTCGCACAGGGCGGCCAGGACCGCGAAGTAGCGCTTGGTGCGGTCGAGCGAGAAGGCCGGCGCGGTGGTGGCGCCGTCGAGGCCGCCCGTGCCGCTCAGATAGTCGTGGCGCGGCGCCCACACCTCCAGCGCCAGCAGATCGCCCGCCGCGGGCAGCACGATCCGCGAGAACTCGAAGGGGATCGGCGCGTCCAGCCGCCCCGGCGCCACCTTGACGTGTTCGCCCGCGCCCTCCGGGTTCTCCACCACGTAGGTCTGCTCGCGGCTGAGGTTGCTCAGGATCCAGAAGGCGCCCTGCGCGGTGATCTCACCGGCCCGGCGGGAGACCCCGTCGTGGGTGATGGGCAGGTCGTTGTCGTGCGCGGACCGGCCGAAGGCGAGGCGTTCGCCGGGCGCGAGTCTGCGTTGGGTGCGGTTTCGCTCGTCCTCCGTGGTCGGCGGAGGTACCACGATGATGCTGAACAAGGTGCTCTCCCCGTGCCTGCACAGCTACCACCGTCAGACTAGGGCGACGCACCAGGGCCGTGCCCCCCTCGTACGGGTGAGACACGGCCCTTGGAAGTGATTGGCGTGAACTGGTCCGCCCGCCGGGGGCGGTTCAGTAACGGGGGCGGTTGAACCAGGCCTTGCCGTTGGCGTTGCCGACGAACACCGCGACCAGGATGCCCAGGACGGTGTGCACCAGGCCCATGATGACGAACGGGTAGATGCCGAGGACGGCCGTGACGATGGCGAAGACCAGGATGGTGATCCGGGCGCCGTTGCCGCCGTTCTTGAACTTCGTCGCCAGGACGGCCGCGAACACCAGCCAGGCCAGGCCGAACACCACGTAGCCCCAGATCAGGCCGGTCGACTGGCCGACCAGGTCCTGGAAGGCGGTGTTGTCCTGGAGGGACTCGTCGTCCTTCGCGGCGTTGATGGCCGCGGCGGCGAAGGCGAGGATCGCCACGGCGACGACCTGCAGACCGACGATCACCCACGTCATCACCCGGGCCGCGCTCACCGAGCCCGGCATCGTGGTCGGCGCGGCGGGGCCGCCGCCGTAGGGGGAGACCGGAGGGGCCTGCGGGTAGCCGTAGCCGGGCGCCTGGCCCTGCTGCTGCGGGTAGCCGTAGCCCGGCTGCTGCGGCTGCTGCCCCTGGGGAGCGCCGTAGGGGTTGTTCGGGTCGCCGTAGCTCATGGCTGACTTTCCTCCGTTGATGTTTCGAGTGCGGGGACGACGCGGGTCATCCGCACGGAGGAGAAGTACTTCGTATTGCGACCGTCCCCCCGTTGAACTGCCCGCGGCACTTGTCATGTCATCGTTCTGCACCGGTGACGGGCTTGTCCAGCCGCATTCCCGATGTGTTGTGCAAGTGCAACATCGCTGATCATGGGCGGATACGGGAGGAGCGGCCCCCGGTGCCCGGATTGTGGCCGGATTGGAACCGTGGGCGGGTCATCCGCGAGGATGGGGCCATGACCGCCCAGATTCTCGATGGCAAGGCCACCGCAGCCGCGATCAAGTCCGATCTGACCGCCCGCGTGGCGGCGCTGAAGGAGAAGGGCGTCACGCCCGGCCTCGGCACGATCCTGGTCGGGGACGACCCCGGCAGCCAGAAGTACGTCGCCGGCAAGCACCGTGACTGTGCACAGGTCGGTATCGCCTCGATCCAGCGTGAGCTGCCCGCGACAGCGACGCAGGAGGAGATCGAGGCGGCCGTCCGCGAACTGAACGAGGACCCGGCCTGCACCGGGTACATCGTGCAACTGCCGCTCCCCAAGGGCATCGACGAGAACCGCATCCTCGAACTGATGGACCCGGACAAGGACGCGGACGGGCTCCACCCCATGAACCTCGGCCGCCTCGTCCTGAACGAGCCGGCCCCGCTGCCCTGCACCCCGAACGGCGTGCTGACCCTGCTGCGCCGCTACGGCGTGGAGATCAAGGGCGCGGAGGTCGTCGTGGTCGGCCGGGGCGTGACCATCGGCCGCCCGATGCCGCTGCTGCTCACCCGCCGCAGCGAGAACGCGACCGTCACCCAGTGCCACACCGGCACGCGTGATCTGTCGGCGCACCTCAAGCGCGCGGACATCATCGTCGCCGCGGCCGGTTCCGCCCATCTGATCCGCGCCGAGGACGTCAAGCCGGGCGCGGCCGTCCTCGACGTCGGCGTCTCCCGCAGCGCCGAGGGCAAGATCGTGGGCGATGTCCACCCCGACGTGGCCGAGGTCGCCGGCTGGATCTCCCCGAACCCCGGCGGAGTCGGCCCGATGACCCGTGCCCAGCTTCTCGTCAACGTGGTCGAGGCGGCGGAGCGCAGTGTCGGCTGAGCGGAGCGCACGCGGCGCGGCGGCACGCGGCGGGGGCGTGGAAGGCGCCCCGGCCGCGCGGAGCGGCCTGAGCACGGAGAGCGCCCCGGCCGGCAGGAGTGCGGAGGGCACCGAGGCGACCGCTCGCGGCGCGCGGGCCGGACGAGGTGCCGAGAACGGGCAGGGCGGCCCGAATGCTTCGGGCGAGGCGGACGAGCGGGTCGCTTCGGCCGAGCAGGTCGCTTCGGCCGAGCCGGACGCGCAGGCCGGCGCGAGCGCTCCGGCCGAACGGGCCGAGTCGGATGAATCGCGCGAATCAGATGAGTCGGGCAAGTCGGGTGAGCCGGAAGCGGGTGAGGACGATCTCACCGTCCGGGACCCGGTCAGCGCGCCCGACGCCGAGGGGCGGCCGCGCCGGGTCACCCGGCGGTTCCCGCTCTTCACCAAGGACACCGCGCGGCCCGAGGGCGGCGGCCGGGCCGTGTCCGGGGACGCGCCCGCTCCGGTGCGGCAGTGGCCCGTGCTCGTCGTGCTGGGGCTCGTGGGTCTCGG
The DNA here is from genome assembly GCF_018604545.1 of Streptomyces koelreuteriae. Taxonomy (GTDB): domain Bacteria; phylum Actinomycetota; class Actinomycetes; order Streptomycetales; family Streptomycetaceae; genus Streptomyces; species Streptomyces koelreuteriae. Next base: position 3,059,027 of record NZ_CP075896.1, on the reverse strand, counting down.
GCTGCTGGTGACCGCCTTCGACCAGTTCCGGATCGGGACGCTGCTGATCGGCTTCGCCCTGCTGGGCAGCGGTGTGATGCGCTGGCTGCTGCCGGACGTCGGCATGCTCGCCGTCCGCTCCCGCTTCACGGACATCGTCACCTGCGGCGTGCTGGGCCTGGTGATCGTCCTGCTGGCGCTGATGGCGCAGCCGGACCCGTTGCTGAAGATTCCGTTCCTGAAGGACACGCTGCACTTCACGGTCACCAGCGACTGACCGGACGGCGGTCCGTCCTCTCCCCCGAGGAAGGACGGGCCGCCGCCACGCATCACCCTCCGGTACGGCCGACGGCCCGTTCAACGGCTGTCAGTACGCTGTGGCACGGAAGTGACGGTTCCGGTACTTCCTCTGGCGGATTCCGTACGAAGTGGTGCGGCAACGGGGTTGGCGTGGACAATCGGGACGGTCCCGGGTGTATCGCGCGCGGTCACCGTGCTTCTGTGCGCCCCCGGTCAGGGAACTGAGATCCTGAGGTTGCGCATCCCTGTGGGTAACCAGAACGGGGACTCGGCCAAGGCCGCCAACGCGCGGGGCGAACAGCGCGGGAAATATCAGCACGACCGGGGGGAAGAGGGGGGAAGCAATGCCTCGTTGGAAGGCCTTGCCGGAGGAGCTCGATCCACAGATCAGGGAGTTCACCAGCCAGCTGCGCAGGCTCGTGGACCGCAGTGGTCTGAGCATCGCGTCGATCGCGGACCGCACGGGCTACAGCAAGACGTCGTGGGAGCGATATCTGAACGGCCGGCTGCTCGCGCCCAAGGGCGCGATCGTGGCGCTGGCCGAGGTGACCGGGACCAACCCGTTGCACCTGACCACCATGTGGGAGCTCGCCGAGCGCGCCTGGAGCCGCTCGGAGATGCGGCACGACATGACGATGGAGGCCATACGGATCTCCCAGGCGCGCGCCGCGCTCGGGGAGTTCGGCGGCCAGGACTTCGGCGACCCGTCGGCCGGCTCCAAGAGCACCGGATCCAAGAGCGGCGGCACGAGAGCCTCCGGCGGCACGTCCGCTTCGGGCAAGTCGGCGTCCGGGGGTGACGACAAGCCCGCCCGCAGGAGCGGCAGTGCCACGGTCACGCCGGGTATCGCGGGGCCGGCCGGGGTGTCCCCGACCGTGCCGCCGCAGCCGACGGCGCCCGAGGTCCAGGACTCCTCCACCAGCGGTGGTGCGCGGGAGGACGGCGGCCGGGGCGGTGCGCCCGAGGTCAACTCGTGGGGCCTCGCCGGATACCAGGGGCCGTCACCGTCGGGCGGACGCTCCACCGGCACCGGCACCGGCACCGGCACCGGCACCGGCACCGGCACCGGCGTCGGCGCGGGCAGCGGCCTCGGGGCCCGGCCCGGTGCGGGCGGCGGTACTCCCGCGGGGTCGCCCGACGGGCCCGCGCGGACGCCGGGTGCGGGCGCGGGCTCGCAGCACCGGTCGCCGCAGGGCGCTGACCAGGACCGCTCGAAGGGACCCGCCGGGGGCAAGCGGCGGACCGTGACCTTCGTCGCGGGTGTCGTGGGCGTGCTCGTGGTGATCGCCGGCGCGTTCTACCTCACCGGTGGCGGTGGCGACGACGAGGCCAAGGGCGGCGCCAAGTCGCCCAAGCCGAGCGCCACCACGAACCCGGACCTGCCGCCCGGTGTGAAGTGCAGCGGCGAGAGCTGCACCGGCAAGGACGCCGAGAGCATGGGATGCAGCGGTGACCTGGTGACCACGGCGCAGACCGCGACCGTCGGCACCACCGTCGTGGAGGTCCGCTACAGCGAGACCTGCAAGGCGGCCTGGGGCCGTGTCACCCAGGCGACCCAGGGCGACGAGGTCGAGATCAGCGCGGGCAAGGCGAAGCAGACCGGCAGCATCACCGTCGCCGGTGACGCGATCGCCTACACCCCGATGGTCGCCGTGAAGAACGCCGCCGACGCCAAGGCCTGCGCGACCCTGGCCTCGGGCCAGAAGGGCTGCACGGAGTAGCCCCGAGGGGTCGGCCTCCTGAGGGCGCCGCCGGCAGGTCAGGGGGCTTCTGGCGGGCCTCTGGCCGGCCCGCCCGGACTCGTCCGAACTAATTTCGGGGACGCAGGCATGGCCGGGGGAATCCAGGGCACGCGAACCGTACCCCCACGGGAGTCCGGCAGAGTCGGTTCCCCCCGGCGGCCGCCCCAGTCCACCTCTCCCGGACGGGCGGCCGCCTTTTGTATGGGCGCCGGGCGGGTTGTGGGGTGGGCCACACCGACCCGGCCGTGCGAGATACCGGATGCGCGATAGCCTGACCGCTGGTGGATCTCTTGATACCAAGAGATCGATCAGACGTCCGGGGCAGGGACCGCCCCACCGCCAGCTGTCATACGGAGAACGCCATGACCCGCACTCCCGTGAACGTCACCGTCACCGGCGCGGCCGGCCAGATCGGTTACGCCCTGCTCTTCCGCATCGCCTCCGGTCAGCTCCTCGGCCCGGACGTGCCGGTCAAGCTGCGCCTCCTGGAGATCACCCCGGCGCTCAAGGCCGCCGAGGGCACCGCCATGGAGCTCGACGACTGCGCGTTCCCGCTCCTGCAGGGCATCGAGATCTCGGACGACCCGAACGTCGCCTTCGACGGTGCCAACGTCGCGCTGCTCGTCGGCGCCCGCCCCCGCACCAAGGGCATGGAGCGCGGTGACCTCCTCGAGGCCAACGGCGGCATCTTCAAGCCGCAGGGCCAGGCCATCAACGCCCACGCCGCGGACGACATCAAGGTCCTGGTCGTGGGCAACCCGGCCAACACCAACGCCCTGATCGCCCAGGCCGCCGCGCCCGACGTACCGGCCGAGCGCTTCACCGCGATGACCCGCCTCGACCACAACCGCGCGCTGACCCAGCTCGCGAAGAAGACGGGCTCGACGGTCGCCGACATCAAGCGTCTGACGATCTGGGGCAACCACTCCGCCACCCAGTACCCGGACATCTTCCACGCCACGGTCGCCGGCAAGAACGCCGCCGAGGTCGTGAACGACGAGAAGTGGCTGGCCGAGGACTTCATCCCGACCGTCGCCAAGCGCGGCGCCGCCATCATCGAGGCCCGTGGCGCCTCGTCGGCCGCCTCCGCCGCGAACGCCGCCATCGACCACGTCCACTCGTGGGTCAACGGCACCGCCGAGGGCGACTGGGTCTCCATGGGCATCCCGTCGGACGGTTCGTACGGCGTGCCGGAGGGCCTCATCTCCTCCTTCCCCGTCACCACCAAGGACGGCACGTACGACATCGTCCAGGGCCTGGACATCAACGAGTTCTCCCGCGCCCGGATCGACGCCTCCGTCAAGGAGCTCGAGGAGGAGCGCGAGGCGGTCCGCGGCCTCGGCCTCATCTGACCCGAGCCTCTCCACGCGGGCCCCGTACCGGAACCGACCGGTACGGGGCCTGCGTGCTTTCCGCGTTGTCAGACCCCGGTCGTAGTCTTCGCGGCATGACACCGGACGTGGAACGGGACGTGGCGGACGTGCCGCTGGAGCCGCCGATCGCGGGCGACGAGGCCGAGACGCTGGTCGGCTCCCTGGAGCGCCAGCGCAGGACGTTCGCCTGGAAGTGCGAGGGCCTGGACGCGGCCGGCCTGAGCGCGCGGGTGGCCTCCTCGGCCGTCACGCTGGGCGGGCTGCTCAAGCATCTCGCCCTGATCGAGGACCACTACCTGTCCGTGCGGCTGCTGGGGAGGGAGCCCGCCCCGCCGTGGGACGCGGTGGACTGGGACGCGGAGCCGGACTGGGAGTGGAGCTCGGCCGCCGGGGACCCGCCGGAGCGGTTGTACGCGCTGTGGACGGAGGCCGTGCTGCGGTCCCGGGTGAATCTGCGGGAGGTGCTCGCGGGGAGCGACGCCGGCCGCCTCGCCGCCTTCACGACCCGGGACGGCCGGTCGCCGAACGTACGGCGCCTGCTGGCCGATCTCATCGAGGAGTACGCGCGCCATGTCGGCCACGCCGACCTCATACGCGAGGCCGTGGACGGGAGGGTGGGCGAGGACCCGCCGGAGGGCTTCCGACCTCGGACGACTTGACGTCAGCCGTCCCTGATCGGCGGGTGGTTCGCCCGTGTTTGACCGCATCTTCAGTGACACAGCGCACTTTCGGCCATGGATCGTGCATGCATCGGGAGGGTGAGGGCAGGCGCACTCGGTCTCTTAGTGACACGTGTGTGACACAAGGGCGCTGATCAGGAACGGAAGGCGAAAGCGGTCATGGCGGAAAGCAACGTACTTCAGGCGCGCAGCACCATCCACGCGGGAGGGGAGTGGCGTGCGGCCGTCTCCGGCTCCACCCGGGAGATCCTCGACCCCGCGGACGCGCTGCCGTTCGCCGTGGTCGCGGAGGGCGACGAGAAAGACACCGACCTGGCGATCGCCGCCGCCCGGCGCGCCTTCGACGAGGGCGACTGGCCCCGCACGCCCGTCGCCGAGCGCGCCGCGCTGCTGAGGCGCGTCGCCGACCTGCTGGTGCGCGACCGCGAGGAGCTCGGGCGGCTGGAGGCCCAGGACGCGGGCAAGACCGTCGAGGAGGGCCGCGTCGACATCGACTGTGTCGCCGACGCCTTCCGCTACTTCGCCGACCTGGTCGCCGGCGAGGCCCCGGGCCGGGTCGTGGACGCGGGCTCGCCCGACGTCCACAGCGTCGTCGTGCACGAGCCCCTCGGCGTCTGCGCGATGATCACGCCCTGGAACTATCCGCTGCTGCAGGCCAGCTGGAAGATCGCCCCGGCGCTCGCGGCGGGCAACACCTTCGTCATCAAGCCGAGCGAGATCACCCCGATGACGACCATCGCCGTCATCGAGCTGCTGGTCGAGGCCGGGCTGCCCGCCGGCGTCGCCAACATCGTCACCGGCCCCGGCCACTCGGTCGGCGCGCGCCTGTCCGAGCACCCCGACGTCGACCTGGTCTCCTTCACCGGCGGTCTGGTCAGCGGCACCAAGGTCGCCCAGGCCGCCGCGCCCGGCGTCAAGAAGGTCGCCCTGGAACTCGGCGGCAAGAACCCCAACGTGGTCTTCGCCGACGCCTGCGCCACTGAGGAGGGCTTCGACACCGCCGTCGACCAGGCCCTCAACGCCGCCTTCATCCACAGCGGCCAGGTCTGCTCGGCCGGCGCCCGCCTCATCATCGAGGAGTCGGTCCGGGACCGCTTCGTCGCCGAACTGGCCCGGCGCGCCGAGAAGATCCGCCTCGGCCGCGGCACCGAGGACGGCGTCGAGTGTGGCCCGCTCGTCTCCGAGCAGCAGCGCGACAAGGTCGAGATGTACGTCGAGTCCGCCCTCAAGGAGGGCGCGGTGCTGCGCTCCGGCGGCAAGCGCCCCGAGCCGTCCCCGCAGCGCCCCGAGAACGGCTACTTCTACGAGCCGACCGTCCTCGACCACTGCCACCGCGAGATGCGGGTCATCCGTGAGGAGGTCTTCGGACCGGTCCTCACCGTCGAGACCTTCCGCACCGAGGACGAGGCCGTGACCCTCGCCAACGACACCGAGTACGGCCTCGCGGGCGGTGTCTGGACCTCCGACGCGGGCCGCGCCCGGCGCGTGGCCGGCCGGCTGCGTCACGGCACGATCTGGATCAACGACTTCCACCCCTACCTGCCGCAGGCGGAGTGGGGCGGTTTCGGCAAGAGCGGCGTGGGCCGGGAGCTCGGCCCGGCCGGACTCGCCGAGTACCGAGAGACCAAGCACGTCTACCAGAACCTCGCCCCGAAGCCGGTGCGCTGGTTCGCGGGCTGACCTCCCGCGCCCCCGCACGCGCGCACCCGCGCACCCACGCCCTTCGGGCCCGAATTCTTCGTCCCCTCTGGTTCACCCCTCTGGAGCAAGTACGCCATGTCCCACACCAGTCATGAGTACGACTATGTCGTGATAGGCGGCGGAACCGCAGGTTCCGTCATTGCCTCCCGTCTGACCGAGAACCCCGATGTCACCGTCGCTGTCATCGAGGGCGGCCCCAGCGACGTCGGCCGCGACGACGTGCTGACCCTGCGCCGCTGGATGGGCCTGCTGGGCGGCGAGCTCGACTACGACTACCCGACCACCGAGCAGCCACGCGGAAACTCGCATATCCGGCACAGCCGCGCCCGGGTCCTGGGCGGCTGCTCCTCGCACAACACCCTCATCGCCTTCAAGCCGCTGCCGGCCGACTGGGACGAGTGGGAGGCCGCCGGCGCCAAGGGCTGGGGCGCGGTGCAGATGGAGGCGTACTTCGCACGCCTGCTCAACAACGTCGTCCCGGTCGACGAGAAGGACCGGAACGCCATCGCCCGCGACTTCGTCGACGCGGCGCAGGCGGCGCTGAACGTGCCGCGCGTGGAGGGCTTCAACAAGAAGCCGTTCACCGAGGGCGTCGGCTTCTTCGACCTCGCCTACCACCCCGAGAACAACAAGCGCTCCTCGGCGTCGGTGGCGTATCTGCACCCGGTCATGGACGAGCGGCCCAACCTGACGATCCTGCTGGAGACCTGGGCGTACAAGCTGGAGCTGGACGGCAACCGCGCCGAGGGCGTGCACGTCCGCACCAAGGACGGCGAGGAGATCCTCGTCAAGGCCCGCAATGAGGTCCTGCTCTGTGCCGGCGCGGTCGACTCGCCCCGGCTGCTGATGCACTCCGGCATCGGCCCGAAGGCGGACCTGGAGAAGCTCGGCATACCCGTGACGCACGACCTGCCGGGCATCGGTGAGAACCTGCTCGACCACCCCGAGTCGGTGATCGTGTGGGAGACGAACGGCCCCATCCCGGAGAACTCCGCGATGGACTCCGACGCGGGCCTGTTCGTGCGCCGGGACCCCGAACAGCCGCACCCCGATCTGATGTTCCACTTCTACCAGATCCCCTTCACGGACAACCCGGAGCGCCTCGGCTACCAGCGGCCCGAGTTCGGCGTCTCGATGACCCCGAACATCCCCAAGCCCAAGAGCCGCGGCCGGCTCTACCTGACCAGCGCCGACCCCGAGGTCAAGCCGGCCCTGGACTTCCGGTACTTCACCGACGAGGACGACTACGACGGTCAGACCCTCGTCGACGGCATCAAGATCGCCCGTGAGATCGCCAAGACCGAGCCGCTGGCAGGCTGGCTCAAGCGCGAGGTGGCGCCCGGCCCGCACGTGACCGACGACGCGGAGATCAGCGAGTACGCCCGCAAGGTCGCGCACACCGTCTACCACCCCGCGGGCACCTGCAAGATGGGCGACGCCGACGACCGCCTCGCCGTCGTCGACCCCGAGCTGCGCGTCCGCGGCCTGGAGGGCATCCGCATCGCCGACGCCTCCGTGTTCCCGACCATGACCACCGTGAACCCCATGATCGGCGTGCTCATGGTCGGCGAGAAGGCCGCCGAGCTGATCGGCGGTGGTGACCGGTGACCGAGATGACCGAGATCCCGACCCTCGAACCCCCCACGGAGCAGACCATGGACACCACCCCCGTCTTCTCGGTGGAGGGCCTGTGGAAGGTGTTCGGCCCCAAGGCCGAGCGCGTTCCCGCCGACCCCGAGCTCACCGCCCTCGACCCCGCCGAGCTGCGCTCCCGCACCGGCTGCACGGCCGCCGTCCGCGACGTCAGCTTCGATGTGCGCAAGGGCGAGGTATTCGTCGTCATGGGCCTGTCCGGCTCCGGCAAGTCCACGCTGGTGCGCTGTCTGACCCGGCTCATCGAGCCGACGGCCGGCACCATCGCCATCGATGGCGAGGACGTCCGCGCCATGGACCGCTCCCGGCTGCGCGAACTGCGCCGCCACCGCGCCGCCATGGTCTTCCAGCACTTCGGCCTGCTGCCGCACCGCACGGTCCTCGACAACGTCGCCTACGGCCTGGAGATCCAGGGCATGGGCAAGGCCGAGCGCCGTGAGCGCGCCGCCGAGGTCGTCGCCAAGGTCGGTCTGGAAGGCATGGAGCACCGCCGCCCCAGCCAGCTCTCCGGCGGCCAGCGGCAGCGCGTCGGCCTCGCCCGCGCGCTCGCCGTCGACCCCGCGGTCCTGCTCTTCGACGAGCCGTTCAGCGCCCTCGACCCGCTCATCCGGCGCGAGATGCAGGAGGAGGTCGTCCGGCTGCACCGCGAAGAGGGCCGCACGATGGTCTTCATCACCCACGACCTCCAGGAGGCCCTCAAGCTGGGCGACCGCATCGCCCTGATGCGCGACGGCCGGGTCGTGCAGCTCGGCACGCCCGAGGAGATCGTGGGCTCGCCCGCCGACGACTACGTCCGCGAGTTCGTCCGGGACGTCCCGCGCGAGCAGGTCCTCACCGTCCGCACGGCGATGCGCAACCCCTCGGCCGACCAGGACGGCAGCGGACCGGCCGTCCGGCCCGACGCGACCGTCTCCGAGGCGATCGAGGCGGTCGCCCGCGCCGGCGCCCCGGCCCGGGTCGTGGACGAGGGCCGCTGCGTGGGCGTCGTCGACTCCGACACGCTGCTCGGTGTCGTCGCCGGCACGGAGCAGCCAGCTCCGCCCGGGACGGAGAAGTCCAAGGAGGCGGTGTGATGGCGACCATCACCGCGTCCCCGCCCCGCGTGGGCCTGCCCGCCCTCCTCAAGAGCCCCGCCGTCCGCAAGCTGCTGCTGCTCGCCCTGGCCGCCGCGATCCTCGTGCCGCTGGCGAACGCCCGCTGGGCGAGCGGCAGCTGGCCGACCGCCCTGACCGTCGACTTCTCCGAGCCGCTCGCCAAGGCCAGCGACTGGATCATCGACAACCGCGACAGCCACCCGCTGTTCCTGTACTTCTTCGGCCACGTCAGCAATGTCGTCGTCATCGCCGTACGAGCCGTCTACCTCGGCCTCCTGGCTGTCGGCTGGGCGGGCGTCACGGCCCTCGGCGCGCTGGTCGCCTGGCGCGTCGCGGGCGTCCGGCTCGCGCTCGGCACGGGCGTCGCGTTCCTGGCCTGCGGCCTGCTCGGCATGTGGGTGCCGACCATGCAGACGCTCGCCCTGATGGTCGTCGCGGTCCTCGCGTCGGTCCTCGTGGGCGCAGTGCTCGGGCTCGCCGCCGGGCTCTCCGACCGGATGGACCGCGTCCTGCGCCCGGTCCTGGACACCATGCAGGTGCTCCCGGCCTTCGCCTATCTGCTGCCCGTCGTGCTGGTCTTCGGCATCGGCGTCCCGGCGGCCGTCCTGGCCACCGTCATCTACGCCGCCCCGCCCATGGCCCGGCTCACCTCGCTCGGTCTGCGCGGAGCCGACAAGGAGGTGCTGGAGGCGGTCGAGTCGCTCGGCTCCACCGCGCGCCAGCGGCTGCTGACGGCCCGTATCCCGCTGGCCCGCAAGGAACTCCTGCTCGGCCTCAACCAGACCATCATGATGGCGCTGTCGATGGCCGTCATCGCGGCCGTCATCGGCGCGGGCGGTCTCGGTGACCGCGTCTACCAGGCGCTGGCCTCGGTCGACGTCGGTGCCGCGCTCGCCGCCGGTATCCCGATCGTGCTGCTGGCCGTCGTCCTGGACCGCGTCACGGGCGCGGCGGGGGAGCGGCTCGGCGCCGAACCGGAGCCCCGGCAGGGACTCGGCTGGCTGTACGCCCTGGTCGCCTTCGCCGCCGTGGCGGTCGCCGGGCGTCTCGTCGGCCGGCTCGACTGGCCCGAGTCGTGGGTCGTCGGCATCGCCGAGCCCGTCAACCGCGCGGTCGACTGGATGACCGCGCATCTCTACTCCGGCGTCCCCGTCATCGGCGGCACCGCCGACTGGGCCGGCCACTTCACCACCTGGGTCCTCGACCCGATGCGCGACGGCCTGCAAGGGCTGCCCTGGTGGTCGGTGCTGCTGATCGTCGCCGCCCTGGCCTGGGTGATCGGCACCTGGCGCACCGCGCTCACCGCCGTCCTCGCCATGGCCGCGATCGGCGCCCTCGGCGTCTGGAAGCCCTCCCTCGACACCCTGTCGCAGGTCCTCGCCGCCGTCGCCGTCACCCTCGTCCTCGGCTTCGCCACCGGCATCGCGGCGGCCCGCAGCGACCGTCTGGAGCGGCTGCTGCGTCCCGTCCTCGACGTGTTCCAGACGATGCCGCAGTTCGTGTACCTGATCCCGGTCGTCGCCCTGTTCGGCGTCGGCCGCGCCCCGGCCGTCGCGGCCGCGATCGTCTACGCGCTGCCGGCCGTCGTCCGCATCACCACCCAGGGCCTGCGCCAGGTCGACCCGGCCGCGCTGGAGTCCTCCAGCTCGCTCGGCGCGACCAGCTGGCAGCAGCTGCGGCAGGTCCAGCTCCCGCTGGCCCGCCCGGCGCTGCTCCTCGCCGTCAACCAGGGCCTCGTCCTGGTCCTCGCCGTCGTCGTCATCGGCGGCCTGGTCGGCGGTGGCGCGCTCGGCTACGACGTGGTCTTCGGCCTCGCCCAGGGCGACCTGGCGACCGGTCTGGTGGCCGGCGGGGCGATCGTCTGCCTCGGCCTGATGCTCGACCGGGTGACCCAGCCCACCGAGCGACGTGCGAAGAAGGGAGCGTGACATGCGAGTCCGTACGACTGCCCTGATCGCCGCCGTGGGTTCCCTGGCGCTGCTCACCGGCTGCGGCGCCGCCGACATGACCAAGCAGGCCTCGCCCTTCGCCAACGCGCAGGGCGCCAAGTCCGTGACCCTGTCCGTGCAGTCCTGGGTGGGCGCGCAGGCCAATGTGGCCGTCGCCCAGTACCTCCTGGAGCACGAGCTGGGCTACCGCGTCGACACCGTCCAGGTCGACGAGGTGCCCGCCTGGGACGCCCTCAGCCAGGGCCGCGTCGACGCGCTCCTGGAGGACTGGGGCCACCCCGAGCAGGAGCAGCGCTACGTCAAGGACAAGAAGACGATCGCGCCCGGCGGCGGACTCGGCGTCACCGGCCACATCGGCTGGTTCGTCCCGACGTACTTCGCCAAGAAGCACCCGGACATCACGAACTGGAAGAACCTCAACAAGTACGCCGATCAGTTCCGCACCCCGGAGAGCGGCAGCAAGGGCCAGCTGATGGACGGTTCGCCGTCCTATGTCACCAACGACAAGGCGCTGGTGAAGAACCTGAAGCTGGACTACCAGGTGGTGTTCGCCGGCTCCGAGGCGGCGCAGATCACCCAGATGAAGCAGTTCGCCAAGGAGAAGAAGCCCTTCCTCACCTACTGGTACTCCCCGCAGTGGCTGTTCAAGAAGGTCCCGATGACCGAGGTGAAGCTGCCGGAGTACAAGGAGGGCTGCGACGCCGACCTGGAGAAGGTCGCCTGCGCCTACCCGCACACGCCGCTGCAGAAGTACCTCAACGCGGACTTCGCCAAGAACGGCGGCAAGGCGGCGGCCTTCCTGAAGAAGTTCAAGTGGACGACCGAGGACCAGAACGAGGTCTCCCTGATGATCGCCGACAAGAAGATGACCCCGGAGGACGCGGCGAAGAAGTGGGTGGACAGCCACAAGTCCACCTGGAAGAAGTGGCTGTCCTGACGTCCTACGTCAACTGAGCGGCGATCTCCCGCAGGGCCCGTGCGGCCCGCCGCTGGAGTCGCGGCCCGAAGGTGATCCGGGTGGCCCCTCGCGCGCCGAGTTCGGCGGGTGAGGGGCCTTCGTCCGTCGGGGCCCCGATGTTGATCGGCCCCTGCGTCCCGGCCCGCAGCAGCGGCAGCACCTCGTACGGGGCCCCGATCGGATAGACGCAGTCGGCGCCCGCGGCGACGTACAACGCGGCCCGCTCGATGGCCCGTCCGGGATCGGCCACCCCGCAGGAGAAGGTGTCCACACGGGCGTTCACGAAGAGCCGGTCACCGGCCGCCGCCCGCACCTCGGCCAGCCAGTCGGCGTGTGCGCGCGGGTCCTTGAGCACCCCGTCCTCGGAGTCCTCCAGATTGCAGCCCACCGCCCCCGTCTCCAGCAGCCGCTCCACCAGCTCCTTCGGGGCGAGTCCATAGCCGCCCTCGACGTCCGCCGACACCGGCACGTCGACGGCCCGGACGATCCGGGCGACCGCGGCGAACATCTCGTCGGCCGGGGTCCGCCCGTCCTCGTACCCGAGGGACGCGGCGACCCCGGCGCTGGGCGTGGCGAGCGCGGGGAAGCCCGCCTCCTCGAACACCCGCGCACTGGCCGCGTCCCAGGGACCGGGCAGCACGAGCGGATCACCGGGCACCCGGTGGTGGTGCAGGGCGCGGAACACTTCGGCCTTGCTCATGGCGTGTGACCCCCCGGCGGGATCCGGCGGCTCACCATCACCCGGTTCCAGTTGTTGATGGCGACGACCAGCCCGATCAGATGGGCCAGCCGGGCCTCGTCGAAGTGCTTGGCGGCGTTCTCGTACACCTCGTCGGGCACGGAGCCCTCCGTCAGCAGGGTCACCGCCTCCGTCAGCGCCAGCGCGGCCCGCTCCCGCTCGTCGAAGACGTCCTCGGCCTCCTCCCACGCGGCCAGCAGGTCGAGCTGCTTCTCACTCACCCCGTACTCGCGGGCGAGCGCGAGATGCATGTCGAGGCAGAACGCGCAGTGGTTGAGCTGCGAGGCGCGGATCACGACGAGTTCGGCGAGCGCCGGGTCGCCGAGGCCCCGCTTGGCGACCTTGCTGAGGGCGGCCATGGCCCCGCCGACCGCCGGGTCGAGCAGCCGGGTCCGGGGCGTCACTTGTACTGGCCCGGCTGGTAGTGCCCCGGGGCCATCCGGCAGGTCACGCCGAACCGGTTCCAGGCGTTGATCACCGTGATCGCGGCGATCAGCTGCGCCAGCTCCGCCTCCTCGAAGTGCCGCGCGGCCCGCTCGTACACCGCGTCCGGCACGAAACCGTCCGTCAGGACCGTCACGGCCTCCGTCAGCTCCAGCGCCGCGAGCTCCTTCTCGGTGTAGAAGTGCCGCGACTCGTCCCAGGCGCCGAGCTGCATGATCCGCTCGACGCTCTCACCCGCCGCGAGGGCGTCCTTGGTGTGCATGTCGATGCAGAAGGCGCAGTGGTTGACCTGCGAGGCGCGGATCTTCACCAGCTCGTACAGCGTGTGGTCCAGGCCCTGCCGGGCGGCGGTGTCGAGCCGGACCATCGCCTTGTAGACGTCGGGCGCGTGCTTGGCCCACTCCAGGCGGGCGGGCCGCTCGGCGGCGTACTCCGCACTGGTCGCGGGCGTCGTGTCATCGGTGTGCGTGGTCATGCCCTCGACCCTAGGAAGGAAGCAGCCCAGGGGTATGGTCCATTTCCATGGCGGAACCATGGGCCACTCTGGGCATCGACCTGCATGTGGAGCCGACCGGCCCGGGCCTGCGCCGGGGGCTGACCGACGCCCTGCGCGAGGCGGTGCGCTCCGGCCGGCTGGCCCCCGGCACCCGGCTGCCCTCCTCCCGCGCGCTCGCCGCCGACCTGGGCATCGCCCGCAACACGGTCGCCGACGCCTACGCCGACCTGGCCGCCGAGGGCTGGCTCACCGCCCGGCAGGGCTCGGGGACCCGGGTCGCCGAGCGGACGGTCGTCCCGCCGGCCGGTACGGCACCCCACCCCCGCGCCCGCACCCGCCCGGCCTACGACCTGCGCCCCGGCAGCCCCGACCTCGCTTCCTTCCCGCGCGCCGAGTGGCTCAAGGCCGCCCGCCGCGCCCTCACCGCCGCCCCGTACGACGCGCTGGACTACGGCGACCCCCGGGGCCGCCCGGAGCTGCGGGCCGCGCTCGCCGGCTATCTGTCCCGGGCCCGGGGCGTACGCGCCGACCCCGAACGGATCGTGGTGTGCGCCGGGTTCGCGCACGGTCTGAAGCTGCTCGGCACGGTCCTGCGGGCACGCGGGGCTCGGACCGTCGCGGTCGAGTCGTACGGGCTCGACGTGCACGGCAGGCTCCTCGCCGCGTCCGGCCTGGACACCACCCCGCTGCCCTTCGACGGACTGGGCACGGACCCCGGCGAGTTGTCGGGCGCCGACGCCATCCTGCTCACCCCCGCCCATCAGTTCCCCATGGGCGTGCCCCTGCACCGCGATCGCCGTACGGCCGTCGTGGACTGGGCGCGCCGCACCGGCGGGCTGGTGCTGGAGGACGACTACGACGGTGAGTTCCGCTACGACCGTCAGCCCGTGGGCGCGCTCCAGGGCCTGGACCCCGACCGGGTGATCTACCTCGGCACCGCCAGCAAGTCCCTCGCCCCCGGGCTGCGGCTGGCCTGGATGGTGCTGCCGCCCGGCCTCGCCGAGGAGGTCGCGGCGGCGAAGGGCGGCGTCGACACCTGCGGAGTCCTGGACCAGCTCACCCTGGCCGAGTTCCTCGCCTCCGGGGCCTACGACCGCCATGTGCGCGCGACCCGCCTGCGCTACCGGCGCCGCCGGGACGCCCTGGTCGCCGCCGTCGCCGCCCGCGCTCCCGGGGCCCGGGTCACCGGCATCGCGGCCGGGCTGCACGTCCTGCTGCGGCTGCCGCCCGGCACCGAGCAGTCGGTGGTCCAGGCGGCCCACTGGCGGGGGCTCGCGCTCCACGGACTCGCCCGCTACACCCACCCCGCCGCGCAGGCCGCTCCGGTCGACGCCCTGGTCGTCGGATACGGCACACCCCCGGACCACGCCTGGTCCGGGGCGCTGGACGCGCTGTGCGCGGTACTGCCCGGATAATCGCGCGAATTCCCCATCCATAATGCGCTCGTGAGGATATGGTCACCTCATGAGTGAAAGCCCTTCCCTATCCCGCGTCGCGCTGAAGAAAATCACCCCGGACGTCTCCGTCGCCATGGGTTCCCTGCACGCCGCCGCCGTTTCCGCGGCGCAGGACGCAAAAGTCGAACCGGAACTGCTCGAACTGGTCAGGATCCGCGCCTCGCAGATCAACGGCTGCGCGTTCTGCCTCGACCTGCACACCAAGGACGCCCGCGCCCAGGGCGAGACCGAGCAGCGCCTGTACACCCTGAACGCCTGGCGGGAGACGCCCTTCTTCACCGAGCGGGAGCGCGCAGCGCTGGCGCTGACCGAGGCCGTGACCCTGGTCCACGACGGTCGCGTCCCGGACGCGGTGTACGCCGAGGCGGCCGAGGTCTTCGACGAGAACCAGATCGCGGCATTGATCTGGGCGGCCACCGTCATCAATGCCTACAACCGCATCGCGATAGCCACGCGTATGGTGCCGAAGAACTGAAACAGAGCAGCGAAAATAACGCCGGGTCGAATTCTTCGGCCCGGCGTCTTCATGGCCTGTTGATTCAGCTCGGCAGCGGCTCCATAAGGCCGTCCAGCCAGGTCCGCCATTCCCCGGCCCGCTCCACCGGAGGCACCCGCATCGGGCGTCCCGTCCAGCCCGTCACGGGCCGGATCCCGTGCAGCGCGTTCACCAGCCACACCTCACGGCCGTCCAGCTCGGCCACGGTCCGCTCGCGGTGCGCGACCCGGATCCCGGACCGCAGCGCCCGCTCCTGGATCAGCCCGGCCGTCACACCCGGCAGCACGGGCAGCCCGGGCGGGGGCAGGCACAGGGTGTCGTCCTCCCACCACAGCACGCTCGCGGTGGCCGACTCCAGCACCGTGCCCGAGGGCGCGATCAGCACCGCCTCCTCCGCGCCCTCGCCCACGGCCCGGCTGCGCACCCGGGCCAGGGTCTCCAGGTCCGGGCCCTTGCGGCGGGGCACGGTCCGCGGGTCGGGCTGGCCCGCCGCCCACAGCCGGATCTCGGAGCCGAGCGGCGGGGCGGGCCGCACCAGCAGCCGCAACTCCAGGGAGCCCGCCGCGAGTTCCACCCGCGGGAACCACTCGCCCGTGCGCGGCAGCGCGGCGGTCACGTCCTGCCAGAACGCGACGAGCCGGCGCGGCTCCGGCCCGCCGCACTCGACGCAGGACCGCGAGAACCGCTCCCGGTGCCGGGCATAGGCTCGCACCCGGCCCTTGCGCAGCAGCCACGAGTCCGCGACGAGCAGCCGCCCCCCGGCCTCCTGGTCCGGGGCGGGCGCCAGGCCACGGCCGGGCGTCCACGTCCACACGCCTTCCGCCACCGCCGGTCGAGTCACCACCCGCTCCTCCTCAGTACTTGCGGCCCGCGACGGCCGGCGCCCCGTTCCGGGGCCCGTACGGCGCGTGCTCCAGCCACGATCCGCACCACGGCAGCACCGGCGCCAGGGCCGCCGCCGCACGCTGTCTGACCCGGACGGTACGGCGGTGCGGCCGCAGATGGTCCAGGGCCGTACCGGCGGCGGCGCTGTTGAACAGGCCCGCCGCCCGCCGCACCTCGGCGAAGCGCGCGACCGCCTCGCCGGTCCCCGCGGCGATCGCCTCGGCGGCGGCCGCCGCGTCCGCGATCCCGCTGTTCATGCCGCGTGCCCCGAACGGCGGGAAGAGATGCGCCGCCTCCCCGGCCAGCAGCACCCGCCCGTGCGGGTCGGTGAACGAGGCCGCCACCTTGCGCAGGAAGCGGTACGTCGACACCCACATGATCCGCTCGCCGTAGCCGTCCCCGACGACCCCGGGCAGCCAGCGCCGTACGGCCTCCTCGGTGCCGTACTCCTCCTGCGCGTCGTCGTCCCGGCACTGCAGGTCGACCTGGAAGCCGCCGGTGAACGGCACCCGCATCACACTGCGCCCGCCGACCCCGGGATGCTCGTAGTGGAAGACCCGCTCCAGCGGCAGCTCCGCGCCCGGCACGTCGGCGACGTCCACCACGACATGGAAGCCCTCGCCGTGCGTGCCCTCCATGGGGATGCCCAGCTCGCGCCGGACCGCCGAGCGGGCGCCGTCGGCGGCCACGGCGTACGCGCCCGTCCACACCCGCCCGTCCTCGCCCGTCAGCCGGACCTCCGTCTCCGAGGTGCTCAGGCCCGCCACCCGCGCGCCCCACACGAACTCGACTCCGGCGCCTTCGCAGGCCGCGCGCAGGAACCGTTCGGTGTCCGTCTGGCGCAGGCTGGTGAAGGGCGGCGGTCCGGACGGCGGCGGGAAGGTGCGGGCGTAGACCTCACGCCCCCGGTAGAGGGTGCGCCGGGTGTGCCAGGTCCGCCCGTACGAGGTGATCTCGGCGGCGAGGCCGGGCAGCATCGCGTCCAGCAGGCCGAGGGTCTCCCGGTGCACGAACAGGGCCCTGCTGCCCGGCCGTTCCCGGTCCTCCGGGTCGGCCTCCAGCACCACGACCGGGATTCCGTGCCCGCGCAGCGCCAGAGCCGCCGACAGGCCCACGGGTCCGGCGCCCACGACCACGACCAGGCTCATGCGCGGGCGCCTTCGGCCCTGCTCCCGGCCAGCATCCGGGCGATCTCCACGCGCTTGACCTTCCACGTCGCGGTCATCGGCAGATCCTCGAACCGCCACTGCCGCGGCTCGGCCATCGCCGGCAGCCCCGCCGTCGCCTGCCGCCAGCGCTCCGGGTCCAGGGGCCGCTCGCCGCGCACGCACACCACCGGCACCGGCTCGCGGTCCGCGCCCGGCACGATGACGACCTCGCGCAGCTCCTCCAGGCGGGACATCAGCGCGTCCTCGACCTCCAGATTGCTGTGCACGGCGTCGATCCGGTCCACCTCACGGTCGATCAGGTACAGCGAGCCCAGGCGGCTGCGGTAGCCCATGTCGCCCATCTCCCACCAGCCGTCGGTGAGCTGACGGTCGTAGCGCTCCGGCATGCCCAGGTAGGTGAGGATGCGGCCCCGGGTGCGGGCCTCGATCCGGCCGGGCGTGCCGGGCGCGACCGGTCTGCCCTCGGCGTCGGTGACCCGGACCCGGGTGAAGCCGGGTATCCCGATCCCGACCCGGCGCCCGTCCACCCGGGCGGCACCGCGCCGGGTCACCACCTGGAACGCCACCGGGCCCGTCTCGCTCTGCCCGTACAACTGGATCAGCCAGGGCGTACGCCGCCGGGACGCCCCCAGCAGCCGCCGTACGGTGCGCGGATGGATCGCGTCGAACGTGGAGCCGTACGACCTCACCCGGGACAGCGGGGCCCCGGGCGCGTCGGCCAGCTCCTCCCACAGTACGAAAGTGTTGGGATGCGTCTCCACGATCCCGGGCCGGTGCCGGACCAGCAGCGGGCCCACCGCGGCCGGGTCCGGGTCGGTGATCAGCACGAGCGGGCTGCCGAAGTGCAGCAGGACGCCGAGCAGATGGTAGAAGCGCGAGTGCACGAACGACATGTGCAGCGCCGCCGGCTCGCCCCGGGTGGGCCAGCCCATCGCCTGCTGCGGCACGAGCCGGTTCCACATGGTCTGCGCGCAGTGCACGGCCAGCTTCGGCACCCCGGTGGTGCCCGAGCTGTGGGTGATCAGGGCGGGTTCGCGGGGGTGGAGCCGGACCGGCGGGGGCGGCTCGGCGCCGGCGTACGTCGCCAGGGGCTCCGCCCCGGACGCGTCGTCCACGGAGAGCGTCCGCCGCACGAGCCCGTCCAGGGCGAGGTCCTTCAGCCCGTCCAGGGTGGCGCTGTCGGTGATCAGCCAGGGGCGGCGCAGCCGCGCGAGGAGCTGCCCGGCGATCTGCGGGGCCAGCGTGGGCGACAGCAGCACGGGCACGGCGCCGATCCTGGCGGCGGCGCAGGTCAGCAGCATGATGTCGACGTTGTCGGCCTTGTGCACGACGACCTGCTCCGAGGGCCGCACCCCGGCCTCCCACAGCCGCCCGGACAGTTCCTCGACCACGTCGGCGAGCACGGTGTAGCTCAGGTCGACCCCGAGGGAGGGGTTGACGTCCAGCGACCGGTCCAGGGTGACGAAGACGGCCCCGTGGCGGTCGGCGGCACGCCGGAAGACCGGTCCCAGATAGAAGCCGCGATCGGCGAGCAGAGGCCGGGGCTGAGCCGGGGACTGTCGCATGAGGCCGTTCCTCTCCGTGGTGTTCACCAGGCACCCCGGCGCACCAGATGGCGGCGGAGTTTCCCGGTCGGGGTGCGCGGCAGCGACGGGACGAAGCTGACGCTGCGGGGGACCTTGAAGGCGGCGAGGCTCTCCCGCGCCAGGCCGATCAGCTCGTCCGGCAGACCGTCCCGCACGGCCGCGGCCGGCACCACGAAGGCCCGTAGCCGGCTCGCGCCCCGCCCGTCGGGCACGGCCGCGACCGCCACCTCCCGTACCGCCGGATGGCCGCGCAGCACGGCCTCCACCTCCAGCGGGGAGACGGTGATGCCGCCGACCATCTCCATGTCGTCGGCGCGGCCCAGATGCCGGTAGGAGCCGTCCGGTTCGCGGCACGCCCGGTCGTGGGTGGCCAGCCAGCCGCCGACCAGGGTCCGGGCGGTCTCCTCGGGCCGGTTCAGATAGCCCGGGGTGACCGTCGGCCCGCGCACCCACATCTCGCCCTCCTCGCCGTCCGGCACCGGGCGCCCGTCACGGCCGCGCAGCTCCACCTCGAAGCCGGGCACGGGACGGCCGACGGTCCCGGGGTGGTCGTGGGCGAAGCCGTTGGCGCAGAACGCGTGACCGGCCTCGGTGGAGCCGATCTGCTCCAGCACCGGCGCCCCGAGCAGCGCGGTGAGCTGCCGTGCGAGCCCGTCCGGCAGCCCCTCACCGGCCGACACCGCGGCCCTGACCGAGGCGAAGCAGCCCTCGTGCCCGTGGCCCCGCTCGGCGACCAGCGCGGCGTACGCGGACGGCACCGAGTAGAGCAGCGTCACCCGGTGCCGGGCGACCAGCTCGTCGATGCCGGCCGGGGTCGGACGCCGGTCCACCAGCACCGCGGACGAACCCGAGAACAGCGGGAAGACGAAAGCGTTGCCGAAGCCGTAGGCGAAGTACAGCTTCGACACCGACAGCGTGACGTCGTCCGCCGTGATCCGCAGCACCCGCCGGCCGACCAGGTCGTGGTACGTCCGGGGATCGCCGTGCGTGTGCACGACGCCCTTGGGGCGGCCCGTCGTACCGGAGGTGTACTGGATGTAGAGCGGGGCGTGCGCGTCGACCTGGTGCGTGGGCGCGGGCTCGGCGGCCGGGGCGAGTGCCATCAGCTGATCCGCTCCGAGGCAGGCCCGGCGGGCGAACCGCTCCTCCAGGCCCGGCCCCGTCACGCACAGCAGGGCCCCGGTGTCCTCGGTCAGGAACACATGGTCGGCCGCCGGGAGTTCGGGGTTGACCAGGACCGCGACGGCGCCGAGACGGGCAGTGGCGAGGAACGCCGTCACCCACGCGAGCGAGTCGGGCAGCGCCAGCAGTACCCGGTCCCCGGGGCGCACCCCGTGATCGGCGAGCACGGTGGCCGCCCGGGCCGCGAGGTCGTGCACCTCCCCATGGGTCCAGGCCCGGTGCCCCTGGTGAAACGCGGTCCGCCCGTTCCACCCACGCCGCTCGGCGAGCTCCGCGAGCTGGGCGGCCATGTTCCCGGGGGCCTCGGCCTCGGCCGGACCGAGGCCTTCCTGAAGCGTGGTCACACTGGTCATCTCGACCTGAGAACTGGTCATCGCCGGGCCTCCCCGCCCGCCCCGGCTCTGTCTCCCGGCGGGGTCTGACGCCGTATCCGGTCGGCCGTGTGCTGGTGCAGGGCGCGCATCGGGGCGGCGGTCTTCAGCAGCATCTCGTCGTACTCCGCCTCCGGATCGGAGCCGAGGACGATCGCGCCACCCGCGCCCAGATGCAGCTGGCCGTCGGCGAACACGGCGGTACGGATGACGATGTTGAGATCCGCGCCGCCGCCGCACCCGAAGTAGCCGAGGGCGCCGGAGTACACGCCCCGGGCCTCGGTCTCCAGCGAGTCGATGATCTCCAGCGTGCGCAGCTTCGGCGCGCCGGTCATCGACCCGCCGGGGAAGCAGGCCCGGACGCAGTCCACCGCGTCCGTGCCCGGCCGCAGCCGTCCCACCACGGTCGAGACGAGCTGATGCACCGTGGCGTAGGTCTCCGTGGCCATCAGCTTCGACACCCGTACCGACCCCGTCCTGCAGACCTGCCCCAGGTCGTTGCGGAGCAGATCGACGATCATCAGGTTCTCGGCCCGGGTCTTGTCGTCCGACGCGAGCGCGTCCCGCAGCCGGGCGTCCTCCTCCGGTCCGTCGCCTCGGGGCGCGGTCCCCTTGATGGGCCGGGCCTCGGCGGTACCGTCCCGGCCGATTTTCAGAAACCGCTCGGGCGAGGAACCGGCCACCTCCAGCCCGCCGAATCTCAGGAACGCCGCGTACGGGGCCGGGTTGTCGCGGCGCAGCGTCCGGTAGAACTCGAGCGCGTCGGGCGGAGCGGGTAAACGGGCGGCGTTCGTCAGGCACACCTCATAGCTGGTGCCGGCCCGCAACTCCCGCTGGCACGCCTCGATGTCCGCGAGATACGTCGCCCGGTCCCGTACGAGCCACGGCTCGGCGGCGCCGGGGTCGGCCGGGGCCGACGGCACGGGCAGTGGTGCCCGCTCCGTCGCCACACAGCTCAGCTCCGCCAGCGCGCCCTCCAGCCAGTCGGCGGCCTCGCGCGCCGCCTGCGGGGTGTCCTCCGCCAGGCATACGGCGTAGGTGAAGCCTTCCTCGTGGTCCACCGCGATCACCCGGTCGGCGAACAGCCAGGCGGCGTCCGGGGCGGGGGAGCGGTGCCGGTTGGGCGAGCCGCAGTCGGCCTTCACCTCGTAGCCGAGGTAGCCGACGTAGCCCCCGGTGAAGTCGAACGGCAACCCGGTCGCGTCCACCCACCGGTTCGTCAACTGCCGCTTCAGATAGTCGAAGACACTCGCCGAGACCTTCCGCACCGGCCGTCCGGCCCGCTCGATCTCACAGCGCCCGGCGGTGACGTCGTACCGCACGAACTCGGAGAGCGGCCCGCTGTCGTCCCCGAGGAACGAGAACCGCGACCGCCCGGGCTCGACCAGGGAGCTGTCCAGCCAGAACGCCCGCGCGGACCCGGCGAACATCCGGGTGAAGACCGCCTCGGTGTCGACGGCACCGGTGACCCGACGGGTGTGCAGCCGGTAGCCGACGCGCCCGGGGCGCCGGGGGCGGGGAATGGCGACGGTGGGAGGTGTGGGGGACAGGGGGGCGTCGTCGCCCGCGCCGGAACGGCCGGCCACAGCCTCTCCGGCGGGGTTCACCGCCGCCCGGGACATCGCCGAGACGGGAAAGACGGCCGCAGCCCGAGGACCCCCGGCCCGCAGCGGGCCCGCCACCGGCCCGGACCGACCACCGGCCTCGGCGCCGGAAACCCCCGCCGCCCGACCACTCAGCCGAGCCTCGGAAGCAGCCGCCGCCCGAGCACCGCGAGCCCCTGCCGGCCGCCGGACCCCCGCGTCGCACTCCGGCACCGACGCCCGGCGTCGGGTCGGTGCCTCGGGGGACGGCACCGCCGTGTTCTTCGTACGCAGCTTCCCCGCCCGCGCTGCGGTCAGGTTGCGGAAGTTCACGAGCATGCGGTGGCCGTACTCCGTGAGGACGGACTCCGGGTGGAACTGCACGCCCCACAGCGGCCGGTCGCGGTGCCGCAGCCCCATCAGGACGCCGTCCTCGGACCAGGCCGTGGCCTCCAGCGCCGGAGGCAAGGGCTCGCGCACGGCCAGTGAGTGATAGCGGACGGCGGTGAAATGCTGCGGCAGGCCCTGGAACAGATCCTGTTCGTCGTGCCGGATCGTGGAGAGATGCCCGTGGCGCGGCTGCGGAGCCGGCTCCACCAGACCCCGCTCCCCGAGCGCGATGCCCTGATGGCCGAGACACACACCGAGCACGGGAACCGGGGAGGACGCGAGCAGCCTGGTCCCGATGCCGAAGTCACGCGTGTCGCCCGGGTGCCCGGGGCCCGGGGACACCACCAGATTGTCGAACTCCCGGAGATCCGGAATCCCGTCGACGGGCGCGTCGTTACGGACGACCACCGGCTCCTCGCCATTGACCTCGGCGATGAGCTGGAACAGGTTGTACGTGTACGAGTCGTAATTGTCGATGAGCAGGGTCTTCACCCGCCCACCTCCCTCTGTTCGTTCGCGGACCTACGTGGTCCGGCGTTTGTGCCGCCCACGAAGCGCCTGAAGCGACGGGTACAGCCATTTCCTGAAGAAACGCTGGAGGCGCGGCATGAGAATCCAGGTGACAAGGGCGGTCACACACAGACATAACAACAGCGTGCGAATCAGTGCGTTGAGGTCACCGAGATAGGGAAGAACCGTCAGATTGAACAGGAGCACCGGAGGGAAAACCGCGCTCATATTCACGAACCACAGTTTCCATTTCTTCGGCGGTGCCGGTGGCGCGGGTGTCAGAGTCTGCGCTTCGAACCAGGCCCGGGCGCCCGGCACCCTCCGGCGCTCCGCCTCCCGGGCGACCCCCTCCAGCCGGGCGTCCCACTGTGTCCGGGAAAGCGATTGCTCCCAGGCCAGGGCCGACCCCTCGCTGGCGAAGCGATAGACGACATGCCACTCCGCGCCTCCGTCGACAAGTACCCCACCCCCCAGAAAACCCGGCTGTCGCGCGGTCGCGCCCAGCATGGCCCACCCCCAGGAGTGGAAGTCGGCCGCACGGCCCGGCGTCACGCGATAGGCCACGGTGACCGTGACGGGATTACTGGTCACGCCGTCCCATACGGAAAGCGGTTCCCGCGCGTTCAAGTTTCAACAAACAATTTTCCGGCCGCCCGGAAGTTGCCCGGAAGCCGCCAGGAAGAACCCCCGAAGCCCCCCGGAAGACGTCCGGATCGTGAGGCCTTACGGCAGGTGCGCACCCTGCGCGAAAGCCCAGCTCACTTCGGCGCGACCGCGTCCTCCCCGGCCTCCCCGGCCGCCCCGCCCTCGGCCTCCACCGGCGCCTCCCCGAACCGCGACAGCGCCAGCGCCCCGGCCACCGCCACCGCGAAACCGAGCACCGCCAGCCAGCCCAGCCCCTCCCGCGTACGGTCCCCGAGCCAGATCACGCCGATCAGCGCGGGCGCGACCGTCTCCCCGAGGACCAGCCCCGCGGTCGCCGTGGTCACAGAGCCGCGCTGCAGGGCCGAGGTCAGCAGCAGGAACGCGGCCCCGCCCCCGAGCACCAGCGCGTACGCCGCCGGGTTCGTGAAGAGTTCCCCGGGCGACAGCCCGTCGATGAGCCGGACCGCCACCTCCACCACCCCGAACCCGCAGCCGGCCCCCAGACCGAGCGCGAGCGCCCGCCCCCGCTCCGGCAGCCGTCCGCCCACCGCCCCGAGCAGCAGCACCCCGGCCGCCGCCCCGAGCATCGCCCACTTCAGCCAGCCCGGCCCGGACTCGTCGCCCTCCGCCCCGGACGCAAGACCCAGCAGCGCGAGCCCGGCGCACACCACCCCCACCGCGGCCCATTCCATCCGGCTCAGCCGCACCTTGAGCAGCCGCGCCGCGACCACCGCCGTCACCGCGAGGCTCGCGGCCAGCGCCGCCCCCACGGCGTAGATCGGCACCGACCGCAGCGCGATGATCTGGAGCAGGAAGCCGAGCCCGTCCAGCGCGAGCCCCACCAGATACCGCCACTGCCGCAGCGCCCGCCACAGCAGCGCCACGTCCCCGACCGGGCCGGTCGCCGCGACCGACCGCGCGGCCATCGCCTGCAACACCGTCGCCGTACCGAAGCAGACGGCGGCACCAAGGGCGCACAGCATTCCAAAGATCACAAAACGACAGTAGGGGAGGGGGCGCGGGCAGGGGGGCATGCGCGCCCGCTCTCACCCCTCTCTAGGCTGACCGCTCGGCAGTACACGGCGCGGTACCGAAGCGGTACCCGACGCCGTACACGACACGGAGAACACGGGGGAGAGACGAACATGGCCGAAACACGACGGCGACTGCGCTCCAGCACGGTGGTGCTGGGCGGCATGGGTGTCCTCGCGGCGGCCCTGTCGGCCTGCGGCTCCGACCCGGACCGCCGCTGTGTGGACCGGGACAGCTACGACTACATCAACGGTTACAAGATCGTCGCCGACAAGAACTGCGCCTCGTCCTCCTCGTCCGGCTCCTCCTACGGCAAGGGCAAGGGCGGCAAGAAGACCGGCAAGGCCAGGACCACGGACGCCGACTGGTACTACGACGCCGACGTCAACGCCGGCTGGGCCGACGACGGCACCTTCAGCCGCAGCGAGGCCGTCGACCGGGGCGGCTTCGGCTGCTCGGGCTCCGGCAGCGGCGGCGGCTGACCGGGCCCGCGCCGATGGAACGCCACACGATGGAGCCCCGCCCCGGCTGGCAGCAGACCGTCGAGGAACAGGGCCTGATCTACCCCCTGACCCGCTACCCCGACGACTCCCTGCGCCCCTACTGGGACGAGAGCGCGTACTACGTCTTCACCCTGCCGGAGATCGAGGCCCTGGAAGAGGTCGTCGAGGAACTCCACCGCATGTGCCTGGCGGCGGCCGCCCACATCGTCACCGAGGACCGTTTCGCCGACCTGGGCATCACCGACCCCCGCGTCGCCGAGGCGGTCGCCGAGTCCTGGCACCGCCGCGCCGAACTCCCCTCCCTCTACGGCCGTTTCGACCTCCGCTACGACGGAACCGGCCCGGCCAAGCTCCTGGAGTACAACGCCGACACCCCCACCTCGCTGGTGGAGGCCGCGTCACCCCAGTGGTTCTGGATGGAGGAGCGCTTCCCCGGCGCCGACCAGTGGAACTCCCTCCACGAGCGCCTGATCGACGCCTGGAAGAAGCAGGCCGGCCTCCTACCGCCCGGCAGCCCCCTGTACTTCGCGTACTCCTCCGCCGACGAGCTCGGCGAGGACATGATGACGGTCGCCTACCTCAAGGAGACGGCCGAGCAGGCGGGCCTGGAGACCGACTGGATCTCCATGGAGGAGATCGGCTGGGACCGCCTCTCCGGCCGCTTCGTCGACCAGCGCCTGCGCTTCATCCGCAGCGCCTTCAAGCTCTACCCCTGGGAGTGGCTCACCACCGACCGCTTCGCCGGCCATGTCCTGGACACCCTCGACAACGGCGGCGGCACGGGCTCCACCCTGTGGATCGAACCGGCCTGGAAGATGCTCCTCAGCAACAAGGCCCTGCTCGCCATCCTCTGGGAGCTCTACCCCGACCACCCCAACCTCCTCCCGGCCCACCTGGACGGCCCCCGCGACCTCCCCGCCCAGGGCTGGGTCGCCAAGCCCCTCCTCGGCCGAGAGGGCGCGGGCGTCACGATCCACCCCCCGGGCTCCGACCCCTTCGTCCGCGACGAGCCTTGCGTCTACCAGCAGCTCGCCCCCCTCCCGGACTTCGACGGCAACAGGGTGGTCCTGGGCGCCTGGATGGTGGAGAACGAGTCGGCGGGCCTGGGAATCAGAGAGTCCTCGGGCTTGATCACAGACGAGTACGCCCGCTTCCTGCCCCACGTGATCCTTTAGCGACCTGCTTCTAAGGGGCGCGGGGAACTGCGCGACCAGCCACAACGAAACCCGCACACACCGTCCGGTAGGCTGCCCGCGGGCCGTGACTGGCGCGCTGGGATGGACAAACCATCGGGGAGCGGCCCGAACGACAAGAGCCGTGCGCCTGGGCCGTACCGTGAACGCTGAACGCAACGTCCGGAGGTCCCCCATGCCCGAGCAACTCTCCCCCGCTTCCACCGCCTACCGCGCCGCCCTCGACGTCATCCGCACCGTCGAACCCCGCGTAGCGGACGCCATCGGCCAGGAGGTCGCCGACCAGCGCGAGATGCTCAAGCTGATCGCCTCCGAGAACTACGCCTCCCCGGCCACGCTCCTGACCATGGGCAACTGGTTCAGCGACAAGTACGCCGAGGGCACCATCGGCCGCCGCTTCTACGCCGGCTGCCGCAACGTCGACACCGTCGAGTCGCTGGCCGCCGAGCACGCCAAGGAGCTCTTCGGCGCCCGCCACGCCTACGTCCAGCCGCACTCCGGCATCGACGCCAACCTCGTCGCCTTCTGGGCCGTCCTCGGCGCCCGCGTCGAGGTGCCCTTCCTGGAGAAGACCGGCGTCCGCCAGATCAACGACCTCACGGACGCCGACTGGGCCGAGCTGCGCCAGGCCTTCGGCAACCAGCGCATGCTGGGCATGTCCCTGGACGCCGGCGGCCACCTCACCCACGGCTTCCGCCCCAACATCTCCGGCAAGATGTTCGACCAGCGCGCCTACGGCACGGACCCGGCCACGGGCCTGCTGGACTACGAGGCCGTGCGCGCCACCGCCCGCGAGTTCAAGCCGCTGATCATCGTCGCGGGCTACTCGGCCTACCCCCGCCTGGTGAACTTCCGGATCATGCGCGAGATCGCCGACGAGGTCGGCGCGACCCTCATGGTCGACATGGCGCACTTCGCCGGCCTGGTCGCGGGCAAGGTCCTGACCGGCGACTTCGACCCGGTCCCGCACGCGCAGATCGTGACGACGACCACGCACAAGTCGCTGCGCGGCCCGCGCGGCGGCATGGTCCTGTGCGACGACTCGCTCAAGGACCAGGTCGACCGCGGCTGCCCGATGGTCCTCGGCGGCCCGCTCCCGCACGTGATGGCCGCCAAGGCCGTCGCCCTCGCGGAGGCCCGCCAGGACTCCTTCCGCGACTACGCCCAGCGCATCGTCGACAACTCCCGCGCTCTCGCCGAGGGCCTGATGCGCCGCGGTGCCACGCTGGTCACGGGCGGCACGGACAACCACCTGAACCTGATCGACGTCGCTTCCTCCTACGGCCTCACCGGCCGCCAGGCCGAGGCCGCCCTGCTCGACTCGGGCATCGTCACCAACCGCAACGCGATCCCCTCCGACCCGAACGGCGCCTGGTACACGTCCGGCATCCGCATCGGCACCCCGGCCCTGACCACGCGCGGCCTCGGCACGGCGGAGATGGACGAGGTCGCGGGCCTGATCGACCGCGTCCTCACCAGCACGGAAGCGGGCACGACCAAGTCGGGCGCCCCCTCCAAGGCCCAGCACGTCCTGGACGCGAAGATCGCCGACGAGATCTCCCAGAGGGCGACGGACCTGGTCGCGGGCTTCCCGCTGTACCCCGAGATCGACCTCGGCTGACAAACGCCCTCAGGGGCAGCGCCTCAGTGGCGCGGGGCCGCATTGATTTGCGGCTCCGCCGCGGGGCGCGACCAGCCACAACGGGCGCGCGGTTCCCCACCCGCCGAAACCACCCACACCCCTCTGAGACAATAAAGAACATGGCCTCTGACCGTCCCCGCGTGCTCTCCGGTATCCAGCCCACCGCCGGCTCGTTCCACCTCGGCAACTACCTCGGCGCCGTCCGCCAGTGGGTGGCCCTCCAGGAGAGCCACGACGCGTTCTACATGGTCGTCGACCTGCACGCGATCACCATCCCGCAGGACCCGAAGGACCTGCGCGCGAACACGCGTCTGGCCGCCGCCCAGCTCCTCGCCGCCGGTCTCGACCCGGACCGCTGCACGCTCTTCGTCCAGAGCCACGTCCCCGAGCACGCCCAGCTCGCCTGGATCATGAACTGCCTCACCGGCTTCGGCGAGGCCGGCCGGATGACCCAGTTCAAGGACAAGTCCGCCAAGCAGGGCGCCGAGCGCGCCTCCGTCGGCCTGTTCACGTACCCGATCCTCCAGGTCGCGGACATCCTGCTCTACCAGGCCCACGAGGTCCCGGTCGGCGAGGACCAGCGCCAGCACATCGAGCTCACCCGCGACCTCGCCGAGCGCTTCAACGGCCGGTTCGGCCCGACCTTCACCGTGCCGAAGCCGTACATCCTCAAGGAGACGGCGAAGATCTACGATCTTCAGGACCCGTCGATCAAG
The DNA here is from genome assembly GCF_018604545.1 of Streptomyces koelreuteriae. Lineage (GTDB taxonomy): Bacteria > Actinomycetota > Actinomycetes > Streptomycetales > Streptomycetaceae > Streptomyces > Streptomyces koelreuteriae. The sequence continues at coordinate 3,030,559 of NZ_CP075896.1, read as the reverse complement.
ATGAGCAAGTCGGCGTCCACGCCGAAGGGCCTCATCAACCTCCTCGACGAGCCGAAGGCCACCGCGAAGAAGGTCAAGAGCGCGGTCACGGACACCGACACCGTCATCCGCTTCGACGCGGCCGAGAAGCCCGGCGTCAGCAACCTCCTCGGCATCTACTCGACGCTCACCGGCGAGACCATCGCCGAGCTGGAGCAGAAGTACGAGGGCAAGGGCTACGGCGCGCTCAAGACGGACCTCGCGGAGGTCATGGTCGATTTCGTGACGCCGTTCCGGGAGCGCACCCAGCAGTACCTGGACGACCCCGAGACGCTCGACTCGATCCTCGCCAAGGGCGCCGAGAAGGCGCGCGCGGTCGCCGCGGAAACGCTTTCCCAGGCGTACGACAAGGTCGGTTTCCTGCCCGCCAAGCACTGAACCCGCCCCCGCGCACAGCCGTACCACCCGACAGCGCTGTACATCACTCCGGTTGCGCCTGCCCGTAACCCGCCCGTGGCCGTACAGTCGATAACCGGGTGGTCGTATCAGCGACCCGCCAACTGAACGACAGGAGACGACGTGGGGACCGTAACGATCGGTGTTTCGATCGCGGTCCCGGAGCCTCACGGCAGCGAGCTCCAGCAGCTGCGCGCGGGCTTCGGCGACGCCTCGGCTCACGGCATCCCCACGCACGTCACCCTGCTGCCGCCGACGGAGATCGACGAGGACGCCCTGGCGGCCGTCGAGGCGCATCTGACCGAGGTCGCCGCGGCCGGCCGGCCGTTCCCCATGCGGCTGTCCGGCACGGGCACGTTCCGGCCCGTGTCGCCGGTCGTCTTCGTCCAGGTCGTCTCGGGCGCGGAGGCCTGCACGGGGCTCCAGCAGCAGGTCCGCGACCCCTCCGGACCGGTCCCGCGCGAACTGCAGTTCCCGTACCACCCGCACGTCACGGTGGCGCACGGCATCGACGAGGCGGCGATGGACCGCGCCTTCGAGGAACTCTCCGGCTACGAGGCCGAGTGGCCCTGCACCGGCTTCGCCCTCTACGAGCAGGGCGCCGACGCCGTCTGGCGCAAGCTCCGCGAGTTCCCCTTCGGCGGCGCGGTCGTCCCGACCCAGGCCGGCCCGGCGGAACGCGGCTCGATCCCCACCCGCTGACCCGGCGTCAGATCGGCGCCCGCGCCGGACCGACGGCCCCACACCGGACCGGCCGCCGCGTCAGATCGGCAGCCGCCGGAACACCCCGCGCGGCAGATGACGCAGGGCCGCCATCACCACGCGCAGGGCGCCCGGTACCCACACCGTCTCCGAGCGGCGGCGCAGACCCAGCTCCACGGCCGTCGCGACCGCCTCGGGCGTGGTCGCCAGGGGCGCGTCGGGCAGGCCGGCGGTCATCCGCGTACGGACGAAGCCGGGGCGTACGACCATGACGTGCACGCCCGTGCCGTGCAGCGCGTCGCCCAGGCCCTGTGCGAAGGCGTCGAGGCCGGCCTTGCTGGAGCCGTAGATGAAGTTCGCGCGGCGGGCCCGCTCGCCCGCGACGGAGGACATGACGACCAGGGAGCCGTGACCCTGGGCCTGGAGGGCGCGGGCGCACACCAGGCTCGCGGAGACCGCGCCGGTGTAGTTGGTCTGCGCGACCCGCACCGCCGCCTCCGGCTCCCGCTCGTCACGGGCCTGGTCGCCGAGCAGCCCGAAGGCGAGCAGCACCATGTCGATGTCGCCCTCGGCGAAGACCTTGCCGAGCACGGCCTCGTGGGAGCCGGGGTCGAGCGCGTCGAAGGCGATGGTGTGCACATCGGCCCCGAGCCCGCGCAGCCGTCCGGCGGCCTCCTCCAGGGCGGCCGAGGGGCGGCCCGCGAGCCAGACCGTGCGGGTGCGGCGGGCGACCAGCCGGCGGGCCGTCGCCAGCGCGATCTCCGACGTACCGCCGAGGACGAGCAGGGACTGGGGGAGACCGAAGGCGTCCTTCATGACAGCTCCTAAATGCCTAGAGGTGGAGGCGGCGGGCCAGGTCGGACACGAACACCCCGTGCGGGTCCAGTTCGGCGCGCAGTGCGCGGAAGTCGTCCAGGCGCGGGTACATGGCCGCGAGCAGCTCCGGACGCAGCCGGGCGTCCTTGGCGAGGTAGACGCGCCCGTCCGCGGCGGCGACCTCCTCGTCGAGTTCGTCGAGGAACGCCCCGAGGCCGGGCAGCCCCGCCGGGATGTCCAGCGCCAGCGTCCAGCCCGGCAGGGGGAAGGACAGCCAGCCCGGGTCGGACTCCCCGAAGCGCTTGAGGACGGCCAGGAAGGACGGGCAGCGGCGCTCCGCGATACGGCGGACGATGCGGCGCAGCGCGTCCTCCCGGCCGTGGCCGACGACGAACTGGTACTGCACGAAGCCGCCGCGGCCGTAGACCCGGTTCCAGTGGGGCACCCCGTCCAGGGGGTGGAAGAACGCGGAGATGCGCTGGAGCCGGCCGATCCGCGCCCGGGGGGACTTGCGGTACCAGAGCTCGTTGAAGAGGCCCACGGTGGTCCGGCTGAGCAGACCCTCGGGGACGACGGCCGGGGCGGCCGGGAGACGGGCGGTGCGGAAGGCCAGCGGGTCCGTGCGCAGCCGGGCGGGCAGCGCGTCCAGGGGCGCGTGGTCGCCGCGGGTGAGGACCGCCCGGCCGGTGGCGGCGCCCCGGGCCAGCAGATCGATCCAGGCGACCGAGTAGCGGTAGCGGTGGTCGGTGGCCGCCAGCCGGGCCATCAGATCGTCGAGGTCCGCCGCCCGTTCGGTGTCGACCGACATCAGCGAGGTCTCGACCGGCTGGAGGCGGAGCGTCGCGGTGAGGATCACGCCGGTCAGTCCCATGCCGCCCGCGGTGGCGTCGAACAGGGGCGTGCCGGGGATCACCGTGCGGATCTCGCCGTCGGCGGTGAGCAGTTCGAAGGACAGCACGTGCCGCGCGAACGAGCCCGAGACATGGTGGTTCTTGCCGTGGATGTCGGCGCCGATCGCCCCGCCGACGGTGACATAGCGCGTGCCGGGGGTGACCGGCACGAACCAGCCGAGCGGCAGCAGCACCTGCATCAGCCGGTGCAGGGAGACGCCCGCGTCGCACAGCACCGTGCCGCCGGTGGCGTCGATCGCGTGGACGCGGTCCAGGCCCGTCATGTCGAGCACGGACCCGCCCGCGTTCTGCGCCGCGTCCCCGTACGCCCGTCCCAGGCCCCGGGGGATCCCGCCCCGGGCCCCGCACTCCCGTACGGCCGCCGCCGCCTCCTCGTACGTCCTCGGGCGGATCAGCCAGCCCGCGGTGGGAGCGGTGCGGCCCCAGCCGGTGACGGTGGTGTGGTCCGGGCCCAGGACGTCCGGGTCGGAATCGGTGTCGGCAGACATGTTCGTGACCGTATCGCCCTCTTGTGGGTGATTAGTTAGGGAACATGGCATCCCTCCCCGAAATGGGTGATTAATGGGATGTCGCTCAATATTGCCGGAGTTCGGGCCGCATGGGCATGAACAGTGAGTCCACATGGACGACCTCGACGACCTGCACGGCATGGACCACCGGATCGTTTCGGCGCTCAGGGCGTGCGGCACCGACCCGCGCGTGGCGGGCGCCGCGCGCGCCCTGTCGTGGGCGGGGGAGCACGCGGCGCTGTGGCTGGCGGCGGGGCTCGCCGGAGCCGCCGTGGACCGCGGGCGGCGCGGCGCCTGGCTGCGCGGCACCGCGCTGACCGCCGGGGCGCATCTCGTCAGCATGGGCGTGAAACGGGTCGTGCGCCGACCGCGCCCCGCGCATGTCGAGCCCCTGGTGCGCACCGCCGGCCGGCACTCCTTCCCCAGTTCGCACGCCGCCTCCGCCACGGCAGCCGCCGTCGCCTTCGGCGCCCTCGGAGTGCGCGGGGTCCCGCCGCTGGCCGCCGCCGTGTGCGTCTCGCGGCTGGTGGCCGGCGTCCACTACCCCTCGGACGTCGCGGCCGGCGCCGCCCTGGGCGCGCTCACGGCCCGGCTCGGCGCCCGCTGGGTGCAGGGAGGCGCCCGACATGACTGAGGCGCCCGCCATGGCCGAGACGGCCGTACTGCGGCAGCGCGGGGGCGAGAAACGGCCCGCGCCACCCCGCGGGGGCGGTCTCCTGGCCGGTCTCCTCAGGACCGCGCGCCCCCGGCAGTGGATCAAGAACATCCTCGTGGTCGCCGCCCCCGCGGCGGCCGGGGAGCTCTTCTCCCGGCACGCTCTCGTGCAACTCGCCCTGGTCTTCACCCTCTTCACCGCCTGCGCCGCCGCCGTCTACCTCGTCAACGACGCCCGCGACGCCGAGGCCGACCGTGCCCACCCCACCAAGCGGCACCGCCCGGTCGCCGCCGGGCAGGTCCCCGTACCCGTCGCCTACGCCGTCGGCGGCGTCCTGGCCGTCCTCGCGCCCGCCGCCGCGTCCTGGCTCTGCTCCCCGGCCGTCGCCGCCCTGCTGGCCGCCTACCTCGGCATGCAACTGGCCTACTGCGTCAGCCTCAAGCACGTCCTCGTCGTCGACCTCGCCGTCGTCACGACGGGCTTCCTGATGCGGGCGATGATCGGCGGACTCGCCCTCGGCATCCCGCTGTCGCGCTGGTTCCTGATCACCACCGGCTTCGGCGCGCTGTTCATGGTGTCGGCCAAGCGCTACTCCGAGGCCGTGCAGATGGCAGGGAAGGCGGGTGCCACGCGCGCGTTGCTCACCGAGTACACCGCCGGCTACCTCCGCTTCGTCTGGCAGCTCGCCGCCGGGGTCGCCGTCCTCGGCTACTGCCTGTGGGCCATGGAGGAGGGCGGCGTCCCGCACACCAGCGTGCTGCCCTGGCGGCAGCTGTCCATGGTCGCCTTCATCCTCGCCATCCTCCGATACGCCGTCTTCGCCGACCGCGGCACGGCCGGGGAACCCGAGGACGTCGTCCTGCGCGACCGGGCGCTCGCCCTCATCGGACTGGTGTGGATGGCGATGTACGGCCTGGCGGTGGCCAATTGGTGACCACGCGCGCGTGGCGAATCCGGTCGGTCTTCCCCTCGCGCCGGGAACTGACCGGCTTCGCCGCCGTGGGTCTCCTCGCCTACGCCGTCGACCTGGCCCTGTTCACCTGCCTGCGCGGCCCCGCCGCACTCGACCCGCTCACCGCCAAGTCCCTGTCCTTCGTGGCCGCCTGCTCGGTCGCCTACGCGGGCAACGCCCTCGGCCCCTACCGGGCGGCACGGGGCCGGGGCTGGCGGCCGTACGCCGTCTTCTGCGCGGTGAACCTCGCCGGGGCCGCCGTCCAGCTCCTCTGCCTCACCGTCAGCCACTACGGCCTCGGGCTCACCTCCCAGCGCGCCGACACGGTCTCCGGAGCGGTCGTCGGCATGGCCCTGGCCACGATTCTGCGGTTCTGGGGTACCCGTACATGGGTGTTCCGGGCGGAGGGCAGAAGCGGATCATGGACTGGCTGAAAAAGCTTCCGGTGGTCGGGCCGTGGATGGCACGGCTGATGATCACGCACGCGTGGCGGTCGTACGAGCGGCTGGACCGCGTGGCGTGGACGCGGCTGGCCGCCGCGATGACCTTCACCAGCTTCGTCGCGCTGTTCCCGCTGCTGACCGTGGCCGCCGCGATCGCCGCCGCCACGCTCGGCAAGGACCAGCAGGACAAGCTGCAGGACACGATCGCCGAGCAGGTGCCCGGCATCTCCGACCAGCTCGACATCTCCGGCCTGGTGGACAACGCCGGCGCCATCGGCCTCATCGCGGGCGCGCTGCTGTTCTTCACCGGCATCAGCTGGGCCGGCTCCATGCGCGAGTGTCTGCGCGCGGTGTGGGAGCTGCCCGAGGAGGACGAGAATCCGGCCCTGCGCAAGGCCAAGGACGCGGGCGTCCTGGTCGGCCTCGGCGGCGCCATCCTCGTCACCCTCGCCGCCTCCGCCGTCGCCTCCGCGATGGTCGGCTGGATCATCCGGCAGCTCGGCATCGACGAGGGCGGCTGGGGCGGGGTCCTGCTCCGCGTCGCCGCGTTCCTGGTCGCCGTCCTCGCCGACTTCCTGCTCCTGCTCTACGTCCTGACCCTGCTGCCCGGCGTCGAGCCGACCCGCCACCGCCTGGTCGTCGCCGCGCTGACCGGCGCGGTCGGCTTCGAACTCCTCAAGCTCCTCCTCAGCGGCTACCTCCAGGGCGTCGCCGCGAAGAGCATGTACGGCGCGTTCGGTGTCCCCGTCGCCCTTCTCCTGTGGATCAACTTCACCTCGAAGCTGGTCCTGTTCTGCGCGTCCTGGACGGCGACACAAAGCAAGCAGGACGAAGTCCCGGCCGAGGGCCAGGGCCGCCCGGAGGGGTCGGGCGGGGCAGCGGACGCGGCGGTGGCGGGGGGCGGCTGACGGCACGGGCGCCGACAGCGCGCTGTGGGCTCCTGACAGCCAGGCGCCCCCGGGGCCGGTCGGCCGGCCTACCAGGTTCCGCTGGCGGCCGGCGGGGTGCCGGATGCGGTGGCGGCCGGGGCGGCTGTCCTGACGGACGCTGCCCGACCGGCCCCGGTGTCGTGCCGTGCCTCCCCAGCGCGGTGGTGGCTCCCGCGCGTCAGCCGTCGTCGCCCGAACGGGCCCTGCGGCGGACCAGGTCCGGGAGGGGCCAGCGGCGGTTGATCAGGAAGGCGCCGGCCGCGAGCAGTACCAGGACGCCGCCGGTGATGCCGAGCGCGGTTCCGATGCCGCTGTAGCCGTCCGCGGTGGAGGCGCTGGCCACCGGCTTGGAGCCGGTTCCGGCCTTGCCGCCGTCGCCGGAGCCGCCGGCCTCGCCGGAGGGGTTCGAGCCGGGCCGGTCGGCGCCCTGCGCGGCGCTCCTCGGCGGCACCAGCTCGCCCACCGGCTGCACCTTCCCGGCCGCCTTGAACCCCCAGTCGAACAGCCGGGCGGTCTCCTTGTAGACCTCGTTGTGCTCGTCCTTCGACGGGTTCATCACCGTCACCAGCAGCACCTTGCCGTTCCGCTCGGCGACGCCGGTGAACGTGGCACCCGCGTTGGTGGTGTTGCCGTTCTTCACACCCGCGATGCCCTGGTAGACGGGCACGTCCGCGTCACCGCTCAGCAGCCGGTTGGTGTTCTGGATCTCGAAGGGCTTGCGGACGGTCTTGCCCTTCTTGTCCTTCGTCGTCTCGCCGGGGAACTTCGCGCTGACCGTCGAGGCGTACTCGCGGAAGTCCTTCTTCTGCAGCCCGGAACGGGCGATCAGCGTCAGGTCGTACGCCGACGACACCTGCCCCTCCGCGTCGTAGCCGTCCGGGCTGACGACATGCGTGTCGAGGGCCTGCAGCTCCTCGGCGTGCGCGTTCATCTCCTTGACGGTGTTCTCGACGCCCTTGTTCATGGCGGACAGCACATGCACCGCGTCGTTGCCGGAGCGCAGGAAGACGCCGAGCCACAGGTCGTGGACGGTGTAGGTCTCGTCCTCCTTTATCCCGACCATGCTGGAGCCCGAGCCGATGCCCGCCAGGTCGGAGGGCAGGACCTTGTGCTGGGTCGTGCTCGGGAACTTCGGCAGCAGCGTGTCCGCGAACAGCATCTTCAGCGTGCTCGCCGGGGCCAGCCGCCAGTGCGCGTTGTGCGCCGCGAGCACGTCACCGGTCTCGGCGTCGGAGACGATCCAGGAGCGGGCGCTCAGGTCCTTCGGCAGCACCGGCACCCCGCTCGCCAGGTTCACCTGCGTCCCCGGCCGCCCGAGCCGGGCACCGCCCACGGTCGACATCGACGCCGGGGGAGTGGCCGAGGGGCTCGCCGACGGGCTCCCCGAGGGCTTCGGGGCCGCGACGGCGGCGGGTGAGGCCAGGGCGAGGGACGACAGGACGGCGGTGGTGACCAGCAGGGATCGCCTGGCGGTCTTCTTCGGTGCGGGCACGGTCGGAAACGTACATGCCGTGCGCAGGGAAGTCCCGCTTCCACCCCCACCCCGGGAACGGAACAGGACACGCTCTGGCGATACTGGACTCATGAAGCTCAGCCGCCCCGTCTCCTGGTTCCTGCTCGCCTTCGGGGTGTGGAGCTGGGTCATCTGGATCACTTTCGTCAAAAACCTTGTCAAGGACGGCAGCGGGCTCGCCTTCGACGACGGTCATCCCACGGCGTACTTCTGGGTGCACCTGCTGCTCGCCGTCGTGTCCTTCGTATTGGGGACGGTCGTCGGCGCCATCGGGTTGCGTGGTCTGCGCGCATTGCGCCGGACGTCATAACGGCAATCGGGAGACACGACACCGTGGCCATCGTCTTCGTACTCGTCGCCCTGCTGGTCCTGGCCGTCGTCGTGACGGCCAACTGGTACGTGTGGCGCCGCCTGTTCCGCGACACGACCCGCGGCCCGGGCCTCACCCGCCGCGCGGGCGCGGTCCTGATCGCGGGCGGCTGGGCCCTGGCGATCACGGCCCTGGTCGCCGAACGCTCCGGCGCCCCCTTCTGGCTCCAGCAGACCCTCGCCTGGCCGGGCTTCCTCTGGCTGGCCCTGTCGATATACCTCCTGCTGGCGGTACTGGCGGGCGAGCTCGTACGCCCCCTGCTGCGCCGGTTCCTGGAATGCCGGGACAGATCGAGGACCGACCCCGGGACGGCCCCGACGGTGTCGCCTGCGGCGCCCCTGAACACCGAGCAGACCCCGCACACCCCCGCCACCTCCGACGAAGCGACCGCCCCGCCGCAGACGGGTGTCGGCGCCGCCGCACCCGGCGTAGCGGCGGCAGCCGCCGCACAGGCCGCCTCCCGCGGCGGGGCGACGGCCTCCGCCACCGAGTCCCACCCCCGGACGGAACCCACCCCGGACACCCCGGAGACCCCGGAAGCCACCCCCCAGCCCCTCACCCTCACCGGCACCACTGACACCACCCCCGCTCCCCCCACCGGCCCCTCCCGCCGTCTTTTCGTCTCCCGGGTGGTCGCCGGAGCCGCCGCGGCCGCCGCCGTCGGGACGGTCGGGTACGGGACGTACGGCGTGCTGCGCGGGCCGAAGGTCAGGCGGGTCACGGTCCCTCTGGCCAAGCTGCCGCGCGCGGCGCACGGCTTCCGGATCGCGGTGGTCAGCGACGTGCACCTCGGCCCGGTCCTGGGCCGCGGCTTCGCCCAGACGGTCGTCGACACGATCAACGCGACCCAGCCCGACCTGATCGCGGTCGTCGGCGACCTGGTCGACGGCAGCGTCAAGGATCTCGGCCCCGCCGCGGCCCCGCTGGCCGGGCTGAAGGCCCGTCACGGGTCCTACTTCGTCACCGGCAACCACGAGTACTTCTCCGGCGCCGAACAGTGGGTCGAGGAGGTCCGCAGCCTCGGCATCAACCCCCTGGAGAACGCCCGCCGGGAACTCCCGTACTTCGACCTGGCCGGAGTCAACGACATCGCCGGCGAGGAGGAGGGCCAGGGCCCCGACTTCGCCCGGGCACTCGGCGACCGGGACACCGCACGCGCGTGCGTGCTGCTCGCCCACCAGCCCGTGCAGATCCACGACGCCGTCGAACACGGCGTCGACCTCCAGCTCTCCGGCCACACCCACGGCGGCCAGCTCTGGCCCGGCAACCTCATCGCCTCCGCCGCCAACCCCACCCTCGCGGGCCTGGAACGCTACGGCGACACCCAGCTCTACGTCTCCCGCGGCGCGGGCGCCTGGGGCCCACCCACCCGCGTCGGCGCCCCCTCGGACATCACCCTGATCGAACTGGCGTCGAAGCAGGCCTGACCACCCGTCACTCCGGCCCAGAGGACGCTACGGAGGCTCCCCATGTCCCGAACCGTCCGCACCACTCCCAGGCAACTCCGCATCCAGGACATCCCTTCGGAGTCCATGTCCCTGTACGACCTGCGCTACGCGCACGCCGAACTGGCCCGGGCCACCCGCGAAGGCCGCCGCCCCGCCCCGGCGAAGCTGCTGCACCGGATCACCTCCTGGCCGTGGATGGAGCTCCACTGCAGAAAGGGCTCGTTCTCCGCCGAGATCGCCACGGCCGAACGCCGGGCCCGGCTCCAGGGGCGGCTCGCGGCGCAGCGGATCCGTGGACTGCACCACGCCGGCCACGACCTCGACGACGCGGACGTCCCTCCGGTCCGCCACCGTCACGACGGGCTCTGGAACGCTTGGTAGACACGCAGCACCCAGGACCGGCCGGAGCCGTGAAACCGGACCGAAACGCCCATCGGGCCCATCGGTAAGTTCTTTCCCAAGTCGCCAGATCTCCCTTCCCCGGCCGCAAAAGCCTGTGATTGGGTGAGGCCGCCATGAAGGGGTGTGGCACCGGCACAAGGGCCCGAAGGGTCTGGGGAGGGCAAGGCCGATGCGATCGGTTCGCATGCGGATACTCGCGGGGCTGCTCGTCCTGGCCGCCGCGGGCGTGGGCGCCTGGCAGTTCCTGCCGTCCAAGAGCGACGGCAGGACCATCACGGTCGGCACGACGGACGCCGTCACCTCGCTCGACCCGGCCGGTGCCTACGACGCCGGATCCTGGGCGCTGTTCAGCAACGTCTTCCAGTCGCTGCTCACCTTCACGCCGGGCGGCGCCGCCCCCGTCCCGGACGCGGCCAAGAGCTGTGCGTTCGCCCGCGGCGACCTGACGACGTACCGCTGCGAACTGCGCTCCGGCCTCGCCTTCCCGAGCGGCCGGACGATGACCGCCGAGGACGTGAAGTACTCCTTCGACCGGATCCTGAGGATCAAGTCGCCCGTCGGCCCCGCGCCCCTGCTCGACACCCTGCGCTCCGTCGACGCCGACCGGCTGACCGTCACCTTCCACCTGTCCTCGCCCGACGCGACGTTCCCCTTCAAGGTGGCCACCGGCGCCGGCTCGATCGTCGACCACACCGCCTACCCGGCCGCCGAGCTGCGCACCGACAACGGTGTCGACGGCACCGGCCCCTACACCCTCACCTCCTACACGAAGAACGCCAAGGCGGTCCTCGCCCCCAACGCCGGTTACCAGGGCGCAGTCAAGGGCGGCGCCGACCGCTCCGTGGAGCTCCGCTACTACGACACCCCCGACGCCCTCGACACTGCCTGGAAGGACAGACAGGTAGAGGTCGCGACCCGCCAGCTGCCGCCCCAGGTCCTCGCCGGCCTGAACCCGAGCGACCCGGCCCAGCGCGTCTTCGAGGCGGACGGCTCCGAGACCCGCAACCTGTACTTCAACACCCGCGCGGGCAAACCCCTGCACAAGCCCGAGGTCCGTCAGGCCCTGGCTTGGCTGATCGACCGCGAGCGGCTGGCCGCCACCGTCTACGACGGCACCGTGGACCCCCTGTACTCCCTCATCCCGGCAGGCATCACCGGCCACACCGCCTCCTTCTTCGACGACTATCCCGAGCAGGACGCGAAGAAGGCACGGCGGCTGCTCACCGAGGCCGGCGTCACCCTGCCGGTCCACATCAGCTACGGCTACGCCGAGGGCCGCGGCGCAGGCGCCCAGGAGGGCGCCGAGATCAAACGGGAGCTGGAGGCGAGCGGACTGTTCAAGGTCACTCTCCAGGGCTACGAGTGGACCGACTTCCAGAAGCGCTGGGCGGACGGCAAGCTCGACGCGTACGCCGTCGGCTGGGTCGCCGACTTCCCCGACCCGGACACCTTCGGCGCCGCGCTCGTCGGCACCGGCAGCGCCATGAACACCGGCTACAGCAGCAAGACCGTGGACCGGCTCATCAAGGACAGCCAGCGCTACGCCGACCGCGGCGAGGCCGACCGGGACTTCCGCGAGGTGCAGCAGACCGTCGCGCGGGACGTGCCGGTGCTCCCGCTGTGGCAGGCGAAGGAGTACGTCGTCACCACCGAGGACATCGGCGGCGGCCAGTACCTCTCGGACGGCACGGGCGTCTTCCGCCTCTGGAGCCTCACAAGGCTCTGAAGGCGATGAAGGCGCTGAGGCGCCCCGCGTGGCCCTACGACTCGGTCCCTACGACTCGGTGCGGCGCGCCGCCGGGTCCGGGATCGCCCGCGTCATCCCCGGCAGGAAGTCCGTGAACAGCTCGTGCACCTCCCGCACCAGCGGCCGCAGCACCCGGAAGCGGGCCAGGGCGACGCCCCGCGAGGTGAGCCGGGCGCCCCGCTCGGCGAGCCGGTAGCTGCGCTCCCGCCCCTCCGTACGGTCGAAGATCCAGTACAGGACGAGCCCCATCTGGGACAGCCACATCAGCTCGGGAAGGATGTCCCGCAGTTCCTCGGGCACCTTCGTCTTCGTCGCCCCGGCCAGCACCTCCTTGTGGACGCTGATGGCCTCCACGCGCGCGTGCTCCGACTCGGGGGAGAAGGGGCTGAGCGGGCTGTCCGGGTCGGCGGCGTTCTTGAAGAACTGCACCGCGAACTCGTGGTAGGGCGCGGCGATGTCCAGCCAGGTCCGCAGGACACCCGCGAGCCGCGTCTCCAGGTCGGTCTCCCGGTCCAGGATCTCCCGGACCGCCACCTGGTGCTCGGCGGCGATCCGGTCGTAGAAGCCCTGGATCAGATGCTCCTTGCCCGCGAAGTAGTAGTACGCGTTGCCGACGGAGACCCCGGCCTCCTGGGCGATGGCCCGCATCGTCGTCTTGTCGTAGCCGCGCTCCTGGAACAGCCGCATGGCCGTCTCCAGGATCAGGGCGCGGGTCTGTTCGGACTTCGTGGGGGTGGCGCCGTCGTCGGGGCCGTCGTTCTTCGCGGACACGGGAAGAGAGCCTAACGTCAGCACCGGTGCGGCTACCGAGGGGCGCAGGTGCCGTCGGCGCAGCCCGGCGCGGTGTAGGTCCAGCCGGCCTCCGGGGTGTACGCCCACCCGTCCGCCCGCCGGTACACCCGGCCGCCCCACCGCGTCCCGCCCCACTGCGACCCGCGCCATTTCGCGGCGGCCAGCACCGCGCCCTTGGCGAGCAGGGCACCGGAAGGGGTGCTGAGCCGGTGGGCGAGCGGACGGTGCTCGCGCAGCGCCCACAGGGTGACGATCCAGGCGGCGGGCCCCAGATAGACCTGCCCGGCGTCGCCGACGACGGTGATCTCGTCGAGGGTGGCGCCGTGGTCGAGTCCGGGAAAGCGCCGCCGGGCCTCCTCGGAGGCGGCCGGGACCAGCTCCAGCGGCACCAGTTGCGGCTGCCGCAGGAGCCAGTCGCGCAGGAACGCGCACAGGGAGCACTCGGCGTCGTACAGGACGGTGAGCCGGCGGACCGGTGCGGTGGCGTTCACCCGGGCCTCCGCTCAGGCCCGCGCCGACGGAGCCGCCCAGCCCTGCGGCGGCACGGGCGGCACCTGCTCCCGCTCCATCACACCCCGCCGCCGGATCCGGTTCAGCACATAGACGTTGGCCAGGTGCATCACACCGAGCACCAGCAGCACCACACCGAGCTTCGTCGACAGGGCCTCGAAGACCCCGCGGGTGTCGGTGATGGTCTCGTCCCCGCTCAGATACAGCGCGACGAACCCGAGGTTGACGAGATAGAACCCGACCACCAGCAGGTGGTTGACGGCATCGGCGAGCTTCTCGTTGCCGTGCAGCACATCGGCCAGGAACACCTTCCCGTTCCGACTGAGCGTGCGAGCCACCCAGACCGTCAACGCGACGCTGACCACCAGGTAGATGACATAGGCGATGACCGTGCGGTCCATTGCCCCACCCTTCTTGAACACGTTCAAAACGCTGTCGAGGAAGACTGTAGACCCTTTTTTGAACACGTTCAACACAGGGGTCGGGGTGATTGTCAGTGGCGCCTCGTACTGTCTGCGGCATGGCAATCGTGACGTTCGTCGACGAGACGACAGCGGGGGAGCGACGGGCGGGCTGGGGGCTCGAGATCGCCGAGGAGCGGCTGACCGTGCGGGAGTTGATCCGGCGCCGGGTGTTCCAGGAGGTCGCGGAGTTCAACGCCCGTACGCCGAAGGTGTTCCAGGGGCTCGTCCAGCCCGAGGACACCGAGCGCGTGCTGAACGGATACGCGGTGCGCACACCCCGCCGCATCGACCCCGAGGCGCAGACGGCCCTGGCCCTGCGCGCCTTCGCGGGGAACGGCTTCCTGGTGCTGGTGGGGGACCGTCAGATCACGGACCCGGACGAGGAGATCGAGCTGCCGCTCGGTACCGAGATCACCTTCCTGAAGCTCGTTCCCCTGGTGGGTAGCTGATGAGCGCCTTCCGGTCGCCCCGGTCGCACACGGACCGGCTGCGCAACAGGATCGAGGACGGCGACATGGGCCGGGTCGCCGACGAGGCGCTGCGGGTCATGGACTCCAGCCGCGGCGCCTGGGGAGGCAGTTGGCAGCAGGTGCTGGACCAGCTCCGGGAGCTGCCGGCCGAGCGCCGCCGCGCCCTGCTGTACGCCCTGGCCGACCGCTTCGGCCAGGCCGGTGACGAGACGGAGGCCCGCTGCCGCCATCTCGCCCTGTGCGGCATGGTCTCCGAGGGCCTCACCGACGACCCGCTGGCCGCCGAGCGCCACCGGGCCCTGGCCGATCTGGCCCGGCACCAGTCCTTCTGGTACGCGGCCCGTTTCGACGTGCTGTTCCGGGCCGAACTGGCCGCGGGACGCCCGCTCCCCGCGCCCGTCGTGGCCGTGGTCCGCCGCGCCGCCCTGGACGCCTACCGCGCGGGCGACCTCACGGAACTGGCCGGGCAGCTCACCGACCCCGTCCTCAACGTCGGCGAGGAATGGGCCGAACAGGCCATGCGCGACGCCGCCGCCCCCGACTGGCAGGCCCTCCTCGCGCACGCCCTCACGGCCACCGCCTCCAAGCCCACGGCCAAGTGGGACAAGGGCGCCCGCGCCCTGCTCGACACCCTCGGCCCCGACGACGTCCGCGAGCGACTCCACTCCTGGCTCGCCCTCGTCGGCCGCCCTCGCACCCTCCTCCTGGAACGCCAGGCGTGGCAGCCGGACATCAACAACGCCTACGACCCGTACAACGCGACCGCCCTGCGCGGCCTGGCCTGGCTCCTCTCCCTCCTGCCGCCCCACCCCGACACGGCCCGGGCCCTCGGCGCCCTCGTCGAGACCTCGCTGAAGAAGGCCGCCGGACTCGGACCCCGCAATCCCAAGGTCGCCAACGCCGGCGTCGTCGCGCTCGCCCGCATCGACAGCGAGGCCGCCCTCGCCGAACTCGCCCGGCTGGCCACCCGGGTGACGTACAAGAACACCGCCAAGCTCCTCGACACGGCCCTGGAGACACGGGCCACCGCGCTCGGCCTCAGCCGCGAGGAGATCGAGGAACTGGCGGTCCCCGCCTACGGCCTCACAGAGGTCGGCCGGGCGGAGCACCGCTTCGGCGAGGTGACCGCGCTGCTGGAGGTCCAGGGCACCCGGGCCGTGCTCGGCTGGCGCAACGCCGCGGGCAAGCCCGTCAAGAGCGTGCCCGCCGCGGTGAAGCGCGACCACGCCGAGGAGCTCAAGGAGCTGAAGGCCGGGCTCAAGGACATCGACAAGATGCTCTCCGCGCAGAGCGAGCGCCTGGACCGCCAGTTCCTGGCCCGCCGCACCTGGTCGTACACCACCTGGCGCGAGCGCTACCTCGACCATCCGCTGGTCGGCACCCTGGCCCGCCGCCTGCTGTGGACCGTCGACGGTACGACGGCCGGATTCGCGGACGGCGAGCTGCGGACACTGACCGACGACCCCCTCACTCAGGGCACGCGGGTCGAACTCTGGCACCCGGCCGGCCATGAACCCGCCGAGATCGTCGCCTGGCGCGACTGGCTGGAACGGCACGCCGTCACCCAGCCGTTCAAACAGGCCCACCGCGAGATCTACCTGCTCACGGACGCCGAGCGCACCACCGGCAGCTACTCCAACCGCTTCGCCGCCCACATCCTGCGCCAGCACCAGTTCCACTCCCTGGCCGCCGTCCGCGGCTGGCGCAACAAGCTCCGCCTGTGCGTCGACGACTCGGCCCCGCCCGCCACCCGCGAGCTGCCCCAGTGGGGCCTGCGCGCCGAGTACTGGATCGAGGGCGACGGCGAGGACTACGGCGTCGACACCACCGACTCCGGCAGCTATCTGCGCCTGCGCACCGACCAGGTCCGCTTCTATCCGATCGACGCCCCGCAGAACTCGGCGCACTGCTCCGGCGGCGAGTACGGCATGTGGCTCCGCGACGGCCAGGACCCCGTCGACCCGCTCCCCCTGGCGGACATCCCGCCCCTGGTCCTCTCCGAAGTCCTGCGCGACGTCGACCTGTTCGTCGGCGTCGCCAGCATCGGCAACGACCCGACCTGGCAGGACGGCGGCCCCGGCGGCCGCTTCCGGGAGTACTGGACGTCGTACGGCTTCGGCGAACTGAACCAGAGCGCCGAGACGCGACGCGCGCTGCTGCAGCGCCTGATACCTCGCCTGGCCATCGCCGACCGCTGCACCCTGGAGGGCCGCTTCCTGCATGTGAAGGGCGAACGCCACACGTACAAGATCCACCTCGGCTCGGGCAACATCCTCATGACCCCGAACGACCAGTACCTCTGCATCGTCCCGAAGTCCGACCCGGCCGCCCCGGGGACGGGCTACCTCCCCTTCGAGGGCGACCGCATGCTGGCGGTCATCCTGAGCAAGGCGATGCTCCTGGCGGCGGACACGAAGATCACGGACCCCACGATCCTGAGCCAGCTGTGACTCAGTCGCTCGTCGCCGGCTGTCCCGCCTTCAGAATCGCGGCGACATCGAGGGTGACCTCGGCGCCGATGGAGTCGGGGAGCGTGACGAGTTCGCCGGGGGCATGGGGACGGTGGTTCTCGTACTTGTCCCCGGCTGGGGCGGTGAGGACGTGGAGGCGCTGGTGTTTGCGGTCGACGATGACATACACCGGGACCTTCGCCTCCGCGTACGCGGTGACCTTGGTGCGCAGGTCGGTCCGGTAGTTGCTGGAGGTGACCTCCAGGACCAGGCGGAAGCAGACGGGGTCGTAGCAGTTGTTCTCGATGAGGTGGTCGTCGATGTCGCCGTCCACGAGAGACAGATCGGGAATCGCGTAGTCCTCCGTGCCGGTCGGCAGCCAGAGGCCGATGCCCTGAACCAGCTTCGAGTCCGGCCCGTGAAGGCCCGCTGCCATGAAAGGCAGCATGAGGTCGGTCAGGGCCACCGCGTGCGAACCGTCGGGAGGTGGAGACGCGAGGATCTGGCCTCCGATGATCTCGACTCGGTAGCCCGGGTTGCGCTCCATGAGCCGGTTGGCCTCCGTGATCAGCGGACGCCTTCCGTAAGGCCGCTCGACGGCTGCAGCGGACATCAGGTGCCTCCCGTGGCTGGTGTCGAGAGCATCATCGTAGGTCGGACGCCCCCCGAGCGTCGCTCTCGGCCTCCTTCACCCGATGGTGTGGCATATGCCCGAGGGCCCCGTTCCCAGCGGAAACGGGGCCCTCGAAGGACTGCGGAACGCGAACTCAGAAGCGGCGCGTGATCAGCGCTCGCTTCACCTCCGCGATCGCCTTGGTGACCTCGATGCCGCGCGGGCAGGCGTCCGTGCAGTTGAAGGTCGTGCGGCAGCGCCAGACGCCGTCGCGGTCGTTGAGGACCTCCAGGCGCTGCTCTCCGGCCTCGTCGCGCGAGTCGAAGATGAAGCGGTGCGCGTTGACGATGGCCGCCGGGCCGAAGTACTGGCCGTCGTTCCAGAAGACCGGGCACGACGTGGTGCAGGCCGCGCAGAGGATGCACTTCGTGGTGTCGTCGAAGCGCTCGCGGTCCTCGGCCGACTGAAGGCGCTCACGCGTCGGCTCGTTCGTGTCCTTCGTGATGAGGAAGGGCATGACGTCGCGGTACGCCTGGAAGAACGGCTCCATGTCGACCACGAGGTCCTTCAGGACCGTCAGGCCCTTGATGGCCTCGACCGTGATCGGCTTCTCGGGGTTGATGTCCTTGATCAGCGTCTTGCACGCGAGGCGGTTCTTGCCGTTGATCCGCATGGCGTCGGAGCCGCAGATGCCGTGCGCGCAGGAGCGGCGGAACGTCAGCGTGCCGTCGACGTCCCACTTGATCTTGTGGAGGGCATCGAGGACGCGCTCCTTGGGGTCGATCTCCAGCTGGAAGTCTTCCCAGGTCGCCTCGGCCGAGACCTCCGGGTTGAAGCGGCGGACCCGGAAGGTGACGGTGATGTAGGGGGAGTCGGCGAAGCCGGGCTCGGGCTGGCCGGCCGCTTCCGCCTTGTCCACAACAGGGGTAGCCATCAGTACTTACGCTCCATCGGCTGGTAGCGGGTCTGGACGACCGGCTTGTAGTCGAGACGGACGGTTTCGGAACCGTCGGCGCCGACCTCGCGGTACGCCATGGTGTGCCGCATGAAGTTGACGTCGTCGCGGTTCGGGTAGTCCTCGCGGTAGTGACCGCCGCGGGACTCCTTGCGGGCGAGCGCGGAGACCGCCATGACCTCGGCGAGGTCCAGCAGGTTGCCCAGCTCGATGGCCTCCAGCAGGTCCGTGTTGAACCGCTTGCCCTTGTCCTGGATCGACACGTTCTTGAACCGCTCGCGCAGCTCCGCGATCTTCTCGACCGCCGTCTTGATCGTCTGCTCGGTGCGGAACACCATGACGTTGGCGTCCATGGTCTCCTGCAGTTCGCGGCGGATCGCCGTCACACGCTCGGTGCCGGTGGAGTCGCGCAGGCGCTCCACCTGCTCGACCACGAGCTCCGCCGGGTTCTCCGGCAGCTCGACGAACTCCGCCGTCTGCGCGTACTCGGCGGCGGCGATGCCCGCGCGCTTGCCGAACACGTTGATGTCCAGCAGCGAGTTGGTGCCGAGGCGGTTGGCGCCGTGCACGGACACACAGGCGACCTCGCCGGCCGCGTACAGGCCCGGGACGACGGTGGTGTTGTCCGACAGGACCTCACCCTCGACGTTCGTCGGGATGCCGCCCATGACGTAGTGCGCGGTGGGCTGGATCGGGATCGGGTCCGTGTAGGGCTCGATGCCGAGGTAGGTGCGGGCGAACTCCGTGATGTCCGGGAGCTTCGCGTCCAGCTGCTCCGGCGGGAGGTGCGTCAGGTCCAGGTAGACGTGGTCGCCCTCGGGGCCGCAGCCGCGGCCTTCCCGGATCTCCGTGTAGATGGAGCGGGAGACGACGTCACGGGACGCGAGGTCCTTCATGACCGGCGCGTACTTCTCCATGAAGCGCTCGCCGTCCTTGTTGCGGAGGATGCCGCCCTCACCGCGGGCGCCCTCCGTCAGCAGGATGCCCATGCGCCAGATGCCGGTCGGGTGGAACTGGAAGAACTCCATGTCCTCCAGCGGCAGACCCCGGCGGTAGACCGCCGCCTGGCCGTCACCGGTCAGGGTGTGCGCGTTGGACGTCACCTTGAAGAACTTGCCGCAGCCGCCGGACGCGTAGACCACGGACTTCGCCTGGAAGACGTGGATCTCGCCGGTGGCGAGCTCGTACGCCACCACACCGGCCGACTTCTTGACGCCGTCGACCTCGGTGATCAGCTGGTCCAGGACGTAGAACTCGTTGTAGAACTCCACGCCCTCCTTGACGCAGTTCTGGTACAGCGTCTGGAGGATCATGTGGCCGGTGCGGTCGGCCGCGTAGCAGGAGCGGCGGACCGGGGCCTCGCCGTGGTTACGGCTGTGACCGCCGAAGCGGCGCTGGTCGATGGTGCCGTTCGGCGTGCGGTTGAACGGCAGGCCCATCTTCTCCAGGTCGAGGACGGAGTCGATGGCCTCCTTCGCCAGGATCTCGGCGGCGTCCTGGTCGACCAGGTAGTCACCACCCTTGACCGTGTCGAAGGTGTGCCACTCCCAGTTGTCCTCCTCCACGTTGGCCAGCGCGGCGGCCATGCCGCCCTGCGCGGCGCCCGTGTGGGAGCGGGTGGGGTACAGCTTCGTCAGGACCGCGGTGCGGCTGCGCTTCGTCGACTCGATGGCGGCGCGCATGCCCGCGCCACCGGCGCCGACGATGACGGTGTCGTACTTGTGGATCTTCATGATTCTCGCAGCCCCGTGCCTAGCGGATGTTCGGGTCGAAGGTGAAGATCACCAGCGTGCCCAGCAGGATGGTGAACACCGTGGCGGTGTAGAGCAGGCCCTTGAGCCACAGCCGGGTGTTCGCGCGCTCCGCGTAGTCGTTGATGACCGTGCGCAGGCCGTTGGCGCCGTGCAGCATCGCGAGCCACAGCATCAGCAGGTCCCAGACCTGCCAGAAGGGGCTCGCCCAGCGGCCCGCCACGAAGGCGAAGCCGATCTTCGACACACCGCCGTCCAGCACGAGCTGGATCACCAGGTGGCCGATGACCAGCACGACCAGCACCACGCCGGACAGGCGCATGAACAGCCAGGCGGCCAGCTCGAAGTTGCCCCGCGTGGACTTCGGGGTCTTCTTGGTGCGCTTGCGCGGGGCCTCGATGAAGGGGGCCGGGTTGTCGACGGTGTAGACGTCGCCCTCGACGGGGCCGACGCCCGCAGCGGTCTTCTCAGTCGTGGACATTGGCGTCAGCTCCCGAACAGTTCACGAGCGGCGTGGCCGAGGACGGGGTAGATCGCCCCGAGCATCAGCACGGCCCACAGGGCTACGACGGTCCAGAGCATCTGCTTCTGGTAGCGAGCGCCCTTGGTCCAGAAGTCGACGGCGATGACGCGCAGACCGTTGAGCGCGTGGAAGAGGATGGCGGCGACGAGGCCGTACTCCAGCAGCGCGACGATCGGCGTCTTGTACGTGGCCACGACGGTGTCGTAGGCCTCAGGGGACACGCGGACGAGAGCGGTGTCCAGCACGTGAACGAACAGGAAGAAGAAGATGAGGACGCCGGTGACTCGATGAGCCACCCAGGACCACATTCCTTCCCGGCCGCGGTACAGCGTTCCAGCCGGCACGGAAGTTTCCTCCGGGAGCGGGGATTGGGGCCGCGCCGGCTTGGTGTGTCGGTCGGGCCCGGCCGGGTACGGTCCACCGGCCCCCAGCATCGTAGCGATGCGTTGTCGCTGGGCTTAGCGGGGGTCTGGCTGTGTGATCAAACTGGCATGCTTACGGGCTAGTGTCTGCGGCTTCTGGGGTGTGATTTCCCGTTATCTGCCGGGTGCGGCGCCGTTGTGGCTTGTCGCGCCCACGCGGCGGTAGCCGCACATCGACTACAGCCCCGCGCCCCTGAGGGTGTCGATCAGCCGCTCCGTTGCCAGGCGCCGCAGCTCGTCTGCCACCACCGCTCGCTCCTCTTCGGGATCGTTGGTCAATCGTGACCGGATGGCTTGCAGGAGGTGGTCCAGGGTCTCGTCCGGGGTCAGGCCGTCCAGGCAGATGACGAACACATGGCCGAAGCGGGCCTCGTAGGCGGCGTAGGCCGCGCTGAGGGCCGTGTGCGCGACGGCGTAGGTGTCCGGGGCGAGGGCGGGCAGGGGCTCGGCCGCCAGGGCTTCCGTGAGGTCGGGCCAGGCCAGGTCGTAGGCCGCCTCGTCGGAGGCGGCGAGCAGGGAGGCCAGGTCCGGATAGGGGCGGTGTTCCGCGACACGCCGGGACCAGCGGGGGCTGCGCAGGCAGGTGAGGAGAGTCCGCTCCAGCTCCGGAGCGGAGGCCGCGTTGACATGCTCCACCGGTATGGCGGCTCGGCCGGGGAGATCTGGGAGACGGTGGGCGGGCAGCGTGGGTCCTCGTGGGCTTCACGTGTGTCGGCAGGGCAAGGTGTGAGAGATGTGACGTCACGCTATCGAGTGCGACCGAGACGTGTCCGACGGATGCCCGAATTTCACCCGGGCGAGAGAGTTTCGGAACGTGTGGTGGACGCGCGCCACGCGCCGTGGGGTTTTAGGTTGGCCGTGTGAGTCAGCACAGGCGCCGGGGTACGGCGAAGCAGGTGAAATCACGGCCAGTGCTGGTCGTGGCCATGGCCGTCGCACTGGTCGTGATCGCGGCCGGGGTGAGTCTGGGGCTCTGGGCGGCCTCGGACGGCGACGGCGGGTCCACCGGGGCCGAGGCCAGACCCTCCGACGGCCGGACCGCCGCCGCCCCGCGCGGCACCACGCCGGAGAGCAGCCCCAGCCCGAGCCGCTCGTACGCCCTGTCGAAGGCGCCTCGGACGATTCCCTCCGTGCGCGACCACGAGCCGGCGCGCGGCCCGGGCTGGAAGCCGGAGAGCGGCAACCGCGTGGTCGTGGACGACGCCTCCCTGGCCGACGAGGGGCGGCTGGTCGCCGGTGAGCTGGGGATGAGCTACGCGGGCGAGAAGGGCGACCGGCGCGCCGGGGACCTGCGGCTGGCGCTCGGCGGCGACAAGAAGGCGAACCCGGAGTCGTACGTCATGACCGTGCGCGAGGGGCGTACGGAGATCACCGGGCCCACCGACGCGGGCGTCTTCTACGGCACCCGCACGCTCAAGCAGGAGACGCACGACGGCGGGACGGCGCCCGAGGGCGTGGTGCGGGACGAGCCGGCCAAGCCGCAGCGCGGCTTCATGCTGGACATCGCGCGCAAGCCCTTCACGGCCGGCTGGATCGAGGACCGGGTCCGGGAGCTGGGTGATCTGAAGTTCAACCAGCTCGGCCTGCACTTCTCCGACGACCAGGGCTTCCGGATCGAGTCCGACACGCAGCCGGAGATCGTGTCCCAGCCGCATCTGACCAAGGCGCAGGTGCGGAAGATCATCGACCTCGCGGAGAGCCGGCACATCACCGTCGTGCCCGAGATCGACTCGCCCGGGCACCTGGGCGCGGTCCTGCGCGCCCACCCCGACCTGCAGCTGCGCACCGCGCAGGGGTCGGCGGTGCAGGGCGCCATCGACATCTCCAAGCCCGAGAGCGCCGAGATCGTCGACGAGCTGCTGAACGAGTACGCGGAGCTCTTCCCCGGCAAGCCCTGGCACCTCGGGGCCGACGAGTACCAGGCGCTGGTCCGCTCCGACCCGGAGGCGGCGTTCCCGCAGCTGGCCGCAGCGGCGCAGAAGAAGTACGGCTCCGGTGCCACGGTCGCCGACCTCACCACCGGCTGGCTCAACGACCGGGCCGCCACCGTCCGCGAGAACGACCGCACCCCGCGCGCCTGGAACGACGGCTTCTTCCGCGGCACGTCCGTCGAGCCCGACAAGGACATCCAGGTCGCCTACTGGACCGGCAAGGAGATCGGCGCCCGGGAGCCCCTGGAGTACCTGGAGGCCGGCCGCAAGGTGATCAACTACAACGACGAGTACCTGTACTACGTGCTCGGCGAGCCGCAGACCTTCGTCTATCCGACGGGGCAGCGGATCTACGAGCAGTGGACACCACGGGTGCTGCGCGGCACCGCGGCCGTGCCGGAGCGCTACGACGGCCAGATCCTCGGCGGGAACTTCGCCGTCTGGTGCGACCTCGCGAACTCGCAGACGCAGGACCAGGTGGCGGACGGGATCCGGATGCCGCTGCGGGCGACCGTCCAGAAGCTGTGGGACCCGGACAGGCCCGAACTGTCCTGGGCGGAGTTCCGGACGCTGGCGGACAGGCTCGGCTGACTCCGCACGAATTGGCCCATACGGCTGCGAACTCCCGTACGACTGTGGTGGTCTACTGACGCGAGTCGAAGCGAATATGCCGGGGGGAACCGGAACATGGGCTACTGGGGTTACTTCGTCGTGGGCAGAGCGGAGCAGCCGCTGGGGGAGCTGGCCGCGCTGCCGGGGGCCGAGGGCGGTATGACGCCGCATGCCTCGGCGCCCGGCGGATGGCAGTTGTGGGAGTACCCGAGCGGCGAGGGCGACATCGGGAACATGAACGACCTCGCCCGGGAGACCGGGGCGCCCGCGCTCTTCGGGTACGTCATGAACAGCGAGTGCGTGGTGCTGGAGGCCGCGGCGCCTCAGAGCGGGGCGTGGACGACCTGCCTCGCGCGGGCCGCGATGGCCGGTTACTTAGGCGCGGACCGGGAGGGCCTCACGCTGGAGGACTACTTCCTCGAACCGGGCGACGCCGCCGAGCGCGCGGTGCGCTGGGCCGCCGAGGCGGGACACGAAGTGAACGCCGACGCCCTGGTGGACGTACTGACTTCAGACCCCGATCCTCTGGCCGAAAATCTCTTTTTCCGCTTCCTCGACCGACTGGGCGTGGTACCCCTGTGACACTCCGAGGCTGTTGCGCGCAGTAAGGGGAAGTGCGGGTTCCGTGAGGGTGAGGGCTGGTAGCGGCCTGGTAGGGCCCTGGAAAAGGCCCGCGGAGGGAGGCGTGGATGAGCCTGGTGGAGTTGATCGCACAGGCCGACGAACGCGGGCTGGCCGCGAGCGGGCTGGCTTGTTTGGATCGGTGCGTGCCCCTGCTGGGCGGCGACGACGAGATCCTGCGGCCGCTGTGGGCGAGCCTCACCGATGACGCCGGTGCCGGCGACTGGGGTGACGGTCTTGAGCAGGCGCGCGGGAAGCTGGACGCCGCGGGCGACGGGGACGAGGCGGTCGCGCTCGCCCACCGGATGCTCGAGGCCGCTCCCGCCGAGCGGTCCGCCGCCGAGGTGCGGGTGTGGGCCGACGCCTGCTCCGTCGCCTCCCTCCAGATCCACCGCCTCCTGGACACCGCCCCGGACGAGGCCTCCTCGGTCGACACCCGCCGCCAGGGCCGTACGGAGGGCATGTCGCCGCTCGTCGCCGCCGAACTGCGCCGCCAGGTCACCGTCCTCGAGGTCCTGGCCGGACACGGTCCGGCCGGGCTGCGGCGGGCGCTGGAGGTCTCGACGGAGGGCCGCCGGGTGCTGCGCGCGGTGGTCTCCCGCCGGATCCGGCAGCAGGGCTAAACCTCGTTCCTGAAAGAGTCCTGTGACTGTCGTAAGGCCGAGGTGGGGCGGTCCTGCGCCACTTCAGGGAAGTCGCCGATTTCGCGTGACGAAACACCGCCCGGCAGCGCATTGAAGGGGTGTGACGACTCAAGCGGAGACCAGGCCATCCGCGGCTGCGAAGCCGCTGCGGTGGGCGGCGGACACAGTGGCGACGATGCGCGAGGGAGCCCGACTGCGCCTCGACTACTCGGCACAGAGCCTGTGGAGCATCGACCGGATGATCGAAGGCATACGGCGGGAGGGAGCGCCGTACGCGGCCGTGGAGGAGGTGCTGCGCGGATTCGGGGCCTATGCCGGTGAGGTGATGGCACGGCAGACCGGGGCCGAGTGGTGGGCCACCGGCGGCGACCACTGGATACGCACCCCCGACGGGCGCCTCTGGGACCCGATCGACGAGGCCCGCCGCTGCTACGGCGGTCAGGGATCGCTGCGGCTGCTGTGCCGGGACGCGGTGGGTACGGCGCCCCGGCGGTAGCGTCAGCGGGCGAACACGCCCTCGATGCCCAGCTCGGCGAGGTCCCCTTCCCAGTCCGGCTCGAGTGCGGGCTCCGGGGCCGGTTCGGGTGCCGGTTCCGGTTCCGTCGCCGGTTGCGGTGCGACGAGCGTGCCGGCCTTCGCGGCGAGGGCGCGGATCTCGGGCAGGTCGTTGTAGAGGTTCTGTCCGGGGCACTCCGTCGGGGAGCCGTCGCGGTGCCCGGAGATGCGGTTGAGCGTGACCTTCTGGCCCGCCTGGTACTTGCCGTTGTCGGCGCCGGAGGTCAGCACCACGGTCCCGGCCGGGTCGTGGCCGTACAGGCCGAGCTTCCAGGCCGCCACCTTGGCGACCGACGCGCGCACCGCGGCGTTGGTGGCCGCCGTGGAGTAGTCGCCGAGCACCGACACGCTGCTGGTGGCGGTGTTGAAGCCGTAGGTGTGCGCGCCGAGGACGGGCTTGTCGATGCCGCCCGCACGGCCCTCGAAGACGGTTCCGCACTTGTCGACGAGGAAGTGGTAGCCGATGTCGTTCCAGCCGTTGCTCTGCACGTGGTAGAGGAACACACCGCGCACGATCGACGCCGACTGGGCGCAGGTGTAGTCGTTGGTGCCCGCCGTGTGGTGGACGAACATGGCCTGGGTGCCGGTGGTGTAGGTGGGCGGGTCCTTCACCAGGGACTCGTCGGCGCCCCAGGCGGAGCGCGACGTCACGGTGGGGCGGCCGGCCAGGGACGGGGCTCCGGGGGCCGGTTCGGCGGCGCCCGGTTCGGAGGCGCCGGGTTCGGGGACGCCGGGTTCGACGACCGAGGTCTGCACGGCCTCCGACCCGCCGTCGGGGTCGACCAGTTCGACACGCAGCCCCT
Source organism: Streptomyces koelreuteriae (assembly GCF_018604545.1). Taxonomy (GTDB): domain Bacteria; phylum Actinomycetota; class Actinomycetes; order Streptomycetales; family Streptomycetaceae; genus Streptomyces; species Streptomyces koelreuteriae. The sequence goes on along the minus strand of NZ_CP075896.1, from coordinate 3,004,611 downwards.
GGGGCAGCCGCCCGCCCGAGACGCGTACCTGGACGCCGTCCGAAGGGCCGGTCCACAGCGGCTGGGTACCGCCGCGCACCCCGGTGTGTTCGCGGTCGGGGCCGCTCTCGGGCATGCGCACATCGGCGTCCAGCGCCCGCCACGCGCTCCACTCGCCGCTCGCGCGGGAACGGGTGCGCACATACGCGGTGCCGTCCAGGGCGGCGTCCGGGTCCGCCCAGGTGACACCGACCATGCTGAACGGCTCGGTGGTGCGCGGGGCGAGGGACCGTTTGTGCGGATCGCCGTCCGGCACCCGGACGGTGTACACGCCGTCCGAGGACGAGGCCCGGGCGGGCTGGGCCAGACCGAGGGCACCGAGGGCCAGAGCGGTGGCGACGGCGGTGCGCAGGAGGGGAGAGGGCATACGGCGCTCGCCTTTCGTCGGGCGGTTGCATCGCCTCACAGAGCTCCCCGGTACGTCACTTGGCCCAAACCTCAACGGGCCGGCGCTCCCGAGGACGGCGGGTCGGGTTGACCCGAACGGTGGTCGGCCGCCGGGCGTCTGACGCGCTGTGACACATCCGCGCGCACCGGCGCTGATCAGCGTGGGGGCGTGGTACGGGAGGGCGCGCACTCGGTACGGACGGGGACGGGTACGTGGGTCAGGGAGCGGCGCCCCGGCACATGCGGGCGTACGACGGGGAACTGGGCGCGGCCGTCGCGCGCGCCCAACAGGGAGACGAGGCGGCCTTCGCGGTCGCCTACCGGCTGGTGCAGCCCGGCCTGCTCGGCTATCTGCGCGGCCTGGTCGGGGACGACGCGGAGGACGTGGCGTCCGACGCCTGGCTGGAGATCGCCCGGGACCTCGGCCGGTTCCAGGGCGACGGGGCCGGTTTCCGCGGCTGGACGGCGACCATCGCCCGGCACCGGGCGCTGGACCATCTGCGCCGGCAGCGGGTACGGCCCCGGCCGGCCGTGCTGGAACAGGACGTCCTGGACCTGCCCGGGCCGCACAGCACGCACGACCAGGCGCTGGAGGCCCTGTCCACCGCGCACGCCCTGGAGCTGGTCCGCGGTCTGCCCCGCGACCAGGCCGAGGCCGTGCTGCTGCGCGTCGTGGTCGGCCTCGACGGCCCGGCCGCCGCGCGCGTCCTCGGCAAGCGGCCGGGCGCGGTCCGCACGGCCGCCTACCGGGGGATCAGGCGCCTCGCCCGGCAGTTGGGCGCGGAGGGTGTGACGGATGAGGCTCCCCGGACGCTGGGGGAGTCGACGTGAACGAAGCTCAGCTTCGCCGGCGGGGCTGACGGGACCGCGCGGCAGATCCGCCGTGAACAGGCCGGACGTGCGGGACGTACTGGTGGCCCGGCGGCGGTGCGGGCGTGCGGCCGTGCGGGCGAGTGGGTCGAGCGGGACCGAGCGGGAACCGAGCAGGGACGGGATGGGACATGGGTGTCGGGCATGGGTGAACGGCAGAGCGGCGGCGGGCCTCCCGGCCGTGCCGCCGGCCGTGGTGCCCGTCCCGCCCTGCTCGACGCCGAGGTCGAGGCGCTGATCGTCGCCTCCCTCGTCCGGGACGGAGTCGACGCCGAGGCCGAGCAGCGGGCCGTGGCCGCGTTCCGCGCCGCGCGGGACGCCGGGGACCACCGGACCCGTGCCCGCCGCCGGGGCGACGGGGAGCCCCGGGAACGGCGGTCCCCGGGGCGGTCTCTACGGACGGCGCTCTCCGTGCTGTTCGGCGGTCTCGTGCTGGTCGGTGTCGTCATGGGCGTGATCGGCGCGGCGGGGTTCCCGGCGGACGACGGTCCCCCGGCCCCCGCCCCGGCCACCGAGGACGACTGCCGCGACTATCGGACGGTCGGGGGAAACGGCCGGGTCATGAACGCGATGGTCTGGCAGCGTCTCGTGGCGGCGGCGGGCGGTGCGCGGAACGTCACGGCGTACTGCACGGCACAACTGGCCGAGCCGAAGCCGGACGGGAACGACGGCCGCGCCACCCCCTAGGAGTGTCCTGAAGAATTCTCCTGTCCCCCTTCAGTCGCACAGGCTGGCCACCACGAGGCTGTCGAAGGCCAGCCGTCCGGACTGCCACGCGGTGACCCGGATCGCGGCGTCCTCGCTCGCGTCCTGCGCGGGGAGCCTGGTCGCGGAGACACGGCAGGGGAGGCCCAGGGCCAGGGGGAAGTGGAAGGCGCTGCGCAGTTCCACGGGGAGCACGCGGTACGGGGCGCAGGCCGCCTGTACGGCCTGGCGGGCGGCCTCCAGGAGCACCATGCCGGGGATCTCGTGGGTGGGGTGGTCGAAGAGCACCGGGTGGCCGGGGTCGATCCGCAGGTCCCAGTTCAGGCCCCGGCGGGCGGCGGCGGAGCGGGGGACGCCGAGGACGACGTCGCGTTCGTCGAGGCGGCCCACGATCGCGGGAGGCACGGGGTCGGGCAGGGACGGGTACCCGCCGCCCTCCCCTGCGGCGGGGTCCCGGGGGGCGGACGCGTGCAGGGTCAGCCGTCCCGCGCCGGCGAAGTCGTCGCCGCGCAGCAGGTCGGCCTCCAGGGTGAGCGCGGTCGGGGGGCCGTGACGGTCCGTGGCGCCCCGGACGTCGGTGGCCGCGGCCTCCAGGCGCATCTCGGCGGGGCGGGTGCCGAGCAGGATGACGCCCGGTACGACCTCGAACTCCAGTTCGGCGATGGTGAAGTGATGGTCCGCCGGGACGCCGTAGTACGTCTGGCCGACCAGGACGGAGGCCTGCCGTAGCGACTCCGCTGTGAGCAGGGGGTCGTACCAGGCGCCCGCGATCGGCGCGTAGAAGTGGTGCCCGCGCGGCCACTGCGCGCCCAGCCGGAACGTGTCGGGGCCCAGCCGCCGCCAGTCGGTGATCAGCACCTCGGCCACGGCACTGCGGTCGACGAGATGACGCGGGGCGGTCCGGACGAAGCGGAGGTCGGCCTCCGGCCCGGCATCCGGCGGCCGGGGGAGGGTGAGCGCCTTGGGTGTCGGATCGGTGTGGGACACGCGGGTTGCCTTTCTCATGGGCGTCGACGCGACGAACGCGCCCCGGGGGCGGGTCCCGGGCGGGTCCGCCCCCGCCGAGCCGGGCCGGGGCAGGGGGAGTGCGGAGTCGGGTCCCTGTGCGGTACGGGGTCCCGGGCCGGCGCCGCCCGGCCGGCTGGACCCCTGGGCGGACGGGCCAGGCCCGGGGCTCGTACAAGCCGGGCTGCACCCTGACGGGCGGAGCCGGGTCCCGGGCCGGGTGGGGTGCGGAGTCGGGTCCCGGGGTGGTGCGGGGTCCGGGGCTTGGTCGACGCCGCTCGGTCGGCTGGACCCCCGGGGTCGGCGGGGGCCAGGTCCGGGGCGGGCCCTTGCCGGCCGGGCTGGGCACTGCCGGGGTCGAGTTGGGTCCCGGGGTGGGCGGAGTTGTCGGGCGCAGGGCCGATTCGGGTCCCGGGCCGGGCGGAGTTCTCGGAGTCGGGGGCGGGGTCGAGTTGGGTCCCGGGCCGGAGTTCTCGGAGTCGGGGCCGGGGCGGGTCCCGGGCTCGGCGGGCCGTCCCATCGGGCCGGGCCCCCTCGCCGGGCCGAGGACGCCGGTGGCCTCGGATCGGCGGGTGGTGGGCGGGCAGGGTAGGTGGCGGGTGCGGGTGCGGGTGCGGGTGCGGCGGGTGGTGAGTGACGTGGTGCCGCGTCTTGCCTGGCGGCCCGGCCCGTACAGCGGCCGGGCCCGGTGCGGGAAGGGACCCGTAGTTACGGCCAGGGCCGTGCTTGCGGTTGGGGCCCGGTGTCCGTGTGGGACCCGGTGCCTGTGCTGGACCAGTGCCCGTGCGGTACCCGTGCCCGTGCGGGAGCCGGTGCCGGAACGGGACCGTAGCCACGACCAGGGCCGTGCTTGCGGTTGGGGCCCGGTGTCCGTGTGGGACCCGGTGCCTGTGCTGGACCAGTGCCCGTGCGGTACCCGTGCCCGTGCGGGAGCCGGTGCCGGAACGGGACCGTAGCCACGACCAGGGCCGTGCCCGCGACTGGACCCGGCGCCCCTACGGGACTCGGTGCCCCTGCTGAGCCGTTGCCCCTGCTGGGCCGGTGCCCCTCCGTGACCCGGACCCGGTGCCCCTGATGGGCCCGCATCGAGGGTCGTTCGGCCGTAGCCGGAAGGAGATGTCAGGCCGCTGCCAGAGCCGTGAAGCGGCCCGCGTGGAAGACCAGGGGGCCCTCCTGGGCTGTCAGGGCGCCTTCCAGGGCCTCGGCGATGACCAACTCGTGGTCGCCCGCCGGGTGGACCGTGGTGATGCGGCAGTCCAGCCAGCCGAGACCGTCCGCGGGGATGGGATGCCCGGCCCGGGTCGTGGACCAGGCGCCCGCGGCGAAACGGTCGGCGCCCTTGGTGCTGAACAGGCGGCACAGCTCGGCGTGCCGGTCGCCGAGGATCGTGACCGCGAAGGAACCGGCCTCACGGATCGCCGGCCAGGTCGAGGACGTGTCCGCGGCGCACAGGGCGACCAGCGGCGGGGTGAGGGAGACGGAGGTGAAGGAGTTGACCGCCATGCCCTTGGGGCCTTCGGCCGTGTCGGCGGTGACCAGGACCACTCCCGTGGTGAACCGGCCGAGTATGTCGCGGAACGAGCGTTGCTCCAGCATGAGTTCTTTCCGATCGGGTGAGACGCACGGCCGGGCCGAGGGAACGGCCCGACCCGGCGTGACATGACGTGGCATACGGCGGGCTCGGCGAGGACGCCCCTCGCGCTACTTCTTCCGGCTGGCGATCGCGAAGTCCACGGCCTCCTGCGGCCGGGCCGCCGAGCCGTTGATGCGGGGGGCGACATGACGGGCCAGCAGCTCCATGCTGCGGTTGGTCTTCTCCCAGGACGTCCAGTCGGCGACGTAGACGAGCAGCGTGCCGAAGCCGCCGGTGATCTCGTGCAGCCGCTCGATGCCGGCGACCACGTCGTCCACCGAGCCGACGAGCGCGCCGCCCGCCTCGACCCGGGCCTCCAGCGCCTTCTCGCGCGGCACGTCGGGGCTGAGGACCTCACGGCCGGCCGCCTTGCCGAAGTACTCGAACAGCCAGCGGTCGTAGCCCTCGCGGACGTCCGCGAACGCCTCCTCGCGGGTCTCGGCCACGTGCACCGGCAGCGCGATACGCCACTTGTCGCGGTCCAGGGTCTGCCCGTGCTCGGCGGCGGCCTCCTCCGCGTACTTCCACTGGTGGGCCAGGTTGATGTGCGCGGGGGCGCCCGGCGTGAGGAGGGCGAAGGGCAGCGCGAACGAGGTCATGCTCAGCCCGTACTGGCCGATCAGGCGCGGGCTGGACTGCGAGGTGCCGGACGTCGCGACCGCGACCTCGATGCCCTGCGGGCTGAAGCGCGGCAGCTGGAGCTTGGCGTCGCGCAGGTCGAACCAGTCCGTCTGCTGTGTGATCCGCTCGTCGCCGTTGACCAGCTCCAGGACCGTCGGCAGGGCCTCCTCCAGCCGGCGGCGCTGCACCGGCTGCTCCAGGCCGAACATCTTCGCGTCGAAGGGCACGCCCGGGCCGACGCCCAGGATGTACCGGCCGCGGGTGAGGTGGTCGAGGTGGACCGCGCGGCTCGCCACGTGGAAGGGGTGGTGGCCGGAGAGCGGTACGACGCCGTGGGCCAGCTTGATCTGGGTGGTGCGCTGGGACGCGGCGGCTATCAGCGTCTCGGGCGCACCGACCAGGCCCCAGCCCAGCGTGTGGTGCTCGCCGAACCACGCCTCGTCGAAGTTGAGGTCGTCGACGTACTCGACGAGGTCCAGGTTGCGGCGGATCGCGAGGTGCGGGTCCTGGCCGGTCTCGTGGACGGGGGACAGGAAGAGACCGATACGGCTGTGCATGACAGACCTCCGGGAAGCAGGTAGAGAGAACAAAGGCAGGGCAGGGCAGGGAGTGGGTGAGGGTCAGGCGACCCGGTACACCGCGTCCTTCAGCGCGCGGACCTTCTCGTAGCCGGCCGTCAGGGCCGTCTCGTCCGGTGCCGTGAGGAACACCCGCATCGAGCTGGTCAGCAGGTCGACCGTGGGCTTGATCCGGGCGCCGGGCGTGTACTTGACCGTCGCGAGGAAGACGCTCTCCAGGCCGCGGATCTCGGCCACGGCCGTCTCATCGACGGAGGACACGACCCCGTCGAGCTCGGTCGGGGCGTTGTAGACGACGGCGGGCTGAAGCCTCGTGTACGTCCGGCCGGCGTACTCGGCGCGGAACGCGTCGGGCCGGGTGTACGCCTGCGCGGTGAGCGCCGCCTGGTTGTGGCCGAGGCACACGTCGTGGAAGGGGGCGTTGATGTTGCCGTTGAGGCGGGTGCCGATCTCGACCAGGACGGGACCCTCGTCGGTGACGATGACCTCGGCGTGGGCCGGCCCCCAGGCGACGCCGAGGGCGGCGAGGACCTCGTCGACGTACGCGGTGAGTTCGGCGACCACCGGGTTGTCGTACGGGTCGGCGAGGAGGTCGCGGTTGTAGATGTTCTTGCCGGACGGCAGCAGCGTCTTCTCGTACTCCCAGACCCCGCAGACGTACCGCTCGCCGCCGCGGCTGACGGTGTCGACGATGTACTCGGTGCCCTTGAGGTAGGACTGCACGAGGATCTCGGTGTTGGCGAGGCCGAACATGTTCGGGGCGTCGAGGACGGTCCGGGCGGCCGCGCGCACCGCGTCGGGGCCGTCGCAGACGAAGACGCCGTCGGAGGCCGCCGAGCTCAGCGGTTTGACGACCACCGGGTAACTGCCGTGCTCCTCGGCCCAGTCGACCGCCGCGTCCGGGTCGTCGGTCTTGAGCTGGCGTGCGCAGCGCACCCCGGCGCGGCGCAGCGTCTCGATCATCTCGTACTTGTCGCGGCGGGCCGGTGACAGCGCCGAGCCGTTGGAGGGGACGCCGACCGCCTCGCTCAGCCGGTCGGCGAGCGGTACGGACGACTCCTGGCCGGCGATCACGCACACCGGGTCGAGGGCCCGCAGCCGCTCGACGAGGGCGCTCTCGTCGCCGTGTCCGGGGATGTTCTCCCGGTAGGCGGTGAGGTCCGGCGGTGCCATCGCCGGGATCAGCTCCGGGGTGGACTGGACGTGGACGACGTCCGTGCCGTACGCGGCGAAGGCGGCGGGGTAGAAGTTGCCGGCGGAGTAGCCGTCGACGATCACCGCCACGGGGCGCGTGGGCGTGCTGCTCATGAGGTGGCCTCCGGTTCGGGCGTGGACTCGGCCTCGATGAAGCGGGCCAGGCGGGCGATGCCCTCGCGGATCGCGGCGGGCGTGAGGTTGCTGAAGCCGAGGCGCAGGGCGCGTTCGCCGCTGCCGTCGAGGTGGAACATCCTCATCGGCGCCCAGCTGACGGCGTAGTCGCGGGCCGACCGCTCCATGGCGACGAGGTCGGCCTCGAAGGGCACCTCGACGACCAGGAAGAAACCGCCGCGCGGCCGGTTCCAGCGCACGCCGTGCTCGGCGTACCGCTCGGGCGGGAAGTGCTCGGCGAGGGCGTCGAGGGTGGCGGCGAGCCGCTCCTGGTAGACGGCGGCCAGATCGCGGGTGGCGGAGCGCAGGTCGTAGCCGGCGTCGACGAGGATGCCGCCGATCGCGGCCTGGGAGAGCGAGGACGAGCCGACCGTGAACATCGCCTTGGCCTTGGAGAGTTCCTGGGCGAGGGTGCGCCGGGTGCCGTCCTCGCCGACGACCTCCCGGTCACCGACCAGATAGCCGAGGCGGGCGCCCGGGAACGCGGACTTGGCGAAGGAGCCGAGGTAGACGACGTCACCGCGGGTGTCCAGCGCCTTGAGCGTCGGCAGCCGCTCCTCGTCGTCCGCGAAGAGCCCGTAGGGGTTGTCCTCCAGGATGGTGAACCCTTCCTCGGCGGCCAGTTCGAGCAGCCGCCGCCGGGCCTCCAGGGGGACGACCGTGCCGGACGGGTTGGAGAAGTCGGGGACCAGGTAGAGCGCGGTGGGCCGCTTGCCCTCGGCGCGCACGGCGCGTACGGCGGCGGCCACGGCCTCCGGCTCCAGTCCGTTGGGCCCCTCGGTGATGCCCTTGACCGGAATGTCCAGCATGCGGGCGGCGCCGCGGATCCCGACGTAGGCCGGCGACACGGACAGCAGGACGTCGTCGGGCGAGCGGAACAGCCCCCGCAGGGCGACGAGTGCCGCCTCCTGGAAGCCGTGCGTGATCATGATGGCCTCGGGCGCGACATCGATGTCCTCGTCCTTGGCGAGCATCCGGGCGACCTCTTCCTGGATGAACCCGTTGACGGGTCCGTACTGGAAGTGCAGCCGGGTGACGCGCTGCTCGGGCACCCCCTGCTCCCGCAGGTGCGCGATGTAACGGTCGACGTAGTACGAGAGCTTGGTGAGGTCGTGCGTACCGTCGTGGGGCGCACCCGACGAGAACGACAGCGCCTCGGGGAACTTCATCGCCGTCTCGCTGAGCAGCCGCATCGAGTCCATGCCCGGGTCGACGATCCCGGCGTGCAGGGCTTCCCGGCGCAGCGGGGCGGGGGTTTGCTGAACTGGCGTCACGAGCACGTCAGTCGGTCCTTTCGGGGGAGGCTTTCTTCATTACGGGGAGGGTGGCGAAGCCCCGGGCTCAGGCCGCGGCCTGCTCCGACGCCGCGGCGGCCCAGGTGCCCTTGCCCGGCGCCCACTGCCGGATACGGACCCGGCGGACGATGCCGCCCTTGACGTAGGGCTCGGCGTCCAGGACCTCCTGGAGGCGGTCGCGGTCCTCGGCCTCGTAGACCAGCAGGCCGCCGTTGGTGTCCTTGAGCGGTCCGGCCAGTAGCAGGACGCCGCTGTCGGTGAGGGACCGCAGATACTCGGTGTGGGCGGGGTGCAGATGCTCCCGGCCCGCACGGTCGACGTTGTACTCGAACTCGACGACGAACTTCGCCATGGATGCCTCCGGTGTCACTGGGCGTGGGGACGGTGTGCGGGCGGGACTCACATGTAGATGCCGCCGTTGATGTCGATGACGGACCCGGTCGAGTAGCCGGCGCTCTCGGAGCAGAGGTGCAGCACACTGCCGACGGCCTCGGCGACGGTGCCGTAGCGGCCCATCGGCAGCTTGGCCAGGACGGCCCGCTGCTGCTCCGGGTCACGCCGCTCGAACGCCCCGGCGACCCGCTCGGTGGCGATGGGCCCGTGGGCGACGACGTTGACGACGACCCCGGTCGGGGCCAGCTCGAACGCCAGCTGCTTGGTCATGCCGATGACGGCGGCCTTGGCGGCGACGTACGCGGCGTTGTTGAAGCGGCTGTAGGTACGGCCGCCCGCCGAGGCGAAGTTGACGATGCGGCCGTAGCCGTCGGCGGCCATGCGCGGGGCGCACACCTTGACCGCGATCCAGCTGCTGACCACGTTCTCCAGGAAGGACTCGTCGAAGTGGTCGGTGGTGAGGTCGGCGTAGCCGATCACCCGGGTGTCGCCGCCGACGCCGTTGACGAGGATGGACGGGGCGAACCGGTCGACGATGTCGGTCAACTGGCGTTCCGCCGCCGCGATGTCGGTGATGTCACCGACGACCGTCTCGACCTTGGTGATCCGTCCCAGCTCCTCGGCGAGCCGGCCGACGGCCTCGGCGTCCCGGTCGAACAGGACCAGCGTGTGGCCCTCCTCGGCGAGCTCGCGGGAGACCTCCTTGAGGATGCCGCCGGCGGCGCCGACGAGGAGTGCGGTGCGGGGGGTGGGTGCGGGCATGGTGGGTCACCTTGTCTCTCGGGTGGGGGCTTACGGGGTGGTCGCTCGGGCGCTGGTGACGGAGTCGGTGTCCGGATCGGAGGCGGAGTCGGGGTCGGGGCCGGACTTGGTCACGAACCCGGCCAGCCGGGGCAGCAGGGCGAAGCCGGCCGTCACCGCGAGCCCGAGGCCCAGGACGGACATCCACAGCGCCTCGTAGCCGTGGGAGTGGGCGAGGGCGAGTCCGGCGGGACTGCCGACCATGAACGCCGCGTTCCAGGCGAAGAAGTAGGAGCCCTGGTAGGTGCCGCTGCGTCCGGCCGGGGCCCGGTCGGCGATGAACGTGGCGGACATCGGGGCCCACAGCACCTCGCCGAGCGTCCAGACGACGGTGGCGATCGTGAAGGAGACCATGCCGCCGGCGAGGGCGTTGCCGCCGAAGCCGAGCGCCATGAACACGGCCGCCAGGATCAGCGGGACATGGGCGCGCAGTCCGCCGACCAGGCGGGGCACGAGCGGGAGCAGCAGTACGGACAGGACGGCGTTGACGGCGAGGACGAAGCCGATGTCCCCGGTGGACAGCCCGCTGGCCCGCATGTCGAGCGGCAACGCGGAGTTGACCTGGAGGTAGATGCAGGCCAGCAGGAAGGTCAGCAGGAGGAAGGCGACCAGGACGGGGGTCCGGAAGGGTTCGGCGATCCCGCGTGCGGCCGACTTGAGGGCCGCCGCGGCCCCGGCGGGCCGGTCGGCGTCCCGCACGGGCGGCGGATCGGCCGGCACCGCGAGGACGAGGGCCGCGTAGGCGAGGCTGGAGGCCGCCCAGACGACGAACAGGGCGCCGGGGCTGACTTCGAGCAGGAAGCCGGAGAGCACGGGGCTCAGCGACATGCCGATGTTGAAGCCGACGAGGAAGAGGCTGTACGCCTTCGCGAACTGCTCCTGCGGAACGATCGCGGAGATCAGCCCGGCCCCGGCCGGCCGGTCGACGGCCGAGAGGAACCCGGTGATCAGCGACAGCGCGCACAGGGCGACGACGTTCTCGGCGACGGCGAAGAGCAGCGCCATCGCGGCGGAGACCGGCTGGGCGGCGACGATGGTGCGACGCGGCCCGATCAGATCGGCGACCGCCCCTCCCACCAGCCCGGACAACACGACACCGGCACCGAAGAGCCCGACGACGAGCGGGGTCGTACCCGGGGCGACGAGCCCGTCCTGCTCCATGTAGAGCACGAGGAAAGCAGGGGCGAGCGTCCCGAGCCGACTGACGGTCTGCCCGAACCACAACAACCAGAACGCTTTGGGAAGGGCCATCAGGATTCCGTTCGTATCGGGGTGGGGAGGGGGTGCGAGGCGGCTGCGGCGGACCGCGTGCGTCTCGCGGATGCCGGTGTCGACCCCGGGGGTGCGGAGGGCTGGGCCGGGGGCGAGGGCGGCTGCGCCGATGCCGTGACAGGGGCGGGTGGGGCCGTGGAGATCCGTGCCGGTGCCGCAGGGGTCCGTGGGGGAGCAGCGGTCGGCCGCGGCGGAGCGACCGGGGTCGGCTCCGGTGTCCCGGCAGCCCGCGCCAGGGCCATGGGAGTTCGCGCCGTAGCCGCATCGGCCTGAGAGGGAGGCTCCGGAGTCCGAATGAGGTCCTCGGCAGTCCGGACGGGGCCCTCGGCAGTCCGGATGGGGTCCCCGGCAGTCCGGACGGGTTCCTCGGTAATTCGCCTGAGGAGCACGGCAGTTCGGGCCTCGGTGCCCGCATCCCGCGTGAGAGGCCCCGGAGTCCGCGCCCGAGCCCCGGCAGGGGGCGCCGAAGGCGTCGGAACCTCCGAGCCCCGCTCACGAGCCCCGACGGCGCCGCCCGCGACAGCTTCCGTGCGCGTCACCCCCGCAGAGGTCTGTGCCGAACCCGCCGTGCCCCATGGCGGAGCCACGCCTGCCCGTCCCCGAGCCCCGGTGGCCCGCGTCGACGGCTCGGCCGTGCGCGTCGGAGCCGCCAGGGAGCGCCCGGGTGCCGTGAGCGGCCGGGCCGGAGCCCCGGGGGCGCGCCCCGGTGCCGTGCCGGCGCGTCCGCCGGTCGTCGACGTCCGGGTCCGGTGCGGTGGGCGGGTGGTGCGTGGGCGGTGCGGTGTGTGGGCCGGGGCGGTGGAGCCGAGCACGCTGTAGGCGTAGGCGGCGGAGACCAGGGTCTTGTGGTGGTGCCAGCCGGCGAACGAGCGGCCCTCGAAGGCGCGCAGGCCGAAGTCGTCGGCCAGTCGCTCCACCGTGTCGAGGGCACCCGTGTGCAGCCGGGCCAGCGCCAGCACCTCGCGCGGCGACCTGTCGACGAGGTCCGTGAGCCAGATCCGGCCACCTCCGGGCTCGCCGATCAACCGGAGGGCGACGGGGATGCCGGGGAGGCGGACCACCCCCGTCGCCACGCGCGCCGGGTGGTCGGTGAGGAGGCTGCGCGCGCTCACCCCACCGGTGTCCGCACCGGCACGCGAGCCGGGCCCGAGGAGAGCCGGGCGGTCCGGGTGCACCACGAAGTCATCGGGTACGGCCACGACGAACCGCCGCCCCCGGCCGGCGAGTCCGCCCACCAGTGCGGTGGTGTCCGCGAACCCGAGCAGGTCGGCGACGACCGGCACCCCGCCCGGGCCGGCCCCGTCCACCAGGTCCGACGCCAGGGCGTCGGCCGCCCCCGCGGCCGGAACCGAACCGGTCCGCCCATGGGCCTCGGCCTCCTCGGCCCACCGCCCGGGCAGCAGTAACCGCCAGTCGACCGGCACCGTCCCCTGCTCCACCGCGAGGAACGCCCCGACGCCGACCTGGCAGTTGACCGTACGGCCGTCCCGGGGGACGAAGCGGCGGTGCACTCCGCAGGAGCGGTCACCCCGCTTGGGCAGCACCGCCGTGGCGATGACCAGGGCACGCGGCCGGGACCTCCGTACGACCCAGTCGGCCAGCCGGGCGCGGACCGGCTCCCAGTCCCAAGGGCTGGCGTTGACGAACTGGTGCAGGGCCTGGGCCGCCGTGGCGGAGTCCGAGACGGACTCGGCGAGCCGGCGAACGGTCTTGCGCCCCGGCGTCACCAGCAGGCCGCGTGTGTAGACATGGGCCCATCCGCGCTGATCGGCGCGGGGCAGCCGTTCGAAGATCTCCGCGATGAAGGTGTCGAAGGCGCCGGAGGAGGCGCGGCGTGCGGAGGATCCGCTCCGCCCGGGAGCCACGCTGGAAATCGCCGTCACCATGACGCGTCCCCTTCCTCTGGACCGGTCGCACTGGGCGGGCCCCCGCCGGTTCGAACGAAGCCCGCCCTCAAAAAATAGAGAACGAACTCTTTGTTTTCAATCGAGGGGACCATCTCCAGCTACGACTTTGAGGAGTCCGCACTCCCGCAGGGCTCTCACCTGCGGTGGAGCAAAAGCATGGCGTCGCTCAACTCCCGCTCGGCCACCGCCGCCCAGGGCCCGCCGACGGCCAGCCCCACCGTCAACGCCCCCTTGAAGGTCGACAGATGCAGCGCCCCGTCGAGCGCCCCGTCGCCCCGGGCCACCACGGTCCGCAGCCCCGTGACCCGCCCCGCGTGCGGCCCGAGCACGGTGTCCACCGAACCGGCGTCGGTCACCCGCAGCTCCGGCCCCGCGCCCCCCGCCGCCTCCCGTTCCACGGCCCGGCGGATCGCGGTGTGCGCCCGCCGCTCCGGACGCCACTCCCGCCCGGCCGAGCACAGCACCTCCGCATGGCCCCGCGCCCGGCCCACGAGGTCGCCCCCCGCACCCACCGCTTCACGACCGGCGCCGCCCGCCCGCAGCCGCGCCCGCACCACGCCCAGCACACACCCGGGCTCGCTGATCAGCGCCCGCTCGGCATAACGCCGGCGCAGCGACACCGCCCTGGCGACCGTGACCTCCCGGCGGCCGCTCTCCCGGGCGAACGCGTCGGCCAGCACGGTCGCGAGGAACCCGCTGACCGTCAACCGCCGCGCCCCGCACCAGTCCCGCAGCCGCCGGGTCTCGTACGCACCGAGGGCGAGGGTCACACCCTCACCGCCCTCACGCACCACCCCGGTCCACCGCCCACGCCCCGGCCCCGCGCCCGCTCCTCCTCCGTACGACGACATCGCCCGCCGCGCCGGCCCCGGCGCGCACACCCCGCACACCCCGCCGCTCTCGTACGTCAGCTCGTCGGTGTCCGGCGGCAGCTCCTCCTCGGCTCCGGCACCCGGCACGCCGAACAGGGCGTCCAGCAGCGGCCGTACGAGACGCCCGACGGAGTGGCCGTCGCAGATCGCGGGGTGCAGGCTCAGGGAGAAACGCGTCGCGCCCTCCGAAGCCCGCCCGACCCGCAGCCCCCACAGCCGCTCACCCGACGGCGGCCCGGGCTCCCCCCGCCGGAACCACAGCCCCCCGGACCCGGTGTCCTCGATCCGCAGCGAAAGCAGCGGCAGCCGCCGCAGCCACAGCTCCACGGCCGCCTCCACCCGCTCCGGCGAGAACACGCCGTTCACGGTGAAGGAGGTGGTGAGGCCGCCCCTGCCGCGCATCAGCGCATGGGTGTACGCGAACGTCGCCTCCGTGTCACCGAGCCTGCGCACCCCGCCGACCGGCGTACCCGGCCTGCCGGCCTGCGCGCGCCCCCGCTCACCGCCGCTCACGATCCCTCGCGCGCGGCGGCCGCGAGCATCGGCGACGCACATCGAACGGTGTTCGACAGGGTGACCCCGTGGCTCGCGAAGTCCAGGGTGACGCGGTCGCGGTCGGTCATCCGGAAGCCGTCGTGGAAGCTGCTGCGGTCGGCGCCGATGTAGACGTAGTGCACCCGGCCGGGGGCGAGCAGGGCATCGTAGGAGAACAGCTCCGACATGATGTCGTCGAGCCCGTAGTGCAGGGCCTTGGTGCCGGTGGTGAACTCGCCCCGCCAGGCCGGCTCGCCGTCCCGCTCGATCGTGACGTGCCCGGTGACCTGGCGCGGCGGTTCGTCGAGGAAGAGCCAGGGCGCCACGCCCGCGTCGCACAGCTTGGCGTACGAGAGGTGCCCGCGGTGGCGGCGGAAGCGGCCGATGTCGGTGAGGTCGTTGCCGAAGGTGTAGCCGACGTAGCGGGGCATGCCGTCCGCGTCGGTGACGTAGACGAGGACGACCTCCGCCTCCTCGGTCAGCGCGACGGACCCGGCCGGCGCGCGCAGGTCCTGACCGGAGGTCCGCAGCACATCGCCGAGGCCCTTGAGGAACCAGTTCGGCTGGGACGGGGTGTCCGCGTCCACCTTGACGTTGTGGGTCTGCATGAAGCCGCCGACGACCGCGTCACCGAGGTGGTCGGGCAGCAGCGGCGGGCGGAAGGACACGGTGTCGAGTTCGCTCACGGGAACGGTCACGGTCTCGGAGGCGGCGAGGAGCACGGCGACGTCACCGCCCTCGGTGAGCAGCTTCCCCAGGTTCCGGTCGGTGAGCGGAGTGAGGCTCAACGGCTCGTCGGACTTGGGCAGTCCGAGGCCGAAGTAACGGCCACCCCGGTAGGTGCATTCGAACAGTACGGTCATGACGGTCCCGCCTTTCGGGCATGGGTGTGGTGGGTGATGTGCTTCGGTGAAGTGCGTCGGTGCTGTGCGTCGGTGGGGTGCGCGTGGGCAGGGCCGGGTCAGAAATCCCGTACGGCCCAGCGCTCCGCGTTCGCGGCGAGGTCCATGCCCCAGCCGGGGCCGTCCGCCGGTGCCAGCGTGTTGGTGTGGCGGTCGACGGCCGGGGGCGGGGCGACGATCATCTCGGGGAAGAAGCGGTCGGACTGCCCGGCCTCGACGGTGAGCGCGTCCGGGTGGCCGAAGGCCAGGGCCCGGCCGGAGTTGATGAGCGGGCCCACCTCGGCGACCTGGACCCCGAACTGGAAGCGGACGCCGTTCTCCCGGGCGTAGGCGACGAGCCCGGCGGCCGGCAGCGGCCCCCCGTTCTTCGACACCCGGATGTTGAACGCGTCGCAGGCCCCGGACTCGACCGCCGTACGGGCGTCCTGGGCCGTGCACACCGACTCGTCCAGCATGATCCGCAGCCCGCCGTCCTGGCGCAGCGCGCGCAGCGCCTCCCAGGAGCCCTTGGGCAGCGGTTCCTCCACATAGTCGACGCCGGCCTCGCGCAGCCGGTGGGCGTGGCCGACCGAGTTCTCGGGCGTCCAGCACATGTTGGCGTCGACCATGACCGGTACGTCGTCGCCGATCTTGTCGCGGATCGTCCGGACGGTACGGGCGTCGTGCTCGATGTCGTCCGACGCCTTGATCTTCACGAAGTGGAAGGGCCCTCGGGTGGCGAGGAACTCCTCGGCGTCCAGGCTGAGATCGAGCACCTGCGAGACGGGCAGCGACCGCCGCTCCTCGTCGGCCTCGCCCGGCAGCAGCTCCCGCGCGCCCAGCCCCGTCCGGCGCCCCAGCCAGTCGAGGACCGCCGTCTCCAGCAGGCAGAGCAGGTTGTTGCCGCCGTCGATCCCGAAGGTCCGCGCGAAGCCGTCCCGGTGCAGCAGCTCCAGCAGCTCGTGCGGATCCCGGCCGGTCAGCAGCGCGAACAGGGCCTCGAAGTCGACCTGTTCGAGCGCGGTGCGCACACTCGCGGTGGTCTCCCCGGTGACGTACGACCGGGGCGCGCACTCGCCGATGCCGTCCACGCCGTCGGCCGAGAGCCTCAGGACCAGGCTGTCGGACGTCCGCCGCCGGGCGGCCGGATGGTCGAACGGTGTCCGCATGGGCAACTCGACGTGGTACAGCCGCGCCCGCCCGGACCTCCCGGCGTCAGGCGCCACGGTTCACCCCCTGGAGCAGGGTGTACGTCGACGTCCAGTCGACCAGGTCGGCGCTGACGTCGGTGTAGAAGAGGTAGTGCTTGTCGGTGGGGAACTTCATGATCGAGCCGCGCCCGGAGACCAGGTCCTGGAAGACGGAGTGCGCGGCGTCGAGGTCCACGATCGGGTCGGTCATCCCGGAGACGAAGGTCGCGGCGGGGACCGTCGGGCTCAGACGCCCGCGCGTCAGATACCGCTGCTCCAGTTCCAGCAACACGGCCCGCGACCGCCGCGTCAACTGCCGTACCGCCAGGTCGTCGTGGTCGATGAAGTGCTGGTACTTGACCTCGTCGGTGAAGTCGCCGGCCTTGAGCCCCGCGTCCCACAGCTCCTCGCTCCGGCTCGCCGCGACGGCCTCGCGTGCCTCCGGGTCGAGGGTCGCGTGCATCCGGCCGAGCCAGGACGAGCAGAACACGGCCGCGTCGTACGAGGTGGTGAACCCCTCGTAGGACATCAGGGCCGCCAGGAAGGAGCCGCCGAGGCAGTGCCCGAACAGGGACAGCGGCACGGTCTCGCCGATCATGTCCCGGACGAACGCGACGGCCTTCGCGTAGTCGTCGAGGACGGTGTCGGCGTCCGGTATCTCGTGCCGCGGCCCGGGGCTGATACCGCTGCCGCGCCGGTCGAGGACGAAGAACGCGATGTCGTTGTCGGCGAACTGCGGTCCCACTTCCCACAGCCACCCGGCGTGGCTCTGCAGCCCGTGGAAGTAGAAGACCGCTCCCTTGATCTGCTCCGGCCGCCACAGGTGCAGGGCGAGCCGGGTGTCGCCGCAGGGCAGGTCGATGATCTCGCGGCGGGTGTTCTGCGGGGGCCTGAGGGTCTCCAGCATGGTCAACTCTCCTTGATCGGTACTCGGTGGATGAGGGGCGGACGTGTTCAGTCGGCGAGGATCGCGTCGACGAAGTCGATGTCCTTCTGGAACGGCTTGTACTTGTACTGAGTGGCGTTGCCCCGCTGCCGCCGCGACTCGACGTACGCGGCGATCGCGCCCTGCGCCACGGTCCGCACCCGGAGCGCGGAGAGCCGTCCGCTGTCCCGCTTCGAGGCGTACTCGATGTTGATGATCGACAGTTCGCGGTCGATCGCGGCGGACAGCACCTCGTCGAGGTCCGCCCCGGGTTCCGGTACCTCGACGACGACGGTGTAGGACGGCGGCTCGTCCCAGCGCGGCCCGCACATGTACAGCCCGGTGTCGAGCCCGCTGCCTTCGAGGCCCTGCCGGATGGCCTGGGTGACCTGGCCCTCGGTGATCTTCTCGCCGGTGAAGGAGTGGAAGACGCCGTCGCGGTGGGTGAAGTGGACCCAGGGGGTGCCGTCCACGATCCGGTCCACGCGGTAGATGTCACCGGTCCACAGCCGGTAGAGGCCGTTCCCCTGGGACATGATCAGGTGGTAGTCGCGGCCCGCCTCGACCTCGTCGTACAGCAGCGTCGGAACCTTCTCGCCGGCGTCGAGGAGCGCGCCGAGCGGTACGTCGGCGGGGACGAACTCGAAGTAGGCCTGGCTGACGGCGAGCGGCTGGCTCTCCAGGGTGTCGTCCACGGGGATGGTGGTGACGCCCTCGGTCCCGCAGCTCATGAACGGCAGCTTGGCGACACCGGGCAGTACGGCGTCCAGGCGCGGCCGGTACAGCTCGGCGGAGGCCGACAGCCAGCAGCTGTACAGCGTCAGCGACGGCCATAGGTCGACGAGGCTGAACTCGCCCTTGGCCAGCACCCGTTCCAGGTGCTGCGCGGCCTTCTCGTCGGGCTCGGTGCACGGCTTGCCCTGCAGGGTGCCCTCTCTGAGGTCGCGCACCAGCTCGGCGCCGTGCTCGGCGATCAGATCGCGCAGCGAGACGAGCGTGCTGGGGTTGATCGCCGAGATGTAGTGCAGGTCCTTGCCGACGAGGTGCCGTACCCGGTGGTACATCCGCCCGGCGTGGCTGGTGGGCGTGTCGGGGCCGAACCACGGCGACTCGTACCACGGCGGGTTCCAGTCCCGGCTGTTGATCTGCGGATGCCGGTTGCTGATCGCCTGGTGCTCGACGCCGTGCACGAAGTCGTACACGTCCTCGCGGACGGTCTGGGTGTCGAGGGTGGCCCAGGGGTGGGCGAGGATCTCGGGGTGGTGCTCCAGATAGGTGCCCCACATCGCCTTCATCGCGGGGATGCGGTACTTGAGCAGCCAGTGCAGGGTGTACGGGACGCGCTTGGGGGTGCCGGTCGTCCCGCTGGTCTTGAGCCAGCGCAGTACGGGGCTGCACGACAGGATGCCGCCCTTGGTGCGGGTCTCCCGGTCGATCTGCTCGACGAAGTCGTTGTAGCGCATGATCGGCAGCACCGCCCGGAAGGTGCCCGGGTCGGCGGCGACGGCGTCGTACCCCTGCTCCTTCCAGTGCAGCGAGGCGGTGCCGATGTCGATGAGGTCGTCGAGGACACGGGCCTGGGCGGTGGCGGGGTCCTTCAGATCGGCGAGCAGGTTCTCGCGGGCCCGGAAGCACTCCTCGACGAAGGGGTCGCGCCGGTCCTGCCAGTGCTGCTGCCACTGCGATGTGCCGTGCGTCTCCATGGCTGTCTCTCCTCAAGAGCTGTGCGGCGGCCCGTTTTCGGGCATGCCGAAGGGCCGCGCGGCGATGGCCGAACGGTGGTGGGGGTGCTGTGGGGGAGGTCTCTAGGGGTGGGGCTGGGGTCGGGGGCGGGGCTTCGGGGGGAGTTACGCTCCGCTCTCCCCGGCCGCCGCGAGCGCGGCGAGCTCGTTCAGGTCGTACAGGGCCTGGCGTTTGGTCCCGTACCGGGTGATCTTGCCGCGCCGGGCCCACTGGCGGATCGTGCCCTCGCGGACGCCGAGGGCGAGGGCGGCGAGCGAGGTGGGGACGCGTTTGCCGCGCGGGGCGCGCAGGTCGTCGTTCATGCCGACTCCTTGGTCTCGAGCGTCGATTGACGATGGTTCATCAGCAGCCACTGGCGTGGCGTGAGCACATGCCCCGCGCCGCACATCGGCCCGCGCAGCACCAGCTCGTCGCCGCCGCGCCCGGGGAGCGACACCTCCGCGTCGCAGTCCGGCTCCACGCACCGGCCGAGCGGTACGAGGTCGGGCTTGGGCGGCGCGACGAGGCGCCGCAGGGCGGTGGCGGTGCGGGCGATCTCGTCGGCCGCCGCGCCCGCGGCGGGGTGGGCGGTCAGGAAGCCGATGTGCCGGCCGAGGAAGGCGGCCAGGTCCGGCACGGTCCGCTCCGGCGGTGCCCCGGCGGCCGGGTCCTCGTCTAGGACGAGCCGGGCCCAGGAGGCCAGCCGTACGACGGCGTCGTGCCGGGCGTCCAGCGCCGCGTCGCTCACGGGCGGCGCGTCCGGCCGGTGGCCGGTGACCCGGGCGAGGCCCCCCTGCCGCGCGGGGAGTACGAGCCGCTGCTCGCTCTCGTGGTGGAGCGCGGGCAGGGCGGTCAGATCGGCCGCGAGGGCGCGTGCGCAGGGGCCGCAGAGCCGGGCGCCGGGCGCGGCGGTCCTGCGCCGCAGCCCTTCGGAGCGGGCCGCACGGCGGCAGCGGTTCGACGCGCACCGCTCCGGGAGGGGCTGCGAGGGGGTCGGGTCGGCCATGGTCACTGGTCGCCTCACCTTCGGGAGACAAGGAGATGCGGGGAAACGGGAGAACCGGGAAGCGGGGTGGTGCGGAAGCGGAACCCGGAAAACAAAAAAGCGCCGCTCGACGGCGACGCGATGGCAGTGCGAAGGCTCCTGGAAGTGGGCAGACTGCCTCGCGAAAGAGTGTTACACGTCTGCCTTGTGGGCCGCAAGAGGTCACCGGAAAATATCCAACACGTCTGTATCGCCTGGCAGTTGGCCGCGCACAGACGACAGGTGCCGTCCGCCCCGGCACTCGCGGGGCGGACGGCACCTGTCGCCGACGGTCGGTCAGCGGGGCGTCGGCACACCGAGAACACGGTCGCGAAGGGCGGGGAACTCGGCACGGGTCTTGGCGACGAGCGCCGGGTCGAGGTCGACGACGAGTGTCTCCTCGCCCGCCCCGGCCTCGGCGAGGACCTCGCCCCATGGATCGACCACCACGCTGTGGCCCGCCTGTTCCACCCCGGCGTGCGCACCGGCCGTACCGCAGGCGAGGACGTACGCCTGGGACTCGACGGCCCGTGCGCGGGCCAGCAGCGACCAGTGGGCGCGGCGGGCGGCGGGCCAGCCGGCCGGGACGACGAACATGCCCGCTCCGGCGTCCACCAGGAGCCGGAACTGCTCGGGGAAGCGCAGGTCGTAGCAGGTGGCGAGCCCTGCCGTCAGCTCCGCCGGGCCGCCCTCGCCCAGCGTGAGAGTGACGGTCTCCTCGCCCCGGCCCAGCAGGGTGGCCTCGCCGCGGTCGAAGCCGAAGCGGTGGATCTTCCGGTACGTCCGGCGCAGCCGGCCGTCGGGCGCGAAGACGAGGGAGGTGTTGAACAACGTGCCGTCCGGGCCGTCTTCGATGATCGAGCCCGCGTGCAGCCAGACCCGGGCGTCGGCAGCGGCCGCGCCCATCGCCTGTGCCGTGGGCCCGTCCAGTGGCTCGGCGTGGGCGCGGAACGCGTCGAAGGCGAACGCGCCGACCGTCCAGAGTTCCGGCAGCACCACCAGGTCGGCGGTGTGCTGTTCACGGACGAGACCGGCCACGCGGGCACGCCGCTCGGCGACGGTCTCGTCCGGTCGTACGGCGATCTGCGACAGCGCGGCGCGCACGGGATCTCCCTAGAGGTGTGGAGCGGCCCGGGAGGGCCGGGTGGGGGTGTCAGCGCAGGTGCGAGGCGCCGTTGACGTCGATCACGGCGCCGCTGCACCACTCGGCCCGCTCACTGCTGAGCCAGGCCACGGCGGCGGCGACGTCCGAGGGCGCGGCGATCCTGCCGAGCGGGCTCTGGCGGCGCACCTGCTCCTCGGCGTCCCCGACGAGCATGCTTTCCGCCAGGTCCGTACGGACGAAGCCCGGCGCCACCGCGGTCACCGCGATGCCGAGCGGGCCCAGGGACTGGGCGAGCGACCCGGTCAGCGCGTGCAGGGCGGCCTTGGTGGCGCCGTAGGCGGGGGCGTCGGGTTCGCCCCGGTGGGCGCCGCGCGAGCCGACGTTGACGATCCGGGCGCCCCGCGGGCCCTGCGGCCGCTGCCGCAGGTGGTCGACGAGGTGCCAGATCAGGTCGGCGGGCCCGAGCAGGTTGACGTCGACGAGACGCCGCCAGTCGGCCTGCCAGTCCTCGTACGAGGTGGTGGCGACGGGCTGCTCGGCGTAGACGCCGGCGTTGTTGACGAGGACGTCCACGGTGCCCAGTTGCCGGGCGGCGGACTCGATGATCTCCCGGGCCGCGCCCGGGGTGCCGACATCGCCGGTGACCAGGGCGTGGCCGGTGCCGGGCAGGGCGTCCAGGACGGCCTTCGCGGCGGCGGAGTCGGCACGGCAGTGCACGGCCACGCGGTGTCCGTCGGCGGCGAGTTCGGTCGCGATGGCGGCCCCGATGCCCCGGGAACCACCGGTGACGAGCGCGCAGCGTCGAGTCATGGGATGAGCCTTTTCGTCGGATCGGTCTGGAAACAAACAAGGGGGTCAGCGAGGCCCGACCGGACACTCCTTGGGGGAGTGCACCAGGGCCCACAGACACTCCAGTTGGGTCTGCACCTCCGGGCCGGTGCTCCCCGCCCGCAGGGCCGCCTCGGCGCCGGCGGTCAGATAGACCGCCAGCAGCTCCAGCTCGTCGGGCGCGGGCGGGGCATCGGCCGGTTCCCTGGTCGCTGCCACCAGGTCCCGCAGGGCTGCCCGCCAGAGGGTGTACCAGCAGGACGGGACGGCCCGTTCCCGGGCGAGCCGGGCCGCCGCGCGGACGGTGACCTCCCGCTCCAGCAGCCGGGCCACTTCGAGGGTGAACTCGGCGACCGGCGGGAGCGGTCCGGCCGGTACGAGCTTGGCGAGCGCCTCGCCGGTGAGGGCCTCGGCCTCACGGCAGACGGCGGTGGCCAGGTCGGCCTTGGCGGGGAAGTGGAAGGTGAGTGCTCCCATCGTCGCCCCGCAGGCCCGGTGCACGGCGGACAGCGAGGTCCC
The DNA here is from genome assembly GCF_018604545.1 of Streptomyces koelreuteriae. Classification (GTDB taxonomy): domain Bacteria; phylum Actinomycetota; class Actinomycetes; order Streptomycetales; family Streptomycetaceae; genus Streptomyces; species Streptomyces koelreuteriae. Next base: position 2,982,137 of record NZ_CP075896.1, on the reverse strand, counting down.
GGCGTACCCCTGCCGGTCGAACTCGACGGCCGCCGCCGCGATCAGCGCCTGACGGGTACGTTCCGCTCTCACCTGCTTCACCATGGGCTCGACCTCTGCATCCATCACGGGAAATGACTCCCACGGGCCCGCCGCGGACGGGGGCGGGCGGGGGCACGGGGGAGGACGGAGGGCCACGCCTCCAGTCCTGTGAACGTACCGCCGCTTTCCCTCGCGGACGCCTCCCGTGCCCAACCCCGCAACCACTTGGCCAAGTCGGGCGCGCCACCTTGACGTCACCCGGCGCGCAGATGCTCCCGGTACCAGGCCGCCGCCCCGGCCAGCCGCTCCAGCGGTCCCGGCCCGGGGGCGCAGCCCGTGAGCCGCCAGATCTCCTCGCTCTCGTACCAGTGGTCCCGCGCCAGCAGGGCGAACTGCCGCTCGCTGATCCGCCCCGGCGTCTCCCGCAGCCGCGCGAGGCACGTGTCCCAGTCCCAGTCCTCGGCGCCGGCCGACGGCAGTACGTCCAGCTCGGCGAGTCTCGCCATGAGGTCGCCGCCCCGCACCGGCACCGGGTGGCTGGCGTGGTGGACACCGGGGGCGACGGCGCCGCCGTCCGGTGCCGTGGCCAGGGCGGTGACGAGGCGGGCCAGGTCGTCGACGTCCACGACGGAGACGCGGCTGTGCCCGCCGTCCCAGCGGGCCGGTACCCGCTGGAGCAGTTCGCCGAGCGCGGGCACCACCCAGCGGTCCCCGGGGCCGAGGACCAGCCCGGGGCGCAGGACGACGGCCCCCGCGTCGAGCGCGATCCGCTCGGCCGCCAGCCGCGTACGGCTGGCCGCCGACACGGGTGCGGGCACCACCCCGTCCACGGGGATGCCCCGGTGCGGACCGGGCCCGTACACCGCCGCCGTGGACAGCTGGACGATCCGCCTCACCCCCGCACGCCGCGCCTCGTCGACGATCGCCCGGGTGCCGCCGACGTTCGTCCGCTCGCACTCGTCCGCCCCGCCGGAGACCCGGCAGGCGAGGTGGACGAGGACATCCGTGCCGCTCGCCGCACCGTGGAGGGAGGCGGGGTCCGACAGGTCCGCGCGCACCCACTCCACGCCCGCCCGCTCACCCGCGCCGGCGGGAACCGTGCGGGCTGGAACCGTGCGGGCGACGGCCCGCACCTCGACCCCTTGCCCGTCGGCCCCGCGGGCGCGCGGCAGCCGATTCAGGACCGCCCGCCCGACGAACCCGGTCGAGCCGGTCAGCAACACCCGGACAGGTGTCATGAGGCCGCACCCTCCTCGGGCTCGGCCGCCCCCACCGATTCCCCCGCCGGCTCCCCGTTCCCCGGGAACTCCAGCGAGGCGACGATCTCCGCCGGCGCGATGGCCGGCAACAGACATCGCAGCATGTTCTCTATGCGTGCGGGCAGGTCGGACCGGTTGGTGGAGAGCCGGGACATGATCTGCGTACCGGTGTACGAGGCGACGATCACCTGGGCGAACGCGGCCTCGTCCACCTCCGGGTTGAGCTGGCCGAGTTCACGCGCCTCGGTCAGATGGGTGCGGAACTGATCGGACCACCAGTCGTAGATCGAGTAGTCGAGCAGATTCACCTCGCTCTGCTCGACGGCGAGCCGGACGCCCGCCCGGAACAGCACGTTGGAGCGCATCTCCACGGCCAGGTACTGGCACACGTCGACGAGCTGCTGCAACCCCTTCTTGCCCTGGGGCCATTGCAGCTCGGCGGCCTGGTCGACGATGACCGCGCGGGCCAGTTCCTCCTTGGACTTGAAGTGGAAGTACATGGCTCCGGTCGTGATGCCGGCTCTCTGCAGGATCGCGTTCAGACCCGCGCCGTGGTACCCGGCCTGGTCGAACACCTCCGCGGCCGCGTGGATGAGCGCGGCACGAGTACGTTCCGCGCGTTCCTGCCGTTGTCGTGCCATCGGCAGACTCCCTCAACCCGTAGACAAACAAAAAGAACGACCTCTATTTTATTCACGTCGGCGCGGTCCTGTCACCGGGAGCGCCTTCGCTTCACCTGCGCGTGCCCATTTCGAGAGTCACCGCAACAGGGGGGAACACCATGTCCATCAGCCTTGCCCAGCACAGTGTCGAAGACCGTTTTGAGACGGTTTCGCCCGTCCTTACGCACAAGACGAACCAGGACGAAGTACTGCTGCGCAACTGGCGGCGGACCGCGCCCGACGCCTTCACGGTCACGGCCGCCTGGCCCGCCACCCACCCGTTCTACGTCAACCGGCTGGGTCTGCACGACCCGCTGATGCTCAGCGAGACCGTACGCCAGACGCTGCCGCTGCTGTCCCACGGTGCCTACAACGTGCCGTTCGGCCACCAACTGCTGTGGAAGGACTTCAGCTGGACGCTCGACCCTGCGGTCGCTCATGCCGACGGGGGGCCGGCCGAGCTGGAACTGCACATCACCTGCGACGAGGTGACCTACCGTCGTGAGCGGGCGTCCGCGATATCCCTGAGAGTCGACGTCGAGCGCGCCGGCCGCCCGCTGGCCTCGGTGCGCTCGCGCTTCACCATCCAGGACCGCACCGTCTACAACCGGCTGCGCGGCCCGTACGCCGACGCGGCCGCGGCCACCGCGCGCGCCGTGCCGCTGCCGCCTCCGGCGGGCCTCACCCCGTTCGGCCGCGACCGCTTCGAGGACGTGGTGCTCGCCGCGACCGACCGGCCCGACCGCTGGCAGCTCCGGGTGGACACGACCCACCCCATCCTCTTCGACCACCTCGTGGACCACGCCCCGGGCATGCTGCTGCTGGAGGCCGCCCGGCAGGCGGCGCTGGCCACGGCCCACCCCGACACGGTGACGATCACCGGCATGGACAACGACTTCGTCCGCTACGCCGAGATGGACATCCCCTGCTGGCTGGAGGCGGAGCAGCTCGCGGACCCGGACCAGGTCAGGATCAGCGCACGGCAGCACGGCAAGGAGATCTTCGCCAGCGTGGTGACCCTGGCCGCCGCGCCCGCCGATTCCACCGCCCACCGCGTCTGACATGTGCCTCTTCCGTCCTCGCCGCCGATCCGCGCCCCCGGGGCGGCGGTCAGTCCGCCCCGGGTCCGCCGGGCGGGTCGGCGGTGGCGGCCGCGTCCCGCAGGGCGTCCAGCAGGCCGCGCAGGGCGGGCTGTTCGAGGGCGGTCTCCCGGACGGCCGCCGAGATCACCCGGACCGGTTCGGGGTTGCGGACCGGGCGTACGACGACGCCGGGGTGCTGGTTGCGCAGCCCCAGCCCCGGCATCAGACCGACGCCGAGACCGGCCGCGACGAAGCCCTGCGCGGTGGCGTAGTCCTCGCTCTGGATGACGAAGTCCGGGCTGAAGCCGGCCGCCGCGCAGGAGTCGATGACGGGTTCGAGGCAGGGGCCGGGGGGCTCGCTGCCGACCCACTGCTCACCGGCCAGCTCATGGAGGTCGACCACCTCCTTGCCGGCGAGCGGGTGACCGAGCGGCAGTACGGCGGCGTACGGGTCGTCGAGGAGGTGGACGAGCCGGAAGCCGTCGCCCGCGCGGTCCCGGGCCTGGACGACCACGGCCAGGTCGGCCCGGCCCCGCGCCACCTCCTGGAACGGGTCCTCCGGGTCGGTGAGTTCGAGGTCGACGCGGACGCCGGGGTGCTCGGCGCGCAGCCGGGCCAGGGCGGGCGCCACCAGAGTGGAGCCGGCCGTGGCGAAGTAACGGACCGACAGCAGGCCGGTGCGTCCGGCGCGGAGGTCCGCGAGGGCGGACTCCGCCTGCGCGACCGCCGAGCTGATCAGGGCCGCGTGCTCGGTGAGCAGCAGACCCGCGGCCGTGGGGCGGACCCCTCGGCCGATCCGCTCCAGCAGTGCCGTACCGGCCTGCTTCTCCAGTGCCGCCACCTGCTGGCTGACGGCGGACGGTGTGTAGCCGAGGTGGGCCGCGGCGGCGGTGACCGTGCCGCTGGTGACCACCGCGCGCAGGACCTGGAGCCGCCTTACATCAAGCATGTAGCTGAGCTTAACAGAATAGGTAGAACCATTTGCTTGTCCTCAAAGCTTGACTGAGGCACCTTCGTAGGACCGGGACGAGAACGCACCGGGCGGGCTTCATGGGACGGAGGAACATCGTGAACAGCGGTACGCGGAGTCTGTGGGGCGGATTGCGAGTGGCCGTGCTCGCCCTGCTGTGGGGATCGACGTTCCTCTGGATCGAGTTGGCGCTGCGCGGGCTCTCCCCGCTCCAGGTCACGTTCGTCCGCTGTGCCCTCGGCGCGCTGGTCCTCGTCGTCGCCTGTTACGCGACGGGCCATCGGATGCCCCGGGGCGTGACCGTCTGGCGGCACATCGCCGTCGCGGCCTTCTTCTGCAACGCGCTGCCGTTCGCGCTGTTCAGCCTGGGCCAGCAGACGGTCGACTCGGGTCTCGCCGGTGTCCTGAACGCCACGACCCCGCTCTGGTCGATCGCCCTCGGCCTGGCCCTCGGCTCGGAGCGCGGACTGCGTCCCGTACGGCTGGCGGGCCTGCTGCTGGGCTTCACCGGGACGATCGTGATCTTCGCCCCCTGGCAGACGACCGGCGCGACCGGCTGGGGCGCCCTCGCGATCCTCGGCGCGGCGGCCAGTTACGCCGTCGCGTTCACGTACATGGGCCGCACGCTGGTCCGCAAGGGCACCCCCACGATCTCGCTCTCCGCCGCCCAACTCGTGGCGGCGAGCGGGCTGACGGGCCTTGTGGTGCCGGTGGGCGGCCTGGAGTCGATCGACGTCGGTCCTGCCGTGGTGACCGCGGCGGTCGTCCTGAGCGTCTTCTGCACGGCGATCACCTTCCATCTCACGTACCGGATCATCAACGACGAGGGTGCGACGAACGCGGCGGTGGTGGGGTATCTGCTGCCGGTCGTGTCCGTACTGCTGGGGGCGGTGGTCCTGGGCGAGAGCCTGAGTGTGCGGGTGGTGCTGGGCATGGTTGTGGTGCTGGTGGGGGTGGGGCTGACTCGGCGGAAGGGGGCGGCGGGTTCGGGTTCTGGGTCGGGTTCTGGGTCGGGTTCGGGTTCGGGTTCGGGTTCGGGTTCGCGGGATGGTGGGCTGGGCTCCGAGGGGCTGGTCGCTGAGGGGCGGGCTTCTGGGGAGTTGGCCTCCGAGCAGCCGGCTGCTGTGGAGCCGACCCACGGTGGCGGCACGTCAGGTGGTTCTCGCCGCACCCTCCTGGAGAACGCACGATGAGCTTCGGCGTATCAGAGCCCCGGCTGTGGTCGGCGTATCGCGCGCTGACCGAGGGGGCGGTGTTCACGGACCTCACCCATGCCTTCCGGCCGGGCCAGCCGCACTTCCCCGGCTTCGGGGACGAGCGGCGCGAGACGCTCTTCGACCTGGAGCGCGGCGACGGTTTCACCGTCCATCGCTACACACTGGTCGGCCAGTGGGGCACGCACGTCGACCCGCCCTCCCACTTCGTGGCCGGGGCCCGCGCGCTGGACCGTATCCCGGTCGAGGAGATGATCCTGCCGCTGGTGGTGCTCGACATCACCGCCCGGGTGGAGACCGACCCCGATGCCACGCCCACCCTGGACGACGTGCGGTCATGGGAGGAGCGCAACGGCCGTATCCCGTCCGGCTCGTTCGTCGCCCTGCGCACCGGATGGAGCCGGCGCTGGCCGGACCCGGTGGCGCTGGTCAACCGGGACGAGGCGGGCGTCAGCCACACGCCGGGCTGGTCGGCCGAGGTGCTGCGGTATCTGTTCGAGGACGCGGGCGTCACCGCCATCGGCCACGAACAGTCCGACACCGACCCGGGCCTCGCCGCCTCCTCGGGCGACTACAGCCTGGAGGGCTACGTCCTGGGACGCGACCGCTGGCAGATCGAACTCCTGGCCAACCTCGACCGGCTCCCCGAGGCAGGCGCCCTGATCATCGCCACCTGGCCCAAGCCCCAGGGAGGTTCGGGCTTCCCGGCACGGGTCTTCGCCGTGCATCCCTCGGAGTGAGCCCGCGGCGGACTCCGTAACTCAGGGACGCGACTTCCTGGGACGCGGCGACCCACCCATCGCCATCGCGACGCCCCCACCGGGGCGGGACGATGGAGCCATGGCCGGCAATGTGGACCTCTCCCAGTTCCTGCGCCGCTGCCGGGACCGCATCGACCCCGCATCGGTCGGCCTCCCCGAGCGCGGCGCCTACCGTCGCGTACCGGGGCTTCGCCGCGAGGAAGTCGCCCAACTCGCCGGGGTGAGCACCGACTACTACACCCGCCTGGAACAGGGCCGGAACATCACCCCCTCCGACAGCGTCCTGGACGCCGTCGCCGACGCGCTGCGGCTGGACGACGCGGAACGGGCGCACCTGCACGACCTGATCAAGACCCGCCCCGGCCGCCGTACGCGGCGCACCGCCCCCGGCGTGCAGCGTGCCCGCCCGGGACTGCTGCGGTTCCTGGACTCCTTTCACGACCACGCCGCCTTCATCCTCGGCAGACGCGGCGACGTCCTGGCCACCAACCACCTGTGCCGGGTCCTGATCGCCGACTTCGACGCCATGCCCTACCGGGAGCGCAACCTCACCCGCTGGATCGTCCTGTCCCCCGAGGCCCGCGACCTGTACGTGGACTGGGAGCGGCTGGCCGCGGAGATGACGGCGATCCTGCGCCTGGACGCCGGCCGCCACCCGGACGACGCCCGCACCGCCGAACTGATCGGCGAGCTGACGATGAAGAGCGAGCACTTCCCTCGCTGGTGGGACGACCACAAGGTGCTCACCCGCACCCACGGCCAGAAACGCTTCAACCACCCGCTGGTCGGCGGGCTGACCATCGACTACCAGGCGCTCACCCCGCCCGGTGAGGACGACCAGACCCTCTTCCTCTACATGCCGGCCCAGGACCGGACGTCCGAGGAGGCCTGGCGCCTGCTCGCCGACTGGAACACCCCCGGCCCCGACCGTCCCCAGCCGGACGACACCGCCACCACTCCCTCCCCCTCCCCCTCCGAAGACAGGAGCAGCCCGTGAACACCCCCTCCACCCGCCCGTTGGCCCTGGTCACCGGCGCCTCCAACGGCATCGGCTACGAGCTCGCCCGCCTGTGCGCGGCCAACGGCTTCGACCTGGTCGCCACCGGCCGCAGCGAGAGGATCGACGAGGCGGCCGAGCGGTTCACCCGCGACGGCGCCCACGTCATCCCGGTCCGCGCCGACCTCGCCGAGGCGAACGGAGTCGAGGCGGTGTGGAAGGCCGTGGAGGAAACCGGCCGCCCCCTGGCCGCCGCGGTGCTCAACGCCGGGCGCAGCATCGGCGGAGCGTTCATCGACACCGACCTGGACGACGAACTCTCCCTGATCGCCCTGAACGTGACCTCGGTCGTCCACCTCGCCAAGCACGTCGCCCGGCACATGGCAGCCCACGGCACAGGCAGGATCCTCATCACCTCGTCGCTGTCCGCGACCCTGCCCACCCCCTACGAGACCGTGTACGGCCCGTCCCGCGCCTTCACCCGCATGTTCGCCCTCGGCCTGCGCGAGGAACTCAAGGAGCGCGGCGTCACCGTCACCACGCTGATGCCCGGCGCCACCGACAGCGACTTCCATGCCCGCGCCGGTATGAACGACACCGCCTTCGGTGTCGGAGCGAAGAAGAACAGCCGCAAGGAAGTCGCCCGCCAGGGCTTCATCGCCATGATGGAAGGCCGCCCCGAGATCGTCGGCGGCGACACCGCCACCAAGCGCACCGCCCTCGAACACCGCTTCCTGCCCGAGCCCTACAAGGCCGCCCGCCACGCCACCAAGGCCAAACCCCGGCCCCAGCACTGAGCCCCGTCGCGAAGAGCTCGCGACAAGGTCGGCGGCAAACCGTGGCAACGGCCGGGGCCGCCACCCCCCACAGGAGAGGCCCCGGCCGTCGCGCGGTACGGACCGCGCGGCGGCCCGTACTTCCTACAGCGCCATGTCTGCGTTTTCTGTCACACCCTGGCGGGTCACGGCTTAGTTGCATCCTGGACGGACATGGACGGGGAATGGTTTCAGGACGTAACGTGCCTTTCGCGCCAACGCGGAGGCGGCAGACCACCGCAACCACCTGCGGTCTTGACACCGCAACCATCAATTGAGGAACCACGACGGCGAGAACCCGGTCCGCGAGAGCGGCGCCGGTTTAGGCGCATAAGGGGTGCGGTGCTGGGGGACGACGCGGAGCTGACCGCCGCGGTGCGTGCGGCACAGGACGGAGATGAAACCGCGTTCCGGACTGTGTACCGAGCCGTGCACCCGCGGCTGCTCGGGTATGTGAGGACGCTGGTCGGCGACCCCGACGCCGAGGATGTGACGTCCGAGGCGTGGCTGCAGATAGCCCGTGACCTGGAGCGGTTCACCGGCGACGCGGACCGGTTCCGCGGCTGGGCCGCCCGTATCGCCCGAAATCGTGCGCTGGACCATATACGTATGCGTGGGCGCCGGCCCGCGATCGGCGGTGACGAGACCGAGCTGACCGGCCGGGCCGCGGAGTCCGACACCGCCGGTGAGGCCATGGAGGCGCTCGCCACGAACGGCACCTTCTCCCTGATCTCCCGGCTGCCGCAGGACCAGGCCGAGGCGGTCGTGCTGCGGGTGGTCGTGGGGCTCGACGCGAAGTCCGCCGCTGAGACGCTCGGCAAGCGCCCGGGCGCTGTCCGGACGGCGGCACACCGGGGTCTGCGGCGGCTCGCCGAGCTGCTCGGCGACGACCCGGAGGCCGATCCGGAATCAGCCGGGGTGCTCGACGCCCTGCCGCCCCAGAGAGAACCGCGCGGTGGCGCGGTGACGTCCGCAGGTGTGACGCATAGCGTCCCGCGGACGCAGAAGGATGTGTGATGGCCGACGAGCAGTACAGGTGGCTGGACCGCGAAACGGCGGAGCGTTTGCTGAGCGGAGAGCCACTCGAAGCTGTCGACGGCGCCGACCGGGGCGAGGCCGAACGACTCGCCAGGACGCTCGGTGCGCTGTCCGCGTCACCCCCGCTGACCAGCGAGGAACTCCCCGGTGAGGCCGCGGCGATGGCCGCTTTCCGCAAGGTGCGCGCGGAACGTGCCGACGCCGCCGCGGCCCTCGCGGCCACAGGTGCCCCAGGGGCCACGGGCGGACAGGCCGCCGCCGAGGTCGTGGACGCCGGACTCGTCCGGATCGGAACCTCGCGCGGCAGTGACGGCGGGAGCGGTTCCGCCCCCGCCCCGCGGCCCCGCTGGACCCGTCCCGCACGCCTCGCCCTGGCCGCCGTACTGGCCGTCGGCATGGTCGGCGGGGTCGCCGTCGCGGCCGGAACCGGAGTCCTGACGCCGTTCGGCGGCGACGAGCCCGACCCCGGTGCCTCGGTCTCCGCCGCCGTCTCGCCTCCCGGGCATCCGCTGGCCTCGCCCTCGCCGAGCGACGCCGTACAGGGCGGCTCCACCCCCGACATCACCCCGGACGACGCCTCCAGCGGCCCCGCCGCGGGCGGCGCCGGTGCCTCCGGACGGGACGACGCACGCGACGACACCGCCCCGAAGCCCGGCCCCGGCAAGCAGTCGGACCGCCCGGGCGACAGCCGCGGGAACATCGCCTCCGCCTGCCGCGACCTCCGCGACGGCAAGCGGCTGAACGCCGACCGCAGACGCGCCCTGCGCGACGCGGCGGGCGGCACCCGGGTGTGGAAGTACTGCAAGGGCCTCCTGTCCACGACCGGAACCCGCTCCACGGACCGCTACGACGGGGACAGCGGCACGGGCAGGCACCAGAGCAACAAGGACAAGAACGACCAGGACGAGAACAACAAGGACGAGAAAAAGGACCGGGACCGATACGGGGATCGCAAGCAGGACCGCGACCGTTACAACCGGAACGACGACGATGACGACGCGCGCCGCAGCCACACCCGGCAGTCCCTCGCACCCCTCCGACCTGCGGTTTCGTACTCCGTGAAAATCTCCTGGCCGAGGGTGTGACGTTTTCGGCCGCCCCGGCGCAGTAATGAGTGAGCCGACTGGTCATCGGCCGTCGCACAGAGCCGGGGTTCCCCCCGTACCTACGGCTCGTGCACCTGAGCGCGGGCGGGACACGTTCCCCCGGTCCCGCCCGCGCCCCAACTTCCCGCACTTCCGTCCCGCGTCCTCACCAGGACACGACGACCTTGTCGCCGTTGCGGACCTGCCCGTACAGCTCCGCGATCGCCGCCTCGTCCCGTACGTTGACGCAGCCGTGCGAGGCCCCCGCGTAGCCCCGGGCGGCGAAGTCCGCCGAGTAGTGCACGGCCTGGCCGCCGCTGAAGAACATCGCGTACGGCATGGGTGAGTCGTAGAGCGTCGACACATGGTCGCGGGACTTCCAGTAGACCGAGAACACACCCTCCCGCGTCGGCGTGCCGCTCGAACCGAAGCGGACCGCCACCGTCGACACGGTCCGGCCGTCGATCATCCAGCGCAGTGTCCTGCTGGTCTTGTCGATGCACAGCACCCGGCCCCTGGCGCAGCGCGGGTCCGGCGGGTCGGCCGGCTGGCCGCCCATCAGATACAGATCCCAGCGGCCCGGCTCGCGGGTCATCCCCAGCAGCCGCTGCCAGGTGACGGTGTCGGTCCGCCCGGTGCGCGGCAGCCCGCGCTTGCCCTGGAAGCCGCTGACCGCCCGCTCCGTCTGCTCGCCGTACGTCCCGGTCGGCCCCTCGAAGAGCCAGGCGACCTGCCGCAGCCGGGCCTGGAGCTCACGGACGTCGCGGCCGGTCGCACCGCGCGACCACAGCACGCGGGGCGGGGCGGGCGCCGCACTGGGCTTGTCGTCGTCGGGCGGGGCGGGGGCGGTACTCGGGCTGCTGCCGCCGCCGTTCGGAGCGCCGCCGTCTGTCGGGGTGCGCGCCGGGGACGGGGTGCCGCTCGGTAACTCGATGTGCACCGGTGAGCGGCGCTTTCCGTCGCCGTCGGGCGGCTGCACCGTGCAGCCGGGCAGCGCGGCCAGTGCGGCCAGCGCGGCGAGTGCCGCTGTGATCGCTCTCCCCATGCCCGTAGTACGCACGCGGCCCCCTGTCGTCTCACCGGTCTGCCCGGATGTCACCTCAGATGTGTTCCCCCGGCGGGCCCCGTCGCGAACCAGGGGGCATGGTGGGGAGCGAGGTCCCGACCACCCACTGCTCGGCGGGAGGCATCGCACCATGACGCGTGAGTCGGAGTCCGGGCTGCCCATCGAGCCGGTCTACGGACCGGAGGCCCTCGCGGGCTGGGATCCGGCGGAGAAGCTGGGGGAGCCGGGGGCGTATCCCTTCACCCGGGGCGTGTACCCGTCGATGTACACGGGCCGGCCCTGGACGATGCGCCAGTACGCCGGCTTCGGTACGGCGACGGAGTCCAACGCCCGCTACCGGCAGCTCATCGCCCACGGCACGACGGGCCTGTCCGTCGCCTTCGACCTGCCCACCCAGATGGGCCACGACTCCGACGCCCCCCTCGCGCACGGCGAGGTCGGCAAGGTCGGCGTCGCCATCGACTCCCTCGACGACATGCGGGTGCTGTTCGGCGGCATCCCGCTGGACCAGGTCTCGACGTCGATGACGATCAACGCCCCCGCGGCCCTGCTGCTCCTGCTCTACCAGCTCGTCGCCGAGGAGCAGGGAATCGGCGCGGACCGGCTGACCGGCACGATCCAGAACGATGTGCTGAAGGAGTACATCGCCCGGGGCACCTACATCTTCCCGCCGAAGCCGTCGCTGCGGCTGACCGCCGACATCTTCAAGTACTGCAAGGCCGAGATCCCGAGGTGGAACACGATCTCCATCTCCGGCTACCACATGGCCGAGGCGGGCGCCTCGCCCGCGCAGGAGATCGCGTTCACCCTCGCGGACGGCGTGGAGTACGTCCGGACGGCCGTCGCGGCAGGGATGGACGTCGACGACTTCGCACCGCGCCTGTCGTTCTTCTTCGTCGCCCGTACGACGTTCCTGGAGGAGGTCGCCAAGTTCCGTGCCGCGCGCCGGATCTGGGCGCGGGTGATGAGGGAGGAGTTCGGCGCGAGGAACCCCAAGTCGCTGATGCTGCGCTTCCACACGCAGACGGCCGGGGTGCAGCTCACGGCCCAGCAGCCCGAGGTGAACCTGGTCCGGGTCGCCGTACAGGGCCTGGGCGCGGTCCTCGGCGGCACCCAGTCCCTGCACACCAACTCCTTCGACGAGGCGATCGCCCTCCCGACCGACAAGAGCTCCCGCCTGGCCCTGCGCACCCAGCAGGTCCTCGCCTACGAGACCGATGTCACGGCTACCGTCGACCCCTTCGCGGGCTCCTATGTCGTCGAGAGGATGACCGACGACGTCGAGGAAGCGGCCGTCGCGCTGATGGCCAGGGTCGAGGAACTCGGCGGCGCTGTCGGCGCCATCGAGCGCGGCTTCCAGAAGAACGAGATCGAGCGCAGCGCCTACCGGATCGCCCGGGAGACCGACTCCGGCGAGCGGGTCGTGGTCGGCGTCAACCGCTTCCGACTCGACGAGGAGGAGCCCTACGAGCCGCTGCGCGTCGACCCCGCCATCGAGGCCCGGCAGGCCGAACGCCTGGCCGCGCTCCGCGCGGAGCGCGACCAGCGGGCGGTGGACACCGCGCTGACGGCCCTGCAGAAGGCCGCCCGGGGGTCGGACAACGTCCTGTATCCGATGCGGGAGGCCCTGCGGGAGCGGGCGACCGTGGGCGAGGTGTGCGACGCGCTGCGGGAGGTGTGGGGCGCGTACGTCCCCTCGGACGTCTTCTGACGGCGGCTGTATGTCTGACGGCGGCTGTCTGTCTGACGGCGGCCGATGGCCGATGGCGGCGGCACCGGGGGAGGGGCGTTGTCAGACCCCCGTGCGACACTCCTTTGCATGTTCGGTGTCATCGATCTGCCCACCTACCTCGTGGGCCTCGTCCTGATTGTCCTGCTGCCCGGCCCCAACTCGCTGTACGTGATCTCCGTCGCCGCGCGACGCGGTACACGCACCGCGTATCGGGCCGCGGCCGGCGTGTGGTGCGGGGACGCGGTGCTGATGACGCTGTCGGCGGCCGGGGTCGCCTCGCTGCTCCAGGCGAACGCCGTGCTGTTCGGGATAGTGAAGTACGCCGGTGCCGGATATCTGGCCTGGCTGGCGGTCGGGATGCTGCGCGCCGCCTGGGGGCTGTGGCGGACCCGCCGCGAGCGGGCCGTGGACGCGGGCGCGCCCGGGGCCGCCGCCGATGAGCGGCCCTTCCGCAGGGCGCTGGTCATCAGCCTCCTCAACCCCAAGGCGATCCTGTTCTTCGTCGCCTTCTTCGTGCAGTTCGTCGACCCGGGCTACGCCTACCCGGCCGTCTCCTTCGTCGTCCTCGGCACCTTCGCCACGCTGGCCAGCGTCCTCTACCTCAGCGCGCTGATATTCGGCGGCACCCGGCTGGCCGCCGCGTTCCGCAGCCGCAAGCGGCTCGCCGCGGGCGCCACCTCGGCGGCGGGAGCCCTGTTCCTGGGCTTCGCGGTGAAGCTGTCCCTGGCGTCGAGCGCGTAGCGCGTCACCCTCACTGGCCGCACCCTTCCAGGCCTCAGCCGCGCCGGCCGAACTGGCCGAGATACTCCGCGACCCCGGTCGGCGCGTCTCCCGCCCAGCCGACGTATCCGTCGGGCCGTACGAGGAACAGCCCGGCCCCGTACGCCCCGTGCGCCGGGCCCTGGACGGTCCGCACCCCCACCCCCTCGCCGAGGGCGAGAGGCGGCACCGCCCCGCCCAGGGCCAGCAGCGTCCAGTGCGGTCCTCGGAACGCGTCGAAAAGGCGGGTCCCGTCCACGGTCCCGTCGGGTGCCCGGTCCCCGGCCCGCACCGGACCGGGGTCGGTGCGCGTCTCCCGCGTGAGCGACGACGTCCGGTAGCCGAGGCCGAGCTGCTGAGTCGCCTCGCCCCTCCGGGTCTCGCCGCGGTGCACGCTCGTGGACAGCCCGAGCATGTCGGCGGCGATGGGACGCCGCTCCTCCTCGTAGGAGTCGAGCAGGGCCGCGTCCGTGCCGTCGCGCAGCACCGCGCCCAGCTTCCAGCCCAGGTTGTAGGCGTCCTGGACGCTGGTGTTGAGGCCCTGGCCACCGGCGGGGGAGTGCACATGGGCCGCGTCGCCGGCGAGGAAGACCCGCCCGGAGCGGAAGCGGTCCGCGAGGGCCGCCCGGGGGCGGAAGTCCGAGGCCCAGCGCAGCTCGGTCACGCTCTCGGGGGCGAGGTGCGTGCGGGCGGCGACGACCTTCCGTATGCCCTCCAGGGAGAGGTCCGGTGCCGTCCCGTCCGGGAACTGCGCCACCAGCTGGAAGTCCTCCGTACCGGCCAGCGGGCAGAGCGCGAGGTAGCCGTCGCTGTCGCCGCCCGGCGGGAAGATGTGCCAGTTGTCCCGGTCCAGGCCGCTGATCCGGACGTCGGCCACCAGCGTCGGGTTGGGGTCGAGGGTCTCGCCCGCCATGCCGATGCCGAGCAGTCTGCGCACCGTCGAGCGGCCGCCGTCCGCCGCGACCGCGTACCGGGCGGTGACGGGCTCGCCCGAGGCGAATTCCGCGCGCACCCCGTCGGCGTCCTGCGTCAGGCCCACGAACTCCCGGCCGAAGGCCACCTCACCCCCGAGCCCGGTCAGCCGCGCGTACAGGATCTCCTGCGTGCGCCACTGCGGCACCATCCACGGCTCCGTGTACGGCGCGTCCTCGCTCGCCTCGGCCGGGTCGAACATCCGGTGCTCGCCCGCCCGCCTGCCGTCCTGCCAGATCATCCCCACCGGGTAGCGACCGCCCGCCGCGCGGATGGCGTCCAGCACACCCAGATCGTCGAAGACCTCCATCGTGCGCGGCTGGATGCCCTTGCCCCGCGAGCCGGGGAACAGCGCGTCCGCCCGCTCGACGACCAGCGCGTTCACACCGCGCCGCGCGAGATCGATGCCGAGCGCCAGGCCGGTCGGGCCCGCGCCCACCACCAGTACGTCAGTGTCCATGATCCACCCTCTCCTTAACGTTGTTAAGTTCCCTCGCTTCCGAGGGTGGCCTTAACGGTGTTAAGTTGTCAAGCGTGAGTACGGAACGACGTGAGCCCCTGGACCGGCGGCGGGTCGCGGACACCGCCCTGCGGCTGCTGAACGAGGTGGGACTGGACGGCCTGACCCTGCGGGCCATCGCCCGGGAGCTGGACGTGAAGGCACCCGCCCTCTACTGGCACTTCAAGGACAAGCAGGCGCTGCTCGACGAGATGGCGACGGAGATGTACCGCCGGATGGTCGCCGACGTCTCGCTCGACCCCGCCGACACCTGGCGGGAACGGCTGCTGAAGGCCAACCGGGGACTGCGTACGGCCCTGCTCGGCTACCGGGACGGCGCGAAGGTGTTCAGCGGCTCACGCTTCACCGGCATCGAGCACGCCGGGCAGATGGAGGAGAACCTGCGCCTGTTCACGGCCGCCGGTTTCACCCTCGCCCAGGCGGTCCGCGCCCTCACCACGGGCTATATGTACACGCTCGGCTTCGTCACCGAGGAGCAGGGCGTGCAGCCCCTGCCGGACGAACGCCGCGAGGGCTACGACGTCGACGAACGCGCCCGCCTGATGGCCGACTTTCCCTTGTCGGCCCAGGCGGGCGCGGAGATCTTCGAGGACTACGAACAGCACTTCGAGGAGGGACTCGCCCTCGTGATCGACGGGATCGGGGCGCGCTACGGGGTCTCATGACACCCCGCGTCAGGCACGCTTCGCGCGTGCCCGCCGTACGGCCCGGGTGACCAGGGGCGGCAGCAGGTCCTTGGCGAGCCGGCGCGCCCGGGACGGGGCCGGCCGGGCCGGTCGCGCCGCGCGGGACTCGGTCACCTCGGCGGCGGGGGCCTTGGCCGCGGCCGGAGGCGCCACATAGTGCCGGGAGACCGGGAACGGCGGCGGCTTCATGCCCCGGGACCGGGCCCGGACCAGCCGGTGCCCGGCCGCCGACTGCACGCTCAGCCCGACGTCGGAGCGCAGCCGCAGCATCTCGAGCAGCTCCTCCTGGAGCGGCTCGGGGTCGCCCCAGGTGCCGTACAGCTTCTGTGTGCTGAGGCAGATCGGGCGCAGGCCCCGGTTGAGGACGGCCTCCCAGGCGGCGACCGAGACTCCGGGGGTGTGCTCGGAGCGGAAGTCGTCCAGGACGACGATGCCCTCGGGCACCAGGATGTCGTGGGCCGCGCCGATGTCGCCGTGCACATGCTCGTACAGGTGCGAGGCGTCGACGTGGATGAAGCGGCAGCTCGCAGGGGACACCTTCTCGGGCACCACGGAGCTGGGGGCGGCGATCACCGTGGGCAGCTCGTCGTGGAAGGAGAGATAGTTCCGCTCGAAGGTCTGCCGGGTCAGCGAGGCGTAGGACTTCGCCGACTCCGCCTGGTTGGCCCCGTCGGGGGCGTCGCCCTCGAACAGGTCGCAGACCGTGAACTTCTCGCCGTTCTGGAGGTGTTGGCCGAGCAGGATCGCGCTCTTGCCCATGTAGACGCCGAGTTCCAGCAGGTCACCCTTTATGCCCTGCTTCTGCTGCCCCTCCAGGAACCAGGTGAACAGCATCTGGTCCAGCGGGGGGAACCAGCCCGGAACATCCGTGAGTTCGCCGGGGTGCTTGTCGGTCGCTTGTGCGTTGGTCATGAGACGAGCCTTCTCTCTGAGCGTTGCCCGAACCGACGGTCGGTTGAACGTCCCGTGAACAGCTCAGCGATCCTTCGCCAGTACTGCCCGCAACCGTGGCGTCAGGGGCTTCTCCACATACTGGTTCAGCAGCCACGCCAGCAGCAGCATTGAGGCCGCGGTCAGCGCGAATGTCGCCCCGGATGGCAGGCCCAGGCCGCTGTGCAGCGCGTGGATCACCACCCAGCCGAGGTGTTCGTGGACGAGGTAGAACGGATACGTCAGCGCCCCCGCCACCGTCAGCCAGCCCCAGTTGGCCCAGCGCAGCCAGCCCAGGGCGATCGCGGCGACCGCCAGGAAGCCGAAGGTCACGACGAGGACGATGCCGGTCGAGGAGCGGTAGGAGAAACCGTCCTCACCGGCCGCGTGCCACAGGCTCTGCACCGCGTAGTGCTGCCCGATCAGCCAGCTGACGGCGACGATGCCCCACGCGTAGGCGTCCCGCCGGTCGAGGTGGACGAGGTAGAGGCCGACACCGCCGATGAAGTACGGGGCGTACTCCGGCATCAGGACGATGTCGAGCAGCGGCATGTTCGCGTTGTCCGCGATCACCGCCGCCAGCATCCAGCCCGCGCAGAACATGATCACCCGGCGGCGGCTCGCCCCCGGGAGCACCACGCACAGCGCGAACAGGGCGTAGAAGCGGACCTCCGCCCACAGCGTCCAGCACACCCCGAGCACCCGGTCCACGCCCAGCGGCATCTGCAGCATGGTCATATTGACCAGCGCGTCACTCGGCGACACCGCCTTGTAGGCCACCACCGGCAGGGCGAAGACCAGGGTCACTATCGCGACCGCCACCCAGTAGGCGGGCAGCAACCGGGAAGCGCGGGAGGCGAAGAACGACTTCAGGGGACGGCCCCAGCCGCTCATGCAGATCACGAACCCGCTGATCACGAAGAACACCTGGACGCCGAGGCAGCCGTAGGCGAAGAACTCGTGCAGCGTGGGGAACTGGACCTTGGGCGAGCTGCCCCAGGCCTCGCCGACCTCACCGTCGCGGCCGCCGTAGTGGTACGCCGCCACCATCAGCGCGGCCACCAGTCGCAGGCCGTCCAGGGCGCGCAGCCGGCCGCCGGGGCCCTTCTTGCGCCGCGGGGCGGTCGTGGCTCCCGGTGGTTCGACCAGCACGCTGACTTCGGGCCGGGGCTTGTGGGTGCTGACGACCGTATCGGTCACGCTGGAACCTCTGTAGCTCGTATGTCCTTCACCTGAGCCGCCTGTGGGCGGGCAGGGCGCCGCCTGTCACCCTAGGGCGGGAATTGACGCTTAAACGTTCGACGGAAACAGGCTTCGCCTTCCTGTTTCCAGGGATTCATCTGGATGTCGGAAACCAGTGGCGAAAACGCGGAGGCGCCGGTCCGCCTCTGTGGGGGACCGACGCCTTTGCGGTGCTCGGCATACGTTTTCAGCGGCGTACCGCCTTGCGCAGTGCCCTGGCCCGCCGGACCACCCGGCGTGCGGTGGAATTGCGCGGCAGGAATGCCAGCCGCTGCGGAATACCGCCGGGCAGGCCGAGCGAGGTGAGACGGCGCTTCTTGAAGTAGCGCCGGGTGCGCGGACCGAGATACCGGGCGAGGAACCGCTCCGCCTGCGGGCGCAGCTCCGGGTAGATCTGCGGCTGCATGGTGAACCCGACGGCGGTGACCAGACCGGACAGCCGTTCGGCCGGCAGGACGTCGCCGTCCTGGCCACCGTCCAGGTCGGGCAGCAGCGCGTCCGCGAGCGTGGTGGGGATCCGGTTGCTGTTCTGGTACGGCGTCAGCCGCTCCAGCAGCAGCTCGGTGCCGATGCGCGCGACCGGCAGGTCGTAGAGCGCCGAGGCCGTGAACAGCGCCGTCGAGAAGCAGCCGACGACCAGCGCGGGCCGGGCCCGGTCGAAGAGCACCTCGGCGAGGACGGGCGTGTCCAGCACGGTGAGGTCCACGCCGAGCTTCTCGGCCTCGGTCTCCAGGGCGCGGCTGTAACGGGCCGGCGCGGTCGGGTGCGGCTTGAAGACGACCGTGCGGTGCCCCTGGGCGACCGCGCCGCGCATCATCCGCATATGCAGGTCTTCCTCTTCCTCCGGGGAGAGGATGTTCAGCGCCGACAGGTACTGGCCGAGCAGCAGTGCCGCGTCACCGGGCACGTCGGGCAGCTCGGGGACGGTCTCGGTGACCTCGCCCAGCACCTTCAGGAACGCGGGCGACGGCACCAGATGCGCCGGCACCTCGAACTCGGTCAGCAGCATCGGCGTGAGCCCCGGCACCAGATCGAGGTGCAGCAGCCGCCGCACCCGCGTGCCGACCAGCGGGTCCAGCTTGTTGCGCGTGGGGCCGTAGCTCATCAGCCCGTCGGCGTAGACGTCGATGGGGGCGTCGGTGAACAACTGGGCCACCGTGAGCGCGGGCGCTACCTGGATGGACTCCAGCACCAGGCTCACGCGGTCGTCGCCGAGGCCCCACAGCATCCGCAGATACCGCTCGAACAGCGGGATGTCGTCGGAGCGCGGCGTCCAGGCCCCGGGGTGGAAGGGGCGGATCGCCTCGTTCCAGGACAGCACCTCGTCGAAGTGCTCGCGCAGCGGCGCGAAGCCCGGCATCTCGTCCAGGGCCGGGGTGGTCTCCGGGGTCGCGGAGTTGTTGAACACCAGCAGCACCCGGCGGTCCGGCTCCTCGAAGAGGTCCGAGTCGATCGCGGCGGCCAGGGTGGCGACGCCGTACAGCGTCGAGGCGCAGAAGATCTGAGTGGTCCCGGGCATCAGGCGGCCGCCTCCGTGGTGGTAGCCCGGCGCCGCAGGCGCCGCAGCCTGGACGAGCGGTCCATGTCCATCGCCTCCAGTGCGTCACCGAGCGCGTCCTGCGGCATGCGCTTGATGGCCGCCGCGCTCATCGACCGCAGCTGCCTCGCCACGGCCGGTTCGAACCTGTCTTCGTTGGAGAGGTGGTGCGCGATGATCGCGCAGTAGGTCCGCACCGCCTTGGGCAGCAGCCGGTCCGCCTCCCGGTCCGCGGCGGTCTCCTCGATCACCTGGTCGAAGGCCCGGATGAAGTCGAGCTGGCGGACATCACCGATCTGGGTCAGCGACGAGGCCACCCCGCGCCGGTAGAACACACCGAGCAGGCTCACCACGGCGAACGACTCCGCCTCCCGGTGCAGCTTCCAGATCCACGGCCGGTCCTCGGCCGTGCGCAGACCATGGGTGAAGTGGAGCACGCCCTGGTCGAGGAGGCGGCGGTGGTAGGCGCCGGCCCAGGCGTAGGCGTAGTCCACCGACGTCGAGCGGTGGGCGGGCAGGATGGCGTCGCGCGGGCTGAACACCTCCCAGCGGCGGCCGACGGGCACCCGGCTGACGGAACGGGCGCGCGCGGTGGCCTGCACATGGTCGGTGCGCACGAAGTCGCATCCCAACTCATCCATGGCGGACACCAGTTCGGTGAAGTAGCCGGGGGCCAGCCAGTCGTCGCCGTCCAGGAACGTCAGGTACTCGCCCTGGGCAGCGTCCAGGCCGGTGTTCCGGGCGGTGGCGAGCCCGCCGTTCTCCTCATGGCGGATGTAGCGCACCTGGGCGACGTCCGACAGTTCCTCGGCCGCTCGCTCGAGAATGGCCGGGGTTTCATCCTTCGAATGGTCGTCCACCAGGATGAACTCGAAATCACGGTCGGCGTTCAACCGAAGGCTTCTGAGGGTGTCCGGGGCATATTGCTGCACGTTGTAGAACGGCACGATCACGGAAAGCTTAGGCACCTGCAAAACGTTAGGAGCCCGCCCGGCAGCGCAACTTTCCGGTGAACGTACACCGGGTGAACTCAATGTGTCAGAACGGTGCACCACGTGTACTTCCGGCCTTCCAGCGGGCCAGTTCGGCTCTCGGTGGGGTGTTGTTAACTTTTCGTTGAGTCGCGGTTCCGCCGTACCTCGGATTCGCTTCCTAGCGTCATCGACGTGCCAGCAAGTACACCGAAGCGCCCGCGAATCGCCGTCCTCGCGGACTCAGACACCCGATGGAAATGGGGTGCGCTGACCGCGGACCGCATCGCCCCGGGCCCGTCCATGGAAGCCGGACCGCGCGAGGGCGCGCAAGTCCGCCCGGTCCTCGACGGCTACCTGCTGCGCGGCCGGGCGACGCCCACCCCGCGCCAGCTGGAGGAAGTGGGCGTGCGCGCCGACTCGCTGCGGGAGGTCACCGCCGTCGAGTTCCTGCGCGCCATGGAGGAGGAGTCGTACGACCTCCTGGTCCTGGCCCTCGTCGGCGGCGGGGTACAGGCGATGCTGCACGGCCTGGCGCGCGTCTGGCAGGACCGCACCGAGCGGCCCGTCGTCGTCACCGGCTACGTCGGTGTCGTCTACGAGAAGCTCGCCGACGGCCTGCTGCTGCGGCACGGCGCGGACCTCGTCCTCGCCAACTCCCGACAGGACGCGGACCGCTTCCGGGCCGTCTACGAAGGGGTCGGCGCCGACGCCTCGGCCGTGACCGAGGTGGCCCTGCCCTTCCTCGGCGGTGCGGCCTACGAAGGTGAGCACGAGCCCTACACGGTCGTCTTCGCCGCCCAGCCCTCCGTCCCGGACAGCCGCAAGGACCGTACGTACCTGCTGAGCCGCCTGGTGCAGCACGCCCGCCGGCACCCCGAGCGCGAGGTGCTGCTGAAGCTGCGCTCCAAGCCGGGCGAGCACACCACCCACATCGAGGAACTGCCGTACCAGAAGCTGGTGCAGCGCCTCGATCCGCCGGACAACTTCCGCCTCGTCTACGGAAACATGGGCGAGGTCCTCGACCGCACCGACCTGCTGGTCACGGTCAGCTCCACGGCCGCCCTGGAGTCGCTGCACCGCCGCGTCCCGACCGTCGTCCTGACCGACCTCGGCATCCGCGAGTCGCTCGGCAACCACCACTTCGTGGGCTCCGGCTGCCTCGCCTCCTGGGACCAGCTGGACGCCGGGCACCGGCCCACGCCCGACGAGGAGTGGGTCGCCCGGCAGGGCGTCGCAGCGGACGGCTCGTACGAGTCCGCCTTCGACGCGGCCCGCGAACGCATCGCCAAGCTCCTCGGCCGGCCCGGCGGCCTGCCCCCGCTGGCCCCGTACTACACACCCGTCACCGCGCCCGGCTATCTGCCCGGGATCCTCGCCCGCCACCACCTCGGCCCGGACGGCACCCCGCTGCCCGGCGCGCCCGCCGCCGACAAGGACCCCGGAGCGGTCCGGCAGATCGTGCGCCGGGCGGCGCGCGGCGCCTACCGGCACGGCGTGCAGCGCGTGGCGCCCGTCATCCGGCGGATGGGCGAGCTGTGAGCCGCCCCGAGTCCCCTGCCCAAGGAGTAGTCCCCATGTCACAACCGGAAGCGGGCCAAGGCGCCTCGGTGCGCCGCGTGCTCGCGGTGATCCCCGCGCGCGGCGGCTCCAAGGGCGTGCCCGCGAAGAACCTCCTGCCCGTCGGCGGCGTCCCGCTGGTGGCGCGTGCGGTGCGCGAGTGCCGCGCCGCCCGGCTGGTGACGGACGTCGTGGTCTCCACCGACGACCAGGCCATCGCGGCCGCCGCCCGCGAGGCGGGTGCCGAGGTCGTGCTGCGGCCCGCCGCCATCGCCGGCGACACCGCCACCTCCGAGGCCGCCGTCCTGCACGCCGTGGACGCCCACGAGGCCCTGCACGGCGCGGTCGTGGACGTGGTGCTGCTGGTGCAGTGCACCAGCCCGTTCATCACCCGCGAGGACGTCGACGGCGTCGCCGAGGCCATCGTCGAGAACGGCGCCGACACGGCCCTCACCGTGGCACCGTTCCACGGCTTCGTATGGCGCGACGCGGACGACGAGGTGGCGGCCGGCACCGTCACGGAGGCCGACGCGGCCACCGGCGGCGGCTACGGCGTCAACCACGACAAGTCCTTCCGCCCGCGCCGCCAGGACCGCCCCCAGGACCTGCTGGAGACCGGCGCCGCCTACGGCATGGAGGCGGTCGGCTTCCGCAAGCACCAGCACCGCTTCTTCGGCCGCACCGAACTGGTGCGCACCGACCCCGCGCGCGTGCTGGAGATCGACGACCCGCACGACCTCGCCCGCGCCCGGGCCCTCGCCCCGCTCTTCGACGCGGACCGGCCCGGCGCGCTCCCGACCGCCGACGACATCGACGCGGTCGTCCTCGACTTCGACGGCACCCAGACCGACGACCGGGTGCTCGTCGACTCCGACGGACGGGAGTTCGTCTCCGTGCACCGCGGAGACGGACTCGGCATCGCGGCCCTCCGCAGGAGCGGCCTGAAGATGCTGATCCTGTCCACGGAACAGAACCCTGTGGTCGCCGCCCGGGCCCGGAAGCTCAAGCTCCCGGTGCTGCACGGCATCGACCGCAAGGACCTCGCACTGAAGCAGTGGTGCGAGGAGCAGGGCATCGCGCCGGAGCGCGTGCTCTACGTCGGCAACGACGTCAATGACCTCCCGTGCTTCGCCCTCGCGGGCTGGCCCGTGGCGGTCGCGAGCGCCCACGACGTCGTGCGCGGCGCCGCACGCGCGGTCACCACCGTCCCCGGTGGCGACGGCGCGATCCGAGAGATCGCCAGCTGGATCCTCGGCCCCTCTCTCGATTCCCTCACCAAGTAAGGACATCTGCGCCATGAGCAACAACTCCCGCATCCGCAAGTTCGGTACTCGCGAGGCCGGCCCGGGCCGCCCCGTCTACGTCACCGGCGAGATCGGCATCAACCACAACGGCGACATCGAGAACGCGTTCAAGCTGATCGACGCCGCCGCCGAGGCCGGCTGCGACGCGGTCAAGTTCCAGAAGCGCACGCCGGAGATCTGCACCCCGCGCGACCAGTGGGACATCGAGCGCGACACCCCCTGGGGCCGGATGACCTACATCGACTACCGCCACCGCGTCGAGTTCGGCGAGGACGAGTACGGCCAGATCGACGCCTACTGCAAGAAGCGCGGCATCGACTGGTTCGCCTCCCCGTGGGACACCGAGGCCGTCGCCTTCCTGGAGAAGTTCGACGTCCCCGCCCACAAGGTCGCCTCGGCCTCCCTCACCGACGACGAGCTGCTGCGCGCCCTGCGCGCCACCGGCCGTACGGTCATCCTCTCCACGGGCATGTCCACCCCGAAGCAGATCCGCCACGCGGTCGAGGTCCTGGGCAGCGAGAACATCCTCATGTGCCACGCCACCTCGACCTACCCGGCGCAGGCCGAGGAGCTCAACCTCCGCGTCATCAACACCCTGCAGCAGGAGTACCCGAACGTCCCGATCGGCTACTCCGGCCACGAGACCGGTCTGCAGACCACCCTCGCCGCGGTCGCCCTGGGCGCCACCTTCGTCGAGCGTCACATCACCCTCGACCGCGCCATGTGGGGCTCGGACCAGGCCGCGTCCGTGGAGCCGCAGGGCCTCACGCGCCTCGTCCGCGACATCCGCACCATCGAGGCCTCCCTCGGTGACGGCGTGAAGAAGGTCTACGACTCCGAGCTGGCCCCGATGAAGAAGCTGCGCCGCGTCGCCGGTGTGGTCGCCGAGGCGGAGATCGCCGACGCGGCGGGCGAGCCGGTCGGCGTCTGAGCGCACAACTCCCCACACCCCCCTTACGACGGGACGGTCGTACGTCGATGAGCCCCCGCGCCGGGAACGCCGGCCCCCACACTCTCGCGTTCGTCGAGAGTCCGGTACAGCTGCTGAACGTGCTGGAGTGGGCGCACGCGCATGCGCCCGGCGTGGGGCTCACCCTCGTGGTGCTGTCACCCGTCGACCCGATGACACGCGGCCAGTTGCGGCGGATGTCCGACCTGGCCCGTGACGAGGGGCACGAGGTCCGCTGGGAGGAGGCGCGCGGCGGCCCGCTGGCGCCCTTCCAGACCATCGGCGGCCTGACGGGCATACTCCGCAAGGCCCGCCGGATCGTCCTGGGGGACCCCTTCTCCCGCTACGTTCAGCTCCTGCTGACCATCACCCGCGCCCGTGACCTGGTCGTCGTCGACGACGGTACGGCGACGATGGAGTTCGTGGGCCAGCTCGCCCGGGGCGAGCGACTGGTGCGCTGGCACCGCAAGGGCGGCCGCCCCGGCCCCCGCGACCTGATCTTCGCGCCGGTGTCCTCCTCGGCCCGCCGCCGCCTCACCCCCGGGGGCAGTCGCCGGGTGGAGATCTTCTCCTCCATGCCGATGGAGGAGACCCCCGAGGGCGTCACGATCAGCGCCAACGACTTCGCCTGGACCCGGGCCCGCTTCGGCCCGCCGCGCATCACCAAGGGCGCCGACATGGTGGGCACGTCCCTGGTCGAGACGGGCGTCGTCGACGACGACCGCTACCTGGAAGCCGTCCGCGCCCTGGCCGCCGCCCACGGCGCCACCCGCTACTTCGCCCACCGCCGCGAGAGCCCGACCAAGCTCCGTCGCCTCGCGCTCGAGACGGGCCTGGAGATCGTCCGCCCCGAACTCCCCCTGGAACTGATCGCCCGCCGCGGCCCCATCGGCCGCACGATCCTCAGCTTTCCCTCCACCGTCGTCCACACCCTCCCCCTGGCCCTCTCCGGCACCGAGGTCCGCGTAGCGGTCTGCGACATCGACCCCACCTGGCTGACCGAAACGGCCTCCCCCCGAGCCCAGGGCTTCCTCTCGGGCGTGACGGGAACAGCACGGGACGTACACCGGCTGTCCCCGGGCGGTTCCGGAGGCCAGGAGGCTTCGGAGAACCCGCCGAGCCCGCCGAGCCCGGGAAGCATCCCGGGCCCGGCGACGATGACCGGCCCGGGCAGTGTCACGGGCCCGACGAGTTCGGCGACCATGACCGGCTCGGCCGGCGCGGGCAGTATCCCGGGCCCGACAGCCAGGGCGACCGTGTCCGGCCCCACGGGCACGGTGGGCCCGGCAAGCAGGCCGGGCCCGGGCCCTGCGGACGCCGCAGGCGCGGTGGCGGCCGGCTGAGACCGTGCGGGGCCTCTACGGCAGGAGGCCGGGGGAGCCAGGCGCCCTCGCGTTCCCGGTCTGCCGACCAGGCCTGCGGGATCGGCAGGGCCGGGCGGCGAGGGCCTCCGGTCTGACACGGGAGGCCTGTGGGACCGAGCGGGCCAGGCGGCGAGGGCCTCCGGTCCTGCGGCGGGTTCACGCCCCGACCAGGGCTGACCCACGCTCCGAGTGGGCGGACCGTTCCGCCGATCGGCGCCGCCCGAAGCCGCTCCACCGGCCTGGCCGAGGCAGGCTCACGCTCCGAGTGAGCCGACCGTTCCCCCGAACGGCGCCCACCGAAGCCCCTCGATGAGCCCGACCGAGCCACACCCACGCTCCGCCTGCGCTGACGCCCGTACGCGACCGGTACGGATCCACGCCCCGGCCAACGCGGACCGGCGCACGCCGAAGCGAAGCCGCGTGCCCTCAGGCCCGGCCCCCGACCGGCTCACTCCCGCACAGAGCCCGGCCTGTACGCCAGCAGAAACGCGCGGGGCAGCTTCTCCTCGCCCTCCGGCTCCCGGAACACGCGGGCGTGCACGCGCAGGCCCGCCTCCCTGAGGGCGGTCGTGACCGACTCCGGGGTGCGCCAGTAGTAGTCGAGGGAGATCGGGCTGCCGAAGCGCTCGGTGAGACGCTGATGCCCGTCCTCGGCGCCGGACTGGAAGCCGAGCAGGACCGGCGCGCCCGGCAGCAGCACGCGGTGGAACTCGGCGAAGACCGAGGGCAGATGATCGTCCGGCACATGGATGATCGAGTAGAGCGCGACGATCCCGCCGAGCGTCTCGTCCGGCAGGTCGAGGGCCGTCATCGAACCGACGTGGAACCGCAGCCCCGGGTGCGCCCGACGGGCCAGGGCCACCATGCGGGGCGAGACGTCGATGCCGAACACCGGCAGCCCGAGCCCGTGCAGCCGCGCCGCGACGTACCCGGGGCCACTGCCGATGTCCGCGACCGGGGGCCGCACCGCCGCCCCGGGCGCTCCTGCCGTGCCGGGCGCCCGGACCAGGTCCACGAAGGCCGTGAGCAGCGCCCGCTCCAGCGGTCTCCCGGCCAGGCTGTCGGGGAGCCCGGCGGCATAGGCCTCGGCGATGGCGTCGTACGAGGTCTGGGTGGCTGTGAGGAACTCCGGGCTGTCGGCGCGCACGGGCCGCACACTATCGGGGCCCTGTGGCAGTGAGATGAACAAGACAGTGTTCCCCGCGCGGGGCGTGGTATCCGTGGAGAGGATGGATGGGTACCGGAGTCCCGACCGAGGTGTGTCCGACGTCACACTCCGGGGATGCGGTGACCGGCTCAGCCCAAAAGGCGGGCGAGTTTACCCATCTCACTTGATAGCTATACGTCCGGCGGTCATATTTTCTTCCCCTAACGGGTTGAAAATTTGTTGATCGAGGGTCAGCCGACCGCCTTGGCGCCCTACCCTTCAGAGGGTGAAGCAATTGATGTCACTGGAGTCCGAGGTCGATCTTCCCGGCGAAGCCGTACTTCCCGGCGCACTGCCCGACGCCCTGCGCGCAGAGCTCATCGCGTTCCGGCGCGACATGCACATGCACCCGGAGCTGGGCAACCAGGAGTTCCGCACGACCGCCGCGATCAAGGAGCGGCTCGAGCGGGCCGGCCTCAAACCGCGCGTCCTCGCCGTCGGAACCGGACTCGTCTGTGACATCGGCGTAGAGGGCGAGCAGTGGGACGGCGGCCCCAGCATGCTCGCGCTGCGGGCCGACATCGACGGCCTGCCCATCCCGGACACCAAGGCCGACTGCCCGTACCGCTCGACCGTGCCCGACCGCGCCCACGCCTGCGGCCACGACGTGCACACCACCGTCGTCCTCGGCGCCGGCCTGGTCCTCGCCGAACTGCACAAGCAGGGCCTGCTGCCCCGCCCCGTCCGGCTGATCTTCCAGCCCGCCGAGGAGGTCCTGCCCGGCGGCGCCGCCGATGTCATCAAGTGCGGTGCGCTGGAGGGGGTCGGCGCGATCATCGCCGTGCACTGCGACCCCCGGGTGGACGCGGGGTACGTCGGACTCCGCGAGGGTCCCATCACCTCCGCCTGCGACCGGCTGGAGATCTCCCTCGACGGCCCGGGCGGTCACACCGCACGCCCCCACCTCACGACCGACCTGGTCACCGCGGCGGCCCGCGTCGTCACCGACGTACCCGCCCTGGTCGGCCGCCGCTTCGACAGTCGCAGCGGACTCGCCATCACCTGGGGCCGCGTCGAGTCGGGCCACGCGCCGAACGTGATCCCGCAGCACGCCGAACTCTCCGGCACGGTGCGCTGCCTCGACATCGAGGCCTGGCGGCAGGCCCCCGACGTCGTGGTCGCGGCGATCGACGAGATCGCCAATCTGCACCGCGCCAAGTCGGAGATCAACTACGTGCGCGGCGTACCGCCCGTCGTCAACGAACCCGGCGTGACCGAGCTGCTGCGCGACGCCATGATCGCCCGCCGCGGGGTCGACTCCGTCCTGGGCACCGAGCAGAGCCTCGGCGGCGAGGACTTCTCCTGGTACCTGGAACACGTCCCCGGCGCCATGGCGCGCCTCGGCGTCCGCACCCCGGGCGAACGCCACGTCCGCGACCTCCACCAGGGCGACTTCGACGTGGACGAGTCGGCGATCACCGTAGGCGTGGAACTCTTCACGGCGGCGGCCCTGGTGAACGGCCTGCGTTAGGGCGGCCCCTGACCTGCGAAAAGGAATCCGGCCGGGGATGAGCGACGGCGCGCGGTGAAAAGGATCGCGCCATGTCCCCGGCCGCACTTTTCGACCCCGTTCGCTCCCGTGGTTCACAAGGGCGTAACCGGCCATCGGCACGAATGGATAACGGCCCCACGGTGAACCGTTCCCAAGGGTGTCTACGCGCGTTAATGTGCGCCGCACTGAGCGCCCACTGCGGGGCTTTGGAGAATGGGGAACTTCAGATGCGTCGGATTTCCAAACTGACCCGTGTCGCGGTGGGGGTCGCGTCGCTCGGGCTCGCCGCCACGGCCTGTGGCAGCACCAGCAGTGAGAGCGGTGGCAGCGACACGAAGGAAGACAAGGGTCTCGCCATCGCCTACGACATCGGCGGCAAGGGTGACCAGTCCTTCAACGACGCCGCCTACGCGGGCCTGACGAAGGCCAAGGACGAGTACGGCTACAAGACGGCCGACATCGAGCCCACCGAGGGCGAGACCGACGCCGACAAGGAACAGCGGCTGGCCTCGCTGGCCAAGCAGGGCTACAACCCGGTCATCGGCGTCGGCTTCGCCTACGGCCCGGCGATGAAGGCCGTGGCCGCCAAGTACCCGAAGACCACCTTCGGCATCGTCGACTCCGTGGTCGAGGGCAAGAACGTCGCCTCCCTCGTCTTCGCCGAGGAGCAGGCCTCGTACCTCGCCGGTGTCGCCGCCGCCAAGGTCACCAAGTCGAACACCGTCGGTTTCGTCGGCGGTGTGGACATCCCGCTGATCCACAAGTTCGAGGCCGGCTACAAGCAGGGCGTGCAGGACACCAACCCCAAGGTGAAGGTCGTCTCGCAGTACCTGACGCAGACGGCCGAGGAGGGCGGCTTCGCCAGCCCCGACAAGGGCAAGGCCGCCGCCGAGGGCCAGATCGAGAAGAAGGCCGACGTCGTCTACCAGGCGGCCGGTCTCTCGGGCCAGGGCGTCATAGAGGCCGCCGCCAAGGCGAAGGTCTGGGCGATCGGCGTCGACTCCGACCAGTACAAGCAGGCACCCCTCGCCGCGTACAAGCAGTACATCCTCACCTCCGCCCTCAAGGACGTCGGCGGCGCGGTCTACGCGCTGTCCAAGTCGGTCCACGACGGCAAGCCGCTGTCCGGGACCCAGACCTTCGACCTGAAGGTCAACGGTGTCGGAGTCTCCGAGGCCAACCCGGAGTTCGGCCAGGTCGCGGGGCTCAAGGACGCCGTGGACAAGGCCAAGAAGGGCATCATCGACGGCTCCATCAAGGTCAAGACCGAGTAGCGGTACCGGTCTGCGACAGCCACGGAGGGCGGGCACCCCAGGGTGCCCGCCCTCCGTGGCGTTCCCGGGGCGAATCGCCCCGAGCCACCCGGATCACCCTGCGCCACCCCTCGTTCGCGGTCGGCGACACCCGACCCGAGACCCGGGGATGGCTTGGCCACGGGCGGATAACAAGGTGGACAGAAGGGGTTTTCAGGCAGGT
This sequence comes from Streptomyces koelreuteriae, assembly GCF_018604545.1. Taxonomy (GTDB): domain Bacteria; phylum Actinomycetota; class Actinomycetes; order Streptomycetales; family Streptomycetaceae; genus Streptomyces; species Streptomyces koelreuteriae. The sequence continues at coordinate 2,952,466 of NZ_CP075896.1, read as the reverse complement.
CTACGCGCGTTAATCTGCGGCGAAGCCAGCGTCGACGCTGAACCGTTCCGGCGCTTGGCGACCCCGGGGTAGTGAGAGCACGTCCCCACGCCGCCCGGCACGCACCCTCGCCGCACCGGGCCCGCCAGTACGACAGGAGCACCCACACATGCGCCGGATTTCCCGGATCACGGTCGCAGGCGCAGCGACCGCCTCCCTGGCCCTCGCCCTCTCCGCCTGCGGCAGCACCTCGACCTCTGCCGGGTCGTCGGACTCGAAGGGGAACAAGGGTCTCGCCATCGCGTACGACGTCGGTGGCAAGGGCGACCAGTCCTTCAACGACGCCGCGTACGCGGGTCTGGAGAAGGCGCAGAAGGAGTTCGGCTACAAGACGGCCGACGTGGAGCCCACCGAGGGCGAGACCGACGCCGACAAGGAGCAGCGTCTGGTCTCGCTGGCGAAGCAGGGTCACAACCCGGTCATCGGCGTCGGCTACGCGTACGCCTCGGCCGTCAAGGGTGCCGCGGAGAAGTTCCCGGACACCACCTTCGGCATCGTCGACGACGCCACGATCAACAGCAAGAACGTCGCCGACCTGGTCTTCAACGAGGAGCAGGCCTCCTACCTGGCCGGTGTCGCCGCCGCCAAGAGCACCAAGTCCAAGGTCGTCGGCTTCGTGGGCGGTGTGGACATCCCGCTGATCCACAAGTTCCAGGCGGGCTTCGCGCAGGGCGTCAAGGACACCGACCCGAAGGTCAAGGTGCTCTCCCAGTACCTGACGCAGACGGCCGAGGAGGGCGGCTTCGCCAGCCCCGACAAGGGCAAGACGGCCGCCGAGGGCCAGATCGAGAAGAAGGCCGACGTGGTCTACGCGGCCGCCGGTCTGTCCGGTCAGGGCGTCATCGAGGCCGCCGCCGCCAAGAAGGTGTGGGCGATCGGCGTCGACTCCGACCAGTACGAGCAGGCCGCCCTCGCCAAGTACAAGGACTTCATCCTGACCTCGGCGATGAAGGACGTCGCCAAGGCGGTGTACAACCTCGCGAAGTCGGTCGAGGACGGCAAGCCCGAGACCGGTATCGTTCGTGGCGATCTGAAGACCGGCGAGGTGAGCCTCTCGGACTCCAACCCGAAGTTCGCGGACGACGCCGAGCTTCAGGAAGCCATCAAGACGGCCAAGGAGAAGATCATCAGCGGCGAGATCAAGGTCAAGAGCAGCTGACGACTTACTGCCTCGAGCAGGCAGTGACCCCCGGGGGTCGCGTCCGCTCAACGGGGCGCGGGGAGGCTGCTCTCCGTGCCCCGTTGGCGCGGGGGCCCGGCCCCTTTGTATGCCGTAGGGGCGCTACGCGCGTAGACGACCCCCGTCCCCAGGAGAGTGCGTTATCAACGCGTCCAGCAGCCCTCCGGCCGGAGCGGCGGTCAACGAATCGGTGACCGCCGTCGAACTCGCCGGGATCACCAAGCGTTTCCCCGGCGTCGTGGCCAACCACGACATCCACCTCAGCGTCCGCAAGGGCACCGTCCACGCCCTGGTCGGTGAGAACGGCGCCGGCAAGTCGACCCTGATGAAGATCCTCTACGGCATGCAGAAGCCGGACGAGGGCACCATCGCCGTGGGCGGCGAGCAGGTCGCCTTCTCGTCGCCGGCCGATGCCATCGTCCGCGGCATCGGCATGGTCCACCAGCACTTCATGCTCGCCGACAACCTCACGGTCCTCGAGAACGTGGTGCTCGGCAGCGAGAAGCTCCACGGCATCGGCGCCAAGGCCCGCCGCAAGATCAAGGAGCTCTCCGAGCGCTACGGCCTCGACGTCAAGCCCGACCTCCTGGTCGAGGAGCTCGGCGTCGCCGCCCGCCAGCGCGTGGAGATCCTCAAGGTCCTCTACCGCGGCGCCACCACGCTGATCCTCGACGAGCCCACGGCCGTCCTGGTGCCGCAGGAGGTCGACGCCCTCTTCGCCAACCTGCGCGAACTGAAGTCCGAGGGCCTGTCGGTCATCTTCATCTCGCACAAGCTCGGCGAAGTGCTCTCCGTCGCCGACGAGATCACCGTCATCCGCCGCGGCACCACCGTCGGTACGGCCGTCCCCGCCGAGACGACGCCGCGTCAGCTCGCCGAGATGATGGTGGGCAGCGAACTGCCCACGCCCGAGACGGCCGAGTCCACGGTCACCGACCGCCCGGTCATCACCGTCGACAAGCTCCGCCTGGAGGCCCCCGGCGGCAAGGCCCTCCTCGACGACATCACCTTCACCATCCACGAGGGCGAAGTCCTCGGCATCGCCGGCGTCGAGGGCAACGGCCAGACCGAGCTGGTGGACGCGCTCATCGGCCTCAAGCACGCCGACTCCGGCACGATCCGGCTCGCCGACGAGGAGATCACCGCCTGGCCCACCCGCAGGCGCCGCGAGCAGGGCATCGGCTACATCCCCGAGGACCGCCACCGCCACGGTCTGCTCCTGGAGGCACCCCTCTGGGAGAACCGCATCCTCGGCCATGTCACCGAGAAGCCCCTCGCCAAGGGCGTCTGGCTGGACCCGAAGGCCGCCCAGGAGGACACCCGCCGGATCGTGACGGAGTACGACGTCCGCACCCCCGGCATCGACGTCACCGCCGCCTCCCTGTCCGGCGGCAACCAGCAGAAGCTGATCGTCGGCCGCGAGATGAGCCACAAGCCGCGCTTCCTGATCGCCGCCCACCCCACCCGGGGCGTGGACGTCGGTGCCCAGTCCGCCATCTGGGACCTCATCCGCGAGGCCCGCCGCGAGGGCCTGGCCGTGCTGCTGATCTCCGCCGACCTCGACGAGCTGATCGGTCTGTCCGACACCCTGCGCGTGATCTACAACGGCAAGCTGGTCGCCGACGCCGACCCGGCCGGCATCACGCCCGAGGAACTCGGCTCGGCGATGACCGGCGCCGCGACCGGCCACCTGGAACACGAAGAGACCCCCGAGACCCGCAAGTCTCCCGAGTCTGGGGAAGACGAGGCCCGCTGATGAAGAAGTTCGACAAGGAGCGCGTGCTCCTCGCGGTGGCCGGGCCGGTCATCGCGCTCGCCGTGGCCTTCGTCCTGATCGCGATCGTGCTGATCGCGTCGGGCAAGAACCCGATCGAGCCGTTCGCCCTGATGTTTGAGCAGCTCGGCTTCTCCGACATCCAGGTGCTGATCATCAACCAGGCGTCGATGTACTACATCGCGGCGCTCGCGGTGGCCATCGGCTTCCGGATGAACCTGTTCAACATCGGCGTCGACGGCCAGTACCAGCTCGCCGCCATGATGGCCGCCATCGTCGGCGCCCACGCCAGCATGCCGGCCGCGATCCAGGTGCCGCTGCTGCTCCTGACGGCCGTCCTCACCGGCGCCTTCTGGGCCGGTATCGCCGGTGTCCTCAAGGTCACCCGCGGCGTCAGCGAGGTCGTCGCCACGATCATGCTCAACGCCATCGCCACCTCGGTGATCTCCTACCTGTGGCTGCCGGACGTCTTCGGCGTCAAGGTCGGCAACAACAACACCACCGGCGAGATGCACGAGTCCGGCTGGATCCCCGGCATCTCGATGGGCGCGGCCGGCGAGATCTACGGCCTGGTCCTGCTCGCCGTCCTGCTCGGCATCGGCTACTGGGTCGTCCTGAACCGCACCCGCTTCGGCTTCGACCTGCGTGCCTCCGGCGCCTCCTCGACCGCGGCCGCGGCCAGCGGCGTCGACCCCAAGCGCATGGTGCTGACCGCCATGCTGCTCTCCGGCGGCCTCGCGGGCCTGGCCGGTCTGCCGATCCTGCTCGGCGACACCCACACCTACAGCCTGAACTTCCCCACCGGAATCGGCTTCCTCGGCATCGGCATCGCCCTGCTCGGCCGCAACAGCCCGGTCGGCATCGCCTTCGCCGCCCTGCTGTGGGCCTGGCTCGACAAGGCCTCGCCCGAACTGGACTTCCACGGCTACGACAAGGAGATCGCGGTCATCATGCAGGGCCTGATCGTCCTCTCGGTCGTCGTCTCCTACGAGGCCGTCCGCGAATGGGGCCTGCGCCGCCAGCAGCGCCGGGTCGGCGCCGAACTGGCCGCCGGTCACGTCCTCGGCACCACCACCCACAACGCCACGAAGGAGGTGGCTGGCCGATGACCACCGTGACCGACCTCAACCAGCCCACGCTGCAGCCCGCGGCGCCCACCGGCCGCCGCCTGTCGTGGCCCGTCCTGCTGCTGGTCATCGCCGGCGGTCTGGCGCTGACCTCGATCGTCCGCATCATCACCGGCGCCGACGGCATCACCAACGTCAGCCAGATGTCCACCGCGCTCCAGCTCGCCGTGCCGATCGGCCTCGCCGGTCTCGGCGGTCTGTGGGCCGAGCGCGCGGGTGTCGTCAACATCGGCCTCGAGGGCATGATGATCCTCGGCACCTGGTTCGGTGCCTGGGCCGGATTCCAGTGGGGCCCGTGGACCGGTGTCCTGGTGGGCATCGCGGGCGGCGCGATCGGCGGCCTGCTGCACGCCTTCGTCACCGTCACCTTCAACGTCAACCACATCGTCTCCGGTGTGGCCATCAACATCCTCGCCCTGGGCGCCACCCGCTACCTCGCGCCCCTCGCCTTCGAGGGCCACACGGGCGGCTCCGCCAAGCAGTCCCCGGCGGTGGAATCCCTCGGCAACTTCACGGTGCCGGGCCTCTCCGACGCGCTGCGCGACCTCAACGCCCACGGCTGGTTCCTGATCTCGGACATCGCCGGCCTGCTCGGCGGCCTGGTCACCAACGTCTCCTGGCTGACCCTGATCGCCATCGCGCTGATCCCCGCCACCTGGTGGATCCTGTGGCGCACCGCCTTCGGCCTGCGGCTGCGCTCCTGCGGCGAGAACCCGGTCGCCGCCGAGTCCCTCGGCGTCAACGTCTACAAGTACAAGTACATCGCCGTGATCATCTCCGGCGGTCTGGCCGGCCTCGGCGGCGCCTTCCTGTCCATCGTGGCCAACCCCTTCTACCTGGAGGGCCAGGTCAGCGGCCGCGGCTACATCGGCCTCGCCGCGATGATCTTCGGCAACTGGATGCCCGGCGGACTCGCCCTCGGCGCGGGCCTGTTCGGCTACACCGACAGCCTCAACCTGCGCGGCGGCTCGGCCAACGTGCACGCCCTGCTGCTGCTCGGCGCGCTCCTGCTGCTCATCGGCGCCATCTGGCTGGTGGTCCGCAAGAAGTACGTCCAGGCCGCGATCACCCTGGTCGTCGGCGGCCTGGTCTTCGCCTGGTACGCGACCACCGACGAGGTCCCCAACCAGGTCGTCTCCGCCACGCCGTACGTCATCACCCTGGTGGTGCTCGCCCTGTCCGCGCAGCGTCTGAGGATGCCCAAGGCGGACGGCATGCCGTACCGGAAGGGACAGGGCAAGTGACCGACGCCGGCCCGGCCGTCGACTGGGAGAAGCTGCGCGCGGTGGCCCGGGACGCCATGTCCCGGGCGTACGCCCCCTACTCCGGCTATCCGGTGGGCGTGGCCGCCCTGGTCGACGACGGCCGGATCATCTCCGGCTGCAACGTCGAGAACGCCTCGTACGGCCTCGGCCTGTGCGCCGAGTGCGGCCTGGTGTCGGAGCTGCACAACACCGGCGGCGGCCGGCTGACGCACTTCACCTGCGTCGACCGCGACGGCGACCCGCTCGTACCGTGCGGCCGCTGCCGCCAGTTGCTGCACGAGTTCGGCGGCCCGGAGCTGCTGCTGGAGACCCCGGAGGGCATCCTGCCGCTGTCGGCGATGCTGCCCCAGGCCTTCGGCCCCGGCCACCTCGACAAGTAGTCATTCCCGTACGGCCCCTCCGAGTCGCCAGTCGCTCAGGAGGGGCCGTACGGCTTCTGGAAATCCTCGGAAGGAAGCCCAAGCCATGGCCATGGACGCCATCTCCGTCATCCGCACCAAGCGGGACCGCGGCGAGCTCAGTGACGAGCAGATCGACTGGGTCATCGACGCGTACACCCGCGGGGAGGTGGCCGACGAGCAGATGTCCGCCCTCGCGATGGCCATCCTGCTCAACGGCATGAACCGCCGTGAGATCGCCCGCTGGACCGCCGCGATGATCGCCTCCGGCGAGCGCATGGACTTCTCGTCCCTGTCCCGCCCGACGGCCGACAAGCACTCCACGGGCGGCGTCGGCGACAAGATCACGCTCCCGCTGGCCCCCCTGGTCGCCGCGTGCGGCGCCGCCGTACCGCAGCTCTCGGGCCGCGGCCTCGGCCACACCGGCGGCACGCTGGACAAGCTGGAGTCCGTCCCCGGCTGGCAGGCCCTGCTCTCCAACGAGCGGATGCTGAACGTCCTGGACACCACCGGCGCGGTCATCTGCGCGGCGGGCGACGGCCTGGCCCCCGCGGACAAGAAGCTCTACGCCCTGCGCGACGTCACGGGCACCGTCGAGGCGATCCCCCTGATCGCCTCCTCGATCATGTCGAAGAAGATCGCCGAGGGCACGGGCTCGCTCGTCCTGGACGTCAAGGTAGGCACGGGCGCCTTCATGAAGACTCTGGACGACGCCCGCGAACTGGCCTCCACGATGGTCGGCCTGGGCACGGACCACGGGGTGCGTACGGTCGCCCTGCTCACGGACATGTCGACCCCGCTCGGCCTCACCGCGGGCAACGCCCTGGAGGTCCGCGAGTCGGTGGAGGTCCTGGCGGGCGGCGGCCCGGCGGACGTGGTCGAACTGACCATCGCCCTGGCCCGCGAAATGCTGGACGCCGCAGGTGTGAAGGACGCCGACCCGGCGAAGGCCCTGGCCGACGGCTCCGCGATGGACGTCTGGCGCCGCATGATCGCGGCCCAGGGCGGCGACCCGGACGCGGCGCTCCCGGTGGCCCGCGAACAGCACGTGATCAAGGCCCCGGCCTCGGGCACCCTGACCCGCCTCGACGCCTACGACATCGGCATCGCCGCCTGGCGCCTCGGCGCGGGCCGCGCCCGCAAGGAGGACCCGGTCCAGGCAGGCGCCGGCATCGAACTCCACGCCAAGCCGGGCGACCCGGTGAAGGAGGGCCAGCCCCTGCTGACCCTGCACACCGACACCCCGGAGCGTTTCGAGTACGCGCTCCAGGCGGTGGAGGGCTCCTACGACATCGCGGCCCAGGGGACGGACTTCACGGCGTCGCCGGTAGTGCTGGAACGTATCGCCTGACCTGGGGGTTTTCCTTTCGGGTGAACGGGATCGGTGGACCTCCGCCGGTCCCGTTCGGCATGCTGGGATCGGTGACGCACTGATTGGAGAACCGCCATGAGCGCACTCACCGTCGACCACTCGGCTGCCAACGGCCACGAGTGGGACGACCTCGTTCGGATCTGGCAGGAGACGGACGCGCCCGAGGGCTGCAAGGTGGAGATCATCGAGGGGATCGTCACCGTGGCACCACCGCCGTCCAATGCCCACAACGACATCGCTGACCTGGTCCAGCGAGTCCTGTACGAGGTCATCCCCAGGCACTGGGGCATCTACCAGACCCTGGGCACGGCGGTCCCGTCCCGTGACGGGCTCTACATCCCTGACCTCGCAGTCGCCCCCAGGCAGGTGCTGCGTGACGAGGGCGGCCACTTCATCCCAGCGGCTGCCGCGGAACTCATTGTCGAGATCACGTCCAAGGGGAATGCGGCCCACGATCGGATCAAGAAAGCCGCCGGTTATGCCCACGCCGGCGTTCCGCTGTACCTGCTCATCGACGGCTGGGCCCCCGGAGGGCCCGTCATCACGCTCTACGGCGAACCGCGGGGGAAGGTCTACCGGGTTCTGGATGAGGGCAAATTCGGAGATCGCATCACGCTGCCCGAGCCCTTCACCCTAGAACTCGACACCGCCGAGTTCCCCCACGACTGACTCACCCCAGCACCGCCGCCACCACCACAAGCACCGGCACCGCCAGCACCGTCGACAGCAGGATCGCCTCCCTCGCCAGCACCTCGCCCACTCGGTAGCTACTCGCGTACGTGAACAGGTTCTGTGCCGCAGGCAGGGCAGAGGTGACGACCACGTCGAGCAGGGACGCTCCGTGGAGGCCGAAGACGGTCGTCGCCAGGGCCCAGGCGATCAGGGGCTGGGCGATCGCCTTCAGGGCCACGGCGAGGAGGACGGGGGCCCGTTCCGCGCCGCGCAGGGGGAGTGTGCTGCCGCGCAGGGAGATGCCGAAGGCGAGGAGGACGGCCGGGACCGACATGTTGCCGATCAGGGTGAGGGGGTCCATCAGCGGGCCCGGGACATGGAGGCCGGTCGCCGACGCCGCCACCCCGGCGAGGGAGCCCAGGGCGATCGGATTGCGGAGCGGGGTGAGCAGGCTCTGCCACAGGGGGCGCTTGTCCTCCTCCGAGACGGTCGCCAGGTCCAGGACCGTCAGCGCCACCGGTGTGACGGCGACCAGCTGGAACAGCAGCACCGGCGCGACCAGCGACGCGTCACCGAGGACGTACACGGCGATCGGGATGCCGAGATTCCCCGAGTTCACGTAGCTGGAGCACAGCGCGCCGATCGTCGTCCGGCCCGCACCCCACCGGCGCACCGCACCCACCGCCACGAAGACCCCCGCCGCCGCTGCCGTGCTCATCGCCGTGACCAGCAGCCGGTCGGAGAAGATCACCGACAGGTCGGCCTGCGCGAGCGTCGTGAAGAGCAGCGCCGGGGACGCCACATGGAAGGCCAGCTTGGTCAGGACCTCGCGGCCCCCGTCCCCCAGATAGCCCCGGCGGCCGATCAGGTAGCCGACCCCGATGACCACGGCGATGACCGCGAACCCGCTCAGCACCCCCTGCACGACGCCCCCTCACCGGCGAAGAGAGCATCGGGCAGCGCGGGAGGGGCAGGTGCATGGGGCATACAGCCAACCCTCCGGGGAAGGCCATGTCCCGGTCAATGTGATCTTCCCTGCGCACCGACAGAAGGGACCGTCGCGATGAGTTACCGCCGCCCGCCCGGTCTACCGATCGTGGACGCCATGACACCGCCCGTGCTCGTACTGCCCGGCCCCGTCACCCGGGACGAGGTGAGAGGGCTGAGCGACGACGTACGGGCACTGCTGCACACCAGCGGTGCCCGGGTCGTGGTGTGCGATGTCGGGGGCCTCGGACCGCCGGGCCTCGCCACCGTCGACCTGCTGGCGCGGCTCCAGCTCGCCGCCCGCCGGGCGGGAGGCCGGATCAGGCTCCGCGACCCCGACCCGGCCCTAGGCGCCCTGCTCGACCTGGTCGGCCTCCGCTTCGAGACGGAGGGGCAGGTCGAAGAGCGGGAACCAGCGCTCGGTGTCGAGGAAGCAGTGGAACCCGGTGATCCGGCCGTCTGAGATCTCCAGCACCTGGACCGCCCACGGCATGAAGCCGCCGCCCTCCGGGTCGGGCTTGTACTGGGCGAACCCCGGCAGCCCGTTGACCTCGACCGGCACCAGCCGGGAGCCCGCGCAGGGCGCGCCGAGCGTCGTCATGAAGCCGGTGATGTCGCCGACGCCGGTCAGCCACAGGTCGAACGGCGGCATCGTCATGACCGCGTCCTCGTGCAGCAGGGCCGTCAGCGCCGCCATGTCGTAGCCCTCGAAGGCCGCCACATAGCGGTCCAGCAGCTTCTGCTGGTCCTCGTCGAGCGGGTCGGAGACGACCGCGTCGGCGCCCGGCTGCTGCCGCTCGGCCAGGGTGGCGCGGGCCCGCTGGAGGGCGCTGTTGACCGACGCCACCGAGGTGTCCAGCAGCTCGGCGACCTCGCTCGCCCTCCAGGCCAGCACCTCGCGCAGGATCAGCACGGCCCGCTGCTTGGCCGGAAGCTGCTGCAGCGCGGCCATGAAGGCGAGCCGCACGGACTCCTTGGCGACCGCCGCCTCCGCCGGGTCCTCGGTCGTGGGCAGCACACGGGCGTCCGGCATCGGCTCCAGCCAGGTGTTGTCCGGGCGGGGGGACAGGGCCGCCCGGGCGAGCGGCGTGGACTCGGTGAGATCCATGGGCCGGGCGCGCTTGTTGCCCGCGGTCAGCATGTCCAGGCACACGTTCGTCGCGATGCGGTAGAGCCAGGAGCGAAGGCTGGAGCGGCCCTCGAACTTGTCGTAGCTGCGCCAGGCGCGGACCATCGTGTCCTGCACCGCGTCCTCGGCCTCGAAGGAGGAGCCGAGCATCCGGTAGCAGTACCCGGTCAGCTCGGTGCGGTGTGCCTCCAGCCTGGTGTCCAGGTCCGTCGGTGCCGCCGTGCCGTTCGTCATCGTCCACCCACCCCTGTGGAATGTCTGTCACGCGCCATTGCGCCCAGTACTCCGGAAGCTACCGCAGCCCACTGACAACGGCCCCCCGAGCGCACGAACCCGCAGGTGGGAGCACCCGCCTCGGACCGGTCTCAGCCGCCTCAGACGAGCTGCTTCACCGACATCAGCAGATGCCGGTGCGCCCCGGCCTCCGCCGTGCCCGCCTCCGCCGTGCCCGCCTCCGCCGTGCCCGCCTCCGCCGTGCCCGCCCCAACCCCGCCGCCGTCCGCCACCCCGTGCAGCAGCGCCCGCTGCCCCGCCCCCAGCAGCTCCAGCCGTACCCGCGGGCTCTCGAAGGACGTCAGCGCGTCCAGCAGATAGGCCGGGTTGAAGGCCACCGGCACCTCGTCGGCGCCGCTCAGCGTGGCCGGCAGCCGCTGAGCCGCCACATCGTCCCCGAAGCCGGCCCGCAGCATCACGAACCCCTCGGCCGAGAAGTCCAGCCGCACCGAACTGTTCGCCTCCGCCACCACCGCGACCCGCCGCACGGCCTCCGCGAGCCCCTCGCGCTCCACCTCGGCGACCGCCGCCCCCGCCATGTCGAACAGCGATGTGTAGGCGGGCAGCCGCCCGTCCAGGAGCCGCAGCGCCGTCCGCGACTGCCCGCCCTCGAAGCCCATCAGCCCGCCGCCCCCGGCCGGATCCCATCCGATGACCACGTCCCCGCAGCGCCCCAGCGACCGCGCGACATCCAGCAGCCGCCGCGACGGCAGCAAAGCCTCCACCACCCCCTCGGCGGCCTCCACCACCCCGTCGGCCGCCGCCCCCGGCTTCCACTCCAGCCGCCGCACCGCGTACCGGTAGCGATCCGAGGCCGACAGCGTCATCTCCCCGCCGTCGAGACGCAGTTGGACGCCCGTCAGCAGCGGCAGCGTGTCGTCCCGTCCGGCGGCGAGGGCGACCTGCGCGACGGCGGTCGCGAACGCGGCGGCGTCCACCGTGCCGTACGGCGCGGGCGCGGCGGGCAGGGCCGGGTACTCGGCGATTGGCAGTGTCGAGAGCCCGAAGCGCGTCCCGTCCGCCTCCACGGTGAACCGCGACGCCTCCAGCGCACAGCTCACCGGCCCCTCCGGCAGCACCCGGCACACCTCCAGCAGCCGCCGCCCCGGGACGAGCACCCGCCCTTCAGCCGCGACCTCCGCTTCGGCCTCCACCCGTACCGCCGCCTCGAAGTCGAACCCCGTCACGGCGAGCCGTCCCGCGTCCGCCTCCAGCAGCAGTCCGCCCAGCACCGGCACCGGCGTCCGCGCGGGCAGTGCCCGCCCCGCCCGGCCCACGGCCTCGGCGAACGCCGTACGGTCGATGCGGAACTCCATGAGAAATCCCCCTGCTCGGATCCGGTGGTCAGTCAGACGCGGACGTTATCCGCGCCCACTGACAACCGGCCCCGACCAGGGGGATTGACGCGCTGTACGGTCAGGCGGCCGTGGCCAGCCTCCGCTGCAGCCGAGCCGCCCGCGTGCCGAACACCGTGATCGTCACGACGCCGAGCACCGCCAGCAGTCCGACGCCGACCGTTCCGGCCCAGCCGCCCGCGTGGAAGGCGATCGCGCCGACCGTGCTGCCCGCGCTGGAGCCGATGTAGTACGACGACTGGTAGAGCGCCGAGGCCTGCGCGCGGCCGGTCGTGGCCGTCTTGCTGACCGCCGAGGAGGCCACCGCGTGGCCCGCGAAGAAGCCGCCCGTGATCAGGACCAGACCCAGCAGGACCAGCGGCAGCGACCCGGCCAGGGACAGCAGCAGGCCCGCCGCCGTCGTACCGCCCGCGGCGTACAGCGCGCCCCGGCGGCCCATCCGGCCCACCAGCCGGCCCGCCGTCGACGCCGACACCGTACCGACGAGGTACACGAGGAAGATCGAGCCGATGATGCCCTGCGGCAGTGAGAACGGGGCCTCGGTCAGTCGGTAGCCGATGACCGTGTACACGCCGCCGAACACCGTCATGAACAGCGCGCCGATCGCGTACAGCCGGCACAGCAGCGGGTTGGACAGGTGGTCGCGGACCGTGCGCGCCAGGACGCGCGGGCGCAGCGAGCCCGGCTTGAAGTGCCTGGGGGCGGGGAGCAGCGCCCGGAAGGCCACCGCACACGCCACGGCGAGCGCGCCGATGACACCGACGGCGACCCGCCAGCCCCACTCCTGTGCGACCCAGCCGGTGATGACCCGGCCGCTCATCCCGCCGACGCTGTTGCCGGCGACGAACAGCCCGATCGCGGTGACCAGCGCCTTGGGGCTGACCTCCTCCGCGAGGTACGCGGTCGCCGACGCGGGCAGCCCGGCCAGGGCCGCGCCCTGGAGGGCCCGCAGCACGACCAGCACACCCAGCGACGGGGCGAGCGGCACCAGCAGCCCGATCGTGACCGCCACGGCCAGCGACGCCGTCATGACCGCACGCCGTCCGAAACGCTCGGACAGGGCGCTCATCGGCAGCACGAACAGCGCCAGCCCGCCCGTCGCGGCGGCCACGGTCCAGCTCGCGTCGCTCGCCGCCACCCCGAACTCACCGGAGATCAGCGGAAGCAGCGCCTGCGTGGAGTACAGCAGCGCGAAGGTCGCGACACCCGCGAGGAAGAGGGCGAAACTCATCCGGCGGTAGCCGGGCCCGCCCGGCGACATACGGGAGTCGGAAGCAGGGACAGAGACATCGGCGCCCACGGTGGTGGACGCCCCGGTACTGGCGGGAGTCATGCCTCGAAATTACGTACGCCCCCACTGATCCGTCCAATGCATGGAACGGCGATAATCGTTCCCATGGTGCATCAATCCAGTTCAGCGGCTCGCCTGTCACCATCCAGTGACACAGAAGACATGGCGGAGATGTCCAAGGTGCTGGCCCCCCGCCTCGCCTACTTCGCAGGCGTCGCGCGCACCGAGCACGTCACCCGTGCCGCCCAGGAGATGAACGTCCCGCAGTCGACCCTCTCCCGCTCCATGGCCCGTCTGGAGCAGGACCTGGGCGTCGACCTCTTCGCCCGCCACGGCCGTACGGTCTCCCTCACCCCGGCCGGCCGCACCTTCCTCGCCTCGGTCGAGCGCGCCCTGGCCGAGGTCGAGCGCGCCGCCGAGGAGGTGCGGGCCGACGCCGACCCCTTCACCGGCAAGGTCGCCTTCGGCTTCCTGCACACCATGGGCGCCGAGACCGTCCCGGGCCTCCTCCAGGCCTTCCGCGCCGACCATCCCCGCGTCCGCTTCAGCCTGGTCCAGAACTACGGCGAGGCCATGCTCGAACGCCTCCGCGCCGGCGAACTCGACCTCTGCCTGACCTCCCCGGTCCCCGACGCCCCCGACCTGGTCGCCCGCCGCCTCGACGAACAGAAACTCCGCCTGGTCGTCCCCGCCGACCACTCCCTCGCCACCCGCCGCCGCATCCGCCTCGCGGAAGCGGCCGACGAAACCTTCGTCACCCTCGAACCCGGCTACGGCCTGCGCCGCATCACCGACGACCTCTGCCAGGAAGCGGGCTTCAAGCCCCGCATCGCCTTCGAGGGCGAGGAAGCCGAAACCCTCCGAGGCCTGGTGGCAGCAGGCCTCGGAGTAGCCCTCCTGCCCCCACCGGCCGTCCCTCGCCCCGGAGTGGTCGAACTGACGGTGACGGCCCCCCGAGCAGTCCGCGAAATCGGCGTGGCCTGGCTGGAAGGCCACCCGGACACACCCCCCGTAGCAGCCTTCAAAAGGTTCCTGCTCTCAAGAAGAGGCAGTCTGCTGCCCTAGTCAGGGGCGCGGGGAACTGCGCGATCAACCACAACGAACCCGCACTCCGAAAACCACATGCACCCCAGCGGCGCTACCGCCTCGAAGGACTGAACCCCGCAGCCAACGGCATCCGCAACCCCAACGGCGGCGGCGCGGCCAACGCATCCCGCACAGGCCGGGACACCGCCCGCCCGTACACCGCCCCCATCACGAAGTCCTCGGCCAACGCCAGCACTTCGTCCCGGTACTGATGCAACCCGTGCCCATCCGCATGCACTTCGAACCGGCACACATCCCGATTCGCCTTCTTCACCCGCGCCGCCAGCCGGAACGACAACTCGGGATCCGTCCGCTCGTCATTCGTGCCGTGCACGATCAGCACCTGCCGCCCCACCAACTGCTTCACCGGTTCGGGTGGCGCCGCCACATCCTCCTCCGGCAGCCAGGGGGCCAGCGCCAGCACGGAGTTGACGGCCTCGTGCCCACCCGCGCGCAGCCCGGCCCGGCCGCCCATGCCGATCCCCGCGAGGCAGACGGGCACGTCCCCGTACCGCCGTACGACCTCGTCGGCCGCCCAGACGGCATCGGCCGCGAGGTTGGCCTCACTGCCGTTCCAGCCGCGGCAGCGGTAGTGCACCACGTGCGCGGCGAGCCCCTCGTCCCGGCCCGCGCGGGCCAGCCGGCGCCCCAGGGCGCGTACGGAGGCGGTCGCCAGCAGGGGCGACGGTCTGCGGCCGGAGACCTCGTCCCCGCCCGGCAGCAGCAGCACCACGCCGCTCACCGCCGTCGGCTCCGGACCGAGTGTCCTGCCCAGCCGGGCCCTGCGAACCGGCGTCGCTTGGTGTGCCATGACAGAACAGTGTCAGAAACACAGGTGTATTCGACCCGTCCCCGGGGTCACCGTTACGTATCGACGAAAACGTAAAGCGGCCGAAGAGGAGCCATCTACGCGCGTAGGAGTTAGAGTGCGGAAATGACGAGCCAGACCATCGCGAACACCCCGACACCGGACCAGATCCGCCGGGCGCCCAAGGTTCTGCTGCACGACCATCTCGACGGCGGCCTGCGCCCCGCGACGATCGTCGAACTCGCCCGCGAAACCGGCTATACCCAGCTCCCCGAGACCGACCCGGAGAAGCTCGGCATCTGGTTCCGCGAGGCCGCCGACTCCGGTTCCCTGGAGCGGTACCTGGAGACCTTCTCCCACACCGTCGGCGTCATGCAGACCCGCGACGCCCTGGTCCGGGTCGCCGCCGAGTGCGCCGAGGACCTCGCCGAGGACGGCGTCGTCTACGCCGAGGTGCGCTACGCCCCCGAGCAGCACCTCGAAGGCGGGCTGAGCCTCGAAGAGGTGGTCGAGGCCGTCAACGAGGGTTTCCGGGAAGGGGAGCGGCGCGCCAGGGAGAACGGCCACCGCATCCGCGTCGGCGCCCTGCTCACCGCCATGCGGCACGCGGCCCGGGCCCTGGAGATCGCCGAACTCGCCAACCGCCACCGGGACCTGGGGGTGGTGGGTTTCGACATCGCCGGTGCCGAGGCCGGCTACCCGCCCACCCGGCACCTGGACGCCTTCGAGTATCTGAAGCGCGAGAACAACCACTTCACCATCCACGCCGGCGAGGCCTTCGGACTGCCCTCCATCTGGCAGGCCCTGCAGTGGTGCGGCGCCGACCGGCTCGGGCACGGCGTGCGGATCATCGACGACATCCAGGTCCACGAGGACGGCCGCGTCGAACTCGGGCGGCTCGCCTCGTACGTCCGGGACAAGCGCATCCCGCTGGAGCTGTGCCCGAGCTCCAACCTGCAGACCGGGGCGGCGTCCTCGTACGCCGAACACCCCATCGGGCTGCTGCGGCGGCTGCATTTCCGAGCCACCGTAAATACGGACAATCGACTCATGTCTTACACCAGCATGAGCCGGGAATTCGAGCACCTTGTCGAGGCGTTCGGTTACACGCTCGACGACATGCAGTGGTTCTCAGTCAATGCGATGAAATCAGCGTTCATTCCTTTCGATGAACGACTGGCCATGATCAATGACGTGATCAAGCCGGGATACGCCGAGCTGAAATCCGAATGGCTGTTCCGGCAGACCGCTTCGACCAGCGGCTCTGCGGATTCGGAGGGCTGACCGGGCGGGAAATGGCGCACAGGGAATGCGGACGGTGTTCACAAGCCGTCCGCATTTCGATGTTTGCGGCGGGTGGTGCCGCGTGATTACGGTCGCCGCACCGCTCACACACCCCGTCATCCCATTGCGAGGACGCGTTTTCATGAAGCAGTCTGCTGCCAAGTCCCTCGGTGTCGCCGCTCTCGGTGCCGCCTTCGCCGCCACCGGTGCGGGCGCCGCCAATGCCGCCCCGGCCGTCCCGGACGCCACCCAGGCGCTGGGGGGCCTCACCCAGGCCCTCCCGGCGGAGCAGCTCTCCCAGACGCTGCCGGCGGGCTCGGGCGAGGCGGTGGGTCAGGGCCAGAGCCTGGCCGGTACCGGTCTCGCCGCCGCCCAGCCGGTCGCAGGCCAGCTGCTCGCCCAGGGCCCGAACGGACCGGCCCCCAAGCTGCTCGGCGGGCTCCCGGTGAACGGCATTCCGCTCGCCTGACCCTCCCGCCCGTGCGGACGCACACGCCGATGGGGCGCACCCCTGGACACAGGGTGCGCCCCATCGGCGCTTCAGCGGCGGGCGGTCACCAGGCCGTCTGGGCCTTGTGCCGCACCTTGTCCTCGGAGGGCAGCACGATCCACAGCGCGATGTACAGCAGGAACTGCGGCCCGGGCAGCAGACACGAGACCAGGAAGATCACCCGCATCGTCGTCGTGGAGGTGCCGAAGCGCCGGGCCAGCGCGGCGCACACTCCGCCGATCATGCGGCCGTGGGTGGGGCGGGCGAGGCGGGACATGTGCGACTCCTTCAGCGTCGATGTGCGAGGTCTCTCGTCCGAGTACCCCATCTGCACTCCACGCTACGGAGACGAAGGCGGCAAAGCGTCGCTCCACGGAGCGATCCCGACCCTGGGAATCGTCGGGGTCCGACCCTGAGCCGGCTCCTCCGGGGGGAGGGGCGCCCGGGTCAGGGGCGCGAGGGCGCGGCGGCGCAGCCAGGAGCGGCCCGCCGGGACGAGCGCGAGATGCGCGAGGCCCACGCCCGCGGTGTTGAGGAACAGCGAGTCGACGTCCACGACCTGACCGGGCACGCCGGTCTGCAACAGCTCGATGCCCATCGACAGCAGCGCACCGGCCGCGACGGCGCGCAGCAGGGACGCCAGCGGCGAGACGGCCAGCCTGCCGCTCGCCATCGGCAGCAGCACGCCCAGCGGGGCGAGCAGGGCCAGCTTCTCGCCGATGTGGCGGGCCGCCTCGGGCCAGCCCAGGGCGAGATCGGCCCGGATCCCGGCGAACGGCCGCAGATTGGCGGGCATCACCCAGGGCACCTCCAACGGCCGCAGCGTGAACCAGGCGACGAACGCGAGGTGTGCGACGAGGAGGACACCCCCCGTCACACGGATGCGGAACTCGGCGCTGCCGCCGATGGAGCCTTGACGCTGCACGCCCCCCTAGACGCGGCCTCCGGCAGGATCGGTTCCGGGATACCCCCCGGGACGCGTGTGAGGCGTGCGCCACAGCCGGGCGGAGCCCGCCCGCGGCCTCACTCGCCGGCCACGTCCTTGGACGGCGGCTCGGTGCTGCCCGGGCGGGCCCGCACCTCGTCGGTGCACGCGTAGCGGCGCGGGGACTCGGGACCGGGGCCGCCCAGGACCACGGAACCGTCGCCCTCGGCGGCGGCCGAGTCGGAGAAGGTGCAGACGATCTGGGCCAGGGCGTACGAGGTGAGGCTGTCCGGCGCCGTGCTCAGCCGCAGCGTTTCCTCCGGGTCGCCCTTCAGCGGCCCGCCCACGGTGATGCCA
The DNA here is from genome assembly GCF_018604545.1 of Streptomyces koelreuteriae. Taxonomy (GTDB): domain Bacteria; phylum Actinomycetota; class Actinomycetes; order Streptomycetales; family Streptomycetaceae; genus Streptomyces; species Streptomyces koelreuteriae. The sequence goes on along the minus strand of NZ_CP075896.1, from coordinate 2,934,654 downwards.
CCGCGTACGTCCGTGCTGTAGCCGGCCTCCTTCTCGGCGGGCGACGGAGTCTCGGCGAGCTGGTCCAGCAGGCCCTGCGCCACCAGCATGCGCCGCTCGGAGTCCGCCGCGCCGTCCGGGACCCGTACGGTCCGGTCGACGGTCACCAGCGAGGACCCGCACAGCAGGAACACCTGCACCGGCAGCCCCCGCGCGGCCCGCGTCGACACGTCCGGCTCGGCCAGCGAGCACTGCACCCGCGAGGGCGCGGGCCCGAAGTTCGTCGGCACCTCCGTCGCCCGGATCCCGCAGCCGGCCAGCGATACGGCGAGGGCGGGCACGGCGAGCAGACGAGACACGGCCGCGAGACGTACCGTCATCAGGCGTCCCCCCTCGAGTCCTCGCCCTTGGGCTGGTCGGTATCGCTCTCGGGCCGCTGCCCGTCGTCGGCGGGCTCTTCCGCCGGAGCGGTGCCGCGCGGGAGCCGCAGGGTGAACACCGCCCCCGAGTCCGCCGAGTTGGCCGCGGTGATCTCGCCGCCGTGGATGTGGGCGTTCTCCAGGGCGATGGACAGGCCGAGGCCGCTGCCCTCGGAGCGCGGCCGGGAGGCGCTGGCCTTGTAGAACCGGTCGAAGACATGCGGCAGCACGTCCTCGGGGATGCCGGGCCCGTGGTCCTGCACCTCGATGACGAGCGAGTCGTCGTCCGCGCGGACGGTCACCCGCACGGGGGAGCCGCCGTGCTTGAGCGCGTTGCCGATGAGGTTGGCCAGGATGACGTCGAGGCGCCGCGGATCCAGCCGGGCGTGGATACCGCGCTCGGCGTCCAGCTCCACCGCGTCCAGCCAGGCCCGGGCGTCGATGCACGCGGTGATCTGGTCGGCGATGTCGACGTCGTCCAGGACGAGCCGGGCGGTGCCCGCGTCGAAGCGGGTGACCTCCATCAGGTTCTCGACCAGGTCGTTCAGCCGCCGCGTCTCACTCACCACCAGCCGGACGGCGGGCTCGATCATCGGGTCCATGCTCCCGGTCTCCGCCTCCAGCTCCTCCTCCAGCACCTCCGTCACGGCGGTGATGGCGGTGAGCGGCGTACGCAGTTCATGGCTCATGTCCGCGACGAACCGCCGGGACGCCTCGTCCCGCGCGGCCATGTCGGCGACCCGCTTCTCCAGCGCCTCGGCCGCGTTGTTGAACGTCCGCGACAGATCGGCGAGTTCGTCGGTGCCGGACACCCTGAGCCGGGTGTCCAGCTTGCCCTCGCCGAGCCGGCGCGCGGCCGTCCCGAGCCGTTGTACGGGCTTCAGCACCGTCGTCGCGGCGGCCTGCGCGAGCAGCGCCGAGCCGATCAGCGCGAGCGCCGTGGCGATTCCCAGCGACCAGGCGAGCGAGTTCAGGTCCTTCGCCTCCGGTTCCAGCGACTTGAGCATGTAGCCGGTCGGGCCGCCGCCGATCACCCGCGTCCCGGCCACGAGGTAGGGCGTGTCGTGGTCTATGACCCGCTGCCAGTACAGGTGGTACGGGTGCTTGTTGGCCCCGTCGACCTTCTGCGTCTTGTTCACCGCCGTGCGCAGCGAGGCCGGCACGTCCCGCAGCGAGAAGCCGCTCAACCCGCCGGAGCTGCCGTAGACGGTCCTGCCGTCGGCGTCACGGGCGACCAGCAGCACACTGAAGCGCTGGTCGCTGCCCGCCATCTGGCCCGCGGTGTGCTGCAACTCGTCCTGCGTCGGCCGCTCGGGCAGCGCGCCCGCCCGGTTCTGCATCTCCTGCTCGAAGTCGCGCAGCACCGCGTCCTGCGCACGGGTGAGGACCGCCTCGCGGTTGAGCCAGTACGCGATCCCGGACGCGGACACGGCGGCCGTCAGGGCCACCAGGCCGAAGACGACGACCAGCCTCAGACGCAGACTGGTAAAGCGCAGCCGCGACAGAACTCCCTTGCGCGCCCCGGTCCAGCCGCGGGCCCCCCCTTGGTGCGCCTGTGTCACTGAGGCGCGTCCAGCCGGTAGCCGACACCCCGCACGGTACGGATCAGAGTGGGCGACGACGGCACGTCCTCGACCTTGGCGCGCAGCCGCTGCACACAGGCGTCCACGAGCCGCGAGTCACCCAGGTAGTCGTGCTCCCACACCAGCCGCAGCAGCTGCTGCCGGGACAGCGCCTGCCCCGGCCGCCGGCTCAGCTCCAGCAGCAGCCGCAGCTCGGTCGGCGTGAGCTGGAGGTCCTCGCCGTTCTTCGTCACGGTCATCGCCGAGCGGTCGATGACGAGGCTGCCGAACGACGCCGCGTCGTTGGACTCCCGCTCGCCGCGCCGCAGCACCGCCCGGATCCGGGCGTCGAGCACGCGCCCCTGCACCGGTTTGACGACATAGTCGTCGGCGCCGGACTCCAGCCCGACGACCACGTCGATGTCGTCGTTGCGCGCGGTCAGCAGGATGATCGGCAACTGGTCCGTGCGCCGGATGCGCCGGCACACCTCGAACCCGTCGATGCCGGGCAGCATCACATCCAGCACGATCAGATCCGGCCGCTGCTCGCGCAGCAGCTGCAGACCGTCCTCACCACTGGCAGCGGTCGCCACGCGGTGACCCTGGCGCGTCAGTGAGAGCTCCAGGGCCGTCCGGATGGCGTCGTCGTCCTCGATCAGCAACAGGGAAGGCACGGGCTCATTCTGGCCCATGAGGGGGGCGGGGTTCGACCTGTGGGCCGAGATCAGCGCCGCTCCTACCGCCGACACCTGTGGATGAACCGTGCTCGTCCTGTGGCCGACCCCTGTGACAGGCCTGTGACAGTCGGCGGACACGGCGATGAAAGTGCCGGGGCAAGCTTTTCGGCACAGGCAAGGAAGCCCGCCGGACCGGCGGGCCGCACACCGGAAGTCCACGACGGGGGGCGCGAGATGAACACGCTGCACGGCATCAGCACGAGCGCAGTGATCACGCGTCTGCACGACGTGCACCGGGGTTCCGAGAAGTCCGGTGCCGTGAGCGGGCGGGGGTGCGCTCGCGGCACCGGGCGTCAGCACACCGCCTACATGACGGTGGTTGACGCACCGACGGGGGAGATCAACAAGGGGGCTCACGGGGGAGCCGCGTACAGGGAGGACTCGGGGGAGCGCCGTTCGCTGTCGGAGGCGGAGTTCACCGCCTACGTCCAGGAGCGCCGCGCCTCCCTGTACGCCACCGCCTATCACCTCACCGGCGACCGCTTCGAGGCCGAGGACCTGCTGCAGAGCGCGCTGTTCTCGACCTACCGGGCGTGGGAACGGATCAGTGACAAGGCTGCGGTCGGCGGATATCTCCGCCGCACCATGACCAACCTGCACATCAGCGCGTGGCGCCGCCGCAAGCTGAACGAGTACCCGACCGAGGAGCTGCCGGAGACGCCCGGCGACACGGACGCGATGCGCGGCACCGAGCTGCGCGCGGTCCTGTGGCAGGCGCTGGCCCGGCTGCCCGAACTCCAGCGCACCATGCTGGTCCTTCGTTACTACGAGGGCCGCACGGACCCGGAGATCGCGGAGATCCTCGACATCAGTGTCGGCACGGTGAAGTCCAGCATCTGGCGGTCGCTCCGCCGGCTGCGCGAGGACGAGGTCCTCAGCTTCGGCCGTGACGAGGAAGACGCCTTCGGCGAGCTCGTGGCCTGAAGGTTCGGGGGGAGCACCACAAAGGGGGCCCACGGGGGACTGGGAAGACGCTGGGGGGCGTCTGCTCAGGAGAGTGGGGACACGGGGGGAACGAGGGGGGAAACGGGGGAGCACCCTGGGGGGGAGCACCACGGGGGAACACAAGAGCGGGACTGGAGGGCCGGGGGGTCCGTCCAGTCCCGCTTCTCTCGTTGCCGTGTCTCGGCCTCGTGCCTCAGGGGCTTGTTTCTCAGGCTTGCTTCTCAGGCCGCCGTACGGAGACTCGCGCACCGGCCCGCCGCGGCGGCCGCCAGCCGGCCCATCGCCTCGTCGCGGTCGCAGGCGTACGCGCCCAGCGCGCTCTGCCGGGCGACGATCGAGCGCTCCTGCCGCATCAGACGCCAGCCGCGGCGCAGCAGGAACGGCACCGACTTGCGGCCCTCCTTCAGATCCCGCAGGAACCGGCGGCGGAACGTCTTCACCGGGCCGCGGCTCAGGCACAGCGCGTCGGCCAGGACGCCCAGTTCCCGGCAGCGTGTGACGATCTCCGCGGCGAAGATGCCCTCCGCGAGGAACAGCGGGGTCCGTCCGATGTCGACCGTCTCCTCGCCGGTGCGGGCGCTGAGGGAGAGGTCGTAGACGGGGACGGCCGTACGGCCCGTACGGCACAGCCGGGTGATCGCGGCGACGGCCGTGTCCGCGTCCCAGGAGTCCGGATGGTCCCAGTCGATGTCCGAACTCCCCTCCACCAGAGGCAGAGTCGGGTCGTCGCCCTCCTTGTAGAAGTCGTCGAGCCGCAGCACCGGAAGGCCGGAGCGGGCCGCGAGGAGGGACTTGCCGGAGCCGGAAGGGCCGCAGAGCAGCACGACTCGCGTCGGTATGGGCAGAGGGGAACTCACGGGACACCAGTGTGAGGCATCCATCGGGCGTCGTACGACCCCGCGGGTCGCCTTTGATGCGCGCGTCACATCTCAACTACCCTTCGTGTCGTTCCGATTACCCAGAGCGTCAGAAGGTGGCAACGATGGCCCGACACGTCTCACCCAAGAAGCCGACCGTCCAGCGTGCCCTGGCCGTCCTCGCGACCGCGGGAGTGGCGCTGGGGGCGGGTGCGGGGGCGGCGTCGGCCGCGGCGGGCGCCGGCTCGGTCCTGGACATGGCCCACACCTCCCTGGGCAAGACCGACCTCCGCTCCGGCCTCCAGGCCGCCGGCGACACCCTCGCCTACACCACCGGCACGGTCACGGGCCTCAAGCCCAACCCCCTCTCCGGCACGGGAGTCGACCCCCTCGACAACAGCGTCGGCACCGAGGTCGCCGACTTCAAGCCGATGACGTCCCGCGAGGTGACGGGGCCGGTGGCGCAGGCACCGTCGGTCGGGGGTCTCCCGGTGGTGGAGCAGGCGGCCGGGGCGCTCTCGCGGTAACTCGCGGCCCGTGCGGAGAAGCCCCGGACCTCCTGGACGGAGGAGAGCCGGGGCTTCCGTATGAGGGGGGGGCGGGGGTGGCGTCAGTAGGAGGAACCCGACGCGCCCAGTGACCCCGTGGGGTGCCAGACCGTTTTGGTTTCCAGGAATGCCGTCATGCGGTCGGTGCCCGGGGGCTCCGTGTAATCCACAGGCTGTGGACGGAGGACGCGCTTGAGGTTGTCGGCTGCCGCGATCTCCAGGTCCTTCGCGAGGGGCTCGTCGGCGCCCGCGAGGTCGATCGCGTTGACGTCCTGGTGGGAGGCGAGGGGGGTCGCGATCTCCGCTGTGCGGCCCGAGAGGATGTTGACCACGCCGCCGGGGACGTCCGAGGTGGCCAGGACCTCGGCCAGGGACAGGGCGGGGAGAGGGGACTTCTCGCTGGCTACGACGATCGCCGTGTTGCCTGTGGCGATGACCGGGGCCAGCACCGAGACGAGGCCCAGGAAAGACGACTCCTGGGGTGCCAGGACCGCGACCACGCCCGTCGGCTCGGGGGAGGACAGGTTGAAGAACGGGCCCGCCACCGGGTTGCCGCCGCCGACCACCTGGGCGATCTTGTCGGTCCAGCCCGCGTACCAGACCCAGCGGTCGATCGTCGCGTCCACGACCGCCGCCGCCTTGGACTTCGACAGGCCCTCCGCGTCGGCCACCTCGCGGGTGAACTGGTCGCGGCGGCCCTCCAGCATCTCGGCGACGCGGTAGAGGACCTGGCCGCGGTTGTACGCCGTCGCGCCGGACCAGGCGCCGAACGCCTTGCGGGCCGCGACCACGGCGTCACGGGCGTCCTTGCGGGACGACAGCGGTGCGTTCGCCAGCCACTTGCCCTTGGAGTCGCTCACCTCGTACACCCGGCCGCTCTCGGAACGCGGGAACTTTCCGCCCACGTACAGCTTGTAGGTCTTGAGGACACTGAGTCGGTCAGACATCGAGGTACGCCTCCAGGCCGTGACGGCCGCCCTCGCGGCCGAAGCCCGACTCCTTGTAGCCGCCGAAGGGCGAGGTCGGGTCGAACTTGTTGAACGTGTTGGACCAGACGACACCCGCGCGGAGCTTGTTCGCGACCGCCAGGATGCGCGAGCCCTTCTCCGTCCAGATGCCGGCGGAGAGGCCGTACTGCGTGTTGTTGGCCTTGGCGACGGCCTCGTCCGGGGTGCGGAAGGTCAGGACCGACAGCACCGGGCCGAAGATCTCGTCGCGGGCGATGCGGTGCGCCTGGGTGACGTTCGTGAAGAGCGTCGGGGCGAACCAGTAGCCGCTCTCCGGGAGTTCGCAGGCCGGGGACCAGCGCTCGGCGCCCTCCGCCTCGCCCTGCTCGACGAGGGAGGTGATGCGGGTGAGCTGCTCCTCGGAGTTGATCGCCCCGATGTCGGTGTTCTTGTCGAGCGGGTCGCCGAGGCGCAGCGTCGACAGGCGGCGCTTGAGGGAGTCGAGCAGCTCGTCCTGGATCGACTCCTGGACCAGGAGGCGGCTGCCGGCGCAGCAGACCTGGCCCTGGTTGAAGAAGATGCCGTTCACGATGCCCTCGACGGCCTGGTCGATGGGGGCGTCGTCGAAGACGATGTTGGCGCCCTTGCCGCCCAGTTCCAGCGTGAGCTTCTTGCGGGTGCCGGCGACCGTGCGCGCGATCTCCTTGCCGACGGCCGTGGAGCCCGTGAAGGCGACCTTGTTCACGTCCGGGTGGGCCACCAGCGCTGCGCCCGTGTCGCCGTAGCCGGGGAGGATGTTGACGACGCCCTTGGGGAGACCGGCCTGGCGGCAGATGTCCGCGAAGAACAGCGCCGAGAGGGGCGTCGTCTCGGCCGGCTTCAGGACGACCGTGTTGCCCGTCGCGAGGGCCGGGGCGATCTTCCACGCCAGCATCAGGAGCGGGAAGTTCCAGGGGATGACCTGGCCCGCCACACCGAGCGGCTTCGGGTTCGCGCCGTAGCCGGCGTGGTCGAGCTTGTCGGCCCAGCCCGCGTAGTAGAAGAAGTGCGCGGCGACCAGGGGCAGGTCGGCGTCGCGCGTCTCCTTGATCGGCTTGCCGTTGTCGAGGGTCTCGAGGACGGCCAGCTCGCGGGAGCGCTCCTGGATGATGCGGGCGATGCGGAAGAGGTACTTCGCGCGCTCCGCGCCCGGCAGCGCCGACCACTTCTCGAAGGCCTTGCGGGCGGCCTGGACGGCGCGGTCCACGTCCGCCTCGGTCGCCTGGGCGATCTCGGCGAGGACCTCCTCGGTGGAGGGGCTGACCGTCTTGAAGACCTTGCCGTCGGCCGCCTCGGTGAACTCACCGTCGATGAACAGGCCGTACGAGGGCGCGATGTCGACGACCGCGCGGGACTCGGGGGCCGGGGCGTAGGCGAATGCGGGTGCAGACGCGGGTGCGGATGCCACGTTTTCCATACTCATGGGGTCTCAGTCCACCGTCACGTAGTCGGGGCCGGAGTAGCGGCCGGTGGCCAGCTTCTGGCGCTGCATCAGGAGGTCGTTCAGCAGCGAGGAGGCGCCGAAACGGAACCAGTGGTTGTCCAGCCAGTCGTCGCCCGCGGTCTCGTTGACCAGGACGAGGAACTTGATGGCGTCCTTGGTGGTGCGGATGCCGCCGGCCGGCTTCACGCCGACCTGGACACCGGTCTGGGCGCGGAAGTCCCGGACGGCCTCCAGCATGAGGAGGGTGTTGGCCGGGGTGGCGTTCACCGCGACCTTGCCGGTGGAGGTCTTGATGAAGTCCGCGCCCGCCAGCATCCCGAGCCAGCTCGCGCGGCGGATGTTGTCGTACGTGGACAGCTCGCCCGTCTCGAAGATGACCTTCAGGCGCGCGGATGTGCCGCAGGCCTCGCGGACGGCGGCGATCTCGTCGTACACCTTCAGATAGCGGCCCGCGAGGAACGCGCCGCGGTCGATGACCATGTCGATCTCGTCCGCGCCCGCGGCGACGGCCTCGCGGACGTCCGCCAGCTTGATGGTGAGCGGGGCGCGGCCCGCCGGGAACGACGTGGCGACGGAGGCGACCTTCACATCGGAGCCGGCTACGGCCTCCTTGGCCACGGCCACCATGTCGGGGTAGACGCAGACCGCTGCCGTGGCGGGCGTCGTACGGTCCGTCGGGTCGGGCTTGGCCGCCTTGGCGCCGAGCGCCCGGACCTTGCCCGGGGTGTCCGCGCCTTCCAGCGTCGTCAGGTCGACCATCGAGATGGCGAGGTCGATGGCGTACGCCTTCGCGGTCGTCTTGATCGAACGTGTGCCGAGGGAGGCCGCGCGTCCCTCGAGTCCGACCGCGTCGACGCCGGGGAGCCCGTGGAGGAAGCGGCGCAGCGCGCTGTCGGACGTGGTGACGTCCTTGAGGGGGTGAGCTGCGGTGAGTGCAGAACTGGGCATGGTCACCAGACGAGCATATCTACGCGCGTAGCGGCTGTACAGCCCTGGGGTTGTCTTGGGTGGGAGGTGGTGGGGGTGTTCTGAGTGGGGTGGGGAGCGGTGGGGTGCGGGTGGTGGCTTTCGCTTTGAGGGGGTGGTGGCTTTCGCTTTGAGGGGGGCAGGGGCTTGAGCTGGGGTGCCAGGGGTGGGGTGGGCCGCGTCCGGCAGAATCGGGGTATGACGAGTCCCGAGTCCCAGTCGCCCGAGTTCAAGGACCGGGTCTACCGGTCGGTCCCGGCCATCGCCGGTGGCGTGATGCTGCTCGCCATCGCCGCGTGGCTCGGCATCGACGCGCTCGTGTCGGGGCAGGGGCGCACGCAGTGGCTGACGCTCGCGGTCATGCTGTTCGTCGTGCCGCTCGTCGTCGCCTTCACCCTGCGGCCCGCCGTGTACGCGGGCGACGACCTGCTGCGGATCCGCAATCCCTTCCGCGTCATCGTGCTGCCCTGGGGGCAGGTCGCCGCGCTGAAGTCCGCCTACTCGAACGAGGTCCTCACCGAGTCCGGCGCCAAGTACCAGATGTGGGCCGTCCCCGTGTCGCTGCGCGCCCGCAAGAAGGCCGCGCGGCGTGAGATGCGGGCGACCGCGCAGGCGCGGCGGACCATGGGGCGGGACGAGGGGCGGGGCGGTGCGCTCGGGATGGGGTCCGGGCTGGGGCAGGGGCTCGGTGGGGGCGGTCCGGAGTCCCAGGGGCCCGCGCGTGCGGGGACCGACCAGATCATGGACGAATTGCGGGGGTTGCACGAGGAGCGGCACGGGGCTGAGGCCGCGCAGGGTGAGGTGACCGTGCGGTGGGCCTATGAGGTGGTGGGGCCGGCGGTTGCCGGGGCGGTGCTTGTCGCGATTCTGCTGGCTGTGGGGTAGCTGCTGGCTGTGGGGTAGCGGCAGGCAGGGTTTGTGCAGGGGTGCCCCCGGGGGCACCCCTTTTGTTGTGGTCAGATGCCCGCTGACTTCGAGAGGTCGCGTTTGATCGACTCCAGCAGCGTCGTCGCCTTCGCTCGGGCCGTGGGGAGGTCCGTGGGTGACGCGACCGGGATCACGACCTCCAGGTAGCACTTCAGCTTCGGCTCCGTGCCGCTCGGGCGGACGATGACCCGGGCGCCGTCCAGCGTGTAGCGCAGGCCGTCGGTGGGCGGGAGGGTTTCCGTGCCCTGGGTGAGGTCTTCGGTGCGGGTGACGGGGAGGCCGGCCAGTTCCGTCGGGGGCTGTTCGCGCAGGCGGTGCATCGCGGCGGCGATGAGGGAGAGGTCCTCCACGCGGACCGACAGCTGGTCCGTGGCGTGCAGGCCGTGTTCCACGGCCAGGTCGTCGAGGAGGTCCAGGAGGGTGCGGCCCTCCGACTTCAGCCGCGACGCCAGTTCCGTGATCAGGAGCGCGGCCGTGATGCCGTCCTTGTCGCGTACGCCGTCGGGGTCCACGCAGTAGCCGAGGGCCTCCTCGTAGCCGTAGCGCAGGCCCTCGGCGCGGGCGATCCACTTGAAGCCGGTGAGTGTCTCGACGTGGGGGAGGCCCGCCTTCTCGGCGATACGGCCGAGGAGGGAGGACGAGACGATCGACTCCGCGAAGGTGCCGGTCGCTCCGCGCTGGACCAGGTGGGCGGCGAGGAGGGCGCCGACCTCGTCGCCGTGGAGCATGCGCCAGTCGTTGCCGTCGCCGTTGCCGTCGCCGTCCCGTACTGCGACGGCGCAGCGGTCCGCGTCCGGGTCATTGGCGATGATCAAGTCGGGGGCGGTTTCGCGGGCCTTGGCGAAGGCCAGGTCCATCGCGCCGGGTTCCTCCGGGTTGGGGAACGCGACGGTCGGGAAGTCCGGGTCGGGGTCGGCCTGTTCCGTGACGAGGGCCGGGGGCGGGAAGCCCGCGCGGGCGAAGGCCGCCAGGAGGACGTCCTTGCCTACGCCGTGCATCGCCGTGTACACCGTGCGGGCCGTGCGGGGGGAACCCTTGGCCAGGACGGCGTCGGTGCGGGTGAGGTAGGCGTCGAGGACGCTGTCGTCGAGGGTGTACCAGCCGTGGGTGGGGCGGGGGACGGTGGTGAGAGTCTCGATGGCGGCGATCTCTGCCGCGATGTCGATGTCGGCCGGGGGGACGATCTGGGAGCCGTCGCCCAGGTAGACCTTGTAGCCGTTGTCGCGGGGTGGGTTGTGACTGGCGGTGACCTCTACGCCCGCGACCGCGCCGAGGTGCCGTATGGCGAAGGCGAGGACGGGGGTGGGGAGGGGGCGGGGGAGGACCGCGGCGCGGAGGCCGGCGCCGGTCATGACGGCGGCGGTGTCCTGGGCGAAGTCGAATGACTTGTGGCGGGCGTCGTAGCCGATGACGACCAGGCCGTTGTCGTGGCCCTGCTTCTTGAGGTAGGCGGCGAGGCCCGCGGCTGCGCGGATGACGACCGAGCGGTTCATGCGCATGGGGCCGGCGCCGAGTTCGCCTCGGAGGCCGGCGGTGCCGAACTGGAGCGTGCCGGAGAAGCGGGCGGCGAGTTCGGTGTGGTCGTCGGCGTCGAGGAGGCGGGCGAGCTCGGCGCGGGTGTCCGGGTCGGGGTCCTCGGTGAGCCACGCCTGGGCCTGTGCGATGAGTTCGTCGTGCACGGTCGGTCTCAGCCTCTCGGTTGTCGGGGGTGCGCGATGCCTGCGGCGCCTGTGCGGCCTCGGTGGGGGTGTGCGTAGCGCCTGTCGCGGGGTGGTGGGTCGGGGCCGCGTCGGGGGGTGTCCGTCCTCGGAACGGCGCGATGGGGTCGGACGCCGACTGGCTGTTCGTTGACGCGCCAACCGCTGCGGGCGGACACCCCCCGACACGTCCCCTGCTCGCCGTACGCGGGTGCGCGTGCGTACCGGCTGAGCGGCCGCCGGCCCGTCGCCGTGGGCGCGGCGGTGCCCCGCTCCGCCGGGTTGCGGGCCCAGCCGGCTCCGGCACCGACGCCGGGTGTCTTACAGGCGTCCCAGGACCTGGGCGAGCAGGGAGCCCATCCTCGTCGCCGAGTCGCGGCCGGCCTGGAGGACCTCCTCGTGGTTGAGGGGCTCTCCGGTCATGCCCGCGGCGAGGTTGGTCACCAGGGAGATGCCGAGAACCTCCGCACCCGCTTCCCGGGCGGCGATCGCTTCGAGGACCGTGGACATGCCGACGAGGTCCGCGCCGATGACGCGGGCCATGCGGATCTCGGCCGGAGTCTCGTAGTGCGGGCCGGGGAACTGGGCGTAGACGCCCTCCTCCAGGGTGGGGTCGACCTCCTTGCACAGGGCCCGCAGGCGCGGGGAGTAGAGGTCGGTGAGGTCGACGAAGTTGGCGCCGATGATGGGGGAGGTGGCCGTGAGGTTGATGTGGTCGCTGATCAGGACCGGCTGGCCGGGGCGCATGCCCTCGCGCAGGCCGCCGCAGCCGTTGGTGAGGACGATCGTCTTGCAGCCGGCCGCCACGGCGGTGCGGACGCCGTGGGAGACGGCGGCGACGCCGCGGCCCTCGTAGTAGTGCGTGCGGCCGAGGAAGACCAGCGCGCGCTTGTCGCCGATCTCGTACGAGCGGATCTTGCCTCCGTGGCCCTCGACCGCCGGGGGCGGGAAGCCGGGCAGCTCGGTGACCTGGAACTCGGCGGCGGGATCGCCCAGGGCGTCCACGGCCGGGGCCCAGCCGGAGCCCATCACGAGGGCGACGTCGTGGGTCTCGGCGCCCGTCAGTTCGCGCAGGCGGGCCGCGGCGGCGTCGGCGGCGGCCCTGGGGTCGATCGGGGCGGCGCCCTGGATGTCGTCCGGAAGAAGAGATGCGTTCACGCCGACGAGGGTAGCCGGTGAATGCCTACGCGCGTAGATGGTGGAGCCGACGGGGTGGCGATCGTTGTCTTGTCGTTTCCGACAGGCAGAGGCTCAGCAGGGGCGCTTGCGGAGTTCCATCACATAGTCGTGCGGGGCGCCCGCCGATTCGGCCGCGTCGGCGATCTCGCCCAGGTAGCGGGCGGAGGGCAGGCCGCCCTCGTAGGCGTTGAGGGCGTAGGACCAGGCCGGCTCGTCGGCCTCCAGGGTGTGCACCCGTACACGGGTACGCCGGTAGATTTCCAGGCCCACGCCCTCCCAGCGGTCCATCGAGTCCTCGTCCATGGGGGCGATGTCGTAGAGGGAGACGAAGACCTGGGAGGTGGGGTCCTCGACGATCGTCGGCAGGGCGCCCTCCCAGCCCATGTGCTCGCCGCCGAAGGTCAGCCGCCACCCGTTCAGCCAGCCGGTGGCGCGCAGCGGCGAGTGCGGGGCGCGGCGGGACATCAGCCGCGCGTCGAGGTTGCCGGCGTACGCGGCGTAGAGCGACATGGGGGAAGGGTACGGCAGGTGGACTCGCGTCACTCGCGTAACGGAGCCGCATCGCGGCGGGCCCCCGGGCGGTGTCCCGTTGAGCGGTGCGGGACAATGGAGTACGTGACTCGGATCGTGATCATCGGTGGCGGACCCGGCGGATACGAAGCGGCGCTGGTGGCCGCTCAACTCGGCGCGGAGGTGACCGTCGTCGACTGCGACGGTCTGGGCGGGGCGTCGGTGCTCACCGACTGCGTGCCGTCGAAGACTCTGATCGCGACGGCCGAGGTGATGACCACCTTCGACTCGTCGTACGAGGAACTGGGCATCATCGTCGCCGACGACACCCCGCCCATGGAGCAGGCCGCCAAGGTGGTGGGCGTCGACCTGGGGAAGGTCAACCGGCGTGTGAAGCGGCTCGCGCTCGCCCAGTCGCACGACATCGCGGCCTCCGTGACGCGTGCCGGGGCGCGTGTCATGCGCGGGCGCGGGCGGCTGGAGGGCATGCAGGCGCTCGACGGGTCGCGGAAGGTCGTGGTGCGCGCCGCCGACGGGAGTGAAGAGACTCTTACGGCTGACGCGGTGCTCATCGCCACCGGTGGGCATCCGCGTGAGCTGCCCGATGCGCTCCCGGACGGTGAGCGGATCCTTAACTGGACCCAGGTGTACGACCTCAATGAGCTCCCCGAGGAGCTGATCGTGGTCGGGTCGGGTGTGACCGGTGCCGAGTTCGCGGGTGCCTACCAGGCGTTGGGTTCGCGGGTGACGCTCGTGTCGTCGCGGGACCGCGTGCTGCCGGGCGAGGACCCGGACGCGGCCGCCGTGCTGGAGGACGTCTTCCGGCGGCGCGGCATGAACGTCATGGGGCGTACCCGGGCGCAGTCCGCCAAGCGGGTCGGGGACCGGGTCGAGGTGACCCTCTCCGACGGGCGTGTCATCACCGGGTCGCACTGTCTGATGGCCGTCGGCGCCGTGCCCAACAGCGCGGGCATGGGGCTGGAGGACGCCGGTGTCCGGCTGCGCGAGTCCGGGCACATCTGGACCGACAAGGTGTCGCGTACGACCGCTCCGGGCGTGTATGCCGCCGGTGACGTGACCGGGGTGTTCGCCCTCGCGTCCGTGGCCGCCATGCAGGGGCGGATCGCGATGTACCACTTCCTCGGTGACGCCGTGGCGCCGCTGAACCTGAAGACCGTCTCGTCGAACGTCTTCACCGACCCGGAGATCGCCACCGTCGGCTACACCCAGGCCGATGTCGACGGTGGGAAGATCGACGCCCGCGTCGTGAAGCTGCCGCTGCTGCGCAACCCGCGCGCCAAGATGCAGGGCATCCGCGACGGCTTCGTCAAGATCTTCTGCCGGCCCGGCACCGGGATCGTGGTCGGCGGTGTCGTCGTGGCGCCGCGGGCCTCGGAGCTGATCCACCCGATCTCGATCGCGGTCGACAACAATCTGACCGTCGAGCAGATCGCGAACGCCTTCACCGTCTATCCCTCGCTGTCGGGCTCGATCGCCGAGGTGGCACGGCAGTTGCACACGCGCAAGGAGACCGGCGAGGGCTAGGGCAGGCCCTGAGGCCGAAACCGGCTCCTCCCTGGTCACGGGGAGTATTCGACCGTGCGTACGGCATAGGCGGCGGGACTAGGCTCTATACCACTTCGTGCTGCTCGGTGCGAACATCTTCTGCTATTCAGCGCAAACTGCTGAAAGCAGACGGTCGCTGGCGTTACTGTCAGTTTCGTGTTCGCTGCAGAACGTCGCCAATTGATCCTCGAAATGGTGCGAGCGAACGGGGCCGTGTCGCTCCGTGAGCTCGCCCGCGTCGTCCAGACCTCCGAAGTGACCGTACGGCGGGACGTGCGCGCGCTGGAGGCAGAAGGACTCCTCGACCGCCGGCACGGCGGTGCGGTACTGCCGGGCGGTTTCACGCGGGAGTCCGGCTTTCCGCAGAAATCCCATCTCGCGACCGCCGAGAAGACCGCCATCGCCGACCTCGCCGCGAACCTCGTGGAAGAGGGCGAGGCGATCGTGGTCGGGGCGGGTACGACGACCCAGGAGCTGGCGCGCCGGCTCGCCCGGGTGCCCGGACTGACCGTCGTCACCAACTCGCTGCTGGTGGCACAGGCATTGGCCCATGCCAACCGGGTCGAGGTCGTGATGACCGGCGGTACGCTCCGCGGTTCGAACTACGCCCTCGTCGGCAGTGGTGCCGAGCAGTCCCTGCACGGGCTGCGGGTGTCTCGGGCCTTCCTGTCCGGGAGCGGTCTGACCGCCGAGCGTGGGCTGTCCACGTCCAACATGCTGTCGGCGTCCGTCGACCGGGCGTTGGTGCAGGCCGCCGCGGAGGTGGTGGTGCTCGCCGACCATACGAAGCTCGGGACGGACACCATGTTCCAGACCGTGCCTACGGATCTCATCACCCGGCTGGTGACCGATGAGCCGCCCGCGCATGACGATCGGGCGGGTACGGAGCTTCAGGCCCTCGCCGATCAGGGTGTGCAGATCGCTGTGGCCGGGGGGCAAGGGGGGTCGGCCGGGGTGGCCGGGCCGGGGGGTGATCCTGCTTCGGCGCGGCAGCAGCGGCGGGATGTGCCGTTGCCCGGGCCTCGGCGGCAGGTGCCGGGGGCGGGGGGTGGGGGGTTGCGGTCTGCTTCCGCCGCGATGTTGGGGGAGCAGGGGCCTGGGGCTGAGCGGGCTCGGGTGGCGGATCTGCGGCGGCGGTAGGGAGCCGGGCAGGTCGGTCCAGTTGCTGTGGTGTGTCGGGCACCGGCGTTGTTGCTGGGGCCGGGTGGGGCCGCAACCCGGCGGAGCGGGGTGCCGCTGCGCCCACCCGTGCCGCCCCTAGCGGCACGCATGCCCGCAGCTCAGCCACCGACATGAGTCGGGCGGGCAGGTGCTTGTGCGCCTGCCCGCCCGACTCGTGTTGTCTCAGTCCTTGATTTCGCAGATCGCCGCGCCGGACGTGACCGAGGCGCCGATTTCCGCGCTCAGGGCCTTGATCGTGCCGGACCTGTGGGCGTTGAGGGGCTGTTCCATCTTCATGGCTTCCAGGACGACGACCAGGTCGCCTTCCTTGACCTCCTGGCCCTCCTCGACGGCCACCTTGACGATGGTGCCCTGCATGGGGGAGGCGAGGGTGTCGCCGGAGGCGACGGGGCCCGACTTCTTCGCCGCGCGGCGCTTGGGCTTGGCGCCCGCCGCCAGGCCCGTGCGGGCCAGGGACATGCCCAGCGAGGCCGGCAGGGAGACCTCCAGGCGCTTGCCGCCGACCTCGACGACGACCGTCTCGCGGTCCAGTTCCTCGTCCGCCTCGGTGTCGGCCGACGCGGCGAAGGGCTTGATCTCGTTGACGAACTCCGTCTCGATCCAGCGGGTGTGGACCGTGAACGGGTCGGACGAGCCGGTGAGCTCGGGGGCGAACGCCGGGTCCTTCACCACCGTGCGGTGGAACGGGATCGCCGTGGCCATGCCCTCGACCTGGAACTCCTCCAGCGCGCGGGACGCCCGCTCCAGGGCCTCCTTGCGCGTGCGGCCGGTGACGATCAGCTTGGCCAGCAGGGAGTCCCACGCCGGGCCGATGACCGAGCCGGACTCCACGCCCGCGTCCAGGCGGACACCGGGACCGGCCGGCGGGTCGAACTTCGTGACCGAGCCGGGCGCCGGGAGGAAGTTGCGGCCCGGGTCCTCGCCGTTGATGCGGAACTCGAAGGAGTGACCGCGCAGCACCGGGTCGTCGTAGCCGAGGACCTCGCCGTCGGCGATGCGGAACATCTCGCGGACGAGGTCGATGCCGGCGACCTCCTCGGTGACCGGGTGCTCCACCTGGAGACGGGTGTTGACCTCCAGGAAGGAGATCGTGCCGTCGAGGCCGACGAGGAACTCGACCGTGCCGGCGCCGACGTAGCCGGCCTCCTTCAGGATCGCCTTGGAGGACGAGTACAGCTCCTCCACCTGCGCGTCGGACAGGAAGGGCGCGGGAGCCTCCTCCACCAGCTTCTGGTGCCGGCGCTGGAGGGAGCAGTCACGGGTGGAGACCACGACGACGTTGCCGTGCTGGTCGGCCAGGCACTGGGTCTCCACGTGCCGAGGCTTGTCCAGGTAGCGCTCGACGAAGCACTCGCCACGGCCGAATGCGGCGACCGCCTCGCGCACCGCCGAGTCGTACAGCTCGGGCACCTCTTCGAGCGTGCGCGCGACCTTCAGGCCGCGGCCGCCGCCGCCGAAGGCCGCCTTGATGGCGATCGGCAGACCGTGCTGCTCGGCGAAGGCGACGACCTCGTCGGCACCGGAGACCGGGTCGGGCGTGCCCGCCACCAGCGGGGCGCCCGCGCGCTGCGCGATGTGCCGGGCGGCGACCTTGTCACCGAGGTCGCGGATCGCCTGCGGGGGCGGGCCGATCCAGATCAGATCCGCGTCCAGCACCGCCTGGGCGAAGTCCGCGTTCTCGGAGAGAAAGCCGTACCCGGGGTGGATGGCGTCCGCGCCCGATTCCCGCGCGGCCTTGAGCACCTTCTCGATGTCGAGGTAGCTGGTGCCCGGAGTGTCACCGCCCAGGGCGAACGCCTCATCCGCGGCGCGGACATGCAGAGCGTCCCGATCCGGGTCGGCGTAGACGGCCACGCTCGCGATGCCGGCATCCCGGCAGGCCCGGGCCACACGGACAGCGATTTCGCCACGGTTGGCGATGAGCACCTTGCGCACGATGAGGCTCCCTCCTTGAAACAAGCCGAGTTTAGGGACTGCCGACACGGCACTTCGACCCGTCCCCAGTGGTGAGCTTGCCCACACGGAGCGTGATGCGAGGCTCGATCGACCCGCGAAATCCCTTGTCGCACCGCGGTACGCAGCACTCCTGCGGGAAACCCTAGCCGTCCCCTGTGGTCAAGGTCTCTGTCATCACGTGCTGCGGGCCACTCCGTTTCTTTGTGGAGTCCCTACGAATGGCCCAATGATTCTTTGCCCGCCCCGGAACCCTTGTCCCAGGGTTTACCAGTCAGTAGCGTTCGCGATGTCTCGAACGTACTAGGGGTAAGAGGGTGGGCCCGGTGGTGCGCAGGCCGGTGGCGTGGGTCGTGGCGGTGGTGCTGTTCGGCGAGGCGTTCGGCATCGCCGGGCTGAACTGGTTTCTCGGGGTCGTCGTCGACCGGCAGGACATGTCCCTGGCCGGGCTCGACCCGCACATGATGTCGGTGTCGTCGAAGATCGGCGGGGTCGCCTTCGGCCTCTACTTCGCGCTGTGCGGCCTGGTCGCCCTGCTCGTGGCGCTGCGCAACCGCCCCCCGGCGGGCCTCGGGCGGGTGCTGCTGATCAGCGCGGCGGTCGTGCACGGGCTGCTGGGCGCCTTCACCTGGGGGCTGGTCGGCTGGCCCGCGTTCCTGTTCATGATGCTGGTGCTGGGCCTGATCGTCCTGCTGCTGATGACCTACGACCGCGTGGCCGAGCCGGTCACCGCTCCGCCGGCGCCCACAACTCCGTGATGCCCACGCCCAGGTCGGCGAGGAGCCGCCGGACCAGGGGCAGGCTGATGCCGATCACGTTGCCGTGGTCGCCGTCGATGCCGTTGATGAACGGGGCCGAGCGGCCGTCCAGGGTGAAGGCACCGGCGACGTAGAGGGGTTCGCCGGAGGCGACGTAGGAGGCGATCTCCTCGTCCGTGGGGTCGCCGAAGTGGACGACCGTGGACGCGGTGGCGGAGACATAGCGGCCGGTGAGCGTGTCGTAGACGCAGTGGCCGGTCTGCAGGGTGCCAGCGCGGCCGCGCATCGACTTCCAGCGGGCCGTGGCCTCCTCGGCGTCCGCGGGCTTGCCGAGGGCCTGGCCGTCCAGGTCGAGCACCGAGTCGCAGCCGATCACCAGCGCGCCCTTGACCTCCGGGCGGGCCGCCACGACGGAGGCCTTCGCCTCGGCGAGGGCGAGTGCCAGCTCGGCGGGGGTGGGGGCGGTGACGGCGTCCTCGTCGACGCCGCTCACGATCACCTCGGGGGTGAGTCCGGCCTGGCGGAGCAGTCCGAGCCGGGCGGGGGACTGGGAGGCGAGGACGAGTCGCCTGCGGTGCTCATCGGTCATGCCGTCAGGTTAGTGCGCGAGGGGGACTCACCTCACGCCGATCACCAGCATGGCCACGAACATGGCCAACGCCATGAGAACGCCCAGCCGCCGAAGCATGTCCTGCATGTCGCGCAGTTCTTTTGGCGGTTCATTCTCGGGGTCGGACCACAGCATGAGTCCAGCGTGCGGCTCGGCAGGGCGGGGCGCCTGAGTAGGCGTACTCAAATCGGCGCCCCGCCTTGTCGAGCGATCAGGCCGGCCAGTAGGTCCTGCCCCAGGCCGTCGGGCCCGGCTGGGGCAGGCGGTGGGACGCGATGCGGGACGGGTCGGACCAGGAGTCGCGGGCGGCCGGTGCGCCGGGCGGGTCCTCTGTCGCCGCCGCGGCGCGGGCCCTGACCACCGCCAGTGCGGCGGCCAGCTCCTCCGGGGTCGGGTTGCCCCGTACGACCTTGATCGTCATGTGGGCCTCCTGGGCTCGCTGAGGGCTAGAGGGGGATGTTGCCGTGCTTCTTCGGAGGCAGGGATTCCCGCTTCGTGCGCAGTTGACGCAGACCCCGTACGACATGGCAGCGGGTGTCGGACGGCATGATCACCGCGTCGACGTAGCCGCGCTCGGCCGCGACGTAGGGGTTGAGCAGGGCGTCCTCGTACTCCTGGATCAGCCGGGCGCGGACCGCCTCGAGATCGTCGCCGTTGGCCTCCGCCTCCGCGATCGTGCGGCGGTGCAGGATGTTGACCGCGCCCTGGGCGCCCATGACGGCGATCTGGGCGGTGGGCCAGGCGAGGTTGAGGTCGGCGCCCAGGTGCTTGGAGCCCATGACGTCGTAGGCGCCGCCGAAGGCCTTGCGCGTGATGATCGTGATGAGCGGGACGGTGGCCTCGGCGTAGGCGTAGATCAGCTTGGCGCCGCGGCGGATGATGCCGTCGTGCTCCTGGTCGACGCCGGGCAGGAAGCCGGGGACGTCCACGAAGGTGATGACCGGGACGTTGAAGGCGTCGCAGGTGCGCACGAAGCGGGCCGCCTTCTCGGAGGCCGTGATGTCGAGACAGCCGGCGAACTGCATCGGCTGGTTGGCGACGATGCCGACGGGGTGTCCCTCGACCCGGCCGAAGCCGGTGACGATGTTCGGCGCGTACAGCGGCTGCGTCTCGAAGAACTCGGCGTCGTCCAGGATGTGCTCGATCACCGCGTGCATGTCGTACGGCTGGTTCGCGCTGTCCGGGACGATGACGTCCAGCTCGCGGTCCTCGTCGGTGATCTCGAGGTCGGCCTCCTCCGCGAACACCGGCGGCTCGGAGAGGTTGTTGGACGGCAGGTACGACAGCAGCTGCTTGACGTACTCGATGGCGTCCTTCTCGTCGCCGGCCATGTGGTGGGCCACGCCCGAGGTCGCGTTGTGGGTGCGGGCGCCGCCCAGCTCCTCGAAGCCGACGTCCTCGCCGGTGACCGTCTTGATGACGTCGGGGCCGGTGATGAACATGTGCGAGGTCTGGTCGACCATGACCGTGAAGTCGGTGATGGCCGGGGAGTACACGGCTCCGCCCGCGCACGGGCCCACCACCAGGCTGATCTGCGGGATGACACCCGAGGCGTGGGTGTTGCGGCGGAAGATCTCGCCGTAGGCGCCGAGCGAGGCGACGCCCTCCTGGATCCTGGCTCCGCCGGAGTCGTTGATGCCGATGACCGGGCAACCGGTCTTCAGCGCGAAGTCCATGACCTTGACGATCTTCTGGCCGTAGACCTCGCCGAGCGCCCCGCCGAAGACCGTGAAGTCCTGCGAGAAGACGGCGACCGGGCGGCCGTCGACGGTGCCGTACCCGGTGACGACGCCGTCGCCGTACGGGCGGTTCTGGTCCAGACCGAAGTTGGTGGACCGGTGCCGGGCGAACTCGTCCAGCTCGACGAAGGAGGCTTCGTCCAGGAGGAGTTCGATCCGCTCACGGGCCGTCAGCTTGCCCTTGGCGTGCTGCTTTTCGACGGCGCGTGCGGAGCCGGCGTGCGTCGCTTCCTCGATACGGCGCTGGAGATCCGCGAGCTTGCCCGCGGTCGTGTGAATGTCAGGCTGCTGCAGCTCTTCCGGCTCGGACATCGGGATGCGGCTCCCTGCCTGCTCAAAAGGGGGGACGGTTACTCATCCGTAGAGTAGTGCGGTGCCCTCGGGTCGGCAGTGCGGCGTTTACCACACCTAGTGTGGCTTGCATGACGCCGCGAGATGCAGCAGAGCCGCAAGAGCCGAACGGCAGCCGTTGGTCGGATCTGGACCGTCCGCCCCTCAATGTCACCGCCCTGCGCCGGGGGCTGGTGCGGGAGGGAGGGCTGTGGTCCGAGGTGGACGTGGTGCAGCGCACCGGCTCCACCAACTCCGACCTCGTGGACCGGGCGGCGAAGGGGGAGGCCGTCGAGGGGGCGGTGCTCGTCGCCGAGGAGCAGACGGCCGGGCGCGGGCGCCTGGACCGGCAGTGGACGGCGCCGCCGCGGTCGGGCCTGTTCTTCTCCGTGCTGCTCACGCCGAGCGAGGTGCCGGTGGCGCGGTGGGGGTGGCTGCCGCTGCTCACGGGCGTGGCGGTGGCTACGGGGCTGTCGCGGGCGGCGGGTGTCGACACGGCCCTGAAGTGGCCGAACGACGTGCTGGTCACGGTCCGGGGAGAGGAGCGCAAGGCCGGGGGGATCCTCGCCGAGCGGGCCGGTGACGACGGGGTCGTGATCGGGGTCGGCATCAATGTCTCGCTGAAGGAGAAGGAGCTGCCGGTGCCGACGGCGGGGTCGGTGGGGCTGGCCGGATCGGTGAGCACGGATCGGGATCCGCTGCTGCGGGGTGTGCTTCGGTCCCTGGAGGAGTGGTACGGGAAGTGGCGTGCGGCCGGGGGTGACCCCGAGGTGAGCGGGCTGCAGAAGGCGTACGCGGCGTCGTGCGCGACGCTCGGGCGGACCGTGCGGGCGGAGCTGCCCGGGGATCGGGGCGTCGTGGGGGAGGCCGTGGCTGTGGATGGGGACGGGCGGTTGGTGCTGGCTACGGAGGAGGGGGTGCAGGAGCCGGTGGGAGCGGGGGACATCGTGCACCTGAGGCCGGCTTGAGCTGGGGGCAGGGCGTTGCGCAACCCGGCGCGACGGGGTGCCGCTGCGCCCACCCGTGCCGCCCCTGGCGGCACGCATGCCCGCAGCGGGGTGCCTGACGGAGTGAGCTGGCGCACACCTGCCGTAGAGTTGAGGCCGGTCGATACATGACCGTGACAGATCGGAAGGGCAGCACGCGTGACCGTCGAAGACCCGGATTCCGGTACGGACGCGCAGGGCGCCGACCCCGGCGAGGACCCGCTGGCCCTGCGCCTCGAAGGGCTCATTCTGGGGGCCGAGCGCCGGTACACCCCGTTTCAGGCGGCCCGTAGCGCCGGTGTCTCCATGGAGCTGGCCTCCCGCTTCTGGCGGGCGATGGGCTTCGCGGACATCGGGCAGGCCAAGGCCCTCACCGAGG
This sequence comes from Streptomyces koelreuteriae, assembly GCF_018604545.1. Classification (GTDB taxonomy): domain Bacteria; phylum Actinomycetota; class Actinomycetes; order Streptomycetales; family Streptomycetaceae; genus Streptomyces; species Streptomyces koelreuteriae. The sequence goes on along the minus strand of NZ_CP075896.1, from coordinate 2,912,395 downwards.
CGGACGTCCTCGCCCTGCGGCGCCTCGCCGGTCTCGTCGAGGCGGGGCTGCTGAGCGAGGCGATGGCCGTACAGGTGGCCCGTTCCACCGGGCAGACCACCGCACGGCTCGCCGAGTGGCAGATCGACTCGTTCCTGGAGGGGCTGACCGAGCCGCCCGAGCCGGGCATGACCCGTACCGAGGTGACGTACCCGATCGTCGAGCTGCTCCTGCCCGAGCTGGAGGAGTTCCTCGTCTACGTCTGGCGGCGTCAGCTCGCCGCCTCGGCCGGACGGGTCGTGCAGGCCGCCGACGACGAGGAGATGGTCGACCGGCGTCTCGCCGTCGGCTTCGCGGACCTGGTCGGCTTCACCCGGCTCACCCGCCGCATGGAGGAGGAGGAGCTCGGCGAGCTGGTCGAGGCCTTCGAGACCACGGCCGCCGACCTGGTGGCCGCGAACGGCGGACGGCTGATCAAGACCCTCGGCGACGAGGTGCTGTACGCCGCCGACGACGCGGGCATCGCCGCCGAGATCGCCCTGCGGCTGATCGAGACCATGGCGCACGACGAGACGATGCCGGAGCTGCGCGTCGGCATGGCGTTCGGCACCGTCACCACCCGAATGGGCGATGTGTTCGGTACGACCGTGAATCTGGCCTCCCGGCTCACCTCGATAGCTCCGAAGGACGCCGTCCTCGTCGACACCGCCTTCGCCGAGGAGCTGATCCGCACGCAGGACGCGCCGTCCTCCGAGGCGGAGGCGGCCGAGGAGGCCGTCGCGGCGGAGAAGGAGGGCGAGGAGCCTCCGGAGTACCGGTTCGCGCTGCAGCCGATGTGGCAGCGGCCCGTGCGTGGGCTGGGCGTCGTGGAGCCGTGGCTGCTCACCCGGCGGGACCTGGGCTGAGCTGACGGGGGCGGTCAGCCGGGGCGGCCCGGTGTGTCCACGCACAGGCCGATGATCGGCACGCACAGGCCGGGGTCGTCGTCCGGTTTCTTCGGTTTCTTCGGTTTCTCGGGGTCGGGCGCCGGGGCGGGCGTGGTCCGGCTCGGTGGAGCGGGCGTGGCCGGGGCCGGGCGTGGGGCGTCGCCCTGGGTGGCCGGTGCCGGGGTGTTCGGTGCGTCGGGGATGGTCGTGGGCTTGTGAGCGGCGGTCGTGGTGGCGCTTCGGGTGTCGGCCGGGGCGGTCGGGGCCGGGCGTGCGCCCCGGGTGGCCGGGGACGGGGTCAGGCCGCCCAGGGCCGTGGGTGACGAGGGGCTGACCTCGGGGGTGGCGGCCGGGAAGGTCGCGGCGGTGTCGGCGGTCCGGTCCGTGTCCGTGCCGGTGGTGACCGGGTCCGGGCTGGGTCCGGCCTCGACGGTGCCGACGCCGTCGGGGCTCGGGCCGGAGGTCAGGCGTACGAGGCTCAGGGCGCCGGCGGCCAGGGCGAGGCCGCCCGCGGCGAGCAGGGCCTTGGGGGAGCGGGGCTTGCGGTGGCGGCCTCGGACGCGGGGGGCGAAGAGGCCGGTTTCCGTCGCCCCGGTGTCCCGCTGTGGCCTCGTCGGCGTGTTCGTCGTCCTCATCACGGTTCCTCCCGCTGCGCACGCGCCCCCTGTGCGCCATTGGCGGACGCACGCTATGCGCTCCCTTGGGCGGTCGGGCCGGAATTGAGGTGATGTCACTCGAACGGGTGGGCGGGTGATCGCGTGGGAACCGGTCGCGTCCGCTCTTTCGTGCGGGGGGTGCGGCTGCGATGATCGGGGCGCTGAGGTTGTTAACCCGCGTTAACCGGAGGGTGTCATGAGTGAGGAACGGTTCGGGGACTTCGTGCTGGTGCGGCGGCATGAGCAGGGGCGTGTCGCGGAGCTCGTCCTCGACCGGCCCAAGGCTATGAACGCCGTGTCGACCGAGATGGCGCGGTCCGTCGCCGGGGCGTGTGCGGCGCTGGGGGAGGACCGGGACGTACGGGTGGTCGTACTGACCTCGACGCATGAGCGGGCGTTCTGCGTGGGGGCCGATCTGAAGGAGCGGAACTCCTTCAGCGACGCGGATCTGGTGCGGCAGCGGCCGGTGACGCGTGGGGCGTACACCGGGGTGCTGGAGGTGCCGGTGCCGACGGTGGCGGCGGTGCACGGGTTCGCGCTGGGGGGTGGGTTCGAGCTGGCGCTCGCCTGTGACGTGATCGTGGCGGACCGTACGGCGGTGGTGGGGCTGCCGGAGGTGTCGGTGGGGGTGATTCCCGGGGGTGGGGGCACGCAGCTGCTGCCGCGTCGGGTGGGGGCTGCTCGGGCGGCTGAGCTGATCTTCTCCGCGCGGCGGGTGGAGGCCGTGGAGGCGGGCGAGTTGGGGCTGGTCGATCAGGTGGTGGAGGAGGGGCGGGACCGGGAGGTGGCGTTGGAGCTGGCGTCTCGGATCGCGGGGAATTCGCCGGTGGGGTTGCGGGCGGCGAAGCGGGCGTTGCGGTTGGGGCAGGGGTTGGATCTGCGGGCGGGGCTTGAGGTGGAGGACGCGGCGTGGAGGGCTGTGGCGTTTTCCGGGGACCGGGCGGAGGGTGTCGCGGCGTTCAACGAGAAGCGGAAGCCGGAGTGGCCGGGGGAGTGAGCTGGGGTTTGTTGTCCGGTGCTCGGGGTTGGGGCTGGGGGCGGGTGGGTCCGCAGCCCGGCGTAGCGGGGTGCCGCCTGCGCCCACCCGTGCCGCCCTTAGCGGCACGCATGCCCGCAGACGAGGCGGGGCGCGCCCGCAGCTAAAGGCTCCCCGTTCGCGTCGTCTACCGGACAGATTGGCTGAAAAGTCCCTAGCCTGGAGTGATGGGTGAGGACAGACGGCTGCTGGCCGTCGTCGCGTTGGCTCAGGGGATGGCGGCCGCGCACGGGTCGCGTGAGGCGTGGCGTGCGGCGGCTGCCGGGGCGTGCCGGGCGCTGGGCGGGAGTTTCGCCGCGCTGTCGGTGTGGGAGCGGGAACTCGGGCGGCTGAAAGTCCTCGTGAACGTGGGGGCGCTCGCCGACGGGGAGGAGGAGTTCCCCGAGGACGAGGCCTATCCGGTGCACCAGTTCGCGGAGATCACCGAGTTCCTGCACGAGCGGTGGGCGGCCGGGGGTGGGGAGCCCGACGCGTGGGTGGAGACCGCCGAGGGGCCCGCCGCCGGGCGGCGCCCCGGGTACTGCCATCAGCGCGTCGCGGCTCTGCGCCGCCGGGGCCGCGGCTGCTGCGTGGTCGCGCCGATCGTGCTGCACGGGCGGGCCTGGGGCGAGCTGTATGTCGCCCGGCCGGCCGGTGAGGCCGTCTTCGCGCGGGCCGACGCCGATTTCGCCACCGTCCTGGCCTCCGTCGTCGCCGCCGGCATCGCCCAGACCGAGCGGCTGGAGGAGGCCCGGCGGCTCGCGTTCACCGACGCGCTGACGGGACTCGCCAACCGCCGTGCCGTGGACGTACGCCTGGAGCAGGCCATCGAGCGACACCGCAGGGACGGCGTGGTCGTCAGCCTCGTCGTCTGCGATCTGAACGGGCTCAAGCAGGTCAACGACACCCATGGGCACGCCGTCGGCGACCGGCTCCTGGAGCGGTTCGGCTCGGTGCTGTCGCTGTGCGGGGCCATGCTGCCGGGGGCGCTCGCGGCACGGCTCGGCGGGGACGAGTTCTGTCTGCTCGCGGTCGGGCCGCCCGCCGACCAGGTGGTGAAGGCGGCCGGTGAACTGTGCCGCCGGGCGTCCGAGTTGGAACTCGGGGAGGGCGTGGCCTGCGGGGTCGCCTCCACGGAGGACCCGATCGGGCCCGTACGCTCCGCGCGGCGGCTGTTCCGGCTCGCGGACGCGGCCCAGTACCGGGCCAAGGCCGAGCGGGCCGCGCGGCCGGTGGTCGCGGGCCGGGCCGGGCCCGACGACCCCGTCATGCGGCTGGCGGACGAGCCGTCCAAGGGGGCCGACGGGGAGCGCCGGCGCTTCCGCGGACGGCACGCGCCGTAGCCGTCGGGGAGCGGCCCGGGGGTGTGACGTATCGGTAAGGGGCGGAGCCCGTCCCCAGTGGTGACATCATCGAATTCACTGCGTACGCTCCTGAATATGGATATGCACACTGTGGTGGTGGGGACGTCCGGCGTGACCGCGTCCGACGTGCTCGCCGTGGCGCGTGCCGGAGCCCGCGTCGAGCTCTCCGGGGAGGCGGTGGCCGCCCTCGCCGCGGCCCGCGAGATCGTCGAGGCGCTGGCGGCCAAGCCGGACCCCGTGTACGGCGTGAGCACCGGCTTCGGGGCCCTGGCGACCCGGCACATCAGCCCCGAGCTGCGCGCACAGCTCCAGCGCAACATCGTCCGCTCGCACGCCGCCGGGATGGGGCCGAGGGTGGAGCGGGAGGTCGTGCGCGCCCTGATGTTCCTGCGGCTGAAGACCGTCTGCTCCGGGCGCACGGGCGTACGGCCCGAGGTCGCGCAGACCATGGCCGACCTCCTCAACGCCGGGATCACCCCGGTCGTGCACGAGTACGGCTCCCTCGGCTGCTCCGGCGACCTCGCGCCGCTGTCCCACTGCGCCCTCGCGCTGATGGGCGAGGGCGACGCCGAGGGCCCCGACGGTGTCGTACGCCCGGCCGCCGAACTCCTCGCCGCGCACGGCATCCAGCCGGTCGAACTGCGTGAGAAGGAGGGCCTCGCCCTCCTCAACGGCACCGACGGCATGCTCGGCATGCTGGTCATGGCCCTGGCCGACCTGGACACGCTCTACCGGTCCGCCGACATCACGGCCGCCCTGTCGATGGAGGCCCTGCTCGGCACCGACCGGGTCCTCGCCCCCGAACTGCACGCCATCCGGCCGCACCCGGGGCAGGCCGCCAGTGCCGCCAACATGCTGGCCGTGCTGAAGGGTTCGGGCCTGACCGGGCACCACCAGGACGACGCCCCGCGCGTCCAGGACGCCTACTCGGTGCGCTGCGCCCCGCAGGTCGCCGGGGCCGGGCGGGACACCATGGCCCACGCCCGGCTGGTCGCCGACCGCGAGCTGGCCTCGGCGGTGGACAACCCGGTGGTGCTGCCCGACGGACGGGTGGAGTCCAACGGCAACTTCCACGGGGCGCCCGTCGCCTACGTCCTGGACTTCCTCGCCATCGCCGCCGCCGACCTCGGCTCCATCGCCGAGCGGCGCACCGACCGGCTGCTCGACAAGAACCGCAGCCACGGCCTGCCGCCGTTCCTCGCCGACGACGCCGGTGTGGACTCGGGCCTGATGATCGCTCAGTACACGCAGGCCGCGCTGGTGAGCGAGCTGAAGCGGCTCGCCGTACCGGCGTCCGCCGACTCGATCCCGTCCTCCGCGATGCAGGAGGACCATGTCTCGATGGGCTGGTCGGCGGCGCGCAAGCTGCGCACGGCCGTCGACAACCTCACCCGGGTCCTCGCCGTCGAGCTGTACGCCGCCACCCGCGCCGTCGAACTGCGCGAGGGCCTGACGCCCGCGCCCGCGACACGGGCGGTCCTCGACGCCGTACGGGAAGCGGGAGTTCAGGGCCCCGGTCCGGACCGGTTCCTGGCGCCCGACCTGGCCGCCGCGGACGCCTTCGTGCGCGACGGGCGGCTGCTCGCCGCTGTGGAGACGGTCACCGGGCCGCTCCAGTAGTACGACGAACGCGGCCGGGGCCTTGCCGGGTGGCAGGGCCCCGGGGCGGTCGCCCTTGCGCCAAGTGCGCTCAGAAGCCGAGCCGTTCCCGGCGGACCGAGTAGGCGACGAAGCCCGCGCCCAGCATGAGGAACATCGTGCCGCCGGCCACGTAGGGGGTGCTGTCGAAGCTGCCCGTGTCGGCGAGGCGGGTGTCCGTGACGGTGTTGCCCGCGGTCGTGGCCGCGATCCGCGCCTGCTCTGTGACCTGCGGCGACGGGGTCGCCGAGACCGCGTCTCTCACCGGGGAGTCCGACGTCGCGTTGGCGGACGGGACGAACCACAGGGCCCCCAGCAGGGACGCCGCGGCGGTGGCGGTCAGCAACGGACGGCGAGCGGATGACACGGAATATCGATCCCCTTGTGGCACTGGCGAATTGGCCGTGTGGGGTGATGTTAGTAAAAGGCGCGGGTCACGGGAAAGTCACGGGAGGCCCCGGACGTACGCTCCCGCCATGAGCACTCCTGAGGAATCACGTTTTGTGCGGGTTCGGGTGGAACTCGTTCTGGAGGTCGGCGACGCGGACGCGGTCACCAAGTCCGCGCTGCGCCGGATCGCCGACGACGCCGAGTTGCCGGCGTCGGAACGGGTACACGCCGAGAGCGCTGTGACGGAAGACACCGCTGAGGCCCTCGCGTACCTCGTGGACCCGTTCGACCTGGTCAGCCAGGTTCCGGGGGTCGAACTCCAGCAGGCCTCCTGGAGCAGCGAGAGGATCGAGTACGACCCCGATTCGCCGGAGTGGGACTACGACGAGGATGATGAAGACGACAACCTCGGCTGAGGCTGCCCGGAAAAACATCGACCCCGGGCGGCAACCGCCGCCCGGGGTCTTCTCGTCTCAAACGGGGGACGTGACGCACCTGGCGCATGTGGTGGACGTGGTGATCCCCACACTTGTGCGCCATGGGGAACCGGACGAACCGGTCGTAGCGTTGAAAGGTCTCGACGAGGACTCACGAGTCCGCGCGGGGGCACTTGGTCTTTGACGGGGACACACTCGGGGTCTTGGGGAAATCGGCAACGATGGAGAAGCGTGTGATAACGGTCAGTAAGCGGCGCAAGGGCCTGGCGGTCGCGTCCGCACTGCTCGGAGGAGTGCTGGCGCTCTCGGCCTGTACCGGCGGCGACGACAACGCCTCCGGGAGTGACGGCGGCGACAGCTCCCAGTCGAAGGTCGACGAGGCCGCGGCGAAGAAGACCTCCGCGGCCCAGATCAAGATCACGCCCGAGGACGGCTCCGACAACGCCTCCATCAACAACTCCGCCGCCGTCACCGTCAGCAAGGGCACGCTCACGGACGTCACGATGACGACGTCCGACGGCAAGGAGGTCGGTGGCGAGATATCCGCCGACAAGAAGAGCTGGAAGCCCAGCGCCCAGCTGGAGCGCTCCACGAACTACAAGCTCTCCGCCGAGGCGAAGGACTCCGACGGCCGGGTCGCCCACGAGAACGCCTCCTTCACCACGGTCTCCCCGGCCAACAGCTTCATCGGCAACTTCACGCCGGACGACGGCACCACCGTCGGCGTCGGCATGCCGGTCTCGATCAACTTCGACAAGGCGATCACCAACAAGGCCGCCGTCCAGAAGGGCATCAAGGTCAGCACGACCGGCGGCCAGGAGGTCGCCTGCCACTGGTTCAACGCCAACCGCATGGACTGCCGCCCCGACGAGTACTGGAAGGAAGGCTCCACCGTCACGCTGAAGCTCGACCTCGACGGCGTCGAGGGCGCCAAGGGTGTCTACGGCGTCCAGCAGAAGACGGTCACCTTCAAGATCGGCCGCAACCAGGTCTCGTACGTCGACGCGAAGACCAAGCAGATGAAGATCACGCAGGACGGCAAGACCGTGCGGACCATCCCGATCTCCGCCGGCTCGCCCGAGAACAAGACCTACGAGGGCATCATGGTGATGTCCGAGAAGTTCAAGGAGACGCGCATGAACGGCGCGACCGTGGGCTTCACGGACGACGACGGCAAGGGCGAGTACGACATCAAGGACGTGCCGCACGCCATCCGCCTCTCCGCCAGCGGCACCTTCCTCCACGGCAACTACTGGGGCGCGAAGTCCATCTTCGGCAGCGCGAACACCAGCCACGGCTGCGTCGGCCTCCAGGACGTGAAGGGCGCCGACGACCCGAAGACGCCGGGCGCGTGGTTCTACAACAACTCGATCCTCGGTGACGTGGTCGTCGTCCAGAACACCGGCGACAAGACGGTCGCGCCGGACAACGGCCTCAACGGCTGGAACATGAGCTGGGCCGACTGGAAGGCCGGTTCCGCCGTCTGACGGTCCGCCTGCTCCGGCAGCTCCTGAACGGAAGCCGCCGCCCGCCCTGGAAACAGGGACGGACGGCGGCTTCCGTCGTTTCTCCCGGCTCTTCTCATCCACCTCTTATGCGTGGCTCAAGTCCTCATCACAGACCGTCCCTAGCTTGCGGCCATGTTCTTCACCTATCTGAGGCGCGAGCTGCGCCGCCGCAGAAAGGCGGCCCTCGTCGTCGCCTCAGGCCTCGCGCTGGGTATCGCGCTGGTCATCGTCGTCACCTCCGTGTCCGCCGGCATGAGCAAGGCCCAGGACAAGGTCCTCCAGTCCCTCTACGGGCTGGGCACGGACATGACCGTCACCAAGGCCGCCGCACCGCCCGGCAGCGGCTCCGAGCGGCCGCGCTTCCGCTTCGACGCCCAGGACGACGACTCCGGCGGTGAGCAGAGCAGCGACCGCGTCATGGTGCAGGGCCTCCAGACGCTGGCGGGCTCGACCGTGGGCAAGGTCGACGCGCAGAGCGGGGTCGCGGACGCGGTGGGCGGGCTGAGCCTCCAGGTCGTCAAGGTCAGCGGCGAGTTCACGCGCGGCCGGTTCCAGCAGGGCGAGAGCGGAGGACAGGAAGGCGGCGGGCAGGAAGGCGGCCGGGGCGGCGGCCTCGGGGGAGCCCAGCCGTCCCCGCAGGGCCGGGTCGAGGGCGGCGGCGCCGACTTCGACGTCAACAGCTACTCCGTCTACGGCACGGACGTCACCAAGCCGGCCCTCGGCCCGCTGACCTCCTCCAAGATCACCAGCGGCCGTACGTTCAAGACGAGCGAGACCGACGCCAAGGTCGCCGTCGCGGACGCGGCGTACGCCAAGGAGAAGAAGCTCAAGGCGGGGTCCACGGTCACCGTCAAGGGCACGAAGTTCCAGGTCGTCGGCATCGCCACGGCCGACAGCGGGGACGCGGCCGCCAACCTCTACATCCCGCTGAGGCGCGCGCAGACGCTGGCCGACGCGAAGGACAAGGTCACCACGATCTATGTCAAGGCGACCGACTCGCAGCGCATCGACTCCGTCAAGGCGGCCCTGCAGAAGAACATCTCCGGTACGACGGTGACGACCTCCGCCGACCTCGCTGACACGGTGTCCGGCTCACTGTCCACGGCGTCCTCGCTGGCAGCGAGCGTCGGCAAGTGGCTGTCGGTCGTGGTGCTCGTGGCCGCGTTCCTGGTCGCGGGCCTGCTCACGTCCTCGGCGGTCTCCCGTCGCGTCCGCGAGTTCGGCACGCTCAAGGCGCTGGGCTGGAAGTCGGGGCGGGTGACCCGTCAGGTGGTGGGCGAGGCGGTCGTCAACGGGCTGGTGGGCGGGGTGCTGGGCATCGCGCTGGGGCTGGCGGGGGCGTATGCGGTGACCGCTGTCAGCCCGACGCTTCAGGCGCAGTTGGGCTCCGGGGGCGGTGAGGGCCTCAGAGGCGGCTTCGGCGGACCCGGCCGCCAGGCCGCGACGAAGACCCTCGACGTCGCCCTCACCGCACCGGTCGCCCTGACGACGATCGCGCTGGCGGTGGGGCTGGCGGTGGCGGGCGGTCTGATCGCCGGTGCGTTCGGCGGCTGGAGGGCTTCACGACTCCGACCCGCTGACGCTCTACGCCGAGTCGAGTAGCCGACCGACCAACCCATCCAGGAGCCACACCATGTACGAACTAAAAGCAGTCACCAAGCACTACACCCGAGCCAAAGACACCGTCCAAGCCCTCGACGGCATAGACCTCACCATCCCCGACGGCGACCGACTGGTCATCCAGGGCCCCACCGGCGGCGGAAAGTCCACCCTGCTCCAAATGCTCGGCGCCCTGGACCGCCCCACCTCCGGCGAGATCATCCTGGACGGCACGGACCTCGCCGCGCTCCCGGAGGCGAGACTCACCCGGGTGAGAAGCGAAAGCATCGGCTTCGTCTTCCAGTCCTTCAACCTGATCCCGACGCTCACCGCACAGGAGAACGTGGAGACGGCCCTCGTCCCCCTCGGCATGAAGCCGAAGCAGCGCCGCGAACGGGCCGCGGAGGCCCTGGAATCGGTCGGCCTCGGCGAACGCCTCGCGCATCTGCCCGGCGAGATGTCCGGCGGTCAGCAGCAGCGCGTCGCCATCGCCCGGGCCCTCGTGAAGCAGCCGAAGGTGCTGCTCGCCGACGAACCCACCGGAAACCTGGACGAGTCGACGCGCGATGAGATCATGGACGTGCTGATCCGCATGTGGAAGGAGCTCGGGCTCACCTTCGTGATGGTCACCCACGACTCGGCCCTCGCGAAGCAGGCCCCGCGCGTGGCGACCATCCGCAAGGGGCGGATCACCGTCCAGGAGAACGCGCGGGCGTAACCATGCGGTCCTGTAACGGAGTTCCGGCGGCCGTGTAACAGTCAGCCGACGGATTTCTTACCTTCCTCTCATCTATTGAGCACCTGATCACCCCTCGGCATACTGCGTATTCCGGGGGGTGTACGTCCATGCGTACGAGATGACCCCCGGCCGGGTGAACGGGGAATTCACCTGGCTCTTCTGCAAGGGGGACTCTTGCGCAGACAAATGAAAAAGGCGTGCGTGGCCACGGTCGCCACCGCGGCGGCCGTGGCCCTGGCGGCGGGTATGACCAGCCCGGCGTCGGCGAACGGCGAGCAGACGGCCGCAGCCTCCAAGCCCACCTCGCTAACCGCCAAGCAGCGCGTCACGCTGATCACCGGTGACCGGGTCGTCCTGGACGCCAAGGGGCGCGTGGTCGGTCTGGAGCGGGCCAAGGGCCGCGAGGACATTCCTGTCCAGATCCGCAGGCTCGACGGCCACACCCTCGTGATCCCCGCCGACGCGGCCCGCCTGGTCGCCACCGGCAAGCTCGACCAGCGGCTCTTCGATGTCACCGAGCTCAACAAGTCCGCGACCCGCAAGGCCCAGAAGAAGGGCCTGAAGGTCATCGTCGGCTACCGGGGCAGCGCCGCGGCGGCCAAGGCCGACGTCCGCGACGCGGGCACCCTGAGCCACTCGCTGAAGTCCGTGAACGCGGACGCGGTGCAGGCGCCCAAGGAGGACACGCCCGACCTGTGGGACGCGGTCACCAACGGCGACAAGACCGCCTCCGGCATCGCGCACGTCTGGCTCGACGGCGTCCGCAAGGCCAGCCTCGACAAGTCCGTCGCGCAGATCGGCACCCCCAAGGCGTGGTCGGCCGGCTTCGACGGCAAGGGCGTGAAGATCGCCGTCCTGGACACCGGTGTCGACGCCACCCACGCCGATCTCAAGGGCCAGGTGATCGGCGCCAAGAACTTCACCACCTCGCCCGACACCACCGACAAGGTCGGCCACGGCACGCACGTCGCCTCGATCGCGGCGGGCACCGGCGCGAAGTCGGGCGGCAAGTACAAGGGCGTCGCGCCCGGCGCGAAGATCCTCAACGGCAAGGTGCTCGACGACGGCGGATTCGGCAGCGACTCCGAGGTCCTCGCCGGCATCGAGTGGGCGGCCGCCGAGGGCGCCGACGTCGTCAACATGAGCCTGGGCGGCGGCGACACGCCCGCGATCGACCCGCTGGAAGCGGCGGTGAACAAGCTGTCCGAGGAGAAGGGCATCCTGTTCGCCATAGCCGCCGGCAACGAGGGCGAGCTCGGCGACCAGACCATCGGCTCCCCGGGCAGCGCCGCCGCGGCCCTGACCGTCGGCGCCGTCGACGACAAGGACGTGCTGGCCGACTTCTCCAGCCGCGGCCCCGGCATGGACGGCGCCCTCAAGCCCGACGTGACCGCGCCCGGCGTGGACATCACCGCGGCCTCCGCCCCGGGCAACCAGATAGCCCAGGAGGTCGGCGAGAACCCGGCCGGCTACATGTCCATCTCCGGTACGTCGATGGCGACCCCGCATGTCGCGGGCGCGGCGGCGATCCTGAAGCAGCAGCACCCGACGTGGAAGTACTCCGAGCTGAAGGGCGCCCTCACCGGCTCCACCAAGGGCGGCAAGTACACCCCGTTCGAGCAGGGTTCGGGCCGTATCCAGGTCGACAAGGCCATCACGCAGTCCGTGATAGGCGAGCCGGGCTCGGTGAGCTTCGGCCTCCAGCAGTGGCCGCACACCGACGACAAGCCGGTCACCAAGGAGCTGACGTACCGCAACCTCGGTACGAAGGACGTCACGCTGAAGCTGACGTCGACCGCCACCAACCCCAAGGGCCAGGCCGCCCCGGCCGGCTTCTTCACGCTCGGCGCCACCTCGGTGACCGTCCCGGCCGGCGGCAAGGCCTCCGTCCCCTTCACGGTGAACACCAAGCTGGGCGGCACCGTCGACGGCGCGTACTCGTCGTACGTGACGGCGACCGGCGGCGGCCAGAGTGTCCGCACGGCCGCGGCCGTGCAGCGCGAGGTCGAGTCCTACGACGTCACGCTGAAGTTCCTCGACCGTGACGGCAAGCCCGCCTCGAACTACAACGCCGACCTGGCCGGTCTCTCCGGCCTGGGCACCGGCAAGTTCTTCACGCCGTACGACGCGGACGGCACCGTCACCGCCCGGGTGCCCAAGGGCGGTTACGTCCTCAACACGAGCCTCTACGCGGGCGACGACCCGGAGAAGTTCGAGGGCGCCGACTGGCTGGCCCAGCCCAAGCTGAACGTCGCCAAGGGCACCACGATCACGCTGGACGCCCGCAAGGCCAAGCCGGTGGACATCACCGTCCCGGACGCCGCCGCCAAGTCGGAGTTCGCCTCGGCCGACTACACGGTGGAGGCGGGGGACTCCAGCTTCGGCTTCGGCTGGTGGCTGGACTCGTACGCCGGCTTCCGCACCGCGCACGTCGGCCCGCAGGTCACCGACGGTTCGGTGACCCAGCAGTGGGACGCCCACTGGAGCAAGGGCGCCAAGGAGCAGTACGACGTCACCGGCGGCGGTCCGGTCAAGCAGCTCGCCACCGGCTACACCAAGCACTACAAGGCGAGCGAGCTCGCCACGGTGAAGGCGGGCCTCGGTGCCGCGGCGAGCGGCAAGAAGGGCTCGATCAACGCGGTGGGCTGGCTGCCGTGGAGCAGCGGCGCCTCCTCGATCGGCTTCGAGCAGACCCTGCCGGGCACGCGGACGCTGCACCTGTCCACCCTGGGCGGTGTGAAGTGGGACCTCGAGTTCGCCCAGAGCGGCGGCGTCGACGCCGACGGCTTCCCGATCTACGAGGCCGGCTACTCGCTGGAGGGCCAGAAGTTCACCGGCGGCAAGAGCTACTCGAAGACGTTCAACACCGCTGTCTTCGGGCCGCGCATCAGCGCCGGCTTCGGCCTGTTCCGTGACGGCAACCAGATCCACGGCTCCCTGCCGCTGTTCGCCGACAGCAAGGGCAACCCGGGCTCCTCGCTGTTCACCTCGGTGGACACGACCCTGTACCGCAACGGCACCAAGGTCGGCAGCAACGACGACCCGCTGTTCGGCGGTGAGGCGTTCAAGGTCCCGGCCGGCGACGCCGAGTACAAGCTGACGACGTCGGTCAAGCGCAGCGTCAAGGTCGCGGCGGCCTCCACCCGCATCGACGCCAGCTGGACGTTCCGCTCGAAGAAGACCACTGACCTCAAGCAGCTGCCCGCCTCCACGGCCCGCTTCGGCGCGACCACCGGTCTGGACAGCAAGGTCCCGGCCGGCAAGACCGTCAAGGTCCCGGTCACCGTCGAGGGCGCGGCCAAGGGCAGCAACCTGAAGTCGCTGTCGGTGTACGTGTCGTACGACTACGGCAAGACCTGGAAGAAGCTCACGGTCAAGGACGGCAAGGTCAGCGTCAAGAACCCGGAGAAGGGGAAGGCCATCTCCTTCCACGCCAAGATCGCCGACAAGAAGGGCAACAAGTCGACGGTCTCGATCTACAACGCGTACTACGGCAAGTGAGTACCCGTTAGCGAACGGCCCGTCGGAAGCCTCGGTTTCCGGCGGGCCGTTCGTGTGGGCGGCGGGCGTTCGCGTGTGTCAGGCCGGTGGGGCCGTGCTCCCGGCCCCCGCCCGGGTCGCGTCCGCGCCCCAGCTCGCCAGCAGGCGCAGGGCCTGGGCCGAGGGGGTGTCCGGTTCCGCGTGGTACGTGATCAGGGACTGCTCGGCCTCGTCGACCAGGCGGAACGTCTCGAAGGACAGGGTCAGATCGCCGACCAGCGGGTGCCGCAGCCGCTTGACGCCGAAGCTCTTCTCCTTGACGTCGTGCGCCGCCCACAGCCGGCGGAACTCCTCGCTCTTCACGGAGAGCTCGCCCACCAGGGCGGACAGCCGCGGGTCGTCCGGGTGGCGGCCCGCGTCCATGCGCAGATAGCCGACCATGTCCTGCGCCTTCCGGTCCCACTCGACGAACAGGTCGTGGTACTCGGGCCGCAGGAACACCAGCCGCGCCCAGTTCCGCTCCGGCGCCGGCAGCTCCGCCCAGTCGCCGAAGAGGGCCGCGGCCATCCGGTTCCACGCCAGGATGTCCGAGCGGCGCCCCACGATGTACGCCGGGACGGTCTCGATCGAGTCCAGCAGATGCCGCAGCGTCGGCCGCACCTGCTGGGTGCGCGCCACCGGCTTCTTCTTGTGCTGCTTCGGCTTCGCCAGGTGCGTCAGATGGGCGTGCTCGGCGTCGCTCAGCCGCAGGGCCCGTGCGATCGCGTCCAGCACCTCCGCCGAGACGTTGCGCCCGTTGCCCTGCTCCAGCCGTGTGTAGTACGCCACGGAGACCCCGGCCAGCTGCGCCAGCTCCTCGCGGCGCAGCCCGGGCACGCGCCGCCGTCCGAAGTCGGGCAGCCCCACGTCCTCCGGCTTCAGCCGGGCCCGCCGGGTGCGCAGGAACTCACTGAGCTCGGCACGCCGGTCCAGGCCCCCGCCGGACTGCGCTGCGGGCTCCTGTGCGGATTCGGGCTGTTCGTCCATGCCCTCCAGTATTCACGGTCGTACGCACACGAGCCTGACCCCGCCAGTGGTACGCACCGTGTGCGTACGCAAAACGGTGGTCTGGGTAGACGCTCGCGTTTTCGGCACGCTGGGATGCGTGCCCGGTCAGAGGATCCAGAAGGCAGCCGGGCGCACAACCCCCGCTAGGAGAACCCCGGCATGACCACTGTCGCCGCGTACGCCGCACCCGCCCCCAAGGCTCCGCTGGAGCGCACCACCATCGAGCGCCGCGAGGTCCGCGAGTTCGATGTCCTGATCGACATCAAGTTCGCCGGTATCTGCCACTCCGACATCCACCAGGCCCGTGAGGGCTGGGGCGAGGCCATCTTCCCGATGGTCCCCGGCCACGAGATCGCCGGTGTCGTCACCGAGGTCGGCCCGGGTGTGACGAAGTTCGCCGTCGGCGACCGCGTGGGCGTCGGCTGCATGGTCGACTCCTGCCGCGAGTGCGAGAACTGCAAGGCCGGGAACGAGCAGTACTGCGTCGAGGGCAACACCCAGACGTACAACTCCATCGGCAGGGACGGCGAGCCCACCTACGGCGGCTACTCGCAGAAGGTCGTCGTCGACGAGAACTTCGTCGTCCGCATCCCCGACGGCCTCTCCCTGGACGTCGCCGCGCCGCTGCTGTGCGCCGGCATCACCCTCTACTCCCCGCTCAAGCGCTTCGGCGCCGGCCCCGGCAAGAAGGTCGCGATCCTGGGCCTCGGCGGCCTCGGCCACATGGGCGTGAAGATCGCGCACGCCCTCGGTGCCGAGGTCACCGTGCTGTCGCAGTCCCTGCGCAAGCAGGAGGACGGCCTGCGCTTCGGCGCCGACCACTACTACGCCACCAGCGACCCGAAGACCTTCGAGGAGCTGAACGGCACGTTCGACCTGATCGTGTCCACGGTCGCGGCCCCGCTGGACTTCAACGCCTACCTGGGGCTGCTGAAGCCCGAGGGCACGCTGGCGAACGTCGGCGCCCCCGAGGAGCCGATCTCCCTCAGCCTCTTCTCGGTGATCGGCGGCGGCAAGTCGCTCGCCGGTTCCTTCATCGGCGGCCTGCCGCAGACCCAGGAGATGCTGGACTTCTGCGCCGAGCACGGCCTCGGTGCCGAGATCGAGCTGATCGGCGCCGACCAGATCAACGAGGCGTACAAGCGCGTGGAGGACAGCGACGTGCGGTACCGGTTCGTGATCGACACGGCGACGATCTGAGACCTTGCGGTCTGAGAGCGAGGGCCTCGGCTGTGCGCCGGGGCCCTCAGCGTCGTCCCAGGAGCCACAGCAGGTACGGCCCGCCCACCAGCGAGGTGAGCGCGCCCACCGGGATCTCCAGCGGCGGCAGCAGCGTCCGGGCCGCCAGATCGGCACCGACCAGGATCACCGCACCCGTCAGAGCCGAGGAGAGCAGCGGCAGCTGAGGCGTGCGCGTGAGGCGTCTCGCCAGCTGCGGAGCGGTCAGTGCGACGAAGCCGATGGGGCCCGCCGCGCCGGTCGCCGTCGCCGCGAGCACCACGCCCAGGACCGTCAGTCCCAGCCGGGCCCGGTCCACCCGTACACCGAGCGAGGCCGCGGTCTCGGGGCCGAGCCCCAGCGGGCGCACCGCCCGGCTCGCCCACACCAGCCCCGGCAGACACAGCAGGCACACCACGGCCAGCGGCCCGGCCTGCTCCCAGCCCCGCCCGTTCAGGCTCCCGGTCAGCCACAGCTTGACCTGCTCGGCGGCCTCCAGCTCGCTGTCCGTCAGATACAGCTGCACCACGGCGCCCAGTGCGACGCCGATCCCGACGCCGGTCAGCACGAACCGGCTCGGCTGCATGCCGTGCCGCCAGGCCAGCACATAGACCAGCGCGGCGGCGGCCAGCCCGCCCGCGACCGACACGGCGGGCAGCGCGCCCGGTGAACTCACCGCCCCCGTCGCCAGCGCGAACACGGTCGCCGCGGCCGCCCCGTGCCCGACCCCGATCACATCCGGACTGGCCAGCGGATTGCGCGTCACGGCCTGCACCAGGGCCCCCGCCACGCCCAGCGCCCCGCCGACCAGCGCCCCCAGCACGATCCGGGGCACCCGCAACTCGCCCACGACCAGCTCGTGAGGGCCGCTCCCGGTCCGCAGGGTGTGCCACACCTCGCCGGGCGACACGTACGCCTGCCCCACACAGGCGGAGACGAGCATGACGACGCCGAGGAGCAGGACGAGGGCCAGGGCGACGGCGGCGGAGCGGCGGTGGAGGAGGAGGGAGACGCGAGGGTGGGGCCGTAGGACGGAGACCTGGCGGTGAGCCGGCTCGGCCGGGGACAGTCGTGCGGTATCGGTCACGTCACAGCTCCTCTGCGCCGTACCAGCGCGACCAGCACCGGAACCCCCACCACCGCCGTCATGACCCCCGCCGGCACCTCGGCGGGAGCCCGGACCACACGCCCCGCCACATCGGCCCCCACCAGCAGCCCCGCCCCGAGGAGTCCGGACAGCGGCAGTACGACGCGATGGCCTCCGGCCACCATCCGCCGGGCGAGGTGCGGCACGGCCAGTCCCACGAAGGCGATCGGACCGGCGGCGGCCACCGCGGCGGCGGTCAGCAATGTCGCCCCCGCCGCTGCCACGCCCCGCACCAGCCCGACCCGATGCCCCAGAGCCCGTGCCGCGTCGTCTCCGAGTGCCAGCGCGTCCAGTCCCCGGGCGCACGCCAGCACCGCCAGCAGTCCCGCGCCGAGGAACGGCAGCATCGCGCCGACCGTGTCCGCGTCCCGGCCGCTGAGCGCCCCGACCTGCCAGAACCGGAACTGGTCCAGCGTCGCCGAATCGGCCGTCAGGACGACCGTCGTGGCACCCGCCGTCATCGCCGACAGGGCCGTCCCGGCCAGCGCCAGCTTCACCGGCGAGGCCCCGCCCCGCCCGCGCGCGGCGATGCCGTACACCAGGCACGCGGCCACGACCGCGCCGGTGAAGGCGTACCAGACGTAGCCGCCGAAGCCGCCCGCGAGCCCGGACGCGACGGCGACGACGACCCCGGCCGCGGCGCCCTGGCTCAGCCCGAGGATCCCCGGGTCGGCGAGCGGATTGCGGGTGACCGCCTGCAACGCGGCCCCGGCGATGCCGAGCGCGGCGCCCGCGGCCAGCCCCACCGCGGTCCGCGGCACCCGCAGGGACCGTACGACGAGCGCGTCCGGGGAGCCGCCGCCGTGCAGCAGCGCGTCGAGCACGCGGTCCGGCGCCACGGGCCGGGTGCCGACGGCGAGCGAGAGGAGACCGGCGACGGCCACCACCAGCACGGCACCCAGTACGGCGAGCGCGGCCGGCGGCCGGACGGCGAGACGCCGGGTCACCTGCCGAGGTGCTCGGCGAGCTGCCGTACGACGAGGCGGGCGGCGGTGGGACCGGCGTTGAGGTACCAGGGGTCGTCGTCGACCTTCACGGCGTGCCCGGCGTCGACGGCCTTCATCGACTTCCACAGCGGCCCGGCCAGCACACTCCCGGCGTCCGTCTTCTCCGGGTCGCCCTGCACCGAGTAGAAGATCCAGTCGCCGTCGGCGACATCGATGCTCTCCGGCCCGACGTCCTCGGAGATCGCCGTGAACCGCTGGGACTCCGGCCGCTTCAGGCCCATGTCCACGGCGAGGGACCCGGTGAAGGAGGAGACGCCGAACATGCGCGTCCGGTCGGGCGTGAACCGCACCATGGAGACGGCCGGGTCGCCCTGCACGTCGCGCCCCTCGGCGCGAGCGTCCGCGGCGATGCCGTCGAGCAGGCGCTGCGCCCGCTGCCCCTTGCCGACGGCCTCGCCGACGAGCAGCAGGTCGCGCTTCCAGTTGATGCCGTTGCCTGCGGTGATCACGGTCGGCGCGATCTTCGACAGCTTGGGGTAGAGCTCGCCGAGCGAGTCGTTGGCGAGGATCAGGTCCGGCTGGGCGGCGGCCAGGGTCTCCAGATTGGGGGCGGAGCGGGTGCCCGCGTCGGTCATGCCGGCCAGCCGGTCCTTGTGACGCGGGAAGGCGTCGGCCAGGTAGCCGGGCACGAGGCCGGCGTTGTCGGCGCGGGTGGTCGCCGTCGGGACGATGCCCAGCGACAGCAGGTCGTCGAGCTGCCCGGTGCTGAGCACGGCGATGTTCCGCGGCTCGGCCTTGATCGCCGTACTGCCCTCGAAGTGCTTGACGGTGCGCGGGAAGACCCCGTCCTCGTCGGTGTCGGCGCCCATGCCCTTCGCGAGGGCGCTCGGCGCGGCGGAGGGTCCGGCGGAGCCCTCGGCGGCGCCGATGACCTCGCTGCGCGAGCCGTCCCCCTGCTTGCCGGCCCCGCTGCCGCCGCCCGGCGACGAGCAACCGGCCAGCAGCCCTCCGGCGACGGCCAGGGCCAGGACGGCCCTCGATCCCACTGCGCGCACCACGTACTCCGATCAATGAATAAGGTGAGGCTTACCTTAATATGTGCCGGAGTATGGTGGGTCGGGAGGGGAGGCCCACCATGACCGTGCAGCTGAACCACACCATCGTCGTCGCGCACGACAAGCGCGCCTCGGCCCGGTTCCTCGCCGACCTCCTGGGACTCGAAGTGAGCCCGCCCTACGGCCCGTTCCTCCCGGTCGAGATCCCCAACGGCGTGACGCTCGACTACATGGACACCCCCGGCGCCATCACGCCGCAGCACTACGCCTTCCTCGTCTCGGAGGAAGAGTTCGACGTGATCTTCGGCCGTATCCAGGAGGCCGGTCTGACGTACTGGGCGGACCCGTTCCACAGCCGCCCCGGCGAGATCAACCACAACGACGGCGGCCGGGGCGCGTACTTCGACGACCCCGACGGCCACCGACTGGAGATCATCACGCGGCCGTACGGCAGCGGCGGCTGACCTTCCTCTCGGCCCGCGTCTGTCACATCTCCCCGCCGCCCTCCGTCATACCGGCGAAGGCGGACCGCGACAGCGAACCGCGAAGTCGACATCGGGGAGTGGTCATGACGTCATCCATCCTGGTCACCGGCGGTACGGGCACCCTGGGCGGCCATGTCGTCCCGCTGCTGCGCGCGGCCGGCCACGAGGTGCGGATCCTCAGCCGGACCGCCCGCCCGGCCGCCGACGGCATCGAGTACGTCACCGGCGATCTGCTGAAGAACGAGGGTGTCGATGCCGCCATCGAGGGCGCGGGCACCGTGCTGCACCTGGCGGGCGGCCCCAAGGGCGACGACGAGGCGACCCGCAATCTGGTGCGCGCCGCGTCCCGGGCCGGGGTACGGCACCTGGTCTACATCTCGGTCATCGGCGCGGACCGGGTGCCGCTGGCCTGGATGCGCACGAAGCTGGAGTCCGAGCGGGCCGTCGCCGACTCGGGCATCCCGTGGACGACCCTGCGCGCGGCCCAGTTCCACGACCTCACGCTGACCATGGTCGAGAAGATGGCCAAGCTGCCGGTGTTCCCGGTCCCGGGCGGCCTGCGGCTCCAGCCGGTCGACTCCCGCGAAGTCGCCGCCCGACTCGCGGAGTTGACCCTCGGCGCCCCGTCCGGCCTCGTCCCGGACCTGGCCGGGCCGCACGTCCACACCCTCGCCGAACTGGCCCGCCCCTACCTCCGCCTGAGGGGGCGGCGCCGCCCGATGCTGCCGGTGCGCATCCCCGGCAAGGCGGGGCGGGCGTACCGGGCCGGGGCGAACCTCACCCTGCGGGGGGCGGAGGAGGGGAAGCGGACGTGGGAGGAGTTCCTGGTGGAGCGGCTGGGCTAGGGGGCTCGGGGGCTCCTGGGGGCCTTACGGGCCTTACCGGGAAGCCGGCCGGTCCTGGTCGTCGAAGGTCCACACGGCACGGGACCCCGGGCCGACGGTGAGGGTCGAGTGACCGATGCGCTCCTCGTGCCGGTACGACACCGGCCGGTTCAGCGACATCCGGACCTGCCGCAGGCCCACCTGGTCGAGGGGCACGGCGTCGAAGCGGAGCGTGGTGGTGCCGCCCTTCGCGACGACGCCCCCGTCCGGCAGGGAACGCACGGCGAACCCGCCGGCCTGCAGCAGCGGCACCGTGTTGGCGAGGTCGCGTGCGGTCACCGCGAGCCGGATGCCCGTCACGTCCCGCATCAGACGGTCGCGGTAGGCGTCGGGCAGATAGCGCTCCCGGCCCACGTCACCGGGGTGTGCGGCGGGCTCGGTGTTGCCGCGCGGGTCGGCGAAGTACTCCGGCCGGTACTCCATGCCCCAGGCGCCGAAGCGGTCGTACTGGTCGGTGGTGAAGACGGCGTCGAACCACGGCACGGGGACGCCGTCGCCGAAGTCGCGTGTCTGCTGGAACTCGATCGGGTCGCCGACTCCCTGCTCGCGCAGCCGCGCGAGCACCGTCACCAGGTCGCCCTTCCGCTCGGTCGAGACGCCCATGCCGGTGGCGCCGAGGGCGGCCTCCTTGCCGGGCAGGTCGCCGACCCCGAACAGCTCCAGGTAGGTCTCGCGCCCCATCAGATAGCGGCCGGTCCAGGTCTGCCCGCCGGAACCCGTCGTGGTGCGGACCTGGAAGTCGGCGAAGTCGCGCAGATAGGCGGAGTGCTCGATGGCGTCGGCGGTCTCCCGGTCGAGGACGCCGTAGGCGTGGTTGTAGAACAGCAATTGCCGTCCGGAGTCGGTCGCCCGCGCCGAAACCGCCCCGCCCTGGACCGCCCCCGCGAGGGCCAGAGTGACGACCATGATCACCTGTAACGCTCGTCTGAGAACCATGCGAAGGAGCGTAGGGCGGGAGGAATCGATTCCGCTGGGGCGCGGCGTTGTCAGAGGCTCTTCGCCGGGGATTCCTGGCCGCCCAGGTCGAGCCGGAACGGCGGGTACTGGTCGGTCATCAGGGCGGCGTAGGCGGTCACCCGCGCGCACCAGCGGGCGAGGCCCAGCAGGAAGTCGAAGAGGTGCCGCGGATAGCGGGCGGTGAACAGCAGGATGACCACCGCGACCAGGGAGAGCCAGGGCATCAGCCCGGCGCCGCGCCAACTGTCCCCGCCCCAGCCGCCCCCGACGAACATCGCGACCACGATGTACTGCGGGATCGCCAGCAGCCACCACTTCACCAGGACCAGCCCGCGCGACAGCCGCTCGGGGTAGACGACGTCGAAGCGCGCCGGATAGTCGGGCACGTCGGCGAGGGTGAACGGCGGGTACCGGTCGGTGCCGAGGGCGGTGTGGGCGTAGTAGCCGACCCGCCAGTTCCAGCGCAGCACGCCGACACTGAAGTCGAAGAGGGACCGGGGGTACCGGGCCGTGATCAGGATGGCGAAGAACGCGATGACCGTCACGACCGCGAAGGCGATCCACAGGAAGAACAGCACGATGTAGTGCGGGATGGCGAGCAGCCACTTCACCAGCCACAGCCATCGGGACAGCCGGGCGTCCACAGACGCCTCGATACGCACGGGCGACGCGGTGACAGGGTTCATGTGGCGGAACTCCTTTCGCCTGCAGATTCGCAAGCGAGGAGGAGCCCCGCGACCCGGGCGGGGCCGTTCGCGCGTCCATGACCGGTCGCGCGAACGGGGCCGTTACGACAGCACGGGCGCGACGGCGTCCGGCTCGTCGGTGTCGTCCGGTTCCCGCGGCGG
The DNA here is from genome assembly GCF_018604545.1 of Streptomyces koelreuteriae. Classification (GTDB taxonomy): domain Bacteria; phylum Actinomycetota; class Actinomycetes; order Streptomycetales; family Streptomycetaceae; genus Streptomyces; species Streptomyces koelreuteriae. Next base: position 2,890,076 of record NZ_CP075896.1, on the reverse strand, counting down.
GTCGCTGAGCTGCTCGCGTACGTAGTTCCACACCACCGCGATCAGCGCGGCGATGGGGACGGCGAGCAGACTGCCCACGATGCCGGCCAGACTGCCGCCCAGCGTTACAGCGAGCAGCACCACGGCCGCGTGGAGCCCGAGACCACGGCTCTGGATCATGGGCTGGAAGACGTTCCCCTCCAGCTGCTGCACCACCACGATGATGGCCAGCACCATCAGCGCGTCCGTGACGCCGTTGGAGACCAGCGCGATGAGGACCGCGACGAAACCGGCGAACAGGGCGCCGATGATCGGCACGAACGCCGAGACGAAGGTCAGCACCGCCAGCGGCAGCACCAGCGGCACGCCCAGGATCCACAGGCCCAGCCCGATCAGCACCGCGTCGAGCAGGCCGACGGCCGCCTGGGACCGTACGAAGCTGCCCAGGGTGGCCCAGCCGCGCGCGAACACGATCGGGACGTCGGCGGCGAACCGGCCCGGGAGCTGCCGGGACAGCCACGGCAGGAACTTCGGCCCGTCCTTGAGGAAGAAGAACATCAGGAACAGCGCGAGGACAGCGGTGACCACTCCGCTCACCACGGTGCTGACACCGGTGACGACCGTGCCGACCATGCTGCCGACGCCCTCCTGGGCGCGGGCGACCGCCGAGTCGAACGCCTTGTTGATCTGGGCGTCACCGATGTTCAACGGCGGCCCCGCCGCCCACTCGCGCAGCCGCTGGATGCCCTCGACCACACCGTCGGTCAGCTCACCGGACTGCGACGCCACCGGCACCGCGATCAACGCCACCACACCCACGGCGACCAGCAGGAACAGCACGGTCACCAGCGACGCGGCGAGCGCGGGCGGCCACCCGCGACGACGGAGGGCGCGGGCCGCGGGCCAGGTCAGCGTGGTCAGCAGCAGCCCGACGACGAGCGGCCACACCACCGACCACATCCGGCCCAGCAGCCACAGAGACACGGCCAGCATCACGAAGACCAGCAGCAACTCCGCGGACACGCGCGCGGACAGCCGCAGCGCGTGACGGGCTTTCGCCGGACTCAGGGTCGAATTCGAGGGGGCAGTCACGGGGGCACCCTATTGCCAGGGAGCCCCCGCGTATCCAGCGGTACCGGTGTTCAGCACTCGGCCTCGGCTTCAGCGGTACCGGGTTCGGCTCTGCCGGTACCGGGGTTCAGCCCTCGGCCTTGGCCACACCGATCGGGCAGGACAGGCCCGTGCCGCCGATGCCGCAGTATCCCGCCGGGTTCTTGTCCAGGTACTGCTGGTGGTAGCCCTCGGCCGGGTAGAAGGGACGGCCCTGTGCCGGGGCGATCTCCGTCGTGATCTCGCCGAACCCGGAGGAGGAGAGGACCTGCTGGTAGGAGTCGCGGGAGGACTTGGCGGTGGCCGCCTGCCCGGGGGTGTGGGTGTAGACCGCCGAGCGGTACTGCGTGCCCACGTCGTTGCCCTGGCGGAAGCCCTGCGTGGGGTCGTGCGACTCCCAGAACGTCTTCAGCAGGCGCTCGTACGAGATCAGCTTCGGGTCGAAGACCACGCGCACGACCTCCGTGTGGCCGGTCAGGCCCGAGCAGACCTCCTCGTAGGTGGGGTTCTCGGTGTGACCGCCCTGGTAGCCGGCCAGGGTCGTCCACACCCCCGCCGGGAGCTGCCAGAACTTGCGCTCGGCGCCCCAGAAGCAGCCCAGACCGAAGTCGGCGACCTCCAGGCCCTCCGGGTAGGGGCCGAGCAGGGGGTTGCCGAGGACGGTGTGGCGGTCGGGCACCGTGAACGACGGCACCGGGCGGCCGGGCAGCGTCTGCTCGGGGGAGGGCAGCTGGGGCGTACGGCTGTGCAGGAACATGCGGTCTCCAGCGGTCTTCCAGGGGGCGGCGCCATCTGCGGCCGTCTACGGGACGCCCTCTACAACGTGCGGAGGCCGGAGGGAATTCCGGCCTTCCGCGGCCCGGGCCCTCAGTGCGGCAGGCTCGCCGGGCTGCCGCCGTTCGCCTCGTAGCCCGCCACCGCCAGCGCCCGGTACACCGCGAACTCCGCCGCCGGGTCCTGGGACAGCGTCCACGGCAGGGCGCCGACATGGCCGTCGATGTGTATGAGCTGGCTCATGGCCTCCGCCCAGCGCTCGCTGCGGACCAGGAAGAACATCAGGAGATGCCGCGCGTGTGCCAGCATCGGGTCGTCGGCGCGGGCCGAGTGCACCGCGTGCAGCGCGCCGTGCATCGCCTTCGTGACGACCTCCGACTGCCAGAAGCTGCTGACCAGGGTCACCTCGGGGAGGTGCTCGAACACCGCGAAGAGGGGCATCGCAGCGAGCAGCGAGCCCTGGGGCGCACGGGCCGCCGCGGCCTCGGCGAACGAGTACGCCAGCTCACGCGAGCCGTGCCACTTCTCGCACCAGTAGTGCAGCGCCGCCAGATGCGCGCCCATGTGCGCCGGGTCGCGGTCCAGGATCTTCAGCCAGAGCTGCTCGAAGTCCTTCCGTGAATAGCCGAGCCCGCGGGCCACCGACAGCTCGACGATGTACGGAACGGGATCGCCGGGGGAGAGCAGCGCCGCGTCGCCGCACGCTGATCTGGCCTCCTCCATGATGATCCGGAACTCGTCCGTCCCCGGTGTCGCCGTCCGCCACGCCTGCTGCACCAGGAACTCGGCCTGCACCGCGGCGCCGCCCGCGTCCTTGGGCGCCTCGGCCCGCCACACCCGCAGCCACTGACCGCCCGGCGCCTCGCCGACCCCGCCGGGCCGCCGCGCGAGCTCCAGTGATGCGGCACCCGCGAAGGCCTGCACCCGCTGCCAGCGACGCTCGCCCTCCGTCTCCGTGCCCGCGAGGAGCTGCTGCGCCGCGCGGTAGTCCCCCGAGCGCTGCACCACGTCCAGGACGTCCAGCAGGTCCTGGTCGGGGCCGGGCATGCGGATGTCGAGCTCCTCCTCGCGGACGAAGCCGTAGTTCGCCGGGTCCGCGGCGTCCGGGTGGTCGGGCGAGACCAGTCCGACCGCACCGCGCCGGCGTCGCAGGAAGGGGAGCAGCACGAAGCCCAGCATGACCAGTGCGATCAGGACCCACAGAATCTCCATGCAACAAGCGAACCAGACCGCGCCGACAATTGGCCAACCCCCTCCCCGAACCTGTGGAAAACCCCCGCCGGGCAGCCCCCGGCGGTCCTGTGGAGAACCCTGCGCCGAGCGCGCGTCGACTCGTACTCCGGCACTCTTCGTCTCGGCGCACTACCCTCGGTCCTCATGAGCGACAGGCACATCAGTCAGCACTTCGAGACGCTCGCGATCCACGCGGGCAACACGGCCGACCCCCTGACGGGCGCGGTCGTCCCGCCGATCTACCAGGTCTCGACCTACAAGCAGGACGGCGTCGGCGGTCTGCGCGGCGGCTACGAGTACAGCCGCAGCGCCAACCCCACCAGGACCGCGCTGGAGGAGAACCTCGCCGCCCTGGAGGGCGGCCGCCGCGGCCTCGCGTTCGCGTCCGGGCTGGCGGCCGAGGACTGCCTGCTGCGTACGCTGCTCAGCCCCGGCGACCACGTGGTCATCCCCAACGACGCCTACGGCGGCACGTTCCGGCTGTTCGCCAAGGTCGTCGCCCGCTGGGGCGTGGAGTGGTCGGTCGCCGACACCAGCGACCCGGCGGCCGTGCGGGCGGCCCTCACCCCGAAGACCAAGGTGGTGTGGGTGGAGACCCCCTCCAACCCGCTGCTCGGCATCACCGACATCGCCGCCGTCGCTCAGATCGCCCGGGACGCGGGCGCCCGCCTCGTCGTCGACAACACCTTCGCCACGCCCTACCTCCAGCAGCCGCTGGCCCTGGGCGCGGACGTCGTCGTGCACTCGCTGACCAAGTACATGGGCGGCCACTCGGACGTCGTCGGCGGCGCGCTGATCACCAGCGACGCCGACCTGGGCGAGGAACTGACCTTCCACCAGAACGCGATGGGCGCCGTCGCCGGCCCCTTCGACTCATGGCTGGTGCTGCGCGGCACCAAGACGCTCTCGGTCCGCATGGACCGGCACAGCGAGAACGCCGTCAAGGTCGCCGACATGCTCACCCGGCACGCGCGCGTGAGCAGCGTGCTGTACCCGGGCCTGCCGGAGCACCCGGGCCACGAGATCGCCGCCAAGCAGATGAAGTCGTTCGGCGGCATGGTCTCGTTCCGTGTCGAGGGCGGCGAGGAGGCGGCCGTCGAGGTCTGCAACCGCGCCAAGGTGTTCACGCTGGGCGAGTCCCTGGGCGGCGTGGAGTCGCTCATCGAGCACCCCGGCCGTATGACGCACGCGTCCGCCGCCGGCTCGGCCCTGGAGGTCCCGGCCGACCTGGTGCGTCTGTCCGTCGGCATCGAGAACGCCGACGACCTGCTGGAAGACCTGCAGCAGGCGCTCGGCTAGAACGGCCCGGCCCCTTCGGGGGTCACCAGCCGGTGAGGGGTGGAGTCGTCTCCGACGGCGGCTCCACCCACGGGCGGACCGTCAGCGCCCACACGGTGAACGCCACGGCCGCCGTGAGCAGCAGCAGCCACAGCATCCGGCGGGCCAGCGCCCTGCGCCGCAGCATGCGGCCGCCCCGGCGCACCGCCTCCGTGTGGATCTCGGGCGGCACGGGCCGCGGCGCCTGCTCCATCAGCCGCCGCACGGTCGCCTCGCGGTCGTTCCCTCTCATGACGGCACCGCCTTCGCGGAAGCCGCCACCGCAGGTGCCGGACCCCGCTGCCGGTGCAGCAGGGTCGACATCGCCCGGTGACAGATGGCCCTTACGCGCTCCACGGAAAGCCCGAGCAGGGCCGCCGTCTGCTCCTCGGCGACGCCCTCGTAGAGCCTGAGGACCAGGATCAGACGTTCCTGCGGAGTGAGCGGGGCCAGCGGTGCGGCGGGGTGCGGGCGGGTGCGGCCGAGCGGGCCGTGGTGATGCCAGGTGCCGCGTGCGAAGCGGGTGGCGAGGTACTGGCGGGTGCGGTCGTAGGGATCCTCGCCGCGCAGCCGGTCCCAGCACGCGTACGTGTGCGCCAAGGACAGGGTCAGCAGGCGCCGCGCACGGGGGTTGTCGTCCGGGTCCTCTGCGGTGAGCAGGGTGGCGGCACGCAGCAGCCGACCCGCCGCGCCCGCGACGAACGCCTCGAACTCCCGGGCCCGACGGGTCTCCCGGGACGCATGCCGTTGCCGCATCGCGCCTCCCGCCCGCCGGCGACCCTGAGGATGCGGGCCCGGCCGCGTACGGACGCGTACGACAGGACCCGGTCTCATATCAGGCCAGGGTCGGCCCCGCGGTCAAGAGCCGCGCACGGCCGGTGCTCAGGAGGGCGACTGCGTCTCCGGCCCCGGCACTCCCGGCACCGCCATCCGGGCGGACAGCGCGCTGTTGAAGCGCGTCAGGAGCGTGCAGAACGCCTCGCGCTCCTCCGGCTCCCACTCCTCGGTCAGCTCGGCCATCAACTGCCGCCGCGACGAGCGCACTTCCTCCAGCCGGGCCTGCCCGCGCGGGGACAGCTGGAGCACCACCGCGCGTCCGTCCTCGGGGTGCGAGGTGCGCTTCACCAGACCCGTGTCCACCAGCGGAGCCACCTGCCGGGTGACCGTCGACGAGTCGATCCCCATGCTCGCGGCGAGCGCCTTGACGCCCATCGGGCCTTCCTTGTCGAGACGGTTGAGCAGGAGATACGCGGCGCGGTCCATGGAGTTGCGCACCTGCCCGACTCCGCCGAGCCGGGTCTGTTCGGCACGGCGGGCGAACAGTGCCACCTCGTGCTGCAGCGTGTCGAGAAGACCGGTGTCACCGACGGTCGTCATGTCCATCGACATTTCAGGTGTTGTGGGCATCGCCGGGGGCTCACTTCGTGGAGGGCTGGCTGATTGGGGGACAGGGTACGCGGCCGGGAGGCGGGTCGTACCGGCGCTTCACAAAGCGGGTCTCGGAGGTTGGTCACAACCGTCGTTCCCGCCTGTGAACTGCGATGCTGGTGTCATGAGCTACAGCACGGCTGACTCCTTGCGACCCGTCACCCTCGACGATGTGCGCGGCGCCCAGAAGATGCTCTCGGGTGTGGCGCGGGTGACCGCGATGGAAGGCAGCAGGCACCTCTCCCAGATGGTCGGCGCGCCCGTACACCTCAAGTGCGAGAACCTCCAGCGGACCGGTTCGTTCAAGCTGCGCGGCGCGTACGTCCGGATCGCCGGTCTGCTGCCCGAGGAGCGCGCCGCCGGTGTCGTCGCCGCGAGCGCCGGAAACCACGCGCAGGGCGTCGCCCTCGCGTCCGCACTGCTCGGTGTGCGCTCCACGGTGTTCATGCCGAAGGGCGCCCCGTTGCCCAAGGTCAGCGCCACCCGGGACTACGGGGCCGAGGTGCGGCTGCACGGCCAGGTGGTCGACGAGACGCTGGCCGCGGCGCAGGAGTACGCGGCCGAGACGAGCGCGGTGTTCATCCACCCCTTCGACCACCCCGACATCATCGCGGGCCAGGGCACGGTGGGCCTGGAGATCCTCGAGCAGTGCCCCGAGGCGCGCACGATCGTCGTCGGCATCGGCGGGGGCGGTCTCGCCGCCGGGATCGCGGTCGCGGTGAAGGCCCTGCGGCCGGACCTCAGGATCGTGGGAGTCCAGGCGGAGGGCGCGGCGGCCTACCCGCCCTCACTCGCGGCGGGCCGGCCCATGACGGTGGAGAACCCGGCGACGATGGCCGACGGGATCAAGGTCGGACGGCCCGGCGATGTGCCGTTCGGGCTCGTCGGCGAGCTGGTCGACGAGGTGCGCACGGTCAGCGAGGACGAGCTGTCCGCCGCGCTGCTGCTGTGCCTGGAGCGGGCCAAGCTGGTGGTGGAGCCCGCCGGGGCGAGCCCGGTCGCGGCGCTGCTGAGCGAGCCCGGCGCCTTCGAGGGGCCGGTCGTCGCGGTGCTCTCGGGCGGCAACGTCGACCCGGTGCTGATGGAGCGGGTGCTGCGGCACGGCATGGCCGCGCAGGGCCGCTACCTGGCCGTACGGCTGCGGCTGACGGACCGTCCCGGTGCTCTCGCCACACTTCTGGGTGTGTTGTCAGTGGTGGACGCTAACGTCCTCGATGTGAGCCATGTACGGACCGACCCACGGCTCGGGCTCACGGAGGCGGAGGTCGAGCTGCACCTGGAGACGAAGGGCCCGGAGCACTGCGTCGAGGTCGGCCGCGCGCTCCGCGAGGCGGGTTACACGGTCATGAGCTGACCCGGCGCCGGAGCCCGTCAAGATCCCTTCTTCTCACGGAACGCGACATGGGAAGTTCGATTGTGAGACGCGATACATCGCGTTATGGTGTGTCCGTGTACTGCCTTGTTCATCTGTCCGGAGATCCCCGAAGACGTGGAGACTCACATGCCAGGTGCCATCCATGCCGAAGGTCTGGTCAAGACCTTCGGTGACGTCAAAGCCTTGGACGGTGTCGATCTGGACGTGCCCGAGGGCACGGTCCTGGGCCTGCTCGGGCCGAACGGCGCGGGTAAGACGACCACCGTCCGCTGCCTGACCACCCTGCTGCGACCCGACAGCGGGCGAGCGGTCGTCGCGGGCATCGACGTGCTCAAGCAGCCCGACGCCGTCCGCCGCTCGATCGGCCTGTCCGGCCAGTTCGCGGCCGTCGACGAATACCTGACCGGCCGTGAGAACCTCCAGATGGTCGGCCAGCTCTACCAGATGAGGGCGAAGGCGGCGAAGGAGCGCGCGGTCGAGCTGCTGGAGCAGTTCCACCTCACGGACGCCGCCGACCGCCCCACCAAGACCTACTCCGGAGGCATGCGCCGCCGGCTCGACCTCGCGGCGGCCCTCGTCGTCTCGCCGCCCGTGATGTTCATGGACGAGCCGACGACCGGCCTCGACCCCCGCAACCGCCAGCAGTTGTGGGAGGTCATCAAGCAACTGGTCTCCGGCGGTACGACGCTGCTGCTGACCACCCAGTACCTGGAAGAGGCCGACCACCTGGCGCACGACATCGCGGTCGTCGACCAGGGCCGGGTCATCGCCCAGGGCACCTCCGACCAGCTCAAGGCCCGCACCGGCGGTGAGCGCGTGGAGCTCGTGGTGCACGAGCGCGAGCACATCCAGGCGGCCGCCGAGGTCCTCGCCGGCTTCGGCAAGGGCGAGACCGCCGTCGAGGAGCACATGCGCAAGCTGACCGCGCCCGTGACCGGCGGCGCCAAGCTCCTCGCCGAGGTCATCCGGGAACTGGACACCCGAGGCATCGAGATCGACGACATCGGCCTGCGCCGGCCGACCCTCGACGACGTCTTCCTGTCCCTGACGGGACACGTGGCCGAAGCCAAGGACGAGGAGATGGACGAAGAGATCGACAAGAGGGTCGACAAGGAGGCCGCCCAGTGAGCGCCGTCAGCGATGCCGTGCGGGTCGCACCCGCCGCGAACCCGGTCAGCCAGTCGATCCGGGACTCGATGGTCGTTGCGAAACGCAATCTGATCAGAATGTCCCGCATCCCCGAGATGATTATCTACGGGCTGATCCAGCCCATCATGTTCGTGGTGCTCTTCACCTATGTCTTCGGCGGTTCCATGCAGATCGGCAGCAGCACCAGCGCCGTCGACTACAAGAACTTCCTGATGGCCGGCATCTTCGCGCAGACCGTCACCTTCGCCACCGCCAGCTCAGGCGCGGGCATCGCCGACGACATGCACAAGGGCCTCATCGACCGCTTCCGCTCCCTGCCCATGGCACGCGGCGCGGTGCTCACCGGGCGCACCCTCGCCGACTCGGTGCAGACGGCCCTGACCCTGGTGGTGCTCGCGGTGGTCGCCCTCCTGGTGGGCTGGCGCGTCGGGTCGGACGGCAGCACCAACGCCGGCAAGGTGCTCGGCGCCTTCGGCCTGCTGCTCCTGCTCGGTTACGCGTTCACCTGGATCGGCGCCCTGATCGGCATGTCCGTCAGAACCCCCGAGGCGGCCACGTCCAGCGGGCTCATCTGGCTCTTCCCGGTCACATTCATCTCGAACGCCTTCGTGGACACCAGCCATATGACCCCGTGGCTGCGCCACATCGCCGAGTGGAACCCCTTCAGTGCCACGGTCCAGGCCTGCCGTGTGCTGTTCGCCAACCCGGGCCAGTCACCGTCGGACGCCTGGCCCATGCAGCACCCGGTCTGGGCCTCGTTGATCTACTCGATCCTCATCCTGGTCGTCTTCCGGACCCTGGCGGTGCGCAAGTACCGGTCGGCGACGGCGTGACACGGCATGACGATGCCCCCGGTGCCGCAGCGACACCGGGGGCAGGTCGAGGCTCGACGGGCGGGTCAGCCGTCGTACGGGTCGGCCTTGATGATCTTCACCGAGGCCTTCTTGCCGTTCGGCAGCTCGTACTCGGCGTCCTCGCCGACCTTGTGGCCGATCACGCCGGAGCCCAGCGGGGACTGCGGCGAGTACGTCTCGATGTCGGAGCTCGCGTATTCGCGTGAGGCGAGCAGGAACGTCAGCGTGTCGTCCTCGTCGCCGTCGAACGCGATCGTGACGACCATGCCGGGCGCCACCGCACCGTCCGCTGCGGGCGCCTCGCCGACCTTCGCGCTCTCGAGAAGCTGGGTGAGCTGGCGCACACGGAGTTCCTGCTTGCCCTGTTCCTCCTTGGCCGCGTGGTACCCGCCGTTCTCACGCAGGTCGCCCTCCTCGCGCGCAGCGGCGATCTTCGCGGAGATCTCCGTTCGCGCGGGACCAGTAAGGTGCGCAAGCTCAGCCTTGAGCTTGTTGTACGCCTCCTGGGTCAGCCAGGTGACGTTCTCGCTGGTCTGGGTCACAGGTGCTCCTCGTAGGTACTGGGAATACAAAGCATCGCCCTACCCAGAAGAATGTTCCTTCACGGATGGGCGAAACCACGAGCCTAACAATTCAGGAGCAGAAGGGGGAGGACATAAGCCACCAGAATCGCGTCAACGCAGGTCAGCCGCTGCGTATTGCAGGTGACGTCCTGGCGGCCTCAGTCGGCCTGGCAGCCCTGCAGCTCAGCGGTCGTCCCGGGTGAGGTCGTGCGCAGCGTGAAGACCTTGTCGATGACGGTGTCGTCCCCGTCGAAGCGCACTTCGGCCCGGCCCACCACGGAACCGTCCTCGGCCTGTGAGCGCACGGTGCAGTAGCCGGCGGCACCGGCGTCCTTGCGGACCTCCAGATGCACCTTCACGGATTCCTTGCCGGGCTCGAAGCTGATCACTTCGGCGCTGATCTCGTTCTTGACGACGTAGTGGTAGCCGAACCAGCCGACCAGGCCGAGCAGCGCCACCGCGAGGACGGACCCGATGATCTTGAGCTTGCGGTCGGCGCGCTCGTCCGAGGTACGGCCGTAACGGCCCTCGGGCAGTCGCGTGCTCGCCGTACTCATGATCGTCCTCCTGGCAGGGGCCCGGGCGAAGGGGCCGGGAGAGGCCCTGTGGCCCGGTCCCGGAATTATTCGTCCCCCGGTTCGGTCACTATAGAAGCCGCTGATTGCGCCGACGCACACAGGGCGCCGACTTACTGAGGATTGAGTCTTGACTGACCAGTTGCGACTGATGGCCGTTCACGCCCACCCCGACGACGAGTCGAGCAAGGGCGCGGCCACCATGGCGAAGTACGTGTCCGAGGGGGTGGACGTGCTGGTCGTGACCTGCACGGGCGGGGAGCGCGGCTCCATCCTCAATCCCAAGCTTCAGGGCGACAAGTACATCGAGGAGCACATCCACGAGGTACGCAAGAAGGAGATGGACGAGGCCCGGGAGATCCTCGGGGTCAAGCAGGAGTGGCTCGGCTTCGTCGACTCGGGGCTGCCCGAGGGCGACCCGCTGCCGCCGCTGCCGGAGGGCTGCTTCGCCCTGGAGGACGTCGACGTGGCGGCCGGAGAGCTGGTGCGGAAGATCCGCGCCTTCCGCCCCCAGGTGATCACCACCTACGACGAGAACGGCGGCTACCCGCACCCCGACCACATCATGACCCACAAGATCTCGATGGTCGCGTTCGAGGGGGCGGCGGACACCGAGAAGTACCCGGAGGCCGAGTACGGCCCGGCGTACCAGCCGCTGAAGATGTACTACAACCAGGGCTTCAACCGCCCCCGCACCGAGGCGCTGCACCAGGCGATGCTCGACCGGGGCCTGGAGTCGCCGTACGGGGACTGGCTCAAGCGCTGGGACGAGTTCGGTATGAAGCAGCGCACACTCACCACGCACGTCCCCTGCGCCGACTTCTACGAGATCCGTGACAAGGCGCTGATCGCGCACGCCACGCAGATCGATCCGGACGGGGGCTGGTTCCGGGTGCCGATGGACATCCAGAAGGAGGTCTGGCCGACGGAGGAGTACGAGCTGGCGAAGTCGCTCGCCGATACTTCCCTCCCCGAGGACGACCTCTTCGCGGGCGTCCGCGACAATGCCTGACATGAGCGCAAGCGCAAGCCTGGCAATGACGCACCTCGTCTCCTTCGCCAAGGAGGTCGACGAGGACAAGGTCACCCCCGGCGTCCTCGGCTTCATCGTCTTCGCGGCGATGGCCCTGGCGGTGTGGGCCCTGATGAAGTCCATGAGCCGGCACATGAACAGGGTCGACTTCACCCAGGTCCCGGACCCCAAGGCCGACCAGGCGGAGGCGGCTGCGGAGCCGAAGCCGGAGTCGGAGTCGGAGTCCGTGGAGTCGAAGGGTTCCGCCGAGAGCGCCGCCGGGTCCGCGAAGAAGCCGTCCGCGAACGGCTGACCACCCGGCTGCCGCCCGTCGGCAGCGCACTGTCACCGGCTGCGGGCGGCCGGTGACAGCAGCAGGTGTGCCGTCTCCCGCCCCAGACGGCCGGAGCGTGCGCCCCGCTGGGCGGCAGCATCAGGACCGCCGAGACGGGGGCGGGCCGCGCAGGGGCGCCTCGGACAGGGCCGGGAAGCCGGTCGCGAAGGCGTCGCGCGGAGCCGCCGTCTGCAACAGCGGCAGCGAGTCCACAGTGAAGCCGTGAAGCCGTGAAGCCGTCCGGCCCCAGGCCGACGGTGTGCACGGTCGCGTCGGCAGGGGTCATACAGGCACCTCCCGCCCGGCGTCCGCGTCGGGGGCGGCGGTCCGTTCCAGGCGGGTGTCCATGCCGTGGTGGAGGGCATAGGCGAGGCCCAGGGGGTTGCGCAGTTCGTCGGCGAAGTGCCTGGTCACCGCGAGGGCGATGCTGCCGGCGGTCTGCGTCCCGTCCAGGTAGCGGGTCAGGAACTCCAGCGCGTACTCGGCCGCGAAGACCTGGGGTATCTCTATCTGCGGGCCCAGCACCCCGCGTGCCCCCGCATCGACGAACGCCCTGCTCAGGAACCTGGCGTCCGCGCTCCCCTCGGGCAGCCCCGCGTAGCAGGCGTTGAGGACGACGAACGGCTGGAAGGGGTGGTCGGTGCCGAAGCGGCGCCGGCGTTCGCGGATGGTGTGCGCGTCGATGCTCTTGTGGTCGGTCAGGCTGAGCACCAGGGAGGGCGGCTGTGCCCCGTCGGCGGTGAAGCGGCCGTGGCACCAGAAGTACATGAGCTGCTCGCACAGATCGGACCGAGCCAGCGCGCTCACCAGTTCCTGCCAGGTGGACCGCTCGACGAACCGGGTGCCCTTGGCGAGGAGGGCCGCTACGTCGGCGGCCCGGGTGCGGCCCGCCCGGTCGACGCGCGTGTCGTGGTTCAGGCTCACGGCCGGCACCTCGGGGGCGTCACGGAGCCCGTCGAGCCAGGGATAGGCACCGCCGGTCTGCTCGATCTGATGGCGGTGGCCGAGGAAACGGCGGAAGAGCGCGGGGAGGACCTCGGCGCGGGTCCCGGGGCCGGGCGGCAGATCCTCCGCCGCCAGGCACACCATCGGCCAGGGCAGATGCAGGTCCGAGTCGAAACGGATCCGCATGCCCTCGCCCTGGGCCAGGGCCTCCGTCAGATAGCCGCGGAAACGGGCGATGCGCGGGTCGGTGCCGCCCAGCAGCACGCCGTACAGCAACTCCGAGCCGACCAGCGCGAGTTCCTCCAGGAGAGTCGTCAGCTCGTCCACGGGGCGGGAGCGCAGGTCCACCAGGGAGGCGTACGGCGTCTCCGGCTCACCGGCGACGGGGCGGCCGTCCGGCGCCATGGGACGGTGGTCGAGCAGGAGCTCCTTCCACATCCGGCACAGCCGCGCCGCGGCGGAGCGCACCTCGGCCGGATGCACCGCCAGATCCACCCGGTGCTCCGTGCCGTACAGCGACGGCACGGCCGGGCCGTAGAGCCGTGCCCTGAGCCGGTCCTCGCCCAGGACGTCCAGGGACACCGTGATGTCCGGCCCCTCGGTCCGAGCGTCGGGCAGGTTCGTGAAGCCGCGGCTGGGGTCCTGGACGACGCGTACGTGAAGCTCTCTTGGCATGCGCGGGGCGTTCCTAGCGGCCTCGGTGCGTGACGGCCTCGGGCGAGGACAGCCCGCCGTGCTCGTCGTGATCCAGGATGTCGAGTTCTGTTTCCACTTGCTGCAGGACCGTCCCGGTGCGTTCGAGGGCGATGGTGAAGCGGATGCGGTGGGTGCCGGTGCGGTGCGCGGTGAAGGTGAACTCGGCGCCGTGCACCGCCTGTTCCGAGGGTCGTAGCAGGGCGCTGGCGGGGTCGACGGACGCGGGGGTGAGGGGCGCGGCGGTCACGGTCAGCCAGGGCCGGTCCGCCCCTGAAGCGCCCCAGGGGTGGCCGTCCTCGGGGGAGACCCGCAGGAGCAGGCGGGCGGTGGTGTCCTCGGCGGGGGTGTCGTCGAGCAGGGTGACGCGGACGCGGCAGTGGGGGCCGGTACGGCCGGGCACGTCCACGAACCAGGGGCCGGTGTGGCGGACGGCGACGGTGTTCCGGGCGCTCAGGGGAATGGTCCGGCCGCTCAGCACGCCCCCGGCCTCCAGGTAGCGCCTGATCTCCGCGACCAGTCGCTCCCGGTCCGGAACCGGGAGTTCGGGCGGCAGGGAGGCGACGAAGGCCCGGACCCAATACGGACCGTCCAATTGCGGGTGGTGCTGGTGGTCGGCCCGCACGGCGGCGGCCCACGCCATTCCGTAGGCGTCTCCCAGGGCCCGGAAGTGTTCCTCCGCCGAGTCCAGGAGCGGCAGATCGCGGTCACTGGGCCTGCGGCGGGCGACCATCTCCAGCTCGGTCCACGCCGTCCCGAGCGTGCAGCCGAGCCTCCCGAACAGCGCCCAGGCGGGCCTCAGCGACACCTGTGCGGGTGCGGAGTAGTCGTTGTCGGGGGCGGAGAACAGGAGAGCCGACCAGTGCTCCGTCCACGCGCTGCCGAGGTCGTCTCCGCATTCCCGGAAGAGCTGCGCGGCTCGCCCCAGCGCCCCGCGGGCACCGTGGCGGTCGCCCCGCTCCAGCGCGGCGAGGGCCCGGTAGAAGGCCGTCCACCCGTCGCCGCGGATGTCCTCGGCGAGCTGGTGCCGGGCGTGGGCCCCCCGGCCCAGTTCATCGGCTGCCTCCGGCACGCCGTGCCGCAGCGCGAGCCGGAGCCGCTGCGTCGTGACCCAGTTCATGCCGCGGGTGTCCGCGACGGACAGCAGTTCCGCGTCGGCCTGTTCGAGCAGCAGTCCGGCTTCGTCGTCCCGGCCGCTCAGGAGGCACACCCGGGCACTGTGCAGCAGGGTCCAGCCGAGCCCGCGCCGGCATCCGGAGGCCCGGTGCAGGGCGGCCGCCCGCAGCAGCGCCCGCTCGGCCTCCACCACCTCGCCCTGGTCGCACCGCACGGCCCCGAGGACCAGCAGCGCCCAGGCCGTGTGCCGGTCGTCGGGGCGGGCCTCGTCCCTGAGCAGGCCGTCCAGCACTGTCAGCGCCTCGGACAGTCGCCCCGCCCGATGGCACAGGGCGGCGGCGTGCGGGACGGCGTCCGCGTTGCTCCACTTGTCGGTGTCGTACAGCGCCGCGGCCTGCTCCAGCAGGCCCACATCGGCGGCGAGCGAGCTCAGGGCACGGCGAACGGAGAGGATGGGCCACAGCCGGTGCAGTGCCACTAGCCGGTGCGCGTCACCGAGGACGGCCAGCAGCACGGCCAGGCCGTCCGCGATCGCGTCCTCCCGCCGCCCCCGCTGAGCGCTGCCCGCGAGCAGGGACAGGAAGTCGTCGAGGTGGGGGACGAGGTCGCGGGGGGCGAGTCCTGGCGGGGTAGGGCCGAGGGGGTGCTCGGTCCGGCCGTCCAGTGCGACGGCGGTGCCCTGCAGGGCGTGCTCCGCCCACAGGGCCGTGACCTTCTCCACCGAGAACACCGGCTCCGCCGCCCGTACGACATCCGCCACCGGCTGGGGAAGACAGTAGGTCCCGTCTCGGCTCCACCGCTGTAACAGCTCCTTGTCGAGCAGGCCGCCCAGCATGGAACGCACGTGGTCCGGGCCGTCCTCCGGCGAGCCGAGCAACTCCGCCGTGCGCTCGGTGAACGGCGCCGCGGAGTTCCGCGCCGACAGACGTCCCAGCAGCGCCCGCTGATCGGTCGTGCAGTCCTCCAGGGCCAGCCGGACGAGCCGTCCGGGCCCCGACTCGCCCGGTCGCGGCCCTTCGCGCGGCGCCGTCCCACGGGCGATGAGGGAGCTCGCGATCCGGGCGAGCGCGGGCAGCCCCTGCGCCGCGCCTGCCAGCGAAGCCGGCCAGGACGCGGGCCCGTATCCGGCCGTCCAGGGCCCCCCGGTCGCCATCCGGGCGACGAGATCCCTGCTCGTCCCGGGGTCCAGGGGGTCGACGGCGAGCAGTCGGGCGCCGATGCGCCGCCAGCCGGACTCCTGACGTGAGGTGACGAGCACGGCCAGGCCGCGGCAGTCACGCAGGAAGAGCAGCAGGGCCCGCACCACCGGGGGCGTGGTTCCGTCCAGGACGAGGAGGCGGTCGCGAAGCCGCCGGGCGAGTTCGCCGCGCAGGGTGCGCCGGAACGCACGGTCGGTGCCCAGGGCCGCCCCCACGATGACGGCGCGTGACCCGCCGCACTCGCCGAGCAGCCGTAACAGCGTGGGTTCCACGTCCGCGAGCGTGGCGTCGTAGAGGGAGATCCAGTGCGTGCGTACGCCGGACCGGTGGGCAGCCTGGGCGGCCACGGCGGACTTGCCGACGCCCGCCGGGCCGTGCAGCACCATCAGGGTGGGCAGGCTGCGGCCGGACGGCGGGGGCGGGGCCGTGCGCAGCTCCAGCCACGTCCCGATGCGGGCGAGTTCGTCCGCCCGCCCGAAGAATTCCCCGAACGTCGGAGGCGGTGTCGGATCGCGCGGGTCCTTTACCAATGGCTTTCCCCCCGTCGGCCCGCCCCATCGGCACTGTCCGTCAACCGTTGCAGTCCCCGGCCCCCACCGTCAGCGAAACGTCCGACAATGACCCGTCCGGGCCCGCCTCACCCCCGTGCCGCCGAAACCGACACTCCCATCACCTCCCGCGCATGCCGGCTCGGCGTCATCCCCAGCCCCCACGCCTGCCAGCCCGCCTCCAGGCTCACGCCCCGTTCCAGCAGCAGCCCCCACGCGTCGATGTACTCGTCGAGCTTCTCGTCCCGCAGGGGATGGCCCGCGCGGGACAGCTCGGACAGTTCCTCCTGGGCGACGGCCGTGCCGACCTCCACGCCGCCGGGGGCCGCGTACGGCAGGAGCGTGCAGCGCAGGAAGCGGGCCCAGTCCTCGCCGCGGCGGTCGCCGTAGGACGTGAAGAGGGTCGTCGCCTCCTCGCAGAGGGCGAGGGCCTGCTGGGTGCGGGCGTTGCCGGCGTCCACGACGGCCAGTTCGAGGCAGGTCCAGGCCTCGCCGTGGGCGACGCCGATGCGCTGGAAGTCGGCGCGGGCGTCTACGAGGAGCTGGCGGGCGAAGCCGGAGTTGCGCAGCGAGCCGGTCTGGGCGGCGCGCTGGTCGCGGGTGGCGCGGGCCGAGTGGTGGCGGGCGCAGGCCAGGCCGTAGACGTCGCGCATACGGGAGAACATCGTGCGGGAGCGTTCGAGTTCGCGGACCGCCTGGTCGAGGTTGCCCGTCTCCTCCAGGGCCTGGCCCAGGTAGTAGAGGGTCCAGGCCTCGCCGCGCGCGTCCTCGTTGTCGCGGTGCCGGGCCGCGGCGCCGCGCAGTTCCTCCACGGCTGGGGACGCATCGCCGGCGACCAGCAGGGCCCGGGCGAGCTGGGTCAGGGCCCAGGCCTCGCCGCGGGCGTCGCGGGTACGGCCGTAGAGGTCGAGGGCCGCGCGCAGTTCGGACTCGGCGCGCGGGACGTCGCCCATGCGCAGGCCCAGTTGGCCGAGCTGGAAGTGGGCCCAGGCCTGGCCGTGCACGGACTCGCCGGCGCGGTGCAGGACCAGGGACTCGGTGAGCAGGTCCAGGGCCTCGGCGACCCGGGCGCGGTCCCGCTCCACCGCAGCCAGGGCGTGCATCGTCCACGCCCGGTCCGTCGCCAGCTCGGCGGAGGACTGCAGGGCCAGGGCCTCCCGGAGCTTCGCCGACGCCTCCGTCAGATTGCCCTGGTGGTGCAGGGTGATGCCGAGGGAGCACAGGGCGCGGGCGGCACCCGCGTCGTGATGGGCCTCCCGGTAGAGGTCGACGACCGAGGCGAGGGTGGTGCGGGCCTTGTCGAGTTCGCCGAGCTGCCGTGCCGCGATGCCGGTGCGCCACTGCACCGAGCGGACCAGCAGTCCCTCGTCCACCGCCTGCGCCAGTTCGCTGATCTCGCCCAGGCGGTAGAGGTCGCCGCGCAGCAGGCAGTAGTCGCACAGGGCGCCCAGGAGGTTCAGCACCGCCCCCTGGTCCACGCCCTCGGCGTGCCGCAGCGCCGCCGTGATGAAGCTCGACTCGTCGTCCAGCCAGCGCAGCGCCTCGTCGAGGGAGGTGAAGCCGTACGGGCTGAAGCGGTTGGTGCGGGTCGACATGTTGCCGTCGACCATGCGCAGCACCGAGTCGGCCAGCTCGGCGTAGTTCACGATCAGCCGCTCCTGCGCCGCCGTGCGCTCGGCGGGTTCCTCCTCGTCGAGGAGGCGGGCCTGGGCGAAGGCGCGGACCAGGTCGTGCAGCCGGTAGCGGTCGCCCCGGACGTGGTCGATCAGGCCCGCGCGGGTCAGGGCCTGCAGATGGCGCTTGGCCTCCGCCTCGTCGGTGGCCAGCAGCGCGGCGGCCGCGGCGGCGCCGAGCGAGGCCCGTCCGGCCAGGGCCAGCCGGCGCAGCAGCCGCCGTACGGTGTCCGGCTGGTCGGTGTAGCGCAGCCACAGGGCGCGCTCCACCGGCTCGACCGGGCCGTACGCGCCGAGGTCGGTGGCCAGCGCGCGCGGGGAGCGCGGGCCGAGGCAGGAGCCCACGATGCGCAGCGCCAGCGGCAGCCCGCCGCACAGCTCCCGGACCTGGTCGGCGGACTCGGCGTCGTACGGCCCGGAACGGTCCTGCGCCGCCGCCCCCAGCAGTTCCTCCGCACCCGCCGCGTCCAGCGGCTCCACCGCGAGCTGATGCACCCGCGCGGGCAGCTCGTCCAACTTCAGCGGGCCCCGCGCCGTCACCAGCACCAGGCTGTCGGACCGCTCCGGGACCAGGGCGCGGATCTGCTCGGCGTCCGAGGCGTCGTCCAGGACGATCGTGACGGGCAGGCCGGTCAGGTGCTGGTGGTACAGCTCGCTCAGCCGCTTGACCTGCTGGTCGGGGGAGGAGCGCTCACGGAACAGCAGTTGCTCACGGGGCGCCCCGAGCCGGTTGAGCAGATGCAGCAGGGCGTCACGGGTGGACAGCGGTGACCCGGCCGGGCCCGCGGCCCGCAGATCGACGACGCAGGCACCGCGGAAGTAGTCCCGCAGATCATGTGTGGCTTGCACCGCGAGCGTCGTACGGCCGCTGCCGGGCGTGCCGTGCAGGACGACCACCGTCGGCCGGGTCTCCGTGCTCGCACGGGCCGCCTGCACCCACTGCCGGATCTGCGCCAGCTCCGGCCGCCGCCCCGCGAACGGCTCCGCCGGATCCGGGAGTTGCGCGAAGGACTGCTCCAGCACATTGCGCCCGCGCGCCGCCGCGCTCTTGTCGGCGCCCCGCAGCCGCGGCCCGGTCTTCTTCGGTCCGGTGGAGGCGGCCAGCACCCGCTGCTGGTCGAGGAACGGCCGGATGCCCCGCACCTCCAGCGCCGTCAGCCACTGCAGCCGCAGCTGTTCGGGCCCGCCCGGCTGGCCCACGGCCCCGGCCCGGCGGTGCGCGGCCGGCACATGCGATCCGACGACCTTCACGACCGTCGCCGCGGCGCCCACGACCCCGACGGTCACGCCCGCGCCCAGCGCCGTCCCGGTGCCCGTGCCGAGGGCCATGTCGGCGACGACAGCCGCGACCGCCGCCACCCCGGCCACCAGCAGCGGAGTCCCGGCGCCCTCCCGCGCGTAGCGCTGCCCGAAGGTGAGCTGTCCGGCCGCCGCCTCGTCCAGGGCGCGCGTATAGGCCTCGTACTCCTCGGCCGCGCTCCGCGCCATCCCGTCGAGCCCCCCGCGCGCCCGCGCGAGCAGCACCTTCCCGTCGCTGCGCCCGCCCGTCCGCCGCACCTCCTCCTCCACGGCCCGCGCCAACAGCCCCTCGGCCTCCGCCCGATGACTGTCCCGCATGTCACGTCCCCCTCGCGCGGCACCGGCGTTCTCTCCCGCTGCCTCGGTCGTGTCCTCGATCGTTTCCTTGGTCAAGTGTGCTGCGGACGGCGCATCGTTGCGAGGGGGCGTACCCGGCACGATTGTGTGAAGACACGGGCCCGTCGGCGCGCCGGATGCCTCGCGGGCGGGCCCCGGGAACGTCGCCAGGGCAGCGCCTGACGCGAGACCGGCGGGGTACTGCGGCAGGATGGACACCATGCCGAACCGACTGGCGCACGAGACGTCCCCCTACCTCCTTCAGCACGCAGACAACCCCGTCGACTGGTGGCCCTGGTCGGCGGAGGCCTTCGAGGAGGCCCGCAAGCGGGACGTGCCCGTGCTGCTCAGCGTCGGCTACAGCAGCTGTCACTGGTGTCACGTCATGGCCCACGAATCCTTCGAGGACCAGCAGACCGCCGAGTACCTCAACGCCCACTACGTGAGCGTCAAGGTCGACCGGGAAGAGCGTCCCGACGTGGACGCCGTCTACATGGAGGCCGTGCAGGCGGCGACCGGGCAGGGCGGCTGGCCCATGACCGTGTTTCTGACGCCGGACGCCGAGCCGTTCTACTTCGGTACGTACTTCCCGCCCGCGCCCCGCCAGGGCATGCCCTCCTTCCGGCAGGTGCTCCAGGGCGTGCACCAGGCGTGGGACGAGCGGCGGGACGAGGTCACCGAGGTCGCCGGGAAGATCGTCCGGGATCTGGCGGCCCGGGAGATCTCCTACGGGGATGACCGGACACCCGGGGAGGAGGAGCTCGCGCAGGCGCTGCTCGGGCTCACCCGGGAGTACGACCCGCAGCGCGGCGGATTCGGCGGGGCGCCGAAGTTCCCGCCGTCCATGGTGCTGGAGTTCCTGCTGAGGCACCACGCGCGGACCGGTGCCGAAGGTGCGCTGCAGATGGCGTCCGACACCTGCGAGCGGATGGCCCGGGGCGGGATCTACGACCAGCTCGGGGGCGGGTTCGCCCGCTACTCCGTCGACCGCGACTGGGTCGTGCCGCACTTCGAGAAGATGCTGTACGACAACGCCCTGCTGTGCCGGGTGTACGCCCACCTCTGGCGTGCCACGGGGTCGGAACTCGCCCGCCGGGTCGCCCTGGAGACCGCCGACTTCATGGTGCGGGAACTGCGCACGAACGAGGGCGGGTTCGCCTCCGCGCTCGATGCCGACAGCGACGACGGCACCGGCAAGCACATCGAGGGCGCCTACTACGTGTGGACGCCCGAGCAGCTGCGTGAGGTGCTGGGGGAGGAGGACGCCGACCTGGCCGCGCAGTACTTCGGTGTGACCGAGGAGGGCACCTTCGAAGAGGGGGCCTCCGTCCTGCAGCTGCCTCAGCAGCAGGAAGGGCTGGTCGACGCCGGGAAGATCGCCTCCATCCGGGAGCGGCTGCTCGCTGCGCGGGCCGAGCGGTCCGCGCCCGGCCGGGACGACAAGGTCGTGGCCGCCTGGAACGGGCTCGCGATCGCCGCGCTCGCCGAGACCGGCGCCTACTTCGACCGGCCCGACCTCGTCGACGCCGCCGTCGCCGCCGCCGATCTGATGGTGCGGCTGCACCTGGACGAGCAGGCCCGGCTCACCCGCACCAGCAAGGACGGCCACGCCGGCGCCAACGCGGGCGTCCTGGAGGACTACGCCGATGTGGCGGAGGGCTTCCTCGCGCTCGCGTCCGTGACCGGTGAGGGCGTCTGGCTGGAGTTCGCCGGGTTCCTCCTGGACCACGTCCTGGTCCGCTTCACCGACCCGGAGTCGGGCTCCCTGTACGACACCGCCGCCGACGCCGAGCGGCTCATCCGCCGCCCGCAGGACCCGACCGACAACGCCGCCCCGTCCGGCTGGACCGCGGCGGCGAACGCCCTGCTCGGCTATGCCGCGCACACCGCCTCAGAGCCGCACCGCACCGCGGCCGAGCGGGCGCTGGGTGTCGTCAAGGCGCTCGGTCCGCGCGTGCCCCGCTTCATCGGCTGGGGGCTCGCCGCGGCGGAGGCCGTGCTGGACGGGCCGCGCGAGGTCGCGATCGTGGGGCCGTCCCTCGACCACGAGGGCACGAGGGCCTTGCACCGCGCGGCACTTCTGGGCACCGCGCCGGGCGCGGTCGTCGCCGTCGGCGCTCCGGAGAGCGACGAGTTTCCGCTGCTCGCGGACCGTCCACTGGTCGGCGGTGAACCGGCGGCGTACGTCTGCCGCAACTTCACCTGCGATGCCCCGACGACCGAAGTCGAAAGGCTGCGCTCGGTGCTGAGTGACTGAGGGGCTGAGCGGCTGAGGGCTCAGCCCTGACCGTCTGACTCCGCCAGGGCGCGTTCCACGATGGCCTCCAGCTGCTCGTGGTGCGCGCCCTTCCAATAGGCCCGCCCACACGCACCGCACTGCGCGAACACGTCGTACGTCGCATGCGTCCCGCGCTTCAGCTGATCGGCGACCTCGTCCTTGCTCGCCTTGCGGAGCAGCCCGTTGCAGGCGGTGCAGCGCGTCCAGGGAAGCAGCTCGGGGCGGAACCGGTCCAGGACGTCCCGGAGCTGTTCCTCGGGTCGGGTGCTGTAGACGAACGCCCCCGCCCACAGCTCGCGGCGCCGCAGCAGCCCCCGGTCCCGGCTCAGCATGACCCGCTGCTCCGCCGCCGAGAGAGCGGCCAGCGCCGGGTCGCCGATGTCGGTCGACTCATAGGCCGTGTCCACGCCGAGCAGCCGCAGCCGGCGGGCCAGCGTGCCGAGGTGCACATCGAGGAGGAAGCGCAGGGGAGCGCCCGGCACCTTCTGGGGGCGCGCGACGGTCCGTACGGTCACGGACTCGCCGGCCGCCGGCACGTAGGAGACGGGCACCTCGCGGCCGTCCACGACCAGGGCGCCCACCTCGGTCAGCGGCACGCCCAGCGACTCGACGACATGGCCGAGGCCGGCGACGCCGTCGGTGGCGGTCGGGACGGTGCCCGTGGGCCGGGCCCGGGGGACGAACACCTGCAGCTCGGGGGCGAACTCGACGTGGATCTCGGGACCGTTCACCCGGTCAGGATGACATGACGAGGGGCCGCGGCCTCAGGGTTTTCCGGCGGGCAGGCCGTGTTCCAGGACGTCCAGGGCGCGGTCGACGAGGTCGCGGATGTCGTCCCGGTGGCCGGTCTCGGCCCAGTAGTGGGAGACCTCCATCAGCCCGCCCATCACGGACATGGCGAAGACGCGCAGCTCCGGGCCGTCCGGGTCGAGCCCGGAGCGCTCGGCGAGGGCCTCGCGCAGCAGCAGGGCGGTCGCCGCGGTGCTCTCGAGCATGCGGGCCCGGACCGCGGGCACCTCGACCCCGAGCCGGGCCCGCAGCCGGGTCACCTCGGGCTCCTCGGCGAGGCTCTGGTCGAGTGCCTTGCGCATCACATGCCTGAGGACGTCGGCCCACGACTCGTCCTCCGGGCGGGCCCGCAGCTCCGCCGTCGTCAGCGGGTCCCACGCGTCGGTGACGACGATGTCCTCTTTGGTCGGGAAGTAGCGGAACACCGTCGACGGCGACACCTCGGCACGGTCGGCGATCTGCTCGATCGTCGTGGCGTCGTAGCCCTGCTCCTCGATCAGCGCGTAGGTCGCGCCGCGGATCGCCCGGCGGGTCTTGATCTTCTTCCGCTCCCGGAGCCCCGGCGGGGGCCGGTCGTCGGGGGTGGTGCGTGGGGCCGTCATGACATGACGGTAACTGTCAAAAGGCATGCACTGTCTACGCGTGCTGGTACGCCACCAGCGAGATCCCCACGTAGTGCGTGATGAAGGCCGCCAGGGTGAAGGAGTGGAACACCTCGTGGAAGCCGAACCAGCGCGGTGACGGGTTGGGCCTCTTTATGCCGTAGACCACGCCGCCCGCGCTGTAGAGCAGTCCGCCGACGATGACCAGGACGAGGACGGCGATCCCGCCGGTCCGCATGAAGTCCGGCAGATAGAAGACGGCCGCCCAGCCCATCGCGATGTAACAGGGGGTGTAGAGCCAGCGCGGGGCGCCCACCCAGAAGACGCGGAAGATGATCCCGGCCGCCGCCGCGGCCCAGACGCCCCACAGCAGCCACTGCCCCTTCGCCCCGGGCAGGAGCAGCATGGTCAGCGGTGTGTACGTGCCCGCGATGATCAGGAAGATGTTGGCGTGATCCAGGCGGCGCAGAACGCCGTCCATGCGCGGACTCCAGTTGCCCCGGTGGTACAGCGCGCTCACGCCGAACAGCAGGCACGCCGTCAGCACGTAGATACCGCAGGCGATGCGCCCTCTGGAGGAGTCGGCGAGGGCGGTCAGGACCAGGCCCGCGACGAGCACGGCCGGAAACATGCCGAGGTGCAGCCAGCCGCGCAGCTTGGGCTTCACCGGGTGCGGCAGGGAGAGAGCCACCGGGCCACGGCCATCGGCCGGCGTATCCGAGGGCGCGTCGGGGACGAACGCAGTCATGGCCGAATGGTAGCTACGGAAGCGTAAGTGACCCATCAGCCCGGTCGTTTGGCCGATGAAGAGTGGCCATCCTCTCACCGCCCCCGAACGATGGTTACGCAAACGGACGGTCATGTGAACCCAACGTGCACGCAAAGCGTCCCCGAGAAACCGTGGCGATCCTCACGTTGCTCACCTGTGCGCTCCTCTGGACAGATGGGCGCGGACGTCGGATGATCAAATGAGTGCGGTCGGCACCGGATGAGCGCCAAGTTGCACCGTGAAGCATCCGGGTCGCAGCCCCCACGGGGCCTCCACATCAACAAAAAACCCTCATTTAGGAGCAATCGTGGCGCGCGACATCGCGGCTCCCACCGTCCCCACCACTCACCAGGGGCTGATCTCGTGGGTGAACGAGATCGCCGAGCTGACCCAGCCGGACAACGTGGTCTGGTGTGACGGATCCGAGGCCGAGTACGAGCGCCTGTGCGAGGAGCTCGTCCAGAAGGGCACCTTCCGGAAACTCGACCCGATCAAGCGCCCCCACTCCTACTACGCGGCCTCCGACCCCACCGACGTCGCCCGCGTGGAGGACCGGACGTTCATCTGCTCCGAGAAGGAGGAGGACGCGGGCCCGACCAACCACTGGAAGGCCCCCGCCGAGATGCGGGAGATCTTCCAGGGCTCCGGGGGTCAGGGCGGCCTGTTCCGCGGCTCGATGCGCGGCCGCACGCTGTACGTCGTGCCCTTCTGCATGGGCCCGCTCGGCTCGCCGCTCTCCGCGCTCGGCGTCGAGATCACCGACTCGGCCTACGTCGCCGTCGCCATGCGCACGATGACGCGCATGGGCCAGGCGGTCCTGGACGAGCTCGGCTCCGACGGCTTCTTCGTCAAGGCCGTGCACACCCTGGGCGCCCCGCTGGAGCCCGGCCAGGAGGACGTCCCCTGGCCCTGCAACCAGACCAAGTACATCTCGCACTTCCCCGAGGACCGCGAGATCTGGTCCTACGGCTCCGGCTACGGCGGCAACGCCCTGCTCGGCAAGAAGTGCTACGCCCTGCGCATCGCCTCCGTGATGGCGCGTGACGAGGGCTGGCTGGCCGAGCACATGCTCGTCCTGAAGCTCACCCCGCCGCGCGGCGAGGCCAAGTACGTCGCAGCGGCCTTCCCGAGCGCCTGCGGCAAGACCAACCTCGCCATGCTGGAGCCGACCGTCCCCGGCTGGACGGTCGAGACCATCGGCGACGACATCGCCTGGATGCGCTTCGGCGAGGACGGCCGGCTCTACGCCATCAACCCCGAGGCCGGCTTCTTCGGTGTCGCCCCCGGCACCGGCGAGCACACCAACGCCAACGCGATGAAGACGCTGTGGGGCAACTCCGTCTTCACCAACGTCGCCCTCACCGACGACAACGACATCTGGTGGGAGGGCATGACGGAGGAGACTCCGGCCCACCTGACGGACTGGAAGGGCAACGACTGGACCCCGGAGTCGGGCGTCCCGGCCGCGCACCCCAACGCCCGCTTCACCGTCCCGGCCTCGCAGTGCCCGATCATCGCGCCCGAGTGGGAGGACCCCAAGGGCGTGCCGATCTCGGCGATCCTCTTCGGCGGCCGCCGCGCCACCGCCGTACCGCTGGTGACGGAGTCCTTCGACTGGAACCACGGCGTCTTCCTCGGCGCCAACGTGGCCTCCGAGAAGACCGCCGCCGCCGAGGGCAAGGTCGGCGAGCTGCGCCGCGACCCGTTCGCGATGCTGCCGTTCTGCGGCTACAACATGGGCGACTACATGGCCCACTGGATCGACGTGGCCAAGGACAAGGACCAGTCCAAGCTGCCGAAGATCTACTACGTCAACTGGTTCCGCAAGGACGACCAGGGCAAGTTCGTGTGGCCCGGCTTCGGTGAGAACGCCCGTGTCCTGAAGTGGATCGTGGGCCGCCTGGACGGCTCGGCCGAGGGTGTCGAGTCGCCGATCGGCGTCCTGCCGGCGAAGGGCGCCCTCGACACGGACGGCCTCGAGCTGTCCGACGCCGACCTGGACTTCCTGCTCACGGTCGACAAGGAGGTCTGGCGCGAGGAGGCCGCCCTGGTCCCCGAGCACCTCAACACCTTCGGCGACCACACGCCGAAGGAGCTGTGGGACGAGTACCGCGCGCTGGTGAAGCGCCTGGGCTGACACCCACCCCCAAGACTCCGCGGCCGGTCTACCGAGAGTGCCCTGACCAGCAACATCGTCACGGCCGGCCGCGGTGCCAGCAGGACCGGAGGCAGGGGTTCGCACAACGGCGTGCGAGCCCCTGCCTTCGTCGTTCCCGTCGCGCCCCCTTGCTCACCGAATCTTCACGGCTGTTTCATGCTTCAGGCGCCTCACCGGTCCCGGTGGGGCTCTCAAAACAGTCTGTGGGGGGCACAGTTGAATACCGCACACCGTTCCAGACGGCTCGCCGCCACGCTGTCCGCCGCGTTACTCGCGGGGACCGGCCTGACCGTCGCCGCCGCACCCGCGGCGCACGCGGCGGCCTCCGACGCCGTGGCCAAGTTGCCGATCTCGTCGTACTCGGCGCTGGCCGTCGACAACGTCCACCAGCGCGTCTTCGTCGCCGACAGCAACGTCGGCTACTACCTCAACTCCGGCACCATCGCCGTCTACACCTTCGGGGGCGAGCGCCTGACGACGCTCACCACCAACCAGGCCCATGTCTCGGGCCTCGCGGTCAGCGCCGACGGCAACACGCTCTACGCGGGGCTGCGCGACCGTATCGAGGCCTTCGACACCACCACCTACCAGCGCACCACCGTCGCCTCCGTCAGCACCGACACCTGCGGCCGGGAGGTCGCCCAGTCCGGCGGCCAGACCTATTTCACGACGCCCTACGCGTCCTCGACCTCCCAGTGCGCCACCGCCGAGACCCACCTCGACGGGATCGTGAACGGCACCCACACCCGCACCGGCTGGAACGACAGCGGCGATCTGCTGCTGGAGGCCGGAGCCGGGGACCGCATGCTCATGGGCCAGCCGCTCAACGCGAAGGCGGCCGACCCCTTCCTCGCCGTGTACGACACCAGCGACGGCGCCCTCGTGCGCAACGCCGCGCGGCGCTTCGCCGACGGCCAGGGCAACGGCGCCCTGAACCTCAAGGACCTGGCGTTCTCCGCCGACGGCGGCAAGGTCGCCCTGGCCGACGCCACGGCGGGCACCCGGCTGCTGAACACCGGCGACCTCTCGGACGCGGCGACCGGCTACCGGGCCCTGCCCGAGGGGGCCACCGCCAGCGCGGTCGCCTTCAGCGGCGACGGCAAGTACATCGCCCGCGGAGCCTCCGCCACGGGTTCCGTGCCCGACCTGCTGGTGCAGCCCGCCGACCCGGGCGACTCCACCACCCCGCTGGAGTTCGTCTTCGAGGGCAGCCTCGACGGCGACCGCGTCGTGCCGCGCGGCATGAAGTGGTCGGCGGACGGCTCCCGGCTGTTCGCGGTCACCACCAACGCGTCCGGCGGCCAGTACTGGCTGCACATCATCAAGCCGCCCGCCGTCCAGTACGACGCCCGCTTCACCGGCGGCCTCACCCACAGCCCCGGCCAGGCCGTGGCGGGCGAGCCGCTGGCCGTGCGCGGCAAGCTGGAGCACGACGGGCCCGCGCCCGCCGAGCCGCTGAAGGTCAAGGCGACCCGCACCGACGCGAGCGGCACCCATGACCTGGGCACCGCCACCGTCAAGGCGGACGGCACCTTCACGGTCCTCGACGAGCCCGACCGCCTCGGCGAGGCCACCTACACCGTCTCCTACCTCGGCGACCTGACCCACCGCCCGGCCACGGACATCACCCACACGGTGACCGTCGCCAAGGCCCCCACCGCCATCGCCCTCACGGCACCGGAGGAGGCGAACCTCTCCGACGGCATCGAGATCACCGGCAAGTTCACCGCCCAGGGCAAGCCCCTCGCGGACCGAGCCGTGCTCAAGGTCGTACGCGAGGACCGCCTCGGCAGGGGCACCCTCTCCTCGGTGACCGCCGCCGCCGACGGCACCTTCACCATCAACGACATCCCCCGCACCTACGGCGACACGACCTACACGGTGACGTGGCCGGGCGACGCCCTGCACGAGAACTCGACGGCATCGGCGGAGACCTACGTGAGGCGCTAGTTCTTGCGATGCCGTTAGGGGGACGTCCCCAAGGGGCGCGGGGAACTGCGCGACCAGCCCAACTCAACCCGCACCCACTCACAAACTGTGGCACCCGGCCCGCGCGTCGCTGCGGGTGCGCGCGGACCGGGGCCGTTCAAGGGAGCCCGTTAAACAGGCTCAGTGGGAGGCGAGCTCGCGCGGATCGAGGGCCGCCGAGTGCACATCCATCTGCTCGGCGGCCAGAATCGCCGCAGCCGTATCAGCCCGGGACGCGGCGACAACCAACGCCCGCCCCGCCAGGGCATGCGCCCGCCGATGGAGCGCCACCGCACTCCGCTCGCGGCGCCCCCGGGACGCCCGGGTCGGCGTACGCCCACCCCGCAGCCGGGCCACCTGCTCCGTGAGCCGTTCCGCCGAGGCGTCCAGGTCGGCCGAGGGCGCTGCCGCGCGGAGTTCGTCCGTGACGGCGAGGAGCGCGGCGAGATGG
Organism: Streptomyces koelreuteriae; assembly: GCF_018604545.1. Classification (GTDB taxonomy): domain Bacteria; phylum Actinomycetota; class Actinomycetes; order Streptomycetales; family Streptomycetaceae; genus Streptomyces; species Streptomyces koelreuteriae. The sequence goes on along the minus strand of NZ_CP075896.1, from coordinate 2,861,549 downwards.
CCGGCGAGCTGGATGTCCAGCTCTTCCTCACGCGAGCGGTGGGGGAAGTCGGCGGTGGTGCCGGCCATCGTGCTGTGGACCGACTTGGCGCGGATCGGTTCGTACATGGGACGGCCTCCTGAGTGCTTCAGGAAGCCATCCTAGCTTAGATTTCGTCTAAAGTTGAGTTGTTCACAAAACCGGACCGCCCGCACACGCAGTGTGAGCGGGGTCTCTTCGGTCAGGGCTGGCTGTAGCCGTCCAGGAAGTGCCCGATCCGGCCCATCGCGTCCCGCAGGTCGCCCACCGACGGCAGGGTCACCACCCGGAAGTGGTCCGGCTCGGGCCAGTTGAAGCCGGTGCCCTGGACGACCATGATCTTCTCGCGCCGCAGCAGGTCCAGGACCATGCGCCGGTCGTCCTTGATCTTGAAGACCTTGGGGTCGAGACGCGGGAAGAGATACAGCGCGCCCTTCGGCTTCACACAGGTCACGCCCGGGATCTGGGTCAGCAGCTCGTACGCCACGTCGCGCTGCTCGCGCAGCCGGCCGCCCGGCAGGACCAGGTCGTTGATCGTCTGCCGTCCGCTGAGCGCCGCGACCACGCCGTGCTGTCCCGGCATGTTCGCGCACAGCCGCATGTTCGCGAGGATCGTCAGGCCCTCGATGTAGGAGTCGGCGTGGGCGCGCGGCCCGGAGATCGACATCCAGCCGACGCGGTAGCCGGCGACCCGGTACGCCTTCGACATGCCGTTGAAGGTGAGGGTGAGCAGGTCGGGGGCGACGGCGGCGGTCGGGGTGTGCGTGGCCTCGTCGTAGAGGATCTTGTCGTAGATCTCGTCCGAGCAGACCAGCAGGTTGTGGCGGCGGGCGATGTCGGTGAGCCCCTTGATCATCGCCTCGTCGTAGACGGCCCCGGTCGGGTTGTTCGGGTTGATGATCACGATCGCCTTGGTGCGGTCGGTGACCTTGCGCTCGATGTCGGCCAGATCCGGCATCCAGTCGGCCTGCTCGTCGCACCGGTAGTGCACGGCCGTGCCGCCGGACAGGGAGACGGCGGCGGTCCACAGCGGGTAGTCCGGCGCGGGGACGAGGACCTCGTCGCCGTCGTCGAGCAGCGCCTGCATCGCCATCACGATCAGCTCGGAGACGCCGTTGCCGATGAAGACGTGCTCGACGTCCGTCTCGATGCCGAGGGTCTGGTTGTGCATGACGACCGCGCGGCGTGCGGCCAGCAGCCCCTTGGCGTCTCCGTATCCGTGGGCCGAGGAGACGTTCCGGAGGACGTCCTCCAGGATCTCGGGCGGGCATTCGAAGCCGAACGCCGCCGGGTTGCCGGTGTTGAGCTTGAGGATGCGGTGACCTGCTGCTTCCAGGCGCATCGCCTCCTCGAGCACCGGGCCCCGGATCTCGTAACAGACGTTGGCGAGCTTGGTCGACTGGATCACCTGCATGACAGGGAGCTTACGGCCCGGTAATGCCCCGTGGCTCGTGTTTTCCGCCACGCGAGACGCGCCGGTTTCGCATGAAATCGCCATACGCAGCCTCATCGGCCTCCGGGGGCGCCGGGAGCGCGCGCGGAGGCGGATTGGGCCAAAGGGGCGACGGGTGCGTGGTTCCCCGCACCCCGGGGCGGGGCGCCCGCTACCCGGGCAAAACCCGACGAAGCTCGGAAGCGGCCACCAAGTCCCCCAACCGTGCCCCCCAAGTTCCCGGCAGGTCACGGCGGTTGCGTAGGGTCGGCCCGGACGCCGAGGGTCCCGTTGTGAAACAGGTTCTTGTGCCGCCCGCCTTGCGACGATCACAATGCACATGACAACAGTGCGGGCGGCCGGAGGATTTCCGGCCGCCTCCGTCGCAAGAGGGGACCCCCCATGAGAAAACCTCTCGCCGCCGCGTTCTTCGCCCTGGCGATAGCCGGGGCCGGCGCGGCTCCCGCGACCGCTGCCGAAGCAGGCCCCCAGGGCTTCGGCAAGGGCGCGGAAACGGGCAAGGTCACGTCCGCCGTCACGGACGTGGTCACGTCCGCAACGGAGACCCTGTCCGGGCTCAGGAGCCCGTCGGCCAAGGCTGTGAACTTCGCCGGCACCGTCGCGCTCAGCAACTGCTCCGGCTCCGTCGTCCGCATGCCGGACGCCGAGGCGAACGACCCGGCGCTGGTGATGACCAACGGCCACTGTCTGGACGGCGGCATGCCCGGTCCCGGCGAGGTCCGTGTCGACCAGGCCTCCAGCCGTACCTTCGGACTGCTCAACTCCTCCGGCTCGCGGGTGGCCACCCTGCGCGCCAACAAGCTCGCGTACGGCACGATGACCGACACGGACGTCGCGTTCTACCAGCTCACCACCACGTACGGGCAGATCAAGAGCTCGTACGGCATCGACGCGCTGACGCTGAACGACGCGCACCCGGTCGCCGGCACCGCCATCAGCATCCCCTCGGGCTACTGGAAGCGGATCTACAGCTGCGACATCGACGGGTTCGCACACAGCCTGAAGGAAGGCGACTGGACCTTCAAGGACTCGGTCCGCTACACCTCCGCCTGCAACACCATCGGCGGCACGTCCGGCTCGCCCGTCGTCGACCAGGCCACCGGCAAGGTCGTCGCGATCAACAACACCGGCAACGAGGACGGCCAGCGCTGCACGGTGAACAACCCCTGTGAGGTCGACGCGAACGGCAACGTGACCGTCCGCAAGGGCATCAACTACGCCCAGCAGATCTACCAGGTCCCGGCCTGCTTCGGCGTCGACAGCAAGCTCGACCTGAGCGCGAGCGGCTGCACCCTGCCCAAGCCGTAGGGCAGGGTGCCGGGCCGGGTGGTCACACGAGAGCGGTTCTGCGGACCGCCCGGCCCGCCAGGACGTCCGTGCGCCGGCCGTCCTCGATCACGAAACAGCCGTCGACCAGGACGTACGGGATGCCCGTAGGGAGCGTGCGGGGTTCGTCGAAAGTGGACCCCGCCGCCACCGTCGCCGGATCGAAGAGGACCAGGTCGGCGACATACCCCTCGCGCACCAGGCCCCGGTCCGGCAGTCGCAGCCGGGCCGCCGGGCGTGCGGTGAGGTGCGCGACGCACTCCTCCAGCGACAGCACCCCCAACTCCCGCACGTAGTGGCCGAGGTAGTGCGGGAAGGTGCCGTAGGCGCGCGGGTGCGGCTTGGCGCCCTGGAGGATGCCGTCCGAGCCGCCGGTGTGCACGCGGTGGCGCATGATCGCCCGGACGTTCTCCTCGTGGCCGACGTGCTGGAGGATCGTCGGGGCCAGCCGGTCGGCCAGCAGCAGCCCGCGCGCGGTCGCCCAGGGGGCCTCGCCGCGCACGTCCGCCGACTCCTTCACCGTCCGGCCGACGAACTCCGCCAGGGCCGGATCGCCCACGCCCGAGATCTCGATCGTGTCCCACTCGATGGGCACGCCGTGACAGCCGTCCGAGCCCGTGATCTCCAGGTCGTGGCGGATCAGCGCCGCCGTCTCCTCGTCCGCCAGCCGCTTCAGTGCCTGCTCGGGGCCGCCCTCGTTCGCCCAGCTCGGCAGCATGGCCGCCAGGGTCGTACAGCCCGGGGTGTAGGGGTAGGTGTCGAGGCTGATGTCGGCCCCGGCCGCCAGCGCCTCGTCCAGGAGGGACAGCAGCTCCGGCGCCCGGCCCTTGTTCACGCCGAAGTTCATGGTGGCGTGGGCGAGATGCAGGGAGCAGCCCGCCTCACGGGTCAGGGCGACCATCTCCCGGTAGGCCTCCAGGGCGCCCGCGCCGTAGGAGCGGTGGTGCGGGCAGTAGTAGCCGCCGTACGACGCCACCACCCGGCACAGCTCGGTGAGTTCGGCGTCCTGCGCGTACATGCCGGGCGTGTACGTCAGCCCGGACGACATGCCGACGGCGCCCTGCTCCATGCCCTCGGCGACCAGCCGCCGCATCCGGTCCAGCTCGTCGGGGGTCGCCTCGCGGTCCTCCCAGCCGACGGCGAGCGCGCGGACCGTGCCCTGGGGGATCAGATAGGCCGCGTTGACCGCGATCCCCCGGTCCAGCCGGTCCAGATACTCGCCCACCGACCGCCAGTCGAAGTCGATGTCGTCACCGGAGCCGTTCCACCCGGCGATCGCCCGGCGCACCTCGCCGAGCGTGCGGTCGTCGACCGGCGCGTACGACAGTCCGTCCTGGCCGATGACCTCCAGGGTGACGCCCTGGGCGGCCTTGGCGCTGTGGTCGGGGTCGCGCAGCAGGGCCAGGTCGCTGTGGGCGTGCATGTCGACGAAGCCGGGGGAGAGGACCAGCCCCTCCGCGTCCAGCTCCCGGCGCGCCCGGGGGCGCTGGCAGCCGGCCGCGGCCGCCTCCTTGACGATCGACACGATCCGGCCGCCGTCGACCACGACATCGGCCCGGTAGGAGGGTCCGCCGGAGCCGTCCACGACCTCCGCGTCCCGGATGACGAGCTCTTCCATCGCGGGCCTCCTCAGAAGAACGTACGGACGTAGTCGACGACCGTGCCGTCCGCCGCCACGACCGGGATCAGCTGCCACTTGTCGAACGACGTGCACGGATGGGACAGCCCCAGACCGACCCAGTCACCGACCTCCAGATCCGCCTCCGGCGTGGTGCTCAGCCACGCGTGCTGGTCGGACAGGCCCGTCACCGACACCCCGGTGGCCGGGCGCTCGGCGCCGTCCCGGCGGATCACCTGCGCGAAGGGCAGATCGAGGTCGTAGGCCGCGTCCCGCTTGCCCGCGTTGACGAAGGCCTGCTCGGCGGAGGGCCGCGACACCACCTGCGTCCACAGGCGGAACGCCGGCTCCAGGGCGCCCTCCTCGGGGACCCGGTTGAACGGGGTCAGCTTGCGGTAGTGGCCGTCGTCGTGCGAGACGTAGGCGCCCGAGCGCAGCAACTTGCAGACGGGACGGGAGAGTTCGGGGATCTCCGCGAAGACCTCGGCGACCGCGTCGAACCAGGCGCTGCCGCCCGCGCTGACGACGATCTCGTCCAGGCCCTCGAAGCGCCCGGCCTCGTCGAAGCCGGCGGCGAGCGCGACCAGCCGCCGCAGCCACGCCGTCACCCGCTCCTGGTCGGCCTTCGGCACCTCGCCCTCGTAGCCCGCGACACCGACGAGCCGCAGGGTCCGGGTGCGCGCCACCGCGTCCGCGACCGCCGCGCACTCCTCCTCCGTACGGACCCCGGTCCGGGCGCCCTCCCCGGCGGCGAGTTCGACGACGACGTCCACCGGGCGCCCGGCACCGCTCAGGGCCGCGTCCATCAGCTCCACTCCGCGCACGGAGTCGACGTAGCAGACGAAGCGGAAGTCCGGGTCGGCGTCCAGCTCGGCGGAGACCCAGCGCAGGGCCGCCGCGTCGACCAGCTCGTTGGCGAGGAAGATCCGCCGGGTCCCGAACGCGCGCGCCACCCGCGCCTGGTGGGGGACCGCCAGCGTGATGCCCCACGCCCCGTGCTCGATCTGCCGCTGGAAGAGCTGCGGGGCCATGGAGGTCTTGCCGTGCGGAGCGAAGGCCAGGCCGTGCCGGGTCGCGTACGTCTCCATGAGCCTCAGGTTGTGCTCCAGGCGCTCGGCGGACAGCGCGAGCACGGGCGTGGCGAAGCCGCCGGTGAAGAGGTTGCGGCGCTCGGCGGCCAGCTCGCCCACGGTCAGTCCGTCGGCGTCCGGCGGGAGGCCCTTGAAGCGGTGGTCGACGCGCTCGGCGGCGAGCCGGGCGAGGGACTCGGCGGCGGTGTCGGCTGTCATGGAGCCTCCTGATCAGCAGTGTTGCGTTCTGTGCAACCGTCATTGCGTATGTCGATGCACGCTGTCTAACATCTCGGCCACCCCCGGTCAATGAAACCGTCACCGGCCGGCCCGACGCCTCGAAGAGGAGCCACGAGCATCGTGACCCCCACCGGACCCTGCAACGCCCCCGACGTCGTGGACGTCGTCGCGCTCGGCGAGTCCATGGTCACGTTCCTGCCCTCCCGGCCGGGGCGGCTCGCCGATGTGCCCTCCTTCGAACGGGGCATCGGCGGGGCCGAGTCGAACGTGGCGTGCGTGCTGGCCGCCGCCGGGCATTCCGTGCGGTGGGTGAGCCGGGTGGGGGACGACCCGTTCGGTGATCACCTGGTCGAGGCGATCGGCGGGTACGGGGTCGACGTGGCCCACGTCCGGCGCGATCCCGGCCGCCCCACCGGCATCTACTTCCGCACTGCCGGGGACCGGGCCACCGACGCGCACGAGGTGGCGTACTACCGGGCCGGTTCCGCGGCGTCCGCGATGAGTGTCACGGACCCCGACCCTGCGGCGGTGCGCTCCGGGCGCGTGCTGCACCTGTCCGGGATCACGCCCGCGCTCTCCACGAGCTGCCTGGAGCTGATGCGCGAGCTGACCGCCCGCCGCCCCGGCCGCCCCCTGGTCTCCTTCGACGTCAACCACCGGCCCGGACTCTGGGGCGACACCGACGCCCCCAAGGTGCTGCGGGACCTCGCACGCGGCGCCGACCTCGTCTTCGTCGGGCAGGACGAGGCCTGGGGGCTGGACAGCCCCGAGGCCGTCCGCGCCGCCCTCCCCGAACCCGAGGTACTGGTCGTCAAGCAGGGCGCCGCCGGGGCCACCGTCTTCGAGAAGCGGGACGTCACCTTCGTCCCCGCCCCGAAGGTCGACGTCGTCGCCGAGGTCGGCGCCGGAGACGCCTTCGCCGCCGGGTTCCTCTCCGCCACCCTGCGCGCACTGCCCGTCCGGGACCGGCTGCGGCACGGGCATCTGATGGCCGCCGCCGCCCTCACCGTCCCCGGCGACCACGCCACGCCGCCTTCCCGGGAGCACGCCGACCGGCTCGCCGCCCTGGACGACGCGGCATGGGGGAGACTGCGACTCGGCCCGGGCTGGACCGCGGAGGCACAGCGGGCCGACGAGGAGGTACGTACGCCATGAGCCAGACCGTCGACCGCGCGCTCAGCATCCTGCCGCTGCTCGCCGAGGGCCCCGCCGACCTGGGGCAGGTCGCCGACCGCCTCGACGTGCACAAGTCCACGGCCCTGCGCCTGCTGCGCACCCTCCACGAGCACGGCCTCGTCTACCGCCAGTCCGACCAGCGCTACCGCCTCGGCGCCCGGCTCTTCGCGCTCGCCCAGGAGGCGATGGAGAACCTCGACGTCCGCGAGATCGCCCATCCCCATCTGATCCGCCTCAACGAGAGCTGCGGGCACACCGTGCACCTCGCCGTGTACGAGGAGAACGAGGTCCTCTACATCGACAAGGTCGAGAGCCGCTACCCCGTGCGGATGTACTCCCGCATCGGCAAGCCCGTCGCCATCACCGTCGCCGCGGTCGCGAAGCTGCTGCTCGCCGACCTGCCCGAGCACGAGCGCCGGGCCGTGGCCGAGAAGCTCGACTACCCCACGTACACGGCCCGTTCGACACCCAACGCCGGCGCGTTCCTGCGCGAGCTGGACAAGGTGCGCGAACAGGGCTGGGCCACCGATCTCGGTGGCCACGAGGAGTCCATCAACTGCGTCGCGGCGCCCATCCGCGGCGCCGACGGCCGGGTCGTCGCCGCGATGTCGGTCTCCGCGCCGAACGTCGTCGTCACCGCCGACGAACTCCTCACCCTCCTGCCGCTGGTGCGCCGTACGGCGGACGCCATCAGCGGCGAGTACTCCGGCAGGACACCAGTGAAGGGCACCGTATGACGGACAAGATCGCACTCACCCCGAAGACCCACACCACCCCGCCGGCGAAGTTCTCGCACGGGGTGAAGAAGGGCAACATCCTCCAGGTCGCCGGCCAGGTCGGCTTCCTGCCCGCCGAGGAGGGCAAGGCGCCCACCCCCGCCGGGCCGACCCTGCGCGAGCAGACCCTCCAGACCCTGGCCAACGTCAAGGCCATCCTCGAAGAGGGCGGCTCCGGCTGGGACGACGTGATGATGATCCGTGTCTACCTCACCGACGTCGACCACTTCGCCGAGATGAACGCGATCTACAACGCGTACTTCGAGGAGCAGGGCCTCACCCAGCCGCCCGCCGCGCGCACCACGGTCTACGTCGGCCTGCCCGCGGGTCTCCTCATCGAGATCGACGCGCTGGCCGTACTCGGCTGACACACCCCTCTTTTCGTTGAGGCGCGGCGCCTTCGGAGCGCCGCGCCGCGCTCCCCCCTACCCCGAAACCGAATGCATTTACGTAGAGGACCCCCCCATGTCCCTTCCGCTCGCCGCGGCCGCCCCTGCCGAGACCCCACCCCACACCGGAGGCCTGCTCCTCCTCGTGGACGGCACGGCCGGACTGCTGCTCACCGCCGCCCTCGGCATCGGGCTCCTGCTGTTCCTCATCATCAAGATGAGACTCCAGCCGTTCGTCGCGCTGCTCGCGGTCTCCATAGCCGTCGGCCTCGCGGCCGGTCTCTCGGTCACCGAACTCTTCGGCACGGTCCAGAAGTCGGACGCCGTCTCCACGATCGAGTCCGGCATGGGCGGCATCCTCGGCCATGTCGCGATCATCATCGGCCTCGGCACCATGCTCGGCGCGATCCTCGAAGTCAGCGGCGGCGCGGAGGTACTGGCGAGCCGTCTCCTGGGCCTCTTCGGCGAGAAGCGCGCCCCGCTCGCCATGGGCCTCACGGGCCTGATCTTCGGCATCCCGGTCTTCTTCGACGTCGGCATCTTCGTCCTGGCCCCGATCGTCTACGCCGCCGCCAAGCGCTCGGGCAAGTCGATCCTGCTCTACTGTCTGCCCCTGCTCGCGGGCCTCTCCGTCACCCACGCCTTCCTGCCGCCGCACCCCGGCCCGGTGGCCGCGGCCGGTCTCCTCAATGTCGACCTCGGCTGGGTCATCCTCATGGGCATCGTCTGCGGACTGCCCGCCGTGCTGGCCGCGTGGGCGTACTCGGCGTGGATCGGCCGCCGCATCTTCGTCGCCGTGCCGCAGGACATGGTCGAGGCGGCCGAAGAGGCCAAGCAGGCGGTCCTCGACGAGCAGCGGGCGACCGGCACCGAGCCGCGCGAGCAGCCGGTCTCCCTCGGCACGGTCCTCGGCATCATCGGCACGCCCCTGGTCCTCATCCTCGCCGCGACGTTCTCCTCGATCGCCCTGGACCCCTCCACGCTCCGCTCGGTGATCGAGTTCTTCGGCAACCCCTTCGTGGCGCTCACGCTTGCCCTGTTCCTCGCGTACTACCTGCTCGGCATCCGGCGCGGCTGGTCCCGCAAGTCCCTGGAGACGGTGTCCACGGCGTCTCTCAAGCCGGTCGGCAACATCCTGCTGGTCGTCGGCGCGGGCGGCATCTTCGGCGCCGTCCTCAAGGCCAGCGGCGTCGCCCAGGCCCTCTCCGACACGTTCAACGACGTGGGCCTGCCGGTGATCGTCCTCTCCTACCTGATCTCCGTGGTCCTGCGCGTCGCCCAGGGCTCGGCGACGGTCGCCATCGTCACGACGGCGGGCATCGTCGCCCCGCTCCTCTCCGAGGGCGACCACTCCCAGGCCTTCGTCGCCCTGGTCATCATGTCCATCTCGGCCGGCTCCATCTTCGCCTCGCACGTCAACGACGGGGGCTTCTGGATGGTCTCCAAGTACTTCGGCATCAGCGAGCGGGACACGCTCAAGTCGTGGACGGTGCTGGAGAGTGTGCTGTCGGTGGCGGGGTTCGTGGTGGCCGCGGTGCTGAGCCTGTTCGTGTAGGCGTCTGATAACGATGCAGGGGCTGGTTGTGTGCGGCACAGGTTTGTCGACCATACTGCTCCGCTGTGGAGCAGCGCATAGGTTCGAGCAGCCAGCCCCTGGAAGGCGCCGGATTCGACCCGGCCTTCATCCCCGGGCTCACGTCACCCGCGTCCGGACGGACGAAGGACGAGGAGCCGGAGAAGGAGCCCGAGGTCGCGGAAGCCGAAGACGCCGAAGACGCCGACGACACGGAGGAGACCGAGGAAGCCGAGGGGGCCGAAGAGGCCGCCCCGGAGCCGGTGGAGGAAGCCGCGGCGGAGGACGCCGCACCGGAAGACGGTCCCGTCTTCGAGGCCTCCGACCGCCGCGCGAAACTGGTCGCCGACCACAGAGGCGTACGCCTCTTCCTGGACGACCAGGAGTGCGAGTTCCGCTGGGACGAGATCGGCGCGGTCGAGACGGAGACCGCCCGCTTCGGCAAGCGCTGGACCGTCACCGTCCACACCCCTGACCGGCGCTGGTACCCGATCGAGATCGAAGCACCGGCCAGGAGCCGTTTCACGGAGTGGGACAGCCAGTTGGACGCGGTTCTGGACGCTTACTTCGACGAGAACGCCGAGTAGGGGCGCGGGGAACCGCGCACCTCAGCTGCAGTACTGAGTTTCCTTTCCGATCGACCGGTACATGCAGTCCGCGTTCTCCAGAAGTTGCAGCACCGCGTCGCGGTTACGCGAAGTCTCCCGCTCGATGACCTCGTCGGGCGGGTAGAACCCGCCTCCACCGGACCTCGGATACATCTCGAACGTGTAGCCGAAGATCTTGTGCGTGCCCCAGAGGTAGTCGTCGATCGACCCGTCGGTGATGTACAGATCGCTCGACTGCTCCGCCGTGTAGCCGTTGCTCGCGGCCATCTTCTGCCCGACCGACTTGAACGCCGCGTGGTCGTCCGCGGTCATCCCCGTCGTGGTGTCCGAGTACGTGTAGCCGAACGGCCACAGCACCAGCTCGCTGTACGTGTGGAAGTCGACACCGGCCCTGATCTGCTGCTTCCCGCCGACGACCCGGCTGCGCACGAAGTCGGCGACGACCTTCACCTCGGGCGCCGACTCCGCCGCCGTGCCCCGGTAGGTGTCGGAGGACGGCGAGCCGGAGGAGCCGCCGCAGCAGCCCCAGCGGTAGTTCCAGTTGCGGTTCAGGTCCGTGCCGACGTACGACGAACCCGAGTTGGGCTGGCGGTTCTTGCGCCACGAGCGGTACGACCCGGTGGCGATGTCGTACTCGCCGCCGTCCGGGTTGAGATCCGGGACGATCCAGATCTCACGGTTGTTCACCATGCTGGTGACGCGTGAGTCGGAACCGTAGTCGGAGGTCAGCTCGCGCAGCAGGTAGAGCGCCATCTCGACGGTCAGGTGCTCGCGGGCGTGCTGGTGGTGCGTGAACAGCACCTCCGGCTCGGCCTCGTCGGTGGCGACGTTGTCGCTGATCTTGAGGGCGACGATGTCCCGGCCCTGGTACGACTTGCCGATCACGCGCCGGCTCGCGATCGACGGGTTGGCCGAGACGATCGAGTTGATCTCGGTCGTCATCTCCGCGTAGTTGTGGTAGCGCGAGTCGGCGGACGGGAAGTCGTAGATCCGGACGTCGTCCTCGCCCGCGGACCGGTCGGGCACCGCGCCGAGCGGCGTGACCTCGTAGCCCAGGGCGCGCAGCTTTCTGATCTGGTCCGCGCGGCCGGAGACGACGACACCGTGACTGTGGGACTCGTCCACGGTCACGCCCGTGCGCTGAAGTGCCGTGCGGTCCTTGGCCGTCGCGTGCAGATGGACCTCGTACTGCCTGACGTCGTCGGCCGAGGGGGCCGCCTTGGGGGCGCTGTCGGCGGTGGCGTCCGGCGCCGTCGCCGAGAGGGGCGCCGCGAGGGCGAGTGCGAGAAGGGCGGCGAGGGCGGCGGTGCGTCTGCCGGTGCCGGCCCCGGAACCTCGTATGCGAAGTCGCATGAAATCTCCTTGTGGGAGGTGGGGTTGTTCGTGCGACGTACGTAGTGCGGGTGGCGCACATCGTTCTGCCAATGGCATGAGCAGGTCAAGACTGAAAGCGGTCGCGCAGTGTACGCGTGCGGCGTGTCCGTCGAGGTGTCACGGGCGAAGTACACCCACGGGTGTGACGCGCGCGTGCATATATGTAGGCGGCGGGGGAGAGTGAGGATTCGCGCAAGGGGAGCCGGACTGCCCGGATCCTCGGACCACACCCCCCCCAGAGGACTGGCTGATCATGGGCGGATCAGCGCCACGACGGGACAACCAGCTACCGGCCGAGACGACCAGCTTCGTCGACCGGCGTGGCGAACTGACCGAAGGCCGTGAACTGCTGTCCCGCGCACGGCTGGTGACGCTCACCGGACCGGGCGGCGTCGGCAAGACCCGGCTCGCCGCACGCATCGCGGCCCGCGTGCAGCGCGCCTTCCCGGACGGCGTGCGCTTCGTGCACCTCTCCGGGCTGCACGACCCGGCGCTCGTGCCGCTCGCCGCCGCCGACGCGCTGGGACTGCACGACCACTCCGCGCAGCCGCCGCTGGACGCCCTCGTCGAGCAGGTACGGGACCGGCGGCTGCTCCTCGTCGTCGACAACTGCGAGCATCTGGCCGGTGCGTGCGCCCGGCTGGCCGCGGCCCTGCTGCACGGCACCGCGGGCGTCCGGATCCTCGCCACCAGCCGGCACCGCCTCGGCCTCACCGAGGAACATCTGCTGGAGGTACGGCCGCTGCCGGTGCCCGACCCCGACGGCGACCTGTCCGCCGCCGAGGGCTATCCGGCCCTCACCCTCTTCGCCGACCGGGCCGCCGCCGTCGTCCCCGGCTTCCGCCTCACCCCCGGCAACCTCGCCTCCGTGGCCCGCCTCTGCCGCCGCCTGGACGGCCTGCCCCTGGCCATCGAACTGGCCGCCGTCCGCATGCGCGTCCTCGACGTCGACCAGCTCCTGGACCGCCTCGACGACCGCTACCGCTTCCTCACCACCGGCAGCCCCGCGGCCCTGCCCCGCCACCAGACCCTGCGCGCGGCCGTCGCCTGGTCCCACGACCTGTGCACCGCCCCCGAACAGACGGTCTGGGCCCGCCTGTCGGTCCTGGCGGGCGGCTTCGACCTGGAAACGGCGGAAGCGGTGTGCGCGGACGAGCCGGGGGAGAGGGACGCCGGCTGGGGAACGGGCTCGGCACCGGCCGGGGTTCTCCCGCCGGAGGACGCGGCGGGCTTCGCCGACGCGGCCGTGCGGGGGGTGGCGGCCGGAGCCCGCCCTCTCCCGGCGCAGGAGCTCACGGGACCCAGGACCCTGCCCCCGCGCGACACCGACCGCGGCCCGGCCGCCGGCATCGCGACGCGACCCGTGCCACGCCGCTACCCCCTGGCCGCTCCCCGCGCCGGTGAGGGCCCCGGTGGCGGAACGCTGCCCTCGCCCGTGCCGTGTCCGGGCGGTGTGCCGCTGTTCCTGGGCGTGCCGGGCCCCGGCGGTGTGTCTCCGTCCCCGGCTGTGCCGGGCTCGGGCGGTGCGGTGCTGGCCTCGCCGGTGCCGTGTCCTGGCGGTGCGTCGCCGTCCCTGGCCGTGCCCGGCCCAGGCGGTGCGTCTCCGTCCCCGGCTGTGCCCGGCCCAGGCGGTGCGTCTCCGTCCCCGGCTGTGCCCGGCCCCGGCGGTGCGATGCTGGCCTCGCCCGTGCCGTGTCCTGGCGGTGTGCCGCTGTCCGTGGGCGTGCCGGGCCCTGTTGGTGTGACGGAGTCTCTGGGCGTGCCCGGCCTTGGCGGTGCGACATTGCCGTCGCCCCCACCCGGCCCTGGCGGTGCGACGTTGCCCTCGCCCGTGGCGTGTCCTGGCGGTGCGCCGCCGTCCCTGGCCGCGCCAGGCCCCGGCGGTGTCGCCGCGCCCCCTGCCAGGGAAGCCGGGGACGCCATAGGTGAGTGGCAGGACCGGTCCGGACCCGTCGCGCTCCGGGCCGATGAAGTCCTCGACGCCGTCGCCGGGCTCGTGGACAAGTCCGTGTTGTGCCGGGAGCCGGGGCCCGGTGGGGTGCGGTATCGGATGCTCGACACGTTGCGGCAGTACGGGCTGGAGCGGTTGCGGCGGACGGTGGGGGAGGAGGGGGCCGCGCGGCGGCGGCAGCGGGACCGGATGCTGTGGCTGGCCGAGGAGTGCGAGCGGGGCTGGTTCGGGCCGGGGCAGCCGGAGACCGTCGCACGGCTGCGTGCCGACCGGGACAATCTGCGTGCCGCCCTCGACTTCAGCCTGTCCACCCCGGACGAGGAACGCGCCGCACTCAGGCTCGCCGGCGCCCTGTGGTTCTACTGGCACGCCTGCGGCGCCCCCCGCGAGGGCCTGTACTGGCTCGAACGGGCCCTGGCCGCCAGCCCCGAGCCGACCCGGGAACGGGCCCGCGGACTCTGGGTCGCCGGGCTGCTGGCCGCCACCACCCAGGACTTCCCCCGGGGCCGCCGCCAGGCCTCCGACGCCCTCGCCCTCGCCCGTGCCCTGGGCGACACCGCCGAGGCCGCCCACGCCGAGTACGTCATCGGCGTCATCCGGCTGTTCGGCGACGACCTGCCCGGCGCGCTGACGCACTTCGAAGCCACCGTCGCCCGCGGCCCCGTACCCGGCCAGCATCTGAGCCTCGTCGGCCTCGACCAGGTCGAACTCGCCTGCGCGCTGGGCTTCCTGGGCGAGGCCGACCGCGCCGTCGAGGTCTGCGAGCAGGCCCTGCGGCTGTGCGAACGGCACGGCGAGCAGTGGGTACGGTCGTACGTGCTGCGCATCCTCGCCCTCGCGCACACCGTGCGCCGCGACTGGCCCCGGGCCGAACGGCACGCCCGTGAGGCCCTGCGGCTCAAACACGCCGTCCACGACATCATCGGCATCGCCCTCACCCTCGACCTGCTCGCGTCGATCGCCGCCGAACGCGGCGCCCACCGGCACGCGGCCCTGCTGATGGGCGGCGCCGACCGCGTCTGGGCCGACATCGACACCGGCCGCTGGGGCGCCCACACCCTGAACTCCGTACGCCGGGACAGCGAGGAGCGGGCCACCCGGGCTCTCGGACGGGACGCGTTCGAGCGGGCCCACCGGCGCGGCGGCGGACTCGGCCTCGCGGAACTCGTCGGCCAGGCCCTCCAGGAACCGGCCCGCCCGCGCCCCGCGGCCTCCCCGGCCCCGCAGGACGACACCACGGTCCGTCTGACCCGCCGCGAGTCGGAGGTCGCCCGGCTCGTCGCCGAGGGGCTCGCCAACCAGCAGATCGCCGACCGCCTGGTGATCGCCCGCCGCACCGCCGAAGGCCATGTGGAACGCATCCTCAGCAAGCTCGGCTTCAGCAACCGCAGCCAGATCGCCGCCTGGGTGACGGCGCAGCGCTGACCCTCCCGCACCGGAACACCCACCCACCTCCCGAGGGGAACACATGACCGTCCGACAGCCCTCCGCACCCACCCCCTTCGACCACCGCATGGCCGTCTTCGACTCCGACGAGGACTTCCTGGCCGCCGCCCTGCCCTTCCTCGGCGAAGGCCTCGCCGCCCCCGGCGAACCACCGCCCGTCGCCATCGCCGACCCCCGCAACCTGGACCTGCTCCGGGACGCCCTCGGCGGCGACGCCAAGGACATCACCTGCATCCCGCACACCGACTGGTACACCGGCTCCGCCGCCAACGCCGTCGCCCGGGCCGCCGCCTACCTCGCCGCCCACGCGGCCCCGGGCGGCGGGATCCACCTCCTCATGGAACCCGTGTGGAGCGGCCGCGCCGGCCGCTCGGCCCGCGAGACCACCGAGTGGATCCGCTACGAGGCCCTCGCCAACCCCCTCTTCGCCCCCATGGCCACCACCGCCCTGTGCGCGTACGACACCCGCACCGCCGGGCCCGCCGTCGTCGCCGCGGCCCGCCGCACCCACCCCGACACGGAGGTGTACGAGGACCCGGTACGGCTCACGGCCGAACTCGACGCCGTACCCCTGCCGCTGCCCCCCGTCGGCGTCGAGCGCCTCGCACAGCCGCACGCCGGGGCCGTCCAGTCCTGGGCGCAGACCCGCGGCCTGCCCGCCGCCGACGCCGAACTGTTCGCCACGGCCGTCGCGGAGACGGCGGCGGCCCTCGCCCCCCTCGACGGCGCCGCCCTGCTGTGGGGCGAGGCACCCGCCTGCGTCTGCGAACTCCGCTCGGCCCGCCGCATCGACGACCCCCTCGCCGGATTCGTCCCGCCGCCGCCCACCGGCCAGGACCCCGGACCGGGCCTGTGGTACGCGCGCCAGGTGTGCGCGTACGTCGACATCCGCGACGACACCGAGGGCGCCACCGTGCGGCTCCAGTACGCGTGACCTGCACAAGCAGGTAGGGGATCGGGTAGTCCTCCCCCTGCGCCGGACCGACCGGCTGGATCACCCTGGACCCATGCTGCAACTCTCCGGGCGCCACCTCCCGGACCCCGACGCACGGTACGGTCCGTTTCCCCAGCCACCCCTGGGAGCGGGCCACCTCAGCGTCGAGTACGGGCCCCGGCCCTCCGCCGTCCGCGAGGCACGCGCGGAGGTCCGCAGACAGTTGGAAAGCTGGGGGCTCGCGGAGCACGGGGAGGTGGCGGACGTGGCCGAACTCCTCGTCGGCGAACTGGCCACCAACGCCCTGGTGCACGCCGGGAGCGGCTTCCGGCTGACGCTCTTCGCCGCGCACGGCGTACTGCGCTGCGAGGTCGCCGACGCGGAGCGCCGGGTGCCGCGGGTGCTGGACGCGGGCACCGGGGAGAACGGCCGTGGAATATTCCTGG
This sequence comes from Streptomyces koelreuteriae, assembly GCF_018604545.1. GTDB lineage: Bacteria > Actinomycetota > Actinomycetes > Streptomycetales > Streptomycetaceae > Streptomyces > Streptomyces koelreuteriae. The sequence continues at coordinate 2,845,151 of NZ_CP075896.1, read as the reverse complement.
TGGACGCGCTCGCCCAGCGCTGGGGCTGCCACCGGGACGGGCCGGGCAAGACCGTGTGGTTCGAGCTCGGTACGTGTGGGGCGGACGGCTGTGGTCGGCGACAGCCGTGACGCTCCGCTGGGTGGGCCAATGGCGGTTTGTCAGAGCCGCCTTGGCCTGTTCCCGGGCTGCGGGTTCGTTGTGGTTGTTCGCGCAGTTCCCCGCGCCCCTAAGGGTGATTGCGCCACGCCCTCTTGTCGGTCCGGGTTCTTTGATGTTTCTTGACCTGCATGGCGGACACCACGGGAAACACCACGGAGAACGAAGCCCAGCAGCCTCCTCAGCCGCGTAAGGCGAGTTGGAAGTACATCGGGCCGGGCATCGTCGTCGCGGCGACCGGGGTCGGCGCCGGGGACCTGGTCGCCACGCTCATCGCGGGCAGCAACTTCGGCTACACCCTCCTGTGGGCCGCGATCATCGGCTGTCTGGTGAAGATCTCACTGGCCGAGGCGGCGGGCCGCTGGCATCTGTCCACGGGGCGCACCCTGTTCGACGGCTGGGCGAGCCTCGGCCGCTGGACCACATGGTTCTTCGCCGTGTACGTCGTCGTCTGGGGCTTCGTCTACGGCGCGGCGGCGATGTCGTCGAGCGCGCTGCCGCTGCAGGCGCTGTTCCCGGACGTGATGGACCTGAAGTGGTGGGCCATCGCCTGCGGTCTGGTCGGACTGGTCTTCGTCTGGTTCAACAAGTACGCGGTGTTCGAGAAGGTCATGACGGTCCTGGTGGGCGTCATGTTCGTGGTGACGGTGTATCTGGCCATCCGGGTCACCCCGAACCTCCTCGACGCCTTCGCCGGTCTTCTGCCGGTGCTGCCCGACGAGAAGGACTCGATCCTCAACACCCTGGGCCTGATCGGCGGCGTCGGCGGCACGATCACGCTCGCTGCGTACGGCTACTGGGTCAACGCCAAGGGCTGGACCGACACCGGCTGGATGAAGGTCATGCGCCTGGACAACCGCGTCGCCTACGCCACGACCGGCATCTTCGTGATCGCCATGCTCTTCGTCGGCGCGGAGCTGCTCCACTCGGCGAACGTCGCGATCGCGAGCGGCGACAAGGGCCTGATCCAGCTCGGCGACATCCTGGAGGCCGAGTACGGCGCGGCCACGGCGAAGTTCTTCCTGATCGGCTTCTTCGCCACGTCGTTCACCTCGCTGATCGGCGTCTGGCACGGCGTGAGCCTGATGTTCGCCGACTTCGTGGCCCGGCTCGCGGGCAAGGAGGCCGTCAAGGGCGAGGAGATCGCCTCCGGCAAGCGCGAACGCTCCTGGCCCTTCCGCGCCTACCTGCTCTGGCTCACCTTCCCGCCGATGGTCCTGCTGTTCCAGGGCCAGCCCTTCCGCCTGATCATCATCTACGGCGTCCTGGGCGCGGCCTTCATGCCCTTCCTGGCGGGCACCCTGATCTGGCTGCTGAACTCCTCCCGCACGCCCCGGGAGTGGCGCAACGGCCCGCTCAGCAACATCATGCTCGCCATCGCCGGTCTGCTGTTCCTGGTCCTGTGCACGAAGCAGATCTGGGACCAGCCGTGGGCCGACTTCTTCTGAGGCGTGAGAATGGCCGGATGACCCAGCAGCCCCCGCCACCCGGCCCTGGCTTCGGCCCGCCCCCGCCGCAGTACGCGCCCGCACCACCGCAGTACGCACCGCAGTACGCGCCGCCCGTACCGCCGTCGTACGGTCAGGCCGGCCAGGTTCCGCCCCCGCAGGTGCCGGCCGGTCCGGACTTCCTCGCCGTCGACAAGCGCAACGCGGTCGTCGTCGACGCGAGCGGCGTCGCCTTCGAGTCGTCCGGTCAGACGATCGAGTTCCGCTGGCCGGAGATCCGCGGTGTCCACTACCGGGCGAGCCCGGACGGCAAGGCGCTGATGGTCGCCGTGGTCCACATGGACGGCCGGTTCTACGAGTGCGTGGTGGAGGCCAAGCCCAGGACACGGCTCCAGGAGTGGTTCCCGCAGCTGGCCTGGGTCCTTGGCCACTACCGTCCGATGGGCTAGGGGAGGCTACGGCAGCCCGTGCACATGCGGACCCACCGCGTTGGACCACGCGTTGCCCGCGGTCGCGTCCCAGTTGGTCGACCAGGTCATCGCGCCTCGCAGGTCGGGATAGGTACGCGACGGCTTGAAGGACCCGCAGCCCGTGCCCCTGGTCAGGCAGTCCAGGGCGTTGTTCACGACGGACGGCGACACATAGCCGCTCCCCGCGCCCCGGGTCGAGGCGGGCAGGCCGAGTCCGACCTGGGACGGGGCGAGGCCGCCCTCCAGCTGGATGCAGGCCAGGGCGGTCAGGAAGTCCACCGAGCCCTGGCTGTAGACCTTGCCGTCGCAGCCCAGCATGGAACCGCTGTTGTAGTACTGCATGTTGACGACGGTGAGGATGTCCTTGATGTTCAGGGCCGTCTGGAAGTAGGAGTTCGACGTCGACTGCATGTCGATGGTCTGCGGCGCCATCGTGATGATCAGCGACGAGCCCGCCTTCGCCGACAGCGACCGCAGGGCCTGGGTCATGTAGGTCGCGTTGAGGCCGTTCTCCAGGTCGATGTCGACGCCGTCGAAGCCGTACGTCTGCATGAGGGAGTGGACGGAGTTCGCGAAGTTCGTCGCCGACGCGGCGTCGCTCACCGCCACCGTGCCGCGCTCACCGCCGACCGAGATGATGACCTTCTTGCCGGCGGCCTGCTTGGCCCTGACATCCGCCTTGAACTGGTCGACGGTGTAGCCGCCCAGCCCCGCTGAGTCCAGGTTGAAGGTCACCGTGCCCGGCGTCGAGGTCGCGTCCGCGAAGGCGACGGCGATGATGTCGTACTGCGACTGGACGTCCGCGAGCTTCTGGACCGCGGCCCCGTTGTTGAAGTTCTGCCAGTAGCCGGTCACCGCGTGCTTGGGCAGGGCGGGACCGGGGCCGGTCGGCGCGTTCGTCCGGCCCGTCACCGCCGCCGACTTGGGAGACTCGCCCGCCGCGTTGGTCGCCGTGACCTGGAAGGAGTACGACGTCGAGGCCGCGAGCCCGGTCACCGTCGCCGAGGTGCCCGAGACGGCCGTCACCTTCGTGCCGTCGCGATAGACGGTGTAGCCCGTCGCCCCGGAGACGGTGTTCCACGCCAGGGACACCGACGAGGACGACGTCCCGGAGACGTTCAGACCGCCCGGCGCGGCCGGGACCGTGGGGCCGGGGTCGGTGCCGCCGCCCCCGTCGGGCCCGAACACCGACACGTCGTCCGCGTAGTAAGCGGCCTGCCCGTACCAGCCGTGCGTGTACACCGTCACCGAGTTGGTTGACGAGCCCGTCCTGAAGGTCGTCGACAGCTGCTTCCAGGAGGAGGAGTCCGGGGTCCAGGTGGACACATCGGTCGTGCCCGTGCCCGAGACGCCGAGATAGGCGTAGCCGCCCCGGACCCAGGCGCCCAGGGTGTACGTCGAGCCGGGCTTCACCCGCACCGTCTGGGCGCACCGGGCGTTGTCCTGCCCCGCCGGGGTCCCCTTCAGCGCGGCCGTGCCGGCGTGCACCGGGGAGGAGACGGCCGTACCGCTGCCGGCGGAACAGGTCCAGTCGCTCAGGCCCGACTCGAAGCCGGCGTTCCTGGCGTTGTTGACGTCGGCCGCGGAGGCCTGGCCGACGGTCGTGACAGTGAGGGCCAGGGCAGCCGTGACGGCACCCGACCACAGCCGCAGGGATCGTCTGTGTCTGGACATGACAAGAAAATGGTCCAGACCAGAGGTGCTGTCAAGAGGTCCAGACCAACTTGGGGCTTCGCCCTGAGTCCTCGCCCTCGACCGGCAAGATGCTCAACCTGCCCCGTTTTGGCGCATCTTGTGCAACGACAGTTGCTCCCGAGCTACACAAACGCTGTTCTCCGGTCACAGAGCCGTGGATACAGTGCTGAGGTAGTCACGCAGTGAAGTCACCGAAGTCGGCCGGAGTCACACCGGCGCGCCGACGGGCATGGGGAAACGGGGAGCTGCGCGTGCCAACTGCCATTGCCGTGACAGGTGCCGACATGGCACTGCCGCCACAGGACGAACGCACCCTGCCCGCCGTCGTGCTGAGGGACATCGACAAGCGCCCCCTGGAACAGGCGCTCGCCGAGATGCAGGCCCTGGTCGAGCACCACGGACACGTCATCGTGGTCTGCTCCCAGGCCGCGCCCACCGCCGTACAGCGCCGCCTGCACACCCTGCGCTCCCTCATGGAGAGCGACCGCATCGCCCTCTTCCGCCCGGATCTGCCTCCGCTCGGACTGGCGGTCCTGGCCCGTCAGTTACGGCAGCTCGCGTCCTGCGACATCAGCCCCGGCGTGCTCGCCTCGGCGGGCCGGCTGCTCGTCCACTACATCCACGCCGGGGCGCTGCTGGGCTCCGTCACCCGCCTCGACCGCGTCCCCGTCGGCCTGAAATCACACGCCAAGTCCTGGGTCCCGGGCAGCCAGTTCGGCGTCCTCGCCCACCCCGAGCCACGGCTCGTGAAGATCACCCCCGAAGCCGCCCTCCCCGGCCCCGAGTTCGGCACGTGGATGCTCGTCGCCAAGGGGCAGCTCCAGTCCGACTGGGTCACCACCACCCTCGCCCCCTCCTGGAAGGTGCAGGGGCTGCGCGAGATCCCGCTCCCGGCCGAGTCCCCCGGCTGGTGGGGCACCGGCAAGCTCATCGAGTTCTGCAGCTTCCTGCCCGACCTGTCGGTCCTCTACCAACTGGTCACCTCCGTACGGCGCGGCAGTTGCCACTGGTGCGGCATCGACGTCATCGGCGACCGCTGCGTGTTCTGCTCGGCCATGCCACCCGTTTACGACGGCCCGCCCCCCAAACAGCTCGAGAACCGAACGGCCGTCGGGTGAGCCCTGACACCGCTCGCGCGCACCGCTCCGATCCCGACCGACCGCTATCCCCAACGAGGTTGCACGGTTCATGAATTCCCGTCAGCGCCGCGGCGTGCTTCTCCTGCTCCTGTCGGTCGTCTGCGCCCTGGGCGCCTTCACCGGCGTGCTCTCCGTCATAGGCGACGTGAAGTCCAAGGTCGGCCCCGAGGTCACCGCCTACCGGCTGAAATCCGACGTGCCGCCCTACACCACGCTCACCACGGGCCAGTTCGAGAAGATCAAGATGCCCGAACGGTGGCTGTCCGACAACGCCGTCACCGATCTGCGGGAGATCCAGGGCAAGATCGCCGTCACGACGCTGCGTTCGGGCTCCCTGCTCCAGTCCGACATGATCGTCCGCCAGCCCGCCCTCCAGCCGGGCCAGCAGGAGGTCGCCATCATGATCGACGCGGCGACCGGCGTGGCCGGCAAGATCACGCCCGGCTCCTCGGTCAACGTGTACGCCACCTTCGAGGGCAAGCGCGAGGGCGACCCCGACCAGTCGAAGATCATCGTGACCAACGCCAAGGTCATCGACGTGGGCGATCTGACCGCGCTGAAGCCGGACGAGAACAACCGCACCCAGCAGCCCACCGACGCCGTCCCCATCACCTTCGCGCTGTCCGCCCTCGACGCCCAGCGCATCACCTACGCCGAGTCGTTCGCCCAGCGGGTCCGGCTCGCCCTCGTCGCGCCCGGCGGCGACACCACGGTCCCCGAGCAGGACCGGACGTACGAACTCGCGAAGGACAAGTGAGAGGCCCGCATGCCCACGAGGATCCTCCCGGCAGTCGGTGAAGCGGACGCCGTCCGGTCCATCACGACCCTGCTCAGCCAGCTCCCGGACGCCGAGCCGGTGGCCCCGGTGGGCGACTCCACCCAGCTCATCGACACCCTCGCGCGGCTCGCCGCCGAGTCCGTCGACGAACTGCCCGAGGTCGTGGTCGTGCACGAGCGGATCGGCCCGGTCCCCGCGCTGGAGCTGATCCGAGAAGTGGCCCTGCGCTTCCCGGCCGTCGGCGTCATCCTCGTCACCTCGGACGCCAGCCCCGGCCTCTTCCAGGCCGCCATGGACTACGGCGCCCGCGGCCTCGTCGCCCTGCCCCTGAGCTACGAGGAACTGGCCAGCCGCGTCCAGGCGGTCGCCCAGTGGTCCGTGGGCGTACGGCGGCACCTGGGCGCCGGCGGCGACGTCTTCACCGGCGTCGGAGGCACCGTCGTCACCGTCAGCGGCGCCAAGGGCGGCACCGGAGCCACCCTGACCGCCATCCAGCTCGCCCTGGCAGCCCAGGCCTCCGGCCGCAGCACCGCCCTGGTCGACATGGACCTCCAGACCGGCGACATCGCCTCCTACCTCGACGTCCAGTTCCGCCGCTCCGTCGTCGACCTGGCCGCCATCACGGACATCTCCCCGCGCGTTCTGGCCGACGCGGTCTTCCGTCACGACACCGGCCTCGCCCTGCTGCTCGCCCCGGCCGAGGGGGAGCGCGGCGAGGACGTCACCGACCGCGCCGCCCGCCAGATCGTCAGCGCCCTGCGCTCCCGCTACGAGATCGTCGTCATCGACTGCGGCGCCCAGCTCGGCGGCGCGGGCGCGGCGGCCGTGGAGATGGCGGACCGGGCCCTGCTCGTCACCACGCCGGACGTGGTCGCCGTACGGGGCGCCAAACGGGCGGTACGGATGTGGGACCGGCTGCAGATCCGCAAGGCCGAGGAGACGACCGTCGTCGTCAACCGGCACAGCCGCGGTACGGAGATCCAGCCGCCCCTGATCCAGAAGATCACCGGCACGGCGGTCGCCGCCACCGTCGTCCCCGCCAACTTCAAGGAACTGCAGAGCGTCGTGGACGCGGGCCGCATCCACGAACTGGAGAACAAGAGCGCGGTGAAACAGGCCCTGTGGGGCCTCGCGGGAGAACTGGGCCTGGTCAAGGTCCCCGACGGCGCCCAGAAGGGGGGCCGGGGGTTCCGCGGCGGCGACCGGGGGTCGGTGAGCTTTCGACGGCGGAGGGAGGGATGAACGTGCCTGTGAGGGAGCGAGAACGGGACCGGGGCCAGGTCACCATCGAGTTCCTCGGGATGACACCGACGATCATCGTGACGCTGGTGGCGCTGTGGCAGGTCGTCCTCGTGGGCTACACCTACATCCTCGCGGGGAACGCGGCGGACGAGGCGGTGCGGGCGGCGACGGCGACGGAGCGCGGCGCGCGCGACGGCGCCTGCCGGGCCGCCGGGCTCAAGCACCTCTCGGAGGCGTGGAGCTCCGGCGCCGAGGTGACCTGCGGCGGCACCGGCTATGTCACGGCCGACGTCAAGCTCGAAGTCCCCATCCTCTTCCCGGGCACGCTCTCCGTCCCGTTCCCGGTCCGGGGGCACGCCGGTGCGGTCGAGGAGGCGGACTCAGATGGCGCGTCCTGACAAGGGCCGCGACCGGGACCAGGTCGCGATCGAGGGCCGTGACCGGGGCCAGGTCGCGACAGAGGGCCGTGACCGGGGCCAGGTCGCGATCGAGTTCATCGGCTTCCTGCCGATCCTGATCCTCGTCGGGCTGGCCGCCGTACAGCTCGGCCTGATCGCGTACACGGCCCAGCAGGCGGGGACGGCGGCCCGGACGGGGGCGCGCAGTGCGTCGCTGGAGGGGCCGCACGAGGCGGACTGCCGGGCGGCGGTGAGCAGCTGGCTGAACGTGACCGGCTGTCCTGCGTCGTACGGCCCGGACGAGGTCACCGTCACGGCCACCGTGGAGATCCCGTCCCTCGTGCCCGGCTGGAAGTTCGACCCGGCGGTCAAGACCGCCACGATGCCGCGCGACCACTGAACGGAGCACCGCACCCATGAGCCTGCGAGCACGCATCAACTCCCCCGAGGAGCACGGGAACCGGGGCGAGGACGGTCACATGGTCGCCTCCTACCGGGCCAAGCTCCTGGAGGAGATCGACCTCGCGGAGATGAGCTCGCTGGCCGCCGCCGAGCGCAGGGCGCGGCTGGAGCGGGTGCTCGGGCACATCATCAGCCGCGAGGGCCCGGTGCTGTCGACCGTGGAACGCTCGCAGCTCATCCGCAGGGTGGTCGACGAGGCGCTGGGCCTCGGCATCCTGGAGCCGCTCCTGGAGGACGCCTCCATCACGGAGATCATGGTGAACGGCCCGGACGCGATCTTCGTGGAGCGCGGCGGCCGGGTGGAGCAACTGCCCCTGCGCTTCGCCTCGAACGACCAGCTCATGCAGACGATCGAGCGGATCGTCTCGACGGTCAACCGCCGTGTCGACGAGTCGAACCCGATGGTCGACGCCCGTCTTCCCTCCGGCGAGCGTGTCAACGTCATCATCCCGCCCCTGTCCCTGACGGGCGCCACCCTCACGATCCGCCGCTTCCCGCGCTCCTTCACGCTCCAGGAGCTCATCGGCCTCGGCTCGCTCGACGAGCACATGCTGTACCTGCTGGCGGGCCTGGTGCAGGCGAAGTTCAACGTCATCGTCTCGGGCGCGACCGGCACGGGAAAGACGACCCTGCTGAACGCGCTCTCCGGGCTCATCCCCGGAGGCGAACGCATCATCACCATCGAGGACTCCGCCGAACTCCAGCTCCAGCAGGCCCATGTGATCCGCCTGGAGTCACGCCCGCCGAACGTCGAGGGCAAGGGCCAGGTCTCCATCCGCGACCTGGTCCGCAACTCCCTGCGCATGCGCCCCGACCGCATCGTGGTCGGTGAGGTCCGAGGCGGGGAGTCCCTGGACATGCTCCAGGCGATGTCGACCGGCCACGACGGCTCGCTGGCCACCGTCCACGCCAACAGCGCGGAGGACGCGCTGATGCGCCTGCAGACCCTCGCCTCCATGTCGGACGTGGAGATCCCCTTCGTGGCGCTGCACGACCAGATCAACAGCGCGGTGGACGTCATCGTGCAGCTCACCCGGTTCGCGGACGGCGCCCGCCGCATCACCGAGATCGCCCTGATGGACAGCCACGGCAGCGACCCGTACCGGCTGGTCACGGTCGCCCGTTTCAACGCGCGGCCCATGAGCTCCGACGGCCGTATCCACGGCAACTTCGAGTACTTCCCCGTCCCACGCCGCACCGCCGACCGCCTCTACATGGCGAGCCAGCCCCTCCCGCAGGCCTTCGGCATCGCCCGGTCCGCGGACCAGCTAGCCACCCGAGAAGCCAGGTAGGACCGACCGATGGATCTGCACACGCTCATCACGCTCACCACGGGCATCACCCTGCTGACGTGCGTCCTCGCGGTCGTCGGCCTGCACTCCTGGGCCACGGGCAAGGCACAGCGTCAGGCGCTCGTCGACCGCCTGACCGCCGCCGGCCAGGTCCCGGTCGGCGGCCGGCGCCGGCACTTCCCGAACCTGGACCGCCGGCTGCGGCGCACCGGGCTCGGCAGGAAGCTGGAACTCCGCCTGGCGGCGACGGGCCTGGACATCACCCCGGGTGAGTTCTTCGTCTACATGCTCGCCATGGTCGCCGGCCTGTGGCTGATCGGCCAGGCAGCCCTCGCCCCGTTCTTCGGCCCGCTGGCGGGCCTCCTCGGCATCGGGGTGGCGATCCAGTTCCTCAACTGGCAACGCCAGAAACGCATCGAGAAGTTCATCAACCAGCTCCCCGAGATGGCCCGGATCCTCGCCAACGCGACCCAGGCGGGCCTTGCTCTGCGCACGGCCATCGGCATGGCGGCGGAGGAGATGGAGGCCCCGGCGGGCGAGGAACTGGGCAAGGTCTCCGCGCAGCTCGCGGTGGGAGCGTCGCTGGACGAGGCACTCGACGAGATGGCGGACCGCCTCCCGTCCCGCGAACTCGTCGTCCTCGTCACCACCCTCGTCCTGTCCAACCGGGCGGGCGGCCAGGTCGTGAGCGCCCTGCGGAACCTGACGGAGACCTTGGAGGAACGCAAGGAGACCCGACGCGAGGTCCGCACCCAGCTCTCCCAGGTCAGCATGACGTCCTACGCCGTGCCGGTCCTGGGCGTGGGCTCACTGTTCCTGATGAACGGGGTGAAGGACGGCGCCCTGGACCGTATGACCGGCTCCCCCTTCGGCCAGGGGGCGGTCATCATCGCCTTCGCGCTCTACGCCGTCGGCTTCGTCCTCATCCGCCGCCTGTCCCGCATCGACGTCTGAGAAGCCAGGAGGGAACGGACCCATGGGACTTCTCCTCGCCCTGCTGATGGGCCTCAGCGTCTGGGGCATCTTCGCCGGCATCCGCATGTACCGCGCCGAGGCGAAACTGCCCGGCGACCTCGCGCTGGCGTTGGAGGTCGGCTCCACGCGTACGGGAGCGGTCGACTCGCTCATCGACCGCATGGGCATGCGCTACGCCCCCGCGGTGCTGCGCCTCATGGGCCCCAAGCAGGTGGCCAAGTACCGCCGCAAGATCGACCTGGCGGGCAACCCGGGCGGCCTGACGATCGACCGCTACGCGGCTCGCCGGGCGGTCTACGGAGCCCTGGGCGGGGTCGGCTTCCTGGTCTTCCTGATGCGGGGCCAACTCCTGGTGGCCTTGTTGTTGCTGGCCTTCGGCGCGTTCTGGACGGAGGTCGGCATCTGGTCGGCCATCCGTATCCGCAAGGACGTCATCGAACGGACCCTGCCGGACTTCCTCGACGTCCTCGCGGTCGTGGTGAGCGCCGGCCTCGGCTTCCGCCAGGCCCTGGACCGGGTCGCGTCCAAGTACGAGGGCCCCTGGGCGGACGAACTGCGCATCACCCTCCGCCAGATGGACCTCGGCATGAGCCGCCGCCAGGCCTTCGCGGAACTGCGCCGCCGCAACGACTCCGAGCAGGTCGCCATGTTCGTCACGGCGCTGCAGCAGGGCGAGGAACTGGGCGCGCCGATCGTCGACACGCTGGTGGCTCTCGCCAAGGACATGCGGCGCACGGATGCCCAGAACGCCCGCCGCAAGGCCGCCCGGGCCGTTCCCAAGGCCACGATGATGATCACGACCTTCATGGTCCCGGCCACGATGCTCCTCCTCGGCGCCGGCCTCATCCTCGGCTCGGGCACGGACTTCGGCTCGGTGACGGGCAAGTAGGGGGGCGGGCGACAGCATGCCGATGACAGGGGAACGCGCCGGGCTGCTGCGCCGCCGCCCCAAGACACCCGAGATCACCACCCCACCGGCGGGCACGGTCCTCCCGACCCACGCCCGCACGGGCGCACCGGACATCCCGGTGACGTCGGTCACACCGGCGTTGCCGCCGGGGTGGGAGGCGGTGGAGGGGGGTGGGGAGGCGGGCACGGGTGCCGGATACGTGGGCTACGCGGGTGGTAGGTCGGAGGGGCAGCCGAACGACGGCCCGGCCCTCTGCGCGGTCGGCCGGTCAGCCGCCGACGGCGCTGAGCCCCGACCGGGGCCACCCGCAGGCGACCACGAAAGCCGCACGGGTGGTGCGGGTGGGAACTCCATCCCGGCCGAAGGCCGGGACACGGGCACCCTCACGAGCCCCGCGATCGACATCCAGGTCAACGCCCTACAGGCACTGTCCCGACAGGTCTTCGGCTTCCGCCTGGCCATGATCGCCCTGGCCACCCCCACCGCCCTCCTCAACGCCAACGAGGGCCTCCCCACCCGCCTGGTCGGCGCAGCCGTAGTCGTCACCTTCATGACCTCCTACGTCCTCTTCAGAGACTGGGAACGCTTCGGCCCCCTCCTCCTCCGCCACCCCACCCTCCTCGCCGCCGACACCCTCTTCGGCGCCCTCCTCCTCATCTCCGCGGGCCCCGACAGCACCCTCGCCTACGTCAGCGTCTGCACCCCCCTCCTCGCCGGCCTTGTCTACGGCTGGCGAGGAGCCGCCGTCTTCGCCAGCCTCCAGGCCCTCCTGCTCCTCCTCATCCACGCGGCACAGGAGAACCCACCCCCCGGCCTCGCGGAGGCGACCCTCCTGCCCGGCCTCTGCGTCGTCGCCGGCGCCGTCGGCTCCAGCCTCCGTAACCTCATGCTCCGCTTCGGCGCGGCCACCCAGGCCCTCACCACCGTCCAGGCCAGGCTCGCCGTAACGGAAGCGGTCAGCGCGGAACGCGCCCGCCTGGCCCGCGAGATGCACGACTCAGTCGCGAAGACCCTGCACGGCGTAGCGCTGGCCGCGGACGGCCTGGAAGGCTCCACAGCCGCCGACCGGATGAACCCCACCCTGATCAGACAGCAGGCGGCACTGGTCGCCCGCTCGGCCCGCCGGGCAGCCGCCGAATCCCGCGAACTCCTGGCGGACCTGCGCCGCGAATCGGACCCGTCCCAGGCCACGGACGTCCTGGTCGAACTGGCCGCCCGCACCCGCGACTTCAGCGCCCGCACGGGTCTCACCGCCGTCTACCGCCCCACCGGCGAGCACTCCGTACCCCCCGTCCCACCCGCGGTGGCCCGCCAGCTCCTCACCATCGCCGCGGAAGCGATGGAGAACGCCCACCGCCACGCACACCCCACCCGCGTCGACGTCAGCGCGGGCGTCCACGGCGACCTGCTCCGCATCAGCGTCTACGACGACGGAAAGGGCCTTCCCCCCGGCACGACACTCGAACAACTCCGCCGAGCGGGCCACTTCGGCCTGGTCGGCATGGTCGAACGCGCCGCCTCGGTGGGCGCCCGCATCCGCATCGGCCGCGGCAGCCACCCCCAGGGAACGGAAGTCCGCCTGGAACTCCCCTTGGCGGCCCTGACCACCCCCACCGCATAACCCACGACACGAGAGGAGGCCCCCGATGCCGAACCAGCCGCAGCCACCGCAGAACCCGTTCGCCGACCTCCCGGGGCCCGCACAGCCGAGCCGCAGCCTCCGAGTCGTCGTGGCGGACGACAACCCCGTGGTCCGCGCGGGCCTCACCGCGCTCCTCTCCGGCCGCGCGGACATCACGGTCGTAGCGGAAGCGGCCGACGGCCTCCAGGCCTACGAGGCCGCCCACCAGCATCGCCCGGACGTAGTCCTCCTGGACGTCCGCATGCCCGGCGTGGACGGCATCTCGGCCCTCCCGTACCTGGTGGGAATCGCCCCGGTCGTGATGCTGACGTACAGCAGGGAGTCGGAGATCGTCCAGGAAGCCCTGCGCCGAGGAGCGGGCGGCTATCTGGTCCACGGCGAATTCACGGCCGACCAGCTGGTCGAGGCCGTACGGGACATCAAGGAGGGCAGGGCCCACTTCACCCCCACGGCAGCGGGCGCCCTGCTGGCCCGACTCCGCCAGGACCGGACCCCGACGCCCACCCTCCCCGAGGGCCTGGGCCAGTCATCAAATGCGACTGCATACGGAATTCCCCCCTCCGCAAACCCGCATACTCAATCTCAACAACCGCACCCACCAGCGAGTTTCACTCCACGCCCCACTCAGCGATCACCCATTTCTCCAGAAAACCTTTCGCAAGTGCAACCGCATGTGGGACAGTCATCGTCTGGATGGACGACGCATGGCCGCCCGGCTCCGGACAGGTCGCGTTTCCAACTGAGCACGAGGGAGGCAGAGATCATGGACCTCATCGCATCCGGCATGAACAACCAGCAGATCGCCGCCACGTGCTTCATCAGCGAGAAGACCGTCAAGAACCACATCAACCGCATCTTCGCCAAACTCCACAGCACCAGCCGCTCCGAGGCCGCAGCCAAATGGATCGGCACAGCACCGGACTCACACCGAGGGCTGGGGTGACCTTCGGTGACAGTCTGGGGAAAGACCCGCCCTGCCCCGCACGATTGGGCCCGGAATTGGGCCCTGGGGCCCTCTCACGGACGGCACCTCCCGCCGTACGTTCCTCCCGTCGAAAGCGACACAGCCGAAACCGGAGGGGAACACCATGAGCGACCTGATGCTGAAGACCGCCGTCGCGACCAAGGTCCGCGTGAACGGCTGGAAGAACACCACAGCCGAAGCGATGCGCCGCCGCGCCGGCGACAAGGGCCAGACGGCGGTCGAGTACCTGGGTATCATCGCGGTGGTGGTGGCGATCGTGCTGGCGATCACGGGCACGAGCATCGGCACGACGATCCTCAACAAGATCACGACCCTGGTCAACCGGGTCGGAAATTGACGCGACCTCGCAGGTACGGCGACGCCGGGCAGGCCTTCCCCATCTACATCACGGTGGTGGGGGGCCTGCTCTTCCTTGCGCTCGCCTACTTTGCGGTCGGCCAGGCCACGGTGAACCGGGGAGGCGCTCAGACAGCGGCCGACGCTGCTGCACTCGCGGCGGCCCAGGACGCCCGGGACCAGCTCGCAGCCGCATGGGTCCTGTCCGTTCTCGACCCGGACAAGTGGCAGGACATCTTCAACGGCGACGTACCACTGGCCACAGACCCCTGCTCGCGCGCCAATCAGCTGGCCGACCGGAACGACGCCGACGTTCAGGGGTGCTTCGACGCCGGATGGCCCATGGGTTACGAGGTCAACGTGCAGACCAGGAAGCCCATGGGAGAGTCCATAGTCCCGGCCACAGCGCAGAAGAGATCGAGAGCAAGTGCCACAGCCGTCATCGAGCCTCTCTGCGAATTCAAGCCCCCTGCCGAGGACGCGGAGGACGATGTGCTCCCACGCCTCACCTGCGAGGGCGACAGGAACTGGGACCTGAACCCGGATGATCTCACCGACCTTCCGGAACCCGAGGAACTTTTCGACGTTCACCTGGCCGACTGAGAAGCGAACGACGAGTGATGAAGGAAGCGGAGAGATGAGTATGCGGTTCACCGGGCGGGCCCGCAGGGGGATGTTCGCGCTGACTCTGGCGGTCGGACTGGCCCTCGGTACAGTCGGCTGTAGTGGCGACGACGACAAGAAGCCGGACACATCGGCCTCCGCTTCCAGGGACCGCGGCTCTGCGCCGAGCGCTCAGGAGGGGAAGTCAACGGCCCCTCTGGCTGAGCTGAAGGGCAGGGACGGCCTACTTCTTCAGATCACGTCAGCGCAACGGGACGGGGGTGGATTCCTCACCGTGAACGCCCAGTTCAAGAACGACGGATCCGGTTCGCTGACCATCCCCGCCGAACTGCGCGGTGACGAGACGGAGATCCTCAAGCACGGTACGTCGCTCGGCGGCGCGACGCTGGTCGACTCGGGAGGGAAGAAGCGCTACTACGTGCTGCGTGACACGGATGGTCGGCCGCTCACGACCACGGGCCTCACCACCATCGAGTCCGGACAGACGATCCCCGTCTTCATGCAGTTCCCGACGCCCCCTTCGAGTACCACCGACGTCACTCTCCAGATCCCGACCTTCGCCAGCGCCCCCATCAAGATCTCCGGATGAGGCCGGCCATGACCCCCACACGCCCCCGACCGACAACCCCACGCCTCGCCCTGGTCCTCACCGCCGCCACCCTCATGGTCGCCACCAACATCTACGGCGCCGTCTCGGCCCACGCCGACGAAACCCCCGGCGTCCCCCCAGGCACCGAGGCCTCCCCCTCCGCCCCCGTAGAGGTCGACCCCAACGACCCCGACCTCAAACTCCCCGAGGGCGCCACCCTGGCCTCCGCCAAGGTCCTCGACATCAAACAGGTCGTAGAAGACCAAAGCGGCGACGAACGCCGAGAAGACACCAACGCCGACGTCAAGTTCGCCCTCCAGGCCGAGGTCCTCTTCGGCAAGGACAGCGCGAAACTCAGCGCGGAGGCGAAGTCCCGGATCTCCGCGATCGCCGAGGAGATCAAGACACAGAACGCGACGAAGATCCGGGTCTTCGGCTTCACGGACAACCTGGGCTCCTCGGCCCACGGCGACGTCCTGTCCAGGAAACGCGCCGACGCCGTACAGAACGTCCTGGACCAGGAACTGACCGACTCCGACGTCACCTACGAGGTACGCGGCTACGGCGAGCAGTACCCCATCGCGGACAACTCCTCGGAACCCGGCCGCAAGAAGAACCGCCGCGTCGAGGTCTCCTTCCCCCGCTCGGAGAGCTGAGTCACCCGCACCCACTCACCCGGGGCCCGTTCAAGTTGGGCCAGGGGTGGGCCCGGGGGCCCATGTGTCAGCGTTCGATCCTCATTAGCGTCAGCCGGGCGCCTCCCTCGAATGCCCGCCCCGCTGAACCGAGGTCACACATGGCCGGTACCGGTAACTCGATACCCCCGAACGGGATGTGGGGTGCGCAGAACACCCCTCCCTGGGAACGACGTTCGCCGTTGCCAAGGGAGTTGGGCTGGGCGCAGGTGCTGCTGTGGGTGCAGTTCGCGCTGACGGCGCTGTACGTGGTCACCGTGCTGTCGGTGGTGTCGTTCTACTCCGGTGAGATCTTCGGGATCCTGGTGTACGACTCGCTGCCCAGCGTGGCCGGGGTCTGTCTGGCCCGGCGCCTGTGGCGGGGCGGGGTGTGGACGAGCCGCGCGCTGATCGGCGTACAGGCGTGGATCGTGTGGCTGTCGTTCGGCACGCTGACGCACGGTGATCTGCGAGGCATCACGCAGGCGGCGATGCCGGTGGCGGTCATCGTGCTGTTGCGTCGAGCCCGGTCGCGGGAGTGGTTCGAAGCCGCTCCTCAGGACAGGGAGGAGCGGCGGGCGTTCAGCCTGGAGAGGATGATCCGCTGGCGCCGGGACGAGGGCCAGACCGCGGTGGAGTACGCGGGGCTCGTAGCGGTCGTCGCCGCGATCATCCTCGCACTGTCGGTGGGCGGCCTCGGCGGGCGCATCGCCGACGGCATCCGGTCGGCGGTCTGCTCGGTGACGGGCACGGCCTGCGCCGCTCCGCAGGGCGATGGTGCGCAGACGGGTGCGGCCGGGGACGACGACGATGCCCGTAACGGTGGTTCGGACGCCGGCGCCGACGCTGGCAACGGCGCTGATCCAGAGGGTGGCGCGGACGCGGCCGGCGGCGCGGATGCGGCTGGTGGCGCGGGGGCAGACCGTGGCTCGGGCGCGAACGGCGAGGCGGGTGCCGAAGGCGACTCGGGTACCCAGGGCGGTTCGAGTGGACAGGGAGGCACGGGCGCCGGTGGTGGCACGGGCGGCAACAACAGCGGCGGCCGTCCGGCGTGGTCGACTCAGATCATCACCCATGAGGGCGCGGAGCCGGGCGATACGGTTCCGCTCGCTCCGGGTCCCTTCGACGACAAATCCCTCTGGGACGCCGTTCATGACCAGGAACGTCATGACAGGACGTTCATGGACCACGTCCGGGGCTTCTTCGTGGCACCGACCAAGAGCTTCCTGGCCGGCACCATGGACTTGGTGAGCGACCCCGTCGGCTCGATCAAGGACACCTGGAACGGCCTGAAGGGCTACACCACGAACTGGTGGGGCGACAAGGCCGACGAACTGGGCAAGGAGTGGGACAAGGGGAACTACGTCTCCTCCGTATGGGGCTGGGTCAACTCGCCCGAGGACTTCGTGTCCGACCTGGCGACCGACACGTTCGTCGACAAGGAGAACTGGAAGAAGGGCAACTACGGGGCCTCCATCGGCAACACCGTGGTCAACGTCGTCGGCATCTTCAGCCCGAAGACCATCACGAAATTCACCAAGTTCAAGAAGCTGGCCGAGATCGGTGAATCCCTCGACAAGGCGGCGGACGCTGCGGAGGCGGCCCGCAAGGCCGCCAAGGCGGGCGATGCCGAGGGCGCTCGGAAGGCGGCGAAGGACGCCGACGAGGCGGCGGACGCAGCCGAAAAGCAGGCCCGCGATTCGGGCTGCACCATCGCGGCGCCGACTCGCCGGATCCCGTACGGCGACGGCCCGCCCGGAGCCACCCCTGGCCCCCTCACCGGATCCTCCGGCGCAGGCACCACGGTCATCGCCGCCGGCCCTTCCGGCTACCCGTACGTCATCCTCGCCGAGGACGGCTGCGACGAGGAGGCCAAGCAGCAGGCCCAGGACGCCCGCAAGCAGGCCGACGAGGCGGACACGGCCGCGGACGGGGCCGAATTGGCGGATCGCCATGAGGCCGCCAGAAAGGCACTCGAGGACGAGGGCGTCCAGCACGCACCGCGGAAGATCGACGAGTTCGTTCAGCAGGCGAAGGACAACCCGGACCCGGACAAGAAGGAGATCGGCAAGGAGGACGCGGCTCAGGCGCTGGATGAGATCTCCAGACTGGCCGGGACGAAGAGCATCTCCAAGGAGGCACGTTCGTCGCTGACCAGCAAGGTCACGAACGCCAAGAACACCGACGAGCTCAGTCAGGCACGTGCTGAACTGAACGCCGTCCAGCGAGCAGCCGACGGCGAGGCAGTACCTGGCACGACCGTGCACACCGCTGTCGGCAAGGACTTCGGCAAGGAGAACGTCGATCTCGGCAACGGCGAAACGGTGAACATCTCCGAGATCAACGACGCCGACGTGCTCTATCGGGGCAAGGACGGCAAGGTCCACGCCGTGGAGGTCAAGAACACGGGCAATGCCACCATCAAGGCCGACTTCGAACGGCAGGTCGAGGATCTGGCTGATTGGGAGGGGAAGGGCGGCGCAGGCAGGGCGACGCGTGTCGAGATCGAGACCACGGACAAATGGACCAATATCTTCAGCGGCTACAAGAGCGGAAAGCGGGACGGCGTCAAGTACAAGCCTGAAGGGACACCGGCCGGAACCATGGCGAAGAACGGGGTACCGGTACGGATCGCGGGGACGGACATCTCCCCGAGTCAGCTCAAGCGGATGGAGACAGAAATCCAGGCCCGGAAGCAGGCTGGGACGATGAATTGGTCCAGGATGAAGACCCCGAAGGAAGCAATGGATTACCTGGGCGTCTCGTGACGCCAGCGCCTCGGGGGAGCTGCCGGGGCACGGACGGAGAGCGACTAGTGGACACCTACCTGCTGCCCGCCGCCATGCGCGAGCTGCCACCGCCTTGGCACGATCTGACCTACCGCAGGTCTCAGGCTCTGGAGGCACTTGCCCCCACGGAGGAGCGACGTGAGCAGGCCCGGCACGTGCTGCGCGCGTGCCTGCCCGCCCGACGGCAGAGTGTGCATGACTGGGACGAGGAACTACGGGATTTCTACGACGACCGCGATGACCACACCTTGGACGAGGCGGACGCCTGGCTGACCCGCACCATGCCGACCACGTCCCAGGTCACTCGGGAGCGAGTGGCGCGGGTGGTCGGAGCCTGGGCTGACATGGGGATCCCCACGGTGCCTGAGCCCCCGACTGAACAGTGGGTCGACGAAGTGGCGGCAGAGTGGGCCGCCTCGGTGCGGCAGGCGCTGGCGTACGACGCCTTCTCTTTCATCGAGCGCGCCACCACCGCCGGATTGCGCAACGACGGGGAGGCTGAAGACGTCGCGCTGCTCGCAGCCGCGTTCGTGCGGGTCGGCGTGGCGGTCGAGGCGGCGGTGCGCGTGCTTGTCTCGCTCGGTCGTCCGCGCGGCGAACAGGCCCTGCGGGAACTTGTGAACGACGACGAGGTCAGGGACCTCCGCCCGTATGTGCGTTCCCGGCTTCTCGGGCT
Source organism: Streptomyces koelreuteriae (assembly GCF_018604545.1). GTDB lineage: Bacteria > Actinomycetota > Actinomycetes > Streptomycetales > Streptomycetaceae > Streptomyces > Streptomyces koelreuteriae. The sequence goes on along the minus strand of NZ_CP075896.1, from coordinate 2,825,889 downwards.
GCGCCGTCCGGTGTACGAGGCCCGGGCCCGTGAAGTCACCCGCGACGAGGAGCCGCTGCTGCCCCAAGGGCTGCGGGGCCTTCCGTATTCCTGGCAGAACGACTTCGACTGGGGAACGACCGAGCCGGATTCCCACGGCCTCGCCCAGGCGCGTTCGGCACTGGAGGCGTGTCTGACCGTCGAGCGGGTGCCGGACGACGGGCAGATGTGCACTGACACTCCGGCGGACCGCAGCGCCGTCGCCGAGGTGGTGCGTGCCCTGATGCCCTACCCACGGCTGGTCACTCGCGAGCGCATGAACGAGGCGTGGCGCGAGTGCCAGTCGTTGGGGTTCGAGTTCCGAGGCATGGACGCCGCCTGTTTCGCCGACGTCTGGTGCATGAGGATCGCCGACCGGGTCACCGCAGCCGTCTTCCGCTGGCTCGCCGACCTCCCGCAAGGCGGAGGAGTGGCAGACGACAAGGAACCGGCTGTCCTGTCGGCAACGGCCCTCTGGGCTGCGGGACTCGCCGAGCGGTGCGCCCGGTGCGGCAGCGCGGTACAGGAGGCCATCTGGTTCCTCCACCGCACGGATGACGTGCCGAGCAGCCGTGAAGCCCTGGCACGACTGGCCTTCGACCCGAGCCTGCCGGCCACGACGAGGAATACCGCGCAGGAGTGGGCGCCATGATGCCCTGCACCCGTTGCTGGACCCTGAAATTCCCGCACCCCCGGCACACTGCCGGGCGGGTCTACCCGAAGGTGGATGACGAGACCTACCGATGATCTATGACCTGCTGCTGGTCGGGCCGCCGGTGTCCCCCATGTCACTCGCCGAGGCTCTGGCGGGAGCCGTGAGACCAGAAGGCGCAGACGTGGACGTGGCCGACCGGGACGGCGACCAGAGCCAACGCGACTGGACCGCACCCGTCCTCTGCGGCTACAGCAGACTGCGAGGCGACCTGTCGTTGGCCCTGGACATCTACGTAGAGGACGCCTTGGTCAACGAGGCGCCGCCCGAGCCCGAACTCGCTCGACGCTTGGCGGCAGCGCTGGGTGTTCCCGTCCTGTACCCGGCCGAGGTGGACCTTCCGCCGTCGGCATACTGGCTGGCGACCTCTTCGGGACAGTCCGTCCGCGCCCGTCTGCTGTCCTCGGACGACGAACCACCCGTGCACGTGATCGACGCGGTCGAGGCGAAGGTCCCCGGCCTGCCCCGGGCAACCGTCGAGATCCTCCCGGAGATCCTCGAAAGAGACCCCATCCCCACCCCCGTCTCCGACACCGCCCTCGCCACACTCCCCCCAGGCACGGCAGCGAGCGCAGAAGGCCATGTGCACTACTACCTACGCGTCTGGGAAAGGCTGACCCACGCCCTGGAAGGCCTCATCCCGGAGCCGGGCGAGCCACACGCGGACCCCCTACGGGACGCGGTCACCCGCCTCGACCGAACCTTCGGCGAGCACACCGTCCCCGACCCCACACAAGACAACGCGGAAGCGGCCCCGTGGTGGCAGAACCGCGTCCCTCGCCACATTCCCTGGTGAATCACCAACAGGGCACCACCTGGGCATCGACTATCGACTGACGGGACGCCGGGGAGGGACCTTAATGAATGAGCCGGGCACGGAGCAGCCGAATGCCGAGGAGACGTGGGATCCGCAGATCGATCGGTGGCGCGATCCGGAGGGTGACTACGCCCTGCCCCGTGCCATGCGGTCCTTGCCACCGCCGTGGAACGAGTGCGACTGGGGTCGGATCGCGGAACTGCCCCGTTCCGAGGAGCGACTCGCGGAAGCCCGGCGAGTGGTGACCGTACTCCTCGAAGACCCGGAGCTGGCTCCGCATGTGCCTCAGCCACCGTCGCCCGGCCTGCTCCATCATGCGTGGGAGGAGTTCCATCAGGCCGTCGTGAAGAGCATGCCCCGCACGAGCCAGGTGACGTGGTCCGGCGCGGACGACCTGGTCCGCGCGTGGCAGGACCGACCGCACCTGTATCCGCTGCAACTGCACGTCGTACGGCACGTCGAAGCGGCGATGCCGGCCATGATCGCGTCTCTGCGGGACGACATCGCCGACTCGGCCATCGAACTGCTGACGGTGGGCGGACCAGAGGCCCAGCTGGCACTCAAGCGGCTGTCGGTGAAGCCGGGCGGCCCGGCAAACTGGGACAACGCGGAGGCGGCCCGGAGCAGGCTCCTCGGCCTGGGGAGTGAAGGTACGAGCGACTGACAGCAGTACACGTCGGACGACGCCCCCCCCGTGGACCTAACTGCCCTTCTCCACCACGACAACCTCCACCTGGGCACCTTCCCGCACCCCCCACTCACCCATCACTCCCATCCCCGCCTCCACCACATGCCGAGCCCGCAGCCGAGGCATCCCCAGCCGCCCCGGCCGCATGGTGCGTACGGCGATGACACGCAGGTGCCGATCGAGATAGGCGACATCGATCGGCATGCGCATCCGAAAGGTGTGCACGCCGTTGGCGGGGGACAGCAGAATCGCCCCGTCGATGAAGTCCCGCCCCAACAGCCCTTTCGTCCGGGCCCGATACGAGGTGGCGATCTCCAAGGGCACCCGGACAGACGGCCCCCCACCACCCCCACTCACGACCAACTCCCCACGCCCGTCCCGCCAGCGCCGCCCCATACGAGCCCCTTCCACCGTGCCACCTGCTACCTGTCACCGGCTGTCCGACTTTGCTGATTCATAGTTGAAACCGTGTTATGCAACCGTTACGGCCCATACCGGTCGGCGAATCGCCGCTTTCTCCCCATACACCGCGCCAGTTGACAACCCTCACCCTGGTGCGTCCCCACCCCGCTGTATAGCTTTGGTTCGCTCAAGAGAAGCCTCGCCTCTGACCGGGAGCCGACCGTGAACCGCCGCCCCACCCTCCTCGCAGCGCTCACGCTGACCGCCGCTGCGGCCCTGACGCTGTCCGCGTGCGGGAGCGATGACAGCTCCAAGAGCAAGGACAACGACAAGATCGCGGGAGCCGACACGGGAGAAAAGGCATCCGCCTCCCCCTCGGAGAGCGCCGCGGAATCGGCCGACCGGCCGAAGATCGACCTGCCGTCCGACCTCTCCTACACCTTCGACTGGCCCAAGTCCGGGGACAAGGAGAAGGACGCGGTCCTGGCGGACAGCGAGCAGTCCATCAAGGCAGTGGACATGGCGATCGCCAACCAGGACGCGCTCGACAAGCCGTACCTCTACTACTTCGAGGGTGAGGCGGCTGCCTCGACGCAGAAGTTCATTCAGAACTACGTCGATCACAAGGCTTCCATCACCGGCGTCTATCGCTTCTACGCCCCGGAAGTGGCAGTCGACAAGGACGGCACGGCGTCCCTCAGCTATTGCGAGGACCAGGGCAAGGCGTATGTGAAGTACCTCAAGACAGACAAGGTCAAGAAGACCGAGGTGACTGCCAAGAGTTACGTCATCTATCACACGTCGCTCAAGAAGAACGACAAAGGTGTCTGGGTGATTCAGAAGATGATTTCGCAGAGCGGGAGTGCCAAGTGCCGGCCCTGACACGTCCGTTGCGGACGCTTTCTTCGGTGGTCGTAGTCGGCACATGCTGGTCACTCCTCGCACTCCCAGGCGTGGCGCGCGCTGATGACACCCTGGGCGGCGACACACAGGGAAGCAACCAGGGGGCCGACGCCGACGACGACGGCACCCTCTCCGTGACCGCCGGCGGCGTCGTCTTCGACCGCTCCAAGAACGGCACGGGCAACTCCGCCGGTGCCCTGAAGTCGTCCACCTCCTGGACGCCACCGCCCTGCTGGTACGCCCCCAAGTACACGCCGGAGCAACTGCAGAAGACCCTGGAGCCGACCTGGGAAGTCGGTTCGACGGGGTACGAGTGGGACGCCGAGCAGCGCGACCGCTACGTCAACGGGCACCCGTACAAGGACTTCAACAAGGAGAAGACCGGCAAGGGCTACTTCTGGGACTCGTACGTGGACGAGAGTTTCCCTCCGGGGTGGGATTCCTGCGATGAGGACGTTTTCTGGGTGGACCAGGGCGATCCTCCGCCCGCCAACATCGAGAACGCCGTCACTCCCAAGATCCTCGCCGACCTCGCCTACGCGGAGATCCGCGTCCCCAGCACCAGGGTCACCCTGGCACCCGCCGCCGCGACCAAGGTCAACCTGCCGACCTGGTCCTGGCTGGACGCCGCCGACTTCAAGCCGGTCTCCGTCACCGCGTCCGTACCGGCCATCGGCATCACGGCGACCGCGACCGCCGTGCCGCAGTCACTCAGGATCGAGCCCGGCACCGAGGACGCCGTGACCTACCCGGACTCCGGCGTCTGCGAGATCAACAACGGCCGCATCGGCGAGCCCTACGCCAAGGGCAAGGCGGACCAGACACCCCCCTGCGGAGTGAGGTACCTGCGTTCCTCGGGCGACGGCACGTATCCGCTCCAGGCCACCGTCACCTGGAAGATCGACTGGACCGGCAGCGGCGGCGCGGGCGGTACCCTCCCCGACGGCACGTTCGGTGCGACGCAGGACGTCGTCGTCCAGGAGATCCAGGCCGTCAACCGCTGAGCCGGATCGATCCCACCCGGCACGTGTGCTGACTCGGAGGACAGAGAACTCGTATGAACCCCACCGAGCATGCCGTCGCCTGGGAGCATCCGCCGACCCGGCGCGCCTGGTCGATGCAGTTGGCTGCGAACGTGCTCGCTCTGCTCGGCTGGATCGCGCTGTGGACGGGCCTGTTGGCGATCCTGGTGGTCTTCGTTCCTCCCGGGTACACGATCCTCTTCGTGCCGTTCCTGCTGTACAGCTTCTACCGCGCGTTCATCCAGCTCTTCGTCTTCCCCGTTGCCTTCGGGATGAGAAGGGTCCTGCGGGAACACCCGTGGTGTCTGTACCGAGACGCCGCGCACGGCCTTGCCGATCGGCCCGACGTCGTCGGCAGGCAGTGCGGGTGGTTCGAGTTCCCGAACCCCGCCCGCCCGGAGGAGCGCCTGCCCATGGTGTTTCCCCGGCACTGGGGAGTGGGCTGGTGGCACCGGAGGATGGCTCCTCGCGCGGCGCCTGAGGTGAAGGCCCAGATCGGCCTGGTGTGGCTCGCGGGTGACCCTCGCTTCATCGGCGTGATCGCCGCGCCCGCCTCGGACGAGTCGACGCCCCGCCGATTCCGCTTCCTGAGCGGGAACACGGGATCGGACGGAGAGCGCAGTTCTCTCGCCGATCGGGGAGCTACCGCCGAGGACATCGAACGTGGCCGCCGCGCCGGCGTCCGCCTTGCCCGCTCCTGATCCGTCACGCGGCAAGGCTTCCTTGTCTGCCGCTACCGGCCCGGGTAGGAAGACCCCATGACCGAACTCGGCGCAGTATTCCGTCCGCAGCTCGCCCCCGAGCGGCTTCGTGCCGTTGCCCGTGTGGCCGATGAGACAGGCCTCGACCAACTCTGGCTCTGGGAGGACTGCTTCCGAGAAGGCGGTATCTCCACCGCCGCCGCAGCCCTCGCGTGGACCGAGCGCGTGCGGGTCGGGGTCGGGCTGTTGCCTGTGCCGTTGCGGAATGTGGCTATCACGGCGATGGAGGCGGCGTCGCTGCACCGGATGTTCCCGGGGCGGGTGATCGTCGGTGTGGGGCACGGGGTGCAGGACTGGATGGGGCAGGTGGGGGCGCGGGTCGAGTCGCCGGTGACGTTGTTGCGGGAGCATCTTGTGGCGCTTCGGGCCTTGTTGGGAGGGGAGAGGGTGACCACCGAGGGTCGGTACGTGACGCTGGACGACGTCGCGCTCGACTGGCCGCCGGAGGCTGGGGGAGGCGGGGTGCTGGCCGGGGCCACCGGGCCGCGGTCGCTGCGGCTCACCGGGGAGGCCGCCGACGGGACGATCCTCACCGCCGCCACCAACGCCGAGGGCGTGCGCAAGGCGCGGCAGCTCATCGACGCGGGGCGGGAGGCCTCCGGGCGAGGGGCCGGACCGCATCCCGTCGTCGTGTATCTGCTCACCGCGACCGGCACCGACGCCGCCGACCGGCTCCGTGCCGAGCTGGCCGACGAGGGGCTCGAGTCCGTTCCCGATCTGGGGGTCGCCGGGGACGCCGGTGCCGTCGCCAAGGCCGTCGGGCGGCTGGTCGAGGCCGGGGCCGACACCGTGGTGCTGCAACCGACCGGGGACGAGCCCGACCCGGAGGGGTTCGTGCGGTTCGTCGCGGAGGAAGTGCGTCCGCTCGTGCCCTGAGGGCCGTTGTCAGTGGTGGCTGACACACTCCGGGCATGAGTACTGCGGGCAAGAGCGGTGACGACGTGGACGTGCGGCTGCGAGCCGTGGTGGAAGCGGACCTGGAGTTCTTCCTGGAGTACGAGCATGATCCGGAAGCCGTCCGGCGGTCCAGGTTCACGCCCCGGCCTCGCGACGCGTTCCTGCGGCACTGGAAGGCCAACGTCCTCGGGGACGACACCGTCTTCGTGCGGACCGTGACCGTGGGCGGCGACGTCGCCGGCAGCGTCGTCGCCTGGTGGGACGGCGACCGCCGCTTCCTCGGGTACTGGCTCGGACGCCCGTACTGGGGACGCGGCATCGGCAGCCGGGCCATGGCCCTCTTCCTGGAGCGGGAGCGGAACCGGCCGCTGTACGCCGACCCCTTCAGTGGGAACGCCGGCTCCGTTCGTCTCCTGGAGAAGCAGGGCTTCCGCCGCGACGGCATCGTCCGGCACGGAGACGACGAGCATGTCGTGCTGGTCCTGTCATGAGACCGCAGCGCACCTTCGAGGACCTCGTCGCCGAAGGGGCCTCCGTGCCCACGGAAGGCTGGGACTTCTCCTGGTTCGAGGGGCGGGCCACCGAGGCGCGGCCGTCCTGGGGGTATGCCACGTCGATGGCCGCGCGGCTGGGGCGGGCGAGTGCCGTGCTCGACATCCAGACCGGGGGAGGGGAAGTCCTCGACTTCGCCCTTGCCCAAGTGGCCCCCGCACAGCCCCCGCTCGCCGTCGCCACCGAGGGCTGGCCGCCCAACGTGGCCAAGGCGACCGCCCTGCTCCGGCCGCGCGGAGTCGTGGTCGTCGCCGCCCCCGAGGACGCGCCGCTGCCGTTCGCCGACGGTGCCTTCGACCTGGTCGTGAGCCGGCATCCCGTCCGCCCGCAGTGGGACGAGATCGCCCGGGTCCTCCGGCCCGGAGGGACCTATTTCGCCCAGCACGTCGGACCGGCCAGCGTCTTCGAACTCGTCGAGCGCTTCCTCGGGCCCCAGCCGGAGGACGTGCGCGGCGGGCGCCGTCCCGACCGTGAGCGCGCCGACGCCGAGGCCGCCGGGCTCGACGTCGTCGGTCTGCGGGCGGAGCGGCTGCGGATGGAGTTCCACGACATCGCCGCGGTCGTGCACTTCCTGCGCAAGGTCGTCTGGATGGTTCCCGGCTTCACCGTCGAGGCGTACGAGCCACAGCTCCGCGCGCTGCACGAGCGGATCCGGGCCGAGGGGCCCTTCGTCGCCCACAGCACCCGCCACCTCTTCGACGCCCGCAAGCCGGACCCACCCTCCCCTCGCCACCCCTGATCACGCGTGCGGCCTCACCGTCACCCTCCCCTCGCCACCCCTGATCACGCGTGCGGCCCCACCGTCACCCTCCCCTCGCCACCCCTGATCACGGTGCGGCCCCACCGTCACCCACCCCTCACCACCCCTGATCACGCGTGCGGCCCCACCGTCACGTCCCCCACCACCAACTCCGCCGTCGCCTCCAGCACCTCACCCACCCGCTCCGCCTGCTCGCCCAGCTCCCGCTCCTGCCGTGCCGTCAGCCGGACGAGCGGCTCGACCGTGACGGTCGTACGACGGCCCCGGCGCCGCTGGTGCCACACCCCCGCCGCCACGCCGTCGACGAGCAGCACCGGATAGTTGCCCGCCTGGCCGCCCGCGAGGGCGCGCCGGTACGCCGCCCCGGGGAAGAGCCGCTCGCGGGGCTGCCCGGCGATGACGTACGCGTCGAAGTAGGGGAGCAGCCGCACACCCCGAGGGGGCCCGTCGGGGAAGTCGGTGTCGCCCGCCGCCACCCACGCCGGTGTCCCCTCGAAGTCGACCTCCTCGATGCGGCCCGCGGCGGCCAGTTCTCCGAACAGGGTGGTGGCCCAGCCGGGCGGTGCGGCCAGCCACTTCGCGAAGTGCCGCGGGGTGGCCGGTCCGTAGGCGTGCAGATAGCGGCGTACGAAGGTGCCCAGCGCGTCGGGCACGGGCTCCGCGCGCGGCGGGCGGGTGTACGTCGCCTTGCGACCGCGGTTCGGGCCGAAGCACAGCGTGCCCGCCCAGCCCGCCCGGTGCATCACCTGCCGCCAGCGCGGCCACAGGTCCTGGAACGCCTCCACCACCCGGTCACCGGCCCACGGGCCCGTACGGGCCACGATCTCCTCGGTCAGCTCGTCGAGGGTCAGACACCTGCCGTCGAGCGCGTCGCCGATCGCCGTGATGATCTGGCCCGCCTGCTCCTCGGTGAGCCGTACGTCGGGTGGGAACGGGCTCGGTCCGGTCGGAACCGCCGTCAGGGCGGCGGACCAGAGGGGGAGTTCCGCCGCGGGGAGCAGATGTAGCGTGCCGCGCGGGCCGTACGTCTTGATCAGGGACCGGTCGTCCCAGAGCGCCGTCCGTACGTCCGCCCTTGTCAGCCCGGCCGTGCGCATTCCCACCGAGACCTCGGCCGCGGACAGCACCTGCGCGTGCGCGCCCGCCATCGCGCCGACCACCTCGGCGACCGGCGTGCCGCTCCCTGCCGGGTCGGCCAGGAACTGCCGCTCCGCCCGCCGTGCGCTCGCGGAGTCCCATGTGATCCTCACGGTCGTCGTCATGGGGCGACGTTAGGCGCGAATAAGGACAGAAACTGTCCTCTTGGGCCCTCGCTGGTGCGTCACTCCTTTCACTCACTCCACTTGCGCAACTTCCGTCGATGTTTTTCACATCGTTATCGCTCGCGACTCGCCTTCGGTGCCGCCGCTCACGTAAGTTCAGACCAAGGTAATTCGCGTCAGCAAAGCTGCGCGGGCGGTACCGCGCAGTGGAGGGGGCTGCGCGGTGCCAGGGCCTCCCTGTTGGGGTGGCGGCGCGGCCGCCGCGGGGTCAAGCCGGCGTTCGCAGCCGGGTCACCCGTCGGAGGGACGCCGGGGACAACTCGCCGAGCGAGTCTCAAGATGTGGCAAATCCCCCGGATCTTGCCTGAGGGTGCCCGATTTCGCTGCGTATCGGCCGTCTTTCCGTCGAGAACAAGCCACGAACGAGGGCTTCCGCGGGCATCGCCCCGTCGCCGGGTGGCTCCGGAGAGTAGTTGTGGCACGCCGATGCACGCAGCATCACTTACGAAGGGTTATGGTGGAAACCCCCCCTCGGGCCGGTCCGTCTCCCCCCCACGGACCGGCCCGATTTTTTTGTGCGCCGGGGCGGGCCGGAGCATCGGCCGGAATCCTTCCCTCCGCACCCGTTGGCGGCCCGCGGGCACAGCGGGGGTAGGCTTCGCCTCCGGGGACTGCCGCACGGGCAGGGACCGCCCGCGGCCACGACCGGGCCGCACATCGCGGCCTGTCCGATCCTTACGGAGGGGCTGACAATCACGTGAACCTGCGCGACAAGCTGCGTGGCCTGCTGGTCAGGCTGTACGCACGCCGGGTGGAAGGTCACCTGGACCACGCTCAGGTGCCCAAGCACATCGGCGTCATCATGGACGGCAACCGGCGCTGGGCGAAGGCCGCCGGTTCCAGCACCGTCGACGGCCACCGGGCCGGCGCCGGGAAGATCGAGGAGTTCCTCGGCTGGTGCAGTGAGACCGACGTCGAGGTCGTGACCCTCTGGCTGCTGTCGACGGACAACTTCGACCGGCCGCAGGACGAGCTCGGTCCGCTGCTCGGCATCATCGAGGACGTCGTGCGCACCCTGGCCGCCGACGGCCGCTGGCGTGTGCACCACGTGGGCACCCCCGACCTGCTGCCCTCCGGGATGCAGACGGTCCTGAAGGAAGCCGAGGAGACCACCGCGCACGTCGACGGGATACTGGTCAACGTCGCCATCGGCTACGGCGGCCGCCAGGAGATCGCCTACGCCGTGCGCTCCATGCTGCTCGACGCGCAGGAGAAGGGCACCTCGATGGAGGAGCTCGCCGAGGCCGTCGACACCGACATGATCGGGCGTCACCTCTACACGAGCGACCAGCCCGACCCCGACCTGGTGATCCGCACCAGCGGCGAGCAGCGGCTGTCCGGATTCATGCTCTGGCAGACGGCGCACTCCGAGTACTACTTCTGCGACGTGTTCTGGCCGGCCTTCCGCAAGGTCGACTTCCTCCGCGCCATGCGCGACTACGCCGCCCGCCACCGGCGCTTCGGCGGCTAGAGCCCGCCGCTCGCCCGGATCGCGCCGCAGACGCGGGGCCCGGCACGCGCCGCCTCTGCCGTGTTGTCGCCGGTCGCGCCGTTGCCGTAGGTCGCCGACGCCCCCGCCGCGCGGGCGTGCGCAGCGGCCCGCTCCCCGGTGCTCGGGCGGCCGAGCCGTACAACGCTGAACTTTTCGCGGGAGGGCCAACGGTGCCCGGCCGCCGCCCGGGCACCGTGGTCACCGCACGTCGCAACACTTCCCGGTACCCCTCCGAAGACGCGCGTCACACGGAGTTCACCGGCTCGCCGTCATATGCCGTGGCATGGCGGCGCTCGTTCGAGGGCATAAGTCAGACAGGTCGACGCCCGAATCACGGGTGTCGTATCTCAGCGGACGGCACGGGGCCGTCCGCCCGGGAGGCCCTTTGCACCAGCCCGATCGTGCGGTCACAGCACGGACGAAGAAGGCGGAGGGCCGGTCCTCGGCCCGCGCAGGGCGGCCGAGCACCGGTCGGGATTTTTCCCACCCCTCCCGGTCCAGCTTCCACTCCGTCGCTCCCCGACCTCATCCGAGGGGGTACGTCCTTCCGTGGTGACCAGCACAAAGCGCCACAAGCCAGACCGGCGCACCTATGTCCTCGACACCAGCGTTCTGCTGGCCGACCCCAACGCCCTGAGCCGCTTCGACGAGCACGAGGTCGTGCTCCCCATCGTCGTGGTGACGGAACTGGAGGCCAAGAGGCACCATCCCGAACTCGGCTACTTCGCGCGGCAGGCCCTGCGTCTGCTCGACGACTACCGGATTCGTCATGGGCGCCTGGATTCGCCGATCCCGATCGGGGATCTCGGCGGGACCGTCCGTGTCGAGCTCAACCACTCGGACCCCAGCGTGCTGCCCAGCGGCTACCGCCTGGGGGACAACGACTCCCGCATCCTCGCGGTCGCCCGCAATCTGCAGGCCGAGGGGTTCGACGTCACCGTCGTGTCGAAGGACCTCCCGCTCAGGATCAAGGCGTCGTCCGTGGGGCTCCTCGCCGAGGAGTACCGCGCCGAACTCGCCATCACGGACTCCTCCGGCTGGACCGGAATGTCCGAACTGACCCTGCCGGGCGAGCAGGTGGACATCCTCTTCGAGGAGGGGCACGTCTACGTCCCCGAGGCCGCCGAACTCCCGGTGCACACGGGCCTGACCATCCAGTCCGAGCGCGGCAAGGCGCTCGGCCGGGTCACGCCCGAGGGCAACATCCGTGTCGTACGCGGGGATCGGGAGGCGTTCGGCATCAAGGGCCGCAGCGCCGAGCAGCGCATCGCGCTCGATCTGCTGCTCGATCCGGATGTCGGGATCGTCTCCATGGGCGGCCGGGCCGGCACCGGAAAGTCGGCGCTGGCGCTGTGCGCGGGTCTGGAGGCGGTGCTGGAGCGCCGTCAGCACCAAAAGGTGATGGTCTTCCGTCCGCTGTACGCGGTGGGCGGGCAGGAGCTCGGCTATCTGCCCGGCTCCGAGGCGGAGAAGATGAGCCCCTGGGCGCAGGCCGTGTTCGACACGCTGTCGGCGGTCACCAGCCGGGAGGTCATCGAGGAGGTCACCGCGCGCGGGATGCTGGAGGTCCTGCCGCTCACCCACATCCGGGGCCGCTCGCTGCACGACGCGTTCGTGATCGTGGACGAGGCGCAGTCACTGGAAAGGAATGTGCTTCTTACCGTTCTGTCCCGGATCGGGGCCAATTCACGGGTGGTTCTCACCCATGACGTGGCCCAGCGGGACAACCTCAGGGTCGGCCGCTACGACGGTGTCGTCGCCGTCGTGGAGAAGCTGAAGGGGCATCCGCTCTTCGCGCACGTGACCCTGAACCGGTCCGAGAGGTCCCAGATCGCTGCCCTTGTGACCGAAATGCTCGAAGACGGGCAGATCTGACCGTCCCGCCCCAAGCGGTGGTGGTTACGCAGTAGTTGGCGCCGTCCGAAAAGGCGAAGAGCCTAGCCGGGCGGCGCCTTCGCGCGTGAGGGTTTCCGTGAATCTCCTGCATCAAACGGGATGTGAGCTTTCACACCCAGCACAGAATTGCCTTGCCCCGTCGTGGTACGGCAGAGTCTCAGTCCTGTCAGGCCCCGCATACGACACACCTGTACCCCCAGCGGTACGGCACCACAAAAGCAACAGCATCAACTGCATAGCGATGTCGTATGCCGCCCGCGCACCACGCGGCGCTCCCTCCCGAGGGAGTTGCCCACCGGGCCCGTGCCTCCCGTGACCCGTAGTTGGGGAGGCCAGTGCCAGGGGCACGATTGCGTCCGCGAGGGTCACCGAAGCGGGCGATGCTGGAAGGAAACCGTGTGAGCCGGATCTCGGTCCGGGGATTCGCAGTGGCTTCGGCCACGGCGGTCACCGCTGTCGGAAGCGTCGTCGGCGTTGCCTCGGGCAGCACCGCGCAGAACAACGACGCCGAAGCGACGGCAAACGGCACCACGTTGCTCGCGGACATCCCCTCGGGTCAGCAGGCCCAGGTGCAGACCGCGTCCCTGACGCAGCAGGCCGACGTACAGGCCATCGCCGCCGACGTGAGCGCGAAGAAGGACGCCGAGGAGGCCGCCCGCAAGGCCGCCGCCGACACGGCCATCGCGAAGAAGGAGGCCGCCGAGAAGGCGGCGAAGGCGGCGAAGGAAGCCAAGGAGCGCGAGGAGGCCGACAAGGCCGCCAGCCGTTCCAAGGACATCTCCGACATCCCCGTCTCGAGCTCCTACACGATCGCGCAGATCCAGGCGATGGCCCGGCAGATCGTGCCCTCCGGTCAGTTCCAGTGCTTCAGCAACATCGTGGACCACGAGTCCGACTGGAACTACAAGGCCGTCAACCCCTCCTCCGGGGCCTACGGCATGTTCCAGGCACTGCCCGGTACCAAGATGTCGTCCGCCGGTGCCGACTGGCGGACCAACCCGGCCACCCAGATCAAGTGGGGCCTCGGCTACATGAACGACCGCTACGGCAGCCCGTGTGACGCCTGGTCGTTCTGGCAGGCCAACAACTGGTACTGAGCCACCCGGCCTTCGGGCCCCTGTCATCCTCAGCACGAGCCCCGCACCGTCGTACGGTGCGGGGCTCGCGCCATGTACGGTCGGACCATGTCGCGAGTGCCAGGGTGGCTCGGCCGGCTCGGCGCCGGACTGACCGAGATGAGCGAGCAGTGGAACGAGCGCCGCGCCGAGGCCGAACGGGAGCGCGGCGAAGCCGAGTCCAGGACCGGGCCCGACGAGTACGTGCCGCCGCCCCCGGACTACGCGCCCGACGTTCCCGCCCGGCCCGATCCCGCGCTGGCCGTGCCGTGGGGCGTGCGGGTCGCGGCGGAGGCCGCCTGGCGGCTGCTCATCCTCGCGGGCACCCTGTGGGTGCTGATGCGGATCATCAGCGCCGTCCAACTGGTGGTGCTGGCGTTCGTGAGCGCCTTGCTGATCACCGCGCTGCTCCACCCGACCGTGGGCAGGCTCCGGCGGCTCGGAGTGCCGCGCGGGCCGGCCACCGCGCTGACCGCGATCCTCGGCTTCGTCATCATGGGGCTGATCGGCTGGTTCGTGACCTGGCAGGTCATGGAGAACATCGACGATCTCTCGGGCCAGATCCAGGACGGCATCGACGAGTTGCGGAACTGGCTGCTGAACAGCCCCTTCCACGTCACGGACAAGCAGATCAACGAGATCGCGGCGAACCTGCGTGAGGCGGTCGGCGCCAACACCGACCAGATCACCTCGGCGGGCCTGGAGGGCGTGACGGTCGTCGTCGAAGCCCTGACCGGGATCCTGCTGGCCGTCTTCTCCACCCTGTTCCTGCTCTACGACGGCAAGCGGATCTGGGAGTGGACGCTGAAGCTGGTCCCGGCGGCGGCGCGGCCGGGAGTGGCCGGGGCCGGGCCGGCGGCGTGGCGGACGCTGACGGCGTATGTGCGGGGCACGGTGATCGTCGCGCTGATCGACGCGATCTTCATCGGGCTGGGGATCTACTTCCTCGATGTGCCGATGGCCGTGCCGCTGGCGGTGTTCATCTTCCTGTTCGCGTTCATCCCGCTGGTCGGCGCCGTGGTGTCCGGGGCGCTGGCCGTGGTGGTCGCGCTGGTCACCCAGGGCGTGTTCACGGCCGTCATGACGCTGGTGGTGGTGCTCGCGGTGCAGCAGATCGAGGGCCACATCCTGCAGCCGTTCATCCTCGGGCGGGCGGTGCGGGTGCATCCGCTGGCCGTGGTGCTGTCCGTCGCGTGCGGGGGGATGGTGGCCGGGATCGGCGGTGCGGTGGTCGCCGTGCCGCTGGTCGCGGTGACGAACACGGTGGCCGGGTATCTGCGGGCGCATTCACGGGGGTCGGCGCTGCGGCATTCGGTACGGCCGCGGGGTGCCACGGCGGTGAGCGCCGAGCCGCCGCCTGCCACGGACCCGCCGTCGGAGTAGCCCGGCCACATCCACGCCGGCATGAAACAGGGCCCCGTCCACCATGCCCAGGGGACGGGGCCCTGCGGTTCATCGCCCGCGGTGCAATGCCCGCGGTTCATCGCCCGCGGTGGGGAGTTACTCCGCCAGGACCGCCTCGGCGTCCAGCGTCACGCCGACCGCCTGGATCACGGACGCGATCTTGAAGGACTCCTGGATGACGTCGCGGTCGATGCCGGCCTTGCGCAGGACCTGCTCGTGCGAGTCGAGGCACATGCCGCAGCCGTTGATGGCGGAGACCGCGAAGGACCAGAGCTCGAAGTCGACCTTGTCGACGCCAGGGTTGCCGATGACGTTCATCCGCAGGCCCGCGCGCAGGGTGCCGTACTCGTGGTCCGAGAGCAGGTGACGCGTGCGGTAGAAGACGTTGTTCATCGCCATCACCGCGGCCGCGGCCTTCGCCGCCGTGTAGGCCTCCGGCGACAGGTTGGCCTTCGCCTCCGGCTCCAGCTCGCGCAGCACGATCGGGGAGCGCGAGGCGATGGCCGTGGCCAGCACCGTGCCCCAGAGCTGCTGGGCCGGCAGGTCGGAGTTGCCGATGACCGAGCCCAGGTTGAGCTTCAGGTCCTTGGCGTAGTCCGGTATCGCGGACTTGAGGTTGTCGAGGGACATCTCAGATCACTCCCCGGAGAGCAGCGCGACGGGGTCGAGCGTCTCGTCGCCCTTGCTCCAGTTGCAGGGGCAGAGCTCGTCGGTCTGCAGGGCGTCGAGGACCCGCAGGACCTCCTTGGGGTTACGGCCGACCGAACCCGCGGTCACCATGGAGAACTGGATCTCGTTGTTCTGGTCCACGATGAACACCGCGCGCTTGGCGAAGCCGTCCTCGCCCTCGATGCCGAGGTCGCGCATCAGCTCGTGCTTGGAGTCGGCCATCATCGGGAAGGGCAGGTCACGAAGGTCGTCGTGGTCCTTGCGCCAGGCGTGGTGGACGAACTCGGAGTCGCCGGAGAAGCCGAGGACCTGCGCGTCGCGGTCGGCGAACTCCTCGTTCAGCTTGCCGAAGGCGGCGATCTCGGTCGGGCACACGAAGGTGAAGTCCTTGGGCCAGGCGAAGATGACCTTCCACTGACCCTCGTAGGTCTTGTGGTTGATCTGCTCGAACTCCGCGCCCTTCTCCAGCGAGACACAGGCGGTCAGGTCGAACTCGGGGAACTTGTCACCGACGGTGAGCACACACTCTCCTTGCAGCGAAGAAACACCCGGATTGCGGGTGTTTCCCATGGGTTGGACTGTGTTGATGTTGGCACAGCCTCGATTGATTACGGAAATAGCTACACTCGGTCGGGTTGATCGGAGGTAGTTATTAGTGACTGTGGGTAATAAGCGCAGGCAGCCCAGCCTCGCCCAGCTGCGTGCCTTCGCGGCCGTGGCCGAGCATCTGCACTTCCGGGACGCCGCCGGGGCGATCGGCATGAGCCAGCCCGCCCTCTCGGGTGCCGTCTCGGCGCTGGAGGAGACACTCGGAGTGACGCTCCTGGAGCGTACGACGCGCAAGGTGCTGCTCTCACCCGAGGGCGAGCGGATCGCCGTACGGGCCAAGGCGGTGCTGAGCGAGGTGGGCGCGCTGATGGAGGAGGCCGATGCCGCGCGGGCCCCGTTCACCGGGGTGCTGCGGCTCGGGGTGATCCCGACGGTGGCGCCCTATCTGCTGCCCACGGTTCTGCGGCTCGTCCATGAACGGTATCCGCACCTCGACCTCCAGGTGCACGAGGAGCAGACCACCAGCCTGCTCGACGGTCTCACCAGCGGGCGGCTCGATCTGCTGCTGCTCGCGGTGCCGCTCGGCGTTCCGGGCGTGAGCGAACTGCCGCTCTTCGACGAGGACTTCGTGCTCGTCACCCCGCTCGACCACCGGCTCGGCGGACGCGAGGGCATTCCGCGCGAGGCGCTGCGCGAGCTGAACCTGCTGCTCCTGGACGAGGGACACTGCCTGCGCGACCAGGCCCTCGACATCTGCCGGGAGGCAGGCCGCGACGACGTGCCCGTCACCACGACCGCCGCCGGGCTGTCCACGCTGGTGCAGCTCGTCGCCGGCGGACTCGGAGTCACGCTGCTGCCGCGCACCGCCCTCACGGTCGAGACCTCCCGCAGCAACCAGCTCCTCACCGGCTACTTCGCCGACCCGGCCCCCACCCGCCGGATCGCCCTGGCCATGCGCACGGGCGCGGCACGCGGCGCCGAGTACGAGGAACTGGCGGCGGCCCTGCGACAGGCACTGCGGCCGCTGTCCGTACGGGTCGTCGGCGAGGACGCGTGACGATCCGTACGGACAGCGGCTCGTACGAAAGACCTCTGCTCGAGACCTACTCGGTCCGCAGGCCCTCCGGCCTCATCAGCTTCCACAGCGGCGGCAGGCTCAGCAGGGTCACCACCAGGACGACCCCCGCGCCGATGCCGGTCATCGACAGCACGCTCGGCCAGTCCACGCGGACGGACGTGTCCGTCATGCGCAGCAGGACCGCGCCCAGGGCGATCCCCACCGTCGCGGCGAGCAGCAGGCCGAGGCCGATCGGGATCGCCGTCTGCCACAGGACCGACAGGCTGAGCGTGCGGCGCCGGGTGCCGAAGGCGACCAGCGACGACAGCAGCTTGCGGCGTTCGCGCAACTGCTCCAGCTGCGAGACCAGCAGGCTCGCCCCGATCAGCGCCAGCACACACGCGGCGCCGACGGACAGGCCCGTGCGGATGGTGGCGTAGCGCTCGTTGCTCTCGGTGCCGCTCCACGTCATCGGCTCGACCGTCGGGTCCAGCCGCGCGGCGGTGTTGCGCACGTGTTCGTACGCGTCCGGCACGGAGAGGTCCAGGCTGATGAAGATCTCCGTGGAGGCGGCCGCCCCGAGCGTCTCGGGCAGCGCGGCGGGCGTGACCAGGATGCCGCCGCGCTCGTACCCGGTGGGGTCCTCGCGGGGCTGGGCCTGCCGGATGTCCTTCGGCACGGTCCAGGAGACCCAGCCGTCGTCGGAGCGGAGGGTGTCCTGAGGGTCGGCCCACAAGGTCGTGCCGGGCTCGGTCAGATGGTCGTTGGCGCTGTCGTACTCCGAGCCCCTGACGGCGAAGACGTCCCCGTCGCGACAGGAGGGGAGCGTGGCCACCTCGCGCAGCGAAGCGCAGTCGGCCACGGTGAGCTGGGCCATGGACTCCGACTCGCCGCGCCGGTCGCCGAGATAGACATCGGACAGTGCGGTGAGCCCCCGCACGCCCTCGGTGTCGCGGTACTTCCCGGCGATGGCCGCGGGGTCGTCCCCGTCCGGCACCTGCACGCTCATCTGGGCCCGGGAGACGTCGTACCGGGACGCCTGGGTGTACTGGCCCTCGACACCCGCGAACAGCATCTGAAGGGCGATCGCCCCGGCCACCGCCACCGCGATGCCGTTGACCATCCGGGCCGCCGTGCCACTGCTCAACTGGAGCCTGCGCACGGCGAGCTGCCAGGCGATGCCGCCCGAGCCGAGCCGCGCCACCACCCTCTCCACCACCCAGGGGAGCAGCGCCGTGACGCCGACCAGCAGGAGCATCACGCCGCCGACGACGAGGTACTGGTTGAAGTTCCCGCCGTCGTCGCCCTGCCCGACCATCGGGGCGAGCAGGGCGAGCCCGCCCAGCGGCAGCAGCAGCCGCCACCACAGCCGGCGCCGCGTCGGCTTTGCCGAGCGCACCACGCCGAGCGGCTCGATGACCACCCCGCGCAGGGCGAGGATCGTCACCAGGACCGCCGCCGCCGGCACCGCCAGCGCGACCAGGACGGCCAGCAGGGGAGAGGGGTTCAGATAGCTCGGGAACACGCTGACCTGGAACACCTCGGCGGTCGCCGCCAGTTCGCGTCCGATCAGGAAGAACCCGGTGCCCAGGACGAGCCCCAGCACGGAACCGGCGAGCGCCTCACCGGCGGCGATCCTCCGGGTCATGCGGCTGTCGGAGCCGACCAGTCGCAGCGCCGCCAGCCTGCGGTCGCGCCGCTCACCGCCGAACCGCACGGCCGCGGCGATGAACACGGCCACCGGCATCAGCAGCACCACGAAGACGACCAGGACCAGCAGGAGCAGCACCGGGTCCCAGGGGTCGGACGACGCCAGGTCCGGGTTGCCGAAGCTGTCGATCCGGGCCCCGCTGGCGGGTCCCTCCAGCAGCTTCTCGAGCCCCTTGCCGCCCGCGAAGTAGGCGAGTTCCTGCGAGCCGACGAGCCCCTGCTCGCCGATGGTGCCCACGACGCGGTAGTCCAGCCGCTCCCGCAGCAGCCTGCCGTCGTCGGAGGCGAGCAGCTCCTTCAGCGCGGGGGAGACGACCATCTCGCCCGCCGCGGGGAACTCGGCGACTCCCGGCGGCAGCGGGGCCAGCGGGCCCTCCGGCTCCAGCAGCCGCCCGCGGACGGACACGTCCCGGAACGTGGTGTCCGCGTCCAGGACCATCAGCGTGTCGTCGGCCTTCGGTATCTCCTGCTGGCCGATGGTGTGGTCGCTGCGCGCCTCCTCACGCCGGTCCCGCTCCGCCAGCGCGTTCGGGATGGCGGTGGTGAGCAGCAGCAGCGCCACGCCGAGCCCGACGCCGACGGCCGTGAGCAGTGCCCGGGTCCATCCCTCGCGTCCGCCGGCGAAGGCGTACCGGGTGCCCATGGCCAGGTCCCGGGCCCACTGCCGTGCGCTCATACGACGCGCTCCATGTCCCGGGACTTCCCGTCGCGGACGACGATCTCGCGGTCGGAGTAGGCGGCGACCCGCGCCTCGTGCGTGACGAGCACCACGGCCGCGTTGGTGGACCGGGCGGCCTCGGTGAGCAGCTCCATCACGCGCTCGCCGTTGAGCGAGTCGAGCGCGCCGGTCGGCTCGTCGGCGAAGATCACCCGCGGGCTCGTCACCAGGGAACGGGCGACGGCGACGCGCTGCCCCTGACCGCCGGAGACCTCGCCGGGTCGCTTCTTGCGCAGGTCGTCGACCTCGAGCCGCTCCATCCACGCCAGCGCGGTCCGCTCGGACTCCTTGCGGGAGGACCCGCTCAGCCGCAGCGGGAGCGCGACGTTCTCCACGCAGGTGAGTTCCGGCACGAGCTGGCCGAACTGGAACACGAACCCGAACTCGGAGCGCCGCAGCGCACTGCGCTCGGCATCGCTCATCGAGGTCACCTCGCGCCCGTTGTACGTGATCGAGCCCGAGTCGGGTGTGACGATCCCGGCGAGGCAGTGCAGCAGCGTCGACTTGCCCGAGCCGGAGGGGCCCATCACGGCGACGACCTCGCCCGGGTGGATGGAGAACTCGGCGCCGTCGAGCGCGGTGGTCGGGCCGTACGCCTTGCGCAGGTCCTGGGCGGTGAGCAGCGAACCAGCGGGATGGGTCATCGGGCCACCGCCTCACGGAGCTTGTCCAGACGGGCCGCGGTCAGTTCCAGCCAGCGCAGGTCGGCCTCCAGGTGGAACAGGGCGTGGTCGCAGATGAGCTGGTCGGCCAGGTCGCCCTTGCGCTTGCGGTCGGTGAGGATCCGCATGCTGCGCAGATGCTCGGAGCGCTGGGTGTCGAGGATGTCGGAGGCGTCGCGGTGGGTGAGCAGCGCGAGGACGACCTTGGTGTAGAGGGTCGACTGGAGGTACGGCTCCGGCTTCTCGGGCGTCGCGAGCCAGCGCTCGACGTCGGTGATGCCGGCCTCGGTGATCGCGTACCGCTTGCGCTCGGGCCCGCCGCCCGCCTCGATGCCGTCGACCTCGACGAGCCCGTTCTTCAGCAGGCGGGACATCGTCGAGTAGACCTGGCCGTAGTGGAGCGGCCGGTCGTGACCGAACTTCTCGTCGAAGGCCCGCTTCAGGTCGTAACCGTGGCGCGGGCCGGACTCCAGGAGCCCCAGGAGAGTGTGACCGATGGACATGCCAAGCACTCTACATACTGTGTATACGCCGCATGTATACGCGGGGTGTGCAGTCCATGGCGGGCGGTGCGGTCGTGCAGGTCGGGGGCTGTTGTCACGGTTGCGCAACAGCCTCAGGCCGGCGGAGGTCCAGGCGGGGGCTCGGGGGCCGAGGTGCCGGGCGGCCGCCCGCGCCGGGGGATGGGCCCGGTCTCCCGCGGCAGCCTCCCGGTCTCGGCCAGCGCCTTCCGCAGCAGGAACTCGATCTGGGCGTTCGCCGACCGCAGCTCGTCCCCGGCCCACCGGGCCAGCGCCTCGTACACCGCCGGGTCCAGCCGCAGCAGCACCTGCTTGCGCTGCTGCTGCGGCCGGCGCTGCGGGCCCGGACCCTCGGACGGTGCGGTCACTGGTAGAGGGACCCGGTGTTGAGGACGGGCTGCGCGGCGCGGTCCCCGCACAGCACCACCATGAGGTTGGAGACCATGGCCGCCTTCCGTTCGGAGTCCAGCTCCACGATGTCCCGCTCGGAGATCCGGGCGATCGCGGCCTCCACCATGCCGACCGCTCCGTCCACGATCTGCCGCCGGGCCGCGACGACCGCGCCGGCCTGCTGCCGCTGGAGCATCGCCGAGGCGATCTCGGGGGCGTACGCGAGGTGCGTGAAGCGCGACTCGATGATCTGCACCCCGGCGGCCTCCACGCGCGCGTGGAGTTCGACGGCGAGCTTCTCGGTGATCTCCTCGGCGTTGCCGCGCAGCGAGAGGCCGTCCTCCTCATGTGCGTCGTAGGGGTACTCGATGGCGATGTGCCGCACGGCCGCCTCGGTCTGGGTGGAGACGAACTCGATGTAGTCGTCCACCTCGAAGGTGGCCTGGGCGGTGTCCTCGACCCGCCACACCACGACCGCGGCGAGCTCGATCGGGTTGCCGTAGGCGTCGTTGACCTTCAGGACGGCGGTCTCGTGGTTGCGCACGCGGGTCGAGATCTTCGTGCGCGAGGTGAGCGGGTTCACCCAGCGCAGGCCGTCCTCGCGGATCGTCCCCCGGTAGCGACCGAAGAGCTGGACGACCCGGGCCTCGCCGGGCGCCACCATGTTCAGCCCGCACATGGCCAGGAACGCCGCGAGCGCGACCAGGATGCCGCCGATGATCAGGCCGGCCTTCGCCCCGGAGCCGTCCACCGCCGTGGCGGTCGCGATCAGCCCGGCACCGGCCAGCAGCCCGAGCAGCCCGAGGAACAGGGCGAGCCCGCCGCCGATGCTCTGCGCGGTGAACTCCCGTACGCGTGGTGCCGGCATCTCGGGCACATCGGCGGTGACCTGCGCGTCGTGTGTGGACATGGGTGATCCCCCGTTCTTCTCGCGGACCCATCCTGCATAGCGTCCGTCTAACTAAGTGATATCACTTTATCGTGTCCTGGCAACCCTTCGGGTGTCTCGAACGTCGGTTCCGTTGGGATGGGTGCTGATTGTCACGCCCGCAAAGGGCCGGATCGGCAGCCCTATCTCTTATCTCCCGGTGTTAGCTTTCTGAGCTGACCTGAGCGGCGAACCTGTGTGACACACGAGCACACATGAACGAAGCGGAGCGGATCGGACCCATGGGACGAGCGGAAGAAAGACGCGCCAGACAGCGCGCCGGGCGCCGGGCGGCACCCAAGGGCCACCGTTCGTCGGCCCCTGCCGGGAAGAGCGGCATACGCAGGCTCTTCACCTGGAAGAAGATCCTCGGCACCTTCTTCGGCCTGTGCCTGCTCGGCATGGGCGCCTTCATCGTGCTGTACATGGTGATCGACATCCCCGAGGGGAACGCCGACGCCAAGCGCCAGAGCAACATCTACAAGTACAGCGACGGCTCGATCATGGCCCGCGACGGCAAGGTCAACCGCGAGGTCGTCGACCTGTCCAGGGTCCCCAAGGAAGTCCGGAAGACCTTCGTCGCCGCCGAGAACAAGACCTTCTACAAGGACGCCGGCGTCGACCTCAAGGGCACCGCCCGCGGCGTGGTGAACACGCTCTCCGGCCGTGGCGCGCAGGGCGGTTCGACGATCACCCAGCAGTACGTCAAGAACTACTACCTGACGCAGGAACAGACCGTCTCGCGCAAGCTGAAGGAACTGGTCATCTCGCTGAAGCTGGACCGGGAGAAGTCCAAGGACTACATCCTCGCCGGCTACATCAACACCAGCTACTACGGCCGCAACGCCTACGGCATCCAGGCCGCCGCCCAGGCCTACTACCGCAAGGACGCCGAGGACCTCACGGTCGCGCAGGGCGCCTACCTCGCCGCGCTGCTCCAGGCACCGAGCCAGTACGACTGGGCGGTCGCCTCCGAGGGCGGTAAGAAGATGGCCAAGGCGCGCTGGAACTACGTCCTGAAGAACATGGTCGAGGAGGGCTGGCTGAGCCAGTCCGAGCGTGACGGCATGAAGTTCCCGGTGCCCAAGGAGCCCAAGCCCGCCCCCGGCATGGAGGGCCAGAAGGGCTATCTGGTCAACTCGGCCAACGCGACCCTGGAGAAGCAGCTCGTCGCCGAGGGCAAAGCGAGCAGCCGCAAAGAAGCCGAGGCGCTGGTCAACGCCGGCGGCTGGACCATCACGCTGAACATCGACAAGAAGAAGCAGGCCGCGCTGGAGAAGTCCGTCCGGCAGCAGCTGAACAGCAAGCTCGACCCCGACAAGCGCGAGGTCGACGCGGACGTCCAGGCCGGTGCCGCGTCCGTGAACCCCAAGACGGGCGCCGTGGTCGCGATGTACGGCGGCCAGGACTACTTCAAGCACTGGTCCAACAACGCCACCCGCACCGACTACCAGCCGGCCTCCACCTTCAAGCCGGTCATCCTGGCCGCCGCCCTGGAGGAGCAGGCGAAGACGCAGGACGGCGAGCCGATCAACGCGCGCACGGTCTACGACGGCACAAGCAAGCGCCCGGTCATGGAGGACGGCAGCAAGGTCGGCTTCGCCCCCGAGAACGAGGACGACCAGAACTACGGGCCCATCAGCGTCCAGACGGCGATGAACAAGTCCGTCAACTCCGTCTTCGCGCAGATGGGCGTCGACGTCGGCATGTCCGAGGTGGTCGACGTCGCCGGCAAGCTCGGCATGGACACCGAGAACATGGAGGCCGTGCCCGCGCAGACCCTGGGCAGCATGGGCGCGAGCCCCCTGCAGATGGCCGGGGTCTACGCGACCCTCGACAACCACGGCAAGAAGGTCACCCCGTCCCTCGTGAAGTCGGCGGAGCACCTGAACCAGAAGGTCACCATGCCCGACCCGATCGGCGAGCAGGTCATCAGCCGTGAGGCGGCCGACTCGGTGACCTCGGTGCTGACCGGCGTGGTCGACGACGGCACCGCGCAGGGGTCCGTACGCAACAATCCGGCCCGCGACGGCCAGCAGGTGGCGGGCAAGACGGGTACGTCCGACAACAACAAGTCGGCCTGGTTCACCGGCTACACGCCGAACCTGGTCACCTCGGTCGGGATGTTCGGCGAGGACAACAAGCCCCCCTACAAGCAGGTCCCGATGTACAAGGCGGCCGGCGAGCCCCGTATCAACGGCGGCGATTTCCCGGCTCGGATCTGGGCGGCGTACACCTTCGGCGTCATGGGCGATGTCACCAAGTTCAACCTGGACACCCAGCAGGGCGCGGCCGTCCAGCCCACCTGGACGCCGACGCCCACGCAGTCGGAGACCGAGGAGCCTACCGAGGAGCCGACGACCGAGGAACCGTCGTCTTCCGCGCCGCCGACGACGGAGGAGCCGAGCACCTCGGCGCCCCCGACCCCGTCGACGTCACCGCCGACCATCACGCCGCCGACGACCCCGGGGACGGCGTCGCCGCCGACCGACGGCGACCCGTTCGACCCGGTGAATCCGGGCGACGAGGACTAGGAGACGCGAAAGGGCGCCCGGCATCACGCCGGGCGCCCTTTCGCCGTGTCGTCCCCCGCGTCAGCCGCGGTTGAGCTCGAACCAGACCACCTTGCCCGTGCTCAGCCGCGTCGCGCCCCAGCGCCGGGCCAGGCGGTTCACCAGGTACAGGCCGCGGCCGCCCTCGTCGGTCGCGCGGGCCTGCCTCAGGCGCGGCAACTGCGGCACGTCGTCGCCCACTTCGCAGCGCAGGACGTCCGTGCGCAGCAGGCGCACGGTGACCGGCCGGGTCGCGTACCGCACGGCGTTGGTGACGACCTCGCTGACCAGCAGCTCGACGGAGTCGCTGAGTTCCTCCAGGCCCCAGCGCTGCAGCGCGCGCCGGGCCAGCCGGCGGGCGCGGCCGGGGGCGGCGTCCTCCGGCTCCAGGAACCAGTACGCCACATCGCTGGGCGCGATCCCGTCGAAGCGGGCGGCGAGCAGCGCGATGTCGTCGTCCCGGTCGCCCGGGCCGAGCATGTCGAGCACCTCGTCGCAGAGGGCCTCCAGCGGCGGCGGATGGTCGGGGCCGGTGAGCTGCGCGGTCGCGGCGAGCTTCTCGCGCAGCTGCTCGATGCCGGTCCAGACGTCCCTGAGGCGCGACTCCACCAGGCCGTCGGTGTACAGCAGCAGGGTCGCGCCGGCGGGCGCGTCCAGCTCCACCGCCTCGAAGTCGACGCCGCCGACCCCGATGGGGGCACCGGCCGGCACGCGCAGCACCTCGGCACGGCCGCCCAGGTGGAGCAGGACGGGCGGCGGGTGACCGGCGTTGGCGATGGTGATGCGGTGCGATACCGGGTCGTAGACGGCGTAGAGGCAGGTCGCCATGCGGTCCACGCCGAGGCGCTGGGCCTGTTCGTCGAGGTGGTGCAGCACCTCCTGCGGCGGCAGATCGAGGCCCGCGAGGGTCTGGGCGGTGGTGCGCAGCTGGCCCATGATGGCGGCCGAGGTCATGGAATGGCCCATGACGTCACCGACGACCAGGGCGACCCGGCTGCCGGGCAGCGGGATCGCGTCGTACCAGTCGCCGCCGACCCGGGCCGTCTCCGCGGCCGGCAGATAGCGGGAGGCGAGCCGTACGCCGGTGGGGCGGGGCAGCGTCTCGGGCAGCATGGTGCGCTGCAACTCGTCCGCGATGTACGCCTCACGCCCGTACAGCACGGCCTTGTCGATGCCCAGCGCGCTGTGCGTGGCGAGCTGGGCGGCCACCAGCAGGTCGTCCGGCTCGAAGGCGACGCGCTCGGGGCGGCGCAGGAACAGGGCGGCGCCGATCACCCGGCGCCGGCCGCGCAGCGGGGCGAGGATCGCCCGCTGTCCGTCCGGTACGGCGAACTCGCCGCCCTCGCCGAGCAGCTCGGGCAGCGCGGCACGGGCCGCGGGAGCGTCGGTGAAAACCGGGCGCACACCCCGCAGGACCTCGGCGAGCGCGCTGCCGGGCCGCACCTCGCACAGCTCGGCGCCGACCGCGTCCAGCTCGTCCGGCTCGGGCTGGGTGGCCGGCTGGAAGCCGTTCTCGGTGTCGCGCTCCGCCGGTATCCGGTCGGTGCGGCGCAGCCGCAGCACCAGCGGGCCGGTGGGCCGCTCGTCGCCCACGGGCAGCGGGTCGCGCAGATAGACCAGGATCGCGTCGGAGAAGGTGGGCACGGTGGCCCGGCACAGCCCCATCACGATCTCGTCGAGATCGATGCCGCGGGCGATCCGCCGGGTGGCGGCGCCGACGAACCGGAGCCGGTCGCCGTCCCGCCGCATCGGCGTGGGCTTGCCCGGCGGCAGGCTCTGGCCGCTGCGGCGCTCGGGCCCCTCGGGATTCGGCGCGGGCCGGTCCTGCTCGTCGGCCGGCTGGACCGGAATGCTCTCGGGAGACGGGCGCGGCCGCGGGGTCTCGCGCTCGGCGGTCTGCTCGGCACCCGGCTGGGAGTGCTCGGAGGCGGGGTCGCTCACGGTGTCCTTGCCCTTGCCGAACGGCGTGGAGGTGCCCGGCTCCGAGGTGCCCGGCGTGGTGTGCGCCGTCGTGACCGGAACGGTGACGTCGCCGCCTGAGCGGCCCTGTACCGGTAAGGCGCCCGAGCCGGGCGTGCGCGCCGGTGTCGAGGTATGCACGAGCGCCCCGCGGGGATCCGCGGGGTCGATGCCCGTCTGCGGGCGTTCGAAGGAGGTCGGCTGCTCCGTCACGCGTGTCGAATCCATCCGTCCGGGGCTGCACGCCAGAGGTGCAGGTGGTCCCGCCGAAACTCCGATACCCGGAATACGTGCCCCAGGAACGAAATTCCCGCGTGGTCAGAGGTTGTTTCTGTGCCACCGGCAGACCGTCTGCGGTCCTCAGAGGCCCGCTGACGGCCCCCAGGGCCCGTGGAGCAGGCCCCGCCGGTGTTGCCCTCGTACCCCTCGCTCACGTCCTGCCGCCCCTCGGTGACGATCGGTCAAGCCCAGCGCGTGCTCCGGTAGTTGCCGCCGCGCGCCCTTGCGGAGGACGATCCTACGTTTCTTGCCCGGGGGCGCATCAAGGGTCTCATGAGGACACATGCGCGGGCGTACGATCCCAGTCCTCCGGCAGTGACGGTACCGCCCAGGACGGATCCGGGCGCCAGTGCTGCCAGCCTTCCGAGAACGGCGGCCCCCACGCGCGGATCACCTCCACCGCGGCCTGCCCCGCCGCTCGTACCTTTTCCGCCTGTTGGTCGTCCATCAACCCGTCCCGCCGGGCCTGGGCGAACTCGTCCTCGTCCCGCCAGTGCCAACTGCGGTCCGGATGGACGGAGATGTCCAGGAAGTGGTCCACGGAATCCACACCGCCCTCCCAACGGGCCAGCGGCTCCTCCAGGTTCACGTACCAGTTCTTGAACTGCCACCCCGGATCCCAGAACAGCCACACCGACCAGGGCTCGCCGGGGTGGGCCAGTTTCAGGACACCCGTACCGAACCACCGGTCGCGCTGCACGGCGCGCGGCTTGGTGTAGCGCGTCTCCAGCGGCTCCAGATGCACGGGGGTGCCGTCGGCGAGCACCGGCTTCACACACTCGGTGCCGGGCGCCAGCCACACGGCGAGCAGCTCGGCGTCGTCCCGTACGACGGTGACGGGACGGGCGATGTGCAGACGCGTGCCGCCGTTCTCCCGGTACCGCCACAGGATCCGGCTCCCGGGCGCCCAGAAGCCTGCCGCACCACCCGTTTCCACGCGTCTCACCGCTCCACCCTCTGCCATGGACAGATATTAGGTGCCATAGGCATACGACGCTGCGGCGCGTGTCACGGTTCACGCGCCGGGCGTAGTCGCTCCACACATCGTCACGGGTGCGTCATCCGCAGGACATCCAGTGCCTCGTCGAGCTGCTCCCGGGTCAGGTCGCCGCGCTCCACGTACCCGCCGTCCAGGACGACCTGACGGATGGTCTTCCGCTCGGCCAGCGCCTTCTTGGCGACCTTCGCGGCCTCCTCGTACCCGATGTACTTGTTGAGCGGGGTGACGACGGAAGGGGAGGACTCGGCGTACTCCCGCGCCCGCTCGCGGTCGGCGGTGACGCCGTCGACGGTCCGGTCGGCGAGCAGCCGCGAGACGTTGGCGAGCAGCCGGATCGACTCCAGCACGTTCTTCGCGATGACCGGCAGCATGACGTTGAGCTCGAAGTTTCCGGCGGCGCCCGCCGTGGCCACGGTCGCGTCGTTCCCGACGACCTGGGCCGCCACCATCAGCACGGCCTCCGGAATGACCGGATTCACCTTGCCCGGCATGATCGAGGAGCCGGGCTGGAGGTCGGGCAGGGCGATCTCGGCGAGGCCGGTGCGCGGGCCCGAGGACATCCACCGCAAGTCGTTGGCGATCTTCGTCAGCCCGACCGCGATGGTCCGCAGCTGCCCGCTGGTCTCGACGATGCCGTCCCGGGCGCCCTGTGCCTCGAAGTGGTCCCGGGCCTCGGTCAGGGGCAGCCCGGTCGTGCGGGCGACCTCCTCGATCACGGCGGCGGAGAAACCGGGCGGGGTGTTGATGCCGGTGCCGACGGCCGTGCCGCCGAGGGGCAGTTCGGCGAGCCGGGGGAGGGAGGCCTCGAGCCGCTCGGCGCCGTACCGCACCTGGGCGGCGTACCCGCCGAACTCCTGGCCCAGCGTCACGGGCGTGGCGTCCATCAGATGGGTCCGGCCCGACTTCACGACGTCGGCGAACTCCTCGGCCTTGCGCCCGAGAGAGGCCGAAAGGTGCGTGAGGGCGGGGACGAGGTCGCGGATGACGGCGGCGGTGGCGGCGATGTGGATCGACGAGGGGAAGACGTCGTTCGACGACTGGGAGGCGTTGACGTGGTCGTTGGGATGCACGCTCCGGCCCAGCCGCTCGGTGGCCAGGGTCGCGATGACCTCGTTGGTGTTCATGTTGGACGAGGTCCCGGACCCGGTCTGGAACACATCGACCGGGAAGTGCTCGTCCCACCTGCCCTCGGCCACCTCGGCGGCAGCCGCCTGGATCGCCTCGGCGATCTCCTTGTCCAGGACCCCCAGCTCGGCGTTGACCTTGGCCGCCGCCCCCTTGATCCGCGCCAGCGCCTCGATGTGCGCCCGCTCGATCCGCTGCCCGGAGACGGGGAAGTTCTCCACGGCCCGCTGCGTCTGGGCCCGCCACTTGGCATGGGCGGGCACCCGCACCTCTCCCATGGAGTCGTGCTCGGTGCGGTACTCGGTCCTGTCCTGCTCGCCGGTCATCGACGATCACCTCCACGTGGCACAGCGTCCGCGACGCGACCACTGTTCCCCGTGGAGGCGAACAGTCACCCCTGTTCTCAGGCGAGTCCGGGGGCCAGTACCGGAATGGCGGTGAACCTCGGCGCCGGGGCCCCGGGCGGGGTCGAAGGGGCGGAGCCCCAGGAGGACGGGACGGGTAGGGGCGGCGGGGGCGAGATCCGTCCCCCGCCGTACCCGAGGTACTACGCCAGCCCGGGGCCCCGCACCGGGATAGACGTGAACGTCGGCGCCGGAGCCGGGTCCTGGAAGAAGTCGTTGCCCTTGTCGTCCACGACGATGAACGCCGGGAAGTCCTCGACCTCGATCTTCCAGACGGCCTCCATGCCGAGCTCCTCGTACTCGACGACCTCGACCTTCTTGATGCAGTCCTGGGCGAGGCGGGCGGCCGGGCCGCCGATGGAGCCGAGGTAGAAGCCGCCGTGGCTGCCGCAGGCGTCGGTGACCTGTTTGCTGCGGTTGCCCTTGGCCAGCATCACCTTGGAGCCGCCGGCCGCCTGGAACTGCTCCACGTAGGAGTCCATCCGGCCGGCCGTGGTCGGGCCGAAGGAGCCGGACGCGTACCCCTCAGGCGTCTTCGCGGGGCCCGCGTAGTACACCGGGTGGTCCTTCAGGTACTGCGGCATCTCCTCGCCCGCGTCCAGCCGCTCCTTGATCTTGGCGTGCGCGATGTCACGCGCCACGACCAGCGGGCCGGTCAGCGACAGCCGCGTCTTCACCGGGTACTTCGTGAGCGCGGCGAGGATCTCGTCCATCGGCTGGTTCAGGTCGATCTTGACGACGTCGCCCTCCGACTCGAGCTGCTCGTCCGTCGTCTCCGGCAGGAACCGCGCCGGGTCCTTCTCCAGCTGCTCCAGGAAGACGCCCTCGGCCGTGATCTTCGCGACGGCCTGGCGGTCGGCGGAGCAGGACACCGCGATGGCGACCGGGCAGGACGCCCCGTGCCGCGGCAGGCGCACCACGCGCACGTCGTGGCAGAAGTACTTGCCGCCGAACTGCGCCCCGATCCCGATCTTCTGCGTCAGCTCGAAGACCTTCTGCTCCAGGTCCTCGTCCCGGAAGCCGTGCCCGAGCTCCGACCCCTCGGCCGGGATCTCGTCCAGGTAGTGCGCGGAGGCGTACTTCGCCGTCTTCAGCGCGTACTCGGCGGACGTACCGCCGACCACGATCGCCAGGTGGTACGGCGGGCAGGCGGCCGTACCGAGCGAGCGGATCTTCTCCTCCAGGAACTTCATCATGGAGGCCTCGTTCAGCACGGCCTTCGTCTCCTGGTACAGGAACGACTTGTTGGCCGAACCGCCGCCCTTGGCCATGAAGAGGAACTTGTAGGCGCCGCCGTCGGTCGCGTACAGCTCGATCTGCGCCGGGAGGTTGGAGCCCGTGTTCTTCTCGTCCCACATGGTCAGCGGGGCCATCTGCGAGTAGCGCAGGTTCAGGTTCTGGTACGCGTCGTAGATGCCGCGCGACAGGGCCGCCTCGTCGCCGCCCTCCGTCAGCACGTTCTGCCCGCGCTTGCCCATGACGATCGCCGTGCCGGTGTCCTGGCACATGGGCAGGACGCCCGCCGCCGCGATGTTCGCGTTCTTCAGCAGGTCCAGCGCCACGAACTTGTCGTTGCCCGACGCCTCGGGGTCGTCGATGATGCGGCGCAGCTGCGTGAGGTGGGCCGGGCGCAGGTAGTGCTGGATGTCGTGGATGGCCTCCTCGGCGAGCTTGCGCAGCGCCTGAGGCTCCACCTTGAGGAAGGTCCGCCCGTCCGGCCCCTCGACCGTGGAGACACCCTCGGAGGTCACCAGCCGGTACGGGGTGGTGTCCTCTCCCTGGGGGAGCAGATCGGTGTACGCGAACTCAGGCATCTCGCCCATTCCTCACTCGACAGACGCGACCCGCCTCCTTTGGCGAGCGCCAACCAGCGTAGAACCTGCCTCTGGCGGCGAGCTTGTGAGGTAAGGCTCAGTTCGTCACACACCGGCCTTCACGCGGGGGTGTCGCGATCTATCGTGTGTGGGTACGCTGCTGTCGTGGACCTTCAGAAGCAGGACCTTCAGACGCAGGGGGCGCCCGTCGGCTCCGAGTTCCGCGCCTCCGACGCGGAGCGTGACCGCATCGCCGACATCCTGCACGACGCCCTCGCCGAGGGCCGTCTCACCGCGGACGAGCACGCCGAGCGGGTCGACGGGGTGCTGCGCGCCAAGACGGTCGGCGAGCTGGAGGTGTTCATACGGGACCTGCCCGCCGCCCACCGTCAGGGCCGGGCGCCGTCCCCCGCCCCGTATCGCCCGACCGCCGGCGCCATCCCGATGGACCCCGACGACAACGTGGTCGCGATCTTCAGCGGAGCCGTCCGCAAGGGCCGCCGGCGAGCGGGCCGCCGTATCCACGCGTACGCGATCTTCGGCAGTGTCGAGATAGACCTCAGCGAGGCCCTCTTCGACCACCAGCAGGTCGTGATCAAGTCCTTCGCGGTCTTCGGCAGCGTCGACATCCGCGTCCCGGAGAACGTGTCGCTGCGCGGCATGGGCGGTGGTGTGCTCGGCAGCTTCGAGGTGGACACCCTCGACTCGGACGAACCCCAGGCCCCCGTCGTCTACGTGGACGGCTGGGCCGTCCTGGGCAGCGTCGAGGCGCGGCCCAAGCGCGGCAGGTTCGTCGCGGACATCCTGGACCGGGTGCAGCGCAAGGTCGAGGGGGGTCTTCGGGGGCGCCTGGATCATTGACGGTCGCGAATCCGCCCCGGGCCCGGAGCAAATCGGGGCACCGGGTGACAGGGCCCCACGGGTGCTGCGAACGGGGCGAATCCAGCGGTTCGGAACTCAGTGCATAGGCGCGGGTACAGCGGGTAGGCCTTGCTGCATCGTCTCTCGCTCGCGAAGCCGTCGTCAGGAGTAGACCGTGCTGCAACCGCCGCATTCGTCCCTGCAGGTAGCTGCCGTTCCGGCCCCGCGGGTGCCAGCGCGAGACAGGGATCAAGACGCCCCGTGGCACACCGAGGCGGTGTGCCGGCGGGACGAAGCGGGCCTGTTCTTCGCTCCCTCCAAGGAGCCCACCGCTGCCCGGCTCTCCCGCGAGGAGGCGGCGAAGCGCGTCTGCGCCCGCTGTCCGGTGATGGTCGAGTGCCGCGAACACGCCCTGCTCCAGCCCGAACCGTACGGCGTCTGGGGCGGCCTCACGGCGGCGGAGCGCCGCGTGGTGCTGGCCCGGCGCCGCCGTCGTGACCTGGAGCTGAAGAAGGCGGCCCACTCCTCGGACCGCATAGCCGCGGCAGGCTGAGCGACAGAGGAAGAGGGCGCCCCCACCGCACCGGGGGCGCCCTCTTTTTCAGCGGTCCTTCGACCGTCGGCCCTTGGGGCGCAGGGCTACTTGCCCTTGTCGAAGTCGATCGCGCTGTACGCCCGCAGCTTGCTCAGGCGGTGCTCGGAATCGATTCTGCGGACCGTGCCCGACCGCGAGCGCATCACGATCGAGTCGGTCGTGGCGGTCTCCGCCCGGTAGCGAACCCCCCGCAGCAGCTCCCCGTCGGTGATGCCGGTCGCGACGAAGAACACGTTCTCGCCGGTGACCAGGTCCTCCGTGGTCAGCACCCGGTCCAGATCGTGCCCGGCGTCGATCGCCCGCTGCCGCTCCTCGTCGTCCTTGGGCCACAGCTTGCCCTGGATCGTGCCGCCCAGGCACTTCACGGCACAGGCCGAGATGATGCCCTCCGGCGTCCCGCCGATGCCGAGCAGCAGGTCGACGCCGGTGCCCTCGCGCAGCGCCAGGATCGAGCCGGCGACGTCACCGTCGGAGATCAGCCTGATCCGCGCACCGGCCTCCCGGATCTCCTTGATGATGCCCTCG
Organism: Streptomyces koelreuteriae; assembly: GCF_018604545.1. Taxonomy (GTDB): domain Bacteria; phylum Actinomycetota; class Actinomycetes; order Streptomycetales; family Streptomycetaceae; genus Streptomyces; species Streptomyces koelreuteriae. The sequence goes on along the minus strand of NZ_CP075896.1, from coordinate 2,792,810 downwards.
TGCCGCGGCCGGTCCAGGATCACCACCGTCACGTCCTCGGGCGCGGACCGCTTGGCCTTGGCGACCCGGCGGATGTTCACCGACACCGGGGCGTTGATGTCGACGAAGTCGGCCGCCTCGGGGCCGGTGACGAGCTTGTCCATGTAGAAGACCGCCGACGGGTCGAACATGGAGCCGCGCTCGGCCGCGGCCAGCACCGCGATCGCGTTGGTCATGCCCTTCGCGGTCAGCGTGGTGCCGTCGATCGGGTCCACGGCGATGTCGCACTCGGGCCCGGTCCCGTCCCCGACGCGCTCCCCGTTGAACAGCATGGGGGCTTCGTCCTTCTCGCCCTCGCCGATGACGACGACGCCGTTCATCGAGACGGTGGAGACGAGGGTCCGCATGGCGCGCACCGCGGCGCCGTCGGCGCCGTTCTTGTCCCCGCGTCCCACCCAACGGCCCGCGGCCATCGCCGCCGCCTCGGTCACCCGGACCAGTTCCAGGGCGAGGTTGCGGTCGGGGGCCTCGGAGGGCACATCGAGTTCGGACGGCAAGTGATGATGCTCGGTCATCGGAGCGCACCTTTCTGTACGACGACGGCCGGATGAGGGCTTTGTCGCCCGACTCTATCTCCGAGTGCGCAAAATGAGCAGGGGCCCCCACGGATGAGCGCTCGGGAGACCTGCGACGATAGGGGGCGTGGCAGGCACGAACGGTAAGCAGAAAACGGCGCGGGACATGATCCTCTCCATGGGCGTCATCGTCCTCGTGGCGGGCTTCGTGTACCTCTTCATCCCGCACGACGACTCCCCGCCCGAGACCAAGGTGGTCGACTACCGGGTCGAACTGCTCACCGCACGCCGCGCCGCCCCCTACCCCGTGGCCGCGCCCGAGGGCCTGACGGACGCGTGGAAGGCCACCTCCGTCCGCTACAAGGGCGACGACTTCGACACCTGGCATCTCGGCTTCCACGACCCCGAGGGGGAGTACGTGGCGGTCGAGCAGTCCACTCAGCGGCGCCCCGTCTTCCTCGACGAGGCGACCCAGGGCGCCGAGGAGACCGGGAAGACCGAGAAGATCGCGGGCCGGACCTGGACCCGCTGGGAGGGCGGCCGGTACGACGCGCTGGTCCTCGAAGGCGCCAAGGGCTCGACGACGGTCGTGACGGGCACCGCGTCGTTCGCGCAGCTGTCGAAGATGGCGGAGTCGCTGAAGACGAAGTGAGCCGCGGCCGCGCATCCGCGCACGCATGACGAAGGCCCCCGGCGTGCTGCCGGGGGCCTTGTCCGTGTCCGGGGTCCGGGGTCCGGGATCCGTGTCCGGGAGGGGCTCAGACCGTGGTGACGACCTGGTCGAACTCCAGGCGCGGGGAGCGCGGGTGCCAGGCGTCCGGGCCCGGGCGGCCGATGTTGACGACCATCAGCGGGGTGTGGTCGTCGTCCAGGAACTCCTTGCGCACGCCCTCGAAGTCGAAGCCGGTCATCGGGCCGGCGGCGAGACCGGCGGCGCGGACGCCGACGATGAAGTAGGCGGCCTGGAGCGCGGCGTTCAGGCCTGCGGCGTTCTCACGGACCGGGCGCTCGGTGAAGAAGACGTCCTTGATCTGCGGCGCGGCCGGGAACAGGTGCGGCAGCTCCTCGTGGAACTCGTTGTCCGCGGAGAGGATCGCGACCAGCGGGGCGCTCGCCGTCTTGGCGCGGTTGCCCTCGGCCAGGTGCGGCACCAGGCGCTCGCGGGCCTCGGGGGAGCGGACCAGGGTGATGCGCAGCGGGGTCTGGTTGAAGGCCGTCGGACCGTACTTGACCAGGTCGTAGATCGCCTGCACCTGCTCGTCGGTCACCGGCTCGTCGGTGAAGGCGTTGGCGGTGCGGGCCTCACGGAACAGCAGGTCCTGGGCGGCGGGGTCAAGAACGAGGGACATGAGTGCACTTTCTCGCGACGGTCGGTCCGAAAGATCGGCTGACGTCTTCGACCGTACGCGAGTGAAGTTCAACGTTCAACTAACCTCAGGGTGTCGTGTGTCACCCCGCGCGGACCGGCCCGGCCCCGCTCGGTCTACTCGCTCTCCTCGTCCTCCGCGGACTCCTCGGCCAGCGCCGCGTCCAGCCGCGCCCGCGCCCCGTCCAGCCAGCGGCGGCAGACCTTGGCCAGCTCCTCGCCGCGCTCCCAGAGCGCGAGGGACTCCTCCAGCGTCGTACCGCCCGCCTCCAGGCGCCGGACGACCTCGATCAGCTCGTCCCGTGCCTGCTCGTACCCGAGCGCCTCGGTCGCGCCCGGCGCCTCATCAACCTCGCTGGTCATCCACCCACCCTATGTGTCCACTCGTACGGAGAACTCACCCTCGGAGACCCGCGCGCGCAGCGCCTCTCCGGCCTCCACCTCGCCGGGATCGCGCACAGCGTGACCGTCCGCCTTCTGCAGCACGGCGTACCCGCGCTTCAGGGTCGCGGCGGGGGAGAGGGCCACCACGCGCGCGTGCGTGTGCGTCAGCTCCGAGTCGGCCCGGTCCAGCTGGTGCCGCAGACAGCGCCGCCCCCGGTCGAGCAGGTCCGCCACATGGTCGGCGCGCTCGTCGATCATCCGGTGCGGATCCTCTATCGACGGCCGCGCGAGGGCGTGGGCCAGCCCGCGCTCCTCCCGCTCGACCAGCGCCGCCACGCACCGCCGCGCCCGGTCCCGCAGCAGCCGCACGCGCTCGTACTCCTCGCCGACGTCCGGTACGACCTTCTTGGCGGCGTCGGTCGGGGTGGAGGCGCGCAGGTCGGCGACATGGTCGAGGAGCGGGTTGTCGGGCTCGTGCCCGATCGCGGACACCACCGGCGTACGGCACTGGGAGACCGTCCGGATCAGCTGCTCGTCGGAGAACGGCAGCAGGTCCTCCACGCTGCCGCCGCCGCGCGCGACGATGATCACGTCGACGTCCTCGATCGCGTCGAGCTCCTTCACGGCCTGCACGACCTGCGGTACGGCGTGCACGCCCTGCACGGCGACGTTGCGCACCTCGAAGCGGACGGCGGGCCAGCGGTGCCGGGCGTTCTCCAGGACGTCGCGCTCGGCGGCCGAGGCCCGTCCGCAGACCAGCCCCACGAGCTGCGGCAGGAACGGCAGCGGCTTCTTCCGCTCCGGCGCGAACAGCCCCTCCCGCGCGAGGGCCTTCTTCAGCCGCTCCAGACGCGCGAGCAGCTCACCGACCCCGACGGGCCTTATCTCGGCGGCCCGCAACGACAACTGCCCCCGCGGCGCGTACCACTCCGGCTTCGCCAGGACGACGACCCGGGCGCCCTCGCTCACCACGTCCGCGACGGCGTCGAACACCTGCCGGTAGCAGGTCACCCCCACGGAGATGTCGTGCGCCGGATCCCGCAGCGTCAGGAACACCACACCGGCGCCCGGCCGCCGCGACAACTGGGTGATCTGCCCCTCGACCCACACCGCCCCGAGCCGGTCGATCCATCCCCCGATGAGCCGCGACACCTCACCGACGGGCAGCGGGGATTCCGCGGACGTGTTCACAGCCATGCCCGCGAGAGTAGTGGGAGCCGCTGACAACGCGGCTCAGCCGCCCGGAGGCTCCTGCCACCGGCACCACGACGGGCCGCCCCCTTGCAGCCTCCCCGGGAACCTCACAGCGACTTCCCGGGGACCTCACACCGGCGCGATCTTCGCCCTGCCGAACGCGGCCTTACGATGGGACGCATGTCTGCTTCGCCTGGCCGCCGTGTCCTGCTCGCCGCCCCCCGTGGCTACTGCGCGGGTGTGGACCGCGCCGTCATCGCCGTCGAGAAAGCGCTGGAGCAGTACGGGGCTCCGGTCTACGTCCGGCATGAGATCGTCCACAACAAGTACGTCGTGCAGACCCTGGAGAAGAAGGGCGCGATCTTCGTCGAGCAGACGGAGGAAGTGCCCCCGGGGAACATCGTCATGTTCTCCGCCCACGGCGTTGCCCCTGTCGTCCACGAGGAGGCCGAGCGCGGCCGCCTCGCCACCATCGACGCCACCTGCCCCCTGGTCACCAAGGTCCACAAGGAAGCCGTCCGGTTCGCCAAGGACGACTACGACATCCTCCTGATCGGCCACGAGGGCCACGAAGAGGTCATCGGCACCTCCGGCGAGGCCCCCGAGCACATCCAGCTGGTCGACGGCCCGGGCGATGTCGCGAAGGTCGAGGTCCGCGACCCCTCCAAGGTCGTCTGGCTCTCCCAGACCACACTGTCCGTCGACGAGACCATGGAGACCGTCGACGCGCTGCAGGAGAAGTTCCCGCAGCTCATCTCCCCGCCCAGCGACGACATCTGCTACGCCACGCAGAACCGTCAGCTGGCCGTGAAGCAGATGGGAGCCGAGTCGGAGCTGGTGATCGTCGTCGGCTCCCGCAACTCCTCCAACTCCGTGCGGCTCGTGGAGGTCGCCAAGAACGCGGGTGCGCGCGAGGCGTACCTCGTGGACTTCGCCGACGAGATCGACGAGACCTGGCTGGAGGGCGTCTCCACGGTCGGTGTCACCTCGGGCGCCTCCGTCCCGGAGGTCCTGGTCGAGCAGGTCCTGGAGTGGCTCTCGCAGCGCGGCTTCGAGGACGTCGAGCTCGTCAAGGCGGCCGAGGAGTCCATCACGTTCTCCCTGCCGAAGGAGCTGCGCCGCGACCTGCGCGAGGAGGCGGCGACGCTGGCCGCGGAGCGTGGTGGGGCGGGGACCGGCACCGAGGCCCGTGAAAATTCCGGGGAGTGATCGCGAACGGGCTGGGCAGCGACCGCTGTCCGGCCTGTGACTGTCAGTCGTTCGTCGTAACGTAGGGCCATGCAGATCTTCGGTGTGGACATCGGCGGTTCCGGGATCAAGGGCGCCCCGGTGGACCTGGACAAGGGTGACCTGGCGCAGGAGCGCCACAAGGTCCTCACCCCGCACCCGGCCACGCCCGACGGGGTGGCCGACGGCGTCAAGCAGGTCGTCGACCACTTCGGCTGGACGGGCCCGATCGGGGTCACCTTCCCGGGCGTGGTCACCGACGGCGCCGTGATCCGTACGGCGGCCAACGTCGACGACGGCTGGATCGACACCGACGCCCGCGCGCTCCTCGGCGAGCGGCTGGGCGGCTCGCAGGTGACGGTGGTGAACGACGCGGACGCGGCGGGCATCGCCGAGATGCACTTCGGCGCCGGCCGCGGCCGCCACGGCACGGTGATCGTGCTCACGCTCGGCACGGGCATCGGCAGCGCGGTCTTCGTCGACGGTGTCCTCGTCCCCAACACCGAGCTCGGCCATCTGGAGCTCGACGGGCACGACGCGGAGAAGCGGGCCTCCAGCAAGGCCCGCGAGGACCACGACATGACCTGGGAGCACTGGGCGTCGCACCGCGTGCGCAAGTACCTCGCCCACGTCGAGATGCTGTTCTCTCCGGAGCTGTTCATCATCGGCGGCGGCGTCAGCCGCAAGTCCCACAAGTTCCTGCCCCACATCGAGGGCATCAAGGCGGAGATCGTCCCGGCGCAGCTGCAGAACAACGCGGGGATCGTGGGGGCGGCGATGAGGGCGGCCGGGCACTAGGGCATTGCCTTCGGCGGGTGTCGGAGGGGTGGGCGTTTTCCGGCGGCCGTCCTGCGGGCGGTTCTCCCGGCGCCGGGGGCACATGGACGGTTGTCCGACGGGGCGGGTAGGACGCTGGGGGACGCCGCACCGCTAGGCGTTGCTCCGGCAGGTGCCCACCGTCTGGCGTGGCCGTCCTGGCAGGTGTCTACCTGCGGGGGCAGCCCGGGCAGTCGCCACCCCCGGCAGGTGTCCCACCGGCAGCCGCCGCCCGGGCTGGTGTCCGGCAGGGGGGCGCCCCGGCAGTCGCCATCCCGGGCAGGTGCCCACCGTCTGGCTTCGCTGCCCTGGCTGGTGTCCCACCGGCGGGTGCCACACCGCCAGGCGGCCCCCGCAGCAGGCGTCAAACCGGCGGACGGGCCCCGGCTGCTGCTGCTGCTGCTGTCGCCGCCGCCCGGCGCCTGTGTACCAGCCGGATTCGCCGGACGAGGACGATGAGGGCGGCGACGAGCGTCCCCCCGTACAGCCACCCGGCCTGCGTGGCGAGTGCCGTCACCAGCCCCATGAGCCTGCCGCCGGTTCCTCCCTCGCCGTCGGCCATCGGCAGCAGCCCCACGGCGAACGCGATCGGCACGACGACGGGCGCGATCATCAGATCCCCCCGGCGCACCCAGACGGCGGTCAGCACACACACCGGCAGGAACAGCACGCCGTACGCCGTCAGCGAGGCCCCGAAGAGCACCGCGCACAATCCGCCGAGCAGGAACATCACCAGTCCGCAGAACAGTCCGCTGCCCAGCCCGGTCAGCCGGGGATTCGGCAGGCGTCCCACCGTGGGTGCCGCCGACGCGGGCGCGGTCCGCCGTACCGCGACCCCGCTCTCCGCTCCTCCCACTCCTCGTTTCGCCTGGGGCGGCAGTGACGATCTCGGCCGGTCGCGTCGCGGTCCGTACCGGGCAGGTCGCGTCCTGTATTGCTCCACGGCACCAACGTAGGTCGTTTAATGTGCCGAATCGCCCACCAGACACGCCGTGGACCCCGGCTTGGCCAAGCGTTCGACAGCCCGCCGGGCCGCTTGCGGGTACGCCGTAGACTGGTGGATCGGCCGGTCCCCTGGCCCCCTGGCCCTCTCCACTCACGGGAAGTCGCAACGTGTCGCTCACGATCGGAATCGTCGGTCTGCCGAATGTCGGCAAGTCGACCCTGTTCAACGCCCTGACCAAGAACGACGTGCTGGCGGCCAACTACCCGTTCGCCACCATCGAGCCGAATGTGGGCGTCGTCGGCGTCCCCGACCCCCGGCTCGGCAAGCTGGCCGAGATCTTCAAGTCGGAGAAGGTCCTCCCGGCCACGGTCGACTTCGTCGACATCGCGGGCATCGTCCGCGGCGCCTCAGAAGGTGAGGGCCTGGGCAACAAGTTCCTGGCGAACATCCGTGAGTCGGACGCGATCTGCCAGGTCATCCGTGCCTTCGCGGACGAGAATGTCGTGCACGTGGACGGCAAGGTCTCGCCCAAGGACGACATCGAGACGATCAACACCGAGCTGATCCTGGCGGACCTCCAGACGATCGAGAAGGTCCTCCCGCGCCTCCAGAAGGAGTCGCGCATCAAGAAGGACATCGCCCCGAAGGTCAAGGCCGTCGAGGAGGCCAAGGAGATCCTGGAGAAGGGCGACACCCTCTTCGCCCACGGGATCGTCCAGGGCAGCGAGCGCAACGAGCTGCTGCACGACCTGCACCTGCTCACCACCAAGCCGTTCCTCTACGTCTTCAACGTCGACGAGGACGAGCTGGTCGACGAGGACTTCAAGAACGAGCAGCGGGCCCTGGTCGCCCCCGCCGAGGCGATCTTCCTCAACGCCAAGCTGGAGGCGGACCTCGCCGAACTCGACGAGGACGAGGCCCTCGAACTCCTCCAGTCCGTCGGCCAGGAAGAGCCCGGCCTCGCCACCCTCGCCCACGTCGGCTTCAACACCCTCGGCCTCCAGACCTACCTCACGGCCGGCCCCAAGGAATCCCGCGCCTGGACCATCAAGAAGGGCGCCACGGCCCCTGAGGCGGCCGGCGTCATCCACACCGACTTCCAGAAGGGCTTCATCAAGGCGGAGGTCATCTCCTTCGACGACCTGATGGAGACAGGCTCGGTGGCGGAAGCCCGCGCGAAGGGCAAGGCCCGCATGGAGGGCAAGGAGTATGTGATGCAGGACGGGGATGTCGTGGAGTTCCGCTTCAACGTGTAGCGGCTGACATGCCACCACGTCGCTGACCTGGTGAGACGTGCATTCACAAGGGGTCTGGCCTTCGAGGTCGGACCCCTTGTCATTTTCCGTACGGCCAGGGCGCCGGTCGAACGTCCTCCTCCCGCGCGGACAGCAGGGAGCCCGACTGTGACCATGCGCATGAAGCCCCACAGCCACACGGTTGCCGAGCGCAGCCGGTGCGAGGCCGCAGAGTCACTGGGCGACACGAAGACCGATGACGAACCGAGCGGCTGGCGAGGGAGTCTACTAATGTCTATGTTAGTAACGTCGCCGTTAGTATCATGCGTGGAGGTCGGCCGCGTGGTGGACTTTGTGGGTCGTCGGCAGGAGCTGGCCGCACTGGAGCGAGAGCTGCAGAAGGTGGCGGCAGGGATGGGCGGGGAGCGGCCCGGTCGGTGCGTGATGCTGCGTGGGCGGCGCCGGGTGGGCAAGTCGCGGCTGGTCGAGCGGTTCGCGGAGCGTTCCGGGGCTCCGTTCTTGTTCTACGCGGCGACAGGTGCGACCCCGAGGGATGATCTGGCACGGCTCGTCCGGGACGCCGAGGTGTCGACGCTGCCGATGGCACGGCTCGTGACCGCCGCACGGCCGGAGAGCTGGGACGCCGCGTTCGACGTGCTGGCCGCGGCGCTGCCCGCCGACCGGGCGAGTGTGCTGGTCATCGACGAAGTGCCGTACCTGATGGACGCCGACGGCGCCTTCGAGGGGATGTTGCAACGGGCCTGGGACCGGGTGCTGGAGAGCAAGCCCGTGCTGCTGGTCCTCATCGGCTCCGATCTGTCGATGATGGAGGCACTGAACAGCTACGGACGCCCCTTTCACCAGCGCGGCCGGGAAATGGTGCTGGGACCGCTGAACCCTGCCGAGGTGGGGCGGATGCTCGGGCTGGATCCGGCGGCGGCCTTCGACGCCGCACTGGTCACCGGCGGGCTGCCGCTGATCTGCGCGGAGTGGCCGAGAGGAGCAGGCCTGTGGGACTTCCTCGGTGAGGCGTTGACCGACCCCGTCTCGGCCCTGCTGGTGTCGGCCGAGCGCTCGCTGGCTGCCGAATTCCCTCCACAGGCTCAGGCGCGTACGGTGCTGGCGGCCATCGGCAGTGGTGAGCGGACCTTCACCAACATCGCCCGTGCAGCCGGCGGAATCGGGGCCACGCCCCTGCAGCGGGCGCTGGAGCTGCTTACGGACAAGCGGATCGTGGCCGCGGAGCTGCCCGTATCGCTGCGTCCGTCGAAGGACCGCCGCTACCGGGTGGCAGATCCCTACCTGCGGTTCTGGCTGCACCTGCTCGGCCCGGCCATCGAGGAGATCGAGCGGGGGCGGGGCGACCTGACCCTGGCGCGCATCCGGGAGAACTGGACCAGTTGGCGCGGCCGAGCCGTCGAGCCCCTTGTCCGCGAGGCCCTGGCGCGGATTCTGCCCGATGACAGGCTGCCCGCGGCCCCCGCAGTGGGCGGCTACTGGACCCGTACCAACGACGTCGAGATCGATATCGTCGGGGCGGACCGCGCTCCCATCGCCAAGGAACTGCTCTTCGTCGGCTCCATCAAGTGGCTGGAGCATTCGCCCTTCGACCGGCACGACCTGGCCGCTCTCCATCGACACCGGGCCGCCCTCACCGGCGAACCTGTTCCCGTCGTGGCGGTCTCGCGCAGCGGAGTCGACTGCTCGGGGCTCGATGCCGCCTACGGTCCTGACGACTTGCTGACCGCCTGGCCGCTGTGAGTGGCAGGTGGCGGGAGAATCGTACGGCTCGTGAGCAGCCGTCCCGCCATGGCAGGACGAGTCAGCGATGTCGGGCGCGGTAGAGGTCGCGCAGCAGGGCGATTTCGGCGCCGTGGTGGAGCAGTTCCTGGTTGACCCACCAGATGATGTCGAGGAACGGCTCTTCCGGGTCGCTGCCGTGGGGGTAGGTGCAGTACCCGGTGGTGTCGAGGGCCGTGTCGTCCGCGTTCAGCAGGGCCTTTCGCCAGGCCTCGGCGCCGGCGGCGAAGGCGGTGAGCGCCGCTGCGGTGTCTCCGGCGACGGGGTGGTCGTCGCGGGTCAGGGTGTGGGTGCCGGCGGTGTGGTCGGCGCGCAGGGTCAGCATCTCGCTGAGGTGGCTCAGGCGCCAGGCGATGGTGGTGAAGGGCGGGGGCCAGGGGTGCGGATAGGAGGCGGCGTCGCGGCCCCAGTCGCCGGTACCGGCCAGGAGAGTCGCGCGCGGCCCGGGCCCGTCCACACGCCGCCGCACCGACCAGCAGTCGGGCACCGGTTCCCAGAGGTATTCCTCGTCGGTCATGGCGTCGACCTTGGTGTCCGTCCCGTCGCCGCTGTCCATGACGGGCCCTGCCATGCGCCCGACGAGACGCTCGCGTGCGAAGTCGAACTGGTCCAGCAACGGAGCCAGGCGGGGCGGTGTCGTCATCGCGTGCTCCTGTGCGTGAACCGGTCCGGGCGATCCGCCAGCCTGGCACAGCGGGTACTGCGGCCGCGCCTCATTTTCCCAGGGCCGTCGCGTACTCCTCGTCCGTCACCCGCTCCAGCCAGGTCGTGCCGTCGCCGGTCGGGTCGCCGGTGACGATGGCGATGTGGGCCAGCAGGTTGATGTCGGTGGCGCCGTGCCAGTGTTCCTCGTTCGGGGGGCACTTGACGGTCTCGCCGGCGCGGACACGGATGACGTCGCCGTCCCGGGTGCCGACGAGGCCGATGCCGTCGGTGATGTGCAGGACCTGGCCGAGGGCGTGGGAGTGCCAGTGGGTGCGGGCGCCGGGGGTGAAGCGGACCAGGGCGGCGGCCAGGTGGGCCGGTTCCGTCGGGGTCTCGATCATGTTGAGGTAGACATCGCCGGTGAAGCGCTCGGCCGGGGCCTTGAGGGTGGGGGTGTCGGTGATGTGTTCCATGGGGTCTCTCCTGTCGTCAGTGACTCGTCAGTGACTCGTCAGTGACTCGTCAGCGTCTCGTCAGGCGGCTCGTCAAGCGTCTCGTCAGACGTCTTGGCAGGTGACTCGTCAGGCGTCTCGCGCGTCGGTGATCTGCTTGAGCCTGGTGATCGCCGTCATCGCGTTGGGCCAGCCCGCGTAGAAGGCCAGGTGCGTGATCGCCTCGGACAGCTCCTCGGTGCTCAGGCCGTTGTCCAGGGCCACACCGAGGTGGTAGCCGAGCTGCTCGCCGCGGTACAGGGCGGCCAGCACGCTCACGGTCACCAGGCTGCGGTCGCGCGGGGACAGTCCGGGGCGTTCCCAGACGTCGGCGAACAGGACCTCGTCGGTGACCTCGACGAGCTTCGGCGCGATGTCGGCCAGCTCCCGGGGTGCGGACTGCTTCGGCATGTGAACGACTCCTCGATCAAGACGGACTGTGCGGGCTCCGGCCCGCTGCCGATATCGAGGAGAACGCAGTCCGGAGCGGTGGAGAAGGGACCGCTGTTACAGGTACTGACAGGGCCCCCCACCCGTGGGGCGTCCGGCCTAGCCTGGAACGTGTGAGTACCGAGAGCGACGCCCGCGAGTTCCTGGCATCCCGCCGGGCCAGGATCACGCCGCAGCAGGCGGGGCTGCCCGCCTACGGTGGGAATCGGCGCGTGCCGGGCCTGCGCCGGGAAGAGGTCGCGCTGCTCGCCGGGGTCAGCATCGACTACTACGTCCGCCTCGAACGCGGTCACCTCGGCGGTGCCTCCGAGGAGGTCCTGGACGCCGTGGCGAACGCTCTCCAGCTCGACGACGCCGAGCGCGCGCATCTGTTCGACCTGGCCCGTGCCGCCGCCAAGCGCCCTGCCCGCCGTGCCAGACGTGCCCGCGGCCCCCTGCCGGACAGCGTCCTACGCGTCCTGCGCTCGATGACCGACTCCCCGGCCTTCATCCGCAACGGCCGTCTGGACATCCTCGCGACCAACCACCTCGGCCGCGCCCTGTACTCCCCGCTGTTCCCCGACCGCACCACCCGGACGGCCAACATCGCGCGGTTCCAGTTCCTCGACGCCCGTGGCCGTGACTTCCTTCCCGACTGGGAGGAGTCCTTGAACACCACCGTCTCCCTGCTGCGGACCGAGGCCGGACGCGCCCCTCACGACACCGGGCTGACCGGTCTGATCGGCGAGCTCGTCACCCGCAGCGAGGAGTTCCGCACCGCCTGGGCCAGGCACAACGTGCGTCTGCACCACACCGGCCGCAAGTCCTTCCGCCACCCCGAGGTCGGTGTCCTCACCCTCGACTTCGATGCCATGGAACTGCCCGCCCAGCCCGGCCTGACCCTCACCGCCTACAGCGCCGCACCCGGTTCCGCCGACCACGAGGCACTCCAGTTGCTCGCCGCGTGGGCCGCCACCGAGGAGGCGCTGTTCGCCGGTGATCCGGCTGTCGGCTCCGACCGGCGGCAAGGCTGAGTACGACGGACTCTCGCACGGTCGGCGCGGCGTACGGCCGATCCGGGACGCCGTAGAGCAGCCCGCGCACACGCTGCTCGCCGAGTTCGGCGTCCCGGACCGGTCAATGAGCCGACGGACCTTCACACACGGGGCTCAGAACTGCAGCGCCCAGGCATCGATCCGCCCGGTGTCCAGACGGGCGTTGTCGCTCACCCGGAGGGTCCACGTGCCGTTGGCGGTCTCGGCCGAGGCGTTCACGGAGTACGTGGTGTCGATGTTGTCGGCACTGCCGCCGGTGCCGTACGACTTCAGGGTGTACGCCGTGCCGTCGGGGGCGATCAGCTGGACCTGGAGATCGCCGATGTAGGTGTGGACGATGTGGACCTCGACGGCCAGGGCCGAGGGCGCGTTGCCGGAGACGCCGGAGACGGTCACCGGGGACTCGGCGGTGGAGTTGTCGGCGATGGCCTGGTCGGCGGTGTTCTCGAAGCGCGGGCCGGGCGGGGTGGTCGTACCGCCGCCCACGTAGAGGAGCCGGTTGGGGGAGCCGCTGCCGGGGCTGGTGACGACGCCGGTGGTGGCGGCGGCCGTCAGCGCGGCGGAGACCTGCGCGGGAGTGGCCGTGGGGTTGGCGGCCAGGTGGAGGGCGGCGGCCCCGGCGACGTGCGGGCTCGCCATCGACGTACCGGAGATGGTGTTGGTCGCCGAGTCGCCGGAGTTCCAGGCCGAGGTGATGGACGAGCCGGGCGCGAACAGGTCCAGCACCGCACCGTAGTTGGAGTAGCTCGCCTTCGCGTCGCTCGACGTCGTGGCGCCGACCGTGACGGCCTCGGTGACACGCGCCGGGGACCGGGTGGAGGCGTTGGTGGACTCGTTCCCGGCCGCGACCACGAAGGTGACGCCGGAGGTGATGGCGTTGCGTACGGCGGTGTCGATGGCCGTGTCGGCCGGACCGCCCAGGGACATGTTCGCGACGGCCGGCTTGACCGCGTTCCGCGCCACCCAGTCGATGCCCGCGACGACCTGGGCGGTGGTGCCCTGGCCGGAGTTGTTCAGCACGCGGACCCCGACGACCTTGGCCTGCTTGGCGACGCCGTAGGCGCTCCCGGCGACGGTGCCGGCGACGTGCGTACCGTGACCGTGGCCGTCCTGGGCGGTGTTGTCGTTGTCGACGGCGTCGTAGCCGTAGGAGGCGCGTCCGCCGAAGTCGCCGTGGGTGATGCGGACACCGGTGTCGATGACGTACGCCGTGACGCCCTGCCCGGCCGAATCCGGGTAGGTGTAGGAGCTGTTCAGCGGCAGGTTCTTCTGGTCGATGCGGTCCAGGCCCCAGGAGGGCGGGCTGGGCTGCGTCCCGGTGACGCTGTAGATCCTGTCCTGGACGACGGAGGCGATGGCCGGATCGGCGGCGAGACGTTTCGCCTCGGACGCGGACGCCTCGACGGCGTAGCCGTTCAGGGCCTTGGTGTACGTCCGCTCGATCTCGGCGCCGTGCTTGTGGGCGAGGGCGCGGCCCTCGGCGGAACCGGCCTTCTCGGTCTTCAGGGTGACGATGTAGCTGCCGGCGACGGCGTTCGCGGCGCCCTCGTACTGGACGCGTCCCCCGTCGGCGACCGGGGCCGCGCCGGCGGGGAGGGCGGAGACGAGGCTCGCGACGAGCGCCGCGGTGGCCGTCGCGCCGAGCGCGGCCAGTCTTCGCCGGGTGGATCCGTGCGGGGTGCGGGGAGTACGCATCACTGCCATCTGAGGGATCCTCCTCATCGGTGGTGCGCTGTGGGGTGTGGTGCACGCCCGTCGGAGCCACCCGGAAGCCTGGAGTCATGGTCATGTCAGACAAAGGGTGACTCCTGTGCGTCAGCCGAAAGATTGAGGCCTCCACAGGAATTGCACAAGGGCCCTGCACGCACAGGGCCCTTGTCCCGCACTCGGTCGGCTCGTCAGCGGGTCGAGGTGGACTGCTCCAGCGCCTCCGCCGGCAGGGCGGCCTCGGCGCCGATGACCTCGATGCCGAGCAGCCGGCCCGACGCGTCCACGTCGAGGAACACCTCGGCGTCCGCCCCGATCCCGGTGACGGGGATCTGCCGGACGGCGGCGCCGTCCGCGATGTGCGCGACGAGCGACACATAGGCGGTGTCGTTCTCGCGGTCGTACTCGATGTGCATGGTTCGCCTCTCGGGAACGGGCTCAGTTGCGGCCGACGGACACGACGTTCCCGGCCTTGTTGACGACGACCCAGACCTTGCCGGTGGTGTACTTCCACGTGCCCGGCGACTTGCCCTTGGTCTTCTTGCCGGTCTTCACCGTACGCGCGACCATCTCCTGGCTGATGCCGCGCTGGGCCATGCGCTGGGCCGCGTGCCGGGAGATGCTCTTGACGCCCTGGGTGAGCAGCAGCCGCCCGGCGACGATCGCGATCGGGATGAACCACGCCGGGTCCGCCACCACCGGGAAGGCCGTGCCGGGCCCGGGCCGCACGGTCTGGATCAGGGCACCGCCCTCGACGCGGTACTCGGTGGGTACGGCCTCGCCGCGCGCGTCCTTCGCCCAGGGCGCGTCGAACGTACCGAGGTACTCCTCACCGCGGCTGACCAGGATGGAACCGTCCTCGAGGACCTCGGTGGCCGCGTCCGCGGGCAGGCCGAGCGGGAAGCGGTACTCGGTCGGGGCGTCCGCGTCCTTGAGCGTGACGAGGGTGCGCACACCGTCGCGGTTGGGCTGCACGGCCAGGTCGATGTCCTCGCCCGCGCCCGGGTAGACGACGGTGCCGTTGGCGCCCGCGGTGGCCTGCGAGGCGGCGCTGCCGGGCAGGGTGAGGCGCAGCACGTCCGTGCCGTAGGCGAACTCCACGGCTCCGTCTGCGGTCGCGGGCGCGGTGATGCGGGCCGCGGACGTCTCGGTGGTCACCTCCGCGCGGGTGGCGCCGCCGCCGAGCGGCGTGCCGGGAACGAGGTCGGAGGTGCCCGTGACGCGCTCGACCGTCTCGGCCGCCTGCACGGCCAGTGACGTCCGGGCCTCGGCGCCGCCGGTCTCCGCGTGCGCGCCCGCGGCGGTCAGCAGCACCGCTCCGGCGGTGCAGCCGGCCACCAGGATGCGGGCGTGGAGGCGTCGGCGTCGGGCGGGGCGGTCCTGGGTGTGGTGCATGTGCGTCCTTGCTGAAGGCCCGTACGACGGGCAGGTGGTGAATCGGCGACCTGACGGATCGTGACAGCGGGGCACCCACCGGGGACATCCGCCCGAGGACGGGAACCGACCCCGCCGACCGGCGGGGGGCGCGCGGCCGTGTGTGTCAGGTGGCACACGGCGGCCGCGCAACGTCTCGCGGGGGTGGGCCGTCGTAACGAGCGTTGAGAGCGACGGGGTGGGGGATGCGGGCGTGATACGGGTCGCGGTGGTGGACGACGAGCCTCTGGTGCGTGCCGGGCTGCGGGTGATCCTCGGTTCGGCGGAGGACATCACCGTGGTCGCCGACTGCGGGGGAGCGAGCGCCGTGGAGACCGTGCGCAGCGGGCGGGTGGACGTCCTGCTGCTCGACATCCGGATGCCGGTCCTGGACGGGCCGTCCGTACTGCGCCGGGTCGCCTGCCTGCCGAAGCCCCCGGCGGTGGCGATGCTGACCACCTTCGACGCCCGTGAGCACGTCGACGAGGCGTTGCGGCTGGGCGCCGCCGGGTTCCTGCTGAAGAACACCGCTCCGGAGCAACTGATCGAAGCGGTACGGGCGTTGGCCGCCGGTCGCAGGGTGCTGGCGCCCGAGGCCGTGGGGCAGGTGATCGACGGCTATCTGCTGTCCGGCCGTGACGAGGAGGCCGTACGGCGGGTGCGGGCGCTCACCTGCCGGGAGCGCGAGGTGCTCGCGCTGGTGGGAGCGGGGCTCAGCAACCGTGCCATCGCGGGCCGGCTCCACCTGGCGCACGGCACGGTCAAGGACCATGTCAGCGCGGTACTCGCGAAACTCGGCGGCCTCAACCGGGTCCAGGCGGCGGTGGTCGCCGACCGGGCGGATCTGGTCGAGGGCGGGGTGGGACGGGGGTGAGCGGCCCTCCGACCACCCGAGCCCGTGCCCGTGCCCGTGCCGGTGCCGTACGCCGCATCGCCTCCCGCGCCCTCCCGGTCCTGGTCGCCCTCGTGGACGGGATGGTGGTCAACGGCCTGACCGCCGGTCACGGCACATGGCTGGCCCTCGTCGCGGCCGCTGCGCTGCTGCTGCGGCGACGGGCTCCGGAGGTGGCCGTGCTCGCCGGACTGCCGGGGCTGTACCTCGGGCACATCGCCTTCGCCCCGCTGATCGCGCTGTACTGCGTCGCCGTACGGCGCGACCGTCTCCTGGTCGCCGCGACGGGTGCGGCAGCGGTCGCGGTGGCGTGGTTCCTGCCCCACCCGGCGGCCGGTGTCTCCTCCCTCGTGCTCGACCGGGAGACCGCGCTGCTGGCCCTGGACTGCTGCGGACTGGCGGCGGGCATCGTCGTACTGGGCCGCTCCGTACGGTCACGGCAGGAGCGCCTGCGGGAGGCGACGGCCCGGCGCGCCTGGGAGAACCAGGTCCTGACCGAGCGGGTGCTGGCCACCGAACGCAACCGGCTGGCCCGGGAGATGCACGACGTGGTCGCGCACAAGGTGAGCCTGATCAGTCTGCAGGCCGGAGCGCTGCAAGTGAGCCGGCCCGGGGACACGGACGTACGCACGACCGCCCGGTCGATCCACGAACTGTCCGCGCAGACCCTCACCGAACTGCGGCACCTGGTGGGGGTGTTGCGCACCGCGGGAGGCACGGACGCGGGGGCCGCCCCCCGGGCCGGACTGGCCGACATCCCGGACCTGGTCCGCGACAGCGGCCTCCCGGTGGACCTCGACCTACCGGCATGCCCTGCCCCGGTGCCCGAAGCGGTCGAACGCGCCGCGTACCGCACCGTCCAGGAGGCCCTGACCAACATCCGCAAGCACGCCCCGGGCGCCCGTGCGCGCGTCCGCGTCCACTTCGCGGCCGGTCTGCACATCGAGGTGCACAACACGCCCCCACCCGCCCGCGACACCTCCCGACCGGCACTCCCCGGGGGCGGCCACGGCCTGGTGGGCCTGCGGGAACGCGCGCACCTCCTGTCCGGCGAGTTCCACGCGGGGCCCGGTACGGACGGCGGCTTCACCGTACGGGCCGTGTTCCCCGTGGGGTGGGCGCCGTCCGACGGGCCGGAGAGCCACGGCCCGCTGACCGGGACAGCGCGGGCCGAACCGGTGCCCTGAACCGACCGGCCGCAGGCGTGTTGCAGCCCCTCCGCGCCGAAATGCAGCCGTCCCGCCCCGCCTTGCCCCCTTACGATGCGCCCAGCCGTACGACAGACCCCCGCCCACCGCCTCAGCCAGGAGCCCCCTACCCGTGTCCATACCCCCGCCCCCTGGGAACCCGCAGCCCCAGGACCCGTACGGCCGTCCTCCTGCCAACTGGCCGCCCCCGCGGCGTCCGTACGGCACCCCGGTCTCCGTCAACGCGCTCGCCGTGGCCGCTCTCGTGCTCGGCGTGCTCTGCTTCCTGCCCGCGGTGGGGCTCGTCCTCGGGCTGGTCGCGCTGTGGCAGATCCGGCGGTCCGGGCAGAGCGGACGGGGCCTGGCGATCGCCGGGGTGGCGCTGTCGACCGTCGGAGCCGTGCTGTGGGGAGTGGTGCTGGCCACGGGCGCCGCGTCCGAGGTCTGGGCGAAGATCGAGGACGGCGCGCGGGGCAACGAGAGCCTGTCCCTGCGCACGGGCGACTGCTTCGACGCGCCCGACGGCCTGGAAGGCGACACCTACGACGTCGACCCGGTCCCCTGCGAAGGCGGGCACGACGGCGAGGTGTTCGGGGTCGTCACGCTGCCGGGCGGTGCCTTCCCGGGCGACGCCAGGATCGGCGACATCGCCGACGAGCGGTGCTACCCGCTCGAGTCGCAGTACGCCATGGACACCTGGGCGATGCCGGCCGACGTCGACGTGTACTACCTCATGCCGTCCCGGGAGACCTGGCGCTTCGGTGACCGCTCGATCATCTGCGTCTTCGGCAAGACCGACGCGAAGGCCGAGCTGACCGGCTCCCTGCGCGAGGACTTCACCACGCTCGCCACCGACCAGGTCGTCTTCCTGTCCACGGCCAACGCCGTCGACGCGGCGCTGTACGAGGAGCCGGAGGAGTCCCCGGATGACGACCTCGCCGGAGCCCGGGCCTGGGCCGCGCAGGTGCGCGACGTGCTCGGCGAACAGACCGAGGCCCTGCGCGGCCACACCTGGCCGTCGGCTGCCCGCAAGCCCGTCGCCGACCTGGTCGAGGAGATGGAGGACGCCCGCGAGGAGTGGTCGAAGGCGAGCGAAGCCGGTGACGTGGACACCTACTTCACGCACTACGAGAAGGCGTACGTGTACGTCGACGGCCCGGAGACCGTCACGGCGCGCAAGGCCCTCGGGCTGGACTCCACGCCGCCGTCGTTCGACGACAGTGAGAGCGGGAACTCCGAACTCGAGGTGTGACGGCGGCTATAGCGGGGAGAAAGTGCCTGCGTAAAGCCCCCAGGGCCACCATGTCATCACATCGAGTGATTCTCTGGCCTTTGCTTGCATCGCACAACCTACGGTTGCCAGGCTGTTGCTGTCTGTACAACCTGATGGGAGCGGCCAGTGACATTCGGTGAGCAGCCGGCGTACCTGCGCGTCGCGGGTGATCTCCGCCAGAAGATCGTCGACGGTCAGCTGCCACCGCACACCCGCCTCCCCTCCCAGGCCAGAATCCGCCAGGAGTACGGCGTCTCGGACACCGTCGCCCTGGAGGCCCGCAAGGTGCTCATGGCGGAGGGGCTGGTCGAGGGCCGCTCCGGCTCGGGGACCTATGTGCGCGAGCGGCCCGTCCCCCGGCGCGTCTCCCGCTCCGGCTACCGCCCGCCCGGCGGGGCCACGCCGTTCCGCCAGGAGCAGGCCGACGGTGAGGGGCGCGGCACCTGGGAGTCGAGCAGCGAGCAGTCCGAGGCCAGTGTCGCGGTCGCCGAGCGGCTGGACATCGAGCCGGGCGACCGGGTGATGTGCACGAAGTACCTCTTCCGCGAGGGCGGCGAGGCGATGATGCTCTCCACATCCTGGGAGCCGCTCGCCGTGACGGGCCGTACGCCGGTGATGCTGCCGGAGGAGGGGCCGCTCGGCGGCATGGGCGTCGTGGAGCGCATGCGCGCGATCGAGGTGATCGTGGACAACGTCACCGAGGAGGTCGGCGCCCGTCCGGGGCTCGCCGAGGAACTGCTCGTCCTGGGCGGCGTCCCCGGCCATGTGGTGGTGGTCGTCCACCGCACGTTCTACGCCTCCGGCCGCCCGGTCGAGACGGCCGATGTGGTGATTCCGGCCGATCGGTACCGAGTCGCCTACCACCTTCCGGTCAAGTAGCGAACGCTCACATCCGTCCCGGGGCGCGCTCCTTGCGCGCCCCGCTCACGCGATCGCCGAGGCGGCCGTCGTCGAACGGGGCGGTCCGTATCCCCTGACCGGTCGTCGTCTCCGCAGGTCGGCAGTAGTGCATACGGGCCGCCGGCGGTGCCTCCCGTATGCCCGCGCCCAGGTGCGATGAGGCACTCAGACGGCGCGTTCATCATCGCGCGCCCCCTGCGTTCTGGCTGGTTGCGTACCTCTTTGTGAAAACCCGTATTCGCTCCGTGAAGGTTAGGCGTAGGCTCGGGCATATGCGCATTGCGGTTTCCTTAGCGGGAGGGGCGCGGCACAGGCCGCGGGTGGGAAGTGGAGGGGCGCGATGAACGACAGCACGATCACTCTTCCCTGGCTCGTGATACGAGAGGACGACAACGGCAACCGCTACCGGGTGGGCCGGTACGCGACCAGGACCGAGGCCCAGAAGATCGCGGACAGCCTCGACGGCCGCGGTCACAAGCAGCTCTACTGGGTCGAGCGGCTGGGGCAGAACGGGGCGGGTGCGTGACGCACGGCTGAGTCACCCGGTGCCCGCGTGAGGAGCCGGAGCCGACGTCGCCGTCCGGCCGTACTCCCGTAGGCTCCCCGCATGAGTGAGCGGATCGTCGTCGTGGGTGCCGCGCTGGTCGACGACGGGCGGCTGCTGGCGGCCCGGCGCAGCGCGCCCGTGGAGCTGGCCGGGCGCTGGGAGTTGCCCGGCGGCAAGGTCGAGCCCGGGGAGAGCGCTGACGCGGCGCTGGTACGGGAACTGCGCGAGGAACTCGGCGTCGACGCCGAGGCCGGCGGTCGCGTCCCGGGGGAGTGGCCCCTGAAGTCGCCCTACGTCCTGCACGTGTGGACCGCCCGGCTGCGACCCGGCTCCGCCGCGCCCGAGCCCCTCGAGGACCACGACGAACTGCGCTGGCTCGGCCCGGGTGAGATCTGGGACGTGCACTGGCTGGATCAGGATGTCCCGGCCGTACGGCAGACTCTGGCGCACCTCGGAGCCGCGGGCGGCCTGACCTCTTCCGGCCCCGGTTCTTCCCGCCCCGGCGCGGAGGAAGTGCCCGGCGCCTGAGGCGAACCGGGGGCGTGCGGGGTCGGGGCATTGCCGTACGGGCGCCCCCTGTGCATTTCGTGCCACTGTGCGCCGCCCGCACGATACTCCGCCCCGGATATCGGGTATGTGCTCATTAACCCCATGAAACCGGACATGGGCGGGCCTCTTGCCTGGGAAGTGATCGGCGTGATCGACACCGAAGGTGACCGCGCCGAGTGGACCTTTCCCGCCGAACCGGGCGCCGTGCGCACCGCCCGCCAGGCCGTCCGCGGCCAACTCCGCGGCTGGGAACTCGACAGCCTGTCCGACCTCGCGGTGCTGCTGGTCAGCGAGTTGGTCACCAACGCCCTGCGGCACGCCACCGGGCCCATCGGGGTCCGCCTGGTCCGCCCGTCCGACCTGGACGGCGTCCTGCGGGTCGAGGTCTCCGACCCGCTCCCGGACCCGCCCCGCGAGCGCGCCCCCCGGCTCGACGACGAGAGCGGCCGCGGACTGCAACTGGTCGCCTCCTCCTGCCGCCGCTGGGGCACCCGGCCCGGCGCCGCGGGCAAGACGGTGTGGTTCGAACTCACCGTGCCGGGGTGAAAAATCGGTGTACGTACGCCCTGTCACTGTCGAGCGATTGGTTCAGGCCAGTGGCGGTTGTCGGCAGACGTGATTCGACGACGTGTCCCCTGGTTAGAAGACTGGAAGTGTTGTCACGGTCCGGACCGAAAACCATCGGGACCGTGCTGTGATCGTGAACACCGTGTTGTGCGGCACCGTAGTGCTGGATACTGCGGGCAGCCGCCCCCGGTGACCGGTGCCGGACGCGGTGAGCTGGAGGGGACGGTTCGCGTGAGCGAGATACCAGCGAAGGCCACGGAGTCCGAGGACCCGTCGGACGGCGCGAGGGCCAGGGCCGCGGACGGCCTGGCCTCCGCGGTGGGAGGTGCGCTGGCGGCCGACGGGGTCCAGACCGGGGACGCCATGTGGCAGAGCAGTCCCCCGGGATCCATCTACGACTACATCAAGGTCGCGTCCTTCTCGATCGGCCCCGACGGTCTGGTCGATCAGTGGAGCCTGCGCGCCGAGCACCTCTTCGGCATCCCCGCCGCACGCGCCGTCGGCATGGACCCGATCGAGGCGTTCATCGACCCGCGCCATCACGAGCGCGGCATGCGCAAGATGGCCGAGATCCTCGACGGCCGCGAGTGGACCGGCGTGGTGCCCTTCCGGATGCCCAAGGACGCCGAGGGCGGCGAATGCGGGCACGAGGGACTCGCCGAGGTGTACGTCATGCCGACGCGCACCGAGGACGGCGAGAAGGCCGCCGTATGCATCGTCGTCGACGTCCGCACCCTGCGCAGCATCGAGACTGACCTCGCCGCCTCGCAGGCCATTTTCGGTCAATCCCCGTTCGGTTTCGTGCTGATCGACCCCGATCTGCGGGTCCGCCGTGTCAACCATCGGTTCGCTTCCGTCTTCGGCGGCACACCCGACGACCACCGGGGCAAGGACGTCCACGACTTCCTCCAGCGCGGTGAGGGAGACCGGGTCGCCGCCACGCTGCGCCGCGTACTGGAGACGGGCAACTCCATCACGGACATGCACGTCACGGGCTTCGTGCCGGGCTCCGACGAGCGCCGCCACTGGTCCGTCAACCTCTATCGCGTGCACAGCGGTTCGGGCCGGCCCATCGGGATCGCCTGGCTCGGAACCGACATCACCTCGCGCCGGGAGGCCGCCCGCGAGGCCGCCGCCGCCCGGCGCAATCTGGCTCTGCTGAACGAGGCCGGCGCCCGCATCGGCAACTCCCTCGACCTGGAGACCACGGCCAGGCAGCTTCTCGACGTGGTCGTGCCCGGCTTCTGCGACCTGGCCACCGTCGACCTCTACCAGGGGCTGCTGGTCGGCGACGAGACCCCGCCCGGGCTCGCCGACGGCAGCGCCGAGCTGCGCCGGGTGGCCTTCGCCAGTGCCGTCTCCGACGAGCCGTTCGCCGGCAGCGGTGTGCCCGTCTCGGTCGGCGCCGTCCACCACTACCCGTTCAACTCGCCCTGCGCGGACGCCCTGCGCACGGCCCGTCCCCAGTTCGTCCCCGGCGAGGACGGGGGGCTCGTGCAGTCCACGCTCGCCGTGCCGATGGTCGCCCACGACACCGTCGTCGGGCTCGTGCAGTTCGCCCGTACGAAGGGCAGCGAGCCGTTCGGCGACCGGGACCGCGACCTCGGCGTGGAGCTGGCGGCGCGCGCGGCCGTCTGCATCGACAACGCCCGGCTCTACCGGCGCGAGCACGAACGCGCGTTGATACTGCAACGGTCCCTGCTCCCGCCCGGCGACCCGGAGGCCTCCGGCCTCGACATCGCCTGCCGCTATCTGCCCGGCAACGCCAACACCGGCCGGCCCAGCGAGGTCGGCGGCGACTGGTTCGACGTCATCGAACTCCCCGGGCACCGCACCGCGCTCGTCGTCGGCGACGTCATGGGCCGCGGCCTGCGCGCCGCCGTCGCCATGGGCGAACTCCGTACGGCGGTCCGGACCCTGGCGCAGCTCGACCTCGAACCGGCCGAGGTGCTCTCCCAGCTGGACGAGATCGCCCGCGGCCTCGGCGCCCCCGGGGGCGTCCAGCAGGCGACCAGGGCAGCTCGCCGCCCGCGTGAGGCGGACCTCTCAGAGGTGTATCTCGCCACCTGCGTCTACGCCGTCTACGACTCCGTCACCCGGCGCTGCACGTTTGCCAACGCGGGCCATCTGCCGCCCGTCCTGGTCGAGCCGGGCGAGTCCGCCCTGATGCTCGACGTGCCGCCGGGCATGCCCCTCGGGGTCGGCGGCGAGCCCTTCGAGGAGGTCGAGGTCGAACTCCCCGAGGGCGCTCTGCTCGCGCTCTACACGGATGGACTGGTCGAAAGCCGCGACCATCCCCTGGACGAGGGCCTCCAGGCCTTCGTCAGTGCCCTGTCCGACTCCTCCCAGCCGCTGGAGGACGTCTGCGACCACGTCCTCAACACCCTCGACACCCACCACGGCGAGGACGACATCGCGTTGCTGATGGCACGTGTACAGGGCCTGCCGAACGAATCCGTGGGCGACTGGACCCTGCCGCGCGAGCCGCGCAGTGTGGGCCGGGCCCGGGAGTACGCGCGGGCCCAACTGATGAGCTGGGACATGGAACCCCTGGTCGACACCACAGAGCTCCTGGTCAGCGAGCTGGTCACCAACGCCCTGCGCTACGGCGAGGGCGAGATCCGCCTCCGGCTGCTGCTCGACCGCACCCTGGTCTGCGAGGTCTGGGACTCCGGCCTGGTCCAGCCCCGCCGCCGCCGGGCCCGCGACACCGACGAGGGCGGCCGCGGCCTGCAACTCGTCGGCCTCCTCAGCGCCGCGTGGGGCTCCCGCCGCACCCCCCGGGGCAAGACGGTCTGGTTCGAACTCCCCCTGCCCGGCGGCGAAACCCGCCTGACGGATCCGGCGGAGGCGCTGCTGAGCCTGTTCTGAGAACGCCCCGCCGCGCCCGTACGCTCACGCCATGTCGATACCCACCACACGGCTGCGAGCGGCCACACCGACGGCCCCCGCCCTGATCCTGCGTCCCTGGACCCCCGAGGACGCCGCGGGGCTGGCCGCCCTGGGGCGCCGGGACGACGCCGCCCTGCGCCGCTGGACGGCCTTCGCCGTCGACGACGAGCCGAGCGCCGCCCAGTGGCTGCGCGAGCAGCAGCAGGGCTGGGAACAGGGCCACCGCTACGCGTTCGCCGTCGAGGAAGCCAACCCCTCCGGCTCGCCCGGCCCGCCGGCCGGCCACGTCGTCCTCAAGGACATCGCCCCCGGCGCCGCCTCCGCCGAGGTCGGCTACTGGACAGCCGCACACGCCCGCGGCCGCGGCATCGCCTCCCGCGCCCTGCACACCCTCACCGACTGGGCCTTCACCACCTTCGCCCCCACCGGCCTGACCCGCCTCGAACTCCTGCACCAGGTCGACAACACGGCGTCGTGCCGGGTGGCGGACAAGAGCGGCTACCCCCTCACGGGCATCCGCCCGCCGTGGCCGCCGGACTATCCGCTGGAGGGGCATGTGCATGTGCGGCACCTGGCCCAAGGGCTCGGCTGACCGCACCTCCCGGGCCGCCGGCCGCGGTCGGAAAATCCCGGAAGAAGGCCGAGCCGACTCCGTACGCTCGGCGCGGTGACAGCGACCCGACGCACCCTCACCCGCACCGACCTCGCCCCCTTGGCCCGCGCAGCCCTGGGCCCGGGCTGGGCGCTGACGGGCGTGGAACGCCTGCGCGGAGGCACCAAGAAGGGCGTCTACCGTCTGGCTCTCGACGACGGCTCCACCGCCATCGCCTATGTCTGGTCCGCCGACGAGGACTTCTGGGACGCCGGCCCGTCCGATCCCCGTGACCCGTTCTCCCACGGCACGGGCCTCGGCCTGTTCACGGCGGCCCACGACCGGCTCGTCGCCGTCGGCGTCCGCACGCCGCGCCTGCTGTACGCCGACGCCACGCACAGGCACCTCCCGGCCGACGCGGCCGTCGTGGAGGACATGTCCGGCGGCAGCCTGGAGGACGCCCTGGCCCGTGAGCCGGACCAGGCGCCGCGGGCCATGGAGCGGATGGCGGAGCTTCTTGTCACCTTGCACGCCCGCACCGGCCCCCGCCTCGGCAAGGTCGCCCTCGTCGACAACGGCGGCTCCTCCCGCCCCGCCTCCTGCGAGCAGCGTGTGACCGAGGGCGCCCTGCGCTGTATCGCGGAAGCGGCCCGTCGTGAGCCTCGTGTCGCCGCCGTACGTCGGGAACTGGAGGAGACCGTCCTCGCCCTGGCCGCCGAGGTCCGTCCCCGGGATCGGCACACCCTCATCCATGGCGAACTCGGCCCGGACCATGTCCTGCTGACGCCCGACGGGCAACCGGCGCTCATCGACATCGAGGGCCTGATGTACTTCGACCTGGAGCACGAGCACGTCTTTCTCCGGCTCCGCTTCGGCCCTCACTACGACGCCCTGCGGGTCCCCGGCCTGGACGAGGCCCGTCTGCGTCTGTACCGCCTGGCGATGCACATCGGGCTCGTCTCGGGCCCGCTGACGCTCATCGAGGGGGACTTCCCGCACCCGGAGCGGATGCGGGAGATCGCCGAACACAACCTCCGGGAGACGCTCAGCCTGCTGAGGAGCGCCTCCTGATCTTCGAGCCCAGCCACACCAGTGGGTCGTACTTGCGGTCCACCGCCCGTTCCTTCAGAGGGATCAGCGCGTTGTCCGTGATCTTGATGCCCTCGGGGCAGACCTCCGTGCAGCACTTGGTGATGTTGCAGTAGCCCAGGCCGTGTTCGTCCTGGGCGGTGGTCTTGCGGTCCAGGCCGGATTCGGAGGCCGCGTCGAGGGGGTGCATGTCGAGTTCCGCCACCCGCATCAGGAAGCGGGGGCCCGCGAAGGCCTGTTTGTTCTCCTCGTGGTCGCGGACGACATGGCAGGTGTCCTGGCACAGGAAGCACTCGATGCACTTGCGGAACTCCTGCGAGCGGTCGACGTCCTCCTGCATCATGCGGTACTCGCCGGGCGCGACCCCGGCCGGCGGTACGAAGGACGGGACCTCCCTGGCCTTGGTGTAGTTGAAGCCGACGTCGGTGACCAGGTCGCGGACGACCGGGAACGCCCGCAGTGGCGTCACCGTGATCGTCTCTTCCCGCTCGAACACCGACATGCGGGTCATGCACATCAGCCGGGGCCTGCCGTTGATCTCCGCCGAGCAGGAACCGCACTTGCCCGCCTTGCAGTTCCAGCGCACGGCGAGATCGGGGGCCTGCGTGGCCTGGAGGCGGTGGATGATGTCGAGGACGACCTCGCCCTCGTTGACCTCGACCTTGAAGTCCTCCAGGCCGCCGCCCCCGGTATCGCCCCGCCACACCTTGAACCGGGCCTCGTAGCCGCTCACTCGTACAGCTCCTCTTCGGCCAGGTACTTCACCAGCTCCTCCTTGTCGAACAGGGCGAGCAGGTCCGCACGGACGGGTTCGGTGGTCTCGCTGGTGAGGGTGATCTGGCCGCGGACCGGATCCGCCGCCAGGCCGCCCGTCGGGTCGGCGAGCGCGCACAGCAGGTTGATACGGCGCCACTTGCGGTCCATCCCCGGATGGTCCTCACGCGTGTGACCGCCACGCGACTCGGTGCGCTCCAGCGCGGCCCGCGCCACACACTCGCTGACCAGCAGCATGTTCCTGAGGTCCAGGGCGAGATGCCAGCCCGGGTTGAACTGCCGGTGCCCCTCGACCCCGGCCCGGCGCGCCCGTACCCGCAGCTCGGCCAGCTTCTCCAGGGCCTGCTTCATCTCCGGCTCGCGGCGGATGATGCCGACCAGGTCGTTCATCGTCTGCTGGAGTTCCTGGTGCAGGGTGTACGGGTTCTCCGGCGGGCCGCCCGAGGGCTCCTCGCTCTCCGCCTCGGCGGAGAAGGGCCGCAGGGCCTCGGCCGCCGCCGAGTCGACCTGGACGTCGTCCACCAGCGGGCGGGCACCGGCCAGCCCCGCCGTGTACTCGGCCGCGTGCCAGCCCGCCCGGCGGCCGAACACCAGCAGGTCGGACAGCGAGTTGCCGCCGAGCCGGTTGGAGCCGTGCATGCCGCCGGCCACCTCACCGGCCGCGAACAGCCCCGGCACCCCCCGGGCCGCCGCCGTGTCGGACTCGACCGCGACCCCGCCCATCACGTAGTGACAGGTGGGCCCGACCTCCATCGCCTCCGCCGTGATGTCGACGTCCGCCAGCTCCTTGAACTGGTGGTACATCGACGGCAGCCGGCGCTTGATGACCTCGGCCGGCATCCGCGTCGACACATCGAGGAACACGCCGCCGTGCGGCGAGCCACGCCCCTCCTTCACCTCGGCGTTGATCGCCCGGGCGACCTCGTCGCGGGGGAGCAGCTCGGGGGGACGCCGGTTGTTGTCCGGGTCGTCGTACCAGCGGTCGCCCTCGGCCTCCGACTCCGCGTACTTGTCCTTGAAGACATCGGGGACGTAGTCGAACATGAACCGCTTGCCGTCGGAGTTGCGCAGCACCCCGCCGTCGCCGCGCACCGACTCGGTGACGAGGATGCCCTTCACCGACGGCGGCCAGACCATGCCGGTCGGGTGGAACTGCACGAACTCCATGTTCAGCAGGGGAGCGCCCGCGAGGAGGGCCAGCGCGTGGCCGTCGCCGGTGTACTCCCAGGAGTTCGATGTCACCTTGAAGGACTTGCCGATACCGCCGGTAGAGATCACGACGGCCGGTGCCTCGAGGACGAAGAAGCGGCCGGACTCGCGCTCGTAGGCGAAGACGCCCGAGACCCGGCCGTCCTCCTTCAGGACGCGCGTGACCGTGCACTCCTGGAAGACCTTCAGCCGGGACTCGTAGTCGCCGGTCTCCTTGAAGTCCTCCTGCTGGAGCTGGACGATCTTCTGCTGGAGGGTGCGGATCAGCTCCAGGCCCGTGCGGTCGCCGACGTGCGCGAGGCGCGGGTACTCGTGGCCGCCGAAGTTGCGCTGGGAGATCCGGCCGTCCTTGGTGCGGTCGAACAGCGCGCCCCAGGTCTCCAGCTCCCACACCCGCTGCGGCGCCTCCTGCGCGTGCAGCTCGGCCATCCGCCACTGGTTGAGGAACTTGCCGCCGCGCATGGTGTCGCGGAAGTGGACCTGCCAGTTGTCGCCGGTGTTGACGTTGGCCATCGCCGCGGCGATACCGCCCTCGGCCATCACGGTGTGCGCCTTGCCGAACAGCGACTTGCAGATCACGGCCGTACGGGCACCCCGCTCGCGGGCCTCGATGGCGGCGCGCAGTCCGGCCCCGCCCGCGCCCACCACGACGACGTCCCACTCCTGCCGGTCGACCACGGACATCAGAACGCCCCCCTCATCAGAAGAACCGCGGATCGTCGAAGGCGCCGGAGGCGACCAGATAGACGTAGAAGTCGGCGAGCGCCACGCTCACCAGCGAGGCCCAGGCGAGCTGCATGTGCCGGGCGTTGAGCTTCCCGGCCCACTGCCACATCCGGTAGCGCACGGGATGCTTCGAGAAGTGCTTGAGCTTGCCGCCGACGATGTGCCGGCAGGAGTGGCAGGAGATCGTGTACGCCCAGATCAGCACGATGTTGACCAGGAACACCAGGGTGCCGAGGCCCATGTGGCCCCACGCGTAGTTCTCGTCGCGGAAGGCGAGCACGGTGTCGTAGGTGAGGATCCCGGCGACGACGAGCGCGGCGTAGAAGAAGTACCGGTGGATGTTCTGCAGCACCAGCGGGAAGCGGGTCTCACCGGTGTACTTCTTGTGCGGCTCGGCCACCGCGCAGGCCGGCGGGGACGCCCAGAAGCCCCGGTAGTAGGCCTTGCGGTAGTAGTAGCAGGTCAGCCGGAAGCCGAGCGGGAAGATCAGGATGATGATGGCGGGCGAGATGCCCCACCAGCTGCCGAAGATCTCCCAGTTCGGGCCGGCCTTCATCGGCTCGCAGCGCTCCGCCAGGCACGGGGAGTAGAAGGGCGAGACGTACGGCGCCGCGTAGTAGTGCGCGTCGGCGAAGGCCCGCCAGGTCGAGTAGACGATGAAGGCCAGCAGGCCGGCGGCCGTACCGGCCGGGGCCAGCCACCAGCGGTCGGTGCGCAGGTGCGGGGCGGAGATAGCGGCGCGCGTACCCGCCCGTACGCCGCCGCTTCTGGGTTGGGGTTCGGTGGCGGGAGGTTCCGTACCAGTGGCCACGTGACGACTCCGGTCGGGTTCGGGGGAGGTGCCGGTCGTACCACTCCGGACCGGTCAGGGAGCGCGCCGGTCCCGGGCGCCGAGCCCCTCGTCGTCCGAGTCGCGCCACAGGGCGGAGTCGTACGGCGCGTCCGAGATGGTGACGAGCTCGGGGCGCTTCGGCGTTGCCGGGGAGGCGGCGGCGTCGCGCAGCAGGGCGACGCTCTCGCGCAGATGGTTGGCGTCGGCACGGACGCGGCGCATCTCCAGGCCGCCGGTGCCGAGCTGCTTCTCCAGGCGTCCCACCGACCGGAGCAGGTCGTCGAGGCTGCGCTGGACTGACGTCAGTTCGTCGTGAACGGACATGACTTGCCCTCACTTCCGCGGGTCCTTCAAGGCCCAAGGCGGCAACGTTCATGCGCCTGCGAGTGTTGCGCGTCACACCTTGTGCTGTGAAGGGATGTGCACCGATTGGCCGAGGCGCATGGGTGCGCTTCTGCCGTGTATTGCTCCGCACGGGTGACTCTCCGACCGTGACCGCCGTGTCGCCCTGTGTTGCCGAACCCTTTCCTCTTCAGTGGGCCGCATACATCAGATGAAATCCAAATACCGCCAAAAGTGATCATAACGCCCGCGGCTTTCCGGAGGTAGCACAGATGTCCCAGCACGCCGTCGGCCCGCGTGCGGTCTCGCGCTCGGTCGCCTTCCTCCTCACCGCGGGAGTGCTCGCGGTGCCCGCGCTCGCCGGATGCGGCTCCGAGGACCCGGCGGGCAAGCCGCTCGCCGGGCAGGACATCCAGCCCGCCCCCCGCGACCGGATCACCGACGGCGGCACCCTGCGCTGGGCCGTCGACTCCGTGCCCGACACCCTGAACACCTTCCAGTCGGACGCCGACGCCACCACCACCCGCGTGGCCCAGGCCGTCCTGCCCTCGATGTTCCGGATGAACGCCGACGGCCGCCCGGAGCGCAACCCGGCCTACCTGGAGTCCGCCAAGGTCGTCGAGACGGAGCCCAAGCAGGTAGTCCTCTACAAGCTCGACCAGCAGGCCGTCTGGAGCGACGGCCGGGAGATCGGCGCCGCCGACTTCGCCGCCCAGTGGCGCGCCCTGTCCGGCAAGGACACCGCCTACTGGACCGCCCGCAACGCCGGCTACGACCGCATCCAGAAGATCGAGCGCGGGGACAACGCCCTGGAGGTCCGGGTCACCTTCAGCCGCACCTACGCCGACTGGCGCTCCCTGTTCTCGCCGCTGTACCCGAAGGACGTCATGGGCACCCCGGACTCCTTCAACGACGGGGCACGCAAGAAGCTCAAGGTCACCGCGGGCCCCTTCACGGTGAAGAAGCTCAGCCGCAAGAACGAGGAGATCACCCTCACCCGCAATCCGCGCTGGTGGGGACGGCCGGCCAAGCTCTCCGAGATCGTGCTGCGCACCGTCCCGCGCGAGAAGCGGGCCAAGGAGCTGGCCGCCGGCACCCTCGACCTGGCCGAGATCGCCCCCTCCGAGGCCCGCCGCATCACCGTCGCCGCCCGCCCCCGGGGCTCCAGCAGCCCGGTGATGGGCCCCGAGGCGGACCAGAAGCCGCAGGGCAGCCAGGCCGCCGCCAAGTACGCCCGGCAACAGCAGGCCCTGCGCGGCTTCGAGGTGCGCAAGTCCCTGGAGCCGGCCTTCACCCAGCTCGCCCTGAACGGGGCCGAGGGGCCGCTCGCCGACGAGCGCGTCCGCAGGGCCGTCGCCCGCGCCCTGGACCGCAAGGAACTGGCCGAGGCGGTGCTGAAGCCCCTCGGGCTGCCCGCCGTCCCCGTCGGCAGCCACCTCGCCCTGTCCGGGCAGGCCGCCTACGCCGACAACAGCGGCGCCCTCGGCGGCCAGGACACCAAGGAGGCCCAGGCGCTGCTCGCGGACGCCGGGTGGGTGCGGGGCGGCCCGATCAAGGAAGAGAAGAAGAAGGGCGAGAAGGCGGCCGGCGCCGAGGGCGAGAAGGCCGGCAAGTCCTCCGACGGCGACTCCGGGAACGACGACGGCGAATACATCGTCGGCTCGGACGACAAGGACCAGCAGGACAAGAAGGACCAGCGGAACGACAACGACCAGCAGGACGGCAAGGCGCACCGCGAGAACGACCCGGCCCACCTCGCCCAGGACGGCAAGCAGTACAAGCAGCCCCACCAGGGCGGTGCCCCCGGCGCATACGCCCCCATGGGCACCGCCGCCCCGGCCGGCCGCGAGTCCGCCCCGCTCGCCAAGAACGGCAAGCCCCTCACCCTCCGCTTCGTGCTCCCCTCAGGGCCCGGCTCCCAGACGCTGCGCACGGTGGCCGACCGCGTCGCCCGCATGCTGAAGCGCGTCGGCATCGGCACGGAGATCTCCAAGGTCTCCGACGAGTCCTACTTCAAGGACCACATCGCCTCCGGCCAGTACGACCTCGCCCTGTACTCCTGGCCCGCCTCCGCCTTCCCCGCCACCGACGCCCGCCCCGTCTACGCCAAGCCCGTCCCGGCCGCCGACGGTTCGCTGAACGTCGAGCAGAACTACACCCGCGTCGGCACCGACCAGGTCGACCAGCTCTTCGACCAGGCCGTGGCCACCCTCGACGAGGGCGAGTCCCGCTCCCTGATCCGCAAGGCGGACTCCCGCATCTGGGCCGCGGCCGGCTCGATCCCCCTCTTCCAGCGCCCCCAGCTCATCGCCGCCCGCAAGAACCTGGTCAACATCGGCGCCTTCGGCCTCGGTACACCGGTCTACGAGGACATGGGCTTCCTGAAGAAGGGCGCGAAGCCGGCGTCCGGCCCGTCGGCGAAGGGCTCCGCGACCCCGTAGCTCCCTTGTCACCCGCGCGGGGCGCCCGCATCATGAACACGACAGTGATCATGGTGCGGGCTCCCTGGCGTCCGTACACGGGGGACGGGGCCGGCGCATGCGCGGCAGAGTACGGCTGACCTGGGCGACGGGGCTGGTCATCGGGGCGCTGATGACGGGGCTGACGGCGTGCACGGGGGACTCCGGCGGCAGCGGGGAGGACAAGGCCGAGGCCTGCGCGGACGGTACGTACGCATGGTCCGGCGTCCGCCGGGAGCAGCGGCTGACCGCGCTGTCCGACCCGATCAGGTTCAAGAAGAAGACCGCCACCTACTCGGCCCGTCTCGAGCCCGTCGGTGACACGGTGTACCGGCCTTCGGTGACCGGTACCCCCGAGGGCGCCGACGCGGCCGGTGTGATCAAGGCGCTGGGCAAGCACCTGAAGGTCGATGAACCGCTCGCGGGCCCGTCGGAGACGGAGCGGCCTCGGGACGACCACTACTTCGAGTCGGCGACCGGCGACCACTTCGGCGCGTACTACTCGTGGGCGGCGATCGACCTGGTCGAGGCCGACTTCACCCACACCTGCGGGGACGGCGAGCCCGCCAAGGGCCATGTGCGGACCTGGGAAGGGACCGGCGCCGGATTCCTGCCCTGTTCCATGTCCTCGGACGAAGAGGCCGGCCGGCTCGCCGCCGAGCAGACCTGTCCCGCCGGATCCGAGGCCGCGCAGGACCTCTGACCTGCACTGACGTATCCCGGCTCACCCCAACGGCCGCGCACCCGTACCATGGGGTGTGGCCGTGGCACGTTCAGCCCGGCAGGGCCCGCGCACCGCAGACGTCCGCGCAGGGCATTCCTCACACTCCGGGAGTACGCCTTCTTATGGCCACGCGCCACGACATCCGCAACGTCGCCATCGTCGCCCACGTCGACCACGGCAAGACGACCATCGTCGACGGCATGCTGAAGCAGGCCGGTGCCTTCGCCGCCCACCAGCTCGAAGGCGTCGACGACCGCATGATGGACTCGAACGACCTGGAGCGTGAGAAGGGCATCACGATCCTGGCCAAGAACACGGCGGTGAAGTACCACCCGAAGGACGGCGGGGAGGTCATCACCATCAACATCATCGACACCCCCGGCCACGCCGACTTCGGCGGTGAGGTCGAGCGCGGTCTGTCGATGGTCGACGGTGTCGTCCTGCTCGTCGACGCCTCCGAGGGCCCGCTGCCGCAGACCCGCTTCGTGCTGCGCAAGGCGCTGCAGCAGCGTCTGCCCGTCATCCTGTGCATCAACAAGACGGACCGCCCGGACTCCCGGATCGACGAGGTCGTCAACGAGACGTACGACCTCTTCCTCGACCTGGACGCCGACGAGGAGCAGATCGAGTTCCCGATCGTCTACGCCTGCGGCCGTGACGGCATCGCCTCGCTGACCAAGCCCGACAACGGCACGGTCCCGGGCGACTCCACCAGCCTGGAGCCGTTCTTCTCCACGATCCTGGAGCACATCCCGGCGCCGACGTACGACGAGGCCGCCCCGCTCCAGGCCCACGTCACCAACCTGGACGCCGACAACTTCCTCGGCCGTATCGCGCTGCTCCGCGTCGAGCAGGGCGAGCTGCGCAAGGGCCAGACGGTCGCGTGGATGAAGCGCGACGGGTCCGTCAGCAACGTCCGCATCACCGAGCTGATGATGACCGAGGCGCTCACCCGCAAGCCGGCCGAGATGGCCGGCCCCGGTGACATCTGCGCGGTCGCCGGTATCCCGGACATCATGATCGGCGAGACCCTGGCCGACCCGGAGAACCCGGTCGCACTGCCGCTGATCACGGTCGACCAGCCCGCGATCTCCATGGTCATCGGCACCAACACCTCCCCGCTGGTCGGCCGTGGTGCCACCGGCAAGGGCGCCGACAACAAGGGCGCCGTCAAGGACCGCAAGGTCACCGCCCGCCAGGTCAAGGACCGCCTCGACCGCGAGCTGATCGGTAACGTCAGCCTCCGCGTGCTGGACACCGAGCGCCCCGACGCCTGGGAGGTCCAGGGCCGTGGCGAGCTGGCCCTCGCGATCCTCGTCGAGACCATGCGCCGGGAAGGCTTCGAGCTGACCATCGGCAAGCCGCAGGTCGTCACCAAGGAGGTCGACGGCAAGACGCACGAGCCCGTCGAGCGCATGACGATCGACGTGCCCGAGGAGCACATGGGCGCCGTCACGCAGCTCATGGGCGTCCGCAAGGGCCGCATGGACAACATGTCCAACCACGGCTCCGGCTGGGTCCGCATGGAGTTCGTCGTCCCCTCCCGCGGTCTGATCGGTTTCCGTACGGAGTTCCTGACCCAGACCCGCGGCACGGGCATCGGCCACTCCATCCACGAGGGCTTCGAGCCCTGGTTCGGCGCGCTCCAGACCCGTAACAACGGCTCCCTGGTCGCCGACCGCTCCGGTGCGGTCACCGCGTTCGCGATGACCAACCTCCAGGAGCGCGGCGTGCTGTTCACCGAGCCGGGCACCGAGGTGTACGAGGGCATGATCGTCGGCGAGAACTCCCGCGCCGACGACATGGACGTCAACATCACCAAGGAGAAGAAGCTCACGAACATGCGGTCCTCGTCGGCCGACTCGTTCGAGGCGATCGTCCCGCCGCGCAAGCTCTCCCTGGAGCAGTCCCTGGAGTTCTGCCGCGACGACGAGTGCGTCGAGGTCACCCCGGAGGCCGTGCGCATCCGCAAGGTGAACCTGGACGCCCGCGAGCGCGCCCGCGCCGCGAGCCGCGCCAAGCACGGCTGACGCCTCTCACCGCACGACGACGCCGGGCACCCCGCATCAGCGGGGTGCCCGGCGTCGTCGTAAAGGGTCGTCGTAAAGACGGGGGAACGCGAAGGCAAGGGTGAGGGAAAACCCTCGATTTGGCCGGCGCAGCACTGCGGAACGCCCCGCTCCCACTAACCTGTCGCGAAAGCGCTGCACCCTGCCCTGAGCCAGGAGCCGGTCAACGGCCTTACGGCGGAAGCCTCTTGAGACGGCGACAGCCGCCGGTGGCACCCTGCACGGCAGCCACGGGAGTCGCAACCCGTTTATCTCATCTCTGTGTCCGGAATGCGGACACCAGCCACCGATAGATGTGTAACAAGTCCGTTTCGCAGGGATCTTTCACCAAACCCTTTGTCCGGATTTTGGAAGAAGTAGGCTTGAGCTGTGATCGAACCGAGACCTCGAGAGTGTGGTTCGGTCTGGGCGTTTGGCAGATAGTTAGGCGCGTAGAGCTCGGATGTACGGGTCAGTAGCCGGCAGCGGCGCGACTCACGAGCGCGGGGGCACTCGACGAATTCCGGCACCGGCGACGGGCGGGCGCCGTGATCTGTCCTGTGCTCCCTTCGCGGTGAACCAATGACTTCATAGGAGGAACCCATGCGCGGTGCCAGGAGCGCCAAGTGGGTCGCGGGGGCGATAGTCGTCGCCCTGGCCGCCACCGCCTGCGGCGGCGACAGTGACGGCGAGGGGAACAGCAAGGGTTCCGGGCCGGCCGGATACGTCTCGATCGACGTCGGTGAGCCCCAGAAGCCGCTGATCCCGGCTGACACCAACGAGAGCAACGGCTCGTACGTCATCCAGTCCCTGTTCACGCAGCTGCTGGACTTCGACTCCAAGGGCGAGATCGTCTACACGAACGCGGAGTCGGTCACCACCGACGACTCCAAGACGTGGACGGTCAAGCTCAAGAAGGGCTGGAAGTTCCACAACGGCGAGGAAGTCACCTCCAAGTCGTACATCGACGCTTGGAACTGGTACGCCAACATCAAGAACAACCAGCAGAACTCCTTCTGGTTCCAGGACATCAAGGGCTACGACGATGTCCACCCGGAGAAGGGTGACCCGAAGGCCGAGACCATGTCCGGTCTGAAGGCCGTGGACGACCACACCTTCACCATCGAGTTGAAGAACACGATGCCGTACTTCAACTACAAGCTCGGCTACACCACGTGGGCCCCGCTGCCCAAGGTCTTCTACGACGACCCGAAGGCCTTCGGCCAGAAGCCGGTCGGCAACGGTCCCTACAAGTTCGAGAAGTGGGACCACAAGAAGCTCATCCAGGTCAAGGCCTGGGACGAGTACCAGGGCCCGAACAAGGCGAAGAACAAGGGCGTCCAGTTCAAGGCCTACACGACGCTCGAGGCCGCCTACAAGGACGTCGTCTCCGGCAACCTGGACATGATCCGCCAGGTCGGCCCGACGGACCTGCCGAAGTACAAGCAGGACCTGGGCGACGGCGCCATCGAGCAGCCGTACGCGGCCATCCAGACGCTGACCCCGGCGTTCTACTCCAAGACCTTCAAGGACATCGACCCGAAGGTCCTGCAGGGTCTGTCGATGGCGATCGACCGCAACACGATCACCAAGACGGTTCTGAACAACACCCGTACGCCGGCCGAGTCCTTCACTCCGCCCGGCGTCAAGGGCAACCAGAACCTGGACACCGACGTGTTCACGTACAACCCGACGAAGGCCAAGCAGCTCATCGAGGAGGGCGGTGGCGTTCCGGGCAACAAGTTCACCGTCCAGTACAACACCGACGGTGGGCACAAGGAGTGGGTGACCGCGGTCTGCGAGTCCATCCGCAAGGCCACCGGTGTCGACTGCGTCGGCGACCCCAAGCCGGACTTCGCCACGGACCTCGAGGCCCGTGACAACGACCAGGTGAAGGGCATGTACCGCGGTGGCTGGGTCGCCGACTACCCGGTCAACGCCAACTTCATGAAGGAGCTGTACCACACCACCGCCGAGGCCAACAACGGTCGCTTCTCCAACAAGGAGATCGACAAGCTGATGAACGAGGCCGACAAGGCCAAGTCCCTCGACGAGTCGGTGAAGGCCTTCCAGGAGGTCGAGAAGAAGCTGGTCGAGCACATGCCGGCCATCCCGCTCTGGTACTACCGCATCAACGGCGGCCACGGTAAGAACGTCGACAACGTCAACGTCGACTTCCACGGTGACCTCGAAGTGTGGGCCGTCACCACCAAGTAAGAGGAGCCTCGCAGGCTCTTCCCACTCGGCCGTAAGCCCGCCGCCGCCCTCGGTGGCGGTGGGAGGTGCGTGGGGCCGTCTCGTGACCAGGAGACGGCCCCCGCACCTGCGTTAACCCCTCACGGAGGCACCTATGGGGCGCTATGTCGCACGACGACTGCTCCAGATGATCCCGGTGTTCATCGGATCAACCTTGCTCATCTTCTGCATGATGTACGCCCTGCCCGGCGATCCCGTCCGGGCGATGATGGGGGATCAGGCGTACGACCCGACGGTGGTCGCGAGCATCAAGAAGGACCTCGGCCTCGATCAGCCGCTCATCCAGCAGTACGTGAACTACATGACCGGGCTGCTCCAGGGCGACTTCGGTACCCAGATCGCCAGTCAGCGGCCCATCGCGGACGTCATCGCCGACGCGTTCCCGGTGACGATCAGACTGACGATCTTCGCCTTCACCTTCGTCACGGTCGTGGGCATCGGCCTCGGTGTCGTCGCCGGCCTGCGCCCCGACACGCTGCGGGACCGCGGCCTGCTGACGCTGACGCTGATCCTCGTCTCGATGCCGTCCTTCGTGCTGGGCTTCCTGCTGCAGTACCTGCTGGCGTTCAAGTGGCAGGTCACGACGCCGACGGTGACCGACTCGACCGACTTCGGCCAGCTCGCGCTGCCCGCGACGGTACTGGCGTCGCTCTCCCTGGCCTACGTCGCCCGACTGACCCGCACGTCGATCGCGGAGAACCTGCGCTCCGACTACATCCGCACCGCCGTGGCCAAGGGGCTGCCGCGCCGCCGTGTCGTCGGGGTCCACCTGATGCGCAACTCGCTGATTCCCGTGGTCACCTTCCTCGGTATCGAGATCGGCAGCCTGATGACCGGCGCCATCGTGACCGAGGGCATCTTCAACGTGCGCGGTATCGGTATCGAGATCTACGACGCGCTCAGCCGTCGCGAGGGCGCCACGGTCGTGGGAATCGCCTCGCTGATGGTGCTCATCTACCTCGCTGCCAGCTTGATCGTGGACCTGCTCTACGCGGTCCTGGACCCGAGGATCCGGTATGCCTGACAAAACCGTCGAGAAGAAGGTCGAAGCCCTTCCCGGTGACACCGTGAGCACCGCGGGCGTCGTCGTGACCGA
Source organism: Streptomyces koelreuteriae (assembly GCF_018604545.1). Classification (GTDB taxonomy): domain Bacteria; phylum Actinomycetota; class Actinomycetes; order Streptomycetales; family Streptomycetaceae; genus Streptomyces; species Streptomyces koelreuteriae. The sequence goes on along the minus strand of NZ_CP075896.1, from coordinate 2,754,594 downwards.
CGCCGGCCCGGCTCCCGAGAAGGCCCGCAGCCTGTGGTCCGACGCCTGGCACGATCTGCGGCGCAACCCGCTGTTCCTGGTGTCGGCCGTGCTGATCGTGTTCCTGCTGGTGATGTCGATCTGGCCGGGACTGTTCACCAGCGCCTCGCCGCGCGACGCCGACCTCGCCAAGCACTACCTCGGCAAGCCGAACTGGGGCCACCTCTTCGCCCCGGACTGGTTCGGCTACGACGTCCAGGGCCGCTCGATCTACGCACGGGTCGTCTACGGTGCCCGCGCCTCGATCACCGTCGCCGTGGGTGTCACCGTCGCCGTCACCGTCATCGGCACGTTCATCGGCATGGTCGCCGGCTACTTCGGCGGCTGGACCGACACCCTGCTCTCGCGGGTGACCGACATCTTCCTCGGCATCCCGTTCCTGCTCGGCGCCCTGGTCGTGCTCAACTCCTTCGACAACCGCACCGTCTGGGTCGTCATCATGGCCCTCGCCTTCCTCGGCTGGACCCAGATCGCCCGCGTCGCCCGCGGTGCCGTGATCACCATCAAGCAGGCGGACTACGTGGTGGCCGCCAAGGCACTCGGCGCGTCGACGTCCCGGATCCTGTTCCGGCACATCCTGCCCAACGCGCTCGCACCCATCATCGTCGTGGCGACCATCGCGCTCGGCGGCTACATCGCGGCCGAAGCCACCCTGTCCTTCCTGGGCGTGGGTCTCGGTGACACGGCGGTGTCCTGGGGCGGCGACGTGGCGCGTGGACGTGAGCAGCTCCGTATCGCCCCCCACACCCTGATCATCCCGTCGGTGATGGTCTCGATCACGGTGCTCTCGTTCCTGATGTTCGGCGATGCGGTACGCAACGCCCTCGACCCCAAGCTGCGCTGAGGGAGGCGTACGTGACCATCATCGATGAAACGGCCGGGAGCCCCGCCCCGGACAGCTCCGGGGACGCGGGCCGCCCGCTGCTCGAAGTCCGTGACCTGCACGTGGAGTTCCGCACCCGCGACGGCGTCGCCAAGGCCGTCAACGGCGTCAACTACTCCGTCGCCGCCGGTGAGACGCTCGCCGTGCTCGGCGAGTCCGGCTCCGGCAAGTCCGTGACCGCGCAGGCGATCATGGGCATCCTCGACATGCCCCCCGGCCGCATCCCCAAGGGGGAGATCCTCTTCCGCGGCCAGGACATGCTGAAGATGTCCGCCGAGGAGCGGCGGAAGATCCGCGGCAGCAAGATCGCGATGATCTTCCAGGACGCGCTCTCCTCGCTGAACCCGGTGCTCTCCGTGGGCTACCAGCTCAGCGAGATGTTCCGCGTCCACCAGGGCATGTCCAAGAAGGACGCCAAGGCCAAGTCGATCGAGCTCATGGACCGGGTGAAGATCCCGGCCGCCGCGGCGCGCGTCAGCGACTACCCGCACCAGTTCTCCGGCGGTATGCGCCAGCGCATCATGATCGCGATGGCGCTCGCCCTGGAGCCGGACCTGATCATCGCCGACGAGCCGACCACGGCGCTCGACGTGACGGTCCAGGCCCAGGTCATGGACCTGCTGGCGGAGCTGCAGCGCGAGTACAACATGGGCCTCATCCTGATCACCCACGACCTCGGCGTCGTCGCCGACGTCGCGGACAAGATCGCGGTGATGTACGCGGGCCGGATCGTGGAGACCGCCCCGGTGCACGAGCTGTACAAGCGGCCCGCGCACCCGTACACCAAGGGTCTGCTGGACTCGATCCCGCGCCTGGACCAGAAGGGCCAGGAGCTGTACGCGATCAAGGGTCTGCCGCCCAACCTGCTGCGCATCCCGAGCGGTTGCGCCTTCAACCCGCGCTGCCCCCAGGCCCAGGACGTCTGCCGTACGGACATTCCGGCGCTGCACCCGGTCGCCGAGCGGGACGGCGGCGAACTGGCCGGCCGCGGATCGGCCTGCCACTTCTGGAAGGAGACGATCCATGGCTGAGCTCAGCAAGACCGACGAGCCGCAGGACGCCACGCCGCACGTCTCCGAGGTCGACGTCGTCGACGCCCACTCCGAGTCGGAGGCGGTCGCCGCGATCGAGGCGCCGGTAGAGCGGGGCGAGCCGATCCTTCAGGTGCGCAACCTGGTGAAACACTTCCCCCTGACCCAGGGCATCCTGTTCAAGAAACAGGTCGGGGCGGTCAAGGCGGTCGACGGCATCTCCTTCGACCTCTACCAGGGCGAGACGCTCGGCATCGTGGGCGAGTCCGGCTGTGGCAAGTCCACGGTCGCCAAGCTGCTGATGCTGCTGGAGAAGGCGACCGCGGGCGAGATCTTCTACAAGGGCCAGGACATCACCAAGCTGTCCGGGCGTGCGCTGAAGGCGGTGCGCCGGAACATCCAGATGGTGTTCCAGGACCCGTACACCTCACTCAACCCCCGTATGACGGTGGGTGACATCATCGGGGAGACCTTCGAGATCCACCCCGAGGTGGCCCCGAAGGGCGACCGCCGCCGCAAGGTCCAGGAGCTCCTGGACGTCGTCGGCCTCAACCCCGAGTACATCAACCGCTATCCGCACCAGTTCTCGGGCGGTCAGCGCCAGCGCATCGGCATCGCCCGCGGCCTCGCGCTCAACCCCGAGATCATCATCTGCGACGAGCCGGTCTCCGCGCTGGACGTGTCCGTCCAGGCGCAGGTCATCAACCTGATGGAGAAGCTCCAGGACGAGTTCAACCTCTCCTACCTCTTCATCGCGCACGACCTGTCGATCGTCCGGCACATCTCGGACCGGGTCGGGGTCATGTACCTCGGCAAGATGGCCGAGATCGGAACCGACGAGCAGATCTACGACCACCCGACGCACCCCTACACCCAGGCGCTGCTGTCGGCGGTCCCGGTGCCGGACCCGGAGGCCCGTGAGGGCCGCGAGCGGATCATCCTGACCGGCGACGTCCCGTCCCCGGCCAACCCGCCCTCCGGCTGCCGGTTCCGCACCCGGTGCTGGAAGGCGCAGGACAGGTGCGCCGAGGAGGTGCCCCTGCTGGCGATCCCCGCGCGCTTCGAGGACGCCGACACCCCGGCGGCCCACGAGTCGGCCTGCCACTTCGCCGAGGAGAAGGACGTGGTCCACGCGGCCTGACGGCCCCGCACGACGTCCCTCCCGGTTCCCGGTGCCTTCTGACGAGGGCACCGGGAACCGGCGTTTCCCACGGGGGTCAGGAATGCTGCATCACATCGAGCTGTGGGTCCCCGATCTGCCCCGGGCGGCCCGTGCGTGGGGCTGGCTCCTGGGCCGCCTCGGCTATGTCCCGTACCAGGAGTGGGAACGGGGGCGCAGTTGGCGCCTGGGCGCGACGTACCTCGTCGTCGAGCAGTCCCCCGCCCTGCGGGGAGCCGAGCACGACCGTATGCGGCCCGGCCTCAACCATCTGGCGTTCCACGCCGGGACGGCCGCGGAGGTCGACGCGCTGGCCAGCGAGGCGCCCGCACACGGCTGGACGCCCCTCTTCGCCGACCGCTACCCCCACGCCGGGGGCCCGGACCACCACGCCGCCTACCTCGCCGACACCGACGGGTTCGAGGTCGAGCTGGTGGCGTCCCAAGTGCCCGCAAACCCCCGCCAACTGCGTTAACAAGCAGGCAACTTCGGCGACCCGGTCCCGATATACGGACGCGTCAGGCTGAACTCCGTACGGCCGTGCGGGTGCCGTAAGCGGGCCGGGACGCGCCATGTCGTCCCGGCCCGTTGCCGTGGGCTCAGGCGGTGGTGATGCCCAGGGAGCGCTTGAGGAAGTCGACCTGGAGGAGGAGCAGGTTCTCGGCGACCTGTTCCTGCGGGGTGATGTGCGTGACCCCGGACAGCGGCAGGACCTCGTGCGGGCGGCCGGCGGCCAGGAGGGCCGAGGAGAGGCGCAGGGCGTGGGCCACGACCACGTTGTCGTCGGCGAGGCCGTGCACGACCATCAGGGGGCGGTGCGGCTCGGCGGGGGAGGACAGCCCGTCGGCGGTCACCAGGGAGCTCCCCGCGTACGACTCCGGGTGCTCCGCCGGGGTGCCCAGGTAGCGCTCGGTGTAGTGCGTGTCGTAGAGGCTCCAGTCCGTCACCGGCGCCCCCGCGATGCCCGCGTGGAAGACATCCGGGCGGCGCAGCACCGCGAGGCCCGCCAGCCAGCCGCCGAAGGACCAGCCGCGGATCGCCACCCGGGACAGATCCAGGGGATACCGCTCCGCGAGGTCGTGCAGCGCCTCCACCTGGTCGTCGAGCGACAGCGTGAAGTCGTGGTGGATGCCCTTCTCCCAGGCCGGGGACCGCCCCGGGGTGCCGCGGCCGTCCGCGACGATCACCGCGAAGCCCTGGTCCGCGAACCACTGCGAGGTGAGGTGCGGGTTGTGCGCTGCGACCACCCGCTGCCCGTGCGGCCCGCCATAGGGGTCCATGAGCACCGGCAGGGGGGTGTCACCGGCGTAGTCCCGAGGCATAAGCACGGCGCACGGGATGCGGCGTGCGCCCCCCTCGGTCAGCGTCACGCGGGGGGACATACCGGGGTCTTCGGCGTAAGAGGGGACAGTCGCCGTCGCTTTTCCGTCGCGCAGTACCTGCAGCCGCACACCTGGCTGATTCAGCGTCGCCGAGACCAGAACGGTGACGTCCCCGGCCCGCGCGGCCGAGTGCACCCCCGGCTCCTGCGACAACCGCTCCACGCCCAGCTCGTTCACCCGGTACACATGCACCTGGCCCGTCTCCGCCTCGGCGGCCTCCTCGCCCGCAGACGCCGAGACCAGCACATCGTCGTCGGAGACGTCCAGCACGGTCCGGACATGCAACTGCGCTCCCGTGAGCGGCCGTTCCCCGACCGCCAGCACCCGCGCACCGCCCTCGTCCGCGATCCGGACCAGCTGCCCGGACGGGCTCCAGCACGGCACCCCGGGGAAAAGATCAAGCCATGTTCGATCTTCGTCGGCGTGCACCATCCGCGTCGCGCCCGACCCCGGATCCACGGCCAGGATCAACTGGCTGCGCTGATCGCGCGCCTGGACGAGCAGCAGCGGCGCGCCCGCCGCTGACCAGTGGACATGCGCCAGATACGGATACCGCGCCCGGTCCCAGGCGACCTCCGTGCGCACCCCGTCCAGGCCGATCACGAACAGCCGCACCTCCGCGTTGCCGGTGCCCGCCGCCGGATACGCCACCCGCTGCGGCTCACGCCCCGGATGCGCCGGATCGGAGATCCACCACCGCTGCACCGGGGTGTCGTCCACCCGGGCCACCAGCAGCCGGTCCGACTCCGGAGCCCACCAGAAGCCGCGCGAACGCCCCATCTCCTCGGCCGCGATGAACTCGGCGAGCCCGAATGAGACATTCTCCGAATCCGGCTCGGCGAGCGCCCGGTCACCGTCCCCCTCCGCGCCCACCACCCGCAGGGCGCCCTGCGCGACATAGGCGATGTGCCGCCCGTCGGGCGACGGACGCGGGTCGATCACCGGCCCCGGCGTGGCGAGCCCACGCGCCGTCCCGGCCCGCAGCTCGGCCGCGAAAAGCCGCCCTGACAAGGCGAAAGAGGCCAGCTCCACGGCCGCGTCGGTGGCGTACCCGACGATCCCCGCCCCGCCCTCGCGGCTGCGCTCACGCCGCGCCCGCTCCTCGGGCGACAGATCCTCCGAGGCACCGCCCAGCAGGGCACGCGGGTCGGCGGCCACGCGCTCCGCGCCCTCCTCCGTGTCGAGGACCCACAGCGAACTCGCCCGGTCCGTACCGGAACCGGAGCGCAGGAAAACAACACGTGAACCGTCGGGCGCCACACTGAACGAACGCGGCGCGCCGAGCGTGAAGCGCTGGGTGCGGGCGTGCCGGCGGGGGAAGGAGTCAGGCTCGGTCGTCATGCCCTGACCATATTGGCCATGCGCCCCCTTGTGCGGCCGTGCGCCGATCGATGCGCACGGACGGATAGTTATGATCAATGTCGCATAGTGGGTATGAACCTGCTGGCTGCTGTACGGATTTAATGCCCCCATAGTCCGACCCCCCGCGCCCTTGTGGATCTTTGGAGGTGAGCCGCCGTGGCACTCTCGATTTCGGCGGTGGTGCTGCTGGCGATCATCGTCTTCTTGCTCATCAAGAAGTCGGGACTCAAAGCCGGGCATGCCGTGGTGTGCATGCTGCTCGGCTTCTACCTCGCCTCTTCGACCGTCGCTCCCACGATCAGCGAGCTGACGACGAACATCGCGGGCATGATCGGCAGCATCAAGTTCTGACCGCCCGGGTCCCGCGTACGGCCTCGTGAGCAGGGGTCGCGGGACCTCGTAGGGTGGTTCCCATGACGGAACTGCCCGACCGGCGTCTGCTGCTGGTGCACGCGCACCCGGACGACGAGTCGATCAACAACGGCGCCACCATGGCCAGGTACGCGGCAGAGGGTGCGCACGTCACCCTCGTCACCTGCACCCTCGGTGAACGCGGGGAGGTCATCCCGCCCGAGCTCGCGCACCTGACCGGCGCCGCCCTCGGGCAGTACCGCCGCCAGGAGCTCGCCGCCGCCATGGCCGAGCTCGGCGTCCGGGACGTCCGCCTGCTCGGCGGCGCCGGACGCTACAGCGACTCCGGGATGATGGGCCTGCCCGACAACGACGACCCCGGCTGCTTCTGGCAGGCCGACGTCGACGAGGCCGCCGCCCACCTCGTCGAGGTGATCCGCGAGGTACGCCCCCAGGTCCTCGTCACCTACGACGACGACGGCGGCTACGGCCACCCCGACCACATCCAGGCCCACCGCGTCGCCATGCGCGCGGCCGAACTCTCCGCCGAGGCCGGCGCCCCGGTCGCGAAGGTGTACTGGAACCGGGTCCCACGCCCCGTTGTGGAGGAGGCCTTCGCCCGGCTCCACGACGACCTGCCCGGCCTCCCCTTCACCAAGGCGGCCGCGGTCGACGACGTCCCCGGTGTGGTCGCCGAGGAGCGCGTCACCACGGTGGTCGACGGCACCGCCCACGCCGCCGCCAAGGCCGCCGCGATGCGCGCCCACGCCACCCAGGTCACCGTGGCCGAGCCGTACTTCGTGCTGTCCAACGAACTCGCCCAGCCCATCCTGGCGACCGAGTACTACGAGCTGGTGCGGGGCGAGCGTGGTCCCGGTGAGCGGGAGACCGACCTGTTCGCCGGTGTCGAGGAGACCTCATGAGCGACCGGAGTCCGATGCTCGCCCAGCCCGTGCGGCCGCCGTCCGCCGCACGGGTCACCGCCTGTCTGGGGTTCTTCCTGCTCGGCGCCGTGGTCGGCGTGGCCGGGGCGCTGGTGCAGCCCGCGTGGTTCCCGGGCGGGCTGCTGCTCGCCCTCGCCGGGGAGGCCGGAGCCGTCCTGGGCGCGTCACTCGTCACCCGCGGCCGGATCGGCGGCGTCGCGGCCGCCGCAGGCTGGATGCTCGCCGTCATCCTGCTCACGGCCAGCCGCCCCGAGGGCGACTTCCTCTTCGCCGCGGGAAGCGGCTCCTATCTCTACCTGCTCGGAGGCATCGGTGTTGCTGTGATCTGCGCCACCCTTGCCCCGGGGCGGCAACCGGACGGCGGCCCCGTCCGACTTGCCAAATGACGTACCACTTCGCCAGGACGTGCCCGTGGGGGTCCGGTGTGGGATTCCCGGCGGTCGTGGGATACGGGCCAGAAGTGGCCAGTATGGTGGTGCGCGCCGCCGAGCTGCCCGCGTGAGGTTGTGTCGGGCGGCGGAGCCAACCGGGAGAACCTGCCTTGAGTCGTGAAACTGACACTCCGTCCTCCGGGCCCAACGGGCGCGGTGGAGCCGCCTACCCGTCGGGTACGCCGCCGTACGGGACCCCCGCGGTCTCCGACGCCGGTACGGACGCGGGCCGTTCGGCCGCGCGGCCGGAGGAACGCAAGACCGAGACCACGCTGACGACCCGGATCCGGATCAACATCCCCGGGTCACGGCCCATTCCGCCCGTCGTGGTGCGCAAGCCCGTCGCGGACGCGGAGAGCTCGGCCGACACCGGGACCGCCGCGGGCAGCGGCAACGAGGCCTCCGCGCCGGGTGCCGCGACCTCCAGAGGCACCGGCACGGTCGAGCCTCCCGCCGAGCCCGCGCAGCCCGCCGACGACAAGCCGACCAGCGACTGGTTCGCGCCCCGCAAGTCCGGCACGGGACCGGGCGGTCAGGGCGGCGGTTCCACCAACGGGGCCGGTATCCCGGGCGGTTCGAACCCGGCGGCGGGCGGTTCCGGCGCGGGCGCCCCTGGTCCGGGTGCTCCCGGCGCGGGCGCTCCCGGTGCGCCCGGTGGGGCCCGGCCGGGTGCCGGGCGGCCCGGAGGCGTGGTCGGCTCCATGGGCGCGCCGGGCGGCTCCCGGCCCGGCGGTACGAACGGTGCGGGGCTTCCCGGCGGCGCGACCGGCGGACCCGTCGCGCCCGGGCACGGCGGCGGCACCGGCTCCTTCGACGTCACCGAGGCACTGGCGGCGGGCCCGCTGGGCAACGGCTCGCGTCCCGCCCCGGGCAGTGGCGGTGGCGGTGGTGACGCGCGCCGCGACGATCTGCCGTTCTTCGCGGAGAACGACCGCGGCGGCCAGGGCGGTCCCGGCTCCCCGGGCCCGTCCGGCCCGACGGGCGGTCCGGTCACCGGCGACGGCCCGATGGTGCCGCCGGCCGGTGGACCCGGCGCCCCGGGCAGCGGTCCCGACGCCTTCTTCGACGGACCGGGTGGACGCGGTGCCCCGGGCCGACCGGGTGGCCCCGGCGGTCCTGGCGGCCCCGGCGCCTTCAGAGAGCCGGGCAGGCCCGGTGGTCCCGGCGGCCCCGGCGCCTTCGACGAGCCCGGCCGCTCCGGCGGCCCCGGCGCCCCCAGCGCCTTCAATGACCCCGGCCGACCGGGCGGGCCCGGAGCCATAGGCGGGCCCGGTGGCCCCGGACGCCCGGGCGCACCCGGCGGCCCCGCCGGCAAGAGCGGCCCCGGTGGCCCTGCCGGCGCAGGCGGCCCCGGCCCTCTGGGCGGCGCCCCCGGCGGCGGCATGAGCGACGACACCGCCATCCTCACCCCGCAGAAGCCGGCCCCCGAACCGGACGGCCCGGGCTTCGGCCCCCGCCACGACAACGTCTCCGGGCACACCGTCACCAGCGGCATCCCGGTCGTACCGTCCGGCGCGGCCTCCCCGTTCGGCCCGGGCGCGCCCGGCGACGGCCCGGTGCCGCCCGGGGCCCCGAAGCTGCCCGAGCCGGTCTCCCCGCCCCCGGCCAGCTCCTCGAAGGCGCCGAAGAAGAAGGGCCGCAACAAGCTGGTGCTGCTCGCGGTCGGCGTGGTCGTCGCCGCCGGTGGCCTCTACGGCGCCGGTCTGCTGATGAACCGCACCGACGTCCCCAAGGGCACCAGCGTCCTCGGCGTCGACATCGGCGGCACCACCCGCGACGGCGCGGTCAAGAAGCTCGACGAGGCCTTCGACGACCGGGCGGGCAAGCCGCTGAAGCTGTCGGCGGGCGGCAAGGCCGTGTCCCTCGACCCGGACAACGCGGGCCTCCAGTTCGACATGGACGCCACGGCCGACGCGGCGGCCAAGAGCGACTACAACCCGGTCTCCGTGATCGGCTCGCTCTTCGGCAACCACCGCGTCGTCACTCCCGTCATGCCCATCGACGAGGAGAAGCTGCACGCGTCCCTGGAGACCGCGGCCGGCGGCTCCGGCTCGTCCTCCGACGGCACCATCAAGTTCCAGAACGGCAAGGCCGTCGCCGTGTACGGCAAGGCGGGCCAGGGCGTCGACCTCGCCAAGTCGACGGCCGCGGTCGAGGAGGCCTACCGCTCCCAGGTGGAGACGGGCACCGCCGGCACGGTGGACCTCCCGACCACGACCCGGCAGCCGACCGTCTCGAATGCCGAGGTCGACCGGGTGCTGAAGGACTTCGCGCAGCCCGCGATGTCGGCCAAGGCCTTCGTACAGACCGACGCGGCGCACAGCATCCCGTTCGGCGCGCTGTCGCTGCCGAAGATCCTCGGGTTCAAGGCCGTCGACGGCAAGCTTGTGGAGACCTACGACCTGAAGGCGCTCAAGGAGGCGTACGGCACGACCTTCGACGGCGTGCAGATCGAGGGTGCGAGCGGCAAGCGCGACGTCCTTCCGCAGGACGTCGTCGCGGCGCTGCGCAAGGCGCTGCGCGGCAAGACGACGGCGGAGCGCGTCGGGGTCATCGAGACCAAGCCGAACTGACCTCGGACGGTCCGCACAGACCGCACGGACGGACAGCCCCTGCCCCCGACCGGGCAGGGGCTGTTCCGCGTCGTCACCCGCACGGCATGACATCTGTCATCCGGCACTCCGGACGCCCGACACTGCCCCCGCCCACACCCCCGAAGCCACCATGGCCGTATGACAACGACAGCCTCGGTGGTCGCGTTCGACCAGGTGAGCAAGGCATACGGCACCGTCCGGGCCGTGGACGGACTGACTCTGACCCTGCGTCCGGGGGAGACCGTGGCGCTGCTCGGCCCCAACGGTGCCGGCAAGTCCACCACCCTCGATCTGCTCCTCGGTCTCAAGAAGCCCGACAGCGGCACGGTCCGGCTCTTCGGCGAGGGCCCCCGGGAGGCGATCGTCGCCGGGCGCGTGGGCGCCATGCTGCAGAGCGGCGGGCTGATGGACGAGGTCACGGTCGCCGAACTGGTGCGGCTCGCCTGCGATCTGCACCCGAAGCCGTACCGGCCCTCCGAGGTGCTGTCCCGCGCGGGCATCGCGCAGATCGCCGACCGCAAGGTCAACAAGCTCTCCGGCGGCCAGGCCCAGCGCGTCCGCTTCGCCCTCGCCACCGCGGGCGACAGCGACCTCATCGTCCTGGACGAGCCCACCACCGGCATGGACGTCACCACCCGCCAGGCCTTCTGGGCCACCATGCGCGAACAGGCCGACCAGGGCCGGACCGTCCTCTTCGCCACCCACTACCTCGAAGAGGCCGACGCCGTCGCCGACCGGGTCCTGGTGCTGCACCGCGGCCGGCTCCTCGCCGACGGCACGGCCGCCGAGATCAAGGCCAAGGCGGGCGCCCGCCGCGTCTCCTTCGACCTCGCGGGCGACGTCGACGAGGCGGCCCTGCGCGGCCTGCCGTTCCTGACCTCCCTGGCCCTCTCCGGCCGGACCGTGCGCATCCAGTCCACCGACGCCGACGCGACCGTCCACGCCCTCTACGGCCTCGGCGTCTACCCCCGCAACCTCGAAGTCGCCGGGCTCGGCCTGGAGCAGGCCTTCGTCGCGATCACCGCCGCCGAGGAGGCGAAGTCGAAGTGAACAGCCTGATCAAACTGGAACTCACTCGCGCCCTGCGCAACCGCAAGTTCCTCTTCTTCTCGGTGATCTACCCGTCGATCCTGTTCCTGATCATCGCGGGCAACTCCGACAGCACCACGAAACTCCCCGGCACCGGCCTGACCCTGCCGACCTACATGATGGTCTCGATGGCCTCCTTCGGCGCTCTCACGGCCGTCCTCATGGGCAACAGCGAGCGCATCGCCAAGGAGCGCGAGGGCGGCTGGGTGCGGCAACTGCGCCTGACCACCCTGCCGGGCCGCGGCTACGTCCTCGCCAAGACCGCGAGCGCCGCCGTCGTCAGCCTGCCGTCCATCGTCATCGTCTTCGCCGTCGCGGCGGCCGTGAAGCACGTACGACTGGACGCCTGGCAGTGGCTCGCCCTCACCGGCGCGATCTGGGCCGGCAGCCTCGTCTTCGCCGCGCTCGGCGTCGCCCTCGGCTACCTCGCCAGCGGCGACGCGGTCCGCCCGATCACGATGATCACCTACTTCGGCCTGTCGATGCTCGGCGGCCTGTGGATGCCGACGACGACCTTCCCGGCCTGGCTCCAGGACATCGCGAAGTGGCTTCCCACGCACGCGTACGCTGCCCTGGGGCAGGCCATCGAGCAGAGCCGCGCCCCGCACGTCCAGGACCTCGCCGTCCTCGTGGTGTCGTTCGTCCTGTTCGCGGGCGGCGCGGCCTGGCTGTACCGGAAGGACACCCTGAAGGCGTGAGCGGCGTCGGGTTCGGTATCGGGCAGCGCCCGGTGAACCGCAGGCAGCGGGCGGTGAAGTCGCTGTGGACCGGCATCTGGCTGGTCTATCTGAGCGCACCCGTCACCGACCTGCTGCACGGCGGCCACAGCACGGGCGTACGGATCCTCGGCTGGCTGGGCCTGGCCGCGTTCGTCACCTGGTACATGCTGCTGGTCTTCCGCACCGGCCGCGGCGAGCGCAACGGCCTGGTGCTCGCCTCGCTCGGGGTCCTCGCGGCCCAGTCCACGCTCCTCGCCCTCACCCTGGGCCGCGAGTGGCTGGTGCTGTTCGTGTACGTCTCGATCGCGTCCGGGGCCGCCCTGCCCCTGCGCCTGGCCCGCTGGACGATCCCGGTCGCTTGCGCCCTGCTGACCGCCGTGGCACTCGCGACGCACGACGGCCTGGCCTATCTGTCCGGGCTCCTCATCCCGGCCCTGCTCGGCGGCTTCGCCATGACCGGCGTACGCGAACTCGTGCGCACCACCATCGCCCTGCGCGAGGCCCGCGCCACCGTCGCCCAGCTCGCCGCCAACGAGGAACGCCTGCGGCTGGCCAGGGACCTGCACGACCTGCTCGGCCACTCCCTCTCCCTGATCACCCTCAAGAGCGAGCTGGCCGGCCGGATGCTCCCCGGCCGGCCCGACGAGGCGGCCCAGCAGGTCGCCGACATCGAGCAGGTCAGCCGCCAGGCCCTCGTCGACGTACGCGAGGCCGTCACCGGCTACCGGCGCCCCCGCCTCGCCGCCGAACTCGCCGGTGCCCGGGTCGCCCTGACCGCGGCCGGTGTCACCGCCGACCTGCCCGCCGAGCCGCCCGGCCTCGCCGGTGTCCCCGAGGAGAGCGAGTCCGCCCTCGCCTGGGCCCTGCGCGAGGCCGTCACCAACGTCGTACGGCACAGCGGCGCCCGCCGCTGCACGGTCGGGCTGCTGCCCCGCCAGACCCTCGACGGCCCGGTGCTCGAACTCACCGTCGAGGACAACGGCTCCGGCGGCCCGGGCGGGGGCCACGGCAACGGCCTCACGGGCCTCACCGAACGCCTGGCCAAGGCGGGCGGCACCCTGGAGGCGGGCCCGCTCAAGCACGGCTTCCGCCTGGTCGCCCGCGTGCCGACGGCCCATCCGGCGGACGTAGGATCCCCGGCATGAGCCGCACGATCAAGGTCCTCCTCGCCGAGGACCAGTCGATGGTCCGCGAGGCCCTGGCCGCTCTGCTCGGCCTGGAGGAGGACATCGAGGTCGTCGCCCAGGTGGCCCGCGGCGACGAGGTCCTGGAAGCGGCCCGCGCACACGCCGTCGACGTCGCCCTCCTGGACATCGAGATGCCCGGTGCGACCGGCATAGAGGCCGCGGCCCGCCTCCACGAGGAGCTCCCGGCGGTGAAGCTGGTCATCCTCACGACCTTCGGCCGCCCCGGCTATCTCCGCAGCGCCATGGAGTCCGGCGCCGACGCCTTCCTGGTCAAGGACGCCCCCGCCGCCCAGCTCGCCGACGCGATCCGCAAGGTCCTCACCGGCGAACGCGTCATCGACCCCACCCTCGCGGCAGCGGCCCTGGCCGACGGCGCCAACCCCCTCACGGACCGAGAACGAGAGGTCCTGCGAGCAGCCGCCGACGGCTCCACCAACGCCGAACTGGCAACCACCCTGCACCTCTCCCAGGGCACGGTCCGCAACTACCTCAGCACAGCCATCCAGAAGCTCGCGGTGAGAAACCGAGCAGAGGCGGTCCGAACAGCACGCGAAAAGGGCTGGTTGTAAAAACGCCCCCTCAGGGGCGCGGGGAACTGCGCGACCAGCCACAACGCACCCGCACAAGCGACGCGACACAAGCCCCCACGGCGAGAAGGCGTCAATTGAGCATCGCCCGAGCCGCAAAAGCCTCCCCCCGAACCTGCTCGGCCGCAGCCTCATCCACGGCCTCCACCACCTCCGCATAGGCCTCCAGCTCCGAGGCCCCGCCCAGGAACTCCCCCCGCTGCACCAGCAACTGCGCCCGCTCGTACCGCAACCGAGCCGGATGCGAGGGCAACAACAGCGACAGCTCGACCGCCCACAGCGCGACATCCGACCGCTCCGGCCGAGCCGCGGCCCACGCCCGCACGTTGTTCAGAATCCGCAGCACCACATCCAGCGGATCCGCAGGCCGCAGCATCGCCGGATCGATCCCCGCCCCCGTCGCCCCGGCGACCAGCACCTCCGCGTCCTCCCCCGTCAGCACCCGCCCCCCGTCGAACGGATCGGCGAGCACCTGCCCCTCGTCAGGCCCGAACCCGACGACGAAATGCCCCGGCAGGGCCACCCCGTACACCGGCGCCCCGGCCCGCCGGGCGACCTCCATCCACACCACGGACAGCAGAATCGGCAACCCCCTGCGCCGCACCAGCACCTCGTGCAGCAGCGAGGACTCCAGCCGCTGGTAGTCGGCCGGGCTGCCGCCGAAGCCCATCCGCTCACCCAGCAGCTCGCGCAGGGCGACCGCCCAGGCGCGCGGCCCGCCGGGCCGGTACGGCAGCAGCCCGGCCAGCCGGTCCAGCTCGACCTGCGCGGCATCCAGGCCCGCCTCGTCCAGCTCCCGGTCCGCCTCCGCGCCCACCAGCAGGCACAGCGTCGACAGATCGGGCCGCTCGGAGCGGGCCTCCTCGGCGAAGCGCCGCCGCAGCTCGGCGGAGCGCTCAGGGGACGGGGGACAGGGGGGACGCATAGTTGGCTCGTGCCCTCTCGCGACGATCGGTTACCGGCCGGTGCCGCCGGATTCCGGCGCCCGGTAGTGGTGGTAGGCGTGGTGCGCGGCGAAGCCCATCCCGGCGTACAGCTCCCGCGCTCCCGCGTTCTCGGCCTCGACCTGGAGCCACGCGGCCGACGCCCCCTCGTCGAGGGCCCGCCGGGCCAGCGCCGCCATCACGGCGGTGCCCAGCCCCTGCCGCCGCAGCGCCGGATCGACCTCGACGGCGGCGAACCCGGCCCACCGCCCGTCGACGACACACCGCCCGATGGCGGCCGGAGCGGCACCCTCCGTGGCACCGGGCACGGTCGCGAACCACACCGAGGGCCCGCTCCCGAGCACCCGCAGCGCCACCTCGCTCACGCCCTTGCGCTGGTACCGCGCCAGCCACGCCTCGTCCGCCTCCCGGGACAGCACGACCCCGGACGGCTCCTCCCGGTCGGCGACCGGCGCCAGCGGCCCGACCCACAGCTCGGCGGTCACCTCCCGCACCCAGCCCCGCGCCTCCAGCTCCGCGCAGAGCAGCTCCTGCGTGCCCTCGGCGCCGGTCGCGGTCTGGACGTAGGCGGGCAGCCCGCGCTCGTCGTACCAGCGCCGGACGGCGCCGAGCGCCTCGTCGAGCGGCAGGCCCGGCTCGCCGAGCGGCAGCACCGAATTGGCCCGCCGCGTGAACCCGGAGGCGGCCCGCAGCTCCCAGTCTCCGAGCCGCTCGCTCTCCACGGACCGCCAGGCCCGCGCGGCGACCCGGGCCAGCTCCTCGTACGAGGCGGCCGGACCACGGCGACGCGCCGGAGCGGCGGGTACGACCTTCCCCGCGACCAGCGAGGATTCCGCGATGCGGACGCTCTCGCCGCTTCTGCGTGTGATCAGCAGCACACCGCTGTCCCATGATGTGAGAACGCCGACCGTGTCGGTGAACTTCTCACCCGGAGCCGCGTGTTCGATCAAGCTCCGTACGGAGACCCGTTTGCCCACGTCAGCAGCGGTGATGGCCACCTCGAGACGCCCGCCGGCTGAGATTTCCACAGGTCCGTACACCCCTCCTGTTCGGATCATGCCCAAGAACGGAGATACTAGGGGCGGGCATCGACGACGCCGCGCTCCCGCGCGCCAGGCGGCGGAGCCTGAGGAGGCCCGCCAGCGCCCTATCGAGGAGGAACGACAGCGTGACCTACGTCATCGCGCAGCCTTGTGTCGACGTCAAGGACAAGGCGTGCATCGAGGAGTGCCCGGTCGACTGCATCTACGAGGGCTCCCGGTCCTTGTACATCCACCCGGACGAATGCGTCGACTGTGGTGCCTGTGAGCCGGTCTGCCCGGTCGAGGCGATCTTCTACGAGGACGACACCCCGGAGGAGTGGAAGGACTACTACAAGGCGAACGTCGAGTTCTTCGACGAACTCGGCTCGCCCGGCGGCGCCAGCAAGCTGGGGCTGATCGAGCGCGACCACCCCTTCATCGCCGCGCTGCCGCCACAGGCCTAGCCACCGCAAGCGGCCCGCACACCGCGCCGCTGGGCCTGTCGTTTGGATCAGGTCGCAGGGAATCGGCGGTGTCTCGTCATCGCCGGTGAGCGGGGTCTGGTGCGTGCGGCTGCAAGGCGGAGGAGGGAGTCGACGCGGAGCGTCGGCGACCGACGACAACGCCGCAGACGTGCGTGCCGGGCCCCGCGTCTGCGGCCTGATCCAAACGGCAGGCCCTGAGGTCCCGTACGGCCCGATCACGCCCTGATCGCCGTACGGGGCCGAGGCGTTTGCCCTACGACGGCTCGTACGCACCAGAAAGTGAGCCAGATCCGTGTCCGCAGTCTCCGACCGTCTCCCCGCTTTTCCCTGGGACAAGCTGACGCCGTTCAAGGCCACGGCCGCCGCCCACCCGGACGGCATCGTGGACCTGTCCGTCGGCACCCCGGTCGACCCGGTCCCCGAGCTGATCCAGAAAGCGCTGGTCGACGCGGCGGACTCGCCGGGCTACCCCACCGTCTGGGGCACGCCCGAGCTGCGCGACGCGATCACCGGCTGGGTCGAGCGCCGCCTCGGCGCCCGCGACGTCACCCACCGCCACGTCCTGCCGATCGTCGGCTCCAAGGAACTCGTCGCCTGGCTCCCGACCCAGCTGGGCCTCGGCCCCGGCGACCGGGTGGCCTACCCGCGCCTGGCCTACCCGACGTACGAGGTGGGCGCCCGCCTGGCCCGCGCCGAGTACGAGGTCTACGACGACCCGACGGAGCTGGACCCGAAGGGCCTGAAGCTCCTCTGGCTGAACTCCCCGTCGAACCCCACGGGCAAGGTCCTGTCGAAGGCGGAGCTCACCCGGATCGTGGCCTGGGCCCGTGAGCACGGCGTCCTGCTCTTCTCCGACGAGTGCTACCTGGAGCTGGGCTGGGAGGCCGACCCGGTCTCGGTGCTGCACCCCGACGTCAACGGCGGCTCGTACGACGGCATCGTGTCCGTCCACTCCCTCTCCAAGCGCTCGAACCTCGCGGGCTACCGCGCGGCCTTCCTGGCCGGCGACCCGGCCGTCCTGAGCCCCCTCCTGGAGATCCGCAAGCACGGCGGCATGATGACGTCCGCGCCGACACAGGCGGCCGTCGTGGCGGCCCTGAGCGACGACGAGCACGTCCGCGTCCAGCGCGAGCGCTACGCGTCCCGCCGCGCCCTCCTGCGCGAGGCTCTGCTGTCCCACGGCTTCCGCATCGAGCACAGCGAGGCCAGCCTCTACCTGTGGGCCACCCGGGGCGAGTCCTGCTGGGACACGGTCGCCCATCTCGCGGAACGAGGCATCCTCGTGGCCCCGGGCGACTTCTACGGCACGGCCGGCGCGGAGTTCGTCCGCGTGGCCCTGACGGCGACGGACGAGCGGATCGCGGCGGCCGTACGGCGCCTGTAGCCCCCCGCGGGCCGTCAGCGAAACGGAACACGGCGAAGGGGTCCAGGGAATTCCCTGGACCCCTTCGCCGTGTTCCGGGACCGGCGTCAGCCGATCGGCAGGCCCTTCGCCGGCAGCGTCTTCGCGGACGGCACGCCGCCCTTCGTCAGCGAGTCGGTCGGCAGACCGCCCTGCGCCGAACCGGCGGCCTCGCCGACGAGCTGCCCGGCGGAGCCCGCCGCCTCACCGGCCGCCTTCTGGGCGACGGGCGTGGCCTTCTTGACCGTCTTGCCGCCGAGCTTGCCCGCGGCCGGCACCGCCTTCTTGACGGCCTTGCCGCCGGTGTCACCGGCGGACTTGCTGACGTCCGTCGCCGCGCCGTCGACGGTGTTGCCGACGTTCGCCCCGTCCAGGGCGGTCAGGCCGCCGAGGTTCGGGTTGGCCGGCAGCTCGGGGGCCGCACTCGCGGAGCCGGCCGCACCGACCCCGGCAGCCGCCCCCGCAGCGACAATGAGCGCGGCACGGGCGATCCGGCGGGTCAGGGGGAGGGACATGGTGCTCCTTCGACGGAGAGAACAGTGAGGTTCGTGAAGTGTCCGACCGGCTCCGGGAGTTGATCGACTGGCTGTTGACCACCCCGGCTCGGACGCAGTGACTACCGCTCGAAGCCCGGGAAGGTTGCGGCGTCGCAACGTAAAGAGTTGGTAATGCGTCGCATAATCGGCTGCGGACAAACGGGCAAAAAGACCCACCCCGGAAAGTCCGCCGAATCCTTCCAGCCCTGTACGCCCAAGGGTTTTCACGGATTCCCGGGTGAGGACGCGAAAACCTGCGCACACCGTCGCGGCCGAGCCGCGCGGGTAATCCCCAGGGGTGAGTTCCCGTACCTCTGCGCGATCCGGGTACGAGTCAGCGCATCGTGACAATACGGACGTCGTCCGCGTCCCGCTGCGCGCCCGCGGTGCCCTTCGTCGCCGGAGCGCGCCATTCGCTGGCCGTGTTCCCGGCGACCCACTCACGCCCGGCGTACGTCACGCGCGCGATGTGCAGCTCGGAGGCGTTGGCCACGGCCCAGTGCGCGAGCTGCCAGCCGCGCTGCTCCGTGCTCCGCCCGGTCGCGGAACCCGGGGCGGTGGTCACCGGCAGCGTCACCGTCCGCCCGCCGGACTCGCCCGTACCGCCGCTCGGGGACGGCGTCGGCGTGGCCGCCGAGGAGCCGCCCACCTCGGCGGCGGCCGGCTCCAGCACATCGCGTCCGAAGTCCCGCACGAGCGCGGTACGCACCCCGTCCGGGCCCGTCGCCCGGGTCGCGCCCGGACGGCCCTCGCAGGTCAGCGTGGCCGAGGACTGGCCGGTGAGGGCGGCGGCGAGCAGCGCGGCGTCCGGCTCGTGCTTGGCGTAGGCCTGCGGGAAGCCGCTGCGCTGCACGCGCTGCGCGGCGACGGTGAGGGGCAGCCGGGTGTAGCCGGGCACCTTGACCAGGTGGTCGTAGAACTCGCCGGCCGAGTACGTCGGGTCCAGGATCTCCTCGCGCGTGCCCCAGCCCTGCGAGGGCCGCTGCTGGAACAGGCCGAGGGAGTCCCGGTCGCCGTGGTTGATGTTGCGCAGGCTCGACTCCTGCAGCGCGGTCGCCAGCGCGATGGTCACGGCCCGCTCCGGCAGCCCGCGCCCGGTGCCCACGGCGGTGATCGTCGCCGCGTTCACGGCCTGCTCCGGGGAGAACGTGTACGACGCCCCGTCGCCCTTGCCCGAGACGACCTTGCAGCCCGGTTCGCCCGTGCCTCCGGTGATGTACTGCACGACGAGGTATCCGGCGACCGCGAGCAGGGCCATGAAGGCGGACCCGCATCGAAAGAGGCGGCCGCGACGCTTGGGGGAGGACGGCTCTGGCACGCCGTACAAGGTACTGGAGAGTATGGATGCCCATGTGCCCGGTGGGGAGACTGGGCACCGGGTCTGGCGCGTTAGGGTCGACGGCATGGCCGACACCTCGCTTGACCTCACGCTGGACGCCGCGGAGCTCACCGCCCGGCTCGTCGACTTCCGCTCCGAGAGCGGCACCGAGAAGCCGCTCGCGGACGCCATCGAGAACGCGCTGCGCGCGCTGCCCCACCTGACGGTCGACCGGTACGGCAACAACGTCGTGGCCCGTACGAACCTGGGCCGCTCGGAGCGGGTGATCCTGGCCGGTCACATCGACACCGTCCCGATCGCGGACAACGTCCCCTCCCGGCTCGACGAGGACGGCGTCCTGTGGGGCTGCGGCACCTGCGACATGAAGGCGGGTGTCGCGGTGCAGCTGCGCATCGCGGCGACGGTCCCGGCCCCCAACCGCGACCTGACCTTCGTCTTCTACGACAACGAGGAGGTCGACGCCGAGCTGAACGGCCTCAAGCACGTCTCCGAGACGCACCCCGAGTGGCTTGAGGGCGACTTCGCGGTCCTCCTGGAGCCCTCGGACGGCCAGGTCGAGGGCGGCTGCCAGGGCACCCTGCGGGTGCTGCTGAAGACCGCGGGCGAGCGGGCCCACTCGGCGCGCGGCTGGATGGGCTCCAACGCGATCCACGCGGCCGCCCCGATCCTCGCCCGCCTGGCCTCCTACGAGCCCCGCTGGCCGGTCATCGACGGCCTGGAGTACCGCGAGGGCCTGAACGCCGTGGGGATCGGCGGGGGAGTGGCCGGCAACGTCATCCCCGACGAGTGCGTCGTCACGGTCAATTTCCGCTACGCGCCCGACCGCACGCCCGAGGAGGCCGTCGCCCACGTGCGGGAGGTCTTCGCGGACTGCGGCGTGACGGAGTTCGAGGTCGTCGACCACAGCGGCGCGGCGATGCCGGGCCTGTCCCACCCGGCGGCCAAGGCGTTCATCGAGGCGGTGGGCGGCACCCCGATGCCAAAGTACGGCTGGACGGATGTCTCCCGCTTCTCCGCGCTCGGAGTCCCCGCGGTCAACTACGGCCCCGGCAACCCCCACTTGGCCCACAAGCGGGACGAGCGTGTGGAGACCGCGAAGATCCTCGCGGGCGAGGAGCGTCTGCGGAGTTGGCTGACGGCCTGATCCCGTCCGGGGCGCCCCCGTGTTTACGGCGCTTTATCGCGGACATGCTCACGTCCCTCGTTCGTAACCCGCGTAGATCTACGCTGAGGTGGAACGACAGGCACGACGGAGGGAGCGCACATGGCGACCGGCAACCCCGAGGGGAAGAAGCAGCCGCCGGAGGAGAAGCGCCTGGGCCCGGTCCTCCGGAGGCGGGACCAGGTGCAGGCCAGCACGACCGACCAGCGGCTGCTGGACGCGGGCGGCCCCTCCGACTGGGTGCACACCGACCCCTGGCGCGTGCTGCGCATCCAGTCGGAGTTCATCGAGGGCTTCGGCACGCTCGCCGAACTCCCGCCCGCGATCAGCGTGTTCGGCTCGGCCAGGACATCGGCCGAGTCGCCCGAGTACGACGCGGGCGTCCAGCTGGGCCGGGGCCTGGTGGAGGCGGGTTTCGCGGTCATCACGGGCGGCGGCCCGGGGGCGATGGAGGCGGCCAACAAGGGCGCCCTGGAGGCCAAGGGCATCTCCGTCGGCCTGGGCATCGAGCTGCCCTTCGAGCAGGGGCTGAACCCGTACGTCGACATCGGCCTGAACTTCCGCTACTTCTTCGTCCGGAAGATGATGTTCGTCAAGTACGCCCAGGGCTTCGTGGTCCTGCCCGGCGGCCTCGGCACCCTCGACGAACTCTTCGAGGCCCTCACCCTCGTCCAGACCCAGAAGGTCACCCGCTTCCCCATCGTCCTCTTCGGCAGCGACTACTGGGGCGGCCTCGTCGACTGGCTCCGCGGCACGGTCATCGCCCAGGGCAAGGCCGCGGACAAGGACCTCCTCCTGTTCCACGTCACGGACGACGTGGACGAGGCGGTGGCTCTGGTGTCGAAGGAAGCGGGCAGGTAGAGGTCTTTTCGAGCTCAGGTACCTCGGGGTGACGCCCTAGGCCAACCCACGCCGGGCAACGGCAGGAGCCCGATGCCCGGCGATGGATGCCACCATGTCCAGCACCTGCCGCGTCTCGGCGACCTCATGCACCCGGTACACCTGCGCCCCCAGCCACGCGGACACGGCCGTCGTCGCCAACGTCCCCACGACCCGCTCCTTCACGGGCCGGTCCAACGTCTCTCCCACGAAGTCCTTGTTGGACAGCGACACCAGCACCGGCCACCCCGTGTCGACCATCTCGCCCAGCCGCCGAGTCGCCTCCAGGCTGTGCCGCGTGTTCTTCCCGAAGTCGTGCCCGGGATCGATCAGCACCGACTCCCTCGGCACCCCCAGCGCCACCGCCCGCTCCGCCAGCCCGACGGTCACGTCCAGAATGTCGGCGACGACATCGTCGTACTCGATCCGGTGCGGCCGCGTCCGCGGCTCCGCACCGCCCGCGTGCGTGCACACCAACCCCACCCCGTACCGCGCGGCGACCTCGGCGAGCCCCGGATCGACCCCGCCCCACGCGTCGTTCAGCAGATCGGCCCCGGCCTCGCACACGGCCCGGCCGACCTCGGCCCGCCAGGTGTCCACGCTGATGATCACGTCCGGGAACCGCCGCCGCACCTCGGCCACGAACCCGACCGTCCGCCGGGCCTCCTCCTCGGCCGTGACCTCCTCGCCCGGCCCGGCCTTGACCCCGCCGATGTCGATGATCGCGGCTCCCTCGGCCACCGCCTGCTCCACGCGCGCGAGGGCCGGCTCGTCGAGGAAGGTCGCGCCCCGGTCGTAGAAGGAGTCCGGGGTCCGGTTGACGATCGCCATGATCACCGGCTCACGCGGCTCGAATTCCCGCCTGCCCAGCCTGAGCATCCCCTGTGACCTTTCCTGGTACGTCCCCGTCTTCCGCCGCCTGCGACCCTAACTGTCAGACTCGCATGGCACGATCGGAGCCTGACAACATCCGTCTTTCGAAGACTCCGAGACACCTGACCGTGGGGGCCCCGCGATGGTTATGTTCTTGTTCCTGGTCGTCGCGCTGGTCCTCGTGGTCGGCGCGGTGACCCTGGCCGTGCTGGGCGGCGGCGAGAACGGCCCGCTGCCCGAGGCCGCCCCCGAGCAGCTCCGCGACCCGCTGCCCCCGGACCGCCCCGTCGACCGCGCCGATGTGGAGAGCCTCCGCTTCCCGCTGGCCGCCCGCGGCTACCGCATGGGGGACGTGGACGACGCCCTCAGCCGCCTCGGCGCCGAGCTCGCCGAGCGCGACGCCCGCATCGCGGACCTGGAATCGGCCCTGGCGGGCGCCCGCACGGCCGCCACCCACGGCCCGGTGTCCCCGCCGCACCACGCGTCCGCGGAGAACCACGTGTCCATGGACAAGCCCGGTCCGCGACAGGAGGACCGGCCGTGAGCGACGGCGCCGCCCTCGCCGGCCCGGACGGCGCGCCGCGCTGCCCCTGGGCCCTGTCCGCCCCGGAGTACGTGACGTACCACGACGAGGAGTGGGGCCGCCCGGTCCACGGCGACGACGCCCTCTTCGAACGGCTGAGCCTGGAGGCCTTCCAGTCCGGCCTGTCCTGGATCACGATCCTGCGCCGCCGCCCCGGCTTCCGTGCCGCCTTCGCCGATTTCAAGATCGCCTCGGTGGCCGCCTTCACCGACGAGGACCGCGAGCGCCTGCTGGCCGACACCGGCATCATCCGCAACCGCGCCAAGATCGACGCGACACTCGCCAACGCGCGCGTGCTGACCGAGTGGGCCCCGGGCGACCTGGACGAGCTGATCTGGTCCCACGCCCCCGAGCCGGGCACCCGCCCGGTCCCGAAGGCGCTCTCCGACGTCCCGGCCGTCACCCCCGAGTCGACGGCCCTGGCCAAGGCGCTGAAGAAGCGGGGGCTGCGTTTCATCGGCCCGACGACGGCGTACGCCCTGATGCAGGCCTGCGGACTGGTCGACGACCATCTGCAGACCTGCGTGGCGCGTCGGTCCTGACGCCGTTTCCGCAGGTCAGCGGCCCAGGTACTTCGGCTTCTCCTTGTTGACGAAGGCCTGCACCGCGATCGCGTGGTCCTCGGAGGAGCCCGCCCGCGTCTGGAGTTCGTCCTCCTTGTCCAGGGTCTCCTCCAGGGAGTGCGTCAGCCCGTAGGCCACCGCCTCCTTGAGCGCCGCGTACGCCACCGTCGGACCCTCGGCCAGCGCCCGTGCCACCTTCTCGGCCTCCGCGCGCAGCTCGCCGGCGGGCACCAGGCGGTTGGCGATACCGAGCTCGTACGCCTCCTGCGCGCTGATGCTCCTCGGGAAGAACAGCAGGTCGGCCGCCCGGCCGGGGCCGATCACGCGCGGCAGCGTCCACGAGATGCCCGAGTCGGCGGTCAGGGCCACCCCGGCGAAGGAGGTGTTGAACGCGGCCGTGTCCGCCACGATCCGGTAGTCCGCCGCCAGCGCGAAGCCGAAGCCCGCCCCGGCCGCCACGCCGTTCACGGCGGCGACGACCGGCTTCGCCGCCTCGGCCAGCGCCCGCACGATCGGGTTGTAGTGCTCCCGCACCGTGTTCATGGTCTGCCGCGAGCCGGTCTCCCGGTCCTGGACCAGCAGCCCGATGTGTTCCTTGAGGTCCTGCCCGACGCAGAACGCCCGGTCACCGGCGGCGGTCAGCAGCACCGCCCGCACGGCGGCGTCGTCCGCCGCGGACCTGACCGCCTCCCGCAGGGCGACCTTGGCCTCCACGTTCAGCGCGTTCATCGCCTCGGGGCGGTTCAGCGTGATCGTCGCGAGCCCGTCGCTCACCTCGTAGAGCACGGTGTCGGCCATGGCGTATCCCCTCCGTGTCGCTGCTCGGGGACCTACCGGCCGGTAGGTCCCGGGTCTGCAGGACAGCATGACGGAGATCGCCGACGGGTGACCGCACCGGACGTGTGACCTGCGTCAAAGAATTCTCGCCCGTTTCCGTTCGGCGGATGTGTGTGCGGTGGCGGAGTATCGCAGTCACTTCGCCGAATTGAGTGGTTTTGCTCGCGTGCGTTGCCCAAGCGATGCCTACTGATGTTGGTCATCGGGTCCTGCGATGCGGGATAATGGCTTGGAAGCAATGTGTTCGATGCCGGTGTCGCGAGTCCTGCTCAGGGCCGCACGTGTGCCCTTCTCGGGGCCGACGGCTTTGACGATGAGCTGGGTTTCAGGAAGGGGAACGAGCATGGCGGCCATGAAGCCGCGGACGGGCGATGGCCCGCTCGAGGTGACCAAGGAGGGGCGGGGCATCGTCATGCGCGTTCCGCTCGAAGGCGGCGGTCGGCTCGTCGTCGAGCTGACCCCGGACGAGGCCGACGCGCTGGGCGATGCCCTCAAGAAGGTCGTCGGCTGAGGCGCAAGCGACCATACCCTTTCAGCTGCCCCGGCATCATCCGCGATGCCGGGGCGGTTGTTTTCTCATCAACTTCCGACTGCCCCGGCTGCCGCTTCGCTAACGTGCGATCCGGCTAGCGTTTCACCGCGCACAGCAGCCCGTCGCCCACCGGCAGCAGCGACGGCACCAGCTCCGGGCTCTCGCGCACCGTGCGCAGCAGCTCCCGCAGCCGCAGCACCTCCGTGGGCTGCGGTCCGGAGTCCACCGTCCGGCCGTTGGCGAAGGCGCCCTCGAAGACCACGAGCCCACCGGGGCGCAGCAGCCGCAACGATTCAGCGAGGTAGTCCATGACCTCGAGCCGGTCACCGTCGCAGAAGACGAGGTCGTAGCCGGAGTCGGCGAGGCGGGGCAGCACATCGAGGGCGCGGCCCGGGATGAAGCGGGCCCGGTTGCTGGCGAAGCCGGAGGCACGGAAGGCCTGGCGGGCGAACTGCTGGTGCTCCGGCTCGGGATCCACGGTCGTCAGCACACCGTCGGGCCGCATACCGTGCAGGAGGTGGATCCCGGAGACACCGCAGCCGGTCCCGATCTCCGCGACGGCCTTGGCGTCGACGGAGGCGGCCAGCAACCCCAGCGCGGAGCCCGTGCCGGGCGTCACCGAGCGCAGCCCCGCGTCACGGGCCCGGTCCCGGGCCCAGCGCAGCGCGTCGTCCTCGGCGACATAGGCGTCGGCGAACGCCCAGCTCGTCTGCCGGTTGCCGGTAATGACCCTCTCCTGTCCCCGTGAATGCCTCGGCGTGACTGTATCCGTTGGGCGCGGGAACCCGCAGATGGGACCGGTCGTTTAAAGGGATGAGCAAACGGCGCGGACCGGGACGGGGGGCGGGCAGTGGACGAGGACGCCGAGCAAGTGCCGTCGCAGCAGTACGAGGCGTATCAGCCCAGATCAAATTCTCGTAAAACCGCTTATCCGGTCCTAACGGGCGAGGTGGCTATGGTAGGGGCTCCACTGGACACCACCAGAGCTGACAGGGGAGGTGCGGCTGCGCCTGTGGATCGCGGAGGAGTGTTCCGGCGCTTCCTCGGATCAGCGGGCAGGCCGACATCCGTGAACGACACCGCTGACCACAGCCACGCCGCTGACTTCGCCCAGACCGCGACCTTCTCCACCGACGCGGACGGGCAGGCGTGGACTCCGCCCACCTGGGAGGAGATCGTCAGCACGCACAGCGGCCGGGTCTACCGGCTCGCCTACCGCCTCACCGGCAACCAGCACGATGCCGAGGACCTCACACAGGAGGTCTTCGTCCGTGTCTTCCGCTCCCTGTCGACCTACACGCCGGGCACCTTCGAGGGCTGGCTGCACCGCATCACCACGAACCTGTTCCTGGACATGGTGCGCCGCAAGCAGCGCATCCGCTTCGACGCGCTCGGCGAGGACGCGGCCGAGCGGCTGCCCAGCAAGGAGCCCACGCCCCAGCAGGTCTTCAACGACGCGCACTTCGACGCGGACGTCCAGCAGGCCCTCGACACCCTGGCCCCCGAGTTCCGCGCCGCGGTCGTCCTGTGCGACATCGAAGGACTGTCGTACGAGGAGATCGCCGCGACCCTCGGCGTCAAGCTCGGCACGGTCCGCTCGCGGATCCACCGTGGTCGCTCCCAGCTGCGCAAGGCCCTCGCGCACCGCTCCCCGCAGGCACGGGCCGAGCGCCGCTCGTTCGTGCCCCGTGTTCCCGCACTGGGAGGAGGGGGCGCGAGCGCGTGAGCGGATCACGTCCTGAGTCTTCCGAGGGACACCTCGCAGAGCAGCACCTGGGAGACCGACTCTCCGCCCTGGTGGACGGAGAGCTCGGTCATGACGCGCGGGAGCGCGTACTGGCGCATGTGGCCACCTGCCCGAAATGCAAGACGGAGGTGGACGCCCAGCGCCGGCTGAAGAACGTGTTCGCGGAGGCGGCCCCACCGCCTCCCTCGGAGAGTTTCCTGGCCCGCCTGCAGGGACTACCCGCGGGCGGCGACCCGGACGGTGACGGTATGCCCCCGGGTGGCGGAGGGCTGCCCGGCGGACTGTCCGGACGGTTCGGATCGTCCGGGGCCTTCGGCGCGAAGCGCGGCGAGCGGTTCGAGTTCGGGTACGCCCCGTCCCGGCCGCATGTCCCCGTGCTGCCGTCCGACAACCGAGGCCTTCCCTCGGGGAGCCGGGGTTTCCGTATCCACGACGTCGGCCGCCCCGAGCCCGACAGATCCTCCTCGCGGCTGCGGTTCGCCTTCGCCGCCGCCGGGGCGGTGTCCCTGGCCGCGATCGCCCTGGGCGGCGTCAGCACCGTCACCCCCGGCGACGTGGAAGCCCGCGGCGGCTCCGGCACGGGAAGCAATGTGACGCCGACACGTACACAGGGTTCGGGCGCGACGACCACGCCCGAGTCCCAGCGACGCCGGGGCGCGGCGCCGCTGCTCGGACAGGGGCAGGGCCAGAGCATGCTCGGCCGGACGCCGGTCGCCCCGACCGAGGCGTCCGCACCGCTGCTGCCCGGAATCCCGCCGGTCGGAGGGCACCATGCCGTGCACGCGCTGACCGCCCCCGTGGTGGCCGGTGCCGTGGCCATGTCCCCGCTGATACATCCCCTCGCGGCGGCCGCCCCGGCCGCCCTGACCTCGTGGTCCGCGGCCCCCGAGATCGCGGCGCCCCTGCTCGCCGTGCCCCTCCCGGACCCGGCCCCGTCCCCCTCTCCTCCCGCCTCCTCGCGGACGGCCCGCTGACCGGCTCCCCTGCGCACCGGGCGGCGAACCTGATTGAATCCGGGGGTTGTCGCCCGCTGCCGAGGTGTGGCCGGGCGCCGATTCGACGAACCGCGGCCACCGCATCGAGCCGTGCCGCGGCTGTGGGGAGAGCATGAACGAGGGGAAGCCCACGAAGGCGAAGTGGTGGAGCCGTCCACGGCCGCAGGACGCTCCGGGGGAGCAGGGGGAGTCAGGGGAGCATGAGGGGCAGGGGGCGGCCCCGGAGGACTCAGCCGACACCGACGGTGACTTCGAGCTGGCGCGGCCCGCCGTGCGGCAGGACGAGGACGCGGGGGACTACGAGTTGAGGGGTCCGGAGGAGCCCGCCGACACCGCGGTGGAGCCCGCTGACGCCGTCGTGGAGCCCGCCGTGCCGGTCGGCGGCGCTCCCAAGCCGCTGCACGATCCCGACCCCTACAGCACCCCGCCCTACGGCGAACCGGGCCCCTGGGCGCCCGCGCCGCCCGTCCAGCACCCGGCGGCGACGCCGACGCACGGCACGGCGATACCGAGTCAGCCGAACCAGACGTCCATACCGGCGGCGTCGGCACCCCCTCCCGGCATCCCGGCACCGGCCCCGGCTCCGGCACCCGCACCGGCTCCTGAATCCGCGGCCCCCGCCCCCGCCCCCGCTCCCGACCCCTGGCAGCGTTACGACCCCTGGGCGGCTCCCGCGGCCGCCGGGCCTCTCCAGCAGACCGGGGCCGGTGTGCCCAGTACGGAGCAGCGGCGCAGGCGGGGCAGGAAGGCGCTGGTGGGTGCCGCCGTGGTGCTGGCGCTCGTGTCCGGGGGGTTCGGCGGCGTGGTAGGGACGTATCTGGAGCGGAACGGGGGCATCGGGTCCGTCGAGCTGCCGCAGGCCGGGAAGGAGTCCGCGGGGCGGGACTCCGGCAGTGTGGCCGGGATCGCCCAGCGGACTCTGCCCAGCGTGGTCACCCTGCATGTGAGCGGCGGCGGAGAACAGGGCACCGGCACCGGCTTCGTGCTCGACGACCGCGGGCACATCCTCACCAACAATCACGTCGTGCGGCCCGCCGGATCCACCGGCGAGATCACCGTGACCTTCAACAGCGGGGAGACCGCCCAGGCCGAGCTCGTCGGCCAGGACAGCGGCTACGACCTCGCCGTCGTGAAGGTGAAGGGCGTACGCGGCCTCACCCCGCTGCCCCTCGGCAACTCGGACAACATGCAGGTCGGCGATCCGGTCGTGGCCATCGGCGCGCCCTTCGACCTGGCCGGCACCGTCACCTCCGGCATCATCAGCGCCAAGCAGCGGCCCATCACGGCGGGCGGCGAGAAGGGCGACGGCAGCGACGTGTCGTACGTCGACGCGCTCCAGACCGACGCGCCCATCAACCCCGGCAACTCCGGCGGGCCGCTGCTGGACTCCCGGGGCCGGGTCATCGGCATCAACTCGGCCATCCGCTCGGCGGGCAGCGGCTCCGAACCGGACAGCGGCCAGTCCGGCTCCATAGGCCTCGGCTTCGCCATACCCATCAACCAGGGCAAACGCGTGGCCGAGGAGCTGATCAACACCGGGAAGGCGACCCACCCGGTGATCGGCGTCACCCTGGACATGGACTACACGGGCGACGGCGCCCGGGTCGCCGCCGAGGGCAGCGAGGGCGGAGCCCCGGTCACCGCGGGCGGGCCGGGTGCCAAGGCCGGGATCAAGGCGGGCGACGTCATCACAGCCGTCGATGGCCAGCGGGTCCACTCGGGCGAGGAACTGATCGTCAAGACCCGGGCCCACCGCCCCGGCGACCGGCTGGAGCTGACGCTGGAGCGCGGAGGCAAGGAACGGACTCTCTCCCTCGTCCTCGGCTCCTCCGGCGGCGGCTGAGACGTGATGTCCGGGACGCACAGGGACCAAGAAGGCAAACAATTCGGAAAGCGCTCCCACTCCCCGCGGCCGGAGGTCTCGGGACAGTACCGGTCGGACAGGAACGCCGGGTACCGTGGATCCGGCCCGGACCACGGCAAGACCCGCACCGACCACCGAGGGCCGACCACCGAGGGCCGAGGACCGCGGACATCGCAAGGAGCTTCAGGTGTTCAATGACATAGGACCACTCGAGCTGGTGACGCTCATCGTCCTCGCCGTGCTCGTCTTCGGTCCGGACAAGCTCCCCAAGGTCATCCAGGACGTGACGCGCACCATCCGGAAGATCCGCGAGTTCTCGGAGAGCGCCAAGCACGACATCCGGGAGGAACTCGGCCCGGAGTTCAAGGACTTCGAGTTCGAGGACCTCAACCCCAAGGCGTTCATCCGCAAGCAGCTGGACAACGAGGACCTGGGGCTCAAGGAGATCCGCAACGGCTTCGACCTGAAGAAGGAGATGGCCGAGGTCACCGACGCCGTCCACAGCCGTGACTCCGACGCGTCCTCCTCCTCGTCGTCCTCCGCTGCCGCAGGTTCGTCGGGGGGCCGTATCGACATGACGAAGAAGCCCGAGACGCCCGACCGGGACAACCGTCCGCCCTTCGACGCGGACGCCACCTGAGCGACGCGCGTGACGCGTTTCATACTCCGGTCGGGCTGTGTACGGCCTGAACAAGGCCCCCGTGCGGCCCATGCGCCGGGCGCTTTCCCTGCTGCTCGCAGCGGTGTGGCTATGCTGCCGAGTTGTTGTGCGGACCGGAAGAGTACGCCCGAAGGGGGGCGGGCCGTTCCGGACCGACTAGAGCGAGGAGGCGTCCGGGCACATGGAGACGACGAGTCCAGGAGTCGCGCAGGCGCCGGCCGCGGAGGACGGACAACAGGTCCCCTCCGCCCGGCGTAACGTCGACGGCTACCTGCGCGCGCCCTTCCCGTGGTACGGCCTCGACGAGGCCTTCACGGGACCGCGCTGGCTGATGCAGGTCGGTACGGCGGCCGACGGGGCCGTGGAACACGGGTCGATCGGGCACGGAGACGAGCCCAGGGTGCGCAACGAGTTCGTGGCCGGGGGTGATCAGGAGGCCAAGGAGAAGTTCGCGGTCGTGGTCACCGTCGCGGCGCATCCCTCGCGGCGTACGGCGGACGGTACGGGGCTGCTGGAGGCCACGTCGGTGTCCTCCGCGGCGTGGCTCGCGGGTGTGGGGCTGCTGTCCTCCACCTGGCCCGGGCAGATGGACCACTCCCTGCGGGACGACTGGCTGGAGCAGCAGACGGAGACGGCGTGGGTGCTGGCGGACGACCTCGACGGGGCCGACTGGTCGACGTTGTCGTTGCCGGTTGACGGTGTGCCGACGACGTTCCACTACCGGGAGTCGGAGTTCGGGTGGGTGCTGGCCGGGTCTACCTCGGCCGGGGTTCATGTCGGGGCGTACGGCAGAGGGATGAGTGCGTATGGGATTGGCTTCGCCGTGGTGAAGGACATCGCCGACTACGCGTGATCGAAGGGGCGCCGGGTGTTTCGGCGCCCCTTTGCCCAGCCGCGTCCAGATCTAGAACTTGTTCCTCGGAGTGATCCCCAGGGACAGGCCCGACAGGCCCCTCTGGCGGCCTCCCAGCTTGCCCGCGATGGCGCGCAGGGCGGAGCCCGCCGGGGAGTCCGGGTCCGTCAGGACGACCGGCCTGCCGTCGTCGCCGCCCTCGCGGAGGCGGACGTCGATGGGGATGTTGCCGAGGACCGGGACGGTGGCGCCGGTCGTGCGGGTCAGACCGTCGGCCACCACCTGGCCGCCGCCCGTGCCGAAGACGTCGACCATCTCGTCGCAGTGCGGGCAGGGCAGGCCGGACATGTTCTCTACGACGCCGACGATCTTCTGGTGGGTCTGCACGGCGATGGAGCCCGCGCGCTCGGCGACCTCGGCCGCCGCCTGCTGCGGGGTCGTGACGACCAGGATCTCGGCGTTCGGGACGAGCTGGGCGACGGAGATGGCGATGTCGCCGGTGCCGGGCGGCAGGTCCAGCAGGAGGACGTCCAGGTCGCCCCAGTACACGTCCGCGAGGAACTGCTGCAGGGCGCGGTGGAGCATCGGGCCGCGCCAGACGACCGGGGCGTTGCCCGGGGTGAACATGCCGATGGAGATGACCTTCACGCCGTTCGCCGACGGCGGCATGATCATGTTCTCGACCTGGGTGGGACGGCCGTCGGCGCCGAGCATGCGCGGCACGGAGTGGCCGTAGATGTCGGCGTCCACGACACCGACCTTGAGGCCGTCGGCCGCCATGGCCGCCGCCAGGTTCACCGTCACCGAGGAC
Source organism: Streptomyces koelreuteriae (assembly GCF_018604545.1). Classification (GTDB taxonomy): domain Bacteria; phylum Actinomycetota; class Actinomycetes; order Streptomycetales; family Streptomycetaceae; genus Streptomyces; species Streptomyces koelreuteriae. Next base: position 2,722,748 of record NZ_CP075896.1, on the reverse strand, counting down.
TTGCCCACGCCGCCCTTGCCGGAGGCCACCGCGTAGACGCGGGTCAGGCTGCCGGGCTTGGCGAAGGGCACCTCGCGCTCGGTCTGGCCGCCGCGCAGGGCGCTGGCCAGCTCCTTGCGCTGCTCGTCGCTCATCACATCGAGCGTGACATCGACGCGGGTGACGCCCTCGACGCCGGAGACCGCGTCGGTCACGCGCTGCGTGATCGTCTCCCGCATCGGACAGCCCGAGACCGTGAGGTACACGGTGACCGCGACCGCCCCGTCCGCGCCGATCTCGACCGACTTGACCATCCCGAGTTCGGTGATGGGCTTGTGGATCTCGGGGTCGTTCACCGTCGCCAGTGCCTCGCGCACCGCGTCTTCCGTAGCCATAGGACGATGGTACGGCGCTGTACCGGTGCGTAGGAAAGGCTGTCAGCGGTCGTCTGCGTCACGTCCCCGTGGCCGTTCCGCCGGGAATACGACGGGGTCGTGACGGTGGCCGTTGTGGCGTTCCTCCAGCTCCTTGATCGTGTCCTGGAGCTCCGAGCGGATCCAGTCCCGGGTGGCGACCTCGCCCAGGCCGATCCGCAGGGCGGCGATCTCGCGGGTCAGATACTCGGTGTCCGCGATCGACCGCTCGTTCTGCTTGCGATCCTGCTCAAGATTGACCCGGTCACGGTCGTCCTGCCGGTTCTGCGCGAGCAGGATCAGCGGAGCGGCGTAGGAGGCCTGGAGCGAGAGCATCAGGGTCAGGAAGATGAACGGGTACTCGTCGAAGCGCAGATCGCGCGGGGCGAGGCTGTTCCAGGCCACCCACAGCACGATGGCGGCCGTCATCCAGACCAGGAACCGCCCGGTGCCGAGGAAACGCGCGATGCGTTCCGACATCCGCCCGAAGGCCTCCGGGTCGTACTCGGGCAGGAACCGGTGCTTGGGCACACCGGGCTGGTCGAGCCGGGCCGTGCGCGGCCGGCTCGCGGCCGTGGCGCCGGTCGGCGTGCGCTCGCGCAGGGTCTCGCGCTCAGGAACCATCGGTCGCCACCTCCTCGTCCAGATGGAACTCCGTCTCCCGCCAGTCCTCGGGCAGCATGTGGTCGAGGACGTCGTCCACGGTCACCGCGCCCAGCAGCGACCCCGCCTCGTCCACCACGGGCGCCGCGACCATGTCGTACGTCGCGAAGAACCCGGCGATGGCCGGCAGGTCCGCCTCGGGGTCGAGCGGTTGCAGATCGCTGTCCAGGATCGAGCTGACCAGCGAGGGCGGTGGCTCGCGCAGCAGGCGCTGGAAGTGGACCGTGCCCAGATACTTGCCGGTCGGTGTCTCGTCCGGTGGCCGGCAGACGTAGACCTGGGCGGCCAGGGCGGGGGAGAGGTCGGGCTCGCGGATGCGGGCGAGGGCGTCGGCGACGGACGCGTCCGGGCGCAGCACGATGGGCTCGGTGGTCATCAGACCGCCCGCCGTGCGTTCCTCGTACGACATCAGGCGCCGCATGTCGGCCGCGTCGCCGGGCTGCATCAGGTTCAGCAGCCGCTCCTGCTCGTCCGTCGGCAGCTCGCCCAGCAGGTCGGCCGCGTCGTCCGGGTCCATGGCCTCCAGGACGTCGGCGGCGCGCTCCTCCTTCAGCTTGCCGAGGATCTCGATCTGGTCGTCCTCCGGCAGCTCCTCCAGCACATCGGCCAGCCGGTCGTCGTCGAGGGCGGCGGCGACCTCGGCCCGGCGCTTGGGGGAGAGGTGGTGCAGGACGTTGGCCAGGTCGGCGGCGCGCAACTGCTCGAAGGTGGCGAGCAGGTTCTCCGCGCCCTGCCCCTGCTCCTCCAGGGAGAAGCCGGTGACGGCGGTCCACTCGACGGTCAGCGCCTCGCCCTTGGCCCGCCGGAAGGCGCTGCCCTTTCTGCCCTTGCGGACGAAGACCCGGTCGATCTCCCACTCCCGGCGGGCCGGCAGCTGATGCACCGACAGGTCGAGGACGGTGACGTCCTCGCCGGTCTCGGTGAGCGTCACACGCCGGTCCAGCAGCTCCCCGAAGACCAGCCGCTCGGTGGGCCGCTGCTCGAAGCGCCGCACGTTGAGCACGCCGGTCGTGATGACCTGGCCCGACTGGATGGCGGTGACCCGGGTCATGGGCAGGAAGATGCGGCGGCGGGTGGCGAGTTCGACGACGAGGCCGAGCAGTCTCGGCGGCCGTTGCGCCACCCGCAGCATGACGACCAGATCGCGCACCCGCCCCACCTGGTCCCCCGCGGGGTCGAAGACGGCGACACCGGAGAGGTGCGATACGAAGATCCGGGGGGCGCCCGCTGCCATGGCCGCGGCTCCTTTACGTGCGGGGTGTTTCGTGGTGCCTGTCCTTGCGTCCGGCTCTGTGCCGGTCTGTGTAGCCGTCTGTTCCGAATTGCCCGCTCGGGTGGGCTTCAGGCTAGCCCGTCCCGATCGGTGGTGCGTCGGCGGGCGGTCCGGACGGACTGGCTCCGACCTGCCCGCACGTGCCCGGTACCCTGCGGTACGCCGTTCAGGTCTCCCCGCAGAGAGGCAGCTCCACCAGTGACTCCGATTCGCCACGGCCGAAGCCGTAGTGCCGTCCTCGCGAGCGCGATGTGCGCACTGCTCGTGACGGGGACGGTGCTCACCGGCTGCGCGGAGGATCCGAACGAGGGCACCAACGGGGTCGGCAGGCTTCCCGCCGGGAAGATCCAGACCAAGACCCGCACGGCCGCCGAGTCCGCCGGGGCGGTCCGGGTGCACGGCAGCGTCGTCAGCGGCGAGAAGACGTACGCGCTCGACATGCGGCTGAAGGACGACGGCGGCGAGGGATCGGTGACCACCGAGGGGACGACCTTCCAGGTGCTGCGCATCGGCGAGCAGCTCTTCGTCAAGGCCGACGCCGAGTTCTGGAGTCACGGCGACGGCCAGGGCGGGAAGGGCGACGGGGACGCGGCGGCGGCCTCCAAGCTCGGCGGCAAGTTCGTGAAGGTGCCGCAGGGCGACCCGGCGTACAAGAAGTTCAGTGGTTTCACGGACAAGGGTGTCCTCCTCGACGGTCTGCTGACCCTGCACGGCACACTCGCGACGGACGGCCACGAGGAGCAGGCGGGCGTCCGCACCATCCGCATCACCGGCGACAAGGGCTCCGGCGGCGCCCTGGAGGTCTCCCTGGAGGGCACGCCGTATCCGCTGCGCCTGGAGCGGGCCGGCGGCGCGGGCACCCTCACCTTCTCCGCCTGGGGAGAGGACTTCTCCCTCAGGGAGCCGGAGAAGAACGAGACGGTGGACTACGGCCGGCAGCTGCCGACGTCGTAGCGACGGCTCCGCGCGTCCGGCGGCTATGTGCGTTTGCGCTTCTTCAGCAGCAGACGGGGCAGGCCCGCCGGGATCGGCCGGCGGGTGATCGCCGGGGACGGCAGCGGCGGCTCGGACAGGGAGCCGTCGGGCAGGGGTGCCCTCGCCCCGGTCGGTTCCAGGCGCAGCACCCGGCATTCGCGGGCCCAGCGGCCGGTCATCGCCTCGCCGTCGGGCGCGTTCAGCCGTTTGCCCTTGAGCTCGGCGACCGTCGCGTCCCACGCCTCGGAGCCCGGCGCCAGCTCGGTGACCCGGGCCGTCCAGGAGACCAGCCGGCCTCCCTTGTCCTTGCTGCGGACCGTCACCCGGGCCTCGGCCCCGTCGGCGAGACCCGGCAGGGGCTGCTCGCCCGGCCCGTCGCCGATCAGGCACGCGGCACCCTCGTGCCACACGTGCCAGAGCGCACGCGCCGGGCCGTCGGGGCCCTGCACCCAGACGAGGCCGGACTTCTTGGTGGCCTCCTCGACGAGGGCCTGGCCGAGCAGCTCGCTTGTCATGGTCCCCAGCCTATCCAGGCTGCTCACAGCCACCCGTTCCGCTTCAGCGTGCGGTGGATGCCGAGGCAGATGACCACGGTGATGCCCATGATCACCGGGTAGCCGTACCGCCAGTGCAGCTCCGGCATGTGGTCGAAGTTCATGCCGTACACCCCGCACACCATCGTCGGTACGGCGATGATCGCGGCCCATGAGGTGATCTTCCGCATGTCCTCGTTCTGCGCGACGGACGCCTGCGCGAGGTTGGCCTGGAGGATGGAGTTGAGCAGCTCGTCGAAGCCGAGGACCTGCTCCTGGACCCGGGCCAGGTGGTCGGCCACGTCCCGGAAGTACTTCTGGATGTCCGGGTCGATCAGCAGCATCGGCCGCTCGCTCAGCAGCTGCATGGGCCGCAGCAGCGGCGACACGGCCCGCTTGAACTCCAGCACCTCGCGCTTGAGTTGGTAGATCCGGCCGGCGTCCGAACCGCGCGGCGAGCCCTTGCGCCCCGGGGAGAACACCTCGGTCTCCACCTCGTCGATGTCGTCCTGCACCGCGTCGGCGACCGCGATGTAGCCGTCGACGACGTGGTCGGCGATGGCGTGCAGTACGGCCGAGGGGCCCTTGGCCAGCAGCTCGGGGTCGTCCTGGAGGCGGTGCCTGAGGGCCCGCAGGGAGCCCTGGCCGCCGTGCCGGACGGTGATGAAGAAGTCCCGTCCGGTGAAGCACATGACCTCGCCGGACTCGACGACCTCGCTGTTGGCGTCGAGCTGGTCGTGCTCGACGTAGTGGATGGTCTTGAAGACCGTGAAGAGCGAGTCGTCGTAGCGCTCCAGCTTGGGCCGCTGGTGGGCCTGGACGGCGTCCTCCACGGCCAGCGGGTGCAGTCCGAACTCACTGGCGATGCCGGAGAATTCGGCCTCGGTCGGCTCGTGCAGGCCGATCCACACGAAGCCCCCGTCGCGGCGCACCAGGCGCACCGCCTCGTGCGGGGTCAGCGGGGCCTCGGTCTCGATGCGGCGGCCGTCGCGGTAGACGGCGCAGTCGACGACGGCGGTGGCCGTCGCCGGGCTGCGGGTGGCGTCGTACGGGCCGCTGTCCTTGCGCAGCGAGACGCGGGACGGACGGACCACGGCGCGCAGGTCGCGAATCATCGACATGGCGGGCTCCTTCGCGGGGAGGGCAACGAAAGGCGCCGACGGCGACGGGTGGAACTACCCGGAATGAGGACGTAAGGACTACGGATGTTTGGCACGTCCACAAAGCGGGGAGCACCGCACCGTCGCGGTGGCGGGCTTCGTTACTGATTCAGCTACTGAGGCAGATCAGGAAAAACGAAACGAAGCGCTCTTCCGCGGTGAAGCGAGTGCGAGAGGTGGCGGCCGGCCAGAGAGACAGAGCGGCTACATCAGCGGCGGGAGAGCGTGGTGCTACTGCACGGTCGACTTCGATCCATTGCAGCCCCACCTCCTCCGGCCGGTCCCTCGTAAGGGAGTTCCTTCGGCGTCGGGGCTTGATCGCGACGCTTCTGCGTGCTGCCCCGAACCAGGGGGCAAGAGTAGCAGCCGTCAAAACTGTCAAGGTGCTCCTTTGCCCGCTACTGACGAGTTCTATGCTCACCGCATGGCTGATGTTCTTCCTCTGGTCGAGGCCCGGTTGCGCAGCGCCCTGGGCGAACCGGACGCGCGCGCGGCAGTGACGTTCCTCGGTACGGACCGCATCGAGGTGCTGCGCTTCCAGGACGGCGGCATCGCCCGCTACGCCACGCTCGGCATGTCCGCGCAGCCCATGACGGAGCCCACGGCGACGCTCGCCGACCCGGTCAAGGGTCCGCGCGCGGAGCTGGTCCTGTCGGTGCGCGCGGGGCTCGCCGAGACGGACAAGGTGCTCCGCCCGCTCGCCGTTCTCGCCGCGTCTCCGCAGGTCGAGGGCGTGGTCGTGGCCCCCGGTGCCTCCCTCGACGTCGGCGAGCCGCTGTGGCCCGGCGCCCCCTTCACCTCGGTCCTGGTCGCCGAACCGGGCGGCCTGGTCGAGGACCTCGAGCTCGACGAACCCCTCGACCCCGTACGGTTCCTGCCGCTGCTGCCGATGACCCCGAACGAGGCCGCCTGGAAGCGGGTGCACGGCGCGCAGGCGCTCCAGGAGCGGTGGCTGAACCAAGGGACGGACCTCCGGGATCCGTCCCGGAAGTCCGTCCCGCTGGAGTGAGGTGGACTGAGGCCTGAGTGAGGAACCTCACCAACCCATGGCCGAAAAGCATCAGTTGGCTCAGTTGGCGAAGACGGTGACGCTGTCCTCGGTCGCGTGCCTCGGCTCCAGCTCCTCGGCCTCGTGGGTGAGGGCCTTGCGGCGTACGACCACGACGACGGCGCCCAGTACGGCCGTGACGGCCGCGACCACGAAGGGGATGTGGATGTCGGTCCACTCCTCGATCCTCGGTGCGAAGAACGGTGCGGCCGCCGCCGCGAACCAGCGCACGAAGTTGTAGCCCGCGCTCGCCACCGGCCGGGGCGCGTCCGAGACGCCGAGGGCCAGCTCGGTGTAGACGGTGTTGTTCACGCCGATGAAGGCACCGGACAGGATCGTGCAGACGACGGCCGTGGTGTGGTCGCCGTAGCCGAGCACGAGCACGTCGGCAGCGAGCAGCACCAGGGAACCGCCGAGCACCTTCAGCGAGCCGAACCGCTTCTGCAGGCGCGGTGCCACGATCACCGAGAACACGGCGAGCAGCACACCCCAGGCGAAGAACACCGCACCCGAGCGGTACGGGCTCATGTTCAGCACGAACGGGGTGAAGGCCAGCACGGTGAAGAACGTGTAGTTGTAGAAGAACGCCGAGATCGCCGCCGAGGCGAGGCCGCCGTGCCCGAGGGCCTTGATCGGGTCCAGGAGTGAGGTCTTGCGGGCCGGCTTCGGCTGCTCCCGCAGGAACACCGCGATGCACAGGAAGCCGACGGCCATCAGGAAGGCCGTACCGAAGAACGGGTAGCGCCAGCTCGCGTCGCCGAGCAGGGCGCCCAGCAGCGGACCGCAGGCCATGCCGAGGCCGAGGGCCGACTCGTACAGCAGGATCGCCGCCGCGCTGCCGCCCGCCGCCGCTCCGACGATGACCGCGAGGGCCGTCGAGACGAACAGCGCGTTGCCGAGGCCCCAGCCGGCCCGGAATCCGACCAGTTCGCCGACGGATCCGGAGGTGCCCGACAGTCCCGCGAAGACCACGACCAGGGCGAGGCCGAGCAGCAGGGTCTTCCTTCCGCCGATGCGGCTGGAGACGAAGCCGGTGACCAGCATCGCGATCGCGGTGATGAGGAAGTACGAGGTGAACAGCAGGGAGACCTGGCCGGCCGAGGCGTTCAGGCCCGAGGCGATGGACGGCAGGATCGGGTCGACGAGTCCGATGCCCATGAAGGCGACGACCGACGCTCCGGCGGTCGCCCACACGGACTTGGGCTGCTTGAGGAGGCCGCCCGCTCCGGCGTCGAAGGGGTCCATTGCTTGCTCCCTTTCCCGAGACGAGGTAGTTGGTATATACACATACTAAGTTAGCCACGCTAACTAATGCAAGTTACATCTAATATGGGGGTGAAGGGTTCCGTCCGGTTGGGTGATCGTCCTTGACGCGGCGGGGCGGGGGTAGGACCGTGGGGCCCTATGAGGGGCGAACCCAGTTGCCCGAAGTGCGGTGGCCGGGTCAGGGCTCCCGGCCTCTTCTCCGACTCCTGGCAGTGCGATGTGCACGGCACCGTTCATCCGGTGCAGCCTGTGATACCGCCCAGCGTCGACGCCCTCAACGTCGTGGTGCACCGGACTCAGGTGCCGGTGTGGATGCCCTGGCCGCTGCCGGTCGGCTGGCTGTTCACGGGCGTGGCCTGCGCGGGCGACGACCGCACGGGCGGCCGCGCCACGGCCGTGGCCTGCACCGGGCCCGGGCCGCTCGGCGGGATGGGCGAGCTGATCCTGGTGGCCGAGGAGTTGGGTGTCGGCCTCGGCGCGCGGTACGCGGGTATCGACGGTCCGGACCCGGGGCCGTCCATGGACGTCGGCAAGCCGGCTCACGCCAAGGTGCTCGCCGCGGGGCGGCCGACGCCGCTGTGGCATGTCACCGGAGCGCCGGGCGACCGGGCCGTTTTCGCCGGTGAGGCGCTCGGCATGTGGCTGTGGGCGGTGGTCTGGCCCGAGCAGTCGGGGTTGCTGATGTACGACGAACTGGTGCTGGCGGATGTGCGGGACGCGGGGGCGGAGGTGGAGCTGGTGCCGTGCGGGGCCCTGTCGCCGCGCTTGCTTGAGCCGTAGCGCCTCGGGGGGCGGTGGTTCGGTTTGCGCGCGGCCGCGGGGCGGACGTGGCTGGTCGCGCAGTTCCCCGCGCCCCTTTGGGGGCGTCGGGGTGTAGGGGGCGCTTCCTTGGTTCGGGTGTGACATCGGATGTTGAAAATCCGGTTATCCTTGAGCAGCCCTGTTCGTCCCGTGAGCGTCTGGAGTCCGTGTCGTGCGTATCGATCTGCACACCCACTCCACCGCTTCCGACGGCACGGACACCCCGGCCGAGCTGGTGCGCAAGGCTGCCGCGGCCGGGCTGGACGTCGTCGCGCTCACCGATCACGACACCACCCGCGGGCATGCCGAGGCGATCGCCGCGCTGCCCGAGGGGCTGACGCTGGTCACCGGGGCCGAGTTCTCCTGCCGACTCGACGGCGTCAGCATGCACATGCTCGCCTACCTCTTCGACGCCGCGGAACCGGCGCTGCTCGCCGAGCGCGAGCTGGTGCGGGACGACCGGGTGCCCCGGGCGCAGGGCATGATCGCCAAGCTCCAGGCGCTGGGCGTGCCCGTGACCTGGGAGCAGGTGGCGCGGATCGCCGGTGACGGGTCCGTCGGTCGCCCGCATGTCGCGAGCGCGCTCGTCGAGCTGGGTGTCGTGCCGACCGTGAACGACGCCTTCAGCCCGGACTGGCTGGCCGACGGCGGCCGGGCCTACGTCGAGAAGCACGAGACCGACCCCTTCGAGGCGATCCGGTTGATCAAGGGCGCGGGCGGGGTCGCCGTGTTCGCGCATCCCGCGGCGAGCAAGCGGGGGCGTACGGTGCCGGAGGCCGCGATCGCGGAGATGGCGGCGGCCGGGCTGGACGGGGTCGAGGTCGACCACATGGAGCACGACGCGGATACGCGGGCGCGGCTGCGGGGGCTGGCGAAGGAGCTGGGGCTCCTGGTGACCGGGTCGTCGGACTATCACGGCAGTCGGAAGACGTGTGTGCTCGGGGAGTACACGACGGATCCCGAGGTGTACGGGGAGATCACTCGGCGGGCTTTCGGGGCGTTTCCCGTGCCGGGGGCTGGCGGGGTCTGAGGTTTCTCTCCTGTAGGTCCGTTTCAAGGCACCCGGCGCTGTCGGCTGTGCCCACCCGTTCCTCCCCCAGTGCCTGAAGGGCCTGGGGGGACCCCCAACGGAACGCCTGCCCACAGCGGTAACCGCGCGTTTCATCAACCCTGCAAGGCCATCACCCATGTTCGAACTCGCCGTCTTCGGCTCCCTCTTCCTCACTCTCTTCGTCATCATGGATCCCCCCGGGATCACCCCGATCTTCCTCGCGCTCACCGCCGGCCGGCCCGCCAAGGTGCAGAAGCGGATGGCCTTTCAGGCCGTCTGTGTCGCCGGTGGGGTGATCACCGTGTTCGGGCTGCTCGGGCACCAGATCCTCGACTATCTGCATGTCTCCGTGCCCGCGCTGATGATCGCGGGCGGGCTGCTGCTCCTGCTGATCGCGCTCGATCTGCTCACCGGGAAGACCGACGAGCCGAAGCAGACCAAGGACGTCAACGTCGCCCTCGTGCCGCTGGGCATGCCGCTGCTGGCCGGGCCGGGGGCGATCGTGTCGGTCATCCTCGCCGTGCAGAAGGCGCACAGCGTCGCCGCGCAGGTGTCCGTGTGGGCGGCGATCCTGGCCATCCATGTCGTGCTGTGGCTGGTGATGCGCTACTCGCTGGTGATCATCCGGATCATCAAGGACGGCGGCGTGGTCCTGGTGACACGGCTCGCGGGCATGATGCTGTCCGCGATCGCCGTGCAGCAGATCATCAACGGCGTCACCCAGGTGATCCAGGGGAGCTGACGGGGCGGGCGCGTCAGGTCCGGCCGAGCACCGAGCCGATCGCACCGGCCGCTTCCGAGTGGGCGAGGTACTCGTCGATCTTGTGCGCACGGTCGCGGCCGTTGGAGACGGCGAGCTGCGTGAGCTTGCCCCAGCGCTCGTCCTCCAGCGGGCAGCCGATGGCCACCGAGTCGGTGGGGCACCAGACGTTGACCCAGTCACGCACCCGGGGCGGCCGGTGCGGGCCGCGGGCGAGGAGCCGTTCGTTGACGCCGTCCAGGCCGAGCGGGCTGCCCGCGGTGACGAGCAGGACCGGGTCGAGGGTCTCCGGGAGCCGGGTCAGCAGGTCCAGGCCGACGACCGTGCCCAGGCTGTGCGTGACCAGCACCAGTTCGCCGGTGGTGGGCATGGTCGCCATGACGCTGTCCAGCACGGACTGCCGTACGGCGCTGTCGCCGAGGTACAGATCGACGTCCCGCAGGAACGTGGCGATGGTCCACTCGTCCAGGTCGGACCGTGCGGCCAGCCAGCTCAGCGGCCGGTGCAGCGTCCCGACCAGGCCCGCCCCGAAGCCCTCGGTGGCCGCCGGGCCGTTCTGCGGCATGCCGGCCCGGGCGGCCGCCTCGTAGAGCAGTCGGTCGTAGGAACCGGTCGGTGACTTCGCGGCGAAGATCTCGGCGGCAGCGGCGGCGCTCACCTCGTCCAGGCCGATGGCCTCGACCGCGCTCTCCTGGCCGGTCACGAGGTTGTGCAGTCTCGTGCCGTAGAAGGGGAACCACACGTCCTGCGGGTCGATCGGGGGCAGGCTGGCGAGGGTGAGTCCGCGGTTCAGGCCCGCCGTCCACTCCCGGCGGAGGACCTCGGGAACCTTGCCGTGCTGGTCCCTGCCGTGCAGGAAGAGCAGGTGGCGGCGGCCGCCGAAGGCGGTGCTCCGCGCCGGGCGTCCGACCTTGGGCTGCTGGGCATCCGTTCCGCTCTCGGTTGCCGGAGTGGTGGAGGCCGGTGGGGGCGTGACGCCGGGCAGCGTCGGCGCGGGGAGCGGGGCCGTGCTCTGGTCCAGGCCCGAGTCCGGGCCCATCTCGGTCAGCAGGGCGCGCCGGGCGGGGTCGAGGTCCAGCCGGGCCAGGTGTTTGAGGATCACGCTGATGCGGACGCCCTCGTTGGCGACCCACTCGATCGCGTCGTCGCCGTCTCCCTCGTGCCAGGGCTGCCCGTCCTTGCGCAGGACGCGGCCCCGGTCGTCCTTCTTCGGCACGCCGCTGTGATGCAGGGCCACGACCTCCCACTGGTCGTTGAAGACGGGGGAGCCGGAGTTGCCGGGGCGCGTGTCGGTCCGGTAGTGGACGAAGTCGTCGAGCCGTACCAGCACCGCGTTGTCGCGCAGAACGATCTCCTTGAGGCGCCCGTCCGGGTGACCGATGATGTTCACCTTCTCGCCGAGCACCAGCTTGCCGATCTGCACGCTGAGCCGGTTCCAGCCGAAGATCTCGCCCGGCGGGCGGCCGTCCGGGGCGGGTGCGACCGCGACCAGGGCGAAGTCCAGCCGTCTGTCCGCGGCGAAGAAGGCCCCCGGGTCGAGCTCCATGCGGACGGTGGCGTCGGGGAGGTTGTCGACCGTGACCTGGGCGTTGAACTCGGCGAAGCACCGGCGGGCGAAGCTCTCGTCGGGCAGTACGTGGTGGTTGGTCAGCATCAGCCGCGGCGACACCAGGAAGCCGGTGCCGTGCGGCAGCTCACGGCCGTCGCGGCGCAGGGTGATCCGGGCGACCGAGGACCCGGCCCTGACCCCGCGCGGCAGGAAGCTCCAGGCCTGAAGCTCGTTGGACAGGTCGATGATGCGTTCGTTGGCGTCGGGCAGGTCCATGGCCTCGGCGTGGATGTCCGCCACGACCGCGGAGGGCGACAGACCGCCCCGCTCGAGGATCCGGTCCGCGCGGACGGCGAGCGCGTCCGGGGCGTCCGGGAAGCGCACCCCGGCCGCCAGCTCGCCCTCGATCCGCTCACGCTCCGCGGTGGAGTCCTCGTACCGCCGCGCGGCCTCGTCCCTGGCCTGCTGGTGCAGCTCCCCGTTCGACCGGCCCGTCTCGGACATGTGTCCCACCGTCCTGTTCGCTCTCGCTGGGCCCCCCAGCCAGTACGCCCCCGGTCACAGCGGTCCGCAACAGCGACAGCCCCCGCGCGGCCGGTGCCGGGCGGGGGCTGTCGAAGTGGGGGAGAGCTGCGCGCGTTATGAGGCCGTGGTCCCGGCCGGGCGGATCCAGAGGCGCTGCCCGGTGGCGGCGGCCTGCTGAACGATCCGGTTGACGGAGGCGGCGTCCACGACGGTCGTGTCCACGGGCGTGCCGTCGACATCGTCGAGGTGCATGATTTCGAAGCGCAAGGGCTTCTCCCTTCGTCTGGTCATCCTCCTGAGGAGAACTACTTGGTGTGGCGGCCCACGAGGCGTCGGTGCCCGGTGTTCCATATGGGTCAACAGGACTGCATGGTTCAAACATTCCCTACGCTAAGGAAATTTTTCGAACGGCTAATTACTGTGCCGTAAGAGTGTCGTTACGGGACCGACCGGGACCGTTTGTGTTCGCAGCGTGACCGCCAGGACAATGGAAGTGATGAACGACGACCTCGCGGCCCTGAGCGCCCGCATCGACCACACCAACGAGCTGCTCCAGCGCATGCTCGCCGAGGTGGCGAAGACACCCTCGACCCATGCGATCTTCGTCGATGCCGGGTACCTCTACGCGGCCGCGGGACGGCTCGCCGCCGGTACGGAGGACCGCCGCGCGTTCGATCTGGACGCCGAGGGCCTGATCGACGCGCTGATCGACAAGGCCCGCACGATCTTCGCGGACAGCAGGCTGCTGCGGGTCTACTGGTACGACGGCGCCCGCCGCCGCATCCACACGGCGGAGCAGCAGACCATCGCGGAGCTGCCGGACGTCAAGGTGCGCCTGGGCAACCTGAACGCCAACAACCAGCAGAAGGGCGTCGACTCCCTCATCCGCTCCGACCTGGAGTCACTCGCCCGGCACCGCGCCATCAGCGACGCGGCCCTGCTCGGCGGCGACGAGGACCTGGTGTCGGCGGTGGAGGCGGCGCAGGGCTACGGCGCCCGGGTCCACCTGTGGGGCATCGAGGCGCCGGAGGGCCGCAACCAGGCGGAGCCCCTGCTGTGGGAGGTCGACAGCCAGCGCACGCTCGACCTGGACTTCTTCAAGCCCTACGTCTCCCGCCGCACGGCCGCCGCCTTCGAGGCGACCACGGGCCGGCCGACCCGCGAGGACGTGCGGTTCGTGGGCGCCCAGATCGCGGCGAAGTGGCTGGCGGCACGCGGCCGGGAGACGCTCGGGGAGCTGCTGCACGGCCACCCCTATCTGCCCGGCTCGGTCGACCAGGACCTGCTCGTGGAGGCGGAGGGACTGTTGCAGTACTCGCTGCGCGGACAGGCCGATCTGCGGCGCGCCCTGCGGGACGGGTTCTGGGAGCATCTGCGGGCGCAGTACTAGACCGTCCGGACGCCGTCCCAGAAGTCGGCGAGGGCGGCGGCCATCGGCAGGGGCCGGTCGGCGTTGGGGGAGTGCTCGGCCCCCGTGATGACCGTGCGGTGCGCGTTCAGCCGCAGGGCCATGTCGTCGAGGAGTGCCACCGGCCAGGTGTCGTCGTGCGCGCCCGACAGGACGTGGAACGGCAGCGGTGCGCCGGCGAGTTCGCCGACGCGGTCCGGCTCGGTGCACAACTGGCGTCCGGCCGCGCGCAGTTGGGCGGGCTTGTTGCCCAGCCAGCGTCGGCGCAACTGCTCCTGGTCGCCGATGCCGCGGGCGGGCCCGCCGACCTCCTCCGGCGGCCCCATGGCCTGGATGGCCCCCCACACCTCCTCCATCGACATCACGGCGAGCGCGTCCCGCAGCAGCTTCACGCGCTGCTGCTGGGAGACGGAGATCTCCGCCGGGCCCGACGAGACCAGGGTCAGGGAGAGGAAGGGGGCGTGGTCGAGCAGCACGGCCGCACGGGCGACCTGGCCGCCGAACGAGTGGCCCAGGAGATGCAGGGGAACGCCGACCGCCTCGGCCTGCGCGAGCACGTCCCGGGCCAGTTCCGGCCGGCTGTAGGCGGATTCGTCGGCCTCCGGTCCGTCCGACTCGTGCTGCCCCCGACCGTCCAGGGCGACGACCCGGTACCCGCGCTCTCCGAGCGGCTCGTGGAGCAGGCTGAAGTCCTCCTTGCTCCCGGTGAACCCGGGCAGCATCAGGACGACCCCCCTGACCCGCGCACCCGCCTTCGGTGACGACTCGACGGCGGCGAACTCACCGCGTGCCGTGCGCAGGGGGTAGGCGCGGGCGCCCGGGGGCGGGGTGAAGGTGGCTTGCCTGCTCACGGGGTGAGGGTAGCGGGTGGGGCGCGCTCCGCGGTGGGTGGCCCGCGCGCACCCGTGCACGCCGACGGCCCGGCCCCACCTGGGTGGGAACCGGGCCGTCGGGCGGAGAGTGTCAGCCCTCCGTGGGCTCCGCGGTGGCCGTGGCCTTGCGGGTGCGGCGGGCCTTCGGCTTCGCCTCGGCCGTGCCGTCGGCGGAGGCCGTGGCGGCAGCGGCGGCCGTCTTCCGCGTGCGGCGCGGCTTGGCTGCGTCGGGCTCCTGAGCCGTCTGGGCCGGGATCTCGGCGGTGACGGCCCCGGCTGCCTCGACTGCCTCGGCGGCCTTGCGGGTGCGGCGGCGCGGCTTGGCCTCCGCGGCTTCGGCCGTGTCGACGGCGGTCTCGGCCGCTGCGGCGGCCTTCCGGGTCCGGCGCGGCTTGGCCTCGGCGGCTTCGGCATCCGGAGCCACCGCGGCGGTCTTCCGCGTGCGGCGCGGCTTCGCCTCGGTCGCCTCGGCCGTGTCGACGCTCGCCTCGGCCTTGGGCGCCGCCTTGCGGGCACGGCGCGGCTTGGCCTCGGCCTTCTCGACGACCTCGGGCTCCTGAGCCGTCTGGGCCGGGATCTCGGCGGTGACGGTCTCGACGGCCGTGGCTGTCTCGGCGGCCTTGCGGGTGCGGCGGCGCGGCTTGGCCTCCGTGTCCTCGGCGGTGTCGACGGCGGCTTCGGCCGCCGCTGCGGTCTTCCGCGTGCGGCGGGGCTTGGTCTCGGCGGCCTCGGCCGTGTCGACTGCGCCCGCAGCCGGTGCCGTCGCCTTGCGCGTGCGCTTCGGCTTCGCCTCGGTGGCCTCGGCGGTGTCGACGGCGGCTTCGGCCGCTGTCGCGGTCTTCCGCGTCCGGCGGGGCTTGGTCTCAGCGGCCTCCGCCGTGTCCACGGCGGCTTCCGCCGCTGCCGTCGCCTTGCGGGTGCGGCGCGGCTTGGCCTCGGGGGCCTCGCCTTCCGGAGCCACGGCGGCCGTCTTGCGCGTACGCCGCGGCTTCGTCTCCACCGGCTCCGTGACGGACTCGGTGGTGCCCTCGGCCGTGTCGACCGCGGCCTCGGCAGCGGACGCCGCCGTGCTCTTGCGGGTGCGGCGACGCGGCTTGGTGGCGGAAGCCTCGGGCTCCGCGGTCACCGGGGCGTCGGCCACGACGGCCGCGGACTCCGTGGCCGACGGCGTCACCGCGGCCTCGGTCTCCACCACCGGCGTCTCCACCGGCGTCTCCGACCGGCGCGTACGACGCCGGCGAGACTTCGCCGCCTCGGGCGCCTCCACGCTCGTGCCCTCCGCCGTCGCCACGGCGTCCGCCGCCTGCTCGGACGGGGCGGGCGAGGCGGACTCGACGGCCGTGACCGGCGCCGACTCGGCCGAGGCGCCACCGCGGGTGCGGCGGCGGCGACGCGGGGTGCGCGGAGCCGTGACGGCGTCCGCCTCGGCGGTGCCGCCGGTTGCCGTGGCGTCGGGTGCGGTGGTGCCGGTGGACTCCGGCGCCGAGCCCAGCGCCGCTCCGCCGCGCGTACGGCGGCGGCGTCGCGGCGTGCGCTCGGAACGCTCGCGCTCGGCCGGCTTGGACTCGTCCCGGCCGCCGCGGCCGTTCCGGCCACCGCGCCCGCGCGGCGCCCGGCCGCCCGGCTCGCCCAGATCCTCCAGCTCCTCCGCGTCCAGCCCGGCGCGCGTGCGCTCCGAGCGCGGCAGGACGCCCTTGGTGCCCTCGGGGATGCCGAGGTCGGAGAAGAGGTGCGGGGACGTGGAGTACGTCTCCGGCGGGTCGTTGAAGCCCAGCTCCAGCGCCTTGTTGATCAGCTGCCAGCGCGGGATGTCGTCCCAGTCGACGAGGGTGATCGCCGTACCCTTCGCGCCCGCGCGGCCCGTACGGCCGATGCGGTGCAGGTACGTTTTCTCCTCTTCCGGCGACTGGTAGTTGATGACGTGGGTCACGCCCTCGACGTCGATGCCGCGGGCGGCGACGTCGGTGCAGACGAGCACGTCCACCTTGCCGTTGCGGAAGGCGCGCAGGGCCTGCTCGCGGGCGCCCTGCCCGAGGTCGCCGTGGACCGCGCCGGAGGCGAAGCCGCGCTGCTTGAGCTGGTCGGCGAGATCAGCCGCCGTGCGCTTCGTCCGGCAGAAGACCATCGCGAGCCCGCGGCCGTCGGCCTGCAGGATGCGCGCGACCATCTCGGGCTTGTCCATGTTGTGCGCGCGGTAGATGAACTGCTTGGTGTTCGCGACGGTCGCGCCCGCGTCGTCCGGCGCCGTGGCGCGGATGTGCGTGGGCTGCGACATGTAGCGGCGGGCCAGGCCGATGACCGCGCCCGGCATGGTCGCCGAGAACAGCATCGTCTGGCGGCGGACCGGAAGCATGTTGATGATCTTCTCGACGTCGGGCAGGAAGCCCAGGTCGAGCATCTCGTCGGCCTCGTCGAGGACCAGGCACTTGACGTGCTTCAGGTTCAGCTTCTTCTGCCCGGCGAGGTCGAGCAGCCGGCCCGGGGTGCCGATGACCACATCGACGCCCTTCTTCAGGGCCTCGACCTGGGGCTCGTATGCCCGGCCGCCGTAGATCGCCGTCACGCGCACGTTACGGGCCTTGCCGGCCGTCAGGAGGTCGTTGGTCACCTGCTGGCACAGCTCGCGCGTGGGGACGACGACGAGCGCCTGCGGGGTGTCGGTGAGGTCCTCGGGCTTGGCGCGTCCGGCCTCGACATCGGCGGGAACGGTGACGCGATCGAGGAGCGGGAGGCCGAAGCCCAGCGTCTTGCCGGTGCCGGTCTTGGCCTGGCCGATGACGTCCGTGCCCGAAAGGGCCACGGGCAGCGTCAGCTCCTGGATGGGGAAGGGGGTGGTGATGCCGACGGCCTCAAGGGCCTCGGCGGTCTCGGGAAGGATTCCGAGCTCTCGGAACGTCGTAGTCAGGGTGCTGCCTCTTCTGTGTGGGGCGGTGCGAGGCGAGCGCGGGGGTCGTGTACGGACCGTGCCGGGGACGTCGGCGGCCTTGCGGCGGTGCCGTTGGGCACGGGACCACTGTCGACGCTCTAGCGCTCGTACCGCTGAGGGTGTCCCTCCGGGCTCCGTACGCACAGTGCCATACGGACGCGGAGGTCTGTCGGGTCGGAGCCGATCGGGCCACCGACCGGGCATCCTCATACGTGCGGCCTGTCGAGGTACGTCGAAGTACCAGCAGGCGCATTACCACCATACCCCGGATTCCCGCACATGCGATGGCCGATTTGGTCACGTAGCCGTTGTCACAGTGATTGACCAGGGCCTTACGCCTTCCGGCGGGCGGGCTATTGTGCGCTTCATGACGAGCTCTGACAAGCCTGAGAACGCCTCGGACACCACCGCCACCCCGGCCGAACACACCGGAGTCGCCGCCCGGGACTGGGCGACGGCCTCCGCCGACCCGCAGTACCGCGCCGCTGTCGTGGACCTGCTCGGCGCGCTCGCCTACGGGGAGCTGGCGGCGTTCGAGCGACTCGCGGAGGACGCCAAGCTGGCGCCGACGCTGGCGGACAAGGCGGAGCTGGCCAAGATGGCCTCGGCCGAGTTCCACCACTTCGAGAGGCTGCGCGACCGGCTCGCCGAGATCGGGGAGGAGCCGACGCGGGCGATGCAGCCGTTCGTCGGCGCCTACGACGGCTTCCACAAGCAGACCGCCCCCTCGGACTGGCTGGAGGGGCTGGTCAAGGCCTACGTCGGCGACTCCATCGCCAGTGACTTCTACCGGGAGGTCGCCGCCCGCCTGGACTCCGACTCCCGCGATCTGGTGCTGGCCGTGCTCGACGACACCGGCCACGGCGGCTTCGCCGTGGAGAAGGTGCGGGCCGCGATCGACGCCGACCCGCGCGTGGGCGGACGGCTCGCGCTGTGGGCGCGGCGGCTGATGGGCGAGGCCCTGTCGCAGTCCCAGCGGGTGGTCGCCGACCGGGACGCGCTGTCGACCATGCTGGTGGGCGGCGTCGCGGACGGGTTCGACCTGGCCGAGGTCGGCAAGATGTTCTCCCGGATCACCGAGGCCCACACCAAGCGGATGGCCGCGCTGGGGCTGGCCGCGTAGCGCTCTCCCAGAGGGTGGCGCTTCCGCGGGGGTGTGGGGAGACCGCGGGCCGCCGGTGGCCGGCCGCGCGGTTCCCCGCGCCCCTGTCAGGTGCGTAGTCCGCCGCCCCGGACGGCTACGCCGTGGCTGATCGTCGGCGCAGGTGGCGCCCCGCCGGGCGCAGCAGCAGCGACAGCGAGGCCACCGAGACGATCGCCGCGCCGAGCAGGACCAGCAGCAGATGCCCGGCCTCCAGCGCGCTGTGCATGACGAAGGCTCCGAAGAGGGCTCCGGCGACACCGGTCGACAGGACCAGGGGGCGGGCCGGGAGCCTGTGCGACAGGCGTTGCGTGGCCGCCCAGGCCAGAGCCAGACCGAGGATCGCGGAGCTCAACGCTTCCAGGAGCATGTCGGGGTCCCTCCCACATGGCCGGCCTACCCAAATCGGTCGTAGCCCGTCTTACCCCTGACCTGCGGAATCCAATCCCTTTCTGTGGGCCCTCTGTGCTCCATCCGTGGAGGAACCCAGGTGCCGCACGGGGCCCCGGAGAACACGAACGGGGCGGGACGGCCGATGGCTGTCCCGCCCCGCTGCGCTCACGCGTCTACAGCGCGCCGAAGCCCACCTTGCGCGGGGCCGGCTCGCCGATCTCGACGTATGCGAGACGGTCGGCCGGGACCAGGATCTTGCGGCCGTGTTCGTCCACGAGGCTCAGCAGCTGCGACTTTCCGGCCAGTGCCTCGGCCACGACGCGCTCGACCTCCTCGGGGCTCTGACCGCTCTCCAGAACGATCTCGCGGGGCGCGTGCTGCACGCCGATCTTGACCTCCACGGCTATGTCCCTCCGACGGTCAGTGATGTGCGCGACCTTCCGCGCCGTACGCAGCACACATTAGCCCGGCGAGGGGACCCGCAGTCCCCGCCCGAGAACGCCACGAGCGAACATCGGGCGGGAACAAAGCACGCGTCAGTGGTGATCGGTCCCGTGCAGCGGGAAGCCCGCGATGCCGCGCCACGCCAGCGAGGTCAGCAGCTGCACCGCCTGATCGCGGGGCACGCTGCGGTCGCTGTGCAGCCAGGACCGCGCCACGACCTGGGCAAGGCCGCCCAGGCCCGAGGCGAGCAGCATCGACTCCGCCTGCGAGAGGCCGGTGTCCTCGGCGATGACCTCGCAGATCGCCTCCGCGCACTCGTTGGTGACCTTGTCGACGCGCTCGCGCACGGCGGGCTCGTTCGTCAGGTCCGACTCGAAGACCAGGCGGAACGCGCCGCCGTCGTCCTCGACGTACGCGAAATACGCGTCCATCGTCGCCCGCACGCGCTGCTTGTTGTCCGTCGTCGAGGCGAGCGCGTGGCGCACGGACTGGATGAGCGACTCGCAGTGCTGGTCGAGCAGGGCGAGGTAGAGATCGAGCTTGCCCGGGAAGTGCTGGTAGAGCACCGGCTTGCTGACGCCCGCGCGCTCGGCGATGTCGTCCATCGCCGCCGCGTGATAGCCCTGGGCCACGAAGACCTCCTGGGCGGCGCCCAGGAGCTGGTTCCGTCGGGCACGGCGTGGCAGGCGTGTACCCCGCGGGCGAACCGCCTCTGTCTGCTCGATGGCTGTCACGCCGCCTCCCATAGTCGTCCACGTGCGGATCTGGCCGCGTCGCCATCGTACTTTTCGGTAACCGTGGTGTGCGCGGTGAGAACGCAGAATTTCACGGACCGGACGGTTGCGAAAGCGGTTGCGAAGGTTTCAAACAGGGGCAGAGCGGGCAAAATGCAGCCTCTTTCCTGTTCAACGGCGCTGCTTGCCGCCCCCGGTGGGGAGCGTCACCGGTAGTCGTCCTCGTCGAGCGAGACGACCCGGGCCTGCTCCGCGAGATCGGCCTCGTTGGCGCGGTCCGGGTCGACGCCGGTCAGCGGGTCGTCGCGGTCCGGCGCGAGGTCCGCCTGCTGCTCGGCCGCGTCGACCTCGGGGGCCTCGACGTCGTACTCCCGCGCCTGGGGCGCGTCCTCGGCCTCGAATGTCTCGGGGTCGGTGGGGTCTACGGCCATGCTGGGCTCCCTTCCTACGAACGTCCCTGAGGATCAGGGGCCACATGCGGGTGCCCTCTGTACGAGCCTAGGAGACACCCGATCCGGACGCTATGCGATCCGCGTCCGGGGTGTGACGCAGTGCGCACCCCCTGAACTGCTCCTGTCCGATTCTTGTGACGGCGAACACAGGCGAACACATGAGCCACTGCGTGATCGTCTCGTAACATTGCCGCATGTCTTCGACCGAGCTGCCGTTCGTGCCGCCCGCCAATGTGCTGCCGAGGGTGGGGGGCGTCAGGGTCGCGGAGGGCGAGCGGCTGCGGTCGGTGGAGCTGCCCGGGGTCACGCTGACGGTGCGCTCGCGACCGCCCGCCCGCGAGGGGCTGCCGCCCGCGCTCTACGTGCACGGGCTCGGCGGTTCCTCGCAGAACTGGTCGGCGCTGATGCCGCTGCTGGAGGACGCCGTCGACAGTGAGGCCGTCGACCTGCCGGGCTTCGGCGACTCCCCGCCACCGGACGACGGCGACTACTCCGTCACCGGGCACGCGCGCGCGGTCATCCGCTACCTCGACGCCTCCGGCCGCGGTCCCGTGCACCTGTTCGGGAACTCGCTCGGTGGCGCCATCACCACCCGTGTCGCGGCCGTACGGCCCGATCTCGTCCGTACGCTCACGCTCGTGTCGCCCGCCCTGCCGGAAATCCGCGTGCAGCGCTCCGCCGTGCCCACCGGGCTGCTGGCGGTGCCCGGAGTCGCCCTGCTCTTCACCCGGCTCACCCGCGCCTGGACGGCGGAGCAGCGGGTCCGCGGCGTCATGGCACTGTGTTACGGGGATCCGGGCATGGTGACGCCGGAAGGTTTCCGCAACGCCGTGCAGGAGATGGAGCGGCGGCTGCGGCTGCCGTACTTCTGGGACGCCATGGCGCGGTCCGCGCGCGGGATCGTCAACGCGTACACGCTGGGCGGCCAGCAGGGGCTGTGGCGCCAGGCCGAGCGCGTTCTCGCGCCCACCCTTCTCGTCTACGGTGGCCGTGACCAACTGGTCGGCTTCCGCATGGCGCAGAAGGCGGCCCGGGCCTTTCGTGACTCGCGGCTGGTGACGTTGCCGGACGCGGGGCACGTGGCCATGATGGAGTACCCGGAGACAGTGGCCCTGGCGTTTCGCGAACTCCTCGCGGACTCCGGAGAGTTGGGCACGCGGCGAGCACGGCGGGCCAAGGACGGCGCCGTCGACAGGGAAAGCACCGACGAGAGCATGGGGGGCTGAGGCGCGAAGTGGGACGCCACAGCCGCCGCGGGGCGGTCGCCAAGGGCGACACCGCGGACGCGACCGCAGTACGGGACGACCGGGCCGGGTCGGCGCAGGGAGAGAGACCAGGGCAGGGCCAGGCGCCGGACCCCGGCTGGGGAGGCCGGCCGGTACCGCCCGGCGCCGGGCAGGGCGGCTGGCCGCCGCCGGGCGCGGGTCCTCGCCGTACGCCGGGGCCGCGGCCCGCGCCGGGCTCCGGTCCCGCGCCGGGTTCCGGCACGCCTCCGTACGGGACGCCGCAGCCGCCGGACGGATGGCGTCCGGACGGCATGCCGGGACGCGGTGTGCCGCGGCTGCCCGACGGCACCCCCGCGCAGGGCTTCCCCGCCGCCCGGGGAGGCCACCCCGAGCAGCGGGAACCCGGCGGCGGCTGGGGCGAGTTGAGGGAGAACGGCCGGGGCGCCGCTCCCATACCGCGGCAGCGGCGGGCGTCCGTGCCCGGACCGCGGCAGGACTACCTCGACGCCTTCGGCGAAGGGGACGACGTCTTCGCGCCCCGTACGGCCGCCTCCGCCCACGCGGCGGACGGATACGCCTCCGTCACGGACTGGGGCGCGGGCACTCCGGCCGACACGCCCTTCGACGACCAGGACCGCGACTTCGGCCGTGACCGCGGCTTCGGCCGTGACCGCGGCTTCGGCCGTGACCGCGACTTCGGCCCCGGACTCGACGGTGACCAGGACCGCGACCGTGACGACGCGGAGCCCACCGGTGCGCCCGCGCCGGTCAAGGGCGGCAAGGGCCGTACCTTCACCGGCATCGCGGCCGCCGCCGTCACCACCGTGCTGGCCGTGGTCGTCGCCGGCCAGGTCGCCGACGACCAGGGCGGTTCCGGCGTGCAGTCGCAGTCCGCCACGGACCAGGCCCGCGACGTCCGGGACCCCGCGCCCCAGAGCGGCGGGCAGACCCCCGCCCCGGAGTCCGACGCCAAGCCGCTCACGTACAACGAGAAGATGGCCAGGACGTACCCGCTCGGCGCCGAGCTCAAGGGCTCGGGGAAGTTCGACGCCGTCCCCGGAGTCGCGAAGGCACCCGGCAGGGGACAGAAGCACACCTACCGCGTCGACGTGGAGCAGGGACTCGGGCTGGACGGCGCACTCTTCGCCGAGGCCGTGCAGAAGACGCTCAACGACGAGCGCAGCTGGGCCCACAACGGCGCGCACACCTTCGAGCGCGTCTACTCCGGCAACCCCGACTTCGTGATCACTCTCGCCAGCCCCGGCACGACCGCCGACTGGTGCGCCAAGTCCGGCCTGGACACCACCGTGGACAACGTCTCCTGCGACTCGGCCGCGACCGAGCGCGTGATGATCAACGCCTACCGGTGGGCGCAGGGTTCGCCGACATACGGCGACAAGATCCACGCCTACCGGCAGATGCTGATCAACCACGAGGTCGGACACCGTCTCGGCTACAACCACGTCACCTGCGACAAGGACGGCGACCTCGCGCCGGTCATGCAGCAGCAGACCAAGTTCCTCAACCACGACGGCATCCGCTGCCGTGCCAACCCCTGGGCCTACCCCGGGAATTGACCGGCATCACAGGGGCCGGCCAGCGCCGCGCGTTGACATGCGCAGAAAAGTCGTACATATTTCTGCGCATGTCCCCCCGTCCCGCCTCCGTTCGCGCCGCCTTCGAGCTGGCGCTCATCGGCGTGACCCCGCTCTGCGTGGCCGACATTCACTGTTGCTGACGCCCGCTCCAGGCGCGCGTCGCGAAAACCCCTGCTCTCCGTGACCCGGTCACGGCTTCATCGGTCACGGCTTCTTCGACGACCCGGCGCCGGGCAGACGTCTGTTCCCGTTCGTCTCACCCTTCGTCATTTCGTCTCGCGATCCGAGACATCATCGAGAGGTCGTCAATCCGATGCGCCAACCGTCCGTCACAGCGCGCCGCGTGGCCGCGGCATCCGTCAGCCTGGTCCTGGCAGCGGGCGCCGCCGCCTGCGGGCCCAAGGACAACGATGCCAAGGGCGCCGGCGGCGACACCACGCCCCACAAGGGCGGCACTCTCACGGTCCTGAACGCCAATCCGCAGCAGGATTTCGACCCGGCACGGCTGTACACCTCCGGCGGCGGCAACGTCCCGTCCCTGGTCTTCCGTACGCTCACCACCCGCAACCGCGAGGACGGCGCCGCCGGCACCGAGGTCGTCCCCGACCTCGCCACCGACACCGGGCGCCCCAGCAAGGACGCGAAGGTGTGGACGTACACCCTGAAGAAGGGCCTCAAGTACGAGGACGGCACCCCGATCACCTCGGCCGACATCAAGTACGGCATCGAGCGCTCCTTCGCCCCCGAGCTGTCGGGCGGCGCCCCCTATCTGCGGGACTGGCTGGTCGGGGCCGCCGACTACCAAGGCCCGTACAAGGACAAGAAGGGCCTCGACGCGATCGAGACGCCGGACGAGCGGACCATCGTCTTCCATCTGAACAAGCCCGAGGGCGAGTTCCCGTACCTGGCCACGCAGACGCAGTTCACGCCCGTCCCGAAGAGCAAGGACACGGGCACCAAGTACGAGGAGCACCCGGTCTCCTCCGGGCCGTACAAGGTCGTGAAGAACGAGAACGACGGTGAGCGGCTGACCCTGGAGCGCAACACGCACTGGTCCGCCTCGACCGACGCCGAGCGCAAGGCCTACCCGGACAAGATCGACGTACGGTCCGGGCTCGACTCGTCCGTGATCAACCAGCGGCTGTCCGCGTCCCAGGGGGCGGACGCCGCCGCGGTCACCACGGACACCAACCTCGGCCCGGCCGAGCTGGCCAAGGTCAGCGGCGACAAGGAGCTCGCCGCCCGCGTCGGCACCGGGCACTTCGGCTACACCAACTACATCGCGTTCAACCCGACGATCAAGCCGTTCGACGACCCCAGGGTGCGGCAGGCGATCTCGTACGCCATCGACCGGTCGTCCGTGGTCAACGCCGCCGGCGGCTCCGCGCTCGCCGAGCCCGCGACCACCTTCCTGCCCGACCAGAAGTCCTTCGGCTACACGCCGTACGACCTGTTCCCGGCGGGCAAGGGCGGCGACCCGCAGAAGGCCGAGGAGCTGCTGAAGGAGGCCGGGCACGCGAACGGTCTCACCATCACGCTGACCCACTCCAACGCCAAGGACTTCGAGACCAGCCCGGAGATCGCGACCGCCATCCAGGACGCGCTCAAGAAGGCCGGCATCACGGTCAAGCTGCAGGGCCTGGAGGAGAACGACTACTCCGACAAGATCCACAACGTGAAGACCGAGCCGGGCTTCTTCCTCGCCCACTGGGGCGCCGACTGGCCCTCCGGCGGTCCGTTCCTCGCCCCGATCTTCGACGGCCGGCAGATCGTCAAGGACGGCGCGAACTTCAACACGGGCCTGCTCAATGACAAGTCGGTCAATGCCGAGATTGACGCGATCAACAAGTTGACGGATCTTGACCAGGCCGCCAAGAGGTGGGGTGCACTGGACAAGAAGATCGGCGAGAAGGCCCTGACCGTCCCGCTGTTCCACCCCGTCTACAAGCGCCTGTACGGCGAGGACGTCAAGAACATCGTGATCAGTGACTGGACCGGTGTGCTGGACATCTCCCAGGTCGCGGTGAAGTAGCGCCGTGAGTGAGGCAGTTCTCGCCGTCGAGGCTCCCGGAGCGCCCGCTCCGGGAGCCTCGGGGGCCCGTCAGTTCTGGCGGCGGCTGCGCACGCAGCGCGCCGCCCTCGTCGCGGCGGTCGTCGTCGCGCTGCTCGTCCTGATCGCGGTGGCCGCACCCCTGCTCACCGCGATCGAGGGGCAGGACCCGACCACCTACCACCCCTCGCTCATCGACTCCGCGCGCGGAGGCGTGCCCATCGGGTCGTTCGGAGGGATGAGCGCCGAGCACTGGCTCGGCGTCGAACCGCAGACCGGACGCGATCTGTTCGCCCGGCTGACATACGGCGCGCGGGTCTCGCTGGGCGTGGCGCTGGCCGCCACGGTGGTGCAGGTGCTGCTCGGCGTCGTGCTGGGCGTCGTCGCGGGACTCGGCAACCGCTGGGTGGACCTCGCCGTCACCCGGATCGCCGACATCTTCGTCTCCATGCCCCTGATGGTCATCGCGCTGGCCCTGCTCGCCATCGTGCCGACGAGCTTCCCGCGTCCCGTCCTGGTCGCCCTCGTCGTGGGGCTGGTCTCCGGCTGGGGCACGCTGGCCAAGATGGTGCGCGCGCAGACGCTCACCCTCAAGCAGCTCGACTACGTCTCCGCGGCACGGCTCAGCGGCTGGGGCACCGCCCGGATCGCACGCCGCGAACTGCTGCCCGGCCTCGCGGCCCCCGTCATCACGTACTCGGCGCTGCTCATCCCGACGAACATCACCGTCGAGGCGGCGCTGTCCTTCCTCGGCGTGGGCGTGAAGCCGCCGACGCCGTCCTGGGGACAGATGCTCACCGCGGCCGACGTCTGGTACCAGGCGGCCCCGCAGTACCTGCTGCTGCCCGCGGGCGCGCTGTTCGTGACCGTGCTGTCCCTGACCGTCCTCGGCGACGGAGTGCGCACCGCCCTCGACCCGCGCGCGGCCTCACGGCTGCGCATCGGCACGGGACGGAAGCGGGAGGCGAAGGCGGCCGAAGGGGGTGCGGCATGAGCGGCTTCGGCGGATTCGTACTGCGCCGCGTCCTCGGCGCCCTGGTCACCCTCTTCGCCCTCTCCGTGATCATCTACGTCGTCTTCTACGCCACGCCCGGCAACGTCGCCCAGATCACCTGCGGCCCGCGCTGCTCACCGGAACAGGTCCACCAGGTCGCTCAGCAGCTCAGGCTCGACGACCCGTTGTACGTGCGGTACTGGCACTTCCTGTCGGGCCTCGTCGCCGGCCAGGACTTCTCCACCGGTACGTCCGTGCAGCACTGCCCGGCGCCCTGCCTCGGCCTGTCGTACCAGAGCGACCAGCCGGTCACCGACCTGATCCTGGCGAAGCTGCCGGTCACCGGCTCGCTCGCGCTCGGCGCCATGGTGCTGTGGCTGATCATCGGCATCGGCACGGGCGTGCTGTCGGTGTGGCGGCGGGGCCGGCTCACCGAACGGCTGCTGACCGGCCTGACGCTGGTCGGCACGGCCACGCCCGTCTTCGTCATCGGACTGATCCTGATGATCGTCGTCTGCGGACAGCTTCAACTGCTGCCGTTCCCGCAGTACGTCGCCTTCACCGACGACCCCGAGCAGTGGGCCTGGAACCTGCTGCTGCCCTGGCTGTCGCTCGCGCTGATCGAGTCGGCCACCTACGCCCGGCTGACCCGGGCCGCGATGCTGGAGACCCTCGCCGAGGACCATGTGCGGACCTTCCGCGCGTACGGCATCGGGGAGCGGTCCATCATCGGGCGGCACGCGCTGCGCGGCGCGGTGGCACCGCTCATCGCCGTGAACGCCAACAACCTCGGGGTGCTCTTCGGCGGTGCCGTGCTCACCGAGACGCTCTTCGGGCTGCCCGGCATCGGCCAGGCGCTGGTGGGGGCGGTGAAGGTCGTCGACCTGCCGGTGGTCGTCGGCATGGTCCTGGTGACCGGTTTCTTCGTGGTCCTCGCAGGCGCCGTCGCCGACGTGCTGTACGCGGTGGCCGACCGACGGGTGGTGCTGACATGAGCCTGGTCGACGTGACCGACCTGAGCGTGGACTTCGGCGAGTCGCGTGCCGTCGACGGACTCTCCTTCCGCCTCGAACAGGGCGCCGCCCTGGCCCTGGTCGGCGAGTCCGGCTCCGGCAAGTCGACCGTGGCGTCCGCCCTGCTCGGCCTGCACCGTGGCACGGGAGCGCGGGTCCAGGGCTCGGTCGAGGTGGCCGGCACCGACGTGCAGCGGGCCTCCGACGGGGATCTGCGGCGGCTGCGCGGCGGGCAGGCGGCGATGGTGTTCCAGGATCCGCTGTCCTCCCTCGACCCGTACTACGCGATCGGCGACCAGATCGCCGAGGTGTACCGCGCCCACGCGCGCGTGTCCCGGCGGGCGGCACGCGCGCGTGCCGTCGAGGTCCTGGACCGGGTGGGGATTCCGGACGCGGCCCGGCGCTCGCGTTCCCGGCCGCACGAGTTCAGCGGCGGCATGCGCCAGCGCGCCCTGATCGCCATGGCGCTCGCGTGCGAGCCCCGCCTGCTGATCGCCGACGAGCCGACGACGGCCCTCGACGTCACCGTCCAGGCCCAGGTCCTCGACCTGCTGCACACGCTCCGCGAGGAGACCGGCATGGGCCTGCTGCTCGTCACCCACGACGTGGGCGTCGCCGCCGAGAGCGTCGACGAGGTGCTGGTGATGCGGCACGGGCGGGCGGTCGAGCACGGGCCGGTCTCGGGTGTGCTGGGCGCGCCGGCCCAGCCGTACACCCGGGAACTGCTGGCCGCGGTGCCCCGGCTGGACGCGCCCCGGAAGGACTCGTCGGAGCCCGAGGAGATCGTGCTGGAGGCGACCGGCCTCACGCGCGTGTTCGGGCGCGGGAAGCGGGCGTTCACGGCCGTGGACGAGGTGTCGCTGACCTTGCGGCGCGGTGAGACGCTCGGCATCGTGGGCGAGAGCGGCAGCGGGAAGACGACCCTGGGGCGGATGCTCGTCGGGCTGCTGGAGCCGACGACCGGATCACTGCGGTTCGAGGGCCGCGCGCACACCGGGGTGAACCCGGCCGTGCAGATGGTCTTCCAGGACCCCGTCTCCTCCCTCAACCCCCGCCGCAGCGTGGGCGAGTCCATCGCCGATCCGCTCCGCGCGCGCGGCGAGTCCGAGGGGCGCATTCGGGAGCGCGTGGCAGAACTGCTGGAGCGCGTGGGGCTCGAAGCGGCGCATCACGACCGCTACCCGCACGAGTTCAGCGGCGGCCAGCGCCAGCGCATCGGGATCGCGCGGGCGCTCGCGGCGGACCCGCGCGTCATCGTCTGCGACGAGCCGGTCTCGGCCCTCGACGTCACCACCCAGGCGCACGTGGTCGACCTGCTGGGGGAGTTGCAGCGCGAACTCGGGCTCGCGCTGGTCTTCATCGCGCACGACCTGGCCGTCGTCCGCCAGGTCAGCGACCGGGTCGCGGTGATGCGCGAGGGCGTCGTCGTCGAGGAAGGACCCGTCGCCGACGTGTACGGGGCGCCGCGCGAGCCGTACACCAGGCAGCTGCTCGCCGCCGTACCGGCGCTCGACCCGGAGGCCGCCGCGCGACGCCGGGCGGAGCGACGGGAGTTGGCCGCGGCATGACGATCCGTGTCCACTTGATCTCCTAGCGCGACGGAACGCGACCCGCACGGGAAAGTTACGACCGTTCACCCCTTTTGGTGGTGCGACGGACAACCGTCCGTCGTACCACCGCCCTGACCGCATACGTTCGTCCCGCTGCGAGCCGCCGGGCAACGGCGGCTCCCCATACGGGAGATCGGGGGTGGACACATGCGCATCGGACTGCTCACGGAAGGTGGCTATCCGTATGTGAGCGGTGACGCCAGGCTCTGGTGCGACCGGCTGGTGCGCGGGCTCGCACAGCACGAGTTCGACGTCTACGCGCTCAGCCGCAGTGAACACCAGGAGGACGAGGGCTGGACCCCGCTCTCGCCGAACGTCCGCAGGGTACGGACCGCGCCGCTGTGGATGACCGAGGACGACGGGGTGGTCCTGGGGCGCCGTGCGCGCCGGCGGTTCACCGAGTGCTTCGGGGAACTGGCCGCCGTGCTCTGCGGGGCGGCGTCCGAGCCGTGCGGGGCGACGTCCGAGGGGGCCTCGACCCCCGAGGCGGACCGTTTCGCCAACGCTCTGTACGGGCTTGCCGAACTCGCCCGTGAGGAGGGCGGGCTGGCCAGTGCTCTCCGCTCCGAGGCCGCCGTACGCGCGCTGGAACGCGCCTGTCGTGCGCCGGGCGCCCACCGCGCCGCGCGTGAGGCCCGGGTCCCGGACCTGCTCGCCGTGGCCGCACACCTCGAACGGGCGCTGCGCCCCCTCTCCCTCGACTGGTACGAGGACGACGGACTCGGCGCGGTCGACCTCTGCCACGCCGCGTCCGGCGGCCCGGCCGCCCTGCCGGGCCTGCTGGCCCGCCACTTCACCGGCGTCCCCCTGCTGGTGACCGAGTACGGCGTGCGCCTGCGGACGCACTACCTCACCGCCCCCGACGCCCCGCCCGCCGTTCGGTCCCTGCTGGCGGCCTTCCACGGCGGACTCGCCGCCGAGGTCTACGGGCAGGCCGAGGTCGTCACCGCCGGCAACACGCACGCCCGCCGCTGGCAGGAGCGCTGCGGTGCCGGCCGCGAGAAGCTCCGCACGATCTACCCCGGCATGGACGCCCGGCCCTTCGCCGAGGTGGGCGAGTCCGCGGAGTGCGCCGACCCGGACGCGCTCGTCTGGGTCGGCCGCGTCGAACCCGCCAAGGACCTGGTCTCGCTGCTGCACGCCTTCGCCGAGGTCCGCAAGCAGCAGCCGCGGACGCGCCTGCGCATCGTCGGAGCCCCCGCCGGGACCGAGGGCGCGGCCTATCTCGCCCACTGCAGGGCGCTGGCCGCCCATCTCTTCCCCGACGAGGCCGAGGGCCCGCACACCGCCGGCCACAACCCGGTGTCCTTCGAGGAGGTCGGAGAGCCGGAACTCCCGGCCCTCGCCGACGCCTACGCCTCGGGCGCCGTGACCGTCCTGTCCAGCGTCGTCGAGGGCTTCCCGACCGGCCTGGTCGAGGCCATGCTCTGCGGACGCGCCACGGTGTCGACGGACGTCGGCGCGGTCGTGGAGGTCATCGGCGGCACCGGCTTGGTCGTGCCCCCGCGCAACCCACGAGCGCTCGCCGAGGCGTGCGTCGCGTTGCTGCGCGACCCGGAGCGCCGTGAGCGCTTGGGCGCAGCCGCCCGGGCCCGTGCTCTCGAACTGTTCACGGTCGAGCAGAACATCGAGGCGTTTCACAGCATTTACCTGGAGATCGTCTCGCGCGCTCCCGTCCGCCGTGTCGTCCTAGACGCTGCGGGTGAGCCGCTGCCCTTCGCGGTGCCCGCCGAGGCCCGTGTCCCGGTCAGCTGGGCCGGCCCGACCCCCGGCCTCGCCGCCCGCGGCGTCCCCGGCTGGGCCGGAGGCAGCCCCGTACGAGCCACCACCGCCGTCCCCGCCCCGGAGAGAGCACGATGAACGACTTGGGCGAACTGGACCGTCCTGGAACCCCGGCCGGACCCGGCACCTCTGCCGGTACGGGAGCGTCGGATGCCCCCTCGGAGAGGGCGCTCGGGCCGGCGGCCACGGCCTCACCGGCACCGGAACCGGCTGCCGACCGTGAGTCGCCCGGGAAGCGCGAGCCGGCCGACGGCCGCGAGGCATCCGTGGCGCAGGGGCAGGCCGCCGATCGCAAGCCGCCCTCCGCGCGTCGGGGTGCCGACCCGGTGAAGGCGCTGATGCACCGTCACCGGGAACTCTGCGAACGGGCGGTGGACCCCCTCGAGATCGCCGCGGGACTCGAAGCGCACGGCATCACCGAGCGCACCGCGGCCCGCTTCCGCCACCGGGACGTCTTCTCCCTCGCCGAGGAGATGTACGCCCGAGTCACCCGGGACGGGGACGCCCCCGCGTCGCCGGCGCCCACGGCCCCCCGGGCGCGTGCCGACTGGGTCCTCCTGACGCTCCTGCCGGGCGCGCTGTGCGCCGCCGCCGTGAACGCCGCGCACCTCACCCACGGACGGACGCGCCTGATCGCCGTGGCAGCGGGCATCCTCGCCGTGGGCCTGGCCCTCCGCGCCGCACTCCGCCGCGGCCCGCTGAGCCGGACCGACCACACCGGCCCCCGCGGCAGCGCCCTGTGGATCTCCTGGCTCGTCGCCTACTCCGTCCTGGGCGACGGCCTGCTCCACAGCGCCGTCACCGGCGGCCCCGACGGTCCGCCCACCGGCGCGGCCGGCGGCTCCTGGCCCCTCGCCGTCGCCCCCGTCCTGGCCCTCGCCCTGGCGTGCGCGCCCGCGGCCTGGACCGCCCACCTCTTCACCGCGCGGGGCCGCCGCAGGCTCGCCGCCAGCCGTGGCCTCGAGGACTTCGCCGCCGCCGTACGCCCGCTGCTGCTCGGCACCGTCGCCCTCTTCCTGGGCGCCTTGGCGGGCCTGCTCGCCCTCTGCGCGGCAGTCCTCGACGAGCCCGCGGACCACGCGGAGGTCCTCGCCCTGGGCGCCCTCCTCTTCATCGCCCGCCTCCTCACCACCCACTGCTTCCCCTACGCCCCGGCCGCAGTGCTCGCCGCGACGGCAACGGTCCAGGCCGCCGCCCTCGCCACGGTCTTCATCGCCCGCCTCCCCGGACTCGGCTTCCTGGGCACCCCCGTGGAGACCCTCGTCACCCTCTGGGGCGCCGGCAGCGTCCCCACCCTCGCCTGCGGCGCGGCGGCCCTGACCCTCCTCGTCCACGCGACGCGCAGGCTGACCAGGGCCTCGGCCCACGCACCCCCGGTCCCCTCCCGGTGACCGCCGGGGGAGCCAGGACCGTCGGAGAGCGACTCCCGAGCCCCCCGGCCGAAGCCCCGTCACCTGTAGCCGCAGACACCGGCCCACCGCCGGAGGCACCCGCACCACCCCGTCCGCCCCGCACCAAGGAGAACCCGATGACCACCCACCCAGGAGTCCCAGCCGCCCCAGGAGCCGCGCGATGAGAGTCCTGCTGATCGGAGCCAACGGCTACATCGGGCGCTTCGTCGCCGACCGCCTGCTCGCCGACCCCGCCGTGCAGCTCACCGCCCTCGGCCGCGGCGACGACGCCGACGTCCGCTTCGATCTCGCCTCCGGCAGCCCCGGCGCCCTCACGCGCTTCCTCGACGCGGTCCACCCGGGCGTTGTCGTCAACTGCGCCGGCGCCACCAGGGGCGGTGCCCGCGAACTCACCCGCCACAACACCGTCGCCGTCGCCACCGTCTGCGAGGCCCTGCGCCGCAGCGGCTGCGGCGCCCGTCTGGTGCAGATCGGGTGCAGCGCGGAGTACGGCCCCAGCCAGCCCGGCTCCTCCACGGCCGAGGACGCCGTCCCCCGGCCCGGCGGCCCGTACGGCGTCAGCAAACTCGCCGCCACCGAACTGGTCCTCGGCTCCGGCCTGGACGCCGTCGTCCTGCGCGTCTTCTCGCCGGCCGGACCCGGCACCCCCGCGGGCTCCCCGCTCGGGCGTCTCGCCGAGGCCATGCGTCGCGCCATGCAGTCCGGCGACGGCGAGCTGAAGCTCGGCGGCCTGGGCGCGCAGCGCGACTTCGTCGACGTCCGCGATGTCGCCCGCGCCGTCCACGCCGCCTCGCTCTCCGCCGCGCAGGGCGTCATCAACATCGGCTCCGGCCGCGCCGTGCGCCTGCGCGACGCCGCCGCGGTCCTCGCCCGCGTGGCCGGATACGGCGGCGCCCTCCATGAACTCGACGGCCCTCCCGGCGCCCTGCGCCCGGCCATCGGCCATCCCCGCCCGGACTCGGACCACGCCCCCCAGGTCGCGTACCCGTACCCCGACGGCTGCGGCAGCTGGCAGCAGGCCGATGTGCGCACCGCCCGCGACCGGCTCGGCTGGCGCCCCCGGATCGGCCTCGAGGAGTCCCTCGCGGACATCTGGATGGAGGCGGCATGCCGCATCTGACCAGCCCACAGCCGCGCACCTCCGGCACGGAACTCCGCCCCGGCGTCGGCGTCCCCGGCTACGCCCACCCCCTCCTCGCACCCACCGAATGGGGTGAGCTCACCCGCCCCGGCACCCCGCTGCACTGGGTTGTCCTCAACGTGGCCGACGGCCCCGGCACCCGCCCCGACCCGCACTGCCTGGAGGCGGCCGGCCGCCTGCGCAACGCGGGCATCCGGGTCCTCGGCCACCTCGACACCCGGTACGGCACCCGGAACTTCGGAGAGCTGATCTCGGACGCCCACCGGTTCGTCGACTGGTACCAGGTCGACGGCTTCCTCCTGGAGCGCTGCCCGGCGGACCACGCCGGGCTGCCCGAGGTGCGCCGCACGGTGGCCACCCTCCGTGTGATCCGTGACGCGGCCCACATCGTCCTCGGCCACGGCATCCACCCGCACCCGGGGTACGTCGAACTCGCCGACCAGCTCGTCACCTTCTCCGGACCGTGGAGCGACTACCGCTGGTCGCAGGTGGCCGAGTGGACCGCGGACCACTCGCCGGAGCGCTTCTGTCACTTCGTCCACGGAGTGCCCCGCCCCCATCTGGGGGAGGCGCTGGGCATCGCGCGCTGGCAGGGCGCCGCGACGATCTACTTCACCGACCGCACGGACCGTACCGACCGCGGCGGAGACGCCGATCCCTGGGAGGCCATGCCCGGCTACTGGGACGAAATCGTCTCGCGTGTCGGAACAGGTGTCTCGGAATGAAAAAGCGCATGGCACTGTTACGGGGAGAACAACCGTAGTGATTGACCGACCAACGGAGCCCCCGTGTCGCTGCCACCCCTGGTCGAGCCGGCTTCCGAGCTCACCGTAGACGAGGTCCGCAGGTACTCCCGCCACCTGATCATCCCCGACGTCGGGATGGACGGGCAGAAGCGGCTGAAGAACGCCAAGGTGCTGTGCGTGGGCGCCGGCGGCCTGGGCTCGCCGGCGCTGATGTACCTGGCCGCCGCGGGCGTCGGCACCCTCGGCATCGTGGAGTTCGACGAGGTCGACGAGTCGAATCTGCAGCGCCAGATCATCCACAGCCAGTCCGACATCGGCCGCCCCAAGGCCGAGTCCGCCCGTGACTCCGTCCTCGGCATCAACCCGTACGTGAACGTGATCCTTCACGAGGAGCGGCTCGAGGCCGACAACGTGATGGACATCTTCAGTCAGTACGACCTGATCGTCGACGGCACGGACAACTTCGCGACCCGCTACCTGGTCAACGACGCCTGCGTGCTGCTGAACAAGCCGTACGTCTGGGGCTCGATCTACCGCTTCGACGGCCAGGCCTCCGTCTTCTGGTCCGAGCACGGCCCCTGCTACCGCTGCCTCTACCCGGAGCCCCCGCCCCCCGGCATGGTCCCCTCCTGCGCCGAGGGCGGTGTCCTGGGCGTGCTGTGCGCGTCCATCGGCTCCATCCAGGTCAACGAGGCCATCAAGCTGCTCGCCGGCATCGGCGACCCGCTGGTCGGCCGACTGATGATCTACGACGCCCTGGAGATGCAGTACCGCCAGGTCAAGGTCCGCAAGGATCCCGACTGCGCGGTCTGCGGCGAGAACCCGACCGTCACCGAGCTCATCGACTACGAGGCCTTCTGCGGCGTCGTCTCCGAAGAGGCCCAGGCGGCGGCGGCCGACTCCACGATCACTCCCAAGCAGCTCAAGGAGTGGATCGACGACGGCGAAGGCATCGACATCATCGACGTCCGCGAGCCGAACGAGTACGAGATCGTCTCCATCCCGGGCGCCCGGCTGATCCCGAAGAACGAGTTCCTCATGGGCACCGCCCTGGAGAGCCTCCCCCAGGACAAGAAGATCGTCCTGCACTGCAAGACGGGTGTCCGCAGTGCGGAAGTCCTCGCGGTCCTGAAGTCCGCGGGCTTCTCGGACGCGGTCCACGTCGGCGGCGGCGTGATCGGCTGGGTCAACCAGATCGAGCCGGACAAGCCGGTGTACTGAGCCGTATCCGGCCACCCTTCCCGACCGGCGGGGGCTTCGGGCACCACGAGTGCGCGAAGCCCCCGCCGTCGTCATGAGCAGACCTTGCCGTCCTTCGGGATCGAGCCGTTCAGCAGATACGAATTCACGGTGGAGTCCACGCAGTCGCTGCCGCTGCCGTACGCGCCATGGCCCTGGCCCCGCCAGGTGAGCAGCACGCCGACGCCCTTGCCCAGCTCGCCGGACATCTTCCGGGCGCCCTCGTAGGGGGTGGCCGGGTCGCCGGTGTTGCCGACCACCAGGATCGGTGCCGCCTCGGGGGCGCTGACCTCCGGGGTGTCGTGCTGTCCGGGCACCGGCCAGTCGTGGCACCAGCCGGCCGTGTCCCAGCCCAGGAAGGGGCCGAAGACCGGGGAGATCTTCTCGAACTCCGGCAGCAGCTCCTTCGTCCGGGCCGCGGTCGGCCGCTGCCTGTCGTCCAGGCACGATATGACCCGTTGCGAGTGGGTGGTCGTGCCGTAGTGGCCCGAAGGGGCGCGGTCGTTGTAGCCGTCGGCGAGGGTGAGCAGCTCCGAGCCGTCACCCCGCTCGGCCGCGTCGAGGGCGCTGGTCAGGGTCGGCCAGCTCTCCTTGTTGTACAGCGGCAGGGTGAGGCCGGTGACAGCGAGCGTCTCGGTCAGCTTCCGCCCGGGGGTGGCCGTCGGCAGGGGCCGGGCGTCGATCCGTCGCAGCAGGGCCGCGATCTTCCGCGTGCCCTCCTCGGGGTCCTGGCCCGTGGACTCGAGATAGCCGTTCAGCGCCCGCTGGAAGCCCCTGGCCTGGTTCTGGGCGTGGCCCACGGTGTCGGCGTCGGGGTCGACGACCGCGTCCAGCGTCATCCGCCCCACCCTCCTCGGGAACAAGTGGGCATAGGTGCCGCCCAGTTCGGTGCCGTAGGAGATGCCGAAGTAGTGCATCCTGTCGTCGCCGAGGACGTCCCGGATGCGGTCCATGTCGCGGGCCGAGTCGGCGGTCGAGACATGCGCCATGAGCTTCCCGGCGTCCTTCTGGCAGCCCTCGCCGAAGTCGGCGGCGTCCTGGAAGTACGCCTTCTCCTCGGCCGGTGTGTCGGGGGTGACGTCCACCGACTCGGCGGCCTGGATCTCCTTGTCGCCGCGGCAGCGCACCCCCTCGCTGGCGCCCACCCCGCGCGGGTCCCAGCTCACCAGGTCGTACCGCTCACGGAGCCGGGAGACCGTCGGGGCGTACGACGGCATCATGGACAGGCCCGAGGCGCCGGGGCCGCCGAAGTTGAACAGGAGCGAGCCGACGCGGTCGTCGCCGCGTGCCTTGGCGCGGATCAGCGCGAGTCCTATCGTCTCGCCGTCCGGCTTCGACCAGTCCAGCGGCACCTTCAACGTGGCGCACTGCCAGTCGTTGCCCGGCGCGGGGGCGTCGGCGGTGGCCTTGCAGCGGCCCCAGGAGAGCCCGCCGCCGCCCTTGTCGTCGTCGGACGAGCCGCCGCCGCAGCCCGCCGCGAGCAGTGCCGAGGCGACCGCCACAGCGGTCCACCGTACGAAGCGCGACATGCGCCCAGTCCCCCCTCGCAGGCCGTCCGCACCGTGCTGCGGATGGCGGTCAGGCCATGGTAGGCAGATCCCGCGTCGGCCGTGTCCGCCTGTGGATAACCTTCTGACCTGCGGCTTTGCTGGGTGTGGCCTTCCTCAGGTGCAGTCTCACGTGCAGCCTTGGGTGCCGTCTCAGGTACAGACGGTCCCCGCCTGCGGCACCTTCCCGTCCAGCAGATAGCCGTCCACCGCGCTCTGCACGCACTTGTTCTTGCTGTTGTAGGCGCCGTGCCCCTCACCCCGGTACGTCAGCTCGACCCCGACGCCCTTGCCCAGCGCGTCCACCATCTTCCGGGCCCCTTCGTAGGGGGTGGCCGGGTCGCCGGTGTTGCCCACGACCAGGATCGGCGCCGAACCCGGCGCGCTCACGTCCGGGTGGTTCGCGGCGCCCGCCACGGCCCAGTCGGTGCAGCCGATCATGCCCCACGCCAGATAGTCACCGAACAGCGCGGACGCGGCCCGGAACTCGGGCAGCTTCTGCTCCACATAGGCCGTGTCGTAGCGCGGCTTGGAGTCGGAGCAGCTGATGGCGGTGTGGGCGGCGGTCGAGTTGTCGTACTCGCCGTTCTCGCTGCGCCCGTTCATCGAGTCGGAGAGCAGCATCAGGATGCTGCCGTCGCCGTCGTACGCCTGCTCGAGGCCGTCCGTGAGGTACTCCCAGAAGTCCTTTGAGTACAGCGCCTGCACGATGCCGCTGGTCGCCGCGGTCTGGGTGAGCTGGCGGGGGAAGACGCCCGGGATCGGCTTGCGGTCGAGGTCCCTCAGCAGCGTGGCGATACGGTCCTTCACATCCTGCGCGCTGTCGCCGACGGGGCACTCCTCGGTCTTGGACACACAGTCCTCGGCGAAGTTGTCGAGTGCGAGCTGGAAGCCCTTGGCCTGCCCGAGCGAGCCCTGCTCGGGGTTCTGCGTGGGATCGACGACGGCGTCGAACACGGCACGACCGACCCGCTTGGGGAACAGGTGTGCGTAGACGCCGCCCAGTTCGGTGCCGTAGGAGATGCCGAAGTAGTGCAGCTTGTCGTCGCCGAGGACCTGGCGCATCAGGTCGAGGTCGCGGGCCGCGTCGGTGGTGCGCACATGCGGAAGGATCTTCTCGGAGTTCTCCTCGCAGGCGTCGTTGAACTCCGTGGTGCTGTCCAGGAGCTCGGTGCGCTCGGCGGAGTCGTCGGGCGTGGCGTCCTGCTGGAAGTACGCGTCGAGCTGCTGGTCGTTCTCGCAGATCACGGGGTCGCTGCGGCCGACTCCGCGCGGGTCGAAGCTGACCAGGTCGTAGCGGGTGCGCAGGGTCTTGTAGTCCTCGGCGAAGCCGGGCAGCGCGGTCACGCCCGAGCCGCCGGGTCCGCCGAAGTTGAAGATGAGCGAGCCGATGCGTTCGCTCGCGGGGCCGCTGGTGCGGACCCGGATCAGCTCGATGCCGATCGTGTCGCCCTTGGGGTCGTCCCAGTCGAGCGGGGCCTTCATGGTGGCGCACTGCCACTCGCCGTCGTCCGGCAGGGGAGAGGGCGGAGTGCCTCCGCCCTGGGCCTCGTCCGGCGCCGGGCAGGCCTTCCAGCTCAGCTCCTGCCGTGTGAGGTCCTCGCCCTTGGTGTCGTCGTCACCGCAGCCCGCCAGCACGGTGGACAACAGCACGGCGGTGGCGGTGAGGACGACGGCGCGCAGGCGGAGGAGCGAAGGCATGGTTCCATCCTGCGGCGGCACGGGCGCCCCCGCGCGGGACGCGTGTCGTACGAGGTAGGAGGGACTGGTGTTGCCAAAAGCTGTGCCGAGAGCTGTGCCAAGAGCCGTGCCGAAAGGCGGGTCGAAAGCCCTGCCCGGCCGGCCCTGGCGTCAGAGGGCCTGCTTGCGGGTGAGGTGGTTGAAGGCCAGCCAGCCCGGCAGCACGGGCAGCCATAGCGTCAGCAGGCGGAACAGCAGCACCGCCGGTGCCGCGACCTCCTTCGGGAGGCCGACGGCGATCAGACCGACCGTCAGGGTCGCCTCGACCGCGCCCACACCGCCCGGCGTCGGAGCCGCGGATCCCAGGGCGTTGCCCGCGAGGAAGACGACGGCGACGCTGGCGAGGCTGATCGAGGTGGACTCGTCGCCGAACGCGCGGATCGACGCGTCCAGGCACATCACGAAGCAGGCGGTCAGCAGCAGCATGCCGCCGATGCCGGTGACCAGCTTCTGCGGCCGCTGCAACACGTCCAGCATGCGCGGCACGACACCCGCGAACAGCGACCGCACGCGCGTGACGACGAACTTCCGCAGGAACGGCACCGAGGTCACCACGAGCACGAGCACCGCCACCGTCAGCAGACCGGCGATGACCGTCCGGGACGGCGACAGCGACGGCGTCTTCTCGGTCCCGGTCAGATAGCCGAAGGCCAGCAGCATCAGGATGTGGCAGCCGAGCCCGAACAACTGCGACGCGCCCACACTCGCCACCGCGAGCCCCGGCCGCACCCCCGCGCGCTGCAGGAAGCGCGTGTTCAGGGCGACGCCGCCCACCGCCGCCGGGGCGACGATCTTCACGAACGAGCCGGCGACCTGTGCCGCCACGGTCCGCAGGAACGGCACCCGCTCGGGCACGAACCCCAGCAGCGCCATCGCCGCCGCGAGATAACTGCACATCGAGAACAGCACCGCGGCCGCGACCCAGCCCCACTCGGCGTTCGCGATGAGCGGTCCGAACTCGATGTGCGTGAGCTGCGTCAGCAGGAAGTACGCGCCGATCGCGCCGGCCATGAAACTGATCAGTGTGCGCGGCCGTACCCGCTCCAGCCGGGCCGGCTCGACCGGTGCCTGCGGCCTGATCAGCAGCACCTCGTGGCGGATCTGCGTGAGCAGGTCCTCCTCGCGTGCCTCCTCCACGGCCTCGTCGATGGCCCGCTTCTCGGCCCGCTGCTCCGCCCGTACGGTCTTCTTGTCCGTCTTCTCGGGGACCGGCGGCTCCTCGTCCGAGGACTCCTCCAGGCGCGCCTGTTTGGCCAGCCGGGACGCCTCCAGCACCGCCTCGCGCTCGCGCTGTGCCCGCTCCCTGGCCAGTTTGCGCAACGTCGCGCGCGTGGAGCGGCTGAGCGCGATGGGCTGGAGCATCGGCAGACAGTCCGCCACCGCGTCCGGGCCGAGCACGCCCACCGCCGAGGCCACCGCACGCTCGGCGCCCACCCGCAGGCCGAGGGTCACCAGCAGCTGGGAGATGTCCATACGCAGCAGCAGGTCGCCGGCCGCGATCTCGCCGCCGCGCAGGTCGGTGAGGATCACCGTGCCTGAACGATCCACCAGGATCGCGTCGCCCACCAGCCTGCGGTGCGCGATACGCCGGGACTGCAGGGCCTTCACCTGGTGCCAGGTGTCGCGCAGCAGATTGTCGGTGATCTCCTCGTCCGGCAGCGAGTCGAGGGTGTGTGCGCCGCTGTGCTCGTAGACGAGCATGACCGCGTCGGGGCCGAGCTCGGAGGTGGCGATCAGCTTGGGCGCGTTGGCACCGGCCGCGATGGCCGCGTACGCCAGCAGCGCCTCCTGCTCCAGGGCCTGGCGCAGCGACTGGAGGCTGCTGCGGGTGGCGAAGCCGCGCAGGGTCAGATTGCGCCACGCGCGGTAGAAGAACCCCTGGGCCTGCTGCTCCCGGTCGACCACCGTGACGTCCAGCGGAGGGCCGTCCTCGAGCGTGACGAAGTAGCGCCGGCCCCGGTCGCCGGTGTCGGGGTTGTCCGAGGTGTCCTCGCGTGACGCGCTGACCGGGCGGAATCCGACGGTCCGCAGACCGGCCATCAGGGTCTGCCCGGTGGGACGGACATTGGGCGAGCCGACCGCGTACAGCGTGCCGTATGCCACGGTCCAGCCGATCAGCACGGTCAGGATGATCGAGAACGGGGTCGTGTACCCGGTGACGAGCATCGAGAAGGCGTCGAGCAGCAGCACGACCCACAGCACCGTGCGCCACCTGGGTCTGCGTGACATGCCCACGGCTGTCATATAGGCGATGACCGGCGCCAGATAGCCGTGCACGGGGTCGGTCAGCGCGTGGATGTCCCCGGGGGAGGGCTGGGTCAGCGCCTCCTGGATCGAGTCGGGGGCGGCCCGGGCGACCCACAGATCGGTGGCGAGTGTCACACCGTGCGCGAGGACCGCCGCGAGCACGCCGTCGGCGATTCTGAGGCCGTCCCGCTTGATCAGCCGCTCGATGGCGAAGGCGACCGGCACCAGCAGGATGGCGATGCTGGAGGCCAGCCCCGCGATCTTGATGAGCAGATCGGGTGCCTGCCCGGTGCCCTTGTTGATGTCCTGTTCGAGGCCCGAGGTGGTGCCGTGCGCGAACGCGGCGATGCCGATCAGTACCGCTACCGCGAGCACGCCCACCAGGAGCCGCATCAGATCGGACGGGCGGTGCACGCGCGCGGGGAGCAGCGGTTCGTCGCCCTCCACCTCGTCGATGTGCGCGATGTCGGGCTCCTCGGCGACCGGCCGTTCCTTCGTGCCTGCCTCCTCGGGGCCGTGCTCGCCGTCCGTCTTCGGGCGGTCGCCCGGAGTGCCCGGGCGCGACGAAGCGTCAGAGGTGCTCCCCGTGTCCTCGGAATGCGCGCCCTGCTGCTTCATCGTCTCTTCTTGGTCTCGTATCACCGGTCACCGCCCGCACGATGGTGGCATGCCGCACCGATACGCGGGGGCATCAGGGTGCACATGCGGGGGCGGACAGTCTGCCCGACGCGGTCCTGCCGGGCGAGGGAACGCCCGTGGGCACACGCGTCCCGTTGTCGGTGGGGTGCGGCAGGATGGGGCGGATGAGCGAGGAGAGTCTTCCGCAGGACGCCGGCGCGCGGGACACCCGCACGGGGGACGACGGCGCCCCCGCGGAACCCGGGGAAGCCCTGCCCGCGTATGCCGAGCGGGTCCTCGACGTCGCCGAACTGATCCCGCCGGGCCGTGTCATGACATACGGGGACGTCGCCGAGTGGCTCGAGGAGGGCGGCCCGCGGCAGGTCGGCCGGGCCATGGCTCTCTACGGGGGAGCCGTTCCGTGGTGGCGGGTCGTCCGCGCGGACGGCCGCCTGCTCCCGGGACACGAGCAGCGGGCGCTCGGCCACTACCGCGCGGAGGGCACACCCCTGAAGGAAGCGAGCCGGGCCGCCGAGGACCACCTGCCGCGGATCGACATGCGACGGGCGCGGTGGGACGGCGGCGAACGCGCGGAGGGTCACACCTGACAGCTTCCGCCATCGGACGGCCGCCCGTGTGGCCCGTGATCCGGACGGGGGAATCGGGGCACGTCGGTGCCATGACGTACGTTCGTGAGGCGAGGGGCATGAGTGGCGCGAGCGCCGCGAGTGGCCGGCGGGAAGAAGGGGAAGCCCTGCTTCCGCCTCATCCGTCGGCGTAGCGTCGGCTGCGCGTGCCCCCGTCACCCCGAGGTCACCTCCCGCCACGCGCGGTGGCCCGCCCACCAGTACTTCCACCAGGACCGGCGAACCACGTGAGCTCCTCTTCCTCCACCAGCGGCCTGTCGCACCCCCGGGTGCGGCGGGGGAGCCGTGGCGCTTATCGACTGGTTCGTACCCCTCCTGCCCGGGTGGACCCCCCTCTTCTGGACGCCGCGCAGCGCTCCGTGGTTGACCACGGGTCCGGCCCGCTGCTCGTCCTCGCAGGTCCGGGCACCGGCAAGACCACCACGCTCGTCGAGTCCGTGACCGAGCGCATCGCCCGGGGCGGGGACCCCGAGCGCGTCCTGGTCCTCACCTTCAGCCGCAGGGCGGCCGTCGAACTGCGCGACCGCATGGCCACCCGGGCCGGGGCGGCCCGCGCTCCCCGGGCGACCACCTTCCACTCGTTCTGCTACGCCCTGGTCCGCGCCCACCAGGACAGCGACCTGTTCGTGGAGCCGATGCGACTGCTGTCCGGCCCCGAGCAGGACGTGTCCGTACGGGAGCTGCTCGCGGGCCAGGTGGACCTGGAGCGGCTCGGCCTCGCGCACGTGCGCTGGCCGGACGAACTGCGCGCCTGCCTGACCACGCGCGGTTTCGCCGACGAGGTCCGGGCGGTCCTCGCCCGCAGCCGTGAACTGGGCCTCGGCCCCGACGCCCTGGACGCCTTCGCCCGCAGCACGGGCCGCCCCGACTGGCGCGCGGCGGCCGCCTTCCTCGCCGAGTACCT
This sequence comes from Streptomyces koelreuteriae, assembly GCF_018604545.1. Classification (GTDB taxonomy): domain Bacteria; phylum Actinomycetota; class Actinomycetes; order Streptomycetales; family Streptomycetaceae; genus Streptomyces; species Streptomyces koelreuteriae. The sequence goes on along the minus strand of NZ_CP075896.1, from coordinate 2,679,868 downwards.
CGACGTCCTCGATCTCCAGGGCGTGATCGACTACGCGGAACTCGTCCACCGCGCGGTACTCCTCGCCCGCCGCCCCGAGGTCGCCGCGTGGCTCGCCGCCCGGTACGACGCCGTCTACGTCGACGAGTACCAGGACACGGATCCCTCTCAGGTACGACTTCTGCACGCCCTGGCGGGCGGTGGCCGCACCCTCGTCGCCTTCGGTGACCCCGACCAGTCGATCTACACGTTCCGCGGGGCGGACGTGAACGGCATCCTCGACTTCCCGCACACCTTCCCGCGCGCGGACGGCCGCCCGGCCCCCGTCGCGGTGCTGCGCACGTCCCGCCGCTCCGGCGCCGGCCTGCTGGCCGCCACCCGGCTGCTGACCCAGCGCATGCCGCTGACCCGCCTGCCCGCCGAGAAGGTGCGCGCCCATCGCGAACTCGCGCCCGTGCGGGACGGCGGCCGGGTCGAGGCGTACACGTACCCGACCTCGGGGACCGAGCTGGACAACATCGCCGACATCCTCCGCAGGGCCCACCTGGAGGACGGCGTCCCGTGGAGCGAGATGGCCGTGCTGGTGCGCGCCGGCTCCCGCACCGTCCCCACGGTCCGCCGCGCCCTCACGGCGGCCGGTGTCCCGGTGGACGTCGACGGCGACGACGTACCCCTCCGGCACGAACCGGCGGTGGCACCACTCCTGACGGCGCTACGGGCGGTGGCCGCGGCGGAGGCGTCGAGGGCTCCCGAGGGGGAGGCCTCTTCCAAGGACGAACCCTCCGCTTCCGAGGACGAATCCTCCGCTTCCAAGGACGAACTCTCCGCTTCCGAGGATGCCCCTTCCGCTTCCGGGGGCAGCCCATCCGCCGAGCCGGACCCCTCCTGGCTCGACACCGAGACCGCCCTCACCCTCCTCACCTCCCCCCTCGCGAGCATGGACGCCGCCGACCTGCGCCGTCTCGGCCGGGCCCTGCGGGACGAGGAGCGGGCTGCGGGCAACCCGCTGCCGCCGCCCTCCGACGTGCTGCTCGCGCAGGCCCTCGCCGAGCCGGAGCGGCTGGCCGTGCACGACCCCGCGTACGTGCGCGGGGCACAGCGCCTCGGCGCGCTGCTCCGCAAGGCCCGCGAACGCCTGGCGGGCGGCGGTACGGCCGAGGAGGCGCTGTGGGACCTGTGGAACGGCACACCGTGGCCCGCCCGGCTGGAGCGGGCCGCCCGCCGCGGCGGCGCGGCCGGGCGCAACGCGGACCGTGACCTGGACGCGGTCTGCGCGCTGTTCGCGACGGCGGCCCGCGCCGAGGAGCGCACCGGCGGCCGGGGCACGCTGAACTTCCTGGAGGAGATCGAGGCCGAGGACATCGCCGCCGACACCCTCACACGACGTGCCGTACGCCCCGAAGCCGTCCGCCTGATGACCGCGCACCGTTCCAAGGGCCTCCAGTGGCGCCTCGTGGTCGTCGCGGGCGTCCAGGAGGGGCTCTGGCCCGACCTGCGCCGCCGCGGCTCCCTCCTGGAGGCCGACCGCATCGGGCGCGACGGACTCGCCGAACCCCTCACCCCCGGCGCGCTGCTCGCCGAGGAACGCCGCCTGTTCTACGTGGCCGCCACGCGCGCGCGTGAGCGTCTCGTCGTCACCGCGGTCAAGGCCCCGGCGGACGACGGCGACCAGCCCTCCCGCTTCCTCACCGAGCTCGGCGTCGAACCCAAGGACGTCACCGGACGCCCGCGCCGCCCGCTGTCCGTCGCGGCACTCGTCGCCGAACTGCGCGCCACCACCGTCGACCCGCGCGTCTCCGACGCCCTCCGGGAAGCCGCCGCCCGGCGCCTCGCCCGGCTCGCCGCCCTCGCCGACGAGGACGGCCGCCCCCTGGTGCCGTCCGCGCACCCCTACCGCTGGTGGGGCATGTTCGAGCCGACGCAGTCCAAGATGCCGCTGCGCAACCGCGACCAGCCCGTCGTGCTCTCCGGCAGTGCCCTCGACCAGCTGGCCAACACCTGCGCCCTGCAGTGGTTCCTGGGCCGCGAGGTGAAGGCCGACGCGCCCGCGACCGCCGCACAGGGCTTCGGCAACGTCGTGCACGTCCTCGCCGACGAGGTCGCCTCCGGGCACACCCCGGCCGACCTCTCCGTCCTCATGGAACGCCTCGACTCCGTGTGGAACGCGCTCGCCTTCGACGCGCCCTGGAAGTCGGACCAGGAGAAGGACAACGCGCGCGTGGCGCTCGAACGGTTCCTCCAGTGGCACGTCATGGACCGCACCGGGCGTACCCCGGTCGCCAGCGAGCACGACTTCGACGTCACCCTCGAAGCGGGCGAATACGAGGTGCGCATCAGGGGCCAGATGGACCGCGTCGAGGCGGACGGCGACGGCCGCGCCTACGTGGTCGACTTCAAGACCGGCAAGCAGGCGCCCACCGGCAAGGAGGTCGAACGCCACCCGCAGCTCGCCGTCTACCAGCTCGCCGTCCGCGAGGGCGCCGTCGACGACGCCTTCGACGGCGTGCGTCCCGAGCCGGGCGGCGCCGAACTCGTCCACCTCCGGCAGGGCGCCGCCCGGCGCGACGGCGGCGAGACCCTGCCCAAGGTGCAGGCCCAGGAGCCGCTGGAGGGGGAGTGGGTCGGCGATCTGCTGGCCACCGCCGCCGGGAAGGTCCTCGACGAGCGGTTCACGCCGACCGCCGGACAGCACTGCACGCACTGCTCGTTCAGGGCCTCGTGCAGCGCGCGCCAGGAGGGCCGCCATGTCGTCGAGTGAGCTATCGCACCACCTGCGCTGACCTGCGCCTCTTCGTCCCCGGGGCCTCTGCGGATCCTCCCCGGAGACCGATCCGGCCACCACTGTCAGTGGTCGCTACTAGCCTCTGTCGTTGTGCCCGCCCGAATCACCGATCCCGAACAGCTCAAGGAGCTCCTCGGCATCCCGTTCACCCCGGAGCAGTCGGCCTGCATCACCGCGCCGCCCGCCCCGCAGGTGATCGTGGCCGGCGCCGGCTCGGGCAAGACGACGGTGATGGCGGCCCGTGTGGTGTGGCTGGTCGGCACCGGCCAGGTCGCCCCCGAGCAGGTGCTCGGACTCACCTTCACCAACAAGGCCGCCGCCGAACTCGCCGAGCGCGTGCGCAAGGCGCTGGTCAAGGCCGGTGTCACCGACCCGGACGCCATCGACCCGGACAACCCGCCGGGCGAGCCGGTGATCTCCACGTACCACTCCTTCGCGGGCCGTCTGCTGACCGACCACGGCCTGCGCATCGGGCTCGAGCCGACCTCCCGGCTGCTCGCCGACGCGACCCGCTTCCAGCTCGCCGCGCGCGTCCTGCGCGAGGCCCCGGGCTCCTATCCGGCCCTGACCCGTTCCTTCCCGGACCTGGTCGGCGACCTCCTCGCCCTCGACTCCGAACTCGCCGAGCACCTCGTACGCCCGGAGGCGCTGCGCGCGTACGACGCCGAACTGCTGCTGACCCTGGGCGGCGTCAAGCTCAGCAACGGCGATCTGCGCAAGGTCCCCGAAGCAGCCGCCGCGCGGCGTGAACTGGCCGAGTTGGTGACCCGCTACCGGGCCGCCAAGCGCGAGCGGGACCTGCTCGACTTCGGCGACCAGATCGCCCTGTCGGCCCGGCTCGCCGGGATCCCCGAGGTGGGCCGCCTCCTGCGCGACGAGTTCCGGGTGGTCCTGCTCGACGAGTACCAGGACACCTCTGTCGCCCAGCGCGTCCTCCTTGCGGGCCTGTTCGGCGAGGGCACCGGCCACCCGGTCACCGCGGTCGGCGACCCCTGCCAGGCGATCTACGGCTGGCGCGGCGCCTCCGTCGCCAACCTCGACGACTTCCCCGAGCACTTCGCCCGCGCCGACGGCCGCCCCGCGACCCGGCAGGCGCTCAGCGAGAACCGCCGCAGCGGCGGCCGCCTCCTCGACCTCGCCAACGGCCTCGCGGAGCCGCTGCGCGCCCTGCACGCGGGCGTGGAGGCGCTTCGCCCCGCCCCCGGGGCCGAACGCGACGGCATCGTGCGCTGCGCCCTGCTGCGCACGCACGCCGAGGAGATCGACTGGGCCGCCGACTCCGTCGCCCACCTCGTGAGGACCGGGACGGCCCCCGGCGAGATCGCGGTCCTGTGCCGCACGGCGACCGACTTCTCCGAGATCCAGGGCGCACTCGTGGCCCGGGACATCCCGGTCGAGGTCGTCGGCCTGTCCGGGTTGCTGCACCTGCCCGAGATCGCCGACCTCGTCGCCGTCTGCGAGGTCCTCCAGGACCCCGGCGCCAACGCCTCCCTGGTCCGCCTGCTGACCGGCCCGCGCTGGCGCATCGGCCCGCGCGACCTCGCCCTGCTGGGGCGGCGGGCCCGGTTCCTCGTCACCCACGCGCGCGTGGAGGGCGAGGACGACCCGGACCGGCGCCTCGCCGAGGCCGTCGAGGGGGTCGACCCGGCCGAGGTGATCTCCCTCGCGGACGCCCTCGACACCTTCCTGGAGACGCCGCTGGACGGCCAGGGGGACGACGACGGGCTGCCCTTCTCGCCCGACGCGCGCGTGCGCTTCGCCCGTCTGGCCACCGAACTGCGCGACCTGCGCCGCTCCCTGTCCGACCCTCTGATGGACGTCCTGCACCGCGTCCTCGCCGTCACCGGCCTGGAGGTGGAGCTGTCGGCGTCCCCGCACGCCCTGGCGGCGCGCCGCCGCGAGACCCTCTCCAACTTCCTGGACGTCGCCGCCTCCTTCGCCGCCGGTGACAACGAAGCGAGCCTGCTCGCCTTCCTCGGCTTCCTGCGCACCGCCGCGCAGTACGAGAAGGGCCTCGACAACGCCCTCCCCGGCGGCGAGAACACCGTCAAGGTGCTCACCGCCCACAAGTCCAAGGGCCTGGAATGGGACGTCGTGGTCGTCCCCGGCCTGGTCACCGGCACCTTCCCCAGCAGCCAGGGCCGCGAGAAGTGGACCTCCCAGGGCAAGGTCCTGCCCCACGAACTGCGCGGCGACGCCGACACCCTCCCCGGCATCACCTCCTGGGACGCCAAGGGCCTCAAGGCCTTCCAGGAGGCCATGAAGGACCACCAGCACACCGAGGAACTCCGCCTCGGCTACGTCACCTTCACCCGCCCCCGCTCCCTGCTTCTGGGCTCCGGCCACTGGTGGGGCCCCACCCAGAAGAAGCGCCGAGGCCCCTCGGCGTTCCTCCAGGACCTCTACGAGCACTGCGCGGCCGGGTACGGCGAGATCGAGGCCTGGGCGGACGAACCCGCCGAGGACGAGGAGAACCCGGCCCTGCACCAGGCCACCGCCGACCAGGTCTGGCCCCTGCCCCTGGACGAGGCGGCCCTGGCCCGCCGCCGCGCCGCCGCCGAGACCGTCCTGGCCCACCTGGAGGACCTCGCCTCCCAGGAGGACGGGCACCCGGCGGCCGTGCACGACCCGGACGCGATCGACGACCCGGAGTGGCCCCCGCCCCCCGAGGACGACGAGCCTCCGTACGACGAGCCCGACCCGTTCGACTTCGACGAGGACACCGTGGGCTTCGACGACCCAGCGGCCGGAGACGCACGGCCGGCAGACGGCCCCACAGTCCCCCACCAGGCGGGACCACCGGAACCTCAGGACTCACACCCATACCTCACCCCGGAGGAATCCCGCACCGTCGCCTCCTGGGACCGCGACCTCGACGCCCTCACCGGCGAGCTCCTGCGCGCCCGCGACAGCGTCACCGAGGTCCCCCTGCCCACCTCCCTCACGGCCACCCAGCTCCTGCTCCTGGCCGCCGACCCGGACGGCCTCGCTCAGGAGCTGGCCCGGCCCATGCCCCGCCCGCCCCAGCCCGCCGCCCGCCGCGGCACCCGCTTCCACGCCTGGGTCGAGGCCCGCTTCGAAGAGCTGACGCTGCCCCTGCTGGAGCCGGAGGAGCTGCCCGGCCGCGAAGCGGAGATCGCCGACGAACGGGACCTGGAGGCCCTCAAGGACGCCTTCGAGCAGACCGAGTACGCCCACCGCACGCCCTACCGGGTGGAGGCCCCCTTCCAGCTCGCGCTCGCCGGCCGCGTCGTACGGGGCCGCATCGACGCCGTCTACAAGGAGGGCGACGGCGAGAGCGCGACGTACGAGATCGTCGACTGGAAGACCCACCGCGCACGCACCGCGGACCCCCTCCAGCTCGCCGTCTACCGCCTCGCCTGGGCCGAGCAGCAGGGCGTACCCCCGGAATCCGTCACGGCCGGATTCCTGTACGTACGCACCGGCGAGATCGTCCGCCCCGACGATCTGCCGGACCGCGCGGCGCTGGAGCGGCTGCTGAGCGAGGAGCCGCCCGGTGAGGAACCGCACTCCGAGGACGTCGGTGCGGGCCGATAGGCTCGTGACCATGAGCCAGACCCCGGACAGCGTCGTCCGTACGTACATCCAGCAGCACCGCGACGCCTTCCTCGACGACCTCGCCGAGTGGCTGCGCATCCCGTCGGTGTCCGCCCAGCCGGACCACGCGCCCGACGTACGACGCAGTGCCGACTGGCTCGCCGCCGAGCTGAAGGAGACCGGGTTCCCGACGGCCGAGGTCTGGCAGACCCCCGGCGCCCCCGCCGTCTTCGCCGAGTGGCCCTCCGACGACCCGCAGGCGCCCACGGTGCTGGTCTACGGCCACCACGACGTGCAGCCCGCCGCCCGGGAGGACGGCTGGGACAGCGACCCCTTCGAGCCCGTCGTCCGCGAGAACCGTCTCTACGCGCGCGGGGCGGCCGACGACAAGGGCCAGGTGTTCTTCCACACCCTCGGCGTCCGCGCCCACCTCGCCGCCACCGGCCGCAGCACCCCGGCCGTGCATCTGAAGCTGCTGATCGAGGGCGAGGAGGAGTCCGGCTCGCCCCACTTCCGGGCCCTCGTCGAGGAGCACGCCGAGCGGCTCGCCGCCGACGCCGTGATCGTCTCCGACACCGGCATGTGGTCCGAGGACACCCCCACGGTGTGCACGGGCATGCGCGGCCTCGCCGAATGCGAGATACGGCTGCACGGCCCCGACCAGGACATCCACTCCGGCTCCTTCGGCGGCGCGGTGCCCAACCCGGCGACCACGGCCGCCCGCCTCGTCGCCGCCCTGCACGACGAGCACGCGCGCGTGGCGATCCCGGGCTTCTACGACGGCGTGGTCGACCTCACCGACCGCGAGCGCGAACTCCTCGCCGAACTGCCCTTCGACGAGTCGCAGTGGCTGCGCACGGCCAAGTCGTACGCCACTCAAGGGGAGGCCGGGTACACCACCCTGGAGCGTGTCTGGGCCCGCCCCACCGCCGAGGTCAACGGCATCGGCGGCGGTTACCAGGGCCCCGGCAGCAAGACGATCATTCCGTCCTCCGCCCTGGTGAAGCTGTCCTTCCGGCTGGTGGCGGGCCAGGACCCCGACCATGTGGAGCAGGCCGTCCGCGCCTGGGCCGAGCGGCAGGTGCCCGCCGGGATCCGCTGCGAGATCACCTTCAGCGGCGCCACGCGCCCGTGCCTGACCCCGCTGGACCACCCGGCCCTCCGGTCGGTGGCCCGCGCGATGGGACGGGCCTTCGAAAAGCCCGTCCGCTTCACCCGAGAGGGAGGCTCCGGACCGGCCGCGGACCTCCAGGACGTCCTCGGTGCTCCGGTGCTCTTCCTCGGCATCTCCGTCCCGTCCGACGGCTGGCACGCGCCGAACGAGAAAGTCGAACTCGACCTGCTCCTCAAGGGCGTCGAGACCACCGCGTACCTGTGGGGCGACCTCGCCGAGAACTGGCGCGATGCGCCCTGAGCGTCCCGGGTCGCCCGGACCGGCCGCGCGCGAGGGGCACACTGGAGGAACTGCCCCGCACCGCCCGAGCCCCGCCGGACCCGGTCACCTCCCGCCGCATGTCCCGCTGATCAGCCCGCAGAACCCGACCGTTCCACCGGGGAGTTGGAAGCACCAGTGACCACCTGGACCGACCGATACGCCGACCGACCCATCTCGCTCACCGCCCCGAGCGGCATCGACAGGGGCGCGCACCACCGGCTCGACGAGGCCTGGCTCGCGGCGGCGTGGAGCCACCCCTCGACGCGCTGTTTCGTGGTCTCCGGCGGCCAGGTCCTCATCGACGAGACGGCGGACGGGCACACCGAACTCGTCATGATCCCCTCCTTCGAGGCCCCCCTCACCGAGGCGCACCGGTACTTCCTCGGCATAGACGAGGACGGCGTCAGCTACTTCGCCCTCCAGAAGGACTCGCTGCCCGGGCGCATGGACCAGTCCGCCCGCCCGGCGGGCCTGCGCGAGGCGGGCCTGCTCCTGTCGGCCCGTGACGTGGGCCTGATGGTGCACGCGGTGGGTCTGGAGAACTGGCAGCGCACGCACCGTTTCTGCTCGCGCTGCGGCGAGCGCACCGTCATCGCCGCGGCCGGCCACATCCGCCGCTGCCAGGCCTGCGGCGCCGAGCACTACCCGCGCACGGACCCCGCCGTGATCATGGCCGTGACCGACGAGGACGACCGCATCCTGCTCGGCCGCCAGGTCCACTGGCCCGAAGGCCGCTTCTCGACGCTCGCCGGCTTCGTCGAGCCCGGCGAGTCCATCGAGCAGTCGGTGCGCCGCGAGGTCCACGAGGAGGTCGGCATCACCGTCGGCCCGGTCGAGTACGTCGCCAGCCAGCCCTGGCCCTTCCCGTCCAGCCTCATGCTGGGCTTCATGGCCCGCGCCACCTCGACCGAGATCGAGGTCGACGGCGACGAGATCCACGAGGCCCGCTGGTTCTCCCGCGACGACCTGCGCGCCGCCTTCGAGTCCGGCGAGGTGCTCCCGCCGTACGGCATCTCCATCGCGGCCCGCCTGATCGAACTCTGGTACGGCAAGCCGCTCCCGACGAGGAGCGCGGCCTGACGCCCGTGTGAGCCGCGTCCCCGCCCCGGCCGCAGAGACGGAGAAGGCGGTTCCCGAGCCGCCTCAGGAACCGCCTTCCCCGCACAACCGTGCCGCGCCTACGCGCCGACCTTCTGCTTCACCTGGGCCAGCGACGGGTTGGTGAGGGTCGAGCCGTCCGGGAAGAGAACGGTGGGCACCGTCTGGTTTCCGCCATTCGCCTTCTCCACGAACGCGGCGGACTCCGGGTCCTGCTCGATGTTGATCTCGGTGTACGCGATGCCCTCGCGGTCCATCTGGCTCTTCAGCCGGCGGCAGTAGCCGCACCACGTGGTGCTGTACATCGTCACAGTGCCCAGCATGTCTCTCGTGCTCCTTCGGGGGGCTCGGGGCGGGTGGTCGCAGAGGTGGAACGTACGCGAAGGGGCCGCCATTCCCGGGGGCCGGGCCCTGCCGGACGTGACGCCTGCCGCATTAGTACGACTATCAGGGCCCGCCTGTGGACAACCGGCACGGCCGTCTCCCGCGACCTGGCAGCATGGCCGTGTGACAGCAGCAACGCACTCCACCCTGTTCCCGCAGGTACCGGACTCGGCCGACGCGGTGCTCGAAGGGCTCGACCCCGAGCAGCGCGAGGTGGCCACCGCCCTGCACGGTCCGGTGTGCGTCCTGGCGGGCGCGGGCACGGGCAAGACCCGGGCGATCACCCACCGCATCGCCTACGGGGTGCGCGCGGGCGTCCTCCACCCCTCCAGCGTGCTCGCCGTCACCTTCACCAACCGCGCCGCCGGAGAGATGCGCGGCCGGCTGCGCCAGCTCGGCGCGGCAGGTGTCCAGGCGCGCACCTTCCACTCGGCGGCCCTGCGGCAGCTCCAGTACTTCTGGCCGAAAGCGATCGGCGGCTCCATGCCCCGGCTCGTCGACCGCAAGATCCAGCTCGTCGCCGACGCGGCCGCCGCCTGCCGCATCCGGCTCGACCGGGGCGAGCTGCGCGACGTCACCGCCGAGATCGAATGGTCCAAGGTCACCCAGACCGTCCCCGCGGACTACGCCCCCGCCGTCGCCAAGTCCGGCCGAGACGCCCCTCGCGACCCCGCTGAGATCGCCCAGCTCTACGCCGCCTACGAGGACGTCAAGCGCGAGCGCTCCGTCATCGACTTCGAGGACGTGCTGCTGCTGACCGTGGCCGTCCTCCAGGACCGGCACGACATCGCCGAACAGGTCCGCTCCCAGTACCAGCACTTCGTGGTCGACGAGTACCAGGACGTCAGCCCTCTCCAGCAGCGCCTGCTGGATCTGTGGCTCGGCGAGCGGGACAGCCTGTGCGTGGTCGGAGACGCCAGCCAGACGATCTACTCCTTCACGGGGGCGACTCCGGACCATCTGCTCGATTTCCGCACCCGCCACCCCGGTGCCACTGTCGTCAAGCTGGTCCGCGACTACCGCTCGACGCCCCAGGTCGTGCACCTCGCCAACGGCCTGTTGTCCCAGGCCAAGGGCCGCGCGGCCGACCACCGTCTTGAGCTCGTCTCCCAACGCGCGCCGGGGCCGGAACCGGTCTACACGGAGTACACCGATGAGCCCGCCGAGGCGGAGGGCGCGGCCCGCCGCATCCGTGAACTCATCGACTCGGGGGTCCCGGCCGCCGAGATCGCCATCCTGTTCCGGACGAACGCGCAGTCCGAGACCTACGAACAGGCCCTCGCCGACGCCGGGGTGCCCTACCAGCTGCGCGGCGCCGAGCGGTTCTTCGACCGCCCCGAGGTGCGCAAGGCGGGCGTCGCCCTGCGCGGCGCGGCGCGCTTCGGCGGCAACGACTCCCTCCTGGACGACGTCGTCGACCTGCCCTCGCAGGTACGCGCCGTGCTCTCGGGCGAGGGCTGGACACCGCGACCACCGGCCGGCTCCGGGGCCGTCAGAGAGCGCTGGGAGTCCCTGGCCGCCCTGGTGAACCTCGCCCAGGACTTCGCCGCCGCCAAACCCGGCGCCACCCTGGCGGACCTCGTCGCCGAGCTCGACGAACGGGCGAACGCCCAGCACGCCCCGACCGTGCAGGGCGTCACCCTCGCCTCCCTGCACTCGGCCAAGGGCCTGGAGTGGGACGTCGTCTTCCTGGTCGGCGTGGCCGAGGGCATGATGCCGATCACCTACGCGAAGACCGACGAACAGATCGAGGAGGAGCGCCGCCTGCTGTACGTCGGCGTCACCCGCGCGCGGGAACACCTCCATGTCTCCTGGTCCCTCTCCCGCTCACCCGGCGGCCGTCCCAACCGCCGCCCCAGCCGTTTCCTCGACGGGCTGCGCCCCGGCTCGACGGCCACCAAGGGCCGTGCAACCGGCGGTGGCGCGGGCGGTATCGAGCGCGGAATCCCCGGAACCAGGGGCTCCGCCCCGAGACGAGTGCAACGAACCCCCGCCCGCTGCCGGGTTTGCGGCCGCACGCTCACCGACGCGGGCGAGATGAAGCTGATGCGCTGCGACGACTGCCCCTCCGACATGAACGAGGGCCTCTACGAGCAGCTCCGCGAGTGGCGCGCCGAACAGGCAAGGAGCAGTGGTCAGCCCGCCTTCTGCGTCTTCACCGACAGGACACTGGTGGCGATCGCCGAGGCCGCGCCCGACGACGAGCACGAGCTGGCGCGCATCCCGGGCGTCGGGATGCGCAAGCTCAACCGCTACGGAGCCGATGTCCTGGCCATCTGCGCAGGCCAGTACCCCGCAGGGGACACAGATCAAGACTGACACCAACTCGTCGAAAAAATAGTTTGCGCATGCCCCAGCAATCCCCATAGGTTCTTAGGCACGAGAGCAGCGGCCTTCTCGAAGGCCCTCACTCCGTGTTGTACTTGCATATCCGTCGGACTGGTTCGCCCAGTCCCCCGAGACGCCGAGAGGAGGCGAGTCCAGTGATCAGCATCAACACCAGCTCCATCAGCACCGTGAAAATGACCGATCCCTCGGCCGTCTCCACGTGCATGCTCGGCGTTTCGAACCTGGGCACCGGTCTGTCCGGCATTCGTGCCGTCCGTCCGGCGTCCTCCTCCCTTGCTCCCGCGGGCCTTGTCGTCCGTGAGCGCAATGAGCGACCGACCAAGGCACTGGAAGCAGCAGTAAAGGCGCAGGCGCGGGCCTATGCCTTTGCGGCGACCGGTGCCGGATTCCGGAAGCAGACGACGCAGCACCACCAGATGTGGGCCTTCCGTGGGCCAGAACCCTGGAGTGATCCAGCCTGATTAGATCAGGCCGGCGCCTTCAGGGCCGCGGAACCCCATCCGGGATCCGCGGCCCTTCTGTTTGTCCCTGACCAGGGACGACGGACCGAAGGAGCCTCGGGACAAGAAAAGAACCGGGTACCAGCCGCCCCCCGGCCAAACAGGCCGGAACGACCAGACGAGGAAGACGAATCGTGCAACTCGAAGCGCACGCCCCGTCCGTACCGCCTTCCGACACGATCCCCAAGCCCGGCCCCACGGAGGACTCCGCCTTGACCCCGCTCACCGCGCTCACCGCGCTCGACGACGCCATCGAGAACCTCGGCGTACCCGTCCCGTGCCGCTCCTACGACCCGGAGGTCTTCTTCGCCGAGTCGCCCGCGGACGTCGAGTACGCCAAGTCCCTGTGCCGCACCTGCCCGCTGGTCGAGGCCTGCCTCGCCGGCGCCAAGGAGCGGCGTGAGCCTTGGGGCGTCTGGGGTGGCGAGCTGTTCGTGCAGGGTGTCGTCGTCGCCCGGAAGCGGCCGCGTGGCCGCCCGCGCAAGAACCCGGTCACGGCATGAACACCGCAGGAACGATCGACCGTCCCTTCACGCACGACCCCCAGAAGCAGGCCCCGATGAAGCCGTCCACCCACGAGCCCGCCGGCTCCGCGACTCAAGACTGCACCCCGCGCGACGCGAAGGACTCGCGTCAGAACAGGACCCGAGAGATGCAACTCATCCCAGAAGCCATGGCTCGTGCACATATGCACGAGCGACTGCAGGAGGCGGACCGAGACCGCCGGGCCGCGCGCCTGGTGGCCGCCCGCCGAATGCAGCGCAAGGCGGAGCGCGCCTCACGGCGTGCCCGCCGGGCGCTCGCCATGGCGGTCATGCAGTAACCGAACCCGTCTGAAGCGCCCTTCTGAAGCGCCCCATCCGAAGCGGTGGCCTCCCGGCCCGGGAGGCCGAGCTCACCCCGCGGGGGCCGGTCCGTGCCGAACGGACCAGCCCCCGCGGTGCGTTGTGTCCGCGAAGCCGCCGGGCACGGCGATATCGTCGGCGCGTGACGAGTCCTCCCGGAGGAAACGACGACGACCGCTCCGCCGCGAAGTCGGGACGCCTCGTGTGCGCCCGCTGCGGCACCTCGGCCGAAGCCCCGCAGCTCACCTGGGCCTCCTCCGTGGAGCACGGCGCTCGCCGGGACTTCTGCGAGACCTGCTCCCGGAAGAACCTCAGATCGATCGAGGGGCGGCTGGACTCGGACTGGTGGTAGCGCGCGGGCAGCGGACCACCCGTCGCGCCCGGCCGGTGCTCACGCCTCCGCCGCCTCGTCACCGTCCACCGGGTCCTCCGGGACGAACCCCGGCAGCCACTCCTCCAACTCCTCGCGCAGACGCACCGCAGCCCCCAGCTGGCACAGCACCCCGATCGTGCTCAGGGTCACCCGGTGGATCAGCAGATACGACGGGGGCAGGTTGAGCTGCTTGCCGAGCTGGTAGGCGGGGGAGCGGGGGTCGGCGACCCGGCCCGCCTGGCTGCGCATCCAGCCGCGGGTGAAGGTGAACTCATCGACCTGGGCCGGTTCGATGATCGGCAGCAGATAGTCCAGGACCGCGTCGGGATCGAGCTCTATCGTCTCCTTGACGAACCCCTCCGCGCACAGCAGCTCGTAGACCGCCTCGGCCTCTCCGTCGAGGGTCATCCGCAGGGACTCGCCGATGGTGGCCGGCAGACCACCCGGGAGCCGGTCGACCGTGCCGAAGTCCAGGACGCCCAGGCGCCAGTCGTCCTCGCCCTCCGGTCCGCCGGGCAGCAGCCGGAAGTTGCCCGGGTGCGGATCGGCGTGCAGCAGGCCGGTGCGGGCGGGGCCGGAGAACAGGAAACGGGCCAGAAGCTGGCCGGCGCGGTCACGCTGCTCCTGGGTGCCGTCCGAGATGATCTCCGACAGCGGGACACCGTCGATCCACTCGGTGACCAGGACCTGGTCGGACTGGTGCACCACCTGCGGTACGACGACGTCCGGGTCGTCCTCGAACTCGTCCGCGTGCGCTTGCTGGGCCTGGGCCTCCAGGCCGTAGTCCAGCTCCTCCGAGACGCGGTCCTTCAGCTCCGCGATCAGCGGCTTGATGTCCATCCCGGGGATCAGCGGACCGAGCAGACGGGAGAAGCGGCTCAGCTGGTTCAGATCGGACAGCAAGGCCTCGCCGGCACCCGGGTACTGCACCTTGACCGCCACCTCACGGCCGTCGTGCCACACCCCTCGATGCACCTGGCCGATCGAGGCCGCCGCGGCGGGCTTGTCCTCGAACTCCAGGAACAGCTCGTGCCAGCCCTCGCCGAGCCGCTCCTCGAGCACCGCGTGCACGGTGCGCGTCGGCATCGGCGGCGCCGCCTCCTGGAGCTTCGTCAGCGCCGCTCGGTACGGGCCGGCCACCTCCTCGGGCAGGGCCGACTCGAAGACGGACAGGGCCTGGCCGAACTTCATCGCGCCGCCCTTGAGCTCGCCGAGCACCTTGAAAAGCTGCTCCGCGGTGCGCTGTTGGAGCTCGCGGCCGACAAGCTCCGCCGACTCACCGACGATCCGCTTGCCGAATCCCCAGGTCGCCCGCCCGGCGATGCCGAGCGGGAGTGCGGCGAGCTTGGCGGTCCGGGTGACCGCCTTCCGGGGAAGATCAGACATGCGCCCTCCAAGTCCCAGCCGGCCGCTCCGCCTCTGCCTCACGGCACTGCTCCGACGGCCGTTGCACCGCCATTGTCTCGTGCGACTGCCCTTCCTCCGAGAGGCGCTCCCCTTTTCCTCTCTCCGCCGCAGCGCACGGGCATGCCGGATGCGCCCAGATCGGCCGAGCATGCCAGTGGAGACCGGGGAGGGACACCTCCCAGCGTGCCCCCGCGCTCGACGGAACCCGGCCGTCCAGGAAGGCGAGCGCGTGGGCGGCCGCCAACCCGGCCACGGTCGTGGCCAGTGTCAGGTCGCAGGGCCGCACCTGCCGCTGCCTGCCGGAGCGCCACTGGGCGACCAGACGAGGCCAGGTCGGATCCCGGTCGGCGCGGCTGTGATGCAGACAACCCGCGCAGCTTGTCTCCCCGGGCAGGACGAGAGGGCCGACCATGCCGGTCCCCTCCACGACACCGGCGTACAGATGAGGCGTCCCGGCGGACATCAGCGACTCCGCGGCGGACGGGTCCGGCGCGTACATCGCCACATCGTCCCGCGGGGCGATGATCACCAGTGAGAAACCGGGATCGCCTTCCGCCGGACGCGCCTGCGCTGTCGCGGGGCGCGGCGGCCGGTCCGGGGCCGCCCGGCGCGCGGCGCGTCGGGCCGCCTCGTCGCGGCGGTCGCCGACGGCGTCGGCGGGCAGCCCGCCCGGCGCGACGTCCCACGGCTCCACCTGTCCGAGATCGCGCACATCGACCTCACCGACACCGGCCCCCGCCAGCAGCGAGGCCAGCACGGCACCGACCCGGCCCGCGCCCCGCACCTGGACGCGCTGCGCGCGCCGGGCGGCCAGCTGCCCGATCGCGTCGCCGGGAGCGGAGGTGGTCAAAGACAGGGAGGCCAGATCGGGGCGCAACCGGTCGAGGACCTCCTTCTTGCCGCGCAGGGCGTCGGCGGCCGGTCCGCCGCCGCGCGCGTCGTCCAGGAGCCCGGCCCGCGCGAGCCGCCGCACCAGCCCGTCCACATGACCGTCGGGCAGATCCATGCGGCGGCCCTCCTCGCGCAGCAGCTCCAGCCCCCGTGTGCCGTTCAGTAGGTCGAGGAAGCTGCCCGTCGCTTGGTCCATCGGGCCGAGTGTCATGGCATGCGCCGGTGTCATCCCGAACTGCACCGTGTTGAGGTCGCGCCAGCCGCGCCTGAGCGCGGGTTTCACCATCGGATGCATGACAGGCCCCCGTATATCAGAGAACGTCCCCGTATGTCGGCCGCGCGCGGGAGCAGCCCGAGACTGGCCGCGGACTCGGTCCTGGTCCCGGACCGAAGTCGCCCATCGCTTCGCCGACAAGAGTCAGCATGCCCACCCCCGACGCGGGCTGCAGAAAGTTGTCCACAGTCACGGGCATTCGTCGTACAAATCCGGCGGGCGGTGGGGGCATCGGCACGGAACCGTCCCGGAGCCGGGACTTCCCCGTGTGCAGCGGGTAACGTCGGGGCGTGCCCGCCGACCCACTGCACCGCGCCGGAAAGCCACAGCGCAGCACGACGAGCCAGCCGCCGAGCGGCTCCAGGGCGAGCGCGATCGAGGTCCGCAGGAGCACCCGCCGACGCCGAACGGTCTCCGCGTACCGCGAGGGCGATCGCACCGTTGTGCTCATCCCCGCCCGGATGTCCGAGGCGGAGGAGCAGCGCTGGGTGACCGTCATGCTCGACAAGCTGGCCGCCCAGGAGAGCAAGCGGACCCTCGGTGACACCGAGCTGGCCGAGCGGGCCCGGCGTCTTTCGGACCAGTACTTCGGCGGGCGGGCCCGGCCCGCTTCGGTGCGCTGGGTGACCAACCAGAACACGCGCTGGGGATCCTGCACCCCGTCCGAGGGCAGCATCCGTCTGTCGCACCGTCTGCAGGGCATGCCCGAGTACGTGGTCGACTACGTCCTCGTCCACGAACTCGCCCATCTGCTCGTCCCCGGACACGGCCCCCGCTTCTGGGAGCTGCTGGAGTCCTATCCGCGGACGGAGCGGGCCCGGGGCTACCTCGAAGGCGTGGTCGCCGCCGAGCGGTTGCCGCATGTGCCCGGTGCGCGGGGTGAAGACCCCACGGGGTGAGTGCCCGCTTTGCGTGAGCGAGCAGCGGATACGGCCCCGCGCGGGTTGTGTACCGGGTCTGTACCGACTTCGTCCGGTGTCAGACTTTGCCGTTAGCCTGGCGCGACGCAATCACGTTCTGGATGGGGGACGGTCGTTACGCATGGCCAGGGAATTCCAACGCGGCCACAAGGCCAGGATCAGTGACCTCACCGCGGGCACGGATCTGTACGTAGGCGTACAGATCTCCGGCCCCGGGCTGAGCTTCGACATCAGCTGCTTCGGCCTCGACGCCGACGAACGGCTCTCGGACGACCGTTACTTCGTCTTCTTCAACCAGCCGAAGTCCCCCGAGGAATCCCTTCAGCTCCTGGGCGCCCAGGCGGGCGACACGGAGTCCTTCCGGGTGACGCTCGACCGGATCCCCTCGCAGATCCAGAAGCTGTCCTTCACGGCGACGATCGACGGCGCCGGGCAGATGTCGCAGATCGCCCCCGGGTACATCCGCATCGTCGCGGGCGGCGAGGAGGTGGCCCGGTACTCCTTCGACGGCTCTGAGTTCTCCACCGAACGCGCCGTGATGCTGGGCGACTTCTACCTCAAGGACGTCTGGCGGTTCGCCGCCGTCGGGCAGGGCTTCGACGGCGGTCTCGACGCGCTGCTGAAGAACTTCGGCGGCGAGGTGGCCGAGGAGGAAACGCCCGAGCCCGCCCCGCAGCAGCAGCCGCAGGCCGGCGCCGCCCCGGGCTTCGCCCCGCCCGCGTTCGGCGTCCCCAGCACTCCGGAACCGGCCCCGGCTCCCGCCCCGGCAGCGCCTCCGGCCCCGGCTCCCGCGCCGCCGCCCGCTCCCCAGCCCGCCGCGCAGGGCTTCGCCCCGCCTCCGGCACCGGCGCCCGGAGTGCATGGCGCCCCCACCATCGCCGCGCCCATGAACACCCAGCCGGACGGCGCCCCGGTGCCGCCCCCGGCCCCGGCGCCCGCGCCCTACGGCCAGCCGGGCCAGCAGCCGCCGCCGTACGGCCAGGTCCCCGGCCAGACGGCCCCACTGCCTCCCGGCTACGGCCAGCCCCAGGCACCCCAGGCACCCCAAGCCCCGGCCCCGCCCCCCGGTTACGGGCAGCCCACCCCGCCCCCGGGCTACGGCCAGCAGCCGCCGTTCGGACAGGCCCCCTACGGTGCCCCGCAGCAGGGCGCCGCCCCGCAGGCCGCCGCTCCCCAGGGCGCCGGTGTGTCCGCCGCGCTCCAGCAGTTCAAGGAGACCCCCACCGGGCAGCGCTGGACGCAGCAGAATAAGAAGCTCGTCCGCGTCGACCTCGGCATCGGCGGACAGCCCGTACTGGCCCGGCAGGGCAGCATGGTGCTCTACCAGGGCAAGGTCGACTTCAGCTACAAGGGCGCCGGCTTCGCCGGCCGGATCGTGGGCAACGCGACCGGCCAGGAGATGCAGCTCATGCGCTGTACCGGCCAGGGGCAGGTGTTCCTCGCCGAGAACTCGACCATGCTGCACCCCATCGAGCTCCAGGGCGACGCCGTCTGCGTCTCCGCCGAGAACGTCCTCGCGTTCGACGAGAGCCTCACCTACGAGGTCCGCCGCATCGAGGGACACGGCATCCCCGGAGGCGCGCTGTTCACGATGCAGTTCCAGGGGAGCGGCACCATCGTCGTGAAGACGCACGGCACGCCCGTGGTGCTGCCGGTCACGCCCACCACGTTCGCCGACTGCAACGCCGTGGTCGCCTGGTCCGCCGCCGCCCAGGTCGTCGTCTCCAGCCAGGTGCGGATGCGCCGCAACGCCTACCCCGGGGACACCGGCGAGAGCGTGAACCTCCAGTTCCGGGGAGCGCCCGGCAACTTCATCGTCGTCCAGCCGTACGAGGTCTGAGGGAGCCCGTCATGACACAGCAACTCGCGGGCCACGCCCCCGCACCCGTCACCGCCCGCATGGAGAACCACGGCAATCACATGCTGAAGGTCGCCATGCAGACCGGGAACGACCTCTTCGCGCGCGTGGGGTCGATGGCCGCCTATGAAGGGTTCGTCCAGTACGAGCCCAACCCGCCGGCCGTGCGCCAGATCGCCAAGGACTGGATGACCGGCGAGGGCGCGCCCCTGATGAAGTGCTCAGGCGACGGCCTGCTCTACCTCTCCGACTACGGTGCGAACGTCGTCGTCATCAACCTCAACGGCGACGGCATCTCCGTCAACGCCACCAACCTGCTCGCCTTCGACGCCCACCTCACGTGGGGCGTCGAGCGGGTCAAGGGCCTGGCGAAGTTCGCCGGGCAGGGCCTGTGGAACACCAAGATCTCCGGGCAGGGCTGGGTCGCGCTGACCTCCCGGGGCAAGCCGATCGTCGTCGACTGCGGAGGCGGCGAGGACGAGACGTACGTCGACCCCGACGCGCTCGTCGCCTGGTCCCCGAACCTCAAGGTCAAGGGCAAGCGCAGCTTCAGGGCACAGTCGCTGATCGGCCGCGGCAGCGGCGAGGCCTACCAGATGGCCTTCTCCGGTCAGGGCATCGTCGTCGTCCAGCCCAGCGAGGACAGCACCGACCGCCTCCGGGTCCGGGGCTGAGGGGGAGCAACACGCCATGCAGAGCCCGATTTTCGCCTACAACGAGCAGCAGACCCAGGACCGCTGGAGCCTGCAGAACAAGCAGATGCTGCGCGTGACCCTGGAGGGCCACGACGACATCCTGGCCCGCAAGGGCACCATGGTCGCCTACCAGGGCCTCGTCGAGTTCGACGCCGAGTACCAGAGCAACGACCAGTCACGCGCGCGTGCGCACACCGGTGAGGGACTCGACCTGATGCGCTGCCACGGGCAGGGCACGGTCTACCTCGCCAACCTCAAGCAGCACGTCCACGTCATGGAGGTCGAGCAGGACGGCCTCACCGTCGACAGCAGCTATGTGCTGGCGATGGACTCCTCCCTGCACCACGAGGTCATCGCCGTCGACAGCCTGTACGGCATCTCCGGCTCCGGGAAGTACCAGCTCAACATCACCGGCCGGGGCAAGATCGCCCTGATGACCTCGGGCATGCCGCTGCTGATGCAGGTCACCCCCGACAAGTACGTCAACTGCGACGCCGACGCGATCGTCGCCTGGTCGACGAGCCTGCGCGTGCAGATGCAGGCCCAGACGCACTCCTCCGGGGTGTGGCGGCGCCGCGGCAACACCGGTGAGGGCTGGGAGCTGAGCTTCATGGGCACCGGCTACGCGCTGGTCCAGCCCAGCGAGCTGCTGCCGCCGCAGAACGCCCAGGTCGGCTCGGGTCTCTCCGCGCAGTACGGCATGGGCCAGCAGGGAGCGCGCGGGCAGAACCAGGGCAACGTCTGGAGCTGAGCGCTCCGCGGGTTCGGCCGGCGGGGTCCAGCGGGATACGGGCCGTTTGTTGGCTGCGGGCTGTTCGTGGCTTGTCGCGCCCACGCGGCGGAGCCGCACATCGATACAGCCCCGCGCCCCTGAGGGAGTGCAGCCGACGTCAGGAGCGAAAGTAGGGGCGGCCGCCCGGCGGTCGCCCCTTACACATGCCTCAGGCCGCGAGCCTCGCGCGCGTCGCCTCCAGCAGGCGTACGACCGACTCGTCGGCCACCTCCGCGACCTCGTCGTACCCGAACCAGCGCACGTCGAGCGACTCGTCGCTGACCTCGTGCGCGGCGTCCGGGGGTGCCAGGGCCGCGTACTGGACGTCGAAGTGGCAGTGGCACGGCGGTGGGATGGGATGACGGTCCAGGCGCACCGGGCCGCCGGGCAGCAAGGAGAGCCCCGGTACGCCGGACTCCTCCGTGGCCTCACGCAGGGCCGCGTCCGCGAGGGAGGCGTCACCCGGCTCGCAGTGGCCGCCCATCTGCAGCCACATCTGCAGCTTCCTGTGCAGGGTCAGCAGCACCCGGCCGCCCTCGGGGTCGATCACCAGGGCGCTCGCCGTGATGTGACCCGCCTGGCACGGCTTCCACAGGCCGTCCGGGTGCTCCGCCAGATGGTGCAGGTAGGCCTGGCGCAGGTCCGTCTGGTCCTCGTACTCCTTCAGCACGAGGACCGCGTCGTCGTACAGGCTCACCCGGCGTCGTCGCCCTTGTTCTTGTCCTCGCCTTCGCCCTCGCCCTCGGCCCCGGACTCGTCCTTCTTCTTCAGATCGGGCTTGTCCGCCGCCTCGCCGAGCATCTTGTCCAGCTCGGAGAAGTCGATCTGCTCGCGGTGCACGAAGCCGTCCGGGTCGTCCAGGTCGCTCGCCGTCGGCAGCATGTCCGGGTGGGCCCACAGGCCGTCCCGGCCGTCGACACCGCGCGCGTCCGTGAGCGAGGCCCACAGGCGGGAGGCGTCGCGCAGGCGGCGCGGGCGCAGCTCCAGACCGATCAGCGTGGCGAACGTCTGCTCGGCCGGGCCGCCCGAGGCGCGGCGGCGGCGCAGCGTCTCGCGAAGGGCGTCGGCGGACGACAGACGGGGCTTCGCGGCGGCGTGGACCACCGCGTCCACCCAGCCCTCCACGAGCGCCAGAGCCGTCTCCAGACGCGCCAGGGCGGCCTTCTGCTCCGGCGTGTCCTCCGGCTGGAACATGCCCTGCTGGAGAGCCTCCTGCAACTGCTCCGGGTTCTGCGGGTCGAACTGGCCGACCACGTCCTCCAGCTTGGCCGTGTCGACCTTGATCCCGCGGGCGTAGCCGTCGACCGCGCCGAACAGATGCGAGCGCAGCCACGGCACGTGCGCGAAGAGGCGCTGGTGGGCGGCCTCGCGCAGGGCGAGATACAGCCGCACCTCCTCCTGCGGGACGCTCAGGTCCTTGCCGAACGTCTCCACGTTCACCGGCAGCAGCGCGGCCTTGCCTGCCGGGCCGAGCGGCAGGCCGATGTCGGAGGAGCCGACGACCTCGCCCGCGAGCACGCCGACGGCCTGCCCGATCTGCGTGCCGAACATGGCGCCGCCCATCGAGCGCATCATGCCGATCAGCGGGCCGGCCATGGCCTGCATCTCCTCCGGCAGGACATCGCCCATGGCGGTGCCCACGCGCTCGGCGACCGGGTCGACGAGCTCCTTCCAGGCGGGCAGGGTCGCCTCGACCCACTCCGCGCGGCTCCAGGCCACCGCGGAGGTCGCGCCGGACGGCAGGGACGTGGCGTCGTCGAGCCAGAGGTCGGCCAGGCGGACGGCCTCCTCGACGGACTTGCGGTCGGCGGGGCCGACGCTCGCGTCCTTGGTGCCGTCAGGGCTGCCCTGGGAGACCGTCTGGCGGGCGATCTGCTTGGCCATGTCCCAGTTCACCGGGCCGCCCTCGTAGGAGAGCATCTGGCCCAGCTGCTGGAACGCGGCGCCCAGGTCGTTGGGGTTCAGGGAACCGAACATGGCAGCGAACGGATTGTCCGCACCGGGGCCACCAGGGCCGCCGCCAAAGCCTCCGGCGCCTGGCAGGCCGCCGAATCCGAACGGATTGGCCGGTCCCTGACCACCACCGCTCTGCTGGTCCTTCTTCTTGCCCTCGTCGCCGTCGTCCGGCTCCTCCGGCGGAAGGCCGAATCCGAATGGGGTGTCACTCACGGGATTCCTCGGCTTGTAGGGCCGCCGGTTCTTTCCGGCGGCACGGCTGCCCGACATCACCACCCAGCGTAGACACCTCGGGGCGGATCGGGCCTCGGTGCTTCGCCGAGTGACGGCCTGCGGCAGGATGGATGCCACCTGGTACGCACGCTTCACTCGTGCTCGTACTGAAGACAACCGCTGGAGACGCCCGGTGAGTTCCCCAGATCCGCAGGTTCGCGCAGCGCGAAACCAGTCAACCAGTTCCGCGAGTCCCGCGGGGCGCGGGCCCGTCGTCGCGGTCACCGGTGCCGCGTACGGCATCGGAGCGCTGCTCACCGAGCAGCTCGCCGCGTCCGACGAGGTCAAACAGGTCGTCGCCATCGACGAGCGGCGCGGCGAGTGCGCGGCGGCGCAGTGGCACATCCTGGACGTACGGGATCCGGCCATCGCGGACAAGCTGCGCGGCGCCGACGTGGTGGTGCACCTGGCGCTGGATCTCGATCTGGAGACCGACGCGGCCGCCCGGACGGCCTACAACGTACGGGGGACGCAGACCGTCCTGACGGCGGCGGCCGCGGCCGGAGTGCACCGGGTCGTGCTGTGCACCTCGGCGATGGTCTACGGGGCGCTGCCGGACAACGAGCTGCCGTTGTCCGAGGACGCCGAGCTGCGGGCCACGGCCGAGGCGACGGGCGTCGGCGACCTGCTGGAGATCGAGCGGCTGGCCCGGCGGGCCCCGCGGGCGCACCCGGGTCTCAATGTCACCGTGGTCCGTCCCGCCGTGCTGGTGGGAGGCACGGACACCGCGCTGACCAGGTACTTCGAGTCGCCTCGACTGCTCGTCGTCGCCGGGTCGCGGCCCGCGTGGCAGTTCTGCCACGTCGAGGACCTGTGCAGCGCGCTCGAGTACGCCGTCCTGGAGAAGGTCGACGGGGAACTGGCCGTCGGCTGCGACGGGTGGCTGGAGCAGGAGGAGGTCGAGGAGCTCAGCGGCATCCGGCGGATGGAGCTGCCGTCGGCGGTCGCCCTGGGCGCGGCGGCGCGACTGCACCGGATCGGGCTCACGCCGTCCCCGGCCGGGGACCTGGCGTACACGATGTACCCCTGGGTGGTGAGCGGCAGCCGGCTGCACGACTCCGGGTGGCGCCCGCAGTACACCAACGAGGAGGTGCTGGCCGAGCTCCTGGAGGAGGTCTCCGGCCGGCACACGGTGGCCGGGCGGCGCCTCGGCCGCAAGGACGCGACGGCCGCGGGCGCAGCGGGCGCGACGGTGGCTCTGCTGGGCGCGGCCGCGGTGGTACGCCGGGCCCGCAAGGCCCGTCGGCGGATCTGAGGGACACGCCTTCGCAGAGACCTCCTACAGGTGCGCACCTGTAGGAGGCTCCAACGCGCACGCGCGCGTGCCGGTCGATAGGTCTATTCCGCGTTGTCGGTCCCGTGCGGCACGATGGAGGCATGGCAGCCACGAGCGATCACCCGGGTGAGCAGGGAGCACAGGATCCGATCAAGCTGATCGGGATCCGGGACACGGCCCTCTCCCTGGACGAGGTGTTCCGGGCCGTCGGGGACGACGCGGCCGGCGGCACCGCGCTCTTCGTGGGGACCGTGCGCGACCACGACGGGGGTGCCGACGTCGCGGGGCTGGGATATTCCTGCCACCCCAGCGCCGAGGCCGAGATGCGGCGGATCGCCGAGAAGGTCGCCGCCGATTTCCCCGTGCGGGCGCTGGCGGCCGTGCACCGCGTGGGGGACCTCCGGGTCGGAGACCTCGCCGTGGTCGTCGCCGTCTCCTGTCCGCACCGGGGAGAGGCCTTCGAGGCCTGCCGGAAGCTGATCGACGACCTGAAGCACGAAGTGCCCATCTGGAAACACCAGAAGTTCTCCGACGGCACCGAGGAATGGGTCGGTGCCTGCTGATCCCCGGAACGGCCCTCCGGTTGCGTAACCGCACCCCTGGCGTGAGCGTTGTCACTGCGGATGGTTAATCTGCTGATCAGTCAGTTGCGGACGCTCAATGGGGTTGGAGGTCGGCATGGCGGCTCTCGCCTGGTTGCTGATTCCGCTTGTGGCTGCCATCGGCGCGGGGCTCTGGGGCAGTTGGGCCAACAGGACTCGCAAGTCCCGCGGCGACGGCCCGGAGCTCACCGGATATGCCCGCTTTCGCGAGGCCATGGAGAAGCCCGGGCCGGGTAGCTGAAGGCCAAGGAACAGCAGGTCACAGACGGTATGGACCGCAGGGCCGCCCCGGACGGGCGGCCCTGACGGTGCGCTGACAGGCCCGTCCCGTACTGTCGAGTCATGCCACGCCGCACCGCGACGATGCTCGCCTCCACCCTGATGCTGATCGCGCTCCTGTGCGCGGGAGTGTTCATCCGCGTCCCGTACGCGGAGATGTCCCCGGGGCCGACGGTGAACACACTTGGCGATCATGACGGCGAGCCGGTGCTGCAGATCTCCGGGCGCAAGACCTACGCGGCCGATGGCCACCTGAACATGACCACGGTCCGGGTCACGAGCGCCGATTACCGGATGAACCTGGTCGAAGCGGTCTACGGCTGGCTCGCGCACGACAACAAGGTCGTGCCGCGCGAGACGCTCTACCCGGACGGCAAGACCGAGGAGCAGTCGACCCAGGAGAACGCCGAGGAGTTCAGCCAGTCCCAGGAGAGCGCCAAGGTCGCCGCCCTGAAGGAACTCGACATTCCGGTGAAGTCGTGGGTGATCGTCTCGACGGTCGTCAAGGGATCCCCGGCCGAGGGCAAGCTGCACGCCGGCGATGTGATCAAGGCCGTCGACGGTACGACGGTCAAGGAGCCGGCCGACGTGGCGAAGCTCGTCACCCGGCACAAGCCGGGCCAGGACGTCCGCTTCACGATCGTGCCGGCCAAGGAGCAGGCCGCCGCGGAGAAGGAGAAGCGGACGCCGACGAAGACGCAGGACATCACCATCACCACGACGACCTCGGACGACGGCGGCGAGAAGCGCGCCATCGTGGGGATCTCCGCGGGGACCGACCACACGTTCCCGTTCACCGTCGACATCAAGCTGGCCGACGTCGGCGGGCCGAGCGCCGGGCTGATGTTCGCGCTCGGCATCTACGACAAGCTCACGCCGGGCGATCTGACCGGGGGCAAGTTCGTGGCCGGCACCGGCACCATCGACGACACCGGCAAGGTCGGCCCGATCGGCGGCATCGAGATGAAGACCGTCGGCGCCCGGGCCAAGGGCGCGCAGTACTTCCTGACGCCCGCCGACAACTGCGCCGCCGCCGTCAAGGACACCCCGGAGGGCCTCACCCTCATCAAGGTGGACACCATCCAGGACGCCCTCGGCGCCCTCAAGGACCTCCGCAGCGGCGACACCGCGGACCTGCCGAAGTGCGGCAAGTAGTCCGCGGGGCCGAGGACAGGTCGGCGCAAGGCGAACGGCGCGGCTGAGGGGGCCTGCGGGACCGGTGGGGCCCGAGGGTCCCAAGGGACCGGCGGGCCCCCTCACACCGCCGTGCTCCCGCTCTACTCCTCCTCGAACGTCGCCGACAGCGCCTCCGCCAGGCCCGGGACCAGGTCGGACCCGGTGAGGACCTCCGTGGCGGAGTCCTTCTCACGCAGGCGCAGGGCGGACTCGCGGGCGCCGTCGCGCAGGACCGCGACCGTCATCCGGACCTCCTGACGGTCCGGGTGGTCCGCCACCCACTTCGTCAGCGCGGCCTCGCTCAGACCCTTCGGAACCTGGGCCTCCGCGGACGGCGGCAGCATCAGTCGTTCCACGGCGAGGGCGCAGCCGACCACCGCGTCGGGCCAGGCGATGGTGGCGAGGAACTCGTCGAGCGGCTTGCCCGTTGGCACCTCGTCCTGCTCGATCGGGGTGAGGCCGGGGTTCTCGGACTCCTCCCCGAGACCGAGCCGGTCGGCGAGCGAGGGCTGTTCGGCCCGCAGTCGTGCGGTGTCGACGAGGGCGAAAAGGCGGGCGGGCTGGTCCCAGCCGAGGCCGGAGACGTACTCGTCGATCTCGAGAACGGCCCGGGTGAGCGGGTTCGCAGCCATGGGAGTGTTGGACATGGTCACAATCCTGCCTCGTTCCTGGCCGGAATCGGGAACCGAGTAAACGGTGAGTAAGTTGCATAGGTGGGGGCCCACGATCACCGGGGGCCACGCACGGTCCGTGAAGACGCGGGCCTGACGGATCAACAGCGAACTTCGAGGTGCGCACCTTGGCTTTCCAGATGCCGGACCGCGGCGGAGGCCCGACAGGGCCGCGGATGAGAGTGGGCCGCCCGTCCCGGCGTGTCCGCACCCTGCTCATGACGCTGGGCGTCCTGGCCGTCCTCGGCATGGCGTTCACCATGTTCGCGGGCTTTTGGACGGACTGGCTCTGGTACCGGTCGGTGAACTACTCGTCGGTCTTCACCACGACCCTGTGGACCAAGATCGGACTCTTCTTCGTCTTCGGCCTGCTCATGGCAGTCGCCGTCGGCGTCAACATCTGGCTGGCGCACCGGCTGCGGCCACCGCTGAGCGCCATGTCGATGGAGCAGCAGAACCTCGACCGCTACCGGATGGGCATCGCGCCCTACAAGAAGTGGCTGCTGTTCGGGATCACCGCCCTGGTGGGCCTGATCGCCGGAGCCTCGGCGTCCGGCCAGTGGCGGACCTGGCTGATGTGGGTCAACGGCGTGCCGTTCGGCGAGAAGGACCCGCAGTTCAAGCTGGACGTCTCGTTCTACGCCTTCGACCTGCCCTGGTACCGGTTCCTGCTCGGCTTCGGCTTCGCCGCCGCGATCCTGTCCGTGATCGCCGCGGCGCTCACGCACTACCTGTACGGCGGCCTGCGCGTCACCAGCCCGGGCGCGCGCGCCACGGCGGCGGCCACCGGGCACCTGTCGGTGCTCATCGGCGTCTTCGTGGCCCTGAAGGCGGTCGCGTACTGGCTCGACCGGTACGGACTCGCGGTCAAGTCCAGCGACTTCAGAGCGACCGACAACTGGACGGGCCTGAGGTACGTCGACGCCAACGCCTACCTGCCGGCCAAGACGATTCTGTTCTGCATCGCCGTCATCTGCGCGCTGCTGTTCTTCGCCACTCTGTGGCGGCGCACCTGGCAGCTGCCCGTGATCGGCTTCGGCCTGATGGTGCTCTCCGCGATCCTCATCGGCGGCCTGTACCCGGCGATCGTGCAGAAGTTCCAGGTCCAGCCGAACGAGCAGGCCAAGGAAGCGCCGTACGTCGAGAAGAACCTCGACGCGACGCGCAAGGCCTACGGCATCGACGGCACCAAGGTCACCGACTACACGGGTACCAGCAAGACGGAGGACAAGACCAAGCTCCGCGATGACGTCGACTCCACGGCGAGCATCCGGATCATGGACCCGAACATCGTCTCGCCGACGTTCCAGCAGCTCCAGCAGATCAGGAACTACTACGCGTTCCCGAACAACCTGGACGTGGACCGCTACCCCAAGGACGGCAAGGACCAGGACACGGTGATCGGCCTGCGTGAGCTGAACCTCGCGGGCATCCCGAAGAAGAACTGGATCAACAACCACTTCCGCTACACCCACGGGTACGGAGCGGTGGCCGCCGAGGGCACCAGCGCCGACGCCCAGGGCCGTCCCAACTTCACGGAGTCCGACCTGCCCTCCAAGGGCGATCTCGGCTCCTACGAGCAGCGGATCTACTACGGCGAGAAGACCACCACGTACTCGATCGTCGGCGGTCCCCAGAAGGAGATCGACTACTCCGACGACAACGGCGAGAAGACCACCAGCTACAAGGGCGACAGCGGGGTCAACCTCTCCAACCCGGTCAACCGGGCCGCCTACGCGGTGGCGTTCGGCGAACCGCAGATCCTCTACTCGGGCGCCATCGGCGAGGGTTCGCGGGTCCTGTACAACCGCACGCCCAAGGAGCGCGTCGAGGCGGTCGCTCCCTGGCTGACCATCGACGGCGACGCCTACCCGGCGGTCGTGAACGGCCGTATCCAGTGGATCGTCGACGCGTACACGACGACGAACGGCTACCCGTACTCCTCGCGTACGACCCTCGGTGACACCACGGCCGACTCGCTGACCGCCACCAACGACAACCGCGCGGTGGTGGCCCAGCAGAACCAGGTCAACTACATCCGCAACTCGGTGAAGGCGACCGTCGACGCGTACACCGGCGAGGTCAAGCTCTTCCAGTGGGACACCAAGGACCCGGTCCTGAAGACCTGGATGAAGGCATTCCCGGACACGGTGAAGCCCAAGAGCGAGATCTCCAAGCCGCTGATGGACCATCTGCGCTATCCCCAGGACCTGTTCAAGGTCCAGCGGGAGCTGCTCACGCGCTACCACGTGAAGGACGCGACGACGTTCCTCAGTGGCAGCGAGGTGTGGCAGGTGCCGGACGACCCGACGAACCGGTCGGGCAGCGCGGTGCCGCCGTACTACCTGAGCATGAAGATGCCCGACCAGAAGGCACAGGCGTTCTCGCTTACGACGACCCTCACGCCCAACGGCCGGGACAACCTCAGTGCGTTCATGGCTGTCGACGCCGAGGCGGGCACCAGCGACTACGGCAAGATCAGAATCCTGAAACTGCCGACGAACACCACGGTCAACGGACCCAAGCAGGTCCAGAGCCAGTTCAACTCGCAAGAGGACATCGCCGAGTCCATCAGGCTCCTGAGAGGCGGTGACTCCGAGGTCGAGTACGGCAACCTGCTGACGGTGCCCCTCGACGGAGGACTGCTGTACGTGGAGCCGGTCTACGTCCGCGGTGGCGGACTGAAGTACCCGCTGCTGCGCAAGGTGCTGGTCACCTACGGAGGCCAGACGGCCTTCGAGAACACGCTCGACGAAGCCCTCAACAAGATCTTCGGGGCGGAGGGCGCGACGCCGGAGCCACCGGACGACGGCGATACGACACCACCGCCGACGGCCGAGGACCCGACGGTCCAGCAGGCCCTGGAAGACGCCCAGAAGGCGTTCACCGAGGGCCAGGACGCCCTGAAGGAGAACGACTGGGAGGCGTACGGCAAGGCGCAGAAGGACCTGGAGGACGCGCTGCAGCGCGCCGAGGAGGCACAGGCCGAGGCGGACAAGGCCGGCGGCGCCGGGGGCGGCGAGAGCACGCCCAGCGGCAGCCCCAGCGCGAGCCCGAGCGGCAGTCCGAGTCCGAAGCCGAGCAGTTAGGCCTCCGGCCTGGTCAAATGCTCCACCCGCGCCGTGATACGGTTGTGAACACAACGGCGCGGGGTGGAGCAGCTCGGTAGCTCGCTGGGCTCATAACCCAGAGGTCGCAGGTTCAAATCCTGTCCCCGCTACTGAAATCGCGAAGTCCGAGTGACGGAGCGACATCGAAGGCCCGGATTCCACACAGGAATCCGGGCCTTCGTGATGTGTGAACGCATGTGCTGGTGCGGGCTGCGGCCGTGCCGCCGGGGGGAGTTGGGAAAACTGTGTTTGACTTGTCTCTCTGTGGGCATGTCGACAAAACGCTGTAGTGACCTCAATGGCTGCGGTATACCAGGTGTACCCAGGTTGCAGGTGGTGCGACGATGGACGTTATGGGGGACAAGGCAACTCTGTTCGAGACAGGGCGTTTTGTGCAGCCTTCCAGCCGGGAGGACACCGACACCCCGGACGAGACCGGGGAAATCGCCGATGAGGCGGCCGAGGAGCTGCGTCAGCGGCTCGCCGCGGAGACCGGCGACGTAGAGGCGATGAGTGTCCTCGGGGCCATGCTGCTGCGCCGTGGTGATCTCGACGGTGCCGAACCCCATCTGCGTGCCGCGACCGCCGCGGGCGACCGGGCCGCGGCCAACAATCTGGGAGTCCTGCTCCACCAGCGGGGATACGCCGACGAGGCCGCCGGATGGTGGCGGATCGCCGCCGTCGCCGGATCCACGGCGGCCGCGCACGCCCTCGGCCGGCACCACCGCGAGCGCGGCGACGAACCCGCTGCCGAGTACTGGCTGCGCCAGTCCGCGGAACAGGGCCACACCCTGGGCGCGTACGCCCTCGCGGACCTGCTGGAGCACCGCGGGGACCCCGGGGCCGAGCACTGGATGCGGGCCGCGGCCGAGCGGGGGCACCGGGAGGCGGCGTACCGGCTGGCGCGTGCGCTGGACCGCAAGGCGGCGCGGGACGCCGACGACGACGGCGCGTCCGTGCCGGACGAGGCCGAGCAGTGGTACCGGCAGGCCGCCGCGCGCGGGCACCGGCGTGCCGCGCTGCACCTCGGGACGATCCTGGAGAGGCGCGGCGAGCTCAAGGAGGCCGGGCGCTGGTACCTGACGTCCGCCAAGGACGGCGAGGCGCGGGCCGCCTGCGCGCTCGGCTTCCTGCTGCGCGACGCGGGAGACACCGAGAACGCCGCCGTGTGGTGGCTGCGGGCCGCTCAGGACGGCGACGGCAACGCGGCCAACGCGCTGGGCGCGCTGCACGCCGAGCGGGGCGAGACCCAGACCGCCGAGCGGTGGTACCGGGCCGCGATGGACGCGGGCGACGTCAACGGCGCGTACAACCTCGGGCTGCTCTGCGTCGAGCAGGGACGCACCCCGCACGCCGAGCAGTGGTACCGGCGCGCGGCCTACGCCGGGCATCAGGAGGCCGCGAACGCGCTGGCGATCCTGCTGCTGCGGGCCGGGGACGAGACGGGCGCGGAGCCGTGGTTCTCCAAGGCCGCGGAGGCCGGGAGCGTGGACGCCGCCTTCAACCTGGGCATCCTCCACGCCGGACGGGGCGAGGAGCAGACCGCGCTGCGCTGGTACGAGCGGGCCGCCGCCGCCGGGCACACGGAGGCCGCGCTGCAGGTCGGCATGGCGCTGCTGCGGGACGGCGAGGACCAGGAGGCCGAACGGCATCTGCGGTGTGCGGCCGGGGGCGGGAGCGCCGAGGCCGCGTACCGGCTGGCGACCGTGCTCGACGCGCGCCGGCCGCCGGAGCCGGCGCACGAGCTCGGGGAGCCGGTGCACCAGCGGAGCGAGTGCGAGGAGTGGTACGAGCGGGCTGCCTCGCAGGGGCACCGGCGGGCGCAGGTGCGGGTCGGTATGCACGCCGCGGCCCGGGGGGACGTCGTCGAGGCGGCTCGCTGGTACCGGGAGGCGGCCGAGGCCGGGTCCCGCAACGGTGCGTTCAATCTGGGGCTGCTGCTGGCCCGGGAGGGCAGCGAGCCCGAGGCGGCGGTGTGGTGGACGCGCGCGGCCGACGCGGGGCACGGGCGGGCGGCGTTGCGGCTGGCCCTGGTCTACGCGCGTCGGGGAGAGCTGGCCGAGGGGCAGCGCTGGGCCGACCGCGCGGTGTCTCTCGGGCCCGAGTCCGTGGCGGAGCGGGCGGCTCGGCTGCGGGACGCGTTGCGGCAGGAGCTGTCGGCGTAGAACCGGTCCGGGCCGCGAGGTGCGCGGCCCGGCTGCCGCACCCTCCGCAAGGCCTCGCCGTTAAGCGATTTGCATCCGGCCTCCGCGTTCACGTAACGTTGCATTCAACGACGCGGGGTGGAGCAGCTCGGTAGCTCGCTGGGCTCATAACCCAGAGGTCGCAGGTTCAAATCCTGTCCCCGCTACTGAAGGCCGAGGGCCGGAACCCGAAAGGGTTCCGGCCCTCGGTGTTTTGCCCAGGGGCAGGTGCTCAGGGGCGGTGGCCCACGGCCTCCGCGTAGAGGGAACGGTTCACGGTCCGGGACTCGGGGAGCGTGTCGGCTTCTGCCACGCCCTGGGCCCGGTAGGCCGCCTGGAGACGGGCCGTCGTGCCGGTGCGGATCTCCCAGTCCATACGGAGGGACGGGGTGGAGCGGAGGATCGCCTCGTCCGTCTTCAGGAGCTTCGCCAGGTAGGTGACGTACCTCTCGTTCTGTTTGTATTCGGCCGCGAAGTACGTGTTCACCGTGCGGATGTACGCCCGCAGCAGGGCCACCCCCGCGTCCACGTCGTCGTCCAGCAGGCTCGGGCCGTAGAGCATGCCGCCCAGCGGCTCGCCGGGCGGCTGGCCGCCCAGGAAGGCGTAGCCCGGCTCGCCGTCGACCCGGCGCCAGACCGGGTCCAGCAGCCACGCGGAGTCGACGCCGCCGTTCTGCAGGGCCGTGAGGACATCGGCCGAGCCCAGCTGCTGGTAGCGGATCCGGTCGAGGCCGCCGCCGTGCTGCTCCAGGGCCTGTTCCATGGGGTAGGCGATCACCGAGCCCTTGCCGATCATCGTGCCGAGTGTCCGGTCGGCCATCCGGACGGCGGCCGGCGTCTCGCCGTCCTTGAGCCGGACCCACAGGCCGCTCTTGGACTTCGGGTCCGGGGAGAAGTTCCCCGCGACCCAGCGGATGACGAAGCCGCCGCGGATACCGTTCATGACCGCCGCCTCCGGGGCCGCCCAGAGGGCGTCGACCTCGCCCTTGGCCAGCAACGGGAGGGCCTCGGGCGTCGGCAGCACCTTCAGCGTGACGTCCAGGCCCTCCTTGTCGAACTCGCCCTTGTCGAGGGCGACCCGCAGCGGTGCCACGTACTCGGCGCTCAGCGTGCCCGTCGCGATCGTCAGCTTCCGGGGCTCGGCGAGCCGCTGCGGGGCCGGGGCGCCCGGTCGGCAGCGGGCCGGGGCGCGATCGGGGGAGCGGTCGGCGGGGTCCGTCCAGGACGCGGCGCCGCAGCCCTGGACCGGGCGGACCGTGCGCGTCGCCGTGTCGGCCTTCGGCTGCCCCGAGGACGGCCCCGAGGAGGGCGACGAGCAGGCCGCCGAGGCCAGCAGCGCGCCCGCGAGCAGGGCGAGGCCGTACGTACGTGCCCTCATGCCTGCCCCCGTCCCCGGTCGCGCGGTGCCCAGGGGGTGAGCAACCGGCCGGCGAAGCGGACCAGTTCGGAGAAGAGCACGCCCAGGACGGCGACGCAGACGATGCCGACGAACATCACGTCGTTCTGGAAGAGGGCGCGGGAGTCGAAGATCAGATGCCCCAGGCCGTCGGTCGCGGCGATCTGCTCGGAGGCGACGATCACCAGGACCGCCACGCCCGCCGCGATCCGCGCGCCGACCAGGACGGCGGGCAGGGAGGCCGGGAGCAGGACATGGCGGAACATCTGCCACGGGGAGGCCCCGAAGACCCGGCCCGCGTCCCGGTGCCCGTCGGGGACGGCCATGACCGCGGACATCGTGGAGATCCAGACGAAGAAGAAGACCGTGGCCGCCACCAGGGCCACCTGCGGCCCTCGCCCAGGCCGAACATGTTCAGGAAGACGGGCAGCAGGGCCAGCTTCGGTACGACGTACAGGGCGTCCAGGAGGGGTTCCAGGGCGGCCCGTACCAGGGACAGCGAACCCATCAGCAGGCCCAGCAGGTATCCGGCCGCCGTACCGACGGCGTACCCGGCCAGGACGCGCTTGAGTGTCGCCCACACGTCCGGCCACAGATCACCGGCGGCGGCCCGGTCCCAGCCGTCGGCGAGGATCGTGGACGGTGCCGGGTAGACGCGCTCGTCGATCCAGCCCCGGACGGCCGCGAGCTGCCAGAGCAGCACCAGGAGGAGGGGGACGGCGGCCGCGAGGGACAGTTCGAGGGCGCGGCGGCGGCGATGGGTGCGTACGGGGTGCATCTCGTGCGGGCCGGGGCGGCGGACCAGGGCCGGGCCTCGTGTCCCGGGGGCGACGGTGGTCATGCGGGCACCGCCTCCTTCCGCAGCAGATCCCACAGCTCGCTCTTCAGCGCGGTGAACTCGGGGGTGGCGCGGACGTCGCCGGTGCGAGGGCGCGGGAAGGGCGGGCGGTGTGCGGCGATGATCCGGCCGGGGCGGGCGGACATCACCAGCACGCGGTCGCCGAGGACGATCGCCTCCTCCAGGCTGTGCGTGATGAAGAGGGTCGTCGTGCGCAGGGCCTGGGTGATCTCCAGCAGTTCGTCCTGGAGGATCGTGCGGAGCTGGGCGTCGAGGGCGGCGAACGGTTCGTCCATCAGCAGCAGTTCGGGTTCGACGGCGAGGGCGCGGGCGATGGCGACCCGCTGGCGCATACCGCCCGAGAGGGTCGCCGGATAGGCCTGCGCGAAGTCGGCGAGGCCCATGCGGGCCAGCCACTCTAAGGCGCGGGCGTTCGCCTCCCGGCGCGGGACGCCCTGCACATCGAGGCCGAAGCGGACGTTGGCCTGGACGGTCTTCCAGTCGTAGATGCCGTAGTCCTGGAAGATCATGGCGGCCGGGCGTGCGCTGGAGGTGCGGATCTCCAGCGTGCCGGTGCTGGGGCGGAGCAGGCCGGCGGCGATGCGCAGCAAGGTGGACTTGCCGCAGCCCGAGGGGCCTACGAGGCAGAGGAACTCGCCGGGAGCGACAGTCAGGTCGAGGGGGCCGAGGGCGTCGACCGCGCGGGGGCCCCGGCCGAAGGTGCGCGTCAGGTCATGGGCGGTGAGTTTTGGATACGGCTCTCCCACTTCGGTCTCCTCGCGGAGTGCGGAACGGACTGGTGGGTGCCGTTGACCATATGACGACCCGTCAGATACGGGAAGTGCGCAGACACGGACAAGCCCCGGCGTCCATCGATGCCGGGGCTTGTCGCGAAGAGAAGGGGGGGCGGCTAGGCGGCCGCGCAGTTCGGGCAGACGCCGCGGTACGTCACCTCGACGTCCGAGACCGTGAAACCGAAGCGCTCCGAGTCGGGGAGGTCCGCCAGCGGGTTGCCGATCGGGTGGACGTCCCGGATCGCGCCGCACTGCGCGCAGACCAGGTGGTGATGCGGCTGGTGGGCGTTCGGGTCGTACCGCTTGGCGCGCTGGTCGGTGGAGACCTCCAGCACCTCGCCGAGGGTCACGAGCTCACCGAGTGTGTTGTAGACGGTCGCCCGGGAGATCTCGGGCAGCTTGGCGACGGCCCGGGAGTGGACCTCGTCGGCCGTCAGATGGACGTGTTCGCCGTCGAGGACCTCGGCCACGACACGCCGCTGCGCGGTCATCCGCCATCCGCGTCCGCGCAGCCGTTCCAGAAGGTCACTCATGGCGACCAGCCTAACAGCAAAACGGACCAGGTCCCGAACAGGTGTGAGTTTAGAATCTATCCGGTTTTAGATGGTGTCTATGGGGATGGCGGGGGTGAGTGTGGGCGGGCCGGGCCCTCGGGGGAGGGGCCGGCCCGGTCGTGCGGTCAGGCGGGTACCTGCTGGCGGGCCGGTACCCAGCAGCGGATGATGTCGCGGACCGAGACGATGCCGGCGGGTTCGTCGTCGTCCAGCACGATGAGATGGCGGAAGCCGCCGTGGGTCATGGCTCGTGCCGCCTCCTCCAGGGTCCAGGACGGAGCCGCGAACACGACGTCGGTGGTGGTGTGGGCGTGGGCGCGTTCCGTGTCCGGGTCCTGGCCCAGGCCCACGGAGTTGAGGATGTCGCGTTCGGTGAGGATGCCGATGCCGCCGGCGTCGGGGTCGTGGACCACGGCCGCCCCGACCCGGCGCGCGGACATCAGTGCGGCGGCCTGTCGAAGGGTGTGGGTCGGGCCGATGGTGAGGACGACGGTGCTCATGGCGTCACGGACGAGCATGGATCGAGCCACCTCCTGGGAGTGCCCCCGCCGTTTGGTCCGCCGTTTGTTCAGCGTTTCACAAGTTCACAAGTTGGGGGGACTCTCAGGGTGGCAGGTAAAGGGAGGGTCAACAAGGGGGCGCTCGGTAACAGCGGGGCGCGCTCAGTAGCGCTGGTTGAGATATCCGAGCAACTCGTCGTGCAGCAGGCCGTTCGACGCGGCCGCGTTGCCGCTGTGCGGGCCCGGGCGGGCGTCGAGGCCCGTGAAGGTGCCGCCGGCCTCGGTGACGATGATCGCGGTGGCGGCCATGTCCCACAGGGACAGCTCGGGCTCGGCGCACATGTCGATGGAGCCCTCGGCGACCATCATGTACGGCCAGAAGTCGCCGTACGCGCGCGTGCGCCACACCTCTCGGGTGAGGTCCAGGAAGCCGTCCAGACGGCCCTGCGCCTCCCAGCCGCTGAGTGACGAGTACGCGAAGGAGGCGTCGGCGAGCTTGTTGACGCGGGAGACGTCCAGGCGGGAGGCCTTGGTGAGGCTGCGGCCGGTGAAGGCGCCGTGGCCCTTCGCGGCCCACCAGCGGCGGCCCAGGGCGGGGGCGGAGACGACGCCGACGACGGGCTGGAAACCGCCCTCGCCGGCCTCCATCAGGGAGATGAGGGTGGCCCAGACGGGGACGCCGCGTACGTAGTTCTTGGTGCCGTCGATCGGGTCGATGACCCAGCGGCGGGGGCCGGTGCCCTCGACGCCGTACTCCTCGCCGAGGACCGCGTCCCGGGGGCGGGCGCGCTGGAGTTGGCCGCGGATGAGTTCTTCCGCGGCCTTGTCCGCTTCGCTCACCGGCGTCATGTCCGGTTTGGTCTCCACCTTGAGGTCGAGGGCCTTGAACCGGTCCGTCGTCGCGGCGTCGGCGGCGTCGGCGAGGACGTGGGCGAGACGCAGGTCGTCGAGGTAGTCGGGCATGCGACGAACCTATCTGCCGAGGTGGGGGTGGGGCTACAGGGGGTTTGTGCCGGGGTGTGGGGGCGTTGTGGTTGCCGGGGGTGCTCGGCGTGGCACATGGGGCGTGTGTGTCCTGGTGGCTTCGGGGTGCTCGGCGTGGGGGCTCGGGGCGGGTGGGTGCGCAACCCGGCGCGACGGGGTGCCGTCTGCGCCCACCCGTGCCGCCCCTAGCGGTACGCATGCCCGCAGTCAGAGAGACGCACCGCGCAGGTCGGCTCAAAGGCGACCCCGCATGCCTTCGTGAACCCTTGACAGTGGGTGCGGGCGCGTCAAATCTGGGCGCAGAGCCGCTGGCCCCCAGGGGAGGCAATGATGCCTGCAGCGCGGGAATCTCTGTTGGACGCCGCCTACGCGGCGCTGGCGCGCCGGGCGTGGTCCGGGGTGCGGATGGTGGACGTGGCCGTGGCGGCCGGAGTGTCCCGGCAGACGCTGTACAACGAGTTCGGCAGCAAGGACGGCCTCGCCCGGGCGCTCGTGAGGAGAGAGGCCGACGGCTACCTCGCCGGTGTGGACCGCGCGCTCACCGGCCACAGCGACCTGCGCGACCGGCTCACCGCCACCGCCGAGTGGACCACGTCGGCGGCTCGCGAAAACGCCCTGGTCCGCGCCATGCTCACCGGCTGCTGGAGCGAACGGCTGCCCTCGCCGCCCCTCTCGGCCGTGCCCTCCACCTCCGCCGTACCGGCACAGCGCCGCGCCGACGGCCCGCTGCCCTCACCCGGCGACCTCGTCACCCTCATCCGCGACCGGGCCGTCACCGTCCTGTCCGCACCCGGCACGCCCAAGTCCGACACCGCCGACCTGGCCCGCTCCTGCGAACTCGCCGTCCGGCTCGCCCTGTCCTGCGTGGCCGCGCCGCCCGGCGAGGGCGGCGTCACCGACCTGGTCCGCAGCGCCCTGCACCGGCAGTCCGGGTGACAGGGCGTCAGTGCGCCGAGCCCGACAACTGCAGCCCGATCACGCCGACGATGACGAGACTGATCGACACCAGCTTCAGCGTCGACACCAGGTCGCCCAGGAACACCATGCCGTAGATCGCCGTCCCCGCCGCCCCGATGCCGGTCCACACCGCGTACGCGGGACCCACGTCGAGCCTTCTCAGCGCCAGGGTCAGCAGCCCGAAACTGCCGAGGGCGAAAACGCAGAACGCCACCGTCGGCCAGAGCCGGGTGAAGCCGTGCGACAGCTTCAGACACACGGCGAAGCCGGTCTCCAGCAATCCGGCCACGATGACCAGCAGCCACGCCATGAGCCGTTCCTCCCGTGTGCCACGCTAAGTGACCGCTTGCATTCGGCTTGGTGCGATGAGTGATTATGCACTTACCGTCCGCCCGCCATGACAAACAACGCTGAGGTCAGTCGCCTTCCTTCCGCTCCCGCGTGGCCAGCAGCCGCCGCAGCGAGTACAGCCGCGCCGGGTCCGCGTGCCCCTCGGTCACCCACGCGTCCAGCGCGCAGTCCTGTTCGTCGTGGCTGCACGCGCGCGGGCAGCCCTCGGTGCCCGGCTCCAGGTCGGGGAAGGCGTGGATGACCCGGGACGGGTCCACGTGGTGCAGCCCGAAGGACCGCAGGCCAGGGGTGTCGATCACCCAGCCGTCGTTGTCCGACAGCGGCAGTGCCAGCGCCGAGGTGGTGGTGTGCCGGCCTCGGCCCGTCACCGCGTTCACATGCCCGGTCGTACGCCGCCGCTCCTGAGGTACGAGCGCGTTGACCAGGGTCGTCTTGCCGACTCCGGAGTGCCCGACGAACGCGGTGATC
Source organism: Streptomyces koelreuteriae (assembly GCF_018604545.1). Classification (GTDB taxonomy): domain Bacteria; phylum Actinomycetota; class Actinomycetes; order Streptomycetales; family Streptomycetaceae; genus Streptomyces; species Streptomyces koelreuteriae. The sequence goes on along the minus strand of NZ_CP075896.1, from coordinate 2,641,380 downwards.
TTGCCGTCGAGCTGTTCGCGCACCCGGGCGATGGCGGTGCCGTTCTGCAGTTCCTCGCGGCTGGTGACGACGTAGGGCGTGTCGAGGTCGCCGTACAGCTCCAGGAGCTTGTCGGGCGGGGCGAGGTCCGACTTGGTCAGCACCAGCAGCGGGTCCAGGCCGCCGTCGTAGGCCGCGACCAGACAGCGGTCGATCAGACGGGGGCGGGGTTCCGGGTCGGCCAGGGCGGTGACGATGGCCAGCTGGTCCGCGTTGGCGACGACCACGCGCTCGAACGGATCGTCGTCGTCAGCGGTCCGTCGCAGCACGGAGGTGCGTTCCTCGATGCGGACGATCCGGGCGAGGGTGTCCTTCTTGCCTGACATATCGCCCACGAGCGCCACGCGGTCGCCGACCACGGCGGCCTTGCGGCCCAGCTCGCGGGCCTTCATCGCCATGACCACGCGGTCATCGACGAGGCAGGTGAGGCGGCCCCGGTCGACGGTGAGGACGAGCCCCTCGGCGGCGTCCTCGTGCTTGGGCCTGATGTTCGTCCGGGGCCGGGTGTTCCGGCGCCCGGGACGGGTGCGGATGTCGTCCTCGTCGGTGTGCTTGCCGTAGCGGCGCATGACGTGATCCCCGCGTCCTACGCCCCGAGCATCCCGGTCCACAGATCGGGGAAGTCCGGCAGCGTCTTGGCCGTCGTCGCCACGTTCTCGATCTGCACCCCCTCGACCGCGAGGCCGATGATCGCACCGGCCGTGGCCATGCGGTGGTCGTCGTACGTGTGGAAGATCCCGCCGTGCAGCCGGCGCGGGCGGATGTGCAGGCCGTCGGCCGTCTCCGTCACGTCGCCGCCGAGTTCGTTGATCTCCTTCGTCAGCGCGGCCAGCCGGTCCGTCTCGTGCAGCCGCAGATGGGCCACGCCGCGCAGGGTCGAGGGGGAGTCGGCGAGCGCCGCGACCGCCGCGATGCCCGGCGTCAGCTCGCCGACCTCGCTCAGGTCGACATCGATGCCATGGACCGAACCGGAGCCGGTGAAGGCGAGGCCCTGCTCGGTCAGCTCGCAGGAGCCGCCCATCTCGGTGAAGATCTCGCGCAGCCGGTCACCGGGCTGGGTGGTGCGGTCCGGCCAGGCCGGGATGACGACCTTGCCGCCGGTCACCAGCGCGGCCGCCAGGAACGGCTGGGCGTTGGACAGGTCCGGCTCGATGACCAGGTCCCGGCCGAGCAGGGCACCCGGCGTGACCCGCCAGACGTTCGGCTCGCCGCCCGACTCGGGCGTGTCCACCTGGGCGCCGACCGCGCGCAGCATGTCGACGGTCATCCGGATGTGCGGCATGGAGGGCAGCGTGGCGCCGGTGTGGCGGACCTCGACGCCCTGGTTGAAGCGCGGCCCGGACAGCAGCAGCGCGCTCACGAACTGCGACGAGGAGGACGCGTCGATCGAGACCTGGCCGCCCTCCAGGGCACCGCTGCCGTGCACGGTCATCGGCAGCGCGCCGCGCCCGTCGTCGTCGATCCGGGCGCCGAGCCGGCGCAGCGCGTCGATGACTCCGTTCAGCGGACGCTCGTACGAGCGGGGGTCACCGTCGAACCGGACGGGACCGTCGGCGAGCGTGGCGACCGGCGGCAGGAAGCGCATCACCGTGCCGGCGTTGCCGACGTCGACCGTGGCCGGTCCGCGCAGGCCCGTGGGGAGCACACGCCAGGCCTCGCCGGTGCCGTCGGGGCCCACGCCCTCCTCGATCTCGATGCCCATCGCGCGCAGGGCACCGGCCATCAGCAGGGTGTCGCGGGAGCGCAGCGGGCGGCGCAGCCAGCCGGGCTCGGAGGCGAGGGAGGCGAGGACGAGGGCGCGGTTGGTGACGGACTTGGACCCGGGCACGTGGACCGTCGCGTCGACGGCTCCGCTCGCGTGCGGGGCGGGCCAGAGGGCGGTGTCTGCGGTGTTCGGGGCCATGCCCTTACTTTATAAGCAGGCCGTACTTCGAGTGCGGCGCCGTGGGAGCTGCTCGCGCCCGCGCGGCGGAGCCGCACATCGGCACAGCCCCGCGCCCCTGGGTCGGCTGGTCACAAGCCCAGTAGCCAGCGACCCCCACCTATCAGCGAGCACAGCGACACCGCGTGGAACAGGAAGAACCACAGCCCCGCCGGTACGTGCGTCAGGCGCGACAACTGGTCCGCGTCCGAGTCGCCCGCGCCGCCCCGGGCCCGCTTCGCCTGGAGTTCGAAGGCCGGGCGGACCCCGCCCAGCAGCAGGAACCACACCACCACGTACGCGAACGCCGCCTGCACCTGAGGGCCGGCCAGCCAGGACACCAGGACGAACAGGCCGCCGGTGACGATCATGGTCAGGGCGCCGTACGCGTTGCGGATCATCACGAGCATGGCCAGGAGCAGGGCCGTGGCCAGCCAGAGCAGGAGCGTGATGCGGCCGGCGCCCAGCAGGGCCGCTCCGCCCAGGCCCAGCAGGGGCGGGGCGGTGTAGCCGGCGGCGGCCGTGAGGATCATGCCGATGCCGTGCGGCTTGCCGCGGCTGACGGTCAGGCCACTGGTGTCCGAGTGCAGGCGTATGCCGGTGAGGGTGCGGCCGGTGAGCAGGGCCACGAGCCCGTGGCCGCCCTCGTGGGCGATGGTGATGGCGTTGCGGGAGATGCGCCACAGGCCGTGCGGGATCACCACGGCGAGCGCGGCGGCCAGCGTCGCGATCACCACCCACAGGTCGGGATCGGGCTGCGTGCCGGAGACCTCGTCCCAGAGGGAGGCGAGCGAGGCGGTAGCGGTGCTGTCCATGTGCGGCGTTGGCTCCCTGTGGTCGGATGGAATCTGGCAGTGTGGCACGTATGTGCGGACGGTATTCAGCGAGTCGCAGGCCAGAGGATCTCGCAGGAATCTTTGAGATCGAGAAGTGGGAGCCCGAGGAGACCCTCGAGCCGGACTACAACGTGGCGCCCACCAAAGAGGTCTACGCCGTCCTCGACCGCCCTCTGAAAGACGTGGACGACCCGCGCCCGGTTCGGCAGCTGCGCAAGCTGAAGTGGGGGCTCGTCCCGTCCTGGTCGAAGACCCCCGAGGGCGGCGCCCGGATGATCAACGCCCGCGCGGAGACCGTCCACGAGAAGCCGTCCTTCCGCCGTGCCTTCACCTCCCGGCGCTGCGTCCTGCCCGCCGACGGCTACTACGAGTGGGTCACCGGTCAGCAGGAGCGCGAGCTGGAGGTCGAGGGCAAGAAGAAGCGGCCCCGCAAGCAGCCGTACTTCGTGACACCGGCGGACGGGTCGGTCTTCGCCATGGCCGGGCTGTACGAGTTCTGGCGGGACCGGACGCTGCCCGACGACCACCCGCAGTCCTGGTGGGTGACCTGCTCCGTCATCACCACCGAGGCCGAGACGAGCCCGCTGGCGGTCTCCCCGGCGGACGGCCCGCGGGCCCTGGCCGAGATCCACCCCCGGATGCCGCTGATGCTGACGCCCGACCGCTGGGACGACTGGCTCGACCCCTCCCGCACGGACCCCGACGACCTGCGCGGGCTGCTCGCCCCGCCGCCCGCCGGGCTGATGCGCGCCTACCCCGTCGCCACGGCCGTCAGCAACGTCCGCAACAACGGACCGGAGCTGCTGAAGGAGCTGGAAGGGCCCGAAGAGGGCACACTCTTCTGACGTGACGCATGTGACGAAAGCGACCAGCACGGCCACCGAGACCGTCGAGACCGACGCCGGAACCGCCCGCATCACCTGGCACCCGGCGAAGAAGGCCCGGCTCGTGCTCGCCGTCAGCCACGGCGCCGGCGGCGGTATCGAGGCCCGCGACCTGAAGGCCCTGGCCGAGGTCCTGCCCGCGCACGGCGTGACCGTCGCCCGGGTGGAGCAGCCCTGGCGGGTGGCCGGGAAGAAGCTGGCGCCCGCGCCCAAGACCCTGGACGTCGGCTGGCGCGGCATCTGGCCCGCCCTGGCCGGGCCCGGACTGCCGGTGATCTCCGGCGGCCGCAGCGCCGGGGCCCGGGTCGCCTGCCGTACCGCCACCGAACTGGGCGCGCACGCGGTCCTGGCCCTCAGCTTCCCCCTCCACCCGCCGGGCAAGCCGGAGAAGTCCCGCGCCGACGAACTGCTCGGTTCCGGGGTGCCCACCCTGGTCGTCCAGGGCGGGAACGACCCCTTCGGGAAGCCGGAGGAATTCCCCGCGGGTTCCCACGAACTCGTCGAGGTGCCGTACGGCGATCACGGCTTCGCGGTCCCCAAGCGGGCGGAGATCTCCCAGGACGAGGCCGTGGCGCTCATCACGGACGCGGTCCTGGAGTGGACCGGGTCACTCGGGTAAAGCTCCGGGAATGCCGGGACGGCGAGCACTGTTGTGCGGGACGTACGTGCTGGAGACCAGCGCAGACGCCGTAGGAGAGGAAGTCCGCCGCATGGGTTCGACCATCTGCCCGACCCGCAGCAGCCGTGCCGACCTGGACTGGACGGTGCTGCACGCGGCCAGGACCGCCCCTGTTCGGGCGGCGGGCGGACCGGATCGTCGTCTATCCTCCGATTCGGGTGAGACCGGTCTCGGTCTCACGAGAACACTCGAGGAGGTGGGTCCGGTCACAGGGACCGACGCAGGGACCGAACACGGCCAGGCGGAGCAGCCCGGGGGCCAGAGCGGCACGGGCGCGGAGACGGCCGCGGAGCGCAGTGCGCGCTTCGAGCGGGACGCTCTCGAGTTCCTCGACCAGATGTACTCGGCCGCGCTGCGCATGACGCGCAACCCGGCGGACGCCGAAGACCTGGTGCAGGAGACGTACGCCAAGGCGTACGCGTCCTTCCATCAGTTCCGCGAGGGCACCAACCTCAAGGCGTGGCTGTACCGGATCCTCACCAACACCTTCATCAACTCGTACCGCAAGAAGCAGCGCGAACCTCAGCGCTCCGCGGCCGAGGAGATCGAGGACTGGCAGCTCGCCCGCGCCGAGTCGCACATGTCGACGGGCTTGCGCTCCGCGGAGTCGCAGGCGCTCGACCACCTGCCCGACTCGGACGTGAAGGAAGCGCTCCAGGCGATCCCCGAGGAGTTCCGCATCGCCGTGTATCTCGCGGACGTCGAGGGGTTTGCCTACAAGGAGATCGCCGACATCATGGGCACACCCATCGGTACGGTGATGTCCCGGCTGCACCGGGGCCGCCGTCAGCTGCGCGGCATGCTGGAGGACTACGCCCGTGACCGCGGGATGGTCCCGGCCGGCGCCGGAGAGTCGAACGAAGCGAAAGGCTCGGGGTCATGAGCTGCGGAGAGCCGCACGAGACGGATTGCAGCGAAATCCTCGATCATCTCTACGAGTTCCTCGACCGGGAGATGCCGGACTCGGACTGCGTGAAGTTCGAGTCCCACTTCGAGGAGTGCTCGCCCTGCCTCGAGAAGTACGGGCTCGAACAGGCCGTGAAGAAGCTCGTCAAGCGCTGCTGCGGGCATGACGACGTGCCGGGTGACCTGCGGGCCAAGGTCATGGGGCGGATCGACCTGATCCGTTCCGGCCAGGCCGTCCCCGATCAGGACGTCACGGCCTCGCCTGCCACGCCCCAGGAGTCCTGAGACTCCTGCGCTTTTCAACTACCCCGCCTCTCCAGGGGTAGTCATCCTCTCGGCATCGTCGAACGCGTCACTCGAACGTGCTAATCCATGGGCTATCGGCCCATGGAGCCCCCCATCTGCGGCCTAGGCTCCGGGCCTGACGGACATGGCCGGGGAGGGGCTCATGGAAGCGGTATCGGCGCGGGCACGTGTGTATGTCGCCTCTGTCGCCGTCGCCGCCCTGTGCTGTCTGCTCCCGCTGCCGGGCGTTCGTACGCCCTGGTGGGCCGTCGCCCTGCTGGCCGCGCTGTACGCCGGGTGCGAGCGCGTCGCCCGGTCCCGGTTCGTCGGCATCTCGCATCCGGCCGGGACCTTCTATCCCGTGCTGCTCGCCGGTGCCTTCCTGCTGCCGGCGCCCGCCGCCGCCCTGGTCGCCGTGCCCGCCGCGCTGCTCTCGCCCGTGGAACAGCGGCCCGCGACGCTACGGCGGATCTGGCGGGCCGCCCAGCTCGTCCTCGGCGTGTGGGCCGCTGCCCGGGTGCACTGGGCGCTCGGCGGGCGGGACGCGGTCGTCGCGGGCGACGTCCCCTACGCGCTCGGGCCGGCCGGTGCCGCCGTGCTGGCGTTCTGCCTGGTGCTCGCGCTGCTGGACGGGGGGATCCTCGCCGCCGCCGAGCGGGTGCCGGTGCGGCGCGCCTGGCGGGGGCTGGTGCCGCGTTCGCTCGCGCCGATCGCCGTGCACGGGCTCGCCGGGCTGATGATGGCCGTCCTGTGGCGCAGCCCGTACGGTCCCGTGGCCGCGCTGCTCGTGCTGCTGCCGATGTGCGTCTCGTGGTGGGCGTTCGCCCAGTACCACCGGGAACGGGCCGCCCACCAGGCGACCATCCGGGCGCTGGTGCAGGCCGTCGACATCAAGGACGGGTACACCCGCGGGCACAGCGAGCGCGTCGGACAGGCCTCCATGATGATCGCGCGCGAGCTGGGCATGGACGACGAGCGCGTCGAGGTGCTCCGCTTCGCCGGGATCCTGCACGACGTCGGCAAGCTGGGCGTGCCCACCCGGCTGCTCAGGAAGAACGGGCCGCTGACCCCCGAGGAACGGCGTGTGATCGAGCTGCACCCCGAGTACGGGCACGAGATGGTGCGCGGCATCGGCTTCCTCGGTGAGGCCCGCGCCGCAGTACTGCACCACCACGAGCGGCTGGACGGCAGCGGGTACCCCTACGGGCTGGTGGGCCGTCAGATCCCGGAGTCCGCACGGGTCGTGGCGGTCGCCGACGCCTTCGACGCCATGACCTCCACCCGGAGCTACAGCAGGGCCTGCCCCGTCCCGGTGGCCCTGGAGGAGCTGGAGCGGTGCGCGGGCAGCCACTTCGACCCCGTGATGGTCACGGCCCTGGTCGCGGCCGTACGGAGGGCGGGCTGGCACCCCGCGGTGACCGCCGACGACGTCCACACGCCCCGGGTGCCCCCGCCCGGCGCACCCGTCTCCAGCCGGCCGGGAGCACACCGATGAGCGGGTGCGGGGCGCCGCACCTGCGCACCCTGGTCCACGCCTCCGCCGCCCTCCTCGCCACCGGCTCCCTCGCCGTCACGCTCTACAACGGGCTCGAGGAACGCCGGGTCGCCCTCGCCTTCGGGGTCCTCGTCACCGTCGGGGAGCTCACCCGGCGGGGCGGGGCGCGGATCCGGGAGCCGGCACCGCTCGGAGCCGCGGCGGCCCTGTCGTACGCGCTGCTCGGGGAGGCCGGCGGGCGGGCCACGCACCACGGCCTCGCCCAGGTCCTCGCCGTCGTCCTGGCCGCCTCGCTGCTCGGCAGCGTGCCGCACGTCGCGCGCGGACAGGGGCCCACGCTCGACCATCTGGCGCGCCGCATGCTCACCGTCGGCTTCGTCGCCGTGTGCTTCCAGCCCCCGTACAACCGGGGGATGTTCGACGACTGGGGCGGACCCGCCTACGCGCTGCTGCTGCTCGCGCTGCTGTCCCTGACCGCGCTGTGCGACGCGGTGCTCGCCGCCGCCCTGGCCCACTCGCGCACCGGCTGGCCCTTCGGCCCGGTGCTGCGGGACGAGCTGCGGGCCGTGTGCGGCATCGGCTCCGCCGTCATCGCCACCGGGGCCGTGATGGCCCTCGCGGTCGCCGTGGTCGGGCTGTGGGCGCTGCCCGTCTTCTCCGTGCCGCTGCTGCTCGCCCAGATGTCGTTCCGGCGCTACGCAGCCGTCCGGGCCACCTACGGGCAGACCATCGCCTCCCTCGCACGGGCCACCGAGGTCGCCGGCTGCACCCCCTGCGGGCACGCCCGGCGCGTCGCCGCGCTCGGCCAGGCGGTGGGGCGGGACCTGGGCCTGACCGAGCCCGAACTGGCCGTGCTGGAGTACGCCGCGCTCATGCACGACATCGGCCAGCTCAGCCTCGTCGACCCGGTGCCCGCGGGAGCCACCGCCGACCTGCCCGCGGCGGAACAGCGGCGGATCGCGCTGCTCGGCGGTGCCGTCGTACGGCAGACGGGCGTCGACGAGGCGGTCGCCGTGGTCGTGGAGCGGCAGGCCGACCCCTACGCCGAGCAGCCGCTCGCCGCGCGAATCGTCCGGGCCGTGAACGCGTACGAGGAGAAGTCCAGGGAAGGCGGGCCCGGCGGGCCGCTGACGGCGCTGGAGGAACTCCGGCTCGCCACCGCCGGGAAGTACGCGCCGGAGGTGGTGGAATCACTGGCCCGGGTACTGGCAAGGAGCAGTCTGAGTCTGCCCGTGGCTGGGTAACCCATGGGTAATGAGCGCCTCGGAGGCCGTACGTGGTTGGATGCGAAGGAGAAGGTGTCCGGGGGCTCGAAACACAGCTACGGCCAGCCCACCGCACGGAACTGGCAGGCGGGAATCGTGAGGATCTTCGGCAAGGGACGGCACCGGCCCTCCGCCTCCTGGCGGCAGGCCACAGACCGGGCGTTCACACTTATCGGCGACGGTAGGTACGAGGACGCGGGCGCACTGTTGACACGTGCCGCCGACCTCGAGCCCTGGTTGTCCGAGTCGTGGTTCAACCTCGCCCTGCTGCACAAGTTCCGGCACGACTGGGAGCAGGCGCGGGCGGCGGGCCTCAGGGCCGTGGCCCTGCTCGACCGGGACACCGGTGCGCCCGACTGGTGGAACGTCGGCATCGCCGCGACCGCCCTCCAGGACTGGCCGCTGGCCCGCCGCGCCTGGCAGGCCTACGGGCTGCGGATGCCGGGTTCGGCCACCGCCGCCGGCGAGCCCGTCGGCATGGACCTCGGCAGCGCGGCCGTGCGGCTGTCCCCCGAGGGGGAGGCCGAGGTCGTGTGGGGGCGGCGGCTGGATCCCGCGCGGATCGAGGTGCTGTCCATTCCGCTGCCGTCGTCGGGGCGGCGCTGGGGCGAGGTCGTCCTGCACGACGGGGTGCCGCACGGGGAGCGGACCACGGCCGCCGGGCACACCTACCCGGTGTTCGACGAGATCGAGCTGTGGGCGCCGTCGCCGGTGCCGACCTGGGTGGTGCTGCTGGAGGCGGCGACCGAGTCCGACCGGGACGCGCTGGAGCAGCTGGCGGGTGACGCCGGGTTCGCGGCGGAGGACTGGTCCTCGTCGGTGCGGTTGCTGTGCCGGATGTGCTCGGAGTCCCGGATGCCGTCGGACGAGGGTGACGGGGAGCATCTCGATCCGCATGATCACAGTGAGCCGGGGCATCCCGGGCCGCTGGGGCATCGGACGGACGGGCAGCTGTGGGTGCCGGAGCGGGAGTGCGGGCTGGCCGCGCCGGCTTCGCTGGTGAGGGGGTTGCTGGACGGGTGGGTGGCCGACAGTCCGGATTCCCGGGATTGGCGGGATCTGGAAGAGGTCTGTTAGGTCGCCTGACGGGTGCGGCGCCGCGGGGGCTGGTCGCGCAGTTCCCCGCGCCCCCAAGAAAAAAAGGGCGTCCGATACCGGCGTAACCTGTATCAGCATCTCAGCCCGGTCAGTTTCAGGAAGGCGTACATAACGTCATGGCTCAGCAGGACACCGATCAGCAGCACGCGGGCGTGCTCCCCGTCGATGACGAGGGGTACGTGATCGACACGGAGGACTGCGAGGAGCGCGAGGCGGCCTGGCGGGAGCGGGGGACCTCGCGGCCGATCACGGTGGTCGGGAACCCGGTGCTGCACAAGGAGTGCAAGGACGTCACCGAGTTCGGCGAGGAGTTCCAGCAGCTCGTCGCGGACATGTTCGCCAGCCAGCGCACCGCCGAGGGCGTGGGCCTGGCCGCCAACCAGATCGGTGTCGACCAGAAGGTCTTCATCTACGACTGCCCCGACGACGAGGGCGTCCGCCACACCGGCGTGATCTGCAACCCCAAGCTCGTCGAACTGCCCGCCGAGACGCGCCGGCTGGACGACAGCAACGAGGGCTGCCTGTCCGTGCCCACCGCGTACGCCCCGCTCGCCCGGCCCGACTACGCCGAGGTGACCGGGCAGGACGAGAAGGGCAACCCGATCAAGGTGCGCGGCACCGGATACTTCGCTCGGTGTTTGCAGCACGAGACCGACCACCTGTACGGCTCCCTGTACATCGACCGGCTCTCCAAGCGCGAGCGCAAGGACGCGCTGCGGCAGATGGCCGAGAACGAGCCCCGCTACCCCGTGGTCGCGAACGACTGAGACCTCACACGCACCAGACGAACGGCGTCTGTCCGGGAATCCCGTCCCGAACAGACGCCGTTCGTCTGTGTCGTTCGCCTGTCCGTCGCACGTTCGATCGCTTCTGCTCTCCTGGCGATCCGCCACCAGTCACACACCGGGAGGATCCCGGCACTGTGGGGTAGTGAATGAAGCAAATGCGTTCCCAGAACGGTCAGTTGTAGTGCTGAATGGGATGAGCGGGGTATGCAACGGCGCACGCCCGGCACGAAGGGAGGGGCGCCCGCGCCAACTGGCGGCTGAGAGGGGTTAGTTCGTGCATGCTTTGCCAGACGGCACCACATCGGCACCGACCACCATCGCAGTTCCACCGTCGCTCTCTCTACCGGTGATCGAGGCGGCGTTCGATCGGCAACTCCACCCGTATTGGCCGAAGTGCCAGGAGAAGACCCGGGCCTGGCTGCTCGAAAAGCGGCTCATGCCCGCGGACAAGGTGGAGGAATATGCCGACGGCCTTTGCTACACCGACCTCATGGCGGGGTACTACATCGGTGCCTCCGACGAGGTCCTCCAGGCGATCGCGGACTACAGCGCCTGGTTCTTCGTCTGGGACGACCGGCACGACCGCGACATCGTGCACGGCCGTCCGGTCGCCTGGCGGCGGCTGCGGGACCGGCTGCACACGGCCCTCGACTTCCCCGGGGCGCATCTGCACCACGAGGACCCACTGGTCGCCGGGTTCGCGGACAGCGTGTCCCGGCTGTACGCGTTCCTGCCGAGGACGTGGAACCTCCGGTTCGCCCGGCACTTCCACGCGGTGGTCGACGCCTACGACCGGGAGTTCCACAACCGTACCCATGGAATCGTGCCCACGGTCGACGAATATCTCCGGTTGCGCCGGCTCACCTTCGCTCACTGGATATGGACGGATCTACTGGAGCCGGTCGCGGGATGCGAGATACCCGACCCCGTCCGGAAACACCCGGCATACCGGCGGGCAGCGCTGCTGAGCCAGGAATTCGCCGCCTGGTACAACGACCTCTGCTCCCTTCCGAAGGAAATTGCGGGCGATGAGGTGCACAATCTCGGAATCAGTCTCATCACCCATGAGGGGCTGACTCTGGAACAGGCGGTCGTGGAGCTGAGAAACCGTGTCGAGAAGTGCATCACGGAATTCATCGAGGTCGAAGGGGAAGCATTACGGTTCGCCGACGACCTCGCCGACGGCACCGTGCGGGGAAAGGAACTGAGCGCCGCCGTGCGGGCCTGTCTGAGCAATATGCGCAACTGGTTCAGTTCCGTCTACTGGTTCCACCACGAGTCCGGCCGGTACATGGTCGACAGCTGGGACGACCGGTCCACGCCCCCGTACGTCAACAACGAAGCGGCAGGTGAGAAATGACCGTCGAGTCCGTGCAACCCGAAGCCCTGGCTCCGGATCTGCGTGAGCCGCCCCGGGCGGGCGGCGGTGTCCCCGGCCTCGGCCACGGCTGGAAGCTGGTGCGCGACCCGCTGGCGTTCATGTCCCGGCTGCGCGAGCACGGCGACGTGGTCCGCCTGAAGCTCGGGCCGAAGACCGTGTACGCCGTGACCACCCCGGATCTCACCGGGGCGCTGGCGCTGAGCAACGACTTCATCATCGCCGGCCCGCTCTGGGAGTCCCTGGAGGGCCTGCTCGGCAAGGAGGGCGTGGCCACCGCGAACGGGCCGCAGCACCGGCGCCAGCGACGCACCATCCAGCCCGCCTTCCGGCTCGACGCCATACCCGGCTACGGGCCGATCATGGAGGAGGAGGCGCACGCGCTGACCGAGCGCCTGAGCGCCGGGGAGACCATCGACTGCACCTCCGAGTCGTTCCGGGTGGCCGTGCGCATCGCGGCCCGCTGTCTGCTGCGCGGCAACTACATGGACGAGCGGGCGGAGCGGCTGTCCGTCGCGCTCGCCACCGTCTTCCGCGGGATGTACCGGCGGATGGTGGTCCCGCTCGGGCCGCTGTACAACCTGCCGCTCCCGGCCAACCGCGAATTCAACCGGGCATTGGCCGATTTGCATCTCCTGGTCGACGAGATCGTCGCCGAGCGCCGGGCATCCGGTCAAAAGCCGAACGATTTGCTGACGGCATTGCTGGAGGCGAAGGACGAGAATGGCGACCCCATCGGGGAACAGGAGATCCACGATCAGGTCGTCGCGATCCTCACCCCCGGCAGCGAAACCGTCGCCTCCACGATCATGTGGCTGTTGCATATGCTCGCGGAACACCCTGAACAGGCGGACCGGGTGCGGGACGAAGTAGAAGCCGTCACCGGTGGGAGGCCGGTGGCATTCGAGGACGTCCGGGGGCTCAGGCACACCAACAATGTCGTCGTCGAGGCCCTGCGTTTGCGCCCCGCCGTCTGGATTCTGACGCGCCGGGCGGTACGGGACACGGAACTCGGCGGATACCGGATTCCGGCCGGGGCGGACATCGTCTACAGCCCGTACGCCATCCAGCGCGATGCGAAGTCGTACGACCGGAACCTCGAGTTCGACCCCGACCGGTGGCTGCCCGACCGGGTCAAGGACATCCCGAAGCACGCCATGAGCCCGTTCAGCACGGGCAACCGCAAGTGCCCGAGCGACCACTTCTCGATGGCCCAGCTGACGCTGATCACGGCGGCGCTGGCCGCCGGGTACCGCTTCGAGCAGGTGGCCGGTTCGAACGACGCCACCCGCGTCGGCATCACGCTCCGGCCGCACGATCTGCGGCTGCGGCCGGTGCCGAGGTGACGGGCCGGTGATCGTCAGGCCGCTTCGGGGCCCCTGAACGTGCGCCGGTACGCGTTCGGCGTGGTGCCCACCGCCCGGACGAAGTGGTGGCGCAGCGTGGCCGCGTTGCCGAACCCCGTTCGGCCGGCGATCGCGTCCATCGTCTCGTCCGTCGCCTCCAGCAGCCGCTGGGCCAGCAGCACTCGCTGGCGCAGGACCCAGCGGTAGGGAGTCGTCCCCGTCTCCTGCTGGAAGCGGCGGGCGAAGGTGCGCGGCGACATATGGGCGCGGACGGCGAGCTGCTCGACGGTGACCTCCTCGTCGAGATGCCGCTCCATCCACGCCAGCACCTCGCCGATCGCGTCGGCCTCGGAGATCGGCAGCGGACGCTCGATGTACTGGGCCTGGCCCCCGTCGCGGTGCGGCGGCACCACCATCCGCCGGGCGATCTTGTTGGCGACCTCCGAGCCCTGCTCCTTGCGCACCAGGTGCAGACAGGCGTCGATCCCCGCGGCCGTGCCGGCGGAGGTGATCACCGGGTCCTCGTCGACGTAGAGCACGTCCGGCTCCACGGCCACCCGGGGATACCGCCGGGCGAGGTCCCGCGCGTGCTTCCAGTGCACGGCACAGCGACGGTCGTCCAGCAGCCCGGCCGCGGCCAGCACGAAGACGCCGGAGCAGACGCTGAGCACGCGCGAGCCGCGGTCCACCGCGCGGCGCAGGGCGTCCAGCAGCTCCGGCGGGAACTCACGGGTCGCGTAGCTCTGCCCCGCCGGCACCGCGATGAGATCGGCCGTCTCCAGCCGCTGCAGCCCGTGCTCGGCGTGCAGCGAGAAGCCGGAGTTCATGCGCAGGACCGGGCCCTCGGCCGAGGCGACCGCGAAATCGTAGACCGGCAGGCCGTCGTCGCTGCGGTCGGTGCCGAAGACCTCGCACACCACACCCAGTTCGAAGGGGTTCACGCCGTCGAGCAGGACGACGGCCACATTCTGGAGCATGTCTCCAGTGTGCCTCGCCGGTGGCAGTAATTCGAGGGTCTACGGCAGTACTGCCACTGACGGTAAGGAGTCATCGGCGCGACAGTGGTGTCCATGGAAACGAACCAGGCACAGACACTCATCGCAATGATCTTCGTACTCGGGACGCTGGTCCTCCTGGTCCTCCCGTCAGTGATCGGCCTCGTGCGCGACAAGCGCGTCGACCGTCAGATCAGGGAGGCCCAGGAGGCCAGGGAGAGCGAACCGGCTCAGAAGTCCTCGTCCAGGTCGACGGTGCCCTCCACCGCAACCTGGTACGCCGAGGGGCGCCGCTCGAAGAAGTTGGTCAGCTCCTGAACACCCTGGAGCTCCATGAAGGAGAAGGGGTTCTCGGAGCCGTACACCGGAGCGAAGCCGAGCCGGGTGAGCCGCTGGTCGGCGACGCACTCCAGGTACTGCCGCATCGACTCGGTGTTCATGCCCGGGAGGCCGTCACCGCACAGGTCGCGCGCGAACTGCAGCTCGGCCTCGACGGCCTCCCGCAGCATGTCCGTGACCTGCTGCTCGAGCTGGTCGTCGAAGAGCTCCGGCTCCTCCTTGCGGACGGTGTCGACCACGTCGAAGGCGAAGGACATGTGCATCGTCTCGTCCCGGAACACCCAGTTGGTGCCGGTGGCCAGGCCGTGCAGCAGACCACGGCTGCGGAACCAGTAGACGTAGGCGAAGGCGCCGTAGAAGAACAGGCCCTCGATGCACGCGGCGAAGCAGATCAGGTTCAGCAGGAAGCGGCGGCGGTCGGACTGGGTCTCCAGCCGGTCCAGCTTCTCCACCGAGTCCATCCACTTGAAGCAGAACCCGGCCTTCTCGCGGATGGAGGGGATGTTCTCCACGGCGTCGAACGCCGCGGCACGGTCCTCCGGGTCGGGGAGGTAGGTGTCGAGCAGCGTCAGATAGAACTGGACGTGCACGGCCTCCTCGAAGAGCTGGCGGGACAGGTACAGCCGCGCCTCGGGGGAGTTGATGTGCTTGTACAGCGTCAGCACCAGGTTGTTCGCGACGATCGAGTCGCCCGTCGCGAAGAAGGCGACCAGCCGGCCGATCAGGTGCTGCTCCATCGGGGACAGCTTGGCGAGGTCGGCGACGTCCGAGTGGAGGTCGACCTCTTCCACGGTCCAGGTGTTCTTGATGGCGTCCCGGTAGCGCTCGTAGAAGTCCGGGTAGCGCATGGGACGCAGGGTGAGCTCGAAGCCGGGGTCGAGAAGGTTCTGGGTGGTCATTACTGGCAGGCCTCGCAGGACTCGGGGTTTTCCAGGGAGCAGGCGACCGCGTCGGGGTCGGCCGTCTGCTGGACGGGGATGGTCTTCTCAGGCTGTGCCTGGCCCTGCGCGGCGCGGGCGATGCGGGTCGCCGGGCGCGAGCGCAGGTAGTACGTCGTCTTCAGCCCGGCCTTCCAGGCGTACGCGTACATCGAGGAGAGCTTGCCGATGGTCGGCGTCTCCAAGAAGAGGTTCAGCGACTGGGACTGGTCCAGGAACGGTGTCCTGGCGGCCGCCATGTCGATCAGGCCGCGCTGCGGAACCTCCCACGCCGTGCGGTAGAGCGCCCGTACGTCCGCGGGGATCCAGGCGAACTCCTGCACCGAGCCGTTGGCCTCGCGCAGCGCCTCCCGGCTGCGGGCGTCCCACACGCCGAGCCGCTTCAGCTCGTCCACCAGGTAGGAGTTGACCTGGAGGAACTCGCCCGACAGCGTCTCACGCTTGAACAGGTTGGACACCTGCGGCTCGATGCACTCGTACACGCCCGCGATGGAGGCGATCGTGGCCGTGGGCGCGATGGCGAGGAGCAGGGAGTTGCGCATACCGGTCGCGGCGATGCGCTCGCGCAGGGCCGCCCAGCGCTCGGGCCAGGTCAGCTCCACGTCGTAGTGATCGGGGTGCAGCACACCCCGGGCCGTACGGGTCTTCTCCCAGGCCGGCAGCGGGCCGTTGCGCTCGGCCAGGTCGGCGGAGGCCTCGTAGGAGGCGAGCATGATGCGCTCGGCGATACGGGTGGACAGCGCCTTCGCCTCGGGCGAGTCGAAGGGCAGGCGCAGCTTGAAGAAGACGTCCTGCAGGCCCATGGCCCCGAGGCCGACCGGACGCCAGCGGGCGTTGGAGCGGCCCGCCTGCTCGGTCGGGTAGAAGTTGATGTCCACGACACGGTCGAGGAAGGTCACGGCCGTGCGGACGGTCTCGTCCAGCCGCTCCCAGTCGATGTCCCTGCGGGCCAGGTCGACGAAGGCGCCGAGGTTGACCGAGCCCAGGTTGCAGACCGCCGTCTCCCCGTCGTCGGTGACCTCCAGGATCTCCGTGCAGAGATTGGAGGAGTGGACGACGTGGCCCGGCTCGGCCGTCTGGTTGGCGGTGCGGTTGGCGGCGTCCTTGAAGGTCATCCAGCCGTTGCCGGTCTGCGCGAGGGCGCGCATCATGCGGCCGTACAGCTCACGGGCCGGCAGGGTCTTCTTCGCCAGGCCCTTCGCCTCGGCCGCCCGGTACGCGGCGTCGAACTCCTCGCCGAACAGGTCGACCAGCTCGGGCACGTCCGAGGGGGAGAACAGCGACCACTGCCCGTCGGCGTTGACCCGCCGCATGAACTCGTCCGGCACCCAGTGCGCGAGGTTCAGATTGTGCGTACGGCGGGCGTCCTCGCCGGTGTTGTCGCGCAGCTCCAGGAACTCCTCGATGTCGGAGTGCCAGGTCTCCAGGTACACCGCGGCGGCGCCCTTGCGGCGGCCGCCCTGGTTCACGGCGGCGACCGAGGCGTCGAGGGTCTTCAGGAACGGGACGATGCCGTTGGAGTGGCCGTTGGTGCCGCGGATCAGCGAACCGCGGGAACGGATACGGGAGTACGACAGCCCGATGCCGCCCGCGTGCTTCGACAGCCGCGCCACCTGGTGGTACCGGTCGTAGATCGAGTCCAGCTCGTCCTTGGGGGAGTCCAGGAGGTAGCAGGACGACATCTGGGGGTGCCGGGTGCCGGAGTTGAAGAGGGTGGGCGAGGAGGGGAGGTAGTCCAGGCGGCTCATGAGCCCGTAGAGCGCGGCGACCTCGTCGACGGACTGTGCCGTGTCGTCCTCGGCGAGACCGGCGGCGACGCGCAGCATGAAGTGCTGGGGCGTCTCGACGACCTTGCGGGTGATCGGGTGGCGCAGCAGGTAGCGGCTGTGCAGCGTCCGCAGGCCGAAGTAGCCGAAGCGGTCGTCGGCGGCCCGGTCGATCAGCGCGTCGAGCCGGGCGGCGTGCAGGAGCACGAACTCGGCGGTCCGGTCGGCGATCAGACCCTCGCGGTGGCCGACCGCGACGGACTCGGTGAAGGACGTGACACCCTGCGAGGCGGCCTCTTCACGGATGCCGATCGTCAGCAGACGGGCGGCCAGCCGGGAGTAGGCGGGGTCCTCGGAGATGAGGCCGGCGGCCGACTCCGTCGCGAGCTCGCGCAGCTCCGCCTCGTCCGCCCGCGCGGACCGGCCCCGCAACGCGGCGGCGGCGACCCGGCCGGGGTCGGCGTCGGGGAGGTCGGCGGTCAGCTCGGTCAGGGTCCGCAGCAGCGCGGCACCGGGACCGTCGTGCTCTTCTTCGGCAGCTGAGACCGGTTCGGCTGGCGCGATGGTCACGTGGGGCTCTCCCTCGCTCGGCAAGGGGCCTCGCGCAGGGCAGGGGGCAGCACACGAGCGCACACGGCGTCGCGTCCACCGGCCCATTCCACGAGGCCCGGACGTCAGGGCACCCCGGCCGGACGGCCGGGCGCGCTGTCGGCAGGTCCTCGGACTGAAGCCTGTGCGCCCCGCCTTGGGGGCGGATACGCATAAGTACACCGTTGCGGGACAGTTCCGGATTCGCACCGGATTCCCCTGCGGCGACAGCGAGCACGAGCATACATCTTGTGCTGGGTTCGGGTGGCACCCCCAGATGTTGTGTCGCATTGGTGTCAGAGCGTCAACTTCACGTGACAGCGGGCCGCCGTGAATCCTTCTCACGGCGGCCCGCTGCGGGCTGTGTGCGGTTGTTCGCGCTGTTCCCCGCGCCCCTAGTGGGCGCTGCCGGCGGTGGCGGGCGGGAGTTCCACCTGGACGCCCGGGTCGCCCGCGTCGGCCGTGTAGTCCTCCGGCTTGGTCTCGTCGATGCCGTCGGGGGCCTTGAGGGCCTTCAGGACGAAGGTGAGGACCACCGTCACCACCACGTTCAGGACGAACGCCGTGAGGCCGATGTAGCCGATCTCACCGATGCCGGGGATCTCCTTCGAGGAGCCGCCGAAGTGCTTCTGGGTCGGCGAGGCGACCCCGTACGCGGCGGCTGTGCCGTAGATCATGCCGACCGCCCAGCCCGCGAGCAGCGCCCAGCGGTGGAACCAGCGGGTGAACAGGCCGCCGACCAGGGCCGGGAAGGTCTGCAGGATCCAGATGCCGCCGAGCAGCTGGAAGTTGATGGCGACGGTCTTGTCCATGGTGAGGACGAAGGCCAGCGCGCCCACCTTCACCAGCAGGGAGACCAGCTTGGAGACCTTGGTCTCCTGCGCCGGTGTGGCGTCCGGCTTGATGAAGTCCTTGTAGATGTTGCGGGTGAAGAGGTTCGCGGCCGCGATGGACATGATGGCCGCCGGCACGAGCGCTCCGATGCCGATCGCCGCGAAGGCCACGCCCGCGAACCAGTCCGGGAACATCGTCTCGAACAGCTGCGGGATCGCCAGCTGCCCGTTCTGCACCTTGATGCCGGCCGCGATCGCCATGAAGCCGAGCAGCGCGAGCAGGCCCAGCATCAGCGAGTACAGGGGCAGGATCGTGGTGTTGCGGCGGATCACCTCACGGCTGCGCGAGGACAGCGTCGCCGTGATCGAGTGCGGGTACATGAACAGCGCGAGCGCCGAGCCGAGCGCCAGCGTGGCGTACGTCCACTGCCCCGCCTCCGGCGGCACCAGCGCACCGCGCGCCGCACCCGTCGCCGGGTTGGTCTGGCTGTACGCGTCGCCCGCCTTGGCGAAGATCTCGTCGAAGCCGCCCAGCTTGATCGGGATGTAGATGATCGCCACCGCGATGACGATGTAGATCAGGGTGTCCTTGACGAAGGCGATCAGCGCCGGGGCCCGCAGGCCCGACGAGTACGTGTAGGCGGCCAGCACACCGAACGCGATCAGCAGCGGCAGGTCCTTGATGAACCAGTTGGTGTCCTCGCCGCCCCCGACGCCCATCACGTCCAGCACGGCCTGGATGCCGACGAGCTGGAGCGCGATGTACGGCATGGTCGCGAGGATGCCGGTGACGGCCACGGCCAGCGACAGGCCCTTGGAGCCGAAGCGGCCGCGCACGAAGTCGGACGTCGTCACATACCCGTGCTTGTGGGACACCGACCACAGACGGGGGAGGAAGGTGAAGATCAGCGGATAGACCAGGATCGTGTACGGCACCGCGAAGAAGCCGGCCGCGCCCGCCGCGTAGATCGCCGCCGGAACGGCCACGAAGGTGTAGGCCGTGTACAGGTCGCCGCCGAGCAGGAACCAGGTGACCCAGGTGCCGAACGACCGGCCGCCCAGGCCCCACTCGTCGAGGCTGTTCTCGTTCTCGGCCTTGCGCCAGCGCGAGGCCAGGAAGCCCATGACCGTGACGAGCAGGAAGAAGAAGATGAAGACGGCGAGCGCGACGCCGTTCACGCCGTCCTTCACCGCGCACCTTCCTTACGGGCGCGCTGGTCACGCTGCCACAGCTTGTAGGCGGTCATCGTCAGCGCGGTGGAGATGAGCACCCACGCCATCTGGTACCAGTAGAAGAACGGGATCCCGATGAAGGCCGGGTCGGTCTTGGCGTACGAGCCGACCCACAGCATGGCCACGAACGGCGCTATGAGGCACAGGGCGATGACGACACGCATCGGCGTCACCACCGGCCCTCTGCTGGCTTCTGGGGCTTGCGACATCAAGCGACTCCGTCCCCTCAGTGATCACCTGTGTAATGCGCAGGCAATCTAGGTCAGGGTGTGGCGGGAACGGAACCCCTCGTCCGCAATGCGGTACCCAATAGAAACCGGGGCCCACCAGCGGTCCGCGTGGCGTGCGCTACTCGACGGGCCGCTTCAGCCGGGCCACGAACTTGTACCGGTCCCCCCGGTACACCGACCGCACCCACTCCACCGGCTGTCCCTCCCGGTCCAGCGAGTGCCGGGACAGCATCAGCATCGGCAGGCCGACGTCCGTGCCGAGCAGGCCGGCCTCGCGCGGGGTGGCCAGCGAGGTCTCGATGGTCTCCTCGGCCTCCGCGAGATGGACGTCGTAGACCTCGGCGAGCGCGGTGTACAGGGACGTGTACTTCACCAGTGACCGCCGCAGCGCGGGGAAGCGCTTGGCGGACAGGTGGGTGGTCTCGATGGCCATCGGCTCGCCGTTGGCCATGCGCAGCCGCTCGATGCGCAGCACGCGTCCGCCGGGCGCGATGTCGAGCAGGCCGGCGAGGCGGTCGTCGGCGGTGATGTAGCCGATGTCCAGGAGCTGCGAGGTGGGCTCCAGGCCCTGGGCGCGCATGTCCTCGGTGTACGAGGTCAGTTGCAGCGCCTGGGAGACCTTCGGCTTGGCGACGAACGTGCCCTTGCCCTGGATGCGCTCCAGCCGGCCCTCGACGACCAGTTCCTGAAGGGCCTGGCGCACGGTGGTGCGCGAGGTGTCGAACTCCGCCGCCAGCGTGCGCTCGGGCGGGACCGGTGTGCCGGGCGCCTGCGTGTCCGTCATGTCGAGCAGGTGCTTCTTCAGGCGGTAGTACTTGGGCACGCGTGCGGTACGGACGGGTGCCCCGTTCTCGTTCTCCGCACTGCTGACGTCGGTGCTCATGCTCCGCCTTCCCGGCTCGGTCCGCCGAACGATCCCACTTGTATACCGTCGGCGCCGATTTTGGTCTAGTCCACCACGTCCAGTGGTCTACCTGAAGTATGGCGTGTACAGCCGGTATTTCGCTGGCTTATTACTTAAAGGTCCCTGCATATGTAGGTCGCATAACGGCTGGTCAGAGCCTTATCGGGCCTCTTGACAGGTCCCGTGGTCCAGGCCAAGCTCCTCCCTACTGGTCTACACCAATGGTCCAGCTGAGGAGGGTGGCGTGAAGCGCAAGCTGATATCCGCGATCGGTATCGCGGGCATGATGGTCTCCATCGCGGCGTGCGGGGGCGGGGGCGGTGGTTCGGACAAGGGCGGCGCGGACGCCAAGGAGCTGACGGTCTGGCTCACCGTCGACGCCCAGAACAACTGGCCGCAGCTGGTGAAGGCCGCCGACGCGGCCGTCAAGAAGAAGCACCCCGGCCTCAAGATCAACCACGAGTACTACGGCTGGCCCGACAAGAACGCCAAGCTCGACGCCGTCCTCGCCACCGACAAGGCCCCCGACGTGGTCGAGATGGGCAACACCGAGATGCTCGGCTACATGGTCAAGGGCGCCTTCGCTCCCCTGGACCCGGCGAAGTTCGACAACTCCGACGCCTGGCTGGACGGCCTCAAGGCCTCGGTCACCTACGAGGACAAGACCTACGGCGTCCCGTACTACGCCGGCGGCCGCGTCGCCAACTGGCGGGGGGACATCGCGGCTTCGGTCGGGGTGAAGACGCCCCCGAAGACCTACAAGGAGCTGACCGCCGCCCTGGACAAGATCCAGAAGAAGGAGGGCGGCAAGTTCAACGCCTGGTACCAGCCGACCCGCGACTGGTACGCGGCCATGTCCTTCGTCTACGACGCCGGCGGCGCCATCGCCACCGAGTCGGGCGGCCAGTGGAAGGCCTCGCTCTCCTCGCCCGAGTCCCTCAAGGGCCTGGGCGAGTTCAAGAAGGTCGTCGACTCCTACATGCACGGCGACAAGACCAAGGACGAGTCCGACCGCTACATCGTCTACGGCCAGGGCAAGTCCGCCATGATCTTCGCCGCCGCCTGGGAGGGCGCGACCGCCGAGGACCCCAAGAACGACAAGACCGGCAAGCTCAAGGGCAAACTCGAGAACTTCGTGATGCCCGGCCCGTCCGGCAAGAACATGCCCGTCTTCCTGGGCGGCTCCGACCTCGCCGTGCCGGTGAAGTCCGACGCGCAGGACCTCGCCGCCGAGTGGATCAACGCCTACACCGGCTCCTCCGGGCAGAAGGGCCTGATGGCCAAGGGCAATCTGCCCAACAACAAGACCGACCTCGCGACCCTGAAGAACGACCCGGCGACGGCGGTCCCCGCCACCGCGGCCGAGTCCAACTGGTTCGTCCCGATGGCCCCCGGCTGGGGCCAGGTCGAGAAGGCGCAGATCCTGCAGACCATGCTGCAGAGCATCGGCACCGGCAAGAAGTCGGTCGAGGCCGCCGCCAAGGACGCGGACGCCGCGATCGACAAGGTCATCAACACGAAGTGACCCGCGGGCGGGGCTCCCTCACCGGGTGGGGCCCCGCCGCCGTCACCTGGCGGAGACCCGCCGCCGTTCACCGGGCGGAGCCCCGCCCCGTCAGACCTGAGGGAGCGCCGAGGAGCACGCGATGAGTGCCGCAGACACCACCACCCCCGCCAAGGTGCCGCCGCCGCGGCAGGCACCGCCACCCCCTGCCGACGATCTGCCACGGGTGAAGCGGCCGTCGGGCGGGGCCACGGCCCCCTGGCTGCTGCTCGCGCCCTGCCTGCTGATCCTCGCCCTGGTCATGGGCTATCCGCTGGCCCGGCTGGTCACCCTGTCCTTCCAGAAGTTCGGGCAGTCCCAGCTGTGGGGCTTCCAGCCGGCCGAGTCGGTCGGGTTCGACAACTTCGCGAAGGTGCTGGGCGACGGCGAGTTCTGGGCCGTCGTCGTGCGCACCGTCGTCTTCGCGGCCGGAGCCGTCGTCTTCACGATGGTGATCGGCATGGCGCTCGCCCTGCTGCTCCAGCGGGTCTCCGGCTGGCTGAAGGTGCTCATCAACATCGTGCTGGTGGCGAGCTGGGGCATGCCCGTGATCGTGGCGACCACGGTCTTCAAATGGCTCTTCGACTCGGACTACGGCGTCTTCAACGCGCTGCTCAGCAAGCTGCCCGGCGTCGACATGATCGGCCACAACTGGTTCGCCAGCGGCCCCCAGGGCTTGGCCGTGATCATGCTGCTGGTCGTCTGGGGAGCCGTGCCGTTCGTGGTGATCACGCTCAGCGCGGGTCTCACCCAGGTCCCCAAGGAACTGGAGGAGGCGGCCCGCCTGGACGGCGCCGGCTCCTGGGGCGTCTTCCGCTACGTCACCCTCCCCGTCCTCAAGCCGATCATCGTGATGCTCACGACCCTGTCGGTCATCTGGGACATGGGCGTCTTCCCTCAGGTGTTCGTCATGCGCAACGGCCACCCCGAGCCGGAGTTCCAGGTCCTCAACACCTACTCCTACGACCGGGCGTTCGTCGTCAACGACTACGCCCAGGGCTCCGCCATCGCGCTGATCACCGTCCTGCTGCTGCTCGGCGTCGTCGCCGTCTACATGCGGCAGATGCTGAAGATCGGAGAGGTCGAATGAGCACGCTCGCCGGAGCCGGCCGCCGGAAGTCAGCCGTCCGCCGTCAGCCGGCCGGCCGCGGTCAGTCGCGGCTCGGCTGGAACCTCCTCGGCCTCTTGGTCTTCCTCGTCGCCGGCTTCCCGCTCTACTGGATGCTCAACACGGCGTTCAAGCCCGCCAAGGACGCCATCGACCCGGACCCGAGCCTGCTGCCGACCGGCATCACCTTCTCCAACTTCGGCCGGGCGCTGGACATCGCCGACTTCTGGGGCCCGGTGGGCCGCAGCCTCGTGGTGTCGCTGGCGGTCGTCGTCATCGGCATGGCCGTCGGGCTGCTGGCCGCGCTCGCCATCTCCCGGTTCGCCTTCCGCGGCCGGAAGGTCGTGATCGTGGGCATCCTGGCGGTCCAGATGGTCCCGCTGGTCGCCATGATCATCCCGGTGTTCCTGCTGCTCAACGACCTGGGCCAGTACGACCGGCTGACCGGCCTCATCATCACGTACCTCACCTTCGTCCTCCCGTTCACGGTGTGGACGCTGCGCGGCTTCATCGTCAACATCCCGAAGGAACTGGAGGAGGCGGCCATGGTCGACGGCTGCTCCCGCACCGGCGCCTTCCTCCGGGTCGTCTTCCCGCTCCTGGCCCCCGGCATGGTCGCCACCTCGGTCTACGGCTTCATCCAGGCCTGGAACGAGTACCTCTACGCCCTGATGCTGCTCAGCCAGAAGAACCAGACCGCGACCGTCTGGCTCGGCAACTTCACCACCAAGCACGGCACCGAATACGCCCCGATGATGGCCGGCGCCACGATGATGGCCGTGCCCATCGTCGCCCTTTTCCTCCTCGTCCAGCGCAAGATGGCCGCGGGCCTGACCGCGGGCGCCGTGAAGGGATGACCTCACCCGATGACGACACTCGCCAGCGGTGCCGACACGCTCACGCGTGACGCCCTGACGGTTCTCCAGCCCGGCTTCACCGGCACCACCGCCCCCGACTGGCTGCTGCGCAGGCTCGGCGAGGGCCTTGCCTCCGTCGGCCTGTTCGGCCGCAACATCGCCTCGCCCGGCCAACTGGGCGCACTCACCGCGCAACTGCGGGCCGAGCGCGACGACGTCCTGGTCGCGATCGACGAGGAAGGCGGTGACGTGACCCGCCTGGAGGTGCGGTCCGGCTCCTCCTTCCCGGGCAACCACGCCCTCGGCGCGGTCGACGACGTCGAGCTGACGCGCGCCGTCGCCCACGAACTGGGCCGCCGTCTCGCCGCCTGCGGCGTGAACCTCAACTGGGCCCCCTCCGCCGACGTGAACTCCAACCCGTCCAACCCGGTGATCGGCGTCCGCTCCTTCGGCGCCGACACCGATCTGGCCGCCCGGCACACCGCCGCCTACGTCGACGGCCTCCAGTCCGCCGGAGTCGCCGCCTGCACCAAGCACTTCCCCGGCCACGGCGACACGGCTGTCGACTCCCACCACTCCCTTCCGCACATCGACGTCCCCGCGGACGTCCTCACCGACCGCGAACTCACCCCGTTCCGCGCCGCCGTCGCCGCCGGCACCCGGGCCGTGATGAGCGCCCACATCCTGGTCCCGGCCCTGGACCCCGACCACCCGGCCACCCTCTCCCGGCGCATCCTGACCGGCCTCCTGCGCGGCGAACTCGGCTACGACGGCCTCATCGTCACCGACGGCATGGAGATGCGGGCCATCGCCGGCACCTACGGCATCGAACGCGGCAGCGTCCTCGCCGTCGCCGCCGGAGCCGACGCGATCTGCGTGGGCGGCGGCCTGGCCGACGACGCGACCGTACTGCGCCTGCGCGACGCCCTGGTCGCCGCGGTCCGCGCGGGCGAACTCCCGGAGGAACGCCTCGCCGACGCCGCCGACCGGGTGCGCGCACTGGCCCGCTGGGCGGGCACGGCCGGCCGCTCACCCGAGCCGGGTACGACACCCGGCGACGACATCGGCCTGCGGGCCGCCCGCCGCGCCCTCACGGTGACCGTCGCCCCGGGCCTGGAGGGCCCGGAGAGCTTCAAGCCCCTCACCGAACCCCCCTACGTCGCCGCCCTCACCCCCGTCGCCAACATCGCGGTCGGCGACGAGACCCCCTGGGGCGTCGCCGCGGAACTCATCCACCTCCTGCCGGGCACCGTGACCGGCAGCTTCTCCGCCGAGCCCGACAAGACCGGCGAGGGCCCAGACGGCGAGAGCGGGGCGAGCGCCGGACGGGCGGCACTTCAAGCGGCCGGTCCGCGCCGGATTGTCGCCGTCGTCCGGGACGAACACCGCCACCCCTGGATGGCCTCGGCCCTGGACACCCTCCTTGCGGCCCGCCCCGACACCGTCGTGGTCGAGATGGGCGTCCCCCAGGCCGCCCCGCGCGGCGCCCTGCACATCGCCACCCATGGCGCGGCCCGCGTCTGCGGCCGGGCGGCAGCCGAGGTGATCACGGGGCTGGCCGGGATCACGGGGTTGTAGGCATCCGGCGGGTGTAGGCATCAGGGGGTTGTAGGGATACCTCCGAATGTAGTACTTCTTATACATGAGCGAGCAGGTGCACAACAGGTTGGCCATGGTGCGTGCCGAACGGAAGGTGTCGCGCCAGAGCCTGGCCGAGGCAGTGGGAGCCCACTACCAGACCATCGGCTACATCGAGCGGGGGCAGTACAACCCGAGCCTCGACCTGGCGCTGAAGATCTCGAAGTTCTTCGGCCTGCCGGTCGAGGCCGTGTTCTCCCTCGAACCGTTCCGCCCGCTCACGGACGAGGTCTACGGGAGGAACCAGCCATGACGACGACACGCCTGACCCGCTACGACCGCAGCATGCTGCGGCTGATGAACGACCGCCGGGGCCAGGCCTGGTACGCCACGGCGACCCGCCGACGTCTGGCCGTCGCCGCGCACATCACCCTCACCGTGGCCCTCGGCGGACTGATGACCCACCTCTTCCTCGCCCAGGGCGAGCCGCTGTGGCCCGTCGCCGCCATGGCCGTCCTGCTGCTTCCCTGGATGGTCGCGACCGGCGTCATCAACGGCGCCACCAGGGGGCTGCTGGAGCTGCGCGAGCACGTCCTGGACGAGAGGCAGTCGGCGGAACGCAGCCGCGTCCTGGCCCGCGCCCACCGCATGACGACCCTGCTCCTGGCCGCGGCGGCGACTGCCCTGCTGACCACGGGCGGCGTCGCCGGCGACGCCCCGAAGGCCTACGCCGCGCCCCTGCTCATCGCCGTCCTCGTCGTCCACTGGGTGATGCCGCTGTGGGTGGCCGGCCTGCGCGCCCAGGACGAGCCGGCCGAGGATGACGCAGTGGAGGCCGGGGACCTCGCGTCTGCGGGGTGATCCGAAGGGAAGGGCAGGGTCTCCGGCGACCGGGACTCCAGCAACCGGGCTCCAGCGGCCGGGGCTCTGGCGGCAGGGACTCGGAAGGGCAGGCCCTATATCCCCTGCCACTCCGGCTTGTTGACGTACGTGTGCCGGAAGTAGTCCGCGAGCTTCAGCTTCGACGCGGCGGCCTCGTCCACGACGACGGTCGCGTGCGGGTGGAGCTGGAGCGCGGACGCGGGGCACACCGCGGCGACCGGCCCTTCCACCGTCGCCGCGACCGCGTCCGCCTTGCCCTCGCCGGTGGCGAGCAGCACCAGATGCCGCGCCTCCAGGATGGTGCCGATGCCCTGTGTGATCACGTGATGCGGCACCTGGTCGATGTCGCCGTCGAAGAACCGCGCGTTGTCTATCCGGGTCTGCTCGGTCAGCGTCTTGATCCGGGTCCGCGACGCCAGCGACGAGCACGGCTCGTTGAACCCTATGTGCCCGTCGGTCCCGATCCCGAGCAACTGAAGGTCCACACCCCCGGCGTCCGACAGCGCCTTGTCGTACGCCTCGCACGCGGCCTGCACATCCTCGGACGCACCGTCCGGTCCCGTGAACTGCTCCATCCCGATCCCGAGCGGCTCCAGCACCTCACGCCGCAGCACCGATCGGTACGACTCCGGATGGTCGGCGGGCAGCCCCACGTACTCGTCGAGCTGCGCGATCCGCGCCCCCGCGACGTCCACGGCACCGGACAGCGCCTTGGCCGCCAGCGCCTCGTACACGGGCAGTGGTGTCGAGCCCGTGGCCACGCCGAGCAGCGCGTCGGGCTTGCGCCGGAGCAACTGGGCCATGGCCTCGGCGATGAGCTCGCCGCCCGCCTTGGCGTCCGGAACGATGACAACTTCCACGCTGGGCCTGCCGATCTGAGTGGAATGCTCGACTGGGACTGGACCCACGAGGGGTCATGTGGTTTAGACCAATCTAACAGAGCGGGGCCCCCGCTCCCAGGGTGCGGGCCCTCGCTCCCGAGCAGGCGGCACGACTGTGCCGACCAGGCCTCGACCAGGTGAACAGTGCCGGTCTCGCGGGGGCGTTCTCGGGCCCGGGGGGAGTGGAATGGGAGTTGCAGCCGCCCGCGCCCCGCGCCCCGTGCCCACGGAAGGAACCTGACATGACTGCCGCCGTCACCCCGGACCCCTTCAGCGACCTCCCGGGCCGGACCATGGCCCGGGAGATGGCGGAGCAGCCCGCCGTCCTGCGCCGGATCCTGGCCGACGGCGCCCCTGCCGTTCGGGACGTGGCGCGGCAGATCGCCGCCCGTGCACCCCGCTTCGTCCTGCTGACGGCCCGCGGCACGTCCGACAACGCCGCCCTCTACGCCAAGTACCTGCTGGAGATCCGCCTCGGCCTGCCCTGCGGACTCACCTCGATGTCCACCACCACGGCCTACGGCGCCCGACCCGACCTCACGGACGTCCTCGTCGTCACCGTCAGCCAGTCCGGCGGCTCCCCGGACCTGGTCGCCTCGACCCGGGCCGCCCGCGAGGCCGGCGCGATCACCCTGGCCGTCACCAACAACCCCGACTCACCGCTCGCCGGCGTCTCCGAGTACCACATCGACATCATGGCCGGACCGGAGAAGGCGCTCCCCGCGACCAAGACCTACACCGCCTCCCTTCTCGCGCTCTACCTGTTCGTCGAGGGACTGCGCGGCGGTGACGGCGGGGCCGCGCACGCCCTGCCGGACCTCGCCGGGCAACTGCTCGCCCGGCAGGACGAGGTGCGCACCCTCGCCGCCCGCTACCGCTTCGCCGAGCGCATGGTGATCACCTCGCGCGGCTACGGCTACCCCACGGCCAAGGAGGCCGCCCTCAAGTTGATGGAGACCAGCTACATCCCCGCCCTCTCCTACTCCGGCGCCGATCTGCTGCACGGCCCGCTCGCGATGGTCGACAACGTCTCTCCGGTCATCGCCGTGGTCACCGACGGCAGGGGCGGCGAAGCGCTCCAGCCCGTCCTCGACCGCTTGCGCGGCCGGGGCGCCGACCTGGTCGTCATCGGCCCCAGGCATCAGGTCGAGCAGGCGACGGCCGGCTTCGTCCTGCCCACGGACGGCGTGGCCGAAGAGGTCCAGCCCGTCCTGGAGATCATCCCCCTCCAACTCCTCGCCTACGAGGTCACCATCGCCCGGGGCCAGGACCCGGACGCGCCGCGCGCGCTGGCGAAGGTGACGGAGACGCGCTGAACGGTGGGGGATCGCGGGCGCCGGGGGAGTGCTCTCGGTCTGATCGCCGTCGGGTGAGGCTGACTCAGGCAACCGTTGTGGGTGAGTCCGGTCCAGGCCCTATCGGCGCGTGAGCCCGACCTCGTCGCGGCGCCGGCCGTCCGCCCCCCCGCATCGTCGAGGGATACCGGCGACGCCTACGTAAGCGAACCCCCCGTCACATCCACCCAGCTCCCCGTCACCCACCGGCCCCCGTCCGAGGCCAGGAACGCCACCACGTCGGCGACGTCGGCGGACTCGCCCACTCCGCCCAGTGCCGATATCGCTGCGGCCTTCGCCCAGCCGTCGGGACTTCCGTGCAGCAGCGCGGCCGTGTTGTCCGTGTCGATGATCCCGGGCGCCACCGAGTTCACGGTGATGCCCCGAGGGCCCAGCACCTTGGACAGGTCCCGTGAGAAGACGTCCAGGGCGCCCTTCGTCATCGCGTACGCCATGTTGTCCGGCATCACCGCCGTGCGGGCCAGCCCCGACGAGATGTTGACGACCCGCCCGCCGTCCCGCAGTCGCGTCATGCCGTGCTGGAGGATGAAGAACGGCGCCTTCACATTGACCGCGAAGACCTGGTCGAACTCCCGCTCCTCCAGTTCCCCGATCGGTCGCGTGTTCCCGATCCCCGCGTTGTTCACCAGGATGTCGAGCCCGTCCGCGTGCCGGTCGAACTCCTCCCACAGGGCCTCGGCGTCGCCCGGTACTCCGAGCTCCACGCCCACCGCGAACGCCGAGCCGCCCGCCGCCTCGATCGCCGCGATCGTCTCCTTCGCCGCCGTCTCGTTCCTGCCGTAGTGCACCCCGACCCGCGCGCCGTCGCGCCCGAGCCGCTCGGCGATGCCTCGCCCGATGCCCCTGCTCGCCCCCGTGACGAGAGCCGTCCTACCCGTGAGCACGCCCATGGCGGCGCCCCCTTCTCATTTTCCTAGTGGTCGCTACAGAAATGACCGTACAGCAGCCCGCCGACATTTCTCTAGCGTCCGCTATAAAATGCACCCCATGGTGAACGACGACGACGCGACCGCGAAGCCGGAGCGGCCCGCCACCGCGGACGACCGGAGGGTGGCTACCGCGGGGGACGGCAAGAAGAAGGGCAGGCCTCGCGGCCGCCCCCGCTCCTTCGATCGTGAAACCGCACTGGAGAAGGCCCTCCTGGCCTTCTGGGAGCACGGCTACGAGGCCACGTCGGTCTCCGATCTCACCCGCGTCATGGACATCGGCACCCCCAGCCTCTACGCGGCCTTCGGCGACAAGCGCTCCCTCTTCGAGGAGGTCGTCCGCGTATACGGCACGGGTCACGGCTCGTTCACCGACCGCGCCCTCGCCGAGGAGCCCACCGCCCGGGCCGCCGTCGAGCGCACGCTGCGCGAGGCCGCCACGGCGTACACGGAACCCGGCCACCCGCACGGCTGCCTCGTCGTCCACGCGGCCACGAACTGCTCGGACACCGAGGTCGAGCAGTCGCTGCGGGACCGCCGCAACGCCAACATCGCCGCGTTCGAGAGCCGTATCGGCGCCGATGTCGCCGCCGGCGTGCTGCCCCCGGACACCGACGCCGCCGCCCTGGCCCGTCACGTCGGCGCGATGATCCAGGGCATGTCACAACAGGCGCGGGACGGGGCGAGCCGGGAGGAACTGGAGGCGGTCGCGGAAATTGCCATGACCATCTGGCCCCGCACAGGAACCCACAAGGGTTAGGCTGCGTGGTGGACGTCACTGCGTCCGACGCGCGGAAGACAGCACAACAACGAACAGCCTCCAACGCATGGACACCTCCTAGTGGTCTAGTCCACAATGCGTACGAAGGCGCTTGCGAAGCGCGTACAAGCCTCCGTCCTCCCCGCACAGGAGGACGGACCGAGGAACCGAGGGCTCTCTGCCCTGACTGCCCCGGGTCCTCATCCTTCGGCCGACCGGGACCGCACACCCCACGGCCGATGCTGCTCCGGGCTGCGGTGCCGAGAGGGTTGAGGGTCCCTCTCAGGCGCCGCGGCCCGCGGGTGTCTCAGGGCCCGTGGAGCATCCGAACATTTCAGAGCCGTACAAACCCCCGGGTACGCTCGCACACGTGCCCTCCATGAACGAACTCGTACGCCAGCACACCGCACTCGACGACACCGATCTCGAGTGGCTGCACCTGCTGGTCTCGGAGTGGCAGTTGCTCTCCGACCTCTCCTTCGCCGACCTGGTCCTGTGGGTCCCCACGAGCGACGGCACCCGGTACGTCTCGGTCGCCCAGATGCGGCCCAACACCGGACCGACCTCGTACCAGGACGACATGGTGGGCCACCTCGTCCCGCGAGGCCGCCGGCCCATGCTGGACGCCGCCCTCGACGAGGGCCGCATCGTACGCGAGGGTGACCCGGAGTGGCGCGAAGAGGTTCCCGTCCGGGTCGAGTCGATCCCCGTCCGGCGGGAGGGGCGCGTCCTCGGCGTCATCGCGCGCAACACCAACCTCCTCACCGTGCGTACCCCGAGCCGCCTGGAGCTCACCTACCTGCAGAGCGCCTCCGACCTCGCGCAGATGATCGCGGCCGGCTCCTTCCCGTTCGCGAACCAGCAGCTCGACATGGACGCCTCGCCCCGCGTGGGCGACGGACTGATCCGGCTCGACGCCGACGCCCTCGTCCAGTACGCCTCGCCGAACGCCCTCTCCGCCTACCACCGGCTCGGCCTCGCCTCCGACCTGGTCGGCCAGCACCTGGGCAGGACCACCGCCGAACTCGCCCCGACCCGGGGCCCGGTGGACGAGGCGCTCGCCAAGGTCGCCAGCGGCTGGGCGCCGCGCGAGTTCGAGATCGAGGCCACCGACGGGGTCATCCAGTTCCGCGCGATCCCCCTCAGTCCCAAGGGCACCCGCATCGGCTCGCTGGTCCTGCTCCGTGACGTCACCGAACTCCGTCGCCGCGAACGCGAGTTGATCACCAAGGACGCGACGATCCGGGAGATCCACCACCGGGTCAAGAACAACCTCCAGACGGTGGCCGCCCTGCTCCGGCTCCAGGCCCGGCGCATCGAGTCCGACCGCGGCCGCGAGGCCCTCGAAGAAGCGGTGCGACGCGTCGGATCGATTGCGATCGTGCACGAGACGCTCTCTCAGAACCTGGACGAGCGCGTCGAGTTCGACGACATCGCCGACCGTGTCCTGGCCATGGTCGCGGAAATCTCCCCGGGTAAAGTCACGGGCCGGCGCACCGGCCGCTTCGGCATTCTCGACGCCGAGGTCGCCACGCCCTTGTCCATGGTGCTGACCGAAATTCTGCAGAACGCTTTGGAGCACGGTTTCCGCGAGGGCGACACCGGCACGGTCGAGGTGTCGGCGATCCGCGGCGGTACTACCAAGGAAGCGAGGCTGCTGGTCACCGTTCAGGACGACGGCGTCGGTCTTCCGGAAGGCTTCGATCCGCACACCGCGGGCAACCTCGGTCTGCAGATCGTACGGACCTTGGTGGAGGGCGAGTTGAGCGGCACCTTCGACATGGTCCCGGCCCCGGAGCGCGGAACCCGCGTGATCCTCGACATCCCCGTGCGGTCACAGAAGTAGGGAAACGGCGGCTCGTCGGCGAAGCCCCCCGAACAGCATTGAGCCCCAGGCCACTTGGGGGCCCGGGGCTCAAGCTCGTTGCTGCTTTGCTAAGCGCATCGGGGGAACTGCGCGCTGCGGCTCGGGGGCGGGAGATGCGTACTCGCTGTACGCGCCGCCAAGCTCAGGCTGTCAGCAGGGGTGGGTTGTCAGGCGGAGGCCTGACGAGCCCGGTTGCGGGCGGCGCGGCGCTTCATGGCACGGCGCTCGTCCTCGCTGAGACCACCCCAGACGCCGGAGTCCTGGCCGGACTCGAGCGCCCACTGCAGACACTGCTCCATTACCGGGCAGCGACGGCAGACGGCCTTGGCTTCCTCGATCTGCAGCAGCGCAGGACCGGTGTTGCCGATGGGGAAGAAGAGCTCGGGGTCTTCCTCGCGGCAAACGGCGTTGTGACGCCAGTCCATGGCTGCTACCTCTCCTTGGTATTACGTGCAGGGCTTGCTTGTGAATGTGAACGCTTTCACGAATCCCTCAACAAGTGAAGGGCCGACCGCCAGGTTCCCTGGCGTAGGTCCTGTGATGTGGAGAGGGATTCTGGTGATCAGTGGAGGCCGGTCTTGCGGGCCATCCCGATCGCCACGTAGAGACTCGCAAACCTCAGCGGCGGATACAACCCCTTCTGGAAAGTTTTTTTTGATTCTTCGGTGTCGACTAGGTCACAGCCGTACTTCCATGGGGTGGATCCTGGCCTAAACGTTCGAGTGAAAGGACTTTAGCCAGTTCTGCTCACACAATCACACGCAGTGCACGGCGTACGCCTGTGAACGTCACGCTCGTTCGCAGACCCAGGTGGTCACCGTCCATCTGGAGGGGGAGCGGCACCTTGGAATGCAAGGTGAACTCGGTCAAGTCATGCAGGGAAGTGGCGTGTTTGCCATGGGGTCCACGCTCGGGGGACGAAGTGAGCAACTGGGTCCCATACCGGGCAACAGCGGCGGTGGACAGACGGCTGAGACCGAAGAGATCGAGCCCGGTATCGAACGAGGCCTTAGGTGCCGCGTAGATCGGGCGATTCCCCAGAAACGTCCACGGGGAGGTGTTCGAGACTATGGACAGCACCAGATCGGTGACCGGATCCTCGCCGGCCCGCTCCAGCGTGATCATGCCGTGCCGGCGATTGGTCTCACCGAGGAGTTGACGCACGACCTGGCGTACGTAGAGAGCGTGTGTGGATTTCCGGCCGCGCTCGCGGTGCTGTTCCACCCGGCCGACCACTCCGGCGTCGAAGCCGAGCCCCGCGTTGAAGGTGAACCAGCGGGCCGGCACCGTCTCGTCCTCCGTGCCGGGCGTGCCCGAGGCCAGGCCCAGGCCGACGGTGCGTTCGCTGCCGTCGCGCAGGGCGTCCAGCAGAGCGCCGGTGGCCTCCACGGCGTCATTGGGCAGGCCGAGGGCGCGGGCGAAGACATTGGTGGAACCGCCCGGGACCACGGCGAGGCCGGGGAGGTGCCCCGGGGCGGGGCCGGCGTGCAGGAGGCCGTTGACCACTTCGTTGACCGTGCCGTCGCCGCCGAGGGCCACCACGAGGTCGATGTCCTCGCTGTCCGCCGCCTGCCGGCCGAGGTCGCGCGCGTGGCCGCGGTACTCGGTGGTGACCGCCTCCAGCTTCATCTCGCTGGCGAGCGCGTGGATCAGTACGTCGCGCGTGCGCGCACTGGTGGTGGTTGCCGCCGGATTGACCACGAGAAGTGCACGCATGACTGGCAGCGTACCTACTGGGGGGTACCTGGCCCAGACCGAGGTAGGGATCCGGTAAGAGACCAGGGGTGAACCTGGCTACGGGAGGCGCGTACGACGAGGGCTACTCTTCAGGGGTGAGCAGTGAGCAGACCCCCACCACCGAGGTAACCACCGGCCCCCGCCCCCGGCGTCTGACGTACGCCGCGCTGCTGGCCGCGCTCGAGGGGCTCGCGCTGGTCGTCGGCGGCGTGTGGATCCTCGTCCTCGGCCTCACGGGGCATCCGGACGACCGGCAGCAAGCCGTGACCGGAGGCATCACGCTCGTGGTGCTCGCACTGCTGCCGCTGCTCGCGGCCCGTGGTCTGCTCGCCCTGCGCAGCTGGAGCCGCGGCCCGGCCGTCATCACCCAGCTCCTGGCGCTGCCGGTGGCCTACAACCTGCTGCAGGCCGACAGCATGGCCATTCCGGCCGGGATCGCTCTCGCGGTCGTGGCCGTCACGTCGCTCGTCCTGCTGGTGAACCCCGAGACGACCCGGGCCCTGGGGATCCGCGGGCCCGGCAACCCCGACAACGTGGGGAAGTAGCCGTCACTCCTCGACGAGGAGCTTCTCCCGCAGCTGCGCGAGTGTGCGCGCCAGTAGCCGCGAGACGTGCATCTGGGAGATGCCGACCTCCTGCGCGATCTGCGACTGGGTCATGTTGCCGAAGAACCGCAGCAGCAGGATCCGCTTCTCCCGCGGCGGGAGGTCCTCCAGCAGCGGCTTGAGGGACTCCCGGTACTCCACGCCCTCCAGCGCCTCGTCCTCCGCGCCGAGGGTGTCCGCGACCGCCGGGGACTCGTCGTCGGTGTCGGGGACGTCCAGGGACAGCGTGGAGTACGCGTTGGCGGACTCCAGGCCTTCCAGGACCTCCTCCTCCGAGATCGCCAGCTTCTCGGCGAGCTCGTGGACCGTGGGGGAGCGGCCGTGCAGCTGCGAGAGCTCGGCCGTGGCCGTGGTCAGCGCCAGGCGCAGCTCCTGCAGCCGGCGCGGGACGCGCACCGCCCAGCCCTTGTCCCGGAAGTGCCGCTTGATCTCGCCGACGACCGTCGGGGTCGCGTACGTCGAGAACTCCACGCCGCGATCCGGGTCGAAACGGTCGACGGACTTGATCAGTCCGATCGTGGCGACCTGGGTGAGGTCGTCCAGCGGCTCGCCGCGGTTGCGGAAGCGGCGTGCGAGATGCTCGACGAGCGGCAGGTGCATGCGGACCAGCTGATTGCGCAGTTCCGCGTACTCGGGGCTGCTGTCCCCCAGGGTGCGCAGTTTGAGGAACATCTCGCGCGCCCCGCTGCGGTCCGGAGAGCCATGGTGCGCACCCTGTGCGCGGGGCGCGCTCGGTGCCTGATGCTCGGAGTCCCGCTCGTGCTCGCTCATCGTCCCGCCCGTCGCCCTTCCCCGAGCCCTCGCCTCCTCCGCCACTCTCGACTTCGCGTGAGTGGGAGGACCCCCTGGGACAGGGGATGCGGTGATCCCCCCGCCCGGAGGCGCGCTCCGCACGGCACCGCCTTGGTCCAGCGGCCCGCCGCCCTGGAGGACGGCCCCCGCGGAGTCGTCCTCAGGGTGCGGGCGGGCCTGCTCGGGGATGCCGTCGATGCCGTCCGCCATGCGCCGGGCCCCGCTCGGACCGCTCGTGCCCGTGCCCTCGGCCGGCAGCTCCTGTGTGCTGCGCTCTTCGTCCCGCACCGGCCCGTCCTCGCTCCTCACGCCGGCCCGGGTCCCGCGCCGCGCTGTTTGTAGAGGCTGATCGAAACGGTTTTGTCCTTGTCCACGGCGGAGGAGACCTTGCCCGCGAGGGCGGACAGGACGGTCCAGGCGAAGGTGTCCCGCGAGGGGGCATGGCCATCCGTGGTCGGAGCCGAGACAGTGACCTCGAGTGAGTCGTCGACGAGGCGGAACACACAGCTGAGCACCGAGCCGGGCACGGCCTGCTGAAGCAGGATCGCGCAGGCCTCGTCCACCGCGATGCGCAGGTCCTCGATCTCGTCGAGGGTGAAGTCCAAACGGGCCGCGAGACCGGCCGTGGCCGTACGCAGCACCGACAGGTAGGCACCCGCGGCCGGCAGCCGGACTTCCACGAAGTCCTGGGTCGCGGGCTCGCCTGCGATCTGGGACACCCTCACCTCCATGGTGGTACAAGCGTTTCAGGGCCGAGGGTCGCCCCCCGGGGTAACGCGATACGTGGTTCAGCGGTGACGCTATCGCGCTCTCGACGGTTCTGTCCTCGGGACCCCAACCCCTTGTCGTCACTCACAGTAAACCTGTGGATACGCTCCGTGTCTAGGGGTTGGGCGGGCCCAAATGGGAAGAGCGCGCGCCGGGTTGACGTACCCAGACGTCAGACGGTCGAACCGTCCCCCGCCGGGGTCTTGCCGAGTCACACCAGGACATGGTCGACGAAGCACCATCGCCAGGTCTCCCCGGGCTCGTGCGTCCGCATCACGGGATGGCCGGACTCCTTGTGGTGCCCCGCCGCGTGCCGCCCCGGCGAGGAGTCGCAGCAGCCGACGTGACCGCAGCTGAGGCACAGCCGCAGTTGCACCGGATCCATGCCTTCCGCCAAGCACTCCGGACACGTCTCGCTGAGCGGGCCGGGTTCGGGGTGCGGCAGCGCGTCGGCGTGCGTGCACTGTTTCATGATTGCCAGGTTACGACGGTCGAGCGGAAGACCGCGCGGAAAAAAGAGGGCGGGCGAGAACGATGGACGTGATGCCACTGCTGTTGCTGGTGGCGGGCAGTGCCGCGATCGCGGCGGCCGCGCGGCGCACCCCGGTGCCGGCGCCGCTGCTGCTGGTGGCGATCGGGCTGGCGGTCAGCTACGTCCCCGGGGTGCCCGAGTACACGCTCGACCCGCACATCGTCCTGCCGCTCATCCTGCCTCCGCTGCTGTACACGGCCGCCACCGACAGCTCCTACCTCGACCTGAGAGCCCAGCTCAGGCCGGTCGCGATGCTGTCCGTCGGCTACGTGCTCTTCGCGACCTTCGTCGTCGGCTGGGCCCTGTACCTGATCGTGCCCGACCTGCCGCTGACCGCGGCCCTGGTCTTCGGCGCGGTGGTGGCGCCGCCGGACGCCGTCGCGGCGACGGCGGTGGCACGCCGGGTCGGGCTGCCGTCCCGGATCACCACGATCCTCCAGGGCGAGTCCCTGCTGAACGACGCCACCGCGATCACCGCCTACCGGGTGGCCCTCGCGGCCGCCATCGGTGAGGGCGCGACCTGGGCCGGGGGTATCGGCGAGTTCCTGCTCGCGGCGGTCGGCGGTGTCGTCGTCGGGCTGCTGCTGATGGCGCCGATCCACTGGCTGCGCACGCACGTGAAGGAGGCGCTGCTGCAGAACACGCTCTCCTTGCTGATCCCGTTCGTCGCCTACGCCGTCGCCGAGCAGGTGCACGCCTCCGGTGTCCTCGCGGTCGTGGTCGTCGCGCTCTACCTGGGACACCGCGCGTGGGAGGTCGATTTCGCCACGCGCCTCCAGGAGGAGGCGGTGTGGAAGATGGTGGCCTTCGTCCTGGAGTCGGCGGTGTTCGCGCTGATCGGACTGCAGCTTCCGGTGGTCCTGAAGGGCCTCGGACAGTACGAGGGCGCCGAAGCCGCCTGGTACGCGCTCGTCGTGTTCCTGGTGGTCGTCGCGGCCCGGTTCGTCTGGGTGTACCCGGCGGCCTTCCTGCCCCGGCTGCTGTCGGCCCGGATCCGGGAGAGGGAGGCGAGCCTGACCTGGAAGGGGCCGTTCATCGTCGCGTGGGCCGGTATGCGGGGGGTGGTCTCGCTGGCCATCGCCTTCTCCATCCCGCTGACCATGCACGACGGCGAGGTGCCCTTCCCGCACCGCAACCTGATCCTCTTCCTGACCTTCACGACGGTCATCGCCACCCTGGTCGTGCAGGGCCTGACCCTGCCCCCGCTGATCCGGCTGCTGAAGGTCCCCGGACGGGACGTCCAGGCCGAGACGCTCGCCGAGGCGAACGCCCAGGCGCAGGCCTCCCGGGCCGCCGAGCGGCGCCTGGACGAACTCCTCGCCGACGAGCGCAACGCCCTGCCCGCCCCGCTCGCCGACCGGCTGCGCATCGTCCTGGAGCGCCGCCGCAACGCCGTCTGGGAACGGCTCGGGCAGGCCAACCCGGTCACCGGGGAGTCCGTCGACGACACCTACCGGCGGCTGTCGCGGGAGATGATCAGCGCCGAGCGCGAGGTGTTCGTCAGACTCAGGGACGGCCGGTACATCGACGACGAGATGCTGCGGACCCTGCTGCGCAGGCTGGACCTGGAGGAGGCGGCGGCCTTCCGGGAGGCGGCGTAGGGACGGCGAGGAGTCGCTGTGGGCGTCAGGAGAGGCTGCCCTGCTGCCGGAGGCCGGGTCGGGTGTGACGAGGCGCTGCCGGCCGTCACGGGAAGGGGCGGCCGGTGATGACGGCCGCCACCGTCGTCCCGCGCGGGAAGGCGCCTTCGTCGGCCAGGGCGACGAGGCCGTAGAGCAGCTTGGCCACATACAGGCGTTCGACAGGCAGGCCGTGACGGCGTTCGAAGTTCGCGGCGAAGGCGTCGAGCTCGTCGGGCACGCGCGCGTAGCCGCCGAAGTGGAAGCGGTCGTCGAGGCTCCAGGAGCCGCGCGGGCCGCCGAAGGCCTGCCGCTGCAGGGCCTCGGTCTCGGCGGTCAGGAAGCCGCCCTTGAGGACCGGCACGCCCAGAGCGCGCTGCGCGGGAGCGAGCCCGGCGGCCAGTCCGGCCAGCGTGCCTCCGGTGCCGCAGGCCACGGCCACGACATCGGCCCGGTCGCGCAGTTCTTCGCCGAGCGCCCGGCATCCGCGTACGGCCTCGGCGTTGCTGCCGCCCTCGGGGACGACGTAGGCGCCCTCGGCGTCAGCCGCGCGAAGGATGCCGGCCAGGGCCTCCGGCTCCGACTTGCGGCGGTACGTCGTCCTGTCCGCGAAGTGCAGCCGCATGCCGTCGGCCGCACACCGTGCGAGGGAGGGGTTGAGGGGGCGGCCGGCCAGTTCGTCGCCGCGTACGACGCCGACCGTGGGAATGCCGAGCAGGCGCCCGGCCGCGGCCGTGGCGCGCAGGTGGTTGGAGTAGGCGCCGCCGAAGGTGACGACGGGGCGACCGGCCGCCGCCGCGAGGTTCGGCGCCAGCTTGCGCCACTTGTTGCCGATCAGCTCCGGGTGGATCAGATCGTCCCGCTTCAGCAGCAGCCGGACGCCCCGGCGCTCGAACCGGTCGTCGACGACTTCCCGCACCGGCGAGGGCAGCCGGGGGCGCAGGGCCGCGAGGCCGGGCGCGTCGGGGGCGTCGGGGCTGGTCACCCCGTCATTGTGACTCGGGGCGAAGGCGGCCCGGCCGTCGGCCCGCTCCGTCAGCCGGCCGTCGTTGTCGGTGTCGGCTCGGAACCCTCGGGGCGGCGTCGGCCACGCACGAACTCGACGAGCGAGGGTCCGCCTCGCAGGCACCAGAGCGCGATCACCGGGTCGCAGATCGCGCAGCCCAGGGACGAGGTGTGGAGGAACGGGATGATCGGGGCGCCCTTGACGTGGTGGACGAGGTCCCACGCCGTGTGCAGCAGCCAGCCGACGCCGATCCACGTCCACGACTCCAGACCGCGGAAGGCGACGTAGGTGACCAGCGCGGTGAAGGGGAACTCCCAGCCGCCCATGCCACCGCCGCTGAGATACGCGGCACCGGCGCCCGCGACCATCACCGCGTTCAGGCGCCGCCGGTGCGGTTCGCGGACCAGGGACATCAGCAGGGCGTAGAGGATGCCGATGCCGATCGGCGCGATGTACTGCATCGATGGGGCCGTTTCTGGAGCCGGGACGGGAACGGCTCATCACGCTAGATCCCGGCAGGCCCGCTCCCCAGGGGCGTGAGCGACAGCTTTCCACGGGTTGTCGCCACCCGGCCCGGCTCGGGCCACGGCACCTTCGAAGTCCAAAAAGGGCCTCCTCTGCCCAGTGATACGAAGATCCATTCCCCCTCTTTCGGGTAATAGCACCGCGACGCTGAGTGAGGAAGGCTTGCCCGTGGACATCGATGCCCGAGGCATATGGGCGTTGGGCATAACCGGGAGGGCAGTTCTCTATGTCGGTAGGCGAAGAGGTCCGCACGGAGGAGACCAAGCCGCAGCAGAGTCTCGGCACGGCGGCCGCGCGGAACCTGGCCACCACGACCAAGTCCGTGCCGCAGATGCAGGAGATCAGCTCCCGCTGGCTGCTGCGGACGCTGCCCTGGGTGGACATCCAGGGCGGTACGTACCGGGTGAACCGGCGGCTGACCTTCGCCGTCGGCGACGGCCGGGTGACGTTCGTGAAGACCGGCGACCGCGTCGAGATCATCCCCGCGGAGCTGGGCGAACTGCCGGCGCTGCGGTCGTACGAGGACCAGGAGGTGCTCTCCGAGATCGCCCGTCGCTGCGAGCAGCGGGAGATCCGGGCGGGCGAGGTGATCGCCTCGTTCGGCAGCCCGTCCGACGAGGTGTACCTGCTGGCGCACGGCAGGGTGGAGAAGGTCGGCACGGGACCGTACGGGGACGACGAGTCCCTCGGAGTCCTCGCCGACGGCGCCTACTTCGGTGAGGACGCCCTGCTGGACGAGGACGCGATCTGGGAGTACACGGCCCGCGCGCTCACCGCGTGCACCGTGCTGGTGCTGCCCCGACAGGAGTTCGCGCAGATCGCGGAGCGCTCGGACTCGCTGCGCGAACACCTGCACCAGAGCCGCGCGATCCCCGAGCAGCGCTCCAACAAGTACGGCGAGAAGGAGATCGACGTCTCCTCCGGCCACTCCGGCGAGCCGGACATCCCGCACACCTTCGTCGACTACGAGGCCAGTCCCCGCGAGTACGAACTGAGCGTCGCCCAGACCGTGCTGCGCATGCACACGCGCGTGGCCGACCTCTACAACCAGCCCATGAACCAGACCGAGCAGCAGATCCGGCTGACGGTCGAGGCGCTGAAGGAGCGCCAGGAGCACGAGCTCGTCAACAACCGCGACTTCGGGCTCCTGCACAACTGCGAGTACGAGCAGCGGATCCAGCCGCACGACGGTGTGCCCAGCCCGGACGACATGGACGAGCTGCTCAGCAGGCGCCGGGGCACCAAACTGCTCCTCGCCCACCCGCGTGCGATCGCCGCGTTCGGGCGTGAGCTCAACAAGCGCGGGCTGGTGCCCGAGACCATCGACGTCGGCGGCAACCGCATCCCCACCTGGCGCGGTGTGCCGATCTACCCGTGCAACAAGATCCCGGTGACCGAGGCCCGTACGACGTCGATCATCGCCATGCGTACCGGCGAGGCCGACCAGGGTGTCATCGGGCTGCGGGCCTCCGGCATCCCGGACGAGATCGAGCCGAGTCTGTCGGTGCGCTTCATGGGCATCAATGAACAGGCCATCATCAAGTACCTGGTCACGGCCTACTACTCGGCCGCGGTGCTGGTACCGGACGCGCTCGGAGTCCTGGAGAACGTCGAGATCGGCCGCTGGCGGTGACGCTCCCGGTGCATCGGCCGTGTCCCTGTCCGCCCGGGCGGGTACACCCTGGGGGTACGCGCCCAGCGGCAGCGGAAGCGCCACCGTCCGCTCATACTCCGAGGCGGTCCCATGGGTGAGTCCCTTACGGAGTTCAGGACGGAGGCGACGCTGCCCGCCCCTGGTGAGCAGCGAGCCGCCCGTGATGAGCAGCGTGCCGCCCCGGGTGAGCAGCGAGGTGCCGAGCTTCGGGGCGCGGCCGGAGTGCCGGAAAGGCGGGGGTCCATCGGGACGCAGCGGGACGGCCGGCCCGTACCGGCCGAGGGGCACGAGGCGGTCA
The DNA here is from genome assembly GCF_018604545.1 of Streptomyces koelreuteriae. GTDB lineage: Bacteria > Actinomycetota > Actinomycetes > Streptomycetales > Streptomycetaceae > Streptomyces > Streptomyces koelreuteriae. The sequence goes on along the minus strand of NZ_CP075896.1, from coordinate 2,599,341 downwards.
TGCTCCTGGAGCGGGCCCGGGCGGAGGTCGACCCGGTGCTGCGGGCCGCGCTCGACTCGCTGCCCGGGCCGATGCGCCGGATCGCGCTCTACCACTTCGGCTGGGAGGAGGCGGACGGAACACCGTCCGAGGGCGGCTCGGGCAAGGCGATCCGCCCCGCGCTCGTCCTGGCCGCGGCGTCCGCTCTCGGGGGGCCCGAGGCACGGGCGGGGGCGGTCCGGGCGGCCGCGGCGGTGGAGCTTGTCCACAACTTCACGTTGTTGCACGACGACGTGATGGACCGGGATGCCACCCGTCGGCACCGGCCCACCGCGTGGACCGTGTTCGGAGACGCCGACGCGATCCTCGGCGGGGACGCGCTGCAGGCGCTCGCCCTGCGACTGCTGGCGACGGATCCGCACCCGGCGGCCCGGGCCGCGGCGGTCCGGCTCGCGGACTGCGTGGTCGAACTGTGCGCGGGGCAGCACGCGGACACGGCCATGGAGCGGTGCGACCCCGGCGACGTCACCCTCGAGGAGGTGCTCGCCATGGCGAAGGCCAAGACGGGCGCACTGCTGGGGAGTGCCTGTGCGATCGGGGGCCTGTACGCGGGCGCCGGGGACGGGGATGTGGCGGCGCTGGACGCGTTCGGCCGTGAGGCCGGGCTCGCCTTCCAGCTCATCGACGACGTCATCGGTATATGGGGCGACCCGCACCGCACCGGCAAGCCCGTCGGTGCGGACCTGGCCGCCCGCAAGAAGTCACTGCCGGTCGTCGCGGCCTTCACCTCCGGTACGCCGGCGGCCGCCGAGCTGGCCGAACTGTACGCACGGCCTTGCGAGAAGGAGGACCTGGACCACATCGCCCTGACCGTGGAGCGCGCGGGTGGCCGTGACTGGGCGCAGGGCCAGGCGGCCGACCGGATGGCGCGGGCGATGCAGCAGCTAGCGCGCGCGGTGCCGGATCCGGAGGCGGCGGGCGGTCTGCTGGCCCTCGCCGAGTTCGTGACACGGCGCAGTAGTTGATGTTCGGTGACCCTTGACGGCCCGCGGTGGTTGACGGCTTTGGCGGTCGACCGCCGGCAGTGGTCGACCGTCGGCAGCGGTCGACGGCCGACAGTCGGTCTGCCGGATGCAGGGGCCGGCGGCCTGCAGCACAGCATGACCCTTCGGGCGACCGAAGGCAGGACCCCGGAGCGTCGGGGCCGTGCGGCTCCTGACCCCGCACGGCTTGCGGCCTCCGGTCGGCGGGTCCCGCACTGCCCCACGGTGTGCGGGGCCCGCCCCTTCTCACGCATCACACGACCGAGTTTGGACAGACGTTCGACTGGATTCCGCCAAGCTGCCGCCCCGCCTGCCCCGGACGGCCCTCAACCCCCTTACGATCAACGCCCGTCGGGACGATCGAAGGGGCGGGGCATGGGCGTGGCGATCCGTACGGCGGGCGAGGCGGACCGGGAGACGGTCGTCCGGCTGCTGGACGAGGCGTTCCAGGACGACCCCGTGAGCGGTTGGGTCTTCCCCGGTGCGGAGGACCGTCGTGAACGCCACCCCGGGCTGATGGCCGCCTTCACCGACATCGTGCTCGAGGCGGGGCGTATCGACGTCACCGAGGACGGCTCGGCCTGCGCGCTCTGGCTGTCCATGCCGGCCGACGACCATGACGGTGACCCCGAGGACGACGACGGTCCGGCCCAGGTGCGGGCGGCCGTCGACCCGGACAACGAGCGCATCGAGCTGATCGGCCGGCTGACCGCCGCCATCCATCCCTCGGGGCGGGCCCACGAGTACCTGTGGATGATCGGTGTCGCCCCCGGCCGTCAGGGCGAGGGGCTCGGCACCGCGCTCATCGAGTCGGTCCTCGATCGTTGCGACCGCGAGGGGCTGTCCGCCTATCTGGAGGCCAGCAGCGCGCGCAGTCGCACGTTGTACGAGCGCCTCGGCTTCGAGGTCGCCGGTCAGGTCCTCGACCTCCCGGACGGCCCGGCCATGTGGCCGATGTGGCGGGAGCCGCGCACGGGCGCGGGCTCTTAGGGCCTGCCTTCGCGATCCCGATGGCCGGCTTCGACCCGACCTTGATTTCCCGGTCTGGCCCGGCCTTGGTCCTGCCCAGGCCCTACCCCTGCTCCCGCACCCCGGGCAGTACGCCCTCCAGGACGCCCGGCAGGGGCAGGTGCTCCAAGAGCAGTCCGAGCATGGCCAGATAGGGCACGGTGACGGACTCGTCGCCGCCGGGCAGTCCGGCACCTCGACACCGGCGTCGACGAGCACGGCCCGGCGCCCGGGATTGCCGGCCATGCGGAGTTACTTCTCCCACTTTCGACGGCTCGCGAAAATCACCTTGCAACCACTACAGGGGGAGTACTATAACTGAAGTTATTCAACCGGCGGCCTACGAAAAGAGACCGGCTTGCGAAAGCTCACGTACTTCATCGCCTGTTCCATCGACGGCTTCATCGGGGACCCGGACGGCGACGCGACAGCGATGATGCGTTTCCTCGACGAGGAGTTCCTCGGCTTCCTGACGTCGGAGTATCCGGAGACCGTGGCGACCCACGGCCGCCGGGCCCTCGGTATCGACGACCTGCCGAACCGGCGGTTCGACACCGTCGTTCAGGGCCGGGGCAGCTACGACCTCGCCCTGGCGGAGGGCATCACCAGCCCCTACGCGCACCTGCGCGAGTACGTCGCCTCCGGCACGCTGAAGGAGTCGCCCGACCCGAACGTCGAGATCATCGCGGAAGACCTGGTGGGCAAGGTCCGGGACCTGAAGGCCGAGGACGGCGAGCTCGGCATCTACCTGTGCGGCGGATCGAAGGTCGCGGGCGAGCTGCTCGACGAGATCGACGAGGTCGTGATCAAGACCTACCCGCTGGTGTACGGCTCGGGCATGCCCATGTTCGGGGAAGCGTTCGCGATCTCGGAGTTCGCCCTGGAGTCCGTGCGTACGTTCGGCAACGGCGTGCTGGTGCGCTCGTACAGCAGGAAGCGCTGAGCCCCCGACCGTCCTACTCTGAGGGCATGGGCAGAGACGAACACGTCTGTCCGACCTGCGGACAGCCAGTCGAAACAGTCGTCCGGCGCCACAAGACGCTGGGCGCATGGGTCCCCCTGTGGGTGGCGGGCCCCTGCCACAACCCCCGGTGCGGGGTCCAGGACGCGGAGGGCGCGGACAGCGGCCCCGCCGCCGAGGACACGCGGCCCGCCGGGGAAGCACGGCCCGAAGCGGCCCCCCGGCCCGCCGATGACACCGCCCCACCCGCGACGACCCCACCCGCGACGACCCCAACCGCCACGACTCCACCCGCGACGACCCCCGGAGAAACCGTCTCGGAAAGCTCCTGAGCTCGTGTCGAGAATCCCGGCCCGGCTCCGACGTCCCCTGTGAGAGCCGCCCGGAAGGGTGGTGAGAGCCGAAGGAGCGGACTGATGAAGTACCTGGTCATGGTGCAGGGCACACAGGCGGACTACGAGGCCATGCGCGGCAAGGCGTCAGCGGAATCGCCCGCCTGGAACGAGGACGAGCTGCAGGCGATGTTCGCCTACATGGGGGCCATCAACGACGATCTCTCCGAGACCGGCGAGTTCGTCGACGGGCAGGGCCTGGCCGAGCCGGCGCAGACCCGGCATGTCACCCTCGGTGACGACGGCAAGGCCGTGATCACCGACGGCCCGTACAGCGAGACCAAGGAGCTGCTGGCCGGCTACTGGGTCCTGGAGTGCGAGAGCCTGGAGCGGGTCACGGAGATCGCCGACCGCATCTCCCGCTGCCCCCAGCCGGCCGGTGCCCCCGACTACCCGGTCGTGATCCGCCCGATCATGGACGGCAGCGGGGACATCTGACGAGCCGGCCCGTGCGAGGCCGACGGACCCGCCGGTGAGGAACACACCCGAGGTCGAGGACCTGCTGCGCCGGAACGCGCCGCAGGTCCTCGGCGCGCTGGTCAGACGGTACGGGCACTTCGACGCCGCCGAGGACGCCGTACAGGAGGCGCTGCTCGCGGCGGCCGGGCAGTGGCCTGAAGCGGGCGTGCCCGGCAATCCGCGCGGCTGGCTGATCAAGGTGGCCTCGCGGCGGCTGACCGACGCCCTGCGCAGTGAGGAGGCCCGGCGACAGCGCGAGGAACGGGCGGCGGCGCTCACGCCCCGCGACGCCTTCACCGCCCCGCCGCCGGGGGAGCGGGCTCCCCGTGAGGACGACACCCTCTCGCTGCTCATCCTGTGCTGCCATCCGGACCTCACCCCGTCCGCCCAGATCGCGCTCACGCTGCGTGCCGTCGGCGGTCTGACCACGGCGGAGATCGCCCGTGCGTATCTGGTCCCGGAGGCGACGATGGCGCAGCGCATCAGCCGGGCCAAGCAGAGGGTGCGGGGCGTGCGCTTCGGCCGCCCGGACCGCTGGGAGCAGCGGCTGCCGTCCGTTCTGCAGACCCTCTATCTGATCTTCAATGAGGGCTACACCGCCACTTCAGGCACGGCCCTGCAGCGCCCCGACCTGGCGGGCGAGGCCGTACGGCTGACCCGTACGGTCCACCGGCTGCTCCCCGACGACCGCGAGGTGGCCGGGCTGCTCGCGCTGCTGCTGCTCACCGACGCCCGGCGCGATGAGCGCACCGGACCGGGCGGGGAGCTGATCCCCCTCGACGAGCAGGACCGCGACCGCTGGGACAAGGCTGCCATCGAGGAGGGTGTCGCGCTGGTGACCCGGGCGCTGTCCCGGGGCAGGCCCGGGCCGTACCAACTGCGGGCCGCGATCGCCGCCGTGCACGACGAGGCGCCTTCGCCCGAGGCGACGGACTGGGCCGAGATCCTGGGCCTGTACGACGTCCTCGTCGACCTGCTCCCCGGGCCGGTCGAACGCCTCAACCGCGCGGTGGCCGTCGCGATGGTCCACGGCCCGCGCGCCGGCCTGGCCGAACTGGACGCGTTGCCGGGCACGTTGAAAGGCCACCGCCTGGACGCCGTACGCGCGCACCTCCTTGAACGCGCGGGCGAGCCCGAAGCCGCCCGGGTCGCCTACGAGTCGGCGGCCGCCCAGACCCTCAGCCTGCCCGAGCAGCGCTATCTCCAGGCGCGGGCGGCGCGGTTGAGGGACTAGCGTGTCAGGCATGGGCATGACGGGGGAGGGGCGTCGCGGGGTGTGGCGCTGGGTGGTCATCGTGTGGGCGCTTGCCGTGGTCGTCGCGGGTGGGCTGACCTTGTGGATGCAGGACTCGACGGAGCCTCAGGGGCCGTACGTCTGGGAAGAGGCGAATCCCGACGAGATGCCGAGCCTGCCGCCCTGCCCGACGCCGGAGGGCGTCGCCGATGTGGCGTGCGCGTACGCGTCGTATGCGGAGGCCGACTAGCGGCGCCGCCCGCCCGTCTCCGGATCCCGGGTCGTCAGGCAGTACGTGCCGCCCGCCGGGTCGCGCATCACCGACCAGCCGGAGCGGTCGGCCACGTGTACGGCCCCGAGTTTCTCGTGCCACGCCCGGGTGGCGCCGACGTCCGTACAAGCGAGGTCGAAGTGGGCGGAGGCCGGGCGCTCCTCGCCGAGGCGTTGCAGAAGCAGCCGGACGGGCAGGCCGGGAGGCGGCTCGACCACATGGAACTCCGGGAGCGCGCCGGGACGCGACACCCAGCCGTCCAGCAGGCCGCTCCAGAAGGCGACTTCGGCGTCGTACGACGACGGCGGTACGTCCAGGCACACCTGGTCGAGCCGGCTGCCGCGCACCACACCCGGGCGCGACGACTGGCCGCGCCACGGGTCCCCGCAGAACAACTGCCCGCCGGGCGAACGCAGCACGACGAGCGACCCGAGGTCCAACACCACGCTCGCCCCGAGCCGCACCGCCGAGTCCCTGAACCCCGCCACGTCGTCCACGCAGAAGTCGAGATGCGCCCCGCCGTCCCCCGACCGCACCGCCTGGGCCTTGACGTAGGCGTCGGCGCCGTCGGGGAGCAGGGTCACGAACTCGGAGTGCTGCCCGCGGAGTTCGGAAAGTCGCGTGTCCGTGACGGCCGTCCAGAAGTCACATGCGGTCCCGAAGGTCTCGCGAGGCCGGTCGGCGAAGGCGTATGTCCAGCGGATCCTCATGGGCGCGATCGTAGAGGGGTCCCGTCACGGCCACCTGCGTGAACCTTGACCAGCCTTTGCCTCGCCGTTCCCCGCGCATGGGGCCGCGCTTGTTTGCATTCAGGAATGGACCACATCACGTTCCTCGTGGCGGTCGTCATCGTCACGGCGCTCGCCTTCGACTTCACCAACGGATTCCACGACACGGCGAACGCGATGGCCACGTCCATCGCCACCGGCGCGCTGGCTCCCCGTACTGCGGTCCTGATCAGCGGTGTCCTCAATGTCGCCGGTGCCTTTCTCTCCACCGAGGTGGCCAGAACCATCTCGGGCGGCATCGTGGACGACACCCTCGTCAGCCCGGGGATGATCTTCGCGGGACTGGTCGGGGCGATCCTGTGGAACCTGCTGACCTGGCTCGTCGGACTGCCGTCGAGCTCCTCGCACGCCCTGTTCGGCGGGCTCATCGGGGCCGTGTGGGTCGGGGCGGGCAGCCACGGCGTCAACTTCGACAAGGTCGTCGAGAAGGTGCTCGTCCCGGCGGTGGCCTCGCCGCTCGTGGCCGGTGTCGCCGCGCTGATCGCCACCTACCTCGCCTACCGGCTCACCGACCGCGCCCGCAAGGAGTCCGTCACCAAGGGCTTCCGGATCGGCCAGATCGCCTCCGCCTCGCTGGTCTCCCTCGCCCACGGCACGAACGACGCGCAGAAGACCATGGGCGTCATCACCCTCACCCTCATCTCGGCCGGCGCGCTCGGCCACGACGCCGGCCCGCCCCTGTGGGTCATCGCCTCCGCCGGCCTCGCCATCGGCCTCGGCACCTACCTCGGCGGCTGGCGGATCATCCGCACCATGGGCAAGGGCCTCACCGAGATCCAGTCCCCGCAGGGCTTCGCCGCCGAGACCGCCTCCACCACCGTCATCCTCACCTCCGCCCACCTCGGCTTCGCCCTGTCCACCACCCAGGTCGCCTCGGGCAGCATCCTCGGCGCGGGGCTCGGCCGCAGGCTCGCGGAGGTCCGCTGGGGCGTCGCGGGCCGGATGGTGATCGCCTGGATGGTCACCCTGCCCGCCGCCGCGCTGGTCGGGGGCCTGGCCGCGAGCGTCGTCCAGAACGGCGGCGACCTCGGTACGGCGGTCGTCGCACTGGTCGGCGCGGCCCTGGCCGCGGGCATCGTGGCCGTCTCGCGCCGCAACCCGGTACACGCGCACAACGTCAACGACGCGCACGAGGTCAGCATCCGCACCGAGCCGCCCGCCAAGGTCGGCACGGCAGCCTGAACGACGGGGAGTCGACATGCATCTGGACTGGACCGCGCTCGGCCAGGTCGCCGCGGTGAGCGTCGGCGCCACCGTCGCCGTGGTCGTCCTGTTCGCCTTCGGCGTCCTCGGCCTCGCGCGCCTGGAGGGCGCCCGCGAACAACCGGGCGGCACCCCCGCCCTCGGACTCACCCAGGCCGCCCTGTGCTTCCTCACCTGCGCGGCGGTGGTGGCGTACGGGATCTCACTGATCGTGCCTCAGTTCCACTGACCCACGGCTACGAGTGACCCGTACGTACGACGAAGGGGCCCGACCGGTACACCCGGCAGGGCCCCTTCGCGTGGCCCATGGACTTCAGGCCTTCTTGGTCTCCCAGAAGATCTTGTCGATCTGGGCGATGTAGTCCAGAGCCTTCTGGCCGGTCGCCGGGTCGGTCGAGCCCTTGGCGGCCGAGAGGGCCTTGAGGGCGTCGTTGACCAGCTGGTGCAGCTCCGGGTACTTCTCGAAGTGCGGGGGCTTGAAGTAGTCGCTCCAGAGCACGGACACGTGGTGCTTGGCGAGCTCCGCGCGCTGCTCCTTGATGACGGTGGCGCGCGCCTGGAAGTGCGGGTCGTCGTTTCCGGCCATCTTCTCCTGGACAGCCTTGACCGACTCCGCCTCGATGCGGGCCTGGGCAGGGTCGTACACACCGCAGGGCAGGTCGCAGTGAGCGCTGACCTTGACCTTGGGGGCAAACAGGCGGGAAAGCATGGAGCATTCCTCCCTCGTGATCGTCTTCTCACAGGGGACATTACTCCGTGGCGGACGGGTTTTCGCGAGTGCCCCCGTGGGCTTAGGACGAAAGTCCGGGGTGAGACTGAGACTGGTGGAGAAGAACCGGGGAGGTGCCGGGTGATGCCGGAGCTGTCGCAGGAGTCCGAGCGGGGGAGGTCGGCCGCGCCCTTCGGCGTCGCCGAGGTGACCGGGCCGTCCATGGTGCCCACGCTGTACCACGGGGACCTGCTCCTGGTGCACTACGGGACCCGGGTCAGGCCCGGTGACGTCGTCGTACTGCGGCATCCCTTCCAGCAGGACCTGCTCGTGGTGAAGCGGGTCGCCCAGCGGCGTGAGAGCGGCTGGTGGGTGCTCGGGGACAACGCGTACGCAGGTGGTGACAGCACCGACTACGGCGTCGTGCCGGACGACCTGGTGCTGGGGCGGGTCCGCTTCCGCTACCGGCCGCGCGGGACCGGGCGTTCGCCGTGGGCGCTGCTCGGCTGGGTGTTGTCGGCCGCCAGGCCCGTCTTCTCCGACAGGTCGGGCAGGGCGGCCTCGCGGCGTTTGCGGGCGCGGTAGGCCGCCACGTTGGCGCGGGTCGCGCAGCGGTCGGAGCAGTAGCGCCGGGAGCGGTTCGTGGAGGTGTCCAGGTAGGCGTTGCGACAGGGCGCGGCCTCGCACAGGCCGAGCCGGTCCACGCCGTACTCGGTCAGATGGAACGCCAGGCCCATCGCCGCGATCGCCGCGTAGCCGGCAGTGGCGTTGGACGGGTGGTCCGCCAGATGCATGTGCCACAGGGGGCGGCCGTCGTCGTCGCGGAAGTCGTGCCCGGAGATCTGCGGGCTCACCGGGAACTCCAGGAGGAGGGAGTTCAGCAGGTCGACGGCCAGGGTCTCGTCGCCGGTGTCGGCCGCCTCGAAGACCGCGCGCAGCCGGGCCCGGATCGAGCGGAACCGCGTCACGTCCGAGTCGGTGGCGCGACGGGCCGCCGACTGGCTGGCGCCGAACAGGTCGCGGACGGCCTCGACCGACGTCAGCGTGTCCTTGCCCCGGACCGGTTCCTCGGTGTTGACGAGGCGCACGGCATAGTCCGAGTAATAGGCCAGTTCCACTTGTAGTCCTTACGGAGGGGCTTTATTGTCGTGAGCGCGCACTTGTAACAGCTGATGGTGCTTCCAGGGTATTACGAGGGAGGGGCTCGATGACGGACTCCGACACCACGACGGCCACCACCGACTGGCGTGCCTGGCAGGAGAGCTGGGACCGGCAGCAGGAGTGGTACCTGCCCGACCGCGAGCAGCGGTTCGAGATCATGCTCGACATGGTCGAGGCCCTGGTGGGCACCGCCCCGCGCGTGCTCGACCTCGCCTGCGGCACGGGCAGCATCACCGCCCGGCTGCTCGCCCGGTTCCCCGACGCCACCAGCACCGGCGTCGACCTCGACCCGGCGCTCCTCGCCATCGCCGAGGGCACCTTCGCGGACGACGACCGGGTCGGCCTCGTCACCGCCGACCTCAAGGACCCCGACTGGCCGGCGAGGCTGCCGTACGACGCGTACGACGCCGTCCTGACCGCGACGGCCCTGCACTGGCTGCACCGGGAACCCCTCGCGAACCTCTACGGCCAGGTCGCGGGAGTCGTCCGCGACGGCGGTGTCTTCATGAACGCGGATCACATGATCGACGAGTCGACGCCCCGGATCAACGCGGCCGAGAGCGCGCTGCGGCACGCCCGTATGGATCAGGCCAAGCGGGACGGCGTCCTCGACTGGTCCGAATGGTGGCAGCTCGCCGCCAAGGACCCGGTTCTCGCCGAGCCCACGGCCCGGCGCTACGAGATCTACGGCGAACACGCCGACGGTGACATGCCCTCGGCTGCCTGGCACGCGCGCGTGCTGCGCGAGAAGGGGTTCGGCGAGGCCAGGCCGGTGTGGTGCTCGCCCTCGGACACCCTGCTGCTCGCCCTGAAGTAACCGGACGCGGACCACGCGAAGGGGGCGGTACGGAGATCCGTACCGCCCCCTCGGTGTGCGTTTCCTCAGAGCACCTTGGACAGGAACGACTTCGTCCGCTCGTGCTGCGGGTTGGTCAGCACCTCGCGCGGGTGACCGGATTCGACCACCACACCGCCGTCCATGAAGACCAGGCTGTCGCCCACCTCGCGGGCGAAGCCCATCTCGTGGGTGACGACGATCATCGTCATGCCCGACTCGGCGAGGTCGCGCATGACGTCCAGGACGTCACCGACCAGCTCCGGGTCGAGCGCCGAGGTCGGCTCGTCGAACAGCATCAGCTTCGGGTCCATGGCGAGGGCCCGGGCGATGGCGACACGCTGCTGCTGGCCGCCGGAGAGCTGGGAGGGGTAGTTGCCCGCCTTGTCGGCCAGGCCCACCCGGTCCAGCAGCTCTTGGGCGCGGCTGCGGGCCTGGCTCCTGCTCACGCCCTTGACCTGGACCGGTGCCTCCATGACGTTCTCGACGGCCGTCATGTGCGGGAACAGGTTGAAGCGCTGGAAGACCATGCCGATGTCCCGGCGCTTGACCGCGACCTCGCTGTCCTTGAGCTCGTAGAGCTTGTCGCCCTTCTGGCGGTAGCCGACCAGCTCACCGTCCACGTACAGACGGCCGGCGTTGATCTTCTCCAGGTGGTTGATGCACCTCAGGAAGGTCGACTTGCCGGAGCCGGAGGGGCCGATGAGGCAGAACACCTCGCCGGACTTCACCTCCAGGTCGATGCCCTTGAGGACTTCAACGGGGCCGAAGGACTTGTGGACGCCCTCGGCCTTGACCATGGCGGTCATGCGGTGCCTCCCTTCGGCTTGGAGCGGCTGGACAGGGACAGCACGTTCGCCTTGATCTTCTGGAAGGGGGTGGCCGGGAGCGACCGGCTCGAACCACGCGCGTAGTAGCGCTCCAGGTAGTACTGGCCCACGCTGAAGATCGAGGTCAGCAGCAGGTACCAGGCCGCCGCCAGGAACAGCATCTCGGCGGGGGCGCCGGAGGTCTGTCCGATGTCCTGGGCGGCGCGGAGCAGCTCGGGATACTGGACGACCGAGACCAGCGAGGTCGTCTTCAGCATGTTGATGACCTCGTTGCCCGTCGGCGGCACGATCACGCGCATCGCCTGCGGGATGACGATCCGGCGCAGCGTCTTGGTGTGGCTCATGCCGAGCGCGTGCGACGCCTCCGTCTGGCCCTCGTCGACCGAGAGCAGACCGGCACGGCAGATCTCCGCCATGTAGGCCGCCTCGTTGAGGCCGAGGCCCAGCAGTGCCGTCAGGAACGGGGTCATGAAGTCCGACCACTCGTCCTTGTAGAACGGCCCGAGGTTGATGTACTCGAAGACCAGGCCCAGGTTGAACCAGACGATGAGCTGGACCAGGACCGGGGTGCCGCGGAAGAACCAGATGTAGAACCACGCGATCGACGAGGTCACCGGGTTCTTCGACAGGCGCATCACGGCCAGCAGGACGCCGCCGATGATGCCGATCGCCATGGACAGGACGGTCAGCAGGAGCGTCTTGCCCACGCCGTCCAGGATGCGGTCGTCGAAGAAGTAGTCCGGGATCGCGTCCCAGTTGATCTTGCCCTGGGAGAACGCGTAGACGATGCCGCCCAGCAGGGCGAGGGCGACGACGGCGGAGACGTACCGCCCGTAGTGCCGGACCGGGATGGCCTTGATGGCCTCCGGCCCGGCCGGGGGCGTGTCGGCCGGCGTCTTGTCGATGTCAACAGTCACGGGTGTTGCCTTTCAGTGCCGCTGGGGCGCGGTCACTTGCCGCCGTTGATGGTGGCTTCGTCGATGGAGCCGTCCGTGACGCCCCACTTCTTCATGATCTTCTCGTACTCACCGTTGTCGATGATCGCGTCCAGCGCGGCCTTGAGCGCGTCACGCAGCTCCGTCTGGTTCTTGGCGACCGCGATGCCGTACGGAGCGGCCTCGACCTGCTCGCCGACCAGCTGGAAGTCCTTGCCGCCGCCCGAGGTCTTTACCGCGTACGCGGCGACCGGGAAGTCGGACGAACCGGCGGCCGCGCCGCCCGCGCGCAGACGGGTCTGGGCCTGCTGGTCGTTGTCGAAGGGCTCGATGGCGATCTTCTTGCCGGCCGGGCACTTCTTCGACTCCGCCTTGGCGAGGTCCTCGGAGACCGTGCCGCGCTGCAGCACGATCTTCTTGCCGCACAGGTCGGACCAGGTCTTGATGCCCTGGTCATCGCCCTTCTTGGTGTAGATCGAGACACCGGCGGTGAAGTAGTCGACGAAGTCGACGCCCTCACCGACCTTCTTGCCGGTGTCGGAGTCGATGCCCTCCTGGCGGTCCTTGGTGTCGGTCATCGCGGACATGGCGATGTCGTACCGCTTGGAGCGCAGGCCCGTGATCAGCGTGTCGAAGGTGCCGTTCTCGAACTCGAAGTCGACCCCGAGCTGCTTGCCCATGGCGGCGGCGAGGTCCGGGTCGATACCGACCGTCTTGCCCGCGTTGTCCTTGAACTCGACCGGGGCGTAGGCGATGTCCGAACCGACCTTGATGACGCCCTTGTCACGGATGGACTTCGGCAGCTTGTCGGCGAGCGGGGCCGAGGCCGCCGTGTCGCTGTCCGAGCCGTTGTCCTGGGTCTGGTCACCGCATCCGGTGAGCAGCAGCGCGCCTGCGACCGCGATCGCACCGACCGCTGCTAGCCGGGAGTGCGCGGCGGTCGTACGACGGGTGGAGCTTGCGGTCATGGTGGGTTCCTCCGGCGGATGGGTGGAGTTGCCGATGGGGCCGGCGTCTGCTGGTACAGCAGTGCCATAGGTCGACGAGAGCACACGCCTTCGAGTGTCGCGACCTCGTGTGATTACGGCATCTTGCCATTCGGACTGCGGCATTCTGGGCGCCATCCATGTCAAAATCGGATAACGGGCGACCCCCGAACCGCACCACTCCGGTACATCACGGCCGGACCTTCTGTTGGAATCTTTCCTTCCGGCCGGAAGATCTTCGGCGAATCCCGGGATTTCGGTACGGGGGCCGTGGGCTTCGCCGACGCTTGAGCGGTTGCCGCTGGTTTGTCCAGACCTTGTCCCGGTTTTGGGCGAAGAGTCGGAGCGCGTGCATGTGACCTTCGCGTTATGGACTCGTCGTCGATGCCGTCCGTCCGGTAAGAAGGGTCTTTACACCCCTCATCCGGGGCTCAGGGCGCGTGTGCGGCGCGCCCGTCGCGTATGTGCCCGTACGAAACTCGTACACAGCACGACCATGGCCGTACGCGGTGCCCGCCCACCCCTCACCAGGAGTGGCCACCCTCAAACCAATGAAGATTTAAGGGGTAAAACGAAGTGGCAGCGGAGATCGTCAATCCTCGCAGCGGAAGCACGACGGACCATACGGGTCACGAGGGCGGTGCGGAGCCCCTCGACTCCTTCGACCCGGCGTTCGCGTTGCATCGCGGCGGCAAGATGGCCGTGCAGGCCACGGTGCCGGTCCGTGACAAGGACGACCTGTCCCTGGCGTACACGCCCGGGGTCGCGAAGGTGTGCAGCGCGATCGCGGAGCAGCCGGACCTCGTCCACGATTACACGTGGAAGTCCTCGGTCGTCGCCGTCGTGACGGACGGTACGGCCGTGCTCGGACTCGGTGACATCGGGCCCGAGGCCTCCCTCCCGGTGATGGAGGGCAAGGCGATCCTGTTCAAGCAGTTCGGGGGCGTGGACGCGGTTCCGATCGCGCTGAACTGCACGGACGTCGACGAGATCGTCGAGACCGTGGTGCGGCTCGCGCCCTCGTTCGGCGGGGTCAACCTGGAGGACATCTCGGCGCCCCGGTGCTTCGAGATCGAGCGGAAGCTGCAGGAGCGGCTGGACATTCCCGTCTTCCACGACGACCAGCACGGTACGGCCGTGGTGACGCTGGCGGCCCTGCGGAACGCTGCGCGGCTGAGCCAGCGGTCGCTGGGGGAGCTGCGGGCGGTCATCTCGGGCGCCGGTGCGGCCGGTGTCGCCATCGCGCGGATGCTGGTCGAGGCCGGGATCGGGGATGTCGCGGTCGCCGACCGCAAGGGTGTCGTGTCGGCGGACCGGGACGACCTCACGGCGGTGAAGCAGGAGCTGGCCGGGTTCACGAACAAGGCGGGGATCAGCGGGCCGCTGGAGGCCGCGCTGGACGGGGCCGATGTGTTCATCGGGGTGTCCGGGGGGACGGTGCCGGAGGCGGCGGTCGCCTCCATGGCCAAGGGTGCGTTTGTGTTCGCCATGGCGAACCCGAACCCCGAGGTGCATCCCGAGGTCGCGCACAAGTACGCGTCCGTGGTGGCTACCGGGCGGTCGGACTTCCCCAACCAGATCAACAACGTGCTGGCGTTTCCGGGGATCTTCGCGGGGGCGCTGCAGGTGCGGGCCTCTCGGATCACGGAGGGGATGAAGCTGGCGGCTGCCGAGGCGCTGGCGTCGGTGGTCGGGGACGATCTCGCCGCCGACTACGTCATTCCGTCGCCGTTCGACGAGCGGGTCGCGCCGGCGGTTACGGCGGCTGTGGCTGCGGCTGCGCGGGCTGAGGGTGTGGCTCGGCGCTGACGTGACGTGACGTTGCGGTGATGTGGCCCCGTCCGGGTTGGGCGGGGTCATTTCTTTTGCTGGTGCGGCTGTTTGGGTGGTGGGGGTGCCTGCGGCGCCTGTGCGGGTAGCGCCATCTCGCCGGTGGTGGGTCGGGGCCGCGCCGGGGGGTGTCCGTCCTCGGAACGGCGCGATGGGGTCAGACGCCGACTAGCTGTTCGTTGACGCGCCAACCGCTGCGGGCGGACACCCCCCGACACGTCCCCTTCTCGCCGTACGCGGGTGCGGGCGCGTCCCGGCTGAGCTGCCGTCCGGCCGTCGCCGCGGGCCCGCACCCGCCGCCTAGCCGCGGGCCCGCCCTGCCGCCGCCGCTGCGGGCATGCGTGCCGCTAGGGGCGGCACGGGTGGGCGCGGCGGCACCCCGCTGCGCCGGGTTGCGGACCTACCCGGCACCGGCATCAACGTGGTGCGTCTGGCAAGAGGGTGTGTCTCACATGTGGCGGTGGTTCCAACGGTTGGGTGGGGAACTTATCGTCAAGGTCATGTTCGCTGTCTATGCCGCCCGAATCGACCGCGACCAGCCGCTGACCGGCCTGGAGTTGGGAGAGCGTCCGGCTCCCGAGGCCCGGCCCGGCTGGAGTACCGTCACGGTCAAGGCCGCCTCCCTCAACCACCATGACCTGTGGTCCCTGCGCGGCGTCGGCCTCGCAGAGGACAAGCTGCCGATGATCCTCGGCTGTGACGCCGCCGGTGTCGACGAGGACGGCAACGAGGTCGTCCTGCATTCCGTGATCGGACAGACCGGGCACGGGGTGGGGCCGAACGAGCCCCGTTCCATCCTCACCGAGCGGTATCAGGGCACGTTCGCGGAGCAGGTCGCCGTGCCGACCTGGAACATCCTGCCCAAGCCCAAGGAGCTCTCCTTCGAGGAGGCCGCTTGTCTGCCGACGGCGTGGCTGACCGCGTATCGGATGCTGTTCACCAACGCGGGGGTCCGGCCCGGCGACTCCGTGCTGGTGCAGGGGGCCGGTGGCGGTGTCGCCACGGCCGCCATCGTGCTGGGGAAGGCTGCGGGGCTGCGGGTCTTCGCCACCAGCCGGGACGAGGCCAAGCGGAAGCGGGCCGTGGAGCTGGGGGCCGTGGAGGCGGTGGAGGCCGGGGCGCGGCTGCCGCAGCGGGTCGACGCGGTGATCGAGACGGTCGGGGCGGCGACATGGTCGCACTCCGTGAAGTCGCTGAAGCCCGGGGGCGCGCTGGTGATCTCCGGTGCGACGAGTGGTGACCGGCCGTCGCACGCCGAGCTGACCCGGATCTTCTTCCTCGAGCTCAAGGTCGTCGGCTCCACGATGGGGACCAAGGACGAGCTGGAGGATCTGCTCGCCTTCTGTGCCGCCACCGGTGTGCGGCCCGTGATCGACGAGGTGCTGCCCATGGACCGTGCGCGTGAGGGCTTCGAGCGGCTGGCTTCGGGTGAGCAGTTCGGGAAGGTCGTGCTGACGAACTCCTGAGGTGCTTCGTGCGGGGCGTTGGCGGTCGGTCCGGGACGGGCCGGCCGTTTTCGTTTGTCAACTGGGGTTGACGAGTGTTGGGTGTCAACGTAGGTTGACGGTATGACCGAAGCAACGGATCTGGCCGAGCGCGCGGGTGACCGTGATCCACGGGTCGGCTTGCGGGCCGTCGCCGCGCTGCGCAGGCTGCTGGAGCAGTTGGAAGCCGTACAGGTGCGCAATGCGCGCAATCAGGGCTGGTCGTGGCAGGAGATCGCCGCCGAACTCGGTGTGAGCAGGCAGGCCGTGCACAAGAAGTACGGGAGGCATTGATGTTCGAGCGGTTCACGAAAGACGCCCGGGGTGTGGTGAAGAGCGCCTTCGCGTACGTGGAGGGTGGTGACGGGCAGAGTGTGGAGCCGGAGCATCTGCTGCTGGCGCTGCTCGACCGGGAGGGCAGTCGCGGGTCCTTCGCGCTGACCGCTCTCGGGCTGGGGGAGCGGCGGGAGTCCGTGCGTCAGGCGCTGCGTCAGGCGCGGCGGCGGGCCGGGCTTTCGCAGGCGGATACGGATGCGCTCGCCGGGCTGGGGATCGATGTGGCGGAGATCGTCGCCCGGGTGGAGGAGGTGCACGGGGTCGGCGCACTGTCCGGTGACCACGGCGACAAGGGGTGGTGGTCCGGGCGGGCCTCGTTCGGGCGGGGTGCCAAGGGCGTTCTGGAGCACTCCTTGCGCGTCGCTCTCGCCCAGCGGGACCGGCATATCGGTGATGAGCACATCCTGCTGGCCCTGACCATGCGCCCCGGCGTGCCGGCCGAGGTCCTCGCCGACCACGGGGTGACGTACGAGTCCCTGGTGCGGGTGCTGTACGGCGGTGGCGAGGCCAAGGCCGGGTGACGGGGCTTCCCTGCCGGCCGCCTACTTCTTCGGCGAGCGCAGCAGTGCTCCCAGGTGGGCCGCCGCTGTCGACAGGTGGTGGCGGGCGTCGCGGAGTTGGTCGGAGGTGACGCCGTGGTCGCGGGCCGCGTCGCGGATGTCGTCCCGGAAGCGGTCGAGCAGGCGGTCCAGGTCGCGGGCCGGGTCGCCGGTGGAGTCCGCCGCGTCCTCGTGGGCCCAGGCCGGTTCGTAGGCGGCCGGGAAGTCCGCGGGGGGCTGGGATGAGGGGGGCTGGGATGACGGGGACGGCTCGGGGGCCGGCCGCTGGGTGTCGGCCCCCGAGCCGGTGCCCGTCCAGTCGAAGCCGAAGTCCTTGCCGTAGCCCTTTCCGAACTCGCCGACCTCCTTCACCAGTTCGCTCAAGCCCTCGCGCAGGCCCGTCGGCCAGTCGCCCCGGGTGAAGTGGTCCTGCACCTGCTCCTGGACCTTGCGGGCGATGTGCTGCACCTGCTCCTGGGCCTGGGCCCGGGCCTGCTCCTGGGCCTCCTTGGCCTGGCGGCGGGCGCGCTGGGCGTCCTCGCGGGCGCGGCGGCTCTCGTCCTTGGCGCGGCGGGCCTGTTCCTTCCACTCCTGCCGGGCGCGCCGCATCTCCTCCTTGGCGACGCGCCAGGCCTCCTTGTCGCCGTAGGCCGTGAAGTCCCCGAAGGGGGTGTCCTGCGCGCCGGAGGTCTTGCCGCCGTTGCCGCGGCGGGCCTCGGTCGCCGCCGCGCGCATCTCGCGGCGCAGGTCGCCCGCGGCTCCGCGCACATCGGCCTGGATCTCGGCGGCCAGCTCGGCGACCGACTCCCGGATCTCCAGTTCCAGATCGGCCAGTTCGCCGCTGCGGTCGGCCAGTTCGGCCCGGCCGGCGTCCGTGATCGAGTAGACCTTGCGGCCGCCCTCGGTGGTGTGGGTGACCAGGCCCTCGGTCTCCAGCTTGGCCAGGCGCGGGTAGACCGTGCCCGCCGAGGGTGCGTACAGCCCCTGGAAGCGCTCCTCGAGGAGGCGGATCACCTCGTAGCCGTGGCGGGGGGCCTCGTCCAGCAGCTTCAGCAGGTAGAGGCGGAGGCGGCCGTGGGCGAAGACGGGGGGCATGTCAGAGCACCTTCTTGTCGGTCGTGCCGTCGGCCGGGACGCCGGTGGCGCCCTCGCCCCGGCCGGAGACGGAATTGTCTCCCGAGTCGCCCTGCGGGCCGGCCGGCGGGTCCGTCGGCGAGCCGCTCGTGCCGGGGTGCGTCTCCCAGGGCTCCTCCTCGTCCTCTCCGGCCGGGCGGCGCAGCAGGGCGATCGAGCCGGAGACGGTGGTGGCCCGCAGCGTGCCGTTGCCCGCGCCGAGACGGCCTGTGATCTTGTGGGCGCCCCACTGGCCGTGTACCCGCAGACCGTCGAAGGTGTTGGAGATCGCTCCGCTCGCGGTGTTGGCCTCGACCTCCGCGTCCGCCGGGTAGGGCAGGCGGATCGCGATCTCGCCCGAGACGCTGGTCAGCCGCACATCGGTGGGGCCGTCCGGGTCGAGGTCGATGATCATGGAGCCGCTGACCGATTCGGCCCGCACGGAGGGGCCGGAGCCCTCGACCACCGTGAGGTCGCCGGAGACGGAGTTGAACCGGAGGTCACCGGTCACGTCCTGGGCCTCCAGGCTGCCGGAGACCGTGTCGGCGCGGACCGGGCCGGAGAGCCCCACCAGGGTCGTGTCGCCCGTGACGCCCTTCACCACCGACGGTCCCTGGATCCCGGAGACCACGGCGGCCGCGCCGACCACCCCCACCTCCACCCGGGTGGAGGCCGGGACCGCCAGGGAGACCACCGCGCTGCGACGCCAGCCCTTGCGGTCCAGCCACTTGAGGAAGCCCTTCCAGGGCAGGTCCTCGTAGGCCACGGTGAGGGTGCCGTCCTCCTGGGTCACCACCAGGGGTGGGCCCTCGATCTCGGAGATCTCCAGGCGGGCGGAACCTTCGTCGGTGCCCACCACGTTCACCGTTCCGTTGACGAGTCGCACATGCAGATCGCTCACGGGCTCGTCGAAGGTGAGCTTCTTCGGTTCCGCGACGGACCACTCGGACATGGTGCAGACCTCCCCGACTCAACGCGCCATATCGCGTCTTCTCGTATTCACGATATATCGTGGACAAGGAAAGTCAAGGCACTCGTTCTGGGGATGGCAGGGCGGGCAAAAGTGTTCAAAGGTGAGCGATTCGCCCTAGCGTGTGACCATGTCGACGGAAGCTGGCCGTACCGGTCCCGAGGGTTCCGCCCCTGGCGCGCTGCTGCTGTGCCGGGCGGTGCCCGGGGCCGTCGCTCCCGTCGCCCACCTGCTGCGTGAGCCCATGCAGGTCGTCCGCGCGGGCGATGAATGGAGCGTGCTCGTCCCGGAGGGCGGGCCCTGGCGGGACGGCGGCGAGCCCGTCGACCGGGTGATCAGCGGCTGGGCCACGGCCCTCGCCGTCGGGGCGCCCTGGCCCGTGCTCGCCCTGTGGTGGGACGCCGACCACGCGGGTTTCCTGCTGGCGTCCGGTTTCCGCCGCCCGGTCGGCTTCGTCTGGCTCGCGAGCGGCGTCCCGGTGGGGGAGGACGAGGCGATGCGCACCTTCGCCGCGCGCGTGGGCCTCGATCCCGTCCTGGACGTCCAGGCCCTCGAGCGACTGGCGAAGGCCGACACCGCCGCCGACGCCCGCGCCCGGCTGCGCGGCCTGCTGGCGGTCCTTGCGCGCGTGGGCGTCTCGCCGCCTCCCGAACTCGCCCTCGGCGAGCCCGCCGACCGCCTCCGGGCAGCCGCCGCGCTCCTGCCGGACAGCCTCCCGGTCGCATGGCCGGGCGGGCGCGAGGCCGTCGGCGAACGCCGCGCGGCTGCTCACAGCCGCCTCGGCCCCTGGATGCCCTGGACCGGCGACCCCAGGGCCCGCGCCCTGGCACTCGCTCAGGTGGCGGCGGGCGTACCGCTCCTGGCCTGGGCGCTACGGCGGCGCAGCGGGGGCTGGGCCGCGGCCGGAGGGCTGCTTCTGGCCAACGGCACGCTGGGACTGGCGTACGGCCTCATGTATCCACGCGACTGACACCCTGAAAGGCCGCCCGGAGCCGGCGGATCCCTACTCGTCGTCCTCGTCGTCCAGCCGTGCCAGCCAGGTCGCCAGGCGCTCCACCGGCACCTCGAAGTCGGGGTTCAGGTCGACGAACGTCCGCAGTTGCTCGGCGAGCCACTCGAAGGTGACCTCCTCCTCGCCGCGCCGCTTCTCCAGTTCCTCGATGCCACGGTCCGTGAAGTACATGCCGTCAAGGATAGGTGCGCACACACGGCCGGGCCGCACCCCCGTAGCGGGGATGCGGCCCGGTCACATGCGACGCGCGAGGGTGCTTACGCCTCGAACACCTCACGCACCAACTGCTCCTGCTCGGCCTGGTGCCGCTTCGCGGAACCGACCGCCGGGGACGAGCTGTGCGGGCGCGAGATGCGGCGCAGGCGCTCGCCGTGCGGGACGTCGGCGCCGACCGCCAGGTCCAGGTGGTCGATCAGGTTGAGCGCGATGAACGGCCAGGCACCCTGGTTCGCCGGCTCCTCCTGGGCCCACAGGTACTTCTCGGCGTTCGGGTACTTCTTGATCTCCGCCTGGAGCTCGGCACCCGGCAGCGGGTACAGGCGCTCGATGCGGATGATCGCCGTGTCCGTGACGCCGCGCTTCTGACGCTCGGCCTCCAGGTCGTAGTAGACCTTGCCGGCGCAGAAGACGACCTTCTTGACCGCGGCCGGGTCGACCGACGCGTCGCCGATGACCGGCTGGAACTGGCCCGTCGTGAACTCCTCCGCCTGAGCCGCCGCCGCCTTCAGGCGCAGCATCGACTTCGGCGTGAAGACCACCAGCGGCTTGTGGTGCGGGTTGTGCACCTGCCACCGCAGGAGGTGGAAGTAGTTCGACGGCGACGTCGGCGTGGCGACCGTCATGTTGTTCTGGGCGCACATCTGGAGGAAGCGCTCTGGGCGGGCCGAGGAGTGGTCCGGGCCCTGGCCCTCGTAGCCGTGCGGCAGGAGCAGGACGACGCCGGACGTCTGGGCCCACTTCTGCTCGGCCGACGAGATGAACTCGTCCACGACCGTCTGGGCGCCGTTGACGAAGTCGCCGAACTGCGCCTCCCACATCACGAGCGCCTCGGGGCGGGCCAGCGAGTAGCCGTACTCGAAGCCCATCGCCGCGTACTCGGAGAGGAGGGAGTTGTAGACGTTCAGCCGCGCCTGGTCCTCGGAGAGGTACTGCAGCGGCGTGTACTCCTCGCCGGTGCTGCGGTCGATGATGACCGCGTGGCGCTGGCCGAACGTACCGCGCTGCGAGTCCTGGCCCGCCAGGCGGACCGGGACGCCCTCCAGCAGGAGGGAGCCGATGGCGAGGGTCTCGCCCATGCCCCAGTCGATGGTGCCGTCCTCGACCATCGCCGCCCGGCGCTGCAGCTGCGGCAGCAGACGCGGGTGGACGGTGATGTGGTCGGGGATGTTGACCTGGGACTCGGCGATCCGCTTGACGACCTCCGAGGTGACCGCGGTGTTCACGGCGACCGGGAACTCGGCCTGCGGGTCGCTGGGCTCCGCGGCGGCCGGCTGCGAGGTGGCCTCGCGGACCTCCGTGAAGACCTTCTCGAGCTGGCCCTGGTAGTCCTGCAGCGCCTGCTCGGCCTCTTCCAGGGTGATGTCGCCGCGACCGATGAGGGACTCGGTGTAGAGCTTGCGCACCGAGCGCTTCTTGTCGATCAGGTCGTACATCAGCGGCTGGGTGAAGGCCGGGTTGTCCGACTCGTTGTGACCGCGGCGGCGGTAGCAGATGAGGTCGATCACCACGTCCTTGTTGAACGCCTGGCGGAACTCGAAGGCCAGCCGCGCGACGCGCACGACGGCCTCGGGGTCGTCGCCGTTCACATGGAAGATCGGGGCCTCGATCATGCGGGCCACGTCCGTCGCGTACATGGAGGAACGCGAGGACTCGGGGGCCGCGGTGAAGCCGACCTGGTTGTTGATGACGATGTGGACCGTGCCGCCGGTGCGGTAGCCGCGCAGCTGCGACATGTTCAGGGTCTCGGCCACCACGCCCTGGCCCGCGAAGGCCGCGTCGCCGTGGATCGCCACCGGCAGGACCGTGAAGTCGGTGCCGCCCTTGTTGATGATGTCCTGCTTGGCGCGCGAGACGCCCTCCAGGACCGGGTCCACCGCCTCCAGGTGCGAGGGGTTGGCGGTGAGCGAGACCTTGATCTGCTCGCCGTCCAGGCCGGTGAAGGTGCCCTCGGCGCCCAGGTGGTACTTCACGTCGCCGGAGCCGTGCATCGACTTCGGGTCGAGGTTGCCCTCGAACTCGCGGAAGATCTGCGCGTACGACTTGCCGACGATGTTCGCCAGGACGTTCAGCCGGCCGCGGTGGGCCATGCCGACGACGACCTCGTCGAGACGGGACTCCGCCGCGCTGTCGAGGACCGCGTCCAGCAGCGGGATGACGGACTCGCCGCCCTCCAGGGAGAACCGCTTCTGGCCGACGTACTTCGTCTGCAGGAAGGTCTCGAAGGCCTCGGCGGCGTTCAGCCGGCGCAGGATGCGCAGCTGCTCCTCGCGCTCCGGCTTGGTGTGCGCGCGCTCGATCCGGTCCTGGATCCACCGGCGCTGCTTCGGGTCCTGGATGTGCATGAACTCGACGCCGGTGGTGCGGCAGTACGAGTCGCGCAGCACACCGAGGATGTCGCGCAGCTTCATCAGGGACTTGCCGGAGAAGCCGCCGACGGCGAACTCGCGCTCCAGGTCCCACAGGGTGAGCCCGTGCTCGGTGATGTCGAGGTCGGGGTGCTTGCGCTGCTGGTACTCCAGCGGGTCGGTGTCGGCCATGACGTGGCCGCGGACCCGGTAGGAGTGGATCAGCTCGAAGACGCGGGCGGCCTTCGTGACGTCGTCGTCGTGGCTGGCGTCGATGTCCTTGAGCCAGCGGACCGGCTCGTAGGGGATGCGCAGCGCCTCGAAGATGTCGTCGTAGAAGCCGTTCTCACCGAGGAGGAGGTTCGCGACGATCCGCAGGAACTCGCCGGAGGCGGCGCCCTGGATGACCCGGTGGTCGTAGGTCGACGTGAGCGTCATGACCTTCGAGATGCCGAGCTTGTTCAGGGTGTCCTGGGACGTGCCCTGGAACTCCGCCGGGTAGTCCATGGAGCCGACGCCCATGATCACCGACTGGCCGGGCATCAGCCGCGGCACGGAGTGGACGGTGCCGAGGCCGCCGGGGTTGGTCAGGGAGACCGTCACGCCGGTGAAGTCGTCCATGCCGAGCTTGCCGTCGCGAGCACGGCGGACGATGTCCTCGTAGGCCTGCCAGAACTCGAAGAAGTTCAGCGTCTCGGCCTTCTTGATGCCCGCGACCACGAGCTGGCGGTCGCCGTTGGGCTTGACCAGGTCGATGGCGAGGCCGAAGTTGACGTGCTCCGGCTTGACCAGGGTCGGCTTGCCGTCCTTCTCCACGAAGGAGTAGTTCATCGACGGCATGGCCTTGATGGCCTGCACCATCGCGTAGCCGATCAGGTGCGTGAAGGAGATCTTCCCGCCCCGGGCGCGCTTCAGGTGGTTGTTGATGACGATGCGGTTGTCGAAGAGCAGCTTCACCGGGACGGCGCGCACGGACGTGGCCGTGGGCACCTCCAGCGAGGCGTTCATGTTCTTCGCGACGGCGGCGGCGGGGCCGCGCAGCACGACCTGCTCGGGGCCCGAGGGGGCCTCGGCGGCGGGCTCGGCCTTCGGCTTCGCGGCGGCCGGCTTGGCGGGGGCCGGAGCGGCCTTCGCCGGGGCGGCGGTCTGGGCCGGGGCCTGCGCGGCGGGCTTCGCCTGGGCCGGAGCCGAGGGAGCCGGCGCGGCGGCGGGCTTCTCGGCCGCCGGGGCGGGGGCCGCGGCCTGTGCGGGGGCGGCCTGGGCCGCAGGCTGTGCGGTGGTGGTGCCCGCGGCCCCCGCGGCCGCGGTACCCGCCGGAGCCGAGGCGGCGGCCGCCCCTGGCTTGTAGTCGGCGAAGAAGTCCCACCAGGCTCGGTCTACCGAGTTCGGGTCCTGGAGGTACTGCTGATAGATCTCGTCGACGAGCCACTCGTTGGCACCGAACGACGCGGCAGGGTTCTTCCCCGCTTGGTCGGTGTCGGTCGAGATGCTCGAGTTACTGGGGGACTGTGGCGACACGGCGGCAACCGCCCTCTTCCGCTTCACAAGATGATGGACAGCGGGAATCAAGGCTACGCCTCCCGGACCGTGAAGGTCAGGCCGGGCCCGTTCAACGTCACGCAAGTCACACTTTGAAGAGTGTTTCAGGGCTTGAAATGGCGGGAAACAAGCGTGGTTCCGCTTAGGGAGGGAAGGGGGGAGCGGCACCCGGGGCGCCGACGGCGCGGGTCTGTGCCTGATCACACGTGTCCGTCAGCGCGGACGCCCGTGGATCTTGAGGCTCCGCTTCGAACTTTACGTCAACTTGGCAGAGAGGGAAGCCCTGGAAGAGTGACAAGAATCCGGCAACCTCGCTCGGATTCGGCCACTCCGATCCGACCGCCGTGCAGATCCACCGCCCAGCGGGCGATGGCGAGGCCGAGACCTGTGCCGCCGTCGCTGCCCGGGCCCTGCGGCCGCTTGGCGCTGCCGCGGTTGAACCGCTCGAACACCCGGTGCCACTCGGACTTCGGAATGCCGGGTCCCTCGTCCAGGACCTCCAGCTCCAGCGACTCCGGCAGCGCCCCGCGCCGCGCCTTGACCGTCACCCGGCCGTGCGGCGGGCTGTGCTTGACCGCGTTGTCGATGAGGTTGGCCACGACCTGGTGGATGCGCTCCGGGTCGGCGTGCGCGGTCAGCTCCGGCGGGGAGACGTCGAGGTGCAGATGGACGTCCGTACGGGTGTGACTGCCCGAGCCGGTGGCGATGCCCGCGCGCACGGAGGCGACCATGTTGGCCTCCTTCAGCACGCCCGACAGATACGGCCACACCTCGAAGCGCCGCTGTTTCAGCGGTACGACGCCGTTGTCCAGGCGGGACAGGTCCAGCAGCGTCTCCACCAGCCGGCCGAGCCGCTCGGTCTGCTTCAGGGCCGTGCGCATCGTCTCCGGGTCGGCCTGGGTGACGCCGTCGACGATGTTCTCCAGCACCGCGCGCAGCCCCGCGATGGGCGTGCGCAGCTCGTGCGAGACATTCGCCACCAGCTCCTTGCGCTGGCGGTCCTGGGCCTCCAGCTCGTCGGCCATGGCGTTGATCGTCACCGCAAGGTCGCCCAGCTCGTCACGGCGGTTGTCCCGCACCCGGCGGGTGTAGTCGCCCTGTGAGATGGAGCGGGCCACAGCGGTCATCTCGTCCAGCGGCGCGGTGAGCGAATGGGCCACGAACTGCGTAATGAGGAGCGTGGCGATCATCGAGAAGACCGTGATGAAGCGCAGCTCCGTCTTCGTGTGCACCGCGATCACCGAAAGGCCTGTGGTGATCAGCACCGAGATGACGACCAGCGCGCCCAGCTTGGTCTTGATCGAGAACGGGCTCACCCCGCCCCAGGGTTCCGGCTCCCCGGGGTTTCTCCGTGCGGCCGGCCCGCCGCTCATGGCGTCGGGGTCTCCAGGGCGTAGCCCACACCGTGCACGGTGCGGATCCGCTCGGCGCCGATCTTCCGGCGCAGCGCCTTGATGTGGCTGTCGACGGTCCGGGTGCCGGAGGCGTCCGCCCAGTCCCAGACCTCGGCGAGCAGCTGCTCGCGCGAGAGCACCGCGCGCGGGGTGTTCGCCAGACAGACCAGCAGGTCGAACTCGGTCGGGGTGAGGTGAACATCCTCACTGCGCACCCGCACGCGCCGCTGCGCGTGGTCGATCTCCAGCTCGCCGAGGCGCAGGATGCCGCTGCGCGGCGTCGCTGCGGCCAGCGCGGCCCGCTCCACACGGCGCAGCAGCACGTGCACACGCGCCGCCAGCTCCCGCATCGAGAACGGCTTCGTCATGTAGTCGTCGGCGCCGACGCCCAGACCGACCAGCATGTCGGTCTCGTCGTCGCGCGCGGTGAGCATCATCACCGGCACCGGCCGGGCGGCCTGCACACGCCGGCAGACCTCCAGACCGTCGAAGCCGGGCAGCATGATGTCGAGGATCAGCAGGTCGGGCTGCCAGGCCTCGGCCGTGTCGACCGCCGCCGGACCGTCGCCCGCCGTTTGCACGAGGAACCCCTCGGCGCGCAGGCGGGTCGCGATGGCGTCCACGATCGTGGCGTCGTCCTCGACGACGAGAACCCGGCGCTGTGCACCCGGGCTGGCCGTCGCCGAACCGTTGTGGGAGGTCTGTGTCTGCTCCATCGCCCGCCCCTGGGGTGTGCTTTCCGGAATCAGTGGGGTGATTCCTTCTGACTGGCTGTGCCTGCGCATGGTTGCGATTGACGCTTGAATGATCGGCGTCAGAGGAGCAGCGTACGGGGAGTCAGCACGCCTTTGCTATCCAGGGCGGATGCCGAGGTGCACGACGTCGGGAACGCCCCGGGCAACCGGGATCTCTTCGGTACGCACCCGCTGGAACCCGGCATTCCGCAAGGTTTCTTCGAATTCCGGAGAGGGCTGGGCGGACCAGACGGCGAGTACCCCACCGGGTCTCAACACCCGCGCGCAGCTTGCCAGTCCGGCCTGCGAGTAGAGATTTCCGTTGCCCTCCGTGACAGTCCAGCCGGGGCCGTTGTCGATGTCGAGACACAGGGCGTCGAACGTGTCGGATGTCTCATTGACGTAGGTCACGAGATCGGCTTCGACGATTTTCGCGCGAGGGTCGGCCAGAGCCTCGGCGGAGAACACGGAGAGCGGGCCGTCGAGGTGCCATTCGACGATCGCATGCTCGCGTTCCACGACCGCGATCCCTCCCCAACGGGGGTCCGCCGCCGCGTGGGCCAGGGAGAAGCCGACGCCGAGCCCGCCGATCAGCACGTCCGGACGGTCCCGGCCCTCCAGCGCGTCCAGGGCCGCGTCGACCAGCCGCCGCTCCGAGCGGCCGTCGGAGGTGTCCATCAGGAAACAGCCGTTGGCGATGATCTCCAGCCGGTCTCCGTGCCGCCGCAGCACGACCTCGCCGTGCGGGCCCTCGCGACGGTCCAGTACATCGGGAAGGTCGTTCGAGGTGGGCATCGGAACATCCTGGCAGGTGCGGGGTGCCGGGCGCCAAGCATTACGGAGCGGGCGCGGCGGACGAGGTGTGCGGCAGGGAGTGGTGCGGCGGGCGGGTGTGCGGCAGGGAGTGGTGCGGCGGACGTCGTGTGCGGCGGAGGCGGGGGCGGTGCGGAGTGGCGGCTTGGACGCGGTGTGCGGCGTGGAGCGGGTGCGGCGGACGAGGTGTGCGGCAGGGGGCGCGGCGGGCGGGTGTGCGGCAGGGAGTGGTGCGGCGGACGTCGTGTGCGGCGGAGGCGGGGGCGGTGCGGAGTGGCGGCTTGGACGCGGTGTGCGGCGTGGAGCGGGTGCGGCGGACGAGGTGTGCGGCAGGGGGCGCGGCGGGCGGGTGTGCGGCAGGGAGTGGTGCGGCGGACGTCGTGTGCGGCGGAGGCGGGGGCGGTGCGGAGTGGCGGCTTGGACGCGGTGTGCGGCGTGGAGCGGGTGCGGCGGACGCCGTGCGCGGCTCTCGGGTTGCTGTGAATCGCCTCTCGCGTGGCGCCGGTCACAGACAGTGGGGTAGGTGTACGCGAAGGCTGGGGCCTGACGGAAGGAGCGCCCGTGGCGGAACGCACCGCGCCGCCCGACGAGACGGCTGTGACGGCGCCGACGGGCGCGCCCGTCTCCGATACGCCGGGGCTGCTGGACGGGGTTCCCCGGCAGCGGGGCCCGCGGGAGAGCGTGGACGCGGGCGTACGGGAATCCCTCCCGGTGCGGGAGCCGCGGCTCCGGGTGCCGCTGCGGCCCTGGCGGTTGGTGCCCACGCCCACCGGCACGCCCTTCACCTTCGGGTACGCGGTCGTCCTCTGTGTCACCTCGCTGATCTCCGCCTACGCGGACCCCGCGCTGGTGCACGCCCTGCTCCAAGGCTCCAGCACCGATGTGGCGCATCTGGTGCGGACGCCGGAGCTGGTGCTGATCGGCAGCGCGCTGTGGGTCGCGGGCGGGGTGGCCTCGCCGTTCACGATCGGGTTCGTGCTGGTGCTGACCGCCCTGGAGCGGCGGATCGGCGGCCTGCGCACGGCCGGTGTCTTCCTGCTCGGGCATGTCCTCGCCACTCTGGCGACCGAGGTCCCGGTGGGGCTGGCGGTGCTGGCCGGGCATCTCCCCGACAGTTCGCTGCACCGGCTCGACTACGGCGTCAGCTTCGGTGTCGCGGCCGGCACCGGCGCCCTGGCCGGTCTGCTCTCCCCCTGGCTGCGCGTGCCCCTGCTGGCCGTCTTCGGCGGGATGCTGCTCCAGGACCTCCTCGCCTTCACCGACCCGATGACGAACTGGGGCCATCTGATCGCCCTGGCCATCGGCATCGCGACCTGGCCGGTGCTGCGGCGGTGGGGCGCGAAGCGCGCCCGTGCCGGGAGCTGAGAGCGAGGCTCGTCAGGCCGGCGTGACGTCGTGCCTGGCACTGGTCAGCAGTGCCGTCGCCTCCCAGCCCAGTGCCTCGTAGAGCCCTCGTCCCGCAGGGGTCCCGGACAGGACGCCGGTGCGTGCCCCCTGCTGGAAGGCGGCGTTCTGCAGGGTCCGCATGACGAGGCTGCCGAGCCCTCTGCGGCGATGCCCGGGTGCCGTCTCTATCTGGTCGGCGACGGCGGTCGCGCCCGTCGGGGCGATCTGGCCGCGCGCCGCGAGGGAGCCGTCCGGCGCGGCGACCAGGACGCGCGTGACCCCGCCGCGTGACCAGGTCCGCAGCCGGTAGCCGTCGGGCACGTCCGGAACGTCGTCCGCCGTCAGGGGAACCGTCATCAGATAGCCGGGCTCGGGGTCGATCCACCAGCTCTCGTCCAGCCAGCCGGCGACCACCGAAGGATCCTGGAACGCCTTCAGCCAGACCGCGTCCCCGGTCACGTCGCCGGCCACCTTGCGCACGGTCGACTCGTCGAGATTCCCGCCCGTCGCGCCGAACACATGGCGTGTGACGTGGCCGAACGCCCCCACGTCGATCGTGCAGCCCCAGGGCTCGGCCACCGGTGGAGCCGCCCCGCGCGACACGACCCATCCGTCCACCCATGCCCGCACGGTCGCTTCCACGCCGCCCCCCAAGTAATAGTCACTGATGCCCTTTATCTATTACGGGAGTGACCTTACGCGCCCGGCCTTCTCTCGTGTCACAAGTGATCGCTCACAGCGAACGGCGGTGGGGGAACATCCGGCGGCTCCCGTGCATTGAGTCGGCATAGCTCAACTTGACTGCCGAAGGGGAGATCATGGCTGCTGAGTCCAAGGCGTTCACACCGCTCACCCTGCCCGTGCTGCCGCTCGACGGTGAGGTCGTGCTGCCCGGAATGGTGGTCCCGCTGGATCTGAGCGACTCCGAGGTCCGTGCCGCGGTGGAGGCCGCTCAGGCCGCTGCCAGGTCAACGCCGGGGAAGCCCCGGGTACTCCTGGTGCCGCGGATCGACGGGACCTACGCGAACACCGGTGTCCTCGGCACCGTCGAACAGGTCGGCAGGCTCGCCGACGGCGACCCGGGCGCGCTGATCCGAGGCCGGGACCGGGTGCGTATCGGGGCGGGGACCACGGGCCCCGGTGCCGCCCTCTGGGTCGAGGGCACCCGTCTCGAGGAGACCGTCCCGGAGCCGCTGCCCGGCCAGGTCGCCGAACTGGTGAAGGAATACAAGGCCCTCGCCACCGCATGGCTGCGGGGTCGCGGAGCGTGGCAGGTCGTCGACCGGGTCCAGGCCATCGACGACGTCCCGGCGCTCGCCGACAACTCCGGCTACTCACCGTTCCTGACCACCGACCAGAAGATCGAACTGCTGGAGACCACCGACCCGGTGGCCCGGCTGAAGCTCGCCACCCAGCAGTTGCGCGACCACCTCGCCGAGCAGGACGTGGCCGAGTCCATCGCCAAGGACGTCCAGGAGGGCGTCGACAAGCAGCAGCGCGAGTTCCTGCTGCGGCGTCAGCTGGAAGCCGTCCGCAAGGAGCTGCGCGAGCTGAACGGCGAGCAGGACGGTGAGGAGTCCGACGACTACCGCGCCCGTGTGGAGGCCGCCGACCTGCCCGGACACGTCCGCGAGGCCGCCCTCAAGGAGGTCGACAAGCTGGAGCGGTCCTCCGACCAGTCCCCCGAGGGCTCCTGGATCCGCACCTGGCTCGACACGGTCCTGGAGATGCCGTGGAACGAGCGCACCGAGGACGCCTACGACATCCAGGGCGCCCAAGCCGTCCTCGACGCCGAGCACGCGGGCCTCGAGGACGTGAAGGAGCGGATCACCGAATACCTCGCGGTGCGCAAGCGGCGTACCGACCGGGGCCTCGGCGTGGTCGGCGGGCGGCGCGGCGGCGCCGTGCTCGCGCTCGTGGGACCGCCCGGCGTCGGCAAGACCAGCCTCGGCGAGTCCGTCGCCCACGCCATGGGCCGCAAGTTCGTGCGCGTCGCCCTCGGCGGTGTGCGCGACGAGGCCGAGATCCGCGGTCACCGGCGTACGTACGTGGGCGCGCTGCCCGGCCGGGTCGTCCGGGCCATCAAGGAGGCCGGGTCGATGAACCCGGTCGTGCTGCTCGACGAGATCGACAAGGTGGGCTCGGACTTCCGGGGCGACCCGGCCGCCGCCCTCCTCGAAGTCCTCGACCCGGCGCAGAACCACACCTTCCGGGACCACTACCTGGAGGTGGAGCTCGACCTGTCGGACGTGGTCTTCCTGGCCACCGCCAACGTCCTGGAGGCCATCCCGGAGGCGCTGGCCGACCGGATGGAGATCGTCCGCCTGGACGGCTACACCGAGGACGAGAAGGTCGTCATCGCCCGCGACCACCTGCTGCCGCGCCAGCTGGAGCGGGCCGGGCTCGGCGCCGACGAGGTGACCGTCGACGAGGGCGCGCTGCGCAAGCTCGCCGGTGAGTACACCCGCGAGGCGGGCGTCCGGAATCTGGAGCGCTCCGTCGCACGGCTGCTGCGCAAGGTCGCGGCCCAGCACGAACTGGGCGAGCGGAAGCTGCCGTACACCGTCACGGACGGGGATCTGCGCGCACTGATCGGCCGGCCGCACCACGTGCCCGAGTCCGCGCAGGACCCGGCGGAGCGGCGGACGTCGGTGCCGGGTGTGGCGACCGGGCTCGCGGTGACGGGAGCGGGCGGTGACGTGCTGTTCGTGGA
The DNA here is from genome assembly GCF_018604545.1 of Streptomyces koelreuteriae. Classification (GTDB taxonomy): domain Bacteria; phylum Actinomycetota; class Actinomycetes; order Streptomycetales; family Streptomycetaceae; genus Streptomyces; species Streptomyces koelreuteriae. Next base: position 2,568,120 of record NZ_CP075896.1, on the reverse strand, counting down.
GGCGTCGCTGGCCGACCCGGAGACGGGCGCGGCCGGGCTGACCCTGACCGGCCAGCTCGGTGACGTGATGAAGGAGTCCGCGCAGATCGCGCTGAGCTTCCTGCGCTCGCGAGGCGCCGAGCTCGAACTGCCGGTGGCCGATCTCAAGGACCGGGGCGTGCACATCCACTTCCCGGCGGGCGCGGTCCCCAAGGACGGCCCCAGCGCCGGCATCACGATGACCACGGCCCTCGCGTCCCTGCTGTCCGGGCGGCTGGTCCGCACGGACGTGGCGATGACCGGCGAGGTCTCGCTGACCGGGCGGGTCCTGCCGATCGGCGGCGTGAAGCAGAAGCTGCTGGCCGCGCACCGCGCCGGGGTGACCACCGTGATCATCCCCAAGCGCAACGAACCCGACCTGGACGACGTCCCGGCCGAGGTGCTGGACCGGCTCGACGTCCACGCCGTGACCGACGTCCGCCAGGTCCTGGAGCTGGCGCTCGCGCCCGCGACGAACGGGGCGACGCCGGAGGTTCCGGTCGCGGCGTGACGGGCGCGGCCGGATAAAGGAGGCCCGGGCTCTCGTGAGGGAGGCCCGGGCCTTCACCGTGTGGCGGCCCTGTGTACGAGTACGCCGTGACCTGCGGAATACTTGCCGAACTGCGGTGATGACGGCAGGTGACGGAAAATTCCAGTACGGGGCGAGAACCGAGGCAGGGGCTGACGTGCAGGACAACGGGAACGGCGACGGGCCGGGAGGCGAATCCGCGCTGGCCGCGAGCGGTGTGGACCAGCCCGCCTTCCTCGCGCTGGAGCGTGAGCTGACCGTGCTGCTGCGGCGTGCTCGGGCCAACCAGGGCGAGATGGCCCGCGAGGTCCACCCCGACCTGGAGTCCTCCGCGTACGGGCTCCTCGTCCGGCTCGACGAGTGCGGCAACCAGCGGGCCACCGAGCTCGCCGGCTACATCGGCGTCGGCAAGGCCACCATGTCCCGCCAGCTGCGCGCCCTGGAGGAACTGGGACTGGTCGCGCGCGAGCCCGACCCCGCCGACGGACGCGCCTGGCTCGTCGCCCTCACCCAGGAGGGCCACGACCGTGTCCGCCGGGTGCGGGAGGCCCGCCGCGCCCGCTACGCCGGCCGCCTGGCCGACTGGGACACCCACGAGGTCACGGAACTGGCCCGGCTGCTGCACCAGCTCAACCGCGGCATGGAGAAGTGACCACGGCACCCGGGCCCCGGCCCCGCGCCTAGAACTCGACGAAGACCACCGTCGCGTCGTCATGCGTCTTGCTCCGGCCCAGGAACGTCCTGGCGGAGTCCCCCCGCTCCAGCGCCCGAACGCGGTCCACCAGCGCCTGGGGTCCCTCCTTGCGCAGGAGGTGGAAGCAGTCCGTCCAGTCGCCCTCCTCGAACCGCTCCACCCAGCGGCCGGCGCCGTCCGTGAGGGCGGCCAGGGCGCGTACCTCGTGGCGGGGCACGGTGCCGGTCACCGCCCGCGCGGCCACCGAGGGGTCGGCGGCCGCGGTGAAGAAGCCGCCCTCCTTGTTGCGGACCGTGGAGTCCACCAGCGCGTCCGTGGCCAGGGCCGACCGGGGGAGGAGGGAGAGGCGGTCGTCGAGGACGGGCGTCACCACGCCGTCGGGGGACTCCAGCAGAAGCGCGGAGTCCGAGAGCACCAGGTACTCCACCGTGGCCGGGGTCCAGCGGGCGATCACCACCGTGGCCTGCGGAGTCCTGGGGTGAGAAAGGTCACAGGTTGCGGCGTGCGCCTCGGAGGTACGCGCGATGGCGCGGGACAAGGCGTCGACCAGGGGAGCATCCGGGAGTGAAACGGTCAGTTCGGTCAGAGCTCCGCCGAGGCGTGCGGTGAACCAGGGGACGGAATGCAGACAGCCCGTCCCGTCCTTCGGTGGCGTGACGCCGTCCAGGACGACGACCGAACCGCCCTGTCCGGAGGCCGGTAGTCCGACACTGGCGAAGTCCTCGTTGGGGCGGTCGGCGTCTCCCGGCTCCGAGGCGAGTTCAGTACGCATCCAGCCAGTCTGCACGAGCCCTTCACAAGGGTCGCAAAAGGCTGGCAATGGTTGCGAGATCACTGCCGCAACGCAGGTCAGACGCCTGTTTTGGGATGGAATGATTTGTTCCGGGAAGGCGTGGTGGCGAATACTGCCACCGCCCGCCTCCGGCGTCCAACCGGCGTGCCGCGCACGGCCGCTGCAAGGGCCAGCGGAACTTGCCCCTCAACTCTCGTCCGGGGTTCACTCCTTCGGGTGGCGGGTCAGGTGATGCGCGTGCGCTGCCCACCGGCGCTGGGAGGGTCGGGAAATGTACCGGGAGTACGCGCCAGTTGACGGAACGTCACCCGGGCCCATGGGTTCACGAGTCAGGAATGCGAGCACCGGTGCAGAAGACGCGGCCTCGTCGTACAGGCAAGCAGACGGCCCCCGCTCAGGGCGCTGAGCCGACGCCCCCCACCGGCAAGGGCCGCCCCACGCATGTACGCAACCGGCTCATCGTCGCCGTGGCCGTCGTCGCCGCGGCCATCGCCGGTGCCGGCACCCCGTCCGTCCTGGCGGCCTCCGGGCAACTGCACGACTCCCAGGAACTGGTGACGCTCGCCGAGCAGACGCAGGACGCCCTCGGGCTCGCGCACTCCCTCGCCGACGAGCGGGACGACGTCACCTCCTACATAGCGGCCGGCCGCCCCAAGTCCAAGGCCCCCTCCGAGCAGCGCAGCGCCCGCGTGGACCGGCAGGTCGAGGAGTTGCGGGCCGACACCGACACACCCGCCTCGCTCCGTTCGGACCTCGACGACATCGCGGCCGTCCGGCGGGCCGCGCTCACCGGCAAGAGCAGCGCCCTCGAAGCGCACCAGGCGTACTCCACCTCCATCACCCAACTCCACCGGCTCGCGGAACGACTGGCGCAGCAGACGCCGCCCCGTGCGGGCGCCGGCGCCTACGCCCGGGCCGAGCTGGACTCCGCCGTCCAGCAGGCCGCCGCGGCCCGCGGGCTGCTGCTCGCCGCCCTCAGCGTGCCGCGCGGCGAGACGGTCACCGACCCCGTCACGGGCCTGCCGGCCGAGAACTCCTCCGACGCCGGCACCCGGCAGCGCGACGCCCTGAGCGCCGCCGCCCAGCAGGCCCGGCTGCGCTCCGACGCGGCGCTGGCCGACTTCCGCGACACCGCGCCCAAGGAGTCCCGCACCTCCTTCGACTCCACGGTCACCGGCACCGAGGTCAACTCCGCCGAGAAGTACCTCGCCGCCCTCACCGGCCAGCCGACGCTGTCCGGGGACGAGCTCTCCGTCAACACCAAGCGGCTGGACGCGGCCCTCTCGGCCCGGGTCGACCTGATGCGCGGCGTGGAGTCCGCCCTCTACGACCGGAGCACCAAGGACCTCGAGGCGCTGCGCGACGACGACGTCACCGCGCTGGAGATCCGCATCGCCGTCCTCGGCGCCCTCATGCTGCTCGCCGTCGGCGTCGCCACGGGCATGGCCCGCAGCCTCACCCGGCCCCTGGCGGTCCTGCGGCTGGGCTCGAAGCGCCTCGCCGAGGCCGAGGACCCGGCGGCCGAGGAGCCGGTGAAGTTCACCGGCCGCAACGACGAGTTCGCCCAGGTCGTCCGCTCCGTCAACGCCCTGCACGCGCACGCGGCCGGCCTCACCGAGCGGATCACCACGCTGGAGTCCGACCGCAAGCACCTCGTCGGCCAGCGCCAGAAGATGGCCGACGCGCGCGAGGAACTGCGCGGCGAACTCGCCGAGTCCGTCGCCCAGCTCGAGCGGGTGCGCACGGCCATCGGCGGTACGTTCGTCAACCTCGCGCTGCGCACCCTCGGACTGGTCGAGCGGCAACTGGCCGTCATCGAGAACCTGGAGGAGCGCGAGCAGGACCCGGACCGGCTCGCGACCCTCTTCAAGCTCGACCACTTCGCGACGGTCATGCGCCGGCACAGCGAGAACCTCCTGGTCCTCGCCGGCACCGAGCACGTCCAGCACGCCGCCGGGCCCGTCCCGCTCGTGGACATCGTCCGTGCCGCGGTGAGCGAGATCGAGCGGTACGAGCGGGTCCGTATCGCCGCGCTGCCGCCGCACGCGCACATAGCCGGATTCGCCGCGGACGACCTCTCCCACCTGCTGGCCGAACTCATGGAGAACGCCACCTCGTTCTCCCCGCCCGACCTGCCCGTCGAGGTCTCCGGCTGGCTGCTGGAGAACGGCGAGGTCATGCTCTCCGTCCAGGACGAGGGCATCGGCATGACCGAGGACCGGCTGGAGCGCCTCAACTCCCGCCTCGCCGACTTCGACCCCGAGGCGCCCTACGACCAGGAGGGCGAGGACGGTCTCGGCCTCGGCCTGTACGTCGTGGCCCGCCTCGCCCACCGGCACGGGGTGCGCGTGCAGTTGCGTGAGCAGAAGCAGGGCGGTGTCGCGGCGGTCGTCGTCCTGCCCCGCAACCTCTTCGCTGCCGCCCCGCACACCGCCGTCCCGGCCTCCGGCCCGCTCTCCGGCACGACCCACACCGTCTCCTTCCCGGGCGCCGACGCCGAGGCCAACTCCAACGTCCTGCACGGCCGCGCCGGCGGCGGGGACCCCTTGGTGGCACTGGCGGAGAAGGCGGTACGGCGGGACGAGGCAGCCGAGCACCCGGAGCCCAACGCAGAGGTTGCCGAGCACCCGGAGCCGACGGCGGCGGACGTACCGGACGTACCGGTGGCACCGCCGGAAACCCCTGCAGAGACCACGATGGAGCTGCTGCTCCCGGCGCCGCAGCCGGACCCGGAGCCGACGCAGCACGAATCCGCGGCCGCCGACGGCGATTTCGCCCCGCAGGGGCCGCAGGCACAGGACCAGGAAACCCGCACGGGGGGTGCGGGTGGGCACGACAGCGCCGACGGCGAAGCCGAGGCCGACGTGGAGCACGAGCGTGTCACCGACAAGGGCCTCCCCAAGCGCACCCCGAAGGTCACCGCCCAGACCACCGCCCCGCGCCAGCGCAGCGGCTCCGTGGACGCCGAGGCCCTCCGCCGCCGGCTCGGCGGCTTCCGCCAGGGTGCCCAGGCCGGCTACCGCGAGGTGGAGGCGGAGATCGCCGAGCAGACGGCCTCGCACAAGCGGCCGGTCACCGGCACATCAGGACCAGCTGTATCCGAAGAAGCCACGGGGGGCACAGCCGAGGAGGCAAGCAGTTGACCGCTCCCAGTACCTTCGGACTGATCGGGCTGAGCAGTGAGGCCCGCAACCTGCACTGGCTGCTGACCAACCTCGTCGAGGAGGTACCCGGCATCCAGTCGGTCGCGGTCGTCTCCTCCGACGGACTGCTCCTGCTCTCCTCCGACGACCACCGCAACCGGCAGGCCAGGGAAGCCCTGCAGGCCCGCGGCACCAAGCGGACCGGCCCGCGCGGCTCGGCCGCCGACCTGGCCACCATCGTCTCCGGCATCGGCAGCCTCACCGTCGGCGCCGCCAAGCTGATGGACTTCGGCGGGGTCCGGCACACCATGGTCGCGATGGACGAGGGCAGCCTGTTCGTGATGTCGATCAGCGACGGCTCGCTGCTCGGCGTCCACGGCTCCGCGGAATGCGACATGAGCGTGGTGGCGTACCACATGGCCCTGTTCGTCGGCCGCGCCGGCCATGTCCTGACGCCCGAACTCCGCAGCGAGCTCCGTAGTTCCCTGGAGCGGTCCCAGACGACGGGGAGTGCCCGATGAGCAGTACGCCGAAGCATCACCTCCCGGTCCGCGGCGGTGACCGCAAACCCGCCCGGGTCCGCCCCTACTCGCTCACCGGCGGCCGCACCCGCTTCGGCCACGTCCTCCTGGTGGAGACGTTCGTGGCGAGCACGGCCGCGCTGGAGGCCCCGGAGGAGCGCAAGGAGCTGACGAACGGCTCCCTCTCCACCCGGGTGATGCCGGAGCTCCAGGCCATCGTCGAACTGTGCCGCCGGATGCGTACGGTGGCCGAGATCGCCGCGCTGCTGAAGATGCCGCTCGGCGTGGTCCGCGTGCTCCTCAGCGACCTCGCGGACCAGGGAAAGATTCGTGTGTACGGCACGGGAACCGGCCACGGCACGGGCCGCCCGGACCGGGCTCTGCTGGAAAGGGTGCTGAGTGGACTCCGTCGTCTCTGACGCCGCTCACGGCGTCTCCGCAACTTCCCCGTTCGTCCAGCCCGACGCGAGCATGCACGCCTGGGAGACGGACCGCACCCGCGCACCCATCGCCACGAAGATCGTGGTGGCGGGCGGCTTCGGCGTGGGCAAGACCACCCTGGTCACCGCCGTCTCGGAGATCACGCCTCTGCAGACCGAGGCGCTGATGACCGAGGCGAGCGAGGCCACCGACGACCTCACCGCCACACCGGGCAAGAGCACCACCACCGTGGCCATGGACTTCGGGCGCCTCACGCTCGACGACGACCTGGTGCTCTACCTGTTCGGCACGCCGGGCCAGCAGCGGTTCTGGTTCATGTGGGACGACATCGTGCGCGGTGCGATCGGCGCAGTCGTCCTGGCCGACACCCGCCGGCTGAAGGACTGCTTCCCGGTACTGGACTACTTCGAGAGCTCCGGGCTGCCGTACGTGGTCGCGGTGAACCACTTCGACGAGAGCGAGCTGTTCGAGCCGGAGGATGTGCGGGAGGCCTTGACCATCCCGCGACACATACCTGTCATGATCATGGACGCGCGTCGCCGGATCTCCGTGATCGAGACCCTCCTGGCCCTGGTGGGCCACGCGCTCGACGAAACCCCCGAGTAGAGGACAGCCCCGCATGCGGAAGATACTCGTCGTCGGAGCCGGTCAGTCCGGGCTCCAGATCGCTCTCGGCCTCCAGTCGCAGGGGTACGAGGTCACCCTGATGTCCAACCGGACGGCGGACGAGATCCGCACGGGCCGGGTCATGTCGACGCAGTGCATGTTCCACACGGCACTGCAGCACGAGCGCGATCTCCAGCTGAACTTCTGGGAGTCCCAGGCCCCGAAGATCCAGGGACTCGGCGTCTCGGTCGCCGCCCCCGGCTCCTGGGCCGAGGGTCCCGCGGCGCGTGCCATCGACTGGCTGGGCAGGCTCGACGGGTACGCGCAGTCGGTCGACCAGCGCGTGAAGATGGCCGGCTGGATGGAGACGTTCGCACAGCGCGGCGGACAACTCGTCATCCACGGCGCGGCCGTCGGCGACCTCGACTACTTCTCCCGCACGTACGACCTGGTCCTCGTCGCGGCCGGCAAGGGCGAGCTCGTGCAGATGTTCGGCCGGGACGCCGAGCGCTCCCCCTACAGCGAGCCGCAGCGCGCACTGGCCGTGTCGTACGTCCACGGCCTCGGCCCGCGCCCCGAGCACCCGGACACCGAAGGGGTCCGCTGCAACCTCGTGCCGGGCGTCGGCGAACTGTTCGTCATGCCGACTCTGACGACCTCCGGCCGTGCCGACATCCTGTTCTGGGAGGGCATACCCGGCGGCCCGCTCGACGCCTTCGGCGGCGTCAAGGACCCCGCGGAGCACCTCTCCCTGACCCTGGAACTCATGGAGCGGTACGTCCCCTGGGAGTACGCGCGGGCCACCAAGGTCGAGCTGACCGACGCGGGCGGCGCGCTGGCCGGCCGTTACGCCCCCACCGTCCGCAACCCCATCGGCCGCCTCCCTGGCGGCGGACTCGTGCTGGGTGTGGCGGACGTCGTCGTGGCGAACGACCCGATCACCGGCCAGGGCTCCAACTCGGCGTCCAAGTGCGCCGCCGCGTACCTGTCCGCGATCGTCGAGCACGGTGACAAGCCGTTCGACGAGGAGTGGATGCGGTCGGCCTTCGACCGCTACTGGGACACCGCCCAGCACGTCACCAAGTGGACCAACGCGATGCTCGCGCCGCCGCCGGAGCACATCCTGAACCTGATCGGCGCCGCCGGCGAGCTCCAGCCGGCCGCCGACCGCTTCGCCAACGGCTTCAACGACCCGTCCGACTTCGAGAACTTCTTCTACGACCCGGAGAAGACGGGCGCCTACCTCGCCGAGCTGTCCGGCGCGGGCGCGGCGTAACCGTCGTAGCCGCTGTCCGACCCGTCCGTGGCGCCCTTGGGGAGCTTCGGCGGCGCGTACCGCCGCAGGGGCTTCCCGGACGGGTCCGGGCGCACGGCGCCCAGGAGCGGGTTGGCCGCGATCGGTGACACCTTCACCTTCGCGCCCGGACGGGGGGCCTGGACGACCATGCCGTCGCCGAGGTACAGCGCCACATGCGTGGCCTCCGGGAAGTACACGACCAGGTCCCCCGGGCGCAGCTCGGCGAGCGGGATCCGCTTCAGCCGCTTCCACTGCTCCTGGCTGGTCCTGGGGATGGGCGCCCCGGCCTCGGCCCACGCCTGCGAGGTCAGGCCCGAGCAGTCGTACGACTTCGGGCCCTCCGCGCCCCACTCGTACGGCTTGCCGAGCTGCCCGACCACGTAGCGCAGGGCTCGATCGCCCTCCGCCGACGGTCTGCGGGCGCTGCTGAGCGCGCCGGACGCCATGAACTTCTTCTGGGCCTTGGTGATCCCGCTCGTCTCGAACGCGGAGAGGGCGGCGAGCTGGTCGCGGCTGAGGGAGGCGAGGAGGTCCTCCACGTCGTGCAGGCGTTTGACGACCTGGTCCTGTTCCTTCTTTCGCCGTTCGGTGAGGGTGAGCTGTTGGTCGAGGGCCTTGCGGGCCTTGCGGGCCAGGTCGTCGGCCTTTCGCTCGGCGCCGGTCAGGCGGTTGATGGTGGCGGCCCGTTCCCGGGCGATCCTTCCGATCACATGGCCCTGGTCGATCGCGTGCTGGGGATCGCGGGCCAGGAGCAGGTGTACGTACGGGGAGATGTCCGTGCTGCTCTGGTACTGCTGCCTGGCCAGGCGGCCGACCTCGCTCCGGCTGTCGTGCAGGGAGAGCCGGGCGCGGGCCAGGGCGTGGTTCAGGCGGTCGGTCTCCGTGCGCTGCTTCTTCAGCTTCTCCTCGGTGGCGTTGTAGGCCTCGGTGGCCTGTTCGGCCTTGCGGTAGAGCTGCTGAAGGTCCGTCAGGAGGTAGGCGAGGGAGGCGGGGGGTGGTCCGGGGGCGGCGGTGGATGTGGGTGTGGGGGTGGGAGTTGGGTCCGGGGCTGCTGTGGCGGGGGTGGGTGCGAGGGTTGCTGCTGCCATCGCCGCCGTACAGGCCAGACGCAGAAGGGTTCCTGACATGCCATCACCTCCGATGCGGGGGCGGCCCTTCGGCCACCGGACATCGTGAGGATGAGGGGTGTGGGACGGTCTGTGCGGTAGGCCTGCGCGATTCGGCGCAACAGGGTCACCCGTCGGCGTCGTCCCGTTTGCCGGGCGGCGTGGCGTGTGGCTTCGACCAGGGCCATGTGAGCCGCCGGGGCGGGACGCCCTCCGGGGCGTACTCGTACTTCCAGCGGTTGGTCAGGCCGACCTTGCCCGGGCCGCGGGGGACACGGCGGTAGGCGAGCACCGTGGGCGGGCCGCCGGCCGGGTCCGGGACGGGGATGCGGTACGTCTTGGGCGGGTGGCCGGTGATGCCGAGCAGGACGGGCAGGACCCTGCCGTCCATGGGGCCGCCCTCGAAGGGGGTGTCTTCGCTCTTCACCAGATCAGTGTCAGACATCCTCGGCGAGCGCCTGGACCAGGGCGTCGGTCTGCGGGTCACGGCGGGCGGTCACCGACAGCATGGCCACGAACTGCTCGACGAGCCAGTCGCGGAGGTCCTCGGCGGGGGGCTGCTTGTCCTCGTCGAGCCAGATGAGGCTCGATGCCTCCACGGCCGTGATCCACATGCGGATGGTCATGCGCAGGCGGGGGCCGGGGGTGGTGACCTCCAGGTGCCTGACGATGTGCTCGGCGGCGGCGCGGCGGACGCCGTCGACGATGGCGGTGGTCCGTGAGGTCTCCACGACGCTGCCACCCTGGAGGAGGGCGCTGAAGCCGGCGTCGTGCTGGTCGACGAACGTGAGGTAGCGGTCGAGGGCGCGGGACAGGCGGGGGAGGAGGGGGCCCTCTCGGGGTTCGTCGAAGCAGGTCCGGAGCTCGTCGGCGGCGGAGCGGAGGGCGGCCTCGTAGAGCTGCTGCTTGCCGCCGGGGAAGTAGCGGTACACCAGGGGGCGTGACACCCCCGCCGCCTCCGCCACGTCGTCCAGGGAGACGTCCTCCGGGGCGCGGTGCGCGAAGAGCGACAGCGCGGAGGTGAGCAGTTGGCTGCGGCGTTCCTCGACGCTGAGGCGCCGGTAGGCGGGGGTGGGGGCGGCTGGTGTCATGCCTCGCAGCGTAGCCGGGAGCCGGGGCGGGGGCCGGATGCCTGCGGCGGCCTGTGGCTGCTTCGGTGGGGGTGCGCGTAGCGCCTACGCCGTGGGTGGTGGGTCGGGGCCGCGCCGGGGGGTGTCCGTCCTCGGAACGGCGCGATTGAGTTTCATACCGACTGACCGGCGTTGACGCGCCAACCGCTGCGGGCGGACACCCCCCGACACGTCCCCTTCTCGCCGTACGCGGGTGCGGGCGCGTCGTGGTCCCGCCTAGCGCGCGTCCACGTGCTGGAAGTCGACGTTGGTGAGGCGGGCGGCCTTCGGGGTCAGTTCGGCCAGGCCCTGGCCCTCGAAGGTGTCGGTGATCAGGGGGCCGCTGGTGGCGCCCAGGGCGGCCTGCTCGTCGTTGGGGACGAGGCTCGCGATGGAGCGGTAGGACTCCTTGAGCAGGGATTCCTGCTTGTGGGCGAGGGGGACCAGGGCGAGGACGCCGCCGTCGGCTGTGCGCAGGGCGTAGACGCTCGGGTCGGCGGGGGCCTTGGCGAAGAACTTCTCGGTGGCCTTGCCCTCGGCCGCGCCCTTGGTGCTGCTGCGCTGGTAGGTCTTCTTGGCGTTCTCGACGGGCTGCGTGGAGGTCAGGGACTTGCCCTTCTTCTTGCCGCCGGTTTCGAGGTAGTCCGCGTAGGCGGCGCGTATGTCGGTGGGGGCCAGTCCGCCGATCTTGGTGCCGGGGTCGACGGCCTCGGCGAGCCCGTCCTTGTCGAGGGCCGGCTTGGGGATGTCCGCCGCGGCGGCCCAGAGGGACAGCACCATCTTGTAGGTGCCGTCGACCTTGTCGAAGACCAGGAGCACTCTTTCCTCGTCGTTCACGCTGGACTTGGCCTGGACGGCGAACCAGTCGCCCGCGCCCTTCTTCGGGATCACGTAGGTGCGGTCCGTGTAGGAGAAGGGCTTGGCGTAGTCCTTCTGGTCCTTCTTCGGCCAGGTGTCGAAGAGGGTGTAGACGGCCTTGTCCATCGCGTAGACCTGGCCGCCCTCGACCGTCGCGAGGAGCTTCTCGTCCTGGGCCGCGTTCGCCTTGTTGTTGACCTTCTCGTAGCGGTCGGCGATCTTCTTGGCGGTCGCCTTGCTGACGACGCCCTGTGGGGCGGGCGCCTTGTCGGTGTCGGCGGACTCGCTGCCGCACGCGGTCAGGGCGAGGGCGGCAGCGGCGCCTACGGCGGCGGTGCGCAGGGAGTGGGGGGACATGCCGGGTGATCTCCTTTGTGGCCACTGACAGTGACGGGGTCACAGAGGACAGTAGCCACCCTGCATGGACATGACCCGGGCGGGGTCTATGCCAGCAAACCGGAGGACTTCCAGAGCCGGCGTCCCACTCCGCGCAGCACCCCGATGTCGTCGAGGAAGTCCGTCAGCCGCTTCGAGCCGTTCTGCATGACCTCGCGGCGGTGGCCGCTGGCCTTGACCTGGGCGAGGGCCTCACGCCTGTCCAGGCCGACGTTCGTGTAGACGTCCGGGTTCACGAACGCCACCGAGAAGACCCGGGCGAACTCGCCGGAGGTGACCCGGGTGAACTCCTGGGACCACCTCGGGGCCGTCACCATCTGGCGGCGGAGTTCCTCGCGGGCGTAGCGCACATGGCGGGCCTCCTCCACGACGTGGATGCGGGTGACGCCCCGGACCAGGGTCTGGACGCGCTCGTCGGGGAACGTCAGGCGCTGCATCCAGTCCAGGACCTCCTCACCGAGGAGGGTGGCGGTGAAGGAGCCGGGGGTGGTGGAGATGGTCTTGAAGAGGCGGCCCAGGTGCTGGTGGGCGCGGCTGACCGGGTACCAGGGTGTGTCGCCGTGGGAGATCAGCCGGGCGAACATCTTGGAGTGGCGGCACTCGTCCTCGATCTCCGTGAGGGCGTAGCGGACGTGTGCGCTCGTCGCGGCCTTGTCGTAGATGTGGCGGACGAGGAGCTGCATGAGGATGATCTCGAACCAGATGCCCAGGGAGGCCAGGGCCGCCGCCTCGTGCTGGGAGAGCAGGATGCGCTGCTCCTCGCTCATGCGCTTCCAGAGCGGGGTGTCGTAGAGCGAGACCAGCTCCGGGGGCCAGAACCACTTGCCCTCCTCGAAGGGCGCGTCCCAGTCCAGTTCCTTGTCCGGGTCGAAGGAGTGCTTGGCGGAGGAGTCGAGGAGCCGCTGGGCCACCTGCTCCCGGTCCTTGAGCAGGCCGAGGGCGTCGCGCAGGCCGTCGAGCGCGTCGGCTTCCGTCAGGGTCGTCATGGCTGCCCACCTCGTTGTGCACACGTCACTGTCCCTCTTATGAGACTGCGTGTCAGCAAGGCCGTCAATCCCCTGTGCGCGATTTGTTGACGCGGCGTCTACCACGTAGGAGCCTGCGGGGCATGCCGACCTTCGACCTGTACGCCGAGGAACCGGAAGAGTCCGTGTGGCAGGTGCCGGCGAGCGGAGCTGCCCGTTTCAACTGGGAGTACGACGGTGGCCGCGACCGGCTCCTGGCCCTCTATCAGAAGGGCAAGGACAAGCAGTGGGACGGTCAGAAGCGGATCGACTGGGAGCTGGAGGTGGATCCGTACGATCCGCTGGGGACTCCCGACGAGGCGATGTCCCTCTACGGGACCAGGCACTGGGCGAAGCTGACGGAGAAGGACAAGGGGGAGTTGCGCCTGCACTACGCCTCCTGGCAGTTCAGCCAGTTTCTGCACGGTGAGCAGGGCGCGATGATCTGTGCCGCGCGGATCGTCGAGTCCGTCCCTGATCTGGACGCGAAGTTCTACTCCGCGACCCAGACCATGGACGAGGCCCGGCACGCCGAGATCTACGGCCGGTTCCTGCACGAGAAGGTCGGGCTGCTGTACCCGATCAACGACAACCTCCAGTCCCTGCTGGGCGACACGCTGCGCGACTCGCGCTGGGACATGCCGTATCTGGGCATGCAGGTGCTGATCGAGGGACTGGCGCTGGCGGCCTTCGGCATGATCAGGGACACCACGGACAAGCCGCTGCCGAAGCAGATCCTCGCGTACGTCATGCAGGACGAGGCCCGGCACGTGGCCTTCGGGCGGATGGCGCTCAGGGACTACTACCAGCAGCTCAGCGACGCCGAGCTCCGCGAGCGCGAGGAGTTCGTCATCGAGGGCTGCTACCTCATGCGCGACCGGTTGCGGGGCGTGGAGGTGCTGGAGAACTTCGGCATCCCGAAGGCCGAGGCGGAGGCCTGCAGCGAGCAGTCCGAGTTCCTCGCCCTCTTCCGCAAGCTCCTCTTCAGCCGCATCGTCCCCTGCGTCAAGGACATCGGCCTGTGGGGCAAACGCCTCCAGCAGGCCTACGTCGACATGGGCGTCCTGGACATGGGCGACTCCAACCTCGACCTGCTGATGTCCCAGGACGAGGAGATCGCCGAGAAGCTCGACGCGGAGCGCTTCGCGGTGGAGGAGGGGGAGCGGGTCGCGGAGGTGGAGGCAGTCATCGAGGCCGGTCAACGACTCGACGGTTGATCACTCGTTCGACGGGCGAATCGGCATATTCCCCTGGGTACGCTGGCTGTGCCAGGCAGACTCCGGCACATGGGAGCGATCATGAGCGCCGCGCGTGACTACGGGCTGGACGACGACTACGAGTGGCCTCGTCCGCCCGAGGGCGGCTGGACGGCGGACGACCTCGACGAGCTTCCCAACCTGCCTCCGCACACGGAGCTGATCGACGGGAGTCTTGTCTTCGTGAGTCCGCAGACCAACTTCCACTCACGTGCCATCCGCTTGCTGGACAACACCCTGCTGGATCAGGTGCCGGAGGAGTTCGACGTCATCCGTGAGATGACCATCAAGCTGAACAAGCGCAATCGGCCGGAACCCGATGTCCTGGTGTTTCAAGCGGGTGCCGACACTGGCCCCAAACAGACCTGGTACCGGCCGGAAGACGTCGTCATCGCTGTCGAGGTCGTCTCCGCGGACTCGGAGGACCGGGACCGTGAGGTCAAGCCGCTGAAGTATGCGCGTGCCGGAATTCCGCACTACTGGCGCGTCGAGGAGAACGAAGGCCTCCCGGTGGTTTATGTGTACGAGCTCGACCCCGCGACCCAGGCCTACGGCCTGACCGGCATCTTCCACGACAAGCTCGAACTCACCGTCCCCTTCCCCCTCGCCATCGACCTCACCGCCATCGACCGCCGCCGCTAGACCGAGCAGCCCAGCCCCTCCGGTACCTCGCCCAGGAGGGGCGTCGCGCCCTGGGGCGGGTACGACGTGCGCAGGGTGAAGGCGTAGGGGGTCGGGCCGTGGGTGCGGAGGTGGAGGAGGCGGGATTCGGCCTCGGCGACGGTCGGGCGGTGGCCGGCCGGGACCCACCAGAGCGCGACCATGGCCTCCTGGACCCGGTCGAACCACTCGCGGCGGCGGGCGAGCATCTCCCGGTGCCTGCCCTGGTACATGTACGCCGTGAGCGCGTCCGTGTTCCGCCACACCGACATGTTGATGATCAGCCAGGAGTCTCCGAAGACGGCCACGTCCGTCGCGTCGCCTGAGTCGCCCTGCAAGCGCCACACGAAACCGTCGGCGGCGTCGGCGTCCGCGTTCACGGGGTCCAGGGCGTCGACGAAGTCCTTCAACTGCGGGGAGTCCAGCGGGGCCTTGAGGCGGGCGATGTTGACCTGGGCGAGTTCGAAGGCGGCGGCAGCAGTCATGACCGAACGGTAGGTCGGGGCCCCGGTCTCCCGGTAGAGCCGTCTCAGGAACCGGGCAGCCGGTCCCGGGACTTCAGTACCGCCTCCATCACCGCCCGCGCGATCGGCGCCGCGTCGCCGCCCCCGCTGATGTCCCCGCGGTTGGCGTCCGCGTCCTCCACGACGACCGCGACCGCCACCCGCGGCTGCAGATCACGACCGCCCTGCGCCCAGGAGACGAACCAGGCGTACGGCGTACCGGAGTTGCCGATGCCGTGCTGGGCCGTGCCCGTCTTGCCGCCCACCTTGGCACCGCGGATCGCGGCGTTGCGCCCGGTGCCGCCCCTGACCACGCCCAGCATCAGCCCGCGCAGCCGCGCGGCGGTCGCGGGCGTCATCGCCTGGCGGATCGGGCGCGAGCCGGCGGTCGCGAGGGTGCTGCCGCCCGGCCGGGTCGTGCGCTCCACCAGATAGGGATCCCGTACCTGCCCGCCGTTCGCCACGGCCGCCGCCACCATCGCCATCTGCAGCGGGGTGGCGCGGGTGTTGTACTGGCCGATCGACGACAGCGCGAGCTGTGCCTGGTCCAGCGAGGTGTCGAACGTGGACCGCGCCACCGCGAAGGGGATCCGCAGCGCCCGGTCGTTGAAGCCGAAGGACCGGGCCGCCGCCGTCATGCCCGGCACCCCCACCTGCACACCGAGCTGGGCGAAGACGGTGTTGCAGGAGAAGACGAACGCCTCGCGCACGGAGGCGTCCGCGCAGCCCTTGGCATAGTTCGACAGACGCGTCCTCGTACGGGGCAGCCGGTAGGCGTCGGGGGAGTCGGTCGGCTTGTCGAGGTCCGGGACCAGGCCGGCGTCCAGCGCCGCGGCCAAGGTGACGATCTTGAAGGTCGAACCCGGCGGATACGTCTGCCGCACCGCCCGGTTGAGCATCGGCCGGTCCCGGTCGGCGTTCAGCCGCTGCCAGGCCCGGGCCGCCGCCGCCCCGTTCCCGGACAGCGGCTGGGGGTCGTAGGACGGGGCGGACACCAGGGCCAGGATCCGGCCGGTGGACGGCTCCAGGGCGGCCACGGCCCCCTTGCGTCCGGCGAGCCCTTGGTACGCGGCCCGTTGCGCGGCCGGGTCGAGTGTCGTCACCACGTTCCCGCCGGCGTTGCGCGCCCGCGTGAAGTCGTTCCACAGCGGGAACGGCGCGAGCATCGGGTGCGAGCCGGACAGGATGCCGTCCTCGGTGTGCTCCAGCAGCGTCGTGCCGTAGAGCTGGGAGGCGAAGCCGGTGACCGGCGCGTACATCGGGCCGTCGGCGTAGGTCCGCTCGTAGCGCAGATGCTCGCGGGTGTCCTGCGAGCCGGTGATCGGCCGGTCGCCGACCAGGATGTTCCCGCGCGGCTGCTCGTAGCGGGCGATCTCCGGGCGACGGTTGGCGGGGTGGCCGTCGTACAGCGGCGCCTGGACGACCTGGACGCGGGCGGCGTTCAGCAGCAGGGCCACCAGCAGCAGGGCGCAGAAGAGGCCGGCGTGCCGGATGTGCCGCGTCATGGGGTCTCCTGCCCGTCGTGCTGACGCCGCGCCGAGTCGCTCACCCGGACCAGCAGCGCCACGATCGCCCAGTTGGTCACCACCGACGAGCCGCCCTGCGCCAGGAACGGCATCGCCATACCGGTCAGCGGGATCAGGCCGGTCACCCCGCCCGCGATCACGAACACCTGGAGCGCCACGAGCGAGGAGAGGCCCACCGCGAGCAGCCTGCCGAAGGGCTCGCGCAGCGCCAGGCCCGCCCGGTAGCCGCGCTCCACCAGCAGGCCGTAGAGGACGAAGATGGCCGACAGACCCGCCAGGCCCAGTTCCTCGCCCGCCGTCGCCAGGATGAAGTCCGACTTCACGGCGAAGCCGATGAGGACCGAGTGGCCGAGACCCAGCCCCGTGCCGAGGAAACCGCCCTCCGCGAAGGCGAACAGCGACTGCGCGAGCTGGTTCGGGCCCTCGCCCGCCTCGACCGAGGCGAACGGATGCAGCCACGTCTCGATCCTGCTGTGCACATGCGGCTCCAGACGCCCGACGGCGACCGCGCCCAGCGTGGCCAGGAGCAGTCCCACGGTGATCCAGCCGGTGCGGCCCGTGGCGACGTAGAGGAGGACGACGAACAGGCCGAAGAAGAGCAGCGACGTCCCGAGGTCCCGCTCCAGGATCAGTACGCCCACGCTCACCAGCCAGACGGCGACGATCGGCCCGAGCACCCGTCCGGTGGGGAACTGGAACCTCCAGATACGGCGGCCGGTGTACGCCAGGGCATTGCGGTTCGCGGCCAGATACGCGGCGAAGAACACCGCCAGCAGCACCTTCGCGAACTCGCCCGGCTGGATCGAGAACCCGGCGATCCGGATCCAGATGCGGGCCCCGTTCACCGCCGGGAACAGGATCGGCAGGGTGAGCAGGACCAGCACGGCGACGACACAGACGTAGGTGTAGCGCTGGAGCACCCGGTGGTCGCGCAGAAGCAGCACGACCAGGATGAACAGCGTCACGCCCAGCGTCGACCACACCAGTTGGGCCGGTGCCGCCCGGTCGCCCGGGGTCTCCAGGTCGAGCCGGTAGATGAGCACCAGGCCGAGCCCGTTGAGCAGCACGCCGATGGGCAGCAGGAGGGGGTCGGCGTGCGGGGCCCGCAGCCGCACCGCCAGATGCGCCAGCAGCGCGAGCACGCCGAGCCCGGCGCCGTAGCCTGCGGCGCCGGGCGGGAGGGTGCCGTGCTGGGCGAGGCCCACCGCGCAGTAGCCGTACACGGACAGCAGTACGGCCACGACGATGAGGGCGAGCTCGATGCCACGGCGCCGGGGGAGGGGGCGGACGGCGGGCGCGGGCGGGTCCGCCGTCGCCACGGTGATTCCGGCCTTGCTCATGTCCGGAACCTACCCAAACGGTACGTCTTGTGTGTGTTTGGGTGACCGAGTGTCAGCACCAGCGTGGCGCGGGGCCGATGTTGTCGATGAAGCGGGCCGCGCCCCAGGCCCAGGTGCCGTCCGCCAGGAGATACCAGAGCGGGTTGCCCTGCACGGTCTGGCCGGGGGCCTTGCAGAAGATCTTGACCTTGTCCCCCCGGTGGGCGAACCGGATGATCCGCGAGCCGCGGTTCGGGGCGCTGCGCAGCGCCAGGGTGTTCGCCGTGACGACACCCCGGTAGAAGCGCCGGTCGTCGTGGCGGTGGTATCCGTCGCCGCCCATCGTGCCGGCGTCCGTCGTGTCGGACCCCAACGTGTCGGCGCTCATCGAGCTGGCGCCGGACGCGTCCCACTCGTCGTCCGCGACGGCGGGCGTGACGGCGGCAGCGGCGGCGAGGAGCGCGGCGGCGGTGGTTATGGAGAGGCGGGAGCGCAGAGACATGGGGAGTGACATCGGGAGTACCTCCATGTGGGGGCGGAAGGACCGAAGCTGACTAATCGCCACATTAGGAGCGCCCCTCGGGCCCCGCCCGTCACGCTGGGCCATAGGAGGAAGGCCCCTACGCCCTCACTCCACCGCCAGTGCCAGGGTGGCCACCGCCCCGCCGTCCGGCGCGTTCGCGAACCTCAGCCGCGCGCCCAGCACCTCGGCCTGCCCCAGCGCGATGGTCAGCCCCAGCCCGTGCCCCCTGGACCCGCCCTCCGTACGGAACCGCTGCGGACCGTGCGCCACCAGGTACTCCGGAAAGCCGTCCCCGTGGTCGCGAACCGTCACCACCGGCCCGTCCACGGTCAGTACGACCGGGCCCCGGCCGTGCTTGTGCGCGTTCGCCACGAGATTGCCGAGCACCCGCTCCAGCCGCCGCCGGTCCGTCTCCACGGACACATCCCGTACGACCCTGACCTCCGTGCCGTTCCCCGCGGCCCGCACCGCCCGCTCGGCCAGCGGCCCCAACTGCTCCGTGTCCAGCTCCAGCAGCTCCCGCCCGGTGTCCAGCCGGGAGATCTCCAGCAGGTCCTCGGTGAGCGTGCGCAGTGCCGCGACCCGGTCCCGCACCAGCTCCGTCGGGCGGCCGGGAGGCAGCAGTTCGGCCGCCGCGTGCAGCCCGGTCAGCGGAGTGCGCAGCTCATGGGCCACGTCCGCCGTGAACCGCTGCTCGGCCAGCAGCTTGCCCTGCAGCGACGACGCCATGGAGTCCAGCGCGGCGGCGACCGCGGCCACCTCGTCCGGTGGCCGCGCCGGAGTCTTCGTACGCGGATCGGTCCGGGGGTCGTTCACGCGCGCGTCCAGGTCGCCCGCGCTGATCCGCCGGGCCACCCGCGCCGTGGTGTGCAGCCGCCGCGTCACCCGCGTCACCGCGAACGCGCCGACCAGCAGCGTCGCCCCGATCGCCAGGCCCGACGACCACAGGATCGCCCGGTCCAGGCCCGCGATGGTGCGCGCCTGCTGCGAGTAGTCCACCGCCACGGCCAGGGCCCTGCCGCCGTCGGCCGGCCCGGCCGCCCACATCGTGGGGCGCCCTTCGCGGTCGGCCACCATCGTGCCCCGGTCACCGGCCACCGCGAGGTCCCGCAGCTTCCGGGGCAGCTCCGGCGGATCCAGCGCGGCGCCCCGCCGCAACGGGTCACCGGCCTCGTACCGCTCCGTCGCCTGCTCCAGCCGCTGCAGCGCCTGGTCGCGGGCCTGGCCTACGGTCTGGTCGGTCACCTGCACATGCACCAGGACGCCGAGCAGGGCGGCCAGCGCGCAGCACATCACCGTGATGAAGGCGGCGGCCTTCACGGCGAGCGTCCCCGACCACTGGGGGAGCACGGGTCTCATCCGGTGCTCGCCGAGGGGGAGGCGGCCGGGTGGCGGGAGTGCTTGCGCGGCCCGGTGCGCAGCATCTCGTCGTGGGTGAGGAGCATCGCCCGCTGGTCCCGGTCCCAGGTCCACTGCAGGCGGTACTCGTAGCCCGCCACCTCGGAGGGCGAGCGGATGACCAGGGAACGCCCGGCCAGTTCCACGCCGCTCAGCGCGTCCTCCCACGACATCACCTGCACGAGCCGGTGCTTCTCGACGGTGTAGACGCGCACCGCGGTCGTCTTGCCGGGCAGCAGCCGGAAGCCCAGTGTCAGGTCGTCGCGCCCGTCGCCGGTCAGGTCCCGGTAGTACGGCTTCAGGACCGGGCACCGCCCGTGCCCGGGGCCCTTGCCGCAGCCGGTCATCCGCCCGGCCGTGTCCCGGTACGGCGCCTTGCCGCCGTCGTAGTCGCCCGGGCTCGCGGCGATCTCGGCCCGGACGACCTCGACCGGGTCCACCCCGCGGATGTCGTCACCTGCCGGGACCTTGACGCCCTTGACCACCTCGGTGTTCACCTCACCGATCTCGAAGGCCGGGCTGGACGCGGGCGTCTGCTCCGGCCAGAGCCGCGCCGGCCCGACCGCCGTCGGCGTCGCCCCGGCACCTTCGAGCCCACCGGTGTCCCCGCAGGCCGCGGCGGTCGCCAGCAGGAGAGTGACGAGGAGGGCGCGACGGGCGGCTCGGATGATGCGAGGGGTGGCTTGGCGGGGGTGGCGGGCTGCTTGGCCGGGGCGGCCGGAGGCTTCGCCGGGTTGGCGGGCTGCTTGGCCGGGGCTGTGGTCGGTTTGGCCGGGGTGCGGGTCGGCTTGGCCGCTGTGGCGCAGGTCGGCTCGGTCAGGGCTGACGTCGGCTCGGCCAGGGCAGCGGGAGGCTTCGCCGGGTCGGCAGTCGGCCTCGCCGGGTCGGCCGGAGGCGTCGCCCGGTCGGCAGAGGGCTTCGCCGGGTCGGCTTCCGAGAAGGCCTCCGGGACGGCTGAGGGGCACTGCACTCCTGCGGTTCGAGGGGGTGATCACGCGGCTCGGGCACGACCCGCCGGCCCGGCCCACTTTATTCGCGGGGACGTCCCATTTGCGCGCGAGGGAGCCCGTTTGCCGAGGCACCGGCCGGGTGCTGTGCTGGTGGGGTGGCGTGTCACTCGGTGAGTTCCTCCAGCAGCCGGGCCGTGGCCAGACCGGCCCGCAGGTACTCGACGAACAGTTCGTTGTGCAGCGCCCAGGGCGAACGGCGGTCCCGGATCAGCCGGATCGCCGTCTCCGCGGAGTCGCCCCGGCGCATCAGCGCGTGCGCGACGACCAGCCCCGAGCGGTTGTACCCGTGGTAACAGCGAACGAGGACCCTGCGGCCCTCGTCCAGCGCCTCGCAGGCCGCCTCGGCCAATCGGATCACCCCGGCGAGCTGCGTCCCGTCGAGCGGCCCGTCGGGAATGGGCCAGACGTGATGCCGGACGCCCGGATCGGGGCCGTGGCCGGGCAGCCGCAGCAGCGTCTGCACGAGGTCGAACTCGTCCCGTACGACGGCGAACTCCACCTGCCCCGGGGTGCCCGCGTACTCGTGGCCGCCCATCCACAGGCCGGGCACCACCTCGCTCCACGGGCTCTCCGGAGCCGGCACATCGGGTTTCCTGCGGGTACGCAACAAAGCCTCCCCACCATCACCGACCGGGGGCCTGCCCAACTGCTCTCCAAGGTAACCGGGTTCTTGCCCCCGCAGCACCCCGCCTGTTCCCATGGTCGGGGGTGATGGTGCATGGACGGACTGCGCGTCGTACCGACCCGGCGACACGGCCAGGAACGGCTCTACGTCTGCCTCCCGGACGGCAGGAACATCGCCTGGTACGACCGTGAGGCCGCCCGGGTCAACCTGCTCGGCACGGACCGCGAGGACGAGGTCCTCCGGGCTCTCGGGCCCTTCATCACCGGCCCGGTGACGGTCGGCCCGCCCCCGGTGCCGACCCCCTCCGACCTCGCCCGGCTGGCGCTCCACCCCGACGACGACCTGGCGCCCAACCGCCCCGGCGAGGCCCTCGTCGTCGCCCTCGACCGCGAACCCGGCCCGGCCCACCGGCTCCGCCCCGACCCGCGCCGCCGGGCCCTGACGGCCGAGCAGACCGTGGGGGAGGCCCTGGACCGCCTGGACGGCGCGGGCTGGCACACCCTGCACTCCGTCCCGCTCCCCGGCGGCGGCCGCATCCACCATCTGCTGATCGGCCCCGGCGGCCTGTACGCCGTACACACCCTCTACGCCCGCAAGCACCGCGTGACGGTCACCGACCCCATGGTCACCCTGAGCCGCCGCGACCCCCACCCCCTGCTCCGCCGCGTCCGCACCGACGCCGACCGCGCCTCCTACGCCCTGACAGCCGAGGTCCACCCCGTACTCGCCCTGCTGGCCCCCACGACGGTGTCGGTCCAGGCCCGGCCGCGCGACCTCCGCATCCTGACGGACACCGACATCCAGAGCCTGACCGCCCAGGACGCCGTCCTGAAACCGGCGGACGTGGAAGCCCTGCACGCGGCCGCCCGGGACCGGAAGACATGGGCGAGGGTGTGAGGCCACGAGGGCAGCGGGTGTGGACACACCTGAGGTTCCCGTGGCTACGGCAACGACCCGGCCCGCCCCGGATCGAGCAGCGGCCCGAGCAGATCCCCGTGGTCCTGGACCCGTGACGCGAGATCCCGCGCCTCGAAGTCCAGCCGGCCGGGCGCCTCGCACTGCTCGACCTCCTCCCAGGTCACCGGCGCCGAGACGGTCGGCTCGGGGCGGGCCCGGAGGGTGTAGGGGGTCGCCGTGGTCTTGCGGGCGGCGTTCTGACTCCAGTCGACGAAGACCTTCCCCGGCCGCAGGCTCCGCGTCATCCGGTGCAGCGCGAGCCGCGGCATGGCCCTCTCCGCCTCGACCGCCAGCTCCTTGGCGTACTCGGACACCTGCTCGGAAGACGCCCCGCGCACGGCGGCGAGCAGATGCAGCCCCTTCGAGCCGGAGGTCTTTGCGTAGGCCTCGATGCCGTCGTCCGCGAGCCGTTCCCGCAGCCACAGCGCGACCTCGCAGCACTGCACGATGCTCGCCGGCGCCCCCGGATCGAGGTCGAAGACGATCCGGTCGGCCGTCTCCGGCGTGTCCACGAGCCACTGGTGGGTGTGGAACTCGGTGACGAGGTTGGCCGCCCACATCAGGCTCGGCAGATCCTGCACCAGGACCATCCGCGAGGGCCCCTCGACCCTCGGCACCTCGGCGGTGGTGACCCACTCGGGCGTACCCGGCGGCACGTTCTTCGTGAAGAAGACCTGCCCGTCCGGCCCGTCCGGATACCGCAGGAAGGACACCGCCCGGTCCCGCAGATGGGGCAGCAGGACCTCGGCGACGGTCGCGTAGTAGTGCAGCACCTCGCCTTTGGTGAAGCCGGTGGCGGGATACAGCACCTTCTCCAGATTGCTGAGCGCGAGCCGTCGCCCCTCCACCACTGTGATAGGCGCCATACGATAAGAATCCCACGCGAACCAGGACGAACACTCCCGAGAGTGACCGGAAGGGTGCTGCACGTGAGATCCATCTGGAACGGCGCCATCTCGTTCGGGCTGGTCAGCATCCCGATCAAGCTGGTGAACGCCACCGAGAGCCACTCGATCTCCTTCCGCCAGATCCACACCGAGGACGGCGGCCGCATCCGTTACCGCAAGTTCTGCGAGCTGGAGGACCGCGAGGTCACCCAGGGGGAGATCGGCAAGGGCTACGAGGACGCGGACGGCACGATCATCCCGATCACCGAGGAGGACCTCTCCAGCCTGCCCATCCCCACGGCCAGGACGATCGAGATCGTGGCCTTCGTCCCGGGCGACCGGATCGATCCGCTCCAGATGGACGCCGCGTACTACCTCCAGGCCAGCGGCGCCCCCGCGGCGAAGCCGTACACCCTCCTCCGCGAGGCACTGAAGCGCAGCAACAAGGTGGCGATCGCCAAGTTCGCCCTGCGCGGCAGGGAACGCCTGGGCATGCTCCGGGTGGTCGGCGAGGCCATCGCGATGCACGGTCTGCTGTGGCCGGACGAGGTCCGCGCCCCCGAGGGCGTGGCCCCCGACACGGACGTCACGGTCCGCGACCAGGAACTGGACCTGGCGGACGCCCTGATGGACACCCTGGGCGAGGTCGACCTGGAGGATCTGCACGACGAGTACCGCGAGGCCGTGGAGGAGGTCATCGCCGCGAAGGCCGCCGGCGAGACCCCGCGCCAAGCCCCGGAACCGGCCAAGGGCGGCAAGGTCCTGGACCTGATGGCGGCCCTGGAGAACAGCGTCCGCGCGGCCCGCGAATCCCGCGGCGAGGAACCCGACGACCACGCCGAGGTCAAGCCGCTCCCGCAGCGCAAGACGGCCCGCGCGGCCCCCAAGCAGACCGGCGGCAAGAAGTCGACGTCGACGGCGAAGAAGACGGCGGCCAAGAAGACGACGGCGGCCAAGAAGTCCACGGCGAAGTCGGGCCAGGGCGCGAAAAAGACGGCCGCGAAGAAGACGACGGCGAAGAAGTCGACGTCACGCAAGCGCACGGCCTGACCCACCCCGGGGCGCGCACACGGCGCCCCGGAGAGGGCGCTGAACCTGGGGGAGCCGGGCTCCCTCAGGCCACGCGCCGCTGCCCCTCCTGCTCGGACTCGTCCTCCTCATCCGGCAGATGTACGTCGTCGACGGCGATGTTGACCTCCACGACCTCCAGACCGGTCATCCGTTCCACCGCGTTGACGACGTTGGTCCGGACATCCGCCGCGGTGTCGGTGATGGCGGCGCCGTACTCGACGACGAGATCCAGATCGACGGCGGCCTGACGCTCGCCGACCTCCACCTTCACACCCTGGGTGACCCCACTGCCCCCACCCGGCACCCGCTGGCGCACGGCCCCGAAGGCCCTGGTCATCCCTCCGCCGAGGTTGTACACCTCCGGAATCTCCCGGGCGGCCATCCCCGCGATCTTCGCCACGACCGTGTCCGCGATCTCCGTACTGCCACGGGCTTCAGCGGAGGTCCCGCCCCCTCTGCCGCCCTGCGATGCCGTGGCCCCGTCCTGCTTGCCCGTCCTGGTACCCGGAGGGGTGTTCCTGCGCTGTGTGGTCTCCGTCATGACCGTCACCTCGATGACTGGGTGCGGGGGTATGAGCAGCGTCGTTCCTCTCTACGGTAGAACAACGGTGCGTATGGGGCGAAAGTGATGCAAAAGCCCGCCCCGCCCCACGCACGACAACAAGGAAAAACGGGACCCAGTACCACTGGGTCCCGCTCTCCATCTCAGGCATCCACGCTGATCAACCACAAGATCATGTCAGCTGAAGCGAAGTGCCCCCGGCAGGATTCGAACCTGCGCACACGGCTCCGGAGGCCGTTGCTCTATCCCCTGAGCTACGGGGGCGTGTCCGGCGCGATTGCTCGCGGCGACGGGTAGAACACTACCAGCTCCCTCGGGGTGGTCATCAACGGGTTTGCGCTGCCGGGGGCGGGTGTGCGGGTCGCCCGTGCGGGGTGGAAGTGGGGAAAACCCGGACGCGATGGCGGGGGCCGACCTACTCTCGAGTTGTGCCAGGCGCGTCGGGTCGGGTGCTTGTTGTGGACGACAACAAGGTCATCCGGCAGTTGATCAGGGTCAACCTCGAGCTGGAGGGGCTGGAGGTCGTGACCGCGGCCGATGGTGCCGAGTGCCTTGACGTCATTCATCAGGTGCGGCCCGATGTCGTGACCCTCGACGTCGTCATGCCCCGGCTGGACGGGATCAGGACCGCCGCCCGGCTGCGGACCGATCCGCTCACCCGTGATCTGCCCCTCGCCATCATCAGCGCCTGTACGCAGGCCGAGGTCGAGGCCGGGCTCGACCTCGGCGTCGACGCCTTCCTCGCCAAGCCCTTCGAGCCCGCCGAACTGGTCCTGATGGTGAGGCAGTTGATGGAGCGGGCCCGGCGCCGGGAAAGGCAGGGCGGTGGTGGCCCCGACATCGGGGGCGACGGTGCCCCGGCGCAGACCGTCGACCAGCCGGCCGTACCGTAGGTGACGAGCCGCCGCTCGGCCTCCTGAGGGAAGCCGCGTCCATATCCCGGACCCTCCCCAAACCGGGTCGCATACCCACCCCCCTCCTCCCATACGCTTGTGCCCGTGACCCCCGTCGAGCTCTCCCGCACCGTGCTGCACGCCGTGCGTCGCGCTGTCGACGACGGTGAGCTCAGCGTGACCGTGCCGGAGCGGGCCGTGGTCACACCGCCGGGGCCCGGGGGCTGCGGCGACTACGCCACCAACATCGCCCTCCAGCTCGCCCGCGCGGCGGAGCAGCCGCCCCGGCGCGTGGCCGAGATCCTGCGGGGGCGTCTCCTCGACGACCACCGCATCACCGACGTCGTCGTCACCGGGGCCGGGTTCCTCAACCTCAGCCTGGAGAGCGCCGCGTCCGCCGCGCTCGTCGACGAGATCCGGCGGCGCGGGCGGCGGTACGGGCACGCCGCGCGGCCCAGCGGGAACAGCGTCGAACTCCGGTGTCCGGCTGAGGTCCGTGCCGTCGTGGCCGCGGATGCCGTCGCCCGTCTGCTGCGCAGCCAGGGCGACTCCGTCCGCGTCAGGTACGACGGCCGGCCCGCGCCGGAGTGGGAATCCGTCCTGGGCGTGGACCTCAGGGACGGCGTGGACCTCAGGGACGGCGTGGACCTCAGCGAGGTGGACAGCGAGGGCACGGACACCGACAGCGCGGACGTCACCATCCGGCCCGTCCCCGTCCCCGTTCCCCTCCTCGTCCCCGTCCCTGCCCCCACCAACCCCCTCCCCCTAGGCCGAGACGCCGCCCGCTGGGCCCTGCTCCACCCCGCCGCGCACGACCGCCCTCGGATCCCCGGCGACCATCTGATCCAGCGGGAGACCAACCCCCTCTTCCGCGTCCGGTACGCCCACGCCCGCACCCGGGCCCTGCTGCGCAACGCCGCCGACCTCGGCTTCGACCCCGAGCCCGGCCCCGTCAGTCGTACCGAAGAGCTGGTCGCCCTGCTCGGCGATCACCCCCGCATCCTCACGGCCGCCGCCACGCACCACACCCCCGACCGCCTGGCCCGGCACCTCGTCACCGTCGCCGACGCCACGTCGCCGCTGCTCCCCGCCGTGCTGCCGCTCGGCGAGGAGAAACCCTCGGCCGCCCACCGTGCCCGGCTCGCGCTCGCCGAAGCCGCCGGGACGGTGCTGGCCGGCGGCCTGTCCCTGCTCGGCATCGACGCACCCGATCACCTCTGAAAGACACGAAACATGAGCCGTTCCGCACACCCCGCCGGGCCCCGTCACGCCGATGTCTACCCCGAGGGCCACTACTCCGCCCCGCCCGCCGACCTCAACGCCCTGGACCCCAAGGTGTGGGCCGAGACCGTCACGCGGGACGAGGACGGGGTCGTCACCGTCGGCGGCATCCCCGTGACCCGGCTCGCCGAGGAGTTCGGCACCCCCGCCTACGTCCTCGACGAGGCCGACTTCCGGGCACGCGCGCGTGCGTGGCGCACCGCCTTCGGGACCGACGCCGACGTCTTCTACGCGGGCAAGGCGTTCCTCTCCCGTGCCGTCGTGCGCTGGCTGCACGAGGAAGGGCTGAACGTCGACGTCTGCTCCGGCGGCGAGCTGGCCACCGCCCTCAGCGCCGGCATGCCCGCCGAGCGCATCGCCTTCCACGGCAACAACAAGTCCGTCGACGAGATCACCCGGGCCGTCGAGGCCGGCGTGGGCCACATCGTGCTCGACTCCTTCCAGGAGATCGTCCGGGTCGCCCACATCGCGCAGAGCCTCGGCAAGCGGCAGAAGGTCCTGATCCGGATCACCGTCGGCGTCGAGGCCCACACCCACGAGTTCATCGCCACGGCCCACGAGGACCAGAAGTTCGGCATCCCGCTGGCCGGCGGACAAGCCGCCGAGGCCGTACGCCGGGCCCTGCAGCTCGACGGGCTCGAACTCGTCGGCATCCACAGCCACATCGGCTCGCAGATCTTCGACATGTCCGGGTTCGAGGTCGCCGCCCACCGGGTCGTCTCGCTGCTCAAGGACGTCCGCGACGAGCACGGCGTCGAGCTGCCGGAGATCGACCTCGGCGGCGGGCTCGGTATCGCGTACACCAGCGACGACGACCCGCGCGAGCCGCACGAGATCGCCAAGGCGCTCACCGAGATCGTCACGCGGGAGTGCGAGTCCGCCAAGCTGCGCACGCCGCGCATCTCCGTCGAGCCCGGGCGCGCCATCGTCGGCCCGACCGCCTTCACGCTCTATGAGGTCGGCACCATCAAGCCCCTCGACGGGCTGCGGACGTACGTCTCCGTCGACGGCGGCATGTCGGACAACATCCGCACCGCGCTGTACGACGCCGAGTACAGCGTCGCGCTGGTCTCCCGCACCTCCGACGCCGAGCCGATGCTCGCCCGTGTCGTCGGCAAGCACTGCGAGAGCGGGGACATCGTGGTCAAGGACGCGTTCCTGCCGGCCGACCTGGCACCGGGTGACCTCATCGCCGTCCCCGCGACGGGCGCCTACTGCCGCTCCATGGCCAGCAACTACAACCACGTGCTGCGGCCGCCGGTCGTCACCGTGCAGAACGGCGAGGCCCGGGTGATCGTCCGCCGCGAGACCGAGGAGGACCTGCTGCGTCTCGACGTCGGCTGAAACCATCCCCGGGTGGGGTGGAAGATCTCCTGCCTTCCACCCCCGTACAAATGAAATAGATATCTCACGATCCGGACGAAGGGCAGAAAGTCCCGTCCGGTGAGTGAGACTGGTGAAACCGTAGACGGTATGAGGAAACGAGGTCGGATGATGCGTACGCGTCCGCTGAAGGTGGCGCTGCTGGGCTGTGGAGTGGTCGGCTCAGAGGTGGCGCGCATCATGACGACGCACGCCGACGACCTCACAGCCCGGATCGGTGCCCCCGTGGAGCTCGCGGGCGTGGCCGTACGACGGCCCGACCGGGTCAGGGAGGGCATCGACCCGGCCCTCGTCACCACCGACGCCACCGCCCTCGTCAAGCGCGGCGACATCGACGTCGTCGTCGAGGTGATCGGCGGGATCGAGCCCGCCCGGACCCTCATCACCACCGCGTTCGAGTACGGCGCCTCCGTCGTCTCCGCCAACAAGGCGCTGCTCGCCCAGGACGGAGCGGCCCTGCACGCCGCCGCCGGCGACCACGACGCCGACCTCTACTACGAGGCCGCCGTCGCCGGTGCCATCCCGCTGATCCGGCCGCTGCGCGAGTCCCTCGCCGGCGACAAGATCAACCGCGTGATGGGCATCGTCAACGGCACGACCAACTTCATCCTCGACAAGATGGACTCCACCGGGGCCGGCTACCAGGAGGCCCTCGACGAGGCCACCGCCCTCGGATACGCCGAGGCCGACCCCACCGCCGACGTCGAGGGCTTCGACGCCGCCGCCAAGGCCGCCATCCTCGCCGGTATCGCCTTCCACACGCGCGTGCGTCTCGACGACGTCTACCGCGAGGGCATGACCGAGGTGACGGCGGCCGACTTCGCCTCCGCCAGGGAGATGGGCTGCACCATCAAGCTGCTCGCCATCTGCGAGCGGGCCGCGGACGGCGCCTCCGTCACCGCGCGCGTGCACCCCGCCATGATCCCGCTGAGCCACCCGCTGGCCTCCGTGCGCGGCGCCTACAACGCCGTGTTCGTCGAGTCCGACGCCGCCGGGCAGCTCATGTTCTACGGTCCCGGAGCGGGCGGTTCCCCCACCGCCTCCGCCGTGCTCGGCGATCTCGTCGCCGTCTGCCGCAACCGCCTCAACGGCGCGACCGGACCGGGCGAGTCCGCCTACGCCGCCCTGCCGGTGTCGCCGATGGGCGAGGTGGTCACGCGCTATCACATCAGCCTCGACGTGGCCGACAAACCGGGCGTTCTCGCCCAGGTCGCGACCGTGTTCGCCGAGCACGGAGTCTCGATCGATACGGTTCGCCAGTCGGGGAAGGACGGCGAGGCCTCCCTCGTCGTCGTCACGCACCGCGCGTCCGACGCCGCCCTCACCGGGACCGTCGAGGCGTTGCGCAAGCTCGACACCGTGCGTGGTGTCGCCAGCATCATGCGGGTTGAAGGAGAGTAACCAGCAATGACCCACCAGTGGCGCGGAATCATCGAGGAGTACCGGGACCGGCTGCCGGTATCCGACACCACGCCGGTCGTGACGCTCCGCGAGGGCGGCACGCCGCTCGTGCCCGCGCAGGTGCTCTCCGAGCGCACGGGCTGCGAGGTCCACCTGAAGGTGGAGGGCGCGAACCCCACCGGGTCCTTCAAGGACCGCGGCATGACCATGGCCATCACCCGGGCCAAGGAGGAGGGGGCGAAGGCCGTCATCTGCGCCTCCACCGGCAATACGTCGGCCTCCGCCGCCGCGTACGCCGTGCGCGCCGGGATGGTCTGCGCCGTGCTCGTGCCGCAGGGCAAGATCGCGCTCGGCAAGATGGGCCAGGCCCTCGTGCACGGCGCGAAGATCCTCCAGGTCGACGGCAACTTCGACGACTGCCTCACCCTCGCGCGCGCACTGAGCGACAACTACCCCGTCGCGCTGGTCAATTCGGTCAACCCGGTACGTATCGAGGGTCAGAAGACCGCCGCCTTCGAGATCGTGGACATGCTCGGCGACGCGCCCGACATCCACGTCCTGCCGGTGGGCAACGCGGGCAACATCACGGCCTATTGGAAGGGCTACAAGGAGTACGCCGCCGACGGCGTCTCCGCCCGGACCCCCCGGATGTGGGGCTTCCAGGCCTCCGGCAGCGCCCCGATCGTGCGCGGCGAGATCGTCAAGGACCCGTCGACCGTCGCCACCGCCATCCGCATCGGCAACCCGGCGTCGTGGAACCACGCGATCGCCGCGCGGGACGAGTCCGGCGGCTCCATCGACGAGGTGACGGACCGTGAGATCCTGCGCGCCTACCGGCTGTTGGCCTCGCAGGAGGGCGTCTTCGTCGAGCCCGCGTCCGCCGCGTCCGTCGCCGGTCTGCTGAAGGCCGCCGAGCAGGGCAAGGTCGACCCGGGGCAGCGGATCGTGTGCACCGTCACCGGCAACGGTCTGAAGGACCCCGA
The DNA here is from genome assembly GCF_018604545.1 of Streptomyces koelreuteriae. Taxonomy (GTDB): domain Bacteria; phylum Actinomycetota; class Actinomycetes; order Streptomycetales; family Streptomycetaceae; genus Streptomyces; species Streptomyces koelreuteriae. The sequence continues at coordinate 2,537,367 of NZ_CP075896.1, read as the reverse complement.
CTGGGCCGTCGCCGGCGCCCCGCAGCCGGTCACCGTCCCCGTCGACTCGGCGGCCGCGGCGGAGCGCCTCGGACTCGTCTGACGTGCGCGGACGTGCCGAGCGCCGGTGGAGCGCTCGGCACGGTCCGGCGTAAGACGGCGCTTGCTCCGGGACGTTCCCCGCAGGGGGTGCACAGGGCTCATACGACACGCATCGTGCGCCTCCTGTGCGCCCTATGTCGCCACAGAACCTTCTTTCGATAGGCTGTACTGAACCCGCCCGCCGCATATGCCTCCGCATAGAGCACGGTGCCGCGCCGTCTTTGCGGCCGGGACAGCGGCCGGCCATCCCGGTCGGCAGCGGCCCCCAGGGTTCTCGTACGCATCGAATGTCCATCGAACGTCATTCGACAATCACGCAGCTCAAGGAGAGTCATCGAGCGATGGCCGGTCCAGCGTTCCGCGCCGCCGCCGTCCGGGTGCGCGTCCCCGCCACCAGCGCCAACCTCGGCCCGGGCTTCGACGCCCTCGGCCTCGCGCTGGGCTTGTACGACGACGTAGTCGTCCGGGTGGCCGACTCCGGGCTGCACATCGACATCGCGGGTGAGGGCAGCGAGACGCTCCCGCGCGACGAGAAGCACCTCCTCGTCCGTTCCCTGCGCACGGCCTTCGACCTGCTCGGCGGACAGCCGCGCGGCCTGGAGATCGTCTGCGCCAACCGCATTCCGCACGGCCGGGGCCTGGGCTCCTCCTCGGCCGCCATCTGCGCCGGGATCGTCGCCGCCCGCGCCGTGACCATAGGCGCCGACGCCAAGCTCGACGACACCGCTCTGCTCGAGCTCGCCACCGAGATCGAGGGCCACCCCGACAATGTCGCGGCCTGTCTGCTGGGCGGCTTCACCCTTTCCTGGATGGAGGGCGGCGCGGCCCGCGCGATCAGGATGGAGCCCGCCGATTCCATCGTTCCGGTGGTTTTCGTGCCCGGAAAGCCAGTGCTGACGGAGACGGCGCGCGGCCTGCTCCCGCGCTCCGTTCCGCACGTCGATGCCGCGGTCAACGCGGGCCGGGCCGCCCTGCTCGTCGAGGCCCTGACGCGGCGCCCCGAGCTGCTGCTGCCCGCCACCGAGGACCGCCTGCACCAGGAGTACCGCGCGCCCGCCATGCCCGAGAGCGCGGCGCTGGTCGAGCGGCTGCGGGCCGAGGGCGTCCCCGCGGTCATCTCCGGCGCCGGACCGACGGTCATGGCGCTCACCGACGCGGGCACCGCCGACAAGGTCGAGGCGCTGGCGGGCGCGGACTGGGCCGCGAACCGGCTGAGCCTCGATCAGCAGGGCGCGAGTGTTCTTCCGCTCGCGGCCCCCGGTGACTTCTAAAAGCACACGGTTGCCGGATTTCGAGAGGGGGAATGTTTGTTGGATCCGGTAGTGTTAACCTCAAGTCTGCACCCGACCCCACCATGGCGAGGTGCCTCGTGTCCCCGTCCGGGACAGACATTCTTCCGGGAGCCCCCCAAGCCGCACTGTGTTTCGTACGTCGGACCGTACGCCGTACGCGGACACTGAGCGGGGCGCAGGGCACGCTCCGGAACCGGTGCGACCACGCCGCGTGACACTGACACTGGGTGCCACGGCTCAAGGAAGCGCCATCACCAGATTCCTCCGCCGCTTAGGCGGACCACCGCCCCGGCACGGTTCACACCACACGGACCGAAGTCGGACAGCACAACCGGTCGCCGAGCCAGACAGGCCGACGTCCGCTCCAGGGAAGGACCCTTCGTGAGCGACACCACCGATCTGATGGGCGCACGTGTCGAGGAGACCGCTGCCGCGCCCGCCACGGACGCCTCCGCGCCTGCATCCGGTGCCGGCTCCCGGCGGCGCCGCGGTACCGGCCTCGAGGGCATGGTGCTGGCCGAGCTGCAGCAGGTCGCATCCGGCCTCGGCATCAAGGGCACGGCGCGCATGCGCAAGAGCCAGCTGATCGAGGTCATCAAGGAGGCGCAGGCGTCCGGCGGCGCCGCTCCGGCCGCGAAGGCGGCCGACGCCCCCGCCGAGACCAAGCCGAAGCGCCGCGCCACCTCCCGGACCCGTACGGGGGACAACGCCGAGAAGGCGGAGAAGAAGGCGGACGCTAAGCAGGCCTCCGAGGCCCCCGCCGAGAAGGCCGACAAGGCCGACAAGGCCGTCGCCCAGCAGCAGATCGAGATCCCGGGCCAGCCCGCCAGCGACGACGCGCCTTCCGAGCGCCGTCGTCGCCGGGCCACCGCCGACGCCGGATCCCCGGCTTCCGCTGCCGAGACGGTCGCCGCCGAGGCGAAGAACGACGCCAAGGCCGAGGCTCCGGCGCAGCAGTCGCAGCAGCAGTCCCAGAACGACGCCAAGTCCGACTCGGGCGACGGCGGCGAGGGCCGCCGCCGCGACCGCCGTGACCGCGGCCGGGACCGTGACCGCGGTGACCGCGGTGACCGCGGTGGCCGGGGCAACAAGGGCGACGACCAGCAGGGCGGCCAGCGCGGCCAGCAGCAGAACCAGCAGCAGGGCGGCGGTGGCGGTCGTCAGGACCGTGGCCAGCAGCAGCAGGACGACGACGACTTCGAGGGCGGCCGTCGCGGCCGTCGCGGGCGCTACCGCGACCGCCGGGGCCGTCGCGGCCGCGACGACGTGCAGGAGCCGCAGATCACCGAGGACGACGTCCTGATCCCCGTCGCGGGCATCCTGGACATCCTCGACAACTACGCCTTCATCCGCACCTCCGGCTACCTGCCCGGCCCGAACGACGTGTACGTCTCCCTCGCCCAGGTCCGTAAGAACGGCCTGCGCAAGGGTGACCACATCACCGGTGCCGTGCGTCAGCCGAAGGAGGGCGAGCGCCGCGAGAAGTTCAACGCGCTGGTCCGTCTGGACTCCGTCAACGGCATGGCGCCCGAATCCGGGCGCGGTCGGCCGGAGTTCAACAAGCTGACGCCGCTTTACCCCCAGGACCGGCTCCGTCTGGAGACCGACCCGGGCGTGCTGACCACCCGCATCATCGACCTGGTCTCGCCGATCGGTAAGGGCCAGCGCGGTCTGATCGTGGCCCCGCCGAAGACCGGCAAGACCATGATCATGCAGGCCATCGCCAACGCGATCACGCACAACAACCCCGAGTGCCACCTGATGGTCGTCCTGGTCGACGAGCGTCCGGAAGAGGTCACCGACATGCAGCGGTCGGTCAAGGGCGAGGTCATCTCCTCGACCTTCGACCGCCCGGCCGAGGACCACACGACGGTCGCCGAGCTCGCCATCGAGCGCGCCAAGCGTCTCGTCGAGCTGGGCCACGACGTGGTCGTGCTGCTCGACTCGATCACGCGTCTGGGCCGTGCGTACAACCTCGCCGCCCCGGCCTCCGGCCGCATCCTGTCCGGTGGTGTCGACTCGACGGCCCTGTACCCGCCGAAGCGCTTCTTCGGTGCGGCCCGCAACATCGAGGACGGCGGCTCGCTGACCATCCTCGCCACCGCCCTGGTGGACACCGGGTCCCGCATGGACGAGGTGATCTTCGAGGAGTTCAAGGGCACCGGCAACGCGGAGCTCAAGCTCGACCGGAAGCTCGCCGACAAGCGCATCTTCCCGGCGGTGGACGTGGACGCGTCCGGCACCCGTAAGGAAGAGATCCTGCTCGGCAGCGACGAGCTCGCCATCACCTGGAAGCTGCGCCGTGTGCTGCACGCGCTCGACCAGCAGCAGGCGATCGAGCTGCTCCTGGACAAGATGAAGCAGACCAAGTCGAACGCCGAGTTCCTGATGCAGATCCAGAAGACGACGCCGATGCCGGGCAACGGCGACTAGGCACCTTTTGGCCAAAGGGCCGCGCCCGTCCGGAAACGGACGGGCGCGGCCCTTTGTGGTGTTCATGTGCAGGTAGGATCACGCTCTCTTCGAACATGTGATCCCGAGGGGGGACCTACGTGGGTACATCCATGCCTGGGGGCGGGCGGCACAGACGTCGCATACGCATCGCGCTGCCCGTGGCATCGGCCGGAATCGCCGCCGCCGTGGCCGCGGCGCTGCTGACGTCGTCGGCCGACGCGGCCACTCCGCTGCCGCAGCCGACGGTCAAGCCCGCCATCAGCTCACCGTCGTCCGCCGAGCTGGAGAAGCGCGTCGCCGGCGCCCTGGCCGGCGACGACATCGCGGGCAAGACGAGCAAGGCGTCGCTGAACGCGAGCACGAACGAGGGTCGCGTCGACCCGAAGATCATCGGCGGCAGCCAGACCGCCATCACCACGGCCCCGTGGATGGCGCAGCTCCACTACTTCGACGACCGGGGCACGTCCAGCACCAGCGACGACATCGGCTTCTTCTGCGGCGGTGCCGTCGTCGCGCCGACGAAGATCCTCACCGCCGCGCACTGCGTCAAGGGCTACGACTGGAACGCCAACGGCGCCGTCGTCACCGGCACCGCCCAGCTGCCCTCGGCGAACGGCACCGACCTGCACGGTGGCACCGCCACCGCCGTCTGGCGGCAGTGGAACCACCCGTCGTACAACGCGTCGACCATCGACAACGACATCGCGGTGCTCACCCTGCCCCAGCCGGTCAAGGCCAAGACGATCCGGATGACGACGTCCGGCGACACCACCTCGTACAAGGCCGGTACCAACGCCAAGGTCTACGGCTGGGGCCGCACCACCTCCACCAGCGACGCCGTCTCCGAGAGGCTGAAGACGGCCACGCTGCCCCTGCAGTCCGACAGCACCTGCGCCGGCGCCTACGGCAGGGACTTCGTCAAGGGCCACATGGTGTGCGCGGGCAAGCCCGCCACCGGCAGCGACACCGGCACCACCTCCGCCTGCAACGGCGACTCCGGCGGCCCGCTGGTCGTCAACAACCGGATCGTCGGTGTCGTGTCCTGGGGCGTGACCGACTGCGTCGCCAAGGGCGCCTACAGCGTCTTCGCGAAGGTCAGCTCCTACGTCGGCTCCGCCTATCCGCGCGTCGACGACACCAACATCAGCGGTGACCACAGGGCCGACCTGTGGGTGCGCAACGCCTCCACGAAGACCGGCTACTCCAAGGACTCCAAGGGCACGTCGTTCGCCGCCCGCCAGTCCTGGGGCAACTGGGACGGCTTCAACGTCGTCCTGCAGACCGACTTCGACCGCGACGGCTACCAGGACCTCGTCTACCGGCGCAGCAGCGACGGCGATGTCTTCTGGACCCACTTCGTGCTCGCCGACAACGCCTGGTCCACCAAGAAGATCGCCGACAACTGGAAGACCCGCACCCGCATCATCACCCCCGGTGACGTCACCGGCGACTACCTGGCCGACCTGCTCTCGGTCGACTCCGCGGGCGTGCTGTGGATCTACCCCGGCAAGGGCAACGGCACCTTCGCCCCCCGTGTGAAGGCCGGCTCGGGCTGGAACCAGTACAACTCCGTGCGCGGCAAGGGCGACTTCACCGGCGACGGCAAGACGGACCTGATCGCCCGCAGCAAGTCGGGCAGCCACATCTACCTCTACAAGGGCACCGGCAAGTCCGGCTCCGGCGCCTTCTCGGCCCGGGTCAAGGTGCGCTCCTGGGGCGGCTACAACGCCTTCGACGCGACCGGTGACATGACCGGCGACGGCAAGGCCGACTTCCTGGCCCGCACCCCCGGCGGCACGCTCTACCTCTACCCGGGGACCGGAAAGGCGACCAGCGAGATCTTTGCCACAAGAAAGTCCGTAGGTACCGATTTCAAGCAGTACGACATCTTCGGCTGAAGCCGCAGGTGAGCGGGATACACCCCGCTGTGACGAACACGCACTGTGCCCACCGCCGTACGCGGTGGGCACAGTCCGTTGTGCAACCCTTTCCCGAGTTTCCCCGTCTGACCAGGCGGAGCGACGATGGTGCCAGGGGGAAGTCCCCCGACCGAGAACGCCTGGCACCGACAGCAGGGGGTAATCGACCGAAGACGAGCCGAGGAGCACATGTCTGCCGAGAGCACGCCGGGTCCGGGTATACCGGACGAGACCGGCACCACCGGACCGCGCCACCGCGCCAAGGGCCGACGCCGCAAGCCCCGCAAGCGTCACAAGGGCATGATGATCATGGCCTGGACCGCTGCGGGCATCGTCGTCCTCGGCGGGACCGGGGCGGGGTACGTGTACTTCAAGCTCAACGGCAACCTCAAGAGCGTCGACATCGACCAGGCCCTCGGCACCGACCGGCCCGAGAAGGCCGACAACGGCTCCGAGAACATCCTGGTCCTCGGCTCCGACACCCGCGCCGGCGGCAACAAGAAGCTCGGCGGTGGCAGCGACGACGGCAGCGCCCGCTCCGACACGGCGATGATCGTGCACGTCAACAAGGGCCACAAGAAGGCCAGCGTGGTCTCCATCCCGCGTGACACCCTCATCGACCGGCCCTCCTGCACGGACACCAAGGGCGAGAAGTACCCCGCCGCGAACAGCGTCATGTTCAACTCCGCGTACTCCACGGGCGGAGCCGCCTGCGCCGTGAAGACCGTCGAGTCGATCACCGACCTGCGCATGGACCACTACCTGGAGGTCGACTTCGCCGGCTTCCAGACGCTCATCGACGACCTCGGCGGCGTCGAGGTGACCACGACCAAGCGCATCGACGACCCCGACAGCCACCTGAAGCTGAGCGCCGGCACCCACAGACTCGACGGCGAGCAGGCCCTCGGCCTGGTCCGCACCCGGCACGGCGTGGGCGACGGCTCCGACCTGGGCCGCATCCAGCTCCAGCAGGCCTTCATCAAGGCCCTGCTCAACCAGGTCAAGGACGTCGGCGTCTTCTCCAACCCGAAGAAGCTCTACGACCTCGCGCAGACCGCGACCAAGACGGTGACGACCGACTCCGAACTCGGCTCGGTCAACAAGCTCGTCTCCTTCGCGAACGGCCTCAAGACCATCACCCCGGCGAACATGAACATGGTCACGATGCCGGTCGCCTACGACCCCGCCGACCCGAACCGCGTCCTCCTCCAGAAGAAGCAGGCCGACCAGATCTGGAAGGCCCTGGAGCACGACAAGCCGATCCCGAAGAGCGCGACCAAGGGCTCGGCAGCGGGTGAGGCCAAGGGCGTCGTCAGCGCCCCTTGAGGGCACGTCCCCAGGGGCGCGGGGAACTGCGCGACCAGCCCCCACCGGCCCGCAGGGAACAAACAACGGCAACCCCCGGTTTTGGGGGATGGGCCCAGTCCTGGCAGACTGGTACGTCGGCTCCGGTTCACGCTCCCGCACCCCGCGTCAGCGACCCGGCGCCCTCCCGAAACCTAGGAGACACCTTGAAGCGCGACATCCACCCCGAGTACGTCGAGACGCAGGTCAGCTGCACCTGCGGCGCGTCGTTCACGACTCGCAGCACCATCGAGTCCGGCACCATCCGTGCCGACGTCTGCTCCGAGTGCCACCCGTTCTACACGGGCAAGCAGAAGATCCTCGACACCGGTGGCCGTGTGGCCCGCTTCGAGGCCCGCTTCGGCAAGGCCGCCGGCTCCAAGAAGTAGCGAGCCTCCATTCGCCGGTCCGCGGACGCGCCCCCTCACCGGGCGCTCCGGGACCGGCGTTTTTGGTCGCCCGCCCTTCACCCCCGTCCGTACACAGGAGCCCAAGATGTTCGAGGCCGTCGAGGAACTCGTCGCCGAGCACGCCGACCTGGAGAAGAAGCTCGCCGACCCGTCGGTGCACTCCGACCAGGCCAACGCGCGCAAGCTGAACAAGCGTTACGCCGAGCTCACCCCGATCATCGCCACGTACCGCTCCTGGACGCAGACGGGCGACGACATCGAGACCGCGCGCGAACTGGCCGCCGACGACCCCGACTTCGCCGCCGAGGTCAAGGACCTGGAGCGGCAGCGCGAGGAGCTCACGGAGAAGCTGCGCCTGCTCCTCGTCCCGCGCGACCCCAGTGACGACAAGGACGTCATCCTCGAGATCAAGGCCGGCGCCGGCGGCGACGAGTCGGCGCTGTTCGCCGGCGACCTGCTGCGCATGTACCTGCGCTACGCCGAGCGGGTCGGCTGGAAGACCGAGATCATCGACGCCACCGAGTCCGAGCTGGGCGGCTACAAGGACGTCCAGGTCGCCGTGAAGACCAAGGGCGGCCAGGGCGCCACCGAGCCCGGCCAGGGCGTCTGGGCGCGGCTGAAGTACGAGGGCGGCGTGCACCGCGTGCAGCGGGTGCCGGCCACGGAGTCCCAGGGCCGTATCCACACCTCCGCCGCCGGTGTGCTGGTCACCCCGGAGGCCGAGGAGGTCGACGTGGAGATCAACCCCAACGACCTCCGCATCGACGTCTACCGCTCCTCGGGACCGGGCGGACAGTCCGTCAACACCACCGACTCCGCGGTGCGCATCACGCACATTCCCACCGGAGTCGTCGCCTCCTGCCAGAACGAGAAGAGCCAGCTGCAGAACAAGGAGCAGGCACTGCGTATCCTGCGCTCGAGGCTGCTCGCAGCGGCGCAGGAGGAGGCGGAGAGGGAGGCCGCCGACGCCCGCCGCAGCCAGGTCCGCACCGTCGACCGCTCCGAGAAGATCCGCACGTACAACTTCCCGGAGAACCGCATCTCGGACCACCGCGTCGGCTTCAAGGCGTACAACCTGGACCAGGTCCTGGACGGCGACCTCGCCGCGGTGATCCAGGCCTGTGTCGACGCGGACTCGGCGGCCAAGCTGGCCGCCGCGTAAAACACGTAGGAGACGAGTACCGGAGGACTGGCGTGCAGCAGTCATTTGGGGGGCGACCCCCAAGCCCCCGCAGCGTGCTGCTCGCGGAGGTGGCCCAGGCCACTCAGCGGCTCGCCGACGCCGGCGTGCCCTCGCCGCGCACCGACGCGGAGGAACTCGCCGCGTTCGTGCACGGCGTCAAGCGCGGCGCGCTGCACACCGTCAAGGACTCCGACTTCGACGCCCGTTACTGGGAGGTCATCGCCCGCCGCGAGGCCCGCGAGCCGCTCCAGCACATCACCGGGCGTGCCTACTTCCGGTACCTGGAACTCCAGGTCGGCCCCGGGGTGTTCGTGCCGCGCCCCGAGACCGAGTCCGTGGTCGGCTGGGCCATAGACGCCGTACGGGCCATGGACGTCGTCGAGCCGTGCATCGTCGACCTGTGCACCGGCTCCGGCGCCATCGCGCTCGCCCTCGCCCAGGAGGTGCCGCGCTCGCGCGTGCACGCCGTGGAGCTGTCCGAGGACGCCCTCAGGTGGACCCGCAAGAACGTCGAGGGGTCCAGGGTCGAGCTGCGCCAGGGCGATGCCCTGACGGCCTTCCCGGACCTGGACGGCCAGGTCGACCTGGTCATCACCAACCCGCCGTACATCCCGCTCACCGAGTGGGAGTACGTCGCCCCGGAGGCGCGGGACTACGACCCCGACCTCGCCCTCTTCTCCGGCGAGGACGGACTCGACCTCATCCGCGGCCTGGAACGCACCGCGCACCGGCTGCTGCGCCCCGGTGGCGTGGTGGTCGTGGAGCACGCCGACACCCAGGGCGGCCAGGTGCCGTGGATCTTCACCGAGGAGCGGGGCTGGGCCGACGCGGCCGACCATCCGGACCTCAACAAGCGCCCGCGCTTCGCCACGGCCCGCAAGGCGCTGCCGTGAGCACACCGAGCGCCACGAGCGCACAGCAGTCTTCGCAGTCTTCACCCCAGCAGCACGTGTACGAGGAGGCCAGCTAAAGATGGCACGGCGATACGACACCAACGACGCGACCGACCGTGTGACCGGTCTGCGTGAGGCAGGGTCCGCCGTCCGCCGTGGCGAGCTCGTGGTGCTGCCGACGGACACGGTGTACGGCATCGGCGCCGACGCGTTCTCCTCGGAGGCCGTCGCCGACCTGCTGGACGCGAAGGGCCGGGGCCGCAACATGCCCACCCCCGTCCTCATCGGCTCCCCGAACACCCTGCACGGGCTCGTCACGGACTTCTCCGAGCTGGCCTGGGAACTCGTCGACGCCTTCTGGCCGGGCGCGCTCACCCTCGTCGCCAAGCACCAGCCGTCCCTCCAGTGGGACCTCGGGGACACCCGTGGCACCGTCGCCGTGCGCATGCCGCTGCACCCGGTCGCCATCGAGCTGCTCACCGAGGTCGGCCCGATGGCCGTGTCGTCCGCCAACCTCACCGGCCACCCGGCGCCGGAGGACTGCGACGCCGCGCAGGAGATGCTCGGCGACTCCGTCTCCGTCTACCTCGACGGCGGCCCCACCCCCGGCAACGTGCCGTCGTCGATCGTCGACGTGACCCGGGAGGTGCCGCTGCTGCTGCGCGCGGGCGCGATCTCGGCGGACGAGCTGCGAAAGGTCGTACCCGACCTCGAGGTGGCGAATTGACGGCCCCTGGAGCGGGGCGTGGCATAGGCAACGGGGAAAGCGCGGCGGAGATCACGACGACGTTCGTGGGGCTTCCGCGTGACAGCTTCCGCATCCTCCACGTCAGTACCGGCAATGTGTGCCGCTCGCCGATCACCGAGCGGCTGACCCGTCATGCCGTGCGGGAGCGGCTGGGGATCCTGGGCGGCGGGCTGATCGTGGAGAGCGCGGGCACCTGGGGCCACGAGGGCGCGCCCATGGAGTCCCACGCGGAGACGGTCCTCGCCGACTTCGGCGCGGACGCCTCCGGCTTCACCGGCCGTGAACTCCTCGACGAGCATGTGATCCGCGCCGACCTGGTGCTGACCGCCACCCGGGACCACCGGGCCCAGGTCATCTCCATGGGGCACTCGGCGGGCCTGCGGACCTTCACGCTCAAGGAGTTCACCCGCCTGGTCAAGGCCATCGACCCGGCGACCCTGCCTCCCCTGGAGGAGGGTGTGGTCACGCGCGCGCGTGCGCTGGTGCGTGCCGCCGCGGCTCTACGCGGGTGGCTCCTGGCGCCGAACGCCGAGGCCGACGAGGTGTACGACCCGTACGGGGCGCCCCTGACGTTCTTCCGGTCCATCGGGGACGAGATACACCAGGCACTCGATCCGGTGGTCACGGCCCTCACGGGTGTCCCCGCAAAGACGTAACAGCCGAGCGCCCCGGGGGCCCCGGGCCTACATTGGACGTACGTCACCGTCGACGCCGCCCGGAGCCCATCATGACGGTCACCCCTGCCATCGAGGCCGACGTCCTGCGCCACCAGGACCCCGAACTCGCCGACATCCTGCTCGGCGAGCGGGAGCGGCAGTCGACGACGCTCCAGCTCATCGCCGCCGAGAACTTCACCTCGCCGGCCGTGCTGGCCGCCCTCGGCTCGCCGCTGGCCAACAAGTACGCCGAAGGCTACCCGGGGGCGCGGCACCACGGCGGCTGCGAGATCGTCGACGTCGCCGAGCGGCTCGCCGTGGACCGGGCCAGGGCCCTGTTCGGCGCCGACCACGCCAACGTCCAGGCGCACTCGGGCTCTTCGGCGGTGCTGGCCGCCTACGCCGCCCTGCTCCGCCCCGGCGACACCGTCCTCGCCCTGGGCCTGCCCCACGGCGGCCACCTCACCCACGGCTCGCCCGCCAACTTCTCAGGCCGCTGGTTCGACTTCGCGGGCTACGGCGTGGAGGCCGAGTCCGGGCTCATCGACCACGAGCAGGTGCGCACCCTCGCCCGCACACGCCGGCCCAAGGCGATCGTGTGCGGTTCGATCGCCTATCCCCGGCACATCGACTACGCCTTCTTCCGCGAGGTCGCCGACGAGGTGGGCGCCTACCTCGTCGCGGACGCCGCGCACCCCATCGGGCTGGTCGCCGGGAGGGCGGCGCCGAATCCGGTGCCGTACGCGGACATCGTCTGTGCGACCACTCACAAGGTGCTGCGCGGCCCGCGCGGCGGCATGATCCTGTGCCGCGCGGAGCTGGCCGAGCGGGTGGACCGGGCGGTGTTTCCTTTCACACAGGGCGGCGCGCAGATGCACACCATCGCCGCCAAGGCGGTCGCGTTCGGTGAGGCGGCAACACCGGCGTTCGTCGCGTACGCCCATCAGGTGGTCGCCAATGCGAGGGTTCTCGCGGCCCGGCTGGCCGCCGAGGGCCTGGTCGTCACCACCGGCGGCACCGACACCCACCTCATCACGGCGGACCCGTCACCCCTTGGCGTAGACGGACGCACCGCCCGCGGCCGGCTCGCCGCGGCCGGTCTGGTCCTGGACTGCTGTGCGCTTCCTCACGGCGACGCCCGGGGGCTCAGGCTCGGCACGGCCGCGGTGACCACGCAGGGTATGGGGGAGGCGGAGATGGCGAGGATCGCCAAGCTGCTCGCGGGCGTGCTCAGAGGCGTGACGGAGACCGCGAGGGCGCGTGAAGAAGTGCGGGAGCTGGCCGGTGGATTTCCGCCGTATCCGCGCTGAGTGGGGGTAGACGCACCGGGGTGCACAGCCACTCGTGCAACCATCGTCGCTACCCGGAAGTCCCCACCCATATGCGCGCATCGCTAGGGTGTGGGGCTGTGATGGCCAGCGAGACCTGTGGGGAAGCCCGTGCGTGAATACCTGCTGACGCTCTGCATCACGGCCGCGGTGACGTATCTGCTGACAGGGCCGGTACGGAAATTCGCGATCGTGGCCGGAGCGATGCCGGAGATCCGGGCACGTGATGTGCACCGGGAACCCACTCCGCGGCTCGGCGGGATCGCGATGTTCTTCGGCCTGTGCGCGGGCCTGCTGGTCGCCGACCACCTGACCAACCTCAGCCAGGTCTTCGAGACGTCGAACGAACCCCGGGCACTGCTGTCCGGGGCGGCGCTGATCTGGCTGATCGGGGTACTGGACGACAAGTTCGAGATCGACGCCCTGATCAAGCTGGGCGGCCAGATGATCGCCGCGGGCGTGATGGTCGTGCAGGGTCTGACGATCCTGTGGCTGCCGATCCCGGGCGTCGGCTCGGTCGCGCTCTCCCAGGGCCAGGGCACGCTGCTGACGGTGGCGCTCGTCGTCATCACCATCAACGCGGTCAACTTCGTGGACGGCCTGGACGGTCTGGCGGCGGGCATGGTGTGCATCGCGGCCGCGGCGTTCTTCCTGTACGCCTACCGCATCTGGTACTCGTACGGCGTCGAGGCCGCCGCCCCCGCCACCCTCTTCTCGGCGATCCTGATGGGCATGTGCCTGGGCTTCCTGCCGCACAACATGCACCCGGCGCGGATCTTCATGGGCGACTCGGGCTCCATGCTCATCGGCCTGGTCCTGGCCGCCGGTGCGATCTCCGTCACCGGTCAGGTCGACCCGGACGCGCTCAACCTGTACGTCGGGTCCGAGAAGGAGGCCGTGCACCAGACGGTCCCCGTCTACATCCCGCTGCTGCTGCCGCTGACCATCATCGCGGTGCCGGCCGCCGACCTGATCCTGGCGATCGTGCGGCGCACCTGGCGGGGCCAGTCGCCGTTCGCCGCCGACCGCGGCCACCTGCACCACCGCCTCCTGGAGATCGGCCACTCGCACAGCCGCGCGGTGCTGATCATGTACTTCTGGTCGGCGCTGATCGCCTTCGGGGCGCTCGCCTACTCGGTCAACTCGGCGTCCATGTGGATCGTGCTCGGCGTCGTGTTCCTCAGCGCGATCGGTCTCCTGCTGCTTCTGCTGCCGCGCTTCACACCGCGCGCCCCGCGCTGGATGGAGCGCTTCGTGCCGCCGCGCTACCGGCGCCGTGTCTCCGTCTCGGCGCTCTCACCCGAGGCCTCGACGCCGGCGTCGGCGGCTGTGGCGCCCGGGGTGTCCGGGGTGGCCGGGGTCTCCGGTGTCAACGGGGCGACCGCCATCGGCCCCCGTTCGCGTCTGGCGGACCGGCGCAAGGCCGGGACAAGGTAAGAATCTGACTAGAGCATTGCCAAGTCGTGGGGTGACGATGGGGGAGCGAAGCACCCCAATACCAGACAAGTCGGCGCTGTTCTTGCACAGACGCGCAGCGTCACTCTCATGTGTGACAGCCCGCACACCCCCAGGTAAAGACTGCATCAAATAGTTTGTGATACGGTTCACGAGAACCCCCGGATAGAGCCGAAGGACCGCAGTGCGACGGTCCATTGGCGTGAGGACTCCACTCAGCCCGGGACTACGCTCGTCCATGACGACACCCCTGCCCCCTGCGAAAGCGGAGTTGCCGCCATGCCGTCCAATGACGCCCGGAACCTCTTGCAGTGCGCTGTGCCCACAGCGGCTGCCGGTGCGGTCGCGGTCGCCGTCAGTGGCGTGGTGGCCGGAGGCAAGGGAGCCCTCGGGGCGGCCGTCGGCACCCTGCTGGCCATCCTCTTCATGGGGATCGGTCTGTACGTTCTGCAGCGGACGGCGAAATCGCTCCCGCAGTTGTTCCAGGCCATGGGTCTGATGCTTTATATGGCTCAGCTCCTGCTGCTCTTGATCTTCGTGGCCCTCTTCAAGGACACCTCTCTCTTCAACGCGAAGACGTTCGCCGTCGGGCTCGTCGTCGCGACGGTCGTGTGGATGGCCGCGCAGGCTCGTGCGCATATGAAGGCCAAGATCTTCTACATCGACCCTGACTCCGAGAAGAGCGAGAAGCCCGAGAAGACCGGGTCGTCGTCGTGACGAGTAGGGGCGCGATAAAGAGCACGGAGAACTCCTGCTATCGTCCGGTGCCAACTGCGGCATCGCGGGCGCGGGCATCTGAGCTGACGCCTGCTCGAACGCGAGGCTCGATGCCCCAAAGCCGCCCTCACATCCGTAACACCAGTCCAGTGCCGATCCGCGGCTGCGCGCCGCGCCGACACAACGAGGTTGCCGTACCCATGCGTCACGCCGAAGGAGCCCCCGGTGAGTGCTGACCAGACCCAGCTCGCCTTTGACTGGAGCTGTCGGATCATGTCCGACGGGTGTGGTTTTCCGGCACCGGGCCTGCACTCGTTCCTCTTCAAGCCGATCGCCACGGTCGGAGGGTTCGAGTTCAACAAGGTGATGCTGCTCGCGCTCGTCACCACCGTCCTCGTCATCGGCTTCTTCTATGCGGCCTTCGGCAAGGCCAAGGTGGTGCCGGGCAAGCTGCAGATGGTCGGTGAGGCCGGCTACGACTTCGTCCGCCGCGGCATCGTCTACGAGACGCTCGGCAAGCGCGAGGGCGAGAAGTACGTCCCGTTCATGGTCTCGCTGTTCTTCTTCATCTGGATCATGAACATCTGGTCCGTGATCCCGCTGGCGCAGTTCCCGGTGTCGTCGATCATCGCCTTCCCGGCGGTCCTCGCCGCGATCGTCTACGTGACCTGGGTCTCGCTGACCTTCAAGCGGCACGGCTTCGTCGGGTTCTTCAAGAACGTCACCGGCTACGACAAGTCGCTCGGCCCGGTGCTGCCGCTCGTGATGGTCATCGAGTTCTTCTCGAACCTGCTGGTCCGGCCGTTCACGCACGCGGTGCGACTCTTCGCCAACATGTTCGCCGGCCACCTGATGCTGGTCATGTTCACCGTCGCATCCTGGTACCTGCTCAACAGCTGGATGATCCCGGCGGCCGGTGTCTCGTTCGTGATGACTATCGCCATGATCGGCTTCGAGCTTTTCGTGCAGGCCGTCCAGGCGTACGTCTTCGTACTCCTCGCCTGCACGTACATCCAGGGCGCTCTCGCTGAGCATCACTGAGCCCCACCCCACCCCCGGTCGTCCGGTGGCCAACCCCCACCGGTCCGTTAAGAGAAGGAAGATTCAGCATGGCTGCCACTGAGACCCTCGCCGCTGTCTCCGGTTCCATCGGTTCCGTCGGTTACGGCCTCTCGGCTATCGGCCCCGGCATCGGCGTCGGCATCATCTTCGGCAACGGCACCCAGGCCCTCGCCCGCCAGCCCGAGGCCGCCGGCCTGATCCGTGCCAACCAGATCCTGGGCTTCGCCTTCTGTGAGGCGCTCGCCCTCATCGGCATCGTCATGCCGTTCGTGTTCGGTACGAAGTAAGAACTTCCCTACCGACACGTTTCGACGAAAGGCACTGATGTGATCGCCAACCTGGTGCAGCTGGCGGCCGAGGAAGAGCAGAACCCGCTCGTTCCTCCGGGCCCCGAGCTGCTCATCGGCACCATCGCCTTCGCCATCGTGTTCTTCTTCTTCTGGAAGAAGCTGCTTCCGAACATCAACAAGGTTCTGGAGGAGCGCCGCGCGGCGATCGAAGGCGGTATCGAAGAGGCCGAGACCATGAAGGTCGAGGCCCAGAGCGTCCTTGAGCAGTACAAGGCACAGCTCGCCGAGGCCCGGCACGAGGCCGCGCGCCTGCGCCAGGAGGCGCAGGAGCAGGGCGCGACGCTCATCGCCGAGATGCGGGCCGAGGGCCAGCGTCAGCGCGAGGAGATCGTCGCCGCCGGCCACTCGCAGATCGAGGCCGACCGCAAGGCCGCCGCGTCCGCGCTGCGTCAGGACGTCGGCAAGCTCGCCACCGACCTGGCCGGCAAGCTCGTCGGGGAGTCCCTCGAGGACCACGCCCGCCAGAGCCGTGTGATCGACCGGTTCCTCGACGACCTCGAGGAGAAGGCCGAGGCCGGGCGATGAACGGAGCGAGCCGCGAGGCCCTGGCAGCCGCACGAGAGCGTCTCGACGCGTTGACGGACTCCACGTCCGTCGACGCGGGCTCGCTCGCCGACGAGCTGGCCGCCGTCACCGCTCTGCTCCACCGCGAGGTTTCGCTGCGTCGGGTCCTCACCGACCCGGCGCAGGACGGCGAGGCGAAGGCCCAACTGGCCCAGCGTCTGCTCGGCACCCAGGTCAGCGGCCCGGCCGCCGACCTGGTCGCCGGCATGGTGCGCTCCCGCTGGTCGCAGTCGCGCGACCTGGTGGACGCCCTGGAGCAGCTGGCCGACACCGCCGACCTCACCGCCGCGCAGCAGGCCGGCAAGCTCGACGACGTCGAGGACGAGCTGTTCCGGTTCGGCCGGATCGTCTCCGGCAGCACCGGGCTGCGGGCCGCGCTGACCGACCGGAAGGCCACCACCTCGGCCAAGAGCGAGCTGCTGCGCAGCCTGCTCGGCGGCAGGGCGCAGTCGGCCACCGAGCGTCTGGTGACGCGCCTTGTGACCGCGCCGCGGGGACGTAGCCTGGAGTCGGGACTGGAGTCCCTGTCCAAGCTCGCCGCCGAGCGCCGGGACCGCATGGTGGCCATCGTCACCTCGGCGGTGCCGCTGAGCGACCCGCAGAAGCGGCGCCTGGGCGACGCCCTCGCGAAGATCTACGGCCGCCGGATGCACCTCAACCTGGACGTGGACCCCGAGGTCCTCGGCGGAATCCGGGTGCAGGTCGGCGACGAGGTCATCAACGGCTCCCTCGCGGACCGGCTGGAGGACGCGAGCCGCCGCCTGGCGAGCTGAGCAGCAACTCAATAGCACGACGTACTTACGACGGCCCTGGTTGGGCCGTGCAGAAGAATCCTGGGGGTCGCCCCCAGACCCCCTAAGAAACTTCGGGCCCAACAAGGAGAGCAGGGAACCCAGATGGCGGAGCTCACGATCCGGCCGGAGGAGATCCGGGACGCGCTGGAGAACTTCGTCCAGGCGTACAAGCCGGACGCGGCCTCGCGCGAGGAGGTCGGTACGGTCACCTTTGCCGGCGACGGCATCGCGAAGGTCGAGGGTCTGCCCTCGGCCATGGCCAACGAGCTGCTGAAGTTCGAGGACGGCACCCTCGGCCTCGCCCTCAACCTCGAGGAGCGCGAGATCGGTGCCATCGTCCTCGGTGAGTTCAGCGGCATCGAGGAGGGGCAGCCGGTCTCGCGTACCGGTGAGGTTCTCTCCGTAGCGGTCGGCGAGGGCTACCTCGGCCGTGTGGTCGACCCCCTCGGCGCCCCGATCGACGGCCTCGGCGAGATCGAGACCCAGGGCCGCCGTGCCCTGGAGCTGCAGGCCCCCACGGTCATGGACCGCAAGTCGGTCCACCAGCCGATGGAGACCGGCTACAAGGCCGTCGACACCATGACCCCGATCGGCCGTGGCCAGCGTCAGCTGATCATCGGTGACCGCCAGACCGGCAAGACCGCCCTGGCCGTCGACACGATCATCAACCAGCGCGACAACTGGCGCTCGGGCGACCCGGAGAAGCAGGTCCGCTGCATCTACGTCGCCATCGGCCAGAAGGGCTCCACCATCGCCGGCGTGCGCGGCGCTCTGGAGGAGGCCGGCGCGCTGGAGTACACGACCATCGTCGCCGCCCCGGCGTCCGACCCGGCCGGCTTCAAGTACCTGGCGCCGTACACCGGTTCGGCCATCGGTCAGCAGTGGATGTACGAGGGCAAGCACGTCCTCATCATCTTCGACGACCTGTCGAAGCAGGCCGACGCCTACCGCGCCGTGTCGCTGCTGCTGCGCCGCCCGCCGGGCCGTGAGGCCTACCCGGGTGACGTCTTCTACCTGCACTCCCGCCTGCTGGAGCGCTGCGCCAAGCTCTCCGACGAGATGGGCGCCGGTTCGATGACCGGTCTGCCGATCGTGGAGACCAAGGCCAACGACGTCTCGGCGTTCATCCCGACCAACGTCATCTCCATCACCGACGGCCAGTGCTTCCTGGAGTCGGACCTGTTCAACGCCGGTCAGCGCCCCGCGCTGAACGTCGGTATCTCCGTCTCCCGAGTCGGTGGTTCCGCCCAGCACAAGGCGATCCGCCAGGTGTCCGGCCGCCTCCGCGTGGACCTCGCCCAGTTCCGTGAGCTGGAGGCGTTCGCCGCCTTCGGTTCCGACCTGGACGCCGCGTCCAAGGCGCAGCTCGAGCGTGGTCAGCGCATGGTCGAGCTGCTGAAGCAGCCGCAGTACCAGCCGATGGCCACCGAGGACCAGGTCGTCTCCATCTGGGCCGGCACCACCGGCAAGATGGACGAGGTCCCGGTCGTCGACATCCGCCGCTTCGAGAAGGAGCTGCTGGAGTACCTGCACCGCAAGGAGCAGGGCCTGCTGACCTCCATCCGCGAGGGCGCCAAGATGTCGGACGACACCCTCCAGGCCATGGCCGACGCCATCGCGGAGTTCAAGAAGCAGTTCGAGACCTCCGACGGCAAGCTGCTCGGCGAGGACACCCCGGCTGCCGGTAAGTGACGACGGAAGGGACCTGACTCATGGGAGCCCAGCTCCGGGTCTACAAGCGTCGCATCCGATCCGTCTCCGCGACCAAGAAGATCACGAAGGCGATGGAGATGATCGCCGCCTCGCGCGTCGTCAAGGCGCAGCGCAAGGTGGCGGCCTCCACCCCGTATGCGACCGAGCTCACCCGCGCGGTCACCGCGGTCGCCACCGGGTCGAACACCAAGCACCCGCTGACGACGGAGGCGGAGAACCCGACCCGCGTCGCGGTCCTGCTCCTCACGAGCGACCGCGGTCTGGCCGGCGCCTTCAACTCCAACGCCATCAAGGCCGCGGAGAGGCTCACCGCGCAGCTCGAGGGTGAGGGCAAGGAGGTCGTCAACTACATCGTCGGCCGCCGTGGTCTCGCCCACTACAACTTCCGCGAGCGCAAGGTCGCGGAGTCGTTCACGGGCTTCACCGACGAGCCCTCGTACGCGGACGCCAAGAAGGTCGCGGCCCCGCTGATCGAGGCGATCGAGACGGAGACGGCCGAGGGCGGCGTGGACGAGCTCCACATCGTCTACACCGAGTTCGTGTCGATGATGACGCAGACGGCGGTCGAGGCGCGGCTGCTGCCGCTCAGCCTCGACGAGGTCGCCGAGGAGGCCAAGCCCAACAAGGGCGAGATCCTCCCGCTGTTCGACTTCGAGCCCTCGGCGGAGGACGTCCTGGACGCCCTGCTGCCGCGCTACGTGGAGAGCCGCATCTACAACGCGCTGCTCCAGTCGGCCGCCTCGAAGCACGCCGCCACGCGGCGCGCGATGAAGTCGGCAACCGACAACGCCGGTGATCTCATCGAGAATCTCACCCGGCTTGCCAACCAGGCCCGCCAGGCCGAAATCACCCAGGAAATCAGCGAGATCGTCGGTGGTGCCAGTGCCCTGGCCGACGCGACCGCGGGGAGTGACTGAAAATGACCACCACTGTTGAGACGGCCACGGCGACGGGCCGCGTCGCGCGGGTCATCGGCCCGGTCGTCGACGTGGAGTTCCCCGTCGACGCGATGCCGGACATCTACAACGCCCTTCACGTCGAGGTCTCCGACCCGGCGAAGGCGGGCGAGAAGAAGACGCTGACCCTGGAGGTCGCCCAGCACCTGGGTGACGGCCTGGTCCGCGCGATCTCCATGCAGCCCACCGACGGTCTGGTCCGCCAGGCCCCGGTCGTCAACACCGGCGTGGGCATCTCCGTCCCGGTCGGCGACTTCACCAAGGGCAAGGTGTTCAACACCCTCGGTGAGGTGCTGAACAGCGACGAGGAGTACGACGGCGAGCGCTGGACCATCCACCGCAAGGCCCCCGCGTTCGACCAGCTCGAGTCGAAGACCGAGATGTTCGAGACGGGCCTGAAGGTCGTCGACCTGCTCACCCCGTACGTCAAGGGCGGCAAGATCGGTCTGTTCGGTGGTGCCGGTGTCGGCAAGACCGTGCTGATCCAGGAAATGATCATGCGTGTCGCCAACCTCCACGAGGGCGTCTCCGTCTTCGCGGGCGTCGGTGAGCGCACCCGTGAGGGCAACGACCTCATCGCGGAGATGGAAGAGTCCGGCGTTCTGGACAAGACCGCCCTGGTCTTCGGCCAGATGGACGAGCCCCCGGGCACCCGTCTGCGCGTGGCCCTGGCCGGCCTGACGATGGCGGAGTACTTCCGTGACGTCCAGAAGCAGGACGTGCTGTTCTTCATCGACAACATCTTCCGCTTCACCCAGGCCGGTTCCGAGGTGTCGACCCTGCTCGGCCGTATGCCCTCCGCGGTGGGCTACCAGCCGAACCTGGCCGACGAGATGGGCACCCTGCAGGAGCGCATCACCTCGACCCGTGGTCACTCGATCACCTCGATGCAGGCGATCTACGTCCCCGCGGACGACCTGACCGACCCGGCCCCGGCCACCACCTTCGCCCACCTCGACGCGACGACGGTTCTCTCCCGTCCGATCTCCGAGAAGGGCATCTACCCGGCCGTGGACCCGCTGGACTCGACGTCCCGCATCCTCGACCCGCGGTACATCGCGGCGGACCACTACAACGCCGCGATGCGCGTGAAGAACATCCTGCAGAAGTACAAGGACCTGCAGGACATCATCGCGATCCTCGGTATCGACGAGCTCGGCGAGGAGGACAAGCTCGTTGTCCACCGCGCCCGTCGCGTGGAGCGCTTCCTGTCCCAGAACACCCACGCCGCCAAGCAGTTCACCGGCGTGGACGGTTCGGACGTGCCGCTGGACGAGTCGATCGCCGCGTTCAACGCGATCTGCGACGGCGAGTACGACCACTTCCCGGAGCAGGCGTTCTTCATGTGCGGTGGTCTCGAGGACCTGAAGAACAACGCCAAGGAGCTGGGCGTCTCCTGACCCGGGCCGCGCTCGAGTTCATGAGGGGGCGGGGCTCGTCCCGCCCCCTCTGTCACGCCTACTAGACTTGTAACCAACACCCGGCACTACCGCCGGGTGGTGACCCGAGGAGCCACCTTGGCTGCTGAGCTGCACGTCGCGCTGGTCGCCGCCGACCGTGAGGTCTGGTCCGGCCAGGCCACCCTGGTCGTCGCGCGCACCACGTCCGGCGACATCGGCGTCATGCCCGGTCACCAGCCGCTGCTCGGTGTGCTGGAGTCGGGCCCGGTGACCATCCGTACGAGCGAGGGCGGGACCGTCGTCGCCGCCGTCCACGGCGGTTTCATCTCGTTCGCGGACGACAAGCTCTCGCTGCTGGCCGAAGTCGCCGAGCTGTCGGACGAGATCGATGTCCAGCGCGCTGAGCAGGAGCTGGAGCGCGCGAAGGCGGAGGACGACGCGGAGGCCAAGCGCCGCGCTGACGTCCGTCTGCGTGCGGCCACGGCGGCGCGCTGATCCTGTCCGCCGTGTGAAGACGTCACTCAGCCGCGGCTGGGTACCGGAGAGATCCGGACCCAGTCGCGGCTGAGGCAGATGTGGGAGTTTTTTCCGTTCCGTTACCTAGGAGACGAGGAGGTCGGTGTCGATGGTCCTCGCTCTGACTGTGTGCGGAATCGTGGTGGCGCTCGTGGTGGTGGGGCTTTTCGTCTTCGGTCTGCGCCGCCGGCTCATCCAGCGTTCGGGGGGCACCTTCGACGCCAGCCTGCGCTGGGACGCCCCCGAGCAGGGCGACAGCAACGGCAAAGGGTGGGCGTACGGGGTGGCCCGGTACAACGGCGACCGCGTCGAGTGGTACCGCGTCTTCTCGTACTCACCGCGCCCGCGCCGCATCCTGGAGCGCTCCGCGATCGAGGTGGCCGGCCGCCGCGTCCCGGAGGGCGAGGAGGAGCTGGCCCTGCTCTCCGACCATGTGATCCTGACCTGCCTGCACCGGGGCTCGCGTCTCGAACTCGCGATGAGCGAAGACGCGCTGACCGGTTTCCTCGCGTGGCTTGAGGCAGCCCCGCCCGGTCAGCGCGTCAATGTGGCTTGATCAGCCGAACCTGTCTACGACAGGCCGTTGTTGATCGCTGTCACCAGCTCTCCGTTGCCGGTGTCGCCGCTGAACTCCCAGAAGAACGCGCCGCCGAGCCCCTGGTTCTTGGCCCATGTCATCTTCGAGCCGATGGTGGCGGGGGTGTCGTACGACCACCAGTTGCTGCCGCAGTGGGCGTACGCCGTGCCCGCGATCGTGCCGGTGGCCGGGCAGGAGTTCTTCAGGACCTTGTAGTCCTCGATGCCCGCCTCATACGTACCGGGCGCCGCGCCGGTCGCCGATCCGCCCGGTGCGGACTGGGTGACGCCGGTCCAGCCGCGGCCGTAGAAGCCGATGCCGAGCAGCAGCTTGGCGGAGGGGACGCCCTTCGCCTTCAGCTTGGCGATCGCGTCGGCCGAGTTGAAGCCGGCCTGCGGGATCCCGGGGTACGAGGTGAGCGGGGAGTGCGGGGCGGTCGGGCCGTCCTTGTCGAAGGCGCCGAAGTAGTCGTACGTCATCACGTTGTACCAGTCGAGGTACTGCGCGGCGCCGCCGTAGTCGGCCGCGTCGATCTTGCCGCCGGAGGAGCCGTCGGCGGTGATGGCCGCGGTGACCAGGTACTTCGAGCCGAACTCCGTGCGCAGCGCGGACATCAGGTTCTTGAACGCGGCCGGGCCGGATGTGTCGCAGGTCAGGCCGCAGGCGTTCGGGTACTCCCAGTCGATGTCGATGCCGTCGAAGACATCGGCCCAGCGCGGGTCCTCGACGACGGCCTTGCAGGACTTGGCGAACGCGGCCGCGTTCTGCGCGGCCTGGCCGAAGCCGCCCGAGTAGGTCCAGCCGCCGAAGGAGTACAGCACCTTGATGTGCGGGTACTTGGCCTTGAGCTGGCGGAGCTGGTTGAAGTTGCCGCGCAGCGGCTGGTCCCAGGTGTCGGCGGTGCCGCTGACGGACTGGTCGGCGGTGTAGGCCTTGTCGTAGGCGGCGTAGGTGTCGTCGACGGTGCACTGACCGTTCTTGACGTTGCCGAACGCGTAGTTGATGTGGGTGATCTTCGAGGCCGAGCCCGAGGACACCAGGTTCTTGACGTGGTAGTTGCGGCCGTAGACGCCCCACTCGACGAAGTAGCCGAGCTTGACCTTGTCGCCCGTGGGCGGGGGCTCGGTGGTGCCGCCGGTGGTGCGGACCGCGCGGGCGCCGCTGACCGGGCCGGTCTGGTCGGCGGTGTCACGGGCCTGGACGGTGTAGGAGTAGTCGGTTCCGGCGGTCAGGCCGGTGTTCGTGTACGACGTGGTGGTCACGGTGGCGACCTTGGCGCCGTCGCGCAGGACGTCGTAGTTCTTGATGCCCTTGTCGTCGGTGGCGGCGCTCCAGGACAGCTTCACCGAGGTGTCGGTGATGTCCGAGGCGGTGGGCGTGCCGGGGGCGCTCGGGGCCTTGTCGCCGGGTTCGGTGGTGCCGCCGTCGCAGCTTCCGCCGTTGAGCTTGCAGTTCGCGGGGGAGCCGGAGCCGGTGCCGTTGAAGCCGAAGGAGACGGAGGCGCCGGGGGCGAGGGTGCCGTTCCAGGACTTGTTCTTGGCGGTCCAGTGGGTGCCGGAGGAGGTGACGTCGGCGTCCCAGGCGGAGGTGACGGACGTACCGGAGGGGAAGTCCCACTCGACGGTCCAGGAGCTGAGGGCGGTCGTGCCGGTGTTCTTCACCGTCCACTTGCCCTCGAAGCCGGAGCCCCAGTCCTGGGTCTTGGCGTAGGTGGCGGTCGCGGATGTCGCGGCCTCGGCGGGACTCGCGAGGCCGACGAGACCGGCCAGTGGGAGCAACAGGGACGCGAACCCTGCCGCGGCTCTGTGTCTGAAGCGCATGCTGCGCCTCCCTTGTGGGGTTCTCGGGGCGTGACTGAGCCTCACGCCCCTCATGGTGCGGTGAGAATAGAAAGGTCTGGACCACCGGTCAATAGGTCTGGACCACCGCTCCCACGGTCGGGTCAGACACCCAACTCCTGTGCCAGCACCGCCGCTTGCACCCGGCTGCGCAGCTCCAGCTTCCCCAACAGCCTGCTGACGTGGGTCTTCACGGTCGCCTCGGCCATGTCGAGCCGGTCGGCGATGTCCGCGTTGGACAGGCCCTCGCCGAGGCAGGACAGCACCTCGCGCTCGCGCCGGGTCAGCCGGTCCAGAACGGCCGGGTCGGCCGTGGGCTCCCGGGTCGGCTTCGCGGCGAACTCCGCGATCAGCCGCCGGGTGACCGCCGGGGAGATCAGCCCTTCCCCGCGCGCGACCGTGCGCACGGCCTCCAGCAGCTGCCTGGCCTCGGTGTTCTTCAGCAGGAAGCCGGACGCGCCTGCCCGCAGCGCCCCGAAGACGTACTCGTCGAGGTCGAAGGTGGTCAGCACCAGTACATCGGCGAGCCCTTCCGAGACGACCTGGCGGGTCGCCGACACCCCGTCCAGGCGTGGCATCTGAACGTCCATCAGCACCAGGTCCGGCCGCAGCTCGCGGGCCAGCTCCACCGCCTGCTCGCCGTCCGCCGCCTCGCCGGCCACCTCGATGTCGGGCGCGCTGCGCAGGATGAGGACCAGTCCCGCGCGGACGGCGGACTGGTCCTCGGCGACCAGGACGCGGATCATTCGGATTCTCCTTCGACGATGGGCAGAGCGGCGCGTACGGCCCAGATCTTGCCGTCCGGTGAGTCCTCGGGGCCGGCCTCGAACGTGCCGTCCAGCAGTGCCGCCCGCTCGCGCATGCCGACCAGACCGGCGCCGGAGCCGGGCGCGCGGGGGGCGTCCCGGTCGCCGTAGGGGCTGGTCACGGTGACGACGAGCGAGCCGTTCCGCTGGGCGAGGGACACGGTGACACGGCCCGAGTCGGAGTGCTTGAGCGCGTTGGTCAGTGACTCCTGCACGATGCGGTAGGCGGCGAGTTCGACCGGCGTCGGCACCTCGCCCTGTCCGGTGTTCTCCAGCGTGACGTCGAGGCCGTTGGCGCGGGCGCCCGTCACCAGCGCGCCGAGGCCGTCGAGCGTCGGGGCCGCGGCCGGTTCCAGGTCACCGCTGCTGTCGCGCAGGATGCCGATCAGCCGCCGCATCTCCGAGAGCCCCTCCACGCTGTTCTCGCGGATGACGACCAGCGCGTCCTGGGAGGTCTTGGGGTCGTCGAGGGAGAGGGCGGCCGTGGAGTGGATGGCGATGGCGGACAGATGGTTGGCGACCATGTCGTGCAGTTCGCGGGCCATTCGGGCGCGTTCGGCGGTGACCGCCTGGGTGCGGTCCATCTCGGCGAGCAGCGCGGTCTGCTCGGCGCGCAGCCGGGCGGACTCGGCGGCGTCGCGGTGGTTGCGGACGATCAGCCCGGTGGCGGCGGGGCCGAAGGCCACGATGCCCGTGACCACCCCGATCAGCAGTACCTCGGGCTCGCGCCACAGGGCGAACGGCACCACGGCCCCGATCACCGAGAGCAGCCCGGTGATGCGTGGAATGCGGCGGGCCGAGGCGGGTGTGCCGTACAGGACGGCCGCGTACATCAGGTCGGTGTACATCAGGATCGTGACCAGGTTGCCCTGGGTGAGGGTGTCCAGGACGATCGCGGCCGTGCCGGTCAGCAGGGCGGTGCGCGGGGCGGCCCGGCGCAGCAGCTCACAGCCGGCCATGACGAAGAGGGGCAACAGCACCGGCCAGCGTCCCGGCAGCAGCACGTACACCTCGGTGTGCGGACGGGTGGCCAGGCCTACGCCCCACAGCAGCAGTCCGCCGAGCAGGCCGCCCGCCGCGATGTAGACGTCGAAGCGGCGTGGGCGGGGGAGTCGTACGGCCATGACTCCATCCAACACGGCAGGGACGCCTTGTGCGTGATCCCCGCGTAGGGTCCCTGGCTGCATCTTTCGATGTACGGCGCTTTCGTCAGTCACGACGACGATTCCGGCCGCCCCGACCGGAAGCCTTGAAGGTGACCGAGAGGAGCGAACCGTGATCGTCGCCTTGATCGCCGCCTGCGAGATCGGCTTCTGGGTACTGCTGGCCGCCGGACTGGGCGCCCGCTACCTGCTGAAGATGCCGCGCACCGGCCTGGCGCTGCTGCTGTGCGAGCCGCTGCTGGAGGTCGTGCTGCTGATCGCCACCGCGCTGGACCTGAAGAACGGTGCCGACCCGAACTGGACCCACGGCCTGGCCGCGCTGTACATCGGCTACACCGTCGGGCACGGCCACCGCACCGTGAAGTGGCTCGACGGCCACGCGGCCCACCGGTTCGGCGGCGCCCCGCCACCGCAGAAGCCCCCGCAGGGCGGCATGGCCCGCGCGCGCCACGAGGCCAGGATCTGGCTGGGCACGCTGATCGGCGCGGTCGTCGCGACCGTGCTGCTCCAGGGAGCCATCTGGTACGTGGACGACCCGAGCCGCGTCACCTCCCTGGAGAGCTGGCGCTACGTGGCCTGGCGCGCGGCCGGCATCCACGGCCTGATCGCGCTGAGCTACTTCGTCTGGCCGCGCAAGCCCTCCGCCGGGGAGCAGGACACCACCGTCAGCACATCGAAGGAAAGGATCCCGTCATGACCAAGGCGAAGCAGTATGTGACCGAAGGCGTCGTCACCTTCCTGATCGGCCTGCTGCTGTGGCGCTTCACCGGAGACGTGGACGTCCCCGTCGTCACCCTCACCAAGGTCGGCATCGTGATGATGATCGTCGGCGGGGTCCTCTCCGCCAACGGCGTCTGGCACGCGGCGCGGGGGAGAACCTAGCGCTCTCCGCCCGGCACCCACAACACGTCTCCGACCTGCTTGTTCGCCGTCCTCGCGAGGATGAACAGCAGGTCGGAGGCGCGGTTGAGGTAGGTCGCCGTCAGGGGGTTCATCGTCTCGCCGTGCACCTCCAGGGCGGCCCACGTCGAGCGCTCCGCCCGGCGTACGACCGTGCAGGCCTGATGGAGCAGGGCCGCGCCCGGGGTGCCGCCCGGAAGGATGAAGGAGCGGAGCTTCTCCACCTGTTCGAGGAAGCGGTCGCAGTCCGCCTCCAGCTTGTCGATGTAGAACTGCTCGACCCGCAGCGGCGGGAACTCCGGGTTCTCCACCACCGGCGTCGACAGGTCCGCACCCACGTCGAACAGGTCGTTCTGCACACGGGTGAGGACCTTGACGACCTCCTCGTCCAGGCCGCCCAGGGCGATCGCGGTGCCGATCGCCGCGTTCGCCTCGTTGGCGTCGGCGTACGCGGAGATCCTGAGGTCGGTCTTGGCGACCCTGCTCATGTCGCCGAGGGCGGTGGTGCCCTGGTCGCCGGTCCTGGTGTAGATGCGCGTCAGATTGACCATGTGGCCAGCGTAGTTACGCTCCGGCGGTTCGGAACACGCGTGTGCCCACTGTCACGGACAGCGCCGTGAGGCCGACGGCCACCAGAACGCCGTAGAGCATGGGCCATGTCGTGTAGCCGCCGACGTATGCCTCGCGCACCGCGTCCACCAGATAGCGGAACGGCATGAGGTGCGACAGGACGTCCAGCCAGGCCGGGCCCAGGGTCATCGGGAGCATCAGGCCGGACAGCAGCATGGACGGCATGGTCAGCGCGTTGATCGCCGGGCCGAAGCTCTGCGGGGTGTCCAGCTTCATGGCCAGCGCGTACGACAGCGAGGCCAGCGAGAGCGAGAGCAGGGCGACGAACCCGAAGCCGATCAGCACACCGGCCAGCGGGGCCCGCAGGCCCATCGCCACCGCCGCCAGCACCAGCAGCACCGCCTGGAAGACGAACACCGTGGCGTCCCGCAGCACCCGGCCCAGCAGCAGGGCCAGCCGGCTGACCGGGGTGACGCGCATGCGTTCGACCACCCCCTGTCCCTT
This sequence comes from Streptomyces koelreuteriae, assembly GCF_018604545.1. Lineage (GTDB taxonomy): Bacteria > Actinomycetota > Actinomycetes > Streptomycetales > Streptomycetaceae > Streptomyces > Streptomyces koelreuteriae. The sequence goes on along the minus strand of NZ_CP075896.1, from coordinate 2,509,174 downwards.
CTCGATGATGATCGAGAAGCCGGCGAACGACGCCCCGAACAGACCCAGTTGGAGCAGCAGCCCGGGGACGAGCACCTGCCAGGAGCTGCCCCGCTCACCGAGCGGCAGATCCGTGAGCAGGGGACCGAAGAACAGCAGATAGAGCAGCGGCATCAGCACGCCGAAGAGCAGCGCGAAACGGGAGCGCAGGGACTGGCGGAGATAGCGCCCGTAGACGAGCGCGGTGTCGTGCAACAGCATCGGGAGTCCTCTGTTTCCTCTCTCGCGCCTATACGGCGACGGGGGCCCGGTCGGCGGGGTCGGCGCTGCGCCCGGTGATGGCGAGGAACGTGTCCTGGAGCGAGGCGTCGATCGAGCCGCCGTGGCGGAGCTTCAGCGCGCTCGGGGTGCCCTCGGCGACCACCACGCCCCGGTCGACGACGACCAGCCGGTCGGAGAGCGCGTCGGCCTCGTCGAGGTAGTGGGTGGTCAGGAAGACGGTCGTGCCGTGCTCGTCGCGCAGCCGGCGCACCAGGTCCCACAGGTCGGCCCGCCTGCCGGGGTCGAGACCGGTCGTCGGCTCGTCGAGGAACAGCACCTTCGGGCGGTGGGTGAGCGCCATCGCGATGTCCAGACGCCGCCGCTGTCCGCCGGAGAGCGCGGCGCACTTGCTCTCGAGCAGGTCGGCAAGGCCCAGGTCGCGCGCCAGCTCCTCGGCGCGCTCGGCGGCGTCCGCCCTGCTCAGCCGGTACAGGCGCCCCTGGGTGACCAGCTCCTCCCGCACGGTGATGCCCGGGTCCACGCCGCCGGACTGCGCCACGTAGCCGCAGGCCCGCCGCACCCCGGCCGGGTCGGTCGCCAGGTCGTGGCCCGCGACGGTGGCGGCTCCGCCGGTCGGCTCCAGCAGGGTCGTCAGCATCCGCAGGGTGGTCGTCTTGCCGGCGCCGTTCGGGCCGAGGAAGCCGAGGATCTCGCCCTCGCGGACGGTCAGATCGATGCCGCGCACGGCGGGCACCGGGCCGCGCTTCGTCTGGAAGGTACGCGCCAGTCCAGCCGTACTGATGATCGCCATGCCCCTGTTCTCCATGTTGTTCATGGCCACAGAAAAACAGAGTCTCTTAAAGTTTGCAATGACCCCAAGTTTTGAGAAGCCCCAGGGAAGCTAGGATTCGGACATGGCTGAGGGGCTCAGGGAACGGAAGAAGCGCGAGACCAGGCAGCGCATCTCGGACATCGCCACCGGGCTGTTCCTGGAGCACGGGTTCGTGACGGTGACGATCGCGGACGTGGCGGAGGCGGCCGACGTCTCCGTGAACACCGTCTACAACTACTTCCCGGCCAAGGAGGACCTCTTCTTCGACCGCTCCCAGGGCGTCGTCGACCGCCTCTCCCGCTGGGTGCGCGGCCGGGACGAGGGAGAGTCGGCCGCCCGGGCGGTCCTGCGCGAACTGCGCGCCGAGACCGAGGCCGTCTCCCCCCGGATGGGCCTCATCGAGGGCTACGACCGCTTCATGCGCTGCATCGACGAGGCGCCGCCGCTGCGCTCCCGGCTGTGGAGCATCCAGCAGGAGGTCCAGGACAACCTGGAGGCGACCCTCCGTGAGGAGACCGGTGCCGGTGCCGGCGACCCGCTGCCGGGGCTGATCGCCGGTCAGATCTGCTGGATCCACGGCACCGTCTTCGTCGCCGTCGGCCGCGAGATGGTCAAGGGGCGCAACCCGGACGAAGTGTCACGAGAGATGCTCGTCCTCCTCGACGACATCGAGGAGCTGTTGAGCGAGAAGGTGCTCAACTACGCCGTACGAGGCGCTCCCTGACCCTGCCCGGTGTGATGTCCGTCATGTGAGACGTGACGCGCGTTACTTAGCGGTCACACAGCGCCTCACGAACGCTAGTGTCCGCCCGAGAGGCATACATAAGAGCCGTGTCAGCAGGGAGTCGTAACGTGGCAGGGAAGCTCGCCGTCATCGGAGCCGGCCTCATGGGAGCCGGTATCGCCCAGGTCTCGGCGCAGGCGGGCTGGGACGTCGTCCTGCGCGACGTCACCGACGAGGCGTTGAAGCGGGGTACTGACGGCATCAAGGCCTCGTACGACAAGTTCGTCGCCAAGGGCAAGCTGGAGGCGCACGACGCCGACGCCGCCGTCGCCCGGATCACCGCCACCACCGACCTGGACGCCGTGGCCGACGCGGACGTCGTCGTGGAGGCCGTGTTCGAGAAGCTCGAGATCAAGCACGAGATCTTCCGCACGCTCGACAAGCTCGTGAAGGACGAGGCGATCCTCGCCTCCAACACCTCCGCCATCCCGATCACCAAGATCGCGGCCGCGACGGAGCGCCCCGAGCGGGTCGTCGGCGCGCACTTCTTCTCGCCGGTGCCGATGATGCAGCTGTGCGAACTGGTCCGCGGCTACAAGACCAGCGATGAAACCCTGGCCAAGGCCCGGGAGTTCGCCGAGTCCGTCGGCAAGACCTGCATCGTCGTCAACCGCGACGTCGCCGGCTTCGTGACGACCCGTCTCATCTGCGCCCTGGTCGTCGAGGCCGCGAAGCTGCAGGAGTCGGGCGTGGCGAGCGCCGAGGACATCGACCTCGCCTGCAAGCTGGGCTTCGGCCACGCCATGGGACCGCTGGCGACGGCGGACCTGACGGGCGTCGACATCCTGCTGCACGCCACGAACAACATCTACACCGAGTCCCAGGACGAGAAGTTCGCGGCTCCCGAACTGATGCGCCGGATGGTTGACGCCGGTGACATCGGACGCAAGAGCGGGCAGGGCTTCTACAAGCACTGAAACCGCACATGCCCCGGGGGCATCACACCCCCGGGTGAATTCGGTATCGGTTCGCTTACAAGAAGCAACCTCTGCCGCCTCCACACAGTCAGAGGTTGCATCACCGGCATCAGAAACGCGGAGCACGAGACGCACGCACGGGGAGCGCATATGCACATCAGGGGCGACCACGCCGAGCTGGTCGTCGGGGGCCGCCTCGACGTCCGGAGCGCGGCGGACGCCCGTACGGTCCTGCACTCGGCCGTCGACGACGGAGTCGGCGACCTCGTGCTCGACCTGTCCGAACTGGACTCCTGGGACGCCACCGGACTGGGTGTGATCATGGGAGCCCACCGGCGGGCCGGCCGCTGCGGCCGGCGCCTGGTGCTGCGCGGTGTACCGCCGCAGATGCAGCGCCTGCTGGTGGCCACCCGCCTGCACCGGATCCTGGCGATCGAAGGGGGCATCGGGGTGGAGACACTGCCCCGCGTGTGACGCCGACGTACGGGTGGGAACCGGGAGACCGGGGAGGACCCGGACGGACGTCGTCGAATCGTGCGACGCGCACAATCCTCACGAGACCGTGACGTCTCGGACGCCGCGGTACCCCGGACTGTCGTAGATACTGTGCGAAGGTTTAGGGTTCGGCTGCCCGCTGCCTTGCCACCCTTCGAGCGGGCCCGGACCAGAAGCGACAGCGCGGTGTGCAGCAAGGCCGGGAAGGGCTTTCACAGCACACACCCGCTTTTGGGGGGCTTGACTTATGGACCCGAACACCCGGGGACCCGAGGAGTACGGCCACGAGGGCGACGGCCAGGGGCCGCGCCAGCGCCCGCCCCGGGACTCCCTCACACCCGACTTCGCGCAGCACGCGCCCGCACTCGCCCGCACCGTGCGGCTCGTCGCCGGCGACTTCCTGCTGACCGTCAACCCCGTCGACGGCAGCGAAATAGAGGTCTGCCCGCCCGCCGAACGGCCCGCCCGGCCCGTGAAGCTCACCCCGGCCGAACGCGCCGAGGCCGAGCGCGCGGCCCGGCCGCCCGTCCCGCCCGGCCCCGCGCGTCCCGCCCTGCCGCTGCTGGCCCGCCAGGACGAACGCGAGCAACTGGTGCGCCTGCTCGCCCGCGGCCGCTCCGTCCGCCTCACCGGACCCGCCGGCTCGGGCCGCACCCGCCTCCTCGACCTCGTCGCCGAGGACTGCGCGGACCTCGCCCCCGACGGCGTCGTCCGCCTGGGCGGCTTCGGCCGCACCTGCGAGGACCTGCGGCACGACCTCTTCCGCGCCGTCTTCAACGCCCCCCTGTACCGCCCGGACCGGGACGAACTGCTCACCCACCTCCGTGAGATCGGCGCGGTCGTCGTCCTCGACGACCTCGAGTTCGGCGGCGCCGCGCTCGACGAGCTGCTGGAGGCGACCCCGGAGTGCGCCTTCCTGCTGGGCGCCACCCCCGACGTGCCCGCTCCCTCCGCCGACTCCGCCGTCGAGGAGGTCGCCCTCGGCGGCCTGGACCGCGCGGCCGGACTCGACCTGCTGGAGCACGCGGTGGGCCGGACCCTCACCGACGAGGAGTCCAACTGGGCGGGCGACCTCTGGTTCGAGTCCGAGGGCCTGCCGCTGCGCTTCGTCCAGGCCGGTGCCCTGCTGCGGCAGCGCGACCGGCTGCGCGCCGGGACGAGCGCCGTCGACGAGTTCGGCGTCTTCGAGGACGCGCCCCCGGCCGAGGGCTGCGACGCCGCCGACGGCGACGACGTACCGCTGCCCGCGCTCGGCGAGGCCGCCGCCCCCGCCCCGCTGCTCGCCGCCCGGCTGAGCGCCTCCGCCCGCGCCACCCTGCGCTTCGCCGTGGCCCTCGGCGGCGAGGTCCCGCACCAGGCGCATCTGCCCGCCCTGGTCGGCGACACCCACGCGGACGCCGCCCTCGGCGAACTGGCCGACTGCGGTCTGGTCTCCCCGGTCGGCTCCCGCTACCGGCTCGCCGCGGGCGTGCCGGCCCAGCTGGAGGCCGCCGGATACGCCGACGAGGCCGAGGCCGGGGCCCGCAGCGCCGCCCAGCACTACTCCTGGTGGGCCGGGCACCCCTCGGTCACCCCGGAACGGGTGTGCGCCGAGTCCGACGCCGTCCTCGCCGCCCTGGCCGTCCTCGGGCCCCTCACCGAGCCGCCCGCCGAGGACGAGGAGAGCCCGGCCGTCCACCTGGCCCGCACCGCCGCCCCCGCGTTCGCCGCCGGACTGCACTGGAGCGCCTGGGAACGCGCCCTGCGCACCGGCGCCGAGGCCGCCCGGCTCGCCGGGGACGTCGCCGAGGAGGCCTACTTCCACCACGAGCTCGGCATCCTCGCCCTGTGCGGCGGCCGGCTCGACCGGGCCCGGGCCGAACTGGAGGCCTCCATCGGCCTGCGCGGCGCCCTGTCCGACAAGCGCGGCACCGTCGCCGGCCGCCGCGCCCTCGCCCTGGTCTCCGACCGCTCGGGCACCCCGATCGGGCTCGGCCCGACCGCGGGGGAGGAGGTGCCCGACGCCCGGTACGAGGAGTCGGCGTCCCCGGCCGGCGGTGTTCCGGCGGCCTTCCCGACGCTCCAGCAGCCCTCCGCGCCGACCGTGGTCACCCACCACAGCCCGGCCGCGCCCTCGCACAAGGCCCGGCTCGGTCTCAAGGGCCTGGCCCGGCGCAACCTGGTGGCCGCGGGCGCCGGTGCCCTGCTCGTCGCCGTGCTCGGCACCGTGGTGACCCTCGGCGCCACCTCCGACAAGGACCGCAACCCGCCGTCCGACCAGGTCGGCGTCAACCCCTCGGCCAGCCAGGGCCTGGGCGACGGCAGCCTGGGCGCCGACCCGGCGGCGAACGAGGGCGGCGACACGGGCGCTGCGACCAGCCGCCCGACCGACCCGGGTCCGGACGGCACGCTCGGCACGTCGGACGATCCGACGCCGACGGACGAACCGAGCGGTTCGCAGGACCCGAGTGATCCGGCGTCCACGTCGAAGCCGCCGACGACGTCGAAGCCTCCGACGTCCTCCAAGCCGCCGACGACCCCGACCAAGCCGCCGTCCTCACCGACCAAGCCGCCGTCGAGTTCCACGCCGCCCTCGTCGACGCCGACGCCGACGGACACCGGGGAGCCCACGCCGACGACGACTCCGCCGACGACCACCCCGTCCACCTCCGACTCGGCCAGCGGCCCGGCGTCGAGCGCGCCCGCGAGCACCACCGCGAGCGCGCCGCAGAGCAGCGGCGCGAGCACGCCCGGCAAGTCGGAGCAGGTGATCTGACACCCCGTACACACGGCAGGGCCGGGTCCGCGCTCGCGGACCCGGCCCTCTTTGTCTGGCGGGGTGGGTAGAGACGGGGCAGGTCAGAACAGGCGCAGCTTGTCGTCCTCGATGCCGCGCATCGCGTCGTAGTCGAGGACCTGGCAGCCGATGCCCCGGTCCGTCGCGAGGACGCGGGCCTGGGGCTTGATCTCCTGCGCGGCGAAGACACCGCGGACCGGCGCGAGATGGGGGTCGCGGTTCAGCAGCTCCAGATAGCGCGTCAGCTGCTCCACGCCGTCGATCTCACCACGCCGCTTGATCTCCACCGCGACGGTCTTGCCGTCGGCGTCCCGGCACAGGATGTCCACCGGCCCGATGGCCGTCGGGTACTCGCGGCGGATCAGGGTGTAGCCCTCGCCGAGTGTCTCGATGCGGTCGGCGAGCAGCTCCTGAAGGTGCGCTTCCACGCCGTCCTTGATCAGGCCGGGATCCACGCCCAGTTCGTGCGAGGAGTCGTGGAGAACCTCCTCCATCGTGATGATGAGCTTCTCGCCCGCCTTGTTGATGACGGTCCAGACGCCCTCTTCCTCGCCGGTGCCCTCCTTCAGGGTGCAGGGCGGCGACATCCAGTTCAGGGGCTTGTAGGCCCGGTCGTCGGCGTGGATCGAGACGCTGCCGTCCGCCTTCACCAGGATCAGGCGCGGGGCCGAGGGAAGGTGGGCGGTGAGCCGCCCGGCGTAGTCCACGGAACAGCGGGCAATGACGAGACGCATGGTCGGCAACGCTACTCGACGGGCGCCTGCCGACGCGATTCGCCCTGGAAAACGCGTGTTCGGTAATGGCCGATTGTGTGCACGGTGTGCTCATTGAGAGTGTCCCATCTGCGCATTCTCCTGGTGCCGTCACCGCCGGTTGCTTACCGTATGAACGGGAGGTCGCGAGGTGTGTACGCAGCGTGTCCGGTATCGCGATCCTCCCCTATCTGTCCGGCAACCCCCACGCGTTGGGGGTGCGAGAGGAGAACTCATGTCGCTCGACGTCTCACCGGCCCTACTCGAACAGGCCGAGCGAGGCGAGGTCGACGAAGCGGAATTCGTCGACTGCGTCCGGACCTCCCTGCCCTTTGCATGGGAGATGATCAGCTCCCTGGTGGCCCAGCTGAAGGTGGACGGCGGTGCGTTCGCCGACAACCAGACGCCTCCGCCGGACGAGCAGGCACGCGGTCAGTTGCTGCGTGCGCTTGCGAGTGACGCGATACGCGGCGCGCTGCAACGGCACTTCGGTGTGCGGCTGGCTTTCCAGAACTGCCACCGGGTGGCCGTGTTCCCGCTTGACTCCTCGGTCGACGAGAAGCTGAACCGCTTCACCTCGGTCCGCAGCCAGGTGCTGAACCAGTCACCCGAGTTCCGGGACTGCTGACGCGGCGCCGCTTGCTTGCCGCTCCGTACGCGGGAGGTGCGCTTTTGTACCGGAGCGGCAAGCCCCCAGGAATCCACCGCGCGCTCAGACGAGTTGGGGGAGCACCTCGGTCCCCAGCCGCCGCACGTTCTCCTCGGTCGCCGCCAGGTCCCCGGAGCCCTCGACGAGCAGCGCGAAGCGCGAGATGCCCGTCCGCTCGCTGGTCGCCGCGAGCCGGTCGGCGCACAGCCGCGGAGTCCCCACCGGGTGGAGCCCGCAGAGCAGTTCGGTGTACGCCAGCGGGTCGCGCATCCGGCGGGTGCGCCCGTCGACCGTGACATGCGCCTCCAGGCCCTGCTTCAGCCAGCCCGGCATCGCCTTCATCAGCGTCTCCGCCGCGTCGACCCGACGGTCCGCGATCTGGCAGACGCCCGCCGACACATGGGACGCGCCGAGGATCTCCTCGGCGGGCCGGCCGCACGCCCGCGCGTGCTGCCGCCACAGGGCGACCATCTCGGCCTTCTCCTCGTCCCCCACATGCATCCCGAGCAGCATCGACAGACCCCGCTCGGCGGCCAGCCGCACGCTCGCCGGGGAGGTGCAGGCGACGACCAGCTCGGGCCCCTGGACGTCCGTCAGGGCCTCCGAGGGCCTCGGGACCACCGGGACCTCACGGAAGCGGAAGCGCTCCCCGTCCGCCGACACGGACGGTTCGCGCAGCCAGCGCTCCAGGAGGTCCAGGGCTTCCGGGAACCCCTCCTCGTACGCCTCCAGGCCCGCGCCGAACACCTCCAGGTCGACCCACGGGCCGCCGCGCCCGACACCGAGCGTGAACCTGCCGCCGCTCGTGTGGTGCAGCAGCGCGGCCTGTTCGCCGAGGGCCACGGGGTGGGCGGTGGGCAGGACGCTCACCGCCGTACCGACCCGGATGCGGCGGGTGCGGCCCAGCAGTAAGGCCGCCAGAGTGATCGCCGACGGACATGTGCCGTACGGCACGAAGTGGTGCTCGGCCAGCCAGACCGCGTCGAGCCCCGACTCCTCGGCCACCTCGGCCGAGCGGACCGCGCGGTGCAGCGCCTCGCCCTCGCCCTGGCCGGGGAACTGGGCCGCCAACACGAAACTTCCAACGTGCATTGCTTTCCTGCTTCCTTGGCTCCGACACGGAGCTCCCCCACAGGGCATAACCGTCTGACACGTGCCGAGGACACGGCCGGGCGGAGTATTTTGCGGATTGTCTGCAGAATGGGGCGTTCCGCTGAGAGCCGGGGAGCACCCGCCTCGCCCGGAGAGGGACTTGTGGCGATTGGTGCCGTACGCGTACCCTCGTCCGCGCCGCGTAGGCTGGACACGGCCCGTGCTCCCTGTATATCCCCGAGAGGTGTCCCGTGTCCCCGCGTCGTAACCGACCCAAGGATGCCGGTTCGTCCGGCCGGAGCGCCGAGGACGACAGCCCCGGCCGCTACGGCGGCTGGCAGTCCTCGGAGAACTGGCAGGGTGAGAACTGGAGCGTGCGGCATGTGGCCGGCGCGAGCGCGCAGGGCAAGTCCTACCGCTGCCCCGGCTGCGACCAGCTGATCCCCGACGGTGTGCCGCACGTGGTGGCCTGGTCCGAGCACGCGGGCGTCGACGACCGCCGGCACTGGCACAAGGCCTGCTGGAACGCGCGGGACCGCCGCACCCCGGGGGTGCAGCGGTCCCGTAACTCGCCCAGATTCTGAGGGGACTCAGACGTCCCGCTTCTCCAGCAGCGCGAAGGCGGCGGCGAAGGCCACGGCCGTCGCGGCGAGGATGATCCACAGCGGGTCCCAGCCGGACGGGCCGGACTCGCTGAGGGAGTTGGCGTAGAAGATGCTCAGCTGGTTCGGGATGGAGTACTCGAACAGCGCGTCGCGCACGGCCACCAGCGACTCCGAGAACATGAACAGCGCGATCACCAGCGGGGCGAGCACCGTGCCGATCATGATGGTGATGGCGCCCGCAGAGTGCCGGATGATCGAGCCGACGGCGAGCGAGAGCAGGCCCAGCAGCGCGATGTAGGCCGACATGCCGACCGTGGCCTTCAGCCACTCCCCGCCGGTGGGGGACTTGGCGCCGTCGCCCTCCAGCATGGCGACGTGCAGGAAGGCGACGAGGGACGAGGACACCAGCGTCACCACGAACGCGACCAGGAAGAACACGATGGCCTTCGCCGCCAGCACCCGGCCGCGGCTCGGGCAGGCGACCATCGTGGTGCGCACCATGCCGGTGCCGTACTCCGAGGCGGTGGTCAGCACGCCCAGCGTGATGACGCACATGCTGCCCAGCAGCAGCCCGAAGAAGCCGAGGCCGAGCGGGCTCTCGCCGGACAGGGCCGGGTCGGAGTTCGCCACCACCACGCCGGTCAGCAGGCCGATGCCGACGACGAGCAGGACGAACACGCCGAGCGTCCACATGGTGGAGCGCACCGAACGGATCTTCGTCCACTCCGAGGCGATGGCGTGCCCGAGGTGCGTGCGCACGACCGGGATCGGCGAGGTGTAGCCGGGGGCGGGGTAAGCAGAGCCGGGGGCCGCCGCCTGCTGCCAGGTGGGCGCGGCCTGCGGTGTCTGGGGCTGGGGGCTGCTCATCGGGCGTCCTCGGGCTTGGTCAGGTCGGAGGTCGGGGCGGGAGCCGGCGGAGCGGCGGGCGCCTGCGGGGGCACGGGCGGCTGGGCAGCCGCCTGCGGAGCCGGAGCGGCGGCGGGCCGCGCGGGAGCGGCGGAGGCCTGCGGCGCCTGACCGGCGGGCTGCCCGGGGGCCTGGGGCGCCTGGGAGGCGGGCTGCGCCGGAGCCTGGGGCGCCTGCGGCGCCTGAGGCGCGGGCTGGGCGTACGGGTTGGGTGCTCCCGCGCCGGAGGCGCCGGGTGTGCTGGGGGCGCTCGGAGCGGACCCGGGCGCGCTGGGAGCCACGGGCGCCCCGGGTGCGCCGTACGGGCCCGCCGGAGCCTGACCGGGCGCGCCCTGCGGCGGCATCGGCAGCGGCTGCCCGCCCTGCTGGGGCGGCGGCGGGGCGTACCAGCCCGGCTGGCCCTGCCCCGGCACCGGCATCGGCGGCTGCGCGCCGGGCGGCAGCTGCTGCTGGAGGCCTTCCTTCTGGTCGATGGTCGAGCGGTAGTCGACGGCGCCCTGCGTCATCCGCATGTACGCCTCCTCCAGCGAGGCCTGGTGCGGCGACAGCTCCCACAGCCGTACGTCGGCGGTGTGCGCGATGTCGCTGATGCGGGGGAGCGGCAGCCCGGTCACGCGCAGCGCGCCGTCCTGCTCGGGCAGCACGTGCCCGCCCGACTCGGTGAGCGCGGCCGACAGCTTCTCGCGCTGCTGCGGCTCGGTGTCGGGTGTGCGGACCCGGGCGAAGTCCGCGGAGTTCGCGGAGATGAAGGCCGTGACGCTCATGTCGGCGAGCAGCTGTCCGCGCCCGATGACGATGAGGTGGTCGGCGGTCAGCGCCATCTCGCTCATCAGATGGGAGGAGACGAAGACCGTACGGCCCTCCGCCGCCAGCGCCTTCATCAGGTTGCGCACCCAGAGGATGCCCTCGGGGTCGAGGCCGTTGACCGGCTCGTCAAACAGCAGCACCTGCGGGTCGCCGAGCAGCGCGGCGGCGATGCCGAGGCGCTGCCCCATGCCGAGGGAGAAGCCCTTGGACCGCTTCTTGGCCACCTCCTGCAGACCGACGACCCCGAGCACCTCGTCCACGCGCCGGGCCGGGATGCCGGAGAGCTGGGCCAGGCACAGCAGGTGGTTGCGGGCGGCCCGGCCACCGTGCACGGCCTTGGCGTCCAGCAGGGCGCCGACCTGGCGGGCGGCGTTGGGCAGCTTGCGGTACGGATAGCCCCCGATCGTGACCTGCCCGGCCGTCGGGTTGTCCAGGCCGAGGATCATCCGCATCGTCGTCGACTTGCCCGAGCCGTTCGGCCCGAGGAAGCCGGTGACGGCTCCGGGCCGCACCTGGAAGGAAAGGTTGTACACAGCGGTCTTGTCGCCGTAGCGCTTCGTCAGGCCGACTGCTTCGATCATGCTCCGCACCCATCGCAAGGTTCAGGACAGCGGGGCACACGCCCCCCGTAAGGGTTAGGAGGATATCGAGGCGCTGACGGTTCCGCCCAAATGAAAGTAAAGGGTGGGGCCCCTGAAGGCCCCGACAGCCCCCTCCCCGACGCCCAGCCTAGGCGTCGCGCTTCTTCAGCAGCACGTACCCGCCGATCAGGGCGACGAGCACCCACAGCCCCATGATCCCGAGGCCGCCCCAGGGCCCGTACGGGGTGTCGTCGTCGATCGGCGTGACCACCTGCATGATCTTGCTGCCGGCCTGGTCGGGCAGGAACTGGCCGACCTTCTTCGTCGCGTCGACATTGCCGAGGATGTTGGAGATCAGGAAGAAGAACGGCATCAGGATGCCCAGCGACAGCATCGGCGAGCGCAGCATCGCGGCGACGCCCATGGAGAACATCGCGATCAGCGCCATATAGAGGCCGCCGCCGAACACGGCCCGCAGCACACCCGTGTCACCGATCTCCGCCCGGTGCCCGCCGAGCATCGCCTGCCCCAGGAAGAACGCGGCGAAGCTGGTGACGAGCCCGACCAGCAGGGCGAGGCCGCTCGCCACCGCGATCTTGCTGAACAGAAAGGAGCCGCGCTGCGGCACGGCGGCCAGCGAGGTGCGGATCATTCCGGTGCTGTACTCGTTCGACACCACCAGCACACCGAACACGATCATCGCGAGCTGACCGAGGCTCATCCCCGCGAAGCTGATGAACGTCGGATCGAACTCCGCCCGGGCCTGCGCGCTCATGCTGTCGAACTCGTTCTTCGACAGCGCCGAGATCAGCATGCCGAGGGCGACCGTCACGACCACCACGAGCGAGAGCGTCCACACCGTGGACGCCACCGACCTGATCTTGGTCCACTCCGACCGAACGACCTGAGTCGTCGCCATGCTCCTCAGCCCCTCTTCCAGCCGTCGCCCCACTGCTGCTGCTGTGGCGGCTGCGGGCTCGTCTCGCTGTGTGCGTGATACTCGACCGACTCCGCGGTCAGCTGCATGAACGCCTCTTCCAGCGAGGCCTGTTGCGGGCTCAGCTCGTGCAGCGTCAGCCCGTGCCGCGCCGCCAGCTCACCGACCAGCTCGGCCTTGCCGCCGTCCACCTCCAGCACCCCGTCGCCGCTCTCCACGGCCACGATCCCGGCCTCGTGCAGCACATCGAGCAGCCGCTCCCGCTGCGGGCTGCGGACCCGGACGTACGACCGTGAGTTGCGCGCGATGAAGTCGGCCATGGAGGTGTCCGCGAGCAGCCGCCCCTGCCCGATGACGACGAGATGCTCGGCCGTCAGGGCCATCTCGCTCATCAGATGGGAGGAGACGAACACGGTCCGGCCCTGCCCGGCCAGCGACTTCATCAGGGTGCGGATCCAGTGGATGCCCTCGGGGTCGAGGCCGTTGACCGGCTCGTCGAACATCAGGATCCGCGGGTCGCCGAGCAGCGCGGCCGCGATGCCGAGCCGCTGCCCCATGCCCATCGAGAAGCCCTTGGTCTTCTTCTTCGCGACCGCCGTCAGCCCGACCGTCTCCAGCACCTCCCGCACCCGGCCGCGCGGAATGCCGTTGCTCTGCGCGAGGCACAGCAGATGGTTGTAGGCGGTGCGCCCGCCGTGCCAGGCCTTGGCCTCCAGCAAGGCGCCGATGTACGTCAGCGGATCCTTGAGCTGCTGGTAGTGCTTGCCGTCGATACGGACATCGCCGGCGGTGGGGTGGTCGAGACCGAGGATCATCCGCATGGTCGTGGACTTCCCCGCGCCGTTGGGCCCGAGAAAGCCGGTGACGATACCTGGTCTGACAGTGAAGGACAGGTTGTTGACCGCCACCTTCTCGCCGTAACGCTTGGTCAGCCCCTCGAGCTCAATCATGCCGCCACGCTAGAACGCAACAAAGCCCTCTGCCACCCGAGCGGCAGAGGGCTTTGCGGAGATTCAGACTCCGGATGCCCGCGTGTTACCGGGACTGCTGAGCCGGGACCCCACGGGAGATCGGCTCCTCCTCGGCCGGCGTACCGGCGGCGGCCACCGCGGCGCCCGTGAGCGTCGCGAGCATCTCGCGGACGTTCGTCAGCTGGGCGTTGATGCTGTCGCGGCGGTTGGTGAGGGCGGCCAGCTCGCGCTCGGATTCCGAACGGATGCGGTCGGCCTTGGCGTTGGCGTCGGCCACGATGTCCTCGGCCTGGCGCTGGGCCGTCTCCACCGTCTGACGGGCGCGGCGCTCGGCGTCCGTGCGCAGCTTCTCCGCCTCCAGGCGGAGCTGCTCGGCGCGGTGCTCGATCTCGGCGAGACGCTTCTCGGCCTTGGCCTGACGGGACGCCAGGTCGCGCTCGGACTGCTCGCGGCGCTTGGCGAGGTTCGTCTCGAAGTCCGCGGCGGCCTGCGCGGCCTTGGCACGGGTCTCCTCGAAGAGGGCGTCCGCCTCCTCGCGCTTGGACTGCGCGTCCTTCTGCGCCTCGGAACGCAGCTGCGAGGCGTCACTCTTGGCCTTCTCGACGATCCGCAGGCCCTCGTCCTCGGCCTTCGCCTTGCGCTCCGAGGAGTACGCCTCGGCGTCGTTGCGCACCTGCTGGGCCGCCGACTCGGCGAGCTCACGGTGCTGCTCGGCGGCGCGCCGGGCCTCCTCGCGCAGGTCCTTCGCCTCCTCCTCGGCGAGGCGGAGAATCTTCTCCACGCGCGCACCGAGACCCGCGTACGACGGCTCGGCGTCGGTGACCTGGGCCTGGGCGTTCTGCGTCTCGAGGTGGAGCTCTTCGATGCGCTTTTCCAGAGCGGTGATGCGGGCGAGAGCGCTGTCACGGTCGGAGACGAGCTTGGAGATACGTTCGTCCACCTGAGCGCGGTCGTATCCACGCCGCACAAGCTCGAAGCCGTAGGGGGAAGTGTCGCTCATGGGGTTCCTGTCGAATGAGACCGGTGAGGTGATAGGTGGAATCCTAGGGGCCGAAACGGTGTGTCATCGAGCGGATGCGCGTTTGATCTGGAAAATGAGACCCCTTTTGGGTGGCTGAGCGGCAGAGGGCTTGCCAAAACTTGGTCAAAGCCCCCGGATGGCCCCGGAATCGGGCTCCCGTCCAGGGTGGCACGGGCCGCCGGAAGGCCCCTAGCTCTCCGAGGACTTGCCACCCGAACGAGGTGCGCCGACCGTCGCGCCCGCCTTGACCCCGTTGTCCTTGCCCCCGCCCGGCGCCTCGAAGGACTCCAGCGCCTCCAGGACGTCCTGGACACGGGAGATCTCCGCGTTGATGTCCTCGCGACGGCGGACCAGGACCTCCAGCTCGCGCTTGCCCTCCTCGACCGTGCGCTTGGCCTCGCGGATCGCCTCGGCCTTGAGCTCCTCGGCCTCCCGGATCAGCGTGGACTTCTTCTGCTCGGCCTCCTTGAGCAGCCCCTCGGCCTTCTTCACCGCGGCGATACGGACCTTGCCCGCCTCGGAGTTGGCCTCCGAGACGATCTCCTTCGACTTCGACTGCGCCTTGGCGAGCTGCTCCTCGGCGGCCTTGACGAGCGCGTCGCAGCGGTCGCCCGCCGACTTCATCGTCTCGGCCGACTCCCGGCGGGCCCGCTCGTGCAGTTCCTCGATCTCACCCGTGATCCGGTCGCGCAGCTCCTCGGCGCGCTCCCTGATCTGTGTGGCGTCCCGACGCGCGCCGACCAGCAGCTCGTCCGCGTCCGTACGGGCCTTCTCCACCAGCGAGTTGCCCTCGACCGTCGACTCGGACACCAGCCGGTCGGCCTCCGTGCGGGCCGCGCCCACCATCGTGTCGGCCTGCGACTCGGCCTCCGCGGTGGTCTTGTGCGCCTGCTGCTGGGCCTCGCTCAGCAGCTTGTCGGCCTCGGCCGTGGTCTCCGTGATGAGCTTGTCGACCTGCTCGGCCGCCTCGGAACGCCGCTTGTTGGCGTCCTTGCGGACCTCGTCCAGGGTGCGGTCGGCCTCCTCGCGCGCGGTGGCGACGAGCCGCTCCGCCTCCGCCTCCGCGTCGGCCTTGACCCGGCCGGCCTCGCCGCGGACCCGTTCGGCGTGCTGCTGCGCCGAGCCGACCGTCTCGGCGGCCTCGGCCCGCAGCCGCTCCGCCTCGCCGGTGGCCTCCCCGACGAGCTGGTCGGCCTTGGCGACCGACTCGGCCCTGACCCGCTCGGCCTCGTTCAGCGATTCGGTGCGGACCCGCTCGGCCTCGTTGACCGTCTCCATCCGCAGGCGGTCGGTCTCCGTGACCGTCTCGGTGGTGAGGCGCTCCGCCTCGCCCCGCGCCTCGGTGATGAGGGTGTCCGCCTGCGTCGCCGCGTCCGACCGGATGCGGTTGGCGTCCTCACGGGCGTCCGCCCGGGTGCGCGAGGCGTTCTGCTCGGCCTCGGCGATGGCGTCCGACGCCTCCGTGCGCGCCCGCTGGGCGTGCTCGGCGACCTCCGTACGGATGCGGTCCGCCTCGGTGATCGCCTCGGACATCGTGCGCTCGGCGAGCGCCTTGGCGGCCTCGGTCTCCTCGTGCGCCTCGCGCCGCAGCCGGCCGGCGTCCTCGCTGGCCCGCTCCCGCTCCGCGTAGGCGTCGGTGCGGACCCGGTCCGCCTCCTCCTGGGCCTCGCGCCGCGTCCGGTCCGCGACATGCTCGGCGGCGCTGCGCAGCCCGGCGATCTCGTCCTGGGCCTGCTCGTGCAGCCCCGCGACGGAGTCCCGCACCTGCTGGGCGTGCTGCTCGGCGGCCGACACCATCTCCGTGGCCCGCCGGTCCGCCTCCTCGACCAGGCGTACGGCCTCGGCCTGCGCCTCCTCCACGCGCTTGCGCGCCGAGGCCAGCAGCTCCTCGCTCTGCTCGCGGGCCCGCTCGCGCTCCTGGTCGGCCTCCTGCCGGGCGCTGCCGAGGAGCTCCTCGGCCTCGCGGCGCCGACGGCTCGCCTCCTCCTGGGCGGCGGCCAGCGTCTCGGACGCCTCCGTGCCGATCCGCTCGGCGGCGGCCTGTGCCTCCGCGCGCATCCGGTCGGCGCTCTCCTGCGCCTCCGACTTCAGCCGCTCGGCCTCGTTCGAAGCCTCCGAGCGCAGGCGTACGGCGACGGCCTCGCCCTCGGCCCGCGAGGCGGACGCGTCGGACGCGGCCTCGTCGCGCAGCCGTTCGGCCTCGGTCTCGGCCTGCTGCCGCAGCGTACGGATCCGCTCGGCGGCCTCGTCGCGCAGCCGCTCGTTCTCCTCGGCGGCCTCGCGGCGGATCCGCGCGGCCTCCTCACGGGCGTCCGACAGCGCCTGCTCGGCGGCCGTCAGCCGCTCCTCGGCCTCCGTCTGGAGCCGCGTCAGCTCCTCGGCGGCGTCCGTGCGGCGGGCCTCTATGGCGCGCTCGGTCTCCTCGTGCAGCTCGACCGCCGCGCGCTCGGCGTCCGCCTTGATGCCCTCGGCCTGCTCGACGACCTCCTCGCGGTGCCGCTCGGCCTCCTGCCGGGTGCGCTGAAGGGTCTCCTCGGCCTGCCGGCGCAGGGTCGTCGCCCGCTCGATGGCCTCGGTGCGGACCTTCTCGCTGTCCCCCTGGGCATTCGTGCGCAGCTCGTCCGCGTCCGCCTTGGCCTTGGCGAGCAGCTCCTCGGCGGACCTCGCCGCCTCCTCGATCTGCGCCACGGCCTCCTTGCGGGCCTCGGCGCGGATCTTCTCGCCCTCTTCGACGGCGTCCGCCCGCAGCTGCTCGGCGTCGCCGCGCAGGCGGCGGGCCTCCTCCTGCAGCTCGACCGTCTTGGCGCGGTACTCCTTGGTGTCGTCCTTCGCCGTGCCCTTGAGCTCCTCGGCGATGTCGTGCGCCTCGGCGCGCAGCCGGTCCGCCTCGGCCTCGGCCTCACTGCGGATCCGCTCGGCCTCCTCGGCTGCGGCCTTGGTGGTCTTCTTGGCGTCCTCGGACGCCTTGTTGAGGACCTCCTCGGCGGTCCTGGCCGCCTTGGAGAGCTGGGTCGCGGTCTCCTCGGCGGTGGACGTACGCGCGTTCTCGGAGGCCTCCGCGACGATCTTCTCGGCCTCGGCGCGGGCATCGGCGACGAGCTGCTCGGCCTCGGCCTTGGTGTTCTCGAACTCCTTGGTGGCCTCCTCGACCAGCCGGGCGACCTGCTCCTTGGCGGTGCGCGTACGCGTCTCGTTCGCGGACTCGGCACTCGACAGGGCCTTGGCGGCGGCCTCCTTGGCCTCCGTGACCAGCTTCTCCGACTCGGTCTGCGCCTTGCGCAGCGCCTCCTCGGCCTCGGCCATCCGCTGCTCGGCGGCCTTGCTCAGCTCCGTGGCCTCGCGGCGCGCGGACTCCGACTCGGTGGCGGTGGAGGTCCGCAGCTGCTCGGCGTGGTCCGTGGCCTCCTGGGCCTGGGAGGAGGCGGCGTTCAGCAGCCGCTCGGCGTCCGTACGGGCGCGGCGCAGGATCTGCTCGGCCTCGGCCCGGGCCTCCTCGGCGGAGTTCGTCAGCCGCTGGCGGGCCTCGGTCGCCAGCCGCTCGGCCTCCGCGCGGGCCGTGGACATGGCCTGCTCGGCCTCGGCCCGGGACTCCTCCATGAGGCGCCGGGCCTGCTGCTCGCTGCGGGCCCGCAGCTGCTCGGCCCAGGCCACGTTCTCGTTGACGTGCGACTCGACCGTCTGGCGGCGCTCGGCCAGCTCCTGGTCGAGCTGCTGGCGGCGGGTCACCGCCTCCTGGTGCAGCTCCGACTGGAGCCGGGCCGCCTGCTCGGCGTGCTCCTGGAGGATCCGCTGGGTCTGTGCCCGGGCCTCGCTCAGCTCACGGTCGGCGTCCGTCCGGATCTGATCGGCCTGCATCTGAGCGTTGCGCAGCAACTGCTCGGCCTGCCAGCCGATGTCGCCCCCGTCGAAGGAGGGCCGGGTCATGATGGTGCGCCGTGCCTCGTGCAGCTTGGCACGCAGCACCTCGACCTGGTAGCCGAGGTCCTCGGCGTGCTGGATCGCCTTTTCCCGCTCGGTCTTCAGCCGCTTCATCTCGGCTTCGAACCGAGAGAGGTGGTCGACGTCAGCCGCCGGCTCTCGCTCCTGGCTCTCGTAGCCCCGCACTGCGCGGTCCCATCCGTCCCCTGGTCGCAACTCTCTCCAAACGAGCTCCGTCCATCCGCCGAACGGGGCCCCCGGGGAATGGTGTCAGATCATCGGCGGAGCATGGGCTGCTGCCCCGACGCTCGTCCCCCGAAACCCGGACCCCGGAATGCGGTCGCCGCAGCTTGAGCGGTGACCGCACCCAACCCTACCGGCCCTTATGTACGAGGGTCAGTGCTCAGGTGACTCAACAGGCGCCGAAGTGACCAGTTCTGTCAGTACGCCATGACAGTCCTTGGGGTGCAGGAAGGTGATCCGTGACCCCATGGAACCGCGTCGGGGCTCTTCGTACAGCACGCGTACGCCCTTGTCGCGGATATCGGCCGCCTCCGCGTCCACATCTGCCGTACCGAAAGCGATGTGGTGCACCCCCTCGCCGTTCTTGTCGAGCCACTTCGCGACGGTGGAGTCCGGGCGGGTGGGTTCGAGAAGCTGCAGGTACGAGGCGCCGCCGTCGGACGTATCGTTGATCTTGAGCATGGCCTCGCGCACGCCCTGCTCCTCGTTGACCTCGGAGTGGAACACCTCGAAGCCGTAGGTGGCACGGTAGAACTCGACGGTCTTGTCGAGGTCGAAACAGGCGATTCCGATGTGGTCGATTCGCGTCAGCATGTTTTCAGTGCAGCGCCCCGGAGGTGGTTACGCAACGTGCGCGCGATCACACCGACAGCCCGATGACGGCACGGAGTGCCACTCAGTACATTCGAAGTAAACCCTCGTTCACTCCTCGGCTGTGCAGCCGGTAAGGGGATCGCAGCTCATGTCTTCTGGAACTTCTGGAGCGACCAGCACGGTGATCGTCGCGGGCGCGCGTACGCCCATGGGGCGCTTGCTCGGATCGCTGAAGTCCTTCTCCGGAGCCGACCTCGGCGGCTTCGCGATCAAGGCCGCCCTCGACCGCGCGGGGATCGGCGGCGACCAGGTGCAGTACGTGATCATGGGGCAGGTGCTCCAGGCCGGGGCGGGGCAGATCCCTGCCCGTCAGGCCGCGGTCAAGGCCGGCATCCCGATGAACGTGCCCGCCCTGACGATCAACAAGGTGTGTCTGTCGGGCCTGGACGCGATCGCGCTGGCCGACCAGCTCATCCGCGCGGGTGAGTTCGACGTGGTCGTCGCGGGCGGTCAGGAATCCATGACCAACGCCCCGCACCTGCTGCCCAAGTCCCGTGAGGGCTTCAAGTACGGCGCCGTCGAGATGATCGACGCCATGGCCTACGACGGGCTCACCGACTCCTTCGAGAACGTCGCCATGGGCGAGTCGACGGAGAAGCACAACACCCGGCTGGGCATCGGCCGCGCCGAGCAGGACGAGATCGCCGCGCAGTCGCACCAGCGGGCCGCCGCCGCGCAGAAGAACGGCCTGTTCGACGCGGAGATCACGCCCGTCGAGATCCCGCAGCGCAAGGGCGACCCGGTGCTGTTCAGCAAGGACGAGGGCATCCGGGGTGACACCACCGCCGAGTCCCTCGGGAAGCTGCGTCCGGCGTTCGCCAAGGACGGCACGATCACGGCCGGTTCGGCCTCGCAGATCTCCGACGGCGCGGCCGCCGTCGTGGTGATGAGCAAGGCCAAGGCGCAGGAGCTCGGCCTGGAGTGGATCGCCGAGATCGGCTCCCACGGGAACGTGGCCGGTCCTGACAACTCGCTGCAGTCCCAGCCGTCCAACGCGATCCTGCACGCGCTGAAGAAGGAGGGGCTGGGCGTCGAGGACCTCGACCTGGTCGAGATCAACGAGGCGTTCGCGGCGGTGGCCGTGCAGTCAATGAAGGATCTTGGGGTGTCCACCGAAAAGGTGAATGTCAACGGTGGCGCGATTGCCCTGGGTCACCCGATCGGGATGTCCGGTGCGCGTCTCGTGCTGCATCTCGCGCTGGAGCTGAAGCGGCGGGGCGGTGGTGTGGGTGCGGCGGCGCTGTGCGGTGGCGGTGGGCAGGGTGACGCGCTGATCGTGCGGGTACCGAAGGGCTGAGCGGCGGTTCTACGGCCGTACCTCGGCCTTCGCCTGTTGGTCCTCGTTCATGAACGGAGCTGTGATGCAGGACGTCTCCACGCTGGTCGCCCAGGCCAGGGAGGGCCGGCCGCGGGCCGTGGCCCGGTTGATCTCCCTGGTGGAGGGGGCGTCCCCGCAGTTGCGGGAGGTCATGGCGGCGCTGGCGCCGCTGACGGGCGGGGCGTACGTGGTCGGGCTGACCGGGTCGCCCGGGGTCGGCAAGTCCACGTCCACGTCGGCGCTGGTGACGGCGTATCGCAAGCAGGGGAAGCGGGTCGGCGTGCTCGCCGTCGACCCGTCGTCCCCGTTCTCGGGCGGGGCGCTGCTCGGGGACCGGGTGCGGATGTCGGACCACGCGTCCGACCCGGGGGTGTACATCCGTTCGATGGCGACGCGGGGGCATCTGGGCGGGCTCGCGTGGGCCGCGCCCCAGGCGATCCGGGTGCTGGACGCGGCGGGCTGTGACGTGATCCTCGTCGAGACGGTGGGGGTCGGGCAGTCCGAGGTGGAGATCGCCTCGCAGGCGGACACGTCCGTGGTGCTGCTGGCGCCGGGGATGGGGGACGGGATCCAGGCGGCCAAGGCCGGGATCCTGGAGATCGGTGACGTGTACGTCGTGAACAAGGCGGACCGGGACGGGGCCGATGCGACGGCTCGGGAGCTGAACCACATGCTGGGGCTCGGGGAGTCCCGGGGGCCGGGGGACTGGCGTCCGCCGATCGTGAAGACGGTCGCGGCGCGCGGGGAGGGCATGGACGAGGTCGTCGAGGCGCTGGAGAAGCATCGGGCCTGGATGGAGGAGCGGGGGGTGCTGGCGGAGCGGCGGGCCGCGCGGGCTGCCCGTGAGGTCGAGACGATCGCGGTGACGGCGCTGCGGGAGCGGATCGGTGACCTGCACGGCGACCGGCGCCTGGGGGCACTGGCCGAGCGGATCGTGGCCGGGGAGCTGGATCCTTATCGTGCGGCTGACGAGCTGGTGACGGGGTTGACGGAGGGCTGAGAGGCGCCTGCTTCGGTGGGGGTGCGCGTCCGCGCCTGGTCGCCGGTGGTGGGTCGGGGCCGCGCCGGGGGGTGTCCGTCCTCGGAACGGCGCGATGGGCTCGGACACCGACTGACTGTCCGCTGACGCGCCAACCGCTGCGGGCGGACACCCCCCGACACGTCCCCTTCCGTGATCCGGCGGGTGCGGGCGCGTCGTGGCTCCCGCCATCCGCCGGGCTTCGGCTCTCCGCGCCGGTCGCGGGTTTCCGCCTCTGCCGCAGCCGCGGGCGCCGCACTCGCCCTGGCTGCCGCCGGCCGCCGCACTCGCCCTGGCTGCCGCCGGCCGCCGCCGCTGCCCTAGCTGCGGGCATGCGTGCCGCTAGGGGCGGCACGGGTGGGCGCAGCGGCACCCCGCTCCGCCGGGTTGCGGGCCCACCCGGCATCAGCATCGACGCCGGGTGCCTTGAAACGCCGCGGCAGTCCTCTCGCGTACGGGGACGCCCCGGCGTCAGGGAGACGCCGGGGCGGTCGGAATGGGGCAGGAGGGTCAGTCCTGGTCGTCGGTGTCGTCCGCGTCGTTGTCCTGGGCGTCCGAATGGTCCGCCGTGACCTTGCCCGTGGTGAGGTCGATCTTCCAGTCCTGCTCGGCGCCGCCGGACTTGTGGGTCTCGGCCTCCCAGGACTTGTTCTTGCCGTCCTCGTCGAGGTCGACGGACGTGACCGTGCCCTTGCCGGCGGCGGCCTTCGCGGCCTCCTCGGCCGTAACGGAGGAGCCCTTCAGTGCGGCACGCACCTGCGCCGTGTCGTCCTCGTCGTCCGTCTGCGCACCGAGGACCTTGCCGCTGGACGGGTCGACGCTGACGCTGTGCCAGGCGTTGTCACCGGACAGGACGTCGACCTTCCAGATCACCTTGTCGCTGTCGTCCTCGTCGTCCAGCTCGGCGGAGACGACCGTGCCGGGCGTGTGCTTCAGCGCGGAGGCGATCGCCTCGGGCGCCGTCACGTCGCCGGAAGCCGCCCGCGCGGTGTCGTCGTCCCGGCCGTCGTCGTCGCCGCGGTCGTCCTGGTCGTCACGGACGTCGTCGTCCGACAGCCGGGTGTTGCCCGCCTGCTGCGCCGAGCCCCCGCCGTCTCCCGTGGTCGCGAGGGCCGTGGCCGTGCCGCCTCCGATCAGGGCGGCGGCGGTCACAGCGGCGATCACGATGTTGCGCTTCATGGGGGTTCCTCCCGAGTCGGTTTGTTTTCGACGTGTTCCAAGGTGGCTGACCGAGGCTGAGAGGAAGCTGAAGCCCCCTGAAGGGATCTTCAGCTTGGTTTTGCGACTCTTTACCCATGCGCCTGTTGATCGTGGAGGACGAGAAGCGGCTGGCCCTGTCGCTCGCCAGGGGCCTGACGGCCGAGGGGTACGCCGTGGACGTCGTCCACGACGGACGGGAGGGGCTGCACCAGGCCTCGGAGGGGACGTACGACCTGGTGATCCTCGACATCATGCTGCCCGGCCTCAACGGCTACCGGGTCTGCGCCGCCCTGCGCGCCGCCGGGCACGAGGTGCCGATCCTGATGCTGACCGCCAAGGACGGCGAGTACGACGAGGCCGAGGGGCTCGACACGGGGGCGGACGACTATCTGACCAAGCCCTTCTCGTACGTCGTGCTCGTCGCCCGGATCAAGGCGCTGCTGCGGCGGCGCGGGGTGGGGGCCGGGGCCTCGCCCGTGCATGTGCACGGGGAGCTGAAGGTGGACACGGCCGCCCGCCGGGTGTTTCTGGAGGAGGACGAAGTCTCCTTGACCACCAAGGAGTTCTCCGTGCTGGAGCAGCTCGTGCTGCGGGCCGGGGAGGTCGTGTCCAAGTCCGAGATCCTCGAACACGTGTGGGACTTCGCGTACGAGGGCGATCCCAACATCGTCGAGGTGTACATCAGCACCCTGCGGCGGAAGCTGCGGCCGGGGCTGATCCGGACCGTGCGCGGGGCCGGGTACCGGCTGGAGAAGTCGCCATGAGGCGGCTCTTCGGGTCCGTCCGGGCGCGGGCCACGCTGGGCGCCACGCTCGTGGTCGCGGTGGCGCTCGTCGCGGCCGGGGCCGCCGTGCTGCTGTCCCTGCGGTCGAATCTGATCGGCGAGGCCGGGACGCAGGCCGAGCAGTCCGCCCGGGCCGTCGCCTCCGAGCTCGCCGCCGGGACGCCGTACGACAAGCTGTCCGGGCTCGACGGTGACGACGGGCCGGTGCAGGTCCTCGACGAGAACAAGCGGCTGGTCGCGGCCAGTGAGGACCTCCAGGAGATCAGCGGCACCGACTCCGACCAGGTGAAGCCGCAGCCGCCGGCCACGCCCCGGGCGGACGATGACGACGACGCCGACGAACACGAGGAGGCCGCCCTCGAACCCGGGGAGATCGCCGGGGAGAGCGTCTTCAGCAACGGGTCGGCGACGATCGACGGTGACGCGGAGGACTACCGGTTCGCCGCCGTGGAGGTCGAGACCCAGGACCGGGGGACCCTCAAGGTCTACGCCGGTTCGCCGCTGGCCGCCGAGCACGGCGCCGTGCGGACCGCGCTGACGGTGATGCTGATCGGGTTCCCGCTGCTGCTCGGCGTCGTCGCGGGAGTGACCTGGCTGGTCACCCGGCGGGCGCTGCGGCCGGTCGAGGGCATCCGGAGCGAGATGGCCGCGATCACCCAGTCCGAGGATCTCGCGCGGCGCGTCCCGGAACCGGACACGCACGACGAGATCGCCCGGCTCGCCAGCACCACCAACGAGACGCTCGCGGCGCTGGAGACCTCCGTGGAGCGGCAGCGGCGCTTCGTCGCCGACGCGTCCCACGAGCTGCGCAGTCCCATCGCCTCGCTGCGCACGCAGTTGGAAGTGGCCGCCGCCCATCCCGAGCTGCTGGACCTCGACGGGGCCGTGGAGGACACCGTGCGGCTCCAGCACCTGGCCGCCGACCTGCTGCTGCTCGCCCGGCTGGACGCGGGGGAGCGGCCCAATGACGCGGGGGTCGACCTCGCCGCGCTGGCCCGGGAGGAGGCCGAGGGGCGGACGGGGGTGACGGTGGACGCGGAGCCGGTTGAAGTGGCCGGATCGCGGGGGCAGCTGGGGCGAGTGCTCGCCAATCTGCTCGACAACGCCCAGCGGCACGCCCGGGCGGCCGTCACCGTCAGCGTGCGACGGGAGGGTGACCGGGCCGTGGTCGGCGTGGCGGACGACGGCGACGGGGTGCCGGAGGCCGACCGGGAGCGGATCTTCGAACGGTTCGTACGGCTGGACGCCGCCCGCAGCCGGGACGACGGCGGGGCCGGACTGGGGCTCGCCATCGCCCGGGACGTCGCCGTACGGCACGGCGGCACGCTCACGGCCGGAGAGGGACCCGCAGGCGGAGCCCTGTTCGAACTCCGCCTGCCGCTCGCCTAGGGCCCTCGGCCGGCCCGGGGTGTGCTGTCGGGGTCAGGGGCGCCCGCGCTGTCCGCGCAGGTGCTCCGCGATGGGCTTGAGGGCCTTGTCGAGCTCCGTCAGGGCCTCGGGGGACAGCAGGTCGATGAAGTGCCTCCGCACGGACGCCACATGGTGGGGCGCGACCTTCTGCATCGTCGCCATGCCGTGGTCGGTGAGGACCGCGTAGAGCCCCCGGCGGTCGGATTCGCAGTTCTCCCGCCGGACCAGGTCCGCGTTCTCCATGCGCGTGATCTGGTGCGAGAGGCGGCTCTTGGACTGGAGGGTGGCGGAGGCGAGGTCACTCATCCGCATCCGCTGGTCCTCCGACTCGGAGAGGTTCACCAGGATCTCGTAGTCGTTCATTGTCAGTCCGAACGGCTGCAGGTCCTTCTCGAGCTGGTACGTCAACAGCCTGTTGACCTCCAGGTGGGTGCGCCAAGCGCACTGCTCCGCATCGGTCAGCCAGCGCGTGGCCGTCTCGGTCTCCATGAATGAAGTCTACCTAAAAGGTTGAAAGGCGAACTAGTGAGGGTTTTCGTATGACGGCGCACGCCTGCCGAACAATGGTGCGCAGGCGTTCGATGTCACACTCCGCAGACTACCGCTCACAGCCCGAAGCGACGCTGGAGGTCCCCCAGCTGTCCGGGAAGACGCGGTGCGCCGGATTGACCGGGGTGGGGTCCGGATGCCCCGCCGCCGGGCACACCGGCCTGATGCGGAACGGCTCCGGTGGCCTGCTCGGCCATCAGGGTCTCGGAGGACTGCAGCAGCACTGTGCCGGCACCGACGAACTCGAACTGGTGCTCCTCTCCGGAGGCCCCTCCGAGGCCCGTCAGCGCACGTAGACCGCCCATGACGCCGGTCATGTACCCGTGGTCGTAGTGGTGGCAGGGCGAGGGGCAGTCGGCCCATCCGACCAGGGCCTGGGGGTCGACCCGGATCGGGGGTTCCATGAACACCACCGGACCGTTCGACGCGGCCACGAACTTTCCGGTTCCGATGAGGGTCAGAAAACCCGGCACGATTGATTGCTTCAGTGCGAGAGTTGGCTGAAAAGCGAGGAGGTTGCCCGAGCGAATGGTCAGGTTGCCGTCCTCGAGGTCGAACGAATTCACGTCGAAGGCCCGGTCGGCGAGGAGCATCTTGCCCGAGCCCTCCGCCACGACCCAGTCGCTCGCGTGCAGTGGCGAATGGAACGACGTACGGACCAGACGGTCCAGCCGGCCGTGTCCGACGCCGTTGAAGTCGATCGAGCCGTAGTAGGCGATCATCTTCCCCTTCTGCAGGAACCACTGGCTCCCCTTCAGTTCCACGCAGAAGGTGTACGGATTGACGTTGTCGTCGGGCGGCAGCGACGCAGGGTCGAAGACCGCGGGGCCGGCGCCCGGAGTTCCGTAGGTGCTCACAGCTTCTCCTCCGACGCCTGGACGTACACCGCACCGCTGCCGCTGAGCTCCAGCTGGAAGGCCTCGCCCGAGCCGCGGCCCACCATGTCCCGCCAGCCCAGGGCGGTGGACAGCTTGTTGCGGACGTCGCCGTGGTGGGCGACGTAGGCCTGCGGGTCCACATGCACCGGCCGCTGGGGTGTGATCGGGATCTCGATCACACCGCCGTGGGCCATGACCGCGACGGCCCCGTGCCCCTTCAGCGTGGTCGTGAACAGCCCCTGGCCGCTGACCTGGCCGCGGACCATGCCCATGACGCCGCCCTGCGAGCCGAGGAACATCGTGCCCTGCTGGAGCGAGCCCTCGAAGGCCAGCAGGCGGTCCGCCTCCACGTAGAGGGTGTCGCCGGTGAGCTGAATCACCTGGATGTGATGGCCGCCGTGCCCGAACAGGACCGTGCCGCTGCCCTCCACGGTCATCAGCGGTGTGTCCTCGTCCGCCACCCGGCGCCCGATCATCGACACGATCCCGCCCTGCCCGCCCGCCGTATTGGGCGTGAACGACACCTCGCCGCGGTACGCGAGCATCGCGCCGCGCTGGCTGAACAGCCGCTGACCGGGCGTCACCGTCGCCTCGACCATCTTCGCGTTGATCTCCCGGAAGGCCATCTCACACGTCTCCCGCGATCGTGTTCCGCTCGCTCGGCTGTACGTACACCAGCCCGTCGCCCTCGAACCGCATCTGGAAGGCCTCGCCGCCGCCCTCCCCGAGCAACGTGCGGAACGTCACACCGGACTGGAAGGACTGCCGGAGGTTGCCCTGATGCGCCACATACGCCCCCGGGTCGACGGTCAGTGGATACTGCGGACTCACCCGCAGCACCACTGCCGGCCCGTCGGACATGATCGCCGCCTGGCCGTGGCCCTCGACGGACGTCGTGAACAGCCCGTTTCCCTGTGAGGCGCCGCGCAGGCCGGTGAACTCCGTCCCCGTGCGCAGCCCGCCGTCGGTCGCCAGCAGATTGCTCGACTCGACGTAGAGCTTGTCGCCCTGGAGGCCGACCAGGTTGATCTCGGAGGCGCGGTCCGCGAACCAGCAGGTGCCGCGCCCCTTCACCTCCATCAACGTCATCTGCTCACCGGTCAGCCGCCGGGTCACCATGCCCCGGATGCCCTCGCCGCCGCCGCTGAGCTTCTTGAAGGCCATCTCGCCGTCGTACGCGACCATCGAGCCGTTCTTCGCCTTCACGGCATCTCCGGTCATGTCGACGGCGAGCACCTTGTTGCTCTGAAGTCGGAACATCGCCACGTACGGGAAGGTATCCGCAGGCCGGGTCCTGTGGACAGGGTCCGTGGGTGGAGAAAGTCCCTGATCGCACCCTTAGGGGGCGGGGAGCCGGACCCCGGGCCGGGGGCCCGTCGGCTGTTTGCCACAATGGGCGGGACGCTTGTGCGTGCGTTCACAAACCCTCAGTCTGTCAAGCTCATCCAGATCCGTTCAGACCGCCGCGTCTCTCCCACCGAAGGTGACCCGTGGACCTCAAGACCGCCACCGCCCTCCGCCGCCTCCGCCTGGTCTCGGCACCCGAGGCGATCTCCTTCCTTCTTCTGCTGGTCTGCTCGGTGCTGAAGCGGACCACGGAGTTCAATGCCGTGCCGGTGATGGGCATGGTGCACGGTGTTCTGTTCATCCTGTACGTGATCTTCTGGGCCGACGCGTGGAACCGGACGAAGTGGCCCGTGAAGACCGGCGCGCTGTACTTCGTCCTCTCGGTGCTGCCCACCGGTGGCTTCTTCGCCGACCGGAAGCTGCGGCGTGAGGCCGAGGACGCGGTCATCGCGTCCCGGGCGCGCCAGGAAGGGACCGTGAGCGCGTGATCGTCGCCTTTTCCGTGACGCCGCTCGGGGTCGGTGAGGACGTGGGGGAGTACGTCGCCGACGCCGTGCGGGTGGTGCGCGAGTCGGGGTTGCCCAACCGGACCGACGCGATGTTCACGACCGTCGAAGGTGACTGGCACGAGGTCATGGACGTCGTCCATCGCGCGGTGGCCGCGGTCGAGCGGCGCGCGCCCCGGGTCTCCCTCGTCCTCAAGGCGGACATCCGGCCCGGCGTGACGGACGGCCTGACCTCCAAGGTCGCGACAGTGGAGCGGCATCTCGCCGAGTAGGCGTACGCGGCGAGCGGCAACGACGACGAGAACCCTGGTCCGATACGGGCCGGGGTTCTTTCGTGTCACTGCAGGGTGGGTCCGCAGCCCGGCGGGGCGGGGTGCCGCTGCGCCCACCCGTGCCGCCCCTAGCGGCACGCATGCCCGCAGCTGGGTGGGCCCCCGCTCAAGCCGCTGAGGCTGCCGCAGGCATATGCGGGGGTCCACCCACCTGGACGCCCTCAGTTCGACACTGCGTCAAAGGTCCACTTTTGTATGAGTATCGGGGTATCGGTGCTCCGGTCAGGCCTCAATCACCTGGAGGGCGCTGTGCGGCCGGAGGGCTACGACTACGACTCCTACAGCCGACTCGCCGGACCGCTCACGGAGCCGTCCGGTGAGGAGTACCGGGTGCAGTACGTCTCGCTCCTCGCCCGTGAGCCCCGCCGAATACGAGCCGTCCTCCTGATGTGCCTGGCACCGCTGCTCACCGGTGCCCTGCTGGTCTACCTCGTCTGGCCCACCCACTGGGTGGAACGCGAGGGCGCCCAGCGCTGGCTCATCGGTCTCGACGTCACCATGCTGATGGCGATCGGCCTCATCGAGCTCTTCATGCTCGTCAACGTCGCCTCCGTCGCCCACGCCACGATGGTCGCCTGCGACCCCGTCCCCGTAGTCCCCGAACCCGGCACCCGCGTCGCCTTCCTCACCACCTACGTCCCCGGCAAGGAACCCCTCGCCATGGTCCGCGCGACCCTGGAAGGAGCCACCCGCATCCACCACACCGGCCCCTGCGACGTCTGGCTCCTCGACGAGGGCGACGACGCCGAGGTCAAGGCCATGTGCGCGGAACTCGGCGTACGCCACTTCACCCGCCGCGGCATCCCCGAGTGGAACCGCGAAACCGGCGTCCACAAGGCCCGCACCAAGCACGGCAACTACAACGCCTGGATCGCCATGCACGGCGACGCGTACGACTTCTTCGCGTCCGTCGACACCGACCACATCCCGATGCCCAACTACCTGGAACGGATGATGGGCTACTTCAGGGACCCCGACGTGGCCTTCGTCGTCGGCCCCCAGGTGTACGGGAACTACCACAACCCCGTCACCAAGGCCGCCGAGTCCCAGCAGTTCCTCTTCCACGCCCTCATCCAGCGCGCGGGCAACCACTATCGCGCCCCCATGTTCGTCGGCACGAACAACGTCGTACGGATCTCCGTCCTCAAGCAGATCGGCGGCCTGTACGACTCCATCACCGAGGACATGGCCACCGGCTTCGAGATCCACCAGCACCGCAACCCGGACACGAACCGCTTCTGGACGTCCGTCTACACCCCGGACGTGCTCGCCGTCGGCGAGGGCCCCGCCTCCTGGACCGACTTCTTCACCCAGCAGATGCGCTGGTCGCGCGGCACCTACGAAACGCTCATCACGCAGTACTGGAAGGCGCCCGTGAGCATGCCGCCGGGCCGGCTGCTGTCCTACACGCTCATGCTCGTGTACTACCCGATGACGGCGGTCAACTGGTTCCTCGGCATCTTCAGCTGCTTCCTCTTCCTCTGGTTCGGCGCCTCCGGCACGGAGGTCGCCGTGTCGGTCTGGTTGATGCTCTACAGCGACGCCGCCGCCTGCCAGATCGGGCTGTACCTGTGGAACCGCCGGCACAACGTCTCACCGCACGAACCGGAGGGCTCGGGCGGCCTGGCCGGCATGGGGATGTCGGCCCTGTCCGCGCCGATCTACCTCAAGTCCCTCAGCGAGGCGGTCATGCGCCGCCCCAGCCGGTTCGTCGTCACGCCCAAGGGTGACGACGCCAGCCCCGACCAGCTGGCCACCTTCCGTATCCACCTCTTCTGGGCGGCCCTGCTGGCCACGTCCCTGGCCGCCTCGGTGGCCCTGGACCACACGCACGCCGCGATGCGCACCTGGGCCCTGCTCGGCATGGCCATCTCCCTGGCACCGGCCGGGGTCTGGGCCGCCACGGCCTGGAAGGACCACCGGGAGCGGCACCGCCGGCTCGCCCACGCCGAGGCACCCCCGCACCCGCACCCCCGCGCACCCGAAGCCGACGAGCCCGCCCTCGCCACCACGCCCACGCCCACGCCCGCACCCACGCCCACCCCGGCCCTCGCCACCGTGTCCCCCGCGGCCCCGGTCTCCGGCACCCCGACAGGAGGCAGCTAGGCCATGGCCTACCAGCTCTCGCAGAAGACCAAGAAAACCGTCCTGGGCATCGGCGGCATCGCGGTCCTGGCGGGCCTCAACGCCCCGGCCGCGCTGGACTTCGTCTCCACGCAGTACCACGAGTACAAGATCGCCCAGCCGGACTACATGGCGAAGTACGGCTCCTGGACCCAGCTCGACATCCCGGAGGAGTTCCGCACCAACGCCATCCACGCGGCCCTGCTGCACACCGGCAAGGTGCTGATCGTCGCCGGGTCGGGCAACGAGCAGCGCAAGTTCGACGCGGGCGAGTTCGACACCATCCTGTGGGACCCGGACAAGAACACGTACAAGAAGATCCCCACCCCGGAGGACTTCTTCTGCGCCGGTCACGCCCAGCTCCCCGACGGCCGCCTGCTGGTGGCCGGCGGCACCGCCCGCTACGAACGCCTCGGCGCCGAGGTGACCCGGGCCGGCGGCGGCATGCGTGTGAAGAACGAGAGCCCCGACAAGGCGGTGTTCCTGAAGAAGGGCACCCGCTTCCGCTCACCGTCCGGCTTCGAGTACGTCACCAAGTTCGACGTCACCGTCCCGAAGGCCAAGCGCACCCAGAAGATCACGTACAACAGCCGGGGTGTGATGCAGCCCTGGAAGACCAAGGTCACCGCCAGCGAGGCCCGTGTCTGGGTGGACGCCGTGGACAAGGGCTCCCTGTCGGCGACCCGGAAGCAGGCGCAGTACGCCGTCGTCGGCCTGACGGGCAAGGCCGGTGACAACGTGTACGGCCTGTCGGAGAAGATCACCCTCGACAAGCAGGACTTCCAGGGCATCCGCGGCGCCTACGAGTTCGACCCGAAGGCGGAGAAGTACATCCCCGTCGAGCCGATGGACAAGGCCCGCTGGTACCCGACGCTCGTCGGCCTCGACGACGGCAGGGTCCTGGCGGTGTCCGGCCTGGACGACGTCGGCATGATCGACCCGGGCGACAACGAGATCTACGACCCCGAGACCAAGAAGTGGACACCGGGACCCAAGCGGTACTTCCCGACGTACCCCGCCCTGTTCCTCACCAAGGGCGGCAAGCTGTTCTACCCGGCCTCCAACGCCGGTTACGGGCCCGCCGACCGCGGCCGTGAGCCGGGGCTGTGGGACGTGGAGAAGAACACGTTCCGCAAGGTGCCGGGACTGACGGACCTCGACCAGACCGAGACCTCGGCCTCCCTGCTGCTGCCCCCGGCGCAGGACCAGAAGGTGATGATCCTGGGCGGAGGCGGCGTCGGCGAGTCACGCAAGGCGACCCCGCGCACGGCCGTCGTGGACCTGAACAAGGACAACCCGGCCTTCGAGGACGGCCCCGACCTGCCGCAGGGCACGCGCTACCTGAACAGCGTGATCATGCCGGACGACACGGTGTTCACGTCCAACGGCTCCAGGGACTACCGCGGCCGCAGCGCCAGCAACATCCTCAAGGCGCAGTTCTACGACCCGAAGAGCAACGCCTTCCGGGAGGCCGCCGCGCCGAGGGTGGGCCGCAACTACCACTCCGAGGCGCTGCTGCTGCCCGACGGCAGGATCGCCACCTTCGGCTCCGACCCGCTCTTCGACAACCAGCAGAACACCAAGCTGGGCCACTTCGAGCAGCGCATGGAGGTCTTCACCCCGCCCGCGCTGCACAAGAACCTCCAAAACCGCCCCGTGCTGAAGGGCGGTTCCCAGAAGCTGAACAAGAAGCACAGCATCACGTTCCGTACGGCCCACCCGGAACGCGTGGCCGAAGCGCGGCTGATGCGGCCCAGCGCGGTCACGCACACGACCGACGTCGAGCAGCGCTCCATCGAGCTGGACATCACCAGGAAGGGCGACGCGCTGACGTTCGAGGTACCCCGCGACCCGGCCCTGGTCCCGCCCGGCTGGTACATGCTCTTCGTGACGGACGGCGCGGGCACGCCCTCGCGGGCCAAGTGGATCCACGTGGAGTGACTGAGTGAGCGAGGGGGGGAAGGGAGCGGAGGGAGGAGCCGGAATCAGTCCCCGACGCTGCTCGACCCTCCGCGGCGCTCCATCCTCAGCGTTCCCGTCGTGCCCAGTCCTCCGCGTTGCGCGCCAGCTCCAACGCGTACTCCGGCCACCAGCGACCGGCGTCCGGGCCGCCCTCGCAGTCTCCGTCCGACTCGCCGGGCCGCTTGATCCACAGGTAGGCGTCCAGGGTCCGTTCGCCGGTCTGGGTCGTGGGCGGGGTGCCGAGCGCCCGGCCCGGCGGGTTGCACCAGACGCCGGGCAGGGGGCCGTTGCCGTTGCGGCTGGTGTCGATGACGAAGTGCTTGCCGTCGAGGGCCTCGGCGAGCCGGAGGCCGTACTCCGTGGTCTCGTCGTCGGTCTGGAAGTTGGAGACGTTGAGCGCGAAGCCGTCCGCCTGTTCGATCCCGGCCCGCCGCAGCGGCTCCACCAGCTTGTCCGGCTCCCGGATCCAGTCCGCGTTGCCCGCGTCCAGATACACCTTGGTGTTCGGCTGCTGCTTCAGCCGCGTGATCGCCTCGCTGAGCAGCTGCTCGCGCTCGGCGTGGTACTCGCCGGGCGTGCAGCCGTCCACGATGTGCGCGACCGCGTCGGGCTCCAGGACGACCAGGGCCTCCGCCTCGCCGAGGGCGTCGGCGAACTGCCCGATCCACTGCCGGTAGGCGTCCGCGTCCTGCGCCCCGCCCGCCGAGTGCTGGCCGCAGTCCCGGTGCGGGATGTTGTACGCGACGAAGACCGCCGTCTTCCCCTCCTCGCTCGCGGCCGAGGCGGCCGCCCGCACCGTCGGTGCCGGGTCGGTCTCGCCGGGCGGCCACAGCGCGGCCGGCCGGTCGGCGATCAGTCGGATCAGCTCGGCGTCGTAGTCCCGGTCCTGCTGCTCCCAGAGCCGCGCCTGCTGGGCCGCGGAGCTCTCGGGGTCGACCCAGAAGGGGGAGCCGGCCGTGTAGCCGGCCTTCGTGGTGTCGTCGCCGGTGTCGGACGCCGTGTCGGCGCGACCGTGAGCGGACGAGCAGCCCGCAGCGAGACCGAGCACCGCGAGGACCGCGAGGGCGTGGTTCAGCCGTCTCATGCCGCTCCCTGTGAGGAAGGTGACGTTCAGTGATGGAGCTGTTATCAATAGTTACATACTCGTATGAATAGCCATGTAAAGGACATGGGCTCGCCCTGCCCCCGTATGGCGGAGCCGGAGGCGCCGGACCGAAGGGCGAGACGGGGCTGACCACCATGTGACCGGCCGGTAAGGTCGGGTTCGTGCCGAAGCCGCTCAGTCTCTCCTTCGATCCGATCGCGCGCGCCGACGAACGCTGGAAGCAGCGCTGGGGAAACGTGCCGTCCATGGCCGCGATCACCTCGATCATGCGCGCCCAGCAGATCCTGCTCGCCGAGGTCGACTCGGTGGTCAAGCCGTACGGGCTGACGTTCGCGCGCTACGAGGCGCTGGTGCTGCTCACCTTCTCCAAGTCCGGCGAGCTGCCGATGTCCAAGATCGGCGAGCGGCTCATGGTGCACCCCACGTCCGTGACGAACACCGTGGACCGGCTGGTGAAGTCGGGTCTCGTCGACAAGCGGCCCAACCCCAACGACGGGCGCGGCACCCTGGCCAGCATCACCGAGAAGGGCCGCGAGGTGGTCGAGGCGGCCACCCGCGACCTGATGGCGATGGACTTCGGGCTCGGGGCGTACGACGCCGAGGAGTGCGGGGAGATCTTCGCGATGCTGCGGCCGCTGCGGATCGCGGCGGGGGACTTCGAGGAGCAGTGACCCGGGGCAAGATCCCCCGGAACGGGTCGTTACGCTCGACGGCATGAAAAAGAGCGTGCTGACCCGCTACCGCGTGATGGCCTATGTCACCGGCGTGCTGCTGGTCCTGCTGACCCTGGGCATGATCGGCAAGTATCTGCTCGACCTGAACGGCGCGGCCGACTTCACGCGCGTCGTCAGCATCGCGCACGGCTGGCTGTACGTCCTGTACCTGGTCTTCGCCTTCGACCTGGGCTCCAAGGCGAAGTGGCCGGTCGGCAAGCAGGTCTGGGTGCTGCTCGCCGGGACCGTTCCGACGGCCGCCTTCTTCGTGGAGCGCAAGATCAGCCACGAGCTGGAGTCCCGGCTCGCGGAGGACTCGCCCGCGCCCGCCAAGGCGTAGCTCGCACGACCCGACCGCCGTACGGACGAACGTACGGCGGTCTCCCATCGACATTTACTAGGACGTCCTAGTAAATTCGAGGGTATGGACGCTGACGCCATCGAGGAGGGCCGCCGCCGCTGGCAGGCCCGGTACGACGCCGCGCGCAAGCGCGAGGCCGACTTCACCACGCTCTCCGGCGACCCCGTGGAGCCGGTGTACGGGCCGCGGCCCGGGGACAGGTACGACGGTTTCGAGCGGATCGGGTGGCCCGGGGAGTATCCCTACACCCGCGGCCTGTACGCGACCGGCTACCGAGGGCGTACGTGGACCATCCGGCAGTTCGCCGGGTTCGGCAACGCCGAGCAGACCAACGAGCGCTACAAGATGATCCTCGGCAACGGCGGGGGCGGGCTCTCGGTCGCCTTCGACATGCCGACGCTCATGGGCCGTGACTCCGACGACGCGCGCTCCCTGGGCGAGGTCGGGCACTGCGGTGTCGCCATCGACTCGGCCGCCGACATGGAGGTCCTCTTCAAGGACATCCCGCTGGGCGACGTCACGACGTCGATGACCATCAGCGGCCCGGCCGTCCCCGTCTTCTGCATGTACCTGGTCGCCGCCGAACGCCAGGGCATCGACCCGGCCGTCCTGAACGGCACGCTCCAGACGGACATCTTCAAGGAGTACATCGCCCAGAAGGAGTGGCTCTTCCAGCCCGAGCCGCATCTGCGGCTCATCGGCGACCTGATGGAGCACTGCGCGGCCGGCATCCCCGCGTACAAGCCGCTGTCCGTCTCCGGCTACCACATCCGCGAGGCCGGGGCGACGGCCGCGCAGGAGCTGGCGTACACGCTCGCGGACGGCTTCGGATACGTGGAGTTGGGGCTGTCGCGCGGGCTCGACGTCGATGTCTTCGCCCCCGGCCTCTCCTTCTTCTTCGACGCGCACGTCGACTTCTTCGAGGAGATCGCCAAGTTCCGTGCGGCGCGCCGGATCTGGGCTCGCTGGATGCGGGACGTGTACGGCGCGAAGAGCGAGAAGGCGCAGTGGCTGCGCTTCCACACCCAGACGGCCGGGGTCTCCCTCACCGCGCAGCAGCCGTACAACAACGTCGTACGGACAGCCGTGGAGGCGCTGGCGGCCGTGCTCGGCGGGACCAACTCGCTGCACACCAACGCCCTCGACGAGACGCTCGCGCTGCCCAGTGAGCAGGCGGCGGAGATCGCGCTGCGGACGCAGCAGGTGCTGATGGAGGAGACCGGCGTCGCCAACGTGGCCGATCCGCTGGGCGGTTCCTGGTACGTCGAGCAGCTCACCGACCGCATCGAGGCCGACGCGGAGAAGATCTTCGAGCAGATAAGGGAACGGGGTCTGCGGGCCCACCCCGACGGACGGCACCCGATCGGGCCGATCACCTCCGGGATCCTGCGCGGCATCGAGGACGGCTGGTTCACCGGGGAGATCGCCGAGTCGGCCTTCCAGTACCAGCGGGCGCTGGAGAAGGGCGACAAGCGGGTCGTCGGGGTCAACGCCCACCACGGGTCCGTGACCGGGGATCTGGAGATCCTGCGGGTCAGCCATGAGGTGGAGCGGGAGCAGGTGCGGGTGCTGGCTGCGCGCAAGGCGGGCCGCGACGACACCGCGGTCCGGACGGCCCTGGACGCGATGCTGGCCGCCGCCCGCAGCGGCGCGAACATGATCACGCCGATGCTGGACGCGGTGCGGGCGGAGGCGACCCTCGGCGAGATCTGCGACGTGCTGCGGGACGAGTGGGGGGTGTACACCGAGCCGGCGGGGTTCTAGCTGTAGGCCCTGTGAGGTCAGCTGGAGGCCATGAGGGGGTGGCACTTGCCTCACAACCTCTTCGCACAGTGCGACGAGATTCAGTCAATCTCACGAGCTGCCGGGGCCCGACGGCTGTTTCACATTCACGAGTCCCGCACAAATGATCCGCGGTGTGAGCACGCGGATTGCGCATGCGGGGTGTGAACATCCGCCACGGATATATCGCGCCACGTCGCCCCAGCCCCTGAGTCAACACTGTCCCGACCTGGTTACCCGCGCGTATGGTGATCGTCGCGCCCGGCGGAGCTGACCCCTCCGCCACAGCGCGCGTCACCGGCGACCGGGGGGACATCGTCGCCATGGGGAGGGACGCACCGTCATGCCGGGACACCGGCTTTTCACGCATTTCCTCCGCTCCTTCTGACGGGCACCCCCAGCGCCTTCCTTTGCGATGAGGGGATACTTCCTTGCGCCCAAGACCTGGGCCCTTCCTGCCCAGAACCCGTGTTTCGTCCGGATCGGGTAAGTCCCGGTTCCTGACTTCCGTCGTGACGTCCGCGGTGGCCGTGGCCGTGTTGGCCGGCGTGGCGGTCCAGCCCGACGTGCTGGATCGGCTCACCGGATCGGAGGTGGCCGCCCCGGCGAACGGCTCGTCCGACTGGTCCGAGGACACCGCGGCTGAGCACCTGCGGCAGGACCAGTGCCTGATGGCGGATGTGCTGCGTCTGGGTGGGCCGTCCATGGCCGCGACCGCGCAGGACGGGTTGAACCAGCCGTCGGACAAGCTGCATGCCCTGGCCAACCGGCAGCACTGGGAGGACACCCCGCTGGCCGTTGCGTACCAGCAGGACAGGGACGCGGCCTCGAAGGAGCTCAACGCCCTCAACAACCGGCTTGGGGAATGGGGCAAGCCGCTCGACGGGCTGTCGCAGCCGGGTGGCTTCGACTCGTTGGCCGACTGGAAGGACCCTCCCGGCTCGACCGGCAGCAAGGAAAGCGACTTCTATACGCAGACCGGACTGACCTCTTGGGTGGCCGCCAGGTTCTGGAAAGACGACGGCGACTTCTATGAGGATTCGACGCCGAAGGCGGACGAGAAGACGCTCAAGGCCGTGACCGATCTGGGGGCCCCGCTTTACGGCGAGAGGCCCTACGATCCGGACCTGCCCAACGAGGAGCGGCAGCGCCAGTACGAGGAACGACGGGCCTTCGAGGGGTTGTTTGACACTTTCAACGGCAAGGGCGCTGATGACGCCCGTATGTTCCTGGCCTCCGGCGGATTCTCCCGCACCGCACCGGAGCCCGGTACCGCCGAACACCGGATCGCGGTCGAGGACCTGAAGACCAGGTTCGCGGCCTGTGCCTGGCGGGATCCGATTGACCCGAACAGGGTCTGGGGCGGTATTGCCGAGACGGCCGCTTCGGAGTGGCAGCGGGAGATCACTGCCCAGGCCGGTCAGCGCAACCAGATCCTGAAGTCCAGCAAGGACACTACCAACTCCCTCGCTGCCGGTGCGAAGGCGTTGGGGAACCTGCTGGGGCACTCGTGGGTCGCCGACCGTCTGGTCCGTTGGCAGGACTACTGGGCTCCGGGTGGTATCGGCTGGATCGGGGACTCCCCGACGGTGATCCAGGTCGAGGCGGCCAAGGGCAAGTGCCTGGACGCCGAGGGCGGCAAGACGGCTTCCGGCACGCCGGTGCAGGTCTACACGTGCAACAACGCCTCGGGGCAGCAGTGGCAGCTCCGCAGTGCTTCCGGTGGCAGCTACAACCTCGTCAATGTCAAGTCCGACAAGTGCCTGGACGTAGAGAACAGTGACCCTGCCAACGGCACGAAGATCCAGATCTGGACGTGCAACGGCAGCAAGGCGCAGCAGTGGAAGTTCGATGTCCGGGCTGTCAGTGAGCTGCGCAACGTCGCCACGGACAAGTGCCTGGACCTGAACAAGTTCGACAACAGTCACAACGCCTGGCTGTGGGGGTGCAACGGCACGAACCCGCAGAAGTTCCGGGTCGTTCCCACGGGCCACAAGGGCACGGACGACCATGACTACCCGGACAAGGCGCAGTTCGACCAGGCCAAGAAGAACATCGCAGCGGCACAGACGCAGGCGAAGAAGCAGCTCGACATCCTCAAGGCTCAGTCGGACGCGGCACAGAAGAGCGCCGTCGGCACGGACGCCGCGCAGAAGGCCGCTTATGCCATCGCCGACGAGGCCGGTGCCCCGCGCGGCCGTGGCCTGCTGGTCGGCCAGCAGAAGGCTCAGATCACCAAGGGCGCGGCAGCGGCGCTTGAGGCGATGGTGAAGGCAGGTACGACAGCAGAGGCCGCCACCCGCGCCTCGGCCGGTGACAGCGCGACCATCGCGCAACGGGCCCTGGCCCAGGCCGCGCAGACGAAGGCGGAGTTCCGCAAGGCCGCCGCGGCGATGGCCGAGTCCCAGGCGAAGGCCGCGGCCGACGCCGCGAAGCTGCACCGCGATAACGCCAAGAAGGACAAGGAGACGGCGGAGGCCAAGCTCGCCGAAGCGCTGAAGGCCGAGGGCGAGGCCAAGGCGGCAGCCGCCGAGGCCCATTCCGAGCGTCTGGCCGCCGAGGCCGAGGAGAAGACGGCCGAGGCGGAGAAGAAGACGGCCGCCGCGAAGCAGGCCGAGGCCGCCCAGCACAGGAAGAACGCCGAAGCCGAGGCGACGAAGGCCGAGGACGCCAAGGACAAGGCTGAGGCGGCCGAGGGCACGGCGGTCGAGAAGAAGAACGCCGCTGTGAAGGCTCGCGACAAGGCGCGCGACCTGCGCGACGACGCCTGGGACGCCGAGCAGAAGGCCGACGCCGCCCGCGCCAAGGCCGACGCCAAGGAGGCCTACGCCCAGGCCCACGAGTCCGACAGCAACGCCCAGGAGGCCAGAGCGGCGGCCGACGCCGCGGCCGGGCACGCGGATGACGCCGAGGCTGCCGCCACGAGGTCCCGTTCCGCGGCGGACGCCGCGACCAAGGCGGCAGCAGACGCCGACGCGGCGGCCACCCGGGCGGAGGCGGCGGCCAAGCGGTCCCGCGCCCACGCGGACGGCGCCCAGGCGGCGAAGCTGAAGTCCGACGCCGCGGTGAAGACCGCGACCAGCGCCGCGGCCGACGCCATCGACGCCTCCGAGCACGCCTCCTCGGAGGCGAAGGCCGCGGTCGCGATGGCCGACGAGGCGGAGAAGCAGGCCAAGACCGCCAAGTCCCACGCGGACGAGGCGAACAAGGAGGCCGCCAAGGCACTGGCCGCCTCCGCGAAGGCCGCGGGCTACGCCCACGTCACCGCACAGGCCGCCGTGGACGCCGGCAACGCCGCCGCCCAGGTCGCCAAGCCCGCCAACGACGCGATCCAGCTCGGCTCCCCGTACGTCACCACCGACTCGGCCGCCGGCCTGGTCGTCCTCACCGGCCAGGCATCCAAGACGATCGCCGAACAGCAGAAGGCCGTCGCCGACGCCCACGCCAAGAACGCGGCGGCAGAGGCCTCAGCCGCCAAGAACCTGGCCGACCAGGCGAAGGGCGATGCCAAGGCCGCCTACCAGCACGCGGCCAACGCAGCCGGACATGCCTCCGACGCCCGCGCCTACGCCAAGGAAGCCCTCGGCTACGCCGCCGACGCCGCCAAGGCCGCGTCCAAGGCAACCGCGTCCCTGGCCCGCACCCTCGAATACAACCGCCAGGCCACCGAGGACGCGGCGGCTGCTGACAAGGCAGCCGGGCGGGCCGAGGGCCATGCCAGAGACGCCCGCGACTCCGCCGACCAGGCCGCCCTTGACGCCGAAGCCGCCCGCACCGCCGCCGCGGCAGCCGAAGAGGCAGCCAACGACGCCCGCGCAGCAGCCAACCGCGCCGACGCCGCGGCGACTGAGGCGGAGGAAGCGGCCAAGGACGCGAAGAAGTACGCAGACGAGGCGCAGGAAGCAGCGGAGTCCGCCGAGCGGAAGGCTGCCAACAAGCAGATCTCGAGCGGCAGCGGCACCGGGATCGGCGGCCTGTTCTACGTCGTCAATGAGGACAGCGTAGAGGTAACCGACGCAAAGCAGCAGAACCCGTGCGTCATCGAAGTCGGTTTCGAGGGCTGCACCGTCACGTTCCTGGTGACGTTCAGCGCCACGGTGGACTTCTTCCTGTGCACTAATCCCGAGGTTCCGGCCACCGCCTCCGGCTGCCCCACCTCGGACACGGTGCTGCTCGACACGCAGCCATTCAAGGGCTTGAAGAAGGAGGTCACCCGGTCGTTCAGCAAGCTGGATCTCATTCAGCAGACCGTCGTCTACAAGATACTCAAGGCCGTTTTGGTCCAGGACTTCGTCGACTGCTGGCACGGCAGCGCGAGTGGTTGCGCCTGGGCCGCCAGCAACTTCATCCCCGGCAAGGCGTTCGGCAAAGTCGCTGAGGCGATCCACGCGCTGGACGCCGCGATGCATACCGGAGTCGGAGTCAGCGACGCGTTCAAGGCACTGAAGGCTCTGGATCTGGACACGGCTTCCCTCGCCAAGATCGAGAGCACGATCAACGGCTACGAGGACGTCGTCACTGCCTGTAGGGTCAACAGCTTTCCCGGTGACACGCGGGTGCTCATGGCGGACGGCTCGCGGAAGGAGATCCGCGACGTACGCGTCGGCGACCTCGTACTTGCGACGGACCTGGTGTCCGGTCGGTCGACCGCTCAGCCGGTGATCGACACGTTCCGGCACGACACCCGGCGCCTGGTGGACATCACCGTGGCTGACGGGACCCTGAGTAGCACGGCGGGTCACCTCTTCCATGTCGAGGGGCGCGGCTGGACCGTGGTCTCCGACCTACGCCCGGGCGACCGGTTGCGCACACCGGACGGCGAACTCCGGACGGTCACCGCTCTCCGGGATCGAGCCGGTCTCGTCCCCCGCGAGGTGTACGACC
The DNA here is from genome assembly GCF_018604545.1 of Streptomyces koelreuteriae. Classification (GTDB taxonomy): domain Bacteria; phylum Actinomycetota; class Actinomycetes; order Streptomycetales; family Streptomycetaceae; genus Streptomyces; species Streptomyces koelreuteriae. Next base: position 2,467,721 of record NZ_CP075896.1, on the reverse strand, counting down.
TGACAGTCGACAGGTTGCGCACCTTCTACGTCGGCACTGCAGGGGGACGTCCCCAGGACGTCCTCGTCCACAATTGCACGAACATCGTGGCCGACGAGGGGCTCGAGGAAGCCCATACGCTGAGGGAACACGTACGCCCGAACGACAATGCCATGGCGCAAAAGGCGGAGAAGTCGAAGAACGGCATCGCAACGAGATGGACCAGTGAGGCGATCGCCGCGGAGGCCGTCGACAAGGCCATGACAGCGTGGATCAAACAGGCTGGCAAGGCGAAGGAACTAGACGACTGGAAGATCCAGCAGGCCCAGAGAATCGGAAAGAAGATCGGCTTCATGCCGGACCGGGACCTGAAGACGATTAGGTGGACGATCCGGGACATGGGCCCGTCACTCGGGCAGAAGTGGGTGAGGAACGGCCCGCAGGGAGTGGCGGCCGGTACGACGGTGATCATCAAACTGAAGTATGTGGGCAAGCAGCACAAGCCCAGCAAATACGTCGTCTACACCGCCTACCTGGAAAGCTGACCATGACGGAAGAGACTGGGTTGTCCTGGGTGGCCGCCGAGTGCGACGACTTGGAGGACCTCCCTGTGGAAGAACTCGACTGCCTTGCCGAGCGAGGGCCTGTCGAAGCGATGCTCTGTGTCGCGGAGAGGGCAGTGGCGGTCCTGTCTCAACCGGCGGCGGTACGGCTGGGACAAGACGTGCGGCGTCTGATGGAGTCCTCGCTGCCTGACGCGACGATCCGCACGGTGTGGCTGGGTGCGACGGACCATGTCTTTGACCCGGCCAAGGACGGCATAAGCACCCGCACCTGGCTGTGGAAGATGGAACAGGCATGGCTCACAGCCGAACGCCGCAACGACCCTGCGTTCATCTCCCCACCCGCCGCCCCTGAAACAGACGAGCGACTACGACGGGACGTTCTCCAGGCCATCGGACGGATCGACCATGACCTCACGGGCGCCGTCGAGAACCGGATCTATCCGCTCTCCCTGCCGGGTCTTGTTCCAGCCCTTGAGCTGGTAACCGTCCGGGCCTGCGCGGACCTCGGGTACCGGATGGTCCTGCGCGCGCTAAAGGCGAACTACGTGGCTGTCGATGCAAAGAGCCGCGACATGTTCGTCGAGCTCGGAAGCCGTTTCGGCCACGCACGGTCCCTGGTGACAAAGGACCTCAATCACCAGGCGTGACCGTCGCATGCGGACGGGTGCGCGCAGCTCGCCTGCCACGCAACCGTCTGCTGAATGAGGCCGCCGGAGCGGAGGGGCTACCCCTCCGCTCCACCCGGTCCCCAACCCACACGGGACAGGCCCTCCGTCGGCCGGCCGCATGGCAACGAGAGAGGTCACCATCCCTCTCCGCTCCACCCAATGAGCCGCGAGCGGGCGTCAGACTGCCGCCGCTGCCGCCAGGCCGTTGAGCAGGAGTGCGGTGAGACTCCACGCCCACGTCGCGTCGACGGGCTCGGCGCTCACCAAGGCCCGATGTACGACAGCGCCCGCGATTACGTCGAAGATCAGGTCCACCGTGCGGGCCGACTCCGACGGGTCTGTCTCCGGGGGTAGCTCGCCACGGGCCTGTGCTCTGGTCCGGCCCTCCACGACCAGGCGCTTCTGGCGGTTCACGATCGACTCGCGGATACGTTCCCGAAGGGCGTCGTCTCTCGTCGACTCCGCGACCACCGCCATCAGTCCGCTCCGCGCCTCAGGGCGGGCCAGAATCGTGGCGAACTGGAGGACGACGCCCTCGATGTCCGCGGCCAGTGAGCCGCTGTCCGGCAGCTCCAGTTCGTCGAAGAGTTCCGCCACCGCGTCGACGACCAGTTCGTTCTTGCCCGCCCAGCGGCGATAGAGGGTTGTTTTTGCAACCCCGGCGCGGGTTGCGACGTCTCCCAGGGTGAGTTTGGACCAGCCCAGTTCCACCAGGGCCGCCCGGGTGGCGGCCAGGATCGCGGCGTCCGCCGCGGCGCTGCGCGGGCGCCCGGTGCGGCTGGCTGGGCTGCGGCTCTGCATGCCATGACCATAACGGGCGGTTCCTGTGTGGCCGTGAGGGAGATCACCGGGGGGTGGTGGTCCGGCGGCACGGCGTGCCATTACGCTACGTCTCGTAGCGAAAGCCCGTGATGGACGTACACGGGCTTCGGCGACTTGGCGTGGGGTGGGGACCCGGCGCCGAACGGGACCCGACCGGCCCGGCTTTCACACCGTTTTTCACACGCGCGCGCAGTACGGGGGAGGATAGACGCATGCAGCCACGGAACATGTCCATGAGCGGAGTCGTCGACCTCGCCGCGGTGAAGGCGGCCCAGGAGGCCAAGGCGAAGGCGGAGCAGGCGCGTGCCCAGACCGCCCGGGAGGGCGGTGCGGGGGCGATCTCCCCGGCCGACCTCGTCATCGACGTCGATGAGGCGGGATTCGAGACCGACGTCCTGCAGCGGTCCGCCGAAGTGCCCGTCGTCATCGACTTCTGGGCCGAGTGGTGTCAGCCCTGCAAGCAGCTGAGCCCGGTCCTGGAGCGGCTGGCCGTCGAGTACAACGGCCGTTTCCTGCTCGCCAAGATCGACGTCGACGCCAACCAGATGCTGATGCAGCAGTTCGGCATCCAGGGGATCCCCGCGGTGTTCGCGGTCGTCGCGGGGCAGGCGCTGCCGCTCTTCCAGGGGGCCGCGGGCGAGGAGCAGATCCGGGGAACCCTGGACCAGCTCGTGCAGGTCGCCGAGCAGCGCTTCGGCCTGACGGGTCTCACTGTCGACCCCGACGCCGAGGCGGGCGGTGCCCCGGAGACTCCCGAGCGTCCGGCCGGTCCGCACGACGCGGTCCTCGAGGCCGCCGTACAGGCGCTGGACTCGGGTGATCTGAGCGGTGCGATCCAGGCGTACAAGAACGTACTGAACGAGGACCCGGGCAACGAAGAGGCCAAACTGGGTCTCGCCCAGGCCGAGTTGCTCCAGCGGGTGCAGGGCGTCGACCCGCAGCAGGTGCGCAAGGACGCGGCCGACAAGCCGGCCGATGTGCGGGCGCAGATCGCCGCGGCCGACCTGGATCTGGTGGGCGGCCATGTCGAGGACGCTTTCGGCCGTCTGATCGAGACCGTGGCGCGCACGGTGGGTGACGACCGGGACACCGTGCGGATGCGGCTGCTGGAGCTGTTCGAGGTGGTCGGGCCCGAGGATCCGCGGGTGATCGCGGCGCGCAGGGCCCTGGCACGCGCCCTGTTCTGACCAGTCGTTAAACACGCGGGCTTGTGGTGCCCACGTGAAAGATTTGCCCACGGAACGTCACCGCGGCCGCGCTTTACCAAAACTTGGTAATCGCGGCCGCTGTTACTGCGAGTAAGTCACGGGCGTTGATCTGTCGGTTTCTGTCCATTGATCAACAGCTTTGTACCGCAGGTGAGGACCACCCTGCGTCGTCGGCCGAGACCGATGGGTCGTTGTTCGGTTATACGGCCGTTACTAGCCAGTAACGAACCCCCTTGTGCGGGCGGCGAGAATGCACCACGATCGGCCACGCTCGGTCCATTCCCGTACCCCGGCAGCCGGTTGGGTCGCGGGACATCCAGGGTCCCCACCGAGCAGAGCCGGCGGCAGTGGCGCCGGCTCTTGGACAGGGGGGTCTTCGCCCACCCGGCGAAGCCTGTCCAGCAGGGTTGTGCGTGATGCGTGTCAGGCGCGACCAGTGGTTGTCGCTCGGGGGTGATCGCCGGTGATTCGGGCGCGAGTTGCGCCGCCGAGTGCAGGCGCTCTCCTTCCCGAGGACGTAGCACTTCTCCCATCCCTGCCCGGCTGAGCCGCCATTCGGGGCGAGCCAGGGCAGGAGATGTACGTCCGAGAAGGAGGAAATATGGAGTCCCAGGTGCGTGGCGGGACGAGATGGAAGCGGTTCGCTGTGGTGATGGTGCCCAGCGTCGCCGCCACGGCTGTGATAGGTGTCGCCCTCGCGCAGGGTGCACTCGCCGCGTCGTTCAGTGTGTCGGGGCAGTCGTTCAAGGTCACGGCGAAGGAGCTCAACGGTACGGGCTTCTCCCAGTACGGGGCCGTCGACCAGGGGACTACTCTCTCCGGCGAGAAGACGGGGCACGCGGTGGCGGTCTCGGCATTCGAGTCGGCCTACATCGAGAAGATGTGCCAGTCCGTTGTCACCCCGAGTGTGCCTTTCGTCGGGGACATCACTCTGAGGCTGGAGGCAGGTGACAGCAGCGACCAGAAGAAGCAGGTCTATGCCAAGAACCTGTACATCGACGTCGAGGACCTTCAGGCGGATGCCGAGTTCCGCAACATCGACATCGGTGTAGCGGCCGGGGACATGAAGAACGGCCCCGGCCCCGGCATGAAGGGTGGCAAGGAACAGGCCAACCCGAACGGCTTCGGTCAGCAGGCGGAGTCTGCGACGCTGAAGAACGTGAAGCAGACGGCGTGGGCGACCACTGCCGGAACCTTCAAGCTGAGCGGTCTGCACATGTCGCTGCACAAGGGCAAGGGTGCCGGCGTCGAGTGCTACTGAGCACTCCGTGGCGGGCGGGGGGCCGATGGCGCCCCGCCCGTCGGGGCTTCGGCCGCCTCTTCACCCTCAACCCCTCATCGCAGTACCACCCTCACCACAGCAACGCCGCACCAGGGAGCTGTTTTCCATGAGCGCCGAGATCTCTGCCGCGCCCGGTCAGTTCGCCCGCCGGAGGCTGCAGTTCCGCGCCTGGCGGGGCACTAGGCCGTTCTGGGCCGGCCTGTTCATCATGATCGGTGGCTTTCCGATCATGTACTTCCCGTACGCGAACCTTCAGATCGGCCACCTGACCCTGGCGATGGCGACCACCGCGGGCGCCGGCTCCCTGATCATCGGTGTGCTGCTCGTTGTGCTGGGCATCAGTCTGTGGTTCCAGAAGCACATCCGGACCTTCGCGGGCGTCGCGGCGATTCTGCTGGGCCTGGTGTCCATTCCGGTGTCCAACTTCGGCGGTTTCGTCGTCGGTTTCCTGTTCACCCTCGTCGGCGGCGCGATGGCTGTGGCGTGGGCGCCAGGCGGGGACACCGACGCACAGCCGGCGCAGCAGGTCGCGGTAGGCGGAGGGGGCGCACCCGCGGGTGTCGCTGACTCCGACACCACGATTCTCAGGCCCGTGGCGGGCGAGCCGAACGATCTGTCAGGAACGAGCCCGGCGAACGGGGCGAACGGGAGGCGCAGTGCCGGCTGACGACGTGACTCACAGGGATGATGCGGAAGCGTCCCGTGTGAGAACCGGGCCGCGCCACGCGGCACCCAAGAAGCCGCTCTTCACCCGGTTCCAGATGCCGGGCGGCAAGGCGATAGCCATGGCCGCGATGCCGACCGCGGTTCTCATGGGGATGGGCTTCACATCGACGCTCGCGATCGCCGACAGCAAGACCCCGGCGACGCCCTCGGCGAAGAGCCTGACGGCCGACGAGTACAAGGACTGTGTGGCGTCCATGGAGGGCTCCGAGAAGGAGCCCAAGGGGGACGACCCGGCCTCGCCCACACCGTCTCCGTCGGCGAGCAATGGCGAGACGGACGACAAGGGCGACACCGCACCGGCGCCGTCCCCGTCGAGCAACACGGGCAAGGGCGGTTCCTCCTCGTCGGATTCAGGTTCCGACGACACGGGCGACAAGACCGAGCCCACCCCGACCCCTTCGGCATCCGAGGCCACGCCCAGCCCGTCGGAGTCCGAGGGTGGCGGCAACGTCCTCGAGGACATCGGCGAGGCGATCGGCGGCATCTTCAAGGGCGGCAAGTCCACGGAGAGCCCGAGCGCCACGCCCTCCGCGTCCGCCTCGCCCTCCGAGGACACCGACAAGGCCTCGGACACGAGCAAGGACAGCGCGTCCGACGCCGTCGAGAAGACGACCGACACGGTCGAGGACACCGTCAAGGACACGACGGACACGGCGTCCAAGGCAGCCGAGGGCACGACCGACGCCGTCGAGAAGGCGGCCGAGAAGGCCGAGGACGCGGCAGGGAAGGCCACCGCCTCCCCCAGCCCGTCCGAGAGCCCCTCGGTGGACCCCGAGGACTGCCCGGCCGCCACGGACGCCGAGGGCGGCGTCGACAACGAACTCCTCGTGCCCGACGAGCCCTGGCGCCTGGAGGCCAGCTCGCTGAAGCTGCACGGCGCCGACTACCAGGGCATCGTGCAGGTGAAGACAGCGAGCGGTGCCACCAAGAAGGTCCTGAAGTTCGTCATCTCCAAGGGCACCGAGATCGGGGATCTGCACCAGCTCGTCACGGACAAGCAGTCCGGCAAGACCCACCACGTCCAGGCGGCCAAGGGGTCGACGTCCACGATCACCGACGGCAAGACGGTGATGTACACGGAGAAGATCTCGGGCAACCTGCTCGGGCTGGTCCCGCTCACGTTCGACCCCGAGCACCCGCCGCCCCTGAACCTGCCGGAGATCTACTTCACCAACGTGAAGGTCGTCCAGGCCGGCCAGTTCGGCGGCACGCTGACCGTGCCGGGGCTGCACCAGTACATCACCGACTGACACCGCCTCAGAGGCCTCTCCGGGAGCCGCAACAGACTGTGCCCCGCCGGGTTCGACCCGGCGGGGCACAGTCGCGTCCTACGAGACGAGGGCGCCCCCTGGATCGCAGGGGGCGCCCTCGGGGCCGTTCAGGGGCCTGTGTGGCCCTTGTGGGTCAGGACTTGGCTTCGCCCAGGTGGTGGACGCGGACCATGTTGGTGGTGCCGGGGACGCCGGGGGGTGAGCCGGCGGTGATGACCACGATGTCGCCGTCGTTGAAGCGGTTGAGCTTGACCAGCTCCTGCTCCACCAGGTCGACCATCTCGTCGGTGCTGTTCACGAACGGCACGACGTACGGCTCGACGCCCCAGCTGAGGGCCATTTGGTTGCGGGTGCCCTCGTCGGTGGTGAAGGCGATGATCGGCTGCTGGGCGCGGTAGCGGGACAGGCGGCGGGCGGTGTCGCCGGACTGGGTGAAGGCCACCAGGCCCCGGCCGCCGAGGAAGTCGGCGATCTCGCAGGCGGCACGGGCCACCGAGCCGCCCTGGGTGCGGGGCTTCTTGCCCGGGACGAGCGGCTGCAGGCCCTTGGAGAGCAGCTCCTGCTCGGCGGCGGTGACGATCTTCGACATCGTCTTGACCGTCTCGATCGGGTAGGCGCCGACGGAGGACTCCGCCGACAGCATGACCGCGTCGGCGCCGTCCAGGATCGCGTTGGCCACGTCGGAGGCCTCGGCGCGGGTCGGACGGGAGTTGGTGATCATCGACTCCATCATCTGGGTCGCCACGATCACCGGCTTGGCGTTGCGCCGGCACAGCTCGATCAGGCGCTTCTGCACCATGGGGACCTTCTCGAGCGGATACTCGACGGCGAGGTCACCGCGGGCGACCATCACACCGTCGAACGCCATCACGACGTCCTCCATGTTCTGCACCGCCTGCGGCTTCTCCACCTTGGCGACGACGGGGACGCGGCGGCCCTCCTCGTCCATGACGCGGTGCACGTCCTGGACGTCCTTGGCGTCGCGGACGAAGGACAGCGCGACCAGGTCGCAGCCCATGCGCAGCGCGAAGCGGAGGTCCTCGATGTCCTTCTCGCTCAGCGCGGGCACGTTGACGGCCGCGCCGGGCAGGTTGATGCCCTTGTGGTCGGAGATGACGCCGCCCTCGATGACGATCGTCTTCACCCGGGGGCCTTCGACCTCGGTGACCTTCAGTTCGACGTTGCCGTCGTTGATCAGGACCTGGTCGCCCTTGGTCACGTCGCCGGGCAGGCCCTTGTAGGTCGTCCCGCAGATCGTCTTGTCGCCCGGGACGTCCTCGGTGGTGATGGTGAACTCGTCACCGCGCACCAGCTCCACGGGGCCTTCTGCGAAGGTCTCCAGACGGATCTTCGGGCCCTGGAGGTCGGCGAGGACACCGATGGCCCGGCCGGTCTCCTTGGCGGCGGCACGGACCCGGTCGTACCGGCCCTGGTGCTCGGCGTGCGAGCCGTGGCTGAAGTTGAAGCGGGCCACGTTCATACCGGCTTCGATCAACGCGACAAGCTGCTCGTGGGAGTCGACCGCGGGGCCGAGAGTACAGACGATTTTCGAACGGCGCATGGGGGCGATCCTATCGGTTTGTTTCGCAACGGAATATTCCGTCTGGCGGAAAATACAAAAGGGCGGGATGCCGCTCAGGTGTGATTCCCCGAACCAATTACCAGCGCGTAGGTCTGCGTCGCGATCTCCAATTCCTCGTCAGTAGGTACCACCGCCACCGCCACCCGGGAGCCCTCGGGCGAGATCAGCCGCGCCTCGTCGCCGCGTACGGCGTTGCGCTCGCCGTCCACCACCAGGCCCAGCTCCTCCAGGCCGGCCAGGGCGGCCTCCCGTACGGGCGCCGCGTTCTCGCCGACACCGGCGGTGAAGGCCACCGCGTCCACCCGTCCGAGCACGGCGTAATAGGCACCGATGTACTTCTTCAGGCGGTGAATGTAGATGTCGAAGGCCAGCTCCGCCTGCTCGTCGCCTTCGTCGACGCGACGGCGGATCTCCCGCATGTCGTTGTCGCCGCACAGACCGATCAGACCGCTCTTCTTGTTGAGAAGAGTGTCGATCTCGTCCGCGGACATTCCACCAACACGCATCAAATGGAAGATGACGGCCGGGTCCATGTCTCCCGAGCGCGTACCCATCACGAGCCCCTCCAAAGGCGTCAGCCCCATGGAGGTGTCCACACACTTGCCGCCCCGAACGGCCGAGGCGGACGCCCCGTTGCCCAGGTGCAGCACGATCACGTTCGTCTCGGCGGGGTCCTTGCCCAGCAGCCCGGCGGTGGCCCGGGAGACGTAGGCGTGCGAGGTGCCGTGGAAGCCGTAGCGCCGCACGCGGTGCTCGTCGGCCGTCTTCACGTCGATCGCGTAGCGGGCGGCCGACTCCGGCATGGTCGTGTGGAACGCGGTGTCGAACACGGCGACCTGCGGCAGATCGGGCCGCAGCGCCTGGGCCGTGCGGATGCCCGTGAGGTTGGCCGGGTTGTGCAGCGGGGCCACCGGGATGAGCCGCTCGATCTCGGCGAGCACGGCGTCGTCGACGACGGTCGGCTCGGTGAAGGACTTCCCGCCGTGCACCACGCGGTGGCCGATCGCGGCCAGTTCGGGCGAGTCCAGACCGAGGCCGTCCTTGGCGAGCTCCTCGGCCACGGCCTTCAGCGCGGCGTCGTGATCGGCGATCGCGCCGCCCCGCTCGCGGCTCTCGCCGCCCGCCGGGGTGTGCTTGAGCCGGGAGGTCTGCTCGCCGATGCGTTCGACGAGCCCCACCGCCAGCCGGCTGCTGTCGCCCATGTCGAGCAGCTGGTACTTCAGCGACGAGGAGCCGGAGTTGAGGACGAGGACACGGGACGGGCTCACTGGGCGGTTGCCTTCTCACTCGGGGACGGGGCCGGGGACGGGGGCTGGGCCTGTATCGCCGTGATGGCGACGGTGTTGACGATGTCCTGGACGAGAGCGCCCCGGGACAGGTCGTTGACCGGCTTGCGCAGGCCCTGGAGCACCGGGCCGACGGCGATCGCGCCGGCCGAGCGCTGCACGGCCTTGTAGGTGTTGTTGCCGGTGTTCAGGTCGGGGAAGATCAGCACGGTCGCCTGCCCGGCGACCTCGGAGCCGGGCAGCTTGGTCGCCGCGACCGACGGCTCCACGGCGGCGTCGTACTGGATCGGGCCCTCGATCTTCAGGTCGGGCCGGCGGGAGCGGACCAGCTCGGTGGCCTCGCGGACCTTGTCCACGTCCGCGCCGGAGCCGGAAGTGCCGGTGGAGTACGACAGCATCGCGATGCGCGGCTCCACACCGAACTGCTCCGCCGTCGTCGCCGACTGCATGGCGATGTCCGCGAGCTGCTCGGCGTTCGGGTCGGGGTTGACCGCGCAGTCGCCGTAGACGAGGACCTTGTCCGCCAGGCACATGAAGAACACCGACGAGACGATGTCCGCGTCCGGCTTGGTCTTGATGATCTCGAAGGCCGGGCGGATGGTCGCGGCCGTGGAGTGCACCGAGCCCGAGACCATGCCGTCGGCGAGGCCCTCCTGGACCATCAGCGTGCCGAAGTAGTTCACGTCGGAGACCACGTCGTACGCCAGCTCCACGGTGACGCCCCGGTGGGCGCGCAGGGCCGCGTACTTCTCGGCGAAGGCGTCGCGCAGGTCGGAGGCGGCCGGGTCGATCAGCTGGGACTCGCCGAGGTCGATGCCCAGGTCGGCGGCCTTCTTGCGGATCCGGTCGACCGGGCCCAGCAGGGTCAGCTCGCACACGCCCCGGCGCAGCAGCACCTCGGCGGCGTGCAGCACCCGCTCCTCGGTGCCCTCGGGCAGCACCACACGGCGCAGGTCGGAGCGGGCCTGCTCCAGCAGCTTGTGCTCGAACATCATCGGTGTGACGCGGTCGCTGCTGGGCGCGGAGACCCGGCGCGTGAGCTCAGCGGTGTCGGTGAACCGCTCGAACAGGCCCAGTGCCCGCTCGGCCTTGCGCGGGGTGGCCGCGTTCAGCTTCCCCTCCAGGGAGAAGAGCTGCTCGGCGGTGGGGAAGCTGGTGCCCGCCACCGACAGCACCGGGGTGCCCGGCGCGAGGCGGTCGGCGAGGGTGAGGATGTCGGGGCCGGGCACCTCGTCCAGGGTGAGCAGCACCCCGGCTATCGGCGGGGTGCCGGCGCTGTGCGCGGCGAGCGCGCCGACGACCAGGTCGGCCCGGTCGCCCGGGGTGACGACGAGGCAGCCCGGGGTCAGGGCGCCCAGGAAGTTCGGCAGCATCGCGCCGCCGAAGACGAAGCCCAGCACGTCCCGGGCGAGCCCCGAGTCGTCGCCGAGGACCACCCTGCCGCCGAGCGCGTGGCTGATCTGCGAGACGGTCGGGGCGGACAGCGCGGGCTCGTCGGGCAGGACGTAACAAGGTGCGGGGAGCCGGGAGTCGAGCCGGCGGGCGATCTCGTCGCGGTCCTCGCGGGCCACCCGGTTGGTGACCATGGCGAGGACGTCGCAGCCGAGTGTGTCGTAGGCCCGGTAGGCGTTGCGCGTCTCGGCGAGCACCGACTCGACGGTCTGCTTGCGGCCGCCGACGACCGGGATCACGGAGGCTCCGAACTCGTTCGCCAGCCGGGCGTTCAGCGACAGCTCGTCGGGGAGCTGGGTGTCGGCGAAGTCGGTGCCGAGGACCAGGACCACGTCGTACTCGCGGGCGACCAGGTGGAACCGTTCCACCAGCGTGGACACCAGCTCGTCCGTGCCGGCCTCGGCCTGCAGGGCGGACGCCTCCTGGTAGTCCATGCCGTAGACGGTCGACGCGTCCTGGGCGAGCCGGTAGCGGGCGCGCAGCAGCTCGAAGAGGCGGTCGGGCCCGTCGTGGACGAGGGGGCGGAAGACACCGACCCGGTCCACCTGCCGGGTGAGGAGCTCCATGACCCCCAGTTCGACGACCTGGCGTCCGTCGCCGCGGTCGATGCCGGTCACGTACACGCTGCGGGTCACGCGCGCTCTCCGTTTCGTCTCAGTGGCATGTCTCTGTTCGGGATGTCTCTGTGGGACGTCGAATCTCTGCGGACGTCGAAAAATCGCCCATCGGGGTGAGCGGAACCGCCTTGACAATACCTCCGCCGATGGATAAGGCGCCCGTCAGAGGCGGGTACCCCACCCGGCTGGGGAGCGTGAAACAATCGGCAGAAGCTCACCGGTGTCAACAGCGAGCAGGAGACACAGCACGATGCGTATCGGAGTTCTCACCGCAGGCGGCGACTGCCCCGGCCTGAACGCCGTGATCCGGTCGGTCGTGCACCGGGCGGTCGACAACTACGGCGACGAGGTCATCGGCTTCGAGGACGGCTACTCGGGCCTGCTGGACGGCCGCTACCGCGCCCTCGACCTCAACGCCGTCAGCGGCATCCTGGCCCGCGGCGGCACCATCCTGGGATCGTCCAGGCTGGAGCGCGACCGGCTGCGCGAGGCCTGCGAGAACGCCTCCGACATGATCCACGAGTTCGGCATCGACGCGCTGATCCCGATCGGCGGCGAGGGCACACTGACGGCGGCCCGGATGCTGTCCGACGCGGGCCTGCCCGTCGTGGGCGTCCCGAAGACGATCGACAACGACATCTCCTCCACGGACCGCACCTTCGGCTTCGACACGGCCGTGGGGGTCGCCACCGAGGCGATGGACCGTCTGAAGACGACCGCCGAGTCCCACCAGCGGGTGATGGTGGTGGAGGTCATGGGCCGGCACGCCGGGTGGATCGCGCTGGAGTCCGGCATGGCGGCGGGTGCGCACGGCATCTGTCTGCCCGAGCGTCCGTTCGACCCCGCCGATCTCGTCAAGATGGTCGAGGAGCGCTTCGCCCGCGGCAAGAAGTTCGCGGTGATCGCCGTCGCCGAGGGCGCCCACCCCGAGGACGGCACCATGGACTATGGCAAGGGCGCGATCGACAAGTTCGGCCACGAGCGCTTCCAGGGCATCGGCGCGGCACTCGCCCATGAGCTGGAGCGGCGGCTCGGCAAGGAGGCCAAGCCGGTCATCCTCGGCCACGTCCAGCGCGGCGGCTCACCGACCGCCTACGACCGGGTGCTCGCCACCCGGTTCGGCTGGCACGCGGTGGAGGCGGCGCACCAGGGCCGCTTCGGCCGGATGACCGCGCTGCGCGGGACGGACATCGTGATGGTGCCGCTCGCGGAGGCCGTGACCGAGCTGAAGACGGTGCCGAAGGACCGGATGGACGAGGCCGAGTCGGTCTTCTAGTCGTTTCGGATGTTCCAGACGTTCTGGATGTTCCAGACGTCCTGGGTGTTCCGGGGCTCTGGACGTTCTGGAGGTTCTAGGCAGGGATCTCCTGGATTCTCGTCCAGAAGTGGTCGACGATCCGGTTCAGGAAGTCGCGGGCGGTGTCGCCCGCGTCGCTGTTGCCGCCGCCCCAGCTCAGGGTGGCGGCCATATGGCCCTGGTAGTCCTCGTGCAGCGCCCGCAGGGCGCCCTCCAGGAAGGGCCGGTCCAGGGGTACGAGTTTGGCCACCGGGCGTACGTAGGCCTGCCAGCGGGTGCTGACCGCGCTGCGCAGCAGATCGCCGAGCTTGGCGTTCCGGCCCGTGACGGTGACGAAGTCGGGCAGGCCGAGGCCGAGCAGGTCGGCGAGGGCGCCGGACTGGCGGTCCGTGCCGCGCCAGGTGTCGGTCTCCTCCATGCGCAGATAGGCGTGGACCTCGTGTCCCACGGCCCGCGCCACGTCCTCGGGGGCGAGGCAGCGGGCGATGCGATGCTCGCGCAGGGTGCGGGGTCTGCCGATGAGCTCGCCGGGGGAGCACCACAACACTCCGGCGAGGGCGGTGAGTTCGGAGTTGGACGGGGCCGCGGTCCCGCGCTCCCAGTCGACGACGTGGTCCGGGGTGACGCGGGGATGCCCGTACGAGACGCGCATCCCGTGAGCGACGTGCTCGGGCGTCATGCCGAGCGCCGCGCGCAGACGGCGGGCAGCCGGGGCGTTGAAGGGCGGGGCCGTCGGGGCGGACTGTGGAGGGGGAGGGGCGGCGGGCTTGCTCGGACGGGCTGAAGGTCGGCGCACGCGCCACAAGCTAGGGGGACGGGGGTGCGGTGACTACGGTCTGTTCGGCCAGGATCACGGATTGTAGGAAGCTACGGCTACCGGTGGGTTCGGCCGGGGCCGAAGATCGGCTTGTCGCTCGGGGCGGGTTGGGGGTAGGGATGACCCCGGGCCCGATGATCATGGGTCCGGAAAGGCAGTGACTTAGGTGAACGGCAAGCTCAACGGGCATATTCGCGAGCGACTTCTCGCGCCGAACTTCTGGCATCTCGCGACGGTGGGGGCTGACGGGGCGCCTCAGGTGTCGCCCATGTGGGCGGACATCGAAGACGAGTACGTCATGGTCAACACCTCGATCGGGCGGGTGAAGGAGGAGAATCTGCGGCGCAATCCGTACGTTTCGCTGTCCCACCACGACCCGGAGAACCCCTACGACCGGGCCGAGATCCGGGGGAAGGTCGTCCGGTTCGTGGAGGGCGAGGAGGCGGAGCGGGGCATGGACCGGCTGACGCGCAAGTACCTCGGGCAGGACCGGTATCCGTGGATGCTGCCGGGTGAGCGGCGGGTGATGCTGCTGATCGAGCCGACGCGGGTGCGGACGCTGGAAGGGGTGGAGCCGTTCCGGGCGGGGGTTTTGCCGGACGGGGCGGCTGGGTGAACGTCTGAGTCCGGGATCCGGGCTCGGTGGAGAAGGTGCTGGTCACGATCGTGTGGCCGGCACTTTTTTGTGTGGTGTGTCGTGTGTGTGGGTGGCGGTGGGTTCTAGCGCCAGTCCACGCCCGAGACCGGCGGCAGTTGGAATTCGATCCTGGTGCGGATGTCGCTCATCACGGAGATGATGCGGGTCTCGTGTTCCGGGGTCAGCCGGGCCACCGGGACCGAGCAGCTGATGGCGTCCATCGCCGGTGTGCCGTAGCGCAGAGCGAAGCCGAAGCCCGCGATGCCCGGCACCGTCTCCTCGCGGTCGACGGAGTAACCGCGCTCGCGCACCCCGGCCAGGTCGGCGAGCAGGGCGGCGCGGTCGGTGTGCGTGTTCGCGGTGAGGCCGGTCAACGGGCCGTCTCCGAGGGGTAGTTCGTCATCGGCTCGCTCGGCGAGGAGCGCCTTGCCCAGTGCGCCGGCGTGGGCCGGGACGCGGCGGCCGACCCTGCTGATGGTGCGCAGGTACTCGTGGGACTCGCGCGTGGCGAGATAGACGACGTCCCGGCCGTCGAGCCGTGCCATGTGGATCGTCTCGCCGAGCGCGTCCGACGCCTCGTCGAGGTACGGCCGGACCACCCGGATGCGGCGGTCCCCGTCGAGATACCCGGTGCCGGTGAGCAGCGCGCGGATCCCGATGCCGTAGAGGGAGCCGGTGGCGTCGGTGCGGACCCAGCCGGAGTCGACGAGCGTCTGGAGTAGTTGGTACATGCTGCTGCGCGGCACGTCCAGGTCCTCGGCGAGCTGGTCGAGGCGCGAGGGTTCCTCGCCCCGCTCGGCGAGCAGTTCCAGCAGCGCGACGGTTCTGGCCGCCGACTTCACACCGCGGACGCCTCTGCTCTCCTGCATGGGCTCATCGTAGGTCCGCATCAATCTGTGATCGTCCGGGGCATTGACCCGTCCCGTTCACGCACTTAGCCTCCATCTGCATACGTGGACGCCATCTGCATACAGGGATGAGAGCTCCCACCAGTTCAAAGGGGAACTGCCTTGCCTCTGCTCGTCGTCGGGATCAGCGTTGTGGTCCTGCTCCTGCTCATGACCCGGCTGAGAATGAACGGCTTCGCGGCGCTGCTGCTGGTCGCGGTCGGTGTCGCACTGGTCCGTGGCATTCCGGTGGCGACCATCCCGGACGTCCTCTCCGAGGGCATCGGGGACCAGATCGGCGACACCATGCTGACCATCGGGCTCGGTGCCATGGTCGGCCGGGTGATGGGGGACTCGGGCGCCGCACAGCGCATAGCCGGCAAGCTCCTCGACGCCTTCGGCCCGCGGTGGGTGCAGGTGGCCATGGTGGTCACGTCCATGCTCATCGGCGTGACCATGTTCTACGAGGTCGCGTTCGTCATCATCGTGCCGATCGCGTTCACGCTGGTCAGGGTCACCGGCGCGAAGCTGCTGTGGGTCGGGCTGCCGATGTCCATCGCGCTGTCCACCATGCACAGCTTCCTGCCGCCGCACCCCGGCCCCACCGCCGTCGCCGCGACCTTCCACGCCTCCGTCGGACTGACGCTGTTCTACGGCCTGTTCATCGCCGTGCCCGCGGGGGCGCTCATCGCCCTGGCCTGGCCGCGTCTTCCGTTCGTCGCCCGGATGACGCCCACCATCCCCAAGGGGCTGGTCAGTGAGCGCGAGTTCAGTGAGGAGGAGATGCCGGGGCTCGGGTGGTCGCTGTTCGTGGCGCTGTTCCCCGTGGTGCTGATCGTGGCCGCGGCTGTCACTGACATGGCCGCTTCGGGCGACAGTCCGTTCCTGCACGTCGTCGCCTTCATCGGGTCGGCGCCGATCGCCCTGCTGCTGACCCTGTGTCTGGCGATCTGGGTGTTCGGGCCGCGGATCGGGCGGAGCCTGAGCGAGGTCGGCGCCTCCTGTTCTTCGGCGGCCCAGGCCATGGCGATGATCCTGCTGGTGATCGGCGCGGGCGGGGCCTTCAAGAACGTCCTCGTCGAGGGCGGCATCTCCGACTACATCAAGGACGTCACCGACGGCTGGTCCGTCTCGCCGATCGTCCTCGCCTGGCTGGTCGCCGTCATTCTGCGGATCGCGCTCGGGTCGGCGACGGTCGCCGTTGTCACGGCCTCAGGTGTGGCGCTGCCGTTGCTGGCGGGGGGTGGGGTGCATCCGGAGGTGATGGTGCTGGCCGTCGCGTGCGGCTCCATCGCGTTCTCGCATGTCAATGATCCCGGGTTCTGGCTGTTCAAGGAGTACTTCAACCTGTCCGTCGTCGAGGCGATCAAGGTGCGGACGTCTTATACGACGGTGCTGGCGGTGCTCGGGCTCGGGGGTGTGCTGGCGGTCGAGTGGGCGTTGGACGTTTTCGGGTTGTAGGTCGACTTGTGTATGGATGAGAGGGTTTGGATCGCAATGGGCAGCAACCAGCCGACCGTTACCGGGTTCGCCGTCTATCCCGTCGCCGGGCGGGACAGCATGGAGCTCAATCTGTCCGGTGCGCACGGGCCGTACTTCACTCGCAACGTCGTCGTGCTCACCGATTCCGAGGGGCGTACCGGGCTGGGGGAGGTGCCCGGTGGGGAGAAGATCACGCGGACCTTGCGGGATGCCGAGTCGCTCGTAGTCGGGGCCACGGTGGGGGACTACCAGCGAGTGCTGCGGGAGATCGGGGAGCGGTTCGCCGACCGGGACGCGGGTGGGCGGGGTGCGCAGACGTTCGATCTGCGGACCACGGTTCATACGGTGACGGCGGTGGAGTCGGCGTTGCTCGATCTGCTCGGGCAGCATCTCGATGTGCCGGTCGCCGCGCTGTTGGGGGACGGGCAGCAGCGGTCTTCCGTGCGGGTGCTGGGCTATCTCTTCTACGTTGGTGATCCGGGGCGGACCGATCTGGAGTATGTCCGGGAGCCCGACTCGGACGTGGAGTGGTACCGGGTGCGGCATGAGGAGGCGTTGTCGCCGGAGGCGATCGTGCGGCAGGCGGAGGCGGCGTACGAGCTGTACGGGTTTCGGGACTTCAAGCTCAAGGGGGGTGTGCTGGAGGGGGTGGAGGAAGTCGCGGCGGTGCGGGCGTTGAAGGAGCGGTTTCCCGAGGCGCGGGTCACGCTGGATCCGAACGGGGCGTGGTCGTTGCGGGAGGCGGTTGAGCTGTGTCGGCCGTTGGTGGGGACGTTGGCGTATGCGGAGGATCCTTGTGGGGCGGAGGGGGGTTACTCCGGGCGGGAGGTGCTCGCGGAGTTTCGTCGGGCTACCGGGTTGCCTACGGCGACGAACATGATCGCTACGGACTGGCGGGAGATGGCGCATGCGTTGGCTCTGCAGTCCGTGTCGATTCCGTTGGCTGATCCGCACTTCTGGACGATGCGGGGGTCGGTGCGGGTGGCGCAGTTGTGCAACGCGATGGGGTTGACGTGGGGGTGTCACTCGAACAACCACTTCGACATCTCGCTGGCGATGGTGACGCACTGTGGGGCGGCGGCGCCGGGGGAGTACAACGCGCTGGATACGCACTGGATCTGGCAGGAGGGGTTGGAGCGGCTCACTGTCGCTCCGCCTCGGATCGTGGGTGGGGAGGTCGCGGTGCCGGATGCTCCGGGGCTGGGGGTGCGGGTTGATATGGACCGGCTTCTTGCGGCGCATGAGCTGTACCGGGAGAAGGGGCTGGGGGCGCGGGACGATGCGGTGGGGATGCGGTATCTGGTTCCGGGGTGGGAGTTCGACGGGAAGCGGCCGTGTCTCGTGCGGTGAGTGGGTGGATGCCTGCGGCGGCCTGTGGCTGCTTCGGTGGGGGTGCGCGTAGCGCCTATCGCCGGGTGGTGGGTCGGGGCCGCGCCGGGGGGTGTCCGTCCTCGGAACGGCGCGATGGGCTCGGACGCCGACTGACTGTCCGCTGACGCGCCAACCGCTGCGGGCGGACACCCCCCGACACGTCCCCTTCCGTGAGCCGGCGGGTGCGGGAGCGTCGTGGCTCCCGCCATCCGCCGCGGCTTCGGCTCTCCGCGCCGGTCGCGGGCTTCCGCCTCTGCCGCAGCCGCGGGCGCCGCACCCGCCCTGGCTGCCGCAGGCCGCCGCCGCTGCCCTAGCTGCGGGCATGCGTGCCGCTAGGGGCGGCACGGGTGGGCGCAGCGGTACCCCGCTCCGCCGGGTTGCGGGCCCACCCGGCCTCAGCGCCGACGCCGGGTACCTGCCGACGCCGGGCCGTGAATCCACCCGGTCCAGCCACAAGCAGCCTCAGCCCTTGACCGCCCCGCCCAGTGCGAAGCCCCCTCCCAGGCGGCGGGAGATCAGGACGTACAGGAGGATCACGGGGGTCGAGTAGATGATCGAGAACGCGGCCAGTTGCCCGTACGCCACCATGCCCCGGTTGCCGAAGAAGTCGTTGATGCTGACGGATGCCGGCATCTGGTCGGGGGTGAGCAGGAGCATGAAGGGGACGAAGAAGTTGCCCCACATCATGACGAAGGAGAAGACCGTCACGACGGCCACGCCGGGGCCCATGAGGGGGAGGACGATGCGGAGGAGGGACTGGAGGGGGCTCGCTCCGTCGGTCCAGGCGGCCTCTTCGAGTTCCTTGGGGACGCCGTCCATGAAGTTCTTCATCAGCCAGATGGCGAAGGGCAGTTGGGACGCGGCGAAGAAGAAGATCGTGCCCTGCATGGTGTCGATCAGGTCCACTTGGACGAAGAGCGCGTAGACCGGAACCATGATCGCCGTGATGGGCAGGCTGGTGGCGAAGAGGATCGTCAGCAGGAACGGGCGGTTGAAGCGGGAGCGGAAGCGGGACAGCGGGTAGGCGGCCAGGGCCGCGCAGACCACCGTCAGCAGGGTCGCGCCGCCGCACAGGAGCAGGCTGTTGAGGAGGGGGGTGAAGGTGATCTCGGGGGTCAGGATCGCGTCGAAGTTGGTGAGGGTGAGGCCGTCGGGGGTCTTCACCCGGAGACCGGCGTGGGGGTCGAGGGAGGACAGGACCACCCAGGCCAGGGGGAGGACGAAGGCCGCGGCGACGACCAGGAGGCCCGCGTCGGCCGCCAGGCGGCGGGTCGTGCGGCGGGAGGAGAGGGTGTGGGGCATGCGGGTCAGACCTCCGTGCGGAGCAGGCGCAGGTAGACCAGGGAGAACAGGGAGCCGACCAGGAGCAGGAGTAGGGCGACCGCCGTGCCGTAGCCGATGAGGCTGTTCTGGAAGGCCTGTTCGTACATGAAGAGCGGGAGTGTCTGGCTCTTGCCGCCCGGGCCGCCTCTCGTCATCACCCAGATCAGGCCGAAGACCGAGAGGGTCTGGAGGGTGTTGAGCATCAGGTTGGTGCCGATGGAGCGGCGGATCATCGGCAGTGTGATGTGCCAGAGGCGGCGCCAGCCGCCCGCGCCGTCGACCTCCGCCGCCTCGGTGATCTCCTGGGGGATCTCGTTCAGGGCCGCTGAGTAGACCAGCATCGAGAAGGCCGTACCGCGCCAGACGTTCGCGAAGGACACCGCCAGGATCGGGAGCGTGAACAGCCAGTTCTGGGAGGGCAGATGCAGCCAGTCCAGGATGGCGTTCAGGGTGCCCTCGCGGCGGAAGAAGGCGTAGAGGAGGAAGCCCGCCACGACCTCCGGCAGGACCCAGGCCGTGACGACGATGCCGCCGGTGAGCGTGCGCACCGGTTTCGACGCGCGCTGCATCAGTGCCGCCAGGGCCAGGCCGAGTGTGTTCTGTCCGATGAGGGAGGAGAGGACCGTGAACACCAGCGTCAGCCATACGGCGTTCAGGAACGCCTCGTCCCCGAAGGCCCGGGTGAAGTTGTCGAGGCCGACGAACGTCTCCTGGGCCTGGCCGGTGAGCTGGAGGTCGGTGAAGGCGATGTAGACGCAGTAGGCGATCGGGCCGGCCAGGAAGAGGAGCAGGAGGACGATCGCCGGGGTCAGGGGCAGGACGCGCAGCGGCCCGCGGGGGCCGCGCGCCGGGCGGGTGTCCCTGAGAGACTTGGTGGGTTGGGGGTGCGGTGCGGTGGTGGTCATCGGGCTCCGCTCACCGTTCGACCACCTGGTTGTCCGTCGCGTCCTTCAGCGCGTCCGTGTAGCCGCTCGCCGCCTCGTCCACCGATGTGTCGCCCGTGGTGACGCCTTCCATCGCCTCCTGGATCGCCACCGAGACCTTGGGGTAGGCCGGGTAGGCGGGGCGGTAGTGGGTGTTGGCCACGAGGTCCGTGAAGAACTCGGTGCCGGGCTGGGCGGTGGCGTACGCGGGGTCCTTCGCCACGTCCTCGCGGACCGCGATGCCGGAGTTGGCGACGTACCACTTCTGCGCGTTGGCCTTGGTCTGCATCGTCGTGATGAACTCGAACGCCAGGTCCGGGTTGCCCGCCTTGGCGGGGATCGACCAGGTCCAGCCGCCGGACATGCTCACCTTGCCGGGCGCCTGGCCGTTCTGGGTCGGCATGGCGGCCAGGCCCAGTTCTTCCGACCACTCGGGCCACTCGTGGCCGCTGCCGGGCAGCCAGTCCTGCGGCAGCCAGGAGCCGTCGAGGGCGATGCCGAGCTTGCCCTGCGGGAGCCACTCGCCGCGGACCCGGGTCATGACGTTCGGGTCGAGCGCGTCGGAGACGTCCGGGCCGAGCTTCTCCTTGTAGACCGTCTCGACGAAGGAGAGCGCGTCCTTGAAGCCCTGGCCGCCGGCGATCCACTTCTTGCCCGACTTGTCGTAGAGGGGGTCCGTGGTGCCGTCGTTGGTGCCGTAGAGCAGCATTTCGAACGTCTGCATGGTGGCCGCCTCGCCGACCGGCTTCCCCGTGTAGATGTTGAGGGGGATGGTGTCGGGGGCTTTGCGTTTGATGGTGCGGGCGGCCGTGAGGATGTCGTTCCAGGTCTTCGGCTGCCAGTCGGCGGGCAGGCCCGCCTTCTTGAAGATGTCCTTGTCGAACCAGAGGCCGCGGGTGTCGGTGCCGTCGGGGACGCCGTACGTCTTGCCGTCCTCGCCCTTGGCCGCCGTCTTCGCCGTGTCGATGAACTTGTCCCAGTCCGGCCACTTGGCGAGGTAGGGGTCGAGGGGCTTGAGATAGCCGCTGGTGATGTCCGAGTTGATGAGGAACGTGTCCTCGTAGACCAGGTCGGGGGCGGTCTTGGGGGAGCGGAGCATCTGCTGGAGCTTGGTGTAGTACTCCGAGTCCGGGGCCTTGATCGGGACGAGCTCGACCTTCTTGCCCGGGTGGGCCTTCTCGAACTGCTTCTTGATGTCCGCGAGATACGTGTCCATCACCTTGATGGAGTTGTCCGTGGACTGTTTGAAGGAGATCTTCACGGTGTCCGGGTCGCTGCCGGAGCCCCCGCCGCAGGCGGTGAGGGCGGACGCGGCGAGGGCCAGGGCGACGAGGGGGGTGAGAGCGGCGGTGGGGCGCACGGGCACGACCTCCTGCGGGCGCACTTCTTTGTGGCCTGGACGGCTGCGTCGTGAACCTAAGTTGAGTGGTCTAGTCAGGTCAATGCGTGTGCGGTGGATTGACCGGCGTACGGTCAACCGTCATTGACCCGTGACCCAGCGGTACTGCAACTCCGGGCGCCCCACCGTGCCGTACTGAGGGCGGCGGGCCGCGCGGCCCGCGTCCACCAGGTGCTCCAGATAACGGCGGGCCGTGATGCGGGAGATGCCCACGGTCTCCGCGACACCCGCGGCGGTGAGGCCCTCCGCGCTGTCCCGCAACGTCACCGTCACCCGCTCCAGTGTCGGCGCGCTCAGACCTTTGGGCAGCGCGGCCGGGCCGGGGGCGCGCAGGGCCGCCAGGGCCCGGTCCACCTCGTCCTGGCCGCTCGCCTCGCCGACCGCCGCGTGGAACTCGGCGTACCGCACGAGACGGTCCCGCAGCGTCGCGAAGGTGAACGGCTTCAGGACGTACTGCACGACACCGAGCGAGACACCCTCGCGTACGACGGCCAGATCGCGCGCCGAGGTCACCGCGATCACGTCCGCGTGGTGGCCGGCCGCTCTGAGAGACCGGGCGAGGTGCAGTCCGTGCACGTCCGGCAGGTGCAGGTCGAGCAGGAGGAGGTCCACCGGGGTGCGCTCCAGGGCCCGGCGGGCCTCCGCGCCCGTGTGCGCCTTGCCCACGGCGACGAACCCGGGGACCCGGCCGACGTACATGACATGGGCGTCGGCGGCGACCGGGTCGTCCTCCACCACCAGGACCCGGATGGATTTCGCGTGTGTCGTGTCGCTCGTCATGCGGGGCCTCCAGAGCCCTCGGACACCGGGCCTCCGGATGTCACGCCTGCGGCGACCGCGCCGGACTCGCGCAGCGGCAGCCGTACCTCGAACCGAGCCCCGCCCCCGTCGGCCTCCGCCACCGACAGCGTCCCCTCGTGCCGCTGCGCCGCCTGCCGTACGAGCGCCAGTCCGAGACCGCGCCCGCCCGGGCCGGACGGCTTGGTCGTGAAGCCCCGCTGGAAGACCGCCTCGGCGTGCTCCGGGTCGACGCCCGGGCCCGTGTCCGAGACCCGCAGCACCAGCTCCGGGCAGTCCTCGGTGCCCCGGGTGTACGCCGCCACCGTCACCCGCGCCGACACGCTGCCCTGCGCCGCGTCCACGGCGTTGTCGATCAGATTGCCGAGGATCGTCACCAGGTCCCGCGCCGGGAGGGTCTCGGGCAGCAGACCGTCGTCCAGGCTGCTGTCCTCCGACACCATCAGCTCCACGCCCCGCTCGTTCGCCTGGGCCGTCTTGCCCAGCAGCAGTGCCGCCAGCACCGGCTCGCTCACCGCCGCCACCACCTGGTCGGTCAGGGCCTGCGCCAGCTCCAGCTCGGCCGTCGCGAAGTCCACCGCCTCCTCCGCCCGGCCCAGCTCGATCAGCGAGACGACCGTGTGCAGCCGGTTCGCCGCCTCGTGCGCCTGCGAGCGGAGCGCCTGCGTGAAGCCCCGCTCGGAATCCAACTCGCCCATCAGCGACTGGAGTTCGGTGACATCGCGCAGGGTGACGACCGTACCGCGCCGCTCGCCGCCCGACACCGGGGAGGTGTTGATGACCAGGACCCGCGACGCCGTCAGATGCACCTCGTCCACCCGCGGCTCCGACGCCAGCAGCGCGCCCGTCAGCGGGGCGGGGAGCCCCAGCTCGGCCACCGACCTGCCCACCACGTCCCCCTCCACGCCGAGCAGCTCCCGCCCCCCGTCGTTGATCAACGCCACACGGTACTGCCCGTCCAGCATCAGCAGCCCCTCCCGTACGGCGTGCAGGGCGGCCTGGTGGTAGTCGTGCATCCGGCTGAGCTCGGCCGCGTTCATGCCGTGGGTGTGGCGGCGCAGCCGGGCGTTGACCACATAGGTGCCGATGGCGCCCAGGGCCAGCGCCCCGGCGGCGACGCCCAGCAGGGCCGTGACCTGGCTCTGCACGCGCTCACTGATCGCCTCGACCCGTATGCCCGCGCTGACCAGGCCGACGATCTGCTTGCCGTTCTTGATCGGGGTGACCGCGCGGACCGACGGGCCGAGGGTGCCGGTGTAGGTCTCGGTGAAGGTCTCGCCCCTCAGGGCCCGCTCGGTGTGGCCCTGGAAGGTCTGGCCGATCTGGTCCGGGTCGGGATGCGTCCAGCGGATGCCCCGCGGGTTCATGATCGTGATGAAGTCGACCTCGGTGTCCCGCATGACCTTCAGCGCGTACGGCTGGAGCTCCGCGGTCGGGTCGGAGGCGCGGGTCGCAGCCAGCACCGACGGGGAGTCGGCGACGGAGCGCGCCACGGCCTTGGCCTGGCGCTTCGCGGCCTCCTCGGCCTGGCTGCGGTCGCTGACATAGGTGAACAGTGCACATCCGGCCACGACGACCGCGATCAGCACCGCCTGCATGGCGAAGAGCTGGGCCGCCAGGCTGCGGGGTCGGGGGACGGAGAAGCGCATGTCGTCAGTCTGCCTCGTGGCTGATTGTGAACTAAATGAACGGAAGGGTGACCGCGCTCACAGAGCAGGACATAGTCACGGCATTCCCCATAACGCATCTGCGGGAGCCCCGCTCCCGGTTTTCCGGACGTGAGCCGCACGCCGGTGATGCCGACGACGTCGTCAAGGAGGGCCGCCGTGACCAGCGCAGCCGATACGGCACCTGCCGCACGCAAACCCAAGCGGGACCGCACCCACTATCTCTACATCGCGGTGATCATCGCGGTCGCTGCCGGTATCGCGGTGGGTCTGGCCGCACCGGACTTCGCTGTCGGGCTGAAGCCGATCGGCACGGGCTTCGTCAACCTGATCAAGATGATGATCTCGCCGATCATCTTCTGCACGATCGTGCTGGGCATCGGTTCGGTGCGGAAGGCCGCCAAGGTCGGTGCCGTCGGCGGTATCGCCCTGGGCTACTTCACCGTGATGTCGCTGGTCGCGCTGGGCATCGGCCTGGTCGTCGGCAACATCCTGGACCCGGGCACCGGCCTCGCCGTGACCGACGCGGTCAAGGACGCCGGTCACGCGCAGATCGATGCCGAGGCCAAGGACACCACCGAGTTCCTGCTCGGGATCATCCCGACCACGATCGTCTCCGCCTTCACCAACGAGTCGGTCCTGCAGACCCTGCTGATCGCCCTGCTCGCCGGCTTCGCCCTCCAGGGCATGGGCTCGGCCGGCCAGCCGATCCTGCGCGGCATCGAGCACATCCAGCGGCTCGTCTTCCGCATCCTCGCCATGGTCATGTGGGCCGCCCCGATCGGTGCCTTCGGCGCCATCGCCGCCGTCACCGGCTCCGCCGGCCTGGAAGCGCTCAAGAGCCTCGCCGTGCTGATGCTCGGCTTCTACGTCACCTGCTTCCTCTTCGTCTTCATCGTGCTCGGCGCCCTGCTGCGCGTGATCTCCGGGCTGAACATCCTCGCGCTGTTCAAGTACCTGGGCCGGGAGTTCCTGCTGATCCTGTCCACCTCCTCCTCCGAGTCCGCGCTGCCGCGGCTCATCGCGAAGATGGAGCACCTGGGCGTCAGCAAGCCGGTGGTCGGCATCACCGTCCCGACCGGCTACTCCTTCAACCTCGACGGCACCATGATCTACATGACCATGGCCTCGCTGTTCATCGCCGACGCCATGGGCACCCCGATGTCCATCGGCGAGCAGATCCCGCTGCTGCTCTTCCTGCTGGTCGCCTCCAAGGGCGCCGCCGGTGTCACCGGCGCCGGCCTCGCGACCCTGGCCGGTGGTCTGCAGTCGCACAAGCCGGCCCTGGTGGACGGCATCGGCCTCATCGTCGGTATCGACCGCTTCATGAGCGAGGCCCGCGCCCTGACCAACTTCGCGGGCAACGCCGTGGCCACCGTGCTGATCGGTACCTGGACGAAGGAGATCGACAAGGAGCGGGTGGGCGAGGTCCTCGCCGGCCGGCTGCCCTTCGACGAGAAGACCCTGCTGGACGACGGCCACGGCGGCCCGTCCGATGAGCACGTCGAGGTGCCCGAGCAGGGCGGCGAGAAGGAGCTGGCGAAGACCTGACGGTTCTCGCCGCCGCGCTCCCCGAGAATCCGGGCGGCTGAACGTCCCCCCCGTCGCTCAGCCGCCCGGTCCGTGAAACGCCGAGCGGACAGGTCCTCCTCCCCTAGGGACCTGCCCGCTCGGCGTCGCCGTTTTCCCCGACGGTGATGGCTCCGGCGGGGCAGAGACCGGCGGCCATCCTGGCGGTGGGCCGGTGCTCGGGGGGCGGGTCGGGGCGCAGGAGCACCACCAGGCCCTCCTCGTCGTCCTGGTCGAAGACCTCGGGGGCCGTCAGGGCGCACATGCCGGCGCCGGCGCAGCGGTCGCGGTCGACCTCGATCCGCAGCGGCTCGTGTCGGTCGCTCATGGGCTACGCCTCGTCCCAGGTGACGGGCAGGCTGATCACGCCGTAGATGTTGGAGCGTTCGCGCAGCGGCACCTCCTGGGGCGGCACCGCGAGGCGCAGGGTGGGGAAGCGGGCGAGGAGCGCGGGGAAGACGACGGCCATCTCGACGCGGGCGAGCTGCTGGCCCAGGCACTGGTGGGCGCCGTGCCCGAAGGAGAGATGTCCGGTGGCCTTGCGGTGGATGTCGAGCCGGTCGGGGTCGGGGAACCGGAGCGGGTCGCGGTTGGCGGCCTGCACGGACACGGTCACCGTCTCGCCCGCCCTGATCGTCTCGCCCTCCACCTCGACGTCCTCGAGCGCCGCCCGCAGAATCGGGTCGGCCACGCTGAGATAGCGCAGCAGTTCCTCCACGGCCTGACCGGCGAGGCCGGGGTCGGCGCGCAGGGCGTCGAGCTGGTCGGGGTTGCTCAGCAGGGCGAAGGTGCCGAGGGCGAGCATGTTCGCCGTGGTGTCGAGTCCGGCGGCGAGCAGCAGCCCGCCGATGCCGGCCAGCTCCTCGTCGGTGAGGTCGGAGGCGGTCAGGTCGCTGAGCAGGTCGTCGGTGGGTTCGGCGCGCTTGGCGAGGACCAGTTCGTTCAGGTACTGGAGCAGCCCCGCGTAGGCACCGCCCCTCGCCTCCGCGTCCGCCGCCTGGTCGAAGATGACCGCCACCTGGCTCTGGAACCGGTCGCGGTCGGCGTACGGCACGCCGAGCAGTTCGCAGATCATGAGCGCGGGCACGGGTTGCGCCAGCGCCTCGACCAGGTCGGCCGTGGGCCCGGCCTGCTCCATGGCGTCCAGGCACTCGGCGGTGAACCGCTCGACGCGCTCGGTGAGTTGACGCATCCGCCGGACGGTGAACCTGCCGGTGAGCAGACGCCGGTAGCGGGTGTGCTCGGGGGCGTCGAGGCCGGTGATGTCGCCGACCGGGGCCGGCGGCAGCTCCGCGGGCATCCCGGGGACCGGTACCGGCATGTGCAGGAGTTCGTAGCGTGAGCTGAAGCGCGGGTCGGCCAGGATCGCGCGGGCCGCGGCGTGACCGGTGGCCAAGTGGCCCGTGTGTCCGTCGGCGTAGCGCAGGCGGCGCAGCGGCCGGTCGCTCAGCGCGGTGAGTTCGGCGGGCGGGTCGAAGGGGCAGCCGGTGTGGCGGCCGGTGGGCAGGGTGGGTGGCTCTTCGGCGGCGGTGGTGGTGATCTCGGTGGTGGTGTCGGCGGTGGTGTTGTCGGCGGTCGTGGTGGAGCCGGCTGTGGGGGTGTCGGCCGTTGGAGAGTCGACCGTGGTGGTGTCGGTGTCCGGCGGGTCGTACGGCATGCGGTCCTCCTGCGATCGGCGGGCGGGTGGGCGGGCGTGCGTCGTGAGGAGCGGGTGCGGAGCCGGGGGTGTGTGCCGGGTCAGGCGCGGCGGATGACGATGTCGCCGGCCGAGGTACGGGCGAGCACTTCGACTGTCTCGTCGGAGTCCGCGGGGCCGGCCGAGGAGCCGAGCGAGTTGCGGACGGTGCCGTACTTGGCGTTCAGGTCGAGCCAGGCGGCGGTGCCCTCGTGGATGCCCACTTCGAGGTCACCGACGGAGGTGCGCAGTTCGATGCGGCCGCGGCTGGCGTCGCCGACGCGGATACGGCCGTTGGAGGCCATCGCGTCGACCCCGGCGTGGGCGACGCCGATCTCGATCCGGCCGTTGGCGCACTTGGCGCCGACGTCGCCGTGCGCGATGCCGACGGAGATGTCGCCGTTGGCCGCGTTGGTCTTCAGGCCGCCGGTGACCTCGCCGACCTCGGTGGCGCCGTTGCTGTTCTTGACGGTCGCCGTGCCGGTCACCGTGCCGACCTCGACCCGGCCGGCGCCGGTGATCTCGATGTCTCCGGTCGAGCGCGCCAGACGGATGTCGCCGTGGTCCGTCTTGAGGACGGCACCGGCCGCCTCGTCGACCTGGAGGTCGCCTAGCGAGGTCTTGAGCGTGACGTCCCCGAAGCCCCCTTCGCAGAAGAAGCCGCCCATGGCCGTGGTGCCGCGGAGGTCGGATCCGGCGGGCAGTCCGACGCTCACCTCGATGGCGCCCGGCTTGCCGAACAGCGACCGCTTCTTGGGTGTCTTGATGGTGAGGCGGCCGCCCGAGAAGGTGACCTGGGTCTGCTGCACGGCGCGTACGTCGTTGTCGTCGGAGCCGTTGCGCGGCAGCACCTCCACGACCGTGTCGGTGCGCTTGCCCGCGGTGATGCGGGCTGTGCCGGCCTCCAGTTCGAGGGTGACGGAGATCGGCTCGGGGGTGTCGAAAGCAGGCATGGCTGTCCCGTTCTTCTCGTGGCTCATGGCTTGGGCAGGTAGGGCGGGTGGTGCGTGACGTCGGGGGTAGGCAGGCCGGGCCCTAGTGGACCCAGCCGGTGAGGCCCGGCGGGCTCGCGCGCGCCCCGGTGTCGAGGGCGAGGGACACGGCCCGCACCAGCCAGGCGTTGACCGACAGGCCCTCGGCCGCCGCGGCTTCCTCGGTGCGGGTCTTGAGGTGGGCGGGGAGACGGAAGTTGATCCGCGCCATCGTGCCGTCGTCGGCGTCCGGGGGAGTCGCGACCGGCTCCCGTGCCTCCCGGAACGGCTCGGGGGCGTGCGGCGCCGTCACCACGAACTCCGGGTCGGATCCGCGCAGCCGCACATCGACCGAGCCCGGCGCCAGCTCCCGCGTGACCTCGCCCATGGCGGCGGACAGCGCGTCGAGCAGGGTCAGGCGGGCGGCGGACTCCAGAGGGCCGGTGAGCCGCTCCGCCAGGGCGCGGGCGTCGTCGTTGCCGCCGGCCTCGGCGGCGACGGCCAGCTCGTGCCGCAGGGAGTCGACGTAGGGCGTGAGGTCCATGACGTCATGATGGCACAGGCGTGGCGCCATAGCGAGCCATCTTGGCTCATCTCTGTAAAAGTCGCCTCTGAGCTGCTCTTTCTTCATCTCGCTAAGGGGCAATCGCGCGGCGATGGTCATGAAGGGGCTTGCGGGAGAGTCGGAGTGGTGCCATGGTGGCGTCACTTCAGCGCCAGAGTCTGGTGCCATTCCTCGCCCACCGACAGGAGTTCCCCGCCGTGGCTACCTTCCTTTACAAACTGGGCCGTCTCGCCTTCCGGCGCCGATGGCTGATGGTGTTGCTGTGGGTGGTGGTCCTCTTCGGTGCGGGCTTCGCCGCCTCCGCCGCACCGGCGCCGCCCGCGGACACCTTCTCGATGCCCGGCACGGAGTCGCAGAAGGCCTTCGACCTGCTGCAGAAGAAGTTCCCCGACGCGAGCGCCGACGGTGCCGGCGCCCGGGTCGTGGTCCGCGCGCCCGAGGGCGGGAAGATCTCCGAGCCCGCGCAGAAGGCCCATGTCGCCACGCTGGTCGCGGAGTTGAGGAAGTCTCCGCAGGTCGCCTCGGTGAGCGACCCCTTCGCGACGAAGGCGGTCAGCGAGGACGGCTCCACCGCCTACGCCATCGCCACCTACAAGGTCCCCGCCGCCGAGGTCGGCGACAAGGCGCACGACGCCCTCGACGACGCACTGGCCCGGGCCCGCGACGCCGGCCTGACCGCGGAGGCCGGCGGCGACGCCGTGAAGATCGACGCCGCCATGAGCGGCACCGGCGAGAAGATCGGCATCCTGGTCTCCGCCCTGGTCCTGCTTCTCACCTTCGGCTCCGTGATCGCCGCAGGGATGCCCCTGCTCACGGCCCTCATCGGTGTCGGCGTCGGCATCTCCGCGATCACCGCGCTCGGCGCCACCCTCGGCCTGTCCAGCACCACCTCCACCCTTGCGATGATGCTCGGCCTCGCCGTCGGCATCGACTACGCCCTGTTCATCGTCTCCCGCTACCGCGCCGAACTCACCGAGGGCCGCGACCGCGCCGACGCCGCCGGGAGGGCCGTCGGCACCGCGGGCTCCGCGGTCGTCTTCGCCGGGCTCACCGTCATCGTGGCCCTCGCGGGACTGGCCGTGGTGAACATCCCGATGCTCACCAAGATGGGCCTGGCCGCCGCCGGAACCGTCGCCATCGCCGTCCTGGTCGCCCTCACCTTCGTACCGGCGCTGCTCGGCTTCGCACCGGTCAAGGTCCTGCGCCGCCGGGACCGTCACCGCTTCTCCGGCAAGCCCCTCAGCGCCCGCCGTCAGCGCAAGGCCGACAAGCTCGCCGCGAAGGACGCCCGTCGCAAGCCCAACCTCGGCTCCCGCTGGGCCGGTTACGTCCTGCGCCACCCCGTCGCCGTCCTGGTCCTGGCCGTCCTCGGCCTCGGCGCGGTCGCCGTACCCGCCGCCAGTCTGGAGCTCGGCCTGCCCGGCGAGGGCACCATGGCCCCCGACACCACCCAGCGCAAGGCCTACGACCTGCTCTCGGGCTCCTTCGGCCCCGGGTTCAACGGGCCGCTGACGATCACCGTGGAGGGCCCGGACGCCAAGGCCGCAGCCGACACCGTCGGCAACCGCCTCGCCGGGCAGGACGGCGTCGCCACCGTCACCCCGGCCACGCCCAACGAGGCCGGAGACACCGCGATCCTGAACGTCGTCCCCACCACCGGCCCCACCGACGCCGCGACCGAGGACCTGGTACGTCATCTGCGCTCCCTCGCCGACGGCTTCCGGGCCGACACCGGCGCCGAGGTCCTGGTCACCGGCCAGACCGCGATGTTCATCGACTTCTCCGAGACCCTCGACGACGCGCTGCTGCCCTATCTCGCCCTGGTCGTGGGCTTGGCGTTCCTGCTTCTGGTGGTGGTCTTCCGCTCGGTCCTCGTGCCGCTCAAGGCCGCGCTCGGCTTCCTGCTCTCGGTGACCGCCGCGCTCGGCGCCGTCGTCGCGGTCTTCCAGTGGGGCTGGCTCGCCGACGTCTTCGGCGTCGACCAGCCGAGCCCGATCATGAGCACCATGCCGATCTTCATGATCGGTGTGGTCTTCGGACTCGCCATGGACTACGAGGTGTTCCTGGTGACCCGGATGCGGGAGGCCTACGTCCACGGGGCGCGGCCCGCCGAGGCCGTCGTCACCGGCTTCCGCTACGGCGGCCGGGTGGTCGCCGCGGCCGCCGCCATCATGATCAGCGTGTTCTCCGGCTTCATCGTGGAGGACAACGACTTCGTCAAGATGATCGGCTTCGGTCTCGCGGCCGCGGTGCTCTTCGACGCCTTCCTGGTCCGCATGACGATCGTCCCCGCCCTGTTCGCCCTGCTCGGCAAGTCGGCCTGGTGGCTGCCGCGGTGGCTCGACCGGGTGCTTCCGAACCTCGACGTCGAAGGCGCGAAGCTCTCCGGCACGGCACCGGCCGGTCAGGCGGCGCCGCAGCCCCGCGCACCCGAACTGGTCGACTAGCCGGCCCCGTCGACCGTGACCGGCTCGGCGGCCTCGTCCAGGCGGGCCTGTTCCTCTTCGCCGAGGAGCAGGTCCGCCGCGGCCGCCGAGTCCCCGGCCGTCTCCGGCCGGCTCGACCCCGGGATCGGGATGACGGCCGGGGAGCGTGCCAGCAGCCAGGCCAGCCCGACCCGCTGGGGACTGACACCGCGCTCCGCGGCGACGGCGTGGAAGGCGGCGAAGCGGTCCGCTCCCTCCGTCCGCGACGGCCCGTCCAGGGAGCTGCGGGACAGCCCGCCCAGCGGACTCCACGGCAGGAACGCCAGCCCCAGTTCCGCGCACAGCCGCAGCTCCGGCTCGCTGTCCCGGACGGCGGGGGAGTACCGGTTCTGCACCGACACCAGCCGGTCGCCGAGGATCGCACGCGCCCGGCGGATCTGGTCCGCGTCCACGTTGGAGATCCCGGCCAGCCGGATCGTGCCCGCGTCGAGCAGCTCGCGCAGGGCGCCGACCGACTCCTCGAACGGCACCGATGGGTCCGGCTTGTGGAGCTGGTAGAGGCCGATCGCCTCCACGCCAAGGCGCGTGCGGGAGGCCTCGGCGGCGGCCTTGAGGTGGCGCGGGTGGCCGTTCACCGTCCAGTCGCCGTCGGCCGGGCGGCCGCGCCCGCCCTTCGTCGCCACCAGCACGCCGGAGGTGTCACCGCCATAAGTGGCGAGGGCCCGCGCCAGCAGGCGTTCGTTGTGGCCGGGCTCCGCGCCCGGCAGATGGTAGGAGTCGGCCGTGTCCAGGAGGGTCACGCCCGCGTCGAGCGCGGCGTGCACGGTGGCCAGGGCGCGCTTCTCGTCCGGCCGGCCTTCGAGGGACAGCGGCATCGCGCCGAGCCCGATCGCGCTCACCGGCAGTCCGCCCAGTGTTCTGTACCGCATGTCAGTCGCCCTTTCCGAGCGTCTCGGCGACGGCACGCGGCAGCCACTGCCGGGCGTCGGCGAAGGCGAACCCGAGCCGGCCGGCCCGGGTGTTGTCCATGCCGTAGGAGCGGCGGAAGGAGAACGGGGAGACCTCGCCGACGTCCACCGGCCGGAACACGGCCCGCCCGCCCGGGACGTGCGCGGCCACCGCCTCGCACAACTCCTCGGTGCTCAGCGTCCCGTGGGAGGCGGCGTTCACCGGCCCGGTGAATGTCTCACCCGTTGCCCAGGCCAGGAAGCGGGCGATCTCCTCGACGTGGATGTAGGTGGCGGGCCGGTTCGCCACCGGCACGGCGATCGGCTCGCCGGTGCGTATCCGCTCCGCGTAGTGGGCCAGCCGTCCGGTGAAGTCGTCGTCCCCGCCCAGCACATGGGCCACCCGCACCGCCGTGTACGGCAGCGCGGGGCCGTCGGCCGCGAGGACCGCCTCGGCCTGCCGCTTGCCCTCCCCGTAGTGCGACTCCAGGAACACCGGGTCGTCCCAGGGCAGTTCGAGATCGACGGTGACCTTGGCCGGGTCGACGGCCTCCTCGCGCACGAGGGCCGGGGAGTCCTCGTACTCGTACACCTCGACGGTCGAGGTCATGACGTAGCGGCGAGTACGGCCGGAGAAGACGCGGCGGGCGAGTGCCGCCTGGCGCGGGGTGTAGCAGACCTGGTCGACGACGACGTCGAAGACGCGCGAGCCGAGCGCCCCGGTCAGCGAGTGCTCGTCGTCCCGGTCGGCGACGAGATGCTCCACCCCGTCCGGCGGCGGGGAGGACCCCCGGTTCAGCACGCTGACCCGGTGCCCTTCGTCCCGCAGCCGTGCGATCAGGCGCTTGCCGAAGTAGCGGTTTCCACCGATGACCAGTACGTTCCGGGCGTTTTCCATGGCCATAATTCTCCTGGCGTACATCCGCGTACTGAAGGGGGAACCATGGGAGTTCAGGCGACCACGCCGAAAGAACCACGGCATCTGCGCCCCGCCGCCGACGAAACCTCGGTGGCCTTCGACGCGCTGGACCGGCAGATCCTCCACCTGCTCCAGACCGACGGCCGGATCAAGCTCAGCGAGCTGGGCCGCCGGGTCCGGCTCAGCCCGGCGGCGGTCACCGAACGGGTACGGCGACTGGAGGCCGCGGGCGTGATCAGCGGCTACGGCGCCCAGGTCGTCCCG
Source organism: Streptomyces koelreuteriae (assembly GCF_018604545.1). Classification (GTDB taxonomy): domain Bacteria; phylum Actinomycetota; class Actinomycetes; order Streptomycetales; family Streptomycetaceae; genus Streptomyces; species Streptomyces koelreuteriae. The sequence goes on along the minus strand of NZ_CP075896.1, from coordinate 2,434,325 downwards.
GCCCGCCTCGGCTACGGCATCCAGGCGTTCATCCGCGTCAACCCGCACGGCGGCTACAACCTCAAGCACCCGAGGACCCTGGAGCTGATCGAGCGGCCCGAGATCACCGAAGTGCACCACGTGGTCGGCGAGGACTGCTGGATCCTCAAGGTCGCCGTCCGCGACACCGTCCACCTGGAGGAGGTCCTGGAGGGCGTCTCCGCGCTGGGGCGCACGACGACGTCGATCGTGCTGACCTCCCCGGTGGAGCGGAAACCGCTGTTGCCTTGACGCGGGCGTCAAGGAATACGTTCGTACGCATGCGAATCGGCGAGCTGGCCGCACGGGCCGGGACCACGACGCGGACGCTGCGGTACTACGAATCGCGGGGGCTGCTGCCCGCGCGGCGTACGGGCAACGGATACCGGAGCTACGACGAGAGCGATCTGCGGCTGCTCCGGCAGATCCGCACGCTCCAGGACTTCGGGTTCGACCTGGAGGAGACGCGGCCCTTCGTGGAGTGTCTGCGGGCCGGGCACCCCGAGGGCGACTCGTGCCCGGCGTCGCTCGCGGTCTACCGGCGCAAGCTGGGCGAGCTGGACTCCCTGATCGGTGAGCTGACCACCGTCCGGGACACGGTCGCGCGGCAGCTGGCGCGGGCCGAGCTGGCCGCCGAGGCGGAGGCTCCGGGCGGTCCGGAGCCGCAGTGCGAGCTGGGAGGGGACCCCTGGTGACCGACGTGAGCGATGTGACCGGCGTGAGCGGCGTAAGTGATGCGACCGGCGTGACAGACGTGACGGACGCGGATTTCGAGGCCGAGGTGATCGGCGCCGATCTGCCGGTGCTCGTGGAGTTCACCGCCGACTGGTGCCCGCCGTGCCGGCAGATGGCCCCGGTGCTGAAGGCCCTCGCCTTCGAGGAGGGCGACCGGCTGAAGGTGGTGCAACTGGACGTGGACGCCAACCCGGAGACGACCAACGCCTACAAGGTGCTGTCGATGCCGACCTTCATGGTGTTCCGGGGCGGCGAGCCCGTGAAGTCGATGGTGGGGGCGCGGGCCAAGCGGCGGCTGCTGGAGGAGCTGGCCGACGTGCTCTAGGCAACCCGCCCGGACAACAGGAAATCCCCCGAGCAATTGCGCTCGGGGGATTTCCTTGCGTATATTTGTTTGTTCGTGACTTCAACCCGAAAGAAGTCACGCGAAGTTCAGTGAGCACAGTATATCCGGGCGGGAGCGGAATTGTCAAACACCGAATTTCCGGACGATGAATTGCGACAGGAACAGGAATTCATCGACGGGTTGTACGCGCGCGTGGACGCGCTGCGCGGCGACGCCGAGACCTCCGTCACGGACGCGCTCGCGCAGGGCAACACGCCCATGCAGGCCAGACTCGAGCGGGACATCCTCGTCGCCGAGCGCTCCGGGCTGCTCGCCGCGCTGAACGCGGTGGACGGCTCTCTGTGCTTCGGCCGGATCGACCTCACCTCGGGTGTCACCCACCACATCGGCAGGATCGGGCTGCGCACCGACGACGCCGAGCGCACCCCCGTCCTGATCGACTGGCGTGCCGATGTCGCCCGCCCCTTCTACCTGGCCACCGGCCACACCCCGATGGACCTCAGGCGTCGGCGGCACATCGCGACCGACGGCCGGCAGGTCACGCATCTGCACGACGAGATCCTGGACCTCGGCGACGAGACCCGCACCGGCCACGAGGACCCGACGGGTGACGCCGTGCTGCTCTCCGCGCTCAACTCGGCCCGCACCGGCCGCATGAGCGACATCGTGCAGACCATCCAGGCCGACCAGGACCGCATCATCCGCGCCCCGCACCGCGGCGTCATGGTGGTGGAGGGCGGTCCGGGCACCGGCAAGACGGCCGTCGCCCTGCACCGCGCCGCCTATCTGCTGTACGAGCACCGCGAGCTGCTCGCCAAGCGGGCCGTACTCATCGTCGGGCCCAACCCGGCGTTCCTCGGCTACATCGGCGAGGTGCTGCCCTCCCTCGGCGAGACGGGCGTGCTCCTCGCGACCGTCGGCGAGCTGTTCCCCGGCGTGAAGGCGACCGCGACCGACACGCCCGAGGCCGCCGCCGTCAAGGGCCGGGCGGACATGGCCGACGTCCTCGCCGAGGTCGTCCACAGCCGGCAGGCGCTGCCCGACCCGGTCATCGCCATCGAGCACGACCGCGAGATCCTCATGCTCGACGACGGCCTGGTGAACGTCGCCCGCGAACGCACCCGCGCCGCCAAGCTGCCGCACAACGCGGCCCGCGAGCACTTCGAGGGCCACATCCTCAACGCGCTCACGGACCTGTACGCCGAACGGATCGGCACCGACCCCTTCGACGGGTCCAGCCTGCTCGACCCCAGCGACATCACCCAGATCCGCGACGACATCGCCGACAACCCCGACGTCTGGTCCGCCATCGACCAGCTCTGGCCGGTGCTCACCCCCGAGCGGCTCGTCGCCGACTTCCTCGCCGCGCCCGAGGAGTTCCTGCCCGCCGAGGACGCCGAGGCCGTACGCCGCCCGGTGACCCGGCGCTGGAGCGTCGCGGACGTGCCGCTGCTCGACGAGGCCGCCGAACTCCTCGGCGACGACGACCGGCTGGCCCGGGAGCGCGCCGCGCGTGAGCGGGAGGAGCAGATCGCCTACGCGCAGGGCGTGCTGGAGGTGTCGTACGCCTCCCGGACCTACGAGTTCGAGGACAAGGAGGACGGCGACCCCGACGGCAGCGAGGTGCTGTCCGCGCACGACGTCATCGACGCCGAGCGGTTCGCCGAGCGGCACGAGGAGGACGACCACCGCAGCGCCGCCGAGCGCGCGGCGGCCGACCGCACCTGGGCGTTCGGGCACATCATCGTCGACGAGGCGCAGGAGCTGTCGCCGATGGCCTGGCGGCTGCTGATGCGCCGCAGCCCGACCCGCTCGATGACCCTGGTCGGCGACCCCGCGCAGACGGCGGAGGCGGCCGGTGTCGGCTCCTGGGCGGGCATCCTCGACCCGTACGTCGAGGACCGCTGGGAGCACACCCGGCTGGGCGTCAACTACCGCACCCCGGCCGAGATCATGGACGCCGCGGCGGCCGTGGTCCGCGCCGAGCACCCGGACTTCGAGCCGCCCAGCTCGGTCCGCTCCACGGGCGTACGGCCGTGGGCACGGGCCACCGACGACCTCCCGGGCGCCGTCGCCAAGGCGGTCGGGGAACTCACCCCGGACGAGGGGCGGCTCGCGGTGATCGCCCCGCGCGACCTCCACCGCGGCCTCGCGGCCCGGCTGGACGGCGTGACGGCCGGCGCCGAACCCGACCTCACCCACACGGTCGTCCTCCTCGACCCGCGCCAGGCCAAGGGCCTGGAGTTCGACTCCGTCCTGGTCGTCGAGCCCGGCCGCTACGGCACCAGCGACCTGTACGTGGCCCTGACCCGGGCCACCCAACGGCTCGGCGTGCTGCACACCGGGGAACTGCCGAAGGCGCTGGCCGAACACTTCGGATAGCCCGACCGGCGGGGGCTCTCCGACGCCCGGGAGTCATGCCCCCGCCGGTGCCCTCCGGGCGCGGAACTCCGTCGCGTAGCCCGCGCTGATGCCGAGCCCGGCGGCGGACAGGGCGCAGGACATGCTCGCCCAGTTCATCCACAGGTAGGAGGAGTCGGCGCTGTAGACGGTGCCGTCCTCGCGTACGCAGTCGAAGCGCAACGGCAGGTACGAGGAGCGGTGGTGGGACAGGCCCGCGGTCGTGTCCCGGTCGAAGTCGTCGAGGCAGGCTCGGGCCGGGACCGAGGAGGCGCCTTCGCCGAACTCCCACTCCGAGTCCAGCACGGCGAAGAGCCCCAGGGAGTAGACGGACACGGCCGCCCAGGCGAACATCGCCGCCGCCCGGCGCAGCAGCAGTGGCAGCCAGGGTTCGGGGCGGCCGGGAAACGCCATGGCGACGACTCCCGCGGCCGCGACCAGCGCGCCGAGGGCACAGATGACGGAGATGCCCAGACCGATCAGCACGCCGTGACCCCATCCCGCGCGGGCGGACCCCCACGGCCCGGTGGGGTGGCACGGCGCATGCCGCCACCCCACCAGGGCCCGACGGGACGGGCTGTGGCGGAAGCCACACCTCCCGTCACAGAGGTGTCACAGGTCGCCGGAGGCCTGTCGTTTCACGCCGGGCGCAGCCACACCGTCGACAGCGGCGGCAGGGTCAGGCGGATGCTGGCCGGGCGGCCGTGCCAGGGCTGGGCCTCGGGCTTGACCGGGTCGGGGTTGGTGATGTCGCTGCCGCCGTAGCGGGCGGCGTCGGTGTTGACGGCCTCGTGCCAGGCGGGGACGTCCTCGGGCACGCCGAGGCGGTAGTCCTGGCGGGTGACCGGCGCGAAGTTCGACACCGCCAGGATCGGGGTGCCCTCCGGGTCCAGCCTGAGGAACGCGAGGACGTTGTCGTCGGCGGCGTCCCCGACGATCCACTCGAAACCGGCCGGGTCGGTGTCGAGGCGCCACAGCGCCGGGGTGGCCCGGTAGACGGTGTTGAGGTCGCGGACCAGGTCACGCACGCCCCGGTGGTCGGGCTCGGCCCCGTAGCCGGGGTCCAGCAGCCACCAGTCCGGGCCGTGCGCCTCGGACCATTCGGCGCCCTGCGCGAACTCCTGCCCCATGAACAGCAGTTGCTTGCCCGGGTGGGCCCACATGAAGCCGAGGTAGGCCCGGTGCCCGGCCCGTTGCTGCCACCAGTCGCCGGGCATCTTCGACACCAGGGACCGCTTGCCGTGCACGACCTCGTCGTGGGAGATGGGCAGGACGTAGTTCTCGCTGTACGCGTACACCATCGAGAACGTCATCTCATGGTGGTGGTACTTGCGGTGCACCGGTTCATGGCTCATGTACTGGAGCGAGTCGTGCATCCAGCCCATGTTCCACTTCAGCCCGAAACCGAGCCCGCCGAAGCCGCTCGGGCCCTCGTGGTGCGTGGCCCGGGTGACCCCGTCCCAGGCGGTCGACTCCTCGGCGATCGTGACCACGCCGGGCACCCTGCGGTACACCGTCGCGTTCATCTCCTGGAGGAAGGCCACCGCGTCCAGGTTCTCCCGGCCGCCGTGCTCGTTGGGCGTCCACTGCCCCGCCTCGCGCGAGTAGTCGAGGTAGAGCATGGACGCCACCGCGTCCACCCGCAGCCCGTCGATGTGGAACTCCTCGCACCAGTACAGGGCGTTGGAGACGAGGAAGTTGCGCACCTCCCGCCGCCCGAAGTCGAACTCCAGCGTGCCCCAGTCGGGATGCGCGGCCCGTAGCGGATCCTCGTGCTCGTACAGGGGCCGCCCGTCGAACTCGGCCAGCGCCCAGTCGTCGCGCGGGAAATGGGCCGGTACCCAGTCCATGAGGACGCCGATCCCGGCCCGGTGCAGCGAGTCGACCAGGTGCCGGAAGTCGTCCGGCGTACCGAGCCGGGCCGTCGGCGCGTAGAAACCGGTGACCTGGTAGCCCCAGGAACCGCCGAACGGATGCTCCGCGACCGGCATCAGCTCGACGTGCGTGAAGCCCAGGTTCTTCACATACCCGGGGAGCTGATCGGCGAGCTGCCGGTACGTCAGCCCCGGCCGCCAGGAGGCCAGATGCACCTCGTACACCGAGAACGGCGCCTCGTGCGCCGGGGCCTCGGCCCGCCGGGCCAGCCACTCGGCGTCGCCCCACTCGTACGCCGAGGACGTGATGACCGACGAGGTCGCGGGCGGCACCTCCGTGCGGCGGGCCAGCGGGTCGGCGCGCAGCGTCTTCGAACCGTCGGGGCGGGTGATGTCGAACTTGTACAGCTCGCCCTCGCCGATGTCCGGCAGGAACAGCTCCCACACGCCCGACGAGCCCAGCGACCGCATGGCGTGGCCGGTGCCGTCCCAGAAGTTGAAGGTGCCGGCCACGCGCACGCCGCGCGCGTTCGGCGCCCACACCGAGAACCGGGTGCCGGTCACGCCCTCGTGGATCGTCGGGTGCGCGCCCAGCGCCGTCCACAGCTCCTCGTGCCGGCCCTCGCCGATCAGATGCAGATCGAGGTCGCCCAGCGTGGGCAGGAAGCGGTAGGCGTCCTCGGTGTCCAGGAGCGTGCCCTCGTACGCCACGAGCAGCCGGTACGCCGGCACCTCCCGCAGCGGCAGCAGCCCGGAGAAGAACCCCTGCCCGTCGTCGTGCAGCTCCGCCCGCAGTTCCCCGGCGACGACGGTCACCGACAGCGCGTACGGCCGGAACGCCCGGAACGCGACCCCGCCGGGCACGGGGTGCGCGCCGAGCACGGAGTGCGGGTCGTGATGCGTCCCGCCGAGCAGCCGCTCCCGGTCCACCGCGTCGACGGCGGGCGAGACGGCGATCTCCATCTCCGGCGGGAAGACCTGGGCGGGGGCGGCCTTCTTGGCAGCGGCTTTCCCGGCTCCCGCCGCCTTGGCGCCCGCTGTCTTGGCCGGGGTCTTCTTGGCGGTGGCTGTCTTGGCAGGTGCCCTCTTGGCGGTGGCCCTCTTGGCGGTGGCCTTCTTCGCCGCGGCCTTCTTGGCAGGGGTACCGGCGGCCGTGGTCCGGGTGGCCGCGGCCTTCGCGGTCGTGGCCTTCTTGGCGACGGCCTTAGCGGTCGTCGTCTTCTGGGCAGCCGTCTTCTTCGCGGCGGCCTTCTTCGCAGGGGTCTTCTTGGCGGCCGCCTTCGTCGCGGCCACCTTCTTGGCGGTCGACTTCGCCGCCGTCGCCTGCGCGGGATCCGCCTTCTTCGCCACGGCCTTCTTCGCCGCAGACGTCGTCTTCGCCGGTGACTGCGCCGAGGCCGACTTCTTGGCGGCGGCCTTCTTCGCCGCCTGTTTCGGTACCGCCGTCTTCTTCGCGGCGCTCTTGCGCTGGGCGGCCGTCGGCTGCTCGGGGATCTTCTCCCCGGCCGTCTTCTTCGGGTGCGAACCGCTGGACTCGGAGCGGGGGGTCACGGGCGCAGCCTCCTGGGCGCAGGTGGTCGGTCAGGTCAGATGGCCGGACGAGGACAGCCGGCTTATGGCGGCCAGCGGCACCGGCAGCCAGTCGGGGCGATGGCGGGCCTCGTACACCACCTCGTAGATCGCCTTGTCCGTCTCGTAGGCCCGCAGCAGCACCGGGTCGGTGCGCGGATCGCGGCCGGAGGCCTCGGCGTAGCCGGAGCAGTACGCGGACCGGCAGGTCTCGGCCCAGTCCGGCTGGGGCGGATCGGCCGAGCGGGCCGCGTAGTCGAAGGAGCGCAGCATGCCGGCGACGTCCCGCACCGCCGGCTGCGGCATCCGCCGCTCGGGCAGCGGCCGGGCCGGCTCGCCCTCGAAGTCGATCAGCCACCACTCACCGCCCGGTGAGCGCAGGCACTGCCCGAGATGCAGATCGCCGTGCACGCGCTGCGCGGTCCAGGTGCGGCCCTCGGAGGCCAGATCGCCCAGCGCCGTGAACGCCGAGCGCAACCCGTCGGCGTAGGGCCGCAGCGCGGCGACCGCCTGGACGGCCGCCTCCAGCCGCTCGATCATGCCGTCCACCATGAGCTGGAGCTGCATGTGACCGAGCGTGACCGTCGGCAGCGCCCGGGCGAGCGCGGTGTGCACCTCGGCGGTGGCCCGCCCCAGCGCCCGCGCCTCGGCGCCGAAGTCCTCGCCCTTGGCCAGCTCGCGCAGCGCCAGCTCCCAGCCGTCGGAGGCGCCCTGCAGATACGGCTGGAGCACCCCCAGCACGTACGGATGCTGGGCGAGGTCCGCCTGGCCCGCCGCGATCACCGGGTCCGCCGTGGGGTCGATGTCCGCGACCATCCAGGCCGTCGGCGCGGGCACCCGGGGGCTGCCCTCGCGGGCCAGCGCCAGCGGCAGCTCCAGATCGGGGTTGATCCCGGGCACGATCCGGCGCAGCAGCTTCAGGATGAACGTATCTCCGTAGACGACGGACGAGTTGGACTGCTCTGCGGTCACCACGCGGGGCACCAGCCCGGAGCGGATGTCCTGGCCGGGGTCCCGCTCGAAGCGGAGCCTGCCGATACGGGCCTGGGTGCGCAGCGCCTCCAGGAGCAGCTCGGCGGGCCGGGTGTCGTGCAGGGCGTCGTAGACGGTGCGGCCGGCCAGCGGCCCCGTCGGTACGTGTCCGATCAGCGCGGGCGCCAGCCGAGGCGGCAGCGCCTCGCGCACGCCTATCAGGAGCTGGTAGCAGTCGCCGGGGTGGCCGGGCGCGCCGGGGGACGGCACAAGCGGCTGATGGGCGCGTACCAGCAGGTGGTACAGGCCGAGCTTGGCACTGGCGGGCAGCAGCTCGGTGGCCTCGACCAGTGTGAACCCGGTGACCGGACGGCCCTTGCCGGCGAACCAGCGCTGCCGTGGCAGCCATTCCCGCAGCAGGGGATCCAGAGAGGCGAGAAGGCCGGGCGGGGTGGTGACGGTGCGTGTGACGGCTTCCGACATGACGTCGCGTCCTTTCACCCATGTGTGATGCGTCACCGGGTGGGGTGTTCTTCATGCGTGCCCCGGGCGGGGCAGGGGAAACGCCCCGCCGCGGGGGTTTGCGGCCTGCCCCGCGGAACAGGCCTCAGCAGGCCGATCCGGGCCTCATACGGCCCTCATACGGTGTCCCCGCGGAGCCGGAACCAGTAGAAACCGTGGCCCCCGAGGGTCAGCAGATACGGCAGCTCGCCGATGGCCGGGAAGCGCACCCCGCCGAACAGCTCCACCGGGTGCCGCCCCTCGAAGGCGCTCAGATCCAGCTCCGTGGGCTGCGCGAACCGGGAGAAGTTGTTCACGCACAGCACCAGGTCGTCCTCGTACTCCCTGAGGAAGGCCAGCACCGCCGGGTTCGTCGACGGCAGCTCGGTGTAGGTGCCGAGTCCGAAGGCGGGGTTCTGCTTACGGATCTCGATCATCCGCCGCGTCCAGTGCAGCAGCGACGACGGCGAGGACATCGACGCCTCGACGTTCGTGACCTGGTAGCCGTAGACCGGGTCCATGATCGTCGGCAGGAACAGCCGCCCGGGGTCACAGGACGAGAAGCCCGCGTTGCGGTCGGGCGTCCACTGCATCGGCGTGCGCACCGCGTCCCGGTCGCCGAGCCAGATGTTGTCGCCCATGCCGATCTCGTCGCCGTAGTACAGGATCGGCGAGCCCGGCAGGGCCAGCAGCAGGGCCGTGAACAGCTCGATCTGGTTGCGGTCGTTGTCGAGCAGCGGGGCCAGCCTGCGCCGGATGCCGATGTTGGCGCGCATCCGTGGGTCCTTGGCGTACTCGGCCCACATGTAGTCGCGCTCTTCGTCGGTGACCATCTCGAGCGTGAGCTCGTCGTGGTTGCGCAGGAAGATGCCCCACTGGCAGTTCGAGGGGATGGCCGGGGTCTTGGCCAGGATCTCGGAGACCGGGTAGCGGGACTCACGGCGTACGGCCATGAAGATGCGCGGCATGACCGGGAAGTGGAAGGCCATGTGGCACTCGTCGCCGCCGCTGGGGTAGTCGCCGAAGTAGTCGACGACGTCCTCGGGCCACTGGTTGGCCTCGGCGAGCAGCACCGTGTCCGGGTACTGCGCGTCGATCTCCTTGCGCACCCGCTTCAGGAAGTCGTGCGTCTCCGGGAGGTTCTCGCAGTTCGTGCCCTCCTGCTGGTACAGGTAGGGCACCGCGTCCAGCCGGAACCCGTCGATGCCCAGGTCCAGCCAGAACTTCAGCGCGGAGATCATCTCCTCCTGCACGGCCGGGTTCTCGTAGTTGAGGTCCGGCTGGTGGGAGAAGAAACGATGCCAGTAGTACTGCTTGCGGACCGGGTCGAAGGTCCAGTTGGAGGCCTCGGTGTCGACGAAGATGATCCGCGCGTCCGGGAACTGCTTGTCGTCGTCGGCCCACACGTAGTAGTCGCCGTAGGGCCCGTCCGGGTCCTTCCTCGACTCCTGGAACCACGGGTGCTGGTCGCTGGTGTGGTTCATGACGAAGTCGATGATCACGCGCATGCCGCGCTGGTGGGCGGCGTCGACGAATTCCACGAAGTCGGCGAGATCGCCGAACTCGGGGAGCACGGCCGTGTAGTCGGAGACGTCGTAGCCGCCGTCGCGGAGCGGGGACTTGAAGAACGGCGGCAGCCACAGGCAGTCGACGCCGAGCCACTGGAGGTAGTCGAGCTTGGCGGTGATGCCCTTCAGGTCACCGACACCGTCGCCGTTGCTGTCCTGGAACGAGCGGACGAGCACCTCGTAGAAGACGGCGCGCTTGAACCACTCGGGGTCGCGGTCCCTGGCGGGAGTGTCCTCGAAGGTGTCCGGAACGGGTTCGTTGACGATCATGTTGTGGGTGACCCTCCCATCTGCGGGGTGGACGGTCGCAGCACCGTGAAGACGTGCGCGGGGCTCCGGCCCGGTTCGAGACGCACGTAGTTGGCCCTGCCCCAGTGATAGGTCTCGCCGGTGAGCTCGTCCCGCACCGGCACCGACTCGTGCCAGTCCAGGCCGAGTTGCGGCATGTCCAACGAGACCGTCGCCTCCTGGGTGTGGTGGGGGTCGAGGTTGGCGACCACCAGAACCGTGTTCGAACCCTGCCGCTTCGAGTAGGCGATCACCGCCTCCTGGTCCGCGTCGTGGAAGTGGATGTCGCGCAGCTGCTGGAGGGCCGGATTCTCCCGCCGGATGGTGTTGAGCCTGGTCAGCAGCCGGGTGATGCTGCGCCCCTCACGCTCGGCCGCTTCCCAGTCGCGATGCCTGAGCTGGTACTTCTCCGAGTGGAGGTACTCCTCGCTGCCTTCCTTGAGCGGGGTGTTCTCGCACAGCTCGTAGCCCGAGTAGATGCCCCAGGTCGGCGACAGGGTTGCCGCCAGCACCGCCCGGACCTCGAAGGCGGGGCGCCCGCCGTTCTGGAGGTAGGCGTGCAGGATGTCGGGGGTGTTGGCGAAGAAGTTCGGCCGCATGTAGGAGGCGGCTTCGCCGGAAAGTTCGGTGAGGTAGTCGGTCAGCTCCTGCTTGGTGTTGCGCCAGGTGAAGTACGTGTAGGACTGCTGGAAGCCGATCTGGGCCAGGGTGGCCATCATCGCCGGGCGGGTGAAGGCCTCGGCCAGGAAGATCACGTCGGGGTCGGTGCGGTTGATGTCCGCGATGACCCGCTCCCAGAAGACGACCGGCTTGGTGTGCGGGTTGTCCACGCGGAAGATCCGCACGCCGGTGTCCATCCAGTGCCGCAGCACCCGGACGGTCTCGGCGATGAGGCCGTCCATGTCGGCGTCGAAGGCGATGGGGTAGATGTCCTGGTACTTCTTCGGCGGGTTCTCGGCGTAGGCGATGGTGCCGTCGGGGCGGTGGTGGAACCACTCGGGGTGCTTCTGCACCCAGGGATGGTCCGGCGAGCACTGCAGGGCGAAGTCGAGAGCCACCTCCATGCCCAGGTCCCGGGCCTGCTCCACGAACCAGGTGAAGTCCTCCAGGGTGCCCAGGGCGGGGTGCACGGCGTCGTGGCCGCCCTCGGGCGAGCCGATCGCCCAGGGCACGCCGACGTCGTCGGGGCCGGGGGAGAGGGTGTTGTTCTTGCCCTTGCGGAAGGTCGTGCCGATCGGGTGGATCGGGGGCAGGTAGACGACGTCGAAGCCCATCGCGGCGATCGCCGGGAGGCGCCGGGCCGCGGTGCGGAACGTGCCGTGCGGCTGCTTCGGGGTGCCTTCGGAGCGGGGGAAGAACTCGTACCAGGAGCCGTACAGGGCCCGCTCCCGCTCCACGAGGAGCGGCAGGGGTTCGGAGGTGGTGACCAGGTCCCGGAGGGGATGGCGGGCCAGTACCTCGTCCACCTCCGGCGTCAACGCCGCCGCGAGACGTGAGGCCGCCGGGCGGCTCTCGTCCCGCAAGGCGTCGACGGCGGCCAGGACCACGTCCCGCAGGCCCTCCTCCTCGGGGACGCCGTCGGCCGCCCGCTCGTACAGGCGTGCGCCCTCCTCCAGGACTACGTCCGTGTCCATGCCGGCCGGGATCTTGATCTGCGCGTGGTGGCGCCAGGTGCCGACCGGGTCGCCCCACGCCTCCACGGTGAACGTCCACAGGCCGGGCTCCCCGGCGGTGACCGTGGCGCCCCAGCGGTCCGTGCCGGGGGCCAGCTCCCGCAGCGGTGTCCAGGGCCCGGGGCAGCCCTCGGGGTCCCTCAGGACGGCATTGGCGGCCACCGCGTCGTGCCCCTCCCGGAACACGGTCGCCGAGATGTCGAAGGTCTCCCCGGTCACGGCCTTGGCCGGACGGCGGCCGTGCTGGACGACCGGGCGGACATCGAGCACGGGTATGCGCCCGACGGCGGTCGCCTCGCCCGCGGGCGACGGTGGCGGGGCCGGTGGGCCGGTGTCGGCCGGGCGCACGGGACGTTCCCCGCCGCCGGGCGCGCGCGCCCCGGTGCGGCGGGTGGGGGGTGGTGACGAAGGGTGCTTGGCGGGCATGACCGCTCCTGTCCGCGTCAACGTGGGTGGGCGGAGGTCTATGGGGAGGTGGGTCCTGCGTGGTGCTCCTGAGAGGGGTACCCGCAGGAGCCTTCCCACCCTATTCGGGTGGGCAATCCGGCACTTTGTTAACTACTCACGCGTATGTCGACACACAAGACCGGCCTCGTCCGCGACGGACGAGGCCGGCCCTGGTGTGTGGCTGCTCCTTCGCCCTACGGGTGCGGCACCCGCAGTAACTTGTCCGGCGAACCCGCGCCCCGACCGGAGATCTTCCCGGTCGCCGCTCCCGTGGTCAGAGCCCTCCCGACCTGGGACGGAGTCGCTTTCGGATGATCGGCCAGATACAGCGCGGCCGCGCCCGCCGCGTGCGGAGAGGCCATCGAGGTACCCGAGAAGGTGGCCCGCGCGGTGTCGCTCGCGGCGGTGGCGGAGGTGATTTCGACGCCCGGGGCGAACAGATCGAGGGCCGGACCGTGGTTGGAGAAGGCCGGTTTTGTATCCCTGCGGTCGGTCGCGCCGACCGTGATCGCCTGCTTGACGCCCGCCGGGGAGTACAGCCCGGCCGGCCTGCCGTCGTTGCCCGCGGCGATCGTGTAGCTGACGCCGGAGGCGATGGAGGCACGGACGGCGGCGTCCAGCCGGTCGTTGCGCGGGCCGCCCAGACTGAGGTTGGCGACCGCGGGCTTCCTCGCGTGCCGCGTCACCCAGTCGATCCCGGCGATCACCCGGGCCGTGGTGCCGGCGCCCGCCGCGTCCAGGACGCGCACGGAGACGATCCGGGCCTTGCCGGCGACGCCGTGGGTCTTCCCTGCGACCGTGCCGGCCACGTGCGTGCCGTGGCCGCCTGCGTCCGCCGCGACCTTGTCGTTCCCGACGAAGTCCCAGCCGTGGCTCGCCCGGCCCCCGAAGTCCCGGTGGGTGGTCCGGACGCCGGTGTCGATCACGTACACCGTCACCCCGGCCCCCGCCGACTCGGGCCAGGAGTAGCTGCGGTCCAGGGGCAGACTCGGCTGGTCGACGCGGTCCAGTCCCCAGGACGCGGGGTCGCGCCGCGTGCCCTCCAGCCGTACCCGGGTGTCCTGGACGACCGAGGCGACCCGGGGATCGGCGGCGAGCCGTGCGGCCTGTCTCGCGTTCGCCCTGATCGCGTAGCCGTTCAGGACGGTCCCGTAGGTGTGGCTTATATCGACCCCGTACGTCTCGGCCAGGCCCCTTCCGGCCCCCGACGGTGCCCGCGTGCCCTCCTTCAGTGTCACCAGATAACTGCCGTGCACGGAGCCGGGTCCTCCGGCGCCGAGTATCCGCCCCTCCGGTACGGCGTGCGCGGGCAGGGTGATGGCCGAAAACGCCGCGATGCAGATCGCCGCGGCCAGGCCCCCCGTCCAGCGCGGGCGCCGTGTGCGCGTCCGTGCCATGGTCCGAGTTCCCCTCCTCGACTCGGCGTACGGCGGCCCGCGCGACGCCGTGAGCGGCGGGCGCGGGCCGGTACGCCAGAGGCAGCCTCTCGTGGCGCGTGAAACACCACAAGGACGCCTATGGGGGTGGAATCGGCCATATCCGTGAATGGTGCTGTTCAGGCCGATCGGGGGTCCGACGGCGGAGCCTCAGCGGCGGCGGCACATCCGCCGGTACTGTCGTAGGAGACGTCGATGAAGCCCTGTGTCAAAGCCCTGCGTCAACCTGCGAACGCGCCGAGGTGGAACCCGTGAAGGCGATCCGTCGATTCACCGTCCGACCCGTTCTCCCCGACCCGCTCCGGCCGCTGAGCGATCTGGCCCGCAATCTGCGGTGGTCGTGGCACACGGAGACCCGTGACCTCTTCCAGTCCGTCGACCCCGAGCGCTGGGCCGCCTCCGGGCGCGACCCGGTCCGGCTGCTGGGCAGCGTGCCGCCCGCGCGGCTCGCGGCCCTGGCCGAGGACCGCCGCTTCCTGCGCCGCCTCGCCGCCGTCGCGGGCGATCTGCACGACTACATGACCGGCGAGCGCTGGTACCAGGCCCAGCCCGAGGAACTGCCCGCCGCGATCGCCTACTTCTCACCCGAGTTCGGCATCACGGCTGCCCTGCCGCAGTACTCCGGCGGCCTCGGCATCCTGGCCGGCGACCATCTGAAGGCGGCCAGCGACCTGGGCGTCCCGCTGATCGGCGTCGGCCTGCTCTACCGGCACGGCTACTTCCGCCAGACCCTCTCCCGGGACGGCTGGCAGCAGGAGCACTACCCCGTCCTCGACCCGAACGAGCTGCCCCTGGTCCTCCTGGAGGAGCCCGACGGCACCCCCGCCCAGGTCGCCCTCGCCCTGCCCGGCGGCAAACAGCTGCGCGCCCGGATCTGGCTGGCGCAGGTCGGCCGGGTCCCGCTGCTGATGCTCGACTCGGACGTCGAGGAGAACGACCTCGGCGAGCGCGGTGTCACCGACCGGCTCTACGGCGGCGGCAGCGAGCACCGGCTGCTGCAGGAGATGCTGCTGGGCATAGGAGGTGTGCGGGCGGTCCGGACGTACTGCCGGCTGACCGGGCATCCCGCGCCCGAGGTCTTCCACACCAACGAGGGGCACGCCGGGTTCCTCGGCCTGGAGCGGATCGCCGAACTCTGCGCGGCGGGCTCGGACTTCGACGCGGCCCTGGAGGCGGTCCGCTCCGGGACCGTCTTCACCACCCACACCCCCGTCCCGGCCGGCATCGACCGCTTCGACCGCGAACTGGTCGCCCGCCACTTCGGCCCCGACGCGGAGCTGCCCCGCATCGACGTCCAGCGCGTCCTGCGGCTCGGCATGGAGACCTACCCAGGCGGGGAGCCCAACCTGTTCAACATGGCCGTGATGGGCCTGCGCCTGGCCCAGCGCGCCAACGGTGTCTCCCTGCTGCACGGCAACGTCAGCCGCGAGATGTTCTCCGGCCTGTGGCCCGGCTTCGACGCCGACGAGGTGCCGATCACGTCCGTGACCAACGGGGTGCACGCACCCACCTGGGTCGCCCCCGAGGTGTTCCGGCTCGGCGCCCGGCAGATCGGTGTGCAGCGCGCCGAGGACGCGCTGACCGTCGGCGGCTCGGACCGCTGGGACTCGGTGGCGGACATCCCCGACCAGGAGATCTGGGAGCTGCGCCGCGGCCTGCGCGAACAGCTCGTGACCGAGGTGCGGGAGCGGCTGCGGGCCTCCTGGCGGCAGCGCGGTGCCGGTACGGCCGAGCTGGGCTGGATCGACGGCGTGCTCGACCCGGACGTCCTCACCATCGGCTTCGCCCGGCGCGTCCCCTCGTACAAGCGTCTGACGCTGATGCTGCGCGACCGCGACCGGCTGATGGACCTGCTGCTGCACTCCGAGCGGCCGGTCCAGATCGTCGTCGCGGGCAAGGCGCACCCCGCGGACGACGGCGGGAAGCGGCTGGTGCAGGAGCTGGTGCGGTTCGCGGACGATCCGCGGGTGCGGCACCGGCTCGTGTTCCTGCCTGACTACGGCATGGCCATGGCGCAGAAGCTGTACCCGGGCTGCGACATCTGGCTGAACAATCCGCTGCGGCCGCTGGAGGCCTGCGGCACGTCCGGCATGAAGGCCGCGCTCAACGGTTGTCTCAATCTGTCCGTCCTCGACGGCTGGTGGGACGAGTGGTTCCAGCCCGACTTCGGCTGGGCCATCCCCACCGCCGACGGTGTCGGGACCGACCCGGACCGCCGCGACGACATAGAGGCCGCGGCGCTGTACGACCTGCTGGAGCAGCGGGTGACGCCCCGCTTCTACGAGCGCGGCCGCAGCGGGCTGCCCGACCGCTGGATCGAGATGGTCCGCCGGACCCTCAGCCTGCTCGGGCCGAAGGTGCTGGCCGGGCGCATGGTCCGCGAGTACGTCGAGCGGCTCTACGCGCCTGCGGCGCTGGCGCATCGCTCGATGGGGGTGGATGCGGCGCGGGAGCTCGCCGAGTGGAAGGGCAGGGTGCGGGGTGCGTGGCCGGGGGTCACGGTCGACCATGTGGAGACGTCCGTGTCCGAGGCGTTGGCGGAGCTGGGTACGACGCTGGGGGTGCGGGTGCGGGTCGGTCTCGGTGTGCTCGGGCCGGATGACGTGGATGTGCAGGTCGTCTCGGGGCGGGTGGACGAGGAGGACCGTATCGGTGACGCGACGGTCGTTCCTCTGAAGCCGGTCGGGTCCCCCGGGGAGGACGGGCGGTGGGCCTATGAAGGGGCCTTGTCGTTGGATCGCACCGGGCCTTTCGGGTATACGGTGCGGATCCTTCCTGCGCATCGGTTGTTGGCCTCTAGTGCGGAGTTGGGGCTGGTGGCCGGGCCGTCCGAGGAGCTCGTGGAGGCGGCCGGGTTGTTGATGCGTTGAGTCTTGTCCGCGGGTGCGTGGGGGCTGGTCGCGCCCACGCGGCGGAGCCGCAAATCGATACAGCCCCGCGCCCCTAAAGACCGTCGCCACCCTCCGTTGCGATGTTCCGTAGGACCGCTCCACACCTGCGCGCGTACGCGTGCTGCAAGCCCCTGGTCGCCAGGCCTCCGGCCCTCGCGTACCACTTTGCTGCCCTGCTGAAGGCGTTCACCGTCAGCCAGACCGTGCCGTCTCCCGTGCGGTCGACGACGAAGGATTCCTCGCCGCACTCGGGGTGGCCGGTCAGGGTGCCGTAGGCCCAGCCGGTGCGGCGGGGTTCCTCCAGGGTCCAGACGACGCGGCAGGGGGCCTTGATCATGCCGGCGAGGGTGACGGTGACGTCGACGCCGGGGGCGGCCCGTTCCGCGCTCGCGTCGACGCCGACGCCCATGGCCCGGTGCATCTCCCAGGTGAGCACCGCCTCCGAGGCCCGCCGGAAGACCTCCTCGCCCTCCCCCAGGCGCGTGCGCACGTTCATGGGGTGGAAGCCCGGCGGGCAGAAGTGCTCCTCGCGGGTGGCGCCGACATCGGCGTAGGTGAAGTCCTCCGAAGACATGGTCCCCAAGAGTAAGGCGGTACCCGGAGCCGCCGTCGCTCCGGGTACCGCCCTGGGGTCGTGCTTCGGTCAGCCGACGTTGACCGCGGACCAGGCGGCCGCGACCGCCTTGTACTCGGTGCTGGTGGCGCCGTAGAGGTCCTTGGCCGCGTTCAGGGTCGCCGTGCGGGCGGCCGCGTACTTGGTCGTCGACGTCATGTACGTCGTCAGCGCCTTGTACCAGACCTGCAGGGCCTTGGTGCGGCCGATGCCGGTGACCGTGGAGCCGTTGGAGGTGGGCGAGTTGTAGGTCACGCCGTTGATGGTCTTCGAGCCGCTGCCCTCGGACAGCAGGTAGAAGAAGTGGTTGGCGGGACCGGAGGAGTAGTGGACGTCCAGGCCGCCGAGGCTGGAGGACCAGGCGTCCTTGGACGAGCCGTCCTTGCTGGGCTTGTCCATGTAGCGCAGCGGGGAGCCGTCGCCGTTGATGTCGATCTCCTCGCCGATGAGGTAGTCACCGACGTCGGAGGAGTTGCCGGCGAAGAACTCGGCGCCCGCGCCGAAGATGTCGCTGGTGGCCTCGTTCAGACCGCCGGACTCGCCGCTGTAGTTGAGGCCGGCCGTGGCCGACGTCAGACCGTGGCTCATCTCGTGGGCGGCCACGTCGAGCGAGGTCAGCGGGTTGGCGTTGCCCTCGCCGTCGCCGTAGGTCATGCAGAAGCAGCTGTCCGACCAGAAGGCGTTGACATAGGCGTTGCCGTAGTGGACGCGTGAGTAGGCGGCCTTGCCGTCGTTGCGGATGCCGCTGCGGCCGAAGGTGCTCTTGTAGAAGTCCCAGGTGACCTGGGCGCCGTAGTGCGCGTCGGCGGCGGCGGTCTCCAGGTTGGACGGGTTGCCGGTGCCCCAGACGTCGTCCGCGCCGGAGAACAGGGTGCCGGTGCCGGAGGTGCCGCGGTTGAGGTTGTAGGTCTTGTGGCCGCCGCGGGTGCTGTCCGTCAGGTTGTACGTCGACCCGGACTTGGTGGTCGTGAGGTCGACCTTGCCGCTGTACGTGGTGTTGCCGGTGCCGGTCTCGATCGCCTGGTGCTCGTAGAGCTTCTTGCCGGTGGCGGCGTCGGTGACGACGTGCAGCTCGTTCGGCGTGCCGTCCTCCTGGAGGCCGCCGACGACCGTCTCGTAGGCGAGGACGGGCTTGCCGTCGGCCGCCCAGATCACCTTGCGGGGCGCGGAGTTCGCCTCGGTCTTCTCCGAGCCGGCCGCCTTGGCGAGCGTCACGGCCTGCTTCTCGGCCTTGGCGGCGGCGACCGTCGGCTTGAGCGAGGCGACCTTGAGGGTGGCCTTCGTCGCTCTGGTCACGCCCTCGGTCGCACCGGACTTCGACTCGTGCACGACGAGGTCGCCGCCGAGGACCGGCAGGCCCGCGTAGGTGCGCTCGTAGCGCGTGTGGACCGAGCCGTCGACGTCCTTCACGACGTCCTTGACGACCAGCTTCTCCTGCTCGCCGAGGCCTATCTCGTCGGCGGTCTCCGGGGCGTCCGCCTGCTGCTCCTTGACCAGGGCCGTGCGGGCGGGTGCCGAGAGCAGGACGGGGGCGGCGGCGAGGGCCGGCTTGGAGGAGGAGTCGGCGGCGACGCTGCTGCCGGAGGTCAGGCCGGTGGTGAGCAGGGCGCCGGCGGCGACGGCGGTGGCGATGGCGAGCGTGGTGCGCTTGTGACGCGCGTAGAGGGGGGTCACACGAGCTCCTTGATGTGGGGGAACTGCTGGGGTGCTGTGCGGCGGGTGGGGGAAGAGTGGCACCAAGGGCGCGTACATGTCAGGAGTAACGAGTGATGTTGGCCGGAAATCGACGACAGGCTGACGGGTCCGGGCATGTGAAGCGGGCGCCGCCCCGGGGATTCGAACCCACCGGGGCGGCGCCCTGACTTGGGGACCGATGCGGCCTACGGGAAGGTGAGCTTCCAGCTGTTGATGTAGCCGGTGTCGATGGCTGCGTTGTCCTGGACCCGCAGCTGCCAGGTGCCGTTGGCGACCTCGGAGGAGGCGTTCACCGTGTAGGTCTCGTTGATGTTGTCCGCGCTGCCGCCGGTGCCGTAGCCCTTCAGCGTGTACGCGGTGCCGTCGGGGGCGACCAGATCCACCTTGAGGTCACCGATGTAGGTGTGGACGATGTCCACCGCGACCTGGAGGTTGGAGGGCGCGTTGCCCGTCCGGCCGGTGACGGTGACCGGCGAGGTGACCGCCGCGCCCCGGTCCGGGATCGCCACGTCGGCGGCGTTCTCGAAGGACGTACCGCCGCCGCCTCCGTCGCCGGGACGGGTGCCGACGTTGATGCCCGCCCACGCGTGCTGGACCGCCGTGTACTCGGCGCTGTCGGTGCCGTAGAGCTCACCGGTCGCGGCGAGGGTGCCGGTGCGGGCGCCCGCGTAGTTGGTCGTGGACGTGAACTTCGTGGTCAGCGCGCGGAACCAGATCTTCTCCGCCTTGTCCCGGCCGATGCCGGTGACCGGAAGCCCGTCCGAGGTGGCCGAGTTGTAGGTGACACCGTTGATGGTCTTGGTGCCGCTGCCCTCGCTCAGCAGGTAGAAGAAGTGGTTCGCGGGGCCCGAGGAGTAGTGCACGTCGATCGAGCCGATGCCGGAGTACCAGCTGTCCTTGGACGAGCCGTCCTTGCTCGGCTTGTCCATGTAGCGCAGCGGGGTCCCGTCGCCGTTGATGTTGATCTCCTCGCCGATGAGGTAGTCACCGACGTCGGAGGAGTTGTTCGCGTAGAACTCGACGGTCGCGCCGAAGATGTCGCTGGTGGCCTCGTTCAGACCGCCGGACTCGCCGCTGTAGTTGAGGCCCGCGGTGTTCGACGTCAGCCCGTGGGTCATCTCGTGGGCGGCCACGTCGATCGACGTCAGCGGGTTGGCGTTGCCCGAGCCGTCGCCGTAGGTCATGCAGAAGCAGCTGTCCGACCAGAACGCGTTGACGTAGTTGTTGCCGTAGTGGACCCGGGAGTACGCGCCCACGCCGTCACCGCGGATACCGCTGCGGCCGTGCACGTTCTTGTAGTAGTCCCAGGTCAGCGCGGCCCCGTAGTGGGCGTCGGCGCCGGCCGACTCCAGGTTGGAGGGCGTGCCGTTGCCCCACACGTCGTCGGGGCCGGAGAAGAGGGTGCCGGTGCCGGAGGTGCCGCGGTTGAGGTTGTACGTCTTGTGGTTGCCGCGGGCGCCGTCGGTGAGGTTGTACGTCGACCCGGACTGGGTCGTGGTGAGGTCGACCGTGCCGCTGTAGACCGTGTTGCCGGTGCCGGTCTCGATGGCCTCCCACTCGAACAGCTTGGCGCCGGTGGTGGCGTCGGTGACCACGTGCAGTTCCTGCGGGGTGCCGTCGTGCTGGAAGCCGCCGACGACCGTCTCGTACGCCACGACCGGCTTGCCGCTCGCGGCCCAGATCACCTTGCGGGGCTCGCGGTTGATGTCCGGGCTCTTGGCCTCGTCGGCCTTCCCCGCGGTGAGGGCCTGCTGCCGGGCCTTGGCGGCGGAGACCGCCGCCTTCGTCGTCGCCGGCTTGATCGCGGCGCGGGTGGCCTTCACGACGGCCGCGGTGGCGTCGGCCTTCGTGCTCTCCACGACCAGGTCGCCGCCGAGGACGGGCAGGCCCGCGTAGGTGCGCTCGTAGCGCGTGTGCACGGTGCCGTCGCGGTCCTTCAGGACATCGCGGACGACCAGCTTCTCCTGGGCGCCGAGGCCCAGGTCCTTCGCGGTCTCCGCCTTGCCGGCGTTCGCCTCCCGGATCAGCGCGGCGCGCTGCGCGGGGGTGAGCCGGACCGATTCCGATCCAGGCTTCGCCTTGCTCGCGGCCGCCGGAGCCCTGTTCTCCGGAGTCGCGGTGGCGGTGCCGGCCTGCACGGCGGTGGCGATCAGCGCGGCGACGCCGGCGAGGGCCACGACCGCGGTACGGCGAGGGGTGTGGGGAGTGCGTCTGTGGGAGGTGCCTCTTCGCGAGGAACTGCTTCTCAACACTGACTCCTTCTGCATGGCCGGGGGTCGCCCGGCCTGGGGAGGTGGAGGTGTTGCAGTGGGGTTTCTGTGGAGCAGTCGTGGGAAGCGTGGCAGGGGAGTGCGCTTTCTGTCAGGACCGCGTCAACAGTATGGCCGGAAAAGGTTCGTTGACCGGAAGTTCATGTTCGCTATACGAACGCTTGCCTAGGCGGACCCTTGACGGCCCTCGGGCAGGTCCCCGTGCCAGGAGTGCCACAGGGCCGCGTACGCCCCGCCGGCCGCCACCAGCTCGTCGTGCGTGCCCAGTTCGGTCAGCCGGCCGTCCTCCATCACCGCGACCCGGTCGGCGTCGTGCGCGGTGTGCAGCCGGTGGGCGACGGCGATGACCGTGCGCCCCTCCAGGACGGCGGCCAGGGCGCGCTCGGTGTGCCGGGCGGTCGTCGGATCGAGCAGGGCGGTCGCCTCGTCCAGGATCAGCGTGTGCGGATCCGCCAGCACCACCCGGGCGAGGGCGAGTTGCTGGGCCTGCGAGCCGTCGGTGCGGCAACCGCCCTGGCCCAGCCGGGTGTCCAGGCCCTCCGGCAGCTCCCGCACCCAGGTGTCGGCGCCGACCACGGCCAGCGCTTTCCACACCTGTGCGTCATCGGCGGACGGTTCGGCGATCCGCAGGTTGTCACGGACCGAGCCGAGGAACACATGGTGCTCCTGGGTGACCAGGACGACCTGGCGGCGCAGCCGCTCCGGTCCGAGCCCGACCACGGGCACACCACCGACCGTCACCGAGCCGGCGGTCGGCGCGTCGATGCCCGCCATCAGCCGGCTCAGCGTGGTCTTGCCCGCCCCGGACGGCCCGACCATGGCCAGCCGCTCCCCGGGCGTCACCGTCAGATCGACGCCGCGCAGCACCTCGACACCGCCGTCGTAGGCGTAGCGCATGCCGGTGACGTCGATGCGGTCGCCGTCCGGATCCGGACACTCGCCCTCCCCGGGAGTGCGCGGGGCCCGGGCCAGTCCCTCCACCCGGGCGAAGGAGGCGCCGCCCGCCTGGAGTTGCTCGATCCGGACCAGGACCTCGTCCAGCGGCGCGCTGAGCTGCGTCAGATACAGGGCCGCCGCCACCACCGCCCCGAGACTCATCGACCCGGACGCGTGCAGCGCGCCGCCGATCACCAGCACACCGGCCACCGGCAGGACGTACGACGTCTCCATCACCGGGAAGAACACCGAGCGCAGGAAGAGCGTGTAGTAGCGCGTACGGCGGGAGGTCTCCAGAGCGTCCCGGCTCGCGGCCGTGCGCTGCTCCTGGAGCCCGAACGCCTCCACCGTGCGCGCCCCGGCCGCCGTCGACGCCACGATCTCCGCCACGTCCGAGGTCGCGGCACCCTCGGCGAGGTACCCGTCGCGGGCCCTGCGCAGATACCAGCGCAACGCGATCCAGATCGGCGTCAGCGCCAGCACCGCCAGGGCGCCCAGCAGCGGGTTCGTCAGGAACACCGCGGCGACCAGGAACAACGCCTGCACCAGGTTGACGAGCAGGACCGGACCCGCGTCCCGCAGGGTGTTGCCGACGGTCGTCACATCCGCCGTCCCCCGCGCGGTCAGATCACCCGTACCGGCCCGCTCCACCACCGACGCGGGCAGCGTCAGCGCCCGGTCCACGAACCGCTCCCGCACCCGGGCCAGCGTCCGCTCCCCGAAGCGATGCCCCACGGACCGGGCCCAGCGCGCCAGCAGCACCTGTGCCAGTGCGCTCAGCAGGAGGAGCAGGGCCAGCCGGTCCACGGCGGCCACGCCCTGCCCGGCCCGCACGTCGTCGATCATCCTGCCCAGCAGCCACGGTCCGGCGAGCCCGGCCACGGCCGCGAGCGCGTTCAGGCCCAGGACGACACCGAAGGCACGGGCGTCGGCCCGTACGAGTCCGAGCAGGGCGCGCCGGACGTCGGCCCGGGCGGCGACCGGCAGTTGTCCCTGGCTCATCCCGCGACCTCTTCCGTTTCCCTCGCGACGAGTGCGCGGTAGGCGGGGGCGGTGTCGAGGAGTTCGTGGTGGGTGCCGGAGGCTTCGACCTTGCCGTCCTTCAGGTAGAGGACGGTGTCCGTGCGGTCCAGGACCAGGGGGGAGGTGGTGGTGACGACGGTGGTGCGGCCTTGGCGGGCGTCTCTGAGCCGGGCGGCGACTGTGGCCTCTGTGTGGGCGTCGAGGGCGGAGGTGGGTTCGATGGTGAGGAGGATGTCGGGGTCGGTGAGGAGGGCTCTTGCCAGGCGGATGCGTTGGCGTTGGCCGCCGCTGAGATTTCTCGCCTGGGCGTCCATCTGGGTGTTCAGGCCGTGGGGGAGGGCTTGGACGATGTCTTCGGCTGCGGCGGTGTGGAGCGCCTTCTGAAGTGCGGGGTTGAGTTGTGTGGCGTGTGCGGGTGCGTTGTGGCTTGTCGCGCAGTTCGCCGCGCCCCTGAAGGAAGGGGCGATCATCTCCTGGAGGGTTCCCGCGAACAGGTCGGCCTCGTGGTCCGCCACCACGATGTGGGATCGGAGCTGGTTCAGGGCGATCTCGTCCAGGCGGATGTCTCCCCAGGTCGCGTTCGACGGGGTGTAGCGGCCCAGGCGGTCCACCACCGCTGTGGCATCCGCCGGGTGTTCGGCCACCAGAGCCGTCAAGCGGCCCGGCAGGACCCGTACGCCCGACTCGGGGTCGTACAGGGCCGACGGTTCGGAGGGGGCGTCCAGGGTGCCGGTGTCGGGCATCGGGTCCAGGCGCAGGAACCGTACGACGCGCCGTGCGCACACCAGGCCCCGGCTGAGCTGGTAGCCGCACTCGACCAGGAAGGCCACCGGCCACACCAGCACGGCCACATAGCCGTAGACGGACACCAACTGGCCCACCGTGATGTCGCCCTGGGCGGTGAGCCGGGCCGCCAGCCAGGTCACCACCGCCAGGAACAGGGTCGGCAGCCCCGTTCCCAGCGCCTGCACCCAGCTGGTCACCCTCCCCACCCGGTAGCCCTGCTCGCGCAGCCGCCGTGAGTCCTGCTGGAAGGCGTCCGCCACCAGTTGCTTGCCGCCCAGGCCGGCGAGGACGCGCAGCCCGCCCGCGAGGTCGCCGATCCGGGCCGTCAGCACGCCCTGCCGCTCGCGGTACTCCGCCTCCGACCCCCGCAACCGGCCGAGCAACGGCCCGACCAGCAGGAGGATCACCGGCAGGCCGAGCAGCACGACCGCGGCGACCAGCCCCGAGACCGACATCAGCAGCAGGGCGGTGACCAGATAGCCCAGGACCGCCCCGACCCCGGGCCCCACCACCGTCAGCGACTGGCTGACCGTCTGCACATCGCCCACGCCGATCGTGACGACCTCACCCGCACTCGCCTGTCGCCGCAGCGAGGCGCCGAGGCGCACCGCCTGGCCGACGACCACCTTCACCGTGCGGAAGTTGGCGTCCATCCGCACCCGGGTCATCGTGCGGTGCCGCATGACGCTCAGCCAGGCGTTGAACGCGCCCACCGCGAACAGCGCCCCGCTCCACAGGACCAGGGCGCGCATGTCGCCGGGCTCGAGACCGTCGTCGATCGCCCGGGACATCAGATACGGCGTGGCCGCCAGCAGCACCATCCACACACTGCCGAACACCGCCCCGGCCGCACACCGCCCGGGCTGCCGGGTGACCAGCCACCACAGGTAGCGGCCCCCGCCTCGGCGGTCGGGTGTGCCCGGGTCCTCGTACGCGTCGATCATCCGCCCGCCCTCCGCCGCCGCTACGCCAGACTGTCCCGCCAGGCCCGGTGCAGATCGGCGAACCTGCCCGTGCCCGCGACGAGTTCGGCCGGTGCGCCGTCCTCGACGATCTTCCCCTGCTCCATCACCAGGACGCGGTCCGCGATCTCGACGGTCGACAGCCGGTGGGCGATGACCACCGCCGTGCGTCCCTTCAGCACCGTCGCCATCGCCCGCTGCACCGCGCGCTCGCCCGGGATGTCCAGCGAGCTGGTGGCCTCGTCGAGGATCAGCACCGCCGGATCGGCCAGCAACGCCCTTGCGAACGCGACCAGTTGCCGCTGCCCGGCCGAGATGCGGCCGCCGCGCTTGCGTACGTCGGTGTCGTAGCCGTCGGGCAGGGCGCTGATGAAGTCGTGGGCGCCGATCTCCTTCGCGGCCTGCTCCATCTCCGCGCGGGTGGCGTCCGGGCGGCCGATCGCGATGTTCTCGGCGACCGTGCCCGAGAACAGGAAGGCTTCCTGCGTCACCATGACCACCCCGCGCCGCAGGTCGGGCACCGCGAGGTCGCGCAGGTCGACGCCGTCCAGCAGCACCCGGCCCTCGGAGGGGTCGTAGAACCGGGCCAGCAGCTTGGCCAGCGTGGACTTCCCGGCGCCCGTGGAGCCGACGACCGCGACGGTCTGCCCGGCCGGGATCGTCAGGTCGAAGCGGGGCAGCACCTCGCCGCCGGTGCGGTAGCCGAAGCCGACGCCGTCGAAGACGACCTCGCGGCCCGGGTGCTCGCTCGCCAGGGGCGGGAGCGGCCGGGGGCCGGCCGGCTCGGGGACGGACGGGGTCTGGGCGAGCAGCCCGGCGATCTTCTCCAGCGAGGCTGCCGCCGACTGGTAGGAGTTGAGGAACATCCCGAGCCGGTCGATCGGGTCGTACAGCCGCCGCAGGTACAGCACGGCCGCCGCCAGCACCCCGAGGGCCAGGGTGCCGCCCGCGACGCGGTAGGCGCCCCACAGGACGATCCCCGCGACCGCCGTGTTGGCGACCAGCCGCGAGCCGGTGACGTAACGGGCCATCTCCAGCAGCGCGTTGCCGTTGGTCCGCTCGTGCCGCTCGTTGAGCAGGCCGAAGTCCGCGTCGTTGACGGCCTCGCGGCGGAAGGCGCGCACGGGCCGGATGCCGTTCATCGTCTCGACGAACTTCACGATGACGGCCGCGATGGCGGTGGACCGCGCCCGGTACACCCGCCCGGCGCGCCGCTGGTACAGCCGTACCAGGGCGTAGAGCGGCACGAAGGACGCCACCGCCACACCACCGAGGCCCAGGTCGAGCCAGAGCAGCATCGCCGAGATGTAGACGAAGGACAGGACGACCGTCACGAGTTCCTGCAGGCCCTCTTCCAGCAGTTCGCGCAGCGACTCCACGTCCGCCGTGGAGCGGGAGATGAGCCGGCCCGAGGTGTAGCGCTCGTGGAAGTCGACGCTCAGCGCCTGCGCGTGGCGGAAGATCCGGCCGCGCAGGTCGAGCAGCACGTCCTGGCTGACGCGGGCCGCGGCGAGGACGAAGGCCCACTGCAACCCGCCCGCGGCCAGCGCGCAGACGAGATAGCCGGCGCCCACCGCGATCAGCGGCCCGTGGTCGCCGGCCCGGAACGCCGGTACGGCACGGTCGATGGCGTACGCCACGAGCAGCGGGCCCGCCTGCACGACCGCCTGCTGGAGCAGCAGCAGAACCGTCGTGACCGTGACCCGGGTCCTCAGGGGCGCGAGCAGGGAGCGCAGCAGGGCGGCGGTGGCGCCCGGGGGAGTGGGCAGGACGTCCTGGTCGAAGGGGTCGCCGGTGGCGGCGGGCCGGTCGTCGGGTTCCTCGTCGGGTTTCCTGTCGGCCGGTGTGCTGGTGGCCGCCGTCATCGTGCGCCCTCCTCTTCCCCTGACATCAGGTGCGCGTACTCCGCGTTCGTCCGCAGCAGTTCCTGGTGGGTGCCGACCGCGGCGATCCGGCCGCCGGACAGCAGCGCGACCCGGTCGGCGAGCAGCACGGTGGACGGGCGGTGTGCCACGATCAGGGCGGTCGTGTCCGCGAGGACGTCCCGCAGGGCGGCCTCCACGGCGGCCTCGGTGTGCACGTCCAGCGCCGACAGCGGATCGTCCAGGACGAGGAACTCCGGCCGGCCGACGACGGCCCTGGCCAGCGCGAGACGCTGCCGCTGCCCGCCGGAGAGGCTGAGGCCCTGCTCGCCGACCTGGGTGTCCGTCCCCTGCGGCAGCGCGTGCACGAAGTCGGCCTGGGCGACGGCGAGGGCGCGCTCCAGCTCCGCCGTCCCGGCCGTGCCGTCGGCCCCCATGAGAACGTTGTCGCCCACCGCTGCCGAGAAGAGCGTGGGCTCCTCGAACGCGACGGCCACCTTGGCGCGCAGCGCGTCCCTCGACAGCTCGGTGACGCCGACGCCGTCGAGGGTGATGCGGCCCGAGGTCACCTCGTAGAGACGCGGGATGAGCGCGGTGAGGGTCGTCTTGCCACTGCCGGTGGCGCCGACCAGGGCCATCGATTCGCCGGGGCGGACGTGCAGGTCGATGTGCTGGAGGACGGGCGGGGAGTCGGCGGGGGCGTCGGGGTAGCGGAAGGTGACGCCGTGAAAGCGCAAGCCCGCCCGAGCCGCGGGCGGCCGCACCACCGATGCGGCCCGCGCGGGCGCGTCGGCACCTCGTGACGCCGAGTCACGTGCCCGGTCCTCCGACAGGGACGCCGAGTCGTGCGCCGGGTTCTCCCGTAGGAACGCCGAGTCGCGTGCCGGGCCCGCGGGAAGGGACGCCGAGGTCCCGGCCACCACCGGCGCCCGGTCCTCCGGCGGCGACGCCGAGTCACGCGCCCCGCCTCCCGGCAGCGACGCCGGACTTCCAGCCGCTCCCGGCTCCTCCACCTCCTCGTCCATCACCTCGAAATACCGCTCCGTCGCCGTCGCCGCCTCCTGGCTCATCGCCAGCAGGAAGCCGATCGACTCCACCGGCCACCGCAGGGCCAGTGCCGTCGACAGGAACGCCACCAGCGTGCCCGCCGACAAGCCGCCGTCGGCGACCTGTACGACGCCCACGACCAGCGCCGCGCCGATCGCCATCTCGGGCAGCGTCACGATGACGCCCCAGATCGTCGCCAGCAGCCGCGCCTTGCGCAGTTCCGTGCCGCGCAGCTTCCCCGACAGGTCCCGGAACGCCCGCGCCTGGCTCCGGTGGCGGCCGAACCCCTTGATGACGCGGATGCCGAGCACGCTCTCCTCGACGACCGTCGTCAGATCGCCGACCTGGTCCTGCGCGCGCCGCGCCACCTCGGCGTACCGCTTCTCGAAGACCACGCAGGTCACCATCACGGGCACGGCGGGCCCGAGGATCACCAGCCCCAGCGTCCAGTCCTGGAGCAGCATGATGATCACGCCGATCACTATCGTCACCCCGTTGACCAGCAGGAACGTCAGCGGGAAGGCGAGGAACATACGGACGAGGCCCAGGTCCGCGATCCCCCGCGACAGCAACTGCCCGGAGGCCCAGCGGTCGTGGAAGGACACCGGCAGCCGCTGCAGGTGCCGGTACAGATCCGCCCGCATCGACGCCTCGACATGGGCCAGCGGCCGGGCCACCAGCCAGCGCCGCAGCCCGAACAGCAGGGCCTCCGCGAAGCCGAGCAGCAGCAGGAACAGCGCCCCGAGCCACACCCCGGCCGGGTCCCGGTCGGCGACCGGCCCGTCCACCAGCCACTTCAGGACGAGCGGGATCACCAGGCCCGTGCTGGAGGCGACTATCGCCACGAACGCGGCGCTGAACAGCCGTGCCCGCGCGGGCCGCACGTACGGCCACAGGCGCAACAGGGAGCGCACGGCAGAACGGTCGGGGGCGGGGGCGGATGTCGTGGCCATCAGCGGTGAGCCTACGGACCGCCACTGACACTGCCCACCGAGTTTTCCCCGAGTCCGGCTCGGTCCTTGGTCCTACGACCTGGGTGTTCGGGGGGTCGTAGGGCGGGCATCAGCCGATCGGCTGATGCCCGTTCGAGCGCGACGGGCGATGTGCGCGGACCCGCCGCACCGGGACCCTCGGTCCATGTCCGTCATCGAAGTCACCGATCTGCGCAAGGCCTATGCCGGCCGCCCGGCCGTGGACGGCGTCTCCTTCGCCGTCGAGGAGGGCGAGATCTTCGGGATCCTCGGCCCGAACGGCGCCGGCAAGACCACCACCGTGGAGTGCGTCGAGGGCCTGCGTGTCCCCGACTCCGGCCGGGTCCGCGTCACCGGCCTCGACCCGGTCGCCGACCACGAGCGCGTCGCCCAGGTCCTGGGCGCCCAGCTCCAGGAGAGCCGGCTCCAGCCCAAACTCACCGTCCGAGAGGCGCTGGAGCTCTACAGCGCGTTCTATCCGCGCCCCGTCGACTGGCGCCCGCTGGCCGAACGCCTCGGCCTGGAGGAGAAGCTGACCACCCGCTTCGCCAAGCTGTCGGGCGGTCAGAAGCAGCGCCTGTTCATCGCGCTCGCCCTGATCGGCGACCCCCGGGTCGTCGTCCTGGACGAGCTCACCACCGGCCTCGACCCACGCGCCCGCCGCGCCACCTGGCAGCTCATCGAGGACGTCCGCGCCGGGGGCGTCACGGTCCTGCTCGTCACGCACTTCATGGAGGAGGCACAGCGGCTCTGCGACCGGATCGCCGTGATCGACAAGGGCCGGGTCGCCGCCCTCGACACCCCCTCCGGGCTGATCCGCCGCTCGGCGGGCGCCACCGTCATCAGCTTCACCCCGTCCACGCCCCTGGACGACCGTGAGCTGAACACGCTCCCCGCCCTGGTCGCCGTCGAGAACAAGGACGGCCGGATCACGCTGTCCGGCACGGACGACACGGTCAACGCCGTGCTGTCGCTGCTCGCCCGCCACCACATCACCGCCCGCCAACTCCGCGTCACCGACGCCACGCTGGACGACGCGTTCCTGGACCTCACGGAGGCCTCCGCATGAGCACGGCCCTCATCAACCCCGCTGTGCTGCGCAGCGAGTTCCGGCTCTTCCGGCGCGAGCCGGGCAGCCTCTTCTGGATCCTGCTGTTCCCGGCCCTGCTGCTGGGCGTCCTCGGTTCCGTGCCGTCGTTCCGCGAGGCGCAGGACGGGCTCGGCGGGCTGCGGATCGTCGACGTCTACGTGCCCGTCTGCGTCCTGGTCGCCCTCATCATGGCCGGAGTGCAGGCGATGCCGCCCACCCTCACCGGCTACCGCGAGAACGGCATCCTGCGCCGGCTCTCCACCACTCCCGTCCGGCCCTCGGCCCTGCTGGCCGCCCAGATGCTGGTGAACGGCGTGGCGGCCCTGGCCTCCGCGCTGCTCACACTCCTCGTCGGACGGCTCGCCTGGGACGTGACGCTGCCCGAACAGCCCGTCGGGTACCTGCTCGCGCTGCTCCTCGCCGTGCTCGCCGCCATCTCGCTGGGCGCGGTGATCTCGGCACGGGCCCGCACGACGAAGATCGCGACCGCGATCGGGACGGCCGTGTTCTTCCCGATGATGTTCTGCGCCGGGGTCTGGGTGCCCGTGCAGGCCATGCCGGACCTGCTGGGCCGCATCGTCCAGTGCACCCCCTTCGGCGCCGCCGCACGGGCCCTGGACCAGGCCGCAGCGGGCGACTGGCCGGGCTGGGGCCATCTGGCCGTCCTCGCCGCCTGGACCGCGGTGCTCTCGGCGTCGGCCGCGCGCTGGTTCCGCTGGGAATGACCGGCGCCCGGGGAGGGGACACGGCCGTGGCCGACACTGTGGGCATGACGGACGTGGCGGGTGTGGAGCAGCGGTGGGCGGCGTACTTCCGCTGGGGGCCGTACGGGATGCTCGCGGCGGGCACCGTGCTCTGCGTGGCCACGGTCGACGCGGTCGGCATGACCGGGCGGGAGCGGTACGCCACCGTCGTCCTGGTCGGCGCCGCCGTGGCCCTCCAAGTCTGGTGGGGGCGCTGGTCCCGCGGCCGGCCCCTGGCCCCGTCGGTGCCGGGCGCCTGCTACTACTTCGTGCGCTGGGCGCTGGCCTTCGCGCTGAGCTGGTTCAACCCGTTCTTCGCCTTCTACGCCGCCGCCGGATTCGTCGGCCCCGACCGGCTGCTGCGGGGGCGCCCGCTCAGACTCGGGCTGCTGGCGACCGCGGTGACCATCGCGGGGTCGCAGTCCGGCGGCATGCCCCTGCACGGGCCGCTGAACTGGGCGGTGTTCGGCGCGCTGCTCTGCGTCCACATCGCGCTGCTGATCGTCTTCGGGCAGCTCGCCGCGCGCGAGGAGGAACGCACCCGGATCCAGACCGCCAGCATCACCGAACTGGAACGCACCAACGCGGCCCTGCAGCAGGCCCTCGACGAGAACGCCGCCCTGCACGCCCAGCTCCTGGTGCAGGCCCGGGAGGCCGGCGTCGCCGACGAGCGCCGGAGGCTCGCCGCCGAGATCCACGACACCATCGCCCAGGGGCTGACCGGCATCATCGCCCAGCTCCAGGTCGTCGCGAACGCCCCCGACCTGGCCGTGGCCCGCACCCACCTCGAACGCGCCTCGGACCTGGCCCGGCACAGCCTCGGCGAGGCCCGCCGCTCCGTGCACAACCTCGCCCCCGTGGCACTGGCCGACGCCGGACTGCCCGAAGCCCTGAAGAAGACGGTCGCCGAATGGGGCGAACGGACCGGAGTGCGCGCCGAGTTCACGGTCACCGGCACCGACGAGCGACTCCACGAGGAGATCGCGGCCACGCTCCTGCGGATCGTCCAGGAGGCCCTCTCCAACACCGCCCGGCACGCCGCCGCAGGCCGGGTCGGTGTCACCCTGTCCTTCGTCGGTGACGAGGTCATCCTCGACATCCGTGACGACGGCCGCGGCTTCGACCCGCTCACCGTCCCCGAACGCGACCGGGCCGGCGGCTTCGGCCTCGACGGTATGCGCGCCCGCGCCGAACGCGTCGCCGGGTCCCTCACCGTCGAGTCGGAGCCGGGCCACGGTACGGCCGTCTCCGCTCGCGTACCGTTGGTCCGCCATGACTGACGCCGCCGCGATCACCCTGCTCGTCGTCGACGACCACCCCGTCGTACGGGACGGCCTGCGCGGCATGTTCGAGTCCGCGCCGGGCTTCGGCGTGCTGGGGGAGGCGTCGAACGGCGTCGAGGCGGTCGCGCTCGCCGCCGCCCTGGACCCGGACGTGATCCTGATGGACCTGCGCATGCCGGGCGGCGGGGGAGTGGACGCCATCCGCGAGCTGACCCGCACCGGCGCCCGCGCCAAGATCCTCGTCCTCACCACGTACGACACCGACTCCGACACCCTCCCCGCGATAGAGGCGGGCGCGACGGGCTACCTCCTGAAGGACGCCCCGAGGGACGAACTGTTCGCGGCGGTCCGCGCGGCGGCGGAAGGCCGGACCGTCCTCTCCCCGGCCGTGGCCTCCCGCCTGGTCTCCGCGGTCCGCACGCCCCGCACCCCCGGCAACGACACCCTCTCCGTCCGCGAGCGCGAGGTCCTGGCCCTCGTCGCCAAGGGCACCTCCAACCGCGAGATCGCCCGCGAACTGTTCGTCAGCGAGGCCACGGTCAAGACCCACCTCACGCACCTCTACGCCAAGCTGGGCGTGAAGGACCGTGCGGCGGCGGTGGCCACGGCGTACGAGCGAGGCATCCTGGGCTAGCCGGCCCGGCTAGCCCGGGTACGGCAGCAGCCCCGCCGCGGTCTGCTCCCAGGCCGCCTTCAGCTCGGTGAGCAACTCCGGCTCGTCGGGGGCGAGGTCGGCCTGTTCGCGGGAGTCGGTGGCCAGGTCGTACAGGTGGTCGGTGCCCTTGGCGTCCCGGTAGTACTTCCAGTCGCCGCGCCTCAGGGCCCGGTTGCCGCGCGTCCGCCAGAACAGGTCCCGCTCGGGCAGCCGTTCGCCGCGCAGCAGGTAGCCGGCGAGGCTCGTGCCGTCCAGCGGATACGCCGGGTCGGGCCGGGCACCGGCCAGCTCCAGCAGGGTCGCGGTCCAGTCGGGGGAGAAGTTCGGCTCGTGGCTGACCTGGCGGCCGTCGATCCGGGCGGGCCAGCGCAGGATCGTGGGCACCCGGATGCCGCCCTCCTGGAGGGAGAACTTCTGGCCGCTGAGAGGCCACAGATACGACCAGCGTTCGCCGCCGTTGTCGCTGGCGAACAGCACGACGGTGTTCTCCTCCTGGCCCGAGCGGCGCAGGGCGGCGAGCACCTCGCCGACGGCCGCGTCCAGGCTCTGAACCATCTGCGTGTACTTCTCGACCGAGCCGCCGTCGTAGTGGTTCAGGGCCTTGCTGACCTCGGCCTGGGACGTCGCCGCCCGGATCTTCGCCGCGATCTCGGCACCGGTCTCCTCGTCGCCCTCGGCGAGCCAGGGCCAGTGCGGGGTGGTGAAGTTGAGGTTGAGCAACCAGGGCCGGTCATGGTCCCGGCCGACGTACTCGACGGCCCGCTCGGTCAGCACCGTCGTGTAGTACCGCAGATCCTTGTACTCGGCGTCCCCCTCGTAGAGGTCGTGGTCGCCGAGCTGGCCGAGCTTGGAGAAGTACTCCAGCACGCCCCCGTGATTGCCGAAGAACTCGTCCCAGCCCGACTTGGTGGGGCTGAAGTCGGGCAGCCAGCCGCAGTGCCACTTGCCGATGAGGGCGGTGGCGTAGCCCGCCTTCTTCAGCAGGGAGGCGAGGGTGGGGTGGTGGGGGTCCAGGCCCTGCGAACGGTCGGCCATCGGCTCGGCGAGCCCGCCTTTGGTACGGCCCGGATAGCGCCCGGTGTAGAGGCTGAACCGGGTCGGGGAGCAGGTCGAGGAGCCGGAGTAGGCGTCGGTGAACCGCACGCCCTGGCGGGCCAGCCGGTCCAGGTTCGGCGTCCTGATGTGCGGGGCGCCGTAGGAGGACAGGTCGGCCCAGCCGAGGTCGTCGCCCAGGATGACGAGGACGTTGGGGCGACGGCCGGAGGCGGCACCGGGGCGGGCCCGGAACGGCCGCTCGGCGGGCACGGCTTCGGCGCCGGTGGCCGTACCGGCGACGGCGCCCACGGCACCACCACCGACGAGGGCACCGAGGGCACGACGGGATATCTCGGGCATGCGGAAGTCCTGGAGGTGTCGACGAGCAGGAGGGGGAGGGAGGCGCCGCGGCTCAGCAGGGACGCTGCCAGCGGTCCGACGACGGGGTCAAGAAGATCCCCGCCGAGTTCACGGACCCGCAACGCCCCGCAACAAAGCGGCAGCCTTACCGGGCGAAACGCTGCCTCAGCCCGCCACCCGCAGCAGCAGCACCGCCCGCCCCGGCATCGTGATCTCCGCCCCCGCCCGGTGCTCCACGCCCGGTGCCTCCCCCTGCTCCTCCAGGCTCGTGTCGACGACGACCTCGTACCGCTCCGCCCAGGGCGGCCCCGGCAGTTCGAAACTCACCGGTCCCTCGCCCGCGTGCAGCACGGCGAGGAAACTGTCGTCGAGGATCTGCGCCCCGCGCTCGTCCCGGCCCGGGATGTCCCGGCCGGACAGATACATCCCCAGCGTGGCGGCGGGCGCGTACCAGTCCTGCTCCGTCATCTCCGTGCCCCGGGACGTGAACCAGGCCAGGTCGCGCAGCCCGTCCGCGGTCTGCGCCCGGCCCGAGAAGAACGCCCGGCGGCGGAGCACCGGGTGCCGGTGGCGCAGCGCGATCAGCCGGGAGGTCAGCTCGAACAGGGCATGCCAACCGGGATCCTCCAGCAGCCCCCAGTCCACCCAGCTGATCTCGTTGTCCTGGCAGTAGGCGTTGTTGTTGCCGCGCTGGGTGCGGCCCAGTTCGTCGCCCGCGACCAGCATCGGCACGCCCGTCGACAGCAGCAGCGTGGTCAGCAGGTTCCGCAGCTGCCGGCGCCGCAGCGCCCTGACCCCCTCGTCCTCGGTCTCGCCCTCGGCGCCGCAGTTCCAGGCCCGGTTGTCGTTCGTGCCGTCGCGATTGCCCTCGCCGTTGGCCTCGTTGTGCTTGCGCTCGTAACTCACCAGGTCGCGCAGGGTGAAGCCGTCGTGCGCCGTCACGAAGTTGACGGACGCGTACGGCCGGCGCCCGCCCCAGGCGTACAGATCGCTGGAGCCCGACAGCCGGTAGCCCATCTCCCGTACGTCGGGCAGCGCGTGCCGCCAGAAGTCCCGTACGGCGTCGCGGTAGCGGTCGTTCCACTCCGTCCACAGCGGCGGGAACGCCCCCACCTGGTAGCCGCCCGACCCCACGTCCCACGGCTCGGCGATCAGCTTCACCCGGCGCAGCACCGGGTCCTGGGCGATGACCGCGAGGAACGGGGAGAGCATGTCGACGTCGTGCATCGAGCGGGCCAGCGCCGCCGCCAGGTCGAAGCGGAAGCCGTCCACGCCCATCTCCGTCACCCAGTACCGCAGCGAGTCCGTGATCAGGCGCAGCACCTGCGGCTGGACCACGTGCAGGGTGTTGCCGCAGCCGGTGTAGTCGGCGTAGCGGCGCGGATCGTTCTGGAGCCGGTAGTAGCCGCGGTTGTCGATGCCCTTCAGGGACAGCGTCGGGCCGAGTTCGCCCGCCTCCGCCGTGTGGTTGTAGACCACGTCGAGGATGACCTCGATCCCGGCCGCGTGCAGGGCGCGCACCATGCGCTTGAACTCGCCGACCTGCTCACCCCTCGTCCCGGAGGCCGCGTAGGCCGCGTGCGGGGCGAAGTAGCCGATGGAGTTGTAGCCCCAGTAGTTGCCGAGGCCTCTGCGCAGCAGATGGTCCTCGTGCGCGAACTGGTGCACCGGCAGCAGCTCCACCGCCGTCACGCCCAGCCTCACCAGGTGCTCGATCGCGGCCGGGTGCGCGAGCCCGGCGTAGGTGCCGCGCAGCTCCTCGGGGATGCCCGGGTGCAGCGCGGTGAAGCCCTTGACGTGCAGCTCGTAGATCACCGAGTCCGCCCACGGCGTCTTCGGGCGGCGGTCGTCGGACCAGTCGTCGTCATCGTGGACGACGACACCCTTGGGGACGTACGGCGCCGAGTCCCGGTCGTCGCGCACGGTGTCGGCGACATGCTGCTGCGGCCAGTCGCGCACATGCCCGTACACCTCCGGCGGCAGGCCGAAGTCTCCGTCCACCGCGCGGGCGTACGGGTCGAGCAGCAGCTTCGCCGGGTTCCAGCGGGCTCCGGTCCACGGGTCCCAGCGGCCGTGCACCCGGTAGCCGTAGCGCCGGCCGGGCAGCACGCCGGGGACGAAGCCGTGCCAGATCTCGTGGGTCAGCTCGGTCAGCCGGGCCCGCGACTCCTTGCCCGCCTCGTCGAAGAGGCACAGCTCCACCCCCTCCGCCCCGCCCGCCCACAACGCGAAGTTGGTCCCCGCCACCCCGTCCGGGCCGACCCGGAACCGGGCGCCCAGCGGCGTCGCCGCACCCGGCCAGGCGGACACCATGGGCGGCGGCGCGGGCCGCCGTACGCCGTTCGCGGCGGCGGCCTGGCGCCCGTTCCCGGTGGCCTGATGGCCGGCCACCGCCTCCTGCTCGGCTGCGCTGGACACCTGTCAGCCTCCCGCGGCTCGTGGAACGACCGGGGACAGAGGGATGCGGACCTGTACTGCGGCCCGGGCCGCGGCTCCCCTGCGCGTCGTCCTCCCCACTGTTCTGCCCAGAGCATGGGTCGCACTCACGTTTCCCCGGGGGCGGGCATGGTCGTTTCCCGGGGACGCGGCCGGTCGTTGGGTACCCCGTGAGGCACGTACAAGGGCGCGCGCGGCGCGCGAGGGCCGCGCTGGCCGCCGTAGTGACATGGGCAGGGCTGCTGGCCGGGGCCACGGGCTGTACCTCGGACGACGCGGGCGGGATCGCGGGGGCGTTCGGCGCGCCCCCGGCGCCCGAGGACGTCATCAAGGTCTCGCCCGAGGACGGCAGCAGGGGCGTACGCCCCGGGAGGACGCTGCGGGTGCGCGTGCCCGACGGCAGGCTGGAGTCGGTGAAGGTCACCCGGTCCCAGGACGCGCAGGAGTCCCCGGTGCCCGGGCGGGTCTCCGCCGACGGCCTGACCTGGGAGCCCGACGAGAAGCGCCTGGGGCTCGCCGCCGAGTACACGGTCGACGCGGTGGCCGTGGACGGCGACGGCCACCGCTCGGCCCGGCACACCACCTTCACCACGTACGTCCCCGAGGAACGCTTCATCGGCTACGTCGCCCCGGAGAACCGCGCCACGGTCGGCACCGGCATGATCGTCTCCCTGGAGTTCAACCGGGAGATCGCCGACCGCGCCGTCGTCGAACGCGCGGTGCGGGTCACCTCCCGCCCGGCCGTCGAGATCCGCCCGCACTGGTTCGGCCGGAGCCGCCTCGACTTCCGCCCCGAGGACTACTGGAAACCCGGCACCCAGGTCACCGTCGACCTGCGCCTGCGCGACGTCGAGGGCGCGCCCGGGGTCTACGGCCTGCAGCACAAGACGTTCTCCTTCACCGTCGGCCGCGGCCAGGTCTCCGTGGTCGACGCCGCCCGGCACACCATGGAGGTCCGGCGCGACGGCGAGACCCTCGCCACCGTGCCGGTCACGGCCGGCGCCCCCGAGACGACCACGTACAACGGGAAGATGGTGGTGACCGAGATGCTCGACGTCACCCGGATGAACGGCGCCACGGTCGGCTTCAAGAAGCGCGACGGCAAGGGCGAGTACGACATCCCGGACGTCCCGCACGCCATGCGCCTGACCGACTCCGGCACCTTCCTGCACGGCAACTACTGGGCGGACCACACCGTCTTCGGGCGGAGCAACGTCAGCCACGGCTGCATCGGACTGCGCGATGTGAAGGGTGGCGGCGCCGCCACCCCGGCCGGCTGGTTCTTCGACCGCAGCCTGATCGGGGACGTCGTCGAAGTCGTCAACAGCAAGGACAAAGAGGTCTCTCCCGACAACGGCCTCGGAGGCTGGAACATGAGCTGGGACGCATGGAAAGCGGGCAGTGCGGTGAAGTAGTCCGACAGGGGGCGGATCGACCCCGCGCTGTTGGGACGGAACAGTGACAATCGCGGGCCGCCGGTGCCCGGCGCCTTGTGGTTACTATGCGCCGGGGCGCGGGGGACGCGCAGGGGTTGTGGGCCTGACCAGGCCCGGGGAGGGGAGTACGACTTGAACGGGCGACCGATATCGGGGGCGTCGGTTGGGGGCAGGCACGGACTGCTCGCGCTGATACTCGGCGGGGTGCTCCTCGCCGTCACGGCGTGTGGCGGCGGGGAGAGCGGAGCCGGTGCCGCAGGGGGCGGCGGCGCGGGCAAGGGCTCGGACACCGCGCAGAGCAAGCAGTCCGAGGCCGTGGTGAGCATCACCCCCAAGGACGGCACGAAGTCCGTCGACACCAGCGGGAAGCTGAAGGTCACGGCCGCCAAGGGCAAACTGACCGAGGTCGAGGTCAAGGACGCCAAGGGCAAGAAGGTCGACGGCGAGATATCCGGCGACGGCGCCACCTGGACGCCGTCCAGCCATCTGGCCGCCGCCACCAAGTACACGGTCCACGCGGTCGCGAAGGACTCCGAGGGCCGCACGGCCGCCGAGGACGCGGGCTTCACCACGCTGACGCCCGAGAACACCTTCACCGGCACCTTCACTCCCGAGGACGGCTCGAAGGTCGGCGTCGGGATGCCGTTCTCCATCCGCTTCGACCGGGGCATCACCAACCCGGAGGACGTCGAGAAGGCCATCCGCATCAAGACGGAGCCGGCCGTGGACGTCGAGGGCCACTGGTTCGGCAACGACCGTCTCGACTTCCGCCCCGAGAAGTACTGGAAGACCGGCACCAAGGTGACCGTCGACCTGAACCTCGACGGCGTCGAGGGACGCTCCGGCGTCTACGGCGAGCAGGACAAGACGGTCGACTTCACCATCGGCCGCAACCAGGTCTCCGTCGTGGACGCCAAGAAGCTCACGATGAAGGTCATGCGCGACGGCAAGCTGTTCAAGACCATCCCCGTCACCACCGGCAAGCCCGGCATGGAGACCTGGAACGGCCAGATGGTCGTCAGCGAGATGCTCCCGGTGACCCGCATGAACGGCGAGACCGTCGGCTACGGCGGGGAGTACGACATCAAGGACGTCCCGCACGCCATCCGCCTCACCACCTCCGGCACCTTCCTGCACGGCAACTACTGGGCGGGCGGCGCCTTCGGCGAGTACAACGCCAGCCACGGCTGCATCGGCCTGCGCGACGTGCGCGGCGGCTGGGACAAGAAGGTGCCGGCCGCCTGGTTCTTCAACCACTCGATGATCGGCGACGTGGTCGTCGTCAAGAACTCCGAGGACCGGATCGTCGCCCCGGACAACGGGCTCAACGGCTGGAACATGTCGTGGGAGAAGTGGAAGAAGTAGCGCCCGGCTCACGATGAGCCGACGCTGATTCGACGGCAGGGCCCCGGTGTGACGGACAGCACCGGGGCCCTCGCCGTTAGTCGCCGTTAACCTGCTCCCATGACCGTCTCTCTCGAAGTCGCTGAAGGCGTCGGCACCCTGCGCCTGGACCGCCCGCCCATGAACGCGCTGGACATCGCCACCCAGGACCGGCTGAAGGAACTCGCCGAGGAGGCCACGCGCCGCGACGATGTGCGGGCCGTGGTGGTCTACGGCGGCGAGAAGGTGTTCGCGGCCGGCGCGGACATCAAGGAGATGCAGGCGATGGACCACGCCGCGATGGTCCTGCGCTCCCGCGCCCTGCAGGACTCCTTCACGGCGGTGGCCCGTATCCCCAAGCCGGTCGTCGCGGCCGTCACGGGTTACGCGCTCGGCGGCGGCTGCGAACTCGCGCTCTGCGCGGACTACCGCATCGCCGGCGAGAACGCCAAGCTCGGCCAGCCCGAGATCCTGCTCGGCCTGATCCCCGGCGCGGGCGGCACCCAGCGCCTGGCCCGGCTGGTCGGCCCCTCCAAGGCCAAGGACCTGATCTTCACCGGCCGGATGGTGAAGGCCGACGAGGCGCGGGAGATCGGCCTGGTGGACCGGGTCGTGCCCGCCGACGAGGTGTACACGCAGGCGCACGCCTGGGCCGCCAAGCTGGCACAGGGCCCGGCGCTCGCCCTGCGTGCCGCCAAGGAGGCGATCGACGCCGGCCTGGAGACCGACATCGAGACGGGCCTGACCATCGAACGCAACTGGTTCGCGGGCCTGTTCGCCACCGAGGACCGTGAGCGGGGCATGCGCAGCTTCGTGGAGGAGGGACCGGGCAAGGCGAAGTTCCTCTGACCCCCCCTCCAGGGGCTTGCAATTGACGAGGCGTCTGATCCGGGTCCCTCGAAGGGGCGGTTTATGTCAGCCTTAAGGCAACCTTAAGCGTGTTCGGGCGGTGAACTTCGCCGCTTGCCCCGGAACGAGCCGTTCTCGCAGGTCACACCGGGCGTGAGAGGCTCCGAAGTGCCTTGGGCATATGCCGTCCGACTGCCGGTTCCGGGCCCGTTCCGGGGGGTCTATTCCCCGGGAACGGCCCCGTCGGGCGCGCCGGGCGGCCATGATGGGGGGCATGGCGGGGCTGGAGGGTATGGAACAGCCGCGGGGACACGCACATGCGGCCGCGGCGCGCTGGTCACCGACCGTCGAGGACGAACGGGCGCTCAAGGCGCTGGAGTTGTACGGCAATCCGACGGAGGCAGAGGTTCCACTGCCGTCCCGCCCCGAGTCCGCGGCCACCGCCAGACGGCTCACCCAGGTCGTGGTCCTGCGCCACTGGGGGCTCACCCCCAAGATCACCGAGGAAGCGGTCTTACTCGTCTCCGAACTGGTCGGCAACGCCGTACGCCACACCGGTGCCCGTGTCTTCGGGCTGCGGCTGCACCGGCGCCGCGGCTGGATCCGCGTCGAGGTCCGCGACCCCTCCCGGGGGCTGCCCTGTCTGATGCCGGTCCAGGAGATGGACGTCAGCGGCCGGGGTCTCTTCCTCGTCGACAAGCTGGCCGACCGCTGGGGGGTCGATCTGCTGCCCCGGGGGAAGACGACGTGGTTCGAGATGCGGGTCGTCGAGCGCTGACGGCCGCTTGTCGCCCGCCGGTGGCGGCCGGGGCTCGACCGGGGGTGTGACCTGCGACGACTCACCTGGACGTCGATCGGGCGAATCACCGATTTCCCCGTGAAGCGCCCCTTAAATGGTCCAATGCACCGCCACTTCCTCAAGAGCACCCTCGTCGCGGGCGCCGCCCTCCTCGCCCTCGCCGCCTGCGGCACCCCGGGCGAGGAGCGGACCTCCCCGGCACGCCCCACCAAGGCCGCCGTGCCCGCCCCGCACGAGAAGAAGACCGTCCAGGGCCTGCCGGGCATGCCGCCCGTCCTCGACCCGAAGGACGTGTACGCGGCCGACCGCCCCAACAAGCTGTCGCCCGTGGTCAAGGGCTTCCCGTCCCGGGTCTACGTCCCCAACACCGAGTCCGACACCGTCTCCGTCATCGACCCGAAGACGTACGAGATCATCGAGACGATCCCCGTCGGCCGGCAGCCCCAGCACGTCGTGCCCTCCTGGGACCTGAAGACGCTCTGGGTCAACAACAACCGCGGCCACACCCTCACCCCGATCGACCCGAAGACCGGCAAGGCGGGCAAGGAGGTCGAGGTCCACGACCCGTACAACCTCTACTTCACGCCCAACGGCAAGTACGCCGTCGTGATGGCCTCCCTCGACCGCGAGCTGGTCTTCCGCGACCCCCACACCATGGAGATCAAGAAGACCGTGCCGGTCTCCTGCTACGGCGTCAACCACGCCGACTTCTCCCTCGACGGCCGCTACTTCATCGTCTCCTGCGAGTTCAGCGGCGAACTGCTCAAGGTCGACACCGAGAAGATGAAGGTCGTGGGGCAGCAGCGGCTGCCGTTCGAGGGCGCCATGCCGCAGGACGTGAAGGTCTCGCCGGACGGCAAGCGGTTCTACATCGCCGACATGATGGCCCACGGCATGTGGGTCCTCGACGGCGACACGTTCACCGAGCCCACCCTGCTGCCCACCGGCAAGGGCTGCCACGGCCTCTACGTCAGCCGCGACTCCCGCGAGATGTTCGTCTCCAACCGCGGCGAAGGCACCGTCTCCGTCTTCGACTTCACCCGGAACAAGCTCACCAAGAAGTGGGACCTGCCCGACGGCGGCAGCCCCGACATGGGCGGCGTCTCCGCCGACGGCAAGGTCCTGTGGCTCTCCGGCCGCTACGACGCCGAGGTCTACGCCATCGACACCCGCACCGGCGCCCAGCTCGCCCGCATCCCCGTCGGCAGCGGCCCGCACGGCCTCGCGGTCTACCCGCAGCCGGGCCGCTACTCCCTCGGCCACACGGGCATCTTCCGGTGAGCGCCGGCTGCCCTCCACCGAAGGGAGTCGGCACGCCCTGCTCGTGCCCTCGTGATCACGTGCGAGAGCGATCCGCACCACGAGCCCTGGCACTGAGCAGCGCCTCCGAGCCCACGGGACGGTAGCCGGCCGCCTGGAACGCCCGCAGACTACGGGCGTTCCCCGCCGACACCTGGGCCCACACCGGGGCGTCCCCGACCAGGTGCCGCGCCGCCTCCACCAGCCGCCGCCCCAGCCCTCGCCGCCGCGCCTCCTCCGCCACCTCGACGGCGACCTCCCACCGCCCGGCCACCCCACGGCCGAGGACGAGGACCCCGCCGTCCGCCGCCCACACCCGCACGTCGTCACGCCGGCGGCGTGCGGAGACCACCCGTGGATGGCCGGGATCGTCGATCTCCGTCAACGCGAGCGGAGGCTCCCCGGGCAGCGCGGCGCCGGTCAGCAGCACGTCGATGGTGTCGGACGTACGCCCGGTGCGGTCCATGAGTGCCGCCAGGAAACGGGCGTTCATCGTGGCCGCGAGACCGTCGCAGTCGGTGCCGGCCAGCGTCCGGCGTATCCACCCGGGATCCTCGTCGGTGAAGACCACCGAGTGGGCCGTGAAGGCGAGGACCCCCGCGTCCCGGTGCGAGGGCTGGTTCACGATCGTCGTCCCGCCGTCCGCCGGCGGGAAGACCCCTCGGGCCGCCGCGTCCAGAATGTCCCGCAGAGTGTCCGCCACCGACGCGCTCCTTGAGTCTCCACCCACTGGAGGGCCCAGACTCCCAGACATGACCGACGAAGCCACCGGACTTCTCACCATCGGGGACCTGGCCCGGGTCACCGGGCTGACCGTGCGCACCATCCGCTACTGGTCGGACGAGGGCGCCCTGCCCCCGGTGGCCCGGTCCGCGGGCGGCTACCGGCTGTACGACGCCGCGTCCGTGGCGCGCCTGGAGCTGATCCGCACCCTGCGCGAACTCGGCCTCGGCCTGGCGGACGTCCGCCGGGTGCTGGCAGGCGAGACGACGGTCGCGCGGGTGGCCGCCGCGCACGTGGTCGCGCTGGACGCGCAGATCAGCTCGCTCAAGGTGACCCGTGCGGTGCTGTCGACGGTGGCGAAGCGGGGTTCCAGCGCGGAGGAGATGACACTCATGAACAGACTGGCACGGCTCTCGGCGGCCGAACGGCGGCAGATCGTCGAGGACTTCATGGCGGAGGTCTTCGAGGGGATCGACACGGCCGACCCGGACATCCGCCGCAGGCTGCGTCTCGCCGCCGCCGAGCTGCCCGACGACCCCACGCCCGAGCAGGTCGACGCCTGGGTGGAGCTCGCCGAGCTGATCCAGGACCCCGGCTTCCGCGCCCAGATGCGGCAGATGGTCGAGTTCAACGCGGCCGACCGGGGGCCGGACGTCCCGGCCGGTTCGTCCCTGTGGTTCGTCAGCCGGCTCGTACAGCTCGCGGCCGACGCCCGGCGGCGCGGCATCGCCCCCGGGGCACCGGAGGCCGACGCCGTCCTGAGGGACCTGCTCGGCGACACCGACCGGTCCGCCGTACTCGACCGCCTCACGGCCGCCTCCAACGTCCGGGTCGCCCGCTATCGCGAACTTCAGGCCGTCGTGGGCGGCCTCGACCCCCAGCCGACCCACGACGAGGAGTTCGCCTGGGTGGTCGCCGCGCTGGAAGCACGCACGGCCAGTTAATCTGACCTGCGTCAGCAGGACAGAGAACACGAGAGCACGAGAGTAGGGGCGGATCGGTGGCGGACATCGAGGAAGCACGCAAGCAGTTCGAGCGGATCGATACGGACGGCGACGGATTCATCACCGCTGCCGAGTTCAAGACCGCCCTGGCCCGGTCGGGTGACTGGAACGTCACCGAGTCCGTCGCCGAGGTCGTCATCAAGACCCGCGACCTCGACGGCGACAAGCAGCTCAGCTTCGACGAGTTCTGGGCCTACCTGAACAAGTAGTCGCCCGCTGCCGGGGGCGCTCCGCTTCCTGAACGAAGGGGCCCGGTCCGACCTCGGTCGGACCGGGCCCCTCGTCATGCCCCGCGCGCCGTGCGCA
Organism: Streptomyces koelreuteriae; assembly: GCF_018604545.1. Lineage (GTDB taxonomy): Bacteria > Actinomycetota > Actinomycetes > Streptomycetales > Streptomycetaceae > Streptomyces > Streptomyces koelreuteriae. The sequence continues at coordinate 2,390,041 of NZ_CP075896.1, read as the reverse complement.
CGCTCCAGCGGCCGTCGTGCCGTTCCAGGGCCAGCGGCAGGTCGAAGCACTTGCCGAGCCCGTCCGCGGTCAGCACCTCAGCCACCGGGCCCCCGGCCAGCGGACGGCCCTCGCGCAGCAGCAGGGCGTGCGTGGTGTGCGGCGGCAGCTCCTCCAGGTGGTGGGTGACCAGGACCGTCGCCAGGCGGGGGTGATCCCGGCGCAGCTCCGCCAGCGCCACGATCAGCCGCTCCCGGCCGGGCAGGTCCAGCCCGGTGGCCGGTTCGTCCAGGAGCAGCAGCCGGGGCTCGGGCATCAGGGCCCGGGCGATCAGCGTCCGGCCGCGCTGGCCCTGGGAGAGAGTGGGCCAGCGCGCCTCACGGTGCTCCGCCAGCCCCAGCGTCCGGATCAGCCGCTCCGCCCGTTCCTCCTGCTCCGGCGTCGGACGCCACCGGGGCAGCGGCTCCACGGAGTTGGTCAGGCCGGTCAGGACGACGTCCCGTACCCGCAGCGGCGAGCCGAGCGGATGCCGCGGATCGACATGCCCGACGTGCGCGCGCAACTCCCGCAGATCGACCCGGCCCAGCCGGTGCCCCAGCACCTCCACGGTGCCCCGGGTGGGGTGAACGAGCGCGCCGAGCAGACGGAGCAGAGTGGACTTGCCCGCCCCGTTGGCCCCGAGCAACGCCCAGTGCTCACCGGCCCGCACCGTGAGGGACACCTCCTGAAGGATCGGCCGCCCGTCGCGCACGACGGCCACGTCCTGGGCACGCAGGACGACCGCCGTCATCGCAGGGCCCGGTTCACCGCGGACAGCACCGCCCGGACGGACGCGGCCAGGGCCGAGGAGTCCCGGCCCGCGCCCCAGCACGTCGTACCGCGGACCCGGCACTGGGCGAAGGCATGCGCACCGTCGCCACCGGCCTGCTCGTGGAAGTCGAGCACCTCCACGTCGACTCCCGCCCCGGCCAGCGCGTCGACGAACGCGGAGACCGGGCCGCTGCCGGTGCCCTCGTAGTCGCCGGTGCGCTCACCGGTTCGCAGCGTGCAGACGAACCGATGGCCGCCGCCGGACTCGTCCGGGTGCACGGACCAGGCCTCCAGCGCCACCTCCCCGTCCTCCACGACGTACGTGGCCCGGAACAGCTCGTACAGCTCCTTCGCCGCCATCTCCCGGCCGCTGTCGTCCGTCGCCCGCTGCACCGCCCGGGAGAAGTCCGGCCGCATGCGCGCGGGCAGGTCGACGCCATGGTGGGCGCGCAGCAGATAGGCCATGCCGCCCTTGCCCGACTGCGAGTTCACCCGGATCACCGCCTCGTAGGAGCGGCCCACGTCGGCCGGGTCGACCGGCAGATACGGGACCGACCAGGGCGCCCGCCGCTCCGGCACGCCCAGCTCCCGCGCCCGCTCGGCGTGCCGGGCCAGGCCCTTGCTGATCGCGTCCTGGTGGGTGCCCGAGAAAGCGGTGTGGACGAGGTCCCCGGCGTACGGGTGGCGCGGGTGCACGGGCAGCCGGTTGCAGTGCTCGACTGTCTCCCTCACCGTGTCGATGTCCCGGAAGTCGATCATCGGGTCGACGCCCTGGGCGTACAGGTTCAGCGCGAGGGTCACCAGATCGACGTTGCCGGTGCGCTCCCCGTTGCCGAACAGGCAGCCCTCGACGCGCTGGGCACCGGCCAGGACGGCCAGTTCGGCGCAGGCGACCCCGGTGCCGCGGTCGTTGTGCGGATGCACGGAGAGGATCACGCTGTCGCGCCGGGACAGATGGCGGTGCACGTACTCGATCTGGTCGGCGTAGACGTTCGGCGTCGCGATCTCCACGGTCGCCGGGAGGTTGTGGGTCACCGGCCGGTCCGGGCTCGCGTCCCACAGCTCGGTCAGCCCGTCGCACAGTTCCAGGACGAAGTCGGGCTCGGTCAGGTTGAAGGTCTCCGGGGAGAACTGGAAGCGGACGTACGATGCCCGGTCCGCCCGTCGGGCCATGTGCTCGGCGGCCTCCCGCACGGTCCGCCACACCTCCGCCCGGTCCCGCCCCAGGACGACGTCCCGCCACACCGGCGAGGTCGCGATGTACAGGTGTACGACCGCTCTCGGCATCCCCTCGATCGCCTCGAAGGTGCGGTCGATCAGGTCCCGGCGGGCCGGGGTGAACACGACGGGCGTGACATCGTCCGGTACGGCGTCGCCGGTCGCCAGGTGCCGTACGAAGTCGAAGTCGGCGCGGCTCGCGGACGGGTAGCCGACCTCGATCTCCTTGAAGCCCATGCCGGTCAGCAGATCGAAGAAGCGGCGCTTGCGGGGTGTGTCCATCGGCTCGGCGAGGGCCTGGTTGCCGTCGCGCAGGTCGACGGGGACCCAGAGGGGGGCGCGCTCGATCGTGGCGGCGGGCCAGTCGCGGCCGGCGGCGGGGACGCGCACGCGGTCCTGGAAGGGGCGGTAGCGGTGGAAGGGCATGGGGCCCGGGCGCTGGGGGTTCCAGGCCGGGGCGGGGGTGGTGGTCATCGTCGGCTGTGGCCTTCGGCTCGGTCGGACGGTGACCGGCAGCACGGCGCCCCGCGGCGGGGTGCCGGTCGCGTCAGGCCCCGCCGCGGCAGCCGAGAAGAAGGAGACCGCGGAACGTCATACGCCGTACGCTAGCCACTCCTCAGCTCCTCAGACAAGTGAATCCCCGCTAGAATCCTTCCACTCCTCAGACAAGTTGGTGAAACACATGCCGCTCGGCGCCGTCCGCCCCAGCCCCCTGGTAGAGCAGGCCGCCGCCCGGCTGCGCGAGCAGATCACCGGCGGCCACTGGCCGGTCGGCACCAAGCTCCCCGGCGAGACGACCCTCGCGAAGGAACTGGGCGTGGGCCGCTCCACCGTCCGCGAGGCGCTGCGCGCCCTGGCCGGAGCCGGGCTGGTGCAGCCGCGCCAGGGCGCCGGCGTCTTCGTCCTCGCGACCGAGCCGGTCGAGGACTGGCCCACCCGACTGCGCCGGGCCGCCGTGACCGATGTCTACGAGGTCCGTATGGCGGTCGAGGTCCACGCCGCCCGGCTCGCCGCACGCCGCCGCACCCCCGACGACATCACGGCACTGCGCGCCGCGCTGGAGGGCCGCCGGGCCGCCTCCACCGCCGACGACGCGGCCTTCGTCGACGCGGACATCGCCTTCCACGCCTCCGTGGTCGCCGCCGCCCGCAACCCGGTGCTCGCGGACCTCTTCACCGAGATCACCCCCGTCCTGCGCGAGGGCCTGATCGAACTCCTCACCCTGACCGGCCTGCGCGCCCACGACCCGAACACCGCCGACGACGCCCACGAGGCGCTCGTCCGGGCGGTGGAGGACGGGGACGCGGAGGCGGCGGCGGAGGTGCTGCGCGGGGAGTTGGAGGACCCGTTTGCACCCGTGGGCAAGCCGGAATAGCCCGACCGCACCGGCGGTCGAGCCCTCCGTTCGGTCAGGCGCTCTCCGCCCATCTCCGCAACGCGGCCTTGCTCTCGAAGTCGGCCACGTTCTTGTCCAGCGGGTCGTCCGTGTACTGGTGGAAGCGCCACTTCGCCTTGATGCGGGGCTTGCCCGCGGAGACGTAGTCGGCGATCCAGAGGCCGTCGCCCGCGTAGGAGGTCTTGTCGACCGTGAGCCAGAAGTGCCGGTTGCAGTAGAGCACCACCTGGTTCTCCGGCCGGAGGTCCTTCAGCTTGCGGATGAAGAGGTCCTTCTCCGCGTTGCTCGCGTGTGTTCCGTTGCTGGTCGTCTCCCAGTCGACGGCGAGGATGTCGCCCGGGCGGTCCGGGGCCTTGCCGACGAAGTACTCGGCCTGGGCCGTCAGGTTGCCGGGCCACAGGAAGTGGTAGAAGCCGACGACCAGCCCGGCGTCACGCGCCCGCTTCGTCTGGGCGGCCAGCTTCGGGTTGACGTAGGAACGCCCCTCGGTCGCCTTGACGAAGACGAAGGAGAGGCCGTCGGTGCCGTAGGAGGAGGACTGGTACGCACTCACGTCGATGCCGCGCAGCATGGGGGGCTCCCTGAAGTGCTGGTGGGGGAGGGGAGTTGGTGCTCACCACCATGGCACGTCCCGCTGCGGACTGACGTGGCAATGTCAACTTCGGTGGGCGGCCGGATGCGCGCCGGGCCGGAGGGGCGATCGATGCGACCACATGGTGGACACTCGAAAACATTTCCATCAGCGGTGGTTGGCGGCCCGTGACCGGGGTGTCACCGCCGGTTCACCTGGGTTTCTCCCACTCAGGAGCCGTCCGGCGGGGCCGAGTTGGGGCGCATGAGGCACCCCTTTCTCCGCCGGCGATGGTTGCCCGCGGATGTCGCCGAGGTTAAGGTCTGCTCGCACAGCGGATTCCCGAGAAAGTCCGGGCCGCTGTCGCCGGAGTCGCAACGGGGCTTTTCCGGCATCGCAGGGGGAGGACCACCGGCGTTCGCTTCCCTTCCGCCAGGGGTATCGCAGTGCGTGGCCGATCGGCCGTATTCGCACGGCTCTTCACGCTTTTCAATTCGCGTTCCGTACGGGCATGTGAGCGTTCGCCGAAGAACGCCTCGCTCGCATGCCTCACAGGCACGCCTTCCATCGGGGGAAACGCGCAATGGGGCTTTTACGTACCGAGGGCTTCGACAAACTCCTGGAGACGGTCGCCTCGGAAGCCGTGGCGCACAAGGCCGCCGGCCCCGCCGTCAGACATCTCGCCACGATCGGCGAACGGCTCGCGCCCGAGGTGGCGCTCGGCGCGCTGAGACCGGGCGAACGCCATCTGCTCGACGCGGCCGAAACCGCCCGCGCCACCGTCGCCCCGGCCCCCGCGGACCAAGACCACACGGACCAGGATCACGCGGACGGGTACCGCTTCGGCCAGCTCAAGGCCGGCAAGGTCTGCATCCTGGGCCCCGGCGAGACGGGCGAGCCGGGCCTGCGCGTCATCGCCCTCATCGACTGGCCCGACGGGGCCCCGGAGGGGCTCGAAGCCGAACGCGCCCGCCTCGCCGCACGCGAGGCCGCGGAGATCGAGTCCTGCCGCCTCTGGCTCCAGGGCCAGGGCGAAGAACACGCCGCACAGCTCGTGGCCCGGCTGCGCTTCCTGTTCCGGCACGTCGGGCCGATACGCCTCTACATCGGGGATGCCTGTTACACGAACCTGGGCCGCGAGGGCAATCTCGTCGGCAAGTCCGTGGGCCCGGAGTCCGACCGTTGCCGGATGAAGGTACTTTCCGAAACGCCCCTGGGTGAGTGGAGCGCGGCAGACGCCTGCTTCGTCGTCTGCATGTCGGCGCTGATTTCCTCCGGCACCCCTTCCCGCACCGAGGAGTTCAGCGGTACGCAGCTCATTCCGAGCAGGCTCACGGCATTCCTCGAGGGTCGCGTTCTCGCGTACGACGGAGACATTCCCGACATCGCGGATTCCGCCTCGCCGATCGGCAGGCTTTTCGAACTCGCGGATCTCGCCCGGGAACTGAGGGCGCGGAAACTGGAGTCCGGAGCGGTGGTGTACCGCACGGTCCAGTCGATGACCATCAACAAGAAGGAACACTTCTTCGCCACCGCGGTGACCGGCGCCGACGTGCCGGAGGAGTTCCTCGACACGCTCTCCGGCTTTGTGCCCTCCGCGCCAGACGCCGTCCGCGGCGGTGCGCTGGAAGTGGACTGGCAGCCGCTCCTCGACGGCGACCCACGGCCCTCGCGGCCCGGGTTCGGCAGCCGCTTCGAGGAAGTGCTGCACGAACTCGTCGGCGCCGCAGGGGCCGGCACCGGGTCCGACGTCAGCATGTCCCGCGGCCCCCGCGACACCCTCCGGCTCAGCATGCTGCTGGCCGAGGGCAGCATCGAGCCCGGCCACTGGAAGACCGGCGAGTACTACTGCTGCGTCGTACCCGGTGAGGGCTTTCGCCGCCGGCTCATCGACGCGGGGGCGGCCGCCGAGGTGCCTCAGGTGGTGCGCGCCATCGCGGCCCGTATGCGCTGGAACGGCTGGCACTTCATGCCCCATGCCGCCGCCGTCACGGACGACGAGAGCCTCGCCGAACGCGACTGGTTCTTCGCCCCGTCCATGCCCGACATGACGGAGTGGACCTCGCACCACCACCAGGGACACGTGGCGAACGGTGTGCGGCACGCCATCCGTGTCCCCTTCGGCATCACCCTCGCCGGCGCGCACCGGCCCGGCGTGCACGACCTGCGGCTGATGCGCAGCGAGGGCGATGTCTACACCCCGCGCGACCTGCGCGCGGCGATCGCGATGGGCGAGATCCTGCGCGGCCTCTACCAGGAACGCGCCCTGCGACTGGAGAAACGGGCGGAGACCGCCGTGGTCGACGACTTCACCAACACCTGGTACCAGCACCGCTACGGTACCGAGGCCCCTCGGGGCGCACAGGCCACGACGGCGAACGAGAACGGTGTCTGACAGATGACCACAGCCCACACCCCCGCGGCGAACCCGACGACGGCGGACCACGACGACGAGGCCGGCAGCGGCACGGTGCTCTACCTCGGCCTGCGACGCTCCCCCCTGGAATGGCGCGCCGAACTCGACGCCGCCGCGGCCCGGGGACTGAGCGTCCATGTCGCGTCCGACGCCGACGTCTCCCACACCGGGCTCCCCGGTCACCGGCTCGGCTCCTTCGACCGCGGCGCCCCGCTCCCGGAACAGGCCGCTCAGGCCTCGCCCGGCCGGGCCCCCGCCGCCGTCGCCTGCTGGGGTGACAAGTACGTCGGTCTGACCGCGCTGCTCGCCGAGCGCTTCGGGGTGCGCGGCATCGGCACCACCGCCGCGGACGTCGTGACGGACAAGGCCGCCCAGCGCCGGGCCATGGAACCGTACGGGCTCAACCCGCCGTGGCGGGCGGGCCGGACGGCCGACGATCTGCGGACCATCGCCGCGGAGCTGGGCGCCGCCGGGAAGCCCCTGGTGTTCAAGCCCGCCCACTGCTCCGGCGGCCGCGGCATGGCGCTGATCACCGAGGACACCGGCCTGGACGAGGTGTTCGCGCTCACGTCCGCCAACTACTCCAAGACCAGCGACTTCCTCGTCGAGGAGTACGTGGACGGCTCCGAGCACTCCGTCTCCGGCGTCGTCTCCGAGGGCACGGTGCGGATCCTCGGCGTCACCGACAAGAGCGTCGACGGGCCGCTGTCCCCGTCGTGGGCCACGGCCGTCCCCTCAGCCCTGACGGAGACGGAGGTCAAGGACCTCAAGCGGGCCGCCGAGCAGGCCGTGATCGCCGTCGGCCTCGGGACCGGCGGGTTCCACGTCGATCTGCGCCTCGGCTCCGGCGGCCCCGTCGTCCTGGAGGTCGGCGGACGGCTCGGCGGCGACCTGATCAACTCCCACCTCATCCCCTGTGCGCATCAGGACGCGGTCCGGCCCTACGAGGCGCTGCTCGCCCTGCTCGTCGACGGCGAACTGCCGGACGAGACCCCCGATCCGGCACGCGGTGCCGCGATGGTGCTGCTGCCCACGTCGGGGCGCCCGGCCGCCGAGGTGGCCGAGGCCGCGCTCACCCACCCGCGGGTCGTCCTCGCCGAGGACTGGCCCGGCACGGACACCGTCGTGGCCCTCGTCGTCACCGACGACCCGGCCGGACTGCCCGCCGCCGTCGCGGACGTACGCGAGTCGGCCCGGTGACCGGCGGCCCGCCGCACCTCCCGCTGGTCGGAGTCCTCGCCTGCCAAAAGGAACGGGCCAACGGCACCACGTACTCCCGGGTCAACGACCATCTGACCGAGCCGCTCCTGGACCACGCGGGCGTGGCCGCCGTCCTGATCCACACCGTGCGCCCCGAGCACGCCCGCAGTGTCCTGGCCCGCCTGGACGGGCTGGTGCTGCCCGGCAGCGGCTCGTTCGTCCACCCGGCCCGCTACGGCGGCCGGGAGGCCGACGCCGTGTCCGGCAGGGAGTACGACCCGGCCCGGGACGAGACCGCGGCCGCGCTGCTGCGGGCCGCCGACGAGATGCCCGGCCTGCCCGTGCTCGCCAGCTGCCGCGGCATGCAGGAGCTGGCCGTGCACCACGGCGGCACCCTCGCCCAGGTGCCGCCCTCGGAGGTCAAGCACCGGCTGCGGGCCGGAGTGGACGGGCCCGACCGGTGGGCGCCGGCCCACACGGTGGCCGTGCGGCCGGGAGGTCTCCTCGCGGAGCTGGCGGGCCCCGCACCGGACCCGGCCGCCGTGCCGGTCAACTCGCAGCACAGCGACCGGCTGGACAAGATCCCCGGCGAGGTCTTCGTCGAGGCCGTGGCCCCGGACGGGACCGTCGAGGCGATCAGCGTCGGCGCGCCGGACCGCTTCGTCCTCGGGGTGCAGTGGCACTTCGAGCACCACACCGACCGATCAGTTCTGGACCGCGCGGTCCTGGCAGCGTTCGGCAGCCGCTGCCGGTCCCGGATGACGTCGAGGAAGCCGCAGTGAACGCATCAGGAAGCCCGACCGCCTCCGTGCAAGGGGAGGGCGAGCGGACCGTCGATCTCGAGGCGCTCGCCGTCACCGCCCTCGCGGCGGCCGGCGGCAGTGGCGAGGAACTGCTGTTCCTCGCCGGCTCCACGACCGACGGCCTCGCCAACCGCAACTCCGACCTCGACCTGTATGTCGTCGGCGACCTGCGGGTCACCGGATCGGAGACAGCGGCCCGGCGGGGCGAGCGCACCGCGACCGTGGCGTACCACGAGGGCCGGGAGGTCAACGTCGCCGTCCTCGATCCGGCCGCTCTCGGCAGTCTGCGGGAGGCCTTCGGCGCCAGCGTGGCGAGTCTGTCGGGGGAGAAGGGCATCGCCCAGCTCGTCGACGAGGACAATCTCAAGATCCTGCACCGTGTCCGCACCGGCCGCGCCCTGCGGCGCCCCGACCGGCTGCGGGAGCTGCGCGAGGAACTGGGCACCGATGACCTGCCCCGCTATCTGCTGAACGTCGCCGCCGTCGCCGCCGTCAACCGGCTCACCGACGTGTCGGGCGAACTGGCCGACGGACACGCCGACTCGGCCGCGTGGATGTACCGAGAGGCTCTCGTGCACACCGGCCAGTGCGCGCTCGCCGCCGCGGGCGTGACCGTTCCCTCGGTCAAGTGGCTCGTCCGGCTGCTCCAGCGGGAGGCGGCCCGCCACGTCGACGGCGGCTGTGCCGCGCACGTCGCCCGGCACCTGCTCGCCCCGCCCTCCGACACCGCCGCCGCGGTGGCACGGACCCGGGCCGAGCTCGCCGCCGTCATCGACGCGGCAGGCGACCTGGCGGGCCCGTACGTCCGCACCGTGGCCCGACCGAAGCTGGGATGACGCCGATGCCCCTCGTCGACCATGACGACCTGAGCGAAACCGCCCGTGGTGAGGGTGACGTCCGAGTCGTCGGCATCCCGGCGGAGACCGTCGCACCTCGGACCGGGCGCGGGTTCACGCCCGTCGAGCTGTACGACCTGCCCGACGCGCTGATACCCCGCGAGCCCCGGCTGGGCGGCGCGTGTGTCCCCGTCCCCGCCGACCGGCTCGCGTCCCTCGCCCGGTCCGGGCCCGTCGTCCTCGGGCTGCAGCCCGGCTTCGCCCACACCGACGGCTTCCTCGCGTCGCTCCTGAAGGAACTGCGCGCGCTGCTGCACCTGCCGGACGGCCATTCTTGCGTCCTCGTCCCCGCCCCGCCGCACGCCGTGGCCCGGCTGATCGCCGAGGAGAAGTGGGCCCGGGCCCACGACGCCGTCCCCCGGCCGGTCGACGGGGGCGAGCGGCCGACCGGGTCCCCCGGCAGCGGGGGATGGGCCGCCGCGGACCTCTCGCGCACGACCTGGCCGCTCGACGACAGCCTCCTCGGCGCACTGGACGTCGCCTGCTTCTGCCCCAGTTGGCTCTTCGGTGTCGTGCCCGGCTCCACCGTCCTCACCCTGTCCCCCCGGGCCGCCGCGGCCGCCCGGGCGGAGGAGGGCGGCGGACCCTTCAGCGTCCGCGCCCTGCTGGACGCGGACGCGCCCGGTGCCCCGCGCCCCAGCGCCTCGGACCTGATGATGCTCGCCCACGGGGTGCGCACGCTCGCCGAGTCGCACCCCGAGTGCCTGGAGAGCGAGATCGAGGCCCGCATGGAGTTGCTGCGCGCCCACACGGCCGGCCGCTCCTGGCTCGCCGGCCCGCCGCGGCGGCCGGGACGCGACCTCGCCGCCGTGCTGCCCACCGCCCTCGCACCGGCCGCCGTGCGCGATGTGACGGAGTTCCTGGCGACCTGGGCCCTGGCCTACGGGCTCGCGGACCCCGCGCTGCCGGGCGCGTTGCGGATCGGCCTGTACCGCACCGTCACCGACGACGACCTCGTCCGCCTGCTCGGACTGCTCGACCTGCTTCTGGGGGAGGCCCGATGAGCGCGGGCGCGTTGCTCATTCTGAAACCCGACATCCTCGCCGGCCCCTACGCGCGGTGCCCTGCCGCGGCGGCCAGGGACGCGGTGCGCGGACTCCTGCGCGTGTACGAGCCCGCCACCGCCCAGGCCTTCGAGGTCGACACCTCCGCGCAGGCCGTCGCCTGGGCGCTGGCCAACATCGAACGCAAGGTGCGCGCCCGGGACTGGTACGTCCGCACCCTCCACGCCCCCGGCCCGCGGCTCGCCGCGCTGCGGAACCTGCTCTCCGGGCCGGTCCTCGCCCCCCGCGAGGACGGATCCGTCCGCACGTCCGACCTGGTGCTGGGCATCGCGGACGCGTTCGGCTTCACGGTCGCCGACCGCCGGCGCACCCGGTGCACCCAGCGCGACTTCCTCGGCCTGTACGCGGACAACACCCACTTCACCCGGCTCGCCGGCAGCCTGCGCGGCTACCTGGTGGACCAGGAGGTGGAGCTGTACCGCTACGCGGGCGAGGAGGAGCTGTCGACCCTGCACATCGCCAAGGAGATGGTGCGCCGGGTCGTCCGCTACCCCACCACGCACTACGACGCGGTGGAGAACCTGCTGCACGTCTCGGATCCGGGCGCACGGGACTGGACGTACTTCCTGAACACGGCCTTCACGCAACGGGACACGGCCGCGTGAGCGGGGGGCAGGGCTCCGCGCGGCGCCTCACCGCGGCCGACGTGCTGATCCTCGTCAACGGCGTGTCGGCGTTCGGCTCCGGTCTGGTGTACCCGTACACCGCGCTCTACCTGTCGGACCTGCCCGCCATGGGCACGGCCGGCGTCAGCGTCTTCTACGGGGCCGCAGCCGCGGCGAACCTCGCGACCTCGGGTGTCCTCGCGACCGGCCGGCTCGCACCGAGGCCCGCGCTGCTCGGGCTCGCGGGCACGCTGATGCTCGCCGTGGGGTTCGCGGGCGCCGCCGTCGCGGGCTCCCTGGCCTTCCTGTGCGCGGCCGTCCTGTTCATCGGCTGCGGTCAGGGCTGCCTGCTGGTGGCCATGGTGCCGGTGCTCAACTCCCTGACGCCGCAGGAGGAGCGACGCTCGGTCTTCGCCCGCCGCTACCGGGCGATCAACGTCGGCCTCGGACTCGGCGCCGTCGTCGCCGGCCTGACCACGGGCATCCTCACCACCTCGGCCGTGCCGTGGCTGTTCGTCTGCAACGCGGCGAGCTATCTGCCGCTGGCCTACGTCTTCCACCGGGTCCGGGCACGGGAGCGCGACGACGCGGCCCGAACCGCGGACGCCGAGCGCCCGACCGGCCCCGAGGACAAGAGGCGTGACACCGTCGGGCGCTGGAAGTGGCTCGGCGTGGCCGGCACGCTCGCCGTCCTGTTCCAGCTCGGCGCCTACCTCTTCGGGCACAGCCAGTTCGAGGCGACCGCGCCGCTCGTCGCCGTCCGGCTGATGGGCATCGGCCTCGGCACCGTCTCGGGCCTGCTGCTCGTGAACACCCTGGTGGTGGCGCTCGGGCAGACCTGGGTGACCCGCGTGCTGAGCAGCCGTGACGAGGCGTACGGACTCCGGGCCGCCGTCGTGCTGTGGGCCGCGGCGTACGGCCTGGCCGCGGCCTCGGCGTTCGGCCCGCTGCCCGTGCGCTACGCCGGACTCCTGCTCTTCGCCGTCGTCTTCGCGCTCGGCGAGTGCGCCTACTCCTGCTCGTTCCACCCGTGGCTGATCGACTCGGTGGGCCCGAAGGACGTCACCCGCGTCTCCGCGCTGGCCGCGGGCGCGATGGGCGTCGGCACGGCCGCGGGGCCCTCCGTCGGCGTCGCCCTGACCCTCACCGGCGAGGCCACCGCCGTCTGGCTGAGCCTCGCCTCGCTCTGCCTGCTGCTGCTCCTGGCCGTCGGCCGGAGGCGCGCGGCGGCGCCGGAACCCGCCGCCGGCACACCCGAACCGACACCCGCGTCACACACAGGGGACACGACATGACGGACACACTGCTGCTGGTCGGCGCGGGCATCATGGGACGGGGCTACGTCGACGCCGCCCACGACCTCGGCCTGCGCACCGTCCTGCTCGACGACGAGGCCTGGCGCGAGCACCACGAGAGCCGCGTCGCGCACTTCGCCACCCCCTCGGGCGGCACCGAGACGGACTGGCTCCAGGGCGCGCTGAGCCTGGCGGACCGGCACCGCCCCCAGGGTGTCGTGCCCTTCGCCGAACAGCACGTGCTGGCCGCGGCCCGGGTGCAGGAGCGGCTCGGACTGCCCGGCCCTTCCCTCGCCGCCGCCGAGGCCAGCCGCAACAAGGCGGTCCAGCGCGCCCTGTTCGCGCACGCCGGACTTCCCCAGCCCGAGCACACCGTCGTCGACGACGCCGACCGGGCCGCCGAGTGGAGCCGTGGCCGCTACCCGGTCGTCGTCAAGCCGCTGCGCGGCATGGGCAGCGTCGGCGTGCACTGTGTCGCGGACGAGGACGAACTGCGCGCCGACCTGGACCGCCGGGACGTGGGCGGGCTGGTGCTGATCGAGGAGTACCTCGACGCCCCCGAGTACAGCTGGGAAGGACTGGTCCGGGACGGCGAGGTGATCTTCGGCAACCACACCCGCAAGGTGACCACCGGACCGCCCGAGTTCGTCGAACTCCAGCACCAACTGCCGTACGTTCCCGCCGATCGTGACCGCGCCGACGCCCAGACCGCCGCACTCGTGGCCGCCGCCGGCATCCGCACCGGCATCGTGCACCTGGAGTACCGCGACGACGGCAGCGCGCTGCGGCCGATGGAGTTCGCCGTACGCACCCCCGGCGACCACATCATGGAACTGATGTGCCGGGCGTACGGGCACGACTTCTTCCGCAGCGTCATCGAGCTGTCACTCGGCCGGGCCGTGAGCCTCCCGGCCGGGCGCCCCCGCACCGCGGGCGTACTGTTCCTGCCCGCACCGAGCCCGGGCCGCATCGCGTCCGTGGACGGCACCGGGGAAGCGGCGAAACGCCCCGAGGTGGTCAGGGTCGGGCAGAAGAAGCACGCCGGGGACCTCGTCGCCGGTCTGCACTCGTCCGGCGACCGGGTCGCCCATGTGCTGCTCCTCGCCGACGGCCCCGCGGAGGTGGACGCCGCCGCCGACCTCGTCCGCGGGCAGATCCGGATCCGCATGGAACCCGGCACCGCCGCCCCGGCACCACACCCCGCCCCGGAAGCCGAACCCCCCGCCCTCGCCGAGGACGGGCCCACCGTCGTGCTCTGCAAGTGGCGCCCCGACATGGTCCGGGCGCTGCTCGCCGCCACCCCGCACCTCCACCTGGTCCTCGACGAGGCCGAGGCGGACCGCGCCGCCGCGTCCCCCGAACTGCTCGGCGCGGCCCGCGCCGTCTACCGCGTCGGCAGCACCGACTCGGTCGAGGAGATGACCGGCGTCGCCGTCGACCTCACGGTGCGCGGTGTCCGGGTCGACCAGGTGCTCTGCTTCTCCGAGGACGGCCAGCTCGGCGCCGCCCAGCTGCGCGGCCTGCTCGACCGCACCGCGGCGAGCGCGGCGATGCAGGCGGCCGTCCGTGACAAGCGGCTGATGAAACACCTCGTGGCCGGTGCCGGAGTCCCCGTCACCCCGTGGGCCTCCCTGCCCGTCGGCGTGACCTTCGCCGACGGCGATCCCCTGCCCGACGTGGGGTTCCCGGCCGTGGTGAAACCGGCGTTCGGCTTCGGCACCATGAGCACCGTCCGGGTCGAGAGCGCGAGGGAGATCGCCGCCGTCCTGCGCGACCTGCCGAAGCCCGAGCGGCTCAGCTCCGGGCACCTCGTCGTCGAACGCTTCGTGCACGGCCGCGAACTGCACATCGACGCGCTCTGGTCGGCGGGCAAACCGCTCTTCCTGACCGTGAGCGCGTACTACGCGCCCCGGCTCGACCACGTCCCGGCGCGCGACGAGCACGAGACCCCGCGCTCCCGGGACGGCTCGTACATCCTCCCCAGGGAGGACCACCCCGAGCTCTACGAACGCCTCCTCGGCATGCACACCAGCGTCAACGAGGCCCTGGGAATCGAGACCGCCGTGACCCACATGGAGGTGTTCGAGACCCCCTCGGGCGACCTGGTCTTCTCCGAGATCGCCACCCGCATCGGCGGCGGCTGGGTCCCCGACATGCTCTCCGCGGGCCTCGGGCACAGCGTGTACGACACCGTCGCCACCGGCCTTCTGTACGGTCGCACGGCGGATGCGACGCCCCCGCGCCGCCACATCGGGGCGCTGCACCTGCGCCCGCCGCGCGCCGGGACCATCACGGCGATGCCGACGGACCGTCAGATGCGGGCGGTCGACGGTGTGCTCGGCTGGCGCCGCTCCAAGAGCACCGGCGACACCTTCGGCGTCTCGCACGCCATGGACTGGTGCCTGCTCGTCGTCCTGGGGGCGGACACGGCCGAGGAGTTCGAGGCGCTCCTCGACCGCGTCGAGTCCGAGTTCGTCATCGAGGTGGAGTGACCGTGCCCGAGCCCGCCCCGCGCCCCGTCGTCGTCTTCGTCGGGCTGCGCAAGAACCCGCTCGAACACCGCCCCGCCCTGGAGGCCGCCCACCGGTGCGGCTTCTCCGTGGCACTCCTCGCGGGCAAGCCCCCCGCCGGACTGCCGGGCGCCCTGCTCGCCGAGGTACGCGCGGTCGATCCGCACGACACCGAGGCTTTCGACGCGGCCGTGGACGCCGTCGCCACCGCGCACACCGTCGCCGGTGTCGTCGCCTGGGGGGACGCGGGCGTCGAACCGGCGGCCCGCGCCGCCCGGCGCCTCGGCCTGCCCGGCATCGCCCCCGCCGCGGCCCGCCTCGCCCGCAACAAGTACCTCATGCGCCAGGCCCTCGCGGACCGGCCGCACCTCATCCCCCGCTTCGCCCGGGTACGGACCTGGCGGGACGCCGTGCGGTCGCTGGCGGACATCGGGCTCCCGGCGGTGCTGAAGCCGGCCGCCGGCAGCGGCAGCAAGGGCATCTTCCTGCTGCGGGACGAACAGGAACTGCGGCCCGCCTTCGACGAGTTGACGCGCCTGACCGGCGCGGACGGCGACGGCATCTTCCGCCACGACCGCGGCGAGCTGATCCTCGAGGAGCTGCTGCGCGGCAGTGAGCACAGCGTCGAGGGCTTCGTGCACCGGGGCGAGGTGACCGTCTGCGGAATCACCGACAAGACGACCACCGAGCCGTTCCGCCTGGAACTCGCCCATCTGCATCCCAGCGCCCTGCCCGGCGCCGCGCGCTCGGCCGTGCACGCGCTCACCCGCGAGACCGTCCTCGCCCTCGGCTTCGACGACTGCGCCTTCCACCTGGAGTGCATGTACGACCCGGGGACGGGCGCCCGCCTGATCGAGGTCGCGGCCCGGGCCGGCGGCGACTTCATCGGCTCCCACCTCGTGGGCCTGGCGACCGGGGTCCCCTTCCACGAGAACGTGATCCGGGTCGCCACCGGACAGGCTCCGCGCCTGCCCGACCAGCCGCCCCTGCACGCGGGCCTGCGGAAGATCACGGCCCCGGCGGCGGGCGAACTCGTCCGGATCGACGGCCTCGACACCGCGCTGGGCGTCCCCGGTGTCCAGCACCTCGTGCTCGACCGGAGCCCGGGCACGACCATCAGGCTGCCGCCCGAGCACTTCTCCTCCAGCCTGCTCGGCGCGGTGATCGCCACCGGAGAGACCGGCGAGGCCGTCCGGGGCACCCTGGAGGCGGCGGCGAAGGCACTACGGGCGGAGATCGCCCCGCCCTCGTGACCTCAGCACTCGATGATGTTCACCGCCAGCCCGCCCCGGGCCGTCTCCTTGTACTTCACCGACATGTCCGCCCCGGTGTCCTTCATCGTCTTGATGACCTTGTCGAGGGAGACCTTGTGGGAGCCGTCGCCGCGCATGGCCATGCGGGCGGCGGTGACGGCCTTGACCGCGGCCATGCCGTTGCGCTCGATGCAGGGGATCTGGACCAGCCCGCCGACCGGGTCGCAGGTGAGGCCGAGGTTGTGCTCCATGCCGATCTCGGCGGCGTTCTCGACCTGCTCGGGGGAGCCGCCGAGGACCTCGGCGAGGGCGCCCGCGGCCATCGAGCAGGCGGAGCCGACCTCGCCCTGGCAGCCGACCTCGGCGCCCGAGATGGAGGCGTTCTCCTTGAACAGCATGCCGATCGCGCCCGCGGCGAGCAGGAAGCGGACCACGCCCTCCTCGTCGGCGCCCGGCACGAAGTTGACGTAGTAGTGCAGCACCGCCGGGATGATGCCGGCCGCGCCGTTGGTGGGGGCGGTGACGACCCGGCCGCCGGCCGCGTTCTCCTCGTTGACCGCCATCGCGTAGAGGGTGATCCACTCCATGGCGAGGGCCTTCGGGTCGCCCTCGGAGCGGAGCTTGCGCGCGGTGTTCGCGGCGCGGCGGCGGACCTTCAGGCCGCCCGGCAGGATGCCCTCGCGGGACATGCCGCGCGCCACGCACGACTGCATCACGCGCCAGATCTCCAGCAGACCGGCCCGGATCTCCTCCTCGGTGCGCCAGGCGCGCTCGTTCTCCAGCATCAGCGCCGAGATGGACAGGCCCGTCTCCTCCGTCAGGCGGAGCAGCTCGTCGCCCGTGCGGAAGGGGTACTTCAGGGCGGTGTCGTCGAGTTTGATGCGGTCCGCGCCGACGGCCTCCTCGTCGACGACGAAGCCGCCGCCGACCGAGTAGTAGGTCTTCGTCAGCAGCTCGGCGCCCGAGGCGTCGTACGCCCACAGGGTCATGCCGTTGGCGTGGTAGGGCAGGGCCTTGCGGCGGTGCAGGACCATGTCGTCGTCGAAGGAGAACGCGATCTCGTGCTCGCCGAGCAGATTCAGCCGGCCGTCGGTCTTGATCGCCTCCACCCGGTCGTCGGCCTTCTCCACGTCGACCGTGCGCGGCGAGTCGCCCTCCAGGCCGAGCAGGACCGCCTTGGGCGTGCCGTGGCCGTGGCCGGTGGCGCCGAGGGAGCCGTACAGCTCGGCACGGACGGATCCGACCGACTCCAGCAGCTCCTCGTTGCGCAGCCGCCGGACGAAGAGGCCGGCCGCGCGCATCGGGCCGACCGTGTGGGAGCTGGACGGGCCGATGCCGATCGAGAACAGGTCGAAGACCGAGATGGCCACGGGAACTCCTGACTACGGGGGTGGTGCAGTGGGGCCGGGCGCCGCGACCGCTTGTGGCGGGCGCGGCGCCCTGAAAGGTTTCTTCGCTCTTGTGCAGGTGTTACTTGTGCGGGTGCTACTTGTTGAGGCCCGGGTACAGCGGGTGCCGGTCGGCGAGGGCCTTCACCCGGGCCTTGAGCGCGTCCGAGTCGTAGGACGGCTTCAGCGTCTCGGCGATGACGTCCGCGACCTCCGCGAAGTCCTCGGCCGTAAAGCCCCGGGTCGCCAGGGCCGGCGTGCCGATCCGCAGACCGGACGTCACCATCGGCGGGCGCGGGTCGTTCGGGATCGCGTTGCGGTTGACCGTGATGCCCACCTCGTGGAGGCGGTCCTCGGCCTGCCGGCCGTCCAGCTCCGAGTGGCGCAGGTCGACCAGGACCAGGTGCACGTCCGTGCCGCCGGACAGGACGTCCACACCCACGGCCCGGACGTCGTCCTTCACCAGACGCTCGGCCAGGATGCGGGCACCCTCCAGCGTACGGCGCTGGCGCTCCTTGAAGTCCTCGGAGGCCGCGACCTTGAACGAGACCGCCTTGGCCGCGATCACATGCTCCAGCGGACCGCCCTGCTGACCGGGGAAGACAGCCGAGTTGATCTTCTTGGCGAGCTCGGACGTGGAGAGGATCACACCGCCGCGCGGGCCGCCCAGCGTCTTGTGGGTGGTGGTGGTCACCACGTGCGCGTGCGGAACGGGGTTCGGGTGCAGGCCCGCCGCCACCAGCCCGGCGAAGTGCGCCATGTCGACCATCAGGTACGCGCCGACCTCGTCCGCGATCCGGCGGAACTCGGCGAAGTCCAGCTGCCGCGGGTAGGCCGACCAGCCCGCGACGATCAGCTTCGGCCGGGACTCCTTCGCCAGCCGCTCCACCTCGGCCATATCGACCCGGCCGTCCTCGCCCACGTGGTAGGCGACGACGTCGTAGAGCTTGCCGGAGAAGTTGATCTTCATGCCGTGGGTCAGGTGCCCGCCGTGCGCGAGGTTCAGACCCATGATGGTGTCGCCCGGCTTGAGCAGCGCGAACATCGCGGCGGCGTTGGCCTGGGCGCCGGAGTGCGGCTGGACGTTGGCGTGCTCGGCGCCGAACAGCTCCTTGACGCGGTCGATCGCGATCTGCTCGACCACGTCGACGTGCTCGCAGCCGCCGTAGTAGCGGCGGCCCGGGTAGCCCTCGGCGTACTTGTTGGTGAGGACCGAGCCCTGCGCCTCCATGACCGCGACCGGGGCGAAGTTCTCCGAGGCGATCATCTCGAGCGTGGACTGCTGCCGGTGCAGCTCGGCGTCGACCGCGGCGGCGACGGCCGGGTCGAACTCGTGCAGGGACGTGTTCAGGACGGACATACGGCTACGACCTCTCAGCCGGCGGAGAAGGCGGTGTACTCGTCGGCGGAGAGCAGGTCGCCCGGCTCGTCCGTGACGCGCACCTTGAACAGCCAGCCGCCCTCGAAGGGGGCCGAGTTCACCAGGGACGGGTCGTTCACCACGTCCTCGTTGACCTCGGTGACCTCGCCGGAGACCGGGGAGTAGAGGTCGGAGACGGACTTGGTCGACTCCAGCTCGCCGCAGGTCTCGCCGGCGGACACGGCGTCACCGACCTCGGGGAGCTGGACGAAGACGACGTCGCCGAGCGCGTTGGCCGCGTGCTCCGTGATGCCGATCGTCGAGACGCCGTCCTGGGCGCCCGACAGCCACTCGTGCTCCTTGCTGTACCGCAGCTCATTGGGGTTGCTCATGGCCTGGATTCTCCTGTACGCGCGGGAGTGCTGATGTATGTCGAGGAATGCTTGTGCATGCCGGTGAAGGGGACCGCTGGTGAGCGGGGGTGAGACGGCCCGGGACCGCGGTGGCGGCCCGCGCGCCGGTGCCTGCTTCTGGCGCTGGGCCAGTCTCTACTTCTGGCGCTTGTAGAACGGCAGCGCCACGACCTCGTACGGCTCGTGACTGCCCCGGATGTCCACGGCCACACCGGGTGTGCCGGGAGCCGCGTGCGCGGGGTCGACGTACGCCATCGCGATCGGCTTGCCGAGCGTCGGGGAGGGCGCGCCGGAGGTGATCTCGCCGATCACCTCACCGCCGGTGACGACCGGGTACCCGGCTCGCGGGACCCTACGGCCCTCGGCGACGAGGCCGACCAGGACGCGGGGCGGGTTCTGCTCGGCGCGCGCGGCGGCCTCGGTGAGGGCCTCGCGGCCGACGAAGTCGCCCTCCTTCTCGAACTTCACCACCCGGCCGAGCCCGGCGTCGAAGGGCGTCAGGGAGGTGCTCAGCTCGTGCCCGTACAGCGGCATGCCCGCCTCCAGGCGCAGCGTGTCGCGGCAGGACAGCCCGCACGGGACCAGGCCGGCGGCCTCGCCCGCCTTGGTCAGGGCCTGCCACAGCTCGACCGCGTGCTCCGGCTTCACGAACAGCTCGAAGCCGTCCTCGCCGGTGTACCCGGTGCGGGCGATCAGCGCCGGGACGCCCGCGACGGTGCCGGGCAGGCCGGCGTAGTACTTCAGGCCGTCCAGGTCGGCGTCGGTGAGGGACTTCAGGATCCCCGGGGACTCGGGGCCCTGTACGGCGAGCAGTGCGTAGGCGTCCCGGTCGTCGCGCACCTCGGCGTCGAAGCCGACGGAACGTTCCACCAGGGCGTCCAGGACCACCTGGGCGTTGGAGGCGTTGGCGACGACCATGTACTCCTGCTCGGCCAGCCGGTAGACGATCAGGTCGTCGAGGATGCCGCCGTCGGCCTGGCAGATCATGGTGTAGCGGGCGCGGCCGGGCTTGACCCCGCCGATGTTGCCGACCAGCGCGTGGTCGAGCAGGGCGGCGGCCCCGGGGCCCGTGACGGTGATCTCGCCCATGTGGGAGAGGTCGAACAGCCCGGCCTTCGTGCGCACGGCGTTGTGCTCGTCGCGCTCGGAGCCGTAGCGCAGGGGCATGTCCCAGCCGGCGAAGTCGGTCATCGTCGCGCCGAGGGCACGATGCAGGGCATCGAGCGCGGTGTGGCGGAGTTCTCCTGTACTGCTCACGGTCGGTCGTCTCCCAAGGCATAAGGCATGACGGGCGAGGTCGTTCCTCCCCATCTGTCATCGGAACCTGAGAGGTTCGCCATGACCGCGCAGGTCATCGGCTTGCACCTTGGGTGGGGCCACGCCGCTTCCCCGGACTCCGGAGGAAGGGTGCGGCCCGCTTTTCAGATGTGCCTCGCCCGCGCGGTAACGGGGCCTGAGAGATTCAAGGGAGGGACTTGCTCCTTCGGCGCCCCAGTGGTGAAACGGTGCTGGGGACTCTCCCGCGCGGATTCAAACGGCCGGTATGCAGTTGGCGGGCACATCATTGCACGCATCGTCGCGGGGTGGCAGGGGGACCACCCTGTAGCAGGGCTGTTGCAGGAAGAGGACTAAAACCAGAGACATCGGGCATTACCTTCTCTTTACACTCGGCGGGCATGGGACTCCGTACCTGGCCCCAGGGGAGGACGATCACGGTGAACAGGACCACCGCGTACGCCACGACGTCGGGCATCGCGCTGCCCGAGCAGCCGGCCGCTCCGGTGCGTGCGGTCTGCGGCCCGCAGCCCGCGCCGGTCGTCCGCGATCTGCGCGAGCGCGCCGGCCGCGGCCCGCACGCGCTGCTGTTCGGCTCCCGCGACATCGTCGTGGTCACGGGCCTGCCCGGCAGCGGCAAGTCCACGCTGATGCGGCGCACCGTGCCGGGCCGGCGCATCGACTCCCAGGACACCCGCGACCACTGGGACGGCCGCATGCCGCGCGCCCTGCCGTACGCGGTCTACCGCCCGCTCGTCCGCCTCGCCCACTACGCCGGGCTGCGCCGCGCCCTGCGCACCGGTGAGGGCGTCGTCGTGCACGACTGCGGCACCCAGGCCTGGGTCCGCCGCTGGCTCGCCCGCGAGGCCCGCCGCCGGGGCGGCACGCTCCACCTGCTGATGCTCGACGTCACCCCCCAGCAGGCCCTGGCCGGCCAGCGCGACCGCGGCCGGGGCGTCTCGCGCTACGCCTTCCTGCGCCACCGCGCCGCCACCACCCGCCTCCTCCACGAGGTCGAACGCGGCGAACTCCCCACCGGCTGCGGCTCAGCCATCCTCGCCGACCGCGACGCAGCAAACACCCTCCACCGCATCGCCTTCACGGGCTGACGCCCCGGGCGCACGGGGCTGCGTTCACGGCCCGACTGTGGTGGGCACGGGCCGGCTGTCCAGGGCTGGGGGTTGTGGTTCATGGGGCCGGTGATCCGGGGCCGGGGAGTTGTGGTTCGGGCCGGTGACCCGTGTGCACGGGGCGGTGCCGTCGGCCGGGCGTCCGGGAAGAAGGGGCCGTCCGCCGACCCCGCTGTGCGCAGGGGGGCCGGCGCGCGCCGGGGAGCACAGGCCGTCCGCGTGCGGCCCCGTGCAGCGGGCCCGCGTCCGCGGTTGGTGAGCCCGGAGGCGGGGGCGGCGGCGCGGCGGTCGGCGATCCGTGTGTATAGGACAGGCATCCGCGCGGTCGTCTGCGCCGGACAGCCCAGCCCATCCGCATTCCGGCCCTGAGCCGTGTGCACGCGGCAGGCGCCTGCGGTCGGTGCGCCGCGCACAAAGCCCGTCCGCCCGCAGCCCCGGCCGTGTGCCCGCGGCACGCATCCACGGTCGGAGCACCCCCCACACACAGCCCGTCCTCCCGCCAGGATTCGGCAGGCCCGGGGCCGCCGTCCGGCCACCCCCGTCACCAGTCATGCTTCACGGGGTGGCAGCCCCCCGTTCCCGAGCCGCTAGCCTTTCAGTCACAGCAGTGGTTTCAGGCAGGCGGTAGGCAGATGGACTTCCCGGCGGACTTCTCCGCGGACTTCCCGGCGCAGACGCAGACACACCCGCACGGCGGATGGCCCGGCAACGAGCTGGAGGAGGTGCTCTCGGCCTCCCTCGGTGCCGGGCCGTCCGCCGGCGGGCGGATCGTCGAGGTGCTCGGCCGGAGCTTCGTGTGGATCCCGCTGCCCAGCGGCGGCGGCCCGCAGAGCGGCCCCCTCGATCTCCCCGGCATCGAGATCGAGGGCCAGGCGTACGTGCCGGTGTTCAGCTCCGAGGAGCAGTTCCGCCAGGTCGTCGGCTCGCACATGTCGTACACCATCGCGCCCGCCGTGGAGTTCGCCCGCGGTCTGCCCCCGCACGCGGGGATCGCCATCAACCCCGGCGGCGTCGTCGGCGTCCCGCTCCCGCCGCCGGCCGTCGCCGAGCTGTGCCGGGCCGGCCGGACCCCGCTGGACGGCCCCGCGAGCGGCGGACGGGTCCGCCTCTTCGAGCCCGACTGGCAGGACGACCCGGTGGACTTCCTCGCCGCCGCCTCCGCCGAGTTCGAGGCGATCGGCGTCGTCGTCACCGCCCGCCGCTGCCTCGCCGCGATCGAGACCGCCGACCCGGTGATGTTCGTCGGCGTCGAACTCTCCCAGTGGGAAGGCGACCTGCGCGCCCTCCCGCTGGACGCCCTCACCCGCGCGGTCACCGAGTCCCCGGCCCCCTGGCCCGTCAACCTGGTGCTCCTGGATGTGGCGGAGGACCCGGTGGGCAATTGGATGAAGGACCGGGTCCGGCCCTTCTTCCAGCGGTAGGTCAGGCACCTCAGGGGCGCGGGGCTGTGACACTATGCGGCTCCGCCGCGTGGGGGCGACGAGCCACATACGAACCGCACTCGCGAACCGGCACCAATCTCCGGGCACCTGCGCGGGCTTAAGCTAGGTCACGGTCGAGGCGTTGTACGAAGGGGCGGTAAAGGTGAGCGCGAGCGGCACGGCCGCGGCCGGACAGGTCGAGCACATGCTGCGCCAGGTCACGCCCGGGCGTTATGACGCCTATGAGGCCCTCCTGCGCGCGCTCGCGACCCCCCACAGCGGCCAGATCTGGATGCTCCTGTGGCAGGGCCAGGCCGGATCCCCCGACGCCCAGTACGGAAACATGGAGGTCGAGGGCCACGGCTACGCCCCCTGTGTGACCTCCGCGCAGGAGCTCTCGGCCAGCGGCTGGAACCGCAGTTACGAGGTCGTCGACGGCATCGACGTGGCCCGCGCCCTCTACCCCGACCACTACGGCCTCTGGCTCAACCCGCACGCCCCCGGCGGCGGCGTCGGCATCCCCTGGCTCGACCTGCGGCGGATCGCCACGGGCCTGGACCGCCAGCCCGCCGGACCCCTGCGGCTGTCCGAACCGGCCATCGAGATCCCGCAGTTCTACGCCCTGCTCGCGCAGAACGCCCACCGCACCCCGGCCGTCCGCTCACTGCGCCGCGCCTGGGTCCAACCCGCGCTCGGGGCGCCGTATCTGGCCATCGGACTGGACGTCTACGACACCTCGCCGCCGGCCGTGGACTCGGTGCGCGCGATGATGCAGCAGTCCCTCGGCGCCGTACCCGACGGGCTCCCCGTCTCGACCGTCGCGATGTCCGACGAGCACGACCCGGTCGCCATGTGGCTGCGCGCCGGCGCACGCCCCTTCTACGACCGTGAGGCCCACGCCACCGCCCCCGTCCAGGCGCCGGCTTCGGGCTACGGATACCCCCCGGTCCAGGGCAGGTACTGACTCCGCCCCCAGGTCCCTCAAGGCCGTCCCCGAACGCGACGACCTTTCAACTCTCCGCGCGTAGATAAGGGTAAAAAGGGCGGCTGCGTCCTAATATGCCCCTGACGTTGCGCGTCCGACCCCTGCTACCCGCTGTCCGGATAACGGAACCTCGCAGACAGCATCACGTTTACGCATCCTTTCATCGCCAAGTCTGGCAACAGATCGCCAAAGCGTTGAAGACTCCCCGCAAGACACGGGCCGGGTCGGTCTCGTGTACGAGACAAACAAACCGCTACAGCGGCAGCCAGGGGGTCGGCCATCGCCGGCCCGAGAGGGGTCAATCGCACCGTGACCGCACCGATCGAGACCACCGGGGCGGAAGCCGGAGCACAGCCCGAGGCCGTGCTCGCCGGGGTCAAGAAGAGCCAGATCGAAGGGCGCTCGCTCACTCAGATCGCCTGGATGCGCTTCAAGCGGGACAAGGTGGCGATGGCGGGAGGCGTCGTCGTCATCCTGCTCGTCACGATGGCGGTGCTCTCCAAGCCGATTCAGTGGATCTTCAACCTCGATCCCAACAAGTTCAACCAGGACCTCATCGACCCCGCTCTGCTCGCCCCCAAGGGCGGCTGGGGAGGCATGAGTTGGGACCACCCGCTCGGCGTGGACCCCCAGTACGGCCGGGACATGCTCGCCCGCATCATCGACGGCTCCTGGGTCTCCCTGCTGGTCGCGGGCGGCGCCACGCTGCTGTCCGTGTGCATCGGCACCGTGCTCGGAGTCGTCGCCGGGTACTACGGCGGCTGGATCGACAGCGTCATCAGCCGGATGATGGACACCTTCCTGGCGTTCCCGCTGCTGCTGTTCGCCATCTCGATCTCGGCCTCGGTGCAGGACGGCTTCTTCGGTCTCGACGGACTGTCCCTGCGCATCTGCGTGCTGATCTTCGTGATCGGCTTCTTCAGCTGGCCGTACATCGGACGCATCGTGCGGGCGCAGACCATGACCCTGCGCAAGCGGGAGTTCATCGAGGCCGCCACGAGCCTCGGAGCGCGCGGTCCGTACGTCCTGTTCCGGGAACTGCTCCCCAACCTCGTCGCGCCGATCCTCGTCTACTCGACGCTGATCATCCCGACGAACATCCTGTTCGAGGCCGCGCTGAGCTTCCTCGGCGTCGGTATCGCTCCGCCGCAGGCCTCCTGGGGCGGCATGCTCAGCAACGCTGTGGATCTCTACACGGCTGATCCGCAGTACATGTTCGTGCCCGGACTGGCGATCTTCATCACCGTCCTGGCCTTCAACCTGCTGGGTGACGGGCTGCGTGACGCCCTCGACCCTCGCAGCAAGTGATCCATCGAATGAGGGGGCTTCCTCAGGTGAAGACGAGAAGGGTGACCGCCGGCGTTGCGTCGGTCCTGGCACTGTCGCTGGGTGCTGCCGCGTGCGGCGGCGGAGGTGACGACAACGACGGGGGAGGCAACGGCAAGAAGGACGCCGCGCTGAACTCGATCGTCAACGCGTCGAGCAAGAAGGGCGGGACGGTCTCGTACGAGCACTCGGACGTGCCGGACTCCCTCGACCCGGGCAACACGTACTACGGCTGGGTGCAGAACTTCTCCCGCCTCTACGGCAGAACGCTCACCACGTTCAAACCGGCGGCGGGCAAGGAAGGCCTGGAGGTCGTGCCGGACCTCGCCGAGGGCCTCGGCAAGTCCAGCACGGACGCCAAGACCTGGACGTACAAGCTGCGTACGGGTGTGAAGTTCCAGGACGGCACCCCGGTGACGTCCAAGGACGTGAAGTACGCCATCGAGCGTTCCAACTTCGCGCCCGAGGCGCTGTCCAACGGCCCGACGTACTTCAAGGCGTACCTGGACGGCGGCGACAAGTACAAGGGCCCGTACAAGGACAAGTCCGCCGAGGGCATCAAGTCCATCGAGACGCCGGACGACCAGACGATCGTCTTCAAGCTGAAGCAGCCGTTCGCCGACTTCGACTACCTGGCGACGTTCTCGCAGACGGCCCCGGTGCAGCAGTCGAAGGACACCGGCGCGAAGTACGTGCAGTCCATCCAGTCCACGGGCCCGTACCAGTTCCAGTCCTACGAGGAGGGCCGCGGCGCCACCCTCGTGCGCAACCCGCAGTGGGACGCGAAGACGGACCCGATCCGCAAGGCTCTGCCGGACAAGGTCACGATCAAGTTCAAGGTCAACCCGGTGACGGTCGACAACGACCTGCTCTCCGACAAGATCACGGCTGACGCGGCCGGCACGGGTGTGCAGCCGCAGACCCAGCCGAAGGTCCTGCGCGGCCCGAAGGCCAACCAGACGGACAGCTCCTACGCCGGTGCGACGCAGTACATCGCGCTGAACGTGAACGTGAAGCCGTTCGACAACGCCGACTGCCGCAAGGCCGTTCAGTGGGGCCTCGACAAGCAGTCGGTGCTCGACGCCATGGGCGGTTCGCCGAAGGGCGACGTGGCGACCACGCTGCTGCCGCCGTCGGTCAACGGCTACACCAAGTTCGACACCTACGCGACCGAGGGTCACAAGGGTGACGTGGCCAAGGCCAAGGCGGCGCTGAAGGCGTGCGGCAAGCCGAACGGCTTCAACACGATCCTGACGGCCCGTTCCGACCGGCCCGCCGAGGTCGCGCAGGCCACGGCCGTCCAGGCGTCGCTGAAGAAGATCGGCATCAACGTCGAGATCAAGCAGTTCCCCTCCGGCAAGTACTTCTCCAACTTCGCCGGTGTCCCGAGCTACGTCCACGACAACAAGCTCGGCATGCTCTCGATGGCGTGGGGCGCCGACTGGCCGACCGGCTACGGCTTCCTCGACCAGATCATCAACGGTGCGGCCATCAAGCCCTCGGGCGGCAACAACCTGATGGAGCTGGACGACCCGAAGATCAACAAGGCCCTGACGGACGCGATCGCCAACACCGACGACGCGGCCCGCACCAAGGCCTGGGGCGACATCGACAAGATGGTGCTCGACAACGCCTCGGTCGTTCCGATCATCTACCGCAAGAACCTGCTGCTCAGGCCGACGTCCGCGGCCAACGTCACGGTCACGCAGGCCTACCTCGGCATGTACGACTACCTGCTGATGAGCTCCGCGAAGTAAGCCAGCAGGCCGGATCCTTTCGAAAGGCAGGTGAAGGCACCGGGTGGCCGCGTCGGACGATCCCGCCGCGGCCACCCGGGGCCGTACAGCTGTGGCTGCGTACATCCTCCGACGCGTCATGGGCGCCGTGCTGTTGCTGCTGGTGGTCAGCGCAGTCACTTTCGCCATCTTCTTCCTGGTTCCCCGCATCGGGGGCCAGACGGCCGACCAGTTGGCCACCCAGTACGTCGGCAAGGACGCGAACCCCGAGTCCGTCGCCGCGATCAAGCAGAACCTCGGCCTGGACCAGCCGGTCTACGTCCAGTACTGGGACTTCATCAAGGGCATCGTGATCGGCGCCGACTACAAGTTCGGTCCCGACGCGACGCACTGCAGCGCACCCTGCTTCGGGTACTCCTTCAAGAACCACGTCGAGGTGTGGCCCCAGCTTCAGGAACGGATCCCCGTCTCCTTCTCGCTGGCCGTCGGCGCCGCGGTGATCTGGGTGGTCTTCGGTGTCACGACCGGTGTGATCTCAGCGCTGCGCAAGGGCAAGCCCATCGACCGCATCGCCATGTTCATCGCCCTCTCCGGCGTCTCGCTCCCGATCTTCTTCACCGGCCAGATCCTGCTCGCGCTCTTCGTCTACGAGATCCCCATCTGGGACAGCGTCGACTACGTCCCCTTCACCGAGAACCCCGCGGAATGGGCCTGGCACCTGATCCTGCCCTGGGTCAGCCTCGCCTTCCTCTTCTCGGCTCTCTACGCCCGGCTCACCCGGGCGGGCATGCTGGAGACGATGGGCGAGGACTACATCAGAACGGCCCGGGCCAAGGGTCTGAAGGAGACCACGGTCGTCGCCAAGCACGGCCTGCGCTCCGCGCTGACCCCGATCGTCACGATCTTCGGCATGGACTTCGGTCTGCTGGTCGGCAGCGCGGTGCTCACCGAGACGGTCTTCTCGCTGCAGGGCATCGGCGCCTACGCCATCCAGTCCATCCAGCAGAACGACCTGCCCATCATCATGGGTGTGACCATGGTCGCCGCGTTCTTCATCGTCTTCTGCAATCTGATCGTCGACCTGGTGAACGCCGCCATCGACCCCCGGGTGAGGTACTCGTGAGCAAGCTCGACAAAGCCGCTCTCGGCGAACCGGACCCCGTCGCCCCGTCCACCGCGGACGACGTGTTCCTGTCCGTACGGGATCTGCGCATCCACTTCGACACGGACGACGGTCTGGTCAGGTCGGTGGACGGCGTCAGCTTCGACGTGCGCAAGGGCAAGACCCTGGGCATCGTGGGCGAGTCCGGCTCCGGCAAGTCCGTCACCTCCCTCGGGCTGATGGGCCTGCACCGCTCGGCCCGTGCCAAGGTCTCCGGCGAGGTGTGGCTGGACGGCCAGGAGCTGATCGCGGCCGACCCCGACGAGGTACGGCGGCTGCGCGGCCGGAAGATGGCCATGATCTTCCAGGACCCGCTGTCGGCGATGCACCCCTACTACTCGGTCGGACACCAGATCGTCGAGGCGTACCGGGTCCACCACGACGTCAGCAGGAAGGCCGCCAAGCAGCGGGCGGTCGAGATGCTCGACCGGGTCGGCATCCCCGAGCCGGCCAAGCGCGTGGACGGCTACCCGCACGAGTTCTCCGGCGGTATGCGCCAGCGCGCGATGATCGCCATGGCGCTGGTGAACAACCCCGAGCTGCTCATCGCCGACGAGCCGACCACCGCCCTGGACGTCACCGTGCAGGCGCAGATCCTCGATCTGATCCATGATCTGCAGAAGGAGTTCGGCTCCGCGGTCATCATGATCACCCACGACCTGGGTGTGGTCGCCGAGATGGCCGACGACCTGCTGGTCATGTACGGCGGCCGGTGCGTGGAGCGCGGTTCCGCCGAGGACGTGTTCTCCGAGCCCCGGCACCCCTACACCTGGGGTCTGCTCGGCTCGATGCCGCGTATGGACCGGGAGGAGACCGACCGGCTCATCCCGATCAAGGGGGCTCCGCCCTCCCTCATCAACCTCCCGTCCGGCTGCGCCTTCAACCCGCGCTGCCCGTACGCGGACCTCCCGAAGGACAACGTCACCCGCACGGTCCGCCCCGAGCTGACCGAGGTCGGCGGCGGTCACTGGGCCGCCTGCCACATGACCCAGGAGCAGCGGGAGCGTATCTGGACCGAAGAGATTGCGCCGAAGCTGTGAGCGACGAGAAACCGGTGACCAAACCGGACACCAGCGGGGCCACCCTCACCAAGGACTCCGCCGCCGACGGCGAGATCCTGCTGAAGGTCACCGGCCTGCAGAAGCACTTCCCGATCCGCAAGGGCCTGCTCCAGCGGCAGACCGGCGCGGTGCGCGCCGTCGACGGCATCGACTTCGAGGTCCGCAGCGGCGAGACGCTCGGCGTCGTGGGCGAGTCGGGCTGCGGCAAGTCCACCATGGGCCGGCTGATCACCCGGCTGCTCGAACCGACCGGCGGCTCGGTCGAGTTCGAGGGCAAGGACATCACACACCTCGGCACGAGCGATCTGCGCCCGATGCGCCGTGATGTGCAGATGATCTTCCAGGACCCCTACTCCTCGCTGAACCCCCGGCACACGATCGGCACGATCGTCGGCGCCCCCTTCAGGCTCCAGGGCGTCGAGCCCGAGGGCGGCGTGAAGAAGGAGGTCCAGCGGCTGCTGTCGGTGGTCGGCCTCAACCCCGAGCACTACAACCGCTATCCGCACGAGTTCTCCGGCGGCCAGCGCCAGCGCATCGGCATCGCCCGCGCGCTCGCGCTCAACCCCAAGCTGGTCGTGGCCGACGAGCCGGTCTCCGCGCTGGACGTGTCGATCCAGGCGCAGGTGGTGAACCTGCTGGACGACCTTCAGGAGGAACTGGGCCTGACGTACGTGATCATCGCGCACGACCTGTCGGTCGTCCGGCACGTCTCGGACCGGATCGCGGTGATGTACCTCGGCAAGATCGTCGAGCTGGCCGATCGCGACAAGCTGTACAAGTCGCCGATGCACCCGTATTCCAAGGCCCTGCTGTCGGCTGTGCCGATACCGGATCCGAAGCGCCGGGGCACCAAGAGCGGGCGCATCCTGCTCAGGGGCGACGTGCCCTCGCCGATCGCCCCGCCGAGCGGCTGCCGTTTCCACACCCGGTGCTGGAAGGCGACCCAGATCTGCAAGACGACCGAGCCGCCGCTCAAGGAGCTGCGGGCCGGGCAGCGCGTCGCCTGCCACCACCCGGAGAACTTCGAGGACCAGCAGCCGCAGGACACCGAGCTGCTGATCTCGGCCCACAAGGCCGCCGCGGAGAAGACCACTCCCTCCGTCGAGAAGTGATTCCGCCCGAGCCCCCGCCCCTCACTCGGGGGGCGGGGGCTCGGCCGTGGGTAAAAATGTTCGGGTGCTCCAGGAACTCTTCACCCCGTCCGTCCAGCACTCGCTCGAGCTGATCGGCATCTTCGTCTTCGCGATCTCCGGCGCCCTGCTGGCCGTCCGGAAGAACTTCGACGTGTTCGGCATGGCCGTCCTCGCCGAGGTCACCGCACTGGGCGGCGGTCTCTTCCGCGACCTGGTCATCGGGGCGGTGCCGCCCGCCGCCTTCACGGACCTGGGGTACTTCCTCACCCCGCTGCTCGCCACCCTCCTCGTCTTCTTCCTGCACCCCCATGTGGAACGCATCCAGGTCGCCGTGAACGTCTTCGACGCGGCCGGCCTCGGCCTGTTCTGCGTCGCCGGGACGACGAAGGCGTACGAGTACGGGCTCGGCCTGACCGCCTCCGCGTGCCTGGGCATGGCCACCGCGGTGGGCGGGGGAGTGCTGCGGGACGTGCTCGCCAACGAGGTGCCCTCCCTGCTGCGCTGGGACCGCGACCTCTACGCGGTCCCGGCGATCGTCGGCTCCACCATCGTGGTGCTGTGCATCCGGTACGACGCCCTGTCCCCGCTGACCAGCGCCCTCGCGGTGATCACCGGCTTCGTCCTGCGGCTGCTCGCGATGCGGTACCACTGGCGAGCCCCGCGGGCCTGGCACCGGCGGTCCACGGTGAGCGAGGAGGAGGAGCCCGTCCTGCCGTGACGGGCACGCGGCCCGTCATCGCCGTCAGCCACATGCACGGTCGTCGGGGCCTTCGCGGCGTGCTCGAGCGCCACGGCGTCCTCGTAGCCGTCGTGCGGCCGGCCGGAGAGGCACAGCGCGAGCCGCGGCGGGACGGGCGCCTCGCGGAGCAGCGTGTACGGGTCGTTCCCCGGCACGCAGGGCGGGGCTCCGCGCGGCGAGCGAGTCGCGCTCGCCCAGCCCCCGGGGGCGGACCGCCTTCGCCGAGCCGGGGTAGCCGGGCAGCAGCTCGACGCCGGTTCAGCGCGATACCGCCCGTGCCGTCGGCGCCCAGATCGGCCGCCTGCCGCACATGGTCGCCGGTGCCGAACAGGTCGTCCCACTGAGAAGTTGCCCATGTCTCACCAAGTCGGGGGCGCGGGCCGAGCGAGAAAAGCTACCGCTTAGTAGTCGGTTCTTGTACTGTTCAGCCATGCCAGAAGCAGCCACCGCCCCGGACGTCCGGGCCACGATCGGCGACAGCGAGTTCGACCGCGACACCGCGCTCACCCCCCGTGCGCCCGGCGTCTACGACATCGACCTCTCCGCCGGCTGGACGATCATCAGTGCCGTCAACGGCGGCTATCTGCTGGCCGTCCTGGGCCGCGCGCTCGCGGACGCCCTGCCGCATGCCGACCCGTTCACCATCTCGGCGCACTACCTGACCGCATCCCAGCCCGGCCCGGCGGTCGTCCGCACGGACCTCGTCCGCACCGGCCGCACCCTGTCGACCGGCCAGGCCTCCCTCTTCCAGTACGACGACGAGGGCCGCGAGGTCGAACGCATCCGCGTCCTCGCCTCCTACGGCGACCTGGACGCCCTGCCCGACGACGTCCGTACGACGGCCCAGCCGCCCGCGATCCCGCCGATGGAGCACTGCTTCGGCCCCGAGGACGGGCCGGCCCCCGTCGACGGCAGCTCGGCCATCGCCGACCGTCTGATGCTCAAGCTGGACCCTTCGACGCTGGGCTGGGCCCTCGGGCAACCGTCCGGCAAGGGCGAGATGCGCGCCTGGTTCGGTCTCGCGGACGGCCGCGACCACGACCCGCTCTCCTTGCTGCTCGCGGTGGACGCCCTGCCGCCCACCGCCTTCGAGATCGGGCTGAAGGGCTGGGTCCCCACCGTCGAGCTGACCGTGCACGTCCGCTGCCGCCCGGCACCGGGCCCCCTGCGCGTCTCGATCACCACACGCAACCTCGCCGGCGGCTTCCTGGAGGAGGACGCCGAGGTCTGGGACAGCGCCGACCGCCTGGTCGCCCAGTCCCGGCAGCTCGCCCGGGTCAGGCTCGGCTGAATTTTGCCTCACTGACAGGCAGATCACAGGGCGTCCCGAGGGGAGTCCTGAGCGGCGTTGGTTGAGTGCTCGCCTCAGGACTTCCTCATCCTCCCTGGAGCTGTCTCTCATGAAGCGTGCCCGTCTCCTTCCTGCCGTGGCCCTGCTGGCGTTGTCGCCCCTCGCTCTGGCGGCCTGCGGCTCGGGTGACTCCTCGTCGTCCTCGAACAGCGGCGGCGACTCCGGACAGCAGCAGGCGTGCCAGGCGCCGTCGGGTGCGCCTTCGGGGGCTCCGTCCGGTGCGCCGTCGGGCGCCGCTTCCGGGGGTTCGAAGCCATCGGGTATGCCGTCGGGTACGCCGTCCGGGGCGCCTTCGGGTGCGCCCAGCGGTGCGCCAGGCGGCGCTCAGGGCGGCCCCGGCGGTGGCCAGGGCGGCGGCTGCGGCGGGCCGGGCGGCGGTGGTCAGGCCTCGGGCGGGCAGGGGCAGCAGACCCCGCAGGCGCAGAAGGAGCAGTAGGCGTAGAGGGTACGGAGGGGCCGACGGGACCCTCCGGGATACGACAGGGGCGGCGTGCTCGGCGAACGGGCGTGCCGCCCCGGTGCGTTGTGCGCGGGAGGTCAGTCCAGCCAGTGGTGGCGGCCGAGGCCGATCAGCCGCATCTGGCGGGTCGCCACCTGTGTGACGTGCCGCGTCCGCTCCGCACGCTCCTTCTCCGGGCCCTCCAGCGCCTCCAGGAAGAGCGACGCCGTGATCAGCATCTGGTCGACGTAGAGGTGCGCGAGCATCAGCAGGTCGTCCTCGGTCCACCCCTCGGACACCGAGTCCTTGGCCAGCTCCTCCTTGACCTCCTGGGCGAAACGCACCAGTTGCTCCCGTATCGCCTCCCGTACCGGCTGGACTCCGCCGTGCCGTTCACGGGCGATGAATCGGACATGCGCGGGGTACCCGTCGACATGACGGGCAATCAGCTCGATGGCGCGGGTGATGCGTTCCTCGTGGTCGCCGGTCGTGGACACCGTCGTCCGGATCATCGGGTGCAGGCTGCCCAGCGCCTCCTCGACCAGGGCCACGCCCAGATCCGCCGTGGAGCGGAAGTGGCGGTAGAAGGCCGTCGGGGCGACACCGACGGCGCGCGTGACCTCGCGCAGCCCCAGGCTGCTCAGGCTCTGCTCCTCCAGCAGCCCCAGGGCCGCGTCCAGGAGTGCCTGCCGGGTCTTCTGTTTCTGGGCCTGCCGGATGCCGAGGGTGTGACTCATACCATGCAGTTAACAACTGTTCTCTGGAATTGAAAAGTCATAGGAGACGCTAGACTGGGAAGTCAGTGAACAACTGTAACCACAACCGTTCACCGAAACCCTGGGGGCTGTACCCATGCTGTTCATCGTCGCCGCGCTCCTGCTGCTGGGAGTCGTGCTGGGCACCGTGGCCCACGCGCCGCTCACCTTCTCCGTCGCCGCCGGCGTGGTCATCGCCGCCTGGCTCGGCATCTTCGCGATCCGCGAGCGCCACAGCCGCCGGCGTCACACGCAGGCCCACTGACCCGGGCCCACCGGCTCAGGCCCGCCGACCACCGTTCCCTTCGACCCGACTGGGAGTCGACCATCATGCAGCTCACCGCTCCGGCCTCGCGCCGCACCGGTATCCGCGACACCGACGGCATGGCCGTCGCGTCCTTCATCCTCGGCCTGCTCGGCCTGCTCGTCCTCAACCTCTTCCTCGGCCCGATCGCCATCGCGCTCGCCAGCATCGCCCTGTGGCGCGGCACCGAGCGCCCCGGCCGCGCCTACCTCGGCCTCGGCCTGGGCATCGCGGACCTGCTGGTCCTGGCGGCGTTCATGGAGTTCGACAGCTCGATCTCCTGGAGCTTCTGAGCCGCACTCCTGAGCCGCTGAGCCGCCGTCGGACGACCGTGCGCCGGCACGGCGCGGCCGAGCCCGTGGACGACGGGCGGCAGCCGCGCGGGAAAGCGGTTCACGTTCGGCCAACCTTGCTCTGAGGCCCGTGGAACCGGAGCCGTAGAATCGGGCTCACCATGGCTTACCTCGACCACGCCGCGACCACCCCGATGCTTCCGGAGGCGGCAGAGGCGCTCACCGCGCACCTGGGTGCCACCGGCAACGCCTCCTCCCTCCACTCATCCGGCAGGCAGGCCCGCCGTACCGTCGAGGAGGCCCGCGAGACCCTCGCCGAAGCCCTCGGCGCCCGCCCCAGCGAGGTCGTCTTCACCTCGGGCGGCACGGAGGCCGACAACCTCGCCGTCAAGGGCCTGTACTGGTCACGCCGCGACGCCGACCCGGCCCGCACCCGCGTCCTCGCCAGCCCCGTCGAGCACCACGCCGTCCTCGACGCCGTCCACTGGCTCGGCGAACACGAGGGCGCCACCATCGAGTACCTGCCGGTCGACGCCCACGGCCGTGTCCAGCCGGACGCCCTGCGCGAGGCGATCGCCCGTAACCCCGACGACGTGGCCCTCGCCACCGTCATGTGGGCGAACAACGAGATCGGGACGATCCTGCCGATCCGCGAACTCGCCGATGTGGCAGCGGAGTTCGGCGTCCCCCTGCACTCGGACGCCGTCCAGGCCTTCGGCCAGATCCCCGTGGACTTCGCCGCCTCCGGCCTCGCCGCGATGACGGTCTCCGGCCACAAGATCGGCGGCCCCTACGGCATCGGCGCCCTGCTCCTCGGCCGCGAGCACGCCCCCGTACCGGTCCTGCACGGCGGCGGCCAGGAACGCCATGTGCGCTCCGGCACCCTCGACGTACCCGCCATCGCCTCCTTCGCGGTCGCCGGACGGCTGGCCGCCGAACAGCGCGAATGGTTCGCCCGCGAGGTCGGCGCCCTGCGCGACACCCTGGTCACCGCCGTCCGCTCGGCCGTGCCGGACGCGATCCTCGGCGGCGACCCCGCGCCGGAGGGCCGCCTCCCCGCCAACGCGCACTTCACCTTCCCCGGCTGCGAGGGCGACTCCCTCCTCCTCCTGCTCGACGCCCAGGGCATCGAATGCTCCACCGGCTCCGCCTGCACCGCCGGCGTCGCCCAGCCCAGCCACGTCCTCCTCGCCACCGGCACCGACCCCGACCTCGCCCGCGGCACCCTCCGCTTCTCCCTCGGCCACACCTCCACCGAGTCCGACGTCAAAGCCCTCGCGAAGGCCATCGGCCCGGCGGTGGAACGGGCGCGGGCGGCGGGGCTGACGTAGCGCGGCGGGACCGACGTAGCGAGCAGGGACCGGCCGGTCAGGCCGGTGCCGTGCGCGCCCGCTTCACCAAGCGCATGTACTTGTCCCAGTCCCAATGCGGCCCCGGATCCGTGTGGTCCGTGCCCGGGACCTCCACGTGGCCGATGATGTGCTCGCGGTCGACGGGTATGTCGTAGCGCGCGCAGATGCGGGCCGTGAGGCGGGCCGAGGCCTCGTACATCTCGTCCGTGAAGTCCTGGGGGCGGTCCACGAAGCCCTCGTGCTCGATGCCGACGCTGCGTTCGTTGTAGTCGCGGTTGCCCGCGTGGTACGCCACGTCCAGCTCGCGGATCATCTGCGTGACGTGCCCGTCCTGGCGGACTATGTAGTGCGTGGCCGCCTGGTGCCCCGGGTCCTGGAAGGCCTTCACCGCGCTGTCGAAGCTGCCCTGCGTGACATGGACGATCACCATGTCTATGCCGAAGTCGTCCGGGCGGTCCGCCCGCCGCCAGTTCGCCTCCGACGCCGCCACCCAGCGGGCGCCCGTGTAGTCGACCTCGCCCGCCTTGCGCGGCTTCTCGACGCCGGGAGTCCGCCACCACAGGCGCGCGAGCTCGTCCCGGGCCAGCGCGGCCGTGCCCGCCGCTGCCGCCGCCCCGCCGATCAGCAGCGCGCGACGCCCGACCTTCCGGTCGCCGTCCTTCGAAGCCTTCCGCTGTCCCATGTGATCGTCAACGGATACTCGTGAGCCCTGGTTCCCGCGCCCCCGTACCCTGGAAGGGCTATGACTGAAACCCCGCAGCGCTCCCGTCCCCTCCGCGTCCTGGCCGCCATGTCCGGCGGAGTCGACTCCGCCGTAGCCGCCGCCCGCGCGGCCGAGGCCGGTCACGATGTGACCGGCGTCCACCTCGCGCTCTCCGCCAACCCCCAATCCTTCCGGACGGGCGCGCGCGGCTGCTGCACCATCGAGGACTCGCGCGACGCCCGCCGCGCCGCCGACGTCATCGGCATCCCCTTCTACGTGTGGGATCTCGCCGACCGCTTCCGCGAGGACGTGGTCGAGGACTTCGTCGCCGAGTACGAGGCCGGCCGCACCCCCAACCCCTGCCTGCGCTGCAACGAGAAGATCAAGTTCGCCGCCCTCCTCGACAAGGCGCTCGCGCTGGGCTTCGACGCGGTGTGCACCGGCCACTACGCCAAGGTCGTCACCCTCGCCGACGGCACCCGTGAGCTGCACCGCGCCTCCGACATGGCCAAGGACCAGTCGTACGTCCTCGGCGTGCTGGACGACCGGCAGCTCGCCCACGCGCTCTTCCCCCTCGGCGACACCCTCACCACCAAGGACGAGATCCGCGCGGAGGCCGAGCGCCGGGACCTCGCGGTGGCCAAGAAGCCCGACTCCCACGACATCTGCTTCATCGCCGACGGCGACACCCAGGGCTTCCTCGCGGACCGGCTCGGCAGGTCCGAGGGCGACATCGTCGACGAGTCCGGCAACCGGATCGGCACGCACGAGGGCGCGTACGGCTTCACCATCGGACAGCGCAAGGGCCTGCGCATCGGCACCCCGGCCCCCGACGGCAAGCCGCGCTACGTCCTCGACATCTCCCCGGTGGACAACACGGTCACGGTCGGCCCGGCCGCCGCGCTGGACGTCAGCGCCCTGACCGCGATCAAGCCGCGCTGGTGCGGCGCCGCCCCCACGGGCCCCGGCACCTACACGGCCCAGCTGCGCGCCCACGGCGGCGAGACCGAGGTGAGCGCCGAACTCGTCGACGGCTCCCTGGAGGTCACCTTCACCGAGCCGGTCCGCGGCGTCGCCCCCGGCCAGGCGATCGTGCTGTACGACGGCACCCGCGTGGTGGGCTCGGCGACGATCGCCTCGACGACCCGGGCGACGGCGGGCGTGGCCTGACGGAGTCGACCGACGGCGTCGGCCTGACGAGGCCCCGCCGTCGGCCCTAGCCCTGCAGGAAGAAGTCCGTCAGCACCGGCGTCAGCACGTTCGGCTCGACCATGTGCGTCTGGCCCTGGAGCGTGCGGCACGTGCCCGTGGGGACCGAGTCCGCGATCGCCCGGGCCGCCTCGCGCAGCCAGGCGGGGCTCGCGTCGCCCGCGACCGCCAGGACGGGGACCCCGACCGCGGCCAGCCGGTCGCGGGGCACCCGGCCGTCGCGCATGACGGCGTCGTCGTAGGCGAGGCTCCCGGCGATCGCCTCCATGCCGGCCCACATGGGGGACTGGCGGGCCCCCTGGATCATCCCCTCGGCCAGACCGGCCAGCCGCAGGAACAGCTCGACCGCG
Source organism: Streptomyces koelreuteriae (assembly GCF_018604545.1). Lineage (GTDB taxonomy): Bacteria > Actinomycetota > Actinomycetes > Streptomycetales > Streptomycetaceae > Streptomyces > Streptomyces koelreuteriae. The sequence goes on along the minus strand of NZ_CP075896.1, from coordinate 2,352,140 downwards.
TCCCCGCGCCGTCCCTCGCCGAGCGCCTCCGTCAGCCGCCCGGTGTACTCCGCGCGCTCCTCGGCGCCCTCCTCGGACATCGCGAACGGCGTCTCGTACACCGCGACGCGCCGCACCGGCAGCCCGCTCGCCGCCGCCTCCAAGGCCAGCGCCCCTCCCGAGGAGATGCCGTACAGGAACGCCTCGCCGCCCACCGCCTCGATCACCGCCGCCAGGTCCTCGAGCTCACGCTCCACGGCGTACGGCGCGGTGTCCCCGCTGGCGCCCCGGCCCCGGCGGTCGTACACGACGGCCTGGAAACGCTCCGAGAGCGACACGGCCAGCGGCGCCAGCGTGCCGCCCGTCGACATCGCGCCGCTCACCAGGACGACCGCGGGGCCCTGTCCGGTGCTCTCGTAGGCGATGCGGGTGCCGTCGCGCGAAAGGATCTTCTTGTCCATGCTCATGCAGACTGCCGCACGGCGGGGTGTTCATCGGTGAGGCGGGCCGAGCGTCGGCCGATCACATCACTTCCACCTCGTAGAAGCACAGGTGGTCCTTGATCTCAGCGACGTCCGGCTCGGGATCCGGATACGCCCACACGAGGTCCGCCGCGCCCGGCAGCGACCAGTAGGAGGCGTCCCCCTTGAACGGGCAGTGTGTGTGAGTGCCCGACGGTGTCAGCAGATCCAGGCGTACGTCCTCGGCGGGGATGTAGTACCGCTCGGGACAGCCCGTCTCGCGCAGGACCAGCGACCGGTCGCTCTCCGCCAGGATCTGTCCGCCGTGCACCACGCGCACGTGGCGGCCGCTCGGTTCGACGGTGATGCGGTGCCCTCTGGTCACGATCGCCCTCCTTGGGTAGCCGAGTCCTTCGATACAGCGCACGCTGTAGCGGAGTTCTTCCCACGCCGCAGGAGGCCCCGATGCGAGCAACGGAACCGGCCGGAAACCGCAGCACCCTGGCCCACCAGGTCAGGTACGCCCTGCGCCACCCGGGGCGCGTGCCCGCGCACGCCCGGCGCGCGGCGCGGGACGCCTGGCTGCGGCTGCGCTACCGCGACCACATCTCCTACTACCGCGCCGTCATGGCCTCCGACGCGGCCCGCAGCGCGGAGGCGGCGGTGGGGCACAACCCCTCCCGCGAGGCGTGGGCGCGGATCGGGCGCATGCAGTTCGACTACCTGGTGGGGCACGGCCTCCAGCCGCGGCACCGGATGCTGGAGATCGGCTGCGGCAATCTGCGCGCCGGGCGTCTGTTCATCGACCACCTCGACGCCGGCCACTACTACGGCATCGACATCTCGCCGCACATCCTGCTCGCCGCCCAGGACACCCTCGTCGCCGAGGGCCTCCAGTCCAAGATGCCCTACCTGGCGCTCGCCGACGACCTCACCTTCGCCTTCCTGCCCGACGCGCACTTCGACGTCGTGCACGCGCACAGCGTCTTCTCGCACTCGCCGCCGCACGTCATAGAGGAGTGCTTCGCCCACGTCGGCCGGATCCTCGCACCCGGCGGCTTCTTCGACTTCACCTTCGACCGCACCGAGGGCGAGGAGCACCAGGTGCTCCACGAGGACTTCTACTACCGGACGCGGACGCTCACCGAACTCGCCGCCAAGCACGGCCTGGACGCCCGGTTCATGGACGACTGGGAGAAGCTCCCGCACCGGCAGTCCAAAATGCGGGTCACCGCGGCTCCCGACCGGGCCCGTACGGTGGGCTCATGAACATCTGTGTCTTCCTCTCCGCCGCCGACCTCGACGAGCGCTACACCCGTCCCGCGCGGGAGTTCGCCACCCTGCTGGGCAAGGGCGGACACACCCTGGTGTGGGGCGGCTCGGACGTCGGCCTCATGAAGGTGGTCGCCGACGGTGTGCAGGAGGCGGGCGGCCGGCTCACCGGCGTCTCCGTGAAATTCCTCTCGGCGAAGGCCCGCCCGGGCGTCGACGAGATGGTCGTCGCCGAGGACCTCGCCGAGCGCAAGAGGATCCTGCTGGAGAAGGCCGACGCCGTGGTCGTCATGGTCGGCGGCACCGGCACGCTCGACGAGGCGACCGAGATCCTGGAGCTGAAGAAGCACGGCCACACGGACAAGCCGGTCGTGCTGCTCAACACCGCGGGCTTCTACGACGGCCTGAAGGAGCAGTTCCGCCGCATGGAGGACGAGGGCTTCCTGCCCCGCCCCCTCACCGACCTGGTGTTCTTCGCGGAGGAGCCGGTGGGCGCCCTGGCGTACCTGGAGGAGAGCCGCGGCATCGAGTGACCTGAGGCTGATGCGAGCATGGCGGGCATGGCTACTCATGTGATCACCGGAGCGGGCTCCGGCATCGGCGCGGCCGTGGCCCGCCGTCTGCACGCGCGCGGGGACGACCTCGTGCTGCACGCGCGCGACGCGGGCCGCGCCAAGGAGCTGGCGGCCGAGTTCCCGGGGGCGAAGACGCTCGTCGGGGACCTGTCCGACCCCGACAGGCTCTCCTGGGCCTTCTCCCACCAGTCGCTGCCCGACCGCGTGGACTCGCTGCTGCACATCGCCGGGGTCGTCGACCTCGGCCCCATCGGCGAACTCACCCCGAAGACCTGGCGCCATCAGCTCAACGTCAACCTCGTCGCCCCCGCCGAGCTGACCCGGCACTTCCTGCCCCAGCTGCGCGCCGCCCGGGGCCACGTCGTCTTCGTCAACTCCGGCGCCGGCCTCAACGCCCACGCCGGCTGGTCCGCGTACGCCGCGTCCAAGCACGGCCTCAAGGCCCTGGCGGACTCCCTGCGCCACGAGGAGCACGCGGCCGGCGTCCGGGTCACCTCGGTCTACCCCGGCCGCACCGCCAGCCCCATGCAGGCCAAGGTCCATCAGCAGGAGGGCAAGGAGTACGACGCCGCCAAGTGGATCGACCCGGAGTCGGTGGCCACGACGATCCTGACGGCCCTGGACCTGCCGAGGGACGCCGAGGTCAACGACCTGACGGTGCGACCTGGGAACTGACCCCGGCGGAGCCGCTGCGTAGGCTTCTCCGGTGAGCGAAAACAGCCAGTTCAGGTTCGGCGCCGCCACCGGTGTGGGGTCCATGCCGGGCGGCGACGCCCGAGAAGCCGCCAAAACCGTCACCGGAACCTTCGAGGACTTCCCCTTCCTGCCCGAACTGCCCGCCCGGGGACCGGGAGCGGACATGATCGGGCGGACCGCCGGACTGCTCGTCGAGCTGTACGCGCGCGTGGAGCCCAGCGGCTGGCGCCTGGGGGACCGGCCCGGTCGGGACACCAAGCGGGCCCGCTCCTGGCTCGGCGAGGACCTCGACGCGCTGGAGGAGTTCACCCAGGAGTACGAGGGGCCGCTGAAGGTCCAGGCCGTCGGGCCCTGGACGCTCGCCGCCAACCTGGAATTGCGTAACGGCGAGGCGGTCCTCTCCGACCCCGGGGCCTGCCGCGACCTCGCCGCCTCCCTCGCCGAGGGACTGCGTCTGCATCTCGACGAGGTGCGGCGGCGCATCCCGGGCGCGCGGCTCGTCCTGCAACTCGACGAGCCGTCCCTCACGGCCGTGCTGCGCGGCCAGGTGAAGTCCGCCAGCGGCTACCGCACCCACCGGGCCGTCGACCGGCAGATCGTCGAGGCCACGCTCCGCGACGCCATGGGGGTGCACGACGGCCCGGTCGTCGTCCACTCCTGCGCACCGGACGTCCCGTTCGCCCTGCTCCGCCGGTCGGGCGCGGCGGCCGTCTCCTTCGACTTCTCCCTGCTCACCGAGCGTGACGACGACGCGATCGGTGAGGCGGTGGAGGCCGGCACCCGGCTCTTCACCGGTGTCGTCCCGGGCACCGAGGGCCCATTGTCAGACCCTGCCGGTAGCGTCATGGGTGTCAGGACGCTGTGGCGCAGGCTGGGGCTGTCACCGGGGCTTCTCGCGGAGGCGGTCACGGTCACCCCGGCGTGCGGACTCGCGGGGGCCTCCCCGGGGTACGCGCGCACGGCTCTCGCCCACTGCGTCCGGGCGGCGAGATCTCTCGCGGACAACCCAGAGTAACGGGAGGACGACACGGTGGCCGGGGACAAGCAAGCGGAGACGACGACGGTGCCCGCCGAGGCACGGGAGAAGCACGCGCGCCTCGCTGAGCAGATCGAGGAGCACCGCTTCCGGTACTACGTGAAGGACGCTCCCGTCGTCAGCGACGCGGAGTTCGACGAACTGCTGCGTTCCCTGGAGGCGCTGGAGGAGCGGTATCCGGAACTGCGCACGCCGGACTCGCCGACCCAGAAGGTCTCCGGGTCGTACGAGACGGAGTTCACGGCGGTCGAGCACCGCCAGCGCATGCTCTCCCTCGACAACACGTTCAACGACGAGGCGATGGCCGCCTGGACGGAGCGCATCGCCCGCGAACTGGGCGAGCAGGACTACCACTTCCTGTGCGAGACGAAGGTCGACGGCCTCGCCGTGAACCTCACCTACGAGCACGGCCGTCTCACCCGCGCGGCCACCCGCGGCGACGGCCGCACCGGCGAGGACATCACACCGAACGTCCGGACGATCGCCGAGATCCCGGAGCGCCTCAAGGGCGACTCGGTCCCCGACCTCGTGGAGATCCGCGGCGAGGTCTACTTCCCGATGGAGAAGTTCCAGGAGCTCAACGCCCGGCTGGTCGAGGCCGGCGACAAGCCCTTCGCCAACCCGCGCAACGCGGCGGCCGGTTCACTGCGCCAGAAGGACCCGCGCGTCACCGCCACCCGCCCCCTGCACATGGTGGTCCACGGCATCGGCGCCCTGGAGGGCTTCACCGGTCTCAGCCGCCTCTCCGAGGCCTACGCCCTCCTCAAGACCTGGGGCCTGCCCGTTTCCGGCCACAACCGCGTCGTCGACGGCCTCGACGGCATCCGGGAGTTCATCGCGTACTTCGGCGAGAACCGCCACTCCGTGGAGTGGGAGATCGACGGCGTCGTCGTCAAGCTCGACCAGATCCCCCTCCAGGGCCGGCTCGGCTCCACCTCGCGCGCGCCGCGCTGGGCCATCGCCTACAAGTACGCGCCGGAGGAGGTCAACACCAAGCTCGTCAACATCCGCGTGGGCGTGGGCCGCACGGGCCGTGTCACACCGTACGCGCAGGTCGAGCCGGTGACGGTCGCCGGATCCGAGGTCGAGTTCGCCACCCTGCACAACCAGGACGTGGTCAAGGCCAAGGGCGTCCTCATCGGCGACACCGTGGTGCTGCGCAAGGCCGGTGACGTCATCCCCGAGATCCTCGGGCCGGTCGCCGACCTGCGCGACGGCAGCGAGCGCGAGTTCGTGATGCCGAGCGAGTGCCCCGAATGCGGTACGGCGCTCAGGCCCATGAAGGAGGGCGACGTCGACCTGCGCTGCCCGAACGCCCGCACCTGCCCGGCCCAGTTGCGCGAGCGCCTGTTCTACCTCGCGGGCCGCAAGTCGCTGGACATCGAGCACTTCGGCTATGTGGCCGCGGCGGCCCTCACCGCGCCGCTGGAGCCGAAGGAGCCGCCGCTGCTCGACGAGGGCGACCTGTTCGACCTCACCATCGACCGGTTGCTGCCCATCAAGGCCTACGTCCTCGACCCGGACAGCGGCCTGCCCAAGCGCGACCCGAAGAGCGGCGAGGAGAAGGTCGCCACGATCTTCGCCAACCAGGAGGGCAACCCCCGCAAGAACGCGCTCGCCATGCTGGAGAACATCGCGGCGGCCAAGCAGCGCCCGCTCGCCCGCATCCTCACCGGCCTGTCGATCCGTCACGTCGGACCGGTCGCGGCCGAGGCGCTGGCCAGGGAGTTCCGCTCGATCGAGCGCATCGACCAGGCCAGCGAGGAGGAGCTGAAGAACACGGACGGCGTCGGCCCGATCGTCGCCGCGGCCGTCAAGGAGTGGTTCGCCGAGGACTGGCACCGCGAGATCATCCGTAAGTGGAAGGCCTCCGGAGTCCGCATGGAGGAGGAGAGCACCGGCGAGGGCGAGGGGCCGCGCCCGCTCGAAGGGCTCACCGTCGTCGTCACCGGCACCCTCGAACACTTCACCCGGGACGGCGCCAAGGAGGCGCTGCAGAGCCGCGGTGCGAAGGTGACCGGATCGGTTTCGAAGAAGACGTCGTTCGTCGTGGTGGGTGACAGCCCCGGATCGAAGTACGACAAGGCGATGCAGATGAAGGTGCCGGTCCTGAACGAGGAGGGTTTCGCGGTCCTGCTGGAGCAGGGACCGGACGCGGCGGCCGAAGTCGCGCTTTCGGCCGAGGAGTAGCGGTTGAAGGCCACCCGTTCAGCGCATATCAGATGCATACGGGTGGCCGGGGCGCATTCGGGCAACCGTCCGCGACCGCTGCCCGTGGAAGCCTTCTGCGGCCTACTGTTGAGATGTGCGCCTGCCGTGCCCAGCTGCGGTCGGGGCATCTTCGTGCTCGCACAGAGCGCGGGGAAGGGTTTTCCAACGCGGGCCGCCAGAGGGTTGTCGGGCACCGGTCCGCGGGGCGTGGGCACCGCCGGCTGTGAGAGGGACGGGAATGGAACCGACCGAGAGCGCCGTGCCGGGCGCACGGCTGCGCCTGCGCCGCATGGCGGCCGTATGGCGTGCGGTCCGTGGGGTCGGACTGCCGGCGGTGCGTCCGGGTGCGGAGGGGCGCGCCGTCGGACAGTACACCGCGGACGGGCGTACCCCCGGTGGGCGCGCCGCGGCGGACGGCCGCGGCGGGCCACAGCCGGTCACCGAGCACACCCCGGGACTGACCGGCGAGGACGCGGACGGCGGACGGCACCACTCCTGGCCCGCGCTGCCCGCCGCGGTCGTCGCCGCGGCCGGGTTCGTCCTGGGCGCCGGCTTCTACCGCGCCTTCACCGGCGGCCACGCGCTGTTCCCGTCCGGCACGGCCGGCTGGGCGCTCGCCGTGCTGACCGGCGTCATCGTCGGCCACCTCGTCATGCTCGGCCGCTCCCGCTGGTGGGGCGGCACCGGCTCGGGCGCCGCCCTCACCCTCGCCGTGCTGCTGCTCTACGGCTGGGTTCCGGCCGGCATGGTCAGCCTCACGGTCGTCGTGCTGGTCGGCGTGGCCCGCCGCAACCGCTGGCGCCAGGGCGTGCTGCACGGGGCGGTCGACCTCCTCGGCATCGGCGCCGGCGCCCTGGTGCTCGCCGTGTTCGGGACCGTGCCGTCCGTCGAGTCGCCCGCGCGGCCCGACGCCTGGACGCTCGCCACCGCGCCCCAGGTGGCCCTGGTCGCCGCCTCCTACCTGCTGGTCACCCGCGTCCTGCTCTGGTATCTGCACGCCCCGCGCCCCGGGCTGCCCACCGTCGCCCGCACCGCCCTGGTCCGGCAGGGCCTGGTCGCGGTCGCGCTGCTCGGGATCGCGCCGCTGGTCTGCGTGGTGGCCGTGGCCAAGCCGATCCTGCTGCCCCTGTTCTCCATCCCCCTCATCGCCCTGGACTCCACCCTGTGGATAGCCCGGGCCCGCGCCGAGGAGCAGCTGCGCGACCCGCTGACCGGGCTGCCCAACCGGCAGTGGCTGCTGGAGCGCATCTGGACCGCGCTGGACGACGCCGAGCGGATCGACGCCCGCGCCGCCCTGATGCTGATCGACCTCGACCGCTTCCGGTCGGTCAACGACACGCTGGGTCATCTCGCCGGTGACCGGCTGCTGCTGCAGATCGCCGACCGGCTGCGGGTGGCACTGCCGCGCGGGGCCGAGGCCGCCCGGCTCGGCGGGGACGAGTTCGCCGTCTTACTGCCCGTCGCCGACTCCACGACGTCCGCGACCCGGGTCGCCCGGAGCCTGGTCGCCGCCCTCAGCTCCCCCCTCGACCTCGACGGCCTCACCCTCGTCCTGGAGGCCAGCGCCGGGGTCGCCGTCTTCCCCGACCACGCCCTGGACGCCGAAGGGCTGCTGCGGCGGGCGGACGTGGCGATGTACCAGGCGAAGCGGGACCGTACGGGCGTGGAGGTCTACGAGTCCAAGCGCGACTCGAACACCCCCGACCGGCTCGGCCTGCTGGGCGATCTGCGCCGCGCCCTCGAAGCGGGCGATGTGCATCTGCACTACCAGCCGAAGGTCCGCTTCGACGGACAGGTCGTGGGCCTGGAGGCCCTGGTCCGCTGGGTGCACCCCGAGCGGGGCAAGGTGCCGCCGGACGAGTTCATAGCGATCGCCGAGTCCTCGGGCCTGATGCCCCACCTCACCGAGTACGTCCTGGAGGCCGCGCTCGGCCAGGTCGCGCGCTGGCGTTCCCAGGACCTGTTCGTACCGGTCGCGGTCAACGTCTCCCCGCGTGATGTGCACACGCCCGGCTTCGCGGGCTCCGTCGCCGCCCGGCTGGCCCGGCACGGCGTGCCCGCGGGAGCGCTCCAACTGGAGATCACGGAACACGTCCTCCTGGAGGACCCGCAGCGCGCCGCCGACACCCTCAACGCCCTGACCGGGCACGGCGTGAAGATGTCCCTGGACGACTTCGGCACGGGCTACTCCTCGCTCGTGCACCTGCGCCGGCTCCCGGTCAGCGAACTGAAGATCGACCGCTCGTTCGTGGCCCGGCTCGCCGTCGACACCGAGGACGCGGAGATCGTGCGCTGCACCGTCGACCTCGCGCACTCCCTCGGCCTGCTCGTCGTCGCCGAGGGCGTCGAGGACGACGAGACCTGGGAGCGCCTGCGCGACCTCGGCTGCGACGCCGTCCAGGGCTGGCTGGTCGCCGCCGCGATGCCCCCCGACGAGACGACGGCCTGGCTGCGCGCCCGGGGCTCGCGCGGCTGGCAGCGGCCCCGCGCCGCCCTGCCGGCGGCGACGGCGGACGACTCGGGCCGCGTCGGCTAGCCCTCCGCGCGACAGGGCCCGGCAAACCGTTTCACGGGCACGGCCTCCCGCCCCATAGGATTGGGCCAAACCACACTCACTCACCACCCCAGAGGATCGCTGCATGCCTGGCATCACGCGCGAGGAGGTCGCCCACCTCGCCCGGCTGGCGCGTCTGGAGCTGAAGCCCGAAGAGCTCGACCACTTCGCGGGACAGCTGGACGACATCATCGGCGCGGTCGCCCGCGTCAGCGAGGTCGCCGACCAAGACGTACCGCCGACCTCGCACCCGCTCCCGCTGACGAACGTCATGCGCGTGGACGAGGTCCGTCCGTCGCTCACCCCCGAGCAGGCGCTCTCCGGCGCCCCGGCCCAGGAGCAGCAGCGTTTCAAGGTGCCGCAGATCCTGGGGGAGGACTAAGAAGTCATGACGGACATCATCAAGCTCACGGCCGCCGAGACCGCCGCGAAGATCGCCTCCGGCGAGCTCACGGCCGTCCAGGTCACCGAGGCCCACCTCGCCCGCATCGAGGCCGTCGACGAGAAGGTGCACGCCTTCCTGCACGTCGACCGTGAGGGCGCCCTGGCGCAGGCCCGTGCCGTCGACGAGAAGCGTGCCAAGGGGGAGAAGCTCGGTCCGCTGGCCGGCGTTCCCCTCGCGCTCAAGGACATCTTCACCACCGAGGGCATCCCGACCACCGTCGGTTCGAAGATCCTCGAGGGCTGGATCCCGCCGTACGACGCGACGCTCACCCAGCGCCTGAAGGCCGCCGACGTCGTCATCCTCGGCAAGACCAACATGGACGAGTTCGCCATGGGGTCCTCCACCGAGAACAGCGCCTACGGCCCGACCGGCAACCCCTGGGACCTCACCAAGATCCCCGGCGGCTCCGGCGGCGGCTCCTCCGCCGCGCTCGCTTCCTTCCAGGCGCCGCTCGCCATCGGCACCGACACCGGCGGCTCCATCCGCCAGCCCGCCGCCGTCACCGGCACGGTCGGTGTGAAGCCGACGTACGGCGCGGTCTCGCGCTACGGCATGGTCGCCTTCTCCTCCTCCCTCGACCAGGGCGGCCCCTGCGCCCGCACGGTCCTGGACGCCGCTCTGCTGCACGAGGTCATCGCCGGGCACGACCCGCTCGACTCGACCTCCATCGACGAGCCCGTCCCGGCGGTCGTCGAGGCCGCCCGCAACGGCTCGGTCGAGGGCATGCGCGTCGGCGTCGTCAAGCAGTTCCGCGGCGAGGGCTACCAGGCCGGCGTCATCCAGCGGTTCGACGAGTCCGTCGCGCTGCTGAAGGAGCTGGGCGCCGAGATCGTCGAGCTGGACTGCCCGTCCTTCGACCTCGCGCTGTCGGCGTACTACCTGATCGCGCCGTCCGAGTGCTCCTCCAACCTCGCCCGCTTCGACGGCCTGCGCTACGGCCGCCGGACCGGCGACGACGGCGCGCACTCCGCGGAGGAGGTCACCTCCCTCACCCGCGAGGCCGGTTTCGGACCCGAGGTCAAGCGCCGCATCATGCTCGGCACGTACGCCCTGTCGAGCGGCTACTACGACGCCTACTACGGCAGCGCCCAGAAGGTCCGCACGCTCATCAAGCAGGACTTCGACAAGGCGTTCGAGCAGGTCGACGTCATCGTCTCGCCGACGACCCCGACCACCGCCTTCGCGATCGGCGAGCGCGCCGACGACCCGATGGCGATGTACCTCGCCGACCTGTGCACCATCCCGACCAACCTGGCGGGCAACGCGGCCATGTCGCTGCCGTGCGGTCTCGCCCCGGAGGACAACCTCCCGGTCGGCCTGCAGATCATCGCCCCCGTCATGAAGGACGACCGCCTGTACAAGGTGGGAGCCGCCGTAGAGGCCGCCTTCGTGGAAAAGTGGGGCCATCCGCTGATCGAGGAGGCTCCGTCGCTGTGAGTGCACTGACCAAGGCCAAGGGCTTCAAGAAGTCCAAGTCCGGCACGTACCTGTCCATGGCCGGGACCGCGTTCGGCGCGATCGGCGTCGCCAAGCGGCTGAAGAAGGCCCGCGCCGAGCAGGACACGCTGGTCCTGATCGACGCCACCGTGTCCGCCGTCGCCATCGTCACCGGCCTCGCCATCCTCTACCGCGAGCTGAAGCGGCTGGGCGACGACGACGTCCTGCTGGGCTGAGAGGGAAGTTTCACCGTGACCACCACGACCGACCTGGTGTCGTACGAGGACGCACTCGCGTCGTACGACCCCGTCATGGGCCTCGAGGTCCATGTCGAACTCGGCACCAAGACCAAGATGTTCTGCGGCTGTTCGACCGCGCTCGGCCAGGACGCGAACACGCAGACCTGCCCCGTCTGCCTCGGCCTGCCCGGCGCGCTCCCGGTCGTCAACGCGACCGGCGTCGAGTCCGCGATCAAGATCGGCCTCGCGCTGAACTGCGAGATCGCCGAATGGTGCCGCTTCGCCCGGAAGAACTACTTCTATCCGGACATGCCGAAGAACTTCCAGACCTCCCAGTACGACGAGCCGATCGCCTTCAACGGCTACCTCGACGTACAGCTGGAGGACGGCGAGACCTTCCGCGTGGACATCGAGCGCGCCCACATGGAGGAGGACACCGGCAAGTCGACGCACGTCGGCGGCGCCACGGGCCGTATCCACGGCGCGTCCCACTCCCTGCTCGACTACAACCGCGCCGGCATCCCGCTCATCGAGATCGTCACCAAGCCGATCGAGGGCGCGGGCGAGCGTGCCCCCGAGGTCGCGCGGGCCTACGTCCGTGAGCTGCGCGAGCTCATCAAGGCGCTCGGCGTCTCCGAGGCCCGGATGGAGATGGGCCAGATGCGCTGCGACGTGAACCTGTCGCTGCGCCCGAACGGCACCGAGAAGTTCGGCACCCGCTCGGAGACGAAGAACGTCAACTCCCTGCGGTCCGTGGAGCGCGCGGCCCGCTTCGAGATCCAGCGGCACGCGGCTGTCCTCGGCAGCGGCGGCACGATCATCCAGGAGACCCGGCACTTCCACGAGGACACGGGGTCGACGACCTCGGGCCGTGTGAAGGAGGAGGCCGAGGACTACCGGTACTTCCCGGAGCCCGACCTGGTGCCCGTGGCCCCGTCGCGCGCGTGGGTCGAGGAGCTGCGGGGCGCCCTGCCCGAGCTGCCGCTGGTCCGCCGCAGCCGGCTCCGTGAGGAGTGGGGCGTCTCGGCCGTCGAGATGCAGGCGATCCTCAACGCCGGTGCGCTGGAGCCGATCGTCGCCACCATCGAGGCCGGGGCCGACGCCGCCTCCGCCCGCAAGTGGTGGATGGGCGAGCTGGCCCGCAGCGCCAACGAGTCGGGCAAGGCGCTCGACGAGCTGGCGATCACGCCGCAGCAGGTCGCCCGGGTCACCGAGCTGGTGACGAAGGGCGATCTGAACGACAAGCTGGCCCGGCAGGTCATCGAGGGCGTCCTCGCGGGCGAGGGCACCCCGGACGAGGTCGTCGACAAGCGCGGTCTCAAGGTCGTCTCCGACGAGGGCGCGCTGACGGCGGCCGTCGAGGAGGCCATCGCGGGCAACCCGGGCGTCGCGGACAAGATCCGCGGCGGCAAGGTGGCCGCGGCCGGCGCCCTGGTCGGCGCGGTCATGAAGGCGACCCGGGGCCAGGCCGACGCGGCTCGCGTCAAGGAGCTGATCCTTCAGAAGCTGGGCGTCAGCGAGGGCTGACCTTCGCGGACCCGGCCTGCACGCAGCTGACAGGGGGGATGCACCGGACCCGGTGCATCCCCCCTGCGCGTGTTCTACGGCTTGCGCCCGACGACCCGGACGAAGCCCAGCGTGCCGCCCTGGTCGAGTCGCAGCATCTCGGCGCACTGGCCGGCCATCCGGACGTGCCAGTCGTCCGTGTGCTCGTCGGCGACGATCTCGCACCAGCGCAGCCAGTCGCGCCAGCCGTCATCCAGCCAGTCGGCCGTCTCGACCTCCACGGCCCCGCTGCGGGTCCAGTGGCGACGCCACCAGGCGGCCGAGTGGAAGCACCAGAAATCGGGCTCCCAGAACGGCTTGAGGTGCTCCGGCGGCTCGACGCCGTCGATCTCCTCGCGCAGCGCCGGTACGACAACACCGATCCGCCCGCCGGGCTTCAGCAGCCGCGTCAGCCGGGGCAGGTACAGATCATCGGTGCCGAAGTACTGGTAGGCGTCGACGGAGACGATCGCGTCGAAGCTGCCCTCGCCGAACGGCAGGTCGTGCGCCTCGGCGAGCACGGGCAGGACACGGTCGGCCACGCCCGCCCCGGCGATGCGCGGGGCGTTCTCGCCCGGCTTGATCCACAGGTCGGCGGCGGTGACCGACACGTCGTACTCCTTGGCGAGGAAGATCGACGTCATGGCGCGTCCGCAGCCCAGGTCGAGCACGCGCGAGCCGGGGCTCAGGGTGTCGAGTCCCAGCGCCGGGGCCAGCCACTCCAGCAGCCAGAGCGCGTGCGGGCCCATCTGGTTGTCGATGGCCCAGCGGGCGTCGTAGCGGTTGCTGCGCGGGTAGCGGGGGTGGTCGGTGCGGTCAGCGAGGGGGTCGTTCGGGGTCCGGGAAGTGTGGTCCGACATCGGTGAACGGGCTCCTTGAGTCCTTGGAGAGGAAAGGGGATGCGTAGGAGCTCGGTCGGACCGTCAAACAATGCACCTGCTTCGGCCGGGCGGCGGGCTGCCGCGGGCGTTCCTCGGACCGGCGGACGCTAACAGGGGGGCGCACGACCCCGCACCCGGTTTTTCGTTCATGACGCGCTACCGTCTCGCCCATGCATGGACGCGCTGAATCCGACACCGACCCAGAGATAGCGGACTCGGAGCCGGCCGCCGTTCAGAAAGCCGACCAGGACGAGGAGCGGGAGCCGGACGACGAGCCGGATGGCGCGGACCATCCCGACGGCGCGGACCGTCCGGACGATGCGGACGCCGACGATGACGACGACGACCTGGATGACGACGACGATCCGGATGACGACGACGACCTGTATGACGAGGACGTGCGGCGGGCCCGCTGGACCGCCGCCGGGACCGGTGCCCTGCTGACCCTCGCGGGCCTGGCCGCGGCGCTGCTCCGTCTCACCCGCCCGGCGCTCGTCCCGGCGGCGTACGCCTGCGGTGCGCTCGTGTGCGCCGGCGCCGCCGCGCTGGGCTACCGGGGACGCACCCGGCGGGCGCTGTGGCTGCTGATCGCGGGGACGATGGTGATGGCGCTGGGGGACCAGTTCGACTGATCACGGCCACTGTGAATAAGCCCACGAAAGCGACAAAGGATCTCGCGCGCCTGTAAGAGTGGCTTCGCATTGCTCATGCGTTCTTTGCTGGATGTTCAGGTCGCGGACGACTGCTCCCGGTCAAAGATCCACAAAAAGTCACCCTGGGAGCACGTCTCGTGGCAGCCCTAGCACGCTGGTGTGTCCAACGCCGTCTGGTCACCGTTCTGCTCTGGCTGCTCGCCTGCGCGGGGGTGGCCGCGGGCGCCGCCGTCGCCGGCTCCGCGTACTCGAACGACTACCAGGTCCCCGGCACCGAGTCGGGCCGCGCCACCGAGCTGCTGCACGAGGGCTTCCCGAAGCTCGGCGGCGACAGCGACACCGTCGTCTGGCACACCACGTCCGGCACCGTCCGCGCCGCCGACGTCGAGCAGACGATGACCCGCACCCTGGACAAGATCGAGCACCTGCCCGGCGTGGCCTCCGTGACCAGCCCCTACGACGGGCCGGGCACGGGCCGGATCAGCGCGGACGCCCGCACGGCGTACGCCACGGTCACCTTCGACGACCGGGCCGAGGACATCGACCAGGGCGAGGCCAGGGCCGTCGTCGACACCGCGAAGAGCGCGGAGACCGACGGGCTCCAGGTGGAGCTGGGCGGCAGCGCCGTCGCCCTCACCCAGTCCTCCGGCGGGCACATCGCCGAGATCGTCGGCGTGGTCGTCGCCGCGGTCGTGCTGTTCCTCGCCTTCGGCTCGCTCGCCGCCTCCCTGCTGCCCATCGCCACCGCGCTGGTCGGCGTCGGCACCGCCTACGCGGGGATCGTGCTGCTCGGGCACGCCATGACCGTCGCCGACTTCGCCCCCATGCTCGGCATGCTGATCGGGCTCGGCGTCGGCATCGACTACGCGCTGTTCATCGTGACGCGGCACCGGCGCGGGCTGAAACGCGGTCTTTCGGTCACCGAGGCGGCCACCAACGCCGTCGCCACCACGGGACGCGCGGTCGTCTTCGCGGGTGCCACCGTTTGCATCGCCCTGCTCGGCATGCTGATCCTGCGGCTGAGCTTCCTCAACGGCGTCGCCATCGCGGCCAGCCTGACCGTGGTCCTCACCGTCGCGGCCTCCGTGACCCTGCTGCCCGCCCTGTTGTCCTTCATCGGCCCCCGCGCGCTCAGCCGCCGCGAACGCCGCCGCCTCGCGGAGCACGGGCCCCAGCCGGAGCTGCCCACCGGCTTCGCCGCCCGCTGGTCGGCCTTCGTGGAGCGCCACCCCAAGGTGCTCGGCGGGGTCGCCCTGGTCGTCATGGCCGTCCTCGCGCTGCCCACGTTCTCCCTGCACCTGGGCACCTCCGACCAGGGCAACGACCCCAGGACGGCCACCACCCGGCAGGCCTACGACCTCCTCGCCGACGGCTTCGGGCCCGGCGTGAACGGCCCGCTCACCCTCGTCACCAAGGTCGACGGAGCCGACGACAAGCTCGCCCTGGACAACCTCGACGGCACACTCCGCGCCACCGACGGCGTCGCCTCGGTCACCCCGGCGACCTTCGACTCCGGCGGCCACACCGCGTACCTCACCGTCGTACCGGAGTCCTCGCCGCAGTCGAAGCAGACCAGCGACCTCGTCGACCGGCTGCGCGGCGAGGTGCTGCCGCGCGCCGAGGCGGGCACCTCGCTCGACACGCACGTCGGCGGCATGACGGCCGGCTACGACGACTTCGCCGACGTCATCGTCTCCAAGCTGCCCGTCTTCGTCGGCGTCGTCATCGGCCTCGGCTGTCTGCTGCTCCTGCTGGCCTTCCGGTCGATCGGCATACCGCTGAAGGCCGCCGCGATGAACGTCGCCGCCGTGGCCTCCGCCTTCGGGGTGGTGGTCGCGATGTTCCAGTGGGGCTGGGGCAGCGAACTGCTCGGCCTCGGCAGCGCGGGCCCCATCGAGCCCTTCCTGCCCGTGATCATGGTCTCGGTGCTCTTCGGCCTCTCCATGGACTACCAGGTGTTCCTGGTCAGCCGGATGTACGAGGAGTGGCTGGAGACCGGCGACAACCGGCGAGCCGTGCGCGTCGGCCTCGCCGAGACCAGCCGGGTCATCAACTCGGCGGCGGTCATCATGATCTCCGTCTTCCTGGCCTTCGTCCTCAGCGGCGACCGCGTGATCGCCATGTTCGGCATCGCCCTGGCCGCCGCCGTCGCCCTGGACGCCTTCGTCCTGCGCACGCTCCTCGTCCCCGCCCTCATGCACATGCTCGGCGGCGCCAACTGGTGGCTGCCCCGCTGGCTCGACAAGCGCCTGCCGCGGATCAGCATCGAACCGCCCGAGGCCCGGGCCGCCCATGAGAGGCTGGCCGCCGCGACGGACGCCGAGGTGGCGGACGTCCTGGCGGAGGAGGAGCGGCAGCGGGATGTACGCGATATCCCTGGGTGACGACGCCGAGCTGAGGCCCCTCGAGCCCTGGCACGCCGAGGAGTTCTTCGCGCACCTGGAGCGGGGCAGGGACTTCATCGGGCAGTTCATCAGCTTCGGTTCGCAGGAGACGGACGTGGAGTCCGCGCGGGCCATGCTCCAGCGGTACGCCGACATGCGCGCGGCCGACACCCGCTCGCTGCACGGCCTGTGGCTGAACGGCAAACTCGTGGGCGGCGTGCTGTTCCTGAACTTCGACGCGGCGAGCGGCAACTGCGAGGTCGGCTGCTGGCTGGAGCCCGCCGGGACGGGGCGCGGCCTGGTCACCCGGGCCATGCGCGTCCTCATCGACTGGGCGGTCGAGGAGCGCGGCATTCACCGGATCGAGTGGGTCGCCGCAGCGGGAAATCAGCCCAGTCTGAACGTGGCCCGGCGCCTCGGCATGACCCGCGACGGTGTGCGACGCGAGGCGCACCCCTATCGTGGCGTACGGCACGATCTCGAAGTCTGGTCGGTGCTGGCGCCCGAGTGGCGGGCGGCCCGCGCGCGTGCCGCTCACAACGATCATTAAGAGACTTCTCAGACAGCGACTTTACGGTGCGAGACATGGCAACGAACGCAGTGGACGAGACCAAGGCCACCGAGGCCACGACCGAGAAGGCGGTGGACACCACCGAGTCCGACGAGGCGACCACGACCGAGGCCCCGGCCGAGGCGGAGGTCGTCGAGACAGAGGTTGCCGAGACCGAGGTCGTCGCGACCAAGGAGGAGACCCCCTCCGGCACCGGCCAGGGTGCCGCCGCCGTGGTCTCCGCCGCGCTGGGCGTCGTCTCGCTCACCGGCAGCTGGGTCGGCACGATCGCCGCGGCGCGCCAGAACCTGGTCGGCCAGCTGGAGACCGCGCAGGGAGCGGGCGTGGCCCAGCAGATCCAGGCGGTCTACGGCGACGCCTGGCAGGCCACCGCCCTGTGGGCCGGCCTGTTCGCGGTCGTCGCGCTGGTCGTCGGCGTCGTGACGCTGGCCCGGCCCGCGTTCGGCACGCCCGGCAGGATCCAGGCCCCCTGGATCAAGTCCGTCGCCTGGGCGGGCGTCGCGCTCGGTGTCATCGGCCTGTTCCTGGCCGTCCTCAAGTACACCGGCATCCTGCTCGGACTGCCCTCCGCAGGCTGAGTCACCGCAGGTCCTGAGGGGTCTTAGGAGTTCCGTAAGCACCTTACGGAGCCCCTGGGACCCCTCAGCCGTGTCCTAAGGCCCCGGCCGCCGCCGAAGATGCGGAACTCTCCCGATGTGGCGGGCCCGCCTGGGAGACGAGAGTGAGGTCAGCACGGAGAAACCCTCCGTGACCGACCCTCTCACCTCGAAGGACACACCATGTTCGAGTACGAACTCCAGCAGTTGCGCACCGCCGACCTCATCAGCCGGGCCGAACACCAGCGCCTGGTCCGCGAGGCCGCCCGGGCCCGCCGGGAAGCGGCCGAGAACTCCGCCGAGCACGAGAGCCATACCCGGGGCTTGCGCCGGACCCGGTCCACCCGGGCCGCGTGAACGCCGGGGCGGCACCGGCCGGAGCGGCGGCCGTCGGTGTCCTGTCCTCCGATCGGAAGACCGGTGATCGGAAGACCGCTGATCGGAAAACCGGTGCCGCTGTGTCGGACACGCATGCGATGCTCGGGCCCGTGGAGACCAGGTCCGTCAGCCCCGTGTTCGTCGGCCGTGCCGAGGAGTCGGGCGCGCTGCACGACGCCCTCGCCCGCTCCCGCGAGGGCGAGCCGCAGGCCCTGCTCATCGGCGGAGAGGCCGGGGTCGGCAAGACCCGCCTCATCGAGGAGTTCGCCACCGCCGCCCGCCGCCGGGGGGCGGTGGTCGCACTCGGCGGCTGTGTGGAGATCGGCGCCGACGGACTGCCCTTCGCGCCGTTCTCCACCGCGCTGCGCGCCCTGCGCCGCGAACTCCCCGGCGAGCTGGCCGCCGCGGCCGCCGGACAGGAGGAGGAGCTGGCCCGGCTGCTGCCCGAGCTGGGCGAGTCCGGCACCGGGCGGCGCGACGAGGACGGCATGGCCCGCCTCTTCGAACTCACCGCCCGCCTGCTGGAGCGCGTCGCCGCCGATCACACGGTCGTCCTCGCCCTGGAGGACCTGCACTGGGCCGACGCCTCCACCCGCCATCTGCTCGCCTATCTCTTCCGCACCCTGCGCACCGGCCGCCTCGTCGTCCTCGCCACCTACCGCTCCGACGACATCCACCGCCGCCATCCGCTCAGGCCCCTGCTCGCCGAACTCGACCGGCTCCGCACCGTCCGCCGCCTCGAACTCGCCCGCTTCACCCGCGAGGAGGTGTGCCGCCAGGTCGCCGGCATCCTCGCCCAGGAACCCGACGCGGACCGGATCGACGCGATCTTCGAACGCTCCGACGGCAACGCCTTCTTCGTCGAGGAACTCGCCGTCGCCGGACTCGAGGGCTGCCGCAGGGGGCTGACCGACTCCCTGCGCGACCTGCTGCTCGTCCGCGTGGAAGGGCTGCCCGAGGAGGCCCAGCAGATCGCCCGGATCGTCGCCGAGGGCGGCTCCACCGTCGAGTACCGGCTGCTGGCCGCCGTCGCCCGGCTCGCCGAGGACGATCTCATCGAGGCGCTGCGGGCCGCCGTGAACGCCAGCATCCTCGCCCCCGCCCGCGGCGGCGACGGCTACCGCTTCCGTCACTCCCTGGTCCGCGAGGCCGTCAGCGACGACCTGCTCCCCGGCGAACGCTCCCGCCTGAACCGCCGCTACGCCGAAGCCCTGGAGGCCGACCCGACGCTCGTCCCCGCCGACCAGCGCGCGGCCCGCCTGGCCAGCTACTGGTACCACGCCCACGACCCCGCCAAGGCCTTGCCCGCCGTCCTCGACGCCTCCGTCGAGGCCCGCCACCGCCACGCCTACGCCGAGCAACTGCGGCTGCTGGAACGGGCCATGGAACTGTGGGACGCCACCCCCGACGCCGTACGGAGCACCCTGCGCCCCGTCGACTACGCCGAGGTCTACCCTCCCTGCGGCTGCGACCCGGCCACCACCGCGCTGCGCCATCTCGACCTGCTGGCCGAGGCGGCCGTGGCCGGACGGCTCTGCGGGGAGCGCGAACGCGCCCTGAAGATCACCAAGCGGGCGCTGCGCCTGCTGGACGACGAGGACGACCCCCTGCGCGCCGCCTGGTTCTGGATCCAGCGCTCCCGGCTGGTGCAGAGCCTCGCCCGCGGCGACGGCTGGAAGGAGATCGCCACCGCGCAGGACCTGGTCCGGGGCCTGCCGCCGTCCGAGGTGCACGCCGAGGTGCTCGCCCTGGCCGCCCACTGGTCGATGCTCCACGAGCCCGGCCCGGAGGCCCTGACGGCCGCCGAGCGCGCCGTCGAGTACGCGCGCATGGTGAGCGCCGACGACATCGAGTCCAACGCCCGGCTCACCCTCGGCGGCCTCATGGTCGACGCCGGGCAGATCGAGGCCGGGCTCACGCACATGTACGAGGTCAGGGACGAGGTGGTCGCCCGGAGCCTCGCGGCGGTCGTGGGCCGCAGCCATGTGAACCTGCCCCACGCCCTCGAAGGCCTCGGCCGCTCCGAGGCGTCCGTCGACATCCTGCGCGAGGGCCTGCGGCTCACCGGGGCGATGGGCCTGCGGGTCGCCGAGGCCTGGATCTGGAGCAACCTCGCGGAGTCGCTCATCTCGCTGGGCCGCTGGGACGAGGCCGCCGAAGCGGCGGGCAACGCCCAGCGGCGCGGTCAGACGGCCGGGCCGCACGGCTCCGGCGCCAACAGCCTGGCGTTCCTCGCACTCGCCCGCGGCCGGGTCCCCGAGGCCGCCCGCCATCTCGCCGAGGGCCGCGCCGCCTACGGTCCGCTCGACCCCATGCCGCAGCACGAGCTCCCGGTCTCCTGCCTCACCATCGCCGTCGCCGTCGCCGAGGGCCGCCTCCCCGACGCCCGCGCCGAACTGGCCCGCACCCTGGAATCCGGCTTCCCGCCCGGCACCCAGCGCTACGCCTGGCCGCTGCTGCTCGAAGCGGCCACCGCGGAGGCCGACGCCCGCGCCCTGCCCGCCGCGCGGGACGGCCGCGCCGAGGCCCTGGACGGCATCCTCAAGGCCACCAAGCGCCTCACCACCAACGCCCCCGTCTGGCTCGCCCACGAGAGTTGGGTCCGCGCCGAACTCCAGCGCGCCGAGGGCCTGAGCACCCCGGACACCTGGTCGCGGGTGGTCACCGCCTTCGAACCCCTGGAGCGGCCCTACGACCTCGCCCGCGTCCGGTACCGCCTGGCCGAGTCCCTGCTGACGGGCGGCGGCGAGGACGAACGCGACCGCGCCACGGAGCTGCTGCGCCTCACCCAGACCGTCGCCCGCCACCTCGCCGCCCGGCCCCTCGCCGAGTCCGCCGCCGCGCTCGCCCAGCGCGCCCGCCTCCCGGTCGCACCCGCCTCGCAACCCGCCCCCGCCCCGGCCGACCCCGCCGAGGCCCTCGGCCTCACCAGCCGGGAACGGGATGTACTGCGCCTGGTCGCCGTCGGCCATACCAACCGCCGGATCGCCGAGGAGCTGTTCATCTCCCCGAAGACCGCGAGCGTCCACGTCTCCAACATCCTGGCGAAGCTCGGCGTCTCCGGGCGCGGCGAGGCGGCGGCGGTGGCGCACCGGCTGGGGCTGTTTCCGGCCGAATCGGTCATACCCCGCCCGGCGGGCTGAGGCATACGCTGTAAGGGAGGCCGCTGTCGCCGCGGCCGAGGGAGGCACCGTGTTCAACGTGTTCGAGGAGCTGTTCTCGCCCGGCCGCAAGCACACCCGCGACGAGCAGAACCGCCTGGAACTGACCCGGGAGGACACCGGCGACGGTGATCCCGGACGCGGGCCGATAGACCTGGCGTCCGGGAAGGTCGTCGTACGCCCGCAGCAGGAGCCGGAGGACCACGAGGGCTAGAGCTTGTCTCCTTGAAACGCTATGGGCGCCATTCCTGCCGGTAGGCGGGGTGCTCGGCGTATGACTGGGCTAGGACCCGAAGTACGTATGCCAGGCCGGCCATGCGGGAGTCCGAGGGATCTATGGCCTTGTAGTCGTGCGCCAGTTGCTCGGTCAGGTCGAGCATGGGGAGATGGCTGTCGAGAAGAGCCTCGCCGCCCAGGGTGTCGGCCACGTAGGCATAGGCGTGGTTGTCGTCCATGATGCGCGCGACGAGGAACTTCACAAGATCGTCCATGTGGTCATCTTCGCGGGCAAGGCGCTTCGGCCGTCAAGCGGCTGTCCAGATGAGGATGGCCGCGAGGTGGAGTCCGGCCTGGTAGGCGATGGCGAGCTTGTCCGTTCGCATGGCCAGGCCGCGCCACTGCTTCAGCCGGTTGATGCACCGCTCGACGGCGTTGCGCTGCTTGTACGCCTCGGCGTCGAATGCCGGCGGGCGGCCTCCGTCGCGGCCCCGGCGCAGCCGGTGGCCGACCTGGTCGGACGGCTGGGGGATGACCGCACGGATCCCGCGTCGCCGGAGATGATTGCGGATCGCGCGGGATGAATACGCGCGGTCCGCCAGGACGGTATCGGGACGGTTTCTCGGTCGTCCGGGTCCGCTTCGCGGAACACGGATGCCTGCCATGACCGTCTCGAAGGCCGGAGCGTCGCCCGCCTGGCCTGCGGTGACGCGGAGGACCAGGGGCCGTGCACGGCTGTCGCTGGCGAGGTGGACTTTC
This sequence comes from Streptomyces koelreuteriae, assembly GCF_018604545.1. Lineage (GTDB taxonomy): Bacteria > Actinomycetota > Actinomycetes > Streptomycetales > Streptomycetaceae > Streptomyces > Streptomyces koelreuteriae. Next base: position 2,330,091 of record NZ_CP075896.1, on the reverse strand, counting down.
GTGCTCAGGCCGCCGCGGGAGCGTCCGAGGGCATGGTCATCGGGTTCGGCCCGGCCTGGCGCCCCCTTTTCCTGGCTCCGGCGGCGTGCTGGTGAGCCCGGCAGACAGTGGAGTCCACCGAGACAGTCCAGCCGATGTCGTCAGCGTCGTCGGCCGCTGCCAGGACCGCGGCAAGGATGAGTTCCCAGGTGCCGTCCACGGCCCACCTGATCAGGCGTTTGTGAGCGGTCTGGAACGAGCCGAGCTCGTCCGGCAAGTCCCGCCAGGGCGAGCAGGTGCGGTACTTCCACGCGATGGCCTCCAACGTTCGGCGGTGATCGGCCCATCGCCGACCGCGGACCGGATCGGCCGGCATCAGCGGCTCGATCCGGCCCCACATCGCATCAGTGATCACTAACCGGACGGACACATCCGATCAACTGACCAACCGATCAAAGAGACACGCTCTAGGCGGCTACGACACCCGCAGCTCGAGGATCCGGTCGTCCCCGTCCTCGGGGCTGCCCCGGCCGTCCGTGTTGCTGGTCACGAGCCACAGCCGGTCGCCGCCCGCCGGGACGACCGTGCGCAGCCGGCCGTACTCGCCGTCCAGGAAGGCCTGCGGTTCGGCCGAGGCCTCCGTGCCGTTCAGCGGGATGCGCCACAGCCGCTTGCCGCGCAGGCCCGCCATCCAGACCGAACCCTCGGCGTAGGCGATGCCGCTGGGGGACGCCTCGGCCGTCGTCCACTGGTCGATCGGGTTGTGGAAGTCCCCGTCGCCCGACCTGCCCTCGGCCTCCGGCCAGCCGTAGTTGTCGCCCGGCTTGATCGCGTTGAGCTCGTCCCAGGTGTCCTGGCCGAACTCCGAGGCGAAGAGCCGCTGCTTGGTGTCCCAGGCGAGGCCCTGCACATTGCGGTGGCCCAACGAGTACACCGGCGAGCCGGGGAACGGGTTGCCCGGCGCGGGCTCGCCCTCCGGGGTCAGGCGCAGGATCTTGCCGCCCACGGAGTCCTTGTCCTGGGACAGACCGGTGTCGCCGCTCTCGCCGGTGCCGACGTAGAGCATCTTGTCCGGGCCGAACTCGATCCGCCCGCCGTTGTGGATGAAGCCCTTGGGGATGCCCCTGAAGACCGTGTCGGGAGCGCCGAGCTGCTCACCGGCGGGCTTCTTCTCGTCGTAGAGCATGCGGACGATGCGGTTGTCGCCGGCGGAGGTGAAGTACGCGTAGACCATGTGGTCCGAGGCGTAGTCGGGCGACAGGGCGATGCCCAGCAGGCCGCCCTCGCCGGCGGCCGATACGCCCGGCACCTCGCCCAGCTCGGTCTTCTTCCCGGTCTTCTCGTCGACCCGGACGATCGTCCCGTCGTCCCGGGAGGAGACGAGCAGACCGCCGCCCGGCAGCGGAGCGAGACCCCAGGGGGAGTCGAGGCCCTCGGCGACGGTGCGCACCACCTTCACCGAGCCCTTCGCGGGAGGTGTCTCCTCGGCGGCCTTCCCCGGCGGCGCGGAGGACTGCGGTGCCGTACGACCGGGGGAGGCGCCCTCGTCGGAGCCGGAGGTTCCTCCGCCGTCGGAGGAGCAGCCGGCCGTCAGCAGGAGCGCGGCGGCGGCCAACACGGCCGGGACGGCTCGACGTTGCACGATCATGGTCCCTTCGACGCGGCGGGTTCTCCCTGTCATACACCGCTCGGGCCTCACAAGTTCCCGATCGCCGAACCCCGAACCGCGAACGGGGGGCCCTGGGCGGGTTTGTGCCGTACGCACCCGGCCGGCGTCAGGGTCCGGACCCGGCTCAGTCCCACGACCCCTGGGCCCGGGGCAGCACTGCCACTTCCCGCAGATTGTCCGGCGTCAGACGCAGGGCCGTCGCGGCCGCGTTCTCCGTGACCCAGCGCTCCTGCTTCGTGCCCGGGACCGGGACCACGTGCGGGCCCTGGGCGAGGACCCAGGCGAGGGCGACCTGGGCGGTGGTGACGTGCTCGCCGTGGCGGCGGGCCACGCGGCGCAGGCCCGCGACGATCGGCTGGTTCGCGGCCATCATCTCGCCCGTGAACCGGGGGTGCCGGGCGCGCAGATCGTCCGCCTCGAAGCCCGCGCCGGTCCGCAGCCTGCCGGTCAGATAGCCGTTGCCGAGCGGCATCGCGGCGAGGAAGCCGACGCCCCGCGTCTGACACCACGGCAGCAGGGTCTCCAGCGCCTCGGGCGACCACACCGACAGCTCCGCCTCCACCGCGCTCACCGGGAAGACCTGCTGCACCCGCTCCAGCTGCCGTATCGTCGCGTCGTGCGGGCGGGCCCCGCCCCGGCGGCCCGCCCGCGCGCCCACCGCGCACAGACCGAGCGCCCGCACCTTCCCGGCCTGGACGAGCTCGGCCATCGCGCCCCACGTCTCCTCGACGGGCACCTCCGGGTCGGCCCGGTGCAGCTGGTAGAGGTCTATGACGTCCGTCTGCAGACGCCGCAGCGAGGCGTCGCAGGCACGTTTCACATACCCCGGGCGGCCGTTGGCGACGATGTGCTGGTCGCCCACCAGCAGACCGACCTTGGTCGACACGAACGCGTCGGACCGGCGCTCCTTCAACGCCCGCCCCACCAGCAGTTCGTTGGTGAAGGGGCCGTACATGTCGGCCGTGTCCAGCAGGGACACGCCCAGGTCCAGGGCCCGGTGCACCGCCCTGAGCGACTCGTCACCACGCTGCCGAGAGGTGCTGTAGGCCCAGCTCATCGGCATGCACCCGAGTCCGACGGCCCCCACCGCGAGCGCCGCCGCGCCGATCGTCCTGCGCTCCACCTGGTCGTGACCCTCCCTGTTCCGGCCACCCCAACCTAACCTCTGCCGTCGCACGCTCCTGACATAGCCTCCAGAGCATGACTGCTGACGTGTGGCTGCCCATCCCGCCGGAAGAGATCGAGGGACTCCCCGAGGGTCCCGGCTACCGCTACTGGAACGGCGAGGACGACTTCCCCGCCGACCCGGCGGACTGCGCCTTCTACGTCGTCCCCTACATGAAGCCGAGCCCGCTGTGCGTGCGTCCCATGCCGCAGATGAGTCATGTAGAGGTCGTGCAGACCCTCTCGGCCGGGATCGACCACGTGCAGCCCGGGCTGCCGCACCTGCCTCCGGGCGTGCGGCTGTGCAACGCGCGCGGGGTGCACGAGGCCAGCACCGGAGAGCTCACCCTCGCGCTGATCCTGGCCTCGCTCCGCGGGATCCCCGACTTCGTCCGCGCGCAGGACCGGGGGGAGTGGCTCGGCGGATTCCGGCCCGCGCTCGCCGACAAGAACATCCTCATCGTGGGATACGGATCGATCGGCGCGGCCATCGAGGACCGGCTCGTTCCGTTCGAGGTGGCGCGGGTGGCGCGCGTCGCGCGCTCCGAGCGCACCACGGCGCGCGGTCCGGTGCACCCGCTCACCGAACTCGCCTCCCTGCTCCCCGAAGCGGACGTCGTCATCCTGTCCACACCGCTCACCGAGGCCACCCGCGGCCTGGCCGGGGCCGACTTCCTGTCCCGGATGAAGGACGGCGCGCTCCTGGTCAACGTGGCCCGCGGCCCCGTCGTCGACACCAAGGCCCTGCTCGCCGAGGTGGAGACCGGCCGCATCACCGCCGCCCTAGACGTCACCGACCCCGAGCCCCTGCCGCGCGAACACCGGCTGTGGCGTGCGCCGGGGGTACTCATCAGCCCTCATGTCGGCGGACCCACCTCCGCGTTCCTTCCGCGCGCCGAGCGGCTCCTGGTGGACCAGTTGAACCGTTATGTGAACCGGGAGCCGCTCCGCAACGTGATCCTCACGACGGGTGCATCAACAGACTGAAGCGACCTCGGGTACCGTCCGCAATCCTTCGGGTGCGGTGGGTACTCATATATCTGTTGATCGTCACGGAGAGTAGAGAACCTATGTCCCTGAGTGACGAGACTGGTGTATCGTCCCGACAGGGGCAGCGCCGGGGGATATTCGGCGCCGGGGACGGACACTTCGGACTGTGAGGGGGGCGACAGGCGATGCACGGCCCATGGACGAGCGATCCGACCGGACGGGGCGGCCGGCGGCGACCCTGGCGGACGGCCGCGTTCCGACGCGGTCACCACGCCGATCACGGCGGCCACCACACCCACCGCAGCGATCATGACCAAGGCGCACGGACCGGGAGGGCCCGGTGAGTGCGCCCCCGACCCCCATGCTGGACGGAGCGCTGCGGGCACAGCCTCCGTCGCCAGGGGTGCTGCTGCCCCGTACGCCGCTCTCCGGCCCTCGGCCGGGCCTGGCCCTCCAACTCGTCCTCGCCCTCGTCTGCGCGGGATACGCCGTCGGTTCCGCGCTCGGCTGGGGCTCCTACCAAGTGGCGCTCATCATGGGCGACTTCGGGCTGAGCGCCGCAGCGGCCACGGCCTCCGTGTCGTGCTTCCTCTACGCCCGCAACCGCCGCACCCGCTTTCGACCCGCATGGCTGCTCTTCGGCCTCTCCTCGGCCATGGCGGCCCTCGGCAACCTCGTCTGGGGGTGGTACGAGGTGGTCCTCGGACTGCCCGTGCCCAGCCCCAGCTACGCCGACCTGTTCTTCCTCTGCTTCGCGCCGCCCGCCATCGTCGGGCTGCTCGTGCTCGCCAAGCGGCCGGCGTCCAAGGCCGGCTGGGTCTGTCTCGGGCTGGACGCCTGGCTGATCGGCGGCTCGCTGCTCACCCTGGCCTGGAGCCTCGCCCTTGCCCAGGCCGCCAAGTCCGAAGGGCCCGGCGTGGCGCACACCGCGCTGTCGCTGGCCTACCCGCTGCTCGACATCGCACTGGTCAGCATGGTCCTCGCGCTGCACTTCAGGCGCTCCGCGGTGAACCGCTCCGCGGTCAACACCGCCATCGGCGCGCTCGCGCTGACCGTGATGTGCGACGCCCTGTTCACCTCGCCGCTGATGCACCACGACTACCGCTCCGGCCAGTTGCTCGACGCGGGCTGGTTCGCCGGCTCGCTGCTCCTGGCGTACGCCCCGTGGGCCGCGCCCCGCACGCCGGACACCGACCGGCACGGCCTCGACCGGCAGAGCACGACCGGGCACACGCGCGTGGTGCACGAGCACCTGCCCGGGCAGCGCAGCGGGCCGCACCACCAGCCGCCCGCACCCGGAGGCGAGCTCGGCCGCTATCCGGCCGCCCGGCCCATCTCCGGCTCCCTCGCCGCCCTCACGCCGTATCTCGCGGCCGCCGTGTGCACGCTGGGGATCCTCTACAACGTCCTCAACGGCCGCAGCGTCGACCGCGTGGTCCTGCTGACCGGGGGCACGGTCGTGCTCGCGCTCGTCGTGCGCCAGGGCATCATGCTGCTCGACAACATCACCCTCACCCAGGAACTGGCCCAGGCGGAGAACCACTTCCGCTCCCTGGTGCAGGGCTCCAGCGACGTCATCATGATCGCCGCGCCCAGCGGAGTCCTGAGGTACGTCTCCCCGGCCGCCGCCGGTGTCTACGGCCGCTCGGCGGAGGATCTGGTGGGTACGGAACTGGCCAATCTCATCCACCCGGAGGACCTCGGCTGCGTCGTGCATGAGGCGCGCAGGTTCCTCGCCGCCAGCCCCGTCGAGGAACCCACTACGCGCATCGAGTGCCGCTTCCGGTCGGGTGACGGAGCCTGGCTCAACGTCGAATCGACCGTCAACCGCCATCACGGCGGCCTCATCTTCAACAGCAGGGACGTGACCGAAAGGGTCCGGCTCCAGGCCCAGTTGCAGCACAACGCCGAGCACGACCCGCTCACGGACCTGCCCAACCGCGCCCTGTTCACCCGGCGCGTCCAGCACGCCCTCTCGGGCCGAAGGGCCTCCGACCGGGGCGTGGCCCTGCGGAACACGGCCGTGCTGTTCATCGACCTCGACGGCTTCAAGGCCGTCAACGACACCATCGGGCACCAGGCGGGGGACGAGCTGCTCGTCCAGGCCGCCCGCAGACTCCAGGACTCCGTCCGCCAGGGCGACACCGCCTCCCGGCTGGGCGGCGACGAGTTCGCGGCCCTGATCGTCGGCGACAACACCCGCGACCGGGCCGCCCGGGAGCGGCACATAGTGGAACTCGCCGACCGCCTCAGGACGACGCTGTCCCAGCCGTACCTCATCGACGGCAACGATGTCCGTGTCAACGCCTCCATCGGCGTCGCCTTCGCGGACGCGGGCCTCGGCGCGGGCGAGCTGCTGCGCAACGCCGACCTGGCCATGTACCGCGCCAAGGCCGGCGGCAAGGGCCGCGTCGAGCTGTACAAGCCACAGATGCAGCAGGACGTCGTACGCAAGGTGGAGCTGGCCACGCGCCTGCGGGCCGCGCTGCACGACGGCGAGTTCGCCCTGCTGCACCAGCCGGTGGTCTGCCTGGAGGACGGCCGGATCACATCGGTGTCCGCGCAGGCGCGCTGGCGCTCCTCACAGGGGGTGCTGTTCACCCCGGCGGAGTTCCTGCGCGTGGCCGAGGACAGCGACAAGACCGCCGAGCTGGGCCGGTGGGTGATCGAGGAAGCCGTCGAGCAGGCCGCCGAGCGGCAGGCGACCGGGCTGTCCGTGCCGGTCGTGGTCCGGATGAGCGCGCGCCGCCTGCTGGACCGGTCGATGCCGCTCGGCTCGATCGAGGCGCTGCTCACCCGGCACGGGCTGCCCTCCGGGTCGCTGATCATCGAGCTGTCCGACACCGGCCCGAAGGTCTCGCCGGACGAGCTGGAGCGGCGCCTCGGCGCCCTGCGGCGGGTCGGCGTCCGGATCGCGCTCGACGGGTTCGGCAGCGACTGCGCGGCGATCACGGCCCTCAGGCGGTTCCCCGTCGACATCCTGAAACTCGACCGCGCGCTGGTCGAGGGCGTCGTCGAGTCGGCCCGGCTGTACAAAATCACCAGTGGGCTGCTGCGCATCGCCACCGATCTCGGGCTGAAGTCCGTGGCCGAGGGGGTGGACCTGCCCGAGCAGGTCGTCGCCCTGCGCGCGATGGGCTGCACGCACGGGCAGGGCATGGCGTTCTCCGGACCGCTCGACGAGTACCGGCTGCGCCGGGCGCTCGCCGGTGGCCACTACCCGGTGCCGAACGCACCGGCCGAGCCGGTGTTCGCGGGCGGCGCCCCGCGGGTGTACAGCTCGGGAGTGTCCGCCGTCATCGGAGGCGGTACGGCCCTACGCTCACATAATGAGACTCCCGTCCCACCCACTTGACAGTGAGTGTGCGCCGGGGGGAGGGTCTGTGCCATGCGCACCCGAATTCTCGTACTTGGAAAGCGCGTCGGCTGACGCTGAGCCTCGACCGCTCAGCGACTCCACCCGGCGCGCTCCCCTCGCTTGCCTTATGGCACGAGGGGTTTTTTGTTGCACAGGCGCCTGACGTGCAGCAGCCGAAAACCGCACGAACCTCGCAAAAAACCCTCAGCATCTGAGAAGAGAATGCCGATGACCGAGCAGGCCACCGGGGCCCACCACCCGCAGCCCCGGCCCCGATCCGGAGGACACTCCGCCCCCGAGCAGGTGACGGGCGCGCAGTCCCTCATCCGCTCTCTCGAGGAGGTCGGCGCCGACACGGTATTCGGCATTCCCGGCGGTGCGATCCTTCCGGCCTACGACCCGCTGATGGACTCCACCAGGGTGCGCCACGTCCTGGTCCGGCACGAGCAGGGCGCCGGTCACGCCGCCACCGGCTACGCGCAGGCCACCGGCAAGGTCGGCGTCTGCATGGCCACCTCGGGGCCCGGCGCGACCAACCTGGTCACCCCGATCGCCGACGCGCACATGGACTCCGTGCCGCTGGTCGCGATCACCGGCCAGGTGGCGTCCAAGGCGATCGGCACGGACGCCTTCCAGGAGGCGGACATCGTCGGCATCACCATGCCGATCACCAAGCACAACTTCCTCGTCACCAAGGCCGAGGACATCCCGCAGATCATCGCGCAGGCCTTCCACATCGCCTCCACCGGCCGCCCCGGACCGGTCCTGGTCGACATCGCCAAGGACGCCCTCCAGGCGAAGACCACCTTCTCCTGGCCGCCCGCCATGGACCTGCCCGGCTACCGCCCGGTGACCAAGCCGCACGCCAAGCAGATCCGCGAGGCAGCCAAGCTGATCACCCAGGCCAGGCGTCCCGTGCTGTACGTCGGCGGCGGCGTGCTCAAGGCCAGGGCCACCGCCGAGCTGAAGGTCCTCGCCGAGCTCACCGGCGCGCCCGTCACCACCACCCTGATGGCGCTCGGCGCGTTCCCCGACGACCACCCCCAGCACCTGGGCATGCCCGGCATGCACGGCTCGGTGGCCGCCGTCACCGGTCTGCAGAAGGCGGACCTGATCGTCGCCCTCGGCGCCCGCTTCGACGACCGCGTCACCGGCAAGCTGGACAGCTTCGCCCCCTTCGCCAAGATCGTCCACGCGGACATCGACCCGGCCGAGATCGGCAAGAACCGCGCCGCCGACGTGCCGATCGTCGGAGACGCCCGCGAGGTCATCGCCGACCTGATCCAGGCCGTCCAGAAGGAGCACAGCGAAGGCCAGCAGGGCGACTACAGCGCCTGGTGGAAGGACCTGAGCCGCTGGCGCGACACCTACCCGCTCGGCTACGACCAGCCCGACGACGGCTCGCTCTCCCCGCAGCACGTCATCCAGCGCATCGGCCAGCTCGCCCCCGAGGGCACGATCTTCGCGGCGGGCGTCGGCCAGCACCAGATGTGGGCCGCCCACTTCATCGAGTACGACAAGCCGGGCACCTGGCTGAACTCCGGCGGCGCCGGAACCATGGGCTACGCCGTCCCCGCCGCCATGGGCGCCAAGGCCGGTGCCCCTGAGCGGGCCGTCTGGGCCATCGACGGCGACGGCTGCTTCCAGATGACCAACCAGGAACTCACCACCTGCGCCCTGAACAACATCCCGATCAAGGTCGCCGTCATCAACAACGGCGCCCTCGGGATGGTCCGCCAGTGGCAGACCCTCTTCTACAACCAGCGGTACTCCAACACGGTCCTGCACTCCGGCCCGGAGGACATCAACCCGCAGGCCCGCGGCACCCGCGTCCCCGACTTCGTGAAGCTGTCGGAGGCCATGGGCTGCTACGCCATCCGCTGCGAGTCCCCGGACGACCTCGACAAGGTCATCGAGGAGGCGAACTCCATCAACGACCGCCCCGTCGTCGTCGACTTCATCGTCCACGAGGACGCGATGGTCTGGCCGATGGTCGCCGCCGGCACCTCCAACGACGAGATCATGGCCGCCCGGGACGTCCGCCCCGACTTCGGCGACAACGAAGACGACTGAGCGAGAGAGACGTAAAAGATCATGTCCAAGCACACGCTCTCCGTCCTGGTGGAGAACACGCCCGGCATCCTCGCCCGGATCGCCGCCCTGTTCTCCCGCCGCGGCTTCAACATCGACTCGCTCGCCGTCGGTGTCACCGAGCACCCCGACATCTCCCGCATCACCATCGTCGTGGGGGTGGAGGACCTGCCGCTGGAGCAGGTGACCAAGCAGCTCAACAAGCTCGTCAACGTGCTCAAGATCGTCGAGCTGGAGCCGTCGCAGGCGGTGCAGCGCGAACTCGTTCTGGTGAAGGTGCGCGCCGACAACGAGACGCGCTCCCAGATCGTCGAGATCGTCCAGCTGTTCCGCGCCAAGACCGTCGACGTCTCCCCGGAGGCCGTCACCATCGAGGCCACCGGATCCGGCGAGAAGCTCTCCGCCATGCTCAAGATGCTGGAGCCGTACGGCATCAAGGAGCTGGTCCAGTCCGGCACGATCGCGATCGGCCGCGGCGCCCGCTCCATCACGGACCGGTCGCTGCGCGCCCTGGACCGGTCGGCGTAATACCTGGGAACGGGCGGTCGGCGCGCCGTCGGCCGCCCGTATTCCGAGACCCTCAGACTTCCCTTCCGCCCTCCGTCATACGGTGGGACGCAACACCTGCACTCCCGAGGAGAGAACCCAAAGTGGCCGAGCTGTTCTACGACGCCGACGCCGACCTGTCCATCATCCAGGGCCGCAAGGTCGCGGTCATCGGGTACGGCAGCCAGGGCCACGCCCACGCGCTGTCGCTCCGTGACTCGGGTGTCGACGTCCGCGTCGGTCTGCACGAGGGCTCCAAGTCCAAGGCCAAGGCCGAGGAGCAGGGCCTGCGCGTGGTGAGCCCGTCGGAGGCCGCCGCCGAGGCCGACGTCATCATGATCCTCGTCCCGGACCCGATCCAGGCCCAGGTCTACGAGGAGCACATCAAGGACAACCTGAACGACGGCGACGCGCTGTTCTTCGGGCACGGCCTGAACATCCGCTTCGACTTCATCAAGCCCCCGGCCGGCGTGGACGTCTGCATGGTCGCCCCGAAGGGCCCGGGCCACCTGGTCCGCCGCCAGTACGAGGAGGGCCGCGGCGTTCCGTGCATCGCCGCCGTCGAGCAGGACGCCACGGGCAACGGCTTCGCGCTGGCCCTGTCGTACGCCAAGGGCATCGGCGGCACCCGCGCCGGCGTCATCAAGACGACCTTCACCGAGGAGACCGAGACCGACCTCTTCGGCGAGCAGGCCGTTCTCTGCGGTGGCACCGCCGCTCTGGTCAAGGCGGGCTTCGAGACCCTGACCGAGGCCGGCTACCAGCCGGAGATCGCCTACTTCGAGTGCCTGCACGAGCTGAAGCTGATCGTGGACCTCATGTACGAGGGCGGCCTGGAGAAGATGCGCTGGTCGATCTCCGAGACCGCCGAGTGGGGCGACTACGTCACCGGCCCGCGGATCATCACGGACGCCACCAAGGCCGAGATGAAGAAGGTCCTCGCCGAGATCCAGGACGGCACCTTCGCCCAGCAGTGGATGGACGAGTACCACGGCGGTCTGAAGAAGTACAACGAGTACAAGACCCAGGACTCCGAGCACCTGCTGGAGACCACCGGCAAGGAGCTGCGCAAGCTCATGAGCTGGGTCGACGAGGAGGCGTGAGCCCCCGGGGCCGGCCGCGGCACCGCTGCCGCGACCGGCCCCTTTCTCGTCCGGGTGATCCTTCCGCACAGGCGTGAGGCGCCCACCGCAGCACCACTACACTGCTGCATATATACGCGTCAGGCTCACAGCGTCGTGCGTCTTCCACGCGGCTAGCCCCTCCACCGCCTGCGGCCGTCGGGACGGCCGTCCGCAGCACTGGACTTGTGAGGACTCACGTGAGCTCGAAACCCGTCGTACTCATCGCTGAAGAGCTGTCGCCCGCAACCGTCGACGCGCTTGGCCCGGACTTCGAGATCCGGCATTGCAACGGCGGGGACCGAGCCGAGCTGCTCCCGGCCATCGCCGATGTCGACGCGATCCTGATCCGTTCGGCCACCAAGGTCGACGCCGAGGCGATCGCCGCGGCGAACAAGCTCAAGGTCGTCGCACGAGCCGGCGTCGGCCTGGACAACGTGGACGTCTCCGCCGCCACCAAGGCCGGCGTGATGGTCGTCAACGCCCCCACCTCGAACATCGTGACCGCCGCCGAGCTGGCCTGCGGTCTGCTGCTCGCCACCGCCCGCAACATTCCGCAGGCCAACGCCGCGCTGAAGAACAGCGAGTGGAAGCGCAGCAAGTACACCGGCGTCGAGCTGGCCGAGAAGACCCTCGGCGTCGTCGGCCTCGGCCGCATCGGTGCCCTCGTCGCCCAGCGCATGTCGGCCTTCGGCATGAAGGTCGTCGCCTACGACCCCTATGTGCAGCCGGCCCGCGCCGCGCAGATGGGCGTCAAGGTGCTGTCGCTGGACGAGCTGCTCGAGGTCTCCGACTTCATCACCGTCCACCTCCCGAAGACGCCCGAGACCCTCGGTCTGATCGGCGACGAGGCACTGCGCAAGGTCAAGCCGAGCGTGCGCATCGTCAACGCCGCGCGCGGCGGGATCGTCGACGAGGAGGCGCTGTACTCCGCCCTCAAGGAGGGCCGGGTCGCCGGTGCCGGTCTCGACGTGTACGCGAAGGAGCCCTGCACGGACTCCCCGCTCTTCGAGTTCGACCAGGTCGTCGCCACCCCGCACCTCGGTGCCTCCACGGACGAGGCGCAGGAGAAGGCCGGTATCGCCGTCGCCCGCTCGGTGCGGCTCGCCCTCGCCGGTGAGCTCGTCCCGGACGCGGTGAACGTGCAGGGCGGTGTCATCGCCGAGGACGTCAAGCCGGGCCTGCCGCTCGCCGAGCGTCTCGGCCGGATCTTCACGGCGCTCGCCGGTGAGGTCGCGGTCCGCCTCGACGTCGAGGTGTACGGCGAGATCACCCAGCACGATGTGAAGGTGCTGGAGCTGTCCGCCCTCAAGGGTGTCTTCGAGGACGTCGTCGACGAGACGGTGTCCTATGTGAACGCCCCGCTGTTCGCGCAGGAGCGCGGGGTCGAGGTGCGCCTGACCACCAGCTCCGAGGCGTCCGAGCACCGCAATGTCGTCACCGTGCGCGGCACCCTCGCCGACGGCGAGGAGGTGTCGGTCTCCGGCACGCTGGCCGGCCCGAAGCACCTCCAGAAGATCGTCGCGGTCGGGGAGTACGACGTCGACCTCGCGCTCGCCGAGCACATGGTCGTGCTGCGGTACGAGGACCGTCCGGGTGTCGTCGGCACCGTGGGCCGCATCCTCGGCGAGGCGGGCATCAACATCGCCGGCATGCAGGTCTCGCGGGCCGCGGTCGGCGGCGAGGCGCTGGCGGTGCTGACCGTGGACGACACGGTGACCGCCGGGGTGCTGGCCGAGGTGGCGGCGGAGATCGGTACGACCTCCGCTCGTTCCGTGAACCTGGTCTGACCTGCCTTCAGACGCCGGACGGGCTGAGCTGATCAGCCCGTCCGGCGTTTTCCTTTTCGGGGACCCGCCGCAGGAGCACCGTGGCGGCCACCGCCGCTCCCACCAGCAGCACCGCGCTGGTGATCGCCGCCGCGTGCATACCGCTGGTGAAGGCCTCGCGGGCCGCCGTCGCCAGGGCGTCTCCCGCGCGCCCCGGCAGCCGGTCGGCGACGGCCAAGGCGCCGCCCAGGGTCTCGCGGGCCGGGGCGGGCGCCGAGGCCGGGATCTCGTGGCGGTAGACGGCCGTACCGATGGAGCCCAGGAACGCCATGCTCAGCGCGCCGCCGAACTCGGTGCCCGTCTCCAGCAGGGACGAGGCCGCGCCCGCCTTCTCCACCGGGGCGGCGTTCAGGGCCAGGTCCGCCACCTGCGACATGACGACGACCACGCCGGAGGCCAGAACGGCGCACGCGGCGAGCAGCAGCCACAGCGAGTCCGTCCCGGCCAGGGCCAGCAGCACATAGCCGCACGCGGTGACCGCGAAGCCTCCGCCGACGACATGCGCGCGGGGAACGCCCCGCTGCACCAACTGCGCGCCGGCCACGGCCGCCAGCCCGATCGGCACCGACGGCAGCAGGCTCCACAGCGCCGCCTCCAGGGGGCCCATGTCCAGGACCGACTGGATGTACTGCGTCGTGAAGTACGCCGAGCCCATCATGCCGAAGGCGGCGACGAGGTTGAGGACGACGGCCGGGCCGAAACCGCGGGCCCGGAACAGCTCCGGTGAGATCAGCGGGGACACCGCCGTGCGCTGGCGGTGGACGAAGAGCGCGGCGAAGACCAGGCCGACGGACACCGACATCGCGTACCGCACGTCCCAGCCCTGCGACGCGAGTTCCTTCAGGCCGTAGATCACGGGGAGCACCGCCGCCATCGACAGCGGAACGCTCAGCCGGTCGAAGCGGCCGGGGTGCGGGTTCCTCGACTCGGGCAGCAGGAAGGGCCCGAGGACCAGGAGCAGTGCCATCGCGGGCAGATTGACCAGGAAGACCGAGCCCCACCAGAAGTGCTCGACCAGCACACCGCTCATCACCGAGCCGAGCGCGATGCCGGCCGTCATCACCCCCGACCACACGCCGATCGCCTTGGTGCGCTGCGCGGGGTCGGTGAACATCGTGCGCACCAGCGCCATCGTCGAGGGCATCAGTGTCGCGCCGCCGATGCCGAGGACCGCCCGGGCGGCGATCAGGGTCTCGGCGCTGTTCGCATAGGCCGCCACCAGGGAGGCCGCGCCGAAGGCGGCGGCGCCGAACAGCAGGAGCCTGCGGCGGCCGATGCGGTCGCCGAGGGAGCCCATGGTCATCAGCAGGCCGGCCAGGACGAAGCCGTAGATGTCGAAGATCCAGAGCTGCTGGGTGGCGCTCGGCTCCAGGTCGGCGCTGATCGCGGGGACCGCGAAGTACAGGACGGAGACGTCCATCGAGACCAGCAGCAACGGCAGCATCAGCACGCCGAGCGCCGTCCATTCACGGCGGCCGGCACGGGCCGGAGGGGTGGGGTTCGTCGTCATGGGCAGGACTGTACGAGCGTCTTAAACGCTTGTCTAGTACGCATGTATAAAACGTACGTCTGGGACGGGTGTATGAATGCCGGGGTAGAGTGGGCTGTCATGGGACACCGTGAGGATCTGCTCGAGGGCGCCAAGCGCTGCCTGTTGGCGAAGGGGTTCATGCGCACGACCGCGCGCGACATCGTCAAGGAGTCGGGGACCAACCTGGCTTCGATCGGCTATCACTACGGCTCGAAGGACGCGCTGGTCGCGGAGGCGTATCTGTCGCTGGTCGGTGAGCTCTCCGACGCCTTCGAGGGGGAGAAGCCCGGGGGGAGCGAGGCCGAGCCCGGCTCGCTGGAGCGGTTCCAGGAGGTGTGGTCCAACATCATCGGGACCATGCGGGGGCCCGGTTCGATGTGGCGCCTCAGCATGGAGATCGTGGCCATGGGGGACCAGCTGCCCGTGGTGCGCGACCATCTGGCGCAACAGCAGCGGGATGCCGAGCGTGCCCTGGTCGCGCTCTTCATGGGGGTCCGTGAGGAGGACATCCCGGACAAGACCCTGGATACGCTCGGCAGGTTCTACACGACGCTGATGACGGGGCTCATCGCACAGTGGAACTTCGACCCCGAGCGTGCGCCGGACGCCGACGCGCTCACCGACGGGCTGCGCCAGGTCATCGAGGCCGCTGACCGGACGTGAGGCGGCCCTCGCGCATCTCGATCACCCGGTCCGCGAAGTGCCGTACGAGCGCTCGGTCGTGGCAGATGAACAGGTAGCCGAGGCCCAGGTCGTCCTGGAGGTCGGCCAGCAGGTTCAGTACGCCCGCCCGCACCGACGGGTCGAGCGACGACACCGGCTCGTCGAGGACCAGCAGGCGTGGTTCGCAGGCCAGGGCGCGGGCGATGCCGGCACGCTGGCACTGGCCGCCGGAGAGTTCGTGCGGCCGGCGGTCGCCGTACGCGGGGTCGAGGCCGACCCGGTCGAGGAGTTCGGCCACCCGGGCGGGCCCGGCCGTGGGGCGCCAGCGGCCCTGGACCTTCAGCGGTTCGGCGACGGCGTCCCGGATGCGGTGGCGGGGGCTCAGCGAGCCGTACGGGTCCTGGAAGACGGGCTGCATACGGGGACGCAGCGGACGCAGTTCGTGTTCCGGGAGGGACGTCAACTCCCGCCCCTCGAAATGGACTTCACCTCCGGCCGGGCGGCGGAGCTGGAGCACCGCGAGGGCCGTGGAGGACTTGCCGCAGCCGGACGGGCCGTTCAGGGCGAGGGTTTCTCCGGGGGCCAGGGAGAAGGAGACGCCGTCCACGGCGGTGACCTGGCCGTAGCGGACGACCAGGTCGCGGACGTCGAGCAGGGGATCGGTCATGCCGGTTGTCCCTCCTTCATGAACAACTCCGTCGCGGGGTGGGGGAGTTCCTCATGGCGATGGCAGGCGACCAGGCGTCCGGCCACCTGCCGGGGCTCCGGTTCCGTCGTGTGGCAGGGGTCCGCGGCGAGCGGGCAGCGCGGGGCGAAGGCGCAGCCCGGCGGGAGCGCGCCCGGGGCGGGCGGGGTGCCGCGCAGGGCGGGCAGGCGGCGGCCCGGGGGAGCGTGCTGCGGGAGGGACGCCAGCAGGCCGGCCGTATAGGGGGCGCGGGGGCGGGCCAGTACCTCTTCCGCCGGGCCGAGTTCGGTGAGGCGGCCGGCGTACATGACCAGCACCCGGTCCGCGTGGGCCGCCACGGCGTCCAGGTCGTGGGTGACCAGGACGAGCGCGGCGCCGACCGCCTCCCGCTGCTCGGCGAGCAGCCGCAGGACCTGGTCGCGGCGCTCCTCGTCGAGGGCGGTGGTGGGCTCGTCGGCGATGACGAGGTCGGGCTCGTTGATCGTGGCCATGGCGATCACGGCGCGCTGTCGCATGCCGCCGGAGTACTCGTGCGGATACGCCCGTGCCGTGCGTGCCGCGTCCGGGATGCCTACGCGGTCCAGGGCCGCGACCGCCCGGGCCCGGGCCTCCTTGCGGGAGGCCCCGGTCACCGACCGTACAGCGGCGGCGAGTTGGTCGCCGACCGGGTGCACGGGGGAGAGGGCGGACAGGGCGTCCTGCGGGACGAGGGAGATACGGCGGCCGCGGTGGGCGGAGAGGTCCGGGGTGATCGTCCCGCCGGTGGTCGCGCCGCGCGGCGTCATGCCGAGGAGCGCGCGGGCCGTGAGGGACTTGCCCGCTCCTGACTCGCCGACGATTCCCAGGACTTCACGCGGCAGCACGTCGAAGGAGAGACCGCGCACGGCCTCGACCCCGTCGAAGGCGATCCGCAGCTCGCGCACGGACAGCAGGGGCTCAGACTCCAACGGGGGCCTCCTTCTTCGCCTTGGTCTCGACGGGCGCCGGGGTGGTTCGCCGTACTCTCCGGCCTTGCGTGAGCGCCGCGCCCGACACGGCGAGGCCCGCCAGCAGGGCCAGGGCCACCGCCGGGGCGAGGGCCGCCCACGGGGCGCGTTCCACATAGGCCCGGGACTCCTCCAGCAGCAGGCCCCACTCGGGGGCGGGCGGCTGGGCGCCGAGGCCCAGGAAGCCGAGGGAGGCCAGGGCCAGGGCGATGCCCGGCAGCCGCAGCAGGGCATGGCGGGCGACCGGGGCGGCGACGGACGGCAGGACATGCCGGGTGAGGATCCAGAACGGGCTTGCGCCGATGGCCCGTTGGGCGGTGAGGAACGCGGACGCCCGCACCTCCTGGACCAGGGCCGCCGCGTGCGCGGACAGGGCGGGCCAGGAGATCAGAGCCACCGCCAGGGCCGCCCCTCCGGTGCCCGGTCCGACGGCCGCCGCGACCAGGATGCCGACGATCACCGGCGGCAGGGCGTTGGCGATGTCCGACGCGCCCGCCGCGAGGCCCGGCGCGAAGCCCAGCACGAGTGCGATCAGCAGGCCCAGCAGACAGACCGCCGTCGCCGTGCCGACCGTCGAGGCGGCGCCGTGACCGAGCCGGGCGAGCACATCACGGCCGAGACCGTCGGTGCCGAGCGGATGTGACCAGGAAGGCGCGGCGAGACGGACGGTGGTGTCCACGGTGTAGGGGTCGCGCAGCAGGCCCCAGCCGATGGTGAGCAGCAGAACGGCGGCCAGGACCACCGGAACGGCCGGGTGCGCGCGGACCGGGCGGGCCGGTGGCAGCGTCAGCCCGGCGTCCCGCAGCGAGGGCCCCAGCAGCCGGTGTCGTACGCCCGCCGCCACCGCGCCCGCGACCAGCCCGAGCAGCAGCAGCGCGAGGACCGAGCCCTGCAGCAGCGGAAGATCCTGCGACCGGGCCGCGCCGAGGGCCGTACGGCCGATGCCCGGCACCGCGAACACCGTCTCCACGGCCACCGCACCACCCGTCAGACCGACGGCGACCATCCCGAACTGCGGTACCAGCGGCGGCAGAACGCGCCGCAGCGCCGCCCCCGCGATCCGCGCCCGGCTCACCCCGGCGCCCCGCCACAGCTCCGCCCACCGCTCGTCGAGCACGGCGGGCAGCGCGTCCGCCACCAGCCGCCCGAGCAGCCCGCCCGCCGGGACGCCCAGGGCGAGCGCGGGCAGCACCAGATACTCGACGCTCTGCCAGCCGGACGTCGGCAGCCATCCGAGCCACACCCCGAACACCAGCAGCGCCACGGTGGCCAGCAGGAACTCGGGTACGGCGGCCAGCATCGCGGCGAACGCCCCGGCCGAGCCCCGCCCGCGCACCAGCACCGGCGTCACCAGCGCGGCGGCCAGCAGGACCGCCACGCCGAGCGCCGCACCCATCAGCCCCAGCGACACCTGGAGCCCGGCGATCACGGAGGGCAGGACGTCGTGGCCCGACACCCAGGAGGTGCCGAAGTCGCCGTGCAGCAGGTCGGCGGCCCACCGGCCGAGCAGGGACAGCGGACCGGCGTCCAGGCCGAGGTCGGCGCGGATCGCGGCCAGGGCCTCCTCGGTCGCCTCCTGCTCGGCCGACCGGGCGCGCAGCACGGTGAGTGCCGGGTCGCGGTGGGAGAGCCAGGGCAGCAGGCCGACGACGGCCAGGACGGCGAGGAGACCGGCGCAGCGGGTCAGCCCGGCCGTGTGCTTCGCGAGGGACTTCACTTGACGTAGGTGTCCGCGGTGACGAGTTCCCGCTCGCGCGGGTCGTGCGCGGCGTTCACGACCCCGGCGGCATCGCCCTGGATCACGCGCTCGTGGAGCATCGGAACGGCCGCGTCCGTGGCCAGGACGGCGGCCTCGGCCTCGGCGATCGCCTTGCGGCGGGCGTCGCCGACCGGGGTGTCGGTGGCCTTCTTCAGGGCCTTGTCGACCTCGGGGTCCTTCAGGTGCGAGAGATTGAAGGTGCCCTGGGAGGCGAAGTCGCTGTAGAGATACGCGGCCGGGTCGCCGGAGTCGAGGACGGTGGCGCGGGAGAGGACGAACGCGTCGAAGCGGCCCGCGAGCGCGTCGGACTCGATGTTGGCGTACTCGCGCACGTCCAGCTTCACCTTGAACCCGGCCTTCTGGAGCTGCTGTTGCAGCGCTGCGGCGGCCTCGGGCATCTCGGAGCGGTCGGTGTACGTGCCGATCGTGACGGTCTTGCCCGCCGGGTCGCCGGGCTCGGCGCGCTCGACCGGGGTGCGCAGCTCGGCAGCCCAGGGGAGGGCGGGCCCGAGCAGGCCCTTCGCGACGTCGGCGCGGCCCTCGTAGACGCCCTTCACGATCGACTCGGCGTCGATCGCCGCCCTGGCCGCGGCGCGGATCGCGGGGTCCTTGAACGCGCCCTTCCCGGTGTTCAGGTAGAGGGTGTTGGTGCGCGGCATCGGGACCTCGGTGACCAGGTCCTGGTCCAGGACGGCGGCCTGCGAGACGGGGATCGCCTCGACGATGTCGGCCTCGCCGCTGCGCAGCGCCGCCGCGCGGGCGGTGCCGTCGGGGACGAACTTCACGTCGATGCCGGGGGATTCGGCCTTGCCGCCCCAGTAGCCGTCGTAGCGGTCGAGGGTGGCGGAGGAGGTGCCGGTGACCTTCGTCAGCTCGAAGGGGCCGGTGCCGGCGCCGACGGGGTTCACGGTCTTTCCCCGGTAGGCCTTCGCCGCGAGGATCGCGAGCTGCGGGGAGCTGAGGCGCTGCGGGACCAGGGGGTCCTCGGTGGCGGTGGTGACGGTGACCTTCTCGCCGTCGGCCTTCGCGGTCAGGTCCACGCCGTCGAGGATGCGGGGCTTGGGGGAGGCGGTGGCGGCCTCGGTGAGGGCCCGGACGACGGCTTCGGGGGTGAGCTTCGTGCCGTCGTGGAAGGTGACGCCGTCGCGGAGGCTGAAGGTCCAGGTGCGGCCGGACTGCTTCCACTCGGTGGCGAGCGCGGGCCGGGCGTCGCCCTCCCGGTCCAGCTTCACCAGCGTCTCGGCGGTCGACCAGCGCGACAGCTTGAACGCGTCGTCGGAGAGCGGGGAGAGGCCGGAGCGGGGTGGCTGGAGCATGGCGACGCGTATGCGCTTGCCTCCCGGCCCGGAGTCGTCCGTGGCCTGCTGGGTGCCGGTGAAGCAGCCGGTGAGCAGGGCGGAAGCGGCCGTGAGGGCGGTGGCGGGAAGCAGGCGGCGAGCGGGCAGGCGCACGGGGCCCTCCGGGTAAAGGGGTGGTCAAGAGAGCGGTTGCGCCGACCTTAGCATTGACAATCGTTTTCAACAATTGACGGTTGGATCACATGCGGGCGGCCGATGTGATCAGGGGCGGGTGAGGACGACCGAGTCGATGGCGGAGGCCGCGTCGGAGCTGGTTCGGGTGGGGCGGAGTGCCGCGTCCGACCAGGCACGGCCCGCCGACACCCAGACACTCGGGACGCCGATGGCCGCCGCGCCGGCGATGTCGGCGTGCGCGGAGTCGCCGATCACCCAGGCGCCGTCGAGGGAGGCGCCGACGGTGGCGGCCGCGGCGTGGAAGATCTCCGGCGCGGGCTTCTTGTGCCCGACCGCCTCGGAGACGACCCAGCCGTGCGTCAGCCCGTCGAGGCCGGTGTTGCGGATCTTCGCCTCCTGTTGCGCGGTACGGCCGTTGGTGACGATGACCAGGGTCCAGCCGGCGGTGGCCGCACGGTCGAGGGCGGTGCGGGTGGAGCCGTCCAGGACGACACGGTCGGCCACGCCCCGGTCGAGCAGGGCGCGGACGGTGTCCTGGCCGATGCCGTACCGGTCGTACAGGGCCCGGGCGACCTCCTGGCGGGGCGTGTATCCGCTCGCGTCGAGGGTCATGACCCACTCGACGTCCTGCGGGGGCAGCCCGTACTCGGCGAGAAACGCCGTCACCGCACCGCGGAACGCCCCGTCCCGGTCGATGAGGGTGTTGTCGAGGTCGAGCAGCAGCAGGGGCATGTCCGGGCCGGTCCTCACAGTCGGTGCGCCTTCAGGGCCATGTGCAGCAGCAGCCGGTCCTCGCCGTCGTCCAGGTCGAGGCCCGTCAGCTTCTCTATCCGGGACAGGCGGTAGTACAGGGTCTGGCGGTGGATGCCCAGTTCGGCGGCGGCCCGGGCGGCCTGCCCGGCGCAGTCGAGGTAGATCTCGGCGGTACGGGCCAGCTCCCGGTGCACCGGGAAGAGCAGGGCGTGTACGGCCGGGTCGTGGGCCACGTCCGGCGGCAGCGCGGTGAGCAGCCGGAACGGCCCGATCTCCGCCCACTGCGCGACCGGCCCGAACCGGGCCTCGGCCAGCGCGGCCCGGGCCGCGGCGGACGCCTCCCACCAGGCGGTGCCGAGCTCTGCGAGGCCTGAGCGAGGGGTGGCGAGGCCGGCGGCGGGGCCGCTTGGACCGTGGGGGGAGGAGCCCGCTTGACGGGACCCGGACCCGGACCCGGGCCTCGATGCCGACCCGGCACCGGCCCCGGACACGGACCCGGGCCTCGATGCCGACCCGGCACCGGACCCCGACCCGGACCCCGACCCGGACCCCGACCCGGACCCCGACCCGGACCCGGACCCCGACCTGGCCCCGGACCCCGAGCCGGACGCGGACCCGGACCCGGACCTCGGCGCCGACCCGGACCTCGACCCGGACCCGCCGGAGGCAGCGCCACCGCCCGCCCGCTCCAGCAGCCGTGCCGCCGCCGTTGTCGCCGGAGTCAGTACGTCCGCCGAGCGCAGGCGGATCAGCAGGGCCACGCACTGGGACGCGGCGCCCCACGGCAGGGTGCACAGGGCCGTCGCGCCCGGCATCGTGCGGACCGAGGGCGCGTCGTCGGGGTCGGTCGAGGGCCAGGGAGCCACACAGATCACCGTGTGCAGACCGTCGGCGCGGGGGCCGAGGGCGGTGCGGAGTTCCGCTATGGCCATGTCGCGCTGCCAGTCGCGTTCCGCCGTGAGGACGGCGCGCAGCTCGCGGCTGAGGTCGGCACCGTGCTGGGCCTCGTCCGCGAGCAGCGCCCCGATCCGGGTCGTGACCTGCATGGCGGCGGAGAGCTGGCGTTCGCTCGGGCCGGGATCGTCGTCCAGGAGCCAGACATAGCCGTGGACGACGCCCCGGTGACGGACCGGGAGGCAGATCCGGCCCCGGTTCACCCCCGCCTCCGGCGTCGGCGGGATCCGCACCGGGCCCGTCGCACGCGTGATGCCGAAGCCCTCGAACCACGCCCGCACGGCAGCCGTCGAACGGCGGGTCAGGATCGAGCGGGTGCGCACCGGATCCAGGGCCGACGGATCGAGGTCGCCCTCACTGTCGTACGCCCCGAAGGTGATCAGCTCGAAGTCCCGGTTCTCCAGCGTCGCGGGCGCGCCGAGCAGCTCCGAGATCTCGTCGACCAGCTCCTCGTAGTCGCCCCGGTGTTCCGACGTCATGCGGGCATTGTCCCCCACGGGCCACAAGCCTTCATACATCTGTCTGAGATCTGCGGCACGGATGCGTGACAGCTGTCGATGGTCGACGATCGAGGGGATCCCTAGGTTTCACGGTGGTTCTCCGCGCCGTACCCGAAGCGTCATCCGCCTGAGGTTCGGCCATCCGTTTGGTTGTGCTCTGGAGGTGCCCCGTGCTGGGTCCCGTGATTCTCGCCGCGTCTCGCAGCGACCGGATGCGACGTCTGATCTCGGCGGCCCCGGTGACCAAGCAGGTCGTCGACCGCTTCATCCCGGGCGAAGGCGTCGACGACATCGTCCCGGTGGTCCAGGGCCTCGCCGGCCGGGGTCTGGAGCTGACGATGGACGTCGTCGGCGAGGACATCACCAACCCCGCGCAGGCCGCCGCCGCCCGGGACGCCTACCTGGAGCTGATCGACCGCCTCAAGCCGCTGGAGCTCGGCACCCGCGCCGAGATGTCGGTGAAGCTGTCGATGTTCGGGCAGGCGCTGGAGGACGGCCACGAGCTGGCCCTGAAGAACGTCCGCCCGGTCGTCGAGGCCGCCGCCGAGATCGGCACCACGGTCACCCTCGACGCCGAGGACCACACCACCCTCGACTCGATGTTCGCCATCCACGAGGAGCTGCGGAAGGACTTCCCCCAGACCGGCTGCGTCATCCAGGCCTACCTCTTCCGCACCGAGGCCGACGCCCGCCGCCTCGCCGCGAACGGCAGCCGGGTGCGCCTGGTCAAGGGCGCCTACAAGGAGCCCGCCTCCGTCGCGTACCAGGACAAGCACGAGATCGATCGGGCGTACGTACGGATTCTCGGTACGTTGATGGAGGGGACGGGGTACCCGATGATCGGGTCCCACGACCCGCGCCTGATCGCCATCGGCCAGGAGCTCGCGCACCGCGCCGGGCGCAAACTGGACGAGTACGAGTTCCAGATGCTCTACGGCATCCGCGGCGACGAGCAGACCCGCCTCGCCGCCGAGGGCCACCGCATGCGCGTGTACACCGCCTACGGCACCGACTGGTACGGCTACTTCATGCGCCGGCTCGCCGAGAAACCGGCCAACCTGCGGTTCTTCGCACGATCGATGCTCACCAAGGGCTGACCGACACACCGCTCAGTAAGGAGTTTGGGAAAACATGGACGCTGTGACCCAGGTCCCCACCCCCGTCAACGAGCCGGTGCACGGCTACGCCCCCGGCTCGCCCGAGCGTGCCCGGCTGGAGGCCAGGCTGAAGGAGCTGGCCGACAACCCCGTCGACCTGCCCTGCACCATCGGCGGCGAGAAGCGGATGGGCGGCGGCGAGGCCTTCCAGGTCGTCCAGCCGCACAACCACCAGGCCGTGCTGGGCACGTACCGCAACGCCACGCAGGCCGACGCCCAGGACGCCATCGACGCGGCCCTGGCCGCCGCGCCCGCCTGGCGCGCGATGTCCTTCGACGACCGCGCCGCGATCATCCTGCGCGCCGCCGAGCTGCTGTCCGGCCCCTGGCGCGAGACGCTCGCCGCCTCCACCATGCTCGGCCAGTCCAAGACCGCGCAGCAGGCCGAGATCGACACGCCCTGTGAGCTGATCGACTTCTGGCGCTTCAACGTCGCCTACGCCCGCAACCTGCTCGCCGAGCAGCCCCCGGCGAACTCCCCGGGCGTGTGGAACCGTCTGGACCACCGCCCGCTGGAGGGCTTCGTCTACGCGGTCACGCCCTTCAACTTCACCGCCATCGCGGGCAACCTCCCGACGGCCCCCGCCCTGATGGGCAACGTCGTCGTCTGGAAGCCGTCCCCGACGCAGACCCACGCCGCCGTGCTGCTCATGCAGCTGCTGGAGGAGGCCGGTCTGCCCAAGGGCGTCATCAACCTCGTCACCGGCGACGGCATCGAGGTCTCGAAGGTCGCCCTGGAGCACCGCGACCTCGCGGGCATCCACTTCACCGGGTCGACCCCCACCTTCCAGTACCTGTGGAAGACGGTCGGCAACAACATCGAGAAGTACCGCACCTACCCGCGTCTGGTCGGCGAGACCGGCGGCAAGGACTTCCTCGTCGCCCACCCCTCGGCCGACCCGGCGATCCTGAAGACGGCCTTCACCCGGGGTGCCTTCGAGTTCCAGGGCCAGAAGTGCAGCGCCACCTCCCGCGCGTACATCCCCGCCTCGATCTGGAACGCGGGCTTCAAGGAGGAGCTGGCCGCCGAGGTCGACGGCATCAAGATGGGTGACGTCACCGACCTGTCGAACTTCATCGGCGCCGTCATCGACGAGCGTGCCTTCGCCAAGAACAAGGCCGCCATCGACCGCGCCAAGGAGGACGCCACCTGCACGATCGTCGCGGGCGGCACCTACGACGACTCCGAGGGCTACTTCGTCCGGCCGACCGTCATCGAGTGCACCGACCCGGAGAACGAGGTCTTCCGCACCGAGTACTTCGGCCCGATCATCGCCGTGCACGTCTACGAGGACGACCGCTACGACGAGATGCTGACCCAGATGGAGTCCGTCTCCGACTACGCCCTGACCGGCTCGGTCATCGCGAACGACCGCGCGGCGGCGGCCTACACGGCCGACAAGCTCCGCTACGCGGCCGGCAACTTCTACATCAACGACAAGTCGACCGGTGCCGTCGTCGGCCAGCAGCCCTTCGGCGGCGGCCGTGCCTCCGGCACCAACGACAAGGCCGGTGCCCCGCAGAACCTGATGCGCTGGACCCTGACCCGCGCCATCAAGGAGACGCTGGTCCCGCCGACCGACTACACCTACCCGCACATGGGCTGAGCCCTCGCGGAACCGACGGGCCGGGTCGTCCGACCCGGCCCGTCGGCGTATATCCGGTCGAGAGCCTCCCGGCCCCTTCCCATACTGGGCCGATGACCATCCGCGTGCGCACCGCTCACACCGCCGACCTCGCCCCCGCCGAACTGGCCGCCGTACGGGCCCTCCTGGACGCCGCCTTCGAGGGCGACTTCGGCGACGACGACTGGGACCACGGCCTCGGCGGCATGCACGCCCTCGTGCACGACGACTCCGGTCTCGCCGCGCACGGGGCGGTCGTGATGCGCCGGGTGGGGCACCGCGGGCGCTGGCTGCGCGCCGGGTACGTCGAGAACGTCGCCGTCCGCTCCGACGCCCGCCGCCGCGGCCTCGGCGGGCGGATCATGGGCGAGCTGGAACGCGTCGTCGAGCGGGCCTACGACCTCGGCGCGCTGTCCGCCAGCGACGACGGCGCCCGGCTCTACACCTCCCGCGGCTGGCGGCTGTGGAGCGGTGAGGTGCACGCCCTCAGCCCGCGGGAGGGCGACATCCGCCTGCCGGACGAAGAGGACAGCACCTATGTCCGCCCGGCCCTCGCCGGTGCGCTCGACCCCGCGCACGCGCTGCTCTTCGACTGGCGCGACGGAGACGTGCTCTAGGAATCACCGCAGCTCAGCGCAGTGTGACGCAGTCCACCGTCTCAGATAGTAGGAAGTCCGAGTAATTGTGGAGACAGACGCTCCGGCCTCCCTTAGTTTTGTAGGAGCCGAACGTCTCGCTCGACCAAGCGAATGGCGGTCGTGAGCCGGGCCCCGTGCAGGCAACCCCTGCGGCACCGCTCCCCGCCCCCTCCGGCGTCTCCCATCACTCTGTGCGCTCCATGCTGTCGAAGGAGTCGATTTCCCATGGCCGAGACGACCGTCCGCCGCCGAGTCCGTCACGTTTCCCGGACGACCGAGTCCGACCGCAAGAACGCCGCCGCCGCGCTCCAGCGCGCCCTCGACCGCAGGGACAACGGCGGATCCACCGGCCACTGAGCCGCACCGGAGCCGCTGACAGGACCGGGAGCCGCCCGACGAGGCGCGGTGCGGGGCCTCACGCCCCGCGCCGCACCTCGAAATGGTCGATCCGCTCACCGCTCGACGCCAGCGCCGACACCTTCAGCTTCGGCGCGGCGCCGCTCTCCGCCTCCACCGAGAGGAACGAGAACCCGCGGTAGCGCACCCGCGACCACTCCACCGACTCGCCCTTCGTGTCCTGGGACTTGGTCCACCGGAACGTGGCGACCGCGTCATGGTCGGCGGTGTTCCCCTCGTAGCTCTCCTTCACCCCGTCGGGGAAGCCGTACAGCTCCTTGCCGCCGCCGCCCGCGGTGACGTAGACGATCCCGTCCCGCCTCGGGTCCGTCGTCCCGCCGACCGGCACCGGCCTGCCCACCTCGCCGTTCTTGATCGCGTCGGTCCGCTCGTACACGTGGTTGTGCCCGTTGATCACCAGGTCCACCTCGTGCTTCGCGAACAGCGGCAGCCACTCGGCGCGCACCCCGCCGTCGGAGGCGTGCGTGGACGTCGAGTACGCGCAGTGGTGGAAGTAGACGACGATGAAGTCCACGTCCTTCGCGGCCCTCAGCTCACCGAGCTTCTTCTCCAGCCACTTCGTCTGCCGCCCCTCCGTGTAGCCGAAGTTGGCGGGGATCTCGTACGACACGTCGTTCGCGTCCAGCGCGACCACGCCGACGTTGCCGTACGTGAAGGCGTACACGCCCGGTGCCGTACGCGCGTCGAAGCCGCTGTCCGGCAGGGAGAAGCGGGCGAGCTGGCCGCCGTAGCCGTCCGGCGAGTACCAGGCCTCCATGTCGTGGTTGCCGGTCGTCACCATCCACGGCACCGACCGGGCGACCGGCTCGGTCTGCTTGAGGAACCGGTCCCACTGCCCGGCGTCGAAGACGTCCGACTCCTTGCCCTTGCCGGTCGGATCGGCGTAGCAGATGTCACCGGCGTGGAGGTGGAAGGCGGGGCTCTGCCGCAGCAGCAGACGGTCGTTGAGCGCCGCCTCCTCGCCGACGCCCTGATCGCCGAACGCGGTGAACACGAACCGCTCGGGCGGGCTCGCGGGCGCCGTGCGGAAGGAGGCGATGGTGGACCGGCGGTCGGGGGAGGCGGGGTCGAAGCCTTCATGGCCGACGCCGTAGTAGTACGTCGTGCCGGGCCGCAGCCCGTCCAGCGCCGCGTGCAGGTAGTACTGGTCGACCGCCGCCCGTACGCCCTTCAGCTCCGGGGTGTGCAGATCGCGCAGCTCAGCTTCCACCTTGCGGCCGAGGTCGTCGGGGCGCAGGCCGACCCGGATGTACGGCTTCCGCACCGCGAGCGGCACCTGCCAGGAGATCCGCATCTGGGACTTCGGGTCGGCGCCGAAGGCGAGATGGCGG
The DNA here is from genome assembly GCF_018604545.1 of Streptomyces koelreuteriae. Taxonomy (GTDB): domain Bacteria; phylum Actinomycetota; class Actinomycetes; order Streptomycetales; family Streptomycetaceae; genus Streptomyces; species Streptomyces koelreuteriae. Next base: position 2,302,874 of record NZ_CP075896.1, on the reverse strand, counting down.
CCGAAGGGGGGGACGAAGGAGCCGGGGGCCTTCGACGTGCTCGGCGACGGGTCCCCGGTCGCCGTGGCGCCCCCGGATCCGGATCCGGACCCCGAGCCCGAGCCCGAGCAGCCGGTCAGCAGCCCGCTCGCCACCGCGCCGGCCGTCACCAGCGTGCGCCGCCGCGACAGCCGCGTCCGCAGATACTCGTGCTGTTCCGCCATGCTCATCCGGTCCGCGAGCCGCCGGGGAATGCCGAAGTCGGGAGTCTCCATGGGAGTCAACTTCCCAGCAAGGCCCAACACCGGTCTGACATACGGGTGAACGAGGGGCGACGTGTCCGTATCGCGGACACTGCGTGTCATCCCATGGGACGAGGAGTAGGGTGCCCGCATGTCTCGCAGCATCAATCTCGCAGTGATCCCCGGTGACGGAATCGGCCAGGAGGTCGTGACCGAAGGGCTGAAGGTCCTCTCCGCCGTCCTTCCGCAGGATGTGAAGCTGGAGACCAAGGAGTACGACTTCGGCGCGCGGCGCTACCACGCCACCGGTGAGACCCTCACCGACGCCGACCTAGACGCCCTCAAGAAGCACGACGCCATCCTCCTCGGCGCCATCGGAGACCCGAGCGTGCCGTCCGGCATCCTGGAGCGCGGCTTCCTGCTCAAGCTCCGCTTCGCCTTCGACCACCACGTCAACCTGCGCCCGTCGAAGCTGCTCCCGGGTGTCGCCACCCCGCTGGCCGGCGAGCCGGAGATCGACTTCGTGGTGGTCCGCGAGGGCACCGAGGGCCCGTACACCGGCAACGGCGGCACGATCCGCAAGGGCACCGAGCACGAGGTCGCCACCGAGGTCTCCGTGAACACGGCCTTCGGTGTCGAGCGCGTGGTCCGCGACGCCTTCGCGCGTGCCCAGGCCCGTCCGCGCAAGAAGCTGGCGCTGATCCACAAGAACAACGTGCTGACCTTCGCGGGTCACCTGTGGACGAACATCTTCAACAAGGTGGCCGAGGAGTTCCCCGAGGTCACCACCGAGTACATGCACGTGGACGCGGCGACGATCTACCTCGTCACGCAGCCCGAGCGCTTCGACGTCGTCGTCACGGACAACCTCTTCGGCGACATCGTCACCGACCTCGCCGCGGCCGTCTCCGGCGGCATCGGCGTGGCCGCCTCCGGCAACATCAACCCGTCCGGAGACTTCCCGTCCATGTTCGAGCCCGTGCACGGCTCGGCCCCGGACATCGCAGGCCAGGGCAAGGCCGACCCGACCGCCACGGTGCTGTCCGTCGCCCTGCTCCTGCGCCACCTCGGCCACGAGGCCGAGGCCGACCGTATCGACGAGGCGGTCGCCGCCGACCTCTCCGAGCGGAAGGGCAAGCCCGCCCGCTCCACCACGGAGATCGGCGATGCGCTCGCCGTACGAGTAGCCGGCTGACCCGCCGCTGCTTTTCACGAAGCCGCCGGGTCGCATCCGCACCCGGCGGCTTTCGCATGTTCCCCGCCGGGTGCCACCATCGACCACCGGGTCGCATTCACCCCGTTCCTTCCTCCGCCGCCCACGGGCGATAATCGAACGCGAGGCCGCGGAATGAGGGAATGCTCGGACGTCCTAGCACTGGTCACATTCAGAGCAGTACCGAGCGCGGCCCGTCACTACAACCGGTGAAGGACATCAACCCATGACGACGCCCACGATCGAGCTCAAGCCCTCCGCCAACCCGCTCTCCGACGCAGAGCGCGAGGCGATCCTGGCCAACCCCGGGTTCGGCCGCCACTTCACCGACCACATGGTGACGATCAAGTGGACGGAAGGCCGCGGCTGGCACGACGGACAGCTCGTGCCGTACGCGCCGATCTCCCTCGACCCCGCCACCACGGTCCTGCACTACGCCCAGGAGATCTTCGAGGGGCTGAAGGCCTACCGGCGCCCCGACGGCTCGGTCGCCACGTTCCGGCCCGAGAAGAACGCCGAGCGTTTCCAGCGGTCCGCGCGCCGGCTCGCCATGCCCGAGCTGCCGGTCGAGACGTTCATCGAGGCGTGCGACGCGCTGGTGAAGCAGGACAAGGCGTGGGTTCCGGCGCACGGTGGCGAGGAGTCCCTGTACCTCCGTCCGTTCATGATCGCGACCGAGGTCGGGCTGGGCGTGAAGCCGGCCAACGAGTACCTGTTCCTGGTCATCGCCTCCCCGGCCGGGGCGTACTTCCCCGGCGGCGTGAAGCCGGTCTCCATCTGGGTCTCCGAGGACCGGGTGCGTGCCGTGCCCGGCGGCATGGGCGACGCGAAGACGGGCGGCAACTATGCCGCGTCCCTGCTCGCGCAGGCCGAGGCCGCGACGAAGGGCTGCGACCAGGTCTGCTACCTCGACGCCGTCGAGCACACCTGGGTCGAGGAGCTGGGCGGGATGAACCTGTACTTCGTGTACGGGGACAGGATCGTCACGCCCTCGTTGACCGGGTCGATCCTGGAGGGCGTCACGCGGGACTCCCTGCTCGCCGTCGCCCGTGACCTCGGGTACAAGGCCGAGGAGGGCCGGGTTTCGGTCGACCAGTGGCAGCGGGACTCGGAGAGCGGGGCGCTGACCGAGGTGTTCGCCTGCGGTACGGCGGCTGTGATCACTCCGGTCGGTACGGTGAAGAGGGCCGGGGCGGAGTGGAAGCAGAGCGGGGGAGAGCCGGGCGAGGTCACGCTCCGGCTCCGCCAGGCTCTGCTGGACATTCAGCGGGGTACGGCTCCTGACGCGCACGGTTGGATGCACCCGCTGGGCTGAGTGGCCCTGGCCCCCGGGGGCTCCGCCCCCGGACCCCCGGCCTATGCCCACCCGCCGCCCGAAGCGGTTGGGCTGGAAGCCCGACTTGCCTCATCGGCCCCGCGCTCCACCGAAACCGAGCCCGGGGCCGAGAGCACATAAGCCACCCCGCCCACCAGCCCCGACAGCAGAAAACTGCAGTCCACCCCGCCGGTCAGCGACAGCAGTGGCCCCTCGTACGACGGCAAGGACACCGCCAGGACGCCCACGCCCGCTCCCGCGGCCCAGGAGAGTGTCGCCGGGACGTTCCAGCCCGCGCGGTACCAGTAGGCGCCGCCCCGCGCCCGGCGGTTGAATACCTGGAGGGCCTCCGCGTCGTACGCCCCGCCGCAGCGGGCGAAGCCGATGAGGGTGATGACCGCCCAGGGCGTGCCGATCGCGGTCAGCAGCAGCACGAAGGACGTCATCGCGTTCTGCGCGGTCGAGTGGTAGTGCCCGGCGAAGACGCAGGCCGTGGCCACGACGGCGACCGTGTACGTGGCCGTGGCGCGGGAGGCGCGCGGCAGGATCGCGTCCAGGTCGAGGCCCATCGAGTACAGCATCAGGCCCGCGTTGCCGACCGACCCGGCGGAGGCCGCGAGGAGCAGCGGGACGAGGTACCAGGCCGGGGCGGCGGCGACCAGCGGGCCCGCGTAGTCGAGAGCGGCTCCGGCCGCGTACGCCGTGAAGGTGCCGAAGAGTTGCGGCACCAGCAGGCCCAGCGTCAGCCCGAGCCAGGTCGCGTGCAGCACCCGGCGTGAGGAGTGGCGGGTCGGGGAGATGTAGCGGGTGTAGTCGCCGAGCAGCGTGATGAACGCGATCGGCCCGGACAGTCCGGCCGCCACGGCCGCGAGCAGCCAGGTCGGCCAGAAGCCGTCCAGCAGATAGCCACCGGCCTCCGGCAGCGCGGCGGTGGTGAAGCCGGGGGCGTAGGCCGCCACGCCGAGCACGAGCAGGGCCGTCATACCGAACGCCAGCACCCGGGACATCGCGAGCAGCACCCGGTAGCCGTACACCGCGCCCGCGACGGTGCCCGCGGCGAGCAGCCCGTAGACGATGCCGTACGACACCCCGCCCTGCGGCAGCCCGGCCAGCCGGCCCAGCGCGCCCACCATCACGTCCCCGCCGATCCACACGGTCAGCGCGGTGTAGCCGAGGGCCAGCAGCAGCCCGACCACCGAGCCGACCAGCCGGCCGCGCACGCCGAACTGGGCGCCGGAGGAGGTCGACAGGTTGGTGCCCGTGCGCAGTGAGACCAGCGCCAGCGGAGCCGTGAACACCACGCCCGCCACCGTGCCCGCGAGCACCGCGCTGACCGAGCCCCACCAGTCCAGGCCGAAGGACGGCGGCAGCCAGCCGAAGACGATCACGCCCAGGCAGAGGTTGGAGCCGAGCAGGATCGAGACGAGGTCGCGTGGCCCGCTGGTGCGCTCCTCCTCGGGGATGGTGTCGACTCCGCGCTGTTCGATCGGCATGCTGGTCTCCCTTGGTTAGAGCGACGTTCAATGTGATGTGTGCATCGCCTCACCGTCAACCTTTCGGACAGGGGGATTTCATGTTTAGAGTGATGCTCTAAATGGAGGGAGTGACATGCGGCTGACCCCGACCGAACGCGACCGGCTGCTGCTCTTCGGCGCCGCCGAACTCGCCCGCGCCCGAAGGGCCAGGGGGCTGAGGCTCAACGTCCCCGAGGCGACCGCGCTCATCGCCGACACGGTGTGCGAGGCCGCCCGGGACGGCAAGCGGCTCGCGGAGGCCGTCGAGGCCGCACGGTCCGTGCTCGGGCCCGGCGATGTGCTGCCCGGTGTCGCCGACGTCGTCACCGAGGTGCATGTCGAGGCGGTCTTCGACGACGGTTCGCGGCTCGCGGTCGTCTCCGACCCCATCGGCGGCGGATCGGGGCCGGCCGCGCCGGGCGCGCTGCTGCCAGGACCCGAGTACGCCGAGCCCGAGCCGGCCGCGCGGCTGACGGTCACCAATACCGCGACGGTGCCGGTCTCCGTCACCTCCCACTTCCACTTCTTCGAGGCGAACCCGCGCCTCGACTTCGACCGCGGGCGGGCCTACGGCATGCGACTCGCCGTGCCCGCCGGGTCCACCGTGCGGTTCGGGCCGGGGGAGAGCGTCGAGGTCGGGCTGGTGCCCATGGGCGGCGACCGGATCGCGATCGGGTTCGCCGGCCTGGTGGACGGGCCGCTGGATGCGCCGGGCGCCCGAGAGGAGGCCCTGCGCCGTGCCGCCGCTTGCGGCTACCTGGGCGTGCCGGATCTGCCCGGTGGCGTACCGGGCCCGCCCGACGACGGCGTACCGAACCCGCCCGATGGCATATCGGACACCGCTGATCAGGAGGTCGAGCGATGAGCCGCCCAGGAGGGCACCCCGCCGAGGCCCGCCGCCTCACCCCGTACGAGTACGCCGCCGCTCATGGTCCCCGGGCGGGTGACCGCATCCGGTTGGGGGACTCCGGCCTGACCATCAGGGTCGAGTCCGACTCCCAGCGCTACGGGGACGAATTCCTCGCCGGGTTCGGCAAGACCGCCCGTGACGGGCTGCATCTCAAGGCCGCCGCCGTCCGGGAGACCTGTGACGTCGTCGTCAGCAATGTCGTCGTGATCGACGCCGTGCAGGGCATCCGGAAGGTCTCCATCGGGATCAGGGAGGGCCGGATCTGCTCGATCGGGCGGGCCGGGAACCCCGACACCCTCGACGGGGTCGACGTCGTCGTCGGCACCGGTACGTCGATCGTCTCCGGTGAGGGCCTCATCGCCACGGCCGGGTCCGTCGACACGCACGTGCACCTGCTGTCGCCGCGTGTCATGGAGGCCTCGCTCGCCTCCGGCGTGACCACGATCATCGGGCAGGAGTTCGGCCCGGTGTGGGGCGTCGGCGTCAACTCGCCCTGGGCGCTGCGGCACGCGTTCAACGCGTTCGACGCCTGGCCGGTCAACATCGGCTTTCTGGGCCGGGGTTCGTCGTCCGACCCGGCCCCACTGGTGGAGGCCCTCGCCGAGGGCGGCGCCTCCGGCTTCAAGGTGCACGAGGACATGGGCGCCCACACCCGCGCCCTGGACACCGCCCTGCGCGTCGCCGAGGAGCACGATGTCCAAGTGGCCCTGCACAGCGACGGGTTGAACGAGTGTCTGTCCGTCGAGGACACCCTGCGCGTCCTGGAGGGGCGGACCATCCACGCCTTCCACATCGAGGGCTGCGGCGGCGGACACGTCCCCAACGTCCTGAAGATGGCGGGCGTGCCGAACGTCATCGGCTCCTCCACCAACCCCACCCTGCCCTTCGGCCGGGACGCCGTCGCCGAGCACTACGGGATGATCGTCTCCGTCCACGACCTCAAGACCGACCTGCCCGGCGACGCCGCCATGGCCCGCGACCGCATCCGCGCCGGCACCATGGGCGCCGAGGACGTCCTGCACGACCTGGGCGCGATCGGCATCACCTCGTCGGACGCGCAGGGCATGGGACGCGCGGGCGAGACGGTCCGCCGCACCTTCGCCATGGCCGGGAAGATGAAGTCCGAGTTCGGCGCCCCGGACGACCACGACAACGAACGCGTCCTGCGCTACATGGCCAAGCTGACCATCAACCCGGCCCTCGCGCACGGCCTCGCGCACGAGGTGGGGTCGCTGGAGCCCGGCAAGCTCGCCGACATCGTGCTGTGGCGCCCGGAGTACTTCGGCGCCAAGCCGCAGCTGGTGCTGAAGTCCGGCTTCCCGGCGTACGGCGTGACCGGCGACCCGAACGCGGCGACCGACACCTGCGAACCCCTGGTGCTGGGACCGCAGTTCGGCGCGCACGGGGCGACACCGGCCGACATCTCGGTGGTGTTCGTCGCGCAGGCCGCCCTGGACCAGGGGAGCGACACGATGCCGACCCGCCGCCGCAGGGTCGCCGTGCGCGGCACCCGCGGGATCGGCCCGGCCGACCTGCGCCACAACTCCCGTACCGGAGCGGTCGACGTCGACCAGCGCACCGGCCTGGTCACCCTCGACGGCGAGCCCCTGCGTTCGGATCCCGCCGACTCGGTCTCCCTCAACCGCCTGTACTTCCTCTGAGCACCCCGGACAAGGACCCCTGATGAACAAGGCTGCCGCCGACGGCTTCCGCATGCCCGCCGAGTGGGCCCCGCACGAGCGCACCTGGATGGCCTGGCCCGGCGAGAACCCCACCTTCGACGATCCGGGGGAGCTGGCCGCCGCCCGTGTCGCCTGGGCCGCGGTCGCCCGGGCCGTGCGCCGCTTCGAACCGGTGACGGTGGTGTGCGGGCCGGGGCAGTCGGACCAGGCGCGCACCCTGCTGGGCGAGGGCATCGACACGGTCGAGCGGGACCTCGACGACGCCTGGATGCGCGACATCGGCCCGACCTTCCTGACCGACGGGAAGGGTGCACTGGCCGCCGTCGACTGGACGTTCAACGGCTGGGGCGCCCAGGAGTGGGCCCGCTGGGAGCGCGACGAGAAGGTGGCCGCGCATGTCGCGGACCTCGCCGGGGCACGGACGTACGCCTCGCGGCTCGTCAACGAGGGCGGGGCGATCCATGTGGACGGCGAGGGCACCGTCCTGCTGACGGAGACGGTCCAGCTCGGCCCGGAGCGCAACCCCGGCTGGACGCGGGAGCAGGTCGAGGAGGAGATCCACGCCCAGCTCGGCACCCGCAAGGCGATCTGGCTGCCGCGCGGACTGACCGGCGACTATCCGCCGTACGGATTCGGCACCCTGGGTCATGTCGACATCGTCGCCGCCTTCGCTCGGCCGGGGGTCGTCGTGGCGCACTCCCAGCCGGACCCGGCGCACCCCGACCACGAGGTGACCAAGGAGGTCATCGGCCTGCTGAAGGCCCAGACGGACGCGCGCGGCCGCCGCCTGGAGGTGGTGGAGGTCCCCGCACCGACCGTCCTGGAGGCCGACGGCCACTGGGCCGACTACTCCTACATCAACCACTACCTCTGCAACGGCGGCGTGGTGCTGTGCGGCTTCGACGACCCTCGCGACGAACTCGCGGCCGGTGTCTTCCGCCGGCTCTTCCCCGAGCGGACCGTGACCCTGGTGGACGCCCGTACGATCTTCGCTGGTGGTGGAGGCATCCACTGCATCACACAGCAACAGCCCAAGATCTAGAACCCGGGAGCCGCAGATGGCCGGTGGGCGCAGGCAGGCGCCGCCCCGCGAGGACGTGCTCGCCGTCGCCATGGAGATGATCGCCGAGCGCGGTCTGGAGAAGCTCACCATGGCGGCGCTCGGCCGCGAGGTCGGGATGAGCAGCGGGCACTTGCTCTACTACTTCGGCTCCAAGGACGAACTGCTGCTGCGCACCCTGGAGTGGAGCGAGGGCCGGCTGGGCGCCGAGCGCGGACGGCTGCTGACCCGGACCGCCCCCGCCCGCGAACGCCTAGACGCCTACGTCGACCTGTACGTCCCCGACGGCCATCGCGACCCGCACTGGACCCTGTGGCTGGAGGTCTGGAACCGCTCGCAGAACGCCGACGAGGCCGCCCGCGACCGGCAGGCCGCCATCGAGGGCGTCTGGCACCGCGACCTGGTCGCCCTGCTCGCCGAGGGCGTCTCACGCGGCGAGTTCCGCCCTGTCGACCCCGACCGCTTCGCCGCCCGCCTGCGGTCGCTGCTGGACGGCTTCGCCATCCATGTGGCGATCGGCCTGCGCGGCACCGACCGGTCACAAGTCCTCCAGCACGTACGGGAGTTCCTTGAGGACAGCCTCCTCGCGGACACCTGAACGCCCGCCCGCGTTGTACTCAATTCGGCGGATTGACCCCCTGTCCGGTGGTGATGTTGGCTCTGGAGGAGCCCTCGGCGCGGGGCCGGGGGAACACAGGGGGAAAACAGCACATGACCAGCATCAGGAGGGCCACGTCCGTCGCGCTCGGACTGGCCCTGGCCGTCACGCTCGGCACCGCCGCCGCGCTGCCCGCGACCGCCGCGCCGGCGCCGGTGCCGCGCACCGAGAAGGCGAGCGTCGCCCCGGACGGCAGCGACGGCGACGCGCCCTCGGGCGGACCGAGCCTCAGCGCCGACGGCCGCCGTCTGGCCTTCGTCTCCCGCGCCGACAACCTCGTCGCCGGTGACACCGACGGCCTCGACGACGCCTTCGTACGCGACCTCGACACCGGCACGACCCGGTCGGCGAGCGGCGGTGTGGACGGCTCCGTCGACGACGTCGCCCTGAGCGGCAACGGCCGCTATCTGGCCTTCGCCGCCACCGGCGCGAGCGACGGCCGCAGCCACATCTGGGTCAAGGACCTGAAGACCGGCACCCTCCAGCGCATCGCGGACACCGTCGCCGGCGGCTACGACACCGGCAGGGCGCCCGCCATCAGCGCCGACGGCCGCTACGTCGCCTTCGTCGCCGAGCGCTCCGCGTTCACCCAGGGCGACGACGTCTGGGGACGTGTCTACAGAGTTGACCGGACCAGCGGCGAGGCCGTCCGCATCAGCCAGGTGCCCGGCGCGACCGACCGGAAGACCGCCGCCACCAACCCGTCCATCAGCGCCGACGGCAGCCGTGTCGGCTACCAGTTCTTCGTCCCGCACCCCTCCTCGGGTGACTGGAGCGACGCCTGGGTCCGTGATGTGCCGAGCGGGAAGCTGTTCCACACCGACCTGGCGCCGGACGGCCTGACGTCCGACGGGCAGACCGAGTTCCCGCAGGTCAGCGCCGACGGCCGGTACGCGGTCTTCAACTCGCTGGACTCGCGGCTGACCCCGGGCGACACCAACAAGGGGCACAACGTCTTCGTCCGCGACCTCAAGACGGGCGAGCTGCGCCGGATCGACGCCGCCGACCCGGCCGCCTTCACCGCGTTCCCCCGGCTCAGCGCCGACAGCCGGTACCTCGCCTTCGTCTCGGCCGACCCGGGCGACCCGGACCGTACGACGCGTGCCTACGTCCGTGACCTGCGCACCGGGCGCACGGTCCTGGCCAGCCCGGACGCCGAGGGCGGGCCGAACGACCAGAGCGTGTCGGCCCCGGTGATCGACCGGCACGGCCGCGCGGTCGCCTTCAGCAGCTCCTCACCCGACCTGGTGCCCGGCGACACGTACGACACCTCGCACGTCTACGTGCGCCGTATCAGGTGACCGACCGCATCCTGAGACAACCGTGAGCGAGGCACGGGGGCTGTGCCAGACTGCCCCCGTGCTCTCGTTCGCCATGATTATTGGCAGCAGGCGCGCCGGTCCGCAGTGACCGCCACGTACGACCAGGTACGGGCGGACACCGTCGTCCTCGACCCGCGCGCAGACCTCTCGCACCCGCGAGGGGTTTTTCGCTTTTTCTGGCCCACCCGCAGCCAGGAGCGAGAGCGCGAGGGAGTATGTGGGGGCGGTGGAGCCGGTCATTCCGGTACGACCGAGATCCAATCCTCAGGAGCCTTGAGACCATGACCGCAACCAGCGAGCTCGACGATTCGTTCCACGTCTTCGACACCACCCTGCGCGACGGCGCCCAGCGTGAGGGCATCAACCTCACCGTCGCCGACAAGCTGGCCATCGCACGGCACCTGGACGACTTCGGCGTGGGCTTCATCGAGGGCGGCTGGCCGGGCGCGAATCCCCGGGACACCGAGTTCTTCGCCCGCGCCCAGCAGGAGATCGACTTCCGGCACGCCCAGCTCGTCGCGTTCGGCGCGACCCGGCGCGCGGGAGCCAAGGCGGCCGAGGACCCGCAGGTCAAGGCGCTGCTGGAGTCGGGCGCCGAGGTGATCACGCTGGTCGCGAAGTCCCACGACCGGCATGTCGAGCTCGCCCTGCGCACCACCCTGGACGAGAACCTGGAGATGATCCGCGACACGGTGTCGTTCCTGACGGAACAGGGCCGCCGGGTCTTCGTCGACTGCGAGCACTTCTTCGACGGCTACCGGGCGAACCCGGAGTACGCCAAGGCCGTCGTCCGTACGGCGTCGGAGGCCGGCGCGGACGTGGTGATCCTCTGCGACACCAACGGCGGCATGCTCCCGGCGCAGATCCAGGCGGTCGTCGCCACGGTCCTGGCCGACACGGGCGCCCGGCTCGGCATCCACGCCCAGGACGACACGGGCTGCGCGGTGGCGAACACGCTGGCCGCCGTCGACGCCGGGGCGACGCATGTGCAGTGCACCGCCAACGGCTACGGCGAGCGCGTGGGCAACGCGAACCTCTTCCCGGTCGTGGCGGCGCTGGAACTGAAGTACGGCAAGAAGGTGCTGCCCGACGGCCATCTGCGCGAGATGACCCGTATCTCGCACGCCATCGCCGAGGTCGTCAACCTCACCCCCTCCACGCATCAGCCCTACGTCGGTCTCTCCGCCTTCGCCCACAAGGCCGGGCTGCACGCCTCTGCCATCAAGGTCGACCCGGACCTGTACCAGCACATCGACCCCGAGCTGGTCGGCAACACCATGCGGATGCTGGTCTCCGACATGGCGGGACGCGCGTCCATCGAGCTCAAGGGCAAGGAACTCGGCATCGACCTCGGCGGCGACCGGGAGCTGGTCGGCCGGGTCGTGGAGCGGGTGAAGGAACGCGAACTCCAGGGCTACACCTACGAGGCGGCCGACGCGAGCTTCGAACTCCTGCTGCGCACCGAGGTCCAGGGCAAGCCGCTGCGCTACTTCGAGGTCGAGTCCTGGCGGGCCATCGTCGAGGATCGGCCCGACGGGTCCCACGCCAACGAGGCCACGGTCAAGCTGTGGGCCAAGGGTGAGCGCATCGTCGCCACGGCCGAGGGCAACGGCCCGGTCAACGCCCTCGACCGTGCCCTGCGCGTCGGCCTGGAGAAGATCTACCCCCAGCTCGCCAAGCTCGAGCTCGTCGACTACAAGGTCCGCATCCTCGAAGGCAAACACGGCACCCAGTCCACGACCCGCGTCCTCATCTCCACGTCCGACGGCACGGGCGAGTGGTCCACGGTCGGCGTCGCCGAGAACGTCATCGCAGCGAGCTGGCAGTCCCTGGAGGACGCGTACACGTACGGCTTGCTGCGGGCGGGGGTGACGCCGGCGGAGTAGCGGGCCGCGTCTGTGCCTGCGCCTACGCGGTGGTGGTGGGTCGGGGCCGCGCCGGGGGGGGTCCGTCCTCGGAACGGCGCGATGGGGTCGGACGCCGACTGACTGTCCGTTGACGCGCCAACCGCTGCGGGCGGACACCCCCCGACACGTCCCCTTCCGTGGTCCGGCGGGTGCGGGCGCGTAACGGCTGAGCTGCCGTCGATCGCCGTGTGGCCGCTCTAGTCGCGGGTGGCCGCGAGCCGCCCTGGCTGCCGGCGGCCGTCACCGCCCCTAGCTGCGGGCATGCGTGCCGCTAGGGGCGGCACGGGTGGGCGCAGCGGCACCCCGCTACGCCGGGTTGCGGACCCACCCGGCGCCAGCGCCGGTGCCGGGTGCCGGGAAGCGGCCAGGTGGGTCACATGGCGGAGTCGCGGGCGCGTGGCACCTGGGCCTCACCCAGGCGCTCACGCCCCGCCCCCCGCTCCAGCCGGAACAACCCCGCCCCGTTCGACCGCTGCCCGGGCGCGTGCACGGTGGCGCGGGTCAGTTCCTCCACCCCGTCGGCCAGGTAACCGACCCACGCCGACCCCTCGTCCTCGATGATCCGCTGCGCGTCCGTCCGCAACCGCTCGATCACCCCGAGCAGCGCGGCCTGCTCCTTGTCGCTGGGAGAGTCCGTGGCCCGCAGATACGTCTGCGCCCACTCGGACTGCGCCCTCTTGAGGATCTGCTGCAGCGCCTGCTGCGTACGGATGTAGCGCGTCCAGGACGCCGAGAACCCGAAGATCCGATCGAACAGGACACACCCCGCCCCACCGGCCAGGAACACGAAGCCCCACTCGGGCGGCAACGCGGAAGGGGTGGCCGCGTGCACCAGCGGAGTCAGCGTGCCGACGATGCCCAGCAGCGCGGCCAGCGCCCGCAGCCACCGCGACCACAGCGACGGCCCCCGGCGCCGCGCCAGGTACCAGCCGATCGCCGTCGTCACCTCCGCCTCGGCATGCCGGAACAGCTCCCACAACAGGTCGGCCCGCGAACGCGACCGGTCCAGCTCGGCGAGTGCGGACACCGTCATGTCCGCGGCCCTGCGTCTTCCGAACATGCCCCTGATCCGCCCTTTCCCCTGCGACCCGTGGCGTGGGCCGGACCCGGCCCGGCCCACGGAGGTGAGCCAGAAGGCATCGTAGGCGCAGCGGCGTCCCGAAATCCCCGCCCCTATCGATATCCCTTCTGTGCTGATTCGGGTAGCTTCGAACATATGAAGGCCGCACTGGTGCGTACTGTCGTACGACTGCTGATCGCGCCGGTCGCCGCCCTGGTGGCGGTACTGGTGGTGATGACGGCCGTCGCGCCGGGCGCGCACGCGGCCACCGACCTCTCGAAGGTCGCCGAGGAACTGCGCGAGAACCCCGTCTACGTCGACCCGGCCGCCTCCGACCAGCTCGCGGCGTCGGACGCCGAGGCCCTCGCCGACAAGATCAAGGACGCGGACAAGCCCGTCTTCGTGGCGGTCCTCCCGGCCGATACCCCCACAAAGGACCTCTTCCGCAACCTCCGCACCGAGACCGGCGTCACCGGCCTGTACGGCGTCCGCGTCGGCGAGCAGTTCGACGCCCGTGCCGACAGCGCGGTGATGAGCCGCCAGGCGGTCTCCAACCTGGTCAGTGCCGTGCAGGACACGGGCGACACCAAGGCCCAGCTCAACGACTTCGTCGACGACGCCCTGCGCAGCATGGGCGGCACGGCGCCGAGCAGCTGGAGCGACGGCTCGGAGACCGGCGTACCGGTCGGCGGTCTGATCACGTTCGGCGCCCTGGTCGCGGCCGGCGGCGCGGGCACCTACGCCGTGGTCCGGCGCAACCGCCGCCGCCACGAGGAGGAGCAGCGGGCCGCTCTGGAGAAGCTGCGGGTCGTCGTCGACGAGGACATCACCGCCTTCGGCGAGGAGCTCGACCGCCTTGACTTCCACCCCGGGGAGCCCGCCGCCGACGACGCGATGCGCGCCGACTACGAACGCGCCCTGGACTCCTACGAGCGGGCGAAGTCCCTGATGGCGGCCGCGACGAAACCGGAGGACGTCCGGCCCGTCACCCAGACCGTGGAGGACGGCCGCTTCTCCCTGGCCCGGCTCGCGGCCCGGCGCGAGGGCGACCGGCTGCCCGAGCGCCGCCCGCCCTGCTTCTTCGACCCGCGCCACGGCCCCTCGGTCGCCGACATGAGCTGGACGCCCTCGGGCGGCACCACACGCGACGTCCCCGTCTGCGCGGCCGACCGGACCCGGCTCACCGAGGGCCGCGACCCGGCGATCCGCGAGGTCGACACCGACTACGGCCGCCGCCCCTACTGGGAGGCCGGCCCGGCGTACGGCCCCTGGGCCGGCGGCTACTTCGCCGGCGGCATCCTGCCCGGCCTCCTCGTCGGCACCATGCTCGGCAGCATGATGGCCGCCCCCGCCTACGCGGCCGACTACGGCTCCGGCTACGGAGACTTCGGCGGTTACGAGGGCGGTGACGTCTCCGGCGCCAACTTCGACTCCGGCGACTTCGGGGGCGGCTTCGGCGGAGGCGACTTCGGCGGTGGAGGCTTCGGTGGAGGGGACTTCGGGGGCGGGTTCTGAACCACGCCATCGACTGACCGCGGCGGTCACTGAAACCGGCCGCGACTGACCACGGCGGTCACTGAACCCGATGGGTCCCGTTGGGTTCTGCGATCGCCGCGGGCTCCGACCCGCCTCGCGCGCCCGCCCGGGGCTCAGCGCCGTAGCGCGTCCCGGTCCGCGAGCCGCGCCCGCTGACGCCACACCACCCCGGCCACGACGCCCGCGAGCGCGATCAGCCCCGCGCTCACCCACACCGGCGACCGGTACCCGAACCCGGCGCCGATCGCCGTGCCACCGGCCCAAGGGCCCAGCGCGGCGCCGACGTTGAACGCGGCCGTCGCGAAACCCCCGGCCAGTGTGGGTGCTCCCGGTGCCGCGTAGAGCGCCTGGGCGATCAGCGTGGAGCCGACGCCGAAGGAAAGCGCTCCCTGGGCGAAGACGAGCCCGAGGGCCAGGACCGGGTGCCCGGCCCCGAGGGCCAGCAGGCACCAGCCCACGCAGGCCGCGACGCCCCCACCGGCGAGGAGCGGCACGGGGCTGCGGTCGGCGAACCGCCCCGCCGCGGTCACCCCCACGAACGACCCGGCGCCGAACAGCGCGAGCACCCCGGGCACCCACCCGCTGCCCAGCCCCGTCACCTCGGTGACCAGCGGCGCGAGATAGGTGAAGGTGCAGAACGTCGCGCCGTTCACGAGGGCGCCCAGCAGCAGCGTGACGACCAGCCGAGGGCTGCGCAGTGACCGCAGTTCACCGCGCAGGGCGGGCGGCGCACCCTCGGCGGTCCCGCCCGGCACGGACCACGCCACCGCCACCAGGGCCGGCAGCGACAGCAGCGCCACGGCCCAGAACGCCGTACGCCAGCCCCACAGCCCGCCCAGCAGGGCCCCGGCGGGCACCCCGGCCACACACGCCAGTGTCACGCCGCCCAGCAGTGTGGACGTGGCCCGGCCCTTCGCGTCAGCCGGGACCATTCCCGCGGCGGCTACGAGGGCGACGGCGAGGAACCCCGCGTTGGCGAGCGCCCCCACCACCCGCGTGGCGAGCAGGACCTCGAAACTGCCGGTGAGAGCACCGACGACATGGACGGCGAGAAAGACGACGAGGAACGCCGACAGCGCGCCCCGCCGCGACCAGCGCCGCGCGAGACCCGCCACGAGCGGCGCCCCTACGACCATTCCCGCCGCGAAGGCGGAGGTCAGCGCACCCGCGGCGGGAACGGACACCCCCAGATCCCGCGCGATGTCCGGCACCAGCCCGGACAGCATGAACTCGGACGTCCCTTGCGCGAACACGGCAAGGCCCAGCAGAAGTAGAGCGAACGGCATGAGGAAACTCCGCACCCGGAAGTCGACGACGAACACGACACGTCGGTCGGCGATCCGGTGGCGGAGCGAAGAAGGGGCCTGCCTCAGCGGCCCGGCATCACAAGCAGCCACCGGAGAGCCGGTGGCCGCACTCTGGATGCCTCGGGGCTGGACACGACAGGGACGTTAGGCGGATTCGGAGGACCGGGTCCACCGGTTTTCCCGCCGCTCTCCCCGGGCGGCGGTCACGGCAGCGTCCCCCCGGTGCCCGCCGCGGTGGACGATGACGACGGCCGCGAGGCAGACGGCCAGCCCGAGGGCGGTCTGGAGGCCGAACGGCTCGCCGAACATGAGCGCGCCCCAGACGGCCGTGACCGGGGCCATGAGGAACATCAGGGTGTTGACCTCGGTGACGCCGGAGCGCTTCAGGATGAGCCAGTACAGCCCGTACCCGCCGAACGTGGACAGGCCCACGAGCCAGGCGACCGCCACCCAGAAGGCTCCCTCGGCCGGCGGCGCGGCGGCTCCGGCGGCCAGCGCAAGCACGGTGAAGAGGACGGCGCTGGTGACGCAGTGGACGGTCAGCGACACCGAAGGGGCGACCCGCGAGCGGGAGCGGCTCTCCAGGAACGTCGCCGCGACCAGGGACAGCATGCCGAGCAGCGGGACGGCGTACGCCCACCAGACCACGTCGGTCCCGGCGGCGTCGGCCAGGGTGACCACGGCGACGCCGCTCAGCCCGAGGCCCAGGCCGATCCACTGCCGTCCCGAGACGTGGCTCCCGAGCAGCGGTCCCGCGAGGGCTCCGGCGACGAGGGGCTGGATGCCGTCGATCAGGGCCGTGGTGCCGCTGGAGACGCCGAGCTGGATGGCGTAGTAGACGCTCAGCAGATAGCCGCTCTGCGACAGCACGCCGATCACGGCCTGCCGGGTCACGTCCCGGGCGGTGAGCCCCCGCCACGCGGAGCGCGTGAGGACGGCGACGGCGATCAGGACGACGGCCAGCGGCAGGAACCGCCACATCAGGACCGTGAGCGCGGACGCGCTGCCCGCGCCGAGCTTGGCTCCGATGAACCCGGAGCTCCAGCACAGGACGAAGGCGAGGGAGAGCAGGATGTTCACGACACCACAACCACTAGACAGATCGGTTTACCCGTTCCTCGTCGACTATACAGATCGGTATACTCGGGTGCCATGGGTACCACTGCCTCCGAAACCCCCCGCCGGATCACGCTGACGCCGGCCGCCCGCCGCGCCCTCCAGGCCGCCGCGCGGCTGTTCTACGAACGCGGCATCCATGCCGTCGGGGTCGACCTCATCGCCGCCGAGGCCGGGGTCACGAAGAAGACCCTCTACGACCGGTTCGGCTCCAAGGAGCAGATCGTCGTGGAGTACCTCGCCGACCGCGACGAGCGCTGGCGGGCCTTCCTCGGCGAGCGCCTCGACGCGGCCGGGCCGGACCCGGGGGAGCGCGTCCTGACGGTCTTCGACGCCTCACGCGATTGGGCGCGGGACAGCAGCCCGAAGGGGTGCAGCATGGTCAACGCCCACGCGGAGATCAGCGACCCCGCGCACCCGGCCCACCCGATCATCACCGGCCAGAAGCGGTGGATGCTCGACCTGTTCACGAGTCTCGCCGCGGACATCACCCCGGACGAACCAGCCCGTCTGGCCCGGGCGTTGATGCTGCTCCACGAGGGCGCGCTCGTCGCCCACGGCCTCGGCATCTTCCCGGACGCCATCGACCACGCCCGCGAACAGGCGCGCGCGCTGCTCGCGTAGCGGACGGAATCTGTCCTACTCGGTCCCTACGGTGGTGCCATGACCTCCTCCGACGGCCCGGCCCCGCTCCCCTTCGCCACCGTGGCCGACCTGGACTCCTGGCTGACCACCCACCCCGCCCCGCATCCCGGCCTCTGGGTCAAGGTCGCCAAGAAGGGTTCGGGCATCCCCTCCGTCAGCGCCGCCGACGTCAACGACGTGGCGCTCTGCCACGGGTGGATCACCGGGCAGCGCAAGCGCCTCGACGCGTCGTACTACCTCCAGAGGATCACCCCGCGCCGCCCCGGCAGCCTCTGGTCCATGGTCAACGTCCGCCGGGTGGAGGAACTCACCGCCGCCGGACGTATGCGCCCCGCCGGGCATGACGAGGTGACCACCGCGAAGGCGGACGGCCGTTGGGACGCGGCCTACGCCTCCCAGCAGGAGGCCGAGGTCCCGGAGGACTTCGCGACAGCGCTGGCACGCAGCCCGCGAGCCGCAGCAGCTTTCGAGTCCCTCGGCCGAACGGACCGCTACCTCACGATGCTCCCCGTCCTCCGCGCCCTGACACCGGGGAGCCGGGCAGCGCAGGTGACGGCGGCGGTGGCGAAGTTGGAGGCGGGTGGTCGGGGGTGAGCGGCCTGACGGGGCGGGCTGGGGCGACGGGGGTTGTTCTGGCGCGAGCGTTCGGGCTCGGGCTCGGTGGCGCGGGCCGGATCGGCTGAGGCCAGCCCCAACACCCGGGCGCGGGCCCGCCATCGGACGGGTCGGGCAGGTAGGCGGACCCTGGCCGTCTGGGCGTGGGCCCGCCGACGGCCGGGCCGGATTGACGGGGGCGCTCCAGCGCGCGACGCAGACTCGGCGGGGGGGAGGGGCCGAGGTGACGGGAGTTCGCCCCATCGCCCGTGCGGGGACCCTCCTCGGGCGGGGCAACTCACCCCACAGGCGCGGGCCCGGCCCCGGATGACCCGACCCGACCGGCAGTCACCCGACCGCACAGCCACGGGCCCGGTGCCCAACCGCCCGCACCGGACCCGCAAGCCGCTTCGTCACTGCCGAGGGCGCGTCAGAGGGTGGACGCCGCCGAGGCTATCGCCGAGGCGAACGTGGAGACCTCCGTGTAGACGCCGGGGGCCTCGGGGCGGGCGCAGCCCTCGCCCCAGCTGACGATGCCGACCTGGATCCAGGCGCCGGCGTTGTCCTTGCGGAACATGGGGCCGCCGGAGTCGCCCTGGCAGGTGTCGACGCCGCCCGCGTCGAAGCCGGCGCAGATCTCCTCGCTCGCGACGAGGCCGCTGTACAGACCGCCGTAGGCCTTGCACGCGGCGTCGCTGACGAAGGGCACGGTCGCCTTCAGGAGGTAGCGCTGCTGGGAGCCGCCCTCACGGTTCGCGCCCCAGCCGGCGACGGTGAAGTCACCGGTGTTGTACTGCGAGGTCGTGGCTGTCTTCAGGGTCGGCAGATTGATCGGCTGGGCGAGCTTGATGAGCGCCCAGTCCTTGCCGGTGCCGTTGTAGCCGGGCGCGCGGAGCACCTTGGTGGAGCGGACCTGGACCCGGCCGCTCGTGGACTGGAGGTCGACGACCCCCGCGGTGGCGGTGATGCTGGTGTTGTTGCCGGAACTGCCCACACAGTGCGCGGCCGTGAGCACGATCTGCTGGGTGTAGAGCGCGCCGCCACAGCCCATGGACAGCCTGACCATGAACGGGAACTCGCCCTGCGCGGCCCGCGTCCCGCCGACGACGGGCGAGGGCGCGGCCTGCGCGGCGGTGACGGGCTGAAGGCTGGCGATCGCGAGCGCGGCGGCGCCGAGGACCGCGCATCTCTTGAGAGCCGTGAGAAGTCTCTTCAACGTGATGCCTTCCGTGGGGGGTTGACCTGGGGAGATGTGCAACCGAAGCATCCGTTTGACGAGCTCATGTCAGCAGCAGGAGCAAAAAGAACGTCCATGTGCTGGCATGGACCGGTCAAAATTCTGCTGCTGGATTATGAGAACGCCGTGAGTCCTCGCACAAGAGGCCCGATTCGGCCACGCCGCACGGAGTGGTCCCGTGCGGCGTGGCCGGTGGTGCGGGCGATGCGGGAGGTTCAGGCGTTCCTGATCGCCGAGATGTCGAAGTTGAGCTTGATCTTGTCGGAGACGAGCACGCCGCCGGTCTCCAGCGCGGCGTTCCAGGTCAGGCCCCACTCGGAGCGCAGGATCTCCGCCTTGCCCTCGAAGCCGACGCGCTCGTTGCCGAAGGGGTCCTTCGCGGCGCCGTTGAACTCCAGGTCGATGGAGAGGGGGCGGGTGGTGCCGAGGATCGTCAGGTCGCCGGTGATGCGGTAGTCGTCGCCGCCGAGGGACTCCGCCTTCGTGGAGCGGAACGTCATGGTCGGGAACTCGTCCGCCTTGAAGAAGTCCGCGCTCTTGAGATGGCCGTCCCGGTCCGCGTTGCCCGTCTCGATGCTGTCCATCACGACGTCGAGGGAGGCCGCGGACCGCGAGGGGTCGGTGCCGTCGAGGCTGAGCGTGCCCGTGAAGTCCTGGAAGCCGCCCTTGACGTTGGTGACCATGGCGTGGCGGGCGACGAAGCCGATCGTCGAGTGCGCGGGGTCGATCGTGTAGTCGCCGGTCAGGGCGGCCAGCTCCGGCCGTACGGCGCCGGACGTGCCGGTGGCGGTCTCGATGTCCTTGCTGCTGAAGATGCTCATGGGTAGGCCTCCTGCGAGTGATGCGATGAGAAGTCTCGATGTTGAATCTTGAACTACATCAACGCGCACCACCGTAGACCTATTCCGGTTCAATGTTCAACATCATTGGAGGCCGTGTCGCGATACCGCCGCCTGGCGGCACCGCGCGGCCCGCAGGGGTGGTCCTGCCGCGGGCGTCGCGGACGGGCCCGGCCCGTGGACCGCCAACGGAAACGGGCACGTCGGGCCGGGTGAGCCAGGCCCGCGAGCAGGGCTCCAGCGCTGGCGGGACGCACCGGGATGGCGGTGTCCTGGGAGAGGAGGTTCCGTGTGAAGGGACCCGCATGGATACAGACGAGACCACGGCGGACGTACACCGCAGGGAGACCGACCGATGACACTCACCGGCTCCGGCTCGGCCTACGACCCACCGGGCCCCGCCCCACGCGGCCCCGTAGCCCCCTCACACGTGCGCGAGCACGGACCGGCACGGCGTCTGGACCGGCGCGTGGCCCTCGTCACCGGGGCCTCCTCGGGGATCGGGGCGGCGACGGCACGGCGATTCGCCATGGACGGCTGGCAACTGCTCCTCAACGGACGCGACCGGCGCTGTCTGGAGCAGACGGCCTCCGGCACCTCGGCGCTCGTGCTGCCCGCCGACCTCGCCGCCCCGGGCGGACCGCGCCTGCTGGCCCAGTCCGCGCTGCACGCGACCGGCCGGATCGACGTCCTGGTCGCCGGGGCGGGCATCGGCTGGACGGGCCCGTTCGCCGCCATGCCGCACACCGACATCGACCGGGTGCTGGCCTTGGACCTCAACGCCACGCTCCACCTTGTGCGTGAAGTGCTGCCGTCCATGATCGAGGCCGGCCGGGGCCGGGTGGTGCTGCTCGGCTCGGCCGCGGGCTGCTCGGGCGTACGGGAGGAGGCGGTGCACTCCGCCGCCAAGGCGGGCCTCGCCGCCTTCGCCGACGCCCTCCGCCAGGAACTGCGCGGCACGGGCGTGGGCGTGACCCTGGTCGTCCCCACCCGCAGGGACAGCGGCCCCTACGACCACACCACCCCCCGTCCCGTCTCACCCGGCAACGTCGCCCGCGACATCTTCGAGTCCGTACGCCAGGACAGCGACGAGGCGCCCCCCACCCCCACCTGGCGAGCCCTCCCGAGCCGCCTCAGGGCCCTGACCCCGGGGCTGAACCGCCGCATAGCGAACCGCCGCTACTGACCGGCAGGGGCCCGCGCCGGGAGGCCGGCCTCGGTGTGCATCCGGCCGAAAGCACCGTTCAGGTGGCCGTCTGCCCGGGCTCGGGCGTGGGCATGATCGTCGAGAGTCGTGTCCCCCCCCGGCCTGGCGAGGCGTCCCGGGCCGCCTCAGGGCCCGGCGGCCGGGGCACGTGCCGGGAGGCCGGCCTCGGTGTGCATCCGGCCGAAAGCACCGTTCAGGTGGCCCTCTGCCCGGGCTCGGGCGTGGGCATGATCGTCGAGAGCCGTGTCCCCCCCGGCCTGGCGAGCCGTCCCGGGCCGCCTCAGGGCCCGGCGGCGGGGGCACGTGCCGGGAGGCCGGCCTCGGTGTGCATCCGGCCGAAAGCACCGTTCAGGTGGCCGTCTGCCCGGGCTCGGGCGTGGGCATGATCGTCGAGAGTCGTGTCCCCCGGCCTGGCGAGGCGTCCCGGGCCGCCTCAGGGCCCGGCGGCCGACCCGGCGCCGGGAGGCCGGCCTCGGTGTGCATCCGGCCGAAAGCACCGTTCAGGTGGCCCTCTGCCCGGGCTAGGGCGTGGGCATGACCGTCGAGAGCCGTGTCCCCCCCCCGGCCTGGCGAGCCGTCCCGAGCCGCCTCAGGGCCCGGCGGCCGGCCCGCGCCGGGAGGCCGGCCTCGGTGGGCATCCGGCCGAAAGCACCGTTCAGGTGGCCCTCTCCCCGTGGTAGGGCATGGGCATGACCCCCGAGCGTCGCGAATTTCCCCGCCGCACGGCCAAGGACGCCACCACCCTGCCGAGCCCTGGCCGTCGGGCCCTGCTGCTCGCGGTCGGGGCGCTGGCGGCGACCGGCTGGGCGGCGTCCATGCCCCGCGCCGCGTATGCCTCCGAAGCCGAGGACCCCTACGAGACCCTCCGCCGCCGCTGGCTCGGTATCGCCCTCGGCGAGGGCTACGACCCGGCAGCGGAGCCGTACGCCACCCGGCTCGCCGAGACCGGTGCACTCGCCCGCGGGCTGCGCGCCTCCATGGCCCCGGCGGCGAACTCCCTCTGGCCCGGGCACCCCTTCGACCCGCCGGCCGGCATCACCCTCAGCTACGGGCGTCTGTGGACCATGACCCAGGCCTACGTTCAGAAAGGCACCGGCTCGACCGCCGACCCGGGCCTGCTCGCCGACGTCCTGCGCGGCCTCGACCACCTCAACGCGACCGTCTACAACCCTTCCACCACCCGCTACGGCAACTGGTGGGAGTGGCAGATCGGCAGCCCCCGCCTGCTCACCGACATCACCGCCGCCCTCTACGACGAACTGGGCGAAACCCGCGTCCGGGCCGCCTGCGCCGCCGTCGACCACTTCGTCCCCGACTCCGCCCTCGGCGACTACACCGGCACCTCCACCGGCGCCAACCGCGTCGACCTGTGCCGCTCCGTCGCCCTGCGCGGCATCCTCGGCCGCGACCCGGCCAAGATCGCCCTCGCCCGGGACGCGCTCTCCCCGGTCTTCCCCTACGTCACCCGGGGCGACGGCCTCTACGCCGACGGCTCCTTCGTCCAGCACACCTGGGTCGCCTACTCGGGCACCTACGGACAGGTCATGCTCGACGGCCTCGGCCGGCTCTTCACCCTGCTCGCCGGATCCGACTGGGCGGTCACCGACCCGAACCGGCAGATCATCCTCGACAGCGTCGAGCGGGCCTACGCCCCGCTCATCCACGACGGACTGGTCATGGACAGCGTCAACGGCCGTGCCATCAGCCGCGGTTACCTCATCACCGACGACCGCAAGGTGATGCGCAGCGACCACTTCCACGGCCAGCAGCTCATCGCGGCCATCGCCCTCCTCGCCGCCGCCGCGACCCCCGCGGAACGCGACCGCTGGCACGCCCGCGTCAAGGGCTGGATCGAACGGGACACGGTCACCCCGATCCTCACCGCACCCCAGTTCGGCGTCGCCACCCTCGCCCGGCTGCACGCCATCGCCGCCTCACCCGCCCCGGCCGCACCCGAACCCACCGGGCACCACCTCTTCGCCGCCATGGACCGCGCCGTCCACCGCCGCCCCGGCTTCACCGTGAACATCGCCATGGCCAGCGACCGCATCGCCCACTACGAGTGCGGCAACGGCGAGAACCCACGCGGCTGGCACACCGGCGCGGGGATGGTCAGCTGGTGGTCCGGTACGAGCGACCAGTACACGGACTGGTTCTGGCCGACGGTGGACTGGTACCGCCTGCCCGGCACCACCGTCTCCACCAAGCGCCTCGCCGACCGGGAAGGAGGCGAGTGGGGATCCGCCCGCCCGGACGCCCGCTGGGTCGGCGGCACCACCGACGGCACCTGCGCGGCCCTCGGTCAGCACCTCAAGGGCCTCGGCTCCACCCTCCAGGCCCGCAAGTCCTGGTTCTGCGTCGCGGACGCGGTGATCTGCCTCGGCGCCGGGATCGGCTGCGCCGACGGCGTCCCGGTGGAGACGATCGTCGACAACCGCAACCTCGGCGAGTCCGGCACCCAGCGCTTCGCCCAGGGCCCGAACTGGGCCCACCTGGAGGACCACGGCGGCTGGGTCCTGCTCGACGGCGAGCCGAAGGCGCTCCGCGAGGACCGCACCGGCGCCTGGGCCGACATCAACACCGGCAGCACCCCGGAGCGCCGCACCCGCCGCTGGCAGACCCTCTGGCTCGACCACGGCACCGACCCCGAGGACGCCACATACGCCTACGTCCTGATGCCCGGGGCGTCCCGCCGCGCGGTCGCCCGCCGCGCCGCCCACCGGCACTGGCTGTCGGTCCTCGCCAACGACGCGGACCGCCAGGCGGTCACCGTGCCCTCCCTCGGCTTCCTGGCAGCGAA
Source organism: Streptomyces koelreuteriae (assembly GCF_018604545.1). GTDB lineage: Bacteria > Actinomycetota > Actinomycetes > Streptomycetales > Streptomycetaceae > Streptomyces > Streptomyces koelreuteriae. The sequence continues at coordinate 2,278,731 of NZ_CP075896.1, read as the reverse complement.
CTTCTGGCAGGCCGGCACGGCAGGTCCGCTCACCGCCTCCGCCGCCGCGAGCGTGCTGACCGTCCGCCGGGGCCGTACCGCTACCCTCTGTGCGAGCGAGCCGCCCCGCACGGGCACGCCGCTGGAGATCACCTGGGACCGCCCGGTCCGCCAGGTCGTGCGCGCGGACGAGACCGTCGAGGTGCTCTCGACCGGCCCTCGACTGAGGCTGCGCATCACCCCGGGGGAGGTATGCGCGACCCACCGATGTGAGGTGACTCTCGGTTGAGGTCTTTGTGCGACCCCTACAAGCCGCACACCCTCTGAGCAGTCGGATTGGCTGCACTCCACCATGGTTCTGTTCAGGGGTACCAGGAAAACACGCCGGAGACTGTGAGGAGTCGACGGCCCGCTTTCCTGGGTTGGCTTCGTAAGGTCACTACATGACCGTTTTGGATGAGGCGCCGGGTGAGCCGACCGACGCGCGTGGACGCGTGGCCGAACTGCACGAGATCCGTGCGCAGGCGGTGGCCGGACCGAGCGAGAAGGCGACCAAGGCGCAGCACGCCAAGGGCAAGCTGACCGCACGGGAGCGCATCGAGCTGCTCCTCGACCCGGATTCCTTCCGTGAGGTCGAGCAGCTCCGCCGGCACCGGGCCACGGGTTTCGGCCTGGAGGCCAAGAAGCCGTACACCGACGGTGTGATCACCGGCTGGGGGACGGTCGAGGGCCGGACGGTCTTCGTCTACGCCCATGACTTCCGGGTCTTCGGCGGCGCGCTGGGCGAGGCCCACGCCACCAAGATCCACAAGATCATGGACATGGCCATCGCGGCCGGCGCGCCCCTGGTCTCCCTGAACGACGGCGCCGGTGCCCGTATCCAGGAGGGCGTCTCCGCCCTCGCCGGCTACGGCGGCATCTTCCAGCGCAACACCAAGGCCTCGGGCGTGATCCCGCAGATCAGCGTCATGCTGGGGCCCTGCGCGGGCGGCGCGGCCTACAGCCCCGCCCTGACGGACTTCGTGTTCATGGTCCGCGAGACCTCGCAGATGTTCATCACCGGCCCGGACGTCGTCAAGGCGGTCACCGGCGAGGAGATCACCCAGAACGGCCTGGGCGGCGCCGACGTGCACGCCGAGACCAGCGGCGTCTGCCACTTCGCCTACGACGACGAAGAGACCTGCATCGCCGAGGTCCGCTACCTGCTCTCCCTGCTCCCGCAGAACAACCGCGAGAACCCGCCGCGCGCCGAGGCCTCGGACGCCGTCGACCGCCGCTCGGACGTCCTGCTGGACCTGGTCCCGGCGGACGGCAACCGGCCGTACGACATGGCCAAGGTCATCGAGGAGATCGTCGACGACGGCGACTACCTGGAGGTCCACGAGCGCTGGGCGCGGAACATCATCTGCGCGCTGGGCCGGATGGACGGCCAGGTCGTCGGCATCGTCGCCAATCAGCCGCAGGCCCTCGCGGGCGTCCTGGACATCGAGGCCTCCGAGAAGGCGGCCCGCTTCGTCCAGATGTGCGACGCCTTCAACATCCCGATCATCACTCTTCTGGACGTACCCGGCTTCCTGCCCGGCGTCGACCAGGAGCACGGTGGGATCATCCGCCACGGCGCCAAGCTGCTCTACGCGTACTGCAACGCGACCGTGCCGAGGATCTCGCTGATCCTGCGCAAGGCCTACGGAGGTGCGTACATCGTCATGGACAGCCAGTCCATCGGTGCTGACCTCACCTACGCCTGGCCGACGAACGAGATCGCCGTCATGGGCGCGGAGGGTGCGGCCAACGTCATCTTCCGCCGCCAGATCGCCGAGGCCGAGGACCCCGAGGCCATGCGCGCCCGCATGGTCAAGGAGTACAAGTCCGAGCTGATGCACCCGTACTACGCGGCGGAGCGCGGCCTGGTCGACGACGTCATCGACCCCGCCGAGACCCGCGAGGTCCTCATCAAGTCCCTCGCGATGCTCCAGACCAAGCACGCCGACCTGCCTTCCCGCAAGCACGGCAACCCTCCGCAGTAACCCCGCGGACATCTCTCTCACGGAGACTGACACCCATGAGCACCCCTGACATCCGCGTCGAGAAGGGCCACGCCGAGCCCGAGGAAGTCGCCGCCATCACGGCGATCCTCCTGGCCCGCGCCGCCGCCCGCCCCACCGACCCCACCCCGACGCACCGAGGCCGCGACAAGGCCGGCTGGCGCCGCCTGGAACGCGAGCCGGGCTTCCGAGCCCCGCACAGCTGGCGCTGACCCCAGCACCTGAAAGAGGCCCCTCCACCAGGAGGGGCCTCTTTTGCTTTTTGCCTTTAGGGGCGCGGGGAACTGCGCGACAAGCCACGATCAACCCGCACCCGGCAACGCAACAGCCCCCGGCAACCCAGAGGCCGCCAGGGGCTGTCCCACAGCAAGAAACTAACGAAGCCGTGCCATCAGCGCGTGCTCAACCAGCGTGATCAACGCCGACTTCGCATCGGCCCGATGCCGCGCGTCCGTCGTGATGATCGGCGTGTCCGGCCCGATCTGCAGAGCCTCCCGCACCTCGTCCGGGTTGTACGGCTGCTGCCCGTCGAACCCGTTCAGCGCGATCACGAACGGCAGACCCGAGTTCTCGAAGTAGTCGACGGCCGGGAAGCAGTCGGCGAGACGCCGCGTGTCCACCAGGACGATCGCGCCGATGGCGCCGCGCACCAGGTCGTCCCACATGAACCAGAAGCGGTCCTGACCGGGCGTACCGAAGAGGTACAGGATCAGGTCCTGGTCCAGGGTGATACGGCCGAAGTCCATGGCGACCGTGGTGGTCGTCTTGTCCCCGGTGTGGGTGAGGTCGTCGATGCCGGCCGAAGCTGACGTCATGACGGCCTCGGTACGCAGCGGGTTGATCTCCGAGACGGCCCCGACGAACGTGGTCTTGCCCACGCCGAAGCCACCCGCCACCACGATCTTCGCTGAGGTGGTGGAGCGGGAAGGACCGCCGCTAGAGCTTGCGAAGTCCACTGAGCACCCTTTCGAGCAGTGTCACGTCTGGCTGGCCGCCGGCGTTCTCGTCGCCGCCGGGCTGATGGATGGCGACCAGTCCCGCCTCCGCCAAGTCGGCGACGAGGATCCTGGCCACGCCGAGAGGGATCGTGAGGAGCGCCGAGATCTCGGCGACCGACTTGATTTCCCGGCAGAGGTTGCAGATCCGCTGATGCTCGGGCAACTGGCCCTGCATCTGGTGCGGCTGCGCAGTGGTGTGCACCAGCGCCTCGATGGCGAGCTGGTAACGCGGGCGGGTCCGGCCACCGGTCATGGCGTACGGACGCACCAGCGGGTTGTTCGACGCCCCGGCGGGCGCCGGCTCGGGGGTGCGGCGCTGCGGCTGCACAGGCTGGATACGCGGGGCCGGCGGCTGGTCGTACGGCGACGGGCCGGGGCCCTGCGGCGCGTACGGCTGCCGGTGGCTCGGTGTGGAGGGGAAGTTGTAACGGTTCGGGTTCTGGGCACCGTCGTTCTGGCCCTGTGCGGGGCCGTACGACCAGTTGCCCGAAGACGAACCGCCTGGGGGTGTTGCCACTTTCTCCTCCTCCGACTGTGCTGGCACCCATGGCTGTGGAGCCGCGTCCCGAAACTTTACGGCCACGGGACGCCAAAACGCACCGTCCGTCTGTTAGTTGAGCAGGCTCCCCTGGAGCTCCGCACGAAGGTCCGGTGTCAGGACCGTACCGGCTCGGTCCACCAGCAGCGCCATCTCGTACCCGATGAGGCCGATGTCCGCCTCGGGATGTGCGAGAACAGCGAGCGAGGAGCCGTCGGATACGGACATGATGAAGAGGAATCCCCGCTCCATCTCCACAACCGTCTGGTTCACAGCGCCTCCCTCGAAGATCCGGGAGGCGCCTGCCGTCAGGGACGTCAGACCGGAAGCGACGGCCGCGAGCTGGTCGGCGCGGTCGCGGGGGAAGCCTTCGGACATAGCCAGAAGGAGTCCGTCGGCGGAGACCACCACCGTGTGGGACACCCCCGGGGTGTTGTCCACGAAGTTGGTGATCAACCAGTTCAGGTTCTGTGCCGCCTGGCTCATCGGGCTCACACTAACGCTCCTGGTTGTAGGTGCTGTCAGGACCACCGTGCTGATTCCACGTGGCCTGGCCGTTCGTTTCAGTGCCTGCGTTGCGTCCGCGTTCCACGCCGCGCCGCAGGTTGCTCAGCCTGCCCCGGACGTCCTCCGGGGCGCGGGAGACCTGTGGGCCTCCCTGGGGGGTGCTCTCGGCGGCACCCTCGATCAGGTTGGCCTTGGGTACCCGCCTCGGCAGGCCGGAGGAGGTGACCCCGCCCGCCCTGGGCTTCCGGAGCTGCGAAGCCTGCTGCCACCGCTCGTCGTTCGCCGAGCGCCAGTCGCTGTCGCCGGTGCTCTCCGGGGCGGAGGCCTCAGGCTCCTGGCTCACGTGCCGCGCGCCGCCCGTGCCGTTCGCACCGCTCCCGGTGGAGCCGCGGCGGGGAAGTCCCGCGTCGGTCATCGAGTGGGCGGCGGAGTGGGCCGGTCCCGGACGGTCGAAGCCTACGCGGTCCTGCTCACTCGCGTCAGCGGCCTGCGCAGATTCCGTTTCCTGGGCCTGAGAAGGGTACTGGCTCGGGTAGCCGTTCTGGTAACCGTCCTGCTGCGGCCAGTCGTCCTGGTGACGGCGCTGCTCGAAGGCGGGGAAGCTCTCGCGCCCGCCCGCACCCTGCGCCGGGGGCTCCTCGTGAGCCGGCTCCGCATAGGAGGGCTCCGGGTAGCCGCCGTTCGGCGCGAAGGTGTCGTTCTGCGGCATGCCGCCGCCCGGCGCGAAGTACTGATCGCCGTACGCAGGCTGCTGCGGCTCCTCGTACGCCGTGTGCCGCTGCTCCTCGTACTGCGCCTGCTGGTTCTCGTACGTCGGCTGACGGTCGTACGCGGAGGGCTGCTGCTGGGGGTAGCCGGTCCGGCCGGTGTCGTAGGCCTGGCCGGTGTCGTAGCCCTGCTGCCCGTTGAACTCCTCGGGGTACGCGTGCCCCTCGTCGGGGTCCTGCGGGTTCCGTCCGGGCAGGGCGGGCTGCTCGTCGTGGGACTGGGCCTCCAGGGCCGCCCTGCGCTCCTCGCGCATCAGGGAACGGCCGACGGGGTCCAGCTCACGTATGTCGTCCGGGACCTCGGAGTAGCGGCTGTCGTCGAAGCCGAGCTCCGCCGCCGTACGCATGGGCTGCTGGTTGAAGTTCTCGCCGCCGCCGAAGTTCTGCTCCGGGATGATCTGCGAGACGGTGAACTCGTCGCGGTCCACATGCTGCTCGCCGCCACCACCGTGGGTGATCGCGTCGGGCAGCATGACCAGCGAGGTCGTACCGGCCTGCTCGCCCGAGGGGCGGAGCTGGACGCGGATGCCGTGCCGGTCGGACAGCCGGCCGACCACGAAGAGGCCCATGCGCTGCGAGATCGCGGCGTCCACGGTCGGCGGGTTGGCCAGCTTGTGGTTGATGTCCGCGAAGTCCTCGGCGGTGAGGCCGATGCCCTTGTCGTGGATCTCGATCATGACCCGACCGTCGGGGAGACGGGTGGCGGTCACGCGAACCTTGGTCTGCGGGGAGGAGAACGTCGTGGCGTTCTCCAGCAGCTCGGCGAGCAGGTGCACGAGGTCGGTCACGGCACGGCCGTGGATCTCGGCCTCCGGGACACCGGACAGCTCGATGCGCTCGTACTGCTCCACCTCGGAGGAGGCGGCGCGCAGCACGTCGACCAGCGGCACCGGCTGGTCCCAGCGGCGGCCGGGCTCCTCGCCGGCGAGGACCAGGAGGTTCTCGCCGTTGCGGCGCATACGGGTCGCGAGGTGGTCCAGGCGGAAGAGGTTCTCCAGCTGGTCCGGGTCGGCCTCGTTGTTCTCCAGGTCGGTGATCAGGGTCAGCTGGCCCTCGATCAGCGACTGGTTGCGGCGCGACAGGTTGGTGAAGATCGCGTTGATGTTGCCCCGCAGCAGGGCCTGCTCGGCGGCGAGCCGGACGGCCTCGCGGTGGACCTGGTCGAAGGCGCGGGCGACTTCGCCGATCTCGTCGGTGGTGGTGATCGGGATGGCCTGGACCCGGGTGTCGACGCGGCCGGGGTCGGTGCGCGAGAGCTGGTCGACCAGCATCGGCAGACGCTGCTCGGCGATGCCGAAGGCGGCGTTGCGCAGCTGGCGCATCGAGCGGCTCATCTGGCGGGCGACCGCGCCGGCCAGGATGAAGGCGAGGAGCAGCGCGACCACGACGGCGGCACCGGTGACGTAGGCGTCACGCTGGGCGTCGGCGGCGATGTCCGAGGCTTCGGCCACGGCCTTGTCGGCCATGTCCGCCTCGATCTTCTCGTACGCGTTGAACTTGAGCGTGTTGACCGCCCACCAGTTCTCGGCGGTGATGCCCTTCTCGGCGAGGGCGGCGCGGGCGCTCGGGTCGGTGTTCGGGAGCGTCGCGACGGCCGAGACCATCGTCGTCGGGTTGGCCGGCGGGGGCACGTAGTCCGGGTTCTTGGCCTTCGCCTCCCGGGCCATCGCGGCACCGTCGGTCTTGATCTTGGCCTCGGCCGCATCGAGCTTGTCCGCGTCCTGCTGGGTGCCACCGCCGATGTACTCCTGCACGGCGATGCGCTCGAGGTAGGCGTACGAGGACAGGGCGATGCGCTGGCTGGCCAGGTTGCCGTCGTCCGGGCCCGGCTTGATCAGGATGTGCATGCCGATGGAGCGCTGCAGCGACAGGGCCGCCTTGGTGAGCTCGATGGCGTACACGGTCCGGCCGTAGCTGGTGATGTTGCCGGTGCCCAGGCCGAGCTCGTTGGCGAACTCCGTCAGCGGGTGGGCGACCTCGACGTAGCCCTCCTCGGTCTGCACACCCTTGAGCTTGGAGGTGTACGCGACCTGGCGCAGCGTCTGCAGCTTCGGCTCCAGCTTGCGGAACACATCCAGCCGGCGTTCCAGACCGGGCTTCGCCGGCATGTTCTGGGCCGCGGCGTCGAAGTCGTCGGCCGCCTGGTCGGTGGCCTTGCGGAGCTGGGTGACGGTCGCCTTGTCCTGGGCCGTCTGGGCGCTGCCCTTCAGCAGGGGCGCCGCCGAGGTGTCGCGCTCGTTGTAGAGGGCGTTGGCGTACAGCAGGGAGGCCCGCACCAGACGCGCGGTGTTCTCCGCGTCCTCGGCCTCCTGCCAGGTGTCGATCGAGCTCTTCACCTGGAAGCCGCCCATGACGAGGCCGACCAGCACGGGTATGAGCAGGATCGCGTTGAGCCTGGTCGCCACGCGCCAGTTGCGCGGGGAGAGACGGCCGCTGCTCTCGGCAGGCGTGGCCGTCGGCTCCGAACCGGGCACGGGGGCGGGCGCCGCTGTGCGCGGCGGCGGGGTGAAGTTGCCCCGGGCCGACGGCTCGGGACTGTTCTTGCTTCGCCTCACTCGACCAACAACCTCTCGGCGGTCGGCACCAACGTTGTGCCGCAGTGTCTCAGAGCCCAACACGCCATCGACGGACGAGTGCGTCATTGACTATTGGGCAGTTCAGGCATTCCAGCACGACGACCTGCGCTCTTCCAAACAGTCCGAGGCAGGGAATCAGGGCCATGTAAGCCCCAGATAAAACGGTCATAAAGAGCGAGCCCCGCCAAAAGGCGGGGCGATTGTGCGCGCAGCGAGACCGGATGTGCGCGACGCGTGGCCGTACCACCAGATTCCTCTGCCGAAACGTTATGAACACCTTGGCCGACCGTGTCAAAGGACACAGCCGGCTCCGGTGCATCTACGACAACTGCCGTATGGCGCGCTCTGATTGGGTGCTACCTCAGCCGTGCCATCAAAGCGTGCTCGACCAGCGTGATCAGGGCACTCTTCGCATCGGCCCGGTGGCGGGCGTCCGTCGTGATGATCGGGGTGTCGGGCCCGATCTGCAGCGCCTCGCGCACCTCCTCCGGCTGGTAGGGCTGCTGCCCGTCGAAGCCGTTCAGCGCGACCACGAAGGGCAGGCCGCTGTTCTCGAAGTAGTCGACGGCCGGGAAGCAGTCGGCCAGCCGGCGCGTGTCCACCAGGACCACCGCGCCGATGGCGCCGCGCACCAGGTCGTCCCACATGAACCAGAAGCGGTCCTGGCCCGGCGTACCGAACAGGTACAGGATCAGGTCCTGGTCCAGGGTGATGCGGCCGAAGTCCATGGCCACCGTGGTGGTGGTCTTGTCCCCGGTGTGGGTCAGGTCGTCGATCCCCGCGCTGGCGGAGGTCATGACGGCCTCCGTGCGCAGCGGGTTGATCTCCGAGACGGCACCGACGAACGTGGTCTTGCCCACGCCGAAGCCGCCCGCCACCACGATCTTCGCGGAGGTGGTGGAACGACCCGCGTCAGAGCTTGCGAAGTCCACTGAGCACCCTTTCGAGCAGTGTCACGTCCGGTGCGCCGGTGGCGTCGTCGCCGCCCGGCTGGTGGATCGCGACGAGACCGGCCTCCGCGAGGTCCGCGACGAGGATCCTGGCCACACCCAGCGGCATGTTGAGCAGCGCCGAGACCTCGGCGACCGACTTCACCTCACGGCACAGGTGGCAGATGCGCTGGTGCTCCGGCAGCAGCCCCATGAGTGCCGCGGGGTCCGCGGTCGTGCTGATCAGAGCCTCGATGGCCAGCTGGTAGCGCGGCCGCGTCCGGCCGCCGGTCATGGCGTAAGGCCGTACCAGCGGCTGGTCGCCCTCATCCTCGTACGGCTCCGCGTACGGATCATGAGAGGCGGGGGGCGGGGTCATGGGTCCTCCGGGCGGGACAGCAAGTCGGTCAGTCGAGCCGTCTGACGGGGCCTGTGTGGGGTGTGTGGCGGCCGGACGGTGATGTGGTGAGACGGGTGGTGCCGGGCCGTTCAGTGGAGCAGACTGCCTTGGAGCTCGGCTCGCAGGTCGGGGGTGAGGACCGCGCCCGCGCGGTCGACCAGGAGCGCCATCTCGTAGCCGACGAGGCCGATGTCGCATTCGGGGTGTGCCAGGACGGCCAGTGACGAGCCGTCCGAGACGGACATCAGGAAGAGGAACCCCCGCTCCATCTCCACCACCGTCTGCGCGACGTCGCCCCCCTCGAAGATCCGGGAAGCGCCTGCCGTCAGGGACGTCAGGCCGGAGGCGACGGCCGCGAGCTGGTCCGCGCGGTCACGCGGGAAGCCCTCCGACAGCGCCAGAAGGAGACCGTCGGCGGACACGACGACGGTGTGGGACACCCCGGGGGTGTTGTCCACGAAGTTGGTGATCAACCAGTTGAGGTTCTGTGCCGCCTGGCTCATCGGACTCAACTAACGCTCCTGCTGGTGAGAGGGTCGAGGGAAGCTGCCGGTCTGTGTGGACCCGGCCTGACGACCCTGTGCGATACCGCGGCGGAGATTGGTCAGCCGGCCCCGGACGTCATCGGGCGCCCGGGAGATCTGCGGACCGCTCTGCTGCGCCGGTTGCTGCTGAGCCGTGCCCGCGACGAGGTTCGCCCGGGGTACACGACGCGGCAGGCCGGAGGTGGTGACACCGCCCGCGGCGGGCTGGCGGACGCGCTCGGCCTGGCGGCCGAGATCGTCGTTCGGTGAACTGCGCCAGCCGGCGGGGGCGGACGACCGCTGCGGACCGGTGGGTCCCTGCGGTTGCTGCGGGGCCGGAGCCGAGCCGTTGTTCTGCGGCTGCTGCTCCTGCTCCTGCTGGCCGTGTTGGCCGTGGAACCAGTTGGTCTCCAGTGTGTCGTACAGCGGCGTACGACCGTCGCCCGGACCGGAGGCCGGCGGCAGGGCCTCGGGCTCCTGCCGGGCGGGCCGGGCCTGCGGGGCGGGCGGGCGCGGGGCGCCGAAGTCCGCCGGGCCGCGGCCGCCGCCCGCCTGCGTCCGGTCGAACTGGCCCCTGCCACCGGGGTCGGCCGGGGTGGCCGGACCCGGAAGGGAGGGCCGGCCGGAGCCGTTGTCCTGGCGGGGTGCCGGGTACTGGCTGCCGTTGTTGTCCTGGCGCTGCCCCTGGTACTGGCCGGTCGAGCCGTTGTCCTGGCGCTGCGCGGGGTACTGGCCGCCGTTGTTGTCCTGGCGCTGCGCCGGGTACTGACCCGTGGAGCCGTTGTCGTAGGACTGCGGGGCCTGCGGGGCCGGGTACTGGCCCGTCTGGGGCGACGAGTCGCGGCGGCCGGCCGCGGAGCCGAAGACGTCCGGGCGGACGAACTGACCCGGGTCCTGCGATCCGTTCGTGCCGGTGGAGAACTGGTCCGACTGCGGCACGGCCGGGATCTCCGCCGTCGCGCCCGGACCCTGGCGGTCGTCGACGCGCGGCATCTGAGACGTACGGGCGACGTCCGGCTCCTCGTGACCACGCGGGGCGTCCAGCGAGGCACGCGGCACCGGCGGCTGGGCGTTCTCGTCGCTCCAGCTCGGCACGCGCTGCTGCGCGTCGCCACCGGGCAGCTCGGCCCGCGGACCACCGCGCGGCGGGAGCTGCGGCCGACGGCCCTGGCCCTGCTCGCTGTTGCCGCCCGGGTTCTGCCGGCCACGGCCGCCACCGAAGGCGTCCTGGCCCTGCGGCCCGTTGGTGCCCGCGGCCTGCAGGCCCTGCGGAGCGCCCGGGGCCTGTCCGAACCCGGCACCGGCCGGAGCCGGACGGCCCTGCGGCGGCCCGGAGGGGGCACCCTGATCGAACAACGACGGGGACTTCTCGGGACCCTGGGGCCCACGGGCTCCGCCCGGCGCTCCCGGACGGCCACCCTCGGCGTCCCGCCCGGGCAGCGCGGCCCGCGGGCTCTGGCCCGGAGCCAGCCGGCCCGCGCCGGACGCACCCGAAGCACCGGCACCGAAGGCACCGCCACCGGAGGGACCCGCCCCGAGGGCGCCACCGCCCTGGCCGCCACCGGCGCCACGCCGGGCCGCTGCCACACCGGCGGCGGCCTGCGCGGCGGCCGGACCACCACCGCCGAGCGGCGGCTGGCCGGGCTGCTTGGGCTGGGGCTTCCGGCCGCCCTGGGCGACATCGACGGGCAGCATGACCAGCGCGGTCGTACCACCGGAGTCGGACGGGCGGAGCTGGATGCGGATGCCGTGGCGCTGCGACAGACGGCCGACCACGAACAGACCCATGCGGCGGGAGACGGAGACGTCCACCGTCGGGGGAGAGGCGAGCCGCTCGTTGATCGCGGCCAGGTCCTCCGGCGACAGACCGATACCGGTGTCGTGGATCTCGATCAGCACACGGCCGTCGGGCAGGGCGTGACCGGTGACCTTGACCTTGGTCTGCGGGGAGGAGAACGAGGTCGCGTTCTCCAGCAGCTCGGCGAGCAGGTGCACGAGGTCGTTGACCACGCGGCCGGCGACCTCGGTCGTCGGCACGGAGGCCAGTTCGATGCGCTCGTACTGCTCCACCTCGGAGGCGGCGGCGCGGAGGACGTCGACCAGCGGGACCGGGCGGGTCCAGCGGCGGCCGGGCTCCTCACCCGCGAGGACGAGGAGGTTCTCACCGTTACGGCGCATGCGGGTGGCGAGGTGGTCGAGCTTGAACAGCGAGGAGAGCTGGTCCGGGTCGGCCTCGCGGGACTCCAGTTCGGAGATGAGCGAGAGCTGACGCTGTATGAGGCCCTGGGAGCGGCGCGAGAGGTTGGTGAACATCGCGTTGACGTTGCCCCGCAGCAGGGCCTGCTCGGCGGCGAGGCGGACCGCCTCGCGGTGCACGTCGTCGAAGGCCGAGGCCACGCGGCCGATCTCGTCCCGGGAGTGCACACCGACCGACTCCACGGACGTGTCGACGTCCTGCGGGTCGGACTCGGAGAGCTGCTTGACCAGCTCGGGCAGACGGTCGGAGGCGACCTTGGTCGCGGTCTCCTCCAGCCGGCGCAGCGAGCGGATCATGGAGCGGGCCACGACGAAGGCGCCGACGAGCGACACACCGAGCACGATCAGGATCAGCGCACCGGAGATGATCGCGTCGCGCTCGGTGGCGCTGCGCAGCTCGCGGGCCTTCTGTTCCATCTCCTCGAGCAGGGTGTGCTCGATGTTCTTCATCTGCTGGATCTTGGTGGAGCTGTCGTCCAGCCAGTCGCGGTAGGACCGCTTGTCCTGCTGGGCGAGACCGCTCGCGGAGACCAGGGCACGGCCGGCGTAGGTGTCGGTCGCCTTGATCGTGGAGTTGCCGCCGTCCTCGATCGGCTTCAGCAGCTCGGCGGCGGCGTCCTCGCCGTAGATGCTCTTGAAGCTGCGGATCTCGGACTTCTGGCTCTCCAGGGACGACTCGGCGTAGAGCCGGTCGTTCGGCGAGAGCTTGCCGGTCGTGGTGTTGCTCGCGGGCAGTGCCGCCGCGAGGGCCGCGCGCTGGATGGAGGAGTACTCCTTGGCGGAGGAGAAGGCCGCCAGGGCGCGGGTGCGCTGGATCATGTCCGGGTTGCTGGTCGCCTCGGCCATGTCCTGGGAGAGGTCGACCAGGTTCTCGATCAGACGGTGGTACGCCTCGATCGTCTGCGTGGAGTTGCCCTCGGAGGCGTAGGCGCTCTTGCGGATCTGCGCCAGGTCGCCCAGCTCGCCGGCGAGCTGGATGAGGTACTCGCGGACGCCCTTGAGGTTGCCGTCCTTGCTGGCGCTGTCGATCTCCTCGGAACTGTCGAGGAAGTTCTTCATCGCCCGGTCGGTCTTCTCACGAAGACCCTTGACCGTGAAGTCGGTCGCCTTGCCGCCGTGCGCGAGCGGGCCGGCCGACTGGTCGCGCTCCTCCTGGAGCGCGGCCGACAGCTCGGTGGCCTGCTTGGTCATGTCCGTCAGCAGCTTCATGTTGTCGAGCTGCTGGATGTCGTCCATGGACTGGTTGATACGCAGCGCGCCGAGCGAGGTGGCCGCGACCACCGGCAGCGCGAGCAGCGAGACCAGTCGGGTGGAGATGCGCCAGTTGCGCAGGGCTATTCGCGGGCCGGGGCCGGTGGGTCCCGTCGGCGGCTTCAGCGCCGGGGAGGGGTTGGAGGCCCCCGAGGGGGCCGATGGACCGGATCGCCCGGAGCGCTCACCGCCGTCGCCGGCCGAGCCCGGGTTCTGGGCGTGCTGGGGCGCGGGGCCGCCCTTCATGGCGCCAGTCCCGCCGTGCGGCTCCGGCTCCGCCGAAGCGCTGCCATCCCTCTTGAAACGTCCCTGCACTAGCGTCGCAACCTCTGGACCAGGCACCCCGTCGCGTGAGCGGCGGGGCACGGTGTCGGCGTTCTGGGGACGCCCTGAGTACGCCCCCGTGGTGGTCGTGAGTGACCGGCGCTGGCTCCCCCTTCTCGCCGCCACTCGGCGCGTCTGTGCGCCCCCTGTGCGCCGGCTCGATCCTGCGGCGGTCCGTGAGATTCCAGCACAGCACAGGATCTCCAACAAGGCCCGTAGGCCAGGCCGTGACATAGGTGACACCACGTGAGGGCCGGATCACCGGTCGTAGAAAGTGAGTTCGTCCATTTCGGACGTAAGCCCGCGAGTCGTCAGGGCGGGACGGGTGTCCCAGTCGCCATGATCAGGAGCGGAATGGTGGCTTCAGGGAGTCAATGTCCGTTTCGTGGGGGTGGGGCATGAGTCCGGATTGACCGATTCGGACTCTGATTCGTGAGGAAACTCACATGCCGATCATGGCCCCTCCGCGATTGGGCCGGGAATCCCATGTTTAGCCTGACGCTTTACAGCGATGGCAAAACCGACAAGCCGCGCCCGGCGCGAGGTCCACGGATCCGCCCGGCGCCGTCACAGGACAGGGTGCAAGTAAACAGTGACTACGACGACGATGTTCCACAAGATCGCCAACCCGCGACGCACGACGCTGGCGCACCTGGAAGGCGCCGACGAACTGCGGACGCCGGAGCAGCCGGAGCACAGCGTCGAACTCCCCGCCCAGACAGCCAACCCCAAGCGCACCATCCTCACCGAGGTCCCCGTCGCGGCCGCCGCGGCCGCGGTGTGACACCAGGTAATACGCGCACCGGCCGCCGACTGCTCAAGGCGGCGGGAGACGAACATCGAGGGCGCCCTCCGACGGCCGGGGGCGCCCTTCATCATGAGCGCGGCGCGGACACCCGCCCGCGTTAGCCTGGAGCGTCAGACTCCAGCCGCTTCAGTCAAGGGGCCAAGCCACCCGTGCGCATCGCCAGATTCTCCATCGACGGGAACGTCGCCTTCGGCGCCATCGAGGGCGAAAAGCAGGACGAGCTCGTCCTGGACATCATCAAGGGCATCCCGTTCGCGGACTTCGAACTCTCCGGTACGAAGGTGCCGGTGAGCAAGGTCAGGCTGCTGCCGCCGGTGCTCCCCAACAAGGTCGTGGCCTTCGGCCGCAACTACGCGGAGCACGCGCGCGAGCTCGGCAACGAGGTCCCCGACGCCCCCTTCGCGTTCTTCAAGCCCTCCACCTCGGTGATCGGCCCCGGCGACGACATCCAGTACCCCTCCTTCTCCGAGGAGGTGCACCACGAGGCCGAGCTGGCCGTCGTCATCGGCCGGATGTGCCGCGAGGTCCCGCGCGAGCGCGTCCGGGACGTGATCTTCGGTTACACCTGCGCCAACGACATCACCGCCCGCGACGTCCAGCGGCGCGAGAAGCAGTGGGCCCGCGCCAAGGGCTTCGACTCCGCCTGCCCGCTCGGCCCCTGGGTGGAGACGGACCTGGACCCGGCCGACCTCACCATCCAGCTCACGGTCAACGGCCAGCAGCGCCAGCTCGGCCGTACGAGCGAGATGATCCACTCGGTCGAGGACCTGATCGTCAACATCTCCGAGGCCATGACGCTGCTCCCCGGCGACGTGATCCTCACGGGCACCCCGGCTGGGGTCGGCCCCCTGAACGTCGGCGACGAGGTCGCCGTCACCATCGAAGGCATCGGCACTCTCACCAACAAGGTTGTCAAGCGTGGCTAGCGCACCCGGCACTCCCGTACGCGTCCGTTTCTGTCCGTCGCCCACCGGTAACCCCCACGTGGGCCTGGTCCGCACCGCCCTGTTCAACTGGGCGTTCGCCAAGCACCACCAGGGCACCCTGGTCTTCCGCATCGAGGACACCGACGCGGCCCGCGACTCCGAGGAGTCCTACACCCAGCTGCTCGACTCGATGCGCTGGCTGGGCTTCGACTGGGACGAGGGCCCCGAGGTCGGCGGCCCGCACGCGCCGTACCGTCAGTCGCAGCGCATGGACCTCTACAAGGACGTCGCGGCCAAGCTGCTCGACGCCGGCCACGCCTACCGCTGCTACTGCTCCCAGGACGAGCTGGACACCCGCCGCGAGGCCGCCCGCGCCGCCGGCAAGCCCTCCGGCTACGATGGCCACTGCCGCGAGCTGGCCGACGCCCAGGTCGAGGAGTACCAGGCCCAGGGCCGCGAGCCGATCGTCCGCTTCCGGATGCCCGACGAGACGATCACCTTCACGGACCTGGTCCGCGGCGAGCTGACCTTCACCCCGGAGAACGTCCCGGACTTTGGGCTCGTCCGCGCCAACGGCGCCCCGCTCTACACGCTCGTCAACCCGGTCGACGACGCCCTGATGGAGATCACCCACGTCCTGCGCGGCGAGGACCTGCTCTCCTCCACCCCGCGGCAGATCGCCCTGTACAAGGCGCTGACCGAGCTGGGCATCGCCAAGGAGACCCCCTCCTTCGGCCACCTGCCCTACGTCATGGGCGAGGGCAACAAGAAGCTCTCCAAGCGCGACCCGCAGTCCTCCCTCAACCTCTACCGGGAGCGCGGCTTCCTCCCCGAGGGCCTGCTCAACTACCTCTCCCTGCTCGGCTGGTCCCTCTCGGCCGACCAGGACGTCTTCTCGATCGACGAGATGATCGCGGCGTTCGAGATCTCCGACGTGAACCCCAACCCGGCCCGCTTCGACCTGAAGAAGTGCGAGGCCATCAACAGCGACCACATCCGGCTGCTGGACGTGAAGGACTTCACGGAGCGCTGCGCCCCGTGGCTGCGGGCCCCCTTCGCCCCCTGGGCCCCGGAGGCCTTCGACGAGGCGAAGTGGCAGGCCATCGCGCCGCACGCGCAGACCCGCCTCAAGGTGCTCTCCGAGATCACCGACAACGTCGACTTCCTGTTCCTGCCGGAGCCGGCGGTGGACGAGGCCAGCTGGACCAAGGCCATGAAGGAGGGCTCGGACGCCCTTCTGCGCACCGCCCGCGAGAAGCTGGAGGCCGCCGACTGGACCTCCGCCGAGTCGCTGAAGGAGGCCGTCCTGGCCGCCGGCGAGGCCCACGGCCTCAAGCTCGGCAAGGCCCAGGCCCCCGTCCGCGTCGCCGTCACCGGGCGCACGGTCGGCCTGCCGCTGTTCGAGTCCCTGGAGGTCCTGGGCAAGGAGCAGACCCTGGCCCGGATCGACGCGGCGCTGGCGAAGCTGGCCGCGTAACGCACCACCCACCACGAGGGCGGCGTCCGCTTCGGACGCTGCCCTCGTCGTGTCCGCCCAGCCGTCACCCGGAGTTCATCCTTCCGGCCGACTCCGGCTCCCCGAGGGGACCTTGGATGTCCCTCGTGCACACGGTGTGCGTGTGCGCCCTGGTACCGGGGGAGAGGCCATGAGCCGTTCACGAAGACTTGTCCACGCGGCCGTCGGCGGGGTGGTGGCCCTGTCCTGCACCGTGCTGACCACACCCGCGCAGGCGGCACCCGAGCCCGAGGCGCCGGTGGGCACGGTGCGCCTCGTCACCGAGAAGCGCGTGACCGTCGACTACCCGTGGGCCGGCGCCTCCGGCTTCCAGTACCGGCCGGGAACCACCACGGTCACCACGGTCGACCACCCCGACACGGTCCCGCCCGCCCACGCCGGCCCGGACGACCTGGCCAGTGGCACCGACGTGATGAGCACCCGCGCCGGCCAGACCGTCACCCAGCGGCACCGCTCCACGGGCGTCACCGCCACCGTCACGATCCCCTCCGGCCAGGCCTACCGCGCCGCCGTGGGCTGGAGCGTGCTGACCATGGACGGCACCGGCGCCCTGCACGTCCTGCGCGCCACCGCCGGCGGGACCACCGCGGACACCCCGGTCACCGGCTTCCCGACGGGCGCCCGGCCCGTCCACTACCGCACCGGCGGCTCGGTCACCCATCTCGCGATCGTCTCCGCGCTGGACGGCAAGACGTCCGTCGGCCTGGTCGACCTCTCCGACGGCGCCTTCCGCACGTACGTCACCACCGCCGAGGCCACCCCGCAGCTCGCCTTCAACGACCGCTGGCTGGTCGCCGACTGGAAGGCGATCCGGGTGGACGCCGGACCCGGCACCGAGCCCACCGCCCTCACCAGGACCGACGCCCAGCTCGAAGCCGTCGTCGGCGACCAACTCCTGCTCGGCAACCCGATGTTCGTCCTGGGCGGCACCGAGGCCGCCCTGACCGCCCGCTCCCTGGTCACGGGCGCCTCCAGCACCGTGCTCCCCTCGTCCTTCGGCGGAATCGGCCCCACCCTGGACGGCGGAGCCCTGGCCACCGCGGGCCCCTCCAGCCTCGACTGGGACATCCACCGGATCACCCTCACCGACAGCGGCGGCCTCACCACCACCAAGGTGGCCCGGGTCCCCGCGGCCTCCACCGGAGTGCAGGGACTGGCCGTCGCGGGCGGCGAGTTGTTCCTCTACGGCGCGACACCGGGCGCCTCGCTCCGCTACAACGGCTTCCAGCTCGCCTCCGACGGCCGTCCCACCGGCCGGCAGACCCGCCGCAGCCCGGCCCTCACCGCCCCCACCTGCCTCTCCGGCGACGCCGCCTGCCCCCAGCTGGAGGCCCTGGGCGACGGCCGGGTCGGCCAGCTCTGGACCGACGGGACGGGCCAGGAATCCGTCCTCAACGTCGGCCTCGACACCACCACCACGCTCAGCGAGGCCACGGACGGCGACTCCGGCGGCCGGATCGGCGGCGGCACCGGCCGCTACGTGCTCTACAACGGCGGTTCCGGCAAGCAGCGGATCGTCGACTTCCCGCGCGGCGCGACCGGCGGCGAGACCACCCTCACCCGCGACCGCACCGCCGCCGCCGTCTGGGGACAGACCCTGTGGACCCCGGGCAGCACCCAGGGCGAGGTCACCGGCCGCAACCTCAAGACCGGCACGACCACCACCCTCGCCACCGGCGCCCCCTGCACCCCCACCGACATCCAGGCCGTCAACACCTGGCTCTACTGGTCCTGCGGCAGCTCCGCGGGCGTCTATGACCGGGCCACGGGCCGCAGGATCACGGTCCCGGCCGACACCGGCCCGGCCCGCCTCGCCGACGGCTTCCTGCTCCGCGAGAACCGCGCCACCCACGACCTGCTGCTCACCGACTTCCACACCGGGACGGCCACCACCCGCACCCTGGTGAAACTGCCGGCCACGGACCAGAACACCGGCGGCAGCAACGGCCGCTGGGCCGTCGACCGCTTCGGCGGCCACATCGCCTACCTCAACGGCACCTACGGCGAGGTGTCGATCGTCCCCAGCGGCGTCCCCACCTCACCGCTCGCGCAGACGGAGGCCCAGGTCTACTCGCCGTCCGTGATCGGCAGATCGTTCCCCTGGTCACCGGTCTGGCAGCTCAACAAGCCCTCCACCTGGACCCTCACCCTGACCACGGCCTCCGGAACCACCGTCCGCACCCTGACCGGCACCTCCACCGGAGCCGCCGTACGCCCCGCCTGGGACGGCACCACCGGCACCGGCGCGGGAGCCCCCTCCGGCGCCTACACCTGGAAGCTCACCGCCCACCCCCGCGACGACCAGGGACCGGACCTCACGCTCTCCGGCACGATGAACCTGGGCTGAGCGCGGGACGCGGTGGGTACGGTCGGAGCATGAGCATCCAAGCCGTGGTCTGGGACGTCGACGACACCCTCTTCGACTACACCACCGCCGACCGCCTCGGCATGCGCGCCCACCTCACGACCGAGGGCCTCCTCGACGACTACGGCACCGTCGAGCAGGCCCTCGCCCGCTGGCGGGAGATCACCGACCTGCAATGGGCGCGCTTCGCGGCCGGGGAGGCCACCTTCGAGGCCCAGCGGCGCGACCGCGTACGGGTGTTCCTGGGCCGGGAGCTGACCGACGACGAGGCCGACGCGTGGTTCCGGCGCTACCGCGACCGCTACGAGGAGGTCTGGACCCTCTTCCCGGACGTCCTGCCCGTCCTCGACGCCCTCGCCGCCAGCCACCGGCACGCCGTGCTCTCCAACTCCAGCATCCACGTCCAGGACCACAAGCTGCGCGTCCTCGGCGTCCACGACCGCTTCGAGAGCATCCTGTGCGCCGCCGAACTCGGCGTCTCCAAGCCCGACGCCGGCGCCTTCCTCGCCGCCTGCACGGCCCTCGATCTGCCGCCGCACCAGGTCGCCTACGTCGGTGACCACCCGGAGATCGACGGGCGCGGCGCCGCCGAAGCCGGGCTGCTGTCGGTGTGGATCGACCGCGGCGGCCTGTACGCCACGATCGAGCCGCCCGTCGGTCCGCACCGCATCGCCTCCCTCGCCGAACTGCCCTCACTGCTCGGCCCGGATAGTCGTTTTGGAGCCCCGTCCACCTTCAGGTAATGTTCTTCCTGCGCCGCGGGGAGCGGGCCGAAAGGCAGGAACCCCAGGCGCACTACTAGAACAAGAACCCCCTCAGGGGCTTGCGTT
This sequence comes from Streptomyces koelreuteriae, assembly GCF_018604545.1. Classification (GTDB taxonomy): domain Bacteria; phylum Actinomycetota; class Actinomycetes; order Streptomycetales; family Streptomycetaceae; genus Streptomyces; species Streptomyces koelreuteriae. Next base: position 2,259,192 of record NZ_CP075896.1, on the reverse strand, counting down.
CCAGTGGCCTATGGTGTAATTGGCAGCACGACTGATTCTGGTTCAGTTAGTCTTGGTTCGAGTCCAGGTAGGCCAGCTCGCAGAGCTCATCTGCAAGGCCCCCGTTGTGTAGCGGCCTAGCACGCCGCCCTCTCAAGGCGGTAGCGCCGGTTCGAATCCGGTCGGGGGTACAGGGTTCCGGAAGATCGACGATCATCTCGGAACTGCTAGGGCCCCCGTTGTGTAGCGGCCTAGCACGCCGCCCTCTCAAGGCGGTAGCGCCGGTTCGAATCCGGTCGGGGGTACTGACTGGTCTAAACCACATTGGTCTATGGTGTAATTGGCAGCACGACTGATTCTGGTTCAGTTAGTCTTGGTTCGAGTCCAGGTAGACCAGCTCGGACCTGCGGCGGTGTAGTACTAAACGCCTGCAGGCTCCACGCCCCCGTTGTGTAGCGGCCTAGCACGCCGCCCTCTCAAGGCGGTAGCGCCGGTTCGAATCCGGTCGGGGGTACAACAGAGAACGGCCCTCCACTTCGGTGGGGGGCCTTTTCGTATGCCCTGTCGTTTGGGGGCGCGGGGAACTGCGCGAGCAACCACTTCCGGGCCCGCACCCGACGACGAAACCGTCCCTGTCATGGCGCTTGGTCGGGGAAAAGCCTGCCGCGGCGTTGAGGCCGACCTTCCCCGAGAACACCCCGTCGGTTCAGCCAGTGCGTCGCAGCGCCTCGGAGAGGCGCCCGGCGGCGTCGATCACGGCCTGGGCGTGCATCCGCCCCGGGTGACGGGTCAGACGCTCGATCGGCCCGGAGACGGAGACGGCCGCCACCACCCGGTTCGACGGCCCCCGCACCGGCGCGGAGACGGACGCGACGCCCGGCTCGCGCTCGCCGATCGACTGGGCCCAGCCCCGGCGCCGTACGCCCGACAGGGCCGTCGCCGTGAAGCGGGCGCCCTGCAGACCCCGGTGCAGCCGCTCCGGCTCCTCCCAGGCCAGCAGGATCTGTGCCGAGGAGCCGGCCTTCATCGTGAGCGTCGAACCGACCGGGACGGTGTCCCGCAGTCCGGACAGACGCTCCGCCGCGGCCACGCAGATCCGCATGTCGCCTTGGCGGCGGTAGAGCTGCGCGCTCTCGCCCGTGATGTCACGGACATGCGTGAGCACCGGGCCGGCCGTGGCGAGGAGACGGTCCTCACCCGCCGCCGCTGCGAGTTCTGCCAGGCGAGGGCCGAGAATGAAACGGCCCTGCATGTCGCGCGCCACCATGCGGTGGTGTTCCAGGGCCACGGCCAGGCGGTGGGCCGTGGGTCGTGCCAGTCCGGTAGCGCCGACCAGGCCCGCGAGGGTGGCCGGACCGGACTCCAGAGCGCTCAGGACGAGGGCCGCCTTGTCCAGAACGCCGACGCCGCTACTGTTGTCCATGAAACGATACTCGCGTCTCACTCTGTGAAACGCAAGTTCAATTTTCCGTGGAACCCGCCACTCTTGAAGACACGAAGTCACAACGGCCCGTGACGTACGGGCCTGGCGGCGGATGCCCGGAATCCAGGGGCGCGGGCCCGCCTCCTCAAGATCTCTAGTTGGGCCGGCGGATCGTCGTCGGCCGGAGGGAACAGCGATGGGTAGGACACTCGCGGAGAAAGTCTGGGACGACCATGTCGTCCGGCGCGCCGAGGGCGAGCCCGACCTTCTCTTCATCGATCTGCACCTGCTGCACGAGGTGACCAGCCCGCAGGCCTTCGACGGTCTGCGCAAGAGCGGCCGCAAGGTCCGGCGCCTCGACCTCACCATCGCCACCGAGGACCACAACACCCCCACCCTCGACATCGACAAGCCCATCGCCGACCCGGTCTCCCGGGTTCAGCTGGAGACGCTGCGCAAGAACGCCGCCGACTTCGGCGTGCGTCTGCACCCGCTGGGCGACGTCGAGCAGGGCGTCGTGCACGTCGTCGGCCCCCAGCTGGGCCTGACCCAGCCCGGCACCACCGTCGTCTGCGGCGACTCGCACACCTCCACGCACGGCGCCTTCGGCGCGCTGGCGTTCGGCATCGGCACCTCCCAGGTGGAGCACGTGCTGGCCACCCAGACGCTGCCGATGTCCCGCCCCAAGACCATGGCGATCACGGTCAACGGCGAGCTGCCCGACGGCGTCACCGCCAAGGACCTGATCCTGGCGATCATCGCGCGGATCGGCACCGGCGGCGGCCAGGGCTACGTCCTGGAGTACCGCGGCGAGGCCATCGAGAAGCTGTCGATGGAAGCCCGCATGACCATCTGCAACATGTCGATCGAGGCCGGTGCCCGCGCGGGCATGATCGCCCCCGACGAGACCACGTTCGCGTACCTCCAGGGCCGCCCGCACGCCCCCGAGGGTGCCGACTGGGACGCGGCCGTCGAGTACTGGAAGACGCTCAGGACCGACGAGGACGCCGAGTTCGACGCCGAGGTCGTCATCGACGCCACCGAGCTGGCGCCGTTCGTCACCTGGGGCACCAACCCCGGCCAGGGCGCACCCCTTTCGGCGTCCGTCCCCGACCCTGCTTCGTACGAAGACGCATCGGAGCGCTTCGCCGCCGAAAAGGCCCTGGAGTACATGGGGTTGGAGGCCGGGCAGCCGCTGCGCTCCATCAAGGTGGACACCGTCTTCGTAGGCTCCTGCACCAACGGCCGCATCGAGGACCTGCGCGCGGCCGCCGAGCTCGTCAAGGGCCGCAAAGTCGCCGACGGCGTACGGATGCTGGTCGTCCCGGGCTCCGCGCGGGTCGGTCTGCAGGCCGTTTCCGAGGGTCTGGACGTCGTCTTCAAGGACGCCGGCGCCGAATGGCGGCACGCGGGCTGCTCGATGTGTCTGGGCATGAACCCCGACCAGCTGGCCCCGGGTGAGCGCTCCGCGTCCACCTCCAACCGCAACTTCGAGGGCCGGCAGGGCAAGGGCGGCCGGACGCACCTGGTGTCGCCGCAGGTCGCGGCCGCGACCGCCGTCCTCGGCCACCTGGCCTCCCCGGCCGACCTGTCCGCCGACGACCGTACGCCCGCTGGAGTCTGAGAACCATGGAAGCCTTCACCACCCACACCGGCCGGGCCGTCCCGCTGCGCCGCAGCAACGTCGACACCGACCAGATCATCCCCGCCCACTGGCTCAAGAAGGTCACGCGCGACGGGTTCGAGGACGGGCTGTTCGAGGCCTGGCGCAAGGACGAGTCGTTCGTGCTCAACCAGCCCGAGCGGCAGGGCGCGACCGTCCTGGTCGCCGGCCCCGACTTCGGCACCGGCTCCTCCCGTGAGCACGCCGTCTGGGCGCTGCAGAACTACGGCTTCAAGACCGTGATCTCCTCCCGCTTCGCCGATATCTTCCGCGGCAACTCGCTCAAGAACGGCCTGCTCACGGTGGTTCTGGAGCAGAAGATCGTGGACGCGCTGATGGAGCTCGCCGAGAAGGACCCGCAGGCCGAGATCACCGTCGACCTGGTCGCCCGCGAGGTGCGCGCCGAGGGCGTCACCGCCTCCTTCGAGCTGGACGAGAACTCTCGCTGGCGGCTGCTGAACGGCCTCGACGACATCTCGATCACCCTCCAGAACGAGGAAGACATCGCCGCGTACGAGGCGAAGCGTCCCGTGTTCAAGCCGCAGACGATCCAGCTCTGATCCCGAGCACGGTGCGGCGCCTCTGAACAAGGCGACTTTCGGCCACCGCAACACCCCCTCTGTACCCCCGATCAGCCCGATCGGGGGTACAGCCGTGTCTGCACCCGAACGGCCCTGTCCGCCCGGAGGGTGACGCTCAACTTCCCACGTTATGCGGGTGGTTGCCGGGGTACGCGAGGTGTACAGCCGTGACTTCCGCGCGTGCCAGGAAGGCCGTTTGCGGCGGTAGTTGTCCCCTGCGCAGGCGACAACTCGCCCCAGATGGCACAATCTGTGCATGGAACACGACGGCCAACTCGAGCTCTATGCGGCAGTCGCGGACCAACTCAAGGAAGCGCACGCAAGGGTGCGCGCACTGCAAGTCCCGGAGGGCGTACGGATGGCGCTGACCCGGAAGCTGCTGGTCATTACGGCCGCGGCCAAGCACGATCTCGCCGACGCGGCAAGGCGGCTGGAACGGTTCACCGCGGACCTCGACGAGGGACGTCTCCCCGACGAGGAACGCTGAACCGGACGACACCGTCGAGTTCGTTGCGGCACAAGGGTGAGAAGCCCGTTTCGTGTTTGATTTGCGGTATATATCTGCCTAACGTGCGAAAAAGCTTGAACACATTCGTTCTGGCGATGTCTCCGAAGGGGAAGACGTGAACAAGGCGCAGCTCGTAGAAGCGATTGCCGACAAGATGGGCGGCCGCCAGCAGGCCGCCGATGCTGTCGACCACGTACTGGACGCCATCGTCCGCGCGGTCGTCTCGGGTGAGCGGGTTTCCGTCACCGGCTTCGGTTCGTTCGAGAAGGTCGACCGTCCGGCCCGGTACGCCCGTAACCCCCAGACGGGCGAGCGGGTTCGGGTCAAGAAGACCTCCGTTCCGCGCTTCCGTGCGGGTCAGGGCTTCAAGGACCTGGTCAGCGGCTCGAAGAAGCTGCCGCGCGGTGGCGAGGTCTCGGTCAAGAAGGCGCCGAAGGGCAGCCTGACCGGCGGTGCCGGCGCGACGGTCAAGAAGGCCGCCGCGAAGAAGGCGACCGCGAAGAAGGCCGCCGCCAAGAAGACCACCGCCAAGAAGACGACGGCGAAGAAGGCGACCACGAAGACGGCGGCCGCGAAGAAGACGACGGCGAAGAAGGCGCCCGCCAAGAAGACCACGGCGACCGCCAAGAGCACCGCCGCGAAGAAGACCACCGCCAAGAAGGCCCCGGCGAAGAAGGCCACGGCCAAGAAGGCGCCCGCCAAGAAGTCGACGGCGCGCAAGACCACCGCCAAGAAGACCACCGCCCGCAAGAAGTAAGGGCACCGGGTCACTCACGCGACGGGCCGGACTCCCACATGGAGTCCGGCCCGCGGCGTGTTCGCGCAGAGGTCGTTCAAAAGCCCGCTCAAGCAGAGGTCAGAGGGTCTGCAGCGTCACCAGAGTGATCCTGAGGTCGTCCTTCGCGCCTTCCACCTCGATACGCACGCGCTGCCCGGGGCGCAGCAGCCTGAGACCCCCCGCGTCGAACGCCGGCGCGTCGAAGGGCACCGGGGTGCCGTCGTCCAGAAGAACCTGTCCGCTGCGGCTTTCGGGGTCGTACGTGTACGCGGTCGCCTGCATGGCCGCAGCCTACTGCCCGGGGATCAGCAACCGCGCGGCGGCCGCGGCCGTATGAGGACCGACCCCCAGGGCCAGCGCGTTGCGCAGGTCGTCGCCGGTGTCCACGTCCTGGCGTACGGAATCCACGTCGGCGAGGCCCAGTTCCACGGCCCCTGACGCCCGGTGCCGGGCCCGGGAATCGGTGCCGAAGGCCGGGAGCAATTCACGGCCCGGGGCAGCGGCCAGCAGGGTCGTTCCGATAGCGGCCGCGTCCGGGAGAAATGCGCGCGGGAATTCAGCGGCCGCGTCGAGTACCCGGGTCAATTCCGGCGGGCGCAGTGCCGGCAGATCGGCGTTGAGCGCGGCCACCGGACTTTCCCGGCGAGTGGACCGTATGATCCGCGCCCCGTGTGCGAGAGCGGCGTTGAGGCCGCTTCCCGGCTCGTCGGGGATGATCGCGGCGCCGAGTACGGCCAGCTCACGGCCCGCCCGGGCGTCGTCCGTGACGACTGCCACATCCCGTACCGCGGGACAGGCCAGCGCGGCCGCCACGGTGTCCTGGGCGAAGGCGAGCGCCAGGCCCGGCCGCAGCCTGTCGTCCGCGGTGTCCGCAAGCCTGCTCTTGGCCTGGGCCAGGGGTTTCAGGGGTACGACCAACGTCCACTGCACAGGTGTTCCGTCCCTCTCTTGTCGCGGTCATTGTCACCCGGGGCCTCGGGCGGCGGGCAGGTCGGGGCGTACGGTGTTCTCGACAGACCGGCGGCCTGGGGCGACACTTGTGCGGCCCCCCGGTGGCCCCCGCTCCAGGCCCTAGAGGAAGGTGTCCGCGTGCCCCGCCGCAGAATCGGCTTCTGGTACCGCTTCGCCGCGGTGATCTGCAAACCGCCGCTGGTGGTTCTGCTCAGGCGGGACTGGCGCGGAATCGAGCACATTCCGGCTGATGGTGGATTTATCACCGCGGTGAACCACAATTCGCACGTCGATCCCTTCGCTTACGCGCACTTTCAGTACAACACCGGGCGCGTTCCGCGATTCCTCGCGAAGAGCGGGCTTTTCAAGAGCGGATTCGTCGGGGCCGCCATGCGAGGTACCGGGCAGATCCCCGTCTACCGCGAGAGCACGGACGCGCTCAGCGCATTCCGGGCCGCGATCGACGCCGTGAACCGCGGTGAATGCGTCGCCTTCTATCCCGAGGGCACGCTCACCCGCGACCCGGAGGGCTGGCCCATGACCGGCAAGACCGGGGCGGCGCGCGTCGCCCTGGAGACCAAGTGCCCGGTGATCCCCGTCGCCCAGTGGGGCTGCAACGAATTGCTGCCGCCGTACGCGAAGAAGCCGCACCTCCTGCCGCGCAAGACGCACCGCGTGCTCGCCGGACCGCCCGTGGACCTCTCGCGGTTCTACGACCAGGAGATGACGGCGGACCTGCTGAAGGAAGCCACCGAGGTCATCATGGCCGCCGTCACCTGTCAGCTCGAGGAGATCCGCGGGGAGAAGGCGCCCGCCACGCCCTACGACCCGCGCCGGGAGCGGGTCGAACAGCGGCGCCGCACCCAGGCGCAGGCACAGCGGGGCGGGCAGGAATCGGTGCAGTCGGTGCAGTCGGCGCAGGAAGAGGGGCTGGGCAAGTGAGCAAGCCGGTCAAGGCGGCGGTGCTGAGCGCCGGTTCGTGGGGTACGGCGTTCGGCATGGTGCTCGCCGACGCGGGGTGCGAGGTCACCCTGTGGGGGCGCCGTCCGGAGCTCGTGGAGGCCATCAACTCCACCCGCACCAATCCCGACTACTTCCCGGGCGTCGAGCTGCCGGAGAACGTACGGGCCACCACGGATCCCGCGGAAGCCGCCGCGGACGCCGACTTCACGGTCCTCTCGGTCCCCTCGCAGACCCTGCGCGGCAATCTCGCCGACTGGAGCCCGCTGCTCGCCCCGAACACGGTCCTCGTGTCGCTGATGAAGGGCGTCGAACTCGGCTCCGCGATGCGGATGAGCGAGGTCATCGACGACGTCGCCAAGGTCGGCCCGGAGCGCATCGCCGTGGTCACGGGGCCCAATCTGGCCCGGGAGATCGCCGCGCGGATGCCGGCCGCCGCCGTGGTCGCCTGCACCGACGAGGCCGTCGCCCAGCGGCTCCAGGCCGCCTGCCACACGCCGTACTTCCGCCCGTACACCAACACCGACGTCGTCGGCTGTGAACTCGGCGGCGCGGTGAAGAACGTCATCGGGCTGGCCGTCGGCATCGCGGACGGCATGGGCCTCGGCGACAACGCCAAGGGCTCGCTCATCACCCGCGGTCTCGCCGAGACGACCCGGCTCGGCATGGCCCTGGGCGCCGACCCGCTGACCTTCTCCGGACTCGCGGGCCTGGGCGACCTGGTGGCCACCTGCTCCTCGCCGCTGTCCCGCAACCACACCTTCGGCACCAACCTCGGCAAGGGCATGACCCTGCAGGAGACCATCGCGGTCACCAAGCAGACCGCCGAGGGCGTCAAGTCCTGCGAGTCGGTGCTGGATCTGGCCCGGCGGCACGGAGTCGACATGCCGATCACCGAGACGGTCGTGGACATCGTGCACGAGGGCAAGCCTCCGGTGGTGGCCCTCAAGGAGCTGATGTCGCGCAGCGCGAAGCCCGAACGACGCTGAGCGACGCGACGCCGGGGGCGCTGTATCCCAGTCCTACCAACGGGTACTCTCAACCCGATATGAGCACCGAGAACCTCCCCCAGAGCCCCGAGCAGCCGCCTCGCAAGCCGCGTGTGGCCGTCGTGTTCGGCGGGCGCAGCTCCGAACACGGGATCTCCGTGGTCACCGCCGGCGCCGTCCTCAAGGCCATCGACCGGACCAAGTACGACGTCCTGCCGATCGGCATCACCCAGGACGGCCGCTGGGCGCTCACGGCGGACGAACCGGAGCGGATGGCGATCGTCGACCGGCGCCCGCCGAGCGTCGACGCGCTCGCCGAGTCCGACGAGGGCGGCGTGATCCTCCCGGTCGACCCCGCCAACCGCGAAGTCGTCTACAGCGAGCCGGGATCGGTTCCCAAGGCGCTCGGCGAGGTCGACGTGGTCTTTCCGGTGCTGCACGGCCCGTACGGCGAGGACGGCACCCTCCAGGGCCTTCTGGAGCTCTCCGGTGTCCCGTACGTGGGTTCGGGTGTGCTCGCCTCGGCCGTGGGCCAGGACAAGGAGTACATGAAGCGGGTGTTCACCTCCTTCGGGCTCAAGGTGGGCCCGTACGTGGTGGTCCGCCCGCGTGAGTGGGAGCAGGACGAGACCGCCGCCCGCAAGAAGATCGTCGACTTCGCCGGCGAGCACGGCTGGCCGCTGTTCGTGAAGCCCGCGCGCGCCGGTTCCTCGATCGGCATCACCAAGGTCGACGACCTCTCCGGACTCGACGAGGCGATCGCCGAGGCCCAGCGCCACGACCCGAAGATCCTGGTGGAGGCCGCGCTGCGGGGCCGCGAGATCGAGTGCGGCGTCCTGGAGTTCGAGGACGGCCCCCGGGCCTCCGCCCCGGCCGAGATCCCCACGCCCGAGGCGCACGCGTACTACGACTTCGAGGCCAAGTACATCGACTCGACGCCGGGGATCGTGCCCGCGCCGCTGACGCCCGAGGAGACGGCCGAGGTCCAGCGTCTGGCGGTCGGCGCCTTCGACGCGGCGTCCTGCGAGGGCCTGGTCCGCGCGGACTTCTTCCTCACCGAGGACGGCGAGTTCGTGATCAACGAGATCAACACGATGCCCGGCTTCACACCCATCTCGATGTACCCGCAGATGTGGCAGGCGAGCGGGGTGTCCTACCCGGAGCTGGTGGACCGCCTGGTGCAGGCGGCGCTGCGCCGCTCGACGGGCCTGCGCTGAGGCGACCGCGCGTCGCGGGAGGCGTCCGGAGAGGTCAGGAGGCGATCCCCTCGGGGATCGCCTTCTTCACTGCGGAGGCCAGATCGATCAGCACCCCGGAGGTGTCCGGCCCGTCCGGCACGCGTACTTCCACGTACGCCTCCCGGTTGGCGGTGGTGAAGACATGCCCCCCGTCGCCGCGCTCCTCCATCAGCCAGTCCACCCCGTTCACACCCCCGGCGACCGCGTCCGGATCACGTCCGTCGGCCACCTTCGGATCGACCATCTTCGGCGGCTGCGGAACACCGCAGCGCAGTATGATCGCCGGGCTGCCCCAGCCCGCCGTCAGCGCCGACGCGGGCTCGGGATCCTCGCGGCGCTCACCGTCCACCTTCGCGGGCAGTACCTTGTCCAGGTTCCGGCACAGTTCGGTGGCCTTGGCGCCCGGACTGGGAACCGCCGCCGACGCGCTGTCGTCTGCTGAGGAGCAGCCCGCGACAGTGATCAACAGCGCGAGAGCGGGCAGGCGGAACATGCGGAAGACAAAACGGTGCCGGTGACGGAAAGAGTTCACCGGCACAGGGTAGACGGGGGCTAGATATGGACGATCGGGCAGGTCAGGGTGCGGGTGATGCCGTCCACCTGCTGGACCCTGGCGACCACCAGGCGACCGAGATCGTCGACGGTGTCGGCCTGGGCCCGCACGATGACGTCGTACGGTCCTGTCACGTCCTCGGCCTGGACGACCCCAGGGATCTTGCTGATCGTCTCGGCGACGGTCGACGCCTTGCCGACCTCCGTCTGGATCAGGATGTACGCCTGTACCACGGAACCTCCAGGGCGGCCACGAGGATCATGTGGGGAAAAGGAACGCCACGGTATCGCGTCGCCGCTCACCACGGGGAGACCCGTGGGGACCGGGTCTTGCGCGCCGGGGCCCGGGTCCGGCAGAACATGACGGTCACTTCGACCGTAGCGAGGCCCCAGTTGCCTCGCGACCGGGCATGCACAGGGACAGAAGGGGAGAGAGGGCGATGAAGGGCACTGTTGGTGAGCTCGGTGAGTTCGGGCTCATCAGGGAGCTCACCTCCCGTCTGACCACCACCCCGGCGGTCCGGGTCGGCCCCGGCGACGACGCCGCCGTGGTGGCCGCGCCCGACCGCAGGGTCGTGGCCAGTACGGACATCCTGGTGGAGGGCCGGCACTTCCGCCGGGACTGGTCGACGGCCTACGACGTGGGCCGCAAGGCCGCCGCGCAGAACCTCGCCGACATCGCCGCCATGGGCGCCGTACCGACCGCGCTGCTGCTCGGTCTGGTCGTCCCGGCCGAACTGCCGGTGACCTGGCCGAGCGAGCTGATGGACGGCCTGCGCGACGAATGCCAGGTGGCGGGCGCGGCCGTGGTCGGCGGTGACGTCGTACGCGGCGACTCGATCATGGTGTCGATCACGGCGCTCGGCGATCTGCGCAACCAGGAGCCCGTGACGCGGGCGGGCGCGCAGCCCGGCGACCTCGTCGCGGTGACCGGCTGGCTGGGCTGGTCGGCGGCCGGGTACGCGGTGTTGTCGCGGGGGTTCCGCTCGCCGCGCGCGTTCGTGGAGGCCCATCGGCGTCCCGAGCCGCCCTATCACGCGGGTCCGGCCGCCGCCGGGCTCGGGGCGACCGCGATGTGCGATGTGAGCGACGGGCTGATCGCCGACCTCGGGCACATCGCCGAGGCCAGCAAGGTGCGGATCGACATCCGCTCCGGGGCGATCGACATCCCGACCCAGATGAACGACATCGGGCAGGCCGTCGGCGTCGACCCCATGCAGTGGGTGCTGACCGGGGGAGAGGATCACGCGATCGTGGCGACGTTCCCCTCGGACGTGAAGCTGCCCGCCCGCTGGAAGGTCATCGGCGAGGTCCTCAACCCCTCGGCGCTGCCCCAGGTCACGGTCGACGGAGCGCCGTGGACCAGCAAGGGCGGCTGGGACCACTTCGGAGACATAGAGACATGATCCCCAACGTCCTTACGGTGGCGGGCTCCGACTCCGGCGGAGGCGCGGGCATCCAGGCCGACCTGAAGACGATGCTCGCGCTCGGCGTGCACGGCATGAGCGTCGTCACGGCGGTGACCGCGCAGAACTCCCTCGGCGTGCAGGGCGCTTGGGAGCTGCCCGTGGAGGCCGTGCGGGCCCAGTACCGCAGTGTCGTCGACGACATCGGCGTCCAGGCGGTCAAGACCGGCATGCTGGCCTCCGCGGAACTCGTGGAGGCGGTGGCCGAGTTGCTCGCGGGGACGGACGCCCCGGCGGTCGTCGACCCGGTGGGTGTCTCCAAGCACGGCGACTCCCTGCTCGCCGCCTCGGCGCTGGACTCCGTCCGTACGAGGCTGCTGCCGGTGGCGACGGTCGCCACCCCGAACCTCGACGAGGTGGCCCAGCTCACGGGGGTGCGGGTCGAGTCGGAGGAGGAGCTGCGGCGGGCCGCGGCGGCCGTGCTCGCCTATGGGCCGCGCTGGGTGCTGATCAAGGGCGGGCATCTGCCCGGGGACGCGGTCGATCTGCTCACCGACGGCTCCGAGGAGCACTGGCTGCGGGCCCCGCGCCATGACAACCGGCACACGCACGGTACGGGCTGCACGCTGGCCTCCGCGATCGCCTCAGGGCTGGCGAAGGGGCGGTCGGTGCCGGAGGCGGTGACGGCGGCCAAGCAGTACGTCACGGGGGCCGTCGCGGCCGGCTTCGCGCTCGGCGGGGGCATCGGGCCGGTGGATCACGGCTGGCGGTTCCGGGCCGGGGCCTGAGCGAAGGGGCACGGCAAAGAGCCGGTCCACCCTCAGGTGGACCGGCTCTGTAAGCGAACCAGCAGTGGCCGCGCGCTAGCTGAGCGTCAGCGCGAGACCTTGCCGGCCTTGATGCACGAGGTGCAAGCGTTCACGCGCTTCGGCGTCCCGCCCACCACGGTACGCACACGCTGGATGTTCGGGTTCCAGCGACGGGGCGTACGGCGGTGCGAGTGCGAGATGTTGTTGCCGAAGCCCGGCCCCTTGCCGCAGACGTCGCAGTTGGCAGCCACGGGTCACTCCAAAGACTTCAGATGCACTTACGGTTGATCCCGGCATGCCGGGATCAGAATCTAGGAGTCTGAGTGGCGTTGCCAGGGGAATGGCCCGATTGGGATCGGGCAACCGGAGCAGCATACAACGACTGCTCCAGGACAACGAAATTACCATGGCCGGGCCGTGTTCCCACCTGGCCCGCTTCCGGTGAGGACCGCCCCGGAGACTACGCTGCGTGCCACGTCCAGCAGCTGAGGGAGGCGCGGTGGCGCAGGTGCCGCAGACATTCTTCGATGCTCTCGCGGTGCGCACCTGGTGCGGTCTCGCTCTCGAGACCCTGGGGCGGGCGCGTGAGGAGATCGACGCGATCAATGTCTACCCCGTGGCGGACGGGGACACCGGCACGAACCTGTATCTGACCGTGGAGTCCGCGGTCGCGGCGGTCGAGGCGGTGTTCGCGGGCCATGCGGCGGGGTCGGATCCCGAGGGGCCGACCTTCGCCGATGCCGCCCGGGCGATGGCGCACGGGGCGCTCATCGGCGCCCGTGGCAACTCCGGGACGATCCTCGCCCAGCTACTGCGCGGCATGGCCCAGGTGCTGGCCGACGACGAGGCCGCCCACGCGGACGGCCCGGGCCTGCGGCTCGCCCTGCGGCACGCGGCCGACTCCGCCCGTCAGGCCGTGGCCCACCCCGTCGAGGGCACCGTCCTCACGGTCGCCTCGGCCGCCGCCGACGCCGCCGACGGTGCCGAGGGCGACTGCGGGAAGGTGGCCCGGGCGGCCTATGAGGGAGCGCGCACGGCCCTCGCCGCGACCCCGGCCCAGCTGCCCGTCCTGGAACGCGCCGGGGTGGTCGACGCCGGTGGGCGAGGGCTGGTGGCGGTGCTCGGGGCGCTGGTGGAGACGTTCACGGGGGAGACGCCCCGGGTGGTCGCGGCCGGTGTGGTGAGCCTGCCGGGGGCCAGGGCGTCCGGGGGAGTGGCGGCTGCCGGGGCAGTGGTGGCCGAGGAGCCGGTGGGCTTGCGCCCCGGCCCGGATGAGGACCCCCGTGATCTCCACGCGCGCGTGGAGCCCGCCGACGGTCCCGCGCAGGGCGAGTGCGCGGACAGCACCGCCACGGCGCACCAGGACGGCCCCGCCTTCGAGGTGATCTACCTCTTGGAGGCCGAGGACGCGGCCGTGGCGCGGTTGCGGGGGCGGCTCGACGCTCTCGGGGACTCCCTCGTCGTGGTCGGCGGCGACGGGCTGTGGAACGTCCATGTCCATGTCGACGACGCGGGCGCCGCCGTAGAGGCCGGCATCGAGGCCGGGCGGCCCTACCGGATCCGCATCACGCACTTCGGCGCCGGCGATGTGCACACCACCGGCGCCGAGCGGCCGCCCCGGGAACGCGCCCAGCGCGCCGTCGTGGCCGTCGTGCCCGGCGAGGGCCTGGCCGGGCTGTACACCGAGTCCGGCGCGACCACCGTGCTCGCACGCCCCGGGGAGCCGCCCGCGAGCGGAGAGCTCGTACAGGCCGTACGGCGGGCCCACGCGCGCGAGGTCGTGCTGCTGCCCAACGACGCCGAGCTGCGTCACACCGCCGCGGCGGCGGCCGAGCAGGCCCGTACGGAGGGCATCCGCGTGGCCCTCATCCCGACCCGCTCCGCGGTCCAGGGCATCGCCGCGCTGGCCGTGCACGAGCCGGAGCGCCGCTTCGACGAGGACGTGGTGTCGATGACCTCGGCGGCCGGAGCGACCCGCTACGCCGAGGTCACCGTCGCCGAACGCCAGTCCTGGACCATGGCCGGCATCTGCCAGGCCGGCGACGTCCTCGGCCTGATCGACGGCGACGTGGCCGTGATCGGCACGGACGTCGCGGCCACCGCCGGGACCGTCCTGGACCGGATGCTCGCGGCCGGGGGCGAGATGGTCACCCTGGTGCTCGGCGACGAGGCCCCCGAGGCGATCGCCGAGCACCTGGAGGGCCGGGTCCGCGAGGGGTACCTCGCCGTCGACACGGTCGTCTACCGGGGCGGACGGCAGGGGTCCCTGCTCCTCATCGGCGTGGAGTAGGCCCGGATCGGCGCGGGGCAGGCCGGCGACTCACCCCTGCCGCTCCGCCACCGACCGGAGCAGGTGCCCGGCCTCGGCCCGCCGGGCCCGTACCTCCTGGTCCTCGGCGGCCTCCGCGTCGTCGAGGCCGTCGTGTCCCTCGTACGCCGCCAGCACCGTACGCGCGCGTGCGGTGGCCTCGGCGGGGCGGCCCAGGTCGGCCTCCAGCCAGCCCGCGGCCAGTTCGGCGCCGGTGCGGCTGTGCAGGGCGCCGTCGCCGAGAGAGGCGAACACCTCCACCGACCGGACCACTTGGGACAGGGCCGCCTCGATCACGTCCCGGGTCGAGGCGTCTTCGACGTCCTCGGAGACGGAGCGGGCCAGCAGGTCGCCGAACTGTCGGTGGGTGTGGCCGAGTTCGGCTGTGAGCCGGAACCGGGACTCCTCGTCGGCGGCCGTGTCCCGCGCCGCCTCGCACTCCCGGACCGCGCTCGCCATCAGGCCGCGTGCCTCCTCCCGTCCGTCCGGCTCGTGCAACGCCAGCCAGGCGCGGGCGCGCAGGGAGCGGACCAGCCCATGGGTGTTGCCGAGTGCGCGCCACAGGTCGCCCGCACGCGCGTAGGCCCGGTCCGCCTCGGCGGCCAGCCCGGCCTGTCCGAGGGACTCACCGGCCAGGTGGGCGAGGGTGGCGTGGTCGTGCTGCTCGGGCCAGTGCCGGGCGATCTCGGCCGCCTGGAGGCGCTGTTCGGCCGCCGCGCGGTGCTCGCCGAGTTCGCCCAGGCAGTCGCCGAGCCACCACCGCGTCTGCACGACCGCCCCGTCGCCGTGTGTCTCGGCGGTCAGGTCGGGCAGCGCCGACTCCAGCACCTCGGCGGCCTCGGCCCACCGCTCCTGCCGCAGCAGGAACCCGCCGAGCTGCTGCCGTGCCCAGGCACCCAGCGTGGCGCTCTCGCCCGCCTCGTCGGCCCAGTGCGCGGCCTGCAGGGCGTGCTCGGCGGCCTCCACGGCCTCGCCCCGGCCGCCGGTCACCTCGGCGAGCTGGAGATGCAGCTGGGCCTTCCCCGGCGCCTCAAGATGGGCCCCGCCGTGCTCCAGGGCCGCCCGCAGCGCCCGTTCCGCCTCCGCCATGTCGTCGAGGTGGTGGGCCAGGGAGGCCAGCCGGGCCTCGTACTCCACCGCGTACCAGGGCAGCCCGGCCGCGACGAACGCCGCCGCGCCCCGCGCGAACAGCTCCGCGGCCGACTTCAGGTCCCCGGCCAGTCCCGCCAGCTCGGCGAGCATCGCCTGCGCCTCGGCGGCCCGCGCGGCCAGTCGTACGTCCTCGCCGGTCCGTCCGTCGACGAGTGCCAGGAGTGCGCGGACGGCGGCCTCGGCCTCGGCGAGCGCCGCCTCCGTCCCGGGCCCCTCGGCCTCGTGCGCCCGGCGCATCAGGATCCGGGCCCGGCCCATCACGACGGACGCCGTCTGGCGCAGGCCCGTGCGGTCGGCTGCGTACAGCGCCAGGATCTCGTCGTACGGGCCGGCCACGGCCGCGACCGCCTCGGTCACCTCGCCCCCGAGTGCGCGTACGTACGCCGCACGCGCGCGTGCCGCCAGGGCCTCGCCCGGGTCGCCGGCCTCCGCGTACAGCTCGGCGGCCCGCTCGAAGAGCGCGGCACCCTCCGGGCCGAGGCCCATCGCCTCGTGGTCCGCGATCTCGGCCCGGTCGCGCGGGTCCAGCTCGACGCCCTCCGCCGCCCCGGCGACCGCCGCCCACGCCTCCACGGCGTTCGGCCGCAGGGTGTCCGACAGCCGCCGCGCCTCGGCCAGCAGGGCCGGCAGGTCCGGCCGCGCGGTGACAGCGGTCGTCACGGCAGGGGGAGCGGGCGCGGGGACCGTCCGCACCGACCGCACCCCAAGCGGCAGCCGCTCCACCAGGGGTTGCCGCTCCATACGCGCGCGTGCCCGCTCGCTGACGTGGGCCGTGCCGTTGCGCTCGTCGAAGCGCGCCGCCAGCGCCAGGGCCTCCGCACGCGCGTGCGCGGCCAGTTCCCGGGCGGTCCACTCCCGGCCGGGCGGGCCCGGCACCTGCCGGTCGCCGAGACCGAGTCCGGTCAGACGGTCCATGAGCAGGGCCACCACGCTCATGAAGTCCAGCCTGCTCTGCGGCTGCCCGTCGTCCGTGAAGTAGGCGGGCCGCTCCGCGAGCAGTTCGAGTCCGCGCGCCTCGTTCCCGGTCAGCGCGCAGAACTCCACGTGCTCCGCGTAGGCGCCGCGCATGCTCTCCATGGCCCGGACGAGCCGGACGCCCCGCAGATGGTGCGCGCGGGCCTCGTCGAGGCGGCCCAGCCGCAGCAGCGGCACCAGGGAGGAGGCGAGGGCCGTGTGCGGCTCGTGGGCGCAGGCGTACTCGCCCTCCAGCACCGGCCGCCACAGCTCCACGGCCTCCGCGTCCCGGCCCAGCTCCGCCTGCCACCAGCCCTGCCCGTGCAGCTCGCACGCGTGGCAGTCGGCCATGGCGTCCCGGTCGGCGGCCAGCCACGCGGCGTACGCACGCTCGGCTCGCGCGACGTCCCCGACATGGGCGGCCACGCTGTGCTCGGCGCCGCGCACGGCCCGCTCGGAGTGCCCGGCGAGCCGGTAGCGGTGCTCCATCTCGCCGAGCCACTTCTCGATCGACGCGAGCGGGATGTGCGGCTGGTCGAGCATGCCGGACGACACCCACTTGAAGACCCAGTGCAGCGAGTGCGTCTCGTACTCGTCGAAGTCCTCGGGGTGTTCGTCCCACAGGCGCAGCAGCCGCGCGAAGGGGACGAACATCTTCCCCTTCTCGGAGCTGTAGTTGTAGACCTTGAGCTGGTGCCCGAGCGCCTCGATCACGGCGAGCGGCACGTTCAGCTTCTCGGCCGCCGTCAGCAGCTCCTCCGCCCGCGCGTTGCGGGCGGGCCCCTCCGGTTCGTCGGAGTTCTCCGCCATCGCCCGGCGCAGGGCGTCGAAGTCGGTGATCTCACTCATGCCTGACCGTCCTCGCTGTGCGTGGCCCACTCCAGGAGACCGATGAACGCGCGGTTGAGCAGCGCCGAGTCGGCGGGCCTCAGCGGCCGCTGCGCCATCAGCAGGGCCTGCCCGTACAGCGACTCCGTCGCCGTGCCGATCAGCTCCGGGTCGTGCAGCGCGCTGATCCGCCGGACCAGCGGATTGAGGTGGTTGAGCACCAGACGCGCGCGGGGAGCACTGCCGCGCAGGGAGCCGAGGATGCCCGCCCACAGGTCGTCGGCCTGCGCCTCGGCGTCGGCCCGGGCCTGTTCGTGCCGGGCGTCCCGGTCGTCGAGGTGCAGCGCGGGCACCGAGAGCGGGTTGAAGGCCCGCAGCACCACATCGCAGCCCAGCTGGTCGAGCCGGGCCCGTGCCGCCGCGAGGAAGCCCGACAGGGCCAGCTCCTCGGCCGGGTCGACCGCGTCCAGATGGGCGGTCACCGTGTCCGCGTCCAGCTCGGCGACCACGGTCCCCGGCCGCACCGAGGGCAACGCCTCCACCAGCTCGCTGTCGTACGTGTAGCCGCCGTTGATCACGCCGATGCCCTGCGCGGACGCGATCGGCGCGACCTGCCGGTACTCCTCGACGGTCCGCGTGAAGTGCACCACCGGGTGCCGCTGCGCGAACTCCTCCAGGGACAGCCGCCCGTCGGTCGTCTCGAAGGGCAGCCACGGCAGCATCGTGCGCAGCATCTCGCGGTCGTGCCGGGCCAGCGACTTCACACCCAGGTGGTGCACCGACAGGAACGCGGCCAGCCGCTCCGGATCACCGGCCGCCAGGCCCGTCAGCCACCCGCGGATCCGCTCGCCCAGCGCCTCCCGTACGGCGGCCAGGGTCTCGTCCTCGTACAGCGACTCGCGCGAGGCCGTCGGCCGCAGACTGTCCGTGTCGAGCACACAGCGCACGAAGAACGCCCAGTCGGGCAGCAGCTGCTCGGCCCGCTCGGTCAGCAGCATGCCCTTGAGGTGCACGCGATGACCCGCGCGCTGGGCCGGGCTGACCGCCGACGGCAGCACATACGCCACCCCGCGGATGCCGGCCAGCGGCACGGCCAGGTCGATCGTGTCCAACGGCGTGAAGCCGAACAGGTCGTGGCAGTGCCGGGCGAGGGCGACGCGGCGACCCGCCGGGCTCGGATACGAACGGTCCCAGGGCGCGGGCAGGTCGGTGACCGCCTCGCCGCCCACCCGGACGTCGTACGGCAGCAGCGACCCGAAGTCTCGTGCCAGGGCCGCGACCCGCTCGGGCGTGAGCCACTCCGCCGCCCCCGCCCGGGCCACCAGATGCACGGTGGTGCCCGGTTCGGGGCGCTCGGCGTCCGGCAGCGTCCGCACGGTGTACGAACCGTCGTCCCGGGCCGTCCACTCCACGGGCGGCTCCCCGGGCGCACGGGCGCTGCGGCTGACGACCCGGATCCGCTCGGCCACGACGAAACAGGCCAGCAGCCCGATGCCGAACTGCCCGAGGAAGTCGGAGCGGGCCTCCTGAAGGCCCTCGGCACGCTTGGAACTGCGTCCGATCGTGGCGAGCAGACTGTGCACGTCCGCCTCGGTGAGCCCGACGCCGGTGTCCTCGACCCGCAGGGCGCCGCCCTCCGCGTACAACCGCACCCGGGCGGGGGCGTCGGGCTCCGCCGCGCGTCTGGCGGTGATGGCGTCCACCGCGTTCTGCAGCAGCTCGCGCAGATACACCTTGGGACTGGAGTAGAGATGGTGGGAGAGCAGGTCCACCAGACCACGCAGGTCGACCTGGAAGGTGTGAGGTGACTGGGGCGAACGGGGTGCCTGGGAAGCCTGTGAGGTCTCGGAATCCATCTTCACGGCGCCGGTGGGGGACTCGCGACGGCGCGGGGTCGGGCGGTCCCGATGAGGCGGTGACCGCGAGGAAGGGCCGGGAGCGCGTCATCCTAAGGCCGGAACCACCCGTCTGACCAGCGATTTCCGGGACGTGTACGGCAACGTGCGCCGCCGCCTCTACGGCATTGTCAGTGGCGTGGTGTGCAATGGATCTCGTGCCCGCACTGGAAGAACCGCTGCAACAACCGCTGAAGTCGGTGCTCGGCCCCGCCACCGCGAAGGTGATGGCCGAGCATCTCGGCCTGCTCACCGTCGGCGACCTGCTCCACCACTACCCGCGCAGATACGAGGAGCGCGGCCAGCTCACCCACCTCGCCGAACTCCCCATGGACGAGCACGTCACCGTGGTCGCCCAGGTGGCCGACGCCCGCCTGCACAGCTTCGCCTCCGCCAAGGCCCCGCGCGGCAAGGGCCAGCGCCTGGAGGTCACCATCACGGACGGCAGCGGCCGCCTCCAACTGGTCTTCTTCGGCGCCGGTGTTCACAAGCCCCACAAGGAGCTCCTGCCGGGCACGCGCGCGATGTTCGCGGGCAAGGTCTCCGTCTTCAACCGCCGCCTCCAACTCGCCCACCCGGCCTACGAGTTGCTGCGCGGCGACCCCGATGACCCCGACGAGTCCGTCGAGACCTGGGCCGGCGCCCTGATCCCGATCTACCCCGCCACCGCCAAGCTGGAGTCCTGGAAGATCGGCAAGGCCCTCCAGACGGTCCTGCCCACGGCCCAGGAGGCCCTCGACCCGCTGCCGGACTCCCTGCGCCAGGGCCGCGGCCTGGTCCCCCTCCCCGAGGCCCTGCTCAAGATCCACCGCCCGCACACCAAGGCGGACATCGAGGACGCCCGGGCCCGCCTCAAGTGGGACGAGGCCTTCGTCCTCCAGGTCGCCCTCGCCCGTCGCCGCCACGCGGACGCCCAACTCCCGGCGGTGCCCCGCAAGCTCACGCCCGACGGCCTCCTCGCCTCTTTCGACGACCGCCTCCCCTTCACCCTCACCGACGGCCAGCAGCGGGTCTCCCGGGAGATCTTCGACGACCTGGCCACCGACCATCCGATGCACCGGCTGCTCCAGGGCGAGGTCGGATCGGGCAAGACCATGGTCGCCCTGCGCGCCATGCTCGCCGTGGTCGACGCCGGCGGGCAGGCCGCCATGCTCGCGCCCACCGAAGTGCTCGCCCAGCAGCACCACAGATCGATCGTCGAGATGATGGGCGAGCTGGCCGAGGGCGGCATGCTGGGCGGCGCCGAGAAGGCCACCAAGGTGGTGCTGCTCACCGGCTCCATGGGCGCGGCGGCCCGCCGTCACGCCCTGCTCGACCTCACCACCGGCGAGGCCGGCGTCGTCATCGGCACCCACGCGCTGATCGAGGACAAGGTGCGGTTCCACGACCTGGGCCTGGTCGTGGTCGACGAACAGCACCGCTTCGGCGTCGAGCAGCGCGACGCCCTGCGCGGCAAGGGCAAACAGCCCCCGCACCTCCTGGTCATGACCGCCACGCCCATCCCGCGCACGGTGGCCATGACGGTCTTCGGCGACCTGGAGACCTCCGTCCTCGACCAGCTCCCGGCCGGCCGCTCGCCCATCGCCAGCCATGTCGTTCCGGCCGCCGACAAGCCCCACTTCCTGGCCCGCGCCTGGGAGCGGGTCCGCGAGGAAGTGGGCAACGGCCATCAGGCCTATGTCGTCTGCCCGCGCATCGGTGACGAGGAGGACGACCCCAAGAAGCCCGGCAAGAAGAAGCCGCCCGAGTCCCCGGAGGACGCCGCCGAGAAGCGCCCGCCCCTCGCGGTCCTCGACGTGGCGGACCAGCTCTCCAAGGGCCCCCTCCAAGGCGTCCGGGTCGAGGTCCTGCACGGCCGTATGCAGCCCGACGACAAGGACGCGGTCATGCGCCGCTTCGCCGCAGGCGAGACCGACGTCCTGGTCGCCACCACGGTCATCGAGGTCGGCGTCAACGTCCCCAACGCCACCGTCATGGTGATCATGGACGCCGACCGCTTCGGCGTCTCCCAGCTCCACCAGCTGCGCGGCCGCGTCGGCCGTGGCTCGGCGCCCGGCCTGTGCCTCCTCGTCAGCGAGATGCCCGAGGCGAGCGCGGCCCGCCAGCGCCTGAACGCCGTCGCCGCCACCCTCGACGGCTTCGAGCTCTCCCGCATCGACCTGGAACAACGCCGCGAGGGCGACGTCCTGGGCCAGGCCCAGTCGGGCGCCCGGACGTCTCTGCGGATGCTCGCGGTCATCGAGGACGAGGAGATCATCGCCGAGGCGCGGGAGGAGGCGACAGCGGTGGTGGCATCCGACCCGGACCTGACCCACCTGCCCGCGCTCAGGACGGCTCTGGACGCCCTCCTGGACGAGGAGAGGGAGCAGTACCTGGAAAAGGGCTGAGGGCGAATGCCCCTCTCTTAGGGGCGCGGGGAACTGCGCGACCAGCCACACTGATACCTGAACCCGCCCACGACCAAGGACCACAGATGACGCGCGTGATCGCCGGCCAGGCCGGCGGACGCCGCCTGGCCGTCCCGCCAGGCACCGGAACCCGCCCCACATCGGACCGCGCCCGAGAGGGCCTGTTCTCCACCTGGCAATCCCTCCTCGGCGGCCCCCTGGAAGGCGAACGCGTCCTCGACCTCTACGCCGGCTCGGGAGCCGTAGGCCTGGAGGCCCTCTCCCGAGGCGCGGGCCACACCCTCCTCGTCGAAGCCGACGCCCGAGCGACCCGCACGGTCCGCGAGAACGTGAAGTCCCTGGGTCTCCCCGGCGCCGAGGTCAGATCAGGCAAAGCGGAACAGATCATCCGTACGCCGAACCCCGGCGACCCCTACGACCTCGTCTTCCTCGACCCCCCGTACGCCGTCACGGACGACGATCTTCGCGAGATCCTGCTCACACTCCGCACGGAAGGCTGGCTCGCGGAAGAAGCCCTCGTCACCGTGGAGCGCAGCACCAGAGGCGGTGAATTCCGGTGGCCCGAGGGTTTCGAACCCCTCCGGGCCCGCCGCTACGGCGAGGGAACGTTTTGGTACGGTCGCGCCGCCTCTACGTGCGAAGACGCACGATGACCGGACCGGAGAGCGAGGGAACACAAGTGCGCCGCGCCGTCTGTCCCGGGTCGTTCGACCCGATCACCAACGGACACCTCGACATCATCTCCCGCGCCTCCAGGCTGTACGACGAGGTCTATGTCGCGGTGATGATCAACCAGGCCAAGAAGGGCCTGTTCGAGATCGAGGAGCGGATCGACCTGATCCGCCGGGTCACCGCCGAGTACGGCAACGTCCGGGTCGAGGCCTTCCACGGCCTGCTCGTCGACTTCTGCAAGCAGCGCGACATCCCCGCCATCGTCAAGGGCCTGCGCGCGGTCAGCGACTTCGACTACGAGCTGCAGATGGCCCAGATGAACAACGGCCTCTCGGGCGTGGAGACCCTCTTCATCCCCACCAACCCCACCTACAGCTTCCTGTCGTCCTCCCTGGTCAAGGAGGTCGCGACCTGGGGCGGGGACGTCTCCCACCTGGTCCCGGCGGAGGTCCTCCAGGAGCTCAACGAGCGTCTGCGCAAGGACTGATGGGACTACAGTCGTCCCGTCCGTCTCCAACGCATCTGTAGAGAGTGGCGAGCACACGGTGGACGTGCAGAAGAAGCTCGACGAGATCGTCTCCGCGGTCTCCGGCGCCCGGTCCATGCCCATGTCGGCCTCGTGCGTGGTCAACCGCGCCGAACTGCTCTCGCTGCTGGAAGAGGTGCGCGCGGCGCTGCCCGACTCGCTCGCCCAGGCCCAGGAGCTGATCGGCGGCCGCGAGCAGATGGTCGAGCACGCCCGCCAGGAGGCCGAGCGCATCATCGGGCAGGCGCACGCCGAGCGCGGCTCCCTGATCTCCGACACCGAGGTCGCCCGCCGTTCCCAGGCGGAGGCCGACCGGATCCTCACCGAGGCCCGCCAGGAGGCCGAGGAGGTCCGCGCCGAGGCCGACGACTACGTCGACTCCAAGCTCGCCAACTTCGAGGTCGTCCTCACCAAGACCCTCGGCTCCGTCGGCCGCGGCCGCGAGAAGCTCCTCGGTACCGGCCCCGGCATCGACGAGCAGGGCTACGAGGACGAGGACGCCCCCGAGCGCAGCCAGGACCCGGAGACCCTGCGCCGTACGGCCGACGAGTACGTCCACGCCAAGCTGGGCTCCTTCGAGGCGGTCCTCGCCAAGACCCTGGAGGCCGTCGGCCGCGGCCGGCAGAAGCTGCACGGCCGTATCGCCAGCGACGACCTCGGCGCCCTCGCCGGCGACCTCAGCACGGTCCAGCACTCCAGCGACGCCGACTACCTCGCCGACCTGGCCGCCCTCGCGGACCAGAAGCCCCCGGCCGAGCAGCCCGCCCAGCAGCCCGACTACGGGCCGCCGCAGCCGGCCTACGCCCCGGCCGCCGCCTACGATCCGGCGACCGGCGCTCCCGTCCCGCAGCAGCCCGCCCCCTACGGCGGCGGCTACCCGCAGCAGCCCTACGCCGCCCAGCAGGACCCGTACGGCTACCAGCACGCCGATCCCTACGCCTACCAGGGCTACGACCCTCAGCAGGCCGCGTACGACCCGAACCAGGCCCAGCAGGCCCAGCAGGCGCAACAAGCCCAGCAGGGCCAGCAGGGATACGCCCTCGACGAGACCAGCCTCTTCGACACCGGCATGATCACCGCCGAGCAGATCCGCGCCTACGAGCAGGGTCGCGGCAACGGCTGAGCACCGGATTGGGCCGACAGCGAAAGGTCCAGTATCCTGGCTCTTCGGTCGCGCGTACGTCCGCGATCCACGCTGCCCGCAACACCGAAGGGCGGCGACCTCTCAGCTCGCAAGATCGAAAGCAGGAATGGCTCTGAACGCCCGCCTCGACCACCGAAACCCCCTCGTGTTCGACACGCACGAGCTGGGCCGGCGGCCCGGTGCGCTGCAGCGCCTGACCCGCACGGTCGACGCTCCCAAGGACTTCGGTATCAAGGGAGTCATCGGAGTGCCGGAAGGCGCCCCGGTGGAGCTCGAACTCCGCCTGGAGTCGGTCATGGAAGGGGTGCTTGTCACAGGCACCGCCCGTGCCGGGGCCGAGGGGGAGTGCGTAAGGTGTCTGGAGCCGCTTCAGCTCGACGTCGAAGCGGAATTCCAGGAGATGTTCTCGTACCCTGACGCCGACGACCGGGGCCGCGTGATCGCGGAACCGGGCGACGACGCCGAGGACGACGAGGACAGGCTCTTCCTCGAGGACGGCTTGTTCGACCTCGAGACCGTGCTGCGTGATGCGGTGGTGCTCGCACTGCCGATGCAGCCGGTGTGCCAGGAAGACTGCCCTGGTCTGTGTGCCGAATGCGGCGCGCGGCTGGCGGACGACCCGGACCACCACCACGACGCCGTCGACATCCGTTGGGCGGCTTTGCAGGGACTCGCCGGCACCATGAAGGACGGCGAGAAGGACGAGATGAGCGGCGCCGAACCGGGCGTCGACGAGAAGCAGGAGAAGTAGCCGTGGCTGTTCCGAAGCGGAAGATGTCGCGCAGCAACACGCGCCACCGCCGGTCGCAGTGGAAGGCTGCGGTCCCCACCCTGGTTGCGTGCGAGCGCTGCCACGAGCCCAAGCAGCAGCACATCGCGTGCCCGTCTTGCGGCACCTACAACAAGCGCCAGGTCCTCGAGGTCTGAGCGGCTGGTGAGAGGCACTGTGTCCACGCCGAAGAAAAACTCTGCGGACAACCAGGCCTCGTCCCACACGCTGTTGGAAGGGCGGCTCGGGTACAAGCTCGAGTCCGCCCTTCTGGTGCGTGCGCTGACCCACCGTTCCTACGCGTACGAGAACGGCGGTCTGCCGACCAACGAGCGCCTGGAGTTCCTCGGGGACTCCGTCCTCGGCCTCGTGGTCACGGACACGCTGTACCGAACCCACCCCGATCTGCCCGAAGGCCAGCTGGCCAAGCTGCGGGCCGCGGTGGTCAACTCGCGTGCGCTGGCGGAGGTGGGCCGTGGGCTCGACCTGGGCTCCTTCATCCGGCTCGGCCGCGGTGAAGAGGGAACGGGCGGCCGGGACAAGGCGTCCATCCTCGCCGACACCCTCGAAGCGGTGATCGGTGCGGTCTATCTCGACCAGGGACTGGAGTCCGCGGCGGAGCTCGTGCACCGTCTGTTCGACCCCCTGATCGAGAAGTCCTCGAACCTCGGAGCCGGCCTGGACTGGAAGACCAGTCTCCAGGAGCTCACCGCGACCGAGGGGCTCGGTGTACCCGAGTACCTGGTCACGGAGACCGGCCCCGACCACGAGAAGACCTTCACTGCTGCCGCCCGCGTCGGAGGCGTCTCGTACGGCACCGGCACCGGCCGCAGCAAGAAGGAGGCGGAACAGCAGGCCGCGGAATCCGCGTGGCGGGCCATCAAGGCCGCAGCGGACGAGCGCGCCAAGGAGGCGGCCACCAAACAGGCCGCCGCCGACGAGAGCGCCGGCCCCGAGCCGGCGTCCGCCTGACCGAACAGAAACAAGCGCACCCGAGCGCCCGCCCCTGCCCGGGGGCGGGCGCTCGGCTCGTACACCGGGGGAGCCCATGCCCGAGTTGCCCGAGGTCGAGGTCGTCCGGCGCGGCCTGGAGCGGTGGGTCGCCCACCGGACCGTCGCCGAGGTCGAGGTGCTGCACCCGCGCGCGGTGCGCCGCCACCTCGCGGGCGGCGCCGACTTCGCGGACCGCCTGAAGGGCCACCGCATCGGCACACCCAGCCGCCGCGGCAAATACCTGTGGCTGCCCCTGGAGGACACGGACCAGTCGATCCTGGCCCACCTCGGCATGAGCGGCCAGTTGCTGGTGCAGCCCCACACGGCTCCGGACGAGAAGCACCTGCGCATCCGCGCCCGCTTCACGGACGCCCTGGACACCGAACTCCGCTTCGTCGACCAGCGCACCTTCGGCGGGCTGTCACTGCACGACAACACCCCCGAGGGCCTGCCCGACGTCATCGCGCACATCGCCCGAGACCCGCTCGACCCGCTCTTCGACGAAGAGGGCTTCCACCAGGCGCTGCGCCGCAAGCGGTCCACGATCAAACGGGCCCTGCTCGACCAGTCGCTGATCAGCGGCGTCGGCAACATCTACGCCGACGAGGCCCTCTGGCGCGCCCGCATCCACTACGAGCGCCCGACCGCGACCTTCACACGCCCCCGCACACTGCTGCTCCTCGGCCATGTGCGGGACGTGATGAACTCCGCCCTCGCGGTCGGCGGCACCAGCTTCGACAGCCTCTACGTCAACGTCAACGGCGAGTCGGGCTACTTCGACCGGTCCCTCGACGCGTACGGCCGCGAGGGCCTGCCCTGCCGACGCTGCGGCACACCGATGCGCCGGCGGTCCTGGATGAACCGCTCCAGCTACTACTGCCCGAAGTGCCAGCGACCGCCGCGGATCACGCCCTAGCGGAGTCGTACCGCTCGCGGGCGGCCAGGACGTCGTCCATGCTGCCCTCCACGAAGTGGATCAGGGCGAGCAGGCGCTCGGCCACACCGCGTCCCAGCGGCGTCAGTTCGTAGTCCACCCGGGGCGGGTTGGTCGGCTGGGCCTCACGATGGACCAGGCCGTCGCGCTCCAGCGCGTGCAGCGTCTGGGAGAGCATCTTCTCGCTCACACCGTCGACCCGGCGGCGCAGCTCGTTGAAGCGCAGCGACCCCTCGTACAGAGCGGTCAGCGCGAGCCCGCCCCAGCGGCCCGTGACATGCTCCAGCGTGCCGCGCGAAGGGCAGGCCCTGGCGAACACGTTGTACGGGAGGTCGTCCAGCCCCTCCGTGAGCTCCTGGGTGGTGGTCATGCCCCAAGAGTACGCCAGCACAGCGCTCACTCCTAGGGTGCGCTAACTTCTGGTTAGCGCACCCCGAGGGTCTAGTAGCCGAAGTTCTGGGTCCACCACGGGCCGCCCGACCCGAGCTCGACGCCGACGCCCAGCGTCTTGAAGTCGCAGTTCAGGATGTTGGCGCGGTGGCCGGGGCTGTTCATCCAGGCGTCCATCACGGCCGCGGCGTCAGCCTGGCCGCGGGCTATGTTCTCCCCGCCGAGGTTGGATATCCCGGCGGCCTCGGCCCGGTCCCACGGCGTCTTGCCGTCGGGGTCGGTGTGGTCGAAGAAGCCCCGGGCGCGCATGTCCTCGCTGTAGTTCTGCGCCAGCTCGGCCAGCGCGCTGTTCGCGGCGAGGGCGCTGCAGCCCACCTTGGCCCGCTCCTCGTTCACGAGCTTGAGCACCTGGGCCGCGGCGGCCGACTCCTCGGAGAGGGCGGCGGGGGCACTGGGCTTCTCGGGCGCCTCCTGCGCGGCCGTACGGGAGGGCGAGCTCTCCGGCTCCTCGCGGGGAGTCGCCGCCGGCTTCTTCTTCTCCGGGGTCTTCTCCTGTGTATTCTCCGCCTTCTCGGGCGTCTTGGTCGGCGCGGCCGACGACGTCGAGGCGGACGGTGACGGCGACAGGGAGCGCTCGGCGTCCCGGCTCGTGGGCGTGGAGCCCCGGCCGTCGGTGCTGCCGGAGGTGCCGCCCTGCCCGCTCGGGGTGTTGGTCGGCGTGTCGGCGGCCTGCACCTTGTCGGCGCCGCCGTCTCCGCCGAGCTTGTAGTTCTCGAGGCCGGGAACGGCGCCCGTGGCCACCGCGACGGTGCCGATGGCGACCGCGGCGGACACACCGAGCAGACCGGTGCGCATCGGCCGTGCGGCCTTCTTCCGGCGGCGGTGCGAGCCGGCCCGACGGGAGCCGCCCTCGGGCGTGAAGCCCTCGCTCGCGAAGACGGCCGTCTCGGCGGTCCGCTGGCGGGGAATCCCGGCGTACCCGTCACCCGCCGAGGCGGCCTCCGTCTCGAACAGGTAGGCCTCGCTCCGGGCGTAGGTGTCGGCGTAGGCCTCCGGGTTCAGATAGGGCGCGATGCCCATGGTCGGGCCGTCCTCCGCGCCGTGCAGCGGATCGTGGCCCTCCGCGGTGCCGTCGGCCTGCATGATCCCCGTGGCGCTGCCCGTGGCGGCGCTGCCGGCGTCGGAGCGACGGTGGCGTCCCATGTTCTGGCCTTCCTCGTCCTGGCGGTCGACTCGTCCTCGAGATCAACACCAAACTCACTCGATGGTGTGAGTTTCATATGAGATTCGTTGGGTGGGGACGGTACCGCATGGCGCAAGTGAAGGAAGTGCGCCCGAGGGAGTTTGGGCGGTTAGGTTGCAGTCATGAGCGAGGATGTGCGACTGGTCGCCTGGGTGCGGGGACGCGTCCAAGGTGTGGGTTTCCGCTGGTTCACGCGGGCCAAGGCCCTGGAGATCGGCGGCCTGAGTGGTTTTGCTCTCAATTTGGGCGACGGTCGGGTCCAAGTGGTCGCGGAGGGCGCGCGAGAAGGCTGTGAAGGCTTGCTGGAGTGGCTCGAGGGCGACGACACGCCCGGCCGTGTGGACGGCGTCACCGAGATCTGGGACACACCCCGTGGCGGCTACGACGGCTTTGCCATCCGCTGATCCCGTACCGGAGGGCGGGCCTCAGGGGCGCCCCAGGACAGGCCTCCGACGGCCGTCCCGGACGGAAACTGGCTGGTGATTGCCAAGAATCGCTTGCCTTGGCAGACTCCGCACGCAAGGATGATCGCCACGCCCCGAGGGCCCCGCAGAAGCCGCTGTGCCGCCGCATCAGGCCGCACGCGCCCGGTCGGCCCCCAATACGGGGCGTGATCGTGTTGACCGTCAAACTTTTTGGTGAGACGCTGAAAGCCCCGCGCACCTTAGCTGTTTGGCATGGCTGAACGGCGGAACAACTCCAGGCCGTACCAAGCATCGCGGGTGCGAATCCCTCACGACCCACACCGCATCGGTCGGTCACGCATTGTGGAGGACCATCCATCATGGCAAAGGCGCTTCTCGGTTACGTCGGCGGCTCCGACCCTCGACTCCTCGCCGAGATGCGACGGCTCCAGCAGCGCGTCCAGGACCTGGAATCCGAGCTCGGACGGATCCAGGCCGAGAACGAGGCGCTGACGGCTGCCGCTTCTCACGACAGGATCATGGAGAGCGTTGACGCACACCAGGCGGAGCCTGCGCTCACCTGATCACTGCATCGCTCCACAACAGCAGAGCAGTGGTTGGGCCGCCCGTCATAACCGCTGAGTTGTCAGAAGTGCAAGGGACGCCGTCGGCGTCCCTTCTTTCTTTCCCCCGCATCCTTTCACCGTCTTTAACGTGTGGTGTGCCCTGCGCGTTCAGCGGCGAAACCGTGGGTTCATGGAGTGAGACGAACCCGGGCGGTAGAGTCCGGCGGCGTGCACCTCAAGGCCCTGACCCTCCGCGGGTTCAAGTCGTTCGCCTCGGCGACCACCCTCCGGTTCGAACCGGGGATCACGTGCGTCGTAGGGCCGAACGGCTCGGGCAAGTCCAATGTCGTGGACGCGCTGAGCTGGGTCATGGGCGAGCAGGGCGCCAAATCGCTGCGCGGCGGCAAGATGGAGGACGTCATCTTCGCCGGCACCACCGGCCGCCCTCCGCTGGGCCGCGCCGAGGTGTCGCTGACCATCGACAACTCCGACGGGGCCCTGCCCATCGAGTACGCCGAGGTCACCATCACGCGGATCATGTTCCGCAACGGCGGCAGCGAGTACCAGCTCAACGGCGACACCTGCCGCCTCCTCGACATCCAGGAGCTCCTCTCCGACTCCGGCATCGGCCGCGAGATGCACGTCATCGTCGGGCAGGGGCAGCTCGACGGCGTGCTGCACGCCGACCCCATGGGCCGCCGCGCCTTCATCGAGGAGGCCGCCGGAGTCCTCAAGCACCGCAAGCGCAAGGAGAAGGCGCTGCGCAAGCTGGACGCGATGCAGGCCAACCTCGCGCGCGTGCAGGACCTCACCGACGAACTCCGGCGCCAGCTCAAGCCCCTCGGCCGCCAGGCCGCCGTCGCCCGCCGGGCCGCAGTCATCCAGGCCGACCTGCGCGACGCCCGCCTGCGACTGCTGGCCGACGACCTCGTACGGCTGAAGGAAGCCCTCAACGCCGAGGTCGCCGACGAGGCCGCGCTGAAGGAGCGCAAGGAGGCCGCCGAGCGGGAGCTGCGCAAGGCGCTCCAGCGCGAGGCCCTTCTGGAGGACGAGGTACGGCAGCTCACGCCACGCCTCCAGCGCGCCCAGCAGACCTGGTACGAGCTCTCCCAGCTCGCCGAGCGGGTGCGCGGCACGATCTCGCTGGCCGACGCCCGGGTGAAGAGCGCCACCTCCGCACCCCCCGAGGAGCGGCGCGGCCGCGACCCCGAGGACATGGAGCGCGAGGCCGCCCGCATCCGCGAGCAGGAGGCCGAGCTGGAAGCGGCCCTGGAGGCGGCCGAACGCGCCCTGGAGGACACGGTCTCCCACCGCGCCGAGCTGGAACGCGCGCTCACCCAGGAGGAACGGCGCCTGAAGGACGCCGCCCGCGCCATCGCCGACCGGCGCGAAGGCCTGGCCCGACTGAGCGGCCAGGTCAACGCGGCCCGCTCCCGCGCCGCCTCCGCCCAGGCCGAGATCGAACGCCTGGCCGCCGCCCGCGACGAGGCCCAGGAGCGAGCCGTCGCCGCGCAGGAGGAGTACGAGGCCCTCAAGGCCGAGGTCGACGGCCTCGACGCCGGCGACGCGGAACTCGCCGAACAGCACGAGGCCGCCAAGCAGCGGCTCGCCGACGCCGAGTCCGCCCTCACCGCAGCCCGCGAGTCCGCCACGGCGGCGGAACGCAAGCGCGCCGCGACCCAGGCCCGCCACGAGGCCCTGGCCATGGGCCTGCGCCGCAAGGACGGCACCGGAATACTGCTCGCGGCGAAGGATCGCCTCTCCGGCCTGCTCGGCCCGGCGGCGGAACTGCTGACGGTGACCCCGGGACACGAGGTCGCCCTGGCAGCGGCCTTCGGAGCGGCAGCGGACGCGATCGCCGTGACGACCCCGGCATCAGCGGCCGACGCCATCAGACTCCTCCGCAAGCAGGACGGAGGCAGGGCCACTCTGCTCCTGGCAGGAGCACCGGGCGCGGGGAACGGCGCGAACCATCACGACGCACCCGCAGACGCGGGACGAACGTTCGCCGTCGACCTGGTCCGCGGCCCCACCGACCTCATGCCGGCCGTCCGACGGCTCCTCCACGGCATCGTCGTGGTCGACACCCTCGAAGCCGCCGAAGACCTCGTCTACACCCACCCCGACCTCACCGCCGTCACCGCCGAAGGCGACCTCCTCGGCGCGCACTTCGCCCACGGCGGCTCCGCCGGTGCCCCCAGCCTCCTCGAAGTACAGGCCTCCGTCGACGAGGCCGCCGCCGAACTGGAAGAGCTGGCGGTGCGCTGCGAGGAGCTGACCGAGGCCCAGCACCAGGCCGTCGAGCGGCGCAAGGAGTGCGCCGCGCTCGTCGAGGACGTGGGGGAGCGGCGCCGGGCCGCCGACCGGGAGAAGTCCTCCGTCGCTCAGCAACTCGGAGCGCTCGCCGGGCAGGCCCGGGGCGCGGCCGGGGAGGCCGAGCGGTCCACGGCCGCCGCCGCCCGGGCCCAGGAGGCCCTCGACAAGGCCCTCGCCGAGGTCGAGGAACTCGCCGAGCGGCTCGCCGTCGCCGAGGAGATGCCGATCGAGGAGGAGCCCGACACCTCCGTACGGGACCGGCTCGCCGCCGACGGTGCCAACGCCCGCCAGACCGAGATGGAGGCCCGGCTCCAGGCCCGTACGCACGAGGAACGGGTCAAGGGCCTGGCCGGACGGGCCGACTCGCTCGACCGTGCCGCCCGGGCGGAGCGTGAGGCACGCGCGCGTGCGGAGCAGCGGCGGTCCCGGCTGCGGCACGAGGCGGCCGTCGCCGAGGCCGTCGGCGCGGGCGCCCGGCAGCTCCTCGCGCACGTCGAGGTCTCCCTGGCCCGCGCCGACGAGGAGCGCGTCGCCGCCGATGCCGCCAAGGCCCGCCGCGAACAGGAACTCGCCCGCGCCCGAACCGAGGGACGAGATCTCAAGGCCGAACTCGACAAGTTGACGGATTCGGTCCATCGAGGCGAGGTACTCGGCGCCGAGAAGCGGCTGCGGATCGAGCAGCTGGAGACGAAGGCGCTGGAGGAGCTGGGTGTCGAACCGGCCGGACTGGTGGCGGAGTACGGACCGCACCAGCTCGTGCCGCCCTCGCCCCCCGCCGAGGGCGAGGAGCTGCCGGAGGACCCGGAGCACCCGCGCAACCGGCCGAAGCCGTATCTGAGGTCCGAGCAGGAGAAGCGTCTGAAGTCGGCCGAGCGTGCCTACCAGCAGCTCGGCAAGGTGAACCCGCTCGCCCTGGAGGAGTTCGCGGCACTGGAGGAACGCCACCAGTTCCTCAGCGAGCAGCTCGAGGACCTGAAGAAGACACGGGCGGACCTCCTCCAGGTGGTGAAGGAGGTCGACGAGCGCGTCGAGCAGGTCTTCACCGAGGCCTACCGGGACACGGCCCGGGAGTTCGAGGGCGTCTTCAGCCGGCTCTTCCCCGGGGGTGACGGGCGGCTGATCCTGACCGACCCCGACAACATGCTCACCACGGGCGTGGACGTCGAGGCCAGGCCGCCGGGCAAGAAGGTCAAGCGGCTGTCGCTGCTCTCGGGCGGGGAGCGGTCGCTGACCGCCGTGGCGCTGCTCGTGTCGATCTTCAAGGCGCGGCCCAGCCCGTTCTACGTCATGGACGAGGTCGAGGCCGCCCTCGACGACACCAACCTCCAGCGGCTCATCCGGATCATGCAGGAGCTGCAGGAGGCCTCGCAGCTCATCGTGATCACCCATCAGAAGCGCACGATGGAGGTCGCCGACGCGCTGTACGGCGTCTCCATGCAGGGCGACGGTGTGTCGAAGGTCATCAGCCAGCGTCTGCGCTAGATGAATGCCGTGTACATCCTTCTCACCTGCGACGCTTGATGGATTCAATTCTTGAACACATCGCCCCCACACTCCTGACGCAGATTCACGTCTGCCGACCTATTGACTTCGAAACTTGAAGGCATAGTCTCGGCAACGTTCCTTTTACCTTCAGGTACCTTCAGGTGGACCTCGAAGGGCTGATCCCCTCCGGCAGCGTTGCCGGTGGCCCGAGGAGTACACGTGACCAGCACAGCGCAGGCACCCAAGTCCGGAGCCAGGACGGCTCACCCCGAACATCTCGGGCACGTCATCTTCATCGCGGCGGCGGCCGCGATGGGCGGTTTCCTCTTCGGCTACGACAGTTCCGTGATCAACGGTGCCGTCGAAGCCATCCGAGGCCGCTACGACATCGGCTCCGCAGCCCTCGCCCAGGTCATCGCCGTCGCCCTCATCGGCTGCGCCATCGGCGCCGCGACCGCCGGCCGGATAGCCGACCGCATCGGCCGCATCCGGTGCATGCAGATCGCCGCGGCCCTCTTCACCGTCAGCGCCGTCGGCTCGGCGCTCCCCTTCGCCCTGTGGGACCTCGCCTTCTGGCGCGTCGTCGGCGGCTTCGCCATCGGTATGGCCTCCGTGATCGGCCCGGCCTACATCGCCGAGGTCGCCCCGCCCGCCTACCGCGGCAGGCTCGGCTCCTTCCAGCAGGCCGCGATCGTCATCGGCATCGCCGTGTCGCAGCTGGTCAACTGGGGCCTGCTGAACGCCGCCGACGGCGACCAGCGCGGCGAGCTGATGGGCCTGGAGGCCTGGCAGGTCATGCTGGGCGTCATGGTCATCCCGGCCATCCTGTACGGCCTGCTCTCCTTCCGGATCCCCGAGTCCCCGCGCTTCCTGATCTCCGTCGGCAAGCACGAGCGCGCCCGGGAGATCCTCGCCGAGGTCGAGGGCAAGGACATCGACCTGGACGCCCGCGTCGCCGAGATCGAGCACGCGATGACCAGCGAGCACAAGTCCAGCTTCAAGGACCTGCTCGGCGGGAGCTTCTTCTTCAAGCCGATCGTCTGGATCGGTATCGGCCTGTCGGTCTTCCAGCAGTTCGTCGGCATCAACGTCGCGTTCTACTACTCCTCGACGCTGTGGCAGTCGGTCGGCGTCGACCCGGCGGACTCGTTCTTCTACTCCTTCACCACGTCGATCATCAACATCGTCGGCACCGTGATCGCGATGATCTTCGTCGACCGCATCGGCCGCAAGCCGCTCGCGATCATCGGCTCGGTCGGCATGGTCGTCGGCCTGGCGCTGGAGGCCTGGGCGTTCTCCCACCCGCTGGTCGACGGCACGCTGCCGGCCGCGCAGGGCTGGATCGCGCTGATCGCCGCGCACGTCTTCGTCCTCTTCTTCGCCCTGTCCTGGGGTGTGGTCGTCTGGGTCATGCTCGGCGAGATGTTCCCCAACCGGATCCGCGCCGCCGCCCTGGGTGTGGCCGCCGCCGCGCAGTGGATCGCCAACTGGGCCATCACCGCGAGCTTCCCGTCGCTGGCCGAGTGGAACCTCTCCATGACGTACGTGATCTACACGGCCTTCGCGGCGCTCTCCATCCCCTTCATCCTGAAGTTCGTCAGCGAGACGAAGGGCAAGGCCCTGGAGGAGATGGGCTGAGCCAGCCCCCGCACTCGGGGAGAAGGGCCAAAGTCCCCGCTGCCCCTCTCCCCGTAACCCGCCGTCGCCCCGGTTCGGCCACTGCCCGAGCCGGGGCGGCGGTCTGTCTCGTCACCAGACGAGGACGCCGCCGCCGATCACCCGGGCGTGCAGGGCGGCCACCTCCAGATTCCGCAGCCGCCTCACCAGCCCCTCCCGGTGCTCCGCGAGCCCTCGCGGCCGCTGAGTGCTCTCGGCGATGGCGTCGAGATGGTCACACAGCAGCGCCACCTCGCCCAGGAACTCCGCGACGCTCTCGGCCTCGATCTCCAGGTCGCCGTCAGCCAGCACGGGAAGGAAGCGGGCGCCCAGCGCGCGTACCGGCTCGGACCCCCACACCGTCGTCCGCCAGGACTCGAACCCGGCCGAGTCGTCGCGCCCCTCGGGGACGTCGAGTATCTGCCGCTGTCCGTCCGGCTCCAGCAGGAACACATCAACCGACAGAGTCATGGAGTCAGTGGATCACCGAGAGGCCGGGGCGGGCCAGCGGATATCCGCGAGCGTCAGCTCCCCAGCCCCGGCAGCACCCGCTCGCAGAAGAGCTGCAGACTCCGCCACCCCTCCTCCGCCGGCATCCCGCCCGCCAGCGGATGCAGCACATAGGAGTCCAGGCCCAGCTCCGCGCACGCCTCGGGCGTGAGGATGCGGTACACGCCCTCGGCGCGCAGCTCCTCGACGGTCGTCGCGGCCGACTTCACCGCCGAGCGCACCCCGCCCGACTGCCAGGAGGCGTACGTCCGCGCCTCGTGCAGGAAGTGCTGGCCGTACTCCGCCCAGGCCCGGTCCGGGTCCTCGGCCAGGTGCAGCAGCGGTGTCTCGGCCGCGGGCATCATCACCCAGCCCTCGGTGCCGTACTCGGCGAGCCGGTCCTTGTAGTACGCCTCCAGCTCCGGGAGGTGCGCGCTGGGGAAGAAGGGCAGGCCGAGCCGGGCGGCCCGGCGGGCGGCGGCCTTGGAGGAGCCGCCGACCAGGAGCAGCGGATGCGGGTCGGTGAACGGGCGCGGGGTGATGCGGACCGTGCGCCCCCGGAAGGCGAAGGGCTCGCCGGTCCACGCCCGCAGCAGTGTCTCCAGCAGCTCGTCCTGGAGCCGGCCGCGCCGGGCGAACTCGACGCCGAACAGGTCGTACTCCTCGGGCCGGTACCCGATGCCGGCGACCGTCACCAGCCGGCCGCCGCTCAGCAGGTCCAGCACGGCGATCTCCTCGGCCAGCCGCAGCGGGTCGTGCAGCGGGCCGATCACCGCCGAGACGGTGACCGCGACACGCCGGGTCGCGCCGAAGACCGCCCCCGCGAAGGCGAACGGCGACGGCAGCCAGTTGTTGTCGGCCCCGTGGTGCTCCTCCGTCTGCACCGTGGTGACGCCCCGGTCGTCGGCGTACGAGGCCATCTCCAGGGCCGCCCGATAGCGGGCGCCGAGCTCGGCGGGGGAGGCCCCGGGAGCGACGAGGTTGAAGCGTACGACCGTGACGGGCATGGGGACGTCTCCCTTCACCGGGCGGGTGACCGGCTTCACCGGGCGGGTGTCCGGGGGACGTTAGCTGACGGGGCATCAGACATCCAGGGGTGTGGAGATCCGGCGGCCCTCGGCCCCGCGCGACGGTACAAGCGGGGTGACCCGGGGGCCCATGGCTGATACTGGACGCGTTATGGACATCGTCATCCTTGCTGTAGTCATCGCCGTGGTCGTGCTCGGCGCGCTCGGCGGGCTCATCGTCGGCAGCCGGCGCAAGAAGCAGCTGCCCCCGCCCCCGCCCGCAGCGCCCGACATCACCGTCCCACCGGCCGAGCCGCACGTCGGCGACGAGGCCGAGACGCCGCGGGAGGAACCGCGGCGAACCATAGAGGAGGTGGATCTCCCGGACGGCTCGGCTCCCGTCACCGTCGAGGAGCCGCCCGCCGAAGCTCCCGAGATCGAGATCCCGGAGCCCACCGCGGGCCGCCTGGTCCGGCTGCGGGCCCGTCTCTCCCGCTCGCAGAACGCCCTCGGTCAGGGGCTGCTCACGCTGCTGTCGCGCGAGCACCTCGACGAGGACACCTGGGAGGAGATCGAGGACACGCTGCTCACCGCCGACGTCGGCGTGCAGCCCACCCAGGAACTGGTCGAGCGCCTGCGCGAGCGGGTGAAGGTGCTCGGCACCCGCACCCCGGTCGAACTGCGCACCCTGCTGCGCGAGGAACTGCTCACCCTGGTCGGCCGCGACATGGACCGCGTGGTCAAGACCGAGCCGGAGGACCGCAAGCCGGG
The DNA here is from genome assembly GCF_018604545.1 of Streptomyces koelreuteriae. Classification (GTDB taxonomy): domain Bacteria; phylum Actinomycetota; class Actinomycetes; order Streptomycetales; family Streptomycetaceae; genus Streptomyces; species Streptomyces koelreuteriae. Next base: position 2,222,445 of record NZ_CP075896.1, on the reverse strand, counting down.
CATCGTGATGGTCGTCGGGGTCAACGGCACCGGCAAGACCACCACCACCGGCAAGCTCGCCCGCGTCCTGGTCGCCGACGGTCAGAGCGTGGTCCTGGGCGCCGCCGACACCTTCCGGGCCGCCGCCGCCGACCAGCTCCAGACCTGGGGCGAGCGCGTCGGCGCCCACACCGTGCGCGGACCGGAGGAGGGCGACCCCGCCTCCGTCGCCTTCGACGCGGTCAAGGAGGGCAAGGAGAGGGGCGCGAACGTCGTGCTCATCGACACCGCCGGCCGCCTGCACACCAAGACCGGCCTCATGGACGAGCTCGGCAAGGTCAAGCGGGTCGTGGAGAAGCACGCCCCGGTGGACGAGGTGCTGCTCGTGCTCGACGCCACCACCGGCCAGAACGGCCTGGTCCAGGCCCGGGTCTTCGCCGAGGTCGTCGACATCACCGGCATCGTCCTCACCAAGCTGGACGGCACGGCCAAGGGCGGCATCGTGGTCGCGGTCCAGCGCGAGCTGGGCGTTCCGGTCAAGCTCGTCGGGCTCGGCGAGGGCGCGGACGACCTGGCGCCGTTCGAGCCGGAGGCGTTCGTTGACGCCCTTATCGGGGAGTGACCTCCGGATACAGCCGAGTGACCTCCGGACATCCGCGTCCACTGACGAAGCGCCCGCCCCGATACACCGTCGGGACGGGCGCTTCGCTGTGTGGGGACGTCTCCCGGCTAGGCCCGGGACCGATGCGCCACATACGCCAGCGTGCCCAGCACCAGGCGGGCCTCCGGCGCCCGGGACTCCGAGTCCAGGGCGGGGGAGCGCAGCCAGCGCACCGGGCCGAGACCGCCGCGGTCGGAGGGCGGCGCCGTGATGTGCGTGCCGGGGCCGAGGCCGCGCAGGTCGAGGGAGGCCGGGTCGTCCCAGCCCATGCGGTAGAGCAGGCCGGACAGATCGGCGGCGGCGCCGGGGGCGACGAAGAAGTGGGCGCGGCCGTCCGGGGTCGCCGCGACCGGGCCGACGGGCAGACCCATGCGCTCCAGCCGGGCCAGCGCCCGGCAGCCGGCGGGTTCGGCCACCTCGATGACGTCGAACGCCCTGCCGACCGGCAGCATCACCGAGGCGCCGGGGAACTCGCCCCAGGACTCGGTCACGTCGTCCAGCGTCGCCCCGGCGGGGATCACCGGCGCGAAGTCCAGCGGATGCGCACCCGGCGCCGGGCAGTCGCGGCGTCCGCAGGAGCAGGCGCCCCCCGAGGCCCGGGCGCCCGGCACCACGTCCCAGCCCCACAGCCCGGTGTACTCGGCCACGGCGGTGCCGTCCGAAGTGCGGCCTCGGCGGCGCGAGCCAGACCGGATGTCGCGCATGCCCCGGCTGATGCCGATCGTGAAGACCATGCCCCCTCCAACGGGTCCGACGCACCGGTGGTTACGCAGCGGTCGCTCTGCGTGACTCTCTGTTTCCGCCTTCCCGAGCGGCGTTCCCTTCACTCAGCGCCCGGAGGTGTCCAGGGTGGTGCGCTCGGCGACACGCGCCCCTCAGTGCATCGCTGCACCCGCTCCTGGTTGTGCTGTGTCAAGTGAATCGCGGTCAGCCGTACGTGAGTTCATTCGAAGGGGTGGCGAATGGTGGCGTTTCCGTGTGAGCCGTGGCTGGACGGGTGATCGTAGGATTACTTTGTGTGCACGAGTCCTGGGGGCACATGCACTCGTGGGTATGCCGGAGGCAAGTCGGTATTCCGTTCGATGGGTGACAAGGGCCGGACGGATGACCGTGCGAACCGGCATGCTGATAGGCCTTGGCGCACACGGCGACAAGTGGTCTCAGGGATGGGGGCGTTCCAGTGAGCGGCAACGGCGGAGGCGGAACGAACGCTGCGAGCGCGACGCACGCGGACAAGCGCCCGAACGAGCTGCTCACCTCCTGGTTCGTGCGCAGCGGCTGGTCCAAGGGCGAGCTGGCCCGCCAGGTCAACCGCCGGGCACGCCAGCTGGGCGCCAACCACATCTCCACGGACACCTCGCGCGTGCGCCGCTGGCTCGACGGCGAGAACCCCCGCGAGCCGATCCCCAGGATCCTCTCCGAGCTGTTCTCGGAGCGTTTCGGTGTGGTCGTCTCCGTCGAGGACCTGGGGCTGCGCACCGCGCGCCAGTCACCCTCCGCGACCGGCGTCGACCTGCCCTGGACGGGCCCGCAGACCGTGGCCCTGCTCAGCGAGTTCTCGCGCAGCGACCTGATGCTGGCGCGGCGCGGCTTCCTCGGGAGCTCGCTGGCCCTGTCTGCGGGCCCGGCCCTCATCGAGCCCATGCAGCGCTGGCTCGTCCCCTCGCCCCCGGCCCAGCGTTCGGAGCCCGAGCCCTCCTCCGGGCGCGCCCGGGGCCGGCTCTCCAAACCCGAGCTGGACCTCCTGGAGTCCACGACCGTGATGTTCCGGCAGTGGGACGCCCAGTGCGGCGGCGGCCTGCGCCGCAAGGCGGTCGTCGGCCAGCTGCACGAGGTGACGGACCTGCTCCAGGAGCCCCAGCCCGAGGCCACCACCCGGCGGCTGTTCAAGGTCGCCGCCGAACTGGCCGAGCTGGCCGGCTGGATGTCGTACGACATCGGGCTCCAGCCGACCGCGCAGAAGTACTTCGTCCTCGCGCTGCACGCCGCGAAGGAGGCTGGTGACCGGCCCCTCGGCTCCTATGTGCTGTCCAGCATGAGCCGGCAGATGATCCACCTCGGGCGGCCCGACGACGCGCTGGAGCTGATCCACCTCGCGCAGTACGGCAGCCGCGACTGCGCGAGCCCGCGCACCCAGTCGATGCTGTATGCGATGGAGGCCCGCGCCTACGCCAACATGGGACAGCCCGGCAAGTGCAAGCGGGCGGTCCGGATGGCCGAGGACACCTTCGCCGACGCCGGCGAGTGGGACGAGCCGGACCCCGACTGGATCCGCTTCTTCTCCGAGGCCGAGCTGTACGGCGAGAACTCCCACTCCTACCGCGACCTGGCCTATGTCGCCGGCCGCAGCCCGACCTACGCCTCGCTGGCCGAGCCCCTGATGGAGCGGGCCGTGCAGCTGTTCGCCGAGGACGGCGAGCACCAGCGGTCGTACGCGCTCAACCTGATCGGCATGGCCACCGTGCACCTCCTGCGGCGCGAGGCCGAGCAGAGCACGGTCTTCGCCACGCAGGCCATGCACGTGGCCAAGAAGGTCCGTTCCGAGCGGGTCAACACTCGTATCCGAAAGACGGTCGACACCGCCGCGCGGGACTTCGGCGACCTCGGCGAGGTCGTCGACCTCACCGAGCGGCTCGCCGCCGAGCTGCCCGAGACCGCGGAGGCGGTCTGACCGCCGCCCTCCGGCACCCCTGAACCCCGGCCGCGGCCGGCCCTCCCGAACTGCCCGACTCGGCTCCCCCATGCCAGGTCATCGGAAGGCCGACCGCGGCCGGCCTTGTCGTTCCCACGGCCGCGAGAGCCGAAGGTTGCGCCACGATAACGATCGGCGCGCCCGCGATCCGGCAGTTCATCGACGCGTAACACAGCACGCGCCTTCGTCACGGCGGCGAAACAACGAGGGGCTTCGACCGAAACGGCGCTGCGTCAATCTCGTGGCGCATAACCGGCCCACCCCTCAATCCGCTCGAGGCTTCGCCCGCACGGGGCCGTACCAACGACGAGGAGACGCCGATGGCACCAGCCATCACCCTTGCCGCAGAGGCGCCCAAGCTGTCTGCCGCCAACACAGGGTTCATGCTCATCTGTTCCGCCCTGGTGATGCTCATGACCCCGGGTCTGGCCTTCTTCTACGGAGGCATGGTCCGCGTCAAAAGCACCCTGAACATGCTGATGATGAGCTTCATCAGCCTCGGGATCGTCACCATCCTGTGGGTGCTGTACGGCTTCTCCATGGCGTTCGGCACCGACTCCGGGAGCCTCATCGGCTGGAACTCGGACTGGGTCGGCCTCACCGGGGTCGACAAGGGCGAGCTGTGGGGCACGTACAACATCCCGCTGCTGGCCTTCATGGTCTTCCAGCTGATGTTCGCCATCATCACGCCCGCCCTGATCAGCGGTGCTCTCGCGGACCGTGTGAAGTTCTCCGCCTGGGCGCTGTTCATCGCGCTGTGGGCCACGATCGTCTACTTCCCCGTCGCCCACTGGGTCTGGGGTGAGGGCGGCTGGGCCTTCGACATGGGCGTGATCGACTTCGCCGGTGGTACCGCGGTCCACATCAACGCCGGTGCCGCGGCGCTCGGCGTGATCCTCGTCATCGGCAAGCGCGTCGGCTTCAAGCGTGACCCGATGCGCCCGCACAGCCTCCCGCTGGTCATGCTCGGCGCCGGTCTGCTGTGGTTCGGCTGGTTCGGCTTCAACGCGGGTTCGTGGCTCGGCAACGACGACGGCGTCGGCACCCTGATGTTCGTCAACACGCAGGTCGCCACCGCCGCCGCCATGCTGGCCTGGCTCGCCTACGAGAAGATCCGCCACGGCGCGTTCACCACGCTGGGCGCCGCCTCCGGCGCGGTCGCGGGTCTGGTCGCCATCACCCCGGCCGGTGGTTCGGTCACTCCGATGGGCGCGATCGCCGTCGGCGCCATCGCCGGTGTCCTGTGCGCCATGGCCGTGGGCCTGAAGTACAAGTTCGGCTACGACGACTCGCTCGACGTCGTGGGTGTCCACCTCGTCGGCGGTATCGCCGGCTCCATCCTGATCGGCTTCTTCGCCAGCGGTAAGGGCCAGTCCGACGCCACGGGCGTGTTCTACGGCGACCACACGTTCGACCAGCTCTGGAAGCAGCTCGCCGGTGTCGGCGGTGTGCTCGCCTACTCGCTGATCGTCTCCGCGATCCTCGCCTTCGTCCTCCACAAGACCATCGGTATGCGGGTCTCCGAGGACGAGGAGGTGGCCGGCATCGACCAGGCCGAGCACGCCGAGACCGCATACGACTTCAGTGGCGCCGGTGGCGGTGCCGCCAAGACGGCCGTCACGGCCCCGGTCGCCGCAGCCGCGAGCAAGAAGGTGGACGCATGAAGCTCATCACCGCCGTCGTCAAGCCGCACCGGCTCGACGAGATCAAGGAGGCCCTGCAGGCCTTCGGAGTACACGGCCTGACCGTCACCGAGGCCAGCGGCTACGGTCGTCAGCGGGGCCACACCGAGGTCTACCGCGGTGCCGAGTACACCGTCGACCTGGTCCCCAAGATCCGTATCGAGGTCCTGGTCGAGGACGACGACGCCGAGCAGCTCGTCGACGTCGTGGTCAAGGCCGCCCGCACCGGCAAGATCGGTGACGGCAAGGTCTGGTCCGTCCCGGTCGAGACGGCCGTACGGGTCCGGACCGGCGAGCGCGGCCCCGACGCGCTCTGAGGGCCCCAAGGCAGGCAAACAGAACAGGAGTCGCCGGGTGACGGGTACGGACGTGCAGAAGGAAGCAGAGGACTCGGGACCCAGCGGCTACGCGGCGGCCCGGCTGCGTCTCCTCACCGAGGAGACGCGGTCCGGGCCGCCGCGCCGTTCGGCCCTGGCCGAACTGACGGACGAGTGGCTCACCGGCCTGTTCGCCGCCGGGGCGGAGGGACTGCGCGGGGCCTCCCTGGTCGCCGTCGGCGGCTACGGACGCGGCGAGCTGTCGCCCCGCAGCGACCTCGACCTGCTCCTGCTGCACGACGGCGGCGACCCCAAGGCGGTCGCCGCCCTCGCCGACCGGCTCTGGTATCCCGTCTGGGACCTGGGCCTGGACCTCGACCACTCCGTGCGCACGCCCGCGGAGGCCCGCAAGACGGCCGGCGAGGACCTCAAGGTGCAGCTCGGCCTGCTGGACGCCCGGCACATCGCCGGCGACCTGGGCCTCACCGCCGGGCTGCGCACGGCCGTGCTGGCCGACTGGCGCAACCAGGCGCCCAAGCGCCTCCCCGAACTCCAGGAACTGTGCGCGGAGCGCGCCGAGCGCCAGGGCGAGCTGCAGTACCTGCTGGAGCCCGACCTGAAGGAGGCCCGGGGCGGGCTGCGCGACGCCACCACCCTGCGCGCCGTCGCCGCCTCCTGGCTCGCCGACGCCCCGCGCGAGGGCCTCGCCGACGCCCGGCGCCGGCTGCTCGACGTACGGGACGCCCTGCACCTGGCCACCGGGCGCGCCACCGACCGGCTCGCGCTCCAGGAGCAGGACCAGGTGGCCGCCGAGCTCGGCCTGCTCGACGCAGACACCCTGCTGCGGCAGGTGTACGAGGCGGCACGGCTCGTCTCGTACGCCAGCGATGTCACCTGGCGCGAGGTGGGGCGCGTGCTGCGGTCGCGCGCGGTGCGGCCCAGGCTGCGCGCCATGCTGGGCGGCGGGAAGCCCGTGGCGGAGCGGTCTCCGCTGGCCGAGGGGGTGGTGGAGCAGGACGGCGAGGTGGTGCTCGCCCGTGCCGCGCGCCCCGAGCGCGACCCCGTGCTGCCGCTGCGCGCCGCGGCGGCCGCCGCGCAGGCCGGACTCCCGCTCTCCCTGCACGCCGTACGGCGCATGGCCGCCGCCACGCGCCCAGTGCCCACGCCTTGGCCCGCCGAGGCGCGCGAACAGCTCGTGACCCTGCTCGGCTCCGGCCGCCCGACCGTGGAGGTCTGGGAGGCGCTGGAGGCCGAGGGGCTGATCACCCGGCTGCTGCCCGACTGGGAGCGGGTCCGCTGCCGCCCGCAGCGCAACGCCGTGCACCTGTGGACCGTCGACCGGCACCTCATCGAGACCGCCGTCCAGGCCTCCGAGTTCACCCGCCGGGTCAGCCGCCCCGACCTGCTGCTGGTCGCGGCGCTGCTGCACGACATCGGCAAGGGCTGGCCCGGCGACCACTCCGTGGCCGGCGAGATCATCGCCAAGGACGTGGCCGCCCGCATCGGCTTCGACCGCCACGACGTGACGGTCGTCGCCACCCTCGTACGGCACCATCTGCTCCTCGTCGAGACGGCCACCCGGCGTGACCTGGAGGATCCGGCCACCGTGCGCTCCGTCGCCGACGCCGTCGGCTCCCAGGGCACCCTGGAGCTGCTGCACGCGCTCACCGAGGCCGACGCCCTGGCCACCGGACCGGCCGCCTGGTCGTCCTGGCGCGGCTCGCTCGTCGCCGACCTCGTCAAGCGGGTCGCGGCGGTGCTCGCCGGGGACGCCCCCGACGACCCGGAGGAGGGCGCGCCGACCGCCGAGCAGGAGCGGCTCGCCCTAGAGGCGGCCGCGACGGGCAGTCCGGTCCTCGCCCTGCGGGCGCAGACCGAGCCGCCCGCCGGACAGGAGCCGTCCGGTGATCCCGAGCCGCTGGGTGTGGAACTTCTCATCGCCGTCCCCGACCAGCCGGGCGTGCTGCCCGCGGTCGCCGGTGTCCTCGCCATGCACCGGCTGACCGTGCGCACGGCGGAACTGCGCTCCCTGACCCTCCCGGACGGCGTCGACGGCTCCGTCCTGCTGCTGGACTGGCGGGTCGCCGCCGAGTACGGCTCCCTGCCGCAGGCTGCCCGGCTGCGCGCGGACCTGGTGAGGGCCCTGGACGGCTCCCTGGACATCGCAGGCCGCCTCGCCGAACGGGACGCGGCCTATCCGCGCCGCCGGGGCGTGGTCGCCCCGCCGCCCCGGGTGTCGGTCCACCCCGCCGCCTCTCGGCTGGCCACGGTCATCGAGGTACGCTCCCAGGACGCCCCCGGCCTGCTGTTCCGCATCGGCCGCGCCCTGGAGGACGCGAGCGTGCGGGTGCGCAGCGCGCATGTCTCGACGCTCGGCGCCAACGCCGTGGACGCCTTCTACGTGACCGGCCCGGAGGGCGCGCCCCTGCCCGGGGACGAGGCGGTGTCGGTGGCGCGGAAGCTGGAGGAGACACTGCGTGGGTGAGGCCGACCCGGCGACTTGTCACGCCGGGATACCCTGGAGGGCGATTCCCTGTAGCCACCAACCCTGAGGACCGCGAGCGCCGTGTTCGATACTCTTTCCGATCGCCTCTCAGCGACCTTCAAGAACCTGCGCGGCAAGGGGCGTCTCAGCGAAGCGGACATCGACGCCACGGCCCGGGACATCCGGATCGCCCTCCTCGAGGCGGACGTGGCGCTGCCGGTCGTCCGGACGTTCATCAAGAACGTCAAGGAGCGCGCCCTCGGTGCCGAGGTCAGCAAGGCGCTGAACCCCGCCCAGCAGGTCCTCAAGATCGTCAACGAGGAACTCGTCACCATCCTCGGCGGCGAGACCCGGCGCCTGCGCTTCGCCAAGCAGCCGCCCACCGTGATCATGCTGGCGGGTCTGCAGGGTGCCGGTAAGACCACCCTCGCGGGCAAGCTGGGCCGCTGGCTGAAGGAGCAGGGCCACTCGCCGCTGCTGGTCGCCTGTGACCTCCAGCGCCCGAACGCCGTGAACCAGCTCAGCGTCGTCGCCCAGCGCGCGGGCGTAGGCATCTACGCCCCGGAGCCGGGCAACGGCGTCGGCGACCCGGTCAAGGTCGCCAAGGACTCCATCGAGCACGCCAAGTCCAAGGTCCACGACATCGTGATCGTGGACACCGCCGGCCGCCTGGGCATCGACCAGGAGATGATGCAGCAGGCCGCCGACATCCGGGACGCGGTCAGCCCCGAGGAGATCCTGTTCGTCGTCGACGCGATGATCGGCCAGGACGCGGTCAACACCGCCGAGGCCTTCCGCGACGGCGTCGGCTTCGACGGCGTGGTGCTCTCCAAGCTCGACGGTGACGCCCGCGGTGGTGCGGCCCTGTCGATCCGGCAGATCACCGGCAAGCCGATCATGTTCGCGTCGAACGGCGAGAAGCTCGACGACTTCGACGCCTTCCACCCTGACCGGATGGCCTCCCGCATCCTCGACATGGGTGACCTGCTCACCCTGATCGAGCAGGCGGAGAAGACGTTCAGCCAGGAAGAGGCCGAGAAGATGGCCTCCAAGCTGGCGTCCAAGAAGGGCCAGGACTTCACCCTGGACGACTTCCTGGCCCAGATGGAGCAGGTCCGGAAGATGGGCTCCATCTCCAAGCTGCTCGGCATGCTCCCGGGCATGGGCCAGATGAAGGACCAGATCCAGAACCTCGACGAGCGCGACGTCGACCGTACGGCCGCCATCATCAAGTCGATGACCCCGGCCGAGCGCCAGGAGCCGACGATCATCAACGGCTCGCGCCGCGCCCGTATCGCGCGGGGTTCCGGTGTCGACGTCAGCGCGGTGAAGAACCTGGTCGAGCGCTTCTTCGAGGCCCGCAAGATGATGTCCCGCATGGCCCAGGGCGGCGGCATGCCCGGGATGCCCGGCATGCCGGGCATGGGCGGCGGTCCCGGCCGGACGAAGAAGAAGCAGAAGCAGGCCAAGGGCAAGCAGCGCTCCGGCAACCCGATGAAGCGCAAGCAGCAGGAGCAGGAGGAGGCCGCCCGCCGGGCCGCTGCGGCCGAGGGCGGCGGCGCCTTCGGGCTGCCGCAGCAGGGCGGCAAGGACTTCGAGCTCCCCGACGAGTTCAAGAAGTTCATGGGCTGACGGCCCCTCCCGCACGAACGACACAGAGGGCGCCCCCTTCCGAGAAGGGGGCGCCCTCTGGCGTTGCGGTCAGGTCAGGCGTTGGGGAACTTCCAGACGAAGGGCTCGCCGTCCTCCTCGGACCAGTTGACCTCGACGCTCTTGGCGTTCGCCGGGATCACGTAGGTCTCGCAGAAGACGTGGCTCTCGCCCTGCTTCCAGCTGTCGACGTCGTAGGGGTCCTCGCAGCCCGCGGCGTCCTCGGCCGCGCCGATGAGGACGCTGCCGCGCTGCCCGTCCGCGGAGAGGGTGGTGCTGTCGTGCACGTCGGATCCGTCGGTGAGGGCGGGGCCGCTCTTGTGGGTGTACTTCAGGTACGCGGTGGCCAGCACCTTGCCCTTGACCTTGCTCGGTTCCGAGACGGCCTTGGCGGCCTCGGCCTCGGTGCCCACCTCGACCTTCTGCGCCAGGATCTCGTAGGTGACCTTGCCCGGGTCCTCGTCGACCTTGCCCGTGGCGCTCTCGCCGCTGCCCATCTCGCCGCCGGACGTCGGCTCCGGCGAGGGGGAGACCTTGGCCTTCCCGGTGGCCGGGCTCTTCGCGTCGGCGTTGTCGTCGCCGCCTCCGCAGGCGGTGAGAGACAGGGCGAGAACGGCGACGGGCGCGACGAGACGCAGCGCGGTCGTGTGGTGCGGCAAAGCAGCTCCTGTATGCAGATGTGTAGATCCCCCGAGCGGTGGATCAGATTAAGCGCTCAAGATCCACTTGAGGCCGCCAGAAGCACCGCACCGCGCTTTCTTCACACCATTCACACCTGCACCGGAGAAACTGCGATCTTTATGGAACCCGGGCGATCAGATACCGGAACACATTGGGCATCCACACGGTCCCGTCCTGCCGCTGATGCGGATGCAGTGCCTCGGTCAGCTCCTTGTCGACCTGCACCTGATCGGTCGCGGTCATGGCCGCGTCGAACAGCCCCGTCGACTTGAGCCCGCGCACCGCGCTGTCCACGTCCGCGTAGCCGAAGGGGCACGCCACCCGCCCGGATCCGTCCGGCTTGAGCCCGGCCCGCTGGGCGACGTCCTCCAGGTCGTCACGGAGGGCGGGACGCCAACTGCCCGTGTTGCGCAGCGGCTCCGCCAGCTTCGTGGCGACCCGCAGCACGGACGTCGTGGCGCACCGCTCCGGAGGCCCCCAGCCGGCCAGCACCACGGCCGCACCGCGCTCGGCGAGCGGCGTCGCCTCCGCGAGCAGCTCGCTCATCCCCTCCGAGTCGCCCGCCAGGCACCCGATCGGCTCGAAGGCGGTCACCAGGGTGTACGCCGGAGCAGCCGGCACCTCCGCGTCCCGGGGCGAGCCCTCGACCAGCCGGGCCTCGGCACGCGCGCGCGTGCCCCACGCCTCGGGCCGCAGCCGCTCCCGCGCGAAGGTCATTCTTTCGGGGGAGGAGTCGACACCGGTGACCGCGGCTCCCCGGGCGGCGGCCATCAGCAGGGCGAGCCCGGAGCCGCAGCCGAGGCCGAGCAGCCGCGTGGCGGGACCCACGTCCAGTCGCTCGTGGACGGCCTCGTAGAGCGGTACGAGCATCCGCTCCTGGATCTCGGACCAGTCACGCGCGCGTGCACGCAGGTCCACGCGGGGTGCGGCCCCCGCGTGAGGCAGGTGCTGCCGCACGAGCGTAGGTGTCATAAGTAAGCGCCCCAATCCGCCGAGAGTTGCCTCTTGCCCGATTCCATGGCCCCCGTGACAGTGCGCTCGCACTACCCCCGTATGCCAGGAAACTCCCCCCTCGACCTGTCGTCCAGTGGAATGCGCCCGGGCATGTGAGTTGTCATGTGCCTATGGCGAGATTTCACATTCCGGCAACTTGGGCCCGTACCATCTCGCCATGGCCAAGGCACCCGTACTCACTCCCAGGGCGGACGATTTCCCGCGCTGGTACCAGGACTTGATCACCAAGGCGGAACTCGCCGACAACGGTCCGGTGCGCGGCACCATGGTCATCCGACCGTACGGGTACGGGCTGTGGGAGCGGATGCAGTCCGAGATGGACGCCCGCATCAAGGAGACGGGCACCCAGAACGCGTACTTCCCGCTGCTGATCCCCCAGTCGTACCTGGCCAGGGAAGCGGACCACGTCGAGGGCTTCGCGCCCGAGCTGGCCGTGGTCACCCACGGCGGCGGCAAGGAACTCGAAGAGCCCGCCGTGGTCCGGCCCACCTCCGAGATGATCATCAACGACTACTTCTCGAAGTGGGTGCAGAGCTACCGCGACCTGCCGCTGCTCATCAACCAGTGGGCGAACGTCGTGCGCTGGGAACTGCGGCCCCGCCTGTTCCTGCGCACCTCCGAGTTCCTCTGGCAGGAGGGCCACACCGCACACGCCACCTACGAGGAGGCGCGCGACTTCGCCGCGCACATCCACCGGCAGGTCTACGAGGACTTCATGCTCAACGTCCTCGCGATGGACGTCGTCCCGGGCCGCAAGACGGTCAAGGAACGGTTCGCCGGAGCGGTCAACACCCTCACGCTCGAAGGCATGATGGGCGACGGCAAGGCCCTCCAGATGGCCACCAGCCATGAGCTGGGCCAGAACTTCGCGAAGGCCTTCAACACCCGGTACCTGTCCAAGGACGGCAAGCAGGAACTGGTCTGGCAGACCTCCTGGGGCTCCACCACCCGCATGATCGGCGCCCTGGTGATGATGCACGGCGACGACAACGGCCTGCGGGTCCCGCCGCGGCTCGCGCAGATCCAGGCCGTGGTGCTCGCGATCAAGGGCGACGAGGCGGTTCTGGCCAAGGTCCGCGAGCTCGGCGACCGGCTGAAGGCGGCCGGTGTCCGCGTCCAGGTCGACGACCGCACCGACACCCCCTTCGGCCGCCGCGCCGTCGACTGGGAGCTCAAGGGCGTCCCGGTGCGCATCGAGGTCGGACCGCGCGATCTGGAGAACGGCACGGCGATGCTGGCCCGCCGCATCCCGGGCGGCAAGGAGCCGGTGTCCCTGGACTCCCTGGTGTCGCTGCTGCCCGAGATCCTGGAGGAGGACCAGGCACTGCTGCTGAAGCAGTCCCGCGAGCGCCGCGAGTCCCGTACGACCGAGGTCTCCACCTTCGAGGAGGCCGTCGAGGCGGCCACCGCCGGCGGCTGGGCGCGTATCCCCTGGGCCGTGCTCGGCGAGGAGGGCGAGTCCAAGCTCGCCGATCACGCGGCGACCGTACGGTGTCTGGTCGCGGAGGACGGGTCGGTGCCGGACGCCGACGACGCACCCGGTAACGTCGCCGTCGTGGCACGCGCTTACTGATCGGGACGAAGGCGGCCGAAACGCCTCTTGCGTGCGCGCGGACCTCTGGCTCCCCGGCGCGTGGACCTGATCTACGCGCCGGGGCGTACGCGGAACTACGCACCACCTTGTGGTGAGCTGCGAGGCTTCTCCACAGATCAGCGCAGGCGCCCTCGTCGGGACGCATCAGAGGCAACTGACGGGTACGTGCAAATTATTTGGGATGGCCCGGAATCGGAACACTGTGGCCCCCCGGCTCGTTGTCATTACGTGAGCACGACACAGACACCACCTGTTCTCGCCGCAGAGCTGGCACAGGCGTGGGCCGACATTCAGCGGTACCACCCCGAGTTGCCCGACCTTGCCGCGCCAGAGTCCCTGATCGGGGAGTCGTCGTCCGCGTGCGGTCACGAGCTCTCCTTCGAGCGACTGCTCCATGAGGCAGTCCATGGCATCGCCGCCTCGCGCGGCGTCCGCGACACCTCCCGTGCCGGCCGCTACCACAACCGCAGATTCCTCGCGATCGCCGAGGAGCTGGGCCTGGACCACCCCGAGGAACCGCATCCCAGCAGCGGTTTCTCCCTGGTCACGCTCACCCCCGAGGCGAAGCGCCGCTACCGCCCGACGATGGAACGCCTCCAGCGCGCCCTGAAGGCCCACACGGCCGCGACCTCCTCCGACACCTCCCGCACCTTCCGGGGCCCGGCCGCGCGCCATGGCTCCTCCGGTGGCGGCGTACGCGTCAAGGCGGTCTGCGACTGCGGTCGCAACGTCCGCGTGGTGCCGTCCGTACTCGCCCAGGCGCCGATCGTCTGCGGCGGCTGCGGCAAGCCGTTCCGCATCCCGGACGTCGTGGGGGCGGGAGCGGTGGCTGGCTGACGTCTGCACCGGCATCTCGTGGCTGCCGGTCGAGACGCGCCGCCGGGGTGTGCACCCGACGCATCTCACCTCCGCGCCGGGTGCCGGCCCGGCATGCCCGGGGAGCGGCGCACCCCCGGCAAAGCCGCCCGGCGGGGTGTGGCACAATGGCTAGCTGTACTCGACAGTCGCACAGGACCCCTCTCTCCTCCGGCTGACGCGTCCATCGGGCACTCGGGTACCGCAACCCCACGCGGCTTCTCTCGCCGTGCCCAACCACGTCAAAACCAGGAGAATCCACTCCCGTGGCAGTCAAGATCAAGCTGAAGCGTCTGGGCAAGATCCGTTCGCCTCACTACCGCATCGTCGTCGCCGACTCCCGCACCCGCCGTGACGGCCGTGCGATCGAGGAGATCGGCAAGTACCACCCGACGTACAACCCGTCGGTGATCGAGGTCGACGCCGAGCGTGTGGCGTACTGGCTGGGTGTCGGCGCGCAGCCGACCGAGCCCGTGCTCGCCATCCTCAAGAAGACCGGCGACTGGCAGAAGTACAAGGGCGAGCCCGCCCCGGCTCCGCTGCTGCAGGCCGCCGAGAAGTCGGCCCGCCCGTCGTTCGAGGCCCTTGGTGGCGAGGACGAGGGCAAGGGTGAGGCCATCACCCAGAAGAAGAAGGCTGAGAAGAAGGACGAGGCGGCCGCTGAGTCCGCGTCGACCGAGGCCTGAGCATGCTCGAGGAGGCTCTCGAGCACCTCGTGAAGGGCATCGTCGACAACCCTGACGATGTGCAGGTCGCCTCGCGCAACCTGCGCCGCGGGCGGGTACTCGAGGTCCGGGTGCACCCGGACGACCTCGGCAAGGTGATCGGCCGCAACGGCCGCACCGCACGCGCCCTGCGCACCGTCGTGGGCGCCATCGGCGGTCGCGGTGTCCGCGTCGACCTCGTCGACGTGGACCACGTCCGCTGACGCTTATCGCAACCGGCTCGGGCCGGGGAGGGCCCACAGGGCCGTCCCCGGCCCGCAGTCGTATGACAGGAGAGTTGGACACGTGCAGCTGGTAGTCGCACGGATCGGCCGTGCCCATGGCATCAAGGGCGAGGTCACCGTCGAGGTCCGTACCGACGAGCCGGAGCTCAGGCTCGCGCCCGGCGCCGTACTCGCCACCGATCCCGCCGCCACGGGACCGCTCACCATCGAGACGGGCCGCGTCCACAGCGGCCGTCTCCTGCTGCGCTTCGAGGGCGTCAGCGACCGCACCGGCGCCGAAGCCCTGCGCAACACCCTCCTGATCGCCGAGATCGACCCGGAGGAACTGCCCGAGGGCGAGGACGAGTACTACGACCACCAGCTCATGGACCTCGATGTGGTCACCGCCGACGGCACCGAGGTCGGCCGGATCACGGAGATCTCGCACCTGCCCTCGCAGGACCTGTTCATCGTGGAGCGCCCCGACGGCAGCGAGGTGCTGATCCCCTTCGTCGAGGAGATCGTCGCCGAGATCGACCTCGAGGAGCAGAAGGCCGTCATCACCCCGCCGCCGGGCCTGATCGACGACCGCGCCGAGATCGCCTCCAGCCGGGACGAGTCGTGATGCGCCTCGACGTCGTCACGATCTTCCCCGAGTACCTGGAACCGCTGAACGTCTCCCTCGTCGGCAAGGCACGCGCGCGTGGACAGCTCGACGTCCAGGTGCACGACCTGCGGTCCTGGACCTACGACCGCCACAACACCGTCGACGACACGCCCTACGGCGGCGGCCCCGGCATGGTCATGAAGACCGAGCCCTGGGGAGACGCGCTCGACTCGGTCCTGGCCGACGGCTACGAGACCGGCTCCCGCGAGCCCGCCCTCATCGTGCCCACGCCGAGCGGACGCCCCTTCACCCAGGAACTCGCCGTCCAGCTCTCCGAGCGCCCCTGGCTGATCTTCACGCCGGCCCGCTACGAGGGCATCGACCGGCGGGTCGTCGACGAGTACGCGACACGGATGCCGGTGTACGAGGTGTCCATCGGCGACTACGTCCTGGCCGGCGGCGAGGCGGCCGTCCTCGTCGTCACCGAGGCCGTGGCGCGACTGCTGCCGGGCGTCCTCGGCAACGCCGAGTCCCACCGGGACGACTCCTTCGCGCCCGGTGCCATGGCGAGCCTGCTGGAGGGGCCCGTCTACACCAAGCCGCCCGAGTGGCGCGGCCGGGACATCCCCGACGTGCTGCTCAGCGGCCACCACGGGAAGATCGCCCGCTGGCGCCGGGACGAGGCCCTGAAGCGTACGACCGCGCACCGGCCCGACCTCATCGAGCGGTGCGACCCGAAGGCCTTCGACAAGAAGGACCGCGAGATGCTCTCCATCCTGGGCTGGTCACCGGACCCGGCGGGGGAGCCGTACGGCCGATTTTGGCGCAGGACCGACGGCGTGGAAGAATAGCTCGCTGTTGTGCGTCCGTCCGGCGTGCGCCCCTGCCACAGGGGGAGATGACGCCCGTTCCGACGCGTACAGCCCAGATCCGAAACACCTAGTTTCCGTTGATGACCTGTGGCATCAGCGAAGAAAGCAGACGAAATGTCTCACCTGCTCGACACCGTCGACTCCGCGTCGCTGCGCAGCGACGTCCCGGCCTTCCGCCCGGGTGACACCGTCAACGTCCACGTGCGCGTCATCGAGGGCAACCGCTCCCGTGTGCAGCAGTTCAAGGGCGTTGTGATCCGCCGCCAGGGCTCCGGCGTGCGCGAGACCTTCACGGTCCGCAAGGTCTCCTTCTCCGTCGGCGTCGAGCGCACCTTCCCGGTGCACACCCCGATCGTCGAGAAGATCGAGCTCGTCACCAAGGGTGACGTCCGCCGCGCCAAGCTGTACTACCTGCGCGAGCTGCGCGGCAAGGCCGCGAAGATCAAGGAGAAGCGCGAGAACTGAGCGCTCTCCGGGGTTCGCGTCGGGGCCGGATAACATCTGGCTCCGATGGACACCGAAGCACAGCCGACGGAGCGCGACCGCTCCTCCCGCCCTTCCGACTCCGAGGAGACCTCGGACCCAGGAGCGCCGGAGGAACGGTCGCGTTTCGCGTTGGTGTCGCGTGTCAGCGCCTGGGTACCCGGCGGCCGGATCACTCTGACCCTGCTCACATGCCTGATTTTCCTGCTGCTGCTCAGTACGTTCGTGCTGCGCCCGTTCCAGATCCCCAGCGGATCCATGGAGCGGGGATTGAGGATCGGGGACCGGGTTCTCGTAAATAAGTTGGCGTACCGTTTCGGTGCCCGGCCGCAGCGGGGAGACATCGTCGTGTTCGACGGGACGGGGTACTTCGGGCACGCGGACTACATCAAGCGCGTTGTCGGTGTGGGAGCGGACCGCGTGGTCTGCTGCGACAAGAAGGGGAGGATCCAGGTGAACGGCCGGCCGGTCGACGAGTCGGGCTTCCTGTACCCCGGGGACAGCCCCTCCGAGGTTCCCTTCGACGTCGTGGTGCCCGACGGCACCCTGTTCGTGCTCGGCGACCACCGAGCCGACTCCAGCGACTCCCGCGACCACCTCGGCTCCCCGGGCGGCGGCATGATCCCCGTCGGCGGCGTGATCGGCCGCGCCGACTGGATCGTCTGGCCCTTCGGCCACGCCACCCGGCTGCAGCGCCCGGACGCCTACGCGCGCGTGCCCGCGCCCGCCGACAGGGCGGGCGCCCATGGGTAACCGCGGCAAGCCGCGCGGCGTCGCCACGAGCGCCGCGGAAAACCTGCTGCCCACCGGCGCCCGGCGCGCCGCCAGCCCGTCCGGCGGACGTACCCGCGCCGAGCGGCGCAAGCTTCAGCGCAAGGTCAAGCGGCGCCGCAGGCGCGGCGCCGTCAAGGAGATACCGCTCCTCGTCGGCGTCGCCGTCCTCATAGCCCTCGTGCTGAAGACCTTCCTCGTCCAGGCCTTCGTCATCCCGTCGGGCTCCATGGAGCAGACGATCCAGATCGGCGACCGCGTCCTGGTCGACAAGCTCACCCCGTGGTTCGGCTCCGAGCCGCAGCGCGGGGACGTCGTCGTCTTCAAGGACCCCGGCGGCTGGCTCCAGGACGACCAGACCGCCACCCCGAAGGAAGACCCCGTCGTCATCAAGCAGGTCAAGGAAGGGCTCACCTTCATCGGCCTGCTGCCGTCCGAGGACGAGAAGGACCTCATCAAGCGGGTCGTCGGCGTCGGCGGCGACAAGGTCAAGTGCTGTGACACCCAAGGGCGCGTGACCGTCAACGGCATCCCGCTGAACGAGGACTATCTGTACCCCGGCAACGCCCCGTCCGACACGCCGTTCGAGATCACGGTCCCCCAGGGGCGGTACTGGGTGATGGGCGACCACCGGAACAACTCAGCGGACTCCCGCGCCCACCAGGACACCGACTACGGCGGCACGGTCTCCGAGGACGAGGTCGTGGGCCGCGCCATGGTCATCGCCTGGCCCTTCGGCCACTGGAACATGCTGGAGGAACCGACCACGTACGCCTCCGTGTCCGACTCGGCCACCGGGTCGACCGCTGCCGACCCGCTGTCGCATAGGGTTGCCTCCGACGATTCGAACGGAACGATCCAGCTCCCGACCCCTGCGGAACTCCCGCTCGTTATGGGAGTGGTGGGCCTGCGTCGTGTATGGGGCAGGCGGCGGCACAGAGTGAGGAGTTGGCGTGGGGGATGTGGCGGTCGGCGCACGGTCCGGACACGATGGCGAGGAGCATCGCGGGCACCCCGCGGAATCCGCCGTCCCGGCCGCGGACAGCGCCGTGACCTCCGGGAATGACTCCGGAGCAGCCGAGGGCGACAGGGTGACAGGCACGCACAGCACAGCCGATGGCCAGGGGCCGGGCGGTACGAACCGGACGCCGAAGAAGGCGCGTTCCTTCTGGAAGGAGCTGCCCATCCTGATCGGCATCGCGCTGGTGCTGGCGCTGCTGATCAAGACCTTCCTGGTGCAGGCGTTCTCCATCCCGTCCGACTCGATGCAGAACACGCTCCAGCAGGGCGACCGCGTCCTGGTCGACAAGCTCACCCCCTGGTTCGGCTCCGAGCCCGAGCGCGGAGAGGTCGTCGTCTTCCACGACCCCGACAACTGGCTGGCGGGCGAGCCGACCACGGATCCGAACGCCCTGCAGACGTTCCTCAGCTGGATCGGCCTCATGCCGTCCGCCGAGGAGAAGGACCTCATCAAGCGCGTCGTCGGCGTCGGCGGCGACACGATCGAGTGCAAGGGCACAGGCCCGCTGACGGTCAACGGCAAGGCACTGGACGAGCGGGCGTACGTCTACCCGGGCAACACGCCGTGCAGCGTCGACGACCAGGGCGGCCAGTTCAAGGTCAAGGTCCCCGAGGGCTACATCTGGGTCATGGGCGACCACCGGCAGAACTCCCGGGACTCCCGCTACAACCAGGCGGACCGGCACAAGGGCATGGTCCCGGTGAAGGAGGTCGTCGGGCGGGCCGTCGTCATCGCCTGGCCGATCAACCGCTGGGACAACCTGCCGGTGCCGGACACCTTCGACCAGTCCGGTCTGAACGCCCGGTCGGCCGCGGCCGCCCTTACGGTGGCGCCGCAGGGACTGGCGCTCGCCGGTGCGGTGCCCGTGGTGCTGTGGTGGCGCCGGAAGCGGTGATTCCGACCGCGGGCTGACCACGGCTGGTACCCCCGGGTAGGGTGCGGACCCATGGGTGGCGAGAGCATGACGCACACGGCCCCGCGCAGCGGTGGCACAGGTACGGGCCCGGTGGGCAGCCGGACCGGACAGCGGTTGTCCGGGCTGGCCGTCGCGCTGGGCCTCGTGCTTTTCCTCGGCGGGTTCGCCTGGGGAGCGGTGGTCTACCGGCCTTACACCGTGCCCACCAGTTCCATGACGCCGACGATCGACGCGGGCGACCGGATCCTCGCGCAGCGCGTCGACGGCGATGATGTGCGCCGCGGCGATGTCGTCGTCTTCAAGGACACGACCTGGGCCAACGCGCCGATGGTCAAGCGCGTGGTCGCCATCGGCGGCGACACGGTCTCCTGCTGCCAGGACGGCAAGCTCAAGGTCAACGGCAAGGAGATCGACGAGCCCTACCTGCCCAAGGGCACGGCGGCCGAGATCAGCAACTTCCCGACCGTGACCGTCCCCAAGGGGCGGCTGTTCCTGCTCGGCGACGAGCGCGGCAGCTCCGTGGACTCCACCGCCCATCTGACCGACGCCGCCAGCGGCACGGTGTCGCGCTCCGCCGTCGACGCCCGCGTCGACTCCGTCGTGTACCCGATGAAGGGCATGCTGGAGCGCCCGACCGGCTTCGAGGCGCTCGGCGGCCTCTCCTCGCCCGGACCGCTGCGGACGATCATCGCCGCCGTGATCGCCGGCGCCGTGCTCGTCCTGGGCGGGGGCGCCTACGGCCCGATCGCCAAGCGTGCGGGCGCGGCCCGTGCCCGGCGGGGCGGTGCGGAGCCCGCGGGTGTCCGCTGAGGCCGTGGGGGCGGGCCAGGACTCCTTTGAGGGCGGGCTGCGCAAGGTCGCCCGGGTGGTGCTGCTCGACCCGCAGGACCGCATCCTGCTGCTGCACGGGCACGAGCCGGACGATCCGGCCGACGACTGGTGGTTCACCCCCGGCGGCGGAGTGGAGGGCGACGAGACCCGTGAACAGGCCGCCCTGCGGGAACTCGCCGAGGAGACGGGCATCACCGAGGTGGAGCTCGGCCCGGTGCTGTGGCGGCGGAAGTGCTCGTTCCCGTTCGCGGGCCGCCGCTGGAACCAGGACGAGTGGTACTACCTGGCTCGTACGGACCGTACGGAGATCGCGGCCGCCGGGCTGACCGAGCTGGAGCGGCGCAGTGTCGCCGGAGCGCGCTGGTGGACGTGTCCGGAACTGACCCGGGCACATGAGACGGTGTATCCGACCAGACTCGCCGGGCTGCTGCGTACGCTGCTCGACGAAGGTCCCCCGGCCAGGCCCGTGATCCTTGACCCGGAAATCGTCTAGGGGCTCACAGGACTGGCGCACAATGGTGGGATCGCACGGCTGAAGGGGAACATGCCATGAGCGCCGAGGACCTCGAGAAGTACGAGACCGAGATGGAGCTGAAGCTCTACCGGGAGTACCGCGATGTCGTCGGTCTGTTCAAATACGTGATCGAGACCGAGCGGCGCTTCTACCTGACCAACGACTACGAGATGCAGGTGCACTCGGTCCAGGGTGAGGTGTTCTTCGAGGTGTCCATGGCGGATGCCTGGGTGTGGGACATGTATCGGCCGGCGCGGTTCGTGAAGCAGGTTCGGGTGCTCACGTTCAAGGACGTGAACATCGAGGAGCTGAACAAGAGCGATCTCGAGCTGCCGAGCGGGTGACGCTCACCCGGGTGGGTGAGGGAGTTTTCCACACCCGCTGAGCTGTCCACCAAGATCCACTTCTTGGGGGCGGGTGCGTGATCGTTGGCGCCGGAGGTGGTGCCGACATGAACGCACATCGAGCGCGCAGCGCCATGGGCAAGTACGGCGAGAGCCTGGCCGCGCGGCGGCTGGCCGAGGCAGGTCTGACGGTCGTGGAGCGCAACTGGCGCTCCGGCCGGACGGGTGAGATCGACATCGTGGCCAGGGACGGCGACGTCCTGGTCGTCTGCGAGGTGAAGACCCGCAGGGAGGGTCGCTTCGAGCATCCGATGGCGGCCGTGACCCCGCAGAAGGCGGAGCGGCTGCGGGATCTCGCCGAGCGGTGGATCCAGAGCCACGGGGGCGCACCGCCCGGCGGGGTCCGCATCGACGTGGTCGGCGTGCTGCTGCCGAACCGCGGCGCGGCCGTGGTCGAGCATGTGCGGGGGGTGGCCTGATGGGATTCGCCCGTACGTGTTCGGTGGCGCTGGTGGGCGTCGAGGGTGTGGTCGTCGAGGTCCAGGCCGATCTCGAACCGGGTGTCGCGGCGTTCACGCTGGTGGGGCTGCCCGACAAGAGCCTCACGGAGAGCCGCGACCGGGTGCGCGCCGCGGTCGTCAACTCGGGCGCGGCCTGGCCGCAGAAGAAACTCACGGTGGGCTTGAGCCCGGCCTCCGTCCCCAAGTCCGGCAGCGGCTTCGACCTGGCCGTCGCGGCGGCTGTCCTCGGCGCGGCGGAGCGCATCGACCCCCGGGTCCTCGCCGACATCGTGATGATCGGGGAACTGGGGCTGGACGGGCGGGTACGGCCGGTCCGAGGGGTGCTGCCGGCGGTGCTGGCGGCGGCGGACGCGGGGTATGAGCAGGTGGTGGTGCCGGAATGCGCCGCCGCCGAGGCATCCCTGGTGCCCGGCGTCTCGGTGCTCGGCGTCAGGAGCCTGCGGCAGCTGATCGCCATCCTCGCCGACGAACCCGTGCCCGACGAGGAGTCGGACGAGCAGGGTCGCCCGGACCCGCTCCTCGCCGGGCTGCGCGTGCCGGGAACGGGCGCGGCCACGGGCATGCACAGCGTCGGCGCGGCCCAGCACGACCACGGTCACGACCTCGCGGACGTCGTAGGCCAGACCTCGGCGCGCACCGCGGTGGAGGTGGCCGCGGCGGGCGGACACCACCTCTTCCTCGAAGGGCCTCCCGGCGCGGGCAAGACGATGCTCGCGGAGCGGCTGCCGACCATCCTGCCCCTGCTCGGCCGGCAGGAGTCGCTGGAGGTCACCGCGGTCCACTCGGTGGCGGGCCTGCTGCCCCCGGGGAAGCCGTTGATCGACGTCGCCCCCTACTGCGCCCCGCACCACTCGGCCACGATGCAGGCACTGGTCGGCGGCGGCCCGGGTATCGCGCGGGCCGGAGCGGTGTCGCTGTCCCACCGGGGTGTGCTCTTCCTGGACGAGACGCCCGAGTTCAACAGCCAGGCCCTGGACGCCCTGCGCCAGCCGCTGGAGGCCGGGCACGTGGTGATCGCACGCAGTGCGGGAGTCGTGCGCTTCCCGGCGAAGTTCCTCATGGTGCTCGCGGCCAACCCCTGCCCGTGCGGCCGGTTCTCGCAGCGGGACGACCTGTGCGAATGCCCGCCCTCGGCGATCCGCCGCTACCAGGCCAGGCTCTCCGGCCCCCTGCTCGACCGGGTCGACCTGCGCGTCGAAGTGGACCGCGTCACCCGCACCGAGCTGACCGCCATCGGAGCGCGGGGCGAGTCCACGGCGACGGTCGCCGACCGGGTCAGGGCGGCCCGGGAGAGGGCCACGGAGCGCCTCGCCGGCACTCCCTGGCGCACCAACAGCGAGGTACCCGGCCGCGAGCTGCGAAGCCGCTGGTACGCGGTGCCCGGCGCGATGGACGAGGCCGAGCGGAACCTGGAGCGGGGTGTCCTGACCGCCCGAGGCCTGGACCGCGTCCTGCGGGTGGCCTGGACCGTCGCCGACCTCGTCGGCCACGACCGGCCCGACGCCACGGACGTCGCCCTCGCGCTCCAACTGCGGACCGGTGTGCCCCGGGGCGTCCCGATGGCCATCGGAGCGCTGACGTGAGCGTCGTCGACGAACCGGACGACGAACTGCTCGCCCGGGTGTTCCTCACCCGGGTCCTCGAGCCCGGGGACGAGGTCGGTGGGCGGTGGGTGCGGGAGTTCGGGGTCGGGGAAGTGGTCCGGCGGCTGGTGGAGGGCGGGCGGCCCCTGCCCGGGGTCAGCGGCAAGCGGTGGGCGGGGTTGCTGGCCAGGGCCGGGGTGGCTCGGCCTCGTGAGGACCTGGCCGTCGCCCGGGAGGCCGGGGTGCGCTTCGTGTGGCCAGGGGACCCGGAGTGGCCCGGGCAGCTCGACGATCTCGGGGATGCCCGGCCCCTCGGGCTGTGGGTGAGGGGGCGGGCCGGTCTGCGGATGTGGGCGCTGAGGTCTGTGGCCGTCGTCGGGGCAAGGGCCTGCACCGAGTACGGGGCACACATGGCGGCCACCCTCGCCGCCGGCCTGGCCGAGCAGGGCTGGGTCGTGGTGTCCGGCGGCGCCTACGGAGTCGACGGCGCCGCCCACCGCGGCGCCCTCGGCGCGGGCGGCGCCACCGTCGCCGTCCTCGCCTGCGGCGTCGACCGCCCCTACCCGCGCGGACACACCCAGCTGATCAGCAGAATCGCCGAACAGGGCCTGGTCGTGGGCGAGTTGCCACCCGGCGATCACCCGACGCCGAGCCGGTTCATCCTCCGCAACCGCGTCATCGCGGCGCTCACCCGCGGCACCGTGGTCGTCGAGGCCGCCCACCGCAGCGGCTCCCTGGTCACGGCGCGGGCGGCACAGCGCCTCGGCCGTCACACGATGGGGGTACCGGGCCCGGCCACCAGCGGACTCTCCGCCGGCGTGCACGAACTGCTGCGCGGCGAGGCGGCCCTGGTCACCGACGCCGCCGATGTCGTCGAGCTGGTCGGCGACATCGGACAGCTGGCTCCCGACCGACGTGGCCCCGTCCTGCCCCGGGATCTGCTGGAACCCGCCGCCCGGCAGGTGCTCGCCGCCCTGCCGGGTGGCCGGGCCGCCCCGCCGGACGAGATCGCGCGCCGGGCACAGACCGCACAGGAGGACGCAGTCGCGAGACTGTACGAACTCAGGGCACTCGGTTACGTCGAACGACACGGCGATGGCTGGAAGTTGACACGCCAGGCGGTGATGTCGGTCCGCGATGCTCCCGGGCCATGCTGACCGCCCGTGTTCGGCCGTCCGGGGGAACCTCGACACCCCTTGGAAATGCGCCCAGTTGGGGTCCCGTGGTGATCACACTGAGCGACCGCGGCGATCCGTCGGGACACCTCCGGAACGTATCCGCGTCCGCCTTGGCCTCCGTTCTTCGCACACCGCGACACCGCAGTCACGCTACGCTCACGAGGATCCCGACACGGACAGGCAACTCGACATCAGACAGACAGCTCAGCCCAGCAACACCACTCCGCAGCAGAACGGCACAAGGCGACGAATGCCCCAGCACACCTCCGGGTCCGACCGGGCGGCGATCCCCCCAGCCGCCCGTGACGGTGGCAGCGTACGGCCGCCCGCTCCCTCGACGCTCGACGAGCTGTGGCGGTCGTACAAGGCGACGGGGGACGAGCGGCTGCGGGAGCAGCTGATCCTGCACTACTCGCCGCTCGTGAAGTACGTCGCGGGACGGGTCAGCGTGGGCCTGCCGTCCAACGTGGAGCAGGCGGACTTCGTCTCGTCCGGGGTGTTCGGGCTGATCGACGCGATCGAGAAGTTCGACATCGACCGGGAGATCAAGTTCGAGACATACGCGATCACCCGGATCCGGGGCGCGATGATCGACGAGCTGCGGGCGCTCGACTGGATCCCCCGCTCGGTACGGCAGAAGGCGCGCAACGTGGAGCGGGCGTACGCCACGCTGGAGGCGCGGCTGCGGCGGACGCCGACGGAGGGCGAGGTGGCCGGCGAGCTGGGTATCGCGGTGGAGGAACTCCACGCGGTGTTCAGCCAGTTGTCGCTGGCCAACGTGGTGGCCTTGGAGGAGCTGCTGCACGGCGGGGGTGAGGGCGGCGACGGGCTGAGCGTGATGGACACGCTGGAGGACACCGCCGCCGACAACCCCGTGGAGGTCGCCGAGGACCGGGAGCTGCGGAGGTTCCTGGCGCGGGCGATCAACACGCTGCCCGAGCGCGAGAAGACCGTGGTCACGCTGTACTACTACGAGGGCCTCACCCTGGCCGAGATCGGGAACGTGCTGGGCGTGACCGAGAGCCGGGTCAGCCAGATCCACACCAAGTCGGTGCTGCAGCTCAGAGCGAAACTGGCGAGCTTCGGCCGCTGACCTGGGCGAATGTCGATGGATCGGCGTGAGCCACTCCCGCCGGGCGTGACGCGTCCGTAGAGTGTTGACGTGCCAAGGATTCGAGCGGCCTCCGTGGCCGAGCACCGGTCGATGCAGCGAGCCGCCCTGCTGGACGCGGCTCGTTCCTTGTTGTCCGAGGGCGGTACGGAGGCGCTGACCTTCCCGGCCCTCGCCGAGCGGACGGGCCTCGCGCGATCGTCCGTCTACGAATACTTCCGGTCACGGGCGGCCGTGGTCGAGGAACTGTGCGAGGTCGACTTCCCCGTCTGGGCGGCGGAGGTGTCGGCGGCGATGGAGCGGGCCGAGACCGCCGAGGCCAAGGTCGAGGCGTATGTGCGCCAGCAACTGGAGCTGGTCGGGGACCGGCGGCACCGTGCCGTGGTCGCGATCTCCGCGAGTGAACTCGACGCGGGGGCCCGGGAGAAGATCCGGGCGGCGCACGGCGGGCTGGTCGCGATGATCGTCGAGGCGCTGGCCGAGATGGGTCATGCGCAGCCCCGGCTCGCGGCGATGCTGTTGCAGGGGGTTGTCGACGCGGCCGTGCGGCGGATCGAGCTGGGAGCCGCGGAGGAGCCGGGTGCTATCGCGGAGGCGGCGGTGGGTATGGCGCTGCGGGGTGTGCTGGGCTGAGCGGCGTCGGTGCCGGTGCCAGGGCCGGGTGGGTGCGCTGCCCGGCGTGGCGGGGTGCCGTCCTGCGCCCACCCGTGCCGCCCCCAGCGGCACGCATGCCCGCAGCTGAGTCAGTAGACCGGCAGCAGCCTCGACGGGCCCCTGTGCAGCAGCCATGGGGGCAGTAGCGACAACGGATTCAAGTACGTGTCGCCTCTGCGCAGGCCCCAGTGCACGCACGTGGCCGTGCAGTGGGAGCCCGACGCGTCCACCGTGCCGATCACCTCGCCGGGTGTCACCTCCTCGTCCTCCTTCACCGTCGCCGTCACCGGTTCGTATGTGGTGCGCAGGGGTGGATCGCCGGTTCCCGTGAGTTCCACGGACACGACTCCCTTGCCGGCCACCCGGCCCGCGAAGGAGACCCGGCCCCCGGCCACCGCCCGTACCGGTGTGCCCGGCGGCGCCGCCAGGTCCACGCCCCGGTGGCCCGGGCCGTACGCCGTCGCCGGGGGTTCCCAGCCGCGCAGGACCTGCGGGCGTAAACCGACGGGCCAGGCGCGTCCCACCGCCGGAACGGTGGTGTCCGGGCCGGGCGGGGCCGCGAACAGCCGGGGCGGCGGGGACAGCAGGACGGCCGCCGTCAGGACCAGCAGCAGGATCAGCCGCGTACACACACGCACACATCGCTTCGCTCGCATGCGCAGAGCGTCCCGCACCACCGCGATCACCGTGCGTGGCTGTGGACCGCTGCCCGGCTGTGGACAACGGCGTCACCCGGCACCCCGCGGGTCCCGTACACTTCTGGTGGCGACCCGGGTCACCGGGTCGACTTCGCACGCCCCGATACGCACCCCGGCAACGGGCTGTATCAGCGCCCCTCGGTCCCTCGTGGAACGGCGCGCAGTGGGCGTCAGGCGCGGAAGCCGTCCGGCATCCGCGGCACAACCGAGAAATTCAAGGAGATACGGCCATGGCCGTCGTCACGATGCGGGAGCTGCTGGAAAGCGGCGTCCACTTCGGTCACCAGACCCGTCGTTGGAACCCGAAGATGAAGCGCTTCATCTTCACGGAGCGCAACGGCATCTACATCATCGACCTGCTCCAGTCGCTGTCGTACATCGACCGCGCCTTCGAGTTCGTCAAGGAGACCGTCGCCCACGGCGGCACGGTCATGTTCGTCGGCACGAAGAAGCAGGCGCAGGAGGCCATCGCCGAGCAGGCCACCCGCGTCGGCATGCCCTTCGTCAACCAGCGCTGGCTGGGCGGCATGCTCACCAACTTCTCGACCGTCTACAAGCGTCTGCAGCGCCTCAAGGAGCTCGAGCAGATCGACTTCGAGGACGTCGCCGCGTCCGGTCTCACCAAGAAGGAGCTTCTCGTGCTCTCGCGCGAGAAGGCCAAGCTGGAGAAGACCCTCGGTGGTATCCGCGAGATGCAGAAGGTGCCCAGCGCCGTCTGGATCGTGGACACCAAGAAGGAGCACATCGCCGTTGGTGAGGCCCGGAAGCTGAACATCCCGGTCGTCGCGATCCTCGACACCAACTGCGACCCCGACGAGGTCGACTACAAGATCCCGGGCAACGACGACGCGATCCGCTCCGTCACCCTGCTCACCCGCGTCATCGCCGACGCCGTCGCCGAGGGTCTCATCGCCCGCTCCGGCGTCGCCACCGGCGACAAGGGCGAGAAGGCCGCGGGCGAGCCGCTGGCCGAGTGGGAGCGCGACCTGCTCGAGGGCGAGAAGAAGGCCGACGAGGCTGCCCCCGCCGCCGAGGCCGCTCCGGCCGCCGAGGCTGAGGCTGCTCCGGCCGCTGACGCCGCTCCGGCTGCCGAGGCCGCCCCCGCCGCCGAGGCCGAGAAGCCGGCCGAGGGCGAGAAGGCCGCCGAGGCCGAGCAGGCCTGACCCGTCAGTCCGAGGTGACGGCGGGAGCGGGACCGCAACCAGTAGCGTCTTCGGCGCGGTTGAAGTCCGCTCCCGCCGTTCACCCGTAGGTCAGCGGAAAGACAGCGCCCTCCTGCTCCATGGGGGGCGCATCCGCAGATCTTCGATCTTCCAGACTTCGAGAAAGATTCACAGACTCATGGCGAACTACACCGCCGCCGACGTCAAGAAGCTCCGTGAGCTCACGGGCGCCGGCATGATGGACTGCAAGAAGGCGCTGGACGAGGCCGAGGGCAACGTCGAGAAGGCCGTCGAGGCGCTCCGCATCAAGGGCCAGAAGGGCGTCGCCAAGCGCGAGGGCCGTTCCGCCGAGAACGGTGCCGTGGTCTCGATCATCGCCGACGACAACTCCTCCGGTGTCATCGTCGAGCTGAAGTGCGAGACGGACTTCGTCGCCAAGGGTGACAAGTTCCAGGCCGTGGCCACCACCATCGCCGAGCACGTCGCCAAGACCTCCCCGGCCGACCTCGAGGCCCTGCTCGCCTCCGAGATCGAGGCCGGCAAGACCGTCCAGGCATTCGTCGACGAGGCCAACGCCAACCTGGGCGAGAAGATCGTCCTGGACCGCTTCGCGCAGTTCGGTGACGGCTACGTGACGGCGTACATGCACCGCACGATGCCCGACCTGCCGCCGCAGATCGGTGTCCTCGTCGAGCTGGACAAGCCGAACGCGGAGATCGCCAAGGGCGTCGCCCAGCACATCGCCGCCTTCGCGCCGAAGTACCTCTCCAAGGAGGACGTGCCGGCCGACGTCGTCGAGTCCGAGCGCCGCGTCGCCGAGGAGACCACCCGCGCCGAGGGCAAGCCCGAGGCCGCCCTGCCGAAGATCGTCGAGGGTCGCCTCAACGGCTTCTTCAAGGACGCCACGCTGCTCGGCCAGCCCTACGCGCTGGACAACAAGAAGTCCGTCCAGAAGGTCCTGGACGAGGCCGGTGTCACCCTGAAGCGCTTCTCGCGCATCAAGGTCGGCATCTGAGTCCGTACCGCGATCGACGCCCGACCCCGATAAGGTCGGCAGCAGTCGTCCGTGTACGCCGTCACATGGGTGGCGGACGACAGCAGATCTGACAAGGAGGCCATTGCCGCATGGGATGCGAAACACGCCCCACCGGCAATGGCCTTCTTGGTATGTGCAACACGTGAAAGAGGCGGAATCCCCCATGACCACCAAGCCCCAGAAGAGCGACGACGGCAAAGTGCGCGGCCGGTTTCTGCTGAAGCTGTCCGGAGAGGCCTTCTCCGGTGGCGGGGGCCTGGGCGTCGACCCCGACGTGGTGCACAAGATCGCCCGCGAGATCGCGGCGGTCGTACGAGACGGCGCGCAGGTCGCGGTCGTCATCGGCGGCGGCAACTTCTTCCGCGGTGCCGAACTCCAGCAGCGCGGCATGGACCGGGCCCGCTCCGACTACATGGGCATGCTCGGCACCGTGATGAACTGCCTCGCCCTCCAGGACTTCCTGGAGAAGGTCGGCGTGGAGACCCGCGTGCAGACCGCCATCACCATGGGCCAGGTCGCCGAGCCCTACATCCCGCTGCGCGCCGTACGGCACCTGGAGAAGGGCCGTGTGGTGATCTTCGGCGCCGGGATGGGCATGCCCTACTTCTCCACCGACACCACCGCCGCGCAGCGCGCCCTGGAGATCGACGCCGAGGCGCTGCTGATGGGCAAGAACGGCGTGGACGGGGTCTACGACTCCGACCCGAAGACCAACCCGGACGCGGTGAAGTTCGATCACCTCGGCTACGGCGAGGTCATCACGCGCGACCTCAAGGTCGCCGACGCCACGGCCGTCACGCTGTGCCGCGACAACAAGCTCCCGATCGTGGTCTTCGAGCTGCTGGCGGAGGGCAACATCGGTCGCGCCGTCAAGGGTGAGAAGATCGGCACTCTCGTGGGGGACGCGGCCAGCCGGGACTGAGGACCGCACCACCCCGTCCGGGGGACGGACGGGTCGGAGCCGGGCCGGGGGATGGACAATGTCCTGCCGGTCGGGAACCGTGCAGGAAGAAGACGCGACGCAGCCGGCCGCCGCCCCACATGGAACCGCAGCCGGGCCTACTCAAGACACGCAGGAGCAAGTGGTGATCGAAGAGACCCTCCTCGAGGCCGAGGAGAAGATGGAGAAGGCCGTCGTGGTCGCCAAGGAGGACTTCGCCGCGATCCGCACCGGCCGTGCGCACCCGGCGATGTTCAACAAGATCGTGGCCGACTACTACGGCGCGCCGACGCCGATCAACCAGCTGGCTTCGTTCTCCGTGCCGGAGCCGCGCATGGCGGTAGTGACCCCGTTCGACAAGACGGCCCTGCGCAACATCGAGCAGGCGATCCGTGACTCCGACCTGGGCGTCAACCCGAGCAACGACGGCAACATCATCCGAGTGGTGTTCCCCGAGCTGACCGAGGAGCGCCGCCGCGAGTACATCAAGGTCGCCAAGGGCAAGGGCGAGGACGCGAAGATCTCGATTCGCTCCGTGCGCCGCAAGGCCAAGGAGGCCATCGACAAGCTGATCAAGGACGGCGAGGTCGGCGAGGACGAGGGCCGCCGTGCGGAGAAGGAGCTCGACGACACCACCGCGAAGTACGTCGCGCAGGTGGACGAGCTCCTGAAGCACAAGGAAGCGGAGCTGCTCGAGGTCTGATGAACGACTCTTCCTGGGGGGCGCCGCCACAGGCCGGGTACTGGGGGCCCACCGACCAAGGGCATGGCCACGGGCACGTCCAGAGCCCGGGCCACGTCCAGAGTCCTGGCCATGGGCACGTCCAAGGGGCCGCTCCGGCGGGCCCCGCATACGATGCGTATGAAGCGCCTCAGACTCGCCCCATGCCCATCGTGCCCGACGTAGCCGACCACGGTGAAAACCAGGATGACGACCGGAGGGCTGCTCGGCCGAGCGGCCCCCCGGTCCGAAACGAGACGAATCCGGAACCCATGCCCGACGCCTCGCAGCCGGCACCCAAGCCGCAGAAGAAGAGCGCGGGCCGCGACCTGAGTGCCGCGATAGGAGTCGGGGTCGGGCTCGGCGCGGTGATCGTCGCCTCGCTGTTCGTCGTCAAGGCCGTGTTCGTCGGCGTCGTCGCGGTCGCCGTCGTGGTCGGTCTGTGGGAGCTGACGAAGCGGCTGGACGAGCGCAAGGGCATCCGGGCGCCGCTCGTTCCGCTCGCGCTCGGCGGTGCCGCGATGGTCGTCTCCGGGTACGTCCGGGGCGCCGAGGGCGCCTGGGTCGCCATGGCGCTCACCGCGCTGGCCGTGCTCGTCTGGCGTATGACGGAACCGCCCGAGGGCTACCTCAGGGATGTCACCGCGGGCGTCTTCGCGGCGTTCTACGTGCCGTTCCTGGCGACCTTCGTCGCGATGATGCTGACCGCCGACGACGGGCCGCAGCGGGTGCTCACCTTCCTGCTGCTCACGGTCGTCAGCGACACCGGTGCCTACGCCGTCGGCTGGCGCTTCGGCCGGACCAAGCTCGCCCCGCGCATCAGCCCCGGCAAGACCCGCGAGGGCTTGCTCGGCGCGGTCGCCTTCGCCATGGTCGTGGGCGCGCTGTGCATGGAGTTCCTCATCGACGACGGCGCCTGGTGGCAGGGCCTGGTGCTCGGCCTGGCGGTCGCGGTCAGCGCCACGCTCGGCGACCTCGGCGAGTCCATGATCAAGCGGGACCTCGGCATCAAGGACATGGGCACGCTGCTGCCCGGTCACGGTGGCATCATGGACCGGCTGGACTCTCTGCTGCCCACGGCTCCGGTGGTGTGGCTGCTGCTCGTGCTCTTCGTGGGGTCCGGCTGAACGGACCTCGTCCGGTGAGCTCCCGTCCTTGTGGGCGGGAGCTCACTGTCGTTTCCGGGGCCGTTCGGGGGCCGTTCCGGGGAGGCACGGGTGGTCGCCGAGTGGGACGATTCAGGTGTACGTCGCAAAGGGGGTCATCATGGCCATCATTCGACAGAGCATCGATGTCGACCGGCGTCCGGAGGACGTCTACGACTACGTCATGGACACCCCGCGGATCCCGGAGTGGCAGCTGAGCGCCGTGTCCGCGGAACGCCTCGACGAGGGGCCCTTCGGCATCGGCTCCCGGTTCCGGGTCACCCGGCACGTCGGCCGCCGCGTGATGCCGATGACCATGGAGGTCGTCGAGTACGACCCGCCCCACACCTGGGGCATGCGCGGTGTCGACGGCCCCGTCCGGGCCCGGGTGCACGGCGAGGTCGAGCCGTTCGACGAGGGACAGCGCTCCCATGTGACGATCGAGATCGACTTCGAGAGTCACGGCGTCGGCAAGGTCCTGGTCCCGCTCGTCATGCGCCCCCAGGTCCGCAAGGAACTCCCACGCAACGAGCAACTCCTCAAGGACCGGCTGGAGCACGCGGGCGCGTAGGGCGTATTCCCACCGGTGTCGCGGGTGGAGCGGGCGGGGCACGGGCCACCGTCGGCGATCTGCGACACTGGTTGAGCCATGCCTAAGCCCGGAGAACTCACATTCGTCGCCCCCCGCGGAGCCAAGAAGCCGCCGCGGCATCTCGCTGATCTCACTCCTGCCGAGCGCAAGGAGGCCGTTGCGGCTGTCGGGGAGAAGCCGTTTCGTGCCAAGCAGCTCTCGCAGCACTACTTCGCGCGGTACGCGCACGATCCGGAGCAGTGGACCGATATTCCGGCCGGTGCCCGGGGGAAGCTGCAGGAGGCGCTGCTGCCCGAGCTGATGAGCGTCGTGCGGCATCTGTCGACCGACCAGGGCACCACGCGCAAGACGCTGTGGCGGCTGTTCGACGGGACGCTCGTCGAGTCCGTGCTGATGCGGTACCCGGACCGGGTGACCATGTGCATCAGCTCGCAGGCGGGGTGCGGGATGAACTGCCCGTTCTGTGCGACCGGGCAGGCGGGTCTGGACCGGAATCTGTCCACCGCCGAGATCGTGCACCAGATCGTCGACGGCATGCGGGCGCTGCGGGACGGGGAGGTCCCCGGCGGTCCGGCGCGGCTCAGCAACATCGTGTTCATGGGCATGGGCGAGCCGCTCGCCAACTACAACCGGGTCATCGGGTCCATCCGCCGGCTCACCGACCCCGAGCCCGACGGGCTGGGGCTCTCGCAGCGCGGGATCACCGTCTCGACGGTCGGTCTCGTCCCGGCGATTCACCGGTTCGCCGACGAGGGCTTCAAGTGCCGGCTGGCCATCTCGCTGCACGCGCCCGACGACGAGCTGCGCGACACCCTCGTCCCCGTGAACACGCGGTGGAAGGTCCGGGAGGTGCTGGACGCCGGATTCGAGTACAGCGCCAAGTCCGGGCGGCGGCTGTCCATCGAGTACGCGCTGATCCGGGACATCAACGACCAGGCCTGGCGCGGTGACCGGCTCGGGCGGCTGCTCAAGGGCAAGCCCGTGCACGTCAATCTCATCCCGCTGAACCCGACGCCCGGGTCGAAGTGGACGGCCTCGCGGCCCGAGGACGAGAAGGCGTTCGTGGAGGCCATCGCCGCCCATGGTGTGCCGGTGACGATCCGGGACACCCGTGGACAGGAGATCGACGGGGCGTGTGGTCAGCTCGCGGCCACCGAACGGTAGTCTGACCGGCGTAAGAACATCTGCATATCCGACACCTGCATATTCCGACAGGGGAGCGCCACAGCGCTGAGAGTGCGGCACACGGCCGCAGACCCTCCGAACCTGGCCCAGGTCATTCTGGGTAGGGAGATCGGTCATCACTCGAGCTGTTGCGCCCTGCCCGGGATCCCCTGAGTTCCCGGGCGGGGCCGCGTCTTCTCCTGGTCATCCAGGAGGAATCCAGTGAGCAACAAGAGCAAGCGGCTGACGGCTGTGGTCGTCGGGCTCGGCATGGTCGGCACGCTCGCCGCCTGCGGGTCGTCCGATGGCGGCCAGGGGTCCGGCGACTCCAAGACCGTGACCCTCGTCAGCCATGACTCGTGGGCCGCGTCCAAGGGCGTCATCGCCGCCTTCGAGAAGCAGTCCGGCTACAAGGTGAATGTCCTGAAGGACGGCGACGCCGGGCAGGCCGTGAACAAGGCGATCCTCACCAAGGACAACCCGCAGGGCGACGTCTTCTTCGGCGTCGACAACACCCTGCTGTCCCGCGCCCTCGACAACGGCCTGTTCCAGCCGTACGAGGCGAAGGGCTCCGAGCAGATCAAGGCCGAGTACCGGGCCGACCGGGACCAGCACCGGGTCACGCCCGTCGACACCGGCGACATCTGCGTCAACTACGACAAGAAGTACTTCGCCGACCACAAGCTGGAGCCGCCGAAGAGCTTCGACGACCTGGTCGAGCCGCAGTACAAGAACCTGCTCGTCACCGAGAACGCCTCCGCCTCCTCGCCCGGCCTCGGGTTCCTGCTCGGCACCGCCGCGAAGTACGGCGACGACGGGTGGGAGAGCTACTGGAAGAAGCTCAAGGCCAATGGCGTGAAGGTCGTCGACGGCTGGGAGCAGGCCTACAACGAGGAGTTCTCCGGCTCGGCCGGCGGCAAGAAGGCCAAGGGCGAGAGGCCGCTCGTCGTGTCGTACGCCTCCTCGCCGCCCGCCGAGGTCATCTTCGCCGACCCCAAGCCGGATGCGGCACCGACCGGGGTCGCCGAGGGCACCTGCTTCCGGCAGGTCGAGTACGCCGGGCTGCTGAGCAACGCCAAGAACACCAAGGGCGGCAAGGCGTTCCTCGACTTCC
Source organism: Streptomyces koelreuteriae (assembly GCF_018604545.1). GTDB lineage: Bacteria > Actinomycetota > Actinomycetes > Streptomycetales > Streptomycetaceae > Streptomyces > Streptomyces koelreuteriae. The sequence goes on along the minus strand of NZ_CP075896.1, from coordinate 2,187,928 downwards.
TGCTCAGCAAGAAGTTCCAGGAGGACATGCCGCTCAACATGTTCGTGTACCCGGTGCGCGAGGGCGCCCAGGTGCCGCCGGAGTTCGTGAAGTTCGGGCCGCAGGCCAAGGACCCCGAGACCCTGGACCCGGCGAAGATCGCCGACCACCGTGACCAGTGGGTCAAGTCGTGGACCTCACTCGTACTGAAGTGACCGGCCGGACGAGGGGCGCGGCGGCGCGGTTCGGGCTCATCGCCCTGCCCGTCGCGTTCTTCGCGGCGTTCTTCGCCTACCCCGTCGCCGCGATCGTCGCGCGCGGGCTGAAGATCGACGGCGCCTGGCAGTTCGGGCGGATCGGGGAGGTGCTGGCGCAGTCCGACGTCCGGCACGTCCTGTGGTTCACCACCTGGCAGGCGCTCGTCTCCACCGCGCTCACGCTGCTGATCGCGCTCCCGGGCGCGTATGTCTTCGCGCGCTTCGACTTCCGGGGCAAGCAGGTGCTGCGGGCGGCCGTGACCGTCCCGTTCGTGCTGCCCACGGTCGTCGTCGGTACGGCGTTCCTGGCGCTGGTCGGGCGGGGCGGGCTGCTCGACGAGCTGTGGGGCGTACGCCTGGACACCACCGTGTGGGCGATCCTGCTTGCGCACGTCTTCTTCAACTACGCGGTCGTCGTTCGGACCGTCGGCGGGCTCTGGGCGCAGCTGGACCCGCGGCAGGAGGAGGCAGCGCGGATGCTCGGGGCGTCCCCGCTGAAGGCATGGCGGCAGGTGACCCTCCCGGCCCTCGCCCCGGCCGTGGCCGCCGCCGCGCTCATGGTCTTCCTGTTCACCTTCACCTCCTTCGGTGTCGTCCAGATCCTCGGCGGGCCCACCTTCTCGACCCTGGAGGTGGAGATCTACCGGCAGACGTCGGAGATCTTCGACCTGTCCACGGCGGCCGTGCTGACACTGATCCAGTTCGTCGCCGTGGGCGCGATCCTCGTCCTGCACGCCTGGACCGTACGGCGGCGGGAGACGGCGCTGCGGCTGGTGGACGCGTCGGTGACCGCGCGCCGGCCACGCGGCGCCGGGCAGTGGGCGCTGCTGGGCGGGGTGCTGCTCACGGTCGTCGTGCTGCTTCTGCTGCCGCTCGCCGTACTGGTCCAGCGGTCCCTGGACGCGCCGGGCTTCGGCTACTACCGCGCGCTGACCAGGGAGGACGGCGGGATCTTCCTGGTGGCGCCGATCGAGGCGATCCGCAACTCGCTGGAGTACGCCCTGGCCGCCACGGTCATCGCGGTGGTGATCGGCGGCCTCGCCGCCGTCGCGCTCACCCGCCGGGACGCCGGGCGGTTCGTGCGCGGGTTTGACGCGCTGCTGATGCTGCCGCTCGGGGTGTCCGCGGTGACCGTCGGCTTCGGGTTCCTGATCACCCTCGACGAGCCGCCGCTGGACCTGAGGGCCTCGTGGATCCTGGTGCCGCTCGCGCAGGCGCTGGTCGGGGTGCCGTTCGTCGTGCGGACCATGCTGCCAGTGCTGCGGGCGGTGGACGTGCGGTTGCGGGAGGCGGCCTCGGTGCTGGGGGCCTCGCCCTGGCGGGTGTGGCGGGAGGTGGACCTGCCGATGGTGCGGCGGGCGCTGCTGATCGCCGCCGGGTTCGCCTTCGCGGTGTCGCTCGGGGAGTTCGGCGCGACGGTGTTCATCGCGCGGCCCGACAACCCGACGCTGCCGGTGGCCGTGGCGCGGCTGCTGGGGCGGCCCGGGGAGCTGAACTACGGCCAGGCGATGGCCCTTTCGACGATTCTGATGGTGGTGTGCGCCGTGGCCCTGCTGGTGCTGGAGAGGCTCAGGATCGCCGACCGGACAGGGGAGTTCTGATGCTGCTGGCACTGGAGGGCGCGACGGTCCGTTTCGGCGGGCGGGCCGTACTGGACGCCGTCGATCTGGAGGTCGCCGAGCACGAGATCGTGTGCGTGCTCGGGCCCAGCGGCAGCGGCAAGTCGACCCTGCTGCGGGCCGTGGCCGGGCTGCAGCCGCTGGACTCCGGGCGGGTGTCGCTCGACGGGCGCGACCAGGCCGGCGTGCCCGCGCACCGGCGCGGGGTCGGGCTGATGTTCCAGGACCACCAGCTGTTCCCGCAGCGGGACGTGGGCGGCAATGTCGCCTTCGGGCTGCGGATGCACGGGGCGTCCAAGCGGCAGCAGGCCGAGCGGGTAAGGGAGTTGCTGGACCTGGTGGGGCTGCCCGGCGCGGACCGTCGGGCCGTCGCCGCGCTGTCCGGCGGGGAGCAGCAGCGGGTGGCGCTGGCCCGGGCCCTGGCGCCGAGCCCCACACTGCTGATGCTGGACGAGCCGCTGGGGCAGCTCGACCGGTCGCTGAGGGAGCGGCTGGTCGTGGAACTGCGCGAGCTGTTCGGCCGGTTGGGCACCACCGTGCTCGCCGTGACGCACGACCAGGGGGAGGCCTTCGCGCTGGCCGACCGGGTCGTGGTGATGCGGGACGGGCGGATCGCCCAGTCCGGTACGCCGCTTGAGGTGTGGCAGCGGCCGGCCGACGCGTTCGTGGCGCGCTTCCTCGGCTTCGAGAACGTCGTCGAGGCGACCGTGGGTGCGGAGGCCGCGGACACGCCCTGGGGCAAGGTGCCGGTGCCGGAGGGCGCGCCGCAGGGCACGCGGACCCTTCTGGTGCGGCCCGCCGGTGTACGTCTGGTGCCCGCCGGTGAGGGCCTGCGCTGCACGGTGACCGGCCGCACCTTCAAGGGCACGCATGTCGCCGTCCACCTCCAGCCGGAGGACGCCCCGCGCCTGGAGGCGGCGTGCGCGCTGCGGGCGGCGCCCGAGGTAGGGGCCGAGGCCGGGGTGGAGTTCGACGCGGCGGAAATCGCCGTGCTCGACTGATCGCCGCCCGCCTATGGTGCGGGCATGACACTCCTCGCGCACGAGCGCTACTGCGACGAAATCGCCCATCAGGTCGGTCTGTTGAGGTCGGTGGTGACCTCCGGGGCCGACCTGTCCGCCACCGTGCCGAATTGCCCCGACTGGTCGCTGGAGGAACTCGTCCGGCACACGGGCGGCGCCCTGCGCTGGGTGGAGCTCATGGTGCGGACCCGGGCCCAGGAGGAGGTGCCCGAGGAGGAGGTGCCGGGGGCCGAGGGGCCCGAGGCCCGGGGTGACGCAGCGGCGCTGGACGCGTGGCTGGGGGAGGCGGGCGAGCAGGTCGTCGCCGCGCTGCGGGAGGCCGGGCCGGACGCGAAGGTGTGGGGCTGGGCGGGGATCCTCAACGCCGGGTTCTGGGCCCGCCGGATGGCGCACGAGGTCACCGTGCACCGGGCGGACGCCACGCTCACCGCCGGGCTGCCCTACGAGGTCGCGCCCGACATCGCCGCCGACGCGATCGACGAGTGGCTGCAGATCGTGGAGTACGCGCAGACGGACCCGCACGACGAGGCGGCGAGGGAACTGCGCGGCCCGGGCCGCAGCATCCATCTGCACGCCACCGACGCCGGGCCGGAGGTGAACGCCGAGTGGCTGATCGCGCTCACCGAGGACGGTGTCACCTGGCGCCGGGGCCACGAGAAGGCCACGGTCGCCCTGCGCGGGCCGCTGACCTCTGTCCTGCTCGCGTTCTACCGGCGGCTGCCGCTGGACGCTCCGGAGCTGGAGGTGCTGGGGGAGCGGGAGTTGCTGGAGTTCTGGCTGGAGCGGGCGACGTTCGGATGAGACGGACGTGGCCCGCCCCCCTGTCAGGGTCGGGCCACATCAGGGTGTGCGCGGGCGTCAGCCTTCGCTGTTCGCCCCACGACGGCGCATGCCGAAGAACACCGCGCCACCACCGACGACGACCAGGGCCGCCGCGATGCCGGCGATGATTCCGGTGTTGGAGTCGGCGCCCGTCTCGGCGAGGTTGGAGTCACCGGCCGGGCCGGGCGCGTTGCCCGCCGGCGTGGTGCTCTCGCTCTCCGACGGCGTCGGAGCCGGGGTGTCGGTCTCCTCGGCCGGCTTCGAGGGGGAGGCCGACGGGGTGGAGGGGGTCGGGGTGGCCGGGGGAGTCGAAGCCGGGGGCTCCTCCTCCTTCTTGCAGGCCGTGGCCGGGGTGACGAGGTTCGGCTTGATGTCCTCGTCGACGTACGGAGCGGCCTTCACGTGGATGCGGTACTCCGCGTTCGGCTTCCAGTCCTCGGCGAAGGTGATGGTGGTGCCTTCGCGCGAGCCCTTGACCTCCTGCTCGCCGATCTTCTGCGCGTCGGCGCCGTTGTTCTGCAGGTATACGGTGACCTTCGCCTTGATGCCGGCGGGGTCCACGTCGGTGACGGTGATGACGCCCTTGTCGCCGTCACACTTCGCCTCGGCGGAGAACTCGTTGATGTTGCAGGCGAGCGCGTTGCCGGCGGTACCGAGCGCGAGCGCGGCCGAGGCGGAGACGACACCGAGGATGCGCACGGCGCGTGCGCGGCGGGATACGGACAGAACTGCCACGTTTGTCCTTTACAGGATGTGTTAAAGCGGGGGGAAGAGGCAGCGGTGACGGAACATCAGCACTACCTGGAGACTCACAGGTTTATAAGTGCCGCATAAGTAGTGTCAACGCATATGCAGTCTGCAAGCACTTGCTTTGCCTGCTTATTAACCGCCGAGGCGTTTCAACGCCTCCGGCGCCTCCTCGATCCGCTCGACCAGCGCGATCCGCGTCTCCATCGAACGCCCCTTGGCCAGCGACTGGAGCAGCGGCCACGTCGGCAGCTTCTCCGTCCAGTGCGCGCGGTTCACGAGCACCATGGGCGTCGGCTCGCCGCGCGACTCGTAGTAGTTCGGCGTCGCGTTGTCGAAGATCTCCTGTACGGTGCCGGCGGCTCCCGGCAGGAACACCACACCCGCTGTCGACCGGGCCAGCAGGCCGTCCTCGCGGGTGGCGTTGGCGAAGTACTTGGCGATGTGCGAGGCGAAGGCGTTCGGCGGCTCGTGGCCGTAGAACCAGGTCGGGATGCCGACGGAGCGGCCGCCCTGCGGCCAGCGGGTGCGTATCTCGAAGGCGGCCGAGGCCCACTGGGTGATCGACGGGGTGAAGTGCGGTGCCTTGCCGAGCAGTTCCAGCGAGTCGGTGAGCATCTCGTCGTCGAACGGGGCCGCGTACGCGCCGAAGTTGGCCGCCTCCATCGCGCCCGGGCCGCCGCCGGTGGCGACCGTGAAACCGGCGCGGGCCAGTTCGCGGCCGAGCCGCGCCGCCCCCGCGTACTCCTCGGTGCCCCGGGCCATCGCGTGGCCGCCCATCACGCCCACGACCCGGGCGCCGGACAGGAGTTCGTCGAGCGCGTCCGAGACGGAGTCGTCGTGGACCGCGCGCAGCATGGACGCGTAGATGTCGCCGTCGGCCTTCGTGCGCTGGAACCAGGCGTAGGCGCGGGCGTCGGGAGTCGCCTCGTAGCCGTCCGGCAGGGACGCGAACAGCTCGTCCGGTGAGTAGACCAGGCCGCGGTACGGGTCGAAGGGCAGGTCCGGGACCGGCGGGAAGACCAGGGCGCCGTCCGCGCGTATCTTCGCGGCCGCGTCCTCGCGCATCGCGCAGCCGAGGAAGATCGCGCCCGCGGTGTCCGTGGTGAGCAGCTCGCGCGTACGGTCCGTCAGGTCGACGGCCTGGACGCGGTGACCGGCGAGTGTGCCGCGCGCCGCGACGGTCGCGTCGAACTCCTCGAGCGTCTCGATCTCACGGTCGTCATGGTGGGCCGCATGGGCGGGCATCGTCTGCACCCGCCCATGCTGGCACAGCGCGTGTCAGCCCTGGACGGCCGCCGGGTCCATCCACACGACCTCGAAGGTGTGGCCGTCCGGGTCGTCGAAGGCGCGGCCGTACATGAAACCGTGGTCCTGCGTCTCGCCGGAGACGGACCCACCGGCCGCCACCGCCTTCTCCACCAGCTCGTCGACCTTCTCGCGACTCTCCGAACTCAGCGCGATCAGCACCTCGCTGTTCTTCTTGGAGTCCGCGATCTCCTTCTTGGTGAACTGGGAGTACTTCTCCTTGGTGTGCACCATCACGACGATGGTCTCGCTGATCACGACCGACGCGGTGGTGTCGTCGCTGAACTGCTCGTTGATCGTGTAGCCGAGCTCCGTGAAGAACTTCTTCGAGGCGGCGATGTCGCTGACACACAGGTTCACGAAGATCATCTGCTGGTACATGTGCGGTCTCCCATCGGGGCGGTGCTACCGGGTCCGTGTCGTTACGCGGGGTTAGACCGGGGCCCCGCGCGGAACTCATCGCCGCCCGGAAATTTTTCTCGTACGACTTTCTCAGCGCGCCAGCGGCAGCGCCGCCAACTCCGCGACCGTCAGGGTGAGCGGGGCGAACAGGGCGAACAACGCGCCCGCGCGCAGGGCCGCGGCGCTGCGCAGCATGGTCGCGGGTGCGCCGAGACGCAGCAGCGCGGAGGTGGTGTCGGCCCGGGCCTGCCGGGCCTCGACGGCGGCCGTCAGGAGCGTCGCCACGGTGCAGCCGGTCACGAGGAGCACACCGAGGAGGGTGAGCGGACCGAGCGACAGTCCGTCCGGGGCGTGCAGCAGCACCATGGCGTACGTGGCCGACAGCACCGCGCAGACCACGCCCAGGGGGCGGCCGATGCGGGTGGCCTCCGTCATCAGGATGCGGCCGGCCAGCAACCGCAGGGCGCCGGGGCGGGCCGACTGGAGCAGCCGGCCGCACAGGTGGGTCAGACCGGGACCGGCCAGGGCCAGGCCGACGGCGGCCAGCGTCCAGCCCGCCATGACACCGGGGGAGGCGCCGGAGAAGGTGAGGTCGGGCGCCTTGGGGGCGGTGCGGCTCGCGTAGGTCTCCACGGCGAGCCCCGCGGCCAGGACGGTGATGCCCCAGGGGAGGCCGGAGGGGGCGGCGGTGGGGGCGGCGTCGGCCGTGACGAGGTCCGGCAGCAGCACCGCATCGGGGACCGCGAGGACGTCGGTGGGGTCCGGTGCGGTGGCGTGCGGGGCGGAGAGCCGGGGGAGTTCCTCGATCGTGCTCACCGCGCTCCCGGCGTCCGTGACCGTCGCCGCCGAGGCCGGTTCGCCCGCCCGCGCCGACGGGGGCGCGCTCTGCTGCCCGGCGGGAGCGCCCCCGGGCCGGTTGATCTGGCGGCCGAAACGGCCGTACGCCCCGAAGGTGTCGAGCGGGCTGGCGCGCCGGTACGCGCCGAAGCGGCCGTACACCACCCTGGCCGCCGCGGCCGCCCTCTGCTCCCTGGGCCGCAGCGTCAGCACCACCGCGATCGAGGCGCCCGCGGGCACGAGCGCCAGCAGCGTCAGGGCTCCCGGCAGCGGCAGCGGCCGGCCCGCGCCGAGGGCCTCGGCGGCCGCGCCGTCGAAGGGCAGGCCCGTCAGATCGCCCCGCAGATGCAGGAAGAGCAGCAGGGCCAGCATCGAGCCCAGGGTGCAGGACAGGGCCGTCGTCGTCACCGCGATGGCCATCAGGCGCAGCGGGCCCAGGCCGATCGCCGAGAGGCCGGTGCGGGGCTTGGTGCCGGGGTCGGTGCGGGCCACCGCGAGGGCGAAGTACACCGTGGCGGCGAGGGGCGCCGCGCACCAGGCCAGGCGCAGCGCGGCGGCACCGGGGGAGCCGGGGTGGCCCAGCGCGTAACCGAGGGCGCACAGCAGCAGGAAACCCGTGCCCGCCGAGGCCGCCGCGACCAGGAGGCGGCGCAGTTGGACGGCGGGGTGGGCGGCGCGGGTCAGACGGAGAGCGAGCACGCCGCCCGGCCCTCCGGCTCGGTGGTCTCGGCGACCGGAGGCAGGTGCACCGTCCGCACGCGCCGCCCGTCGAGCAGGAAGACCGTGCGGTCGGCGAGTGCCGCGGTGTCCGGGTCGTGGGTGGCCAGGACGACCGTGATGCCGTGCGAGCGGGCCGCCGTGGTGAGGGTGCGCAGCGCGTGGGCGCGGTCGGCGCGGTGCAGGGGAGCCGTCGGCTCGTCGGCGAACAGCACCGAGGGCGCCGGTGCGAGGGCGCGGGCGATGCACACCCGCTGGCGCTCGGCCTGCTTCAACTGGTGCGGGCGCTTGCGGGCGCCGTCGCCGATGTCCAGGCGCTCCAGCCACTCCAGTGCCGCCCGCTTGGCGCGGCGCCTGCTGGTGCCGCGCAGCATCAGCGGCAGGGCGGCGTTCTCCCAGGCGTTCAGCTCCGGGACCAGGGAGGGGACCGGGTCGATCCAGCCGAAGCGGTCGCGGCGCAGCCGCTCGCGGGTGAGGGCGCCCATGGTGTGCACGGGCACGCTGTTGAACCAGACCTCGCCGCGCCGCACGGGCTCCAGGCCGGACAGGCACCGCAGCAGGGTCGTCTTGCCGCTGCCGCGCGGGCCGCTGACGGCGAGGATCTCGCTCTCCCGGACGCCGAGGGAGACGCCGCAGAGCGCGGGCGAGCCGTCGTGGTGCTGGAAGTGCAGGGCGCGTGCCCAGAGCACGTCGTTGTCCGGCGGGGCCTCCATGCGTACACCTCGGTTCAGATCCGTAGTTCCCGTGCCATCCCCCGTGCGGGGGAACGAAGGCGGGGCCGATCAGTCACTGGGCACGCTAGGCAGCGGGAGGCGGGACGCCGGACAGCACGCGGCCCCGGGCCGCCGTTTCTCACTCGAACGGCGGGCACCGGGGCTGGTGTTGATCGTCCGATCAGACGATCGGAGCGGCGACGCTCAGAGCTTCGTCCACGCCTCCGAGAGGGTGGCCCGCAGGATCTGCTCGATCTCGTCGAACGTCGACTGGTCGGAGATCAGCGGCGGGGCGAGCTGGACGACCGGGTCGCCGCGGTCGTCGGCGCGGCAGTACAGGCCGTTGTCGTACAGCGCCTTGGAGAGGAAGCCGTACAGGACGCGCTCCGTCTCCTCGTCGTTGAAGGACTCCTTGGTGTTCTTGTCCTTGACCAGCTCGATGCCGTAGAAGAAGCCGTTGCCGCGGACGTCGCCGACGATCGGCAGGTCGTGGAGCTTCTCCAGGGTGGAGCGGAAGGCGCCCTCGTTGTCGAGGACGTGCTGGGGGAGGTTCTCGCGCTCGAAGAGGTCGAGGTTGGCGAGGCCCACCGCCGCGGAGACCGGGTGGCCGCCGAAGGTGTAGCCGTGCAGGAAGGTGTTGTCGCCCTTGTAGAACGGCTCGGCCAGGCGGTCGGAGATGATGCAGGCGCCGATCGGGGAGTAGCCCGAAGTCATGCCCTTGGCGCAGGTGATCATGTCCGGGACGTAGTCGAACTTGTCGCAGGCGAAGATCGTGCCGAGGCGGCCGAAGGCGCAGATGACCTCGTCGGAGACGAGCAGCACGTCGTATTGGTCGCAGATCTCGCGGACGCGCTGGAAGTAGCCGGGCGGGGGCGGGAAGCAGCCGCCCGCGTTCTGCACCGGCTCCAGGAAGACCGCGGCGACCGTGTCCGGGCCCTCGAAGAGGATCTGCTGCTCGATCTGGTCGGCGGCCCAGCGGCCGAAGGCCTCCGGGTCGTCGCCGAAGTAGGGGGCCCGGTAGATGTTGGTGTTCGGGACCTTGTGCGCGCCCGGGACCAGCGGCTCGAACGGGGCCTTCAGGCCCGGCAGGCCGGTGATGGACAGGGCGCCTTGCGGGGTGCCGTGGTAGGCGACCGCGCGGGAGATGACCTTGTGCTTGGTGGGCTTGCCGGTCAGCTTGAAGTACTGCTTGGCCAGCTTCCAGGCGGTCTCGACGGCCTCGCCGCCGCCGGTGGTGAAGAAGACCTTGTTCAGGTCGCCCGGGGCGTGGTGCGCGAGGCGCTCGGCCAGCTCGACGGCCTTGGGGTGGGCGTAGGACCACACCGGGAAGAACGCCAGCTCCTGCGCCTGCTTGAAGGCGGTCTCGGCGAGCTCGACACGGCCGTGCCCGGCCTGCACCACGAACAGTCCGGCGAGACCGTCCAGGTAGCGCTTGCCCTGGTCGTCGTAGATGTAGGTGCCCTCGCCACGGACGATGGTGGGTACGGGGGCCTTCTCGTACGACGACATGCGCGTGAAGTGCATCCACAGGTGGTCGTACGCGGACTGGGAGAGGTCCTTGCTCACGGCTATCGGGTCCTCACGGTTATCGGGTTCCCCACATGTAGGTCTGCTTCTTGAGCTTCAGGTAAACGAAACTCTCGGTGGAGCGCACTCCGGGCACCGCCCGGATGCGTTTGTTGATGACCTCCAGAAGGTGGTCGTCGTCCTCGCAGACGATCTCCACCATCAGGTCGAAGGAGCCCGCGGTCATCACCACGTACTCGCACTCGGGCATGGCCGTCAGCGCCTCCGCGACCGACTCCACGTCGCCCTCGACGTTGACGCCGACCATCGCCTGTCTGCGGAAGCCCACGGTGAGCGGGTCCGTGACGGCGACGATCTGCATCACGCCCTGGTCGAGCAGCTTCTGGACGCGCTGACGCACGGCCGCCTCGGAGAGGCCCACGGCCTTGCCGATGGCGGCGTACGGCCGGCGGCCGTCCTCCTGGAGCTGTTCGATGATGGCGAGGGAGACGGCGTCCAGCTGGGGCGAGCTGCCGTTCCTGGACTCGCGGGAGGACTCGCGGAGTTCCCGCGAGCCCTTCTGGTCTGCGCTTCGACTGGCCACGAGGTCACTGTGCACGAGGTCTCGTCACTTCCGCAAGGCGTGATCGATGAAATCCGTTGTTTTGATTGCCGAAGCCTGCGGATTCCGCACGAATGAAGGGAGTGGGGGTGTTGAAAACGTGGACCGGGCGACTAGGGTGGGTGTCTCAAGTACTGGACATCCGAACTGGAGGGCCGGCAGTGAGCACCGAGCTTCGTCGTCTGCGCAATTACATCGGCGGTGAGTTCCGGGACGCCGCCGACGGACGGACCACCGAGGTGGTCAATCCCGCGACGGGTGAGGCGTACGCGACCGCTCCGCTGTCCGGGCAGGCGGACGTGGACGCCGCGATGGCGGCGGCCGCCGAGGCCTTTCCCGGCTGGCGCGACACCACGCCCGCCGAGCGTCAGAAGGCCCTGCTGAAGATCGCGGACGCCTTCGAGGAGCGCGCCGAGGAGCTGATCGCGGCCGAGGTGGAGAACACGGGCAAGCCCATCGGGCTGACCCGCTCCGAGGAGATCCCGCCGATGGTCGACCAGATCCGCTTCTTCGCGGGCGCGGCGCGGATGCTGGAGGGCCGCTCGGCCGGCGAGTACATGGAGGGCCTGACCTCCATCGTCCGCCGTGAGCCGGTCGGTGTCTGCGCGCAGGTCGCGCCGTGGAACTACCCGATGATGATGGCCGTGTGGAAGTTCGCCCCGGCGCTCGCGGCGGGCAACACCGTCGTCCTGAAGCCGTCGGACACCACCCCGGCCTCGACGGCACTGATGGCCGAGATCATCGGCTCGATCGTCCCCAAGGGCGTCTTCAACGTCATCTGCGGCGACCGCGACACCGGCCGCATGATGGTCGAGCACGACACCCCGGCGATGGCCTCCATCACCGGCTCGGTGCGCGCCGGCATCCAGGTCGCCGAGTCCGCCTCCAAGGACGTCAAGCGCGTCCACCTGGAGCTGGGCGGCAAGGCGCCCGTCGTGGTCTTCGAGGACACCGACATCGCCAAGGCCGTCGAGGACATCTCGGTCGCGGGCTACTTCAACGCGGGCCAGGACTGTACGGCCGCCACCCGCGTGCTCGTCCACGAGTCCATCCACGACGAGTTCGTCTCCGCGCTGGCGAAGGCCGCGTCCGAGACGAAGACGGGCCAGCCGGACGACGAGGACGTGCTGTTCGGCCCGCTCAACAACCCCAACCAGCTCAAGCAGGTCGAGGGCTTCATCGGCCGGCTGCCCGCGCACGCGCGCGTGGAGGCCGGCGGCAAGCGCGTCGGCGACAAGGGCTACTTCTACGCGCCGACCGTCGTCTCGGGCCTGAAGCAGGACGACGAGATCGTCCAGAACGAGGTCTTCGGCCCGGTCATCACCGTCCAGTCCTTCTCCGACGAGGAGCAGGCCGTGACGTGGGCCAACGACGTCGAGTACGCGCTCGCCTCCTCCGTGTGGACCAAGGACCACGGCCGCGCGATGCGCATGTCCAAGAAGCTCGACTTCGGCTGCGTGTGGATCAACACCCACATCCCGCTGGTCGCCGAGATGCCGCACGGCGGCTTCAAGAAGTCCGGCTACGGCAAGGACCTCTCGTCGTACGGCTTCGACGACTACACGCGGATCAAGCACGTGATGACGTCGCTGGACGCGTAGTCACCCCGGTCGTCGTACGCCGCGGCCCCGGACGGTTCGTCTCCGTCCGGGGCCGCGGCGCGTTCAGCCGCTGTTCGCGCTCGACGGGCCGAAGAACTCGATCTCCGCGATGGCGACCTGCTTCTCCCCCGAGATGCCGTGGGCGGACTCGATGGTGAAGCGGACGGAGGTGACCTCGCCCACGCGGAACGAACGCCGCTGCGGGCCCGCGCCCTGGTCGAGAGTGACCTGACGGGTCGTCTTCTTGCCGTCGGCCCCCGTGATCGTGGCCTCCAGACGGTGCGGGAGCGCCGACTCGCGGAGCTTGTCGGGGCGGACGGAGACGCCCGGCGTGATGATCAGGTCCAGGAGCCGGGTCGGCTGGTCGAAACGGGCCTCCACCCACTGGCCCTTGCCCGACTCGGAGACGCCCGGGCCCCACCAGGTGTCGTTGAGCTTGTCGAAGGCCAGGTCCGGCTTGTGGCCCGGGAAGTAGCGGGACGCGGCGTAGCGGTCCGGGGACACCTCGGCGCGCTTGGCGAAGTGGTCGCGGGTGGCCTGGATGCCCTGCGGGATGTTGATCACCAGAACGACCAGCAGGGACAGCACGATCACGATGCCCAGCCAGGTCAGGACCCGGTCGAAGGCTCGGCGCAGCCGGGGGCGGTCGCCCGCCCACGGGGCCTCCTGACTGCCGAAGAGGCGTCGCCACCAGGGGAGCCGCAGCGGGCCGGCCGGTCCGTCGCCGGTCATGGGCATCGCGCACCGGGCGCAGAAGTGCCGCTCGGGCCGGTTGCGGGTGGCGCACCAGGGGCAGGGGGCGCCGCCGTCCGCGCCGTGCTCCTGACCCGGGGCGCGTACGGACTGCGGGCGCTGCGGCTCGGGGCGGCCGGGCAGGACCGGGGTGACGGAGGGGTGCGGGTCGGGCCGGGGCTCGGGGTCGCCGACCGGGATGAGGAGGCTGCGGGCGCGGTCGGTCATGCCGTGGGTGTCGGCGTCGGGGTCGGCGGGGTGCTGGCTCTGGGCGACCGGGGGGACGGGCTCGGTGGGGGCGGTGTCGTCCGGGAAGCGGTCGGTGGGGGAGGGGGTGCCGGGGCCGGTGGTGTCGTGGTGAGGGGAGGCTCCGGAGCCGGAGGCTGTGTCCGGGTGAGCGGTGGCGCCCGGCGTGCCGGGGTGCTCGCCGTGCCGGGCGGAGGCCGCGTCGGTGGCGGCGTTTTCGGCGGTGGCCGGGTCGGAGGTGCGGGGGCCGGTGGACGCCGTACGGGTGGCGCCCTGGTGCGTCGTCGCCGTGCCGGTGCCGAGCCGGTCGCGGGCGGTGGGGGCCAGGCCCGTGCCGCCGTCCGGCCGGGCGAAGGCGTCCCAGCCCGGCTCGGGTGACGAGGCGCCGCCCGGCTCACCGTCGGGCCTCGCGTGGCCGGTGGGCTCCGAAGCCCTGGAAACTCCGGCGGGTCCGGTGGTCCCGGTGGTCCCGGAGACGCGGGCCGGCTCGGACGTCCGGGCCGGGCGGCCGGCCTCGGGCTCCCCGGCCGGTTCGGAGGCCCGAGCCGGGCGGGACGCCTCGGGAGTCCCGGCTGCCCCTGCGCGAGGGCCGGAGCCGCCGGACGGGCGGTCCGTCCAGCTCAGTACCGCCCCGCAGGCGTCGCAGAAGGACTGGCCCGGTTCCGCGCGGGTGCCGCAGTCGGCGCAGTTCTGGGGGGTTGTCATGTCTCCCGGGTCCTTTCGGCGGGGGCACCGGCGGTCACCTGGACCGTGTACGGCATATGAGCGGGGCGGGCGGCGGACACGAGGGTCTCCAGGCGGTAGTGGTCCGCGGGGGTCGGGGCGGGAAGTCGTAGATGGACGTGCAGACGCGGGCGGGGCGCGCCGGGGAACGGGCCGAGCGGCCGGGCGCTCCACGCGGCGCCGCCGCTCTCGGTGATCTCGGGCTCCACACCGAACGCGAGCCGGACCGTCTCGGACAGCCCGCGCCGGGTGCCGCGGATGCGGTGCAGATACGCGGCGGCGGCCACGGCCGCCCGCAGGCGGGCCTCGGGCTCGTCGCCCGCCGTCTCCGCACCCACCCAGCTCCCCAGCCACTGGGTGAAGTCGAGCGGGGTGAGGGACGGGCGGAAGTAGGTGTCGAGACAGTCCAGCACGCTCAGGATCGGGGCGATCACGTCGTCGAGTCCGGCGACGAACCGCTGGGCCAGGTCGTCGTCGGCGAAGACGGCCGGCAGCATCGTGCCGATCGGCGTGGAGGATCCGAGGCCGTCGATCGAGCCCCTCATACGCCCCTCCCCGCCCTCGGGTCCCCGTTCACGAACCGTCTCCGATCACCCGGACGCGGTGGTCGAACGAGAACACCAGCGACGGCGCGGACAGATCGATCCGGTTCGTCGCCTCGCCGCGCTTGCCGGTGAGCGGGTCGGCGGGGTGCAGGACCACCTCGTCGACCAGTTCCACCCCCGGCACGCGTTGCAGCACCGCGAACACCTCACCGGACTGCACGGGCCGGCCGAACGGCCAGCCGGTGCCGTCCGCGCCGCCGGTCAGCGGATCGAGGTGCCGGTAGAGGGCGTCATGCGCCTGACGGCGCACCCGGTCGGTGTCGACACCCCGGAAGGCATGCACCGTGGCCACCACGGTGACGCCCTGGTAGTACGGCGGGCCCACCGCCAACCGGGTCCCGATCAGGCGCCGTTCGTCCAGATGCCGGGTGATGCGGTCCAGCAGCGCGTCACCGGGCACGAGTTGCTCGAAGCGCAGCCGGCCGCCGGGGTCCGGCACGGCCTGCGGCACGACCAGCACCCGTACCGCGTAGGCCCCGTGCTCGCCCTCCTCGCCCTCCAGGCAGGTGATGCGCGCGGTCTCCGGGGCGGCGCGGCGGGCCAGCTCCTCGTAGTCGCGCAGCGTCACGGCACGCTCCTGGGCGCGCAGGGTGATCGGGGCCCGGACCTTCGCCTCCTGAACCGTCTCCCCGTCCACACCGCCGCGCGCGGCCTCGCGGTTGACGACCTCGGAGACGTACGGGATGGAGGTGCGCAGCACCTGGACGGCACCGCGCGCCACATTGCCGGCGCGCCCGCCGCCCGTGCGATAGCGGCGGGCCCGGACGGGGGCGCCCTTGGGGGCGACCGTCCCGTACTGCCGCAGGGACCCGTCGGGTTCGCGCACGGCCGGGCCGAAGGCGATCTCGCCGGTCGTGGCGTCGAGGGTGATGTGCCGGTCGTTGGGCCCGGAGCCCGCGAAGTTCGGGACGACCCGCCAGTCCGTCCAGCCGTCGTGCTCGGCGGTCTGCAGCAGCAGCGGCGGGTCGTCGCCGACCACGGGCGCGTGCAGCAGGCGCAGCCGCTGGCCCGGCAGCCCGGTGGACTCGCCGAGCGCCTCGTCGTACACCGTCTCGGCGTGCACGGTCTGGGTGGTGCCGCCGATGGTGAAGGCCTCGGCGGCGCGCACGGTGGGCGAGGTCGTGTAGAAGGGCTGGTTCGGCCGGGGGTCGGTGACGCGGCAGCGCAGCCAGCCGGCCTCCTGCCCGGCGTTGCGGGACAGCACATGCCCGCCGGGGATGTGCAGCACGACCTCGCCGGGCCGGTTCAGACCGCCGGTGCCGTCCCGGTCGACCTCGCAGATCTGCCAGCCGTCCGCGGTCCACGCCTCCCACACCAGCGGCGGCTGGCGCGGGTCCACGCCGACGCCGTCCACCCGGCTGTCCAGGTCCAGGGCGATCGCGCAGTGCGGGACCGCGGCGGTCAGGCCGAACAGCACGGAGTCACCGGGCTCGGGCGACTCGGAGAAGCACAGCAGGTCCTTGTCCTCCTCCGCGAGGTCGGACGTCCGGTCGGCCATCGGCTCACCCCGGTGCTGCACCAGCAGATGGCGCAACGCGCAGGGCACCAACGTCAGTTCGCGCTCGGTGGCGAAGACCACCGCCTCCTCGCTCTCGGTGCGCAGCGTGGCGACCTCCGTGCCCACCGGCACCCACACCGCCTCCTCCTGCGGAGCCGACAGCCAGAACGTCACCTCGGTGCGGGCCGCGGACGGCGGGAACAGGGTGATCCCGACGAGGTCCAGGAACGCCAAGTGGTTCTTCTCCGGCACCCGGTTGAGCCGGTAGACGATCTGGTCGGCCATGTGCGCGACCGTCTCCACGAGGGTGACGCCGGGGTCGGAGACGTTGTGGTCCGTCCACTCCGGGGCGCGCTGCTGGATATAGCGCTTGGCGTCGTCGACGAACTGCTGGAAGCGGCGGTCGTCGAGGTTGGGGGAGGGCAGTGCCATCAGCGGTCGCTTTCGGGGGCGTCGGGCTCGTCGTGGGACGGAATGACGTAGAAGGGGAAGACCAGGCTGCGCGGGTTGTTGGTGCCGCGGATCGAGTACCGGACGTCGATGTAGAGGACGCTCTGGTCGGTGCCGGCGGTGACCTCGACGTCGTCGACCTCGATCCGCGGCTCCCAGCGGTCCAGGCTGGCGTACACCTCGTGCTGGATACGGCCCGCGGTCTGCTCGTTGACCGGCGCGAACACCAGGTCGTGGATCGCGCAGCCGAAGTCCGGCCGCATCGGCCGCTCGCCCGGAGCGGTCGACAGGACCAGCCGGATCGCCTCCTCGATCTCCCGCTCCCCGCTGACCAGCGCGATCCCGCCGGTCGGCCCGATGCGCAGCGGGAACGACCAGCCGGAGCCGACGAACTGCTCGGCCATCAGCACCACACCCTGTCTTTCGGAGAACGTCTCTTCCGGCAGCCTTCTGCGGAATCGGTCATGGGATCGGCATCGGCACGGGAATGGTGGTGACGCCGAACACCTTCGAACCGATGAGGGTGGTCGGGGACTTGATCGTCGTGTTGGCGAGCGAGTTGATCTGCACGGTGCCGACGCCGGTGAGGTTCGCGACGCCCTTGGCGTCCAGGTTCAGGGCGCCCAGCGCGTTCACGCTGATCGCTCCGGCGGCCCGCATGTTGACCACCCCGCCGCCCTGGATGGTGAGCGGACCGCCGCTCTTGAGGGTCAGGCTGCGCCGGGCGCTGAGCAGGAGATCGGTGCCGGCCTCCACCGACACCGACCGGCTGCCCTTGATGGTGACCGACCCCTTGCTGTCCACGACGATCTCGGTCTTCGTCCGGTCCAGATTGATGACCAGCTGCTTGTCGCCGGAGGTCAGCCGGACCCCCTGTTTGCGCAGGCCGGTCTTCTGGCTGAGCAGGTCCATCCGGTTGCCGTCCCGGTCCGAGACGGTGTGCCGGCTCGCCTTCTTGCGCACGGTGTCGTGCAGCGGCACGTCGTTCACGGGCGTCGGCTTGTCCTTGCCGTTGTAGAGCCCGCCGATGACGAAGGGATGGTCGAGGGCGCCCCGGTCGAACGCCACGAGCACCTCGTCGTTGACGTCCATGGGGAAGATGCCCCCGCCGCCGAGGCCGCCCCACTGCACGGTCCGCGTCCAGTCGCTGACATAACTGTCGTCCAGCCAGGGGAACTGCAACCGCACCCGGCCCTGCTTGAGCGGGTCGTTCACATCGGTGACCAGCGCGTTGGCCACGCTCGGCAGCCGCGGCGCGCTCTCGGCGCCCCCGGAGGCCAGCCCGTACAGCGACCGCCACTGCCGCCCGCTGACCGTCACCCACGCCTCGTAGTGCCTGCCGTCGCCGAACACATGCCGTACGGACGTCGCCGTGTACTTGCCCTCGAAGGGCTCCCCGAC
Organism: Streptomyces koelreuteriae; assembly: GCF_018604545.1. Taxonomy (GTDB): domain Bacteria; phylum Actinomycetota; class Actinomycetes; order Streptomycetales; family Streptomycetaceae; genus Streptomyces; species Streptomyces koelreuteriae. The sequence goes on along the minus strand of NZ_CP075896.1, from coordinate 2,170,121 downwards.
GTCCGACAGCGTCACCGGAACCCCCGGGCGCAGCTTGGGATTTCCGCGGGCGACGACCTCCATCTCGGCGAACGAGGAGGTGAGGTCGTCGGCGAGGGCGTCGGCGGCGAACTTCACCTCGTTCTGCCGGTCGTACGGTGTGCTCGTCTCGACGAGCGTGGCCGGCTTGAACTTGCCGGCCGCCGCGCCGGGTGTCGTGCCGATGCCGATGCCCGGGTTGTCGATGGCGGGCGCGGTCGCCGTCAGCCTCTTCTTCGTCGTGACGTCCCAGCCCCGCGACTCGACCTTGCCGACCTGGTCGGCGGCGGTGACGGCGGACCGCAGCCGCAGGATGTCGTGCCCGGCCTGGAGCACGAACGGGCTCCGGTCGCCGTCGGTCTGCGGCGAGGGCGCCCCGGACGACGGCTTCGGCTTCACGAACTGGAACTTGCCGTCCGCGTCGACGGACATCACCATCTCGTTCTCGTCGGCGAGCCGGGCGAGGAAGTCCCAGTCGGTGACGTTGGACTGGCTGATGAAGTCGTACACCGTCTTCGTCGACTGCACCCGCCCCACCGGCACCCCGCCCTGCGCGGCGAGCTTGCGCGCGATGTCCGACGCGCTCTGGTTGCGGTAGGCGGCCACCCGGCGGCGGCGCAGCAGACGGTGCCCGAGGTCGTAGCCGCGGATCACGGTGAAGGTGCCCGTGCCGTCGTAGTCGGCCTCCAGGCCGGTGACCTCGCCGGTCAGCAGCGGGTCGGCGGCGCCCTGCCCGTCGGACACCGGCGCGATGACCACCGGCGTGCCGAAGGTGACCTTCAGATCGCGCAGCAGGACCCGGTAGGGGTCCCGGAACGTCAGCCGGAACGCGGCCGGCACCCCGGCGCCCTGGTCGACATGGCTGTCGACCAGCGCCCGGGCGAACTCCTGCGGCAGCTTGGCGCCCCCGAGCTTCACCTCGACGACATTGGAGAACGCGGACTGCACCATTACGGACGTACCTCCTCGGCGGCGGGCAGCACCAGTTCCGCACCGGCCCGCAGCCGGGACGGGTCGTCGATGCCGTTGGCCTCGGCGATCGAGCGCCAGGCGGCGGCGTTGCCGTACTCCCGCCAGGCCAGCGACTGCAGGGAGTCGCCCGCCACGACCCGGTGCACGCGCTGCGCGGTGAGCGCGCCCGACGTCGGGTTCTGCCTCTTGGTCTTGCTGGGGATCTCGTGCAGCTGGAGCCGGCAGGTGGCGCGGATGGGCACGCCCGTCGTGCCGAAGAGGGAGTACGTCGCCTCCACCGAGCTCACGTACGCCGTGAACCGGGCCGTGGAGAACGACCCCCACTGGAACACCACCCAGGGCGGCGACGGCTGCTTCGCCGCGATGCTGGCGTTGGTCACCTCGCAGCAGGCGAGCAGCGACTCCACCTTCTTCAGCACGGTGTTGCCGGTCGGCTTGGCGGAGGAGTCCAGGAAGATCTCCACGCCCATCTCCCGCGCCTCTGCGCCCATGAACTCCGGCAGGGCGCCGTCCCGTTCGATCTGCGCGGGCGTCGACTTCCACTGGGCGCGGCGGGTCAGGGACAGCTGCGCGGGATTGAAGTCGAAGCCGAAGGTCTTGATGATCCCGCCGGGCGTGGTGCTCTTGCCGACGGGCGGTTCGTGGATCGCGAGCGTCGCCCTGACGAGGCTCTTTCCCGCGCCCTTGCTGCTGGCTCGTGCCATGTCTCTGTCCCGCCCCTTCAGTCAGTGAACCCGTGGTGCGTGATCTCCAGGACCTCGGTCGCCACGGCCGGGTTGGCCGGGTCCAGGCTGGGACCGCTCCAGCTCACCGGCAGTACGTCGATCAGCCCCCAGCGGGCCACCTCGGAGCCGTCCGCGCGCAGCGCGGCGATCTGGGCGGTGGGCCGCTTGATGCCCGTCTGCACGGACGAGATCCACTTGGCCACTTTCGTGGTGTCCGGGGTGAGCGGGCGGGTCAGCCGGATGGTGGAGAAGGTGACACGGGTGGGCAGCTGCCAGACGAACCCGTTGTTGCCGCCCTCCTGGCGCTGCTCGACCTCCACCTGGGACGACAGCCCTTCGCATCCGTTGAAGTAGCCGAGGCTCTCACCGTCGATGCTGAGGGTGAACCAGATCGTGGAGCCCGGGTCCTGGCGGGACATCGAGGGCCTTTCTGTGTCAGTGGCGGGGGTCGCGGAGTCTGCCGATCCGCTCGCGGTCCATGCGGAGTTCTGTGCGGATCAGCCGGGTGATGCGGCCGATGAGGCGGTGGACCAGTTCGTCGAGCTGGAAGTCGGTGAGGTCCCGGGGGTCGAAGCCGCCGTTCGGGACCTCTGCGTAGGGGGGTGGGGCGGAGGGGGCGGGCTCGGCGGAGTACGGGGGTGGGGGGTTTCGGGGTGGAGCGGGGGCGGGTGCGGGTGCGGGCGGTGTGTACGGGGGTGGTGCGGCGGTCCGGGGGGTCTGGGCGGTGCGGGGGGTGAGGCTGTTGGCGATGGTGGCGGCCGCGGCGGATGCGAGGGCGCCGGTGGTGTTCATGGGGGCGGTTTCGGTGGTCTTCTTCGGCTTCTTCCAGAAGCGTTGGACCACGGGGAGGGGGGTGGTGGCGGATGGGGTGGTGGGGGTGCTGGTGGCCGGGGGTGTGGGGGCCTTGCTTGCCGGGGCGCCGAGTGGGGAGCGGCGGGGGGTGGTCGGGGTGGTGGGCGTGGTGGTTGTGGCGGGGAAGGGTGGGGCCGGCTGTGGGGTGATCGGGGCGCCGAGGCCCAGGTGGGGGGTGTGGCGTGTGGTGACTGGGGGCTGTGTGGGGCCGGGGGCCTTGGTGTGAGGGAGTGCCGCTCGCTGAACGGTGGGGGGTGACGGTGGGGTGGCGGTTGTTCTGGCGGCGGGTGATGCGGGTGATGCGGGTGTGGGTGGCGCAGGTGGTGTGGTTCGGGTGGCGTGGGGTGGCTGTGGTGCGGGGGGCGTGGGGGACGGCGTGATGTTGGTGGGTGCGGGGGCGGACCTGTCGGCGGGCGGCCGTGGTGGTGCGGTGGGGGAGGTGGTCCGGCTGGTGTGGGCCGGGGTTGGGGCCGGGGCTGGAGCGGTCTGTTGGCGTTGGACCGTTGGGGCCGGGCTGGGGCTGGTGCTTGTGCTGGTGCGGGCAGGTGTGGGGCGCGCCGGAGCGGGGGTGGCTGGCGTCGGTGTGGGTGCGGTGGTGTTGATGCCTGGCTGTGTGCGTGGGGGCAGGGCGGGGGTGCTCGACGGCGGTGTGGGGGCGGTGGGTGTTGCGGCGCCGTTGCCGGGCTGGGGGCGTGGCGGTCGGGCGGGGGCGGTCTGTTGGCGTTGGACCGTCGGGGCCGGGCTGGTGCGGGCAAGCGGGTGGGGCGGCGGGGCGGCGGGATTGGCTGTCGGCGGTGTGGGGCCGCTGGTGGGTGTGGCGGGGGCGGGGGCGATCTCGCCGGTGGGTGGGGTGGTGCTGGTGCTGGTGCCGGGCTGCGGGCGTGGGGCGGGGGTGCCCGTCGGGTGGCTGTCGCGGGCGGGTGTCGGTGTGGTGTTGCCGGTGCGTGGCGTCGTAGCGGCGTTGCCCGGCTGCGTGGGTCGCGTGGCCGAGGTGTGAGCCGGGCCCGTGCCCTTGGGGGTGGCCGGCCGTCGTTGGACTGGCGGCGTCGGTGTTGCCGCCGCGTCGGTCGTGCTGTGCGCGGACTTGCCTTCCGCTCTGCCGGACAGGGTGGGTCCTTGCGCCCCGGCCGGTCCTGACGGCGGCGTCACCGCACCCGGCCGGGGCTGCGTGGGGGCTGTCTGCGCAGCCGGGCTGTTCGTCGTAGGGCTTGTGACGGTCGTCGGGCCTGACGGGAGAGCGTGGGCGCGTTCGGCAGTGTCCGGGGTGTGAACTGCCGTCTGGCTGGTGCCGGTTGGCATCTTGGAGGTGGCGTCCGCTGTGGGCGGCAGGGGCGACGGGGTGTCGCTGTGGCCCGTATCGGTAGGGCTGGTGACTGTCTGTGGAGCATGGGCGGCCCGGTTGATGCCGGTCGGCGTCTTGAAGGTGGCGTCCGCTCCGGGCGGCCGTGTCGACGGGGTGTCGCTGTGGCCCGTATCGGAAGAGCTGGTGACAGCCCGCTGCACAGAGGCAGAGGGCGTGGATTCAGGTGTGTGGACTCGCGCCTGACTGCCGCCGGTTGACGCGTTGGACGTGGCGGCTGCCGCAGGTCGCCGCGTCGACGGGAGCGTCCGTCGCTGAACCGGGGCCGCTCCTGCCTGTGTCTTCGTCAGGGAGTTGGGCCGGGACGGTCGGCTGCTTGCCGGTACGGGCTTCACGCGGAGGCCGGGAACGGGGAGCGGTGCAGGGGCCTCCCCCTGGGCGGGTGGGGGTATCGGGGACACCACGGGTACCCCCGTGGCCGGCAGTGACCTGCCGCCCGAAGGAGTGGAGCGGTCCGTACCCAGCCGCTGGCGGACGGGCGTGTGTGGCCCGGCAGCCTGTGCGCTCCCGCCGGTCCCCGCGCTTGCGGCAGGCCCCGGGAGCATGCCGGCTTCCACCCCGCCGTCGGCACGTTCCGAGCCGCCGGGGATGTCTGAGGACCCGAGACTCCTGGAGGCCTCAGGAGTCTCCGAGGCCGGGGCACTTTTCGACCCCCTTGCACTCTTCGAAGTCTTGGGAGCCGTCGAGCCCCCGTGGCTCCTCGAAGCCTTGGGGGCCTCCGGGGCCGTGGCGCTCTTCGGAGGCTCGGGAGTCGTCGCGGCTTCGGGGTTCTTCGAGGCCGTGGGAGTCCCTGAAGAGTGGGGAATCTTCGGGCTCTCAGCACTCTTGGAGGCCCTGGCACGCTTCGAAGCCCTGGGAGTGCTTGAGGCTCTCGGCGCCTTCGACCGCCGGGCACCCTTCGGAGTCACAGGAGTTCCCGAGCCCTCGGACACCATGGAACCCCGGGCAACCTCCGAGTCCCCCGACGTTCCGGCCATACCTCCAGCCCCGGGGGCACCCGCACCGGTACTGCCACCGGAACCTGGGACGGCGCCACCGGCCCCCGCACCCGCACCCGCACGGGCCCCGCCACCCCCGACCCCTCTCCCAGGAATCTCCCGCAACGGCACCGCCGGTGCCCGCTGCACCACCGGCTCCGGGCCGGTCAACGGCAAAGTCCCCGTGGGGCGTTCGAGGCCGAACACCGGTCGGCCCGTCGTCGGGTGGTGTGAGAGGTCGCCGAGCAGCGTCTGCGACTGCCCGTTCAGGATCGCGGGCGACGCCGTGCCCGAGAACGACGGGTTCTGCCACGTCGGCAGGCGCCCGCCGAACCCGGCGTCCGCGACCCCGGCCTCCTGCCCGGAAGCCAGGGTCCGCTGGATCGACGGCAGCCTCGACCAGGCGGCGCGCACCACAGGCCCGGCACCCACAGGCCCGGCACCCGCAGGCGCCGCACCCGCACCCGTACTCGCGGAACCACCGTCCACCGGAACCGGCACCGATACCGGCACCGCCTCAGCGGCAGCGCCCCCGTCGTCCCGTCGTCCCCGCAACCGGTCCAGGAACCCCATGTCTCAGTCCTCCGCCCCGGCGCGCGTGACCAGGGACGCGATCTCGGCCGTGTAGCGGCGGCGGTCGCGGTGTTCCAGGTTCAGGATCTCGTCCATGCTCCAGTGGAAGTGGTAGGCGACGTACGCGATCTCCTCGTGCAGCCGGTCGGTCGCGTACGTCACGATTCCCCCAGGCGGCTCCCGCCGAGTTCGACCTCGAAGGGCTCCGCGCAGTGCGGGCACTCCACGGCCGCGCGGGTGTGGCCCTCCGCGTTGATCTGGCGGTAGAAGTCCTGGAGGAAGGCGAGGTCCGAGGCGAACATGTTCTCCACGGTCCCGTCGTGCACGTTCGGCAGCGTGCCGAGCCGGGTGATGACCCGGCCCAGCAGCACCACCGACAGGAACGCCGGGTTCTCCTGCACCCGCACGTCCCGCAGCGGCACGAGTTCGTCCCGGGCCGTCGACAGGCGCATCACACCGTCGCGGTGGACGGTGCCCGACTCGTCGACGTACCCGCGGGGGAGCTGGAAGGGGAACTCCGTGCGCAGTTCGTGCTGTTGCAGCGGCGGGGCCTGCTCCGGGACCGGGGCGGCGGGAGGAGCCTGCATCGGCCCTGGCCCCGGTCCAGGTCCAGGTCCCGGGCCGGGTCCCACCGACCCCGCCGCGTCGGCGCCCGCGTGCGTGACCGCGCCGCCGGCCCTGGCAGCCGTACGCCGCATTACTCGATGTCCAGTTCTTCGAACACGATGGTGACGGTCTCGGTGAGCGCCGACGCCTCGCCCGCCTTCACGGTGCTCGTGTCGATCTTGCTGCACCACGCGTTGCGCATGTTGTAGCGCTTCACCGGGTTGCTCTGGTAATCCATCATGATGATGGACGCGTTCTTGCGGGCCGTGCTCATCTGGCCGGTGATCGACTGGTTGATCCACTCGGTGAACGCGGCCGACTGGGTCATACCGCGGACGACCGTGCAGGTCCCGTTCTTCTTCACGCCCGGCAGGTTCACGACCTTGTTCTGGCCGTTCATCGTGTTCTGCTGGTACGTGATGACGTCCTGCTCCATGGACAGGCCGCTGACCTCGGCGAGGTACTCGACCATGACGCCGTCGATCTGCAGCCCGAAATTGTGTGAGGTGAGGGAGTCACCCGGCGAAAGGCTCATGTGCTGTTCGCAGTCCTTCTAGGGGGTCTTGGTGGATGGCGGACGCGCGGCCGGGGCTACTCCTCCAGTTCCCCGCCGCCGCTGGAGAACTGGGCCAGCCTGAAGATCACGAACTCGGCGGGCTTCACCGGGGCGATGCCGATCTCGCAGATCACGCGGCCGACGTCGACCGACTCCGGCGGGTTCGTCTCCTCGTCGCACTTGACGTAGTACGCCTCCTCGGGACGCCGGCCGAACAGGGCGCCGTCGCGCCACTCGTTGACCAGGAACGCCGAGATGTTGCGCCGGATCCGGGCCCACAGATTGTGGTCGTTCGGCTCGAACACCACCCACTGGGTGCCGATCAGGATCGACTCCTCCAGGTAGTTGAAGTACCGGCGGATGTTGAGGTAGCGCCAGGCCGGGTCGGAGGAGAGGGTGCGGGCGCCCCAGACGCGGATGCCGCGGCCGGGGAAGGCGCGGATGCAGTTGACGCCGATCGGGTTGAGCAGGTCCTGCTCGCCGCGGGTGATCTGCAGTTCGAGGTCGACGGCGCCGCGCACGACCTCGTTGGCGGGGGCCTTGTGGACGCCGCGCTCGGAGTCGTTGCGGGCCCAGATGCCGGCGACATGGCCGCTCGGCGGGACCAGCCGGGAGTGGCCGGTGGCCGGGTCGAAGGTCTTGATCCAGGGGTAGTACAGGGCCGCGTACTTGGAGTCGTAGCCGGCGGTCTCCTGGCGCCAGACCCGGATCTGGCGGGCGTTCATGCCCGGCGGCGGGTCGATCACGGCGACCCGGTCGCCCATCAGCTCGCAGTGCGCGATCAGCCCGAGCTGGACCGCCTTGACGGCCTCCAGGTCGATCGCGCCGCGCTGGTAGGCGGCCATCAGGTCGGGGACGGCGACCATGGAGACCTCGTCGACGGCCTCCAGGCCACCGAAGCCGGTGCGGTCGGCGGAGTCGCCGAGGTACTGGGCCGGACCCGGGTGCGCGGCGTCCGGGTGGCTGTCGGAGGCGGCGGGGGGCGCGGGCGCCGGGGCCGCGAGGGCCACCGTCTGGTTGTCCGGGCGGGCCAGCTGCGCGGCCGGCGCGGCCTCGGTGACGGCGATGAGCTTGGAGCGCTCCTTGACCTGTGTGACGACGTAGTTGCGGCCGCCCTTCTTGGCGGTCACGTCGAACGTCTCGACCGGCTTGTCGCCGTCCTTGACGATCAGCTTGAACCGCTCGGCGGGGCCCTCGCCCTCGGGGTCCGCGACCTCGACGCTCAGTTCGCCCTGCGCCACCGCGGTGACGGCGAAGGTGCCGAGCTGCTTCGGCTCGCCCGCGGGCAGCGCGGCGGGGGCGCCGCCGGAACGGCCGGTGACGGCGGCGGGACCCTGGCCGGCCTCGGCGGGAACGCCCTCGGCGGAGCCTCCCACGCGCACGACGTACGCGGCGGAACCGCCGTTGTTGAAGAAGCCGTAGACGGAGTGCGCGAGGTAGTACCCGTCGGTGAACTCACCGAAGGCCGCCACGTACTGCGTCCAGTTGGTGACCAGTGTCGGCTCGTTCAGCGGTCCGGTCGGCGCGAGTCCGACGAAGGCCGCCACCGACGTCCCCACCCCCTCGATCGGGCGCGAGCCGCTGGCCACCTCCTCGACGTAGACGCCGGGCGACAGGTAGGACGGCATGCTCTGCTCTCCTCGGGGTACGAGACACGAACAGCCCTCACCCTCGCGCGCGCCGGACCGGCGCGGGAACGGCCTCCGGTGCCGAAGCGGGGGCAATCCGGTTGCCCGCAAGGGCAGTCACCGAGGTGCCCCGGCCCTCGTCACGCGCGCCCTGCCCTCATCTCTGCCCTCCCGGCCCTCCCGTTCCACCTCAACGGCGGGTGAGACTTGCGGGTCAGCCGTCCAGTGGCGAGTCGAGTGTCGAGGAGAACGCCGTGCACGCACACGGAACAGGGGGCAAACGGGCCGCCGGCCGGGACGATCGCGGCGCCGACGCGCCCGGCGTGCCGGTGCACCCGATGCTCGCGCTCCAGCGCATGGCCGGCAACGCCGCCGTGGCCCGGACCGTGGCGGAGGAGCGCCACGAGCACGACGCGCACTGCGGGCACACCCCCTCCGTGCAGCGCCGCGCCCTGGTGCACGACGTGCTGAACACCCCGGGACAGCGCATGGACTCCGGGCTGCGGACCGAGATGGAGGCCCGTTTCGGCGGCGCCGACTTCAGCGGCGTACGCGTCCACAAGGGGCCGCTGGCCCAGGAGTCGGCGGCGGAGCTGGGCGCGAAGGCGTACACCTCCGGGACCCACATCGTCGAGGGCGCGCCGCTGACCAAGGAGGACTGGGCTCACGAACTCACCCACTTCCAGGACCAGATGGCCGGCCCCGTCCCCGGCACGGACACCGGCGCCGGAGTCAAGATGTCCGACGTCGGCGACGCGGGCGAGCGGCACGCGGTGGACAACGCCCGGCGGGTGATGAACGGGCCGGTGCCCGCCGTCCAGCCGGTCCCGGCGGAGGGCGCGGCGCAGCCGGCCGCGAACACACCGGCCGCGGGGGCGGCGGTCCAGCGGACCGTGTGGACATTCGACCAGGGCGCCAGCGTCCAGGACGAACGCGAACGACCGCACTACCGGTGGCGGAGCGAAGGCGGCTCCGGCGCCCTCAAGACCTCCGCCGAGCTGGGCCTCGACCCCGGGCGGAAGCCCCACCCGGGTGACACCTACGACGACGACAGCCGGCAGCTCCACAGCAGCGAGAACGTCGCGTTCTCCACCAAGGGCCGGATCCCCGAGAAGGACCTCGCCCGGCGCAGGACACAGACCAGCCGCGCGGTGGCCGAGGCCAAACACCGCATCGCCACGGCGCTGAAGATGCTCAAGGACGCCAATGGCGCGCCCGCGGGCCCGCTGCTGGCCGGCCTGCAGTCGGGCTTCCCCGTGTTCCGGACCGCCCCTCCCGGGCAGCTCGCCCCCTTCCTGCCGCGGATCGCCGAGATCGTCCAGCGCATCCACGACGGACTGAACGCGCAGGGCGCGAAGATCGCCCTGGTCGGCAGCGGGGTGCCGGGCGTGCCCGGCAACGCCACCGCCTGGGTCGACGGGAACCTGTCGGAGAACATGGCGGGTCTGATGGGCCTCGGCCACGACAAGACGAGCGAGGAACTGCCGCCCCTGACGGAGCGCTCGGGCCCGATCCACCTGCTGGAGCCGGGCCAGATCGCGTGGTACATCGTCCACGAGGCCACGCACCGGTTCGCCGGAACGCTCGACTACCAGTACAGCCCGTACTTCGAGGAGGTGCAGGAGGACGAGTTCACGGCCTCGGCGGATCCCGAGGTGGCGGCCGCGATGGAGCCCGCCATGCTCGACCGGCGCAAGGTGCGCGATCCGAAGGAGTTCAACGGCAAGGACGAGCAGACGTACCTGGGCAAGCAGTCCAACTGGTACGCCCTGGGCCGGCGCGCCCTCATGAACGCCGACTCCTACGCCCAGTTCATCCTGACGGCGACCGGAGCGCCCATGCCCCGGACCTGACGGCCCGCACCCTGGCCCGTTCGGCCCTCCCATCGTGCCCTTTCGCTTCCTGACGGGCCGTGGACACCCCGGCTAGCGTCGCGACGTGAGCCTGTGGACATCTCTGGAACCCGCCTCCGCGACCGTCGACCCGGGCAGCAGCACGCGCGTGCGCCTGCGCCTGCGCAACACCGGTGATGTCGTCGACGAGTACCGCTTCGAACCGGTCGGCCCCGTCGCCCCCTGGACGACCGTGGAGCCGGCGTCCCTGCGCCTCTACCCCGGCACGACCGGCACGGTGGAGCTGACGTTCGCGCCACCGCGTACGCCGGACGCCACGGCGGGCCCGAACCCCTACGCGGTGCGGATCACCCCGACCGAGCACCCCGAGGCGACGACCGTCCCCGAGGGGAACCTGACCATCACGCCGTTCACCGAGGTGCGGGCGGAGCTGGTGCCGCCCACGGTCAAGGGGCGGTTCCGGGGACGGCCCCGGCTCGCCGTCGACAACGTGGGCAACACCAAGCTGACCGCGTCCCTCAGCGGCAGCGACAACGGCGACGAACTGTCGTACGACATCCACCCGGCCAATGTGCAGATCGAGCCGGGCCGGGCGGCGTTCGTCAAGACCACCCTGAAGCCCAAGAACATCATCTGGTTCGGGTCGAAGGAGCAGCGGCCCTACACCCTCGCCGTGCAGCGGTCCGGTGCCACGGCGATGCCCGTGGAGGGCACGTTCGTCCAGCGCGGGTTCCTGCCCGGCTGGCTCGCGACCGTCTTCGGGATCCTGTTCGCCCTCGCGTTCACGTTCCTCATGCTGTGGCTCGCCTACAAGCCCTCGGTCACCACCAAGGCCGACGCGTCGCCCGTCGGCGCCGGCAGCACCCTTGCGCCGTCCCCGACACCCACCCCGTCCCTGACCTCGGCGCCGCCCCCGTCGCCGACGCCGCAGGAACAGGAGTCGCAGGCCGGTGCGGGGCAGGGCGGCGGCGGGGGTGCCGCGGCGCCGCCGCCCGCCAAGAAGAAGCCCAAGCCCGTGGTGCCCGCGATGAACGTCCTGCTGTACAACCCCACCACCAAGAAGTGCGCGGCCGCCCCCGAGAACAAGGCCGACGCACCGGTCAAGCAGTTCACCTGCGACGAGACCGGGCAGGACAACCAGCGGTGGAACCTCGAGGTGAAGTACGAGAACAAGGGACCGGGCGGGCACGCGCTCTTCCAGATCCGCAACGTCAAGGACCAGCTCTGCGTGGACCTGCCGTACTACGGGGCGGCCCCCGTGCCGTCCGGGATCACCGAGTACACCTGCGACGGCACGATGAAGGACAACCAGCTCTGGTGGATCGACAAGCAGGAGAGCGGCGCCTACTGGATCCGCAACTACGCCAGCAACAACAAGTGCCTGGACGTGTCCGGCTACAGCACCGGCGGTGACGACAGCACCCTCACCCTGTTCCACTGCTCCAACACGGACGACCAGGAGTGGAAGATCGTGCAGCCCTCGGACGGCTGACGGACCGGCCGGCCGCTACCAGGTGCCTTCCCCCGGCACCAGGCGGCCGGCCTTGCGGTACTCACGGCGGGCGCCCTCCAGGAGGTCGTCCGCCGTGACCGTGTCCCCGCGCCCGGCGGCCAGGTACGCGGCGGTCACCACCGCACTGCGGATGGAGCCGCCCGCCAGCTCGAAGCCGTCCGCCACCGCCTCGAACGCGATGCCGTCCGCGCACGGCACGTGCGCGAGGCTGTGCCGCCACAGCGCGAGACGCTGCCCGGCGTCCGGGAAGGGGAAGTCGACGATCAGGTCCAGGCGCCGGGTGAACGCCTCGTCGATGTTGGCGCGCAGATTGGTGGTGAGCAGCGCGATGCCGTCGAAGGACTCCAGCCGCTGGAGCAGATAGGCGCTCTCCAGGTTGGCGTACCGGTCGTGCGCGTCCTTCACCTCGGACCGCTTGCCGAAGACGGCGTCGGCCTCGTCGAAGAGGAGTACCGCGTCGGTGCGGTCGGCCTCGGTGAAGATGCGTTCCAGGTTCTTCTCGGTCTCGCCGACGTACTTGTCGACGACGGACGACAGCTGGACGACGTAGAGATCGAGTCCGAGGTCGGCGGCGACGACCTCCGCCGAGAGTGTCTTGCCGGTGCCGGACTCGCCCGCGAACAGGCCGAGGACGCCCCGGCCCCGGCCGCCGCCCGCGCTGAGCCGCCAGTCGCCGAGGACCCGGTCGCGGTGGCGGGCGCGCAGGGCGAGTTCCCGGAGCTGGGTCAGGGGCCCGTCGGGCAGGACGAGGTCCCGCCAGTCCACGTCGGGCCGGATCCGGCGGGCATGCTGCTCCAGCCCGGAGGCCGACTGCTGCCGGGCGGCGAGGCGCAGATGGGCGGGGGAGAGCGGGGTGCCGTCGAAGTCGGCGAGGCTCCGGGCCGCGCGGGCGGCACGCGTGATGTGGTCACCGGCCAGGTGGTACGGGGCGACGGTGGCGGCCAGGTCGAAGCCGGGTTCCCCGCCGAGGGCGGCCGACCAGGCGTCCACCGCACCGGCGCGCTGTGCGGGCGCCTCCAGGACGAGAGGATCCTCGTCGCACCACCGGGGGTCGTACGGGCGGGCCCCGGTCACCAGCACGGGGACATCGACCGCAGCGGCCAACTCCCGCAGCAGCGAAGCCGGTTGCTCCGGCAGCACCGTGACGACGACCGCCCGGTCACTCAGCCGGGCCTCCCGCAGCAGGTCCGGGACGCGCTCCTCGGGCCCGGTGAACCGCACGGCCGGGACGCCCGCGGCGCGCAGGGCGGCGGTGACGCAGGGCAGCCCGTCGCCCTCGCGGCGCTCACGCAGATACACGGTGAGCGGCGTCCCGGAGACCAGCCGCTCGGCGAGCCGGTGGGTGAGCCGCGCGGCTTCGTCGTCCTGGGCGAGCAGGCCCGTACCCGGCTCCGGTGCGGGCAGTTCCCCCAGGTGCCCGGCGAGTGACGCGTCGGGGGTGTCGTCCCCGAGCAGGTGGGACACGAGCCGGTCCGGTACGCGCAACGCCCGGCTGAGGAAGGGGCGTTCGGGCTCCTCCACGGTGAGGAGACCGAGCGCGCAGAGCGGGGCCGTGGGATGCAGCCGGGCCCGTCCCTCGGCCAGATGGACGGGGACGCCGCACAGGTCGAGGGCGAGCGCGACGGTGGCCCGCCGGCGGCTGACGTCGTCGTTGAGGTAGCCGTACAGCGGCTCGAAGCCGCGGTCCAGGTCGGGGGCGAGGGCGATGAGGAGCAGCGCGGTGTCGAGCTCGGTCAGACGGAGCCGGGCGGAGAGGCGGGCCAGCCGGTCATCGGGCGGCGCCCCGAGCCCGGGGCCGGTGAGCGGCGACGGCTCGGCCGGGCGCAGCAGATGCCGTACGGCCTCCTCCGACAGGTACAGGCCGCGCAGTGGATCGCCGGCCGTGGGGTCGCCCGCGGAGCGGTGCTCCACCAGCAGGGCGACCCTCTCCCGCAGTTCGGCGAGGCGGGAGAGGAGCGCGAGGGCGGAGGGCTCGGTATCGGGGGTCTGCGTGGTCATGTCGCGCGGTTCAGTCCCAGGTTCCCTCGTGCGGCCTTCCTGGCTTTCCTGGCCTCCCGGGTCTCCTGGGCCGCCGCCACCTGCCGTGCGCTGTGCGCGCGTTCCTCCGTGCGCGGCTGGGTGTCGTCCATGGTGCGGACCCGGACCGCGACGCCCTCGGTGACGGGTGGACCGGCGTCGTACTCGGGGTAGGCCGGGAAGGGAGCGGTGATCACCAGGTCGAGGGACGGCTTGAGTTCGCCGCCGAGCGCGGACCAGATCTCCGCGAGGGAGCGCGACTCGGTCTGGGTGCCGGCCACGGACATCGGGATCGTCATGCCCAACGCGCCGAGGGAACCGGGCAGTTCGGAGGGAGCGATCAGCTCGCGCGGGATCAGGGTGGCCAGCACCGCGGACAGCAGCCGGTGTTCGTCCTGGGGCTGTTTCGTCCACGCCGTCACCAGGTACGACAGCCGGAACCAGCGGGGCGGCTGCCGGTGCTTGACGACGAAGTCCCGGTCGTCGTGGATCGGGACATGCCCCCGCTGGCGGCGGGCGACGTCCTCCCGGATGTCGTACAGATAGGCGTTGATCGTGGGCGCGTTGCGGCGGGCGGCCCAGTCACGGGTCGGCGCGTCGAGGGCGACGTCGATGCCGGAACCGGCCAGTGCGCCGCCGCTGAGCAGGCCCTTGAGGACCTCGTCCACCTCGTGGATCACCGATGTGCTCCCGTTCCCGCCCTGCCGTGCTGTGCGCCGCCGTGTCCGATCCTGCCCTCCGCCCCGCCCCTGCCCGCAGGGACGCCGGGGACGGCCGCAGGGCAGAAAGCGCTGCCCGTGGGGGCGAGTTCGGATGCCCGTTCGGTCAGATGTAGCCTTCCCGCAGGGCATGGGCCACGGCGTGTGCCCGGTTACGCAGGTGCAGTCGGGTGGTCAGCCCGTGCATCACGTTCTTGACGGTGCGTTCGGAGTAGGACAGCTTGCTGGCGATCTCACCGGTGTCGAGTCCCTCGGACACCAGCCGCAGTACGTCCACCTCCCGGGGTGTCATCCCCGAGGCCGGAGCGCCGGTACGGCCGGCGGCGCCGCGATGCAGCGTCCCCACCTGGTTGATCAGCCGGCCGAGCAGATCCGCGGGCAGGTCGCCGTCGCCGCGGGCGGCCGCGAGTACGGCCTGCACGAGCCGGGTCGCGGTGGCCTCGCGGCGCCACACGATGGCACCGACCCCGCACTCGATCACATCGAGCAGCTCCGTCTCCCGCAGCGCGGACACCACGAGCACCGCCCGCGCGCCCTCGCTGCGCACCAGCCGGCGCAGCCGGGTCAGGGCCGTGTCGTCGAGCACGTCGTCGATGAGCAGGGCGACCGTGCCCGGTCCGGACTCGGTCTCCTCCCGCAGGTCGATCTCCGGGAACCGGCGCAGCTGGCTGAGCGCTCCCTCGCGCGATATCGGGTCCGTGGCGTGCACCGCCACGGGTATCCGGGTCGCGGGGTCGGCCGTGCCGGGGCGGGTGGTCCGCGATGAGGTGAGCAACCGTTTCCCCTATGTCCACGTACGCGCCACCCCGGTGGGGCCGGTGGCGGATGTGCACTCCTCACCCTTCTGGGGCGGACGGTCCGGTCGCAATCGTGGATCACCACGAGACACACCACGAGATCGACCCACGCGGACCACGGGATCGGGCCGTACCGGCTACGGAATTGCCCGTGCCGGTCACGGAATTGCCCGTGCCGGCCGGGGATCGGCCCGTGCCGACTGCGAAACGGCGCGTGCCGGTCGTGGATCGGCCCGTACTGGCCACGGAATGGCCCGTGCCGACTGCGGATCGGCCCGTACCGGCCATGGAATTGCCCGTGCCGGTCGCGGAATTGCCCGTGCCGGCCGGGGATCGGCCCGTGCCGACTGCGAAACGGCGCGTGCCGGTCGTGGATCGGCCCGTACTGGCCACGGAATGGCCCGTGCCGACTGCGGATCGGCCCGTACCGGCCATGGAATTGCCCGTGCCGGTCACGGAATTGCCCGTGCCGGCCGGGGATCGGCCCGTGCCGACTGCGAAACGGCGCGTGCCGGTCGTGGATCGGCCCGTACCGGCCACGGATCGTCCCGCGCCGACTACGGATCTGCCCGTACCGGCCACGGATCGTCCCGCGCCGACTACGGATCGGCCCGTACCGGCCACGGAATGGCGCGCGCCCACTACGAAACGGCCCGTACCACCCACGGAACTGCCCGCGCCGACCACGAGACCGCAACCGGCCCCGCAACGGCCGTGCCGTGACGGTCCGTTCGGTTCCGTCGGGGCCGGAACTCGCCGCCGTGGCTCTTGTCACGGCACCCGCCCCGGGCGCAGGCCGTCCTCGACGGGGGAAGACGCCACGTCCGACCAGGGAGGCAGGAATGCCCGATCCTCAGCCCGAGCAGTCGGGGCCCGCGCAGCCGGCCGAACACCGGGAGGCCGCCGCCCTGCTGGCGGCCGGTCTCGCACGCGCCCGGTCCGGGACGGGCGGCCTCGTGCTGGTGCGCGGAGCCACCGGCACCGGCCGGACCAGCGTCCTGGAGGCGGCCGCCGAGGCCGCCGCCGCACAAGGCGTGCGGGTGATGCGTGCCCGCTGCTCGCCGGGATACGCGCCCGGGCCCTTCGCCGCCGTGCTCCAGCTCCTCGGACCCCTGCCGGGCTCGGGGCGGTTCGACCCGGCCGGCGACGAACGCGAACAGGGCGCCCTGTTCCGGCATGTGCTGCACTCGTACGCCGCCGAGTCCCCGCTGCTGCTCGCGGTGGACGACGTCCACCTCGCCGACGGCCCCTCCTACCGCTGGCTCGTGGAGGCCGCCCGGCACGTGGACCGATTACCTCTGCCGGTCCTGCTGGCCGTCACCGAACGCGGCCAGTACGACATCGATCCGCCCGACCCGGGCTTCACCCACACCCTCTCTCCCGCCCTCGTCGACACCCACACCCTGTCCCCGCTCACCCCGGACTCGGCGACCGGCCTGGTGCGCGCGGAGCATCCGGACGCCCCGACGGCATGGGTCGAGAGCTGCGTCCGGGCCGGCGCGGGCAGCCCGCTGCTGCTGAGGGCCCTCCTGGACGACCTCGGTGCCTCCGGCGGTTACACGACCGACGCCCCGCTCCCGTACCCCGCCCTTCCCGAGACCTCCGCCGCCCTCTACCAGGGCTCCTACGTGGCCGCCGTGCGGTGGTGGCTGGACAGCGCCGGGAACGGCACGGCGGAGGTGGCCCGGTCCCTCGCCGTGCTGGAGGAGGGATGGGGGCGGGCGGAAGGGGGAGCGGGCGGGGGCGAGGCGCCGGCCGGCCTGCTCGCGGAACTCGCCGGCGCCGACCCGGCCCGGGTGGCGGGCTGGCTCACCGCGATGACCGGGCTCGGCCCGCTGCGCCCCGGCCCGGACGGCCTGCCCCGCTACGCCCATCCGCTGCTCAGGGACGCCGTACTCACCGGCGTCCCCGCCGCCCGGCGGCACGCGGTGCACGAAGCCGCCGCCGAGGCGTTGCTGCAGCGCGGCGCCCCCACCCGGGCGGTGGCACGACACCTGCTGCGCTCCGGCCCCGTGGGCGCCGGCTGGGCCCCGGCCGTGCTGCGGGACGCCGCCTCCCTCGCGCTGCGCGACGGCCGCTCCGAGGACGCCGTCGCGTTCCTGCGCAGGGCCCTGCGGGAGCCGCTGCCCGACGACCACCGGCAGCGGGTGCTGACCGAGCTGGGCTCCCTGGAGTGCGCGGGCCGGGACTCCTCGGCCGGCATCCCCCGGCTCACCGAGGCACTGGGGCTGCACGGCTCACCGCAGGACCGGGTGCGGGCCGCCGTGGCTCTCGGCACCGCGCTGGCGGGACGCGGCCGGGCCGGCGCCGCCGTGGAGGTCCTGCGCACCGTCGACGGCCAGCTCACCGGACACCCCGACCTGGGAAACGCCCTCCAGACCGCGTCCGCCCTGCTCTCCGACCAGGACCAGACGGTCCGCAGCGATGTGTACGGCCGGCTGTCCGAGACCGCCGAGCGTTCACCGGAACTCGTCGGACCGGCGACCCGGGCACTGCTCGTGCGGTACGCGGCCAGCGCCGCACTCGCATCGGCGGACGACGCGATGCGCCAGGTGCGCGCGCTGCTCGCCGAGCCGGCCCATCCGCTGACCGAGCCCTTCCTGCTGGGCACGTCCGCCGCCGTCGCCCAGTGGGCCGACGAACTCGACGAGGCCGACCGCCTCGTGGACCGCGGACTGGCCGGACAGCGCCCCGACCTGCTGCACCCCATGCACGCGGCGCTGCTCAACACACGGGCCGACATCGCCGCCGCGCGCGGCCAGTACACGCTGCTGCCCGCCGAACCGCCCACCCCCGCCCAGGGGCCCTCCAACGTGCACGCCACCACCCTGATCGCACTCGTGGAGACCGGCCGCACCACCGAGGCCAGGCGGCTCGCGGACGGCTTCGATCTGCGTGAGGCGCCCGACAACTGGGAGCTGAACCGCTTCCTGTACGCGCGGGGCGTGCAGCGCGCCGACGCGGGCGACACGGCCGGGGCCCTGCACGACTTCCTGGAGTGCGGCCGCCGCCAGACCGCCCGCGATGTGATCAGCCCGGTCGTCACCCCGTGGCGTTCCGCCGCCGCCGAATGCCGGCTGGCTCTCGGCAGCCCCCAGGAGGCGCTCGCCCTGGCCGAGGAGGAGGTCCGCCTGGCCCGGGTGTGGGGCACGCCCCGCACGGTCGGCCGCGCCCTCAGGGTGCTCGGCACGGTCACCGGCGGCCGCCGGGGCCTCGACCTGGCCGAGGAGGCCGTGGCCCTCCTCGCGGACGGGCCGGCCGCCACGGAGGGGGAGTTGGCGGCCGCGCTCCTCGCACAGGGCCGGCAGCTCACCGCCGCGGGCGAACGCGCCCGCGCCCGGGACTGTCTGCGCGGCGCCGCCGAACGCGCCGAACGCCTGGGCGCGGTGCGGCTGCGGCTCCTCGCGGAGGAGGCCCTGCGCGAGGGCGGGGCCCGCCGCGCCGCCACTGCCCGCACCGGCTCCGGCGCCCTCACCGGAAGCGAGCTGCGCATCGCCCGGCTGGCGGCCGACGGCAGCACGAACGCCGAGATAGCGGGCCTGCTCCACCTCGCCCGGCGCACCGTGGAGACCCATCTGACCAGCACGTACAAGAAGCTGGGCATACGGCGGCGGGGAGAGCTGGGGCGGGCGCTGAGCGGGAACTGAGAAAAGTGTTATCGCCGGCCCTTCACGCCGTCTCCACCCTGTGATCCCCGACATGGCGGGGACCCCGGGACCGCCTGAGAGGGTGCGTGCGGAACATCAGTGACACCAGGCGTCGAGAGGCCACCGTGGACAGTCAGCACTGGCGCGCCACCGTCACGGCGGCGCAGGACGGCGACCGGCGGGCGCTGGACGAGCTGGTCGCGGGCTGGCTGCCGCTGGTCTACAACATCGTGGGCCGGGCCCTGAACGGCCACGCCGACGTCGACGACGTCGTCCAGGAGACCATGCTGCGCGCGGTCGGCAACCTCGGCTCCCTGCGCGACCCGGACAGCTTCCGGTCCTGGCTGGTGGCGATCGCCATGCGGCAGATACGGGACCGCGCGCGCCGCAGGACCCCGGACCGGCTGGAGGAGACGGAGTCCTCCGACTTCGCCGAACTGACCGTGCTGCGACTCCAGTTGGAGGGTCAGCGGCGCGAGGTCGCCGAGGCGGCGCGCTGGCTCGACGACGAGGACCGGCAGTTGCTGTCGCTGTGGTGGCTGGAGGTCGCGGGCGAACTGACCCGGCGCGAACTGGCCGCCGCCGTCGGCATCACCCGGCAGCACGCCGCCGTGCGCGTCCAGCGGATGAAGGAGCGCCTGGAGACCTCGCGCGGCATCGTCCGCGCCCTGGACGGCGCCTGCGCCGACCTGCGCGAGCTGACCGGCCGCTGGAGTGGCCGGCCGGACTCGGTGTGGCGCAAGCGGCTGGCCCGGCACATCCGCGGCTGCGGCTACTGCGGCGGCACCCGCGAGTCCGTCGTACCGGCGGAACGCCTCCTGGTCGGTATGGCGCTCGTCCCGCTGCCCGTCGGGTTCACCCTGTCGCTCGCCTTCGGCGGCAAGACGGCCGTGGCCGCGGGCGCCGCGGGCTCCGTCGGCTGGTCGGCCAAGCTGCTCGGCGCCCTCACCAAGCCGGCCGTCGCGATGACCGCCGGCGCGACCATCGTCGCGGGCGGCGCCTACGTCGTCACCCAGCCGCCGGACGCCCCGCCGCCCCGGGCCGCGGTCACCCCCACGGCGACGGCCACCACCTCCGGCCCCGAGCCCCCGCCGACCTCCGCCCCGCCCGCCCCGCAGCCCTCGCCGACGAAGAAGGCCGACCTCTACGGCACGGTCGTCGACGCCGTGGACCGCGCCCCCGACCCGAACACCCGGCCCGCCGCCCTGCCGCGCCGCCCCGAGCCCGGCATCACCAGCACCGGCGGCCCGAAGGCGGTCATGCAGCACCGGGGCGACAGTGTGACGCTGAGCGGCCGGGGCTATGTCCTGGTCCGCTGGCAGATCTCGCCCAAGTCCCGCCCCGGCGCACTGGTCATGCCCTCCTGGACCGGACTGAAGGGCAAGCTCTTCCACGTGGCGTCCGGCGGCTGGCGCCGGATGGACGACCCGCTGCCCGGCGCCCCGGACGGCTACGCCACCGGCATGGGCGGGCCCGCCATCGGCTACGCCGAACTGCCGTCCGGCACCCAGCAGATGTGGCAGAACGAGTACTTCTACGTCGACGGCACCGTCACCCTCACCCAGAACGAACGGGGCTGCGACTACGGCCTGACCGTCTTCCCCTCGAACCGCCGGGCCGTCGAGGAGGACATCAACGCGGGCCCCGACCGGGGCGCCCTGCGCTACGGGCTCGTCCGCGACACCGGCACGGACAGCGCGCCGGTGCCGCAGTACGTCACCCGCCGGGCCCCGGCCGATCCGGCGACGGTGCCGCAGCGCTCGCGCGTGTAGCGCACAGCACGTCGACGCGGTTGGTCGTGATCGAGTCCACCCCGGCGTCCAGGAGCCGTCGCATGGAGCGTCGGGTGTCGGGCGTCCACACGGACAGCAGATACCCGTCGCGGCGCACCCGCTCGGCGAGGGGCCGGTCCACCAGGGAGAAACGGTAGTTGAGCCAGCGCGGGCGGATCGCCTCCAGCAGGACCGGCCGGGGCGGGGCCAGGGTCGTCCAGGTGAGGGCGATCTCCGCCTCCGGGTCCGCCGCGCGCACGGCGAGCATGGCGTCGGCGCCCGCGCAGTAGTACACGCGCTCCGCCGCCCCGGACTCCCGTACGGCGTCCATGATCCGGCGCACCGCCCGCACACCGGGCGAGCCGGGCAGGTCGATCATCACGCGGTGCCCCTCGGTCGCGGCCAGCGCCTCCGCCAGGGACGGCACCCCGCCCCCGGTCAGTCCGCGTACCTCCTCCCAGGACAGCGCGCGCACCGGCCGCTCCTGCTCCCAGAGCCGCTTCAGCGTCTCGTCGTGCAGCAGCACCGGCACGCCGTCCCGGGTGAGGCGTACGTCGATCTCCACGGCGTCCGCGCCCCGCCGCAGCGCGGAGCGCAGCGAGGCGACGGTGTTCTCGCGGTGCCGGTAGGGGTCGCCCCGGTGTCCGACGGCGAGGGGGACAGGGCTGCTCACCGGTCGAGCCACCCCGCGGTGTACGTGTCGATCTCGCCCTTGATCCGGGCCTTGCCCGCCGCGTCCAGGAAGGACACGTCGACGGCGTTCTTCGCCAGCTCGGCGAGCCCCCGCTCGTCGAGGCCGAGCAGCCTGGCGGCCACCGCGTACTCGTTGTCGAGGTCGGTGCCGAACATCGGCGGGTCGTCGGAGTTGATCGTCACGACGACCCCGGCCTCGACGAAGTCCTTGATGGGGTGCTCGTCGAGGGTGCGGACCGCGCGTGTGGCGATGTTGGAGGTCGGGCACACCTCCAGCGCGATCCGGTGCTCGGCGAGGTGCGCGAGGAGCTTGGGGTCCTGCGCGGAGCTGGTGCCGTGGCCGATGCGCTCGGCCCGCAGATGCGTGAGGGCGTCCCACACCGTCTCCGGTCCGGTCGTCTCGCCCGCGTGCGGTACGGAGTGCAGCCCGGCCGCGATCGCCCGGTCGAAGTACGGCTTGAACTGCGGACGCGGCACACCGACTTCGGGCCCGCCCAGACCGAAGGAGACCAGGCCCTCCGGGCGCAGCCGGTCGTCGGTCGCGAGCCGGGCCGTCTCCTCGGCGGCCTCGAGACCCGCCTCGCCGGGGATGTCGAAGCACCAGCGCAGCACCGTCCCGAACTCGGACTCGGCGGCCTTGCGGGCGTCCTCGATCGCGTCCATGAAGGCACGCTCGTCGATGCCGCGCCGGGTGGAGGAGAACGGCGTGACGGTCAGCTCGGCGTACCGCACCTGCTGCCGGGCCAGGTCACGGGCCACCTCGAAGGTCAGCAGCCGGACGTCCTCCGGGGTGCGGATCAGATCGACGACCGACAGATACACCTCGATGAAATGGGCGAAGTCGGTGAAGGTGAAGTAGTCGACCAGGGCGGCGGGATCGGTCGGCACCTTGGAGTCGGGATGCCGGGCGGCCAGCTCGGCCACGATCCGGGGAGAGGCGGAGCCCACGTGGTGCACATGCAGTTCGGCCTTGGGCAGTTCCGCGATGAACGCCGCGAGGTCGCGCGGGGCATGGGGGTCGACGAGATGCTGGGTCAAGGTTCCTCCCCGGAACGGCGCCCCGGCCGACGCGAGGCCGGCGGGCGCGGGTGATCGGCTGATCGATGACTCGGATTCATCGTATGCGTGGCTGCATCGCCTTTCTTTTCAGGGGCGCGGGGAACTGCGCGATCAACCCCCACGCACCCGCACGACCGCACGCACCGACCCGCCCCGTAGCATGACGGCACGAACGATCCCGGGGGGATACAAGATGACGGACGCGACGCAACCCGACGGCAGCAGCCACGACCCGTGGGCGCCTCCGGAGCACAAGACCTCACTCGACAAGAACCAGACGCCACCGCCGCCGTCCGTGCACGACCAGGCCACGGTCACCTCGATGCCCAGCGCCGGCTTCACCCCGCCCACCGGCACGCCGCAGTACGACAGCACCGGCTCCGGCCCCACGGTCCCGCCCCCGCCGGCGGCGCCCGGCGGCTACGGCTACCCCGGTTACCCCCAGGCGGGCTCCGGTTACCCGCAAAGCGGCGGCTACGGCTGGCCCGGCATGCCCCCGACCCCCCAGAACGGCATGGGCATCGCGGCGATGGTGCTCGGCATCGTCTCCTGCACCCTCTTCTGCCTGTACGGCGTGGTCTCCCTCGTCACCGGCATCCTCGCCGTGGTCTTCGGCCTCAAGGGCCGCAAGCGCGCCGAGGCCGGAGTGGCCACCAACCACGGCCAGGCCCAGGCCGGCCTGATCATGGGCATCATCGGGATCATCCTCGGCATCGTCGTGATCGTCCTGATCGCCGTCGGCATCACGGCCGCGATCAACAGTGACACCTCGTCCGACGACGACCCGTACTACGGCGCCCGCGGCCCCGTCGCCACCGCCCCGTCCCACCGCTGAAACACCCGCCCTCCTCGGCGGACTTGGCCATTACGATGCCTTGGTCTGACAACGGAGGGGAGATCGTCCATGTCCAACACCAATCCCACCCCAGGTGGGTTCGGTCCGCCGTCCCAGCCGCCGGGGCCCCCGCAGCAGCCGGCCCCCGGGTACGGCTACCCGCAGCAGTCCGGCCCGGGCTACGGCTACCCCCAGAGCAGCCCCGGCTACCCGGCCGCGCCGCCCGTCGGCTACCCGCAGGCGTCCGGCTACGGGATGCCCCCGCAGCCGAGCAACGGCATGGGAACCACCGGTCTGGTGCTGGGCATCATCGGCGTGGTGTGCAGCCTGACCTTCTTCCTCTGGTTCTTCGGCGTGATCCTGGGCATCCTGGGCATCATCTTCGGCGCCATCGGCCGCGGTAAGGCCACCCGCGGCGAGGCCACCAACAAGGGCGCGGCGACCGCCGGCCTCGTCTGCGGCATCATCGCGACCGTGATCCTGCCGCTGCTGGGGTTCCTGCTCTTCGCCAGCATCATGGGCGGACTCGGCGCGGCGAGCTGAGACCGCCGCTCACAGGGGGCCGGTCCCACGGACCGGCCCCTCACTCATGCCCGCCCAGCTCATGCCCGCCCATGACCTGTGCTCAAGCCCTCCGCAGCCGCTCCCGCGCCGCCATCAGCGCGAACCCCAGCAGATTGGGCCCGCGCCACCGCTCCGGATCCGCCGCCGCCTCGTCGTCCGCGGCCAGCCCGATGCCCCACACCCGGTCCACGGGGCTGGCCTCGACCAGCACCCTGTCGCCGGTGCTCAGCAGGAAGTCCCGCAGCCTCGGGTGCGCGGCGAACTTGTGAACGCTGCCGTCCACGACGATCCCGAACCGCTCCCGCGCCCATATCGCCTCGTCGAACCCGCGCACCAGCCGCCCGGCCTTCTTCGCCTGGGAGGGATGCGCGGCGGCCAGCACGGCACGCTCCGCCGCGGGGTCCTCGAACAGCCGGGCCTTGCCCGCCATCATCCAGTGCTCGGCCGTCGCGTACTCCACGCCGGCCACCGTGAACGGCGCGGGCCACCACTGGCTCAAACAGCTCGGTCCGATCCGGCCGTCCGGCCGCGGCCGGTGCCCCCAGAAAGGCAGATACTTGATCTTCGCCCCGCCCCGGGACGCCCTGATCAGGGCCTCCCGGGAATCGACCGCCCCCGTGATCTTCTCCATGCACGCGAGTCTGGCACGCACCACTGACACACCGTCCTGCCTTTTCGCGGCGGACTCGACACCTGGTCGACAGATTCCGTCGCGTAACCAAAAATCAACAACGGAATCCCTTGTTGGTGTGTCATTGCTCTGCCAGGATCGGCACTCAAATCGAGCCTGAGCCACGCCGGCCCCCACCAGGGGACACGGAGGAGAGCCACATGCACAACCCGGGCAACGCCACCCCGGACCGATTTCCGGCCGCGGAGCGCTTCGCGGAGGGCGCGCAGTTCATCGCGGGCCGTCTGACCAGGGGCACCTCCGGCCGTACCCACGCGGTCGTCGACCCGGCGTCGGGCGAGGAGGTCCTCCGCTACGAACTGGCCGGCACGGCCGACGTCGACCGGGCCGTCGCCGCCGCCCGCGAGGCCTTCCCCGGCTGGGCGGGGACCACACCGGGCGAGCGTTCCGACGCCCTGCACCGGTTCGCCGCCGTCCTGGCCGACCGGGCCGAGGACTTCGCCCGCGCCGAGTCGCTGCAGTGCGGCAAGCCGCTGAAGCTGTCCCGCGAGTTCGACGTCCCGGGCTCCATCGACAACACTTCCTTCTTCGCCGGTGCCGCACGGCATCTCCAGGGGCAGTCCGCCGGTGAGTACTCCGGCGACCACACGTCGTACGTCCGGCGTGAGCCCATCGGTGTCGTCGGGTCGATCGCGCCCTGGAACTACCCCCTCCAGATGGCCGCCTGGAAGATCCTCCCGGCGATCGCGGCGGGCAACACCATCGTCCTGAAGCCCGCCGAGCTCACCCCGCTGACCTCGCTGCTCTTCGCCCAGGCGGCGACGGACGCCGGGATCCCGGACGGTGTGATCAACATCGTCACCGGCACCGGCAAGGAGGTCGGCGAGCACCTCGTCGGCCACCCCGACGTGGCCATGACGTCTTTCACCGGCTCCACCGCCGTCGGCAAGCGCGTCGCCGAGATCGCCACCGCCACCGTCAAGCGCCTCCATCTGGAGCTGGGCGGCAAGGCGCCCTTCGTGGTCTTCGACGACGCCGACCCGGAGGCCGCCGCCCACGGCGCGGTCGCGGGCGCGCTCATCAACACCGGGCAGGACTGCACGGCCGCCACGCGCGCGTATGTGCAGCGGCCGCTGTACGAGGCCTTCGTGGAGCGGACCGCCGCGCTCATGGAGAGCGTCCGGCTCGGCGACCCCTTCGCCGCCGGTACCGACCTCGGGCCGCTGATCTCGCACGTCCAGCGGGACCGCGTCGCCGGTTTCGTCGACCGGGCGCGGGCCTACGCGCGCGTGGTGACCGGCGGCGAGGCACCGGAGGGCGAGCTGGCCAAGGGCGCCTACTACCGGCCCACCCTCATCGCCGATGCCGCCCAGGACAGCGAGGTCGTCCAGTCGGAGATCTTCGGGCCGGTCCTGGTGGTGCTGCCCTTCGACACCGACGACGAGGGCATCGCGCTGGCCAACGACACGCCCTACGGCCTCGCGGCCTCCGCCTGGAGCCGGGACGTGTACCGGGCCAACCGGGCCACGCGCGAGATCAAGGCGGGCTGCGTCTGGGTCAACGACCACATCCCGATCATCAGCGAGATGCCGCACGGCGGTCACAAGGCCTCCGGCTACGGCAAGGACATGTCCGCGTACTCGTTCGAGGAGTACACCCAGATCAAGCACGTCATGTTCGACAACACCGCGGTGGCCGCGAAGGACTGGCACCGCACCGTCTTCGGGGACCGATAGCAGGAAGTCAGGCCGCCCGACCCGCGGCCGCCCACCCTCCGAAAGGGCACCACGCGCATGGAGCAGTACGAGCCCGACCGCCTGTCCCCGGCCCAAGTGGCCGCCATGCGGCGCAGCTTCAGGAACGGCAGGGCCGCCCTCACCCGGCGGTCCCTGCTGCGCGCCTCCGCGGGCGGGGCGCTCGCGGCCGGCGGACTCGGGACGCTGAGCGCCTGCGGCATCCCGGCGGCGGGCACGTCGCAGGGCGGCGTCTCGGCGGAGGACCACTCGGCGAAGGAGAAGACGGTCGCCTTCTCCAACTGGACCGAGTACATGGACGTCGACGACAGCGGCAAGCACCACCCGACGCTGGAGCAGTTCACGAAACGCACCGGCGTCAAGGTCAAGTACACCGAGGACATCAACGACAACAACGAGTTCTTCGGCAAGATCAAGCCGCAGCTCGCCGCGGGCCAGGACACCGGCCGCGACCTGATCGTCCTCACCGACTGGCTGGCCGGACGGCTCATCCGCCTGGGCTGGGTGCAGAAACTCGACCCGGCCAACCTGCCGCACGCCTACGCCAACCTCTCCGCCCAGTTCCGCAGCCCCGACTGGGACCCGGGCCGCGCCTACTCGTACGTCTGGCAGGGCATCTCCACCGTCATCGCGTACAACAAGAAGGCCCTCGACGGCGTCGAGGTGAAGTCGCTCTCCGACCTCCTGGACAACCCCAAGCTCAAGGGGCGTGTGGGCTTCCTGTCGGAGATGCGCGACAGCGTCGGCATGACGCTGCTCGACATGGGCAAGGACCCGGCGAAGTTCACCGCCGACGACTACGACGCGGCCATAGCCCGGCTCCAGAAGGCCGTCGACAAGGGCCAGATCCGCCGCTTCACCGGCAACGACTACACCTCGGACCTGACCAGCGGCGACTTCGCGGCCTGCGTCGCCTGGGCCGGTGACGTCGTCCAGCTCAAGGCGGACAGCCCCGACATCGACTTCCTCGTCCCGGACAGCGGCTACATGACGTCGACCGACAACCTGCTGATCCCCAACAAGGCCCGGCACAAGACGAACGCCGAGCGGCTCATCGACTTCTACTACGAGCCGAAGCCGGCCGCCGAACTCGCCGCGTACATCAACTACGTGTGCCCCGTCGACGGGGTGAAGGCCGAGCTGGAGAAGATCGACAAGGACGCGGCGAACAACCCGCTGATCATCCCCGACAAGGCCATGGCCGCGAAGTCCCACGCCTTCCGCTCGCTGAGCTCGAAGGAAGAGACCGAGTTCGAAGCGAAGTTCGCGAAGCTGACGGGGGCGTGACCACCATGACGAACAAGACAGAGGCCACGGGCGAGGTCCGCCTCAAGGGCATAGCCAAGACCTACGGCGCCTTCACCGCCGTCCACCCGCTCGACCTGACCGTGCCGCAGGGCTCCTTCTTCGCCCTGCTCGGCGCGTCCGGCTGCGGCAAGACCACCACCCTGCGCATGATCGCCGGCCTGGAGGAACCTTCCTCCGGGACCGTGTCGCTGGGCGACCAGGACGTGACCGCGCTCCCGCCGTACAAGCGGCCGGTCAACACCGTCTTCCAGTCCTACGCCCTCTTCCCGCACCTCGACATCTTCGAGAACGTCGCCTTCGGTCTGCGCCGGCGCGGCATCAAGTCGGTGAAGAAGCAGGTCGGGGAGATGCTCGACCTCGTGCAGCTCGGCGAGCAGGCCCGCAAGAAGCCGCACCAGCTCTCCGGCGGCCAGCAGCAGCGCGTCGCCGTGGCCCGCGCGCTGATCAACCACCCCAAGGTGCTCCTGCTCGACGAGCCGCTCGGCGCCCTCGACCTCAAGCTGCGCCGCCAGATGCAGCTGGAGCTCAAGCGCATCCAGACCGAGGTCGGCATCACCTTCGTGCACGTCACGCACGACCAGGAGGAGGCCATGACCATGGCCGACACGGTCGCCGTGATGAACGCGGGCCGCGTGGAGCAGCTCGGCGCGCCCACCGACCTCTACGAGAACCCGCGCACCACGTTCGTCGCCAACTTCCTCGGCACCTCGAACTTCATCGAGGCCGAGGTCGACTCCAGGAGCGGCGACGAGATCGTGCTGAAGGCGGGCGGCGGCAAGCTCGTCCTGCCCGAGTCCCGCTGCGGCGCGCCCACGACGACCGGCGGCAGGGTGCTGGTCGGGGTTCGCCCGGAGAAGATATCCCTCACCCACGCGGAAGACGCCGGCGAGATACCGGAGGGCCGCAACCGCATCACGGGCCGGATCGCCGACTCCAGCTTCATCGGCGTCTCCACGCAGTACGTCGTCGACAGCCCGGTCTGTTCCGACTTCGAGGTCTACGCCCAGAACATCGACCGCGACCCCCGCCTGGTCCCCGGCGCCGAGGTCGTCCTGCACTGGAACCCGGCCCACACCTTCGGCCTGGACGCGGCCCAGGACGCCGATGCCGGAGTGGAAGAGGCGGCCTGATGTCCACACTCACCGAGGCGCCACCGCCCCTCGCACCGGAAGCTCCCGAGCCGAAGCCCCCGAAGCGCAGGGGCCGCTGGACGCCGTACTGGCTGCTGCTGCCCGGCATCCTCTGGCTGGTGGTCTTCTTCGCGCTGCCGATGATCTACCAGGCCTCCACGTCCGTACAGACGGGCTCCCTGGAGGAGGGCTACAAGGTCACCTGGCACTTCGCCACGTACTGGGACGCGCTGTCCGCGTACTGGCCGCAGTTCATCAGGTCGGTGCTCTACGCGGGCACGGCCACGGTCCTGTGCCTGCTGCTCGGCTATCCGCTCGCGTATCTGATCGCCTTCCGCGCGGGCCGCTGGCGAAACCTGATCATGATCCTGGTGATCGCGCCGTTCTTCACCAGCTTCCTGATCCGCACCCTCGCCTGGAAGACGATCCTCGCGGACGGCGGACCACTGGTCGGCGCGCTCGACACGCTGCACGTCCTGGACGTCACCAACTGGCTCGGCTGGACCGCCGGCGACCGCGTCCTGGCCACGCCGCTCGCGGTGGTCTGCGGTCTGACGTACAACTTCCTGCCGTTCATGATCCTGCCGCTCTACACCTCGCTCGAGCGGATCGACGGCCGGCTGCACGAGGCCGCGGGGGATCTGTACGCGAAGCCCTCGACGACCTTCCGCAAGGTCACCTTCCCGCTGTCGATGCCCGGTGTCGTCTCCGGCACGCTGCTCACCTTCATCCCGGCGACCGGCGACTATGTCAACGCCGATCTCCTCGGTTCCACGGACACCCGCATGGTCGGAAACGTCATCCAAACGCAGTTCCTGAGGGTGCTGGACTATCCGACGGCGGCCGCGCTCTCCTTCATTCTCATGGCGGCCATTCTGCTCATGGTCACCCTCTACATCCGCAGGTCGGGGACGGAGGATCTGGTTTAAATGCCCTTCGTCAACTGGCTCAAGAAAAATCTCGTCGTCATCGCGGGACTGCTGACACTCGGCTATCTCCTGCTGCCGAACGTCATCGTGACGGTGTTCTCCTTCAACAAACCGAAGGGGCGCTTCAACTACGAATGGCAGCAGTTCTCGCTGGACGCCTGGAAAGACCCGTGCGGCGTCGCCGACCTCTGCGGCTCGCTGTCGCTCAGCCTCCAGATCGCCGTCTGGGCGACGCTCGGCGCCACCCTCCTCGGCACCCTGATCGCCTTCGCGCTGGTCCGCTACCGGTTCCGCGCCCGGGGCGCCGTGAACTCGCTGATCTTCCTGCCGATGGCGATGCCCGAGGTCGTCATGGCCGCCTCGCTGCTCACCCTCTTCCTCAACATGGGCGCCCAGCTCGGCTTCTGGACCATCCTCATCGCGCACATCATGTTCTGCCTGAGTTTCGTGGTCACGGCCGTGAAAGCACGGGTCATGTCGATGGATCCCAAACTGGAGGAGGCGGCGCGGGACCTGTACGCGGGCCCGGTCCAGACCTTCGTACGGGTCACCCTGCCGATCGCCGCCCCCGGAATCGCGGCGGGCGCCCTGCTCGCGTTCGCCCTCTCCTTCGACGACTTCATCATCACCAATTTCAACGCCGGCTCGACCGTCACCTTCCCCATGTTCGTCTGGGGCTCGGCGCAGCGCGGAACGCCCGTTCAGATCAATGTCATCGGCACGGCCATGTTCATCGTCGCCGTACTGTTCGTCCTGGCCTCCATGGTCGCAGGAAATCGCCGTAACAGGCAAAAGGCATAAAGACATAAAGGTTTCACCGTAGGGAGTTGAAATCATGGCCCCGAGCGCCATGAATCAGTGGACTCATTCGCTTTCCGACGTCCAGCCGGTCCCGTACTGGCTCGACGACCCCGGCCGGCCCCGTCCGGAACCCGCCCTCACCACCTCCGAGACCTGCGATCTGCTGGTCGTCGGCGGCGGCTACAGCGGACTGTGGACGGCGCTGATCGCCAAGGAACGTGACCCGGGACGGGACGTGGTGCTGGTGGAGGGCCGCGAGGTGGGCTGGGCCGCCTCCGGCCGCAACGGCGGATTCTGCGCCGCCTCCCTCACCCACGGCCTGCCCAACGGCCTCGCCCGCTGGCCCGACGAGATCCACACGCTCCAGGAGCTCGGCACCCGCAACCTCGACGCCATCGAGGAGGCCGTCTCCCGGCACTCCATCGACTGCGACTTCGAGCGCACCGGCGAGATCGACGTCGCCACCGAGCCGTACCAGGCGGCGGAACTGCGCGACTGGCACGAGGAGACGGCCCGACGCGGGCTCGCCGAGGGCGTCGAGTTCCTGGACGCGGACGCCCTGCGGGAGCAGGTGGACTCACCCACCTTCCAGGCGGGCCTGTGGGACCGCAGGGGTGTGGCGATGCTGCACCCGGCGAAGCTCGCCTGGGGCCTGAAGCGGGCGTGCGTGGAGCTCGGCGTCCGGGTCTACGAGCACACCCCCGCCCTCACCCTGAAGCCGTACGGCCCCGGCATGGCCGTACGCACCCCCTACGGCCGGATCCGCGCCCGCCAGGTCGCCCTCGGCACCAACATCTTCCCGAACCTGGTCAGACGCGTCCGCTCGTACACCGTCCCGGTCTACGACTACGCCCTGATGACCGAGCCGCTCACCGCCGCCCAACTGGCGTCGATCGGCTGGAAGAACCGCCAGGGACTCGGCGACAGCGCCAACCAGTTCCACTACTTCCGCCTCTCCGCCGACAACCGGATCCTGTGGGGCGGCTACGACGCGATCTACCCCTACGGCGGCCGCGTCCGCGCCGAGTACGACGACCGCCCGGAGACCTACGCCAAGCTCGCCGGGCACTTCTTCACCTGCTTCCCGCAACTGGAGGGCGTCCGCTTCAGCCACGCCTGGGGCGGCGCGATCGACACCTGCTCCCGCTTCTCGGCGTTCTTCGGCACCGCCCACCAGAAGAAGGTCGCCTACGCGGCCGGCTACACGGGCCTGGGCGTCGGCTCCACCCGCTTCGGCGCCGAGGTGATGCTGGACCTGCTGTCCGGCGAGCGCACGGAACGCACCGAACTGGAAATGGTCCGCAAGAAGCCCCTGCCCTTCCCGCCGGAGCCCTTCGCCTGGACGGGCATCGCCCTCACCAAGTGGTCCCTGGCCCGCGCGGACGCCCAGGGCGGCCGCCGCAACCTGTGGCTGCGCACGATGGACCGGCTGGGGCTGGGCTTCGACAGCTGATCGAGCGGGCTGATCGAATGAGGTGTGAGCCGGTTCACTCCAACGAGGAGCCGAAACCCGCGTAATGACCCCTGGGAGACCCCTTCTCCTTCGTGACGCCCTCGGGACGCGCCGCGCGTTCGCGAGATTCACGGGCTTCACGAGAGAACAGGGGGTCTTTCTCATGACCGGTGCGAAGACGGCGGTCGAGTGGCTCGCATCCGCCGCACCCGACCCCGAGGCCTGCCGCTGGGAGTGGGAGCGCAACCCGCTCGGGGTCGCGCTGCTGCCGGCCGGCGGCGCCTGGGACGTGCTCATCCTGCCCGGCGACCTCGGCTACGCCACGCTCGACGTGCTCAGCCGTGTGCTCGACCGGCCGGGGCCCGTGCTCGTCGACTTCGGCGACGAGCGCATCGGATTCTTCGTGCCGCCGGGCACCGCGGCCCGCTGGCTCGGCACGGGCATCAGGACGGCGGGCGCCGGCACCTGGATCGTCGTGCCGTACCCGGGCCGCTCCTCACCCGGCGGCGTCCGCTGGCTGATCCCGCCGGACGGCTCGGGCATGCTGACGGACCCGACCCTGCTGGAACTGGCGATGCACGAGGCGGCGGCGCGGCTGGCCGTGGATCGGGGCGACTAGGCCTGTCGTTTGGATCAGGTCGCAGGGAATCGGCGGCATCTTGTCAGCGCCGGTGAGCGGGGTCTGGTGCGTGCAGCTGCAAGGCGGAGGAGGGCGGCGATGCGATGGGGGCACCTCCCGCGCGAGCGAAGCCGAGCGTGGGGGAATCGGCAACCGACGACAACGCGGCAGATGTGCGTGCCAGGCCCCGCGTCTGCGGCGTGATCCAAACGACAGGCCCTCGGGGATGTTCACCGCGGCTGCCCGGCCGTCTCCCGCCTGAGGAACAGCCACAGCGAGGAGAGCAGCACCGCGCACAGACACCAGCTGGCCGCGACGTCCAGTGGCCAGTGGTAGCCGCGGCGGACCAGGCCGTAGCTCGCGCCGAGCACGAGGGCGGCGCAGCCGGCGACCAGGGCGCCGCGGGCGAGGGGGGTGCGGAGCCGGGGGAGGAGGAGCAGGGTGGCGCAGCCGTAGGCGATGGCTGCCGTGGCGGTGTGGCCGGAGGGGTAGTAGCCGGTGCCCGGCGGGACCGCCGGGGTGCCGGGCCGGTCCGTGAGGTCCTTGAGGGGGATGATCAGCGCCGGGACCAGGGCCATGAGGAGGGCCGCCGCGGTGACCGGCAGCCACCAGCGCCGCGTACGGCGGGTCCGCAGCGCGACGAATCCGAGGGCGGCGGCGAGGACCGGGACCGCGACCTGGACGTTGCCGAGGTCGGCGAGGAGCTCGGAGTAGCGGTCCGGGTGGACGAGCTCGGCACTGGCACGCTCGTCGAGGCGGATGAGCGGGCCGTCGGCGACGACCTGCCAGGTGATCAGGACGAAGAGCAGGGCCGGGAGGCTGAGCAGGAGGGCCAGGAAGGGCGAGTACGGCGTGGTGCGCTCGTCGCGGACCTGGTTCCCGGAGATCGGCATGGGACACAGCTTGGCACGGGCACGGATCCGCTTCGTCGCGCGGACGGCCGCCGTGTTGTCAGTGGCGGGTGCCAGACTCCCGGCATGACCCCGACCAGCCCGAAAGCCGACCTGCTCCGCTATCTCCAGGACGCCCGCGACGCCCTGCTCTGGAAGCTCGAAGGGCTCTCCGAGTACGACGTCCGCCGCCCGCTCACACCGACCGGGACCAACCTGCTGGGCCTGGTCAAGCATGTCGCCGGGGTGGAGCTGGGGTATTTCGGCGACACGTTCGGGCGGCCCTACTTCGTCGAGGAGCCGCCCCCGTCCTGGTGGTACACCGAGGACGCCGAGCCCAACGCGGACATGTGGGCCGGTGCGGAGGAGTCGCGCGAGGAGATCACCGGGCTCTATCGCGCGGCCTGGCAGCACTCGGACCGCACGGTCGAGGCGCTGGCCCTGGACGCGACCGGTCGGGTCCCGTGGTGGCCCGAGGCTCGCCGGGAGGTCACGCTGCACCACATCCTGGTCCGGGTGATCGCCGACACGCAGCGGCACGCGGGCCATGCCGACATCGTGCGGGAGCTCATCGACGGCAGGGTCGGGCTGACGAAGAGCAGCGACACCATGCCGGCAGGCGATCAGGAGTGGTGGGAGAAGCACCGGCGCCGGCTGGAACGCGTGGCGCGGGAGGCCGATGGCCGGTGAGGGAGAAGAGGGAGGTCGGCCGCCCCGGAACAGGGGGGGTGGTTCCGAGGCGGCCGTCCGGACCGGAACGTCGCGCGCCCCGGGGGGTTTGGGGCGGGCGACTGTCCGATCGGTGAGGAGATCCAGAGCCTTGAGGCTCCGGTTGTGTGCGCGAGGGCACGACCAGGTCGAAGCTGGGGAGGCCCCGGCCTGATGTCACCCACAGTCCCCTGCGGGCGGGGGTGTATCTCTCATCTGGGTAGAACCTACGACAGGGGCAGGGCGGAGGACAGGCCATAGGGCCGCCTGTCATCCACCTCGCACACCTTCTTCACACGCTCTGCCGCTCGCCGCCGCCGGAGCGGAACCGGAGCGGCTCCTTCGCCCCGACGGCGGCTCGGACGCGTAACTGCCGTGTCAGATACGGGCGAACGCCTGCTCGATGATGTCGAGGCCCTCGTTGAGCAGGTCCTCGCCGATCACCAGCGGGGGCAGGAAGCGGAGCACGTTGCCGTAGGTGCCACAGGTCAGGACCAGCAGGCCCTCCGCGTGGCAGGCCTTGGCGAGCGCGGCGGTCGCCTCCGGGTTCGGCTCCTTCGTGGCACGGTCCTTGACCAGCTCGATGGCGATCATGGCGCCGCGTCCACGGATGTCGCCGACGATGTCGAACTTCTCCGCCATGGCGGTGAGGCGGGCCTTCATGACCGCCTCGATGTGCTTCGCCTTGGTGTTGAGGTCCAGCTCCTTCATCGTCTCGATGGAGCCGAGCGCTCCGGCACACGCGACCGGGTTGCCGCCGTAGGTGCCGCCCAGGCCGCCCGCGTGCGCGGCGTCCATGATCTCGGCGCGACCGGTCACGGCGGCCAGCGGGAGACCGCCCGCGATGCCCTTGGCGGTGGTGATCAGGTCCGGGACGATGCCCTCGTCCTCACACGCGAACCACTGCCCGGTACGGCAGAAGCCGGACTGGATCTCGTCGGCGACGAAGACGATGCCGTTGTCCGAGGCGAACTTCCGGATCGCCGGCAGGAAGCCCTCGGCCGGCTCGATGAAGCCGCCCTCGCCGAGCACCGGCTCGATGATGACCGCGGCCACGTTCTCGGCGCCGACCTGCTTGCTGATCTGGTCGATGGCCTGCGCGGCGGCCTCGGGGCCCGCGTTCTCCGGGCCGGTCGGCCAGCGGTAGCCGTACGCCACCGGTACCCGGTAGACCTCGGGGGCGAACGGCCCGAAGCCGTGCTTGTACGGCATGTTCTTCGAGGTCAGCGCCATGGTCAGGTTGGTACGACCGTGGTAGCCGTGGTCGAAGACGACGACGGCCTGGCGCTTGGTGTGGGCGCGGGCGATCTTGACGGCGTTCTCGACGGCCTCGGCGCCGGAGTTGAACAGGGCGCTCTTCTTGGCGTGGTCACCGGGGGTCAGCTCGGCGAGCGCCTCGGCGACCTCGACGTACCCCTCGTACGGCGTGACCATGAAACAGGTGTGGGTGAAGTCGGCGAGCTGGGCGGAGGCCCGGCGCACGACGGCCTCGGCGGAGGCGCCGACGGACGTCACGGCGATGCCCGAGCCGAAGTCGATGAGCCGGTTGCCGTCGACGTCCTCGATGATCCCGCCGCCCGCGCGCGCCGTGAACACGGGCAGCACGGAGCCCACGCCCTGCGCGACCGCGGCGGTGCGGCGGGCCTGCAGCTCCTGCGACTTCGGTCCGGGGATGGCGGTGACGACGCGGCGCTCCTGCGGAAGTGAGGTCATGCGGGGCTCCTGGGGTGGTGCGAAGGGATTTCTACGGACGCTTGGCTTCTTTTCTCGCAGGCTAGGGCGGGGAAAGGGGGGTGGGCATGCTCCATGTGGGCGTTGTCGGCGGGCCGGCTTGTCCGGGGTGGACATGGCGCTCTGACGGGCTGCTGCCCACGACCCGGCCGTGTAAGCGGTGAACTCCCCAGGGGAGGGCGTTAGATTGGCTCGCTGATGGTGGACGGAGCGGCTGGTCAGGGGGAAAGGGCGATGGACAGCGACGGGACGCAGGAGGCGCGGGGTACGCATGCGAGTCCCGTACCGCGTCCGGCGGGGGCGCCGGAGGTGCCCTCGGTGCCACCGAACGGCCCCGGCGAGCCACCGGGCGGCCGGAGCGGGCCCGTGGCCGGACCGGCCGTGCCGCCCCGGCCCACGCGGGCGCCCGGGACGCCGCCGCCCGACGGCTCGTCCTTCATGACCTGGCTGCGCACCCCCCGGCCCGACGCGGCGCCCGGCGTCTGGCGCTTCGGGCACCGGCCGCGGCCCGCCGAGGAGCCCGAGGAGATCCCCACCCGGCAGCTGCTGAGCGGGGCGCTGATCGCCTTCCTCGTGGGATGGCTGATCTGGTCGCTGCTGCAGAACGGATACCTCGGCAACTGGTGGTGGGTGCCGTTCGACCTGATCATTCCCGACGCCTGGCGCGGCGGCGACAGCGATCTCGGCGAGACCGGCACGTTCATCGTGTACCAGGGCTACGAGCTGCTCGTCGCCCTCGGGATCATGGTCGGGGTGGCCCGGCTCGGCCGCTGGGGCGAGGTATGGCGTCGCTTCGTCGTCCCCCGCTTCCGTCGCCCGGAACCTCAAGAACCCCATCGGGACCCTCAGGACGACCCGGCCCAGTGGAACGAACTCCGCGCCGCCGGAGCCGTCGACGCGGCCGAGCGGCTCGCCGCCGAGGCCCGCTCCGGGCTGATGCGGGACGTCGACCACGCCCGGATCCTCCGGGCCTGGCAGGGCGTGCGCATCGGACGGCACAGCCTCGCCACGTTCAGCTCCACCGTCCTGCGCGACGGTGCCGCCGCCTGCCTGCACCCCTCCGGAGAGCGCGACCTGCCGGCGCGCCTCGCCCGGCACGACCTGTTCACCGGCCAGGTGCGGCTCGGGACCACCGTCGACGACACCCGCAACCCCTACGCCTACCGAGGAGCCGGGCTCGCCCTCGGGCCCGATCTGCTCGGTACCTCGCTCGTGGCCGTGGGCCCCGCCGGGTCCGGCAAGACCGGTAGCGTCGTCCGCCCCCTCGCCGAGTCGCTGTGTCTGCACGCGCTGGCCGGACGGGCCGCCGTGGTCGTGGTCGGCGGGGCGGGCGCGGGGCTCGGGCCGGCCGACGCGTACGACGTCGTCGTGCGGATCGGGAACCAGGACTCCGAGTACGACCTCGATCTGTACGGCGGGACCGCCGACCCGGACGAGGCCGCCGCCGTGCTGGCCGAGGCACTCGTCGGGGACCTCGCCGATCCGCACCCGGGCAGTGACACCCGGCGCTCCACGACCGTCCTCGCCCAGTTGCTCGGACCGTTCCGGGCCGTGCACGGGCGTTTCCCTTCCGTACCGGAGCTGCGGCAGCTCCTGGACGGGGCGCCCGGGCCGTTCGCCGCGCTGCGGCAGGGGCTGCAGGAAGCCGGGCAGGATTCGCTGCTGCGGGAGCTGGACGCCCGGGAGCGGCAGATGGGGCAGCCCGGAGACGTCGGCGGGGTGCTCGGGGACCGGGTCGCGCTGCTGGACCGGCCCGCCTTCGCCTCGTTCTTCGACACGTCCGGGTCCACCCGGCCCTTCACCCTCAAGGCCCTCGACCACCCCGTGCGGGTGCGGATCGACCTGCCCGAGCGCGGGCACGCCGACGCCTCCCGGATGCTGGCGCGGCTGGTGCTCGCCCAGTTCTCGGCGAGTGTCGCCGTACGGGAGGACCGGTCGCTGTTCGCCTGTCTGGTGCTGGACGACGCGACCGGCGTGGTGACGCCGGAGGGCGTGCGCGGCATCCAGCGGCTGCGGTCGGGCAACGCCGGTGTCGTGCTCACCCTGCGGACGCTGGACGACGTGGCCCGGCCGCTGCGCGGGCCGCTGCTCGGGGCCACCGGCTGCCGGATGGCGCTGTCGGGGGTCACGCCCTGGGACGGGCAGGACTTCGCCGAGGTGTGGGGCAAGGAGTGGACCGAGGCCCGGGACGTCACCGACCGGCAGATCATCGCCGAGACCCCGGCGGGCAAGGCCGTGCACATGCTGCGCCGGGTGATCACCGGCAAGGCCCCGACCGCGCGGGCGGTGACCGTGCGGCAGGTCGAGCGGGAGCGCTGGTCCGCGTCCGAGCTGGCGCACGGCGTACCGGCGGGGCACGCGGTGCTGTCGCTGACCGATGTGAAGGGCGAGCACGCGCCGCCGCTGCTGGTCGATCTGCGGGGCTGACGCCCGCCGGCACGGGTGCGGGTACGCGGGGACCCTACGGTGAGGCAGAATCGTCACAGGTCGTTCATACGTGGCGGCCAAAAGTGCACAGAGATCACACAGCCCTGACGCAGACCTGAAGGCCTCATGCCCCCGACGCTCGCCTCGCTCGTCCACCACTCCGCGCTGAAACTGACCGTGCGGGCGGGCGAAGACCGCCTCGATGTGCCGGTGCGCTGGGCCCATGTCAGCGAGCTGGCCGACCCCGTGCCCTACATGGAGGGCGGGGAGCTGCTGCTGATGACCGCGCTCAAGCTGGACGCCGAGGACCCGGAGGCCATGCGCCGGTACGTGCGGCGGCTGGCCGAGGCCGGGGTGGTCGGGCTCGGCTTCGCCATAGGCGTCAACTACGAGGAGACGCCCAAGGCGCTCGTCGACGCGGCCGGGGAAGAGGGCCTGCCGCTGCTGGAGGTGCCGCGCCGCACCCCCTTCCTCGCCATCAGCAAGGCCGTCTCCGCCGCGATCGCCGCCGACCAGTACCGGGCCGTCACGGCCGGTTTCGCCGCCCAGCGCGAGCTGACCCGGCAGGCGCAGACCGGCGGGCCGGAGGGGCTGCTGGCCGCGCTGGCCGCGCAGGTCGACGGCTGGGCCGCGCTGTACGACGCCTCGGGCGCCGTCGTCGCCACGGCACCGGAGTGGGCCGGACGGCGGGCCGCGCGGCTCACCGGCGACGTCGAGCGGCTGCGGGAGCGGCCCGCGCCCGCCTCCTCGGTGGTCGGCGGTCCGGAGAACGAGGACCGGGTCGAACTGCACACCATCGGCACGGGCCGGCGCCCTCGCGCTGCCCTCGCGGTCGGCACGGCCGCCGCCCTCGGCACCGCCGAGCGCTACGCCGTCCACTCCGCCATAGCCCTGCTGACCCTGACCACGGAACGCTCCCGGTCCCTCCAGGCCGCCGAGCAGCGGGTCGGCGAGGCGGTGCTGCGCATGCTGCTGGCCGGGGAGCCGGACCACGCGCGCACGGTCGCCGGGAGCCTGTACGGCGGCCTGCTGGACGCGCCGTTCCGGATGCTGGTCGCCGAGCGGGTGCCGGTGTCGGCGTCGGCCGCGCTGACCCGTGCCGAGTCCCGGGCGGGCGTACCGGCCGTCGACCGCCCCTCCGCCGCCGCGCTCGCCGCCGCCGACACCGGCGGAGACCCCCTCGCGGCGCTCGCCGACGTCATGGAGTCCGCGGCGGCCCGGGCCGGCGAGGCCGTCCTGGTGGTGCCCGAGGGGGAGCGGCTGGTGGTGCTGGCCGCGGACCGGGGCGCCGCCGCCGCGGCCTGCGGGGAGTACGCGGCCGCCCTGGAGACGGCCCGGGCGGGCGCACGCGAGAAGGCGCCGGGCGGCGAGGAGGCCGAGCTGGTCGTGGGCCTGTCGGCACCGGCCGGGCCCATCGCCGCCTCCTCCGCGTACAAGCAGGCCGAGCAGGCCCTGTCGGTGGCCCGGCGGCGCGGACGCGTCCTGGTGGAGCACGAGCAGATGGCGGCCGGATCCGTGCTCCCGCTACTGGCGGACGACGCGGTACGGGCCTTCGCCGACGGGATGCTGCGGCCGCTGTACGAGCACGACGCCACGGGCCGCGGCGACCTCGTCGCCTCCCTGCGCGCCTGGCTGTCCCGGCACGGCCAGTGGGACGCGGCGGCGGCCGACCTCGGCGTCCACCGGCACACCCTGCGGTACCGCATGCGCCGCGTCGAGGAGATCCTCGGCCGCTCCCTGGACGACCCGGACGCCCGGATGGAGCTGTGGCTGGCCCTCAAGGCGACGACCACGGAACCGGCCCCGCCTGCCAAACCGTAGTGTTCGCGGCCGGGACTGCTACACCCCGGACAAACGCCCTTCGGCCACCTCGCCCCTACCGTGGGAACCCGTAGTACAGGACCACCCCCGACGTCGAAGGGCCGGAACCCGGACATGACTTCCACCCACGCCTTCTGGCTCGCCGGCCGTCAGGCCACCGGCGAGGACACCTTCGACGTCAGCTCCCCGTGGGACGGGCGGCTCGTCGGCAAGGTGAGCGTGCCGACGGACGCGCAGGTCGAGGAGGCCGTGGCCGCCGCGTACGCCGTGCGCGACGAGTTCGCCGCCACCCCCGCCCATGTACGGGCCGCCGCCCTCGACCACGTCAGCAAGCGCCTCGTCGAGCGCACCGAGGAGATCGCGCAGCTGATCTCCGCCGAGAACGGCAAGCCGCTCAAGTGGGCGCGCGGCGAGGTCGGCCGGGCCGTGTCCGTCTTCCGGTTCGCCGCCGAGGAGGCCCGGCGCTTCAACGGCGGCGAGGCCCAGCGCCTCGACACCGACCTGGGCGGCCAGGGCCGGCTCGCCCTCACCCGCCGCTTCCCGAAGGGTGTCGTGCTCGGCATCGCGCCCTTCAACTTCCCGCTCAACCTCTGCGCCCACAAGATCGCCCCGGCCATCGCCGCCGGCGCGCCGATCATCCTCAAGCCGGCCCCGGCCACCCCGCTGTCCGGCCTGATCCTCGGCGATCTGCTGGCCGAGACCGAGCTGCCGGCCGGCTCCTGGAGCGTCCTGCCCGTCGCCAACGACAAGATGCCGGCCCTCGTGCAGGACGAGCGCCTGCCCGTCATCTCCTTCACCGGCTCCGAGAAGGTCGGCTACGCGATCATGGACTCGGTGCCCCGCAAGCACTGCACCCTGGAGCTGGGCGGCAACGGCGCGGCCGTCGTCCTCGCCGACTGGGCGAGCGACGAGGACCTGGACAAGGCGGCGCAGCGCATCGCCACCTTCTCCAACTACCAGGGCGGCCAGTCCTGCATCTCCGTCCAGCGCGTCATCGCCGACGCCTCGGTCTACGACCGGCTGCTGCCGCGCGTCGTCGCCGCCGTCGAGGCCCAGGTCACCGGCGACCCGAGCGACGACGCGACCGACGTCGGCCCGCTGGTCAGCGAGGACGCCGCCCAGCGCGTCGAGACCTGGGTCCAGGAGGCCGTGGACGCCGGCGCCGCACTGCTCACCGGCGGCAAGCGCGACGGCGCCTCCTACGCGCCGACCGTCCTGGCCGACGTACCGGCCGACGTCACGATCTCCTGCGAGGAGGTCTTCGGCCCGGTCCTCACGGTGCACAAGGTGAACGGCGAGGCCGAGGCCTTCGCCGCCGTCAACGACTCCAAGTACGGCCTCCAGGCAGGCGTCTTCACCCACGACCTCCAGACCGCCTTCCGCGCCCACCGGGCCCTGGAGGTCGGCGGAGTCGTCATCGGCGACGTGCCGTCCTACCGCGCCGACCAGATGCCGTACGGCGGCGTCAAGCAGTCCGGCGTGGGCCGCGAGGGCGTGCGGTTCGCGATGGAGGACTACACCTACGAGCGCGTGCTGGTCCTGACCGGTATCGACCTCTGAGTTCTAGCTCATGGGAACCATTTTCATATAGGCTCCCCGAAGGGGCCCGGCACCGATGCCTTCCGGTGCCGGGCCCCTTCTTCGCGCCGGCTGGCTCCGGACCCTCAACCGGAGAAGCCGACGTGCGCGAGCCGCAGCGGGCCGCGCAGCCTGAGACGGACGTCGTGCGCGCCCGCGGCGGTGAGGGAGGCGCCGAGGGAGACGTAGTCGTACGGCCCTGATGTCGGTGCGGCGGGGGACAGCACGGCGAGGGCCGGGCCGCCGTCGAGGGAGACCTCGACCGTGCCCTCTCCGGCCACCTCCACCGTCACCTCGGTGACGCCGCGCCCGAAGTCGCAGGCGCGGTAGACCAGTTCACCCGTGGCCCCGCCCATCGGCGTCACCGCGTCGCCCGACACCTTCGTCCGGTCGACGATCTCGATGCCGCTCTGCTCGTCGAAACCGGCCGCCGCCAGCCCGCCCGCGATAACCGCGCGCGGCAGGGTGGGCTCGCCCTCCAGCGTGACGGTCGCCCGCAGCCGGACGTCCTCGCTGGAGGCCCCGGCCAGCAGTTCGTACGCGCCCGGCTCCACGCGCCACCGGTCCTGCGCGACGTCCCAGAACGCGAAGGCGGACAGCGGGACCTCGAAGCTCGGCTCCGCCGTCTCACCGGGCGCGAGGGTGATGCGGCCGTGGTCGAGCAGCTCGCGGCGCGGACGCGGCACGGACGGGTCGACGGCCCGCGTGTAGAGCTGGGCGACCTCGTCGGCGGTGATGTCGCCGGTGTTGGTGACCGTGAACGAGACGTGCAGCGTGCCGTCCTCGACCCGGGTCGTCAGGCCGTCGTACGCGAACGACGTGTACGACAGGCCGTGTCCGAAGGGGAACAGGGGCGTGCCCTCGAAGTACAGATACGTCTGGCGGGCGCCGATCACGTCGTAGTCGAGGAGGCCGGGCAGATCGGCGTCGTCGGCGTACCAGGTCTGCGGCAGCCGGCCGGCGGGGGAGACGTCGCCCGCCAGTACACGGGCCAGGGCGGTGCCGGCCGCCTGGCCGCCGTGCGCCGTCCACAGCGCGGCCGGGAGGATGTCCGGGTCGACGGCGTACGGGTAGGCGGAGACCAGCGCCAGCACGGTCGCCGGGTTCGCCGCGCGGGCCGCCCGCAGCAGCCGCTCCTGGTGCTCCGGCAGCCGCAGGGTCGTACGGTCCTCCGTCTCGCGGCCGTTGATGTGCGGGTCGTTGCCCGCGACCACCACGACCACGTCCGCCTCGGCGGCGGCCCGCGCCACCGCCTCCTCGCCGCGCTCGGCGACGACCAGCTCGAACACCTCGGGATCTTCCTCGGCAACCTTCACGCCGTCGGCGGAGACACACACGTGGCGACCCGTTCCCACGTGCCTCAGGAGGTGCCCGCTCTCGTGCGGTTCCAGGCGGAACGTCTCCTGGACGATCCAGCCGCCCGGCTGGTCGGCGGAGGCGCGGACCCGGCCGTCCTCGGCGACCGAGAGATAACGGCCGTCGGGCGCGCGCAGCGTCAGCACGCCCTCGCCCCAGTCGACCAGCGCCAGTTCGGTGCCGGTCGCGTCGGTGGTCAGCGGGGGCAGGTCGGTGCGGCCCGCGAGCAGCGCCGGGTCGAGCGCGCCCTCGGCGCCGCGCACCTCGTCGGCGGCGTCCGCCGCCGGCGGCACGTGCAGGAACGCGCCCGAAGAGGTCTTCAGCCGGACCCGGTCCACGCCCTCCGCGAACTCCACCCGCTCGGCGCCGAACCGCTCGTACAACCCCTCCAGCGGGGTCGAGCGGTGGATCAGCGTGCCGCTGTACCAGTCGAGCTTGCACTCGTCGGCGAGCAGCCCGACCACGGCGATCCGGGTGTCCGGGGCGAGCGGCAGCACCCCGTCGTTCTTCAGCAGCACGACCGCCTGCTCGGCCGCCTCCCGGGCGAGGGCGCGGTGCCCCGGGGAGTCGAACTCGCTGGTGGCGTCGTGCGGGTCGTACTCCGGGTCGAACTCGCCGAGCCGGAAGCGGACCGAGAGCTGGCGGCGGACGGCCCGGTCGAGGTCGGCCTCCGTCAGCAGACCGCGCTCCAGGGCGCCGCGCAGCCGCCCGGTCATCTGCGAGGAGTCCGTGCCGTGGTCGGTGAAGCTGTCGACGCCCGCCACCAGGGAGGCGGCGGTGGCCTCCTCATGGGTGTCGAAGTAGTGCTCGGAGTCGACCAGATTGCTCGGAGCGCCCGCGTCCGAGCAGACCAGCAGCTCCTCGTCGGTCCAGGCCCGCAGATGCTCGCCCAGGTAGGGCGAGACGTGGTTCGGACGGCCGTTGACCAGGTTGTACGCGGGCATCACCCCGGCCACCGCACCCGCCTCCACGGTCTCGCGGAAGGCCCGCAGGTCGTACTCGTGCAGCACGCGCGGGCGCACCGAACTCGACGTCGTCGACCGGTCCGTCTCGTTGTTGTGGGCGAGCCAGTGCTTCAGCACGGGCGCCGTGCGCCAGTAGGTCGGGTGGTCGCCGCGCAGACCGTGCGTATAGGCGGTGGCGATCGCCGAGGTGAGCTTCGGGTCCTCCGAGTAGCCCTCCTCGTTGCGGCCCCACAGCGGGTGGCGCAGCAGATTGACCGTCGGGGCCCAGACGTTGAGCCCGACCCGGTCGTCCTTGGCGCGCATCGCGCGGACCTCCTTGGACACCGCGTCGCCGACCCGCCGCACCAGCTCCGGATTCCAGGTGGCGCCGAGTCCGACCGCCTGCGGGAACACCGTCGCCGGGCCCATCCACGCCACCCCGTGCAGGGCCTCCTGGCCGGTGCGGAAGGCGGCGACGCCGAGCCGCTCGACGGCGGGCGCGAACTGGTGCAGGAAGGCGGTCTTCTCCTCGCGCGTGAGCCGCGACAGGAGGTCGTCGATCCGCTTCGCGAACGGCAGGCGCGGATCGCGGAACGGCGGCGTGGGCGGCGTGTGTGCGGTCACGTGGGATTCCCTTTGCGATGGAGCGGCGAGACGCTTTCGAAGCGCTTCGATGCTGGTTCGACCCGGGGGTGGGTGTCAAGACACCTCGGCGCAACAACTCCGACCCTGCGGCGCCATTCCAAGCGCCATTCGCGTCACTCCGCGATCGTGCACACCTCGGGAGAATCTTGGAATCGCCCCTTGTGCACCCCTGGGTGTTCACTTAATCTCGCAGCAACATCGAAGCGCTTCGACTGTGAAGTCCGCCAC
Source organism: Streptomyces koelreuteriae (assembly GCF_018604545.1). Taxonomy (GTDB): domain Bacteria; phylum Actinomycetota; class Actinomycetes; order Streptomycetales; family Streptomycetaceae; genus Streptomyces; species Streptomyces koelreuteriae. The sequence goes on along the minus strand of NZ_CP075896.1, from coordinate 2,125,433 downwards.
CCGGTGGTGCGCATTCCTCGTCACTCGTCGGAGTATCGCTTCGGCTCAGCCAGTTCCACTCGAGACACCGCAGCCGACGGCCCTCCGCCGGGTGTCCTGGTGTGCCATGAAGGGTTGACGCAATGACGCCGAACGCCGCCTCCGCCTCCTCCGGACCGAGCCGGAGATCCTTCCTCGCCTCCACGGCGGTCGCCACCGCGGCCGTGGCGGGCGGGATGCCGTTGCTCGCCGCGTGCGGCGGTGGGAACGAGGGACAGAAGGAGGGGGCCACGTCGGGCAAGGAAGCCGCGAAGATCCTCCCGGCCTACGTCGCGTCGCAGGTCGTGACTCCGGACATCCCCTCCAAGAACGGCTCCCCGGTCGGCTTCACCAAGGCGATCCCGGCGGCCGAGCTGAAGACCTCGGTGTCGCAGAAGCTGGGCAGCGGCGGAAAGCTGACCATCATGGCCCCCTACTGGGGCGCCCCGCCCAAGGGCGACAACCCGTACTACTCGGCCATGAACAAGGCCGTCGGCGTGGACATCACCTGGCAGAACCAGGACGGCGTCACCTACGACCAGAAGCTCGGCGCGATCCTGGCCTCCAGCGACATCCCCGACGCCGTCGTGGTGCCCGACTGGAACCTCACGGGCCGGATACCCACCGCCATCAACGCAAAGTTCGCCGACCTCGGCCCGTACCTGTCCGGCGACAAGGTCAAGGACTACCCGAACCTCGCGGCCGTGCCCACCGACGCGTGGCAGCGAGGCATCTTCGGCGGCCAGCTCCGCGCGATCCCGATGCCGAACTCCTACGTCACCGGCATGGCGGCCATGTACCGCAAGGACATCTTCGAGAAGAGGGGCTACGCCCTCCCCAAGAGCCCCGACGAGTTCCTGTCCTGGGCGAAGGAGGCGACCCAGGCCAAGTCGAAGGTCTGGGCCTGCGACGACATGAAGTGGTCGGCTCTCCAGATCTTCGGTGTCCAGCCGGGCGGCGACAAGGCGCTGTGGTGGAACCTGGAGGACGGCAAGCTGGTCAACCGCATCGAGACCGAGCAGTACCTGGAAGCCCTGGAGTGGACGCGCAAGCTCTACGCGGCGAAGGTGGTCCACCCGGACGCGGTCTCGGGCAAGGCGGGCGGCAGCGCCGCCAACCGTTTCACCGCCGGACAGGTTCTCGTCTACAACAACAACATCTCCGACTGGTGGGGCAAGACCGCCGAACAGCGGACCCAGAACCCCGACTTCGAGATGGGCGTGTTCGACATCTTCGGGCCTGACGGGGGCGACCCCACGCTCTGGGCCGGCCAGCCGGGCGGCATGTTTTCCTTCATCAGCAAGAAGGCGAGCAAGCAGCAGATCAAGGACTTCCTCGCGCTCTGCAACTACTGCGCCGCCCCCTACGGCACCAAGGAGTTCATGCTCACCGCCTACGGTGTCGAGGGCACCGACTACACGGTGAAGAAGGGCCTGCCGACCAAGACGCAGCAGGGCATCAACGAGGTCAGCAGCACCTACGACCTCACGGGCAACCCCGCCCCGTACGTCGCCTACCCCGACTTCCCGGACATCACCCGGGGCATCGTCGAGTGGCAGCAGCGCATGGGCGCCTTCACCAAGAAGTCCTCCTTCTACGGTCTGACCGTCACCGAGCCCAACCGCTGGGCCAACCTCGCCGACGACTTCGAGCAGCTCGAGGACGACGTGATACGTGGTCGGAAGAAGATCAGCGACGTGCAGCAGGCCGTGTCCGACTGGAAGAAGAAGGGCGGCGACGACCTGCGCGACTGGTACAAGAAGCTGCTCGACGACAACGGCTCGTCGAACTGATCCGGGGCTCGAGCAAGGAGAAGGCCGTGTCCAACAGCACGGTGCCTCGGACCACGACCGAGGCAAAGACCCCCGCGAGGTCCCCGGCGGCGTCCGGCAGCGCCGCCGGACGCCGGGCCCGCGACGGGAAGAACTCGGGCAAGCTGAGCCTGAAGCTCAGATTCAGGCGTGACCGCACGCTGATCCTCATGACCCTGCCGGCGGTCCTGCTGATCCTGGTCTTCAACTACATACCGATCCTCGGCAATGTGGTGGCCTTCCAGGACTACGACCCGTACGCCGGTGACAACGGCTTCGTCGCCATCTTCAACAGCCCCTGGATCGGCTTCGAGCAGTTCGAGCGGATCTTCGCCGACTCGGCCTTCTGGCACGCGGTGCAGAACACCCTGGTGCTGTTCTTCCTGCAACTGGTGCTCTACTTCCCGATCCCCATCCTGCTCGCGCTGCTCATCAACAGTGTGGTCAGGCCCCGGATACGGGCGGTCGCCCAGGCGGTCATGTACCTGCCGCACTTCTTCTCCTGGGTCCTCGTCGTCACCGTCTTCATGCAGATCTTCGGCGGCGCCGGGATCATCGCCCAGACCCTGCGCCAGCACGGCTACGAGGGCTTCGATGTGATGACCGACCCGGAGGTCTTCAAGTACCTGGTCACGGCCCAGACCGTCTGGAAGGACGCGGGCTGGGGCATCATCGTCTTCCTCGCCGCGCTCTCCTCCGTCTCGGGCGACCTCTACGAGGCCGCCGCCATGGACGGAGCCGGACGCTGGCGGCGGATGTGGCACATCACGCTCCCCGCCCTGCGACCGGTGATCGCCCTCCTGCTCGTGCTGCGCGTCGGCGACGCCCTCACCGTCGGCTTCGAGCAGCTGCTCCTCCAACGACAAGCCGTCGGTGTCAACGCCTCGGAGGTCCTCGACACCTACGTGTGGTGGAACGGCATCCGCAACCAGGACTTCAGCTATGCCGCCGCCGCAGGGCTCATCAAGGGCGTGGTGGGGCTGGCGCTCGTACTGATCGCCAACAAAGTGGCCCATCTCATGGGCGAGCAGGGGGTGTACAAGAAGTGACCGCCGTCCTCGACACTCCGCCCGACGACGCGCCGCGCGTCTCGAAACCGAGCCGGTGGGCGGCCCCGCCCCGCCCCGTCTGGGAGGAGCCGCCGAACAAGGCCGGACTGGCGGGCAAGGGCATCGCACTGACCCTGGCCTGTCTGGCGATCCTCTTCCCGCTGTGGATCGTCGTCGTCACCAGCCTCCAGTCGAAGAAGACCATCGACGAGGCCGGCGGCCTGGTGGTGATCCCCAAGGGCATCACCTTCATCGCCTACCAGGAACTCCTCAGCGGCGGCCAGGTCCAGAAGGCCGCCCTGGTCAGCATCGGCGTGACCGTGGTCGGCACGCTGTTCAGCATGACGGTGTCGGTCCTGTGCGCGTACGGACTGTCGCGCAGCGGCTCGCTCGGCCACCGCGGCATCCTGATGACCCTGCTGGCGACGATGTTCTTCGGGGCCGGCCTCATCCCCACCTACCTGCTGGTGCAGGCTCTCGGCCTGACGGACACCTATCTGGCGCTGATCCTGCCCAGCGCCGTGAGCGTCTTCAACATCCTGGTGCTGCGCGCGTTCTTCATGAACATCTCCCAGGAGCTGATCGACAGCGCCCGCATCGACGGTGCCGGCGACTGGCGGATCCTCTGGAAGATCGTTCTGCCGCTCTCCCGCGCGGTTCTCGCGGTGATCGGCCTCTTTTACGCCGTCGGCTACTGGAGCGCCTGGTTCAACGCGTCGATCTACCTGACCGACCAGGACATGATGCCGCTGCAGAACGTGATGATTCAGCTGGTGCAGATGCAGCAGCGGCCGGTGGGGCTTCAGGCACAGATCAACACCGGACAGCTCTCGCCGCTGGCGATCCAGATGGCGGTGATGGTGATGGCGCTGCTGCCGGTGGCTGTCCTCTCGCCGTTCGTCCAGAAGCATTTCAAGAAGGGCATGCTCACGGGGGCGGTCAAGGGCTGACGCCTTGACCGAGTTCTCGCCGTAGGGCTGTCGGTTGTTTGTTTTCCGCGGCTGCGTCGTGGTTGTTCGCGCAGTTCCCCGCGCCCCTAAAAGAAGGCCTCCGCCCCTCCCCTTTCTTGCAAGAACCGAGGTACGTCATGCCCGCTTTCCAGCTCAGCAGACGGTCCGTGCTGGCCGGGACCGCCGCCACCGCCGCGGTAGCCGCCCTTCCGATGGTCCAGGGACGTGCGCAGGCCGCCGCCCCGGCCGACGCGAAGAACGGGTACCGGTGGCGCAACGCCGTCATGGGCGGCACCGGATTCGTCACCGGCGTGCTGTTCCACCCCGCCGTCCGAGGCCTGGCCTACGCCCGTACCGACATCGGCGGCGCCTACCGCTGGGACGACCGCACCGACCGGTGGGTCCCGCTGACCGACCACATCGGCTGGGACGACTGGAACCTGCTCGGCGTGGAGGCCATGGCGGTCGACCCGGCGCATCCGAACCGGCTGTTCCTCGCTCTCGGGACGTACGCGCAGTCCTGGGCCGGCAACGGAGCCGTGCTGCGGTCCGAGGACCGTGGGGCCACCTGGACGCGCACCGACCTCACCGTGAAGCTCGGGGCCAACGAGGACGGGCGCGGTTGCGGGGAGCGGCTGCTCGTGGACCCGAGGGACAGCGACACCCTGTGGCTCGGCACCCGGCACGACGGACTGCTCAAGTCGACCGACCGGGGCGCCACCTGGAAGGCCGTGAGCTTCCCGGCCACCCCCAGCGCCACCGGCCAGGGCGTCACCCTCCTGGTCGCCGCCGGCCGCACCCTCTACGCCGGCTGGGGCGACTCCGACGGCACGACAGGCAAGCCCCACCTCTACCGCACCTCCGACGGCACGACCTGGGAGGCCGTCCCGAAGCAGCCCACCGGCACCGCCGCCAAGGTGCCGATCCGGGCCGCGTACGACCGGCACACGCGCGAGCTGTACGTGACGTACGCCAACGCGCCCGGCCCCAACGGCCAGTCCGACGGCAGTGTGCACAAGCTGCGGACGACGGACGGGAAGTGGACCGAGGTCACGCCGGTGAAGCCCGGCGGGGCGACGGAGGACGGCGGGACCGACTCCTTCGGGTACGGCGGTGTCGCCGTCGACGCGCGCAGGCCCGGCACCGTCGTCGTCTCCACCAACAACCGCTGGGCGCTGATCGACACCCTGTACCGGACCACCGACGGCGGCCGCACCTGGAAGTCCCTGAAGGACAAGGCCGTTCTCGACGTCTCCGAGACGCCGTACCTCAAGTGGGGCGCCGACAAGCCCAAGTTCGGCTGGTGGATCCAGGCCGTCGGCGTCGACCCCTTCGACTCCGGGCACATCGTCTACGGCACGGGCGCGACCCTCTACGGCACCCGCGACCTCAAGCACTGGGCGCCGCAGATCCGCGGCCTGGAGGAGGCGTCCGTGGTGCAGCTGGTGTCGCCGCCGAGCGGGGCGGCGCATCTGATCACCGGCTCCCGGGACATCGGCGTGCTGTACCACGACCGGCTCACCGCCTCCCCGTCGCGCGGCATGGCCACCAACCCCGTGTTCGGCTCGGCCACCGGACTCGCTCAGGCGGCGGCCAAGCCGTCGTACGTGGTGCGCACCGGCTGGGGCGACCACGGCAACGGCGCCTACTCGAACGACGGCGGCAAGACCTGGGCCCCCTTCAAGGCGCAGCCCGCCGTCGCCAAGGACGCCCCCGGGCCGATCGTCACCAACGCCGACGGCAGTGTGCTGCTCTGGTCCTTCGTGCACTGGGACGGCACCACCTACCCGGCCCAGCGGTCCGACGACAACGGCGCCGGCTGGTCCGAGGTCGCCTCCCTGCCGAAGGGGTCCGTCCTGGTCGCCGACCCGGTCGACCGGAAGGTCTTCTACGCCTTCGACTACAGCACGGGCACGCTCCTCGCCAGCACCGACGGCGGTCTCACCTTCACCGCCCGGGCCACCGGCCTCAAGTCGGGCGACAAGGAGTTCCAGCTGACCGCCGCCCCGGGCCGGTCCGGGGACCTGTGGCTGAGCCTGAAGTGGAACGGGCTGTACCGATCCACCGACGGCGGCGCCACCTTCGCCAAGGTGAGCAGTTGCTGGGCCTCGTACACCGTCGGCTTCGGCAAGGCCGCAGAAGGCGCCTCCTACCCGGCGGTCTACATGGTCGGCTCCACCGAGAGCATCACCGCCGTCTACCGCTCCGACGACGAGGCGAAGACCTGGACCCGGATCAACGACGACCGCCACCAGTGGGGCTGGATCGGCGCCGCCATCACCGGCGACCCGCGCATCCACGGCCGGGTCTACATCGCCACCAACGGGCGCGGCGTGCAGTACGGGGAGCCCTCCTGATGTCCGAGACACAACGTCCCGACCTGTCCGACGCCACCCGGGGCCGGCTCCTCTTCGGCGGTGACTACAACCCGGAGCAATGGCCCGAGGAGACCTGGCACGAGGACGTCCGGCTGATGAAGGCCGCCGGCGTCAACTCCGTCACCCTCGGCGTGTTCTCCTGGTCAAAGCTGGAACCGGAGCCCGGGGCACGGGAGTTCGGCTGGCTGGACACGCTGATGGACCTCATGCACGCGAATGGCATCGGGGTCGTCCTCGCCACCCCCACCTCCTCGCCCCCGCCCTGGATGGGCCGGCTGCACCCCGACACCCTGCCCGTCACCGAGGACGGCCGCACCGAGTGGTGGGGCGGCCGTCAGCACTTCTCGCACTCCAGCGCCACCTACCGGCGCTACGCCGCCGCCATCACCGAGGACCTGGCAGCCCGCTACGGCGGCCACCCGGCCCTGACGATGTGGCACATCAACAACGAGTACTGCACCTTCGACCACGGCGACCAGGCCGCCGCCTCCTTCCGGCGGTGGCTGCGCGAGAAGTACCGCACGCTCGACGCCCTCAACGAGGCCTGGGGTACCGCCTTCTGGAGCCAGGGCTACGACACCTGGGACGGCATCCTGCCGCCCCGCCTGCCCCACTACATGCGCAACCCCGGCCAGGTCCTGGACTTCCGGCGCTTCACCTCCGACATGCTCCTGGAGTGTTACGTCGCCGAACGGGACATCGTCCGGCGCCACACCCCGCACCTGCCGGTCACCAGCAACTTCATGCCGCTGTGGTTCGGCCAGGACGCCTGGCGCTGGGCGGGGGAGGAGGACGTCGTCTCCGTCGACCTCTACCCCGACCCGCGCGATCCGCTCGGCGCACAGAACGGGGCCCTGGTGCAGGACATGACCCGCTCCCAGGCACGCGGGCCGTGGATGCTCATGGAACAGGCGGCCGGGCCGGTCAACTGGCGCGGCGTGAACCACCCGAAGCCCCGGGGCCTCAACCGGCTGTGGTCGCTCCAGGCCGTGGCCCGGGGCGCCGACGCCGTCTGCTACTTCCAGTGGCGGCAGTCCCGGCAGGGCGCCGAGAAGTTCCACTCCGGCATGGTCAGCCACGCGGGGGAGGAAGGCCGTACGTATCAGGAGGTCAAGCAGCTCGGGGCGGACCTGGCGAGGATCGCCCCCGAGGTCACCGGGCGGCACATCACCGCCAATATCGCGGTCCTGCACGACTGGGACGCCTGGTGGGCCGGCGCCCAGGACGGCCGCCTCTCCACCCAGGTCGACTACCCGGACGTGCTGCGCGCCTGGCACCGGGCCCTGTGGCAGGCCCACCTCACCACCGACTTCGCCCACCCTGAGCACGATCTGACGCCGTACTCGATGGTCGTCGTGCCCCAGCTGTACGCGCTCACCGACGCGGCGATCGACAACCTCCTCGCCTACGCACGCGGCGGCGGCACCCTCGTCTGCGGATTCCTCACCGGCGTCGCCGACGAGGACGACCGGGTGCGCCCCGGCGGCATGGACGACCGGCTGCGGGAGCTGTTCGGGATCCGCGTGCTGCACGAGTGGTGGCCGCTGGACGCGGGGGAGACCGTCGCCTGCGAGGGCTTCCGGGGCACGCTGTGGTCCGAGGAGATCGAACCCGCCGACCCCGACGACACGACCCGCTACAAGGGCGGCGAACTGGACGGCATGCCCGCCGTCCTGCGCAAGGACAGCGCCTGGTACCTCTCCACGCTCCCGGAGCCCGAGGCGCTGCGCGACCTGCTGGCCCGGATCGCCGACGGCGCGGGCGTCCGGCCCGTGCTCGACGGCCTTCCCGAGCAGGTCGAGGCCGTACGCCGGGGAGAGCTGCTGTTCCTCCTCAACCACGGCCGCGAGCCGGTGACCGTCGAGGCCCCCGGCACCCACCACGACCTGCTGACCGGCACGGCCGTCAGCGACCGGATCACCCTCGGCCGCTACGAGGCGGCGGTACTCCGGCCATGACCCCCTCCGCCCCCGTCCACGGCACCTGGGAGCCGCACCCGGCCGCCCGCTGGGAGGACGGCTTCCTGAGCGGCAACGGCCACCACGGCGCTCTTGTGTTCGGTGACCCGGACGTCGAGCGGGTGGTCGTCACGCACCACACTCTGGTGCGTCCCAATGGCAGGAACTCCCGGCCCCCGCAGCTCGCCGGAGACCTCCCCGCGCTCCAGGACCGTCTCCTGGCCGGCGACACGACCGCCGCCGAAAGCTTCACGGACGGGCGCCCGCACCAGTGGGTGCAGCCTTTCCACCCCGCCTTCCAGATCAGGCTGCGCCGTCCGCCCGGTGCCCGGCGCGACTACCGCCGCGACGTCGACTTCACGACGGGCGTGGTGCGGGCCTCCTGCTCCGGCTGGACCAGCCGGGTCTTCGTCTCCCGCGCCGACGACGTGATCGTCCAGCAGGTCACCGGACCCGGCCTCAGCCTCGACGTCGACCTGGACCACCGGCTCCCCGGCGCCCCCGCCGGACTGGGCATCGGCCACGGCGCCGTCCTCACCCCCGAGGGCGCCCTGCTGAGCCTGCGCGCCCGCTACCCGGACAGCGACCTGGCCTGCACGGGCGTCACCCTGGTCGCCGCCAGGGGCGGCACGACGCGCCTCGCACCGCCCGGTGTGCGCGTCGAGGGCGCCCGTTCCGTGCTGCTCCTCACCCGGGTGCACCGGCACACCGGCGAACTGGACGTCGTCGCCGAGGGCCGCGCCCTGCGGGATCTGCCCCTGGAGTACGACGAACTCCTCGAACGCCACCTCGCCCTGCACCGGACCGCCTATGAGCGCGTCACCCTCGGCCTGGACGCCGACCCCGCCGAACGGGCCCTGCCCGGCTCCGAGTTGCTGAAGCGCCCTCGCAGCGCCGCCCTCCTGGAACGCCTCTTCGCCGCGGGCCGCTACCACCTCCTGTCCGCAAGCGGCCTCTTCCCGCCCCGCCTGACCGGGCTGTGGACCGGCGACTGGAACACTGCCTGGTCGGGCGCCTTCACCAACGACGCCAACCTCAACCTCCAGACCGCCTCCGCCGCTGCCGCCGCCCTCCCCGAGGTCACCGAGGCGCACGCGACCCTGATCCGACGGCAGTTGCCCGACTGGCGCGACAACGCCCGCGCGATCTTCGGCGCCCGGGGCGTCGTCGCCCCCGGCCACACCGACGGCGAGTCCGGGCACTCGTACCACTTCGAGCGCGAATACCCGCTGCACCTGTGGACCGCCGGTGCCGACTGGCTGCTCAAGCCGCTCGTCGACCACGACGAGACCCGGGGCGCCCGTGACCCGCGCACCGCCGCCGCACTCGCCGAAGTCGCCCTGTTCTACGAGGACTTCCTTACCCGTACCGACGAGCACGGCCATCTCGTCGTCGTCCCGTCCTACTCGCCCGAGAACCGCCCCGCCAACGCGAGCTGGGGCACCCTCAACGCCGCCATGGACCTCTCGGCGGCCCGCCACGCCCTGCGCACGGCCGCCGCCTACCACCCCGGCCCCGACGCCGACCGCTGGCACGCCCTCGCCGACCGCCTCCCACCGCACCGGATCAACCCGGACGGGGCGCTGGCCGAATGGGCCTGGCCGGGCCTGGAGGACTCCTACGACCACCGCCACCTCAGCCACCTCTACGGCGTCTGGCCGCTCGACGAGATCACCCCCTACGACAGCCCCGAACTCGCCGCGGCCGCCCACCGCGCCCTCGCACTGCGCGGCGCCGAGAACGACTCCGCGCACGGCCATCTGCACCACGCGCTCATCGCGGCCCGGCTCAGGGACTCCGGCCGCGTCGCCCACGCCCTCGGTCAGGTCCTGGACGGCGACTTCTTCCACGCCTCCCTGATGAGCGCCCACTACCCGAAGCGGGACGTCTACAACGCGGACGCAGCGCACACCCTGCCCGCCGTGCTGATCGAGATGCTCGTGCAGTCGACCCCGGACCGGCTGGTCCTGCTGCCAGCGCTTCCGGCGGCGTATCCGAGCGGCGCACTGCGCGGGGTGCGCACCCGCTTCGGGGCCGAGATCGACCTCACCTGGACCCGGGACGGCGCCGCCGCCGTCATCTGGCCGGGCCGCACCCACCGCGTCGAACTGCGGACTTCCTCCGGCACGGAATCCCTCCACCTGGTCGCCGGAGAAGACCACGTCCTCACCCTGAGGGCGCGGTAGCTCCTCCCCATCCCCCCACCCCTGGAAGGGACCCCATGGCATCACGCACGCTCGGCAGGGTCACCAAGGCCCTGCTCGCCCCGGCCCTGGCACTCGGCACGACCATCGCCCTCGCCTCCGCGCCCGCCTCCGCCGCCGTCTGGAACTCCTGCGACCAGTGGGGCAACACGAGCCTGAACGGCTACACGCTCTACAACAACATCTGGGGCGGCGGCGCCGGCGCCCAGTGCATCTGGGCCAACTCCGGCACCAACTGGGGCGTCAACGCCAACCACCCCAACACCGGCGGCATCAAGTCCTACCCGAACGCCAAGAAGGTGGTGAACAAGTCCATCACCTCGCTGGGTTCGCTCAACAGCAGCTACAACGTCACCGTGCCGTCCTCGGGCTCGTACAACACCTCGTACGACGTCTGGGACACCGACCACGACTACGAGATCATGCTCTGGGTCAACTACAACGGGGCCGTCGGCGCGCTCGGCAGCTACCAGGAGCGCGTCACGGTCGGCGGTCACACCTGGGACGTCTACAAAGGCCGCGCCCAGCGGTCCGACGGTACGTACTGGGACGTCTTCTCGTTCCTGCGCACCTCCGACTCGACCTCGGGTTCCGTGCAGATCCTGCCCGTCCTGAAGTGGATCAAGGACACCAAGGGCTGGATGGGCAACGAGACCATCGGTGACGTCCAGTTCGGCTTCGAGATCACCTCGTCGTCCGGCGGCCTGGACTTCCGCGCCAACAGCATGAGCATCACCAGCAGCTGAGCCGAGAACGGGCCGGGGCCGGCCGCACCTCACGGTGCGGCCGGCCCCGGCCTCTCGCTGTGGCGGGCGGCTACTCGGCCACCGGCAGCCGCGCCCCGTCCCGCAGGAACAGCGGGATCCGGTCCAGCGGGGCGTCGACCGTCACGGACCGGCCGCCCTCGTACGTCTCACCCGTCCACGCGTCCGTCCAGCGGGCCCCCGCCGGGAGATACGCCGTACGGGCGGTGGCACCGGCGGTCAGGACCGGCGCGACCAGCAGATCCGGGCCGAAGAGGTAGGAGTCGTCGACCGACCAGGCCGCCTGGTCGTCCGGGAACTCCAGGAACAGCGGCCGCATCACCGGCAGCCCCTCCTCGTGGGCCGCGCGCATCACGTCCAGCACATACGGCTTCAGCCGCTCGCGCAGCCGCAGATACTTCGCCAGGACGGCCCCGGCCTCCTCGCCGTACGACCACACCTCGTTCGGGCCGCCCGTCATCTCCGGGCCCAGCGGCATGCCCGGGTCGCGGAAGCCGTGCAGGCGCATCAGCGGGGACAGCGCGCCGAACTGGAACCAGCGCACCATCACCTCCCGGTACGCCGGGTCGTCCGGGTCGCCGCCGTGGAAGCCGCCGATGTCGGTGTTCCACCACGGGATGCCCGACAGGGCCGTGTTGAGGCCGGCCGCGATCTGGCGGCGCAGGGTCGGGAAGTCGGTGCCGATGTCACCCGACCACAGGGCGGCGCCGTAGCGCTGACTGCCCGCCCACGCCGAGCGGTTGAGGGTGACGATCTCCTCCTCGCCGGTCGCGCGCAGGCCCTCGTGGAAGGTCCGGGCGTTCTCGGCCGGGTAGGCGTTGCCGACCTCCAGGCCCGGGCCCGCCCAGTAGCGCAGATTCTCCTGGAAGCCCGGCTTCAGCTCCGGCTCGCAGGCGTCCAGCCAGAACGCCGTGATGCCGTACGGGTCGAGGTAGTTCTCCTTGACCTTCGACCACACGAACTCCCGGGCGTCCGGGTTGGTGGCGTCGTAGAAGGCCACCTGGACCGTGGAGGCCACCTCCTTGTCGGGCCAGTCGGCGTGGGCCATCGGGCCGTACTGGGTGCCGATGAAGTACCCGCGCTGCTCCATGACCGGGTGGTTCTCGCTCAGCGGCGACACCGAGGGCCAGACGCTCACCACCAGCTTGATGCCGAGTTCTTCCAGCTCGCGCACCATGGCGGCCGGGTCCGGCCATTCCTTCGGGTCGAACTTCCAGTCGCCCAGGTGCGTCCAGTGGAAGAAGTCGCAGACGATCGCCGAGATGGGCAGGCCGCGCCGCTTGTACTCCCTCGCCACCGCCATGAGTTCGTCCTGGGTGCGGTAGCGCAGCTTGCACTGCCAGAAGCCCGCCGCCCACTCCGGCAGCATCGGGCTGCGGCCGGTCACCGCGCTGTAGCGGCTCTGCGCGCCGGACGGATCGCCCGCCGTGATCCAGTAGTCGATCTGCCGGGCCGAGTCGGCGACCCACCGGGTGCCGTTGTGCGCCAACTCCACGCGGCCGATCGCCGGGTTGTTCCACAGCAGCGTGTAGCCCCGGCTGGAGGTCAGCACCGGGATGCCGACCTCGGCGTTGCGCTGGACCAGGTCCAGCACCAGGCCCTTCTGGTCGAGGCGCCCGTGCTGGTGCTGGCCGAGGCCGAACAGCTTCTCGTCGTCGTAGGCGGCGAAGCGCTGCTCCAGGCGGTGGTGGCCGTTGCCGACGGCCGTGTAGAGGCGCGAGCCGGGCCACCAGAAGTGGGCCCGGTCCTCGGCGAGGATCTCGGCGGAGTCCTCCGTCCGCAGGAAGCGGATCAGACCCTCGGCGTTCACCTCGACGGTGAGCGTGCCGACGGTCACCCGGCCGAGGCCGTCCTCGATCTTCACCGTGGACGGCGTCGCGGGAGCCTCGTCGAGCAGCGCGCCCGGCAGTCCTTCGAGGACCGGGCCGCCGAGCCGGGCACGCACCCGGACCGCGTCCGGACCCCACGGCTCGATCCGTACGGTCTCCTGGCGGCCGCTCCACTCCAGCGCGCCGTCCCGCTCGCGGAACGTGCCGACGGTGGGGGAGGACTGCGCGAGGCTCACCTGGGGCTGGGTTTCAGCAGGCTGATTCACGGGGCGGGCTCCTGTGCGGAAGCAGACATGGGGGTGCCCTGGAAGGGGCGCTCTTCGATGAAGTGGGGCGTTGTTCAGTGAACGGGGATCACGCCCGGCTCGGCGCCGGTCCCGTGCTCGCCCGTACCGTCAGCTCGGGCGCGATGAGCACGACCTCGTCGCTGCCGCGCTCCTCCAGCTTGGCGACCAGGTGGTCCACCGCGTGCCGGCCCATCTCCTGCGCGGGGATGGCGACCGACGTGAGCCGCACGGAGGCCTGCGTCGCGACCTGGTCGGGGCAGATCGCCACCACCGACACGTCCTCCGGCACGGCCCGGCCCTGCTGCCGCAGCAGCGCGAGCAGCGGCTCCACCGCCGACTCGTTCTGCACGATGATCCCGGAGGTGTCCGGGCGCTCGTCGAGGATCCGGGCGAGGGTCACGGCCATCGCGTCGTACCCGCCCTCGCAGGGCCGGTGCAGCAGCCGCACGCCCAGCTCCCGGGCACGGGACCGCAGCCCGTCGAGGGTGCGCTCGGCGAAGCCGGTGTGCCGCTCGTAGACGGCCGGGGCCTCGCCGATGACGGCGATGTCCTGGTGCCCCTGCTTCGCCAGATGCTCCACACACAGCGCGCCCGTCGCCCGGAAGTCCAGATCGACGCAGGTCAGGCCGGAGGTGTCGGCGGGCAGTCCGATGAGCACGGACGGCTGGTCGGTCGCACGCAGCAGCGGCAGCCGCTCGTCGTCCAGCTCGACGTCCATGAGGATCATCCCGTCGGCGAGCCCGCTCCCGGCGACACGGCGCACCGCGTCGGGGCCCTCCTCACCGGTGAGCAGCAGCACGTCGTACCCGTGCGTACGGGCGGAGGTCGCCACCGCGATGGCGATCTCCATCATCACGGGCACATACATGTCCGTGCGCAGCGGGATCATCAGCGCGATGATGTTCGACCTGCTGCTCGCCAGGGCGCGGGCCCCGGCGTTCGGGTGGTACCCGAGCTCGCGGATGCTCCGCTCGACCCGCTGCCGGGTGTTCACGGAGATGGACCGCTTGCCGCTGAGGACATAGCTCACCGTGCTCGCCGAGACTCCGGCGTGCTGGGCGACCTCGGCGAGGGTGACCATCCAGCTCTCCAAGCTTTGTGAAGCGCTTCGACAATGCGCGTTGCTTATATGGGCGGGTGAGGGTGGTTCGACAGTAGCTCCAGCGGGAGTACGTGTCCATAGGTCGTCGAAGCGCTTCGATACCGATTTCTCTCACGTCTTCAAGCGTGTGCTCACCCTAGGCCGAACGGACGCGCGAGGACTGGTGGGAGCGTCCGGATTCGGGTACCAACGATCCAGTAGCACTGGTCGGTAACGTACAGTCATCAATAACCCTAGTTGCGGCGAGGTGCCCCTCATGTCCGCTTCCACCACTCCCTCTTCCCGTCCCGCCGTCACCGAGCGGGAGGCCCGTGAGGTGGCGGAGGCCGCCCGGGAACAGCACTGGCGCAAGCCCAGCTTCGCCAAGGAGCTGTTCCTCGGCCGCTTCCGGCTCGACCTCATCCACCCCCACCCCGTCCCCGGCGACGAGGCGGCGCAGCGCGGCGAGGAGTTCCTCGCCAAGCTCCGCGACTTCGTCGAGACGAAGGTCGACCCGGCCGTCATCGAGCGTGACGCCCGGATCCCCGACGAGGTGATCGACGGCCTGAAGGAGCTCGGCGCCTTCGGCATGAAGATCGACACCAAGTACGGCGGGCTGGGCCTCACACAGGTGTACTACAACAAGGCCCTCTCGCTGGCCGGCTCCGCCAGTCCCGCGATCGGCGTGCTGCTCTCCGCGCACCAGTCGATCGGTGTGCCCCAGCCTCTGAAGCTGTTCGGCACGCAGGAGCAGAAGGAACGCTTCCTGCCGCGCTGCGCCCGCACCGACATCAGCGCCTTCCTGCTCACCGAACCCGATGTCGGCTCCGACCCGGCCCGGCTCGCCACCACCGCGGTGCCCGACGGCGACGACTACGTCCTCGACGGCGTGAAGCTGTGGACCACCAACGGCGTCGTCGCCGACCTGCTGGTCGTCATGGCCCGGGTGCCGAGGAGTGAGGGCCATCGCGGAGGCATCACCGCCTTCGTCGTGGAGACGAACTCGACGGGCGTCACGGTCGAGAACCGCAACGCCTTCATGGGCCTGCGGGGCATCGAGAACGGCGTCACCCGCTTCCACCAGGTCCGCGTCCCCGCCGCCAACCGCGTCGGCGAGGAGGGCCAGGGCCTGAAGATCGCCCTGACCACGCTCAACACCGGGCGGCTCTCGCTGCCCGCCTCCTGCGTCGCGGCCGGCAAGTGGTGCCTGAAGATCGCCCGCGAGTGGTCCGCGGTCCGCGAGCAGTGGGGCAAGCCCGTCGCGCACCACGAGGCGGTCGGCTCCAAGATCTCCTTCATCGCGGCCACCACCTTCGCCCTGGAGGCCGTGACGGACCTGGCCTCGCAGATGGCCGACGAGGACCGCAACGACATCCGCATCGAAGGCGCCCTGGCCAAGCTGTACGCCTCCGAGATGGCCTGGACGATGGCCGACGAACTCGTCCAGATCCGGGGCGGACGCGGCTTCGAGACGGCCGAGTCCCTCCGGGCCCGCGGCGAGCGCGCCGTCCCCGCCGAGCAGCTCCTGCGCGACCTGCGCATCAACCGCATTTTCGAGGGCTCCACCGAGATCATGCACCTGCTGATCGCCCGCGAGGCCGTCGACGCCCACCTCTCCGTCGCCGGCGACCTCATCGACCCGGAGAAATCCCTCGGCGACAAGGCGAAGGCCGGCGCCAACGCGGGCGCCTTCTACGCCAAGTGGCTCCCCAAACTCGTCGCGGGCCCGGGCCAGCTGCCCACGTCCTACGGCGACTTCAAACACGGCGTGGACCTCTCCGGGCACCTGCGCTACGTCGAGCGCACCTCCCGCAAGCTCGCCCGCTCCACCTTCTACGCCATGTCCCGCTGGCAGGGCCGGATGGAGTCCAAGCAGGGCTTCCTCGGCCGGATCGTCGACATCGGCGCCGAGCTGTTCGCCATGAGCGCGGCCTGCGTACGCGCCGAACTCCTGCGCACCCAGGGCCAGAACGGCCGCGAGGCCTACCAGCTCGCCGACGTCTTCTGCCGCCAGGCCCGCATCCGGATCGAAGAGCTCTTCAACCGCCTGTGGACCAACACCGACGACCTCGACCGCAAGGTCGTCAAGGGCGTCCTCTCCGGCACCTACGAGTGGCTGGAACAGGGCATCGTCGACCCCTCGGGCGACGGCCCCTGGATCGCGGACGCCACTCCGGGCCCGAGCGAGAGGGAGAACCTGCACCGCCCGATCCGCTAGACCCGGCCCTCCCAGGGGCGCGAGCTGCCATGGCGCGCGCCCCTGGGAGGGGGATGCGCTGTCCTCACACGCCGGCCTTACGGCAACAATGGAGGAATGAGCGACAGTCCAGCCCCCCTCGCCGACCCGCACCTCGTCTACGACCCCGTAGCGGGCGACGGCCCGAAGGACGTGGTGATCCTCGGCTCCACCGGGTCCATCGGCACACAGGCCATCGACCTCGTGCTGCGCAACCCCGACCGCTTCCGGGTCACCGGCCTGTCCGCCAACGGCGGCCGGGTCGCGCTGCTCGCCGAGCAGGCGTACCGGCTGCGGGTGCCCACGGTCGCGGTCGCCCGCGAGGACGTCGTACCGGCCCTGCGCGAGGCGCTCTCCGCGCAGTACGGCACGGGCGAGCCGCTCCCCGAGATCCTCGCCGGCCCGGACGGTGCCACGCACCTGGCGGCATCCGACTGCCACACCGTCCTGAACGGCATCACCGGCTCCATCGGCCTCGCCCCGACCCTCGCCGCCCTGGAGGCGGGCCGCACCCTCGCGCTCGCCAACAAGGAGTCGCTCATCGTGGGCGGCCCGCTGGTCAAGGCCCTCGCCAAGCCCGGCCAGATCATCCCGGTCGACTCCGAGCACGCCGCCCTCTTCCAGGCCCTGGCCGCCGGCACCCGCGCCGACGTCCGCAAGCTGGTCGTCACCGCCTCCGGCGGCCCCTTCCGCGGCCGTACGAAGCGGGAGCTGGCGAACGTCACCGTCGAGGACGCCCTCGCCCACCCCACCTGGGCGATGGGCCCGGTCATCACGATCAACTCCGCGACCCTCGTCAACAAGGGCCTGGAGGTCATCGAGGCACACCTCCTCTACGACATTCCCTTCGACCTCATTGAGGTCGTCGTGCATCCGCAGTCGTATGTCCACTCGATGGTTGAGTTCACGGATGGATCGACACTGGCCCAGGCGACCCCGCCCGACATGGGCGGGCCCATCGCCATCGGCATCGGCTGGCCCGAGCGCGTCCCCGACGCGGCCCCCACCTTCGACTGGAGCAAGGCCTCGACCTGGGAGTTCTTCCCGCTCGACAACGAGGCCTTCCCCTCGGTGAACCTCGCCCGGCACGTCGGCGAACTCGCGGGCACCGCCCCCGCGGTGTTCAATGCGGCCAACGAGGAGTGCGTGGAGGCGTTCCGCCAGGGCGCGCTGCCCTTCAACGGCATCATGGAGACCGTGACCCGGGTCGTCGAGGAGCACGGCACCCCGTGTACGGGAACCTCACTCACCGTGTCGGACGTCCTCGAAGCGGAGACCTGGGCGCGGACCCGGGCCCGGGAACTGGCGGCACAGACGGCGGAGGCCCGTGCATGACGACCCTGATGTTCATCCTCGGCATAGTGATCTTCGTGGTCGGACTGCTGTTCTCGATCGCGTGGCACGAGCTGGGCCATCTGTCGACCGCCAAGCTGTTCGGCATCCGCGTGCCGCAGTACATGGTCGGTTTCGGACCGACGCTCTGGTCGCGCAAGAAGGGCGAGACCGAGTACGGGATCAAGGCCATCCCGTTCGGCGGCTACATCCGCATGATCGGCATGTTCCCGCCCGGCCCCGACGGCCGCCTCACGGCGCGCTCCACCTCCCCGTGGCGCGGCATGATCGAGGACGCCCGCACCGCCGCCTACGAGGAGCTCCGGCCGGGCGACGAGAACCGCCTGTTCTACACGCGCAAGCCCTGGAAGCGCGTGATCGTGATGTTCGCGGGCCCCTTCATGAACCTGATCCTCGCGGTGGCGCTGTTCCTCGGCATCCTCATGGGCTTCGGCATCACCCAGCAGACGACCACCGTCAGCTCCGTCTCCCAGTGCGTCATCGCCCAGAGCGAGAACCGCGACAAGTGCGAGAAGGGCGACGCGGCCAGCCCGGCCGCCGCCGCCGGCCTGAAGGCGGGCGACAAGATCGTCTCCTTCGACGGCGTGGCCACCGACGACTGGAACAAGCTCTCCGACCTCATCCGCGCCACCCCCGGCCAGGAGGTGCCGATCGTCGTCGATCGCAAGGGCCAGGACGTCACCCTGCAGGCGAAGATCGCCACCAACCAGGTCGCCAAGAAGGACTCGAGCGGACAGGTCGTCGAGGGCCAGTACGTCCAGGCCGGCTTCCTCGGCTTCAGCGCGGCCACCGGCGTGGTCAAGCAGGACTTCGGCGACTCCGTGAGCTGGATGGGGGACCGGATGGGCGACGCCGTCGACTCCCTCGCCGCCCTCCCCGGCAAGATCCCGGCGCTGTGGAACGCGGCCTTCGACGGCGCGCCCCGTGAGGCCGACTCCCCGATGGGCGTGGTCGGCGCGGCCCGCGTCGGCGGCGAGATCTTCACCCTGGACATCCCGCCCACCCAGCAGCTGGCCATGGCCCTCATGCTGGTCGCCGGCTTCAACCTCTCCCTGTTCCTGTTCAACATGCTCCCGCTGCTGCCGCTCGACGGCGGCCATGTCGCGGGCGCGCTGTGGGAGTCGCTGCGCCGCAACACCGCCAAGGTGCTGCGCCGGCCGGACCCGGGCCCCTTCGACGTGGCGAAGCTCATGCCGGTCGCCTACGTGGTCGCGGGGATCTTCATCTGCTTCACGATCCTCGTGCTGATCGCGGACGTCGTTAACCCGGTGAGAATCTCCTAGTCATACGCGGTTCCGCGGCGGCCCGGCACACTTCGTGCCGGGCCGCCCCCATTGGGTGGGGATGCGGGTGGGATGTGCCCGGCCCCGGCCATGTGCCGTAATCTCGAAGCTCGGAGCCCGCTGCTCACGGGACCGGACCTTGATCCACGACTTGGGGTTGCACAGCAGATGACTGCGATTTCTCTCGGCATGCCGTCCGTACCGACCAGGCTCGCCGAGCGCCGGAAGAGCCGCCAGATCCAGGTCGGGGCCGTGGCGGTCGGCGGAGACGCCCCCGTCTCGGTGCAGTCGATGACGACGACGCGTACGTCCGACATCGGCTCCACCCTCCAGCAGATCGCCGAGCTGACCGCCTCCGGCTGTCAGATCGTCCGCGTCGCCTGCCCGACGCAGGACGACGCCGACGCCCTGTCGACCATCGCCCGCAAGTCGCAGATCCCGGTCATCGCCGACATCCACTTCCAGCCGAAGTACGTCTTCGCCGCGATCGAGGCCGGCTGCGCGGCCGTCCGCGTCAACCCGGGCAACATCAAGCAGTTCGACGACAAGGTCAAGGAGATCGCCAAGGCGGCCCGCGACCACGGCACCCCGATCCGCATCGGCGTCAACGCCGGCTCCCTCGACCGGCGCCTGCTCCAGAAGTACGGCAAGGCGACGCCCGAGGCGCTGGCCGAGTCCGCCCTGTGGGAGGCCTCCCTCTTCGAGGAGCACGACTTCCGGGACATCAAGATCTCGGTCAAGCACAACGACCCGGTCGTGATGGTCGAGGCGTACCGCCAGCTCGCGGCCCAGTGCGACTACCCGCTGCACCTCGGCGTGACGGAGGCGGGCCCGGCCTTCCAGGGCACGATCAAGTCGGCCGTGGCCTTCGGCGCGCTGCTCTCCCAGGGCATCGGCGACACGATCCGCGTCTCCCTCTCGGCCCCGCCGGTCGAGGAGGTCAAGGTCGGCCTCCAGATCCTGGAGTCCCTGAACCTCAAGCAGCGCGGCCTGGAGATCGTCTCCTGCCCGTCCTGCGGCCGCGCCCAGGTCGACGTCTACAAGCTCGCCGAAGAGGTCACGGCCGGCCTGACCGGCATGGAGGTCCCCCTCCGCGTCGCCGTCATGGGCTGCGTCGTCAACGGCCCCGGCGAGGCCCGCGAGGCCGACCTCGGCGTCGCCTCCGGCAACGGCAAGGGCCAGATCTTCGTCAAGGGCGAGGTCATCAAGACGGTCCCGGAGTCCAAGATCGTCGAAACCCTCATCGAGGAGGCCATGAAGCTGGCCGAACAGATGGAGGCGGACGGCGTGGCCTCGGGCGAGCCGTCGGTGGCGGTCGCGGGCTGACCGCGCGCAGACCGCCGGCGGACACAGTCCCGCTCACCGGCGGCGCGTCCCGCGCGCACGGCGTGCCGTCAGGGCCGTGGAGTACGCGGCGAAGAGCGACACCCGCGAGGAGTCCTGCCGCGCGCCGCGCAGCGCCCACCGGAAGCCGAGGAAGAGCAGCAGCTGCCGGAGCAGCACCGGTCCGGTGAGCACGGCGAGAGCCAGGACGGCGACGACCGGTGAACCGTCGATCAGACCGGCGGCGTAGCGAAACACGGCACCTCCCAGAACCGCCCGGCAGCCGTGCCGGGCACCTGGGACGAGTTCACCGCGAGCCGCCCCCGGACGGGGAAAGCCCGGATGTCCGGGACACCGGATCCGGACTGATGCGATCCGCTGGACGCCCTCCCGGACGGCCGGACACCATGGACACCTGTCCCGGACCGGTCGTCGAGAGGGCACCGTGGAGACGTGGCGGCACTTCCGGGCGGAGCTTGCCCGGCTCATGAACGAGGGCGAGGTCACCGTCGCGCAGGTGGTCCGGACCATCCCCGTCGGGCGCGAGACCCTCTACGGCTACCTGAGGGACCGTGAGGCCGGCGTCGGCAACGGCGACTGGGAGACCATCGGGGCGCTCCTGCGCTGCATCGAGTCCCTCGCCGGGGCCAACGGCCATCCCCTCGAGATCGATCACACCCGGTGGCAGAGGTCCTGGCAGACTCTCCGCGACCGCCAGGGGACCACCCGCAGACCGAGCAGGGAGTTCGTCCCGCGTCTGCCGGCGGACACCTGGATCGGCGGCTGGGACGGAGCCGCCGACGCCGTGCTGGCCCACTCCTCGGCCCAGGAGCTGGCGGGCTGGCCGAAGGGCCAGGAGCGACTCGACGCGCTGGCGGAGGCGGTCGCCAGGCTCAGCGCCGCTTGCGAACCCGAACTGGCCCGCGATGCCGCCTCGCGACTCGCCTCCGGTGCCGAAGCCGAGTTCGGCGCGGCCGACGCCAGAACCCTGGCCGCCCGGCACGCGCTCGCGTTCTGGACCGGCCACACCCACGACGTCCGCCGCGCGCTGGAGCTGACGGCCGGTCTGCACACGGACTGCGCACGCCACCTGGGACCGGATCACATCCTCACCCGGCTCGCCGCCCTGCGGGAGGCCCTCTGGCTCGGGCACACGGGCTGCTGGCACGAGGCCAACCGGCTCTACGCCCGGACCGCCCACCGCGAGGCCGCGCACTCCGACCGGAACGAGATGCTCTGGCTGCTCGCCCGCTGGGGCATGGCCCGCACGGGAGGGCGGTCGGGCAACTGGATCCACGCGCACATCGAGCTGGACCAGCTGCTGCCGGACGTGATCCAGGCGTTCGGACCGACGGCCCCGGCCACGCTCGACGCCCGGCACTCCCACGCCTGGGCCACAGCACGCGCCGGCGAGCACGACGCGGCGTGCTCGCTGCTCGCCCGGCTCGCCGACGACTCCGACACCGCCCTGGGCCAGGGCCATCCCACAAGCCTGCGTGTCCGCACATCGCTGGCCTACTGGAACCAGCGGCGCGGCTCGGCCGAAGAGGCGCTCCCCATGGCCACGGCCGTGCGGCAGCGCTCCGAGCGGCTGCTCGGACCGGACCACCCCCTGAGCACCGAGGCCGCCGAGGTCCAGGCGCTGTGCGGGCTGGACCTCGATCCGGACACGGCGATCGCCGGCCTGCGGGACGTCGTGACCCGCCGGGAGCGGCACCTCGGCCGCGTGCACCCCCATACGCTGCAGGCACGCTCCAACCACGCGGCGGTTCGGGCCACGCTCGACGGTCCTCTCGCGGCCCTCGGGCTGTTCCGGGAGCTCGCCCGCGACTTCGGCGAGACCCTGGGAGAGGAACACCCCGAGACCCTCCGCGTGCGGATGAACCTCGCCATCGCCACCCTCGAAGCCGAGGGCGCCGAGGAGGCCCGGTGGCTGTGCGCGCGGGTCGTCCAGTCACTCCGCAGGGTTCTGGGGGACGACCACCCGGAAACGGTGCTGGGCAGGGCAGTCCTGCGGAGCGTCGAACAGCGGAAGCGGGAGAGCGTGACGGCGGATCGCCCCGTCGTGGTGCGTCGGCCTCCGTACGGCACGTCGTTCGAGGCGGGAGGCGGGCAGAGCGACCGGGCCCTCAAATCGGCCGTCGAACCCGTCACCTGGTGCGCCGAACCGGACCCCGGCACGCACGCTCCCGACGACGGCTACGCCGTACTGCGTGCCGTCGCCACCCTGCCCGTGAGCACCTGGAGCTACCGCGGCGAAGAGGGCGTACGGCACCTCGGCCCCATGGCGCAGGACTGGTACGCCGCGTTCGGCCTGGGGGCCGACGACCGGACCATCCACCCCATCGACGTCAACGGTGTCTCCGTCGTCGCCGTGCAGGCGCTGTACCGGATGGTGAGCGGCCTCCAGGACGAGGTGAGCCGGCTCAGGAAGCGGCTCGACGACGGGTGAGAGCGGCCCGTACCGGCCTCGCCTGTCTCAGGGCGTCGAGCGCGGCGGCACCGCCCAGCTCCGCCAGGTACAGTGCGAGGATCAGCCGACCCCAGTGTGTGAGGGCCCCGCACGTGTTGACGCAGACCACCTCACGGGTCCTCGAACCGAGCGACCTGGATGCCGCGCTCGCCGTACTCGACCGTGAGCCGGTCGCGAACGCCTTCGTGACGTCCAGGGTGCAGATCGCCGGCCTCGACCCGTGGCGGCTCGGCGGCGAGATGTGGGGCTGGTACGAGGACGGCATGCTGACGTCCCTGTGCTACGCGGGCGCCAACCTCGTCCCGATCTGCGCCGGCCCGCGCGCCGTCCGCGCCTTCGCCGACCGGGCCCGCCGGGCCGGCCGCCGCTGCTCCTCCATCGTCGGGCCCGCCGGGTCCACCGCCGACCTGTGGCGGCTGCTGGAACCCCAGTGGGGCCCGGCCCGCGACGTCCGCCGCCGGCAGCCGCTCATGGTCACCGACGGCCTGCCGGCCGGTATCGCCCCGGACCCCTACGTCCGCCGCGTCCGCAAGGACGAGATGGAAACGCTCATGCCGGCGTGCGTGGCGATGTTCACCGAGGAGGTCGGGATCTCCCCGCTCGCCGGCGACGGCGGCCTCCTCTACCAGGCCCGCGTCGCCGAACTCGTCGGCTCCGGCCGCGCCTTCGCCCGCTTCGACGCGGACGGCAAGGTCGTCTTCAAGGCGGAGATCGGCGCCGCGACGGACCGCGCCTGCCAGATCCAGGGCGTCTGGGTCGCCCCCGAATACCGCGGCACAGGCCTGGCGGCCCCCGGCATGGCAGCCGTCCTCCGCTATGCCCTGGCCGACGTCGCCCCGGTGGTCAGCCTCTACGTGAACGACTTCAACACGGCGGCCAGAAGGACGTACCAGCGAGTGGGCTTCCAGGAAGTGGGAGCCTTCATGAGCGTGCTGTTCTGAAGCGCCCCGAAAGGGGCGCGGGGAACTGCGCGACCAGCCACATCCAAGCCGCCACCCGGCCGACAACCGAAACCCCCCTGTAGGCTCCCCGCCATGGACCTGGTGATCGGCCCACTCGACCTCTCCGCCCACGTAGACGAGGCGCTGGCCATCCAAGCCGTGGCCTTCGGCCTAGGCCCGGACGAGGTAGCCGTCCGCCGCCAGATCGTCCTCCGCCACATGACCTACCCGGGCGCCCGCGCCCTCGGCGCGACAGCCGACGGCGACCTCGTCGGCTTCGTCTACGGCATGCCCAACGACCGCACCCACTGGTGGTCCACCGTCGTGGAGCCGTACCTCAGAGCCAACCACTACGACCACTGGCTCGACGACTCCTTCGTGATCACCGAACTGCACGTCCACCCCGCCCACCAGAGCCGCGGCATCGGACGCACCCTGATCACCACCATCACCGACGGCGCCGCCGAACCCCGCTCGATCCTCTCCGCGATCGACACCGAGAGCCCCGCCCGCGCCCTCTACCGCTCCCTCGGCTACCGGGACCTGGCCCGCCAGGTCCTCTTCCCCAGCGCCCCGAAGCCGTACGCCGTGATGGGCGCTCCGCTCCCGCTCCTGCGCCGCTAACCGATTTCCACCGCCCCGTACCCCCCGGATAACCTCCTGCCATCACCTACACGCAGCAGGAGCTAAACGATGGCGAACGTACCGGTCCAGCGCATGTCCCAGTTGATGGCGAAGACGTTGCGCGACGACCCGGCGGACGCCGAGGTCCTCAGCCACAAGCTCCTCGTCCGCGCCGGGTACGTACGCCGCACCGCCGCCGGCATCTGGAGCTGGCTGCCGCTCGGCAAGCGGGTCCTGGCCAACGTGGAGCGCATCGTCCGCGAGGAGATGGACGCCATCGGCGCCCAGGAGGTGCTGCTCCCCGCCATCCTGCCGCGTGAGCCCTACGACGCCACCGGCCGCTGGGACGAGTACGGCCCCGAGCTGTTCCGTCTCCAGGACCGCAGGGGCGGCGACTACCTGCTCGGCCCCACCCACGAGGAGATCTTCACCCTGCTGGTGAAGGACCAGGCGTCCTCCTACAAGGACCTGCCGGTGATCCTCTACCAGATCCAGCACAAGTACCGCGACGAGGCCCGGCCCCGCGCGGGCATCCTGCGCGGCCGCGAGTTCCTGATGAAGGACTCCTACTCCTTCGACACCGAGGACGAGGGCCTGGCCCGGTCCTACGCGCTGCACCGCGAGGCCTACCAGAAGATCTTCGCGCGCCTCGGCCTCGACTACCGCATCTGCGCCGCCACCGCCGGCGCGATGGGCGGCTCCAAGTCCGAGGAGTTCCTCGCCCCGGCCGAGGCCGGCGAGGACACCTTCGCCGACTGCCCGAACTGCGACTTCGCCGCCAACACCGAGGCGATCACCTACGAGTTGAAGTCCGTCGACGCCTCGGACCTCCCGGCCGCGGAGGACATCCCGACCCCCGACACCCCCACCATCGAGACCCTCGCCGCCTCCCTCGGCGTCCCGGCCTCCGCCACGCTGAAGAACCTCCTGGTCAAGGTCGACGGCGAGATCGTCGCCGTCGGCGTCCCCGGCGACCGCGAGGTCGACATGGACAAGGTCGAGGCGCACTTCGCCCCGGCCACCGTCGAGCTGGTCACCGAGACGGACTTCGCGGCCCGCCCCGACCTGGTGCGCGGCTACGTCGGACCGCAGGGCCTGGAGAAGGTCACCTACATCGCCGACCCGCGCGTGGCCCCCGGCACGGCCTGGATCACCGGCGCCAACAAGGCCGGCACGCACACGAAGAACGTCGTCGCGGGCCGTGACTTCGAGGTCGGCGCGTACGTCGACGTCGTGGTCGTGCAGGAGGGCGACCCCTGCCCGAAGTGCGGCACCGGCCTGGTCCTCGACCGCGCCATCGAGATCGGCCACATCTTCCAGCTCGGCCGCAAGTACACCGACGCCCTCAAGCTCGACGTCCTCGGCCAGAACGGCAAGCCGGTCCGCGTCACCATGGGCTCCTACGGCGTCGGCGTCTCCCGCGCGGTCGCCGCCCTCGCCGAGCAGAGCGCCGACGACAAGGGCCTGTGCTGGCCCCAGGAGGTCGCCCCGGCCGACGTCCACGTGGTCGCCGCGGGCAAGGCCCTGCAGACCGAACTGGCCCTCGACATCTCCCAGAAGCTGGCCGCGGCCGGTGTCCGGGTCCTGGTCGACGACCGCGCCGGCGTCTCCCCGGGCGTCAAGTTCACGGACTCCGAGCTGATCGGCGTACCGCGGATCCTGGTGGCCGGGCGGCGCGCGGCCGACGGTGTGGTGGAGCTGAAGGACCGCCGCACCGGCGAGCGCGAGGAGCTGACGGTCGAGGAGGCCGTCGCCCGGCTCACCGCCTGAGCATGCGCCCCTGTGGGCGCTCCGGTCCTTCCGGGGCGCTCACAGCCAGGCCGCGAACTCCAGCAGCAACTCCGCGTCGCGCGGCCGGCCCACCCGCCCCGCCCGCACACCGGACTCCACGGCCCGGAACAGCGTCCAGCCGCGCAGCCGCTCCTGGTCCACGTCCAGGGACTCCGCCAGCCGCTTCACCCGGCGCCGGGTCGTGGCCGCGCCCGACGGCTGCGCGATCAGGTCCTCCACCCGGTCGCGCACCAGCCGGGCCAGATCGAAGGCGCACTCGCCGACCACCGGGTCGGGGCCCACGGCCAGCCACGGCATCCGCTCCCCGGCGAGCACCTTGCTCTGCCGGAACGTGCCGTGCAGCAGCCGGTGTTCGGGCGGCGCGGCCAGCAACCGCTCACGCGCCGCGAGCGCCACGTCGACGAGCGGGGCCACCTCGGGATCGGCCTGGGCCCGCGCCCGCATCGCCTCGGCCTGCCGCCCGGTCCGCTCGGCCACGGTCTCGAAGGGGAAGTCGGCGGGCGGCTCCACCCACAGCCGCCGCATCGTCCCCGCCGCCTCCAGCAGCGCCTTCGCCTCCGGCAGCGACCGCACCGACACATCCGGATGCAGCCGCTCCAGCAGCAGCACGCCCTCGGCGGTGAAGGGTTCCAGCAGTTGTACGGCGCCCAGGCCGCCCCAGTGGGCGAGCGCGGCCCGCTCCGCCTCCGGGCGGGCCCGGCCCGGCGCCAGCTTGAGCACGGCGGGCGTCCCGTCGGCCGTGCGCACCAGGACGACCAGGCTGCTGCGCCCGCCGGGCACCTGCACCCGTTCCACGGTCAACTCGCGTAGAGCGACGGCCCGCCGCGCCGCCCCGGGCAGCTCCTCCAGCCAGTCGTCACCGTCCGGTGCCGTCTCACCGAGCGCCCTGACCAGGCGGTTCGGCGGTTCGAAAACCATGCGCGAGCGTTCCCTTCGTACTGTCCGCGGTGCGTGCCCTACGGGGTCACGGCGTGGGCGCGGCCGCGGGCGGAGCCGTGTCCGCCCGCTCGGCGAGCCCAGGGAAGGCTACGCTCTCGCCGCGCCAGCGCACCGCCCGCACCGCGGCCTCCCGCAGCGCCTCGGCGGCCAGCATCCGCCGCCCGCCGCCCGCCGCGCGCACCAGGTCGGAGTAGACCCCGGCCACCCGGTCCTCCAGCTCGGCGGCGAGCCGCACCGCGGCCGCGGAGTCCGCCACCGGGAACGGCAGCGCGTACCCGGCGGCCGCCGCCGCGGGCCTGCCGCCCAGGTCCTTCACCTCGCGCGCCAGCGCGTCCCTGCGCGCCCGGTGCGCGTCATACGCCGTCCGTGCCTCGACGCGCTGCCCATCGCCGATCCGCCCGCCGACGACGCCGTACCCGTACACCGCCGCGTGCTCGGCGGCCAGCGCCGCCTGGAGAGCCCGCAGTTCCTGGTCCTTCGCGTCGCTCACGCGTCCCCCTCCGTCAGCAGATAGACGTGCGCCGCCCCGGCGGCCGCCACCGAGGCCAGCAGCCGCGCCAGCTCGCCGTCCACCCCGACCAGCGCCTTCGCCCGCCGGTCGGCGAGGTCCCGCTCCGCCGCGGCGAGCACGGCGAGCGCGTCCCGGTCGTTCCCCGGCACAGCAGCGGCCGAGGGGGACGATGAGGCGGAGGAGGCGGAGGAGGCGGAAGGGGAGACAGCAGGTGAGGGAGACGCTTTTCGGCCGCCGTCGAACGCCCGTGCGTGCCGTACGACCTCCCCCCGCAGCGGCCGCAGCCGCTCCGCGAGCTCCGGGCGGGCGGCGATCACCGCGTCGTACCGCTCGGCCAGTTCCTCGCTGTCCCGCGCCGCACGCGCGCGTGCCCGGCGGTCGGCGGCCGACGGGCCGTCGCCCGGGTCACCGGAGTCCTCGCCGCCGGCGGTGCAGCCGGCCAGGGCGAGGGCCGCCGGGCCGACGGCGAGCAGACTCCTTCTGCGCGGTCCCGAGCGGGCGCG
The DNA here is from genome assembly GCF_018604545.1 of Streptomyces koelreuteriae. GTDB lineage: Bacteria > Actinomycetota > Actinomycetes > Streptomycetales > Streptomycetaceae > Streptomyces > Streptomyces koelreuteriae. Next base: position 2,097,127 of record NZ_CP075896.1, on the reverse strand, counting down.
TGGCGATGGGGAAAACGGCACTTCAGACGTCCTCGGGGGGCTCGTACGAGAAAGAAGCGACTGACAGGGCTGCACGCCCGTGATCACGGTACCCGGGCTGTCGCCCGGGACCACTCAGCGGCACCGTTCGTCACCGGGTGGACGGCAACACACCTTGCGACCGGATACCCTTTGACCAGACACGCGCCCCATCCCACAACAGCACACGCGGCCGAGGAGTCACCCGGATGAGCACCACCCAGAGCGAGAGGCTGCGAGAACTACTGGAACCGCTCGTCAGCTCTCAGGGCCTGGACCTCGAAGAGATCGAAGTGGACTCCGTCGGACGCAAGCGTGTGCTGCGTGTGGTCGTCGACTCGGACACGGGCGCCGACCTGGACCAGATCGCCGATGTGAGCCGCGTGCTCTCGGCGAAGCTCGACGAGTCGGACGCGATGGGCGAGGGGGAGTACACCCTCGAGGTCGGCACCCCCGGCGCGGAGCGTCTCCTGACGGAACACCGGCACTACGTGCGCGCCACGGACCGCCTGGTGAAGTTCCAGCTGGCCGAGGGCGGCGAGCTTCTCGCCCGGATCCTGAAGGTCGACGACGACGGTGTCGACACCGAGATCCCCGGAGTCAAGGGCCGCAAGCCCACCGCGCGCAGACTCGCCTTCGACGACATCGTCCGGGCGCGTGTCCAGGTCGAGTTCAGCCGCAAGGACAACAAGAAGGAAGAGGAGGCGTAGCCGTGGACATCGACATGAGCGCCCTGCGGGGCTTGGTTCGGGAGAAGGAGATCTCCTTCGACCTGCTGGTCGAGGCGATCGAGTCGGCCCTCCTCATCGCCTACCACCGCACCGAGGGAAGCCGCCGTCACGCGCGCGTGGAGCTCAACCGGCAGAGCGGCCATGTGACCGTGTGGGCGAAGGAGGACCCCGACGACCTCGAGGAGGGCCAGGAGGCCCGCGAGTTCGACGACACCCCCACGGGCTTCGGCCGTATCGCCGCCACCACGGCCAAGCAGGTCATCCTGCAGCGCCTGCGCGACGCCGAGGACGACGCGACGCTCGGTGAGTACGCCGGCCGCGAGGGCGACATCGTCACCGGTGTGGTCCAGCAGGGCCGCGACCCGAAGAACGTGCTCGTCGACATCGGCAAGCTCGAGGCCATCCTGCCGGTGCAGGAGCAGGTGCCGGGCGAGACGTACCAGCACGGCATGCGCCTGCGGTCGTACGTCGTCCGGGTGGCCAAGGGCGTCCGCGGCCCGTCCGTGACCCTGTCCCGTACGCACCCCAATCTGGTGAAGAAGCTGTTCGCCCTGGAGGTGCCGGAGATCGCCGACGGGTCCGTGGAGATCTCCGCGATCGCCCGCGAGGCCGGTCACCGCACGAAGATCGCCGTACGCTCCACTCGCTCCGGCCTGAACGCCAAGGGCGCCTGCATCGGCCCCATGGGCGGCCGGGTGCGCAATGTGATGGGCGAGCTGAACGGCGAGAAGATCGACATCGTCGACTGGTCGGAGGACCCGGCCGAGATGGTGGCGAACGCGCTGTCCCCGGCCCGTGTCTCCAAGGTGGAGATCGTGGACCTGGCGACCAGGTCGGCCCGGGTGACCGTGCCCGACTACCAGCTCTCCCTGGCCATCGGCAAGGAAGGGCAGAACGCCCGGCTCGCCGCCCGGCTGACCGGCTGGCGGATCGACATCCGCCCGGACACGGAACCGGCCGGGAACGGCGCCGGTGACGGCTCCGCGGACGGTTCCGGGGAATAGATCCAAGCCGCGGGTCGTTCAGATCACGACAGGTTCATGCGCGGCAACTGTTCGAATCCTGCCCCAAAGGGGTGAGGAGCGTACGGGGAGGTAGACTTAACGGTGTCTGGCCGGACGCGCGTCCGCGCATGCCCTGAACGCACTTGTGTGGGGTGTCGGGAGCGAGCGGCCAAGGCCGATCTGTTGCGGATCGTGTTGATCAAGGACGCATGCGCCCCTGATCCTCGCGGTACGCTGCCCGGCCGGGGTGCGTACGTACACCCCGCCCAGATCTGTCTCGACCAGGCGGTACGCCGACGGGCGTTCCCGAGGGCACTGCGCGCCCCGGGACCGCTCGACACAAAGGCGTTGCGCCGATACGTCGAGCAGACAACAGTTGCCGACCAGGCAACACGGTAAAGACGTGTCGCACGGAACACCGTGCGGCTTGGTACCTCGCGAGTCGAAAGCAGGTCGAGATTGCGATGAGCACTCGATGAGTACGCGATGAGTACGCCCATGAACTAGCGACGGTCCGGACGTAACCCGGACCTCAAAGGAGCGAAGTGGCTAAGGTCCGGGTCTACGAACTCGCCAAGGAGTTCGGTGTCGAGAGCAAGGTCGTCATGGCCAAGCTCCAGGAACTCGGTGAATTCGTCCGTTCGGCGTCTTCGACGATCGAAGCGCCCGTCGTACGCAAACTGACTGACGCCTTCCAGGGCGGTGGCAACGGCAAGTCCGCGAAGCCCGCAGCCCCCAAGAAGGCCGCCCCCCGTCCCGCCGCGCCCTCTCCGGCGCAGGCGGCGCGTCCGGCTGCCCCGAAGCCGCCGGCCGCACCCAAGCCCGCCGCGGCCCAGGAGCCGTCGGCCCCCGCGGCCCCGTCGGCCCCCGCGCCGACCCCGGGTCCGCGTCCGACGCCGGGCCCCAAGCCCGCGCCGCGTCCGGCCCCGGCCGCGCCCGAGTTCACGGCGCCGCCCGCTGCGGCTCCGTCCCCGGCCGCGCCGAAGCCCGCAGGCGGGCGCCCCGGTGCCCCCAAGCCCGGTGGTGGCCGCCCCTCCGGCGGTCCCGGCCAGGGCCAGGGCGGCCAGGGCCGTCCCGGTGGCGAGCGTGGCCCGCGTCCCGGTGCTCCGGCGCCGCGTCAGGGCGGTTCCCGTCCGGCCGGTCCGCGTCCGGGCAACAACCCCTTCACCTCCGGTGGCTCCACCGGCATGGCGCGCCCGCAGGCGCCCCGTCCGCAGGGCGGCCGTCCCGGCCCCGGCGGCCAGGGTGGCGGTCCCCGTCCCCAGGCGCCCGGCGCCCAGGGCGGCGGCGGTCCGCGTCCGCAGGCTCCGGGCGGTAACCGTCCGAGCCCGGGCTCGATGCCGCGTCCGCAGGGTGGCGGCCCGCGTCCCGGCGGCGGCTCCGCCGGTCCTCGTCCGAACCCCGGCATGATGCCGCAGCGTCCCGCTGCCGGCCCGCGTCCCGGCGGCGGTGGCCCCGGCGGCCGCGGTCCCGGTGGCGGCGGTCGTCCCGGTGGCGGCGGCGGTCGCCCGGGTGGCGGCGGCTTCGCCGGTCGTCCGGGTGGCGGCGGCGGTTTCGCAGGCCGTCCCGGTGGTCCCGGTGGCGGTGGCGGCGGTTTCGCCGGTCGTCCGGGTGGTCCCGGTGGCGGCGGTCGTCCCGGCTTCGGTGGTCGTCCCGGCGGTCCCGGTGGCCGTGGTGGCACGCAGGGTGCCTTCGGTCGTCCGGGCGGTCCCGCCCGTCGCGGCCGCAAGTCGAAGCGGCAGAGGCGCCAGGAGTACGAGGCCATGCAGGCCCCGTCGGTCGGCGGTGTGATGCTGCCTCGCGGCAACGGCGAGACCGTTCGCCTGTCGCGCGGTGCCTCCCTCACCGACTTCGCGGAGAAGATCAACGCCAACCCGGCGTCGCTCGTCGCGGTCATGATGAACCTCGGCGAGATGGTCACTGCCACGCAGTCCGTCTCCGACGAGACGCTCCAGCTCCTCGCCGGCGAGATGAACTACACGGTTCAGATCGTCAGCCCGGAGGAGGAGGACCGCGAGCTCCTCGAGTCCTTCGACATCGAGTTCGGCGAGGACGAGGGCGACGAGGAGGACCTGATGGTCCGCCCGCCCGTCGTCACCGTCATGGGTCACGTCGACCACGGTAAGACCCGGCTCCTCGACGCCATCCGCAAGACGAACGTCATCGCGGGCGAGGCCGGCGGCATCACCCAGCACATCGGTGCCTACCAGGTCGCGACCGAGGTCAACGAGGAAGAGCGCAAGATCACCTTCATCGACACCCCGGGTCACGAGGCGTTCACCGCCATGCGTGCCCGTGGTGCGAGGTCGACCGACATCGCGATCCTGGTGGTCGCGGCCAACGACGGCGTCATGCCGCAGACGGTCGAGGCGCTCAACCACGCCAAGGCGGCCGAGGTCCCGATCGTCGTCGCGGTCAACAAGATCGACGTCGAGGGCGCGGACCCGACCAAGGTGCGCGGTCAGCTGACCGAGTACGGCCTCGTGGCCGAGGAGTACGGCGGCGAGACCATGTTCGTCGACATCTCCGCCAAGCAGGGTCTGCACATCGACTCCCTGCTGGAGGCCGTGGTCCTCACGGCCGACGCCTCGCTCGACCTGCGGGCCAACCCGAACCAGGACGCGCAGGGCATCTCGATCGAGTCCCGTCTCGACCGCGGCCGCGGTGCCGTGTCGACGGTCCTCGTCCAGCGAGGCACGCTGCGGGTCGGCGACACCATGGTGGTCGGCGACGCGTACGGCCGAGTCCGGGCGATGCACGACGACAACGGCAACAGCGTTTCCGAGGCCGGTCCCTCGACGCCGGTTCAGGTCCTGGGCCTGACCAACGTCCCGGGTGCGGGCGACAACTTCCTGGTGGTCGACGAGGACCGTACGGCCCGTCAGATCGCCGAGAAGCGCGCCGCCCGTGAGCGCAACGCCGCGTTCGCCAAGCGCACGCGCCGCGTCTCCCTCGAGGACCTGGACAAGGTGCTCAAGGCCGGCGAGGTCCAGCAGCTCAACCTCATCATCAAGGGTGACGCTTCTGGTTCCGTCGAGGCGCTGGAGTCCTCGCTGCTCCAGCTGGACGTCGGCGAAGAGGTCGACATCCGGGTCCTGCACCGCGGCGTCGGTGCGGTCACGGAGTCCGACATCGACCTGGCGATGGGCTCCGACGCCATCGTGATCGGCTTCAACGTGCGCGCCGCCGGGCGTGCGCAGCAGATGGCCGAGCGCGAGGGTGTGGACGTCCGCTACTACTCGGTCATCTACCAGGCGATCGAGGAGATCGAGGCGGCCCTCAAGGGCATGCTCAAGCCGGAGTACGAAGAGGTCGAGCTCGGTACGGCGGAGATCCGCGAGGTCTTCAAGTCGTCCAAGCTGGGCAACATCGCGGGTGTTCTCATCCGCTCCGGCGAGGTCAAGCGGAACACCAAGGCCCGCCTGCTGCGCGACGGCAAGGTCGTCGCGGAGAGCCTCAACATCGAGGGCCTGCGTCGCTTCAAGGACGACGTCACCGAGATCCGCGAAGGGTTCGAGGGCGGTATCAACCTCGGCAACTTCAACGACATCAAGGTCGACGACGTCATCGCGACGTACGAGATGCGAGAGAAGCCGCGGGTCTGACCCCCGGCTCCCACCAACCGGCCGACGCGGCATACGCCGCGTCGGCCGGCTGGCCGTTGGCAGGCCGGTACGGGTGCTGAGGTGTTCGGGCCGGGTTGCCGGGCCGGGTTGGGTGCTGAGGTGTTCGGGCCGGTGTGCTGAGGCAGGCCGGTCGGGGCGCTGCGGCACTCTGACCGGGCTGCTGAGGCGGGCCGGGTAGGGCGGCGAGGTGTTCGGGCCGGGTTGCTGAGGCGGGCCGGTCGGGGCGCTGAGGCACTCTGACGGGGCTGCTGAGGCGTGCCGGGTAGGGCGGCGAGGGGTTCAGGCCGGGCGCTGAGGCGTGCCGGGTTTGGTTGCTGAGGCGACTCGGACCAGGTTGCTGAGGCGTGCCGGGTTGGGTGCTGAAGCCTCTCGGACCAGGTCGCTGAGGTGACGGTTTGGGTGCTGCGGCATTCGGACTGGGCTGCTGAGGCGTGCCGGGTGGTGCGTCGAAGTACTTGGACCGGGGTGCTCAGGCCTGCGACGAGCGGGTGCTGGGCGAACTGGTCGGGTGCTGAGACAGGCCGGTCTGGTGCTGAGGCGCGCTGAGCAGGGTGTCGAGGTACTTGGATCGGTATGCCGCGGGGCGTGCCGAGCGGGTGCTGGGCGAACTGGTCGGGTGCTGAGGTGAGCTGGTCGGTGTGCTGGGGCGAAGCCCCGTGAGGGGTGCAGGGGACGTAGTCCCCGCCGGGTCCAGGGCGGAGCCCTGGGCAGCACTTCCCACCCACCGGGTCGGGGTCTGGGGCGGAGCCCCAGGGGGCCCGGCCTCTTGGCCGACCGTGTCGGGCGGGTGGGTGGGCAAAGGAAACCCCGTCGAGCCACCGCCAGGTTCGCGGTACCGTTCTTGATGTCCCTGCCACCCAACCGCAGGGCCATCGATCCCGTACCGGCGGGTCATCCGGATACACATGTACGTGGGGACTCTGTCCTTCGACCTGCTCCTCGGCGACGTCCGGTCGCTGAAGGAGAAGCGCTCCGTCGTCCGCCCCATCGTCGCCGAGCTCCAGCGCAAGTACGCGGTGAGCGCGGCCGAGGTGGACCATATGGACCTCCACCGCAGGGCCGTCGTAGGCCTCGCGTTGGTATCCGGCGACGCGGGGCACCTGAGCGAGGTACTCGACCGGTGCGAACGGCTGGTCGCCGCCCGCCCCGAGGTGGAACTGCTGTCCGTCAGGCGGCGTTTCCACGGCGAAGACGACTGACGACCCAGAGAACGACCCAGACAGGAAAGAACGGGAGACGGACCAGTGGCCGACAACGCGCGGGCTAAAAGGCTGGCGGACCTCATCCGAGAGGTGGTGGCCCAGAAGCTGCAGCGCGGGATCAAGGACCCGCGGCTCGGCTCGCACGTCACCATCACGGACACCCGGGTCACGGGTGACCTGCGGGAAGCGACCGTCTTCTACACCGTGTACGGAGACGACGAAGAGCGCAACGAGGCCGCAGCCGGCCTGGAGAGCGCCAAGGGCATCCTGCGCTCCGAGGTGGGCCGGGCCGCCGGCGTGAAGTTCACGCCGACCCTGACCTTCGTCATGGACGCCCTCCCCGACACGGCCCGGAACATCGAGGACCTCCTCGACAAGGCGCGCCAGTCCGACGAGAAGGTCCGCGAGGCCTCCGCCGGCAAGAAGTACGCCGGCGAAGCCGACCCGTACCGCAAGCCGGGCGAGGAAGACGAGACGGACGACACCGCCGAATGACCCAGAAGCACACCACGCCCGACGGCCTCGTCATCGTCGACAAGCCGTCGGGCTTCACTTCGCACGACGTCGTCGCCAAGATGCGCGGCATCGCCAGAACACGACGCGTCGGGCACGCCGGCACCCTCGACCCTATGGCGACGGGCGTCCTCGTCCTCGGCGTGGAGAAGGCGACCAAGCTCCTCGGCCACCTCGCGCTGACCGAGAAGGAATACCTGGGCACCATCCGGCTCGGGCAGAACACCCTCACGGACGACGCCGAGGGGGAGCTCACCTCCTCCGCCGACGCCTCCGAGGTCACCCGCGAGGCCATCGACGCCGGTGTGGCCAAGCTGAGCGGCGACATCATGCAGGTGCCGTCCAAGGTCAGCGCCATCAAGATCAACGGGGTGCGGTCCTACAAGCGGGCCAGGGAGGGCGAGGAGTTCGACATCCCGGCCCGGCCCGTCACGATCTCCTCCTTCAGCGTGTACGACGTCAGGGACGCCGTCGCCGAGGACGGCACACCCGTACTCGACCTGGTCGTGTCGGTCGTCTGCTCCTCCGGTACGTACATCCGGGCCCTGGCCCGCGACCTGGGCGCCGACCTAGGCGTCGGCGGTCATCTCACCGCCCTGCGCCGGACCCGCGTCGGCCCCTACAAGCTGGACGCGGCCCGCACGCTCGACCAGCACCAGCAGGAGCTGACCGTGATGCCGATCGCGGAGGCCGCGACGGCCGCGTTCCCGCGCTGGGACGTCGACGCCCGGCGGGCCAAGCTGCTCACCAACGGCGTACGCCTGGAGATGCCCGACGAGTACGCGGGCTCCGGCCCCGTCGCCGTCTTCGACCCGGAGGGCCGCTTCCTCGCCCTCGTCGAGCAGGAGCGGGGCAAGGCCAAGAGCCTGGCCGTCTTCAGCTGACGGGCGGGACCGGGGGAGCGGTGTCCGCCCGTGGAGCGGCGACCACGGGGTACCTCCACTGTCGCCGCTCCACGGTCCCCCCTCGGTTCCCCCACCCCTAGGGTGTATCCAGCCGTCCCCGTTGATTCACCCGTGCGTGCGGGCGCTCGGAGTGAACGGGGGGAGCGGAAGGGGGCGCTTTCACCGAGCGGTCTGTCCCGCTGATCATCTCGCCCCTACCGTCGAACGCGAGGGCACGGGTGTACGGCGGGGAGGCTCGACGATGGCGTCGGATCAGGCAACAGCCGAGGCGGAGCAGGCGGGCCCGGCCCCCGGCGAAGCCCTCGTCCGCATCCACGACCTCGCCGGCCGCCCCCGCGGCACCGGCTTCCTGGCCGACCACCACGGCACGGTCGTCACCAGCCACGAGACCGTCGACGGACTGCCCCGGCTCGTCCTGCACGGGGCCGGGGACCAACGCCGTGCCGTGACCGCCGACGCGGTCACCCCGCTGCCCGCCCTAGGCCTCGCCCTCGTACGGACCGAGGGCCTCGACGCGCCGCCGCTGCCGGTCACCGTGCGGGACGGCACCCGGACGGGCACCTATGTGCGGATCGCCGCCGGCGGCTGGCGCGAGGCACGTGTCCTGGGCTCGGCCGCCGCGACGTACACGGCCACCAACCGGGTCCACCGCCTCGACGCGCTGGAGCTGGCGGTCGGCACGGCCGGGCGGGATGCCCTGCGGCCGGCCGGTGGGGCGGCCGGCGGCCCCGTGCTCGACGCCGCCACCGGTGCCGTCGTCGGTGTGCTCGGTACGGCGCTGAGCTCCGACCACCGCGACGTCGGGTTCGCCGTGCCCCTGCGTCCCGGGCTCCCCGGGGCGGCGGGCCCGCTCGCCGAACTGCTCGCCGAGAACGCGGCGACGGTCCCCGCGTACGGCGCCGACCTCAACCTGGCCGGGGTGCTGGAGCTGACCGGCACCTCGGCGGCCCAGGACGGCCCTGCCCACCTCCGGCCGGAACCGGTCGAACGAGCGGCCGTGGCAGCCGAGTTCAGCGCCTTCACGACGGGCCCGGCCGCCGTCCTCGGCCTCGTCGGACCGCCGGGCAGCGGCCGTACGACGGAACTCGCCGCACTCGCGGCCCGCCGGGGTCGTGGCGGGCACCCCACCCTGTGGCTGCGCGGGTCCGAACTGTGGGACGACGACGCGTCGGTGGCGGACGCGGTGGGCCGGGCACTGGCCCGGGCCGCCCTGGCCGTGGCAGCCGACCGCGCCCCCTTCCCGGCCGACCTGGGCGACACCACCCCCGAACGCCTCACCGGCCATGCCCGTGCCCTCGGCCGTCCTCTGCTGCTGCTCCTCGACGCCCCCGAGGAGATGCCGCCCGCCCTGGCCCGCCGTCCGGGCTCGTGGACGGAGGGGACGGTGCGGTGGCTGCGGAAGACGGGAGTGCGGCTGGTGGTGGCGTGCAGGGCGGAGTACTGGGAGGAGGCGCCGTTCCCGGCCGAGGCACTGCACGGGGCGGACGGTGCGGGGGCGCGGCCCGCGTGTGTACGCCTCGGCGATCTCACCGAGGACGAGGCCCGGGAGGCCCGACAGCGGCACGGCATCCCGGACGGCGCCCTCGCCGACACGGACGCCCGGCATCCCCTCGCCCTCGGCCTGCTCTCCGGGATCCGGGCAGCCTTCGCCGATGCCCCGGGCGTGCCGGTCGGCACGGTCGCCCGGCAGGACGGGGTGGCGGATGTGCCCGTCGCCACCGTCGACCGGCACGACGTCTTCGCGGCACACCTGGATCTGATGTCCCTGCGCATCGCCGCACGCCTGGCCGCCGAGAACGGCCTGCGCGGTAGTGCCGTACGGCGGCTGGCCGCCAAGGTCGCGGGGCAGGTGCACGAGGCCGCCCGGCGTGGTCTCGGTCCCGGGTCGGGGGATGTGGACCGGGAGGCGTTCGAGGCGGTGTTCCCGTGGGGGCCTGCCCCCGCGCGGCTCGGTGGCGGCACCGGATGGGCGCGGGCCGTCCTCGCCGAGGGCCTGCTCGTGCCCGCCGGAACCGGCTACCGCTTCGCCCACGAGGAACTCGCCGACTGGCTCCAGGGCGCGCACCTCGACCTCGACGAGGCTCTGCGGGCCCTCGTCCACCACGGCGGGGAACCGCAGTCCGACCCCGTGCCGCACCATCGCGTCGGGCCCGTGGTCCAGGCCCTGCTGCTCCTCGCCCGCCAGCACGGCACCGGTCCGCTGGCCGGCCGGCTGGCCGACCTGGTGCACGCCCTGGACGCCGACCCTCGGTCCTGGTGGGCCGCCCGGCTGCTCGCCGGGACCCTGTCGGCCCTGCCCGACGCGACGCCGTACACCGAGGTGCTGCGGCTGCTCGCCGACCGGATCGTGGCCTGGCGGCGGCAGGAGCGGCCCGTACCGGAGGAGGTCGGGCCCGGATTCTGGAGCGACGTACGCCTGCCGACGGACGTGCGCCTCGGGCTGCTGCGGCGGCTGGTCCACGCCGACGGCCCGCCGTGCGAGGCCGGTCCCCGTTTCCTCGACGCCGTCGCGCGGCTGCTCACCGCCGACCCCACGGGCGTGCAACCACTGCTCGCCGACTGGTTCGACGACGAGCAGCCACTGCCCGCCACCCCGCACGCGACCGTGGCCACGGCCGCGCAGGCGCTGCTGCACACCCACCGCCGACGGGCCCTGGACCAGCTGACGGACGTGCTCGTCGCCCGCCCGCACGTCCGGGCCGACGAACTGCTCGCCGCGCTGGCCGAGGAGGAACCGTCGGCGATGTGCCGGGCCGTGGACCGCTGGGCGCTCGACGAGCGGCCCGCGCGCCGGGACGCCGCGGTGACGCACGGACTGCGCGTCGCACCCCACGCGAGCACAGGAGAGGACCGCGCCCTCCTGCGCTACGCGGCCCTCGCCCTGCTCGCCCGCCCCGCCGGCCACGCCCTGCACGGCGGCGCCCTCGCCCTCCTCGTCCAGGACCCGCACACCCGGGCCAAGTACCTCCCCCGGGCCCTGGAGCGCTTCGCGGCGGGCGACCCGCGCTTCCCTCAGGACGTGCCCGCCGCTGCCCTTCTGGCCCACCCCGAGCCGGTCCTCGGCGCCTACGCGGCCCGGTTGCGGCGGCCGGACGCCGAGGAGGCACTGCGGGCGCTCGCCGACGCCACCCCGCCCGGCCTCGCCCGGCGGGTCGCCGCACTGATCCGGGAGGCGACGGAGCAGCGGCCGGAACTCGCCGGGCAGACGGCCGCCTACGTCGACCAGCGGCTCGACCGCGGCCCGGAAGCCCGGGCCGTGCTGCTGCCCCTGGTCACCGGCCTGCTGGACGGCGGGACGGTCCGGCTGCGCTGCGCCCTCGCCACCGTCCTCACCCCACCCGGGATCCCCGCCTCCCGCCCGCTGCGCCGCGAACTGCGCGACGCGCTCCTGGCACGCGAGCACGACACCGACGTACTGGACGCGCTGCTCCAGGCCGCCGCCCGCACCAGCGGCGACGACCTGCGCGAACTCGTCCACCGCGTCGGCCTGCTCCTCGTCCGCACCCCGGAGGGCGCCGGCCGCTTCGACCGCGCCCTGGTCGATCTGGGCCGGCACGTGCCCGGCTTCGCCGCCCGCGCGGCCCGCTGGCTGGCCGACGCGCCCGAGGAGTGGGCGGCGCTGGTCGGGCCGAGCTCCCACCGGATGATCGAGAACCTGGCGGGCGTACGCGTCCCCGCCTGACCATGCCGATGCGGGCCGAAAGCATGCGGCATGGCACCCTTAGACCTGCGCACGAGGCAACCACGGACACGTTTCGACGAGCTTTCGACAAGGAGCAGGCACAGTGCAGCGCTGGCGTGGCTTGGAGGACATCCCCCAGGACTGGGGGCGCAGCGTCGTCACCATCGGCTCCTACGACGGAGTCCACCGCGGACACCAGCTGATCATCCGGCATGCCGTGAACCGCGCCCGGGAGCTGGGGGTGCCCGCCGTCATCGTCACCTTCGACCCGCACCCCAGCGAGGTCGTCCGGCCCGGCAGCCACCCTCCGCTGCTCGCCCCGCACCACCGCCGCGCCGAACTCATGGCCGACCTGGGCGTGGACGCGGTGCTCATCCTCCCCTTCACGACCGAGTTCTCGAAGCTCTCCCCGGCCGACTTCGTCGTCAAGGTGCTCGTCGACAAGCTGCACGCCAAGGCCGTCGTCGAGGGCCCCAACTTCCGCTTCGGCCACAAGGCCGCGGGCAACGTGGAGTTCCTGGCCACGCAGGGCAAGACCTACGACTTCGAGGTCGAGGTCGTCGACCTGTACGTGACGGGTGAGGCGGGCGGTGGGGAGCCGTTCTCCTCCACGCTGACGCGGCGGTTGGTCGCCGAGGGCGATGTCGAGGGTGCGGGGGAGATCCTGGGGCGTCCGCACCGGGTCGAGGGTGTCGTCGTCCGCGGTGCCCAGCGCGGGCGCGAGCTGGGCTTTCCGACGGCCAATGTCGAGACGCTGCCGCACACGGCCATTCCGGCCGACGGTGTGTATGCCGGGTGGCTGCATGCCCAGGGTGAAGTGATGCCGGCGGCGATCTCCGTCGGGACGAATCCGCAGTTCGAGGGGACCGAGCGGACGGTGGAGGCTTATGCCATCGACCGGGTCGGGCTGGATCTGTACGGGTTGCATGTCGCCGTTGATTTCTTGGCGTTTGTGCGGGGGCAGGCCAAGTTCGACACGTTGGACGCTCTGCTGGAGCAGATGGGGCAGGACGTCAAGAAGTGTCGGGAGTTGGTGGCGGCGGACGGGGCTGTTTAGTCCTCTTGTGGGCCGTGTGCGGGTGCGCTGTGGCTTGTCGCGCAGTTCCCCGCGCCCCTTCAGGGCGATGTCGCTGCTGCCCAATGGCAGGCCACCTGCGAATCTCCGCCCCCGCTCAGCACCTCCAAGTCCTGGCCCCTACATGCGTCCGCCACCCCCGCCCGGGCCGCCTCACCTCCGGCGAGGATCTGGCAACGCACATGGAAGCGGCAGCCGTTCGGTACCCGTGACGGGTCCGGGGGCTCGCCCGTGAGGATCACCGGGGCGCCCGGGGCCTCCGGGAGTACGGACAGCAGGGCCTGGGTGTACGGATGCCGGGGTGCGGTCAGTACCTGTTCCACCGCTCCCGTCTCCACGATCCGGCCCAGGTACATCACGGCGACCCGGTCGGCGATGTTCCATGCCAGGCCCAGGTCGTGGGTGACGACCAGCGCGGACAGGCCGAGCTCGGTGCGCAGCCGCAGCAGCAGGGCGAGGATCTCGCCGCGTACGGAGGCGTCGAGGGATGCCACCGGCTCGTCGGCGACGAGGAGTTCGGGTTGGAGGACGAGCGCGCCCGCGATGACGACCCGCTGGCGCTGCCCGCCGGACAGCTCGTGCGGATAGCGCAGGAAGAAGCGCTCCGGGGGCCGTAGCCCGGCCCGGGACATGGCCTCGGCGACCGCGGTCCGCTCGTCGCCGCCGTAGCCGTGGATGCGCAGGCCCTCGGCGACCGCGTCGTACACCGTGTGCCGTGGGTTGAGCGAGCCGCTCGGGTCCTGCAGCACCAGCTGGACGCGTTTGCGGTACGCCTTCAGGGAGCGGCCGGAGTAGTCCAGGGGGCGGCCGTCGAAGGTGACACGGCCCGCGGTCGGCTGGACCAGGCCCAGCAGGGAGCGGGCCAGGGTCGTCTTGCCGCAGCCGGACTCGCCGACCAGCGCGACGATCTCGCCGGACCGGATGTCGAGGTCCACGCCGTCCACCGCGCGGGCCCGGGGCCCGCCGTGCCGGCCGGGGAAGGTGACGTACAGGCCCTGGGCGCTGAGCAGGGGTGCCGTGGTGACGTCGGATGCCGTGGGGGAGATGGTCATGGCGTGCCGGGCCTCGCTTCCTCCAAGGCGTCGGGATTCTCGCGCGCCTCGTTCACCGGATCGCCGACCAGGACGCATGCCGCCCGGCGTTCGGGCCCGGCCTCGCGCAGCACCGGGTCCTCCTCGGCGCACGTCTCCAGTGCCACCGGACACCGGGGGTGGAACGTGCAGCCGGACGGCAGTGCGGCCGGGTCGGGCGGGTCGCCCGCCAGGCCTTGCGGAGCGAAGCGGGACGCGGGGTCGCCGATGCGCGGGAAGGCGGCGGAGAGGGCCTTGGCGTAGGGGTGCCGGGCGTTCTCGTACACCTCGGCGGCCAGGCCCTCCTCGACCACCCGGCCCGCGTACATCACCGCCAGCCGGTCGCAGGTGTCGGCGAGGACCGCCAGATCGTGGCTGATCATGATCAGACCGAGGTCCTGGTCGGCCACGAGCTGTTCGATGAGCCGGAGGATCTGCGCCTGGATCATCACGTCGAGCGCGGTGGTCGGCTCGTCGGCGATGACCAGCCGGGGGTCGCAGGCCAGCGCCATGGCGATCATGACGCGCTGGCGCTGGCCGCCGGACAGCTCGTGCGGATAGGCGTCCGCGCGGGCCGCGGGCAGGCCGACCTGCTCCAGCAGCTCGCCGGTCTTCTTCTTCGCCCCGGCCGGAGTGGCCTTCCTGTGCAGCAGGATCGGCTCGGCGATCTGGTCGCCGATGCGGTGCACGGCGTTCAGCGAGTGCATCGCGCCCTGGAAGACGACGGAGGCCCCGGCCCAGCGGACCGCCCGTACCCGGCCCCACTTCATCGTCAGCACGTCCTCGCCGTCGAGGAGCACCTCCCCGGTGATCCGGGTGCCCGTCGGCAGCAGCCGCAGCAGGGCCAGGGCCAGGGTGGACTTGCCGCAGCCGGACTCGCCGGCCAGGCCGAGCTTCTGGCCCGCGTCCAGGCGCAGGTCGACGCCGCGCACGGCGGCCGCCCCGCCCGCGTACGTCACCGTCAGATCCCTGACGTCGAGCAGACTCAACGCGACACCCCCAGCCTGGGGTTGAGGACGGACTCCACGGCCCGCCCGCACAGCGTGAACGCCAGCGCCACCACGGCGATGGCGATGCCCGGCGGCACCAGGTACCACCAGTCCCCGGCACTGACCGCGCCCGCCTCCCGCGCGTCCTGAAGCAGCCCGCCCCACGACACGACCGTGGGGTCGCCCAGGCCGAGGAAGGCGAGTGTCGCCTCGGCGAGGATCGCCGAGGAGATGATCAGGGTCGTCTGGGCCAGCACCAGCGGCATGACGTTGGGCAGGACGTGCCGGGACATGATGTGCCCGTGCCCGCCGCCGAGCGCCTTGGCCCGCTCGATGTACGGCCGGGTCTCCACCGCGAGTGTCTGCGCCCGGACCAGCCGGGCCGTGGTCGGCCAGGTGGTGACGCCGATCGCCACCACGGTCGTGGTGAGCGAGCGGGACATCACGGTGGCCAGGGCGATCGCCAGCACCAGCGTCGGCATGACCAGGAACCAGTCGGTGATCCGCATCATCACCGTCGCGTACCAGCCCTTGAAATGCCCGGCCGTCACCCCGATCAGGGTGCCGATCGCCACCGACAGCACGGCGGCCAGCAGCCCGACCAGCAGCGACACCCGCGAGCCCCAGATCACCAGGCCCAGCAGGTCACGGCCGAACTGGTCGGTGCCGAGCGGGAACTCGGCGCTCGGGCTCTGCATCGGACGCCCCGGCGCCTCGGTCACACTGCTCACGTCCGAGCCGACGAACAGCGGCGCGAACAACGCCAGCAGCGCGCACAGCGCCAGCGCGGTCAGGCCGTACAGCCCCGCCCGCTCCGCGCGGTACTGCCGCCAGAAGCGCGCCACGGAGGCCCGGCGGCGCCGGCGGGCGAGGGCGCGCGGGCTCAGGGCGGCCGGGTCGGTTGTCGTCGTCATCGGGCCACCCGGGGGTCCAGCAGCGGATAGACCAGGTCGGCGAGGGTGTTCATCACGATCACCGCGGCGGCGAACACGAAGAACAGACCCTGCACCAGCGGCAGATCGGGCACGCTCAGCGCCTGGTAGAACAGCCCGCCGAGCCCGGGCCAGGAGAACACGGTCTCCACGAGGATCACGCCCGCCACCGTCCGGCCGAGGTTGATGAAGATCAGTGTCACGGTCGGCAGCAGCGCGTTCGGCACGGCATGGCGGCGGCGTACGAGATCGTCCCGCAGCCCCTTGGCCCGCGCGGTCGTCAGATAGTCGCTGCCCATCTCGTCCAGCAGCGCCGACCGGGTGACCAGCAGCGTCTGCCCGTACTCCACCGCCACCAGCGTCACCACCGGCAGCACCAGATGGTGCGCCACATCGAGGACGTACGCGAAGCCCTCCTTGCCGCCCGACTCCATGCCGCCGGTGGGGAACATCCCGGGGAGCGGGCCGATGCCCACCGACAGCACGATGATCAGCAGCAGCCCGAGCCAGAAGGACGGGATGGAGTACAGCGTCAGCGCGAGACCGGTGTTGACCCGGTCCCCGACCGTGCCGCGCCGCCACGCCGAGCGCGTGCCGAGGAAGATGCCCAGCGCGGTGTACAGGACGAAGGCCGTCCCGGTGAGCAGGAGGGTGTTCGGCAGCGCCTCGGTGATCTTGTCGACGACGGGCGAGCGGAACTGGTACGACGTCCCGAAGTCGCCCGTGAGCGCCTTGCCGCAGTAGTCGGTGAACTGCCGCCACAGGGGCAGGTCGAGCCCGAACTCCCTGCGGTAGGCGGCCAGCTGCTCGGCCGACACCTGACGGCCGCCCGTCATGGTCTTCACCGGGTCGCCGGGGATCAGCCGGAAGAGGAAGAAGCTGGTGACGAGCACGGCCAGCAGCGATACGGCGGCCCCGGCCACTTTGCCCGCCAGGTACCGCGGGTACGCGGAGCCCTTGCGTACCCGGGGACCGGCCGCCGGTTCCCTCTCCTCGACCAGCGTGGGTGTCGCGTCAGCGGTCATGGATGCCCGCTCGCCCGCGCTACTCGCGGTCCTCGGCGGTGGCCCGCCGCCGCAGGGCAGCGAAACCGCCGAGCCCGGCGAGGACCACGACAGCGGCGACGATCCCGACCACGACCCCGGTCGAGGACGCGTTGTCCGACGACCCGCCGGAGTCGGCCGGGACCGCCGACCACCAGCTCCAGTAGCCGTCCTGGCCGTAGATGTTCCCCGCCTTCGCCGGCATGGTGGTGATCGACTTGATCTGGTCCGTCCGGTAGGCCTCGACCGCGTTCGGATACGCCATGACGTTCATGTACCCGAGGTCGTACAGCCGCGACTCCATCTGCTTGACGATGTCCGCCCGTTTGGCGGGGTCGTACTCGGCGAGCTGCCGGGCGTAGAGCTCGTCGTACGTCTTGTCGCAGATGAAGTTGTCCGTCGCACCCGTGTCCTCGGGGGTCGCCGGGAGGGCGCCGCAGGTGTGGATGGACATCACGAAGTCCGGGTCGGGGTTGACCGACCAGCCGTCGAACGCCAGGTCGTACTTCCCGGCGAGCCAGGGGTCGGTGACGTTGTCCAGGCAGTTGAGCTGGACGCCGATGCCGAGCTCGCCCCACCACTCCTGGAGGTACTTGCCGACCGCCTTGTCGTTCGGGTCGGTGGCGTGGCACAGCACGCGGTAGCTGATCGGCTTGCCGTCCTTGCCGACGCGCTTGCCGTCGCCGTTCTTCTTGTAGCCCGCCTGGTCGAGCAGCCGGGCCGCCTCGGCCGGGTCGTACGCCAGCTTCTGGTCGGCGGACGGCTTCCAGAAGTAGTTCTGGAAGCGCGGCGGGATATACCCCTCGCCCTCGACCGCGTGTCCCTGGAACACCTTTTCGATGATGGCCTCGCGGTCGACGGCCATGAACAGCGCGTTGCGCACCCGCTGGTCCAGCAGGGAGGGATGGCCGTCGCCGAACTTCTTGCCGTTCTTCGCCTTCGCGCCCGGGTTGGTGGCGAGCGCGTAGAAGCGGCGGCCGGGAGCGTCGTTGACCTGGATGTTGTCCGCGCCCTCCAGGGACGCCGCCTGAGCGGGGGTCAGGGACGGCGACCCGGCGACGAAGGACACCTCGCCCTTGCGCAGCGCCGACACCGCCGCGTCCTGGTCCTTGTAGTAGCGGAAGACGACCTCGTCGAACTTCGGCGTCCCGCGCCAGAAGCCCTTGTTCGCCTTGAGCCGGACGTAGCTGTCGGCCTTGTAGCCGGTCAGCGTGAACGGCCCGTTCCCGACTACGGGGAAGCTCTTGTCGTTGTTGAACTCGGAGAAGTCCGAGACCTTCTCCCACACGTGCCTCGGCACGATCGGCACATCGAGCGAGGTCATCGTGGCCTGCGGCTTCTTCAGCTCGATGACCAGCTCGGTGGGGCTCGGGGCCGTCACCTTCTTGAAATTGCCGACGTAGCTGCCGTTCGCCGTGGCCGCGCCGTCGTCGGTCATCATCTTGTTGAACGTCCACGCCGCGTCCTCGGCGGTGGCCTGCTTGCCGTCCGACCACTTGGAGTTGGAGCGGATCGTGTACGTCCAGGTCAGCTTGTCCGCCGACGACTCCCACTTGGTGGCCAGGCCCGGGATGGCGTGGTTGTCCTTGGGGTCGTAGTTGGTCAGGTACTCGTACATGAGCCGGTGAATGCTCGTACTGAGCAGCCGCACCGCCAGGAACGGGCTGAGCGAGTCCACGCTCTGCGCCACCGCGACGGTCAGCACCTTGCCGTCGTCGGCCGCCCCGGCCTGCCGGGGCGCCGGATCGAGCGGGGTCGCGAGCCCGGCGGTGAGGGTGAGCGCGGCCGCCCCGGCCACGGCGACGAGCCGGAGGCCGCGCGGGAGGCTGCGTGTCTGATCGTTCGTGCCCATGGTCGGACCTCGCGTCATCGCTCGGACGGGAAGGACGGGTTGATCAGCTGTCAGACGTTTGATGTGTGTGTACCAGCGGCCGTCTCCACCCGTCAACGGCACGCTCACCCCTTGTGGCCTGCGGAAATAACGAATTGGCGAGCTTTCCGCACCCATTGGTCGAGACCACTGACGCCCTCCTGGCCAGGGGCTGGCAACGGATTTCGCCCCTGAACGCGCCGAAGCCCGCGCCGAGTGGGAACGGCGCGGGCCGCAAAGGCGAACGGCCCCTCGAAAGGGGCCGATCGGGTGAGGCGATTACTGCGTCGGAGGCGGAGGCGGCGGGGTCTGCCCGTCGGGCTGAGCCGGGTAACCGGGCTGACCCGGCTGGGCCGGGGGCTGGCCCTGCTGGGGGTAGCCGTACCCCGGCTGCGGGGGCGCGGCCGGGGGCTGTCCGGGCTGCGCGTACGGCTGTCCGGGCTGGGCGTAGGGCTGGCCGGGCTGTGGCTGCTGCGGATACGGGCCCGGCTGGCCCGGCTGCGGGTACGGTGGCTGACCGGCGGCCTGCGGATACGGCTGACCCGGCTGGGCCGGGGGCTGGCCCGGCTGGGGGTACGGCTGACCGGGCTGCGCGTACGGCTGACCGGGCTGCGGCTGCGGGTGCTGTGGCTGCTGCGGGTACGGGCCTGGCTGACCCGGAACCGGCTGCCCGGGAACCTGCTGCTCGGGGCCCGGCTGGCCGGGGTACGGGGCCTGGCCCGGGACCTGCTGGCCGGGCAGCGGCGGGGCGGCCACCGGCGGCGGGTTGCCGTCGGAGGTCCACAGGCCGTGCGCCTGCTGGTGGCGGGTGAAGTCCTCGGCGATCAGCGCCGCGAGGTTGAAGTACGCCTCCCGCACCTTCGGCCGCATCATGTCGAGGTTGACCTCGGCACCGGCGGAGAGATGCTCGTCGAACGGCACGACGACGACACCGCGGCAGCGCGTCTCGAAGTGCGACACGATGTCCTCGACCTTGATCATCTTTCCGGTCTCGCGCACCCCGGAGATGACGGTGAGGGACCGCGAGACGAGGTCGGAGTACCCGTGCGCGGACAGCCAGTCCAGCGTCGTGCTCGCGCTGCTCGCACCGTCCACGGACGGCGTCGAGATGATGATGAGCTGGTCGGCGAGGTCCAGCACACCGCGCATGGCGCTGTAGAGCAGACCGGTACCGGAGTCGGTGAGGATCACCGGGTACTGCTTGCCCAGCACGTCGATCGCGCGCCGGTAGTCCTCGTCGTTGAAGGTCGTGGACACGGCCGGGTCGACGTCGTTGGCGATGATCTCCAGCCCGGACGGGGCCTGGGACGTGAAGCGCCGGATGTCCATGTACGAGTTGAGGTGCGGGATCGCCTGGACCAGGTCACGGATGGTGGCCCCGGTCTCCCGACGCACACGGCGCCCGAGGGTGCCGGCGTCCGGGTTGGCGTCGATCGCGAGGATCTTGTCCTGCCGCTCGGTGGCGAGCGTGGAGCCGAGCGCGGTGGTCGTGGTCGTCTTGCCCACGCCGCCCTTGAGGCTGATCACGGCGATCCGGTAGCAGGACAGCACGGGCGTGCGGATCAGGTCCAGCTTCCGCTGCCGCTCGGCCTCCTCCTTCTTGCCACCGATCTTGAACCGACCGCCACCGGCCGCCGGACGGCTGCTCTTCGCTTTCTGCTTCTTGCTGTTGAGCAGCCGGTCGGACGACAGCTCCACGGCGGCGGTGTAACCGAGCGGGGCGGCCCCGGGGTTGGTCGGCTGCCGCTGGTCATGCTGCATGGGCTGCGGCCAGGCGGCCCCGGTCCGCGGGTCCACGGGCTGCTGCCCGGGGTGCCCGGGCTGCTCGGCCTGCCCGGGGTACGGCGGCTGCGCGTGCGGCGGCTGCGCCTGCGGGGGCACGCCGGGCTGGGGCTGAGGCTGGGCCGGGGGCTGCTGGGGGAAGCCGTATCCGCCCTCCGGGCCGGGCCCGGCAGGAGCGGGCCCACCCTGCTGCGGGAAGCCGTAGCCGCCCTGCGGGTGGGGCGCGGGGGTGGGCGGGGTGTCGGGCTGCTGGGCAGCGGGGGCGGGCCCACCCTGCTGCGGGAAGCCGTAGCCGCCCTGCGGGTTGGGTGCGGGGGTCGGCGGGACATCGGGCTGCTGGGCAGCGGGGGCGGGTGCGCCCTGCTGCGGGAAGCCGTAGCCGCCCTGCGGGTTGGGTGCAGGGGCAGGCGGGACCTCGGGCTGTGGGGCCGGGGGCTGCTGAGCGGCCGGGGCCGGGGCTGCCGGGGCGCCGGGGTGGGGGAAGCCGTATCCGCCCTGGGCGGTGGGAGCGCCTTGCTGCGGGAAGCCGTACCCGCCGTGCGCGTGGGGCGCGGGGGCCGGCGGGGTGCCCGGCTGCTGGGCAGCGGGGGCGGGTGCGCCCGGGTGCGGGAAGCCGTAGCCGCCCTGTGCGTCGGGCGCGGCCGGGGCCGGACCGCCCTGCTGCGGGAAGCCGTAACCTCCGGGCTGCGGTGCGGGCTGGCCGGGCGGCTGGTGCGGCGGCGTCGGCGCGCCCTGGTTCCAGGCGGCAGGCGCGGGCTGCGGCGCCTGGGGCTGCTGGAACGGCGGCTGCTGGGCCGGTACCGACGGCTGGGGCGGCACGGGCGGCTGCCCCTGCGCGGCCGTCGGCTGCGGCTGAGCCGGGGCGTCCGGGGCTGCGGGCTGGGCCTGCGGCTGCGCGGGCCACTGGTTCGCGGGCACCGGTGCGGCGGGCTGGTACGACGGCGGCAGCGGCGGCACGCCCTGCGGGGCCGGGGGAGTCCAGGCGGGCGGGGCATCGGCCGCAACCGGCCCGACGGCGTCCTCCGGAACGCTGTCCTCGGGAACGGCGTCCGTGGGCACGGAATCCGTGGGCTCCGCGTCCGTGGGCTCCTCGTCGGCGGGCTCGGGAGCAGCGGAGTCCTCCTCCACGGCCACGGCCACGGCGTCGGCCTCGGGAGCCGGGGGAGTCGGGGGAGCTGGAGGCGCGGGCACCCAGTCCTGAGGTTCGGCGTCCTGCGACACGGCCTCGTCGGGCTCGGCCTCCGCTACCGCGTCCTCCGAAGCCGAGACCTCGTCCTCGGCATCAGCCACGTCCACCGCGTCCACCGCATCGGCGGGCTCGGAGGAACCGCCGTCCTCGTCCTCGTCGGCACCGTCGGAGGGCGCACCCTCGACGTCACCGCCCGATTCCTGGTCCTCGTCCTCGTCCTCGCTCTTGTCCTGCTCCTCGCCCACCGGCTCCAGCCGCGCCTCCGCCTCGGCGGCCCGCTCCGCGATCTCCCGCTTCAGGGCGACGGCGGAGAAGCGCATGGTGGCACCGCTCTCCAGATCACCGTTCTCCGACTCGGCCTCCTCGGCGGCCGGGGCGGCCGGCGAGGCCGAAGCCACCGGAGGCTGCTCCGGCGTGGCAGGCGCGGCAGGCGCCTCGGCTGGTGCCTCCGGCGGAGCCGACGGCGTCCACTGCGCCTGGAACCCACCGACGGGGATGTTCGGCACGGCCGTAGGAGAGGCCGGATCAGCCGCGGGCGTCTCGGGCCGCCCCTGAGGCTGCGGCACCTGCGGCTCGAAACCGCCCTGCATCGGAAGCCTGGGAACGGCGGAAGGACCCTCACCAGAAGGCGCGGGCGGCGTGAACGGCGCACCCGGCGCGGGGGACGCGGGCGGCGTGAACGGAGCGCCCGGAGCGGGCGACGGCGCGGGCGGCGTGAAAGGCGCCCCGGGCGCCGGAGCAGGCCCCTGCGCCGGAGCCGGACCAGAGGACTGCCCCGGAAGGGACGAGGTCCCGGCGGAAGCGTTCGCGTGCGGCGGCGGAGTGAGCCCGGGCAGCGGCGGCACCGGCCCCTTCGGCGGCCCGGAGACCCCCGTCGGCCCGGAAGCCCCCGTCGGCGCCCCGGACCCCCCGGAGTTCGCGGGCGCCCCGGAAGCGCTGGAGTCCTCGGACGCACCCGCCCCCTGCCCCGAGCTCGAACTCGCCGAGGCGTTCTGCGTGTACCAGGCGGGCGGCGCGTAGTCGATGGTGAACTCGCCCGTCACCTCTGCTGCGGACTCCGCGTCGGGCTGGTCATCGCCGGGTGTCGCCCAGCCCCCGCGGATCCCGTCCCGATCGCTGCTCACAGTGTTCCTCCTGGTGTGGTCGAGCACCCTCATGCCGTGCTGGGGCGACCCTTGCTTGTCGTCCGACGTCGTACGAAGTCGATTTGAGGCGTACCGAGGTCGTCCGAGGTCGTCCGATGCACAGGCGCCCCCGCTCTCCCCCTGGGGCACCGACGCCCACTCCACGGGTTCTGACGTGGCGCCCCGTCCCAGCCTAATCACCACAAGCCCCGCCCCGGCAGGCCCGTCCACCCCCGAGCGCCTGTCCGCCGCGTCACAACCTGCTCAGAAGCTGCCCGGAAGTGACGTACACAGCACACACTTTGGTGAACAAACAGGGCGATAAACGTGAAGAACCTCGAACCACCTTGCCGGGAAGGTGCCTTGAGGTCACGAAAAAGGGCGACTCACGAAAAGGCGACGAGGGGCGGCCGGTCACCGGCTCACCCCTCGCCCCGTCGTGCTCCGCGACGACTACTCCTGCCCGGCCTCCGCCGGGGAGCCCCCGTTGTGCGCCCCAGGCTCAAGATCGAACTCGCCGTCCCGCGCCCCCAGCACGAACGCCCGCCACTCCGCCTCCGTGTAGCGCAGCACCGTGTCCGGGTCGAGCGAGGACCGCATCGCCACGGCCCCCTCGGGCAGATACGCGATCTCGACCCGCTCCTCGTGCTCCTCGGTGCCCGGCGCGCTGTGCCACTCCACACCGGAGATGTCCAGGGCGTAGAGCTCGTCCCGCTCCCGCTCCTTGCGTGCCTTGATCTCCTCAGCCGTCTCCGCCATGCCGCAGCGACCCCTTCCCGACGTACCCGTTCCCGAAGTGCGGATCATCGACGTACGGACGATCCGAACCCGCTCACCCTAGTGGCCCCCTCCGTCCCGGCCGGGAGGTTCGGGAACCGGGGCGAAGGCGCCCCTGACCACCTGGTACCCTGGCCGACGGCCGTTTGTGTACGCACCCCCGGAGCTCACCGCCCTGGAGGCCGCGCCCAGCGGATCCCCGCCTCCCGAGTAACGGAAGCTCCCCCGAGACACAGACCGGGGGCACTCGGTGGCCATCACAGACTACGAGGAGTACGCGTGCCGCTCGACGCCGCTACGAAGAAGCAGATCATCACCGAGTTCGGCCAGAAGGAGGGCGACACCGGCTCCCCCGAGGTCCAGGTCGCCATGCTCTCGCGCCGCATCTCGGACCTGACCGAGCACCTCAAGACCCACAAGCACGACCACCACTCCCGCCGTGGTCTGCTGATCCTCGTGGGTCAGCGTCGCCGCCTTCTCCAGTACCTGGCGAAGAAGGACATCCAGCGCTTCCGTGCGCTGGTCGACCGCCTCGGCATCCGCCGTGGTGCGGCGGGCGCCAAGTAAGACGTCGTGAGGGGAGCGGTTCCCGGGGAAAGGGGACCGCTCCCTTTGCTGTACGTGCGGAGTGTCACCACCGCTTTGTAGTGTGGTAGCACAACGCATGTCGTACGACACAGGACGTACGACACAGAACGAGGAGAAGCGCACCTAGCCGCCGCCGGTCCTCGGTAGTGGCCCCCGGGGGAATGCGAGCCCCGGGTGCTTCGATCGAAGACCGGCCCGCACAGCCCGGCGCGCTCTCCGCAACCGTCTCCCTGCCACACGGGCAGCAGGAGACGAAGACGAGGAGATAACGCTAGTGGAGAACGAGACCCACTACGCCGAGGCCGTCATCGACAATGGCGCCTTCGGCACCCGCACCATCCGCTTCGAGACGGGCCGCCTGGCCAAGCAGGCCGCCGGCTCCGCCGTGGCGTACCTGGACGACGACACCATGGTGCTGTCGGCCACCACCGCCTCCAAGAACCCCAAGGACCAGCTCGACTTCTTCCCCCTGACGGTGGACGTCGAGGAGCGGATGTACGCCGCCGGCAAGATCCCCGGCAGCTTCTTCCGCCGTGAGGGCCGTCCCTCCGAGGACGCCATCCTCACCTGCCGCCTGATCGACCGCCCGCTGCGCCCGTCCTTCAAGAAGGGCCTGCGCAACGAGATCCAGGTCGTCGCCACGATCATGGCGCTCAACCCCGACCACCTGTACGACGTCGTGGCGATCAACGCCGCCTCCGCGTCCACGCAGCTGGCCGGCCTGCCCTTCTCCGGCCCGATCGGCGGCGTCCGCGTCGCGCTGATCCGCGGCCAGTGGGTGGCCTTCCCGACGCACACCGAGCTCGAGGACGCCGCCTTCGACATGGTCGTCGCCGGCCGTGTCCTGGAGGACGGCGACGTCGCGATCATGATGGTCGAGGCCGAGGCCACCGACAAGACCATCAAGCTGGTCGAGGGCGGCGTCGAGGCGCCGACCGAGGAGGTCGTCGCCGCCGGTCTGGACGCCGCGAAGCCCTTCATCAAGGTCCTCTGCAAGGCCCAGTCGGACCTCGCCGCCAAGGCCGCCAAGCCGACCGGCGAGTTCCCGATCTTCCTGGACTACCAGGACGACGTCCTCGAGGCGCTCACCGCCGCCGTCCGCCCGGAGCTCGCCTCCGCGCTGACCATCGCCGGCAAGCAGGAGCGCGAGTCCGAGCTGGACCGCGTCAAGGCGCTCGCCGCCGAGAAGCTCCTGCCGGAGTTCGAGGGCCGCGAGAAGGAGATCTCCGCCGCGTACCGCTCGCTGACCAAGACCCTGGTCCGTGAGCGCGTCATCAAGGAGAAGAAGCGCATCGACGGCCGCGGTGTCACCGACATCCGCACCCTGGCCGCCGAGGTCGAGGCCATCCCGCGCGTCCACGGCTCCGCCGTGTTCGAGCGTGGCGAGACCCAGATCCTGGGTGTCACGACGCTGAACATGCTCCGCATGGAGCAGCAGCTCGACACGCTGTCGCCGGTGACGCGCAAGCGCTACATGCACAACTACAACTTCCCGCCGTACTCCACCGGCGAGACCGGCCGCGTCGGCTCCCCGAAGCGCCGCGAGATCGGCCACGGCGCCCTCGCCGAGCGCGCCCTGGTGCCGGTCCTGCCGACGCGCGAGGAGTTCCCCTACGCGATCCGCCAGGTCTCCGAGGCGCTGAGCTCCAACGGCTCGACGTCCATGGGCTCGGTCTGCGCCTCCACCATGTCGCTGCTGAACGCCGGTGTGCCCCTGAAGGCCCCGGTCGCCGGTATCGCCATGGGCCTGATCTCCCAGGAGATCGAGGGCGAGACGCACTACGTCACCCTCACCGACATCCTCGGTGCGGAGGACGCCTTCGGCGACATGGACTTCAAGGTCGCCGGCACGAAGGACTTCGTGACCGCCCTCCAGCTCGACACCAAGCTGGACGGCATCCCGGCCTCCGTCCTGGCCGCCGCTCTCAAGCAGGCCCGTGACGCCCGCCTCCACATCCTCGACGTGATGATGGAAGCGATCGACACGCCGGACGAGATGTCCCCGAACGCCCCGCGGATCATCACCGTCAAGATCCCCGTGGACAAGATCGGTGAGGTCATCGGCCCCAAGGGCAAGATGATCAACCAGATCCAGGAGGACACCGGCGCCGAGATCACCATCGAGGACGACGGCACCATCTACATCGGTGCCGCCGACGGCCCCTCCGCGGAGGCCGCTCGTACGACGATCAACGGCATCGCCAACCCGACCATGCCGGAGGTCGGCGAGCGCTACCTGGGCACGGTCGTGAAGACGACCACCTTCGGCGCGTTCGTGTCGCTGCTCCCGGGCAAGGACGGTCTGCTGCACATCTCGCAGATCCGCAAGCTCGCCGGCGGCAAGCGCGTGGAGAACGTCGAGGACGTCCTCGGTGTGGGCCAGAAGGTCCAGGTCGAGATCGCCGAGATCGACTCCCGCGGCAAGCTCTCCCTGATCCCGGTCATCGAGGGCGAAGAGAACGATGAGACGAAGGACGACACCGACAAGTGACGTCGAGTAGCTCCAAGGCGACGGCCCGCACCTCCTCGGAGGCGCGGGCCGTCGCCCGTACCCAAACCCTGATCAAGGGCACCAGCGGCATCGGCACGGTCCGCAAGACCACCCTCCCGGGCGGCCTGCGCATCGTCACCGAGACCCTGCCCTCGGTCCGCTCCGCCACCTTCGGCATCTGGGCACACGTCGGCTCCCGCGACGAGACCCCCGCTCTGAACGGCGCCACGCACTACCTGGAGCACCTGCTCTTCAAGGGCACCGACCGCAGGTCCGCCCTGGACATCTCCGCCGCGATCGACGCGGTCGGCGGCGAGATGAACGCGTTCACGGCGAAGGAGTACACGTGCTACTACGCGCGTGTCCTCGACACCGACCTGCCGCTCGCCATCGACGTCGTCTGCGACATGCTCACGGGCTCCCGGATCCTCGAGGAGGACGTCGACGTCGAGCGGGGCGCGATCCTCGAAGAGATCGCCATGACCGAGGACGACCCGGGCGACTGCGTGCACGACCTTTTCGCGCACACGATGTTCGGCGACAACCCCCTCGGCCGCCCGGTCCTCGGCACGGTCGACACGGTCAACGCCCTCACCGCCGACCGCATCCGCCGCTTCTACAAGAAGCACTACGACCCGACCCACCTCGTGGTCGCCTGCGCGGGCAACGTCGACCACGCCAAGGTCGTACGACAGGTCCGCGCCGCCTTCGAGAAGGCCGGAGCCTTCCGGGAACCGAGCGCCGAGCCCGTCGCCCCGCGCAGCGGCCGGCGCGCCCTGCGCACCGCGGGCCGCCTGGAGCTGATCGACCGCAAGACCGAGCAGGCCCACGTCGTGCTCGGCATGCCGGGCCTGGCCCGCACGGACGAGCGCCGCTGGGCCCTGGGCGTGCTCAACACCGCGCTCGGCGGCGGCATGTCGTCCCGCCTCTTCCAGGAGGTGCGCGAGAAGCGCGGCCTGGCCTACAGCGTGTACTCGTACACCTCCGGCTTCGCCGACTGCGGCCTCTTCGGCGTGTACGCCGGCTGCCGCCCCTCCCAGGTGCACGACGTGCTGAAGATCTGCCGCGACGAACTCGACCAGGTCGCCGAGCACGGCCTGTCCGACGACGAGATCGGGCGCGCCATCGGCCAGCTCCGGGGCTCCACGGTCCTCGGCCTGGAGGACACCGGCGCGCTGATGAACCGTATCGGCAAGAGCGAGCTGTGCTGGGGCGAGCAGATGTCCGTCGACGACCTGCTGGCCCGGATCACGTCGGTCACCCCGGACGACGTCCGCTCGGTCGCCCGCGAGATCCTGGGACGGCGGCCTTCCCTGTCGGTCATCGGCCCGCTGAAGGACAAACAGGCGGCCCGCCTGCACGACGCCGTCGCCTGACAACCCCCTGGTGAAGGAAGCACAAGAGATGAGCAAGCTGCGCGTGGCGGTCCTCGGCGCCAAGGGCCGGATCGGCTCGGAAGCCGTCCGGGCCGTCGAGGCCGCCGAGGACATGGAACTGGTCGCCGCCCTGAGCCGGGGCGACAAGCTGGAGACGCTGGCCGAGACCGGCGCCCAGGTCGTGGTCGAACTGACCACGCCCGACTCGGTCATGGCCAACCTCGACTACTGCGTGAGCCACGGCATCCACGCGGTCGTCGGCACCACCGGCTGGACCGACGAGCGCCTCGCGCAGCTCAACAGCTGGCTGGCGAAGTCCCCGTCGACCGGCGTGCTCATCGCGCCGAACTTCTCCATCGGCGCCGTCCTGACCATGAAGTTCGCGCAGCTCGCCGCCCCGTACTTCGAGTCCGTCGAGGTCGTCGAGCTGCACCACCCGAACAAGGTGGACGCCCCCTCCGGCACCGCCACGCGCACCGCCCAGCTCATCGCCGAGGCCCGCCGCACCGCCGGCACCGCCCCGGCCCCCGACGCCACGACCACCGCCCTGGACGGCGCCCGCGGCGCCGACGTCGACGGCGTCCCGGTGCACGCCGTCCGGCTGCGCGGTCTGCTGGCCCACCAGGAGGTCCTGCTCGGCGCCGAGGGCGAGACCCTGACGGTCCGGCACGACTCGCTCCACCACAGCAGCTTCATGCCGGGCATCCTGCTCGGCGCCCGCCGCGTGGGGAGTGTTCCCGGCCTGACCTTCGGCCTGGAACACTTCCTGGACCTGAGCTGAGCCCCTGACCGTCATGCGCGCGAAGCTCACCTACGCCCTCACGGCCGCCGTCCTGGTCGTCTACTTCGTCCTGGTCGGCAGCCGCGGCGTCCTGCTCATCGAGACCGGCACGCCCCTCACCGTGACCTTCGGCGTCGCGGTGCTGATCCTGCCGGTCATCGGTCTGTGGTTCCTGTGGAAGAACACCCAGTTCGTCCGCAGGGCCAACCAGCTCGCCGCCGAACTCGACGCCGAGGGCGGTCTGCCGGTCGACGAACTGAAGCGCACCCCCAGCGGGCGCATCGACCGGGACTCGGCCGACGAGGTCTTCGCCCGGCGCAAGGCCGAGACGGAGGCCGCGCCCGGCGACTGGCGCACCTGGTTCCGCCTTGCCGTCGCCTACCACGACGCCCGCGACACCCCGCGCGCCCGCAAGGCGATGCAACGCGCGATCGCCCTGCACGACGGCAGGCGGCCCGAAGCCGCCTGAGCCGCACGCACACATGCCGGCGGGGCCGGACCGAGAACGGTCCGGCCCCGCCGGCATGTCATCAGGACGTCAGCGCGGGCCGTACTCGTCGGCCCACGCCTGCACCGCGTCGGCCGCCCGCCCGAAGGCCTCCGTGCGGCCCAGGAAGTCCGCGTTGTGCGTCGTCAGCAGCGGCGGCACACCGTCCGCGGCCTGTCCCCGCCGGACGAGCAGCAGCGCCTGGCCCTGCAGGGTCCGGGGGAGCCCCAGCCAGCGCACCGGCTGCTGCACCGTGCGCACCGAGACGACCTGCGCCCAGGGCGCCGTACGCGTCGTGAGGAAACCCACGTGCCGCAGCCCGCGCGCGCTCACCCACACGCCCATGCGCAGCAGCCGCAGCGCACCGGCGATGACGAGCAGCGCGAGAGCGAACACCAGCCCGGCCGAGGCCGGTTCGGCCGTCGCCGCGATGATGACCGCCGCGAACAGCACGAACGAGGCGAGCAGCAGCGCCAGCGCCGCCGCCCCCACCCGCCACGGCCCGGGGCGGTACGGCCGCCGCCAGGTGTCACGGTCCTCGTGCGGCAGCGGAACGTCGTCCGCCGCCTCGAAAACGCGGTCGGCCGTCAGGAAGGGCAGGGGCACGGCTGGTCCTCACTCGATCCATGCGTGGGCTGTGCCCGGTGAGGCTACCGATCTGTTTCCGCGGTCACCACCGCCAGGGGGCCGGATGGAGTCACCACCGGCCCGCGGTCGCTCAGTGGTCCTGGGACGCCTGCGACTGCTGCGGATGCGAATCCGGGCGATCGGAGGACAGCGCGGGTGTCCCGACGACCAGGGAACCCACGAGCCCCGCCACGATGGTCAGGCCCATCAGCCAGCGCCCGGCCTGCTGGCTGACCGACAGCCGCTCACGCGGTGGGGGATTGATATTGCTGCGGAACCTGTCGGCCTCGGCGACGAAGGCAAACGGTACGGGTTCACGCCGACCGAACATCAGGGGTGCTTCTCCTTCGGAGGTGGGACGGATCACTTTCATCAGTAGAGACGAAAGAACTCCCTCAGAGGTGCCCTGTTTCACCGACTTCATTGCGGCACGCCACCGATCGCTCTGATTTCGTCGGGCCGTAGAGTGACGTCGCCACACGACGAGATGGGAAGGCCCTGCCAACCGTGACCGACACCCCCGCCGACGACCCCAAGCCCAGCTACCGCAGTGACGTCACCGTCGAGCTGGTCAAGCACACCGCGTCCGACGCGGACGTCCTCTTCGCCGCCCGCGTCTCGACCCTCGGCGAGCAGTCCCTGGAGGAGCTGGGCAAGGACCCCGAGCGTTCCAAGGGCCTGATCAACTACCTGATGCGGGACCGGCACGGCAGCCCCTTCGAGCACAACTCGATGACCTTCCTCATCAGTGCCCCGATCTTCGTCTTCCGCGAGTTCATGCGGCACCGCGTGGGCTGGTCGTACAACGAGGAGTCGGGCCGGTACCGGGAGCTCCAGTCGGTCTTCTACGTCCCCGACGAGTCCCGCAAGCTCGTCCAGGAGGGCCGCCCCGGCAAGTACGTCTTCGTCGAGGGCACCCAGGCCCAGCAGGAGCTGGTCGGCCGTGTGATGGAGGACTCCTACCGGCAGGCGTACGAGGCCTACCAGGAGATGCTCGCCGCCGGCGTCGCCCGCGAGGTCGCCCGCGCGGTCCTCCCGGTCGGCCTGTACTCCTCGATGTACGCCACCTGCAACGCCCGCTCGCTGATGCACTTCCTCGGCCTGCGCACCCAGCACGAGCTGGCCAAGGTCCCCTCCTTCCCGCAGCGCGAGATCGAGATGGTCGGCGAGAAGATGGAGGCCGAGTGGGCCCGGCTCATGCCGCTCACCTACGCCGCCTTCAACGCGAACGGACGCGTCGCGCCGTAACGCGGCCCGGTTCCCCGATCAGGCACAGATGTACGGTTCAGCCGTGCGAAGTGTCCGTATTGCGGCATTTCGAGAAGTTCACTTAGCCTGATCGAACGGGTCCGGCACTGCTTGAACCCCCGAGCAGGCAGTGCCGGGCTCCACCTTTGTCGCGACTTGTCGCCTGCCCCTAGGGCAGACCCGGTCCTGAGCAACGAGTAGCGTGTAACCCATGGCTCCGACCTCCACTCCGCAGACCCCCTTCGGGCGGGTCCTCACCGCCATGGTCACGCCCTTCACGGCGGACGGCGCACTCGACCTCGACGGCGCGCAGCGGCTCGCCACCCACCTGGTGGACGCAGGCAACGACGGCCTGGTCATCAACGGGACCACCGGCGAGTCCCCGACCACCAGCGACGCGGAGAAAGCGGATCTCGTACGGGCGGTCCTGGAAGCGGTCGGCGACCGCGCTTACGTCGTGGCCGGCGTCGGCACCAACGACACCCACCACAGCATCCAACTGGCCCGCGCGGCGGAGCGCACCGGCGCACACGGCCTGCTCGTC
This sequence comes from Streptomyces koelreuteriae, assembly GCF_018604545.1. Classification (GTDB taxonomy): domain Bacteria; phylum Actinomycetota; class Actinomycetes; order Streptomycetales; family Streptomycetaceae; genus Streptomyces; species Streptomyces koelreuteriae. Next base: position 2,065,453 of record NZ_CP075896.1, on the reverse strand, counting down.
GTGACGCCGTACTACAACAAGCCCCCGCAAGAGGGCCTCTACCGGCACTTCACGGCCATCGCCGACGCCGCCGGCCTGCCGGTCATGCTCTACGACATCCCCGGCCGCAGCGGCGTCCCGATCAACACCGAGACGCTCGTCCGCCTCGCCGAGCACCCGCGCATCGTCGCCAACAAGGACGCCAAGGGCGACCTCGGCCGCGCGAGCTGGGCCATCGCCACCTCCGGCCTCGCCTGGTACTCCGGCGACGACATGCTGAACCTCCCGCTGCTCTCCGTCGGCGCCGTCGGCTTCGTCTCGGTCGTCGGCCACGTGGTCACCCCCGAGCTGCGCGCCCTGGTCGAGGCGTACACCTCCGGTGACGTCCAGAAGGCCACCGAGATCCACCAGAAGCTGCTCCCCGTCTACACGGGCATGTTCCGCACCCAGGGCGTGATGACGACCAAGGCGGCGCTCGCCCTGAAGGGCCTGCCCGCCGGGCCCCTGCGCGCCCCCATGGTCGAGTGCGCGCCCGAAGAGATCGAGCAACTCAAGATCGATCTTGCCGCCGGCGGGGTACAGCTCTGACATCAGACTTCGCGCGGGACCCCCGCGCGCGTGCTTCACAACTGAATAAGCGGGCCACCGGTGCCCGCGCACCCCACACAGACAACTGCATCTGCACGAACGTCATGCGCGCCACGTGCCCTACCGGTACGTGGCGCGTGTGGTGAGGAGAGTCTTTTGAGTCATCCGCATCCCGAACTCGGCCCGCCCCCGCCGCTCCCCGACGGCGGCCTGCGCGTCACCCCGCTCGGCGGTCTCGGTGAGATCGGCCGCAACATGACGGTCTTCGAATACGGCGGCCGCCTGCTGATCGTCGACTGCGGAGTGCTCTTCCCCGAGGAGGAGCAGCCCGGAATCGACCTGATCCTGCCGGACTTCTCGTCCATCAGGGACCGCCTCGACGACATCGAGGGCATCGTCCTCACGCACGGCCACGAGGACCACATCGGCGCCGTTCCCTTCCTCCTGCGCGAGAAGCCGGACATCCCGCTGATCGGCTCCAAGCTGACCCTCGCCCTCATCGAGGCCAAGCTCCAGGAGCACCGCATCCGTCCGTACACCCTCGAGGTGGCGGAAGGGCACCGCGAGCGCATCGGCCCCTTCGACTGCGAGTTCGTCGCGGTCAACCACTCCATCCCGGACGCGCTGGCCGTGGCCATCCGCACCCCGGCGGGCATGGTCGTCCACACGGGCGACTTCAAGATGGACCAGCTCCCGCTGGACAACCGTCTGACGGACCTGCACGCGTTCGCACGTCTGAGCGAGGAAGGGATCGACCTCCTCCTCTCCGACTCGACGAACGCCGAGGTCCCGGGGTTCGTCCCGCCCGAGCGGGACATCTCCAACGTCCTGCACCAGGTCTTCGGGAACGCCCGCAAGCGGATCATCGTGGCGAGCTTTGCCAGCCACATCCACCGCATCCAGCAGATCCTGGACGCGGCCAACGAATACGGCCGCAGGGTCGCCTTCGTCGGCCGCTCGATGGTCCGCAACATGGGCATCGCGCGGGACCTGGGCTATCTGAAGGTCCCGCCGGGCCTGGTGGTCGACGTCAAGACGCTCGACGACCTTCCCGACCGCGAGGTGGTCCTGGTCTGCACGGGCTCCCAGGGCGAACCGATGGCGGCCCTGTCCCGCATGGCCAACAGGGACCACCAGATCCGGATCGTCCAGGGCGACACGGTGATCCTGGCGTCGTCCCTGATCCCCGGCAACGAGAACGCGGTCTACCGCGTGATCAACGGCCTCACCCGCTGGGGCGCCAACGTGGTCCACAAGGGCAACGCCAAGGTCCACGTCTCCGGCCACGCGTCCGCGGGCGAGCTGCTGTACTTCTACAACATCTGCCGCCCGAAGAACCTGATGCCGGTGCACGGCGAATGGCGCCACCTGCGCGCCAACGCCGAACTGGGCGCCCTGACCGGCGTCCCGCACGACCGCATCGTCATCGCCGAGGACGGCGTGGTCGTCGACCTCATCGAGGGCAAGGCGAAGATCTCCGGCAAGGTCCAGGCGGGCTATGTCTACGTCGACGGCCTCTCCGTCGGGGACGTGGGCGAGCCGGCCCTCAAGGACCGCAAGATCCTCGGCGACGAGGGCATCATCTCGGTCTTCGTGGTCATCGACTCCTCCACCGGGAAGATCACCGGCGGCCCGCACATCCAGGCCCGCGGTTCCGGCATCGAGGACTCGGCCTTCGGCGACGTGGCCCCCCGGATCACGGAGGTGCTCGAACGCTCCGCCCAGGACGGCGTGGTCGAACCCCACCAGCTCCAGCAGCTCGTTCGCCGCACGCTGGGCAAGTGGGTCTCGGACAACTACCGGCGCCGGCCGATGATCCTGCCTGTGGTCGTGGACGTCTGACGGGCCGTCGGGCCCGAGCGGGCGCCAACTGGGAGCGGGGCTCCTCGATTTGCATCGAGGAGCCCCGCTCCAGTAGGTTTACAACTCCTCCCGACGGGGCACCCGGCCAACTCAGCGCCGGGGATCATGCTTCGGCCGAGGGAGGGGAAATCCGACTCAGGAACTTCTGATAAAGTCGGAACCGCCGGAAAGGGAAACGCGAAAGCGAGAACCTGGAAAGCACCGAGGAAATCGGATCGGAAAGATCTGATAGAGTCGGAAACGCAAGACCGAAGGGAAGCGCCCGGAGGAAAGCCTGAGAGGGTGAGTACAAAGGAAGCGACCGTTCCTTGAGAACTCAACAGCGTGCCAAAAGTCAACGCCAGATATGTTGATACCCCGTCTCCAGCATTCGCTGGGACGAGGTTCCTTTGAAAAAACACAGCGAGGACGCTGTGAACGGTCGGGCCTATTCCGCCTGACTGTTCCGCTCTCGTGGTGTCGACCGGATTACCGGTACACATTCACGGAGAGTTTGATCCTGGCTCAGGACGAACGCTGGCGGCGTGCTTAACACATGCAAGTCGAACGATGAAGCCCTTCGGGGTGGATTAGTGGCGAACGGGTGAGTAACACGTGGGCAATCTGCCCTTCACTCTGGGACAAGCCCTGGAAACGGGGTCTAATACCGGATAACATCTCCACTCTCCTGAGTGGAGGTTAAAAGCTCCGGCGGTGAAGGATGAGCCCGCGGCCTATCAGCTTGTTGGTGAGGTAATGGCTCACCAAGGCGACGACGGGTAGCCGGTCCGAGAGGGCGACCGGCCACACTGGGACTGAGACACGGCCCAGACTCCTACGGGAGGCAGCAGTGGGGAATATTGCACAATGGGCGAAAGCCTGATGCAGCGACGCCGCGTGAGGGATGACGGCCTTCGGGTTGTAAACCTCTTTCAGCAGGGAAGAAGCGAAAGTGACGGTACCTGCAGAAGAAGCGCCGGCTAACTACGTGCCAGCAGCCGCGGTAATACGTAGGGCGCGAGCGTTGTCCGGAATTATTGGGCGTAAAGAGCTCGTAGGCGGCTTGTCACGTCGGTTGTGAAAGCCCGGGGCTTAACCCCGGGTCTGCAGTCGATACGGGCAGGCTAGAGTTCGGTAGGGGAGATCGGAATTCCTGGTGTAGCGGTGAAATGCGCAGATATCAGGAGGAACACCGGTGGCGAAGGCGGATCTCTGGGCCGATACTGACGCTGAGGAGCGAAAGCGTGGGGAGCGAACAGGATTAGATACCCTGGTAGTCCACGCCGTAAACGGTGGGCACTAGGTGTGGGCAACATTCCACGTTGTCCGTGCCGCAGCTAACGCATTAAGTGCCCCGCCTGGGGAGTACGGCCGCAAGGCTAAAACTCAAAGGAATTGACGGGGGCCCGCACAAGCGGCGGAGCATGTGGCTTAATTCGACGCAACGCGAAGAACCTTACCAAGGCTTGACATACACCGGAAACGTCTGGAGACAGGCGCCCCCTTGTGGTCGGTGTACAGGTGGTGCATGGCTGTCGTCAGCTCGTGTCGTGAGATGTTGGGTTAAGTCCCGCAACGAGCGCAACCCTTGTCCCGTGTTGCCAGCAGGCCCTTGTGGTGCTGGGGACTCACGGGAGACCGCCGGGGTCAACTCGGAGGAAGGTGGGGACGACGTCAAGTCATCATGCCCCTTATGTCTTGGGCTGCACACGTGCTACAATGGCCGGTACAATGAGCTGCGATACCGCGAGGTGGAGCGAATCTCAAAAAGCCGGTCTCAGTTCGGATTGGGGTCTGCAACTCGACCCCATGAAGTCGGAGTCGCTAGTAATCGCAGATCAGCATTGCTGCGGTGAATACGTTCCCGGGCCTTGTACACACCGCCCGTCACGTCACGAAAGTCGGTAACACCCGAAGCCGGTGGCCCAACCCCTTGTGGGAGGGAGCTGTCGAAGGTGGGACTGGCGATTGGGACGAAGTCGTAACAAGGTAGCCGTACCGGAAGGTGCGGCTGGATCACCTCCTTTCTAAGGAGCACTTCTTACCGATCCCCTCGGGGTGAGGTCAGAGGCCAGTACATCAGCGAACGTCTGATGCTGGTTGCTCATGGGTGGAACGTTGACTATTCGGCCGGATTCTTGGGTCGGAGGCTGCTAGTACTGCTCCCTTTGGGGGCGTGGAACGCTGATCTTCGGACGGGAGCCGGCCGGGCACGCTGTTGGGTGTCTGAGGGAACGAACTTTTCCTCAGTCGCCGGCCCCAGTGAACTCACCTGGTAAGGGTGGGGTGATGGGTGGCTGGTCGTTGTTTGAGAACTGCACAGTGGACGCGAGCATCTGTGGCCAAGTTTTTAAGGGCGCACGGTGGATGCCTTGGCACCAGGAACCGATGAAGGACGTGGGAGGCCACGATAGTCCCCGGGGAGTCGTCAACCAGGCTTTGATCCGGGGGTTTCCGAATGGGGAAACCCGGCAGTCGTCATGGGCTGTCACCCGCTGCTGAACACATAGGCAGTGTGGAGGGAACGCGGGGAAGTGAAACATCTCAGTACCCGCAGGAAGAGAAAACAACCGTGATTCCGGGAGTAGTGGCGAGCGAAACCGGATGAGGCCAAACCGTATGCGTGTGAGACCCGGCAGGGGTTGCGTATACGGGGTTGTGGGATCTCTCTTCTGTCGTCTGCCGGCGACAGGACGAGTCAGAAACCGTTGATGTAGGCGAAGGACATGCGAAAGGTCCGGCGTAGAGGGTAAGACCCCCGTAGTCGAAACGTCAGCGGCTCGTTTGAGAGACACCCAAGTAGCACGGGGCCCGAGAAATCCCGTGTGAATCTGGCGGGACCACCCGCTAAGCCTAAATATTCCCTGGTGACCGATAGCGGATAGTACCGTGAGGGAATGGTGAAAAGTACCGCGGGAGCGGAGTGAAATAGTACCTGAAACCGTGTGCCTACAAGCCGTGGGAGCGTCGGATGGAAGCTTGCTTCCATCTCGTGACTGCGTGCCTTTTGAAGAATGAGCCTGCGAGTTTGCGGTGTGTTGCGAGGTTAACCCGGGTGGGGAAGCCGTAGCGAAAGCGAGTCCGAACAGGGCGATTCAGTAGCACGCTCAAGACCCGAAGCGGAGTGATCTAGCCATGGGCAGGTTGAAGCGGAGGTAAGACTTCGTGGAGGACCGAACCCACCAGGGTTGAAAACCTGGGGGATGACCTGTGGTTAGGGGTGAAAGGCCAATCAAACTCCGTGATAGCTGGTTCTCCCCGAAATGCATTTAGGTGCAGCGTCGTGTGTTTCTTGCCGGAGGTAGAGCACTGGATAGGCGATGGGCCCTACCGGGTTACTGACCTTAGCCAAACTCCGAATGCCGGTAAGTGAGAGCGCGGCAGTGAGACTGTGGGGGATAAGCTCCATGGTCGAGAGGGAAACAGCCCAGAGCATCGACTAAGGCCCCTAAGCGTACGCTAAGTGGGAAAGGATGTGGAGTCGCAGAGACAACCAGGAGGTTGGCTTAGAAGCAGCCACCCTTGAAAGAGTGCGTAATAGCTCACTGGTCTAGTGATTCCGCGCCGACAATGTAGCGGGGCTCAAGCGTACCGCCGAAGTCGTGTCATTGCAGCAATAAGCCCCAACGGGTGCTGTGATGGGTAGGGGAGCGTCGTCTGCCGGGTGAAGCAGCCGCGTAAGCGAGTTGTGGACGGTTGACGAGTGAGAATGCAGGCATGAGTAGCGATTCACACGTGAGAAACGTGTGCGCCGATTGACTAAGGGTTCCTGGGTCAAGCTGATCTGCCCAGGGTAAGTCGGGACCTAAGGCGAGGCCGACAGGCGTAGTCGATGGATAACCGGTTGATATTCCGGTACCCGCTGTGAAGCGTCAAACATCGAATCCAGTGATGCTAAGCCCGTGAAGCCGTTCCGGACCCTTCGGGGAAAGGAAAGTGGTGGAGCCGGTGACCCAAGTTGGTAGTAGGTGAGTGATGGGGTGACGCAGGAAGGTAGTCCATCCCGGGCGGTGGTTGTCCCGGGGTAAGGGTGTAGGCCGTGCGATAGGTAAATCCGTCGCACACAAGGCTGAGACCTGATGCCGAGCCGATTGTGGTGAAGTGGATGATCCTATGCTGTCGAGAAAAGCCTCTAGCGAGTTTCATGGCGGCCCGTACCCTAAACCGACTCAGGTGGTCAGGTAGAGAATACCGAGGCGTTCGGGTGAACTATGGTTAAGGAACTCGGCAAAATGCCCCCGTAACTTCGGGAGAAGGGGGGCCACATCCGGTGATGAGCTTCGCGCTCTGAGCTGGGGGTGGCCGCAGAGACCAGCGAGAAGCGACTGTTTACTAAAAACACAGGTCCGTGCGAAGCCGTAAGGCGATGTATACGGACTGACGCCTGCCCGGTGCTGGAACGTTAAGGGGACCGGTTAGTCACTCTTCGGGGTGGCGAAGCTGAGAACTTAAGCGCCAGTAAACGGCGGTGGTAACTATAACCATCCTAAGGTAGCGAAATTCCTTGTCGGGTAAGTTCCGACCTGCACGAATGGCGTAACGACTTCTCGACTGTCTCAACCATAGGCCCGGTGAAATTGCACTACGAGTAAAGATGCTCGTTTCGCGCAGCAGGACGGAAAGACCCCGGGACCTTTACTACAGTTTGATATTGGTGTTCGGTTCGGCTTGTGTAGGATAGCTGGGAGACTTTGAAACTCGCACGCCAGTGTGGGTGGAGTCGTCGTTGAAATACCAGTCTGGTCGTGCTGGATGTCTAACCTGGGTCCGTGATCCGGATCAGGGACAGTGTCTGATGGGTAGTTTAACTGGGGCGGTTGCCTCCTAAAGAGTAACGGAGGCGCCCAAAGGTTCCCTCAGCCTGGTTGGCAATCAGGTGTTGAGTGTAAGTGCACAAGGGAGCTTGACTGTGAGACCGACGGGTCGAGCAGGGACGAAAGTCGGGACTAGTGATCCGGCGGTGGCTTGTGGAAGCGCCGTCGCTCAACGGATAAAAGGTACCCCGGGGATAACAGGCTGATCTTCCCCAAGAGTCCATATCGACGGGATGGTTTGGCACCTCGATGTCGGCTCGTCGCATCCTGGGGCTGGAGTCGGTCCCAAGGGTTGGGCTGTTCGCCCATTAAAGCGGTACGCGAGCTGGGTTTAGAACGTCGTGAGACAGTTCGGTCCCTATCCGCTGTGCGCGTAGGAATATTGAGAAGGGCTGTCCCTAGTACGAGAGGACCGGGACGGACGAACCTCTGGTGTGCCAGTTGTTCTGCCAAGGGCATGGCTGGTTGGCTACGTTCGGGAGGGATAACCGCTGAAAGCATCTAAGCGGGAAGCCTGCTTCGAGATGAGTATTCCCACCTCCTTGAGAGGGTAAGGCTCCCAGTAGACGACTGGGTTGATAGGCCGGATATGGAAGCACGGTAACGTGTGGAGTTGACCGGTACTAATAGGCCGAGGGCTTGTCCTCAGTTGCTCGCGTCCACTGTGTTGGTTCTGAAACCACGAACAGCCCCATACCCAGGTCACGGTATGGTGCGGCAGTTTACAGTTTCATAGTGTTTCGGTGGTTTTAGCGTTAGGGAAACGCCCGGTTACATTCCGAACCCGGAAGCTAAGCCTTTCAGCGCCGATGGTACTGCAGGGGGGACCCTGTGGGAGAGTAGGACGCCGCCGAACAATCATTCAAAGGGCCGGTCCCGTAACTTTGGTTACGGGACCGGCCCTTTTTTGTTCCGCGTCACTTGAAGTTCACGTTGCGCGCTCAGCATCCAAAGCATGGGTACTGCTGCAATGCTCAGGGCCGCCGGAGTCGGACTCGGTGACGAGGTCGTCGTGCCGGCCTTCGGGAACGTCGAGGTCGCCGAGGCCGTTGCCATGGCCGGGGCGATGCCGGTGTTCGCCGACATAGATCCTGCCACCTACTGCCTCGACGCCGTCGCTGTGGAAGCGGCGGTAACTCCGCGCACCGCGGCCGTGGTTGTCGTGCACCGCTTCGGACGGCTCGCCGACCTCGCGCGGCTGCACACGCTGGGAGCGCGGCACGGACTGCTCGTGCTGGAACAAGGAGAGTCCGAGGCGCCGTACGACGAGATAGCGCAGCGCAGGGAGCGTGCCGGCTATCTCCACGCGAAGCTGAGGGGAGTGCGGACACCGGACGACGGTGACGGGCACACCTACCAGCAGTACGTCGTTCGGGTTCCGGGTAACGGGCGACCGGACCGGGATGCCTTCGCACGGGCCGTGCGGGCCAAGGGAGTTGAATGCCGGGTGCCGGTGAAGACCCCCGTGCATCGGCTGCCCGAATTCCGGCGGTGTGTTTCTCTCCCGGAGACGGAGCGAGCCGCCGACGAGACGCTCGCGCTGCCCGTCGACGCGACGTTGACCAAGCGGGACATGCAGCGCATAGTCTCCGCGTGCAACGCCCTCGGAGGGCTGCTGCAGCCCGCCTTCTGACGTGGTTGGGAGCACGGGTCTGTTCGGGGTATGATCTATTCCGTTGCCGCGCGGGAAACCGCAAGGCGACAGGCCCCTATAGCTCAGTCGGTAGAGCGTCTCCATGGTAAGGAGAAGGTCAGCGGTTCGATTCCGCTTGGGGGCTCCAGCAGAAAAGGCCCCACCCTAACGGGTGGGGCCTTTTCCCTGTCCTAGTCCTTGTGGAGGCCCGGGACGCGCATGGCCAGGATCGCCATGTCGTCGGACGGGGCGTCCGACGCGAAGCGTTCCACCGCGCGCATGATGCGGGCCGCGACCGCTCCGGCCGTCAGGCCCGTGCAGGTCGTGAGGACGTCGGCGAGGCCGTCGTCGCCCAGCATGCGGGCGCCTTCGCGGCGTTCGGTGACGCCGTCCGTGACGCACAGGAGGACATCGCCCGGGTCGAGGGTGACCGTCTGCTCGTAGAGCTCCAGGTCCTCGATGACGCCGAGGAGCGGCTGGGGTTCGGCCGCAGGTTCGACAGAGCCGTCCTGGCGCAGGCGCAGCGGGAGGGGGTGGCCGGCGCAGACGACCTTCAGCTCGGCGCTGCCGTCCTCCTGGGGCCGCATCTCGCCGTAGAGGAGGGTGAGGAAGCGGCTGCGGGCGCCCTCGTCGAGGATGGCGGAGTTGAGGCGCTCCAGGACCGCCGGGCCGCTGAGGCCCTCGCGGGCCAGGAGGCGCAGGGCGTGGCGGGCCAGGCCGGTGACCGCGGCGGCGTTCGGGCCCGTACCGCATACGTCGCCGATGGCGAAGCCGTAGGCGCCGTCGCTGATGGGGAAGACGTCGTAGAAGTCGCCGCCGACCTCGTTGCCCTCGCCCGCCGCGCGGTAGATGACCTCGACCTCGACGCCCGCGATCACCGGGAGCTCGGGGGGCAGGAGGCTGCGCTGGAGGGACTGGCTGATCGCCGTGCGCTCCGAGTAGAGGCGGGCGTTGTCCAGGGCCAGGGCGGCCCGGCGGGAGAGGTCCTCGGCGAGTTCCAGGATCTCCTGGCGGAAGTGCTCGTCGGTCGGCTTGCCGAGGGTCAGCATGCCGATGACGCGGTTGCGGGCGACCAGCGGCAGGACGACCGTCTCGCCGCCGACGGCGGAGGCCGTGGCGAGGGTCGGGCCGATGCCGGGGGTGACCTGGTGGGTGGGGCCGCCGCTGAGGCCGAGGCTGCGCATGGAGCTGCGCAGGGCCGCCTGGTGGGCCACCTCGCCGGGGGCCGTCCAGACGCGGGCGCCGGGGGTGGGGACCGGGTCGGGCGGGGGGACCTTCGACAGCAGGGACTTGATGCCGTCGATGAGTTCCTCGTCCTCGTGCAGGACGTACGAGAGGTACGGCTCGGAGGCCTGGTCGGCGATCGTGTAGACGGCGCACCAGGTGGCGAGGGTCGGGACCGTCATCTGGGCCATCAGGGCCAGGGTCTGGTCGCGGTCCAGGGTGCCGGCCAGCAGGTCGGACGCCTCGACCAGGAAGCTCAGGGAGCCGCGGCGCAGGCGTTCCAGTTCGCCGAGGCGGGCCGATTCGACGGCGAGGGCGATGCGGTCGGCGGCGAACTGGAGGCGCAGCGCCTCCTCGTTGGAGTATCTGCCGGGGGACTCGGCGGCGACACCGAGGGAGCCTGTGAGGCGGCCCTCCACCTTCAGGGGGACGGTGACGACCGAGCGCATGCCCGTGCTGTTCAGCAGGGGCACGGCTCCGGGGACCGCTGTCAGGTCGTCGTGGACGGCCGGCATACGGGCCGAGCCGTAGCGGCCGGGGCCCGCCTCGACGGGGACGCGGGCGAAGCGCTGGCGGGCGGAGGGCAGGCCCGTGGAGGCGCGGACCTCCAGTTCCGTCTCGTCGTCCGTGGCCAGCAGGAGGAAGGCAGAGTCGCCGTCGAGCATGTCGCGGGCGCGTTCCACCGTGCGCTGGAGGAGGCCGTCGAGGTCGTCCGGGGCGGGGGAGCCGATGAACACCTCGAAGGGGTCGGTGCTCTGGCCCTCGGAGGTGGTCGAGGTGTCCGAGGCGGGACCGCGCAGAGGCGTCTGCAGAACGGCCCTTTCGTGGTCCCTCACGAGGAGGCACACGGTTGACGGCTCGCCGCCGGTGTCGCGGACGCGCAGGTGGGAGGCGTAGACCGGGGTGACGCGGCCGGTGGCGGCACGGATGCCGTAACTGCCCTCCCAGCGGGAGAGTTGGAGCGCCTCGGCGATGCCCGTGCTGGTGCCCGGGGTGTGCGGCCAGGCCGCGAGGTCGGTCAGGGGCTTGCCGGTGACCTGCTCGGCGGGGTAGCCGAAGAGTTCCTCGGCGTCCTCGCTCCAGGCGCTGATGTGGCCGGTGCGGTCGATCTGGACGACGGCCACGCGGACCCGGCCGTCGGCCAGGGGGAGGAGGTCGGCGGGGAGGGCAGGACCGGCCGCTCGGGTGCCGACCGCGCGTGCGGGCAGGTCGAGTTGGAACCAGACGGTTTTGTGCGTGGGGGTGTACTCGACGCCCCAGCGGCCGGCGAGGGCGGCGCAGAGCTGGAGGCCGCGGCCGCCCTCGCGGTCGGGGCTGCCCATGTTGATGGCCGTGCCCTGGAGCGGGATCTCCCGCTCGGGGTACCGGTCGGCCACCTCGATGCGCACGCCCTCGTCGCTGCGCAGGCACAGCAGGTCGGCCGATGTGCCGGCGTGGACCACGGCGTTGGTCACCAGTTCGCTCGTGAGAACCACGGCGTCGTCGACGATGTCGGCGAAGCCCCAGCCCTGGAGGGTGTCGCGAACGAAGGAGCGGGCGCTCGCGACCGAGCGCCCGACGGGCTCGAAACTGGCGGCCGCGCGCGCGGTGATCACAGAACTCCTTGACCGGTTCTCGACGTGCTGGGCTGCGGGGCCGACCGGCTCGCGCCGCTGTTGCGGCAGGCTGCCCGTCGGCCGGGGGTCCGGGGGCTGTCCCCCCGGGATCAGTCCGGTGGTCATGTGTGCGGCCGCCCCTCCGATGCCCGCTCGTCTTCGTGCCACCGCCCAGGCCGGACGGACCGGCGCGGCTGGACAGCCGGATGCAAGGTTACTTACCTTCGCGGTCCATTCGGATGCCGGTCTGCAGTGTTTCCGTCCGGAGGGTGTGCGGACGATGTGCGAAGCTGCCGAACTGTTATGGCCTGGTTCGGCCAGGGTGAAACACTGGGCAAGCTTCTTGTGAAGGTCCGGGCAGGCTGAGTGCCCAGGGCGTACGGCGGGCAGCAGCCCTCTGGCAAGCGCCTGATATGCAGGGCAGAGAATACGCAGTAGTAACTGGTACGCCGAGCGCGGTACCCGAGCACAGCAGTGACGGTCGACCCCTGCGGGAGGGACACAGTGGAGTCTGGCGCAGCGACGCGTGGCACGAAGACGCGCGCGAAAGGCGGACAGTCCCCGAGCAACCAGGGCAAACAGTCCCCGGGTAACCAGGGCAAAACGCGCAATGGCACCACCGAGGTGGATACGGCGGCCCTGAACCGTCTGATGGCGGCCCTGGTGTCGATGCGGGACGGGAACTTCCGCAAGCGGCTCACGGTGTCCGGGGACGGCGTGATGGCCGAGATCGCGGCGGTCTTCAACGAGGTGGCCGACCGGAATCTGCATCTGACGGGCGAGGTGGCCCGGGTGCGGCGGATGGTGGGCCGTGAGGGCAAGCTGACCGAGCGGCTGGAGACCGGGGCCTGCGAGGGCTCCTGGTCGACGGCGATCGACAACTCGAACGCCCTGGTGGACGACCTGGTGCGGCCGGTTTCCGAGGTCAGCCGGGTGCTGTCCGCGGTGGCCGAGGGTGATCTGTCGCCGCGTATGGAGTTGCGGACGCAGGCCCCGGACGGGAACGGGCATCCGCTGCGCGGCGAGTTCCTGAAGGTCGGGCGGACGGTCAACAACCTGGTCGACCAGCTCTCGACGTTCACCGACGAGGTCACGCGTGTGGCCAGTGAGGTGGGCACCGAGGGCAAGCTGGGCGGGCAGGCACGTGTGCGTGGCATGTCGGGTTCGTGGCGGGATCTCACGGATTCCGTCAACACCATGGCGTACCGGCTGACGGCCCAGGTGAGGGACATCGCGCTGGTGACGACGGCGGTCGCCAAGGGTGATCTGTCCCGGAAGGTCACGGTCCAGGTGGCCGGCGAGATGCTGGAGCTGAAGAACACCGTCAACACGATGGTGGACCAGCTGTCGGCGTTCTCCTCCGAGGTGACCCGGGTGGCCCGTGAGGTGGGCACCGAGGGCGCGCTGGGCGGGCAGGCACAGGTGCCCGGGGTCGACGGTGTGTGGAAGGAACTCACCGATTCGGTGAACACCATGGCCGGGAACCTCACGGCCCAGGTGCGTGGGATCGCGGAGGTCACGACGGCGGTCGCCAACGGTGATCTGTCGCGGAAGGTGACCGTGCCGGCGCGCGGCGAGGTCGCGCAGCTGGCCGAGACGATCAACCAGATGACCGAGACGCTGCGGATCTTCGCGGACGAGGTCACGCGTGTGGCCAACGAGGTCGGAGCGGAGGGGCGGCTCGGCGGCCAGGCGAATGTGCCGGGTGCGGCGGGAACGTGGAAGGACCTCACCGATTCGGTGAACACGGTCTTCCGGAATCTGACCACGCAGGTGCGAGACATCGCCGCCGTGACGACGGCCGTCGCCAATGGTGATCTGTCGCAGAAGGTCACGGTCGACGTGGCCGGCGAGATGCTGGAGCTGAAGAACACCGTCAACACGATGGTCGATCAGCTGTCGGCCTTCGGTGCCGAAGTGACGCGTGTGGCACGTGAGATCGGTGTCGAGGGTGAGCTGGGCGGCCAGGCGCAGGTGCCGGGCGCGGCCGGTACGTGGAAGGACCTGACGGACTCCGTCAACACGGCGTTCAGGAATCTCACCGGACAGGTGAGGAACATCGCCCAGGTGACGACGGCGGTGGCCAACGGCGACCTCTCGCAGAAGGTCACGGTCGACGTCTCCGGCGAGATGCTCAAGCTGAAGAACACCGTGAACACGATGGTGGACCAGCTGTCGAGCTTCGCCGACCAGGTGACCCGGATGGCCAGGGACGTGGGCACGGAGGGCCGGCTCGGCGGTCAGGCCCGGGTGGACGGCGTGTCGGGCACGTGGAAGGAGCTCACGGACTCCGTCAACTCGATGGCCGGGAACCTGACCTCTCAGGTGCGCAACATCGCGCAGGTCACGACGGCCGTGGCGCGGGGCGACCTGTCGCAGAAGATCGACGTCGACGCGCGCGGGGAGATCCTCGAGCTGAAGAACACCATCAACACGATGGTCGACCAGCTCTCGGCCTTCGCCGACCAGGTGACCCGGGTCGCGCGTGAGGTGGGTACGGACGGCCGGCTGGGCGGTCAGGCGCAGGTGCCCGGCGTCGCCGGTGTGTGGCGCGACCTGACCGACTCCGTGAACGGCATGGCGTCCAACCTGACCGGCCAGGTGCGCAACATCGCGCAGGTGGCCACGGCGGTGGCCCGGGGTGACCTGTCGCAGAAGATCACCGTGGACGCGCGCGGGGAGATCCTCGAGCTGAAGAACACCCTGAACACGATGGTGGACCAGCTCTCCTCCTTCGCCGAAGAGGTCACGCGTGTGGCCCGCGAGGTGGGTACCGAGGGCATCCTGGGCGGTCAGGCCGAGGTGCAGGGTGTCTCCGGCACCTGGAAGGACCTCACCCAGTCCGTGAACGGCATGGCGAACAACCTGACCATCCAGGTGCGCAACATCGCCGAGGTCACGACCGCGGTCGCCCGGGGCGATCTGTCGAAGAAGATCACCGTCGACGCCAAGGGCGAGATCCTCGAGCTGGTCACCACCGTCAACACGATGGTGGACCAGCTCTCCTCCTTCGCCGAGCAGGTGACCCGGGTGGCCCGTGAGGTGGGCACCGAGGGCATCCTGGGCGGCCAGGCGCACGTGCCGGGTGTCACGGGCATCTGGAAGGACCTGAGTGACAACGTCAACCTGATGGCCAAGAACCTCACCACGCAGGTGCGGAACATCTCCCAGGTCTCGGCGGCGGTCGCCAACGGCGACCTGACACGGCAGGTCACCATCGAGGCGCGCGGTGAGGTCGCGCAGCTCGCCGACACCATCAACACGATGGTGAAGACCCTGAGTTCGTTCGCCGAGCAGGTCACCAAGGTGGCCCGCGAGGTGGGCACGGACGGCATCCTCGGCGGTCAGGCGCATGTGCCGGGTGTGGCCGGTACGTGGAAGGACCTGACCGAGTCCGTGAACGGCATGGCGTCCAACCTCACCGGCCAGGTGCGCAACATCGCCATGGTGACCACGGCCATCGCCAAGGGTGACCTGACGAAGAAGATCGACATCGACGCCCGCGGCGAGATCCTGGAGCTGAAGACGACCATCAACACGATGGTCGACCAGCTGTCGTCCTTCGCCGAGGAGGTCACGCGTGTGGCCCGCGAGGTGGGCACGGAAGGGCAGCTCGGCGGGCAGGCACGCGTGCGTGACGTCGACGGGACGTGGCGCGACCTGACCGAGTCCGTGAACGAGATGGCCGGGAACCTCACCCGGCAGGTGCGTGCCATCGCGCGCGTGGCGACCGCGGTGACCCGTGGCGACCTGAACCTGAAGATCGACGTGGACGCGTCCGGGGAGATCCAGGAGCTCCAGGACTACATCAACAAGATGATCGCCAACCTGCGCGACACCACGATCGCCAACAAGGAGCAGGACTGGCTCAAGGGCAACCTGGCCCGGATCTCGGCGCTGATGCAGGGCCGGCGCGACCTGGAGGACGTGGCCTCGCTGATCATGAGCGAGCTGACGCCGGTGGTGTCCGCGCAGCACGGCGCGTTCTTCCTGGCGATGCCGCTCGTCGACGGCGAGGACAAGAACCCCGCGGGCGACGACCAGTACGAGCTGCGCATGCTCGGCTCGTACGGCTACTCGATGGGCTCCATGCCGACGTCGTTCCAGCCCGGTGAGGCGCTCATCGGGACGGCCGCCACGGAAAAGCGCACGATCCTCGTGGAGAACGCGCCCAGCGGCTATCTGAGGATCTCCTCGGGGCTCGGCGAGGCACCGCCCGCGCAGGTGATCGTGCTGCCGGTGCTGTTCGAGGGCAAGGTGCTCGGGGTCATCGAGTTGGCCTCCTTCACTCCCTTTACGCAGATCCAGAAGGATTTCCTCAACCAGATCGCCGAGATGATCGCGACGAGCGTCAACACCATCTCGGTCAACACCAAGACCGAGCTGCTGCTGGCGCAGTCGCAGGAACTGACCGAGCAACTGCGCGAGCGGTCGGCGGAGTTGGAGCAGCGGCAGAAGGCCCTCCAGGCGTCCAACGCCGAGCTGGAGGAGAAGGCCGAGCTGCTGGCCCAGCAGAACCGCGACATCGAGGTGAAGAACACCGAGATCGAGGAGGCGCGGCAGGTCCTGGAGGAGCGCGCCGAGCAGCTCGCGGTGTCGATGCGCTACAAGAGCGAGTTCCTGGCGAACATGTCGCACGAGCTGCGTACGCCGCTCAACTCGCTGCTGATCCTGGCCAAGCTGCTCGCCGACAACGCCGAGGGGAACCTCTCCCCGAAGCAGGTCGAGTTCGCCGAGACCATCCACGGGGCCGGTTCCGACCTGCTCCAGCTCATCAACGACATCCTCGACCTGTCGAAGGTCGAGGCGGGCAAGATGGACGTCTCCCCGACGCGTATCGCGCTCGTACAGCTCGTGGACTACGTGGAGGCCACGTTCCGCCCGCTGACCGCGGAGAAGGGCCTGGACCTGTCGGTGCGGGTCTCGCCGGAGCTGCCCGCCACGCTGCACACCGACGAGCAGCGGCTGCTGCAGGTGCTGCGCAACCTGCTGTCGAATGCGGTGAAGTTCACCGATTCGGGGTCGGTGGAGCTGGTCATCAGGCCGGCGCGGGACGACGTGCCGCAGCGGATCCGGGAGCAGCTGCTGGAGACCGGGTCGCTGACCGACCCGGACGCCGAGCTGATCGCGTTCTCCGTGACGGACACCGGGATCGGTATCGCCTCCAGCAAGATGCGGGTGATCTTCGAGGCGTTCAAGCAGGCCGACGGCACGACCAGCCGCAAGTACGGCGGTACGGGCCTCGGGCTGTCCATCTCGCGGGAGATCGCCCAGCTGCTCGGCGGTGAGATTTACGCGCAGAGCGAGACGGGCCGTGGCTCGACCTTCACGCTGTATCTGCCGCTGCACCCCAGCGAACTGCCGCCGCAGGGCTACCAGCAGCAGCTTCCCGCCCTGGAGGCCGGTGACCTGATGTCGTCGCCCGACCTGTCGGAGCTGTCCGAGGTGGAGGTCGACACTCCGGCGGAGGTGAAGTCGTACCGGGACACGCAGAACGGACCGGCGGCCCTGTTCCGGCGGCGCCGCAGGATGCCCGAACTGGAGGCGCGTCCCGCGCCGCCGGAGCAGTGGGCGCCCTCCGAGCAGGAACTGGCGCCGAAGACGCAGCGCGGCATCCGATTCGGGGGCCAGAAGGTCCTCATCGTCGACGACGACATCCGCAACGTCTTCGCCCTGACCAGTGTCCTGGAGCAGCACGGCCTG
The DNA here is from genome assembly GCF_018604545.1 of Streptomyces koelreuteriae. Taxonomy (GTDB): domain Bacteria; phylum Actinomycetota; class Actinomycetes; order Streptomycetales; family Streptomycetaceae; genus Streptomyces; species Streptomyces koelreuteriae. The sequence goes on along the minus strand of NZ_CP075896.1, from coordinate 2,048,075 downwards.
TCCGTGCTGTACGCCGAGAACGGCCGTGAGGGCATCGAGGTGCTGGAGCAGCACGACGATGTGGCGGTCGTCCTGATGGACATCATGATGCCCGAGATGGACGGGTACGCGACGACCACGGCGATCCGCAGGATGCCGCAGTTCGCCGGGCTGCCGATCATCGCGCTGACGGCGAAGGCCATGAAGGGCGACCGGGAGAAGGCGATCGAGTCGGGTGCCTCCGACTACGTCACGAAGCCGGTCGACCCCGATCACCTGCTGACGGTGATGGATCAGTGGATGCGAGGGGAATGAGGGGAACGTCGGGGCGTCGCGCAACCGTGCGGGGAAGGTTCGGTGTTCACGCGGAGTTGCCGACTCGATGTGCGCATAGTCGTGTAGAAGTACAAGATCTGGGGAACCTTCTGGTCTCCTGCTGCGTTTCCGCTACGTGCACAGTGACATCACGGTGACAGGGTGTGGCGACAGGCAGGGTGCGGCTACGATGACCGGCACAAGGACGGGCGACGTAAGGGAGTCGTCCCCTGGGGCGGCACCGACCGGTGCGTCCCCAGGTCCTGCGGACAGGGGAGGCCCCACGCCGGGGCGAGGAGGGCGGGCCATGGTGCAGAAGGCCAAGATCCTCCTGGTCGATGACCGGCCGGAGAATCTGCTGGCGCTGGAGGCGATCCTCTCTGCGCTCGATCAGACGCTGGTGCGGGCATCGTCCGGGGAGGAAGCACTCAAAGCGCTGCTCACGGACGACTTCGCGGTCATTCTGCTGGACGTCCAGATGCCGGGCATGGACGGCTTCGAGACAGCGGCGCACATCAAACGGCGTGAGCGGACGCGGGACATCCCGATCATCTTCCTCACGGCGATCAACCACGGCCCGCACCACACCTTCCGGGGTTACGCGGCGGGCGCGGTCGACTACATCTCCAAGCCGTTCGACCCGTGGGTGCTGCGCGCGAAGGTCTCCGTCTTCGTCGAGCTGTACATGAAGAACTGCCAGCTGCGTGAGCAGGCGTCGCTGCTGCGGCTCCAGTTGGAGGGCGGCGACAAGAGCGCGGGCGGCGAGGCCAAGGAGTCGGCCGGGCTGCTCGCGGAGCTCTCGGCGCGGCTCGCGGCCGTCGAGGAACAGGCCGAGGCGCTGACCAAGCAGCTGAACGACGAGTCGACGGACGCGGCCGCGGTGGCCACGGCGGCTCATCTGGAGCGCAAGCTCACCGGGTTGCGGCGGGCGCTGGACGCCCTGGAGCCGGGCACCGGGAGCACGCCTTCGGTGTCCTCGCAGAACTGACGCGCGGGCGGGCGTGGTTGCCCGTCCATGAACGCGCGTCAGTTTCGCGCCTCTCCCGGAGCGACACGAACGGGTGAAGCCGTAGGCACACGTGTCCCCTGCCGTCTCCACCGGTAACCTCACACCCATGGCCTCACGTTCCTCCGCAGCCAAGAAGCCGCCCGCGAAGAAGGCGGCCGCTTCAGCGAAGGCTCCGGCGAAGAAGGCCGTTGCCAAAAAGGCTCCCGCGAAGAAGCCGCCCGCCAAGAAGGCCGCGGCGAAGAAGCCCGCGCCCAAACCGGCACCCAGCCCGACCGGGGGCATCTACCGGCTCGTGCGGGCCGTGTGGCTCGGCGTCGCGCATGCCGTCGGTGCCGTCTTCCGCGGCATAGGGCAGGGCGCCAGGAACCTCGACCCGGCGCACCGCAAGGACGGGGTCGCACTGCTGCTGCTCGGCATCGCGCTGATCGTCGCCGCTGGCACCTGGGCCGATCTGAAGGGCCCCGTGGGCGATCTGGTCGAGATCCTGGTGACGGGCGCCTTCGGCCGGCTCGACCTGCTCGTGCCGATACTGCTCGCGGTCGTCGCCGTGCGGTTCATCCGCCACCCGGAGAAGCCCGAGGCCAACGGACGCATCGTCATCGGCCTGTCCGCGCTCGTCATCGGCGTGCTCGGCCAGGTCCACATCGCCTGCGGCTCGCCCGCGCGCGGCGCAGGCATGCAGGCCATAAGGGACGCCGGTGGGCTCATCGGCTGGGCCATGGCGACGCCGCTGTCGTACGCCATGGGCCATGTGCTCGCCGTGCCGCTGCTCGTGCTGCTGACGATCTTCGGGCTGCTGGTCGTCACGGCCACTCCCGTCAACGCCATTCCGCAGCGGCTGCGGCTGCTCGGGGTGCGGCTCGGGATCGTCCGCGACCCGGCCGAGGACGAGTTCGACGAGGACGACGAGCGCTACGAGGAGCAGTGGCGGGAGGCGCTGCCCGCCCGGCCGCGCGGCCGGCGCACGCCGGCGCCCGCGGAGTACGACCCCGACACCGCCGAGCAGGAGGCCCTTTCCCGGCGCCGCGGCCGTCCCCGGCGGTCCGCCGTGCCGCAGCCCGACATGAACCGGCCCATGGACGCGGTGGACGTCGCCGCCGCGGCCGCCGCCGCGCTCGACGGTGCCGTCATGCACGGGATGCCGCCCTCGCCGATCGTCGCCGACCTCACCCAGGGCGTGACGGTGGGGGACCGCGAGGCGACCACGCCGACGCCCGTCCCGGCCGCGCGCCCCCAGCAGGACAAGGGCAAGCCCAAGCAGGACAAGCTTCTCAAGCAGGACGAGCCCGAGCGGGAGAAGCCGAAGGCGGGCGTCCGGGACCTCACCAAGGCCCCGCCCTCCGAGCCCCGCGACCTGCCCGCGCGCGCGGAGCAACTGCAGCTCTCCGGTGACATCACCTACTCCCTGCCGTCGCTCGACCTGCTGACGCGCGGCGGCCCGGGCAAGGCCCGCAGCGCCGCCAACGACGCCGTCGTCCAGTCGCTCACCACCGTCTTCACCGAGTTCAAGGTGGACGCCAGTGTCACCGGCTTCACCCGCGGACCGACGGTCACGCGCTACGAGGTCGAGCTCGGCCCCGCCGTGAAGGTCGAGCGGATCACCGCGCTGACCAAGAACATCGCCTACGCCGTCGCCTCCCCGGACGTGCGGATCATCAGCCCGATCCCTGGCAAGTCCGCGGTCGGCATCGAGATCCCGAACACCGACCGGGAGATGGTCAACCTCGGTGACGTACTCCGTCTGGCGGAATCCGCGGAGGACGACGACCCGATGCTGGTCGCCTTCGGCAAGGACGTCGAGGGCGGCTACGTCATGCACTCGCTGGCGAAGATGCCGCACATGCTGGTCGCCGGTGCCACCGGCTCCGGCAAGTCCTCGTGCATCAACTGCCTGATCACCTCGGTCATGATGCGGGCGACCCCCGAGGACGTCCGGATGATCCTCGTCGACCCCAAGCGGGTCGAGCTGACCGCCTACGAGGGCATCCCGCACCTGATCACGCCGATCATCACCAACCCCAAGCGGGCCGCCGAGGCGCTCCAGTGGGTCGTACGCGAGATGGACCTGCGCTACGACGACCTGGCGGCCTACGGGTACCGGCACATCGACGACTTCAACCGGGCCGTGCGCGAGGGCAAGGCCAAGCCGCCCGAGGGCAGCGAGCGGGAGCTTCAGCCGTATCCGTATCTGCTGGTCATCGTGGACGAGCTCGCCGACCTGATGATGGTGGCGCCGAGGGACGTCGAGGACGCGATCGTGCGCATCACCCAGCTCGCGCGCGCGGCCGGCATCCACCTGGTGCTCGCCACGCAGCGGCCGTCGGTCGATGTCGTCACCGGTCTGATCAAGGCGAACGTGCCCTCGCGGCTCGCCTTCGCCACCTCGTCGCTGGCGGACTCGCGCGTCATCCTCGACCAGGCGGGCGCCGAGAAGCTCATCGGCAAGGGCGACGGGCTGTTCCTGCCGATGGGAGCCAGCAAGCCGACCCGTATGCAGGGCGCCTTCGTGACCGAGGAGGAGATCGCGGGCGTCGTCCAGCACTGCAAGGACCAGATGGCGCCCGTCTTCCGGGACGACGTCACCGTCGGCACCAAGCAGAAGAAGGAGATCGACGAGGACATCGGCGACGACCTCGACCTGCTGTGCCAGGCCGCCGAACTGGTCGTCTCCACGCAGTTCGGGTCGACGTCCATGCTCCAGCGCAAACTGCGCGTCGGCTTCGCCAAGGCAGGGCGGCTGATGGACCTGATGGAGTCCCGGAACATCGTCGGACCGAGCGAGGGTTCCAAGGCACGTGACGTTCTTGTGAAGCCTGATGAGCTGGATGGCGTGCTCGCGCTGATCCGGGGGGAGTCTGAAGGGTAGGGAAACGGGACACGGTCGCCTCCCGGGGCCTGTACGGCAACCGGTGGCCGGATCGTGACTCACCCGTTAGGGATCATTGAGCAACCGTTTCCCTCCGGCGTACGTCAAGTTGAGGGAGGCGAAAAGGACCGACCCCACCATCGGAATGTCGGGCCATTCCGATGGCGTACAAAGTGACTCCGCCCGGTTGCCCCACCCTTTCCTACCCCCCCTAGACTGAACCTCCAGCACAGGCGGCTACACGCTCGAAAGGCGCCCCCGTGTCCATCGGCAACTCCCCTGAAGACGAGCGTCCGTTCGAAGACGAGCGCGTCGAAGACGACCGCGAGGAAGCCCGCCCCTCCATCGGCCGTGTCCTGCAGCAGGCGCGTATCGCCGCCGGACTGACCGTCGACGACATCAGTAGCGCCACCCGGGTCCGCATGAACATCGTGCACGCCATCGAGGCCGACGACTTCACCGCCTGCGGCGGCGACGTCTACGCCCGAGGGCACATCAGGACCCTGGCCAAGGCCGTCCACCTCGACCCCGCGCCGCTGCTCGCCCAGTACGGCGACACCCACGGCGGCCGTCCGGCGCCGACCCCGGCAGCTCCCCTGTTCGAGGCGGAACGCATCCGCCCGGAGCGGCGGGGGCCCAACTGGACCGCGGCCATGGTCGCCGCGATCGTCGTCGTGATCGGTTTCGTCGGATTCACCATGTTCCAGGGCGGCGACGACGGCGCCGACGGGGCCAATGTGGCCGACGGCTCCACGCCCGGTGCGTCCGTCTCCCCGACCACCAAGTCCAAGAAGCCCGCCGACCCCAAGCCCAAGCCCTCCGACAGTGCCATCGCGGCCGCGCCCCAGGACAAGGTGACGGTCCGGGTGGCCGCCGCCGACGGCCGCAGCTGGATCGCCGCCAAGGACCACAACGGCCGGATGCTCTTCGACGGTGTCCTCAAGCAGGGCGATTCCAAGACCTTCCAGGACAGCTCGAAGGTGCACCTCGTCCTCGGGGACGCCGGCGCGATCGACCTCTTCGTCAACGGCAAGAAGATCGAGGACGACTTCCAGCCCGGCTCCGTGGAACGTCTCACCTACACGAAGGGCGACCCCGAGGCCGGGTGACCGCGCCCGAGGGGTGCTCGACGTACGGGGTTGGCCGGGAACGGCCAACCCCGTCGACGTGGGGTGTCAGTGGGACGAAGTACTCTTGAGCCCATGCCTGAACGCCGTACCGTCGCACTGGTCACCCTTGGCTGCGCCCGTAACGAGGTGGACTCCGAGGAGCTCGCAGGCCGTTTGGAGGCGGACGGCTGGCAGCTCGTGGAAGCCGCCGAGGACGCCGACGTCGCCGTCGTGAACACCTGCGGCTTCGTCGAGGCCGCCAAGAAGGACTCCGTCGACGCCCTCCTGGAGGCCAACGACCTCAAGGGGCACGGCAGAACCCAGGCCGTCGTGGCGGTGGGCTGCATGGCCGAGCGGTACGGCAAGGAACTCGCCTCGGCGCTCCCCGAGGCCGACGGTGTGCTCGGGTTCGACGACTACACGGACATCTCGGACCGGCTCCAGACCATCCTCAACGGCGGCATCCACGCCTCGCACACCCCGCGCGACCGGCGCAAGCTGCTGCCGATCAGCCCGGCGGAGCGGCAGGAGTCCGCCGCCGAGGTCGCGCTGCCCGGGCACGCCCCGGCCGACCTTCCGGAAGGCCTCGCTCCGGCCTCCGGTCCCCGCGCGCCCCTGCGCCGCCGTCTGGACGGCGCCCCGGTGGCCTCCGTGAAGCTCGCCTCCGGCTGCGACCGGCGCTGCTCCTTCTGCGCCATCCCGTCCTTCCGCGGCTCCTTCATCTCCCGCCGCCCGAGCGACGTGCTGAACGAGACGCGCTGGCTGGCCGAGCAGGGCGTGAAGGAGATCATGCTGGTCTCCGAGAACAACACCTCCTACGGCAAGGACCTGGGCGACATCCGCCTGCTGGAGTCGCTGCTGCCCGAGCTGGCCGAGGTCGACGGCATCGAGCGGGTCCGGGTGAGCTACCTCCAGCCCGCGGAGATGCGGCCCGGGCTGATCGACGTCCTGACGTCCACGCCGAAGGTCGCGCCCTACTTCGACCTCTCCTTCCAGCACTCCGCACCCGGCGTGCTGCGCGCGATGCGCCGCTTCGGCGACACCGACCGCTTCCTGGAGCTGCTCGACACCATCCGGAGCAAGGCGCCCGAGGCGGGTGTGCGCTCCAACTTCATCGTCGGCTTCCCCGGCGAGAGCGAGGCCGACCTCGCCGAACTGGAGCGGTTCCTGAGCGGCGCGCGGCTGGACGCCATCGGCGTCTTCGGCTACTCCGACGAGGAGGGCACCGAGGCGGCGACCTACGAGAACAAGCTCGACGAGGACGTGGTCGCCGAGCGGCTGGCCCGGGTCTCGCGGCTGGCCGAGGAACTCGTCTCGCAGCGCGCCGAGGAGCGCGTCGGCCAGACGCTGCACGTGCTCGTCGAGTCCGTCGACGAGGAGGGCGTCTACGGCCGCGCCGCCCACCAGGCGCCCGAGACGGACGGCCAGGTGCAGCTCACGAGCGGCGCGGGGCTCCGCACCGGTCGTATGGTCGAGGCGAAGGTGGTCGGTACGGAGGGTGTCGACCTGGTGGCCGAGCCCCTGCAGGGTTCGTTCGCCTCGCCTGCGTGGAGTGAGGAGGCGGGCAGATGACCGGTGTCCCGGCAGCCGCGGCGGGAGGCGCCTCCGGCGCGAGGAGGCCCGCGTCCGGCGCGGCCTCGGGGAAGGTGCCCGGCTCGGCGGTCGGCCGTACGGCCGCGAGGTCGGCCGACGGCGGGACGTCCGGTACGGCGCACGGTACGAGTGGCGGTGGGGCTGTCGTCGGTGAGGGCTCGGACGGGGCCGGCGCCGACGCCCAGGGTGAGGACAAGAGCGGGCGGGGCGGGAAACTGACGGCGGCGGCCGTCAACCAGGCCAGCGTCTGGAACATCGCCAACCTCCTGACCATGCTCCGGCTGGTCCTCGTGCCGGCCTTCGTGGCGCTGATGCTCGCGGACGGCGGCTACGACCCGGCCTGGCGTGCCCTCGCCTGGGCGGCCTTCGCCATCGCCATGATCACCGACATCTTCGACGGTCACCTGGCGCGCACGTACAACCTGGTCACGGACTTCGGGAAGATCGCCGACCCCATCGCCGACAAGGCGATCATGGGGGCGGCGCTGATCTGTCTCTCCGCGCTCGGGGATCTGCCGTGGTGGGTGACCGGCGTCATCCTCGGGCGGGAACTCGGGGTCACCCTCCTGCGTTTTGTTGTCATCCGGTACGGCGTCATCCCCGCCAGCCGCGGCGGCAAGCTCAAGACCCTCACCCAGGGCGTGGCCGTGGGCATGTATGTGCTGGCGCTGACGGGGTGGCTGGCCACCCTGAGGTGGTGGGTGATGGCCGCGGCGGTCGTGCTGACCGTGGCGACCGGACTCGACTATGTGAAACAGGCCATTGTGCTGCGCAGGCAGGGAATTGCCGAGCGCAAGGCCGCGTTGGAGGAGAAGGAAGCGTGAGTTCCACGGCCACTGACGTGGTGCGATCACTCACGGTGAAGGGCGGAAAGCTCGCCGTCGTGGAGTCGTCGACCGGTGGCCTCGTCGCGGCGGAGGCCGCATCGGCTTCCAGGGCGACCCACGTCTTCCGGGGCTCCATGAGCGCCTGTCCCGCCGGCGTGACCAGCGGTGTAGCGGGTTCCCGGCCGCAGGACGGACGGGCCGCAGGGACGGACTTCGTCGCCGGGAAGGGGCCCTTCGGGTTTGATTCCGGTTCTGCCCGCGGCGGAAAAGTGGAGGCTTGGCGGTTGAACGGCGACCGCGAGGAAATTCGTAGAGAGAGTGTACGGAGCGTACTCGCACTGCTTCCGAAGGGGCGTGCGGGCGAACAGACCGGGAATGAGCGGGCACAGGATACGGAACGGAACGGGGGGTTTTGATGTTTGCAGCCCTGAGTGAACACGACATCGCTCCCCGCACGGCCGCGGCGCAAGGCGGTACGGTGGGGCGTAATGGATGCGGCTACGCGGTCCGAGGAGGGAGCCACCGATGATTCTGCTCCGTCGCCTGCTGGGTGACGTGCTGCGTCGGCAGCGCCAGCGCCAGGGCCGTACTCTGCGCGAAGTCTCCTCGTCCGCCCGAGTTTCACTCGGCTATCTCTCCGAGGTGGAGCGGGGGCAGAAGGAGGCTTCCTCCGAGCTGCTCTCCGCCATCTGCGACGCGCTGGACGTACGGATGTCCGAGCTCATGCGGGAAGTGAGCGACGAGCTCGCCCTCGCCGAGCTGGCCCAGTCCGCTGCGGCCACCCCCAGCGAGCCTGTACCCACGCCGGTTCGCCCGATGCTGGGTTCCGTTTCGGTGACCGGTGTGCCGCCGGAGCGGGTGACCATCAAGGCGCCCGCCGAGGCGGTGGACGTCGTCGCCGCGTGAGCGTTTTCGCGTACGCGGCATGAGACGAACGGCGCCGATCAGGCGCTGAGAAGTGCTGAGGCCCCGGCCGGGCCTCTCCGGAAGATCCGGAGGGGTGCCCGCCCGGGGTTTTCGCTTGTGCGGGGGCAGTACGGTGTCGGCTGCCCGTTTCATGTGCGTTTGCCGGTGTGGCGTACGGCGGTCATCGTTGAGGGGATGGCGGGGGGCAGTCCACGGAGGTGCGGATGTACGTCGTGAAGAGCCCGTTGTCCGACGCGAGTCTGAAGACCGTGTCGGAGGCGCTGCAAGGTGCGCTGGTCGACCTGGTGGATCTCGCCCTCGTGGCGAAGCAGATCCACTGGAACGTGGTGGGACCGCGCTTCCGTTCCGTTCATCTCCAGCTCGACGAGGTCGTCGACACCGCACGGAAGTACTCCGACACCGTGGCGGAACGCGCCGCGGCGCTCGGTGTCTCGCCCGACGGGCGTGCCGCGACGGTCGCCGTCGGCAGCGGAATCGGTGTGACTCCCGAAGGGTGGGTCGACGACACGACCGCCGTGGGTACGCTCGTCGAGGCGCTGGGCGCGGTGATCGCGCGGATGCGGGAGCGGGTCGAGACGACCGGCGAGCCGGACCCGGTGAGCCAGGACATCTTCATCGGGATCACAGCGGACCTGGAGAAGCATCACTGGATGTTCCAGGCCGAGAACGGCTGACGGAACCGGGTGGCGCAACCGGAGGACGGGCCGGCCGGGCGTGATGCCGCCCGGCTTCGAGGGGTGCGCGGTGCGCCTGTGTGCCGTTGGTGCGCCCTGCCCGCGGGTCCGGGCGGCCGAATAGCGTCGGGCTGGAGGTGGCGGCCATGACGGGGATGGGGCGCCTGGCGGTCCGGGGCTGGGGGGTCCGCGGGGCCGCGCTCGGCATGGGGGTGCTGTGGTGGTGGGCCGTGCTCCGGCTGGCGGTCGTACCCGGGGCCGGGGCGGTGGAGGCGGCGGTCGCGGCCGGGGGGTGGGGGTTGAGCGTGCTGCCGGTGCACTGTGTGCCGAAGGGGCGGGCGCGTGGGGTGCTCGGTGCGGGGCGGTGGCGGAGGGCTTGGGGGGTGTGGGGTGATCGTGGGAGGCGGGCGGGGTGAAGGTGGGGCGCGTGCGGGCGGCGATCGCCGGGGCTCTTGCGGGATGCCGGACACGCACGGGTAGATGCGGACTCGTGCCGGGGGCTGCGGGACGCGCAGAGGTCAACGCGGGGCGGTTGCTACCACGGCATTGCCACGCCCCCGTTCGGGCGGAGGATCTGGCCTGTGGTGAAGGCCGAGGCGTCGGACGCCAGGTGGAGGACCGCGTGCGCGATGTCCTCGGGCTCGCCCACTCGGCCCAGGGGTGACATGCGGGCCATGACGGACTCCGTGTGCGTCTGGGCCTCGCTGTCGTGGCGGTCGGTCATCGGCGTGCGGATCCAGCCGGGGGCGACCGCGTTGACGCGGATGCCGTGCCGGCCGACCTCCGTCGCGAGGGTCTTCGTGAGCTGGACCACCGCTGCCTTCGACGCGCCGTAGCAGAGCAGCCCGGGGCCGCCGGTGTCGACGGCGCCCGAGGCCATGGTGACGATGCTGCCCCTGGTGCCGGTGGCGATCATCAGTCGGGCCGCCTCCTGACAGGCGTACAGCACACCCTTGAAGTTGACGGCGAGCACCCGGTCGAGGTCCTCGTCCCGGGTGTCCAGTACGGGGCTGCTGTGCATGATGCCGGCGATCGCGGCCAGGGTGTCGAGGCGGTCGCAGGAGGTGATGGCCTGCCTCAGCTGGGAGCGGTCGGTGACGTCGAGGGAGTGGGGGTGGGCGGTGCCGCCGGTGTCCTTGATGAAGGTCGCCGTTTCGTGCAGGCCCTCGGTGTCGCGGTCCGCGCAGTGCACGGTCGCGCCCGCCTCGGCGAGCAGCAGGGCCGAGGCGCGGCCGATACCGCTCGCGGCCCCGGTGACGAACGCGGTGCGGCCGGTGAGGTCGTACGCCGTGACGGGCATGCAAGGACCGTACGAGCGGATCTGACGGGTCGTCAATTGCCTGGCGCGGGCCGGATGCGCCCGGCCGGGGCCGGGGTGGGGCCGGGCTGGCAGGTGGGACACCAGTAGGTCGGACGTTCGCGGGAGCCGTCGCCCTGGTCGGCGACGCGGACGGAGGTACCGCAGCGCAGACAGGGGCGGGGTGCGCGGCCGTAGACGAAGAGGTCCTGGCCGCGGTGGCCCGTTGTGCTGCGGACCGGGCGGTCGCGGTTGGTCTCCAGCAGCTTCTTGGCGAGCGCGGGCAGCTTCGCGGCGCGTTCGGCGGGCAGGTCGCCCACGGGGAGCCAGGGGGTGACGCCGAGCAGGAAGCAGAGCTCGCTCTTGTAGACATTGCCGATGCCGGCGAGGTTGCGCTGGTCGAGCAGGGCCTCGCCGAGGGGGCGGGCGGGGTCCTGGAAGACCTGGGCGAGGGCGCGGTCGGGGTCCCAGTCAGGGCCGAGCAGGTCCGGGCCGAGGTGGCCGACCACGCGGTGTTCGTCGGTGGTGCGCAGGAGCTCCAGGACAGGGAGGCGGTAGCCGACGGCTGTGCTGTCGGCGTTCGCGAGGATCGCGCGGATCTGGTGGCCCGGGCCGCCGGTCCAGCGGCGGCCGTTCGCGTAGACCTTCCAGGCGCCGTCCATCCGCAGATGGGAGTGCAGGGTCAGGCCGCCCTCCACACGGGTCAGGAGGTGCTTGCCGCGCGGGGTGACGTCGAGGACCGTGCGGCCCGTGAGGTCGGCTGTGGCGAACCGGGGCACCCGCAGGTCGCTGCGGGTCAGCACCTTGCCCGCGAGGGCGCCGTGCAGCCGCTTCGCGGTCTGCCAGACCGTGTCGCCTTCGGGCATGGGTCAAGGGTGGCATGGGGCGTTCGGGGGTGCCCCGGGAGTGTGGGGGTGGTGGGGTCAGGCGCGCAGGCGGAGCCCGCGGGGGGTCGCGATGAAGCCCGCTCCTTCCAGGAGGGTGCCGATGGGGGAGGTCAGGGCTTGGGTGCCGTTGACCCGCTCCACCGTGACCGTGCCGAGGGAGCCCGCGCGGGCCGCTGCGGCGAGTGCCTCCGCCGCGGTGCGCAGGCGGGGGTCGTCGGTGGGGGCGCCGTCGGGGTCGGCGGCCCAGGCCAGCAGGGTCTTGCCGCCGCGCTCCATGTAGAGCGTCAGCTCGCCCTCGACGAGCACCACCAGGGAGCCCGCCTTGCGGCCCGGCTTGTGCCCGGCGCCGGTCGGGGGCTCGGGCCAGGGCAGGGCGGCGCCGTACGCGTTCGCCGGATCGGCGGCGGCCAGGACGACGGCTCTGGAGGCGGAGTCCGGTCGGGTACGGCGGCCCGGGAACCCCGTGTCGTACGCTCCGCGTCCGCCGTTCTGCCAGGCCGGGGCGGCCTGCGGGGGGTAGTCGCGAGGCGAGACGTAGTCGCCGGGGGACGGCTGGGGCGGCGGGGTGTCCCAGGCGGCGCCGAAGTCGGGGAAGCCGTCGGGGCCGGGGGCGTCGGTGTGGTCGTGGGAGCGGGGCGCGTCGTCCGGCTCGGCGAAGTCATGGGCCGGGTACGGGTCGAGGCCGGGGCCCGGAGGGGGGCCGGGCAGGTCCGCGCCGCGGTCGCGGGCGTTGGACACCGCGCGCAGGCGGTCCACAGCGCCGTCCATCGCGAACTGGGCCGCGCCGAGCCCCTCCACCACATAGCCGCGGCGGGCCTGGCCGCTCTCCTCGAAGACGGACAGGACGCGGTACGTCGCCGAGAACCCGCCCTCGACGCCCTCCGCCGAGACCGCGCCCCTGGTCACCACGCCGTGCCGGTCGAGGAGGGTGCGGGCGAGGGCGTGGGCGCGCACCGTGGGGTCCGGCTCGTGGGAGGGGAGCAGGGACCAGCGGCCGGCGACGGTCGGCGGGCCGGAGCGGGACGCGGCGGGGCGGGCCGCGGCCGTCAGGGAGCCGTACCGGCCGCGCGGGACCGCGCGCTTGGCGCGATGGGCCGTGGAGCCTGCGGTGCGGCCCGAGCCGAGCAGCGAGCGCATGGGGGTGAGTGTGTCGTTGGTCAGGCGGCCGGACCAGGCCAGGTCCCAGAGGACGTCGGCGAGCTGGGGATCGGTGGCGTCGGGGTGGGTGGTGGCGCGGACCTGGTCGGCGATCTGGCGGAAGAACAGGCCGTAGCCGCCGGTCAGGGTGTCCAGGACGGACTGGTGGAGGGCGGTCAGCTCCAAGGGGTGCGGGGGCGGCAGGAGCAGCGGGGCCGTGTCCGCCAGGTAGAGGGAGACCCAGCCGTCCTTGCCGGGGAGCGAGCCGGCCCCGGCCCACACCACCTCGCCCGCGGCGGTGAGTTCGTCCAGCATCCCCGGGGTGTAGTTCGCCACCCGGGAGGGCAGGACGAGCTTCTCCAGGGCGGAGGCCGGCACGGACGCGCCCTGCACCTGCTCGATGGCACGAACCAGGCCGTCGATGCCGCGCAGGGAGTGCCTCTTGCCGATGTGCTGCCACTGGGGGAGGAACTGGGCGAGCGCGGCCGGTGCCACCGGCTCCAGCTCGTGCCGCAGGGCAGCCAGGGAGCGGCGGCGCAGCCGGCGCAGCACGGTCGCGTCGCACCACTCCTGGCCGATCCCGGCCGGGTGGAACTCGCCCTGGACGATCCGGCCCGCCGCGCTGAGCCGCTGGAGGGCGCCCTCGGTGACGGCCACGCCCAGGCCGAAGCGGGCCGCCGCCGTGGTCGAGGTGAACGGGCCGTGGGTGCGGGCGTAGCGTGCGAGGAGGTCACCGAGCGGGTCCTTGACGGGCTCGGTGAACGCCTCCGGGACACCGACCGGCAGGGCGGTTCCGAGGGCGTCGCGCAGCCGGCCCGCGTCCTCGATCGCCGCCCAGTGGTCTCCGCCCGCGATCCGGACCCGGATGGCCCGGCGGGCGCCGGCCAGTTCCTGAGCCCACTGGGGTTCGGCGCCCCGCTCGGCCAGTTCGGCGTCCGTGAGCGGGCCGAGGAGGCGGAGGAGGTCCGCGACGCTTTCGGCGTCCTTGGCGCGGCGGTCCTCGGTGAGCCACTGCAGCTCGCGCTCCAGCTCGGTCAGCACCTCCGCGTCGAGCAGCTCGCGCAGCTCCGCCTGGCCCAGCAGCTCGGCCAGCAGCCGGGAGTCCAGCGACAGGGCGGCGGCCCGGCGCTCGGCGAGCGGGGAGTCGCCCTCGTACAGGAACTGGGCGACATAGCCGAAGAGGAGGGAACGCGCGAAGGGCGACGGTTCGGCCGTGGTGACCTCGACGAGGCGCACCTTGCGGGACTCCAGGTCGCCCATCAGCTCGACGAGCCCGGGGACGTCGAAGACGTCCTGGAGGCACTCGCGGACCGCCTCCAGGACGATCGGGAACGAGCCGAACTCGCTCGCCACCTGCAAGAGCTGGGAGGCGCGCTGCCGCTGCTGCCACAGGGGCGTGCGCTTGCCGGGGTTGCGGCGGGGCAGGAGCAGCGCGCGGGCGGCGCACTCGCGGAAGCGGGACGCGAACAGGGCCGAGCTGCCCACCTGGTCGGTGACGACCTGGTCGACCTCGCCCTTGTCGAAGACCACGTCGGCCGCGCCCACGGGGGCTTGATCGGCGTCGGACTCCCGGCCCATCTTGAGCGGTTCCTGATCCAGCAGGTCCAGACTCATCAGATCGGCGTCCGGCAGGCGCAGCACGATGCCGTCGTCGGCGTGCATGACCTGCGCGTCCATGCCGTAGCGCTCGGAGAGCTTGGCGCCGAGCGCGAGCGCCCAGGGGGCGTGCACCTGGGCGCCGAAGGGGGAGTGCACCACCACCCGCCAGTCGCCGAGCTCGTCGCGGAAGCGCTCCACGACGATCGTCCGGTCGTCCGGGACATGGCCGCAGGCCTCGCGCTGCTCCGCCAGGTACGACAGCACGTTGTCCGCGGCCCACGCGTCCAGGCCCGCGGCGACGAGACGGAGGCGGGCGTCGTCCTGGGGCAGCGAGCCGACCTCGCGCAGGAACGCGCCCAGCGCCCGGCCCAGTTCCAGCGGGCGGCCCAGCTGGTCGCCCTTCCAGAAGGGCAGCCGGCCCGGTACGCCCGGGGCGGGGGAGACCAGGACGCGGTCGCGGGTGATGTCCTCGATGCGCCAGGAACTCGTGCCGAGCGTGAAGACGTCGCCGACGCGGGACTCGTAGACCATCTCCTCGTCTAGCTCGCCGACCCGGCCGCCGCCCTTCTTGGGGTCGGCGCCCGCGAGGAAGACACCGAAGAGGCCGCGGTCGGGGATCGTGCCGCCGGAGGTGACGGCGAGGCGCTGGGCGCCGGGGCGGCCGGTGATCTCGCCGGTGACGCGGTCCCACACCACGCGCGGGCGCAGCTCGGCGAAGGCGTCGGAGGGGTAGCGGCCGGCGAGCATGTCGAGCACCGCCGTGAAGGCGGACTCGGGCAGTGAGGCGAAGGGGGCGGCCCGGCGGACGGCCGCCAGCAGGTCGTCGAACTGCCAGGTGTCCAGGGCCGTCATGGCGACGATCTGCTGCGCCAGGACGTCCAGGGGGTTGGCGGGGACCCTGAGGGACTCGATGGCGCCGGTGCGCATGCGCTCGGTGACCACCGCCGCCTGGACCAGGTCGCCTCGGTACTTGGGGAAGACGACGCCGGTGGAGACCGCGCCCACCTGGTGGCCCGCGCGGCCCACGCGCTGGAGGCCGGAGGCGACCGAGGGCGGGGACTCGACCTGGACGACCAGGTCCACCGCGCCCATGTCGATGCCCAGCTCCAGGCTGGAGGTGGCGACCACCGCGGGCAGGCGGCCCGCCTTGAGGTCCTCCTCGACCAGGGCGCGCTGTTCCTTGGAGACCGAGCCGTGGTGGGCGCGGGCGATGACCTGGGGTGCGCCCTGGGCGGCTCCCGAACCGCCCATCAGCTCGGCGGGGGAGTGCTGCTCGTCGAGAGGCTCGCCGGTGGCCCGCTCGTAGGCGATCTCGTTCAGGCGGTTGCACAGGCGCTCCGCGAGGCGGCGGGAGTTCGCGAAGACGATCGTGGAGCGGTGGGACTGGACGAGGTCGGCGATCCGCTCCTCGACATGCGGCCAGATCGACGGGCGCTCGGCGCCCTCCGAGCCGTCGGACACGGGGGAGCCGCCCAGCTCGCCCAGGTCCTCGACCGGGACGACCACGGACAGATCGAACTCCTTGCCCGACTCCGGCTGGACGATCTCCACCTTGCGCCGGGGCGAGAGGAAGCGGGCCACCTCGTCGACCGGGCGGACCGTCGCGGAGAGGCCGATGCGGCGGGCCGGCTTCGGCAGGAGGCCGTCCAGCCGCTCCAGGGAGAGCGCCAGGTGGGCGCCGCGCTTGGTGCCGGCGACCGCGTGCACCTCGTCGAGGATCACCGTCTCGATACCGGTCAGCGCGTCGCGCGTGGCCGAGGTCAGCATCAGGAACAGCGACTCGGGCGTCGTGATCAGGATGTCCGGCGGGCGGGTCGCCAGGGAGCGGCGCTCGGCGGCCGGGGTGTCGCCCGAGCGGATGCCCACCTTGACCTCGGGCTCGGGCAGGCCCATCCGCACGGATTCCTGGCGGATGCCCGTCAGGGGGCTGCGGAGGTTGCGCTCCACGTCCACGGCCAGCGCCTTGAGGGGCGAGACGTACAGGACCCGGCAGCGCTTCTTGGGATCGGCGGGGGGCGGCGTCGAGGCGAGCTGGTCCAGGGCGGCCAGGAAGGCGGCCAGGGTCTTGCCGGAGCCGGTGGGGGCGACGACCAGCACGTCCGAGCCCTCCCGGATGGCCTGCCACGCTCCGGCCTGGGCGGTGGTGGGCGCGGGGAAGGCACCCGTGAACCAGGCACGGGTCGCGGGGGAGAAGCCCTCCAGGGCTCGGTGCGCATCGCTGGGCATGCGTCCATCGTGCACCCCGGCACTGACAACGGGGCCCGGCGGCGGTTCGGCCGGTGCGTTTCCGCAAGCGTCGCGGGCGCCGGAGACAAGCGACCGGGAAGCCACGAGCGGGGCGGCGGACAATGGCCGTATGACAGAGCGCGCGCGGCACTGGCAGTACGACGAGCTGCCCGGGGTGGATCTGCTGCGGGCCCGGTACGTCCGGAAGACGTTCGTCCGGCACACGCACGAGAACTTCGTGATCGCCGCCATCGCCGACGGGGTGGAGGTGTTCCACCACGGTGGAGGCGATCAGTACGCCGGGGCGGGGGCTCTCGCGCTGGTGAATCCCGATACCCCGCACACCGGGCGGGCCGGTGTGCCCGAGGGATGGCGGTACGGGGCCGTCTATCCGTCGGCCGACGTGGTGGCGGAGATCGCGGCCGAGACGACGGCGCTGCGGGGGACGCCGGGGTTCGTCAGCCCGGTGGTGGACGATCCGTACGCCGTCGCCCTGGTGCACCGGGTGCTGCGCGCGGCCGACGAGGGCAACGCCCTGGCCGCGGACACGCTGCTGCGGGTCGCCGTGACGAGGCTGCTCAGGCTGAACGGCGGGCCCATGCCGCGACGGGAGGTGCGGACGGCCGGGACCCGGATCGCGGCACGCGCGCGTGGTGTGCTGGAGGAGCGGATGGCGCGGCCGCCGACTCTGGAGCGGCTGGCGGCTGACCTCGGGACCAGCCCGTTCGCCCTGCTGCGGGCCTTTCGGGACGTCTACGGGATGCCCCCGCACGCGTGGCTCACGGACGCGCGAGTCCGGCGGGCACGGCGGCTGCTGGACCTCGGTACGGCGCCCTCCGAGGTGGCCGTGGCCGTGGGGTTCACCGACCAGCCGCATCTCAACCGGCACTTCAGCCGGATGGTCGGCGTGCCCCCGGGGGCGTATCAGCGGGAGCGCAAGAACGTACAAGACCCGCGGTAGCGGCTGCTCGTAGCGTGCGGGGCGTGGTGGATCGGACAGCTCTCAGAGATACAGGGACCGGTGGGAAAGCCGACCGGGCCGTCGTACGGGACGCACTGGGCGTCGGGGTGGCCGTCGGGCTGTCCGGGTTCGCCTTCGGAGTGACGTCGGCCGGCAGCGGACTCACGCTGCTGCAGACGTGTGCGCTCAGCCTTCTGGTGTTCACCGGGGCGTCCCAGTTCGCCCTGGTGGGCGCGCTCGCGGCAGGAGGCAGCCCGTTCACGGCGGCTGCCGGGGCCTTCTTCCTGGGCGTGCGGAACGCCTTCTACGGCCTGCGGCTGTCGCAGTTGCTGGCCCTCCCGCGCGCGGTGCGGCCGTTCGCCGCCCAGTGGGTGATCGACGAGACGGCCGCCGTCGCACTGGCGCAGCCCACGCGGCGTACCGCGCGGATCGGGTTCTTCGCGACCGGGCTGACCCTGTACGTCCTGTGGAACCTCACCACGCTGCTCGGTGCCCTGGGCGCCGAGGCCATCGGGGACACCGACGCTTGGGGGCTCGACGCAGCGGGACCGGCGGTCTTCCTGGCCCTGCTCGCGCCGATGCTTCGGACCGGCACCGAGCGGGCCGTCGCCGGGCTGGCCGTGCTGCTCGGGCTCGGACTGCTGCCCGTGCTGCCCGCCGGGGTCCCGGTGCTGCTGGCCGCGCTGGCGGCGCCGGTCGTCCTCTGGGCGGACGGCCGGCGCAACCGGCAGGAGGGCGGGGCGTGAACGTCTGGATCGCCATCGGTGTGACCGTCCTCGGGTGCTACGCCGTCAAGCTGGCCGGGCTGCTGGTGCCGGCCGGAGCCCTGGAGCGGCCCGTCGTCAAGCGGCTGGCGGCCTTGCTGCCCGTCGCGCTGCTCGCGGCCCTCACGGCCCAGCAGACCTTCGCCGACGGGCAGACGCTGGTGCTGGACGCGCGGGCCGCCGGGCTCGGAGCCGCCGCCGTGGCGCTGATGCTGCGCGCCCCGTTCCTGCTCGTCGTCGCGGCGGCCGTGGTGGTGACCGCGGGGGTGCGGGCCATGGGGGCGGGATGATCAGCCGATGGCGCGACCGTAGGCACTGAGGGTGCGCAGGGCCTCGATCGTCACGACCGACCGGGCCTCCAGAGCGGGGGCCGGGGCCCAGTGGCGCCATCGGACGGGCCAGCCGCCGTCCTCCTGCTGCCGGGCCGTGAGGTGGTCCAGGGAGCGGGACATCTCGTCGTCCGTGAACCACGCGCGCGCGAGGGAGCGCGGCGTCCTCGCGAAGTCGTACGGGAAGTGGTGCTCGCCGGCGGCACAGCCGGAGGAGACCGGATACGCCTCCAGGCGGTCGGGGTCCAGGGCCACGAGGCCCTGTGCGCGCACCAGGCGGCCCAGGCGGTCGGCGGCCGCCTCCGCCCGCGGGCGGTCGGGGACGGAGTCCAGGAAGGTCACGGCCGCCTCGATCTCGTGCGGATGCGACTTCTCCAGGGACTCGACCGCCTGCCAGCAGAAGTCCGTGGCCCGGAACAGCCAGGCGTGCCACACCTCGTTGCGGTGCAGCAGCCCCACCACCGGCCCGGTGGCCAGGAGGTCGCCGGGCGGATCGGCCACGACCGGCACGAAGGGGGCCGTCGGATAGCCGCGCCCGCTGGGATGGACCAACGGGAGCGCGCCGTCCGCCGTGGAGACGGACGTCAGGTAGCGGCACATGCGTTCCACGCGCTGGCCGGCGCAGCGCCCCACGGCGTCCAGGACGCGCAGCGCGTGGGCGGTGTGCAGCGGCTGGCTGACCGGGCCGCGCAGATCGGGGTCCAGCGCGTGGCCGTACCCGCCGTCGTCGTTGCGGTAGGCGTCCAGCGCCGTCTCCACCGGGTCGGCGGCGGCGCCGCGGAAGCGGTGGGCGAAGAGGCGCTGCTCCAGCACGCGCGCGGTGAGCCAGACGAAGCGCTCCGCGCGCGTGACAGGGCTGTGCGGCGGGCGCGTCGGGGGGAGTGTGGAAGCTCCTGTTTCGGCCATGGACCAGACCGTAGGACGGAAAGCGGCGCCGGCAGGCGGTCCTGGCTCAGGCCCACCCCCAGGGGCGGGATACTTGAGTCATGCGGTTGACGGTTTTCTGGCAGCGGATGGCGGAGCACTTCGGTTCCGGCTACGCCGACACCTTCGCGCGCGATCACGTGATGACGGAGCTCGGCGGGCGCACCGTGCACGAGGCGCTGGCCTCCGGCTGGGACGCCAAGGACGTCTGGCAGGTGGTCTGCTCGGTGATGGACGTGCCCCGGGAGCGGCGCTGACCGACCCGGAACGGAGGGCGCCGACCGGTCGCGGTGGACGGCCGACGGGTCGCGGGGACCGTTGACGGGTCACGAAGATCGCAGGCGGGCAGACGGCTGTCGGTGGCGTGGGTGAGACTTGGTCCGTGGCACCCATTGACGAGAACGGGCAGGCAGCCCGGCAGTCCTCCCCGTTCGGTACGACACCGCCGGCCGAGCCCCCCGCCGCCGGCGGAACCACCGGGCCGAACGGCCGCATGCCGCGCTGGCTGCCGCGGGCCATGGTGCTGGCGCTCGCCCTCGTCGCCGCGTTCCAGCTGGGCAGCTGGGCCTTCCATCAGGTCACCGGCCTGCTGATCAACATCCTCATCGCGTTCTTCCTGGCACTCGCCATCGAACCGGCGGTGGGCTGGATGGCCTCGCGCGGCATCCGCAGAGGCCTGGCCGCGTTCATCGTCTTCATCGGCGTGGTGATCGTGTCGGCGGGCTTCGTCACGCTGCTCGGCTCCATCCTCGCGGACCAGATCATCAAGATGATCGAGGGCTTCCCGGAGTATCTCGACTCCGTCATCAACTGGATCAACACACACTTCAGGACCGACCTGAAGCGCGTGGACATCCAGGAGGGCGTGCTCCGCTCCGACTGGCTGCGCAACTACGTGCAGAACAGCGCCACGGGCGTCCTGGACGTGTCCGCCCAGGTCCTCGGCGGTCTCTTCCAGCTACTGACGATCGGGCTGTTCTCGTTCTACTTCGCCGCGGACGGCCCGCGTCTGCGCCGCGCGCTCTGCTCCGTGCTGCCGCCCGCGCGGCAGGCCGAGGTGCTGCGCGCCTGGGAGATCGCCGTGATCAAGACCGGCGGCTACATCTACTCGCGCGGCCTGATGGCGCTGATCTCCGGCGCCGCGCACTTCGTCCTGCTGCAGATACTGGGCGTGCCCTACGCGCCCGTGCTCGCGGTGTGGGTGGGCCTGGTGTCGCAGTTCATCCCCACGATCGGCACGTATCTCGCGGGCGCCCTGCCCATGCTGATCGCGTTCACGGTGGATCCCTGGTACGCGCTGTGGGTGCTGATCTTCGTCGTGGTCTACCAGCAGTTCGAGAACTACGTGCTGCAGCCCAAGCTGACCTCGAAGACCGTCGACATCCACCCCGCGGTCGCCTTCGGCTCGGTCATCGCGGGCACCGCGCTCCTCGGCGCCGTCGGCGCGCTGATCGCCATCCCCGCCATCGCCACGCTCCAGGCCTTCCTGGGGGCGTACGTGAAGCGCTACGACGTCACGGACGACCCGCGCGTGCACGGCCATCGGTGGCGGGGTGAGGGGCCGGGCCTGATAGCGCGCACGAGGCGGCTGTGGGCACGGCGGCCGGGCGCGGAGGACCCGGGGCGACCGGAGAAACCCTGAGGACCCGGAGAACCCGGAGCGACCGCAGGACGGAGGGCCCTGGCAGGGCTCCTCCTGATCCCGTCGTCCGGGGAACGGGCCACGGACGCGGCACCGGCTGCCGTCGCGTGCCGCGCTTGACACAAAAATCGAACATCCATTCATATGGAGTCTCCGGCACGGCTCAACGACGAGCGTTTCGACGTACTTTGGGTAGAGATGTGCCCGAGTTATCCACAGGCCGGACGGGCGTCGGGGCCCATTGTCAGTGGCAGGCGTTAGCGTCTTTGACGTGAAGCGATCGACTCAAGCAAATCGGGTGGAACCCATGGCAGGAACCGACCGCGAGAAGGCCCTGGATGCCGCTCTCGCACAGATTGAACGGCAGTTCGGCAAGGGCGCGGTCATGCGCATGGGCGACCGGACGAAGGAGCCCATCGAGGTCATCTCGACCGGGTCGACCGCCCTCGACGTGGCCCTCGGCGTGGGCGGCCTGCCGCGCGGCCGTGTCGTGGAGATCTACGGCCCGGAGTCCTCGGGCAAGACGACCCTGACCCTGCACGCGGTGGCGAACGCGCAGAAGTCCGGCGGCCAGGTCGCCTTCGTCGACGCGGAGCACGCCCTCGACCCCGAGTACGCGCAGAAGCTCGGCGTCGACATCGACAACCTGATCCTGTCCCAGCCGGACAACGGCGAGCAGGCCCTGGAGATCGTGGACATGCTGGTCCGCTCCGGCGCCCTCGACCTCATCGTCATCGACTCCGTCGCCGCGCTCGTCCCGCGCGCGGAGATCGAGGGCGAGATGGGCGACAGCCACGTGGGTCTGCAGGCCCGCCTGATGAGCCAGGCCCTGCGGAAGATCACCAGCGCGCTCAACCAGTCCAAGACCACCGCGATCTTCATCAACCAGCTCCGCGAGAAGATCGGCGTGATGTTCGGCTCCCCGGAGACCACGACCGGTGGCCGGGCGCTGAAGTTCTACGCCTCGGTGCGCATCGACATCCGCCGCATCGAGACCCTGAAGGACGGCACGGACGCGGTCGGCAACCGCACCCGCTGCAAGGTCGTCAAGAACAAGGTCGCGCCGCCCTTCAAGCAGGCCGAGTTCGACATCCTCTACGGCCAGGGCATCAGCCGCGAGGGCGGCCTGATCGACATGGGCGTGGAGCACGGCTTCGTCCGCAAGGCCGGCGCCTGGTACACGTACGAGGGCGACCAGCTCGGCCAGGGCAAGGAGAACGCGCGCAACTTCCTGAAGGACAACCCCGACCTGGCCAACGAGATCGAGAAGAAGATCAAGGAGAAGCTGGGCGTCGGAGTGCGTCCCGAGGAGCCCGCCGCCGAGCCGGGCACGGACGCCGCGGTCTCCCCCGCTCCGGCCGACGCCGCGCCCGCGGTGCCCGCCCCGGCAGCGGCCAAGACCGCCAAGTCCAAGGCCGCCGCAGCCAAGAGCTGACCCGTGACACGACGAACCGACTGGGCGGAGTACGAGTACGCCGCCTCCGGTGCCCCGTGGGGGAGGGGCACCGGGGACGACGCGGGCTCGGCCGTGGACGGTGACGGCGAGTACGGGAGCGACGGGTCGTACTCCGACGGGCCGCACGGGGAGGACGAGGGGCCGTACGGGGGCGGCTCCCAGGGCAGCGACTCACCCGGTACGGGCTCACGCGGAGGCGGCTCCCGCAGGGTCGGCTCACGCGGGGACAGATCACGCGGGGACGGCTCGCGGGACGACGGGGCGCGTCGTGGGCGTGGGCGTCGCCGGCAGGGCTTCGGTGAGGTGATTACCGAAGACGGAGGTTCCCCCTCCTCGTCGAGGGCCGAGCAGGGGGAGCCTCCTGGGGACCCGGTCGAGCAGGCTCGGGCGATCTGCCTGCGTCTGCTCACCGGGACCCCGCGGACCCGCAAGCAACTCGCCGACGCCCTGCGCAAGCGGCAGATCCCGGACGATGCCGCCGAGGAGGTGCTGTCGAGGCTGGAAGAGGTCGGCCTCATCAATGACAGCGCCTTCGCGGACGCCTGGGTGGAGTCCCGCCACCACGGACGGGGGCTGGCGCGGCGTGCGCTCGCCCGTGAGCTGCGGACCAAGGGCGTCGACTCCACGCTGATCGACGAGGCCGTCTCCCAGCTCGAGCCCGAGCAGGAAGAGGAGACCGCGCGTGAACTCGTCGCGCGCAAGCTCCGCTCCACCCGGGGGCTGGACCGCGACAAGCGACTCCGCCGCCTCGCGGGCATGCTCGCCCGCAAGGGCTACTCCGAGGGCATGGCCCTGCGCGTGGTCCGGCAGGCGCTGGAGGAGGAGGGCGAGGACGCGGACTTTCTCGGGGAGGAGCAGTTCTGAGACCTGCGCTTCCGCGACGGGCCGTTCTGAGACCCGCGCTTCCGCAACGGGCCGTTCGGATGCTCCGGCCTGATCACACGACCGGAAGCCCCGACGCCCTCCACGCCTGGAAGCCACCGACCAGGTCGGTGGCCCGGTGCAGGCCCAGCTGGTGCAGGGACTGGGCCGCCAGGCTGGAGGCGTAGCCCTCGTTGCAGATCACGACGACGCGCAGGGAGTGGCTCGTGGCCTCGGCGGCTCGGTGGCTGCCCTGCGGGTCCAGACGCCACTCCAGCTCGTTGCGCTCGACGACGAGCGCGCCGGGGATGAGGCCGTCGCGCTCGCGCAGCGCCGCGTAGCGGATGTCCACCAGCAGCGCGTCACCCGCCTCGGCGGCCTCGTACGCCTGCTGTGGCTCGATCCGCTCGTAGCCCGCGCGTACGCGCTCCAGCAACTCGTCGATGCCGACGGGAGGTTGGACGTCGCCGCTGCCGCTGCCGCTGCCGCTGCCGCTCGCCGGCTCGTGTATGGCGCTCACTGCCAGTCCTCCGGACGCTCCACCTGCTCGAGCCGGAGGATCGGCCCGCTGCGGCTGTAGCGGCGGATCTGCGGCAGGGGCGGGTAGTAGGCGTGGACGGAGATCGCGTGCTGCTCGGGGGACTCGTTGAGCACCTCGTGGACGTGGTGCCGGCCGAAGGCGCGGCCCTGGCCGGACGACAGCCGGCGTTCCCGGTCCACACCGTCGGAGAGCTCCAGGGTCTTCCAGCCGTCGGCGGGCAGTCGCGCGGTGAGCGAGTTCTCCTTGAGCTCGCCCGACGCGGTCAGAAAGGCGCCGACGGACTCGGCGTGGTCGTGCCAGCCGGTGCCCGAGCCGGGCGGCCAGCCGATCAGCCAGGCCTCGCTGCCGCCGGGCCCCTCCAGCCGTACCCAGGTACGGCCTTCCGGGTCGAGCGGCAGGGAGTCGATCAGCTCGGTGTCGGCGGCCGTACGCCGGACGAAGTCGAAGAGGTCGGCCTGGGTGGGCCCGGAAGAAGCGGAGGTGACGGGCGTGGAGACAGGGGAAGGGGATGCGGAGGGGGATACAGACACGGGTGCCGTCCTGGAGGTCCTGATGCGGGTTCGCACGGGAGGCGCGTCGGCCAGCGTGGAGAGCGCGGCGCGCGCGGTGGAAAGAGGGATGCGAAGT
Source organism: Streptomyces koelreuteriae (assembly GCF_018604545.1). Lineage (GTDB taxonomy): Bacteria > Actinomycetota > Actinomycetes > Streptomycetales > Streptomycetaceae > Streptomyces > Streptomyces koelreuteriae. The sequence continues at coordinate 2,023,525 of NZ_CP075896.1, read as the reverse complement.
CAGCAGGACGGGCGACACACGCAGCCCGCATAGCGGAGGAGGTCCATATGGACCCTCCGCCACAGGCGCACACAGGTGTCGGTCACGCACCGGAGTACACCACGGCCGTCCGGGCCGGTCAACTCACTGTCACCATGCGGACGCACTGTGACAGAGAGCACGTCCCCGCCGGTGCTCGCGGTCAGCGCGAGCCGGCTGAAGCACCGGCCTCCGCCTGCACCTTGACCGGCCCGCCCATCGCGGCCTCGGCCGCCGTGTACAGATCAGCCGGGCGCACCCCGCCCAGCGCGCTCACCAGATGCCCGTCGGGCCGCACCAGGAGCACCGTGTGCGCGGCGGCGCCCGGATAGCTCTCGGCGACCAGCAGCTCGGCGTGGTGGGGCAGTGCCGAGACCGCGGCGGCGAGCTGGGGCATGATGCCGGCGCTCACCCAGTGCCTGCGCTCCCACACGCCCGTGCCCGGGGCGATCAGCACGACGAGCAGCGCGCCGCGGCCGAGCCGGTCCCGCAGCCGTACGAAGGTGCCGTCCTCCGCGGTGACCCGTACGTCGATGACCGACGAGCCGGGCGATGTCCGGACCGGGACCTCTCCTTCCAGGGGCGGGGGAGCGAGCGGCGAGTCGGCGTACGCCCCCGGCGCGCCCAGCTGGCCGTGCCCCAAGTGGCCGTCCGTGAGGAGCGAGTCGTGGCCCCGGGCCGAGCCGGGGACGTAGGAGCGCAGGCCTCCGCCGCCGCGCAGCAGGGGTAGGGCCTGGTCGGCCGCGCGGAGCCGGGCCGCCACGATCGCCCGGCGTTCGGTCTGGTAGCTGTCGAGCAGCGCCTCGTGCGGCCCGTGGTGCCAGGCCAGGGCCAGTTTCCAGGCGAGGTTGTCGGCGTCCCGCAGGCCCTCGTCCAGCCCGTGCGTGCCCAGTGAGCCGAGGAGGTGCGCCGCGTCCCCGGCGAGGAAGACGCGGTCGGCGCGCCAGCGGCGGGCGAGGCGGTGGTGGACGGTGTGCACACCGGTGTCCAGGAGCTCGTACGGCGGGGTCGTGCCGCCCGACCAGCCCGCCAGGGTCTCCCGGATGCGGGTCAGCAGCAGCTCGGGTGTGACCAGGTCCTTTCCGGGCGGCAGCAGCCAGTCCAGACGCCAGACGCCGTCCGGCAGGGGGCGCGCGGTGACCTCGCCGGCCGAGGGACCCGACATGCGCCACGGCGGCAGGCGGTGCAGCAACGCCTCGTTGTACCAGGGCAGTTCCGTCCGCAGGGCAGCGACGGCGTGACGTTCCACCGCCGTACGTCCGGGGAAGCGGATGTCCTGGAGCTTGCGCACGGTCGAGCGGGGGCCGTCGCAGCCGACCAGGTAACTGCCGCGCCACCATGTGCCCTTGGGACCGCGGGTGTGGGCCGTGACGCCCGAGGACTCCTGCTCCATGCCGTCGAGCCGGCTCTCCACCGCGATCTTGACGAGCGGTTCGCCCGCGAGGGCCGCGCGCAGGGCGCCGGTCAGCTCGTGCTGGGCGATGTGCAGGGGGACGGGCTCGCTGCCGTCGAAAAAGACCTCGCGCATCACCTGCTTGCGCCGCACCGACCGCCATCCGGCCCAGTGGGCGCCGATGCGGTCCAAGGGGGCACCGGTCAGCCGTTCGATGAGTGCGGTGGTCTCCTCGTGGAGGACCACGGTGCGCGACGCACGGGGTTCGTCCTTGCCCGGCCCTTCGTCGAGGACCACGCAGGGCACCTCCTGACGCGCCAGGGCCAGGGCGAGCGTGAGCCCGACGGGCCCCGCTCCGACGACGATCACCGGGTCCACGGCGCGGCGCCCCCTGCCCGTGGTGACGTCCTGAGGGACGTAGGTGAACACGAAGTTGGAGCAGGGTGCACGATCACAGAACGTATGCAACCCATTGCCGGTGCTTGCGTCAAGTGACCAGGGGCAGTGGCGATCATGCCACTGCCCCTGAGTATGTCATCCGGGTTGAGCGAGTGTCAGATGCCTCCGGCGCCGGTCCCGGTGGTGCCGGCGATCTGTGCGTCGTTGGCGCCCACGACCGCTCCCGTCGACTTCTTGGCCTGCCGCAGCCGGCGCTCGAGCCAGCTCGCGAAGGACGTGAGGGCGAAGTTGAGCGCGATGAAGATGACGGCCACGACCGTGAAGCTGGCGATGATGTTCGCGCCGTAGTAGCCGCTCATCGTGTTCGCGGCGGAGAGCAGCTCGGAGTAGGTGAGGACGGCGCCGCCGAGCGCGGTGTCCTTCACGATGACGACGAGCTGGCTCACGATGGCCGGGAGCATCGCGGTGACCGCCTGCGGCAGCAGGATCAGCCGCATGAGCTGGCCCTTGCGCAGGCCGATCGCCTGCGCCGCCTCGGCCTGGCCCTTGGGCAGGGCCAGGATGCCCGCGCGGACGATCTCGGCGAGGACGGACGCGTTGTACAGCACCAGGCCGGTGACGACCGCGTAGAGCGGACGGTCGTCGGAGCTGACGTTGGTGTACTCGGCGAACAGGGCGAGGCCGAAGATCATCAGGACCAGCACGGGGATGGACCGGAAGAACTCGACCACGACCGCGGCCGGGATCCGGACCCACACGTGGTCCGAGAGGCGGGCGATGCCGAGCACCGCGCCGAGCGGCATCGCGATGATCACCGCGAGGGCGGCGGCCTTCAGCGTGTTCAGCAGCCCCGGCCAGATGTACGTGGACCAGGCCTCGCTGCCGGAGAAGAACGGCTCCCACAGGGCCCATTCCAGCTGGCCCTTGTCCTTGAGGGTGCCGAACACCCACCACAGCAGGGCCGCGGCGGCGGCCACGAAGACCACCGTGAGGACGGCGTTGCGCCGCTTGGCGCGGGGGCCCTGGGCGTCGTACAGAACGGAGCTCATCGCTTCACCGCCACCTTCTTGCCCACCCAACCGAGGATCAGACCGGTCGGCAGCGTCAGAACCACGAAGCCGAACGCGATGATCGCCGCGATCAGCAGCAGCTGGGCCTCGTTCTCGATCATCTCCTTCATCAGTACCGCCGCCTCGGCGACACCGATGGCGGCCGCGACCGTGGTGTTCTTGATGAGGGCGATCAGCACGTTCGCCAGCGGGACGACCGACGACCGGAACGCCTGCGGCAGCACGACCAGACCCAGCACCTGGCGGAAGCTGAGACCGATCGCCCGAGCCGCCTCCGCCTGCCCGACCGGCACCGTGTTGATGCCGGAGCGCAGCGCCTCGCACACGAAGGACGAGGTGTAGAAGATCAGGCCCAGGACCGCCAGCCGGAAGTTGATCGTCTCGACGTCATCGGCGCCGAGGGAGACACTCAGCGTCTGGTTCAGGCCCAGCGACGTGAACAGGATGATGACGGTCAGCGGGATGTTCCGCACGATGTTCACGTACGCGGTCCCGAAACCGCGCATCAGCGGCACCGGACCGACGCGCATGGCGGCCAGCATGGTGCCCCAGATGAGAGAGCCGACGGCGGACAGCGCAGCGAGTTGCACTGTCGTCCAGAAGGCTCCCAGCAGGTCGTAATCCTCAAGAAAGTCGAACACGATCTCCCGCGCTTCCGCGTATAGGGATGCCCCGGTGCGCCGCCCCGCGGGGCGGCGCACCCGTCAGGCGTTGCCTCAGCTCTTGATTTCGCCGATCTTCGGCGCGGGCTCGTTCTTGTAGTTGGCCGGGCCGAGGTTCTTGTCCACGGCCTCCTGCCAGGCCTTGTCGGCGACCATGGCCTCGAGGGCCTTGTTGATGTCGGCCTTGAGGTCGCTGCCCTTCTTGACGCCGATGCCGTAGTTCTCGTTGGTCAGCTTGAAGCCGCCGAGCTTGAACTTGCCCTTGAACTGGGACTGGGCGGCGTAACCGGCGAGGATGGAGTCGTCGGTGGTCAGCGCGTCGACGGCACCGTTCTGCAGACCGGGCAGACAGGCGGAGTACGTCGGGTACGGCTGCAGCTGGGCCTTCGGCGCCAGCTTGTCCTTCACGTTCTGCGCGGAGGTGGAGCCGGTCACCGAGCAGAGCTTGGCGTTGTTCAGGTCCTTCGGCGACTTGATCTTGTTGTCGTCGGCGCGGACCAGCACATCCTGGTGAGCCAGCAGGTAAGGACCGGCGAAGTCGACCTTCTCCTGGCGCTCCGGGGTGATCGAGTAGGTCGCGGCGATGAAGTCGACGTCACCACGCTGCAGCATGGTCTCGCGGTCGGCGCTCTTCGCTTCCTTCCACTCGATCTGGTCCGCGTCGTAACCGAGCTTCTTCGCGACGTACGTGGCGACGTCGACGTCGAAGCCGGCGTAACCCTGCGGCGTCTTCTGGCCGAGGCCGGGCTGGTCGAACTTGATGCCGACGGTGATCGTCTTGCCACCACCGGAGCCGGAGTCGCCGCCCGTGCTGTTGTCGCCGCCGCACGCGGTGGCGGTGAGGGCGAGGGCGAACACGGTGGCCGAGGCGGCGGTGACCTTGCGGAGCTTCATGATGAACATCCTTTGGCTGGTGAAAGAGATGCGGGCCGTCAGGCGGCAACGCCGGTGGCGTCGCGCGGAGTGCGCCGTCAGTGGTGGAGGATCTTCGACAGGAAGTCCTTGGCACGGTCACTGCGCGGATTGCTGAAGAACTGGTCGGGCGCAGCCTCCTCGACGATGCGGCCGTCCGCCATGAACACCACGCGGTTGGCGGCCGATCGTGCGAAGCCCATCTCATGGGTAACGACGATCATGGTCATGCCGTCGCGGGCGAGCTGCTGCATGACCTCCAGCACCTCGTTGATCATCTCGGGGTCGAGCGCGGAGGTCGGCTCGTCGAAGAGCATGACCTTCGGCTCCATGGCCAGCGCCCGCGCGATCGCGACGCGCTGCTGCTGGCCGCCGGAGAGCTGTGCGGGGTACTTCTCGGCCTGTGCGCCGACGCCGACCCGGTCGAGTAGGGCCCGAGCCCGCTCCTCGGCCGCCTTCTTGTCCTTCTTGCGGACCTTGATCTGGCCGAGCATCACGTTCTCGAGCACGGTCTTGTGCGCGAAGAGGTTGAAGGACTGGAAGACCATTCCGACGTCGGCCCGGAGCTTGGCCAGCTCCTTGCCCTCGTGGGGCAGCGGCTTGCCGTCGATCGTGATCGAGCCGGAGTCGGTCGTCTCCAGGCGGTTGATGGTGCGGCACAGGGTGGACTTACCGGACCCGGAGGGTCCGATGACCACGACGACTTCGCCGCGGGCGATCGTCAGGTCGATGTCCTGGAGTACGTGCAACGCGCCGAAGTGCTTGTTGACGCTCTTCAGGACGACCAGTTCGCCGGTCGCGGCCACATCTTCCTTGGCCACCGATACTTCGGTCATCGCTCTCAGGCTCCGTCCTCCTCGGTTTCGGAGGACAGTAGTTACCCTCTACGACCTGCGTCATTACATCTGAGGGGAATCTGAGCATCACGATCCGATAGCAATCGGACACGTGTCGTAGCACTTGTGAGCAGCGCTCATATCGGCCGGGTAACGGAAGCTCTCCGCAACCGGAACCCTCTTGACGCCGTCCTCATCCATCAGCGTGACTGCAATGCGTGCACGCGCGCGTGCACGCACTTTTTGTACACAGACAGATCGTACGGCCAGTGAACCGAAGGGGGACCGGATGAGACTGCTGCTCGTCGAGGACGACAACCACGTCGCCGCCGCCCTGTCGGCTGTCCTGGCGCGGCACGGATTCGACGTCACGCACGCGCGCAGCGGTGAGGAGGCCCTCCAGGCCCTCGTCCCCGAGAGCGACTGCTTCGGCGTCGTCCTCCTCGACCTCGGCCTGCCCGACCAGGACGGGTACGAGGTCTGCGGCAAGATCCGCAAACGCACCGCCACCCCAGTGATCATGGTCACCGCCCGCTCCGACGTCCGCTCCCGCATCCACGGCCTCAACCTGGGCGCCGACGACTACGTGGTGAAGCCGTACGACACCGGGGAGCTGCTCGCCCGCATCCACGCCGTGAGCCGGCGCACCTCCCACGAGGACACCTCCAGCGGCATCGAGACCGAGCTGCGCCTCGGGCCCGTGCACATAGAGCTGCCCACCCGCCGGGTCAGCGTCGACGGGGCGGTGGTCCAGCTGACCCGCAAGGAGTTCGATCTGCTGGCCCTGCTCGCGCAGCGGCCCGGGGTGGTCTTCCGCCGGGAGCAGATCATCAGCGAGGTGTGGCGGACGAGCTGGGAGGGGACCGGGCGCACCCTGGAGGTGCATGTGGCGTCCCTGCGCGCCAAGCTGCGCATGCCGGCGCTCATCGAGACCGTACGCGGGGTCGGCTACCGGCTCGTCGCGCCTGCCGGTTAGCGGGGCCGGGTGCGCACTCGTCTGCTCCCGCTGCTGATCATCCTGATGGCGGCCGTGCTGCTCGCGCTCGGGGTCCCGCTCGCCGTCAGTCTGGCCGGGGCCCAGCAGCAGAAGGTCGTCGTCGACCGGATCGACGACACCGCGCGCTTCGCCGCCCTCGCCCAGTTCGTCACCGACTCGCCCACCGGCACGGCCGGGGCGTTCGAGAACGAGCGTCTGGCCACGCTCAGCAGCGAGCTCGACAGCTACTACGACGTCTACGGCATCCGGGCCGGTGTCTTCTACCGCAGCGGCAGTGCCATGGCTCATGCACCGGCCAGGTGGTCCCTGCCGGAAGAGGGCGAGGTGCGCGACGCCTTCGAGGAGGCGCTGCTCAGCCGCCGCAGCCACGACCCGAAGCAGGTCTGGCCCTGGCAGCGCCACAACCTGGTGGTCGCCTCGCCGGTCATCCGGGACGGGGACGTCGTCGCGGTCGTCGTCACCGACTCGCCCACCGGGCAGATGCGCTCGCGCACCCTGCACGGCTGGCTGGTCATCGGCGCGGGCGAGGGCGCCGCGATGCTGCTGGCCGTCGGCGCCGCCCTGCGGCTGACCGGCTGGGTCCTGCGGCCGGTGCGCGTCCTCGACGCCACCACCCACGACATCGCCACCGGCCGGCTCAAGTCCCGGGTCGCGGCCGCCGGCGGTCCGCCGGAACTCAGGCGTCTGGCCCGGTCGTTCAATGAGATGGCGGACAACGTCGAGGACGTGCTGGAGCAGCAGCGCGCCTTCGTCGCGGACGCCTCGCACCAGCTCCGCAACCCGCTCGCGGCGCTGCTGCTCCGTATCGAGCTGCTCTCCTTCGAGCTGCCCGAGGGCAACAAGGAGATCGCCTCCGTCCAGGGCGAGGGCAAGCGCCTCGCGCAGGTCCTGGACGATCTGCTGGATCTGGCGCTGGCGGAGCACACCGAGGCGGACCTGCGGATCACCGACATCGGCGAGCTCGCCGCCGAACGCCTCGCGGCCTGGGCCCCGACCGCCGAGGCCAAGGGCGTGCGCCTGGTCGGCGACTGCCCGCCCACGACCGCCTGGGCCGACCCGGTCGCGCTGTCCAGCGCGCTGGACGCGGTCATCGACAACGCGGTGAAGTTCACGCCCGAGGACCAGAGCGTCGAGGTGACCGTCGCCCCCGAAGGCGACACCTCCACCATCGTCGTCACCGACCACGGCCCCGGCCTCACCGACGAGGAGCTGGCCCGGGTCGGCGACCGCTTCTGGCGCAGCGGCCGCCACCAGAACATCAAGGGCTCGGGCCTCGGACTGTCCATCTCGCGGGCACTGCTCGCGGCGGGCGGCGGTTCGATCACGTACGACCGTCATGAGCCGCACGGGCTGCGGGTGACGGTGAGAGTGCCGAGGTCGGGCCCTACGGCTTGACCGACTGGTAGTAGCGCTGGGCGCCGCGATGCAGCTGGAGCGGGTCGGTGTAGATCGCGGTGCGGACATCGACGAGCTGGGCGGAGTGGACGGTCGCGCCGATGCCGTCCCGGCTGTCGATCACCGTACGGGTCAGCCATTCGGTGAGCCGGGGGTCCATGTCGCTGCGCGTGAGCAGCACGTTGGACACCGCCAGGGTCGGCACCGGGTCACCGCGCTGGATCGTGGGGTAGGCCGACTCCGGCATCTTGGTGGCGCGGTAGTACCGCGTGGCACCGCCCTGGTCGTGCAGCTTGGCCACGAGCCCGACGTCGATCGGCACGAAGCGGAAGGCGGAGGCCGATTTCTTGGCGAGGCGGCTGAGCCCGTCCGTGGGCAGTCCGCCCGACCAGAAGAAAGCGTCGAGGCCGTGCCCCAGTCGCCGGGGTCCGGTGTCGATGCCGTCCGAGGAGGGCTTGATGTCCTTCTCCGGGTCGATCCCGGCCGCCTTGAGCACGCCGTTCGCGATCAGCCGCACGCCGGAGTTCGGCAGCCCTATGGCCACACGCTTGCCCCGCAGGTCCGCGACGGAGCGGATGTCCGAGTCGGGCGGCACGACGAGCTGCAGGTAGTCGTCGTACAGGCGGGCCATGCCGCGCAGCCGGCCGGCGCCCGCGCCGTTGTCGAGCTTGTACGTGGCGACCGCGTCGGCCGCCGCGATGGCGAAGTCGGCCTTGCCCGTCGCCACGTCCGAGACGTTCTCCTGCGACCCGGCGCTGGTCAGCAGGCGCACCCCGAGGTCCGGCATGTCCTGGTCGATCTCGGCGCGCAGGAGTTCGCCGTACTCGTGGTAGACCCCGGCGCGCGTGCCCGTGCTGAACGTGATCGACCCGCCCGGCGGCTCCTCGGCCCAGGGGCGCAGCCACCACAGCAGCAGCCCGAGGACCAGGAGGGAGGCCGTGCCGCCCTGCAGGGCCCGGCGCCTGCCGATACGGGGGAACATCTGGGACATGCGCGAGATCCTGCCAGCCTTGGTGCCCCTCTGACCAGGGGCGGCGGTCGGCACCGGGGCGGGGAGGGGTGTCAGTGGGGGCCGCTACTGTCGTCCCCATGAGCTCCTCGCCCGCTGACCTGGTCCGTGAATTCCACCTCGCCTTCGGCCTGGACGCCCGCAGTACCCCGACGGAGGTCTCCCGGGAACTCGCCGCCCATCGCGGCGAACTCCTCGCGGAGGAGGCCGCGGAGGTCGCCGAGGTGTCGGTCCTGGGCCCGCTCGACCGGCTCGCCCACGAACTGGCGGACGTCGTCTATGTCGCGTACGGCACCGCCCTCGTCCACGGCATCGACCTCGACGCGGTACTGACCGAGATCCACCGATCCAACATGACCAAGATCGGCCCCGACGGCTCGGTCTCCCGGCGCGAGGACGGCAAGGTCCTCAAGGGCGAGCACTACGAGGCACCGGATGTGCCCGGGGTGCTGCGGAGGCAGGGGTGGGCTCCCGGCGGTGACCAGAGGCCCCCGAGGTGACCCACCCCCTCCTCAGTCGCCCACCGGCGCCTCCGCCTCGGTCTTCCGGGGCGCGGGCTCCGGGGTTCCCCGGCGGGCCTCGCGGCGTCCGCTCCACCACATCGCCACCGGCTCCGTGTAGCGCGCGGTGAGGGGGCCGAGGACGACCAGGATGAGGACATAGGCCGTGGCCAGGGGGCCGAGGGACGGTTCGATACCGGCCGCGACCGCCAGACCGGCGATGACGATCGAGAACTCGCCCCGGGCCACCAGCGCACCGCCCGCACGCCAGCGGCCCTTGACGGAGATCCCGGCGCGCCGGGCCGCCCAGTACCCGGTGGCGATCTTCGTCAGGGCCGTGACGACGGCCAGCGCGAGGGCGGGCAGCAGGACGGGCGGGATGCTGGACGGGTCGGTGTGCAGTCCGAAGAAGACGAAGAAGACCGCCGCGAACAGGTCCCGCAAGGGGCTGAGCAGGGTGTGCGCACCCTCCGCCACCTCGCCCGACAGCGCGATGCCCACCAGGAAGGCGCCGACCGCCGCCGACACCTGGAGCTGCTGCGCGACGCCCGCGACCAGGATGGTCAGGCCCAGCACCACCAGCAGCAGCTTCTCCGGGTCGTCGCTGGAGACGAACCTCGAGATGAGCCGGCCGTAGCGCACGGCCAGGAACAGCACGAGCCCGGCCGCGCCCAGCGCGATCGCCAGGGTCATGCTGCCGGCCATCAGCCCGACGCCCGCCACCAGTGCCGTGACGATGGGCAGGTACACGGCCATCGCCAGGTCCTCCAGCACCAGGACGCTGAGGATGACGGGGGTCTCGCGGTTGCCGACCCGGCCCAGATCGCCGAGCACCTTCGCGATCACGCCGGACGACGAGATCCAGGTGACACCGGCCAGGACGACGGCGGCCACCGGCCCCCAGCCGAGCAGCAGCGCCATCGCCGCTCCGGGCAGTGCGTTGAGCGCGCAGTCGACCAGTCCGGACGGGTAGTGCGTCTTGAGGTTGGAGACGAGATCGCTCGCCGTGTACTCCAGGCCCAGCATCAGCAGGAGCAGGATGACGCCGATCTCGGCGCCCGTGGCGACGAACTCCTCGCTCGCGCCCAGCGGCAGCAGCCCGCCCTCGCCGAAGGCCAGACCGGCCAGGAGGTACAGCGGTATCGGCGAGAGCCGGAAACGGGCGGCGAACCGTCCGAGCAGGCCGAGGCCGAGGATGATGGAACCGAACTCGATGAGCAGGACCGCGGAGTGCACAGGCTCACTCCCGCCCGAGTATGGTCGCGGCGGCGTCGACGCCCTCACGGGTCCCGACGACGATCAGCGTGTCACCGCCCGCCAGCCGGAAGTCCGGCGCGGGCGACGGAATGGCCTCGGCCCGGCGCAGCACCGCCACGACCGACGCGCCGGTCTCCGTCCGCATCTTCATGTCGCCCAGCACCCGCCCGTTCCAGCGCGAGGTCGCGGCCACCTCGATCCGCTCGGCCACCAGCCCCAGGTCCGTGGTGTACAGCAGGCTCGGACTGTGGTGGGACGGCTTCAGCGCGTCGATCAGCGAACCCGCCTCCGAGCTGGTCAGCCGCAGCGAATGCGCGCAGGAGTCGGGATCGTCGGCCCGGTACATGTTCACCGTGCGCGTGCCGTCGCGGTGCGCCACCACCGACAGATGGCGGTGTTCCCGGGTCTCCAGGTCGTACTGGACCCCGATACCCGGCAGCGGCGTCGCCCTCAGGCGCGGAGCTGACACGTTTCTTCCCCTTTTTCATGTTGTTTGGTTGGTTTGTCTTGTAGGTGTTGCTGTGTCGGTGTCGTGAACGGTGTCGATCAACGGACGGGTCAAGTCCGCATGCTGCCATCCGGCCGTACGGTGACGACATGGGTGTTGTGACGGATATACACAGCGGCCGGTCGCCGGAAAGGGTGGAGCGGGAGGTGCCGTACGCGAAGGCCGGAAGGGGCGGATCCAGGAACGTGTCGTTGTTCTGGCGGATCTTCTCGCTCAACGCCGTGGGCCTGGTCGTGGCCACCGCGTTGCTGCTCGGCCCGGTCACCGTGTCCACCCCCGTCCTCGCGGGCGAGGCGCTCGTCCTGCTCGGCGGCCTGGTGATGCTGCTGGCGGGCAACGCGCTGGTGCTGCGCTTCGGCCTCGCGCCCCTGCAACGGCTCGGCAGGTCCATGGCCACCGCCGACCTGCTGCGCCCGGGATCGCGCCCGGTGGTCGCCGGACCGGCGGAGACGGCCGCGCTGATCACGACGTACAACACGATGCTCGACCGGCTGGAGGCCGAGCGGGCCGCGGGCGCCGCCCGGGCCCTGTCCGCACAGGAGCGCGAACGCCACCGGATCGCCCGTGAGCTGCACGACGAGGTCGGGCAGACCCTGACCGCCGTCCTGCTCCAGCTCAAGCGGGTCGCCGACCGGGCGCCCGAGGATCTGCGCGAGGAGGTGGGCCAGGCGCAGGAGGCGACCCGGGCCGGTCTGGACGAGATCCGCCGGATCGCCCGCCGGCTGCGCCCCGGTGTCCTGGAGGAGCTGGGGCTGGCCAGTGCCCTGCGCTCGCTCGCCTCCGAGTTCACGACCCATGGGCTGACCGTGCGCCACCAGGTCACCGGCGACCTCCCCGCCCTCAGTCCGGAAGCGGAACTCGTCGTCTACCGGGTGGCCCAGGAAGGCCTGACCAATACCGCCCGGCATGCCGGCGCCGACCGCGCCGAACTCCGCCTCCAGCAGGTACCCGGCGGCGTCGAACTCCTCGTACGCGACAACGGCACGGGCGTCGGCGACGCCCCGGAGGGCGCCGGCATCACGGGCATGCGCGAACGCGCCCTCCTGATCGGCGCCGCCCTCACCGTCGAACCGGCCCCCGGCCGGGGCACGGACGTACGCCTGGGCGTGCCGGTGACGGAAGGAGCCCGCTGATGTGTCCCCACCCGTCAGCCCGAGGAGCCCGCTGATGACCGCCCCCACCGCCGCCCCCACCCCGATCCGCGTCCTGCTCGCCGACGACCACACCCTCGTACGCCGGGGAGTGCGCCTCATCCTGGACGGGGAGCCGGACCTGACGGTCGTCGCCGAGGCCGGGGACGGTGCCGAGGCTGTCGCCAAGGCCCGGGAGACCGCCGTGGACCTGGCCGTCCTCGATGTCGCCATGCCGCGTATGACCGGCCTCCAGGCAGCCCGCGAACTCTCCCGCCGACTGCCCGACCTGCACATCCTGATTCTGACGATGTACGACAACGAGGAGTACTTCTTCGAGGCGCTCAGGGCCGGTGCCAGCGGCTACGTCCTCAAGTCCGTCGCCGACCGCGACCTGGTCGAGGCCTGCCGGGCGGCCGTGCGCGACGAGCCGTTCATCTACCCCGGCGCCGAGCGGGCCCTCGTCCGCTCCTACCTGGAGCGGCTGCACCGGGGCGACGGCCTGCCGGAACGGGCCATCACCGAGCGCGAGGAGGAGATCCTCAAGCTGGTCGCCGAGGGCCACACCTCCAAGGAGATCGGCGAACTCCTCTTCATCAGCGCCAAGACGGTCGAACGCCACCGCGCCAACCTCCTCCAGAAGCTCGGCATGCGCGACCGCCTGGAGCTGACCCGGTACGCGATCCGGGCCGGGCTCATCGAGCCGTGAACCCCCGCGCGGTGTCCTCGGCGAGCCCGCCGAGCCCGCCCAGCGCGCGTGCGACCGCGTCCGGAGCGACACCGTCGGCCCGGTTGTCGAACACCAGGCTGTGACGGCTCGACCACCGGCACGCGTTGTCCTGGGACTTCCGCCAGAAGGCGTCCCAGTCGGCGAGCTTGGACAGGTCCCGAGCGCAGCCACGGGCACGGACACGGGCCCGGGCGGTCTCGGAGTCGGTCTCGACCCGCACCACCACCGCTTCGGCCTGCCGGGGCCAGGCGTGACGCTCGGCCACCTCGGCGAGGTACTCCGGGCGGGAGAAGTACCGGCCGAACGGGGCGTCCAGGACGACCGGCCGGCCCACCGCGAGGTTGTCGCGCGCCAGATCCAGGATGGTCAGATACTCCAGGTCCATCACCGCCGACTGGTAATACGGGTTGAGGTCCCGCTCGGAGGGATCCGTGCCGGCGAGTTCCAGGAGCGCCTCCGTGAGGCGGGTGCAGGCGGTGTCCTTGTCGATGTAGGCCGCCCCGGTCAGCCGGGCGAGCAACCGGGCCACGGTGCTCTTTCCCGACCCGGCCGGCCCGATCACGAAGTAGGCCCGTGGAATCGTCATGCGCGGCTCTCCTTCGGGGACCTGCGGTCCTTGACGAAGAACAGGTACGAGGAACCGCCGACCAGCAGCAGCACCCCGCCGACCAGGAAGACGAGGTTGTAGCTGCCTCCCGTGGCATCCAGGATGCTCCCGGTGACGATCGGAGCCAGCGTCGCGCCGAGGAACCCGCCGAAGTTCTGGATGGCACCCAGCGAGGCCACCTGGTGCGGCTCGGCGACGTCGGACGCCAGGGTCCACAGACAGCCGATCGGCACCTGCGCTGCGAAGTACCCCACCGACAGCAGCACCATCGCGAGCGGGGTGCTCTCGACGTAGGCCACGGGAAGTACGGCGGCCGCTGCCAGGGCCGCGCCACCGGCGATCGGGATCTTGCGTGAGGTGACGGCGGAGACCCCGCGGCTGATCAGGCGCCCGGAGAGGTAGCCGCCGAAGAGCACGCCCGCGATACCGCACAGGAACGGCAGGGACGCCAGCCAGCCGGTCGCGGTGAGGCTGAAGCCGCGGGAGGTCTCCAGGTAGCTGGGCAGCCAGGTGAGGTACACCCACACCGTGTAGAAGATGCCGAAGGCGCCGAGGATCATGAAGTACGTGTTCCGCTGCCGGAACAGCTGCCCCCACCCGGCCTTGGCCTTCGCCTCGGCCTCGGGCGCCGGGGGCGCGGACGCCTCGCCCAGGATGGCCACCTGCTCCCGCACCGTCGGGTCGCGGTAGACACGCAGCCACACCAGCACGAGCACGACGCCCAGCGCGCCGATGGTGACGAACATGCCGCGCCACCCGAGCAGCAGCATCAGCGTGGTGAGCAGCGGCGGGGCGATCGCGTTGGCTATCTGCGAGCCCGTGTTGACGATCGAGATCGGCAGCGCGCGCTCGTGCTGGGCGAACCACCGCTGGTTGACCTTCAGGCTGGCGGTGAAGAAGGGCGCCTCGGCGACACCGAGAGCCACCCGGGCCGCGTACATGAAGCCGTACGAACTCGCGGTCGCCGAGAGCATCGACACCAGTGACCACAGCGCGGCCGCCCAGGCGTACATGCGCTTGGGCCCGAAGCGGTCGACGAGGTAGCCGGCCGGGAGGTTGGCCAGCGCGTAGGGCCAGGCGAACGCCGCGAGCAGGAGCCCCATCTGGGTGGAACTCAGGTCGAACTCTTTGGCGACGGTCGTGTTGGCGACGCTCAGGTTGGAGCGGTCGAGGTAGTTGACGACGCCGCCGATCACCAGGAGGGCGACCAGCACCCAGCGGATCCTGATCGACTGCGGGGCGTCGGCGTCAGTTCTCTCGGGAACCTGGGCATCGGAGAGCGGATGGGACATGGGGGGCTCCTGGGGGATCACCACAAGGGTTGGGGAGGGGGACGAGACACCGCAAGGGTCAGGAGTGGGGGGTGGGCGGAGTCGGGGTGCCCGGGCGTCAGGCCCGGGCTTCTTCGATGGACCGCAGGACGGTCCGGGCCGCTTCGGTCACGCGCCGGTAGTCACCGTCGGGACGGGCGGCCTTGGTCACGGAGCTGCCGACGCCGACCGCGACGACACCGGCGTCGAACCACGCCTTGACGTTGTCGGGCGAGACGCCGCCCGCAGGCATGAGCGGTGCCTGGGGGAGGGGAGCCTTGACGGTCCGGACGTAGTCGGGGCCCATGAACTCGGCGGGGAAGAGCTTCACGATGTCGGCGCCCGCCTGCATCGTGTCGACGATCTCCGTCGGGGTGAAGGCACCGCTGACCGTGACGGCCTGATAGCGGTTGGCGGCCGCGATCATCGCCGGGTTCAGATTCGGACTCACCAGCAGATTCGCCCCGGCCGAGACACAGGCGTGGGCCGCCTGCTCGTCCAGGACCGTCCCGGCGCCGATGACCACGCCGTCCTTGCCGTAGCGCTCGGACAGCTTCGAGATGACGTCCAGCGCGCCCGGCACCGAGAGCGTGATCTCCAGTGCGCGCACACCGCCCTCGATCGCCGCCTCGGACACGGCCAAGGCCTCTTCCGCGCTGTCCAGCCGGACGATCAGCAGGGCTCCGGTGCGGACGATCGCGTCAAGGGATTGAAACTTCGTTACCATGGCGGAACACGCTAGAACACAGATTCACATATTGTCACTAGGTCGGGAACGGGAAGTTAATCTGATCTCCCTCGGTACCGGTCTGGAGGAGACGTGATGGTCAGGGCCCCGCTGATTCCGGAACAGCGGCACCAGGAGCTGCTGCGCCTGCTGCGGAGCACCGGCGTGCTGAGCATCCGGGAGCTCATGACGCGGCTGGACGTCTCCCACATGACGGTGCGCCGTGACATCGCTGCCTTGGAGAAGAGCGGCCAGGTGGTCTCCGTCCAGGGCGGCGTCAGGCTCGCGGACTGGACGGGGCACGCCCCGCCCCGCGAGCGGGCGTCCCGGGCCGAGCTGGAACTTCCCCGCAAGCAGGCCATCGCCGAGACCGCGGCGGGCCTCGTCGAGGACGGCATGGCGGTCTTCCTCGACGCGGGAACGACCTGTCAGTCCACCGTCCCGTTCCTGGCCGGCCGCAAGGACCTCACCGTCGTCACCAACGACTTCCACGCCGCGATCGCCCTCTGCGGCCATCCGGAGATCCGCGCCATTCACACCGGGGGCGAGATCGACGTGTCCAGCGGATCGAGCAGCGGTCCGCTCGCCGCCCAGGCTATCGGGGCGCTGAACATCGACATCTGCTTCCTGAGCGCGGGCTCCTGGGACCTGGCCCACGGCGTGACCAGTCCCTCGACCGACAAGGTGCTGCTCAAGCAGACCGTGATGCGGGCGGCGACCTCGGTCGCCCTGCTCGCCGACAGCACGAAGTGGGGCATCGTCGAGCGGTTCAACGTGACCCCCCTGAACGGGCTCGACACCATCGTGACGGACGACGGTCTGCCGCCCGAGGTCGTCGACCGCGTCCTCGAAGAGGGACCGTCGGTGCTCCAGGCGTCCTGAACCGGTCCGGACACGGCCCTCGCCCGGGAGCGCCTACCCTTGAGCCATGACCATCAGCAGCGACCGGAGCCCGGCAGTGGATAAGCAGACATCCAGGACCTATGAAGTTCGCACCTACGGATGTCAGATGAACGTCCACGACTCGGAGCGATTGTCCGGTCTGCTGGAGGACGCGGGGTACGTGCGCGCCCCCGAGGGGTCCGACGGCGAGGCGGACGTCGTCGTCTTCAACACCTGCGCGGTGCGGGAGAACGCCGACAACAAGCTGTACGGCAACCTGGGCCACCTCGCGCCGAAGAAGGCGAGCCGCCCCGGCATGCAGATCGCGGTCGGCGGCTGTCTGGCGCAGAAGGACCGCGACACCATCGTGAAGCGGGCGCCCTGGGTGGACGTCGTCTTCGGCACGCACAACATCGGCAAGCTGCCCGTCCTGCTGGAGCGCGCCCGCGTGCAGGAAGAGGCGCAGGTCGAGATCGCCGAGTCGCTGGAGGAGTTCCCCTCGACGCTGCCGACGCGCCGCGAGAGCGCCTACGCGGCCTGGGTGTCGATCTCCGTCGGCTGCAACAACACCTGTACGTTCTGCATCGTCCCGGCCCTGCGCGGCAAGGAGAAGGACCGCCGCCCCGGCGACATCCTCGCCGAGATCGAGGCCCTGGTCGGCGAGGGCGTCTCCGAGATCACGCTGCTCGGCCAGAACGTCAACGCGTACGGCTCCGACATCGGCGACCGCGAGGCCTTCAGCAAGCTGCTGCGCGCCTGCGGGAGGATCGACGGCCTGGAGCGCGTCCGCTTCACCTCACCGCACCCGCGCGACTTCACCGACGACGTCATCGCCGCGATGGCCGAGACGCCGAATGTGATGCCGCAGCTGCACATGCCGCTGCAGTCCGGCTCGGACCCGGTCCTGAAGGCCATGCGCCGCTCCTACCGCCAGGAGCGCTTCCTCGGGATCATCGACAAGGTCCGCGCCGCCATCCCGCACGCGGCGATCAGCACCGACATCATCGTGGGCTTCCCCGGCGAGACCGAGGAGGACTTCGAGCAGACGCTGCACGTGGTGCGCGAGGCCCGCTTCGCCCAGGCCTTCACCTTCCAGTACTCCAAGCGCCCCGGCACCCCGGCCGCCGAGATGGACGGCCAGATCCCCAAGAAGGTCGTCCAGGAGCGCTACGAGCGTCTCGTCGCCCTCCAGGAGGAGATCTCCTGGGAGGAGAACAAGAAGCAGGTCGGCCGCACCCTGGAGCTGATGGTCGCCGAGGGCGAGGGCCGCAAGGACGACACCACCCACCGCCTGTCCGGCCGCGCCCCCGACAGCCGCCTCGTCCACTTCACCAAGCCGGACCAGGAGGTCCGCCCCGGTGACGTGGTGACGGTCGAGATCACCTACGCCGCCCCGCACCACCTCCTCGCCGAGGGCCCCGTGCTCGCCGTGCGCCGCACCCGCGCGGGCGACGCCTGGGAGAAGCGCAACGCCGAGAAGGCAGGCAAGCCGACCCAGCCTGCCGGCGTCCTGCTCGGCCTCCCGAAGATCGGCGTACCTGAGCCGCTCCCGGCGGCGACGAGCGGCTGCGCCCTGGACTGAGCGAGGCCTCACCGGGGGGTTTCTTGGGCGGTGTCGGGGTCGGGCTCTTGCCCTGCGGTTCCTTGGCCGGTGATCTGCCGGTCGGTCCGCCGGGCGTAGTGCCCCGGCTCGGTTCGCCGGGCGCGGGATGCGTGCGAGCGGGTTCCCGGGGTTACCCTGCCGATCATGCTTGTCGCCGCCGCTGTCTGCCCCTGCCCGCCCCTTCTGGTCCCCGAGGTCGCCGCGGGCGCCGCACCGGAGCTGGACGCCGCGCGGGCGGCCTGCACGGACGCCCTGGGTGTGCTCGCCGCGGCACGGCCCGACCGGCTCGTGGTGGTCGGTCCGCTGGGGGGCGCGGGGCCCGAGACCTACCCGGAGGGGACACGGGGCTCGTTCGGGAGCTTCGGTGTCGATCTCGACGTACGGCTGGGGTCGGCTGAGGGCGCACAGGGGGAAGCGCGGCTGCCGTACTCGCTGGCGGTGGCCGCCTGGCTGCTGGGGCGGACCGGGTGGTCCGACGCCCCGGTCGAGGGGCTCGGCGTCGGGGAATCCCTCACGACCGAGAGGTGCGCCGAGACCGGACGGGACATCGCCGCACGGGCCGAGCGGGTCGCGCTGCTGGTGATGGGGGACGCCAGTGCGTGCCGGACGCTCAAGGCCCCGGGCTATCTGGACGAACGGGCGGCGCCCTTCGACGCGGACGTCGCGCGAGCGCTCGGCGCGGCGGACCTTGCCGCCCTCACGGCGCTGGACGCAGGGCTCGCGCACGAGCTGAAGGCGTCCGGCCGGGCCCCCTGGCAGGTCCTGGCGGGTGCGGCCGAGGGCGCGGACCTCGGCGGATCACTGCTGTACGAGGACGCGCCGTACGGCGTGGGATACCTCGTGGCCACCTGGTCGTAGACCGGACGGCAGGGCACGGGAAACGGCGGACGGCCGGGAGCTCTCGTGCTCCGCGGCCGTCCGCCGTTCCCCGTGCCCGTCAGGAAGTGGGCGGTGGTCCCTCCGGCGGCGCGGTGCCGCCCGCGGTCGGCGGTGGCGTGGTGCCACCCGCCTCCCGCGGCGGTGTCGTGTCCGCCGCGTCCGGTCCGTGGTCGCCCTTGTGCGCGAGTCGGCCCATGGCGCCCTTGGCCTTGCCCGTACCCGACTGGATCTTGTCGCTGTACTTGCCCTTGGTCCTCTTGTCGACGGCATGCGCGGCCTTCTCGAGACCGTGGTGCACCTTGCCCTCGTGCCGCTGCGCGAGGTCCGAGACCTTGCCCTTGGCCGGGCCCAGCTTGGCCTTCATGTTGTCCAGGAGACCCATCGCTTCACCTTCCCTCGCGCGTGGCGGTCACGTACGGGCGCCCTCGCCGGCCTCGTTGTCGGCCGCCTTGTCGGTGGACTGCTGCTTGGGGATGTCGACGCCTTCGCCCTCGGTGGCCTCGGCGGCGGTCTCGGCACTCGCCTCGGCCGCTTCCCCGGCTCCCTCGGCCCCCTTCGCCTCCGGGGCCTCGGCCGCCTCCTCCGCCTCGGACCCGGCCTTCGCCGTGTCCGCCTGAGCCTCGGCGGCAGACGCCTCAGGCGTGGCCTTCGACCGTCGGAGAAGTCGTGCAAAAACGCCCATATCCACTCCATACGTTACTCGTGCGGGCGAAATCCCGCGTTGCCCGGTGCGTCTGTTTGCGCGACCCGGGCCACCGCCTCCGTGATCCGGCGGCAGGAACCTCGCAACGGGCAACGACCCCGGAGCTGCGCCGTCACGTAACTCGTTCGAGAGCGGGGTTCGAGGTTTGCGAGACTGTGTCGGTGAGCAGTGCACCCCCCGCCCCCCGCGTCATCGCCGTCGTCGGACCAACCGCGGCCGGAAAGTCCGATCTGGGCGTTTTCCTGGCCCAGCGTCTCGGCGGCGAGGTCGTCAACGCCGACTCCATGCAGCTCTACCGAGGGATGGACATCGGCACCGCCAAGCTGACGCCCGAGGAGCGCGGCGGCGTCCCGCACCACCTCATGGACATCTGGGACGTGACCGTCACGGCGTCCGTCGCCGAGTACCAGCGCCTCGCCCGGGAGCGGATCGAGGCGCTGCTCGCCGAGGGCCGCTGGCCGGTCCTGGTCGGCGGCTCCGGACTGTATGTGCGCGGAGCCGTCGACAAGATGGAGTTCCCCGGCACCGACCCCGAGCTCCGCGCCCGCCTGGAGGACGAACTCACGCTGCGCGGCCCGGGTGCGCTGCACGCCCGCCTGGCCGCCGCCGACCCGGAGGCCGCGCGCGCGATCCTGCCGAGCAACGGCCGCCGGGTGGTCCGGGCCCTCGAGGTGATCGAGATCACCGGCAGGCCCTTCACCGCCAACCTCCCCGGCCACGACTCCGTCTACGACACCCTCCAGATCGGCGTCGACGTGGCCCGCCCGGAGCTGCACGAGCGCATCACACAGCGGGTCGACCGCATGTGGGACGCCGGCCTCGTGGACGAGGTGCGCGCACTGGAGGCGCAGGGGTTGCGAGAAGGGCGTACGGCCTCGCGCGCACTCGGCTACCAGCAGGTCCTCGCGGCGCTTGCCGGGGAGTGCACGATCGAGGAAGCGCGGGCCGAGACCGTACGCGCCACCAAGCGCTTCGCGCGCCGTCAGGATTCATGGTTCAGGCGCGATCCCCGGGTGCACTGGTTGAGTGGGGCGGCGGCCGATCTCACAGAACTTCCGCAGCTCGCGCTGTCCTTGGTCGAACGACCGGTTACAGCCTGATCACGTCATGGCATCGGGACGCCCAGGCCGTCATCCGGGCCTCCGGCGGCGTGCCATCATCGAGCTTCGATCGACCGAGTGAGTCCTAGTTGGGAGGGCGCGTGGCGATGGAGGCCGGCCCTCGCGACACCGCACATAGCACCGATCACATCACCGCCGACCGGGATGAACCGGAGCGTTTGGACGGACCGGAGCACCGGGACGGACCCGAGCAGGAGACGGACCGTCTCAGCTCCGACGGGCCCGACGACGAGACGCAGGGTGTGACGGACGACGGCCCCGAGCCCGACGAGATGTTCGCGGAGGAGGTCGAGGTCGAGCTGCGCCCGCAGCGCCGGATGCGCATCTGGCAGCTCGCGCCCATCGTGGGCCTCGCCGCACTCGGCTCCCTGATGTTCGCCTTCCCGCTCGCCTTCGACTTCGGCGACAGCGGGGCCGTCATCGCCATGCTCGGCCTGCTGATCTGCTTCTGCGCCGCCGGCTGGGGCATGATGGCCGCCCGCCGCGTCGGCCACACCTGGCCGGGCCTCCCACCCCGAGGCTCCGGCCGCAGACCGGACTGGCGCGTCGTCCTCACCTACGCCCTGATCGTGGCCGTCGTGGTGACCCTCGCCGTCTGGCGCGTAGCAAGGCTCCGCTAGCCCGCGCCCCTTAAGGGGCGCGGGGAACTGCGCGACCAGCCACGACGCACCCGCACGGCCCCACAGCCCCGGCCCCTCCCGCGGCCCTCCCCGCGGAGCGCCCCGTACGATCGAGGAATGAGCACGCGCACGCGGATCCCCTTCCTCAAGGGCCACGGCACCGAGAACGACTTCGTGATCGTCCCGGACCCCGAGAACACCATCGACCTGCCCCCCGCCACCGTCGCCGCCCTGTGCGACCGCCGCGCGGGCATCGGCGGCGACGGACTGCTGCACGTGGTGCGCTCCGCAGCGCACCCCGAGGCAAGGCACCTGGCGGCCGAGGCGGAGTGGTTCATGGACTACCGCAACGGCGACGGCTCGATCGCGGAGATGTGCGGCAACGGCGTGCGCGTGTTCGCGCGCTACCTCCAGCGCGCCGGGCACGTGACCGAAGGGGACATCGCCGTCGCCACGCGCGGGGGCGTGAAGGCCGTGCACATCGCCAAGGAGGGTGACGTCACCGTGGGTATGGGCAGGGCGCTGCTCCCCGAGGGCGACGTCACGGTGAGCGTCGGCGAGCGGAGCTGGCCCGCGCGGAACGTCAACATGGGCAACCCGCACGCCGTCGCCTTCGTGGAGGACCTGTCCCACGCGGGCGACCTGCTCTCCCCGCCGCCCTTCAGCCCGGCCGCGGCCTACCCGGACGGTGTGAACGTCGAGTTCGTGATCGACCGTGGCCCCGGGCACGTCGCGATGCGCGTGCACGAGCGGGGTTCCGGCGAGACCCGCTCGTGCGGCACGGGCGCGTGCGCGGTCGCCGTGGCCACCGCCCGGCGCGACGGCGCCGACCCGGCGGCCACCGGCGCCCCGGCGACGTACACCGTGGACGTCCCCGGCGGCACCCTGGTGATCACCGAGCGGCCCGACGGCGAGATCGAGATGACCGGCCCGGCCGTGATCGTGGCCGAGGGTGAGATCGACTCGGCCTGGCTGGAAACCGCCACCGGCGCGTGAGCAGGAGGCGATCGGCCCGAAACAGCCGCTCGCCCTCGGCCACTCGACCCGAAACCGCCGTCAGATCCGGCCACTTGGCGGAAAACCGATCGGTAGGGTCGCGACGTAACGGGGCACAAACCTCACATTCATCCCTCGAATGGGTGATCAGTTTCACGCTCGGCGAGAGGCGGTCAGTCGGGCATGGTGGGCTCGGTAGCATCAAGCACCGGCCCGGACGGGGGACCGAAGCCGCCCCGTGAGCCGTGTCCGCCCTGGGGCACCCGTCCGCCGGTCCACGCAGCCGGAGGTGCCCATGAGTGCGGAGGCCACGAATTCCGTGACCCCAGGCCCGATGCCGGGTGCGGTGTCAGAACCGGTGACGCCGACAGCCCCGCGGAGAAAGGCCCGCCCCCGGATCGACCTGCGCCGCCTGGGCCGTGCGGCGCTCCTCGGCCCCGCCGCGCGCGACCGGCTGCCCGACGCCATCAGCCATGTGGTCGAGGCCCACCGCGCCCACCACCCCGAGGCCGACCTCGAACCCCTGCGCCACGCCTACGTCCTGGCCGAGTCCTCGCACCGCGGGCAGATGCGCAAGAGCGGCGAGCCGTACATCACGCACCCACTCGCCGTGACCCTGATCCTCGCCGAACTCGGCGCCGAGACCACGACGTTGACCGCATCCCTGCTCCACGACACCGTCGAGGACACGGACGTGACGCTCGACCAGGTCCGCGACCAGTTCGGCGAGGAGGTCCGCTACCTCGTCGACGGCGTCACCAAACTGGAGAAGGTCGACTACGGCGCCGCCGCCGAGTCCGAGACCTTTCGCAAGATGCTCGTCGCCACCGGCAACGACGTCCGCGTGATGTCGATCAAACTCGCCGACCGGCTGCACAACATGCGCACCCTCGGCGTCATGCGCCCCGAGAAACAGGAGCGCATCGCCAAGGTGACACGTGACGTGCTCATTCCGCTCGCCGAACGGCTCGGCGTCCAGGCGCTCAAGACCGAACTGGAAGACTTGGTCTTCGCGATCCTCCACCCCGAGGAGTACGCGCACACCAGAGAGCTGATCGTCCGCAACGCCGCCCGCGCGGACGACCCGCTCGCGGAGGTCGCCGACGAGGTGCGGACCGTGCTGCGCGAGGCGGACATCCCCGCCGAAGTCCTCATCCGGCCCCGCCACTTCGTCTCCGTGCACCGCGTCTCCCGCAAACGCGGCCGGCTCCGCGGCTCCGACTTCGGCCGCCTCCTGGTCCTGGTGAACGAGGACGCCGACTGCTACGGCGTCCTGGGCGAACTCCACACCTGTATGACGCCGGTGGTCTCGGAGTTCAAGGACTTCATCGCCGTACCGAAGTTCAACCTGTACCAGTCCCTGCACACGGCCGTCGCCCGGGAGAACGGGCAGGTCGTCGAAGTCCTGATCCGCACGCACCAGATGCACAAGGTCGCCGAGGCCGGAGTGGTCGCGCTCGGCAACCCCTACGCTCCGGCCCCCGAGGACCCGGCCGACGGCGAGCGCGTCGACCCCACCCGCCCCGGCTGGCTCTCCCGGCTCCTCGACTGGCAGGAGGCGGCGTCCGACCCGGACCACTTCTGGTCGACACTGCGCGAGGACCTCGCCCAGGACCGCGAGATCACCGTGTTCCGGCCCGACGGCGGCACCATCGGCCTGCCCGACGGGGCGACCTGTGTGGACGCCGCCTACGCGCAGTACGGCGAGGACGCCCACGCGTGCATCGGCGCCCGGGTAAACGGCCGCCTGGCGACGCTGAGCACCGTCCTCAAGGACGGCGACACCGTCCAGCTCCTCATGGGCCAGGACGCGGCGTCCGAGCCGTCTCGGGAGTGGCTGGAGCACGCCCACACCCCCGCGGCCCGCATCGCCATCCAGCGCTGGCTGACCGCCCACCCCGCACAGGCCGAGGCCCAGCGGAGCGAGGCCCGGCAGGACCGCCAGGCCGAGGAACGCGCGGCGGCCCCCCGGCCCGCCGGCGGCGACACCTCCGGCGCGGACGGACCGGCCCCCGAACAGACATCCGCCCGCCCCGCCACCGGCCATGTCCTCGCCGACCTCCCCGACGCGACCGTCCGGCTCGCCGGCTGTTGTACGCCGGTACCGCCCGACGAGATCACCGGCTTCTCCGTACGCGGCGGAGCGGTCACCGTGCACCGCGTCGGGTGCGCCGCCGTGGCCCGTATGAAGGACGCGGGGCGGCCGGAGGTCGGCGTGCGCTGGGGCGACACCACCGAGTGCCGGGTCACGCTCACCGCCGAATCGTTCGTCCGGCCCCATCTGCTCGCAGACCTCACCGAGGCCATGGCCCTCGAAGGCGCCGAGATCGTCTCCGCGACCGTCGAGCCCCCGACCCAGCAGCAGGTGCGGCACACGTACACCGTGCAACTCCCGGACGCGGCCCGGCTGCCCGCCCTCATGCGCGCGATGCGCGACGTGGCCGGGGTGTACGACGTCAGCCGGGCGCAGCCGCAGCCGCAGGGCGGCTGACCAGGTACGGACGGACGGCCGGGCGGGTGAGCCCCGGGCGGGCCGGACGCGCGCCGTCCCCACCGCGCTCGCCTGCGCTGATAGCCGTGGGGCATGCTCCTCACCCCCCAGATCCAGGCCCCCCGTTCGCGCCGTCGGAGAACTGCGGCGGCCCTGCTCGCCTCGGCCGTCTCCGTCTGCCTCGTCGCCGCGAGTGCCCCCGCCGTGCCGCTCGGCGTCGGCGACCGCCTCTTCCCGTACCTGGGCAACCCCGGCTACGACGTGGCGTCGTACGACCTCTCGTTCACCTATTCCGGCAGCAACAGCCGGCCGCTGCGGGCCGTCACGACCATCAAGGCCCGGACGACCGCCGACCTGGACCGCGTCAATCTCGACTTCGCCCACGGCACGGTCGACTCGGTCGAGGTCGACGGTGAGCCCGCCGCGTTCAGCGCCGCCGGCGAGGACCTGGTGATCACGCCCCAGGAAGCCGTGCCCAGCGGCGACTGGATGCGCATCACCGTGCGGCACACCAGCGACCCCGTGTCCGCCAAGGGCCTCGAGAGCGGCTGGGTACGCACCACGGACGGGCTCGCCATGGCCAACCAGGCCGATGCCGCGCACCGGGTGTTCCCCTCCAACGACCACCCCTCCGACAAGGCGATGTTCACCATCCGGGTCACCGCGCCCAAGGGCCTCACGGCCGTCGCCAACGGCCTGCCGGCCGGTGTGGCCAAGACCGACGGCTCGACCACGTGGACCTACCGCACCCATCACCCCATGGCCACCGAGCTCACCCAGGTCTCCATCGGCCGCTCCACCGTGCTGCACCGCACCGGCCCCCACAGGCTGCCCCTGCGGGACGTCGTACCGACCCGGGACCGCAAGGTGCTCGAACCCTGGCTGCGGAAGACCCCCGCCCAGATGGCCTGGATGGAGAGGAAGCTCGGCCGCTACCCCTTCGAGACGTACGGCATGCTCGTGGCGGACGCCTCCACCGGCTTCGAACTCGAGACCCAGACGCTCTCCCTCTTCGAGCGGGAGCTCTTCACGCAGTCCGCCTACCCGGAGTGGTACGTCGAGTCGATCATGGTCCATGAGCTGGCCCACCAATGGTTCGGCGACAGCGTCAGCCCCCGCACCTGGTCGGACCTGTGGCTCAACGAGGGATACGCCACCTGGTACGAGGCGCTGTACGCCGAGGCGCGGGGCGGCAAGCCGCTGCGGGACCGGATGAAGGCCGCATACGCCTCCTCCGACGGCTGGCGGACGGTCGGCGGCCCGCCGGCCGCCCCGAAGGTCCCCGAGCCCGGCCGCAAGACCGGCATCTTCCGGCACAACGTGTACGAGGGCGCGGCGCTCGTCCTGTACGCCCTGCGCCAGGAGATCGGCAGCCCGGCCTTCGACCGCCTGCAGCGCGCCTGGGTGGGCCGCCACCAGGACGGCACGGCCTCGACGGCGGACTACGTCCGGCTCGCCGCCGAGATCTCCGGGCGCGACCTGAACGGCTTCTTCAAGAGCTGGCTCTACGGCGAGAAGACCCCGCCGATGCCGGGCCACCCCGACTGGAAGCCTCGGACGCAGGCGCAACCAGGGACGCCGGCGAAGCAGAGCGCCCCCGCGAAGCAGGCCGCGCCCGCCCCGGGAGCCGCCCGATAACACGGTGACGAGACGCCCCGTGCCGTGCGACTATCGACGAGTCGGCGCGGCACGGAGCGCCGGGAATCTCCCGGAGTGCTCGTGCGTTCTGAACAATGAACGGCTTCCCAGCTACGTAAGGATCCAATGACCTCCTCTTCTTCCCCTTCCCAGGACACCAAGCGCTTCACCCAGAGCCACTCCGAGGGTCTTCGGGCCGATGCCCTGATGGAAGAGGACGTCGCCTGGAGCCACGAGATCGACGGAGAGCGGGACGGCGACCAGTTCGACCGCTCCGACCGCGCGGCCCTGCGTCGTGTGGTGGGCCTCTCCACCGAGCTCGAGGACGTCACCGAGGTCGAGTACCGCCAGCTCCGCCTGGAGCGGGTCGTCCTCGTGGGCGTCTGGACGTCGGGAACCATCGAGGACGCGGACAACTCCCTCGCGGAGCTCGCCGCACTCGCGGAGACGGCGGGCGCGCTCGTGCTCGACGGTGTCACCCAGCGCCGCGACAAGCCCGACGCGGCCACCTACATCGGCTCCGGCAAGGCCCAGGAGCTGCGGGACATCGTCCTCGAGTCCGGCGCGGACACCGTCATCTGCGACGGTGAGCTCAGCCCGGGCCAGCTCATCCACCTCGAGGACGTCGTCAAGGTCAAGGTCATCGACCGTACGGCCCTGATCCTGGACATCTTCGCCCAGCACGCCAAGTCCCGAGAGGGCAAGGCGCAGGTCGCGCTCGCGCAGATGCAGTACATGCTGCCGAGGCTGCGCGGCTGGGGTCAGTCGCTGTCCCGGCAGATGGGCGGCGGCAAGGGCGGCGGCCTCGCCACCCGTGGTCCCGGTGAGACCAAGATCGAGACGGACCGGCGGCGGATCCGCGAGAAGATGGCGAAGATGCGCCGGGAGATCGCGGAGATGAAGACCGGCCGCGAGATCAAGCGCCAGGAGCGCAAGCGCAACAAGGTGCCCTCGGTCGCCATCGCGGGCTACACCAACGCCGGCAA
The DNA here is from genome assembly GCF_018604545.1 of Streptomyces koelreuteriae. Classification (GTDB taxonomy): domain Bacteria; phylum Actinomycetota; class Actinomycetes; order Streptomycetales; family Streptomycetaceae; genus Streptomyces; species Streptomyces koelreuteriae. The sequence continues at coordinate 1,996,146 of NZ_CP075896.1, read as the reverse complement.
GTCCTCGCTGCTCAACCGCCTCACGGGCGCGGGCGTGCTGGTGGAGAACGCCCTGTTCGCGACCCTCGACCCGACCGTGCGCCGGGCCGAGACCCCGAGCGGACGGCTGTACACGCTGGCCGACACCGTCGGCTTCGTCCGCCATCTGCCGCACCACCTGGTCGAGGCGTTCCGCTCCACGATGGAGGAGGTCGGCGAGTCCGACATGATCCTGCACGTGGTGGACGGTTCGCACCCGAACCCGGAGGAGCAGCTGGCCGCCGTGCGCGAGGTGATCAGGGACGTCGGAGCCACCGGCGTACCCGAGATCGTCGTGATCAACAAGGCCGACGCGGCCGACCCGCTGACCCTGCAGCGGCTGCTGCGCGTCGAGAAGCGGTCCATCGCCGTCTCGGCCCGCACCGGCCAGGGCATCGACACGCTGCTCGCGCTCATCGACAACGAGCTCCCGCGCCCCTCGGTCGAGGTCGAGGCGCTCGTGCCGTACACGCACGGCAAGCTGGTCGCCCGCGCCCACGACGAGGGCGAGGTGATCTCCGAGGAGCACACCCCGGAGGGCACCCTGCTCAAGGTGCGGGTGCACGAGGAACTGGCGGCGGAGCTCACGCCGTACGCTCCGGCACCGGCAATCTGACGCAAGCGCGCAAGCACACACACCGAAGGCCCGCCCCCTGTCCGCAGGGAGCGGGCCTTCGGCGTGCTTCGGTCAGCGACCGCCGTATGTCTTGCTCATGTTCTGGTAGAGCGCCTCGGCGTCGCGGCCGAGCTGCGGGCCCGCCAGCCAGGAGTTGTCGGCCGGGCCGATCGAGGTGTTGGACACCAGCACGGACTTGCCGTCTCGCACCCGGAACCAGCCGCCGCCGGACGAACCGCCGGTCATGGTGCAGCCGATGCGGTGCATCGTCGGCAGCGACGGGCTGAGCGAGAACCGGCCGGGGACGTCGACGCACTTGAACATCTTCAGGCCGTTGTAGGGCGGCGCGGCCGGGTAGCCCCAGGCGCCCATCTTGCGCGCCTCGGCTGCGGAGGGGGCGGAGAAGTCCACGTCCAGCGCGGCGCCGACCGTCTCCTCCAGGGACTTGCCGCCCCGCTCGGGCTTCACATGCAGCACGGCGTAGTCGTACGCGGCGCCCTCGCCGCCGGTCTCCGAGCCGCCCTTGATCCACTGGTTCGAGGTCGAGGCCCAGTCCGCCCACCAGTTGCCGTACGGGGCGATCTCGGCCGGGTTCGCGTTGGTCAGCTCCGCCTCGGACTTGCCGTAGTCGTTGTAGGCGGGGACGAAGGTGATGTTGCGGTACCAGCCGCCGTCGCCGCCGGCGTGCACGCAGTGGCCCGCCGTCCACACCAGGTTGGACTTGCCCGGGTGGTTGACGTCCTTGACGACCGTGCCGGAGCAGACGGCCGGGCCGTCGGGGGAGTCGAAGAAGACCTTGCCGACCGGCGCGGCGTTCCGGTGGTACGGCGTCTTCTCCGCCTGCGCCCGCACGGGCGCCGGGTCCGGGTCGCTGACGCCCTGACCGGCCGACGCGTCCTTCGTGGTGACCGTCTTGTCGGCCTCCTTCGCGGACTGCATCCGGTCCGGCTTCCAGAGCCCCTCGATCACCGGGTTGACGAAGTCCTTGGCGTCACTGAGCCACTTGTCCTTGTCCCAGTCCTTCCAGCCCCCGTCCTTCCACCGGTCGGCGTCGATCCCGTGCTCCTCGAGCTTGCCGGCGAGTTCGGCCGGGATCCGGACCTTGCCGCCGCCGTCCGCGGCCTGCGAGGTGGTGGCGTCGGGCTTGTCGCTCGCCGAGTCCGCCGAACCGGCACAGGCGGTGGCCGTGAGTGCCAGGGCGGCGACGAGCCCGGTGGCGGCGAGGACGGTGCGCCGCCCGCGCCTCGGTGCCGCGGGCGTACGTGTGGAACGCATGGTGCGATGACCCCCGTTGGTACGTGCTGTGCGTGTCTGCGCGTGCTGAGTGCGTGCTCAGGTGCTGCGTGTGAATGTCATGGGCTTGTCACGCAGAGGCCCTTGATGTGGCCTGCGATGCGTGACACCCCACTATGCCCGGGGAGTTGGGTGCGAACGGCGGTGGGCCGGTGAAGGTTTCCGTGATCCCCGGCCCCACCACCGCGCTGATCGGCCTGCCGTCAGCGGCCCGCGAACTTCTCGCTCACCGAGTCGTACACGCCCTTGGCCTCTGCGCCCAGGCGCGGTCCGGCCAGCCAGCCCGACGTCACCGGGCCGATGGAGGTGTTCGACACCAGCGCCGGCTTGCCGTCCGGCCCCGGCGCGACCCAGCCGCCGCCCGACGAACCGCCGGTCATGGTGCAGCCGATGCGGTACATCGTCGGATCCGACGCCGCGATCGACAGCCGGCCCGGCCGGTCCTGGCACCGGAACAGCTTCTGCCCGTCGAACGGCGGCGCGGCCGGGTAGCCGATCGCCGTGACGCTCTTCGTCTTCGGTACGGCGGGAGCCTTGAAGTCGACCGGCAGCGCCGAACCGACCATCTCCTCCAGCGACTTGCCGCCGCTGCCCTTCTCCGGCGTCACATGGATCACCGCGAAGTCGTACGGAGCGCCGTCCCCGCCCGTCGAACCGCCCTGCTCGATCCATTGGCCCGAGGTCTGCGCCCAGTCGCCCCACCAGACACCGTAGGGAGCGACGTCCTCCCGGGTGGCGTTCTCCAGCTCCGCGACCGGCTTGCCGTCGTCGTTGTACGACGGCACGAACGCGATGTTGCGGTACCAGCCGCCCTTCTTGCCCGCGTGCACGCAGTGGCCCGCCGTCCACACCAGGTTGGACTTGCCCGGGTGGGCGGGGTCCTTCACCACCGTCGCCGAGCAGACGGCCGATCCCTTGGGGGAGTCGAAGAACACCTTCCCGGCCGTGGGGACGTTGGCGTGGTAGGACGGCGGCACGGCCTGCGCCTCGACGGGCTCGGGCGTGGGGTCGGTGACGCCCTGGTCACCGGAGAGGTCGCTGTCGTCCACGCCCTGGTCGGGCTCCTCGGCCTCCCGCATACGGTCGGGGTCCCAGAGGCCTTCGATGATCGGGTTGATGTACTCGTTGGCCTCGCGCAGCCAGTCGTCCCGGTCCCAGTTCTTCCAGGCGCCGTTCTTCCACTTGTCGACGTCGATCCCGTGCTCGCGGAGCCGGTCCCTGATGTCGTCCGGGATCTTGAGCTTGCCGTCGTCGGAGGCGGAGGCGGAGGCGGCTGCGGACGCGGAGGCCTCACCGCCCGCCGCGGCGTCGCCAGACTCGCAGGCGGTGGCGGTCAGCACGAGCGCAGAGACGAGGGCGGCGGCCAGCACGGGGGAGTTCCTGCGGCGCGTCCACCCCCTTCGGCTGGTGGTGGACGACGGCCGTATGGATCGCATGATCTGACTCCCCCTGATGTGAACGAACTTGGACGAACCGGCTCCTCGGGCGCGGTGTCCGCCGAACTCACGGGGAGTTCGGGCCGGCCGCCCGGCACCCGGGAACGGCACCACACACTATGCGGTGGCTGTGGGGGCGGCCCGACGGAACCGCAACAGTTCCGTCACGGAAAGGATCTTGAAGCAACCCGTAACCCGGTGAGCGGTCGGGGGTTGGTAGCGGTGGGGGGTCTGCTGTCTGTGTGCGGTCCTCCGTGCCCGTGCGCAGTGGGAGGTCGGGGAAGTCGTGGCGGAATCCACCCGTGGGGGATGTGCGTCAGAGGAGGCCGCTGTGGGGCGTACGCCGGTGAGAACCCTCCCCGTTGGTGCGGTCGACGACACCACGGCACCGGGAACGCGCGTCGCGCAGGAGGGGATCCTCCGCCGCCAGTCCGCGCGCGAGTCCGCGGCCCGGACCTATGCTCGGGCCCTGCCGATCGTCCCGGTGCGGGCGCGAGGGCTGACCATCGAGGGCGCGGACGGCCGCCGCTACCTCGACTGCCTCTCGGGCGCCGGCGATCTCGCGCTCGGACACAACCACCCCGTCGTCCTGGAGGCCATCCGCAGGGTCCTCGACTCCGGCGCGCCCCTGAACGTCCTCGACCTGGCCACCCCCGTCAAGGACGCCTTCATCACCGAGTTGTTCCACACCCTGCCCCCAGGACTCGCCGACCGGGCCCGAGTGCGCTTCTGCGGACCGGCCGGCAGCGACGCCGTGGAAACCGCCTGCGAACTCGTCCGCGCGGCGACCGGGCGTACCGGCCTCATCACGTTCACCGCCGCCTGCCACGCAAAGCCCGCCGGGCCGCCCGACGCGCCCACCGTCGTACGGGCCATCCGCCTGCCCTATCCGCAGGACTACCGCTGCCCGTTCGGCGTCGGCGGCGAGGCCGGGGCCGACCTCGCCGCCCGCTGGACCGAGTCCGTGCTCGACGACCCCGGGTCGGGCGTGCCACTCCCCGCCGGGATGATCGTCGAGCCCGTCCAGGGCGAGGGCGGGGTGATCCCCGCAACGGACGTCTGGCTCCGGCGCATGCGGCAGCTCACGGCTGAACGCTCCGTCCCCCTGATCGTCGACGAGACCCAGACGGGCGTCGGGCGGACCGGCGCCTTCTGGGCGGTGGAACACAGCGGAGTGACCCCCGACGTGATGGTCCTCTCCAAGGCCATCGGAGGCAGCCTGCCGCTGGCCGTCGTCGTCCACCGCGACGATCTTGACATCGGCGAATCCGGCGCCCCCACCGGCACCTTCCGCGGCAACCAGCTCGCCATGGCCGCCGGCACGGCGACCCTCGCCCACGTCCGGGAGAACCACCTCGCCGAGCGCGCGGCGACTCTCGGCGCGCGCATGCTGCACCAACTCCGCGGCCTGGCAGCGGACTTTCCCTGCGTGGGGGATGTGCGGGGGAGGGGGCTGATGATCGGGGTGGAGTTTGTGAATCCCGAGGGGGAGGCGGCCGAGGACGCAGGTGCAGCCGGTGCGGCCGGTGCAGCTGGGGAAGTTGGGGGAGTCGGAGGGTTTGGGGGATTCGGCCGGGGTCCCGGTGGAGTGGTAGGTGGTGACTGGATCGGCGGGGGGACTGGCGGACGCCGCCGGGACGACGCCGTGGAGGCATCCGCCGTTTCCGTTTCGGGCGCGTCGGTGGTGCCGGACCGAGCACGTCGTCCCCTCCCCGCCGCCCCCGAACTGGCCGCCGCGGTCCAGCGGGAGTGCCTGCGACGCGGCCTCATCGTCGGACTCGGCGGCCGTCACGCGAGCGTCGTACGACTGCTGCCACCGCTAACGATCACCGACGAACAGGCCGCCGCGGTCCTGGACCGCTTGGCCGATGCCGTCCGAGCAGCCGCTCGATGCCCTGGGGGCGCGGCAGCGGCGCCGTCTACGCCGTGAGCCTTCTGGCTCTCACCAGTGAGCTGAGTGGAACCCCTCGGCTCGCACCCCCGACCCCACGCCCCTGCCCCCCCACGAGGTGCCCGTGTTGAACGCCATCCCCGACTCCGACGAACATGCCACGATGCGGGCAGAAGGTTCCGTCCATGCCCGGCTGTCGGGCGCGTCCGTGGAGTCGGCGGTCCCTGCGCAGAGGCCCGAGGCACCGTCCGCCGAGGGGCGGAACGCCGGACCTGCCACCGACCTCCTGGACCATCCGGACCCGCACATCGCCGCCCAGGCAGCCGCCGTGGAGAACCTGCTGCGCTGCTGGGTGCGCGAGACCGACCAGCCCGCCCCCGCCGACGGGATCCTCCGCATCCCCCTTCCCGCCAGCGGCACGGCCCTTCTCGCCCCGGTCCGCTACTGGTCCCCGACCGGCTGGCACCGCTTCGGCCTGCCACAACTGGCCCACGCCCCCGACCACGCCCCGCCGGCCGACGCCGTCACGGTCGCAGCCCTGCTCACCAGAGAGACGTTCGCGGGAAGCGCCGACATGAGCCCCGGCCCTGGCATTGGCCCCGGGCCCGGGCCCGGCTCCGGCGTCAACCCTGGCATCGGCCTCTGCGTCGACCCCGGCATCGGCCCCGCCTTGGGCTCCGGCCTCACCGGCGGACCCGCCTCCAGCGTTGGTGCCGGTGCCGGTGCCCGTGCTGTTGCCGCTGCCGGCGAAGGCCCCGGCGGCATCGAGCTGGTCGCCGGTGTCGCCGACTCCCTCCGCCGTGTCGCCGCCTTCCTCAGCGATCGCCGGAACCATCCGGCCGACGGCCCTGGTCTCTTCCTCGCCGCAGAGCAGGCACTCCTCCTCGGACACCCCTGGCATCCGTCCCCGAAGAGCCGCGAGGGCCTCTCCGATACCGAAGCCCGGCTCTACTCACCCGAGCTGCGCGGCTCCTTCCCTCTGCACTGGCTGGCTGTCGCTCCCTCCCTCCTCGCCACCGACTCCGCGTGGACCGAACGCGGTCGCCCCGTCCCCGCCGCCCGGCTCACCACACGCCTGGCCGGGACCGGACTGTCTCTGCCGGACGGATACGCCCTGCTGCCCCTGCACCCCTGGCAAGCGTGCGAGGTCCGGCACCGACCTGAGACGGCTGCCCTGCTGGACGCAGGACTGCTCCGCGACCTCGGCACTCATGGCACCCCCTGGCAGCCCACCTCCTCCGTTCGAACCGTCTACCGCTCCGATGCCCCCGCGATGCTCAAGCTGTCGCTCGGCCTGCGCATCACCAACTCCCGCCGCGAGAACCTCCGCAAGGAACTCCACCGGGGCGTCGAGGTCCACCGCCTGCTCCGCAGCGGACTCGCGCAGCAGTGGCATGCCGCGCACCCGGGCTTCGACATCGTGCGCGACCCGGCCTGGCTGGCTGTCGACGATCCCGACGGTGCCCCGTTGCCCGGGCTGGACGTGGTGATCCGCCACAACCCGTTCACCTCCTCCGACGACGTTTCCTGCGTGGCCGGACTCGTCTCGCCACGCCCGGGTTCGCCGACCCGGCCCGGGACCAGTCCGGACCGCCCGGAGGACCATCGCCCAGTACTTCGGTCCAGGCTTGCCGAGGTCGTCACGCGTCTCGCCCGCCGGACCGGCCGACCGCAGGGAGCCGTGGCCGCCGAGTGGTTCCTGCGCTACCTCCAGCACGTAGTGCGCCCCGTCCTGTGGCTCGACTCCGAGGCCGGTATCGCTCTGGAAGCGCACCAGCAGAACACCCTGCTTCTGCTGGACGCCGAGGGCTGGCCCGCGGGCGGCCGCTACCGAGACAACCAGGGCTACTACTTCCGCGAGTCCCGGCGCGCGGAGCTCGATGCCCGGCTGCCCGGTATCGGAGAGCGGAGCGACACGTTCGTCCGTGACGAGGTCGCCGACGAGCGCTTCGCGTACTACCTGGCCGTCAACAACGTCCTCGGCCTCATCGGCGCGTTCGGCTCCCAGGGACTGGCCGATGAGCGGCTGCTGCTCGCCGCCTTCCGCCGTTTCCTCGGAAGCGTCGCAGCCGGCCCGGGTCGGCTGCGCACACCGCTGCCCGCCCGCCTGCTCGACTCACCGGTGCTGCGCTGCAAAGCCAACCTGCTGACCCGGCTGCACGGCCTCGACGAACTCGTCGGCCCGGTCGACACCCAGTCCGTCTACGTCACCATCGCCAACCCCCTGCACTCCTGACCACCCCGAGCGTCTCTGATCACAACCGACCTCCTTCATTCCTGAGGACGTGCCCCACCCCCCTTGCTGAGAGGAGCATTCGGTGCCCTTCGCCGACCCCACCACCGATCCCGGTACCGCTGTTCCCGTCACGGCCGGCCTCGGCTCTGACGCCGGCTGCGACGCACACCGCGCGACCCCCGGTGCGTATGCCGGTGAGCGGGACGCGCGGGGCACGGCTCAGCTCTCCGTCTCCCTCACCATGACCCGCGACACCTCGCTCCTCCCGGCTGAGGCCGACCTCCTAGACCACGTCGCCGACTGGGGCCCAGCCCATACATCCGCAGGCGTCTTCCATCTCGACCCCGTGCGCGTCGACCGTGACCTTCCGCTCATCAGTGGCTGGATGAACGACCCTGCCGCGGGGTTCTGGGAGCTGGCCGGACCGCAGGACGTGACCGAGGAGCACCTACGGGCCCAGCTCGCCTGCGACGGACGCAGCGTGCCCTGCATCGGAGTGCTGGACGGAACGCCGATGAGCTACTGGGAGATCTACCGGGCGGACCTCGACCCGTTGGCCCTCCACTACCCCGCCCGGCCTCATGACACGGGACTCCACCTCCTCTTCGGTGCCGTCGCCGACCGGGGGCGTGGTCTGGGCGGTCTGCTGCTGCGAGCCGTAGCCGATCTCGCTCTCGCGCAGCGTTCCTCCTGCGCACGCGTCATCGCGGAACCCGACATTCGCAACACCCCCTCCATCGCCGCTTTTCTGACCGCAGGCTTCCGGTTCTCCGCCGAGGTCGACCTGCCCGCGAAGCGGGCCGCCCTCATGGTCCGAGACCGGTCTCTCCGGCATCTGTTGTAGCGCTGTGTCACCGCGCCATCACTCATTGAACGCGGTGCGTGACGCCGTAGTTCCCACGAGCACCCACCCCGTCGAGGAGCCCAAGGTCTTGATCCCGTCCCCCGCCCCCGCCTTGATCGCCCGATTGTCAGTGCCGGGTCGTAGGGTGGTCGCGCTATGACGAAGCCCTCGCTCCCCGAACTCCTGCATGCCGCCGTCACTGCCGTCGGCGGTACGGAGCGCCCCGGTCAGGTGACCATGGCCGAATCCGTCGCGGAAGCGATCGACGACGGCTCCCACCTGCTGGTCCAGGCCGGCACCGGCACCGGCAAGTCGCTGGGCTACCTGGTGCCCGCGCTCGCGCACGGGGAGCGCGTGGTCGTCGCGACCGCCACCCTGGCCCTGCAGCGCCAGCTGGCGGAGCGCGACCTGCCGAGAACGGTCGAGTCGCTGCACCCCCTGCTGCGCCGCCGCCCGGAGTTCGCGATGCTCAAGGGCCGGTCGAACTACCTGTGCCTGCACCGGCTGCACGAGGGCGTCCCACAGGACGAGGAAGAGGGCCTCTTCGACCAGTTCGAGGCGGCCGCTCCCACCAGCAAGCTGGGTCAGGACCTGCTGCGGGTGCGGGACTGGGCCGACGAGACCGAGACCGGGGACCGTGACAACCTCACGCCCGGTATCTCGGACCGGGCCTGGGCCCAGGTGTCGGTGTCGTCGAGGGAGTGCCTGGGTGCCTCGAAGTGCGCCTACGGAGCGGAGTGCTTCGCCGAGATGGCCCGCGAGCGGGCCAAACTCTCCGACGTCGTCGTCACCAACCACGCGCTGCTTGCCATCGACGCCATCGAGGGCGCCCCGGTCCTTCCGCAGCACGAGGTGCTGATCGTCGACGAGGCCCATGAGCTGGTCTCCCGGGTCACCGGAGTCGCGACAGGGGAGCTCACCCCCGGCCAGGTCAGCCGCGCGGTGCGCCGCGCCGCGAAGCTCGTCAACGAGAAGGCGGCGGACCAGCTCCAGACGGCCTCCGAGGGGTTCGAGCGGCTGATGGAGCTGGCGCTGCCGGGCCGGCTCGAGGAAATCCCCGAGGACCTCGGCTACGCGCTCATGGCCCTGCGCGACGCGTGCCGCACCGTCATCTCCGCGATCGGCGCGACCCGCGACAAGTCCGTCCAGGACGAGGACGCGATCCGCAAGCAGGCCCTGGCTTCCGTGGAGAACGTGCACGACGTGGCGGAGCGGATCACGAACGGCTCCGAATGGGACGTGGTCTGGTACGAGCGCCACGACCGTTTCGGAGCCTCCCTGCGCGTCGCCCCCATGTCCGTCTCGGGTCTCCTGCGGGAGAAGCTCTTCGCGGACCGCTCCGTGATCCTGACGTCCGCGACGCTGAAGCTGGGCGGCGACTTCAACGGCGTCGGTGCCTCCCTCGGCCTAGCCCCCGAGGGCACCGAGGGCGACGACCTCCCCAAGTGGAAGGGCATCGACGTCGGCTCGCCCTTCGACTACCGCAAGCAGGGCATCCTGTACGTCGCCAAACACCTGGCGCGCCCCGCGCGGGACGGCGATCGCGCCGACATGCTCGACGAGCTCACGGAGCTGATCCAGGCGGCGGGCGGCCGCACCCTCGGCCTGTTCTCCTCCATGCGGGGAGCCCAACTGGCCGCTGAGGAACTGCGCTCCCGGATCCCGGAGTTCCCGATCCTCCTCCAGGGTGAGGAGACGCTCGGCGAGCTCATCAAGAACTTCGCGGCCGACCCGAAGACCTGCCTGTTCGGCACGCTGTCGCTGTGGCAGGGCGTGGACGTACCCGGGCCCAGCTGTCAGCTGGTCGTGATGGACAAGATCCCGTTCCCGCGTCCCGACGACCCCTTGATGAGCGCCCGTCAGAAGGCCGTGGAGGAAGCGGGTGGCAACGGTTTCATGGCGGTCGCCGCCACCCACGCCGCGCTCCTCATGGCCCAGGGCGCCGGCCGTCTCGTACGGGCGTCAGGCGACCGCGGTGTGGTCGCCGTGCTGGACCAGCGGCTCGCGACGGCCCGGTACGGCGGCTATCTGAAGGCGTCCATGCCCGACTTCTGGTTCACGGCCGACCGTAATCAGGTGCGGAAGTCGCTGGCGGCGATCGACGCGGCGGCGCAGCAGACGGAAGCCGGATGAGTCGCGGGGGCTGTCCGTGCCTGCGGACCGGCCCCCTCCAGCACCCGACCCCACCACTGAGGGTCGAGCCTGAGGCTGACCCGCGGGTACCGGCCCCGGACAGCACAGGGCCCCGGAACCGGCGCAGGGGTCCCGGGGCCCGGTCTGAAGGTGGGCCCGCTGGGCCCACCCGACGCGGTGCGTGGCGTCAGACGCGGCGCAGTACGGCCACCACCTTGCCGAGGATGGTCGCGTCGTCGCCGGGGATCGGCTCGTAGGCCGCGTTGTGCGGCAGGAGCCAGACATGGCCGTCCTCGCGCTTGAAGCGCTTGACGGTGGCCTCTCCGTCGAGCATCGCGGCCACGATGTCGCCGTTCTCCGCGACCGGCTGGCGGCGGACCGTGACCCAGTCGCCGTCGCAGATCGCGGCCTCGATCATCGAATCGCCGACGACCTTCAGCACGAACAGCTCACCGTCGCCGACGAGCTGGCGGGGGAGAGGGAAGACGTCCTCGACGGACTCCTCGGCGAGAATCGGGCCACCGGCGGCGATACGGCCGACCAGCGGGACGTAGGACGCGGCCGGCTTGCCCGCGGTGTCCGTGGGCTGCACGGACGCGGCCTGGTCCGAGCCGCGCACCTCGTAGGCGCGCGGACGGTGCGGGTCGCGGCGCAGGAAGCCCTTGCGCTCCAGTGCCATCAGCTGGTGTGCGACGGAGGAGGTGCTGGAAAGGCCGACGGCCTGACCGATCTCCCGCATCGACGGCGGGTAGCCGCGCCGCTGCACTGAGTCCCTGATGACCTCGATCACGCGGCGCTGGCGGTCGGTGAGTCCGGAGCTGTCAGCCCGGATGCCGGGAGGTCGTCCCGGCAAGGAGCGCTTGTGCCCCTCCGGGTTCGTAACTTCGTTCATCGCGTGCACCGGCTCGAGTCGGCCCTGGGAGCGGTCCTGGGCAGTGATGGTGGCACTGTCTGCGGTGGTGGTCACGTCGGCCCCTCTCGATGGTCTCCCTGCTGGACAACGGTAGTTGGTTTCGAAAGGTTGCGCCAAACACACGTTCGAGTGAAAAATCGCGAATCGACTGACGCGATCATGTGTCCGGGTGTATTGGCTGCCGCGTTTCCTGGCGGGCAAAAAGGTCCATTGCTGTACTCTTCACCGCCGGGGTGATCGCCTCGTGGACTGTTGCCCCAGTCTGCCATCCGGCATTCCCCTGCCCTGGGACCGGCGGCCATCTGTGCGGGAGTCCCACGCCCCCTCCTCGCGGCGCCCACGGTATCTCCGCATGCGCCGCGGCGATACGGCCGTGCGTGGACGGAAGCGGTCGTGGGCGAGTGGTGCGTCCGTTCGCGCGCGAACAACGGGGCCGCGGTGTGCGGCCGAGGCCGGTGTGGCTCGGCCGGTCGCGCCTCACCTGCGGCTACGCGTGCGACACGCGTGGACGGCGTGGATGTATGAGCCAATCCCCACATCTAGTGGTTGGATTGCAGCAGCAGCCCACAAGTTGTGGTCCCCCGGGTCTCAGTGCCCATGGTCATCGCCTATGCTTGGGACTGCTTCGTGGGGCGCGAGATGCCCGGCGAGGCCATTGAGTCTGCTGTGAGGAGGGTTGGGAGTTCATGCACTGCCCCTTCTGCAGGCACCCCGACAGCCGTGTCGTCGACAGTCGTACGACCGACGACGGCACGTCGATCCGCAGGCGCCGCCAGTGCCCTGACTGCTCCCGTCGTTTCACGACCGTGGAGACGTGCTCGCTCATGGTGGTCAAGCGGTCCGGAGTCACCGAACCCTTCAGCCGCACCAAGGTGATCAATGGTGTGCGCAAGGCGTGCCAGGGGCGGCCCGTCACCGAGGACGCGCTCGCCCAACTCGGCCAGCGGGTCGAGGAGGCGGTGCGGGCCACCGGAAGCGCCGAGCTGACCACCCACGACGTGGGGCTGGCCATTCTCGGCCCGTTGCAGGAGCTCGATCTCGTCGCCTATCTGCGATTCGCCTCCGTCTATCGGGCGTTCGACTCGCTCGAGGACTTCGAGGCGGCCATCGCGGAACTGAGGGAAGAGACGGGACGCCCCGACGCGGACGACGGCGACCGCGAGGACACGGGTGCGGGGAGCCAGGAAGACGATCGCGGGCCCGGAGGGACGACGAAGGTCCCCGAGCCCGCGGCCACCGCCGACTGACCGGCGGGCCGGATCCGGACGGCAGCTCCGGGCCCGGCCGGGCGGCGGCGATGTGAAGACCTGTTGCGGGCGACGCGAGTGGATGCCCGCAACACCAGACAGAACACCGTGCCACGGGAACAACGGGGCACTTCAGGGCGTTTTCGCCCGTACAGGGAGGCGGCATGACAGAGACGGCGAGCGGTCCGGCACGGAGTTCCCGCGCCAAGGGCACCAAGGCGAACAAGGGCCTGCGTATCGAGCGCATCCACACCACCCCTGGGGTCCACCCCTATGACGAGGTGGCGTGGGAGAGCCGTGACGTCGTCATGACCAACTGGCGCGACGGCTCGGTCAACTTCGAGCAGCGCGGCGTCGAGTTCCCCGAGTTCTGGTCGGTGAACGCGGTCAACATCGTCACCAGCAAGTACTTCCGCGGTGCCGTCGGCACCCCGCAGCGCGAGACCAGCCTCAAGCAGCTGATCGACCGCATCGTGAAGACGTACCGGAAGGCCGGAGAGGACCACAAGTACTTCGCCTCTCCCGCTGACGCCGAGATCTTCGAGCACGAGCTGGCGTACGCCCTCCTGCACCAGATCTTCAGCTTCAACAGCCCTGTCTGGTTCAACGTCGGCACCAAGCAGCCCCAGCAGGTCTCCGCCTGCTTCATCCTGGCCGTCGACGACTCCATGGAGTCGATCCTCGACTGGTACAAGGAAGAGGGCATGATCTTCAAGGGCGGCTCCGGCGCCGGCCTGAACCTCTCCCGGATCCGCTCCTCCAAGGAGCTCCTGTCCTCCGGTGGCAACGCCTCCGGCCCGGTCTCCTTCATGCGCGGCGCCGACGCCTCCGCAGGAACGATCAAGTCCGGTGGCGCCACCCGCCGTGCGGCCAAGATGGTCGTCCTCGACGTGGACCACCCGGACATCGAGGACTTCATCGAGACCAAGGTCAAGGAAGAGGAGAAGATCCGCATCCTGCGGGACGCGGGCTTCGACATGGACCTGGGCGGCGACGACATCGCGTCCGTCCAGTACCAGAACGCCAACAACTCGGTCCGCGTGAACGACGAGTTCATGACCGCGGTCGAGCAGGGCGGCCAGTTCGGGCTGCGCGGCCGGATGACCGGCGAGGTCATCGAGGAGGTCGACGCCAAGGCGCTCTTCCGCAAGATCGCCGAGGCCGCGTGGGCCTGCGCCGACCCCGGCATCCAGTACGACGGCACCATCAACAACTGGCACACCTGCCCCGAGTCCGGCCGGATCACCGCGTCGAACCCGTGCAGCGAGTACATGCACCTGGACAACACGTCCTGCAACCTGGCCTCGCTGAACCTGATGAAGTTCCTCGAGGACGACGGCAAGGGCAACCAGTCCTTCGAGGCCGAGCGCTTCCAGAAGGTCGTCGAGCTGGTCATCACCGCGATGGACATCTCGATCTGCTTCGCCGACTTCCCGACCCAGAAGATCGGCGACAACACGCGCGCGTTCCGCCAGCTCGGCATCGGCTACGCCAACCTCGGCGCCCTGCTGATGGCGACCGGCCACGCCTACGACTCCGACGGCGGCCGTTCCCTCGCCGGCTCCATCACCTCGCTGATGACCGGCACGGCGTACCGGCGCTCCGCCGAACTCGCCGCGGTCGTCGGACCGTACGACGGCTACGCCCGCAACGCCGACGCCCACAAGCGCGTCATGAAGCAGCACTCGGACGCCAACGACACGGCCGTCCGCATGGACGACCTGGACACCCCGGTGTGGGCCGCCGCCAGCGAGGCCTGGCAGGACGTGGTCCGTCTCGGTGAGAAGAACGGTTTCCGTAACTCCCAGGCGTCGGTGCTCGCCCCGACCGGCACCATCGGCCTCGCGATGTCCTGCGACACCACCGGTGTCGAGCCGGACCTCGCGCTGGTCAAGTTCAAGAAGCTGGTCGGCGGCGGCTCGATGCAGATCGTCAACGGCACCGTGCCGCAGGCCCTGCGCCGCCTCGGCTACCTGGAAGAGCAGATCGAGGCGATCGTCGCCCACATCGCCGACTACGGCAACGTGATCGACGCCCCGAGCCTCAAGCCCGAGCACTACGAGGTGTTCGACTGCGCCATGGGCGACCGGTCCATCTCCGCGATGGGCCACGTCCGCATGATGGCCGCGATCCAGCCGTGGATCTCCGGCGCCATCTCCAAGACGGTCAACATGCCGGAGTCGGCGACCGTCGAGGAGGTCGAGGAGATCTACTTCGAGGCCTGGAAGCTGGGCGTCAAGGCGCTCGCGATCTACCGCGACAACTGCAAGGTCGGTCAGCCGCTCTCCGCCAAGAAGAAGGAGGAGGAGAAGGCCGAGGAGCCCGCAGCCGTCGAGGCCAAGGTCGAGAAGGTGGTCGAGTACCGCCCCGTCCGCAAGCGCCTCCCGAAGGGACGTCCCGGCATCACCACGTCCTTCACCGTCGGCGGTGCCGAGGGCTACATGACCGCCAACTCCTACCCGGACGACGGTCTCGGCGAGGTCTTCCTCAAGATGTCCAAGCAGGGCTCGACCCTCGCGGGCATGATGGACGCCTTCTCCATCGCGGTCTCCGTCGGCCTCCAGTACGGCGTCCCCCTGGAGACGTACGTCTCGAAGTTCACGAACATGCGCTTCGAGCCGGCCGGCATGACGGACGACCCGGACGTGCGGATGGCGCAGTCGATCGTCGACTACATCTTCCGCCGCCTGGCGCTGGACTTCCTGCCCTTCGAGACGCGCTCCGCGCTCGGCATCCACTCCGCCGATGAGCGCCAGCGTCACCTCGAAACGGGTTCGTACGAGCCGAACGAGGACGAGGTCGACGTCGAGGGCCTGGCCCAGTCGGCGCCGCGCGCCCAGGAGCTGAAGGCCGTCACCCCGCCGGCGAACGAATCGGCGGCCCAGCCGGCCCCGCAGCAGGCCCACACCAGCGCCGAACTGGTGGAGATGCAGCTGGGCATCCAGGCCGACGCCCCGCTGTGCTTCTCCTGCGGCACGAAGATGCAGCGCGCCGGTTCGTGCTACATCTGCGAGGGCTGCGGCTCGACCAGCGGCTGCAGCTGACGCCGAGGGCATGAGCCGATGACAGAGGGGCACCGCCTTCGGGCGGTGCCCCTCTTGTCGTCACAGGCTGCGGATGTCGCGCATGGCGCTCACGCCTGGCGTGCCGCGCCCATCGTCCTGGTGAAGGTCACGGGGTCGCCCTCGAAACCACGGATGCCGGAGTGGAAGGTCCACGGGCCGGAGCCCTCCCGGGCGAACTCCGCGACCGTCGCGGCCGTCGCCCCCAGGACACCGCCGAAGTCGTCCTCCGTGAGGACCGTGTACCCCTCGCGGATCCGCAGGCCGGGGTTGACCACGCTGACGAAGGTGCGCTCCGCCGGGCGCTGCTGGATGACGACACCGACCACCACGCGCGCGTAACGGTCGTCGAGGCGGTTGAGTTCCAGCATCATGACCTCGTCGTAGCCGAAGCCCTGGCCGTCCTTGCTGTCCCGGTTGAGGTAGATGGTGCCGTCGGGGGAGCGGCTGTCGAAGTGCACCACATAGGCGGGATCGCCGTACGGGTCGTCCGCCAGGTACGTCGCCGCGACGAGGTCCAGATCGGTGGACGGCTGCCCCGCCGGACTGGGATCCCACCTCATCGCGATCTCGATCTTGCTCAGTCCCTTGTTGAGCCCGTCCACCAGAGTCCCCTTCCCCGTACCGACCCGCCTGCTCGCCCCAACTGCCGGGCGCTTACGACTGTTTGTCCATCCTGCCACGCGTGCGGGTGCGCGCGTGGAGGAGCGGTCCGGCCGAGAGTGACCGACGCCACGCTCCGTGGCCTTACCATGGCGCGGTGCTGGTCAAGTGGATTCGCTGCACCGTGGTGGACCGCCGCGGTTTCGAGCGGGGGCAGCGGAAGTGGGCGGGGCTTCTGGGGGAGCCGGGGTTTCGCGGGCAGGGGGGTGGATGGAGCCGGGGGCGGCCGGATGTGGCACACATATTCGCGTTCTGGGAGAGCCGTGCCTTCTACGACTCCTTCATGGCGCGGTCCCACGACCGGCTGGCGACGGCCCAGTCGGGCACCTTCAAGGACGCTCAGGTCAGGCTCTTCGACTACCGCTTCGACGTGAAGACCGGCTTCGAACCGCGCTTCACGGACGCCGACCTGCTGCGGGTGGCGCTCTGCCGTGTCCACGAGGAGCGGGCCGAGCATTTCGTGCTCATGCAGGAGAAGGTCTGGAACCCGGCGATGGCCGGCTCTCCCGGCATGGTGCGCGGGCTGTTCGGCGAGGCGCCCGGGCACGAGTTCCTGGTGCTGTCGATGTGGCGCTCGGACGCCGAGCACGGCAAGTACCGCACCGAGCGTGTGGAGCGGCTCGCCCTGAGGGCCCAGACAGAGGCGGACGTGGCGGCGCTCACCGGGGACATCGTGGGTATGGAGTCGAGCTGGACCGTCTGACTCGGGAACGGTCCGATTCAGAACAGTCTGGATGGATTGGTTCCGGGTGGCGATGGGCGCGACCTGTGGGACCCGTGGTGCAGGATCTGTGTGACCTACGCTGTATGGGTGGGGTATGAGTGCTGCGCAAGCGCTCACCCGATCTAGGGTCTTGGCATGGCACGACCACGGCGCATCGTCCTTGTCCGGCACGGCGAGTCAACGGGCAATGTTGATGACTCCGTGTACGAGCGTGTACCCGACCACGCCCTGTCGCTGACCGAGAAGGGCCGGCGACAGGCGGAGGCGACGGGCGAGCGGCTGCGTGAACGGTTCGGCGGTGAGCGCGTCAGTGTGTACGTCTCCCCTTACCGCCGTACGCACGAGACGCTGCGCTCCTTCCATCTCGACCCCGACCTCATACGCGTACGCGAGGAGCCCCGGCTGCGCGAGCAGGACTGGGGCAACTGGCAGGACCGGGACGAGGTCCGTCTCCAGAAGGCCTACCGGGACGCGTACGGCCACTTCTTCTACCGTTTCGCCCAGGGCGAGTCCGGCGCCGATGTCTACGACCGGGTCGGCGGCTTCCTGGAGAGCCTGTTCCGCAGCTTCGAGGACCCCGACCACCCGCCGAACGTCCTCATCGTGACCCACGGTCTGGCCATGCGGCTGTTCTGCATGCGGTGGTTCCACTGGACGGTCGCGGAGTTCGAGTCGCTGGCGAACCCGGGGAACGGCGAGGTGCGGATGCTCGTTCTGGGGGAGGACGGCAAGTACACGCTTGACCGGCCGTTCGACCGCTGGCGAGATCCCGAACCCTACGGGATCACCGGATAGAGTGGCAGGGCGATGACCGCTGACTCCTCCCCCGAAGGGCGCCTGGACCGCGCCCTGGCCAGCCTGCGCGGACTGTCCGTCGGTGACGCCCTGGGTTCCCAGTACTTCGTGCCGGTGAACTACCCCCTGCTGAAGCGCCGCGAGGTGCCGTCCGGGCCCTGGCAGTGGACCGACGACACGGAGATGGCCGGTTCCGTCGTCGCCGTCCTGGCCGCCCACCACCGCGTCGACCAGGACGCCCTGGCCCGTTCCTTCGCCGAGCACCACGACTTCGACCGCGGCTACGGCCCCGCGGTCAACCGCCTGCTGCGACTCGTCCGGGAGGGCGGGGACTGGCGCGAACTCGCCGCCGCGCTCTTCAACGGCCAGGGGTCCTGGGGCAACGGCGCCGCGATGCGGATCGCCCCGCTGGGCGCCTGGTACGCGGGTGACCCGGAGCAGGCGACCCACCAGGCGGAGATCTCGGCCTACACCACCCACCAGCACCGTGAGGCGGTCGTCGGCGCGATGGCCGTCGCCGCGGCCGCCGCCTTCGCGGCCGACCCCGACGGGCCGCCCGGCGCCGAGGCCCTCCTCGACGGGGTCATCGACCTGGTGCCGAAGAGTGCCGTGGGCGCGGGGCTGCGCCGGGCCCGGGACATGCTCGACTACGGCGACCCGGCCACGGTGGCGGCGGTACTGGGGTGCGGCCGACGCACGACCGCCCACGACACCGTGCCTTTCGCCCTCTGGTCGGCGGCGAGGAGCCTCGGTGACTACGAGCAGGCGTTCTGGACGACCGCGCAGGTCGGCGGGGATGTCGACACCACCTGCGCCATCGTCGGCGGCGTGATCGCCGCGGGCAAGGCAGGGGCACCGCCCGCCGAGTGGGTGGAGCGGACGGAACCGCTTCCGGAGTGGGTGCCCGCGTCGGTCTAGCGGTAATGCCTCTTGCGTCTCTTCGGAAACTCTCCGTACACCCCGGGAACTCTCCGTAATCGGCCGCTCGTTGTCGTGACATCCGCTGTGCGAGCCAGCAGGGCGCGCAGGCACCGGAGTGGAGCGATGGGGGGTGAACATGGCAGTCCTGCTCGCGGTTCTGATCCACTGGTGGGGCGCTCTTGTGTGCCGTCCAGGGAGTAACCGGGTCCCCAACCGGCCCGACAGCCGCCGCCAGGCATGTCGCACGCCTGTCGGCGAGCCGCCGAGGCCGGCTCGTGGTGCTGTCGTGTCAGCCGAGTCCCGGTCCGGCCGACCCGGCGAGTGCCTCCAGGTCGCTCTTGCGGACCCGGATCACCAGCCAGGCCGTGACCAGGGCGAGGGCGGCCATCGCCGCCGCCGGGATGAAGGCCGTCGAGATGCCCTGCGCCAACACCTCGTGCCCCCACGGGGCGGGCAGTTGCTGTGTACGGGCGAACTCCGCCTTCTGCTCCGCGGAGCCCTCGGCCATGAACTGCGGAAGCTGCTTCTCCGCCTCGTCCCGGGTCGCCGTGCCGAAGACCGTCGTCAGGATGGCCAGGCCCAGCGATCCGCCCACCTGCTGCGTCGTGTTGAGCAGCCCGGACGCGGCGCCCGCCTCGTGCGGGGCGACACCGGAGACGGCGGTGAGCGTGAGCGTCACGAAGTTCAGCCCCATGCCGAAGCCGAACACCAGCATCGGACCGAGGACCCCGCTCGCGTAGGAACTGTCGGAGCTGATGAGCGCCTGCCAGGCCAGTCCGATCATCGCGAGCGTCGAGCCGGCGATCATGAACGGCTTGGGGCCCAGCACGGGCAGGAACCGCTGCGAGAGACCCGCGCCGAGCGCGATCACGACCGTCACGGGCAGGAAGGCGAGCCCCGCTTCGATCGGGCTGTAGCCGAGCACGTTCTGCACGAACAGCACGATGTAGAAGAACATGCCGAACATCGCCGCGGCCAGGCTCAGCATGATGACGTAGGTGCCCGAGCGGTTGCGGTCGGCGAACATCCGCAGCGGGGTGATCGGTTCCTTGGCCCGGGACTCGATGATCCCGAAGGCCAGGAGCAGGACCACCGCGGCGCCGAAGGACCCGATGGTGAGGCTGTCCCGCCACCCCTCGTCAGCCGCCCGGATGAAGCCGTAGACGAGGGACGCCATGCCCGTGGTCGAGGTCACCGCACCCGCGATGTCGAACCGGCCGGTGTGCCGGTCGGACTCGCTGATGTAGAGCGGTGTGAGTACGGCGATCAGCACTCCGATCGGCACGTTCACGAAGAGCACCCAGCGCCAGTCGAGCCACTCGGTGAGCATGCCGCCGGCGAGGAGGCCGATGGCGCCACCGCCGGCGGACACGGCGGCGAAGACTCCGAAGGCCCGGTTGCGCTCCGGGCCCTCGGGGAACGTGGTGGTGATGAGTGCCAGCGAGGTGGGCGACGCGATGGCGCCCCCCACGCCCTGCAGGACCCGTGCGGCGAGCAACTGCCAGGGCTCCTGGGCGAGCCCGCCGAGCAGCGAGGCGAGGGTGAACAGCAGGATGCCGGTCATGAAGACCCGGCGGCGGCCGAGGATGTCACCGGCGCGGCCGCCGAGGAGCAGCAGACCGCCGAAGGTGAGTGTGTAAGAGCTGACGACCCAGGTGAGGTCGGTGGTGCTGAACTTGAGCGCGTCTTGAATGTGCGGGAGCGCGATGTTCACAATCGTCGCGTCGAGTACCACCATGAGTTGGCAGGCCGCGATGACGGTGAGTGCGATGCCGGGGTGTCCTTCCCGGCGGGCCGCACCTGGCTTCTGGTCCTGGAGCAATGGAGAGGTTGTCACTATGGGTCCCCCACGAGTGCGTTAGTGAACGCTCGCGTTCACTGCCGCGTCAACGGTAGTGAGTCCCCGACAGTGAACGCAAGCGTTCACTCGCGGCGTTGTTGTTCGGCATGTCCCCCTCTGCCGCCGTCCGGCACGCCCCCATATCCCCGAAATCCCCGCTTCTCTGGTCGTTGGAGAGAGTCAGATGGTTACCCCGAGCTGGGTGGATGCCCCCGCTCAGACAGCCGCCCGCCGCCGCGGCGCCGTGCTCGAGCGCGCGATCCTCGACGCCGCCTTGGATCAACTCAGCACCGTCGGCTGGAACGGCCTGACGATGGAGGGCGTCGCCGCCGGAGCCCAGACCGGCAAGGCCGCGGTCTACCGACGCTGGCCGTCGAAGGAGGATCTTGTCGCCGACGCTCTGCGTGCCGGTCTGCCGCATTTCGACGAGGCGCCCGACGAGGGTGGGGTGCGCGAGGATCTCTTGGTGCTGTGTCTGCGAGCCCGGGACGCGATGTTCTCCCGTCCTGGCGTCGCGCTTCGCTCGGTGATTCACGAATGCGACACGACGCAGGCCGAGCGGTTTCATGCCGTGATCTTCGACGGGGTCGTGGAGCCCACCATCAAGATGCTGCGAGAGGTCATCGAGCGCGGGATGCGGCGTGGAGAGGTGCGTCCCGATGCCGCGAACGGCTATGTCTTCGATGCCATCCCGGCGATGATGATGTATCGCTCCAAGATGTGCGGCTGCGAATGGCAGGATCATGAAATCGAGGAGATGATCGACGAGTTGATGGTTCCGCTGCTGCGGCCGGGCGGCTCCTGACAGGGGCTCGCGAGGGGTGTGACGCCGCCAGGGTGGGCCGGGGTGTCGCGGGCGCTTCCGGGCGGCGTAACCTAGGGGCGCCATGCCGTACGAACCACCTACTCACACCGTCGAGCGCTCCCTTCGAGCCACGACCGGAGCGAAGATCGTTGCAGGTGTCGACGAGGTGGGGCGCGGCGCGTGGGCCGGCCCGGTCACCGTCTGCGCTGCGATCACCGGACTGCGCCGGCCGCCCGAGGGTCTCACGGACTCGAAGCTGCTCACCATCAAGCGACGCACCCAACTCGCCGAGACGCTGCGGACGTGGGTGACGTCGTACGCCCTGGGTCATGCCTCCCCGGAGGAGATAGACGAACTGGGGATGACGGCCGCGCTGCGCCTCGCTGCGGGGCGTGCGCTGGATGGCCTGCCGGTCCGCCCGGACGCGGTCATCCTGGATGGCAAGCATGACTATCTCGGTGCGCCTTGGCGGGTCCGTACGGTGATCAAGGGCGACCAGTCCTGCGTGGCGGTGGCCGCGGCCTCGGTGATCGCCAAGGTTCAGCGCGACAAAATGATGGCCGAACTGGGTATCGACCATGCAGACTTCGGTTTTGCGGACAACGCCGGGTATCCATCCCCCGTGCACAAGGCCGCACTGGCGGAGCGGGGCCCCACCCCCTACCACCGGTTGTCATGGGCGTATCTTGATGCGCTGCCCCAGTGGCGGCACCTCAAGAAGGTCCGCAGCTGGGCGGACGGAAGTGTTCCGGAAATCGAGGGTCAGCTCGGCTTCGATTTCTGACGGTTTCGTTCGCACTCATGCGCCACCCGCCGACGCGGGCCGTACCAGCGTTTGATAAATATCAACTCATGCCTCTCATTCCCGAGGAGCCTCAGATTCACGAGAGTGCCCAGGGTCCCCGCGCCACTCCGGCCAGCGGCCGCACCGCGCCGACCCCCCGTCCCGTACCCGGCCCCCGTCCCGCGGCCCCGTCGCGTCCCGGTCGTCCAGGCCCTCTCCGGCCCGCGCCGCCCGTGCAACGTGCGCCGCGTGACGCAGCCGCCAAGCCCGGCCCGTCCGGGCCCGCCGCCGGTGCCGCCGCTCCGGCCGCCCCGCAGATCCAGCTGATCCCGGCTTCCGCACAGGGCGCGCTCGACGCGGCCGAGGAGGCCGTGGACCTGCTGCTGGACTCCGGTCGCGCCCCCAGCGACGTCCTGGTGATCACGACCGGCGAACAGCACCCGTGGGCCACCCACGAGCTGTCCTTCGGCGAGACCTCCTACTGGGCCCAGCACGACGCCAGTGACGACGTCTTCTACACGGACGCCACCATCGCGGCCCGCGCCGCGTCGCGTCCGGTGGTCGTGGTCGCCGTCAACGGCGGTTCCGAGGCCGTAGCCGCGAGCGCCCTGGCCCTGGCCCACTCCCGGGCCAACACCCTGCTGATCGTCTGCGGTGACCCGCAGCAGATCAACTCGGTGCTGGGCGCGGGCGTCTGAGCCGTTCCTCAGCGTCCGGCCGGACGCTGAGGAGGGCCTCAGGCGCCGCTACGGCGGCTCCGCACGGTGGGCGTTTCTGCATGCCCGGAGAACTGAACGCCGTTGCTGCGTAGGGGCCTTGTCCGGTTGGCGAAGGCGTCCTGCGGCCCTGCGCGGGTCGTCACGCGGGCTCGTATTGCCGTGCCTTGAGGGCACGGCACAACACCCGTGCGGGATGGTCTGGCCAGTGGGCTTCAGCGGGCCGCCGCCGCGCGGCGCAGGACCTCCGAGGCGGCGCCACCGGTGCGCGGCAGCGGTGGCGCCGCCTCGGACGTGGCGAACGGCTCCGGTGCCGAGGCCGAGTGAGGGCGGCGTCCGCCCCGGCCTTCGCCGAGGACCTGCCAGCCGTCACGCGTCAGCGTGATGTACGCCCCGCAGCGCAGCCCGTGCAGGGTGCACGCGTCGCGCAGACCCCACATCCACGCGCCGTCCTCCTCCGTCCAACGCGCGTCGCCCTCACGGCAGTAGAGCAGCACCGCGGTCCGCACCGGAGTGCGGCGCCGCAGATCGTGCGGGATGACCCGGCGCAGCTGTGCGAGCAGCACGTTGCGGAACATCCAGCCGTCGGCCGGGGCCGGGCGGCGTACGAACGAGGCGCTCGCCCGCAGCCGCTCGTCCTGGTCGAGCACGGCGACGACAGCCGTCGCCGGCTGCGGGTGGTGCCGGGCATGCAGTCCGCTGACGACCTCACGGGGGTCGCGCAACAGTGGGATCCCGGCGGCGGCCCATTCCGCGGGTTCGAGCAAGCGGTTGGCGGAAGCGGCGGACGACGACGCCGCTGCCGAGGCCGGAGCGAATCCGAAGGTCACGGTCCTCCCTTCGGCTACGCGCCCACACTGCGGGCGAGGTCGGATTCCTGGGAGCGCGCACCGCAGCGAAGCCCTACCGGATCGGCGGGCGCGCCGTGCGGGAGCGGACTTCAATTCTTCCTGTCGAACTTGGATGCGGCAACGAGCAATTGAGGCCGCCGACCGTTATCAGATGATGCGCGGCTAATATCCCTACCCAGTGCGCCGCCGGGCCACCCATGGGGCGTTCGAGCACGACACGTTCGTACGCCACGAGGGTGCGCGGCGTCCAGAGGCGTGCGCGGGTGGTCAGGTCACGGGTGCCCAGTACTCCGGGGTGGACACCTTGCACCGGAGGCTCGGTCGTCAGCCCTGCAAGGCCAGCACGAGCGGCAACACCCCCTGCGCACCGGAGCGTCGGAGCATGCGGGCCGCGACCGCGAGGGTCCACCCGGTCTCCGTGTAGTCGTCCACGAGGAGGACCGGGCCCTGGGCCTCGGCCAGGGCGGAGGCGAGAGCGGGCGGCACGGTCAGAGCGCCGTCGAGTGCCTTCAGCCGCTGGGCGCTGTTGCTCCGGGAGCTCGGGTACGCGTCGCCGGTGTACTCGATGGCACCCAGCAGCGGGAGCCGACCCACTTCAGCGATGCGCGCCCCCAGAGAGTGGATCAACGCGGGGCGGGTGCGGGACGGCAGAGTCACGACACCGACCGGGCGCGGCTGGGCCTCCGACGCGCCGGCCGCCCAGCCACCCGGGCCCTTGGCCCAGTCGGCCAGCACGCCCACCACGGCCTTCGCCACGTCGTCCGGAACGGGCCCGTCGGGGGCCTGGGGTGCGAGCAGGGGCCGCAGCCGGTTGCCCCAGCCGATGTCCGACAGACGCCCCAAAGCCCGCCCCGACGTGGCCTGTTCGCCGGCCGGGATACGGCCCTTGAGGTCCACCCCGATCGCCGGCAGCCCCGTGGGCCACATACGGCGGGGCTCCACCTCGACTCCCGCCCGGCCCAGGTCCACGCGCGCGGCGTCGAGTGCCTCCTCTGACGTTTCCGCCACGAAGCGCGGGCCCGTGCAGTTGTCGCAGCGACCGCACGGCTTGGCGGCCTCGTCGTCGAGCTGGCGCTGCAGGAACTCCATGCGGCAGTCCGCCGTCGACGCGTACGCGCGCATGGCTTGCTGCTCGGTCTCCCGCTGACGCGCCACCCACGCGTACCGCTCGGCGTCGTACGTCCAAGGCTGTCCGGTGGAGATCCAACCGCCCTTGACCCGCTTGACCGCGCCGTCCACGTCGAGGACCTTGAGCATGGTCTCCAGCCGGGACCTGCGCAGTTCCACCAAGGGTTCCAGGGCGGGCAGCGACAAGGGCTTCTCCGCGTGCGCGAGGAGATCGAGCGTGCGGCGCACCAGGTCTTCCGAGGGGAAGGCGAGCGACGCGAAGTACTTCCAGATCGCCTCGTCCTCCTTCCCCGGGAGCAGGAGCACCTCGGCGTGCTCCACACCGCGTCCCGCGCGGCCGACCTGCTGGTAGTAGGCGATGGGGGAGGAGGGCGAGCCGAGGTGCACCACGAAGCCCAGGTCGGGCTTGTCGAAGCCCATGCCAAGCGCAGAGGTGGCGACCAGCGCCTTCACCTTGTTGGCGAGCAGGTCCTCCTCGGCCTGCTGGCGATCGGCGTTCTCCGTCTTGCCCGTGTACGAGGAGACCGTGTGCCCGCGCTGCCGGAGGAAGGCGGTGACCTCCTCGGCGGCGGCCACGGTGAGTGTGTAGATGATCCCTGAGCCCGGCAGTTCGTCGAGGTGCTCGGCGAGCCAGGCCATCCGATGCGCGGCGTCCGGCAGCCGCAGCACGCTCAGACTCAGGCTGTCGCGGTCCAGTGGGCCCCGCAGCACGAGGGCGTCCGAGCTGCCGCCCGTGCCGAGCTGCTCCGCGACATCGGCCGTCACGCGCGCGTTGGCCGTGGCCGTGGTCGCGAGCACCGGCACACCGGGCGGGAGGTCGGCGAGCATGGTGCGCAGCCGGCGGTAGTCCGGCCGGAAGTCGTGGCCCCAGTCGGAGATGCAGTGGGCCTCGTCCACCACCAGGAGCCCGGTGGCGGCCGCGAGCCGGGGCAGCACCTGATCCCGGAAGTCCGGGTTGTTGAGCCGCTCCGGACTGACCAGCAGGACGTCCACCTCTCCCGCGGCGATCTCGGCCTGGACGGCCTCCCACTCCTCGGTGTTCGAGGAGTTGATGGTCCGGGCGTGGATGCCGGCTCGGGCCGCCGCCTCGACCTGGTTCCGCATGAGGGCGAGCAGTGGGGAGACGATCACCGTCGGGCCGCTGCCCCGCGCCCGCAGGAGCGAGGTCGCCACGAAGTAGACCGCGGACTTGCCCCATCCCGTGCGCTGGACGACCAGGGCACGTCGTCTGTCGGCGACCAGCGCCTCGATCGCCCGCCACTGGTCCTCGCGCAGCCGGGCACCTCCCGAGACGTCCCCGACGAGACGGGCGAGGACCGTGTCGGCCGCCGCCCGTAGATCCGCGTTGCTCGTGTGCTCCATGCGTCCCATGAAACAGGACGGCAGTGACAACGGGAGCGGTGCACCGGGAGAAGCGAGAGCCGGAAGGCTCCGGGTGACGTGCCCCTGATCGAAGTTATCCACAGGGCAAACCGGAGCTGCGGATTCCGGGAGATCGTCTCCGCATGACGAACCACAGCGAAGCGACTGGCTCCCCCGAGAACGGCGACATCACCGGGCCCGACGCACCGGGCAACCGCAAGGACGGTGGGCAGCGGAAGCGGGAGCCGAACGCGGGCGAAACGGCCGGACAGCACGTCCCCGGCCCCGCGCACGACGGTCACGGCGGCGAGCATCAGGTCACCCTGCGCACCCCGGCCGAACTGGCCGACGCCCTGCCGTATCTGCTCGGATACCGCCCCGAGGACAGCATCGTCCTGGTCGCCCTGCACGACAAGGACGGCCGCGGACGGTTCGGAGGGCGGGCCCGGCTCGGTATCCCCGCCAACGCGGACGACTGGCCGTCCGCGGCCGGACAACTGGCCCACGGCCTGGTGACGGGCAGCGAGCGCCGAGGGGCCAGGCCCGAGTCGATGGTCGCCTTCCTCTGCCAGGAGCCGCGGAAGGGCGAGACCGGGCAGCAGGTCATGGAGCGGCTGAGGCCGCTGGCCCAGAGGCTGCGCGTCGAGTGCGGCTCCCGGGACGTGGTGGTGGTCGAGGCGCTGTGCATCTCGGAGGGGCGCTACTGGTCGTACTGCTGTGACAACGCGGCATGCTGCCCGCAGGTGGGAGCACCCATGGGCCTCCCCGGCACCTCCGTGCTGGCCGCCGCGGCCACCTACGCGGGGATCCAGGTGCGCGGCACGCTGAGGGAGCTGCGGGCCCGGCTGCTGCCCTGGGAGAACGCCGCCGCCCTCGAACAGGAGACGGCTCTCGACACCGCCAGCATGGCGCTGGTCCCGAGGCTCCTGGACGAGGTGGGCCGCGCCTCCGTGGCCGATGAGACGCTGGAACTGGCCGGGAGGGTCCTGGACCGCTTCGCCAAGGCGAGGCCCGTTTCCGGCATGCTCCTGGCCGACCTCCGCGACGACGAACTTCTCGGATACGACGAGGCCGCACGGTTGATCCTCGGTCTCCAGGACCGCGCGACCCGCGACCGCGCGGCCGAGTGGATGGAGGGAGACGAGGCCGCACGTGCCCTTCGTCTCTGGCGGACGCTGGCCCGCCGCTGCGTCGGACCCTACGGCGAGCACGCCGCCGCGCCGCTCACTCTCGCCGGCTGGGTCGCCTGGTCCACCGGCGACGAGCTGGAGGCCAGGGAAGCCCTCGCCATGGCCCTGGGCGCGGATCCCGACTACCTCTTCGCCCGTCTCCTGCACCAGGCCTGCAACGAAGGCCTCGACCCGGAATCGATCCGCTCCTGCCTGCGAGCGGAACGCGACGGCCGTGGGCGAGCGGTCGTCGACCACGCCATGATCCGTGCGCACGCCGCCGCCGAAGCTGTTGAGCAAGAGACAGTGGCGCCGCAGCCCGACCCCGAACCCAAGCCTGCGGCGGCGCCCTCCCGTCGCCGCCGCTCCCGTACTACCGGTGCCGCCGACACCGCCTCCGGCCGTACCCGCACCGGCCGCGACACGAGCACGCCTCTCGCGCTCGAGCGTAAGCCGGCAGGCACCACGCGCCCGGCCGGCGCCGCGGAAGCCGGCACACGCCCCGAGCGTGCGACGACGGGGCCCGCGCGGCCCGGCAGTGCGCGCGCGGGCGGTACCCGTCCGCGTGCCTCACGGAGGGCAACCGCCTCCTGCCGGGACGCGGGGCAGGAAAGCGTCCAGCCCGGCCACGGTACGGAGGGGGAGGGGTGACTTCCCGCCACCCCCTGTCGCCGGATGGCCTTGAGGCACAAGGGCCGAGGCGCGGGCGTGACCCGGAGGACACCCACGACGTTCACCTGAGTGGCGGAACGCCTGGACGGGATGTGACGCCGCACCGCCCCTGTCCCGTCGGAGCCCTCCGGCACCGGCGCCGAACCCGATCGAGGCGCACAGAGCGCAGAGGAAGCCTTCCCATGCAACAGCCGACTCCGCCCTCCTCCGCTGCCGGTAACCGCCGCCCCACAGACGGTCCTCCGCCGACGACGCCCTTCGCGCCGGGGGCCGGGGCTCCACGGTCGGGGGATCAGGGCAGCACCCCTCCACGATCCGTGGCCCGTGTCGACGGTTACGGGCCCCGGTTCCCTGGAGGTGCCTCACGCGTCTCGCCGCCCACCGGTCCGGACTCTCGCGCCCCCTCGCCGCCGGGCCCGGGCCGTTCGTCGCCCCGATGGGCGGGCCAGAGCCGCCCCGGATCCACGTCGGGGCAGGGCTCAGCAGCACCGCCCTCGGCTCAGGGCCGGGCGCCCGCGCCCACGGGCCACGCGCCCCCGCCCCGGGGTGCCACGATCCCCGGACTGCGCTGGTCCGCCGACCTGCCGCCCGCCCACACCGCGATGATCTGTGTCGCCCTTCCCGGCCTGGCCATCTCGACGGAGGAAGGGCAGATGACCGGCCGGGGGCTGGAGGGGTTCTACCGCGGCGGTCGGCGCGTGCTCTCCCGGTGCGAGATCCGTGTGGGCGGGCGGGAACCTCTCGCGGTGCAGGCCCGCATGGCCTCGGCCGACCGCGCCAGGTTCGTGGGCACGCTCCGCACGTCCCCGCAGGCCGGCCCGGACCCGGACGTGATCGTGGAACGCAACCGCTTCGCGGACGGCACGGAGCGGATCACCCTGCACAGCGCGGCTCACCGACCCATGCGCCTGCCGGTCGAGGTGACCCTGGGCACCGACCTGGCCGACCTCGGTTCGATCGCCTCGGGCACCGCGGGACCCGAACTGCCCGCCAGCGTCCACAGCTCCGGCCTGCGCTGGACCTGCCCCACCGGCAACGCGTCCGTCACGGCCGAACCACCTCCCTCGGACGCCCTGGCCTCGGCCGGGCTGCTGCGGTGGGAGCTCGACCTGCCGCCGGGTGGAAGCAGCAGCCTGGAACTGCGGGTGCGGCAGGATGGCGCGGGGCCTCTCCGCGCCGTGGGCCGTGCAGCGACCAGCCCCCTGGCCGCGGCGTGCGCGGAAGGCGACGACCCCAGAGTCGCCGCCCTCTTACGGACCAGCATCGAGGACCTCCAGGCCCTCCTGCTGCGTGACTCCGCGAACCCCGCCGACACCCATCTCGCGGCCGGGGCACCCTGGCGCTGCGGTCTGGCACCCGCCGATGCGCTCGTCGCCGCCCGGATGGCCCTGCCGCTCGGCACCGGCCTGGCAGCGGGAACGCTGCGGATCCTCGCCCGGACCCAACTCACCGGACCGGGACCGCAGTTCGGGATGATCCCCGGCCCGAGACGGGACGCCGGGCCTTACCTTCCGCCGCAGTGCACCGGTACGGAGGCGACACTGCTCTTCCCCGTCCTGCTCGCGGAAGCCCGGCGCTGGGGGCTCGGCGAACAGGAGACGGAGGAACTGCTGCCCGTCGCCGAGCGCTGCCTGACCTGGCTGCGGACCACGGTGGGCGACAACGTGTACCTGCGCGACCCGCACCCGGGCGGACCCATCCGCTGCGAGACACAGGCCCACGCGCACCGCGCCGCACTGCTCGGTGCCGATCTGCTCGACGCCTGCGGCCGTACCGGAGCAGCGGCACTCCGGGAGTGGGCGCAGGTCTTACGGCCCGCCTTCCGGGAGGACTTCTGGCTCGACGACCGCGGGGGCGGCAGGCCCGCGGCGGCACGTGCCCCCGACGGCAGGCCCGTGCCTCATCTTGGTGTGGCCGCCGTCCATCTCCTCGACACCGGGCTGCTGGGCGGGGGTGCCCTGGCACCCGGTCTGCTCGACAAGGTCCAGACCGAGAAGCTCGCCCGGCTGCTCGGCAGCCCCGTCATGGACTCGGGCTGGGGTCTGCGTGGACTGGGCGCGAAGGAACCGGGATTCAACCCGTTCGGCCATCGCGCCGGGGCCGTACGGATCCAGGAGACGGCACTCGCCGTCGCCGGTCTGGCCGCCGCGGGCTACGAGAAGGAGGCGAGTTCGCTGCTGCGCGGCGTACTCGAGGCCGCCGAGACCTTCGGCCACCGCCTGCCCGAGATGTACGCGGGCGAACAGCGTACGGAGGGAAGCGCTCCCCTCCCGCACCCTGCGGCCTGCCGCCCCGCGGCCACCCCGGCGGCGGCCGGAGTCCTGCTGCTTACCACGCTCGCAGGGATCCGCCCCGACGCCCCGGCCGGGACCGTCACCCTGCGCCCGGTGCGCAGCGCACCCCTGGGCAAGGTCGGCTTCACGGGGCTGCGCGTGGTGGGCGCCCCGTTCTCCGTGCGGGTCAGCCGGCTCGGCCTCGTCATGGTCGAGGAGGCGGCCGACGGACTGCAGCTGGGTGCCTGACCTGCCACAACAGGTCACTTCCGGATCACCGGGAGCCGACAGTGAAGCCCATACCCGACCGAAGTGGATCAGTCAGCGAAGCGAGCCACGAAGGGAGTGTTTATCGTCAGGCAGACGACTATGATCGCCGCATGCCCTACGACCCGTCAGCGTTTCCGCCCTTCGCCGTCACCGTGGACCTGGTCGTACTGACCGTGCGTCGCCATGCCCTGTGTGCGCTGGCGGTACGCAGGGGCGAACCACCGTTCCAGGGGCGTTGGGCGCTTCCCGGCGGTTTCGTACGGGCCGACGAGGACCTGGCACAGGCCGCGGCGCGTGAGCTGGCCGAGGAGACAGGGCTGCGCGTCCACGACCCTGCCGTCCCCGCCCAGGACAACGGCGCACACCTGGAGCAGCTCGCCACCTACGGCGACCCCAAGCGGGACCCCAGGATGCGGGTCGTCAGTGTCGCCCACCTCGCCCTCGCTCCCGACCTGCCCGCGCCCAGAGCCGGCGGCGACGCCAGCAACGCGCGCTGGGCTCCGGTCGAGGAACTGCTGCAGCAGGGCGGTTACGGGCGTGACGCCGAACCGGGAGCCCCGCTGGCCTTCGACCACGCGCAGATTCTGGCGGACGGAGTGGAGCGAGCCCGCTCCAAGATCGAGTACTCATCGCTGGCCACGGCCTTCTGCCCGCCCGAGTTCACGGTCGGAGAGCTGCGTCGCGTCTACGAGGCGGTGTGGGGCGTGGCGCTCGACCCGCGCAACTTCCACCGCAAGGTCACGGGCACCCCGGGCTTCCTGGTCCCCACCGGTGGGACGACCACCCGCCAGGGCGGCCGCCCGGCCCAGCTCTTCCGGGCAGGGGGCGCGACGCTGCTCAACCCTCCGATGCTGCGCCCCGAGGTGTGACGCCGGGCCTGGAACGCGACCCGCCCACAGCCCGGACAGTGGTGATTGCCCTGCCCGAGACGGCCTCGCGCTGCCCGGAAAATCGGACATAGCGCGCTATCTTGCTGCGAGTGATCCAGGCCTTCGGACTGACCAGCAACCCTCGCAAAGAGCTTCCGCCCGCGGCCGACGATGTCTCCTTCGAGGCGCGGGCGGGCCGCGTCACCGCGCTGCTCGGAGCCCCGGGCGCGGGCAAGACGACAGTCCTCAGGCTCATGCTCGAGCTTCAACAGGGTCGCGGCATCACCTACTTCCGGGGCCGCCCCCTGCACCGCGTCGCCCATCCCTCGCGTGAGGTCGGCGTGCTGCTCGGCGACGTTCCGGGGCACCCGGCCCGCACGGTCCGTGGCCATCTGCGCATGCTGTGTGCCGCCGCGGGGGTTCCGGTCCGGCGTGCGGACGAAGTCCTCGAGGCGGTCGGGCTCGTGAGTCTGCGCGACGAACGCCTCGGTGCCCTCTCGCGTGGCATGGACCGCCGCCTCGGCCTGGCCTGCGTCCTCCTCGCCGACCCGCACACCCTTGTGCTCGACGATCCGGCCGACGGGCTCTCCGTCCGCGAGGGCGGCTGGCTGCACGGCATGCTCCGCGCACACGCCGGTCACGGCGGCACGGTCCTGTTCACCACGGCCGACCCCAAGGAGGCCGCGCGCACCGCCGACCGCGTCGTCACGCTGGAGCAGGGCAGGCTCGTGGCCGACCAGGAGGCCGTGGAGTTCTCACGCACCCGCCTGCGTCCCCGAGTGGCCGTACGCAGCCCGCACGCGGCCCGTCTGGCCGCTCTGCTTGCCAAGCAGGCCCGCACGGCGCAGCGCTCGGTCGAAGTCGTACGAGAGGGCGACAACCGCCTCTCCGTGTACGGCAGTACCTGCGCGGACGTCGGGGAGACCGCGTTCCGTCACGGCATCGTCGTCCACCAACTCGCGGACGAGATCGGTGACATGGGCCCCGGTGCGGGAGCTGCGCAGCCTGGTGAGCCACACGGCGACCTGGACGAGGGCCGGGTCGATCACGACAGCGCCGAGTCGGACCATGACAGCGTCGAGCTGGAGGGGGCCAATCCCGAACCGGAACGGGTCCCCGCGCTGCCGAGGCACGTCACGAACGCCCTCTGGCCAACCGCTCCGCCCCGGGCCGTCGAGCCGGAGCCCGACCTCGAAGCGTCGACGCCGAGCACACCGGACCCCGTCGTCATCACTTCCGAGCTGGAATCCACTCTGGAGCTGAAGCCTGCCGCCGACGTGCCGCGAGCAGCCGCAGGCGAGCAGCCGCCCGCCTCCGAGCATGCGCAGCCCTCCCCTGAGCAGCGCCCCACCCTCGATCAGCAGGCCACCACCGACACTCCGGAGCCAGCCACCGACGGTCCGTTGCCCACCACCGACGCCCCAGAGCCAGCCAACGACGACGATCCGCTGCCAGCCACCGGCCCCACACAGCCCGTCGCCGAGCCCCACGACTCCCCAGACGCACCCGCGGCCGCCCCCTTGGGCGACCCCGCCGCCCCTCCCCACCCCCAGGCCGCAGCCTCCTCACGCCCCGAGCCCCACCCTGCCGAAGCCCGCGGAGCGTCCCGCACGCTCGACGCGCTCCCCCCTCTGCCACCTCCCATCTCCGTCCGCCCCGCTCCCAGCCCGCTCCGCCCCCTCCGATACGAGATCCGCCGTGCCGCCGGGATCGGCACCGGCTTTCTCACCGGGGCCGTGGTGCTCGTCGTGTCCGCCGTGACCGCTGTCGTGCTCGCCCGCATCGGGCACACCCCGCAACCGCGCCTGCTGGCCGCCTGGCCGCGGGAGCTGCCCCTGCCGCCCGCGGCGCTCGGCGCGGGACTGCTCGGCGCGCTGTCCTTCGGTGACGAGTTCCGCCATCCCGCCCTGGCCGCGGACCGCGGCACCGTGCCCCGCCGGCTGGGACTGCTGGCCGCCAAACTGCTCGTCGCCTCGGCCGCCGCGCTGGCGCTGGCCGTCCTCACCGTCGGCTGCGACGCCGAGGTGCTCTATCTCGTCTACGGACGGGAACTCGCCCAGGTTCCCGCCGACTGGCTGCCGCTGAGTGCGAGTTGGATCGGTCTCGTCATCGGCTGCGCCTGGGCGGGCGTACTGGCCGCCGGTGTCTTCCGGTCCACCACGGCCGGCCTCGCCGCGGTGGCCGCCGTGCCCCTCCTCGTCGTACCTGTCGTGCACAAGATCCTGGAGGGACCGTCCGTTCGAACCGCGGCCGGACTGCCTCTGCGAATGCGAGAGGTCCTCGTACCGCGGTGGCCCTTCGGGGGAGAGCGCTACCTGGAAGCCGCGCTCGGAGTGCTGTCCCAACCTGTCGGTGGCGCAATGACGTTGTCGCTGGCCGCGCTGCTCTGCGCGTACCTGCTCACCACCCTGCGGAGCAGATTCCGCTGACGACTGTCCGTAACCCCCCGTCCAGCCATGCGCACAACTCCCCGCAGAACGCCCATTTCTTTCCGATAAGGCGTCAATTGCGACGGGGTGAGCGATCACCCTTTCGTGTGCTTTTCACCAAAGACCTCAAGGGAGTTGGAGACGACGCCGACAAAGGATGCGTGAGTACCCTTGCGCACACCATGATGACCGCCGCCCGCTCCGCTGACTCCGGCCTCACGAGCCCGGGCGAACTCGACCGCTACCCGTACGCCGAGGCGCCCGCCGTCGACCGTGTCGGGGCCTCTGCCTGGGACGGCGCGGACCCCGAGCTGGGCCGTGTGGGCCGACGCGCCGCGGGCAGCCGCGGACGCGGGCTGCACGGCCAACTCGTCCAGCAGCTGGGTCAGATGATCGTCTCCGGCGACCTGGGCGCCGACCGCCCGCTGGTGCCCGAGGAGATCGGCCAGCGCTTCGAGGTCTCCCGTACCGTCGTCCGCGAGTCGCTCCGCGTCCTGGAGGCCAAGGGCCTGGTGAGCGCCCGCCCGAACGTGGGCACGCGCGTGCGCCCGGTCAGCGACTGGAACCTCCTCGACCCGGACATCATCGAGTGGCGGGCCTTCGGGCCGCAGCGCGACGACCAGCGCCGCGAGCTGAGCGAGCTGCGCTGGACGATCGAGCCGCTCGCCGCCCGCCTGGCCGCCGGCCACGGGCGCGAGGACGTCCAGCAGCGCCTCGTGGACATGGTCGAGATCATGGGGCACGCGATGGCCCAGGGTGACGCGCTCACGTTCTCCCGCGCCGACTCCGAGTTCCACTCGCTGCTCATCCAGGTCGCGGGCAACCGCATGCTGGAGCACCTGTCGGGGATCGTCTCGGCGGCCCTCCAGGTCTCAGGCGGTCCGGTCACGGGCTGTGACCGGCCGAACGAGGCGTCGCTGGGGCACCACGGCCGCATCTGTGACGCCCTCGCCGCCGGCGACGGAGCCGCGGCCGAGACGGCGATGCGGCAACTCCTCATGGTCCACCCCGAGGTGGAACGGGTAGTGCCCGCCCCGCGCGAGCACTGACCGCGTTCCGCGGGCGGCGCGGCCGGGTGTGCCACCCCCTCCTGTGGCAGCGCCCGATCATGCACCGCCTCCCGTCGGACCCCGCCGGATCCTCGTGATCCCGCGGGGTCCGACGGCGCGAAGGGGGCCGCCCGTCCGTCGCGGCGGTAAGGTCACGTCCAGGAGTGACAGCCTCTATCCGTATCTGACCGTTTTTATTCGCTTACGGGGTGTGACTCGGGCCACGCGGATTGGGCGTAACGCTCGCGGGGAGAACGCGATGACCTAAGAGGTGACAGCCGCGGAGGGAATACGGACGCCGTTCACGGCGCTGTGCATCTTCCCGGCCCCCGCCCGCGCCGTCGGCCCATCCCCAAGCCGGCGGTCGGCTCCTGTCCACTGTGGACGGGGCCGGAAGCCGTTTTCCAACGTTCCGAGAGGTTGTTCGTGTCGGCCAGCACATCCCGTACGCTCCCGCCGGAGATCGCCGAGTCCGTCTCTGTCATGGCGCTCATTGAGCGGGGAAAGGCTGAGGGGCAGATCGCCGGCGATGACGTGCGTCGGGCCTTCGAAGCTGACCAGATTCCGGCCACTCAGTGGAAGAACGTACTGCGCAGCCTCAACCAGATCCTCGAGGAAGAGGGTGTGACGCTGATGGTCAGTGCCGCAGAGCCCAAGCGCACCCGAAAGAGCGTCGCAGCGAAGAGTCCCGCCAAGCGCACCGCCACCAAGACGGTCGCGGCCAAGGCGGTGACCACCAGGAAGGCCACCGCCACCGCCACGCCGGCGGCGCCCGCAGCCGAGCCCGCCGCTGAGGAAGAGGCGCCTGCCAAGAAGGCAGCCGCCAAGAAGACGACCGCCAAGAAGGCGGCCGCGAAGAAGACCGTCGCCAAGAAGACGGCGGCCAAGAAGACCAGCGCCAAGAAGGACGACGCCGAGCTCCTCGAAGAGGAGGTGCTCGAGGAAGCAGCCCCCGGCAAGCCCGGCGAGGAGCCCGAGAGCACGCCGGAGAACGCGGGCTTCGTCCTGTCCGACGAGGACGAGGACGACGCGCCCGCCCAGCAGGTCGCCGCCGCCGGCGCCACCGCCGACCCGGTCAAGGACTACCTCAAGCAGATCGGCAAGGTCCCGCTGCTCAACGCCGAGCAGGAGGTCGAGCTCGCCAAGCGCATCGAGGCCGGTCTGTTCGCCGAGGACAAGCTGGCCAACGCCGACAAGCTCGCCCCCAAGCTCAAGCGTGAGCTGGAGATCATCGCCGAGGACGGCCGCCGCGCCAAGAACCACCTCCTGGAGGCCAACCTCCGTCTGGTGGTCTCCCTGGCCAAGCGCTACACCGGCCGCGGCATGCTCTTCCTGGACCTCATCCAGGAGGGCAACCTCGGTCTGATCCGCGCGGTCGAGAAGTTCGACTACACCAAGGGCTACAAGTTCTCCACGTACGCCACCTGGTGGATCCGTCAGGCGATCACCCGCGCCATGGCCGACCAGGCCCGCACCATCCGTATCCCGGTGCACATGGTCGAGGTCATCAACAAGCTCGCGCGCGTGCAGCGCCAGATGCTCCAGGACCTGGGCCGCGAGCCCACCCCGGAGGAGCTGGCCAAGGAACTCGACATGACCCCCGAGAAGGTCATCGAGGTCCAGAAGTACGGCCGCGAGCCCATCTCGCTGCACACCCCGCTGGGCGAGGACGGCGACAGCGAGTTCGGTGACCTCATCGAGGACTCCGAGGCGGTCGTCCCGGCCGACGCGGTCAGCTTCACCCTCCTCCAGGAGCAGCTGCACTCCGTCCTGGACACCCTGTCCGAGCGCGAGGCGGGCGTCGTCTCCATGCGCTTCGGTCTCACCGACGGTCAGCCGAAGACCCTCGACGAGATCGGCAAGGTCTACGGCGTCACGCGCGAGCGGATCCGCCAGATCGAGTCCAAGACCATGTCGAAGCTGCGCCACCCGTCCCGTTCGCAGGTGCTGCGCGACTACCTCGACTAGTCGCCGGTCGTACGACGCGGAAGGCCCGGTTCCCTCAGGGGGACCGGGCCTTCGCCGTGCCCTGTCTCCGCGTCATCCCGAGGGTGCGGCGCGGCGCCGGGTGAATCACTCTGGGTGTTCAGTGAACACCACGGAGTGAGGAGTGCGTATGCGTCGTCGCCTTGCCCGGGCCCTGGCCCGACCGCTGGTCCTGGCGGCCGCGGCATCCGCCATATCAGTGGCCTCCAGCGCCCCTGTGGCCGCCGACAGCGTGGTCATAGGCGGATTCCCCGTCGATGTGTCCGAGAGCCCGTGGACGGTCGCCCTGTCCAGCCGTGACCGGTTCGGAGGTACGCGTGCGGGGCAGTTCTGCGGCGGGGTGGCCGTCGGCCGCAGCACGGTGCTCACCGCGGCCCACTGCCTGGACAAGGAGGTCTTGGGCGTGGCCCCGGAGCGCGTACGTGACCTCAAGGTCATAGCAGGGCGCACGGACCTGGTCTCGGACCGCAGCGGCCGGGAGATCGCCGTGCGGCGGTCCTGGGTGAACCCGGCGTACGACGGTGTCAGCAACTTCGGGGACTACGCCGTACTCACTCTGGCCGAACCTCTGCCCGTCGGCTCGGTCATCGGTATGGCGGCCGACGGTGATCCCGCGTACGCGGTGGGCGGTGTTGCGACGGTGTACGGGTGGGGCGACACCTCCGGCGCCGGTGAGTACCCGAACAGTCTGCGCGCCGCGCGTGTGCGTGTGTTCTCCGACGAGCTGTGCGAGGACGCCTATCCGGGCGGATCCGACGGCACGTACGAAGCGGAGAGCATGCTGTGCGCGGGGGAGAGGGAGGGAGGCCGGGACGCCTGCCAGGGAGACAGCGGGGGGCCGCTGGTGGCCCGGGGGCGGGTGATCGGGCTGGTGTCCTGGGGGATCGGCTGCGGGCGGGCCGGCAGTCCGGGGGTGTACATGCGTGTGTCCGAGATCATGCGGACGCTCGGCTGGTCACGGGGGTGAGAGGACCCGGAAGGGGACTCGGAGGGCGTCCGGCGGAGCCTGGGCGGGCTTGTGGGGACGAGGACGGGCGGCTGCCTCTGCTCTTCAGAGGCAGCCGCCCGTTCACCGGCCTGTGCCGTGCTGGCTCGTCGTCGGACGCGAGGTGTCAGCGCTCTTCTTCGGAGGCGGTCGCGGGAACGGTCGTGAGCCGCTCCGTCTCGTCCTGTATCTCAGCGGCGATCTTCTTGAGTTCCGGCTCGAACTTGCGGCCGTGGTGGGCGCAGAAGAGCAGTTCTCCGCCGCTGAGCAGCACGACGCGCAGGTACGCCTGGGCGCCGCAGCGGTCGCAGCGATCAGCGGCCGTCAGGTGGCTCGCGGGGGTCAGAACAGTAGTCACGTCGCCTCTTCTCTAGCTCGACGAGCTGTCGTACCAGGGTCAACATCCAACCAGCCATAAAACGTTCCCGCTCGTGGCTTTTCCTCGAAAAAATCTTGCGAGGCGGCTGTCTGCTGCCGGTTGGCGGCGAATGTGCCGTATTGCGTGTCTATGTGCTTACGGGGCTTCGCGTTGTATCGGTGGTCGGTCCTCCCGGCTGGGTTGCCGGTTGTTCATGAGGACGTGCCCGGAGCCTAAATGGTTCATGCCTGGAAGGGAACGTGATGTGTACTTCACTCCATCGAGGGATCGAACACACATGCGAGCCTGGACTAGTCTGAGTCTCTGACGAGGGTGGCGTTACAACGGCTCTACCAGGCCTCGGTACCCTCTCACCGGTGACTGAAGCCGCGCCCTTACCCACAAGGGCCCCATCTGAAATTCAGCGAGGAGCGAACCGCGTGACCGCCGAATCGTCCGTGCCGTCCACAGCTCTGCTGGCAGGAGCAGACCGGGACGGATCCAACTACACCGCGCGGCACCTGCTCGTCCTTGAGGGGCTCGAAGCCGTGCGCAAGCGCCCGGGCATGTATATCGGGTCGACCGACAGTCGCGGTCTCATGCACTGCCTCTGGGAGATCATCGACAACTCCGTCGACGAGGCCCTGGGCGACTACTGCGACCACATCGAGGTCATCCTCCAGGACGACGGATCCGTAGAGGTCCGGGACAACGGCCGGGGCATCCCGGTCGACGTCGAACCCAAGACCGGCCTCTCCGGTGTCGAGGTCGTCATGACCAAGCTGCACGCCGGCGGCAAGTTCGGCGGCGGCTCGTACGCCGCCTCCGGCGGCCTGCACGGCGTCGGCGCCTCCGTGGTGAATGCCCTCTCCGCCCGCCTGGACATCGAGGTGGACCGCGGCGGGCACACGCACGCCATCAGCTTCCGGCGCGGCGTCCCGGGCGCCTTCACCGGGAACGGCCCGGACGCCAAGTTCGAGGCCAAGGGCGGGCTGCGCAAGGCCAAGAAGATCCCCAAGAGCCGCACCGGCACGCGCGTGCGGTACTGGGCCGACCGCCAGATCTTCCTCAAGGACGCCAAGCTCGCCCTGGAGACGCTGCACCAGCGCGCCCGCCAGACCGCGTTCCTGGTGCCCGGCCTGACCATCGTCGTACGCGACGAGTACGGGCTCGGCGAGGGCGGCAGCAAGGGCGAGGAGTCCTTCCGCTTCGACGGCGGAATCAGCGAGTTCTGCGAGTACCTGGCGAACGACAAGCCGGTCTGCGACGTCCTCCGCTTCTCCGGACAGGGCACCTTCAAGGAGACGGTCCCCGTCCTGGACGACCACGGCCAGATGACGCCCACCGAGGTCACCCGCGAACTCGCCGTCGACGTCGCGATGCGCTGGGGCACGGGATACGACACGACGCTCAAGTCGTTCGTGAACATCATCGCCACCCCCAAGGGCGGTACGCACGTCGCCGGGTTCGAGCAGGCCGTCGCCAAGACGATGAACGAGGTGCTGCGCACCAAGAAGCTCCTGCGCGTCGCCGAGGACGACATCGTCAAGGACGACGCCCTGGAGGGCCTCACCGCGGTCGTCACCGTCCGCCTCGCCGAGCCACAGTTCGAGGGCCAGACCAAGGAGGTCCTCGGCACCTCGGCGGCCCGGCGCATCGTGAACACCGTGATCTCCAAGGAGCTCAAGGCGTTCCTGACGTCCACGAAGCGAGACGCCGCGGCCCAGGCCCGGGTCGTCATGGAGAAGGCCGTCGCCGCCGCCCGCACGCGCATCGCGGCCCGCCAGCACAAGGACGCGCAACGCCGTAAGACGGCCCTGGAGTCGTCCTCGTTGCCGGCCAAGCTCGCCGACTGCCGCAGCGACGACGTCGACCGCAGTGAACTGTTCATCGTCGAGGGCGACTCCGCGCTCGGTACGGCGAAGCTCGCCCGGAACTCCGAGTTCCAGGCGCTGCTGCCGATCCGGGGCAAGATCCTCAACGTCCAGAAGTCGTCCGTGACGGACATGCTGAAGAACGCCGAGTGCGGTGCGATCATCCAGGTCATAGGAGCCGGATCGGGCCGGACGTTCGACATCGACACGGCTCGCTACGGCAAGATCATCATGATGACCGACGCCGACGTCGACGGCTCGCACATCCGCACCCTGCTCCTGACCCTGTTCCACCGCTACATGCGGCCCATGGTCGAGGCCGGCCGGGTCTTCGCGGCGGTGCCGCCGCTGCACCGCGTCGAGATCGTCCAGCCGAAGAAGGGCCAGGACAAGTACGTCTACACGTACTCGGACCGGGAACTGCGCGACAAGCTCATGGAGTTCCAGAGCAAGGGCATCCGCTACAAGGACTCGATCCAGCGCTACAAGGGTCTCGGCGAGATGGACGCCGACCAGCTGGCCGAGACGACCATGGACCCGCGTCACCGCACGCTGCGCCGCATCAACCTCACCGACCTGGAGTCGGCCGAGCAGGTCTTCGATCTGCTGATGGGCAACGACGTGGCACCGCGCAAGGAGTTCATCTCCAACTCGGCGGCGACGCTGGACCGGTCGAGGATCGACGCGTAGCCGCTGGGCCGAGACGGAGGCCAAGGGCCCTGCCCGGGCGGTGCGTTACGCCAAGAGGCAGGGTCTGGTGCGGCCACCAGCGGGTTGAGTCACCTGAAGGGGTGAAGCGGGAGGGGAAGAAGAGTCGGGGATCTTCCCGTTCTGTCCATCCTTGGGCATGCAGCCAAGCAAGGACCGTCCCCGTGACAGCGGGGCGGGGCAGGACAGCTGGGTCGAGACTCTCGACGCTCATGACCCGGACCCGGTCGAGCAGGCCGGGCACCTCAGGTACGACGACCCCTGGTACGACGCCCTCGCCTCCGGCTGGGGCGAATCGGCCGGTGCCGGGGAGCCCGCTCCGGCGGTGGTGCCGTCGGCGCGACGGGAGGGCGAGAGCGGGGCCGCGCCGGCCGAGGTGTACCTGGAGGTGCAGCGCAGCGCCGCCTTTCAGGAGGTGCGGCGGCGGTACCGCAGGTTCGTGGTGCCGGCCTTCGCGGCCTTCTTCGCCTGGTACGTGGGCTATGTCGTGGCCGCCACGACCGCGCCGGAGCTGATGGCCCGGCCCGTGGCGGGAGCGGTGAACGTGGCGATGGCCGTGGGACTCGGGCAGTTCCTGACCACCTTCCTGCTCACCTGGGCATACGCCCGGCACGCGCGGCTGCGCAGGGACCGGGCCGCGCTCGAACTGCGCTGGGATACACAGGAACTGACGCGCGGCGCGAACGGCGGTGTCTCGTGACCGGGGAGCACCAGACCCTGGCGCTGCTGCTGTTCAGCGCGTTCGTCGCCGTCACGCTGGCGATCACGACCTGGGTGAGCCGTAAACGGCGTGGCTCGGCGGAGGAGTTCTACGCGGGCGGGCGGCTCTTCTCACCCATGGAGAATGGTTTTGCCCTCGCCGGTGACTACATGTCGGCGGCCTCCTTCCTGGGCGTCACCGGGCTGATCGCGCTGTTCGGCTACGACGGGCTGCTCTATGTCGTCGGGTTCCTCGTGGCCTGGCTCGTGGTGCTGTTCCTCGTCGCCGAACTGGTCCGCAACTGCGGCCGGTTCACGCTCGCCGACGTCGTGGCGGCCCGGATGAGGGAGCGGCCGGTACGGATCGCGGCGGGAACCTCCTCGGTCACCGTGTCCGTTCTGTATCTGGTGGCGCAGATGGTCGGCGCCGGCAGCCTGGTGGCGCTGCTGCTGGGAGGTACGAGCGAGGCGGCGCGGTCCTGGACCGTCATCGGTGTCGGGGCGCTCATGGTGATCTATGTGTCGTTGGGAGGGATGCGGGCGACCACATGGATCCAGATCGTCAAGGCGGTTCTGCTGCTCGGCGGCACCGTCCTGCTGACCGTGCTCGTCCTGATGCGCTTCCACGGCGATCTGGACCGGCTGCTGCTCACGGCGGCCGAGCGCAGCGGTCACGGGGCGGAGTTCCTGGCGCCAGGCCTGAAGTACGGCGGGGACTGGACCGCTCGCTTCGACTTCATCAGCCTGGGACTGGCCCTCGTGCTGGGCACGGCCGGGCTGCCGCACATCCTGTCCCGCTTCTACACGGTGCCCACCGCGCGCGCCGCACGCCGCTCGGTCGTCTGGGCCGTCGGACTCATCGGCGGCTTCTACCTGATGACGATCGTGCTCGGCTTCGGCGCCGCCGCCATCGTGGGGCCGGACGCCGTCCGCGGGTCGAACGCGTCCGGGAACACGGCGGTTCCGCTGCTGGCGCTCGATCTGGGCGGCGGTGCCGGATCCACGGGCGGCACGGTGCTCTTCGCGATCGTCGCCGCGGTCGCGTTCGCCACCATCCTCGCCGTGGTCGCCGGGATCACGCTCGCGTCCTCGGCCTCGGTGGCCCACGACCTGTACGCGTCCCTGCGGCGCCGTGGCGGCAAGCCGCGCAGCGAGGTCGCGGTGGCCCGTGTCGCGGCCGTCGGAGTGGGCGTGGTGGCGATCGCGCTCGGTCTGCTGGCGCAGGACCTCAACGTGGCGTTCCTGGTCGGTCTCGCCTTCGCCGTCGCCGCGTCGGCGAACCTCCCGGTGCTGCTCTACTCCCTGTTCTGGCGCGGCTTCACGACACGCGGCGCCGTATGGGCCGTCTACGGCGGTCTCGTGCCGGCCGTCGTGCTCGTCGTGCTGTCACCCGTGGTCTCCGGCAGCCCGGACTCGCTGTTCCCGGGCATCGACCTCCAGTACTTCCCACTGCAGAACCCGGGCCTGGTCTCGATCCCGCTGGGCTTCCTCGCGGGCTGGCTGGGCACGGTCACCTCGGCGGACGTACCGGACGAGGCCAAGCACGCGGAGACCGAGGTGCGGTCGCTGACCGGGGCGGGAGCGGCGTAGGACAGCCGCCTTCCCGCGAGGCCGTTGTCGGCTAGGCGCGGGTCGCCCACACGTAACGGTGTTCCGGGCGGCCCGCGTCCCCGTACTTGAGGGTCAGCCTGGCCCGTCCCGTGCGCTCCAGGAGCTTCAGATAGCGCTGGGCGGTCTGACGGCTCACCCCGGTGCGATCGGCGATCTCCTGGGCGGACAGGGGCCCGTCCGCGTGCATCAGGGACTGACGGACCAACTCCGCCGTGGTGGGGGAGTGCCCCTTGGGCAGATCGGGCTCCGACGGGGTCGACAGCGCCCCGAAGATACGGTCCACCTCGGCCTGTTCGGCCTCCCCGCCGCCGTCGAGGGTGCGGCGCAGCTCCGCGTACGCCTCCAGCTTGGCGCGCAGGCCGGCGAAGGCGAACGGCTTGACCAGGTACTGCAGCGCGCCCTGCCGCATCGCCGCCTGCACGGTGGACACGTCCCGGGCGGCCGTCACCATGATCACGTCGGTCTGGTGGCCGCGCCGCCGCATCTCCTGGACGACCGCCAGCCCCGTCTCGTCGGGCAGGTAGTGGTCCAGGAGCACCAGGTCCAGCCGGGGCAGCGCCTCCAGCTGGAGCAGCGCCTCGGCCGCGCTGTGGGCCTCGCCGGCGACATGGAAGCCCGGCACCTTCTCGACGTAGGCGGCGTTGACCCGCGCGACTCTGGTGTCGTCGTCCACGACCAGGACCTCGATCATCAGGACTCCTTCTTGGCGGTCTGCGGAGCTGACGGCGCGGTCAGGGCCGGTTCGGGGCCCGGCTCGGTGAGGGCATCGGGCAGGACGACGGTGAACTCCGCGCCCCCGCCGTAGGCCTCGTCGACGGTCGCGCTGCCCCCCTGCCGTTCGGCGAGCCTGCGCACCAGGGAGAGGCCGATGCCCCGCTCGCGGTGGGCCGGCGGCTTCTTCGTGGACCATCCCGCGGTGAAGATCAACTCACGCTGCTCCGGCGGGA
Organism: Streptomyces koelreuteriae; assembly: GCF_018604545.1. Taxonomy (GTDB): domain Bacteria; phylum Actinomycetota; class Actinomycetes; order Streptomycetales; family Streptomycetaceae; genus Streptomyces; species Streptomyces koelreuteriae. The sequence goes on along the minus strand of NZ_CP075896.1, from coordinate 1,951,969 downwards.
TTCCCGGGCCCGTGTCACGCACCCGGAGGATCGCCGTACGCCCCTCGGCGCGCAGTTCGACCTCCACGCGCGCGTGCGGCTTGCCCGCCACGGCGTCGAGGGCGTTGTCCACCAGGTTGCCGACGACGGTCACGAGCCCCTGGGGGTCGATCAGCCGGTCGGGCAGCCGGGTCCGGTCCGAGACCCCCAGGGCGACGCCCCGCTCGGCGGCGACGGTCGCCTTGCCTACGAGCAGGGCGGCGAGCAGCGGGTCCTCGATCCGCTCGGTGACCTGCTCCGCGGTGGCCCGGTGGTCGCCGACCACTTCGCCGACGAACTCGACGGCGTCGTCGTACATCTCGAGTTCCAGCAGCCCCAGGAGCGTGTGCATACGGTTGGCGTGTTCGTGGTCCTGGGCGCGCAGGGCGTCGATCAGACCACGGGTGGAGTCGAGTTCGCGGCCCAGCTGCTCCAGCTCGGTGCGGTCGCGCAGGGTGGCCACCGCGCCGCCGTCGTCGGTGGGCATGCGGTTGGCGACCAGCACCCGCTGACCGCGCACGGTGAGCAGGTCCGTGCCGGTCACGCGCCCGGCCAGCACATCGGCCGTGCGGCCCGCGCCCAGCGCCTCGTCGGGGGAGCTGCCCACCGCCGCGTCGTCGATGCTCAGCAGGCGCTGCGCCTCGTCGTTGAGGAGACGGATGCGGCCGGTGCGGTCCAGGGCGACGACGCCCTCCCTGATGCCGTGCAGCATCGCCTCGCGCTCCGACAGGAGCGCCGCGATGTCGGAGAAGGCCAGGTCCCGGGTCTGCCGGTGGACCCGCCGGGAGATGAGCCACGCGGCCAGCGCACCGACGGCCAAGGCGCCGCCGGCGTACGCGAACAGCCCCGGGATCGCGTGGATCAGCCGGGCCCGGACGCTGTCGTAGGCGATGCCGACCGAGACGGCACCGACGACGGAGCCGTCGCTGTCGCGCAGCGGCACCTTGCCCCGGGCGGAGCGGCCCAGGGTGCCGCTGTCGATCTCCATGACCTCCTTGCCGGCCAGGGCCTGGCCGGGGTCGGTCGAGACGATGCCGCCGATCTGCTTCTTGTCGGTGTGCGACCAGCGCACCCCGCGCCAGTCCATCACCACGATGTACTCGGCCTGGGTGGCCTTGCGGATCCGCTCCGCCTCCCGCTGCACCGGACCGTTCGGAGAGGGCGGGGTGTCCCTCAGGTCCTGAGCGAGATCCGGCTGCTGGGCCGTCGTCTGCGCGATCGCGAGCGCGCGGCGCATCGCCTGGTCGTCCAGCTGGTTGCTCAGCGGCGCGAGGAACAGCCCGGTCGCGAGGACCGCGACTCCCGCGGCGATCGCCACCTGCATCAGCAGCACCTGCGAGAACACCCGCCGCGGGAGGCCGAGGCGCAGGCGGCGTGCGGGGGGAGTGGGGCTCATACCCAAGACGGTACGTGCGGCCGGCTACCTGCCGTAACGGGTGTGGCGTGGATCTCTTGATCAATGCTTGCGAAGACGACGCCGGGCGAAGGCGGCATCAATGGTTGACGGGGGCGGAGGCGCCATGGCGCCGACCGGTCAGCTCGCCAGTGCCGTCGTCATCCTCAGCTCGCGCACCGCCACGACGTCCATCCGCGCGGGCGAACCGAGGACGGACGCCCCGCAGCTCTCCGGGCGGGGCGGCAGGGCCGCACCCTGGGCCACCTCGACCTGCCAGCGGCGCCCGTCGGTGTGGGCGACGGTCACCTCCCAGCGCGGGGCCGCGCCCGACGTCCGTACGACGCTCAGCGCCTCCGCGGCGTACTCGCCGGTCCGGGTACGCACGGCGAGCTCGGCCGCCTGACCGGGCCGTTCCCAGGCCGAGCGGCCCCGGCAGCCCTCCACGACGATCCGCCCCTCCCCGGCGCCGTGCAGGACCTCCTTGAGGGTGTGGGCCTCGGCCCGGCCGTACGCGTATCCGTACGGCAGCACGAGCACGGTCGGGGAGAAGCGGTGACCACCCAGATGAGTGACCTCCCAGACGCCCTCGACGCCCGACGTGGCGAGTTCGGCCGCGAGGGGCCGGCCCAGGAGGGCGCAGCAGCGGTCCCGCTTGCCGTTGGTGCAGACGAGGGCGAGCGGATCACCGTCGTGGGGCCGGCCGCCGAGCACCGCCTCGAACGTGTGGTGCTCGCCCCGGCCGAGCGCGGCGAAGTCGAGATCGAGCAGCCGCTCGGGCTCCGAGGTCGTAGCTTCGTGCAGCCACACGTTTCCCGGCACGGTGTGGGCCGCGTACACCCGGCGCGAGGCGGGCATACGGCGGTCCGCGTGGCGCCCGGGGCGGCGGATCAGCACGATCCGTACCCCTGTGTCCTTCGCGGCCGCCTCCAGGGCACGGCCCAATGCGGGGTCCAGGTGGCTCGAGGTGAGCGCCTTGGCACCCCACGGACCGGGCTGTTCCAGCAACAGCCAGGTCCTCGCGGTGGCGGCGGTTGCCGAAACGGGCTCGTCGAAGTCCCGGGAGACGCTCGTGCACGTACTCACACAGGTGAGCCTAACCTGAGTTGGCGCGCGGCGACGGCCGGGCCCGCCCTGCCCTACTCCGGCAGTGGCTGCGGCGGCTTCGGACCCGCGTAGAGACCGCTCGGGCGCATCCGCAGGGGGCGTTCGCCGTACTCCTCCAGGGCGTGAGCGATCCAGCCCGCTGTCCGCGCGACGGCGAAGATCGTCTCGCCGGCCGTCGAGGGCATGCCGCAGGACGCGGTCAGCACGGCGAGCGCCAGGTCGACGTTGGCGTGCAGCGGGGCGTGACGGGCGGTGGTCTCGACGATGTCGCGGGCCGCGAGCAGGGCGGGCTCCGCGCGCGGGATCTGTTCCAGGTAGGTGAACAGGGCACGCGCGCGTGGGTCCTCGCCGGGGTAGAGCCGGTGGCCGAGTCCCGGGATACGGCGGCCGGCGCGCAGTTCGTCCGCGATCACGGGCGCCGCGTCGCCCTGGTCGAGCACATCGAGGAGCAGCCGGTGGGCGAGTCCGCTGGCCGCGCCGTGCAGCGGGCCCTCGATCACGCCCAGCCCCGCGGAGACCGCCGCGTAGGCGTGGGCACGGGCCGACGCGGCGACGCGCACGGCGAGTGTCGAGGCGGCCAGATCATGGTCGACGAGGAGGGCGAGAGCGGCGTCCAGGGCGCGCAGGGACGCCTCGTCGGCGTCCTGCCCGGTCAGCCGGGTCCACAGGCGGTGGGCCAGGGGGCCTTCGTCGCGACGGTCGTGCCGCACGTGCGGCAGCGCGGCGACGAGCGTGGGAATGAGCGTGCGCGCCGTGCCGAGCACGGCTTCCTCGGACAGGTCGAACCGCAGCGGGTCGGCGGTCGCGGCGGCGATCGTCGCGACGCGCAGCAGATCGGTGGGCGCGGCGTGTTCGGGCAGCGCGTCGACGGCACGGCGGGCCACGGCGACGGAGGCGGGAGGCGCGGTGAATGTGCCTCCCCGGTGCATCCGGCCGGTCCACAGCCACTCGGCGACCTCCTCGTAGGTGTGCCGTGCGGCCAGGTCCACCGCGTCGACACCGCGGAAGGAGTAGCGGTCGCTCTCGATGAGCGTGATGCGCGTCCGCACGGACAGCTCGCCGCCGGATCCGGAACTTCCCGCGCCCTCCCGCCTGTTGCGCCGGGCGAGCGCCTCGACCTCCCCGGCGTCGAAGGTGCTGCCCCGGCCGCCGGTCACCCGCCGGCTGCTGAGCTGACCGCGGCTGACGTACGCGTACACGGTCTCCGGCTTCACACCGAGCAGCTCGGCGGCCTCCTTGGTGCTCAACCGCCGGTCCGCGTCGCGGGGGGCGGGCTCTTGATCGCGCATGGGGGTCACCGTATCCGCCTAGCGGCCTATTGATTGATGTATTGATTGAATCAATATTGACACGTCTTGAGTCAATCATGGACAGTCGAATCAAGTCCAGGGAGGAAGACATGTCAGTCAACAGGTCCGCACCCGCTCTTCTCGACGTGCCGCGGGGGCTCGCCGGGGTCGTCGTCACCGACACCCGGATCGGGGACGTCCGTGGTCTCGAGGGCTTCTACCACTACCGGCAGTACTCGGCCGTCGACCTCGCGCGGACCCGCGGCTTCGAGGACGTCTGGCACCTGCTCGTGCACGGCGAACTGCCGGACGCCGGGAGCGGTGCGGCCTTCGCGGCCGAGACCGCCGCGCTGCGCCGGCTCCCCGACGAGGTGCGAGCCGCCCTGCCGGCCATAGCGGCGGCCGGCGGGCGCTCAGGCCCGCTCGCCGGGATGCGTACGGCGCTGTCGCTGCTGGGGGCGGCAAAGGGGTTCCGTCCTGTGTACGACGTCGACGCCGGGCAGCGCCTGCGGAACACGCTCGAGGCGGCCGCCGCCGTACCCACGCTGCTCACCGCGCTGCACCGGCTGGGGCAGGGGCTCGAGCCCGTGGAGCCGCGCGAGGACCTGTCGTACGCGGCGAACTACCTCTACATGCTGACCGGGTCGGTGCCGACCGAGCAGCACGCACGCGCGATCGAGCAATACCTGATCTCAACCATTGATCACGGATTCAATGCGTCAACCTTCACGGCCCGGGTCATCGCGTCGACCGGCGCGGATGTGGCGGCGTGCCTCGCCGGCGCGGTGGCGGCGCTGTCCGGGCCGCTGCACGGAGGTGCGCCCAGCCGCGCGCTGGACACCCTGGATGCGATCGGCACCCCGGACCGGATCGACTCCTGGGTGCGTCAGAGGGTGCTCGCCGGGGATCGCATCATGGGCTTCGGCCATGCGATCTACCGCACGGAGGACCCGCGGTCCCGGATGCTGCGCGAGGTCGCCCAGGCGTTCGGCGGGCCGCGCGTGGACTTCGCCGTGGAGGTCGAGCGCCACGTCGAGGCGATCCTGGCGGAGCTGAAACCCGGCCGGGAGCTCCACACCAACGTCGAGTACTACGCGGGCGTGGTCATGGAACTGTGCGGTCTGCCCCGGGAGATGTTCACCCCGACCTTCGCCGCGGCGCGAGCGGTGGGCTGGAGCGCCAACATCCTGGAACAGGCGGAGGACACGAAGATCATCAGGCCGGTGGCGCGGTATGTGGGGCCGCCGGCGCCCGAGTCGGTGCCGATCGTGTCGTCGGCGCCGACTGCATAAACAGTCACAACTGTCCTAAACGGGCCGATGATCGATTCTTCACTGCCTTCCGTCACTCTTGCGGATGTTCTCCAGGAACGTGAGTGGCCCCACCCTCGCGGGTGATAAAACAGGGCCGCAAAGATGCCTTGCTTCCTTGGGGCGCGGGGGCGGACCGCGTGCGTGTCGCGCGGCGGCCAAGGCTCGGGCCTGCGAGGATGCCACCGCTCGCGCGGCCGCGGGCGCAGGCGCTTGTGCCTTGAGAACAGAGGGAATTCAACAGTGAGTCAGATCATCCGCCGCCTTGGTGTCGCTCCCCGCTATCGAGGCAGTGCCGGTGGCGGGACATGTCCCGACATCTTTGAATTGGCCGACGGCAACTTCGCGGTCATCGGCACGGATGTCACTGACTCCCTCGACACCCAACTGCCCGACGACGCCGGACGCGCCGACTACGAACGCATCGTCGTCATCACCCGAGAGACCCTGGTCAAGGCGAAGAAGGACATCCCCGACGCCTGACGATCCCGTGGTCGTGAAGGAGCCGGTCCGTATCGGCGTGGTGCCGTGCGGGTCGGCTCCTGCCGTCTCGGGCCATATCGGGCCATCACGTCCCGTCAGGGGTCGGTGGGCGGCTCGCCGACCACCCACCACTCATCGGTGTCCGCTTCATCGAGTTGCAGCAGCAGGTCGTCGACGAGTCGGCCGAGTTCCGCCTCCTCGGTGCCCGTGAGGCTCGCGCGCTGCTGCTGGGTCGCGTACCAGTACTCCCTGACGATCGGGTTCTGGAAAATGCCCCGGACGTGCTTGAAGAACTCGTCTCTTCCCATGTTGCCGATGCGGTAGTAGCAGAGCAGGTTGGTGTACAGCGCGTTGGCGAAGAGGTACTGCCGGCGCCGCTCAGGGGTGACGGGCCTCTCGAAGATGTCCAGGACCTCGGCGAGTTCGGGATCGTCGATCGCCTTGCTCAGCAGCTCCCAGTGCTGCCGCTGCTGCCTGGCCAGGTTGGAGCGCTGCTGCTGTGTGCGGGCGTGCCGTTCCAGCTCGCCCAGGCGTTCGTGCAGCGTGTCCATCGCCTGCTTCTGTGCCGCCATGGCGACGAGAGCGCCGGCCGCCATGCCGAGTCCGGCCGCGGCGGCGGAGCGCAGTCCCTGTATCCCAATTTTCCGTGTGGCCATGTCAACCCCCGAGTCAGGCGGCCGTCCGCCGGTCGTCGGGGTGCGGGTCGACTGGAGGGGACCGGCGAGCAGTGGGCGGCGCTTGCCGTCTCCCCAGAGTGCCGAGCGGCTCTGATCGGCGGGGAGGCGGAGAGGCGGCGCACGGAGGGAAGCGAGGGTCGCACGATCCGGCGCCTTGCCGAACGTCTGCCCCGCAAGTGCTGCTAACAATCGTTCACTTCGGCGCGATTCCTGCGGCTCGTATCCTGGTTCGGCATTCATTCTTCGTCCCAGTGCCGAGAACGCGAGCCGGTGCACGCGTCGGCGTGAGAGAGGTCGCACGGTGAGCCAGCCGAGCCCGAGCCCGAGTCCGCGGCAGAGCCCGAGCCCGAGCGCGGGTCCGCGGCAGATCCCGGTCGTGGTCCTGGCCGGATTCCTCGGATCCGGAAAGACCACACTGCTCAATCACCTCCTGCACCGCAGCGGAGGCAGCCGGATCGGCGCGGTCGTCAATGACTTCGGGGCCATCGAGATCGACGCGATGGCCGTCGCGGGCGCGCTCGGCGATTCGACCGTCTCGCTCGGCAACGGATGCCTGTGCTGTGCCGTCGACGCCGGTGAACTGGATCTCTATCTCGAGCGGCTCACGGAGCCGTCCCTCGGCATCGACGTCATCGTCATCGAGGCCAGCGGTCTCGCCGAGCCGCAGGAACTCGTGCGGATGGTGCTCGCGAGCGAGGATCCGCGCATCGTGTACGGCGGGCTCGTCGAGGTCGTCGACGCCGCCGAGTTCGACGACACCCGGGCCAGGCACCCCGAGATCGACCGGCATCTCGCGCTGGCCGACCTCGTCGTGGTCAACAAGGCCGACCGGGCGACCGACGGCGAGCGCGTCCTCGGGCTGGTCCGGTCCCTGGTCGACCGCGCGGCCGTCGTCCCGGCCACCTACGGCCGGATCGATCCCGAGTTCCTCTTCGACTGCCGGCCGAGCGAGGAACGCGTCGGGCAGCTGTCCTTCGACGACCTGCACGAGACCGGCGCGGAGGGCCACGCCGGGCATCTGCACAGCGCGTACGACAGTCTGTCGTTCGTCTCCCGGGAGCCCCTCGACCCGCGCCGGCTGATGGAGTTCCTCGACAGCCGGCCCGAGGGGCTGTACCGGATCAAGGGCTACGTCGACTTCGGGCCCCACGACGTCCACAACCGCTACGCCGTCCACGCCGTCGGACGGTTCCTGCGCTTCTACCCGGAGCCCTGGCCGGCCGGCGACGAACGCCTCTCCCAGCTGGTCCTCATCGGCTCCGGGATCGACACCGCCGCCCTCGACAAACAGCTCGACGCGTGCCGGAGCGAGGCCCCACACGCCGATGAGCGCGGCATGTGGGGCGTCCTGCGGTACGTACCGGGCACCGAGGAGGATCTCGGGGAGCCCGTCTAGAACGGCTGGGGCCCGCCTACACCGGCCCCGCCACCACCCATACGGTCTTCGCCAGGGAAACCCCCGAGCCGTCCCGCCGCGGGTCGATCTCCGGAAGGTCGACCGGAGTGCCGTTCTTCTGTGCCGCGAGGGCAGGGACCGGGCCCGCCCAGGCCACGGACAGACAGTCCTCGCCCTTCAGGAACCGCTGGCAGCGGACGCCGCCCGTGGCCCGGCCCTTGCGCGGGTACTGGTCGAACGGGGTCAGCTTGGCCGTCGTCTGGACCGAGTCGTCCAGGGTGCCGCGCGAGCCCGCGACGGTGAAGACGACGGCGTCCGCCGCCGGATCCACCGCGGTGAAGGAGATGACCTTCGCGCCCTCCGTGAGCTTGATGCCCGCCATGCCGCCCGCCGCGCGGCCCTGGGCACGGACCTGTGCGGCCGGATAGCGCAGCAACTGCGCGTCGTCGGAGATGAAGATCAGATCCTCGTCGCCGGTGCGCAGCTCCACCGCGCCGACGATCCGGTCGCCCTCCTTGAGGGTGATGACCTCGAGCTCTTCCTTGTGGGACGGATAGTCCGGCACCACGCGCTTGACCACGCCCTGTGCCGTGCCGATCGCCAGGCCCTGCGACGACTCGTCGAGGGTCGTCAGACAGACCACCGTCTCGTCGTCCTCCAGGGAGACGAACTCCGCCAGCGGGGCGCCCCCCGCGAGGTTCGGCGTCGACAGCGACTCCGGGAGCTGGGGCAGGTCGATCACGTTCAGCCGCAGCAGCCGGCCCGTCGAGGTGACCGCGCCCACCTCGCCACGGGCGGTGGCCGGCACCGCCGAGACGATCACGTCGTGCTTCACGCGCTCCGCGCCGGCGTCCTCCGTGAACGGCTCGCCGTTCGCCGTACGGGCCAGCAGACCCGTCGAGGACAGCAGCACCCGGCACGGGTCGTCGGCCACCTGGAGCGGCACGGTCGCGACCGGTGTGCCACCCGCCTCCAGCAGGTCCGTACGCCGGTCGGTGCCGAACTTCTTGGCGACGGTGGCCAGTTCGGAGGAGACCAGCTTGCGCAGCTCGGCGTCCGAGTCGAGGATCCGGGTCAGTTCCTCGATCTCCGCGTTGAGCCGGTCCTTCTCCGCCTCCAGCTCGATGCGGTCGAACTTGGTCAGACGGCGCAGCGGCGTGTCGAGGATGTACTGCGTCTGCACCTCGCTCAGCGAGAACTGCTCCATCAGGCGCTGCTTCGCCTGCGCGGAGTTCTCGCTGGAGCGGATGAGGCGGATGACCTCGTCGATGTCGAGCAGGGCCGTGAGCAGGCCCTCGACCAGGTGCAGCCGGTCGCGCTTCTTGCCGCGGCGGAACTCCGAACGCCGCCGTACGACGGTGAAGCGGTGGTCGAGGTAGACCTCCAGGAGCTCCTTGAGGCCCAGCGTGAGCGGCTGGCCGTCGACCAGGGCCACGTTGTTGATGCCGAAGGACTCCTCCATCGGCGTCAGCTTGTAGAGCTGCTCCAGGACCGCCTCCGGCACGAAGCCGTTCTTGATCTCGATGACCAGGCGCAGGCCGTGCTCCCGGTCGGTGAGGTCCTTGACGTCGGCGATGCCCTGGAGCTTCTTCGAGCCGACCAGGTCCTTGATCTTGGCGATCACCTTCTCCGGGCCGACCGTGAAGGGCAGCTGGGTGACGACCAGTCCCTTGCGGCGGGCCGTCACGGTCTCCACGGCGACGGTCGCCCGCATCTTGAAGGTGCCGCGGCCCGTCTCGTACGCGTCCCGGATGCCGGGGAGGCCCACGATACGGCCGCCGGTGGGCAGGTCGGGGCCCGGGACGTGCTTCATCAGCGCGTCCAGATCGGCGTTCGGGTACCTGATCAGGTGGCGGGCGGCCGCGATGACCTCGCGCAGGTTGTGCGGCGGCATGTTCGTGGCCATACCGACGGCGATGCCCGAGGCGCCGTTGACCAGGAGGTTCGGGAAGGCGGCGGGCAGGGCCACCGGTTCCTGCTCCTGGCCGTCGTAGTTGGGGTTGAAGTCGACGGTGTCCTCGTCGATGGAGTCCGTCATCAGGCTCGTGGCCTCGGCCATCCGGCACTCGGTGTACCGCATGGCGGCCGGCGGGTCGTCGTTGCCCAGCGAGCCGAAGTTGCCGTGGCCGTCGACCAGGGGGACGCGCATCGAGAAGGGCTGGGCCATGCGCACGAGGGCGTCGTAGATCGACGCGTCGCCGTGCGGGTGCAGCTTGCCCATCACCTCGCCGACGACGCGGGCGCACTTGACGTACCCGCGCTCGGGGCGCAGGCCCATCTCGCTCATCTGGTAGACGATGCGGCGGTGCACCGGCTTGAGGCCGTCGCGTGCGTCCGGCAGGGCGCGGGAGTAGATGACCGAGTACGCGTACTCGAGGAAGGAGCCCTGCATCTCGTCGACGACGTCGATGTCGAGGATCCTCTCCTCGTACGAGTCGTCGGGCGGCGGGGTCTTCGTGCTGCGGCGGGCCATCGCTGCCGGCTCCTCCTGTTTGCTGGTCGCTCGCCTGCGGGGCGTTCCTGTCGGTGACGAGACGCCCCTTCGGCTCGCTCTTGCCTCTGCGATCCGGATCTGACGCCGACCATTGTGGACCGCCGCACTGACAACCGGGACAAGGACCCGGTCTCTGACGTCCGCCGCGCCGTCCGGGCCCGGCACAGCGGGTCACTCGATCTCGCTCTGCGCGTACGCGCAGCGGGAACTTCACCAGCGCTCCGCACGCTTGCATACAGTGGCAGGACCGGCAGGAATCCGCGGTCGGACGACCGCACCGCGATCGAAGGGACGTACATGCCCATGGGTCACACGGCCACAGCCCAGGCAGGCTCCGGGGGCCTGACAGCGACCGAGCACCGCCTGGCCAACGGCCTGCGCGTGGTGCTCTCCGAGGACCACTTGACCCCGGTCGCGGCGGTGTGCCTCTGGTACGACGTCGGCTCGCGCCACGAAGTCAAGGGGCGTACCGGCCTGGCTCACCTTTTCGAGCATCTGATGTTCCAGGGTTCCGCCCAGGTGAAGGGCAACGGCCACTTCGAGTTCGTCCAGGGCGCGGGCGGCTCGCTGAACGGCACCACCAGCTTCGAGCGCACCAACTATTTCGAGACCATGCCCGCCCACCAGCTGGAGCTCGCGCTCTGGCTGGAGGCCGACCGGATGGGCTCCCTGCTGACCGCCCTCGACGACGAGTCGATGGAGAACCAGCGCGACGTCGTCAAGAACGAGCGCCGCCAGCGCTACGACAACGTCCCCTACGGCACCGCTTTCGAGAAGCTGACCGCCCTCGCCTACCCGGAGGGCCACCCCTACCACCACACCCCGATCGGCTCGATGGCCGACCTGGACGCGGCGACCCTGGAGGACGCGCGCGCGTTCTTCCGGACCTACTACGCGCCGAACAACGCCGTGCTCTCCGTGGTCGGCGACATCGACCCGGAGCAGACCCTGGCCTGGGTCGAGAAGTACTTCGGCTCCATTCCCGGCCACGACGGCAAGCACCCGCCCCGGGACGGCTCGCTGCCGGAGACCATCGGCGAGCAGCTGCGCGAGGTCGTCGAGGAGGAGGTCCCGGCGCGCGCCCTGATGGCCGCCTACCGGCTGCCGCACGACGGCACACGCGCGTGCGACGCGGCCGACCTGGCCCTCACCGTCCTCGGCGGCGGCGAGTCCTCCCGGCTCTACAACCGCCTGGTACGACGGGACCGTACGGCCGTGGCGGCCGGCTTCGGTCTGCTGCGGCTCGCCGGGGCGCCGTCCCTGGGCTGGCTGGACGTGAAGACGTCCGGTGACGTGGAGGTGCCGGTCATCGAGACCGCCATCGACGAGGAGCTCGCCCGGTTCGCCGAGGAGGGCCCCACGGCCGAGGAGATGGAGCGCGCCCAGGCCCAGTTGGAGCGCGAGTGGCTGGACCGGCTCGGCACGGTCTCCGGCCGGGCGGACGAACTGTGCCGGTACGCCGTGCTGTTCGGCGACCCGCAGCTCGCCCTGACCGCCGTACAGCGCGTGCTGGAGGTCACTGCGGAGGAGGTCCAGGAGGTCGCCAAGGCCCGCCTGCGGCCCGACAACCGCGCGGTGCTCGTCTACGAGCCCGTAGCCGACGAGACCGGCGAGGACGCCGACGACGACACCGCAGCCGCGGCCACGAACGAGAACGAGGAGGCGGCCAAGTGACCGAGCTCGCCACAATGGACTTCCACCCGCAGCCGCAGGCGGGCGACGCCAAGCCGTGGGCCTTCCCGGCCCCCGAGCGCGGCACGCTCGACAACGGCCTCACGGTGCTGCGCTGCCACCGCCCCGGCCAGCAGGTCGTCGCCGTGGAGGTGCTGCTGGACGCGCCCCTGGACGCCGAGCCGGCCGGCCTCGACGGTGTGGCCACGATCATGGCGCGGGCCTTCTCCGAGGGCACCGACAAGCACTCCGCCGAGGAGTTCGCCGCCGAGCTGGAGCGCGCGGGGGCCACCCTCGACGCGCACGCCGACCACCCGGGCGTCCGGCTCAGCCTGGAGGTGCCGGCCTCCCGGCTCGCCAAGGGGCTCAACCTGATCGCCGACGCCCTCAGGGCGCCCGCGTTCGCGGACAGCGAGGTCGAGCGGCTGGTCACCAACCGTCTCGACGAGATCCCGCACGAGCTGGCCAACCCCGCCCGCCGTGCCGCCAAGGAGCTCTCCAAGGAGCTGTTCCCGGCGGGCTCGCGCATGTCGCGGCCCCGGCAGGGCACCGAGGAGACGGTCGCCACGATCGACTCCGCGGCCGTACGCGGCTACTACGAGAAGCACGTCCGCCCGGCGACGGCCACCGCCGTGGTCGTCGGCGACCTCACCGGCATCGACCTCGACGTGCTGCTCGGCGACACGCTGGGCGCCTGGACCGGCTCCTCGGCCGAGCCGCGGCCGGTGCCGCCGGTGACCGCCGACGACACGGGCCGGGTCGTCATCGTGGACCGCCCCGGCGCCGTCCAGACGCAGCTGCTGATCGGCCGGATCGGCTCGGACCGGCACGACCGCGTCTGGCCCGCCCAGGTGCTCGGCACGTACTGCCTCGGCGGCACCCTCACCTCCCGCCTGGACCGCGTCCTGCGCGAGGAGAAGGGCTACACCTACGGCGTGCGGGCGTTCGCCCAGGTCCTCAGGTCCGCCCCGGACGGGACCGGTGCCGCGATGCTCGCCATCAGCGGCTCCGTGGACACCCCCAACACCGGCCCCGCCCTCGAGGACCTCTGGACGGTGCTGCGCACCCTCGCCGCCGAGGGGCTGACCGACGCCGAGCGGGACGTCGCCGTGCAGAACCTGGTCGGCGTGGCGCCGCTCAAGTACGAGACGGCGGCGGCCGTCGCGAGCACGCTGGCGGACCAGGTCGAGCAGCACCTGCCCGACGACTACCAGGCCGCGCTGTACCGGCAGCTCGCCGCGACCGGCACCGTGGAGGCCACCGCGGCGGCCGTCAGCGCCTTCCCGGGGGACCGTCTGGTGACCGTCCTCGTCGGCGACGCGGCGCAGATCAAGGGCCCGGTGGAGGCCCTCGGCATCGGCGAAGTCACCGTCGTCACCGCCGAGTAGCGGGAAGCGAGCGGCACGCGCGCGTAGGGGCCCTGGTTGTCTTCTAAGGCACCAGGGCTCCCTTATGCCCGAATTGATGTGGGAGTTGCCTGTCTGCCCTGTGGGATGCGCTACAAAAGCCTGGATCCGTTTGGGAATTGAAAGTGGCGCCGCTTAGCGTCGTCCGGGCTGTTCGTCAGGCAGTGCGCCGCACCCGCGGCACCGGACAGTCATCGCCGAGTCCCCGTACGGCGCGAGCCAGGGGAGCCGGGGACCCACCGTAGTCCCTGGGGTGAATCGGACGCCCGCGCGAGTCGCGAGGGGGTCCGTAGGAGACCTTCCTGCTCCGAACCCGTCAGCTAACCCGGTAGGCGAGAGGGAAGGAAAGGACCAGCCACCACATGGCGTTCACGCGCGCCACCGGGAAGCACCGTCGTCCCAGCCGGATCCAGCGCCGCACGGCCCGCGCCGCGGGTGTCGCGGCCCTCGCCACCACCGGTGTCGTCGGCGCCGTGGCCGCCCCGGCCTTCGCCGCGGAGCCCGCCGCCGAGCAGACGGGCCTCACCCCGGTCGTCACCATGGGCGACACCGTGGCCCAGAAGATCGACGCCCAGGCCGTCGCCCAGAAGCAGGCGGCCGAAGAGGCCATCGCCAAGAAGAAGGCCGAGGAGGCCGCCCGCGAGCGCGCCGCCGAGGCGGCCAAGGAGGCCAAGGAGCGGGCCGAGAAGGTCCGCGAGGCCAAGGAGCGCGCCGCCCGCGAGGCCGAGCGTAAGCGTCTCAACACCTTCGTCTCCCCGATCTCCGGCTCGTACGTCTCCACCGGCTACAAGTCCGGCGGCGCCGTCTGGTCCTCCGGCAGCCACACCGGTGTCGACTTCCACGCCTCCAGCGGCACGGCCGTCCACTCGGTCGGCATGGGCGAGGTCGTCGAGGCCGGCTGGGGCGGTTCCTACGGCAACCAGGTCGTGATCAAGATGAACGACGGGACGTACACCCAGTACGGCCACCTGTCGTCCAGCAGCGTCTCGGTGGGCCAGAAGGTCACCCCCGGCCAGCAGATCGGCCTGTCCGGCGCGACCGGCAACGTCACCGGCCCGCATCTGCACTTCGAGGCCCGCACCGGCCCCGAGTACGGCTCCGACATCGACCCCGTCGCCTACCTCCGCTCGCACGGTGTGAACGTCTGAACATCCGACGGCGACTGTTCTTCCCGAAAGCCCCGGCTCCCTGAGCCGGGGCTTTCGGCGTTCGCCGCGACCGGCGTTCGTCACGGCTGCCGACTGTCCAAAAAATATCCCTGATTTCCTGCCTGCCGTCGGAAATTCCGGCTCATTGCAATAGAGTCACGGAACACGCGTCACCAGTCGACGTTTCACGGGGATTAATGGGGAGGTCGGTCATGCGTATTCCCGCGCACTCGGTGTGCACGGCCATCCGGGACGACATCGTCGCGGGTGTCTACGAGCGTGGCGGCCGGCTCACCGAGGAACTCCTCGCGCGCCGCTACGGCGTCTCGCGCGTCCCCGTCCGGGAGGCCCTGCGCACCCTGGAGGCCGAGGGCTTCGTGGTCACCCGGCGGCACGCGGGCGCGTGTGTCGCCGAACCCACCGAGCAGGAGGCCGCCGACCTGCTGGAGATGCGCATGCTGCTGGAGCCGCTGGGCGCCGCCCGCGCCGCCCAGCGTCGCACCGAGGCCCATCTGAAGGTGCTGCGCGGCCTGGTCAGGCTCGGCCAGGAGCGCGCCCGCCGGGGCAACAGCGACGACCTGCGCTCGCTGGGCGGCTGGTTCCACGAGACGCTGGCCCAGGCCTCCGGCAGCCCCGCGCTGACCTCGATGCTCACCCAGCTCCGGCACAAGATCGCCTGGATGTACGCCGTGGAGGCACCGGCCGGACCCGTGGAGTGCTGGGCCGAGCACGGCGCGATCGTGGACGCGGTGGCGCGCGGGGACGGCGAGCGCGCGCGGGCGGTCACGGCGCTGCACACCGAGCGCGCGACGGCCGCGCACCGGTTGCGTTTCGGTTCGGCGGGGGAGCGCGCCGAGCGTGTGAGGAACTCGCAACATGCCGTAAACACGGCAAGCCTGCGGCATTAACACAGGAGCCGTATACAAAGAGTGGGTAATTCGCGGGGGATTATTTCTGCTGCCCGCCGACGGGAAATGCACCGGAAAGGCGAAGAGCTCGCCCGAGGAATTCGGACGAGCTCTTCAGTGTGCGCCGGTTCGGGCGCGGGGAAATACTCAGACGGTCTCGGGCAGTTCCTCCAGGCCCTCGGAGACCAGCTTGGCCAGCCGGTCCAGGGCGGCGTCCGCGCCCTCGGCGTCGGAGGCGAGGACGATCTCCTCGCCGCCCTGGGCGCCCAGGCCGAGGACGGCCAGCATGGAGGCCGCGTTGACGGGGTTGCCGTCGGCCTTGGCGATCGTCACCGGGACGCCTGCGGCCGTGGCGGCTCGGACGAAGATGGAAGCGGGGCGGGCGTGGAGGCCCTCGGCCCAGCCGACGTTGACGCGGCGCTCAGCCATGTGTTGCTGCCCTTCGGTGTTCAGGGTTGTCTAGACCAGTTTCCCATAACGTGAAGCTGTGCCGGAGCGGCCCTGCTGACCGCCCCGGGGTGCCGTCGGATCGCGGCCTCGACCCGACTGACGCCCTCCACAGACTGCCTCGCGTCCGCTGTCGGACGCTAGCCGTACTCTGGGGCCCATGCAGACCTCGCCGGACCGGCACGAGTATCCCGCCCACTGGGAAGCCGACGTGGTGCTGCGCGACGGCGGTACCGCGCGCATCCGGCCCATCACCGTTGATGACGCCGATCGTCTGGTCAGCTTCTACGAGCAGGTCTCCGACGAGTCGAAGTACTACCGCTTCTTCGCGCCGTACCCTCGCCTGTCCGCCAAGGACGTCCACCGCTTCACGCACCACGACTTTGTGGACCGGGTGGGACTCGCGGCCACGGTCGGCGGCGAGTTCATCGCCACCGTACGCTACGACCGGATCGGCGCCGACGGAACTCCCGCGTCGGCACCGGCCGACGAGGCCGAGGTCGCCTTCCTCGTCCAGGACGCCCACCAGGGCCGCGGCGTCGCCTCCGCCCTGCTGGAGCACATCGGCGCCGTCGCCCGCGAGCGCGGCATCCGCCGCTTCGCCGCCGAGGTGCTGCCCGCCAACAACAAGATGATCAAGGTGTTCACGGACGCCGGCTACACCCAGAAGCGCAGCTTCGAGGACGGCGTGGTCCGTCTGGAGTTCGACCTCGAACCCACCGACCGCTCCCTCGCCGTGCAGTACGCGCGCGAGCACCGCGCCGAGGCCCGGTCCGTGCAGCGGCTGCTCGCGCCCGGCTCGGTCGCCGTCATCGGCGCCGGGCGCACACCGGGCGGCGTGGGCCGCAGTGTCCTGGGCAACATCCGCGACGCCGGGTTCACCGGCCGTCTGTACGCCGTGAACAAGGCCCTCCCCGAGGACCAGAAGGAACTCGACGGGGTGCCCGCCCACCGCTCGGTGCGCGACATCGACGGCCCGGTCGACGTCGCGGTCGTCGCCGTACCGGCCGAGCACGTCCCCGAGGTCGTCAACGAGTGCGGCGAGCACGGTGTGCAGGGGCTCGTCGTGGTCTCCGCCGGGTACGCCGAGAGCGGCCTCGACGGGCGCGAGAACCAGCGCGCACTCGTGCGGCACGCGCGCACGTACGGCATGCGGATCATCGGCCCGAACGCCTTCGGCGTCATCAACACCTCCCCGCGGGTACGGCTCAACGCCTCCCTCGCCCCCGAGACGCCCCGCCCGGGCCGGATCGGCCTGTTCGCCCAGTCCGGCGCCATCGGCATCGCCCTGCTGTCCCGGCTGCACCGCCGCGGCGGCGGCGTCACGGGCGTGACCGGCGTCTCCACCTTCGTCTCCTCCGGCAACCGGGCCGACGTCTCCGGCAACGACGTACTCCAGTACTGGTACGAGGACCCCGACACCGACGTCGTCCTCATGTACCTGGAGTCCATCGGCAACCCCCGTAAGTTCACCCGCCTCGCCCGCCGGACGGCCGCGGCGAAGCCGCTGGTCGTGGTCCAGGGCGCGCGGCACGGAGCCGCACCCCAGGGGCATGCCGTCCGGGCGACCCGGTTGCCGCACGAGACCGTCTCGGCCCTGCTGCGGCAGGCCGGCGTCATCCGCGTCGACACCATCACCGACCTGGTGGACGCGGGCCTGCTCCTCGCCCGCCAGCCCCTGCCGGCCGGACCCCGGGTGGCGATCCTCGGCAACTCCGAGTCGCTCGGCCTGCTCACCTACGACGCCTGCCTCGCCGAGGGCCTGAGGCCCCACCCCCCGCAGGACCTGACCACGGCGGCCTCCGCGGCGGACTTCCACGCGGCCCTCTCGCGCGCACTGGCCGACGACCGGTGCGACGCGGTCGTCGTGACGGCCATACCGGCGGTGGGCGAGGTCTCGGTCGCGGACGCGGCCCTCGCCGAGGCTCTGAGGTCGGCATCGGCCGCCGCCCCGGCCAAGCCCGTCCTGGTCGTGCACGTGGAGCTGGGCGGTCTGGCCGAGGCCCTGTCGGCGGCGGCGAGCACCGCACCCCAAGCGGAGTCGGGCATCCCGCCGCAAACCGCCCCGCGCCCGTCGCCCACCGAAGAGCGACCCCCCGCGGTCGAGGCCCCCGAAGGCGCCCACCTCATCCCCGCCTACCCCGCCGCCGAACGCGCCGTCCGCGCCCTCGCCCAGGCCGTCACCTACGCGCAGTGGCGGCGCGACGCCGCCGACCCCGGCAGGGTGCCCGAGTACGACGACATCGACCCGCGGGGCGCCGCCACGCTGATCGACGGGCTGCTCGCGCGCGGGCAGGGACTCACACTCGGCGCGGAAGAGACCTGCGACCTGCTCGGCCACTACGGCATCCACGTCCACCGCGCCCTGCCCGCCCCGACCCCCGACGCCGCCGTCGAGGCCGCCCGCACCCTCGGCTACCCCGTGGCCCTCAAGGCCACCGCCCCGCACCTGCGCCACCGCGCCGACCTGGGCGGAGTCCGCCTCGACCTCGCGGACGAGGACCAACTGCGACGCTCGTACACCGAGTTGACCGAGCTGTTCGGCGCACCGGACGAGCTGCGCCCCGTGGTGCAGCGGATGGCGCCGCGCGGCGTGGACGTCGTCGTCCGGGCCGTCATCGACCCCGCGGCCGGAGCCGTGCTCTCCTTCGGGCTCGCCGGCGCCGCCTCACAGCTCCTCGGGGACACGGCCCACCGGCTGATCCCGGTCACCGACCGGGAGGCGGGCTCCCTGGTGCGGTCGATCCGCACCGCACCCCTGCTGTTCGGCTGGCGCGGCTCCGCACCGGCCGACACCCGCGCCCTGGAGGAACTGCTGCTGCGCGTGTCCCGGCTGGTGGACGACCACCCCGAGGTCGTCGCGGTCACCCTGGAGCCGGTCGTCGTCGCCTCGCACGGCCTGAGCGTCCTCGGCGCCTCCGTCCGCCTGGCGACCCCGCCCGCCCGCGACGACCTCGGCCCGCGGACCCTCCCCGCGTACTGACAGGGGGCGAGCTGTGCCTCGCAGTCAGTGGGCCCCCGTAGGATGGGCGTCATGGCCAAGACCAGTACGACGACCCAGGGGCTGCGGGCGGCGATCGAGCGCAGCGGCTACTACCCGGCCCTCGTGGCCGAGGCGGTGGAGGCCGCCGTGGGCGGCGAGCCCATGCGGTCGTACCTGGTCCACCAGGAAACGACGTTCGACCAGAACGAGGTGCGGCGGCACGTGACGGTGCTCGTCCTCACCGACAACCGCTTCATCGTCAGCCACACCGACGAGCAGGCCGCCGACAGCACCTCCCCGACGCCGTACGCCACGACGTCGACGGAGTCCGTGAAGATCGGCCGCATCTCGTCGATCGTGGTCAGCCGGGTCGTCGCCAACCCCGAGTCGTACAAGCCGGGCACCCTGCCCCGCGAGGTCGTCCTCACCATCGGCTGGGGCGCCGTCTCCCGCATCGACCTGGAGCCGGCCGCCTGCGGCGATCCCAACTGCGAGGCGGACCACGGCTACACCGGCAACTCGACGGCGGACGACCTCAGCCTGCGCGTCAGCGAGGCCGGGGACGGACCGGAGACCGTGCGCCAGGCACTCGCCTTCGCGCAGGCCCTCTCCGAGGCGACCGCGGACACCACCCGCTGATGGCACAGCCCGACACGGTCTGGGACCACCACCCCGAACCGCTCGCCGTCTCCTCCGCGCCGGTCCCCGAGTACGGCAGCGGCTCCCTCGCCGACCTGCTGCCCACCCTGGCCGCCGGCCTCGACGTGCCGGGGATGAACGCCGCGATCTCCGAGCTGACCCCCGCCGACCGGAACTGCGTGTTCCTGATCGACGGCCTCGGCTGGGAGCAGCTCAGGGCGCACCCCGAGGACGCCCCGTTCATGACGTCCCTGCTCGCCACCTCGCGCGGCGGCACCGGGCGCCCGCTCACCGCCGGCTACCCGGCGACCACCGCGACCTCCCTCGCCTCCGTCGGCACCGGCCTGCCGCCCGGCGCGCACGGCCTGCCCGGCTACACCGTGCGCAACCCGGACACCGGCGAGCTGATGAACCAGCTCCGCTGGCAGCCGTGGGCCCCGCCCGGCCCCTGGCAGCCCTACCCGACGGTCTTCCAGTTGGCGCACGAGGCGGGTGTGCACGCCGCGCAGGTGTCGTCCCCGACCTTCGAGAACACCCCGCTGACCAAGGTCGCGCTCAGCGGCGGACGGTTCCTCGGGCGGCTGCCCGGCGAGGACCGCGTCGACCTGGCGGCCGAGCAACTGGCCGCCGGTGACCGCTCCCTGGTCTACACGTACTTCGCCGAGGTCGACGGCGCCGGCCACCGCTTCGGCGTCGACTCCGACGCCTGGCGCGGCCAGCTCATGTACGCCGACCGCCTGGTCCAGCGCCTCGCCGAGCAACTGCCGCCCCGCAGCGCCCTCTACGTCACCGCCGACCACGGCATGATCGACGTGCCCTTCGACGAGCAGCACCGCATCGACTTCGACGAGGACTGGGAGCTGAGCGCCGGAGTCGCCCTGCTCGGCGGCGAGGGCCGCGCCCGGCATGTCTACGCGGTACCCGGTGCCGCCAACGACGTCCTGACCTGCTGGCGCGAGGTGCTCGGCGAGCAGTTCTGGGTCGCCTCACGCGACGAGGCCATCGCGGCGGGCTGGTTCGGCCCGCGGATCGACGAGCGCGTGTACGGCCGCATCGGCGACGTGGTCGCCGCCGCCCGGGACGATGTCCTGATCATCGCCTCCGAGCGGGAGCCGAACGAGTCGGCGATGGTCGGCAACCACGGTTCGATGACCCCTGCCGAGCAGCTGGTCCCCCTGCTCGAAGTACGCTCCTGACGTCCCGCCACATCCCCGCTTCACCGAAAGGTGCTCACCTTCCCATGCCCGAGCTGGTGTTCTTCTCCGGAACGATGGACTGCGGGAAGTCGACCCTGGCTCTCCAGATCGAGCACAACCGCTCGGCGCGCGGCCTCGCGGGCATGATCTTCTCGCGCGACGACCGCGCCGGCGAGGGCAAGCTGTCCTCGCGCCTCGGCCTCGTCACGGACGCGGTGGAGGTCGGGGACGGGCAGGACCTCTATGCCTACCTCGTCGACCACCTCTCGCAGGGCGGCCGCGCGGACTATGTGATCGCCGACGAGGCGCAGTTCCTCGCGCCGGAGCAGATCGACCAACTCGCGCGCGTGGTCGACGACCTGAGCCTCGACGTCTACGCCTTCGGTATTACGACGGACTTCCGCTCCAAGCTGTTCCCCGGCTCCCAGCGGCTGGTGGAACTGGCCGACCGGGTCGAGGTGCTCCAGGTCGAGGCCCTGTGCTGGTGCGGCGCCCGCGCCACGCACAACGCCCGCACCATAGGCGGGGCCATGGTCGTCGAGGGCGCCCAGGTGGTCGTCGGCGACGTCACCCACTCCGCCGACGAGGTCGGCTACGAGGTCCTGTGCCGCCGCCACCACCGCCGCCGGATGACCGCCGCGACGGCCCACGCGGCGGCCCTGTCCCCGGACGTGCTGCCGATGTCCTCGGCCTGACCGCCCCGGCGGTACGTCAGCGCTGCAGCACGGCGAACCGCGCCCCCTCCGGATCCGCCACCGTCGCCACCCGGCCGTGTGCGGTGTCATGGGCCGGCTTGAGGACGTGCCCGCCCAGATGGACGAGATGGTCCAGCGTGTCGTCGACGTCGGCGACCTGGAAGTACGTCACCCAGTGCGGCCCCCGGTCGCGGGGCAGGGCCTGCCCCAGGCCGTGGATGCCGGCGACGGGCTCGCCGTCCCGGAGCAGGGTCACGTAGTCGAAGTCGGCGGAGACCACCGGCTCCTCCTCGTAGCCGAACACCGTCTGGTAGAACTTGGCGACGCTCGCCGACTCGAAGGTCAGCAGCTCGTTCCAGACGGGCGTCCCGGGGACGCCCGAGACCGCCGTGCCGAGGTGCGCGGCGGCCTGCCAGACGCCGAAGACCGCGCCAGCGGGGTCGGAGCCGATCGCGAGGCGGCCGGCGTCGGAGGCATCCAGCGGGCCGACCCCGATCGTGCCGCCGCGGCTGCGCACCATGCCGGCCGTCAAGTCCGCGTTCCGGGAGGCGAAGTAGGGGGTCCACGCGATGGGCAGCTGACGGTCGGGCGGAAGCCGGCCGAGGCCCGCGACCTCACGCCCGTCCAGCAGCGCCCGCACATACGGGCCGAGTTGCTGGGGGCCCGGCCGGAACTCCCAGCCGAACAGAGCCCCGTAGAACTCCTCGGTCGCGGCCAGCCCGTGCACCATCAGGCTCACCCAGCAGGGTGTGCCGGGTGTGTGCCGAGCGGGCGCTTCGCCGGTCGGGCCGGTGGACTCCCGTGCGTCGGTCATCGTCACTCTCTTCTCGGCCTCGCGGTGGCCGTGCTCTCCGCAGCCCTCGTGGGGCCCGCCCTGTGGGGCGAGCCGTGTCCGGGAGAATGCCCGATGTGAGGGGCGCTTTCCCCGGCGGCGCGCTTGTCAGCACGTGTCGTTCAGCTGTACAGCATGTGCTCGTCCCCGTACGCCACGTGATCGTCCCGGTCCGGCCGAGCAGAGTAGCCGGACACGGACGGCTCGGCCACCCCCGTGCGCGAGGATGGGGCCATGAACGCCATCATCTCCGCATCCGACCTCGCGAACGATCTGATGGGCGCGGGCCCGCCGGTCCTGCTCGACGTCCGCTGGCAGCTCACCGCGGCCAGGGCAGCGGGTGAGCCGCCGTACGACGGCCGGGCCGACTACGAGAGGGGGCACCTGCCCGGGGCCGTCTTCGTCGACCTGGACCGGGAGTTGGCCTCCGCGCCGGGCAAGGGCGGCCGGCATCCACTGCCCGGCCTCGAGCACTTCGGCGCCGCGATGCGCCGGGCGGGCGTGTCGTCCGGAACGCCGGTCGTCGTCTACGACGGCGGACAGGGCTGGGCGGCCGCCCGGGCGTGGTGGATGCTGCGCTGGACGGGTCACCCGGACGTGCGGGTCCTCGACGGCGGGTTGCCGTCCTGGGAGGGGGCGTTGGAGAAGTCCGTGCCCGCCCCCGCGGAGGGCGACTTCGTGCCCGAGCCCGGGGCGGGGCTGCTCGACGCCGACGCCGCCGCGGAGTTGGCGCGGTCCGGGGTGCTGCTGGACGCGCGGGCGGGGGAGCGGTACCGGGGAGAGGTGGAGCCGATCGACCCGGTGGCCGGGCACATTCCGGGCGCGCTGTCGGCGCCCACCACCGAGAACGTGGGGGCGGACGGGCGCTACCTCCCCGCCCAGGAGCTGCGGGAGCGCTTCAAGGGGCTCGGGGTGTCCGAGGGTTCACGGGTCGGCGTGTACTGCGGCTCGGGCGTGTCCGCGGCCCATGAGGTCCTGGCGCTGGCGGTCGCGGGGATTCCGGCGGAGCTGTATGTGGGGTCGTGGTCGGAGTGGTCCTCGGACCCGGACCGGCCGGTCGCGGTGGGGCCGGATCCCCAGTAGCCCGGCGTGCACAGAGGGCCGCGCCCGGAAGGCGCGGCCCTCATGGCCGTACGGTCGGCGTCAACGCCGTGTGTTCCGGCTGCTCCCCGCTATTCCTGCTTCTTGCGGCGCGTCCCGAACACGATCTCGTCCCAGCTCGGGACGGCGGCTCTGCGACCCGGACGGACGCCGTCGGCCTCGGCCTGGCGGTCGGTGGAGCCGATGAGCCGGTCGCGGTGGCTGCCGACGGAGCGCGGCATGAGGACGTCCGCGTACGCGGAGCCGGCCGAGGCGGCGGGGGCCGGGGGCTCCTCCTCCTCGGGCTCGACGACGAGGGGCTCCTCGTCCTCGGGCTCCGCTACCGGGCGCTCCGGCACCACCAGATCGCCGCGGAAGCTCGGCACCGCCTCCAGCAGGCTGGTCAGCGAGTCCCGCTCGCCCGTCGCGGTCGTGCTCTCCTCGAGCGGTTCGGACGCCTGCGCGGGCAGGGCGGGCCGCTCGCGCTCGACGGGCCGGTCCAGCGGCCGGTCGCGCGGCAGCCGGGCGATCCGCGGGACGAACGGGAAGCTGGGCTCGGGCGCGGCCAGGTCGTCGGTCTCGCCGATGAGCATGCGTGCCTCGTCGTCGACGGCCTGGACGAGCCGCCGGGGCGGGTCGTAGGTCCAGCTCGCCGAGTGCGGCTCGCTCGCGACGCGGTAGACCAGCAGAACCTCCCACGTGCCGTCGTCACGACGCCACGAGTCCCACTGGACGGTGTCCTTGTCGACACCGCGCACCATCAGCCGCTCCTGCACGGCCTCGCCCAGCGGCGGGCCGGAGTTCTCGCCGGGGCGGCGGACCGGGGTCTTGCGGGCCCGCTCGGCCATGAACGCACGCTCGGCGAGCACCGGGCCCTCGAAGCGGCGCACCCGGTCGACGGGGATGCCTGCCATTTGCGCGACCTCTTCCGCGGTCGCGCCGGCTCGTATACGCGCCTGGATGTCGCGGGGGCGGAGATGGCTCTCCACCTCGATCTCGATCTGGCCGAGGCGGGGACGGTCGCCGCGCACGGCGGCGCGGAGCCGTTCGTCGATCGGAAGCGTGTACTCCGTGCTGTCCGCAGCCTTCAGCACCAGCCGTGTGCCGTCATTCGAGACGGCCACGACACGCAGTTCGGGCATGGGGACCTCCCGGGTGGTGCCTGCCGACGTCACGTGCGTCGCTGCTTCCGCTAGTCGAGTGTGGCCTGCCCGGGTGCAGCCTGCCACAACCTTGCCGAGTTGCCCGGCGTGTCGGGCACGGGCCCTGGATCGCCGTTATGGCACGGTTACCTATTCGCAACGCTAAGTGACGAACTCTGTCACCCTGTGCAACTAGCCCCCTCCCGGCGGTCCTTAAAGGCCCCGTACACCCTGGTGGGAGACCGGACCCAGGGCTCGCCACAGTACTCCATTTGGGCCACGTGCGTGGATTGGCACGCCGCCCAACTTCTGACAAGAGGGGGGACTTGGTCGCCCCGTGCCCCCGATTCGTGATCTTGAACGTGGGGAAGTTCACGTAATCACCAGAAACGGAACTATCAGTTTCGGTCGGCCGTCCCCTTCTTGTGCAGTTGAACGACCATGTACGGGAAGGGCAGGCAAGATCCGGGGATGCGTGAAAGGTCCGATGGTGTCGGTGGAGCGAGCGATCCGGAGCCGGAGGGGCGGCGGCGGATCGACCTGAACATGCCGCAGGTCGCGGGCGGCGCCCTCGCGGCGGTCCTGGCCGCCAAACTGGCGTCCTACTTCGGGGTGTACGGGACGATCCTCGGCGCCGGCGTCGTCAGTGTCGTCGCCACCTGTGGCGGCTCCCTCTTCCAGCACTTCTTCAAGCAGACCGGCGAGCAGATCCGCGGCGCCGCGACCGGGCCCGCCAGGCCGGCGGCCGGGCCCGCGGGACAGGCGCCTCCGGCGCCCGGCGAGTTCACCGAGGGCACCGTCTACCGCGCCCGGGCCAGGGGCTGGAAGCGGCCGGTGCTCGCGGCGGCCGTGGTCTTCGGCGTCACGATGGCCGGAATCACCACCTACGAGCTGGCCTCGGGCCACAACCTCAGCGGCGGACGCAGCACGACCGTCGGCGACGCCCTGACCGGAAACACCTCTTCGGGCTCCGGGGGTTCGGGCGGCCGCGGTTCGAGGGACCCCGGGACCGCCGACGACTCCGGCGGCACCGACTCAGGTGGCTCCGAGTCAGGGGGCTCCGAGTCCGGCGCCGACACCGCGACGCCCAGCCCGTCCGGCACGGGCGAGGGCACCGGCACATCGAGGGGAGGGGGCACATCGCCCTCGCCCGGCGAGGACACCGGCACGGCGACCGACCCGGCGCCCACGCCGAGCGACGAGGGGAGTGCGGACCCCGGGAGCACCACCCCCAGCGCGTCGCCTACGCCCCCAGAACCCGCCGCAAGTAGTCGTTCTGGAACCGCCGATCAGGGTCGAGACGGTCCCGCAGCTCCGTGAACTCGCCGAAGCGCGGATACACCCGGGAGAAGTACTCGGCGTCCCTGGTGTGGACCTTGCCCCAGTGCGGACGGCCCTCGTGGGCGGTGAGGATGCGCTCGGCCGCGGTGAAGTACCGCTGGTAGGGCGTGCCCTGGAACATATGGACGGCGATGTACGCGGTGTCGCGGCCCGAGGCGGTGGACAGCGTGATGTCGTCGGCGGGAGCGGTGCGCACCTCGACGGGGAAGCTGACCCTCAGGCCCGAGCGGTCGACCATGGCCTTCAGCTCGCGCAGCGCGTCCGCGACGGCCGCGCGCTGTACGGCGTACTCCATCTCCACGAAGCGCACCCGGCGCGGAGACGTGAAGACCTTGTAAGGGATGTCGGTGTAGCTCCGCGCGGACAGCGCCTTGCTGGAGATCTGCGCGATCGCGGGGATCGTGGCGGGCACCGCGCGGCCGACCCAGTTGGCCACCTGGAAGACGCCGTTGGAGAGGAACTCGTCCTCGAACCAGCCCTGGAGCTGCGGCACGGGCTTCTCCGGGCCCGCGCTGCGGTTGTTGCGCTTGGTGTTGGTGCTGCCGGTGTGCGGGAACCAGTAGAACTCGAAGTGCTCGTTCTCGGCCCAGAGTTCCTCGAAGTCGGCGAGGACCCTGTCGAACGGCATCGGTTCCTCGCGGGCCGTGAGCAGGAAGACCGGCTCGACGGCGAACGTGATCGCGGTGACGATGCCCAGCGCCCCGAGGCCGATACGGGCCGCCGCGAAGACCTCCGGGTTCTCCTTCTCGGAGCAGCTGAGGACCGAGCCGTCCGCGGTGACCAGTTCCAGTCCCCGGATCTGGGCGGCGATCGAGGCGGAGTCGCGGCCCGTGCCGTGCGTGCCCGTGCTCGTGGCGCCGGAGACGGTCTGCTCCATGATGTCGCCCATGTTGGTGAGCGACAGGCCCTCACGCGCGAGGGCCATGTTGAGCCTCTTGAGCGGGGTGCCCGCCTCCACCGTGACCGTCATGGCATCGCGATCAATACCGCGTATGCCGGTCAACAGTTGAGGGCGGATCAATACGCCGTCCGTCGCGGCTATGGACGTGAAGGAATGTCCCGTGCCGACGGCCTTCACCCTCAGTCCGTCCTCGGCGGCCTGCCGCACGGCGGCGGCCAGCTCGTCGACGGATGCCGGGGTGACCTGCCGCGCGGGACGCGCGGAGACGTTGCCGCCCCAGTTACGCCACGTGCCGTTCTTTCCGTTCGCTGTGCTGCTCAACGGAGCCTCCCCGACCCGGAGCCGGCCGCTTGAGCCGGCGGAATCCCAGGAAACCCACCGCGACCGCGACGGCTCCGGCCACCACCGGAACCCCGTACCCGGCACGTGCCCCGGCCGCGTCGATCACCCAGCCGGCCGCGGAGGAGCCGAGTGCGACTCCCACCGCGAGCCCGGTGCTCACCCAGGTCATGCCCTCGGTGAGCTGCGCACGTGGTACGTGCTCTTCGATGAGGGACATCGTCGTGACCATCGTCGGAGCGACGGACAGACCCGCAACGAACAGCGCCACGGCCAGAAACGGCAAGTTTCCGACCAGTAGGAGGGGGATCATACTCACGGCCATGGCGCACACGCCCAGCAACCACCGACGTTCCGGCGCCCCGGCGAAGTGCAGCAGCCCGAAGATCATGCCCGCCAGGCAGGAACCCGCCGCGTACAGCGCGAGGACGATGCTCGCGGCGGCCTTGTGTCCCTCCTCGTCGGCGAAGGCCACGGTGACCACGTCGACCGACCCGAAGATCGCCCCGGTCGCCACGAACGTGGCCACCAGGACCTGAAGACCCCCCGCGCGGATCGCCGAACCGCCGCCGCCGTGCCGCTCGCGCGGGTGAGGCTCGGGCTCGGTGGCGCGCTGCGCGGTCAGCCAGAAGACGCCGGCCGCCAGGAAGCAGGCGGCGAGCAGCGGACCGGCCTCCGGGAACCAGGCCGTGGACAGGCCGATGGAGATGATCGGCCCGAAGACGAAGCACACCTCGTCCACCACGGACTCGAAGGAGTACGCCGTGTGCAGGTGCGGCGTGCCCCGGTACAGGGCCGCCCAGCGGGCCCGGATCATCGCGCCGACGCTCGGCACGCAGCCGATGCCGGCGCAGGCCACGAACAGCACCCAGTCCGGCCACCCGTAGTGCGCGGCGAACAGCAGCACGGTCGCGGCGGCCAGCGAGATCAGGGTCGCCGGGCGCAGCACCCGCCGCTGTCCGTACTGATCGACCAGCCGGGAGACCTGCGGCCCGGCCACCGCGGCGGAGAGCGCGATGGTCGCCGAAAGCGCGCCGGCCAGCCCGTAGCGCCCGGTGAGCTGCGAGATCATCGTGACCACGCCGATGCCCATCATCGACACCGGGATGCGACCGAGGAAGCCCGCGGCGGAGAAACCCTTGGAGCCTGGGGCTGCGAACAGAGCGCGGTAAGGGCTGGGCAACGGGTTCTCCGAAGGGCTCAGTAAGCTGCGAACGCAGTCGACACAGCTTACGCCCGGAGCGGATCGTTCCACCCGGGCGGACTCAGCCCCGGATCCGTCCCGGCCCGGCTGCCGCGCGGGTGTCACCCCGCCGTTTCCCGGGTGTCAGTGCAGGGTGGCAGGATCGACTCATGCCAGACGCGCGCGATGTCACCCCCTACGACGCCCTGCTGCTGCTCTCCTTCGGCGGCCCGGAAGGCCCGGACGACGTGGTCCCGTTCCTGGAGAACGTGACGCGCGGGCGTGGCATCCCCAAGGAACGCCTCAAGGAAGTCGGGCAGCACTACTTCCTGTTCGGCGGGGTCAGCCCCATCAACGACCAGAACCGCGCCCTGCTGGACGCCCTGCGCAAGGACTTCGCCGACCACGGCCTCGACCTGCCGGTCTACTGGGGCAACCGCAACTGGGCGCCGTACCTGACGGACACCCTGCGCGAGATGGTCCGCGACGGGCGCCGCCGCGTCCTGGTCCTCGCCACCAGCGCCTACGCCTCCTACTCGGGCTGCCGCCAGTACCGCGAGAACCTCGCCGACGCACTCGCGGCCCTGGAGAGCGAGGGCCTGGAGCTGCCCCGGGTCGACAAGCTGCGGCACTACTTCAACCACCCGGGCTTCCTGGAGCCCATGATCGACGGGGTGCTCCGCTCTCTCGCCGAGCTCGACGAGGACGTCCGGGACGGGGCGCACCTCGCCTTCTCGACCCACTCGATCCCGACGGCCTCCGCCGACACCTCCGGGCCCGCCCGGGACCACGGCGACGGCGGCGCCTACGTCCGGCAGCACCTGGACGCGGCGAAGCTGATCGCGGACGCCGTCCGGGAGCGCACCGGCGTCGACCACCCCTGGCAGCTCGTCTACCAGTCGCGGTCCGGCGCCCCGCACATCCCGTGGCTGGAGCCCGACATCTGCGACCACCTGGAGGAGCGGCACGCGGCCGGTGTCCCGGCCGTCGTGATCGCGCCCATCGGGTTCGTCTCCGACCACATGGAGGTCCTGTACGACCTCGACACGGAGGCGAGGGCGAAGGCCGAGGAGCTGGGGCTGCCGATGCGCCGCTCGGCCACCGTCGGTGCCGACCCCCGGTTCGCCGCCGCCGTCCGCGAACTCATCGTGGAGCGGGCCGCCGCCGAGCGCGGGCAGGAGGTCACCCCGTGCGCCCTCGGCGCCCTCGGGGCGAGCCACGACCTCTGCCCGGTCGGCTGCTGCCCGGCCCGCGCCCCCCGGCCCGCCGCGGCGGGCGCCGACAGCACCTACGCGTGAGGAGCCTTGTGACCGACCCCCTGCACTCGGACCTGCTCGACCTCGCCCAGGAGGCCGCCCGCCGCGCCGGCGCCCTGCTGCGGGACGGGCGCCCGGCCGACCTGGCGGTCGCCGCGACCAAGTCCAGCCCCATCGACGTCGTCACGGAGATGGACATCGCGGCCGAGAAGCTGATCACCGGCCTGATCGCCGAGCGCCGCCCGGACGACGGCATCCTCGGCGAGGAGGGCGCCTCCACGGAGGGCACCAGCGGCATCCGCTGGGTCGTCGACCCGCTCGACGGCACGGTCAACTACCTGTACGGGCTGCCCACCTGGTCCGTCTCCATCGCCGCCGAGCAGGACGGCGAGACCGTCGTCGGAGTGGTCACGGCCCCGATGCGCGGCGAGACGTTCCACGCCGTGCGCGGCGGCGGCGCCTGGGCCACGGGAGCCTGGGACGGCGAGCGCCGGCTGGCCTGCCGCCCCGCGCCGCCCCTGGACCAGGCGCTGGTCTCGACGGGCTTCAACTACGTCACCGAGGTCCGCACCCACCAGGCCGAGGTCGCCCAGCGGCTGATCCCGCTGCTGCGCGACATCCGGCGCGGCGGCTCGGCCGCGGTCGACCTGTGCGACCTGGCCGCGGGACGCCTCGACGGCTACTACGAGCGCGGTCTGCACGCCTGGGACCTGGCGGCGGGTGACCTCATCGCCCGGGAGGCGGGCGCCCTGACCGGTGGACGCCCCGGAGAACGCCCGTCGGGTGATCTGACGGTCGCGGGGACCCCGGGTGTCTTCGAACCCTTCCAGCGCCTCCTGGAGGACTTCGGCGCGTGGCACGACTGAGGGCGGCGCGGACCGGCGTACGACGGCCCACGCCGGGCTGAACACCTGGTGAACGAGCCCGTACGACGACGAAGCGGGCCCCGGCGCTGGATTCGCCGGGGCCCGCTTCGTACGCCTTGAGTCAGACGCTCGCTGCGCTGACCTCCACACCGTGCTCGGCGGCGAGGCGGCGCAGGTCGTCGAGCTCGCCCTGCTCCACTTCGACGAGGAAGTCGTCGCCCTCGTCTCGAGCCCGGGACAGATCGGACTCGGTCGCCCTTATGCGCTGCAGAAGTCCTGCGGTGAATGCGTCCATGCTGCGCCCCCTCGTCCTGGGTCGTGGGTCGTCGGCACGGGGGTGTGCCGTTCGGAAGGGACGATCACGCCTCCGGTGGATGCCCAGCGCCGCTCTGCTGGGCGGCGGCGGTGCCGGACACCCACGCCCGCTCTGCGGAAAAGCGGATTGATGCGCACCGCATGGTGGCGCGGTACCAGCAGAGTGTGATCGTGGGATGTAAAGCCGTCCTCCCCAAGCTCTCTTCCGTGGAAACCTAACCGGAGGAGAAAATCTCCTATTCCCCGCGCCCGCACCCGCGCTCACACCCGGGCCCGACCTCTCCCTCACCCGCCTTACCTCCGACTTATGGCCGAAAAGGGCAGGATGGAGGGCAACACACCAACAGACCGTCGAAGACCCCTGCCCGCATGCGCCCGTGAAGCGCCGCGCGGGTGGACATGAGGAAGGACTAGGGACGTGCGCGTACTCGTCGTCGAGGACGAGCAACTGCTCGCCGATGCGGTGGCCACCGGACTGCGCCGGGAGGCCATGGCCGTCGACGTCGTGTACGACGGTGCGGCCGCCCTGGAGCGCATCGGCGTCAACGACTACGACGTGGTCGTCCTCGACCGCGACCTCCCGCTCGTGCACGGCGACGACGTCTGCCGCAAGATCGTCGAGCTCGGCATGCCCACCCGCGTGCTGATGCTCACGGCCTCCGGCGATGTCAGCGACCGGGTCGAGGGCCTGGAGATCGGTGCCGACGACTATCTGCCCAAGCCCTTCGCGTTCAGCGAGCTCATCGCGCGCGTGCGGGCCCTCGGCCGGCGCACCAGCGTGCCCCTGCCGCCCGTGCTGGAGCGCTCCGGCATCAAGCTCGACCCCAACCGCCGCGAGGTCTTCCGCGACGGCAAGGAGGTCCAGCTCGCGCCCAAGGAGTTCGCCGTCCTCGAGGTGCTGATGCGCAGCGAGGGCGCCGTCGTCTCGGCGGAGCAGCTGCTGGAGAAGGCCTGGGACGAGAACACCGACCCGTTCACGAACGTCGTGCGGGTGACCGTCATGACCCTGCGCCGCAAGCTCGGCGAGCCGCCCGTCATCGTCACCGTCCCCGGCTCCGGCTACCGGATCTGATCCCCCGTGGCAGCGACTCCCGCGCCCCCGCAGGCGCCCCCGAAGCCCACCTGGGACCCCAGAAGGCCCGCGCCGCCCATCCCGTGGCTGCGCCCGACCATCCGCATACGGCTCACGCTGCTCTACGGCGGCATGTTCCTGATCGCCGGCATCCTGCTGCTGTCGATCATCTACCTGCTGGCCGCGCAGGCGCTCAACGTGGGCAGCGAGCTGCCGTTCAAGATCGTCGAGGGCAAGGTCACCAGCGACATCTGCAATCTGCCCGGCCAGGCCTCGCCCAGCGAGTTCAACGAGGCCATGAACCGCTGCGTCAACGACCAGCGCCAGCACGCCCTGGACAACCTGCTCAGCCGCTCGCTCCTGGCCTTGCTGGGCCTGGCGGTCATCGCCTTCGCCTTCGGCTACGCGATGGCCGGCCGGGTCCTGTCGCCGCTGGGCCGCATCACCCGTACCGCCCGTACGGTGGCGGGCTCCGACCTGTCCCGCCGGATCGAGCTGGACGGCCCGGACGACGAGCTGAAGGAGCTGGCGGACACCTTCGACGACATGCTGGAGCGGCTGCAGCGCGCCTTCACCGCCCAGCAGCGCTTCGTCGGCAACGCCTCGCACGAGCTGCGGACGCCGCTGGCGATCAACCGCACGCTCCTGGAGGTGCATCTGTCCGACCCGGGCGCGCCGGTGGAGCTCCAGCAGCTCGGAAAAACGCTGCTGGCCACCAACGAGCGCAGCGAGCAGCTCGTCGAGGGCCTGCTGCTGCTCGCCCGCAGCGACAACCAGATCGTGGAGCGGGGGCCGGTGGACCTCGCCGAGGTCGCCTCGCAGGCGATCGACCAGGTGCACGGCGAGGCCGAGGACAAGGGCGTGCGGATCCGTGGCGAACAGAAGCCCGCGGTCGTCCAGGGCAACGGCGTGCTGCTGGAGCGGATCGCGCTCAACCTGGTGCAGAACGCCGTGCGCTACAACGTGGCCGAGGACGGCTGGGTCGAGGTCACCACCGAGATCCAGCACGGCCAGGCGATCCTGGTCGTCTCGAACACGGGCCCGGTCGTACCGGCGTACGAGATCGACAACCTCTTCGAGCCGTTCCGGCGGCTGCGCACGGAGCGCACGGGCAGCGACAAGGGCGTAGGCCTCGGCCTGTCCATCGTCCGGTCCGTGGCCCGGGCGCACGGCGGGCACATCTACGCCCAGCCGCGGGAGGGAGGTGGGCTCGTGATGCGAGTCACGCTGCCCATCTGAGATCATGTCGCCGATCAACTCGGCGGTGCACGGGGATGTTCGCTTTGCGCGGAATTTCTGAGGCCTCACCTCGCGCACCCCGTGTGTGATCGATCACAGGGGCGCCTTTCCGGCCATCTACTCTCCGTGATCATGAGTCCTGTCGGAAAGCCGGGAAAATCCCGGTTTTCGGGGGTCTTGATCACGGGAAGTACAGGGTGAGACGCCTTTGAGGTGCGGCATTCGGACCGTGTACGGTCCCCATCGCCATCCAAGCCGATCACTCGTGAGGAGTCCGGTTGGGTGTCGATTGAGTAACAGACCTTGATGTGAGGCAAAATCTCCGCCTCAGGTCGGGCACAAGTCCGGCCTCTCACGCGTTACGTGCGCTGGAGACACCGCAGACACCCAGAGGGGGAGAGCGACCATGGCAACCGATTACGACACTCCACGCAAGACCGACGACGACGTTGACTCGGACAGCCTCGAAGAGCTGAAGGCTCGACGGAACGACAAGTCGGCTTCCGCAGTGGACGTCGACGAATTCGAGGCCGCCGAAGGCCTCGAGCTGCCCGGAGCCGATCTCTCGAACGAGGAACTGGCCGTCCGGGTGCTCCCGAAGCAGCAGGACGAGTTCACGTGCATGAGCTGCTTCCTGGTGCACCACCGCAGCCAGCTGGCCCGGGAGAAGAACGGCCAGCCGATCTGCCGCGACTGCGACTGAGGCGGGGTCGGCCGTGACTGGCTCGACCCCTCCCTGGAAGCGCCGCTTCTCCAAGCGGAAAGCGGACGAAGGGCCGATGGAAGGCCCGCAGTACGGCGTGCGTGACGACGAGCGAGGCCGGGCCGGCACGGGGGCGGCCTCGCTCGAACCGGTCGCGGACCGGGGTGACCTCCCGGCGTCCGCGGACGTCCCCGCGCCCGTCGCCCGACGGCGGGCGGGGGCGATCCGGGAGAAGGCCAGGGAGAGCGCCCGCAAGGGCGGTGCCCGGGCCCGGGCGGGGCTCGCGTACCTCACCGACCGGATCATCGAACTCTCACCGCGGATCCCCGTGCGGGACCTGGCGACGCTGCGCAGGCAGTTCCCGGGCCTCGGACCGGAAGAGCTCGCGGACAAACTCGTGGCGGGCGCGGCGAGCGCGACGGCGACGGTCGGAGCGGGCATCGGCGCGGCCGCGATGCTTCCCGTACCACCCGCGCTGCCGACGGAACTGGCCGCCGAGGTCACCGGCGTCGCCGCGATCGAGCTGAAGCTGATCGCCGAACTCCACGAGGTCTACGGCGCGCGACCGCCCGGCAACCTCAAGCAGCGCAGCACCGCGTATCTCGACTCGTGGTCGGGGGAGCGCGGGATCGACGCCACCAAGCCGTCGACGCTGAGCGTGGCGCTGAACAGCCGCATGAAGCGGGAGCTGCGGCAGCGGATCATGAAGCGGATGGTCCGCAGCATGCCGAACCTGATCCCGTTCCTGGTGGGCGCAGCCGTCGGGGCGGCCATGAACCGCAGCGAGACGAGAAAGCTCGCCGCCCGGATCCGCGAGGACCTGCGCAGGATTCAGGTGCCCTGGGAGGCCCTGGAGGCGCTTCCCGCACTGGAACGTCCGGCGGACGCCCTGGAGATGGGCGAGATCACCAGCGACCCTCTGGGCCGCCGCGAGGACGCGAAGCACGACATCGAGGGCGACGACAAGCACGACGGGCGCTGAAGCCCTCCCGGCCGCCCGTCGGGTGAAGCCCCGATCGGATGTCCTACTCCGGCTTCCCCGGCTTCGTGGTCTTCAGCGCCTCCGCCAGACGCTCCGGCTCGCGCGTGGACAGATACAGGTACGGAGTCGGGTCCTCCGGGTCCGTGACCTTCACGCGCAGGGCCGTGGGGATGTAGGCGCGCAGCAGCAGAAAGGCGCGCGGGTCGGCCTTGTGCGTGCGCCAGGCGCGCGCCTCCTCCGCGTCCAGGACCTCCGAGTCGCCCAGCGCCGCCAGCGGGATCTTCGCCTCGCCCGCGATCAGCGAATCGCCCACCACACGGATGCGGACGGCGCCGTACGAACTCGCGGCGACGGCCGCGACCGCGGTGCCCCCGGCCAGGCCGCCGAGCATGGGCAGCGTGCCGAACGGCAGCAGGAGCAGGGCCATCGATACGCCGACGAGGAACGAGATCAGCCACCAGGTCCGGGGGGCGGTGAGGCGTTCTTCGTACGGGGCGGCGGAGAGCTGCATGGAGCCAAGCTTGACACGGTGTCCGCGGCGGGCCGACGCGCGGGTAAGGTCTCCGGCTGTGAGTCGTACATCCGCAGCTCTTCAGCCTCCGGCCGACGCCGTGCGACCGGTGCGGCATCCGGACGCTCCGGCGCCCGGTGAGCTCCTCGGCGCGCACTACGGCCAGTGCTTCGGCTGCGGTGGCGACCAGCCGCACGGGCTGCACCTGGAGGCGCGGGCCGGCGAGGGCGTGTCACTCACCGCCGAGTTCACCGTGCGGCCCGCCCACCAGGGCGCCCCCGGCCTCGCGCACGGCGGGGTGCTCGCCACCGCCCTGGACGAGGCCCTCGGCTCGCTGAACTGGCTGCTGCGCACGATCGCCGTGACCGGGCGACTGGAGACCGACTTCGTCGGGCCCGTGCCCGTCGGCACCACGCTGCACCTCCAGGCCGAGGTGACGGCGGTGGCCGGGCGGAAGATCTACTCGACCGCGACCGGACGCGTGGGAGGCCCCGACGGGCCCGTCGCCGTGCGCGCCGACGCGCTCTTCGTCGAGGTGAAGGTCGACCACTTCGTCGACCACGGCCGCCAGGAGGAGATCCAGGCGGCCATGAACGACCCGGACCAGGTCCGGCGCGCCCGTGCCTTCGAGGTGAATCCGTGAGCCTGGAAGGCCCCGTGAGCCCTGCCGGCCTCATCAGCCCCACCGATTCCACCGACCCCGCGAGCCCGGAAAGCCCCATGACTCCCATGAGCCCCGCGAGCCGTCAGCCCCTGGACGTGCTGATCCGGCGCGTCGACCCGGACGTACCCCTTCCGTCGTATGCGCAGCCCGGTGACGCGGGAGCCGATCTGCGCACCACCGAGGCGTGTCAACTGGAGCCGGGCGAGCGGGCCGTGCTGCCCACGGGCGTGTCTGTGGCGCTGCCGGAGGGGTACGCGGCCTTCGTGCACCCGCGATCCGGTCTGGCCGCGCGCTGCGGCGTCGCCCTGGTGAATGCCCCGGGGACGGTTGATGCCGGGTACCGTGGGGAGATCAAGGTGATCGTGGTGAATCTCGACCCGCGCGAGGCCGTGCGGTTCGAGCGCTTCGACCGGATTGCCCAACTGGTAGTCCAGCAGGTCGAGAAGGTTCGCTTCCAAGAGGTGGCAAAACTTCCCGACTCGGCGCGGGCCGAGGGGGGCTTCGGGTCCACCGGAGGCCATGCGGCGGTGGACGGGACGAGCGGCACAAGCGGTCAGGCCGCCCTGGGCGGTCGGACGGGTGGGAATCGATACGCTTCGGTCGTATCCGACCGGGAAGGACAGTGACGTGTTCGGACGTCGCAAGAATAGGGATGCCGCCGAAGACGCGGCCGGCGAGACCGAGCAGGTCGTCGACGGTGTCGACAGTGAGGCGGACGAGGGCGAGCGCCTGAGGCTCGAGCCGGCGCCTCGGCCCGACGGGCCCTGGGACAGCTCCGAGGTCCATGACCCGGCCGAGGGCCGGGTCGACCTGGGCGGTCTGTTCGTGCCCGGCGTCGAGGGCATGGAGCTCAGGGTCGAGGTCGCGGGCGACGCGATCGTCGCGGCGACGGTGGTGCTGCGGGACAGCGCCGTGCAGCTCCAGGGCTTCGCCGCGCCCAAGCGTGAGGGCATCTGGGGCGAGGTGCGCGAGGAGATCGGCTCGGGCATCACCCAGCAGGGCGGCATCGTCGACGAGGTCGAGGGTCCGCTGGGCTGGGAGCTGCGGGCCCAGGTGCCGGTACAGCTGCCGGACGGCACCGGCGGCTTCCAGGTCGTACGGTTCATCGGCGTCGACGGACCCCGGTGGTTCCTGCGCGGGGTCATCTCGGGCCAGGGCGCGGTGCAGCCGCAGGCGGCCGGGCTGCTCGAGCAGATCTTCCGGGACACGGTCGTGGTCCGCGGCGAGGGCCCGATGGCGCCCCGCGACCCGATCGTCCTGAAGCTGCCGAACGACGCCCAGATGGTCCCCGAGGGCGTCCAGCAGGAGGAGGGCTCCCGCTTCGCCGGCGGAATGGGCCAGCTCCAGCGCGGACCGGAGATCACCGAGGTCCGCTGAGGCGGTTGGAGACAGCAGGGCCGTACCCCGCAGGGGGTACGGCCCTTTCTCATGCGTGAACCCTTGACGGCTCATTGGTCTGTACCTACCGTTTCGGTTCATCGCGTCTGTTCATAAAGGCGCTTCACGTTCACATACAAGAACGGAAGGCTCCTGCGCATGCACAGAACCGCTCTGTTGGCCGCCACGGCCTCCCTCGTGGCCGGCCTCCTCGCCTGGCCCGCGAACGCCGCTCCCAGCGACTTCGTCCACCCCGGAGTCACCGTCTCCAAGGGGCAGCTGGACTTCACCCGCTCCAAGGTCGGCTCCGGCGCCCAGCCCTGGAAGGGTGCCTTCGACCGGATGATCGCGAGCAAGTACGCCGACCTGAACCGCACGCCCGAGCCCCGGGCCGTCGTCGAGTGCGGTTCGTACTCCAACCCCAACCACGGCTGCACCGACGAACGCGAGGACGCGATCGCCGCCTACACCCAGGCCCTCGCCTGGTACGTCACCCGCGACGAACGGCACGCGCGCAAGGCCATCGAGCTGATGGACGCCTGGTCGGCCGTGATCAGGGACCACACCAACAGCAACGCGCCCCTGCAGACCGGCTGGGCCGGCTCCTCCTGGCCCAAGGCCGCCGAGATCATCAAGCACACCTACACCGGGACCTGGGCGAACTCCGGCCGCTTCGCCACCATGCTGCGCAACGTCTACCTCCCCGAGGTGATCAACGGCTCCCACTCCAACGGGAACTGGGAGCTGTCGATGATGGAGGCCGCCGTCGGCATCTCCGTCTTCCTGGAGGACAAGACGTCGTACGACAAGGCCATGGCGAAGTTCCGCACGCGGACCGCCGCCTACGTCTACCTGGCCTCCGACGGTGAGCTGCCGAAGACCGTGCCGAGCCAGAACCTCAACACCCGGGAGAAGATCGTCCGGTACTGGCAGGGGCAGTCGACCTTCGTCGACGGCCTCAGCCAGGAGACCTGCCGGGACTTCACCCACACCGGCTACGGCCTCTCGGCCATCTCGCACATCGCCGAGACCAGCCGGATCCAGGGCCAGGACCTCTACGGCACCGACGTGGGCGAGCGGCTGCGGCACGGGCTCGGCTTCCACGCCAAGTACGAGCTCGGCACCGCCGCCCCGGCATGGCTGTGCGGCGGCTCGCTCAAGCCCGGGCTCGGGCCGGTCCCCGAGGTCGGCCACAACGCCCTGGCCAACCGCCTCGGACACGCCATGACCAACACCGGGACACTGACCCAGCGGGGGCGCCCGGCCGGCAGCAACAACCTCTTCGTCGCCTGGGAGACCCTCACCCACGGCGACAATCCCGGGTGAGGCCCTGACCCGCCGGGCGCGTCAGAGTTCCGTCAAAGACGGTCCGCGGCCGCGCCCGGCACCCATATGCCGTAATTGCTGGCCGTAAGGTCGACGCTGCGCAAGCAGCAGACCGGAAGACAATGAGGCCATGGCACGCGGCAAGTTTCGGATCTACCTCGGTGCGGCACCGGGCGTCGGCAAGACGTACGCGATGCTCTCCGAGGCGCATCGCCGCGTCGAGCGGGGCACCGACTGCGTGGTCGCCTTCGTCGAGCACTACGACCGGCCCCGCACCGAGGTGATGCTGCACGGCCTGGAGCAGGTGTCGCGCAAGCAGCTGGAGTACCGCGGCGGCGTCTTCCCCGAGATGGACCTCGACGCCGTCCTGCGGCGCGCCCCCGCCGTCGCCCTGGTGGACGAACTGGCCCACACGAACGTCCCCGGCTCCCGCAACGCCAAGCGCTGGCAGGACGTGGAGGAGCTGCTGGCGGCCGGCATCGACGTGATCTCGACCGTCAACATCCAGCATCTGGAGTCCCTCGGCGACGTCGTCGAGTCGATCACCGGGGTGCGGCAGCAGGAGACCGTGCCGGACGAGGTGGTACGGCGGGCCGACCAGATCGAGCTGGTCGACATGTCGCCCGAGGCGCTGCGGCGGCGGATGGCGCACGGCAACATCTACAAGCCGGACAAGGTCGACGCGGCCCTCTCCAACTACTTCCGGCCCGGGAACCTGACCGCCCTGCGCGAGCTGGCGCTGCTGTGGGTGGCCGACCGGGTCGACGCCTATCTCACGCAGTACCGCAGCGAGCACCGGGTCTCGAGGATCTGGGGCTCGCGCGAGCGGATCGTGGTCGGCCTGACCGGAGGCCCGGAGGGCCGGACGCTGATCCGCCGTGCCGCGCGGCTGGCCGAGAAGGGCGCCGGCGGCGAGGTGCTGGCCGTCTACATAGCCCGCAGCGACGGGCTGACCTCGGCCTCGCCCAAGGAACTGGCGATGCAGCGGACCCTGGCCGAGGACCTCGGCGGTACCTTCCACCACGTCGTGGGCGACGACATACCGGCCGCCCTCCTCGACTTCGCCCGCGGTGTGAACGCCACCCAGATCGTGCTGGGCTCCTCGCGCCGCAAGACCTGGCAGTACGTCTTCGGGCCCGGTGTCGGCGCGACGGTCGCCCGGGAGTCCGGGCCCGACCTCGACGTGCACATCGTCACCCACGACGAGGTCGCCAAGGGCCGCGGCCTTCCCGTGGCCCGGGACGCGCGCCTCGGGCGCTCCCGGCGCGTATGGGGCTGGATCGTCGGCGTCGCCGGACCGCCGGCCCTGGCGGCGCTGCTCAACACCGTCGATCTCGGCCTCGCCAACGACATGCTGCTGTTCCTGGCGCTGACGGTCGCGGCGGCCCTGCTCGGCGGGCTGCTCCCCGCGCTGGCCTCGGCCGCGGTGGGATCCCTGCTGCTGAACTACTTCTACACACCGCCGCTGCACCGGTGGACCATCGCCGACCCGAAGAACATCGTCGCCATCGTCATCTTCGTGGCCGTCGGCGTGGCGGTGGCCTCCGTGGTCGACCTGGCCGCCCGCCGCACCCACCAGGCGGCCAGGCTGCGGGCCGAGTCGGAGATCCTGTCCTTCCTCGCGGGCAACGTGCTGCGCGGTGAGACCGGCCTGGAGGAGCTGCTGGAACGCGTCCGGGAGACCTTCGGGATGGAGTCGGCGGCCCTGCTGGAGCGGGCGAGCGACGTCGAGCCGTGGACCTGCGCGGGCCGCGTCGGGCAGGGGCATCCCGTGGAGCGGCCCGAGCAGGCGGACGTGGACATGCCGGTCGGGGACCATATGGCCCTCGCGCTCACCGGCCGCGTCCTGCCCGCCGAGGACCGCCGGGTGCTGGCCGCCTTCGCCGCCCAGGCCGCCGTCGTACTGGACCGCCGCCGGCTCCAGGAGGAGGCCGACCGGGCCCGCGCGCTCGCGGAGGGCAACCGCATCCGTACGGCGCTGCTGGCCGCCGTCAGCCACGATCTGCGCACCCCGCTCGCCGGGATCAAGGCGGCCGTGACCTCCCTGCGCTCCGAGGACGTCGAGTGGTCCGACGAGGACCAGGCGGAACTGCTGGAGGGCATCGAGGAGGGCGCGGACCGCCTCGACCACCTCGTCGGCA
Source organism: Streptomyces koelreuteriae (assembly GCF_018604545.1). Taxonomy (GTDB): domain Bacteria; phylum Actinomycetota; class Actinomycetes; order Streptomycetales; family Streptomycetaceae; genus Streptomyces; species Streptomyces koelreuteriae. Next base: position 1,911,439 of record NZ_CP075896.1, on the reverse strand, counting down.
ACCTGCTCGACATGTCCCGCCTCCAGACCGGCACGGTCACCCCCCTGATCCGCGAGATCGACCTCGACGAGGTGGTGCCCATGGCGCTCGGCGGGGTGCCCGAGGGCAGCGCCGACCTGGACGTCCCCGAGACCCTGCCGATGGTCGCCGTGGACCCGGGGCTGCTGGAGCGGGCGATGGCCAACCTGGTCGAGAACGCCGTCAAGTACAGTCCGCCCGGCTCGCCCGTGCTGGTCGCCGCCAGCGCGCTCGCCGACCGGGTGGAGGTGCGGGTGGTCGACCGGGGGCCGGGCGTCCCCGACGCGGCCAAGGACCGCATATTCGAACCCTTCCAGCGCTACGGCGACGCCCCCCGCGGCGCAGGCGTGGGCCTGGGGCTCGCGGTGGCGCGAGGCTTCGCCGAGGCCATGAGCGGCACCCTGAACGCCGAGGACACGCCCGGCGGCGGCCTCACCATGGTCCTCACCCTCCGCGCGGCGGGAACCCGCCCGGAGCCGCTGCACGCGGCAGAACCCGAAAGGCAGGTCTCATGACCCGCGTCCTGGTGGTCGACGACGAGCCCCAGATCGTGCGCGCTCTCGTGATCAACCTCAAGGCACGCAAGTACGAGGTCGACGCGGCCCATGACGGCGCCACCGCCCTCCAGCTCGCCGCCGCCCGCCACCCCGACGTGGTCGTCCTCGACCTCGGGCTGCCCGACATGGACGGCGTCGAGGTGATCAGGGGGCTGCGCGGCTGGACACGGGTGCCGATCCTGGTGCTCTCCGCCCGGCACTCCTCCGACGAGAAGGTCGAGGCGCTGGACGCGGGGGCCGACGACTACGTCACCAAGCCGTTCGGCATGGACGAGCTGCTGGCCCGGCTGCGGGCCGCCGTACGCCGGGCCGAGCCGGCCGGAGGAGGTGAGGACGACGTGATCGTGGAGACCGACGAGTTCACCGTCGACCTGGCCGCGAAGAAGGTCAACCGCGCCGGGAAGGACGTACGTCTGACCCCCACGGAATGGCATCTGCTGGAGGTCCTGGTGCGCCACAGCGGCCGCCTGGTCGGGCAGAAGCAGCTGCTCCAGGAGGTGTGGGGGCCGTCGTACGGGACGGAGACGAACTATCTGCGCGTGTACATGGCACAGCTGAGGCGGAAGCTGGAGGCGGACCCGTCGCATCCGAAGCACTTCATCACCGAGCCGGGGATGGGGTACCGCTTCGAGAAGTAGGGCCTGTGCCACAGGGCTACGTAGCTGTCAGCGGGCCCCGGTACGCTCTAGTCATGAGTGCTGTTCCTCGTTCGCAGAAGCCGGCGGGCCGGTTCCGGCGCATGCTCGACCGGCTCTCCTCGTCGCAGGAGGACCTGGAGTCCGAGGAGCTGCGGGAGGACACCGAGACGGCGGGCTGTATCCGGATCGGAGACTGTCAGGACCGGCAGATAGTGACGGTTACTGGTACCTTGCGCACGGTCACCCTGCGGCCGCGCGCGGGAGTCCCGGCCCTGGAGGCCGAGCTGTTCGACGGCTCCGCCGCGCTGGACGTGGTGTGGCTCGGCAGGCGCTCCATCGTGGGCATAGAACCGGGGCGCAGGCTGATCGCATCGGGCCGCGTCTCCATGAGCCGGGGCCGCCGGGTGCTGTTCAATCCCAAGTACGAACTGAGACCCCTCGGACGGGAGTAGCCGGTGACGTCGCTCGACAAGCCGACCGAAGAGACATCTGCGGACGACAACCGGGCGGTGACCGAGGCCGCCCTGTTCGAGGCGTTCGGCGGCGTCCGGGGCATGGTCGAGACGGTGCTGCCCGGCCTGCTCTTCGTCAGCATCTACACGATCAACAAGGATCTGCATCTGTCGGCGATCGCGGCCCTGGCCGTGTCGCTGGTGCTGGTCGTGGTCCGGCTGGTGATGAAGGACACCGTCAAGCACGCCTTCAGCGGTGTCTTCGGCGTCGCCTTCGGTGTCGTCTTCGCGATGATGACCGGCAACGCCAAGGACTTCTACCTGCCGGGCATGCTCTACACGCTGGGCCTCGGACTCGCGTACATCGTCACCACGCTGTGCGGTGTCCCGCTGATCGGGCTGATCCTCGGCCCGGTCTTCAAGGAGAACCTCTCCTGGCGCACGCGTAACCCCGGCCGCAAGAAGGCCTACGCCAAGGCCAGTTACGCGTGGGGCGCGATCCTGCTCGCCAAGTGCGCGATCCTCTTCCCGCTGTACTGGTGGGCCGACACCACGCAGCTCGGCTGGGTCCTGATCGCCCTGAAGATCCCGCCGTTCCTGCTCGCCGTCTGGCTGACCTGGGTGTTCCTGGCGAAGGCGCCCGCGCCGATCGATGTGTTCGCGGAGATGGAGGCGGAGGAGAAGGCCGCCGAGGAGAGGGAGCGGGAGAGGGAGAGGGAAGCCGCTGCCCGGTCCGCCGAGCAGTGAACTCCGAGAGCTGACCTCGAGACCTCGAGAACCGGGGGAGGGGGCGTCCTGGAAGTCCAGGGCGCCCCCTCCTGCTTGCCCCGAAAGGCACCGCCTCAGCTCTTCGCGCTGTCCTTGCGCACCGACAGCAGGTCCTCCAGCTGCTCCTCACGCGCCTGCGCGGCCACGAAGAGGAGTTCGTCGCCCGCCTCCAGGGAGTCCTCCCGGGAGGGGGTGAGGACGCGGGTGCCGCGGATGATCGTCACCAGGGACGTGTCCTCGGGCCACTCCACGTCGCCGACCTGCGTGCCGGCCAGGGCCGACTCCTCCGGCAGGGTCAGCTCGACCAGGTTGGCGTCGCCGTGGCTGAAGCGGAGCAGACGGACCAGGTCGCCGACGCTCACCGCCTCCTCGACCAGGGCGGACATCAGACGCGGCGTGGAGACGGCGACGTCCACGCCCCAGGACTCGTTGAAGAGCCACTCGTTCTTCGGGTTGTTCACCCGCGCGACCACCCGCGGAACGCCGTACTCCGTCTTGGCGAGGAGCGAGACGACCAGGTTCACCTTGTCGTCGCCGGTCGCGGCGATGACGACGTTGCAGCGCTGGAGCGCTGCCTCGTCCAGGGAGGTGATCTCGCAGGCGTCGGCGAGCAGCCACTCGGCCTGCGGGACGCGTTCGACCGAGATGGCCGTCGGCGCCTTGTCGATGAGCAGGACCTCGTGGCCGTTCTCCAGCAGCTCGCCCGCGATCGAGCGGCCGACCGCGCCGGCTCCGGCAATGGCGACCCTCATCAGTGACCGCCCTCCTCTTCAGGACCCTTGGCGAACGCCGCCTCGACCGTGTCGACCTCGTCGGTGCGCATCATCACGTGCACCAGGTCGCCCTCCTGCAACACCGTCTGCGAGGTGGGCAGGACCGCCTCGCCGAGCCGGGTCAGAAACGCCACGCGCACACCCGTCTCCTCCTGGAGCCGGCTGATCTTGTGGCCGACCCAGGCGGTGGAGGCGTGCACCTCGGCGAGCTGGACGCCGCCCGTGGGGTCGCGCCACAGCGGCTCGGCGCCGGAGGGCAGCAGCCGGCGCAGCATCTGGTCGGCCGTCCAGCGGACCGTCGCGACGGTCGGGATGCCCAGGCGCTGGTAGACCTCCGCGCGGCGGGGGTCGTAGATGCGGGCGGCGACGTTCTCGATGCCGAACATCTCGCGGGCCACGCGTGCGGCGATGATGTTGGAGTTGTCACCGCTGGAGACGGCGGCGAAAGCGCCGGCCTCCTCGATGCCGGCCTCCCGCAGGGTGTCCTGGTCGAAGCCGACCCCGGTGACCCGGCGGCCGCCGAAGGAGGACCCCAGGCGGCGGAAGGCGGTGGGGTCCTGGTCGACCACGGCGACCGTGTGGCCCTGTTGCTCCAGGTTCTGGGCGAGGGCGGAGCCCACTCGCCCGCACCCCATGATGACAATATGCATCGCGTCACACCGCGCTTCCTGCAGGCCCTCTGACCTGCATGAATGTCCTGATCATGTCTCTCTTTCGGCTCGCCGGGCATCACATCGCGGCCTGCGTGCGGACCGCCGGGCAACATCATGCCGGGGGAATCAGGCCATGATGCCCTGCGGGGGCGGTGCCGCGTTCGACTGCCCGACTCCAACGTATCGGCAAAGTCGAGGGGGTTGCCGACGGCCCTGCCCGGGCCGGAGCCTGCTTCGACCGGGGCCCGGGGCGGCTGCCCTCGGCGGGGGAGGAACAGACCATGAGCACCCAGATCGACGTCCTGGTCCTGGGCGGCGCCGGCGTGGACACCATCGTGCACGTGCCCGAACTGCCCGTGCCGCTCGCCGACAGCCACATGATCCGGCCCGGGATCGTGACGCGCGCGGGCCAGAGCGGAGACTTCGTCGCCCTCGGGACGAGCGCCCTGGGCCTGCGCACCCACCACCTCGACATGCTGGGCGACGACCCCGAGGGCGACCTCGTCCGCGCCCTGCACCGCGACCGCGGCATCGCCCTCACCGCCGTCCCCCAGCCGCTCGGCACCAAGCGCGCGGTCAACCTCGTCGGCCCCGACGGCGGACGGCTCTCCCTCTACGACGCCACGCGCACGGCGGAGACCGACCGGCTGCCCGAGGCCACCGTGCGGGAGCTGGCCGCCGTCAGCCGGCACGCCCACGTCGTCATCACCCAGCCGTGCGGCCACGCGCTGCCCACCCTGCGCGAGGCGGGCGTGACCGTCTCGACCGACCTGCACGACTGGGACGGGTCCAACCCCTACCACGAGCCCTTCGCGCTCCGGGCCGACCTGGTCTTCCTGTCCAGCGCGGCTCTGGCCGACCCGGAGCGCACCATGCGGTGGATCACCGAGCGGGGCCGGGCCCGGGCGGTCGTCGCCACCGCCGGGGCCGACGGGGCCTGCCTGCTGGCCGACGGTGAGTTCACTCACGTACCCGCCGCCACACCTCCGGCGCCGGTGGTCGACTCCAACGGCGCGGGCGACGCCTTCGCCGCCGCGTTCCTCTACGCCTGGCTGAACGCCGAGCCGCCCCGCCGCTGCGCCCTGTACGGCGCGGTGGCGGGGGCGTACGCCTGCACGGTGCCCTCGACCCGGGCCGACAGCATCGGCCGGGCGGAACTGTGCGCCCGTGTCACCGAGCTGATCAGCGGCGGTTGATGCTGCGCACGCTCGCAAGAGTCAGGATTCCGAGGGCGATGACGGTGGCCGCGGCGCCGATCAGTTCTGCGGACGTGTGCATGGGACCTCCGGGGTCGACAACGGCCGGGAAGCGGACGGAGCTTAGTCATATAGGCATGGGAACCGGGTGACCTGCGGAATCCGCAGCCGCAGCGGCCTCGGAATTCACTCGGAGAGCAGAGCGGGGCCCGATGAGGGGTGGCGGGTGGGCGAGCCCGCAATCGAACGCTTACGATCCTCTGTTGTGTCCAAACTGACCGACGTGCCCAAGCGGATCCTGATCGGGCGCGCACTGCGCAGTGACCGGCTGGGGGAGACCCTCCTGCCGAAGCGCATCGCACTACCCGTCTTCGCCTCCGACCCGCTGTCCTCCGTGGCGTATGCGCCAGGGGAGGTGCTGCTGGTCCTGTCCATCGCGGGCGTGACGGCGTACCACTTCAGTCCGTGGATCGCCGTCGCGGTCGTCGTACTGATGTTCACCGTGGTGGCTTCGTACCGGCAGAACGTGCACGCCTACCCCAGCGGCGGCGGCGACTACGAGGTGGCGAACACCAACCTCGGCCCCAAGGCGGGCCTCACGGTCGCCAGCGCGCTGCTCGTCGACTACGTCCTCACCGTCGCGGTGTCGATCTCCTCCGGCATCGAGAACCTGGGCTCGGCGATCCCGTTCGTCGTCGAGCACAAGGTGCTCTGTGCGATAGGCGTGATCGTGCTGCTCACGCTGATGAACCTGCGCGGGGTGAAGGAGTCCGGCTCGCTGTTCGCGATCCCGACGTACATCTTCGTCGCGGGCGTCTTCACCATGATCGCGTGGGGCGCCTTCCGCGGGCTCGTCCTGGACGACACCATGCGGGCCCCGACGGCGGACTACGTCATCAAACCCGAGCACCAGGGCCTCGCGGGCTTCGCCCTCGTCTTCCTCCTCCTGCGCGCCTTCTCCTCCGGCTGTGCCGCCCTCACCGGCGTCGAGGCGATCTCCAACGGCGTCCCGGCCTTCCGCAAGCCCAAGTCCAAGAACGCCGCGACCACCCTCGCGATGATGGGCCTGCTGGCCGTCACCATGTTCTGCGGCATCATCGCGCTGGCCGCCGCGACCGACGTCCGCATGGCCGAGAACCCGGCCAAGGACCTCATCCACAACGGCGTCCCGCTCGGCGCGGACTACGTCCAGAACCCGGTGATCTCCCAGGTCGCCGAAGCCGTCTTCGGCAAGGGTAGCTTCCTCTTCATCATCCTGGCCGCGGCCACCGCGCTGGTGCTCTTCCTCGCCGCGAACACCGCCTACAACGGCTTCCCGCTGCTCGGCTCGATCCTCGCCCAGGACCGCTACCTGCCCCGCCAGTTGCACACCCGCGGCGACCGCCTGGCCTTCTCCAACGGCATCGTGCTCCTCGCCGGTGCCGCCGGACTCCTGGTCGGGATCTACGGCGCCGACTCCACACGCCTGATCCAGCTCTACATCGTCGGCGTGTTCGTGTCCTTCACGCTCAGCCAGACCGGCATGGTCCGCCACTGGAACCGCCATCTGGCGACGGAGACGGACCCGGCCAAGCGCCGCCACATGATCCGCTCCCGCGCGATCAACGCCTTCGGCGCCTTCTTCACCGGCCTCGTGCTGGTCGTCGTCCTCGTCACCAAGTTCACGCACGGCGCGTGGGTCGCCCTGCTCGGCATGGTGATCTTCTACGTGACGATGTCGGCCATCCGTAAGCACTACGACCGCGTCGCCGAGGAGATCGCCGCCCCCGAGGGCCCGAGCGACGACAGCGTGCGGCCCTCCCGCATCCACTCCGTCGTCCTGATCTCCAAGATCCACCGTCCGACGCTGCGCGCCCTGGCCTACGCCAAGCTGATGCGCTCGGACAGCCTGGAGGCGCTGAGCGTCAACGTCGACCCGGCGGAGACCAAGGCGCTCAGGGACGAGTGGGAGCGGCGCGGCATCGACGTACCGCTGAAGGTCCTGGACTCGCCCTATCGCGAGATCACGCGGCCGATCATCGAGTACGTCAAGGGCCTGCGCAAGGAGTCGCCGCGCGACGCGGTGTCCGTGATCATCCCCGAGTACGTCGTCGGCCACTGGTACGAGCATCTGCTGCACAACCAGAGCGCCCTGCGCCTCAAGGGCCGGCTGCTCTTCACGCCGGGCATCATGGTGACCTCGGTGCCGTACCAGCTCCAGTCCTCCGAGGCGGCCAAGCGGCGCGCCCGCAAGCAGCAGGACTGGAACGCGCCGGGATCGGTGCGGCGGGGGCCGGCGCAGGTGCGGTCGAAGGAGTCTTCGGAGCCGAAGGGCTGAGACCAGGATTCGACGGGCCTGAGGCCCGTGCGAAACGGGCGTGAATCGGCCGGGCGGCAGCCACGTAGACTGGTGGGCTGTTGTCCGGCCGCCTCCGTTCGGCCGCACCCCTTTGATCGTTCCCCTCACGCTTTTGGAGTCACCCCGCCATGCAGGCAGAACCGAGGAAGTCGCTGGTGGGGGAGGAGTACGAGGTCGAGGTCGGCCCCGTCGCCCACGGCGGCCACTGCATCGCCCGTACGTCCGAGGGCCAGGTGCTGTTCGTCCGGCACGCGCTGCCCGGTGAGCGGGTCGTGGCGCGGGTGACGGACGGCGAGGAGGGTGCCCGTTTCCTGCGCGCCGACGCGGTCGAGATCCTGGACGCCTCCAAGGACCGCATCGACGTGCCCTGCCCGTTCGCCGGCCCCGGCCGCTGCGGCGGCTGCGACTGGCAGCACGCCAAGCCGGGGGCGCAGCGGCGCCTGAAGGCCGACGTCATCGCCGAACAGCTCCAGCGGCTCGCCGGGCTCACCCCGGAGGAGGCCGGCTGGGACGGCACGGTGGTGCCCGCCGAGGGCGACAAGCTGCCCGCGGGCCAGGTCCCCGCGTGGCGCACCCGCGTCCAGTACGCCGTCACCGCCGACGGCCGCGCGGGCCTGCGCCGGCACCGCTCCCACGAGGTCGAGCCGATCGACCACTGCATGATCGCCGCCGACGAGGTCAGCGAGCTGGGCATCGAGAAGCGCGACTGGACCGGCATGGACTCCGTCGAGGCGATCGCGGCGACGGGTTCCCAGGACCGCCAGGTGGTCCTGACGCCGAAGCCGGGCGCGCGCCTGCCGCTGGTCGAACTGGACCGCCCCGTCTCCGTCCTGCGGGTCGACGAACGCGACGGCGGTGTTCACCGTGTCCACGGCCGTCCCTTCGTCCGCGAACGCGCGGACGGCCGGACCCACCGGGTCGGCAACGGCGGCTTCTGGCAGGTCCACCCGAAGTCGGCCGACACGCTCGTGACCGCGGTCATGCAGGGCCTGCTGCCCCGCAAGGGCGACATGGCCCTCGACCTCTACTGCGGCGTCGGCCTCTTCGCCGGCGCCCTCGCCGACCGGGTCGGCGACGCCGGGGCGGTCCTCGGAATCGAGTCCGGCAAGCGGGCGGTGGAGGATGCGCGCCACAATCTCGCGGACTTCGACCGCGTCCGCATCGAACAGGGCAAGGTCGAGAGCGTGTTGCCGCGCACGGGCATCACGGACGTCGACCTCATCGTCCTTGACCCGCCGCGCGCGGGCGCCGGGCGGAAGACGGTGAAGCATCTGTCGTCGCTCGGCGCACGGCGCATCGCGTATGTGGCTTGCGATCCGGCGGCGTTGGCGCGGGACTTGGGGTATTTCCGGGATGGGGGGTATCGGGTGCGGATGCTTCGGGCGTTTGATCTGTTCCCGATGACGCATCACGTGGAGTGCGTGGCGATTCTTGAGCCGGCGGCAAAGGGCTCCTGATCTGTCTGTTCTCCGCGTGCGCGTTATGCGCGGTGTGGGCGGCGGCCCTCCCGTCGAAGGGTCTGCGCAGTTACCCGGCCGCCTGGCCGCGGCGGCGCGGATGCGGATGTGGCTGCGGGCCTCACTTGCCGGCGTGCTCCGCGAGCGTGTGGGCGACGAGCGCGTTGGCGTGGCCGTGCCCCAGTCCGTGTTCGGACTTCAGCCAGTTCACCAGCTCCATGTGCCGGGTCAGCGGCGAGGAGCGGATGAGGTCCTGCCAGTCCGCGATCGGGCGGCCGTACTTCTTCTCGATGGAAGGGAAGTAGCTCGCGGGGCCCTTCACGGTCGAGGGCGTGGTGGAGGACGTGGTGGTCATGGCGGTGGTCTCCCGTCTGTTCCGATGCAGTCCGCCGTATGACCTGGGGCCGCGCCCGAAGTCATCGGCGATGGAGAGTGTGCTGCGTCACATGCCGTGCGCGCCGTGCCCCCGCCTCACTTGGGAGGCAGGCTCGCCGCGAACGCGCGTCCCTCGTCGACCCACGCGCCGAGCGCCTGGTCCTCCGCGACCGCGGCGCCCTCGACCACGACCCAGCCGCGCATCGGACGGCCGGTCAAGTCGAAGAACCGTGCCCCGGGCCGTACCAGCGCCGTGTCCGTCGCCTCCGGGCCGACCCTGACCATGAGGTCGTCGCTGGTGACGCCCACGGCCATGTTGCCGCGGTACAGAAAGGCGAGCCCGCCGAACATCCGTTTCTCGCTGATCGCCGGGTCCGCGCCCAGCCGTTCCCGGATTCGCTCGGCCAGTCCTTCGTCGTACGCCATCGCCGTCTCACCCCTGTTCCACAAGCCGTGCTTGCGGGTCGCGCTGGTCCTTGGCGATGTTGCCTCGCGCCTGGCGGACGAGCAGCGGGGAGGTGCCGCCGGTCCGTGGCGTACGCGGCCACCCGCTCGCGCGGCCGCGGGACGACGCGCGTGGCCGTCACGTCGATCGTCATGTCTTCGCCTTCCGCTTCCACCTTCCTCTCTCCCGACCCGCGTCACCACCCGGTGCTCACCAGCTGGTCGAGGAGGAGTGCGAGTACCGCCCGAGCGGCAAGCCAGGGGCGGGACCCGGAATCGATCCAGGGCGCCTGGCGCCCTGTGCGGTGCGCTTCCCGTACGTAGCCCAGCCCCAGCCCCAGCCACCGCTCCTCACCTCGCCGATCGGCGAACCACTCGGCGCCGCACGCTTGGCGACCTTGGCTCGGTCAGTCACAACGTCAAGGCGGTCTACCAGCACTACCTGGGCTGGTTCGACGGCAATCCCGCCCAGCGGTACGTGGACTTCATCGGCGGCCCCGAACACGTACTGCGCCGGGCCCGCGAGTCCTTCGCCGCCGGAGATTTCCGCTGGGTCGCGCAGGTCGTCAACCATGTCGTCTTCACCCATCCCGGCAACGCCGAGGCACGCGCCCTGCAGGCCGACGCCCTGGAACAGCTCGGCTACGGCAGCGAGAACGGTACTTGGCGCAACTTCTACCTGACCGGAGCGCTCGAACTGCGCACGGGCTCGGTGGGCACCCCGACCGTCACCAACTCGCCCGACCTGTTGGCTGCCCTGACTCTTGACCAGCTTGTCGACTCCCTGGCCATCCGAGTCGACGGACCCCGTAGCCGGCACGCGGATCTCACCATCCGCTTCAGCCCGCACGGCGCGGACCCGGTCAACCTGCGCCTGCGCAACGGCGTCCTCGTCCACACCACCGGTACGACACCCGAAATGGCCGAACCTGACACCGACATCACCCTGAGTGACGCCGAACTACGGACCCCGACCCTGACTTCGCCATCGTCACTCCCTGACAGCAATCCTTGCTCCCTGTACAGCCCCGTCGCCCAGCGACCGAGCACCGCCCAGGATCACGAGTCGCCCGTGCGACATCTACGTCACCTGCCTCGCCGCCGTCGCACGCTTCGTCCTGCCATGAGCGGCGGCTGCCGTGTCTGTTCTGCCCGGCGGGTCCGGGCGGTAGCTTGGTGAGGAGGGCCCCAGAAGGAGGGCGATCCGATGCCGTGGTTCGTATGGCTGCTCGCCGCCGCGGCACTGGGTGCCGCGGAGTTCTTCACCCTGACTCTCGTCTTCGGTTTGCTGGCCGGTGCCGCGTTGGTTGCCGCTGTGGTCGCCGGCGTGGGTATTGGCCTTCTCGGCCAGCTCCTGGCCCTCGCAGCGGCAGCGGCGGCGGGCCTCGTCATCGTCCGTCCTGTCGCGCTGCGGCATCTGGCACAGCAGCCCCTGACTCGCGAGGGCAGTGACGCGCTGATCGGCAAGCGTGCCGAGGTCATGCAGGAGGTCACCGCGACCCGTGGCCTGATCAAGCTCTCCGGTGAGGAATGGTCCGCCCGCGCGCTCGACGAAAGCCTCGTCATCCCGGTGGGAGCGCTGGTCGACGTCATGGAGATCGAAGGTGCCACGGCCGTCGTCTACCCCCGCGAGCTTCTTCCGTGAACGGCTGAACGCACAGCAATGGAGGCACTGTGGATCCGGTTGTCGTCCTCGCCCTCGTGGCGGCCATCGTGGTCGTCTTCCTCGTGGCCTCCAGCGTGCGGATCGTTCCGCAGGCTCGCCGCTACAACGTCGAGCGGTTCGGCCGATACCGCCGGACGCTGCAGCCCGGGCTGAACCTGGTCGTGCCGGTGGCGGACCGCATCAACACCAAACTCGACGTGCGCGAGCAGGTCTACTCGTCCGACCCCAGGCCGGTGATCACCGAGGACAACCTCGTGGTGAACATCGACACCGTTCTCTACTACCAGATCACCGACCCCCGGGCCGCGGCCTACGAGGTGGCCGACTACCTCCACGCCATCGATCAGCTCACCGTGACCACCCTCCGGAATGTCATCGGCAGCATGGATCTGGAGGAGACGCTCACCTCGCGCGAGGAGATCAACTCCCGGCTGCGTGCCGTCCTCGACGACGCCACCGGCAAGTGGGGCATCCGGGTCAACCGTGTCGAGATCAAGGCCATCGATCCACCGCACACGATCAAGGAGGCGATGGAGAAGCAGATGCGGGCCGAGCGTGACAAGCGCGCGGCCATCCTGCATGCCGAGGGGGAACGGCAAGCCAAGATCCTTACCGCGGAAGGTACGAAGCAGAAGGACATCCTGGAGGCGCAGGGCACGCAACAAGCCATGATCCTGCGGGCGGACGGTGAGGCGAAGGCGGTGGAGCTGGTGTTCCAGGCCGTCCATCGGAACAACGCCGATCCGAAGATCCTGGCCTACAAGTACCTTGAGACGCTGCCGCACCTGGCAAGCAGCGACAACAACACGTTCTGGGTGATCCCGGGGGAGCTGACCGAGGCGGTCCGGACCGTCACCCGCGCGTTCGGTGATCAGCCGACGGCGGGGCAGCACACAACCGCGCAACCCGATGAAGCGGCCGCTGCCGGTACTGAGGACCTGTCGGACGATGGCCGCACTCCGGAGCTCGGCGCGGGCTGGACGGCATCGCTCGGCGCCGCCGCCGCTGCCGACGAGGCCGGGAAACAGGCCGCCGCCGCGGTGAGCGACGCCAAGGCGGAGGCGGAGGCCGCGAAGTCGCCCCAGACTCCGCGCCGGGGGCAGACGTCCGACGATTGAGCCGACCCTCGGTCGCCGCACGACCCCGGTACATCGCCACAGCGACATCAGCTGTCGTTGTCACGTCCCGGGAGCGTCGTGCTGCGAAAGCAGTGCGTGCACGCGTCGCAGGACGTCGAGCTGCGCCTCGTTGTAGAACTCGGCCAATGCCTGCGCGACAACCGACTGGGTGACCGCCGCTCCCCGGCGGGAGGAGGCTTCCAGGTCCCTCAGGAACGGGTGATCCCTCTGCTGTTTGCGGACTTCGGGCGCGAGGCGTTGCGCGAGCCGTAGGCGAACGTCCTCGGTGGCGTCCGAGGGGAGGGCCTCGAACTCCGCTCCGACGGCACTGCGAGGCGCTGAGAGCTGCTCCTCGAGAGCGGCCATCGCCGAGGGCGTGAGGATGCTGGAGTACGCCACCAGGAGGGATCGCTGAGCCTCGGGCAGGTCGTCGGCGAGTTCCTTGAAGGGCGCCGGCACGTCGATCGAGGCCCGGTTGTCCAGGATCGCCGCCAGTTCCCGCCGCATCCGTTCCTGGCGTTCGATGCTCGCCGCGAGTTCCGCGTCCAGGGCACGCAGGATCTGCTTGCCTGCCTCGTCGCCGGTTTCGGCCGAGGGGATGTCCGGCAGCGGCACGCCGAGGTCGACCAGCCTGCGGATGCGCAGCAGGCGGACCAGGTGATGGATGCCGTACCGCTTGTAGCCGTTGGCCGCTCGTTCCGGCTCGTCCAGCAAACCGACCCGGTGATAGTGCCGGACGGTTTTCAGCGTCGTACCGGCGAGTTCGGCCAGCTGACTCGTGCTCCATGCCACCGCAAGGCCCTTTCCTGAGGGCTCCGTTCTCCGTCGCCGTCGGTGTCCTGCCGGTCGGCGAGACCGTCTCCGGGACGCGATCCATTCAAGACCGTGCCCCAAGGGCACAGTCAACCCCGGCTCCGCTCGTCCCTTCACGGCGGCGGGACGGTATTGACCGTGCCCCAAGGGCACGGAGTGCGATGGGTGGCGACCGACATCGCGCAACCGGTTCTGGAGACTGGACATGAAACGACATCGCAGTATCGGCCGGAGCCCGGCCCTGGCGGTCGTCCTCGGCCTCAGCGGCTCGCTGGTCGCCGTGCCCGCCGCCGCGGACGGGCCGCGGGCATCGCAGGTGCGGTGGGGCGCTTGTCCCGAGGACGTCGTGGCCGAGGCGGCTCCGACCGAGCTGCGGTGCGCCACCGTGCCCGTACCGGTGGACTACGCCGACCCCGGCGGCGCCCGGATCGACCTCATGATCTCCCGGCTGGCCAGTACGAACCCCGAAGAACGACGTGGCACGCTCATGCTCAATCCGGGCGGCCCCGGAGGGGCCGGACTGGCGCAGGCCGCGCTGCTGGTGGCCCGGGGTCTTCCCGCCGACGTCCTCGACAGCTACGACCTGATCGGCATGGACACCCGCGGCATCGGGCACTCGGCACCGGTCACATGCGGGTTCACGCCCGACGGCCCCTACACCTCCAACATTCCTCCCTACGCGGCCGACGACACCGCGGTCACCGAACAGGCGAAGACCGCCGAAAAGGTGGCCGAGCAGTGCGCACGCCAGGACCGCGACGGGCGGCTGCGCCACCTGACCACGGCGAACACCGCCCGCGACCTGGACCGCATCCGGGCCGAGCTCGGCGAGGAGAAGACCAGCTACCTCGGCTACTCCTACGGCACGGCACTGGGCGCCGCCTACGCGTCGATGTTCCCCGAGCGCTCCGACCGGATCGTGCTCGACAGCAACATCGGTGACACCCACCTCGACCGCGACGGCCTGCGCCGCTACGCCCTCGGGATGGAACAGACCTTTCCCGACTTCGCGAAGTGGGCGGCCGCACGGCACGACAGCTACGGGCTGGGCCGCACTCCCGCGCAGGTTCGCGCGACCTACCTCACCCTCGCCGAGCGACTCGACAAGGCTCCGGTGGCAGGCTTCGACGGCAGCCTGCTGCGGCAGTACACCTTCGGTCTCCTGTTCAAGAAGCTGCAGTACCCCAAGCTGGCGCAGCAGTGGCAGGCGCTGGCGGACGGTGACGACACGGCGGCCCGCCGCATGCCGTCCCAGAGCGCCACCGCAGGCGAGGCGACGTCCTCGATCGACAACCCCTTGGCGGTGTTTGCCGCCGTGACCTGCAACGACATCAAGTGGCCCGCGAACGTCGACACCTACCGGAACGGCGTCGCCGAGGACCGCACCCGCTACCCACTGTTCGGCGCCGCCACCGCCAACATCACACCCTGCGCCTTCTGGCCGCACACCCCGGCCGAGCCGCCGGTCGCCGTCAACGACGACGGGCCCCGCAACGTGCTGCTCGTACAGAACCTGCGCGACCCGGCGACGCCCCACCTCGGCGGGAGGATGCTGCGCCAGAAGTTCGCGGACCGATCCCGGCTGCTCAGCGTCGACGACAGCGGGCACGGTGCCTACGTCCTCGGCGACAACCCCTGTGCCCTGAACACCACCACGCGCTACCTCGTCGAAGGCGCGATGCCCGGCAAGGACACACTCTGCCGCGCGGGCTGATCCCGGGCCGGGCGAACAACGGGAGTCAAGCATGATCAAAGAGTGGCGGCGGCGTCGGGCCGTGCAGCGGGTCAAGCCCGGAGACGGGCGAGCCCTGAAGCGTTTCCGCTGGTGGCAATTACCCTTCCGCGCGCTGTTCTGTCTTCGGCTGACGGGCGACGACGGCCAGCGCACGGTCTACGCCGTCGATGTCAGGCACTGGCAGAACCACTCGTCCGACCACCTCAAGGCCCACCTGTACACCGACGGCAGGCAGCGCGCCGTGTCCAGACTCCCCGCCGCCTTCCCCGTCCCGGGCGGCACCGTCGAGGTGAGGATGAGTGCCTTCGGGATCAAGCGGTGCCACTATGTCACCGACGAAGGCCCCGAGTACCGGCTCGTCCCGGACCCCCGGTCCGCCGAGGGACGCCGCGCGCGCCTCGAACGCGATCACCCCGCACTGAGCCGCGCGATCGGTCTCCTCTCACTGTGCGTGCTCGTCGCCGCCCTCGCCCTCCTCCTTCCACAAGCGGCCGAACAGCTCACCAGATCCGAGGGCATCGCCCGGCACACCGGAACCTTCACCTCGCCCGTCGATCTGCCGAAGTGGGGCAACATCGCACTCGGCTTGGCCACGGCGGCGGCCAGCACCGAGCGGGCGCTACGGCTGCGCCACAGCTGGTTGCTCGACGGCGGAACGGGCTGACGCGCGCCCTCTGCTTGCCCCGGCGTCGACGCCGCGCGCTGCTCATGCGCCGCTCGCATCGGCGCGCTGGTAGCTGTCGGGGATGCCGTCCGCGTCCTTGTCGAGGTTCTCCTCCTCGTACAGCTCAAGCCGGGCGAGCGACCCGCGGCGTCCGATCGCCAACCCGGCGGCTGGGCACGCGGCGTGGCCGGTGCCGGAGGGTGGCGGGTCCTGCGACGAGAGGGGCCTGTCCGGCAGTCTGAGAGCTTGTCGCTCAAAGTCTCACGCGTTTCGGTGGACTTGGGCCGTCACGACTTCGGAACCTCCAAGTATGTGTGACTATCCACCCACAGTGGGTAATCATCGCTACCTCGGATCCGAGGCCACCCAGGGGGACACATGAACGACAACGGGTACACCAGCCTGCCGGGATGGAGAGGCGGTGACGCCAACGCCGCGTATCTCGACAAGAACCTGAAGCACGTGCCGGTGGAGACGTCCCTCGACGACTCGGTCAGCTGGCGGCAGCTGCTCCAACTGCTCGTCTACGCCGTCCTCGCCTCGTTCCTGGTTTTCCTCCCGCTCATCTTCTTCGGGCTCATCCTCCTCGTCGGAGGCAGTGGCGAGGGATTCGCCGTCATGGCCGGGCTGGCGTACATCGTCTCCGGAATCGCCTTCTGGGTGACCCTGCTCGGGATGCGCCTGGTCGAACCGATCGCCGAGTGGCGGGTTCTGCTGGCGGACCGGAGGGGATCTCTCGACTCGGCGTACAGCTCCATCAGGGGTACGCTCGCGCGTCGCAGTGTCCCCGTCGACCATGCCGTGCGCATCGTCCCCACCGGGCTGGGCCGGGATCAGGTGCGCAACCGCCTGGTGCTCTCGGAGGGCCAGTGCCAGGCCTACGTCTCGGTCTTCTCGTACGGCACGAACCTCTACCTGGGGTGGCAGATGTGGCGCTCGCGCCGCGGGTACGCCCTGATCGGCCAGTTCGTCTCCGACCTGCTCGCGTCCATCATGGGTCGTCTCAGCCCCGAGCGGATCATGATGCGGACCGAGGGTGTGCGGGCCATGCGGGAGGCGGTGCACGCGGCGTGCCGGGAGGGACTGGCCACGGCGGTGGACCAGGTCGCCGTGCCCGTCAGCTACGGCTTCCCGGAAGGGCTGCCGGCAGTGCAGAACGACCGCGCGAAGTCCGCTCCGACGCCGGGCCTCCAGCCCACGCCCGCCTGGGGGCCGCCCGGCGGACCTCCGCCCGCAAGCGGCCCTCACGCGGGCGGTACCCAAACGGGTAGTTGACGCGCCCCGAGGGAACGGGCGGGCCCGGGAGCACCGACGGACTGGCGGGCCCGCCCGGGAAGACCGGTGAGAGCGGAAAGGGAAGGGCCAGATGACCGAAGCCGGTCCCAGGGACGCGCGGGGCATCCTGCTGCGCGGTGCCCCCAACGGGGAGACCTGGGCCTACGTCGCCTTCGCGCTGAGTCCCGTTCCGCTGCCCGGGGGCCTCTACCCGGAGTTCTCCGAAGCCCGTCGCGGAGCCGACCGGGTCGCCGCCGAGCGGACCTGGCTCGCGGCGCTCTGGACGGATCGCACCACAGCCCGCTGGGATCTGCGGTTCATCAGCGATCCGGCGAGCGGACGGATCGAAACCGTCGTCATCGCCCAGGTGTACGGCGCCGACCCGGCAGCCGCGGTCCGGGCCGCGCGGGAGGCGCTGCCCACCCTGGCCCGGTTCCCGGCGCACGTGACGGGAACCCGGATCGAGGACACCACGGAGCTCGCGCGTCTGCTCGCCCCGTTCGTGCCGGCGGGCGGCGCGATCGCCGAGATCCGCAAACGCATCACCTGCCGGACCTTGACCCGCCTCTGGGGAGCGGAACGCATCGCGACCGCGGTGTCCCGATTCGACGCCCATGAGCCTTCCTGGACCCGGATCTGGGCCCAACTGGCGGCGGAGCCACGGCGGACGGTGGTCAGCGTGTGCCTCGAACCGTGCTCCGCTCCGCCCGGACTGGCCGAGGGCCTGACGATGAGAGCGCAGGTGTTCGGGACCCTCGCGGCACCGGGACCACCCGACCCCATGTACGGGGGGCCCGTGCCGGGCGACCCCTTCGCCCAGGAGGCTCACGCTCTGTACGACGCGGCATCGCGACGCTGCACCGGGCGGCTGCACCGGGCACGCGTCTCGGTCGCCGTCGAGGGCGACGGCCCGGTGTCCGATGTCCTGACCAGCCTCATCGGCCACACCCTGGCGCCGACGAGTTCCGGGGCGAGGGTCGTTCACCCGCAGAGCTGGGAGGAACACCAGGTGGCCTGCGGCAACCTGCTGGGCGTCAACCGGGACTGGCTTCCGGAGGCCTACTGGCAGGAGGTCCCGCCGTTCTTGCGTGTTCCGGCTGCGGGGCAGCTGTGGCTGAGCGACCCGAGTACGGTGACGGCGCTCGCCGATCTCGTGGACGCCGACGAGGTGGCTGCCGTTTTCCGCCTGCCCCACGAGGAGCCCGGCGAGCCCGAACTCTTCGCGCTGAGTCGACAGGCGCCGAGCATCCCGCGCCACGCGGCACCCGCCGGCAGCACCGACGCCGGCTGGGCCGACTTCGACTCCGATGCCTGACCGCCGAACGCCCGGTGTCGCAGCGATCCGACCGCCGAACGCCCGGTGTCCCAGCGATCCGACCACAGAACCCCAGGTCCCGCATCAACCCAACCGCCGAACTCCGGCCCCGCAATGATCCCACCGACCGACAGGAGCCACTGGACATGCCCGAAGCACCCGCATCCCGGCTGCAGGAGAACGCGCTGACCTTCGCCTTCCCGGGTTCGGAGGCTCAAGCCGACACCCTGAACAGGGACCTGGCGGAGTGGATCAACGACACGGATCAGCTGGACGGCAGGGCGAGCCTGCGCACCCAGCCGCCCGCCCCCGGTGAACAGGGCGATGTCGCCGTCGCCGTGGACGTCATCAACGCCTCCGCAGCGGTGATCGCCGCGGTCACCAACACCTTCTTCCTCTGGCTGCAGCAACGGCGTCCGGCCTACCGGCGGATCGATTTCGAAGTGGTGCGGCCCGACGGCACCCGCGTCAGTGGCACGGTCGACGACGAGGACCAACTGGCCGCGGTCATGGACCAGCTGTCCGCGTTCGCCGTCACCCCGCCCGGAGCGGATGGATGACCTGGGCCGTGTGGCCCCCCGCACCCGGCGCCGCGTACGCGCTGCTCGTCGGCACCGGTCGGCACGTCGGCCCCAAGTCCCTGACCCGCATACCTCAGGCTGTGACCACAGCCCGAGCCCTGGGGGCCGCCCTCAGCGGAGAAAGGGGGGTGTTCGACGCGCGCCGAACCACGGTGGTCCTGGATCCCGCCGACACCCGCCAGGTGCTGGATCCCCTGCGCCGTATGGTCCGGGAACCGGACCTCGACCTGCTGCTCTTCTCCTACTGCGGCCATGGACTGCTGGGCCGCAACGACCGTCTCTGCCTGGCCCTCACTCCCACCAGACAGGACGACGGAGGGGGTGAGCCGAGCCCGGCCCTGCCGTTCGCCGAAGTCGCCAGCCTGATGAGGGAATCGTCGGCGAGACACAAGGTCGCGATTCTCGACTGCTGCTTCTCCGCCCGCGCCCTCGGACCGGACGGACACGGCATCCACCTGCTCACCGCGTGCGGCCGCACCGTCAAGGCCCTGTTCCCGCCCGAGGGAACGCATACCGGCTTTACCGGGGAGCTGCTCCGGATCCTCGACGAGGGACTGCCCGACGGGCCTCGCCATCTCGCCCTCTCCGCGCTCTACGACAGGCTGGCGGTGGTACTGCCGACCACCCCGGCACCGCGGGCGGGGATCATCCCCACCGGATATCCCGCGCCCCACCAGCAGACGGTCGACGGCTCGGGCCACATCGCGCTGGCGCTCAACCCGGCTCACGGCACCCAGCGGACACCGGCGGGACTGCGTGCCCGGGCCGCCTTCGCCCAGCGGCTCAAGAACCTCACCGAGCCGTCACCCGAAACCCCCGTGCCCGACCCGGCGCGGCTGCCCCAACTGCTCCACGTCCTGGCCGATCTGGCCCGGGACGCGGCCGAGGTCCTGGGCCCGCTCGACGACTTCAGCATCGACGTCCGCCGCAACCACGCCGTCATGACCGGCATCGCCGGATTCCCCGACCAGGCCACGGCCCTGCTGTCCGCCCTGGTGGACACCCTCCGCACCAAGCCGTCCCCCCACCGGGCCCTTCCCAAGGCGGAACGTGCCTTGGCCTACTGGACCCGAGAGCACTCCAGCGGTGGACCCACGCGAACGTGACGGCGCGGCCATCCCGCCTCCGCCGATGGCCCGGGCAGTCCAAGGGGCGACGGGGCAGTCCGGCTACCTGTGTCGCGGGCTGCAGCGAGTCTGCTGAGGGCGCATCAAGCACTGCCGTCCAGAACTCGATATCAACATGATCCGGCACAGCCGGACCGGCATGGCCTCGGGTACGCCGAGGTGATGCCGTTGCGTAACTCGGGTGACGGTTGGCTGCGGTCGGCGCTAGCGTGCAGCGGTGATCAGTGATGAGGGGGTACGCCTGGGTGCGGAGGCCGCATGTCGTCTGGCACGGACAGGTCTCTATGAGTTCGAGTCGGGGCTGACGGAAGCCGAGTTCACGCGCATCGAGGGCGAGTGCGGCTTCGAGTTCGCGGACGATCACCGAGCGTTTCTTGCGGCCGGGCTTCCGGTCAATGTCCCTCCCGAGGACGGGCAGACCTGGTCCAGGCCCTGGCCGGAGTGGCGCGGCGGCGATTCGGGCAGCTTGCGTCGACAACTCGACTGGCCGGTCGAGGGTGTTCTGCTCGATGTCGAGGACAACGGGTTCTGGTACGAGGGGTGGGGTGAGCGTCCGGCTGACGGGACGACGGCACTGGCGACGGCGCGGCATCATCTGGCAGAGGCGCCGGTGCTGGTGCCCGTGTATGCCCACCGATACCTGCCGGCGGGCCGGGGAAGCTTCGGGCATCCGGTGCTCTCGATGTGGCAGACCGACATCGTGTATTACGGCATGGACCTGGCCGATTACATGAATCGGGAGTTCGACGAGGCGCGGGGCGAGGTCGACGATCGCCTGAGCCCGCGAGCGACTGCCCCCTTCTGGCGGGACCTTCTCTAGCCCGGAGGTGCGTCGGGCGGCCCCAGCTCGGGACGTGGCTCGGGTGGGGCTAATCGACGGTCACCACCACTGAGTGCCAGCCGCTGGCCCCGTCGGGGACCGTGCGGGTGCGTTTCTCGGTCTGGAGGGTGCCGGTGCGGTCGGTGGCGCGCGCTGTGAGGGTGTGGGTGCCCTGGGTGGCCCGCCAGGGGAAGGACCACTGGCGCCAGGTGTCCCGGGAGTCCTCGGTGGCGAGGCGGGCCTCCTGCCAGGGGCCGTCGTCGACGCGGAGTTCGACCTTGTCGATGCCGCGGTGCTGGGCCCAGGCGACGCCGCCGACCATGACCGTGCCGGAACCGGGGCGGGCGAAGGGCTTCGGGGTGTCGATGCGGGACTGGGTCTTGATCGGAGCTCTGCGGGCCCAGTTGCGTTTGACCCAGTACGCGTCGTAGGCGTCGAAGGTGGTGAGTTCGATGTCCTTGATCCATTTGCAGGCCGAGACGTAGCCGTAGAGGCCGGGGACGACCATGCGGACCGGGAAGCCGTGGGCGAAGGGCAGGGGCTCGCCGTTCATGCCGAGGGCGAGGAGGGCGTCGCGGCCGTCCATGATGTCCTCGACGGGGGTTCCGATCGTCATGCCGTCCACCGAGCGGGCCACCAGCTGGTCGGCCGGTCCGCCCCGGGACGGGGGCCGTACCCCGCACTCGGCCAGCAGGTCCGCGAGGCGTACGCCGGTCCAGCGGGCGTTGCCGACGTAGGGGCCGCCGACCTCGTTCGACACACAGGTGAGGGTGATGTCGCGCTCGATCAGCTCCCGCCGCAGCAGGTCGTCGAAGGAGAGGGTGACCGGGCGGGGGACGCCCCGGCCGTGGATGCGCAGCCGCCATCGCGTCGCGTCCACCTTCGGAACGACGAGCGCGGTGTCCACGCGGTAGAAGTCGCTGTTCGGGGTGGTGAAGGCACTGATCCCGGGGATTCGGAGCTGGGCGCCCCTCGGGACGGCGGGGGCCGCAGACGCGGGGGGCGGCAGGGCGACGTCCTTGCGTGAGGCGATCGCCTCCTGGCCGCGTGAACCGTTCAGGGTTCGGCCCAGGGCGCCTGCCCCGGCGGATGCTGCGGCGGCAAGCGTCGCCGCGATCACGAAGCCGCGACGGTCCCAGCCTGGTGAGTGCGCCGAGTCGTCCTCCTCGTGGCCGATCGCGCTCGGCGTGGGGCCGGGCAGTGCGAGGCGTCCGGCCAGGGCGAAAAGGACGCAGGAGCCGATGAGCGCGCCCGCGATCGAGGGCAGCGCGTCTGCCAGTCCGGTCGAGTCGGGGCGCGTCGTGGCCGCTGCCGCTCCGACCACCCCGAACACCAAGACGCCCGCCGCCCCGGACCGCCGGTAGCGCAGTGCCACAAGGCCCAATGCCAGTGCGAACACCGACAGCACAGCGAGGATCCCGAGTTGGAGAACCAGCTTGTCGTTGGTGCCGAAGTTTCGGATCGCCCAGTCCTTCACGCCCGTCGGCGTGCGGTCGATCGCCGCACCTCCGACCGCGACGACGGGACCGGCCTGCGGGCGTACTCCTGCCGACACGAGTTCGGCGACAGCGAGCGCCGCGAATCCCGCGAGGGCGCCGCTGAGTGCCCCGAGCGACCTCCGTAGCCAGGGGCGGGGATTTCGTGGCTTCCTCGTCGTCTCTGTCACGTGGGGAATCCGGTACCGGGGGACCGAAGGATTGGTCGCCCGATCGCTAGATCGGAAGTGACCTTCTCTCCGACCGAGCCGAATCCCATCCGCATCCGCACCTGCAACGGATCACCAGTGAGAAGGAAAGGGATGAGGCGCCATGAGAACGGCATGTGGGGAACTCGTCGGCTCGTCGGCCTGCCGCTTCAGTTCCGTGCGCAGGAATGTCCGCGGCCGGCTGGAGCGCTGGGGCATAGGCGAACTGGCTGATGACGCCGTACTCATCGTCAGTGAGTTGTTGGCCAACGCCTTGCGGTACGGAGAGCCGCCGGTCCGGCTGTCCCTCACTCTTCGGGGCGCGGGCGGAGGCCAGCGGGTCAGGATCGGGGTCACGGACGCCGGCACCCCGTTCAGTAGCGAACTGGTTCGGGCGAAGTGGAGGCATCCCTCGGCGTACCTGAGCGGGGGAGGGCGTGGACTCCGTCTCGTCGACGCGCTCGCCTGTGACTGGGGTGACCTGCCTGACGGCCTCGGCCACACGGTGTGGGCCGAGTTGCCGTGCGGCACCGATGAATGACATCCCGGCGACGTCCCCCCTGCCCGGCTGAACGGCGGAGGGCCCTCGGCCATGACCGCCAGGGGTGTGGAACCGCTGGAGATCCAGCCGAGGGCGACTGCTGTGCCTAGTTCTGGTCGAGGGGCAGGGCGATGTCGAAGACCTGCCGGCCGGCGGGGAAGGCGCCGAGGCTGTCGGTGTCGCCATTGAGGACGTTGACGCTGTAGAAGCGGTATCGACCCGACGTGCTCAGGGCGGCGAAGCCCTTGTTGTCCCCGGTTTCCTTCTTGTAGTAGATGTCGAACCCGGCCGAGGGACCGGCGTTGAAGCCGAGGTTGCCGGTGGGGGCCAGGTTGCCGGCGTTCGCCGGGGACTGCACCACGACGCGGTCGTGGACGGTGTCGATGTCGAACAGCGTCGTCGCGGTCGCCGCGTTGAGGTCGTTGTTCGTGTACGCCGCTCCGGTCACGCCCCGTGCCCTGGTCGGCGGTGTGGTCGGGTTGGTCAGCGCGCCGTCGGCGATGGTGGTGAACCGTGCGGAGGGGTCGTCGATGTTGTGCCGCAGGTTCTGCCCGGTGTCGCTGATCACCCTCAGCCGGTTCGCGGCCGGGTTGAAGTCCACTCCGAAGTTCGTGCCCGACAGCGGGACGGTCAGCCGGGAGACCTTCACCGCCTGGGCCCTGCTGGTGATGGTGTAGATGCCGCCGGCGTTTCCGACACCGTAGAGCTTGCCGTTCTGCACGCGGAAGTCGATCCCGATCAGCCTTCTGTCGCCGGACAGGCCGCTGATCCGGCCCAGGTCCCATGGGTCGCCGGGGGTGTGGATGTCGAAGCCGACCAGGCGCTGGTCCGTGGTCAGCCCGACGCTGAGCAGGCGCTTTCCGTTACCGTCCCAACTGCCCTGGGCGTGGGCGGTGGCTGGGGTGGCGGCGGCCGTGGTGGCGGCCAGGGCGACAGCGACAACTGCGCTACGCATCATGCGTCTCCGAACAGATTCGAGGGCCGCCTGGAAGGCAGCCTCAGCACCCAGCAGAAAACCAGACAAACGGGACTAAAGTGTGGCTGTGGTGCGTGCGCGTGACCGTGTCGCAGCCAACGGAGCAACAGCCCTCGTGCGGAGGGCCCGCCGCGGCGCCCAGTCGTCCTGGGGGAATGGGGCGTCCTCGGGTGGGTCGTAGCCGGACATCGCGTGAGTTCCGCGAGACGCTGCCGTAGGGGCGGCCCGGAGCGCCGTCCTCCCCCCGGTCCTTCACCTGTCCGTTCTCCTCACCGGAGTCCGCCATGGCAGCGCAGCCCG
This sequence comes from Streptomyces koelreuteriae, assembly GCF_018604545.1. GTDB lineage: Bacteria > Actinomycetota > Actinomycetes > Streptomycetales > Streptomycetaceae > Streptomyces > Streptomyces koelreuteriae. The sequence continues at coordinate 1,887,155 of NZ_CP075896.1, read as the reverse complement.
CCTCTCCCACCGATGCCGTGCACCGCTACGACGATCTGACCGCGCTCTACATCAACTGCACCCTCAAGCCGTCTCCGCAGCTCAGCCACACCCAGGGCCTGATCGACAAGAGCCGGGCCATCATGGACGGCGCGGGTGTGACCACGGACCTGATCCGCGCCGTCGACCACGACATCGCACCCGGTGTCCACCCGGACATGACCCGGTATGGCTTCGCCACCGACGCCTGGCCGGAGTTGTACGAGAGGGTGATGGCGGCGGACATCCTCGTCCTGGCCGGCCCCATCTGGCTGGGTGACAACAGTTCGGTGACCAAGCAGATCGTCGAGCGCCTCTACGCGTGCTCCTCCCTGCTGAACTCCCAGGGCCAGTACGCCTACTACGGTCGCGTCGGAGGCTGTCTGATCACCGGCAACGAGGACGGCGTGAAGCACTGCGCCATGAATCTCCTCTACAGCCTCCAGCACCTCGGGTACACGATCCCGCCCCAGGCGGACGCGGGCTGGATCGGTGCGGCCGGCCCGGGGCCGTCGTACCTCGACGCGGGCTCGGGCGGCCCGGAGAACGACTTCACCAACCGCAACACCAGCTTCATGACCTGGAACCTGATGCACCTCGCCGCCCTGCTGAAGCGCGCCGGGGGCGTTCCCGCCCACGGCAACCAACGCTCGGAGTGGGACGCGGGCTGCCGTCCGGGCGCGGACAACCCCGAACACCGCTGAGCCGGACGGACGCCCAGCCCCGCCCACCGGAACATGCGGGGTTCCGCCCCGTCACCAGCCGGTCATGAGCAGGTGGTTCAGGAGCAGGGCCAGTACGGCCTGCGCGGTGAGCCAGGCGCGGGGGTGGGTCAGGAACGCGCAGGCGGCCGGGAGCCACATCGCGAACGGCAGCCAGATGCGCTCGGTCTCCGCCTTGCTCATCCCGGACAGATCGGCGACGAGCAGAGCGGCGAGAGCGGCGGTGGTCAGCAGGGCGAGGCGGAGGTGAGGGGGCAGGTCGGGGGAGTTGGGGAGGGAACGTGCCCTGAGCCGTGTCGCTGACCTGAGGAGCGTGGCCCCGGTGCGTCGCAGGCCCGCCACCGTGGCCGGGCCCACGATCAGGACCGTGCAGGCCAGGTTCGCCCACACCCAGTAGCCGTACGGCCGGACGCCGCCGGCTCCTTGGTAGTAGCGGTCGACGAGCAGCCGGTACGCCTCCCACCAGTTGAAGCCGGTGAAGGTGAACGCGAGCGGGACGACGACGGCTCCGGCGAGGGCGTAGGGCAGGGGGCGGGCTCGTTTCCGACCGAGGAGGATGACCGCGCCCGCGACCACGGCGAAGAGGGTGAGGCCGTAGGAGAGGTAGCAGGTGAGGCCGAAGAGGAGGCCCGAGGCGAAGCCGGTGAGCCGGGGGCGGTGTCCGGTGACGGCGAGGGCGAGGAAGGCGATGGTCCAGGCGGCGACCGCCGTGAAGTAGCCGTCCGCGGACGTCCCCATCCACACGGCTGCCGGTGCCAGCACCAGGAACGGTGCCGCCCGCCGTGCGAGTGCCTCGTCGGCGAGGGCCCGTACGGCGACCAGGACCGCCACGCAGGCCGACGCGCCTACGGTGATGCACCAGGTTCCGGCCCAGCCCCCGCCGCCGAGTCCGGCCCGGTCGAGCAGGACGAAGGTGAGGGGCGCCGCCGGAGGGTGGCCGGCCACATGCGCGGGCCAGTGGTCGGGGGACTGGAGCAGGATGTGGTGGGTGAAGTCCCGCAGGGTCGCCGGGATGTCCTGGAAGCGGTCGACGACCCGCAGATACTCGTGCCGGGTCGTGAGCCGGGCCGCGACCCCGCGCTGCCAGCCGTCGATCAGCGCCAGTGACCACGTCCACGCCATCGCCGTAGCCCAGGCGGCGCCGAGGAGCGCGCGCCACGGCAGTCGGTCGGCCACGCGCGGGCCGTACGTCACCACCAGGACGGCGACGGCGAGCGCCGCCGGGGTGCCGGGGCCGAGGTGAGGGTTCCAGTCGGCCAGGAGGGGAGGCAGGCCCACATGCAGGGTGCCGTGCTCCCGTTCGATCGCGGCGCCGACCAGTGCGGCCGTCGCGACGAGCAGTGCAGCTGCCGTGGTCGCGTACAGGTCGCGGCGAAGAGCACGGCCGGGTCCACGGCGAAGGCCACCGGAAGGACCACGGGCAGGATCACGGGAAGGATCACGGTGAAGATCACGGGTCACACGGGAACGCTAGGCCGCGCGGACCATGCCGAGGCCGCTGCACGTGCGGACGTCAGCGTTTCGTCATGGGTCGCGCACCCTTTTCCGGTGTGGTCCGCGCCTACCGTCGGGACATGCGAGACGACCCACGGCTTCCCTCCTCACCGGGCTTCTGGCGCAGCCCCCTGCGCGGCCCCTGGTTCACCTCGGTGCTGGGCCTCGTCCTGCTCGTCGGCATCACCCTGCTGTTCGTGACGGGACTGGTCTCGTACGCGGCCTACAACCCGGACCTGTCGCCGGTGAACGACAAGACACCGGACAAGGGGATCCTCGGCTTCTATCTGTTCGCCTGGCCCACGAACCCGCACTGGCTGTACCGGCTCAACCAGGGCGTCCACGTCACCCTCGGCATCACCCTGGTCCCCGTCCTGCTCGCCAAGCTGTGGTCGGTGGTGCCGAAGCTGTTCGCGCTGCCGCCGGCCCGCTCGCTCGCCCACGCCCTGGAGCGGATCTCGCTGCTCCTGCTGGTCGGCGGGGCGCTGTTCGAGTTCGTGACGGGCGTGCTCAACATCCAGCTCGACTACGTGTTTCCCGGCTCCTTCTACACGCTGCACTTCTACGGTGCCTGGGTGTTCTTCGCGGCGTTCCTCGCGCACGTGGTGCTGCGGGCGCCGGCCGCCGTACGCAATCTGCGACGTATGCGGGACGAGCGGGGACCGCAGGAGGAGTCCGGCGCGCAGCCCGAGTTCCCTCTCGTCTCTCCCCGGCCCGCGGAGCCCACCGTGACCCGGCGCGGCGGGCTGTGGCTGGTCGGGGGCGGTTCACTGCTGCTGTTCGGGACCACGGTGGGGCAGAGCTTCGACGGTCCGCTGCGGCGGACGGCCCTCCTCGCTCCGCACGGAGGCGCCGATCCGGGCAGCGGACCGAACGGCTTCCAGATCAACAAGACGGCCGCGTCCAGGGGCATCAGCGCGACGGAGACGAGTGAGGCGGCGTGGAGGCTGGTGGTCAGGGGCCGCTCCGGGACCGTCCGGCTGAGCCGGGCCGAGCTGCTGGAGCTCCCCCTGCACAGCGCGGCGTTGCCCATCGCCTGCGTGGAGGGCTGGTCGACCTCCGACCAGTGGTGGCGGGGCGTACGGCTGCGGGATCTCGCCGCCCTGGTCGGCTACGACGCGGACGCGGCGCCCGATGTGTTCGTGGAGTCCCTGCAGCGCAGCGGCGCCTTCCGCAGCGCGGCCCTGCGCGCCAACCAGGTCCGGGACCCGCGCTCCCTGCTGGCGCTGGACGTCAACGGCGAGCCCCTCAGTCCCGACCACGGGCATCCGGCCCGGGTCATCGTGCCCGCGGCGCCCGGTGTGCTCAACACCAAGTGGGTCGCCCGGATGACCTTCGGAGACCTGTGATGCGCACCGTGGTCCCGCCGCTGGGGAGTCCCCTGCGGATCCTGCTCCTGGCCTGTTCGTTCGCGCTCGCGGGATACGCGGGCGTGCGGCTGCTGTCGGACGACTGGTTCGGTGTGGCGCTGTGGTTCGTGGGTGCCGCACTGCTGCACGACCTGGTGTTCCTGCCGCTGTACGCGGTGGCGGACCGGGCGCTCGTCCGGTCGTTCGGGGCGGTCGGTCACCGGGAGCGGACGATGTACGTCCGGGTGCCGACCGCCCTGTCCCTGCTGCTCCTGCTGGTGTGGTTCCCCCTGATCAGCGGCCGGGTGGCGGACCACTACCCGGCGGCGACGGGCCTGTCCGCCGACGGCTTCCTCGCCCGCTGGCTGTTGATCACGGCCGTGCTCTTCGGCGGCTCGGCGCTGCTGCTGGTCCTGCGGTTGCGCAGGGCGAGGAAGCAGCGGCCGCCGGCCGACCACTGAGCGACGGTGTGCCAGCCCAGCGGGCGGGCGTAGCGGATCAGCGCCGGCGTGCCGAGCCGGGCCCAGGGGAACGGGGTGCCGCAGGTGCCCTGATCGCCGGGGCGGCCGGTGCCGTCGGTGCCGCCAGTCGCGCCGGTGCTGCCAGCTCCGCCGGTCCCGCCGGTCCCGCCGGTACCGCCGGTTCCGCCAGTGACACCGACGAGGCGGACGCTGGCCCGCTCGTCGATGTCCAGCGGATCCGTCTCGGCGATGAGCAGGCCGCCGGGGGCGAGGAGCCGGGTGAGCCGTTCGAGCAGGGCACCCGGGTCACCGCCGATACCGAGATTCCCGTCGACGAGCAGGGCGCTGCCCCAGCGGCCCTCACCCGGGAGCGGTTCGAAGACCGAACGCAGCAGCGCCGGGCCGCCGAGCCCCACGGTGTGGGCGACCGCGGCGGAGCTGACGTCGATGCCGAGCGCTGTCCGGCCCCGTGCCGCCAACTCCACGACCAGCCGCCCCGGCCCGCACCCCACGTCGAGGACGGCACCCTCGCACCGGTCGAGCACCTCCCGGTCCACGGCGTCGGCGCGGGCACACCACCGCTCCACCTCCAGGGGCAGCAGCCATCCGTCGCTGCGGCGCAGGAAGAGCGGCCCGCGGCCGGCCCGGAGGGCGTCGGCGTAGGGGTCGGCGGACCAGCTGTGCTCCGCCGTGCCCGGCATCGCAACCGTGCTCATCGGCCGTCGCCGTCCCGCAGCCGGGCCAGCTCGGCGGCGAAACGACCGTGCGGCGCCGCGGCGGCTACCGCTTCGGCGTCCGCAGCGGTGTCCACGTCCCGCAGACACGGCAGTTCACGCACGTGCAGTCCGGCGGCGAGGAGCCGGGAGCGCTGGACAGCGCCGGTCGTGGGAGTCGACATCGGGACCTCGCGCACCAGCTCCGGATCCGGGACGGCCAGTCCGAGCGCCCAGAAGCCGCCGTCCTCGGCGGCGCCGAAGCAGGCGTCGTACCCGTCGAAGTCCACGGCGAGCAGGCCCGGCGTGACCTGCGGGGTGTCCATTCCGATCAGCAGGGCCGGGCCGTCGCAGCCGGCGAAGGCCGCGGCCAGTCGGGCGTCGAGGCCGCCCGCGCACTGCGCCACGACGTCGAAGCCGGGCGGCAGCCAGGGCCCGGCCTCTCCCTCCAGGACCAGGATCCGGCGCCGCGCGGGCGCCGCGGCCACCGCGCACAGGGTGTCGGCGAGGGCCGCCTCGGCCAGCGTCGCCGCCTCCTCCGGCGTGAACGGCGGACAGAGCCGGGTCTTCACCCGTCCCGGGAGAGGCTCCTTGGCGATGACGAGCAGAGTGGTCATCGACGGCTGCCTCCTCGTGAGGGCGCCGCGGCCGTCTCCGGCGGGGCCGGTGCCTCGGCCAGGACGCGGCTCATGTCCCGTACCGCCTGCCACGTGCCGCGCCAGGTGCCGGTCACCTTCGAGGCACCGCTGCGCGGCAGGTAGGGGACGTCGTGCTCGGTGATGTGCCAGTCCGCGTCGGCGGCGCGCACGACCATCTGCAGGGGGTAGCCGCTGCGCCGGTCGGTGAGGTCCAGGGCGAGCAGTGACGCGCGGCGGGCGGCGCGCAGCGGCCCGAGGTCGTGCAGCCGAAGGCCGGTGCGGCGGCGCAGCATCAGGGAGAGCGCGAGATTGCCGGCCCGGGCGTGTGCGGGCCAGGCACCCCTGCCCTGGGGCCGGCGCCGCCCGAGGACCAGGTCGGCCGAGCCGTCGCGCACCTCGCGTACGAAGGGCACGAGCAGGGCCGGATCCAGGGAGGCGTCGCAGTCGCAGAAGCACACGATGCCGGCCGTGGCGGCGGTCAGTCCCGCATGGCAGGCGGCGCCGAAGCCGCGGCGAGGCTCGTCGACGACGGTCGCGCCGAGTGCGCGGGCGATGTCGCCCGAGCCGTCGGTGGACCCGTTGTCCACGACGAGGGCACGCCAGCCGGGAGGGACGCGGTCGAGCACCCAGGGCAGGGCTTCGGCCTCGTTCAGACAGGGGAGGACGACATCGACGTCCTCGGGTGCGGGAGAGGTCATCACGGCTTTCACCCTACGAACGCGAACTGCGCATATCGGACTTCATGTCCTTACGAAACGCGGACGGCGGCGGCAGGGGCCGGCTGGGGGCGCGACGCGCAAGGCCCGGGGTGCGAGGCTGGCGGCATGGACAAGCAACCTGCGGAGCCGGTGGCGGCCGGCCGGGCGTCCGGGGCCGGTCGGGTCCTGGTCGTCGACGACGATCCCACGGTCGCGGAGGTCGTCTCGGGCTACCTCGACCGCGCCGGATACGCGGTGGACCGGGCCGGGGACGGGCCGAGCGCACTGGCCGGCGCCGCCGCGCACTGGCCGGACCTGGTGGTGCTCGATCTGATGCTGCCCGGCATGGACGGCCTGGAGGTGTGCCGCCGGCTGCGCGGCCTCGGGCCCGTCCCGGTCATCATGCTCACCGCCCGCGGGGATGAGGACGATCGCATCATGGGCCTGGAAGTGGGCGCGGACGACTACGTCACCAAGCCGTTCAGTCCCCGCGAGCTGGTGCTGCGGGTGGAGTCGGTGCTGCGCCGGGCGCGGCCCCTCGCCGGCACGCCTCCCCTGAGCGCGGCCGGACTCACCGTCGACCCCGCCGCCCGCCGCGCCGCCAAGAACGGCGTCGAACTCGCCCTCACCCTGCGTGAGTTCGACCTGCTCGCGTTCCTCCTGCGGCATCCGGGCCGGGCGTACAGCCGCGAGGACCTGATGCGCGAGGTGTGGGGCTGGGACTTCGGCGATCTGTCGACCGTCACGGTCCATGTCCGCCGGCTGCGCGGCAAGGTCGAGGACGACCCGGCCCGGCCCCGCCTGATCCAGACCGTGTGGGGCGTGGGCTACCGCTTCGACCCCGACGGAGAGGAGCCCGGACCGTGAACGACACCCTCCTCATCGCGCTGTACGCCCTGCTCGGTGCCGGCGTCGCCGGGCTGCTCGGCGCCGGGACACTGTGGCTGCTGCGCCGCCGGTCGCTGACCGCGTCGCTCACCGTCGTGGCGGCGGTGGCCGTGACCGCGATGCTCGCGGGCACGCTCGTCGTGGCATGGGCGATGTTCCTGTCCGCGCACGACCTGACCGTGGTCACGACCGTCGTCGCGATGGCGGCCGTCGTCTCGCTGGCCACCGCGTTGCTGCTGGGCCGCTGGGTGGTCGCCCGCAGCCGCGAACTCGCCCTCGCCGCACGCTCCTTCGGCGACGGCGGCGACTTCAACGCGCCCCGAGGTCCCGCCACCGCCGAACTCGCCGACGTCAGCCGCGAACTGGAGGCCACGAGCGCGAAGCTCGCCGAGTCCCGGGAGCGTGAGCGCGCCCTGGAGACCTCCCGCCGTGAGCTGGTCGCCTGGATCTCGCACGACCTGCGCACCCCGCTGGCCGGTCTGCGCGCGATGTCCGAGGCGCTGGAGGACGGCGTCGCCGCCGACCCCGACCGCTATCTGAAGCAGATGCGCACCGAGGTCGAACGCCTCAACGACATGGTTGGCGACCTCTTCGAACTCTCCCGCATCCACGCCGGAACCCTGGCCCTGTCGCCCTCCCGGATGTCCGTCTACGACCTGGTCGGCGACGCTCTCGCCGGGGCGTATCCGCTGGCCCACGAACACGGGGTGCGACTGCTCGGGGACCGCGTCGAGCCGGTGCCGGTGGAAGTGGACGGCAAGGAGATGAGCCGAGTGCTGGGCAATCTCCTGGTCAACGCGATCCGGCGCACTCCGGCGGACGGAACCGTCATGGTGGCCGCCGAACGCCTGCCCGACGGCGTCGTGCTGTCCGTCACCGACGGCTGCGGCGGCATCCCCGAGGAGGACCTGCCCCGCGTGTTCGACACCGGCTGGCGCGGCTCCCACGCCCGGACCCCGCCCGCCGGTGCCGGTCTGGGCCTGGCCATCGTCCGCGGCATCGTGGAGGCGCACCAGGGTCGGGCCACCGTCCGCAATATCCCCGGCGGCTGCCGCTTTGAGGTGGTGCTGCCCGCTGCCGCTTCCTGAAAACGGGCAGCACCACCGGTCCATCAGGGCCCTACGAGTCACGCAGGGCCGAACCCGCGAACTCCCGCATGCCCTCGTCGAACCCGACCTCCGGCTTCCACCCCAGCTCCGCCCGCAGCCGGGACGAGTCAGCCGTGATGTGCCGGACGTCCCCGAGCCGGAACTCGCCGGTCACGACCGGCTCGGGCCCGCCGTACGCCGAGGCCAGCGCCCGCGCCATGTCCCCGACGGTGTGCGGGTCGCCGCTGCCGGTGTTGTACGCCGTGAGCACACCCGGGGCGGTCTCCGCCTCCAACGCCACCGCGTTGGCGATCGCCACGTCCCGGACGTGCACGAAGTCCCGCCGCTGCCGTCCGTCCTCGAACACCCGCGGAGCCTCGCCCCGGGCGAGCGCCGAACGGAAGAAGGAGGCGACACCGGCGTACGGCGTGTCCCGGGGCATCCCGGGCCCGTACACGTTGTGATACCGCAACGACACCGCCGCCCCGCCCGTCGAGCGTGCCCAAGCGGCAGCCAGATGCTCCTGAGTGAGCTTGGTCGTCGCGTACACGTTCCGCGGATCGACGGGCGCGTCCTCACCGACCAGCCCCGGCGTCAGCTCCTCCCCGCACATCGGACACGTCGGCTCGAATCGTCCGGCCGCGAGGTCGGTGGCGGCCCGGGGCCCCGGCCGCACCACCCCGTGACGTCCGCAGGTGTACCGACCCTCCCCGTAGACCACCATCGACCCGGCCAGCACCAGTCGCCGCACGCCCTGTTCGGCCATGGCCGTCAGCAGCACGGCGGTCCCGAGGTCGTTGTGGGAGACGTAGTCCGCCGCATCGGCGAACCCGGTGCCCAGCCCCACCATCGCGGCCTGATGACACACGGCGTCCACACCGGACAGCGCACGCAGCACCGCGTCCCGGTCCCGTACGTCCGCGCCCGGGTCCTCGCGCACGTCGAACACGACGGGCTCATGCCCGCGCGCCCGAAGCACGTCGACGACCTGGGACCCGATGAACCCGGCACCGCCGGAGACCAGTACACGCATGCGCCCACGGTAGGGCGGAGCAGCCGCCAGATCATGCGGCCGCGCCTACCTGTCACGGGTCCGTAAGACCTGCCGAGCGCTCTGAGAAGGAGCCGGTCAGTTGCTGCCGGTGAGTTCGCCGCTGAGGGTTCCGTGGATCCGGGCGCTGGGCTCGTTCAGGCCGGTGATCTCGACGGTCTTGCCGCGCTGGGCGTACTTGGTCTCGATGGCGTCCAGGGCGGCCACGGAGGAGGCGTCCCAGACGTGTGCGGCGGAGAAGTCGATGACGACCCGGTCGGGGTCGGCGGCGTAGTCGAACCGGCCGACGAGGTCGTTGGAGGAGGCGAAGAACAGCTCTCCCGTCACCCGGTAGACGACCGTGGTGCCGTCGCGGTCGGTGACAGCGGTGACGTCGGCGAGGTGGGCGACCCGCTTGGCGAAGACGACCATGGCGGTGACCGAGCCGACGACCACGCCGATGGCGAGGTTGTGGGTGGCGACCACGCAGGCGACGGTGACCGCCATGACGGTGATCTCCCCGGCGGGCATGCGCTTCAGCGTCTTCGGCGCGATGGAGTGCCAGTCGAAGGTCGCGAAGCACACCATGACCATCACCGCCACCAGGGCGGCCATGGGAATGTCGGAGACGACCGGCCCGAAGACGATGCACAGCACCATCAGGAACGCGCCCGCCAGGAACGTCGACATCCGCGTACGGGCGCCGGAGACCCGCACGTTGATCATCGTCTGGCCGATCATGGCGCAGCCGCCCATGCCGCCGAAGAACCCCGTGACGATGTTGGCGACGCCCTGCCCGACGGACTCGCGGGTCTTGGAGGAGTGGGTGTCGGTGATCTCGTCGACGAGCTTGGCGGTCATCAGCGACTCCATGAGGCCGACCAGGGCCATGGCGAGCGCGTACGGCGCGATGGTCGTCAGGGTGTCCGGCGTGAACGGCACGTCCGGCAGCCCCGGCACGGGCAGGGAGGACGGCAGCTCGCCCTTGTCACCGACGGTCGGCACGGCGATCCCGGCCGCGACCGTGACGACGGTCAGGACGACGATCGACACCAGCGGCGCCGGGACCACGGTGGTGACCTTCGGGAGGAACACCAGCAGCGCCAGCCCGGCCGCGAGCAGCGGATAGACCGGCCAGGGCACGTCCGTCATCTCCGGTACCTGCGCCATGAAGATGAGGATGGCGAGGGAGTTGACGAAGCCGACCATCACGCTGCGCGGCACGAACCGCATCAGCTTCGCCACGCCGAGCGCGCCGAGGACGATCTGGAACACGCCGGCCAGGATCACGGCGGCGACCAGATAGCCGAAACCGTGCTCGCGGTTCAGCGGAGCGATCACGAGGGCGACGGCACCGGTGGCCGCGGAGATCATCGCCCGTCGTCCGCCGACGATCGCGATGGTCACGGCCATGGTGAAGGAGGCGAACAGGCCGATCGCCGGGTCGACCCCGGCGATGATCGAGAAGGAGATCGCCTCCGGGATCAGCGCGAGAGCGACCACGAGCCCGCCCAGCACCTCGGTGCGCCAGACCTTCGGATCACGCAGCCAGTCGGGCTCGAGGCCGCGCAGCCGTGCGGCGGGAGACAGTACGGAGGAAGACAAGGGAACGGCTACCTGTCGTGCTCGGGCACCCCCCGGGCAGGGCGAGGCGTGCGGAAGACGGCGCGGAAGGCCGGGCGTGCTTCCCGCGATCGGCCCGCTGACGGGCCGGAAGTCCCAAGGCAGAGCCGACGGGCGCGATCGGACGCGCGGCTGGGCTCTGGTCAGGGGCGAAGGGTCACGGCGGACAGCCGGCGGCGTCCGGCACCACGGACTCGCGCACGCGTCTCACCGACAAACTGGAAGTTCCTCGCCGGGGGCGGCATCGGCCCCGACACGGCATCGGCCGGGCCCGCGGCCCGCGCCGCACGGAACTCTACCCTAACGTTAGGGTAGAGATCGGCGGGGACGCTTCGGACGAGGCCGGGGCAGGACAGGGCAGGCAGGGCAGGGACGTGGACGACAAGCACATGCAGATCGGCGAGGTCGCGGCGCGCACCGAGCTGTCCCTGCGCACCATCCGGCACTACGAGGAGACCGGACTCGTGGTCCCCTCGGCCCGCTCCCAGGGCGGCTTCCGCCTCTACACCGAGCGGGACGTCGAGCGGCTGATGGTCATCCGCCGGATGAAGCCGCTCGGGTTCACGCTCGACGAGATGCGTGAACTGCTCGCGGCGACCGACCGCCTCGATTCCGCCGACGAACTGCGCGCTTCCGACCGGGAGGAACTCCTGGAGCGGGTACGCGGTTTCGAACAGGCGGCGCAGCGGCGAGTCGAGGACCTGCGTACGCAGCTGGAGCGCGCCGAGGACTTCGCCGCAACTCTTCGCGACCGGCTGGGCGGCGCGAGCGAGCCGGGTTCCGCCACGGCACGCTGACCGACGGCAGCGCGCGAAGGGTCGCTTGCGGGGAGCCACTCGGAGCTGGCTGCGACGGCCTCGCGCGTGGTGGTTCGCGTCCCTTTCATTCAGCAGCGGTCAGCATCTGCTCCGGCAGGCGACGTCGAGCAAGGTCCGGCCACCGGACGGAGCGGCCTACCGACGGGAAGAGACCATCGCCACGCCGGCTTGCCGGAGCAAACGACCCGTCGCTGCCAGACTCACCACGACACCCGCGAGCACGCACGCCGCCGTGAGCGCCGAGAGCATCCCCCACTCCACGCTCAGCGGTGCCTCGCCACCGAACACCGAGAGCGCCCCCCGGTAGGCCCGCGCGCCCACCGCGACCACTCCCGCGGCGATCAGCACGCCCAGCAGGGAGGTGGACAGCGTCTCCCACAGAGCCATGCGGCGCACCTGCCCGGCGCTGACGCCGACCATCCGCATGCCCGCGATCTCCCCTCCGCGCCGGCTGTACGACATCACCAGCGTGCCCGCCACGGCGATCAGCGCGTACAGCGACGCGGGCACCGTCAGCACGCCCAGCACCAGCCGGTTGAGCCGGTCCTGATCGGACGCGGACTCGCCGAACCACTCGGCCGACGGCACCACCCTGACCCGCTCGGCGCCCACCCGCGCGGTCAGCTCGGCGGCCACCGCACGCGCCGAACCCGCGGCCTCCTCGTCGAGCAGCACCGAAGCACGCGCCGGCGTCGCGGCCGCACCCCGCGTACCACCCGGCAGCAGCAGGGACGGCACGGCCGATCCGCCCTCCAGCACCGCCGCCACACGCGCCTTGACCGGCCGGCCGCCGAACAGCCCATAGGTCACCGTCGATCCCGCGCGATGCCCGTACCAGTCGGCGAACTCCCGCGACACGGCGACCGTTCCCGGCCGGAGCGCCTCGAGCGATCCGTCGACCACGGAGATCCGGTGCGTACGGGCCAGGGCGGCCGGGTCCGCGACCGCGGACTGTTCCCTCCACACCGAGTCCGGACCCGCCACCGCCACCTCCAGCGCGGCGGGCGCCGAGACAGCCGCCACCCTCGGGTCGGCGCGCAGCGCCTTCACGTCGTCCGCGCTCAGCGAGTCGCCCCGGGCGGGCTCCACGACGAGCTGGGCGACGGTACGCGCCCGGTCGTCCGCCTCCGTCGCCGCACCCGTGGTGGACAACACCGTGGTGAAGGCGCCGACGACCGCGAGGATGGCCAGCACCGGTCCGACCAGCGACGCCGTACGACGCCGCGAGGTGCGCACCGACTCCGCGGCCAGGCGCCCGGCCACCGGATCGGCCCAGCGCAGGGGCAGCGCCATCAGCCTCAGCACCGGCGGCAGGTACACCGGCCCCAGCAACGTGGCGGCCACCGCCAGCGCCATGGTGCCGAACAGCGCCAGCGGAGTCGCCGCCTCCGCCCCCGCGCCGGGGGCCAGCGCCAGCATCACGGCGCCGGTCACCAGGGACAGCGCGCCCGCCGTCCCGCGCCCCGCCGTCATGGTCCGGGCGTCCAGGTCCGCCTCGCGCAGCGCCTCCGTCGGGCGGACCCGGGCGGCTCGCTTCGACGCGGCCAGCGTTCCCAGCACGGCCATGAACAGGCCGCCGGCCACCGCGCACACGAGCGGCCAGAGCAACGGTCCCGGCCGCAAATCGACCGGCGACAGGCCGGTCCCGTCGAGCGCCTCCACCGCGACCGGCGCCGCCACGGCGGCGATCACGCAGCCCGTGAGCGCGGCGGGCACCGCCACCGCCAGTGACTCGCCGAGCACCATCCGGCGCACCTGCGGCCCGCCCGCGCCCACCATGCGCAGCAGCCCCATGTCGCGGCGGCGCAGGGCGATCCCGAACGCGCAGGTGCCGGTGATGACGAACACCGTCACGAACGCGGACACCACCCCCGCCATCGCCAGCACGCTCTGCACCCCGCCCAGGTCCACGTCACCGCTGGACAGGGTGCGTGCCGTACCCGTGCCGTCCGTGAGCGTCACCGACGGCCGGCCGGCCTCCGTCGACGTCGGCACCGCCCAGGTCGCGGCCAGCGCCGAGGCGGACATGCCGATCAGTGCCACGCCGAGCGCCAGCGCCACGAACGTACCGGCGAACAGGGCCCAGTAATGCCGCACCGAGTACAGGGAGATCCGCCACATCACCGCTCCCACAGGCTCAGCCGGCCGGCGACCGCTTCGGCGGTCGGGTGGTCGAGCCGCCCGACGACCTTGCCGTCGGAGAGGAACACCACCCGGTCCGCGCACGCCGCGACCGCGGGGTCGTGCGTCACCATGACGACCGTGCGCCCCGCCCGGTCGACCACGGCGCGCAGCAGCTCCATGACCTGCCGTCCGCTCTGCAGGTCCAGGGAACCGGTCGGCTCGTCGGCGAAGACGATCTCCGGCTCGGCCACCAGGGTCCGCGCGATCGCGACACGCTGCTGCTGGCCGCCGGACAGCTGCGCGGGCCGCCGGTCGGCCTTGTCCGCCAGACCCACCTCGCGCAGGGCCTCCATGACCCGGTCCCGTTTCACCGACCGGCGCCGCAGTCGCAGCGGCAGGGCCACGTTCTCGTACGCGGTCAGCATCGGCAGCAGGTTGAACTGCTGGAAGACGAAACCGATCCGGCCCCTGCGCACCGCCGTCAGCTCCCGCTCGTCGCAGACGGCGAGATCCGTGTCACCGAGGAGGACCTTGCCGCTGTCGGGCCTGTCCAGGCCGGCCGCGCAGTTCAGCAGCGTCGTCTTGCCGGAGCCGGACGGTCCCATCACCGCGGTCAGCGCCCGCTGCGAAAAACCCAGACTGACCTCGCGGAGCACCGGGACAGGGCCCGCGGCGCCCGCGTAGCTCTTGGAGACGGCGGCCAGTTGGACGGCCGGGAGTTGGATGTCGGTGAGCAGTGACATGCTCCCAGTCCAGCAGCGCGGGCCGCCCGGGTCAGTGGAGCTGCACAGAGTCCTGGAGGGCGGGTTTTCCCTACCATCCGCCGAGGCCACCGGCCGATTAGAGTGACCGTGGACCCGCACGCGCACGGCCCTCGGAGGAATACCAACCATGACCGTCGCCGTCTGGGAGGCCCTGCGAGAACGCCCCCTGCGTTTCGCGCTCTCCGCCTGGCCGCTGCGGTGCTGGGCGTTCCTGCTGAGCGGCACGGTCGTGGGCTTCTTCGTGCTGCTCCTGCTGGCGGTCCTCCTCTTCGTGGGGGTCGGACTGTCCGTGGTGGGCGTCGGGCTGGTCGTCCTCATGGCCGTCGCCGTCCTGGGCATCCCCGTCGCCACGCTGGAGCGGCACCGGTTACGGCTCGTCGAACCGGAACCACTCCTGGACCCGCACGGTTCCCTGCCCGGCACAGGCGCCTGGCCCTGGCTGCGCACCCGGCTGCGTGAGCGGGCCACCTGGCGGGAGCTGGGCTACACCCTCGCCCTGGGCGTCGTCTTCACCGCCACGGGGATCGGCTTCACGGCCCTGCTCGGCCTGTCCTTGATGCTGACCGCCACACCGGTCATCGTGTGGGCGATCGCCCCCGACACGGTGATGCTGGTGCCCGGCCGGTCCATCTCCGACCCCCTCGCGGCCCTGCCGGGCAGCGCCGCGGGACTGCTCGGACTGCTCGTCTCGGCCTATGTCGGCGGCCTCCTCACCGGCGCACAGGTGTGGGTCGCCCAGTCCCTGCTGTCGGCGCGGGACGAGGACTTGAGCACGCGCGTCATCGAACTGACCCGCTCCCGCGCCCGGTTGGTCGACGCCTTCGAAGCGGAGCGACGACGTATCGAACGCGATCTGCACGACGGTGCGCAGCAGCAACTCGTGGCGCTCAGCATGACCCTGGGGCTGGCCGAACTGGAGCTGCGCGGCAAGGACTCGCCGGCCACCCCGCTCATCGCCCGCGCCCGGGGCGAGGCCCGCCAGGCCCTGGACCAGCTGCGTTCCCTGGTGCGCGGCATCCACCCCCAGGTCCTCACCGACCACGGACTGCCGGCCGCCGTGTCCGAACTGGCCCTGCGCAACCCGATTCCGGTGGCCGTCGACCTGCATCTGCCGGACCGGTTGCCGTCGGCGGTCGAGACGACCGCGTACTTCACCGTCACCGAGGCGCTGACCAACGCCTCCAAGCACAGCGGCGCCGACCAGGTCAGCGTCGTAGGCCGGCTGCGCGACGACAAACTGGTCCTGCTCATCACCGACAACGGGCACGGCGGAGCGGATCCCGCCGCCGGAGCCGGTCTGCAAGGATTGGCCGACCGCGTGGCCATTCTCAAAGGGAGACTCGTCGTGACCAGTCCCGTCGGCGGACCCACACAACTGCGGGTGGAGGTGCCGTGCTCCGCGTAGTGCTCGCCGAGGACGCCGTCCTGCTGCGCGCCGGCCTCGTGGAACTGCTGTCCCGGGTCGGACACGAGGTGACCGCCGCCGTGGGGGACGCCGCGGAACTGGCGCGCGCCGTGGACGCCGACCGGCCGGACGTGGTCATCACCGATGTGCGGATGCCGCCCGACTTCCGCGACGAAGGCCTGAAGGCGGCACTGGAACTGCGCGGCCGGCACCCGGGCCTGCCGGTTCTGGTGCTGTCGCAGTACGTCGCCACGGCCTACGCGACCCAGTTGTTCAGCGGCGGTTCGTCGGCCGAGGGAGGACTCGGGTACCTGCTGAAGGACCGGGTCGGGGAGGTCACCGACTTCCTCGACGCGCTGGACCGCGTCGCCGGCGGGCAGACCGTCATCGACCCGGAGGTGGTCCGGGTGCTGCTGCAGCAGCGGACCGCCGACGAACCGCTGGGGCGCCTGACACCCCGTGAGCGGGAGGTGCTGGCTCTCATGGCGGAGGGACTCAACAACCAGGCCATCGCGGGGCGGCTCACCATCACGGAGGCGTCGGTGGTCAAGCACTCGAGCAACATCTTCATGAAGCTGGACCTCGACCCGGCCGAGGGCAACCGCCGCGTCCTGGCGGTCCTCGCCCACCTCCGGCGGGAGGCCCCACAGGTCTGACCGGCGGGCGCACCGCGACCGCCCGCGGCGGAGCCTGAACCGTCGTCAGCCCTCCCCGTCACCCCGCCCGGACACCACCGCCTCGAGGTCGGCGCCCGGGGAGAGCAGCCGCGTCAGCCGCTGCGCCGACGTGTCCCAGGACCACTGCGAAGCCACCCATGCCCGGCCGGACTCGCTCATCGCCGCGGCCCTCTCCGGGGTGCGCAGGATCCCGGACACCGCGCGGGCCACGGCCCCCGCGTCAGCGCCGTCCACGACGGTGCCCGTCACCCCGTCGACGACCGCGTCCGGCGCACCGCCCGAGTCCCCGGCGACCACGGGCAGCCCGCTGGCGGCCGCCTCCAGGAACACGATGCCCAGCCCCTCCGCCTCGAGCCCGCCCTTCCGGGTCCGGCACGGCATGGCGAACACGTCCGCCGCCGCGTAGTACGAGGCCGTCGCCGAGTGGTCCAGCCCACCGACGAACACCACGTGCCCGTCGGCGTGCCGGCGCGCGAGCCCCCGCAGCCGCTCCTCGTCCGGACCGCTCCCCACGATCACCAGCACCGCCTCCGGCACGGCTCGCCGTATCGCGGGCAACGCCCGTATCAGCATGTCCTGGCCCTTGCGCCGGACCAGCCGCGAGACGCACAGGACGACCTTGCGGCCCACGATGCCGTGCTGCTCCCGGATCTGCCGGGCCCGGCCGGGGAGAGGCAGGAACGCCGCCGCGTCCACGCCCGGAACCAGCCGTACCAGTGCGGCCCGCGGCCCCAGCGCAGGCGCGATACGGCGCCGGGTGTACTCGCCGAGGTACGTGACGGCGTCCACGTGGTCCCCGATGCGCCGCATCACCTGCCGGGCGCCCGGTGTGCGGGCCCACCAGATCTCGTGACCGTGTGTCGTGGCGACCATCCGCCGTATCCCGCCGCGCCGCAGCGCCGGCGCCATCGCCGCGAGCGGAGCGGCGGCCCCGAACCAGACCCGGTCGCAGCCGTACCGCCGGGCGATCTCCAGGGTGCGGCGGGTCACCGCGGGGGTGGGTAACAGCATGCGGCCGGGGTCCCGGACCACCGGGAACGGCAGGGTGGCGTCGTAGGCGGCGGCACCCGGCTCACTGGAGGTGTGGACGACCACGTCATGGCCGGGGACGCGGGTCGCCATGGCATGGACGAAGGTCTCGATGCCTCCTTGGCGGGGCGGAAAATCGTTGGTGACGATCAGAGTGGTGCCCATGATGGGTCGCTGCCTCCGGGACGGGGGTGATCAGGCGGTGAAGAGGTGGTTGCCGCAGTCGTGGGTGACGCCGCTCGATGGGGCGCTCCACCGCAGGGCCGCCCCCACCGCCGCGGTCCGACGGGCCCTCATCGGGCACCCCGCGCCAGCGGAACCGGGACCGGGCGCGCGGGCCGGGACGTCCGTACGACGACGTCGTGGGCGGGCACCTTCCGGCGGGCGCCGCCCACCAGCCGGGCGAGCACGGCCAGGGTGAGAGGCAGCGCGAGGTATCCGAAGCGCCCGGCGGGCGCGAGGAGGAAGGCGACACACAGGCCGACGGCGAGCCGGTCGGCGGCCGACACGAGATCGTGCGGCGGCCGGACCAGGAGGGACACGGCGACGGCCAGCCCACCGGCCGACAGCAGGGCCACCGCCGCGTACCAACCGGCCGGCCCGAGGTCGGCGAGCAACCGGCCCGGCAGCGGACTGGCCGCCGGGGTCTCGAACGGCCCGCGCCCGGTCGGGAACGCGAACACCTGCCGCACCAGGGGGCCGGGTGACAGCAGCGCGCTCGGCAGGACGAGCAGGACGGTGCTTCCCACCGCCACGGCCGCCCCGCGCACGGCCTTCCGGATCCCTCCGTGGTGGGCGAGCAGCGCCACGGCGACCGCGACGGCGGGCCAGGCCGTCCACTTGAGGGAGCAGGCGGCAGCGAGCGCCAGCCCGGCGGCCACCGGTCGCCGCCGCGCCGCGAACACCAGCGCCAGGAACAGCAGTCCGGTCAACGGCAGGTCCACGCCGCTGACGCAGAGCGGAAGCGCCACGGCCGGCGAGGCGACGAGCGCGCCGACGGCGTAACCGCTCGCGACGCCGCCGGTGGCAGCGGAGGGGGCGCCGGTCCGGTGCCCGATCGCACGCCGGGCCGCCCACAGACAGCCCAGGAACGCCACCGCGCACCAGAGGCGGGCATCGCCCAGCAGTCTGGGCAGGGGGCCACCGTCACCCAGCACCGCGCGCGGCAACCCGAACACGGCCATGCCCGGCAGGTAGGGGGTGACCTCGACCACCGTGCGGGGATCCGCCAGATACGGGGTGGCCTGGCGCAGCGTCAGCATCCCCGAGCGCTCGACCACGCCGACCTCGCTCTGTGCCGTGCCGGTCAGCACCAGCAGCGCGAGGGGCACGATGACGGCACCTCCGACGGCCAGCCACACCGAGACGGCGAGGCCGCGAGAGCGGGACGACAGCGCGGCGACCGCCGCGCAGAGGTAACCCAGGCAGGCGCTCATGCCCCACAGACGGTGTGGCTCGGGTGCCGTGATCAACGGAAAGACAGCGGCCCACCCGGCTGCCACGAGCCAGCCGCCGCACCACAATTTCCGCTTGTCTGGACGAAGTTGAGCCCGATGAATCAGCACTCGTCCATTGCATCGGGAGCGTCAGACCAGGTCATGACGGCCAGGTCGAGACCTGATGGTCGGGTTTTCCCCACCAACGTGGGCTTCACCGCACAGGTCATGGAGCGAGCCGTCCGATGGCTGCTGCCGTGCGAGTTCGGCGGCGACCTCGGCGGCCGTCGGGCGATGAGTTGCTATGCGCTGATAAGGCTGCCTGTCGCGAACACCGTTCCCGCCTCGGACGTGGCTCTCGCCGATGATGCCTGTCCAGGATTTCTGAAACGCCAGGCAGGTTGAGTCCTTCGGGTGCTGGCGGGGCCGCAGTGGTGCCGTCAGCTTCCCTCGGAGCGGTTCAGGTGGTCGACAAGCAGGCTCAGCGCCCGCTCCACAGCCTGGCGGCGCACCTCGTCGCGAGTCGTGCCGGTGCTGTTGAACTCGTGGGAGACCGTGCGCCCCGTGTCGGAGATGCCGATGTGGACGAGGCCCACGGGCTTGCCGTCCTGGCCGGTGGGGCCGGCGACGCCGGTGGTCGAGATGCCGAAGGAGCTGCCGAACAACTCCCGTACGCCGTGGGCCATCTGCTCGGCTGTCGCGGGGCTCACAGGGCCGTCGGAGGCGAGGGTCGTCTCGGACACGGAGAGGACCGTCGCCTTGGAGTCCGTCGCGTAGGTGATCGCGCCGCCGCGGTAGTAGTCCGACGCGCCCGGAGTGCTGGTGATCGTCGCGCCGAGCAGGCCGCCGGTGAGGGATTCCGCCGTGCTGACGGACAGACCGCCGGCGCGGAGCAGCGACCCGAGCCGCGCCGCGATGTCCTCCAGTGACACTGAGACTCCTTCGTTGCGGGCGGGCGCGGGGGTGGTGGCCGTCGCCGCGCGTGCCCATTGAATCAGCTGAATCAGCCGAAGTGGGAAGGCCGGGCGATACAGGCCGGCCCCGGGAATCGCCATGGGATTCCCGGGGCCTGGAAGGTGGAGCGTCTAGCGGCCGATGTCGTTGATGTTCACCGGGAGGAGGCTCGTGAGCGGGTTGAGGGCGTGGGTGGTTCGGCTGAGGAGGTTGTCGCCGCTCGTGCTCACGGAGGTGCTGCTGGACCGGTCCTTGGACTGGGCGCCCTTGTCGCCGGGGTCGGCGGCGTGGGCCGTGTGGGCGGTGCTCAGGGCGGCTCCTGCGAGAGCCAGGGCGGCGAGTGCGCGTCGCGTGTTGGTCATGCACTGCTGAACGAGGACGGGCCGTATGCGTAACTAGGCCAAATCGGCGCACTCCGCCGCCCTCTTGAGAGCGTTGAGCCAGCTGCTCAGTGATGCGTCCAGCGCGGCGGCCAGGTTGTCCCGGTCGGCGTCGACCGGCGCGCCCGACCAGGACTCCCGGGTGCGGACCACGACGCCGTCGCCGTCCTCGGTGAAGGTCCACTCGTGTACGCCGGTGATGCCGTGCGCGGGACCGCCCCAGAGGATGCGGCGCCGGGCTTCGACGGCGTAGAGGGTGGAGTCGATGGACAGGCCCGCGGTCGTCCAGTGGAAGGTGCTGCCGGGGGCGAGAGGGCCGTCGAGCCGGGCCTCGGCGATGTCGGGCTGCCAGGCCGGCCAGGAGCCGATCTCGGTGTGCAGCTCCCAGATCCGGTCGAGGGGAGCGGCGATCCGGATGGTGTGGTCGGCGATGACGGGGGCGGTCTCGTCGATCGTCGTGGGGTGGGTCATGGTCAAGGCTTCTCTTCCTCGGGTCTTCCTCGGGGGTTGGGTGTGGTGGAGAGGCCGATCAGGCCGACTGCTCCGCGTCCGGGATCCAGTCCCCGTGGATGCCCGCCGGCACCCTCCGGGGAAGTTCGACGGCGGCCACGGTGCTCAGGTCGCTCGCGTCCAGGACCAGCAGTTCCGAGGCGTCGGCCTTGAGGTCGCTGACGATGGTGAGCAGGTAGCCGTCGTCCTCGGTGGTCGCGCCCTCGGCGGGTGTGAAGACGGCCTCGCCGGGCATGCGGCCCTCGCCGTGGGAGAGGAGCTTCTCCCGGCCGGTGCGGGTGTCGAGTTTGACGGTGTGGTAGCCGGACAGGCCCGCGCCGGGGAAGGCGATGGCGTAGCTGTAGCGGTGGGCCGAGCCGGTGTGGGCCTCGTTGATCGACGGGAACTCGGTGACCAGGCTGTTGAGGGATTCCGTGGTGACCTTGCCCGTGGCCGGGTCGATGATCCACCGGTGGAAGGTGGAGCCGGCGGCGGGGCTGGTGCCGTAGCCGGGAGCGCCGACCCACCACTTCCAGGAGTTCTCCCAGGCGGAACGGTCGAAGCGCGGCGCTTCGAGGACGATCCGGCCCTGGGGGTCGGTGTAGGCGTTGGCGATGTGCAGCAGGGCCGCCTGGTCGGGCGCCTCGAACCACGTGGTCCGGCCGCCGGCGCGCGGCATCACGCCGATGCGCAGCGGGACGTCGTCGTGCCAGCGGTAGGGGATGCCGGAGTGCTCGGCGTGGTCGAAGACCACGGGCGAGTTGATGAAGACGACGTGCTCGCGGGTGATGGCGAAGTCGTGCATCAGCGAAGGGCCGGAGCCGTCGACGAGGTGGGAGGTGACGATGTCGCCGGTCGCGTCGGCGACGTAGTAGGTCAGGTACGGCGGGAAGGGGCTGTAGCTGAAGAAGTGCAGCTCGCCGGTTGCCGGGTCCTCCTTGGGGTGGGCGGTCATCGAGCTGGTGAGCTTGCCGCCGAAGTCGTGGACGCCGATCGTGTCGAGCTCGGCGGTGACCTCGTAGGGCAGGTTGGCCTCCTGCAGGGCCAGATAGCGGCCCCCGTGGAAGACGATGTTGGTGGCGGCGGCGCTGACCTCCAGCTCGGTTCCGGTGAACGGCACGCCGTCCAGGAAGGGAGTGCGCACCCAGCGGTTGCGGTACCACTCGGCCCGGCCATCGGCGAGGCGTACGCCGTGCAGCATGCCTTCGCCGCGGAACCAGTGGGTGGGGGTGACGCCCGGCTTGGGGTTGTGGCCGTTGCGGAAGTAGCGGCCGTTCAGCTCGAGCGGGAGGGTGCCGCGCACCTTCAGCTCGCGGCCGGTGATCTCGTCGGTGACAGGGGTGAAGTGGCCGTTGATGTACGGCTTGTCGAGGGTCATGGTCATGCCTTTCGGGTGGAGGGGGCCGAGAGAGTCGAGAGCGCTGAGATGAGCAGGGCCAGGGCGGCGCAGGCCGCGAACGCCGTGCCGGGGGAGGGGAACAGGGTCAGGAAGGACAGGCCGATGGCTCCGCCGATCTGCCGGGTGGCGTTGACGAGCCCGCCGGCCAGGCCGTTGTCGGCGGCCGGGACGCCCGTGGAGGACAGCGCGGTGAGCCGGACGAAGGCCGCTCCCAGCCCGATGCCGATGAGGAGCGTCGGGCCGAGCAGGTCCACGAGGAAGGTGCCGTCGGTCGGAGTCCGGGACAGCCAGGCCAGTCCGGCCGCGAGGGCCAGCAGGCCCACGGGGAGGAGCACGCGGCGGCCGGAGAGCCGGCCGGTGAGCCACGACGCGAGGGTGACCATGAGGGCGAGGGGGAGCTGGGTCAGCCCGGCCTCCAACGGCGTGTAGCCGAGGGCGCGTTGCTGGTAGAGGGGCAGGAAGTAGAACAGGCCGAGCCAGACCGCGCCCAGCAGGGCCATCAGCACGTTGGGCACCGCCACCACGCTCATGCGCACCGGCAGCAGCGGGTCGGCGGCCCGGCGCTGGAGGACCGCGAACAGGCCGAGCAGCGCCAGACCGATCACCGCGAGCGGCCAGGGGCGGCCTGACAGGCCGTAGGTGAGCGCGACCAGGCCCGCCGTCACCGTCACCGTGCCCGGCGCGTCCATGCTTCCGCCGCGTGGCCGGTCGGCACCGACCAGCAGCCGGGTGGCCACCAGGACGGCCAGGGCGAGGGGCACCATCACGACGAACACCGCACGCCACCCGTACAGGCTGGTGAGCAGACCGCTCAGCAGCACGCCCGCCGCCCCGCCGGCACCGGAGACCGCGCCCCACACACCGAGTGCGGTGCCGCGCCGTCCCCCGTCGGGATAGAGCGTCAGTACGAGGGCCAGCGCCGTGGGCGCCAGCAGCGCGGCACCGATTCCCTGCACCGCCCGGCAGACGATCAGCACCATCGCCGTCGGCGCCAGTGCCGCGCCCAGGGAGGCCAGGGCGAACAGGCCGGTGCCGAGCAGGAACACACGGCGCAGACCGAGGACGTCGCCCGCGCGGCCACCCGGCAGCAGCAGTGCGCCGAAGACCAGGACGTAGGCGTTGACCACCCACGCCTGGCCCGTGTCCGACAGGCCGAGCCCGGTCCGGATCTGCGGCAGGGCGACGTTCACGATCGACGTGCTCAGTACGACCAGGAACTGGGCCGTGGCCAGGACCGCCAGCGGCATCCAGCCGGTGGTGGTGGTCGTCCTTTTCGGTGCGGTGCGGGTCATGGCTCGACACTCGCAGCGGGCGTACGCCGCTCGCGTCGGTAGTCATCACCTATACGTAGCCCAGGAGTTGGGCCGTCGTGCCGGACACCCCGGGGCGCGTTCCCCTGCGGCGTACGACCGCATAGGTTGTCGATCATGCCCGAGAACTGCACAGATGTACTGATCGGTCGCCAGGACGAGATACGCCGGTTCGACGCCCTGCTCCGAGCGGCACGGGAGGGCCGGGGCGGCGCCCTGGTGCTGCGGGGTGAGCCGGGCATCGGCAAGAGCGCGCTGCTGCGGCGTCTGGACGAGTCCGCGACCGGGTTTCTCGTCATGCGGGCGTCCGGCGCCGAGTTCGAGATGGAGCTGCCGTTCGCCGCGCTGCACCAGTTGCTCGCGCCCGTCACCGGCGGGCTGACCGCGTTGCCCGCGCCGCACCGCAAGGCGCTGGAGATCGCCTTCGGCCTCGACACCGGCACACCCGATCCGTTCCTGGTCGGGGTCGCGTCGCTGGGCCTGCTGGCGGAGACCGCGCGGGAACGCCCGCTGCTGTGCGTCGTGGACGACGCGCAGTGGCTGGACCGGGCGTCGGCCAAGGCGCTGGCCTTCCTGGCCCGCCGGGTCTCGGCCGAGTCGATCGTCCTCGTGTTCGCGGCCCGTGAGCCGAGCCGGCTGCCCGAACTGGACGAGCTGCCCGGCCACGCGCTGCGGGGCCTCGGTGCGTCGGATGCCCGCGCGCTGCTGGCCGCGGCGGTCCGCGCACCCCTGGACGAGCGGGTGCGCGACCGCATCCTGGCCGAGGCACGCGGCAACCCCCTCGCGCTGGTGGAGCTGCCCGCGACCGCCGGACTCGCCGGGATGGCGGGCGGCTTCGACCAGCCCGACTCGGTACCCGGCGTGATCGAGCAGAGCTTCCGGTCCCGTCTGGAGCTTCTGCCGGAGGCGGCCAGGACGCTGGTGACCGTCGCCGCCGCCGACCCGATCGGCGATCCGATCCTGCTGTGGCGGGCGGCCGAACACCTGGGCATCGACGCGACCGCCGTCGCGCGGTCCGTCCCGCTGGTCGAGTTCGGCACCAGGATCCGGTTCAGCCACCCGCTCGCCCGCTCGGCGGCCTACCGCGCCGCGGCGCCGGAGGAGCGGCGCAGGGCGCACGAGGCGCTGGCCGCCGTGACCGACCCGGTCGCCGACCCCGACCGGCGGGCCTGGCATCGCGCCCAGGCCAGTGCCGGGCCGGACGAGCAGGTCGCCGACGAGCTCGAAGCCTCCGCCCACCGCGCCCGGGAACGCGGCGGTGTCGCCGCCACGGCGGCCTTCCTCGCCCGCTCGGCGGCGCTCACGATCAGCCCGGTCCGGCGTGCCGAGCGGGCCCTCGCCGCGGTCGAAGCCAAGCTCGCGGCGGGTGACTTCGACACGGCGGCCGATCTGCTCACCACCGTCCCCGCCGACGAGCCGGGCCGGGCCGCGAGGGCCGACCTGCTGCGGGGCAGGCTGTCGTTCGCCCGCCGCCGGGGGGACGAGAGCCCCACGGCGTACCTCGTGCGTGCCGCCGCCCGGCTGGCGGACACCGATCCCGACCGGTCACGGGAGTGCGCGCTGGACGCCATCGAGATGGGGCTCCTGCTGGGCGGTCTCGACGACGTGGTGCAGGCCGTCCGGAAGACGACGCCGCCGGGCGGGGCGGGCCGCGGTTCCGCGGCGGTTCTGGCCGGGCTGATCAGCCTGGTCGGGGAGGGGCATGCGGCGGCGGGGGAGATCCTGCGGCCGGTCGTCGCGGACGCCGGCGACGAGGTGTGGGCCAGACGGCCGTCACTGGGCTTCATGGTGGCCACCGAGCTGTGGGACTTCGACGCCCTGTGCGGCATCGCAGCCCGTGCCGTCGCGGCCGGCCGCGCGTCGGGATCCTTCCACACGCTGCCCGTCGCACTGGCCATGCGGGCCACCGCGAACGTCCACCGGGGCGACTTCGGCGCCGCGACGGAGCTGATCTCCGAGGAGGAGGCGATCGCCGACGCCACCGGCGCGGCACCGCTGGTCTATCCGCGCCTCCACCTGGCCGCCATGCGCGGGCGGCGCCAGGAGGCCCTCGACCTGTTCGCGTCGGTGGACCACCGTATGAGCCTCAGCGTGGCATGGGCGACGGCCGTGCTCGGCAACGGCTTTGCCGACTACCCGGCCGCGCTGGAGGCGGCGAAGCAGGCGGTCGAGTACGGCGCCGTCGGCACGGCGGGCCTTGCCCTGCCCGAACTGGTCGAGGCGGCCGTGCGGTGCGGCGAGACCGAGGTCGCCGCCGCGGCCCTGACGTCCCTCCAGGAGCGCACGCGGGCGGGCCGGCACGCCTGGGGGCTCGGCGTCGAGGCCTGCGCCCGGGCCCAGGTGACCGAGGACGAGTCCGCCTACCAGGAGGCGATCGGCCTGCTCGACGACAGCGCGCTGGTCGTCTACCGGGCCCGGGCGCAGCTCCTGTACGGGGAGTGGCTGCGCCGCCAGGGCCGGCGGCGCGACGCCCGGTCGGCGTTGCGGACGGCGCACGAGTCGCTGTCCGGCCTCGGCATGGAGGCGTTCGCCGAGCGCGCGGCGGGCGAACTGCGCGCCACGGGCGAGCAGGCCCGCGGTCGTACGTCCACGGCATCGGACGAGCTGACGATGCAGGAGACGCACATCGCACGCCTGGTCGCCGACGGCGCCACCTCCAAGGAGGTCGCGGCGAAGCTGTTCCTCAGCCCGCGGACGGTCGACGCGCATCTGCGCAACATCTTCCGCAAGCTCGGGCTCACGTCACGCAGGCAACTGCGGGACCTGCCCGGCCTGCGCTAGCCGCATGGTGGTGGCCGCGGCCTCGGACCCGTTCATGGACTCCACGGGCCCGGGCCAGGCCAGACCGTACTTGACCCGGTAGGCGTCGGAGACCCGACGGACGAGCTCCGGGTCGCCCACCGGCAGGAGACGGACGGGCAGGCGGACCCCGCCCACCGCCACCTCCGTCTCCGCGTGCCGCAGAACCCGGCGGTACCAGGCGCCGCGCCGCCCGAACGCCGAGCGGACGTACGCCTCCCCGTCGACCACCACCACCCAGAGAGTCCTGGCCGACCACCGGCCGCTCGCATGCCGTACCCACAAGACGATCTCCGTGCGATCCATGACAGCGTCCATGGACCGACTGTCGCCGTGTGGGCACGGTGTGCGCGTCGGTGGTCATCACCTAGACGGGGGTGCTGGTTAGGACGGCGAGCGCGCCGTCCCCCGTCAGCCCGAGAACGGGACGGCGTCGGCCGGGTCGGCGTGCCAGTTGGTGGCCACGGGCCGGTCGACCAGGGCGGTGTCGGGGAGGTCGAGGCTGACGGAGTTGGCCTCGTCGCCCGCGACGGACAGGTGGATCCGCTCGAACTCCTTGCCGAAATCGTTGTTGGTGGTCTTGGGGTTGATGCCGGCGTAGGCCCGGGTGGAGCCGGACAGCACGACGTTGTCGCTGACGGCGTGCTCGGCCGGTCCCACCTCGGTGTCGGCGGCCGAGCCGAAGGACGCGGACGGGAAGACACCCTTCAGGTAGCAGGTGACGCCCGACTTGGCCTTGGCGGTCAGGAGGTAGTAGCCACCCGCCTGCGTCTCCGTGGTGATCTTGAAGGTCAGGTCCTTGGTGACACAGGCCCGCGGCGCGGCGCTGCCTCGGCTTTCGGCGGTGGCCGTCGCGGTCGCGGTGGCGGTGAGAGCCACCGCCGCGACGGCGGCCAGGGCGAGGCGGGCGGGACGGGCGGCAAAGCGCGAACGCATCGATATCTCCATCGTGCAGAGGTGTGTCGTCCAGCGGGTCGCTGAGACGACCGAAGCCTGTTCCGCGATCCGTCCCGCCCGCCACAGCCGACGGCGATCCCGGGACGCCGGAACGCTGGAACGGGGTCTGACCAGCGGAGATACCGGTGGCCTGGAACGGGGGACTGGGACGGCTCGCCTCCGAAGCCCGCTCAGCGGCGCGGCTCCCAGCGGAACATGCGGGAGGCCAGGGCGATGGCGACGACGACCCAGCTCAGGGTGGGGGCCAGCAGGAGGAGGGAGTCCGTCACGGGGACGCCGCCGTTCCAGGCGTTGAGGACGAGCTCCGTGGCCGAGCCGCCGGGGAGCAGGCGCTTGAGCAGGGGGAGTTCCTCGGTGCCGCTGATTCCGACCCAGCCGGCGACGGCGATGGTGCCGAGGCTGACCGGCAAGGTGGTCACCTGGGCGTGTTCGGGGGAGTTCGTCAGGCCGGCCGTGGCCAGGCCCAGGCCGAGCATCATGGCGACCGTGGAGAGGATCGCCGCCGCCAGGAGGGGAACCCAGGGAGCGCGTGGGCGACAGCGGAGGAGAGCTGACGGTGGAGCAGACGGACGGGCGCTTCCTCACGGCCGCCGCGTTCTCGCACGGGAGGACCGACCGATGACCACCGTGGTGCTCGCCGACGACGAGGCCCTGCTCCGCAAGGCGCTGGCCGCGTTGCTGAGCCTGGAGGACGAGATCACCGTGCTCGCCGAAGCGCAGGACGGCGAATCCGCGGTCCGGGCCACGCTCCTGCACCGGCCCGACGTGCTCGCCATCGATCTGGAGATGCCCGGTGTGGACGGACTGGGCGCTGTCGCGGAGATCCGCCGTACCCGGCCGGAGCAGGTGATCCTCATGCTGACCCGCCACGCCAGGCCCGGAGTGCTCCGCAAGGCCTTGAAGTTGGGCGTCCAGGGCTTCGTCAGCAAGTCGGCGGAACCCGCGCACATCACGGCGGTCATCAACACCCTGCACGCCGGCAAGCGCTGGATCGACCCGGACGTCTCCGCGCTCGCCGTCGTCGACGACTGTCCCCTCACCGACCGGGAGATCGACGTCCTGCGCGTCACCCGCGACGGCTATTCCGTCGCCGACATCGCCGCCCGCCTCCACCTGGCGGAGGGCACCGTACGCAACTACCTCTCGAACGCCATGCGGAAGACCCAGACCCGGACCCGGCACGCAGCGGCGCGCTACGCCCGGGAGCGCGACTGGCTGTAGCGGCGGGCACCGCGAGAGGGGTGTCAGGAGTGGCCCGGTACGCTGCCGAGGCGTGCGGGGGAACCGACCCTCGCAGCCCGACGCTCCCGAAGGCCCGGCCCTGATGCGACCGCACCGCCCGCGAGGACTCGCCTCCCCGGCGTCCGGTGTGCTGCGCGGGCTCAGGGCGGGTGTGCTCGCGGTGCTGTGTGTGCTGCTGCCGCTGGCCGGGCACGTGCTGGCGCGGTGCCACGCCCCTCGGTGGATCATCGTGGCCGGGATGGCCGCGGTGGCCGTGCCGGGCGCGACGGTGCTGACACGGCGGAGGCTGACGGACACCCAGGTGCTGGCGGTGCTCGCCGCCGCGCAACTGGCCTGTCACGCCGCCTACTCCCTGCCCGGCGCGTGTGCGGCGGTGGCGGAACGGGGCGGCCCGGGCGGCGGCTTGTCCCCGCTGGTCGAACACAGCGCGGTCGCCGGGCCGTCGCCCGGGGCTGTGCTGGCCGGTCATGCGGTCATGCTCCTGCTCGCCGCCCGACTGCTGGGCCTCACCGAGCGGCTGCTGTGGCAGAGCCGGACCCTCTGGACGGTCGTACGACGTCTGCTGCTGTTCCTGTGGCCGCTGCTGAGCCGTCGCCACGGCAACGGCCCGCGGATCGTGGTGCGCGAGAGCGCCGCTCCGCCGGTGTCGGCGCTGCTGGTGCGGCTGAACGAGGGCAGGGCGCCCCCGCGTCACGGGCACGGCCCGTCCGTCCCGCCCCTGCCTCAGCCCCTGCTCCGGCCGATGCCGGTCGCCGGCCCCTGCCTGCCCTGACGGGCACGCGGCCTTGTCGTAACCGCCGTTGTCGTAGCGGTCCTGGGTCGAGGGCGTGACACCTCCCCTGCCCGCACGCCCGCGACGGGCGTCCCGCCGGGCACCACCACGACCACACCCCCCGAGGAATCATGAAGAAGCTGTACAAGCACCTGATCGTCGCCGCCGTCCTCGCCGCCGGTTTCGCCGCCGCCCTCGGCTCCTACCTGTTGCTGCGGCCCGACGACCGCGGCAGCGCCGGGGCGGACGTAAGGCCCGTCGCCGAGGCGCTGCCCGTCCGGGCCTCCAGTCACCGGCTGTCCGAGCCGGAGCGCAGCGAGCTCACGATCGTCGAGTTCCTCGACTTCGAGTGCGAGGCCTGCGGGGCGTACTACCCGGTCGTGGAGCGGCTGCGTGAGGAGTACGGCGACCGGGTCACCTTCGTCGCCCGGTACTTCCCCATGCCCGGACACCGCAACGCCGAGCCGGCCGCACGTGCCGCCGAGGCCGCCGCCCGGCAGGGCGCATTCGAGGCGATGTACACCAAGCTCTTCACCACGCAGAAGGAGTGGGGCGAGTCGCAGGAGTGGAAGGCGCCCGTCTTCCGCGGCTACGCCGAGGAACTCGGCCTGAACATGAAGAAGTTCGACGCCGACTTCGCCGATCCGGAGACGGCCGGACGCGTTCAGGCCGACCAGCGCGACGGCCTCGGCCTGGGCGTCCAGGGCACTCCGACCTTCCTCATCGACGGGACCAGGATCCAACCACCCGCCTCCTACAAGGAGTTCAAGGCGCTCATCGAGGACAGGCTCGGCGACTGACCCCGCCCCGGCACCTCCGGAAACCGCTTAACATCACCGTGATGACGAGCAGGACGCCGCTGACGCAGCGCAGATCCCGCGGAGCGTGGTGGACCACGTGGGCCCGGGTCCTGAGTCCTGCCCTCGCCGTCCTGCTCGCGGCGCTGGTGATGTGCCTGGGGTACGCGGGACACGGCGGCGTCGACGGCGGCCACCGGGCCGGACATCACGCCGTCGCGGCCGTGCATGTGGACGACTGTCCCACCGGGGACGCGTGCTGTGCTCAGGCCGTACACCCGGCGGCGGGGGTGCTCGCAACCCCCGTCCAGCCGATGCCGGCGCTCCTGCCCCGCATGCCGGATCCGCCCAGGCGGCAGGGCGGCCCCGCGCTCCTCGCCCAGCCTCCTCCCGTGAGCGGCGCTCCCGACCTTCATGCCCTTCAGGTGCTGCGGACCTGAGCCGGATGCCGGGACGCCGTGCGCCCACACGAGCGCACGGCGCCCGAGACATCCATGCCATCCCCGCACTGACCGCCGTACGGCGCGAAGGAAGAAGGACACCCCGCCATGAGCAAGAGCAGCAAGAAGGCCGCCGCCGTCTCCCGCAAGGCCCGCATCGAGGAGATGCGCCGCGCAGAGAGAGCCCGCGAGCGCCGCAGCCGCGTCATCACCATCACGCTCAGCGTGGTCATCGTCGCCGGACTGGCCGGCTTCGGCGCCTACGCCCTGAACAAGGCCGACGAGAAGGACGAGCAGCAGGCCGCCGCGGCGAAGAAGCCCGTACGCGGCGAGAAGACCTGGAACGCGAAGAAGCTCGGCCGCGAGCACGTGCAGACGGCCGTCGACTACCCGATGAACCCGCCCGTCGGCGGCGACCACAGCCAGGCGTGGATGACCTGCGACGGCACCGTCTACACCAAGGCCATAGGCAAGGAGAACGCCGTCCACTCGCTCGAACACGGGGCGGTCTGGGTGACGTACAACGACAAGGCCGCCGACGCCGACGTCAAGGCGCTCGGAGACAAGGTCTCCAGGACCCCCTACACACTGATGAGCCCGGTCGACGACCAGGCCGGGAAGATCATGCTGTCGGCCTGGGGCTACCAGCTCACCGTGGACAAGGCGTCGGATCCCCGCGTCGAGCAGTTCCTGACCAAGTACGTCCAGGGCTCGCAGACCCCTGAGCCTGGCGCCGCCTGCACGAACGGACTGACCCAGTAGGTCACCGGGCGACGTGGCCGCCGTCGACGGGAGGGCCCAGGTCGGTGGCGGCGGCCTCGACCTGCGCGGCCATGCCCGCACCCGGCGGGCGCCGCCCCCGGGTGCGCCGGCACAGATAGGCACCGCCTATACGGGGCATCGATTTTTGGTCGTGGACCCCCTGAGCCGGGCCCCGGTTCACTGTGGCGCAAGCTGGCGCGGACCGGTCGGGCCCGGTGTCGCGCGATCAGGGAGGCCGCAATGACGCATACCCCGGGCACCGAGCGAGCCGAGCAAGCCGTGCGGATCGCGGCGACGCCGTGGTACCGGCAGTTGTACGTACAGGTGCTGGTGGCGATCGTGATCGGCATCGTGCTGGGCTGGCGATGGCCGGATCTCGCCACCGACATGGAGCCGATCGGCACCACGTTCATCACCGCGATGAAGATGCTGATCGGCCCGATCGTGTTCCTGACGATCATCGGCGGTATCGCCGGGGTCGCCGATCTGAAGAAGGTCGGCCGGACCGGCATCAAGGCGCTGACCTACTTCCAGGTCGGCACGATCGTCGCCCTGCTGACCGGCCTGGTGGCGATCAACCTCTTTCGGCTCGGCGACGGTGTGCACGCCGACCCGTCGACGCTCAAGGCCTCGGGCGACGCGGGCCAGTACATCGACCAGGGCGAACACCAGCACTGGTGGGAGTTCCTCACCAATATCGTGCCGGACAGCTTCTTCGGGCCGTTCGTCGAGGGCGACATCCTCCAGGTGATCTTCCTGGCCGTCGTCTTCGGCATTGCGCTGAAGATGGTCGGGAAGACGGGCGAGCCGATCATCGCGGCCGTGGGACGGCTGACCGAGGTCGTCTTCAAGGTCCTTTCGTTCGTCATGAAGGCCGCACCGCTGGGCGCCTTCGGCGCGATGTCGTACGCCATCGGGAAGTTCGGCCTGTCCACGCTGACCAGCCTCGGCTCGCTGATCCTCCTCTTCTAC
This sequence comes from Streptomyces koelreuteriae, assembly GCF_018604545.1. Lineage (GTDB taxonomy): Bacteria > Actinomycetota > Actinomycetes > Streptomycetales > Streptomycetaceae > Streptomyces > Streptomyces koelreuteriae. Next base: position 1,854,907 of record NZ_CP075896.1, on the reverse strand, counting down.
GTCACCTCCGCCCTGTTCGTCGTGGTTGTGCTCGGCGGAGTGCTCGCGCTGTACGTGCGGCTGAACATCTTCCAGCTCTTCCGCTACTTCAAGGAGGAGTTCTGGCTGGTCCTCGGCACCTCCACGGCCGAGCCGGCGCTGCCCGGGCTGATGCGCAAGCTGCAGTTCATGGGCGCCGAGCGGTCCACGGTCGGACTGGTCGTGCCGACCGGCTACAGCTTCAACCTCGACGGCGCGGCCATCTACCTCTCACTGGCCACCCTCTACATCGCCCAGGCCACCGACACGTCCCTCTCCCTCGGCCAGCAACTCGGGCTGCTGGCCGTCATGCTGCTGACGTCCAAAGGCGCGGCGGGAGTGGCCGGGGGCGGCTTCATCGCGCTCACCGCGACGCTGTCGACGGTCGGTTCCGTCCCGGCCGCGGGGATCATGCTCATCTTCGGCATCGACAAGTTCATGTCCGAGTGCCGGGCGCTGGTGAACTTCTTCGGCAACGCCGTCGCCACCCTGTTCGTCGCCAAGTGGGAGAACGGACTGGACCTGGCCAGGGCTCGCGCGGTCCTGGCCGGTGAGGCGGGAGAGCCACCGGCGACGGCGGAGTCCGAGGGCGCGGAACGCCCGGCCGGGGCGCCCGCGCCCGTCCAGCGCACCCCCGTCGAACCGGCCGAGGTGACGCCCTGATGGCGTCCGTCCTGATCGCCCCGGACAAGTTCAAGGGCTCCCTCAGCGCCGACGAGGTGGCCCGCGCACTGGAGCGGGGGCTGCTGGAGGCCGCCCCGGACACGCGGGTCGACCGGCTGCCGTTGGCCGACGGCGGAGAGGGCAGCGTGGCCGCCGCCTGCGCGGGCCGGTTCCGCCGCGAGGACCTCGTGGTGACCGGCCCGACCGGGCAGCCTCTCACCGCCGGCGTCGCCATACACGGCCGCACCGTCCTGATCGAAGCCGCGGCCGTCTGCGGACTCGGCGTCCTGCCGGGCGGCCGGAAAGCGCCGCTCACGGCCACGAGTCAGGGCGTCGGCGAGGCGGTCCGGTACGCGTTGGAGGGCGCCGCCGACACGATCGTCCTCGCACTCGGCGGCGTCGCGACCACCGACGGCGGCGCGGGCCTGCTACGGTCCCTCGGCGCGGTGCTCGCCCGAGCGGACGGCACCCCGATCGGCCCGGGCGGCGGCGGACTGGCCGACCTCCGCACCGCCGACCTCACCGAAGCCCGTACCGCCCTGAAAGACATCGACCTCGTCCTCGCCACCGACGTGGACAACCCGCTGCTCGGGCCGACGGGCGCGGCCGCCGTCTACGGACCACAGAAGGGGGCGAGCGCGGCGGAAGTGCGAGAACTGGACGACGCCCTCGCCGGGTTCGTACGCCGGCTGGCGGCGACCGGCGACCCGGACGCCGCGCGAGGAGCGGAGACGCCAGGCGCCGGAGCCGCCGGCGGGCTCGGCTACGCCGGGATGCTGCTCGGCGGGCGCGTGTGCTCCGGGGCGGACTACTTCCTCACCCTGCTCGGAGCCGACGAACTGCTCGCCGCGAGCGACTTCGTCGTCACCGGTGAGGGCAGCCTCGACGAGCAGTCCCTGTCGGGCAAGCTGCCGGTCGCGCTCGCCCGGCGGGCCCGCCGGTACGGCACGGAGGTGCACGCGGTGGCCGGCCGCTGCACCTTGCCCGCCGAGCGGACCGCCGCCCACTTCCGTTCCGTCCAGGCCCTGACCGACCTCACCGACCAGGACTGCGCGCACGACAGCGACTTGTCCGCGCGGCTGCTCGAGCGGTGCGGGCGCGCACTCGCCGAGCGCCGGCTCATAGGTAAGGGACGGGAGACAGCGGAAACCGCCAGGTAGGCTCGCCTGTCGCACCAGGACGGAGCGGGGAGGCACCATGGACGCCCGGCAACTGGAGTACTTCCTCGCCATCGTCGAGCACGGCGGCTTCAGCAAGGCCGCCGCCGCCCTGCACGTCGCCCAGCCCTCGCTGTCCCAGTCGATGGCGAACCTGGAGGCCGACCTCGGGGTGGCCCTCTTCCACCGGGTGGGCCGGGGCGTCGTGCTGAGCGAGGCCGGCCGGGAGCTGCTGGAGCCGAGCAGACGTGTGCTGCGCGACCTGACGGCCGTACGGGACACCGCCGCCGCGCTCGCCGGGCTGCACGGCGGCACCGTCGAGGTCGCCACCATGCCCTCGCCCGGCATCGAACCGCTCACGACCCTCGTCCACCGCTTCGCCGAGCTGCATCCGTCCGTGACGGTGAGCACCCAGGCCGCCTTCACCCCCGACGAGGTGCTCTCCCTGGTCCGCAGCGGCGCCTGCGAACTGGGGCTGCTGGGCAGCGCCGCCCCGGTGCGGCCGGCCGGGCTGGACGTCCTGCACGTCGAGGACCAGCCGTTCGTGGTCGTCGCCGCCCCCGGCGGGGCCGTCGAGGACGACGTCACGATCCGGCCCGGGGACCTCGCCGGGCAGAAACTCATCGCCTCCCGCACCGGCAGCCTGATGCGCGGCATCGTCGACGACATCACCGCGGGCGGCACCGGCACGGAGATCGTGACGGTCGTGGACCACCGCACCTCGATCCTGCCGCTGGTCCTCACCGGGGTGGGCGTCGCGGTCCTGCCGTCCTCCTGGACCCGGCTGGCCCGCCGCTGCGGCGCCGTGGTCGCGCCCATCGAGCCGACCGCCCACCTCCACGTCGCGATGGTCAGCCTGCCCGCGCATCTCACGCCGGCCGCGCGCGCCTTCCTCGCCCTCACCGCATCGCTCGCCCGGCGCCGGGCGGCACACGGCACCGGCGGGCCACCCCCGACGCCTGACGCGTGACCGATCGGCCGCGCCTATACGTCGCATCGGAACCAGGTCTTGGACGCCGTACGACCGCCCTGTGTTGACTCGCAACCGATCCCGTCACAGCGAGCCGGCGAGCCGGCGCCCCGGAGGTACCCATGACCACCGCACCCCGTACGTTCCGTATCGCCGCCATTCCCGCCGACGGCGTGGGCAAGGAGGTCGTCGCCGCCGGGCGGACCGTCCTCGACGCCCTGGCCGCGGAATCCGGCGGCGCCTTCGCCTTCGAGTGGGAGGAGTTCCCCTGGGGCTGCGCCTACTACGAGCGCACCGGCCGGATGATGGACGAGGACGGGCTCAACCGGCTCAAGGACTTCGACGCGATCTACTTCGGTGCCGTCGGCTGGCCCACCGTCCCCGACCACATCAGCCTGTGGGGCCTGCGGCTGAAGATCTGCCAGAGCTTCGACCAGTGGGCCAACGTCCGCCCCGTGCACTTCCTGCCGGGCGTCGTCAGCCCCCTGCGCAAGGCCGACGACACCGAGCTGGACTGGGTCGTCGTCCGGGAGAACAGCGAGGGCGAGTACGCCGGGCTCGGCGGGCGCAACCTCGGCGGTCGCGGGCCGGGCGGCGAAGTCGCCGTACAGTCGGCCCTGTTCACCGAGGTCGGCTGCGAACGCATCATGCGCTTCGCCTTCGACCTGGCCCGCACCCGCGGCCGCCGCAAGGTGTCGTCGGTGACGAAGAGCAACGCCCAGCAGTACGGCATGGTCCTGTGGGACGACGTCTTCAAGCGGGTCGCCGCCGACTACCCGGACGTGGAGACCGAGAGCGTCCTGGTCGACGCCATGTCCGCGAAGTTCGTCCTGCGCCCCGAGGACCTGTCGGTGGTCGTCGCCTCGAACCTGAACGCCGACATCCTCTCCGACCTCGGCAGCGCCCTGGCCGGCAGCCTGGGCCTCGCGGCCAGCGCCAACCTCAACCCGGAGCGCCGCTTCCCGAGCATGTTCGAGCCGGTGCACGGCTCCGCCCCGGACATCGCGGGCCAGGGCCTGGCCAACCCGATCGGCGCCGTCGGCAGCGCGGCCCTGATGCTGGAGCACTTCGGGCTGCCGGACCAGGCGGCCCGGCTGAACAAGGCGATCGAGGCGACCACGGCCGCGGGCATCCTCACCCGCGACGTGGGCGGCACCGCCGCCACGGAGGACGTCACCAAGGCCCTGATCGATGCCCTGACCATCTGAGTCGGCTCGAATCACCCGTAATCGCGAGACTCATCCGCATCGCTCCGTTAGCATGTTCGAGCTTGTGACGAGCACCCATCGCCCATCTTCACCGGAAAACAGACTAAAAAATTGATATCCATGGCATCACGGTTGTTTGCGCGAATAGGCAGCAGAACGACGTTCGCCGCATGGCGTCAACCGCGGGTGCTGCTATGGACCCTGGTGGGGGTGATCACCCTCGGGTTCCTCATCGCGCTGGAGATCGCCGCACGTCGCTACGGCATGCCGGGGCCGATCACCTGCCAGGTGCAAGAGGTGATACTCCCGCCCAAATCGGGCTGGCTGCTGTATGCCTGTCTGGCCATGGCGCTGGTGGTGCTGAACAACCGGCAGCGGTTCATCGCGGTCGGTGTCGCGGTCGGCATCGACGCCGTCTTCCAGCTCGTGCGGTGGGCGATCGGCGCGCCCTTCCTGGCCGAGGGACACCCCTTCGGCAACGGTGCGTTGTGGGTGATTCTGGGCATAGCAGTCATGGCCGTCACGCGCCGCACCGGCGCGGAGCGGGTGCTGCTGCTGAAGGGCGTCGGGCTCGGACTGCTGCTGGTGGCCGGCCGTAAGACCGGAGACACCTGGCTGCTCATCACGTCGAAGACCCAGCCGACGGTTCTCGACCAGTACCTGGCGTCCGCCGACCACGCGCTCGGCAACCCCTCGTGGCTGGTGGGCCGTCTCGTCACGGCGACCGGCCCGGTCGGCATCGGGCTGCTCGACGTCGTCTACGCGCAGCTCGCGGTGGGCGCGGTCGTCGTCGCGCTGTACCAGTTCCGCAACGTGGCGGCCGAGCGCGGCTTCCCGAAGCATCATCTGGTGCGCACGTTCCTGGTGATCGGCCTCCTCGGCCCGGGCATCTACATGATCTTCCCGGTGGTCGGGCCGGTCTACGCCTACGGTGCCGACGGTGGCCAGTGGGCGCTGGCCAACCTCTGGCCCGACCTGCCGCCGCCGATCGGGGCCCCGCAGTCGATGCCGTTCGACGGGATCACCCCGCGCAACTGCATGCCCAGCCTGCACACGGCCTGGGCCGTCGCGATCTACCTCCACTCCCGCCGGGGCCCGCGCCTGCTGCGCTACGGGGGCACGTTCTGGCTGATCGCCACGCTCACCGCGACGCTCGGCTTCGGCTACCACTACGGCGTGGACCTCGTCGCCGGCGTGGTGTTCACGCTCACCATCGAGGCGGCCCTGCGCGCCCAGGCACGCGGCTGGGACCGGTCGGGAATCCAGCTGGTCACCTACGGCACGGCGGTGTTCGGCGCGCTCCTGGTGTCCTACCGCTATCTGCCGGTGGAGATGGCCGCGCACCCGAAGCTGTTCGGCCCGCTCCTCATCGCCTTGATGGCCTCCGTGATCTACGGCTACATCCGGACCACGCGGGTGTGGGAACCCGAGCCCGCGCCGATACCGAAGCCGGAACCGCAGCCCGAGCTGGTCTGACCGCCGGACGGCCCTTCGTCAGGTGTCGCGCAGGTCGGCGGCGAGTTCGTCGCGCCAGTGGAGGGACATCCGCCGCTGGAGGACCGTCTCGGCGGCGATGGGCAACGGGAGCCGGAGGAAGGCCCGTAGCGCGTCGGCCGCGTCTCTTCGCGCGACCCATGCGGTGAGGTCGTCCTGGGACACGGGCCCGCTGTCGTCGCCGGACAGCGTCTCCCTGGTGGCGTGGACCTCCGCGACCAGGGTCCGCATCCGCACGGCCAGGGGTTCGTCCTGGTCGCAGTCGACCGGCAGGCCGTGCCGGATCCGGTCGAGGGCCTCGCTGACCTCCGGGTGGGAGTCGAGGTGCGTCTCGGCGGCCAGTCGGGCGACCTGGGCCGCGACGGCCGTACGCAGTCGCCGGTGCGGGGTGCGCTCCACGAGCCCGGCCAGGTCGAAGTCCCGTACGCAGGACCCGGGTTCACGCTCCGGCAGGTCGTCCAGGAGGGGCAGCAGCAGCGCGCTGGTCAGCTCCGCGGGCCCCTCCGCGTCCGGGTGGTAGGCGATCTTGAACTCCTCCTCCAGGACGGCCAGGAAGTCGGTGTAGGCGGCGGTGGAGCCCGGCCAGAGGTCCACACCGAGGCGCCGCGCCCACGGTCCGCCCATGTGGTTGCCCTCCCGTGGTGACATGACGCGCCGGGTGTCCTCCGCCGGGCCCGGCACCCCGTCCTCCGCGAAGGCGAGAGCGACCTCGGGGCCCTGCCTGGTCAGGACCACCACGCGCGTTCCGGCGGACAGGGCGCGCAGCACCTCCTGCCGGGCGAACTGGGCGGCGCCGCCCTCGATCGTGGCGTACGCCCACCCGTCGAGGGCGCCCGCACGGGCCAGGGGCCGGTGCGCGGCCCACGCCGACTCCACCGCCCGCTGGGCCTGCCGCCGGTCGCGCGGCCGGACCGTGGCGGGTATCGCGCCGAGCCGGCGCAGCATCTCGGCCGGTGTCAGCCCCGCGGCGAACGCCACGTCCGGCTGGTCCGGAAGCGGTTCGCGACGCCGGCGGCCGGTGCGGACGAAGAAGAGCCGCTGCGTCCCCTGCTCCGTGCCGCCCTGCGGGGGTTCCGGCACGGAGCTGTCGGCGTGGTCCGGGAAGACCGGTGTCCGCGGGGGCGGGTCCGACTCCGGCTCGGTCAGCGTGGTGGCATGGGTGAGCGGAGAGACCGCGTCGGCGGGCACGGTTCCCTCCGTCTCCCACAGCAGCCTTCCGTCCACGGCGAGGGGGGTACGGCCGTAGAACCGGCGGCCCTGCTCCAGAGCATCCGCGAAGTCCGCCAGAACGTGGCGCAGCGACGGCCAGTTCGCGCGGGAGAGCATGTCCTCCTCGAAAGAGCGGCCCACCCGGCCGTGGTGGGGCCCGGGACGGCAGGAGACGAACAGGCTGTCCGAGGGCTTCCCCGCGATGCCCGGCGTGATGGGCAGCCGGTCGTCATAGATCTCTGCCGCGACGCCTCGGAGGAAGGTCGCGCTCCGCACGATGTCCCCGACTGCGGACAGCGGCCCGTGATACGTCAACTCCAGAGCGGCAGGGCCGGGTTCCACCCCGTCGTGGCACCGCAGAGACGCCACCAGGTCGGGAGGGAACTCCAGCCCGAGGGTGCGCTCGGCCGCCTCGATGGCGGCCCGGGCCGCCGGCGGGCGCAGGGTGGCGTGGGTGAGAGGGGCGTGCCGGGTCAGCCAGGCGTCCAGGCGGAGCCAGGACTCCTCGACGGCGGGGATGCTCATGGCAGCGGACCCTACGCCGGGCCACTGACAGTGCCCTGCCGTTCCTGAGGCGGCAGGGGCGTAATCCCGCCGAATTTGTGTGCGGGGGTACGGCGAGGTGAGGGAGGCGGCGAGCGGCGGAACAATGGTGAGTGAGGGCCTGGCGAGTTTCCAGGGCAAGTTCCGGCGAAGCGTTCCGCAGGCACGCTCCGTCGCCGGGCCCGCAGTCTTCGGACCGGCGCGAGCGCGCCGAAACGGAGGACCGACGCATGGCCACACCACTCACCGCCGCCCGGCTCGTCGCCGCGTTGAAGGCCGAGGGCTGCGCCGTCCACGAGGTCGGCGGCTGGCGCACCAACAACCGTAATCACAAGGGCCCCTGGGGCCCCGTGCACGGTGTGATGATCCACCACACCGTCACCGGGCCGAGCACGGACGTCGTCGAGTTGATCTACCACGGCCACAGCGCCCTGCCCGGCCCGCTGGCCACCGGCTGCATCACCAAGGACGGCGTCGTCCATCTGACCGGCAACGGCCGGGCCAACCACGCCGGCGGCGGTGACGGTGACGTGCTGAACGCCGTCATAGGCGAGTCGTACGGCACGTATCCGCCGGCGACGCACGAGCACGACGGCTCGGCCGGCGCGGTCGACGGCAACGCCCGGTTCTACGGGTGGGAGTGCGAGAACAAGGGCGACGGCCAGGACCCGTGGCCGCGCGAGCAGTACCTCGCCATGGTCAAGGCCACCGTCGCGATCTGCCGCGCGCACGGCTGGGGCCACAAGAGCGCGATCGGCCACCTGGAATGGAGCGACTGGAAGGTCGACCCGCGCGGATTCGACATGGCCGACTTCCGCCGTGATGTCGCCGACGCCCTGGCCCTCCCGGCGGGCCGGTGGGAAGGAGAGGACCCCATGCCCCACTACGTCAACTTAGGTGTCGCCGGGGAGTACGAGCTCGCGCCCGGCGCCTGGGACTCGGTCGAGTTCACCACGGAGTGGACCGACGAGACCGGCCACCACGCCACCGGCGGGAGCGTGTTCGCCCGTGGACCGTCCCGCTTCAGCGGGACGCTCAGCCTCCAGATCGACGGTCTGCCGGCGGGCGCGGTCGTGCAGGCGCGCATGTCGGAGTACGAGGGCGACGAGCACCGCGCGGACCACCCGATCCACGAGATCGCCGGCACCGGCGGCGGCAGCTTCGTCGTCGTGCCCCTGACGAAGCGGCTCGCCTCCGGGCGCAGCATGCGGGTGCGGCTGCTGAGCCAGGCCGCCGTGCCGGTCACCGTCGCGAACGCGGTGCTGACCGTGCTGGTGTGGACGGAGGCCTGAGACCGGTGTGGACGGAGGCCTGAGGCCGGCGCTCTACCGGACCGTCGGCAGGCCCGGGCCCGCGCAGCGCACGTCCGCCGACGGCACCGTTCCGCGCACCAGATAGTCCGCGACGGTGTCGTCGACGCAGGCGTTCCCACGGCTCGCGAACACGCCGTGGGAGTAGTCGTCGTCGAGGGTGACCAGGCGTGAACCGGGCAGCAGGCGCCGCATGGAGTGGGCCCCCTCGACCGGTGTGACGGGGTCGTGCGCGGAGGCGACCAGGAGGACCGGCGGCGCGTCCGGACTGCCGAGCGGTGTGCGGTGGCCGGGTCGGTGGTGCCAGGAGGCGCAGGCGTTCGCCTCCATGCCCGTCAGAACCGGCTGCGGGTCGAGACGGCGGGTGCGGCGGATGTCCGCGACGATGTCGCGGGCGCTGGGGCCCGGTCCGTCGGCGCACTTGACGACGCGGTTGGCCGCTTCGTAGTTGCGGGAGCCCGGGCCGTCGAATGCGGTGGCCGGAAGCAGTCCGTCCGGGTCACCGTCGGCCAGGTAGCCGCGCAGACCGTCGGCGAGGCCCTCCCAGCGTTCGGTGCGGCCCAGCGCGCGGTACACCGCCCGGTCGAACTCCGCCGGACCGAACCCTGCCACCGGCCGCGCGGCGAGCCCCCGGCGCACCCGCAGATACGCCTCCCGCACCGCGCCCGGTGTCCCGCCCAGGCCGAAACGCTCGCCATGGTCCGCCGCCCAGGCGAAGAACGTCCCGCGCTGACGCAGCAGCGCCCGGCTCTGGATCACGTCGAAGTCGTACCAGTCCCACGGCCCGACCACGCTGTCCAGCACCATCCGCCCGACGCGGTGCGGGAAGCGTGCGCTGTAGGCGGCGCCGAGATAACTGCCGTAGGAGACGCCGAGGAAGCTCGTCCGAGGCTCGCCGAGGGCCTCGCGTATCGCGTCCATGTCGTACGCGGTCTGCTCGGTGGACAGATGCGGCAGCAGGCGGCCCGCGTGCGCCGCGCAGTCGTCGGCCATCGCGCGCAGGGACGACAGATACGCCCGCTCGGCCGGGGCCCCGTCCGGTACCGGGTCACCGCCCGGGCTGTCGAAGAGGCCGCCCATCGGGCCGCAGGAGACCGGGGTGCTCTGCCCGACGCCGCGCGGATCGAAGCCGATCACGTCGTACGCGCGCCGCACGCTCTCGGGGAGCTTGGCGCGCTTGGTGACCGCGTAGGGGAGCCCGGAGCCGCCGGGGCCGCCCGGGTTGACCAGCAGGATGCCGCGCCGTTCGGCGGGGGTGCCCGAGGCGCGGACCCGTGAGACGGCCACCTCGATGCGCGGCCCTCGGGGGCGCCGCGAGTCCAGCGGCACGCTGATCCGCCCGCACTCGACACGCTCCGGCGCGGCCGGCCGGGGGACGGAGTCGGGGCAGTCGGTGAAGCGGAGCGGGGAGCGCGGCTCGGCCGCCCCGACGGGGGCGGCGGGGAGCAGGGCGGTGGCGGCCGCGAGGGCGCACAGCAGTGCGGTGCGGCGTACGGGACGGGTCAAGGGGTCTCCAGAAGATCTTCGCCCGATCAGATGACAATGAAAATGATTATCGATAACGTCTGGGGCGGGCAACCCCCGGCACCCTCCTCCCGGAGGGCTCGCCGGGCTGCCCGCACGCCTCTGACTCACTGCAAGAAAGGGGGAGTTGTGGCTCATCTGTTGGTGGTCGAGAGCTGGGTCGGGTCCATGAGCCGGCTGCTGCCGCGGGCGATCCGGGAGAACGGGCACGCCTTCACGTTCCTCACTCGTGACCTGCACCACTATCTGCGCTCGGCCCCGGAGGGAACGGCCCATCCGCTGCTCGGCGCCCGTCATGTCATCACCGCCGACACCAACGACATCGAGGCGCTGCTGCCCGAGGTCGAGCGGCTGCACGGGGTGCTCGGCTTCGACGGGGTCGTCACGTCCTGCGACTACTACCTGCCGGCCGTGGCGCGGATCGCGGAGCGCCTCGGCCTGCCCGGGCCCGGCCCCGAGGCGGTCCACCACGCCTGCCGCAAGGACGCCACCCGCCGCGTCCTCGGCGACGCGGGCGTGCCGGGCCCGCGCTTCGCCGTCCGGGAGGAGTGGGCCGACCTCGCACGGGCCGCGCGGGACATCGGCTACCCGCTGGTCGTCAAGCCCGTCGACCTGTGCGCGGGCATGTACGTGCGCCGCGTGGACGACGAGGCCCAGCTCGCCGCCGCCTGCCGGGCCCTGGCCGACTTCCCGGTCAACGCGCGCGGACAGCGGCGGACGCCCGCGGTGCTGCTCGAAGAGCTGCTGGACGGTCCCGAGGTGAGCGTCGAGACGGTGTCGTACGCGGGCGCGGTCCATGTCGTGGGCGTGACCGACAAGAGCGTCGGCGGGGCGCCCGCCTTCGTCGAGACCGGGCACATGTTCCCCGCCGACCTGACGCCGGCCGACGCCGAGGCCGCCGAACACACCGCCCTGGCCGCCCTCAAGGCCCTCGGTCTGACCGACGGGGTCGTGGCGCACACGGAGATCAAACTGACCTCGGCCGGGCCGCGCGTGGTCGAGGTCAACCCCCGGCCCGCCGGGAACCGCATCACCGAGCTCGTCCGGCACGTCACCGGCATCGACCTCGCCGCCGCCTTCGTGGACGTCGCCCTCGGCCGCGCACCCGACCTGCGGCACACGGACACCGGGCTGCGCAGCGCGGCCATCGGCTTCCTGGTCCCGGACTCCTCGGGCACCCTCGAAGCGCTGGACGACGAGGGCGTGAGCGACCTGCCCGGTGTGCTGGAGGTCCAACTCGCCGAACCCGGCAGGGCGGTGCAGGCGGCGGGCAGCAACAACGAGTATCTGGGGCACGTCATGGCCGGCGACCCCGACGGACCCGGCGCCCGCGCACGCGTCGAGACCTTGCTGGACGGGTTGCGGACGGGGCTGGTGATCCGATGACCGCCCTCACCGACACCGACACCGACACCGACACCTCCTACGACGACCTCGTGGACCGAGTGCGCGCCGGGGCCCTCGGGCCCGACCCGGGCACGCTGCGCGTCGCCGTCGCCTTCACCACCCGGCAGGCCGTCCGGCACGCCGGGCGGGGCACCGGCTACCGCAACGAGGTGCTCAGCCTGCGCCTCGGCGAGGCGGTCGGCTCCTGCGCGGTCGAACCCGGGGCGCTGCCCGACAGCGCGGTCGAGGAGTGTGTGGGCGCGGACGTGGCCCGGCTGCTGGAACATCCGCTTCAGGCGGTGCGGGTCGCGGCCCTCGACGCCTATCTGATGCACGTCCTGCCGCACACCCCGGCGAACGGGGCCCTCCCCGTCCCGCTGCCCGCCGGTTCGTCGCTGGAGAAGTCCCGGGCCCGGGCTCAGACGGTCGTCGGCCTGCTCGACCTGCCGCCCGGAGCCACCGTGCTGGTCGTGGGGGTGGTCAACTCCCTTCTGGAGGTGCTGCGTTCACGCGGTCTGCGCTATGTCCCGTGTGACCTCAAGGGCGGCGCGACCGAGTGGGACGAGCCGGTCGTCGCCGACGCGCTCGCCGCGGCCGGGCGCTGTGACGCGCTGCTCGTCTCCGGCATGACCCTGGGCAACGGCACCTTCGAACCGCTGCGGCGGCACGCGCTGGCGCACGGCAAGCAGCTGGTGATGTTCGCCCAGACCGGCAGCGCCGTACTGCCGCGCTTCCTCGGGCAGGGCGGCGTCAGCGCGGTGTGCGCGGAGCCGTACCCGTTCTTCTGGCTCGACGGCGGCCCCGGTGTCCTGCACCGCTACGACGGCTCCTGTCCGGGAGGCGCCCGATGAGCGCGACCGTGCTCCGCCCGGCCGCGCGACGGGAACTGCTCTCCCTGGTCGGCCGTACGCCCCTGGCCCGCATCACCGCCGACCTGCCGGGCCCGCACCCCGGGTTCTGGGCCAAGCTCGAAGGGCTCGCCGCGGGCGGCATGAAGGCACGGGCCGCCGTGTCGATGCTGCTGGGCGCCCGAGAGCGCGGCGAACTGCTGCCCGGCGCCCCGGTGGTGGAGTCCACCTCCGGCACCCTCGGTATCGGGCTCGCCTTCGCCGGACAGGCCCTCGGCCATCCCGTCGTGCTGGTCGGCGACCGGGAACTGGAGCCGTCCATGCGTCAGTTGCTGCGCTCCCACGGGGTGCGGCTGGAGATCGCCGACCGTCCGGCCGAGCGGGGCGGCTGGCAGGCAGCGCGCCTGGCGAGGCTGCGGGAACTGCTGGCCGAACTGCCCGGCGCCTACTGGCCCGACCAGTACAACAACCCCGACAACACCGCCGGTTACGCCTCTCTGGCCGCCGAGATCGCCGTCGAGCTGGACCATCTGGACATCCTGGTGTGCAGCGTCGGCACCGGCGGCCACAGCGCGGGCATCATCGGCCCGCTGCGCCGCCACTGGCCCGCCCTGCGGCTCATCGGCGTCGACGCCACCGGCTCCACCATCTTCGGCCAGCCCGCCAGGCCCCGCCTGATGCGCGGCCTCGGCAGCAGCATCCACCCGCGCAACGTCGCCTACGACGCCTTCGACGAGGTCCACTGGGTCGGCCCCGCCGAGGCCGTCGACAGCTGCCGCCGACTGGCGAGGGGCGCCTTCGTCAGCGGCGGCTGGTCCACCGGAGCCGCCGCCCGGGTCGCCGCCTGGGCCGCCCGCGTCCACCCCGGGGCGGTCGTCGCCACCGTCTTCCCCGACGGCCCGCACCGCTACCTCGGCACGGTCTACGACGACGACTTCACCGCCGCCCACGGCCTCGACCCGGACGCCGCGGCCACCCGGCCCGTCGAGATACCGCACCCGTACGCGGCGGAGGCCGCCGGCTGGGTCCGCTGCACGCGTGTCAGCGATCCGCTCGCCGCCCCCGCCCTGAAGAAAGAGACCTTGTGAAGTCCAGCCCGCGCACCGTACGCCTCGAACTCGCCGAGCCGCTGCGCATCTCCCGTTCCACCATGACCGCACGCGACGCCGTATGGCTCACCGTCGAACACGACGGGCTGCGCGGCCACGGCGAGGCCGTCACCAGCGTCTACTACGGACTCGGCACCGAGACCCTCGTACGGCTCCTCACCGCCGTGGACCTGAGCCGTTTCGCCGATCCGGAGAGCGCCCTGGAGGCCCTGCGGGCGGGGGAGCTGACCGCGAGTGACACACCGCCCGCAGTCACCGCCGCCGTCGAGTCGGCGCTGCTCGACCTGGTGGGCAAGCGCGCGGGCGTCCCCGTGCACCGCCTCCTCGGGACCACCGCCCCGCCCGTCGCCGCGACCGCCCGCACCATCGGCATCACTGCACTCGCCCGTGCGGCGGCCGAGGCCCGGCGGCTCGCCGCGAGCGGCTTCGAGGTCATCAAGGTCAAGGCGGGCGCACCCGACCCCGAGGACGACATCGAGCGCGTGCGCGTGATCCGCGACGCCGCTCCCCGTGCCCGGCTGCTCCTCGACCCCAACGGCGCCTGGTCCGTGGCACAGGCGGACGCCCTGCTGCCACGCTTCGCCGACCTCGGTGTGGAGGCCGTCGAGCAGCCCGTCCCGCCCGGCGACCCGGACGCCCTGGGCGCCCTCGCGCAGCGCGCGCCGCTGCCCGTCATCGCCGACGAGGATGCCGTGACCCTGGAGGACGTCCGCCGTCTCGCCGGACGCGTCCAGGGCGTCAACGTCAAGCTCGCCAAGTGCGGCGGCGTCCACGCGGCCCTGCGCATCGCCGAGTTGATCGAGGGCAGCGGCACCGACCTGATGCTCGGCTGCCTGACCGCGAGCACCCTCGGACTCGCCCCCGCCGTCCACCTCGCCGACCAGGCCCGCTGGGCCGACCTCGACGGGCATCTGCTGCTCGCCCACGACCCGTGGACCGGCATCGGCGGCACCGACGGCGTCGTCCGCGCCAGCGGCCTCGCCGGCCTGGGCGTCGAGGAGGTGGCGGCCCGTGCGCACGTGGCATGAGATACGCCGCTTCCCGCTCGCCGTGCGGCTCCTGCTGGTCAACCAGCTCGGCGTCAACACCGGTTTCTATCTGCTCATCCCCTACCTCGCCACCCATCTCACCGAGAACCTCGGCATGTCGGCGGCGGTCGTCGGCATCGTCCTCGGGGTCCGCAACCTCAGCCAGCAGGGCCTGTTCATCATCGGAGGCTCCGCCTCCGACCGGCTCGGCGCACGCGGCGTGATCATCGCGGGCTGTGCCCTGCGCACCCTCGGGTTCGCGCTGTTCGCGCTCGGCGACGGGCTGGCGGTGCTGCTCGCCGCGTCCGTGCTGAGCGGGCTCGCGGGGGCGCTGTTCAACCCGGCCGTGCGGGCGTATCTCGCGCAGGAGTCCGGGGAGCGCAAGGCGGAGGCGTTCGCCCTGTTCAACGTGTTCGCCACGACCGGAGCGCTCATCGGCCCGCTGCTGGGCAGCGCCCTGCTCCTCGTCGACTTCCGCACGTCCGCGCTCACCGCCGCCGGGATCTTCGCCGTCCTCACCGTGGCGCAGGCCCTCGTGCTTCCCGCGCGGAAGGTCGAGCCGAGCGGCGGCGGGGTCCTCGGGGACTGGCGCGAGGTGCTCGGCAACCGGGCCTTCGTTGCCTTCGCCCTCGCCATGGTCGGCATGTTCACCCTGGAGAACCAGCTCTATCTGCTGCTGCCCGACGGCGCCAGGAAGGCGACCGGCTGGGACGGGGCGGCGGGCATCGTCTTCCTCGTCGGCACGGTCGCCAATCTGGCCCTTCAGCTCAGGATCACCAAGCGCCTCAAGTCCTCCGGCGACAGGGCGCGTTGGATAGTCGTCGGGCTCGCGGTGATGGGCGTCGCGTTCCTGCCACCGGCCCTCATGGCAGGTGCCGTGCCCGTGCTGGCGGGCGCGCTGCTGCTCTACCTCGGCATCATGATCGCGCAGCCGTTCGTGATGGAGCTGATCCCGCGCTTCGGCCGGCCCGAGCTGACCGGCACCTACTTCGGGATCTTCTACGTCGTCTCGGGCGTCGCCGCCGCCCTCGGCAACACGGCCGTCGGCTGGGCCATGGACACGGGCGAGCGGGGCGGGCAGTCCTGGCTGCCGTGGGTCTCCTGTGCCCTGTTCGGGCTGGCCTCGGCGGGCGCGGTCGCGTGGCTGTACCGCCGCGGGGCGCTGCCGGAGCCCGTGGAACCGGTGCGTGAGCGGAGCACGGCATGAGCGACTCCCGCAGCGGCACGCCCGGCAACCTCCTCACCGACCACCCGGAGCTGTACGAGGCCCGCTTCCCCGACCCCGAGCGGCTGGCCGCCCGGTGGACGGAGGACACCCTGCGCCGCCACGGAGCCGGGCCGCGCGTCCTGGACCTGGGCTGCGGCACCGGCCGCGACGCCGCCGCCCTGCACCGCTCCGGCCGGACCGTGACCGGCGCCGACCTCTCCGAGGCGATGCTCGCCCACGCCCGCGACCACCATCCCGGCCCCGCCTACGTCCGAGCCGACCTGCACGGCTTCGACCTGGGCCAAGGCGCCTTCGACGCGGTCGTCTGCCTGGACAGCTCCCTGCTGTACTGCCACACCAACGACCAGCTCGACGGCTTCCTCGCCTCCTGCCGCCACGCTCTCGCACCGGGCGGGCTGCTGGTCGCCGAGATGCGCAACGGCTCGTACTTCCTCGGCCGCACCGACCTGCTCGACCGGCCGGCCGTCGCCGAGTTCGCCTGGCAGGGCACGGCCTACCGGTCGCACACCACGCTGACCGTCGACCGCACCGCCCAGCTCCTGCGCCGTACCCGCGTCTGGACCACGGACGACGGCTCGCCGCCCGCCGCACAGCACTCCGCCTGGCGCCTGCTGTTCCCGCAGGAGCTACGGCGCTTCCTCACCGCGCACGGCTTCGAGGTGCTCGAACTGCACGACGGCCCCGGCCCGCGCACCGAACCCCGCTGGCACCACGGCGAGTTGCCGGGCACCACCACCGACGGGGACCGGCTGCACGTCGTAGCGCGCCTCCCCACCCCCTGACCCGAAGGACACGAAGGACCAGCCATGCACGACGAACACTTCCCCGGCCTGCGCCGACGCGGCTTTCTCGCCGCCACCACCGGCGCCGCCGCCCTCGCCCTCACCGGCTGCGGCGGCGGCACGGACGACAAGAAGGGCAGCGGCACCGGCGGCACGCCGAAGCGCGGTGGTCGGCTGCGCGCCGCCTTCGCCGGCGGCGGCGCGAGCGAGACTCTCGATCCGCACCTGGCCAGCCTGTTCGCCGACGTCGCCCGCGCCAAGGCCCTCTACGACAAGCTCGCCGACTATGACGCCGACCTCTCCGCCAGCCCCCGCCTCGCCGCGAAGTGGGAGCCGAACAAGACCCTCGACCGCTGGCAGATCACCCTGCGCGAGGCCACCTTCCACGACGGCAGGCCGGTCACCGCCCAGGACGTCCTCCACAGCTACCGCCGGATCGCCGACCCGAAGCAGGCGTTCCGCGCCAAGGCATCCCTGGAACCCATCGACCTCGACGCCAGCCGCGCCACCGGCGAGCGGTCGGTCGAGTTCGTTCTCAAGCGCCCCACGGCCGAATTCCCCAACGTGCTGGCCGCGTTCGGCGCGTACATCGTCCCCGAGCACGTGAGCGACTTCGACAAGAAGCCGATCGGCTCCGGCCCCTTCCGCTTCGTCTCCTTCGCGCCCGGCCGCTCCGCCGTCTTCCGCCGATACGAGGACCACTGGGACGGAGCCCCGTACCTCGACGAGCTCGAATTCGTCGTCGCCAACGAGGAGTCCGCGCGCGTCAACGCCCTCCTCGCGGGCCAGGTCGAATACGCCCACGAACTCAACCCCACCACCGCACGCGCCCACGAGGGCCGGGGGCAGATCGAGATCGTCCGGCTGCGCAACAGCGCCATGCAGGCGTTCTGCATGAAGACCGACCGGCCGCCCTTCGACGACCGTCGGGTGCGTGAGGCGTTCTTCCTCATCGCCGACCGGAAGGAACTCGTCGACGGCGCCCTGTCCGGCGCGGGCGAGACCGGCAACGACCTGTTCGGCAAGGGCTACGAGTACTACGCCGACGGTCTGCCCCAGCGCGAACAGGACCTCGACCGCGCCCGCGCCCTGCTGAAGAAGGCCGGCGCCGAGAAGCTGAAGGTCACCCTGGACACCTCGGCCGTCGCCGCCGGTTTCACCGAGGCCGCCGGCATCTTCCGCGACCAGGCCGCCAAGGCGGGCGTCACGATCGACGTGCGGATGGGCAGCAAGGACTCCTACTGGAGCGATATCCTCGACGGCGGCACCCTGTGCTGCTACCGCTCCGGCGCCATGCCCATCGAGGCCCACATCTCCCAGCGGCTGCTCACCGACTCCACGACCAACGCCACCCACTGGCGGCACAAGGACTTCGACGCCCTCTACCAGCAGGCGCAGTCCACCCGCGACAAGACCGAGCGGTCCGCCGTCTACGAGCGGATGCAACGCCGCCTGTACGCCGAAGGCGGCTTCCTCGTCTGGGGCTTCGCCGACTGGATCCTGGGCACGGCCCGCAAGGTCAGGGGAGTCGAGACCAAGGCCCCGGCCAACACCCTCGACTGGGCGCGCTTCGACAAGGTATGGCTGACGTGACGGACCTGAAGGGGCGCGGGGAACTGCGCGACCAGCCACGACGGCGCGGCAGCCGTACGTCGAGCGCGGCGCCCGGTGGCATCCGTTCCTTCGTCGCCCGGCGCCTCACCCTCGGCTTGGTACAGACCGTGGCCGTCGTCCTTCTGGTCTTCACCCTCACCGAGGCCCTCCCGGGCGACGCCGCCGTGGCCCTCGCCGGCGACCAGCCGGACCCGGCGCGCATCGCCGCGATCCGCGAGGCCATGGACCTGGACCAGCCTGCCCACGAACGGCTGCTGAGCTGGGCCGCCGGACTGTCGCACGGCGACTTCGGCACCTCCCTGACCTCCGGCCGCCCGGTCGCCGACTACATCACCGACGGCTTCGGCCCGAGCCTGCTGCTCGCCGCGCTCACCGTCGCCCTGCTCGTCCCGCTCGGCTTCGGGCTCGGCGTGCTCGCCGCGCACCACGAGGGGCGGCTGATCGACCGGCTGATCAGCTCCGTGACGCTCGCCGTCTACGCCGTGCCCGAATTCGCCCTCGGGGTGCTGCTGGTGACGGTCGTCGCACTGAAGCTGGCCTGGCTGCCGCCGACGGCCGTGGGCTACGGCACGGACCTGCTCGGCCACCCGGCCGTGCTCGTCCTGCCGGTGCTGGTCCTGCTGTCCCGCCCGGTCTGCTCCCTGTCCCGCCTGGTCCGGGCCGGCATGGTCGACGCCCTCGCCTCGCCCTACACCGCCCACGCCCGCCGCTATGGCGTCCCCGGCGCCCGCGTCCGCTACGCCCATGCCCTGCCCAACGCCCTGGCCCCGGCAGCCCAGCAACTCGCCCGCACCGTCGACTGGCTGCTGTGCGGGGTCATCGTCGTGGAGGCGCTCTTCGTGATCCCCGGCCTCGGAACCGTCCTCCTCAACGCCGTCGCCGAGCGGGACGTGCCGGTGGTGCAGGGGCTGGCGGTGGTGTTCGGCGTCCTGACCGTCGTACTGAACCTGGGCGCGGACCTGGTGGCGTACCGGCTGACGCCACGGGCGGGGGTGGCGGCGTGAGGGCCCCGCGCCGACTGCTGCTCGGCCTCGCCGTCGTCGCGGTCCCGCTGTTTCTCGCCCTCCTTGGGCCCCTGTTCGCCGGCGAGCCCGGCCCCCGCGCCGTCTCCTTCACCCTCGGCGACGGGCACTGGCTCGGCACCGACTTCGTCGGCCGGGACGTCTGGCAGCAGGTGCTGCACGGCGGCCGTACGGTCGTGCTGACCGCGCTCGCCGCGACGGCCCTCGCCTACGCCGTCGCCCTGCCGGTCGGACTCGCCGCCGCGGTCACCCGCGCACGGTGGCTGGAGGAGCTGCTGATGCGGCCGCTGGACGTGCTGCTCGCCGTACCGTCGCTGCTGCTGATCCTGCTGGTGGCGTCCGTGTTCTCGCCGGGCGCGGCCGGACTCGCGCTGCTCGTCGCGCTGGTGAACGTGCCCGACGCCGCCCGGATCGTCCGGGCCGCTGCGGCCGAGGCGGCGGCCCGGCCCGCCGTGGAGGCGCTGCGCATGCAGGGCGAGTCGTGGTGGCGCGTCGCCGTCGGCTACGTCGGCCGCTCCGCCCTGCGCACGCTGGCCGCCGACGCCGGTGTCCGGCTGACCGGCGTGCTGTACCTGGTGTCGACGGCCGCGTTCCTCGGCGTGGGCGTCGCCCCGGACGCCGCCGACTGGGCGGTCATGGTCGACCGCAACCGCACGGGCCTGTTCCTCCAGCCCTGGGCCGTGGTCGTGCCCGCCCTGCTGATCGTCGCCCTGACGACGGGCACCAACCTCCTCTTCGACGCCGCACTGGACAAGAAAGGACGCCGCCCGTGAGCCACGCAACCGAACCGGTCGCCGAGATCCGTGACCTGCGCGTCGAGATCGCCGGCCGGGCCATCGTCGACGGGGTGGACCTGCGCGTGTTCCCCGGCCGGGTGACCGCCCTGGTCGGTGCCTCGGGGAGCGGCAAGACCACCACCGGCCTCGCGCTGCTGGGGGAGTACCCGCCCGGCGCCCGGGTCACCGGAGAGGTACGCCGGTGCGGTGACGGCCCGGTCGGATACGTGCCCCAGCACCCCGCCGCCGTCCTCAACCCGGCCCGCCGCGTCAGCGCCCTGCTCGACGACATCGCCCGCGCTCAGGTACGCCATCTGCCCCGCGCCCAGCGCCGCACGGCGGCTCGGGACCGGGTACGCGAAGCCCTCGCCGCCGCCCAACTTCCCGACCCCGAAGCCCTGTTGCGCCGCTACCCCCACCAGCTCTCCGGCGGCCAGCAGCAACGCGTCGTCCTCGCCCAGGCCCTCCTCCTCGGCGCCCGCGTCATCGTCGCCGACGAACCCACCACCGGCCAGGACGCGCTCACCAAGCGCGGCATCGTCGACCAGCTGGCGGCGGTCGCGGCCCGCGGCATCGCGGTCGTCCTGCTCAGCCACGACCTGGACGTGGTCCGCGCGCTCGCCGACGAGGTCCTCGTCCTGCGCGCCGGCCGGGTCGTCGAGTCGGGCCCCGCGCAACGCCTGTGGCACGCACCCCGCCACGACTGGACCCGCCGTCTGCTCGCCGAACACGTCCCGGCGCTCGCCGACGAGGCCGGCGCCGACTCGGCTCGGAACGGTCTCGCCCCCGCCCGTCCCCCCGTCCTCCGCATCAGCCACCTCACCGCCCGCCACGGCAACGGCACCACCCCCGTCCTGCACACCCCCCACCTCGCCCTGCACCCCGGCGAATGTCTCGCCGTCGTGGGCCGCTCGGGCAGCGGCAAGACCACCCTCGCCCGCTGTCTGGCCGGACTCCATCGGGACCACAACGGCGAGATCCTGCTCGACGGAACCGCCCTGCCGCGCAGCCTGCGGCAGCGCAGCCGCGACCAACTGGCCGCCGTGCAGTACGTCTTCCAGGACGCCCGGGCCGCCTTCGACGAGCACCGGCCCGTCCTCGCCCAAGTCGCCCGCACCGCCGTCCGGCTGCGCGGAACGGAAGGGAAAGCGGCCGTCGACGAGGCCCTGACCACGCTCGCGAGCCTCGGGCTCCCGGAGCCCCTCGTCCGCCGCCGCCCCGGCGAACTCTCCGGTGGTGAACTCCAGCGCGCCGCCCTCGCCCGCGCCCTCCTCGCCCGCCCCCGGGTCCTGGTGTGCGACGAGATCACCTCCGGCCTGGACACCGTCACCCGCCGCGGCATCCTCGACCTGCTCACCGCACTGGTCCGCGACCGCGACGACCTCGCCCTCGTGCTCATCACACACGACCTGGACACGGCGGCGCTCGCCGACCGCCTCGCCGTACTGGACGCGGGCGAACTCGTCGAACAGGGCCCGGCCCGAAGGGTCCTGACCGAGCCGCGGCACCCTTTCACCGCCGCCCTCGCGGAGACGAACGCCCGTCTCGGTACGTATACCCGGGCATGAGCCGAAGCGATTCACACCCGTTACGAGTTGAACGAGGGCACGGCCCTGTGATTAAGGTGCGGGCGATGTTCTGCGCAGACACCACACCTTTACTCCAGGCAAGACGAGGCACAGCCGCTTCGAGTCGCTGGGGGAGGGCCCGTGAGTGACACGGTGACGACGGCCCGACCTGCGGCCGAAGAAGTCCGGGTGACACGGACGAAAGAGCAGGAGGCACCCGCCCGGCCGGTCCGGCAGCGGGACGCGTTCTTCGACAACGCCAAGTATCTGGCGATCGTGCTGGTGGCCGTGGGGCACGCCTGGGAGCCGTTGCGGGAGGGCAGCAGGGCCGTCACCGCGCTCTACATGCTCGTCTACGCCTTCCACATGCCGGCGTTCATCATCATCTCCGGCTACTTCTCGCGCACCTTCGACGGGAGCCCGGGGAAGCTGAAGCGACTGGTCACCGGCGTCGTCGTCCCGTACGTCGTGTTCGAGACGGCGTACACCCTGTTCACCCGCTGGACCAGCCAGGACCCCGACCGGCCGATCACCCTGCTGGATCCGCTGTATCTGACCTGGTTCCTGGCGGCGCTGTTCGTCTGGCGGCTGACCACGCCGCTGTGGCGTCATGTGCGGTGGCCGCTGCCGCTGGCCTTCGTCATCGCGATGCTGGCGACGCTCTCGCCGTCCATCGGCAACGACCTCGACCTGCAACGCACGCTGCAGTTCCTGCCGTACTTCGTCTTCGGGCTGCTGCTGCGGCCGGAGCACTTCCGGCTGGTACGGCGGCGCAAGGCGCGCGTCCTCGCCGTGCCGGTCGCCGTCGGCGCGCTCGCCGTGGCGTACTGGGCGGTTCCGCGGATGAACTACGCCTGGTTCTTCCACGCCGACAGCGCCCGCGCCCTGGCCGCGCCCTTCTGGTACGGGCCCCTGATGACGCTGGCAGCCTTCGGCTGCTCGGTCGTCCTGGTCGCCTGTTTCCTCGCCTGGGTGCCGGGTCGCCGGATGTGGTTCACCGTGCTGGGCGCGGGCACGCTGTGCGGCTATCTGCTGCACGGCTTCGTCGCGCAGGCCGCCAAGTACTGGGGCTGGTACGAACCGGCCTGGGTCCGGGGACCCGTCGGTGCGCTCATCGCCACGCTGGTGGCCGCCGCGGTCATGACCGCGCTGTGCACGCCGTCCGTACGGCGTCTGTTCCGCTGCGTGACGGAGCCGGGGATGGAGTGGGCCTTCGGCCCGGGAGGCAGAGCCGCGGCCCCCCGGTGGCGTTTCTCACTCAGGAACCGGGGCCATGACCCGTCGGCGTGACGCCGTTCAGTGCCTGCGTCACCTGGTGCTGCGTCTCCTCGGCCACCACGCGGGCCTCCTCCACGACGTCTCCGCGTTCGCGCACGAGGCTTTCGTAGATGGGCAGTTCTTCGGTCCGGGTCGAGTCGGATTTCACTGGGCTGGGTCCTATCGCTTTACAGCCGGGGTCTGAGGGCCGCTGCAAGTCTGCGTCATCCCCCTTCGCCGTGTCGACCGCCCCCGTCGTGTCCAGAATTCCGTCATGATCTTCGCGAATTCCTCAACATTGCGACGGCGGGCAGGGTCGCACGGCACGGCGAAGGGCCCCGGGAAGCCTCCCGGGGCCCTTCGCGCGGGGTTTTCAGAGCGAGGTCGTGTGAACGCCCGCGTTCGCGCCCGCCGCGGCGCCCTCCGTCGACAGCGCAGCCTGCAGGTTCCCGCAGACCTCGGCGGTCAGCGGCCCGACCAGGCCGGCGGAGAGGCCGCCCGCGAGCCCCGCGGAGGCGGCGCCGCCCGCGTTGCCGCCGGAGACCTGCTCCAGGTCCGCGTCGGAGAGCTCGGCGATGTCGACCCGGGGGGTGAGGTTCATGGGGGTGTTTCCCTTCGCGTGAATGTGCGCCATGGCGGAGCGGCGCGGGTGATCGCGGGATTCCGGGGACCGGGATTGCGCATCCGCGGCGCCGCCGTGCGCAGGATCAAAACATTCCGCAGGGCGGAGGGCCAGCCGCATGCCGCCGCCGCACCCCGTATTTCGGCGAACGCCTTCACCGCCATGACCACGGGGCCACCGAATTGCGCGCACTCCTTCACACACCCCGCCGCCCGGCGGCACACCCGTGTATTGCGCCCCGAATTCCGAAGCGGGCACTTCGGCGCCAAATTCCCAAGCCGTGGGACGCACTTGGCGCCGGGCGCGACGCCCCACGGCATCCTGGCGAGCGGTGTGCAGATGTGCTGGATGTTCGGTCCCGCCCGCCAGGCCCCGCCCCGTCAGGCCGCGCCCCGTCAGGCCGCGCCCCGTCAGGCCGCGCCCCGTCAGGCCGCCGCGGCCGGCTGCATCAGACGGGCCAGCAGGTCGTCCAGGGTGACCAGCCCGGTGAGACCCCCGGCGGGATCGCGGACGACGGCCAGGGACGCCCGGCGGCGGCGCAGCACCTCGATCGCGTCCGCGACCGTGGTGGCCTCCGTCAGCTCGGGCACCGGCCGGGCCAGTTCCCGCGCGGTCGTCGCGCGCCCCCGGGCCCGGGCCACCAGCGCGTCACGGGCGTGGACCGAGCCGAGGACGACGCCGTTCTCCCGGACGAGCAGCCGGGTGCGGTCGTGCTCGGCGGCGAAACGCAACAGCGCGTCGACGTCCGCGCCGCCCTCGGCCCAGGTGATCTCGGCGGCCGGGATGCGCAGCGCCGCCACCGGCGTCTCCGGCTCGGTCAGCGAGCGGGTCAGCAGCTCCGAGTCGGTCGCGCTGATCAGGCCCAGCCGCTCCGACTCCTCCACCAGATGCGTCAGCTGCTCCCGGTCGTGCACCGAGGCCAGCTCGTCGCGCGGGGCCACCCTGCACAGCCGTACCAGCGCGTTGCTCACCGCGTTGAGCAGCCGGATCAGCGGGCGCACGGCCCGCACCACGGCCCGGAAGGGCGGGGAGAGCAGCATCGCCGAACGCTCCGGGTGGGCGATCGCCCAGGACTTGGGCGCCATCTCGCCGACCACCATGTGCAGGAACACCACCACGACCATCGCCACGGCGAAGGCCACGCCGTAGCTCACGGCGCTGGGCAGGCCCAGCTTGTGCAGCAGCGGGTCCAGTTCGTGCGAGATCGCCGGCTTGGACACCGAACCCAGGCCCAGCGTGCACACGGTGATGCCGAGCTGCGCGCCGGCCAGCATCAGCGACAGCTCGCGGATGCCGGCCAGTGCCGCCCCGGCCCCGCGCCGCCCCTCGGCCGCCGCCTTCTCCATGCGGTGCCGTTTGGCGGCGACCAGCGCGAACTCGGCCGCCACGAAGAAACCGCTGCCGATCAGCAGCAGCACGGTCACGAAGACCGCCATGGGGAAACTCACGCCATCTCCTCGGCTTCCACGAGCGGGTTGATCCGCACCCGGTCGGCCACATGCCGGTCGAGCGTGCGGACCTCGATCACGGCCCGGCCGCCCTCGGGCAGCTCGACCGTGACGCTGTCCCCGACCGTCGGGAAGCGGCCGAGCCGGTCCACGACCAGACCGGCCACGGTGTCGTAGTCGTCGTCCTCCGGCAGCAGGACGCCGGTGGCCTCGGCCACCTCGTCCAGCCGGCGGCCGGCGTCCACCAGCCAGCCGTCGCCGTCCGCGACGGCGAGCACGGTGACGGTGTCGGACTCGTCCGCGATGTCACCGACCAGTTCCTCGGCGATGTCCTCGTAGGTGACGATGCCCGCCACGCCGCCGTGCTCGTCGAGGACGACCGCGAACTCGTCGTCCTGCTCCCGCATCCGCGTCACCGCGTCGGGCAGCGCGAGCGTGTCCGGCAGCAGCAGGGGCCGCCGGGCCAGCTCACCGGCCGTCGCGTGGGCGATGCGGGCGGCGGGCAGCGCCATCAGCTCGCGCACGCCCAGCACCCCCGCGATGTCGTCCGGGTGGTCGCCGAGGACCGGGTAGTTGGAGTGGCCGTGCCCGGCGATCAGACCGATCGCCTCCTCGGCGCCGGCGTCCTTGCGGACGAAGACGGCGTCGGCGCGCGGCACCATCACCTCGTCGAGGGAGCGCTCGGAGAACTCCAGCGCGTGGTCCAGCAGCGCGGCGGTGTCCTTCGGCAGTGCGCCCTGCTCATGGGACTCGCCGATCAGATGGCCCAGCTCCTCCAGCGTGGCGCCGTGGTGCAGTTCCTCGACCGGCTCGATCCCGGCCTTGCGCAGCAGCTTGTTCGCCGCGTTGTCGAAGACGCGGACGACGGGGCCGACGACCTTCAGATACGCCAGCGTGGACGGGGCCAGGGCCTTCGCCAGCCGCTCGGGCACGGCGATCGCGAGGTTCTTCGGGGCCAGCTCGCCCAGCACCATCTGTACGACCGTGGCCAGTACGAAGGCGAGGACGACGGCGATACCGCTGACGGCCGCGTCGGGCAGGCCGAGCCCGGCGAGGGCGGGCCGCAGCAGCGCGGACACCGACGGCTCGGCGATGAAGCCGACGACCAGGCCGGTGACGGTGATGCCGAGCTGCGCGCCGGACAGCATGAACGACAGCCGCTCCAGCACCTTCAGGGCCCGGGCGGCCTTGCGGTCCCCGGCCTCGGCCGCACGCGCGAGGGCGAGGCGGTCGGCGGAGACGTAGGCGAACTCCTGGGCGACGAAGTAGCCGGTGCCGGCGGTCAGCACGAACACGGCGAGCAGGCCCAGCAGGGCCTCGGCGGCACTCATGAAACACCACCCCGCCGTGTGCCGCGATCACTCATGTCGTGGCGGGATGGTCGGGGACTGTGCCCCGGAGGGTCCGTCGATCTGGCGGACAAGGAGTCGCTCCTCATGTGTGGTGGCTACTCGGGTCAACGACCGTCGTCGCGCCCGTGTTCCCGAATTCTACGACGCTGTAGAGAGCAGCGCCCCGCTCCGGGTGCCCCTCACTCCGGGCGGGACTCCTCCGCGAGATCCGGCACCAGCCCGCACAGCGCCGCACGCTGGTCCGGGCCCATGAAGCGGGCGAGGGACCGCGTGACCGTCTCGGCGAGCGCGCCGGAGACCTCGGCCAGCAGGCCCCGGGCCTTGTCCGTCAGGGCGACCTCGATACCGCGCTTGTCCCCGCACACCGACCTGCGGGTGACGAGGCCGGCGTGCTGGAGGCAGGCGATCTGGTAGGTGAGGCGGGTCTTGGGGCGGCCCAGCAGCTCCGCGACGCGCGTCATGCGCAGCCCGCCCTCGGGCTGCTCGGCGAGCAGGCACAGGATCAGGAACTCGTCGTGCGAGATGTCCAGCTTCTCCTTCACGGCCGCCCCCAGCCGCTGCTCCACCGCTCCCGTCGCGGCGAGCAGCAGCATCCAGGCGCGCAACTCGGCGGGCAGCAGCCCACCGCCCCCGGCGGACGGACATCCGGGCAGGTCGGCGGGGTGCTCCTGGGGGTCGGCCATGCGTTCAAGCCTACCTGTCGTCCAAATTTGGAGCAGGGGGTTGTTCAAATTTGGACCAGCCGCTAGCGTGCAGTCAGTGCAGTCATCCAAATTTGGACGACGCGTGGACGACACGAGTGGGAGAAGGATCATGACCGTCGCCGTGGAAACCGGACTGTGGCAGCTCGACGCGACTGCCTCGATCGTCGGCATCCGGCACAGGACCATGTGGGGCCTGGTCACCGTGAAGGGCCGCTTCGGCGCGTTGAGCGGCACGGGCGAGGTCCGGCCCGACGGCTCCGCCGTCGGCACCCTGACCTTCGACGTCGCCTCCCTCGACACCGGGAACGCCAAGCGCGACACCCATCTGAGGTCCGCCGACTTCTTCGACGCCGACCACCACCCCGAGATCACCTTCGCGGCCCGCAGTGCCGAGCTCCGCGACGGCGACCAGGTGCACGTGGTCGGTCAGCTCACCGTGCGCGGCATCAGCCGGCCGCTGTCCCTCACCGCCCGTCTCACGGACGGGGGAGCCACCGGGCTCACCCTGGACACCGAGTTCAGCGTGGACCGGGAGCAGTTCGGCCTGGGCTGGAACCAGCTGGGCATGATCCGCGGCCTGACCACGGTCACCGCGGCCCTCCGGTTCGTCCGGGCGGCGAACTGACGGGCCCCCGGCCCCGCGTCGGCCCGCGGGTCAGTACACGTCCCGCACGTACCGCTTGTCCGCCGCGAGTTGCTTCACATACGCGGCGGCCTCCGTCTCGCTCAGCCCGCCGTGCGTCGCCGCGATGTCCCTGAGCGCCCGGTCCACGTCCTTGGCCATGCGGGAGGCGTCGCCGCAGACGTAGAAACGGGCGCCCTCGCACAGCCAGTGCCACAGCTCGGGCCCGTGCTCGCGCATCCGGTCCTGCACGTACACCTTGTTGCGCTGGTCGCGGGAGAAGGCCGTGTCCAGGCGGCTGAGGGTGCCCTCGTCGAGCAGCGCGGTCAGCTCGTCCTCGTAGTAGAAGTCCGTCGCGCGGTGCTGCTCGCCGAAGAACAGCCAGTTGGGAGCCCGGTGGCCGAGCGCCCGCCGCTCCTGGAGGAAACCGACGAAGGGCGCGACCCCCGTGCCCGGGCCGACCATGACCATCGGCGTCGAGGCGTCGCCCGGGGGCCGGAAGTGCGGGGAGCGCTGCACGAACACGGGCACCTCCGTGTCCGCCTCGGCGTCCGCGAGGAACGGCGAGCAGACCCCGCCGCGCGCCCGGCCGCGCAGATTCTCGTACCGCACCACGGACACCGTCAGCGACACCCGCCGGGCGTCCACCAGCGGGCTCGACGATATGGAGTACAGCCGCGGCTGAAGCCCCCGCAGCACCCCCGCCCACTCCTCGGCGCTCGCCCGCACCGCGTACTCGGCGACCACGTCCACGGCCTGCCGGCCCCAGCTCCACTTCGCCAGCCCGTCCTTGTTGTCGGGCCGCAGGAGCCTGCGCAACTCATGCTTGTCCCGGGCGCGTTCGGCGACGAAGCGCAGCAGGTCGGGCGTGATCCTCGTGATGTCGAAGTGCCGGTGCAGGGCCTCGGCGAACGGCACCTCGCCGATGCCCTTGACCTGCACGGCCGTGGTCGCGTCCAGGCCGGTCACCGCCAGCCACTCGTCCACCAGGGCGGGCGCGTTGACCGGCCGCACACCGAGCGCGTCCCCGGCCTCGTACGCCAGGTCCGTCCCGCTCGTGTCGAAGGTGAACCGGCGGACCTCCTTGCCCGCACCGGGCCGGCTGAGCAGCTCGTTGCCGACGAGCCGGGCCGTGGCGGCGGGCTTGGAGGCGGATTTCGGCTTCTCGGCCGGGGCGGGTGCCGGGGCCGTGCCCGTGCCGCCCAGCGCCGAGAGCACTTCATCGAGCCACTGCCCGGCGGAGGGTTCGTAGTCCGGCTCGCAGTCCGCACGCGGGGCCAGCCGCACCCCGCCCAGCTCGTCGAGCCGCGCGTCCAGCCGCCGTCCGTGCCCGCAGAAGTCGTCGTACGAGGAGTCCCCGAAGGCGAGCACGGCGTACCGCACCCCGTCCAGCCGCGGGGCTCCGGCGTCGGCGAGCGTGTCCCAGAGGCCGCTGCCGTTGTCGGGCGCGTCGCCGTCCCCGAAGGTGCTGGTGATGAAGAGCAGGTCGGACGTGCCGGCCAGCGCCCCGACGTCGGCCTCGTCCATGCCGACGAGTCGCGCGCGATGCCCGGTCGCGGTCAGGCGCTCGGCGGTGGCGGAGGCGAACTCCTCGGCGTTGCCGGTCTGCGAGGCCCACAGCACGACGATCTCGCGCCCGGCCGGCTCCTGCGGCGCGGGCGTCGCCGTCGGCGTCGCGGTCCTGGAGTACATGCCGGCGAGGACCCCGTTGACCCACAGGGCGTGCTCGGGGGAGAAGGGCGCGTCGGGCGGCAGCACCGGGACACCGCCGAGGGTGCCCGAGCGGAGCCCGGCGAGGAAACCGGTGAGGTAGCGGCGTTCCTGGGCGGAGAGGACCGGCGGAGGGGAGGGTTCCAGGCCGAAGGGGTCGGCGGCGCCCGGGGTCACCTCCGTCGGCACGAGCGCCTCGGCGGGCGGTGCCGGTGCCGGTATCGGCGCGGCCACCTTCGCCAGCGACACCGCGCACACCTTGAACTCGGGCTGGAACGACAGCGGATCCACCGCGTCGCTCGTCACCGCGTTGATGCTCAGATACTCGCCGAACAGGTCGTTCCAGTGGAACGGCGCGAAACAGCACCCCGGCCGCACCCGGTCCGTCACCACCGCCGGCAGCACGGCCCGCCCGCGCCGCGAGGCGACCTCGACCAGATCGCCCTCCGCGACACCCTGCGCTGCCGCGTCCAGCGGATGGAGCTCCACGAAGGGCCCGGAGTTCAGCTTGTTGAGCTTCGCGACCTTCCCGGTCTTGGTGAGCGTGTGCCACTGGTGCTGCACCCGCCCGGTGTTGAGCACGAACGGATAGTCGTCGTCCGGCATCTCGGCGGCGGGCAGATGCGGACGCGCGAAGAACACGCCCCGCCCGGAGGCGGTCGGAAAACGCAGCCCCTCGTCGCCGACGTACCGGATGGGATTGCGGTCCGGCCCGTCCTCCCGCGCGGCCGGCCACTGCACGGGCGTCTCGCGCAGCCGCTCGTAGGACACCCCGCGCAGGTCCCACCCGGTCTTCGGGTTCCAGAACCGCCGGATCTCCTCGAAGACCTGCTCGGCGCTGTCGTACGAGAACCCCTTCTCGTACCCCATCGCGCACGCCACCTCCGCGATGATCCGCCAGTCGGCCATCGCCTCCCCGGGCGGGTCCGCGGCCGGCTGCGTCAGCGTGAGGGTGCGCTCGCTGTTGACGAAGACGCCCTCGGCCTCGGTCCACATCGCGCCCGGCAGGACGACGTCGGCGTACGCGTTCGTCTCGGTGTCGGTGAACACGTCCTGCGTGACGACGAACTCGGCGGCCTCCAGTCCCTCGATGACCGTACGGCGGTTGGATACCGAGGCGACGGGGTTGGTGCAGATGATCCAGCAGGCCTTGATCTCCCCGTCGGCCATCTTCCGGAACATCTCGACGGTGCCCTTGCCGACGCCGTCCTTGCGCAGGGTCCCCGGCGGCAGCTCCCACACGTCCTCGACGAACGCCCGCTCCTCGTCCACGAGCACCGACCGCTGCCCCGGCAGCCCCGGGCCCATGTAGCCCATCTCGCGCCCGCCCATGGCGTTCGGCTGACCGGTCAGGGAGAACGGCCCGGCGCCCGGACGGCAGATCGCCCCCGTGGCCAGATGCAGATTGACCAGGGCGTTGGTGTTCCAGGTGCCGTGCGTGGACTGGTTGAGCCCCATGGTCCAGCAGCTCATCCACCGCTTGCCCGCCGCGCCGATCAACCGGGCGGCGGTGCGCAGATCGTCCTCGGCGATCCCGGTGATCTCCGCGACCGCGGCCGGGGCGTAGTCGGCGAGGAACCCGGGCAGGGCCTCCCAGCCCTCGGTGTGCGCGGCCATGAACTCCTGGTCGGTGTGCCCGCCCTCGTGCAGCAGCCGCAGCAGACCGTTCAGCAGCGCCAGGTCGGTCCCCGGCTTGACCTGCAGGAACAGATCGGCCTTCGCCGCGGTCGCGGTCCGCCGCGGATCGACGACGATCAGCTTGGCACCCGCCTTGACCCGCTCCATCATCCGCAGGAACAGGATGGGATGGCAGTCGGCCATGTTCGACCCGATGACCAGAAAGGCATCCGCCTGATCGAAGTCCTCGTACGACCCGGGCGGCCCGTCCGCCCCCAGCGACAGCTTGTAGCCCGTGCCCGCGCTCGCCATGCACAGCCGTGAGTTCGACTCGATCCCGTTCGTCCGCACGAACCCCTTGGCCAGCTTGTTGGCCAGA
This sequence comes from Streptomyces koelreuteriae, assembly GCF_018604545.1. Lineage (GTDB taxonomy): Bacteria > Actinomycetota > Actinomycetes > Streptomycetales > Streptomycetaceae > Streptomyces > Streptomyces koelreuteriae. The sequence continues at coordinate 1,823,739 of NZ_CP075896.1, read as the reverse complement.
TACTGCGCCTCCAGGCTCATCTGCCCCGAGACGTAGAAGGCGACCGCGTCCGGCCCGTGCTCGTCGACGATCGCCCGCAGCCGCGCCGCGGTCTCGGCGATCGCGTCGGACACCGGCGCCGGAACCGGCTCCTCGCCCCGGTCGCCCCGCACCAGCGCGCCGGTCAGCCGCCCGGGCGCGGCGAGCATGTCGGCCGTGGTCGCGCCCTTGGTGCACAGCCGCCCCGCGTTCGCGGGATGCGCCTTGTCACCGGACGCCTTGAAGATCTTGCGCCGGCCGTCCGGCCCCGCCCCGACATCGAGGACGAGGCCGCAGCCCACACCGCAGTACGAGCAGACGGTGCGCACCTGCTTCGTCTCCTGCTGCGGCCGGGGAGTCGTGGTCATGCCGTCGACGGTACGAAGACCCCGTTACGCAGGTGTGACATTGCTTGATCACGAGGAGTTACGCCCGTCACACAGCCGTCTTCTGGCCGTTGTGAGGTGCATTGAGGTCGCGGAGCGTGTCGCTGTTGGGCCGAACGGGTGACTCTGCGCAAGAATTGCCCGATGCAGACAGTCAGTGCGAGCCAGGACGGAGCATGCCGGTGAACAGCCACGATGTCACCGACGAACAGTGGGAGGGGCTCGCCCAGGTCGTGCCGCTGCGGGGCCGGGACGCCTGGCCGTCCTCCGTCGGCCACCGGTCCATACCCGAGGCGGAGACGGAGACGCGCCGCCGCTTCGTCGTCCTGCGGGTGAACGTCTTCGCCGACGCCCGTGACGTCGCCGAGCGGCTGATGGCGGGGGTGCCCGTGCTGCTCGACCTGACCGGTGCGGAGACGGAGGTCGCCAAGCGCGTCCTCGACTTCAGCACGGGCGTCGTCTTCGGCCTGGCGAGCGGGATGCACCGCGTGGACCGCAATGTGTTCCTGCTGACGCCGGCCGGCACCGAGGTGACGGGGCTGATGGAGGGGGCCGGTCTGCCCGGGGTGTGACGGTTCGACCGGTGTGGCGGTGGCTCGATCGGTGTGACGGCGGCTCGATCGGTGTGACGGTAGCTCGATCGTAGGAAAGGCCCGGAGACGGAACGGTTCGTCCTGTCGCCGGAGCCCTACCGTCCGGATATGACCCAGCCCCCCGCATCCCCGATTGCCCCCGCACCTCACGCGGCTCTCGCGCATCCAGACCGCCCCCGCCTCACCGAGCTGCGCCTGGCCGCCTTCACCACCCACCGCCGCGCCGCCTTCCCGCTCGGGCCGCTCACCCTCCTCGCCGGCCCCAGCGGCTGCGGCAAGACCAGCGCGTTACGGGCGTACGAGGCTCTGGCCCGGCTCGGCGGCGGCGCCGGGCTCGGCGAGGCGTTCCCGGACCCCGTCGCCTGTGTCCCGGAGCGGGCCCGGCCCGACGCGCAGCGCCGCCGCGGCTTCCGCATCGGCTGCACGGCCGACGGCCCCGCGGGCCCGGTCCGGCTCGACGTGGCCGTGCAGGCCGAGCCCGAACTGCGGATCGTGGGGGAGCGGTTGACGGCCGACGGCCTGGTCCTGCTGGAGACGGCCCTGCGCGACCCCGGCAAGCGCGCCGTCCAGGCCGCCTGGCACACGGCCGGGCCGACGCCGGTCACCCGCGGCCCACTGCCGGACGACCGGCTCGGCACGGCCCTGCTGCCGCTGCGCGTGGCCGGCACGACACCCGGCCAGCGCAGGGTGCTGGCCGCCGCCGAGCAGATGGTGGTCGCCCTGCGCTCCGTCTTCGCCTGCGACCCCCAGCCCGCCCGGATGCGCGGCCCCGTACCCTCCGGCTCCGGCCGACTGCTCGGAGGCTGCGGCAATCTGGCCGACGTCCTCGGCCGCACCCGCGCCGAGTGCGGACGACGGCACGCGCTGTTCGTGGCGGCGGTACGCGCCGGCTGCGCCGGGCCGGTCGCCGACGTCCTCGCCAAGGCGGAGGAGGCGACGGGAACGATCCGCGCGATCCTCGACCGGGGCGACGGCGTCCTTACGGACCTGCGGCGCCTCGGCGACGGCGAACTGCGCTACGTGGCCCTCGCGCTGGTCCTGCTCACCGGACCGGGCGTGCTGGAGGTCGACCCGGCCGGCGAGGTGCCCGCCGCGCTCCAGACGCTCACCGTCCTCGCCGACGGCCTCGACCGGGGCCTGGACGGACGGCAGCGGCTGGAACTGCTGCGCCTCGCGGTCCGGATGTGCGACCGGGGGCACATCCGCCTCGTCGGCACGGTCAGTGACGCCTCGTGGGCCGCCGGGACGGAGGGTGTCACGGTGGTACACCTGGACCGTGACTGATCACCTGGACGTGGCCGGACTGCAGCGCCGCCTGGCCGAATTCGCGGCCGCGCGGAACTGGCAGCAGTACCACACCCCCAAGAACCTGGTCGCCGCGCTCAGCGTGGAGGCCTCCGAACTGGTCGAGATCTTCCAGTGGTTGACCCCCGAGGAGTCGGCCCGCGTCATGACCGACCCCGACTCCGCGCACCGCGTCACCGACGAGGTCGCCGACGTGCTCGCGTATCTGCTCCAGCTCTGCGAGGTGCTCGGCATCGACCCGCTGGCGGCGCTGAACGCGAAGATCGACCGGAACGAAGGGAGGTTCCCGATCCAGGAGTAGCAAAGTCCGTTTGTACGCTGCGTAATCAAAATGCGGCCCGAATCCGAATTGTTGTCCGCAGATTTCCGTCTTCCTCTGGCTTTTCGTCTCAGCCCCCTTCACTCTGGGTAGTGAACAAGGGAGTTCGGGCAGGCGTACGCGCGAAAGCGCGTCGGGACAGACGGGGGCAGCGCATGGACGCTGTGCGGCTCATCGTGACGAGCAGGCGGTCCCTGGCCGTCGGCGGGGACCAGCGGGAGATCCTGGCCGAGGTGTGGCAGGCACAGGCCCTCGCGCAGGCGATAGGCAGCCGCCTCGCGGTCGCCGGACCTCCCGAACTACGCGGCGAGGCACTGGGATTGACGGAGCTGGCGGGCCGGGGCTGCGGCGTCCTCGACCCGCCCGAACTGGCCCCCGGTGAGCTGCGGGCGGGCCAGCTCACCGAGTTGGGCGACGCCCGCCACACCCTGATGTTCCTCGGCGGCCTCCTCGGCGAGGTCGGCATCGCCCTCGTCGGCCTCGCCTGCGCCGCCGACGACGAGGGCACGTACTGGCAGTGCATGGAGGCCATCGACGCGGCGGACGAGTCCCGCGACCGCGTCCTGGAAATGCTCCGCAGACTCGCGGACCGCGAGCAGGTGGTACCGGAGCGGGAGGCGGGCTAGGCGCCGCCGCAGTAGCCCTGGCGGCTGCCCCGGCGTTGATCCCGGGCAGGCTTGTCGTCCGGGTGCGGGCCGGTGGGGGTTGTTCGCGCAGTTCCCCGCGCCCCTAGGGCGACGTCCTCAGCCCGAACGCCCCCGGTCGCCCTCCTCGCCCGGCCCCCGGCCCGCATCCCCCGCCGCCTGAAGATCCGCGTCCAACGCCGACAGGTCCGCGTTCAACGCCGCCATCAGCTCCTCCATCTGCTGCAACAGCCCTTTCGGCTGCCCGGTCCCGCCCTGCTGCGGCACGGTCTCTTCGGACATGACGGCCTCCTCGGCCCATGGCCCCCGGGGAGGCCGACGCGGGTGACGCCCCGGCGGTCGCGGGCCGGTGCGGAAGCCGGGGGCTCCGGCTCCGCCCGAGCCAACGATCATCACTGGGGCCGGTCACTGGCCGGGTCAGGCGGCACGCGCGGTATGGACGTAATTTCACCCGACCGGGGCGCGCGGGGGACCGGGGACCGACCGCGTCGCCCCGCACCCCGGCGTGCAGGATGGACGTATGGATCTGCGCATCTTCACCGAGCCCCAGCAGGGGGCCACCTATGACACGCTGCTCGCCGTCGCCAAGGCCACCGAGGACCTGGGATTCGACGCCTTTTTCCGCTCCGACCATTACCTCCGCATGGGCTCCGGCGACGGCCTCCCCGGCCCCACCGACGCCTGGCTGACCCTGGCCGGACTCGCCCGTGAGACCAAGCGCATCCGGCTCGGCACCCTGATGACCGCCGGCACCTTCCGGCTGCCCGGCGTGCTCGCCATCCAGGTCGCGCAGGTCGACCAGATGTCCGGCGGCCGTGTCGAGCTCGGCCTCGGTGCCGGCTGGTTCGAGGAGGAGCACAAGGCCTACGGCATCCCGTTCCCCAAGGAGAAGTTCTCCCGCCTCGAGGAGCAGCTGGAGATCGTCACCGGCCTCTGGGCGACGGAGCCCGGCAAGACCTTCGACTTCCACGGCACCCATTACGACCTCACGGACTCTCCCGCGCTGCCCAAGCCCGCGCAGCGGAAGATCCCCGTGCTCGTCGGCGGCCACGGCGCCACCCGCACCCCGCGGCTGGCCGCGAAGTACGCCGACGAGTTCAACATCCCCTTCGCCTCCCTCGAGGACAGCGCGCGCCAGTTCGGCCGGGTGCGTGCCGCCGCCGAGGAGGCCGGCCGGGACGGCGACGACCTGACCTACTCCAACGCCCTCGTCGTCTGCGTCGGCCGGGACGAGGCGGAGATCGCCCGCCGGGCCGCCGCGATCGGCCGCGAGGCCGACGAGCTGAAGCTCAACGGCCTGGCCGGTTCCCCGTCCGAGGTCGTCGACAAGATCGGCCGCTACGCCGAGATCGGCGCCCAGCGGATCTACCTCCAGATCCTCGACCTGTACGACCTCGACCACCTGGAGCTGATCTCCTCGCAGGTGCAGTCGCAGCTGTCGTAGAACCGGCGGGCACTGCCCGGCCCGGCACGTCGGCCGTCCGGCGGACCGGGCCGTGGAGCGCGAACCGCCGGGCCCGTGTCAGGGCTTGCGGGCGACCGCCACGTAGAGGGGGATCTCGTTGCCCCCGCCGTCCCCTCCACGCCGTTCGCCGAGCCCGGGATGCCACCGCGCGGCCAGGACCACACCCGGGTCCACCAGCTCAAGGCCCGTGAAGAACTCCGAGAACTCCTCCCGGCTGCGCACCTGCGCCGCCGTGCCGCCCTTGCGGTACACCTCGACGACCCGCTCCCAGGTCTCCGGGTCGAAGTCGCCCGTCGCGTGGGAGAGCGTCAAGTGGCTTCCGGGCGGCAGCGGTTCGAGGAGTTCCCGGACCAGCCGGAGGGGCTCGTCCTCGTCGCCCACCAGGTGCAGGAGTGCCACCAGGGACAGGGCGATCGGCCGGCTGAAGTCGAGGGTCTCCCGGGCCGTCGCGATGATCTTTGCGGGGTCCCGCACATCGGCCTGGACGTAGGCGGTCCTCCCCTCGGGCGCGCTGTGCAGCAGGGCCTCGGCGTGCCGGAGCACGATCGGGTCGTTGTCCGCGTAGACCACCCGGGCGTCGGGGGCGACCCCTTGGACGATCTGGTGGAGGTTCGGCTCGGTCGGGATGCCGGTCCCGATGTCGAGGAACTGGCGGACGCCCCGCTCGGCCAGCAGCCGGGAGGCGCGGTGCATGAAGGCGCGATTGGTGCGCGCCATCGCGCTCACGGCGGGGAAGTGCGAGGTCACCTGCTCGGCCGCCGCCACGTCGACCGGGTAGTTGTCCTTCCCGCCCAGGAAGTAGTCGTACATCCGCGCCGAATGGGGCTTGCTGGTGTCGATCGTGCCCACAGTCGCACATCCTCCCTCGAACGCCCGGTCGACCGGAGGCTAGCGAAAATTCCCGGATGCTGCCGAAGTTCGCTCTGTACGGTGAGGGGATCCGCAGTTCAGACCACTGATCAAAGGTCGATCCACCGTGTTTCTGACCATCACCACCACCGGCACCCCGGAGCGCCCCGCCACCGATCTCGGCTTCCTGCTGCACAAGCACCCCGAGAAGGCCCAGGCGTTCTCCACCTCCTACGGCACGGCCCATGTCCTCTACCCCGAGGCGGACGCCGAGCGCTGCACGGCGGCGCTGCTGCTGGAGGTGGATGCCGTGGCACTGGTCAGGCGCGGCAAGGGCAAGGGCCGGGGCGGCGCCCCGGACGCGGCACTCGCGCAGTACGTCAACGACCGCCCCTACGCCGCCTCCTCCCTGCTCGCCGTGGCGCTGAGCAATGTCTTCTCCAGCGCGATGAAGGGCGTCTGCAACGCCCGGCCCGAACTGCCCGCCGTACCGTGGCCGCTGCGTATCGAGGTACCGGCGCTGCCCGCCCGCGGCGGCCCCGGGCTCGTACAGCGGCTGTTCGAGCCGCTGGGCTGGACGGTCACCGCCGAACCCGTGCCGCTGGACACCGAGTTCCCGCAGTGGGGCGACTCCCGCTACGTCCGACTCGAACTGGAGTCCACGGACCGTACTCTCGCCGAGGCCCTGCGCCACCTCTACGTCCTGCTCCCGGTCCTGGACGACGCCAAGCACTACTGGGTCGCCCCCGACGAGGTCGACAAGCTGCTGCGCGCCGGTGAGGGCTGGCTGCCCGGCCACCCCGAGCAGCAGCTGATCACCAGCCGCTACCTCTCGCGCCGCTGGTCGCTGACCCGTGCGGCGACGGAGCGGCTGGAGCTGGTCCGGCTGGCCGAGACCGACGACAGCGAGGTCGAGGAGATCGACAACGCGGTCGGGGCGGAGACCGAGACCGAGGAGCGGCCCACCCCGCTCGCCGTACAGCGCCGGGAGGCCATCACCGCCGCGCTCAAGGCGTCCGGGGCCGCCCGCGTCCTGGATCTCGGCTGCGGCCAGGGCCAGTTGGTGCAGACCCTCCTCAAGGACCCGGCGTTCACCGAGATCGTGGGCGTGGACGTGTCGATGCGGGCGCTCACCATCGCCTCCCGGCGGCTCAAGCTGGATCGCATGGGGGAGCGGCAGGCCTCGCGCGTCAAGCTCTTCCAGGGCTCGCTCGCCTACACCGACCCGCGGATCAAGGGCTACGACGCCGCCGTGCTCAGCGAGGTCGTCGAGCACCTCGACCTGCCCCGGCTGCCCGCCCTGGAGTACGCCGTGTTCGGCTCGGCCCGCCCGCGCGCGGTCCTCGTGACGACCCCGAACGTCGAGTACAACGTGCGCTGGGAGAGCCTCCCGGCCGGCCACGTCCGCCACCGCGACCACCGCTTCGAATGGACCCGCGCCGAGTTCCGGGCCTGGGCGGAGGCGGTCGCCGAACGGCACGGCTACTCGGCCGAGTTCATACCCGTCGGCCCTGACGACCCCGAGGTGGGACCGCCCACCCAGATGGCCGTGTTCACCCTGACCACCCCGACCAGTCCGAAGGAGGCGAAGGCGGCATGACCGACGTACGCGAGGGGCGGGTCCTGCCCGTCACCGACCTCTCCCTGGTGGTGCTCGTCGGTGCCTCCGGCTCCGGCAAGTCCACCTTCGCCCGCAGGCACTTCAAGCCCACGGAGATCATCTCGTCCGACTTCTGCCGCGGCCTCGTCTCGGACGACGAGAACGACCAGAGCGCCACCAAGGACGCCTTCGACGTCCTGCACTACATCGCGGGCAAGCGCCTCGCCGCCGGCCGCCGCACCGTCGTGGACGCGACCAGCGTGCAGCCCGACGCCCGACGCCAGCTGGTCGACCTGGCCCGGAGTCACGACGTCCTGCCGATAGCCATCGTGCTCGACGTGCCCGAGGAGGTGTGCGCCGAGCGCAACGCGGGCCGCACCGACCGCGCCGACATGCCCCGCCGCGTCATCCAGCGCCACACCCGGGAACTGCGCCGTTCCCTCAGGCACCTGGAGCGCGAGGGCTTCCGCAAGGTGCACATCCTGCGCGGCGTCGACGAGGTCGAGCACGCCACCGTCGTCACCGAGAAGCGCTTCAACGACCTCACCCACCTCACCGGCCCCTTCGACATCGTCGGCGACATCCACGGCTGCGCCGCCGAACTGGACTCGCTGCTCGGCAAGCTGGGCTACAAGGACGGAGTCCACCCCGAGGGCCGTACCGCCGTCTTCGTCGGCGACCTGGTCGACCGCGGCCCCGACAGCCCGGGCGTGCTGCGCCGCGTCATGGCGATGGTGAAGTCCGGCAACGCCCTGTGCGTGCCCGGAAACCACGAGAACAAGTACGGCCGTCACCTGCGCGGCCGCAAGGTCCGGCACACCCACGGCCTCGCCGAGACCATCGAGCAGATGACGGGCCAGAGCGAGGAGTTCGTCGCCGAGGTGCGGGAGTTCCTCGACGGCCTCGTCAGCCACTACGTCCTCGACGGCGGCCGCCTGGTCGTCTGCCACGCCGGCCTGCCCGAGAAGTACCACGGCCGCACCTCCGGCCGGGTCCGCAGCCACGCCCTGTACGGCGACACCACCGGCGAGACCGACGAGTTCGGCCTGCCGGTGCGCTACCCCTGGGCGGAGGACTACCGAGGTCGTGCGGCCGTCGTCTACGGTCACACCCCCGTCCCGGAGGCCACCTGGCTCAACAACACCATCTGCCTGGACACCGGCGCCGTCTTCGGCGGCAAGCTCACCGCGCTGCGCTGGCCGGAGCGCGAGCTGGTCGACGTACCGGCGGAGCGCGTCTGGTACGAGCCCGCGAAGCCGCTGCTCACGGAGGCCCCCGGCGGACACGACGGCCGCCCGCTGGCCCTGGCCGACGTGCAGGGCCGCCGGATCGTGGAGACCCGGCACCAGGGCCGGATCTCGATCCGCGAGGAGAACGCGGCGGCGGCCCTGGAGGTCATGAGCCGCTTCGCGGTGGACCCGCGGCTGCTGCCGTACCTCCCGCCCACCATGGCACCGACGGCGACCAGCAAGGTCGATGGCTACCTCGAACACCCCGTCGAGGCCTTCGCGCAGTACGCGGCGGACGGGGTCGAGCGGGTCGTGTGCGAGGAGAAGCACATGGGATCGCGGGCGGTGGCGCTGGTCTGCCGGGACGCGGACGCGGCCCGCAAGCGCTTCGGCGTGGACGGCCCGACCGGGGCGCTCTACACCCGCACCGGCCGCCCCTTCCTCGACGACGACGCCCTCACCGAGGAGATCCTCGACCGGGTGCGCACGGCGATCGGCGAGGCCGGCCTCTGGGACGAACTGGCCACCGACTGGCTGCTGCTGGACGCCGAACTGATGCCCTGGTCCCTGAAGGCCTCCGGCCTGCTGCGCTCCCAGTACGCCGCGGTGGGCGCCGCCTCCGGCGCGGTGCTCCCGGGCGCGCTGGCCGCGCTGGAGGGCACGGCCGCACGCGGCGTGGACGTCACCGGCCTGCTGGCCCGCACCCGCGAACGCTCCGCCGACGCCGCCGCGTTCACCGAGGCCTACCGCCGCTACTGCTGGACCACGGACGGCCTGGACGGCGTCCACCTGGCACCGTTCCAGATCCTCGCCGTCCAGGGCCGCAGCCTCACCGCCCTGCCCCACGACGAGCAGCTCGCCCTGCTCGACCGGCTCGTCGAGCACGACGGCAGCGGCCTGCTGCGCACCACCCGGCGGCTGTACGTCGACACGGCCGACCCGGAGTCCGTCCGGGCCGGTGTCGACTGGTGGCTGGAGATGACCGGCCGCGGCGGCGAGGGCATGGTCGTCAAGCCGATCGGCGCCCTCGTCCGCGACCCCCAGGGCCGCCTCGTCCAGCCCGGCATCAAATGCCGCGGCCGCGAGTACCTGCGGATCATCTACGGCCCCGAGTACACCCGCCCGGAGAACCTCGCCCGCCTGCGCTCCCGCTTCCTCAACCACAAGCGGTCCCTGGCGATCCGCGAGTACGCCCTGGGCCTGGAGGCCCTGGACCGACTCGCCGACGGTGAGCCGCTGTGGCGGGTGCACGAGGCGGTGTTCGGGGTGCTGGCGCTGGAATCGGAGCCGGTGGACCCGAGGCTCTGAGCCGGAAGGGCGGCCTCCACAAGGTCGAGTCCGATCGAATCCGGCCAGGCTTGTCCCGTCTGGGGCGATCCTGGCCGGACGTCGTCCTTCCGGTCCCATTCGTCCCTGGTTAACCGCTGGTTGCCGTGCTAACTTCGCTGGTCGATCAGGCAGGTATACCGGCTCAGGGGGAAAGTCGGTGGAGACACACGCGGGGTTCGGCGAACCCGAGGGCGGGTCCGGGCGTGCGGAAGGCTTACGGCTGCTGCTGGGGCTGACCAACGCCCTGTGCGGTCTGGGCTGCATGGAGGACGCGCAGGGGCGGCTGCACTTCGGTGTCGTCCTCGGAGGCCTGCTGGGGCGCCGGATCGACCTGCGCGGCATCAAGTTGCGCGAGGACGTGGTCCTGCTGACGCGCGCCGCGCTGAACATGCCGGGCGGGGAACGCGTACTGGTCGAGGTGGTGCGGATCCTCGAAGGCGAACTGGCGGGCGACGAACTCGATCAGCTGCTCGACCAGTGGCTCGCGCCCGCCCCGCCCCCTGCCCTCCAGGGGCCCCTCTCCCGCGACGACGAGGCCGGCGCCCGCGCCCTCCTCGCCAAGGGCGAACTCCCCGCCGCCCGGCTGCGCGACGCCCTGGTCGAGGAGCTCAACGGCCTCGACCTGCCCACCGGACTCGCCCCGGAGCAACTCCTCGCGCACGTCCTGGACTGGAACGTGCAGCCGGACGGACTGCCCCCCGCCGTCCTGCTGATCGACCACGCCGCCCTGCTCGCCGCCAGCCCGGGGCACCGCACCGCCCTGTCCGGCTGGGCCGACGACTGGGCCCGGCGCGCGGGCCTGACCGGGCCGGTGGAGGAACGCCGCAAGGCCCGCGGCTCGGCCAAGAGCGATCCGGACATCCCGCGCTGCCTGGTCGTCGCCGTCGAACCGGCACGGGACGGCTCCGGCGAGATCGTCGTCCGCCCCTGGCTCAACACCGTCCCCGGCCGCTGGGACCCACAGCCCGGCGAACCCGCCACGACCACCCTCGACGAGCTCGGCCCGGCCGTCCAGCGCGCGTTACGGCAGGGCGCCCGCCTCTGGTCGGCGCCCCGTGAACCCGACCCGGGCGGACGCCGGCAGCCACCGCCGTACATCGAGTTCGTCCTTCCGTACGAACTCCTCAACCACGATGTGGCCGGTCTGACCTTCCGGATCGGCGACGGGCAGCCGCTGCCGCTCAGCCTGAAGTACGGGGTGCATCTGCGCAGCCTGGAGCGGATGCGCACGGACGACGCCCTGGTCCGCGACCAGTGGCAGGAGCGTTGGCGAACCCTGAACGAGCACGGCGTCCAGGTGCACGGCTGGCGCGAACCGGACGGCGGCCGGATCGGCGCGTGGCAGGCCGGGCTCGCCGGGGAACCAAGACATACGGCGGTGGTGCTCGACGCCCCGTCCGACGTCCTGGCACTGGAGGCTCTCAAGGCCGCCATAGCGGAAGGGGTGGGGCTCGCGATCTGGGACCGCAGAGGTGCCTTCCGCGAGGAGCGCCGGGAAGTGGTGACCGCCCTGTTCGCCGCGGCGCCCACACCGGCGAGGATCCCGGTGGCCGTCCACCTCCTGCGCAGGAACGCCGAGAGCGAGGGCCGGGGCCCAGGCGAGCTGCTCGGCCGGCACATCGGCTTTTTCTGGGACGATCCGACGCGTCCCGTTGACTTCCAGCCCACCGACCCAGGCGATCTCGCCAGCGAGGAGGCATCCGCATGAGCGGGCAGGAGCAGACGGTCCCGAACGACTGGTGGATCTTCCACGGCACGGGCAGCGCCCCCGCCGTCCCGCCCGATCTGCCCGTGCCGCCGCCCTGGCGCAGCTTCCGGGGCGAACCGGCCCGGCCCGTACCGGCGGCCGACCCCCAGGCCGCGCTGCGCCGCCTGGGCCCCGGTGACGTCACTCCGCAGCTGGGCAAGGACGAGATCGACGTCGTCAACACCGCGCTGCTGCTGCGCCGGCCCCTGCTGATCACCGGCCCGCCCGGCGTCGGCAAGTCCACCCTGGCCTACCTCATCTCCCGCGAACTCGGCCTCGGCCGGGTCCTGGAGTGGAACATCGTCAGCCGCACCACCCTGCGCGAGGGCCTCTACGCCCACGACGCCATGGGCCGCGCCCAGGCCATCGCCGCCTGGCGGGCCGGCCTGCGGCATGCCGCGTCCCTGGAACCGGACGACATCGATCCGGCTACGGACGTCAACACCGCGCTTCAGCAAAATCCGCGCCAACTACCCCCGTTTCTCGGTGACTTCATCACGCTGGGCCCCCTGGGGACCGCGCTGCTGCCCTACGATCGTCCCCGTGTGCTTCTCGTCGACGAGCTCGACAAGAGCGACATCGACCTGCCGAACGACCTGTTGCACGTCCTGGAGAACGGAAGCTATGAAGTCCCCGAGCTGGTACGCGACGCCGAGGACAGCGCGCGCGTCCACACCAGCGACCCCGGGGGCCGCGCCGAGGTGCGCGACGGGCGCATCGAGTGCCGGGAGTTCCCGGTCGTGGTGATCACCAGCAACGGAGAACGCGAATTCCCCGCGGCCTTCCGCCGGCGCTGCCTCCCGCTGGAGATGCGCACGCCCACCCGGGAGCAACTCCTGGCCATGGTCGAAGGGCACCTCGGAACCCGCCCGCAGGGCACCGAAGACCTCGTCGACCTGTTCGTTCAGCGGGTCCAGGCCGGCGGAACCCACTCCCTGGACCAGTTGCTCAACGCTGTCCAGATGACGACGGCGGGTGGTTTCCAGGCGGATGGTGACGGGCGTAAGCTCGTGGAAATGCTCCTGCGCGACCTCGCGAAGGGCCGCTGAATTGAAGGGCTATCCCAGGGAGCACGCATCCGGGCTCGGCGACGGATTTCCCGTTTCGGGGTCGTCGCCTCCTTCGGCGTTGCCCGAGTCCGCCGATCAGGCGGCTGAGCACGGAGCGACGCCACCGGACACCCTGGAACAGTCCCTCCCGCGCTGGCAGGACGTCGCCGACGCGGTCTGGCTCGCCGTGCACTGGAACCGCCACGGCGGCCCGGCCTCCTCCGGCCCCGAGCCGGCGCCGGGCCGGACGACGACATCCCCGGCCCCGACTCCCGTACGCCCGCGGGACACGGAGGACACGAACCAGCGGGACACCTCACCGGCCGACCAGCCGGGTCCCTCCCCTGACACCACCCCCGACGCGGTGCGCGCTCCGCGCCCGCCGGCCACTCCCGACGGTCTCGACGACCGTCCGCGGCAGGGGACCGGCTCCCCCCTGCCCGGAGAGCCCCGCGCCTCGGCGCGCCTGTTACCCGACGCCGAGGGCCGTTTCACCCTGCGCCTCGGGCAGCCGCTGCTGCCCGCCGACGACCGCCCGCAGCAGGCCCCGGGCCGCGCCACCGCCCGGTTCGCCCGCGCCCTGCACCAGCTGGCCCGCCGTGTGCCGTCCCGCGACACGCTCGAACTCGACGAGGAGACCACGGCCGAGCAGGGGATCATCGACGGCATGTGGGTGCCGTTCCTGCGTCCCGCCCGGACGGCCGCCTTCGACCTGGTCCTGCTGGTGGACGACGCGCCCACCCTGCGGATCTGGGAGGAGTCCACCGCCCGGCTCGCCCAGGCCGCCGAGCACAGCGGCGCCTTCCGGGCCGTGCGAACGGTCCGGGTGAACGTGCCGCGCACCGGCACCGCCACCCTGCGCTGGAGCGTCGGCCGGGCCGCCGCCGACCCCGCCGAACTCCTCGGCGGACGCGGTGACCGCGTCTTCCTCGTCGTCACCGACGGGCTCGCCCACGGCTGGGCCTCGCCCGCCGCCGACGACCTGCTCGCCCGGCTCGCCCACGCCGGCCCCACGGCCCTGGTGCATCTGCTCCCGCCGCACCTGCGCCACCGCGCCTCGCTCTACCCCCACCCGGCCGTCCTGGAGGCCGGCGGCTTCGGCGCCGCCAACGACGGACTCGAGCACTGGGCGCCGCCCGGCGGCCCCGACCCCCTGCGACCGCTGCCCGACGCGGGCGACGGCTCCGTGCCCGTCCCCGTGCTCTCCCTCAAGCCCGCCTCGCTCGCGGCCTGGGCCGACCTCGTCACCGGGGAACGCGGAGTGCGCCGCGCCCTGCCCGTCGTCCTGGCCGGCACCCTCACCAAGGGATCGCCCGCGCCCGGCCTGCGCGCCCCCCGCTTCCCGCGCGCCGCCAAAGCCGCCGTACGCCGATTCTTCACGCTGGCCACCCCCGCGGCACGCCGCCTCGCAACGCAACTGGCGGCGGTTCCCTTCGAGTTCGACCTCGTGGAACAGCTGCGGCGGCGCACCATGCCGGAGACCGGCCCGGACCACCTCGCCGAGATCCTGATGGGCGGGCTGATCGACTGGGACAGCGGCGGCGAGGGCCGTCCGGAGTTCGCCGACGGGGTCCGCGAGGAACTGCTCGCCACCACCACCCGCAGCCAACTCGCCCACACCGTCAGCGTGGTGGGCGAACTTCCCGCCGCGGGCGCCCGGGGCCTCGCCCTGCGCGCCGCCCTGCGCGACCCGATGGGCGCCACGCTGCCCGACCCGTCCGAGCGGGGCTGGGCGCGCAGCGAGCTGGCCGTGATGCGGGCGCTCTCGGGGCCGTACTCCGAGCGGGCCCGCCGGATCGAGCCCGGTCTGTCCAGGGCCCGAGGGCCCGGTGACGCCGAACGAGTGAGTCCGGGAACGCCCGGAGCTGCAACTTCCGAGGTGAACCGCGCGGCTCCTGGGGGATTGTCCGACGGAACGGGAAGTCTGCCACCGTCGACCGCCCCCCAAGAAGCTGGAGAACCACCCGTGCCACCCCTGGTATCCGACGCCATCCCACAAGAACCCTCGGAGGCTGAGCTCCCCATGCCGAGCACCACGACCGGAACGCCCGCCGCCCTCCTGGTGAACGTGCCTCTGCGCAACACGTCGTTCGTCGGCCGGCAGGCGCTGCTGAGTGCCGTGGAGGAGCAGCTGGCGGCTCAGGACACGGCGGCGGTGCTCCCCAACGCCCTCCATGGGCTCGGTGGCGTCGGCAAGTCCCAGCTGGCACTCGAGTACGTCTACACCCACCAGCACGACTACCGGGTGATCTGCTGGATCCCCGCCGAGCGGGAGAGCCTCATTCTCGCCGCGTTGGCCCAGTTGGCGGCACAGCTCGGCGTCGCCCCCACCGGCCAGGACAGCCTCGGCGCCCCCGCCGCCAACACGGCCGTGCCGGCCGTACTGGAGGCGCTGAGCACCGGAACGCCGTACGACAGCTGGCTGCTCGTCTTCGACAACGCCGAGGACGTCGACACGGTGCGCCAGTACTTCCCGGCCAACGGACCGGGCAAGGTCATCGTCACGTCCCGGAACCGGGCCTGGGAAAGGGTGGCCACGTCGCTGCCGGTCAACGTGTTCGAGCGCGAGGAGTCGATCGAGCTGCTCCAGAGGCGCTCGCCCGACCTGTCCGTCGAGGACGCCGGGCGGCTCGCCGACGCCCTGGGCGACCTGCCGCTCGCGGTGGAGCAGGCGGGCGCTTGGCGCGCGGTGACCGGCATGCAGGTCGACGAGTATCTCGACCTGCTCGCGCAGCGCAGTCCCGAGATCCTCGAACTCGACCCGGCTCCCGACTATCCGGTCTCCGTCGCCGCCGCCTGGGACATCTCGCTGGAGCGGATCAAGGAGAACAACCCGGGCGCCCGGCAGCTGCTCGACATCTGCGCCAGCATGGCCCCCGAGCCCATCCCGAGGGCGATGCTGCGCGGGAGCCGCGGCGTCAATGTCACGCCCGAGGTCGATCCCCTGCTGCGGGAGTCGATCAAACTCAACCGGGCCGTCCGCGACCTGAGCCAGTTCTCCCTGGTCCGGGTGGACCCGCGTTCCGACACCCTCCAGATGCACCGCCTGCTGCAGACGGTGCTCCTGGCCAAACTGAGCGCCGACGAGCGGGAGCGGATGCGTGACGCCGCGCACCAGTTGCTGTCGGCCGCCAAGCCCGGCCCCTCCGGCTCGTCACTGGAATGGCGTGCCTATCAGGCGCTGCTGCCCCATGTGCTCACCTCACAGGCCGTGACCAGCACCGACACCTATGTGCGGGAGCTGGTCTTCGACACGGTGTGGTTCCTCTACTACTGGGGAGACCACGTGGGCGCCGCCGACTTCGCCCGCCAGGCCTGGAGCGCCTGGCTCGGGTCCTCGGACGAGGATGACCTCCACGTCCTCCGGATGACGAAGAGCCTCGGATTCCTGCTGCGGCAGAACGGCCAGGTCCCCGAGTCCATCCCGCTCACCGAGAAGGCCCTGGAGATCTCGCGCCGCTCCGATGTCGACTCCGAGAACCTGATCGACTCGCTGTGCGAGATGGCGGACGCCCGCGGCTACCAGGGCGGGTTCGAGGAAGCCCGGGCGCTGACGCAGGAGGCCACCGAGCTGGCCCGGTCCCTGTTCGGCCCGGACGATCCGATGACGCTGCGGGCCACCCACGCCTGGGGAGTCGCCCTGCGGCTGTGCGGCCGGTTCAGGGAAGCGCTGCCGCTGGACCAGGAGAACGCCCAGCAGCGTGAGCTGCTGTTCGGCCCTGCCAGCTTCTTCACCCTCAACACCCTCAACGCGCTCTCCATCGACATGCGCGAGAGCGGGGACTACCCCGGCGCCCGCGACTTCCAGGAGGACGCGTACCGCCGGGCGCGCACCGAACTCGGTGAGGAACACCCGCTCACCTTGCGCATCGCCCGCAATCTCGCGGTCTGCCGACGCCGGGACGGGGCCCACGAAGAGGCGGCCAAGCTCTCGGACGAGACGCTGCGGCGCTTCGTCTCCCGCTACGGAAAGGACCACTTCGACGCCGTGTCGTCGGCGACCAACGTGTCCGTCGACCGGCGTCTGAACGGCGACCTCGACGGCTCCCGGGAGCTGGCGGAGGAGACCCTGCGTCGATTCGAGCAGCGCCTCGGTCAGGGCCACGCGTACACCCTCCTGACCAAGGCGAACCTGGCCGCCACCCTGCGTGCCCTCGGGGCCCTGGACCAGGCACAGGAGCTGGAGGACGACGCGGCGAGCCGGCTGGCCGCGGGTGTGGGCGCCCGGCACATCACCGCGCTGACCGTCGCCATCGGCCAGGCCAACACGGCCTACGCACGCGTCGACTTCGAGCGGGCGCACGAGATCGACCAGGCCAATCTGCCGCTGCTCGCCGAGATCGCCGGTGAGGAGCACCCGTTGACGCTGGCCTGCACGGCGAACCTCGGCCTCGACCTGCGGGGCCTGGGCCGCAGGGCGGAGGCCGACGAACTGCAGCGCAAGGCGACGGACGGCTTCGCCCGCGTGGTTCGCGCCGACCACCCGTGGCACGTGGCCGCACGCCAGGGCCGCCGTATCGAGTGCGACATGGCGCCGATGCCGCTGTAGACCACCGCCTCGTCCGGGGTGGCACCCGTGTGCCACCCCGGACCGTCAGCCCGCGTCCGCCACCGGTGTGGGGGGCACGCCGTCCGACGGGTGACGAGGTGCCGGGGTGTCGCCCGCGTGGTCCGGGAGAGTCAGATGCACCGGCACGACCTCGGCAGGGCCCGGGGCGCGGGTCGGCTCGTGGTCGGACAGGCGGCGCACCAGGATCAGCAGGGGCTGCGTGAGCAGCGTGGTGGCCAGGGCCATGAAGACCAGCACCGTATAGAGGGGCTTGCTCACCAGGCCCGCCTGGAAGCCGGCGTTGAGGGCGATCAGCTCCGTGAGACCGCGGGCGCTCAGCAGGACACCGACGGTCCGGGCGTCGTCGCGGTCCAGTCCGCCCATCCGGGCCGCCACCACGCCACTGCCGACCTTCGTGGTGACCGCCAGCACCGTCACCACCAGCAGCGCGATCCAGCCGGTGGCATTCATGCTGTTGAGGGTGACGGACTGCCCGGAGAACACGAAGAAGTAGGGCACCAGCAGCGAGCTGACGACATGCAGCGGCCGCAGCAGATCCGGGTCGAGCGTGCCGCGCTGCTCACGCGGGCAGACGATCCCCGCGAGCAGCGCACCGCAGATGGCGTGCAGCCCGAGGTACTGCGTCACGGACGCCGACGCACAGGCGAAGCCGATGAGCACCGCCAGCCGCAGGGACGGCTCCATCCGGGTCCGCCACAGCAGCCTGCGCAGCACGGGCCGGGCCGCCGCCAGCATCAGCAGGGCGAACCCGGCCGCGATGAGGGCCCGCCACTGCCAGCCCAGGACGTGCTCACCGCTGTCGCTGTCCAGCATCGTCCCGGCCAGCACCGTCCACCCGATCACATCGAGCAGCCCGGCCGCGGACACCGCGAGGACGCCCGGCACCGTGTCGGCCAGGTTGTTCTCCCGCACGATGGCCGTCAGGACCGGTACGGCCGTTATCGACAGGGCGACCCCGGCGAACAGCACCATGCCGGTGGTGAGCGGGGGCATGTCCAGGGCCCGCAACTGCTCCCGGAACAGCAGCGCGCAGCCGCTGCCCACGATCATCGGGACCACGAACGCCGCCAGCGCCACCGTCACGACCGTGCGCGCCCGGTCGCCCAGGATCTTCAGATCCAGCTCGTATCCCACCGCGAACAGGAAGACCACCAGGGAGAACTGCGCGAGCCCGGTCAGCGCGGTGCCGATCTCCTGGGGGAACACCGTCCGGTAGACATCCGGCGCCGCACTGCCGAGCAAGGAGGGACCGAGGGCGATGCCCGCCGTCAGCTGCCCCACGATGTACGGCTGCCTCAGCCGCTGGGCCACCCAGCCGGCGCCATGGCCGACCGCCAGGATCAGGGCCGAGGCGAACAGGAAATGCGTGACCACCGCGTCAGCGCTCACTGCGTCCCCCTGTGTCCAGTTGTCATGGCCGGTGGTTCGGCCGCGGGCGGGTCCTCGCACGTGTGCTCGACCCCCAACCTCCTTATGATACTGGTAAGTTGACGGCGTAACGGCAGTCGTACACAACTCTGTACCGGTGTCACGGGGGGCACATGGCGACGGTCGTCTTCATCCATGGAACAGGGGTGCGCGAACCAGGCTTCTCGAAGCTTGCGGGGCGCGTGGCGGCCGGACTGACCGCCCTGCGCGAGGGACTACGCATCGTGCCGTACTACTGGGGCGGCACGCACGGCGCCACGCTCGCGGCGGGCGGGGTCAGCCTTCCCGCCGAGCCGGGCGGCACGGCCCGGGGCCTGCCCGACGGTGACGGCGACGACGCGTCGGCCGCCGCCTGGGCCGCCCTCTACGCCGACCCGTACGCCGAACTCGTGCTCGCCGCGGCCGGCGCGCCGCAGGTCGTCGAGCGTCCGCCCGGCTCCCTGCCTCCCGACCAGGCGATACGAACCGGTCTCCTCGCCCTAGCGGCTCAAGGGGACGTTCCTGCCGCCGAACTGGGCCCGGGACTGGCCCGCGCCGCCACCGATCTGGCCGCCCATCCGCTGCTCGCCCCGGCCGCCGTCGCCCTCGCCCCCGACGACCTCGGGGCCCTCGCCGGACGCAGTCTTGCGGCCCGGGTCATCGCCGACGCCCTGGACTCCGACGTCCCGTTGGTGCCGGTCGGTGACAGCCGTGACGCCGTCGCCGACGTGCTCGCCGTGGCACTCGGTGCACAGCCCCGGGGCACGGAACGCGGGGTGCGCTCTCTGGTGCTGCGGGTCGCGGGTTCGGCGGCATCCCGTGCCGTTGTGCGCCGCCGCCGCGCCCTCACCGAGGCCGCCCACCCCGCCGCCGCCGACATCCTGCGCTACCTCAGCCGCGGCGAGGCGGTCCGCGCCGAACTGCGTCACCTGATCACGGGCCTCGAACCGCCCGTCACCCTGGTCGGCCACAGCCTCGGCGGCATCATCGCCCTGGACACCCTGATCTCCGCGCCGCTGCCACAGGTCCGATTCCTGGTGACGGCGGGATCCCAGGGGCCGTTCCTCTACGAGTCGGGCTCACTGCCCTCCCTCGAACACCCCGCACCCCTGCCGTCGCACGTCCCGGACTGGTTGAACCTGTACGACTCCCGCGACCTGCTCTCCTATCTGGGCGCGGGCCTGTTCCCCGGACGGGTCACGGACGTGGCGGTCGACAGCCGTCAGCCCTTCCCGGCCTCGCACAGCGCCTATTGGACGAACCCCGAGGTCTACCGGCACATCGTGGACCGGCTGCAGTGAACCCCGCCCGGGTGCATGCGCTGATCGTCGGCGTCGAGCGGTACGACGCCGGGTCCGGCTGGGATCTGCCCGGGCCGGCGCGCGATGCGGTGGCCTTTCACCGGCTGCTGCGTGCGGCCGGGGTGCCGGACGACCAGCTCCGTCTGCACCTCGCCCCGCTGCCGCCGTACGTCCCCGAGGTCGCCCACCAGCCCGCCGATCACGCGACTCTGCGCCGCGTCCTCGTCCGCGAACTGCCCCTGGCCCAGGGCGATGTCCTCTGGGTGTGGTGGGGCGGGCACGGCGTCCTCGACCGGGCCGGGCACCTGCGGTTGTTCTGCTCGGACGCCACTACCGCCGACAAGCTGGGCATCGACCTGGACTCCGCGCTCGACCGGTACGCCGGGGACGCCGTAGCGGCCTTCGGTGATCAGCTGTGGATCGTGGACGCCTGCGAGACTTTCGAAGAGGACCTGGCCTTCCGGGAGCAACTGCCGCCGGACGCCCTGCCGGTGGGGCGGCGCAACCTCGCCCATCGGCAGACGCTGCTGCGGGCGGCCGGGCGGGGGCGGGTCGCCGCCAACGACCGGGAGCGCGGGACGGGGCTGTTCTCCGAGATCCTGCTCGGGCTGTTGGCCGACCGAGTCGCCGTTCTGCCCGCGTTGCCCGATCCGGAGGGACTGTTTCCGGCCGTACGGGCACGTATCGCGGCCCTCAGGGAAGCGGGACGTACTCTGCAGTATCCGGAGATTCGGCTGCAGAGCCCCGAGCGCACCGAGATCGTGGCGCCGGCCGTACCGTCGCCCGGGCGGCGTCGGGCCTCGCCGTTGCAGCGGGCGGTGGACGCCCTTCTCGCCTATTCGCTGATGGGAGACCCCATCGAACGACAGGCGGTGGTCGCCTCGTTGGACCCGCGTGTCACTGCCACGCTGCCCCGGCACAGCAAGGCCCGCACCGATGTCGTCGGTATCCTCAACAGGCTGGCCCGGGGCCGCCCGGAGATGTTGTGGGAGCTGTTCGACGCCGTCGTCTCCCTCGATGACGATTCAGATCTCAGGGGCGAACTGGACGCTGCGTTACGGGAGTTCGAGGCCTCCCTGATGCGTCCGCGTGATCGGAAATGATCGAGTGGCGTGATCGTACGGTTTTCGACCGGGGCAGGAATGGCCATGATGGAAAGGACACGGGGCATCGCGTGCCACCGTGCGAGAAGGGGGAACATCTTGGACCAGCCGCCCGCTCTGTGCCACGCCGGAGCCGCCGTTCGTGAGCCGGCCACAGCTGGTGGTACCGACGTCTGGGAGTCGGATCTCGTCGACCTGGCGGGGCTGCCCGTGACCGCGGTGGACCGTCTCGCCCCGCTGCCTCCCTCTGCTCGTCTGCTCGGAGAGGTCCTGCGCGCACGCGAGAGCATCCGAGGGGGCGGCGAGGGGTCCGCCAGGGCCGAATAGCCGCACCCTGCCGCACGGCAGACCCCGGACGGGCATGCCGTGTTCCCGCCGGGGTCTGTACGCCCGTACTCCCCGACCGGAGGTCCCGCATGCCCAGCGAGCCGCGCCACGCCCCGTTCCGCATGCCCGAACGGCTCTTCGCGGAACTGGCGGCGGGAGGCGGCTCCGCCGAGGCCGTCGCCTTCCTCGAACGGGCGGAGCGGGCGCGCAGGCTGCTGCTTCTGCGGACCCTGCTGGACCGGCTCGGCACGCTGCACACGCCGCTGAGCCCGGCCGCCGAGGCCTGGGACGTCCTCAAGGAGGCCGCCGCCGCGGCACCCGGGCCGGTCGACCGGCTGCTGCTCGCCCCGGCGACCGGCGGCTGGCTCGCCCACGCGCTGCGCCGGCTGCACGGCACCGCGTCGGGCCCGCCGCTGTGGGCGGAAGCCGGGCATCTGTGCGCCCTGGCCGTCGCGGCGTCGCTGCACGCCGGGACGCGGGCGGACCTCAAGGTGCCCCTCACCGACGGCGGACTGCCGCTGCCGGGGCTGGGGCTGGCCCGGCTCTCCGGCGCGGAGGACGGGGTGACGGTCGCTCACGCCCGGACGAGCGGCGGCGAGCTGACCCTGTCCGGCCCGGGCCGCGACGGCGGCACCGTCACCGTGACGATCCGCCCGGCGACGCAACCCCTGCCGAGACCGGCACCGACGGCCTCGGACGCCAACCCCGCCTGGACCCCCCTGCGCACCCTCGCCCACCCCACCCCCGCCGGAACCGTCGCCATCCCCCTCGAAGACCTCGACCCCTACCGCGACCTGGACGACCCTCTGCCGCCCGCACCGCTCGACGCCGACGAAGCCGAGGCCTGGCAACGGCTGTTCGAGGAGGCCGTCGGGTTGCTCGCCGCGCCGGGCGGCGAGGGGCCGGGCCGGTTCGACCCCGGCGCGATACGGGCCGTGGTGCCCTGGGGACGTACGAGCACACAGCCGCCAGCGCCGCCGACCGTCCTGGTCTCCGCCACCAGCGGCGACTCCTTCGCCGCCATGGTCATCGCCCGCCCCTCCTGCCCGCTCGCCCTCGCCGAGACCCTCGTGCACGAGTTCCAGCACAGCAAACTGGCCGCGCTCCTGCACCTGTTCCCGCTGCTCGACGACGACCGGGAGGAGCGCTACTACGCCCCCTGGCGGCCGGATCCGCGGCATCTGACGGGGCTGCTGCACGGGGCGTACGCCTTCACCGGGGTCGCGGGGTTCTGGCGGGACCGGATGGCCGTGGCGGGGGACGACGAGGCGGCCGACACGGCCGGGTACCACTTCGCGCTGCGCCGGCTGCAGAGCCGGCTCGTCGTGCGCACCCTGCTGGTGGAGGGGCGTCTCACCCCGCAGGGCCGGGCCCTGGTGTCGGGGCTCGCCCGTACGCTCGACGGCTGGCTGCGCGAGCCGGTGCCGTACGCCGCGCTCACCCGGGCCCGGACGGCCGCGGCGCTGCACCGCACCGAGTGGCGGCTGCGCAACGTCGCCCCGCCGTCCGCCGGTTCCGCGGGCCCCCGCTTCCGTCCCGACCGCACCTCCTGGCCCGACGTCCGCACCCACGCCTTCGCCGCCCGGTCCGTCGCCCCGGACACCGCCGACGAGCGGCTCGCCGCCGGGGACGCCGCCGCCGCGCTCGCCGGGTACGCCGACGAGCTGGCCGACGACCCCGCCGAACCGCACGCCCTGGCCGGCTGGATCGTCGCGCGGGCCGTGCTCGACCCGGGGCGGACGACCCGGCGGATGCTGGCGCGGCCGGAGCTGCTCCAGCCGCTGCCGAGCGGATGACCGCGCTGGTTGTCGTCACTGAGACGTAAACAAGAGTGCGCGGAAACGTGCGAGCAGCGAGTCAACGGGCGCCGCGATGGTCAGGATGGAGGCATGGCATACCACGTCCACTCCGAGGCCGGGCGGCTGCGCCGCGTCATCCTGCACCGGCCCGATCTCGAGCTCAAAAGGCTCACCCCCAGCAACAAGACCTCGCTGCTCTTCGACGACGTGCTGTGGGTGCGCAGGGCCCGCGCCGAGCACGACGGATTCGCCGATGTGCTGCGCGACCGGGGCGTCGCCGTCCACCTCTTCGGTGACCTCCTGGCCGAGACGCTTCAGGTCCCGGTGGCCAGAACCCTCGTCCTGGACCGGGTCTTCGACGAGAAGGAGTACGGCCCCCTGGCCACCGACCACCTCAGAGCCGCCTTCGAGGACCTGCCCGCGCGGGAACTGGCCGAGCTCCTGGTCGGCGGCATGACGAAACGCGAGTTCCTGGACGGGCACCCCGAGCCGACCTCCGTGCGCTTCCACGTCATGGACCTGGACGACTTCCTGCTGGACCCCCTGCCCAACCACCTCTTCACCCGCGACACCTCGGCCTGGATCTACGACGGCGTCTCCATCAACGCCATGCGCTGGCCGGCCCGGCAGCGCGAGACCGTGCACTTCGAGGCGATCTACCGGCACCACCCGCTGTTCCGGGACGAGGCATTCCATGTCTGGTCCGAGGGGCAGGCCGACTATCCGTCGACCATCGAGGGCGGGGACGTCCTGGTCATCGGCAACGGGGCCGTTCTCATCGGCATGAGCGAGCGCACCACCCCGCAGGCCGTCGAGATGCTCGCGCACAAGCTGTTCGCCGCCGGTTCCGCCGAGACGATCGTGGCGCTCGACATGCCCAAGCGGCGTGCCTTCATGCACCTCGACACCGTGATGACCATGGTCGACGGCGACACCTTCACCCAGTACGCGGGCCTCGGCATGCTCCGCTCGTACACCATCGAGCCGGGCGTGGGGGAGAAGGAGCTGAAGGTCACCGACCATCCCGCCGAGCACATGCACCGCGCGATCGCCGCCGCGCTCGGCCTCAACGAGATCCGGGTGCTGACCGCCACCCAGGACGTGCACGCCGCCGAGCGCGAGCAGTGGGACGACGGCTGCAACGTCCTGGCCGTCGAGCCGGGCGTCGTGGTCGCCTACGAACGGAACGCCACCACCAACACCCACCTGCGCAAACAGGGCATCGAGGTGATAGAGATCCCGGGCAGCGAGCTGGGGCGGGGGAGAGGCGGGCCACGCTGTATGAGCTGCCCGGTCGAACGGGGGCCCGTATAGACATGCTGAGCTTCGTATAGTATTCCAGGAGTCTGTGTCCCCGTATCCCTGGAGCGCCCCCATGGCGACAGCCCCGAGCGCCCTCGCCGGCCGCCACTTCCTCAAGGAGCTGGACTTCACCGAGGAGGAGTTCCGCGGTCTGGTCGAGCTGGCCTCCGAGCTGAAGGCCGCCAAGAAGGCCGGGACCGAGACCCAGTACCTGCGGGGCCGGAACATCGCGCTGATCTTCGAGAAGACCTCCACCCGCACCCGCTGCGCGTTCGAGGTCGCGGCCGCCGACCAGGGCGCCTCGACCACGTACCTCGACCCCTCAGGTTCCCAGATCGGCCACAAGGAGTCGGTCAGGGACACCGCGCGGGTGCTGGGCCGGATGTACGACGGGATCGAGTACCGGGGCGACAGCCAGCTGAAGGTCGAGGAGCTGGCGGCGCACGCCGGGGTGCCCGTCTTCAACGGGCTCACCGATGACTGGCACCCCACCCAGATGCTGGCCGACGTGCTGACCATGACCGAGCACTGCGCCAAGCCGCTGAACGAGATCGCCTTCGCCTACCTGGGCGACGCCCGCTTCAACATGGGCAACTCCTACCTGGTCACCGGCGCTCTGCTCGGCATGGACGTGCGTCTGGTCGCGCCGAAGGCCTACTGGCCGGCCGAGGAGGTCGTCGACCGGGCCCGCGCGCTCGCCGAGAGCAGCGGCGCCCGCATCACGCTCACCGAGATCCTGGACGACGGCGTCCGCGGCGTCGACTTCGTCGCCACGGACGTCTGGGTCTCCATGGGCGAGCCCAAGGAGGTCTGGGACGAGCGGATCACCGCCCTCGGCCCGTACGCCGTGACCATGGACGTCCTGCGCGCCACCGGCAACCCGGACGTGCGGTTCCTGCACTGCCTGCCCGCCTTCCACGACCTGGGCACCAAGGTCGGCCGCGAGATCCACGCCTCGCACGGCCTGGCGTACCTGGAGGTCTCCGACGAGGTCTTCGAGTCGGCGCATTCCGTGGTCTTCGACGAGGCGGAGAACCGGATGCACACCATCAAGGCGGTCCTGGTGGCGACCCTGGCCTGAAGAGGCCCTACGCCGACGGACGCCGCTGCTCCGGCACCGCGGGCAGCCTGAACCACACCGCCTTGCCGGA
Source organism: Streptomyces koelreuteriae (assembly GCF_018604545.1). GTDB lineage: Bacteria > Actinomycetota > Actinomycetes > Streptomycetales > Streptomycetaceae > Streptomyces > Streptomyces koelreuteriae. Next base: position 1,798,246 of record NZ_CP075896.1, on the reverse strand, counting down.
CTCGGTCGGCCGGTGCCCGCACGACGAGCTCAGGGCGCGGATCAGCAGCAGCCCCCGCCCGTGCTCCTGCCAGGGGTCGGGCGGCCCGCCGGCCGGGCGGGTGAGGTCGCCGGGCGGCGCCGGGTCGGTGTCGTGCACCTCGACCTGACATCCCGACGGCATCAGCTCCACGACCAGCTCTATCGGAGCCTCGCCGGTGGTGTGCTCCACCGCGTTGGCCACCAGCTCCGCCGTGAGCAGCTCCGCCGTGTCGCAGTCGGCCCCGTACTCCAGCTCGGCCAGCGCCGTACGGACCAGGGCACGGGCCACGGGCACCGCCGCGACGGTGTGCGGCAGCGCGATGCGCCAGGAGGCGGGGGCTGAGGAGAGTTCGTACAAGGCGGGTCCGTTCATGGAGCAGGACATCCTGCTTTCAACCTGATGAATGGTACGGCGCCGCTCTTCAGAGGCGTCCGAGGGGCCGTCGTCCGGGGGCGCCTTCGCCCCCTTGCCGGACGGCTTACCCAGGTGAACGCGGTGCCGCGCACCGCTGCTCCCGCCGTTACGCCGGTGTGGGTGATCTGTGACGGATGTGACCGACCCGGGTCACCCCGGCTCCACACGGAAGTCCTACCCGAACGGTCTATCGCGCACTCATGACGACAGTCACGGATGAGTGATAGCTTCGTGGGGTAGAGCTCAGTGAGACAGTGCCCGCCCGAGGAGGCCGCACGTCATGAGTCCCTTCACCGGCTCCGCCGCCCGCACCCCCCGCTGGGAGCATCTGCGCGTCGATCTCACCGACGGTGTCGCCACCGTCACCCTGGCCCGCCCCGAGAAACTCAACGCGCTCACCTTCGGCGCCTACGCCGACCTGCGCGACCTGCTCGCGGAGCTGTCCCGGGAGCGGTCCGTACGGGCCCTGGTGCTGGCCGGCGAGGGACGCGGCTTCTGCTCCGGCGGCGACGTCGACGAGATCATCGGCGCCACCCTCGGCATGGACACCGCCGGCCTCCTGGACTTCAACCGCATGACCGGCCAGGTGGTGCGCGCCGTCCGGGAGTGCCCCTTCCCGGTGATCGCGGCGCTGCACGGCGTGGCGGCCGGTGCCGGAGCGGTCCTTGCCCTGGCGGCGGACTTCCGCGTCGCCGACCCCTCGGCCCGTTTCGCCTTCCTCTTCACCCGGGTCGGCCTCTCCGGCGGCGACATGGGCGCGGCCTACCTCCTGCCCAGAGTCGTGGGCCTGGGCCACGCGACCCGCCTCCTGATGCTGGGCGACCCGGTCCGCGCCACCGAGGCCGAGCGCATCGGCCTGATCAGCGAACTGACGGAGGACGGCGCCGCCGATGAGACCGCCCAGAACCTGGCTCACCGCCTGGCGAACGGCCCGGCCCTGGCCTACGCCCAGACCAAGGCCCTCCTCACGGCAGAGCTGGACATGCCCCTGGCGGCATCAGTGGAACTGGACGCCTCGACACAGGCCCTCCTGATGACCGGGGAGGACTACGCAGAGTTCCACGCGGCTTTCACGGAAAAGCGCCCCCCGAAATGGAGCGGACGATAGTGAATGTCCCTGAAGGGGCGCGGGGAACTGCGCGATCAACCACAACAAACCCGCACCCGCACAACGACCCGAGCCACCCCCTACGCGTCGCAGTCATCGGCGGCGGCCCCGGCGGCCTCTACGCCGCCGCCCTGCTGAAGCGCCTCGACCCGTCCCGGGACATCACCGTCTGGGAACGCAACGCCCCGGACGACACCTTCGGCTTCGGCGTGGTCCTCTCCGACGAAACCCTCGGCGGCATAGAACACGCCGACCCCCAGGTCTACGAGGCCCTCCAGAGGGACTTCATCCGCTGGGACGACATCGACATCACCCACCGCAACACCCGCCACACCTCCGGCGGCCACGGCTTCGCCGCCCTGGGACGCAAACGGCTCCTGGAAATCCTCCACACCCGCTGCCGCGACCTCGGCGTGGCCCTCCGCTTCCACACCGAGGCCCCGAAAGACCTCCCGGGGACCCACGACCTGGTCATCGCCGCGGACGGCATCCACAGCACCACCCGCGAGACCTACGCGGACGTCTTCCACCCCCGGGTCACCACCCACCACTGCCGCTACATCTGGCTCGCCACCGACTTCCCCTTCGACTCCTTCCGCTTCGACATCGCCGAGACCGAACACGGCGTGATGCAACTGCACGGCTACCCCTACGCCCCGGACGCCTCCACGGTGATCATCGAGATGCGCGAGGAGGTCTGGCAGCGGGCCGGTTTCGACGCGCTCGACGAGACCGAGTCGATCGAACGCTGCGGCAAGATCTTCGCGGAGACACTCCGCGGCCGCCCCCTGCGCTCCAACAACTCGGCGTGGACGACCTTCCGTACGGTCGTCAACGACCGCTGGTCGCACGGCAACCTCGTCCTGCTCGGCGACGCCGCCCACACCGCGCACTTCTCCATCGGCTCCGGCACCAAGCTCGCCGTCGAGGACGCCCTGGCCCTGGCCGCCTGCCTGGAGGAGCGGGACTCCCTGGAGGAGGCCCTGGCCGCGTACGAGGAGGAGCGGCGGCCCGTCGTGTCCTCCACGCAGCGCGCGGCCCGTGCCAGCCTGGAGTGGTTCGAGAACCTCGGCCTGTACCTGGACCAGCCGCCCCGCCAGTTCGCCTTCAACCTGCTCACCCGCAGCCGCCGCGTCACCCACGACAACCTGCGGCTGCGCGACCCGGACTTCACGGAGGCGGTGGAGCGCGAGTTCGGCTGCCCGCCCGGCACGCCCCCGATGTTCACCCCGTTCCGGCTGCGCGGGCTGACCTTGCGCAACCGGGTCGTCGTCTCGCCCATGGACATGTACTCGGCGGCCGACGGCGTCCCCGGCGATTTCCACCTGGTCCATCTGGGCGCGCGGGCGCTCGGCGGGGCCGGGCTGGTGATGACCGAGATGGTGTGCGTCAGCGAGGAGGGCCGGATCACGCCCGGCTGCGCCGGCCTCTACACCGGCCGGCAGGCCGAGGCGTGGCGGCGTATCACCGACTTCGTGCACGCGCAGGCGCCCGGCACCGCGATCGGCGTGCAGCTCGGCCACAGCGGCCGCAAGGGCTCCACGAAGCTGATGTGGGAGGGCATGGACGAGCCCCTCCAGGACGGCAACTGGCCGCTCGTGGCCGCCTCCGCGCTGCCGTACAAGCCGTACAGCCAGACCCCGCGCGCGCTGTCCCGTGCCCAGCTCACCGACATCCGTGAGCAGTTCACGGCAGCCGCAGGCCGCGCCGCCCGGGCCGGCTTCGATCTGCTCGAACTGCACTGCGCGCACGGCTATCTGCTCTCCGGGTTCCTCTCCCCGCTGACCAACCGGCGCACCGACGCCTACGGCGGCTCGCCGGAGAAGCGGCTCCGTTTCCCGCTGGAGGTGTTCGACGCCGTACGGAACGTGTGGCCGGGGGAGCGGCCCCTGACCGTGCGGATCTCCGCCACCGACTGGGCCGAGGGCGGGACCACGGCCGAGGACGCCGTCGAGATCGCCCGGGCCTTCGCCGCGCACGGCGCCGACGCGATCGACGTGTCGACGGGGCAGGTCGTGGCGGACGAGCGGCCGGAGTACGGGCGGTCGTACCAGACGCCGTTCGCGGACCGGATCCGGCGTGCCGCCGGTGTCCCGGTGATCGCGGTCGGCGCGATCTCCTCCTGGGACGACGTCAACTCCCTGATCCTGGCGGGCCGCACGGACCTGTGCGCCCTGGCCCGCCCGCACCTCTACGACCCGCACTGGACCCTGCACGCGGCGGCCGAGCAGGGCTACACGGGCCCGGGCGTCGACTGGCCCGCCCCGTACCGCGCGGGCAGCCGAAGGCCCCAGACGGGCCGGACGGACGCGCCAAAACCGCGGCTGACCATCTAGCTCGCGGCAAGCGGGAAGTCCGTCTCCTTCGCGTCGGTGATCCGGGCGCCCATGTTGCGCTCCATCATCTCCAGGGCGGCGGACGCCAGGTGCGGGTGGATGGAGGCGACGGCGTCCCTCGGCACCGTGACCTCCAGATGGCGGATGTGCGCGTCGAGGGCCGAGTAGAGGACGCACTGCTCGGTGACCTGGCCGGTCAGCACGACGTGTCCGACGCCCAGGCTCCACAGGAGATAGGCGAGGGGCGTCTCGTAGAAGGCCGAATGGCGGGCCTTCACCACGAAGAGCGACTCGTCGTCCGGCCGGATCGGCTCGATCAGGTCGCCGTGCGGCTGGGCCAGCGCCGCGTCGACGAGCTCCCCGTGGTGCGAGCGCCACAGCCCGAAGTTGTCGTTCGCGTAGATCACCGGCACGTCCACCTCGCGGGCCCGGGCGATCAGCTCGGCGATGACGGGCACGACCCGCTCGACGGACGGCACGAGCAGCCCGGCGTCGGCGTGGTCGTACGTGTTGATCATGTCGACCACGATCAGAGCCGGCCGCGTCGGGCCTGCCCGCCGTTCCATCGCGTTCCGCCGTCCGTCCGGTGCTGCCGTACGGGCCACCGGGTACCCGGTGGCCCGGTGGGGCCAAACAAGGCGGCGCGGGTGTCCTGGGGGCGGTGGGAGCCGTGGGACGTGGCCTACAGCCCCACGAAGTCCGCCCCCGCGTCCCGCAGCCGCTCGTGCAGGCCCCGGAACACCGCCGAGGAGCGCTCCCCTGGCCAGTCCCCGGGGAGCAGCGCCGACGGCAGGCCGGGATCGGCGTAGGGCAGGTGGCGCCAGGAGTCCAGGGCGAGGAGATAGTCGCGGTAGGCCTCCTCGGGCGGGGTGTCCTCGCGTTTCTCCCAGCCGAGCAGGACGGGCGCGTGGCGGTCGAGGAACGCCTCGTGCTCCTTGGCGATGGCGGCCAGGTCCCACCAGCGCGTGACGGCCTCGGCGGTCGGCGCGAAGCCGAGGTGGCCGCCCCGGAAGAAGTCCACGTACCCGTCGAGCCGCAGCCGCTGGAGGGTGTGCCGGGACTCCTCGTACAGCCGCGCGGGCGCGATCCACACGCCCGGTGCCGCCGTGCCGAAGCCGAGGCCGGCCAGCCGGGAGCGCAGGACGTGCCGCTTCTGCCGCTCCGACTCCGGCACGGAGAACACGGCGAGCACCCAGCCCTCGTCCTCGGGCGGAGCCGTGGCGTAGATGCGCCGGTCGCCGTCGTCGAGCAACTGCCTCGCGTCCGGTGACAGTTCGTACCCGGCGGCACCCTGAGCGGTGCGGGCGGGCACGAGCAGTCCGCGTCTCTTGAGCCGCGACACCGAGGAGCGGACGGACGGGGCGTCCACACCGACCGCGGCCAGCAGCCGGATCAGTTCGGCTACCGGCACGGGGCCCGGGACGAAGCGGCCGTACGCGCCGTAGAGCGTGACGATGAGAGACCGTGGTGCATGCTGGTCGGACACGTTGATCATCTTAGGTCGTACGGCTCAATCCCGTTGGTCTTCGGGTCCGCCGTCCGGGACCCCTCCGGTACGCAGCCGGAATCGCTGGAGCTTGCCGGTGGCGGTACGCGGCAGCACGTCCAGGAAGACGATCTCGCGCGGGCACTTGTAGGGCGCCAGCTCGCTCTTCACGAAGTCGCGCAGCGCCCCGGCGTCCCGCTGCGCGCCCTCCTTGAGGACGGCGTAGGCCACCACGACCTGCCCGCGCGCCTCGTCGGGCCGTCCCACGACCGCCGCCTCCAGCACGTCCGGGTGCCTGAGCAGGGCGTCCTCGACCTCGGGTCCGGCGATGTTGTACCCGGCCGAGATGATCATGTCGTCGGCGCGGGCGACGTAGCGGAAGTAGCCGTCGGGTTCGCGGACGTAGGTGTCGCCGGTGATGTTCCAGCCGCCCTGTACGTACTCCCGCTGTCGCGGGTCGGCGAGATACCGGCAGCCGACCGGTCCGCGCACGGCGAGCAGCCCCGGCTGCCCGTCGGGCACCGGCCGGCCCTCCGCGTCCTGCACGCGCGCGTGCCAGCCCGGTACGGGCACGCCCGTCGCCCCGGGCCGGATCCGGTCGTCGGCCGCGGAGATGAAGATGTGCAGCAGCTCGGTGGCGCCGATGCCGTTGATGACGCGCACGCCGGTGCGCTCGTGCCAGGCCTGCCAGGTGGCCGCGGGCAGGTTCTCGCCGGCGGAGACGCAGCGGCGCAGGGACGACACGTCGTGGCCGTCGAGCGCGTCGAGCATCGCGCGGTACGCCGTCGGCGCCGTGAACAGCACGGAGACCCGGTGCCGGGCGATGGCGGGCAGCAGCTGCTTCGGACCCGCCTGCTCCAGCAGCAGGGCGCTCGCCCCGGCCCGCAGCGGGAACACCACCAGACCGCCCAGCCCGAAGGTGAAGCCGAGCGGCGGGCTGCCGGTGAAGACGTCGTCGGCCCGGGGCTTCAGCACATGCCGGGAGAAGGTGTCGGCGATCGCCAGCACGTCCCGGTGGAAGTGCATACAGCCCTTGGGGCGGCCGGTGGTGCCGGAGGTGAAGGCGATCAGCGCCACGTCGTCGGCCGCCGTCCGGACGGCCTCGTACGGCGTGCCGGGCGCCTGCCGGTTGAGGAGGTCGTCCGGGGCGTCACCGCCGTACGTCGTGATCCGCAGGTCCGGGATCTCGGCCTTGGCGAGGTCGTCGACGGCCCGGATGTCGCACAGCGCGTGCCGAACCCGGGCGATCTCGCACATCGTGCGCAGCTCGTGCGGGCGCTGCTGGGCGAGCACCGTGACCGCCACGGCCCCCGCCTTCAGCACGGCCAGCCAGCAGGCCGCGAGCCACGGTGTGGTGGGGCCGCGCAGCAGCACCCGGTTGCCGGGGACGACGCCGAGGTCGGCGGTGAGCAGGTGCGCGATGCGGTCGACCCGGGCGCGCAGCTCGCCGTACGTCCAGGGGTCACCGGCGGGGGTGAGGAAGGCGGGCCGGTCGTCCTCAGGGCCGTTCAGCAGTTCGGCGGCGCAGTTGAGCCGTTCGGGGTAGCGCAGCTCCGGCAGGTCGAAGCGGAGCTCGGGCCAGTGGTCCCGGGGTGGCAGATGGTCGCGGCTGAAGGTGTCGATGTGCGCCGTGTCCGGTGGATTCATACGGTTCGCCCCCTTGGCGTGGTGGGCTCGCCCCTGGAGCGTATCGTGTTGGTGACGACAGTCAACGGTCCGCGATAGCCTCGGAGTGGCCCAGCCGGGAAGCAGGGTGGCGGAGAAGGGACCGGCAATGACCGCATTCTCGCTCGAACCGGCACAACTCGCCTGGTGTGCCGAGCTGCGCACCCTGGCCGCCGAGCGGCTCCGCCCGCTCGCAGAGAAGGGGGAACCGGGTCATGTGAACCGCGCCCTGGTCGCCGAACTGGGCCGACTGGGCCTGCTCGGGCGGCTCTTCACATCCGGCGCGCTCGATCTGTGCTTGATGCGCGAGTCCCTGGCCCACGGCTGCACGGAGGCCGAGACGGCCCTCGCCCTCCAAGGCCTCGGCGCCCACCCGGTCCACGCCCACGGCACCCAGTCCCAGCGCGCCCGCTGGCTCCCCCGGGTGGCCGACGGCACCGCGGTCGCGGCGTTCGCGCTGAGCGAGCCGGGCGCCGGGTCGGACGCGGCGGCGCTGGCCCTGCGGGCGGACCGGGACGGCCCGGACCGCTGGCGCCTGACCGGCGAGAAGTGCTGGATCTCCAACGCCCCCGAGGCCGACTTCTACACCGTCTTCGCCCGGACGGCCCCCGACGCCGGGGCCCGGGGTGTCACGGCCTTCCTGCTGCCCGCCGACCGGCCGGGCCTGACCGGCACGGGCCTCGACATGCTCTCCCCGCACCCCATCGGGTCGCTCGACTTCGACGCCGTACCGGTGACGGCCGAGGACGTGCTCGGTGAGGTGGACCGGGGGTTCCGGGTCGCGATGGGGACCCTCAACCTCTTCCGCCCGAGCGTCGGCGCCTTCGCCGTCGGCATGGCCCGGGCCGCCCTCGACGCGACCCTCGCCCACACCGCCGGGCGGGACGCCTTCGGCGGCAAGCTGAAGGACCTTCAGGCCGTCTCCCACCAGGTCGCCGAGATGGCCCTGCGCACGGAGGCGGCCCGGCTGATGGTCTACGCGGCGGCGACGGCCTACGACGAGGGCGCCCCGGACGTGCCCCAGCGCTCCGCCATGGCGAAACTGCTCGCCACCGAGACCGCCCAGTACGTCGTCGACACGGCCGTCCAGCTGCACGGCGCCCGGGCGCTGCGACGCGGGCACCTGCTCGAACACCTCTACCGCGAGGTGCGCGCCCCCCGCGTCTACGAAGGGGCCAGCGAGGTGCAACGCGGCATCATCGCCAAGGAGTTGTACGCCGAGTTGTACGCCCACCAGGAGGCCCGGTGACCACCGAGCGCGTCAACCCGCCCGAGCTGTCCCCGCCGACCGGCTTCTCCCACGCCGTCGTGGCCTCCGGGTCGAGAGTGGTGTTCCTGGCGGGCCAGACCGCCCTCGACACCGACGGCAAGGTGGTGGGCGCGACGCTGCCGGAACAGTTCGCGAGGGCGCTGGCGAACCTGCTGGCCGCTCTCACGGCGGCCGGTGGCACCCCGTCCGACCTCGCCCGCGTCACCGTCTACGCCACGGACGTCGCCGCGTACCGCGCGCACGCCCCCGAGTTGGGACGGCTGTGGCGCGAGGCGGCCGGGCGCGACTACCCCGCCATGGCCGTCGTCGAGGTCGTCCGGCTGTGGGACGAGGAGGCGCTGGTCGAGCTCGACGGCTTCGCGGTGCTGCCTTAGGGGTCCTTATGGCCGCTCTCAGGCCGCGACGGTCAGCCCGGCCGTCACCCGGTGCGGTTCCACCACGCGGCCGTCCGGCAGCAGCTCACCGGTGTCGTCGAAGACGATCGCCCCGTCGCACAGCAGGCTCCAGCCCTGCTCGGGGTGGGCGGCGACGACATGCGCCGCAAGGGAGTCGGTCGCGGGGCACTGGGTCTGGTGGGCACACATGGCGCACCTCCACGTCGGTAGGGCCATCCGGAGGATTCGTATGACTCTTACGTACAGACCATGCTCCCGACTCGAACTCATCGGAACGGCCCGTCAGGAAGCGTGACACGCCCCGGACATTCCCCGGACGGTTCCACGACGGCCGGTGCGGATTCGCCACCGAAGGAGTGAGGGGTACGGGCGTCCGCCCGGGCGCCGGGTACGAGTGGAACAAAAAACCACTCATTTCGGGAGGTTCCCCCCATGCGTGTACGTCCCCTGCTCGGCGCGACGGCCGGTGCCGCGCTGCTCCTGCTCACCGGTGCCACCGCGGCACCCGCCACCGCCTCCGCCGCGGCCCCGTACGAGGCCGTGACGGTCGACGCGGTGGGCCGCATCACCGCCGACGGCACCGTCACCCTCTCCGGCACCTACCGCTGCCGGAGCGCCGTCGGCCCGGTCTTCGTCAGCTCCTCCGTGAGCCAGGGCGCCTCCACCACCCGCTACGGCATCGGCGGCACCCGGGCCGTGTGCGACGGCGTGAAGCACCGCTGGGTCAACACGGGCCGGCCCAAGCCGGGCGCGCTCGCTCCCGGAGCGGCCCACGTCCAGGCCACCCTGATGGAACTGCGCACCTTCAGCGGCCTGCCGCTGCCCAGCTTCCACGCGGTCCACGGACGGGACATCACCCTGTCCCGAGGCTGAGCGGAAGCCGGTGACCTGGGCCTCCCGCACCGCGGTGGTGCGCGGAGGCCCTCCTTGACTGTTTAATTGCGAGGCCTGTGCAAGAACGTGACTAGAGCAACAACGGGGTGAGGTCATATGTCGACCCGTCGGATACGAGGAGCCGCCGCCACGGCGGCACTGGCCGCGGCGGTCACCGCCTGCTCGGCCCCCAGCAGCGGCGGCGGCGAGGGCGACGCCAAGTCCGGATCCGTCGTCATCGGGGTGGCCTCCGAGCCGGACACCCTCAACCCGCTGCTCGGCTACGGCAAGGACGGCAACTCCAAGATCTTCGACGGGCTGCTCGCCCACGACGCCGACCTCAAGCTGAAGCCGGCCCTCGCGGCGGCGCTCCCCGAGGTCGCCGACGGCGGCCGCACCTACACCTACACGCTGCGCGACGGCGTGGAGTTCAGCGACGGCGAGCCGCTGACGGCCGCCGACGTCGTCTACACCTACCGGACCGCCCTCGACGCCAAGACCAACAACACCTTCAAGAGCGAGCTGGACGCCGTCAAGAAGGTCGAGGCGAGCGGCGACGACAAGGTCGTCTTCACCCTCAAGTACCCCTACGCCGCCTTCGCCGCCCGCACCGTGCTGCCCATCGTCCCGGAGCACATCGCCGGCGAGCAGGACCCCAACACCGGCACCTTCAACACCCGGCCGGTCGGCACCGGCCCGTACGTCCTGTCCAAGTGGAGCAAGGGCGAGAAGCTCACCTTCAAGGCCAACCCCCGCTACTGGGGCGGCAAGCCGAAGGTGAAGACCTTCACCATGGCGGTCATCTCCGACGACGACGTACGCGCCACCCGGCTGCGCTCCGGCGACCTCGACGGCGCGGTCCTCCCGCCCAACCTCGCCGCCACCTTCAAGAGCGACGACGGCAAGCGCACGTACGACGCCAAGTCCTACGACTTCCGGGCCGTCACCCTCCCCACCCCGAACAAGGTCACCGGCGACCGCGCGATCCGCCGGGCCCTCGACGCCGCCGTGGACCGCGAGGCCATGGTCGACAAGATCCTCGACGGCGCCGGCCGCCCGGCCTACGGGCCGCTGCCCGTCGACGACCCCGCCTTCACCAAGGCCGTCGAGCGCGACCAGGACCTCGGCAAGGCCAAGAAGATCCTGGACGAGGCCGGCTGGAAGCCCGCCGGGGACGGCATCCGCGCCAAGGACGGACAGCGGGCGTCGTTCACGCTGCTGTACCCCTCCGGCGACAAGGTCCGCCAGGACCACGCCCTCGCCTACGCCTCCGACGCCAAGAAGGCCGGCATCGAGGTGAAGGCGGAGAGCGCCACCTGGGAGGTCATCGAGCCGCGCATGAAGAACACCGCCGTCCTCGCGGGCTTCGGCAGCACCGGCGACCCCGACTTCGGCCTGTACACCCTGCTGCACTCCTCCCTGGCCGGCGACGGCTTCAACAACATGGCCCGCTACGACAACCCGGCCGTGGACCGCGCCCTCGACACCGGCCGCCGCGGCCAGGACCCGGCGGAGCGCAAGGCCGCCTACGACAAGCTCCAGCGCGCCCTGGTGATGGACCCCGGCTACACCTTCCTCACCCACATCGACCACCTCTACGTCCTGGCCGACCGCTGGGAGGACCTGGGCACCCAGCTGGAGCCGCACGAGCACGGCTTCGCCAGCGGCCCCTGGTGGAACATCGAGGACTGGCAGCCGAAGAAGTGACCCGCCTCCCCTGGGGAGCGATGGCACGACTGGCGGGGCGGCGGGCACTGTTCGCCGTCCCCGTCCTGCTCGTCGTCACCTTCGGCGTCTTCGCGATCGCCGCCGCCTCCCCGTTCGACCCCGTCAAGGCCTACGCCGGCACCGCCGCGCTCGGCGCCGACCAGCAGACCCTGGACCGGCTGCGCGAGAACCTCGGCGCGGACCAGCCCTTCGCCGCCCGCTGGTGGCAGTGGCTGACCTCCGCGCTCACCGGCGACCTCGGCGACTCCAGCGTGCTGCGGCAGCCGGTCGCCCAGGTGATCGGTGAACGGCTCGTGTGGTCCTCGCTGCTGTGCGCGGTCGCCTTCGCCGCCGCCGTGCTGGTGGGCACGGTCCTCGGCGTGCTCGCCGCCCGCCGGCCCGGGTCGCTGATCGACCGGACCGTCACCTCCCTCGCCTACACCCTGGAGGCGGCCCCGGTCTTCTGGATCGCCCTGCTCGCCGTCTGGCTGTTCGCCCTCCAGTGGGACGTCCTCCCGGCGGGCGGTCTGACCGACACCGCCAGCGAACAGGTCACGGCGGGCCAGGTCGCGAGCCACGTCATCCTGCCGGCCGGCGTCCTCGCGGTCTCCCAGCTGCCCTGGTTCACGCTCTACGTCCGCCAGGGCGTCGGCGACGCCCTCGCCGAGGACCCCGTACGCGGCGCCCGCGCCCGCGGCCTGAGCGAACGCACCGTCCTGCTCGGCCACGCCCTGCGCTCCGGAGTGCTGCCGGTGCTCACCCTGATCGGCTCCCGCGTACCCGAACTCATCACCGGGGCCCTGCTGGTGGAGAGCGTCTTCAGCTGGCCGGGCATCGCCGCCGCCACCGTCGAGGCGGCCACCGCCGTCGACTTCCCGCTGCTCGCCGCCCTGACGACCCTGGCCACGGCCGCCGTCCTCGCCGGGAACCTGCTCGCCGACCTGCTCTACGGACTGTTCGACCCGAGGGTGAAGCTCAGTGACATGTGACGCACCGGCACCGGCCGAGACCCGGTGGCGCTCGCACGGCCCGAAACGCCGCTCCACCCGTGCCCTGCGCGTGCGCACCTCCGCCGTCATCGTGGGCGCGACGGTCCTCGCCGTGCTGCTCGTACCGCCCCTGGTCCAGCTCGACCAGCAGGCCGTCGACCTGGCCGCCAAGCTCCTGCCGCCGTCCTGGGCCCACCCCTTCGGCACCGACGACGTCGGCCGCGACCTGCTGCTGCGCTGCGTCTACGGCCTGCGCGTCTCGCTGCTCGTGGGAGTGGCGGCGGCGCTGACGGCGACGGTGGTCGGTACGGCCGTGGGCGCTGCGGCGGGCGCCCTGGGCGGCTGGGCCGACCGTGCCCTGATGCGGGTGGTCGACGCGTTCTCGTCCGTGCCGCATCTGCTGCTCGGCATCTTCATCGTCGCGATGTTCCGCCCCGGTGTCTGGCCGGTGGTCATCTCCGTCGCGCTCACCCACTGGCTGTCCACGGCCCGGATCGTCCGCGCCGAGGTGCTGTCCCTGCGCTCCCGGCCCTATGTCGACGCCGCCGTCTCCGGCGGGGCGTCCCGGTGGCGGGTGACCGTACGGCATCTGCTGCCCGCCGTCCTGCCCCAAGCCGCCCTCGCCGCCGTGCTGATGGTGCCGCACGCCATGTGGCACGAGTCGGCGCTGTCCTTCCTCGGGCTCGGCCTGCCCACCCATACGGCGAGCCTCGGCACCCTGATCCAGACGGCCCGCGGCTCCCTGCTCGCCGGACAGTGGTGGCCGACCCTGTTCCCGGGCCTGTTCCTCATCGTCCCCACCCTCGCGATCGCCGGCCTCGCCGGAGCCTGGCGGGAGCGGATCAACCCCCGCCACCGATCGGAGCTGATGCTGTGAGCACCGGAGTCGAGACCGGGCCGGGCGACATCGCCGCGGTGCCGGCCGAAGACCAGCCCGTGCTGTCCGTGCGCGGCCTCTCCGTGCGGTTCCTCATGCCCGGCGGGCGTCGTGTCGCCGCCGTCACCGACGCCCGGTTCGAGGTGGCGGCCGGTGAGTGTCTGGCCCTGATCGGGGAGAGCGGCTGCGGCAAGTCCGTGCTGGCCTCCGCCCTGCTCGGCCTGCTCCCCGGCAACGCGCAGACCGCCGGGGCGGCGCACCTCGGCGACTTGGACCTGCTCGCGGCCGACGAGCGGACCCTCGCCCGTACCGTACGCGGCCGGCTCATCGGCCTCGTACCGCAGAGCCCGGCCGCCCACCTCACCCCCGTGCGCACCGTCCGCTCCCAACTGGAGGAGACGGTCGCAGCGTTGACAGCGACCCGGGGACGCGCCGCCCTGCGCGCCGCCGCCGAGGCCGCCGCCGCACGGGCCGCGTTCCCCGCGGACCACCTCGACCGCCACCCCCACCAGCTCTCCGGAGGCCTCGCCCAGCGCGCCGCCACCGCCCTGGCCCTCGTCGGCGACGCGCCTCTGCTGCTCGCCGACGAACCGACCACCGGCCTCGACCGCGACCTGGTGGACCGTACGGCCGACGAACTGCGGCGGCACGTCGACGAGCCGGGGGAGTCCGGCGGCCGGGGACGGGGCCTGCTGATGATCACCCATGACCTGTCCGCCGCCGAGCGCATCGCCGACCGGGTCGCCGTGATGTACGCGGGCCGGATCGTCGAACTGGCCACCGCCGAGGACTTCTTCGGCTCACCGGGGCCACGCCACCCCTACAGCCGCGGTCTGCTCCAGGCCCTGCCCGAGCGCGCCTTCACGCCCATCCCCGGTATGCCGCCCGAACTCGGTGACCTCCCCGACGGCTGCGCCTTCGCCGCCCGCTGCGACCGGGCCACCGACACCTGTGCCGCCCCGCCGCCCCCGGGCACGGTCGCCTGCCACCACCCGCACCCGGCGGAGGACGCCCGTGCTTGAACTGCGCTCCATCACCGCCGGATACCTCAGGAACGCGCCGGTGGTCCGGGAGGTCTCCCTGACCGTGGCACCGGGGGAGTCCGTCGGCCTGCTCGGCCCGAGCGGCTGCGGCAAGTCGACCCTGGCACGGGTCGCGGCCCTGCTGCACCGGCCCGACTCCGGGACCGTCGTCCTCGACGGCGAACCCGTACGGCACTGGCGCCACCGCGCCCCGCGCGCCCTGCGCACCGCCTTCGGGGTCGTCTTCCAGCAGGCCCGGCTCTCCGCCGACCCCCGGCTGCCGCTCACCGACCTGATCGCCGAACCCCTGCGCGCCACCGGCCGCGGCAAGGAGATCCCCGACCGGGTGGCGGAGCTGACCCCCGTCGTCGGCCTCACCCCGGACCTGCTGACCCGACGGCCGCACGAGGTCAGCGACGGCCAGCTGCAACGCGCCTGCCTCGCCCGGGCCCTCGTGCTGCGCCCGCGCCTGCTGGTGTGCGACGAGATGACCGCCATGCTCGACGCCTCCACGGCCGCCGCCCTGGTCTCGGCCGTCGAGGACTACCGGGCCTCCAGCGGCGCCGCCCTGCTGGCCGTCGGCCACGACCGCACCCTGCTCGGGCGCTGGTGCGACCGCACGGTCGACTGGGACAGCCTGGCGGCCTGAGCAGCGTTACCGCGGGGTTGGCGGGGGTTCAGTGATCGTCCCAGTGCCCCTCGTGGCCGGCGTGCCGGTGACCGTCGTGCACGTAGTCGGTGTGGTCGCCGTGCCGCACGGCCAGATGACCGCAGTCGTCGCCGTGCTGGTGGTCGTGGTTCTGGTGCACCGTGTGTCCGCCGTTCGCGCACTCGTCGACATGGCCTTCGTGCATCCGGTGGATATGGCCGTCATGGGCGTAGTCCGTGTGGTCGCCGTGGGTGAAGGCGACGTGCCCGCAGTCCTCGCCGTGGGCGTGCGGGTGGTTCTCGTGCGTGATGTGCTCGGCGGTGGTCATGGGGTGGCTCCTCACGTGGGGGCGCTACGGCCCGTGGCCCTTCGGCCGGGGCTGCGGTACGGCGGCAGGAATATAGGGCGACATCTGCGTGTATTGTCCGAGCACTCGCCGCCACCCGCCATCCGAGGGAGCACGAAGGGGCCATGCGGGCCCTAGCGCACCGCGACGACCACGCAGCTGTCGCCGTACTGCCAGACCGGCCCCGCCGTGCCGAACCCCGCCTGCCGCAGCAGCTCCAGATGGGCCGAGAGGGGCAGCTCCGCGGGGCGACCGCTGTCGAGCGGGTCCTCCCGGCGGCGGCGCTCCGCGAGGAGGTCGGTCAGCTCGGGGTCGCGGGAGAGGGCGGCCCACCAGGAGCCCCAGTCCTCCTGGGTGAACACTCGCTGCCGGTCGGCCCGGCACCGTCCGACATGGGCGGCGATCCCGGCCGGGCCCGCGGCGTCCTGGGGGAGATGGTCGCCGTTGACGAGGACGCCCCCGGGCCGCAGCAGCGAGGCGAGCTGCCGGTAGGTGCGCAGCAGGGTGTCGCGGTCGAGGTAGTGCAGGGCCGTCGTGGAGACGGCCGCGTCCAGGGGCCGGTCCAGGCCCAGTTCGTCGGCCCAGCCGGGTGCGCCGATCTCCGTGTCGACATAGCGGGCCGCGTCGGGGTGGTGGGTCCGGCCCAGTTCCAGCAGGACGGGGTCCCGGTCCACGGCCACGATCTCCGCGTCCGGCAGCCGCCGCACCAGCCGGGCCGGCAGCGAGCCGGGCCCGCAGCCCAGGTCGACGACGAGGGGCCGCCCCTCGCGCCCCGCCGTGATGTGCTCGACGACATCGGCGATCACCGTGAACCGCTCCTCGCGGTCGACGGCGTACCGCTGCTGCTGGAGCTCCCAGCGCTCCACCCACCGCTCCGCCGTCGCCAGACTCAGCCCCATCCGGACGCGCCACCTCGCCGTCTCGCACCTGACTCCTGTCGATCCGAGCCTACAGGTGGAAACGGTTCTCATTACGCTCAGCGGTACGCCCAAGGGACGCAGTCACTGGAGTGATGCAAGGACGGTCAGCAACCGGTCGATCTCCTCAACGGTGTTGTACACATGCAGACTCACCCGCACCGAACCGGTCTTCTCGCCCGCGTCGCCCTGGCAGTGATGGTCGGAGCGGACCATGAAACCGTGGCTGAAGAGGATGAAGCCCAGGTCGCCCGAGTCGATGGCGCGGTGCCGCAGGGTCACGATGCTCTGGCGCCGCTGCACGGCCGAGTCGGCCGCCAGGCTGAGCGGGCAGCCGAGGATCTCGTAGGCGTCCATACGGCGCAGCCCGTCGGTGAGCCGGGCCGCCAGGGCGACCGTCCACCGCTCGATACGGTCCACTCCGGCGGCGTCCAGCCAGTCCAGGGCCGCCTCCAGCGAGGCGATGCCCACCGTGTTCGGCGTGCCGCTCCACCCGCCGGGCGTGAACGCCGGGCCGCGCGCCTGCCGGGCCCACACCGCGCCCGACCCCGGCAGGGCCAGCGCCTTGTGCCCGGAGAAGACGACGAAGTCGACGTCCGACTCGGCCACGGACACCGGCAGATGCCCGACACTCTGCGCCGCGTCCAGACAGATCACCGCCTCCGGCCCGACCGCCTCGCGGATGCGGTGCACGTTCATGTCGCCGCCGTACACGTGGTGCACATGGGTCGTGGCGACGAACCGGGTGCGCGGCCCGGCCCGTTCGGCCAGCGCGGTGTGGTCGTAGTCCCCGGAACCGCTCTGGTACGGCATCGGCAGCACCCGGACGTGCACGCCCTCCCGCGCGAGCAGCCCCTGGACCTCCAGCCAGGGCGCGATGTTGGCCTGGTGGTCGGCGTCCGGGACGACGATCTCGTCGCCGTCGCGCAGGAACCCCGGCAGCCAGTCGCGGGCGATCGTCCGCAGCCCCTCGGTCGTGCCGCTCGTGAAGTGGACGGCCGACCGCTCAGGCCGGTCGTCCCCGAGGAACCGGGCGACGCGCTCCCGGGTCCGCTCCACCAGCTCCGTGGTCCGGTTGGCCCAGGTGTAGGTGCCGCGCGCGGAGTTGGCGTTGCTGGTGGTGAGGTACGTCTGCACGGCGTCCAATACCGCCTGCGGCTTCTGGGCCGTGGCCGCGCTGTCCAGGTACGCCAGCTCCGGGTGCCCGGTGACGATGGGGAACTGGGCGCGCAGCGCCTGCTGCCACTGCTCCAGGTCCTCGCGGGTGATCGGTGCGGTCATGGCCGTCAGTCCCGCACCAGGGGCGCGCCCGCGTCCCGCCAGGCGATGATGCCGCCGGTCAGGCTGCGCACCTCGGCATGGCCCATCCGGGTCAGCAGCGCCGCGTACCGCGCGGACTGCTCGCCCACCGGACACGCCAGCAGCACCGGCCTGCTCCGGCTGAACGGCAGGCCGCCCCGCAGGAGTTCGGCGAACAGCTCGTCGACGATGTTGACCGACCCGTCGATGTGCAGCGCCGCGTAGGCGAAGGGGCTGCGCAGGTCGACCACGAGCGGCCGGTCGCTGTCGATCCAGCGCCGGGCGTCGGCCACGGTGACCGACGGAGCCCCGCTTACCTCGGCCTCGGTCAGGTCGGCCAGGGTGTTCTTCCGGGCGGGCCGGCCCAGCAGGTCGGGCCGCCGCTGACGGACGTAGCTCAGATAGCTCTCGACCCGGTCGCAGACGATGAACACCGCCGTCCGGCGCTCGTTCAACTCCTCGTCGAGGGCGCGCAGATGGCGGACGGCACCGAAGTAGGCGGCCCCTCCGGTGGGGCCGCCCAGGATGCCGCAGCGGCGGTTGAGGGTCAGCATCCCCTCGATGGCCTCGTCGGCGCTCACCGACTCCATCGTGTCGTAGGTCTCCGGGTCGAACAGGCCGACCTCCTGCACCTCGTCGATGGTGCGGATGCCGGGGATGAAGTCCGACTTGGCCGCGACCAGCCCGACCACCCGCACCGAGGGGTCCTCCTCCCGCAGCGCGCGGGCCACGCCCGTGGAGGAACCGGCCGTGCCCACACAGGCGACGAACCAGTCCGGCACCCGGCCGTCCAGGTCCTTGACGATCTCCGGGCCGGTCCCGGTCAGATGGGCCTCGGTGTTGCGTGGGTTGAAGTACTGGTCGGTGTGCAGATAGGCGCTGCCGGAGGCGGACAGCGTCCGGTGGAAGAGGGTCAGCGGATCGTCCGTCGCCGTCGGGTCCAGGCACTCGCTCTGCCCCGGCAGCTCCTCGATCTCCGCGCCGAGCAGCAGCAGGAGGTCCTTGATCTCCGGTACCCGCATCCGGTTGGTGACGCTCTTGAAGCCCAGTCCGTGCATGCCCGCGACGACCGCCAGCGCCTTCGCGGTGTTGCCGCTGGACAGCTCCACGACCTGGCTGCCGTGTTCGACGGCCTCGGAGAGCAGCGGGCCGGCCATGCTCCAGGCCGCCCGGTCCTTGACCGAGCCCCAGGGGTTGAGCATCTCCAGCTTGGCGAACAGGTCGATGTTCCGCAGTCCGTGCACGGCCGGGTCCAGCCGTACCAGCGGGGTGTTGCCTATCGCCTCCGTGATGCTGTCGTACCTCACTGGGCTCCCCCCGAGGGCGTGATCGGCCAGAACTGGTCGTCGAGACACCAGCGCCACCCGTCGCCGTCCTGCCAGGCGGCGACCTTGCGGGCGGCGGGCTGGTGCTGGGCGCGGGTGGCGTGGAAGTCCATGGCGTACCCGGCGGTGTTGGCGAACGCCAGCAGGTCGCCGGGGACGGGACGGCGCGGCAGGAACACCGTGCGCCGGGTGATCAGGTCGGTCTCCAGGCAGAGGCTGCCGAAGAGGTGGACGGCGACGGGCCCTTCGCCCGGCCCGGCTCCACTCCGGGGCACGACCACGGGGTCCATCAGCACCCCGTGGTCCTCCAGGGCGATGTCGTCCGCCTTCGCGGCCAGCCGTACGAGCAACTCCCCGCCGTTCTCAGTGCCGTTCTCCTGCTCGCGGACCTCCAGCACCTTCGCCAGGGTCAGCCCGCACTGGTCCAGCAGCGCCCGGCCGGGCTCGGTGTGCAGGTCGTACAGGTGCTCCAGCAGCAGTCCGGCCAGCGGACGGCCGCCCAGGGAAGCGGCGGGCTGGGCGAGCAGCTCGTCCAGGTAGGCCGCGCCGGCGACGGGCCGGTGGGCGGGGTAGAGGCCGAGGGCGCCGCGCAGGGTGCCGGACTCGTTCCGCAGCCCGTAGCCGTGTCCGCCCCAGGCCAGCGGCGGGCGGCGGCCCAGGACGGCGTCCGTGAGCGCCGTCGTGTACGCCTCCCACTGCTCCCGCTCGGCGAGGTAGCTGACGCCGAACCCGCCGCCGACGTCCACGGCCCGGGGCCTGAGCCCCCGGCTCCGGCACGCCTCCAGAGCGGCCAGACACCCTTCGAGGGCGGTCGCCTTCTCCGCGACGCTGGTGGTGTCCAGATGGAAGGCCGCGCCCGTCGCCTCCACCGCGTCACCGTGCCGCTCGACCGCCTCCAGCAGCGCCTCCAACTCCCGTACGGGCGTACCGAACCGGCTGCGGCGGCTCAGCACTCTCACCCCCGACGTCTCGAACCCCGACAGCCGCAGCAGCACCCGCACCGGGGCGAGCGCGTGCTTGCGCACCAGCGCGCCGAGCTGGTCCAGCTCGGCCACGCCGTCCACGCCGACCGTGACCCCCGCCCGGGCCGCGAGCCACAGGAACTCGGGGTTCTTCGGCCCGGTGGCGATGATCCGGTCGGCGGAGAATCCGGCACCGAGCGCGTGCTGTAACTCGCCCAGCGAGGCGACGTCCACGCCCGCGTCAGTCGCGGCGAGGCGGCGCAGCAGGGCGCTGGACC
The DNA here is from genome assembly GCF_018604545.1 of Streptomyces koelreuteriae. Classification (GTDB taxonomy): domain Bacteria; phylum Actinomycetota; class Actinomycetes; order Streptomycetales; family Streptomycetaceae; genus Streptomyces; species Streptomyces koelreuteriae. The sequence continues at coordinate 1,778,307 of NZ_CP075896.1, read as the reverse complement.
GGTTGGCCTTGTGGGCGTAGAACACCTGGCCCGAAAGGTGATGCGCCCGGTACACGGACCGGAAGCGCTCCAGATTCTCGGCGATCTGGTCGGGCACCACCATGTGCAGCGGTGAGCCGAGCGCGTCGATGAGCGAGTGCAACGTCCCTGTCGCCGCCACGAGCGACCTCAGCCGTGGCTCCAGCCGCGGTTCGAGAAACAAGGGCCGGCCGTCCATGCGCGCTCCCTCCCCTGAAGCCGCTGCGCCCGGCATCCGGGCACGTCGGACACTCCCCGCGTTTCGCCGTATAGCCCATATCCATTCTTCGGTCGCTTTACGCCCTGAAAGGGCCGGGCCTGTCCGGTCGCCGCTGTGAAGCCGACCACGGACTTCCTCAGCTTGTCCGGAAGCCGTCCCTGGCGTGGCGCCCTGGTCCGTAGCGCGCCGGTGACATTCGGGACGAATCCGTAGCGGGCGGGCAGGGCAACGTATCCGGGCGGTGGCGGGTCGTACGGGGTGCAAGGGCTGAAGTCCGTGCATTCGAGACGAAGATCATGGGGGAAACATGGGGAAGACCGTGCAGATCCGCGCCCGAGGCATCCGTACCACCGTGGCCGCGCTGGCGGCCGCGGCCGCTGTCGCCGCAGTCGCGGTACCCGCTGCCGCCGCCACCGCACCGGCCGCCGCCACACCCCGGTTCCTGAAGCCGGCCGAACTGCCGCCGCACCCGACCTCGCCCTGGTACGCCGGACCCGTCACGGCCGGTCAGCCCGACCCGCTGCCGCTCTGCGTGGGCGAGGCCCTGCCGTCCATCGCGAGCCACCGCTCCTACGGGACGGAGTTCGACACCAACGCCCAGCAGATCACGGTCGTGGAGCGCACCGAACAGCGCGCCAAGGACTTCGCGGCGCTGCTGCGCGAGGACATCACCGGCTGCGCGAAGAAGCTGATGGAGCAGGACCCCGACCTGACGGCGACGCAGAAGTCCTACGGCCGGCTGAACGTCGAGGAGGGCGCCCACGTCTACGGCCTCCACACCGCCTCGGCGTGGGGCTCCTCCGACATCGGCCTGTTCTCGGTCGGCCGCGACGGCCGGACCGTGACGGTCGTCCTGTGGGGCCAGATGGGCAATTTCCAGCACGCCCAGGTGGCCGACTTCAAGAAGACCACCGTCACGGCCGTCAACAAGCTGTACTGACCGCCCGGCGGCCTCAGATGTCGCGGAACGTCTCGATCTGCGCCCCGATCGAGTTCAGCCGCTCCGCCAGGTCCTCGTAACCCCGGTTGATGACGTACACGTTGCGCAGCACCGACGTGCCCTCGGCCGCCATCATCGCCAGGAGGACGACCACGGCGGGGCGCAGGGCGGGCGGGCACATCATCTCGGCGGCGCGCCAGCGGGTCGGGCCCTCGACCAGGACGCGGTGGGGGTCGAGGAGCTGGAGGCGGCCGCCGAGGCGGTTCAGGTCGGTCAGGTAGATGGCGCGGTTGTCGTAGACCCAGTCGTGGATGAGGGTCTGGCCCTGGGCGACCGCCGCGATGGCCGCGAAGAACGGGACGTTGTCGATGTTCAGGCCGGGGAACGGCATGGGGTGGATCTTGTCGATCGGCGCCTCCAGCTTGGAGGGCCGGACGGTGAGGTCCACCAGCCGGGTGCGGCCGTTGTCGGCGAAGTACTCGGGCGTGCGGTCGTGGTCGAGGCCCATCTCCTCGAGCACGGCCAGCTCGATCTCCAGGAACTCGATCGGCACCCGGCGAACCGTCAGCTGCGACTCGGTGACGACGGCCGCGGCGACCAGGCTCATCGCCTCGACCGGGTCCTCGGAGGGGGAGTAGTCCACGTCGACGTCGATGGTGGGCACGCCGTGCACGGTGAGCGTGGTGGTGCCGATGCCGTCGACCTTGACGCCGAGCGCCTCCAGGAAGAAGCACAGGTCCTGGACCATGTAGTTGGAGGAGGCGTTGCGGATGACGGTGATGCCGTCGTGCCGGGCGGCGGCGAGCAGCGCGTTCTCGGTGACGGTGTCGCCGCGCTCGGTCAGCACGATCGGACGCTCGGGGCGGACCGAGCGGTCCACCACGCCGTGGTACTGGCCCTCGGTCGCGGCGATGTCGAGGCCGAACCGGCGCAGCGCGATCATGTGCGGCTCGACCGTGCGCGTGCCGAGGTCGCAGCCGCCGGCGTACGGCAGCTTGAAGTGGTCCATGCGGTGCAGCAGCGGGCCGAGGAACATGATGATCGAGCGGGTGCGGCGGGCCGCGTCCGCGTCGATCGCCGCCAGGTCCAGCTCGGCCGGCGGCACGATCTCCAGGTCGACACCGTCGTTGATCCACCGGGTGCGGACGCCGATGGAGCCCAGCACCTCCAGGAGGCGGTAGACCTCCTCGATCCGGGCGACGCGACGCAGCACGGTGCGCCCCTGGTTGAGCAGTGAGGCGCACAGCAGCGCCACGCACGCGTTCTTGCTCGTCTTCACGTCGATGGCGCCGGACAGCCGGCGCCCGCCGACCACCCGCAGATGCATCGGACCGGCGTAGCCGAGCGACACGATCTCGCTGTCGAGGGCCTCCCCGATGCGCGCGATCATCTCAAGGCTGATGTTCTGGTTGCCGCGCTCGATCCGGTTGACGGCGCTCTGGCTGGTGCCGAGCGCCTCGGCAAGCTGCGACTGCGTCCAGCCCCGGTGCTGCCGGGCGTCACGGATGAGCTTGCCGATGCGTACGAGGTAGTCGTCTGCCATGAGGTTGAGGTTATCTCAGATATGAGATGGAGCCTGGTAGGGGGGTCCATCCGGGTGACGGGACGTCAATCCCGCCGCCCGGCCCGCCCGGCGGGCTCAGTGCCGCCGCGCCTTGGTGGTGCGCCGCCATCCGAAAGGTCCGGGCAAATCCATCGATGTCGTACGACGTCCTGTGCTGCTGCGCGTGTACCGCGGGCCGTTCTTCCCGCCGCCGGTGGTGATGGACCAGGAGCGCTTGTTGATGTTCAGTCGCACCCCCGGAAGGATCCGGAAACTCTTGCGGAACGTGAGCGGCATGCCTGTCTCCCTTCCGTTCGTGGTGTGGATACCTGGTTCGGTTACCCCGGGATCGGGCTGAGGCACCTCGTCATCGGACGGCGACGGCCAGGCTGACCACGTAGCGCTCCTCGACGGCGCCGTTCGGGAAGGCGCGCGTCAGCAGGTCGCGTTCCTCGGCGAGGAAGGTCTTGGTGGCGTCCTCGCCGAGGACCAGGAAGTCGGAGTAGCTGGCGAGGTTCGCGAGATGGGTGTCGAGCGGCACGCTCCTGGTCCACGACACCTGCCGCCGGGCGAAGTCGAGTTCCGCCGGAAGCCCGCGGAAGCGGGCCAGGGGGTCGGGTGCGCCTTCCTCGGCGCCGAAGAGGCGGCGCAGGCGGGCGTCCTGGTCGGCGATCCAGGGGGCGCTGCCGTCCGAGTCGTTCCACCAGAGGGCGAGCGCGCCGCCGGGGCGCAGGACGCGCAGGGCCTCCGGGACGGACTCGCGCGGATCGGTCCAGTGCCAGGCCTGGGCGTAGGTGAGGAGGTCGACGGACTCGGAGGCGAGCGGCAAGGCGTTGCCACTGCCGAGCACGACGGGCACGTCGGGCAGTCCGCGACGGAACTGGGAGGCCATCCCGGAGCCCGGCTCCACCGCGACGACGCGTGCGCCTCGGGCATGGAGGAGGGCGGTCGCCAGGCCGGTGCCCGCGCCGATGTCCGCGACGCGGGAGCCGCTCAAGGGGCGCCCGGCGAGTTCCTCGACGGCGTCGAGCAGCGCGGGCGGATAGGAGGGGCGGTTCGCGGCGTACTCCGCGGCGGCTTTGTCGAAGGACAGGGCCTGTGAGGTGATCGTCATAAGGCCATCCTGTGGCGCCCCGGGCGGCTCAGGCAGTGCTTTCCCGCCATGGCCGGGGGTGCCGTGGCCGCAGGGCGGCGCGGGCCCGCCGAGGCAGGGCGGAGACAGGGACCGGTCCGGGCATGACCATCCGGCCCTCGTGTATTAGAGTTATCTCGACATCGAGATATCTGCCGAGGTGACACCGCAGCCGCGCGGCACCACCGGTCCGGCGGTAAGGCCTACCTAACTTAGCCTTACCTTAGCGGATCGGCCAAGTAGTCGTCGCGGCAGGATCGTGGTGGTACGCGCACATCAATGAAGGAGACTGTCGTGTCGGCGAACAGCTTCGACGCCCGCAGCACGCTGCAGGTGGGCGACGAGTCGTACGAGATCTTCCGGCTGGACAAGGTCGAGGGCGCCGCGCGCCTCCCCTACAGCCTGAAGGTGCTGCTGGAGAACCTCCTCCGCACCGAGGACGGCGCGAACATCACCGCCGACCACATCCGCGCCCTTGGCGGCTGGGACTCGCAGGCCCAGCCCTCCCAGGAGATCCAGTTCACGCCGGCCCGCGTGATCATGCAGGACTTCACCGGCGTGCCCTGTGTCGTCGACCTCGCCACCATGCGTGAGGCCGTCAAGGAGCTCGGCGGCGACCCCGCGAAGGTCAACCCGCTCTCCCCGGCCGAGCTGGTCATCGACCACTCCGTCATCGCCGACAAGTTCGGCACCAACGACGCCTTCGCGCAGAACGTCGAGCTGGAGTACGGCCGCAACCGCGAGCGCTACCAGTTCCTGCGCTGGGGCCAGACCGCGTTCGACGACTTCAAGGTCGTCCCGCCCGGCACCGGCATCGTCCACCAGGTGAACATCGAGCACCTGGCGCGCACGGTCATGGTCCGTAACGGCCAGGCCTACCCCGACACCCTCGTCGGTACCGACTCGCACACCACCATGGTCAACGGCCTGGGCGTCCTCGGCTGGGGCGTCGGCGGCATCGAGGCCGAGGCCGCGATGCTCGGCCAGCCGGTCTCCATGCTCATCCCGCGCGTCGTCGGCTTCAAGCTGACCGGTGAGCTCAAGGCCGGCACGACCGCCACCGACCTGGTCCTCACGATCACCGAGATGCTGCGCAAGCACGGCGTCGTCGGCAAGTTCGTCGAGTTCTACGGCGAGGGCGTCGCCGCCACCTCGCTCGCCAACCGCGCCACCATCGGCAACATGTCGCCGGAGTTCGGCTCCACCGCCGCGATCTTCCCGATCGACGGCGAGACCCTGAACTACCTCAAGCTCACCGGCCGCTCCGAGCAGCAGGTCGCGCTCGTCGAGGCGTACGCCAAGGAGCAGGGCCTCTGGCTCGACCCGGCCGCCGAGCCCGACTTCTCCGAGAAGCTCGAGCTCGACCTGTCGACGGTCGTCCCCTCCATCGCCGGCCCGAAGCGCCCGCAGGACCGTATCGTCCTCGCGAACGCCGCCGAGCAGTTCAAGCAGGACGTCCTCAACTACGTCGACACCGTCGACGAGTCCGGCAAGGAGTCCTTCCCGGCCTCCGACGCCCCGGCCGTCGCCCCGAACGGCGCCCCGTCCAACCCGGTCACCGTGACCGCCCCCGACGGCACGTCGTACGAGATCGACCACGGTGCGGTGACGGTCGCGGCCATCACCTCCTGCACCAACACCTCCAACCCGTACGTCATGGTCGCCGCCGCCCTGGTGGCCAAGAAGGCGGTGGAGAAGGGCCTGACCCGCAAGCCGTGGGTCAAGACCACCCTCGCCCCGGGCTCCAAGGTCGTCACCGACTACTTCGAGAAGTCGGGCCTCACCCCGTACCTCGACAAGGTCGGCTTCAACCTCGTCGGCTACGGCTGCACCACCTGCATCGGCAACTCCGGCCCGCTGCCGGACGAGGTCTCCAAGGCCGTCAACGACCACGACCTCGCGGTCACCTCGGTCCTCTCCGGCAACCGGAACTTCGAGGGCCGTATCAACCCCGACGTCAAGATGAACTACCTGGCGTCCCCGCCGCTGGTCGTGGCCTACGCGATCGCCGGCTCCATGAAGGTCGACATCACGCGTGACGCCCTGGGCACCGACCAGGACGGCAAGCCGGTCTTCCTCGCGGACATCTGGCCCTCCGAGGCCGAGGTGAACGACGTCGTCGCCAACGCCATCGGCGAGGACATGTTCTCCAAGTCCTACTCGGACGTCTTCGCGGGCGACGCCCAGTGGCAGGCGCTGCCGATCCCGACCGGCAACACCTTCGAGTGGGACGCCGAGTCGACCTACGTCCGCAAGCCCCCGTACTTCGAGGGCATGACGATGGAGACCACCCCGGTCTCCGACATCTCCGGCGCCCGTGTGCTCGCCAAGCTGGGCGACTCGGTGACGACGGACCACATCTCGCCCGCCGGTGCCATCAAGGCCGACACCCCGGCCGGCAAGTACCTCACCGAGCACGGTGTGGAGCGTCGTGACTTCAACTCCTACGGCTCCCGCCGAGGCAACCACGAGGTCATGATCCGCGGCACGTTCGCCAACATCCGCCTGCGCAACCAGCTCGCGCCGGGCACCGAGGGCGGCTACACCCGCGACTTCACCCAGGCCGACGGCCCGGTGTCGTTCATCTACGACGCCTCGCGCAACTACATCGACCAGGGCATCCCGCTGGTCATCCTGGGCGGCAAGGAGTACGGCTCCGGCTCGTCCCGCGACTGGGCCGCCAAGGGCACCGCGCTCCTCGGCGTCAAGGCCGTCATCACCGAGTCGTACGAGCGCATCCACCGCTCGAACCTCATCGGCATGGGCGTCCTGCCGCTCCAGTTCCCCGAGGGTGCCTCCGCCGAGTCCCTCGGCCTGACCGGCGAGGAGACCTTCTCCTTCACCGGTGTCGAGGAGCTCAACAACGGCACCACCCCGCGCACGGTGAAGGTCACCACCGACACCGGCGTCGAGTTCGACGCGGTCGTCCGCATCGACACCCCCGGCGAGGCGGACTACTACCGCAACGGCGGCATCATGCAGTACGTGCTGCGCAGCCTGATCCGCAAGTAAGCGGACCGGTAGGGCAGTTCGAGGCAGTTCGAGGGCCGCGTTCCCGGGTGACCGGGGGCGCGGCCCGCGCCGTTCCCGCAGGGACATCGCCCGTGCTCAGCCGGAACACAGGGTTCCCTCAGCGGACCGGGACACGATCGGGACATGTCTGGCACCCCCGGGTCCCTGCGCACCCGGCTCCTCCTCCGCATCGGCGCCGCCCTCGTCGCCGTCTGCGCCGTGACGGCGCTCGCCGCCGTCCTCGCCCAACGGGCCCTGCTGCTGGACCATCTCGACGGCCGGGTCACGGAGGCCGCCGAACACGGCCTGGCCGGGGCCTCGCTCCGTCCCGGCGACGACCGCGACCTGACGTTCCTCGACGGGAACGGCCACCCCGACGGAACTCTCGCGGCCCGGCTCGACGCACACGGCACGGTCACCGCCGCTGCGGTCACCGGACCGGACCGCACGCCCCGGGCCCTCAGCGCCGGCCAGCGCGCCGCCCTGCGCGGCATCGCCCCCGACGGCACACCCCACACCCGGACCGTCCCCGGCCTCGGCACCTACCGGGTCACCGGGCTGGAGACGAGCGGGGTGCGGATCCTCGCCGGGCTCCCCATGGGCGACGTACGGGACGTGCTGAACCGTCTGGTCCTGGTCGAGGCGGTCGTCGGAGCCGCCGGACTCGCCGTCGCGGGCGGCGTCTGTGCCGTGGTCGTACGGCGTCAGCTGCGCCCCCTCGGCCGGGTCGCCGCCACCGCCGCCGATCTCGCCCGGGCGCCGCTCGGCCACGAACGGCCCACCGGCCTGCCCCGGGTGCCCGAGGCGGACACCGACCCCGGCAGCGAGGCCGGGCAGGTCGGCGCCGCGCTCAACCGCATGATCGACCAGGTGGAGAGCGACCGTGCGGCACGCCGCCGCAGCGAGGAACGCATGCGCCGCTTCCTCGCCGACGCCGGCCATGAACTCCGTACCCCGCTCGCCTCGATCGCCGGATACGCCGAGCTCATGAACCGCGGCGCCGGCCCGGTCGAGCCGACGCTCGCCTGGCGCCGGGTCTCCGCAGAGTCGGCGCGGATGACGGGCCTGGTCGAGGACCTCCTGCTGCTGGCCCGGCTGGACGAGGGCCGGCCCCCGCGGTCCGCCGAGGTGGACCTGGTTGCCTTGGTCGCCGAGGCCGTCCAGGAGGCACGGGCGGCCGACCCGGACCGCACCTGGCGGCTGGCGCTGCGGCTCGACGCGTCGGCGCTGGTCATCGGCGACGAGACGGGGCTGGGCAAGGCCGTGGCGAACCTGCTCGCCAACGCCCGCGCCCACACCCCGCCCGGCACCACGGTCGTGGCCGCGGTGGAGGCCACCGCCGAGCGCCGCGTCGTCCGCGTCCGGGACGACGGCCCCGGCATCCCCCCGCACCTCCTCGCCTCGGTCTTCGACCGCTTCACCCGCGCCGACCCCTCACGCTCCCGCCGCGCCCCCGGCGACGCCGGCTCCGGCCTCGGCCTGGCCGTCGTCCAGGCGATCACAACGGCCCACGGCGGCCGCGCCACGGCACGCAGCACGCCCGGACACACCGAGTTCACCGTGGAACTTCCCCCGGCCCCAGAGCCGGAGGGGGAGCTGCCTCTGGTCCCGGAGGCGGAGGGGGAGCTGCCTCCCGCCCCAGAGGCGGAGGGCGAACCGCCGTTGCGTGCCGAGGTGCCGGAGCTTCCGAGCGGCGCTGGCAGTGGTGTGGAGGGCGCCGGGGGACACCCCGTTCATCATGAGGGGCCTCCGGTCCCGGAGCCGGAGGGGGAGCCGTCGTTGCCGGTCGAGGTGCCGGAGCTCTCCGAGCGGCGCTGACTGTCGGCTCACTCGCCCCGGTACTTCGCCGCCGCGGCCTGGGCGAGGTCCTGGGCCTTGTCCAGGGCCGTGTCCACCGACTGCTGACCGGCGATGGCGGCGGCGATCTGCTGGGAGACCGCCGTGCCGAGCACGGCGAACTCCGGGATGCCCAGGAAGCCGATGCCGGTGTAGGGGCGGGGGCCCACGCCGGGGCTCTTCGGGTCGGCGGAGTCCGTCGCCGCCGTGTATTCCTGCCGGTACCAGGCGCCGGCCGCCTGCTGGTACTCGGGATTGGCGTAGAGCGACTTGCGGTTGCCGGCGGGCGCCGCGGTCCAGCCCATCTCCTGGCCGACCTGCTCCTGGTACTCCTTGGACGAGGCCCAGGAGATGAACTCCCACGCGGCGTCCTTGTCGTCGGAGGCCTTCTGTATGCCCCACGCCCAGGTCCACAGCCAGCCGGCCTTGTCGGTCCTGTCGTGCGGGGCCGGGACATAACCCACCTTGCCCTTGACCGAGGAACCGTCGGCCTCCACCGACGAGGCCAGCGACGTGGCGTCGTACATCATGGCGCACTTGCCCTCGACGAAGCTGTCCAGGATCTCCAGCACGCCCATCCGGTCGGCGCCGGGCTGGCCGTGCGAGCGGAGCAGATCGACGTAGAACTCGACGGCCTTCTTGAACTCGGGGGAGTTCAGGCGCGCGTTCCAGTCCATGTCGTACCAGGACCCGCCGAAGGTGTTGACGACCGTGTTGATCGGGGCGAGGTTCTGGCCCCAGCCGGGCAGCCCGCGCAGACAGATGCCGCTGGTGCCGTCCACGCCGTCGACCTCGGCGGCGAGGTCGGCGACCTGCTTCCAGGTCGGGTTCGGCGGCATGACCAGCCCTTCCTTGCGGAAGAGGTCCTTGCGGTACATCAGGAAGGAGCCCTCGCCGTAGAAGGGCTCGGCGTAGATCTTGCCGTCCTTCCCCGTCAGCGACGCCACCAGGTTGGGGAAGACATCGTCCTGGTCGAAGTCCTCGTCCGCCCGCACATAGGAGTCCAGCGGGGCGAGCCAGCCGTTGTCCGAGTAGATCGGCACCTCGTACGCGCTGACGCTCGCCACGTCGTAGGTACCGCCCTGGGTCGCGAACTCGCGGTTCATCCGCTCCCGCGCCTCGTTCTCCGGCAGCAGGGTGTAGTCGACCGTGATGCCCGTCTCCGCGGTGAAGTGCTCCTTGGTGAGCTTCTTGAGCGTCTGCACCTGGGGCACGTCCATCGCGAGCACCTTGAGGTCGGCCTGCTCGCCGCCGGGCGGGTCGGTGTCACCGCATCCGGCGAGGACCAGGCCGAGGACGGCCGTGGCTGCCAGGGCCATCCGGGCGAGGCGGCTGCGTTTCATGACATTTCGGCCCTTACCCACCTTTCTCTTTCTTAGGCGTAGGGAAAAGAAAGAATGATTCACGGACGGTCCCGGCGTGGCTCCCCGCGTCTGGAGAGCGCGTCGGCCGCCACCGCGGCCAGCAGCACCCCACCGGTGATCATGAACTGCACGGCGTCCTCGACCCCCAGCAGCCCCATCCCCGAGGCGATCGACTGGATGACCAGCACCCCGAGCAGCACCGACCAGGGCGAGCCGCGCCCGCCGAACAGACTCGTACCGCCGATGACGGCCGCCGCGATCGCGTTGATCAGCAGCATCCCGGAACCGGCGGCCCGGGCCGTCGTGGGGCTCGCCGAGGTCAGCTCCGAGGCCACGAACAGCCCGCCGAACGCGGCCAGCGTTCCCGACACCATGAACATCGCGACCCGCACCCGCTCCACCCCGATACCGGCCCGCCGCGCCGCCTCGACCCCGCCGCCGAGCGCGTACACCCGCCGCCCGTAGCGGGTGCGGCGCAGCACGTAGTCCGAGACGACCAGCACCACCAGGAAGATCAGCAGCGCGAGCGGCAGCCCCTGGAACCGGTTGAGGGTGTAGGCGGCGGCGAAGGCGACCGCCGCGAGCAGACCGGTGCGCAGCCAGACATCACCCGTCGGCTGGTGCGGCATCCCGGCGGCCAGATGCCGGGCGCGCTTGCGCCGGGCGGCCAGGAAGTACCCGGCCGTGCCGAGCGCCGCCACCGTGTAGGCCGCCGCGTCGTCCTCGAAGTGGCGGCTGGTCAGGGAGGCGACCAGCCCCTCCTCGTCGATGTTGATCGTGCCGCTCGCGCCCAGCAGGTAGAGCGTCAGGCCGTTCCAGATCAGCAGGCCCGCCAGCGTCACGACGAACGCGGGCACGCCGAGCGAGGCGAAGAAGAACCCGTGGAAGGCGCCCACGGCCATGCCCACCGCGACCGCCACGATCACCGCGAGCCACTCCGGCATCCCGTGGTTCACGTTCAGCACGGCGAACGAGGCGCCCGCCAGGCCGCTGACCGAGCCGACCGACAGATCGATCTCCCGGATCAGCAGCACGAACACGATGCCGACGGCGACCAGACCGGTCCCCACGATGCCCACGCCGAGGTTGGACAGGTTGCGCGGCGAGAGGAACTTGTCGTCCAGACCCTGGAAGACGCACCAGATCACGATCAGCCCGGCGATGACCAGCAGCGGCCCGCGCTCGCTGTCGCGCACACTGCCGCGCACCTCCAGGGCGTACTCGCGCAGATTGCCGGACCAGCCCCGGGTGCGCGGCCCGCGGTCGGGCGCCAGGGGACCGGCGCTGCCCGGTCCGCCGTCCCGGTGCGGCCCGCCCCGGCTCACGGCCAGGCCTCCTCGTCGCCCTTCGAGCGATGCGCCACCGCGTTGTCCGCCGCCCCGGTGACCGAGGAGATGATCTGCTCCTGCGTCACCGTGCTCACGTCGAACAGACCGTTGTTGCGCCCCAGCCGCAGCACGGCCACCCGGTCCGCGACGGCCTTGATGTCGCCCATGTTGTGACTGATCAGGATGATCGCCATCCCGCGGTCGCGCACCTCCTCGATGAGGTCGAGCAGATGGCTGGTCTGCTCCACGCCCAGGGCGGCGGTGGGCTCGTCCAGCAGCAGCACCTTGGGCGCGCCCATGAGCGAGCGGGAGATCGCGACGGCCTGGCGCTGACCGGCGGACAGCGCCGCGACCGGCACCCGCACATCGGGGATCCGGATCGACAGGGCGCGCATCAGGTCACGGGAGCGGCGCTCCATCTCCACCTCGTCGAGGACACCGACCCGGTCGATCTCCCGGCCGAGGAAGAGATTGCCTACGACGTCCAGGTTGTCGCACATGGCGAGGTCCTGGTAGACGGTCGCGATGCCCAGGGCGTGGGCGTCGTGCGGGCGTTTGATCTGCACGAGCCGCCCCTCCCACTCGACGATGCCCCGGTCGGCGGGGCTGACCCCGGAGATCACCTTGATCAGCGTGGACTTGCCGGCGCCGTTGTCGCCCGCCAGGGCCACGACCTCACCGGCCCGGACCTGAAGGTCGACGTCCACGAGCGCCTGCACGCCGCCGAACCGCTTGGAGATGCCGCGCAACGCCAGAACAGGGGGATGGGCCACGGGGAATCACGTCCCTCACCGGGTGAGCCCGATCCGGTCACAGGCCGGCCGGAGCTTCGGGGTGCAGATCTGGTCGATCGTGTAGACGCCGTCCCGGACGAGCGTCCGCCCGATCGTCTCGGCCGTCACGGCGATCGGAGTGAGCAGCACCGCCGGGATGTTCTTCGTGGTCGGGCTGTCCACGCTCCGTGTGACGAGGGCGTCGAGGTCGTTGTCGCGCGCCAGGGCGACGGCCATCGCGGCGGCCGCCTCGGTCTCCAGCCGGAAGGGCTTGTAGACGGTCATGTACTGCTCGCCCTCGACGATGCGCCGCACCGCGTCGAGATCGGCGTCCTGGCCGGTGACCGGGGGCAGCGGCGAGATACGGGCGCTCTTGAGCGCCGCGATGACACCGGCGGCGATGGAGTCGTTGGCCGCCAGCACGCCGTCGATCTGGTTCGGGCCGAGGTCGCTGATCGCGGCGGACATGTGGTCGTTCGCGTTCTCCGTGCGCCACCCCAGGGTGTTGTACGACTTGAGGATCCGCACCTTGTCCTTGAGAACGGACCGGGACCCGCCCTCGTACCAGGCGGCGTTGGGGCTGGAGGGGTCGCCGTTCATCATGACGACGCCGCCGCCGTCGGCCCTGGCCCCCATGCCCTTGAGCAGGTCCTGGCCCTGGAGCCGGCCGACCTGGCCGCCGTTGAAACTGACGAAACCCGAGATCGGGCCCTCGGCGAGCCGGTCGTAGGCGACCACGGGGATGCCCTCGCGGTCCGCCGCCCGGACCGAGGAACGCAGGGCCTTGGGATCCACGACGTCCAGGATCAGGGCCGAGACACCCCTGGTGATCATGGAGTTCATCTGCTGCCGCTGGCTCGCCGCGTCGTTCTCTGCGTTGGCGTACACCACCGAGCACTCGGGGCACAGCTCCTTCACCCGCTTCTCGATCAGGGGCTTGTCGGACTGCTCCCATCGGGGCACCGCACGGCTCGGCAGCAGCAGACCGAGGGTCAGGCTGTCGTCGCCCTCCTCTCCGCTCTCGGTACAGCCGACCAGGGAGGTGGCCAGGACACCGGCCATCAGAGCGACGAACACACGCCAGCTGCGCCCTCTCACGGCGGTCCTCCTTCGTCGGGCCGCGATCGGCTCCGGCCGGCGGTTCGGCCGGGGGCGGGGTTCCAGTCCCGGTCCCTGCTTCGGCCACGGTCTCGGTCGCCCGAGGGGGAGTCCGGAGTCCGGTCCCGGTCCCTGTTCCGGCCGAGGAACCGGCGGCCCAGGGGTGGGTCGGGAGTCCGGTCGCGGCCCTTGTTCCGGTCGCGGCCCCGGCCCATGCCCCAGCTCCGGTCGCGGACCAGGCTCCAGCCGCGGTCCCAGGTCCGGCCCGGCTCCGGCACCCGCTCCGGCTCGGCCCGCGGCGGTTCCGGTCCCCGCTCGGGTTCCGGTTCCTCGTCCTCCGGCCCCGGCCGGGACACGACGATCTCGCTCCACACCTGCTTGCCGCCGCCGACCGGCACCGAACCCCAGCCCGTCGACATCGCCTCGACCAGGAAGAGCCCGCGGCCGCCCGTCGACTCCCAGTCCACCACCACCGGCTTGGCGGGCGCGCGCGGCGAGGAGTCGCTCACCGTCACCCGCAGCCGGTCCGCGGCCAGCGTCAGATCCACCCGGACCGCGCCCTGCGTGTGCACCAGCGCGTTGGTGACCAGTTCCGACACCACCAGCAGCACGGTGTCGGCCTCGGCCACGATGTCCCACGAGCGCAGCGTGCGCGCGCTGAACCGGCGGGCGTGCATGACCGCGTCCGGCAGCCGCCACACCACCCAGCCCGCCCGCACCGGGCGCACCCGCATCCCGTCGTAGCGCAGCAGCAGCACCGCCACGTCGTCCTCCCGGCGGCCGGCGTCGCCCAGCAGCTCGTCGGCCATCCGCCCCGGGTCGGAGGGGTCGGCCGCGGCGAGGGCCTCGCGCACGAGCCGCATGCCCTCGTCCACCTGCAGATCGGTCGACTCGACCAGACCGTCCGTCACCAGCGCGAGCACCGAGCCCGGGGCCAGGGCCAGCGCCGTCAGCGGGAACTCCGCGTCCGCGAGGACGCCCAGCGGCAGTCCGCCCTCCACCGCGATCTCCTCGGTGCCGCCGTCGGGCAGACGCACCAGCGGGGACAGATGCCCGGCCCGCACGAACAGCGCGTTGCCCTCCTCCATGTCCAGTTCGACATAGCAGCAGGTGGCGAAGAGGTCGGTCTCCATGCCGACGAGCAGCCGGTTGGCGTGCCCGACGACCACGTCCGGAGGATGGCCCTCCACGGCGTAGGCCCGGACCGCGGTCCGCATCTGGCCCATGATCGTCGCGGCCCCGGCGCTGTGCCCCTGCACATCACCGATGACCAGGGCGACCTTCCCCTCCGACAGCGCGATCACGTCGTACCAGTCGCCGCCCACCTGGAGCCCGCGCCGGGCGGGCAGATAGCGGGCCACGGCGGTGCCCCCGGGCAGCCGGGGCAGCCGGCGCGGCAGCAGGCTGCGCTGCAGCATCGTCGCCAGCTCCTGCTCGGCGTCATAGGCGTGCGCGCGTTTCAGGGCCTGCCCCACCAGCCCCGCGGTCGCCGTCAGCAGGGCCCGCTCCTCGGGGGCGAACTCGTGCGGCGCGTCCCAGCCGACCAGGCACACCCCGGTCACCCTGCTCTTGGCCGGCAGCGGCAGGACCGCCAGCCCGCCGGGGCCGATCCCCTCCAGCCCGGGTTCCAGCGCGGCCCCGGCCGGCCACAGGCTCATACGGCCGTCCCGCAGCGCCGCCTGGAGCGTGGGCAGGGCGGAGACCGGCGCGTCGGGCCACTCCGAGCGCCACTCGGCACGCCACAGGTCCGGCCAGGCGCCGGCACTCGGCGGATCGAGGACGGTGACCGCCAGCCGGTCCTCCAGCAGCTCGGCGAGCGCCACCCGGTCCGCGTCCAGCGGCTCGCGCAGCGCGGCGACGACCACACGGCCGACGTCCCGGACCGTCACGGCGTCGTCGAGCGCGGCCGTCAGCCACTGGATCCGGGCGACGTCGCTGGCGGACCGGCGCAGCACGGGGGCGGCGGTCACCACGCCGAGCACGCGCTCCGGAGCGCCGTCAGGGCCCTTCCGCACCCGGCAGTTCAGGCGCAGCCAGCACAGTTCACCGGTGGGCCGGCGGATCCGGAACTCCAGTTCCCGGCGGCCCGGGGTCTGCGCGGACGGTTCGATCACCGACATCAGGGCGGGGACGTCCTCCGGGACGCAGGCCGAGAGCAGGGTGTCGGTCTTGCCGTCGAAGCCGTTCTCGGGGATGCCGACGAGTTCGAGCAGGGCCTCGTCCGTCTCGACCAGGCCGGTGCCCGGAGCCAGGGCGAAGGAACCGACGCCCATGGCGCGCAGCGCCGGATCCAGCACGGGGGAGGGGGCGCACCGGTCGGCCTCGCCCCGGAGCCGCCCGGCGACCGCCTCGGCGTACCGCTCCAGGAACTCCCGCTGCTCGGGCCCGAAGCCCTCCCCGGCCTCTCCCACCAGCAGCAGACACCCCAGCCACCCACCGGCGGCGCCCAGCGGCAACGCCCCGAGCGGGGCGGCGGAGGCTCCGCCTTCCTCCGGACCGGCGGACACCGCGCTCCCGAGCCACAACGCCCGCCCGCTCCGGAAGGCCTTGGCGATGGTCGGCCCGCCGTCCTCGGCTCCGCTTCCGGTCGCGGTTAGGCTTCCCGTTCCGTTTCCGTTTCCGTTTCCGGTTCCGTCCTCGGCTGCGGGCGGGACTCCGGGGGAGGGCGGGGGCGACCCGGAAGGTCCCGGGGTGGCTGACGCCTCCGCGACCGGCACACAGCCCTGCAACCCGTACCGCTCCGGCTCGGCGCCGGCCGACTCCACGGAGCGGAGTTCCGTGCCGTCCTCGCTCCGTACGTACACCGCCGCCAGTGCCACCCCGGCGAACGCCAGGACCCGCTCCCGCGCGGCCGGCTCCGGCGCGGGGCGAGGCGGACCGGTGCCCCCGTTCCCCGGCGCCCGAAGACCGGGGACCGCGGCCCGGGCATCGCCGTAATGGGGCATCTCCGCATCCACCTCCCGTCCGTGCCGCCGGCCACCGGCAGGTGGGAGTCCCCGGAACTCGGAGTCCCCGGAACTCAGGCGACGACGACACGGCGGATCCACGCCGCGCATGAGCGGCAGGGCACCCACACAACAGAATCGCACACCTGGATATCAGCGACATATGGGGCATACGGCATGGCCGGTCCGGGCGCGCGGCGTTTTCCGGCCACTCGTACCCCTTCGTGCTCCCGCCCGGCTAGCGTTGCGCCGCATGACCCACACCGAGATCGAGATCACGCCGGAACTGATCCGGGAGTTGCTGCGCGACCAGCACCCCGACCTGGCCGATCGCCCCCTGCGGCTCGGTGCGCGCGGCTGGGACAACCAGCTCTGGCGTCTCGGTGACGACCTGGCCGTGCGGCTGCCCTGGGCGACGGGGCCCGTGGACGCGCTGCTGCGCAAGGAGCACACCTGGCTCCCCGAACTCGCCCCGAGTCTGCCCCTGGAGATTCCGGTCCCGCAGCGCCTCGGTGAGCCCTCCGACCGTTTTCCGCACACCTGGATCGTCACCACCTGGGTGCAGGGCGCCCCCGCCGACCGCGCCCCCGCCACCCGTGCCGCGGAGTCGGCCGAGGCCCTGGCCGCCTTCCTGACGGCGCTGCACCGCCCCGCCCCCGAGGGCGCACCCGTGGGCCGGAGCCGAGGCGGGCCGTTGTCCGAGCACGCCGAGGGGTTCGCCCACCAACTCGCCACGGCCACGGAGCTGGGCCTGGTCGCGAACCCGGAGGCGGTCCGCGCGATCCTGGACGACGCCGTCGCGGCGCCCGACTGGACGGGCCCGGCGGTGTGGATCCACGCCGACCTGCACGCGGCCAACGTGCTCACCGCCGACGGCACCTTCTGCGGTGTGATCGACTTCGGCGATCTCTGCGCCGGTGACCCCGCCTGCGATCTCGCCGCCGCCTGGAACCTGCTGCCGGACGGCGCCGCCGACCGCTTCTTCGATCTCTACCGCCCGGCCGCCGACCCCGCGACCTGGCGCCGCGCCCGGGGCTGGGCCGTCGCGCGGGCCCTCGTCTGCATGATCATCGGGGACGCCGGGGTCCATGGCCGCCTCGGCGGCAAGGCGACGTGGGGCCCACCGGCCGAGGCCGCCCTGCACCGTGTCCTGGCCACGGCGGACGGCCTCTGACCCGGGCGGGTGCGGTCACCCGGCAGCAACGAGCCCGGCGACCGAGGTTCCACCGGTCACCGGGCCCGTCTTGCGAAGCGCCGGTTCAGCCCACCCGGCAGGGCAGGCTCGTCGTACTGTCACCGCCCGGAGCGGTGGCGGTATAGCCGAAGGTCGTGCTCTTGCCCGGAGCCAGGGAGCCGTTCCAGCCGGCGTTGTGGACCATCACCGACTGGCCGTTGTAGGTCGCGTTGCCGCTCCACAAACTCTCGATCTTGTGGCCCGCCGGGAGGTTCCAGTCGACCATCCAGCCGAGCATCGGGACGGTGCCGGTGTTGGTGACGGTCACCTCGGACTGGTAGCCGCCGTTCCAGCTGCCGGTCGTCTTGCGGGTGGCCGTGCAGGTGCCGGGCACCGGCTCGGAGGGGTTGCCCGGCTCCTTGATGCCGGTCACCTCGCCGTTGCCGCCGTCGAAGACGATGTCGGAGCAGGAGTAGAAGGTCTCCTGACTGTCGGAGCGCTGCCAGACCATGTAGACGATGTGGCGGCCCGACTTGTTGGCGGGGAGCTTGCCGGTCCAGGAGTAGTTGGCCTCGACCGTGCCCGGGGAGCCGTTCAGCGGCGGGTGGTCGACGCTCAGGAACGGCCGTTCCTCCATGTCGTTCCAGGTGAGCGTCTTGGCCGGGTCGAAGCCGTCCTTGGTGATGTAGACGTAGAACCAACCCGGGTGCGCCGCCCAGGCGTTGTACGAGAAGTCGACCGTCGCGCCCGAGGTGAGATGGGTGAGCGGCCAGTCCTTGCTGGGGGTGTTGAACCCGGTGAAGTTGGTGTTGCCGCCGCTGCACAGCTCGCCGTCCGGCACGAAGCCCCGGGTGCGGCCGGCGCCGTCGGAGCGGAGCACCGAGAACCAGTTGTAGAACGGCGTGGTGCCGCTGGTCTGCTGGGCGGACCGGCAGGCCGGGTTGACCGGCTTGATCTCGCCGGTGTCGGTCAGACCGTCCTGCCAGCACAGGAAGGTACGGCTGCCGGGCTTCATGGGCGTGCCGTGGGCCTCCGCCTCACCACCGGACGTCATGACCAGACCGAGGGCCGGGACCGTGACGAGCAGGGAGAGCATGACGAGGAAGAGGGACTTGGCCCGGGTGGGGAGCGTTAATCGGCGCATCGGGAGCCTGCCGGGCTCTTTTGTCAGGATCATGACAGCATCATCCGTTCCTTGGGATACGGGTTCGCGGATGCGTGTGTGGGGATGCGCGGGGTGGGGGCGACTTCAGGGCGGGTTCCGGTCCACCGTAATGGGAGCGCTCCCACCCCGCTTGTTGCGGAAGTTAGCGCCGAGGGGCGCGGTTGTAAACGGTTGCCGCACGTGCCGTGTCGGTCAGGCTCTGGGGGTCCGCTGCCGCTGGGGGCTGACAGCCGCGATCGGGAGACTGCGCAGTGTCAGCGCGGTCGGTGGAGGCAGTGGCTCGTCGGCCGTGTCGGCGCGGAACGACTGGAGCAGGTAGGCCACCAGGCGCCGGGAGGCCGCACCGTCGCCCGGCAGGGCGGTCACCAGACCGCAGTGTGCCAACAGGACCACGGCGAGGTCGGAAGGGTGAAAATCGGCCCGCAGAGCGCCCGACGCCTGAGCCCTGCGTACCAGGGTGGTGAAGTCCCGCTCGGCTCGTCGCCGGGACCGCGCGTGCTCCGACGTGCTGTCCGGGAAGGCCGCGACGAACGCGGCAGGGAACCCGCGTTCCTCCCGTTGCAGTGCGCAGACCGTCTCGATCAGCTGCTGGAATCCCTGCCACGGGTCAGGAGCGGCCAGAGCCTCGGTGAGCGCCCGCACGCAGGTGTCCATCTGCTGCGCGAACGCGCCCCGCACCAGGGCGTCGCGGGTCGGGAAATGCCGGTACAGCGTCGCCACGCCGACTCCGGCCCGACGCGCCACGGTCGCCATCGGGGCGTCGATGCCGTGTTCCGCGAAGACCGCACGGGCGGCGGCGAGGACGCGCTCCCGGTTGCGCCGGGCGTCGGCCCGCAGCCCGTCCTCGGCTGCGATCCGAGAGGATTCCACCATCACTGCCTCTCGCTTAGGTCCAAACGGACGATCGCGTCCGATTAGGAGCCTACCGTCGGTGTCAGTTCCCTCCACGACCACCGGCGGCAAAGGCAGAACGATGAACGACCGCATGATGAAGGCAGTGCTCTACGACCGCTACGGCGGCCCCGATGTGCTGTACCTGGGCCGCGTGCCACGCCCCGAGCCGGCCGCCGGCGAGGTGCTGGTGAAGGTGCACGCCTTCAGTGTCAACGGCGGGGAACTGGCAGCCCGTGCCGGCCGCGTCCGCCTCGTGACCGGCCGGAAATTCCCCCAGCGTGTCGGCTTGGACTTCACCGGCGAGGTCGCCGCATCGGGTGCCGGAGTCACACGGCTTGCGGATGGCGACCGCGTATGGGGGGTCCTGGGCCGCACCTCCGGGTTCGGCAGCGCCGCCGAGTACGTGACCGTGCCTGCCGAGCGGATCGGCCGGGTCCCCGACGGACTGGATCTGGTGGACGCGGCCGCGCTGCCGGTGGCCACCACGGCCGTCACCGCCCTGCGGGACAAAGCCGGGCTGCGCCCCGGGGAACGACTCCTCGTCCGGGGCGCGGCGGGCGGCGTCGGCAATGCCGCCGTCCAGCTCGGACGGGCGTACGGCGCCGAGGTCACGGCCCTCGCCCGTGCGGCCAACCTCGACTTCGTCCGCGGGCTCGGCGCGCACCAGGCCGTCGACCACCGGATCGCGCGGCCTGGGGAACTGGACCGCTTCGACGTGGTGCTGGACACCGCGGGGACCGAACTACGGGCCTACCGCGGCCTGCTGAATCCCGGCGGACGCATGGTCACCATCGCCTTCGACCTGAAACGGCCCGCCGCGTCGCTCGGCTACCTCGCCGCCAGCACGGTGCACGGACACGGCCGGGTGCGCTTCTTCAGCGGCGACCCCAAGCGGGCGCACTTCGACGACCTCGCCCGCCATGTGGTCGAGGGCAAGCTGAGCCCCGCGGTGGACACGGTCTTCCCTCTGGAGGAGACCGCGGCGGCCCATCGGGCGCTGGAGGCGGGCGGCGTCCAGGGCAAGTACGTGGTCAGGGTCGCGTAGGACTCCCTGTGGAGGTGCTGATCACAGCCACTCGTTGATCGCCGCTGCTCGTCATGGCGAGTGGCCGCCGTCGGCCGATCTCGGCAAGTGGCGCTTGTGGACGGTCGTCCAGGGGCCGAGGTGTTCGGGCAGCTCCCGTCACCGGCCGCACCGATTGCTGCTCACGGCAGCAGCGGCTCCGGCCCCACGGTCCCCCTGCTCGCGGTGATACGGCTATTCGATGACCGCGGTGGCTTCGACCTCGACCAGAAGGTCGGGTTCCCCCAGCGCCGCAACGCCCAGCAGGGTGATCGGCTTGACCGGATCGATGCCCAGCTTCGCTGCGGCCCGGCCCACGCCCTCACCCAGCAGCGGCATCTTCTCGGGACTCCAGTCGACGACGTAGACGGTCAGCTTCGCCACGTCATCGAAGGAGCCACCGATCCCGGCCAGCGCGGTGGCGATGTTGAGATAGCACTGCTCGACCTGGGCGGCGAAATCTCCCTCGCCCACGGGGCGGCCGTCGGCATCACGGGCGACCTGCCCCGCAAGGAACACCAGCTTCGATCCGGTGGCGACCGACAACTGCCGGTAGACCTCGGGCTTCGGCAACCCCTCGGGATTGACCAGCGTCACGGACATGAACGGCCTCTTCCTCGTGGCGTCGAGAGCAGCAGGATCAGCACCCATGAAAGTATAGCGATGCTATGTATTGTGGGGCCATGGCGAGGACGAAGGATCCAGCGGTCCGCTCTCTGCTGCTCGACCGGGCCGCACAGATGCTGCGGACGAGGCAACCGGTCACACTCCGCACCCTGGTCGCCGGAACCGGCGTGTCAACGATGGCCGTCTACACCTACTTCGGCGGCATGGACGGCCTGTGGAAAGCGTTGCGGCAGGAAGGCTTCACACGCCTGGCCGCCCGACTCGCGGCCGTCAAGATGTCCGCGGACCCGGTACGAGACCTCGCCGCCCTGGGCGCCGCCTACCTGGCCAATGCCATGGAGAACCCCGATCTCTACCGCGTCATGTTCGACGCGGGCTTCGACCTCGAAGACACCGGCGCCGCGGACGAAACACTGCACCGCCTCGTTCGCGCCATCGACCGGGCCAAGACCAGCAGTCGCTTCCGCGACGAGGTCGACCCGCTGGAGCTGGCGACACAAAGCTGGCTCGTCGGCCACGGCCTCGCCTCACTTGTCGCCACAGGACCCCTGCCGCACCAGGCGCTCGCTCACGGAGTGCCCATGCTGACCGCACTGTTCACCAGCGCAGGAGACGAACCTGACCGATGTCGCCAGTCGGTCGAGCGCGGCTGGGGCCGGATGCTCCCGGCCGGCCGCGTCACCAACCTGTCCGGACAGCGCACCTAGCCCCGGCGCAGAACACGCTGTGCCGCCTGCCGCAGCGCGGCGACGAGCGGCTCGTCCCGTCGTCCCGGGAGCCAGCCCAGCGCGGCCGTCCAGGGTGGGAGGTCGGTGACGTCGACGTACGACACTCCGCGGCGCGGGTAGAGCCAGCGGGTCGCGTCCGGCGGCAACTGGATGCCCTGCCCCATGGCGATCAGCGGCAGGGCGCTCTCGTAGTCGACGATGGCGTGCGCGGTGCGCAGCACGGGGGTGCCGTCCGGTCGCGGGTCGGCGGACCAGAAGTCCCGGAACACCTTCGGGACCTGCTCCGACCAGCCGATGCGGGGCTCGTCGGCGAGGTCCGCGAGGGTCAGCGCGTCCCGGGCGGCGAGCGGATGACCGTCGGCCATCGCCACACAGCGCGGCCCGCCGGACAGGGCCAGCGTCTGGACGCCGTCGGGCACGGGCAGAAACAGGAACGCCGCGTCGACCTCGCCCCGCAGGATCGCCGGTCCTGCGTCGAAGCCCATGCGTACGACGTCGACCTCCACCTGCGGGACGTTCTCCCGCAGTTCCTCCAGGACGGCCGGGACGGGGTCCATCGCGGTGATCGCCTCCAGCGAGCCGATCACGATCCGGCCGGAGGCCGCGTTGGCCTGCTTCTCCGCCTCGCGGCGCAGCTCCTCGGCCGCCTCCACCACGGCCCGGGCCCGCCCCACGAGCGCCTCACCCGCCGCGCTCAGAGCGACCCTGCGCGTCGTCCGATCCACCACGGCGACACCCAACCGCTCCTCCAGAACGGTGATGTGCCGCGAGAACGTCGGCTGCGCCATGAACGCCCGCCGCGCCGCCCGACCGAAGTGCAACTCCTCGGCGAGGAGCAGAAACAGCTGCAACTGCTGGATGCTCGGATGTCTCACGTCGCGCCTGCCGCAGCCATGCCGCCGAGGCTACCAACGCCCTACGACCGGCCACGTCACAAGGGCGCCGCGTAACAGCGGACGGCCACCGTCTGGTCCGGACTCCACCGCTGCTCGACCGTGGCCATCAGCTCCCAGCCCAGCCGCTCGTACAGGGCCGTCGCCGCGGTGTCGGAGGCGACGACGTCGAGCACCGGATGCAGGCCACGATGCCGCGCCTCCTCCACTGCCCGGCCGATCAGCAGCGCTCCGATCCCATGCCCCCTCGCCTGCGGGGCAACGAACAGCCTGCTGACCACGGCGGTCATGCTCCGCGTCGCCCCGTTCCGCTCACTCCACAGCCCCGGCGCCAGATCGTCTTCGCCGCCTCGCGACAGACTCACATGCCCGACCAGACCGCCTTCGAGTCCGGCGACCCAGGAGCCCAGCAACGGACCGCCGGACAGCCACTCGCCGGGCTGATCGGGCCAGTTGACCGGATAGCCGTCGCCCGCGTGGACCGCCGCGAGGACCCGTACGCACTCCTCGACATCGCCATCGGTCCTCGGCCGGACCCGAGGGCGCACACTCTCGACAGTCACCCCGGGGCTCTTGGTGTTCACTCCCGCATGGAAACACGGGCCACACAGCCGAGGACAGCGGAAATCATTGGAACGAGGCGACGCCCCGTTGCTACGTTCGTGGTGGACCGTGAAGTCGTCGTAGGGAGGTGAGCCCCGTGAACACAGTTACCCGTGGGTGCTCCCTCAACCCGTCACGGTCCGGCGGCTGACATTCGGTGTCGCCAGGAGCGCCTGAGATCGAGGCACTCCTGGGAGGAGAAGCCGATGGACACAAAGCCTTTCGCAGCCGGCCTGGGCGGGGACGCGGTGATGATCACACGCGTCGCGGACAGGCAATGGCATGCGCTGGAAGACGATCTGGTGGTCGGTCGTGGGCATGCGCAACACCGGCCCGACGGACGCCTGTTCGTCAGTATCGACGCCTGGCATGACGCCACCTTCGACCGGCTCGCCGAGGCGATGTCGGTGGAACTGCCGGCGCCGCTGTACACGGTGGTCGACGAAGCCGACGCCGAGCTGACGGCCGGCTGGCGGCGGGCCGGGTTCACGGTCCGGCGCCGCGAGTGGGAGTACGCCGTACCGACCGACCCGCGCGTCACGGGGCTCGAAGCGGTCCTGCCGCCTCCGGGCGTGACGATCGTGCCGGCCGGTCGGGCGGACGAGCGTCTGCTGCGGGCCGTCGACCGCGCGATCCGTGACGAAGTCGAGGCGAGTGTCGGGTGGCAGTCGATGCCCGCTGAGGTCATGGCCCGCCCCGAGGGCGACACCATCGTCGACCCGGCGATGTACGCGGTGGCCGCGGCGGCGGACCGCTACCTGGGGCTGATCCGGGTGGTCAGGGTGATCCGGCCCCGCATCGGGCTGCTCGCGGTCCGGGCCGGAGAGCAGCGCCGCGGCATCGCGCGGGCGCTGCTGGCCCACGCGTTGGGGACGCTGCACCGCTCCGGATGCGCCGAGGCGTGGACCGAGGTCGACGAGTCCAACCGGGCGGCCTCGGCGCTGTTCGAGGGCATCGGCGCCCGGCCGATGAGCAGCAACCTGGAGCTGGTGCGATGACGAGGAACAAGAACGTCATCGAAGTCGAGGGCAAGGTCGTCGAGTGCCTGCGCAGCGCCATGTTCACCGTGGAACTCGAGAACGGCCATCGGGTGCTCGCGCACATCAGCGGGAAGATCCGCAAGAACTACATCAAAATCATGCTGGAGGACCGGGTGCTGGTGGAACTCCCGCCGTACGACCTGACGCGCGGCCGGATCGTGTTCCGCTACCGGAACTAGCGGCGGTCGGCACCCTCCGAGGCAACTGATCCTGAGGCCCCGGTCACGGCGTTCCCGTGGCCGGGGTCCCGATGGTGGTTCACATGCTGCGGCGGACACGGCACCGGCCGGTCGCCCACAGCTATGACCCGAGCCGCGCCCTACGAAGCACCATCCCCGAGCACCCCGGCCACCCAGGTCAGTTGGCGCCGTACATGCACCGCGTCCCCACCCTCGTGCCCGTTGAACGGATAGGCGTGGATCTCCTTCACCGGGTCCGCCCCCGCCGACTCCCCGTAGACATTGAAGGCCCCGTACGCCCCACTCGGCGGACAGACCGTGTCCCGCAACCCCACGCCGAAGTGGGCGGCGGCCGAGGCCCGGCGGGCGAAGGAGACGCCCTCCATGTACGACAGCGTGCGGTACGCCTCTCGCTCGGCGCCCCGGTGGACGGACAGATACGCGGCGATCTCCCCGTACGGCCCCGCGTCCGTGAGGTCCAGGGCCCGTCGGATGCCGCACAGCAGGGGAGCGGTGACCAGCAGCGCCGCCAGATCGGGGACGAGTCCCGCGACGGCCAACGCCACCCCGCCGCCCTGGCTGTTGCCGGCCGCGACGGTCCGCCCGGCATCCACGCCGGGCAGCGCCCGCACCGCCGAGACCGCCCGCACGGCGTCGGTGATCAGGCGTCGGTAGTGGTAGTCCTCGGGGGTGAGCAGCCCGCGCACGGCAGGCCCGGGCCCGCCCGGCGCCCCGGCGTGCGGATCGGGGGTGTCGCCACCGCAGCCGTACTGGTCGCCCTGGCCGCGGTTGTCCATGAGCAGATGCGCGTACCCGGCGTTCACCCACGTCAGGCGCTCATGCGGAAGCCCGCGCCCGCGCCCGTACCCGGCGAACTCGACCACGGCGGGCAGGGGTTCGTCGACCCCGGCGGGTCGGCTGAACCACGCCCGCACCGGGTCGCCCGCGAAACCCCGGAACGTCACGTCCCAGGTCCGGGTCAGCCGTAGCCCCGTCTCCACCGGCCGCACCGACACCAGGGGATCGGTCTGCCCGGCCTCCTTCAACGTGCTCAGCCAGAACGCGTCGAAGTCGGCGGGCTCCGCCAAGTCCGGGCGGTGGCGCTGCAGTTCCGTCAGCGGCAGGTCGAACGCGGGCACGGCGGCACCTCGCAGGAGTCGGTGGGCATCCAGAAACTTGCGACGGACAACGGGCGGTAGATCTCCGGGGTCTACCCACCTTCGACGCGATTCCAACGCGACACGGACGCCCCACCTGACTGCCGCAGCACCCATTGACAGCGCTTTCTGCTGCCCTTAGGTTGCCGCGAAGTTACCGGTAAGAGCTCGAAAGTTTCGGTTCCGCGTCCCTTGCCCATGGGAGGCCCGAGCAATGAGCACGTCCACCACATCGGCCCCGCCGGGCACCGAGGACTCGCCTCCGGCCAGAGCCGCACCCCGCCGCCGTGGACGGGCACCCGCCCGCACCGGCTGGCGGCGGGCGCTGCGCCGTGACTGGCAGTTGTACTCACTGGCGGTCCTGCCGCTGCTGTTCTTCCTGGTCTTCCGCTATCTGCCGATGATCGGCAACGTGATCGCCTTCCGCCGCTTCGAGCCCGGAGGGTCGATCTTCGGCGAGGACTGGGTGGGGCTGCGCTATGTGGAGATGTTCCTCAGCGACCCCACCTTCTGGCAGGTGTTCCGCAACACGCTGTGGATCGGCGGGCTCACCCTGCTGTTCTGCTTCCCGGTGCCGATCGTGCTGGCGCTGCTGCTCAACGAGGTGCGCCGGCGTTCCCTGAAGCGGTTCGTGCAGTCGGTGTCGTACCTTCCGCACTTCCTGTCGATCGTGATCGTCGCGGGCATCACGATGCAGATGCTGGCCAGTGACGGCCCCGTCAACCACGTCCTCGGCTGGCTGGGGCACGAACCGGTCCGCTTCATCCAGGAGCCCGAGTGGTTCCGCACCATCTACGTCGGCTCGGAGATCTGGCAGACCGCCGGCTGGGGCACGATCCTCTACCTCGCCGCGCTCACCACGATCGACGAGGACCTGTACGAGGCGGCGCGCATCGACGGTGCCAACCGCTGGCAGCAGATCTGGCACGTCACCCTGCCCGGCATCCGGCCCACCATGGTCACGCTGCTGATCCTCAACATCGGCACGTTCATGGTGGTCGGCTTCGAGAAGGTGCTGCTGCTGTACAACCCGCTGACGTATCCGACCGCCGACGTGATCTCGACGTACGTCTACCGGTCCGGGGTGGAGTCCAACAGCTTCAGTTACGCCGCGGCCATCGGGCTCTTCGAGGCGATCATCGGCCTGGTCCTCATCACGTCCGCCAACCAGCTCTCGCGTCGCACAGTGGGGACGAGCCTGTGGTGAAGCCGAGTCGCTCCTACCGGGTCTTCCAGGGCGTCAACGGGGTGGTCCTCACCCTGGTCG
The DNA here is from genome assembly GCF_018604545.1 of Streptomyces koelreuteriae. Classification (GTDB taxonomy): domain Bacteria; phylum Actinomycetota; class Actinomycetes; order Streptomycetales; family Streptomycetaceae; genus Streptomyces; species Streptomyces koelreuteriae. The sequence continues at coordinate 1,751,308 of NZ_CP075896.1, read as the reverse complement.
TGCTGGTGACGCTCTATCCCTTCACCAACATCCTCGCGCGGTCCTTCAGCGGGGAGCGGCAGATCCGGGCCGGTGAGGTGACGCTGCTGCCCAAGGGGTTCAACCTCACCACGTACAAGATCGTGTTCCAGGACGAGATGTTCTGGCGGAACTACGGCAACACCGTGCTGTACACGGTCGTCGCGACGGCCGTGGCCATGGTGCTGACGACGTGTTACGCCTATGTGCTGTCGAAGAAGAACCTCAAGGGCCGGGGCGTGCTCGTCGGGGTCGCCGTGTTCACCATGTTCTTCACCGGCGGCCTGATCCCGAACTACATCCTGGTCACCAGCCTCGGCCTGAAGAACAGTGTCTGGGCGATCGCCCTGCCGAACGCGATCAGCGTCTTCAACCTCCTGGTGATGAAGGCCTTCTTCGAGAATCTGCCGACCGAGCTGGAGGAGGCCGCGCAGATCGACGGCCTGAGCACCTACGGCACCCTGTTCAGGATCGTGCTGCCGCTGTCCAAGGCGGTCGTGGCGACCATGGTGCTCTTCTACTCGGTGTCCTTCTGGAACTCCTGGTTCAGCGCGTTCCTGTACATGGACCGAACCGATCTGATGCCGGTCACCGTCTACCTCCGCAACCTCATCCAGGGCGCCACGGGCGGCGGCAACGCGGGCGCGGGCACCGAGCAGCTCAGCCAGGTCGCCGCGAACATCCAGTCGGTGACCATCGTCCTCACCGCCCTGCCGATCCTCTGCGTGTACCCCTTCGTCCAGCGCTACTTCGTCTCGGGCGTGATGCTCGGCGCGGTCAAGGGCTGACGCCGCCTCCTCCTCAACTCGCTTACGGAACAAAGGAGTCTCCGTGCAGAACGCAGGACAGCTCTCGCGGCGCCAGATCCTCGCCGCCGCCGGTTTCATCGGGCTCGCCACGGTCACCGGCTGCGGCAGCGGCGAGGACGGGGGCGACTCCAAGGACCTCTCCAAGAAGCGGAACGGCGCGATGAAGAACTACCGCGCCGGCCAGCAGTTCAAGGCGGCCGAGCCGCTGTCCTTCTCCGTTCTGCACAACAACAACCCGGTGTACCCGATGAAGGACGGCTGGCTGTTCTGGAAGGAGCTCACCAAGCGCACCGGGGTCACCCTCAAGCCGGTCGACGTCCCGCTGGCCGACTACGAGAAGAAGCGCAGTGTCCTCATCGGGGCCGGGGACGCCCCGTTCCTCATCCCGAAGACGTACCACCCCTCGGAGGTCGCCTTCGTCTCCTCGGGCGCGGTCCTCGCGGTCAGCGAGTACGTCGATCTGATGCCCAACTTCCGCGACAAGGTGCGCAAGTGGAAGCTGGAGCCCGAGCTCGACTCGATCCGTCAGTCCGACGGCAAGTACTACCTGCTGCCCGGCCTGCACGAGAAGGCCAAGTCCGGCTACTCGCTGTCCTTCCGCACGGACGTCCTCGACAAGCACGGGCTGAGCCTGCCCACCACCTGGGACGAGGTGTACGACGTCCTCAAGGCGCTCAAGGGGGAGTACCCCGGCAAGTACCCCTTCTCCGACCGCTGGAGCACCAACACCCCGTTCCCCTGCGGCGCCCTGTTCAGCTATCTGGGCCAGGCGTTCGGCGTCAAGGCCGGTTGGACGTACGACAACATCAGCTTCGACCACAAGGCGGGGAAGTACGTCTTCACCGGCGCCCGGGACTCCTACCGCCAGATGGTGGAGTATCTGCGCAAGCTCGTCGCCGAGAAGCTCATGGACCCCGAGAGCTTCAGCCAGACCGACGACCAGGCCGTGCAGAAGCTCCTCGCCGAGAAGACCTACGTGATGAGCGCCAACCCCCAGGAGCTGGTGCAGAACTATCGCTACAACCTTCAGAAGCAGGTCAAGGGCGCGAAGATCGAGATGGTCCCGGTGCCCCTCGGGCCCGCCGGTCCGGTGGTGCTGGGCGGCAGCCGCCTGGAGAACGGGGTGATGGTCTCCAGCAAGGCCCTCAAGAGCGACAGCTTCGTCGCGATGATGCAGTTCCTCGACTGGCTCTGGTACTCGGACGAGGGCCAGAAGTTCTGCAAGTGGGGTGTCGAGGGCGTCACCTACACCGGCTCCGGCGGCGGCTACGAGCTGAAGCCCGGCATCTCCCTCATGGGCTCCGACCCGGACGCCCCGAAGGACCTCCAGAAGGACTACGGCTTCTTCAACGGCGTCTTCACCTACGGCGGCAGCTGGGACCTGGTCTCCTCCTCGTTCAGCCCGGACGAGGAGAAGTTCCAGGACGCCATGGCCCAGCGCGAGCAGCTGCCCATCGACCCGGCCCACCCGCTCCAGTCCTTCGAGCAGGAACAGGCGACCCTCTGGGACACCCCCCTCAAGGACACCGTCATCCAGAACACCCTCCAGTTCGTGCTCGGCAAGCGGCCGATGTCCCAGTGGAACGCGTACCTCTCCGAGCTGAAGTCGAAGAACATGCAGCAGCTCGTCGACCTGCACAACAAGGCGTACGAGCGGTTCAAGAAGGAGAACGGGTGATCCTCCGCGTCCCCGATACGCCGAGCGGCCGGCTGACCGACGCCTGGCGGCACTGCGTCGGCACCGGCCGTCTCGAACTCGCCCTGCGCGCCGACTACCAGGAGTCGCTGAGAGTCCTGCGGCGCGACATCGGCTTCCGGTACATCCGGGGCCACGGCCTGCTCAGCGACGGCATGGCGGTGCACCGGCCCTACGAATGGCAGGGCCGCCGGCACGTCCGGCACTCCTTCACCCACGTCGACCAGGTCCTCGACGCCTACCTCGGCCTCGGTATCCGTCCCTTCCTCGAACTCGGCTTCATGCCGGGCGAGCTGGCCTCGGGCGAGCAGACCGTGTTCTGGTGGCGCGGCAACGTCACCCCGCCTCGCTCGCACCAGGAGTGGGCCGACCTGGTCCGCGCCCTCCTCACGCATCTCGTCGACCGCTACGGCCTCGACGAGGTCCGCACCTGGCCCGTCGAGGTGTGGAACGAGCCCAATCTGCCCGACTTCTGGCAGGACGCCGACGAGAAGGCCTACCACCGGCTGTACGAGGTGACCGCGCACGCCGTGAAGGAGGTGGACGCCGGGATCCAGGTCGGCGGTCCGGCGATCTCGCCCGGCGCGGACGAGTGGCTGGAGCGGTTCGCCGAGTTCACCGACCGCCATGACGTGCCGCTGAACTTCGTCTCCCGGCACGCCTACACCTCCGGCCCCGCCCAGCACGTGCCGTTCGGCGTCCACCAGACCCTGGGACCGGCGTCCGGCCTGCTCGACCAGTTCGCCACGCCGAGACGGCAGCTGGAAGGGACCCGGTACGCCGGACTCCCGGTGCACATCACCGAGTTCAACTCCTCCTACCGGCCGGACAATCCGGTGCACGACACCGCCTTCCACGCCGCTTACCTCGCCCCAGTCGTGGCGAACGGCGGCGAGCACGCCGACTCCTTCTCGTACTGGACGTTCAGCGACGTCTTCGAGGAGGCCGGGGTGCCGACCGCGCTGTTCCACGGCGGGTTCGGGCTCCTCACCCACCGGCAGGTGCGCAAGCCGACGTACCACCTCTACGCGTTCATGGCCCGGCTGGGACCCGACGTGCTCGCGCGCGGCGACGACCACCTGGTCACCCGGCACCACGACGGCCGGGTCACCGTCCTGGCCTGGGCACCCGTCGACCCGACCGGCGAGACCCCCGGCCCCGACCGGCACACCCTGCGCCTGTCCCTGCCGGTGCGCGGAGGCGAGGTCTTCGTCCGCCGTTCCTCCGTGGACGAGGAGCGGGGCAACGCGTACACGGCCTGGCGGCACCTGGGCAGCCCGGCCTCCCCGAAACCCGGGCAGCTCGACGTCCTGCACGAGGCCGCCGAGCCCGCGCGCACCCACCGGCGTCTGACCACCGAGGACGGCCGCGTCGACCTCCCGCTCACCCTGAGCCGCCACGAGGTCACCCTGGTCGAGCTCACGCCCGTCGTGGACGAGACGCCGCCCTGGTGGGACGAGCGGCGCCTGCTCGGCCGGGAGGTGACGGCATGAGCACCGTCCGCGCCTCCGACTTCGGCACCGGCGCCCTCTCCCGTGCCGCCGCCCTGATCCACACCGTCCTGACCGTCGAGGCGCTGCTGCTCCTCACCGCCTCCCCGGGCCTGGCGGGCCTGCTCCTGCTCGGCCCCGACCCGGCGGGCCTCCCGCTCGCGGCCCTGTGCCTGCTGCCCCTCGGACCGGCCCTGTCCGCCGCGCTCTACGCCCTCCACCACCGCAGCCGCGACCTCACCGCGCTGCGTCCGGCCCGCGCCTTCCTGCGCGGCTGGCGGCTCAACGCCGTACCGGCCCTGAAGCTGTGGACGCCCCTGCTGGCCTGGCTGACGGTCATCGCCTTCACCCTCACCCACTTCTCCGCGACGGGCCTGCCCGGCTGGTGGGCGCTGCTGCTCGCGGCGATCGGAGCGGGCGCCCTCCTCTGGGGCGCGCACGCCCTCGTCCTCACCTCGCTGTTCACCTTCCGCGCCCGGGACACCGCCCGCCTCGCCGGGTACTTCCTGTTCCGGCACGGCCGAGCCACCCTCGCCGCGGCCTCCCTGCTGATCCTGACGGCCGCCCTGACCGCGTGGCTGACCGAGGCCCTGCCCGCCCTGCTGGCCGCCCCGCTGCTGCTGTCCCTGCTGCACGGCAGCCGCACGGTGATCACCGAGACCCAGGAGGAGTTCACCGCATGAGCGCGCCCCGCACCCCGAAGATCCCCTACGGCGGCGACTACAACCCCGAGCAGTGGCCCGAGGGCGTCTGGGACGACGACCACCGCCTGTTCACCCGGGCCGGCATCGACACGCTCACCGTCGGCGTCTTCACCTGGTCCCTCACCCAACCGGCCCCGGACACCTACGACTTCACGGTCCTGGACCGCGTTCTCGACCGGGCCGCCGCCGAAGGCCGGCAGGTCTGCCTGGCCACCGGTACCGCCGCCCTCCCGCCCTGGCTCGCCAAGCGGCACCCCGAGGTCAACCGCACCGACTTCGAGGGCCGCCGCCACCGCTACGGCCAGCGCCACAACTTCTGCCCCAGCTCACCGGCGTACCGCGAGCACGCCACCGCGATGGCCTCCCGCCTCGCCGAACGGTACGCGCACCACCCGGCCCTGCTCGCCTGGCACATCAACAACGAGTACGGCGGCGTCTGTTACTGCGAGCTGTGCGCCGAGGCGTTCCGGGCGTGGCTGCGCGACCGGCACGGCACCCTCGACGCCCTCAACGACGCCTGGTGGACCACCTTCTGGTCGCACCGCTACACCGACTGGGACCAGATCGAGCCGCCGAACGCCCTCACCGAGCACTGGCGCGGCCCCAACCACACCGCGTTTCAGGGCATCACCCTCGACTACTTCCGCTTCACCACCGACGCCCTCCTCGGCTGCTTCCTCGCCGAGAAGGAGGTGATCCGCGCCCACGACCCCGACACACCCGTCACCACCAACTTCATGGGCACCTTTCGCCCCCTCGACTACCACCGCTGGGCGCCCCACCTCGACTTCGCCTCCTGGGACAGCTACCCGCCCCTCGACGCCCCGCCGACCCGGCCCGCCCTCGCCCACGACCTGATGCGCGGGCTGAAGGACGGCGCCCCCTTCTGGCTGATGGAGCACACGCCGTCCACCACCGCCTGCCGCGACGTCAACCCGCTCCGGCGCCCCGGCGAACTGCGCCTCGCCACCTTCCAGGCCCTCGCCCACGGCGCCGACGCCGCCCTCTACTTCCAGATGCGCGCGTCACGGGGCGCCTGCGAGAAGTACCACGGGGCGGTCATCGGCCACGCGGGTCGCGACGACACCCGTGTCTTCCGCGAAGTCGCCGAACTGGGAGGGGAGTTGGGGATCCTGGGCAACCGGACCCTCGGCGCCCGCACCCCGGCCCGCACCGCCCTGCTCTTCGACTGGGACAGCTGGTGGGCCCTGGAGATCTCCGACGGACCGTCCCGGCTGGTCAAGTACCCGGACGTGGTCCACGCCTACTACCGGGCCGCCCGCGAGGCCGGCGCCGACGTGGACGTCATCCCGCAGACAGCCGACCTCACGCCCTACGACGTGGTCCTCGCGCCCGCCCTGTACGTGGTCAAGGGTGACCTCGCCACCCGCCTCGAAGCTGTGGCGGCACGCGGCGGCACGGTCCTGGCCACCTTCCTCTCCGGCCGCGTCGACGCACACGACCGCGCCTTCCTCACCGACGTCCCCGGCCCGCTCGCCCCCCTCATGGGCGTCCGCGTCGACGAATGGGACGCCCGCCCGCCGGAGTTCACCCAGACCGTCCCCGAGCTGGCGGCCGAGGCCCGGCTCGTCTTCGAGATCGTGCTCCCGCGCGGCGCCGAACCGGTCGCCACCTACGGCACCGACTTCTACGCGGGCACCCCGGCCGTGACCCGCAACCGCTTCGGCGACGGCGAGGGCTGGTACGTCGCCACCGCCCTCGACCAGCCGGGCGTCGACACAGTCGTCCGCCGGATCCTGGCCCGCCACGACCTGCTCGGCCCCTACGCCGACCACCCGGCGGTCGAGACGGCCACCCGGGTCGCCCCCGACGGCACCCGCCTGCTCTTCCTCCTCAACCACGCCCCCGAACCGGCCCGTCTCACCGCCCACTCCACCGCCACCGACCTGCTCACCGGCAAGCGCGTGGACCAGGGCGAACCCCTGGTCCTCGACCCCCTGGGCGTGGCGATCCTTCATTGATGCACACTTGCCCAATAACTTAGGTAAGCCTTACCGTGATCCATCGCACCACTCAGGGCACGGCCGTCCCACCGGTCCGCCCGCGGCGAGCGCTTCAGCGACGCAGCCTGGCCGTTCCTCCCCAGTGCCTCCAGGCGCTGGGAGGTACCCCCAGCCGGCACACGCTCACAGGACCCGCATGCCTCACTCCCCCTTCGGTCTGTACGACCCTGCCCGCGACCACAGCGACTGCGGCGTCGGATTCATCACCCGCCTCGACGGGACGCCGAGCCATGACGTCATCCGCAAGGGCGACGAAGCGCTCTGCGCCATCCCGCACCGCGGCGGCGCCTCCGCCGAGGGCGTGGGGGACGGCGCGGGAGTGAGCGTCGATCTGTCGGTGGAGTTCTTCGGCGCGATCACCGGCGAGAGCCTGCGGGCCGGCCACTTCGGTGTCGCCAACTGCTTCGTGCCGACCGACGCCGGCCGCCGCGGCGACGCCGTGGACCTCGTCGGCCGGTGCCTCGCCGAGCAGGGCTTCGAGACGCTGCTCGTCCGGGACGTCCCCGTCGACCACTCCGTGGCCAGGCCCGCCGCCGAGCGCGACCAACTGCCCCTGGTGCAGTGGGTGTTCCGTGCCCCGGACGCCTGGCGTCGCGCCGACGTCGACGCCGCCGCGAACCGCGCCCTGCTCGCGATCGAGTCCGTCGCCTACGCCGACGACGACACATACGCCGGGCTGTACCCGCTGTCGCTGAGCGCGCGCACCCAGGTGCTCAAGGGGCGGCTCAACTCGGGGGAGGTCATCGGGTACTTCCGTGACCTGTGCGACCCGCAGCACGCCGTCCGGACGCTGTACTTCCACACCCGGTTCTCCACGAACACCGAACCGCACCCGACCATGGCGCAGCCGTTCCGCCTGATGGCGCACAACGGCGAGCTGAACACCGACCGCAAGAACCGGCTCTCCGACGAGGCCCTCGCCCGGGCCCGCACCCGGAGCATCGTGCGTCCGCCCGGGCAGTCCGACTCCAGCCGGCTCGACCAGACCCTGCAGAGCCGGGTGTTCGACGACGGTCTGGACCTCGTCGAGGCGGTCGTGTCGCTGATGCCGCCCGCGTGGGAGAACGACCGCACCCTGCCCTCCGCCGTCCGCGACATGCTGGAGTACTACTCGCTGTACGAGGAGAAGAACGACGGCCCGGCCGCCGTGATCTTCAGCGACGGCGATGTCGTCGGTGCCCGACTCGACCGGCTCGGGCTGCGTCCGCTGCGGACCGTCGAGACCGCCGAGTACCTGATGGTGGCCTCGGAGGCCGGGCAGGTCGCCTTCCCTGACGAGGAGGTCGTGCACCGGGGCCGTATCGAGGCCGGCGGCATGCTCGTCTTCGACCACCGCACCGGCCGCCGGATGCGCACCCGGGACGTCCTCGACGCGCTCGCCGCGCGCCGGCCGTACTCCGAACTGCTCGCCGCGGCCCGGGAGAACCTCGACGACCTGCCCGCCCCCGGCTACGACCGCGGCACGACGACGCTCGGGTACGACGGCGACCTCACCCTCGCCGGGCGGTACGTGGCGTACTCGCTGAACCAGGAGAGCTTCCGGTTCATGCTCGACCCGATGCTCGCCGACGGGTCGGAGCGGATCTCCGCGATGGGCTACGGCAACGCCATCAACGCGCTCAGCGACACCGAGGGCGGCATGGCCAAGTACTTCTCGCAGCGCTTCGCCCAGGTCACCAACCCGCCGCTGGACAGCATCCGCGAGGCCGACGGCATGAGCATGCGGGTCGCGCTCGGCCCGAAGCCCGACGGCACCGGCAGCACCGGCTGCCGGCAGCTCGTGGTGTCCTCGCCGGTGCTCGGGCACCTCGACATGGTCCGGCTGCGCGACCAGCGGACCGTGCCGCTGGAGCGGTTCGACATGCTCTACGAGCCGGTGGCCGGGGACGAGACGGCGAACGCCGACGCGCTGCGGTCGGCGCTGCACAGGCTCTGCGACGACGTCGAGCGGTTCGCCGCCGAGCGGGGCGGCATCGCGCTCCTCACCGACCGGGCCGTGTCCTCCACGCGGGCTCCGCTGCCGGTGATCCTCGCCGTCGCGGCCGTCAACCAGCGGCTCATCGAGACCGGGCTGCGGCTGCGCGTCTCGCTCGTGGCGGAGAGCGGCCAGCTGGCCTCGTCGCACCATGTCGCGACCGCGCTCGGCTTCGGCGCCTCCGCCGTCTACAGCCTCTCCGCCCGGCTGCGCGCCGAGGAGAAGTACCCGAGCGCACCGGCCCCCGCGGGCGAGGTCACCGAGACGGACCGCGCGCTCGCGAGGTTCCGCAAGGCCGCCGAGAAGTCCCTCGCGAAGACGATGGGCCGGGTCGGGCTGTGCACCGCCGAGAGCTACATCGGGGGCGCGTTCTTCGAGCCGAACTACCTCGACACCCGCGACGACGTGTTCGCACGGGTCTTCCCCTACATGGATGCCCCGGTCGGCGGTGTCGGGTTCGCGCGGATCGCGCAGGCCGCGACGGACTGGCACGAACGGGCCCGTACGGTCGGGAGCGAGCAGCAGGTGCCCCTGCTCGGGCTGTTCAAGGAGCGGTCGGACGGCGCCGGGCACTCGTTCGGTGTCTCCGCGGTGCGCGGCTTCGGCGGGATGACCGAGGAGAAGCCGGAGTTCGGCAGGGAGGGCGACCCGGACGCGCTGCGTCTGCTCACGCTCGGACGCCTCGACGACGCCTTCGGCATCACCGACGCCGCCTACCGGAACACCGGCTACGACCGGCTGAGCGACGCCGAGATCGACGCGTTCCGGATCACGCCCGGGTACCGCGCCTTCCTGCGGACCACGCACGAGGAGCGCTCCCGCCGCCCCTCCGCGCTGCGTGACGTGCTCGCCCTGCCGGCCGACGTCACCGGGCTGCGTACGCCGGAGGACTTCGCGCGCGAGCTGGGCCGGTTCTCGACGAGCGGCAACGCGAGCGTCACCGTCCGCGGGGTCACGGCGACCGCCGTGGACCCGGCCACCTTCCGGCTGTGTCTGGCCGGAGACGGCGAGCGCCACGCCGCCCTCGCCGAAGGCCTCGCCCTCGCGCACCCCGGCGAGGTCGAGACGCTCTCCGTGACCGCCGAGGGCGTGGACGTCACCGCCACCGGCACCGCCGCCCGGCTCCTCGCCCTCCTGGACCACGCCCCCGACAGCGTCCCGCTCGACGAGGTGCAGCCGGCGCACGAGATCACCCGCTCCCTCGCCTCCGGCGCGATGAGCCACGGGGCGCTCGTGGCGACCGCGCACGAGGCCGTCGCGCACGGCACGAACATGGTCGGCGCGATGTCCAACAGCGGTGAGGGCGGCGAGCACCACACCCGGTACGGCACCGTCCGGGGCTCCCGGATCAAGCAGTTCGCGTCGGGCCGGTTCGGCATCTGGGCGGGCTATCTCGCCGACCCGATGCTGGAGGAACTCGAGATCAAGATCGGGCAGGGCGCCAAGCCCGGCGAGGGCGGGCAGCTGCCCGCGCCGAAGGTGACGGTGGACATCGCCGCCGCGCGGGGCGGCACCCCCGGCATCGAGCTGATCTCCCCGCCCCCGCACCACGACACCTACTCCATCGAGGACCTCGCCCAGCTCATCCACGACTGCAAGGCCGCCCGGGTCAGGGTCATCGTGAAGCTGGTGTCCTCGGAAGGCATCGGCACCATCGCGGTCGGTGTCGCCAAGGCCGGCGCGGACGTCATCAACATCGCCGGGAACACCGGCGGCACGGGAGCCGCCGCCGTCACGAGCCTGAAGTACGCGGGGCGTTCGGCGGAGATCGGCGTCGCCGAGGTGCACCAGGCGCTGGTCGCCAACGGCCTGCGGCAGAAGGTCGTGCTCCGGTGTTCGGGCGCGCACCAGACCGGGGGCGACGTCGTCACCTCCGCGCTGCTCGGGGCCGACAGCTTCGAGTTCGGTACGACCGCGCTGATGATGCTCGGCTGCGTCATGGCGAAGAACTGCAACGTGAAGTGCCCCGCCGGGCTCACCACCAACGCCGAGGCCTTCGAGGGCGACCCGCGCGCCCTCGCGCAGTACCTGCTCAACATCGCACACGACGTCCGGCAGATCCTCGCCCGCCTCGGGCTGCGGTCCCTGCGGGAGGCCCGGGGGCGTACGGACCTGCTGCAGCTCCTCGACCACCCGGCGAGCGTCGGGCGCCTGGACGTCCGCCGGCTGCTGGCCCGCGCGGCGGAGAAGGTCGTCGCGGAACCGGAATACCTGGAGAAGGACTTCAGCACCGACGACGCCATGATCGAGCGCGTGCGGGAGGCACTCGTCGACCGGCGCGAGCCGTCCCTGCTCGTCGAGGGCGTCCGCCTCGGCAACAGCGACAAGTCGGTCGGCGGGCAGCTCTCCATCGACGTGGAGCGGCTCCTCAACCACGGCGGCCTCACAGCGGATGCCCCCGCCGTCATCACCGACGACCGCGGCCGCCACCGCCTCGTCGACGACGCCGTCCGCATCCGCACCACCGGATCGGCCGGCCAGTCGTACGGTGTGTTCTGCAACGACGGCATCACCCTGGAACACACCGGCACCGCCAACGACGGCGTCGGCAAGAGCCAGAGCGGTGGCCGGATCGTCGTCCGCGCCCCGGGCGGCGGCGCCGCCGAACGCGGCGGCAACGTACTGGTCGGGAACTTCGCGTTGTTCGGTGCGACCGGCGGCCGGACGTTCGTGCAGGGCGAGGCCGGTGACCGGTTCGCCGTGCGCAACTCCGGCGCCACGGCCGTCGTCGAGGGCCTCGGCGACTTCGGCTGCGAGTACATGACCGGCGGCACCGTGCTCAACCTCGGCGGCTTCGGCAAGGGCCTGGGCAACGGCATGAGCGGCGGGTTCCTCTACCAGTACGACCCGTCGGGCGCACTGCGCGACCGGGTGAGCGCCGACTCGCTGCTGGTGTTCCCGGTGACCGACACCGGGCACGGCGCCTTCCACGAGGCGGCCGTACGGCTGCTGCTGGAGTGGCATCTCCAAGCCACCGGATCGCCGCTCGCGGCACGGCTGCTGGAGAACTGGGAGAGCGAACGGCGGCACGTGTACTGCGGGATGCCCCGCGCGCTGCTCCTCTACCAGGACGCCGGCGAGATCCTCGCCGCCGCGACCCGCTCCGAGCTGCTCGACGAGCTGGCCGGCTCGATCGCGACCGACAAGCTCCGCGCGTTCAAGGTCGACTACCGCGACCGCCGCACCGTGCTCGGCGGCCGGGCCCCCGCCTTCGGCGACCAGGGCAGCGACGACATGTTCTCGCTGCTGTCGTCGTACACGGTGCTCGGCGTCGCGCAGGACCTCGCGCTGAAGCGGGTGCCGGGGGCGAGTGGCCCCGACGATCCGCGGGTCGCCGAGGCGGTCCGGAACCTGGTGCTGACCGAGGACTTCTTCGTCAAGCAGCGGGTCGTGAAGTACCTGCGCGGCACGCTGGAGCGGTTCGACGACGGCGAACTCGCCACGCTCATCGCCATCAAGCGCCTCGACGACTACAAGCGCGCGCTGCGGCAGCGCAACAACCTCAGCGTGGACGCCCCCGGCACCTACGGCTGGATCATCCACCAGACCACCAAGAACGCGGGCCGGGTCCGTGCCGCCCGGTTCGACGAACTGCTCGCGACCGCGGCACTCGACGACATCGCCGCACGCCACACCCACATTCCGCAGGCCCCGACCGAGGCGGTGACCGCATGACCCTCATGCCCCCGAGCGGCTCCCTCATCCCGGCCGACGCGCCCTTCTCCGCCCAGCAGGAGTCCTGGCTCGCCGGGTTCATCGCCGGTATCGCCGCCGCCGGACGCCGGGACAGCGCCGGCGCCGACGCGCCCGCGGCCACGATCGACGTGCTGATCGGCACCCAGACCGGCAACGCCGAGCTGGTGGCCGGCGACGTGGTCGCCGGTGCCCGTGCGCGCGGCTTGGGCGGGCGGGCCACCGCGCTCGACGACGTCACGCCCGAGGCGCTCGCCGCCATGTCCCATGTGATCGTGGTGACGTCGACCTACGGCGAGGGCGAGATGCCCGACAACGCCGGGCTGTTCTGGGAGGCGTTGCAGTCCGACACGGTCCCGCGCCTCGAAGGCGTGCGCTACTCGGTGCTCGGCCTCGGCGACCGTGGCTACGACGACTTCTGCCAGGCCGCGAAGCTCATCGACACCCGGCTGGAGCAGCTCGGGGCGACCCGGCTGCATGAACGCGTCGACTGCGACGTGGACTTCGAGGAGCCCGCAGCGGAGTGGACGGCGGCGGTGCTCGACCTGGTCGCCGCCGAGACCGGCGCGAAGGGCACGGGGAGCGGCGCCGCGGAGGCACCGAAGAAGCCCCGCTCCCAGTGGAACAAGCGCACCCCCTACCGGTCCCGGCTCGCCACGAATCGGCTCCTGTCCGCGCCGCACAGTGCGAAGGAGATCCGCCACTACGAGTTCGACCTCGGCGACAGCGGCATCACGTACGAGGCGGGCGACGCCCTGGCCGTCGTACCGCTGAACGATCCCGCACTGGTGGGGGAGTTGCTGGCGCACCTCGGTGCGGCCGGCGACGAGGCGACCGCCGAACTCCTGCGCACGGAACGGGAGATCCGCACCCCGTCGAAGGAGCTGATCGCCGATCTCGTCGAGCGTGCCCCGTCGAGCGAACTCGCCTCGGTCGTCGCGCACGGCGACCGGTCCGACCTCGACTCCTGGCTCTGGGGCCGGGATGTGCTCGACCTGCTCCGGGACGCCGGTCCGGCCGCACCGGGCCTCGCCGAACTGCTGCCGTTCCTGCGGCCGTTGCAGGCCCGCCAGTACTCGATCTCGTCGAGCCCGCTCGCCCACCCGGGCAGCGTCCACCTCACGATCGCGTCCGTGCGGTACGACAGGTACGAGGGCGTGGCGTCGACGTATCTGGCGGACCGGGTCGGCGCGGACTCGACCGTGGGCATCTACCTCCAGCCGAACGCCTCCTTCAGCGTCCCGGCCGACGACGATGCCCCCATGGTCATGATCGGCCCCGGCACGGGCATCGCCCCCTTCCGCGGCTTCCTCCACGAGCGGGCCGCGCGCGGCGCCTCCGGACGGAACTGGCTGTTCTTCGGCGACCGGAACCGCGAGACGGACTTCGTGTACCAGGACGAGCTGACCGAGCTCCAGCAGCGCGGTGTGCTCACCGAGCTGGATCTGGCGTTCTCACGCGACCAGGCCGAGAAGGTCTATGTGCAGACGCGGATGCGGGAGCGGTCGCGCGAGCTCTACGCGTGGCTGGAGGAGGGCGCACACGTCTACGTCTGCGGTGACGCCTCCCGGATGGCGAAGGACGTCGAGAAGGCCCTGCTGGCCGTCGTCGCCGAGCAGCGCCGACGCGGCGGTGACGACGCCGCCGAGTACCTGGCGAACCTGCGCCGGGCCAAGCGCTACGTACGGGACGTGTACTGAGCATGACGGACCACCAAGGGTGCGCCTTCGAAGGGTGCTGCGGCCGGCGCAGGCGCAGTGGGCGGCTGATCGACGCCCGGATGCCGGAGCTGGCACGCTGCCTGACGCTCTTCCGGTACGTCCAGGCGGTCACCGGGGGACCGGTCGCCCGGATCGACCAGGCCGGCAGCTACGCGGTCCCGAGCCTGCGCGGGGACGCGTTCGGCGTGCCCCCGGGCAAGATCGCGCTGCGCATCGACAGCGCCGGGGTCGCCTCGGCCGTCGTCGCGCGGGACGAGGACACGGTGGCGCTGCGACTGCTGGACGCGCGGGGCCGGACCGTGCACCAGGGGCGGCTGCTGTCGGAAGGAGACCGGCTGCTGGCCGGCCTCGCGGGCACCGTCGACGCCGGTTCCCCGGCCGCCGCCCCACCTGCCCCGGCCTCCGGGGCACCGGCCTGGGAGAACGGCGACCAGCTCGCCCAGCTCGACACGATCCTCGCGGACGGCGGCGTCGCCAGACGCCGCTCCTTCCACCGGTACCGCGGCGAACACCGGCCGATCGACACCGGCGTGGTCGCCGCCGTCCTCGACCACGTCTGCTCCGTCGGGCTGCCGATCGGTGTCGCGGTGTTCGCCCCGGCGGCGATGCAGGCCTGCGGCGGCCGGGTGCACGTCACCGACCGGACCGTGGGCGGGCGGGTGTTCGCGGCGGTCGCGGACAGCTCGGTGGAGATCGACCTCGCGCGCGTCCGCGCCTGCCACCTCGTCCGCTCCACGGCCGCGCACGGCCCGACCTCGGCACTCGAACTCGACGACGAGGACGGCCGCTGCGTCGCGGTCATCACCCAGTTCGGCATCGTCGGGGAGCAGGTCCACGGGGCGTGGGAGCACCTCACGGCGTCACTCCCCGACGCCTGACGTGCCGCGCGAGGTCAAGGGTGGACGCGCCGCCCCCGCTCGTCCGGCACCCCGGACTTGCGGAAGAAGTAGCTGTTGATCTGGTCGCGCCACTCGCGGGCACTACGGAGCTGCTCCTCGTAACGCTCCGCCACCCGCGTGTGGCGCACCGGATCCACCAGCCCGGCCAGCGAGGCCCATAGCTCCCGGGCCTCCTCGACCTCCGCCACGCCCTCGAAGTGCGTGTCGTAGATGTGCTGGATCACCGTCTTGCCGCTGTGCAGGGTGTGGCCGTACGACACGTGGTGGAAGAACAGCAGCAGCTCGTCGGGGCAGGTGTCCGGCGACTCGTAGAGCTCGGCCCACGGCTTGGCGTACTGCCCGGCGTACCCGGTGCCGGTCGCCACGCTGCGGTCGACGCCGATGCCGTCCCGGTCGGCGAAGTGGTACGTCCCCCAGGGGCTGTACTCGTAGCCGTCCACGCTCGGCCCGTAGTGATGCCCCGGCTGCACCATGAAGCCCACGCCGAGGGGAGCGGTGTACTTCTCGTACGTCCGCCACGAGCCGTCGAACACGGCGTGCAGCCCGGCCTCGGGCCCCGGTCCGAAGGTGAGCCCGATCCACTCGTCGAGCACCTCTCCCGGCTCGGCGTCCGGCCGCCAGGCCAGCCGCCCGAAGGTGTAGAGGTTCGCTTGGGCGAGGGGATGCCCGGTCCAGAACGGGTCGTCGCCGGCGTTGGACACGGCGATCAGCCCGCCCCGCGTCAACTCGCCGACGGAAGACCCCTGTTCAGCCGGGAAGCGCAGCACCTCGCTCCACATCGGCCCCAGCCAGCACACATGCCGCTGCTGCCCGGTGTACTCCTGGGTGACCTGCAGCTCCACCGCCAGCCGGGTGCCGGGCATCGCCCCGATCAGCGGCGAGACCGGCTCGCGCACCTGGAAGTCGATCGGCCCGTGCTTCACCTGGAGCACGGCGTTGTCGGCGAACGCCCCGTCCAGCGGCACGAAGTGGTCGTACGCGGCCCGGGCCCGGTCCGTCCCCCGGTCCCGCCAGTCCTGGCAGTGGTCGTAGACGAACGCCCTCCAGTGCACGGTGCCGCCGTACGGCTCCAGTGCGGCGGCCAGCAGGTTGGCCCCGTCGGCGTGGCTGCGGCCGTAGGCGAACGGCCCGGGCTGGCCCTCCGAGTCGGCCTTCACCACGTACCCGCCGAAGTCGGGGATCGCCTCGTACACCGCTCCCGTGGCCTCGGCCCACCAGCCGCGCACGCCCTCGTCCAGCGGGTCGGCCGTGGGCAGCCCGCCGAGCAGCACCGGCGCGGCGAAGGACACGGACAGGTGGGTGCGGATCCCGTAGGGCTGCAGCGCCTCGGCGATCGCGGCGACCTCGCCGATCCGGTCGGTCAGCAGATGCGCCTCGGTCTCGTGGACATTGACGTTGTTGACGGCGACCGCGTTGATCCCGCACGCCGCCAGCAGCCTCCCGTAGGCCCGCACCCGCTCCAGGTCCCCGCGCGCCCGCCCGTCCTCCCAGAACAGCGAGCCGCCCGCGTACCCGCGCTCCACCTGGCCCATGACCGGGTGCACGGCGACGTTGTCCCAGTGGTCGAGCATGCGCAGGGCGAGAGCGGGGTGATGTCTCTCCCGCTCCCGCTCGCCCGTGAACGCCGCCTCCCCGAGCCGTACGACATGGAACAGGCCGTAGAGCAGCCCGCGTCCGCCGGAGGCGGTGACGGCCGTCGTGCCGCCCTGCCGGGCGAGCGTGAAGTCCTCGTCGCCGAGGTCATGGACGCCGAGGTCGAGGACCAGGTCGTACGCGCCGCCCTCCGGCTCGGCGTCGCGCACGACCCGGCCCCCGAACCGTCGGCAGGCCTCCGCCACCTCCCCGTGCACCGTCTCCACCAGCGGACCCGATCCACGGATCAGCGTCCGACCGCTGCCCACCGCCCGGAAGGCGGCGGGCGGCAGCCAGGCCGGGTCGACACCCTCGGGCAGGACGGGCACGGGAAGCGGCATGAGACCCCCAACTCGATTGCTCAGGAGAGCAGTTCGACCTCCGCCAGGGTGCCCTCGCCGTCGAGGACCAGGCGGTATTTCTCGTACGTACCCGGTGACCTCACCGTGAACGCGCGGGTCTGCCTGTCCCAGGCGAAGGACTCGTCGGAGCGCCGGTCCAGCGTCCGCCAGGTCTCGCCGTCGGAAGAGCCCTGGAGCGTCCAGCCGGCCGGTGCCTTCGCCCGGTCCGACGACGACGTCAGCGTGTACTGGACCGCCTCGGCGCCCTCCGGGACCGGAAGATCCACGGACGTCACCGCCGCGTCCGTCGCCGACGTGTCGTCGAACAGGGCACCCTCGCCCTTCAGCACGTCCGCGCGGGGCGTCGGCACCTCGTCGTCCCGGGTGATCGACACGGGCTGGGCGTGCTTGCCCGTGCCCCAGGACGACGGCCGCGGGCCCATGTCGAACTCCAGGACACCGCCCTCGGCGACGACCGAGTGCGGCAGGGAGGTCTTGGACCAGGTCCGGCCGTTGACCTTCAGCCCCTGCACATACACGTTCCTCGCGCTGTTCCGGGGCGCCTTCACCACCAGCTCGCGCCCGTTCTCCAGATGCACGGTCGCCTTCGTGAACAGCGGTGAGCCGATCGCGTACTCGCCGCTGCCCATCACCAGCGGATAGAAGCCGAGCGCGGAGAACAGGTACCAGGCCGACTGCTCGCCGTTGTCCTCGTCACCGTGGTAGCCCTGGCCGATCTCGCTGCCCGTGTACAGACGGGACAGCACCTCGCGGACGTTCTTCTGCGCCTTCCAGGGCTGCCCGGCCGCGTCGTACATGTAGATCGCGTGATGGGCGACCTGGTTGGAGTGCCCGTACATGCCCATCCGCACATCCCGCGCCTCGGTCATCTCGTGGATGACACCGCCGTAGGAGCCGACGAACTCGGGGGAGGCGGTCTCCGGCGTGGAGAAGTAGGTGTCGAGCTTGTCTCCCAGCCCCTTCCGGCCGCCGTACAGATTCGCCAGACCCCGGCTGTCCTGAGGGGCGGTAAAGGCGTATCCGTACCCGTTTGTCTCGGTGTAGTCGTGGCCCCAGACCCGCGGGTCGTACTTCGAGGACTCGACCCGCCAGTCGCCCTTCGCGTCCTTGCCCTGGAAGAAACCGGCCTTCGGGTCGAAGAGGTTCACATAGTCCTGGGCGCGGTCGCGGAAGTACTCCGACTCCTCCTTGTAGCGCCGCTCGCCGGTCTCCTCGTAGAGCTTCCGGCCCAAACGGGAGATGCCGTAGTCATTGAGGTAGCCCTCCAGCGCCCACGACAGGCCCTCGTGCGTCTCGGTGCTGGTGTAGCCGAGGAAGGGGGAGGTGGTCATGCCCTTGCGGCCGACGCCCGGGTTCGGGGGGACGACTGTCGCGTTCTTCACGGCCGCGTCGTAGGCCGCCTTCGCGTCGAAGTCGACGCCCTTCACGTACGCGTCTGCGAACGCCACGTCCGAGGACGTGCCCGTCATGAGGTCCGCGTAGCCGGGGGAGGACCAGCGCGAGGTCCAGCCGCCGTCCTTGTACTGCTGCACGAACCCGTCGACCAGCTCACCGGCCCGGGACGGAGTCAGGAACGAGTACGCCGGCCAGGTCGTCCGGTAGGTGTCCCAGAAGCCGTTGTTGACGTACACCTCGCCGTCGACGATCTTCGCGCCGGTGTGGGTCGGGGTGTCCGGGTTCGGCATGGGGGAGAAGGGCGAGGCGTACTGGTGCTTCCCGCCGACCTTCTCGAAACCGGAGTTCGGGTACAGGTACAGCCGGTAGAGGCTGGAGTACAGCGTCGTCAGCTGGTCCGGTGTCGCGCCCTCGACCTCGACCTTGCCGAGCAGCCGGTCCCACTGCCGCTGGGCGCTCTTCTTGACGGCCTCGAAGGACGTGCCGTCGGGGATCTCCTGGCGGAGGTTGTCCTTCGCCTGTTCGAGGCTGATCAGCGAGGTCGCCAGACGCAGGGTGACGGTCCGGTCGTCGGCCTTGAAGCGCAGATGGCCCTTCACTCCGGACGACGAGCCCTCGGTCACCGGCTTGTCGAACGTGCCGTAGACGAACAGCCGGGTCGCGCCCGTCGACAGCCCGGACTTCACGTCCGAGTAGCCGGTGACGATCCCGTTCTCCTTGTCGAGGGTCAGGCCCGCCTGGTCGGTGACATTGTCGAAGAGGACGCTCGCGTCGTCGCCGGGGTAGGTGAAGCGCAGGGCCGCCGCGTGGTCGGTCGGCGCCATCTCGGCCTTCAGCCCGTTCTCGAACCGCACCCCGTAGTAGTACGGCCGCGCCGTCTCGTTCTCGTGCCGGAAGGCCAGCTCCCGGGCCTCCCGGCCGAGGTCGGGGGTGCCGGTGGCGAGGGACGGCATCACCTGGAAGGTCTGCCGGTCGCCCATCCAGGGGCTCGGCTCATGGCTCGCGCTGAACGCCTGGATCGTCGGCAGGTTGTCCGCGTTGTTCCCGCGTGCGTAGTCGTACAGCCAGCTCAGCGAGCCCGCGTTGGTCACCGGCGTCCAGAAGTTGAAGCCGTGCGGCACCGCCGTCGCCGGGAAGTTGTTGCCCCGCGAGAAGCCGCCGCTGGAGTTGGTGCCGCGGGTCGTCACCGCGTAGTCCGACAGATGCGCCTTCGGGCGCTCGGGGGCGACGGAGTCCAGGGTCACGTCGTCCAGCCAGCCCCGGAACTTCGCCGGGCCCTTGGGCGAGTCGTACGCCACCAGGATCCGGTCCACGGTCTTCCCGGCCGCCACCGACCCGATCCGCGAGGCCACGTTGTTCCACTGGTTGACGTAGAGGATCTTCGCCTCGCCCTGCCCGCGCGGGGTGAGCGGGAAGCCGTGCTGGTCGGTGGCGCGCAGCTCGCTCAGCCGGGTGCCGTCGGTGAAGGCGAGGTCGACGGAGACGTTCGTCGCGTCGTAGTCGAGGTCGCCGTCCGCCATCGACGGGAAGATCCGGTAGGACAGCTCGGTGTTCCGGCCGACGGCCACGTTCACGTCGAAGACCTTGTTGTACGAGTAGGCCCGCCCCTCGGCGGTGTGCCGGCCGGCGTAGCGCAGGGCCCGTTTCCCGGTGAACCCGGCGCCCGCCTTGGCGGTGGGGGAGCCGCTCGGGCCGCGGTCGACGAGGGAGAGCATGTCCTGCGGCACGGGCCCTTCGCCGCCGCCCGTGGAGAGCTGGAGGTCGGCGAGCTGGAGGATGTCGCCGCCGTTGTTGCCGGTGATGTCGAGCCGGAAGTGCCGGTACTCGGCCGGGGCGGGCTCCGCGATGTCGTACGTCTTCGTCTGGAAGCGCTCGGAGAAGGACTCGCCGGAGCGGGAGTCGAGGGTCTTCCAGTCCTTGCCGTCGGCGGAGCCCTTCAGGGTCCAGGCCTTCGGGTCGCGCTCGCCGTGGTCGTTGGCCGACGTCAGTGCGTAACGCACCAGTTTGACTGGTTTGTCCAGGTCGAACTCGGCCCAGCCCGTGGGCTCGAAGGTGAGCCACTTGGTGCTCGGCTCGCCGTCGACGAGATTCTCCTTCACCTCACCCCCGCCCGTGTTCTCGGCGCTGGCCCGGACGTCGGTGACATGGTCGGTCACATTGCCCGGTATGCCGCTGCTGTAGCCGCCGTCGACGCCGGAGGCCCTCTTGCTGCCGTCGGGCGCCGTGTCGACGGTGTTCAACCAGTCCGGAACCGGGTCGTCCGGCTCGAACGAGGAGGCGAACCTCCGGTCGGGGGTCTCGGGGGCTTCGGGCAGTGCGACCGCAACGCCCTGTGAGCTCAGGGCCAAAGTGAAGGCGGTCGCCGACACGACCGCCGAACCCCATCTGTGCCGAGCTTTCCGCTGCATCAACGGGTACCCTCCCTGCGCAGTGGACAACGTTGTCAGCTTCGATGCGCAAGGACCAGTAGTTGCCCAAGTGCCGGGGAGTGTCAAGGGTGTTGGTTGTGGCATTCGAGGGCGCCGACCGGGATATTTCCGCCGAGGAGCACACGGACCGCTCGACTTTCCGCGAGGTCTCAACTCGGATAAGACCCACGGCCAACCTTGTGTTCGATCTTGATCCGCTGGCGGGAAGTGGACTATACCTGTCGGGCGCTTCACACCATCCGCACGTCATCACCCGCACTTTCCTGCACGACCCAGCGTGACCCGATCGCGGTGCCGGGGAGGATCCGGTTCACCGCCTGAGTCCTGGAGAAGGCGAGGACTTGAGCATGGGATCCACTTCCGCCGAGAACCACGGCACCGAGGGTGTCGGCCGCCGTGATCTGATCAAGAGGTCCGCAGCGCTCGGGCTGATCTCCGTCCCGACGATGAGCTTCCTGTCCGCCTGTGCCAGCGGCGGCGGAGGCGACAGCGGCGACAAGGCCAAGGCCGGCAAGAAGACCGCGAAGAACCCGCTCGGCGTCAACGACACCGCGGGCATGGAGTTCGTCCTGTTCGACGGCGGCTTCGGCAAGGAGTACGCCGAGGACGCGGTGAAGGTCTACGAGAAGAACTTCCCCAAGGTCGAGGTGAAGTTCTCCGCGACCCAGAAGATCCAGTCCACCCTCCAGCCCCGCTTCAACCAGGGCACCCCGCCGGACCTCATCGACAACTCCGGCGCCGAGCAGATGGACATGGGCGTCCTGGTCGGCAAGGACCAGCTCACCGACCTCACCCCGCTGCTGGACGCGCCCTCCTACGACGATCCGAACAAGAAGGTGCGCGACACCCTGCGCCCCGGCATCGTCGAGATGGGCCAGTTCGACGGCGAGAAGGTCTGGATCTTCTACTACGCCTACACGGTCTACGGCGTCTGGTACTCGCAGAAGGCCCTGGACTCGCTCGACGAGCAGTACCCCGAGACCTGGGACCAGATGCTCGCGGTCTGCGAGAAGGCCAAGAAGAAGGGCATGGCGGGCTGGACGTACGCGGGCAAGTACCCGTACTACCTGCCCTTCTCGCTCTACCCGATGATCGGCAAGGTCGGCGGTGTCGAGGTGCTCGACGCCATCGACAACCTGGAGCCGAACGCCTGGAAGCACCCGGCCGTCAAGGCCTGCTTCGAGGCCTACTACGAGCTCTACAAGAAGGGCTACATCCTCAAGGGCACCCCCGGCCTCGACCACATCCAGTCGCAGACCGCCTGGGCCGAGGGCAAGGCGCTGTTCATCCCGAACGGCTCCTGGGTGGAGAACGAGTCGGCCAACGTCATCCCAGAGGACTTCGCCCTCTCCGTCTCCGCGCCCACCGGAATCGACTCCTCCGACAAGCTGCCCTTCGGCACCATCTGGGCCTCCGGCGGCGAGCCCTTCATCGTCCCGTCCAAGGCGAAGAACGCCGAGGGCGGCATGGAGCAGTTGCGCATCATGCTCAGCGAGGCCTCCTCGAAGAACTTCACGAGCAAGGTGAAGTCGCTCACCGCCTACAACGGCGGCACCGACGGCATCGCCCTCACCCCGGGTCTGAAGTCGGGTGTCGCGGCCCTGGAGAAGGCCGGCGACAACGTGGTGAATCCCCGTCTGCAGGACTGGTACGTGCAGTTGCAGAAGGAGAAGATCGGTGTCTCCGGCCTGGGCGAGATGATGGCCGGCCGTCTCACCCCGGCCGAGGCGATCAAGAAGATCCAGGGCTTCGCCGACGAGGCCGCCAAGGACGACTCGATCAAGCACTACAAGCACCAGTAAGTCCTATTCCGCAAACGGCACCGGAGTGGCGATGCAGCACGGCAAGTACCGGTTCATCGTGGGCTTCCTCGCGTTGCCCCTCGGCCTGTACGCGCTATTCGTGATCTGGCCGTTCATCCAGTCCATCTACTACTCGTTCACGGACTGGACCGGCCTGAGCCCCGAATTCAAGATGGTCGGCTTCGACAACTACAGCCGGATGCTCGACGACGAGATCTTCTGGAAGTCGTTGCAGCACAGCCTGCTGTTCGCCCTCCTGCTGCCGGTGGTGACGATCGGCCTCGCGCTGTTCTTCGCCTTCATGATCAATGTGGGCGGCAGGAAACGGAGGAACGGACCGGTCGTCACCGGCGTCCGGGGCTCCTCGTTCTACAAGATCGTCTATTTCTTTCCGCAGGTCCTCTCGATCGCCATCGTCGCGCTGCTGTTCGCGTTCGCGTACAACCCGGACAGCGGCGCGATCAACTCGATCCTGCGCGGGATCGGCCTCGACGACGTCCAGCCGCTGTGGCTCGGCGACCCCGACCTCGCGCTGTGGGCCGTCATGGCCGTGCTCGTCTGGTCCACGGTCGGCTTCTTCGTGGTGCTCTTCTCCGCCGGCATGGCCTCCATCCCGGCGGAGATGTACGAGGCGGCCCTGCTGGACGGGGCGGGCCGCGCCACGACCTTCTTCCGCGTCACCCTGCCCCTGCTCTGGGACACCGTGCAGTCCGGCTGGGTCTACATGGGCATCCTGGCCCTCGGCGCCGAGTCGTTCGCGGTCGTGCAGATCATGACGACCGGGCCGGGCGGCCCCGACTACTCGACCACCGTCATGGTCCTGTACGTGTACCAGAAGGCGTTCCGTGACGGGCAGGCCGCCTACGCCACCACCATCGGTGTCGCCCTGCTCGTCGTCACGCTGGCCTTCGCCGCCGTGGTGATGCGGCTGGGCCGTCGCGAGCGGCTGGAGTACTGATGAAGACGACGCAGACCCCCGCGCCCGTGCCGGCCGAGTCCGGCGCGCCCGTCACCAAGGAGGACATCCCCCCGGCCCCGCCGCCGAAGGCGAGGAAGGAGGGCACGGTCCTCAACGTCTTCTCCCACGGCGTCCTCGTCATCTGGGCGATCATGGTGGTGATGCCGCTGCTGTGGGCGGTGATGACGTCCTTCAAGGACGACCGGTCCATCTTCTCCTCGCCCTGGTCGCTGCCGGACACCCTGCACTTCGACAACTGGTCGCGGGCGTGGACCCAGGCCAACATGAGCGACTACTTCCTCAACACCGTCCTGGTGGTGGGCGGTTCGCTCGTCGGCACCCTGGTGCTCGGCTCGATGGCGGCCTATGTCCTGGCTCGCTTCGACTTCCCGGGCAACCGCTTCATCTACTTCCTGTTCATCGGCGGCATGAGCTTCCCGATCATGCTCGCGCTGGTCCCGCTCTTCTACGTCGTGAACAACATGGGCCTGCTGAACACCATCCACGGGCTGATCCTGGTCTACATCGCCTACTCGCTGCCGTTCACGGTGTTCTTCCTGACCGCGTTCTTCCGGACCCTGCCGACGTCCATCGCGGAGGCGGCCTTCGTCGACGGCGCCTCCCACAGCCGTACGTTCTTCCAGATCATGCTGCCCATGGCCAAGCCGGGCCTGATCAGCGTCGGCATCTTCAACTTCCTGGGCCAGTGGAACCAGTACATGCTTCCCACGGTCCTCAACACGGACCCGGACAAACGCGTCCTCACCCAGGGCCTGGTGCAGCTCGCGGTCAGCCAGGGCTACAAGGGCGACTGGTCGGGCCTCTTCGCGGGCCTGGTGATGGCGATGCTGCCGGTGCTCGCCGCGTACATCGTCTTCCAGCGGCAGGTGGTGCAGGGGCTGACGGCCGGCGCGCTCAAATAACCCTGCGCGTTCGCTCGCGTACACGCCGCTCCCGGTCTCGGGGGCGGCGTGCGGACGTGTGTCCAGGGACCCGGAAACGGTTCAACCTCTTGACGGGAGGCGACCCGAACAGCTCAGCTTAGAGTTCACTAGTTGGACATGGACGGGGTCTCATCGAAGCGACCCCGCGCGCAGGAGGTCGTCGTGGAGACTCCGGGGTCGCAGTCGTCGCTGCACCGAGCCAACCTGGAGCGGGTCGTACGAGCCGTGCGTCTGGCGGGCTCCCTCACCCAGGCCGAGATCGCGCGGACGACGGGCCTGTCCGCGGCGACGGTCTCCAACATCGTCCGGGAGTTGAAGGACGGCGGCACCGTCGAGGTCACGCCCACCTCCGCCGGCGGGCGCCGGGCCCGCAGCGTCTCGCTGAGCGGGGACGCCGGGATCGTCATAGGAGTCGACTTCGGGCACACCCATCTGCGCGTCGCGGTCGGGAACCTCGCCCACCAGGTGCTCGCCGAGGAGTCCGAGCCACTCGACGTGGACGCCTCCTCGACCCAGGGCTTCGACCGGGCGGAACAACTGGTCAGCCGGCTGATCGAGGCCACCGGGGTCGACCGGTCCAAGATCGCCGGGGTCGGTCTCGGCGTGCCCGGCCCCATCGACGTCGAGTCGGGGACCCTCGGCTCGACCGCCATCCTGCCCGGCTGGACCGGCACCAAGCCCGCCGAGGAGCTGCGGGGGCGGCTCGGCGTGCCGGTGCACGTGGACAACGACGCCAACCTCGGTGCCCTCGGCGAGATGGTCTGGGGCAGCGGTCGCGGGGTGCGCGACCTGGCGTACATCAAGGTCGCCAGCGGTGTCGGCGCCGGTCTGGTGATCAACGGCAAGATCTACCGGGGGCCCGGCGGCACCGCCGGGGAGATCGGACATATCACTCTGGACGAGTCCGGCCCCGTCTGCCGCTGCGGAAACCGCGGCTGCCTGGAGACCTTCGCGGCTGCGCGCTATGTGCTGCCGCTCCTGCAGTCCAGCCACGGCACCGACTTGACCATGGAAGGCGTCGTACGGCTCGCACGGGACGGCGACCCGGGCTGCCGTCGGGTGGTCGCCGACGTCGGCCGCCACATCGGCAGCGGCGTGGCCAACCTCTGCAATCTGCTGAACCCGAGCCGGGTGGTCCTCGGGGGTGATCTCGCCGAGGCCGGTGAGCTGGTGCTGGGGCCGATCAGGGAGTCCGTGGGGCGCTACGCGATCCCCAGCGCGGCCCGGCAGTTGTCCGTGCTCCCGGGGGCCCTCGGAGGCCGTGCGGAGGTCCTCGGAGCGCTTGCTCTCGCCCTCAGCGAGATGGGCGATTCGACCCTTTTGGACGGAACTGCCCCTGGGGTACTGCAGGCTGCGGCGCCCGCCTTCACTTAGAGAACGGATGGCACCGTTGCCATCTCGTTAAGGATTTACTTCTTGACGTCGCACGTGTGGCCGAGTTGACTTCCAGCCACCTCGGCCGCAATGTCGCGGCCTCGTCAGGGAGGTTTCTGAAGTGAACACGCGTATGCGTCGCGCCGCCGTTGCGATCGCCGCCGGTGCGATGGCCGTTTCGCTTGCTGCCTGTGGCAGCGCCAAGGAGTCCGGCGACAACGCCGATTCCAGCGGGTCCGGGTCCGCCAAGAAGGGCGACGACATCAAGGTCGGTCTGCTCCTTCCGGAGAACGCGACCGCGCGCTACGAGAAGTTCGACCGGGTGCTCATCGAGAAGAAGGTCAAGGAACTCACGAGCGGCAAGGGCGAGGTCGTCTACGCCAACGCCAAGCAGGACGCCGCCACGCAGAACCAGCAGGTCGACACCATGGTGACCAACAAGGTCGACGTGCTGATCGTGGACGCGGTGGACTCCAAGGCCATCGCCGGCTCGGTGAAGAAGGCCAAGGACGCCGGCATCCCCGTCGTCGCCTACGACCGCCTGGCCGAGGGCCCGATCGACGCCTACACCTCGTTCGACAACGTCACCGTCGGCAAGACCCAGGGCGAGGCCCTGCTGAAGGCCCTGGGCGACAAGGCCGAGGACGGCCAGATCGTCATGATGAACGGGTCGTCCACCGACCCGAACGCCGCCCTGTTCAAGAAGGGCGCGCACTCCGTCCTCGACGGCAAGGTGAAGGTCGGCCGCGAGTACGACACCAAGGAGTGGAAGCCGGAGAACGCCAACGCCAACATGGAGGGCGCCATCTCCGCCCTCGGCAAGGACAAGATCGTCGGCGTCTACTCCGCCAACGACGGCATGGCCGGCGGCATCATCACGGCCCTGAAGGCCGCGGGCATCGCCGACGTCCCGGTCACCGGCCAGGACGCCGAACTCTCCGGCGTGCAGCGCATCGTGGCCGGCGAGCAGTACATGAGCGTCTACAAGCCCTACCCGCAGGAGGCCGACGTCGCCGCGGAGATGGCCGTCGCGCTCGCCCAGGGCAAGTCGCTCGACTCCATCGCCAAGGACAAGGTCGACAGCCCGACCACCAAGGCCGTCCCCTCCGTCCTCGTCCCGGTCGTGTCGCTGACCAAGGACAACATCAAGGACACCGTCATCAAGGACGGCATCTACACCGTGAGCGAGATCTGCACGGCCAAGTACAAGGCCGCGTGCGACAAGATCGGCCTCAAGTAGTCACCCCGAGTTCCTCCGGCGCCCCGCACACCAGCCCCGCAAAGCTACGCGGGGCGCCGGAGTGATCACTCCTCCCATACTTCTGCACAACCTCCCGCCGGGTCAGGCGGCGAAGGAGATGGTTCACGTGTCCGCTACGCCCGTGCTGGCGTTGCGCGGGGTCTCCAAGCGGTTCGGTGCCGTACAGGCGCTCACCGACGTAGAGCTTGAGGTCCACGCCGGTGAGGTGGTCGCCCTGGTCGGCGACAACGGCGCCGGAAAGTCCACGCTGGTCAAGACGATCGCCGGCGTGCACCCCATCGATGAGGGCGTCATCGAATGGGACGGCAGGTCCGTCCAGATCAACAAGCCGCACGACGCCCAGAACCTGGGCATCGCGACCGTCTACCAGGACCTCGCGCTGTGCGACAACATCGACGTCGTCGGCAACCTCTACCTGGGCCGGGAGATCCGCAAGCGCGGCGTCCTGGACGAGGTGGAGATGGAGCGCCGCTCCCGCGAGCTCCTGCACACGCTGTCGATCCGCATCCCCAGCGTGCGCATCCCGATCGCCTCGCTCTCCGGCGGCCAGCGCCAGACCGTGGCCATCGCCCGGTCCATGCTCGGCGAGCCGAAGCTGGTCATCCTCGACGAGCCCACCGCCGCCCTCGGCGTCGAGCAGACCGCCCAGGTCCTCGACCTCGTCGAGCGGCTGCGCGAGCGCGGCCACGCCGTCATCCTCATCAGCCACAACATGGCCGACGTCAAGGCCGTCGCGGACAAGGTCGCCGTGCTGCGCCTCGGGCGCAACAACGGCATCTTCGAGGTCAAGTCGACCTCGCAGGAAGAGATCATCTCCGCCATCACCGGCGCCACCGACAACGCCGTGACCCGCCGTGCGGCGCGCACGAACGGGGAGGCTTCCAAGTGAGCATCGACAAGACCTCAGCGGCTCCGGGAGCCCCCGAAGACCACGTCGTGGCGAACCCCGAGGCGGCCAAGGCCGCCGTCACGGTCGTCGACCCCCGGCTGCTGGTGCGCGAGCAGGGCTTCGCGGGCTACCTCACCGAGTTCAAGCGGAAGATGAAGTCCGGCGACCTGGGTTCCATCCCGGTGGTCCTCGGCCTGGCCATCATCTGGATCATCTTCCAGAGCCTGAACTCCAACTTCCTCACCGCGGGCAACCTGTCCGACATGTCGGTCGCCATGGTCGGCACCGGCATGATCGCCGTCGGCATCGTCTTCGTGCTGCTGCTCGGCGAGATCGACCTGTCGGTCGGCTCGGTCAGCGGTGTGGCGGGCGCGAGCTTCGCCGTGCTCAACGTCACCAACGGCATGAACGAGTGGCTGGCCTTCGCGCTGTCCATCGTCACCGGCACGGTCGCCGGCGCGCTGCACGGCTTCTTCTTCGCGAAGATCGGCGTCCCCGCCTTCGCCGTCACCCTGGCCGGCCTGCTGTTCTGGAACGGCTTCATGCTCCAGGTCCTGGGCGACAACGGCACGATCAACCTCGACCCGGACGGGGTCGTGGCCCAGCTCACCAGCTACTACTTCTCCGACGTGGCCGCCGCCTACGGTCTGGCCGCGGTGGTGACCGCCGGGTACTTCCTCAGCTCCTTCCTCGGCAACCGGCGGCGCGAGGCCGCGGGCGTGCCGTCGCAGCCGCTGAGCGAGACGGTGGTGCGCACGGTACTGCTCGCGGTCCTGGCCTTCGCCGTCGCGATCGTCTTCAACCAGTACAAGGGCCTGCCGCTCGCCGTGGTGATCTTCATCGTGGTGCTCCTGGTCACGGACTTCGTGCTGCGCCGTACGTCGTACGGGCGGAAGGTGTTCGCGCTCGGCGGCAGCGTCGAGGCGTCGCGACGCGCCGGTATCAACGTGGAGCTGGTCCGGATCTCCGTGTTCGCGATCTCCGGGACCTTCGCCGCGGTCGGCGGTCTGTTCATCGCGTCGAAGATCGCCGCGGCGAACCAGGGCGCGGGCGGCGGTGACCTGCTGATGAACGCGATCGCCGCCGCGGTGATCGGCGGTACGTCGCTCTTCGGCGGACGCGGGCGGACCTGGAACGCGCTGCTCGGCGTGCTGGTCATCGTGTCGATCCAGTACGGGCTCGCCCTGGAGGGCATCGCCTCTCCGGTGCAGTACATGATCACCGGTGGTGTGCTGTTGGCCACGGTCGTGATCGACGCGGTGACGCGCAAGACGCAGAAGACCGCGGGCCGCGCGTAGCACCGGCCGACCCCCTGTGCCCGGCACCTGCAGGTGCCGGGCACAGTTGTGTCGTAGGTATGACACAACTTGGGTACAGCCGAATGCGTGATGTATCCCCCATGGCCTCGGCGCAGTCCTCAGGAGCGGAACATTAGACTCGACACGCCCGGCAACTGCTCGATCAGCTCTACTGCAAGGAGGCACGGGTGCCGCTGCTGACCCGTATCAGGGGACCGCGCGATCTGGACCGGCTCAACCTGGAGGAGCTGAACCAGCTGGCGGAGGAGATCCGGAGCTTCCTCGTCGAAGCGGTCTCCAAGACCGGCGGTCACCTCGGCCCCAATCTCGGCGTGGTGGAGCTCACCATCGCCCTGCACCGGGTCTTCGACTCGCCCCGGGACAAGGTGCTCTGGGACACAGGCCACCAGTCCTACGTCCACAAGCTGCTCACCGGCCGTCAGGACTTCTCCAAGCTCAAGATGAAGGGCGGCCTGTCCGGCTACCCCTCGCAAGGAGAGTCCGAGCACGACGTCATCGAGAACTCGCACGCCTCGACCGTCCTCGGCTGGGCCGACGGCATCGCCAAGGCCAACCAGATCAAGGACCGCGACGACCATGTGGTCGCCGTGATCGGTGACGGTGCCCTGACCGGCGGTATGGCCTGGGAGGCGCTGAACAACATCGCCGACGCCAAGGACCGCCCGCTCGTCATCGTCGTCAACGACAACGAGCGGTCCTACGCGCCGACCATCGGCGGCCTCGCCAACCACCTCGCGACGCTGCGCACGACGGACGGCTACGAGCGCTTCCTCGCCCGCACCAAGGAGGTGCTGGAGCGCACCCCCGTCGTCGGCCAGGCGCTCTACGACACCCTGCACGGCGCCAAGAAGGGCCTGAAGGACTTCATCGCCCCGCAGGGCATGTTCGAGGACCTCGGCCTGAAATACGTCGGCCCGATCGACGGGCACGACCTCGAGGCGCTGGAGTCCGCGCTCGCCAAGGCCAAGCGGTTCGGCGGCCCCGTCATCGTGCACTGCCTCACCGAGAAGGGCCGCGGCTACCAGCCCGCCCTCCAGGACGAGGCCGACCGCTTCCACGCCGTCGGCAAGATCCACCCCGACACCGGCCTGCCCATCAAGAGCTCCGGCGCCGACTGGACCTCCGTCTTCGGCGACGAGATGGTCGAACTCGGCAAGGAGCGCGAGGACATCGTCGCCATCACGGCCGCGATGCTCCAGCCGGTGGGCCTGGAGAAGTTCGCCAAGCGCTTCCCCGACCGGGTCTACGACGTCGGCATCGCCGAGCAGCACGGCGCCGTCTCGGCGGCCGGCCTGGCGACGGGCGGAGTGCACCCCGTGTTCGCGGTGTACGCCACCTTCCTCAACCGCGCCTTCGACCAGGTGCTGATGGATGTGGCCCTGCACAAGTGCGGTGTCACCTTCGTACTGGACCGGGCCGGTGTCACCGGCACCGACGGGGCCTCCCACAACGGCATGTGGGACATGTCGATCCTCCAGGTCGTGCCCGGGCTGCGGCTGGCCGCGCCGCGTGACGCCGACCAGGTCCGCGCGCAGCTGCGCGAGGCCGTCGCGGTCGACGACGCGCCGACCGTGGTCCGCTTCTCCAAGGGCGCCGTCGGCCCCGCCGTACCGGCCGTCGGCCGCGTCGGCGGCATGGACGTGCTGCGCGAGCCCGGCACCGACCGGCCGGACGTCCTGCTGGTCTCCGTCGGCGCCCTCGCCCCGATGTGCCTGGAGATCGCCGCGCTCCTCGACAAGCAGGGCATCTCCACCACCGTCGTCGACCCGCGCTGGGTCAAGCCCGTCGACGAGGCCATGGCCCCGCTCGCCGAGCGGCACCGCGTGGTCGTCACCGTCGAGGACAACAGCCGCGTCGGCGGTGTGGGGTCGGCGATCGCGCAGGCCCTGCGCGACGCGGGCGTGGATGTGCCGCTGCGTGACTTCGGCATCCCGCCGCGCTTCCTCGACCACGCCACGCGTGCCGAGATCCTCGCCGAGATCGGTCTCACCGCGCCGGACATCGCCCGGCAGGTGACCGGGCTGGTCGCCAAGCTGGACGGGCGGTACGAGGGCGGTGCCGTGGAGTCCGTGGAGTCCGTGCGCGACTGACACGGCCGAACGGGTTCGGATGGGCCGGTTTCCCCACCATGAGGGTGGAGAAACCGGCCCATTGGCGTGAATGCGTCCGTGCCGGGGCATACGGATGGTGCCACCTCTCGATCATGTCGAGGACGACAAGCGTGGGAGGTATCCCGTGAGCAGCACCCTCTTCCGGACGAAGAAGGTCGAGCAGTCCATCCTCGATACCGAGGAGCCAGAACACGCGCTCAAGAAGTCCTTGTCCGCGCTGGATCTGACGGTCTTCGGCGTCGGCGTGATCATCGGCACCGGCATCTTCGTACTCACCGGCACTGTCGCCAAGGACAACGCCGGGCCCGCCACGGCCCTGGCGTTCGTCGCGGCCGGCGTCGCCTGCGCCCTGGCCGCGCTCTGTTACGCCGAGTTCGCGTCCACGGTCCCGGTCGCCGGGTCCGCCTACACGTTCTCGTACGCGTCCCTCGGTGAACTGACCGCCTGGATCATCGGCTGGGACCTGGTTCTGGAGTTCGCGCTCGGGACGGCGGTGGTGGCCGTCGGCTGGTCGGGCTACATCCAGTCACTCATGGAGAACGCGGGCTGGACGATGCCCGCGTCGCTGGGCAGCCGGGAGGGCGCCGACGCCTTCGGCTTCGACATCCTCGCCGCCGCGCTGGTCCTCGTCCTCACCTGCATCCTCGTGATCGGCATGAAGCTGTCCGCGCGGATCACCTCGGTCGTCGTCGCCATCAAGGTGACGGTCGTCCTCGTCGTGATCATCGCGGGTGCGTTCCTCATCAACGCCGACAACTACGACCCGTTCATCCCGAAGGAGAAGCCGGTACCGGCCGGCTCCAGTCTCGATTCCCCACTGATCCAGCTCATGTTCGGCTGGGCGCCGTCCAACTTCGGCGTGATGGGCATCTTCACCGCCGCCTCCGTCGTGTTCTTCGCCTTCATCGGCTTCGACGTCGTGGCCACGGCGGCGGAGGAGACCAAGAACCCGCAGCGTGACATGCCGCGCGGCATCCTGGGCTCCCTGGTGATCTGCACGACGCTGTACGTCCTCGTGTCGATCGTCGTCACCGGTATGCAGCACTACAGCGAGCTGTCCGTCGACGCGCCGCTCGCCGACGCGTTCAAGGCGACCGGGCATCCGTGGTTCGCGGGCTTCATCAGCTTCGGGGCCGCGGTCGGTCTGACGACCGTGTGCATGATCCTGCTCCTGGGCCAGACCCGGGTGTTCTTCGCGATGAGCCGTGACGGGCTGCTGCCGCGGTTCTTCTCGCGCGTCCACCCGCGCTTCAAGACCCCGCACCGGCCGACGATCCTGCTCGGCGTGATCATCGCGGTGCTGGCGGGCTTCACGCCGCTGACCGAACTCGCCGCGCTGGTGAACATCGGCACGCTGTTCGCCTTCGTGGTCGTCGCCATCGGCGTGATCATCCTCCGCAGGACGCGCCCCGACCTGCCGCGGTCCTTCCGCACCCCGTGGGTGCCGGTCATCCCGATCCTGTCGGTGTGCGCCTCCCTGTGGCTGATGATCAACCTGCCCGCCGAGACGTGGGTGCGGTTCGGGTTCTGGATGGCCGCCGGGTTCCTCGTGTACTTCCTCTACGGCCGCACGCACAGCCGCCTCGCGACGGGGGAGGAACCGAAGACCGAGAACACGCCGTAGCGGCCGTGGTCGTGGCCGTGGCCTGGCCGTCGCGGGGTGCCTGCGGCGGCCTGTGGCTGCTTCGGTGGGGGTGCGCGTAGCGCCTGCGCGGTGGTGGTGGGTCGGGGCCGCGCCGGGGGGTGTCCGTCCTCGGAACGGCGCGATGGGGTCGGATACCAACTGACTGTCCGTTGACGCGCCAACCGCTGCGGGCGGACACCCCCCGACACGTCCCCTTCCGTGATCCGGCGAGTGCGGGCGCGTCGTGGCTCCCGCCAGCCGCCGCACCCGCCCTGGCCGGCCGCAGGCCGCCGTTGCGGGCCCGCCCTCGCCGCCCCAGCCGCGGGCCCGGCTTTGCCGCCCTAGCCGCGGGCCCGGCCTTGCCGCTCCAGCCGCGGGCCCGCCCCTGCCGCCCCAGCTGCGGGCATGCGTGCCGCTGGGGGCGGCACGGGTGGGCGCAGCGGCACCCCGCTACGCCGGGCTGCGGACCCACCCGGCCTCAGCATCGATGCCGAGGTCAGTTGCACGGGGCCCGGCCCCTACGGCCGTACCGTGCGCGGCCCCGCCACCTCCGCCCCCAGTTCCGCAACCCGCCGCCGTAGCTCCCGGTCCGCCGTGACGACCAGCACGGATCGCCCAGCCGCCCCCGCGACCACGTCCACGATGTGATCGTCACCGCTGCCCGGCGCCGACTCCACCCGCACCCCCGGCACCGACTCCACCCCCCGGGCCGCCCCCTCGACCACGAGGAGGACCTCCACCGGCCCGGCAACCCCCGGCACACCGTCCGACGCCAACCGGTCGCGCAGCCGCTCCGCGGCACCCCGCCGGTCCCGCCACCAGCCGTCCGGTACCGATCCGACGACGTTCGCGGCGTCGACCACGACGAGGACAGGCGCGTTGTCGTTCATGCGGCCAGGGTCGCACGGCGGTTGTCGGCCAGGCAGGGGGGCGGGCCGGACGATGGGCCGTCCCGCCCGACTAAAGTGAACTGGTGAACGGCGACTGGCTCATCCGCGGCCGCGACGGCCGCCTCACCGTCTATCTCCCCTCCGGCGACGCCGTCCTGTGCCGCGCGGAACGCGGCCCCGCGGGCCCCTGGGACGCCGCCCGCACCGTCGGCGGCGGCCAGAAGCTGCTCCCGGGCCCGGCGATCGGCCAGGGCGCCGACGGCTACGCCCATCTGGCCGCCTGGCGGCCCACCGTGCCCGGCGAGTCGGGACTCGTGCACTCGACGCACTTCCGGCCCCGGCTCGCGCCCCTGGACTGGGCCTCGATCGGGCACCCGGACAAGAAGGGCGACCGGACGGGCCCGCCGGCCGTTGCCGTCGACTCGGCGGGGCGTGGCTATGTCTTCGTCCGCAACCAGGGCGGTGGGCTGAGCCTGCGCAACCAGAAGGAGAAGGGCGGCTGGGGGCCCTGGCAGAACCTCGGAGGGCATGACGTGGAGGGCGAGCCGGCCGCCGTGACGGGGGAGTCGGGGCTGGTGGAGGTGTACGCGTCCGTGCCCGGCGGGGTGTTGCACTGGCGACAGGAGGAGCCGGGCAGGACGCCGGTGCGCACGGAGGGCGTCGATGTGCCCGTCCGGCCGGGGACGCTGTGCGCCCTCGCCACGTCCGCCGAGCACACCACCCTCTTCTTCACGGACACCTCGGGCGATGTGTGCGCCTGGCGGCCGGGCGAGAAGCCGGTGACGCTCATCGCCTCCGCCGGACCCGGTCCGGTGTCCGCCGTGCGCTGCGCCATCGAGGGCCACGACTGCACCGTGCTCGCCCAGCGCTCGGCAAGCGGCCGCGTCGCCTTCGCCGCCTATCCGACGGAGCAGGAGCCGGCCGGAGCCTGGTGGACCGAGTCGGGCCCCCAACTGCCCTCCGACGCCGTGGTGTCGGTGGCACTCGACGAGCAGGACGAGGTCGTCGCCGCGAGTGTGTCCCCGTCCACCGGGACGCTCCTGCTCGCCCGCCGCAAGGACGAACCGGGGCTGGCGCTCACCGCGTGGCGGGAACTCTGAGACTTCTCCGAGCCACACCAGCAGTCGATCGACTTCGCACGTCGCAGACAAAGGGAGTTCATATGGCAGTGGGACGAAGACTGTTCCTCGGCGCCTTCACCGCGGGCGCCGTGACCGTCGCCACCGGATCGGAGGCGGCAGCGGCCGACGACGGGTACACCCAGTACGCCGCCCCTGCCGCGTTCTTCGGTGCGTCGCCCACCGAGTACGCCGTGAAGATCAACTACGCGGCCACGTCGGGCGACAAGGCGGCGTTGAATGTGACGTCGGTCAACCCGGAGTCGTCCGCAATGTACCTCAGCGGTGCCGAGCGGGCCCAGCGCGGCACGCTGAAGATCACCCACAACGGGTATGCCGACGGTTCGGACCACGGCGCCTCGGGGATCTCCATCAACCTCAGGACGCAGGGGACGGCCGCCCAGGGCATCTTCGTCACCGCGGGCGACGGCCCGACCAAGGGCGCACTGGTCGTGCTGCGCAACAACCCCGGCCTGGAGGACTTCGTCGTCAAGGGCAGCGGACGCACCGGCATAGGCATCGGCATCGGAGCCACCCCCGGCGGCCAGCTCCACGTGGTTCAGCGGTCCGAGGCGCCCGCCCTGCTCGTCGAGGGCACGACGCGGCTCGACGGCACGGCACGCCTCGACGACGTCGCCGCCGAACCGGCCAAGGAGCAGGGCGGCGGCTCCCTCTTCGCACGGGGCGGTGCCCTGTACTGGAAGGGCGGCAGCGGCAAGGTCACCCTCCTGGCCCAGGCCTAGGGGGACCGCGATGGAACTGACCCCCGAGCAGCTCGTAGCGGAGTTCCAGGACGCCGTGATGGAGCTGTACTTCGCCCGTAAGCGCATCGCCGTCCTGGAGGCGGAGAACGCCGCACTGAGGACACGGCTCGAAGCCACCGAACAGCGCGACACATGAGAAGAGGGCCTCCGCACACCGCGGAGGCCCTCCTCACTTACCCCACAGGGGGAGTCACGCCGGCACGCTCGCCACGCCCTGCGCGAGGAACCGCTTGCCGTTGACCCGCTCGGAGACGCCCTCGCGGTCCAGGTACGGCGTGATGCCGCCCAGGTGGAAGGGCCAGCCGGCGCCCGTGATGAGGCACAGGTCGATGTCCTGGGCCTCGGCGACGACGCCCTCGTCGAGCATGATGCCGATCTCCTGCGCCACCGCGTCCAGCACGCGGGTGCGGACCTGCTCCTCCGTCAGGACGCTGTCGCCCTGCTTGAGGAGCGCGGCGACCTCGGGGTCCAGCTCCGGCTTGCCGGAGTCGTAGACGTAGAAGCCGCGCTTGCCGGCCTTGACGACGGCCGCGAGGTTCGGGGAGACCGTGAAGCGGTCCGGGAACGCCCGGTTGAGCGTCTCCGAGACGTGCAGACCGATCGCCGGGCCGACCAGCTCCAGCAGGACCAGCGGCGACATCGGCAGACCGAGCGGCTCGATGGCCTTCTCTGCGACCTCGACGGGGGTGCCCTCGTCGATGACGTTCTGGATCTCGCCCATGAAGCGCGTCAGGATGCGGTTCACGACGAACGCCGGGGCGTCCTTGGTGAGGACCGCGGTCTTCTTCAGCTTCTTGGCGACGGCGAACGCCGTGGCCAGGGAGGCGTCGTCGGTCTTCTCGCCGCGCACGATCTCCAGCAGCGGGAGCACCGCGACCGGGTTGAAGAAGTGGAAGCCCACGACCCGCTCGGGGTTCTTCAGCTTCGACGCCATCTCCGAGACGGAGAGGGAGGAGGTGTTCGTCGCGAAGATCGCGTGCGCCGGGGCGACCGCCTCGACCTCCGCGAACACCTGCTGCTTGACGCCGATCTCCTCGAACACGGCCTCGATGATGAAGTCCGCGTCCGCGAAGCCCTCGGCCTTGTCCAGCACACCGGACACCAGCGCCTTGAGGCGGTTGGCCTTGTCCTGGTTGACACGGCCCTTGCCGAGCAGCTTGTCGATCTCGGCGTGGACGTAGCCCACACCCTTGTCGACGCGCTCCTGGTCGATGTCGGTCAGCACGACCGGCACCTCCAGGCGGCGCAGGAACAGCAGCGCGAGCTGGCTGGCCATCAGACCGGCGCCGACGACACCGACCTTGGTGACCGGGCGGGCCAGGTTCTTGTCCGGGGCGCCGGCCGGGCGCTTGCCGCGCTTCTGCACCAGGTTGAAGGCGTAGATGCCGGAGCGCAGTTCACCGCCCATGATCAGGTCGGCGAGCGCCTTGTCCTCGGCGTCGTAGCCCTGCTGGAGGTCACCGTCCTTGGCGGCGGCGATGATGTCCAGGGCGCGGTAGGCGGCCGGGGCCGCGCCGTGCACCTTGGAGTCCGCGATGAAACGGCCCTTGGCGACGGCCTGGTCCCAGGCCTCGCCGCGGTCGATCACCGGGCGCTCGATCTGGATCTCGCCCTTGAGGACGGCCGCGGTCCAGATCAGCGACTGCTCCAGGAAGTCCGCGCCCTCGAAGATGGCGTCGGCGATCCCGAGCTCGTAGACCTGCTTGCCCTTGAGCTGCTTGTTCTGGTTGAGGCTGTTCTCGATGATCACCGAGACGGCCTTCTCCGGGCCGATCAGGTTCGGCAGCAGGGCGCAGCCGCCCCAGCCGGGTACCAGACCGAGGAAGACCTCGGGCAGCGAGAACGCCGGCAGGGCCGCGGAGACGGTGCGGTAGGTGCAGTGCAGACCGACCTCGACACCGCCGCCCATCGCGGCGCCGTTGTAGTACGCGAAGGTCGGCACGGCCAGCTCGGACAGCCGCTTGAAGACCTCGTGGCCGCCCTTGCCGATGGCGAGCGCGTGCTCGTACTCCTTGAGGATCTCCACGCCCTTGAGGTCGGCGCCGACCGCGAAGATGAACGGCTTGCCGGTGAGGCCGACGCCGATGATCTCGCCGTCCGCCGCCTCCTTCTCGACCTGGTCGATCGCGGCGTTCAGGTTCGCCAGCGAGGCCGGGCCGAAGGTGGTCGGCTTGGTGTGGTCGTGGCCGTTGTCCAGGGTGATCAGGGCGAAGCGGCCCGCACCCAGCGGCAGGTCGAAGTGGCGCACGTGCGCACTCGTGACGACCTCGTCCGGGAACAGCTCGGAAGCCTGCTTCAGAAGCTCGGCGGTGGTGCTCACTTGTCCCCCTCGAAGTGCGGGTTCTCCCAGATGACCGTCGCGCCCATGCCGAAGCCGACGCACATGGTGGTCAGGCCGTAGCGGACGTGCGGCTGCTCCTCGAACTGGCGGGCCAGCTGCGTCATCAGACGGACGCCGGAGGAGGCCAGCGGGTGGCCGAAGGCGATGGCGCCGCCGTACTGGTTGACGCGCGCGTCGTCGTCGGCGATGCCGTAGTGGTCGAGGAAGGCCAGGACCTGGACGGCGAAGGCCTCGTTGATCTCGAACAGGCCGATGTCGGAGATCGACAGGCCCGCCTGGGCCAGCGCCTTCTCCGTGGCCGGGATCGGGCCGTAGCCCATGACCTCGGGCTCGACGCCCACGAAGGAGTACGAGACCAGACGCATCTTGACGGGAAGGTCGTGCTCCCGCGCGAAGTCCTCGGAGGCGATGACCGAGGCGGTCGCGCCGTCGTTCAGACCGGCCGCGTTACCGGCGGTGACCCGGCCGTGCACACGGAAGGGGGTCTTCAGGCCGGAGAGGTTCTCCAGGGTCGTGCCCGGGCGCATCGGCTCGTCGGCGGTGACCAGGCCCCAGCCCGTCTCGCCGGCCTCGGGGGAGGTACGGCGTACGGAGATCGGCACCAGGTCGGCCTGGATCTTGCCGTCGGCGTACGCCTTGGCGGCCTTCTCCTGGGAGCGCACGGCGTACTCGTCGGCGCGCTGCTTGGTGATCTGCGGGTAACGGTCGTGCAGGTTCTCCGCGGTCATGCCCATGAACAGGGCCGACTCGTCGACCAGCTTCTCGCTCACGAACCGCGGGTTCGGGTCGACGCCCTCACCCATGGGGTGGCGGCCCATGTGCTCGACACCGCCGGCGATGGCGACGTCGTAGGCACCGAAGGCGACGGAACCGGCGACCGCGGTCACGGCCGTCAGGGCACCGGCGCACATGCGGTCGATCGAGTAGCCCGGGACGGACTGCGGGAGACCGGCCAGGATCCCGGCCGTACGGCCGATGGTCAGGCCCTGGTCGCCGATCTGCGTGGTCGCGGCGATGGCGACCTCGTCGATCTTCTTCGGGTCGAGACCGGGGTTGCGGCGCAGCAGCTCCCGGATCGCCTTCACGACGAGGTCGTCGGCACGGGTCTCGTGGTAGATGCCCTTCGGTCCCGCCTTGCCGAACGGGGTGCGGACGCCGTCGACGAAGACGACGTCCCTGACGGTACGAGGCACGATGGCTCTCCTCCAGGGTCCGGAACTGCATTGCTGCTGCGAGGTGCGCTGAGCGCGCGCTCAGGCCCATGCTACTTATGGGTAACGTAGCTGCACAGTCCTGACAGGCGGAGCGGTGAAGGTCACACCTTCGGGGGTGCCGTGGAGCCCCGTGGCGTCAGTACGGGGGTGGGTACGGGATGCGATCCGGCCGCCCCCTCTCCGGTGATCACCCCGAACAACGTCCGGGCCACCTCCGCCCCGAACCCGTGCACGTCATGACTCATCGCGGACAGCGTCGGATGCGTCAGCCGGCACAGCTGCGAGTCGTCCCACGCCAGCAGCGACACGTCGTCCGGGACCCGCAGGCCCATCTCCGCCGCGACCGACAGGCCCGCCACCGCCATGATGTCGTTGTCGTACACGATCGCGGTCGGCCGGTCCGGCGCCGAAGCGCTCAGCAGGGACCGTGTCGCCCGCGCCCCCGCGTCGCCGGAGAAGTCCGTCGCGACCTGCCGTGCCCCGGCCAGGGAGCCCGCCGCCTCGTCGAACGC
Source organism: Streptomyces koelreuteriae (assembly GCF_018604545.1). Classification (GTDB taxonomy): domain Bacteria; phylum Actinomycetota; class Actinomycetes; order Streptomycetales; family Streptomycetaceae; genus Streptomyces; species Streptomyces koelreuteriae. Next base: position 1,711,340 of record NZ_CP075896.1, on the reverse strand, counting down.
CGCCGTCCGGATGGCCGTGTGGCCGAGGGCCGCCGCGCCGCCGACGCGGGCGATGCGCCGGTGTCCGAGTGCGGCCAGATAGCGCACCGCCTCCGTCACGGCCGTGGCGTCGTCGGTCCACACCGAGGTGAGGCCCCCGGTCAGCGAGGGATGGCCGACCGCGACCACCGGCAGTCCGAGCCGCTCCACCAGGCCCACCCGGGGATCGTCGGCGCGGAAGTCGACGAGGATCGAACCGCCGATCTGCCGGCCCCGCCACCATGCCTCCTGGACCCCGATCTCCTCGTCCATGTTCCGTACGAGCCGCAGCAGCAGGGAGCAGGAGTGCTCGGCCAGTACGCTCTCGACGCCCGAGACGAAGTCCATGTACCAGGGCTCCAGCCCCAGCATCCGGGCCGGCCGGCACACCGCGAGTCCCACCACGTCCACGCGTGAGCCGGCCAGCGTCCGTGCGGTGAGGTTCGGCGCCCAGCCCAGTTCCCGCGCCGCGCGGAAGATCCGGTCCCGGGTCGCCTCCGACAGGCCCGGCTTGTGGTTGAAGGCGAGCGACACGGCACCTTTGGACACACCGGCACGCGCGGCGACGTCCTTGATGGTGACGCGGGGGGTCGGCGTTGCCGTCATCGGGTGGGCTCCACGCAGTACAGGGCCGAACGGGCACTCCGGGCGTCCGGAGTCTTCCAGCCGCGCACCCCGATGGTCACCTCTTCGCCCGGCAGCAAGGTCACCAGACCCCGGTCGGCCCGGGCCTCGGGGTCCAGCCGGTCGGCCTGGAGGAGCAGGTCCCGGACCAGGGTGCGGGCGGTCACGGTGATGCCGCCGGGCGCGAGAGTGACCTCGAACTGCGGTGTGGGGTAGGGGATTTCGCGGTCCGGCACGGGGAAGTGCAGCGCGCGCAGGCCGTCCGTGTCCGCGACCAGGAACTCCTTCGGCCCGGCGGGCGTCAGCTCCCGTGGGACGGCGACCCGGGCCACCGTCCGCCCCCCGGCCGCGAACTCCACATCCGCCTGCCCCAGCACCTCGCCCTCGACGGACATCCGGCGCAGGGTCAGGCTCCCGGTCCAGCCCTCCGCGCCCTGGTTCACGGCGGCCAGCACCAGCGCGCCGTCCTCCTCCTGGAGCGTCAGCAACCGGTCCGCGTACAGCCGCTTCAGCTCGTGGTAGAGCGGCTTCTCGCGGCCGTCGCCGTCGATCGCTGCCCAGGACGTCACCGGCCAGCAGTCGTTGAGCTGCCAGACGATCGTGCCCGCGCACTCCGGCCAGTGCGAGCGCCAGTGCTCGATCCCGGCGGCGACCGCACGCGCCTGGTTGAGCTGCGTCAGATAGTGCCAGCGGTCGAAGTCGCCGTCGGGTACGGCGAAATGCCGGGCCAGACCTCGTTCCAGTTTGCCGTTGCCGTCGTCGGCCTTCTGGTGGTGCAGCATGCCGGGGGAGTCCGGCGCGAGCGCCTCCCCGGGCAGCGCCCGGCGCAGGGTGGCGTACGCGGGCGGGGCCTGCCAGCCGAACTCCGCGACGAACCGGGGCACGTTCAGCCGGTAGTCGGCGTAGTCCTCGCGGTTCCACACCTCCCAGGAGTGGTGCGTGCCGTGCGCCGGGTCGTTCGGATGGTGCCGCCAGGAACCCGACCAGGGGCTGCCCGCCGTGTACGGCCGGGTCGGATCCAACTCGGCCACCACACGCGGCAGCACACCCAGGTAGTAGCCCTCGCCCCAGGAGTCCCCGGCCAGCCTCGGCTCCCACTCCCAGTCCCTGAAGCCCCACAGGTTCTCGTTGTTGCCGTTCCACAGCACCAGCGACGGATGCGGCATCAGCCGTACGACGTTCTCCCGCGCCTCGGCCTCCACCTCGCCGCGCAGCGGCTGCTCCTCCGGGTAGGCCGCGCACGCGAACGGGAAGTCCTGCCAGACCAGCAGCCCGAGTTCGTCGCAGGCGTCGTAGAAGTCCTCGCTCTCGTAGAGTCCGCCGCCCCAGATCCGTACGAGGTCCACGCCCGCGGCGGCGGCCTGCTCCAGCCGCTGGCGGTAGCGCGCGCGGGTGACGCGGGAGGGGAAGACGTCGTCGGGGATCCAGTTGACGCCGCGTGCGAAGAGCCGCTCGCCGTTGACGACGAGGGTGAAGCCGGTGCCGTGCGCGTCGGGCCGCTGGTCCAGCTCCACCGTCCGGAAGCCGATCCGCCGCCGCCACACGTCCAGGGTGCCGCCCTCGCTCAGCAACCTCAACTCGACGTCGTACAGCGGCTGTTCGCCGTACCCGCGCGGCCACCACAGCTCCGCGTCCGGCACCCGCAGCCGTACCACCCCGTGCGCCCCGTCCAGCTCCGCGCGGGCGCGCACCCCACCGACGGTCGCCTCCACGGCGAGCGGCACCTCCACCCGGGTCCGCTCGACGTCGACGGCCAGTTCGACGACCCCCACGCCCTCCTCGACGGTGACCAGCGGGCGCACCCGGGCGATCCGGGCGGTCGACCAGTGCTCCAGGCGCACCGGACGCCAGATCCCGGCCGTCACCAGGGTCGGCCCCCAGTCCCAGCCGAAGGAGCAGGCCATCTTGCGGACGTACTGGTAGGGCTCGGCGTAGGCGGCGGGCCGTTCGCCCAGCCGTCCCCGCACCGCCTCGGCCTCGGCGTAGGCGGAGACGAACCGCACGGACAGCAGCCCGGACAGCCCCGTCACATCGAAGCGGTACGAGCGGTGCATGTTCCGCACCGTGCCCAGCGGCCGTCCGTCCAGGGAGATCTCGGCGACGGTGTCGAGCCCGTCGAAGACCAGGTCCGTCTGCTCCTGCGTGCCCGGGATCTCGAGCTCCCGCTCGTACGTCCAGTCCCGGCGCCCCACCCACGCCACCTCGGACTCGCCCCGGCCCAGGAACGGATCCGGGATCACCCCGGCCGCCATCAGGTCGGTGTGCACACAGCCCGGCACGGCGGCCGGCAGTGTCTCCGACTCGTGCCGAAGGATCCATCCGTCGCCGAGCGGTGTGGCCTCCAGCATGCGCACTCCTTTGACCGGTCCAGTGAAGAGTCGGGTTCAGACTTCGCAGCGTTGGCGGGAATGGGACTTTACCGGTTGAGGAAAGCGCTGTCAGAGTGCCGAACCAGCCATACCGCACGTGCTCTTCCGTCCCGAGTTCCTCTCCGCGAACGGAGCTGACGCACATGAACCGCCGTACCCTCCTCGCCCTCGCCGTGGGGGCCGCCCTGCTCGCCTCGGGCTGCACCGGTACCGGAGGCACCTCCAAGGGCGCGGATGCCGAGGTACCCGACGATCCCGCCAAGGTGACCGGGACCATCACCGTCCTCACCCACCGCACCGACCTCGTGCAGGACGGGACGATGAAGAAGTACGCCGCCGAGTTCGGCAAGACCTACCCGAAGGTGAAGGTCGAGTTCGAGGGCCTCACCGACTACGAGGGCGAGGTCAAGATCCGGATGAACACGGAGAACTACGGCGACGTCCTGATGATCCCGGCCGTGATCGAGAAGAAGGACTACCCGAAGTTCTTCGCCTCCCTCGGCACCGGCGCCGAGCGGAGCAAGAAGTACCGCTTCACCGACTACTCCACCGTCCAGGGCAAGGTCTACGGGCAGAGCCCGATCGGCGTGGTCCCCGGCTTCGTCTACAACAAGAAGGTCTGGAACGCGGCCGGCGTCACCGACTGGCCCACCACCCCGGCCGGGTTCCTCGACGACCTCAAGGCGATCAAGGCCAAGTCCGAGGCGGTGCCGTACTACACCAACTTCAAGGACATGTGGCCGCTGACCCAGTGGACGAGCGTCAACGGCTCGGTCGGCTGTGACACCGGCGCCACCACGCGGCTCGCCGAGGGCGACCCGTGGGCCGACGGCGCCGATCTGCGCGTCGGCGACACGCTGCTGTACGACATCGTGAAGTCGGGCCTCGTCGAGAAGGACCCGACGACCACCAACTGGGAAGCCTCCAAGCCGAAGTTGGCCAAGGGCGAGATCGCCACGATGTGGCTCGGATCCTGGGCGGTCGTGCAGATGCGGGACGCGGCGAAGCAGGCCGGCACCGACCCCGCCGACATCGGCTTCATGCCCTTCCCCGCCCAGAAGGACGGCGCGTTCTGCGCGGTGACGTCCCCCGACTACCAGCAGGCCGTCAACGTCCACTCCGACCACAAGGCCGCCGCCCGCGCCTGGATCGACTGGTTCACCGACAAGTCCGGCTACGCGGACGCCAACCTCGCCCTCTCGCCGCTCAAGGACGCCCCGCTGCCCGACATCCTGAAGCCCTACGAGGAGGCGGGCGTGAAGCTCCTCGACCTCGACGACACCAAGGGCGCCGAGGTCAAGTCCGTCGACAACCAGTCCGAGGTCGGCATCTACAAGCCCGACTACCGCCAGGACCTCGTCGATCTCGCCCGCGGTGCGCGCAAGGGCGGCCTGGACGACTTCCTCGCCGGGCTCGGCGACAAGTGGACCGAGGCGCAGCGGAACCTGGGGTCCTGATGGCCCGGTCCACCCGGCGGTGGCGGGGCGTGACGCCCTGGCTGTTCCTCCTCGCCCCGCTCGCCTTGCTGATCACGTTCACCTACGCGCCGATCGTCAACATGGTCGCGTACAGCTTCACCGACTGGGACGGCGTCAGCCCCGAGCTGCACTACACGGGCGCCGAGAACTACGCCGAACTCTTCACCCGATCCGAGCTGTTCGAGGTGTTCTTCGTCAGCGGCTACTACCTCGTCGCGTCGGTGGTGCAGATCGTGGCCGCGCTCTACTTCGCCACCGTCCTGAGCTTCAACGTCCGCTTCCGGAACTTCTTCAAGGGCGTGCTCTTCTTCCCGTACCTGATCAACGGCGTCGCGATCGGCTTCGTCTTCCTGTACTTCTTCCAGGACGGCGGCACCCTGGACGCGATCCTGGGACTCGTCGGCTACGACGGCGACCGCGCCTGGCTGGGTACGCCCACCTCGGCCAACGTCTCCCTCGCCGGCGTCTCGGTCTGGCGCTACATGGGCCTGAACTTCGTCCTCTTCCTCGGGGCGATCCAGTCCATCCCGGGGGAGCTGTACGAGGCGGCCGAGATCGACGGGGCGAACCGCTGGCAGCAGTTCCGCCACATCATCGCGCCCGGCATCCGGCCCGTGCTGAGCCTCTCGGTGATCCTGTCCGTCTCCGGGTCGCTGTCCGTCTTCGAGATCCCGTACATCATGACCGGCGGCGCGACCGGCACCGAGACCTTTGTGATCCAGACCGTGAAGCTGGCCTTCCAGTTCAACAAGACGGGCCTCGCCTCGGCGGCGGCCGTCGTACTGCTGCTGATCATCCTGGCGGTGACGTGGGTGCAGCGGCGGCTCGTCCCGGACGACAAGGTGGACCTCGTATGACGCGCCGTACGGTGGCCCGGGCCCTCGTGTATCTGTCCCTGGTCCTCGCGACCCTGGTCGTGTTCCTGCCGCTGGCCGTGGTCTTCCTGACCTCGCTGAAGACCTCCGGGGAGATGGCGGACGACAGCGGCGCGCTCACGCTGCCCGACGATCCGCTCAACTTCTCCAACTACGTGACGGCGTTCCAGGACGGCCGGATGCTCTCGGCGTTCGCCAACACGGCGATCATCCTGGTCGTCGCCATCGGGGGCACGATCCTGATCGGCTCGATGACGGCCTACGCCATCGACCGCTTCCGGTTCCGCTTCCGGAAGCTCATCCTGGCCCTGTTCCTGGTCGCCGCGCTGGTCCCCGGGGTGACCACCCAGGTGGCCACCTTCCAGATCGTCAACAGCGTCGGTATGTTCGACAGTCTCTGGGCGCCGATCGCGCTCTACATGGGCACGGACATCGTCTCGATCTACATCTTCCTGCAGTTCGTACGATCGATCCCGGTCTCGCTCGACGAGTCGGCCCGCCTCGACGGGGCCAACGCCTTCACGATCTACCGGAAGATCATCTTCCCGCTCCTGAAACCGGCGATCGCGACGGTCGTGATCGTGAAGGGGATCAACGTCTACAACGACTTCTACATCCCCTTCCTCTACATGCCCTCCGAAGATCTTGGCGTGATATCGACGTCCCTGTTCCGCTTCAAGGGCCCCTTCGGCGCCCACTGGGAGACCATCTCGGCGGGCGCGATCCTGGTCATCGCCCCCACGCTGATCGTCTTCCTGCTCCTGCAGAGGTTCATCTACAACGGCTTCACCAGGGGAGCGACCAAATGACGACGCCCTAGGGGCGCGGGGAACTGCGCGAACAACCACAACGAGCCCGCAGCCGCCGTACGACGGAAGGAACCACGGCGGCTACGCCTCCTTCACGGACAGCGCCTCCACCAGCACCGGTGTCACCAGCTCCACCTGCCAAGCCCGGGCCCCATACCCTTCAAGGGCCGCGCTCACGGACTCCGCGTCCACCACACCCGGCGGCTCCCAGCACACCCGCCGCACCGTGTCCGGAGTGATCAGATTCTCCTGCGGCATATTGATCTGCTCGGCCAGCGCCGAAACCCCGGCCCGGGCCGCGGACAGCCGCGCCGCGGCGACGGGATCCTTGTCGGCCCAGGCCCGCGGCGGCGGCGGCCCCGCGACCGGCTGCCCCGGCTGCGGCAACTGCGCCTCGGTCAGCGCCTTCGCCCGGTCCACCGCCGCCTGCCACTGCTCCAGCTGCCGCTTGCCCGTGCGGTGTCCGAAACCGTTCAGCGCGGCAAGCGCCTGCACGTTGGCCGGAAGGGCCAGCGCGGCCTCCACGATCGCCGCGTCCCCGAGCACCTTGCCGGGCGAGACGTCCCGCCGCTGCGCGATCCGGTCCCGGGCCTGCCACAGCTCCCGTACGACGGCGAGCTGCCGCCGCCTGCGCACCTTGTGCATGCCGGACGTACGCCGCCAGGGATCCTTGCGGGGCTCGGGCGGCGGGGCCGAGGCGATCGCGTCGAACTCCTGGCGGGCCCACTCCAGCTTGCCCTGCCGGTCCAGCTCCTTCTCCAGCGCGTCACGCAGGTCGACGAGCAGTTCGACGTCGAGCGCCGCGTACCGCAGCCAGGGCTCGGGCAGGGGGCGGGTGGACCAGTCGACCGCGGAGTGGCCCTTCTCCAGGACGAAGCCGAGCACGCCCTCGACCATCGCGCCGAGGCCGACCCGGGGGAACCCGGCGAGCCGCCCGGCCAGCTCGGTGTCGAACAGGCGCGTCGGCACCATGCCTATCTCGCGCAGACAGGGCAGGTCCTGGGTGGCGGCGTGCAGCACCCACTCGACGCCGGAGAGGGCCTCGCCCAGCCCGGACAGGTCGGGGCAGGCCACGGGGTCGATCAGCGCCGAGCCGGCGCCCTCGCGGCGCAGCTGCACCAGATAGGCGCGCTGGCCGTAGCGGTAGCCGGACGCCCGCTCGGCGTCGACGGCGACCGGGCCGGTCCCCGCCGCGAAGGCGGCGATCACCCGGGCCAGGGCGGTCTCGTCCGCGATCACGGGCGGAATGCCCTCGCGCGGCTCCAGCAAGGGGGTCGGCGCCTCCGTAGCAGAAGATCCGCCGTCGTCCGGAGGGGCGCCTCCGGTGGTTCGCAGTGAGCTGTCTGCTGCGGTGTCGTGGGCGTCGGTCACATGTCAAGGGTATCCATGTATGGACAGCGCCCGCCGACGGAACGTTCCGTCGACGGGCGCCCGAGGGTCGCAAACCAGTCACGTCGGGGAAGTACGGGGTTCGCGAGCCACGTGTGGAGCGAAAGGGACCGGCGGACGATCCCGTTCAGGTGAGTGAATGATCACCAAGGGTCATGACGGAGCGGATCAGTGGATGATCCCGGTCCGCAGCGCCACCGCCACCATGCCGGCGCGGTCGCCCGTGCCGAGCTTGCGGGCGATGCGGGCGAGGTGGCTCTTGACGGTCAGTGCGGACAGGCCCATCGAGACGCCGATGGCCTTGTTCGACTGGCCCTCCGCGACCAGTCGCAGCACCTCGACCTCACGGCCGGACAGTTCGCGGTAGCCGCCCGGGTGGCTCGGGGCGCCCGGGGGGCGGCGGTGCAGACGCGCGGCGGCGGCGCCGATGGGGGCGGCGCCCGGCCGGGTGGGGAGCCCGACGTTCGTACGGGTGCCGGTGACGACGTAACCCTTCACCCCGCCGGCGAGCGCGTTGCGCACGGCGGCGATGTCGTCGGCGGCGGAGAGGGCGAGGCCGTTGGGCCAGCCCGCGGCGCGGGTCTCCGACAGCAGGGTGAGGCCGGAGCCGTCGGGCAGGTGGACGTCGGCGACGCAGATGTCGCGGGGGTTGCCGATGCGGGGACGAGCCTCCGCGATGGACGAGGCCTCGATGACGTCGCGCACACCGAGCGCCCACAGATGGCGGGTGACGGTGGAGCGGACGCGCGGGTCGGCCACGACCACCATGGCGGTCGGCTTGTTCGGGCGGTAGGCGACCAGGCTTGCGGGCTGCTCGAGGAGAACGGACACCAGGCCTCCTGGGGTGCGGGACGGGGCCGGCTCGTGGGGATGAAGCCGGGACGAACCGTGCTTTCAAGGTCACAGTCGTCTTCGGCACCGAACCCGTCCGCCTTTAGAGAATGATCACGATTCGGTGATAACAATCCGTGCAATTCGGACACGCGGTCGATCATTCGAAGGTCGAACGGTTTCGCTCTGCGTCGCTACGCGGTCGAAAGTGGCCGTATCGACAAAGTGATTCGGCCAAGAGGAGTACGTGGGTGTGATCGTCGACCGGACATGGTTGACCGCCCCGCACAAGGTCGATCAGTGCGGGGCGGTCAGGGGTCGTTCAGGGTTGGTTCAGCGGGCCTCTGGCCGACGGGACAGGGGTCCCGGGGTCAGCGGGACTGGGGGCCCCGCCGTTGCGGCAGGGTCACCACCGAGGCGTCGCCCGGCCCGGCCGGAGGCAGGCCCGCGACCTGGGCGAGCAGATCGCACCAGGCCGAAAGGTGCGCGGCCGTGTCCGGAACCCCGCCCAGGCCCTCGCGCGGCGTCCACGACGCGCGGATCTCGATCTGCGAGGCGGCCGGGCGCGCGGACAGACCGCCGAAGTAGTGCGAACTCGCGCGCGTGACGGTGCCGCTCGGCTCCCCGCACGCCAGCCCGCGCGCCTGGAGCGCGCCGGTCAGCCAGGTCCAGCACACCTCCGGCAGCAGCGGGTCCGCCGCCATCTCCGGCTCCAGCTCCGCGCGCACCAGCGTCACCAGCCGGAACGTGCCCCGCCAGGCCTCGTGCCCCGCCGGGTCGTGCAGCAGCACCAGCCGGCCGTCGGCCAGATCCTGGTCGCCGTCGACGACCGCCGCCTCCAGCGCGTAGGTGTAGGGGGCGAGCCGCTGCGGCGGGCGCGTCGGCTCGATCTCGATCTGGGGCCGCAGCCGCGCCGTCCTGAGCGCGTCGACGGCGGACCGGAAGGGCAGCGGGGCGGTGTCCGCCTCCCTCCGGTCGTTCTCGGTGTCCTTCGCTTCGTCCGTTCCGCCAGCGTCGTCCGACAGTCGTCCCTGAGCCGCAGCCATGCGGGAAGGTTACGGGGACCGGGCCCCGGGTGCCGGGCTAGACACCCCGCGCCGCTCCAGGGGCTGAATCGCGCTCCTTGACGGCGTGCGAAACTTGGCCCCGTGAGTGCCAACGACGCCCCCCGGGCCCAGCAGCCGTCCGCCACGTACGACTCAGCCTTCCTCAAGGCCTGCCGGCGCGAGCCCGTGCCGCACACGCCGGTGTGGTTCATGCGGCAGGCCGGGCGCTCACTGCCGGAGTACCGCAAGGTGCGCGAGGGCATTCCGATGCTCGAGTCCTGCATGCGGCCCGAACTGGTCACCGAGATCACGCTCCAGCCGGTGCGCCGGCACGACGTGGACGCGGCGATCTACTTCAGCGACATCGTCGTCCCGCTCAAGGCCATCGGCATCGACCTCGACATCAAGCCCGGCGTCGGCCCGGTCGTCGAGCGCCCGATCCGCACCCGCGCCGACCTCGCACAGCTGCGCGACCTGACCCCCGAGGACGTCTCCTACGTCACCGAGGCCATCGGCCTGCTGACGCGCGAGCTCGGCGCCACGCCTCTGATCGGCTTCGCCGGCGCCCCGTTCACCCTCGCCAGCTACCTCGTCGAGGGCGGCCCGTCCCGCACGTACGAGAACGCCAAGGCGATGATGTACGGCGACCCCGAGCTCTGGGCCGACCTGCTCGACCGCCTCGCGGACATCACGACCGCCTTCCTGAAGGTGCAGATCGAGGCGGGCGCCTCCGCGGTCCAGCTCTTCGACTCCTGGGCCGGCGCCCTGGCCCCCGTCGACTACCGGCGTTCGGTGCTGCCCGCCTCGGCGAAGGTCTTCGACGCCGTGGCCGGCTACGGCGTCCCGCGCATCCACTTCGGTGTCGGCACCGGCGAGCTGCTGGGCCTCATGGGCGAGGCCGGCGCGGACGTCGTCGGCGTCGACTGGCGCGTCCCGCTGGACGAGGCCGTCCGCCGCGTCGGCCCCGGCAAGGCGCTCCAGGGCAACCTCGACCCGACCGTGCTCTTCGCCTCGACGGAGGCCGTCGAGGCGAAGACCCGGGAGGTCCTGGACAGCGCGGCGGACCTGGAGGGCCACATCTTCAACCTGGGCCACGGCGTCATGCCGTCCACCGACCCGGACGCGCTGACGCGGCTCGTGGAGTACGTCCACACGCGCAGCGTCCGCTGACGGGCCTTCAGGACGACGGGCCCTCCCGCGTCGCCCGGATCAGCCACCAGGTGGCCGCCAGGCATCCGGCCGCGGGCAGGGCCAGCAGCACCGGTACGGCGTCGACACCGGCCAGTTCGATGCCCTTGCCCAGCACCGGCCCGGCCGCGACCCCGCCGATCATCGACGCGGCGATCACATAGGCCCCCGCCCGCCGCGCCCGCGGCACCGCCCGGGACAGCCAGGGCAGGCCCGTGGGGAAGATCGGCGCGTGGAACAGGCCGACACCGGCGTACGCGTACGGGGCCGCCGCCGGGATCAGGGCCAGCAGAAGGCAGACCACCATGCCGACCGAGCTGACCACCATGATCGTCTGCACCGACCAGCGCAGCGTCAGCGGTGCGACCAGCAGCCGTCCCACGGTCACCATCAGCCAGAAGGCGGAGGTCGCCGTGGCCGCGGTCGCCGCGTCGTGCCCGACGGACTCCAGATGCGTCGGCTCCCAGCCGCCGACCCCGGTCTCCACCGCCACCATCAGGACGTACAGCGCGATGAAGACCGTGACGACCAGGGTCGCGGAAGCCCGCAGTCCGGGTGTCCCCTTCCCGTCCTCCTCTCCGGGTTCTTCGGGCGCCGTCGGGACGGGCGTCTCCCCGCCCTCGCGGACGCCGCGCTGTGCCAGCACCAGTACGGCGGACAGCGCGGCGAACCCGGCGAAGACGGCCGGGTACTCGCCCGGGCCCAGCAGCCCCAGGAGCGCGGGACCGCCCACGGCGCCGAGGCCGTAGGCCGCGCCGATGATGTTGAGCATCGCCGGGCTGCGACGGCCGAACCCCACCGAGAACAGCTGATTGAGTCCGTAGTCGATGCCGCCGAAGCCCACCCCGGTCAGCAGCGCGCAGGCCAGCGCCCACGGCCAGGCGGAGGCCAGCGCGAAGCCGGTCCCGCCGAGTGCCATCAGCGCGTACGAGGCGGACAGCAGGGTTCTGTTGCCCAGCCGCCCGTGCGCCCGGTTGAGCAGCAGCACACCGGCCACGCCGCCGACGAAGTGAGCGCTCAGGCTCAGCCCGGCGGCGGCCGGTGACAGGCCGAACTCCGCGCGGAACGCGGGGATCGCCGGACCGTACAGCGCCTGAAGGGCCCCGATCAGGGCGAAGCCCACGCATGAGGCGACGACGGCGAACGGGCTGAACAGGGGCCGCGCCACAGCGGTGTCGTGCGGCGCGGCCCGCGTCGAGGTCCCGGTCAAGAGACGTTCCTCTTCGCCGCGAAACCGATGCCGATGCCGATGCCCCTGCCCTGTGCGTCGCGCGCGGTCACGAGGGCATCGCCGCGGCGAGCGCGTCCTGCTCGTCGCCCGCCAGCAGGCGTTCCAGCACCCGCTGGCTGCGCAGCCCGTCGCCGAAGCGGGCCAGCGCGCTGTCGGCGGTGTCCCGGGCGGAGACCGCGTCGCGCCACTCCCGCAGCTGGTGCCGGAACGTGTCGCTCCACCCGGGCACCTCGCCGGGCGGCGAGGCGAGCGTCTCCTCGCGGGCGAACGTGCCCTGCTCCCAGGTGACACGGGACTTCAGGAAGTACGTCGTGTCGTCCTTGGAGTGGTAGTACAGCTCCTTGCGGTCGCCGATGATCTTCAACGAGAAGCCGAGCTCCTCCGGCAGCGAGGACTTGGAGGTGACCAGGTTGAAGAAGGTGCCGTTCTCCAGACGGCCGCTGACGAAGGCGTAGTCGTCCACCTGGACGTCCTGGCCCTCCTTCTGCGGCACGTTGACCTGGAGCTTGGTGCGGCAGCTCGTGCTGTCGACCGGGCTGTCGAAGAGCCGGTCGAGCATGTCCACCAGATGCACGCCCAGGTCGCCGAGGGAGCCGCTGGTGGAGCGGCCCAGCGCGCTGTCCCGCCAGGTGAAGCGGGAGCGGGTCAGGGCGCTGCCGCGCCGGAAGCCGGCCTCCGCGAAGAGGATGGAGCCCAGCTCCCTGCTCCGCACCAGGTTCCTGATCTCGCCGATGGCCTCCAGATAGCGGTAGTTGAAGCCCATGGCGCACACCAGGCCGCTCTCCTCGGCCAGCGCGGTGATGCGCTCGGCCTCCGCGACCGTCGTCGTCATCGGCTTCTCGCACAGCACATGCCTGCCGTGCCGGACGGCCTCCTCGGCGTAGTCGGCGTGGGTGTGGTTGGGCGAGGCGATGACGACCGCGTCGACATGCCGGTACAGCTCGGTCGTGGAGGAGAAGACGGGGCAGCCGAAACGCTCGGCCAGTTCCGCCGCCTTCTCGGGCAGTACGTCGTACACGCCGGCCGCGACGACGCCGGGGACGGTCTCGGCGGCGCGCAGGTGGGCGAGGGCGATGCCGCCGGCGCCGATGATTCCTATGTGCATGGTCTGCCTCTTTCAGGACGGCCCTCCGGCCCGGGATCACCGGACCGGGGGAGCGGTTCAGTGGCCGAGGTGGTGGCGGAAGGCGGTGAGGAGGGCCTGGGCGTGCGGGTGCGGCGACACCCGGGTGAAGCGGCTCCTGGCCTCGGGCGTGCAGTTGGCGACGAGGTAGCCGTGGCGCACGGCGCCCAGCATCTCCAGGTCGTTGCCGCTGTCGCCGAACGCGAGGGTCCGCTCCGCTGCGACGCCGAAGCGGGCGCACAGGTGCCGGACGACGTTGCGCTTGCCGCACACCGTCGGGATGAAGTCGACGTCGTAGCAGTCGGCGGGGTCCCCGGTGGCGGGGTTGCAGCGGCTGATGTTGAGCCCGAGGCCGTGCTCGCGGGCCAGGTCCCGCACGAGGTCGAGGCTCTGCGCGTCGCGTCGCGGGTCGCCGAGGGAGCGGAAGTAGTAGTTGAACAGGAACTCGGTGGGGCTGCCGGTGTGCGGGTCGGCTTGCGGGAGCAAGTCGACCCCGTACCGGGCGAGACGCTCCACGGCCGTCCGCACCCGGTCCCGGTCGAAGCCGCTGTCCCGCAGCAGTTGCCCCCACTCGGGGTCGGGGCGGGCGACGCCGTCGGGGAAGAACGTCAGCTCGGTGCCGAGCGAACCGGCCACGAAGTGCGGCAGGACGCGGGCACCGCAGCGCGCCATCTTCTCCCGTACGGAGGCCGGTGAGCTGCCGGTGACCCAGCCGAACAGCAGGCCGTGCTCGACGGCCTCGCTCAGCAGGAACTCCTCCAGCGCGGCGAGGTGGGCGCGTTGTTCAGGGGTCGCGGCATGGGCGAGGTAGGTCTCGTCGAAGTCGGAGAACGCGGCCCAGCCCACCCGGTCCGGCAGGCGCAGATGGGGCGGCGGACCGAGGTCCGGGCCGCCGCCGGCCTCGAACGGCAGGGTGTCGGTCATGCCGCCGCCCGGCGCCTCGCCGCGTACAGGGCCTCGACCACGCGGTCCTGCTCGCCGAGGGACAGCCCCGCGTGCAACGGCAGATGCAGCACCCGGTCGTGCAGCCACTCGGTGCGCGGCAGGTGCGCCTGCCCGAAGAACCGCTCGCGCACCGGGGTCTTCTGCCGGTGCGTCAGGACGGGGTAGTAGACATCCGTCTCCACCCGGCTCGTCCGCGCCAGCCGCTCCAGCAGGGCGTCACGGGCCGCCGCACCACCGGCCGTGAGGACGGGGAACAGGTGCCAGGAGTGGTCGGGAGCGAAGGCGGGCGCCTCGATCAGGCCCTCCTCGGCCAGCGGCCGCAGCGCCTCGACGTAGCGCCGGGCCAGATACGTGCGCCGCAGCCCGCGCAGACTCGTCCAGGGCAGCAGGGCCAGACCGATCGCGGCCATGGTGTTGTCGATGCGCGCGTTGAGCCCGTACGCCTCGCGCTTGACGTTCTTCCGGCCCGGCTCGAAACCGTGGTAGCCGAGCACCCGGCAGCGCTCGGCGATCTCGGCGGAGCCGGTGACCACGGCACCGGCCTTCCCGCACAGTCCGACGTTCTTGTACGGGTTGAAGCTGAGGGCCGCCGCGTCGGAGTACCGCCCGACACCGGTGACCCCGATCGCCTGGCAGGCGTCCTCGACGATCCGCAGCCCGTGCCGGTCGGCGACGGCCCGCAGCCCGGCCATGTCGGCGAGCTTGCCGTACAGATGGACCGGGAGCAGCGCCACGGTGCGCGGGGTGATCCGCTCCGCCACCGACTCGGGGTCCAGGTTGCCGTCCGGGGTGGTCACATCGGCGAGGACGGGTACGGCACCGCAGGCGAACACCGCGTTCTCGGTGGCGGCGAAGCTGTTGGCCGGCAGGATCACCTCGTCGCCCGGCTCGACGCCCACGGCACGCAGGGCGATGGCGAGCGCGTCCGTACCGCTGCCGGTCGCGACGGCGCAGGACAGCCCGGCGTAGTCGGCGAGGGCGTCCTCGAAGGCCGTGACGGCGGGGCCGCTGGTGAACTCGCAGCTCTCCAGCACCTGTGCGAAGGCGTCGGCGGCGGCGCTCTTCTCCCGCGGCGACAGGAGCCGTTCCTTCGGCAGGAAGGGGACGTTCGACGCCGGAGGCGGCTCGGGGAAGAGGGAGGCGACGAACGCGTCGGGATGTTCCGGAGCGGAGTTCCACGACGAAAGGGCCTGCGCCAGTTCCCGGTTGGCGAGGGTGTCCCGTAAGGACCGGGCGACCCTCGTGCCGCGGGCGAGGTCCTCGGCCACGCGGTGCAGGCCGCGGCTGTCGCCGAGGAGGAGGGAGCCGGTGAGCGTGCCGGTTTCGGCGGCGACGGTGGAGACGGTCATGCGTACTCCTTGCGTTCGGATAGCGGGAATCCTGGCGCGAACGCGCGCATGGGTAGGGAATGCGAATTGATTGACGGGCCGAATAGCGCTCGGACCGCATTCCGTGGGGAATGCGAGCGGCGTACGTCGGCGATGCTGTCAGCGGTCGACAAGAGGAGTCAACCGGCAGCTTTTTGCCGCACGTTGTGCATGCAACTCCCGCTCTTGTTACGGTGTGTTCCCCCGGCGATACGCAGAGGGAGTGTTTCCGAGCGGTGTCACGTCATGTCCAGTCTGTTTCCTCGCTGCCCGATCTGCTGCGCGCGTGGCGCGTCGACGCCGGAAACAAAATGAACAGAGGAAGACAGTTACCTCAAAAAGAAGTTGCGGACCGGATGGGTGTCAGCGAGCGCTGGTATCGGAATCTCGAAACCGGGCTGCACGCCCCGCTTTCCGGCGAAATACTCGAGCGCCTTTCCAAGGCCCTGCTGCTCGGCCCCGACGAACGCATGGCCCTTTACGGGAACGCACTCGGCGGTGCGGGCGGGCAGCCGGCCGAGAACGACATCACCGACGCCCTCGCCGAACTCGCCTCGGCGCAGACCGACTTCCCCACCTACCTCACCGACCAGGCGTGGAACCTCCTCGACCACAACGCGGCCATGGCCCGCTGGTTCCCCTGGGTCCTGGAGCCCGGTGCCAACCTGATGCGCTGGGCGCTGACCACGACCGAGGCCCGCGAGCAGATCGTGGACTGGCCCCGGCACGCCGCGCAGTACCTCGCGCTGCTGCGTTTCGCGCTGGTGACGCGCCCCGACGACGCCGACCTCGGCGCGCTGCGCGACGCCGTCCTCGACGACCGGGTGTGCCGCGACCTCTGGGATCGAAGCCCCAAGGTGCTCGCCTACCGGCACGGCCACCGCTACGAACTGCGCCTGCCCCACGTCTGTCCGGAGACCCTCACCGTCACCTCGCAGGTGCTGCTTCCCGCGTACCGGCAGGAGCTTCGCTATGTCCTGCTGCTGCCCGTGGATCGGTGAGCCGGTGAACGCTGCCCCGGGGGCGTGCGTATGTGTCGGCAACCGCCCGCGGCGCGGGGAAGGCGGGTCGCGGGGCCGACGTGAGGAACAGGCGATGAACGACCGAGTGAACCCCGCGATGCACGCACTGCCCGACGGCGAGGCGGAGCTCACGCTGGTGGTGCGGCTGCCCTGGGAGGACGTGGCCCGCCTCGGCCAGGAGGCCGGGCGGCTGGCGTCCCAGATGCGGCGGCCCGTGACGCTGGAGGAGGCGGTGAGCCATCGGTTGCGTTCGTCGCGGGCAGCGGCGCATGCGAAGCCGGCGGGGGAGCAGCCGCCGGCGGTGACGGCTTCGGCGTCGGTGTCGTCGTTGCCGGCGCGGCCGCCGGCGGAGCAGGCGCGGCAGGCGATCGATCGGATCAACGGTACGGCCGGGACCGCGTAGGGGGTTCGCCGTGGGGGTGCGGGTGCGTGGCCGGGTGCGGCGCCCTCGTGGCCGTTCGCGCCCACGCGGCGGAGCCGCACATGGATACAGCCCCGCGCCCCTGAGGAAAAGGACCCTCACCCCGTTACAAAGAACTGCGGACCTTCGTCGCCGCCTTGCGGGCCGCTACCAGGATCGGGTCCCAGACGGGGGAGAAGGGTGGGGCGTAGCCGAGGTCGAGGGTTGTCATCTGTTCCGCCGTCATGCCCGCGGTGAGGGCGACCGCCGCGATGTCGACGCGTTTGCCCGCACCCTCCCTGCCGACGATCTGGACGCCGAGGAGGCGGCCCGTGCGGTGTTCGGCGAGCATCTTGACCGTCATGGGGGAGGAGTTCGGGTAGTAGCCGGCGCGGTTGGTCGACTCGATGGTGACCGTCTCGAAGCGCAGGCCCACACGGTGGGCGTCCTTCTCGCGCAGTCCCGTACGCGCGATCTCCAGATCGCAGACCTTGCTGACGGCGGTGCCGACCACACCGGGGAAGGTGGCGTAGCCGCCGCCCGCGTTGGTGCCGATGACCTGGCCGTGCTTGTTGGCGTGGGTGCCGAGCGGAATGTGCCGTTGCTGGCCGGAGACCAGGTCGAGGACCTCGACGCAGTCGCCGCCCGCCCAGATGTTCTCGTGGCCGCGCACCCGCATCGAGCGGTCCGTGAGAAGACCCTGGTGCGTGCCGAGCGGGAGTCCGGCCGCCCGGGCGAGGGTCGTCTCGGGGCGTACGCCGATGCCGAGCACGACGACGTCCGCCGGGAACTCTCGGTCCTTCGTGGCCACCGCGCGCACCCGGCCGTCGTCGCCCGTCAGGACCTCGGTGACCTCGGTGTCGTTCACCATCGTGATGCCCAGGCCCTCCATGGCCTCGTGCACCAGACGGCCCATGTCGGGGTCGAGGGTCGACATGGGCTCGCTGCCGCGGTTGACGACCGTCACCTCGTAACCGCGGTTGATGAGCGCCTCGGCCATCTCCACGCCGATGTAACCGGCCCCCACGACCACCGCGCGACGGCCACGCGTGCGTGCCAGCGTGTCCAGCAGCGCCTGGCCGTCGTCCAGCGTCTGCACCCCGTGCACCCCGGGCGCGTCCACCCCGGGCAGGCCGGGCCGGATCGGCCGGGCACCGGTCGCGATCACGAGCTTGTCGTACGACGTCCAGGACTCGGCCCCGGAGTCGACGTCACGCGCGCGTACCCGCTGCCCGTCGGGGTCGATCTCGGTGACCTCGGTGCGCAGCCGCAGATCGATGTCCCGCGCGCGGTGCTCCTCGGGGGTGCGGGCGATGAGCCGGTCCCGGTCGGGGACGTCGCCGCCCACCCAGTAGGGGATGCCGCACGCCGAGTACGACGTGAAGTTGCCGCGCTCGAACGCCACGATCTCCAGCTCGTCGGGCTTGTTCAGCCGGCGTGCCTGTGACGCCGCGGACATCCCCGCGGCGTCACCGCCGATCACGACCAGTCGCTCCCGGGTACCCCGCGTACGGTTGATGCTCATGTGAACACGCTACGGGAGCAGGGCACTTCAGTCCTGTCGGTCCTGCTCGCCGGGCGTGCGCGGCTGCCCGGACTCCGGGGCCGGGCGGGCCGTCGGCAGCGGGCCGAGCGCGCTCATCGCGGGCGACGCGGGCCGCGTGCGGCGCGGCAGGCGGGGGCGTACGACACGCAGCCACAGCAGCGTGATCAGGGCCGCGACCGCCGCGAACGGCAGGATCGCGCCGAGGGCCACCGCGAGCCAGCGCAGCATCGTCACGAAGGCGTTCCAGCCGCCCGCGAGCGCGTCCAGGAAGCCCGGGTCGTCGTCCTTCGCCTCCTTCTTCTTCACCGGGGTCTCGGACAGCGAGAGGGTGATGGTGGCCAGGCTCGTGCGGTCCTTCAGGGACTCCTGCCGGGCGAGCAGCGCCTCCAGGTCGGCCTGGCGGGTGCTCAGCTCACCCTCCAGGGTCACCACGTCGCCGATCTTGGTGGCCCGGTCCATCAGCTCGCGGATCCGGGCCACGCTGGCGCGCTGCGACTTGATCCGGCTCTCCACGTCCACGACCTGTTCGGTGACGTCCTCGGCCTTGGCGCTGCGGTCGAGGAGTTTGCCGGTGCCCTCCAGCTCGGCCAGGACCTCGTCGTACTTCTCGACGGGCACGCGCAGCACGACCCGGGTCCGCTCGTGGCCGTCCCCGTCGCGGGTGGTGGTCTCGTTGCCGACGTAGCCGCCCGCGTTCTCGGTGCCGGTGCGGGCCTGGTCCAGGGCCTTCGGGACGTCCTTGACCTGCACGGTCAGCGAGGCCGTGCGGATGATGTGGTTCTCGGTGAGCTTCGGCGGCGCGGTCGCCCGGGCTCCGCTTCCGGCGCCCTCGGGGGCGGCCTCCTGCGCGCCGGACGCGTCGCCCGCCTTGTCGTCGGCCTGAGGGGCGGCGAGCCCGCGGTCGGAGCTCTTGCCGCCGGAGTCGTCGCCCGCGCCGCTGCATCCGGTGAGTGCGAGGGCCGCGGCCAGCAGCAGCGCGACCAGGGTCGGGGCGGGGTGGCGTGCGGGTCGTCGTGTGCGCATGTGGGCTTCCCCCGGGGTTCGATTCCGCTGACGCTTCTTCGACGCCCGGACGGCGCCGGACGTTTGGCCCGGGACGGTTCCGATGCGGTCACGGTCGGGACTCGTCCGGGACACCGGAACACCGGAACACCGGAACACCGGACAGCGGGCCACGGCGGCGCTGTCGGAGGGGTCTGAGAGGCTGGAGACATGCGCGAAGTTCAAGCCCCTGCGGGCGCGGGACAGGTCATCGTCATCGGGGCGGGTATCGCGGGCCTGGCCGCCGCGCACCGGCTGCTGGAGCGCGGGGCGCGGGTGACCGTGCTGGAGGCCTCCGACCGGGTCGGCGGCAAGCTGCTGCCCGGCGAGATCGCGGGCGCGCGCGTGGACCTCGGCGCCGAGTCGATGCTGGCCCGCCGACCCGAGGCGGTGGCGCTCGCGCGCGAGGTGGGCCTCACCGACCGCCTCCGGCCCCCGGCCACGGCCACGGCCTCGATCTGGACCCGGGGTGCGTTGCGCCCGATGCCCAAGGGGCATGTGATGGGTGTCCCCGGCACCGCCGCCGCCCTGTCCGGCCTGCTGTCCGACGAGGGCCTCGCCCGCATCGAGCGCGACGCCGAGCTGCCCCGCACCGAGGTCGGCGACGACGTGGCCGTCGGGGAGTACGTGGCGGAGCGCCTGGGCCGCGAGGTCGTCGACCGCCTGGTGGAACCCCTGCTGGGCGGCGTGTACGCGGGCGACGCCTACCGCATCTCGATGCGCTCGGCCGTCCCCCAGCTCTTCCAGGCCGCCCGCGGCCACACCTCCCTCACGGAGGGAGTCCGCGAGATCCAGGCGAAGGCGGCCGCGGCCCAGCAGACCGGCCCGGTGTTCATGGGCCTCCAGGGCGGGGTGGGCACCCTGCCCCTCGCGGTCGCCGAGTCCGTCCGGGCCCGCGGGGGCGAGATCCTGACGGGGACACCGGTGACCGAGCTGCGCCGTACCCCGGTGGACGGCGGGTGGCGGGTCGTCTCCGGGGTGCACGTGTGGCACGCGGACGCGGTCGTCGTCGCCGTCCCCGCCCCGGCGGCCGCCGGCCTCCTGCGCTCCGACAGCCCCGGGGCCGCCGCCGAGCTCGGCGCCGTCGAGTACGCCTCCCTGGCCCTGGTCACCCTCGCCTATCGCCGCGCCGAGACGGCCCTGCCCGAGGGCAGCGGCTTCCTGGTGCCGCCCGTCGACGGACGCACCATCAAGGCCTCCACCTTCGCCTCCCGCAAATGGGGCTGGATCGCGGAGGAGAACCCCGACCTGCTCGTCCTGCGCACGTCCGTCGGGCGGTACGGCGAGACGGAGATCCTCCAGCGTGACGACAGCGGGCTCGTGGACGTCTCCCGGCACGATCTGAAGGCGGCGACCGGCCTGGACGCCACGCCCGTCGCCACCCGGGTCACCCGCTGGGACGACGGCCTGCCGCAGTACCCGGTCGGCCACCACGCGCGCGTGGCCCGCATCCGCGAGCACATCGCCCGACTGCCCGGGCTCGCCGTGTGCGGCGCCCCCTACGACGGCGTCGGCATCCCGGCGTGCATCGCGAGCGCCTACGCCGCCGTCGACCAGATCCAGGGTGACCTGCGGGGTGTGGAGGAGCTCACCGCCCACCCGGTGCAGAGCCTGCACGGCGGAGCAGGAGAATGAGGACATGAGCAACGACGCCTCCACCCCCGAGACCGGCAGGATCCCGAACAAGGGCAAGCTGGCCAAGGACCTCAACGAGGTCATCCGCTACACGCTCTGGTCCGTCTTCAAGCTGAAGGACGTCCTCCCCGAGGACCGCGCCGGGTACGCCGACGAGGTCCAGGAGCTGTTCGACCAGCTCGCCGCGAAGGACGTGACGATCCGCGGCACGTACGACGTCTCGGGCCTGCGCGCCGACGCCGACGTCATGATCTGGTGGCACGCGGAGACCAGCGACGCGCTGCAGGAGGCGTACAACCTCTTCCGCCGCACGAAGCTGGGCCGGGCGCTCACGCCGGTGTGGTCGAACATGGCGCTGCACCGCCCCGCCGAGTTCAACCGCTCGCACATCCCGGCGTTCCTCGCCGACGAGACGCCCCGCAACTATGTGAGCGTCTACCCCTTCGTGCGCTCCTACGACTGGTACCTGCTGCCCGACGAGGACCGCCGCCGCATGCTCGCCGACCACGGCAAGATGGCCCGCGGCTACCCGGACGTGCGCGCCAACACCGTCGCCTCGTTCTCCCTCGGCGACTACGAGTGGCTCCTCGCCTTCGAGGCCGACGAGCTGTACCGCATCGTCGACCTCATGCGTCACCTGCGCGCCTCCGAGGCCCGGATGCACGTCCGTGAGGAGGTCCCGTTCTTCACGGGCCGCCGCAAGGACGTCGCCGAACTGGTCGCCGGTCTGGCCTGATCAGCGGATCCGTCGCTCGGCCCCGGGCTGCTCCGGGGCCGTCGACCGCGGCTCGGGCTCGGCGTGCGGTGCGCACCCCGCGCTCCGTCCCGGCAGCCGGCCCTCCAGCAGATACGCCTCCATGTGGCCGTTGACGCAGGCGTTCGGCCCGCCCGCCAGGCCGTGCGCGCCCGCGTTCCGCTCCGTCACCAGGACCGAGCCCGGGAGACGGCGGCGGAGTTCCAGGGCACCGTCGTACGGCGTGGCGGCGTCCCGCTCGGCGGCCAGGATCAGCGTCGGCGGGAGCACGCCCGGCGCGGCGCCGACATCGAGCGGCCGCTGTCGCGGCGCCCGCCAGTAGGCGCACGGCAGGTTCGTCCACACGTTGTCCCAGGTCTCGAACGGCGCGACCCGCGCGAGCCGGGTGTTGTCCCGGTCCCACACCCGCCAGTCCGTCGGCCAGGGGGCGTCGTTGCACTCGACGGCCAGATACACCGCGCGGGTGTTCTCCGCCTCGACGGCCGCCTCGGGATACCGGCTCGCCTGCTCGACCAGCGGCTTGGGATCGCCCTTGAGGTACGCCGACAGCGCGTGCGCGAGGAGCGGCCACTGGTCGTCGTAGTACCCGGCCTGAAGGTACGCCTCCTGCAACTGCCCCGGCCCCACCTTCCCGCCGGCCGGGTCGGCGGCCAGCCGTGCGTGCGCACGCGCGTAGCGGCGCTGTACCTCCCGCGCGGTCCCGCCCAGCCCGTACACGCCGTGGTGCCGGGCGACCCACCTCCGGAAGTCCCGCCAGCGGCGCTCGAACGCCGCCGACTGGGCGAGGTTGTTGCGGTACCAGATCTCCGCCGGGTCGGGATCGACCACCGAGTCGAACACCATCCGCCGGACATGCGCGGGGAACAGCGTCGCGTACACGGCCCCGAGGTAGGTGCCGTACGAGGAGCCCAGGAACGTCAGCCGCGTCTCGCCGAGCGCGGCGCGCAGTACGTCCAGGTCGCGGGCGTTGTTCAGCGAGTGGTAGTGCCGCAGCGCGCTGCCGGCCCGCTCGGCGCAGCCGCGCGCGTACGCCTTCGCCTGCGCGACCCGTTCCCTCTTGAACGCCGCCGAGGGGTACGTCTGCGCCTGGGTGGGCGCCTTGAAGAACCGCACGGGGTCCTGGCAGGACAGCGGCGCGGACCGGCCGACACCGCGCGGGGCGTAGCCGACGAGGTCGTAGGCGGCCGCGATGCGCTTCCACTCGGGGAGCAGTCCGACGATCGGGAAGTACAGGCCGGTGGCACCGGGCCCGCCGGGGTTGTAGACCAGGGCGCCCTGCCGGGGGACCTTGCGCTTGCTGTTGTTCGGGTCCTTCTGCGTGGCCCGGGTGCGGCTGACGGCGAGTCGGATCTGCGGGCCGTTCGGCCGGGCGTAGTCCAGCGGGACGGTCACCGTGCCGCACCGCATGCCGCCCGGCAGGTCCTGCGCGTCGTCGCACGGGCCGAACCGGATGCCGGCCGCCTTCGCGCGCGCGGCGGCCACCGCGGTGCCCTGCGACTCGGGCGCCGCGGACCGGCCCTCGACGTCCGGGGCCGCGGTCAGGGCGCTCAACAGCAAGGACCCCGCTGCCGAGTAGAGGAGGGCGGCTCTCATCGCGTTTCCCTTCGGTGCACAGTGGCGACAAAAGGGATGTTTGGTGCGGCGATTGAGGAAGGCAAGCACCGTCCGCCGGTGTCGGAGCCAATGCTCCCGTGCGCCCCCGGTCCGTCAGTCGTGTGCCTCGCGGTGCGCGAAGGCGGCCCGCAGATCCGGTTCGCCGACCGCGCGGACCCCGCGTACGGCCACCGAGGTGAGGTACGTACGGTCGTCGGCGGTGCCGTCCGCGTTCCGGGCCAGCGCGCCGAGCAGCCGCTGACCCGCCGGGGAGGCCCAGCGCGAGTACGGGTGGATCTCGACCCGCGCGACGGCGAGGCAGCTCAGGGTCAGGGTGAGCGGCAGCGCGAACCACAGGGCGACCAGATGGCGCGGCAGGTCCGGCGGGACCGGCGTCAGCAGGGCGGCGACGCCGAGACCGAGCACGGCGACCGTCGCCACGCGGACCTGCCGGACTCCGGTCGCGACCGTCGTACGGGCGCTGTCGGGCACCGCGAGGCCCGCGCGCACCAGTCCGTCGGCGATCCCGCGCACCGCGTCCGCCGCGGCGGCGGTGGCCCGCACCGGGGCGATCCGGGACTGGCCCTCGGGTCCGATGGCCCCTATCACCGAGCGCTCCATCGCGTCCCGGCCGCGCGGATCGACGACCGTCGCCCAGCCGGTGTGCGCCAGCAGCAGACGCCGCTGACGCGCCATCGCGACGAGGGTGACATCGGCGACCCGCCGGGGTCCGCCGGAGAGGAACGCGGCCTCGTACAGGGTGAGTTCATGGACCTGGCCGGTGTCCGCGCCGCCGGTCGCGGCGCGCACGGCGGCCAGGCACAGCCGCGTGCACGCCGTGCCCGCCACGACCCAGGCCGCCAGCAGGAAAAGAACCCAGAGCATATGTTGTTTGTATGTGACACGGTCCCGAAAGCACCATGCCTCATTCACGATCCGGACGGAGTGTTGTCGGTATGTGACGTTCCGTTTCACCGTTCCGGGGGTGGGCGGAAGGCGGGCGGCGGGAGCGTCCGGGACGGGACCGAGGTCGGGGCCGGGGTCGACGGCGTGCCGCCGGTGGCCATGTCACGGGCCACGGCGTCGAAGTCGACGTCGCCCGTCGCCTCCAGGGTCTTGATGTGGCCGAGGACGGTCGTGGTGGCGTCGTCGGCGAGGTCGCGCACCAGGGAGTTGCGGGTGCTCGCGCGGACCTGGGCGACGACCGGGAACACCTGGCCCTGGGCCAGCCGCAGGGCGGTGGCGAACCGCCGGTCGTACTCCTCGCCCCGCGCCTCGTCCAGCGTGGCCAGCCACTGCTTCTGCTGGTCGTCCGCCGCGTCCGGCAGGGTGAAGCTCAGCTGGGCGGCGGCGCCGCGGACCCGCTCGTCCAGGAACCGGTGCCCCTCGACAAGACTCCGGCCGGCCGCCCGCACGGCCGGGGTGGTCCCCTTCGTCCCCGCCTGCCGCCCCGCGGCCGGCTCCCACAGCCCGGCCCGCCGGATCTTGACGAGGAACTCCTGGTCGAGGGCGGACAGCGGGCCGTAGCTCGTCCGCAGCGTCTGCGCGCTCAGCGCGCCCGGCGCCGTCTCCGGCCGGCCGTCGTACGGCCAGAGCGAGAAGACCAGCGCGGCGAGCGTCGCCGCGAGGCACATGACGATGAGTCCGGTGCCGCTGACGATGCCTCGGCCCTTGACGGGGGGTCGGGGTCGCATGGTGGTGCCTCCTGGTACGGCACCGCACGCTAGTGCGCTTCGGGTGCGGAAACGACATGGTACGGCGCGCTCTACGCCAACTGCCGTACACGGGCGAATGGTTGCATCGGGGACAGGACGGGGCGATCGGGGGAGCCGCGTCGGGGGTCCTATCCGCGTAAACAGGCGCATACCGGCCCCTGGGTCTCGGCGGGCCCGGCCCGGGTGTTAGTCCCGGCACACTCGGGCGCGCAGGCGCGGGGCCGGGCGACTAGCCCACCCGGGTCCTCTGGGCGGCCCGGACGCCGTCGCGGCGGTGTGCCCTGTGGCCGCCGACCTCCCGATGGGCCATGTTGCTGACCGTCGAGCCGATCGGCACCGGCCGGATCCGAAGGAGGCCCCGCGGTGGGTGAGCTGTACATCGACGGCGAGTGGACACAGGCCACGGCCGGTGGGCGGCGGGAGGTGGTCAACCCCTACGACGCCTCGGTCGTCACCAGCGTCGACGAGGCCGACGCCTCCGACGTGGACCGCGCCGTACGCGCCGCCCGGCGTGCCTTCGCCGAGGAGGACTGGGCGAACGCCCCCTCCCGCCAGCGCGCCGACCTGCTGCTGCGCGTCCACGACCTGCTGCTGCGCGACCAGGAGGAGATCGCCCGCACCGAGACCCTCGACACCGGCAAGACGCTGGCCGAGGCCCGCATCGACGTGGAGGACGTGGCCAACGCCTTCCGCTACTTCGCCGAACTCGCGGGCAAGGACGGCGGCCGGATCGTGGACGTCGGCCCCGACGTGCTGAGCCGCGTCGTCTACCAGCCGATCGGCGTGTGCGCGCTCATCGCCCCCTGGAACTACCCGCTGCTCCAGGCCTCCTGGAAGGTGGCCCCGGCGCTCGCCGCCGGCAACACCTTCGTCCTCAAGCCCAGCGAGGTCACACCGCTCACCACGATCCACATGGTGCGGCTCATCGAGGAGGCCGGCGCCCCGCCCGGCGTCGCCAACCTGGTGCTGGGCTCCGGGGCGACCGTCGGCGCGGCCCTCACCAGCCACCCCGACGTCGACCTGGTGTCCTTCACCGGCGGCCTCAACACCGGACGGTCCATCATGGCCAGCGCCGCCGAGGGGCCGCGGAACATCGCCCTGGAACTGGGCGGCAAGAACCCCAACATCGTCTTCGCGGACGCCGACTTCGACGCCGCCGTGGACTACGCGCTCGACGCCGCGTTCCTGCACTCCGGGCAGGTCTGCTCGGCCGGTTCGCGCCTGCTCGTCGAGGACTCCCTGCACGACCGGTTCGTCGAGGCCTACGCCGAGCGCGCACGGGCGATCCGGCTCGGCAGCGGCCTGGAGGAGGGCACCGAGAGCGGCCCGCTCAGCTCCGCCGAGCACCGCGACAAGGTCGAGGGCTACATCGCCATCGGCCGGGAGGAGGGCGCCCGGCTCGTCACCGGCGGCACCCGCCCCGACGACCCCGCCCTGAGCCGCGGCTTCTTCCTGCTGCCGACGATCTTCGCCGACTGCGACCGGTCCATGCGCATCGTCCAGGAGGAGGTCTTCGGCCCGGTCGTCACCGTCGAGCGCTTCCGCACCGAGGACGAGGCCGTGGAACTCGCCAACGACACCCGCTACGGCCTGGCCGGCGGCGTATGGACCTCCGACGCGAGCCGCGCCCAGCGCGTCGCGCAGCGGCTGCGGCACGGCACGGTCTGGATCAACGACTTCCACCCCTATGTGCCGCAGGCCGAATGGGGCGGCTTCGGCCGCTCGGGCGTCGGCCGCGAGCTGGGCCCCACCGGGCTGCGCGAGTACCAGGAGGCCAAGCACATCTACCAGAACCTCGCCCCCGCACCCTCCGGCTGGTTCAAGGGCTGACCTTCCGGCAGCACGGCGCCCGCCCGCGGCGCGACGACCACCGAAGACCGGCCGCCCGCCCGCCCGCGGCGCGACGGCCACCGAAGAAAGGCACCGCATGGCCCCCACCACCGCGCACGGCGCCGAGTCCGCCTACGACTACGTCATCGTCGGCGGCGGCACCGCCGGCTGCGTGCTCGCCGCCCGGCTGAGCGAGGACCCCGACTGCCGCGTCTGCGTCATCGAGGGCGGCCCCAGCGATGTCGGCGACGAGCGCATCCTGCGCCTGCGCAACTGGATCAACCTGCTCGACTCGGAGTACGACTACGGGTACACCACGGTCGAACAGCCGCGCGGCAACTCCCACATCCTGCACTCCCGGGCCCGCGTGCTCGGCGGCTGTTCCTCCCACAACACGCTGATCAGCTTCCTGCCGCTGCCGCAGGACCTCGACGACTGGGTGGCCCGGGGCTGCCGCGGCTGGGACCCGGCGACGATCCTCCCCTACCGGGACCGGCTGCGGACGAACATCGTCCCGGTGGCCGAGGCCGACCGCAATCCCATCGCCAAGGACTTCGTCACCGCGGCCACCCGCGCCCTCGGCGTCCCCGTGGTCGACGACTTCAACGCCGAACCCTTCGCCGACGGCACCGGCTTCTTCTCGCTGGCCTACGAGCCGGAGGGCAATCTGCGCTCCTCCGCCTCCGTGGCCTACCTGCACCCGATCATGGACCGGCCCAACCTCACGCTCCTGCTGGAGACCTGGGCGCACCGGCTGCTCACCGACGACGCGGGACGGCTGACCCGGGTCGCCGTGCGCGGCGCAGACGGGGAGCCCGCCACCGTACGCGCCGAACGCGAACTCCTGCTGTGCGCCGGTGCCGTCGACACCCCCCGCCTGCTGATGCTCTCCGGCATCGGCCCCGCCGACGACCTGCGCAAGCTGGGTATCGAGGTACGGGCCGATCTGCCCGGCGTCGGCGAGAACCTGCTCGACCACCCCGAGTCCGTGATCGTCTGGGAGACCGACGGCCCGCTGCCGCCCAACTCCGCGATGGACTCCGACGCCGGACTGTTCCTGCGCCGCGACAAGAGCGGGCCGCGCCCCGACCTGATGTTCCACTTCTACCAGGTGCCGTTCACCGTCAACACCGAACGCCTGGGCTACCCCGTGCCGCAGCACGGCGTCTGCATGACGCCGAACGTGCCGCGCGCCCGGTCCACCGGCCGCATGTGGCTGCGCAGCGCCGACCCCGCCGAGCACCCCGCCCTGGACTTCCGGTACTTCACCGACTCGGAGGGGCACGACGAGCGCACCATCGTGGACGGTCTGAAGATCGCCCGCGAGGTCGCCGCCACCGCCCCGCTGAGCGACTGGCTGGTCCGCGAGGTCGCGCCCGGCCCGGACGTCGTCTCCGACGCCGACCTGTCGGAGTATGGCCGCCGCGTGGCGCACACCGTCTACCACCCCGCCGGCACCTGCCGCATGGGCGCCCCGGACGATCCGCTGGCCGTCTGCGATCCGGAGCTGAGACTGCGCGGCTTCGAGGGCGTACGGATCGTCGACGCGTCGATCTTCCCGACGATGCCCACGATCAACCCCATGGTGACCGTCCTGCTCACCGCCGAACGCGCCGCCGACCTGATCAGCGGCCGCACCCCGGCCGCGGAACGGAGGGCCGGACAGTGACCACCGCACCGCCTCCCGCACCGGCCGCGGGCACCCCGGGAGGGGAGCCCGGCTCGGAGTTCCGCAAGGACATGGGCCCCTGGGCCAACTTCGCCCTCGGCTTCACCTACCTCTCCCCGGTGGTGAGCACCTACACCCTCTTCGGCATCGCGATCGTCGACGGCGGACCGCCGATGATCTGGGCGTTCGTGCTGGCCGGCTGCGGCCAGTTCCTCGTCGCGCTGATCTTCGGCGAGATCGTCGCCCAGTACCCGATCGCGGGCGGCGTCTACCCCTGGGCCCGGCGGCTGTGGGGCAAGCGCTGGGCGTGGATGACCGGCTGGGTGTACATGTGGGCGCTGCTGGTGACCATCACCTCCGTCGCGTACGGCGCAGGCCCCTACATCGCCATCCTCTTCGGCTTCGACGCCACCGTGCACACCACCGTGCTGTGCACCGCCGTGCTCATCGTCGTCGCCATCCTCATCAACTACTGCGGCACCAAGTGGCTCTCGGCGGCGGCCATCATCGGTTTCGCCGGTGAGCTCATCGGCGCCCTCGTCGTCGGCATCTACCTGCTGGCCACCCACCGTCACCACAACATCGGCATCATCTTCGACACCTACGGCACCGAGGGCGACGGCTCCTATCTGCCGGCGTTCCTGGCGGCCGCCATCATCGGCCTCTACCAGTACTACGGCTTCGAGGCGTGCGGCGACACCGCCGAGGAGGTCGCCCACCCGGGCCGGGTCATCCCCCGGGCGATGCGGCGCACCATCTACATCGGCGGCGCGGCGGCCACGTTCACCTGTATGTCGCTGCTGCTGTCGGTCACCGACTTCAACGCGATCATCTCGGGCGAGCAGGCCGACCCGGTGGTGACCGTGCTGTACGACGCGATGGGCGAGACCGGGGCGCGGCTGGTGATGGCCGTGGTGCTGATCTCCTTCCTGTCCTGCACGATCAGCCTCCAGGCGGCGGCCGGGCGGCTCATCTACTCCTACGCCCGGGACGAGATGATCGTCGGGCACAAGCTGCTGCGGCGGTTCGTCCACTCCCGTGCGGTGCCGAGCTGGGCGCTGTTCGTGTCCGCGGCGGTGCCCCTGCTCATCGCCTTCGCCTCACTGCTGTCCGAGGACGCCCTCACCAACATCGTCTCGTTCGCGATCCTCGGCATCTACGGTTCGTTCCAGATGGTGGTCCTGGCCGCGCTGCGCGCCCGCCTCAAGGGCTGGCGTCCGGCGGGGGAGTTCACCCTGGGCCGCTGGGGCCTGACCGTGAACATCGCGGCGCTGGTCTACGGCATCCTCGCCATCATCAACATCTGCTGGGCCCGCTCCCCGGAGAAGTCGTGGTGGGAGAACTGGATCGTCCTGATCTGCGGCGGTGTGGTGGTGGGGTCGGGCCTGATCTACATGTTCACGACGCACCACTACGGCCGGGGCGACGCCCTGGCGGGCGACGCGGTACCGGAGAAGCAGCTCTAGGGGCCGGGGCCCTCAACGCCGCAGCAGGACCCTGCGTGTGGCGCGAGCGAGTCGGTGGCCGGGGCGGCGGGAGCGCGGACTCGGTCCCGACCGCTCCAGCCACCACTCCCGTAGTTCCCGCCGCGCCTGCGCGTCCCCGGGGCGACCTGAGGACAGCAGGTGCTCGGCGAAGGTGAGGGCGTCGCGTCGGTAGCCGTCGGTCATCGGGTGGGTCTGGGCGTAGCCGAGGAAGGCGGTGCGGTAGTCCTCCCCGAGGATCACCGGCAGCTCGGGCGCGACCTTCCCCACGACATCCGCCCGCTTCGCGGCGAGCGCCCGCGCCTGTACAGCGACCCGCACCCGGTCGAACCCCTCGGGCACGGGCGTCCCCGCGACCAGCGCCGACAACAACGCGGCCTGCGCGAGCCCCACCCGCTCCCGGGCCCCGGGGTGGGGCAGGTCGAAGGCGCCCCGTGTCGCCCCGACCGCCCCGGTCTCTGTGGTCCGTCCGGCATCGGTGAGCAGCCCACCGTCGTGACCTGCCCCTTCCTTCGCGCGCCGCGCGGCCGCGCTGCCCTCCTCCAGGAGCTGCGTCTTCACGCGTTCGACCGCGCCCGTCTCCAGTGCCCGTCGGATCGAGCCCAGCTCGCGCTCCAGTTCCGCCGGTTCCGGGAAGTTCTCGTCGCGTTCCAGGAGGACGCCCGGAGGGGAGACGCGGGAGGCGAGGTCGGTGAGGATGTCGAGGACCGGGCGGGGGACGGGGTGGGCGTGGCTGTCGTGCCAGACGCCGTCGCGTTCGAAGCCGCCCGCGACATGGACGTAGGCGATGGCCTCCAGGGGCAGCTCGGAGAGGGCCTTGGCCGGGTCCTCGCCGCGGTTGACGTGGTTGGTGTGCAGGTTGGCCACGTCGATGAGGAGCCGGACACCGGTGCGGTCGGCCAGCTCGTACAGGAACTGGCCCTCCGTCATCTCCTCGCCCGGCCAGGAGATCAGCGCGGCGATGTTCTCGACGGCCAGCGGCACCGGCAGCGACTCCTGCGCGATACGGACGTTCTCGCAGAGGACGTCGAGGGCGTCCCGGGTCCGGGGCACGGGCAGCAGATGGCCCGCCTCCAGGCGCGGGGACGCCGTCAGCGCGCCGCCCGCCCGTACGAACGCGATGTGCTCGGTGACCAGCGGCGAGCCGAGCGCCTCCACCCGCTCGGCCAGCGCGGCCAGCCGCCCTTCGTCGGGCCGGTCCGCGCCCCCGAGGCCGAGCGAGACGCCGTGCGGCACCACGGTGACGCCGCGCTCGCGCAGCCGCTCCAGCGCCTTTGGCAGATGCCCGGGGCAGACGTTCTCGGCCACGGCCTCGACCCAGTCGATCCCCGGCATGCGCTCCACGGCGTCCGCGATCTCCGGCCGCCACCCGATGCCCGTCCCCAGTCGCTCCATTCGTCCCCCTCCTCCGCACGGCCCGTACCTCGAACGTGAGGGGGGTATGGCCCAGCCGCCCGGCCCCGAACCCTGCCCCGGATGCCTTCAGAGGAACATTTGAGGTTCACCGACGGAGGCACCGGGCTAGCGCCACCCCCCGATGCGTCGTAGACCGGACCTATGCGCGACGGCAGCGAGCAGCCGCACCACCCCGCGCGAAAGCGGAGACGGGACCCGGGGCATCCGGCCGTGGCCCGCTGGCTGTGGGCCGGTGCGGGAGTCCTGGTCCTGGCCGGGGGCACCGCCTACTTCCTGCTGCCCCTGGAGGGGCTCAGCGCGGAACGCCCCTGGCTGGGCTGGCCGCTGTTCGTCCTGTGCCTCGGACTGGTGGCCGCGCTGCTGCTGCGCCAGGTGCGCGACATCGTGCTGGAGAAGCCGCACACCCGGTCGGGCCTCGTCATCTCCCTGCTGATGTGCCTGGCCGTACTGGTCTTCTCGTCCGGCTACTACGCACTCGCCCAGCAGCCGGGCCAGTTCACCGGCCTGCGCACCCGGGTCGACGCGCTGTACTTCACCGTCGTCACGCTCGCGACCGTCGGCTACGGCGACATCACCCCGAGCGGGCAGGAGGCCCGCATGGTGGCCGTCGTCCAGATCCTGTACACGTTCGTCTTCCTCACGGCGGCGGCCACCGCGCTGACGCGCCATCTGCACACGGTCGTCGCCCAGCGCGACCGGCGTCCGCCGCCGACGTCCTGACCCCGGGCGGCGGCTACGCCGGTGGGGAGGCGCGGTAGTTGAAGACCGACCACAGCACGAACAGGCCGGTCACGATCATGATGATCGACCAGAACGGCTGGTACGGCAGCCAGATGAAGTTCGCGATCAGCGCCAGCCCGACCACGCCCGCGCCGACGACCCGCGCCCAGGTGGCGCCGGTGAACAGGCCGAACCCGGCCAGCACCACGAGCACCCCGACGACGAGGTGGATCCAGCCCCACGCGGTCAGGTCGAACGCGAAGACGTACTCGCCGAAGCTCGTGTACACCTCGTCGTTCGCGATCGCCGCGATGCCCTGGAACACCGCGAAGAGGCCGTAGACGACCATCAGGGTGCCACCGAGCGTGAGACCCCCGGCAGCCCAGGCGTCGCCACTGCTGCCGGAGTCGCCGGGCGTCCGGTCGGGGGCGGGCGGAGCGGGGGGAGGGGGCGCGGCACTGGTCATGGCTGCCTCCTGGGTCGGGTGTCTGGTAACCCCACTGGAGCACCCGCCCGCGACCGGCGCGCCCGCGGCTGCGCCGAACGGGTGGACGCCCGCGCCTTTGTCAGGGACTTGGGCGCAGGGTCCGGCGGACCGCGTCCCGGAGCCAGCGGTGCGCTCCGTCGGCGGCGTGGCGGGGATGCCAGGCGATGCCGATGACCAGGGGCGGCAGCGGCAGGGGGATGTCGAGCAGGTCGAGACCGAGGGTGCCGGCGGCCTCGGTCACGGGTGACGGCGGGTCGCCGGGCAGGGCGGCGGGGACGAGGCAGACGACGTCGCCGCGGGCGGCGAGGTGCAGTGCGGCCAGGTGGCTGGGGAGGACGGCGCTGACCCGTCGGCGGAGGTTCCGCTCGGCCAGGGCGCTGTCGAGGGGCCCGGTGAACCGGCCGCGGCGGCTGACCACGACATGCTCGGCGGCGGCGAGCCGGTCCGGGGTCAGGGTTTCCCGGGTGAGGGGGTGACCGGGCCGGACCGCCGCCACCATCCGCAGCGTGACCAGCTCCTCGACCCGGGTCTCCGGGTCGACGTGGTCGATCGATCCGACCTCCAGGTCGATCCGGCCGTCGCGGAGGGCCGGCCCGGCCTCCAGCTCCTCGGCGCGCAGCCGCAACGAGACACCCGGCGCCTCCTCCCGGGCCAGGCGCAGCAGCCCGGGGCCCAGCGCCGCGGCGAGCAGGTCGGAGGCCTGGAGGGTGAAGGTGCCGCGCAGGGTGGCGGGGTCGGCCTCGGCGCCGGGGCCGAGCAGTGCCCCGAGGCGGTGCACCACCGCGGCGGCCTCCTCACGCAGCGCCTGGGCACGGGGGGTGGGGACCATGGTCTGCCCCGCCCGCACCAGCAGGGGGTCATGGAGGAGACGGCGGAGCCGGGCGAGGGCGCGGCTCATGGCCGCGGGGGAGGTGTGCAGGCGCGCGGCGGCGCGGGTGACGCTCTGCTCGTCGAGCAGGGCGTGCAGGGCCACGGCGAGATTCGCGTCGATGACCGGGTCCGGGCTGTTCACCAGAGTAATTCCATTCCGGGCAATGATCCCTTGCTGAAGTTCCCATTGTGGCAACGGTGTTGGGCTCCGGAGGATGAGGACCACCGATCCGGCACCCGATCCGTGAGGTTCTCCATGATCGTCATCACCGCTCCCACCGGGAACATCGGCCGCTGTCTGCTGCCGCTGCTCCTGGACTCCGCCCCCGCCCGGGGCGAGGAACTGCGCGTGGTCGTACGCGACCCCGCCCGGCTCCCCGGCACCGTGCGCGACCGCGTCGAGGTGGTCACCGGCTCGCACGGCGACGCCGAGGTCGTCGACCGGGCCTTCGAAGGCGCGGACGCCGTCTTCTGGCTCGTGCCCCCGGACTCCTCCCGGACCCCGTACGACGCCTACTCCGGCTTCACCCTCCCCGCCACGAAGGCGCTCGCCGCCCACCGCGTCGGCCATGTCGTCGGCGTCTCCGCGCTCGGCCGCGGCACCCCGCTCGCCGACCGCGCCGGACTGGTCACCGCCTCCCTCGCCATGGACGACCTCATCGCGGGCACCGGCGTCGCCCACCGGGCCCTCGCCTGCCCGTCGTTCTTCGAGAACCTCCTGGAGGAGGCCGACGCGATCCGCGAGAGGGGCGTCTTCACCGACACCGTCGCCGCCGGCCGCAAGGCCCCGCTCGTCGCGGTCGCCGACATCGCCGCCGTCGCGGCCCGCCTGCTGCTGGACCGCTCCTGGACCGGCACGGACAGCGTCCCGGTCCTCGGCCCCGAGGATCTCTCGCCGGACGATCTCGCCCGCGTCATGAGCGAGCGGTTGGGCCGCCCCGTCCGCTACGCACGCCAGACGCTCGACGACCTGCGCGCCACCCTCGCCGGCCACGGCCTCGACGAGGCGTTCGTCCAGGGCGTCGCCGACATGAAGCGGGCCAAGGACGAGGGCCTCGACGCCGGTGCCGTCCGCACCCCGGACACCGCGACCCCCACCACGTTCGCGCGGTGGTGCGCCGAGACCCTCGATCCCGCGGTCCGGAGCTGACCCCACCCACCCACACCGAAGGAGCCACCATGTCCACCGAGGAAACCACCGCGCCCGTGACGGCTTTCATGCTCGTCAAGACCACACCCGAATGGCTCGCCATGACACCCGGGGAGCGCGTGAACGCCCTCGCCACCGAGGTCGTCCCCGTGGTCAAGGCCAGGACCACGGGCGTCCGGTCACGCTTCTACGACACGGAGTTCTACTCCGCGCGCGTCACCGACGTCTGGGTCTGGGAGGCCGACGACCACCACGCCTACCAGCTCCTCGTCGACGCCCTGCGGGAAACCCCCTTCTGGGACCGCTGGTTCGAGGTCGTCGACCTCCTCGTCGGCACCGAGAACGGCTACGCGCGCACCTACGGCGTCGACGCCGTCACCACCATCACGACCTGACGCCCCGCCCTAGGGCCGTCCCGCACGCGCGAGGGCGCGGATACGGTCGACCCCCTCCACCGCGAAGGTCGGCCCGGGGGCGATCTCCGTGAACCCCGCGTCCCGGACCACCGGCAGCCCGCTGTCCGTCAGCTCCGGCCAGCGGGCCGGGGCGGCCGTCCGCACGGCGAGCGGGAAGCCGGCGTCGCGCCAGGCTGCCTGCTCCTCGCCGGTCAGTTCCCACCAGGCCAGTTGGGCGGCATGACCGGCCTGCGCCATCGCCTTGCCGGCCGTCATGCCGAGGTGCGGGTTCACCCACAGCACGGGAGCGGCCGGATCCGCGGCCACCGGCGCTTCCGGGTCGTCCAGATCGGTGCCGGAGACCTGAAGCCGGGCCAGGTCCTTGGGCCAGCCGTCCAGCGGGACGGGCGGGAAGACCCGCACCTCGGCCGACTCCCCGGTGACCGTGATCCCCGGCAGCGCCTCGGCCCGCCGCCACTCGGCGCCCCGGGCCCGCCGCACCACCTTGCGGATCCGCGCGTCCTGCCAGTCCCGCATGGCCCGCGCCCACTCACCGTCCCCGGCCGACCGCTCGTCGCCCAGAATCGTCAGCACCGCCCGCGCGGCCGTCTCCAGCGCGTCCGTACGCACCGGCGGATCCCCCCGCTCGATCCGCACGACCAACGGCAGCACGAACTGCGGCGCCGTGTCGCGCACCGAGGTCTCGGACCGGAAGGGACTGTCGCTCACGGGCGTCGGGTCTTCGCTCACAAAGCCCAGTGTGCCAGCCGCAAGATCGTGCAGGATGGGCCCCATGCGACCCGACCTGTGCCTGGAGAACGCGGGCCGCCGCTACGGCCTGCGCGGCCCCTGGGTGCTGCGTGGCGTCGACCTGACGGTGGCCCCGGGCCGGCTCGTCCGCGTCGAAGGGGCCAACGGCACCGGCAAGTCCACGCTCCTGCGCCTGCTCGCGGGCATCGACGCCCCCAGCGAGGGCCGGATCACCGGCCGGCCGCGCACGGCGTACGTCCCCGAACGGTTCCCGCCGGCCCTGCCCTTCACGGCCGTCGGCTACCTCACCCACCTCGGCACCGTGCACGGTCTGTCCCGTGCGGCGGCCGCCCGAGCCGCCGGCGAGTGGCTGGAGCGCCTCGGGGCCGCCGCGTACGCCGATACGCCGATGGCCCGGCTGTCCAAGGGCAGCAGCCAGAAGGTCGCGGTCGCGCAGGCCCTGCTGGCGGACCCCGAGCTGCTGGTGCTGGACGAGGCGTGGACCGGCCTGGACAGCGATGCCCGCGCGGAGTTGGAACGGGCGGTCGCCGAACGCACGGCGGCCGGCGGCTCCGTGGTGTTCGTCGACCACGACCCGCGCCGCCTCGCGGGCCTGCCGGACGCGACGTACACCGTGCGCGAGGGGACGCTCGTCCCGTGGGACGTGGCGCAGCCGCTCCCGTCCGGACCGTGTGTCACGGTCGAGGTGCAGGGTCCGCCGGACGGGCGCCTCCCCGACGACGTGCGGCGGACCGCAGCCTCCGCCGAGGAGACAGAGCCGGGCGGCTACCGACTGACCGTCCCCGCCCCGCACTCCGACCTTCTGCTCCGCGCCCTGCTCACGGCCCGCCCGCCCTGGCACGTGGTGCGCGTGGCTCCGCAGCCGGACGCCCCCGGGAGCAGCCGATGACCGCCCTCCTGCGCTACCACGCCGCCCTGCTGCTGCGCTCGCAGCGCTGGCTGCCGCCGTTCCTGCTGTACGCCGCCTTCCTCGCCATCAGCATCCAGGGCGGCCAGCCGGTGCTCGACTCGCTCGGCTACGCCGCCGCCGCGCTGCTGCCCGTCGCGGCCTGGCTGGCGCGGATCTGCGTCACGGGCGAGCCGGAGGCCGCGCGCGGCTGTGCGGCGGCTGCCGTCGGGCCCGCCCGGGCCCATGTGGCCTGCTTGCTGGTGGCGCTGGCCGGCGCGGCGGCGCTCGGTACCGTCACGACCCTTCTCGTGACCCTGCTCAGCGACCCGGTCACCTCGGACCACCGAGCCCGGGTGCCGCTCGCCCCCGCCTGCGGTGCCGGGCTGCTCGCCACCCTGGCCTGCGCCCTGCTCGGCACGGCCGTCGGGGCGCTCACGAGCCGGCCGTTGCTGCGGTCGCGGGGCCGTGCCGTCCTGGCCCTGCTGCTCGCGGCCCTGCTGTCCCTGGTGGCCACCGGCTCCCCGGCACAGGCGGCGGTGCAGGGCCTGGTGACCGGCTCCCGGTCGGGCACCGTCTCCCTCCCGCTGCTGCCCCTGGCGGCGGCAGCCCTGGTCACGGCCGGGGCACTGGCCCTGGCCGGTGCGCTCGCCTCCCGCCGATCACCCTGAGCAGGCCGTGCGCTGGGCCTCCTGCCATTCGCAGACCGGGCAGAGGGTGATGCCCTTGTACGACTCCGGGTACTCCGTGGGCTTGCGGCACAGCACGCACTCGGCGTAGGGCGGGCCCTCCGCCCGGGGTGGCCTGGTCGGGGCGATCAGGCAGTAGTCGTTGTCGTTCATATGTCCAGCGTAGGACGGTCAGGGGCGGTTGCCCACGGCCTCGATCAGCTCGGACACCTTGACGAACCGGAAGCCCCTGCGGCGCAGCTCCGGGACGATCGTCCGCACCGCGCGTTCGGTCGCCGGGGCGGCGCTGCGGGTGCAGTGCAGGACGACGACCGAGCCGGGCCGCACCTCGTCGAGCACCTGCCGGGCGACGACGTCCGGGTCCGTCTCGAAGGCGTCACCGCCGACCACGTCCCACTGCACGGCGGTGACTCCGGTCGGGGCCAGGGCCTTCAGGGCCCGGCGGTCGTAACAGCCGCCGGGGAAGCGGAAGTACGGCAGGGGGTCCCGTACGCCGGCCTTCCGGAGCGCGGCGTAGGCCCGCTCCACGTCCGACCGCCTCCGCTCCTCGGGCACGGTCGGCAGGCCGTAGCAGTCCGGGGTGTAGGCGTAGTGGCTGTAGGAGTGGTTGGCGACCTCGAAGAGCGGGTCCCGGCCGATGGAGCGGGCCTGGGCGGGGTACTCCTCGGCCCAGCGGCCGGTCATGAACACGGTGGCCCGCACCTTCAGCGCGCGCAGCGTCGAGATCAGCCGCGGGTGGTCGAACCGCTCACCGGCCGCCGCCCGGGCCCCCTGACCGGCGGTCATGTCGGCGTCGAAGGTGAGCGCGACGGTCCTGCCGCGGGTGCGGGGGCCGTGCTCGAAAACGGGGGTGAGGCCCGCCGGACCGGGGCCAGGGTCGGGGGTCTCGGCGGTGGAGCGGGCACCGGTGACGTCGCCGCCCGCGGGGGGTGGGTGGTGCCGCAGGCGGCGAGAGCCGTGCACAGGGCGCATGCGGCGGTGACACGACGGAAGAGTGTGATCACTGTATGAAGATATGGGTGGAATCGCCCTCTTATGCGTCGTGGCTTCGGGTGTCACCCGGCCGTCAGATGTCCCGCCGCTCCAGCGGCTTGGTCGCCGGGCCCTGGATCACCTTGCCGTCCGTGTCGAAGCGGGAGCCGTGGCAGGGGCACTCCCAGGCGCGCTCGGCGCCGTTGAAGGCGACCAGGCAACCCAGGTGGGTGCAGCGGGCGGAGACGGCGTGCAGGGAGCCGTCGTCGTCGCGGTAGACCGCGAGGCGGTGGCCGTCGGCGCGGACCACGGCGCCCTCGCCGGGCGGCAGGGCCTCCACGGGCGGCACCGGCCGCAACCGGTCGCCCACGAAGTGGCCGGCGACCTTGGCCTGCGTCCTGAGGAACGACGGCGCCTCCCGCACGGCCGGACGCAGCCGGCGCGGGTCGTACAGCCCGCTCCACGCGCACTCCTCGCCCGTGATCTGCGCCGCGAGGAGGCGGCCCGCCATCATGCCGCCGCTCATGCCCCAGCCGCCGAAGCCGGTGGCCACGTACGTGTGCCGCGCGCCCGGGTGCAGCGGGCCCACCAGCGGCACGGTGTCGGTGGGGTCGGTGTCCTGCGTGGCCCAGCGGTGGGTGACGTCCAGGTCGGGGAAGTGCTCCCTGGCCCAGGCGGTGAGGTGTGCGAAGCGGGCCCGTGGGTCGCCGGTGCCCGGGGTGAAGTGCTCGCCGGTGACGACGAGCAGCCGCCGGTCGCCCTCGTGCGGAGCCGTGCGCACCGAGCGGATGCCCTCGTCGGGCGTGATGAACATGCCGTCGGGGTCCTGGTCCGCGGGGATCGTCCCGGCCACGACCAGCTCGCGGCGCGGCGACAGCCGGGCGAACAGCAGGGCCCGGTCGAAGATCGGGTAGTGCGTCGCCACGACGACGTCCCGGGCCCTGACCGTCGCCCCGGTCGTGGTGGACAGCCGGCACGGCTCGCCCTCGTCCAGGCCGAGGACGGCGGTGTCCTCGTAGATCCGCCCGCCGTGTTCGACCAGGTCGGCGGCGAGCGCCAGCAGGTATTTGCGGGGGTGGAACTGCGCCTGCCCGGTGACCCGGACCGCGCCCGCCACCGGGAAGGGCAGCCCGGTCTCCGTCACGAACGAGGCGGGCAGCCCGGCCTCGGCGGCCGCCCGCGCCTCGGCGCGCAGTTCGTCCACCCGGCCCGTGTCGCACGCGTAGGTGTAGGCGCTCCGGGTCTCCCACGCGCAGTCGATGCCCAGCTCCTCGACGATCCCGGCCGCGCGCTCGATCGCCTCGGACTGGGAGCGGGCGTACAGCCGGGCGCCCTCGGGGCCGCGGGTGCGCCGGAGCTTGTCGTAGACGAGCGTGTGCAGGGCGGTGACCTTGGCGGTGGTGTGTCCGGTGACCCCGGCCGCGACCCGCCCGGCCTCCAGCACCGCCACGCTCCGTCCGGCCCGCGTCAGCTCCCACGCCGTGCACAGTCCGGCGATCCCGGCGCCGATCACCGCCACGTCGACGTCCAGCTCGTCGGCAAGGGCGGGGTGGCGGCCGTCCGGTGCCGTCTGAATCCAGTACGAGCTGCTGACCTGCTCGTTCTCGCTCATGGGGCGCCGAGTACCCCCGTCGGGCCGCTTCAGTGGGCGGGCGTGTCGCGCTTTACAGAAGGGGGCGACGGAGCTAACGTACAACCAAATGGTTGTAGATGTTGCGGATGAACCGGGCGACGAGACGGTGGACCGGCTGTTCCACGCCCTGGCCGACACCACGCGCCGGGACATAGTGCGCCGCTGCGTGCGTGGGGACCTGTCGGTGTCGCGGCTGGCCGAGTCCTACCCGATGAGCTTCGCGGCGGTGCAGAAGCACGTCGCCGTGCTGGAGCGGGCGGGTCTCGTCACCAAGCGGCGCAGCGGACGGGAGCAGCTCGTGTGCACGGACCCCGAAGCGGTGGACCGCGCACGCCAGGCCCTCGACGAACTCGAGTCGGCATGGCGCGGGCGTGTGGACCGGATGGCCCGGCTGCTCGCCGAGGACCCCGGACCGGAAGAGAACCAACAGAACCAAGAGAGCGACGAGAACGCCGAGAACGACGCCACGGAAGGACCCTTGAGATGAGTGTCACCAGTGTCGACAAGGACCTCGACCACCTCACCCTCACCCTGATCGCCGACTTCGCCGCCCCCGTCGAGCGGGTGTGGCTGCTGTGGGCCGACCCCCGGCAGCTGGAGCGCTGGTGGGGACCGCCGACCTACCCGGCGACCGTCGAGCAGCACGATCTGACCCCGGGCGGGGACGTCACGTACTTCATGACCGGCCCGGAGGGCGACCGGCACCGCGGCTGGTGGCGGATCACCTCGGTCACCGCGCCGACGTCCCTGGAGTTCACCGACGGCTTCGCCGACGACGACGGAAAGCCCAAGGACGACATGCCGACCATCTCCGTGCGGGTCACCCTCACCGAGCACGGCGGCGGCACCCGGATGGAGATGCGCTCCCTCTTCGACTCCCGTGAGCAGATGGAGCAGCTCGTCACCATGGGCATGGACGAGGGCCTGAAGGAGGCCGTCGGCCAGATCGACGCCCTGCTCGCCGCCTGACCGGCCCGCTCAGGGCTGCCGCAGCAGCCGCTCCCGGATCTCCGCCACGTCGAAGTCGGCCTCCGGATACCGCGGATCCAGCTCCTCCAGATGCTCCAGGAGCAGGGTGCTGACCGCCCAGTTGCGGTACCACTTGCGGTCGGCCGGGACCAGGTACCAGGGCGCGTACGAGGTGCCGCAGCGCTCCATGGCGATCTCGTAGGCCTCCTGGTACGCGGGCCACAGGGCCCGGTCGTCGATGTCGGAGGCGGCGAACTTCCAGCGCTTCTCCGGCTCGTCGAGCCGCTTGAGCAGCCGGCGGCGCTGCTCCTCGTAGGAGACGTGCAGGAAGCACTTGACCAGGGTCACGCCGTCGTCCGCGAGGGACTTCTCGAAACGGTTGATCTGCTCGTAGCGCCGGTTGATCTCGGGGGCGGACGCCAGGCCG
This sequence comes from Streptomyces koelreuteriae, assembly GCF_018604545.1. GTDB lineage: Bacteria > Actinomycetota > Actinomycetes > Streptomycetales > Streptomycetaceae > Streptomyces > Streptomyces koelreuteriae. The sequence continues at coordinate 1,669,973 of NZ_CP075896.1, read as the reverse complement.
CGCACGCGGGCGATCAGGACGTCCTCGTAGTGCGAGCGGTCGAAGATGCCCAGTTCGCCGGGGAGCGGGAGCGCCTTCTCCACGCGCCACAGGAAGGGGTGCGCGCGCTCCTCGTCCGTGGGCGCCTTGAACGGCGTGATGCGGCAGCCGGACGGGTTGAGCAGGCCGATCACATGCTTGACCGTGCCGCCCTTGCCGCTGGTGTCCATGCCCTGGAGGACCAGCAGGACGCGCCGCCGGTCGCCCGCGGTGCTCGCCGCCCACAGCCGCTCCTGGAGGACGGCGAGGCGCTCGCCGATCCGGGCCGTGGCGGCCTTGCCCGCCGCCTTGCCGTCCGGGCCCCCGGGTGTGGCGGCGGCCCCGTGACGGGACAGGTCGAGCGGCTCACCGGCCGGGACGCGCAGCCGCTCACGCAACGAGGTGCGGTGTTCGTGACCCACCGGGGCCCCTTTCGGCCTGGAGCCTCGATCATCCGCCGGGGCGCCGGGTTCCGCACCCGGCGCCCCGGTCGGGAGCGCGGCCGGCTACCGGCGCCAGGGGCCCGTCACCGCGAACGTGGTGCCGGGGGTGTAGCAGTTGACGTACATCGTGTCGCCGTCGGGGGAGAAGGTCACGCCGGCGAACTCACCCCACTCGGGCTCCTCGGGGGTGCCGATGTTCTGCCGGCCGCGCGCCATCGCGTACACCTCGCCGCGCCGGGTCACGCCGTAGACGTGCTGTGCGCCGTTGCCGTCCTCGCAGACCATGAGGCCGCCGCTGGGCGCCAGGCAGATGTTGTCCGGCGACTCTCCCGGCAGCTGGATGTCGGTGCCCGGGCCGAAGACGATCACCAGGGTCAGCCGGCGGCGCTCGGGGTCGTAGCGCCAGATCTGCCCGTAGTGGTCGGCCGTCGAACCGTCCGAGCGGCGGGCGAAGGACGACACGAAGTACACCGAACGGCCGCCCCAGTAGCAGCCCTCCAGCTTCTGCGCGTGGGTGATGCCCCCGCGGCCGAAGTCCTGGAACCGGATCGGCGTCTCGCCGGCCAGCGGGTCCGGTACGTCCACCCACTCGATGCCGTCGAACTCGGCGCCGATCTCCTGGATCGTGGACAGGTCGGGCACACCGGGCACCCGCATGGCCTGGAGCCGGCCGCCCGCGCGCAGCGAACCCCGGCCGCCCAGCGGCTTCCTCGGCAGGAAGCGGTAGAAGAGGCCGAAGGGCTTCTCGAAGGCGTCCTCCGTCTCGTACACCACACCGCGCCGGGGGTCGACGGCGATCGCCTCGTGCTGGAAGCGGCCCATCGCGGTCAGCGGTACGGCACCGGTGCGGTGCGGGTCGGCCGGGTCGACCTCGAAGATGAAGCCGTGGTCCTTGGTGTAGCCGTTGGTGCCGGCCTTGTCCTCGGTCTCCTCGCAGGTCAGCCAGGTGTCCCACGGGGTGGGGCCGCCCGCGCAGTTCACGGCGGTGCCGGCGATCGCGACGCGCTCCGACACGACGTTGCCCCGGGCGTCCAGCGTCAGGGCCGTACAGCCGCCCTTGCCCGCCGGGTCGTAGGTGAGGCCCTCGACCGTGGGGACGGGGATCCTGCCGTCGGCGCGGTTCTCGTGGTTGCGGACCAGATGGACCCGGCCGCCCTTGCCCGCGAAGGCCGACATGCCGTCGTGGTTGGAGGGGACCTTGCCCTCACCCGAGCGGAGCCGGTCTCCCTCGCGGGACAGGACCCGGTAGCGGAAGCCCTTAGGGAGGTCGAGCAGACCTTTCGGATCGGGGACGAGCGGGCCGTAGCCGTGGTGGCCGAGGCCCTGTGCGGAGGCGGTGCCGGCGAAGAGTTCGGGCAGGGCACCGGAGAATCCGATCCCGATGCCCAGAGCACCCGTTCCGGCGAGCACCTGACGTCGTGTAGCGGTGAAACGACCGGTTTCGGTCATGGGGGAACCTTCCTGCTGGCGGACAGGAACTGTGATCCCGCTGTGTCTATCACCTGGTGCGGGCGGCGTGAACCACGCGCGTAGCGCGGGTCACTGCTCCACCGCCCGTCGCAGGTGCTCCATGGCCTGTTCGGTCTTGTCGAGGGGGTGCTCCCCGTTGTCGAGCGTGTCGAGCGCGGGCTCCGCCGGAGCAGGAGCAGGAGCAGGAGCAGGAGCAGCAGTCGGAGCCGGCTCCGATGTCTGTGCCTGCGTCTGCGGCTGTGCCTGTGTCTGGGACTGCCGGCCTTCCTCGTGGCCCCGCTCCAGGAACCGCAGCAGCTCCACCGGGATGGGCAGCACCAGCGTGGAGTTCTTCTCCGCCGCCACGGCCATCACGGTCTGGAGCAGCCGGAGCTGGAGCGCGGACGGTGTGTCGGCCATCTGGTGCGCGGCCTGGGCCAGCTTCTTCGAGGCCTGGTACTCGGCGTCCGCGTTGATCAGCCGGGCCCGCCGCTCCCGGTCGGCCTCGGCCTGTCGGGCCATGGAACGCTTCATCGTGTCCGGCAGGGACACGTCCTTGATCTCCACCCGGTCGATGGTCACGCCCCACTCCACGGCCGGGCTGTCGATCATCAGCTCCAGGCCCTGGTTGAGCTTCTCCCGGTTGGACAGCAGGTCGTCCAGCTCGCTCTTGCCGATGATCGAGCGCAGGGAGGTCTGCGCCATCTGGGAGACGGCGAAGCGGTAGTCCTCGACGTTGACGATCGCGGCCGACGGGTCCACGACCTTGAAGTACACCACCGCGTCGACCCGCACGGTCACGTTGTCGCGGGAGATGCCCTCCTGGGCGGGGATCGGCATCGTCACGATCTGCAGATTGACTTTGCGCATCCGGTCCACCGCGGGAACGATCATGGTGAACCCGGGCCGCCGCACGTCCCCGTGCACGCGCCCGAGCCGGAAGACGAGCCCGCGTTCGTACTGCTTGACGACCCGCGCCGCCGCGGCCACGTACACGAGGCCACCGGCGCAGACCGCCGCCACCGCCCCCATCAGCTCTTCGACCATGCCGACCTCCCCGTTCAGAGGTCCGATTTCGTATGCTTCTGTAACGATATGCCGGGAGCGGGGGTCGGGGCCATGCCCCGGCGGCACGGGGAACCGCGCGCCCCGTCAGGGCCGGCCCGCGACGGACATGCGAACGGCCCGGAGCGCGCTGGAAGGCGCGTCCCGGGCCGGGGGCGTGGGCGGTGCGGCGGGCCGCTAGGCCACCGTCACCTTCTCGCCCTCTTTCGACTGCTCGGAGTCCAGCTCGGGCTCCGTGACCTTCACCGGCTCCGTGTCCGTGTCGCTGTGGCGCTCGGCCCAGTTCTCCAGGGCCGTGCGGCAGGCGTGGTCGAGGTGGTGCAGACCCGAGAGGTCCAGCTTGATCGGGCGGTCCTGCGGCAGGCCTTCCAGGTTGTCCAGGATCTTCGGCAGCCGCAGGAACGTCGCGTTGCCCGACAGGTACGCCTGGATGGGGCCGGCGCCCTTGTCGATGACCTCGAGCTTGATGTGCGACGCCTCCCAGGCGGTCTTGACGACCGACAGGGCCAGACCGATGAGCACACCCTCGAACATGTTCACCGCGACGATCGACACGGCGGTGACGGCCAGGATGACCGCCTCGCCCCGGTGCTCACGCCACAGCGGCACGATCTTGCGGAACGGGATGAGCTTGAAGCCCGCGTGGACCAGGATGCCGGCGAGCGCGGGCAGCGGGATCAGGGCCAGCGTGGCCGGCAGGAGCGCCGCGAAGAGCAGCAGCCACACACCGTGCATCACCCGGGAGGCCTTGGTCTTGGCACCCGCGCTGACATTGGCCGAGCTGCGGACGATGACCGCGGTCATCGGCAGCGCGCCGAGCACACCGCAGAGCGTGTTGCCCGCGCCCTGCGCCATGAGCTCCTTGTCGTACTGGGTGCGCGGTCCGTCGTGCAGCCGGTCCACCGCGGCGGCGCTGAAGAGGCTCTCGGCGGAGGCGATCAGGGTGAAGGCGATGATCGTGCCGATGATGCCGATGCCCACGCTGCCGAAGGCGTCGAGGCCGGGGGGCTGGATGGAGTCCAGCAGACCCTTCACCTCGACGGTGGCGACCGGCAGGTTGAACGCGGCGGTGGCCGCGATCGCCAGGATCACCGCGGCGAGCGCGCCGGGAACGGCCTGCGCCTGCTTCGGCAGCTTCTTCCACAGCACCATCACCGCGATGGTGGCCGCGCCGAGCGCGAGGGAGGTGAGCGCCTTGGTGCTGCCGAGCGCGTCGACGGCGGCCCCGGGCAGGCCCAGGATCTTGTCGATGCCGGAGGCGGGGGCCTTCAGCCCGGCCGTCGCATACAGCTGACCGGCGATGAGCACCAGACCGATTCCGGCCAGCATGCCCTCGACGACCGAGACGGATATCGCGCGGAACCAGCGGCCGAGCTTGAGCGCGCCCATGATGAGCTGCAGCAGACCGGCGGCCAGCACGATCACACCGAGCGCGGGCAGCCCGTAGGTGTCGACCGCCTCGTAGACGAGCACGGTCAGACCGGCGGCCGGGCCGGACACCTGCAGGCTGCTGCCCGGCAGGAATCCGGTGACGAGGCCGCCCACGATGCCGGTGACCAGGCCGAGTTCGGCCGGGACACCGGAGGCGACGGCCACACCCACGCACAGCGGGAGCGCGACCAGGAAGACGACGAGGGAGGCGGTGAAGTCCTGCCTCAGGTGGGGGAACTTGGTCATGGCGCCCCTCACAGCTTCTCGAAGGTGTCGGTGTCCGCGCGGTGGTCCCGCACGGCGCCGGTGTGCACTTCGTAGAACCAGGCGTGCAGCCGCAGCCGGCCGTCCGCCAGACGGCTCTCCACGCTCGGGTACGAGCGCAGCCGCTCCACCTGGGTCAGGACGTGGTTCTGCACGGCTTCGGCGACCGTCTTGTCGGTCGGGTCCGCGCACTTGGGCTCGTCGCAGGCGTGCGCGAGCCAGTCCCGCACGGCGGGCACGCCGCTGAGGTCGTCGCCCCGCACCACCGCGCCGACGGCGCCGCAGTGCGAGTGGCCGCAGACCACGATCTCCTTGACGCCGAGGACTTCCACGGCGTACTCGATCGTGGCCGCCTCGGAGGTGGGGTGTCCGAGGGTGTAGGGGGGAACGACGTTGCCCGCGGTGCGCAGCTCGAACAGCTCGCCGGGCCGGGCGCCCGTGATCAGAGCCGGTACGACCCTGGAGTCGGAGCAGGTGATGAACAGGACGTCGGGGGACTGGCCCTCGGCGAGGCGGGCGAACTCCTCAGGGCGCTGTCCGTGCGTGCGGGCGTTGTCGATGAGGGGTTGCATGAGTGTGGTGACTCCTCCTGGCGCGCAGTGGGGACGCGTCGGACGGGCATGACAGAGGTGGGGGAAGGAACGACTCTGTTCCTCAGCAGCGGAAGACCTGAAGTGCTGCCGGTGTGTGCGACGTCGAGGATCTCGACGCGCGTTGGTGCGCGGCGCCGGCTCTGACCTGGTCCGGTGCTGTCGGCGGGATGTGCCGCAGCAGGGGCCGCTCCGGCGCGCAGGGCGCGGAGTCGGCGTGGTGGAACCGGTCGCGGGTCCGCAGGGGACCGGTCGGGTCCCCGTGGTGTCCGGTGCGGCAGTGGGCGATCTCGTCGCGCAGCGCCTTCCCGGAGAACGTGCTTCCGGGGCGTGAGGACAGGCCGGAGGGTTCAGTTCCGGGCTGAGCCTTGGCCTCGGCTTTACGGGGTGTGTGCGCGGATGCGAAGGACGCCGTCGGTGCGAAGAACTGAAGGGCGAGCAGGACGGCGGCGAGGATCGAAACCACGGTCCGTGCCGTCGTACCTCGGTACATGCGCCCCCCTTCAGGTGATTGACACGTCTAGCGCTGACCAACACTTGGTCAATGACTGGTCAAGAAACACGTTAACCCTGCAAAGTCATTTGCAGGGTTAACTTAACGTTTCAAGCTGAAGAGAGCCTGAAAACCGTGGGTGGGTTGGCTTGAACCACCCCTTGGCCCCACGGCAGTTGGTGCGGTATTGGGGTTGTGGTTACCGGGAGTTCGCCAGCTTGCCCGCGTCGCGCGCCAGGGCGGTCAGCCGGGAGATGGCCCGGAAGTACTTCTTGCGGTAGCCGCCGTTCAGCATCTCCTCGCTGAAGAGCTGGTCGAAGGGCAGACCCGAGGCCATCACGGGCACCTCGCGGTCGTAGAGCCGGTCCGCGAGGACGACCAGCCTGAGGGCCGTCGACTGGTCGGGAACCGGCCGCACACCGGTGAGGCACACCGCCCTGATTCCGTCGGTCAGCGCGCCGTACCGGCTGGGGTGGACGCGGGCGAGATGCTCCAGGAGGGGCGAGAACGCGTCGAGGGAGGCGCCCTCGGTGGCGTTCGCCGTCTCGGTCACCTGTTCGTCGGAGTACGGTGGCGGCGCCTCGGGCAGACCGCGGTGGCGGTAGTCCTCGCCGTCGATGCGCAGGGCGCGGAAGTGGGCCGACAGGCCCTGGATCTCCCGCAGGAAGTCGGCCGAGGCGAACCGGCCCTCACCGAGCTTGCCGGGCAGCGTGTTGGAGGTGGCGGCGAGCGCCACGCCCGCGTCGACGAGCTTGCCGAGGAGCGTGGAGACCAGGACGGTGTCGCCCGGGTCGTCCAGCTCGAACTCGTCGATGCACAGCAGACGGTGGCCGGACAGGGTCTGGACGGTCTTCTGGAACCCGAGGGCGCCGACCAGGTTGGTCAGCTCCACGAAGGTGCCGAACGCCTTGAGCTCGGGCTCGGCCGGGGTGGCGTGCCACAGGGAGGCCAGCAGATGGGTCTTGCCGACGCCGTAGCCGCCGTCGAGGTAGACACCGCGCGGGCCCACCGGGGCCTTCGGCGCCTTGCCGAAACCGAACAGCCGCCGCTTGCCGGAGGCGCCCGCACCCTGGCCGAGGCCGGCCGCGAAGCTCTCCAGGACCTGGACGGCCTCGGTCTGGCTGGGCTGGTTCGGGTCCGGGATGTACGTGCTGAAGCGCACCGAGTCGAACCGCGGCGGCGGCACCATCTCGGCCACCAGCCGATCCGCGGGGACGTGCGGCTCACGGGCGCACAGGGAGAGCGGGGCCGCGTCGGCTATCGGGCCGGTACCGGAGGGGGCGGGGGAAGAGGACACGGTTCACCATGCTACGGCGCGTGGAACACTGCACGGCATGCGACGTCTGTTCCCTGTGACCGATGAAACAGCAGCTCCGGCCCCGGGTGGGGCGGCCGGTGAGGAGGGTGCCGGGCGCGAGTGGGGCCTGGCCGAGCTGGCCGCCGCCTACGCCTATCCCGAGCCGGGGGCCGGGGGACCGGCGCCGTGGCTGCGCGCCAACATGGTGTCCACGCTGGACGGGGCCGCCCAGCACGACGGCCGTTCGCAGCCCATCTCCAACGCGACCGACATGCGGATCTTCGGCACGCTGCGGGCGCTGGCGGACGTCGTGGTCGTCGGCGCGGAGACGGTACGCCAGGAGGGGTACCGGCCGGCCCGCGCGCGTGCCGAGTTCGCGGCGGCGCGGGAGGCGGCCGGGCAGGGGCCCGCCGCCGCGATCGCGGTCGTCACCGCCGGCCTCGACCTGGACTTCTCGCTCCCGCTCTTCACCTCGCCCCTGGTGCCCACCCTGGTCCTCACCGGAGCCTCCGCCGCCCCGGACCGCGTCGCCGCCGCCGAGAAGGCGGGCGCGCGCGTGGTGGCCGCGGGGGACGGCATCGGCGTGGACCCCGCCCGGGCCGTCCAGGCCCTCGCCGGGCTCGGCCACACGCGGCTGCTGACCGAGGGCGGCCCGCGGCTGCTGGGGCAGCTCGTGGCGGCCGGTGTGCTCGACGAGCTCTGTCTGACCGTCTCCCCGATGCTCACGGCAGGCGACGCCCAGCGCATCGCCGGAGGGCCCGCCGTCACGGTCCCGCGGCGCTTCTCGCTGCTGTCGATGCTGGAGGAGGACGGCTTCCTGTTCACGAGGTACGGGCGGTCCTGACGTACTGAACCGCGCGGCACGGGGTAGAGGCGCTCTGGAAGCCGGACGGTCAGTACGTTCGGAATATGCCGTTCTGTTTGGATTCCGGAGGGCACACTGGATCCGGCAGTTCCCGTGCGAACGCGGGGCAGGATGGTTTCCGCAAGGATGAGAAGGGGCGCCTGGTGTTCACAAGCGTATTGATGATCGAGAAGGCCCTGACGTCCGCCGACGTGGAGTTCGTCACCACCTTGCACGGGGAGGAGCGGGTCTCCTTCCAGGTGCTGCTCCAGCCGCGCGGCGAGCAGGCGGACCGTCTGCTGCGGGCCATCGACGACGTCGCGCTCGGCGAACTCGACGACGCCGTCCGCGAGGGGGAGACCCCGGAGGGCCAGGAGGCGCTGAGCGTCGGGCAGCGGGCGCTGGAGGTGTCCCTCGCGGCGCTGCGGACGTCCGGGAGCGGGGCGGAGGGGCGGCTGATCGAGGATCACCCGCTGGACGCGCTCAAGTCCCTCGTGGAGGAGGTCGGCGCGGACGAGGTGATCGTGCTGACCGACCCCCACTACGTGGAGGAGTTCTTCCACCGGGACTGGGCGTCGCGGGCCCGGCACAAGGTCGGGGTGCCGGTGCTGAAGCTGTTCTCCCACAGCAAGGCGTAGTGCCGGGGCGGATGCGGTGGCGCTTCTGAAATAGGCTGTGGGCGCTCACCGCCCCGATACGCCTTTGGAGATCTGCATGGCACCCGGCCTTCCCACCGCCATGGACCGACCGCACTTCATCGGGATCGGTGGGGCCGGTATGTCGGGTATCGCGAAGATCCTCGCCCAGCGCGGGGCCGTCGTGGCCGGCAGCGACGCGAAGGAGTCGGCGACGGCCGAGGCGCTGCGGGCTCTGGGTGTGACGGTGCACATCGGGCACGCCGCCGAGCACCTGGCCGACGACGCGAGCTGCGTGGTCGTGTCCTCGGCGATCCGGCAGGACAACCCCGAGCTGGCCCGCGCGGCCGCGCTCGGCATCCCCGTCGTGCACCGCTCCGACGCGCTCGCCGCCCTGATGGACGGCCTGCGGCCGATCGCGGTCGCCGGTACGCACGGCAAGACGACCACGACCTCGATGCTCGCGGTGTCGCTGAGCGAGCTGGGCCTGACGCCGTCGTACGCGATCGGCGGGGACCTGGACGCGCCCGGCTCCAACGCGCTGCACGGCGACGGCGAGATCTTCGTCGCCGAGGCCGACGAGTCCGACCGCAGCTTCCACAAGTACGCGCCCGAGGTCGCGATCATCCTCAACGTGGAGCTGGACCACCACGCCAACTACGCCTCGATGGACGAGATCTACGAGTCGTTCGAGACGTTCGTGGACCGGATCACCGAGGGCGGCACGCTGGTCATCGCCGCCGACCACGAGGGCTCCCGGGAGCTGACCCGACGGGTCGCGGGGCGCGGTGTGCGGGTGGTGACCTACGGCGAGTCCGAGGACGCCGGCGTGCGCATCCTGTCGGTCGTGCCGCAGGGCCTCAAGAGCGAGGTCACCGTGGTCCTGGACGGCGAGACGCTGACCTTCACGGTCTCCGTCCCCGGCCGGCACTACGCGCACAACGCGGTCGCCGCGCTGGCGGCGGGCGTCGCCCTCGGCGTCCCGGCGGCCGAGCTGGCCCCGGCGATCGCCGCGTACACGGGCGTGAAGCGGCGGCTGCAGCTCAAGGGCGAGGCCGCGGGCGTCCAGGTCATCGACTCCTACGCGCACCACCCCACCGAGATGACCGCCGACCTGGAGGCCATGCGCGCTGCGGCGGGCGACTCCCGGATCCTGGTCGTCTTCCAGCCGCACCTCTTCTCGCGGACGCAGGAGCTGGGCAAGGAGATGGGGCAGTCCCTGGCCCTCGCGGACGCCTCGGTCGTGCTGGACATCTACCCGGCCCGCGAGGACCCGATCCCCGGCGTGACCAGCGAGCTGATCATCGAGGCGGCCCGGGTGGCGGGCGCGGACGTGACGCCCGTGCACGACAAGGCGGACGTCCCCTCGGTCGTCGCGGGAATGGCGAAGCCGGGTGATCTCGTTCTCACCATGGGAGCGGGCGACGTCACCGACCTCGGCCCGCGCATCCTGGACCGTCTGTCGAACTGAGGGGCTGGAAGCTCATGCCGTACGACGTCGAGAAGCCGGACGAGCAGTGGCGCACGGAACTGACCCCGGGCGAGTACGTGGTCCTGCGCCAGGCGGGCACGGAGCCCGCCTTCACCGGTGAGTACACCGACACCAAGACCCAGGGCGTCTACTCCTGCCGCGCCTGCGGCGCGGAGCTGTTCACCTCGGAAACGAAGTTCGAGTCGCACTGCGGCTGGCCGTCCTTCTTCGACCCGAGGGACACCGACGCGGTGGAACTGATCGAGGACCGGACCCACGGCATGGTGCGCACCGAGGTGCGCTGTGCGCGCTGCGGCTCGCACCTCGGGCATGTGTTCGCGGGCGAGGGCTATCCGACGCCCACGGACCAGCGGTACTGCATCAACAGCATCGCGCTGCGCCTGACCCCCGCCGAGGGCTGAGAGGGCCCTCAGCGTCGGATCCGGCACTCCTTCTGTGTCAGCCGCTTCGTGTCCCCGGCGGCGCGGCTGCACACCACGCGGGGCTCGGAGGTGCCGTCGCGGGCGCGGCGGACCTCTTTCAGGACGATGCTGTGGCCGGTGCGGTCGCCGTACAGCGGGGCGCGGGTGAAGTCGATGGTGCCGGTGGCCATGCCCTCGATCTTGACGTTGCGCAGGTTCACCCAGGTCGAGGCCCGGCTCTGCGGCCGGTCGTCCCGGGTGGCCGCCCAGTACAGGGAACGGGTCGCGTCGTGGGCCAGGGCGGTCTGGCCGCTGGCCAGGGCGGGACTGTCGTAGCGCAGGCGGCCGCCCCCCAGTCCCGGCAGGTGCGCGCCGGCGTCCAGATAGAAGGTCGTCCTGGTGGCGGCCTTCTCGAGCTCGGCCAGGGCCGCGTGGTACAGCGTGACCTTCGGCGCGACGGACTGCCCGCCCGCGGCGAAGTCGGCCTTGGACAGGTCGTCGCCGGTGAGGATGGCCAGGGGCGTGCCGGCGCAGCCCGGCTCGGTGCCGAGCTGGGTCATCAGGGGGTCGATGTCCTCCACCCGTCCGGCGAAGTAGATCACCGACGGGACCCGGCCGCCCCGGCAGATCTCCTGGGCGTGCGAACGGAGTTCCGGCTTGCCGCCGCTGAGGGTGTAGCGGCGCTGTTCGAGCGGGGTGAAGCCCTGCCGGCGCAGCATGTCCTCGCCGTAGCGCGCCTGTTCATCGGTGTAGAGGTCGTCGGTCTTCGCCGTGTCCCGGGCGAGGACTAGGGCGTACTGCCGACGGTCCGTGCGCAACTGGGCCGCTATCAGGCCGAGCTGCTCGGTCTGCCACTGGTCCGTGGCGGCCAGGCTGAACCAGTTGGCGAACTCCCGGGGCAGATAGGTGGCGGAGTTGGTGCCGGAGACGATCGGCAGCCCGGCCTCCATCAGCGTGCGGGTCGTCGCCCTGCTCGACTTCAGGTCACGGCCGGTGCCCACGACCCCCACCACGGTCGGGTCCTGGGCGGCGTAGGAGGCGATCTCCTCGGCCATCTCCTCCTGATGGCCCAGGTCCACGCCGCCGTTGGCGAGCAGGACCCGCAGTTTCACGCTGGAGTTCTCGTTGATGACGGCCTGCGCCAGGTACACGCCCGCCAGTTCCTCGGCGCCCTTCACGAGCGAGGAGCCGTCCGAGGAGTCGGCGCTCAGCGGCCCGGCGTAGACGACGGTGACGTATTTGCCGGAGTGGTGGGCGAGGACGTTCGCGTTCTGCTTCGCGATGCGGTCCTCCAGTTCGTCCACCGTCCAGGGCGTCGCGTCGCCGGCCGTCAGGGCCTTGGGCTCGTCGGCGGGGTCGGGTACGGGCAGCCAGTCGGCGAAGCGGACGCCGTTCGTCGCTATGCCGATGCATTCGGTGCCGCCGCCGGGTGTCTGCGCGCGCCGGGTGTCCCGGTTGGCGGTCAGCACGGACGCCGAGCAGTACCGGTCGTGCAGGGCGTCGGCCCGCATGACGGTCCCGGCCGTCAGCAGGGCGATCACCAGGACCAGGGTGTGCAGGGCCCACACCAGCCGGGCGGGCGTGGGACGGGTGGAGGCCCGCAGATGGCGGGTGCGTTCCTCGACGGGGGCGAGCTGGTCGGGCGGCAGCGGGATCTTCATCACCCAGGGCAGGACGGACCGCTCCCGGCTGGGCGACTGCTCGGCGCGCAGATTGTGCGCCCACTGCCGGTGCCAGGTGCGCAGCCGCTCGCCGAACCGGGGCGGTACGGCGGCCGGGTCGGGCGCCGGCGGCACCACGCCGCGCTCCAGGCGCGGCACGTCCCGCGTGTGCACCGCGGCGACCACCATCAGCGGGTCCAGCTCGCTGCGCCGGCTGCGGACGTCGCTGATGGCCCGGATCAGTTCGATGCCGCCGTTGCGGGCGTCCGCGTGGGGCAGGAACAGCATCGGCGGGCGCGGCCGCTTGAAGCCGCGCAGGTCCCAGCTCCAGCGGCGGTGGTTGTCCCGCAGGTCCTCCCGCAGCGCCAGCACGCACAACTGGAGGTGGAAGTCGCCGCCCGCCGTGAGCGCCTCGGCCACGTCGTACGCCCGGGCCGCGATCGCCTTCCAGGACCGCACCGGCCGCAGCAGCGACACCTCGGTGGGATCCTCGTGGTCCGCCGCCCTGAGGAAGGTCGTCGTCATGAACCAGCGGCTCTCCCGGCGCAGCCACAGGAAGATCGGCGCCCGCCCCGGCAGCACGTAGTTGAGGACGGTCAGCAGCAGCAGGAAGACCAGCCCCGCGCCCACCGCCACGTACCACTCGCTGCGGGCCATGAGCGCGGCGAGCACGGTCACGAGGCTCGCCGGGAGGATGTGCGCCATGTCGAACAGCGGCAGACCGGAGCGCCAGCGCGCGGTGTTCCTGGGCCTCCAGCGCTGCTGGGCGAGCTGGTTCAGCAGCCGTTGCCGCTGGTCCTGACCGGCCTCGGGGCTGCCCGGCTCGGGCGCGGGCCAGGTCTCGCCGAGGGCCGCGACGGCGTCGTCGATGGCATGCACCAGCCGCAGCCGCGGGAACGCGTAGCGCCGGTAGACCGCCTTCGGGCCGCCCCACTTCTTCGGGTCGCTCAGCGCCCGCACCATGGCCGCCGCCCGGCGCACCTCCGTGGCGCCCTCGTAGGCGTCCTGCGCCACCGCGCAGCGCGTGCCGTGCGCCTCCTGACCCGCGTGCAGCTGCCGGACCAGCCCGGTCACCGCGTCGTCGTCCGCACTCTCCTGCGCGTGCACGACGAACACCGGCATCGGCGGCTCGGCGCTCGTGCGGAAGTCCTGGATGAGGATTTCGAGCTGATCCTGGAGGTGGAGCCCGGCGCCACGCTCCGGCATGCCGTCATGCCCCCCGGGACAGTCCGGCGGCGTGCGATCAGCGTTCACCATGGGCAATCCCCCGTTCGCCTTCGGTGACCTACGAGGCTAGCGGGTGTCGGTGAGGTGGGAGTGGGTGACGGACGAACTTCAGGAACGTTTCGGCTAGCTGAATGGTCAATCCATCAAGCTGTTGACATTTGGTTGAACGAGCCAGAGGATTCCCGGGGTGACCCACTCCGCGCACCTGCCCCCCGGCCTCGACGAGGCCGCCCACCGCTGCCTCGTCGCCGGCTTCGCCGGTACCACGGCCGTGCCCGACACCCTCAAGCGACTCGTCGACCGGGGGCTCGGCGGAGTCATCCTCTTCACCCGCAACGTGCGGGACGCCGAGCAGGTGCGGCGGCTCACCGCCGAGTTGCGGTCCCTGCGCCCGGACCTGCTCGTCGGCATCGACAACGAGGGCGGCGGGATCGGGCACCTGGTCGGCGCGGACGCTCCCGAGGTGCCCGGATCGTACGCGCTCGGCGTGGCCGACGACCCCGGGCTGACCGGCCGTTGCGCCGACGCCCTGGCCGGGCATCTGGCCTCGCTCGGCATCACGGTCTCCTACGCCCCGGTCGCCGACCTCCAGCACCATCCGCGCAACCCGATCGTGCGCACCCGGTCCTTCGGCGCCGAACCCGACCTGGCCGCCCGCCATCTGCGGGCCTGGATCACCGCCACCGAGCGCCGGGGCGTCGCCTCCTGCGCCAAGCACTTCCCCGGGCACGGCGGCACCGAGACCGACAGCCACCACGGCATCGCCGTCGACCCGCGGTCGCACGACGAACTGCGGGCCGACTTCGAACCGTTCCGGGCGGCCGTCGCGGCCGGCGTGCCGATGATCATGAGCGCTCATGTCGTCTACCCGGCGCTGGACCCCGAGCGGCCCGCCACCCTGAGCCGCCGCATCCTGGGCGATCTGCTCCGCCACGAGCTGGACTTCGACGGGGTCCTGGTCAGCGACGCCCTGGAGATGAAGGCCATCGCCGAGCGCTACGGCGAGGCCGCCGGGGCGCGGATCGCCCTCGCGGCCGGTGCCGACCAGGTCATCGTGGCCGTGCCGGACCTGGAAGTCACCCTGGCCTGCCGGGACGCGGTGCTCGACGCGCTGCGCTCGGGCGTGCTGCCCGAGGAGCGGGTGCGGGAGGCTGCCGGGCGGGTGCGGCGCCTCGCCGTGCGGTACGCCGCCCCGGCCGCCGGGGCGGTCGACGGCTGGGACGCGGGGGCCGGTCTCGAGGCGGCCCGCCGGGCGGTCCGTAGCCGGGAGGTGCCGTCGGCGGTGCGGGGCGCCCATGTCGTCGACCTGTTTCCGCCGCCGCATCCCGCGCTCAACTGGGGTGGCGAGGACCTGCTGACGGAGGTGCGCGCCCTCGACCCCACGGCCACGGGGACCGCGGTCAGCGGAGAGCACACGGATCCGGCTCCCTTCGTGGAGGAGATCCTGCGCGCCTCCGGTGACACCCCGCTCGTCATCGCCACCTGTGACGCCGGGCTCCACCCCTGGCAGGAACGGTTGTCCGCCGCCCTGCTGTCCCGGCGGCCCGACGCCGTACGGATCGACACCGGGCTGCCGGAGGGCGGCGCGCTCTGCTCCTACGGGCGGGGCCGGGTGAATCTCCGGGCCGTCGCCGAGGCGCTGGTCGGCGCCTGAGCGCTCAGGGCACCCGTACGACCTCCTTGATGCCGCGCGCCGCCAGGTAGGCGGCGTCGTCCGCCCGCCCCGCCAGGACCACCGCCGGGTGCACACCCTCGGCGCGCAGGGCCATCCACGCGTCGAAGTACGCGCCTCCCGGGCCGGATACGGAGCGGGTGGACGGCGTGCAGTCCAGGACCAGGGCCGTGTCGCGGGGCCGGACGGGATGGTGCCCCGCCCGCACCTCGGCGACGGTCTCGGCCAGGGCCGTCGCGATCGGCTTGGCGCCGCCCCGCGCGTCGAACAGGCCCAGGGTGTACTCCAGTTCCGGGTAGTCGGCGAGCGAGCGGTCCACGTCGTGGGAGCACCACCACGTCACGCCCCACAGCCCCTCGCACCCGGCCGCGTTCCGCACGGTCGCCCGCGCGAAGTCCGGGGCGTCGGCCGCCGGGATGTGCGGCTCCGGGGCGCCCGTCTCCTGCACCCAGACCGGGCGGGCCGGGTCCTCGGCGTAGGCCTTGGCGAGTTCCGTGCCGTATTCGGCGAGGTGCTGCACCTGAGGGGAGCGGGGGCCGTAGCGGCGGGCGCAGTCGCCGGAGAACACCCAGGGGTGGACGGTGGTGACATCGCCCTTGCGGGCCGAGGCCTCGGGGGTGAAGGGGTGGTCGTCGCCGTACCAGGCCGCGTCGTAGGCCGAGTGGGTCGCGAGCCGGCCCGGGGGCAGGTGCTCGCGGGTGGCGGCGAGCAGGGTGTCGAGGTAGCGGTCCACCTCGTCCGCGGTCACCGGATTGTGCTCGACCAGGTTGTTGAGCTCGTTGCCGAGTTGCAGGCCGATGAGGTTGGGGCGGCCGGCCAGGGCGCGGCCGAGGGTGCGCATCAGCTCGGCCTGGGCGGCGACGGCCTCCGGGTCGGTGAAGACATTGCGGTGGTGCCAGCTTCGCGTCCACTCCGGGTAGAAGTCGAAGCTGGACAGATGGCCCTGCACACCGTCCACCAGGACGTCGAGACCGGCCTCGGCGGCCAGGTCGACCAGGTGCGCGAGCTGGTCCACGGCGGCGGGGCGGATGAGGGTGCGGTTGGGCTGGAGGAGCGGCCACAGATGGAAGACCCGGACGTGGTCGAGGCCGAGCGCGGCGATCTGGTCCAGGTCCTCGCGGGCGTGCGCCGGGTCGAAGTCGTGCCAGGCGTGGAACCAGCCGCGGCGGGGCGTGTAGTTGACGCCGAAGCGGAGCGTGGGAATGGGATCCTCCTCGGGTCGAGCACCCAGATCCCTTGCTCTGGGTGAATGCATCAATCACCATAGTCAGCGATGGGTAATGAATTGAACCAGGAGCTTCGGGATCTGGTGGTCGGTCTCGACGCGGGCGGCACCCGGACCCGGGCGGTCCTGGCGACCGCCGCCGACGGACGTCCGCTGGGCGAGGGCGCCGCCGGGCCGGGCAACGCCCTGACCGTGCCGGTGCCGCGGCTCACCGAGCATCTCGCCGAGGCCGTCGGACAGGCCGTGCCCGAGTCCGTCCGTGCCCGGATCGTGGCCGTCGCCGGCGGTTTCGCGGGCGCGACGGGCGCCGTCGCCGACGAACCGGGGCGGCGCAACGCCCTGGCCGCCCTCACCGCAGCCCTGAGCCGACTGGGCATCGACGCCGGACCGCCCGTCATCTGCAGCGACATCGAGGCCGCCTTCGCCTCCGCCCCGGGCGCCCCGGCCGACGGCCTCGCCCTGGTGGCCGGCACGGGCGCGGTCGCCATGCGCATCACCGACCGCCGCGGCATCGCCACCGTGGACGGCGACGGCTGGCTCCTCGGCGACGACGGCAGCGGCTTCTGGATCGGCCGCGCGGCGGTCCGGGCCGCACTGCGGATGGCCGACGGGAGGGGCGCGCCGACGGTGCTGGCGGAGCTGGTGGGGCGGGAACTCGGGGTGCCGGGCGAGGTGCTGCCGGGCGGAACCTCCGGCGGTACGGTGCGGCGGCTGTCCCCCGAGGTGGTCCAGGGCATGGAGGAGGGCGGCGCGGGGGACGAGGCGGCGCCACCCGCGAGCGGCCCGGCAGGGACCGGAGCGGCCGGGGCGGTGCCCAACGGCATGACCGGTTCCCCGGTCGAACGGCGCCCCCTCCCGCCCCTCGACGACACCCCCTGGTCCCGCCCCCACCGCGAGGCCTATCGCAGACACCTGCTCCCCGCCGTCATGGCGGAACCCCCCATCCGCCTGGCCCGGCTCGCGCCACTGGTCGTCGAGGCGGCCGGGGACACCGTCGCCCTGGCCATCCTGGACGAGGCCGCCGACCAACTCACCGAGGCAGTACGAGCGTTGGACCCCTCCTCGGGAGAAAGGGTCGTGGCCACCGGAGGCCTCCTCGGCCCCGACGGGCCGCTCACCTCGCGCCTGGACGCCCGCCTCCGCACCCTCGCTCTGACCCTCGACTGGGTCCCCGACGGCCGCCGGGGCGCCGTGGCCCTGGCCCGGCTCGCCCACCAGGGCCGTCCATGACCGCCACCCGGCAGTCCACGCCTGTGTACCGCGACCCCACCGCCCCCGTCGACGACCGCGTTCGCGACCTGCTGTCGCGCATGACCCCGCGCGAGAAGGCCGGCCAGCTCAACCAGCGGATGTACGGCTGGGACGCCTACCGGCGCACCCCCGACGGCGGCTTCGAACTCACCGACGCCCTGTACGCCGAGACCGAGCGCTTCGCCGGACTCGGGGCCCTGTACGGGCTGTTGCGCGCCGACGCCTGGTCGGGCGTCGACCACACCACCGGCTCCGGCGCCGAGGCCGGTGCCGAACTGGCCCACCTCGTCCAGCGGCATGTCGTCGAGCACAGCCGGCTCGGCATCCCGGCCCTGTTCGTCGAGGAGGTGCCGCACGGGCACATGGCCCTTGACGGCACGGTCCTGCCCGTCAACCTGGCCGTCGGCGCCACATGGGACCCCGGGCTGTACGAGCGGGCCGCCGCCCACGCCGCCGCCGAACTGCGCGCCCGGGGCGGCCATGTCGCCCTGGTGTCGGCTCTGGACATCGCCCGGGATCCGCGCTGGGGCCGGACCGAGGAGTGCTTCGGCGAGGACCCGTATCTGGCCGCCCGGCTCACCGAGGCGCTCGTACGCGGTATGCAGGGGGAGCCCCTCGGCCGGCCGGACGGGCTCTTCGCCCCGGACAAGGCGCCCGTCGTCCTCAAGCACTTCGCCGGGCAGGGCGCCACCGTCGGCGGCCGCAACTCCGCCGAGTCCGAACTCGGTCTCCGGGAGCTGCACGAGATCCACCTCCCCGCCGCCCACGCCGGTGTCCGGGCCGGAGCCGCCGCCGTCATGGCCGCCTACAACGAGGTCGACGGCATGCCCTGCTGCGGCAACCGCGCCCTCCTGACCGGACTGCTGCGCCACCGCTGGGGTTTCGACGGACTCGTCATGGCGGACGGACTGGCCGTGGACCGGCTGGCCCGCGTCACCGGGGACAAGGTGGCGGCCGGGGCTCTCGCGCTCCACGCAGGGATCGACCTGAGCCTGTGGGATGAGGGCTTCACCCATCTCGAGGAGGCGGTCGAGCGGGGGCTGGTGAGCGTGGAGGCCCTGGACACGGCCGTCGCGCGGGTGCTGCGGCTCAAGTTCCGGCTCGGGCTGTTCGAACAGCCCTACAGCGCGGGCCCGTTCCCGGACCCCGCCGTCGGACGTGATCTGAGCACCGCCCTCGCCCGGGCCGCCGTGACCCTGCTCCACAACGACCAGGGTGTGCTGCCCGTGCCGACCGGCTCCCGTATCGCCGTCCTGGGGCCGCACGCCGACACCGTCGCCCACCAACTGGGCGACTACACCGCCCCACAACGCCCCGGCACCGGCACCAGCGTCCTCGACGCGCTCCGGCGCACCGGCATCGACGTACGCCACGCCAAGGGCTGCGCCCTGACCGGCGACGACCTCTCCGGCATCCCGGAGGCGATCGCCGAGGCCGCCGCGTCCGACCTCGCCGTGCTCGTACTGGGCGGCAGCAGCGCCCGTACGCCCGGCACGGAGTTCGACGCCAACGGCGCCGCGCGCACCGTCGTGTCCGAGATGACCTGCGGCGAAGGCGTCGACCTGGCCGGGCTCCGGCTCGGCGCGGCCCAGCACGCCCTGCTCGACGCCGTCACGGCGACCGGCACACCCACCGTCGTCGTCCTGCTCCAGGGCCGCCCGCACGCCGTCCCCGAGGCCGCCGAACGGGCCGCCGCGCTGCTCACCGCCTGGTACCCGGGCTCCTGGGGCGGCGAGGCGATCGCGGACGTCCTGCTGGGACGGGCCGAGCCCGTCGGGCGGCTGCCCGTGTCCGTGCCGCGCTCGGCAGGTCAACTGCCCGTCCACTACAACCACAAGGACATCGAGTACGGCGGCTACGCCGATGACAGCGCCGAGCCGCTCTACGGCTTCGGGCACGGGCTGGCGTACACGAGCTTCGCCTACGGTCCGCCCCGGCTGTCGGGGCGGACCGTCGAGGTCGACGTCACCAACACCGGGCAACGGCACGGGCGTACCGTCGCGCAGCTCTATCTGCGCCGCCTCGTCACGCCGGTCTGGCCGCGCGCACTGGAGCTGAGGGGCTTCAGGGCCGTCGAGCTGGAGCCGGGAGAGTGCCGTACGGTCGCGTTCGCTCTCGGTCCGGACCAACTGGCCCAAGTGGGCCCGGACCTGGAGACGGCGGTCCTGCCCGGCACGGTCGAGATCCGCGTGGCGGAGTCGGCGCGCCGGGCCCTGACCGCCGTACCGGTCGGGCTCCGGGTCGATCAGAGCTTCACGGCACCGGACGAGACGCCCCTGTAGAACCACCGCTGCGTGATGACGAACAGCACCAGCACCGGGATCACGGAGATGACGGAACCCGCCATCACCATGCGCTGGTCATAGCCGAACGACGAGCTCTGCAGCCGGGCCAGACCGAGCGTCAGGGTGAAGTGCTCCTCCGAGCGCAGCACGATCAAGGGCCACAGGAAGTCGTCCCAGGCGCTGATGAAGGTGTTGATGGTGACGACGAGGATCGCGCCGTAGGCGGAGGGCAGATACAGATACCGGAAGCGTTTCCACTCGCCCGCCCCGTCCAGCATCGCCGCGTCCTCTATCTCGCGCGGTACGGCGAGGAACGCGGCCCGCATGATGAGGACGTTGATCGCGGCGACGAAGCCGGGCAGCCAGACACCGGCCAGATGGTCGACCAGGCCCATGTCCCGGATGCTGAGGAACAGCGACACCATGATCGACTCGAAGGGGAACATCATGGACGCCATCAGCACCACCCAGATCAGCTTCCGGCCCTTCCAGCCCGGCTTGGAGAGCATGTAGCCCGCCAGGGTGGAGAAGACGAGCTGGCTCGTGACGGACAGCGCGACGATCACCATGCTGTTCCCGATGTACGTCCACACCGGCACCTGGTCGAAGATCTCGCGGTAGGCCCGCAGGGTCGGGTGGTGGGGGATCAGCGAGGCACCGGCGCCGAAGACGTCCTCTCCCGCGCCCTTGAGGGACGACAGCAATTGCCACAGCAGCGGGCCGACGGTGATGAACAGGACGAACACCAGCAGCAGATAGCGGACGACCAGTTCACGCGGCCGGCCGTAGTCCCGCCAGCGGGGTATCAGACGGCGGCGCTTGTCGACGGCGGTCGTCATCCCTCGTCCTCCTTCGTCAGACGCTGGGCGAGCAGCGTGAGGCCCAGGGTCAGGGCGAACAGGGCGACGCTGACGGCGGCGCCGTAGCCGGCGTTGCCGGTGAGCGGGTCGAGGCCGACGTCGCGGATGTAGAAGGGCAGCGTGCGGTCGGCGCCGCCGGGGCCGCCGGTCGCGCCGCCCAGCATGTAGATCTCGGTGAAGACCCGCAGCGAGCCGATGCCGGTCAGGGTGCCGACCAGCATCATCGAGGTGCGTACGCCGGGCACGGTGACGTGCCAGAAGCGGCGCACCACGCCCGCGCCGTCCACGGCCGCCGCCTCGTGCAGCTCCTTGGGGACGTTCCCGAGGGCCGCCAGGTAGAAGATCATGTACCAGCCGAGGCCCTTCCACAGCGTCAGGCCCATCGCCGACAGCAGGATCAGCCACGAGTCCGACAGGAACGGGATCGCCTCGCGGATGATGTGGGCCTTCTGCAGCCAGGTGTTGACCAGCCCCTGGTCGCTCAGCAGCCACTGCCAGCTCAGGCCCACGACCACGCTGGAGGCCAGCACCGGTGTGTAGAAGGCGGAGCGGAAGAAGCCGATGCCCGGCAGGTTCTTCTCCACCAGGATCGCGAGCAGCAGCGGCAGCAGCACCATCAGCGGGACGACGAACAGCGCGTACAGCAGGCTGTTGCGGGTGGCCAGCCAGAAGTCCGGATCGCCCAGCATCCGGCGGTAGTTGTCCAGCCCGACGAGGTTGTACGCACCGCCCAGCGGCTTGGCGTCGGTGAAGGAGACGACGACCGTGTTGAGGAACGGGAACACCCCGAACACGGTCGCGCCGATGATCGCCGGGGTCATCCACAGCCAGGGCAGCCACCAGCGGCGGTGGAGCGCCGCGCCCCCCGCGTCGGCGCTCGGGCCGGGCGTCACGAAGCGGAGGGCGCGGCGCAGGGGCCCCGGCGGCCGGGCGGGGGAGGCGCCGCCGGGGCGTCGGGCGTCCGCACCCGGGGGAGCGGGGACGGGCGCCTGGTGGACGGTCGGTTGCGTCATCCTCAGCTGCCCTGCTCTATCAGCCGGGTGGCCTTGGACTGTGCCTCCTTCAGAGCGTCCTCGGCGCTCTTCTTGCCCTGCATGGCCAGTTGGATCTGGGCCGAGATGGCGTTCAGCTCACCGGGGGTGAGGGCGATCTCGTCGGCCGTGGCGGTCTTGCGGTCACTGGCGACGATCTTGCGGGCCTCGGCGAAGGGGTCGTCGCCCTTGACCGACTGGAAGAACGGGTCGTTCAGGGAGGCCGTAGTGGAGGGGAAGATGACGACGTTCGGGTCCTTGGCCCAGGCGAGCTGGTTCTCGGCGTTCGTCAGGAACTGCGCGAAGGCCAGCGCGGTGGGGGCGTTCTTGCTGGTGGACGCGACGCCGACGTACTGCGGGGCGCCGACGGTGTGGCCGAGGGCGTCGAGCATGAACCGGCCGACACCGGTCTTCTTGTAGACGCTCGGGTTGTTCTGCTGGATGAACCGCAGGAAGTTGGGGTTCGTCGGGCCGTAGACCAGCTTGCCCTGGCCGTAGACGTTGGCCGGGTCCTGCGTGGACGACAGGGAGTCCCTGGGCATGCCGCCGGCCTTGTAGAGCCTGGTCATGGCCTCGACCCACTGCGCGGTCTTCGGGTCGTCGGCGAAGGTGAACTTCTTGCCGTCGGCCGAGAGGATCTCTATGCCCATCTGCTGCCAGTCGGCCGGGATGCGCAGCTGCGGATTGGCGAGGAACGCGTAGTACTTGCCGCCGGAGGCCTTGGCCACCTTCTCCGCGTCGTCGAACAGGCCCAGCACGGTCGTCGGAGGTTTGGCCGGGTCCAGGCCCGCCTTCTTCATCAGATCGGTGTTGAAGGTCTGCACGATGCCGCCGGAGTACCAGGGCAGCACGCTGTGCACCTTCTTGCCGTCCGCGTCGGCGTACATGCTGGACTTCCACAGCGCGGGGGCGAACGGCTTGCCCGCGTCCGGCGCCTTGTTGTCCAGGTTGAGCAGGTAGCCGTTCTTCGTCAGCGCGACCGCCGTGTTGACGTTGACGTTCACCACGTCCGGGAGCGTGCAGCCCTGCGCGTCGGCGACCAGGCGCTGGGTGAAGGTGGCGTCGCCCGGGTCGTCGATCCAGTTCACCTCGGCGCCGGGGTGGGCCTGCTCGAAGGCGTCGATGACGCCGTTGAAGTACGTCCCGAAGTCCTTCTTCAGGTTGGTCGTCTGGAACGTGATCTTTCCCTTGACCTCGCCGGAGAGCTTCCCGGAACCGACGTTGTTCTGGTCGACCTTGCAGCCGCCGGCCGTGGCGTCACCGCCGTCGGAACCGCCGCCGGACAGGCCGCAGCCGGCGGCCGTCAGGGTCAGGACGACCAGACAGGTCAGGGATCCGGTGAGTCTTCTTGCGCGCATTGCTGCCCTCCTGGGACCAGTCGTCGCTGGATCGAGTCGCTGGATCAAATCACCAAGTCGGACTTCGATTGATGAAAATGTGGACCAGAATTCATCGGAGGTCAATGGTTTTGCTCAGTGGCGGTGTTCGTGGTCCTGGTGCGTGGGGTCGCCGGGGTGTTCGTAGCCCTCGGCGTACTCGACGTCCGCGCGGGCCTTGTCGAGCCAGGTGAAGAAGGCGCGGTGGGCTGCGGCTTGGCGTAGTTCGCCTTCGATGTCGTGGCGGACCTGCTCGTACGGATGGATGTCCGAGGGGGCTGGTGCGTCGTAGGGGTCGACGCCGCGGCGTAGGGCGTCGGGGGTGAGGAAGCGGTCCTGGTTGCGGTCGTAGTAGTCGCGTACGGCCGTCTCGGGGATGTGCTGCTCGTTTTCCAGGTCGGTGAGCAGGGCTTGGGCGGCGGGGGAGTGGGTGAGCGCTGCCGCGATGATGCTGCCGAGGGTTGCTACGTCGGGTTCGGGGATGGTGAGCCGGTGTGGGGGGAGGGTGGCGGGGGGTGGGGGGAGGCCTCGTTCCGCGCAGGCGTGGCGGGCTAGTTCGTCTGCGATGAGTACCTGGGTTGCCCAGCGGCGTTGTTGGCGGTGTCGTCTTGCGGGTGCGGCGGTGTTGTGGCTTGTCGCGCAGTTCCCCGCGCCCCTAGGGGGCGATGTGCCGCCCCCACTTAGGAAGGCTGCCACCTTTTCCTTCGGTAGTGCTTCGCCCCGGACGCGTGCCGCGTGATCTTGCGTCATGGCGTCACCACCAGCTCCACGGCCTTCGTGTACGCCACGCAGCCGTGCCAGGCCAGCTTCGCCAGTAGCCAGTACGAACCCGGTGGGATCGCTGAGCCGTCCACCTCGATCATGGACTCGGTCTGCTCCCCGCCCGGCAACGTGAAGCCCTGGCAGCCCGGGGTGACTCCCGGCCAGGTGCCCCAGGAGGAGACGGCCCAGATCGTGCCGTTGACGGGGGTGTGGGTGGGGTTTCGGAGGGTGAGGGGGACCCGAGTCCGTTCTCCCCGGCGGACGGTCACCTGCTCGACTCCCAGGTCCGCCAGCAGGGTCGGGCCGGTGTGGCCGTCCGGTACGTCCAGGGACACCGCGTCCTCGTACGTCTGGCCGCCGTACGACAGCCGGGCGGCGAGTCGGTGGCGGCCGGGGGTGGGGTCCGGGGGCGGGGTCACCGTGATGTCCGTGAGGGTGAAGCCGCCGGGGGCGAGGGAGTACGGGAGTTCGGCGGGGTCGGTGGTCCAGCCGGGTGGGGGCTCGAAGGTCACCGTGCCTGACACGGGGGTGTCGGTGAGTTCCGAGGAGACCCGGACCGTCGCGGTGACGGGGCCGTCGGCGGTGAGGGTGGTGGGGGAGAGGTAGACCGCGAGGGGCATGTTGCCGCGTGGGGCGGGGCCGGAGTTGTGGAGCCAGTAGCGGGTGGCGATCGGCTGGGCGGGCTCGTGGGCGTCGATGCCCGGCCCGGGCGCGAGGTCCGGCGCGTGGGCCGGGGTGGCCAGGATCGTGGCGACCTCGAAGCCGGACAGCTCCACCCCCAAGGCGCCGTCCCCGTCCGGGGCGAGTGGCTCCCCGGGTGTCTCCAGGACGTCGGCGCGGGCGCCCGCCGACCAGGGCAGCGGGCCAACCACTCGTGTCCGCTTCGGGCGTCCGTCGGCCTCGTGCACGCGGACCACGACGCCCTGCCCCGGGTCCACGGGAGCCGCGCCGCCCCGGGCCAGCGGGGAGCCGGCCGGTTTCAGCGCGTCGAGCAGTACCTCGCCGTCGGATTCCAGGCCCAGCAACGTGACTTCCCTCGGGAGAGCGCCCGAGGAGCGACGGAGCCGGGCCGTCAGGGGGCGGTTGAAGGCGTGCCCGGCCTGGGGCAGGCGCAGTGCGCGCCAGTCGCCCGGGCCCGCGACCACGGCGTACTCGAAGGTGTGCGACCAGCGCTGGAGCTGGAAGCCGGAGCCGTCCGGGGCGGTGCGGCGGGGCGGGTCGATCCAGATGCCGGACGGCCAGCCGGTGCAGGAGCGCATCAGGGACATGTAGAGGTCGCCGGAGGAGGTCACCACGCAGCCGGGCGTGCCACGGTTGAGGACGGCGAAGCCGCGTCCGTCCCAGGCGTCGCCGGGCGGGAGTGCCTCGCCGCCGCCCGCTGCCGTGGCCGTCACCGTGAAGTCGTCCAGGTCGGCGACGATCGCGTCGACCGCCTTGGCGTCGTCCTCCGGGCGGGCGCCCGCCACCACCAGCAGCGGCAGGCGTTCCAGGTCGCGCAGGTCGGCGCCGGGGATCCACTCCTCGCGCAGAGAGGCGCGCGGTGCGACCCAGACGGCGGCCACGCCCCGCTCGGCGAGCTGGCGCCGGAGTTCCCGCCCGGCCGCCGGGTCCCAGCCGAGCGCCTCGGCGACCACGGTGCTGCGGTCGGGGCCGCCGACGGCGATCCGGATGTCGGGGAGGTTGGAGTCGACCTCCAGGTCGCCGTAGCGGGGCCCGCCCGCGATGGTCGAGGTCGCCGTGACCCCGGCCCGGACCAGGGCCGCCGCGAGCGGGGCCCCGAGGTCGCCCGCCGTGTCCCAGTCGGCGTAGACGAGTTCGGCGACACCGATCGAGCGGTGCCCGAGGAGCGTGCCGGAGTCGTCGTGCACCGCGACCCGGGCGGTGGAGCCGAGACCGAACCAGGTGTTCGCCGGGTTGTCCAGCGTCCAGGGGAACCGCTCGCTGTCCACCTCCACGAACCCGAACCCGCGCCCGATCACCGCGTCCGCCACCTCGTGCACCGGCAGCCCGCCCCGTACGTCCGACGGCCAGCGCACCCGGATCAGCCGGTCGGCGCCGTCGTAGCCGTCGAGGGTCGTGGTGACGTCGAGCCGGTCGACGCCCTGCCACAGCGTCAGGCGCTGGGTGCAGCGGAAGAGGCCGAGATCGGCGGTGACGGTGAGCCGGGAACCGGCGGCGGAGTGCTCGGCGCGCACCTCGGCTCTCACGTCCCGGCCGCGGGCGGCGGTCGTGCCGGTCGGGGTGAGGTGCCAGGGGCCCTCGCCGAAGCGCGGGTGCCTCGGGTACTCCTCCTGGACGACGATCTCGTTGCCGATGTCCCCGGGCCGCAGCAGCTCCCGGCCGCCCTCGGCCAGGGCGCGCAGACTGCTGACGCCACCGCCGCGTGCCGGATCGACCGTCACCTCGTAGAACTCGTTGCGGATGGTGAGGCCTTCGGCGGGCTCCCAGCCCGGGACCGATCCCTCGGTGAGCGGGAGCGCCTTGAGGCCCATGCCGGGCACCTCCGGGACGACGACATGCAGGCGGCCGTCCTCGCGGACCGCGGGGAGCCCTTGGGGCACGAGGCCCGGGTCGTCGACCGTCAGCACGTCCCGGCGCGTCCAGGTCGCGGAGTTGAAGACGACCAGGTCGGGGCCGTCGCCGGGAGCCACCTGGTCGGCCAGGGCCTGGGTGGCGTCGGCGTGCACGCTCACCGCCAGGTCGTGCAGCTCCCGCCAGCCGGTCATCAGGTCGATGTACACCTGGTCCGACTCCGAGCCGGTGATGGCGTCGTGGTGGGCGCCGTAGACGAGCTGCCGCCAGGCCTTGTCCAGGGCCGCGTCCGGATAGGGGTGCCCGGTGACGAGCGAGGCGAGCGTCGCCCAGGCCTCGGCGTCGGCGAGGAGCGATTCGCCGTGGCGCTGGGCCTGCTTGGTGTCGATGTAGGAGACGTCCTTGCCGGTGTAGATCGGGTTCATGTCGCGGGTCTGCGGGGAGGCCTTGCGGCCCTCCGCCTCCAGCTCCGCGCGGACGGCGGCGAAGAAGTCCCGGGGGATCGCGCTGATGAAGCGCGGCCACACGTACCGGGCGTTCCAGTCGCGGTGGATGTCCATCACCCAGCGGCACGGCGGCGCGTAGTCCCCGCCCACCGGGAGCAGCACATTGCGGGTGAGGGCGACCTGCTTGAGCCGCTGGAACAGCTTGTACGCGGCGGCGTTCGCCTCCGGCAGGGTGGGGGCGTTGTCGATCGCCCAGCCGGCGCCGTAGTGGTTGACCATGTACGCGGTCAGCAGGCCGCGCCCCGACGGGGCGATCCAGTCGAACTCGGCCGGGAACTGCATCCGGCCCGGGTCCCTCGGCTCCTCGCCGAACACCGACAGCGTCGGCCCCCACTGGTGGAACGGCCCGCGCGCCCACGAACTGGACGTGACCCCCGCGTCCGCCATCAGCCCCGGGAATTGCGGGTCGTGCCCGAAGGCGTCCAGCTGCCAGGCCGTCTCGGGCGAGGCCCCGATGATCCCGCGCTGGAAGCCGTCGCCGTACAGGGCGTTGCGCACGGTCGCCTCGGCGCCGGTGAGGTTGGTGTTGGGCTCGTTGTAGGTGCCGCCCATGATCTCGACGCGGCCGGTGCGGATCAGCTGCCGCAGGAAGGCGCGCTCCTCCGGGAAGGAGTCCCAGTAGGGCTTGAGGTAGTCGACCTCGGCGAGCACGAAGGTGTACGCCGGGTCGCGGCGGGCCAGGTCGCAGTGGGCCCTCACCAGGCTCATGCCGGACTGGCCGCGCGAGTCGAAGGTACGGGCGGGCAGCCCGCTGGTCGCCGGGTCGTCGGCGACGTCCCAGGTCTCGGTGTAGGCGCCCTGGGTGTTCCACCAGACGGGGTCGTAGTGGAAGTGGCTGACCATGAACATGGTCCAGCCGGGCTCGGCCGCCGTGAACTCGCCGGTGTGGGTGGTGACTTCGTCCCCGTCCGCGGCGGTGACGGTGATCTCGCGGCGGTCGCCGGGGACCAGGTCCTCGCCGGTCACGGATATCTCGGCCCGTACGGTGCCGTCCTCGCCGACGGTGGTGTCCGTGCTGCCGGTGAGGCCGCCCGGGCCCTCGACCGTGAGCCGGACGGTCCGGCCCGGGGCATGGCTCAGCTCGACGGCCACCACTTGGCGGGGCTGTTCGGTGGTCCCGGTGAAGAGCTCGGTCGACTCGACAGAGGTGAGGCGCATGGGGCTCCTACGCGTGCGCTGGGGGAGCCCCATCCTGCACGGCAGGAATGATTCAAACAACCATCTTCACGTCAACTTGGTGGTTCATCCATGCACCCTCGGCCAGGCTCACCCGCCGCCCTCGCGCCTCCTCGGCCAGGCTCACCTGGTCCGACGGGACTTCACCGCGTGTTGCCCGGCGATGTGGTCGGTCAGTGCCAGTGAGGCGCTCGCGCGCTGGTAGGAGAGCTGGGCGACCCGGACGTACAGGCAGTCGATGAGCACCAGCACGCTGTGCCGGGCGCCGATGCTGCCGGTGCGGAAACTGGTCTCCGAGGACGAGGAGACGAGCCGGACGTCGGCGGCCCGGGCCAGCGGTGAACGGGTGTCGGCCGTGATCGCGATGGTGGTGGCCCCGCGCTCCTTGGCCAGTTCGAACGGCTCGATGGTCTCGCGCGTCACCCCGGAGTGGGAGATGCCGATCGCCACGTCCGCGGGTGTGAGCAGGGCGGCGGAGGTCGTCGCGGCGTGCACCTCGGTCCAGCCGCGCACCGCGCAGCCGATCCGGAACAGCCGGGTCTCGGTCTCCTGCGCCACGGCCCCGCTGCCGCCGACGCCGTAGACGTCGATACGGCGGGCCCGGGCGGTGGCCTGCGCCGCACGCTCGACCGCGTCGAGATCGATCCGGTCGATCGTCTGCTGCACCGCCCGCAGATCCGCACTGCCGACGACCTGCACGACCCGCTCCAGGCTGTCGTCCGGCGAGATGTCCGGACCGATCTCGGCGGTCCCCCAGTCGGAGACCTCGCCCCGGCCGCGCTCCTGGGCCAGTTCGATCAGCAGGTGCTGGTACGAGTCCAGCCCGATGGCCCGGCAGAAACGGGTCACCGTCGCCTGCGAGGTGCCGGTGCGGCGGCCCAGCTCGGCGGCCGAACAGTGGGTGACGGCGGCCGGATCCTCCAGGATCAGCTCGCCGACCTTCCGCAGGGAGCCCGCCAGCCGGGGCAGCTCGGTGCGGATCAGTGTGGTGACGTCCGTGGGAGGCATGGGGAGAAGGTACCAGCCACCCTTCCCCGCGTGACTTGAATACCAGGACCCGATATGGTTGGTGGATTCATCGATGGATAAAATATAGGGTGGTTCAATCCATCAGTGGGGAGTGTGTCGCGTGTCCGTCGAGTCTGTGAGCGCCCAGGGGTTCGCGCGGGAGAGCCTCACCGTCCTCCAGAAGGTCATCGAGTCCGCCCGCGACGATGTGGCCGCCGCCGCCGACCTGGTCGCCGAGTGCGTGCGCGCCGACGGCGTCGTCCATGCCTTCGGCACGGGCCACTCGCAGGCCCTCGTCCTCGAACTGGCCGGGCGCGCCGGCGGGCTGGTCCCCACCAACCGGCTGAGCATCGCCGACCTCGTCCTCTACGGCGGCGAGGACCCGTCCGTCCTCGACGACCCGCTCCTCGAACGGCAGGCCGGGGTGGCGCAGCGGATCTACGACCTCG
The DNA here is from genome assembly GCF_018604545.1 of Streptomyces koelreuteriae. Classification (GTDB taxonomy): domain Bacteria; phylum Actinomycetota; class Actinomycetes; order Streptomycetales; family Streptomycetaceae; genus Streptomyces; species Streptomyces koelreuteriae. The sequence goes on along the minus strand of NZ_CP075896.1, from coordinate 1,640,530 downwards.
CCGCCCCGAACCCCCAGGACCTGTTCGTCGTCATCTCCAACTCCGGCGTCAACAACGTCATCGTGGAGATGGCCCTGCACGCCAAGGAGCACGGCCACCGCGTCCTGGCCCTCACCTCCCTCACCCACACCCGGGCCGTCCCCGCCGCCCACCCCAGTGGGCGGAAGCTGGCCGACATCGCCGACGTCGTCCTCGACAACGCGGCCCCGCGCGGCGACTCCCTGCTCGAACTCCCCGGCGGCGGCTCGGTCTGCGCCCTGTCCACGCTCACCGGCGTGATGCTGGTCCAGATGACCGTCGCCGAGGCCGCCGGACGCCTCCTCGCCGCCGGCGAACGCCCCCCGGTCTACGTCTCGGCCAATGTGCCCGGCGGTTTCGAGGGCAACCTGGAGCTGGAGAAGAGGTACGCGGGCCGGATCCGCCGCACCGCGAGCTGAACCGGACCGTACGAGACGGCCGGGGCCCCGATGAGGGACCCCGGCCGTCCGCATCTCACTTCACGGGCACGGGCACGGGCACAGGTACAGGCACCGGCGTCAGCGCGACAGCCAGCGGATACGCCCCGGTCGTCAGCGGCGCCCCGACGGCACCGGACGCCGTGTCCACGGGGACCAGGGCGCCCGCGTCGGCGGTGGTGACGTACGCCGTGCCGCCGTCCCAGTCCAGGGCGACGTCGAAGGCGGACCTGCCGACCGTCACCGTCTTGCCCGGGGCGCCGGTGACCGTGTCGACGGGCGTGACGGTGTCGCCGGTGCTGGGGCTGACCCACAGGGTCCGGCCGTCCGGGGAGAGCGCGAGACCGTAGGCCTGGCCGGAGACCAGGAGGGTCGGCTCGGTGTCGTTCGTGGCCGTGTCGATCGGAGTGACCGTCGAGCCACCGGAGTTGGACACGTACACCGTCTTCCCGTCCGGCGCGGCCACGATGTTGAAGGGGCTCGGGCCCACGGGAACGGCGGCAGCGGCCTTCCGGGTAGTCAGGTCTACCGGCGTGACCGTGTTGTCCTTGATGTTGGGCACGTAGAGCGTCCGGCCGTCCGGCGTGATCGCCATGTTCTCCGGCCCGTTGCCGACCTGGACGGGTGCTCCCGGGGTGAGGGAGGCCGTGTCGACGGGCTGGACCGTGCCGTCCCCGTAGTTGGCGACCCACAGCGTGCGGCCGTCCGGGGTGAGCGCCAGCCCGGCGGGGATCTTGCCGACGGAGACCGTGGCGGTCACCTCGCCCCGCGCCACATCGATCACGCTGACCGTGTTCGAGCCCTGGTTGGCCGCGTAGGCGGTGCGCCCGTCCGCACTCGTCACCACCTCACCGGGGTTGGCACCCACGGCGATGTCGGTGGTCTTCTTCGAGGACAGGTCGACGGAACTGACCGACGCCCCGCTGAAGTTGGCCGTCAGGGCCCTCGACGAGCCCGTGCCGTCGGTGATCTGGACCGGGAGCGCACGGTCGAGGACGCCCTCGCCGGCCACCCCGAGGGACCGCACTCCGGCACGCGCGTTCTCCCCGGCCGTGACGGTGACCGTCGCCGACGCGCTGCCCCCGGCCGGGACGGTCGCGGTGCCCTCGGCGGGGGAGACGGTGACGCCGTCGGGGGCGGTCAGCTTCCAGGTCACCGTCCGGGCGGCGGTGGCGGCCCGGTCGGAGAAGGAGAGCGTGATCTTCGCGGAACCGCCCGGCTTCAGACTGACGGAACCCGGCGCGAACGCCGCGTCCACCCCCGGGTCGGGCGCGTTCTCGATCATCGCCGTGTAGAGGAACCGGTCCATCACGCCCGGAGAGACCTGCTGGGGTATCGCGTCCAGCTCCTTGCGCTGGGACCTCAGCCGGTTCCAGTACGTGGCGACCGCGTCGGAGTCACCGCGCTTGCCGGCCAGCAGCAGATCCACGGCCGTGCGCCCCGCGCCGCCGTAGCGGCCGAGCTTGTCCAGCCAGGCCGACGTCTCCCGGAGGAACCCGGGGTTGTCCAGGCGGGCCCGGAGTTCACGGGGTGTGGCGGCCATATCGGCGAAGTACGACCGGAGCGCGGCGGCGGCATGATCGAGCCCGGAGTCCTCGTCGTACGCCTTGTGGAACGCGGCGATGAGGGCGCTCAGCGTCGGGGACTCGGTCGCGTCCAACTGGGACGAGTAGTTGTTCTCGGCGAAGATCCGCAGCCACTCGGCGGCATCCGGCCCGGCCAGATCGCGGACGGAGGCGAGGAACGCGGCCCGTGGGTCGTAGCTGTCCGGGTTCCACAGATAGGCAGCGGAGGTGAACAGGGCGAGCCGGCTCGCCTGGCCCTGGACCATCGGATTGGCGGTCACCCCGGTCGCCGCCTTCGCCACGCCGGGCTCGCGGCCGGTGTAGGGGCCGAGCAGGAGGCGGCTGGTGACGTAGTCGTTGACCGGGTAGTTGTCCCAGATCAGGATCGGATGGCCGTAGACCTCACGGGCCTTCGCGACCTGCTCGGCCGTGATGGTCGGGGCGATCACGCCGACGCCGGTCCACTCCACGACCACCGACGGGTCCAGCTTCTCCCGCAGCGCCTTCTTGTAGGGGGAGTCGGCGAGGTCGGAGTACTCGGTGGGGACCATCTCCAGGGGGTGCAGGCCGGAGTGGCCGGCCGAGAAGTCCTTCCAGACCTCGTTGAGGAGATGCGCCTGCGCCGCTCCCGCCGCGCCGCCGCCCGTGCCGAACTCTCTCTCGTCGGCCTCGCAGTTCCATTTCGTGTAGCTGATGTCGTCCAGCGGGATCGCGAAGGAGCGCACCCCGATGGCGTACAGCGAGTCGAATTTGCGGGTGAGGGCGGCGATGTCGGCGGCCGAGGAGTAGCAGACGGACAGCCCCGGGGAGAGGGCGTAGGTGAAGCGGACATGGTTGGCGTCGGCCCGGTCGACGAGTTCCTTCAACTGCCGCAGTTCGGCGGGCGGATACTCGTCGCGCCACCGGTCACGCAGGTACGGGTCGTCCTTGGGGGAGTAGACGTAGACGTTCTGCTTGGTGCGGCCGTAGAAGTCGAGCTGGCTCAGCCGCTCGGTGTGCGACCAGGGGGTGCCGTAGAAGCCCTCGATCACTCCGCGCAGCGCGGCCGTGGGCCAGTCCCGGACGGTCACCACCGGCACGGTTCTCGTGACCAGTTGGCGCAGGGTCTGGGCGGCGTAGAAGGTGCCGGTGCGGTCGGTGCCGGACAGGGCGAGGAGGGTGCGGCCGTCCTCGCGGCCGGAGGCGAGGACGTAGCCGCCGGAGGGCAGCCCGGCGGGGGAGGGGGCCTTGAGGTGCTTCAGGGCCGCGGCCGTCGCGGTGTTCTCCTTCGGGCCGCCGATGAAGACGGTGAACCCGGCCTTCGCGGGCGGCTTGTCGGCCGTCACGATCCGCTCGGCTCCGGCGTCGCGCAGGACGCTCTCGACGACCCGCCGGGCCGACGGGTCGCTCCCGCGTCCGACGACCGTCACGACCCGTTCGGGGACCGCGAGCCGGCCGGGCCCCGTGTGCATGCTCTGCGGCCGTGGCCACACCTGGGGCGGGGCGGCGGTTTTCGAGGGCTGGTCCGGTGCGGCGGCCGAAGGCGGCACCTGTGTGAGCGTGAGGCCGAGGGCCAGCAGGAGCGCGGCGCCGGGCAGTCTGAGACGAGTGGCTGGGAACACGGATTCTCCTTCCCGGGAGAGGGATGAAGGGAGAGGTGAATGGAGCCACCGAGTGATGCTAGAGATGCTGAATCAAGCAATCAATGGGGTGTCGGAGATCGGCTCCGTCCGGAGCATTGACGCCGCCCGCCCTTGCTCCCACACTGGCGTGACTACGTAGTCAAGCAAGCTCTTTCTGCCTTGATGCCGCGATTGACTACGTAGTCCATGCCCGTGCCACCTCCTGGGAGCCCTCATGACGACGAGTGGAGCCGCCGACGGCCGTCGCCGTCGTGGTCCCGGCATGACCGAGGTCGCACGGGCCGCCGGGGTGTCGCAGAAGACCGTCTCCCGGGTCGTCAACGGCGAGCCGCATGTCAGCCCGGAGGTGCGCGATCGCGTGCTGAGGGCCATCCGCGAACTGGACTACCGTCCCAACACCGCGGCCCGGGCCCTGCTCCTCGGCCGCTACCGGCGGATCGGCGTGGTCTCGCTGGGCAGTTCGCTCTACGGCCCCTCGACCCTGCTCATCGCCCTGGAGCGGGCGATGCAGCGCGCCGGGTATTCCGTCGCCCTGGCCAGCACCCTGGAGGGGCAGAAGGTCTCGGTCGCCGTGGACGCGCTGCTGGAGCAGGGCGTGGACGGGATCGTGCTGTCCGAGCCCATCGACGACGGCGTGCCGCTCCGGCTCAGCGCCGATGTGCCGGTGGTCAGCGTCGGCGAGGGCGTGGAACTCGCCCAGGGCACCTGTGCCGTGGTCGGCGGCGACGGCGTCACGGCCGCCCGGCTCGCCACCGAGTATCTGCTGTCCCTGGGCCACCGCACCGTCTGGCACCTGCCAGGACCGCAGGACTGGTGGGCCGCCCGGGACCGGCTGCGCGGCTGGCGCGAGGCCCTCGCCGCCGCCGGCGCGCCCGAACCGCCCCTGCCGTCACCCGGCGACTGGAGCCCGGCCTCCGGGTACGCCGCCGGACGGCAGCTCGCCCGGCTCTCCGATGTCACGGCCGTGTTCGCCGCCAACGACGACATGGCCATCGGCGCCCTGCGCGCGTTCGCCGACGCGGGCCGCGCCGTCCCCGGTGACGTGAGCGTCGTCGGCTACGACGACATACCCGCCGCCGCCTATCTCTCCCCGCCGCTGACCACCGTCCGGCAGAACTTCGCCGCCGTCGCCGACCGCGCCGTCGACGTACTCATCGCCCTGATCGAGGGCCGCCCCGCACCGGCCGAACCCGCCGACCAGGCGGTCGAGTTGACCGTGCGGGCCTCCACCGGCCCGGTTCGGGACCCGGGCCTCGCGCACCCCCACCCGTAGCCGCACCACGTGAGGAGTCACGTGTGTACACCGTTCCTAGAGACTGAGTGGGAGTGAGTTCTGTTGCCAGACCCCATGCTCAGCCGAACACCCCGAACGGTCTTGGGTGTTCTGGTTCACCGCGTTCGCTCCGCGTCCGGCGCGAACGGATCGTGTCCGTGGTCCGGGGGCGCGGGGGCGGTTTTCCTCGCTTTCTCGGTCGCCGGGTCGGGCCTGGGCGGTCCGATGCCCGTGCACATCTCTCTGGTGTGCACGGGGCGGTGTCGTCCGTCGCCTGATCCGGTGTCCGAGGGCGCGCCTGCCGATGGCCACCGAAGCGGCGGCGTGTCGGCTGGTCTTGTGGGTGTTGCTGGTGAGGGGAGCTTGCCAGTGCTGGGCGCCCCAGAGGCTGGTGTAGGCGGGGTCGACGGCGATCACGCCGATGCCGGCTTCCGCGCACATGGACAGCAGTCGTGCGCGCAGTCGGCCGGTGGGGATGCCGGAGATGAGCTGCCTGAAGCGCTTACGGCGGCCGTGTTTCTCGCGTGTGGTGGAGTCGGTGAAGTCGAGGTCTTCGATCGCGACGGCCTTGACGCCGGTCTGTTTGGCCCAGTGCAGGAGGCGGGTGAGGGCGTGGCGGAGCTGGGCGTCGCGGTGCGAAGCGCTGCCGCTGAGCTGGTAGTTGAAGCGGCGGGGCGTGCCGCTGGGGTTGCCGTGTTCGTCGAGGCGCCATGCAGCGAGGTGGTCGGCGTTGGTGTCCACGGCAATCACTCCGTGAGCGCGCAGCGTGGCCAGTGGCACGACGGGGAAATCTTTGCGGGTCCAGGAGGCGTCGAGATACCAGCGGCCCCGGGCCGTGTCCAGGTGGATGCGGTAGGCCACAGCCCGGTTCGCTTGGATCCGGTCTCGCCATTCGTCGCCCCGGTGCCAGAAGGTGACCTTCGCGGCCAGCACGTACCGACCATGCTTGGTGTTTGCGTGCTCGGCGAGGGGGGCGGGCAGCTTGATGCTGATCTCGCCGTCGGCGCTGACGCGGATCGTCTCGTTCCCGAACCTTTTACCGGACTCGCCGTCGGCGGTCAGGAACCACCGCGCCGCCTCCCACTGTGCCCGCCACTGCGCCTCGGTCAGGTTCGCGGCGGTGAGGTTGTGACGGGTGCCCAGCAGTCGCCGGCCCCCGCGTGTGATCGACACCCGTCCGGCGTCGCGTTCGGCCCTGATCTGCTCGTAGCGCTCTTCGAGGATCGCCAGGCGCCGGGATTTGTTGAACCACTCGTGCGAGGACCGGTAGCCGCCGGGCTTGCCCCGGCTGCCCTTCTGGCCGACGGGCAGGGACAGCCGGTAGCGGATCATGCGTATACCGGCATCCAGGGATTGCTGGTGCGCGTGCTGCGCACGCCGGGACAGACCCCACTGGTCGTGTGTGCTGGCCGTGATCGAACCGGCCCAGCGGGAGGACGACAACGCCGTCAGGTCGCGTTTGCGCCCGGCCCACGTGTCGGTGGAGTGCTCCAGGCCGTCACGGCACCTGCGGGCCAGATCACGCGAGGCCAGCATGCCCAGGTGCGCGCCGACCAGGCGCAACACCTTCTCGTCGTCGGCCGTCAGTTGCTTGAGTCGGTCGCGGATGCTGACGCCCGTCGGGCCGTCGGCGACGAACGGCCGGGCAATCTGCCGCAGCGGCCTGCGCTGGTCAGCCATGCTCGGCAGCGTGAAGCGCCTTGCGGGCACGGTTCTTCGCCGACCGGTGCCCGTACAGGCGGGCACAGAACGAGGTCAGCACCTCCGCCATATCCGGCACCAGGTCGTCCTCGACCTCGCCGTCGTCTAGCACAACCAGGCGGCGCCCCGTCGCGGACAGGGCGGCCTCGACCAACTCGACGTTCATGCGGCCAAGGCGGTCCTTGTGCTCCACCACCAGAGCCTGCACGGCCGGATCGGCAAGCAGCCGCCTGGCCTTGGGACGGGATCCGCGAATGCCGGAGGCGATTTCGGACTCCACCCGCACCACCCGGTGACCCGCGGCGGCAGCCCACCGGGCCAGCCGGGCGACCTGGCGCTCCAGATCGTCCTTCTGATCGTGCGAGGAGACGCGGGCATACAGACCCAGCCTGGCAAATGCCTCGGGCGCGGCGTTGGCCCCCGCGTTCACGAGGATCGTGCGCGGTCCTACCCGCTGAGCCGGTACCGGCAGCGTCCCCTCACGGAACCAGCGATACGCGGTCTGCGGATGCACGCCCTGCGTCTTGGCCCATTCCGTGAGATTCACGCTCTGACAACGACACTCACTCATACATGGTTACGCTCACTTATCTGACAGCGAGGGCCGGCAGTTGAAGACCTCAGAGCCCCCTGCCCCTCCGACCCGCCGCGCCCTGCTGCGCGGAGCGCTCGGCCTCGGTACGGCCGCCGCGCTCTCCGCCTGCGGACAGGGCGATACGACGCCCCGCACTTCCGGCGACGTCACCCTGTCCCTGTGGACCCACGACCCGGGCTACGAGGCGTTCTTCGTGAAGGGCGTCCCGGCGGCCGACCGGGCCACCGACTTCCGCTACCACCTGAAGGTCACCCGCTCCGGGCCTCCGGACATCGTCACCAAACTGCTCGCGCAGGCCGTCGCCGGGCGCGGCACACCCGACATGGTGGGCTTCGAGATCGGTAGCTTCCCGCGCATGCTGCGCGGCGACATCGCCGAGCGGCTGCTGCACGACTTCACGCCCGACATAGAGGCCGTGCCCGGCCTGAAGGACGATCTGCTGCCCGCCCGTACCGCCCCCTTCAGCAGGGACGGCCGGGTCTACGCGTTCGACTCGGACACCCCGATGGTCGTCTACTTCCACCGCGAGGACCTCTTCGACGCGTACGGGCTCCTGCGAGGCGACCAGACCTGGGAGGAGTTCGCCGAGGCCGGTGCCCGGGTGTACCGGGACCACAACGCGTCGATGTGCGTCGTCTCCACGGTGGGCAGCGACCCGGGCCAGGTCGTGCAGTCCTTCCAGATGCTGCTCTACCAGCGCGGCGGCGCGTTCTTCGACGCGGACGGGACGCTGCGGCTGGACTCGCCGGAGGCCGAGGAGGTGCTGCGGTTCCTCTGCGAGGGGCTGCGCAGCGGGTTCGTCATCGATGTCGCCGACTACTACGGGGCCGCCATGCAGACCGCGCTGAAGAGCGGCCGGGTCATCGGTCTGCCCATGGCGATCTGGTACAAGAACTACGGCCTGTTGTCCAACGTGCCCGAGCAGAAGGGGAAGTGGCGGGTGCGGGCGCTGCCGCCCTTTGCCGGAGGCGGGGGAGTGACCGCCGCGCTCGGCGGGACCGGCTTCGGCGTCATCAAGGACAAGGCCAACACCCGGGCCGCCACGGAGTTCCTCTTCAAGACCTGGCTCACTCACGACGGCCAGGTGCGGCGGTTCACCGAGACCGGGTATCTGCCCACGCGGCGCTCCGTGTACGAGGATCCGCGCCTGGGGGCCTACAAGGACGAGTTCTGCGGCGGGCAGCGGCTGTTCGGGCTCTACCGCTCGCTGCTGCCGGACGTGCCGGCGTTCCATCAGAGTCCGGACCAGTCGATCCTCTACGACGTCCTCGCGGGCAACCTGTTGCGCGCCTATCGCGGCAGCCTGACCCCTCGGCAGGCCCTGAAGCAGACCGCGGCGGATTTTCGTGACCAGGCCGGACGTTAGGAGGACGACGACATGACCACCACCGTCACCGGACCGTCCGGCCTCACGCACCGGCACAGCGACCCGGACCGCACCGCGCACCGCCCCCGCGGATCCTGGGCGCCCTACCTCTTCATCTCCCCCTTCTATCTCCTCTACGTCCTGTTCATGCTGATCCCGGTCGGGGTCTCGCTGTGGCTGAGTCTCACCGAGTGGGTGGGGCTCGGCACCCCGCAGTGGGTGGGGCTGCGCAACTACCGGCTGCTCGCCACCGACATCAGCTTCCACCGGGCCCTCGGGAACACCGCCGTCTTCGTGCTGGTCGCGGTCTGTGTGATCGTGCCGCTCGCGCTGCTGATCGCCCAGGCGCTCAACGCCAAGGGGCTCAGGGCACGTGACCTGTGGCGGACCGCCTACTTCGTGCCGATCGTCGTCTCACCGATCCTCGTCGCCCTGGTCTTCGGCCTGATCTTCGACCGGCAGTTCGGGCTGGCGAACGCGGTGCTGAAAGCACTGTTCGGCACCGGCGGTGTCGACTGGCTCGGCGACCCGACCCTCGCCAGGGTGAGCATCGCCCTGGTCATGCTGTGGCGCTGGACCGGCTACCTCACCGTCTTCTTCCTCGCCGGGCTCCAGAACGTGCCCAGGGAGCTGTACGAGGCCGCCGCGATCGACGGGGCCGGGCGGCTGCGCACCTTCACCACCGTCACCCTGCCGGCGCTGAAGCCCGTGACGGCGTTCGTCGTCGTCACGTCCTTCATCTGCGCGGCGCAGATCTTCGAGGAGCCGTATCTGCTGACCGGCGGCGGACCGGCCGAGTCGACCCTCTCGGTGACCATGTTCATCTACCGGGCCGCCTTCCAACGCCAGCAGTTCGGCTACGCGGCGGCCGCCGCGGTCGTCCTCTTCGTCCTCGTCTTCGGTCTCAGCCGGCTCTGCAACCGTCTCCTCGGCATCGGGAGGGCCACCTCATGACACGCGCCCGACTGCCCCTCTACGGCGTCCTGGTCCTGCTGTTCCTGGGCTTTCTCGCGCCGCTGCTGTGGGCGCTGAGCGGCTCGTTCAAGCCGCGCGGCGAGATCTTCGGCTACCCGCCGGAACTCGTCCCCGACCCCTTCACCCTGGACAACTACCGCACCCTGCTCACCGAGCAGCCCTTCGGCCGCTGGTTCCTGATGAGCACCGTGGTCGCCGTCGTCGCCACCACCGTGTCCGTCTTCGTCTGTGCGCTCGCCGGCTACGGCTTCGCCAAGTTCCGCTTCGCCGGGAAGCGGCTGCTGTTCAACGTCATGTTCAGCTCGCTGTCGATACCGTTCGCGGTGATCCTCGTGCCGCTGTTCGTGATCCTCGTGAAGACCGGGCTCGGCAGCCCGTGGTTCGCGCTGATCGTGCCGTGGGTGGCGCCCGCGTTCGGGATCTTCATGATGCAGCAGTACATCGTGCAGTCGATCCCGGACTCGGTGCTGGAGGCCGCCCGGATCGACGGGGCGAGCGAGTTCGGCATCTTCCGCACCATCGTGCTGCCGCTGCTGCGGCCCTCGCTGGGCGCCCTGGCCGTCTGGCAGTTCCTGCAGAGCTACAACAGCTTCCTGTGGCCGCTGGTGCTGGTCTCCGACAGCTCCCAGTACACCCTGCCGCTGGGCCTGCAGACCCTGTTCGTGTCGGAGCAACGGCAGTACGACCTCGTGCTCGCCGGAGCCGTCCTCGCCGTCCTGCCCGCCGTCGCCCTCTTCGTGCTGCTGCGCAAACAGCTCCTCGAAGGCCTGTCCACGGGCGCGGTCAAGGGCTGACCTCCCGCCAACTCACTTGAAGGAGAAGCATGTTCGAGCTGCCCCGGCGCGTCCTGTTCGGTGCCGCCTACTACCACGAGTACCAGCCGTACGAGCGCCTCAAGGACGACCTCGACCTGATGGCCGAGGCCCGTTTCACGGTGATCCGCGTCGGCGAGTCGGTGTGGTCCACCTGGGAGCCCGAGAACGGCCGCTTCGACCTCGACTGGCTCCAGCCGGTCCTGGACGGCGCGCACGAGCGGGGCATCTCGGTGATCCTCGGGACGCCGACGTACGCGGTGCCGCCGTGGCTGGCCCGGCAGTACCCGGAGATCGCGGGCGAGTCCCGCACCGGCGAGCGCCACGGCTGGGGCGCCCGCCAGGAGGTCGACTTCACCCACCCCGCGTTCCGCTTCCACGCCGAGCGGATCATCCGCAAGGTCGTCGGCCGCTACGCCGACCACCCGGCCGTCATCGGCTTCCAGGTCGACAACGAACCGGGCCTGCACCTCTTCCACAACCACGGCGTCTTCCAGCGCTTCACCGACGAACTGCGCGAGCGGTACGGCGACGTGGAGACCCTCAACCGCGAATGGGGCCTCGTCTACTGGTCGCACCGGCTCTCCACCTGGGCCGACCTGTGGACCCCGGACGGCAACGCCCAGCCGCAGTACGACCTGGCCTGGCGGCGCTTCCAGGCCCGGCTCACCACCGAGTTCATCGCCTGGCAGGCCGGGATCGTGCGCGAGTACGCCCACCCCGGCCAGTTCGTCACGACCTGCATCTCCTACGACCGCCAGGGCGTCGAGGACGACCGCCTCACCGAGCGCCTCGACGTCACCGCGGGTAACCCCTACTACACGATGCAGGACGCCCTCGCCCTGCCCGACGTCAACGGCGACGGGCAGCACTGGACGACCAACGGCACCTGGGCGCTCTACCGCAGCGCCGACCGCATGTACTCCTCCCGCCAGGAGCCCTACCTGGTCACCGAGACCAACGCGCAGGCCATCAGCGGGCCGTGGGACAACCGCCCCGCCTACGACGGCCAGTGGCGCCAGGCCGCCTGGGCGCTGATCTCCCGGGGCGCCTCGATGATCGAGTACTGGCACTGGCACACCCTGCACTTCGGCGCCGAGACCTACTGGGGCGGCATCCTCCCGCACAACGGCCGGCCCGGCCGCGTCTATCGCGAACTGGCCGTACTGGGCGCGGAGTTGGAGAAGGCCGGTGACCTCGTGTCGGCCCTCACCCCGGACGCCGACGTCGCCTTCCTGTACGACGGGCCCAGCAAGTGGGCGCTCAAGGGCCAGCCGCCGCTGGCCGACGCCGACGGAAACCCGGACGGGAGGTCGTACGAGAAGATCTTCGACGCGTTCTATCGCGGTGCCTTCGACGCCGGACTCCAGGCACGCGTCCTGCATCCCGGGCAGCTCCCGGACACCGACCTGCCGCCCCTCCTGGTCGTGCCCGGCTACTACGCCGCCGACGACTCGGTCCTCGACCGACTCCGCGCCTACGCCGAGGCCGGGGGCCATCTCGTCCTCGGTCCGCGCACCGGCTACGGCGACACCGAGGCCAGGGCCCGCACCGACCTCCAGCCGGGCCGCCTGGCCGAGGCCGCAGGGGTGACGTACGACGAGTTCAGCAACCTGCGCGACCCGCTGCCCGTCACCGGCACGGACTCCCTCCCCCTCCCGGCCGACGCGCACGCCCTGCACTGGGCGGACGGACTGCGGCCACAGGGCGCCGAGACGCTGGCGGCGTACACGCATCCGCACTTCGGCCGCTGGCCCGCGATCACCACCCACCGCCACGGCACCGGCCGCATCACCTACGTCGGCACCGTGCCCGATCCGGTCCTCGCCCGGGCCCTGTTCGACCGGTACGCCCCCGACTCCGCCTGGCGCCCCGGCCACCCGAGTGTCACGGCCACCTCGGCGACCGCCCGGGACGGCCGCCGCGTGCGCTTCCTGCACAACTGGTCGTGGGACGAGGTGTCCGTGCCGGTGCCCGTGGCCGTGCGGGACGTGCTCTCGGACACCGTGTACGGCGACACGGTGCCGCTCGGGCCCTGGGACGTGAAGGTGCTTCAGGACGAAGCGGTGTAGCAACCATCCTTGTCCGGCCGGGGAGTTCCGGCCGCCTGTTCGCTGGGCATCGTGTCAGGGGCGTGGGCCGCGCCGCCCCGGAGGGGGAGCGGGCGGGCCCTGTCGGCCGGCGAAGGGATGGGAAGCCATGACGTCACCGCTGCCCCCGGGAGAGACGCTGTCACAGCCGGTGCTGAACCCGCCGGCATCGATCGCGGTGTTCCTGGTCGCCACGATCGAACCCGGCGGGGAGACCGCCGTACGGGAGGCGCTGGGCTCCCTCGCGGGCCTGGTGCGCTCCGTCGGTTTCCCCAGCCCCGACGGCGGTCTCGGCTGTGTCGCCGGGGTCGGGTCCCGGGCCTGGGGACGGCTGTTCGGCGGCCTCCGGCCCGCCGAACTGCACCCGTTCCGCGAACTGGCAGGGCCCCGGCACCACGCCCCGGCCACCCCGGGCGACCTGTTCTTCCACATCAAGGCCGCCCGCACCGACCTGTGCTTCGCGCTCGCCGCCGAGCTGGTGCGGCGGCTGCGCGGCGCGGTCACCGTACGGGACGAGACACAGGCCTTCGCCTACTTCGACTCGCGCAACCTCCTCGGCTTCGTCGACGGCACCGAGAACCCCGTCGGCCCGCCGGCCGCCGACGCGGCACTGGTCGGTGAGGAGGATCCCGCCTTCCGCGGCGGCAGTTACGCGATGGTGCAGAAGTATCTGCACGACGTGGACGCGTGGGAGGCCCTCGCCGTGGAGGCCCAGGAGAAGGTGATCGGCCGCACGAAGCTCACCAACCTCGAACTCGACGCGCCCGGCTCCCACAAGGACGTCAACACCGTCCTCGGCCCGGACGGCTCGGAGCAGAAGATCCTGCGCTCCGCGATGCCGTTCGGCAGGCCGGGGCACGGGGAGTTCGGCACGTACTTCGTGGCCTACGCGCGCACGCCCGGGATACCCGAGACGATGCTGCGCAAGATGTTCCTCGGCGGGCCGGGCTCGGGTCCCGACCCGCTGCTGGACTACTCACGGGCCGTCACCGGCAGCCTGTTCTTCATACCGCCGGCGGACTTCCTGGAGGCCTTGCCGGAGGGCTGACGGGGCCCCGTCTGTGATCAGACGCGTTCCAGCGGCCGGTGCGGTTCCTCGGGGAGCCGCACCTCGACGGTGTCGCCGGGGCGTACGACGCCGCCTTCCCGGACGACGCTCATGATGCCGGCCTTGCGCACGATCCGGCCCGCCTCGTCACGGCCGACGACCTGCTTCAGCAGCCCGTCCTGGAAGGCGTCGATCTGGATGCACGGGTTGCGCAGGCCCGTCACCTCCACCACCGCGGCCTCGCCGATGTGCAGCAGGGTGCCGGCCGGCAGGCCGAGCAGGTCGATGCCGCGGGTGGTGATGTTCTCCCCGAGGGCGCCGGGCGCCACCTCGAACCCCGCGTCCGCGACCTCGGCGAAGAGCTCCTCGTGGATGAGATGCACCTGGCGCAGGTTCGGCTGGGTGGGGTCCTGGGCGATCCGCGAACGGTGCTTGACCGTCACGCCCGCATGGATGTCGCCCTCCACCCCCAGCCCCGCGAGCAGGGTGATGCTGTCCCGGTTCGGCTTGGTGAACGAGTACTCGCCGTTGCTGCTGACCGCCGTCACCGTCGCGCTCATGCCTTCGGCCCCCTTCCGTCCGGCAGTGATCCTTCAGGAGCCTAACCCGCCGACGCCGGGGCCGTCCGTTCGCTCGCGACCGGGAATCCCGGCGACCGCAGGACCCGGCGCCCGGCGTCCACCGCGAACACCTCGCAGTTCTCCCGGGCCGCCGCCCACTCGACGCCCTCGGCGCCCAGCGCGAAGGCCGCCGTCGCGACGGTGTCGGCCTCGGTCAGGGTGGGGGCGACCACCGTGAGGCTGAGCAGCCCGGTCGCCGGGCGCCCGGTACGGCCGTCGACGATGTGGTCGCCGCGCTCGTAGCGGGCGGACGTCGCGACGGCCCGGTCCGTGAGATCCAGGACCGTGCACAACTGGTCGGCGTGCTCGGGATGCCGTACGCCCACCCGCCAGGGGCCGCCGACGGCGACCACGTCACCGCCCGCGTTGAGGCAGAAGCGCCGTGCCCCGGCCGCCGCCAGCAGCTCCGCCCCCTTCTGCACCGACCAGCCCTTCACCACGGCGCAGGGGTCGAGGCCGCGCCCCGGCAGGCGTACGTCGAACGCGCCCCCGGTCGCGACCCGGTACTCCTCGCACAGGTCCAGAACCTCCCGGAGTGCCGGGCTCGGCTCGGACACCTCGCCGCGGTCCAGCCGCGACACCTCGCTGTCCGGCCGGAACGGGCTGAACCGCGCGTCGACCTCGTGCAGCCAGGCGAAGAGGCCGTCCACCGCCGCCTCGGAGAAGCCCTTGTCGTCGATGCGGACCGACACCGGGAACCCCATCACGTGCTCGACGCGCCGCATCCCCTCAGCCCTTCGCGTCGATGGCGGCCTGGAGCGACTCCTTGTAGCCGTCGCTGGTGACCGTGGCACCGGACACCGTGTCGATGTCCGCGCTCTGCGCCTGGAGCGTCTCCTCGATCAGCTTGGGTACGGCGGCCGTGGTCTGCGGATGGTCCGGCTGCTGCAGCATCCGCACCGAGGCGATCTTGTCGCTCTCGAAGGTGACCTCGACCTGCACCGGGCCCTTCTCGGTGTCGAGGGTCGAGCCCTTCACGACCGTGGTCGTGGAGCCGCCCGACGACGAGGCCGAGGGCGTGGACGCCGGCGCCGCGGCCTCCGTGGCGGTCGACGACGACCCGGTGTCGTGGGAGGGCGCGTAGCGCCAGACCGGGATCAGGCCCGCGACGCTCAGGACGAGGACGGGTATGGCTCGCTTCACGACAATCTCCTCGTCATCCGGCCAGGCTGAAGCGTTCGAAGTGGATCTGCGCCTTGGGCACGTCGAGTTCGCGCAGGCTGCCGAGCACGGCGTTCATCATCGGCGGCGGGCCGCACAGATAGATGTCCCGCCCGGCGATGTCCGGCACCAGCCGGGTGAGTTCCCCGGGCGCCAGCAGGTCCGGCACGGGCGGGCCGGTCACCAGGTGCAGTTCGGCGCCCTTGGCGTGCGCGAGGTCGCGCAGTTCGTCGTAGAGGACGGCGTCCTGGTCCGTGGCGACCCGGTAGATCACGACCGCGTGGCCGCGCAGCTCCTCCAGCAGGGCCCGGATCGGCGTGACTCCGACGCCGCCCGCGATGAGCACCGCGTCGGGGCGGGTGCGGTGCAGGGTGGTGAAGGCGCCGTAGGGGCCCTCGGCGAACACGCGGGTGCCCACCTTCAGGTGCCGCAGGGCCTCGCTGCCGTCGCCCGCGCGCTTGGCGGTCAGCCGCAGCGTACGGCCGTCCGGCGCGGCGGACAGCGAGAACGGGTTGGCCTGCCACCAGCGGTCCTTCGTCAGGAACCGCCACAGGAAGAACTGTCCGGCCCGCGCGGGCAGCCGGTCCAGGTCGCGGCCCGTGATGTAGACGGAGACCACGTGGTCGCTCTCGGGGACGACCGCCGTCACACGGAGCTGGTGGCGGAGGTTGCGCCACAGCGGCAGCACCAGACGCCCCACGAAGACCGAGGCGAGGGCCAGGCCCCACACGGCGTACCAGTACGTCTTCGCCGCGGTCGACGAGGTGAACGTCGTGCCCGCCGCGACCTGGTGCGTGAACGCCAGCACCACCGCGACGTAGGTGTACAGATGGATGAAGTGCCAGGTCTCGTAGGCCAGCCGGCGCCGGGCGGAGCGGGCCGAGACCACACCCACCACGATGACGATCGCCAGGGCGGTGATCGCGCGCAGCACGCCCTCGACGGTCTCGGCGAGGTCCACGAGCTGGTTCACCGGGTCCAGGGACGAGGACTGTGCGTAGCCGAAGACGATGAACACCGCGTGCGCGAGCAGCAGCCACAGCACCGAGAAGCCCGTCCAGCGGTGCCAGGACGTCAGCCGGTCCATGCCGATCCGCCGGTCGAACCACGGCAGCCGCGCCACCAGCAGCAGCTGGAACGCCATGAGCAGCGAACCGTACAGCCCGGTCAGCCGGCCCAGCACGATCAGCGTGTTCGAGGCGAAGCCGGCCTGGACGAAGAACACGGCCACCACGACCGCGTTGGCGAGCAGCAGCGCGTACAGGCCGGTGCGCCCCACCACTCTGGGGCGCACGCCCGCGCGGGTCGCCGCGGGAGGTTCTTGGAGGGTCGTCACGGTCGGCAGCTCCTTGATCGGATCCTGGGACACCGAGCTTGTCGCGGGGGAGCTGTCGAAATACTGTCGCCCGACTTTCAAGTGTTTATCGATCGGGCCGCGAAGGGGCGGACGGCTATGGAGGCGAGGGACAGGTGAAGCACTATGAGCGGGTGGAAAAAGTACGCCTCCTCGTCGTCGACGACGACCCGCCCATCGCCGATCTCGTCGCGACCGTCGCCCGCTACGAGGGCTGGGACGCGGTCACGGCGTACACCGGCGAGGACGCGCTGAAGCGGGCCGCCGAGTTCCACCCGGACATCGTGGTGCTCGACCTGATGCTGCCCGGCGTGGACGGCTTCGGCGTCCTGGACCGGCTGCGCGCCTCCGGGACGATGGTGCCGGTGGTGTTCCTCACCGCGCGCGACGGCGTCGCCGACCGGGTCGCGGGCCTGACGCGGGGCGGTGACGACTACCTGGTCAAGCCGTTCGCCGTGGAGGAGCTGATGGCCCGGCTGCGGACCGTGCTGCGGCGCAGCGCCGGACCCTCCTTCCAGCGGTCCGTGCTCCAGGTCGGCGATCTGACGATGGACGAGGACACCCGCGAGGTGCGGCGCGGCGAGCGGCTGCTGTCGCTGACCCCGACCGAGTACGAGGTGCTGCGCTACCTCATGCGCAAGTCGCCCACCGTCCTCACGAAGGCGCAGATCCTCGACCACGTCTGGGAGTACGGCTTCGGCGGCCGCTCCAACGTCGTCGAGCTGGTCGTCAGCCGGCTGCGCCGCAAGCTCGACGAGACCGACGACGGCGGCGCGCCCCTGATCCACACCGTGCGGGGCTTCGGATACGTGCTGCGGCAGGCCTCCGAGTGATCGCCCGGCTGCGGAGCACCTACCGCAGGATGCGCCTGGGCACCCGGCTGGCCCTCGGCCTCGGCGCCCTGGCGCTGGTCGTGTTCGCCGTCGTCGGCACCGCCCTGACCACCTATATGCGGGACTACCTCTCGGCCCAGCTCGACACCCAGCTCGCCCAGGCCCAGATCGCCCAGTCCAAGAGCATCGCGGACTACGGCACCCTCTCGGGCAAGAAGTACTACAGCTGGTTCTACGCCGTGTACGACGTCTCGGACGGCAGACCCGAGCTCCGCAGACCCGAGGACCCCGCCGACCTGCCCAAGGACGTCGACGACTTCACCTCCCTGGCCCGGGCGCAGACCGCCGCGCACACCGAGGTCCTGCGCACCGAGCACCTCAAGGGCGCCGGCTCCTACCGGCTGCGCGCCTGCCAGGTGGAGCCCGGGGTCGTCCTGGTCAGCGCCGCGCCCATGGAGGACATCGAGGACACGGTCGGGCAGCTCATCACCATCCAGGTCGTCATCTTCGGGGCCGCGCTGCTCGCGCTGGTCGTCTTCGGCCGCAGGACGCTGCGCCGCGGACTGAAGCCCCTCAGCGACATGGCGTCCACCGCGCACGGCATCGCCTCGCACGATCTGACCGAGTCCGCGGCCCGGCTGTCGCTGCGCGCCGACGGCCGGGACGGCGGGCCCGAGGTGGACGAACTGCGGACCGCCTTCAACACGATGCTGGAGCACATCGACCACTCCCTCGGCGTGCGCGCCGAGGCCGAGCAGCGGCTGCGCCGCTTCGTCGCCGACGCCTCGCACGAGCTGCGCACCCCGCTGATGTCGGTACGCGGCTACGCCGACCTCTTCCAGTACGCCGCCGCCAACGCCCCCGAGGAACGCGACCGGCATCTGGCCCGGCTGCGCGCCGAGGCCGCCCGCATGGGCGTCCTCCTGGACGACCTGCTGCTGCTCGCCCGGCTGGACGCGGCGGAGGTGGAGGAGCCGCTGCGACTGGAGGACGCCGACCTGGTCGAGTTGGCGGGCCAGGCCGCGGACGCCTTCCGCGCGGGCCGTCCCGACCATGAGCTGACCGTGCTCGCGGGTCCGCGTCCGGTGCGGCTGCGGATGGACCCGCTGCGCATCCGGCAGGTCGTCGACAACCTCCTCGCCAACGCCGCCGTGCACACCCCCGCCGGGACGAAGGTGTCCGTGGAGGTGTGCGTCGCGCCCGGCTCGGCCGAGGTGCGGGTCGCCGACACCGGTCCGGGCATCCCGCCCGACGACCGGGCCCGGGTCTTCGACCGCTTCTACCGCGTCGACAAGGCCCGCAGCCGCGACCGCGGCGGCAGCGGCCTCGGCCTCGCGGTCGCCCAGTCCCTCGTCCGGGCCCACGGCGGTCGCATCGAGCTGGACAGCGAGCCGGGGGCGACGGTGTTCACCGTCCGCCTGCCGCTGAACGGGAACGGGAATGAGCCACCGGCCGCCCAGGGGCCGGAAAACACCGCGGTCTAGACTCGTCCGGCACAGCCCGTACGACCATGGCCAGACGTCTCCGCCAACCCGAAGGGCCCCGGCGCCTTGATACGGATCGAATCAGTCACCAAGCGGTACCCGGACGGCACGGTGGCGGTCGACCGGCTCTCCATGGAGATACCCGACCGCTCGATCACCGTCCTCGTCGGACCCTCGGGCTGCGGCAAGACGACCACCCTGCGGATGATCAACAGAATGGTCGAGCCGAGCGAGGGAACGATCCTCCTCGACGGCGAGGACATCCAGCGGCAGCCCGTCACCACCCTGCGCCGGTCCATGGGCTACGTCATCCAGAACGCCGGACTCTTCCAGCACCGCACGATCGTCGACAACATCGCGACCGTGCCCCGCATGCTCGGCTGGGGCAAGCAGAAGGCCCGGGCCCGGGCGGCCGAACTGATGGAGCGCGTGGGCCTCGACGCCGCGCTCGCCAAGCGGTACCCGTACCAGCTGTCCGGCGGCCAGCAGCAGCGCGTCGGCGTGGCCCGGGCGCTCGCCGCCGACCCGCCGGTGCTGCTCATGGACGAGCCGTTCTCGGCGGTCGACCCCGTGGTGCGCAAGGTCCTCCAGGACGAACTGCTGCGCATCCAGGAAGAGCTGGGCAAGACCATCGTCTTCGTCACCCACGACATCGACGAGGCGATCAAGCTCGGCACGATGGTCGCCGTACTGCGGGAAGGCGGCCACCTCGCCCAGTACGCACCGCCCGCCGAACTGCTCTCCAACCCCGCCGACTCCTTCGTCGAGGACTTCCTCGGCGCCGACCGCGGCATCCGGGGCCTGTCCTTCTTCCCGTCCGCCGGGCTCACGCTCACGACCGACCCGGTGATCCGGGTCGACGCCACCGCCGAGCAGATCGCCGCTCCCGACGCCCCCTGGCTCCTGGTGACCGACGCCGACGGCAGGCCGCTCGGCTGGAGCGCGCCGGACGATCTGACGGCCGGTGACATCAGGCCCGACCGGCTCCTGTCCCACGGGCGGCCGTTCGTGCCCGGCACCGACTCGCTGCGGGCCGCCCTCGACTGCGCCGTGCTCTCCCCGACCGGCTGGGCCGTCGCCGTGGACGCCGGCGGACGGGTCACCGGAGTGGTCGAACAGCACACCATCGGCGAGGCCATCCGCAGCGCCCACGAGGCACGGCGCGACGACGAGCGCGACGACGAGAAGGTCGCCGGATGAGCGAGTACCTCCACGACTTCTTCGACATCCCGAGCGATCTCCAGCACAGCTGGTTCGGGCTGATCGGGCTGCACTTGAGGGAGGCCCTGCTGCCGGTGGCGGCCGGACTGCTCCTGGCACTGCCGATCGCCCAGCTCTGTGTGCGCTTCCGCTGGCTGTACCCGCCCGTCCTCGGCCTGACGACCGTCCTCTACGCGATCCCGTCCCTGGCGTTCTTCGTGGTCCTCATCGACTACACCGGGCAGACCGAACTCACCGTCATGATCCCGCTGGCCGTGTACAGCCTGGTGGTGCTCGTCCCGGCGATCGTCGACGGGGTGCGCTCGGTGCCCCCGGAGACCCTGGCCGCCGCCACCGCCATGGGCTTCGGGCCCGTACGGCGGTACTTCCAGGTGCAGTTGCCGATCGCGGTACCGGCGATCATCGCGGGCCTCAGGGTGGCGACCGTGTCGAGCATCTCCCTCGTCAGCGTCGGCATGCTCATCGGCAACCAGGGCGCGCTCGGCAATCTGCTCCACGACGCGCAGATCTACAACCGGCCCGAGCTCACCTGGAACTCCGTGATCACCACGGCGCTCCTGGCGATCCTCGTCGACGCCCTGCTGGTCCTCGTCCGGGTGCTGCTGACGCCCTGGATGCCGAGCGGGAGGGCCCGTCGCAAGCCGGCGCCCGCCCTTGAGGAAGCCGCCCGGTGAACGTACTCAACTTCGTCCACGCGTTCTTCAGCGACAGCGCCCACTGGCAGGGCTACGACGGCATCCCGGCCCGGCTCGGGGAGCACGTCCAGTACACCCTGGAGGCGCTGCTCCTGGCCGCCGCGATCGGGCTGCCGATCGGCCTGGTCACCGGGCACTACGGGCGCGGCGGCAACGCCCTGTCCCTGGTCGCCACCGCCGGGCGGGCCCTGCCCAGCTTCGGTCTGCTGGTGCTGATGACCACCCTGCTGGGCTTCGGGATGCTGCCCGTGATGATCCCGCTGGTCATCCTCGCCGTCCCGCCGATCCTGGTCACCACCTACGAGGCGATGCGCTCCGTCGACCCCTCGCCGGTGGACGCCGCCCGCGGCATGGGCATGCACGAGTCCCGGATCCTCTTCCAGGTGGAACTGCCGGTCGCCCTGCCGCTGATCCTCAGCGGTCTGCGCTCGGCGGCCATCCAGATCGTGTCGACGGCCACCATCGCCGCCTACGTCAGCCTGGGCGGTCTCGGCCGCTACATCGTGGACGGCCTTTACCAGCGCAACTACGAGAAGGTGGTGGGCGGCGCGACGCTGGTGGCCGTCCTCGCGCTGGTCACGCTCGCCCTGTTCTGGGCGGCGGCCCGGGTCGCGGTGTCTCCGGGTGTGCGCAGGAGATGACGCCAATTGGTGACCAAGCTGCTCTTGACTGACCGAATATCCGCTGGCTTGGATCAGTGGGTGATGACTACACGGAAGAGCAGCACCCGGTCCATATCGAGGCACCCCGGCGCGGCAGCGGTCGCGCTGGCCGCGGCGGCAGCTCTTCTCGGGGGCTGTTCCTCCGGCGGCACCTCCGACGACCCGCTCAAGGGCGGCGGGGCGGAGGGCGGGGCCGTCGTCGTCGGCTCCAACAACTTCGCCGAGTCCATCCTGCTCGCCGACATCTACGGCGAGGCCCTCAAGGCCAAGGGCATCAAGGTCACCTACAAGCCCAACATCGGCAGCCGCGAGACCACCTACGGCCTGATGAAGAACGGCAGCGTCACGGTGCTGCCGGAGTACAACGGCTCCCTGCTGGCCTACCTCGACGCCAAGGCCAAGCCGAAGACGGTCGAGGAGACCACGACCGCCATCAACGGCAAGCTCGACTCCCAGCTGGAGCTGCTGAAGCCGTCGGCCGCGCAGAACAAGGACTCCGTGACGGTCAACGCGGAGACCGCGAAGAAGTACAAGCTGACCGCGGACTCCTCCATCGCGGACCTCAAGGACGTCGCGAAGGACCTGGACTTCGGCGGCTCCCCGGAGTTCCAGACCCGGCACCAGGGCCTGGTGGGCCTGAAGTCCGTCTACGGTCTCGAGTTCAAGTCCTTCAAGTCCCTCGACGCGGGCGGTCCGCTGACCCAGGCGGCGCTGAAGAAGAACACCGTGCAGGCCGCGGACCTCTTCACCACCGACCCGACCATCGCCCGGGACAAGTTCGTCGTCCTGAAGGACCCGGAGAACCTCTTCGGCTTCCAGAACGTGCAGCCGCTGGTCCGCAAGGGCGAGCTGTCCAAGGAGGGCGCCGCGGCACTCGACGCGGTCTCGGCCAAGCTCGACACGAAGGCCCTGCTCGAACTGGACGCGCGGGTACAGCTGGAGAAGCAGGACCCGCTGGACGTCGCCAAGGCCTGGCTGAAGTCGGCGGGCCTGACCTGACGTTCCGCTCCCACGGCCCGGGCGGTGCGCACCGCCCGGGCCGCGGCATGTCGCCCTAGGCCTGCACGGCCGACGCGATCAACTGGTCGATCAGGGCGATCAGCACGTCCCGGCACGACTCCCGGTCCCGCGCGTCGCACAGCAGCACCCGCACATGCTCCGGCAAGGCGAGGGCGTCCCGGATGTCCTCGGGCGGATACGGGTGCTTGCCGTGGAAGCCGTTGACCCCGACGACGAACGGGATCTTCCGGCGTTCGAAGAAGTCGATCGCGGCGAAACTGGACTCGGGTCTGCGGACGTCGACCAGGACCACGGCGCCCAGCGCGCCGAGCGCCAGGTCGTTCCACATGAACCAGAACCGCTGCTGCCCCGGTGTACCGAACAGGTACAGCACCAGTTCCCGGCTGATGGTGATTCTGCCGAAGTCCAGGGCCACCGTGGTGGCGCGCTTCTCCTCGATGCCGTCGAGGTCGTCGATGCCCAGACCGGCCATGGTCAGGGGTTCCTCGGTGCGCAGCGGGGCGATCTCGCTGACCGACCCGACCATGGTGGTCTTGCCCACGCCGAAGCCTCCGGCGATGAGGATCTTGACCGTGTCGGGTGCCGAGGACGCGTCCGTGACGGGGTCAGAGCCGGCCAAGGCCGTCCCTCACTTTCTGCAGCAGGTCCAGGTCCGGAGTGGTACGGGAGACGAGGCGCGGCGGGCGTACGGTGATCCGGCCCGCCTCCAGCAGGTCGCAGAGCAGGATGACGACCACGCTCACCGGCAGGTCCAGCCGCGCGGCCAGCTCCGCCACGGCGAGCGGCTCGGCACACAGCCTCAGGATGCGGGTGTGCTCGGGCTGGCACCGGGCCGCGGTGGCCGGCGGCGGATCGACCGCGGTCACCGTCGCGATGAGCGTGAAGTCGGCGCGGCTGGGCCGGGTCCGGCCACCGGTCAGCGCGAACGGTCGTACGAGCCGGCCCGCCGAGTCGCCTTCGCCCACCTCACACGCCTGGGTCGACGACGGGTCCGGCCATGCCCCGCGGTGCCGCGCTGAGGTGCTCGCCGATCTTCTTCACCAGCATGTTCATCTGGTACGCCACCACACCGACGTCCGCGCCCGGGCCGGTCAGCACCACCAGATGGGCGCCGGGGCCGGCGGAGGTCAGGATCAGATAGCTGTTGGCCATCTCGATGAGTGCCTGGCGCACCGGACCGCCCCGGAAGTCCATGCTGACGCCCTTGCTCAGGCTCATCAGACCGGACGCGGTCGCCGCGAGCCGCTCGGCGTCGTCGCGCAGGAACCCGGTGGACTTGCTGACCACCAGGCCGTCCTCGGAGAGCACCACGGCCTGGTTCACATCGGCGACCCGCTCCACGAGTCCGGTCAGCAGCTGGTCGAGCTGGGTGTGGGTGGCGGGGATGGGGCGTGTCATTGCGGAGTCCTTCGTCAGCGGTCGGCGGGCGGAGTCGAGGGGAGGGAATCGGCGGTGGCCTGCCGGGGTGGTGCGGCCGGGTCCTCGTCACGGGCCCGGAGCGTGCCGCGCTGGAAACCGGCCAGGGAGGAGGCGGCGGCT
This sequence comes from Streptomyces koelreuteriae, assembly GCF_018604545.1. GTDB lineage: Bacteria > Actinomycetota > Actinomycetes > Streptomycetales > Streptomycetaceae > Streptomyces > Streptomyces koelreuteriae. The sequence continues at coordinate 1,616,439 of NZ_CP075896.1, read as the reverse complement.
TCCGCGGTGAAGTCGTCGAGGGAGTCGTCGTCGCGCTCGGGCGCGGACTCCTCACGCAGTTCGTCGACCAGGCTGGTCTGCGGCACCCGCCGGGGCAGCGGGGCGAGACCGTCCCCGCGGGGGGTGCGAGCGGCGGGTGCGGTCCGGGCCGCGACGAGGGGCCGAGGCTCCTCACGAGCGGAAACGGCGTCCTCGGTTCTGCCGGAGACGCTCTCGGGCACCTCGGCGGGCTTGGCGTCCGCCGAGTCCTGCTCGGGCGACGGGGTCTCCCGGACCACGATGTCGTGCGGTATCAGCACGATCGCCGTGGTCCCGCCGTACGGCGACAGCCGCAGGGTGGCGGTGATGCCGTGCCGGTGGGCGAGCTGGGCGATCACGAACATGCCGAGGCGCAGATCGTCGGCGAGGGCGACCACGTCGAACTGCGGGGGCACCGCGAGCTGTTCGTTGAAGGACGCGTAGTCCTCCTCCGACATGCCGAGGCCGCGGTCCTCGACCTCGACGGCGAGGCCCTTGGCGACCATCCCGGCCCGCACCGTGACGGGGCTCGGGGCGGGGGAGTAGGCGGTCGCGTTGTCGATGAGCTCGGCCAGCAGATGGATGACGTCGGCGACCGCGGGAGGGGCGACGTACACCTCCTCCTCGGTGTGCACGTCCACCCGCTGGTACTCGGCGACCTCGCCGACCGCGCTGCGCAGGATGTCCATCAGCGCGACCGGCTCGGCCCAGCTGCGGCCCGGCCGTTCGCCGCTGACGATGACGAGGTTCTCCTCGTAGCGACGCAACTGGCTGGCTGTGGAGTCCAGTTCGTACAGGCCCTTGAGGATGTCGGGGTCGCTGTGCTCGCGCTCCAGCGCGTCGAGCTTGCTGAGCTGGAGGTTGACCAGGTTCTGGCTCTGCCGGGCGATGCCCAGGATGACCTTCTGGAAGCCGCGCCGGGTGTCGGCGAGTTCGACCGCGGTGTGCACGGCCGTGCGCTGGGCGGTGTTGAACGCCTGGGCCACCTGGCCGAGTTCGTCGTGCCCGTAGTCCAGCGGGGTCGTCGCCGACTCCGGGTCGACCGTCTCGCCCCGCTCCAGCCGCGCCACCACGTCCGGCAGCCGCTCCTCGGCGAGGCTGAGCGTGGCCAGGCGCAGACCGCGCAGCCGCCGGGACAGCGAGCGGGTGATCCGCCAGGACATGCCGACGCACAGCAGCAGCGCGAGCAGTCCGCCGGCGCTCAGGGACGCCGCCTTGATCAGCGTCCCGTCCGCCTTGTCGGCACTGCGCTCCAGCAGCCCCGTCGTCTGCTGCTCGATGAGGCTCGCGTAGTGCGCGGACAGCTTGTCCATGGCGGCGTTCCACCGCTTCTGGGCGTCCGGCAGGGCGATCCGGTCCGCGTCGGCGCTGGAGTTCCGGGCCGCCAGCACCTGGTCCTCGATCGACTCCAGCGTCCGCCACTCCGGGCTCGCCAGGATCCGCTCGGTCCGTGCCTTGGCCTCGCCGGTGAGCTGGGGCACGACCTGGTCCTGGACCAGCCAGCGCCGGGTGTTGACGAGTTCCGCGTACTGCACCCACGCCTTGTCGTCCAGATGTCCCGACGGCCAGGCCAGGGTCAGCTGCGCGTCCTCCCGGGAGACCAGCTCCGCCGCGTGTTCCAGCGCGACCAGCGGGCCGGCCTGCGAGGTGAGGTCGCCGTCGTCGACCTGGGAGAGCTCCTGGAAGGCGTGGATCTGGTCGTCGATGATCGAGGAGTACTGGTCCAGCGCCTGCTGGGGGGTGATGTCGGTGGGGTCGTCCACCTGGTCCCGGTAGTACTCCAGGCTTCCCACCGAGCCCAGCACCGAGTACAGCCGGTCGGAGATGCGGGCAGGCGCCTTCTCGATCGCGTCGGCCTGCCCGACCAGCTTCGCGACGGCCTTGTCGGTCTCCTCGCGCTGCGCGTCGAGGGCGGTCCGGGAGCCGTGCGGCGAGGCCAGCCAGGCGGCGGACAGGCTGCGTTCCCGCTGCAGCGCGAGCGTCGCGTCGGTGCCCATGGCGCCGGTCGAGCGGCTCAGCTCCGTCTGGTCGCGCAGCCGCAGGCCCTCCGAGAACATCTGGATCGTCGTCACACCCCACATGGCGGCGAGGGTGACGCTGGGCACCAGGGCCAGCAGCCACAGGGAGAGGCGTATGGAACCGAGACGGCGCCGGGCACCTGTCCGTCGAGACATCGTCGTCCTAGGGCGATCAGCGGGGAGCGAGGAACGGGGAAGATGGGATGCGCAGGATGTTATCCGTACAAGTGGGGGTGCGAACCGGGCCTGACCGAATCTTTGGCGACACCATCACAGGAAGTGTCCGGTCACCGGGTTCCGGCGGCCGCGAACCGTGCCACAGCGGACACGTTCGACCTGGTCACGAACGCGGGACCGGTGAGCACCGGGGCCGTTCCGCCGCCGCTGACGTTGCCGTTGGTGCGGTACAGCCACAGGGCGTCCACCGCGAGGTAGCCCTGCAGATACGGCTGCTGGTCCACGGCGAACTGCACATCGCCGCGCTGGACCGCCTTGACCAGATCCTTGTTGAGGTCGAAGGTGGCCACCTCGGTCCTGCTGCGGGCGCCGGCCTGCTCGACGGCCTTGACCGCGCTGAGCGCGAACTGGGCGCCGTTGGTGACGACCTCGTCGATGCTGGTGTCCTGCCGCAGCCGGGACGCGATCGTGGCGGTCACCGCGTCCATGTCGGCGCCGTCCACGTACAGGTTGTCGGTGTCGCCGCCGAACGTCTTCCGCACACCGGCGCAGCGGGCCTCCAGCGCCACATTGCCCCGCTCGTGCACCACGCACAGGGCGTGCTCGGCCTTGACCTCGTCCAGCTTGTCGCCGACGGCCCGGCCGGCGACGGACTCGTCCTGGCCGAAGTACTCCAGGAGTCCCGCGGGCCGCCAGGCGTCGATGCCGGAGTTGAGCCCGACGACGGGGATGCCGGCCGCCCTGGCCTGGGCGACCGGGCCGCGCATCGCCGCCGGCTTGGCCAGCGTCACGGCGATGCCGTCGACCTTGTCGCGGACCGCGTCCTTCACCAGCGCGGCCTGCGCGGCCGGGTCGGAGTCCCCGGCGTACGTCAGGTCGATGCCGTCCTTGGCGGCCGCCGCCTCCGCGCCTCTGCGCACCAGGTCCCAGAAGGCGTCGCCCTTGCCGCCGTGCGTCACGAGGGCGACCTTCATCCCGCCGCCGGACGTGGCCGCCGTGTCCGCCCCGTCGTCGGCCGCGCCGAGGGCGGAGCAGCCGGACACCAGCAGACAGGCGGCCAGGGCCAGGGCCACGGATCGGGAGAGTCTCGCGGAGGTGGGCTGCGGGGGACGAGTGTTCATGGGGGGTGGACCTCGCTGTGCGGCCGAGCAAGAGCAGGGTGAGAGCACAGCGGGGCCGTGAACGTGCACGACCCGATGACTCTCTCTGGCCCGGAGCCAACCGTGTGTGACCACTGGTCGTCAAGTGAGCGGCCACAAGCCGTGAGTTGATGCTGCCGCATCGTGATGATCCGTCCGACGGGCCGAACGGCGAGGTCAGGGCCCCTTTCCCGGCTACGGCTTGCGCGCCACCGCCCCGTACATCGCGATGTCCTCGTCCCGAATCGTGACACCGTTTCCGGCACCGCCGCTTTCCGTACCGTCCGTGCGGTTCGGGCGCCACTTGTGTACCTGCGCGATACCGGGCTCCACCAGGTCGAGACCCTCGAAGAACTCCGCCGCCTCGGGCAGGGTGCGCAGCCGCATCGGCATGCCGCGCGCGGCGTACTCCCGGGCCACCCGGCCGACCTCGTCGGGCGCGAAGTCGGCGGTGCCGACGGACATCGCGAGACAGCTTCCGGGCGGCAGGGGGTCGAGGAGCCGGCGGACGATGCCGACGGCGTCGTGCTCGTCCAGCATGAAGTGCACGATCGCGATGACGGTCAGCGCGACCGGCTCCGACAGATCGAGGGTTTCCCGGAAGCCCGGGGCGCCGAGGATGGCCGCCGGATCGCGCATGTCCTCCTCGACGTACGCCGTCCTTCCCTCGGGCGTGCTCGACAGCAGGTCCTTGGAGAGGGAGAGGACGAGCGGGTCGTTGTCGACGTAGACGACCCGCGCGTCCGGAGCGGCTGCCTGGGCGATCTCGTGCAGGTTGGGCGGGGTCGGGATGCCGGTGCCGATGTCGAGGAACTGGCGTATCCCCGCCTCGGCGGCCAGGTACCGCACGGCGCGGTGCATGAAGTCGCGGTTGGCCCGCATGTGGACCGGCAGCGCGGGCCACTCACGGCACATGGCGTCGCCCGCCTCCCGGTCGGCGGGGTAGTTGTCGTCGCCGCCGAGGATGTAGTCGTAGATCCGCGCGGAGTGCGCGCTCTCGGTGTCGATACGGTGCTCCGGCATCCGGGCCTCCCGGTCATCAACTCGCTTGCCACCGGCCACGGTTGGACCGCTGCGCGCGATTCCATCACTCCTGGCCCCGCGAGGGAAGAAACGGCTTTCCGGGGCGGGTCCCGCGAGCCGCCTAAACTGGTGCGGCTCGCGGGACGACGGGCGCGACGGACACGACGGAAGGGGCGATCACGGTGGCGGCAGCCGGCAGTGGCTTCGAGGACCCCTCCGCCGATGTGCTCGCCCAGGCCGCCGCGGCCTTCGGGCTGCTGGCCTCGCCCGCCCGGCTGCACATCGTCTGGGCGCTGGCCCAGGGCGAGAGCGACGTGACCGGGCTCGCCGAGCGGGTCGGCGGCGCGCTGCCCGCGGTCAGCCAGCACCTCACCAAGCTGAAGCTGGCCGGCCTCGTCCGCTCCCGCCGCGAGGGCCGCCGGCAGGTCTACTACGTCGACGACCCGGACATCGTCGACGTCGTACGGCTCCTGGTGGACCGGCTCACCGACCGCGCCGCACCGGCGCGCCGCCGGCTCCATGGCCTCTGAGCCCGCCGAGGGCACCACCCTGGAGGTGCTGCGGCGGCTGGAGTCGGGGCCCCGAGGGCTGACCGAGGCCGAGGCCGAGGCGCGGCTGATCGCCTCCGGCGAGAACACGCTGCCGGAGGTGCGCACACCCTCCTGGCCCCTGCGGGCCGTGCGCGCCCTGCGCGACCCCTTCACCGCCGTCCTGCTCTGCCTCGGCCTGGTGTCCGTCGCCATAGCGTCCTGGGGCACCGGGGTGGTCATCCTCGCCCTGGTCGTCGTGAGCTGCGTGCTGCGCGCGACCGGGGAGCACCGGGCCGACCGGTCCATGTCCGCCCTGCGCGAGCTGGTCGCCGGCACCGCCGCGGTACTCCGCCGGGCCGACGGCCGGGAGCCGCCGGAGCCCCGGGAGATACCGGTCGCCGAACTGGTCCCCGGCGATGTGATCCGCCTCGGCCCGGGAGACCTGATCCCGGCCGATGTACGGCTGCTGCGGGCGCGGGGACTCACGGTGCACGAGGCGGCCCTCACCGGGGAGTCGGCGCCGGTGGCCAAGAGGGCGGACGGGACGGGCGAGTCCCTTCTGTGTCTCCAGGGCAGCAGCGTCGCCTCGGGCACCGCCACCGCCGTCGTGGTCGCCACCGGCACCGGGACCCGGTTCGCCGCCGCGCACCGGCAGCCCGCCGCGCGCCGGGAGGGCGGGGCCTTCGACCGGTCCGTGCACGGGATCTCCTGGGTGCTGATCCGGTTCATGCTGCTGACCCCGCCCCTGGTGCTGATGGCCAACGCGGCGCTGCGCGGACGCGGTCTGGAGACCCTGCCCTTCGCCGTCGCGGTCGCCGTCGGTCTGACGCCCGAGATGCTGCCGGTGATCGTCACCACCTGCCTCGCCCGGGGCGCCGCCCTCCTGGCCCGCACCCACGGCGTCATCGTCAAACGGCTGCCCGCGCTGCACGACCTGGGCGCCGTCGACGTGCTGTGCGTCGACAAGACCGGCACCCTCACCCAGGACCGGCCGGTCGTCGCACGCTCCCTCGACCCGGCCGGGCGGGACGACCCGGAGATCCTGCGCTGGGCCGCCGTCGGCGCCTGGTGGACCCTCCAGCTCGCCGAACTGCCCGCCCCCGACGCCCTCGACGAGGCCCTGCTGGAGGCGGCCGGGCCGGTGGGCGAGGAGTACGACGGGGTGGACGCCGTGCCGTTCGACCCGGTACGGCGGATCGCGACGGCGGTGGTACGCGGCTCCCTCGGACGGCACACCGTCGTCGTCACCGGAGCCGTCGAGGCCGTACTGGAGCGCTGCGCGACGGAACCCGGTGAGCGTGACCGGCTGCTGGCGCTTGCCGCCCGGGAGGCGGACACCGGGCTGCGGGTGCTGGCCCTCGCCACGGCCGACCGCCCCGCCGCCGCGAGCCCGCCGACCGACCCCCGGGGCCTCGCCTTCCGGGGCCTGGTGACCTTCCGGGACGCCCTCGCCCCGACCGCCGCCGAAGCCCTGCGCGGCCTGGCCGACCGCGGCGTCACCGTCAAGGTCCTCACCGGCGACCACCCGGCCACCGCGGCCCGGGCCTGCCGGGAACTGGGCCTGGATCTGGGGCGGGTACGGACCGCCGCGGACCTGACGGACGCCGAAGCCGCCGGGACGACCGTGGTCGCCCGCTGCACCCCTCAGGACAAGGCCCGCCTCGTCGCCGCCCTGCGCGCCGCCGGGCACACCGTCGGATTCCTCGGCGACGGCGTGAACGACGTGGCCGCGCTGCGTACCGCCGACGTCTCTCTCGCACCCCGCTGTGCCGTCGGCGTGGCCCGGGAGAGCGCCGATGTCGTCCTCGCCGAGAAGGACCTCACGGCGATCGGCCACGCGGTCACGGCCGGCCGGCACGCGAGCGGCAACATCGCCTCCTACCTGCGCGTCACGCTCTCCTCCAACCTGGGCAACGTCGTCGCCATGCTCGCCGCGGGACTGCTCCTGCCCTTCCTGCCGATGCTCCCGGCCCAGGTGCTCGCGCAGAACCTGTGCTTCGACGCCGCCCAGCTCGCCTTCGCCCACGACCGTCCCGGCGCGGCGGCGCTGCGCGGCCCGGCCGTGCTGCGGCCGCGCTCCTTCCTGCGGTTCGTCACCGGCTTCGGCCTGCTCAACGCGCTCGCCGACCTCGCCACCTTCGCCGTCCTCGCCCTCGCGCTCGACGGCCCCGACGCCGTCGACGACGAGGCCGTGTTCCACTCCGCCTGGTTCACCGAGAACCTGCTCACCCAGGCCCTGGTGATGCTGCTCCTGCGCAGCGGCCGGGGCGTCGAGGGGAGCCGTGTGCCGGGCCCGGTCGGGCTGGCGGCGGCCGGTCTCGCCGCCGTCGGACTGCTGCTGCCGCCGAGCCCCCTCGGCAGCGCCCTCGGCATGACGGTCCTGCCCGCCGCCTACTACCTGCTGCCCGCCGTGGTGCTCGGCCTGTACGCCCTGGCCCTGACGGCGGCCAGGGCCCGGCTCCGGCGGCGTCAGCCGTAGGTGAGGTCCGAGCAGGGATCGTCGTCCGCCGAACGGGCCCCGTCGGCGACCTCGGACGGCAAGGAGGTCGGAGCCGGGGACGCCGACGCCGTCGCTGACGGGTCGTCGGCGTACGACTGCCCCAGTACGACGCTGATCCCGCTGCCGGTCACCGACCGGAGCTCGGCGCCGGGGAAGGCCGCCGCGACGGTCCGCGCCCGGTCCTCCAGGCCCGGGCCGTACTCGACCAGCGTGGCCGTGTGGTCCTGCTCGGACGCCGTCGCCGTATCCGTGACGGTGAAGCCGTCCGCGGTGAGGGACTCGGCGGCGCGGGCGGCCAGACCGGGGACGGCGGTGCCGTTGTAGACGGCGACCTCGATGCCGTCACCGGAGACCGGCGCGGGGGACGAGGAAGCGGAGGGAGACGCCGCCGGGGCGGGGGAATCCGACGATCCGGTCTGCTTTCCGCCGGCGTCCTGGCCGTCGATCGTGCGGTCGGCCTTGAGCGCGGCCCACAGGGCGTCGGCGTCCGGCTGCACGATCGCCACCCGGGAACCCTCGTAGCGCCAGGGCAGGGTGACGAACTTCGTGTTGTGCAGGTCGATGTCCTTCAGGGACATCGCGAAGGAGATCAGCTTGTCGGCGGAGCCGAGGCCAGGGTCGACGGTCAGGGACTCGGTGGCGGCGTCGGCCAGCGGCAACAGCCGCGTCGGGGTGAGGCCCTTGCTCTTCACCTCCTTCAGCAGACCGGCCACGAACGCCTGCTGCCGCTTGATCCGGCCGATGTCACTGCCGTCGCCCATGCCGTGCCGGATCCGGACGTAGTCCAGCGCCCGCTGTCCCGACACGCTCTGCTCGCCCCGGTGGAACAGCAGCTTGCCGGGGGCGGTGAGATGCGGGTTCAGGTCGTTCTCGTACACGTCCTTCGGCAGGCACACCCCTACGCCGCCCACCACCTCCGTCAGCCGTGCGAAACCCTTGAAGTCGACGACGACGGTGTGGTCGACGCGCAGTCCGGTGAGGTGCTCGACCGTGTTCTGGGTGCAGGCGGGGTTGCCCTCGGGGGTCTGCCCGACCGAGTACGCGGCGTTGAACATCGTGTCCGGCCGCGCCTTCGTCCAGCCGCCGTCGGGCAGTTTGCAGGACGGGACGGTGACCAGGGTGTCGCGCGGGATGGAGACGGCGAGCGCGTGCTGGTGGTCGGCGTAGACGTGCAGCAGGAACGCGGTGTCGGAGCGGCCCACGTCGTCCTTCTCGCCGCCGCCCAGCGCGCTGTTGCCGCCGGTGCGCGTGTCGGAGCCGATGACCAGGATGTTCTCGCCCTTCGACGAGCCGGCCCCGGGGCGGTCGTCGGAGAGGCCGCCGGAGTCGAAGGTGCTGATGTTGCCGTCCAGCTTCAGATACAGCCAGCCTGCACCGCCCGCGGCGAGCACCAGCAGGGCCAGGCCGACCAGGAGGGCGACGCGTGGGCCCCGGCGGCGGCGACCGCGCCGACGCCTCTGGTCCCGGGACGCGACCCGGTGCCGTGGTGGCTCTGTCCTGCGCATGCTGCTGACCGTCATCGGCGTCCGCTCGCCTCTCGCCCGGGGGTTGTACAGTTGCGCAATGTAGCAACTGTTGAAGAGAGGGAGGGCATGACGTGCTGCGCAACGGACTGGAGCCCTGGCATCTGCTGATCGTGGCGATCGTCGTGATCGTCCTGTTCGGCTCGAAGAAGCTGCCGGACACGGCGCGTTCACTCGGCCGCTCGATGCGGATCCTGAAGAGCGAGGCGAAGGCGATGAAGGAGGAGGGCGCCGGGGGACCGGCCTCCGCGGAGCCGGACACCCGTGATCCGGCACCCTCCGAGGGGTCCGTCAGCCCGTCAGGACCGGCAGCGTCCGATGGCCGTGCGAGATGAACGAGTCCACCGGCCGCAGCTCCCCGGCCGGTGCGGCCAGGGTGAGGCCGGGGAACCGCTCGAACAGGGCCGGCAGGGCCACGCGCGCCTCCAGCCGGCCGAGCGGGGCGCCGAGACAGTGGTGGACGCCGTAGCCGAAGGCCAGATGGTCCTTCGCGGCACGGGTCACGTCGAAGACGGCGGCGTCCGGGCCGTGGAGCTGCGGGTCGCGTCCGGCGGCGGCGTACGCGGCGAGGATCGCCTCGCCCTGGCGGATCACCGCGCCGTCCGGGCCGCCCAGTTCACCGAGGGGCAGATCCTCGACGGCGTACCGCAGCGGCAGGCTGGCCACCGGTGCCTCGGCCCGCAGGGTCTCCTCGATCACATCGTCCCAGGAGGCCCGCCCGTCGCGGACGTGCGCGAGCTGCCCGGGGTGGGTGAGCAGCGCGTGGACGGCGTTGTCGAGCAGGTTGACCGTCGTCTCGTGACCGGCGCTGATCATCAGCATCAGCGTGTCGAGCAGCTCCTGCTCGCTGAGCCGCGTGCCGCTCTCCTCCTCGTGGGCCGCGATCAGCGCGGAGGTGAGGTCGTCGCCGGGCGCCGCGCGTTTCACGGCGACGAGTTCGCCGAGGACGGCGTAGAACCGGGCGTAGATGTCGGCGACCTCGGCGGCGTCGGCCGAGGTGTAGAAGACGCCGTCCACCACGACCCGCAGTTCGTCCCCCAGCTCCTCGGGCAGCCCGAGGAGTTCGCCGATGACCTGGATGGGCAGCGGGTAGCAGAACTCCTCCCGCAGATCGGCCGCGTGGCCGTCGGCCCCCGCCTTGGCGACCCGGTCGAGCAGCGCGCCGGTGATCTCCTCGATCCGTGGCCGCAGCGCGTTGGTGCGGCGGCCGGTGAACGCCTTGGAGACCAGGGCGCGCAATCGTTTGTGCTCGGTGCTGTAGGCCGTGAACATGCTTCGCACCGCGACCCAGGTGTACAGCGGCCAGTCCGGTGAGACCTCGCCGTCGGTCCAGCGCTGCCAGTGCCGGCGCGGGTCCTTCGACACCCGCGGGTCGGTGAGCAGCCGTTTCAGAAGCGGGGTGCTGCTGACCGCCCAGGCCGGGACACCGTGGGGGAGTTCGACGGGGGTGACGGGTCCGCGCTCGCGGATCCGGGTCGCCTCGCCGTGGATGTCGCGGCCGGTCGGGTCGATCACAATCGGGTGGGTCTGATCCATCGGACTCTCCCTGGGCTGACGGCTGTTGCGCGCCGCGCGCCCGCCGCGTGGGCGAATGCGTGGCCCGCCCAGCCAAGTGGCCGCGGCCGGGCGATGTCAGGGGATGCGGAAGCACTGGCCTGAGAAGAGAGTCACGGGGCCTGATTCAGACGGTCTGGCCGGCCTCCCGCTCCAGGGGCGCTGCCAGGGCCCGCTCGGCCTCGGCGGCCTTCCTGCGCTGCCGCCGGCTGACGCGCGGCTCCTGGTCCGGAAGCCAGCCGAAGGTGAGGCAGCTTCCGACGATGCCCAGGAGCATGCCCACGAAGAAGCCGCCCAGGTTCGAGGTCATCCAGGTGCCCAGGGAGACCAGGACCCCGATGACCGAGTAGAACAGGCGCTGGGCGGGGTTGAAGAGGATCAGCACACCGCACAGCAGCATCACGGTCGGAAGCAGATAGCCGGCGAGCCCCTGCATGCCGACGTGCAGGATGACGTCCAGCGACGCCTTCAGGGTGAGCAGGACCTCCGCCCCGCCCAGGGTGAGCAGCAGCCCGCCCCAGAAGGGACGGCCCGCCCGCCACCGGCGGAAGGCGGGCCGGACCTTTCCGCGTGAGCCGCCGGGCATCAGCAGCCCGACCCGCTGAAGCCCAGCTTCAGCCCGGGCAGCTTGAACACACCGGCTGTCGTGGCGTAGTTGGTCTGCCGCAAGTTCTTGATGCGCACGGTGTCGGACTGCTGGCTGAACACGCCGATCGGCCCGCGGCCCAGCTCCCCGGCCTTGTTGAGCTTGCTGGCGTCGTTGCCGATCTCGATGTTGGTGAAGGCCGCGTCGCCCGAGAGCTGGGTGGAGTCGGTGGTCAGATCGGTGGCCCGGACCTTCTGCGCGCCCTCACCCGCCCGGATGACCAGGTTGGTGCCGCCCAGGTCCACGCTCTGGCACAGCTTGGTGAGCGTCGCGTCCTTGATCACGGAGGTGACGACCAGCACCTGGCCGCCGGTCTCACCGGCGTTGGGGCTGCCCTCGGCCATCTCGTCCAGACCGCCGAACTGGGCGAAGCCGTTGCCCTTCAGCTCCGTCGCGGTGACCGTGAAGGGCATGCCGGAGATGGCGAACTGCACACCCAGCGCCCCCTCCGCGGTGAGGACCGCGAGGCTCGCGGCGACCAAGGTGGCCGGCACCGCCATCACCGCGGCCCGGCGTGCGCGGACCCGGCCGCGGCGCGCGGGGGCGTCGGCGACGGCGGTGCCGTCCGGTCTTTCGGGGGTGTGCTCGGCGGAGGAGGTCATGTCTGCTCCAGGTGCGTGTCGGTGCGGATCGGGACTTCGGTGGCACGTTGCCCTGGCGCGGACACCGACCGCGTACGCACGTCCTCCCGCAACTCCCGTCGGTTGCAAGGGCTTTCTCGTTACGCCGCAGTAGCCGAGTCGGAAGTTACCGGGGGTTACATCAAGGGTCAAGGGAAGTGTGAACAAAGAGTGTGGAATGTGCGCCGGATGTGAGTCAACGGCGTTCGGAAACTCTCAGGCAGCGCACAACTCCCTTGTCATGCCTTGACGTTGACTCACCGGTAGGTCTACAACTCTCCTCGTCTCACCGGATCCGTGGCGCCGGATCCGCCGCGCGGCACCGTTCGCGCGCCCCGGACCGCCCCTCCAGAACGGGCGTCCCGGACGGGCATCCCGCCGCCCGGTGTGTCCGCACGGGCTTTCCATCGCCCGAGTCCACCCCTCCACGGCACGGCCGCTTCCTCTGGAGCCGCGCCACCAGCCACCCCCCGCCCGGCCCGGCCGGAGCCGCGCCCCCCGTGCGTGCCTCCGGCCGGTGACCGGACTGCCGTCGCCGGTCCGTCACGTACGGAGAAGGCGTGACGGACCGGTGGCGGCGGACGCCGACGCGCGTCCCCCGCCCCCTCACCCCCCGCTTCTGAAAGAGGTACACCCGCATGCGCATGCGCACCCTGCTCTCCCTCACCGCCGCCGTCGCCGCCCTGGGCCTCGCCGCCCCCGCCTCCGCGGCCGACACCCCCGTCCTGACCACGACCGACGGCGCGGCCGTCGCGGTCGGCGACGTCCTCGACGCGTCCCTGGCGAGCGGCACCGCCGCCACCTTCTACTCCAGCGCGACCGGCACCAGCGGCATCTCGTGCACCTCGTCGGCGTTCTCCGCCAAGGTCACCGACAACCCGGCCGCCCCGGGCACCGCCACCGAGTCCCTCGCCTCGCACACCTTCGACACCAGCGGCTGTACCACCAACGTCGTCGGCTCGCTCGGCGTCAGCGGCATCACCGTCGACAACCTGCCCTACACCACCAGCGTGTCCTCCGACGGCACCGTCTCCGTGACCCCGGGCGCGAGCTCCGCCATCCAGTCCACCGTCAAGCTGCGCACCCTGCTGGGCAGCATCACCTGCGTCTACCAGGCACCGAGCCTGACCGGCACCGCGAGCAACGCCGACCACAGCATCTCCTTCACCAACCAGCAGTTCACGAAGGTCTCCGGTTCGTCGCTCTGCTTCAGCAACGCCTTCTTCACCGCCAAGTACGCCCCGGTGACGACGGGCGGCGTGGCCATCAACGTCAACTGAGCTGCCAGGAAGGTTCGTTCAGCGTCGCCGTAGTCGTACGGCCAGGGCGGCGCCGCCGGTGAGCAACAGCACCGCCGCGGCGCCGCCCGCCAGCATGGGCGTGGACGGGCCCGAGCCGGGGCCGGAGGTGGCGGCGACCGGGGTGTGCTCGTCCTGGGGCTGCTGCTGCTGCGGCTGCTGGGGCGTCTGCGGGGCGGCGGAGTTCTCCGCCGGGTCCTGCTTCTGCTCCTGCTCTTTCTTCTCCTTCTCTTTCTCCTTCTCCTCTTCCTCTGCCTCCGTCTTCTCGCTCTCCTTCTGCTCCTTCTCCTCCGGAGACGCCGCCGCCTTCTCCGGGAACACCACGTCCGAGCACGAGTAATAGGTGTCCGGCGTACTGCTGTTCTGCCACACCGTGTACAGCACGTGCCGCCCGGTCCGGTCGGACGGCAGGGTCGCCTTCATGCGGTAGGCGCCGTCCGTCAGGGCCGGGTCCGTCACCTCCGCGAACGGCTTCTCGGGCAGGTCGGACCAGGACAGCGGCCCGGCCGGGTCGTAGCCGGGCTTCGTCAGGTACATCCGGAACGTGCCTGTGTGCGGGATCGTCGAGACGTAGCGCATGGTCAGCGTCGCGCCGGGCGTCATCCGGGTCGACGGCCAGTCGGCGCGGGCGAGGTCGAGGCCCCGGTAGGCCGGCAGCCCCCCGCTGCACAGCTTCCCGTCGGGGACGACCTGCCGGTCACGGCCGTTCACGTTCGCGATCCGCAGGTTGTCCCAGGCCGTGAAGGGCGCGCCGTTCGCGGCGACGGCCGCGCGGCACGCCGCCGAGCCGGCGCGCTCGCCGCCCTCGGGGGAGCAGGCCACCACCCGGCTCACCGGATCCGTCGGCGCGCCGTGCGCCCCCGCGGGGCCGGCGGCCCACAGCGGCAGCAGCAGCGGAGTCACGAGGGCGGCCGCGAGTGCGGTGCGGTGTGCGGTCGTACGAGGCATCCCTCTGCGTCTCCTCGGCCGGGGCGGCAACGGTCGGTAGTGCAGTACGGGAAAGCCTCCTGGCGCGTTCACCACGCATGGTGTGTTCGAAAAGAGGCCATTCGCGCCAACTGCCCTCCATAGAGGGTGGGTTCCCGGCCGGATCGAGGGTTTCCCCCGTATCCCGATGACCTTCCCTTTGCCTATCGTTCGACCACAGCCGAGCACAGCCGACCTACAGGTAACCCCGAACGGGTCCGCTCGTCTTCTCGCGCCTGGCCGGCCATCGCGTCGCTTTTCGAACCACCCCCCTCCGCTTCGAGGACGAAGCGAGTCCGCTGCCGCTCCGCCCAGCCCGGAGTCCGGCCACGAAAGGCAACGACCGTGCGTACCTCCCCAGAGCTCAGACGGAAGCTGATATCCGTCGCCGTCGTCTCCGCCGCGCTGCTGACCGCCGCCCCCGCCTCGGTCGCCGTCGCCCAGGAGTCCGCCCCGGGCCCCGCCGCCGTCCCCACCGCGCAGACCGAGGCCGCCCCCGGCGCCACGGCCGAGCGCCTCATCGTCGGTTACAAGTCCGGCGCCACCGAGGCCAAGTCGAACAAGGCCGCTGAGGCCGACGCCGAGGCCAAGGCCGAGAAGACCGGCGAGGACGTCGACTTCCAGCGCCGCCTCGGCACCGGTGCCGCCCTCGTCGACCTGGGCGCCGACACCACCCGCGCGTCCGTCGCCGATGTCGTCGCCCAGTACCAGGCCGACCCGCAGGTCGCCTACGTCGTTCCAGACCGTCTGAACAAGCCGACGGCCGTCACCCCGAACGACACCGACTACAGCAAGCAGTGGGACCTGTTCGAGTCCACCGCGGGCATGAACGTCCCGGCCGCCTGGGACACCACCACCGGCAGCGGTGTGACCGTCGCCGTCATCGACACCGGCTATGTCACCCACTCCGACCTGGCCGCGAACATCGTCGGCGGCTACGACTTCATCTCCGACACCGCCGTCTCCGTCGACGGCAACGGCCGTGACAGCAACCCGGCCGACCCGGGCGACTGGTACAACGCCAATGAGTGCGGCACGGGCATCCCGGCCTCCACCTCCTCCTGGCACGGCACCCACGTGGCCGGCACCATCGCCGCCGCCACCCACAATGGCAAGGGCATCGCCGGCATCGCCTACGGCGCGAAGATCTCCCCGGTCCGCGTCCTCGGCAAGTGCGGCGGCTACGACTCCGACATCATCGACGCCATCACCTGGGCGTCGGGCGGCACCGTCTCCGGTGTGCCCGCCAACACCAACGTCGCCAAGGTCATCAACATGAGCCTCGGCGGGGGCGGCGCCTGCTCCACCGCCACGCAGAGCGCCATCACCGGCGCCGTGAACCGCGGCACCTCGGTCGTCGTCGCGGCCGGCAACGAGAACCAGAACGTCTCCAACTCCTCCCCGGCGAACTGCAACAACGTCATCTCCGTCGCCGCGACCAACCGCGCGGGCAGCCGTGCCTCGTACTCCAACTTCGGCTCGCTGGTGGACATCTCCGCCCCCGGTGGCGAGACCCGCACCTCCTCCGCCAACGGCATCCTGTCGACGCTGAACTCCGGCACGAAGACGCCGTCGAGCGAGAACTACGCCGCCTACCAGGGCACCAGCATGGCCACCCCGCACGTCGCGGGCCTCGCCGCGCTGCTGAAGTCGGCGAACTCCGCCCTCACCCCGGCGCAGATCGAGTCGGCCATCAAGGCCAATGCCCGCGCCCTGCCCGGCACCTGCTCCGGCGGCTGCGGCGCCGGCCTCGCGGACGCCGCCAAGACGGTCCAGGCCGTCAAGGGCGGTACGTCCACCGGCACGACCTTCTCCAGCACCACCGCGGTCGCCGTCCCGGACAACGGCGCGGCGATCGAGTCGCCGATCAGCGTCACCGGCCGCAGCGGCAACGCCCCCTCGGCCCTCCAGGTCGGCGTCGACATCACCCACACCTACCGCGGCGACCTCGTCATCGACCTCGTCGCGCCGGACGGTTCGACGTACCGCCTGAAGTCCGCCGCCTCGGACTCCGCCGACGACGTGCGGACCACCTACACGGTGAACGCGTCCAGCGAGACCGCCAACGGCACCTGGAAGCTGCGCGTCCAGGACACCTCGGCGCAGGACACGGGCACGCTCAACAACTGGAAGCTGACCTTCTGATTCGCGCTCACCAGCGGGCGGGTCGACCGGTGCGGATGGGGCACCGGCCGGCCCGCCTTTACGTCTGCCCGCACAACCCCCACAGTCAGATACCGAACGCGCTGTTTTGTTTCACCGGGCGCGGTTGTTTTGCCGGATGTGCACCCGCACTCCGGCACACTGGGGTGGTGAGCGCCGTCTGAGGGTGAGTTATCGTGTACGAGGGGTAAAAACAAACGGCATGACCCGTTCATTTCCGTCCCGGGAGAGTTCAGCCGATGGCGAGGCAGTTGCGAGCCGAGCAGACCCGCTCGACGATCATCACGGCAGCCGCTGACCTGTTCGACCGTCGCGGCTACGAATCGACCAGTCTCAGCGACATCGTGGAGCACGCTCAGGTCACCAAGGGTGCCCTGTACTTCCACTTCGCGGCGAAGGAGGATCTCGCCCACGCGATCCTCGAACTCCAGTCGCACACCGCCCGCAGACTGGCGACGGAGACCGACAGCCGCGGCCACACCTCACTGGAGGCGCTGATGCGCCTCACGTTCGGCATCACCCGCATGTCCGTCGAGGACCCGGTCCTGCGGGCCGGACTGCGGCTCGCCACGGGTGGGATCGAGCCGCGGCCGCCGCTGAGCCACCCCTTCACGGAGTGGCTGGACATCGTCACGAACCGGCTCGTCGGCGCCGTCAAGGAATCCGACGTCCACCCGGACATCGACGTCGATGTCGTGGCCCACTCCCTGGTCTGCTTCTTCGTCGGCACCCGCGTCGTGGGCCGCTCCCGCGAGCCCGTCGCGCGGCAGCCCCGCAGGACCGCCGAGATGTGGAACATACTCATCCGCAGCCTGGTCCCGGTGACGCGCCGCGCCCGCTATCTGAGTCTGGCGGCCCGGCTGGAGCGGGAGATCGCGCCGGTCTGACCGGTGCGACCCGGGCAGGGGGGCCGCGCGCTACGGTGAGCCGCATGCCCGACACCCCCACCCCACCCGTGCTCCTCGGCAACCAGCCGGGCTCGTTCCCCCACAGCGTGCTGGCCGAGCGGCACCCCGCGATCATCCGGCAGGTCCGCGAGGCCTTCCCCTACGAACCCGGGCAGCACCGCGCGCTCGACGAACTGCTGGCCAACTGCACCAAGGGCGAGATCGAACCGCTCCCCGCCGACGCGCACGACCGGGACCTCTGGGAGACCTGGGGCCTCGGCGAGTACACCGGCCGCTCCTGGTTCGACGTGCCGTGGCTGTGGTCCGAGAGCTGGTTCTACCGGCGACTGCTCCAGGCCGTCGGGTACTTCGGCCCGGGCCCCTGGCAGGGCATTGACCCCTTCCGCTCGTTCAAGCTGGCCGAACTCGACTCCGCCGAGACCGACGAGGAACTGGCCGCACTCGACGACCTCGCGAACCGGCCCGTCGGCGAACAGGCACAGGCCCTGCTGCACGGCTCCCTCTGGGGCAACCGGGCCGACCTCGGCTTCCGTCTCTCCGCCGAGGGAGCGCGGGACGCGGACGCCGCCCCGGGCCTGGTGGCCGACGACAGCGACGCACTGTGGTCGCTGCTCGGCACGACCGGCACCGGCACCCTCTGCCTGGTCGCCGACAACGCGGGCCGCGAACTCGTGCCCGACCTGCTGCTCATCGCCCACCTCCTGGCCCACGGCCGGATCTCACGGGCGGTCCTGCACATCAAGCCGTACCCCTACTACGTCTCCGACGCCACCACCGCCGACGTCGTCGACGCGCTGCGCCGGCTGACCGGAGCCGGGGGAGCGGCCGCCGAGCACGGACGGCAGCTGTGGTCGGCCCTGGCCGACGGCCGCCTCGTCCTGCGCGCCCACCCCTTCTCCAGCGCCCCGCTGCCGTACGAGGAGATGCCCGGCGACCTGCGCGCCGAGTTCGCCTCGGCCACGCTCACGATCTTCAAGGGCGACCTCAACTACCGCCGCCTGGTGGGCGACCGGCTCTGGTCCCCGACGACCCCCTTCGGGGACGTCACCGCGTACTTCCCCGGCCCGGTCGCCGCCCTGCGCACCCTGAAGTCCGATGTGATCACCGGCCTCGACAGCCGTACGGAGGCCGAACTGGTCGCGGCGGAGGACCAGCGCTGGCGCACCAGTGGCACCCACGCGCTGATCCAGGTGCGGGTCCCCGGCTAAGTCAGACCGCCTCCAGAACGGCTGCTTTCACGTTCGATTCACGCGATGGTGTGATCATGTCCCGCCCCGCGGATGCCGCCGCGGGGCGCCGGGTAGGGCCCGGCCATGACGCAGCCGTTCGAACTCCCGCACTTCTACATGCCGCACCCCGCGCGGCTGAACCCCCATCTCGAGGAGGCCCGCGCCCACTCGACCCGGTGGGCGCGCGAGATGGGCATGCTGGAGGGATCCGGCGTCTGGGAGCAGGCCGACCTCGACGCGCACGACTACGGCCTGCTCTGCGCGTACACCCACCCCGACTGCGACGGCCCGGCCCTCTCCCTCGTCACCGACTGGTATGTGTGGGTCTTCTTCTTCGACGACCACTTCCTGGAGAAGTACAAGCGCAGCCAGGACCGCCTCGCCGGCAAGGCCCATCTGGACCGGTTGCCGCTGTTCATGCCGCTGGACCTCTCGACTCCCGTGCCGGAACCGGAGAACCCCGTCGAGGCGGGCCTCGCCGATCTGTGGGCGCGCACCGTGCCGAAGATGTCGGGGGACTGGCGCCGCCGCTTCGCCGTGGCCACCGAGCATCTGCTGAACGAGTCCATGTGGGAGCTGTCCAACATCAACGAGGGGCGGATCTCCAACCCCGTCGAATACATCGAGATGCGCCGCAAGGTGGGCGGCGCCCCCTGGTCGGCGGGGCTCGTGGAGTACGCGACCGCCGAAGTGCCCGCCGCCGTCGCCGGATCGAGGCCGCTGCGGGTGCTGATGGAGACGTTCTCCGACGCCGTGCATCTGCGCAACGACCTGTTCTCCTACCAGCGGGAGGTCGAGGACGAGGGCGAGCTCAGCAACGGCGTGCTCGTCCTGGAGACCTTCTTCGGCTGCACCACCCAGGAGGCCGCCGACACCGTCAACGACGTCCTCACCTCCCGCCTCCACCAGTTCGAGCACACGGCGTTCACCGAAGTGCCCGCGGTGGCGCTGGACAAGGGCCTCACCCCGGGCGAGGTGGCGGCCGTCGCGGCGTACACCAAGGGGCTGCAGGACTGGCAGTCCGGCGGCCACGAGTGGCATCTGCGCTCCAGCCGCTACATGAACGAGAACGCGCGCGGCAGCAAGCCCTGGCCGGGCTGCAGCGGCATGGGCACCTCCGCCGCCGACGTCCGCACCCTGCTCGCCTCCACCGGCGTCGAGCGGCTCCGCTCCTACACACACGTGCCGTATCAGAAGGTCGGGCCCTCCCAAATCCCCGACATCCGCATGCCGTTCCCGCTGTCCCTCAGCCCGCACCTCGACGACGCCCGCCGGAATCTGCGCCACTGGGCGGACCGCGTGGGCATCCTCGCCGAGGGCGTCTGGGACGAGGACAAGCTCAGGGCCTACGACCTCGCGCTCTGCTCGGCGGGCCTCGACCCCGACGCCACACCGGAGGCCCTCGACCTCAGCGCACAGTGGCTCGCCTGGGGCACCTACGGCGACGACTACTACCCGCTGGTCTACGGGCACCGGCGTGACCTGGCGGCCGCCCGGCTGACCACGGCCCGTCTGTCCGACTGCATGCCGGTCGACGGCGAGGCACCGCCGGTCCCGGTCAACGCCATGGAGCGGGGCCTGGCCGACCTGTGGCTGCGCACCACCGCGGGCATGACGCCCGAGGCGCGGCGCACCCTGAAGGACGCGGTGGACGTCATGACCGAGAGCTGGGTCTGGGAGCTGTCCAACCAGCTGCAGAACCGCGTCCCCGACCCGGTCGACTACCTGGAGATGCGCCGCGCGACCTTCGGCTCCGACCTCACCCTCAGCATGTGCCGGATGGGCCACGGCCCGGCCGTCCCGCCCGAGGTCTACCGCAGCGGCCCGGTCCGCTCCCTGGAGAACGCCGCGATCGACTTCGCGTGCCTCATCAACGACGTCTTCTCGTACCAGAAGGAGATCGAGTACGAGGGCGAGATCCACAACGCGATCCTCGTCGTGCAGTCCTTCTTCGGCTGCGACTACCCGGCCGCGCTCGGCGTCGTGCACGACCTGATGAGCCAGCGCATGCGGCAGTTCGAGCACGTGGTCGAACACGAACTGCCCATCCTGTACGACGACTTCCAGCTCTCGGCCGAGGCGCGCGCCGTCATGGCGGAGTACGTCACGGACCTGCGGAACTGGCTGGCGGGCATCCTGCACTGGCACCAGCAGGTGGACCGCTACAAGGCCGACTGGCTGGCCCGCCGCGCCCACGGCTTCCTCCCGGACCGGGCCCCCGCCGTGCCGGTGCCCGCCCTCGGCTGAGGCGGCGCCGGCCTTCCGCCCTTCGTGATCTGCGGCTCGCACCGCACCCGCCTGCCGGGTGCGGTGCGAGCCGTGCCTTGTCTCCGTCTGTTCCGACGGGAGGTATGGCCCGTGTGGGGGCCGGTCAGTCTCACTCGTTCGTGGCTCGTCGCGTGCCGAGGTGCCGGGTAGAGCACCAGCCGTGATCGTCCCGCGTCCGACGGAGGCGATCGGCACCATCCGGAGGCGAGCCATGGAACAGACCGCGCTGCGACCCAAGCCGATGCCCGGTCGGGAACCCGGCGCGGCGGCGCCGGCCACCGAGGCCGGCCCGGACCGGCCGCGCCCGCGCGCCGCCCGGCGGCGCGGCCGGCGGCTCGTCAACGCCCTGTTCGCCGCCTTCCTGGGCGCGGTGCTCGTCCTCTCCGGGATCGGCCTCGCGGCGGTGGGCAGCACGGTGGCCGCCACGGGCGAGGTCCTCGGCCCGCGAGGGTGGCACAAGCCGTCGCCTTCCGGGCCCTCGCCGTCCGCCGCCGCGTCCGTGCCCGCCGCCGTGACGCTCGGCGTACAGGTCATGGACGCCCGGAAGCCGGGAGCCCTGGTCGTCGGCATCCAGGTCCCCGGCCCGGGACACGCGGCGGGCCTGGAGCGCGGCGATCTGCTCCTCGTCTTCGGGAGGACCCGCATCGACACGGCCGCCGACCTGGCCCGGGCCGTCGCCCGCGCCCGGCCCGGCTCCGAGGTCCGGCTGACGGTGCGGCACCGCGGGGGCGGCTACCAGCAGCTGACGGTCGTACCCGCCGTCGTCACATGACCACCCGGAAGTGGCTCGTGAGCCGGCCCGCGTCGTCCAGGACATGGAAGGCGAGTCCGGGCGGCGCGTCCCGGTCCGCGACCTGGTCGCCCTCCCAGGGCAGCCGCAGCGTCCATGTCACACCGGGGCCGGTGACCAGCGGCCGCCCCGCGAACGAGGTGGCGGCGGGGGTGTGGGCGTGGCCGGTGATCAGCCCGGCGATCTCGGGTCGGCGCGCCAGCAGCGAGGCCAGCCGGTCGGGTCGGCGCAGCCGGCAGGAGTCGGGCAGCGGGTGGTGCAGCGCCACCGGCGGGTGGTGGAAGGCGAGCAGCGCCGGAAGGCCGCCGTCGAGTTCGTCCAGGGTCGCCTCGATCCAGTCGTACGTCTCCTCGTCCAGCTCCCCGTCGTCGCTCCCCGGGACGCTGGAGTCGCACATCAGCACGGCGCCGTCCTCGAAGACCTGCACGCTGTTGACCGGCCCCTCGGCCCCGGGCAGGCCCAGCAGCGCCTTGCGATAGGGGGCGCGGCTGTCGTGGTTGCCCGGGCAGGTCAGCACCGGGAACGGGGCGTCGCCGTCGCGCAGCCCCAGCAGACGGGCCGCCTCCTCGTACTCGGACTCCGTGCCGTGGTCCGCGATGTCCCCGGTCACCAGCAGCGCTTCGACGCGCCCCGGCAGTTCCCGCAGACGGTCGCGGACACGCTCGGCACGCTCCGTCGCCCGCGCGCTCCCGTCGAGATGCAGATCGCTGATGTGTGCCAGTACGAGCACGGCGGCACGCCCCCTCGTTCGAACGACTGATGAATGCCACCAGCAGGTGCTGCTGCTAATGGCTATAGCGCATCTAAGCATTAGACCTAACGGTTGGGAAACCTCCTGCCGTTAGGGGGGATCCTCAAGTGGAGTCCGCAGACGGCTCGCGCCGCCCCCTTTGGCCGGGCAGGATGTCTGCCCGTAGCCCCTTCGCCCGTCCTGGGAGGCCCGGATGACCGGAAGCACGGCCGCGTCCTTCACCGCCGACGACTACCGGGCCCGCATGGAGCGCGCCGCCCTTACGGCAGCAGAGGCCGGTCTCGCGGGCCTGCTGGTGGCCCCGGGCCCGGACCTGGTCTGGCTCACCGGCTACACGCCCCCAGCGGTCACCGAGCGGCTCACCCTGCTGGTCCTCGCCGCCGGACAGGACCCCGTCCTCGTCGTCCCCGCCCTGGAGGCCCCGGACGCGCACAAGGCGGCCGGCGCGCCCGCCCTGACCCTGCGTGACTGGACCGACGGCAAGGACCCCTACGCCGCCACCGCCGCCCTGCTCGACGCCTCGGGCCGGTTCGGCATCAGCGACAACGCCTGGGCGCTGCACCTGCTGGCCTTGCGGCAGGCCCTGCCCGGCAGTTCCTACGCCTCGCTCACCGAGGCCCTGCCCATGCTGCGCGCCGTCAAGGACGCGGCCGAGCTGGAGCTCATGGCGGCCGCGGGAGCCGCCGCCGACGCCACGTTCGACGAGATCCGGAACGTCCCGTTCGCCGGGCGCCGGGAATCCGAGGTCGCCGCGGACCTCGACCGGCGTCTGCGCCGGCACGGACACGAACAGGTCGACTTCACCATCGTCGCCTCCGGCCCCAACGGCGCCAACCCGCACCACGAGGCCGGCGACCGCGTCATCGAACGCGGCGACATGGTCGTCCTCGACTTCGGCGGCCTGAAGGACGGCTACGGCTCCGACACCTCCCGCACCGTCCATGTCGGCGAACCCACCGACGAGGAACGCTCCGTGCACGACCTCGTGCGCGCGGCCCAGGAGGCCGGCTTCCGCGCCGTACGGCCCGGGGCCACCTGCCAGGATGTCGACCGGGCCGCCCGCGCGGTCATCGCCGACGCCGGCTACGGCGAGTACTTCATCCACCGCACCGGACACGGCATCGGCGTCACCACCCACGAACCGCCCTACATGATCGAGGGCGAGTTGCAGCCCCTCGTGCCCGGCATGTGCTTCTCCGTGGAACCCGGCGTCTATCTGCCGGGCCGGTTCGGCGTGCGCATCGAGGACATCGTGACCGTCACCGAGGACGGCGGGCGGCGCCTGAACACCACCTCCCGCGAGCTGGTCACAGTGGAGTGACGCCACCATGCCCCCACCACGCCTCCCGAACGGCAACGGCGCGACCATGACCCAGGCACCGACACCCACCGCGGACACCGTCCGCAGGCTGGTCCAGTCCCTCCTCAAGGACAAGAAGGACAAGAAGGACAGGGATGGCAAGGAGACGAAGCGGGGCAGGGAAGGCACCGGCCCCGACGTCCGGCCCGCCGCCCCGGGCGCCGAACCCGCCACCTGGTGGGTCGGCAGCCGCCATGTGCTGCGCCTGGCCCCCGACCGCGAGGCCACCGTGCGCCAGCGCCGCGAACTGCGCCTGCGCGACCTCGTCCGCCCGCACCTCCCGATGGCGGTGCCGGCCAGCGTGGCGCACGGCGAGTGGGCGGCCGGGCTGACCTACACGCTGGACACCAAGGTGCCGGGCGGCTCGGGGCAGGAGCACGACGTGTCCGCCGTCGGCGAGGCCGACCTCGCGGCACTGCTCACCGGGCTGCGCGAGGTGCCGGTCCGGCAGGCCGAGACCCTCGGTGTGCCGCGCGCCGCGCCGCGCTCCCTGGAGGCACTGCGCCGGGCCGCCGTACGCGCCGCCGAACTGTGCGCCGACGCCGACGAGTTCGACGCCGCGCGCCTGCACCAGCTCACCCAGGCCGCCGCGGCCCAGCTCGCCGCCCAGTCCGGCTCGGCCGTCCTCACCCACCACGCCCTCACCGGCGGCCATCTCGTGGTCAGCGCCGACGGCCGGGTGCGCGGCGTCCTCGGCTGGGGCGGCGCGGTCGTCGGCGACCCGGCCGAGGACATCGCGGGCCTCTCACTCGCCGTCGGCTCACCCGCCGCCGTACGCGCCGCCACCCTCGCCGGCTACGGCGCCCGGCCCTGTCTGCGCGGACTGTGGCTCGCCCGCTGCGACAGCGTCGTCCACCTCGCCGAGGCCCTCACGGGCGGCGACGCGCGCCGGCTCGGCGCGTCGCGGACACGGCTGCGCCACGCCTGGGAGCCGATCCTGCTGGAACGCGTGACGGACCTGCGCGAGACGGACGACGACGCCCTGTAGCCGGGCGCCGCCGCCGGTGCCTCACCCCTGCGACAGCACCACGCCCGACTCCCCGGGCAGCCGCAGCACCCCGTCGGCGCCGGGCGTCTCGACCGGCTCCCACGCGGCCAGCAACCGCGCGCGCGGCACACCGAGCGACAGCTCCGCCGGTTCCGGCGCCAGGTTCACCGCCACGAGGACGTCCCCGCGCCGGAAGGCGATCCAGCGGCGCTGCTCGTCATAGGCCACCTTGGTGTCGGCGAGGTCGGGGTCGGTCAGGTCGGGCTGTTCGCGGCGCAGGGCGATCAGGCTCCGGTACCAGGCCAGCACGCGCGCGTGCGGCTCGCGTTCCGGCTCGGACCAGTCGAGGCAGGAGCGGTCCCGGGTCGCCGGATCCTGCGGGTCGGGCACGTCCTCCTCCTTCCAGCCGTGCGCCGCGAACTCCCGCCGCCTGCCCCGCCGTACGGCGTCGGCCAGCTCCGGGTCGGTGTGGTCGGTGAAGAACTGCCAGGGCGTGCCTGCCGCCCACTCCTCGCCCATGAAGAGCATCGGCGTGAACGGCGCCGTCAGCGTCAGCGTCGCCGCACAGGCCAGCAGCCCGGGGGAGAGCTGGGCCGAAAGCCGGTCCCCCTGGGCGCGGTTGCCGATCTGGTCGTGGGTCTGGCTGTAGCCGAGGAGCCGGTGCGCGGCCACGCGGTTGCGGTCCAGGGGCCGTCCGTGGTGGCGCTCGCGGAAGCTCGAGTACGTCCCGTCGTGGAACCAGCCGCCGCCGAGGGTCTTGGCGAGCCCGCCGAGCCCGGCGCGCGCGAAGTCGGCGTAGTAGCCCTGCGACTCGCCGGTCAGCGTGGTGTGCAGGGCGTGGTGGAAGTCGTCGTTCCACTGCGCGTGCAGCCCGAGGCCGCCCCCGGCGCGGGAGGTGATGAGCCGCGGGTCGTTCAGATCCGACTCGGCGACCAGGAACAGCGGCCGGTCCACCTCGGCGGCCAACGCGTCCACGGCCGCCGACAGTTCCTCCAGGAAGTGCCGCGCGCGCGTGTCCACCAGCGCGTGCACCGCGTCCAGGCGCAGCCCGTCGATCCGGTAGTCGCGCAGCCAGGCCAGCGCGCTGCCGACGAGGAACGCGCGCACCTCGTCCGACCCGGGCGCGTCCAGGTTCACCGCGGCGCCCCAGGGCGTGTGATGCGTGTCCGTGAGATACGGCCCGAAGACGGGCAGGTAGTTGCCGGACGGGCCGAAGTGGTTGTGCACCACGTCGAGGACCACGCCCAGGCCGAGTTCATGGGCCCGGTCGACGAAGCGTTTCAGCG
Source organism: Streptomyces koelreuteriae (assembly GCF_018604545.1). Classification (GTDB taxonomy): domain Bacteria; phylum Actinomycetota; class Actinomycetes; order Streptomycetales; family Streptomycetaceae; genus Streptomyces; species Streptomyces koelreuteriae. The sequence goes on along the minus strand of NZ_CP075896.1, from coordinate 1,590,684 downwards.
CCTCGGGTCCGCCGTACGGCTCGTGCACCGCCCACAGCGACACACCCTCGTACCCCCAGCCGTGCGTGCCCGGGAAGGGGCACAGCGGCATCAGCTGCACATGCGTGACGCCCAGTTCGGCGAGATGACCGAGCCGCTCGGCGGCGGCGTCCAGGGTGCCCTCGCGCGTGTACGTCCCCACATGCAGCTCGTACAGCACCGCGCCGGGCAGCGGCCGCCCCGCCCACCGCGCGCGCCACGCGTACCGGTCGTGGTCGACGACCGCGCTCAGTCCGTCCGGGCCGTCCGGCTGCCGCCGCGAGCGCGGATCGGGCAGCACGGGCCCGTCGTCGAGTGCGAAGCCGTACCGGGACCCCTCGCGCGCCTCGGCCTCGCCCCGCCACCACCCCGGCCGCTCCGGGTCGCGCTCCAACGCGCGTGTGACGTCGTCGCACCGGAGCGTCACACGGCCGGCCTGTGGTGCCCACACCTCGAACTGCACGGACGGTTCCCCTTCGTCTGCTCACCGTGATGTAGCCCGTCCATGGTGCGTCAAACGAGATCAATCCGCTGGCGCATCCTCCCTTTTGCGGCAGGTGTCGCCGGGTACGCGCGCGTGGCGGGCGTTTTCCCGTTTTCTGGACAGCCCGGCCGCGCTGCCCGACAATCACCTGCGTGACGTCGTCCTTCGAGTTCAACACGTACCCCGCGCGACTCTCCGACGTGGAGCGCGAAAGGGCGCTGAAGGTGCTCCGCGACGGCGCCGCCATGGGCCGCCTGTCCCACGACACGTTCGTCCGCCGTATGGAACTGGCGCTGACCGCCCGCCGCCCGGACGAGCTCGCCGTGCTCACCGCCGACCTGCCCTCGGAGAGCCGGTTCTCCCGGATGGTTTTCGGCACCGTCGAGTCGGTCTCCGGATTCACCGTGCGGCTGCGCCGCGCCTGGCAGGCCGAGCGGCTGCCCAAGCTGCTGCTGCCCCACCCGGAGCACGGCCATCCGCTGAGCATAGGCCGCGACCCCGCCAGCGGGCTGCGCCTCACCCACGAGACCGTCTCCCGCGTGCACGCCGAACTCCGCCACCAGGGCGGCATGTGGGTGCTGCGCGACCTCGGCTCCACCAACGGCACGACCGTGAACGGCCGACGGGTCGTCGGCGCGGCCCTCGTCCGCGAGGGCGACCAGGTCGGATTCGGGCAGATGGCGTTCCGGCTGACCGGGGTCCGGCCGGCGGCCGACTGACCTGAAACCGAGGCACTCCCGGGCTCCGGCCTGGGAGTTGTCGGCGGCCCTTCCATCAGGGTGGCTCAAATCCCGTTGTCGTCCGTGGTGTTGACGTACCCCTGAAGTCGTGACTCACTGTGCGTACGCCATCTACATCTGGTGAACCGACGGCACCGCATGGGGGAGGTGTGCCCTGCCGCCCTTTCCGCGCTACCCGACCGTCGACGAACTGGGCGCCCGGGCCGCCGCCCTCGTCGCCCGCCACCCCCGTGACGCCCGGCTGCGCCGGATCGGCACCTCCCGCGCGGGCACCCCCCTGTGGCTGCTCTCCGTCGGCCACGGAAGCCGCCAGGCCCTCGTCGTCGCCGGCCCGCACGCCAACGAACCCGTGGGCGGCGCCACCGTCCTGCGGCTGGCCGAACGGGCCCTGGCCGACGTACGGCTCACCGAGGGCGCCGACGCCACCTGGAATCTGCTGCTGTGCCTCGACCCGGACGGACTGCGCCGCAACGAGGGCTGGCTCACCGGCCCCTACACCCTCGGCCGGTACTTCCGTAACTTCTTCCGGCCCGGCTTCCTGGAACAGCCCGAATGGCTGCCCGACGGCGCGGCCGACGCCGCCCTGCCCGAGACCCGGGCGCTGCTCGACGTCCAGGACGAGCTGCGCCCCTTCCTCCAGTGCTCCCTGCACGGCGTGGACATCGGCGGCGGCTTCGTCGAGCTCACCCGCGACCTGCCCGGTCTCGCCCCGCGCCTCGCCCACATCGCCGCCCGGCTCGGCATCCCCCGCGAACTCGGCGCGTACGACGCCCTGTACTGGCCCGGCCTCGGTCCCGCTGTCTACCGGATACCGCCGCCGCGCCGGGCCGGTCTCGCCGCGGCCATCACGGAGGCGGCCGTGGAGTCGACGTGGTTCCACCCGCAGCGGCACGGCACCGTCACCGCGGTCGTCGAGGCGCCCATGTGGGGCGTGACGGCCGTGTCGGACGGCTCCCCGCCCGCCGACGGGGACGTGGTGCTCCGGTCCGTCAGCCGCGCCCTGCGCCACGACACGGCGCTCCTGCGGCACCTGCTGGCCCGGATCCGCCCGCACCTGTCCGCCGTGCCCGACGCGGAGCGGCTGCTCGCCCCGGTCGACGACTATCTCCTGGTCTGCCCCGGCCTCGCCGACGCCTGGGACCCCGAGACCGGCGACGGCGCGCCCCACCCCCTCCCGCCCCTGACCACCGCCCACCTGGCCGCCCTGCGCATCTCCGGGCGACGGCTGGTGCTGCGCACCGCCGGGCTGCTGCACCAGCTCGTGCGGGCGTCGGGCCGCGACCCGGCCGGGGCCCTGCCGGAGCTGGATCGGCTGATCGACGAGTGGTGCGCCGACTACCGCGACGGCTGCGGGGCGCGCTGGATCCCGGTGGCACGCCAGGCGGAGTACCAGGCGCGGGTGGTGCACTCGGTCTTCGAACTGGCCGGGCGGCACACACGCGCGGGCTCGGGCTCGGGCTCGGGGCAGCCGGAGTGGGAGGCCGGTGCGGTGGTGCCGGTGCAGCGCGACTGAACGCCGCGGGGGCCGCCTACAACGCCCTCTCGCGCGCGTGCAGCGCCGCCGCGACCACCGTGCGGGACTGATGCTCCACCTGGTTCTCCAACGGCACCCAGCGGGCACGGAAGCGCTCCGCGAAGGCGTCGCTCCAGGTCCCGACGAGCTCCTCCAACTGCTTCGCCGCCCGGTCGTCCGTCCCGCGCAGCACCCGCAGCAGCATGGCCGCCGCCCGCAGCGGCACCCGCCGTACGAACGCGTCCACGCTGCCGACGTAGGCCATGGTGCGGTCGGCGGGCGGGGTGTGGACCAGGTCGGAGGCCAGCCCCGGCACCAGCTCCAGACCCCACTTGGCGGCCCGCAGCAACGGCCCGTCCAGACCCGCCAGCCGCGGCAGCGCGCCGTCGAGCACGCGCGTCACCTCCAGCGCGTCGCGCTGCAGCCGGCGCGCGAGCCGGCCGATCGCCGCCGCCGGAGCCGGATGCGGAGCCGGGTCGTCCACCAGGTCGCTCGCCCACATCGGCACCTCGACCACCGCGGTCATACCGCCGTACCGATGGGCGTGGAACCAGGTGCTGTGCCGCGCGTCGTCCGGCAGGCTCGGATACGCCGGACCGATCCCCGGCGCCGGCATCACATGCACCCCCGGCCCCGAGGCCGGCCACCCAGCGGCGTCCGAGGCGCCGGTCTCCACCGGGATGTGCAGCTCCGCCGCGGACTTGGCGAACGGCTCGGCCAGCCCGGGCACGTCCTTCGTCAGCTGCACCCAGCTCCCGCCCAGGTCCGTGCCGTGCAGGGTCACCTGGAGGTAGGGCCGCAGCTCGTCGATGACGCCGGTCAGGGCCAGGGTCTCGGGAGGCAGCCGGTCGGGCGGCAGCACGGACGGCGCCCACTCCGGCTGCTCCGGGCCCGCGGGACGGAAGAAGCCGAGGTGGTAGTCGAACAGGCTGCGCGGCGCCGGCGTCACATGCAGGCTCGCCCCGTCGGGGTCCGCGCACAGCAGGAAGTGCCAGGACATGCCGTCCCGCAACTCCCGCTCGGCCAGCACCCGCCGGGCGAGCGCGAGCAGCGTGCAGGAGCCGGTCGGCTCGTTGGCGTGGGCGCCGGCGACCACCAGTACGGCTCGGCGGGCGCGGCCCACGGACAGTAGGTGCAGCGGTCGGCCGGCCCGCGAGACACCCACCTGCCGCAGGGTGCACACACCGGGGCGGTGAGCGGCCAACGCCCGGGCAGCCGAGACCAGTTCGGTAACCGTCGGGTAGCGCAGCTCCGGCAGGACACTCACCCCCGTCACATCCGCCCGAGTTCGCCATCGCAGTACCCCACGGCCATGGTGCGGTGTCAAGAGCACGGCCGGGGAGCCTCCAGGGGGCGCCCGGAAGCACGGACGGCGGGTGTGCGGCGGGTGCCGTGAACGTGTGGTCCCCGAGGGCCCGCCAGGGTCGCCTGAGCGAGGTGATTCAGCCCCGCCTCACTCGCCCACCCGCTCCAGCAGCGCGACCGGCAGCCCCGCGAAAAGCTCCTCCACGCGTGCGTGCCCCGTGAACTCGCGCCCGGGCTCCAGCACATCCGCCCAGCGCCCCGGCGGCAGCGGCAGCCGGGTGTCACGCCAGCCGCCCGCCTCGGCCAGCCGCAGGGACAGCCGCGTCACGGCCGTGAGCACCTCGCCGGAGCGGACGAACGCCGCGCAGTACGCCGCCGCGGGGCCCTCGGCGGTCAGCGGGGCGTACGTCGCCGTGTCGCCGAAGGCGTCGGGGCGCCGCTTCCGCAGCCCCAGTGCCGCCCGGGTCACCGCGGCCTTCTCCCCGGAGGTCCGGCCCGGCTCCTCGGGCGGGAAGCCCACCGCCCGCCGGTTGTCGGGGTCGACCAGCGCCCGGTACTCGGCCTCCGTGCCCTGGTAGACGTCCGGAACGCCCGGCATCGTCAGCTGCACCAGGGCCATGCCCAGCACGTTCGCCCGGATGTGCGGCTCCAGGGCCTCCCGGAAGGCCGCCACCCGCTCGGCCGGCGCCCCGCACGGCCCGGCCGCCACGAACCCCGCCACCGCCTCCTCGTACGGCGGCTCCTGCTCGGTCCAGCTCGTGTACAGGCCCGCCTCGCGCACATGCTTCAGCAAGGCACCCTGCACCCGCTCGGGCGACCCCGGCTCCGGACCCAGCCCGAACACCGTCTGCCAGGCCGCCCAGGCCAGTTGCGCGTCCGGCACGCCCTCCCCGGTGCGGGTCACCTCGGCGAGGACGTCCGCCCAGCGGTCCGGGCACTCGGTGAGCACGTTCAGCGCCGCCCGGACATCGCCGCTGCGCTTGGTGTCGTGCGTCGAGGCGACCGTTCCGCTCACCGGCCAGTCGCGCTGCACGCGCGCGCAGTAGGCGTGGAACTCCTCCGGCGCCAGCGCGGGAGCGCCCGGATTCCCGCCGACCTCGGTCGCCGACAGCAGCGGCACGTACCGGTAGAACGCCGTGTCCTCCACCGACTTCGCCCGCAGCGCCGACGCGGTCTGCGCGAACCGGGTGCGGAACTCCACCTGCGCGGGCCCGTCGCCGTACCGCCCCAGCACCAGGTCCCGTACGACGTCCACCGCGCCGGCCTCCTCGGGCACGGCGAAGGCCTGCCGGGCCTCGGCCGCGGCCTCCTCGGTGACCACGGACGCGGCGTCGGCCGACTCGTAGGGCCGGTAGACCTCCATGCGCACCAGCAGCTCCTGGAGCGCGGTGCGCAGCGCCCAGGGCGCGCGGTCGCGCAGGGCGGGCTCGGGCGAGGTCGCGCACAGCCGGGCCGCCACCCGGGTCAGCCGGTCCATCTCCGTGGCCAGCTCGTGCGTGAGGACCTTGTACGCCGCCCTGCGCACCGTCGCCTCCCACCGCCCGCCCCGGTCCGTCTGCGGGGCCGCGAACCGCCGGTACTGCCCCAGCAGGTCCCCGAACCCGGCCGGGTCCGTGAAGAGCCCGTCCACATGCCGCAGGGCGTCGTAGCCGGTGGTCCCGGCGACGGGCCAGGACGCCGGGAGATGCTCACCGTCGGCCAGGATCTTCTCCACGACCGTCCAGCGGCCGCCCGTCGCCTCGTGCAGCCGCCTGAGGTAGCCGTCGGGGTCGGCGAGCCCGTCGGGGTGGTCGATCCGCAGCCCGTCGATCACGCCCTCGTGCAGCAGCTCCAGGATCTTGCCGTGGGTCGCCTCGAACACCTCGGGGTCCTCCACCCGCACCCCGATCAGCTCCGAGATGCTGAAGAACCGCCGGTAGTTGAGCTCGGTCCGGGCCAGCCGCCACCACACGGGCCGGTACCACTGCGCGTCCAGCAGATGCGGCAGCGGCAGGTCCTCGGTGCCCTCGCGCAGCGGGAACACATGGTCGTAGTAGCGCAGGACGTCACCGTCGACACGCAGCTCCTCGAGCACCTCGCCCAGCGGCCCGCCGAGCACCGGCAGCAGCACCTGGCCGTCCTGCGCCTCCCAGTCGATGTCGAACCAGCGCGCGTACGGCGACTTGGGGCCCTCGCGCAGCACCTCCCACAGGGCGCGGTTGTGGCGCGGGGCCATGGCCATGTGGTTCGGGACGATGTCCGCCACCAGGCCGAGCCCGTGCTCACGCGCCGTGCGGGCCAGCGCCCGCAGCCCCTCCTCGCCGCCCAGCTCAGCGCGCACGCGCGCGTGGTCGACGACGTCATAGCCGTGCGTCGAACCCGGCACGGCCTCCAGGACGGGGGACAGATGCAGATGCGAGACGCCGAGCGAGGCCAGGTACGGCACCACGGCCGCCGCGGCCCCGAAGGGGAAATCGGGCTGCAGCTGCAGCCGGTACGTGGCCGTGGGCACCACCGGGTCAGGACGCTCAGGTGTCATGGACCGTACGTACCCGCCCCGCCGCCGTATCTGTCATCGCCCGCGCCGGGTGCGCCGCGCGTCGCCCGGACGAGTGGCTCTTTCCGGACGACGCGCCGCCATCGCGAGGCGAGGCCGCGGGGGCGGCTACACGGGCCTCTGGAGCACCGTGAGGCTCCGGTCGGTCAGGGTCAGCCGGTCCCCGGCCTGCACCTTCTCGCCGGTGTCCGCCGGCACCCCGTCGGCGCGGGCCGTGTCGACCACGACCTGCCACTGCCGCCCGTGGTCGACCGGCACCACGAATTCCAGCGTCTTCGGCGAGGCGTTGAACATCAGCAGGAACGAGTCGTCGGAGATGCGCTCCCCGCGCGCGCCCGGCTCCGAGATCGCGTTGCCGTTGAGGAACACGGTCAGCGCCGACGCCTGCGCCGAGTCCCAGTCCCGCTGGGTCATCTCCCGGCCCTCCGGAGTGAACCAGGCGATGTCGGAGAGATCGTCGTGCGTGCCCTCCACCGGCCGGCCGTGGAAGAAGCGGCGTCTGCGGAAGACCGGGTGGTCGCGGCGCAGCCACACCATCGCGCGCGTGAAGGCCAGCAGCTCCCGCTTGAGTCCGCCCTCCTCCTCGTCGCCCTCCGGCCACTCGACCCAGGCCAGCTCGTTGTCCTGGCAGTACGCGTTGTTGTTGCCGCGCTGGGTGCGGGCGAACTCGTCGCCGTGGCTGATCATGGGCACGCCCTGGGACAGCATCAGCGTCGCGATGAAGTTGCGCATCTGCCGGGCCCGCAGCCGCCGCACGTCCGGATCGTCCGTCTCGCCCTCGGCCCCGCAGTTCCAGGACCGGTTGTGGCTCTCGCCGTCCCGGTTGTCCTCGCCGTTGGCGTGGTTGTGCTTGTCGTTGTAGGCCACCAGGTCGTGCATCGTGAAGCCGTCGTGGCAGGTCACGAAGTTGATGGAGGCCAGCGGGCGGCGTCCGTCGTCCTGGTAGAGATCGGACGAGCCGGTCAGCCGTGAGGCGAACTCCGCGAGGGTGCGCTGCTCGCCCCGCCACAGGTCGCGCACGGTGTCCCGGTACTTGCCGTTCCACTCGGTCCACAGCGGCGGGAAATTGCCCACCTGGTAGCCGCCCTCGCCCACGTCCCACGGCTCGGCGATCAGCTTCACCTGCGAGACCACCGGGTCCTGCTGCACCAGGTCGAAGAACGACGACAGCCGGTCCACCTCGTGGAACTGCCGGGCCAGCGTCGCGGCGAGGTCGAAGCGGAACCCGTCGACATGCATCTCCGTGACCCAGTACCGCAGCGAGTCCATGATCAGCTGGAGCACGTGCGGGGACCTCATGAGCAGGGAGTTCCCTGTCCCTGTCGTGTCCATGTAGTAGCGGGGGTCGTCGGTGAGCCGGTAGTAGCGCGCGTTGTCCAGGCCCTTGAAGGACAGCGTCGGGCCCATGTGGTTGCCCTCGGCGGTGTGGTTGTAGACCACGTCGAGGATCACCTCGATCCCGGCCTCGTGCAGCGCCTTCACCGCCGACTTGAACTCCAGCACCTGCTGGCCCCGGTCGCCCCAGGACGCGTAGGCGTTGTGCGGGGCGAAGAAACCGATCGTGTTGTAGCCCCAGTAGTTGTTCAGGCCCATGTCGACCAGGCGGTGATCGTTCACGAACTGGTGTACGGGCATCATCTCCAGGGCCGTGACCCCGAGCTCGGTGAGGTGCTCGATGACCGCCGGGTGGGCGAGGGCCGCGTAGGTGCCGCGCAGCTCCTCCGGCAGCCCCGGGTGGCGCATGGTGAGGCCCTTGACATGGGCCTCGTAGATCACCGTGTGGTGGTACTCGGTGCGCGGGAGCCGGTCGTCGCCCCAGTCGAAGTACGGGTTGACCACGACCGACGTCATCGTGTGCGGCGCCGAGTCCAGGTCGTTGCGCCGGTCGGGCTCGTCGAAGTGGTAGCCGTAGACCTCCTCGCCCCAGCCGATCGAGCCGCTGATCGCACGCGCGTACGGGTCGAGCAGCAGCTTCGCGGAGTTGCAGCGCAGCCCGTGCTCCGGGGCGTACGGTCCGTGCACCCGGAAGCCGTACCGCTGCCCCGGCATGATGCCCGGCACGTACGCGTGCCGCACGAAGGCGTCGCTCTCCCGGAGCTCGATCGCCGTCTCCGAGCCGTCGTCGTGCAGCAGACACAGCTCTACTCGGTCCGCGGCCTCCGTGAAGACCGCGAAGTTGGTACCGGCGCCGTCGTACGTGGCACCGAGTGGATACGCCTCTCCAGGCCAGACCTGCATGGATTCGACTCTTTCAGGTGTGCGGCGCCGGTGGGGACGCCTTGGCCCCGAGTCTCCCCGAAAGTGAGGGAACCTCCTATGACTTATGTCCCTCTTACCGGGTGACCAGTGCATACGCGGTATGCCAAATAAATGGGGCAAGGATGTACTCCCGGGGCTGATGGGGGGAGTAAGGGGATGATGTGCGCAAGATAGTGCACCGTCACTTAGGCAAGGTGGTGGCCGGTACGGCCATCGCCGTGGCCGGGACCGCGGTGATGGTGGGGATCACCCTGCCGGGCACGGCGGGGGCCGACGACACGGCGACCAGGGCGGGGCAGGCGGGGCAGACCCTGCGGCAGGAGGCCGACGCCGGCCGGGCCGTGCCGCCGGGCGTGGTGGAGGAGGCGCCCGCCGAAGGGGAGAAGGGCGCGGGCCGCGACCCGCTGACCGACGACGAGACGGAGCGGGTCGCGAAGATCGCGCTGAACCGGCAGCTGCTCCAGAGCAGCGAGGGCGTCGACGGGGAGCGCGGCCCGCAGCGGCTCGGCGTCGACCTCGCCGAACCGGAGGCCGACGAGGTCGGCGACCCGAACGCGCCGCGGCGCGCCGACGTGACGTTCTACGACTACCGGGACGACACCCTCGTCACCAGGACCGTCGACCTCTCCACCGGCAAGGTGGTGCAGACCGGCACCCAGCGCGGCGTCCAGCCGCCCCTGAGTCGCGACGAGAAGGCCGAGGCGGCGAAGCTGCTGATCGCCGACCCGCTGGGCGCGGGCCTGAAGGCCGACTACCGGGACGCCACCGGCAAGGAGCTCACCTCCGCGGACCAGCTCCAGCTCAGCGGCGCCGTCTACCGGGCCGCGCCGGGAGCCCAGCCCGCCGTGCTCGACCGCTGCGGCGAGCACCGCTGCGTCCGGCTGTTCCCGAAGATCAAGAACGGCCCGTGGGTCGACGCGAGGTCGATCGTGATCGACCTGAGCGCCCGCAAGGCCGCCCGGCTCGACCACTGACCCGCTCGCCTCGCTCTCACTCTCCACTTCAGGGAGTCATCTCGTCATGTCTGTGAACAGACACAGCAAGGTCCGCACCCGGGCGGCCGTGGGCCTGACCGTGGCCACGCTCGCCGCCGGTGTCACGGCCGGCGCGGGACCCGCCACCGCCCGGCCGCAGGCCGCCCCCGCGGCACCGGCCGCCGAGTGCAGCGCCGACTACCGCGTCGAGCAGAAGCTCTCCACCGGCACCACCTGGCGGATGTGCTGGCGCTACGACGGCAAGGCCGGCCTCGTCCTGGAGAACATCTCCTACCAGCCCAAGGGCGAGCCCAAGCCGATCAAGGTCCTCAACAGCGCCCGGCTCGGCCAGATCCACGTCCCGTACGACGACGGGAACGTCGAGTACGACGACCTGACCGGGTTCGACTTCGCCCAGGGCCTGATGAGCCTGGCGCCCAGTGAGTGTCCCGGCGGCACCATCAAGACGGTCAAGGTCCCGGAGTCCTGGAACGAGGACCCGAACGTCAAGGGCCTGTGCACCACCACCCGTTCCCGCGGCCACGCCTACCGCATGCAGGGCGACACCGCGAACAAGGTCTACCAGGCCCAGGGCAAGGACCTGCTCGTCTACACCGTCAACCAGGTCGGCTGGTACGAGTACATGACCGAGTGGCGCTTCCAGGACGACGGCACGATCACCATGAACGTCGGCGCCACCGGCAGCCTGTCGTGGGAGGACTACGACGCCGGGGACGGCCGCGGCTGGCCGATCGGCAAGGGCGCGAACGCCGCCAAGGCCACCAGCCACAGCCACAACGCCTTCTGGCGGCTCGACTTCGCCCTCGACGGCTCCACCGCCAACAAGATCGAGCAGTACGACTCGACCGTCACCGCCCCGGCCGCCGGCCAGCGCGCCCCGAGCACCAAGACGACCCGCACCAAGGTCACCAAGGAACTCGCCGGGGACAGCAAGAACTACCGCTGGTGGCGCGTCGTCAGCGCGACCGGCAAGAACAAGGACGGGCACCCGCGCTCGTACGAGATCGTCCCCGGCCCGACGACCAAGTACCCGGGCCGCAGCTACACCAAGCACGACGTGTACTTCACCGAGTACAACAAGTGCGAGCTGTTCGCCAGCCACAACCCCGGCGCCTGCGGAGCCGGAGCCGGCACCTCCGTCGACAAGTGGGTCAACGGCCAGGCCCTCAAGCACCCGGTGGTCTGGACGAACATCGGCTTCCACCACATAGCCCGGGACGAGGACCAGCAGCCCATGCCCGTCCACTGGCAGGGATTCTCCATCGCCCCGCGCGACGTCACGGCTATGAATCCGCTCACTCCGGCCGAGCTCGGCTGGCAGAACGGGCACTGGCGACCGCGCAGTTGAGAACGACCCTGCCCATCCGGCTGCACCGCCGACCGCTCCCGGAGTACCCTTCCTTGATCGTTGGGTGGGGCCAGGCCCCTCGGGAGGCTCGGGGGAGCGGAAGGCGGTGCGCGGGTGGGCTCGGGAGGGCTGGAGCTGCCCCCTGGTGACGAGGGTCACGAGGGGAACTCCACAGACGTCCCGACCGGTGCGGTGTCCCTGGCGCGGCCGATGGACGCGACGGGCTCGATCGGCCCGGAACTGGACTGGGACACCGACGCCTGGCGCGAGGTACGCACCCGCGCCCAGCGGGCCGGCCGTGCCTACATCTGGCTGAACCTCGTCGAACAGCGGCTGCGCTCGGTCGTCGCCGCCGTCCTGCGGCCCATCTACGAGCCCGTCCACGGCGACGACTGGGTGGTGGCCGCCGCCGGACCCGCCGGGCAGGAATGGGTGCAGCGCGCCGTCGCCGTACGTGAGGTCAGCCGCCGCAAGGGCTATCTGCTCGACCCGGCCGACGACAACGTGCTGTCCTTCCTCACCCTGCCGCAGCTGCGCGAGCTGATGGTGCAGCACTGGCCCTGCTTCGAGCCCTACTTCGACGACCGCCGCGACGTCGAGCTCGCCCTGGACGAGCTGGAGGTCACCCGGAACGTCGTCTCCCGCAACCGGGCCCTGTCCGAGGCCGTCCTGAACCAGGCCGAGCGGGCCTCGGCCCGGCTGCTGGAGATGCTCGGCGCCGACGGTGACGTGCCGTCGGCTCGCCGGCTGCCCGTCGACGCCGTCGAGGACCTGGTCGGCGACCGGTACGCCGACGTGGTCGCCGTCCACCCGGACCGGGTGCGGCTGATGCGCCAGTTCCCGGCCGAGGACATCTTCGGCGGCGCCCGCCGCCTCGACGCCATCGGCATAGGCCTCAACCTGCTCGTGCAGAACTTCTCCGGCCGCCGGCTGGTGCGGCTGGCCGAGTCGGGCTGCCGGGTACGGCTGCTGTTCCTCAACCCGGCCTCCAGCGCGGTCAAGCGGCGCGAGCGCGAACTGGGCATCAAGCGCGGCGAGCTCAGCCGGGCCGTCGAGATGAACATCCTGCACATGCGCCGGGTGCGCGCCCGGCTGCGCGACCCGGGTGCCTTCGAGATCCAGGTCTTCGACGAGACGCCCCGCTTCACGGCGTATCTGGTCGACGGCGACGGTGCGGACGGCATCGCGGTCGTGCAGAACTATCTGCGCCGGACACGCGGCATGGAGGCACCGGTGCTCGTGCTGCGCAACGGCAGCAAGGTGGTCAAGTCGGGCGAGATCGACGAAAGCGGCCTCTTTCCCACCTACCGCGAGGAGTTCGAGGTGATGTGGGCGGATTCGCGGCCGGTGTCGTGAACGGTGCCCCGCGGACCGCGCTCCTCGGATTGTCAGTGGTGCGTGCGAGGGTGGAGACCACTGGGGGACACCACCGGGGGACGCACCACAAGAAGGGGGACCGCCCATGGGCTGGCACCGGGAGCTGCTGATCGGCTTCGACCTGGAGACGACGGGCACCGATCCGCGCGAGGCGCGCATCGTCACGGGGGCCGTGATCGAGGTCAGGGGCGGGGAGCCGATGGGGCGCCGCGAGTGGCTGGCCGACCCGGGGGTTCCGATCCCCGAGGAAGCGGTCGCGGTGCACGGCGTCAGCAATGAACGCGCGGCGGCCGAGGGCCGGCCGGCCGACCAGGTGGCGGACGCCCTCGCCGACGTCCTCACCTCCTACTGGAAGACGGGCGTGCCGGTCGTCGCCTACAACGCGGCCTTCGACCTGACCCTGCTCTCCGCCGAACTGCGGCGGTACGGACTGCCGTCCCTGCGTGACCGCCTGGGCGGCGTGGACCCCGCCCCGGTCATCGACCCGTACACCATCGACCGCTGGGTCGACCGCTACCGCCGGGGCAAACGCAACCTCGCGGCGGTCTGCTCGGAGTACGGCGTGGTCCTCGACTCCGCCCACGACGCCACGGCCGACGCCCTGGCGGCGGCCCGGCTGGCCTGCGCGATAGCCGACCGCCACCCCAAGATCGCGAGCCTGGGCCCGGCGGACCTGCACCACCGCCAGATCGAGTGGTACGCGCAGTGGGCGGCGGACTTCCAGAGTTTCCTGCGCGGCAAGGGCGACGCGACGGCCGTGGTGGACGGGGCGTGGCCGCTGCGGGAGCCGGCCGACGAGCGGGTCTGAGCCGAGGGAGGGTCTGAGCCGAGGGCTCCGGCCCTCAGAACGGATACCACCGCACCGTCTCGTCGCCCTCCCGCAGCGACGCCACCCGCCGCTCGAACTCGGCCAGTGCCTTGGGGTTGCTCGGCGCGTGCTGGGCCACCCACGCACAACTGGCCGTCTCCCGGGCGCCGCGCAGCACCGAGCACCCGTCCCACTCCCGCACGTCCCAGCCGTAGGTCTCGGTGAAGGACGCGTACGCCTCGTCCGTGAGGCCGTACCGGTCGTGGGACAGCGCCATCACCACCAGATCGTGCTCGCGCAGGTCGGCGGAGACCGTCTCCAGGTCGACCAGAACCGGTCCGTCAGGGCCGACATGCACATTGCGGGGCAGCGCGTCGCCGTGGATCGGCCCGGGCGGCAGATGGGGCGTCAGCGCGGCGGCCCGCGCGGCGAAGCCGTCCCGCCGCTCGCGCAGATACGCCGCGTCCGCGGGGGCGATCGCCTCGCCCGCGAGCCGCAGCCAGCGTTCCACACCGCCCAGCAGATCGCGGGCCGGCAGTGCGAAAGGAGGAAGAGGCGTGGCGTGCACGACCCGGAGCAGTTCGGCCAGATCCCTCGGCTCGGCGGGCCGTACGGCATCGGGCAGCCGGTGCCACACCGTCACCGGGTGCCCCTCGACCAGCAGCGCCTTCGGCTCGGCCGCGCGCACCGCGGGCACGCCCGCCTCGGCGAGCCAGACCGCGATGTCCAGCTCGCGGCGCGCCCGGTCCAGGAGTTCGGCGTCGCGGCCGACCTTGACGACCAGGTCGCCGGCGGCGAACACCGCGTTCTCGCCCAGCGCCAGCAGCCGCGCCTCGCGGGCCGCGCCGCCCACCGCGCCCGCCGATGCCAGGACGTCCCGCGCCCGTGCCTCGTCCATCGTCCGCCTCCGTGGTCCCGGTCCTCGTACGTCACCGTCGCGTTCTGGCCATCCGCCCGCCAGTGTCCCATTCGCACAGGTGGGACCGTGTGCGCGGTGCCTTGACGAGGCAGGCCGCCTTCACGACCATGACCTGGCCCGCCCGAGCCGTGCGAAGGGGCTGATGCCGTGACCTCGGTGACCGAGGTGAGGAAGCCGGCCGATCCGGCACCGGGCCGGGCCCGGCCCCGCCGGGTCGTGGACCACGGCGCCTGGTTCCTGGTGCTGCCCGCCCTGATCCCCATCCTCGTCCTCAGCGTCGGCCCGCTGCTGTACGGGATTCTGCTGGCCTTCACCGACGCCCAGTCGGGCCGTACCGAGCCCACGCAGTGGATCGGCGGCCTCAACTTCCGGGACCTGCTGCACGACACGCTGTTCTGGGAGTCGTTCCGCATCGGGCTGGTGTGGGCGGTCGGGGTGACCGTGCCGCAGTTCCTGCTCGCGCTGGGCCTCGCCCTGCTGCTCAATCAGGAGCTGCGGCTGCGCTGGCTGGCCCGCGCCCTGGCGATCATCCCCTGGGCCATGCCCGAGGTCGTCGTAGGCATCATGTGGCGGCTCGTCTACAACCCGGACGCGGGCATCCTCAACGAGACCCTGCGCGACATCGGCCTGGGCGGCGGCCGCGACTGGCTCAGCGGGCTGGCGACCGCACTGCCCGCCGTGATCCTCGTCGGCGTCTGGGCGGGCATGCCCCAGACGACGGTGGCGCTGCTCGCCGGGCTGCAGAACACCCCGCGCGAACTGCACGAGGCGGCGGCGGTCGACGGGGCGGGTGCCTGGCGCCGCTTCCGCACGGTGACCTGGCCCGCCCTCAGACCCATCGCCCTCGCCATCACCGCGCTCAACCTGATCTGGAACTTCAACTCCTTCGCCCTGGTCTACGTACTCACCAACGGCGGCCCCGGCGGCCGGACCCGGCTGCCCATGCTCTTCGCCTACGAAGAGGCCTTCCGCTACGGGCAGTTCGGCTACGCGGCGGCGATGGGCTGCGTGATGGTGGCCGTGATCTCGATCGCCCTGGCCGTCTTCCTCGTCGGCCGCCTCAGGGGAGGTGACGACGCGTGAGGACCTCCGCACCGGCCCGCGTCGGCCAGTACACCGCGCTGCTCGCCTACCTCGTCTTCCTCGCCTTCCCGTTCCTCTGGCTGCTCTCCACGGCGTTCAAGCCGCCGCGCGAACTGGGCAGTCTGCATCCGACGTGGATCCCGAAGGACCCCACCCTCGACAACTTCCGGCAGGCCTTCGACGAACAGCCGCTGCTGCACGCCGCCCTCAACTCCCTCGTCGCGGCGCTCGCGGCGGCGGTCGTCGCCGTGCTGATCGCGACGCCGATGGCCTATGTCGTCGCCCGGCGGCGCACCCGGCTGGCGAAGGCGGTGACGGGCTGGGTGGTGGTCAGCCAGGCGTTCCCGTTCGTGCTGCTGATCATCCCGCTGTTCCTCGTGCTGAAGAACCTCCGAATGATCAACTCCGTGCCGGGGCTGGTGCTGGTGTACGTGGTGTGGGCGCTGCCCTTCGCGCTGTGGATGCTCGCCGGGTATGTGCGGGCGGTGCCGCCCGAGTTGGAGGAGGCCGCCGCTGTCGACGGGGCCGGGCGGGTGCGGACGCTGGTGTCGGTGACGGCACCGCTGCTCGCGCCGGGCATCGTGGCGACGGGCCTGTTCGCGTTCATCACCGCGTGGAACGAGTTCTTCTTCGCGCTGGTGCTGCTCAAGACACCGGAGAAGCAGACCCTGCCGGTGGTGCTCACCCACTTCATCGGGGCCGAGGGCGTCGCCGACCTCGGCCCGCTCGCGGCCGCCGCGTTCCTCGCGACGCTGCCCTCGCTGGTGGTCTTCGCGATCATCCAGCGGCGGATCACGGGCGGCATGCTCACCGGGGCGGTGAAGAGCTGATGCGCGCCCGTCTGCCGGCCCTGGCCCTGGTCCTGCTGCTGCTCCTCGCCGGCTGCTCCTCCGGCGGCACCCGCGACGACGGCCGGATCACCCTGCGCTTCCAGTCCCTGGCCTGGCAGGAGGAGTCCGTCGAGGCCAACAAGGCGCTGGTGAAGGAGTGGAACGCCACCCACCCGGACATCCGCGTCGAGTACGTCCAGGGCTCCTGGGACAGCGTCCACGACCAGCTCCTCACCGCCTTCGAGGGCGGCGAGGCACCCGACATCATCCATGACGCCTCCGACGACCTGGCGGACTTCGCCTACGGCGGCTACCTGGCCGATCTCACCGACCTGCTGCCCGCGCGGCTGAAGTCGGACATCCCGCGGCGCAGTTGGGAGACGACCACCTTCGGGGACGGCGTCTACGGCGTGCCGTTCCTCCAGGAACCGCGCGTGCTGATCGCCAACGCCAAGTGGCTCCGGCAGTCCGGGGTGCGGATCCCGACCCCGGAGAAGCCATGGAGCTGGGCCGAGTTCCGCCGGATCACCGAACGCCTCAGCGGCCGGGGGAAGTACGGCATCGCCTGGCCCCTGAAGGAGCCCGTCTCGGCCACGCTCAACCTCTCCCTCTCAACAGGCGGACAGCTCTTCCACCGCGGGGCGAACGGCAAGGTGACGGTCCGGTTCGGGGAGGCCGACCAGGTGGTGCCGCGCACCATCCACGCCCAGGCCGGCACCGACGGCAGCGCCTCGCCCACGACCCTGGGCAGCGGCGGCTCCGACACCCTGCCCGGCTTCTTCGGCGGCAGATACGCGATGGTCCCGCTCGGCTTCTCCTACCGTCAGCAGATCGTGCAGCAGGCGCCGAAGGGCTTCGACTGGCAGGTGCTGCCCGCCCCCGCAGGCGCCGGAGGGCTCACCCAGGGCGTCAGCCCGCAGACCCTCTCCGTCGCCGAGGACTGCCCGCACAAGAAGGAGGCCGCCGCCTTCATCGACTTCCTCCTCAGACCGCCCAACATGGTCCGCCTCGCCCTCGGCGACTGGATGCTGCCCACGGGCCGCCAGGCTCTGAGCGATCCGGCCCTGCGCACGTCCGAGCACGGCTGGGCCACCGGCACCGCCCTCGCCGAGCACCTGCGCCCTGCACCCGCGCAGACGGTGCGGGGCTACCCCGAGTGGAAGGACAAGGTGGCGACCCCGGCCCTCCAGGAGTACTACAGCGGAGCCATCGGACTCGGCGCACTGCGCGAACGGCTGGAGGAGGACGGCAACTTGGTGCTGGCGCGCTATCAGCGCTGACGGCGTCGCCGGTCCGGCTCCGTTCATGGCACGGCGGGTCCCGTGAGGTAGCGGCCCTGCTCGTCGTAGGGCCAGACATTGGGCGCGCAGCCGCGCATGCCCTTGATCTGCTGCATCATCGCGGGGGCCGGCTTGCCGGGGCCGGGGCAGCCGACATGGCCGTGGCCGAGGAAGTGACCGACCTCGTGGTTGACGATGAGGGCCCGGTAGGCCTTGACGTCCTTGGCGTAGACGGGAGTCGCCAGGAGCCAGCGCTTGAGGTTGACCATGACGTTCTTGGCGACGTTGCAGTTGACCTCGCCGCCGGTGTCCAGGCCGTACTGCCCGCAGATCTTGTCCACGGTCCCGGCGGTGGCGACCTTCACGACGAAGTCGGTGGGCCCGCTCGACACCCTCCGGAAGGCGGAGCGGCCGTCCGCCGTCCAGCCGCGCCGGTCGGCCAGGACGTTCTCCACCTGCCGGGCGACGTCCGGGGCGGACAGGTCGATGCCGTCCTCGACGTCGACCCGGTAGCGCAGGGCCGTGCCCTTCCCCGTCTTGGGGCCCGAGCCGGGGGCGACGGTGAAGGTGCCGGGGCCGGTGGCGGGGATCTTCGGCCGTGCGGTGGGAGAGGGAGGCAGGGTGGGGGAGGGCGAGCCGGTCGGGGAGGACGGGTCCGACGGGGTGAGGGGCCTGGCCGGGGCGGTGGTGGACGGGGAGTCGGGCGCGGGCTCGGTCGCCGGTCCGGAGCCGGCCTCGGCCGCCGTACCTCCGCGCTTCGCCGACGTCCATTCCACCGAGGCGAGTCCGGCCACCCCGAGCAGCGCCAGCGCGGACAGGCCCGCTAACAGCGGGCCCTTGTGGCCGCGGCGGCTCGTGGAGTGTGTGGGTCCGCGGCCCCTGCGGCGGCTGCGGGACGGAGGTGTGGAGTGCGCGGTCATGGTCGTTCAGATTGCGAGGGTCATGTGATCGAACATAGCGCGAATGATAACGGAAAGATTACGAAGATAGGTCGGAAGGCTTGTGTGATCATCCGGTAACAGGAGCCCAACCGTGCGCGGGCCTGCGGATACTGAGCCCATGCCACGAGTTCTGCTGATCGAAGACGACCGCGCCGTCCGTGAAGGAGTCGCCCTCGCCCTGCGCCGCCAGGGGCACGACGTCGCCGCCGTCGAGACGGGGGAGGAGGGACTGGAGCGGCTGCGGTCCTTCCGGCCGGACGTCGTGGTGCTCGACCTGATGCTGCCCGGCATGCCGGGACTGGACGTGTGCCGCGCGATGCGCGCCCTGGACCAGACGCTGCCGATCCTCATGGCGACCGCGCGCGGGGACGACGTGGACATCGTCGTAGGGCTGGAGGCCGGAGCCGACGACTACGTCGTCAAGCCCGTGCGGGCCCGGGTCCTCGAGGCGCGTATCCGGGCCGTCCTGCGCCGGGCGACGGCCGTGGCGGCGGCCGACGGCGGCATACCGAAGATCGACACCTACGGCGAGCTGGCCATCGACCGCGCCGGGCACGCCGTCACCTGGCGGGGCGACCCGGTCCCGCTCGCCCCGTCCGAACTGCGGCTGCTGCTGACGCTGTCCGCCGCACCCGGCCAGGTGTTCAGCCGGCAGCAACTCCTGGAAGCGGTCTGGGAACACAGCTACCACGGCGACGCGCGCCTGGTGGACGCCTGCGTCCGACGGCTGCGGGCCAAGATGGGCGAGCCCTCGCGGGAGCCGCGCTACATCCAGACCGTGCGCGGCTTCGGCTACCGGTTCGTGTCCCCGTGAGAAGCCTCCCCGCGAGAAGCGCCTCGGCCCCTCGCCTGCGCGGGCTGTTCCCGCGTCCGCGCGGGCTGCGCACGCGTCTGGTGGTGGCGTTCGCGCTCGTCGCCGCGCTCACCGCGGCGACCACCGGCGCCCTGAGCTTCCGGGAGGCGCGCACGGGTGTGCTCCAGCAGAGCCAGGACACCGTGATCAAGCAGCTGCGTACCCAGGTCGACCGGCTCGCCCCGCAGCTCTCCTTTCCCCCGGCCGAGGCCGAACTGCGGCGCTTCGCCGGTGACGTGGCCCGCGCCGAGCCGTCCGGAAGCTGGCGGGTGCTGGTCGGCTACGAGGACCTGAGCGCCACGTCCCGCCCCGGCGACCCCTTCGAGGAGCTGACGCCCGATCTGCGCGAGGCCGTGGACTCCAGCCCGGCCACCGTCTTCCAGCGGGTGAATACCGGCGACCACACCTCGCTCGTCGTCGGCATGTCGGTCACCTTCTCCGGTGACGAGAACCGCGGGATCGCCTCCGGGCTCCAGGTCTTCCTCACAGTGCCGCAGGCAACCGAACAGCGCTATGTGGACGCCCTGGTCACCGCCGTGGAACGGGCCACCGTGCCCGCGCTGGGCGTCGCCGTGCTGCTTGCGCTGCTCGCCGCGCGCGGGGTGCTGCGGCCCGTGCGCGCACTGCGGCACGCCACCCGCAGCATCGCCGAAGGGCGGCTCGACACCCGGCTCGCGGTCAACGGCTCCGACGAACTCGCCGATCTGTCCCACACGTTCAACGAGACGGCGGCAGCCCTGGAGGAATCGGTGGCCGAACTGCGCGGCATGGAGGCCCGGGCCCGCCGGTTCGCCGCGGACGTCTCGCACGAACTGCGCACCCCGCTGGCCGCCATGGCGGCCGTCACCGACGTCCTCGACGAGGACGCCGCCCGTCTCGACCCGGACACCGCCACCGCCGTCCGGCTGATCAGCGAGGAGACCGTGAAACTGGCCCGTCTCGTGGACGACCTGATGGAGATCTCCCGTTTCGACGCGGGCGCCGCGGTGCTGCACCTCGACGAGATCGACCTCGCCGAGTCGCTGCGCCGCACCCTCGCCGACCGCGCCTGGGCGGACCTGGTGGACGCCGACCTGCCGCCGCCGGACGCCGTACGCGGCCGGGTCGACCCGCGCCGGCTGGACGTCGTGGTGGCGAACCTGGTCGGCAACGCGCTCCGGCACGGCGCCCGGCCGGTCCGGCTGCGCCTGCGCGCGGACGGCGAGCGGTCGGCGGTCATCGAGGTGCTGGACAGCGGCCCCGGCATCCCCGAGGACGTCCTTCCGCACGTCTTCGAGCGGTTCTACAAGTCGGACACCGCCCGTACCCGGACCGAGGGCAGCGGTCTGGGTCTCGCCATCACCGCGGAGAACGTCCGGGTGCACGGCGGCAGCGTCCGGGCGGGCAACCGTCCGGAGGGCGGCGCGGTGTTCACCGTCGAACTCCCGCTGCGGCGGGACGAATCGGCCCACGGGGAGCACCGGTGAGGGCGGCCCGGCGCCGAGCCGCGCTGCTGGCCGTCCCCGCGCTGTGCGGGCTCGCCTCCTGCGGTATCCCGGCCACCGGAGTGGTGGAGGCGGGCGGTCCCGCCGGCGGGGTCGTGCCGACGCTACGGGTCTACTTCGTGGCGGACGGCAGGCTCTCGCCCGTCCCCCGCAGGGTCGTCGCCCCGATCGGCGCGGCCTCGGCCGTGGAGGTACTGCTGCAGGGGCCCACGGCGGAGGAGCAGGCCTCTGGGCTGAAGTCGTTGCTGCCCCTGACCGGGGCCGACCGGCCGACGGCCACCCCGGCCGACCCTGCCCCGCCTCCGGCGGCGGAGGCGACGCGGACACCGACCGCGGAGGCATCGCTGGCGCCTGCCACGGAGGCCCCGCAGGCGGCCGAGGCCACGGACTTCGCGAAGGTCACCACCCGGGGCGACCGCGTGTCCGTCGAACTGTCCCTGCCCTCCACCGGCGCACTGCCCGATCTCGCGCTGACCCAGCTCATCTGTACCGCGGGCGCCGCCGCCGAGATCTCGACCCCCGGGGGCGACCCGGTGACGGTCACGGTCGAGGGCCGGGACGGCCGCCGCGTCGAAGGCACGGCGGCGCGCTGCCCCACCACCTGATCGGCGCCGGTGGCTCAAACAGTTGCACGAGACGTCTCGTCTCGCGTACGGTCGGCGCATGACCAGTCGCGCGCACATCGCCATGTTCTCCATCGCCGCCCACGGCCACGTGAACCCGAGCCTGGAGGTGATCCGCGAGCTCGTGGCGCGCGGCCACCGGGTGACCTACGCGATCCCGCCGGTCTTCGCGGAGAAGATCGCGGAGACCGGTGCCGAGGTGAAGTCCTGGAACTCCACGCTGCCCTCGCCCGACGACGACCCCGAGGCGTGGGGGAGCACGCTCCTGGACAATGTGGAGCCGTTCCTCGACGACGCGATCCAGGCCCTCCCGCAGCTGATCGAGGCCTACGAGGGTGACGAGCCGGACCTCGTGCTGCACGACATCGCCTCCTACCCGGCCCGCGTCCTCGCCCACCGCTGGGGCGTGCCCGCGATCTCCCTGTCACCGGCCATGGTCGCCTGGGAGGGGTACGAGAAGGAGGTCGCCGAGCCCATGTGGGAGGAGCCGAGGAAGACCGAGCGCGGGCGCGCCTACTACGCCCGGTTCCAGGCCTGGCTGGAGGAGAACGGGATCACCCGGCACCCCGACCCGTTCGCGGGCCGCCCCGCTCGCTCGATCGTCCTGATCCCCAAGGCGCTCCAGCCGAACGCGGACCGTGTCGACGAGACCGTGTACTCCTTCGTCGGGGCCTGCCAGGGCGAGCGTCCCGCCGAGGGCGGCTGGCAGCGGCCGGCCGGTGCCGAGAAGGTCGTCCTCGTCTCCCTCGGGTCCGCGTTCACCAAGCAGCCCGGCTTCTACCGGGAATGCGTCAAGGCGTTCGGCGATCTGCCCGGCTGGCATCTGGTGCTGTCGATCGGCAAGCACGTCGACCCGGCCGACCTCGGGGACGTCCCCGCGAATGTCGAGGTGCGCTCCTGGGTGCCGCAGTTGGCGATCCTGAAGCAGGCCGACCTGTTCGTGACGCACGCCGGCGCGGGCGGCAGTCAGGAGGGCCTCGCCACCGCCACGCCGATGATCGCCGTACCGCAGGCCGTGGACCAGTTCGGCAACGCGGAGATGCTCCGGAACCTCGGCGTCGCCCGGTACCTCGCCACGGAGGAGGCGACCGGCGAGGCCCTGCGCGAAGCGGCCCTCGCCCTCGTCGACGACCCCGAGGTCGCCCGTCGCCTGAAGACCCAGGCGGAGCTGCTCAAGGAGGGCGGCACCCACCGCGCGGCCGACCTCATCGAGGCCGAACTGCCGGTCAGTCAGGGCTAGTCGGGGCGTTCCTCCGCCCCTCGGTGGGCGCCGCTGAAAGGGCCCGTTGGCTGCCGGAGCAACCAACGGGCCCTTTCAGTGGCGGGGATCAGCCCCCGCTGCGGGCATCAGACCCTGACGGGCTCGCCCTCGTCGTCCCGCGCCCCCTGCCCGGCCACGACCGCCTGGGGTGCCTCGTCGTGCGTGAGGTCCGGCAGCCGGTGCAGCCACTTCGGCAGATACCAGTTGCGCTCCCCGAGCAGTGCCATGACCGCCGGCAGCAGCACACCCCGGATGATCGTCGCGTCGATGAGCACCGCCGCCGCGAGGCCGACGCCCATCTGCTTCATGGACTGCATGGACAGCGTCCCGAAGATCGCGAACACGGCGACCATGATGACCGCGGCACTGGTGACGACCCCGGCCGTGGTGACCACGCCGTGCCGGATCGCGTCCTTCGTCTCCAGACCCCGCAGCCGCGCCTCCCGTATCCGGGACACCACGAACACGTGGTAGTCCATCGACAGGCCGAACAGGATCACGAACAGGAACAGCGGCAGCCAGGTGATGATCGCGCCGACGCCCTCCGCGCCCACCAGGGACGCGCCCCAGCCGTGCTGGAAGACCGCGACGAGGATGCCGTAGGCCGCGCCCACCGACAGCAGGTTCAGCACGATCGAGGTGAGCGCGATCGTCAGCGAGCGGAACGACAGCAGCATCAGCGCGAAGGCGAAGACCACCACGAACGCGAAGACCGGGACGACGGCTCCGGCGAGCTGGTCGTTGAAGTCCTTCGACCCCGCGATCTGTCCGGTGATCGGCGCCTCGACCCCGTCGACCCTGCCGAGCGTGGCCGGACGCACCTCGTCGCGCAGCGTGTCCAGGCTCGCGCCCGCCTTGTCCTGGTCGGAGCCGCCGACCAGCGGGACGTAGACGAACGCGACGTTCTGCGTGTCGTGCAGCTTGATCTCCACCGGGCCGCGCGAGGCGCCCGAACTGATCGCCCGGTCACGGAAGTCGGCGAGCGCCGACTTCACCTCCGGCGCGTTGATGTCGTCCGCCTTGACGACCACCTCGGCCGGCTCCGAGCCGCCCGGGAAGGCCTCGTTGAGCCGGTTGTACGTCTGCACGATCGGCAGCGAGTCGCCGAACTCCTGGTCCAGCGTGAACTGCTGCGTCTTCATGCCGAGCGCGGGAGCCGTGATGGCGAGCAGCGCACCGGCCGCCACCGCCGCGGCGATCACGGGCCGGGCGAGGACGCGCCGCAGCACGGCCGTCCAGAACCGGCTGTCCTGGCTGCCGCCCCGCTTGCGCCGGCGCAGGAACGGAATACGGCCCTTCTCCACGCGCCCGCCCAGCAGCGACAGCAGCGCGGGCAGCACCGTCACGGACCCCACCATGGCCACGGCCACCACCATCAGCGAGGCCAGACCCATCGCCTCGAACTCGGCGAGCCCGGTGAACAGCATGCCCGCCATGGCCACGCAGACCGTGACACCGGAGACGACGATCGCGCGGCCACTGGTCGCGGCGGCGATCCTCAGGGCCGTCTGCGCGTCATGGCCGGCCTCGCGCTCCTCACGCTCCCGGCGCAGATAGAACAGGCAGTAGTCGACGCCGACCGCCATGCCGACCAGCAGCATCACGGAGTTGGCGGTGTCGCTCATCGGCTGGAGATGGCTGACGAGGCCCATCAGGCCCATCGTCGCCATGATCGCGGTGACCGCCAGCGCCACCGGCAGCAGCGCCGCCACCAGCGCCCCGAAGGCGATCAGCAGAATGCCGAGGGCCACCGGCACCGCGGAGTACTCGGCCTTCTTGAAGTCGTCCCCGAAGGCGTCGTCGAACGTCTTCATCATGCTGGCGCCGCCGATCTCCTCGATCCGCAGCGACGCGTGGTCCTTCTGGACGCCCTCGACGGCCTTCAGCACCGGCTCGACCCGCTCGCCCGCGGTGTCCGCCGCGCCGCGCATGTCGAACTGCACGAGCGCGCTGCGCCCGTCCTTCGAGATCGTCTTCGTGTCGTACGGCGAGGTCACGTCGGTGACCTCGCCGGTCCCCTCGACGGCCGAGACCACGGCGGTCACGGCGCTCCTGAACTCGGCGTCCGTGGCCTTGAGACCACCGCCCCTGGCCTGGATCAGGACGCTCTCACCGGCCGGTTCGTCGATCCCGGCGTCCTCGATGATCCGCGCGGCGGTGTGGGTCTCCCCCTTGAGCTGGTCGCTGTCCTTGACGTCGACCCGGCCGGCCGCCGAACCGAGCCCCACCGCCAGGACGACGAACAGCACCCAGATGCCGACGGCGGCCCATCGGTGCCGGGCGCTCCAGCCGCCGGCCCGGGCCGCAAAGCCCCGCACCCGCGCTTCTCCGTTCCCCATGACGGGCTCGCCCCCTCGTACAGCGGTGGCGGCCCCCTGCCGCCCCCTGTCGATTCGAAGGTATGGGCCGGATAAAGCCAGCACCTCGTGCTGCCCGGTGAAGTGGCGGGGCCGGAACTCATCCCCATGGACCCGGCCTTCTCCCCACTGGGGAGGACCGCCAGGGACCGTGGCCCCTTACACATACTGTGTGGATCCTGAGCAGATGGTTGTGCCCCTCGGTGACCGATGAGTAATTTACGGGGCCGGGCAGCCGCCCGCCGACGGCCGTCGTGCCCGCCCCCACGGGGCACGACGGCCGTCCTAAGGTGTGCGGATGACGACGACGTACGCGGCACTGCTGCGCGGCATCAACGTGGGCGGCAGCCGGAAGGTCCCGATGGCGGACCTGCGCACACTCCTGGAGAACCTCGGTCACGAGGGCGTGCGCACGTATCTGCAGAGCGGCCAGGCGGTGTTCACCTCCGGTCACGGCGACGAGCGGTCGCTGGCGGCCGGGATCGCACAGGCCGTCGAGCGGCACTTCGGCTTCGGCGTCGACGTGATCGTGCGCGACCACGCCTATCTCAAGGCGATCGCCGACGCGTGCCCCTTCCCGGCCGCCGAGCTGGAGGCCAAGCAGCTCCACGTCACCTACTTCTCCGAACCCGTGGACCCCGCCCGCCTCGCGGAGATCGACCAGGCCGCCTACCTCCCCGAGGAGTTCCGCCTGGGCGACCGCGCCCTGTACCTGTACGCCCCGAACGGCCTCGGCCGCTCCAAACTGGCCGAACATCTGTCGAAGCCGCGCATCAACAAGGGCCTGATCGCCACGACCCGCAACTGGAACACCGTGGTGAAGCTGGTGGAGATGACCGGTGCCTGAACACGACCCGGCCGTCGAGTCCGCCATCGACCGCGAACTGGCCCTGCTCACCCCGGAGGTCCGCCGCTCGCCCGAGCGGGTCGGGGCGCTGCTGCACCCGGACTTCCACGAGTTCGGCGCCTCCGGGCGCCACTGGGACCGGGCCGCCGTCATCGCCTCCCTGGCCGGGACCACCGACCTCGAAGCCCCGCCGATCGCCACCTACCGTATGCGCGGCGTCCAGCTGGCCCCCCACCTCGTCCACCTCACCTTCGACACCGAGTACGACGGCAGACGCGCGCACCGCAACTCGCTGTGGCGGCGGACGGACGCCGGGTGGCTGCTCTACTTCCACCAGGCGACGCCGTACGGCGACCCGCAGGAGTGACCCTCCGCCGGATCCCCGCCCCACCGGCACCGCACGTTTGGCCGAATCGCCCCCACGCGGCCCGGGGCCTTGGCACCGTAGGGCCATGACGAGCACCGATGATCAGACGACTCCCTCCGGTCGTACGACCGCCGTCCAGGCCATGCGCGGCGCGGCGAGCCAGCTCGCCGAACTGCTCGGCAAGACGCCCGACTCCGTCACCGCCGTGCGCCCGACCCCGGACGGCTGGACCGCGGACGTGGAGGTCGCGGAGCTGGAGCGGGTCCCCGACACCATGACCATCATGGCCACCTACCGGGTCACCCTCGACCCGCAAGGCCAGCTGCTCGGCTATGAGCGGGTGCGCCGCTATGCCCGGGGCCAGCTCGACCGGCGCCGCTAGCGCCGGCCCGACGGCTCCCAACTCCCTCTCGCTGCAAGTCTTTTGGTGTTCACGTGAACACGCCCGCCACCACCCCCGTAACTAGGGGCGGCACGGATACGGACTCTCGCGAGAGGAATCGCCCACGTGACCGTCATGACGCAGTCCGGCGGGATGCAACCCGCTGCCACTTCCAGCGGTTCGGGTTCGGCCGGACTCTTCGACATCCTCGAACTGATCCTGGACCGCGGGCTCGTCATCGACGTGTTCGTCCGGGTCTCCCTGGTCGGCATCGAGATCCTGAAGATCGACATACGGATCGTGATCGCCAGCGTCGACACCTACCTCCGCTTCGCCGAGGCCTGCAACCGCCTCGACCTGGAGGCCGGCCGCAAGGCCCCGGACAAGCTCACCGACATCGTCGGCAACCTCGTCGAGAGCGGCGCCCGGGGCAAGACCAGCGGCGCGATCGGCGGGGCCATCGACGCCAT
Organism: Streptomyces koelreuteriae; assembly: GCF_018604545.1. Classification (GTDB taxonomy): domain Bacteria; phylum Actinomycetota; class Actinomycetes; order Streptomycetales; family Streptomycetaceae; genus Streptomyces; species Streptomyces koelreuteriae. The sequence continues at coordinate 1,563,604 of NZ_CP075896.1, read as the reverse complement.
CGGGGACATCTTCGACCGCGACGACAAGGACCGGGAGGAGGAGCGGTGAGCGGCGTCTACGTCTACGCCGTCACCCGCTCCGACCACCCCCTGCGGCTCGACGGCCTGCGCACCGTCGGCGGGACCGAGGAGCCCCCGCGGGTGCTCGTGCACGGGCCGCTCGCCGCCGTGGTCAGCGCCGCACCCCCCGGCCTGCGTCCCAAACGCCGTGACCTCGCCGCCCACCAGGAACTCCAGGAACGCCTGATGGCCGACGGATCGGTCCTGCCCATGCGGTTCGGCCTGCTCGCCCCCGACGACACCGCCGTCACCACCGCCCTGGAGCACAAGGGCGAGGAGTACACCCGACGGCTCGGCGAACTGCACGGCACCGCCGAGTTCAACCTCAAGGCCGCCCGCTCCCAGGACGACCTGCTGCGCGAGGTGCTCGAGGAGTCCGAGGAGGCCCGCCGGCTCAACCGGCACACCCGCGAGGGCAGCGGAGCCTACGAGGACCGCCTCGCCCTCGGCGAACTCGTGGCCCGGCAGGTCGAAGCCCGGCAGCGGCACCAGGCCGAGGAGATCGTCGGGCGGCTGTCCGCACTGGCCCGGGCCAGCGTCGTGGCCGACCCCTCCCAGGACGACTTCCTCAATGTCTCCTTCCTCGTCGAACGCGCCCGCGCCGACGAGTTCACCGCGGCCGGGCAGGGCCTGGCCCACGACTACGGCGACGCCTACGACTTCCGGCTGCGCGGCCCGCTGCCTCCCTACAGCTTCGCCGCCTGACCCATGGGCCTGATCACCGGCATCCTCACCCTCCCGCTCGCGCCCCTGCGCACCACCCTCTGGGCCGCCGAGCAGCTCCAGGCCGCCGCCGAGGCGCAGTACTACGACCCCGCCCCCGTCCGCCAGGCCCTCGTCGGCCTGGAACGCGCCCTGCTGGAGGGACGGATCGACGAGACCGAGTACGACCGCCGCGAGGACGAACTGCTCGACCGGCTCGACGAGATCAACGCCCGAGGACAAGGCCCCCGACCATGAGCCACCCGGCAGCAGGCCCACTCACCGGACCGTCCCGCTTTCCCTCCCCCTACGACCAGGGGCCCGGCGCCCAGACCGCCAACCTCGCCGACATCCTCGAACGCGTCCTCGACAAGGGCGTGGTCATCGCCGGGGACATCCGGATCAACCTGCTCGACATCGAACTGCTCACCATCAAGCTGCGCCTGCTCGTCGCCTCCGTCGACAAGGCCAAGGAGATGGGCATCGACTGGTGGGAACACGATCCCTCCCTCTCCTCCCGGGCCGCCCGCCCCGAGCGGTCCCTCGCCGACGAGAACGAACGACTGCGTGCCGAGATCGCCGCACTCAAGGCGGCCGAGAGGAGCCCGGAGCCATGACCGACCCGAACCTCGTCTACATCTACGCCGTCCTGCGCCCCACCCCCGAGGCCACCGCCGCGGTGACGCAGCTGCGCGGGGTCGCCGGAGAGCCGGTCCACCTGGTCGCCCCGGCGGCCGGCACCCACCGGCTCGCCTTCGCCGTCGGCCACGTCCCGGCCGCCGACTACGCCGAGGCGCCCCTCGCGGCCCACCTCGACGACCTGGACTGGCTGGAGTCCACCGTCCGCTCCCACCACGCCGTGGTCGCCGCCCTGGTCGGCTGCGGCGCCGCCGTACTGCCCCTGCGCCTGGCCACCGTCTACCTCGACGAGGCCAGCGCCCGGCAGGCCCTCGACACCCGCCGCGACTACTTCCTGTCCCTGCTGGAGCGCCTCACCGGCCATGTGGAACTCGGCGTCAAGCTCTACGCCACGCCCGACATCACCCCGCCCGAGGCGGACACCGACGCCGCGCGGGAACAGCCCACCGGCCTCGGAGCCGGCCGCGCCTATCTGTCGATCCGCCGCCGCAGACAACGCCGCAACGATGAGGCCTGGCGCACGGTCGCCCAGGCCGCCGCACACCTCACCGAGACGGCCCGCGCCCTCGCCGTCGACCGTGTGGCACACAGCCCGCAACGCGGCAGCCTCGCGGGCCCCGGCCCGGGCACCAACGTCGGCAACGACGCCTACCTCGTCCGCGCCGACCGCGTCGACGCCTTCCGCACCGGCATACTCGCGGCCGCCGAGGGCGTCCCCGGCCTCCGCGTGGAGGTGACCGGCCCCTGGGCGCCCTACTCCTTCGCCCTCCAGCCGGAACCGCAGTCGGAGACCGCCGCGTGAGCGTCGCCCCCTGCACCGAACGCCCCGTCGCCCTCATCGATCTCCTCGACCGGCTCCTCCAGGGCGGTGTCGTCCTCACCGGCGACCTCGTCCTGTCCATCGCGGACGTCGACCTGGTCCGCATCGACCTGCGCGCGGTCATCGCCCCCGTGGCCGCGTCGGCACTCTCCCAGATCAGCGAGGCACCATGCCCCCGGCCACCCGCCGTCTGACCGCCGACCCCGACACCGTCGAACGCGACCTGGTCAAACTCGTCCTGACGGTCGTCGAACTCCTCCGCCAGCTCATGGAACGCCAAGCCCTCCACCGCGTCGACGTAGGAGACCTCACCGAGGAACAGGAGGAACGCGTCGGCCTGACCCTGATGCTCCTCGACGACCGCATGCGGGAACTCTGCGCGCGCTACGACCTCACCCCGGAGGACCTCAACCTGGACCTGGGCCCGCTGGGCACCCTGCTGCCACCCTGGTGACGGCTTCCTGCCGTCAGGCGCTCACGGCGGTCAGCATGGGCGCCCGCGCCGCCTCGTACCGCTCCAGCACCACCCGCGCCACCTCCGGCGCCGGGCCGAGCACGTCGGCCAGGACGTCCGCCTCCGCCGCGCCCCGGGCGATGCGGTCCGGGAGGCGGCCGGGGGCGAGGACGTAGGGGGCGACGGCCACCCTGGAGCAGCCGAGTTCGCGGAGTTCACGGACCGCGTCCTCGGTACGCGGGAGAGATGCGGAGGCGAACGCAGGCCGCACGGCGCACCAGCCGGTGTGCCGCCACTCCCGCGCGATTTCTGCGATCACTGCGATCGCCTCCGGGTCGGTGGACCCCGCCGAGGCCAGGACGACCCCGGTCGAGGACTTGTCGGCGGGCGTGAGGCCCGCCTCGTACAGGCGCCGTTCCAGCGCCGCCGACAGCAGCGGGGACGGGCCCAGGACCTCCGCCTGGTGGACGCGGAGCTGCGGGGGAGCGTCCGCGAGGACCGCCGGGATGTCCGCCTTGGCGTGGAACGCCCGGGTCAGCAGGAGGGGCAGGGCCACGACGTCACGGACGCCCTGGACCGCCAGGGACTCCAGGACCCCCTGCACCGAGGGGACGTTGAAGTCCAGGAAGCCTGTCTCCACCCGTACGTCGGGACGCAGGGCGCGGACCCGCCGCATCAGGGCGTGCACGGTCGCGGCGTGCCGCGGGTCGCGGCTGCCGTGGGCGATGACGAGGAGGACAGGCTTGTTGTTCATGGGACTTCAGCTCTTCACCAGCAGACCGCGGTTGCGCAGCACCCACCGCTCCAGCGGACTGAAGATGAGCAGGTCGATGGCGATACCGACGATCAGGATGAGCAGGATGGCCTCGAACACCATGGCCATGTCGCTGGCGTTGCGGCCGTTCTCCAGCAACTGGCCGAGGCCCACGCCGAGGTCGGGGAAGGACGCGATGATCTCCGCGGCCATCAGCGAGCGCCAGGAGAACGCCCAGCCCTGCTTCAGACCGGCCACATAGCCGGGCAGCGCGGCGGGCAGGACGATGTGCCAGGTGCCCTTCAGGCCGGTGGCGCCGAGGGTGCGGCCCGCGCGCAGGAACAGCGGGGGCACCTGGTCGACACCGGAGACGAGGCCGTTGGCGATCGAGGGGACCGCGCCGAGCAGGATCACCGCGTACATCATCGAGTTGTTCAGGCCCAGCCAGATCACCGCCGGCGGAACCCAGGCGACCGACGGCAGGGACTGCAGGCCCGACAGGATCGGGCCGAGGGCCGCGCGGACGAACTTCACCCGGGCCACCAGCAGACCCAGCGGCGTGCCGATCAGCAGGGCGAAGCAGAAGCCGAGCAGACCGCGCGAGACGCTGGTCCAGATGTAGCCGAGCAGCTCGCCCTCGAGCCACGCCGTGTGGACGACGTTCCACACGGCGGACGGCGCGGGCAGCTTGGTCGGGTCGTCGACGACCTTGAACGAGACGAGGGCCTGCCAGACCGCCAGCACCAGCGCGACGGCGAGGACGGGCGGCAGGATCTTCTGGACGAAGGTCTGCCGGAACGGCGTGCGGTGCGTCTGCCTCGACTCCAGCGCGTCGAGGCCCGCCTCCAGACCGGCGAGATCGCTGCCGTCCTTGGCGACGGTCGTCGAATCAGTGCTGGCCATGACGGCGGATCTCCCCACGCAGTTCTTCGGTGATCTCGACGGACAGCTCCGCCACCTGGGTGTCCTCGATGCGGCGCGGGTGCGGGATGTCCACCGTCCACTCACGGGCGATCTTGCCCGGACGGGAGGACAGCAGCACCACGCGCTGCGCGAGCCGGACCGCCTCGCGCACGTTGTGCGTGACGAACAGGACGGACAGCTGCGTCTCGCGCCAGATGCGGGTCAGCTCGTCGTGCAGCACGTCCCGCGTGATGGCGTCCAGCGCCGCGAACGGCTCGTCCATCAGGAGCAGCTTGCTCTCCTGGGCGAGCGCGCGGGCCAGCGCGACACGCTGGCGCATACCGCCCGACAGCTCGTGCACCCGCTTGCCGTACGCGCCCTTCAGCCGGACGAGTTCGAGCAGTTCCTCGGCCCGCTCGCGGCGCTCGGCCTTCGCGATGCCCCGCAGCTTCAGGGCGAGTTCGATGTTCTTGCCCGCGGTCAGCCACGGGAACAGCGCGTGCTCCTGGAACATCAGCGCCGGACGGCCGTCCGTGGTGATCTCCCCGGCGCTGGGCCGGTCCAGGCCCGCCACCAGGTTGAGCAGGGTGGACTTGCCGCAGCCCGAGGCCCCCAGGAGGGTGACGAACTCGCCGGGCGCGACATCGAGGGTGATGTCGTCCAGGACGAGCTGCTGCCCGGCGGGGCCCGCGAACGACTTCGAAACGTGTTCGATCCGGGCGGCGTGCGTGGCCGACTCAGTGCCGTCGGCGGCCTTGGCGAGGGTGGTGGCCATGGTCGTCACCTCCTGGGAACTCTTCGGGATGCGGGCTACTTGGCGCCGAGACCGGCGTCGTCGACCGCGGGCTCGCCCTCGGCCTTCAGGACCTTGTTCAGCGGCGCGAGGTCGTAGATGCCGTTCAGGTTCGGCTTCTGCAGCAGCCCCGCCTTCACGGCGTGCTCGGCCTCGGTGTTGAGGGTGGAGGCCAGCGGGTCGTCGGTGAACTGGATGGACTTCCACGCCGGGTCGAGCACCTCGGCCGGCAGCGCCTTGCCGGAGTCGGCCTCCAGCTGCTTGTTCGCCGCCGCCTTCGCCGCGTCCGGGTTGGCGTTGATCCACTTGTTGGTCTCGACCGAGCCCTTGAGCACGGCCTCGACGACCTTCGGGTGCTCCTTGAGGAACTCCTGCCGCACGATGATGTTCGTGATCACGAACTTCTTGTCGGGCCACAGCGACGCCTCGTCGAGCAGCACCTTGCCGCCCTCGGCGACCAGCTTCGACGCGGTCGGCTCCGGCACCCAGGCACCGTCGATCGAACCGGACTTGTAGGCGTCCGGGGTGACCTTGTTGTCGCTGCGGACGACGGTGACGTCACCCTTGCCGCTCTGCGGGTCGACCTTCCAGCCCTGCTCGGCCGCCCAGTTCAGGAACGCCACGTCCTGCGTGTTGCCGAGCTGCGGGGTCGCGATCCGCTTGCCCTTGACGTCCTTCAGGGACTTGATCTTGTCCGGGTTCACGACCAGCTTCACACCGCCGGACGCCGAACCGCCGATGATGCGCAGGTTCTTGCCGGCGGCCTTGGTGTAGCCGTTGATCGCCGGGGAGGGGCCGATCCAGCCGATGTCGATGGACTTGGAGTTCAGCGCCTCGATCTCGGACGGACCGGCGTTGAAGATCGCGGGCTTCACCTCGGTGGCCCCCAGGGCCTTCTGGAAGATGCCCTTCTGGAAGCCCACCAGCGCGGTTCCGTGGGTGAGGTTGCCGAAGTAACCGATCCTGACCTGGTCGAGACCGTCGATCTTCTTCGCTCCGGCGGCGACCTTGGCGCCCCCGTCGTCCTCGGCCTTGGAGCCGTAGCCGCAGGCGGCCAGGGTGAGCAGGGGAAGCGCGGCTATGACCGCGAGGGATCGGCGCAGAGCGGATGATGCAGGCACGGGAGGTGTTCCTCTCGGAGGCCCGGCGGTCACGGTCTCTCAGGTCGTGGCCGGGAGGTCGGCAGGTTTGCGTCTACGGCGGTGGGGGGTGAGGGCGCGCAGGCAGTGCGCGTACGTCAGCGCACACATCGCGCCACTCCGCCCTGCCCGCTGCCGAGAGCACCGCTGCCGACGCGGCCGCCCTCCTTCGCGAACGTGGAGTAGAAGTCGGGGGAGTTCATCTCAGAAGTCCCACCCGTCGTCCTCGGCCTCGTCCCGCACCGGCTCGGGGGCGGCGAAGGACTCGCCGACCATGCCCGCGGTGAGGGTCTGGCCGTCGTTCGGGTCGATCAGGATGAACGAGCCGGTGCGGCGCGAGTCGGAGTAGGAGTCGACCGGCAGCGGCTCGGCGGTACGGATCTTCACCCGGCCGATGTCGTTGGCGACGAGCTGCCCCGGGTGCGGGTGCAGGGACAGGTCGTCGAGCGTGAGACGGGACGGGATGTCCTTGACGATCGCCTTGACCGTGCGGGTGCCGTGCTTGAGCAGCACCCGGTGGCCGACGGTCAGCGGGGCGTCCGCCACATGGCAGACGGTCGCCTCGATGTCCTGCGTCGTCGCGGGCGCGTCCTTGGTGGGCACGATCAGGTCGCCGCGCGAGATGTCGATGTCGTCCTCCAGCAGGAGGGTCACCGACTGCGTGGTCCAGGCGACGTCGACCGGCTCGCCCAGCAGATCGATACCGGCGACCTTCGAGGTGCGGCCCGAGGGCAGCACGGTCACCTGCTCGCCGACGTGGAAGGAACCCGCCGCGATCTGGCCGGCGTAGCCCCGGTAGTCCGGGTGGTCGGAGTTCTGCGGCCGGATCACGTACTGCACGGGCAGCCGGGCGTGGCAGTGGCTCAGATCGTGGCTGACCGGCACCGTCTCCAGGTGCTCCAGCACCGTCGGGCCGCCGTACCAGTCCATGTTCGCGGACGGCTCCACCACGTTGTCGCCGACGAGCGCCGAGATCGGGATCGCGGTGACCTCGGGGACGCCCAGCTCGGTCGCGTACGCCGTGAACTCCTCGGCGATGGCGGCGAACACCTTCTCCTCGTAGGCGACGAGGTCCATCTTGTTGACCGCGAGGACCACGTGCGGGACGCGCAGCAGGGCGGCGAGGGCGGCGTGCCGGCGGGTCTGCTCGACGACGCCGTTGCGCGCATCGACCAGGATGACCGTCAGCTCGGCCGTCGAGGCGCCGGTGACCATGTTCCGCGTGTACTGCACATGGCCGGGGGTGTCGGCGAGGATGAACCGCCGCAGGGGCGTGGCGAAGTAGCGGTAGGCCACGTCGATGGTGATGCCCTGCTCCCGCTCGGCCCGCAGGCCGTCCGTCAGCAGCGCGAGGTCCGGAGCCTCCTGGCCCCGGCTCGCCGAAGCGCGCTCCACGGCCTCCAGCTGGTCGGTGAGGACCGACTTGGAGTCGTGCAGCAGCCGGCCCACCAGGGTGGACTTGCCGTCGTCGACGGAACCGGCGGTGGCGAACCGCAGCAGGGTGGTCTCCGCGAGTTCCTCGGTCGTGATGGTGCTCATCTTTAGAAGTACCCCTCGCGCTTGCGGTCTTCCATCGCGGCTTCGGACATCTTGTCGTCGGCGCGGGTGGCGCCCCGCTCGGTGAGCCGGGAGGCGGCGATCTCGACGATCACCTTCTCGATGGTGTCGGCCTCGGAGTCGACCGCCCCGGTGCAGGACATGTCACCGACCGTGCGGTAGCGCACCAGGCGCTTCTCCACGGACTCGTCGTCCTTCGGCCCGCCCCACTCGCCGGCGGTCAGCCACATGCCGCTGCGCCGGAACACCTCACGCTCGTGGGCGTAGTAGATCTGCGGCAGCTCGATGCCCTCGCGGGCGATGTACTGCCACACGTCCAGCTCGGTCCAGTTGGACAGCGGGAACACGCGCACGTGCTCGCCGGGGGCGTGCCGGCCGTTGTACAGGTTCCACAGCTCCGGGCGCTGCCGGCGCGGGTCCCACTGGGAGAACTCGTCCCGCAGGGAGAACACCCGCTCCTTGGCCCGGGCCTTCTCCTCGTCGCGGCGTCCGCCGCCGAAGACGGCGTCGAACTTCTCCGCCTGGATCTTCTCGGTCAGCGGCAGCGTCTGCAGCGGGTTGCGGGTGCCGTCCGGGCGCTCCTTGAGCACACCGCGGTCGATGTAGTCCTGCACGGAGGCGACGTGCAGCCGCAGCCCGTGCTTCTCGACCGTGCGGTCCCGGTAGTCGAGGACCTCGGGGAAGTTGTGCCCGGTGTCCACGTGCAGCAGCGAGAACGGCACCGACGCCGGCCGGAAGGCCTTCAGCGCCAGGTGCAGCATGACGATGGAGTCCTTGCCGCCGGAGAAGAGGATCACCGGCCGCTCGAACTCGCCCGCCACCTCGCGGAAGATGTGCACCGCCTCGGACTCGAGGGCGTCGAGGTGGGACAGCGCGTAGGGGCTGTCGGTCTCCTCGGAAACGGTGGCCGCGGTCGTCATGCCAGTCCCCTTTCGCTGAGCAGGGCGTACACCGACGCCGCGGACTCCTGCACGGTCTGGTTCTGCGACTCGATGCGCAGATCGGGCGACTCGGGCGCCTCGTAGGGGTCGTCGACCCCGGTGAGGCCCGTGAGCTCGCCCGCCGCCTGCTTGGCGTACAGGCCCTTCACATCGCGCTCGCTGCAGACCTCGACCGGCGTGGCCACGTGGATCTCCGCGTACGCCGTGCCGTTCGCCTGGTGCCGCTTGCGCACCGCCTCGCGGCTGTCCTGGTAGGGCGCGATGACCGGGACGAGGGCGAGCACGCCGTTGCGGGCGAGCAGTTCGGCGACGAAGCCGATCCGCTGCACGTTGGTGTGCCGGTCCTCGCGGGTGAAGCCGAGGCCCGCCGAGAGGAACTCGCGGATCTCGTCGCCGTCGAGCACCTCGACGCGGCGGCCCTCGGCGCGCAGCCGGCCGGCCAGCTCGTGGGCGATGGTGGTCTTGCCGGCACTCGGCAGACCCGTGAGCCAGACGGTGGCTCCGGTCGTCACGTCGGTCTCCTGAATCGTCGTCGTCATCCGTGCAGCCCGCACTCGGTCTTGTTGCTCCCCGCCCAGCGGCCGGCACGGGCGTCCTCGCCCTCCAGCACCCGGCGGGTGCAGGGGGCGCAGCCGACGGAGGGGTAGCCGTCCATCAGCAGCGGGTTCGTCAGGACGCCGTGTTCGGTGACGTAGGCGTCCACGTCGTCCTGGGTCCAGCGGGCGATCGGGGAGATCTTCACCTTCTGCCGCTTCTCGTCCCAGCCGACCACCGGGGTGTTCGCCCGGGTCGGGGACTCGTCGCGGCGCAGACCGGTCGCCCAGGCCCGGTAGTCCTTCAGGCCCTCCTGAAGCGGCTGCACCTTGCGCATCGCGCAGCACAGGTCGGGGTCGCGGTCGTGCAGCTTCGGGCCGTACTCGGCGTCCTGCTCGGCGACCGTCAGGCGCGGGGTGAGCGTGATGACGTTGACGTCCATCACGGCGTCGACCGCGTCGCGGGTGCCGATGGTCTCCTCGAAGTGGTAGCCGGTGTCGAGGAAGACGACGTCCACGCCGGGCATCGCCCGGGAGGCGAGGTGGGCGACGACGGCGTCCTCCATGGAGGAGGTCACGCAGAAGCGCTTGCCGAACGTCTCGGCCGCCCAGGTGAGGATCTCCAGCGCGGAGGCGTCCTCCAGGTCGCGGCCCGCCTGCTCGGCGAGCGCCTTCAGTTCTTCGGTGCTGCGCTCTTCCTGAGTGGTCGTCATATCTCTGCCCCTCCGGAGTCGGATCGCTTCAGTCCCTGGGACAGCAGTCCGAGGAACTTCAGCGAGAAGGCCCGGCTGCACGCCGCGCATTCCCACGCCCCGTGCCCCTCCTCGCTGGGACGCAGGTCCTCGTCACCGCAGTAGGGGCAGTAGAACGGGGCCGCGCGCTCGCTCATGTCAGAGACTCCTCGCCGGCCCGGGCGGCCCAGGCGGCGAACCGCTCGCCGTCCTCGCGCTCCGCCTCGAACCGCTTCAGGACGCGCTCGATGTAGTCGGGCAGCTCCTCGGAGGTGACCTTCAGACCGCGCACCTTGCGGCCGAAGCCGGCCTCGAGGCCCAGCGCGCCGCCGAGGTGCACCTGGTAGCCCTCGACCTGCTCGCCCTCGCTGTTGACGACCAGCTGCCCCTTGAGACCGATGTCCGCCACCTGGATACGGGCGCAGGCGTTCGGGCAGCCGTTGAGGTTGATGGTGAGCGGCTCGTCGAAGTCCGGCAGCCGGCGCTCCAGCTCGTCGATCAGCTGCGAGCCGCGCTGCTTGGTCTCGACGATGGCCAGCTTGCAGAACTCGATGCCGGTGCAGGCCATGGTGCCGCGCCGGAACGAGGACGGCCGGGCGGTCAGGTCGAGCGCCTCCAGGCCCTCGACCAGCGAGTCGACCTGGTCCTCCTCGACATCGAGGACGATCATCTTCTGCTCGACGGTGGTACGCACCCGGCCCGAGCCGTGGGCCTCGGCGAGGTCGGCGATCTTGGTGAGGGTGGCGCCGTCGACCCGGCCGACACGCGGCGCGAAACCGACGTAGAAGCGGCCGTCCTGCTGCCGGTGCACGCCGATGTGGTCGCGCCAGCGCTCCACGGGCTCGGCGGGCGGCGGTCCGTCGACGAGCTCACGCTTGAGGTACTCGTCCTGCAGCACCTGGCGGAACTTCTCCGGGCCCCAGTCGGCGACCAGGAACTTCAGCCGGGCGCGGGTGCGCAGGCGCCGGTAGCCGTAGTCGCGGAAGATGCCGATCACGCCGGCCCACACGTCCGGGACCTCGTCCAGCGGCACCCAGGTGCCGAGCCGGACGCCGATCTTCGGGTTGGTGGACAGCCCGCCGCCGACCCACAGGTCGAAGCCGGGGCCGTGCTCGGGGTGGTCGACGCCGACGAACGCCACGTCGTTGATCTCGTGGGCGACGTCGAGCAGCGGCGAGCCCGAGATCGCCGTCTTGAACTTGCGGGGCAGGTTGGAGAATTCCTTGCTGCCGATGTACCGGCGGTGGATCTCGTCGATGGCGGAGCTGCCGTCGACGATCTCGTCCTGCGCGATACCCGCGACCGGCGAGCCGATGACCACACGGGGCGTGTCACCGCAGGCCTCGGTCGTGGACAGGCCGACGGCCTCCAGCCGGTTCCAGATCTCGGGCACGTCCTCGATCCGGATCCAGTGGTACTGCACGTTCTGCCGGTCGGTGATGTCGGCGGTCCCGCGCGCGAACTCCTGCGAGATCTCGCCGACCACCCGCAGCTGGCGGGTGGTGAGCCGGCCGCCGTCGATGCGGACGCGGAGCATGAAGTACTCGTCGTCCAGCTCCTCCGGCTCCAGGATCGCGGTCTTGCCGCCGTCGATCCCGGGGCGGCGCTGGGTGTACAGACCCCACCAGCGCATCCGTCCGCGCAGGTCGTTCGGGTCGATCGAGTCGAAGCCCCGCTTGGAGTAGATCGTCTCAATGCGTGTCCGCACATTGAGACCGTCGTCGTCCTTCTTGAACTGCTCGTTGCCGTTGAGCGGGGTGTGGTGTCCCACGGCCCACTGACCCTCACCGCGGTGACGGCTCACCTTGCGGCGGGGAGTCGCGGCGGCAGGCTTCTGCGGGGTGGCGGCCATGGTTGATACGTCCTTCGGGACAGGCGGGAAAGCGGCTCTGACCTGCGCGTGCGGGCGCACGCTGGTACGGGCGCGTCATTGCGCAGGTATGGAGACAAGAAAGAGGGATGCCGGGCTGCGTGAGTGCTCTCAGCGCGCCGGACAGATGGCGCTGGACATGCGGCCGAGGTCGACGTGCCGCCGACTCACCAAGGCAATTCCAGTTCCAGACATGACGGAAGCGTGTCACGGCGATCTGGACACAGTCCAGCTTCGTCCAAGATTCGGACACTCGTGTCTCGGAATCCAAGACACGCGTGTCCTTGGTCACATCGGGTCATCCCGGGGTGTCCGACCAGGTCAGACGGGGAACGCCCCAGGCCACGGTCCCGGAGCGGCGACGTCCGCCTCCTCCTCGACCTTGGTGTCGAACAGCTGGAACCCACGGCGCTGGTAGTTGTCCATCGCGTGCTCGCCGTCCTTGCTGCAGGTGTGCAGCCAGACCCGCTTCGTCGGCGTCAGTCCCGCCCAGCGGTCCGCGAGGTCCCAGGCCCGGGCCGTGCCGTACGACAGCAGGTGCCCGCCGATGCGCCGGCCCCGGAAGCCGGGCAGCAGCCCGAAGTAGACGATCTCCACGACCGCGTCGTCCTGCGCCTCCAGCTCCACGTACCCGGCGGGCGTGCCCCGGTCGTAGGCCACCCACGTCTCCACGCCGGGCCGCTCCAGGTGCTCCTGCCAGCGGGCGTACGACCAGCTCAGCCGGTCGGTCCAGCGGATGTCGCCGCCCACCGACGCGTACAGGAACCGGCTGAACTCGGGCGAGGGCACCTCGGAGCGCACGACCCGGACGTCCCCTTCCGGCGCGACGGCCGGCAGCAGGTCGGTCGGGGCGGTCTGCTCCAGGGACCAGGTGGTCACGGCGATGGTCGGCATGAGGGTCAGGAAATCATCAGGTGTGACGAACTGTCGAACCCCCGGGGCCCGGGTCATGGGCGGCACGCGGCCGGAGGCGCCCTAGTCGAGGGCCCGGTCGACCGAGGACAGGGGCAGTGCGAACAGCATGCCGCCGGACTGGGACCAGACCTCGCCGGTCTCCTCCCAGTAGGACAGGGAGCCCGACCGGCCGCTCCAGCAGTGCCGGGTCTCGTCCGTCCCGCACTCCGTCGCCCGGGCGCTGCCGGTGTCCTGGCGCCACAGCGTCCCGTGCCCGCCCGGTGAGCCCGCCGCGCGGTCGAGATACCAGCCCGAGCGGTACGCCAGCACGCCCCGCACATCGGTCGTCTTCGTCTCGTACGCCTCGACCGGGTCCGCGCGTCCGAAGGAGTCGGTGCTGAGCAGGCCGGGCCGGGCCGGGTCCCGGCTCAGCGCGTAGCGCCACAGCCGGGTGCGCCGGTCGCCGTCCGCGGGCACCCACTCGCTCGCGACCAGACTGTCGGGGGAGGTACTGCGGTCCAGGGAGACGGTGGCCGGGCGCGCGTCGTCGCCGCCTTGCAGGGTGTACGAGCCGACGGCGGGCAGCACGTACCGGTAGCCGTGCGCCGCCCAGCCGCCGCGCACCCGGCCGACCGCCTCGGAGTCGACGGTGGCGCGCTGGATGCGGTCCATGTCGTACACGTACAGCGCGTTCCGGTCGCCCTCGCGGGTCGTCACCAGCAGCTTGTCCTGGTACCAGACCATGCCGGACAGAGGCGAGACCAGCCCCCGGTAGTCGTGCCCGCCGTCCACCGGGACGGCCAGCAGGGCCCAGGTGTAGCGGAGCCGGTCCGGGTCGTTCGCGTCGACGAAGGCGACCTTGGCCAGGCCCCGCTCGGGCGCCGGGCCGTCCATGGAGCCGCCCTCGGCGCCGTTGGTCCAGCCGGAGAGGATCACACGGTTGTCGCCCCAGCGGCCGTCGTCGTCCGCGTCTCCCGAGGTGGTGACCGCGCCGGGCCGCCAGCCCCGGGTGTCGGCGCCGCCGAAGCAGTACGCGCGGGTGGCCGCCGGTTCTATGGGCAGGGCCTGCTTCTCGGCGGTCGAACAGCCGGCCGCGTCCCGCAGCGGGCGGTCGGCGCTCTCCAGCACCGCGCCGACGCCGACGGGGCGGCCCATCTCGGAGGAGAGCCGGTCGAGCCACTGATCCGGCACCCGGTGCTCGGCCAGCGGCAGCCGCCCGGCCTCGGCGGTCGCACTGATCGGCTTCAGGGTCCCCGGGGCGTCCGTGACCTCGGCCTGCGAAGCGCTGATCAGGGTGGCTGCGGCGGTGAGCGCGAGGGCCGTCCCGGCCAGCGTCGCCCGTACCGCCCTGCCCCGCCTGCGCCGCCGGTGTCTGCCGCGATGCTTCATAACGCCCTCCTGAGGCGGGCCAACTGCGCCTGATGATCCATACGTTGACGGAGGAGCAGGTGGGGTGACCCGTAGAGGGATGCTACGGCAGGTGAGCGGGGTGGCGGACGAAGACCCCGCAAATATGCGAAAGATGTACCCCTGGGCGACAGTCGGGCGACACGTCCGGTGAACCTCAGGGGGCCGGTGCGGAGGCGCGGAGCCCGCGCACCGCCGGTGCCGTGGTGTACGGCAGCAGATCTTGCGGGTCGTCCGGGAGCAGCAGCTCGACCTCGGCGTCCTCGGCGAACCGGTACGGCCGGTGCTCCAGCAACGCCCCCAGATACCGCCGTACCCGCGACATCTCGGCGCGCACCGTCACCGTGCGGGCCGGGTCGCCGAACACGTCCCCGGCCAGGCCCGAGGCGCTGCGCCCGGTGCGGTGGACGGCGAGGAGGTACAGCAACTCGGCATGCCGGGGACTCAGTTCGCGGGCCCAGGACCCGGCGCCTTGGGAGACCTCCACCGACCAGCTCCGCGCCTGTCTGAGGTCCAGCACGATCCTGGTCGCCCCGTGCGGCACCGGCTCGTCGGCGGCGGCCCGCACCAGCCAGCCCCCGGCCAGCGGCTCGACCGAGCACGGCCCGAGCACCGGCAGCCACCGCGGGCCCGCCGACAGCGACTTGGGCAGGGCGATCCGCCGGGTGTACGGCATCCCGCTCACCGCGGCGGTCCAGCCGTCCGGGTCGACCACCAGGGCGCGCCCGCCGAGCCGGGCCAGCACCGGCGCCGCCACCGCGCGCAGCCGCTCCAGCGACTCCACGTGCATCTCCCGCAGCCGGGCCTCGGCGAGCTTGGCCACCGAGTCGACCCAGGCGAGCGTGGCCGGATGCATCGTCTCCAGCGGCCCGCTCACGTCCACCACGCCGAGCAGCCTGCCGTCCCGGGGATCCGTCAGGGGAGCGCCGGCGCAGGTCCAGCCGGCCTGGGAGCGCACGAAGTGCTCGGCGGCGAAGACCTGCACGGGCCGGCGCACCACCGCCGGAGTGCCCAGGCCGTTCGTGCCGACGACGTCCTCGCGCCAGTCCGCGCCGAGTTCGAACCCGAGCCCGTCGGCCTTGCGCAGCACCGGCGCGCTGCCCTCGCGCCACAGCACCCGGCCCTCCTCGTCGGCGACCACCATGATGTGGTGCGCGATGTCCGCGACCGCCAGCAGCCCCTCCCGCAGCACCGGCAGCACATGGCGCAGCGCCGAGGTCTCGCGCCGCCGCCGCACCTCGTCCAGGGGCAGCAGCCCCGCCCGGACGTCGTGGTCCGGGTCGACGCCGCCGCGCAGCATCCGCTCCCAGGACTGCTCGATGACCGGCCGCGGCGCCACGGGGGCGGGCTGCCCGGCGAGCCGGGCGGAACGGACCTCGTCGAGGACCCGGGCCGCCCGCGTGGCGTTCACCGCGGCGAGCTGCGTGACGTCCATCGGCGTGTCCCCCCGGAGCCGTTTCCGACTGTCCGTCTCATAGTGCCGTCTGCCCCTGACGGACGCGCACACTCCGCACACAGTCGGCATCAAGTTGCAACCCCTTGCAACCCTGGTGAACGGCCGGGCCGTGGCTGAAAATTGAGCAGCGCCGTCCCGAGCGGCGTTCGATGGCTCGAACGGGCCAGTGCCGCGGGGGTGGTGCCGTGTCGGCGCAGCACCACCCCCGCTCCCGGGCGAGCGGTTCAGAACACCAGGTCAGAGCACCAGGTCGAACACCGGGTCAGGACACCGGACGCGCCCGCTCCACCACCGCCGCCAGATCCAGCGTGTGCGGCAGCGTCCCGAAGGCCGCGCCCCCGTCACCGCCCAGCCGGGCGGCGCAGAACGCGTCGGCCACCTGCGGCGGCGCGAACCTGACCAGCAGCGATCCCTGGAGCACCAGCGCGAGCCGCTCCGCCAGCCGTCGCGCCCGCCCCTCCACGCCCTCCAGATCGGCCAGTTCGGTCAGCAGGTTCTTGATGGCCCCGTCGAGCCGGTGGTCGGCGCCGCGCGCCTGCCCGACCTCCCGCAGATACGCGTCCAGCGCGCCCGGCTCCCGCTGCAACGCCCGCAGCACATCGAGGGCCTGGACATTGCCCGCGCCCTCCCAGACCGAGTTGAGCGGCGACTCCCGCACCAGCCGGGGCATTCCGGACTCCTCGACGTACCCGTTGCCGCCCAGGCACTCCGCCGCCTCCACCGCCACCGGCGGGCACCGCTTGGTCACCCAGTACTTGGCGGCCGGCACCGCGATCCGCAGCAGCGCCCGCTCCTGCTCGCCGCCGTCGTCGTAGGCGGCCGCGAGCCGCAGCGCCAGCGTCGTCGCCGCCTCCGACTCCAGGGCGAGATCGGCGAGGACATTGCGCATCAGCGGCTTGTCGACGAGCTTCCCGCCGAACGCCTCGCGGTGGGTGCAGTGGTGCACCGCCTGCGCCACGGCCTGCCGCATCAGCCCCGCCGAGCCCAGCACACAGTCGAGCCGGGTCGCCGCGACCATCCCGATGATGGTGCGCACCCCGCGCCCCTCCTCGCCGACCCGGCGCGCCCAGGTCCCGTCGAACTCGACCTCCGCCGAGGCGTTCGACCGGTTGCCGAGCTTGTCCTTGAGCCGCTGGACCAGGAACACGTTGCGCGTCCCGTCCGCCAGCACCCGCGGCACCAGGAAGCAGGTCAGCCCGCCCGGAGCCTGCGCCAGCACCAGGAAGCCGTCGGACATCGGCGCCGAGCAGAACCACTTGTGCCCGGTCAGTTCGTACGTCCCGTCCTCGGCGAGGGGCCGCGCGGAGGTCGTGTTCGCCCGGACGTCGCTGCCGCCCTGCTTCTCCGTCATGCCCATCCCGAACAGCGCGCCGGCCTTCAGGTGCGCGGGCCGCAGCTCACGGTCGTAGACCATGGACGTCAGCCGCGGCTCCCACTCGGCGGCCAGCTCCGGGTCCGTGCGCAGGGCGGGCACCGCCGCGTGCGTCATCGACAGCGGGCAGCCGTTGCCCGCCTCGACCTGCGTCCACACCAGGAACGCCGCCGCCCGCCGGACGTGCCCGCCGGGCCGGGCCCAGGCCGCCGTCAGACCGGCCGAGACACCCTTGCCGAGCAGCCGGTGCCAGGACGGATGGAAGTCGACCTCGTCGATCCGCTCGCCGTACCGGTCGTGGGTGCGCAGCCGCGGCGGATTCTCGTTGGCGCGCACGCCCCACTCCTGCACCTGGGCCGCGCCGGAGGCCCGCCCGAGCGCCGACAGCTCGCCGAGCACCTCGTCGAGCAGCTCCGGATCCAGATGCCGTTCGACCCCGGCCGTGAGGGCCTGGTCCGCGGTGAAGACGTCGTACCCGACCAGCGGCGGGACCTGGTTGCTCACGGAGTGCGTGCTGCCAGCCATGGTGCGAACCTACCGGGTGAGTGCGCTCGGGCGCGACGGATACCGTTAGGGGGTGCAGCCAGGAAGTGAAACCCCCGACACACCCTCCGGACGCCTCCACCGGGCGCGGGCCCTCTACCGGAACGTATCCAAGCGCAGGACCGCCTGGCTGCTGCTCAAGGACACCGTCAACTCCTGCATCGAGTACCGCATCCTGGGCCTCGCCGCCGAGGCCGCGTTCTTCACGCTGCTGTCGGTGCCGCCGCTGCTGCTCAGCATGATCGGACTGCTCGGCTACGTCGACGCCTGGACCGGCGCCGACACCATCGAGAGCCTCCAGGCCAACATCCTGGAGGCCGCGCGCACGATCCTCTCCGACCAGGGCGTCAGGGAGATCGCCGAGCCGATCCTGCACGACGTGATGAAGGGCGGCCGGCCCGACGTCATCTCCATCGGCTTCCTGTTCGCCCTGTGGTCCGGCTCCCGTGCCGTGAACGTCTTCATCGACACCATCACCGTCATGTACGGCCTCGACGGGGTCCGGGGCATCGTCAAGACGCGGCTGCTGGCCTTCGCGCTGTTCATCGTGGCCCTGCTGATCGGCTCCATCGCGCTGCCGCTGATGGTGGCCGGGCCGGACGCGGTGGTGCGGATCGTGCCGTGGTCGACGACGGTCGTGCAGGTCCTGTACTGGCCCGTGGTGATACTGCTGTCGATCGCCTTCCTCACGACCCTCTATCACGTGTCCGTGCCCGTCCGCTCTCCGTGGATCGAGGACGTGCCCGGAGCGCTCGTCGCCCTCGGCATGTGGGTGCTCGGCAGCTTCCTGCTGCGGATCTATCTGACCAGCACGGTCGAGGGCCCCACGATCTACGGCTCCCTGGCCGCGCCCGTCGCCGTGCTGCTGTGGATCGGTGTGTCCGCGTTCGCGGTGCTGGTCGGGGCCGCGGTCAACGCCGCCATCGACCGGGTCTGGCCGGCCGCCGCCACGGCCGCGGCCCGTGAGGCCAACGAGCGGCTGCGCCAGGCGCAGGTCGCCGAGTACGTGGCCCGCGCCGCCGCCCACGGGGAGGCCGACCCCGACATGCCCTCCGAGTTCCCCGAACGCTGGTCCCGCTTCCTGCCCCCGGAGGACGTCTCGGCCCGCCTGCGCACGCATGTGAAGAGCACCCATGTGAAGAGCGCCCACGCGAAGAACAGCGAGGCCAACGGGGAGAGGCAGCCGCCCGAGGAGAAGTGACGGACGGCGGTCTCAGGCCTTCCAGGTCCCGGCCGCCGCCTCCTCCCGCACGAACTCGGCGAAGTCCCGGGGCGCGCGGCCCAGGACCTCGCGCACACCGTCCTCGAGGTGCGCGTTGCGGCCGTCGAGGAGGGTGTCGAAGATGCCGGTCATGGCCGCGACCTCCTCCGGTGGCAGACCGAAGCCGACCATGGCCTCGCCGTAGTCCCGCGTGGAGACGGCCCGGTACGTCAGCGGCCGCCCCGTCGCCGCGGCGATCTCCGCGACCGCCTCCCCGAAGGTCAGCAGCCGCGCCCCCGACAGGGTGAGCGTCCGGCCCACGTACCGCTCGCCGCCCGTCAGCGCGGCCACCACCACGTCCGCGATGTCGCGCACGTCGAGGAACGGCTCGCGCACCTCGTCGGCCGGGAACACCAGCTCACCGCGCTCCCGCAGCTCCGCCACCAGCGGGCCCTCGCTGAAGTTCTGCGCGAACCACGCGGCCCGTACGACCGTCCAGTCCGCTCCCGAGGCGTGCAGCGCCTCCTCGGTCGCCACGGCCTGGTCCTCGCCCCGCGCGGACAGCAGCACCAGCCGCCGCACCCCGAGCCCGACCGCCTCCCGCGCCAGCGCCCCGACCGCCTCGGCGGCGCCGGGCGCGCCGACGTCCGAGGGGTGGGCGAGATAGGCCGCGTCGGCCCCGCGCAGGGTCGCCGCCCAGGTCGAGCGGTCCCACCAGTCGAACCCGGTCGCCCGGGACGCGGCCCGCACCGTGAGCCCCGCGGCCTCCGCGGCCCGCGCCACCCGGCTCCCCGTGCGGCCCGAGGCGCCCGTCACCACCACCGTCATGCCCTGCGTGTTCCGTGTCGTGTTCGTCATGCCGTCGAGTCAACTGCCGTACGCGCCACGGAACCATCGCTGAACGGCTCATTCCCATACGCCCGCGTCTAACCTGGCCCCATGGACGCAGTCGCAGGGCTACTGGACGGCCCCCGCGCGCGGGGCGCGTTCATGATCAGGGCGTGTTTCGACCCGCCGTGGGCGGTCCGCGTGGAGGACCGGGCCCCGCTCACCGTGATGCTCGTAGCGCGCGGCGAGGCCTGGGTGGTGCCCGACCGGGGCGAGCGCGTCCTGCTGCGGGCCGGGGACCTCGCCATCGCCCGCGGCCCGGACCCGTACACCTGCGCCGACGACCCCGGTACGGCCCCGCAGGCACTGATCCTTCCCGACCAGGAGTGCCGCTACCCCGACGGACGGCCCCTCAACGGCTCCATGGACCTGGGGGTGCGCACCTGGGGCGACCGGCTCGACGGCGCCACCGTGATGCTGATCGGCACCTACCCGATGCGGGGCGAGGTCGGCCGACGGCTGCTGGACGCCCTGCCGCCCCTGCTCACCCTCCCTTCCGACGTGTGGGCCTGCCCGCTCACGCCGTACGTCGCCGAGGAGATCGTCCGCGACGAGCCCGGCCAGGAGGTCGTCCTGGACCGGCTGCTCGACCTGCTGGTCATCGCCGCCCTGCGGGCCTGGTTCGCCCGCCCGGAGGCGGCGGCCCCCGCCTGGTACCGGGCCCTCGCCGACCCGGTCGTCGGCGGTGTGCTGCGTCTGCTCCAGGACGACCCCGCCCACCCGTGGACCGTCTCCTCGCTCGCCGCCAAGGCGGGAGTGTCCCGCGCCGCGCTCGCCCGCCGCTTCACCGGCCTGGTGGGCGAGCCCCCGATGACGTACCTCACCGGCTGGCGCCTCGCCCTGGCCGCCGACCGGCTGCGCGACTCCGACGACACGCTCGACGCGGTGGCCCGCCGGGTCGGCTACGGCAGCGCGTTCGCCCTGTCGACCGCGTTCAAGCGGGTGTACGGGGTGAGCCCGGTGGAGTACCGGGCACGGGCGGCGTGAGGGGCCAGGGGCGGCGTAGCCTGGCCACGTGTACGTGGAGTGGGCGTCGCGGCTGGCGGGAGCGGTCGTGTGGACCAACACCCCGGACCGGGACGGGGTGGGGCGCGTGCTGCCCGACGGATGCATGGACCTGCTGTGGCACGAAGGGCGGCTGCTGGTCGCCGGGCCCGACACCCACGCCTACCTGACGGACGGCGAGGCCGGTGCCTGGGCCGGGATCCGCTTCTACCCGGGCACGGCTCCCGCGCTCCTCGGCGTCCCCGCGCACGAGCTGCGAGACCGCCGCGTCGAGCTGGCGGATCTGTGGCCGGCCTCGGAGGTGCGCCGCCTGGCCGACCGCGTGAACGCGGCCCCCGACCCGGCGAGCGGCCTGGAGGAGGCGGCGCTGCGGCAGGCGGCCGGTGCCGGACCCCCGGACCCGGTACTGCGGCAGGTCGTCACGGCCCTCGACACGGGCCGCCCGGTCGCCGCCACCGCCGATGAACTCGGCCTGGGGGCACGCCAGTTGCATCGCCGTTCGCTCGCCGCGTTCGGCTACGGCCCCAAGACCCTGGCCCGTATCCTGCGGCTGCGCCGCGCGCTCGCACTGGCCCGGCGCGGTGTGCCCTTCGCGGATACGGCCGCCCGGGCCGGATACGCCGACCAGGCCCATCTGGCCCGTGACGTCAGGGAGCTGGCGGGTGTGCCGCTGGGTGAGCTACTCGCCGGCCGAGGCTAGCGGGGCGAACAGGTCCACCCCATTGCCGTCAGGGTCGAGCACGACGGCGTACCGCTGGCCCCAGAAGGCGTCCCAGGGCTTGAGTTCGCCGTGGTACCCGGAGCCCACCAGTTCCTCGTACATCGCGTCCACGTCCGCCGGCCCGTCGCACCGCAGGGCCAGCGAGGCCCGGCCCCCGCCGGCGGGCGGCTGCCACGCCGGGAGGAAGGAGCGGACCGTCTCCTCGGTGTCGAACATCAGCCGGAGCCCGCCGGGCAGTTCCGCCTCGGCGTGCGGCTGCTCCTCGGCGCCGTCCGGGAAGGCGAACCCGAGCCGGCGGTAGAAGGCGACGGAGGCGGCCATGTCGGAGACGACCAGGCCGATGGCATCGAATCGTGCGTTCATGGGCCCACCGTAGGCAGGCCCGGGGCGGGCGGTCTTGAAGGAAACGGACACCCGGTCCCACCCCGGCCGCGCCCGTGTCCGATCCGTTCAAGACCCTCTCCCGGCCGCCCGCGTAACGTCGCCGCCATGACGACCACGACACAGCGATCCCGGCACCTCGGCATTCCGATCGACCGTCCCGCCCAGGAGGTCTACGACTACGTCTGCGACCCCGTCAACGTCCCCGGCTGGGCTCCCGGGCTGGCCCGTTCCATGGAGAAGGTGGACGGCCGGTGGGTGGGGGAGTCGCCCATGGGGCGGGTCGTGGTCGTGTTCACGCCCAGGAACGAGTTCGGCGTGCTCGACCACGACGTCACCCTGCCCTCGGGGCAGACCGTGCACAATCCGATGCGGGTGATCGCCGACGGCGACGGCTGCGAGGTGGTGTTCACCCTGCGCCGGCGGCCCGGGATGAGCGACGAGGAGTTCCGCCGCGACGGTGAGGCGGTCTCCGCCGACCTCACCGCCCTCAAGCGGCTGATGGAACGGGCCTAGTCCTTCCTGGGCCTCCCCGGTCCTCCCCGGTCCTCTCTAGTCCGCCGTCTCCGACTCGTAGTGGATGGTGCCGTCCTCGTCCATCGTCGGGTGCATCTTCATGGGGCCGTACTCGTCGATGTCCGAAGGGCGCGGGCCTTCCGGTCCGTCGGGGCCCATGCGCAGAAAGCGTTCGACGCGGCAGATCCGGAAGAGGCGGTCGTCGAAGCGGAACTCGTCGGCGCGGTCGAGTGCCTTGTACTCCTCGGCGGCGCGCGCGTACCGCGCCTTCTTGGCGTCGTCGTACTGGTAGAGCATCGCCCAGATCTCGGACATGCCGTTGTAGAGCAGCCGCCGGGCGTCGTGGGGTGAGGCCATGAGCGTGCCGCATGGCTGCCAGCCGTGCCGGCCGCGCTCGACCACGCCGAATCCGGTGGGCAGCAGCACGGGCTCCGGGTGGGTGGTCACCGCACGCTCGGAGTCCCGGCGGACGTCGGAGGGAAAGCGGGCGCCCGTGTACGCGAAGTCGCTCAGCCCCAGCCGCAGCGCGCCCGCCGCCAGACCGTCCGGGCGGGCCGGGTCGAGGAGGAAGCCGACGTCCGGGGAGGGGGTGTCCTTCGCTCGCTTGTCCCACGACCGCGAGGCCGGCTCCAGGTCGGTGGGGCGCGGCGGTTCGAGACCGTCGTCGTCGCAGCGGGCGAACTCGTCGCCGCGTACGACCCGGTAGCGCACCCCGCACGCCTCCACCTCGTTCACCGGCTCGCGCTCCATCACCGCGACGGCGGCCAGCAGTTCGCGCCGGACGGCCGGGTCGTCGGTGTCGTCCTTCGCCATGAACCACAGGTGCGAGTGCAGCCCGTCCCGGGCCATCTGCGGCATGCCGTCCGTCACCGGCTTCAGCAGCCGCCAGTCCGGTCCCGCTGCGGGATCCTGCGCGGCGACCCCGAAGACCGGCCCGCGCAGCGACAGAGCGGGATAGCGCCGCGAGGCGTCCATCGCGTCGGCCTCCCGGACCCAGGCGGCGGGGTCGTCGCGGCGGACCAACTCCTCCTGGAGAGCGTCGATCTGTTGCTGCCAGTCATCATCCATGCACGCATTGTGCCGTCCGGGGGGAGGTGCGGGGGGCCGGGCGACCCAACAAACACTTTTGTTGGGAACCGGCCCGGATGCCGGGGAGCCGTCTTCCGGCCCAGGACGGCCCCGTGCGTCCCACGCTCGGCCGGGACTTGGCCGCCCCGCGCCCGAGTCGTCCCTGGGCGGTCCGTGAACGCCGGGAACGCTCGCCCTGCCCGGGGGCCGGACGTGAGGCTGTGCGGTGCCAGACGAGACGAGCCGCCCCAGGGGTGACCCGCGGGGGACGGCGGTTCGGAAAGGAACACCGCATGAGCATGCGCATTCGGGCCACGGCGATGGTGACGGCCCTGTTGCTGGGGGGCGGGGCCACCGGGATCGCCCTGGCACCGGCCGCGAACGCCGCCGCGTACTTCGGCATCGACGGCGGCGGCGCTGTCACCAACGACTGGGAGGACGAGGAGAACCTCGGCGTCGATGCCTACTCCAGGGGCAACGCCATCGCCCTGTGGGAGACGGTCCTGTGGGCGGACGGCGCCCTGTGGGAGGACGACGAGGGCGAGTGGCGGCCCTTCAAGAAGAGCCAGATGGACGGCTCGTTCGGACCGGAGACCGAGTCGGCCACGCAGTGGTGGCAGAGCCGGCACAACCTCCCCGAGACCGACGGCACCGTCGTCAGCGAGAGCTGGGACTTCGCCCAGACCCGGCTGCAGAGCCTCCCGGGCAACATCGTCCAGTACAAGGGCGACGCGCGGAACGTCAACTTCAAGCGCGTGGGCGGCAAGTACCAGGTGAAGCTCAAGAACGTCGGGCCCTGGAAGAACGCGCACTACCGCACGGTCGGCTGAGTGCCCGGGCGGGTGACCCCGGGGTCACCCGCTCCCCGTGGGCAGCGCCCACAGCAGCCCCGCCACCAGTACGACGATGACCGCGAAGGAGACCAGCGCCGCCGCTCGCCACCGCCGGTACTCGGCACCGGGCGGCGGCGCCACGACGTCCACCGCCTGCCCGGCCGGCATCGCCGCACCGCGCGGCCATGTCGGATCGGCCAGCTCCCACACCGCCAGCAGCCGTGCCTGATCCGCTCCGGCCACCCGGCACAGCGCCTGCACCGCCCCCCTCGGCGGCTGCTTGGCCCCGCTGAGATACCGCTGCCACGACGACTTGCTGTACGCCGTCCGCCGCGCCAGTTCGGCCAAGCTCAGACCGGTGCGGTCCTTCAGGGCCCGCAGCTGCTCGACCAGATGCCGGGCCTCCCTCGGCAGTGCGTCCGGAAGCGGCTGCCAGCGTGTCATGGTCGTCCCCCCACTGCCCGCCGCCATCCCGCCCCCGGGCAACGGCCCCTCCCCACCGCACCGTTCGACGCCGGCCCGTGCGCACCAGTTCCCCACGGCGACGGGCGCGCGGCGCGCGCAGGGGGTGTGCGACGGACGAGGGAGCGACCGTCAGTGGGGGAGGGCGCACGCGCGTGCCGAACGTCCTACGCTCGCGGCGCCGCCGTACTGGCCCGTTCCACCAGCCGGGTCGACAACTCCGTCCGTGTGCTCTCCGGGCGGTGCCCGTCCATCACGCGCAGCAGCGCGCGCAGGGCCGTCGCGGCCATCTCCGACAGCGGCTGGCGGACCGTCGTCAGGGCGGGGGAGGCCCAGCGGGCCTCGGGCAGGTCGTCGAAGCCCACCACGCTGACGTCGTGCGGGACCTTCAACCCCCGCTCGGCCAGGGCCTCGTACACCCCCAGCGCCATCCGGTCCGAGCAGACGAAGACGGCCGTCGGCGGCTCGGGCAGGTCGAGGAGCTCCAGCATGCGGCCGCGGGCCAGGCCCTCGTCGAAACCGGCGTGCCGTACGTATTCGGCGCGGTGCCGCACCCCGGCCGAGGCGAGCGCCGAGCGGTAACCGGCGACCCGGGCGCTGCTGCACAGCGTGCGCCGGTCGCCGGCGATCACGGCGACGCGCTCATGCCCCAGGGACAGCAGATGCCCGGTGGCCGTCAGACCGCCCTGCCAGTTCGCCGCCCCCACCGAGACGACTCCCTCCGGCGGCTCCTGGACCGGGTCGATCATCACGAACGGGATGCGGTGCTGCTCCAGCCAGGCGTACTGCGAGTCGCTCAGCTCGGCCAGATTGAACAGGACCCCGGAGGAGCCCCGGGCGACCAGCTTGTCCAGCCAGCCGCGCTCCGGGCGGCCGACCCGGGAGCGGGTCAGGGCCGCCGACACCACGACCTCCAGGCCCGCGTCGTGCGCCGCCTCCTCCACCCCGTGCAGCACCGCGCCCGACCAGGAGCTCTCCAGCGAGTGCACGACCAGGTCGACCAGTCGGGGCGCCTTCGCCGCGTCGAAGCGGGGTCTGCGCACATAGCCGAGCCGGTCGAGCGCCTCGGTGACCCGGCGGCGGGTCTCGGGCGCCACGTCCTCCCGGCCGTTGACCACCTTGGACGCGGTCGGCACCGACACCCCCGCCTCACGGGCCACGACCGCCAGCGTCGGACCTGCCGCCACGCTCGCACTCGCCGTACGGACCATCGGGAACCCACCTCTCCACCGGGCAGAAAGCGCTTCCTACTCTAGGTGCGGGGCAGGACGGCGGGTAGACAGGCGACTGAATGCCGGTGGATCACGTCCGGGCCGGGTGTCGTGGCCGGCCGGGGCGTCTCAGCCGACGGGCGGCATCTCCGTCGGGTCCGAGTCGAGGCCGGGCCGTCGGCCGGCCCAGGCGCCACGGGTGAAGTCCGGGATCTCGACCGGGCGGCCCTGCCGCTCCAGGGACGCGGCGCTCAGCGGGACCGCCGCGCACCAGGCGGCCGAGTCGTAGACGTCGATGTCGGGCACCAGCCCGGCGCGCATGAGCTGGACGGTGCGCCACTGCAGGACGTAGTCCATGCCGCCGTGACCGCCGTTGTTCGCGGCGTCGTCGCCGACCTTCCGCCACAGCCAGTGGTCGTACTCCTTGCGGTAGTCGGCGAAGTCGCGCCAGGTGTGGCCGCCGTGGTCCGGTTCCAGGTAGACGCGTGCGCCGGTCGGGCTGGGCCCGGTGTAGTCCTCGACGATCCCGCGGCTGCCGGCGAGGGTGTTGATCCTGCTGTACGGCCGGGGTGAACTCACGTCGTGCTCGGCCCGGACGACCCTGCCCCGTTCCGTCTCGATGAGACAGGTGACCAGGTCCCCGTTGATGTACGTCTCCTTCCAGGACGGGTGGTCCCGGGGGACGAAGCGCTCGCGGTAGTCGGCCAGCCCCTTCGGGGCGGTCGCGGTGGCGGACAGGGTGGCCATGCGGTCACCGCGGTTGACGTCCATGGCCGCCGCGATCGGGGCCAGCCCGTGCATCGGGTAGAGGGACGCGGTGCTGCGGGTGTGCCACAGCCGCCGCCAGGAGTCGGTGTAGTACGTGTCGGAGAAGAGGAGTTCACGCAGGTCGTGGAGGTAGCCGCCATGGCCGTTGGTGATGTCGCCGAACACACCGGCGTGCGCCATCCGCAGCATGGCCAGTTCATTGCGGCCGTAGCTGCAGTTCTCGGCGAGGAGCAGATGCCTGCGGGTGCGCTCGGAGGTGTCGACCAGGTCCCACAGCTCGCGCAGTTCGGTCGCGACGGGCAGCTCCACCACCGCGTGTCTGCCGCTCAGCAGCGCGGCCCTGCCGTGCTCGTGGTGGAACTCCCAGGGCGTGGCGACATATACGAGGTCGATGTCGTCGCGCCGGAGCATGCGGGCGTAGGAGCCGGCCGATCCGCCGTACTCGGCGGGGCGGGGCTTGCCCTTGCTCACCAGCCGGTCGGCGGCGCGGCGCGCCCGGTCGGCGCGGATGTCGCAGACGGCGGTCACGGTGCAGCCGGGCACGGCCGCCCAGCCCTCGACCATGCCCGCGCCGCGGTTGCCCAGGCCGATGACACCGACGCGGACGGTTCTGTGGGCCTCGAACGGCACGCCGATCATCGACTTCTGCCCGGGACGGCGGCGGGGCGCCTGCCCGGTCGCGGCGGCCGCGGCCGGTGCCGCGGAGCTCATCCCGGCCGCGAGCGCACCGGTGGCGACGGCTCCGCCCAGGAGCAGTCGGCGTGAGACAGCGGGTGTTTCGGACATGACGGCAACACTCCTCGGTGAGGTGGCTCGCATCACTGCCGGGGCACTGTCGGGACTTTCGGGGCATGACTCTGAGGGCTTCGACCGTGGCATGTCAATACGTGCTCGGAGAGAAGCAGTTCCGAGCAGAATCGAGCATCGCTTTTCGATACCCCGAACGCGCCGCCGCGCTCAGCCGGGTGTGCAGGTCAGCCGGAATCCCGTGAAGTCCGCCGTGAACGCCGCGTCGACGAGGTCCCGGGCGTGGATGCCCGCCATCGCCCCGGTGAAGCGCAGCCGGGAACCGTGGTCGTCGGACAGCCGGCTGAAGTCCAGGGCCGGTCCGACCGCCGTACGCACCCCGTCCCGTACGTACCAGAACCGGGCGTCGGCCCCCTCGACCGTCGCCCCCAACGTCACCGGTGCCTCCACCGGCACGTCCACCACGGCGACCTGCCGCGCACCGTGCTCATCCCGCTCCACGAGGCTGAGCACCGTACGACCACCCCCGCTCCACTGCTGCCCCCGCTGCGGCTCGCCCTCCGGTTCCGCCCAGGTCAGGTCCAGGCTGAGATACGCCTCGGCGTCGTACCGGAGCACCAGCCCCGCGGCCTGGGCGAAGGTCACCGGCCGTGCCTCGACGGTGACTTCGGCCTCGGCGCGGTGCTCGGTGACGCGCTGCGCCAGCAGGCTGGTCGCCCAGCGGGACTCCGGCCCCTGCCGGCCGCGCAGCCGGATCCAGCCCGGGCGTGCCGTCGTATCGGCCCAGGACGGATCCGGCGCCTCGCGCAGGGTGCTCCACGGCCAGGACAAGCCCTCGGGCGGGGCGGCGGGCGGCAGCGGGTGCGGCCGGGTCGGCACGTCGACGTCGACCGCCGGGTGCCAACCGCCCTGCCGCAGCCGGGGCCAGCCCTCCGCGTCCCAGGTCACCGCCTGGATCGCGGTCTCCCGGCCGAGCGTGCAGCGACGGCCCTGCGGCGTGTGCAGCGGACGGGCCGTCAGATGACCGAGCAGCCACCGCCCCTCCGGCGTCTCGACCAGCTCGCCGTGCCCGGCCTTCTGCAACGGCACGCCCTCGTCGTCCCGCGTGGTCAGCAGCGGCCGGTCGTCGAGCGTGTACGGCCCGGTCAGTTCCCGGCCGCGGGCCACCCGCACCCCGTGCTCCCAGCCCGTGCCGCCCTCGGCGAGCACCAGGTAGTACCAGCCCTCGCGCCGCAGCAGCTTCGGCCCCTCGACCAGCCGGTCGTGCTGGAGCAGCAGACGTGTCCGCCCGACGGGTGTCAGCGTGTCCCGGTCCAGCTCCGTGACGACGATCCCCGCGAACCGCCGCCCTCCCGGCCGATGGTCGTTCTGCAGGTTCAGCAGCCACAGCCGGCCGTCCTCGTGGAACAGCGCCGGATCGAACCCATGGCTCACCACCCGGCGCGGGGCACTCCACGCGCCGCCCACGCCGGTGGCCGTCGAGACGTAGGTGTCCAGGTCGAAGTACGGCGTGCCGACCGACCGTACGACGGTGTACGTCACCCAGAACCGTTCCCCGTCCCAGCTCAGCGACGGAGCCCAGACGCCGCCCGAGTCGGGCACCCCGGCCAGCGTGCCCCCGGGCGCCGCCCCCTCGACGTGCCCCGCGTACTCCCAGTGGGCCAGGTCGCGGGAGCGGTGGATCGGGATCGTCGGGAACCACTCGAAGGAACTCGTGGCCACGTAGTACCAGTCGCCGACCCGGATCAGTGAGGGGTCGGGGGCGAAGCCGCGGAGGACGGGGTTGTGCAGGACGGTCACGCGGGAACTCCGGGGGAGTCGGGCACCCGGGGGCCGCGGGGAGTCGGGTCACCCGCGGCCCCCGGGAGTCAGGGAAGGAGGCCGGCCGGGATCACTTGAGGGCGCCGAGCGTCACGCCCGTCCGCCAGTAGCGGCGCATCGCGACCATCATGATCGCCATCGGCACGATGGACAGCAGCGCCCCGGTCAGCACCAGACCGGTCAGGTCGATGCCGGACTCCAGCCGGGTGCCCGTCCAGTTGTAGAGGCCGAGGTTGAGCGTCCAGTTCTCCTTGCCGCGCAGCACCGTCAGCGGCAGGAAGAAGGCGTTCCAGGTGTTCACGAAGGCCAGCAGGAACACCGTCGCGCCGCCCGTCGTCATCATCCGCAGCACGATGCTGAAGAAGATCCGCAGCTCGCCGGCGCCGTCGATCCGCGCCGCCTCCAGCAGCTCGTAGGGGATCGTGGCCTCGGTGTACACCTTGGCCAGATAGACGCTGAACGGGTTGATGAGGCAGGGGACGAGCATCGCCCAGGGGGTGTCCACCATGCCGATCGCCGAGAACAGCAGATACAGCGGGAGCGTGAGCAGCGCGATCGGGATCAGGAACGAGCCCACGACACACGCGAAGATCGCGTTGCGGCCCGGGAAGTCGAACCGGGCCAGTCCGTACCCGGTCGCGAGGGCGATCAGCGTGCCGCCGAGCGAGCCGACCCCGGCGTACAGCAGCGAGTTGGCCGTCCACCGCAGGAAGATGCCGTCCTGGTAGGTGAACACCTGATGCAGGTTGTCCCACAGATGCCAGCCCGAGAACCACAGGCCGTTGCTCTGGTACAGCGCCGTGCGGTCCTTGGTCGCGGCGACGATCAGCCACCACACCGGGAACAGGCTGTAGACGCTCGCCAGGACCAGCCCGACGAGGAGGAAGCGCTGGCCGCCCCGCCCGCGCGAGGCCGGATCCGGGCGGGACAGGCGCCGCACGCCCCGGACTTCGGGCCGCTCGGTGGCGGTCCGCTCGGTCAGCACCATCAGTCGGCCTCCTTCGAGGTGAGCCGGTAGAAGAGGAAGGAGGCGACACCCAGGATGAGCGCCAGGAGCACGGACAGGGCGGCCGCGTAGTGGTAGTTGCCCGCGTTGAACGCCTGGTTGTAGATGATCATGATCGGGGTGAAGCTGTCGCTGACCGTCTGCGGGGTGATGTTCCGGAACAGCGCCGGCTCGTTGAAGATCTGCAGCATCTGGATGATCGACAGCAGACCGGTCAGGACCAGCGCCCCGCGCACGAACGGGATCTTGATGCTGCGCGCGATCCGCAGCTCGGAGGCGCCGTCCAGCCGCGCCGCCTCGAACAGCTCGCGCGGCACGCCCTGCAGCGCCGAGTAGATGATCACCATGTTGTAGCCGATGCCGTGCCAGGTCAGCAGATTGCCGATGGACGGCCACACCATCGACGGCGCGAAGAAGTTCCAGTCGAAGCCGAGGGCGTGGCCGATCGGGGTGAGCGGGCCGACGTCCGGGCTGTAGAGATTGACCCACACGATCGCCGCGACCACGCCGGGGATCATGTACGGCACCAGCAGCAGGATCCGGAACCGGCTCGCCACCCTGGAGGTCAGCGCGTCCAGGAACAGCGCCAGCAGCAGGCTGACCAGCAGCATGAACGGGATCTGCACACAGGCGAAGAGCACCACCCGCAGGACGGAGTCCATGAACGCCGAGTCGGTCAGGCCCTGGGTGTAGTTGTCGAGCCCGACGAACTCCGTCGTCGCGCCGCCGAGGCCGAGCCCGGACTGCTTCTCCGTGAACAGCGACTCGTAGGCGGCGTAGCCGATCGGGAGCAGATACAGGAAGACGAAGCCGAGCTGGAAGGGCACCGTGAACGCGGCGCCCTTCCAGCGCAGGGAGCGAGTCATCGATGCCTCAGCCCTTGACGCTGATACCGCGGGACTTCAGGTCCTTGACCGTCCACTCCTGCATGTGCGCGAGCAGGTCGGTGACCTTCTCCTGCTTGTTGACCACCTTGGCCCAGCCCGCCTGGAGTTCGGTGAACATCGCGGTCCAGTTGGGTCCGTAGGTCCAGTCGGTGGTGACGGTGCCCAGGCTGTCCGTGACGACCTTCTGCGCCGGCTCGTAGTTCTCGCCGAGCAGCTTCCGCGAGATCGACTCACCGACGTAGGAGCCGCTGTCCTTGAGCGCCGGCATCACGCCGTTGCCGGTCTCCGGGCTCGCCATCGTCTTGACGGCGTCCTGGTTCGTCGACATCCAGAGCGCCGCCTTGGCCGCCTGCTCCTGGTTCTCGCACTGCTTGGTCACCAGGGTCACGCTGCCGGTCAGATTCGTACCGGCCGGCGTCTTGGCCGCCTCGCCCTGGTACGTCGGCCAGGGCGCGAGCGCCCAGTCGCCGAAGGACTTGGTGAAGTTCTGCACCATGCCGGCCATCTGCCAGGTGGAGATCTGCCGGGTCGCGGTGGCGCCGGTGTCGTAACTGCGCTGCACGGCCGCGTAGTCGGCGAAGGACAGCTTGGCGTTCAGATCGTTGTCGATGATCTCCTGGATGACCTTCGCGGCCTTGAGGGTGCCCTCGTCCTGGAAGTTCACCTTCCAGGCGTTGCCGTCGATCGCGTACCAGTGGGCACCGGCCTGCATCGCGAGCACCTCCAGGGTGCTCGGGTCCTCACCGGCGTAGTTGGTGATCTTGATGCCGTGCTTCTTCAGCACCTTGCCGGCGGCGATGAAGTCGTCCCAGGTGGCCGGGGGCTTCAGGCCGTACTTCTCGAAGATGTCGGTGCGGTAGATCGTGAACTGCGGCGCCGAGCTGGTGGGAACGCCGTAGAGCTTGCCCTGCACCTGCGCGCTCGCCCAGGCGCCGGTGTTGAACGTGTCCTTCTCGCCCTCGACATACCGCGTGATGTCGGCGAGCGCGTCCTGCGACACCCAGCTCGTCACGTACTCGGCGGTGTTCTGCACCAGGCAGGGGGCGTTGCCGGCCTTCACCGCGTTGGTGAGCTGCTTCTGCATGGTGAGCTGGTCGGTGACCTTGGTGTACTTCAGCCGGATGTCCTTGTGCGAGGCGTTGAACGCCTTGACGACCGCCTCCTGCCCGTTGGCCCAGCCCCAGTAGGGGAGGGTGACCGGACCGGACTTCGACGCGGCGTCGTCGCCCGAGCCGGATCCGCCGCAGGCGGAGAGCAGACCTGTCAGCGCGATGCCCGCGACAGCGGCGGAGGCGAACCTTCTCCGGGGGCTGGTGAAGTTCATCTGACCGTGATCCTTCGGAATAGGACGTTCTCAGAACGAGAGGACGGCGGACGGCGGCGGCTCGGTGGTGCCGGCCGGGAACGGCGGCCGGAAAACCGTCGGCTCGCGGTTGCGGGGGGTCGGCCAAGCAGAAGCTGTAGTAAGCGGTTGCTGGGACGGTAGGCGGACAGATCCGTTCAGAGCAAGAGGTGCGCGTCAATTTGTTACGGCGGATTGTCCGGCGGGTTATCACCGGGTGCACGGCGAGGCCTCGCACCCGGACCGACATACGTGCAGCTCAAGGCGCTGCAGGAGTCGCCGCTCCGCAGCGGGGCGGGCACGCCGACGGCACCCGTGAGAGGCCGTAAAGTCTCGGGAAAACGGTTACGTAACGACGCTTGCGTGTCAGGCGCGCGCAGCCGGCGGCCGCACCGAGTTGCGGACCACGACATGCGTGCCCAGCACCAGATGGTCGCCGTCGGCGCTCTTGCGGCGGCCCGCGCCGCCCTCGCGCCGGTCCGCCACCGCGCGCAGCGCGACCTGGCCCATCTCCTCGTACGGCACGTGCACGGTGGTCAGTTGGGGCGTGAGCTGGGAGGCGAGGGGGATGTCGTCGTAGCCGACGATCGAGACGTCCTCGGGCACCCGCAGGCCCGCCGCGCGCAGGGCCTGAGCGGCGCCCGCGGCGACCACGTCCGTGCCGGCGAGCACGGCGGTGAAGTCCGGAGTGTCGCGCAGGGCCGCCTCAACCGCCTCGTAGCCGTGCTCGTAGTCGTACGGGCCGTGCCGGACCATGCCCGCCTCGAAGGGCACGCCGTACGCCTCGAAGGCCCGCCGGGCTCCCTTCAACCTGCCCTGGGCGGTGGTCAGTTCCGCGTGTCCGGGCAGGACGAGGACGCGCCGGTGACCGGCCGACAGCAGGTGGCTGGCCATCGCGTAGGCGCCGCCCTCGTTGTCGTAGTCGACGGTCGTCGCCGGGACGTCGCCCTCCAGCGGGGGCCTGCCCACCAGGACCAGATGCGAGCCGGCCGCGTCCAGGGAACGGGCGAAGCGGGCCATGCGCAGCTGGTACTCGTCGTAGTCGTAGGCGCCGCCGAGCAGGATCACGGCCGCCACGCCCTGCTGCCGCATCATGTTCACCAGGGCCAGCTCGCGCTCAGGGTCGTCGCCGGTCGTGCCGACCAGGGAGAGCCAGCCGCGCAGGGTGGCGGCGCCCTCGACGCCCTTCGCGACGTGCGCGAACGCGGCGCCGGTGATGTTGTTGATGAGGATCGCCACCGTCGGTGTGCCGCCGCCGGCGAGGGAGCGGGCGTGCGCGTTGGTGACGTAGTCCAGCTCCCGGACCACCTTCATCACCCGGCGGCGCAGCTCCTCCGACACCGGATAGTTGCCGGACAGCACCCGCGAGACGCTGGCCACGGAGACGCCCGCGCGCTCCGCGACATCGCGGATGGTCGCCCGGCCGGCGTCATTCGTCGCCTTGCGCTGACTCACCCTTGCGGCTCCTTCACGTTGTGGCCCGGCTTGTCGCCGTCCGGCCGGTGGCGGGCCCGGCCGCGCCGACCGCGGCGGTCGTACGCGCGCGGTGCGGAAACCGTATCCCATCGTTACTCCGAGGCCGGAGGGCCTGGGGGCAGAGGTTGAGGGCGACGCCCGCCCGGCGTGCCGTGTGCTCTGGACGCCCGCCGGGCGGTGCCGAGCCGCGACGCGTTCTCACGCCGCCGGTCACCGAGCCGTGACGGGGTCTGTGGCGGCGTCCCTCGGGCGGGCACACTGAGTGGCCGTACGGAAGCGCTGTCGGCACGGGGGAGGCGTGATGGACTCGGCTGCGGCGGGCCTGCTGGCGGCAGTTGTGGGCGTGGGCGGCACGCTGGGGTCGGCGTGGCTGACCCAGCGCCGCGGGGACGTGTCCCGCCGCGAGGAGTGGGAACGGCTCGAAGGGACGCGCCGCGCCGAGATCGCCGCCCAGCTCGCGGAGTCGGGCCGGGAGGCCCGCACAGCGGCGTACACGGAGTTCAACGCCGCCGCCCGCCACTATCTGGCGACCCTCAACGACCACTCCCACGTCCTGCGCATCGGGTACGACCCGCAGGAGTCGCTGGCCGTGGTCGAGGCGGCCCGCGTGGACTACCGTCGCCGGCACGCCGAGGCCCAGATGATCGTGCCGGACGTCGTGCTGACGGAGGTGAAGCGGGTCGACAGCGACCTCAATGCCGTCTACGGCGTCCTGGCCCGCCTGACCCGGGGCACCACACGCGAAGGCGACGACATCGAGGGCGTGCGGGATGCGATCAGGAAGGGCTGGCAGGACCTGTCCAGGATGCGCACCGCCATGCGTGAGGACCTGGGAGTGACCAGGCCGTCCCCGGACTGAGGCGGCTTGGCCGGCCGGCGTCGAGACCCTTCTCCCTGGCCTGGTCGCCCGCCCGAGCAGCGGGCCGGGGCCCGCCATGAGTCCGGGCCGCCGTGAGCCCGTGCCCGTCGTGAGTCCGGGCCGCCCGTTCGTCACGAGCAGTGTGCCCGGACCCTGGCATGCCGTGAGTCCGGGCCGCCGTGAACCCGGGCCCGTCGTGAGTCCGTACCGCCCACCCGTCACGGCGTCACGCCACCCGCGCCAGATCCGCGTGCCGTACCTGGTGCACCGGCGGCGCCCCCGCCGCCAGGCGCTCCAGTTCCTCGACCACGATGCGGCCCAGCCGCTCCAGTTCGTTGCCGAGCGAGCCCGCGATGTGCGGGGTGAGGAACACGTTGGGCAGCCGGTACAGCGGGGATCCGGCGGGCAGCGGCTCCGGGTCGGTGACGTCGAGGACCGCGCTGAGCCGGCCCGAGACCAGCTCGCCGGTGAGTGCCTCGTGGTCGACCAGCGCACCGCGGGCGGTGTTGATGAGCACGCCCCCGTCCCGCACCAGGGCGAGCCGGTCGCGGTCGAGCATGTGGTGGGTCTCGGGGATGTCGGGGGCGTGCAGGCTGACGATGTCACTGCGTCCGAGCAGCTCCTCCAGCGACAGCGACTCGGCCCCGAGCGCGGCGGCCTCGGCCGGGCTCACATACGGGTCGTGCAGCAGGACGGTGAGGTCGAACGGCCGCAGCAGCTCCAGCAGCCGGCGCCCCACCCGGGACGCGCCGATGACCCCGACACGGCGGCCGAGGTTGCCGGTCGCGGCGGTCTCGCCGGGGCCCGGATAGGCATGGGTGCTGCGGAAGTGCTCGCGATGGTCGAAGGCGTCCTTGCCCACCAGCAGGATCATCGCGAGCGTGTACTCCGCGACGGGCAGGGCGTTGCCCGTCACCGCGCTGGAGACGGTGACCCCGCGTTCCCACAGGGCCTCGCCCACCAGGGAGCGCACGGAGCCGGCCGCGTGCAGCACGGTGTCGAGCTTCGGCACCGCCGAGAGGACACCGGCGTCCAGGTGCGGACAGCCCCAGCCGGTGATCAGCACCTCGGCGGACGCCAGGACACCGGCCGCGGCCGGATCGGCGAAGTCCCGCACCACCAGCCCGGGGTCGATATCGGCCGTACGCCTCAGTCGCTCCATCAGCGGCGGAGGGAAGAGCAGCGGGAGGTGCACCGGGTCCATCGCGAACACGGTCCGCGGCAGCTGAGGGCTGGGCATGACTCTCCTGGAGCAGAGGACGGAGAACGGAAACTGTTTCAGAAAGCGCCTTCTACCGTAGATCCGCCGGGAAGCGGCGGTCAATCGGCGGGGCGGTGATCGCTGCGGGGGACGCCGGTTCGGTGCAACGCCCTTGATGAGAGCAGGTCGTGGCGCGACCGGAGAGGGTGAGGTCGGTGGGGTGGGGGAGTGGGGTGGGTGTGGTCGGGGGGATCTGGTCGGGGAGGTGGGCCGACTGTGCGGCTCGCTGTGAGACCTGGCCGTGGAAATCGATTACTGCGGTTTCGGTGAGGGTCGGCGGGGTCTGTGCGCACCGCCGCCGACGCCTCGACGCCCAGACGGCCCGTTAGACAACCGGTTCCCAAATCTGTTGCCGGCTCGACCTCGCGGACATCCCCTGGTCACGACGCTGGGCGCACGCTCCGATGGCTTGATCATGCCGACCGAAAGCAGGTCTGACCCGCCCTCGCGCTGATGACGCCGAGGTTACACAGTCTTTTCGAAAATTCGTCAAGGCCCTTGACGCGCCCTGCCGACCGGAAGAAGCTCTGCCCCACGCACAACAACCGGTTGCCAAGCGCGCCGGAACCGCAAGGAGGTGGTGCGTTCATGCACCCTCGTGCTGGTGCTTCCCTGAGCCGCCGCCGATTCCTCGCCCTCTCGGCAGCGGGCGCCGCGACCGGCGCGGCGACGCTGAGCGGCTGCGCGATGCAGGTCTCCAGTGGCGTCGGCGGCGGCGGTGAGACCGTCACGGTGATGGCCAAGCCCGACGACTTCCCCCCGGAGCTGGTCAGGCAGGCCCGGAAGGACCTCGGCGTCAAGATCGTCACGGTGCGGTACGACATCACCAAGCTCATCGGGATGATGACCAACGGTGCCCCGCCCGACCTGGTGCGCGGGGTCGGCGCCACGGACGCGCCCTACTTCGCGGCGCGGGATGTCATGGAGGACCTGGACCCGTACTTCGCCGGGAGCGACGTCCTCAAGGCCGACGACCTGGACCCGGTCAACGACCTGTGGCGCTTCGACGGCCGCACCCAGGGCAAGGGCCCCCGCTACGGCATGGCGAAGGACTTCTCCCAGGATTCGATGTACTGGTACAACACCGCGCTCTTCGACCGAGCCGGCGAGGCGCACCCGCCGGAGACCGAGCCGGTCACCTTCGAGGAGTGGCTGGAGACCGCCGGGCGACTGACGCGGCGCGAGAACGGCCAGACGACCGTCTTCGGCGGCAGTTACAACGGCGTGCTCACGCCCAATCTGCTGGCGAGTCTCACCGTGGCGGCCGGAGGCAGCCTCTTCACCGACGACTTCTCCCGCGTCGACTTCACCACCCCCGAGGCCCGCAAGGCGCTGAACTGGTACATCGAGTACGGCAGGGCCAGGGTCGGCCCCAGCATCGTCCAGCCCGACCCCAACACCTGGGACGGGCCCACCTTCCAGGCGAACCGCATGGCCATGTCCAACTCCGGCTACTGGCTCGGCGGCCTGATCAACTCCGACAAGAAGCTGGCGCCGCACGCCCGGCTCGCACCGGCCCCGGTGTTCGAGGGCGGCCGGCGGGTCAGCCCCTGCCAGGCGGGCACCGGCCTGTGGATGCCGAGGAAGGCGAGGAACAAGGACGCCGCCTGGCGGGTCTTCGAATGGTTCTTCGGCGAGGGACCCGCCAAGGCCCGCGCCGCCGGCGGCTGGGGCATCCCCACCCTGAAGTCCCTGCGCCCGCTGATGCCGGCCCAGGAGGACTACCAGAAGCGGGTGCTCAAGGTGCAGAACGCCGAGCTGAAGCACTTCTCGGTGATCGCCTACACCCCCTACGCCACGGCGGACTCCCTCTACGCCCTGTTCAACCAGGAGGCCCCGGCCGCGATGAACGGCCACCTGTCCGTCGACGCCCTGGCCGGCCGCCTGAACTCGGTCATGAACGAGCAGCTGAAGCGCGGTAAGGAGCAGGTGGGATGACGGTCGACCAGATACCCGCCACCGGGCGGACCGGCCCGGTCGAGAGCACCGGCCGCACCGCGCCGCCCCAGCGGCCCCGGATCTCCATGACCGCGCGCAGGCATCGCGCCTTCTACCTGTTCACCTCGCCCTGGATCATCGGCTTCCTGCTGCTCACCGTCGTACCCATGGCGTACGCGCTGTGGCTGAGCTTCACCACCTACGACGGCATCTCGCCGCACTGGAGCTATGTCGGCCTCGGAAACTACACCGAGCTGTTCTCCGACCCGCAGACCTGGAACTCCCTCGGTCGCACGGGCCTGTTCGCCCTCACCTCGGTGCCGCTGTCGATCATCGCCGGGCTCGGGCTCGCGGTCCAGGTCAACCGGCCCATCAAGGCACGCGGACTGTTCCGCACCCTGCTCTATCTCCCGGCCGTGGTGCCCCCGGTCGGCGTAGGCCTCACCTTCAAGGCGCTCTTCGACCAGAACTCCGGTGCCGCCAACGGCGTCATCACCCTCTTCGGCTTCGACGCGCTCGGCTGGCTCGCCGACCCCTACGCCCGCTACGTGCTGCTGATGAGCGTGCTGTGGGCCGCCGGGAACGTCATGATCATCTCGCTGGCGGGGCTCCAGGACGTGCCCCGCGAACTGCACGAGGCCGCCCGTATCGACGGGGCGAGCGCCTGGCGGACCTTCCGCAGCATCACCGTGCCGCTGCTGTCGCCGGTCCTGCTCTTCCAGACGGTCACCGGCGTGATCGCCTCGGTGCAGACCATCATGCCGCTGCTGCTCTCCCCGGACGGCACGACCGCCGGCGTCACCGCGCTGCCGCAGTCCAACTACCTCTACATGATGCATGTGTTCTCGCAGTACTTCGCGCTCGGCCGCTACGGCTACGCCTCCGCACTGCTGTGGGTGCTCTTCGTCCTGATCCTCATCGTGACCGGACTCATCTTCAAGTTCACGTCCGGAGTCGTGTTCTACAACGTCGACCCGGAGGCGAAGAAGTGACCGCCACCAGTCTGCCCCCGAACGCCGCGCCCCGGGTGCGGGTGCGCGTCAACCGTCTCGTCCTCTACACGGTCCTCGTCGCCCTCACCGGCCTGTTCATCGGCCCCTTCGGCTGGCTGATCCTGTCCGGCCTGAAGACCCCGGCGGAGCTGGCCGCCTCGCCCGTGCACTGGCTGCCCACCCAGGTCCAGTGGCACAACTTCGCCGACGCCTTCAATCTGATCGACTTCCTCGGCTACGCCCGCAACTCCCTGATCATCGCCCTGATCTACGCCACGCTCGTCACGCTCAGCTCCGCCTGGGTCGGCTTCGGCTTCGCCCGCCTGGACGCCCCCGGCAAGAAGACGCTGTTCGGCATCCTCATCGGCTCGATGATGCTGCCCCAGATGATCACCCTGCTGCCGACGTATCTGATCTTCGCCAAGCTCGGCATGGTCGACACGTACTGGCCGTGGGTGTTCTGGGGACTGGCCGCCGCCCCCTATCTCGTCTTCCTCTTCCGGCAGTTCTTCGCCGGGCTGCCCCGCGAGCTGGAGGAGGCCGCGATCGTCGACGGCTGCGGCTACGGCACCATCTTCTGGCGGATCTTCCTGCCCCAGTCCTGGCCGGTGCTCTCCGCGAGCTTCGTCATCGCCTTCACCTGGTCCTGGGGCGACTACATCGCCCCGCAACTGCTGCTCTCCACCGACAGGTCGACCCTGGCCGTCGCCGTGATGTCCACCTACGTCACCTCGGCCGGAACACCCGTGGCCAACCTCCAGGCCGCGGCCTCCGTGATGTACGTCGTGCCGATCCTGCTGATCTTCCTGATCGCCCAGCGCGGCTTCGTCGCCGGCATGTCCACCACCGGCCTGAAGTGACCTCGGCCGTCTCCCGCCTTCGTATCCGCAAGGAGCTCACCATGACCCCGTCCCTGTCCCGCCGCGGCGCCCTCCAGGCGGCCGGTGCCACCGTGCTCGCCGCGGGCCTCACCGATCTCACGGCCACGGCCGCCCGCGCCGACGCGTCGGCCGCCGCGCCGAAGCTGGTGACCTACCTCCGTCCGGCCGCCATGCCGACCAACACCAGCTTCAGGGTGCGGGTCCGTACCGCGCCCGACGGCGAGTGGCAGACGCTGGACATCTGGCGCCCCCAGCTCGGCGAGATCAACCCGACCACGGGGTCGAGCAAGATCTACAACTCGTCGCTGGCGTACTTCGACTTCCAGGGCTCCGTCGAGGTCGAGGTCACCTATCTCAAGGGCGGCACCACCAAGGTCCGGGTCAGACCGGACTCCTACGGCATCAAGCCCGAAGTGGGCGGCGACACCCTGCGGTTCACCCTCGACCGGCCGCGCAATGTCGTCGTGCAGATCAACGACGACATCTTCGACGTCCTGCATCTGTTCGCCCGCGCGGTGGAGAAGAAGGTCCCGAAGCAGGACGATCCCAACGTCCTTTACTACGGCCCCGGCGTCCACACCACGGCCGACGGCTATCTGAACGTCCCCTCCGGCAAGACCGTGTACCTCGACGGCGGCGCCGTCCTCAAGGCGACCGTCGTCTTCCGGAACGTCGAGCACGCGGGGATCGCCGGCCGTGGCGTCCTCGCCGGGACGGCGGCGGGCGGCGCCCTGGTGGAGAACTCGCGGAACATCTCCATCGGCGCCGTCACCGTCCTCAACCCCAACGGCTACGCCGTCCAGCTCGGCGAGGCCACCGGCGTCACCATCAAGGGCCTCGGCTCCTTCAGCTCCAAGGGCTGGGGCGACGGCATCGACGTCTTCTGCAGCAGCAACGTCGTCATCGACGGCGTCTTCATGCGCAACTCCGACGACTGCATCGCCATATACACCCACCGCTGGGAGTACTACGGCGACACCAGCAACATCACCGTCCGCAACTCCACCCTCTGGGCGGACGTCGCCCACCCCATCAACGTCGGCACGCACGGCAACACCGACAACCCCGAGGTGCTGAAGAACCTCACCTTCAGGAACCTCGACATCTGCGACCACCGCGAGCCCCAGATGGGCTACCAGGGCTGTATCGCCCTCAACCCCGGCGACAGCAACCTGATCAAGAACGTGAAGGTCGACAACGTCCGCGTCGAGGACTTCCGCTGGGGCCAGCTCATCCACATGCGGATCGCGTACAACACGAAGTACAACACCTCGGTCGGCCGCGGCATCCAGAACGTCCACATCAAGGACCTCTCCTACACGGGCAAGCCGCTCGCCACCTGCCTGCTGCTCGGCTACGACGCCAAGCACGCCATCAAGGACGTCACCTTCGAGAACCTCGTCGTCAACGGCACGGTCATCGCCGACTCGATGAAGAAGCCGACCTGGTACCTCACCACCGACACCGTCCCGATGCACGCCAACGAGCACGTGCTGAACCTCAAGTTCCTCACCACCGCCGAGGCGGCCGCCGCGTCATGAGCACCAGCCCCCTGAGACCGATCGCACCGAGCCGCCGGGGCTTCCTCGGCGGTACCGCCGCCCTGCTGCTGGTGTCCGGCGCGAGCGGCCTGCTCGCCCCCGGCACCGCCCGGGCCGCCACAGCCGCCGCCCCCCGGACGTTCACCCACCCCGGACTCCTGCACAGCGCCGACGACCTGGCCCGGATGAAGGCCGCGGTCGCCGCCAAGGAATCGCCCGTCTACGACGGCTACCTCGCCTTCGCCGCCCACGCGCGCTCGAAGGCGACATACGCCGTGCAGAACACCGGCCAGATCACCTCCTGGGGCCGGGGCCCCACCAACTTCCAGAACCAGGCCGTCGCCGACTCGGCCGCCGCCTACCAGACCGCGCTGATGTGGTGCCTCACCGGCGAGCGCGCCTACGCCGACAAGGCCCGGGACATCCTCAACGCCTGGTCGGCGTCCCTCACCGCGATCACCGGCGCCGACGGGCCGCTCGGCGCGGGCCTCCAGGTCTTCAAGTTCGTCAACGCGGCCGAACTGCTGCGCCACAGCGGCTACGACGGCTGGGCGAAGGAGGACATCGCCCGCTGCGAGGAGTCCTTCCTGCGCGTCTGGTATCCGGCGATCTCCGGCTACATGCTCTACGCCAACGGCAACTGGGACCTCACCTCCGTCCAGTCGATCCTGGCCATCGGCGTGTTCTGCGAGGAGCCCACCCTCTTCGAGGACGCCCTGCGCTTCGCCGCCGCCGGAGCCGGCAACGGCAGCGTCCCGCACCGCATCGTCACCGACGCGGGCCAGGGCCAGGAGTCCGGCCGCGACCAGGGCCATGAGCAGCTCGCCGTCGGCCTGCTCGCCGACGCCGCGCAGGTCGCCTGGAACCAGGGCGTCGACCTGTACGCCTTCGACGACAACCGGCTGCTGAAGAACACCGAGTACGCCGCCCGCTACAACCTCGGCGGCGAGGTCCCCTTCGTCCCCGACCTGGACCGCACCGGCAAGTACGTCAAGACGTCGGTCTCGGCCGTCGGACGCGGCACCCTGCCCCCCATCTACGAGATGGCGTACGCGCACTACGCCGGTGTCCGCGGCCTCGACACCCCCTACACCAAAGCGGCCGTCTTCCGAGGCACGGGCGGCGCCCGCGTCGTCGAGGGCAGCAATGACGACCTGCCCGGCTGGGGCACCCTCACCTTCGCCGGTACGAAGGCCCCGGCCCCGTCCGTACCGACGGCCCCGGCCGGGGTCACTGCGGTCGGCGGCGACCGGTCCGTCACCGTGGCCTGGCTGCCCTCGGCGTGGGCCGAGTCGTACACCGTCCTGCGGGCGAGCAGCCCCGACGGGCCGTACGAGAAGATCGCCACGGGTCTCGGCGAGCCGACGTACACCGACCGCCGCGCCCGCCCCGGCCGCACCTCCTACTACACCGTGGCAGCCGTCAACTCCCAGGGCAGGAGCGGCCGTTCCGCATGGGCCTCCGCAGTGCCCGGCCTGCCCGCCCCCTGGTCCACCCGGGACATCGGCGACGTCAGAATCCCCGGGGCGGCGGTCTTCGACGGCGAGCGGTTCGTGCTGGAGGCCTCCGGCACCGCCGACGCCCACCGCCTGGCCCATCTGCCGCTGCGCGGCGACGGCACCATCACCGCGCGGATCGTATGGCCGCTCAGCTCCCAGTACTCCAGGATCGGCGTCACCGTACGGGCCGGGCTGGACGCGGACGCGGCCCACGCCGCCATGCTGATCCAGGGCCTGCCGCTGCACACCTGGAGCGGAGTGTGGAGCGTACGGGCCAAGGCGGGAGCCGGGATCAAGGGCACCGGCAGTACGCCCGTGCCGCCCTCCCAGCAACAGGCGATCACGACCGGCGCCGCCTTCCCGATCTCCTCCCTCGGCGAACTGCCCGAGTCGGCGACCCCGCTCCGGGCCCCCTACGTCGAGGGGGCGGGCGACGGCTACCGGCTGCGGATGCCCTACTGGGTCCGGGTGACCCGCAAGGGCGACCGCTGCACCGGGGCCATCTCCCCGGACGGCGTCCGCTGGACCGAAGTCGGCTCCAGTGACGTGGAGGTGGGCAGGACCGTGCACGTCGGACTCACCCTCACCTCCTGCCTGGGAGTGGCAGAGGACTACGCCGAGACCGGCACCGGCGCCTTCGACAACGTCAGCGTCGTCTCCCGTACGGGCGGTGAGGTCTGGTCCGTGCCGCGCCCGGCCCGCGCCGCGGGTGACCTCCGGGCCGTCGCCGGCGCCGACGCGGTCGAGTTGGCCTGGACCGACCCGGACCTCTCGGCCCGCTACACGGTGCTGCGCTCCACCTCCGCCAAGGGCCCGTTCCGGACGATCGCGACCGGCATCGGCCCCGTCGGCTTCGGCACCCGCGTCCGGTACGCCGACGCCACCGGCAGGCCCGGCACGACGTACCACTACGCCGTCGCCAAGACGAACAGCTCCGGGCGCGGGCCCCTGTCCGAGGCGGCGAAGGCCGCGATGCCGACCCCGTCCGCGCCCCGACTCACCTCACCCACGACGGCGTTCGCGAACAAAGGCGTCCCCTTCCGGCACCTCCTGCGCGCCGCGCACGAGCCGATCCGGTTCACGGCGAAGGGACTCCCCGACGGCCTCCATCTGGACAGGCGCACCGGCCTGATCTCCGGAACCCCCACCCGGACCGGCGAGTTCACCGTCACCGCCGGCGCGGGCAACGCCGCCGGAGACACCACCGGCACCCTCACGCTCACGGTCGGCACCCCGCCGCCCGCGCCCTGGAGCCACGGCGACCTGGGCGATGTCATCCTCGACGACCGCGCCTACGGCACTCTCGGCGTGGTCGCCGTCCAGACCCCCGGCTCCACCGCCCACGAGGACGGGACCTTCGTGGTGCGGGGCGCCGGGACCGACCTCACCGTCAACAACCAGGGCATGACGGGC
Source organism: Streptomyces koelreuteriae (assembly GCF_018604545.1). Lineage (GTDB taxonomy): Bacteria > Actinomycetota > Actinomycetes > Streptomycetales > Streptomycetaceae > Streptomyces > Streptomyces koelreuteriae. The sequence continues at coordinate 1,519,319 of NZ_CP075896.1, read as the reverse complement.
CAGTTCGTACGACGGCCCGTCAGCGGTGACTGCGAGGTCACCGTCCGCCTGGTCTCCCGTTCCGGAGCCGGCGGCGACCGGGTCGGCCTGCTGATGGCCAAGTCCCTGTCGCCGTTCGACCAGGCGGCCGGGGCGATCGTCACCGGCGGCACGAGCGCCCAGCTGATGCTGCGCCCGACCGTCGCCGGAAAGTCCACCTTCACGGGCAACGCGGCCGTCACCGCCCCCTGCCTGCTGCGGCTGAGGCGCACCGGGACGCACTTCACCGCATCCGCCTCGACCGACGGCGGCGCCACCTTCACCCCCCTCGCCGAGGGAGACCTCCCCGGCTTCGGTGACGCCCCCTACTACGTGGGCCTCGTGGTCTGCTCCCGCGACCCCCTGGCCCGCAGCACCACCGAGTTCGACGAGGTGAGCATCACCCCCCTGTAGGCCTCCACCGAACGAAAGAAGCCCCCACATGAGCCGCACTTCCCCCCACACGCACCACGAGGGCGGCCGGGTGAGCCGCCGCGGTCTGCTCAAGACCGCCGGCGGCCTCACCGCGGCCCTCGCCCTCGGCGCCGGAGCCACCGCCACCACGGCGGACGCCGCCCCCGGCACCTTCACCCACCCCGGCATGCTCCACAACGCAGGCGACATCAACCGCGCCAAGGTCAGGGTCGCCGCGGGCGACGACCCCTGGCTGTCCGGCTGGAACAAGCTCGTCGCCAACTCCCACTCCCAGTCCACCTGGACCAACCGCGCCACCGCCACGATCATCCGCGGCGGCACCGGACAGAACTACGGCCTCCTCTACAACGACATCGCCGCCGCCTACCAGAACGCGCTGCGCTGGAGGGTCGGCGGCACCGAGGCCAACGCCCAGTGCGCCGCCCGGATCCTCAACGCCTGGGCGACGACCCTGACGACCGTCACCGGAAACGCCGACCGGTTCCTCGCCGCCGGCCTCTACGGCTGGCAGTTCGCCAACGCGGCCGAACTCATGCGGGACTACAGCGCGTTCGACCTCGGCGCCTTCCAGGAGATGATGGCCAACGTCTTCTACCCGCTCAACAACCAGTTCCTGACCGGCCACAACGACGCCTGCATCACCAACTACTGGGCCAACTGGGACCTGTGCAACATGGCCTCCGTCCTGGCTATCGGCATCCTCAACAACGACGGCGCCAAGTACGACCAGGCCGTGACCTACTTCAAGAACGGCGCCGGGAACGGCTCCATCAAGAACGCCGTCCCGTTCCTGTACAGCAATGTCGAGGGCTACGACCTCGGCCAGTGGCAGGAGTCCGGCCGCGACCAGGGCCACACCGTCATGGGCATGGGCCAGATGGGCGCGATCTGCGAGATGGCCTGGAACCAGGGCGAGGACCTCTACTCGTACGACGGCCGCCGCTTCATGAAGGCCGCCCAGTACGTCGCCAAGTACAACCTGAACATGGACGTGCCCTTCACCACCTACAACTGGGGCAGCGGCCAGAACTGCTCCCCGCAGTCGCAGACCGTGCCCGGCGCCGGGTCGCGCGGCCAGGTCCGACCCGTGTGGGCGATGCTCCACTACCACTACGGCAGGCGCCTGCTCCTCGACGACAAGTACATCTCCCAGATGTGCTTCTCCGTCGCCCCCGAGGGCGGAGGGGGTGACTACGGCAGCGACAGCGGCGGCTACGACCAGCTCGGCTTCGGCACCCTGATGTACGCCAAATAGCCGTCCAGCCGGCTCGTGCACCGGAATACCCGTGAGCGATGTGGTGCTCTGGTGATACCGGTGCACGAGCTCGGCGAAGGGCTGGTGGGCAGATGACGGCAGACCAGACGGATCCCGTGGTCAGGAGCCCGTACGGGGCCGTACGCGGCAGGTTCGAGCGGGGTGTGGCGGTCTTCCGCGGCATCCCGTACGCGGCGCCCCCCTTCGGCCCCCGCCGCTTCCGTCCGCCCGTCCCGCTCCCGCCCTGGGACGGCGTCCGGGACGCCGCCGCCTTCGGCCCCACCCCGCCGAAACCCCCGTACTCCGGCGCCTTCGCCCACTATCTGTCCGACCCGGTCGTGCCCGGCGACGACTGCCTCAACCTCAACGTCTGGACCCCCGACCCGTCCCCCGGAGCCCGTCTCCCGGTCCTTCTCTGGCTGCACGGCGGCGCCCTGACCAGGGGTTCCTCCGCCGTACCCGTCTACGACGGCCATGCCTTCGCCCGTGACGGGGTGGTCTGTGTCTCGGTCAACTACCGGCTGGGCGTCGAGGGCTACGGACTGTTCCCGGACACGCCCCCGAACCCCGGCCTGCGCGACCAGATAGCGGCCCTGACCTGGGTGTACGAGGCCATCGAGGCCTTCGGCGGCGACCCCGGCCGCATCACCCTCGCGGGCCAGTCCGCCGGGGCGATCAGCATCGGCGCCCTCGTCGCCGCCCCGCAGACCCAGGGGCTCGTCCGGCGGGCGATCCTGCAGAGCGGGCCGCCCGAGGCGTCCGAGCGGGCCAAGGTACGGCGGATGGTCCGCCGGATGGCCACCCGGCTGAAGATCCCCGCCACCGCCGAGGCCTTCGCCGCCGTCGACCGCGACCTGCTGCTGAGCGCCCAGGCCGAGGTGGGCAGGCTGAGCAGCCCGGTCGTCGGCGGCCCCGCCTTCGGCATCGTCGTCGACGGCGACACCGTCCCGCGCGACCCCCTTCAGGCCCTCATCGACGGCGGCGCGGCCCCCGGCGTCGAGCTGCTGATGGGCTGGACCCGGGACGAGTACCGGCTGTGGCTGGTCCCGGGCGGCCTCCTGGAGCGCGTCGACCGCCTCGGAGCCGTCGCCCTGGCCGGTGCCATGGCCCGCTGCCACTGCGGCAGCGAGGTCCCGCGCGGCTACCGCGCCCTGCACCCCGAGGCGAGCACGGCGGACCTCGTCGGCCAGCTCGTCACCGACCACCTCCTGCGCGTCCCCCTGCACCACCTGGCCGACGCCCGGACGGAACCCTCCTACGTCTACGAATTCGCCTGGCCCTCGAACCTCCCCGACCTCGGCGCCTGCCACGCGCTGGAACTCGGCTTCGTCTTCGACACCGGGGAGGTCCCCGAGGCCCGCAAACTGGCCGGGGAGGGCGCCCCGCAGGACCTGGCCGACGCGATGCACACGGCCTGGGCGCGCTTCGCCGCGGACGGCGACCCGGGCTGGGAGCGCTGGGACGAGGCCCATCCGGTGCGCGTCTTCGGAGACCGCGCCCCGGACGCCGACCACGGCGTGGCCTATACGGCGTACGGCCCCCGGGACCGCGAACTCGCCCTCTGGGCGAGCGACGCCGTCACGCCCGAGGAACCCCCGCTCGCCTCGGTCCCCGTCGACGGTTCACCCACGCGCGGTACGGAACTGCGCTCAGCCGTACGACGACTCCGCCGCTCCGGGGCGCTCCGTCGGCACTGACCGTCCCGCCGCCGGACGGTCGTGGTCCACCGCGTACGTCTGGCCGCCGCGCCCGATATTGGCCTGGGCGCGCCGGTAGGCGCGTCGGCCCGGGGGATCGGCGGCCCGGTTCTGCTCGTCCCGGCGGGCCGTCAACTCCGCCAGCACGAGCCGGGCCTCGTCGACGGGCAGCACGGGCAGGTCCACGGTCCGGGCCTGCCGGGCGGCCGTCTGCACCTCCAGATAGGCGTTGGCGCAGCCCGTGGCGTGGGACATGCGCAGCGGCGCGTTCACCGTGGTCATGACGGCGCTGATCCCGGCCGACACCAGCGCGAGGATGCCGGCGGCGATCCGCCCCGTCGACTCCACCAGCGCGGTCGTACCGGCCACCGCGGCCAGCAGACTGGTGGGGATGCCCATCATCAGATGCACGCCCCGCCAGTGCTTCGCCGTCTCGAACTGCGTCTGGGCGCTGTACATCGCGCTCTCCTCGAGCCGGCGCAGCTCGTCCGCGATCGCCGCCCGCCGGGCCCGCGCCTCCGGCTCGGGGTTCTCTGCCACTGTGTGCCTCCTCGTAGTCGGTCACCGGCGGGCGATGTCCTCCAGGCGGAGCCGGAGGGCCACGGGTACGGGATGCTCGGGCGGCAGGGCGCTCGCCGCCGTCTCCCACAGGCGCAGGGTGGCGTTCGAGGACGCGTGCAGCGAGGGCACCAGCTCGATCGCGGGCACCGTGCGCAGCGCCGCGAAGGGCACGGGTGGCTCGTCCGCGACCAGTTCGAACCGGTCCTGCGGGGCGAACAGCTCGATGACACCGAGCAGGGCGCTCTCCCGGCTGCGCAGGGCGACCCAGTACCGCTGGGGTGCCGCCTCGGCCGGGCGGAGCACGAACGGCGCCACGATGCCGTCCGAGGCGTCGATCCAGCTCTCCTCGGCCGTGCGCAGGGGTTTCGGCAGCGTCAGCGTCACCCGCACCCGGCCCCCGGGGGTGTGCTCGGCGGCGGCCTCGAACAACTCGTCCTCGGCGGTCGTCCCGTAGGAACGCTCGGTCCGCCTGGCCGCGGCGGGCAGCACGGACTCCAGGCGCAGGGACAAGGACGGGGGCCGCCCGGTCCGGGGCCCGGGGTGGAGCCGGGAGGCGACCACCCGGGCCGTGTGCCGCAGCAGCGGGTCGCGTCTGCCGAGCCGGTCGGCCAGCAGGGCGAGCCGCTGGGCGGTGTGGCCGGGGATCCTCTCCGCGGGGGCGGACAGCAGCCCCGTCAGCAGGGAGACGGCTTCATGCCGCAGGGCTGCGGGCCCCCGCCCTTCCCGCATACCGCGCTCCAGGACCGCCAGGGGACCCGCCAGCCGGGTCGCCGCGGGAGTGAACCAGTGGCGGAGTTCGAACCCGGGCGGCTCGACGGACGTGGCCCCGTCGAGCACGGCCAGCACATTGCCCGTGACGGTGTCCAGGTCGCTCCAGGGCAGCGCGTGGAAGAGCACCGGGGGCGCGGTGGTCTCGGAGGCGAGCCGGTACAGCAGGGCGTGTCTGAGGTCGAGGCTCTCCCCGGCGAGGACCCGCAGGACGTCCGGTTCGGCGGGCGGGGCCTCCCAGTGCTCCTCGATACGGGCGACCAGGTCCGTGCCGTCCGCGCTCGCGGGCAGGGGGCGGCCGTGGTCGTCCAGCTCCACATAGGAGATGCCGCGGCCGGGGTGGCTGAGCGCCAGGGCCGGGACGGCGGGGCCGCCGTCCCGCCGCGCCACCAGGCCCGTTCTGCGCCAGGCCGGGTCCTGGAACAGGGGGAGCGTGCGCGCGTCGGTCCGTTCGGCCCCGTCGTTCACCGGTCCGGTGATGCGGTGCGCTCCTTCGTCGACGCCGAGGCGGGCGACCCAGGCGGAGAGGGGGCGGTGGGGAACGGTGTCACCCGTCGAGGGAGCGTTCATCGTGGGGCCGTTCATTCGGCGCTCCCCAGCAGCGTCTTCAGCAGTCGCTCCACGCCCGCTCCCAGCGTGCTCGCCACCGCCGTCTGACGCTGCGCGGGGACGCCGCCCAGGCATTCGTGGTGCAGGGCCAGCAGCCGGTCCCATGCCTGGTCTCCTCGCTCCCGGACGTGGTCGGCCAAGTCCTCGGGGAACTCGTCGGTCCACGCGCGCAGTTCGCGCGTGTCCACCGGACCGTCGGTCTGCCAGCGTACGAGGAACTTCACCGCCCGCACCGCCAGAGCGGCCCGCACCAGCGGGTCGCCCGAGGCGCTGACGGGGACGAGGGCGCGCCCCGGTGCCGACAGATGCGGCAGGCCGCGCTCGCTCGGGTCGAGGACGAGGTGCCGCTCGAAGTCGTAGAGGACGCAGTTGACGGTGAAGTCCCGTTGCAGGCTGTCGGCGACGAGGTCGGTGCCGGTGGCCGGGAAGCGGAAGCCGCCGAGCCCGAGGCCCCGGTACTCGATGAGCGGGGTGGGCCCGCCGTCGCGGTAGACGGTGCAGACCAGGGTGTCGGGGCTCACGCGGGCCCGCAGCTCGTAGGTCTCGCCGTCCTCCTCCAGGGTCCGGCGTGCCAGCTCCGCGAAGCGGCCCGCCGGCGCGGTGCCCGTCAGATCCAGATCCCGGACCGCCTCACGGCCGTTGCCCGCCACCAGTTCCCGGGGCGCCCCACCGCTCAGCCAGAGCTCGTGCCCGGCCTCCCGTACGGTCCGGGCGATGGGGTCGAAGACCCGCCCCCAGGGCGCGGAGCCGTCGGCCAGCAGGTCGTCCACCGCCGCCGGCAGACACCGGGAGCGCCGGGCGGCGGGCACCACGGCCCGCGCCGGCAGCCGGTCGTGGGGGAGCCGTTCGTCGCCCGGCCCCGGGGGCCTGACCGTGGGCACGGGCCGTTGCGGAGGCGCGTCCGGCTGGTGATCGGCCTCGGTCAGCAGCCGGTCGTCCCGTGCCTCGGGCAGGCGACCGTCGGGCGGCTGCGCGTAGGAGAAGCCGACGACGCGCTCCCCGCGCAGTACGTCCCCCGCCATCACCGGCCCGTTCGAGGCACGTGACTCCACCGCCTCGGGGCCGGGTGCGTACGGCGGACAGCCGCGGCCGCAGAGGCAGTCCGCCGCCTCCGCCGCCGCCGAATCCGCGCCTTCCTGCTCCGGGCCCTCGATCTCGTCGGCGCACGTCACGGCGCCCACCTCCCCACCCACAGCGCCTTGCCGCCCGAACCCGTCCGCAGGTGCAGCCGCTGCTCGAAATCCGCCTCGTACACGGTGCCCTCGTAGGTGTCCTGGTCCGCCTCGGGAATGTCCAGCAGCGCGATGTCGTGGATCTGCGCGGCGGTGCAGGTGATGTCCTGCCCGGGGTGGTCGACGCAGCGGTGGGCCGCGAGCCCCGGGAACACGATGCTGTGCTCCTTGAGCCCCGGGTGGCTGCTGAGGAGCCGCACCAGGTCGCGGCGGCCCTCGGCGGTCCGCAGGGCCGCCCGGGTCTCGTCGTCGCAGTGGTCGCACAGCGCCCGCAGCGCCGCCACGTCGTCGTCCTCGGCCGCGTCCCTGATGCGCTGCGCGAGCGCCCGCAGATGGGCCGGGACCGGCTCCCCGCGGTCGGTCGTCCTCGCCACACCGGTCCGTGCGGGCTGGGGTGCCGCCTTGGGTACGGCTGCCCCGGCGCTCTCCGCCGAGGTGAACACGAACGACGACACCCGGGTACCGATGACCCGGCGCTCACCGTCCCCGTCCGTGAACTCCAGATCGCCGAGGGGCGGATGATACAACTCGTCGGGATTCTCGGGCCGGGGCCGCTCGGGCGCCAGGAGCCGCGCGGCACGGCCCTTCGCGCCGTAGCCGACCGCGAGCATGCCCGAGCCGATGTAGCGCCACGCGCCGTCGCGCAGGTAGTACGACACGAAGCGCTCGGGCGGCACGGCCTGGCATCCCGTCATCGGCCCGAACGTCGCGGTGAGGCCCTCGCCCGCCCAGGCGAGACCGGTCACGTGCAGCCGGTCCTCCAGCAGGGCGCGGGTCATCGCGACGTCGGCGGGACGCTCGGGCTCCTCGCGGCCCTTCTGCCCGTAGGCCGCGACGCGCACGCTCCCGACGTTCCAGCAGGCTCCGCCGGAGTCGTGCGAGGACCAGCCGATGCGCCGCCCGTCGGGGGACTGCACGCCCTCGCTGAACGCCGTGGGCGTCCCGGCCGGCCGGAACGGGCGGACCGTTCCGGACCGGTCGACCGCGAGCATCTGGAACTGGCCGCGGCCCGCCTTCTCCTCGGGCAGCAGGTCGGCGATCGTCACGGCGTCCCGGCCGCCGGCGGCGACCCGGGCGTAGGCCGACACCGGGGTGCTGAGCTGTGCGCGCCGGACCCGCCCGTCGGCGGTGTACAGCAGCAGCGCCTCGCCGCTGGTGTTCACCGTGGCCGCGGCGTCACCGAGGAAGCCGACTCCCCGGCAGGCGCAGGGTGTTGTCCGTTCGCGCCCCGAGGCGATGTCGAGGCGGTGCAGGCGCCGTCCGTCGGGGCTGTCGTTCTCGTCGTCGATCCAGGCCAGGGCGGAGCCGTCGGGGGACCAGCGGACATCGTCCGCCCCGGCGGTCAGTTTCGCGCCGCGCCAGGTCCGGCCGGCCGCGTCCGCCAGGACGATCTCCCGGGCCACCGGCCGGACGAAGGCGAGCACCGGCGCACCGTGCGCGGCGTTCGGCCCGTTCCCGTCGTCCGACGCGTCGTCCCCGCCGCCCGGCACGTCACAGCCCGCGCCCAGCAGCGCGGCCGCCGCCACCAGGGCCGCCGCCCGTCTCACCCCCGCGCCGAGCCGCTTCACTCCTTCACGTCCTCGCACAGCTCGATGTACGACACGGACTCGTCCACGTGCTTCTCCCACTCGTCGCGCGACAGACCGCCGTCGGTCCAGTCGCACAGGCGCTTCTCGAGGGAACCCTCGGTCATCTTCCAGATGTTGACGGCGCCCGGCTGCTTGTGCTCGCGCTGCGGAGGCAGGGAGGCCCCGGCGAGATAGGTACCGTCCGGTGACCATTTCACCTGCACCACGTCGGTGCCGTTGACGTCGCGCAGCGGCGGCATCGACTGCTGCCCGGAGTCGAGGTTGTGGACGAGGACGCGGTCTCCCATCGCCGTCGCCACCAGCCGGCCGTCCGGCGAGATCGCGCTGTCGACGGCGAGTTCACCCTCGGGCATGCGCAGGGGGTCGCCCAGCGCGGTCAGTTTCCTGCCGTCCAGCAGCCGTACGGTGCCGCTGGTCATGTCGAGGGTGACGAGCCGCGAGCCGTCCCGTGAGTACGTCACCCGCACGACGCCGGGGGCGGCGACCGAGCGCAGCTTCCGGCGGGTGACGAGGTCCACCATGACGAGCCGGGCCTCGTCCCCCTCGCCCTCGGTGAAGACACCGGTCCTGCCGTGGATCGCCATGTCCGAGGTCCCTGCCGCCAGGTCGATCGTGCCCAGGCGCCGCCAGGTCCCGGTCTGCCAGACCCCCACGTCTCCGCTGACGTGCCGAGCCACCAGCAGGCCGTGATGCGGTACGAAGTCGACCTGGGAGACGATGCGTTCGGGAAGCTCTGTGCGCTTTTTGTCCTCCTCGGGGGACATGTCGAGTTGCCGGAGATAGGTGCCGTCCCGCTTCCACAAGGTCACCGTCCCGATGCCCCGGCTCTGGCCGACGGCGGCCACGAACTTGTCGGACAGCGCGAGGGCGTTGATGTACGAGCCCGAGGCGGGGTAATCGGTGACGTGCTCGTAGGAGGCTCCCACGGCGCTGATCGTCTCGGGCACGGAGTCGAGGTCGATCGAGTAGGCACCGTAGGAGGCGTTCGTCCTGAAGTCGGTGAGCAGCAGGATGTTTCCGGGGCCGAAGACAGAGCCCGTGGACGGCTGCGCGGGGGGCAGGGCGCGGTGCACCGGGGTGTTGCCGAGCACGGTGACACGGCCCTCTCCCGCCGTCACGACCGTGCCGTCACCGGCCCGTACCGCGGCGACGGTGCGCCCGCCGCTCGGCACGGACAGCGGCGCGGAGGCGCCGTCGGGGGAGGACTGCACGGGAATCACGGCCGTGCCGCCCGGCCCGGCGATCACGACGTCGTTGGCTTCCAGCTCCATCGCCGTGGGCCGGGTGGACAGCCCGCCCAGGGGATAGGTGCTGCGCTTGCGGGCGCGGTCCCAGGCCAGGACTCCGCCACTGGTGGCCACCGTCACCACGTCCTGCGACGCCTGGACCAGTGAGGCGCCGCCGGGGACGTCCTCGGCGGGCAGGACTGTGGCCGCCTTCTTCGTGCGGAGGTTCACCGACACCACCTCGTTCGTGGTGAGCAGCAGGACCACTTGGTCCGCGCCGCCGCCGGGGCCGGCATAGGAGGGCACGACATCCGCGCTCATCGCCAGCCGGTTCGTCGTCGGCAGCCGTCCGAGCAGCGTCTTTCCCGCGACATCCCTGAGCCGCGTACAGCCGGTCACCGTGCGGCTGGCGGGTTCGATCTCGCTGACGGCGCCGTCGTCCCAGACGGTGGTGAGCCCTGACCCGTTGTCGGTGAAGCCCATCCCCACGATCTCGCTGTAGGCACCGGTACAGGACGGCGCCTTCACCGTCCCCAGCTCCTCGGGCTTGTCGCCGGAGGCATCGAACAGCCTCACGTCCCTGCCGTCATGGGCCGCGAGGATGCCCGATTCCACGCCCCGGACGAGACCGGACGCCCGCCCCTTCACCTCGGCCAGCTTCCGCCCCGACCCGGTGTCCCACACCTGGATCGTGTCGGCGATGCCCGAGGTGTACGCCCGGTGCCCGGCGTCGTCGACGGCCAGGACGCTGACGGTCCGGTCGGCCTTCCAGCTGCGCACGGTGTTGCGGTTGGTCTCCAGGACCTCCTGGATCGCGTTCTCGGCGTCCTTGTTCCCGGGGTCGATCCGGTACCCGGCGAGGGCCAGCAGACCTGCCGTGCGCGGTTCGCTGCCGCGCATGCCGACCGCCTTCGCGGCGAGTCCGGCCGCCACCGCCCGGCGGTTGTTCCGCTCGCTCTCGCCGCTGGCGAAGCCCCACGCCACGAGGGAGGCGACGAGGCCGGTCGCCAGCACCCCGGCCACCAGCCGTGAGGCCGCGCGCACGTCCAGCCGCCGGGCGGCCTTGGCGGCCTCCTCGACGGTGGCCGCGCCGACGACACTCGCCCCGCCGCCGAGGTCACGGACCTGCCGCTCGTCCCGTTCCGGTACGACGACGCGTTCGCCGTCCTCCACCACGCTGAGCTTGGCCCGGTACCCGGTCACGGACTGGATGACGCGGGTGTTCTCGGCGGACATCGCCCCGACCACGGACGTACGGGGATTGACCCTGCTCAGCCGCAGCGGCCCGAGCGGGTTGCCCCGGGTCCTGCCGAGTTCCGACAGCAGGACGGCGAAGGCCGCGCCGAAGGAGGAGTCGCCGACGTGGTCCACGGGGCCGTCCCCGCCCCGCAGCGACCACAGCACGGCGCCTTTCGGTTTCGCCGGGCGGGCGATCCGCCAGGCGTCCTCCAGCGCACTGCGGAATCCCTCATCGCCGAGGAACCCCGACATGACACGCGGATCCGGCAGCAGCCCGGAGGGCAGCCCGCGGACCAGGTCCAGCCGGAGATCGAAACGCGCTCCGATACTGCCCCGTTCGGCGAGCACCGTCAGGCCCGGCCCGCGCAGCGGCTTGGGCAGCGCCCCGTCGAGAGCGAGCAGTACGAGGGCGAGATGCGTCCGGACCGAGTCGTCCACGCTGTCCGAGGCGAGCAGCGAGGCCAGTCGCTCGCCGTGTCGCGAGTCGTCCGGCGCGGTCCACTCCGCCGTCTCCGGGCCGTTCGCCCGCGCGGCGGCGGCGCTGCGCGCCAGCCAGGACGTGCCGATGCGCAGATGGTGCCCGGCGTCGTCGGCGTCCCCGACGAGGACGAGCCCGAGGGCGGCGTAGGCCCGTAACGCGCGCGCGGCGGCCGGTTCGCCCACGACGAGGGGAGCGTCCGCGGGTTCTTCTATTCGGGTGTAGGCGGGGGCCTCGTCGAGGACGTCGTGCAACGGCGTCCGGTCGGTCAGGACTTGACGGAGCGTCGCCTTGTCGTCCCTCGCGACGCAGTCGGTGAGGAAGCCCCACAGCGGCTGGCCCTTGCCGGTGAGGGGGTCGATGAGATCCCAGGTGTCGGTCCCGGGCGGCAGGCGGTGCAGCAGTGCGCGGACCGCGGAGGGGAGCATGGGGTCTTCGGCCACGACTGCCTTTCATGACTGCACGATTTGTGGGAGGTCATCTTGGCAGCAAACAAGGGCGGAAAGCAGCCAGAAATCCCTAATTCGCAGAGGAGTCGGATTACCGGACGCACAAGCGAGATCACAAACGCATCATCAGAAGCACAAGAAACAGGAGTTTCACGGGCGAGTTGATTCGCCATCATGTGCGAGGAAAATCGAACTCCCTCTCGTGTGTGCGGAGATGTCACAAGAACTCCGAAGCTCTGTCATCCTTCCTTTCCCGGCACGGCACCCGACCGAAGGAGAGCAGTGGCCACCACGCCCCCGACCCGGCGTCCCCGGCAGCTTCTGTGCCTGCTCAGCGCCGTGCTCCTGCTCTCGTCCTGTCAGGGAGGACGCGACGACGACCGGTCCGGCCCCGACACGGCCGGCGCGCAATGGCGCCAGATTCCCCTCACCGACCTGCCGCCCGACTTCTTCGGGATGTCGGAACCCGCACTCGTCGGGGCGAAGGACGGATTCCTTCTCGCGGCCCGCCCGCAGAGCGGCAACGCGCAGATATACCGCTCCACGGACGGAATCGCATGGCGCCGGTCCCGGCCCTCGGAGCAGCAGATGTCGGCGAGCGTCCTGGCCGAGCACGAGGGCGAGGTCATCGCCGCCGGGTCCCTCTTCCGGGACGGGGAGACTTTCCCCGCGGCCATCCGCTACCGCGGAAAAGGCCGGTGGGAAAAGGCGGAACACCTGCCGAAGGCGGACTCCTCCGACATCGTGCTGGCGGCGGCCCGGGGGCCGCACGGCACCGTCGTGGTCGGACACGACGGCGGGCCGTTCGAACCGAACACCGAGCAGAAGAGGGGCCGCAGTCTGCGGGTCTGGACCGCCGCGGACCAGGGCTCCTTCGCCGCTCCGCACGACGTCGGCTGCCCCCAGTGGCCCGACCGGGCCCCCGAGGTCGCCGCCCTCGCCGACGAGGACGGGTTCACGGTGTGGGCGAAGTGCACCGACCCCTGGGGCACTTCGGCCGTCACCCTGCACAGCTCCGACGGCGCGACCTGGCGCAGACAGGCCGATCCGCCCCGGCCCCTGGCCCTGCGCGCGGGCACGGCCGGCGCGTCGGGCGGGGCCCGGGGCGAGGGCCGCACGGTCGGCCATGTCGTCGCGGTGCGCGGCGGATTCCTGGCCCTCGGTTCCGCCGAGACGGCCACCAGCAGCACCGGCGCCCTGTGGTCCTCGGCGGACGGCCGGAGCTGGACCAAGTCGACGGGCGGCAAGGACGGCTTCCGGCAGTCGGTGCGGCTGGACGCCGCCGCCGAGTACGGGGGCACCCTCCTCGCCTTCGGCACCGACCCGGAACCGGACGGCCACCCGCCCGCCCGCACCCGGGTCTGGATCGGCACCCCCGAGGGCCGCGCCCCGAAGCCGATCCCCACGAAGGGCGAGGGACTGAAGGCTCTCACCGGCACCTGGACCTGGGCCCAGGGCTCGCTGAAGGTCACCGCTCAGGGCGAGTTCACCTACCGCCACCGGCTCATGAGCGACTGCACCACCGACGCCCCGCCCTGCGATGACCCGGCCACCGCCACCTGGGGCGGCGTCGTCACCGGCACCGTGAAGGAAGGTCCCCGGGGAGCCCTGCGCGGCAAGGTGCTCAGCTCCAACACCCGCGAACTGGGCCACACTCCGGGCGACGCGGCCACCATCGCCCGCATCCCCTACGGCGCGGTCAGCCTCACCATCGGAGACTCCGTGGCGGGCATCTTCTGCACACCCGGCTTCTACGACAACCGCTGCACCGACGTACACGGCTGACCCGGCCCCGCGCCTCCCGGGGGAGTCACCGGGCCGGGGGCGGTCCCACCGAGTCCCGCACCACCACGTGCGTGCCCAGCAGCAGGTGCTCGTCCGCGCCGCCCGGGGTGTGTTCGAGGGCCGTGCGGACGGCGAGACGGCCCAGTTCCTCGTAGGGGACGTGGACCGTCGTCAGGGCGGGATGCAGATCGCGGGCGAAGGGGATGTCGTCGTAGCCGGCGAGGGAGACATCGCCCGGGACGGACAGACCGGCCTCGTGCAGGGCGGTGAGGGCGCCCGCCGCGACCATGTCCGTGGCGGCCACGACGGCCGTGAAGTCGAGGTCGTCCTGGAGCGCCTGCCGCATCAGGCGGTGGCCCGCGTCGCGTGTGAAGTCGCCGTGCAGGACGAGGGACTCGTCGGGGGTGAGGCCCCGGGCCCGGTGCGCGGCGAGGTAGCCGCGTTCACGGCCCAGGGCCGTGGTGTGGTCCGCCCGGCCACCGAGGAACAGCACCCGGCGATGCCCCTGCGCGAGCACATGGGCGACCAGGGTGTAGGCGCCGCCCTCGTTGTCGTACTCGATGACCGTCACCGGGGCCCCGGGGTCCAGCGGCGGCCGGCCGCACAGCACCAGGCGCGAACCGGCCGAGGCCAGGGAGTCCGCCATGCGGTGGGTGCGTTCGCGGTACTCGGGGGTGTCGGCGCTGCCGCCGACCAGGATCACCGCGGCGGCCCGCTGGGCGCGCATCATCTCGACGAACTCCAACTCGTGCCGGACATCGCCCTCCGTGCTGCACACCAGGCAGAGATGGCCGAGCCGGGTCGCCTCGCGCTCCACGCCGTGGGCCATGTGCGCGAACGACGGGCCGGTGATGTCCTCCAGCACGAAGGCGAGGGTGGGCGTGCCGACACCGGCGATCGCCTTCGCCCGCGCGTCGGCCACATAGTCCAGGTCACGGACCGCCCGCAGCACGCTCCCGCGGGTCGCCGCGCTCACCGGATACACACCGCCGAGCACCCGGGACACCGTCGACGCCGAGACGCCCGCGCGCAGCGCCACGTCCCGGATGGTGCTGCGGCTCGCGTCCCCGCTCTTCCTCGTCATGCCTGCCTCGTCTCTCCCGGGCACCGGCCCGCACCCGCCCCCTCGGGAGCTGCGGCAACGCCATGGCAACCGGTTCCCATGGACGGAGGCTAGCAGTGGCCGGGGGAGGGGAGGAGGGGTGTGCGCGCACTGGTGCCGGGCTTCCCGGCTACGCCGCGCCCAGCGTCCCCGCGATCCCCGAGATCGCCTCCGGCCCCACCCGGCAGCACCCGCCGATCAGCCGGGCACCCGCCTGCTGCCAGCCCGTCACCTGGTCCGCGGTGAACCGGGATCGTCCGGTCCAGGCGCGGGCCCCGGCGTCCCAGGTCTCGCCGCTGTTGGGGTAGACGACCACCGGCTTGCCGGTGACCCGGGCCGCGGTCGAGGCGGCGGCGTCCACGTCCTCGGGCGCGCAGCAGTTCACACCGACGGCGATGACCTCGTCCGCGTCGGCGGCCAGGGCGAAGGCCTCCTCCAGCGACTGCCCGGCATGCGTGCGGCCACCGGCGACGGAGTACGTCAGCCAGGCCGGCACCCCGAGCCCGCGCACCGCCCGCAGCAGCGCCGCGGCCTCGTCGGCGTCGGGGACCGTCTCCAAGGCGAGGACGTCCGGGCGGGCCGCCGCCAGCACCTCCAGACGCGGGCGGTGGAAACGCTCCAGTTCGTCGATCGTGAGCCCGTAGCGGCCCCGGTACTCCGAGCCGTCCGCGAGCATCGCGCCGTAGGGCCCCGCCGAGGCCGCCACCCACAGGGGCCGCGAGACGCGCGCCCGGCGAGCCGCCTCCCGCGCCGACTCCACGCTGAGCGCCATGAGTTCGGCCGCCCGGTCGTGGCCGATCCCGCGCTTGGCGAAGCCCTCGAAGGTGGCCTGGTAGCTGGAGGTGATCGCCACGTCCGCGCCCGCCCGGAAGTAGGCCAGGTGCGCCTCGGTGATCGCCTCCGGCTGTTCGGCGAGCAGCCGCGCCGACCACAGCTCGTCGCTCAGGTCGTGCCCGGCGGATTCGAGCTGATTGGACATGCCGCCGTCGAGGACGACCGTCCCGGCGGCGAGGGCTTCGGCGAGGGTGATGGTGCTCGTCATAGGCACGACGGTAATCGAGATCCGGCGGCGGAACCCAGCCGATTGTGTCCAGCACATGAACAGGTCGACCACCATGTGGGATGGCGGTTACGATCAGGACCCTCCCCCTCCGCTTGTCAGGAACGCTCATGACCGTCCCCAGCCCCACCGAGGCCGCCGAGCCCGCCGAACCGGCCACCCCGGCGGCCCCCGCTCCCCGCCGCACCTTCGGCCTCGCGGCCGCCACGGCACTCGTCATGGGCAACATCATCGGCGGCGGCATCTTCGCCCTGCCCGCCACCGTCGCCCCCTATGGCACGATCAGCCTGCTCGCCTTCGTCGTGCTCTCGGTGGGGGCCGTGGCGCTCGCGCTGCTCTTCGGCAAGCTGGCCCGGCGCAGCCCGGTCACCGGCGGTCTCTACGTCTACCCGCGCGACGCGTTCGGCGAGTTCGCCGGGTTCCTGTCGGCCTGGTCGTACTGGACGATGTGCTGGGTCAGCATCGCCGCCCTGGCCGTCGCGGTCGTCGGCTACGTCGACGTCCTGATACCCCTGCACGGCAACCACGCCCTGCAGGCCGTCGTCGCCCTGGCCGCCCTCTGGCTGCCCGCCGCCGCCAACTTCGCGGGCACGCGCTGGGTCGGCACGGTGCAGGTCGTCTCGACGATCCTGAAGTTCGTACCGCTCCTGCTGCTCGCCACGATCGGGCTGTTCTTCGTCGACACGGACAACTTCGGCCCGTTCAACGCCTCCGGCCAGAGCGTCTCGGGGGCGCTGGCCGCCTCCGCCGCGCTGCTGCTGTACAGCTTCCTCGGGGTGGAGTCGGCCGCCGTCAGCGCGGGCGAGGTCCGCGACCCGGAGCGCACGGTCGGCCGGGCGAGCGTCCTCGGCACCCTGGCCTCGGCCCTGGTCTACATCCTCGGCACGATCGCCGTCTTCGGCCTCGTCCCGCACGACCGGCTCGTCGACTCCGGCGCCCCCTTCGCCGACGCCGTCAACGCCATCACCGGCAGCTCCTGGGGCGGCACCGCCATCGCCCTGGTCGCCGTCGCCTCGATCACCGGCTGCCTCAACGGCTGGATCCTCATGGCCGCGCAGATGCCGTACGCCGCCGCCCGCGACGGTCTCTTCCCCGCGCCGTTCGCGAAGCTCGGCAAGGGCGGTGTCCCCGGCTTCGGCGTGTGGGCCTGCGCGGTCCTCGGCACGCTCCTCATCGGCCTCAACTACACGGCCGGCCCGGACACCACCTTCCGCGTCCTCGTCCTGATCACCACGTTCACCGGCTGTGTGCCGTATCTGCTCTCGGCGGCGGCCCAGCTCTACTGGCTGGCCCGGGGCTCGCGCGAGCGCGTCCGCCCCGCGGGTCTCACCCGCGACCTGATCGTGGCGGCCCTCTCCTTCGGCTTCTCCTTCTGGCTGATCGCGGGCGCCGGGTACGCGGCCGTCTACCAGGGTGTGCTGTTCCTGTTCGCCGGGATTCCGGTGTACGTGTGGCTGCGCGGACGCAAGGACACGGCGGAGGCGTCGGCATAGCATCGGGGGATGCCCGAGGTCGCTGTCGCTGATGCCGAAGTACGTGAGGTCCTGGGAGTCCCGGCCGGGAAGGCGGTGTTCGAACCGCTCCCGCACAACCCGTACAACGGCGTCACGGCCGGGGTGTGGAGGGTCACCGGAGGCGACCGCTCGGCCGTCGTGAAGGTGCTGACGCGCACGAAGGAGACCAGCGTCGCCTGGTCCGCCTCCAACGACCCCCGGCACTGGAACTTCTGGCGCCGCGAGGCCTACGTCTACCGCTCCGGGCTCGCCCAGGTCTGGCAGCGGCACGGCATCCGCGCGCCCCGGCTGCTGGCCTGCGTCGACCGCCCCGACGGCGATGTGGCGCTGTGGCTGGAGGACGTACCGGGTGAAGCGGCGACGACCTGGCCGCTCGCCCGGCACATCGAGCACGCCCACCGGCTCGGCGCCGCGCAGGGCGCGACGGGAGCGGGGGAGGACCAGCCGTGGCTGTCCCGGTCCTTCCTGCGCGACTACGTCTCAGGGAGGACGGCGAACCACGACCTCCTCGACGACGACGAGGCCTGGCGGCACCCCCTGGTCCGGGAGCACTTCCCGGCGGGCCTACGCGCCGACATGGTCCGCCTCCACCAGGACCGCGAGTGGTTCCTCACGGTCATGGAGTCCCTGCCCCGCACCTTCTCCCACCTCGACCAGTGGCCGGCCAACGTCCGCTCCGACGGCCCCG
This sequence comes from Streptomyces koelreuteriae, assembly GCF_018604545.1. Taxonomy (GTDB): domain Bacteria; phylum Actinomycetota; class Actinomycetes; order Streptomycetales; family Streptomycetaceae; genus Streptomyces; species Streptomyces koelreuteriae. Next base: position 1,501,614 of record NZ_CP075896.1, on the reverse strand, counting down.
ACAGCGTCCTGTTCGACTGGGCGTTCGCCGGCGAAGGAGCGCTCGGCGAGGACCTCGGCAACTACCTCCCCGACTCCGTCTTCGACCTCTTCGTCCCCGCCGCCGACCTCCCCGGCCTGGCCAAGGCGGCCTACGACGCCTATGTGCACGGCCTGCGCGAGAGCGGCTGGCACGGCGACGAACGACTCGTACGGCTCGGCGTGTGCGCCTCCGCCGTGAAGTACGACTGGCTCACCGCGCTGATGCTGGCCCGGGCCGACGACGAGCAGACGGACTACGGCGGCGCGGGCACCGTCCCCGCCGCACTCCGCTACCGCGAACGCGGCCTGACCCTCGCCTTCCTCGCCGACTGGGCGGCCGAGGCCCGGCTGCTGGCTCCCCGAGTCGGCTTTCCCGAGCCGCCCAGCGGACGCTGACGGCAGACGGAAGGGGGGGGAAGCATGGCACGCGTGGTCGAGTTGACGTACTACCCCCTCAAGGGGTGCGCCGGGACATCGGTCCGGGAGGCGCTGCTGACGCCCGCCGGACTGGCAGACGACCGCAGCTTCATGGTGGTCAGCGAGGAGGGCGTGTACCGGACGCAGCGCCGAGACCCCCGCCTCGCCCTCATCCGGCCCGCTGTCACCGCCGACGGCGCTCACCTCACGCTCCGGGCACCAGGACTTCGGGCCCTGCACCTGAGCGTGGACGCCTCCGGCACCCGGCAGAAGGTCGACCTGTTCGGTGACACCTTCCAGGGCATCGACCAGGGCGATGAGGCGGCCGCCTGGCTCTCGGACGTGCTCGGCGCCCGGAGCCGGCTCGTGCGCGTACCGCCGGAGCACGACCGGGTGACCGACGGCATGACACCGGGCACCTCCGGCTATGCCGACAGCTGCGCCTTGCACGTCCTCTCCCGCTCCACCCTCGACCTGCTCAACCGGAGACTGGCCGAGCGCGGAGAACGCCCGCTGCCCATGGACCGCTTCCGCCCCAACCTCGTCATCGACGGCTGGGACGACCCCCACACCGAGGACCGCGCCCACCGCATCCGCGTCGGCGACACCGAACTGGGCTATGCGAAGCTCGCCATCCGCTGCGCGGTCACCCTGGTCGACCAGCACTCCGGAACCAGGGCGGGCCCGGAACCCCTGCGCACCCTCGCCGGCTACCGGCGCGCCTCCCAGGGCGGCATCGCCTTCGGCACGAAGTACGCGGTCCTGCGGCCCGGCAAGGTGTCGGTCGGCGACGAAGCGGTGGTCACGTCGTGGGGCGAGTCCGAGGTGTGAGCCTCACCGGCGAGCCCGGCCCGCATGACGTCCGCCGCCCCGCCGCCCCCGCCCCCGCCCGCGCCGCGTCGCCATCGGTACGGCGAGGCTGACGACGAGGGCCAGGCCGAGCGCGTAGGGCCACCAGCCGAAGCCGATGTTCTCCGAGGCGCCGGCGCTGCGGGGCGTCACCGTGTCGGAGGCGGGCGAGTCCGGCGCGGTGGGGGACGGGACCGGGGTGGCGGTGGCCGCTGTCAGGGCGATGTCGTTGCCGTCACCGGCGCGGTAGCTGATGCGGTAGGTGGTGCCGGCCAGCTTCAGCCGGGCGCCCTCCTTCAGGCCGGTGAAGGTTCCCGAGGGCTTGGAGCGGCCCTGGTTGTCGAGCACGGGGATCACCCGAGCGGTCCGCTTCCCGGCCGCCGGCACATCGAGGTCTCCGGACAGCCGTACCGCGCCCGTCACCTTCAGTGGCTTCTCCCGCAGGAGCAGGGAGCCTTTCGCGCCCTGCGTGTAGGGGCCGTCGACGGTGAGGCCGGTCGTGACGGTTCCCTCGTTGGTGACCGCCCCTTGCACTGTGCCCTTGCCGCTCAGGGTGGTCGAGACGTGCAGGCCCGCCCGGCCCGTGTCCAGGCGGGCTCCGGCCGAGGTGAGCCGGATCGCCTTGCTCCGGGCGAGTGTGGCGCCTTCGCGCAGGGCCAGTGTGCCCCGGGAGACCGTGGTCGGCCCGGTGTACGTCACCGCGCCGCCCGTGAGGGTCGTTGTGGCCGCGCCCGACTGGGTGAGCGAGCCGCTGCCGCCGACGCGGGACAGGGTGAGGGGCTGGTCCGTGTTGCGCAGGACGAGGGAGCCGTTGTTGACGACCTCGGAGCGGGCGCCTCGCGTGTACAGACCGCCGTCGCCGCCGCGCTTCCCGCTGCCGAGGCGCAGGACCGCGCCCTTCTCGACCGTGGTGGAGCCGTCGTAGTGCTGGACGGCCGCGAAGGTCACGTCGTTGCCGGGAGTTCCGGCGATGACGATGTCACCGGCTCCGGGGGCGGAGAGCGAGTCGTGGAACCGGCCGCCGCCGATGGGGGCGCCGAGCGTCACCGGGCCGTTGTAGTCGAAGGTGAGCCTCGAACGCTCCCGGGCCGCGAGGAGGTTGATGTACACGGTCTCCGCCGTGCCCGGCATGAAGATCCTGTTCGTGGTGCCGTCGCCCCACCGGACGTTCGCGCCCTTGATGTTGGTGCCGCGCTTGTTCACGTTCTTTCGGGCGGGCGTCCAGTTCAGGGCGGGGTCGCTGAGCGAGGGGTCGGTGTCGCCGCCCCGGTCCGACCAGCTGTACTGCCCGGTCAGGACGACCTTGCCGCCCGGCCGCGACTGGACGTTGATGTCGCTGCCGTACTCGCGCTGGTAGAAGTCCATGCCCATCGTGACGGTCTGCCCCAGCGGGGTGTCCACGGTGAAGGTGCCCTGGTTGAGGAGCTTGCGCAGGCGCGGCAGCGAGGTCGCGTACTCCGGTCGCCCGGCGTTCACCTGTGTGCCGTTGTCGATCACCCCGGAGAAGGAGTGGGCCCCCGACAGGTCCCAGGTGCCCCAGAGGAAACGCGGCTGGCTGATCAGCCCGGAGCCGCTGATGGTGCCCAGGTTGTAGGCGCTCCTCAGGGCGAGCCGCAGGGTGCCGTCGACCCGGATGTTGTCCTGGTTGAGCCGGAACGCCGGTGTGCCGTAAGGGAAGTGGCCGATGAGCCCGGTCGTGCCCCCGTCGCCGTACTGGAGGGTCGCCCCGCGCTCCACGGTGATCGCGGGCGGGTCGGGTCGGGCCACGGTCACATACGGGTGGTTCCCGCCGAGCGTCCGCACGGTCTGCCGCTGCCGGGACCGGGGCAGCGTGACGTCACTGTCCCTGGTGAGGACCAGTGTCCCGCTGCCCCGCACGGTCAGCGTCCCCTCACCCCGGAACACGCCGTCGTACGTCGTCGTCCCGGGCGGCACGGCGACGACCGTGTCCCCGGCGAGCGTCACATCCCGCCCGGCGAGCACGGCGCCCGTGACATCCCGGGGACCGTCGGCCGCCGCCGGGGGAGCGGTGACGAGGGGCACGACCGCCGCGAGGACGCCGACGGCCGCTGCTGTGGTGTGGGTGGTGAGGCTGCGCACATCACCGGAGACGGGGGCGGCGGGCGCCGATAACAGAAATTGGGTTGGCGACCTGTGGCCGCGCCGCGATACTCCCCCTGACCAGGGGGAGAGCAAGGGGGAGGCCAATTGCCCGTGTTCGGGTGTACGCGATGCGGCGCCGAGCTGACCGTGCCCGTGTCGCGGGTGGCGCTTCCCGACCACGCCCGTCAGACCTACAGCCATGAGCTGCTCCCCGCCCTGATGGAATCGGGCACCTACGCCGTCGAACCCGAACCCTTCGGACCGCCCTGGCGGCAGTGGAGCGAGGTCGCGGCGCAAGAGTCCTCGGCCCGGGGCGTGTTCGCGCCCGTACCCGCGCTGTCCTTCGGGTCGCCCGGCGCGATCGTCGTCGCGCCCGGTGATGTGCGCGGCACCGTTCTCATCCCCGGGCGATGCGAGGGCTACTGCCTGGGGCTGGACGGGAGCAGCGGCCCCAACCTGGCCTGCGCCCGGTGCGGACGGCCCGTCGCGACACGCGTCGACGACTGCACGCTCTGGCAGGCGGTGTGGCTCGACCCGGACGCCGTTCACCCCCTCACCGCCGACGCACCCGCTCTCCCGGCGGACTGGGCGGCGCTGGGCCGGGAGTACGAGGCCGTCCCGCCCGTCGAGCAGGGCGGGTGGTGGGATCCCCGCTGGGAGGCGGCCCTCGGATCGGCCCTGGCCCACCTGCTGGCCGCCGCGGTGGGCACACCGGTGAGCGTTCCCGACGGTCTCCTCGCCGAGACGCTGGGCCGAGCGCTCGATCTGCTGCTCCCGCACAAGCGTGCACCGAGGAAAGACGGCCGCCCTCGCCGGACCGGGCCTGCCCGCCCTCGACCCCGCCCCCGACATCGCCCTCGTCCCCCGGCACCCGCGCACCGGCGAGGTGTGGCAGGCACCGCCCGGCGTCGCGCACACCGTGCCCGTGCCCGCCGGCGTGTGGCTCCACCTGGCCCTTGAGCCCGCGCAGTTGCCCACGCCCACCAGCGGCCGCCTGCCCGACGGAGTCGAGCGCGACGATCCCCTGCCCCTGCGCCCACGGTCGCTGTTCCGGCCCGACCCGCGCATCCTCCTCCACACACTGGCCCGATTGCCCGCCGTCCGCGAGCCATGGCTGCGCGCGATCCACGACCGAGTGGACAAGTACCCGTACCGCCGCCCCTTCTGAGGCCCGGCCGTCTTCGTCCCGTCAGACCCGTTGACCTCCCCGTGACACACCCTTACCTTTTCGGCGTTCGTAATGACAGATGGTGTTCGAAATATCAGACAACGCCAGTGAGAGGCAGCCCCCCGCATGAGCCGCGAACGCGACCACGCCCTGCCCGAACCCCCCAGCCGCAGACTTCTGCTGAAGGGTGCCGCAGCCGCCGGCGCCCTGGCCGCCGTGCCCGTCGTCCCCGGTGTGGCCCAGGCCGCCGCGCCGGTGAGGCGCCCGAAGCCGGCGCCCTTCGAGAACCCGCTCGTCCGCAACCGGGCCGATCCGCACATCCACCGGCACACGGACGGCTTCTACTACTTCACCGCCACCGCCCCCGAGTACGACCGCATCATCCTGCGCCGCTCCCGCACCCTGAACGGCCTCGGCACGGCCGACGAGTCCGTCATCTGGCGTGCCCACCCCACCGGGAACATGGGCGCGCACATCTGGGCGCCCGAACTGCACCGCATCGGCGGCAAGTGGTACATCTACTTCGCCTCCGCGCCCGCCGAGGACGTCTGGGCGATCCGCATCTGGGTCCTGGAGAACGCCCACCCCAACCCCTTCCAGGGCACCTGGGTGGAGAAGGGCCAGGTCAAGACGGCCTGGGAGACCTTCTCCCTGGACGCCACCACCTTCACCCACCGGGGCTCCCGCTACCTCGCCTGGGCGCAGCACGAGCCCGGCATGGACAACAACACCGGCATCTTCCTCTCCGAGATGGCGAACCCCTGGACCCTCACGGGCCCGCAGGTGCGGCTCTCCACCCCGGAGTACGACTGGGAGCGCATCGGCTACAAGGTCAACGAGGGCCCCTACGTGCTGAAGCGCAACGGCCGCCTCTTCATGACCTACTCGGCCAGCGCCACCGACTCCCACTACTGCGTGGGCCTGCTGACCGCCGACGCCGACAGCCACCTCCTGGACCCCGTCAGCTGGGCCAAGTCGCCGACCCCGGTCTTCACCAGCAACGACACCACCAAGCAGTACGGCCCCGGCCACAACTGCTTCACGGTCGCCGAGGACGGCCGCACCGACGTCCTCGTCTACCACGCCCGCCAGTACAAGGACATCAACGGCGACCCCCTGAACGACCCCAACCGCCACACCCGCATCCAGAAGCTCGGCTGGAAGCCGGACGGCACCCCGGACTTCGGCATCCCCGTCGCCGACACGGCCCCGGCGGGTGAGTGAGATGAGACGCGCGTACGCCGCCCTCCTCGCCCTGTGCCTCGGACTGTTCGGCGCCCTCGCCAGCGCCGGCCCCGCCCAGGCCGCGCCCCAGACGATCACCAACGGCACCCAGTTCAAGGACACCTCGGGCAACCCCGTCCACGCGCACGGCGGCGGAGTCCTCAAGGTCGGCTCCTACTACTACTGGTTCGGCGAGCACCGCAACGCCGACAACACCTTCCGGTACGTCGACGCCTACCGCTCGACCGACCTGAAGAACTGGGAGTTCCGCAACCACGTCCTGACCGAGGCCAGCGACCCGGAGCTCGCGACCGCCAACATCGAGCGGCCCAAGGTCATGTACAACGCGTCCACCGGCAAGTTCGTCATGTGGATGCACAAGGAGAACGGCACCGACTACAGCGAAGCCCGCGCGGCCGTCGCCGTCTCCGACACCGTCGACGGGAACTACACCTGGAAGGGCAGCTTCCGGCCGCTCGGCCAGCACATGTCCCGGGACATCACGGTCTTCGTCGACACCGACGGCGCCGGGTACATGATCTCCGCCGCCCGCGAGAACTACGACCTCCAGATCTACCGGCTCACCGCCGACTACACCGGCATAGCGAGCCTGGTCGCCAACCCCTGGCCCGGCGGCCACCGCGAGGCCCCGGCCCTGTTCAAGCGGGGCGGCGTCTACTTCATGCTGACCTCGGGCGCCACGGGCTGGAACCCCAACCAGCAGCAGTACGCCACGGCCACGAGCATCGGCGGACCCTGGTCGGCCATGAGGAACATCGGCGACGCGACGACCTACGGCTCACAGACCGCGTTCGTCCTGCCCGTGCAGGGCACCTCGGGGACCTCGTACCTCTACCTCGGCGACCGCTGGGGCAACTCCTTCGGCGGGACCGTCAACGACTCGCGGTACGTGTGGCTGCCCCTGAACTTCTCCAACTCGACCACGATGTCCATGTCCTGGTCGCCGGAGGTCACCGTCGACACGGCCGCCGGGACCGTCACCGGCACGAGCGCCACCTACAACACCCTGATCGCCCGCCACTCCGCCAAGTGCGCGGACGTGACCAGCCAGTCGCTCTGGGCCGGTGCCCAGCTCAAGCAGTACGCCTGCAACGGCGGCAGCAACCAGAAGTACTGGTTCAAGTCCGTCGGCGGCGGCTACTACCAACTGGCGGTCCGCAACAGCTCCCTGTGCGTGCGGGAGAACGCGAGCACCCTCACGCAGGAGAACTGCGACGCCTCCGCGACGAGCCAGCAGTGGTCCCTGACCACCACCGGCTCGTACGTGAACGTCAAGTCCCGGGCGACCGGCGAGTGCCTGGACGTGAACGGCGCGTCCACCGCCGACTCCGCCGCCCTCATCACCTACACGTGCAACGGAGGAACCAACCAGCAGTGGACGCGCGGGACATGACGGCCCCGAGGGCCGCTAGGCCAGCAGATCGATCGCGTCGATCGCCGTCCCGGCGCTGAGGAACCCTGTCGCCCCCGACCCGCTCACCACGTCGATCCTGAGCACGTTGTACTGACTCGTGTCCGTCTTCCAGGCGGACGCCGGGACGCTGTACGTGAACGTGTGGTTGTTGCCGCGGTAGGAACCGTTGGTCAGCGACCGGGTGTTCGGCTGCGTGGGCGGGGACGGGATGGCTGACGTCCAGGTGTCGTTGACCGTGATCTGGGGCCGGCCGTTCGCGTACGCCGTCGTCACGCCGATGCGCAGGGTGTGCGCGGCGGCGGCCTGCGCGGCGGTCAGCCTGAAGTACACGAGCAGCCCGCTGTTGACGTCCTTCCAGAGGTAGCAGGGGAAGGCCGCCGTCTCACCGCCGCCGCCGATCACCACGTTCCCGGTCCAGGACGCGGCCCGTACGTCCGACGGATGCGCGTACGTCATCAGGTCCGCGTTCTTGAACCCGCCCGGCGTGCCGTTCCAGTCCCCGATCCGCCAGATCGCGCCGGCGTTGGCGGGGTCGTTCGAGGACGGCAGGGCGATCGTGTTCAGCGTGGTCGTCCCGCCCGCCGACACGCTCACCGACGTCGTATACAGCGCCAGCTCACCCTTGAAGACGGTCAGCGTGTACGTCCCCGGCAGCACGCCTCCGACGGAGAAGTAGCCGTCCGAGGAACGCGCCGAACCCCAGTACTGGGCAGCCGAGTTGGCCAGACCGACGGTGTACGGGTACGCCGAGTTCCGGCCCGATATCCCGACGCCCGCCACCTTGCCCCGGCCGCTCGCCGGCACGTATCCCGAGATGCCGAGCGAGTCGGCCCACGGTGTGGTCAGCGTGCCCGGGAACAGCGCCGAGGAGGGCGCCCCGCCGTCCGTGAAGGCGATGACGTAAGGGCCCTGGAGGCCGAAGCGCTGGGACTCGGTCTGGTTCTGGCCGTAGTACAGGATCTCGTAGAGACCGCCGCCGTCGGCGCTCTGGTGGCGCAGCAGGGAGCGGTAGAAGGGGCCGCCGGACGCCTTCTCGTGGTTGCTGCGCACGACCCACAGGCCGACCCCGCCGGCCGACCAGCCGACGTAGTCGTAGTCCATGACGCGCCGCTTGGAGTAGTGCTTCGAGCGGGTCTGTCCGTCGGACTTCCTGAAGACGTCCGAGGCCTCGATGGCGGTCGGCGCGTAGGTGTAGGAGTCGGGCTCGTCGTTGAGGAACGCGCCCTTCTTCACGCGCACGATGTACCGGGTCGCGGAGACGGACGTATCGGCCTTGTTGGTCCACAGGTAGATGTTGTTCTCGCCGCTGCGGGCCGCGTAGTAGTGCTTCAGCGTGCCGTGCGTGACGGAGACCAGGATCGTCGAGCCGGACTGACTGATGCCGACGGTGGAGGCGCCGAGGCCGGACTCGATGTGCGAGTTCATGCCGCCGTAGCCCTGGTACTCCGTGCCCCGGTAGACCAGCGAGGTCAGGTCGCCGGTGGACTTGCTGACCTTGAAGACCAGTTGGGCGCCGGTGTCGACGACGTAGTGCGAGCCGTCGTCGCTCCAGCCGAAGGCGGCGGCGTGCGCCGTGCCGGTGAGGGCCGTGCCGGCGGCCGCGGCGGTGGCGGCGAGGACGAAGGTGCGGCGGCCGACCGGTCTGTGCGCGGATCCGGACATGGGGGGCCTCCTCGGGAGGTGGGGGGGAGTTCGGGTGGGAGTGAGGGTGACAGTTGAATCGATTTCGCGAAAGGGCTTTCGGTCATGTGAAGTTGTCCATCTCGTGAATGCTGCTCGGGGTCTAGAAAGCGCTTGTCCGGAGCGGTACGGTCCACCTCCAGGTCTTGTCGTCCGCTGGGAGGAGCCGCGAGTGAGACGTTTCAGCATCGCCGTCGTGGCGGCGTTGGCTCTGGGGAGCGCGTTGCCGTCCGTACCGGCGCAGGCGCACTCCGGCCGCCCGTCCCTGGGCCTGGCACAGTGCGCCGCCGGCACCTGCCACTTCGACGTCCCGCCCGGCACATACGACGTGCGGGTCGTGCTCGGCGGAGAAACCGCGTCCGCCACCAGCGTCAGCGGCGAGACCCGCCGTGCCCTGCTCCCCGAGACAACCGCCCCTGCGGGCAAGCGCGTGACCCGCAGCTTCACCGTGAACGTCCGCACCCCCGAGGGCGAGCCCACCGGCCCCGAGGGAACCCCCGGCCTCGACCTGCGGATCGGCGGTTCCGCACCCGCCCTCGCCGACATCCGGGTCACCCCCGCCCGGCACACCCGCCAGATCTTCCTCGTCGGCGACTCCACCGTCTGTGACCAGCCCGGCGACCCGTACTCCGGCTGGGGCCAGCAACTGCCCCAGTACCTCCGCGAGGGCGTGTCCGTCGCCAACTACGCCGATTCCGGGGAGAGTACGGTCTCCTATCTGGGGAACCCGAAGCTGTGGGCCACCGTACGGCCCCTGATCCGCTCCGGCGATCTGGTCCTGGTCCAGCTCGCCCACAACGACAAGACCACGGACGAGGCCACCTACCGGGCCAACCTGGAGACCCTGGTGGACGGCGTCCGGGCGCGGGGCGGACAGCCGGTCCTTGTCACCCCCATCGTGCGCCGCTGGTTCAACGCGGACGGCACGCTGAACAACGGCACCGCCCTCCTGGTCAACGGCCTCGGCGTCGACCACCCGGCGGTCACCCGCTCCGTCGCCGCCGAGCGTGACGTCCCGCTGATCGACCTCACCGCGAAGACGAAGGCGCTCGTGGAGTCCCTGGGCGTGGAGGGCTCGAAGGCGCTGTACCTCTACAACGAGGCGCGGGACAACACGCACACCTCCGTGCGCGGTGCCACGGCCTACGCGGGCCTCGTCCGCGACGAACTCGTCACCCGGCATCTGGTGCCGAAGGGCAGAGTGCGGGTGGGATAGAGCCCCTGGGGCGCCCCGACCGGAACCGGGGCGCTCCAGGTCCGGCCTGTCCGGGCCGAGCCAGGTCCGCCTGTGCGGGCCGATCCAAGCGTCCGAGCACGAACCCGCGCACGAACACGAACCCGCGCACGAAAGAGAACCGATGCACCTGCCTCCGGCCGACGGCACGACGTCTCCGTTCACCGGCTGCACCCGCGCCCACTGGGAGGCGGCGGCCGACGCCCTGCTCACCGCCGTCGAGCCGTACGCGACCGAGGACCGGGCGCTGTACCACCTGCCCGGCGAGCGGACCAGCTGGTCGGGCCGTCTCTCCGACGGTCTGGAGGGCTACGCCCGCACCCTGCTGCTGGCCGCCTTCCGCCGCGACGAGAAGGCCCTGGAGCGCTACGCCACCGGCCTCGCCGCCGGTGTCTCGGGCGTCTGGCCCCGTATCGAGGACCGCAGCCAGCCCCTGGTGGAGGCGGCCTCGATCGCGCTCGCCCTGCGCCTGACCCGGGATCTGCTGTGGGACCGGCTGGACGACGGCGTACGGCAGCGGACGGCCGACTGGCTCGGCGACGCCCTCACCGCCGAGGCATGGCCCTGCAACTGGGAGCTGTTCCCGGTCACGGTCGGCGGCTTCCTGGCCGAGATCGGCCACGAGCCGGATGCGTCCCGCGCGGCGATCTACCGCGGCCTGGAACGCATCGAGCGGTGGTACCTGGGCGACGGCTGGTACACCGACGGCGACGGCCGCAAGTTCGACTACTACAACGGCTGGGCGATGCACCTCTACCCGGTGCTGCACGCCTGGCTGGAGCAGGACGAGCGCCTGCTGGATCTCTACGGCGACCGCCTCTCCCGCCACCTCTCGGACTACGCCCGGCTGTTCGGCGGCGACGGCGCCCCGATGCACCAGGGCCGCTCCCTCACCTACCGCTTCGCCACGACGGCCCCCCTCTGGCTGGGCGCGCTGACCGGCCGTACGCCCCTGTCGCCCGGGGAGACCCGGCGGCTGGCCTCGGGTGCGCTGCGGTACTTCCTCGACCGGGGTGCGGTGGACGACAAGGGCCTGCTCTCCCTCGGCTGGCACGGCCCCGACGCGTCCGTCCTCCAGGGCTACTCGGGCCCGGCCTCCCCGTACTGGGCGAGCAAGGGCTTCCTCGGCCTGCTGCTGCCCGCCGACCACGAGGTGTGGACGGCGGCGGAGGAACCCGGCCCGGCCGAGCGCGCCGACGCCGTCACCCCCGTCGGACCGCCCAACTGGCTTCTCCAGTCGACCCGTTCGGACGGCGTGGTCCGCCTCCACAACCACGGCAGCGAGGACGTCCGCTACGACCCGTACTACACGCGCCTGGCGTACTCGACGGTGACGGCCCCGGCCGCGGCGCCCTCCCCGCCCGACAACAGCGTGATCGTCGGCGACGACCCGAGCCGCACCGGCATCGAACCGCTCGGTGTCGGCGAGGGCTGGGCGGCCTCCCGGCACACGGCGGGCGGGGGAGCGCGGGTGACGAGCGTGGTGCTGGCGCGCGGGGCCGTGGAGGTGCGGGCGCACCTGGTGTCGGGAGCGGAGCCCGGGACGGCGGTACGGGTCACCGGCTGGCCGACCGGGGAGGGGCTGAGGGCGGAACTCCTGCCGGCGATCGGCCTCACGGACACCCTGACGGGCGCCGTGGGCGAGCGGGCCACCCTGTTCGTCGCCCTGGCCCGACTGACGGCCGAGCCGGACCCGGCCGCGCTGCAGGAGTTGGTCTCCGTACGCGCCGACGATGCCGGAGCACTGGAGGTCCGCTGGAGCGACGGCGGCGTGACACGGGTCCGGCTGACGGAGTCGGGCGTGGACGTCACGGCTTGAGACGGGCGATCTTCAAGGTCGTGGACGTCGGGGACGCACCGGTGAGCGGCTTCGCGTAGGAGGGCGTGGCCGGGGCGTAGGCCCAGGTCAGCGTCCCGTCGGCGGACACCGCGATATCGCCCGTGATCCTGTCCTGGACGACCTTGGCCGCGCTCTGGAACGTGCCGTTCCAGTCGATGAGGCGCAGATGCGTGCCCGCGAAGGTGCCGGTGCAGGTGCCGTCCTTGCAGGTGGCGTTCTTGACCGACTCCCAGGACAGCAGCAGCCGGTCCTTGCCGTACGGGGCGAGATGGACGTTGACGTGTTCCACGCCCTTCGTCTCGGAGAGGCGGATCGCCTTGCCGGGGCCGGAGTTGCGGTCCTTCAGAATCGCCACCGCCACCTGGTGCGTACCCGTCTTCGGGGTGACCGTCCAGCCACGGCCGCTCGCGTCGTCCGGGTTCTTCTTCGCGGAGGCCGCGCCCCGGGACGCGAAGGCGGTGGCGTAGCGGCCGGTCGCCGACTTGACGAGGTCGCCGGTACGGCTCGGGAAGGTGCCGCCGCAGTAGCCTGCCCAGCACTGTTCGCGCTGCACGACCGGGGCGTTGTCGGGGGCGCCGATGCCCGTCGACACGAACAGGCCCGAGCGCCAGTCGTCGAAGCAGAGCGAGGTGAAGGCGCCGGTCTTCTCGGCGTGCAGCGCGATGCCCTCGTTGTGGCTGCACCCCCAGCCCCAGCCGCCGCTCAGCTTCGCGCCCTTGGCGCTGACGTACGCCAGCTTGTCGCCGAAGTGCCCGTCGGCCGCGCCGCCCGCCCCGTGCACCACGAAGTACGCGCCGTACTTGCTGCCGTTCCAGGTGAGCTGCCCGTCCAGCAGCGGGGCCGTGTCCTTGGACGCGGTGCCGGTGAGCCTCGTACGGAAGGTCTCCTTGCCGCCCTGGTAGCGGACCAGGGCCGCCGCCGTCTCCTTCCACTTGTTGCTGTCGGAGACGCGGGTGAGCAGCGCGAAGCCGTCGTTGTGCGCGACCAGGCCGCCGACCTCCTTGGCACCCTTGACGACGGTGTCGGAGCCCGCCCGCTTACCGGCTTTGGTCAGCGGGGTGACGTGGATGCCGTCCGCCGCGGGCCAGGCCACCCGGAGGGTGCCGTCGGGAGCGGCCGCCGTCGCCGTGCGGGTCCACTCTCGGGTGTTGTTGTAACCGGCCGACAGGTAGGGGAACGCGGTCGGCAGGCTGACGGCCGTGCTGGTCACCGCGAGGGCCGGGGCCGTCGCCGCACCGGCGGTCGCCCACCACGCCCCGGCCAGCAGACCGGCCGCCGCGAGCGCCCCGATCGCGGGCTTGCGGGCCGCGCGGACGCGGCGGTGGCGTGTGGTGCGGCGGGGCTGTGTTTCGGGTTGTGCTGTTGTCATGATCTGTGGTTGCCGTGGGGGCGGCGAAGGTTGCCACGGCACCCGGAACCCATACTTCGGCGTGCGCCGAAGTGAGCCGGTCCTAGCGTGGCGCCATGACTGCCTTCGCCGACCTCCACCACCAAGACGAGCCCCTCCTCCTGCCCAACGCCTGGGACCACGCCTCGGCCCGGGCCCTCGCCGGGCAGGGCTTCCGGGCGGTCGCGACGACGAGCCTGGGCGTCGCGGCGGTCGCGGGACTGCCCGACGGTGTGGCGGCGACCCGGGAGGAGACGCTCCGGCTGGCCTTCGCCCTGGGATCCGAACCGTTCCAGCTGTCGGTCGACGCGGAGGGCGGCTTCAGCGACGACCCGGACGAGGTGGCGGAGTTCGCGCGCGAGCTGTACGCCGTAGGAGCGGTCGGTATCAACCTGGAGGACGGCCTCGGGCCCGTCGCCCGGCACGCGGCGAAGATCGCCGCGGTCAAGAAGGCGGCACCCGCCCTCTTCGTCAACGCCCGCACGGACACCCACTGGCTCGGCGAAGGCGACGGCGACGGCGACACCAGGGACATGCTCACCCGGCTCGACGCCTACCGACAGGCGGGCGCGGACGGCGTGTTCGTCCCCGGCCTCACCGACCTACGGCAGATCGCCGCCCTGGTGCGCTACCTGGACGTCCCCCTCAACGTCCTCTACTCGCCCGGCGGCCCGACCGTCGCCCACCTCGCCGACGTCGGCGTACGCCGGATCAGCCTCGGCTCGCTGCTCTACCGGAGGGCACTGGGCGCGGCGCTGGAGGCGGTGGCGGACATCAGGGCGGGACGCATGCCGACGGGAGTGACACCGTCGTACGACGAGGTGGCCGGGTTCGTGACCCGCTAGGTGTCGAGCGCGGCGACCAGCAGGGCGACGGCGGCCAGGTCCGGCACGCCGCGCAGGAAGGAGACGGCCTGCACGCTCGCGAACCGGCGTTGCGCATCGGTCACAGTGGGGTCGACGGCCGTCTCGGCCTGTACATGGACGTAGTTGAGGGCGGTCGCGAAGAGCATCGAGAACGACTCCGGGCCGGTGATGACGGCCGGGCCCCCGGCATCGCGGTAGGCCCGGGCCAGCAGCCGGGCGGATTCGATGTCCACCTCGTTGCCGCCCGACCAGACGTGGACGGCCCGCGCGAACTCCCGTTCCGCCGCGACCGGCCCCGCGTTGTCCCAGTCGAGGAGGACCGGCCCGTCGGGGCCGACGAGGACGTTCTGGGGCTGGAGGTCGAGGTGCGAGGTGACGAGGCCGTGTGATGCCGACGGGGTGACCCAGTGGGCCAGCGGGGGCGCGGACGTGGCGACGAAGCGGCCGAGCTCCTCCGACCAGGGCAGGCCGGCGTCCCGCACCTTCTTGAGCACGTCCTCCCACTCGGCGTCGTCGGGGCACCGCTCGTACCAGTCGCCCGGCGTCCCGACGGCGCCCTCGCCGGCCTGGTGCAGCAGCGCCATGGTCCGGCCGAACCAGTCCAGGACGTCCGGGTCGGAGGCGTCCGCCGGACTGCCGTCCACCCAGTCGTACAGCTTCACCCAGGAGCCGCCGTCCGGGGAGTCGAGGCGGGTGGCGTGCGCGCCGTACGGGTCGGCGTGGAGCCGGGGTGAGGCGATGCCGAGGCCTTCCGCGGCCTCCCGTAAGGCGGCCTCGCGTCGTACCTGGGCCTCGTCGCAGCCGAAGAGGAGCTCCTTCACGGCCCAGGACCGGCCGTTCCCGGTGAGCTTCCAGATCTGGCCCAGGGCGCCCCGGGTGACGGGTGTCATCGTCCAGGGGCCGGTGCCGAGGGAGTAGATCTCGGCTATCGAACCGGCGGTGTCACGCATCGGGGTTCCTCTCCTCGCGGGGCCAGGTCAGAAGCAGCGCGTGCAGGGCGTCGATCGACCGGTCCCAGGACGCCTGTACGTCACGGGGCGCGCCGAAGGCGCCGTTGGACTCCAGGGCGCAGTACCCGTGGAAGGTACTGCGCAGCAGGCGCACGGCGTCGGTGAGGTCGGGTTCCTCCAGGCCGTAGGCGCGGAGCATGCCGTAGGTGACGTCGGCCGTGCGGCGCATCGCGGGGGAGTCGGCGAGGAGGTCCTGGTCGACGGGGATCTGGGTCGCCGCGTACCGGCCCGGGTGTTCCAGCGCGTAGGCCCGGTAGGCACCGGCGAAGGCGGCGAGCGTGTCCCGGCCGGCCTCCCGCCCCTCGACCGCCGCCGCGATCCGGTCGATCATCTCGCCGCCCGCGAGGAGGGCCAGGCGGGTGCGCAGGTCCTTGAGGCTCCGGACGTGGGTGTACAGGCTGGCGTCCTTCACACCGAAGCGGCGTGCCAGGGCGGAGAGGGTGACGTGCTCGTAGCCGGCCTCGTCGGCGAGGTCGGCTGCGGCGGCCACGAGGCGGTCGGGGGTGAGGCCGGCTCTGGGCATGGGGGTTTCCGGGGTTACCTCTCGCAGAGGGCCACGACGTGATGCCGTGTCGGGTGTGAAGGTCCCACAGGCGCACGGCGATCGTAGCCTGAGGGCCCACGGTTGCGGCGCCCATGACCAGGGCACCTCCCACGTCCCGCGCCGGCACACCGCCTGCGCCGAGTTGCCTTCGACGCCTGCGGGGTACGGTGGGAACGGAGTACCAGGGGGGAGTCAAGTCCGGTGTGTACGTGGCGCCTTGGCGAAGACCTGTACGACGCGTATGACGTCTGAAGCGGAGAGCCAGGGAGCGGAATGCGCTACATCTTCATCGGGTCCGGAGCCATCGGCGGTGCGATCGGGGGGCGGTTGCACGAAAGCGGCCGGTCCGTCGTCCTGGTCGCGCGCGGCGCGCACTTCGAGGCGCTGCGCGACAACGGCCTGCGGCTCACCGTCCCCGCCGGCACACTCACCCTCGACACGCCCATCGTGGCAGGGCCAGAGGACGTCGAGCTGCGCGAGGACGATGTGCTCGTCCTCGCCGTCAAGGCCCAGGACAGCGTGGCCGCCCTGGACGCCTGGGCCGCACGGCCGGTGGCGGGCGGGGGCACGGCGGGCGAACGCCTGCCGCTGGTGTGCGCCCAGAACGGAGTGGAGAACGAGCGCCTGGCACTGCGCCGCTTCCACGAGGTGCACGGCATGTGCGTCATCCTGCCCAGCACCCACCTGAACCCGGGAGAGGTCGTCGCGCCCTGCGGCCCGTACACCGGTGTCCTGGTCCTCGGCCGGTACGGGACGGGCTCGGACGAGACCGCCCGGCGGATCGCGGACGACCTCGAGAAAGCCCACTTCCTGGCTCCGGTGGTGACGGACGTGATGCGCTGGAAGTACGGAAAACTCCTCGGCAACCTCGCCAACGTGGTCGAGGCCGTGTGCGGCTCCGCCTCCGACGCCGCCGCGCGGGACCTGATCGCCCGGGCGAAGGCCGAGGGTGCCGCGGCCCTCGACGCCGCGGGCATCGCCGCCGCGAGCGCGGCCGAGATCACCGAGCTGCGCGCCGGGACGGTCGACCCGCAGCCGATCGCCGGCGAGCCCACGCGCGGCTCCTCCTGGCAGAGCCTGGCGCGGGGCACGGGATCGATCGAGACGGACTACCTCAACGGCGAGATCGTGCTGCTCGGCCGGCAGCACGGCGTGCCCACCCCGGTGAACGCGGCCCTCCAGCAGGCCGCCCGGGAGAGCGTGTCCCAGGGGCGGGAACCGGGCGGCTTGACGGCCGGGGAACTGAGCAGGCGCATCACGGAGGGCGTCACCGCCTGAGTACGGGCCTCAGCGGATCGGCGCGTACACCACACCCAGCTTGTCGACCTCGGATCCCGCCCGCCCCGTGAAGCCCACGATCTGCCGGCCGGCGGGGGCCGTGAAGGTCTTCGTGTCGGACGTGGCCGTGCCGGTGGAGAGGGTGCGGCCCTTGTCGGTGGTGAAGGACGCCGAGAACAGGCGTGTGCGGCCGTCCTTCTGGCCCTGTGTGAGCTTTACGGAGGTGAGGTGCTCACCGGAGGCGAGGGTGAGGGATGTCGCCGTGCCGCCCGTGCCGCCGTGGCTGAGTGTCGTACCGCCGTCGTGGGTGAGGGACACCGCGTCCAGGCGGGCGTTGCCGCGCAGGGTCAGCGTGCGCGGGGCCGGGGTGGCCGGCAGGTCGTCCGCGTCGTTGAAGGCCGTGCCGTGGGGGCCGCCGAAGAAGTCGCTCGCGCGCAGGGAGGGGTCGAGAGTGTAGGAGAAGTCGACCGCGTGCGGGAAGTGGTCGGACAGGTTGGCGCCCGCCGGGTCGAGGAAGGACGCCCACTCGTTGCTGTAGCGGGTCGCGTTGAGGCTGAGCAGCTTGCTGCCGCGGTAGAGGACCTTGTCCACGACCTCGCAGTCGTTCGTGGGCGCCGTCGTGGGGCAGACGAGCGCGTCACTGCCCTGGGCCGGGGGTGTTCCGCCCTTCACCCGCTGGACCCAGGCGTCGGTGAGACCGTTCTCGCTCAGGAGCGTGCGGATGTTGTCGCCGGAGCGCGTGTACCGCGTGTTCGTGTCGCCCATGACGATCACCGCGTTGCCCGCGGAGTTCGCCTGGATGAAGTCGGAGAGCTGCTCGACGTTGGCCCGGCGGGCGGCGAGCGCGTCGTCGGTGGCGTCCGCGTTCGTGTGCACGTTGTAGAGGTCGAGGAAGACGCCCTCGGCGAGCCGTACCCGGGCCAGTGAGAAGCCCTTGGGGGTGAGGCAGTTGGTGCCGGTGCAGTTGTTCCACTTCACCCGCTGGAAGTCCTCGAAGGGATGGTCCGAGAGGGTGTTGAGGCCGTCGCCGAAGGGGACACCGCCGCTGGTCGCGGTGCGGTGGGCGTGGTCGTCGCCCCCGTACAGGGCCGCGTGGTAGTTGAAGTCCTCCTGCACATTGACGATGTCGTACGCCCCGAGACGAGGGGAGATCAGCGGGGTGTTCTTCTCCGGGTTGCCGGAGCTCAGGCCCTCGGGGAGGCCCGCGACGTTGTAGGTGAGGACGTTGAACGACCCGGAGCCCGCGGCGACGGCGGGTGTCGCGGAGGTGGCGGCCAGGCCCGTGACGCCCAGGGCGGCGGCCATGAGGGTGCCGATCAGTCTCTTCATGGGGGGTGTCTCCGGTCGGGGAGGGGAGGGAGCGGAGGGGAGAAGAAAGTTGAACGGTGCTCAGGTTGGAGCCGAACACCCCTGATACGCAAGGGAAGTCGGGAAAACAGTGGGAGACGCCCCGGCGCTTCAGGGGTGACGCAGCAGCTCCAGGTCCGTGCCCCAGGAGTCGAGGACCTCGCCGTGCCCCGCCTTGCGCGCCGCCTCCTCGATACCGGTGAAGAGCGTGCGCTGTGTGCCCGGGTCGCCGTCGGCGAGCAGCCGTTCCACGACGGGCAGCAGCCGGTCCACGCCCCACCGCCGCTCGCCGAGCGGGCTGCGTTCCAGCTCCCATCGCAGGTACTTGTTGTAGGGCCGGACGCGGCGGTGCAGCGCGAAGAGCACCTCCAGCGCGTACGGCACTGACTCGGCGGCGTCCAGATGGCCCATGGCCGGGTGGCCGTCGCGGTAGCTCTTCAGGGACCGGTAGGTCTGGTTGACGTAGGCGTCCAGCCAGCCGTCGACCGCGGCCCGGGCCTCGTCGGCGCCCAGGCTCCGCTTCTCGTCGAGGATCCGGGCGATGTCCCCGTCGAGCCGGTCGAGCAGTACTTCCGCGTGGACGTAGGAGTAGCGCGCGAAGTGGTCGGGGCGGCCGGGCATGCCGCGGGTGCGGAACTCCGCCAGCGGGATGACCACCAGGTCGAGGTGGGCCGAGCGGAAGCCGTTCAGTTCGGTGAGGGGTGAAGCGGTGTCGTCCCCGACGACGACATGCAGGTCGTGGTCGGAGTGGACGGTCGGCATGCCCTCGTGGACCTGGGAACCGCTGAGGACGAGGCCCACGACTCCGGGATCCTCGGCCGCCCGTGCGGTGAAGGCCGCCAGTGTGTCGCTCACGGTGCGGACGCTACTGCGCCCGCACCGCCCGCCGGAATCGAATTTCCCGCCTACGCCTGCGGATTGAGCCCGTCCGACAGCCCCTGGTACGCCGGCTTCGCCCCGTAGCTCTCGTTGTACGGCAGGGCCGCGCCGTAGCCGTTGAACGTGCCCGGCACCCAGGAGTACTTGTCGGTGAGGCCCCAGACCGTGACGCCCGCGCAGCGCGGTACGCCCAGGCAGTTCTCCGTGGCCGTCTTGTAGTCGGTGGACTGCTGGGCCAGCTCGGCCGAGGACGCCGGCAGCGGGATGCGGACGTCGAGTTCGGTGATCGACACCTCCAGACCGAGGTCGGAGAAGCGCTTCAGGTTCGCCTTCATCGAGGACGGCAGCTGGCCGACGACGAAGTGGGCCTGGAAGCCGATGCCGTGCAACGGCACGCCCTGGGCGAGGAGTTGCCGCGCCAGGTTGTAGAGGCCGTCGCTCTTCGCGTTGTCCGCCTCGATGTTGTAGTCGTTGATGTACAGCTTGGCGTTCGGGTCGGCGGCGTGGGCCCAGCGCAGCGCGTTGGCGATGTAGCCGCTGCCCAGCTTGCTCTGCCAGAGCGAGTTACGCAGCGAACCGTCCTCGTTGAACGCCTCGTTGACGACGTCCCAGGCGTAGATCTTGCCCCGGTAGCGGCCGAGCGTGGTGTCGATGTGCTTCTTGAGGATCGTGTTGAGCTCGGACGCCGAGAAGTTGCCGTTCGCCAGCCAGGACGGATTCTGGTTGTGCCAGACCAGGGTGTGGCCCCGTACGCCCTGGTTGTTGGCGGCGGCGTGGTTGACCAGCCGGTCGGCGGCGGCCCAGTTGTAGCTGTTGCGGCTGGGCTCCAGCGCGTCCCACTTCATGGCGTTCTCCGCCGTCACCGAGTTGAACTCCCGGTTCAGGACGGTGGTGTAGGCCGGCTCGGTGCGCAGCGGCCCGTCGGCGACCGCCGCGCCGATCCGCGCGCCGCGCGCGTCGGCGTAGCCGCGCAGCGTGGTGGCGGCGGAGGCGTCGGGAGTGAGCTGCGGGAGCGCGACCGAGGCCAGCAGGGCCCCCGCGGCGGCGAGTGTGAGGGGGCGAAGGGAGCGGCGCCTGTCAGGGGTGTGTGGCATGGCTCCTCCAGTGGGGGTGGGGGTGCGACACCCCCCAGTCGCCGCGGCCGGCCGTAAGGTTGCCGTGCATCGGCGACGGGGGAGGGCGCATGACACACGAGGCGGCACGGCGCGAGGACGAGCCCGGCGACGGCACGCCCTCGGCCGCCGGCGACGACGGCTTACCCGACACCAGCGGCGACACCCGCAGCGGCACCCGTCGCGGCACCCGCCCCCTGTGGCGGCAGCGGGACTTCGGGATCTTCTGGACCGCGCAGACCCTCTCCGTCCTCGGCGACTCCTTCGCCCTGATCGCCCTGCCGCTGCTGGTCCTGGAGGCCACCGGTTCGGTCGCGCGGATGGGGCTGCTGACCGCCGTGGGCGGGGCTGCGTCGGTCCTCGCTGCCGTGTTCGCCGGGGCGGTGGTGGACCGGGTGGACCGGCGCCGGCTGCTCATCACCTGCGACCTCGTGCGCATGGGGCTGTACGGGGTGATCCCGCTGGTGTGGCTGTTCGGCCCGCAGGTCTGGCTGCTGTACGTGGTGCTGCCGCTGTGCGAGGCCGTCGGCATGCTGTTCGCGGTCGGCTACGTCACCGTCGTACGCGGCCTGGTCGGCACCGGGCAACTCACCGAGGCCAACGGCCGGTTGAACGCCACGGCCGCGGGCGCGGGGGTGCTGGGGCCGCTGTGCGCCGGGCTGGTCGCCGCCTGGTCCGGCCCGGCCGCCGCGGTCGGTGTGAACGCGGCCAGCTTCGGGGTGTCGGCGACCCTCCTGTTCTTCGTACGGTTCCGCAGGCGCGCCCCGGACGACCGGCCGGGCCAGCGCACCGGACTGTGGCAGGACCTGCGCACCGGCGTCGCCTTCCTCTACGGCCACCCCGTGCTGCGCTCGCTCACCGTCCTGCTGTTCGTCTTCAGCTTCCTCACCCTCGGGATCCACGACTTGGTCATCTACCACCTCAAGCACGACCTCGGCCATGACGACGGCACGGTCGGCACCGTGATGGCCGCCGGTGCGCTCGGTACCATCGCCGGCGCCCTGCTCGTGGCGCGGATCCGCCGCCGCTTCGGTTTCGGGCTGACGTGGACCGGCTCGGTCGCGGGCTGCGGGCTCGCCTTCGCCGGTCTCGGCTGGGCCCGTGACGTGCCTGTGGTCGCGGCCCTGTGCGCCGCCTTCCTGGGGTGCGCCGCCATGGGAGCCACCTGCTCGATGTCGCTCCGCCAGGAGGTGACCCCGGAACACCTCCTGGGCCGGGTCACCTCCGCGTTCTGGACCCTGCACTACGCGGCGGCACCGATCGGCGCCGCCGTGCTGACCTGGGCCGCGGAGGAACAGGGCACGGCGCCGGTCGCCCTGGCCGCCGGAGCGATCTGCGTCCTGCTCGCCGCGTGTGCCCTGTTCACCCCGGTCCGAGGGTCCGGCCGGACCGTCAGCCGTTGACCCCGCTGTAGTGCCGCAGACTCCACCGCCACAGCAGCCGCGCCCCCAGATACGCCAGCAGCCCGAGCAGTGGTGAGGCCGCCGCCAGCCAGTACGGCACACCGGTCGTATGTCCGTGCCCGGTCAGCACCGCCGCCGGGAAGAAGGCGACGAACGCGAGCGGGAGGCCGTAGGTCAGGAAGCCGCCCACCGCCCTGGGCAGGACGTTCAGCGGGTAGCTGCCGAACGTGCCGAGGAGTTCCTCCAGCCAGCGGCCCCAGTAGTCCGCCGCCGGGAAACGCAGCGCCGCACTGGCGACGACCGTGAACAGGGCCGCCTCCAGCAGCATGCCGCCCAGCACGGCCGCGATCAGATAGCCGATCCGGCCCGCCGTCCAGTCCAGGTCGCTGCGGGACAGGGCGCCCACCATCAGGCCCGCCGCGACGGTCAGGTCCCCGATGGCGTTGGTGGGGAAGTAGGCCAGCTGGATCTGCCGGTGCACCGGCATGGGACGCATCAGATAGATGTCGACGCGGCCCTCCTGGATCTGCCGGCCGGCGAAGTGCACCCGCCCCAGGAGCAGTACGAACAGACCGTGCGCCAGCATGCGCGTCGCCGGGATCAGCAGCACGTCCGAGCTGTCCCAGCCGCCCATCCCAGCGAACCGGGTCAGCAGCACCGTGGCGAACACGATCACAGACACCTGCCAGATCGCCCCGATCGCGATCATCAGCAGGAACTCGGTGCGGTACTCCATCTGCGCGCGGAAGTTGAGCGCCGTCACACGCCACATGATCCGCAGAGCCTTCAACGACATCTCAGCCTCCCTGCGAGATCACGCGCCGGGCGGCCCGCCGCCACAGCAGCCGGGTGAACAACGCCAGCGCCACCACCCAGGCGGCCTGGACGCAGAGCTGGAAGGCCGCGTCGGACAGGGGGATCCGTCCCACGTACAGCGACAGCGGCACGCTCAGCGTGGCCTGGAAGGGCAGGAAGGCGCTCATCGTCACGAACCAGTCCGGGAAGAACCACAGCGGCGCGTACACCCCGGACAGCAGGTTCTGCGCGAACAGCAGGATGAGCATCGCCGCGTTGTTGCGGATCGTCCAGAAGCACAACTGGTCGAGCGTGAGCATCACGTAGTACAGGACCCACTGGCCCAGCAGCATGCTGACCACGAACACCGCGGCCACCGCCGCCGAGCGGGGCGGCTCGACGAGCCCGGTGGCCAGGCAGACCACATAGCCGGTCAGCGCCCACGCGAGCCCGTACAACTGCTCGCCGGCGGCCCGCAGGGCGTAGTAGCGCTGCGGCGGCAGCGGGCGCAGATACCAGTAGACGATGGTGCCGAAGTGCATGTGCTGGAGGACCGTGTCCCGGCCCGTGTACTGGTCCAGCTCCCGCAGCCGGGACGCCAGTACGGCCAGCACGGCGTAGGTGACAGCCTGGTCGCGGCTCAGGCCGGCGGTCGTGCCGGAGTGCGCGTACAGGCCGCGCCACAGCGACCAGACCAGCACCACCTGCACGGCCAGCCGCAGCGCGACGGCCGTCATCCGGGGCGGGGCGTTCAGCTCGCCGAGCGGGGTGACGCGGGCGGCGCGCCAGGCGTGCAGCACGGCCATGTCAGACCTCCCCGGCATGCGCGTACGCGGCCCGCATCACGTCCTCCAGGTCCGCCTCGTCCAGGGCGATGTCGGTCACCTCGTACCGCTCGATCACCGCCTTGAGCGCCTGGTGGACGGTGGGCGCGCCGGGTCCGTCGGGGCCGAAGACGACCTGTGCGCCGCTGTGCCGCAGGAGCGCGGTGCCGGGCGGCGGCACGACCTCGGCACGCGGGTCGGCGAGGGTGGCCCGCACCTGCCAGGTGGAGCCGAACTTCCTGCGGATCTCGTCGAGGCCGCCGTCCAGCATCAGCCGGCCGTGGTTGACCAGCACCACCCGCTCGGCGAGCCGCCCGACCTCCGTCATGTCGTGCGTGGTCAGCAGGACCGTACGGCCGCGCTGCTCCACCTGGTGGCGCAGGAACTCCCGCACCTGCTCCTTGACCACCACGTCCATGCCGATGGTCGGCTCGTCGAGGAAGACCACCGGCGGATCGTGCAGCAGGGCGGCGGCCAGGTCGCTGCGCACCCGCTGGCCGAGGGAGAGATGGCGGACCCGGGTGTCCCAGAAGGACGACAGGTCCAGGATCTCGTCGAACTCCTTCAGCCGGGCGGCGTGCTCGGCCTTCGGCACCTCGTAGATGTCCCGCAGGATCGCGAACGACTCGCGCACCGGAAGGTCCCACCACAGCTGCGTGCGCTGCCCGAACATCGCGCCGACGTTGCGGGCGTTGCGCTCTCGCTCCCGGTACGGCACGACGCCCGCGACCCGGGCCTCGCCCGAGGTGGGCGTGAGGATGCCGGTCAGCATCTTGATGGTGGTGGACTTGCCGGCGCCGTTCGGGCCGAGCAGGGCGAGGAGTTCGCCCGCGGGCACGTCGAAGGTGATGTCGGAGACGGCGTGCCTGGCCACCCGCTCGGGGTTGACCAGGGATCGGACCGCGCCCGTGAACCCGGGGCGGCGGACGGTGGTGTGGAAGGTACGGGACAGCCCGCGGACCTCGATGGCGACATTCAACCGACCCACCCACTTCCTAGGTCGTGTCCGCAAAGTGGCGGCGTCGTTGGTTGGTTCGTGGTGCGTCGTCATGAGCTGACTGATGAGTCGTGGGCGGTGATCGAGCCGTTGCTGGCTCCTCCGCGGATGGGGCGTCCGGTGCGGGATCGTCGGCAGGTGGTCAACGGCATCCTGTGGAAGCTGTCCACGGGGGCGGCCTGGCGGGACCTGCCTGAGCGTTACGGCCCGTGGAAGACGGTCTACGAACGTTTCCGCCGCTGGTCGGCAGACGGCACCTGGGACCGGCTGCTGGCCCAGGTCCAGCAGCACTGCGATGCCGTGGGCGCCGTGGACTGGACTGTCGTCTGCGTCGACTCCACGACTGTGCGGGCTCACCAGCATGCGGCCGGGGCCCGAAAAGGGGGCTCTGGCCGGGCGAGGCGATCGGCCGGTCCCGTGGCGGGCTGACTACGAAGATCCACCTGGCCTGTGATGGGCAGGGCCGGCCGCTCGCCTTTACCCTGACCGCTGGGAACGTCAACGACTGCACCCAGTTCGAGCAGGTCATGGCCCGCATCAGCGTCAGCCGACGCGGGCCCGGCCGGCCCAGAACGCGGCCCGATCGGGTCGTCGCGGACAAGGGCTACTCGTCCACGAAGATCCGCTCCTACCTGCGTCGGCGGGGCATCAGAGCCGCGATCCCAGAGCGGATCGACCAGATCAACGGCCGCATCCGCCGAGGCGAAAGCCTCTGCCGACTCGACCGGACCACCTACCGGCGCCGCAACCTCGTCGAGCGCTGCTTCAACAAGCTCAAGCACAACAAGGCCCTGGCCACTCGCTACGACAAACGCGCCCGCCACTACCAAGCCATGGTCACCCTCGCCTGCCTACGCCTCTGGCTCCCCTGACTTTGCGGACACGACCTAGCGGTGAACACAGCGGCGGCCGGTCGGCTCTAGGGCCGACCGGCCGCGGATGACATCCCCGACACTGTCGGAATGTCGATCAATCGGTCAATCGATTAATCGGTGGTCGAGAACACGAACGAGAATTCCACCGGCTCCGCCTTCAGGAAGTACTGCGGCAGCGGACCCGGGCCGCACGACTGCGAGCCGATGCCGTGCTGCCCGTGGTCGAGGTTGACCCACACCGTGTCGCCGGCCGTCAGGTCGGTGCGGTGCCGGGCCGCCTCCAGCTGCTCGGTCGTCCAGCGCCGCGCGGTGAACCAGAACTCCGGGTCGCCCTCGATCCGCAGTCCGCCCAGCTCCACCCAGCGGACATCGGCACGGGCACCGTTCTCCTGCGGACGGACGTACGGCGTCTGCAGCCCGTCCACCGTCGACTGCCAGCGGCCCACCATCGACGCCGTCCGGGTGTCCGGGTACGCCTCGCCCGGACCGCCGCCGAACCACTCCACGCGGTCGGCCCGATCCAGTCCGAAGCGGACACCGAGCCGGGGCAGCGGCACCGTCCAGTCGCCCGTGGGGGTCACGGACACGGTCAGGCGCAGCCGCTCGCCGTCGGACGTCCAGCGGTACACCGTGTCCAGGCCGACCTCGCGGGCCGCCGGTGCCACCCGGGTGCGGACGGTCAGCGCGTCGTCGCCGGCCTCGACCGAGACCAGGCGGTGCCGCATGCGGTGCAGGCCGAGCGTGCGCCACAGCATCCCGTAGCGGGTGTCGGTCTGCCATTCCGCGCCGTCGTCGTTGTCGGTCGGCGCCCGCCACACGTCCAGCTTCGGTGCCGCGCCGACCGTGACCCCGCCGATCGAGCGCAGGGCGCCGGTGCGGGGGTCGAACTCGGCGGGGCCGAGGGTGATCCGGTCCGTGTCGGCCACGGGCCGGTCGCTCGCCGGGAAGGACGGCAGCGGCCGTGCCCCCACGGCGAACTGGCCCCAGGCCACGACATGGTCCTTCGGACCCCAGACCGTGTCCTCGGCGAGCAGCGCCCGCACCGTCCACTGGCGTTCGCCGCCCCGGCCGTCCGCGGGCGGCTCCGGCAGCTTCACCTCGGCCGACTCGCCCGGCGCGAGCACCGGCACCGCGAGCGGGCCCGACTCGACGGTCTCGCCGTCCACCTGGCAGGACCACTCGAAGGCCAGCTCGGACAGGTCGGCGAAGTCCTGCTGGTTGGTGATCCGCACGGTGCCGTCGGTGCCGTCGCCCTCGATGCGGACCGGCTCGATGACCTTCTTGTACTCGATCAGGCCCGGCGACGGCGTCCGGTCCGGGAAGACCAGCCCGTCGCAGACGAAGTTGCCGTCGTGCAGCTCCTCGCCGAAGTCACCGCCGTAGGCGTAACCCAGCTCGGCGTGCTTCACGCCGTGGTCGATCCACTCCCAGATGAACCCGCCCTGGAGCCGCTCGTGCTTCTCGAACAGCTCCTGGTAGTCGGCGAGCCCGCCCGGGCCGTTGCCCATCGCGTGCCCGTACTCGCACTGGATGAAGGGGAGTTCGCGGCGCTTGCCGGTACCGCCGTCGAGCCGCCGCCCGATCGTGTCGACCTCGTCGTGGAAGGCGTACATCCGCGAGTACACGTCCGTGTCGCGGCAGTTCCAGTCGCCCTCGTAGTGCACGAGGCGCTCGGGGTCGCGGTCGTGGATCCACTCGGCCATCGCGGTGAGCCCGCGGCCGGTGCCGGCCTCGTTGCCCAGCGACCAGAACACCACCGACGGGTGGTTCTTGTCCCGCTCGACCATCCGCTCCGCGCGGTCCAGCAGGGCCGGGGTCCAGCGGTCGTCGTCGACCGGGTTGTCCCGCCAGTCCTGCTCGGTGAAGCCGTGGGTCTCCAGGTCGCACTCGTCGATGACCCACAGACCGTACTCGTCGCACAGGTCCAGGAAGGCCGGGTGCGGCGGGTAGTGCGAGGTGCGCACGGCGTTGAGGTTGTGCCGCTTCATCAGCAGCACGTCCTCACGCATGGTCTCCAGGTCGAGGGCACGGCCCCTCTCCGGGTGCCACTCGTGCCGGTTGACGCCCTTGAAGAGGACGGCCCTGCCGTTGACCTTGATGAGCCCGTCCTCGAGGGCGACGGTCCGGAAACCGATCCGCAGCGGCACCCGCTCGCCCTCGGTGGCCAGCACCCCGTCGTACAGCTTCGGCGTCTCGGCGGTCCACGGCTCGACCGCGACCGTCACCGGCTCACCCGTCGCGACATCGATGTCCAGCCCGGGGACGGTCACCCGTCCCTCGACGTCGGAGTCGACGCGCAGGGTGCCCTCGCCGGTGGTGTGGTCGTACGACGCGTGCACGAAGAAGTCGCCCACGCTGCCCGCCGGGCGGTGCAGCAGCGTCACGTCACGGAAGATGCCCGGCAGCCACCACTGGTCCTGGTCCTCCAGGTACGAGCCCGCCGACCACTGGTGCACCCGCACCGCCAGGACGTTGCCGCCCGGCTTCAGCAGATGCCCCACCGCGAACTCGTGCGCCAGCCGGGAGCCCTTGAACTCGCCGAGCTCCGTGCCGTTCAGCCAGAGACGGGCGCAGGACTCGACGCCGTCGAACCGCAGCACCGCCCCGCCGTCCGACGGCCAGTCGGACGGCAGGTCGAAGACGCGCAGATGGTCACCGGTCGGATTCTCGGTCGGGACGTGCGGCGGGTCCACCGGGAAGGGATAGAGGTGGTTGGTGTAGATCGGGGACCCGAACGCCCCGTCGCCCTGGAGGACCCAGTGCCCGGGGACCGTGACCTCGGCCCAGTCCCGGGCGTCGTAGCCCTCCTCGGCGAACGAGTCGTCCTCGGCGTCGACGGTGGCCGACAGCCGGAAGCGCCAGCTGCCGTTCAGCGACAGGGAAGCGGCGTCCGAGGCCGCGTACCAGGCACGGGCCGGAAGGGCCCCGCTGCCCGGGGAGACGTCCTCGACGTAGTCGACGGTGGTGCGGAAAGACATCGGTCTCCTAGCTCAGCCCTTGATGCCGGTCTGGGCGATCCCCTGCACCAGCCAGCGCTGGAGGAAGAGGAAGACGAACACCAGGGGCAGGATGGAAATGGCCGTGGCCATGAAGATCAGGTGGAAGACGACGGTCTGGTTGGTCATGTAGCTGGAGAGTGCGACCTGGACGGTCCACGAACTCGGGTCCTGGCCGATGACCAGCGGCCACAGGAACGCGTTCCAGCCGTTGATGAAGGTGATGGTCGCCATCGCCGCGAAGAAGTTCAGCGAGTTGGGTACGACGACACGCCAGTACGCACCCCAGTAGCCCAGTCCGTCCATGCGCGCCGCCTCCTCCAGCTCCTTGGGGAATCCCAGGAAGTACTGCCGGAAGAGGAAGCAGGTGAAACCACTGAACAGGCCCGGAATGATGAGGCCTCGGTAGGTGTCCACCCAGCCGAGCGAGGAGACCAGCACGAAGCTCGGTACGAAGGTGACCGCGGTCGGAACCATCAGGGTGCCGAGAACGGCGTAGAACACCTTGTTGGCGTGCTTGTACGGGATGCGGGCCAGACCGTATCCCGCGAGGGAGCACACCAGCAGGACGCCGACGGTGTGCAGGGTGGCCACGACCGCCGAGTTCCACAGGGACTGGGCGAAGGGGACCGTCTCGTCGGTGAAGAGTTCGCTGAGATTGCCCCACTGGATGTCCGTGGGGAAGATCTTCCAGTTCTCTCCGGTGATCTCGGCGTCGGTGGAGAGGGCGTTGCGGACGAGGATGTAGAACGGGACCAGGAAGAGGAGAGCGGCGATGCCCGTGGCGATGTAGAGCCCGGTGGAGCTCATCACGCCGCCACTGCGCCTGACCCGGCTCGGTGCGTCCGGCGTCGGCGCGGATTTCCGCACCTTGGGCATGGTGGTGGTCACTTGGACTCGTCACCCCTTCCAAAGCCCATGATCTTGCCCTGGAGCAGAGTCACGGCACAGATCAGCACGGTCAGGATGAGCGCGCCCGCGCTGCCGGCGCCGTAGTCCTGGCTCTCGCCCAGGGCTTTGTAGTACAGCTCGACGAGGGGCGGTCGGCCCCAGGTGGTCTTCGACAGCAGGTTGAAGAACTCGTCGAAGGCCTGGTAAGCGGCGATGAGCAGCAGCAGGATCACCGCCGTGGACGTCGCGCGCAGTTGGGGCAGGGTGATGTACCGGAAAGTCTGCCAGCCCGGCTTGGCCCCGTCGATGGCTGCGGCCTCGTACAGCTCGTCCGGGATGTTCTGCAGCGCCGCGATGAACAGGATCATGTAGAAGCCGGACTGCAGCCACAGCCGGGCGGTCACGATGACCAGCCAGTACCAGGGCGGGTTGGGGTCGATCAGCCAGGCGATGTTGTCGATGCCGAACCAGCCGAGGACCGTGTTCATCAGGCCGAAGCGGACGCCGCTGAAGATGGACATCTTCCAGATCAGCGAAGCGGCGACATAGCTGACCGCGGTCGGCAGGAAGAAGACCGACCGGAAGAAGGCCCGCATGAAGCGCATCCGGTTCACCAGCAGGGCGAGCCCCAGCGAGAGCGCCCAGGTGGTGGGCACGATGAACGCGGCGAAGGCGGTGAAGGTGCCGAGCGAGCCGACGAAGTCGTCGTTCGTCAGCATGTACACGTAGTTGTCGAAGCCGACGAACTTGTCGGGCGTGACGGTGAAGCGGGCCTCGAAGAAGCTGAGCCACAGGCTCCAGAGGATCGGCGTGTAGACGAAGATCGCCAGACCGATCAGGAACGGCCCGGTGAAAAGCCAGAAGTTGACGGTGGGGCTGCCCCGCAGACCCCGCCGCGGCTTGGCCGAAGAGGCCTTCGCCGAGGCAGGGCTCGCGAGGTCGAGCTTGGTGGTCGTCGACATGTCGTGGTCCGTCCCGCGGCCTATCCGAACAGCTTCTTGAGCTCGCGGTTGACGGCCGCGTCGCACTTGTCGAGGGCGGCCTCCGGGTCCATGTTCTTGCGGACGCTGTTGGCGAAGACGTCCTCGAAGGCGGTGCGCATGGCCTGGGTCCAGCCGATGTTGTCGAAGTGCCCGAACTCGTTGAAGAGCCGCACACCCTCGGCGGCGTTGCCCGACTTGAGCTTGTCGGCCGTCTTGGCGAGCGAGGCGCGCGGCGGGATGTGGAAGCCGTAGGAGGTGGCCCAGTCCTCCTGGTAGTCCTTCTTGTCGATCCACAGCCACTTGACGTATTCCTTGGCCGCGTCGACGTTCTTGCCCTTGGCGTTGACGAACATCGACCAGCCGCCGTTGTAGACCGACGGCTTGCCGGAGTCCGTGACCTTCGGGAAGGGGAAGACACCCCAGTCGTCGCCGAGCGCGTCCTGGATCGCCGGCATCGCCCACATACCGCAGAACTGGATGGCGCAGAGGCCCTGGTTGAACGAAGAGGGGTCCCAGGACTCGGTCGGGGCGCCCAGGAGCAGATCGCCGCTGGTGAACAGCTTGCGCATCTTCTTCAGGCCCTCGACGACGCCGTCCGTGTGATACGCGATCTCGTTCTTCTCGGTGAGGTGCTGGGCGCCGGCCGACCAGATCAACGTGTCGTTGACGCTGTGCAGGTCGTTGCCCATGTACAGGCCCTTGACCTTGCCGGTGGTGAGCTTGGCGGCGGCCTCCATCAGCTCGTCGAGCGTGGTCGGTACCTCGACCTTGGCCTTCTCCAGCATCGACTTGCGGTAGAAGAAGAACTGCGGGTCGTCGATCATCCGGACG
Organism: Streptomyces koelreuteriae; assembly: GCF_018604545.1. GTDB lineage: Bacteria > Actinomycetota > Actinomycetes > Streptomycetales > Streptomycetaceae > Streptomyces > Streptomyces koelreuteriae. The sequence continues at coordinate 1,470,626 of NZ_CP075896.1, read as the reverse complement.
CCGTATATCTTCCCGTCGACCGTGTGCGACTTGATGTCGGCCGGGTTGAAGTCGTCCTTGACCGGATCGATGATGTCGGTCAGGTCCGCCACCTGGCCGCTCTTGACCATCTGGATCTGCGGGTGGAACTCGAAGAGGTCGGGCGCGTTCTTGGTGAGCAGGGCCGAGAAGAGCTTGCTCTCGAAGTCGGAGCTGGTGATCCACTGCGTGGTCACGTTGGCGTCCTTGTACGCCTTCGCGTACCGCTTGATGGCCTGCTCGGTGCCCGCCTCACCGTACGCGTGGAACATCTGCACCAGGTTGGTGCCCGACCCGGACCCACCGCCCCGCCCCGTGTTGCTGCCGCACGCGGCGAGTCCGCCCGCGGCGGCCAGGCCCATCGCGGCCCGCAGTACGTTGCGGCGGTCCCAGTTCATGTTGCTCGATGCCGACATGCTGACGTCCTTGTCTCGAGTGCGGCTGCGGCTCTTCGGCTCACTGCCTGATGGCTCACGGGCCCGGGGGCTCGCGCCAGATGGCTCAAAGAGAGGTGCGGTGCGGGACGCTAGAGCTTCGACTAAGGCTTCGGCAAGGGGTTGGACGAAGTCTGTGCGAAGCGTTGTGTCCGGTTCGCGATTTCGAACAAGCGGGTGTGGCGGAGGAGTTGCTTCCGCCGCTACGAGGGTGGTGCGGCCGCGGTACGGCTCCTCACGGGGGCGGCGCGTTTGCCGTTCTTCTGCCCGACGGCCTGGAGCGCGCCCTCCAGCGCGAACGTCGCCGCGCCCAGGCACACCGGGTCGGTGGGGATCGGGGAGAGGACGATCTCGGTGGCGGCCAGCGGCCGCGGCAGCGCGTGCCGGGTCACGGCCTCGCGCACCTCGTGCAGCAGCGGTTCGCCCAGGGTGCGGGCGACCCAGCTGCTCAGCACGACGATCTCGGGGTTGAACAGGTTCACCAGGTCCGCGACACCGGCGCCCAGATAGCGGGCGGTCTCGTGCACGGCCCGGCGTGCCACCGGGTCGTCCGTCGCGATGCCGCGGGCCAGCGCGTCGATGGTCGCCGTCTGGTCGTCCGCGTGCAGCAGCGCGCTGTCGGGGCCGATCTCCCGCAGGTTCAGCATGATCCCGCGCGCGCCGACGTACGTCTCCACACAGCCGTGATTGCCGCAGCGGCACAGCCGCCCGTCCAGCACCATCGTGGTGTGGCCCCACTCGCCGGCGCTGTTGCTCACGCCGCGATGCAGCCCGCCGCCGAGGACGAGCCCGGCGCCCACCCCGGTCCCGAGGTTGACCACCACGGCGGTCCCGGCCCCGCGCGCGGCCCCGAACCACAGCTCGGCGACCGCGCTGGCGCGCAGCGGGTTGTCCAGGTAGAGCGGGTAGGCGATGTGCTCGGTGAGCAGGTCCAGCAGCGGTACGTCGTGCCAGTCCCAGTTGGGCGCGTACTCCGCGATGCCGGTGGCACGGTCCACCTGCCCCGGCACGCTCACCCCGACCCCGAGCACCCGGGCGCCCTCGATTCCGGCCTGGGTGACGACCGAGCCGACGGCGGTGGCCACATGGCCGACCACCTGCTCGGGCAGGCTCTCACTCGCGCGGACGTCCTCCTCGGCGCGGGCCAGCACGTTCAGCCCCAGGTCGAACAGCTCGACATGGACGTAGGTCTCGGCGATGTCGACGCCGATCAGCGCGCCCCCTGAGGCGTTGACCGCCACCAGGCCCCGGGGCCGGCCGCCGGCCGAGTCCTCGAAGCCGACCTCCGTGATCATGCGGAGGTCGAGCAGCTCGCCCACGAGCGTGGCCACCGTGGCGAGGCTGAGGCCGGTCGCGGCCGCCAGCTCCTGCCGGGAGGTCGGTGACTCCGCGATGATCTGGCGCAGCACCTCGTAGCGGTTCGCGGTGCGGATGTCGCGTGATGTGCGCTTCACCGGGGTGCCCCATTCCTTCCCAGACCGGCCCTGGCCGGGGTCGTCGTCGGCACCGGCGCGGCGCAAGGCTATGGGCTGGCGGGACTTTCGACAAGGGGTTTGGAAAGGGGCTTTATAAAGTGCGCTCCTGGTGGGACCGGCAAAGACCGGCCGTGGCTCGTTCATGATGCCTCAGCGCGCGGGCGAGGCGCGCCGAGGGGGGGGCGTGTCAGGAGGCGGTGTGTCAGAAGGCGGCGTGTCAGAAGGCGGGCGGCCTACGCCGTCGCCAGCACCTCCCGCACGAAGGCGTTGGCGAACTTCCCCTCCGGGTCCAGCTCCCGCGTCAGCGCGCGGAAGTCGTCCAGCCGCGGATACAGCCCGCCCAGGACGGACCCGGGCACGGTGAACACCTTGCCCCAGTGCGGCCGCGCCCCGAAGGGCTCCAGCGCCTCTTCGACCCGCCGCACCACCGGCAGCACCGCCCGCGCGTCCTCGACCCAGGTGAAGTGCGCCGCTACGGTGTCCCGGCCGTGGGACGGGCTCAGCCACTGGTCGTCACCGGCGACCGTGCGGACCTCGCAGGTCTGCAGCACCGGGGCGATCGTCTCCCGGATCGCGTCGAGCGCGCGCAGCATCTCCACGGCGTGCCCGCGCGGCAGCATATACTCCGACTGCAACTCAGCCCCGCTGCTCGGGACGAACTCCGCCCGGAAGTGCGGCAGTCGCTCGTGCCAGGGCCCCGGTACACCGAACTGCTCGGTGCAGTTGACCGCGGGCATGCCCGGCACCGGGTGCATCTTCTCGGTGGCGGGAGGCGCCCAGGGGAAGGCCGGCAGGGCCTGGTCGGTGCGCCGCTTCAGCCACACCTGCCTAAAGCCCGGCGCCCGCCAGTCGGTGAACAGGCTGACGCTGTACCCCGTCGCCATCACCGTCTCGAACGTCCCCGAGTCCAGTCCCTCCAGGGGCAGTTCGGTGAACACATGCTGCTCGACCTCGAAGGCCGGCTCCAGATCGAGGGTGAGCGCGGTGACGACACCGAGCGCGCCGAGCGAGGTCACGGCCCCGCCGAACCGCTCCTCGTCGCGTCCTGTCGTCACCGTCGAGCCGTCCGCCGTGACCAGTTCCACCTCGCGTACGACCGTCGAGAGCGGGCCGTTGAGGACGCCCGAGCCATGGGTGCCGGTCGCGACCGATCCGGCCACCGAGATGTGCGGCAGGGACGCCATGTTGTGCAGCGCCAGCCCCTGCCCGTGCAGCCGGCGGGCCAGCTCCGCGTACCGCACACCGCCGCCGACGCGGACGGTACGGGCCACCGTGTCGACGTCCACCTCGGGCGGCAGGTCGGCCAGCGACAGCAGGACACCCTCGGGGCCCGGCTCGGCGATGCCGTTGAACGAGTGCCCGCTGCCCAGCACCCGCACCCGGTCGCTCCCCGCGACCAGCCCGCGCAGCGCGGTGAGCGAGCCCGGCCGGTGCAGCTCCTTGGCCGCGTAGGTGATGTTGCCCGCCCAGTTGGTCACGGTCCCGTTCATCCACGTCGTCCTTCCCCGAGGCAGTGGGGACCGGCATGCCCCCGCCGGAACCTACCTCGGCACGGTGTCCATTGCTCCGGCCGCCCGGCCCGGCCTACCGTGGGGATGTCGTAGAGAGCGTTTTCTACCGCATCGGTTCCGCCGTTGCGCCGTCGCCCCGGAAGGTCACCTCCTTGAGCCAGCGCCCCCAGGCACTGTTCGCCATGGCCGCCGAGAACGTGCCGCTGGTCTTCCTGCCCGAGGTGCTGGCGCGGCTGCGGGAGTCCGTGGACATCGACCCCGACCTCGTGGCGCGGGACTTCACCGACCCGCGGGTGCGCGACGTGCTGGCCCGGACCGAGATCCTGGTCACCGGCTGGGGCTGTCCCCGGATCGACGAGACGGTCCTCGACGCGGCTCCCCGGCTGCGCGCCGTACTGCACTCGGCCGGCTCGGTGAAGTCCTTCGCCACCCCCGGGATCTGGCAGCGGGGCATCGCCGTCTCCTCGGCCGCCGTCGCCAACGCGCTGCCGGTCGCCGAGTACACCCTCGCCATGATCCTGCTCGCCGGGAAGGACGTCCTCGCCGCACGCGACCGGATGCGCACGTCCCGCACCTCCTCCGGCTGGGGCATCGTCCCCGGCATCGGCAACCACGGCCGCCGCGTCGGCGTCATCGGTGCCTCCCGCATCGGCCGCCGCGTCCTCGAACTGCTCCGCCCCTTCGATCTGCGGCCCGCCCTCACCGACCCGTACGTCGACGAGGCGGCGGCCGCCGCGCTGGGCGTCCCCCTGCTGCCGCTGGACGACCTGCTGCGCACCTCCGACATCGTCACCGTCCACGCCCCCGAGACCCCCGAGACCCACCACCTGATCGGCCGCCGCGAGCTGGCCCTGATGCCCGACGGGGCGGTCCTCGTCAACACCGCGCGCGGCGCACTGGTCGACCACGACGCCCTGGTGGCGGAACTGCGCGCCGAGCGCCTCACCGCCATCCTCGACGTCACCGACCCCGAGCCCCTCCCCACCGACTCCCCCCTCTACGACCTCCCCGGCGCCTTCATCACCCCCCACCTCGCGGGCTCCCAGGGCAACGAGCTGGCCCGCCTCGGCCTGACGATCACGGAGGAGACGGAACGGCTGGTGGCAGGAGGGAAGCCGGCCTACGGGGTCGATCTGGCGGCGCTGGAGCGGGAGGCGTGAGGGGCGCCTTCGTGGGCGGCCGGTCCGGACATTGAGTGACATAGGGGATACTTCGCCTGAATCGGATCGGCTGACGAGGCTCGGCCGCCGTGTGCACCGCCGGGTGGGGTAGTGCCCCCGCTCCGAGGGGACCCGGTACCGCTCGCGCGCAGCCATGGGCATACCGTGAGGAGTCGTACGTCCGAGCCGGGAGGAGACACGGGATGAGCAGCGGCAGCCGTACCGCGCTGGTCGAGGATCTGATGGAGCGATTCCCGCATGTCCCGCGGGAGGCCGTCTTCAAGGAGGACCTGCTTCGGGGCGGAGTGGCTTTCGACCCGTCCGCGCTCAGTGACAACGAGGGTGGCGAGGTCAAGCCGAAGTCGTACTTCATCTTCTCGTTCGACCACGGCACCCTGCCCGAGCTGGGCGAGGCCGCGCTGCGCCGGCCGCCCGAGGAGATCATCCTCACCGGCGGCCCGTACGACCTGCGGCGGACCGTCGTCTCGGTCCGGGTGAACCCCGCCTCGCCCTACCGCGTCGCCGCGAACGAGGACGGCGTGCTCGGCCTCTACCTCGACGGCAAGCGGATCTCCGACGTCGGCGTGCCGCCGATGCCCGAGTACTACCGCCACACCCTCGCCAACGGGAAGTCGGTCATGGAGGTGGCCCCGACCATCCAGTGGGGCTACCTGATCTACCTGACCGCCTTCCGTGTCTGCCAGTACTTCGGCGCCAAGGAGGAGTGCCAGTACTGCGACATCAACCACAACTGGCGCCAGCACAAGGCGGCGGGCCGCCCCTACACGGGTGTGAAGGACGTCGACGAAGTCCTCGAGGCGCTCGAGATCATCGACAAGTACGACACCGCGAAGGTGTCCACCGCCTACACGCTCACCGGCGGCGCGATCACGACGAAGGTCCAGGGCCTGGACGAGGCGGACTTCTACGGGCGGTACGCCAAGGCCATCGAGGAGTACTTCCCGGGCCGCTGGATCGGCAAGGTCGTCGCCCAGGCGCTGCCCAAGGACGACGTCCAGCGCTTCAAGGACTACGGGGTGCAGATCTACCACCCCAACTACGAGGTGTGGGACGAGTACCTCTTCAAGATGTACTGCCCGGGCAAGGAGCGCTACGTCGGCCGCGACGAGTGGCACAAGCGCATCCTCGACTCGGCGGACATCTTCGGCGCGCGCAACGTCATCCCCAACTTCGTCGCGGGCGTGGAGATGGCCGAGCCCTTCGGGTTCAAGACCGTCGACGAGGCCATCGACTCCACCACCGAGGGCCTGCGCTTCTTCATGTCGCACGGCATCACGCCCCGCTTCACCACCTGGTGCCCCGAGCCCACGACCCCGCTCGGCAAGGCCAACCCGCAGGGCGCGCCCCTGGAGTACCACATCCGTCTGCTCCAGGCGTACCGCCAGACCATTGAGGACTTCGGTCTCTCCTCGCCCCCCGGCTACGGTCCCCCCGGCGCCGGCAACGCGGTCTTCTCGGTCAGCTCCTTCATGGACAGCCTGCCCGCGGACGAGCCGGTGGAGATCTGACGCCGGACTCCGCTCCCACTGCGCCTCGATGGCGATCCGAAGTGATTCGGGTCGCCATCGAGACGTTTCGGCGTCCCGTGCGTATCTACTTCCGGAGTCGGCTGCGTCAGGATTTGAAAACGCGGCTTGTCAGTTGTGTCGAGAACGTGAAAAACTCCTCCCCTGCCGCGAGGTTCCCCCCAACTCCTTTGCCAACATGGTGAGTTGACCTCGCTTGTGGATGCAGGAGACTCATGCCCGACCTGCCGACCCCTCAGGACGCCTCCGAGGCCGCGCTGTTCTCCGAGTGCTGGGACGCGGTCCTCGCCTACGCCGACCTGTGCACGTCCGGATCCACGGCCGCCGCACAGCTGGGCCGCGAGGCGTTCGCACACGGCATCCGTGAGGCACGCGCCGCCGATGCCGGACCGGCCCGCACCTCCGGCCGCCGCCCCGTCCGGCTGCCCCGCATACCCCTGCTGCTGACCGCCGTACGCACCACGGCCGCGGACTGGGAGGACGCGGGACAGGGCCACAAACTCGACCCCGACCTGCGGCTCTGGCTCAACTCGGACAAGGCTGCCCGCTACACCGGACCGCCGCTGCAGCGCCCGCTCGCCCTGCGCGGACTGCGCGACCTCCAGCAGGCGGACGCCGAACTGCTGTGGCTGGCCGAGGTGGAGGCGCTGCCGCTGTCCCTGGTCGCCCGTCGCCTGGGCCTCGACCCGGCCACCGCCGACGACGAACTCCAGCAGGTGCGGACCCTGTTCCGGGACCGCTGCCACCGCAACCACCTCGACACACCGATGGACGCCCGGTGCCGCAGCTACGCCCGGCTGCTGGACGCCGTCACCCGGGCCCCCGCGGCCGACGCCCCGGGCGACCTCTCCCGGCACCTCGCCACCTGCGTGCAGTGCGCCGAGGCCGCCGCCTGTCTGCGCCTGCACGGCGGAGGACTGCCCGGGGCGCTGGCCGGCGGGGTGATCGGCTGGGGCGGGCTCGCCTATCTGGAGCGCCGCCGCCGCGCCGCCGAGGTGCGGCTCGGCGCCGGCCGTCCCGGCCGGGCGGAACTGCCGCCCGGGGAATCGGAGGAGGGCGCGCAGAAGGCGCGCGTCGCCCGCAACGGCCTCCTCGTCGCCGCCGTCCTGGTCTCCGTCCTGGCCCTCGGCGTCTCGATGATGCCCTTCGGCGGAGGCGACGACGACCTCGGGGCACGCGGCGACATCGGCCGTCAGCCGGTGGCCGACCCCGACCTGTCCGTGCCGTCGGTTCCCTCCCTGCCGCCCGCGACCTCGAAGCCGGCCGGCAAGGCCACCGAGAACACGGGGAAGTCGCAGAAGCCCGGCAAGCCGGAGAGCGGCGACAGCCGGACCGAACCGCAGGGCACCTCCTCGCCCACCGAACGCCCGGAAGAGCGCGAGAGCGAGGACCCCACCTGCCGGGTCGAGTACGACCTGGTCAACCAGTGGCCCGACGGCTTCCAGGCCACCGTCACCGTCACCACCAACGAGCCCCTCGACTCCTGGCGCGTCTCCTGGTCCTTCCGGGACGGCCAGCAGGTCGGCCAGATGTGGGACGCCTCCGTCTCCCAGGACGGCTCCCGCGTCACCGCCACCGCCGCCGACTACAACAAGTCGGTCCGGGCGGGCGACGACCTGGCCTTCGGCTTCCTCGCCTCCTGGCGCGGCAAGAACTCCCCGCCGTACGACTTCGAGCTCAATGGCGAGGACTGCGCGAAAACCGGTTGACGCGACTCCGCCGTGACGGGATACCGTGACGGCGGTTCCACGAGAGGCCGAACAGGGCCGACAGAGCAGACGAGAACCGAAGAGTTCGAGGACGAGGAGGTGTTGACCGATGGCTGTCACTGCGACGAGCGCTGCCCGCATCCAGTTCATCAAGTCCACCTCCATGGCCACCGGCTGATCCGACCGACCGTCGGGCCGGGGGCCGACCTTGGAAAGGGTCACCCTTGACCTCCAGCTCCGCTTCCTCCGTTTCCTCCGCGCTCGCTCCCTACGGCTGGGACGACGCATGGGCGGCCGAGTTCGCCCCCTACGACACCGAAGGCCTGCTGCCCGGACGCGTGATCCGGGTCGACCGAGGCCAGTGCGATGTCGTCACCGCCGACGGCATCCTGCGGGCCGACACCGCGTTCGTCACGCCGCACGACCCGCTGCGGGTCGTGTGCACCGGCGACTGGGTCGCCGTCGAACCGGGCGGGAACCCGCGCTACGTCCGCGCGTATCTGCCGCGCCGCACCGCGTTCGTCCGCTCCACCTCCTCCAAGCGGTCCGAGGGGCAGATCCTCGCGGCCAACGTCGACCACGCCATCGTCGCCGTGTCCCTCGCGGTCGAGCTCGACCTGGGCCGGGTCGAACGCTTCCTCGCGCTCGCCTGGGAGTCCGGGGCGCAGCCCGTCGTCGTCCTCTCCAAGGCCGACCTCGTGCCGGACGCCGTCACCCTCTCCCATCTCGTGCAGGACGTGGAGACCAGCGCGCCCGGCGTGCCGGTGGTGCCCGTCAGCTCGGTCGACGGAGACGGGCTCGACGTCCTCGCGGCGATCGTCGCCGGTGGTACGTCCGTGCTGCTCGGGCAGTCCGGCGCGGGCAAGTCGACCCTCGCCAACGCGCTGCTCGGCGAGGACGTCATGACCGTCCAGGCCACCCGGGACGTCGACGGCAAGGGCCGGCACACCACGACCACCCGCAACCTGCTCGCCCTGCCCGGCGGCGGGGTCCTCATCGACACCCCCGGGCTGCGGGGCGTCGGACTCTGGGACGCCGAGACCGGCGTCGGGCAGGTGTTCTCCGAGATCGAGGAACTGGCCGAGCGGTGCCGCTTCCACGACTGCGCCCACGAGGCCGAGCCGGGCTGCGCGGTGCTGGCCGCCATCGAGACCGGTGAGCTGCCGGAGCGGCGGCTCGACAGCTACCGCAAGCTCCTGCGGGAGAACCAGCGCATCGTCGCCAAGACCGACGCCCGGCTCCGGGCCGAGATCCGCAAGGACTGGAAGCGGAAGGGGGCGATCGGACGGGCCGCGATGGAGGCCAAGCGCGGAGCGCACTGGCGCTCGTGAGTTCTACTCCCTCCGGTGCCGCGTCCCCTGGGTGAGTTCCAGAGCCAGGGCCACCCGGTCGGCCGCCGTGAGGCCTGCGTCGTGCGCCATGACGTAGGCCTCGTCGCCGAGTTCCTCCCGGACGCGCAGCTCCGTGGACAGGTGCGCGGTGTGGAACGGCAGCAGGCCGGTCAGGTCCACCCCCATGTCCCGGCGCAGCCCTTCGGCGGCACCGAGCAGCGTGGCCGCCGGGCCGGGCCGGGCGACGGCGGCCGTCGCCCACGCCAGGCTCTCCACTCCCCACAACGGGCCCCAGTTGTCGCCGACCGCCCGCTGCCTGGCCAGGGCGTCCCGCAGCCGGGGCAGCGCCCGGGCCGGATCGCCGTACCGCAGCTCGGTGACCCCCGCGCACCAGGTCGCCCAGCTCCCGGCCCATTCGGCGCCGGACGCCTCGGCCTCGGCGACATACACCGAGCGGGTGGCCAGAGCGGTGTCGCGGGGGCCCAGGAAGGCGGCGGCCATGGCCCACATCATGGTGGCCATGTGCGCGTCCCCCGGCAGTCCCGCGGCCCGGAACGCCTCACGGGCCCGGGCGAGCCGGTCGACCGCCGCGCTGTCGCCGTCGACGAGCAGCGCGTGGGCGCCCTCGACGAACCGGACCGCGGGGTGGGCCTCCGGGGTGGCCCCGGCCGGCCGGCACGCGTCCAGGAAGGCCCGGACGGAGGACCGGTCGCCCTGGCAGAGGGCGATCCACACCGTCATCGCCCGGGCGGCGATGTCCTGCTCCGGGCGGAGGGCGGCGTCCGGGCGGGCCAGCAGCCGCTCCAGCCAGTGCCGGCCCTCCCCGAGGGTGCTGCTGAAGAACCAGCACCGGGTGCGGCCCAGGTCGACCGCGATGTCCAGGCCCGTGCCGGTCAGGTCCGGGGCGGTCGCGCACAGGTCGAGCGCCGAGCGGATGTTGGGCAGGTCGAGACGGAGCCGGGTGAGCCAGTCCACCTCCCGCGGCCCGCACCACCCGGCGGCGGCCCGGGCGGCCAGCTCCCGGTAGTGGCGTACGTGGCGCAGCCGGACCGCCGGCACCTCACCGCGTTCGTCGAGCCGGTCCCGGCCGTACTGGCGGATCGTCTCCAGCAGCCGGTATCTGACCCGCGGCCCGGCATGACCGGCGTACACGATCGACTTGTCGACCAGCGCCGCCAGCAGATCCCGGATGTCCCCCGGGGCGAGTGCCCCGCCGCTGCCGACCGCCTCGGCGGCGTCGAGGTCGAAGCCGCCGGTGAAGACGGAGAGCCGGCTCCACAGCAGCCGCTCGGCCTCGGTGCACAGCTCGTGGCTCCAGTCGATGACCTGGCGCAGGGTGCGCCGCCGGTGGTCCGGGCCGCCGCCCCGGGGCGCGGCCAGCAGCCGGAAGCGGTCCTCGAGCCGGTCCAGGATCTCCCCGGCGGCCAGGGTGTTCAGTCGTACGGCGGCCAGCTCGACGGCGAGCGGGATGCCGTCCAGACGGTGGCACAGCTCGGCCACGTCGGCGCGGTTCGCCTCGGTGACGCGGAAGCCGGGCGCCGAGGCCGCGGCCCGGTCGGCGAGCAGCCGCAGCGCCTCGCAGCCGGTGTCGTCGGCCCGCTCGGGCAGGGCGAGGCCGGGGACCACGACGACGTGCTCTCCCGGGACCGTCAGCCGCTCCCGGCTGGTGGCCAGCACGGTCAGCTGCGGCGCCCACCGCAGCAGCCGCAGCACCAGGGCGGCGACCGGCTCCACGAGGTGCTCGCAGTTGTCCAGGACCAACAGCAGCCGCCGGTCGCGCAGATGCTCGGTCACCGCGTCGGCCACGGGCCGGCTGGAGTGGTTGCGCAGACCGAGCGACTCCGCCACCGCCCGGTCCAGCAGGCCCGGATCGGTCAGCGCCGCCAGGTCCGCGAGCCACACTCCGTCCGGGAAGGCGTCGGCCGACCGGGTCGCGGCGCGCAGCGCCAGCCGGGTCTTGCCGACACCCCCGACACCGGTCAGGGTCACCATCCGGGTCCGCGTCAACAGCTCGGCGACATGGTCGAGTTCCCTCACGCGGCCGACGAACGACGTGGTCTCGGCGGGCAGCCGGCCCGCGGTCCGCTCCCGGCCGGTGAAGGCCGCCGGAGCGTCGTCACCGGCCAGCACCCGGCGGTGCGCGTCACGCAGCCCGGCCCCGGGATCGACGCCCAGTTCCCGCGCGAGCGTGGCCGCCGCCTCCCGGTAGCAGTCGAGGGCCTCGCCCTGCCGTCCGCTGCGGTGGAGGGCCAGCATCCGCTGCTCGTGAAAGCGTTCACGCAGGGGGTGGGCGCCGGTGAGGGCGCGCAGTTCGGACAGCACCCGTGCGTGCCGCCCCAGCGCCAGATCGGCGTCGATCCGCAGTTCCAGGGCGTCGAGCAGCGCCTCGCCCAGGGCCGGCAGCACCTCCCGCAGCGACTCGGCCGGCAGATCGGGCAGCGGGTCGCCCCGCCAGAGCCGGACGGCCTCGTGCAGGGGCCCGGCCGCCTCGGCCGGCCGCCCCGCCTCCAGTGCCGTACGGCCACGCCGGACCAGCGCCGTGAAGCGGTGCAGGTCGACGTCCTGCGGGGTGACGTCGAGCAGATAGCCCGACGGGCGGGTCAGGAGCAGGTCGCGGCCGAGGGCGCGGCGCAGCCGCAGTACGTAGTTCTGCAACGCGTTGGGGACGCGGGCGGGCTGGCGATCGCCCCACACCCGGCGGGCGAGGCACTCCACGGGCACGGTCCGCCCGGCGTCGACCAGCAGCGCGGCCAGCAGGGCCCGCAGCCGCGCCGCACCGAGCGGCACGGGCACACCGTCCCGCCGAATCTCCAGCGGCCCCAGCACCATGAACTCGTAGCGCGCACCCATCGCGTTCATGATGCTACACAGGGTGACTTTCGCGGGGCCGGGTCGGTGAGAGCCGGGCGTGACCGGGCCGAGAGCGGACCGGGGGACGGTGGACGAGTCGATGAGAACCGACAGTCCGACGATCCGAGAGGAGAACCCCGTGTACGACGATCCGTTCGACCTCGACACGCGGCAGACCGGGGCGGGGGAGGGGGAGGCTGTCGCGCTGACGAGCGGCGGCACCCTGAACCCGTGGTCGGGAGCCGTTGGGCTGACCACCAGCGGCACCATCCACCCGTGGTCCGGTGCCGTCGGGCAGCGGACCAGCCACACCATGCACCCGTGGTCCGGCGCCGCCCGGCACGACACGCCGCCGTCCCCGACGCCGTGACCCGGAACGGCCCTTCGGAACCGGGTCGGACGCGGATGCCGTCCGACCCGGTCTTCGTCCCTCTCGGTACGGCCCTGCTGCGCGCCCCGCTGCTCCCCGTCGACACGCTGCGGACGCCGGGCACACCGGATCCGTCCGACGCGACGGACGAGGCCAAGGCGCTGCGCGCCGCCGTCACGGAACTGACCGACGATCCGCTGCTGTACGAGGCCCTGGCCCTGTCCAGCCCGTCCCTCGGGCGGCGGCTGGAGTCCCTGCGGGCGGGCGGCGACGTGTCCCTGTCCGCGCTGCGCCGCACCTGGCGGGCGGTGCTGCGCTACCGCGCGCGGATGGCCGGCCGGCCCACCCCGTTCGGGCTGCTGGCGGGCGTCGCACCGGCCCGGTTCGGCGAGAGCGCCCGGGTACGGCTCGGGGCGGCGCACGGCAAGTCGGCCCGCCCCGACGCCGAGTGGCTGGACTGTCTGACGCGGCGCTGGGAGCGCGACCCGGCGATCCTGGCCGGACTGCGCCTGTCGGCCAACGGTCTGTGCGTGCGGCGCGGCGACCGTCTGGTACTGCCGTACGCGCCTGCCGCGCCGGAGGCCGGGCCCGGGCCCGCGGAGGCGGCGGAGCCGCGTGAGGTGTCGGTGCGCCGGACGGAGGCCGTGGCGGCGGCCTGCGCGTACGCCCGCCGGCCGGTGACCCATGCCGCTCTCACCGAACATCTCCGTGCTCGGCTGCCCGCAGCACCCACCGGTGCGATCGAGAAGCTGGTCACGGAACTCGTCACTCTCGGCTTCCTGTTGACGGACCTGTCGCCGCCGCCCGGAGCGCTGGATCCGCTGGCGCAGGTGACCGACCGCCTGGCGCATGTTCCGGCCGCGACGGGCGAGGCACGGCGGCTCACGGGGGTGGCCGCCGCACTCGCCGACTATGCCGAACGCCGGCCCGGCGAGGGCCTGCTCGCGCTGCGCGCGGCCGAGGACCGCATGGACGCCCTGGCCCAGCGCCCGTACCGCCTCGCCGTGGACACCGCGCTCGACGCGGACATCACCCTTCCGGACGCGGTCGCCGAGGAGGCACAGCGCGCGGCGGACCTGCTCTGGCGCCTCGGCCCGCCCGTCACCGAAACGACGCGTCCGCTCGCCTCCTACCATCGCGACTTCCTCGAACGGTACGGCCTCGCACGGGCGGTACCCGTGGCCGAACTCCTCGATCCGGTCGCCGGACTCGGACCTCCGCTGCCCGCCGCGACGACCCGCGCGGGAGCCCGGGACGATGCCCTGACGGCCCTGGCCCAGGAGGCCACCGCGTCCGGGGCGCGCGAGATCGTCCTCACCGACCGGGACCTGGACGCCCTCGGCGACGACTCCGGTGTCCCTCCGCCCTCGACCGAGCTGGTCTTCCAGCTCCTGGCATCATCCGAACAGGCGCTCACCGCCGGGCGGTTCACCCTTGTCGTGTCCCCCCAGCTCACCGGCAGCTGGCCCGCCGGCTCCCTCGCGGCACGCTTCGCCCATCTGCTGCCCGAGACGGGCCGGCAGCTCGCCGAGACGGCGCCCGTGGCGCTCGCCGGTACCGCGTCACCGAACGCCCCCGTCCTCCCGGTCCAGTTGGTCTTCCGCCCGGCCCTGTCCCGGGCCGGCAACGTCGTCCGTACGCCCCGCTGGGTCGAACACACCGTGGCGCCCGGCACGTTCGGAGAGGGAACGGACCCGGGGCACCTCGCACTCGACGACCTGGCGGTGGTCGGCGCACTGGACCGATTGCGGCTGGTGTCGCTCCGGCACGACGGGCGGGAGGTCGCCGCGGGCACCTTCCACATGCTCGACACCAGGCTGCTGGCGCCCGCGCACGTACGTCTGCTGCATCTGCTCAGCGTCGACCACGTCCGGCCGTTGCTCGGCTGGGACTGGGGGACGGCGCGGGACTGGCCCTGGCTGCCCGCCGTACGGCACGGCCGGACCGTGCTGTGCCGGTCCCGGCGGCTGGTCCGGGACCCCGACGTCCTCGACCACCGCACCGGGTTCGCCGCCTGGTCGCAGGCGCTCGGGGAGTGGCGGCGCCGGCTGCGGGTGCCCGAGGTGGTCGAGGCCGGCAGCGGTGACCGTCTGCTGCCCCTGAACCTGTCCCGCCCGGCGGACGCCCGGCTGCTGCGCGAGGAACTGCGGCGCGACCCCGGCACCCCGCTGCACGAGCGGCCCGACCTGACCGGGGACGGCACGGGCTGGCTCACCGGACCGCACGGCACGCACACCGCCGAGATCTCCGTACCGTTGCTGCGCCGCAGCCCCTCCGCCCCGGCCGCCCCCGCTGCCACCCGGCGTCCGCTCGTCCGCCACGGCGACGACCCCGCGGTCGGCCTGCCGGGAGGCTCCTGGCTGTACGCCAAGCTGTACTGCCCCGGCCCGCTCCAGGACGCGGTGCTCGCCCGCCATCTGCCGGAGCTGCTGGACGCCCTGCCGCCCGGGGCGGACCGCTGGTTCTTCGTCCGGTACGCCGACCCGGACCCCCATCTGAGGCTGCGTCTGCACGGTGATCCCCGGACGCTGTACGGGGAGGTGCTCCCCGCGCTCCACGACCTGGCGGCGGATCTGCGGCGGCAGCGGCTCGTCGGCCGGCTGGTCCTGGACACCTACGACCCCGAGACGGAGCGCTACGGAGGCACGGCCCGGACCATGGAGGCGGCGGAACGGGTGTTCCACGCCGACAGCGCGGCGGCCCTGGCACAGCTCCGGCTGCTCGACCACGCCCGGCCACCGGCCGCTCCCCTGTCCCTCACGGCGGCTGGGCGGGCCCAGCTCGCCTGGCACCTCGTCCCGGGCACCCCGGCCGAACGCGCCCGGCGCCTGCTCGCGATCGCGCCCCGCGACGAACACCACCGCTCCTTCCGCGACCACCGTGCCGAGGCGCTGCGGCTCGTCGACCCGTTCGGCGACTTCGCGGCCCTGCGCGAGCAGGCCTGGGCGGCGCCGCTGCTGGCCGCCTGGCAGACCCGGGCGGCCGCCGCCGACAGCCTGCGCCGGTGCCTGGCCGAGATGCCTGCCGACGCCGACGCGGAACCCGACACCGACGCGGTCCTGGCCTCCTTGCTCCACATGCACCACAACCGGCTGACCGCCGACCCCACGCCCCGGTCCGAGGGCCGGGTGGCCGCCGTCGCCCGCGGTGCCGTGGAGGCCCACCTCGCCCGCCGCGAGGCGCGGGCCGCTCCCTGAGGCGGCGGCCCGGTACCCGAAGCGCCATGTCCGATTTCCGCCAGCGGCAGGCCGGGCGACGGCGGAGACTGGACGGGTGAGAGACCAGCTGACCGACGAAGACACCAGGTACGAGGCCGTACGCAGCCGCGACGCCCGCTTCGACGGCGTGTTCTTCTTCGCCGTCGCGACGACCGGCATCTACTGCCGGCCGAGCTGCCCCGCGGTCACCCCGAAGCGGACCAACGTACGGTTCTTCGCCACGGCCGCCGCCGCGCAGGGCTCGGGCTTCCGCGCCTGCCGGCGCTGCCGCCCGGACGCCGTGCCCGGCTCCGCCGAGTGGAACGTCCGCGCGGACGTCGTCGGCCGGGCCATGCGGCTGATCACCGACGGCGTGGTCGACCGGGAGGGCGTCGCCGGACTCGCCACCCGGCTCGGCTACAGCGCACGGCAGGTGCAGCGGCAGCTCACCGCCGAACTCGGCGCCGGGCCGGTCGCCCTCGCCCGCGCCCAGCGGGCCCACACCGCGCGCGTGCTGCTCCAGACCACCGGGCTGCCGGTCACCGAGATCGGCTTCGCGTCGGGTTTCGCCAGCGTCAGGCAGTTCAACGACACCATCCGGGCCGTCTACGCCTCGACACCGAGCGAGCTGCGCGCCGCCGCCGTCCCGAAGGGCGACCGGAACCGCCGCAGGGCCACCCCGAGCGCCGGCATCCCGCTACGGCTCGCCCACCGCGGCCCCTACCAGGCGAGACCCGTCTTCGACCTGCTGGAACGCGAGGCCGTGCCCGGCGTCGAGGAGGTGAGCGGCCCGCCCGGCACCCGCGTCTACCGGCGCACCCTGCGCCTGCCCTACGGCACCGGCATCGTCGCCGTCGACGAGCGCCCCGGCACCGCCCGCACCGGGCTCGGCGCCCACCCCGGCGGCTGGCTCGACGCCCGGCTGCACCTCACCGACCCCCGCGACCTGACCACCGCCGTACAGCGGCTGCGGCGGCTGTTCGACCTCGACGCCGATCCCTACGCCGTCGACGAGCGCCTCGCCGCCGACCCGCGGCTCGCGCCCCTGGTCGCCGCCCGGCCCGGACTGCGCTCGCCGGGCACCGCCGACCCGGAGGAACTCGCGGTGCGCGCGCTGACCGGCCGGACGGAGGCGCAGCGGCTCGTAGGGCGGTACGGCAAGGCGCTCGACGCCCCCTGCGGCAGCCTCACCCATCTCTTCCCCGAGCCGGCCGTCCTCGCCGCGGCCGAGCCCGGCGGCACCCTCGGCGCCCTCACCACCGCCCTCGCCGACCACGCCGTACGCCTCGACCCGGGCGCCGACCGCGACGAAGCGCAGGACGCCCTGCGTGCCGTGCCCGGCCTGGACGCCCGTACCATCGCCGAGATCCGCACCCGCGCCCTCGGTGACCCGGACGTGGCCCCGCCCGGCCTCGACGTCCCCGACAGCTGGCGACCCTGGCGCTCGTACGCCTTGAACCACCTGCGCGCAGCAGGGGAGTGGGAGTTGTGATGACGACGACGTACTGGACGACCGCGGACGGCCCCCTCGGGCCGCTGCTGCTCACCGCCGCCCCGACCGGCGAGCTGACCTCGCTGTCCGTGCCCGGGCAGAAGGGCGGACGCGTGGTGCTGGATGGCTGGCGGCAGGACCCGGGCCCCTTCCGGGAGGCCGAGGAACAGCTCGCGGCCTACTTCGCCGGGGACCTGAAGGAGTTCCGGCTGCCGTGGCGCACCGAGGGCACGGCCTTCCGGGAGAAGGTCTGGGCCGCGCTGGACGACATCCCCTACGGCTCGACCGCGACCTACGGCGAGATCGCCGCGCGGATCGGAGCGCCCAGGGCGGCCGTACGGGCCGTCGGCGGGGCGATCGCCGCCAATCCGCTGCTGGTGGTCCGGCCCTGCCACCGGGTGATCGGCGCCGACGGCGCACTGACCGGGTACGCGGGCGGCCTGGACCGCAAGGTACGGCTGCTCACGCACGAGGGTGTGCTCTAGCCCGCCTCGGCGTGGCGGTGTCAGCCCCAGAGGACCGCGCCGAGCCAGGCCGCCGCGATGAGCTGGCAGGTGAACAGCTCCGTCAGGATGCTGGAGCCGCCCGAGCGCATCACCTGACGCACGGCGGCGACCGCGTCGCCGTGGCGGCCCAGGCGGCGGCGTTCGTAGAGATAGATACCGGCCAGATATCCGGGGATCGCGCCGAGTACGGGGAGCAGGACGAAGCCGAGGGTGGATCCGGCTCCGGCCCAGGCCAGCATGCGGCGGTTGGCGCCGCTCGCCCGGAGCTGCCGGGGCGGCAGGGCCCAGCGCACGCCCTGGGACACGAACATCAAGGCCGTGGCACCCACCAGGGTCCACCACGCGACGGGCTGGGGATCCTTCAGCGCCCACCACATGACCGCGGCCCACACCAGCAACGACCCGGGCACCGCGGGCAGCAGCACTCCGCACAGACCGAGCAGGATGACCAGCCCGACCAGCAGGAGGTCCCACACTCCCATCTGACCAGCGTGCCGGAATCCGTGAGAAGGCGCAGGTCAGGAGCGTGGCCGAGGTCAGGACCCGCAGGTCAGCCGCCCGGGGCCGCCGTCCGCCCTTATCGCATGGCCGTTCTAGAGGTCACTCGAGCCGTCGTTTCCCGGTGCCGGGACGGGCCGGTTTTTCCGGAAGCCCCGTTTTCATCCCGGCCGTGCGGTGGACAATCAGGGGCATGAGCCAGCAGGGGGGAAGGCCCACCGGTCAGGACGACGACTGGTGGAGGCAGTTGTACGACGACTCCACCGACGACACGGGCCCCACACCCGCCCCGGATTCCCTCGACGACCGCTTCGCCTCGGCGGCGGGGGCGGTAGGGAGCCCGGCGGACGAACGCCCCGCCTCCGATCCGGTGGTCCCGGCGCCCCGGGCAGCCGCCGACGAGCCCCGCGCCCCCTGGGAACCACCGACGTCCCGGCCCCCACGCCCGTCGACCTTCCCGACCGCCACGAAGCCGCCGGGCGGCACAGGGCAGACACCGGATCGGCCCCCGCCCCCATCACCCCCGCCCCCTCCACCCCTGCCCACCACCCCACCCTCCTGGCCCAGCCCGGAATTCCGCCCGGCCGAGCCGACCTTCCCCGCTGCCGAGCCCGGTGGGGTCGGGTCTCCGGGGGCTGGCTCCGGTGGGGCCGGGGCTCCGGGTAGCGGCTCTGGTGGGACCTCGACTCCGGTGGCCGAGTCCGGCCGCACCGGGGCCCCCGCCACCGGGCCCGGCAGGGCCGGTTTCCCGGCCACCGAGCCCGACGGGACAGCCTTCCCCGCCCCCGTCGACCCACCGCCGGCGCCACCCCGCTCCGCCGAAGGTCCGCCGGTGCCACCCAGCCCGGCCGATGCACCGCCCGCGCCTTCCCGCTCCGCCGAAGGTCCGCCGGCGCCTCCCCGCCCGGCCGATGCACCGTCCGCCCCACCCCGCCCCGCCGAACGTCCGCCGCTGCCACCCAGCCCGGCCGATGCCCCGTCCGCGCCACCCCGCCCCGCCGACCCGGCGTTCGCACCGCCTCTCCCGGTCACCCCACCACCCCCGCCGCAGACCCTCTCCGACCAGCCCGCCCCCCGGATCGAGCGCCCCGAGCCCTCCCCCCTGCCCCTCGGGTACGTCGGGTCCCGGCCGCCCACCTACGACGCCGAGCCCATCGCGCTACCGGCGGCCGACCCCGATGATCTCGACGACCTGGTCGCGGACACCGTGCTCGACGGGGCCCGGTACGGGGCGTGTACGTTGCGGGCCGTGTCCGTGCGGGGGGACTCCGCGCGGTACCGGGGGGAGCCGCGGCGTGACTCGCTGCTGACCGCGCGCTTCGGCACGGGCGAGCACGCGCTGCTGCTGGTGGCGATGGCGACCGGGGCCCGTGCCACGCAGGGCGCGCACCGGGCCGCCGCCGAGGCCTGTCACTGGATCGGGCGGGCCGTCGGGCGCAGTCATGCCCGGCTCGTGGCGGACATAAGGGACGGTCGCCGGGGCGACCTCAAGTCCGGGCTGCACCGTCTCACCGACCGCAGTCTCGGCAAGCTCCGCGCCAGCGCCGCCGAACAGGGCGTCGACCCGCAGGAGTACGCGGCCGGCCTGCGCTGTCTGCTGCTGTCGGCCGACCCGGAGTGCCGTACGCGCGTCTTCTTCGGCGTAGGACCCGGCGGGCTGTTCCGGCTGCGGGACGGCGAGTGGCAGGACATCGAACCGCAGGTCGCCGAGATCAAGGGCGAGCCCGTGATGGGATTCGGGTCGCCGCCCTCCGAGACGCCCGAGGGCGACCGGTTCACCATGGACCTGGGCATCCCGACCCCGCCCAGCCCCTACGAACCGGCCCCGGAACCACCCCGCGAACCCTTCCGCTTCCGTACCTCCGTCGCCCGCCCGGGTGACACGCTCCTGCTGTGCAGCGGCGGCCTCGCCGACCCGCTGCGCGGCGAACCCGAGCTGGGCGACTACCTCGCCGAGCGGTGGTCCCGCCCCGACCCGCCCGGCCTCGCCGCGTTCCTCGCGGACTCCCAGGTGCGGGTCAAGGGCTACGCGGACGACCGTACGGCCGCCGCCGTGTGGGAGGCGTGAGCGCGCACCCTGTGACTTGATGGAACCCGGAGGGATCCCTGGAGACCGAAGGGGCACACGAGAGCCATGGCCAAACAGAACGTCGCGGAACAGTTCGTCGACATCCTGACGCGCGCCGGAGTCAAACGCCTCTACGGAGTCGTCGGCGACAGCCTGAACCCGGTCGTCGACGCCGTCCGGCGCAACTCCGCCATCGACTGGATCCACGTCCGGCACGAGGAGACCGCCGCCTTCGCCGCCGGCGCCGAGGCCCAGATCACCGGCACTCTCGCCGCCTGCGCCGGCTCCTGCGGCCCGGGCAACCTCCACCTCATCAACGGCCTGTACGACGCCCACCGCTCCATGGCGCCCGTCCTCGCCCTCGCCTCCCAGATCCCCTCCAGCGAGATCGGCCTCAACTTCTTCCAGGAGACCCACCCCGACCGGCTGTTCGCCGAGTGCAGCCACTACAGCGAGCTGATCTCCAGCCCGAAGCAGATGCCCCGGCTGCTCCAGACCGCCATCCAGAACGCCGTCGGCCGCAGCGGCGTCAGCGTGGTCTCCCTTCCCGGCGACATCGCCGACGAGCCCGCCCCGGACAAGCCCGCCGAGACCGCCCTCGTCACCTCCCGGCCCACGGTCCGCCCGGGAGACGAGGAACTCGACCGGCTGGTGAAGATGATCGACGAGGCCGGCAAGGTCACCCTCTTCTGCGGAGCCGGCACCGCGGGCGCGCACGCCGAGGTCATGGAGTTCGCCGGGAAGATCAAGTCCCCGGTGGGGCACGCCCTGCGCGGCAAGGAATGGATCCAGTACGACAACCCCTACGACGTCGGCATGAGCGGGCTCCTCGGCTACGGCGCCGCCTACGAGGCCACCCACGAGTGCGACCTGCTGATCCTGCTCGGCACCGACTTCCCCTACAACGCCTTCCTCCCCGACGACGTGAAGATCGCCCAGGTCGACGTACGCCCCGAACACCTCGGCCGCCGCTCGAAACTGGACCTCGCGGTGTGGGGCGACGTACGGGAGACACTGCGCTGTCTGATCCCCAGGGTGAAGGAGAAGAACAACCGCCGCTTCCTCGACCGGATGCTGAAGAAGCACGCGGACGCGCTGGAGGGGGTGGTCAAGGCGTACACCCGCAAGGTCGAGAAGCACACACCGATCCACCCCGAGTACGTCGCGTCCGTCCTCGACGAAGTCGCCTCCGACGACGCCGTGTTCACCGTCGACACCGGCATGTGCAACGTCTGGGCCGCCCGCTACATCTCACCCAACGGCCGCCGCCGCGTCATCGGGTCCTTCTCCCACGGCTCCATGGCCAACGCCCTGCCCATGGCGATCGGCGCGCAGTTCACCGACCGCAAGCGGCAGGTCGTGTCCATGTCCGGC
The DNA here is from genome assembly GCF_018604545.1 of Streptomyces koelreuteriae. Taxonomy (GTDB): domain Bacteria; phylum Actinomycetota; class Actinomycetes; order Streptomycetales; family Streptomycetaceae; genus Streptomyces; species Streptomyces koelreuteriae. The sequence continues at coordinate 1,449,086 of NZ_CP075896.1, read as the reverse complement.
GACGGCGGCTTCTCCATGCTGATGGGCGACTTCCTGACGCTCGTGCAGTACGACCTCCCGGTCAAGGTCGTCCTCTTCAACAACTCCTCCCTCGGCATGGTCGAGTTGGAGATGCTGGTCGCCGGCCTGCCGTCCTACGGCACCGCCAACAAGAACCCCGACTTCGCCGCCGTCGCCCGGGCCTGCGGCGCGTACGGCGTCCGGGTCGAGAAGCCCAAGGAACTCGCCGGCGCCCTCAAGCACGCCTTCAAGCACAAGGGCCCGGCGCTCGTCGACGTCGTCACCGACCCCAACGCGCTGTCCATCCCGCCCAAGATCAAGGCCGAGATGGTGACCGGCTTCGCCCTGTCCGCCTCCAAGATGGTGCTGGACGGCGGGGTCGGCCGGATGCTCCAGATGGCCCGCTCCAACCTGCGCAACGTGCCCCGGCCCTGAGGGCGGTCAGCTGTAGGGCCCCCACCGGCGGGCCGTCGTGTCGTACATGTACCGGGGCAGGCCCTTGATGCCGCTGGTGCGGAACGGGCGTCCGGCGTCGTCGATGCGGACCGTGCCCGCGCGGCCCTGGGAGGACCAGTCCAGCTCCAGGTACCAGCGGCAGTCGCACGTCACGGTCCGGGCGGTGACCAGCAGCACCTCGGGGTCCGTGGCCGAGACGCGGTACGGCATGCGCACCGCCGGGATCGGCACGCCGGTGTCGTTCCCGGCGACCGCGCGGGCGATGGGCCGGTCCTTGTCCAGGTTCACGTCGAAGGAGCGCGGGGTGACCGCGCCCCCGCAGCCCTGGTCCATGGCGTAGGCGTTGCCCGGGGCGGGTGCCGTTCGCCCCACCACGCGCACACGCAGCGCGTTCAGCACGACCGCCGTGTCGGTCCGCCCCTGCACCGACAACTCCACGATCGTCTCGCCGCCGTGCACCGCGCCCTGTGTCGCCGCCCAGGTCCCGGCGTCCTGCGGGGCCGGGGGCGGGGGCACCTGCTGGGGCGGTTTGGCGATGACGTAGTCGTGGCCGCAGCCCAGATTCCAGGCCTGGGAGTCGGCGGACCAGGTGAGCGGCACGGCGGAGTTCTTCCCGCTGGGCGGTGCCGGGGTGGTGGTACGGGCGGAGGGGGCGGGGGAGGGCTCCTTCTTGCTCTTCGGGGTGGCGGAAGGCCGCTTGGTGGTGGGGGAGTCGCTCGGAGTGGGCGAGGTGCCGCTGCGGTCCGGTGCCTTGGCTTCCGTCGTGCCGGACGTGGCGGGTCCGGCCGTACGGGCACCGTCGGCGGCGGGGCGCCGTCCGTCCGGCAGCGCGGACAGACTGCCGAGCGTCGCGAGCAGCGCGCAGGCGGCGGCCAGCCCGACCGCGACGCGCCTGTGGCGGTACCAGGGGCGGCGGGGGAGCGGGTCCGGGTCCGGGGCCGGATCTGGAGCCGGGGCGCCCGCTTCCTCCTCGGCAGGGGCCGCCTCCTCCACCGCAGTCGCCGTACGAGGCCGCTTGCGTGCCGCCACCGCCAGGAGCCAGCGGCGGTGGAGTTCCAGGCGTTCCTCGGCCGTCGCCCCGCAGAGCGCCGCGAAACGCTCCACGGGGGCGAAGTCGAGGGGGACCGCATCGCCCGCGCAATAGCGGTGCAGGGTCGAGGTGTTCATGGCCAGACGGCGGGCCAGCGAACCGTAACTGCGGTCCGTGCGCTCCTTCAGCGCTCTCAGCAGCGCCGCGAACTCCCCGACGTCGTCCAGGTCTTCCTGTGCCGACACGTTTCCCCGCCCCCGTAAGGTCCGACCCGGCCCGGGACGGCATCCCAGGCGTCCCTGTACCTGCACGTCAGACGGGCTGGGATGGTTCCACCCCGGCCGATCGGCCGCGGGCTGTTGCGCCCGCCGGCTGTGACCGCTGATGCTCTTGGTGCCGCACCGACCAGGCCCGGGCCGACCAGCCGGCCTCGCCGCGGCATCCATGTCCACGCACTCATCCTCGGGGGAACACCCATGTCCATGCGCATCCGAACGAGCGCTCTCACCGCACTCACCGTCGCCGCCCTCGCGGCGGGCACGGTCGCCACGGCACCGGCCGCCGGCGCCGCGCCGAAGGCCGCCGCGCCCAAGTTCCTCTCGGCGTCGGAGCTGCCGCCGCACCCGACGTCGTCCTGGACCGCCGGGCCGGTCACCGAAGGGTTCCCGGAGGGACTCGGCTTCTGCGTGAGCACGGAGGGCGTGCCCTCCTACGACTACCGGCACCGGGAGTTCCGGACCGACCTGGACACCGGCGCCGTGCAGTTGACCGTCGTGACCAGCACAGCCGCCCTGGCCAAGGCCCTGGCGAAGCACTACGACGACCTGATCCGCACCTGCGCCGACCGCATCGAGGAGGCCGACCCGGACGTCCAGGCCGAGGGCCGGGACTACGGCTCGCTGCCGGTCGAGGAGGGCGCCCGCGTCCGCGGACTGCACACCGAGACCTCCTGGGGGGCCTCGGACATCGCACTGCTGTCCGTCGGACAGGACGGCCGGACCGTCACCGTCGTGCAGTGGGGTCAGATGGGCGACTTCGGCGACGCCCCCGTGGCCGCCTTCAAGAAGACGACGACCACCGCCGTCAAGAAGCTGTACTGACCGGGCGACCACCGGAGAAGACAGGGCCGTCCTCCCGCCACGGGGGTGGGGAGGACGGCCCTGTTCCGGTCAGAGGCCCGGGAGGGACCGTCGTACTTCGGCCAACTTCACCGGACCGCCGCGCGCGGGGGCCGGCTGCCCCACTCCTTCGTCGCGTACGCACGGATCGGCAGCCGGCCCTCGGTACTTCGGCCGATCTCCTGCGGTCACGATCCGCACGAGGACCCGTACCGGCTACCCTCTTGTCCCCCTCCCCGTCACCGCCGTACCGCTCAGCGGCCCGCAGCCCCGCCCACAGGTCCCGTCCGATTGGCCGAACACCCGGTCGTTGACGACTCGACATGACTGCCGCGTGTCCGATCGGGCATGGATCCCCGTGAACGTGTTCGAGGCAGGAGGGGAACCGACATCGGCGCGCGGGCGGGGGTCATGGAGAGGCAGGCACGAGGAGGCGGTCCCATAACGATCGGGGCCTTCTCGGCGAAGACGGCGGACGACAAGACCGACGACGACACGGAGCGGATGCCCGTGCCTCAACTGAGGCGCAGACTCGGGCGGGCGGACCTGCGGGCCGTGCCGGAAGCCCGCAGGGCCCTGCGGGACATGCTCGGGCAATGGGGGAGGACCGGGCGATCGGACGTGGCGGAACTGCTCACCAGCGAACTCGTCACCAACGCGATCGTCCACACCGATCACGACGCGCTCCTGACGGCCACGGTCGGACCGCGTGGACTGCGGGTGGAGGTACGGGACTTCGTGGCCCGCAGACCCCGGCTGCGCGTACCGATCGCCGACGACGGTACGAACGGCAGGGGCCTGTTCCTCGTCCAGTCCCTCGCCGACGCCTGGGGCGTCAGGCCGCACGGAGTGGGCAAGGCCGTCTGGTTCGAGCTGGAGGCCGAGGCGGCGTGAACGGGAAGCGTGAACGGGAAGCGTGAACGGGAAGCGTGAACGGGAAGGGGGCGCGGCCCGCAGGCCACGCCCCCTTCCCGGCCCTGTTCGGTCCCCCTAGCCGAACTGCTGCTCCAGGTCCTTGAGCTTGCGCTCCAGGGAGTCCAGACGCGGCAGCGCCATGGTGTCGTCCTCGGCGGTGAGGTCGACGGTCACGGGGTCAGCTCCTTTGCGAGCGGGCTGCAGGGAGGGACGCGAGCGGACGGGCAGCGGCTCCGGCGCGGATATGGCAGGCTCCGCGGAGACCTGCGAGGAGCCGCGCTCCACCTGCACCTCCAGCTGCCGTCCGCCGCCGCGGCCGAAGTGCCCGCGGTGACCGCGGCTGATCGCCTTCAACTGGGCCCGCTCCACGCGCTGCTGGTCGCGGCGCCGCTGCCGCGCCTCGTCCTTCTTGCGCTTGTCGTCGCGCACTTCGTCGACCGCCTCGTCGAGGCTGCGCACACCCTCCAGGAGCATCAGCGACCAGGCGCTGTACGTCTCGCGGGGGGCCCGCAGCCAGCGCACGATACGGATCTGCGGCAGCGGGCGCGGCACCAGGCCCTGCTCCCGCAGGGCCGCGCGACGGGTCTGCTTCAGCGCGCGGTCGAAGAGCACCGCCGCCGACAGGGACATGCCCGCGAAGAAGTGGGGCGCCCCCGCGTGGCCGATGCCCCTGGGCGCGTGCACCCAGTTGAACCAGGCCGCGGCGAAGGCGAACGTCCAGACGAGTATCCGGGAGCCGAGGGCCGCGTCACCGTGGCTGGCCTCGCGCACCGCGAGCACGGAGCAGAACATCGCGGCGCCGTCCAGGCCGAACGGGACCAGGTACTGCCAGCCGCCGGAGAGGCCCAGGTTCTGCTCGCCGAAGCCGACCAGGCCGTGGAAGGAGAGTGCGGCGGCTACGGCCGCGCAGCAGAAGAGGAGGACGTAGGAGACGGTGCCGTAAAGGGCCTCCTTGCGTCTGCGGCGTTCTTCACTGCGCTCCCAGGAATCGTCCGCGCTCGTGTCCTTGACCGAGGAGCGCTTGCCGCGCGCGAGAACCGCTATCGCCGCCAGCATGCCCAGGAGAAGCACGGCGCCCGGAAGCAGCCAGTTCAGCGATATGTCGGTCAGTTTCATCTGGGTGGTCCCTTGCATTGGGATAGGGCGTAACGCCCGCCATAGTGGCCCAATCCCAACAGCCCTCAGGGGGTTTCGGGGCAAGAGGCCGCCAAGGAAGTGCAAGGGAATGTTCAGGGCGGCGTTCTGCTCGAACTGCCGCGTGAGGGGCGGGAGTTGAGTTCGAACAAGACTACCCGTACGGGTGGTTCCGCGGAAACTTCCTTGAGTTTCCGAGTGTGCCTCAACTGGCTGTGGCCAAGAGCTTGGTGACCCGGTCGGCGTCGCAGGTGCGCGGGCAGGTGGCGCAGGTGTCCTGCGGGCGCAGCGTGTAGAACATGCAGCAGCTCGCGCGGTCCCGGGTGCGCAGCGGCTCGCCGCCGGGGCCGGTCAGCTCCCGGAACGCCGCCGTGCCCACGTACGGCTTCGTCGCGCCCGGCAGGAGCAGCTCCAGCTCGCGCATCGCGCGCCGTTCCTCGATCTCGCCGAACAGCTGCGCGATGTACCAGAGTCCCTCGACGATCTCGTCGGTCGCCATGCCCCACAGGGCCCGGCCGCGACGCCGCATCCGCGGTCCGAAACCGGTCAGGACCGGCTCCAGGTGCTCGGCGACCGCCGACCGCACCTCGGCCCGCAGCGCCTCCTCGTCCGGGACGACCCGGGCGCCGGGCAGCGTGGCGGCCTCGTCGCCGGGCAGGCACGCGAAGCCGGCCGGGCGGACGGCCATCCGGCCGATGGGGTGGCCCTCGGCGGTGCGGTCGTACGAGACGTGGGTCACGGGGTAGCGCGGTACGCGGCGGTGCAGGAACCAGGGGACGGTGATCAGCAGGCAGGCGGGCCAGGCGTAGCGGTGCAGGCCGAAGCTGGCGACGACATCGGGGCGGGCCTCCTGGCCGTAGTCCCGGCGGACCTGGTCCTCGTCCCAGGACAGGAACGCGTCGAGGGCGGGGCCGGCGGCGGCGAGGTCGGTGGCCGCGGCCCAGGCGCCGCCGTACGGGGTTTCGTCCTCGGGGGTGAGTTCGGTGACGGCGAGCCCGGGGAGGACCTCGGCCAAGCGGGCGTATGCGCCGGAGACGGCCGAACGGGGCTCGGGCATGGGATCACCGATCTACTCAGAGGTAAGCCTAACCTAACTCAAGATCGCTGGGATTTGAACTGGCGCTCGGGGCGCTTATGGTGCTTGACGGACGAGTAACAACCCGCCGTAATGACCCCAAGTACCGATACGTCCGGAGGAGGACCCTTGAAGCAGGGGGAGCCCTGGTCGGCTGTGCAGGCCGGGCAGGCCCGTGTGCCGCGGCAGGCCGGGGCGGCTGGGGCAGCGGCTGCGGCCGACGGGGCTGGGGCCGATGGGGCTGGGGCCGATGGGGCGGTGCGTGGTGAGCACACGCACGGTGAGCCGGCCCTTCCGCGGCCCAGGCCTGTCATCCAGCGGTCCTCCGTGCGCGGGCAGATCGTGGACGCGCTGCGGGCCGCGCTGGTGGCGGGGGATCTGCGGCCCGGTGAGGTGTACTCGGCGCCGGTGCTGGGCGAGCGGTTCGGGGTGTCGGCGACGCCGGTGCGCGAGGCGATGCAGCAGCTGGCGATCGAGGGTGCCGTCGAGGTCGTGCCGAACCGTGGGTTCCGGGTGGTCGAGCGGGGAGCGCGGGAGCTGGCGGAACTGGCCGAGGTCCGGTCGCTGATCGAGGTGCCGGTGATGCTGCGGCTGGCCCGTGCCGTTCCCGCCGAGCGGTGGGCCGAACTGCGGCCTCTCGCCGAGGCGACGGTCCGCGCGGCGTCCTCCGGCTGCCGCGCGACCTACGCGGAGTCCGACCGGGTGTTCCACCGTGCGGTGCTGTCCCTCTCGGGGAACGGGCAGTTGGTCCAGATCGCCGAGGATCTGCACCGGCGGGCGCAGTGGCCGCTGGTGGGCGGCGGGCCGGGTGGCCGGGGGCGGGCCGAGCTGGTGGCGGACGCGCATGAGCACACCGCGTTGCTGGACGCGTTGATCGCCGGGGACTTGGATGTCGTGCGGGTCCTGGTGGGGGAGCACTTCACGGGCGCGGGCTGAGGGGGCGGGCGTCTCGCGCCCATCGCCGGGGGTGGGTCGGGGCCGCGCCGGGGGTGTCCGTCCTCGGAACGGCGCGATGGGGTCGGGGACCAATTGACTGTTCGTTGACGCGCCAACCGCTGCGGGCGGACACCCCCCGACACGTCCCCTTCCGTGATCCGGCGAGTGCGGGCGCGTCGCGGCTTCCGCCAACCGCCCCGGCAGGGGGTCTCGTCCCTCCGCCCAGCCCGGCGGCTTCGCCCCCCGGCCCGGCCGTTTCAGCCGTCCCCCCTCAGTAACGGGGGCCGCACCCGCCCAAGCTGCCGCAGGCCACCGCTGCGGGCATGCGTGCCGCTAGGGGCGGCACGGGTGGGCGCAGCGGCACCCCGTTTCGCCGGGTTGCGGACCGACCCGGCCTCAGCCTCGACGCCGGGTACCCCGGGACGCGTTCAAGCGGTCGCCGCCGGCGGCAACGGGGCCAACTGGCGGGACAGCCAGGTCGGTACGCCTCCGAGCAGGCGGAACAAGCGCCGGGCCTCCTCGCGTAGTCGGGACGCCTCCGGCTCCGTCTCCGTGTCGGCCAGGGACACCAGCGCGGGGGCCGTGCCGACGAGATAGCCCAGCTCCTCCCGGATCCGCAGTGACTCCGAGAAACCGTGCCGCGCCTCCGCCAACTCCCCGTCCCGCAGGGCGAGCCCGGCCAGATGGCGCCAGGTGAAGGACAGCAGCAGCGGATTCTCATGCGCCGTAGCCCCCGCGTGCGCCCGGCGGTACGCCGCCCGCGCCGCCTGCGGGGCACTCGTCAGGTTCTCCGCCAGCAGACCGCGACGGAAGTCCAGCAGGGCCCGCTGCGAAGCCCCCGGAGGGATCAGCGCGGCGGCCCGCCCCAGCGCGGCCCGCGCCTCGTCGGCCCGGTCCCGCACCGCGAGCAGCGTCGAGGCGTAGGCCAAGTAACCGCGTTCACAAGCGGCCGCGCCCCGCTCGTCGTCGCTGTGGGCCAGCGCCTCGGCCGTGCGCAGCGCGTCCTCGGCCTCCTCCCAGCCCCGCTCGGTGTACAGACACCGTTCCACCAGCAACGAAGCGCGTTGGAGCGCCGCCGCGGGTGTGTCCGGCAGCAGCAGGGCGGCCGCGTCGGCCCAGCACCCGCGTGAGCGCAGCCGCCATACCGCGGTCTGGAGGGGATCGTCACCAGGGGTCGTTCCGTTACCAGACATGGCGGTATGCGCCACGTTGCCCTCCCCGAGCACGCCATCGAGCTGTTGAGTGGTGGCGGCATCTCAGCACGAATCGCGGGGCCGGGCCAAGAGGGTGGGTGAAGGATTTCACAAAGTCGTGGGGCTCCGGGCGCCCCGTGTTCGGGACGGGACACCCCGTGTCTCAGCTCATGCGCAGGGCAAGGAAGAAATCCAGCTTGTCCTCGAGCCTCGACAGATCACGGCCCGTCAACTGCTCGATCCGTCCGACGCGGTAGCGCAGCGTGTTGACGTGGAGGTGGAGACGGCCGGCGCAGCGGGTCCAGGAGCCGTCGCAGTCGAGGAACGCCTCCAGGGTGGGGATCAGCTCCGCCCGGTGCCGGCGGTCGTAGTCGCGGAGGGGGTCCAGGAGGCGGGCCGTGAAGGCGCGGCGGACATCGTCCGGGACGAAGGGGAGCAGCAGGACGTGCGAGGCCAGTTCCTGGTGGCCCGCCGCGCAGACCCGGCCCGGGCGGGCCGCGGCCACCCGGCGGGCGTGGCGGGCCTCCTCCAGGGCGCCCCGCAGACCCTCCGCCGAGTGCACGGCCGCGCTGACGCCGAGGGTGAGGTGCCCGTCGCCGTCGAGACCCGCGGTGAGGGGGTCGCGTACGGATTCCAGGAGCGCGTCGGCGAGGACGCCGGTCTCGGAGCCGTCGTGCTCCGTCGAGACGGCGGGCAGGGGGACCAGGGCGATGGCCTCCTCGCCGGTGTGGGCCACGGCGATGCGGTCCGAGTGCTCCGGGCCCGCGGAGAGCGGGTCGACGAGGATCTCCTCCAGCAGGGCCTGGGCCACCGGGCCGCCCTCGATGCCGTCCCCGTCCCAGTCGACGCGGGCCACGACCACCTGCCAGTGCGGCGCCGCCCCGAGGCCGGGCAGCAGCACCGGCGCGGCCACGCGCAGACGGGCGGCGATCTCGCCGGGGGCCGCGCCCGTCTGGACCAGTTCCAGCACCTCCTGGGCGAGGCGGCGGCGGACCGTGCGGGCGGCGTCGCGGCGGTCCCGCTCGACCGCGATCAGCTGGGTGACGCCGTGCAGCAGGTCCAGGCGCTCCTCGGCCCAGTCCCCGGCGTCCGCCTCGACGGCCAGCAGCCAGTCGGAGAGCAGGGTCTCGCGGACGTCCCGGGTGTCGCGGGCGCTCTGCGGGGAGCGGCCCGTCGAGCGGATCGGGAACAGGGAGTAGGTGGTGCCGCCCAGGAGGACGCGGTGCGGTGCGCGGCGGCCCGTGCGGGTGGCGGTGAGGTGTTCCGCCACCAGGCGTCCGCAGGTCTCGGCGGGCAGGGCGGCGGGGCCCGCGGCCTTCGAGCCCGCGATCAGCCGGCCGGTGGGGGCGAGGACCCAGGCGCGCAGGTCCAGGTCCGAGCCGAGCAGGTCCAGGACGACGTCCGGGCCGCCGCCCGCCGGGCCCGAGGTCATCATCCGGCGGTGGCGGTCGACGACCGCCGCGAGGTCTCCGGCGCGCTCGCCTGAGACCTGCCGTACGACGTGTTCGGTGATCGTCGCGAACGCCACCGACTCGTGCACCGCGAAGAGGGGGAGCCGGTGCCGGGCGCAGGCCGTGACCAGGTCGGCCGGGACGTCTCCGAGCTCGGCCTCGCCCGCGGCGAGGGCCGTCACACCCTGCTGCACCAGGATCCGGACGAACGGCTCCGAGTCCTCGGCGTCATGGCGCCAGGCCAGGCCCGTGAGCACCAGTTCGCCGCCCGAGAGGTAGCGGCTGGGGTCGCGGAGGTCGGTGGTCATCACGCCGCGCACCGTGCGGTCCAGCTCTTCCTCGCCGCCGAGCAGCTTGAGGCCCAGCGCGTCGGTGTCCAGCAGTGCGCGCAGCCGCATTCTCGTCGCCGCCGTTCTTTGTCTCGAAATCAGTGGTGGATCTTGGGGGAGTGTTGAGGGAACGCCTGTTCGGTGGCCTGGTGGGCGATACCCAACGGCCTCGAACCGCGTTCCGGCTGTGTCCCAGGTCACGCGGCTGTGTCGCGCGTTTCCACAGGAGAACGAGGAGGTTTCTGATGGCCTCCGTTCATACGAATCTACAAGATGCCCGTCCTGGCCAGCCAACTCCTTCATGGTTTCCGTGACTGACCCCGTCGGAGTACCGCGCTGTGTACTGAGGCCACTACGCGTTAACAGCACATGAACGAGCCGGGACCGCCGCACACGGATTGGCTCAATCTGAACGCCCCACGAGAAGACGGAGAAGAGAGCCGGTCATGGACTTCCTTCGCCCCGCCAGCTGGGAGGAGGCGCTCGCCGCGAAAGCCGAGCACCCCACCGCTGTGCCGATTGCGGGTGGCACCGACGTGATGGTCGAGATCAACTTCGACCACCGCCGGCCCGAGTACCTCATGGACCTGAACCGCGTCGGCGACCTCTCCGAGTGGGAGGTCGGCGAGGGGAGCGTACGGCTGGGCGCCTCCGTGCCGTACACGCGGATCATGGAGAACCTGCGCGCCGAACTGCCGGGCCTCGCCCTCGCCTCGCACACCGTCGCCTCCCCGCAGATCCGCAACCGCGGCGGCGTCGGCGGCAACCTCGGCACCGCCTCCCCGGCCGGCGACGCCCACCCCGCCCTGCTCGCCGCGGGCGCCGAGGTGGAGGTCGAGTCGGTGCGCGGGGCGCGCCGGATCCCGATCGACGAGTTCTACAAGGGCGTGAAGCGCAACGCGCTGGCGGCCGATGAACTGATCCGGGCCGTGCATGTGAAGAAGGCCGACGGGCCGCAGCAGTTCTCCAAGGTGGGGACCAGGAACGCGATGGTCATCGCCGTGTGCGCGTTCGGGCTGGCGCTGCATCCCGAGACGCGGACCGTGCGGACGGGCATCGGCTCGGCCGCCCCTACACCCATTCGGGCCAAGGCCGCCGAGGAGTTTCTGAACGCCGCTCTGGAGGAGGGCGGCTTCTGGGACAGCGGGAAGATCGTCACCCCGTCGGTCGCCAAGCAGTTCGCGGACCTGTGCTCCGCCGCCTGCAACCCGATCGACGACGTGCGGGGCACCGCGAGCTACCGCCGCCACGCCGTCGGCGTCATGGCCCGCCGCACCCTGACCTGGACCTGGGAGTCCTACCGCGGCGCCCGCCGCCTTACGGAGGGAGCCGCGTAATGCGCGTCAACTTCACGGTCAACGGCCGTCCGCAGGAAGCCGACGACGTCTGGGAGGGCGAGTCCCTGCTCTACGTGCTGCGGGAGCGCATGGGCCTTCCCGGGTCCAAGAACGCCTGCGAACAGGGCGAGTGCGGCTCCTGCACGGTCCGGCTCGACGGGGTGCCGGTGTGCTCGTGCCTGGTGGCCGCCGGGCAGGCGGAGGGCCGCGAGGTCGTCACCGTCGAGGGGCTCGCCGACTTCGCGAAGCAGCGGGCGGAGAGCGGCTGCGCGACGGGGGCCTGCGGTACGTCGTTGCAGGACGCCCAGGGGTGGCAGGCCAAGGGCGCCGACTCGCAAACCGGCGAGGGCACCGAACTCTCCCCGATCCAGCAGGCGTTCATCGACGCCGGCGCCGTCCAGTGCGGCTTCTGCACACCCGGACTGCTGGTCGCCGCCGACGAGATGCTGGAGCGCAACCCCAACCCGTCCGACGCGGACATCCGCGAGGCGCTGTCGGGCAACCTGTGCCGCTGCACCGGCTACGAGAAGATCATGGACGCGGTCCGCCTGGCGGCCGCCCGGCAGGGAGAGGCGGTCTGAGCATGCCCACCAACGGCGCACCCACGAAGATCACCCAGGGCTCCCGGACCAAGGGCGGCATCGGCGAGTCCACGCTCCGCCCGGACGGCACCCTCAAGGTCACCGGCGAGTTCGCGTACTCGTCCGACATGTGGCACGAGGACATGCTGTGGGGGCAGATCCTGCGGTCGACCGTCGCGCACGCCGAGATCGTGTCCATCGACACGAGCGAGGCACTGGCCCTGCCGGGCGTCTACGCCGTGCTCACGTACGACGACCTGCCCACCGACGTGAAGAACTACGGGCTGGAGATCCAGGACACCCCGGTCCTCGCCCACGGCAAGGTCCGCCACCACGGAGAGCCGGTCGCGATCGTCGCCGCCGACCATCCGGAGACGGCCCGCCGCGCTGCCGCGAAGATCAAGGTCGACTACCGCGAACTGCCCGTCATCACCGACGAGGCGTCCGCGACCGCGCCGGACGCGATCCTCGTCCACGAGGGCCGCGACGACCACCACGCCGGGCACGTCCCGCACCCGAACATCGTCCACCGCCAGCCGATCATCCGCGGTGACGTCGAGGCCGCTCGGCGGCGGGCCGATGTCATCGTCGAGGGCGAGTACACCTTCGGCATGCAGGACCAGGCCTTCCTCGGCCCCGAGTCCGGCCTCGCCGTCCCCGAGGAGGACGGCGGCGTCCACCTCTACATCGCCACCCAGTGGCTGCACAGCGATCTGCGCCAGATCGCGCCCGTGCTCGGACTGCCCGAGGACAAGGTGCGCATGACGCTGTCCGGCGTCGGCGGCGCGTTCGGCGGCCGCGAGGACCTGTCGATGCAGATCCACGCCTGCCTGCTGGCACTGCGCACGGGCAAGCCCGTCAAGATCGTCTACAACCGGTTCGAGTCCTTCTTCGGGCACGTCCACCGCCACCCGGCGAAGCTGTACTACGAGCACGGGGCCACGCGCGACGGCAAGCTCACCCACATGAAGTGCCGGATCGTCCTGGACGGCGGCGCCTACGCCTCCGCCTCCCCGGCCGTCGTCGGCAACGCCTCCTCGCTGTCCGTCGGCCCGTATGTGATCGAGGACGTGGACATCGAGGCCATCGCCCTCTACAGCAACAACCCGCCCTGCGGCGCCATGCGCGGCTTCGGCGCGGTCCAGGCGTGCTTCGCCTACGAGGCGCAGATGGACAAGGTGGCGCGGAAGCTCGGCATGGACCCGGTGGAGTTCCGGCAGCTCAACGCCATGGAGCAGGGCACGCTCCTGCCGACCGGACAGCCCGTCGACTCCCCGGCCCCGGTCGCCGAACTCCTGCGCCGCGTCAAGGCGATGCCGATGCCGCCGGAGCGCCAGTGGGAGTCCAGCGAGGGCGCCGACGTACGGCAGCTGCCGGGCGGTCTGTCCAACACCACGCACGGCGAAGGCGTCGTACGCGGGGTCGGCTACGCGGTCGGCATCAAGAACGTCGGTTTCTCCGAGGGGTTCGACGACTACTCGACCGCGAAGGTGCGGATGGAGGTCGTGGGCGGAGAGCCCGTGGTCACCGTGCACACGGCCATGGCCGAGGTCGGGCAGGGCGGTGTCACCGTCCACGCGCAGATCGCCCGGACCGAGCTGGGCGTCACCCAGGTGACCATCAACCCGGCCGACACCCAGGTGGGCAGCGCCGGTTCGACCTCCGCCTCCCGGCAGACGTACGTCACCGGCGGCGCCGTGAAGAACGCCTGCGAGATCGTCCGCGAGAAGGTCCTGGAGATCGGGCGCCGCAAGTTCGGGTCGTATCACCCGGCCTGGGCCACCGCCGAGCTGCTGCTGGAGGGCGGCAAGGTCGTCACCGACGGCGGCGAGGTCCTCTCCGGCCTGGCCGACGTCCTGGAGGGCGAGACCGTCGAGGTCGAGGAGGAGTGGCGGCACCGGCCGACCGAGGCCTTCGACCTGCGCACCGGGCAGGGCAACGGGCATGTGCAGTACTCCTTCGCCGCGCACCGCGCCGTCGTCGAGGTCGACACCGAACTCGGGCTGGTGAAGGTCATCGAGCTGGGCTGCGCCCAGGACGTCGGCAAGGCGCTCAACCCGCTGTCCGTGCTCGGGCAGATCCAGGGCGGCACGACACAGGGCCTCGGCGTGGCCGTCATGGAGGAGATCGTCGTCGACCCGAAGACGGCGAAGGTGCGGAACCCCTCCTTCACCGACTATCTGATCCCGACCATCCTCGACACGCCGACCATCCCGGTCGACGTCCTCGAACTCGCCGACGAGCACGCCCCGTACGGGCTGCGCGGCATCGGCGAAGCACCCACCCTGTCGTCGACGCCGGCGGTCCTCGCGGCCATCCGGAACGCGACCGGGCTCGAGCTGAACCGGACTCCGGTACGGCCCGAGCACCTCACGGGTACGTCACTCTCCGAGGCCTGAGCAGGAGAGTCCCGTCCGGGGGGCCGCGTCCCCGTGTGTCCCCCGGACCCCTTTCGTTCGTCTCGGGCCGTCCCCCGGGTCGTGCATCCCAACCCCCTATGAAACTTGGGAGTAGGCCCACATGACCCAGTCACTTGAGCCGAGGACCACAGCCGAGGACGCGGGCGAAGGCACCCGCGTCCCGGCCGGACGGTCCTGGCTCGACCGGTACTTCCACATATCCCACAGAGGATCGACGCTCGCGCGAGAGGTGCGCGGCGGTGTCACGACCTTCATGGCGATGGCGTACATCCTCCTGCTCAACCCCCTGATCCTGTCCGGGAAGGACGCGGCGGGGGACACCCTCGCGCAGAAGGGCCTCATCACCGCGACCGCGTTCGCGGCGGCCCTCACCACGCTGCTGATGGGGTTCATCGGCAAGGTGCCGCTCGCCCTCGCCGCGGGTCTGTCCGTCTCCGGAGTCCTCGCCTCCCAGGTCGCGCCCGAGATGACCTGGCCGCAGGCGATGGGCATGTGCGTGATGTACGGCGTGATCATCATGCTGCTGGTCGTCACCGGCCTGCGCGAGATGATCATGAACGCGATCCCGCTCGCGCTCAAGCACGGCATCACCATGGGCATCGGCCTGTTCATCGCCCTCATCGGCTTCTACAAGTCCGGCTTCGTGCACCAGGGGAAGGCCACTCCCGTCACGCTCGGCCCGGCGGGCGAACTGGCCGGCTGGCCGGTCCTGCTCTTCGCCGGCACCCTGCTGCTGATCTTCATGCTCCAGGCCCGGAACATCCCGGGCGCCATCCTCATCGGCATCGTCGCCGGCACGATCGTGGCCGCGATCCTGAACGCGGCCGGTGTCATCGACCCCAGGCAGTGGGCGGCCGGGGCGCCCGAACTGCACGGCAGCGCGGTGTCCATGCCCGACTTCTCGCTCTTCGGGGACGTGGAGTTCGGCGGCTGGGGCGAGGTCGGCGCGATGACCGTCGGCATGATCGTCTTCACGCTGGTGCTGGCCGGGTTCTTCGACGCGATGGCGACCATCATCGGCGTCGGCACCGAGGCCAAGCTCGCCGACGACAAGGGCCGGATGCCGGGCCTGTCCAAGGCGCTGTTCATCGACGGGGCCGGCGGCGCGATCGGAGGCGTGTCCGGCGGCTCGGGTCAGACGGTGTTCATCGAGTCCGCGACGGGTGTCGGGGAGGGCGCCCGCACGGGCCTCGCCTCGGTCGTCACCGGCGCGTTCTTCGCGGCCTGTCTGTTCTTCACGCCGCTCACGGCGATCGTGCCGCAGGAGGTCGCGTCTGCCGCCCTCGTCGTCATCGGCGCGATGATGCTGATGAACGCCCGGCACGTGGACTGGGGCGACCGGGCCACCGCCATCCCGGTGTTCCTGACGGTCGTCCTGATGCCGTTCACGTACACCATCACCACCGGTGTCGCCGCGGGTGTCATCTCCTACGTCGCCATCAAGACCGCCCAGGGCAAGGTGCGCGAGATCGGCGCCTTCATGTGGATCCTGACGGCGGTGTTCCTCGTGTACTTCGCCCTCAACCCGATCGAGAGCTGGCTGGGCGTCCACTGACGCCCGGCGTATCGACCTCGCAGTCCTAAGGAGACCGAGACAGATGCTGGACATCGCCGAGGAACTGAACCGGTGGGTCGAGCAGGGCCGTGACTTCGCCGTCGCCACCGTGGTGGCCGTCGGCGGCAGCGCGCCCCGCCAGCCGGGCGCCGCGCTCGCGGTGGACGCCGAGGGCACGGCGATCGGCTCGGTCTCCGGAGGCTGTGTGGAGGGCGCGGTCTACGAACTGTGCGGGCAGGCGCTGCGGGACGGCGAGACCGTCCTGGAGCGCTTCGGCTACAGCGACGACGACGCCTTCGCCGTAGGCCTGACCTGCGGCGGCGTCATCGACATCCTGGTCACCCCGGTCCGGTCCGCCGAACCGGTCCGGCCGGTGGTGGCGTCCGCGCTCACCGCCGCCGCCTCCGGTCAGGCGGCGGCGCTGGCCCGGATCGTGTCGGGCCCGCCCGAACTGACGGGCCGCGCCCTGCTGGTCCGCCCCGACGGGTCCTACGACGGCGGCCTCGGCGGCCATCCCGAACTGGACCGCACCATCGCCGCCGAGGCGGGCGCCTTCCTGGACGCCGGCCGCACCGGCACCCTGGAGATCGGGGAGCAGGGCTCCCGCTGCGGAGCGCCCCTCACGGTCCTGGTCGAGTCCTCGGTCCCGCCGCCCCGCATGATCGTCTTCGGCGCGATCGACTTCGCGTCGGCGCTGGTCCGCATGGGCAAGTTCCTCGGCTACCACGTCACGGTGTGCGACGCACGGCCCGTCTTCGCGACCCGGACGCGCTTCCCGGAGGCCGACGAGATCGTGGTCGACTGGCCCCACCGCTACCTGGAGGACACGGACGTCGACGCCCGCACGGTCCTGTGCGTCCTGACCCACGACGCCAAGTTCGACGTGCCCCTGCTGCGACTGGCGCTGCGCCTGCCGGTGGCCTACGTCGGCGCCATGGGCTCCCGGCGCACCCACTTGGACCGCAACGCCCGACTGCGCGAAGTCGGCGTCACCGACTTGGAGTTGAGCCGCCTGCACTCCCCGATCGGCCTGGACCTCGGGGCCCGTACGCCTGAGGAGACGGCC
The DNA here is from genome assembly GCF_018604545.1 of Streptomyces koelreuteriae. Classification (GTDB taxonomy): domain Bacteria; phylum Actinomycetota; class Actinomycetes; order Streptomycetales; family Streptomycetaceae; genus Streptomyces; species Streptomyces koelreuteriae. Next base: position 1,432,490 of record NZ_CP075896.1, on the reverse strand, counting down.
CTGTCGATCGCCTCGGAGATCGTCGCCGGCCGACGCGGAGGCAGCGGGGTCTCACTGACCGGGGCCCACACACCGATCCACCACGAGCCGCGGCCGGAGGCGATGGGGCGGATCGGGTCGGTGGCCTGAGGACGAAAGTTCCGTACCGAAGCGCTCCCGGGGCCCGTCAGGCCTGTCTCAGCAGGCGGTTCAGGGCGCGGCCGAACACATGCCGTGCCGAGCGCGCGACCAGGTCGTCGAAAGGCGAGGGGAGGAGCCGGATCCGGATCTCCTCCCGCCACAGCACGCGGGTGCGGCCGCCGGGCCCCGGCCGGACCTCCAACTCCGCCCAGCCCAGCACCACCCGGCCCCGCTTCTCCAGTCGGCACCTCCCCGGGGCCCCGTCCTCCGGCGGCTCCCACACCGTGACCTCCATCGGGTCGTCGAAGGACAGCGGTCCGACGCCCGTGCGGGCCAGGACGACGGTGCCGACGCGGGTCGGGCCGGCCGGGACCGGCCCGACCCGCGTCAAAGGCACGCCCTCACCGTGCCGCTGCCACTGCGTGATCCGCCGCCACGCCTCGTCGAGGGGGAGCGGGACCGTCCGTTCGAGCAGGATGTTCGCCACGTTCCGATCGTAGGGAACCCATGCTGCCCAGCGGCCCGGTCGGGGACGGCTCACCCACTCGGCCCAGAGCCGTCCGGGGGTTTGTGGCCTAGCGGTACACCTTCCCGGGCTCCGCCTTGCCCGGTGCCAGCAGTTGAGGCACCGTCACGAACACGTACCCGCGTTCCTTGAGCGCGTCGATGATGCCCGGGACGGCCGGCACGGTGCCGTCGTAGATGTCGTGCAGCAGGATGATGCCGTCCCGGGAGGCCTGGGCGAGGACGCGACGGGTGATCAGGTCCGAGTCGGTCGTCTTGTAGTCCTTGGCCGTCACGCTCCACAGCACCTCGGCGAGGCCCAGTTCGCGGCAGATCTCGTGCACGGTGTCGTCGGTGCGGCCCTGGGGCGGGCGTATCAGGGTCGGGCGCCGGCCGGTGAGGCGTTCTATCTCCTGGTTGGGGCGTTCCAGCTCCTCGCGTATCTCCTCGGGTCTCAGCCGGGTCAGGATCTTGTGCTCCCAGGTGTGGCTGGCCACCTCATGGCCCTCGTCGGCCATCCGCCGCACCAGCTCCGGGTACTTCTCGATGTGCCGTTTCCCCAGGAGGAAGAAGGTCGCCGGGACCTGTCTCTCCTTCAGGATGTCCAGCAGGCGTGCGGAGTGCTCGCTCGGCCCCGCGTCGAAGGTGAGCGCGATGCACTTCGCCTCACGGCAGTCGACGGTGCCGTAGCGGGCCGCCTGGACGTCCGTCGCCGCCTGGGCGCGGACGGCGCTGGGGGCCGTGGTGTCGGGTCCGGCGCAACCGCCGAGGGCCAGTGTCAGGGCGGCTGTCGCCGCGAGCGTTCCGGCCGTTCGGAACGCGATCCCCGTTTTCTTCATCTTCTTGGTCAGAGAAGGCATGTCGGGACTATACATAGCGTGTATACGCGCAATGTATAGTCCCTGTGGCGTTTGAGACGGCCCTACCGCGGCACTCGCCAGCACCGAAGGCGGGCGATCGTCACAGGGAGGACCGCCGCATGACCTCGTACGCCGTCGTGATCCCGACCGTCGTCCGGGACACCCTCGCCGACTGCCTCGCGGCGCTCGCCGCCGCGACCGGACCGCGCCCCGGCGAGATCGTGCTCGTCGACGACCGGTCCGACCCGGGCCCCGGGGAGTTGGAGCATCCGTTGAGCGTTCTCGGCGATCTGCGGGAGCGCACCACCGTGCTGGGCGGCGGCGGTCGTGGGCCCGCCGCCGCCCGCAACACCGGGCTGCGCGCCGTGACGGCGCCGTGGACCGTGTTCCTGGACGACGACGTCCAGGTCGGGCCCCACTGGTGCCATCAACTGGCCGAGGACCTCGCCGAGGCGTCGCCCGACACCGCGGGCGTCCAGGGCGTCATCGCCGTCCCGCTGCCCGGCGAACGCCGCCCCACCGACTGGGAACGCGGCACCGCGGGAGACGCCCGCGCCCACTGGATCACCTCGGACATGGCCTACCGCACGGAGGCACTCAAACAGGTCGGCGGCTTCGACGAACGCTTCGAGCGGGCCTTCCGCGAGGACGCCGACCTCGCGCTGCGCGTGCTCGACTCGGGCTGGCGCATCCGGCAGGGCCGCCGCACCACACGGCACCCCGTGCACCCCGCCTCCCGCTGGGAGTCGGTGCGCCGGCAGCGCGGCAACGCCGACGACGCCCTCATGCGGCATCTGCACGGGCCCGACTGGTGGGACAAGGCGGTCGCGCCGCGCGGCCGGATCCGCACCCACGCGGCGATCACGACCGCGGGTGTCGCCGCCTGCGCCCTCGCCGCCGCCGGGCACGGACGGGCCGCGACGGCCTGCGCGCTCGGCTGGGCGGCCGGCACCGCGGAGTTGGCCCGGGGCCGTATCGCGCGTGGCCCGCGCACCCGCCACGAGGTGACGACCATGGTGGCGACCAGTGTGCTCATCCCGCCGGCCGCGACCTGGCACCGGCTGACCGGCGCCTGGCGCCACCGCCACGCCCCCGCCTGGCAGGACGAGGTGAGCTCATGAGGCGTCCGGTGAAGGCCGTGCTGTTCGACCGCGACGGCACCCTCGTCGACGACGTATCCGACACCGCCGAACCCGGCCGCATGCGTCCCGTCGAAGGCGCCCGCGAGGCGCTCGCCCTGCTGCGCGGGCGCGGCATCCGCACCGGCGTCGTCACGCACCAGCCCGGCGTCGCGCGCGGGCTGCTCACCGACGCCGACGTGCGCCGCGTCGATCAGCGCGTCGACGAACTCCTCGGCCCCTTCGACGTGTTCGCCGTCTGCCCGCACGGACCCGACGACGGCTGCCACTGCCGCATGCCCCGGCCCGGGATGGTGCTGTGGGCGGCCGGGCGGATCTGCGCCCGGCCCGCCGACCTCGTCGTCATCGGCGACACCGGGGCCGGCGCCGAGGCCGCGCACCGGGCGGGCTGCCACGGCATCCTCGTCCCGACCGGGCGGACCCGCCCCGAGGAGACCGCGCGCGCCGACCATGTCGCCCCGGACCTGCTGACCGCGGTCCGCGCGCTCCTGGACGGACCGCCCCAGGGCCGCGTCCTCGCCGACGAACGCCCCATCCAGGAGGCCTTCACGACCGACCCCGGATAGGGGCGTCCCCGTAGTCCCGGCGTAGTCCCGGCAGGGGCGGACGCCAGTCCGGGCAGGGGCGGACGCTCAGGTCCCGCACCACCGGCACATCAGCCGGAACGCCGCGTACAGCGTCAGCGGGCATATCGCGGCGAACGCCCAGATCACCCCGGGCGCGGAGGTGGCGATCCCGGCCACCAGCAGGCCCACCGTCACCGCGCACAGGACCACCACGGTCCAGACGCGGGGGCGGTACCCGGCCAGGCGGGCCAGGATTCGGGCGGGGTCGGGGCGACGGCGCACCCGCAGGGTGCGCAGCCGGCGGTCCAGGCGGCGGTCGCGGCGCAGGGCGCGTTCCATCTCGTCGAGGATGCGCTGCTCGTGATCGGGAAGTCGGCCGATGGACACGCTTTCTCCTTCCGGTCGGCCGGACCGTCTCTCCTCCCGGGGGGACGTGCGGCGGGGGAAGCGGGGGACATACGGGGAAATACAGCGGGAACGTAGATGCGGATGCCCCGTGGGGTCAGGGAGCTAACCGGCGACCGGCCGTGCCAGTGCCTCGACGAGCCGGTCCGCGCTGTCCGGCACGGTGCCCTCGCGGAAACCGTCGCGGATCTGCCGCGCGGTCACCCGGCCGCCGGTCAGGCACCAGTCCCACCAGCGGTCCAACTGCCGCGCGTCCAGCCGCTCGGCGGCCACCAGCGCGGGCCAGCCGCAGGCACGGGCCTGCGCGGTCAGCTTGGAGCCGCCCGCGACCGGATCGACGGCCAGCACCGGCGTGCCGACCCGCAGCGCGATCACCAGCCCGTGCAGCCGGTCGGTGACGACGAGGTCCATCCGGGCCAGCACGGACTGGAGCTGCGCCGGCGTCGCACTCAGATGCCAGTCGTGCGTGTCGAGCCGCGTCTCCAGTTCCAGCCTGCCGCAGTCCTTGCCGGTCAGCCACCGCGTCACCTCCTCGGCCACCTGCCCGTGCCGCCGCAGCCGCCCGTACTCGTGCTGCCCGTGCGCGAGGATCACCCCGACGACGGGCCGGGCGGGCACGTCCGGGGCGCGGGCCGCCAGATCCTCCACCGGCTCACGGTCGGGCGCGTCCCGCGGCAGCACCCGGTGGAAGCCGGTCACGGCCGTGCTGCCGGGGTCGATCACCGAGGTGCCCACGGCGATCCGCACACAGTGCGCGAACCGCCGGTGCAGCTCCTCGACCTGCGGCCCGTGCAAGGGGCCGCACACGAACACCAGGTGGGTGTAGTCCTCGGGCCACAGCCGCTCCAGATGCAGGGCCTCCGGACGGAAACCCGGGCTCCAGGCGACGTCGTAGGGGATGCCCGTCCCCCGCAGCACGTCCTCGACCCGGCGCAGGGCCAGGACGTCCCCGGCGGTCGCCTCCCGGTCCCGGAAGCTGAACCACCCCGTCAGCAGGACTCTGCGCGGTCGCTCGCCGTTTTGTGTGTGCACATGCCCTGAGTGCCCCTCTCACCGGGAACACAATCAGGGCATTACACGCATAAGGCCTGCCGTCACTGGGCGTAGAAGAGGGGGCGTACCTCCGTCAACGGTTCGGTCGCGGTTCGTAGGAGAGCTGCTTGACACGGCGCAGGGTCAGTGCGGTCTCGACGGACTGGACGCCTTCGAGGGCCCCGATCTTCTCGCTCAGGTACGTGTACAGGTCACCGGCGTCGCGGTGCAGGGTCGCGGCGAGGATGTTGGCCTGGCCCGTGACGGCCGCGGCGAAGGGGACCTGGGGGTGCTCGGCGAGGACGCGGCCGACGGAGGCCAGGGACGCCGGGGCCACGGTGAGCCACAGCATGGCCTCCACCTCGTGGCCGAGGAGTTCGGCGTCGTGCTGGACGTCGAAGTAGAGCACGCCCGTGGACCGCAGCCGCTCCAGCCGCCGCTTGACCATGGACTCCGACTGGCCGGTGGCCGCCTGGAGTTCGGTGAGCGTGGCCCGTCCGTCGTGCCGCAGGACATCGAGGAGCGCCTCGTCGTCCGCGTCCAGGCCGACCGGGCCCGCGGTCGCCGTGACGGGCGGCGGGCGCAGCGCGGCCTCCTCCTCGGGGGAGAGGGCGTCGGCCTTGTTGAGCCAGCCGAGCGCGCCGCCGTAGAAGGGGTGCAGGACGCAGTGGGCGCTGACCGATGTGACCCGCGGGGTGCGCTGGAGCCGGTCGAAGAGGAGCTCGTCGCGGGCCTCCCGGCTGCGCGGCTTCATCGTGCACATCACCTCCGTGCCGCCGGAGTTCAGGCTGACGTAGGAGGTGTCGGGGCGGCGGGCGAGCGCGCCCGCGAGCTGCTCGGCCACGTCCGGGGTGCAGCGCAGCCGGACGATCCAGCTGCTGCGGCCGAGGCGGTGCTCGTCGGTCACGCCGAGCACCTTCAGCCGTGCGCGGGTGCGCAGCCCCCGGTAGCGCCGGGCGACGGTCTGGTCCGAGACGCCGAGCACCTGGGCGATCCGGCTGAACGGCGCCCGCCCGTCGAGCTGGAGCGCCTGCAGCAGCTTCAGGTCCAGCGGATCGAGGGCGGTGCCGGGTTCCATCGGGGTCTCCTGCCGGGGCGTGCGCGCGTACGGACTGCTGCAAGGAGACCACGGAGGGGACACCCAGCGCGCGAACCGGCCTTAGCCTGGACACATGGCCCGTACGGCCGAGGAAACGGCCGAGGAAATCACCGAGGGAACGGCCGAGGGAACAGCCCTCTCGCTCACGGTCCGGCCGTCGGCGGCCGTGCTCGGGCCGCTGATCGGTGCGCTGGGGTATGCCGAGGGGCGGTTCGCGCACGCCGCCGAGCTGGCCCTGCCGACGGGCGGGGCGCAGCTTCTCGTGAACCTCGACGGGGACGTCTTCTCCTCCTCGCCGCCGGCGGGTGCGGCCCGGCGTACCCGGGGCGCGGCCGTGCAGGGGCCGTACACGGAGCCGGCCCTGATCGACCCGGCGCAGCAGCGCGCCGTCGTGTGGGTGGCGTTCCGTCCGGCGGGGGCGTATCCCTTCCTCACCGCCCCGGTCTCCGCGGTCCGCGACGAGCTGGTCGGACTCGACGAGCTGTGGGGCACGGACGGCGCGGTGCTGCGCGAGCGGATGCTTCAGGCCATGGCCGCCGGTGGGCCGGAGGCCGGGCTGCGGGAGCTGGAGTCGGCCCTGCTGGAGCGGGCGACACGCCCGCTGGAGCCCGACCCGGCGGTCCGTCTCGCCGCCGGGCTGCTCGATCGCGGCACCCCCGTGGGCGAGGTCGCCGACCGGCTCGGCTGGACCTCCCGGCGGCTGGCCCGCAGATGTGCCGAACAGCTGGGGCTCCCGCCCAAGCGGTATGCGCGGGTACGGCGCTTCCAGCGGCTGCTGCGGCGCGTGAACTCCGGGGCGGGGGAGCCGGACTGGGCGGCCCTCGCCGCGGACTGCGGCTACCACGACCAGGCGCATCTGATCCATGAGTTCCGCGCGCTCGCGGGGATCACCCCGACCGCGTACGCACCGCGCTCGCCGCTGGAACGCAACCACGTTCCGCTCGGCGGATGACGACCCCGCCCGGACGGCCCTTTTCTACAATCCACGGCCCACGGGACCCGCGATCGTGAAGGCATGACGAACACACCCGGCACCTCACCCGAAACCCCGCCCGACGCCCCCGCCGTCACCCGGCTCTACGCCCGGCTCGTGGTCTCCGACGGCCCCCGGGCGATCGACTTCTACCGGACCGCGCTCGGCGCCGAGGAACTCGAGCGCTACACCGACCCCGAGGGCGGGGTCGTGCACGCCATGCTGCGTCTCGGCGACGCGGTGATCGCGGTCAAGGACGCCGACGACGGCGACCCGGGCCCGGACTCCCTCGGCGGCTCCCCGGTGATCATGGCGCTCGACGTGTCCGACGCCGACGCCGTCGCCGAGGCCATGCTGCGGGGCGGTGCGACGGTGGTGTATCCCGTCGCCGACCAGCACTACGGGCAGCGCGGCGGCCGTCTCGCCGACCCGTTCGGCCACCTCTGGATGATCTCCCAGCCGATCGAGGAGCTGACGCCGGAGGAGATCCAGGCGCGGACGACCGACCTGTTCACCTGACGGCCCTCAGTGGGCCTGCCCGACCGGTTCCTCCACCGTCTCGTTCGAGGTCGGCCGCCCGCCCGGGTGCCGCACGGCGAACAGGTACCCGATGCCCAGGGCGATGGCCATGCCGTAGAACACCCACTGGTTGGCCTCGGCGAAGTCCATGCGGATGGCGCCCATCGCGTCCCGGGTCGCCTCGGCGGCGGGCCCCGTCCCGGTGGGCGGCTGGGAGTCGCCGCTGCCCGTGATCGACTCGGTGATGTCACGGGCCACGGTGTTCGCGTCGTCCGTGGACATGCCCCGGGACTGCAGGGTCTGCACCACCTTGTCGGTCGTCACGTGCGTCAGGATCGTGCCGTAGATGGCCAGTCCCACGCTCGCCGCGTAGTTGCGCACCGTCTGGGTGATGCCGGTGACCTCGCCGTACGAGGCGCCGATGGACCGGTTGACGGCGTCCGTGGAGGCCGGCGCGAGGATGAAGCCGATACCGGCCCCGGCGAGGGCCGCGTACGGCCACTGGTCGTGCATGGACAGGTCGGTGAGCTTGTTCGCCCACAGGGCGAAACCGACACAGCCCACCACCGTGCCCAGCTTCAGCGCCGGGCGCGCGCCCCGCTTGTCGAGGATCCGGCCGCCCCACTGCGAGGCGATCGCGAAGCCGATGAAGAAGTACAGCAGGAACAGGGCCGCCTGGTTCGGCGAGGCGCTCAAGGACACCTGGGCGTACACCGAGGTGAAGAAGAACAGCGGGACGAAGGCGAGCATCGAGAAGAACAGCACCGCCGCGTCCACGGCGAACGCCTTGTCCTTGAAGACCCGCAGGTCGATCAGCGGATGCTCCACGTCGCGCTCGAAGCGGACGAAGCCGTAGAGCACCGCGAGTCCGCCCGCGATGCAGAGCCAGGTCGCCCAGGAGTCCCAGCCCCAGGACCAGGCCTGCTGGAAGCCCAGGACGCTCAGTCCCATGCCGACCGCGATCAGGGCGGCCCCACGGACGTCCAGGGTGCCGGACCGCCGCCGGTCGGCGATGTGCGCCAGCGCGGTGAGGACCAGCGCCACGATCGCCACGGGCACGTTGACCCAGAAGACGGCGCGCCAGGTCCAGTTGGTGAGCCAGCCGCCCAGCAGCGGGCCGAGCGCGGTCAGCGCGCCGGAGACACCGAAGAACAGGGCGAGGGCGCGACCGCGTCTCTCGACCGGGAACACCGCCACCACCACGGCCAGAGCAGCCGGGAAGAGCAGTGCCGCCCCGAACCCCTGGGTGGCGCGGAACACGATCATCCAGGTCTGCGCCGCGCTGCCCTCGGGGACACAGCCGCACAGCACCGACGACACGACGAACACCACCGTGCCGATCACGACGATCCGGCGTGGCCCGTAGAGGTCCGCGAGACGCCCGCCGAGGGCGAAGAACGCCGCCAGGGCCAGCAGATAGGCGTTCACCACCCACTGCATGCCGGAGGACGACAGGTTCAGCTCGCGGACGATGTCCGGAGCCGCGATCGACACGATGGTCTGATCGATGAAGGTCATGGCGACGGCGAACATCATCGCCGCCAGCGCCACAGACTGCTGCTGCGGCGCCGATCGAGTGGGGGGCGAGGCCTCGCCGCGCCCCGGGCGCGTGCTGCTCACGCGACCAGTCTGCGCCCGGCCGTGTCATGTCGCATCACAAGGCCACTGAGGCCCCGCGCGCCACTCCCTTACCCCCAAACGCGCTCCGCGGCAACCCCTGGGCGGTGTGAGGACGACCTCCTCGGCCATGTGACCACGGTCCGCCACAGTTGCCGCGTCGAAGGTGCAGGATGCGGGCACCAAGGAGGACAGGCAGCAGAACGACGAGAGAGGCAGACGATGGCCCCAGCGGAACCGGAACCCCAGCGGATCGGCGTACCCGCCGAGTCCACTGCGGGCGAGACCAGGGTGGCGGCGACGCCGGCCACCGTGGGGAGACTTGTCGCGCTCGGATACGACGTGGTGGTCGAACCGGGAGCGGGAGCCTCGTCCCGCTTCTTCGACACGGCCTACGAGGAGGCGGGAGCCACCCTCGGGGACCCGTGGGCGGCTGAGATCGTGCTGAAGGTCAACGGGCCCTCGAGCGAGGAGATCGGACGCCTGCGCGACGGGGCGACCCTGATCGCGCTCGTCAGCCCCGCCCTCAACCCCGAGTTGGTCGAGGAGCTGGCGCGGCGGCCGATCACGGTGCTCGCCATGGACGCCGTGCCGCGCATCTCGCGCGCCCAGTCCCTGGACGTGCTCAGCTCGATGGCGAACATCGCCGGATACCGGGCCGTGGTCGAGGCCGCGCACGCCTTCGGACGGTTCTTCACCGGCCAGGTGACCGCCGCGGGCAAGGTGCCGCCCGCCAAGGTGCTGGTGGCCGGTGCCGGTGTGGCCGGACTCGCGGCCGTCGGCGCGGCCCGCAGCCTCGGCGCCGTGGTCCGCGCCACCGACCCGCGGCCCGAAGTCGCCGAGCAGGTCCGCTCGTTGGGCGGCGAGTTCCTGACGGTCAGCGCCGAGCAGGAGGTGAGCACCGACGGCTACGCCAAGGCCACCTCCGACGACTACAACCAGCTCGCCGCGCGGTTGTACGCCGAGCAGGCCGCCGACGTCGACATCATCATCACCACCGCACTCATCCCGGGCCGCCCGGCACCCCGGCTCGTCACCGCCGAGGACGTCGCGCGCATGAAGCCCGGCAGCGTCATCGTCGACATGGCCGCGTCCCAGGGCGGCAACGTCGAGGGCACGGTCGCCGGGAAGGCCGTCGTCACCGACAACGACGTGACGATCATCGGCTACACCGACCTGCCCGGCAGGCTCCCCGCCCAGGCCTCGCAGCTCTACGGCACCAACATCGTCAACCTGATGAAGCTGCTCACGCCCGGCAAGGACGGCCGGCTCGTCCTCGACTTCGACGATGTGGTGCAGCGGTCGATCACCGTGGTCCGCGAGGGCGAGAAGACCTGGCCCCCGCCCCCGGTCCAGGTGTCCGCCGCGCCCGCCCCGGCCGAGGCCCCGGAACCCGTGGCGGTGCCCTCGGAGACCCCGGCGAAGCCCGCCCGTCCGGCGTGGGCGCCGTACGCCCTCGTCGGTGCCGGAGCGCTCGCCCTCTTCCTGGTGACGGCCTTCTCGCCGAGTGAACTCATCGGCCACTTCACGGTGTTCGTCCTGGCGATCGTCATCGGTTTCTACGTCATCGGACATGTGCACCACGCGCTGCACACCCCGCTGATGTCGGTCACCAACGCCATCTCCGGGATCGTGGTGGTCGGCGCGCTGCTGCAGATCGGGCAGGGGCACACGGCCGTCACCGTGCTGTCGTTCGCCGCGATCCTGCTGGCGAGCATCAACATCTTCGGCGGATTCGCCGTCACCCGCCGCATGCTCGGCATGTTCTCGAAGGGCTGATCACGGATGACCACAGTCACGGCCGCAGAGGCCGCCTACGTCGTCGCCGCGCTGCTGTTCATCCTCAGCCTGGCCGGCCTCTCGCAGCACCGGACCTCCCGCTCGGGAGTCGTCTGGGGCATCGCGGGCATGGTCATCGCCCTGGCCGCCACCGTCGGCCTCGCCTCCCGGAGCATCACCGCCACCGGTCTCGTGCTGATCGCCGTCGCCACGGCCGTCGGCGCGGGCATCGGACTGTGGCGGGCCCGGGTCGTGGAGATGACGGGCATGCCGGAGCTGATCGCCATCATGCACAGCCTGGTCGGCCTCGCCGCCACGTTCGTCGGCTGGAACGGCTACCTCGACGTCGATCCCGGGCTCAGCGGTTCGCTGCTGGGCATCCATCACGCCGAGGTGTTCATCGGGGTGTTCATCGGCGCCGTCACCTTCACGGGCTCGGTCGTCGCCTATCTGAAGCTGTCCGCGCGGATCAAGTCCAGCCCGCTGACGCTGCCCGGCAAGCACATCCTCAACGTGGGTGCCCTTCTCGCCTTCGTCGCGCTCACCGTCGCGTTCGTGGCCCGGCCGAACATCGGCCTGCTCATCGCCGTCACCGTGGTCGCGCTCGCCCTGGGCGCGCACCTGGTCGCCTCCATCGGCGGCGGTGACATGCCGGTGGTGGTCTCCATGCTGAACAGCTACTCCGGCTGGGCGGCGGCGGCCTCGGGCTTCCTGCTCGCCAACAACCTGCTGATCGTCACCGGCGCGCTGGTCGGCTCCTCCGGTGCCTATCTGTCGTACATCATGTGCAAGGCGATGAACCGCTCCTTCATCTCGGTGATCGCGGGCGGCTTCGGCACCCCGGCGGCCGCCGCCGAGGAGGGCGAGCAGGGCGAGCACCGGGAGATCAACGCCGAGGAGACCGCGGAACTCCTGCGCGACGCCTCCTCGGTGATCATCACCCCGGGTTACGGCATGGCGGTCGCCCAGGCCCAGTACCCGGTCGCCGAGCTGGCGCGCAAGCTGCGCGAGCGGGGCGTCGAGGTGCGCTTCGGCATCCACCCCGTCGCCGGGCGGCTGCCCGGGCACATGAACGTGCTGCTCGCCGAGGCGAACGTGCCCTACGACGTCGTCCTCGAAATGGACGAGATCAACGACGACTTCGCCGCCACCTCGGTCGTCCTGGTCATCGGCGCCAACGACACCGTCAACCCGGCCGCCACCGACAACCCCTCCAGCCCCATCGCCGGCATGCCGGTGCTGCACGTCTGGGAGGCGGCCAACGTGGTCGTCTTCAAGCGGTCGATGGCCGCCGGTTACGCCGGTGTGCAGAACCCGCTGTTCTTCCGGGAGAACACCCAGATGCTCTTCGGCGACGCCAAGCAGCGGGTGGAGGACATCCTGCGCGGACTGGACGCCCTCGACGCGCCGGTCCCGGAGATGGCCGGCACATCGCGCTGAGCCGTGCTCCGTCGCCGGGGACACCGTCGCCGCCGAGGGCGGGGCCGGTGTCCCCGACGCGTGTCCTGACGGGTGTTCGGCTCTACGCCGGTACGGCCCTGTCCTCGGGCCCGGCCGCGAGGCCCCTCGCCGCGTCGTGGAGCAGCCGGGCGTGCAGTTCGAACATCGCCACCAGGTCCACGGTGTCGCCGTGGATCTCCCGGTGCACGAAGAGACCGTCGGCACCGGCGACGGCGTAGGTGGTGAGGGTGCGCACGGCTTCCTCGTCCAGGTCCGGATAGAGGGTCGTGACCGTCTCGGCGACGCGTCGGGCGGCGGTCTCGCGGACCTGGAGGAAGACGGTGCGGCCATGGGGTTCGACGGGGCGTCGTTCCAGGGCGAGCATCAGTCCGAGGCGCAGGAAGTCGGGCGCTTCGATCAGGGACCTGGCGATGTTCGCCGCCATGACCGTCACCCGCTCCAGGGGGGTGCCGCTCTCCTCGCCGGGCAGTTCGACGGCCCGCAGCCAGGTCTCGAAGCTGCCCTCGATGACGGCGGCGATGAGGTCGTCCTTGTCCTTGAAATGCCAGTAGATGGAGCTGGCGGGCAGTCCGCACTTGGCGCTGACGGCGGCGATGGAGGTGCCCTCGTAGCCCCGCTCCCCGGCGATCTCCACCGCCGCGTCGAGGATCCGCTGACGCGACTCCACCCCGTTGGCACGCTTCCTGCGCGCCGTCTGCGGCCTGGTCATGTGCCTGCCTCTCCCGCTCGCGCGGGGCCTCCGAGATCCTCGAAGGCCCCCTTTCACAGCTCCACTCTAAAGACGTTCACCTTCTTCAGGAGGTGCCGGTGCGGCGCTTCACCAGCCACCACGCGCCGCCGCCGACGACGAGCAGGGCCCCGAGCACACCGCCCGCGACCAGGCCCGGCGACGAACCGTCGTCCTCGGCCGCGGTGGTGTCGCCGGCGGGGGAGACCTCGGAGGGAGCCGGAGCCGAGGCCTCGGGAGAGGCGGGGCCGGGGCTGTCGCTGGGGTCGGTGGGCTTCGCCCCCGGCGCGGCGGCCTTCAGCTTCAGAACGGGCGCGGGCTGGGCCGGTTCCGTGTCGCCCTCGGGCAGTTCGATCCAGCGGGAGACCTCGCCGTCGCTGTAGGTCTCGACGGTCTTGAAGGCCAGTTCCGCGGCGTCGGGGAGCCGCCGTACCTTGATCTTGTGCTCGGCGTCCACGCCCGTGTCGAGGGCCGGGCCGCCGAGGGTGTATCCGTCGGCGCCGGGCTTCAGCTTCCAGCCCTCGGGCGCCTCGGCGAGTGTCACGTCGGTGGGTGTGATGCCCTCGGGCAGGACGACCCGGAGCCGGGTGAAGCCCGCCGCGTCGGACTCCGCCTCGGAGACGAACGTCAGGGTGACGTTCTCGGCCAGGGCCTGCGGCTTGTCGGCCTCGACCTCGGCGTGGGCCGAGGCCGTTCCGGCCGCGGTGAGGGCGAGGGTGACGACGGCCGCGCCGACGACGGCGACGCGCCGTACGGCACAGGCGTAGTGGTACGTGGACATGCGGGAACTCCTTGCTGGTGCGGCCGGGCACGGCGAAGCCGCGGCCCGGATGAGGGGACGACCGGGACGTGAGCACGTCCCGGCGGACCCCTGCGCACCAGCGCGTGGTCCAGCGTTCGTGTCCGTGGGGCGGACGGCGGGTCGAAGCGGCCGAGCAGCGGCACGACGGGCGGCGCGCCACCGGCATCGCCGCCGGGCAGCAGGGCCCGTCGTACGAGGGCCACGACGGCGGCGGCGACGCGCCGCACGGTGCGGGCGGCGGCGAACGCGGCCGTCAGCGCCGCGTCGGCCCGGTGCAGCAGCCAGCCCGCCACCAGCGCGGCGACGGCATGGGCGGCCGTCATACCGGCCGATACCTGGTGCCAGACGTGCCCGTCGCCCCCGCCCGTCCCGTGATGCCCGGCATGACCCGCCGCCAGGGTCAGTCCGGCGTGCAAGGCCCCCTGCGCTCCCAGGGTGGCCGCGAACACGGTCGGCAGGGAGAGGCGACGGCGTGCGACGGGCCGGACGGCCGCGAACTGCGCCAGCCCGAACCCGGCGACGAGCCACCAGGGCACCGCACCCCCGACGACAGTGTGATGCCCGAGCGCCGCGAGCACGCTGCCGACGAGGGCGAACATGCCCGCCCGCACGCTCGCACCGACGTTCACCCCGTCGTATACGTCGGGTACGGAAGGGCTGTTCAGACGGGTGACCGGTGGTCAGTGCTCCCTGATGAACTGAAGGGGCCGGCCCGACACCGTTCGGTGTCGGGCCGGCCCTCTTCGTGCTGCCGGTCCGGTCAGTCCGTGCCGGACTCCATCGCCGCGCGGTCCAGCCACGCGTCCTCCTCGGAGACCTCGCCGCGGGAGGCGATGGCCTCGGCGCCGCCCTCGGGCAGCTCCGGCATGGTGCCGATGAGGCCCGTCGCGGCCGCCTGCGAGGCGCCGATGGTGGGGCTGCCGGTGCCGATCAGGCCGATGCCGGCGTACTGCTCCAGCTTGGCGCGCGAGTCGGCGATGTCGAGGTTGCGCATGGTGAGCTGGCCGATCCGGTCCACCGGGCCGAACGCCGAGTCCTCGGTGCGCTCCATGGACAGCTTGTCCGGGTGGTAGCTGAACGCCGGGCCGGTCGTGTCGAGGATCGAGTAGTCCTCACCGCGCCGCAGCCGCAGCGTCACCTCGCCGGTGACGGCCGCGCCCACCCAGCGCTGCAGCGACTCGCGGATCATCAGTGCCTGCGGGTCCAGCCAGCGGCCCTCGTACATCAGCCGGCCGAGCCGCCGCCCCTCGGCGTGGTACTGGGCGAGGGTGTCCTCGTTGTGGATGGCGTTGACCAGCCGCTCGTAGGCCGTGTACAGCAGGGCCATGCCGGGCGCCTCGTAGATGCCGCGGCTCTTGGCCTCGATGATGCGGTTCTCGATCTGGTCCGACATGCCCAGGCCGTGCCGGCCGCCGATGGCGTTGGCCTCCATGACCAGGTCGACGGGGGAGGCGAACTCCTTGCCGTTGATCGTCACGGGGCGGCCCTCGGCGAAGCCGATCGTCACGTCCTCGGCGGCGATCTCGACCTCGGGGTCCCAGAACCGCACGCCCATGATGGGCTCGACGGTCTCGACGCCGGTGTCCAGGTGCTCCAGGGTCTTGGCCTCGTGGGTGGCGCCCCAGATGTTGGCGTCGGTGGAGTACGCCTTCTCCGTCGAGTCCCGGTAGGGCAGCCCGTGGGCGAGCAGCCACTCGGACATCTCCTTGCGGCCGCCGAGCTCGGTGACGAACGCCGCGTCCAGCCAGGGCTTGTAGATCCTGAGGTGCGGGTTGGCGAGCAGCCCGTAGCGGTAGAACCGCTCGATGTCGTTGCCCTTGAAGGTCGAGCCGTCGCCCCAGATCTGGACGTCGTCCTCGAGCATCGCCCGGACCAGGAGCGTGCCCGTGACGGCACGGCCCAGGGGCGTGGTGTTGAAGTACGCCCGCCCGCCCGAGCGGATGTGGAACGCGCCGCAGGTCAGCGCGGCCAGGCCCTCCTCGACCAGCGCCGCACGGCAGTCGACCAGGCGCGCGATCTCGGCACCGTAGGTCTTGGCACGGCCGGGCACCGACGCGATGTCGGGCTCGTCGTACTGGCCGATGTCGGCCGTGTAGGTGCACGGGACGGCACCCTTGTCGCGCATCCACGCGACCGCGACGGACGTGTCGAGACCGCCCGAGAAGGCGATGCCGACGCGCTCGCCGGCGGGCAGGGAGGTGAGGACCTTGGACATAGGAAGAGTATGTATCATCACGCATAATCATGCAAGTAGCGTGTAAGGATTCCGACCGGGGGGTCCGGGGCACGCCCGGGTCCGGCCGGAAAACAGCTCGTGATCAGCTCAGCGGGTGTCCTGCTCGGAGCCCCCGAGCGCCCCGAGGATCCGCTCGGCGGCCAGCGTCGGCGTCAGCTCGCCGTCCCTGACCCGCTGCTCTAGCGCCGGCGCCAGCGCCCGCACCGCCGGGTCGGCCTTCAGACGGCCGAGGAGTTCGTCGCGGACCATGGTCCAGGTCCAGTCGACCTGCTGGTCGCGGCGCTTGGCGGCGAGGCGGCCGGTGGAATCCAGCAGGGTGCGGTGCTGTTCGAGGCGTTCCCACACGGTGTCCAGACCGGCCGACTCGCGGGCGCTGCAGCTGAGCACGGGCGGGGTCCAGGCCGCGTCCTTGCCGTGCATCAGGCGCAGCGCGCCCGCCAGCTCACGCGCGGCGGCGCGGGCGTCGCGCTCGTGCGGGCCATCCGCCTTGTTGACGGCGATCACGTCGGCCAGCTCCAGGACGCCCTTCTTGATGCCCTGGAGCTGATCGCCGGTGCGGGCGAGGGTGAGGAGCAGGAAGGAGTCGACCATGTTCGCGACCGCGGTCTCGGACTGGCCGACGCCGACCGTCTCCACCAGGATCACGTCGTAGCCCGCCGCCTCCATCACCACGATCGACTCACGGGTCGCCTTGGCCACTCCGCCCAGCGTGCCCGCCGTGGGGGAGGGGCGCACGAACGCCGCCGGATCCACCGCCAGGCGCTCCATCCGGGTCTTGTCGCCGAGGATCGAGCCGCCGGTGCGGCTGGAGGACGGGTCGACGGCGAGGACGGCCACCCGGTACCCGAGCGAGGTCAGCAACGTGCCGAACGCGTCGATGAACGTCGACTTGCCCACGCCCGGCACTCCGCTGACACCGATCCGCCGGGCCCGCCCGCTGTGCGGCAGCAGCTCCGTCAGCAACTCCTGGGCCAGCGCCCGGTGCTGGGGCCGGGTCGACTCGACGAGGGTGATGGCGCGGGCGACGATCGCCCGCTTCCCGTCGAGTACGCCCTTCACATAGGCGTCGACATCGATCACAGGTCGTGCCCGAGGGTCGTCGCCAGCCCCTTCACCAGGTCGTACGCGGCGTCCGGGATCACCGTCCCCGGCGGGAAGACGGCCGCCGCGCCCATCTCCAGCAGCGTGGGCACGTCCTGCGGCGGGATCACCCCGCCGACCACGATCATGATGTCCTCGCGCCCCTCCTCGGCGAGCTGCTCGCGCAGCGCCGGTACGAGGGTGAGGTGACCGGCCGCCAGCGACGAGACCCCGACGATGTGCACATCGGCCTCGACGGCCTGCCGGGCCACCTCGGCGGGGGTCTGGAACAGCGGGCCGACATCCACGTCGAAGCCCAGGTCGGCGAAGGCCGTGGCGATCACCTTCTGGCCGCGGTCGTGGCCGTCCTGGCCCATCTTGGCGACCAGTATGCGCGGGCGGCGGCCCTCGGCCTCCTCGAAGTCGGACACGAGGGTGCGGGTGCGGTCCACGGACGGCGACTCCCCGGCTTCGTTGCGGTACACGCCGGTGATGGTACGGATCTGGCTCGCGTGCCGCCCGTACACCTTCTCCAGGGCGTCGGAGATCTCCCCGACGGTGGCCTTGGCGCGGGCCGCGTTCACCGCGAGCTCCAGCAGATTGCCCTCGCCCCCGGCGGCCCGGGTCAGCGCGTCCAGCGCGTCCCGGCAGGCGCTCTCGTCCCGCTCCTCGCGCAGCCGCCGCAGCTTCTCGACCTGCTGGGCCCGCACCGAGGTGTTGTCGACCTTGAGCACCTCGATCTGCTCGTCGCTGTCGACCCGGTACTTGTTGACGCCGATGACCGGCTGGCGACCGGAGTCGATCCGGGCCTGGGTGCGGGCCGCGGCCTCCTCGATGCGCAGCTTGGGGATGCCCGCGTCGATGGCCTGGGCCATGCCGCCCGCGGCCTCCACCTCCTGGATGTGCTGCCAGGCGCGCCGCGCGAGGTCGTACGTCAGCTTCTCCACGTACGCGCTGCCGCCCCACGGGTCGATCACGCGGGTCGTGCCGGACTCCTGCTGGAGCAGCAGCTGCGTGTTGCGGGCGATGCGCGCCGAGAAGTCGGTGGGCAGCGCGAGGGCCTCGTCGAGGGCGTTGGTGTGCAGCGACTGCGTGTGCCCCTGGGTGGCCGCCATGGCCTCGACACAGGTGCGCGTCACGTTGTTGAACACGTCCTGCGCGGTCAGCGACCAGCCCGAGGTCTGCGAATGGGTGCGCAGGGAGAGGGACTTGGCGTTCTGCGGGTCGAACTGCTTCACCAGCTTCGCCCACAGCAGGCGCGCCGCCCGCAGCTTGGCGACCTCCATGAAGAAGTTCATGCCGATCGCCCAGAAGAACGACAGCCGGGGCGCGAACGCGTCCACGTCCAGGCCGGCTTCACGGCCCGCCCGGATGTACTCCACGCCGTCCGCGAGCGTGTACGCCAGCTCCAGATCGGCCGTCGCACCGGCCTCCTGGATGTGGTAGCCGGAGATGGAGATGGAGTTGTAGCGCGGCATCCGCTGCGAGGTGTACGCGAAGATGTCGGAGATGATCCGCATCGACGGCGACGGCGGATAGATGTAGGTGTTGCGGACCATGAACTCCTTGAGGATGTCGTTCTGGATGGTCCCGGCCAGCTTCTCGGGCGGTACGCCCTGTTCCTCCGCCGCCACGATGTACAGCGCGAGCACCGGCAGCACGGCGCCGTTCATCGTCATCGACACGGTCATCTTGTCCAGCGGGATGCCGTCGAACAACTGCCGCATGTCGTAGATCGAGTCGATCGCCACACCCGCCATGCCGACGTCGCCGGTCACCCGCGGGTGGTCGCTGTCGTAACCCCGGTGCGTGGGCAGGTCGAAGGCGATCGACAGGCCCTTCTGCCCGGCCGCGAGGTTGCGCCGGTAGAAGGCGTTCGACTCCTGGGCCGTGGAGAAACCGGCGTACTGACGGATCGTCCAGGGCTGGTTGACGTACATCGTCGGGTAGGGGCCGCGCAGATACGGCGCCTGGCCCGGGCGCGTGTCCAGGAAGTCCAGGCCCTCCAGGTCACGGCCGGTGTACAGCGGCTTGACCGCGATGCCCTCCGGGGTCTCCCAGAGCAGGTCGTCACCGCCGGACGCGTTCTTGACCGCCGTACGCCACTCGTCGGGCCCGCCGTCGGCGGCCGGGGAGCCCAGCTCGATCCCGGAGAAGTCGGGGATTCCCATCAGGACACTCCCATGCGGTCGAGGGTGGCGGACAGCACGGCGACGGCGTCACAGCCCGCGAAGACGTAACTGTCGACACCGGGGTGGTTCCCCGGCCGCCCGGCGAGGAACACCTGCGCGGCACCGGCGGCCCTGAGCTGCCCGGCCACCGTCTCGGCCTGCTCCTCGTACAGGGCGTCACTGGAGCACAGCACGGCCTCGCTCGCGCCGCTCTCCTCGAAGGTGCCCTCCGTGACGGGCTCGATGCCGCCCGCCTGGAAGAGGTTCGAGGCGAAGGTCAGACGTGCGGTGTGGGCCGCGGCCGGGCCGAGCGCGGCCAGGAAGATCCGGGGCCGGGAGCCGGTCGCCGCGAGGTGGGCGTCGGAGCGGGCGCGCAGCGCCTCGTAGGCCTCGTCGCGGCGCACCCTCGGCAGCCCGCCGGAGCGCGGCTCGGGAGCCGGCGCGCGCACGACCGGCTTCTCGGCGAGGTGGGGGAACTCGCTGACGCCGGTGATGGGTTCGCGCCGCTTGGCGAGCTTCCCGCTGCGGGCCGCCCAGGTGTCGGCGAGGTCCCGGCCGAGGTCGCCTGAGCGCAGGGCGGCCGCCTGGCCGCCGAGTCGTTCGATCCGCCGGAAGAACTCCCAGCCCGCGTGGGCGAGTTCGTCGGTGAGCCGCTCCACGTACCAGGAGCCGCCCGCCGGGTCGATCACCCGGGACAGGTGCGACTCCTCGATGAGGATCGTGGAGGTGTTGCGGGCGATACGGCGGGCGAACGCGTCCGGCAGGCCGAGCGCGTGGTCGAAGGGCAGCACGGTGACCGAGTCGGCCCCGCCCGCGCCCGCGGCCAGCGTCGCGATGGTCGTGCGCAGCATGTTCACCCACGGGTCGCGGCGCGTCATCATCACCGGTGAGGTCACGACGTGCTGGAGCTGCGCCCCCGCGCGCGGGGCCCCGCAGGCCTCGGCGACCCTCGCCCAGAGCCGGCGCGCGGCCCGCAGCTTGGCGATCGTCAGGAACTGGTCGGCGGTCGCCGCGTATCGGAACTCGAGCTGCGCGCAGGCCTGTTCGACGCTCAGCCCGGCCTCGGTCAGCTCCCGCAGATACGCCACCGCCGTGGCCAGCGAGCAGCCCAGCTCCTGGGCGGCCGAACCGCCGGCCTCGTGGTACGGCAGCGCGTCCACGGTCAGCGCCCGCAGCCCCGGGTACTCCTCGGCGCACCGCCGCGCGAGATCCGCCACCGGCGCGATGTCGTAGCCCTGTCCGGTACGGGCCTCGTGGCCGAGCGGGTCCGCGCCCAGGTTGCCGCGCGCCACGTCCCGGGCGACGCCCCGCTCCTCATGCAGCCGCAGCAGCTCCCGTGCGGCCGGCTCGGTCTCGTGTCCCGCGTCGAGGACGACGGGGGCCAGGTCGAGATAGACGCCGTCGAGGACCGTGCCGAGGTCGGGCACCGGGATGCCGCCTTCGCCCACGGACAGCCAGAGAGAGGTGACCCCGTTCTCCAGGTCCGCGAGCACCGTGGCGCCGTCGGCCACCGTGTGCCGCTGCCGTACGTCCCAGCCGCCGACCGTGTTCCCCTCGGCGCGGCCGCCTCGCACAAAGGGCGCGAACCCGGGGAAACCGGGCTCAGGGGCGTCGTCGCGCGCGGTGTAGAGGGGCCGGGTGCGCAACCCGTCCTCCAGGGCGGTGGACAGGGCTTCCTCGGCCTCGGCTCCCTCGACGTCCTTGCCCGACTTTCGCAGCACACCCGCCACAAGGCGCTGCCACTGCTCATGGGGCACATCAGGGAACTCGCCGGCCAGCTCAAGCCCGTCGTCAGGCAGGACCGTCATGCTCGGATGTTAGGGCACGTTAACGAAAGAGCAGGAGTGGGCGCGGCTGTGACCTTGCCCTCCCCCTGACTGTGGCCTCGGTCTCCATGATCCGCGCGGCGTTCAGGCAGGGGTGGTGATCTCGTCCCCGGACGCTCGCAGCGCCTGGTACACGGACCACACCACGGCGACCAGCGGTACGGCCACCACGGCACCGATCACCCCCGCCGCGACCGCTCCGCCGACGACCGCCAGGGCCACCACCACGGGGTGCAGCCGGACGGCCCAGCTCATCACGATGGGGTGCAGGAGATGGCCCTCGATCTGTCCGATGATCACGATCAGGGCCACCACCACCAGGGCGATGAGCGGGCCCTTCGACGCCAGCGCGACGACGGCCGCGACGGCCAGGGCGATCGGCGAGCCGATCAGCGGGATGAAGGCGGCCACGAACTCCAGCAGCGCCAGCGGCATGGCGAGCGGCACCCCGAGAGCGAACAGGGCGATGCCCACGAGGACAGCGTTGGTCGCCGCCACCAGCAGGATGCCGTGCGTATAGCCGGTGAAGGTCCGCCAGGCGGCCCCGCCCGCGACCATGACCCGCTCCCGCGCCCCCTCGGGGAGCTGGTCGCACATCCACCGCCACTGCCGCTCGCCGGAGTGCGTGAAGAAGACCGCGCAGAACAGGGCCAGCGCCAGCACGGTCAGCACCTCAAGCAGCCGGCTCGCGCCGCTGAGTGCCGTACTGATGAGAGTGGAGCGATGGCTCGACAGCAGCTTGCCGATCCTGGACTGGAGATCGGCGAAGGCGTCCGCGGGCAGTCGGAACGGCGGCTCCTCCAGCTGACGCTCGATCCGGTCGATCCCCGCCACGAACTCCCGCTCCAGTCCGCTGCGCTGGTCCGCCACGGTCTCACCGACCAGGGTCAGCGCCCCGAGCACCAGCACGATGCCGCCGACGATCGCGACGGCCACCGCGAGCGGCCTGGGCATCAACCGGGCCAGCAGACCGGCCGCGGGACGGAGCACGGCGGCGATGACCAGACCGAGGAAGACGGCGACGGCGATCCGATGAAACTGCCCCAGCACGGAGAAGGCGAAGCGGACGACGATCCCGACGGCGATGATCCGCCACGCATACGCCCCCGCGACCCGCAGCCACCCCGGCACACGCGGCTCCCCACCCCCCGGACGTCCGAGCGGCGAGGCGGGCGGTTCGACAGACGCGGCCATCTCATGCCCCTACCACCCACCGCCCGCCGAACCGCGGAACCGGCCCTGAATTCGCCCGAAGGCCGGTATCGGTCGGAGGCCGGGCGGCAGCCGAACCCGTCGCCCTATCGTCAGCCGTTCGTCGCCGCTGTCACCGTCGCCGGATCCACGCCGGTCAGTTCGACGATGCGGTGCGGTGCCACTCCGGCGGTGAGCGCGCGGGCGATCAGGCCGTCGCGGCCGCCCGCGCAGTCGCGGAAGGCGAGGAGTTCCTCCTCCACCCGGGCGAGTGACCGGGGTGCGTTCAGATGGCGGACCCGGCTCAGTTCCTCCTCGCCCAGCGGGACGGGCAGCCGTTCCGCTGCCTCGGGGATGGCCGCCGTCTCCTCCGGCGGCAGCAGGCGCAGCTGCGGGGAGGCCGGCGTGCTGCCCTGCGCGTCCAGCCACGCGCGTACCGCGGGGGTCTCCATGCACGCGAGATCGCCGACGGCGGCGGGCGCCACACCGAGCGGCGCCGACGGGTCGTCAAGCAGGAACAGGTAGGCGTCGTCGGTCATCCTCGGCTCCTTCTCGACGGGGGCTGATCGATTCCCTTTACCCTGCCGCGCCCGGATTACCGCCGGGTCCGGGACTTACGGCCATCGCGGACAGAAGCTGTCCGCAACCCCCGCTACCGTGCCCTCATGGCGAACACCCAGCGGAGCGTCCTCGGTACCCGTGCCCTCAACCGCGCCACCCTCGACCGGCAACTGCTGCTGCGCCCCGCCCGGATGTCCGCCCTCGCGGCCGTCGAGCATCTGGTCGGTCTCCAGGCGCAGAACGTCAAGCCCCCGTACTACGCGCTCGCCGCCCGCCTGGACGGTTTCGACCCCGAGGCGCTGTCGGCGCCGATGGCCGGCCGCGAGGTCGTCCGTATCGTCACGATGCGCTCCACCATCCACACCCACACCGCGGCCGACTGCCTCACCCTGAGGCCGCTGGTGCAGCCCGCCCGGGACCGGGAGCTGGTCCAGTTCCGCAAGGGGCTCGCCGGTGTCGACCTGGACCGGCTCGCGGCTCTCGCCCGGGACCTCGTCGAGGCCGAGCCCCGCACGATGAAGCAGTTGCGCGAGGCCCTGCTCCAGGAGTGGCCCGACGCCGACCCGCAGGCCCTCGCGGTCGCCGCCCGGTGCCGACTGCCGCTGGTGCAGGTGACCCCCCGCGGGCTGTGGGGCCGTAGCGGGCAGGTCAGCCTCACCACCGCCGAGCACTGGCTCGGCCGCCCGTCGGAACCCGCCCCCGCTCCCGACGCGGTCGTCCTGCGCTACCTCGCCGCCTTCGGCCCGGCCTCGGTGAAGGACATGCAGACCTGGGCCGGACTGACCCGCCTGCGGGACGCCTTCGAACGGCTCCGGCCGCGACTCGTCACCTTCCAGGACGAGGGCGGCGTCGAGCTGTTCGACCTCCCGGACGCCCCCCGCCCCGACCCGGACACCCCGGCCCCGCCGCGCTTCCTGCCCGAGTTCGACAACCTGCTGCTCTCCCACGCCGACCGCACCCGCGTCGTCCCGCCGGAGCACCGGGGCCGCTCCTGGCAGGGCAACATCGCCTACTCCACGCTCCTCGTCGACGGCTTCCTCGCCGGCCTGTGGCGACTTGAGGACGACGCCCTCGTGATCGAGCCCTTCGACCGGCTCACCAGCACCAGGCGGGAGGAGGTCACCGCCGAGGGCGAGCGGATGCTGCGCGTGATGCACCCGGGGACGTCGTACGACATCTGCTTCGGCACCGTACGGAAGTAGCGCGCATGGAGAGGGGCGTTGCGGGCCGCTCGTGGAGGCCCGCAACGCCCCCTGGTCTTTCACCTGAGGGGTACTCAGGAGCTATTTCTGGTTACGAGTTGACCTGCGTCGTGACCAGGTTGGAGAAGGTGGTCAGCCGGGTGTACACACCCGGGTAACCGGCCTGGGCGCAGCCCTCGCCCCAGGAAGTGATGCCTGCCAGGACGCCCCCGATGAGCAGGGGACCGCCGCTGTCGCCCTGGCAGGTGTCCACGCCGCCGGAGGTGTATCCGGCGCACACCATGTCGCTCTGCACGAAGTCGGAGCCGTAGGAGCTGCCGCAACTGGAGTCGGACACGGTCGGAACCGTCGCGGTGCGCAGCTGGTTGGAGGAGCTGCCGCCCGCGGACGTGGTGCCCCAGCCGAGGATGCGCGCGGTGGCGCCGGCCGCGTACACCGAGGTCTGGGACGACGTGACGTACTTCGCCGTCGTGTACGGCATCGACGTCGACAGCGTCAGCACGGCCACGTCGTCGCCGTTGGTGGCGTCGGTGTAGCTCGGGTGGATCCATATCTTGCTGACTCTGCTGACGGTGCCGTTGGTGCCGTTGAGGTAGGTGCGGCCACCGACCACCCGCACGCTGCTGGTGGTCTCACCGACCATGCAGTGCGCGGCGGTGACGACCTTGGTGGGCGAGACCAGCGTGCCGCCGCAGAACTGGTTCTGCGAGGCGTCCGTGATCTGCATGACGAACGGGTACGCGGTGGTCGTGGTCGTGCTGCCGCCGACGATCGGCTGGGGAGCGGCGACGGCGGAGGGAGCGGTGAGCAGCGCGGTCGCGGCGGCGGCAGCGGTCGCCGCGGCGACGGCGGCGGCCTTCTTGGCACGGTTGAACCCGAACATGGGTCTCCTTGGGGGAGTTGCCGGTGGGGGGTCGCGCGGGTGGTGGTGAAGCACGGGGACCCTGACGCCGTTGTTCGGATCTCCGTGTGCCCGGCGAGCGGCACGCCCCCAAGCTAGAGCCCGGCACAGGGGGCTCCCAATGAGGGAACCCCCTAAGGGAGTTGGGCAGGGAAAACCCTCGGTCGCGCCCCGTGAACCCAGGTGGGGGTCAGGTCGTGCGACGGCCGGCGGCGAGACGGACGATGTCCACCCGCGAACGGATCCCCAGCTTCCGGTAGACCCGGGTCAGCGTCGCCTCGACGGTCTTGACACTGATGAACAGACGGGCCGCGATCTCCCGGTTGGTCGCCCCCTCCATCACCAGCGAGGCGACCTGACGCTCCATCGAGGCCAGGCCCTCCAGCGCGTCCAGCGCGACGGGCGGCGCCACCGAGGCAGGCTCCACCGCCGTCGAACCGCCCGCGGCGGCCGCGTCGACCTGCCGCAGCCAGGGCAGCGCCCGGCAGCGCCGGAACAGCCGGGCCGCCTCGTCGTACGACGCGGGCCCCGGCAGGGGAGTGTTCCCGGTGCGGGGCAGGGCGGCGGCCTGGGCACGCAGCCGGGCCAGCGCGAAGGCGGCCCGCGCCTCCTCCAGCCCGTAGCCCAGCCTGCCGAGCCGGTCCCGCACCGACGCCAACCGCACGAGGGCGGCCTCGTGTTCGCCGCGTGCCGCCCGCACCAGTGCCTCGGCCCGGTCCAGCACGGCCAGCACGCTCTCCCGGCCCAGCCGCAGCGCGTGCGCCCGGGTCGTGTCGATGACGTCCTGGGCCTCGCCCGGTTCGCCGATACGGACCAGCGCCTCGGCGAGGTCGCCGTGCCAGCGGCCGCGCGCCGGGTCGTTGATGCCGAGGCCCAGCTCCAGCTCCCGCACCCGGCGCAGCGAACGCACCGCGGCCGCCGGGTCCCCGGCCACCAACTGGGCGTAACCCAGGGCCGCCAGAGCCCGGGACAGATACATCTGGTCGCCGTCGACCTCCGCGTGGTCGGCCGCCTCACGCGCGAGCGCCAGCGCCCGCTCCACATCCCCGGCGGAGGCCTCCGCGAGGGAGGCGAGCATCGCCGAGGCGCCCTCGCCGATCCCGGCGTCACGGGCCAGCCGCAGGCTCTCCCGGGCCAGGTCGAGCGCCCGGCCGCAGTGCCCGGTGCGCAGTTCCGTGTCGGCGAGGAAGCGCAGGAAGTGCACCTCGCTCTCGACCATGCCGCGCCGCCGCACCTCGCGCAGCAGCGCGGTGATCACCGCCCGCGCCTCCGGCAGCCGGTCGCTCATGATCAGCCAGCGGAACCGGGCCGAGCCGGCGCCGTTGTGGTGGCAGGCCACATACGGGTCCTGGGGTTCGCGCAGCGCCCGCTTCACGGTCGCGGGCGCCCCCGGGTGGCCCATCAGGGTCTCGGTGGAGGCCTGGAAGGACAGCGCCATCAGCTCGGTGCGCCGGTCCCCGCCCCGGGCGGCCAGCTCCGCCGCGTGCTCCGCCTCCTGCCGGGCCTCGGCGAAGTCGCCCTCCACGACCAGACCGCGCCAGGCCAGCTGGTAGTGGACCAGGGCGAGCAGCCCCGGGTCGTCGCCCGCGTCGGCCAGGACCTGCGGGAAGACCGCGTCGACCTCGCCGAGCGCCTGCCCGGCCGCCTCGATGACCACCATCCAGGCCCGCACCCGCTCGGCCGGCACGGTGGCACGCGTCAGTACGTCACGGGCGATGTCCCGGGCGAGATCGGCCTCGCCGGCGGTGATCGCGTCCTCCGCGGCCTGCAGCCGCCGCTCGTCCGGACCCGGGGTGCTGTCCGCCGGGGTGTGCCGGGCCGCGAGCAGCCCGAGCGAGGCCGCCACGGACGGTGCCCCGCGGTCCAGGGCCAGCGCTCCGGCCTCGGCGAGCCGGGCCGCCACCTCCGGGTCGGTGCCGGTCGTCGCCAGGGCCAGGTGCCGGGCCCGCTCGATCGGGTCGGAGGCCGCCGTGGACAGCGCGGCGTGCACCGCCCGCCGCTCCTGCGCCGGGGCCTCCGCGTACAGCGCGGCCGAGATCAGCGGATGCGCGAACCGTACGGCGGGTCCCTCCGTGTCGGTCGCCAGCAGCCCGAGCGCCGCCGCCTGGGCCGTCTCGGCCTCGGCCTGCTCCCGGCCGGCCGCGTGCAGCAGGGCCAGCGTGGGGCGGGCACCGGCGCTGGCCACCAGGAGGGTGCGGCGCGCCTCGTCCGACAGCATCTCCAGCCGGCTCAGCACCAGGGCCCGCAGTGAGGTGGGCACGGGCAGCGGCTCGCCGGGCCGGGGCCGGGTGGGGCTCTCGGCCAGGGCGCGGCCCAGTTCCAGCGCGAAGAGCGGGTTGCCGCCGCTGGTGCGGTGGATGTCGCGGATCGTGGAGCGGGACAAGGGGGTGTAGCCGCGGTGGTCGAGCAGCGCCGAGACCTGCGTACGGGTCAGCGGGCCCAGCCGGACGGCGAGCGTGTCGGGTGGGGACGCGCGTAGATGACGGTCGTACTCCTGGCCCTCGGTCCGCACCGCGCACAGCATCTGCACGGGCGTGTCGCCCAGCCGGCGGGCGGCGAAGCCGAGCAGTTCGGCACTGGCGGCATCCAGCCACTGCAGGTCGTCGGCGACGACGAGAACCGGCCTCTCGGCGGCGAGGGCGCGCAGCGCCGACAGCACGGCGAGGCGCAGCGCGAGCCCGTCACGCTGGAGGGTGGACTCGCCGCGGCCGGTGAGCGCCGACTCCAGGGCGGTGCGCTGGGCGGAGGGCAGCTGTTCCGAGACCTCGTCCAGGACCAGGCCGAACAGGTCGGCCAGCGCCAGGAACGGCAGGTGGGATTCGGACTCGGTGGCCGAGCAGCGCAACACGGTCCGCGCCGAGCCGCCGTAATCCGCGGCCAGCGCCCGCAGGATCGTCGACTTTCCTATTCCCGCGGGGCCGTGGAGCAGCACACTTCCGCCTCGGCCCAGCTGTTCACGCGCCGACGTGAACAGATCCTCCCTGCCGATGACCAGGTCGGGGCGGCACCTGGGAGGCTCCTGGAAGTCCCGTCGCACGGTCACGGCTCCCCTCCCTGTGTCGTGTCCTGGCCAATATTAGGCAACAGCCCTTTGAATTTCGGACGGACGGCGTGGTGAGGGAAATAACAGCCTACGCCGCCGGGCGAATTCATTGGGCCCCCGAATGCGGCGGCAGACGCCGTAGGCGCCCCGTCGGGAAGCCTTCGGTATATCGAACGAACCTGCATATCCGAAAACATCACAAACCTACGGCAACCATCCCGCCCGACGCGCGGCGACCACAGCCTCGCCCCGGGTCCGCGCCCGCAGCTTCCGCATGGCCGACCGCAGATACCCCTTGACGGTCTCGGGCGTCACGCCCAGCCGCTCGGCGGCGACCGCGTTCGTGGCCCCCGCTGCGACACACGCCAGCACATCCACCTCCCGAGGCGCCGGCCGGACCCTGGCGGGCGAGGCGGATCCGGCCGTCAGCAGCGCACACGCCTCCAGCAGCTCGTCCCGCAGCTCCGGGTCCGCGATCTTCGGGGCCAGCGCCCGCAGCGCCGCGTGCGCCTCCCGCACCTGCTCCCAGCCCGCGCCCGCCCCGCCCCCGGCGGCGAGGGTCCGTGCCTCGTCCCGCATGACCAGGGCCCGCTCCACGTCCCGCGCCGCCTCGACCGCTGCTTCCAGCATGCGCCCGCCCAGGGGCAGGGCCGTCCGCAGCGCCCCGTACAGCACCCCGCGCACCCCGTGCCGTACGACCACCGGCACGGCCAGCACCGAGCGCAGCCCCTCCACGGCCACCGGGGCGTCGTACTCGTGGCTGATCTGCCGCGACACCGAGTAGTCCGTCACCACGCACGGCCGGGCCAGCACCACCGTCTTGCCGCCCAGCCCGTTCCCGGACGTCACCGCGAGGGAACGCAAGGCGTCCGTCGCCGTGCCGCTCAGCTCGCTGATGCGCATCCGCCGCCCGGCCTCCAGCAGGCCGCCGAAGGCGACGGGGAGACCGGTGGCGCGCCGCAGACGCAGCAGCGCGTTGCGTATCTCGACGGCGTCGGACGCGTCTGCTGTCACCTGTTCGCCCCTTCACTACGGCTCCTGTGCGGGCGCACCCCCCGTTCGGGGGTAGTGAGTCCTGCATCACGGATTACACGATGGTTGGGAGCCGCCCGGCAATGGTCCGGTACTCAGGAGGACAGATGACATCGGCGACGGAGATGTTCCGCGAGGCGCGGGACTTCCTGCTGGAACACCGCGAGGACTACGCCACGGCCTACGACGGCTTCCGCTGGCCCCGTCCCGAGTACTTCAACTGGGCGCTCGACTGGTTCGACGAGATCGCGGAGGGCAACGCCCGCACCGCCCTGCACATCGTCGAGGAGGACGGCCGCGAGACCCGGCTGTCCTTCGGGGAGATGTCCGTGCGCTCGGCCCAGTTCGCCAACTGGCTGCGCGCCCGGGGCGTGCGCGCCGAGGACCGGATCCTCGTCATGCTCGGCAACCAGGCCGAACTGTGGATCACCGCGCTCGCGGCGATGAAGCTGCGCGCGGTGGTCATCCCGGCCACGCCGCTGCTCGGCCCGGCCGACCTGCGCGACCGTGTCGACCGCGGCCGGGTCCGGCATGTCATCGCGCGCCCGGAGGACACCGGCAAGTTCGCCGAGGTCTCCGGCGACTACACACGCATCGCGGCAGGTACGGCCCCCGAGGGCTGGCTGCCGCTGGAGGACGCGTACGGAGCCCCCGCCGACTTCGCCCCCGACGCCCCGACCCGGGCCGACGACCCGCTGATGCTCTACTTCACCTCGGGCACCACCGCCCGGCCCAAACTCGTCGAGCACACCCACACCTCGTACCCGATCGGGCACCTGTCGACGATGTACTGGATCGGCCTCAAGCCAGGCGACGTGCATCTGAACATCTCCTCCCCGGGCTGGGCCAAGCACGCCTGGTCCAACCTCTTCGCCCCCTGGAACGCCGAGGCGACCGTCTTCCTGTACAACTACACGCGCTTCGACGCGGCCCGTCTCATGGCGGAGATGGACCGGGCCGGCGTCACGACCTTCTGCGCCCCGCCGACCGTGTGGCGCATGCTCATCCAGGCCGACCTGACTCAGCTGCGCACCCGCCCGCGCGAGGTCGTCGCCGCCGGTGAACCGCTCAACCCGGAGGTCATCGAGCAGGTCCGCCGGTCCTGGGGCGTCACCATCCGGGACGGCTTCGGCCAGACCGAGACGGCCGTACAGGTCGCCAACAGCCCCGGACAGCCCCTCAAGACCGGCTCGATGGGCCGGCCCAGCCCCGGCTACCGCGTCGAACTGCTGGACCCCGTCTCGGGCGCCCCGGGCGCGAGCGAGGGGGAGATCGCCCTCGACCTGTCGGAGAGCCCGGTCGGCCTGATGACCGGCTACCACGGCGACGCGGACCGGACGGCGGAGTCGATGGCCGGCGGCTACTACCGCACCGGCGACATCGGCGCCCGCGACGAGGACGGCTACATCACCTACGTCGGCCGCGCGGACGACGTCTTCAAGGCGAGTGACTACAAGATCTCGCCCTTCGAGCTGGAGAGCGCGCTGCTGGAGCACGAGGCCGTGGCGGAGGCGGCGGTCGTCCCCGCGCCGGACGAGCTGCGCCTCGCCGTGCCGAAGGCGTACGTCGTCCTGGCCGAGGGCTGGGAGCCCGGTCCGGACACCGCGAAGGTGCTGTTCGAGCACTCCCGGGAGGCCCTGGCCCCCTACAAGCGCATCCGCCGTCTGGAGTTCGGCGCGCTGCCCAAGACCGTCTCCGGCAAGATCCGCCGCATCGAGCTGCGCGAGGCCACGGCGGCCGGGTCGGACGCCGAGTACCGCGAGGAGGACTTCCGGTGACGTCGTACAGCCATGGAACCGGCGGGACGGCCCTGCTCGGCGACACGATCGGGGCCAACCTGGACCGGGCGGTGGCCGCCTGGCCGGAGCGCGAGGCACTGGTCGACGTCCCGTCCGGGAGGCGCTGGACGTACGCGCAATTCGGCTCAGCCGTCGACGAGTTGGCGTCCGCGCTGCACGCCTCCGGTGTCGCCAAGGGCGACCGGGTGGGCATCTGGGCGGTGAACTGCCCCGAGTGGGTGCTCGTCCAGTACGCCACCGCCCGCATCGGCGCGATCATGGTGAACATCAACCCGGCCTACCGCACGCACGAGGTCGAGTACGTCCTCAAGCAGGCCGGTGTGTCCCTGCTGTTCGCCTCCGTCAGCCACAAGGCGAGCGACTACCGGGCGATGGTCGGGCAAGTACGGGAC
This sequence comes from Streptomyces koelreuteriae, assembly GCF_018604545.1. Taxonomy (GTDB): domain Bacteria; phylum Actinomycetota; class Actinomycetes; order Streptomycetales; family Streptomycetaceae; genus Streptomyces; species Streptomyces koelreuteriae. The sequence continues at coordinate 1,401,453 of NZ_CP075896.1, read as the reverse complement.
AGGTGCGCCGAGTTGCGCGAGGTCGTGTACGTCGGCGACCCGAGCTGGGAGGCGCTGCTGGGACGGGCCACCCCGGACGCCCGGTCCCGGTTCCCGGAGCTGTCCTGCGACGACCCGATCAACATCCAGTACACGTCGGGCACGACGGGCTTCCCCAAGGGCGCGACCCTCTCACACCACAACATCCTCAACAACGGGTACTTCGTGGGCGAGTCGATCGCCTACAGCGAGCAGGACCGGGTGTGCGTGCCCGTCCCCTTCTACCACTGCTTCGGCATGGTGATGGGCAATCTGGCCGCCACCTCGCACGGCGCCTGCATCGTCATCCCCGCCCCGTCCTTCGACCCGAAGGCCACCCTGGACGCGGTCCAGCAGGAGCGCTGCACCTCGCTCTACGGCGTCCCGACCATGTTCATCGCGGAGCTGAACCTCCCCGGCTTCGCGGCGTACGACCTCTCCTCCCTGCGCACCGGCATCATGGCGGGCTCGCCCTGCCCGGTCGAGGTGATGAAGCGGGTGGTCGCCGAGATGCACTTGGCGGAGGTCTCCATCTGCTACGGCATGACCGAGACCTCCCCGGTGTCCCTCCAGACCCGGCGGGACGACGACCTGGAGCACCGCACGGGCACCGTGGGCCGGGTCCTGCCGCACATCGAGGTCAAGGTCGTCGATCCCGCGACGGGCGTGACACAACCCCGGGGCACGGCGGGCGAGTTGTGCACCCGCGGCTACAGCGTGATGCTCGGCTACTGGAACGAGCCGGAGAAGACCGCCGAGGCCATCGACGCGGGCCGCTGGATGCACACCGGCGACCTCGCCGTGATGCGCGAGGACGGCTATGTCGAGATCGTCGGCCGCATCAAGGACATGATCATCCGGGGCGGGGAGAACATCTACCCCCGCGAGATCGAGGAGTTCCTCTACGGCCACCCGAGCATCCAGGACGTCCAGGTCGTGGGCATCCCGCACGACCACTACGGCGAGGAGGTCCTGGCCTGCGTCATCCCCCACGACCCGGCCGCCCCGCCGACCCTGCACGACGTACGGTCCTTCTGCGAGGGGCAGTTGGCCCACTACAAGATCCCGAGCAGGCTTCAGATCCTCGACTCCTTCCCGATGACGGTGTCCGGGAAGGTACGCAAGGTGGAGCTGCGGGAGAGGTTCTCGGACGGGCAGGGGTAGGTCACAGCGGTGCGCGCATGCATACCCGTGGCCAGCGGTTCAGGCCGTGTTCGGCCTCTGTCGTGCGGATCGCGCGGAGGCCGGGGGTGAGGTCGGGCTCGGTCAGGGGGTGGAAGCCGAGGCGGGCGTAATAAGGGGCGTTCCATGGGACCTCCGTGAAGGTGGTCAGCGTCAGGGCGGTCAGGCCCTCCTCGCGGGCCCGGTCGGCGGCGTGGGCCAGGAGGTCTCGGCCCACGCCGCGGCGTGCGGCACGCGGGTGGACCGAGACCTGCTCGATGTGCAGCGCGCCGTCCACGGGTTCGGCGAGGAGGTATGCGACCGGGTGGTCCCGCTCGTCCACCGCGACCCAGCAGCGGCCGGACCGGCGGTAGCGCTCCAGTACGTCGAGCCCGGGCGGTTCGTCGTCGGCGATCTCCGGCATGCCGAGGTCGCGGAAGGGGGCTCCGGCGGCGCGTTCGATGTCCTGGAGGGCGGGGAGTTCGGCGGATGCCGCGGGGCGGATGCGGGTGCGCATGCTGTGAGTATGCGGCGCGGTGGTGTGGTCAGGGGGCCGATTTTCCGGTGCCGGTGGTGGCCAGCGCCTCGGCCGGGGCGTTCACCGGGCGCGGTGTGCCGGTGAGGTCGAGGACGAACAGGGGGATGCCCAGGGCGTCGGCGCGGGCCCGGGCGTCGTCCGCGTACCCGGCGAGGGAGAAGTAGAGGCAGTCCGCCGACTCCGTCATGGCCGCCAGCCACAGGCACTCCACGTCCCGCAGTGTCGCGGGGCGCACCGCCGGGTCGACCTGCGCGAGGACGCCGCGGGCGGCGAGGCCGATGCCGGACGGGGGACGCTGGTCGGCCCGGCGTACGCCCCGGTAGCCGAGCCAGCGCAGATACAGCGCGGCGGCCGTGACGGCGTCGCGCGCGGTGCGGATGGTGACGGACCGGAAGGGAGGCCTGACGGCAGCGGCATCAGCGGCGGCAGCAGCAGCGGCGCCTGTGATGGCGGTGGCGGCCGCCGCGTCCGGTGCGTCCGGCGTGGACTGCCGGGAGGCATCGCCATCCCGGCCGGTTACTCCCCGCCCCTCCGCCACCGGCACCCGCAGCACCGTCCCGCATCCGCACCCCAGTTCCGGACGCGGCCACTCCCCGCTCCGGCCGCAGGACGCGCAGCGCACCGTCACCCAGTCCTCCTGCCACACGCGATGGGAGACGGGCGTCGCCGGACGGCGGTGGTCCAGGCGCGGGGCGACCGGCGCCCCGCACACACAGGGGTACGCCGGAGCCGTGTAGCGGTGCTCGCGCCGGCAGGCCGGGCAGCGCACCGGGACGGTCTCGGCCATGTCTCTCCAGAACCGCGTCGCGTCGGGACAGCGGATCCATCGTGCTCCTTGACGGCCTTCGGCAGCCCCACTTACATTAATTCCAGATCGTAGAAAATATTTTCCACAATACGGAAGAGCTCACCGCGGGGCGCGACGGGAGTGCGAATCCGACAGCCGAAGCAGGAGTACTCGATGGCTCGAATGACCGCTGCCCGCGCGGCAGTTGAGATCCTCAAGCGCGAGGGCGTGACCGACGCGTTCGGTGTCCCGGGCGCGGCGATCAACCCCTTCTACGCGGCCCTCAAGGCCTCCGGCGGCATCGCCCACACCCTCGCCCGGCACGTCGAGGGCGCCTCGCACATGGCCGAGGGCTACACCCGCACCCACCCGGGCAACATCGGCGTCTGCATCGGCACCTCGGGCCCGGCCGGCACCGACATGATCACGGGCCTCTACTCCGCGACCGGCGACTCCATCCCGATCCTGTGCGTCACCGGCCAGGCCCCGACCGCCGTGATCCACAAGGAGGACTTCCAGGCCGTCGACATCGCCTCGATCGCCAAGCCGGTCACAAAGATGGCCGTGACCGTCCTGGAGGCCGCGCAGGTCCCCGGCGTCTTCCAGCAGGCCTTCCACCTGATGCGCTCCGCCCGGCCCGGGCCGGTCCTCATCGACCTGCCGATCGACGTCCAGCTCACGGAGATCGAGTTCGACCCGGAGACGTACGAGCCGCTCCCGGTCTACAAGCCGGCCGCGACCCGCCCCCAGATCGAGAAGGCGATCACGCTCCTCAACGAGTCGGAGCGGCCGCTGATCGTCGCCGGCGGCGGGATCATCAACGCCGACGCGGCGGAACTGCTCGTCGAATTCGCCGAGTTGACCGGCACCCCGGTGGTCCCCACCCTGATGGGCTGGGGCCTCCTCCCCGACGACCACGAGCTGAACGCCGGCATGGTCGGCCTCCAGACCTCGCACCGCTACGGCAACGCGACCTTCCTGGAGTCCGACTTCGTCCTCGGTATCGGCAACCGCTGGGCCAACCGCCACACCGGCAAGCTCGACGTCTACACGGCCGGGCGGAAGTTCGTCCACGTCGACATCGAGCCCACCCAGATCGGCAAGATCTTCGCCCCGGACTACGGCATCGCCTCCGACGCCAAGGCCGCGCTGGCACTGTTCGTCGAGGTGGCGAAGGAGTTGAAGGCAGAAGGCAAGCTGCCCGACCGCACCGCGTGGGCCGCCTCCGCCCAGGAGCGGAAGGCGACGCTCCAGCGCCGTACGCACTTCGACGACATCCCGATCAAGCCGCAGCGCGTCTACGAGGAGATGAACAAGGCCTTCGGCCCGGAGACCCGCTATGTCTCCACCATCGGCCTCTCGCAGATCGCCGGCGCCCAGATGCTCCACGTCTACCGGCCGCGCCACTGGATCAACTGCGGTCAGGCCGGCCCGCTCGGCTGGACCGTCCCGGCCGCGCTCGGCGTCGCCAAGGCCGACCCGGAGGCGTCCGTCGTGGCGCTCTCCGGCGACTACGACTTCCAGTTCATGCTGGAGGAACTGGCCGTCGGCGCGCAGCACAAGATCCCCTACGTCCATGTCCTCGTGAACAACTCCTACCTGGGCCTGATCCGCCAGGCGCAGCGGGCGTTCGACATCGACTTCCAGGTCAACCTGGAGTTTGAGAACATCAACGCCCCGGAGCTCGGCGTCTACGGCGTCGACCACGTCAGGGTCGCCGAGGGCCTCGGCTGCAAGGCGATCCGCGTCACCGACCCCGCCGAGCTGGGAGCCGCCTTCGAGCAGGCCAAGAAGCTCGCCGCGGAGTACCGGGTCCCGGTGGTCGTCGAGGCGATCCTGGAGCGGGTCACCAACATCTCCATGTCGACGACCAACGACATCGGCAATGTCGTGGAGTTCGAGGAGATCGCGACCGAGCCCGGGCACGCGCCGACGTCGATCAAGACGCTGAAGGTCTGACGCGGCAGGAGCGCGTACGAGCAGAGGGGCGGCCCGTCCATTCGGACGGGCCGCCCCTTGTACGTTCCGGTCAGCTTCCGCCGCCTCCGCATCCGCCCCCGCCGCCACCCCCACCGCAGTAGTGGTAACCCCCGCCTCCGCCGCCCCTGCCGCGCGGTGAGTTCTTGAGGAGGCTCCTGCCGCCCACCTCGGCCCGGCGGACCAGCCCCGCCCGCAGGGCGAAGCGCGGCACCAGCAGATGCAGGGCCGGCTCGCCGTGCAGGGCGACGGCCAGCAGCCGCTCGTCGTCGGTCAGGCCGCGCCTGCTCGTCGGCAGCGGATGGCTCTGCCGCAGCTCCCGCACATGGCGTCGGGCGGAGCGCGTCGGACCGAGCAGCGGATAGCGCAGCAGGCCCGCCCCCGCGAGGGGGATGCGCATCAGGGCCAGCGCGATCCTGATGTCCGGGTCCTTCACCAGCGTCCGCGGCCCGGCGGGCTCGCGCAGGGATGTGTGCACCGCCTGCGCCAAGGGCGACGGCGGCCGCTCCGCGGGCACGAGGTCCGCGATGCCCCTCCGTATCGTCCCCGGCCGGTCGGCCACCACCAGACCCCGCAGATACAGATCCACCACGGCGACGGTGACGGCGGCCCGCGGGCCTTCCCCCAGCAGTGCGATCTCGTGCGGCTCCAGCCGGACCGCCGTACCGTCGCTCATGGCTCCACCCCCGTGACGGGGTCCGCCGCCCCCGTGCCGACGGGCCCCCGTGTGACGAGAATGTGCCCGGCCCCGGGGGCGGTTGAAGCCCCCGGGGCCGGGTTCAGAGGTCTATTTGAGGATGCCGTACGGGGCCTACGACCGCTGCCGTAGGCGTGGTCACGCGTCGTGGTGCTCCGACAGTCCCGGCCAGTCGTCCGGGCCGCCGCCCTGCCACTCGACGAGGTCGCTCTCCGCGACGTCGGTGACGTACAGGTCGGCCAGCCGCAGGATCTCGGCGACGTCGTCGGCGTGGGTGGCGACGCCCAGGGGTTCCTCGCCCAGGGTGACCCGGCGGGATCCGTCCAGGGCGGGGGAGTGGACCACGACATGCGGATGCTGGGTGGAAGGTGCCATGTCTTCAGGCTCCTGCGGACGCACCTGTTCCGCACCCTGACGGGCTGGCCGTCCGACGGCGCGAGGCTGGGCGCGACAGGACATTCGCGCCGCCGGACGGGGTCTGTGAGGGGAGGGAGGGGAGAGGTGCTGGGACCGCGGCGGTGCGAAGGGGCCCGGAGCGGTCTTCCCTCGGGTCGAGAAGCCCGCTCCCGGTCCTTCACCACCGCACTGGCTCGCAGCCGCCGCGGTCCACACCCTGCCCGCGTCCGTGCCCGGGGCGACCACCCCTCATCCGGGTCGCCCCGCGCGGTCGGACACGGTCAGGGAGTTCAGTCCTCGCGCAGAGCGCGGACCGCCTCTTCCACGCGCCGCCCGTACTCGGGGTCGGCGGCGTGGAAGTGCGCGAGGTTCTTCTCGATCACGTCGTCGCGGGAGACCTGGGAGAGGCCGCCGGCGATGTTCGCGATCAGCCGGGACTTCTCCTCGGCGGACATCAGCCGGTACAGCTCGCCGGCCTGGAAGAAGTCGTCGTCCTTGGTGTGGAGGGGCGCCGCGTGGGTGCCCGTGTGGCCGTCGACCGCCAGCGGTGCCGACAGCGGGCGGCCGGTCTCGGCCGGGCCGTCGTAGGAGTTCGGCTCGTAGTTCTTCGCCGCGCGGCCCTGGGAGTTCGACGCCATGAGGCCGTCGCGGCCGTAGTTCCGCGCGGTCGTGGCCTTGGGCGCGTTGACGGCCAGCTGCGTGTGGTTGACGCCCAGGCGGTAGCGGTGGGCGTCCGCGTAGGCGAACAGGCGGCCCTGGAGCATCTTGTCGGGCGAGGGACCGATGCCGGGCACGAAGTTGTTCGGGGAGAACGCGGCCTGCTCGACCTCCGCGAACACGTTGTCCGGGTTGCGGTCCAGCACCAGCCGGCCCACCCGCCGCAGCGGGTAGTCCTGGTGCGGCCAGACCTTGGTCACGTCGAACGGGTTGAAGCGGTAGCCGTCCGCCTCCGCCGCGGGCATGAGCTGGACGTAGAGGGTCCAGGACGGACGCACGCCCCGCTCGATGGCCTGGAGCAGATCCGTCTGGTGGGAGTTCGCGTCCCTGCCGACGGTCTCGGCGGCCTGCTCGGCGCTGAGGGAGCGGATGCCCTGGTTGGTCTTGAAGTGGTACTTGACGAAGAAGGCCTCGCCCGCGCTGTTCGTCCACTGGTAGGTGTGCGAGCCGTAGCCGTTCATGTGCCGGTACGAGGCCGGGATGCCGCGGTCGCCCATCAGCCAGGTCACCTGGTGCGTCGCCTCGGGGGAGTGCGCCCAGAAGTCCCAGACGTTGTCCGGCTCCTGACGGCCCGTGAACGGGTCGCGCTTCTGCGAGTGGATGAAGTCGGGGAACTTGATCGGGTCCTTGATGAAGAACACCGGGGTGTTGTTCCCGACGAGGTCGTAATTGCCCTCCTCCGTATAGAACTTGACCGCGAAGCCACGCGGGTCGCGCACCGCGTCCGCGCCGCCGAGCGAGTCGGCCACGGTGGAGAAGCGCACGAACACCTCGGTGCGCCTGCCGACGGTGCTCAGGAAGTCGGCGTACGTGAACTCCGTGACGTCGTCGGTCACTTCGAAGTGGCCGTAGGCGCCCGAGCCACGGGCGTGCACCACACGCTCCGGGATGCGCTCGCGGTTGAAGCGCGCCAGCTTCTCCAGCAGATGCTGGTCCTGGAGCAGAAGCGGGCCGCCGGCGCCGGCGGTGGCGGAGTTCTGGTTGTCGGCGACGGGGGCGCCGGACTCGGTGGTGAGCACGCGCTGCGACATCGTGACCTTCCGATACGAGAGGGCAGCGGAAAAGTGTTTCCGCTTCGTGGAGCCTAGGGTCGGGGTGAACCGAGCGTCAACAGTTTGTTGAAGTGGTGGATAGGGCTGAGCCGGGCGGCGCCGCCCCTTTGGGCGCGACAGGACAGGTGTCAGCGGCGGCGCCGCCCGGGGTCCGGGAGACCCCGAGGGGTCACGGGGTTACAGAGAGGGTTACGGGCGTACGGGGATCAGACCTGGGCGCCGGACAGCCGCTCCACGGCCCGCAGCAGCGCCGAGTGGTCCAGGCCGCCGTCGCCCTGCGCGCGCAGGCTCGCGACCAGCTGCGCGACCACGGCGCCGACGGGCAGGGCCGCGCCGACAGTGCGGGCGGCGTCCGTGACGATGCCCATGTCCTTGTGGTGCAGGTCGATACGGAAGCCCGGCTTGAATTCCCGGCCGAGGAAGTTGTCCTTCTTGCGGGTCAGTACGGTCGAGCCGGCGAGGCCGCCGTTCAGGACGTCCAGGGCCGCCTTCAGGTCCACGCCGGACTTCTCCAGGAAGACCACGGCCTCGGCGCACGCCTGGATGTTCACGGCGACGATCAGCTGGTTGGCGGCCTTCACGGTCTGGCCCGAGCCGTGCGGGCCGCACAGCACGATGGTCTTGCCGAGCGCGTCGAGGATCGGCTTCGCGGTGTCGAAGTCGGCCTGCTCGCCGCCGACCATGATGGACAGCACGGCCTCGATCGCACCGGCCTCGCCGCCGGACACCGGGGCGTCCAGCACGCGGATGCCCTTGTCCTTCGCGGCCTTGGCCAGGTCGACCGAGGTCTGCGGCGTGATCGAGGACATGTCGATCAGCAGGGCGCCGGACTTCGCGTGCTCCAGGATGCCGTCGGGGCCGTAGGAGATGGCCTCGACCTGGGGGGAGGCCGGGACCATCGTGATGACGACGTCGGCGTCCTTCACGGCCTCGGCGATGGAGGGGGCGGCGGTGCCGCCCGCCGCCGTGAGACGGTCCAGCTTGTCCTGCTCCAGGGTGAAGCCGGTGACCTGGTAACCCGCCTTGATCAGGTTCTCGGACATGGGGGAGCCCATGATGCCGAGTCCGATCCAGGCAACCGCCGGGCGGGTCGGGTGGGGGGAAGCTGCGAGATTGGTGCTCATGATGGGGTGCCTTTCGGTGCGAGGGTCAGCGGGGCAGCCAGTCGAAGGCCTCGGCGCTCGGGCGGTCGCCCGGCTTGTACTCGAGGCCGACCCAGCCGTCGTAGCCCGCCTTCCGCAGCCGGTCGAGGAGGTCTTCGAGGGGGAGCGCGCCCGTCCCGGGGGCGCCGCGGCCGGGGTTGTCGGCGATCTGGACGTGACCGGTCTTCGCGGCGAACCGCTCGATCACCGACGGGAGGTCCTCGCCGTTCATGGACAGGTGGTAGAGGTCCATCAGGAACCGCGCGTTGCCCAGGCCGGTCGCCTCGTTGACCTTGTCGACGACGTCCACGGCCGCCGGGGCGGAGACCAGCGGGTACAGCGGTGACTCGGGCCGGTTCAGCGCCTCGATCAGCAGCACCGCACCGATCCGGTCCGCGGCCCGGGCCGCCAGGGTCAGGTTCTCCAGCGCGAGCGCGTCCTGCTCGGCCGGGTCCACGCCCTCGACGCGGTTGCCGTACAGGGCGTTGAGGGCCGTGCAGCCCAGGGAGGCGGCGAAGTCGGCGGCCACGTCGATGTTGGCGCGGAACCGCTCCGACTCCTCGCCCGGGATCGACAGGGCGCCGCGGTCCGGGCCCGGGAGCTGCCCGGCGTAGAAGTTCAGCCCGGTGAGCCGGACGCCCGCCTCCTCGATCGCCCGCTTCAGGGCGTCGAGCTCGGAACGCTCCGGGACGGGTGAGTCGGTCCAGGGCCACCACAGCTCGACCGCGGTGAAGCCGGCCGCGGCGGCGGCAGCGGGGCGCTCCAGGAGGGGGAGCTCCGTGAAGAGGATCGACAGGTTGACGTTGAAGCGCTGGTCTGCGAATCCCATCGGGTCGGCGCTCCCTTCCTTGTCTTCCGACGTGTCTTCCAGAAGGTATTCCGTATTGCGGAATCATGTTTCTGCTTAACGGAAGATTGCCCGTGGCGCCCGAGGGCTGTCAAGAGGGGCTGCCGGAAAGTCCGTCCCGCCCGGCGGTCGGCGATCATGCTTGCCGCGACTGTGGGTAGGCGGGGCCCGCGAACTGCCACATCGAGGAACGGAGCCATTCCAGTGCTGACAACAGCAGGCACAGAGCTGGCCGCCCCATGGTCGGGTTGGGTGCAGGACCACACCGAGGCGCTCATCGGGATACCACTGCGGATCGCGCTCATCATCGCGGTCCTGGCAGTGGTCCGCTGGGTGGCCAAGCGAGCCATCACCCGGGTCGTGCGCCACGTGCTGGAACCTGCCGGTGGTGAGGGCGATGCCACGCCGTCAAGGGCGCCGGGCCGGGGTCTCGTCGTCCTGCACCGTGACCGGTCGCTCGGCCGGCAGCGACGCGAGCAGCGTGCCCGCACCATCGGTTCGGTGCTCAGCAGTGCGGTGACGATCATCCTGTCGCTGGTCGGAGTCGCCATGGTGCTGGACCAGGTGGGCATCGCCCTGGGTCCGCTCATGGCCAGCGCCGGCGTCGTCGGCCTGGCGATCGGCTTCGGCGCCCAGAGCCTGGTCGCCGACTACCTGTCCGGTCTGCTGATCATGGTCGAGGACCAGTACGGCGTCGGTGACTCGGTCGATCTCGGCGAGGCCGTCGGGGAAGTGGAACACGTCGGCCTTCGGCTGACGCATGTGCGTGACCTCAACGGAGGCCTCTGGCACATCCGCAACGGCGAGATCCTGCGCGTGCGCAACGACAGCCAGGACTGGGCCCGTGCCGTCCTGGACGTCGCCGTGGCCTACGACTCCAACCTCGACACCGTGTACCGCGTACTGGAGGAGACCGGTCAGGGCCTTCGCCAGGAACCGGCCTTCGCCGGCCTCCTGCTGGAGGACCCCGCCGTGTGGGGCGTGCAGTCGCTGGACGCCGACGGTGTCATCGTGCGCCTCGCCGTCAAGACCACTCCGCTGCAGCAGTGGGCCGTCACCCGCGAACTGCGCCGCCGGGTCAAGGACGCACTCGACGAGGCCGGCATCGACATCCCGTTCCCCCAGCGCACCATCTGGCTGCGTACGGAGGATGCGGCCGACGATCGCGTGCCGTCTGTTCGGTGACCTCCGGTCAGGCGCGGCCGGCCACGCGGAACGGTCAGGACCGTGAGCCGGGCCCGGCTCACGGTCCAGGCCGACGGCATCGCGCATATGCCCAACCTCGCTCCGGCCGCGTTAAGGTCGAGTCGGAGCGGCTGGGCGCACCGGCGCTCAGTGCCCTCTCGGTCGGAGGACTGAGAGAATATGCAGGTCAGGGCGATGCCGTGGGGGCGCAGTGCGATTGAGAGTGGAGTTCACGACCGAGCCCTTCGACCTGGACGAGGCACCCGCGCACGCGCTGGTGGCCCGCGAGGTCGTCGAGGCCGCCGAGCTGGACGCCGTGGACGTCGGCCCGTTCGGCAACACCGCGGAGGGCGGTGCCGACGCGGTGCTCACCGCCGTGGACGCCCTGCTCCGCAAGGCCCTGGAGGCCGGCGCCACCCGGATCTCGCTCCAGGTCAACGTGGCCGAGGAGGGCGAGGCGTGAGCGGCGCCGGGGACGAGCCGTTCATCGCGGCCGTGAAGCCCCTGGTCGACGCCATGGGCGGGGAGATGATCCCGCCGGACGAGGCCGGCCCCGACGACGTCGTTCTGGCCTGGGAGGGCAGCGACGCCGTCGCCGTACGGCTGCCGCAGCTCGCCGACTCCCTCGATCACATCCTCGCCGCGATGGAGCGTCGCAAGGGGCCGCTGGCCGACCTGGACCGCAAGGCGAAGCAGGAGGTCGTACGGATACTCGAGGCGCGCGGCGCCTTCTCCGTGCGGCACGGGGTGGAGACCGTGGCGAGCGCCCTCGGCGTCAGCCGCTTCACCGTCTACAACTACCTGAACCGCGAGAAGGGCGCCTGACCGGCCGCCGTATCCCCGTCCGTATCGGCATCCGTATCGGCGTCGCGAATTTTCAACAAACTGTTGACGTGTCGTCGCGGGAGGGCGTTAGCTATCGGCACGCCCGTTCAGCACGAAGGCCGTAACCGGCCACGGAGGCTCCCGTGACTTCCCCTTCCACGCCGCCGGGCCTGGCCCGGTTCAACACCGTCGAGGAGCACGCGGCCCGCGTCGCGCTCCACGAGGCGTGCGCCTCCACGGCGTGGGCGAAGCGGCTGCTCACCGCCCGCCCCTACGCCACCCCCGAGGACCTGTACGCCGCGAGCGACGCCGCCATGGCGGACCTGACGGTCGCGGACCTGGAGGAGGCGATGGCCGGCCACCCGCCCATCGGCCGCCCCAAGGCCGGCGACCCCACCTCGGCCCGGGAACAGCGCGGCATGTCCGGCGCCTCCGACGCGCTCAAGGCGGAGATGCTGGAGCTGAACCTCGCCTACCAGGAGAGGTTCGGCCATGTCTTCCTGATCTGCGCCACCGGCCGGACCGGCGAGCAGATGCGCGACGCGGTCAGGGAACGGCTCGGCAACCCGCCGGAGCGGGAGCGGGAGATCGTCCGCACCGAACTGGGGAAGATCAACCGCATCCGTCTGGCCCGACTCGTCGAAGAGGACTGACAGCAGCATGAGCACCTCCGCCACCGCCTCCGTGTCCACCCACATCCTGGACACCAGCGTCGGCCGCCCCGCCGAGGGCGTCGCCGTCCAGCTCTCCGCCCGCTCGGGCCGGGACGCGGACTGGCAGACCCTCGGCGGCTCCGCGACCGACGCGGACGGGCGGTGCAAGGACCTGCCGGCGCTGCCGGAGGGCACCACACACGTACGGCTCGACTTCGCCGTGGAGCCGTATTTCGAGAAGAAGCAAGCCGATGCGCAGCAGGACGCCCCCGCGAATCGGGACAGCGGTGCCGTGTTCTTCCCCGAGGTGGCGATCACCTTCGCCGTGAACCCCGGAGAGCATTACCACGTGCCGCTGCTGCTCAACCCGTTCGGCTACTCCGTATACCGAGGGAGCTAGCTACATGCCCACGATCCTGGGACAGAACCAGTACGGCAAGGCCGAGAACCGAGTCGTAAAGATCACGCGGGACGGCGCCACCCACCACATCAAGGACCTGAACGTGTCCGTGTCGCTGAGCGGCGACATGGAGGAGGTCCACTACTCCGGCTCCAACGCCAACGTCCTGCCGACCGACACCACCAAGAACACGGTGTACGCGTTCGCCAAGGAGCACGGCATAGAGTCCGCCGAGCAGTTCGGCATCCACCTCGCCCGGCACTTCGTCACCTCGCAGGAGCCGATCAAGACCGCCCGGATCCGCATCGAGGAGTACGCCTGGGAGCGGATCGAGGCCGCCGACGCCAACTCCCGCTTCATCGGCGCCGACGAGGTCAAGCACTCCTTCGTCCGCAAGGGCCAGGAGACGCGCGTCACGCAGATCACCTACGACGGCTCGTCGTGGGAGGTGATCTCCGGTCTGAAGGATCTCGTCGTGATGAACTCGACCAACTCCGAGTTCTGGGGCTACGTCAAGGACAAGTACACGACGCTGAAGGAGGCCTACGACCGCATCCTGGCCACCCAGGTCTCCGGCCGCTGGCGCTTCAACTGGACCGACGACGACCAGCGCATGCCCCACTGGGAGAAGTCCTACGAGCAGACGAAGAGGCACATGCTCCAGGCCTTCGCCGAGACGTACTCGCTGTCGCTCCAGCAGACCCTGTACCAGATGGGTTCGCGGATCATCGAGAACCGCGGCGAGATCGACGAGGTCCGCTTCTCCCTGCCGAACAAGCACCACTTCCTGGTCGACCTGGAGCCGTTCGGGCTGAAGAACGACAATGAGGTGTACTTCGCCGCCGACCGCCCCTACGGCCTGATCGAGGCGACGATCCTGCGGGACGGCTGCGAGCCGCGCATCCCCGTGGACCTCACCAATCTCTGACGTCCCGCTTTTTCGGCACCCGTGGCCGGGGGAACCCGTCTCCCGGCCGCGGCACTCAAACTCCCGGGGTCCTGCCGTGCCCACTCCACAACAGCGCAAAGGACGAACCATGGCAGCAGACCGGCGCATCGTCATCGAGAACTGTGCGATCGCGACCGTCGACGCGCACGACACCGAGTACGCCTCCGGGTACGTCGTCCTCGCCGGCAACCGCATCGAGTCGCTCGGCGCGGGCACGGCCCCCGAGGGCCTGGAGAACGTCGTACGCCGTATCGACGCCTCCGGTCATCTCGTGACCCCCGGCCTGGTCAACACCCACCACCACTTCTACCAGTGGATCACCCGGGGTCTGGCCACGGACCACAACCTCTTCGACTGGCTGGTCGCGCTCTACCCGGTCTGGGCGCGCATCGACGAGCCGATGGTGCGAGCGGCGGCCCAGGGCTCGCTCGCCGTGATGGCCCGCGGCGGAGTCACCACCGCCATGGACCACCACTACGTCTTCCCGCAGGGCTCCGGCGACCTGTCCGGCGCGATCATCGGCGCCGCCCGCGACATGGGCGTCCGCTTCACCCTCGCGCGCGGCTCCATGGACCGCAGCGAGAAGGACGGCGGCCTGCCCCCGGACTTCGCCGTCGAGACCCTGGACGGCGCGCTGGCCGCGACCGAGGAGACCGTCCGGCAGCACCACGACTCCTCCTTCGACGCCATGACCCAGGTCGCCGTCGCGCCCTGCTCGCCCTTCTCCGTCTCCACCGAACTGCTGCGGGACGGGGCCCAGCTCGCCCGCCGGCTCGGCGTACGGCTCCACACCCACGGTTCGGAGACCGTGGAGGAGGAGAAGTTCTGCCACGAACTGTTCGGCATGGGCCCGACCGACTACTTCGAGTCCACCGGCTGGCTCGGCGAGGACGTGTGGATGGCGCACTGCGTCCACATGAACGACTCCGACATCGCCGCGTTCGCCCGGACCAGGACGGGCGTCGCGCACTGCCCCTCCTCCAACGCCCGCCTCGCGGCCGGTATCGCCCGGGTCCCCGACATGCTCGCGGCCGGTGTTCCGGTCGGCCTCGGTGTCGACGGCACCGCCTCGAACGAGTCCGGCGAACTCCACACCGAGCTGCGCAACGCCCTCCTCATCAACCGCCTCGGCCCGCACAGGGAAGCCGCGCTGAACGCCCGTCAGGCCCTGCGCCTGGGCACCTACGGCGGTGCCCAGGTCCTGGGCCGGGCGGCGGAGACCGGCTCCCTGGAGCCGGGCAAGCTCGCCGACCTGGTCCTGTGGAAGCTGGACACGGTCGCCCACGCCTCCATCGCCGACCCCGTGACCGCCCTGGTCTTCGGCGCGGCGGCCCCGGTCACCGCCTCCTTCGTCGACGGCCGGCAGATCGTCGAGGACGGGCGGCTGCTCACGGCCGACGAGGACGCCATCGCCCGCTCCACGCGGGACGAGGCCCAGCGGCTGGCGAGGATCGCCGCGCAGGGCTGAACACCCCGATGACTCCGGCCGGGAGGGACGGCTCCCGGCCGGTGGCCGTGGACCCGAGCGGGGACCACGGTGCCGTCTCCGGGGCGCGCGGATGCGTGCGCCCCGGAACGGTCCTCCCGTCATCCGCACGTCCGGTCCCGCACGACCACCCGCACCACCTCCTTGACACCCACGGCAGCCATCGACGCGGCCGTGTACCCGACCGGAGGGACGCCGCCGTGGCCGACCACCCCGTTGACGAAAAACTCCCCGCGCTCAAGATGGCGACGACCGGCCTCCAGCACGTGGCCGCCATGTACGCCGGAGTCGTCGCCCCACCCCTGATCGTCGGCGCGGCCATCGGCCTGTCCGCCACCGATCTGACCTTCCTCACCGGCGCCTGCCTGTTCACCGCGGGCCTCGCCACGTTCCTGCAGACCCTGGGCATCTGGAGGATCGGCGCCCGGCTGCCCTTCGTCAACGGCGTCACCTTCGCCGGTGTCGCCCCGATGACCGCGATCGTCGCCTCCACCGAGGACAAGTCCGACGCCCTGCCGATCATCTTCGGCGCGGTCATCGTCGCCGGACTCCTGGGATTCATCGCCGCCCCCTTCTTCAGCAAGGCGGTTCGCTTCTTCCCGCCGGTGGTGACGGGGACGGTCATCACCCTGATAGGCATCTCCCTCCTCCCGGTCGCCTTCGGGTGGGCGCAGGGACCCGACCCGGCGGCGCACGACTACGGTTCGGCGACCAACCTGGGGCTGGCCGCCGTCACCCTGCTGATCGTGCTGCTCCTGCGCCGCTTCACCACCGGCTTCGTCAAACAGATCGCGGTGCTGCTCGGCCTGGTCGCGGGCACGCTGATCGCGATCCCGTTCGGTGCCACGGACTTCGGCCCGGTCGCGGACGCGGCCGTCATCGGCTTCCCGACCCCGTTCCACTTCGGCGCCCCGCAGTTCCAGTTGGCCGCGATCATCTCCCTCTGCGTGGTCATGGTGGTCTCGATGACCGAATCGACCGCCGACATGCTGGCGTTGGGCGAGATAGTCGACCGCCCGGCCGACGAGAAGACCATCGCGGCCGGCCTGCGCGCCGACACCCTCGGCTCGGCGATCAGCCCGCTCTTCAACGGCTTCATGTGCAGCGCCTTCGCGCAGAACATCGGCCTGGTCGCCATGACCAGGATCCGCAGCCGCTATGTCGTCGCCACCGGCGGCGGCTTCCTGGTGCTGATGGGCCTCTGTCCCATGGCCGCCTCCCTGATCGCCGTCGTGCCCCGCCCCGTCCTCGGCGGCGCGGGCGTGGTCCTGTTCGGCTCGGTCGCCGCCAGCGGTATCCAGACCCTGGTCAGGGCCGGCCTGGACAAGGACAACAACGTCCTGATCGTGGCCGTCTCCCTGGCCGTCGGCATCATCCCCATCACGGCCCCGGAGTTCTACCACGCGTTCCCGGAGACGGCCCGGATCGTCCTGGACTCCGGCATCTCGACCGGATGCGTGGCAGCGGTCCTGCTCAACCTGGTCTTCAACCACCTGGGCAACAAGGACGCACAGGACGTCACCCATCCCATGGAGGCGGGCGAGGAACTCACCGGCACCAGCCGGGCCCCGGCCGCCCCCTGAGATCGGCGCGAGAGGTGGAGCGAGGCAGGGGCCCGTCAGTCCTCCGACGGGGCGCCGGAGGTGCGGGAACCGGAGCCGCCCGGCTTCGGCGGGGCCCATGAGGGCTCGGCCTTCGCCTCGGCCGGGTCGGGCTCGGCGAGGGTGAGTCCCCAGGAGTCGTCCTCGCCGATACGGGCCTCGATCTCCTTGATCTGGCCGCTCTTGCCGAAGTAGAGGACCACGACCTGCCGCACGGAACCCTCGTCGTAGAAGTCCGCGGTCACGTCCTCCTCGGCGGCGGCGCCGAAGGCCTTGACCCAGTTCCGGGCCGTGGCGTCGGCCTGCTCGTCGTCGACGGCGAGTGCCGCCAGCCCGGCGGTGTCACCGTCCGCGAGTCGCCAGACGGCCTGCTGCACCGTCTCGAGGCTTCCCGCGGACGGGTAGCCGACGACCTTCAGGGGTCGGTGATTGCCGTAGTCGGTCTGATACGTCAGGGACTTGTCGTCCGATGCGCAGCCCGTCAGAAGTCCGCCCGCGACGACGGCGGACAGTGCGAAGCGGGTGGGTCGGCCGGTACCTGGATGCGGTGAGTTGATCATTTAGAGCCCGAACAACCCCGGGTCCGAGGCCAGTTCCTTGAAGACCTTCGCGGGGTCGGCGACCAGCCTGCGTTCCTTGAGGTCGAGGATGCCGCCGACCGCCGTGATCTCGGCGGCCACCGTGCCGTCGGTCTTGCGGACGGTCTGTTCGATGCGGAAGGTCTTGCCGCCGCCCCAGTCGAAGGCGCAGGTCACCTCGACCTCGTCGCCCGCGAGCAGCTCCCGTTTGTAGCGGATGGTCGTCTCCAGGGCGACCGGGCCCACGCCGGTCCCGGTGAGTGCGGACTGGCTGATGCCCGCCGCGTGCAGCAGTGACCAGCGGGCGTGTTCCGCGTAGTTCAGGTACACGCTCTGGTTGAGGTGACCCTGTACGTCGGTCTCGTAACCACGGACGGTCACAGGGACGGAAAACGGCTCGCTCACGGCATTCCCCTCTCGCACCGGACTCTCATGCAGCGCACAACGATCCACCGATCTTGGCATGCCCATCACGCTCGGCGCGGCGAAGCCAGGAGATACCGGGTTCCGGTGCGCGGTTCGCGGTGGTCGCTCACCTGCCAGCCTGCCCCCTCCAGAACGGCCGCGCAGGCGCGCAGCGCCTCGCCGTCGGGCTCGTGCACGGCCACGGCCTCCGGCTGTGGGGTCGTCCGCACCCGGTATCCCTCCTCGGAGCCCCGCACGGACGGCTGATGCCCGGCCGCCTCCAGGGCGAGCGCGGCGGCCTCCGCCAGATGCGTGCGCTCCCAGCCGCAGGGCCGGTCCACGGACCCGTCCGGGTTGGTCATCCGGCGCAGCTCCAGCAGGCCCTGCCAGGCGCTGTGCACCTCACGGCGCCGGGCCGGACGCCCTGTCTCCGGCGCCGCCTCCTCACCCCCGACGCGCGCCGCGAACACCCCCGTCGACGCGGGAGCCTCAGCGGCCGGCTCGGGCGTCCCCGTCACGCCCTGCCGTATCCGATGCCCCTCCGGTGTCAGAAAGTGATCGTGCGGCGGCCGGGGGTGCCGGAAGGCCAGCCCGCGCTTCACCAGCGCGGCGAGCTGCGCCTCCGTACCCCTGAGCCGCCCGGTCACCGGGTCGGCGGCGTCGATGACACGCCGCTGCGCGGCGGTCGGCGGTCGGGTCACGGCGCGCTCCTCTCCGGCGCAGGCCTCGGGGCACTCGCCCCATCTGCTCGAAGGCTACGACCCGCCACTGACATTCCCAGCCGGGACCGCTCCCCGCCCGGGGCGTCCGTGTCAGACGAGGTCCCGGCGGCGGCCCACAGGCGCCGTGAGCAGATACAGCGGCGGCAGGAGCGCGGCCGCGCACACCGTCCACAGGGTCGCGCGCGTCCCCGCGTACGTGGCGAGCAGGCCGGCGCTGAGGGCGCCGAGGGGCTGGGCGCCCCAGGAGACGAAGCGGACGGTGGCCATGACACGGGAGAGAAGCTCGGGCGGCGACTCGGTCTGGCGGTGGGTGCGGGTGGTGATCGACCCGATGGCGACGCCGCAGGCGAAGCCGGCGTTGCCCAGGGCGAACCAGTACGCGTCGGCGGCGGATGTGGTCAGCGGGACCAGCAGGGCGGCACCGCCCCCGG
The DNA here is from genome assembly GCF_018604545.1 of Streptomyces koelreuteriae. Lineage (GTDB taxonomy): Bacteria > Actinomycetota > Actinomycetes > Streptomycetales > Streptomycetaceae > Streptomyces > Streptomyces koelreuteriae. The sequence goes on along the minus strand of NZ_CP075896.1, from coordinate 1,382,886 downwards.
CCAGCGCCGCACCGACGAGGCCCCGGGCCGTGCCGAACCGCCGGGTGAGGCGAACCGCCACGGCGGCACCCGCGAGCGCGCCGACTCCGTCCACGGCGAGCACCAAGCCGAGTTCTCCGGGCGTCAGTCCGGCCTCCCGGACCAGGTACAGGGGAGTGAGGGCGACCAGGGCGGCGCAGACGAAGTTCGTCGCGGTGGCCCAGAGCATGCAGGGCAGCATCACCGGGTGCCGCGTCACATACGTCCAGCCCTCGCGGATCAGCCGGAGGGCGCCGTCGCCGGAGCGGGGAGCGGGACGGCGCTCGGGGAGGGTGCGCAGCAGCACGGCGGAGAGCAGATAGCTGGCCGAGTCCACCAGGAGTGCGCCGACCGGGCCCGCGGCCTGCACGAGGAGGCCGCCCCCGGAAGGCCCTCCGGTCTCGGTGACGGCGTGCGTGCCGGACATCAGGCTGTTGCGGGCGGCGAGCTGCCGGTCCGGGACGATGGCGGGCAGAAAGGTCGAGTTGCCGATGTCGAAGAGCACGGTCGCGGCGCCGGTGACCAGAGCGGCGAGCAACAGGTGCTGGTAGGTGAGCCGGTCGAGCCACCAGGCGAGCGGGAGGGACCCCACGGCGGCGAACCGTACGAGATCGAGGGTGACCTGGAGGCTGCGGAGCGGGACGCGCTGGGCGATCACTCCGGCCGGGAGGCTGAGCAGCAGCCAGGAGATCTGTCCGGCGGCGGCGAGCAGGGCGGCCTGTAACGCCGTGACGTCGAGGACTGTGAGAGCGACCAGGGGAAGAGCGAGGGCGGTGACGGCTGTGCCCGCGTCGCTGACGGTGGCAGCGGCCCAGTAGCGCCAGAAGACGGCCGGAGGCGTGGTCGCGCGGTGAGTGCGGTGGAGATCGTGCTCCGGGACCGTCGGCGTCTCGCTCATGCGATGCCCATCCTCCAGTGAGTCTCTTTTGGGAACTTACCTGACCTCGAATCAGTTCCTATCCGGAACTGACCCCATGGCGCAAGATGGTTTCGAAGTCAGGACGTTGGATCCGCGAGATGGGAGGCTCATGGTCAGGTCGGTGCCCCAGCGGGACGCCGCCTGTGCGATCGCGCAGGCGGCGGCGGTGGTCGGGGACTGGTGGAGCCTGCTCCTGGTCAGGGAGACCGCACGCGGGCACCACCGGTTCGACGCGCTTCAGGGGGAGTTGGGGATCTCCCGGAAGGTGCTGACCGAGCGCCTCGCGCACCTGGTGGAGTCGGAGGTCCTGGCGAGGGTGCCGTATCAGACCGGCCCGGTGCGGTACGAGTACCGGCTCACGGAGAGCGGGCGGGGGCTGCTGCCCGTGCTGCTCGCGATGCAGGACTGGGCGGACCGCTGGCTGCTCGGCGACGGCTCACTGAGCGGCACGGCCGACGCGGACAGCGCGGAGGCGCTGCGCGTGGCGGGCCTGGTGGGTGAGCGGCTGCCGGTCCTCGAACTGCCGGGGCACCGCGACGGTGAGCCGCTGGACCCGGTGGCCGAGGCCGCCGCCACCGTGCTGTTCTGCTACCCCGCGACCGGTCGCCCGGCTCCGTTGCCGGACGGGTGGGCCGACATTCCGGGTGCCATCGGCTGCACGCTGGAGAACCGGCTGTTCCGGGACGCGTACGACGACTTCCGCGCGGCGGGCGCCGAAGTGCGTGGCGTGAGTACCCAACGCCCGGACGAGCAGCGGGTGTTCGCGGCCGAGGAGGGCATCCCCTTCACCTTGCTCTCGGACGTCGACCTGCGCCTCGCCGCCGCTCTGCGGCTGCCGGTGTTCCGTGCCGGGCAGGCGCTGCGGGTGAAGCGGGCGGTGCTGGTGGTGGACCGCGAACGCGTGGTGCGCCAGGCGCACTTCCCGGTCACGGACATCCCGGGGGCGGTGCGCGAGGCGCTGGCGGTGGTACGGGCGGTGGCGGCGGGAAACTGAACGTGTCGACGCCCCGGGCCGGTACGGAACCGGACGCGGGGCGTCAGTGGGCGTACTTCAGTGATCTGCGGCGTACGAGACGAAGGCGGCCCACTGCTGAGCCCCGAAAGCGAGTTGCGCGCCCTGCACGCGCTTCGAGTCCCGTATGTGAATGCTCTGGGGCGCGAAGGCGACCTCCACGCACTCCGGGCCATCAGCGGTGCTGTAGCTGCTCTTGAACCACTCCAGCGCGTAACCGTTGCCCGACGTGGGGTTGGTCATCATGTCTCTCCCAATGCTTTTTCAATAAAGGCCAGCGACTCGCGGGGCGTGAGAGCTTGGGCCCGGATGATGCCATAGCGGACCTCGAAGACCTGGATCTCCCTGGGGTGCGAGATCAGGCGACTGGTGAGCTGCACCTCGTTGTGCGCCACCGTGTCTCCCTTCTGAAGGCGCAGCAACTGGAGCGATCCGTCCAGACCGGCGTGGTCCTCACGATCCGTGGGCATCACCTGGATCTCCACGTTTCGCCGTCGACCGACCTGCAACAGCCGTTCGAGCTGCTTCCGCATCACCATTCTGCCCCCGAGCGGACGGCGCAGCGTCACCTCTTCCAGGACGAAACTGAAGACGGGACTGGGCTGCCGGTCGAAGATCTCCTGCCGCGCCAAGCGTGCGGCGACGAGCCGTTCGACCTCGTCCTCGGCGAAGGGCGGACGCCGCATGCCGTACAGCGCTCCCGCGTACTCCGGTGTCTGGAGCAGGCCATGGACGACGGAGTTGGCGTAGGCGCACAGCTCGACCGCCTCGGCCTCCAACTTCGCCAGATCCCGCACCTTCTTCGGATACCGGGCCTCCTCCACGTCCCTGCGCAGCCCGACGATCAGCCCTCCGGCGTCCAGCACTTCATCGGCCGCCTCCAGAAACGTCCGGCTCGGCGCCCGCCGCCCCCTCTCCACCGAGGACACCTGCTCCTCGCTGTACCCGATGGCCGTCCCCAACTCGGCCTGTCGGAGCCCCTTTCGTTCGCGGCAGGTCTTGATGACCCTGCCGACCGTCCGCAGTACTCCCGCCGACTCCTCGTCGTCGGCACCGTACGGCTCCATCCCGTCCCCGGTCTGCGACCCCTGCACCGTCACGCCCACGCCCGGACACCTCCTTCTGTCGCCCGACTCCAACTCCCCGTCGGCGTCATGCGTAACGCGACGCCGCACCGGACAGAGCCGGACAGCGACCGGACAATGAGGCTGTGTACCGCCGTCCCCCTGGCTGACGGACCTACTGCCGATACCCGCCGAGGAACCGCCCGATCCGCCCGATCGCCGCCTCCAGGTCGTCCGCGTGCGGCAGGGTCAGGATCCGGAAGTGATCCGGGGTCGGCCAGTTGAAGCCCGTGCCCTGGACCACCTGGATCTTCTCGCGCAGCAGCAGGTCGAGGACGAACTTCTCGTCGTCGTGGATCTTGTGCACCTTGGGGTCGATGCGCGGGAAGGCGTACAGCGCGCCCTTGGGCTTCACGCAGGTCACGCCCGGGATCTCGTTGAGCTTCTCCCAGGCCACGTCCCGTTGTTCCAGCAGCCGCCCGCCCGGCCCGGTGAGGTCGCCGATGGACTGCCGGCCGCCGAGCGCGGCCTGGATGGCGTACTGGGCGGGCGCGTTGGCGCACAGCCGCATGGACGCCAGCATGGTGAGGCCCTCCAGGTAGTCCTTGGCGTGCTGCCTCGGGCCCGTGACGACCAGCCAGCCGGAGCGGAAGCCCGCCACCCGGTAGGTCTTCGACAGCCCGCAGAAGGTGAGGACGACCAGGTCGGGGGCGAGTGCGGCGGCCGAGTGGTGCACGGCGTCGTCGTAGAGGATCTGGTCGTAGATCTCGTCGGCGAACACCATCAGGCCGTGCCGCCGGGCGAGATCGAGGATGCCCTCGACGATCTCCTTCGGGTAGACCGCGCCGGTGGGGTTGTTGGGGTTGATGATCACGACCGCCTTGGTCCGGTCCGTGATCTTCGACGCCATGTCGTCCAGGTCGGGGTACCAGTCGGCCTGCTCGTCGCACAGGTAGTGGACCGCCTTGCCGCCCGCGAGGGTCGTCACCGCGGTCCACAGGGGGAAGTCCGGGGCGGGGATGAGGACCTCGTCGCCGTCCTCGAGCAGCGCCTGTACGGCCATGGAGACCAGCTCCGACACGCCGTTGCCGAGGAAGACGTCGTCGACTCCGACCTCCAGGCCCAGCGTCTGATAGCGCTGGGCCACCGCACGGCGGGCGGACAGGACGCCGCGCGAGTCGGTGTAGCCGTGCGCCTGCGGCAGCATCCGGATCATGTCCTGGACGATCTCCTCCGGCGCCTCGAAGCCGAAGAGCGCGGGATTGCCGGTGTTCAGGCGCAGCACGCTGTGCCCCGCCTCCTCCAGCGCGTTGGCGTGCTCGATGACCGGGCCGCGGATCTCGTAACAGACCTCGCTGAGCTTGCTCGACTGCCGGAACTCCATGCGCGCGCTTCCCCTCGGCCGATTGATGTTGCTTGGTTTTACCAAGTAGCCGCTTGGAAAGTCCAACAACTTGTCTAGACTGCGTCGCATGCCACCTCGCCGAAGCTACGACCAGTACTGTTCCGCCGCCCGCGCGCTCGACCTGGTCGGCGACCGCTGGACCCTGCTGATCGTCCGGGAGCTCCTCGCCGGTCCCCGCCGCTACACCGACCTGCACGCGGACCTGCCCGGCGTCAGCACGGACGTACTCGCCTCGCGGCTGCGGGACATGGAGCGCGACGGCCTCGCGACCCGGCGCAGGCTGCCACCGCCCGGCGCGGCCTCGGTGTATGAACTCACCGAGCGGGGGCGGGAGTTGCTGCCGGTGCTCCAGGCGCTGGGGGAGTGGGGGCAGGCGGACCTGGGGGAGCGGCGGCCGACGGACGCGGTACGGGCGCACTGGTTCGCCCTGCCCCTGCTGCGACAGCTGGACGGGGAGGGGCTGGTCGAAGTCCGGCTGGAGGAAGGGCATTTCCATCTCCACGCCGGTGCCGAGGACGGGCCCGTGTACGGCGACGGGCCCGCACCCGGGGAGCCTGACGCCCTGCTCGTCCTGGACACCGGCACGTGCACGGCCATCGGCCGGGGCGAGCTGAGCCTGGTCCAGGCCGTTAGGGAGGGCCGGGTCGAGGTGAGCGGGGAGGGCACGCTCGCGAAAGCGCTCCGCGACACATGACAGAAGGCCCGCACGAAGCGGGCCTTCCGAGTCCAGGAAAGGTCAGGCGGTCGGCGGCACCCGTGACGGCCGCCCCGAGCCGCGCGTCAGCGCGTACCCGGCGACCCCCGCCAGCGCGGCCAGCGCCCCGCCCACCGCGGTCCACACCCACCGGTCCGACCACCAGCCGGACGTCCAGCCGTCCTCGGGTTCGAGCCCGGCCAGGACCGCCGAGGACTCCTCCTCGTCCCCGGAACCGGACCCGGACCCGGACCGCGTCGCGATCCCCGGCACCAGCGGCTCGGCCAGCGAGCCGTCCACCGCCGCGGATCCGCCGATGTCCTTGGAGTCCACCCGTACTTCGGAGTCGACCGGGAGGCCCAGGTCGGCGGCGGCCACGCCGGTCGCCGTCAGGCGGACGTAGTACGTACCCGGCAGCGGGTCGTTCGCCCAGGGCTCCGACCAGGAGCGGACCGTGCGCAGCACGCAGGCCAGTTCCACGGAGGCGGCGTTCGCGGCGGCGGTGCGCGTCTGCGCACCGTACTGGCAGGCCTGGCGGCGGCGCAGCCCGTCGTACACGTCGATCTGCCAGGTCTGCGCGGCGTGGGTGTCCGGCAGCTTCACCGTCGCCGCGACCGTGGGGCGCTGCCCGGTGTCGGCGGGGAACGACCAGTACAGGTAGTCGCCCGTGGAGCCGCTCGCCGTGGCGCGCTGCCCCTGCTCGATCTCCGTCGCCGTACGGAAGGAGGTGCCCGCCTGAGTGGGCGCCGCCGAGGCGTCGTCCTGTGACGGACTCGGTGAGGAGTCGGCCGCGGCGGGCACGGCCGCCAGGCCCAGGGTCAGCAACGCGGCGCTCAACGCACGTATCACTCGCATCAGTTGGTCCTCCAGACCGCGAACCGCCAGCGCGACAGCCAGCCCCAGACGAGACCGGCGAGGAAGCCGGTGAGGATCAGCGCGCCGAGCAGCCACCAGCCGCGGCCGAGACCGAAGGAGGCCACGTCGCCCGCCTGGCTCGGGCCGTCTACGACGTCGACGGTCAGCTCCAGCGGCAGCCCGGGCGTGGTCTTCACTCCGGAGGCCGCCGAGAAGGAGTGGGTGACCGCGAGGCACACGGTCTCCGCGGCCGGCTTGTCGCTGTCACCGTCGTTGTCGTCACGCTCGGGCTCGGGGTATCTGAGCCCCGTCGAGATCACGTCCGTACGGCCGTTGCCCGCGGCCTCGCCGCGTACGATCTCCCGGCCCTTGACCGTCACGGCCCGCATCAGCACGCCGTAGCCGGGGTTCACGGCCCGGTCCGCCGCCACGCTCACCGAGGCGCGCAGCTCCTGCCCCGGCAGGACGTTCACCCGGTACCAGCGCTGCTGTCCGAACTCCTCCCGGTCGGAGTAGAGGCCGGACTTCAGCGTCGGGGCGGCGGTGCACCGGTCGGCGCCCTCGGTCGCCACCGGCGTCACCACCGGATCGGCCGCCCGGTCGACCAACTGGTTGACCTTGTCGGTGAGTTCGTCCTGGTGCTCCACCGAGGTGTACGTGCCGCCGGTGGCCTCGGCGATGCAGCTCAGCTGCCTGCTCAGCTTGGCGGTCGGCACCAGGCCCAGCGTGTCGATGGTCAGGCCGATGCCCTTCGCCGCTATCTCGCGGGCCACCTCGCACGGGTCGAGCGGGGCGCAGGTGTCCTCGCCGTCGCTGATCAGCACGATGCGCTTGGAGCCGTCGCCGCCTTCGAGGTCGTCGGCCGCCTTCAGCAGGGCCGGGCCGATCGGCGTCCAGCCCGTCGGGGTGAGCGTGGCGACGGCCGTCTTGGCCTCGGTGCGGTCCAGCGGGCCGACCGGGTAGAGCTGCGCGGTGTCCTTGCAGCCCGTCTTGCGGTCGTCGCCGGGGTAGTCGGCGCCGAGGGTGCGGATGCCGAGCTCGACCTCCTCGGGTGTCGCGTCGAGCACCTCGTTGAAGGCCTGCTTCGCGGCGGCCATCCGCGACTGTCCGTCGATGTCCCGCGCCCGCATCGAGCCGCTCACGTCGAGGACGAGGTCGACCTTGGGGGCGTCCTGGCCCGTGGGTTCGCCGGCGGCCGCTCCGGCCGGGAAGACGATCCCGGCCGTCAACGCGGCGAGCAGGGCACCCACGCCCGCCGCCAGTCGTTTTCTTGTGATCATCGGCGGATCTTATGGAGCGGCGGTGCCGTGCTCCAAAACGAGGTTCATGAAAGGGGATTGGGCAGTTCCGCCCACTGGTCCCCGGGCGTCTGCGGCGAGAGCCGCATCAGCGTCAGCGCCTTGGTGGGCAGGGGCTCCGCACGCAGTGCCGCGAGGTCCGGGGTCTGCGGCAGCTCCCGTACGGCCGTCTCCAGTGCCGCCGTGAGCGCCGCCCCCGACCCCGCCGTACCGGCCAGCGCGCCCGCCACCAGGGAGCCGAACAGCTTGCGGCGGAGCGTGCGTTCGTCGTCGGTGACCATCCGGGCGGGCAGCTCGGGCACCGTGATGCCGTGCCGGGCGAGGCGGGCCGGGCTGACGCGGATGTCGGCCAGGTCGCGGTAGACGAGCCGCAGCGGGTCGCCCTCCGGCGAGAGGACGACGAGGAGGTTCTGGCCGTGTGCCTCCAGGGCCACGCCCAGCTCCAGCAGCCGCAGCCCGACGGTGAGGGTCAGGCGCGCGAAGCCGGCCAGCCAGGCGGGGGAGCGGGGGAGCGCGCTGGTGGCGAGCGCGGCCACCGGCAGGACCCGTTCACCGCTCCCGGCGTACGTCTGCGGCGACTCCCGCAGCACGGCCGCGAAGTCGGGGGAACCGGCCGCGGCGGCGCCCAGGGTGCGGGTCACGTGCAGCAGGCCGTCCGTGCGGGCGGCGGGCGTCTCGGCGAAGTCCGACAGCAGCGCGGACGCGGCCACCGAGGGCAGCGAGATGTCCCGCACCGACGATGTCAGCCGGGCGCTGAGCGAGGTCTTGACGTGCGGCCCGCCCGGCAGGGCGAGCGTCCGCAGGGACATCAGCGGATGCCCGGGCCGCCGCTCCTCGCAGGCCCGCTTCAGCACATGCGCCGCCTGCCAGGGGTGCACCGGCAGCACCACCCGCGGCCCGTCCCGCAGATCTCCCGGCCAGGCGCCCGTCACCAGGCACTCCTCCGCCCGCACGGGCACCAGCCCCAGCTCCACGACCGGCCGGTGCTCGGGCCCGTAGGCGAGCTGCTCGGCCACCGAGAAACCCGGCCGGGACCGGCAGGTCGGGTGGAAGGGATGCCCGTCGACGATCCGCTGCTCCCACTCCCAGTCGTTCCCCGGCCACTCGTCCCCCGCCTGCCCCTCCTGCCCCGCTCTCGACAGTGCCAGCGAGGCGACGCTGTGCCCGAGTTCGGCGGCGAAGGAGGCGGAGTGCGGGACGGCGAGGTCCGTCACCAGCCGCGCCGGATCGTCGTACTCCACCCCGTCGAGCCCCACGACGGTGACGTAGTCACCGGTCGCGTACGGATCCGGGCGCGGGCCGTGCAGCCGGCGGCCGTCGGACAGGGACAGGGTCAGCCCGTCCCGGCCCTGCTCCCGGCGGGCCACCCAGGGCAGTGGATCATGGGTCAGACCGCGCCACAGTCGGGACAGCACGGCCGCCCGGGCGCCGGGCAGTTCGGCCTCGTACCGTGGCAGCAGGCCGGGCCGTACGACGGCCAGTTCGTCGGCGACCTCGGCCTCGGCGGTGGGGGAACGGTGCACGGGCGGGCTCCTCGGGTACGAATAGGGCGTCACGGCGCGATGACGACGACCGACATAATGATCATCTCCGCCAGGAAGTCCGGAAGTCCCGGAAGGGCTGTGGGGAACGTAGAGAACACAAGGAACGTAGGGAAACGAGTGGATCGCGTGGACCTCATGCCCCCGTCCGCCGACGCGTACGCCGCCGTGCCGCTGCTGAACTGCCTGCTGCGGGAGGTGGCCCGGCCGGTCGGCCGGGAGGGCGAGCACCGGATCCACCGCCTGCCCGGCGGGGACCGGCTGCTGCGGGTGCGCGGGACCCGGCGGCCCGCCGAGCCCGAGGTCCAGGGGCCGGACGGCTGGCAGCGCGTCGACCACACCGAGCTGGTCAAACTCGTCGCCGAGGAACTGCGCCGGCACACCGGGCTGTCCAATCACGAACTGCCCGCCGAGATGATCGACAGCCGGGACGCCGTGGCCGCCCTGCTGGAGGCCCGCGACCGCGCGACCCCGCCCGACGACCCCTACCTTCGCTCCGAGCAGTGCCTGCTCACCGGCCACACCCACCACCCGGCCCCCAAGGCGCGCGGCGGCGGCCCGGCCGCGGGCTGGCTGCCGTACGCGCCCGAGGCGTACGCCCGCTTCCCACTGGCCCTGCTCGGGCTGCGCGAGGACCGCGTCGTCGAGGAGGGCGACACCTCGGCCCTCGACGCCCTCGGCACCGCCCCGCCCGGCTACCGGCTGCTCCCGGCCCACCCCTGGCAGCTCGACCTGGCGAGCGCGGAACTCGCCGCCGCCTTCGCGGACGGGAGGCTGGTCCGGCTCGGCACGACCGCCTTCGACACCTGGCCGACGGCCGCGATCCGCACGCTCTACGCACCCGAGCAGGACCTGTTCCTGAAGTTCAGCCTGGACGTGCGCATCACCAACGACATCCGCCGGCTGTGGCGCCACGACCTGCTCGCCCTGCGCCGGACCGACGCGGCCGTGTGCGCCGCCTTCGACGACTTCCCCGCGCTCGACGGCCCCCCGGCCTGGCTCGGCGACCGCGGCTACCGCACCGCCGACTTCGCCTTCGAGGCCCTGGCCGTCCTCGTCCGCGACGGCTTCGCCGGACATCTGGTGCCCGGCGCGACCCCGCTGCTCGCCGCCGGACTCGTCGAGGGCTTCGACGGCAGCCCGCTCGACCGCGCCGCCGATCCCGGGGCATGGTGGGCGGCGTATCTGGCGCAGGTGGTGCCGCCCGCCGTGGAGGCCTTCGCCCGGCACGGCGTCGTCATCGAGGCTCATCTGCAGAACACCCTGATCGCCGTCGACGCCGACGGCATGCCCGTGCAGGCGCTGTACCGGGACGCCGAGGGCGTGAAACTGCTGCCGGACGTCTCCCGCGAGACCGGCTGGGAGCGGCTGGTGTACTGCCTGGTCGTCAACCACCTCACCGAGATCGCCGGTGCCCTCGCCGAACGCCACCCCGGCTTCGACCCCTGGCCGGCCGCCCGCCGTGAACTCGCCCGCCACGACCTGCCCGAGATCCCCGCCCTGCTCGCCTCACCGACCCTTCCCGCCAAGACGAACCTCCTGCTGCGCTGGACGGGCGCGGACGGCGCCGACGCCCGCTATCTGCCGCTGCCCAACCCGCTCAGGGCAGGAACGTGACCTGGGGAGCGCCCGTGCGCGGATGCACGGTGACCTCCCCCGCCACCCCGTACACCTCGGCCAGCAGCCGGGGCGTGAGGACCTCGACGGGCGGGCCGGAGGCGGTGATCTCGCCCTCGTTCAGGACGTAGAGGCGGTCGCAGTAGTAGGCGGCCAGGTTGAGGTCGTGCAGGGCGAGCAGCACCGTCGCGGGCAGTCGGCGCAGCGCGCCCAGCACCTCCAACTGGTGCCGGATGTCCAGGTGGTTGGTGGGTTCGTCGAGGACGAGCAGCGTGGGCTGCTGGGTGAGGGCGCGGGCGATCAGCACCCGCTGGCGCTCGCCGCCGGACAGCCGGTCGAAAGGGCGCTCGGCCAGGTGGGCGGCGTCGACCGCCGCGAGCGCGGAGTCGATGAGCCCGGCGTCCTCCGGAGTGTCACCGGCGAGGAGCCGCTTGTGCGGGGTGCGGCCCATGGCGACGACCTCGCGGACGGCCAGATCGAAGTCGGCGCCCGACTCCTGCACCACCGCCGCGACGGTACGGGCCAGCTGCCGCACGGGCAGCGACCAGGCGTCGGCGCCGTCGACCCGCACTTGGCCGCTGTCGGGGCGCAGCACCCGGTAGACGGCCCGCAGCAGGCTGGACTTGCCGCTGCCGTTGGGACCCACCAGGCCGATGGTCTCGCCCGGGCGGGCGGTCAGGGACACGTCCCGCACGAGATGGCGCGCTCCGGCCGTCAGCGTGACGCCCTCGACATCGAGATCGGTCGCGGCCACCCCTGCTCCGATCGCGCTCATCCCACTCCTCGATCCGTGCTCCGCCGGGCGTCCCGGCGCATCAGCCACAGGAAGAACGGCCCGCCGCACAGCGCGGTCAGCACGCCGACCGGCACCTCCATCGGCGCGGCGATCGTGCGCGCGGCGACATCGGCCCAGACGAGGAACACCGCCCCGCCGAGCGCGGCCGTCGGCAGGACCCGGCGATGGTCGCCGCCGACGAACAGCCGCACGATGTGCGGCAGCATCAGACCGACGAAGCCGATCGGCCCGGCCGCCGCGACCAGCACGCCCGTCACGAGGGAGACCAGTACGAACATCCGGGCCCGGAACCGGGCCACGTCCAGCCCCATCGTGGTCGCGGCCTCCTCGCCCGCCAGCAGCAGGTTCAGATTCCGGGACTGCACCATGAGCACGCCGACGCCCAGCAGCGTCGCCAGGCTCGGCAGCCACAGCGTGTCCCAGTTGACGCCGCCGAGGCCGCCGAGGGTCCAGGCGAGCACCGCACGGGCCTCGTTGCCCCGGTCGGTGGTCAGCAGCAGCAGATCCAGCAGCGCGGTGAGCACCGCCGCGATCGCCACCCCGGACAGCACGAGCCGTACGGAGGTGATGCGTCCGCCGGTCCGGGCGGTGGCGTAGACGAGCAGCAGCGCGCCCAGCGCGCCCAGGAACGCGGCGGCCGACAGCGACACCGGCCCGAACACGCTCACCCCGAACACGATCACCGACACCGCGCCCAGCGACGCCCCCGAGGAGACGCCCAGCAGATACGGCTCGGCGAGCGGGTTGCGCACCAGGGCCTGCAGGGCGGTGCCCACGACCGCGAGGCCCGCCCCGGTCACCACCCCGAGCAGCACCCGGGGCGCCCGCACGTCCAGCACGATGGTCTCGCGCGCCCCCGACCAGTCCGGCTCCGTCCAGCCGGCGCCCAGCGCGTGCGTCAGGATGCCCCAGACCTGCCCGGGCGGCACCTGGACGGAGCCGATCGCCAGGCCCGCCGTGACGGAGACGACGAGCAGGGCGGTGAGGACGAGCAGGGTGACCGTCAGGCCGGTGCGCCCCGTCCGCCGCCCCGGCGGGACAGGGCGTCGCACCGCGGGCGCCTCGGTGGCCGGCTGCGTCACCGGGAGCTCTCGGGGTGCAGCCCGCGCGCCAGGTCCCCGACCGCGTACGCGGAGCGGATGCCGACCAGGGTCGCGGTCAGCGGCAGGACGACGAACCGCTTGTTCTTCACGGCGGGCACATCGGCGAGGGCCGGCTGGGAGAGCAGGAACTTCTTCTTCTGCTCGACGCTTCCGGCGCCGGCGTAGTCGTAGATGGCGATGACCTCGGGCTTGCGCTCGACGACCTGCTCCCAGGAGACGTCCCCGAAGACGTCGTCGAGGTCGGCGAAGACGTTCTTGCCGCCGGCCAGCCGGATGATCTCCGTGCCGAGGCTCTTGCCGCCCGCGGTGAAGGCGGTCTTGTCGCCGCTGTCGTACACGAACACCGGTACCGCGGACTCGCCCTCGACGGCGGAGGCCGCCTTGCCGACCCGGCCCTCCAGGTCGGCGACCAGCTTGTCGGCCCGGTCGGAGACACCGAAGATCTCACCGACGGTGCGGATCTCGTCGTAGGTGTCCTTCATCGTGACCCGCTTCTTGCCGCAGTACTCGCGGTTGAGGTGGGTGTCGATGCCGGCGTCGGCGAACGCCTTGCGGGAGCGGCCCTCGTTCTCCGCGAAGGCACTGCCGTAGCCGCCGTAGACGAGGTCCGGCTCTGCCTCCAGGACCGTCTCGAAGGACGGTTCCTTCTTCGACAGTTCCGGTATCGCCTCGTAGTCCTTGCGCAGTTCCGGCAGGACGGCCGAGTCGGGGAAGGCGGTGCCGACCACGCGGTCCTTCAGACCGAGGGCGAGCATCAGTTCCGCCGGGTGCTGGTGGATGGTGACGACCCGCGACGGCGGCTTGTCGTACGTCGTCTTCACCCCGCAGTTGTTCACGGTGACGGGGAAGCCCGCGGGCGCCGAGGCCTTGGCGTCCCGGTCTGTGCTGTCGGACGACGAGCCGCAGCCGGCGACGAGCAGCGCCGCCGACAGGGCGAGTGCCGCGCCGCGCAGGGTGGTGCGCCGGCGGCGGGCAGGGGAGAGCAGGTGGGACACGTAGAGCCTCCTGGGGAGTCCGCGCTCCTCGGATCGGGCCCGCGGCGGGTCAGTGTCCTGACTCCCGGATCGACGTTCCCCCTCGCCTTCCCGCGCTCGCGCGGTGGCGTGTCGAAGGGGTGCACTCCCCGGTCACAGTGGCGGGACCGTGCCGGATTCGCACCGGCTTCCTGTCTCCCGTCGCGGCGATGACCTGGTGATAGTACGTTCCGCGCCGTCGCGGTCAACAGGGCGTGCGACCCCGCCCCGCACGCCCCGTGCCCACGTCACACCTCCCGGACCGCCCGCAGCACCAGCCGCTCGGCGTTCTCGTCGTAGGGCCGGCCGTCGAAACCGCCGAAGACCTCCACGCCCCCGAACCCCGCCTCCTCGGCCATTCGCCGCAGCTCCACGGCGCTGTACACGAACCACACCAGCGTTGCTCGGGTGACCCGCTCGCCCCGCACCAGGACCCAGTCGCTGCGCAGCCGCGCCCAGTCGTCCAGCACGGTGTCCGTCTGCACCATCAGGTCCTCACCGCGCGTCACCACCTTCGGCGGGGTGACCTTGCGGGCCAGCAGTTCCTTGCCCGCGAGGTCCAGGACGAGGGTGCCGCCGGGGGCCAGGCAGTCGTACATGGTGCGCAGCACGCGCGCGTTGTCGGCGGGGTCCTCGAAGTAGCCGAACGAGGTGAACATGTTGAGTACGACGTCGAAGCCGCCCGGCGCCTCGAACTCACGCGCGTCCGCCTGGACGTAGCTGACGTCGGTGCCGGTGTCCGCCGAGCGTTTGCGCGCCCGGTCCAGCAGGGCCGGGCTGAGGTCCACGCCCGTCACCTCGTAGCCGCGCCGGGCGAGCGGCACGGTGAACACGCCCGGGCCGCAGCACAGGTCGAGCACCCGGGCGCCGGGCGTGAAGGACAGCAGGGGAGAGGTGCCGAGGAGTTCCTCGGCCTGGGTGTGGCGCTGTTCGGAGAAGAGGAAGTCGTGGAACTCCGTCCAGAAGTCATCGTCCTGGAACCCGCCCGTCCGTGTCATGCGGCTTCAGTGCTCCTTCTTCGTCTGATGGGACCTGCATTCGCCGCTCGGCGTGCCTTCGCAGCAAGAGCAGCAGCGGAGGCAGCAGCAGGCACTGCGCGGCCGCCAGCAGCCAGAACCAGCCGGTGTGCCCGGCGCCTTCGCCGAGGCCGTACAGCTGCCCGCCCAGCACCCCGCTCGCGCAGGCGCCGAGCCCCGCGGCCAGCCGCTGCTGGCCGAAGACCACGGCGTCGGAGCGCGGGCTGCGGCGCAGCGCCTCCAGGTCGTTCTTCAGGAACAGCACGATGTCGCCCAGGGTGATCAGCGCCCCGCCCGCCAGCAGAGCGGTCCGGCTGCCGACCGCCAGCACGGCCAGCCCGGCCGCCAGACCCGCGAATCCGACCGTCAGCGCGAGCGCGTACGGCATGCGCCGGATCAGCCCGGAGGCGAGCGGCTGGACGACGATGACCAGCGTGAAGCAGAGCAGCAGGACCAGGCTGTAGAACTCGCTGGAGGCCTGCTCGACCGCGTACACCGCCAGGAAGTGCTGGAAGTGGAAGTACAGGTAGAACGCGAGCGCGTTGGCGGCGAACGGCAGGACGGCCACCCCGGCCAGCAGACCCTGCCGGGTGACCTCCGTGCCGGGTGGGCGCTCCCCTGCGGCGGGCAGCCCGGCGTGGCCCGCCGTGACCGCGAGGAACAGCGCCGTGACGGCCGCGAACAGCCAGCCGGGCGAGGACAGCACGAACGGCCCGGCGATCAACGGGCCGACCGCCATGCCCGCGTTGAGTGCCGCGTTGCCCGCCGACAGGAACGCCGGCCGGCGTTCCTCGTCCACCCCGTGCACCAGGTACGCCTTGTTGGCGGGCAGGTACAGGGCGGCTCCGCAGCACGTCAGCACCAGCGCGCCGACCGCCAGGGGCGGCCAGCGCAGGGCCAGAAGGAGGCCGACGAACCCGGCCGTCCGTACGACGAGGGCCCACAGCATCGTGCGGCGCAGCCCGATCCGGTCCGCGAGCGCCCCGCCGACGACACCGCCGGAGAACTGCACCAGCGACGCCACGGCCAGCACCACACCGACCGTGCCGAGCCCCATCCCGAGCCGCTCGTGCAGGAACACCGACATGAACGGCAGCACCATGAAACTGCCGAGCGGGATCAGGAAGGAACTGAGCAGCAGGAAGCGCAGCGGGCCACTGAGCGGGAACAACCCGGCGCTCCGCTCGGGCCGTTCACCCACCGGAGGGCTCGGTGAGCACGCGCAGGGCGTTGGCGGCCGCGACCGCGCGGTGCGTGGCGAGTTCCGCCGTCTCCGCCTCGGCGTAGACGATGCCCGCGTAGCCGCGGCTGTCGCTCAAGTGCTCCACGACGTCCCCGACTTGGCGGACGGGGTACCAGGCGGGTGACCCCGGCAGGTCCGCCAGCCGGTCGAGCCCGGCGACCCCCGTGAACACCCCGGGCTCGGCCGGATATCCCAGGACGAAAGCCACGGCCGGGCCTCCGGGCAACTCCGCGTCCATCAGACCGGGACGGCGGCCGAGCGCGCCCTCGATCATCGCCTCGTACACATTGACGCCGAGCGCCCGGCACAGCCCCTCACCGACCAGCGCGCCCCCGATCCGGGGGTTGATCTCCACCACCTCGGGACCGTCGCCGGTCAGCACGAACTCCACATGCGCGAAACGGTCCGTGTACCCGACGGCGGCGAGCACCTCGTCGAGCCACCGCTCCAGCGAGGCCCCCTGCCCTTCCGGGAAGGCGACGGGGAAGGCGGTGATCTCCTCGCGGAAGCGCGGCTCCGCCGACATGAGCCTGCTGGACACGCCGAGGAGCCGGGTGCGGCCCGCCCAGGTGAGGGTCTCGGCGCTGTACACCGGCCCGCCGAAGTACGGCTCGGCGAACAGCCGCCCCTTGAGAGTCTGTTCCGCCGCTTCCCGCAGGGCCCGGTCCAGTTCCTCCTCGTCGCGGACCAGCCAGACGTTCTGGCTTCCGGTGCCCGCCGAGTCCTTGAGGATCGCCGGCAGGCCCACCTCCTTGAGCAGCAGCTCCCGGGCCTCCGTCTGCGGCCCCGCGGCCTCGGCGGCCCGGCCACGGGTGAGACCGGCCTCGTACAGCCGGTTGCGGACGGCCGCCTTGTCCCGGGTGAACCTGAGGACCTCCGGATCGAGCCCCGGCAGGGCGAAACGGGCGGTGAGGTCGGCTCCCGCCAGGGTCCAGGTGTCGGTGGAACTGATCAGGCCCCGCAACTCCGGCGTGCGCCCCAGCACTTCCGCCACCCGCTCCACGTCGAAGGTGTCGGTCTCCACGACGTCCAGGGCGCCGGCGGGCAGCCGGTCCAGTTCGTAGGCGTAGTAATCGGGGTCACGGGTCAGGAGCAGCAGCCGCTCGCCGAGCCGGTCGGCGGCGCGTACCAGGTGCCCGAGCCCGAAGGTCAGCGACTCCAGACAGACGACGGTCATGCCGCCCGCTCCTTCCACCGAGCCGGGCAGGCCGTGCGCCGCCACGCCATCCTTGACCAGGGCATGCTCATCTCCTCGGGGTCGCGGACCTCGAAGGGCTTCAGCGAGGCGGGGTCCAGGGCCTCCGGGTGCCGGGCGAAGACCCGCTCCACATAGCGGTGTCCGGTGTCGGCGCCGATCACCAGGTGCAGCCGGTCGGGGTGGCGGCGGGCCTCGTACGTCGCGGCCAGGTACCCGGCGCCGGTGGACAGCCCGGCGAAGACGGCGTGTTCGCGCAGCAGACTGACCGCGCCGGACATGGCGTGGGTGAAGTCCATCCAGTGCACGGTGTCGTAGAGATGGTGGCGGACGTTGTCGAAGACGATCGACGACCCGATACCGGCGATGATCGCCTCGGGGTCGTGATGGTCCTGGCTGCCGAAGGTGACGCTGCCGAAGGGCTGCACGCCGACCAGCCGCACCGAGCGCTCCGTCTCCCTGAGCCGCTCCACGAGACCGCCCGTCGAGGCCCCGGAGCCCACGCCGCCGACGACGGTCAGGGGGGTGTCGGGGAACGCCTGCGCTATCCGGTCGGCGACCTCGTGATAGCCCAGGCAGTGGATGTCGTCGTGGTACTGGCGCATCCAGTGGCAGTCGGGGCGCTCGGCGAGGATCTCGCGCACCCGCCGTACCCGTAACTCCTGGTCGAGCTTGAGATTCCGGGACGGCTCCACCTGCTCGACGGTCGCGCCGAGGATCTCCAACTGTGCGCGGGTGGTGGCGTCGACGGTGGTGGACGCCACGATGTGGCAGCGCATGCCGTGGCGGTGGCAGGCCAGCGCGAGGGCGTAGGCGTAGATGCCGCTGGAGCTGTCGATCAGGGTCTGGCCCGGCCGGACCGTACCCCGGTCGAGTAATCGGCGCACGGCGGCCAGCGCCGAGTAGATCTTCATCGACTCGAACCGGAGCAGCACGAGCCCGTCGGTGAGCCGGACCAGGTCGGGAACCTTCAGGGCGTCGGCGATATGGGGGTGGATCACCCGTAGCCTCCTTGGGCGAAAGAGCACTGGTGGCCGAGCGAACGGAAGAACGCGGACAGTTCGGATCTGAGGCGGGAGCCCGGGCGGCGGACGAAGAGATAGCCGGTCAGACAGCCCGTGTGCGCGACGAAGACACCGTCGGCACCGAACCGCTCCCGGTGCGCCAGCACCCGGTCGAACGTCGCCTTGGGCAGCACCTCCTGGGACAGCACGGCACTGGCGGTCGCCGCCCGCGCGATGGCGGCCGCGTCACCGCAGGCGAAGCCCTTCAGCAGGTCGGTCAGACACCGCTCGTACTCCTCCCCGCGGCGCCGGTAGTGCTCCAGGAGCCGCGAGGTCACGGCGGCGGTGTCCACCGTGCCCGGCTCGATCACATAGGCGGTGTGGAAGCCGATGTCCGTGCCCAGCCGCCGCACCACCCGGTGCCGGCCGCTGAGATGCAGGGCGAACTCGTCGAGGAAGACGCTGTCGGACCGTTCGATCGCCGCCAGGACGCCGAGCACCACGTCGGTGTCGCAGGGCAGCGCGAGGATCCCCGCCACACAGCGCAGGGTCGCCACGATGTCCGCCGTCGAACTGGCCATCCCGACGCCCACCCGCAGCTCGGAGTGCGCGGTCCAGGTGCCGGGCGGCAGGGCGAGGCCGTGATGTTCCAGGAAGAGCCGGGCCGCCGTCAGGGCCTTCTCCCCGAGCGGAGGCGGCTGGGCCGCCCCCGGAGTGAAATGCACCCAGGAGTGGCGGTCCACGGGGAACGACACCACCGCGATGTCCGGATCGGGGCCCGCCCGCAGCGGCCCCTGGTACAGCTCGCCGAGCGTGCCGTGACAGACGCCGGACACGACACCACGCACGTGTAGTTCCTCCGTCCCTGAGCCCTGAACACACGGACAGGGGTGGAGGTGCGGCCCGGGCATGCCGGACGACCGCCGCTACCGCCGACCCAGTCCTCGAGGTCACCGTGCACAGCCCGCGCGTGACGCCCGGGCGCAGTGGCAGGTCCTCGGACTCGCGGGCCGGTGTTCGGCTCCCGCTCACCGCTGCGGGACAGTCCCGGATTCCCACCGGGTTCCCCTGACGACTGCGCGCCTCAGCGTAGGGACGCCCACAGCGGATGGAAAGGGCGCCTCCGGGGCCCCGACGCACCCCGGCCGTCTCTCTGGCCGGATTGCGTCTCGGTAACCCGCCTCCCCTCGGTGAGACTGTGCTCGATGCTGGTGAACCCGAGGTCCGACGAGAACGGGACGAGCGTCCCGAGACCCGGCTCCGAGCGCGTCGCCCTGCGCGGCGACCTGCGCTCCGCGCTGCCCGACGCCGCCGCGGCGGTCGTGGTCACGGCGGCGGTGTTCGCGCTGCTGTGGGCCCGCATGGAGTCCGGCACCTCCGACACGGTCGCCGTCATGCCGTTCATGGACGACCCCGGCACCTACTGGATGTACCTGCTCAGCCAGGCGTTCGGCTGGTCCGGCCTGCTGTGGGCCTGGGGCACGGTCATGCTGGGGCTGCTCCTGTCGGGGCCGGGCCCCGGCCGGCTGCCGGTCTCCCGGCAGGCCCTGGAGCGCTGGCACCGCACCACGAGCCTGACCACCATGGCCCTGATGTTCGCGCACGCCCTGATGTTCGCTGCGGAACTCGTGCGCTACGAGGCCCAGCTGGGGTGGGCCGAGCGGCTGTGGGCCGGCTTCGCCGACACCTTCGTGCCCGGCTGGTACGACTCCGGGACCGGCCGCATCGCCATCCCCCTCGGGCAGGGCGCCCTGTACCTGGCGATCCCCCTGGGCCTGCTGTTCTACGTCCGGCATCGCATCGGCGCGAACACCTGGCGCCGGCTGCACCGGTTCGTGATCGTCGTGTACGTCCTCAGCGTCTGGCACACCCTGCTCTACGGCACCAACGTCTGGTACGGCGAATGGCCGCGCACCGTGCTGTGGCTGCTGCAACTGCCCGTCGCCGCCCTGCTGGTGCTGCGCCTGCTGCGGCCCGCCCGGCGCGGCGAACGGCTCACCGCACCCGGTGCGCGCGCGGGCGTGACCTGGCCGACCTGGACGGCACGGGCGGCGGGGCGGATCGCCGCCGGGGCCGTGGTCGTCGGACTGCTGCTCGTGGTCGCCTCCGGCCGGGACGGCGGCCGCGAGCGCCCGGCCGAACCGCCCGCGACGCAGCCGCACGCACATGAGACGGACTGAAGCCCTCCACCGGCCGCATGGAATGATGGCCGGCGACATGGCGACGGCGGAACGAGGAAGCCGGTGTGAATCCGGCGCGGTCCCGCCACTGTGACCGGCCATCGGCCCGGGAGCCAGGAGACTCACGCGGTCGCCTCCTCGACGAACCACCGGGGCGGATCTCCCCGGAGAGAGGACAGGTGCGGCATGTCCGCAACCCCGGCCGGAGGGGTTCCGTGCCGCGTCGTCGTGTGCCGGGACTGCTGCTGCGGCACCGCCAAGGTGACCGGCGTCGACCACACGGCCCAGACCGAGCGGCTGCGCGAGGCGGCGCCCGTGCGGGTCTCCGAGTGCCTCGACGTCTGCGACCAGGCCAACGTCATCGTCGTACAGCCGTCGGCGGCGGGCCGGGCCGCCGGGGCCCGCCCGGTGTGGTTCGGTCTGGTCAACGACCCGGCCGCGACCGAGGACATCGTCACCTGGGTCCGCGCGGGCGGCCCCGGCGTCGCACCCCGGCCCGACATCCTCGACCTGTACGCCTTCAGCCCGCTCGTGAAACGACGCGCGGGCACGTCCTGACCCCGGGGCTCAGGACTCCTCGGCCGGCACGCACAGCACGGGGACGTTCGACAGGTGCAGCAGCTTGTGGGGGGTCGAGCCGAGGAGCGCCCCGCGCACCGGGCTCTCGCCCCAGGTGCCCACCACGATGACCCTGCCGTCATGGCGTTCCGCCGCGCCGATCAGGGCCTGCGCGGGCCGCTCGTCGACGAGTTCGACCGTGCTGGGCACACCGGCCTCGTCGGCGACCCGGACCGCGTGGCCGAGCACGGTGGTTCCGGCCTCGCGCACCGCCTCGTGATGGGCGGCGTACTCGTCGCCCGTGACACCCGGGGCCGCCGCGCCGTAGACGATCACCAGCGGTTCGCCGTACGCGGCCGCCACCTCGATCGCGACCCTGAGCGCGCGCAGGGCGCCCGGGGACTCGTCGTAGCCGAGGATCACCGACATCTTCAGGACTCCTTGCGGTGAACGAGGTCGGGGTCGACCGTGCTCGGGCGCTCCGACCAGAACGTGGGGGTCGTCAGCCGCCAGACGACCATGATGATCACGCCCGCGACGGCGACGCCGATGCCGATGACGAGCGGGGGACCGAGCCCGAACCAGGCGCTGCCGGTCACGGAGTTGGCGGGGTCGGCCATGTCCTGGACGGACTCCACCAGCAGCCACGCCAGCAGCCCGGCGCCGATCAGCGGGCCGAGGCCGATGAGGAAGAAGTCCCGGACACTCCTGGTCAGCTGGCGGCGGTAGTACACCGCGCAGGCGAGGCCGGTGAGCGCGTAGTAGAACGCGATCAGCAGGGACAGCGCCGTCAGGGAGTCGAAGAGGGCGTTCTCGCTGATGTTGTAGACGACGAGGTACCAGGCGGTGGCGATGCCGGCGACCCACCAGGTGCTCACGTCCGGGGTGCGGAACCGGGGGTTGATGTGCGCGAAGTGCCGGGGCAGGGCGTACCGGCGGGCCATGGACAGTCCGGTGCGGGACGCCGGGATGATCGTCGTCTGAGTGGACGCCAGCGCGGACGTCGAGACCGCCAGCAGCACGACCCAGTCCCAGCCGCCCATCACCTCCTCCGCGAGCAGCGCGAAGATGAACTCCTCCTCGGCGGCGTTCTCGACGAGGTAGTCCGTTCCCGCGTAGGCGACGACCGCGAAGGCGACCGCGAGGTAGGTCACCAGCAGCAGCACCGTCGACCAGATGGCCGCCTTGCCGGGCGCGGTGGCCGAGTCCTCGACCTCCTCGGTGAGGTTGACCGCAGACTCCCAGCCCCAGTAGATGAACACGCCCAGCAGCAGGGCTCCGGTCAGCGACGCTCCACCGGCCCCGAAGGGATCGAGCCAGCTGAACTTCGGATCGATCGAATCGAGGGTTCCGGTGTCGGCGTAGGCGCGGTAGAGCGCCACCACGGCGAAGGCGAGCAGGCAGACGACCTGCGCCAGGATGAGGACGTTCTGCACCTTGGCCGACACCTCGGTGCCGATCACACAGATGGCCGTCATCACCACGATGAGCAGCACCGTCAGCACCTGGCGTACGACGTCGTTGTCCGCCCAGCTGTCGAGGCCCACCGCGAGCAGGAAGAAGGTCACGGCGACGTCCGCCAGCGACCCGACGACCAGGACACCCGTCATCGCGATGGCCCAGCCGCCGAGCCAGCCCGCCCACGGCCCCATGGCCCGGGTGACCCACGAGAAGGTCGTGCCGCAGTCCTGGTCGACCTTGTTGAGGTAGTAGAACGCCGACGCGATCAGCAGCATCGGCACGAACGACGCGATCATCACCCCGGGGGCGTAGATGCCCACCAGCGCCACGATCGGGCCGATGACCGCGGCCACCGAGTACGCCGGCGAGGTCGCGTTGAGCCCGATGACCAGCGCGTCGACGAACCCGATCGCATTGGGCTTCAGGCTCGCGGACGGTGGCGGGCCCGCGTCCGTGATGTCCTTGGCCATGCTCCCTCACTCCCGTTGTGCGTGGATCCATACAACAGGCAGGTGTGGGGCATTTTAGCTATTGATGGCCTTTTAGATGGCTTATGTCGCCTTTCGGCTCCGTACCAGCAGCCGCAGGAAGTACGGCGTGCCGATGACCGCCGTCATCAGCCCGGCGCCCAACTGGGCCGGGGCGATGACGGTCCGGCCCAGCAGATCCGCCGTACAGACCAGCGCGGCCCCGAGCAGGACGGCGACCGGCACCACCCGCACATGCCGCCGGCCCACGAGGGCACGCGCCGCGTGCGGCGCCACGAGGCCCACGAAGCCGATGGTCCCGGCCGAGGCGACGGCGGTCCCGGCCAGCAGGACGCTCACCACCAGAAAGCCCAGCCTGGTCCCGGACAGCCCGAGGCCCAGCAGCCGCGGGGTGTCCTCGTCCAGGGAGACGAGATCCAGCTCGGTGCGCCGCGCGACCGCGACGGCCAGACCCAGCGCCAGCACGAGCGCGACGGGCACGACGTCCGGCATGGTCCGCCCGTACGTCGAACCGGACAGCCAGGTCAGCGCCTTCGTGGCGTTGAACGGGTCGGTGAGCACGATGAGCAGGCTGATCAGGGCCGTGGAACCGGCGGCCATGCCGATCCCGACGAGGACCAGCCGGTTCTGCCGGTAGCCGCCCCGGGCCGCGAGCCCGAAGACGATGGCGGAGGCCAGCGCGGCGCCCCCGAACGCGGCACCCGCGATGCCCCAGGAACCGGCCGCGGGCACGGTCGTCACCAGCAGCACGGCGCCCAGCGCGGCGCCGCCGGAGACACCCAGCACCCCGGGCTCCGCGAGCGGGTTGCGTGTCACGGCCTGCACCAGCGTGCCGGCCAGGGCCAGCGACGCGCCCGCGCACAGGGCCGCGAGCACCCGCGGCACCCGCGTGTCCAGCACGAAGGAGACGGCCTGACCGGCCCGCCCCTGCGCCCAGTTCGCGACATCGCCGAGCAGGAGCTTGCTGTCGCCGAGCAGTACGCCGGCCAGCGTGACACCCACGACCACGGCGGCCAGGACGCCCACCGTGACCAGGAACGCCGTCCGGCTCGGGATGCGCAGCCGGTCCGGCGCGTCGGCCCCGGCGGTGTCCCGCAGCCGCAGGGCCGTCACCACCAGGAACACGGCACCGACCAGGCTGGTGACGATGCCGGTGGGCACGGCGACCGCCCGGTCCGACGGGACGAGCGCCCGCAGCAGCACGTCCGACCCGAGCACCAGCGCGGCACCCGTGAGCCCGGCGACGGGCAGGGCCGCCCGGGCGCGCACGAAGCCCCGGAACCTGCGGGCGAGCGGACGCACCAGGGCGGGGGCGCACAGGCCGACGTAGCCGATGGGCCCGGCGAGGGTGACGGCCGCCGCCGACAGCAGCGCCGCCAGCACGACCACCGTGACCCGGGTGGCGTGGACCGGGACGCCCAGCCCGCGTGCCGCGTCGTCCCCGAGGGCGAGCGCGTCGACCCGCCGCGCGACCAGCAGCAGCCCGACGAGTCCCACCACGGCGACGGGCAGCATCTGCACGACGCCGTCGAAGCCGTTCTGGCCGATGCTGCCCTGGTTCCACTGGTAGAGGCCCTCCGTCTGCTGCGGGAACAGCAGGAGCAGACCCTCCGTCACGGAGTTCAGGCCCAGCGCCAGCGCCGTACCGGCGAGGACCAGCCGTACCGTGCCCGTGCCCAGCCCGGACAGGGCGAGCACGACGGCCGCCGCCACCAGCCCGCCCGCGAAGGCGACGCCCGAGGAGGCCAGCAGCGGCAGGGAGACGCCGGTCGCGCCGACCAGACCGAGCGCCAGATACGAACCGGCGTTCACCGCCAGGGTGTCGGGCGAGGCGAGCACATTGCGGCTGACCGCCTGGAGGACGGCGCCCGCGATGCCGAGGACGACGCCGACCACGATGCCGGCGGTCATCCGCGGCAGCCGGGAGGCGATGACCACGGACGCGTCGCCCGGATCGGCCTGCCCGGTCAAGGCCTTGAACACCTGTGCCGGCCCGACGGCGGCGGTGCCCTGGGTGATGTCCACGACCGCGAGCGCGGCGACGAGGAGGACGAGCCCGGCCGTCACCGCGGCCGCGCCCGTCCGGGACGCGGCCGCCGGCGGGCGGGTGGTGCTGGGGGGTGCTTCGGTGACGGCCATGGCTCCGGTGCTTCTGCTTCGTCCGAGCGGCTGTTTCGCCGGCTGCTACTTCGTCAGCTCGCCGACGAGGGCGTCGATGTACGCCTCCATCGACTCGGGGCCGCCGAACATCCAGATGCCGTCGGGCAGCCGGTGCACCTTGTCCGCCTTGACGAACGGCAGGGACGTCCACACGGCGTTCTTCTTCAGCTGACCGGAGAAGGGGTTGCTGGACTTGTCCTCGTCGTTGCCTATGTAGGCGAACTGCACGTCCTTCGGCAGGCCGGTGAGGCCCTCGACGTCGGTGGTGCCGAGGCCGTAGGCCGGGTCGCCCTTGACCTTCCAGGCGTTCTTCAGGCCGAGCTGCTTGTTGACCGAGCCGATGAGGGAGCCGTCGGTGTACGGGCGCAGGGAGACCTGGTTGGCGGTGACATAGCCGTCGGAGAAGGCGATGTCGGAGCCGTCGAGCTTGGCGTCGGCGAGGGCCTTCTTGCCCTCGGCGACCTTGGCCTCGAAGCTCGTCCGGGCGGCCTTCGCCTTGTCGGTGGTGCCGGTCGCCTTCGCGATCAGGTCGAGGTTCGTGAACATCTGACCGATCTGGTCGGACGCGTCGGCCGACTTGATCTCCAGGACCGGGGCGATCTTCCGCAGCTGCTTCACGGCCGCGTCCGGCAGATCGGAGCTGGCCACGATGAGGTCGGGGGAGAGCGAGGCGACGGTGTCCATGCTGGGCTCGCCGCGGGTGCCGATGTCCTTCGGCTCGTTCTTCAGCGGAACGGCGGTGTCCCAGGTCTTGTAGCCCTTGACGTCGGCGACGCCGACCGGGTCGACACCGAGGGTGATGAGACTCTCGACCTCGTTCCACTCGGTCGCGACGACCTTCTTCGCGGGACCGTCGAGCTGCACCTTCGCGCCGGTGGAGTCGGTGAGGGTGATCGCCTCGGAGGTCTTCTTCGCGCTGTCCGCGGCGGGCTCGGTGGTGCCGCAGGCGGCAAGGGTGAGCGCCGCGGCGGTGGTGGTGGCCGCGGTGAGCAGGATGCGTCTCATGAGGTGGTGCCGAGCCTTTCGCTTCGGGTGTTGCGGGTGTGGTGCCGGCCGATCGGACGGGTCCGCAGTCGGCCGGTGTGGGGGTCTGTGTCGACGTCGATCCGGATGCCGTAGACGGCGGTCAGCCGCTCCGGGGTCAGGACCTCCTCGGGCGGGCCCTCGGCGACGATCCGGCCCGCTTCGAGCAGCGTGATCCGGTCGGCGATGGCCGCCGCCTGGTCGAGGTCGTGCAGCACGACCCCGACGGCGATCCCGTGGTCGTCCGCCAGGTCGCGGACGAGGTCGAGGAGTTCGATCTGGTAGCGCAGGTCGAGATAGGTCGTCGGCTCGTCCAGCAGCAGCACACCGGTCTCCTGGGCGAGGCAGCTCGCGAGCCAGACCCGCTGCAACTGCCCGCCGGAGAGGTGGTCGGCGCCGCGCTCGGCGAGCTCGGTGACCCCGGTCAGCGCCAGCGCCCGCTCGACCGCGGCCGAGGCGTCCGGGTCGGGGCGGCCGAAGCGGCCCCGGTAGGGGTAGCGGCCGAACTCGACGAGGTCCCGCACGGTCAGTCCGCTGGGCGTGGGCCGGCCCTGGGTCAGCAGGGCCACGTACCGCGCGAACTCCCGGGCGGTCAGGGCGAGGCCGTCGGTGGCGTCGTCGATCCTGAGCGCGGCCTCACGGGCCCGCTGCAGCCGGGCGATCGTCCGCAGCAGCGTCGACTTCCCGCTGCCGTTGGGGCCGACCAGGACGGTCACCTCACCGGGCCGCAGCGCGATCGCCGCGTCGTGCACGACGTCGACGCCGTCGTACGACACGGTCACGCCCGTGGCCGAAAGTTGATGCCCGCGCAGACGCTGTCCGCCGGCCGTTTCTTCACCAGATCTCACGCGGCGAAGGTTAGCCTAACCTTAGTGCAGGTCGGGAGGGGGGTGCCCGAACCGTGATCTCAGCCGGCCGGCCAGGAGGCCGGATTCCACACCCCCGAGCGGCGCAATGACTGCGGGCAGTGCAGATAGATCTCGTCAATCTCCAGCACCAGGGCGAGGGTGGGGCGCTTGCCGTCCCGCGCCGTCATGGCGTCGAAGAACGGGGCGTCGGTGAGGATGCGGGCCCGTCCGTTGACCCGCAGGACCTCCTTGCCGCCGGGTATCAGATAGAGCAGCCCGGCGTGCGGGTTGTCCAGGATGTTGTGGAAGCTGTCGCCGCGCCGGTTCCCGGGCCGGTCGGGCAGGGCGAGCGTGCCCGAGTCCACGATGTGCGTGAAGCCGGGGGCGTCCCCGCGTGGGGAGACGTCGCAGTTGCCCTGGGTGTCGGAGGTGGCCAGCAGGCAGAACGGGGAGCGGGTGATGATGTCCCGGTCCTGGTCGGTGAGCCGGTCGTGGACCTTCTCGATCACCACGGGCCAAGGTTCGCCCAGCAGTTCACGCAACTCGGCGGGTGATCCCAGCTCCACCCAGCCCTCCTCGCGCGCGGCGACGGTGTCGGTCGTGTGCGGCAAGGCGGGCTCCCGTGATCGGCCGTGATCGATTAAGTAAGGCTCACCTTACCTGGGGCGCCCCGTCTGTGATCGCTCGGGTGAGCGAACTGCCCGGGTACGGTGGGGGAATGCTGTCCGAGGTCACCGCCACCCGCTACATCGCACCCCTGCGATCCGGCGGCTCCGTCCCCGGCGTCGTCGAGGCGGACGACCTCGGCACGTACGTCGTGAAGTTCACCGGCTCCGCCCAGGGCCGCAAGGCGCTGGTCGCCGAGGTGATCGTGGGGGAGCTGGCCCGGGCGCTCGGGCTGCGCTTCCCGGAGCTGGTCCTCGTGCGCTTCGACCCGGCGATCGCCGACGCCGAGCCCCACCAGGAGGTGCGGGAGCTGCACGCGGCCAGCGCGGGCGTCAACCTCGGCATGGACTACCTTCCGGGCGCCCGGGACTTCACACCGGAGATCGCCCGGGACTTCCCGGTCGACCCCCTGGAGGCGGGCAGGATCGTCTGGCTCGACGCCCTCACCGTGAACGTCGACCGGACGGTCCACAGCTCCAACCTGATGGTCTGGCCCACGCTGGGCGTCGCGCCCCCGCGCCTGTGGCTGATCGACCACGGCGCCGCCCTCGTCTTCCACCACCGCTGGGACGGCGCCGACCCGGCCAAGGCCTACGACTTCCGGCATCACGCCCTCGGCCACTACGGGCCCGATGTGCGGGCCGCCGACGCCGAGTTGGCTCCCCGGGTGACCGAGGAACTGCTGCGCGGCATCCTCGCGGAGGTCCCCGACGCCTGGCTCGCGGAAGAGCCCGGCTTCGCGACCCCGGACGCGGCACGCGAGGCCTACGTGACATACCTCCACGCGCGCGTGCGGTCCTCGGAGGCCTGGCTGCCCACCGGCTTCCCCACCCGGGAGGAGCTCGCCGCCGAGGAGGCCGACCGGGCGGCGAGAACCCAGCAAGGACGACCCGCGTGGCTCAAGCAGGTCCCCGATCTGCACGGCAAGCCCGCGGCCCAACAGGATTGGTCGGTGCACCTCGGATGAGTGGCCGTGTCGAGATCGAGTACTGCACCCAGTGCCGCTGGCTGCCCCGCGCGGCATGGCTGGCGCAGGAGTTGCTCACGACCTTCGAGGCGGAGCTGACGGAACTGGCGCTCAAGCCGGGCACGGGTGGCGTGTTCGTCGTCCGCGTCGGCGACGAGGTCGTCTGGGACCGCCGAGAGCAGGGCTTCCCCGAACCGACCGCCGTGAAGAAGGCCGTACGCGACCGAGTGGCCCCGGGGAAGACCCTGGGCCACTCGGAGCGGTGACGGTTCAGCCGCTGACCGTTCAGCCCTTGAGCTGCTCGTACGCCGGCAGCGTCAGGAAGTCGGCGTAGTCCTCGTCGAGGGAGACCGTCAGCAGCAGGTCGTGCGCCTGCTGCCAGTTGCCGGCCGCGAAGGCCTCGTCGCCGATCTCGGCGCGGATGTTCGCGAGTTCCTCGGCGGCGACCTTGCGGGCCAGCTCGGCGGTGACCTGCTCGCCGTTGTCGAGGACGACCTCCGCGTTGATCCACTGCCAGATCTGCGAGCGGGAGATCTCGGCGGTGGCCGCGTCCTCCATCAGGTTGAAGATCGCGACCGCGCCGAGCCCGCGCAGCCAGGCCTCGATGTAACGGATGCCGACCTGCACGGCGTTGACCAGACCCGCGTAAGAGGGCTTGGCGTCGAGCGAGTCGACGGCGATCAGATCGGCCGCCTTGACGTCGACGTCCTCGCGCAGCCGGTCCTTCTGGTTGGGCTTCTCGCCGAGGACCTTGTCGAAGGACTCCAGCGCGATCGGCACCAGGTCGGGGTGGGCGACCCAGGAGCCGTCGAAGCCGTCCCCGGCCTCGCGGTCCTTGTCGGCGCGGACCTTCTCGAAGGCGACCTTGTTGACCTCGGCGTCCTGGCGGGACGGGATGAAGGCCGCCATGCCGCCGATCGCGTGCGCGCCGCGCTTGTGGCAGGTGCGGACGAGGAGTTCGGTGTAGGCGCGCATGAACGGGGCCGTCATCGTCACCGCGTTGCGGTCCGGCAGGACGAACTTGGCGCCGCCGTCACGGAAGTTCTTGACGATGGAGAAGAGGTAGTCCCAGCGCCCCGCGTTCAGCCCGGAGGCGTGGTCGCGCAGCTCGTAGAGGATCTCCTCCATCTCGTACGCGGCCGTGATCGTCTCGATCAGCACGGTCGCGCGGACGGTGCCCTGCGGGATGCCGACGTACTCCTGCGCGAAGACGAAGACCTCGTTCCAGAGGCGGGCCTCCAGGTGCGACTCCGTCTTGGGGAGGTAGAAGTACGGGCCCTTGCCGA
Organism: Streptomyces koelreuteriae; assembly: GCF_018604545.1. Classification (GTDB taxonomy): domain Bacteria; phylum Actinomycetota; class Actinomycetes; order Streptomycetales; family Streptomycetaceae; genus Streptomyces; species Streptomyces koelreuteriae. The sequence continues at coordinate 1,353,456 of NZ_CP075896.1, read as the reverse complement.
GGCCCAGCAGACGCTCGGCGTTATGGAAGAAGTACAGGCCGAAGTCGACCAGCGCGCCGGGCACCGGGGTGCCGTCGGCGTCGACGAGGTGACGCTCGTTCAGATGCCAGCCGCGCGGGCGCATGACGACCGTGGCGAGTTCCTCGTTCGCCTTCAGCGCGTACGACTTGCCGGACCTCTCATCCGTGAAGTCGATGTTCCGGGTGTAGGCGTCGCTCAGGTTGAGCTGGCCGAGGATCACGTTCTCCCAGGTGGGCGCGGAGGCGTCCTCGAAGTCCGCGAGCCACACCCTGGCGCCCGAGTTGAGGGCGTTGATGGTCATCTTGCGGTCGGTGGGGCCGGTGATCTCGACGCGGCGGTCGTTCAGCGCGTCCGGGGCCGGGGCGACCTTCCAGGAGTCGTCGGCGCGGATCGCGGCGGTCTCCGGGAGGAAGTCGAGGGTGGAGGTGCGGGCGATCTCGGCGCGGCGCTCGGCGCGGCGGGCGAGGAGTTCGTCACGCCGGGGCGTGAACCGCCGGTGCAGCTCGGCCACGAAGGCCAGCGCCGCTTCGGTGAGGACCTCCTCCTGCCGCGGCAGGGGCTCGGCGTCGACGATGGCCAGCGGTGACGGCGCTGGTGCGGACATGAACGGTCACTTCCTTCAGCGAGCTACGAAGACGAGGCGGCGGTTCGGCACCGGGTGCCAGTCTTCCCGGATACGGCGGTCGGCGCCCGTGGAGCCCTCGGGCGCTTCTGAACTGTGGATACTAGTTTCCTCATAGTGGAAGTTCAATCGTGTGTTGACGTCGAGACTCTTTGGATCGAGGAAAGGTGGCGCTGCGTGCCACCCCGCTCACTCAAGGTGGGCCAGATCGGCCTCGGTGTCGATATCGAAGGGCCGGGCCACGTCCCCGCACTCGACCAGCGTGATCGCCGGCTCGTGTTCCTTGAGATAGGCGCGTGCCCCCCGGTCCCCCGTGGCGGCCTGGGCGATCCCCGCCCAGTGGGCGGCCCCGAACAGGACCGGATGGCCCCGCACCCCCTCGTACGCGGCCGACACCAGCGACTCCTCGCCCGTGTACGCCCCGAGGACCCGGGCGACCGCCCGCGCGCCGATGCCGGGCTGGTCGACGAGCGAGACCAGGGCGGCCCGGGCGCCCGTACCGGCGAGCGAATCCAGCCCGGCTCGCAAGGATGTGCCCATGCCCTGCTCCCAGTCGGGGTTGTCGACGAGGACGCAGCCCGGCAGGACGGCGCGTTCGCGCACCTCTTCGGACCGGGCGCCCAGGACGACGTGGACCCGTGTGCAGCCGCCCTCCCGCAGCATCCGCACCGCGTGCTCCACTAGCGGCCGCCCCCTATGGGGGAGCAGTGCCTTGGGCCGCCCTCCGAGTCGTCGGCCGCCCCCGGCGGCCAGCAGGACCCCGGCAACCTCCCGGGCCTCTTCCGGCGTCTTCCGTGTCGTCATGGATCCTGCATACCGCACGATCCGGGCCGAGAAGTCACGCAGCGGAGCAAGTCGATGACGCAATGGACTGGCGCCTGGTGGGCCCTGTCGTTTACTGTCGCCCGCACCGACCGTCCGGGTGTCCGATCGCCGCCCGGTGTGGGGGACTTCGCGTCGGAATGGCACGCGCACGACGAGGTGCGAGGGGGAGGACTGTGTTGCGGAGCGTGGAGCAGAAGCGGCAGGGGCCTGTGACCAGCGGCGACGAGGACCCGCGCGTGACGGAGCTGCGCTCCGCCGTGTCCGGGCTGCGCCGCCGGCTCGCCGCCCATCCCGCCGATTTCGCCGACCGGACCATCGCCGAGGAGGAACTGGCCGCGCTGGACGCGATGGCCGTCGCCGGCATCCCCGAGATCCCGCGGCTGCGCCGCTCCCTGCTGCTGATCGCGGGCGCGATCGGCTCGGTGAGCGCGCTGTCCCCCGGCCTCTCGGAGGTCCGCCGGGCCGTGGACCTCTTCGGAGGGTCGGTGCGCGGGGAGGGCTGATCCGCCGCGCCGGGGCTGAACGTCAGGCGGGGTTCTGGTTGGCCAGGGCCTGAGACAGTTCGGCGGCGACCTGCTGGAGCACCGGCACGATCTTGTCCATCGCCGCCTCCGTGACCCGGCCCGCCGGGCCGGAGATGGAGATGGCCGCGGCGGTGGGGGAGTCCGGCACCGAGACCGCCAGGCAGCGGACCCCGATCTCCTGCTCGTTGTCGTCGATCGCGTAGCCCTGCCGGCGGACGTCCTCCAGCGCCGCGATGAACCCGTCCGGCGTCGTGATCGTCTTCTCCGTCGCGGCGGGCATGCCCGTGCGGTGCAGCAGGGCGCGCACCTCGTCCGCCGGGAAGCTCGCGAGCAGGGCCTTGCCCACGCCCGTGGAGTGCGGCAGCACGCGCCGGCCGACCTCCGTGAACATGCGCATCGAGTGCTTCGACGGCACCTGCGCGACGTACACGATCTCGTCCCCGTCCAGCAGCGCCATGTTCGCCGTCTCGCCGGTCTCCTCGACCAGCCGGGCGAGGTAGGGCCGGGCCCAGGTGCCCAGCAGCCGGGAGGCCGACTCGCCGAGCCGGATCAGTCGCGGACCGAGCGCGTACCGCCGGTTCGGCTGCTGACGGACGTACCCGCAGGCCACCAGGGTGCGCATCAGGCGGTGGATGGTCGGCAGGGGCAGTCCGCTGCTCGCGGACAACTCGCTCAGGCCGACCTCGCCACCCGCGTCCGCCATCCGTTCGAGCAGGTCGAAGGCGCGCTCCAGGGACTGTACGCCGCCGTTGGCGGAGGACCGGGCGGAGTCGGTGGTGCTGGCGCTGGACGTCGGCACGGCGCGTTCCTTTCGGGACTGGCGGCGGAAGAGCTGAAGCCTACCCGGCAGTCGGTTGACTCCCCGCTCGTACGTAGCTACGTTCTGCGTACTGGAAGTCTAATTCCGCTTTGTGGAAACGTCCAGGACTGGTCGCATGAAGGGCGCCAAGGTCCAGTGTGCCCTTGACTGGCATGGAAGAGGGAGTGAGACTCCTTCAACAGAAAGTTGAATTCCGGTAGGTGGAAGTAACAGGTGGAAGTAAGGGGTTCGGGTGTCCGACGCTGAACTGGTGCTCCGCTCGACGCGTGTCATCACTCCCGAGGGGACGCGCGCCGCGTCCGTCGCGGTCGCCGACGGCACGATCACGGCCGTCCTGCCCTACGACGCGCCCGTACCGGAGGGCGCCCGCCTGGAGGACCTGGGTGACCACGTCCTGCTGCCCGGCCTGGTCGACACCCATGTGCATGTGAACGACCCCGGCCGCACCGAGTGGGAGGGCTTCTGGACCGCCACCCGCGCCGCGGCGGCCGGTGGCATCACGACCCTCGTCGACATGCCCCTCAACTCCCTCCCGCCGACCACGACCGTCGCGCACCTGCGCACCAAGCAGCGGGTCGCCGCCGACAAGGCGCACATCGACGTCGGCTTCTGGGGCGGCGCCCTGCCCGACAACGTCAAGGACCTCCGCCCGCTGCACGAGGCCGGCGTCTTCGGCTTCAAGGCGTTCCTGTCGCCGTCCGGCGTGGACGAGTTCCCGCACCTCGACCGCGACCCGCTCGCCCGCGCCATGGCCGAGATCGCCGCCCTCGACGGACTGCTCATCGTGCACGCCGAGGACCCCCACCTCCTCGCCACCGCCCCGCAGCAGCCCGGCCCCCGGTACTCCGACTTCCTCGCCTCCCGCCCCCGGGACGCCGAGGACACCGCCATCGCCCAGCTCATCCGCGAGGCGAAGGCCCTCCACGCGCGCGTGCACATCCTGCACCTGTCCTCCAGCGACGCCCTGCCGATGATCGCCGAGGCGAAGGCGGAGGGCGTCCGCGTCACCGTGGAGACCTGCCCCCACTACCTGACCCTCACCGCCGAGGAAGTCCCCGACGGCGCCAGCGAGTTCAAGTGCTGCCCGCCGATCCGCGAGTCCGCCAACCAGGACCTGCTCTGGCAGGCGCTCGCCGACGGCACCATCGACTGCGTCGTCACCGACCACTCCCCGTCCACCGCCGACCTCAAGACGGACGACTTCGCGACCGCGTGGGGCGGCATCTCCGGGCTCCAGCTCAGCCTGGCGGCGATGTGGACGGAGGCCCGCCGGCGCGGCCACGGTCTGGAGGACGTGGTCCGCTGGATGTCCGCCCGCACCTCCGAACTGGTCGGGCTCGACACCCGCAAGGGCGCCATCGCGGTCGGCCGCGACGCCGACTTCGCCGTCCTCGCACCCGACGAGACCTTCACCGTCGACCCGGCGGCCCTCCAGCACCGCAACCACGTCACGGCGTACTCGGGGAAGACCCTCCACGGCGTCGTGAAGTCCACCTGGCTGCGCGGACAGCGCATCGTCGCGGACGGCGAGTTCACCGAACCGAAGGGGCAGCTCCTCACCCGAACCGACTGAGTCCCCTCCCAGACCTCGAAAGGCAGATCTGATCACCGTGACGGCGACCCCGAGCTTCACCGGCGACGCGAACCCCTACGGAGGCGGCGACCCTTACGCGGACTACCGCATCGCCGACTTCCCCTTCACCCAGTACGCCAATCTCGCCGACCGGCGCCTCGGGGCCGGTGTCCTCGCCGCCAACGACGAGTTCTTCGCCCAGCGCGAGAACCTCCTGGTGCCCGAGCCCGCCGAGTTCGACCCCGAGCACTTCGGGCACAAGGGCAAGATCATGGACGGCTGGGAGACGCGGCGGCGGCGCGGTGCCTCCGCCGGTCACCCGTGGCCGACGGCCGAGGACCACGACTGGGCCCTGGTGCGTCTCGGCGCGCCCGGGGTGATCCGCGGGATCGTCGTCGACACGGCCCACTTCCGCGGCAACTACCCGCAGGCGGTGTCCGTCGAGGGCGCCTCGGTGCCGGGCTCCCCCTCGCCGGAGGAACTCCTCGGGGACGACGTGAAGTGGACGACCCTGGTCCCGCGCACCCCGGTCGGCGGCCACGCGGCGAACGGTTTCTCCGTCGAGGCCGAGCAGCGCTTCACCCATCTGCGGGTGAACCAGCACCCCGACGGCGGCATCGCCCGCCTGCGCGTGTACGGCGAGGTCGTCCCGGACCCCGAGTGGCTTCAGACCCTTGGCACCTTCGACGTCGTCGCCCTGGAGAACGGCGGCCGGGCGGAGGACGCCTCCAACCTCTTCTACTCGCCCGCCTCCAACACCATCCAGCCGGGCCGCTCCCGCAAGATGGACGACGGCTGGGAGACCCGGCGCCGCCGCGACCAGGGCAACGACTGGATCCGCTACCGGCTGGCCGCCCAGGCGCGGATCCGCGCCCTGGAGATCGACACCGCCTATCTCAAGGGCAACAGCGCCGGCTGGGCGTGCGTGTCGGTCAGGGACGGCGAGGACGGCGAGTGGCGCGAGATCCTGCCGCGCACCCGCCTCCAGCCCGACACCAACCACCGCTTCGTCCTCCCGGAGCCGGCCGTCGGCACGCACGCGCGCGTGGACATCTACCCCGACGGCGGCATCTCCCGGCTGCGGCTGTTCGGCTCCCTGACGGAAGACGGCGCGAGGCGCCTCGCGGCACGTCACCAGGAGCTGGGCGGCTGAGCCGAACCCGACCCATGGGGCGCACCGGCCTGACAGCACCGGTGCGCCCCATGTACGTGTACCTGCCTCAGGCCGCGTGCCCGCCGTCCACGGCGAACTCCGCACCGGTCACATACGTCGCCCCCGCGAGGTAGGCGACCATCGACGCCACCTCGTCCGCCGTCCCGTACCGCCCCAGCGCGGTCATCGCCGCCTGGCCCTGTGCGTACGGACCGTCCGCCGGATTCATGTCCGTGTTGATCGGGCCGGGGAGGACCAGGTTCGCCGTGATCCCGCGCCCGCCCAGCTCCCTGGCCAAGGCTTTCGTCAGACCGGCCAGGGCCGCCTTGCTCATCGCGTAGAGCGTCCCGCCGGGCCCCGGCACGCGGTGTGCCATGCAACTGCCGATCGTGATGATCCGCCCGCCCTCGTGCAGCCACGCGGCGGCCGCCCGGGACGCCAGGAAGACACCTCGTACGTTGATGTCGAGGACCCGGTCGACGTCCTCCAGGGACAGCGTCTCCAGCGGCCCGAGAACCCCCACGCCCGCGTTGTTCACCAGGATGTCGAGGCCGCCCAGCGCCTCGGCCGCCGAGGCCACCACACCAGCGGCCTCGGCGGCGTCCGCCGCATCCGCCCGCAGCGCCACCGACCGGCGCCCCAGCGCCGACACGGCCCGTACGACCTCCTCGGCCGCCTCCTTGCCGTGCACATAGCCGACGGCCACGTCCGCGCCCTCTTGGGCCAGCCGCAGCGCCGTAGCTGCGCCGATGCCACGGCTCCCGCCGGTCACGAGAGCGGCCTTGCCGTGCAGAGCCTTCTGAACAGTCGCCTGAGAAGTTCCTTGTGAAGTCATGTCTCCATCCCAGCGGCCGCCCCACGGCGACGCTGGCGGCGAACGGACATCGAAGTCCCCGGCCGGACGCACGCGTGGCGTACGGTCCAGCGATGAGTTGCGGGTGCCTGCGGGGTCTGAACCCATGACAACGGACCCTCATCGTTCCGGAAAGGCAGGCACCCGCCATGGGCAAGCTCGTCTCCACCCTCTTCGTCACGCTCGACGGCGTCTACCAGGCCCCCGGCGGGCCGAAGGAGGACACCCGCGGGGACTTCCCCCACGGCGGCTGGAGCTTCTGGTACGCCGACGAGGACTTCGGCCGGTTCGTCACCGACGTCTTCGCCCGCCCGGCCGCCTTCCTGCTCGGCCGCCGTACCTACGACATCTTCTCCTCGTACTGGCCCAAGATGACCGACCCGGACGACCCGGTCGCCTCGAAGCTCAACTCACTGCCGAAGTACGTGCCTTCCTCGACCCTGAAGGATCCCGACTGGGCGGGCACCACCGTGCTCTCCGGGGACCTCGGCCAGGAGGTCACCGACCTGAAGGAGCGCACCGACGGCGAGATCCAGGTGCACGGCAGCGGCGCCCTCGTCCGCTCCCTGCTCTCGCTCGACCTCGTCGACACCCTCCACCTGCTGACCTTCCCGGTCGTGCTCGGCACCGGCTTCCGGCTGTTCCCGGAGGGCGCCGTACCGACCGCGTTCCGGCACCGGGGAGGGAGCGTCTCCGGCGCGGGCGTCTCGATGCAGACGTACGACCTGGCGGGCCGCCCGGAGTACGGCGAGTACAAACTGCCGGAGGACGCGTAGCCGCTTCACTCCAAAGGGTTAACTTCCCGCAAACTCATGGGACTTGACGGGAAAATCTCCGCGCTTGACATTGACATGCCACTGTCTACGCGCGTCATCATGAGCACATGAATTTCCCCCCACGCGCCTCGCGGCTCGGCGCAGCAGCCGCCCTCGTATCCGCTCTCCTCATCGGCGGGACCGTCTCCGCCACCACGGCCGACGCGGCCCCCACCGCCGTCGGTGACATCTGCTACAGCAAACTGCCGTCCCAGGCCCACGACACCCTCGACCTGATCGAGCAGGGCGGCCCCTACCCGTACGAGCAGGACGGCACCGTCTTCCAGAACCGGGAGGGCATCCTGCCCCAGCAGTCGACCGGGTACTACCACGAGTACACGGTCAAGACCCCCGGCTCCTCCAACCGCGGTGCGCGGCGCATCGTCACCGGTGAGGAGAACCAGGAGGACTACTACACGGCCGACCACTACGAGTCGTTCGACCTGGTCGACTACGGCTGCTGAACCGGCGGCCACTTCGGTGAACACCGGCCGGAAGTCCGCCCGGACGCTCAGACGGACTTCCGGCTCCCGGCCGCCGCGAACAGGGCCACGCCCAGCACGAGCAGGGTGACGCTCGCGTAGATCTCGTAGCCGTCGAGGAACCCCAGCCGTTGCACGAGCCCCCAGTCCCAGTCGGTGAACTCGTGCACCAGGCCCGCCACGCCCTGGACGAGGGCGAGGAAGCCGAGAATCTCCAGTACCTGCTTCATGCCACGAGCCTCGCCCCGCGGACCCCCCACACGCGTCGGCCGCGGGGCGCGCATCCGGTGACGGAAGTCCCTGTCCTGGCCCGGCCGCCCGTATCGAAAGTCTCGGGTGTGACGACTTTCGTCGACGATCCCGCCCGGGAAGCGGTCGAACCCCGCCGGGCTGCGTAGATTTGTCGACCGTGAGTCGTGACAACGCGGGGCAGTCGGCCCCGGTGCTGCCGGGGGAGACACCCTCGCTGTTCACCGGGCCCAGATGGTTCATCCCCTCCGCCCTGCTGCGCGAACTCGACCCGGACACCGAACGGGACGGGCGCCGGCCCCGGCGCACCGCGCGCGACTGGGTCGTCGACTTCTGCTGCTTCCTGCTCGCCGTGCTGGTCGGGATGATCGCCATGGAGGCGCTCGTCGAGAACCCCCACGTCCCGGCGGGGCTGGCCGTCGTCGACCAGATGATCGGCGCGCTGGCCTGCGCGGCGGTCTGGCTGCGCCGCCGCTGGCCGCTGGGTCTCGCCGTGGCGCTGACCCCCGTCACCTTCGTCTCGGACACCGCGGGCGGGGCGGGCGTGATCGCCCTGTTCACCCTCGCTGTGCACCGCCCCTTCCGGTACGTGGCCTGGGTGGGCGGCGTCAACGTGTCGCTGGTCCCGCTGTTCTACTGGCTGCGCCCCGACGCGGACATCTCCTACCCGGTGAGCGTGGTCTTCGCCGTGCTGCTCACGGTGGCGATCGTCGGCTGGGGCATGTTCGTACGGGCCAAGCGGCAGTTGCTGGTGAGCCTCAGGGACCGTGCCCGGCGGGCCGAGACGGAGGCGCGGCTGCGGGCCGAGCAGGCGCAGCGGCTTGCCCGCGAGGCCATCGCGCGGGAGATGCACGACGTACTCGCCCACCGGCTGACGCTGCTGAGCGTGCACGCGGGCGCCCTGGAGTTCCGGCCCGACGCGCCCCCGGCACAGACCGCGCGGGCGGCGGGTGTGATCCGGGAGAGCGCGCACGAGGCCCTCCAGGACCTGCGGGAGATCATCGGCGTGCTGCGGGCGGGCGAGCCCGACGACACGGGCAGACCGCAGCCGACCCTCGGGGCGCTGGACACGCTGGTCGCCGAGTCCCGCCAGGCCGGAATGAAGGTCTCCCTGGACCAGCGCGTCGGCGACCCCGCCGCCGTCCCGTCCTCCGTCGGCCGCACCGCCTACCGCATCGCCCAGGAGGGCCTGACCAACGCCCGCAAGCACGCGCCCGGCACGGAGGTCACGGTGTCCGTCACCGGCGCCCCGGGCGACGGCCTCACCGTCTCCGTCCACAACCCGCCCCCCGAGGGCGAGGTGCCCCCCGTCCCCGGCTCCGGCCAGGGCCTGATCGGCCTGACGGAACGGGCGACCCTGGCGGGCGGCCGCCTCGCGCACGGGCCCACGCCGGAGGGCGGGTTCGAGGTACGGGCATGGCTGCCCTGGGGGTGACGGGCCCGGCTCGTCCGCCCGTGCGCGGCCCCATGACCCCTCCCGCCGCCGCCAGTTGACTTGACTGCGGAGATGGCTGATGTTGGTGCCGCCTTCAGCGCCGCGAGTAACGGAAGGAACACCACGTGAGTTTCGGGGGACCCGCCAACCCGTACCAGCCGCCCGGGCCACCGGCCGGGGGACCGTACCCGCCGCCTCCGGCCCCGGGCCCCTACGTACCGCCCCAGCCGGGCCCGGCACCGTACGGCTACCCGCAGCCACAGCCGTATCCCCATCCCTATCCGTACGCCCACCCGCATCCCCACCCGTATCCGCCGCAGCCTCACCCGGGGCCCGGGCCGGGGCAGGGCGGTGTGCGCGTCGGTGAATGGCCCTCGCTGCGCCAGCTGTTGCGGCAGGGACGGTCGAACACCTCCGGCTGCATGTGGCTGGTGCTGCTCGCCCCGTGCACCTGGTTCGCGTTCCTGCCGCTCGTGGTCGGCTACTCGTTCGCGCGCTCGGCCCGCAACCGGGCCCACCGGCTCTTCCCGCGGCACGGGCACCGGGCCGTCGACGACGGGCAGGTCACGCGTGTGCAGAAGGTACGGGCCTGGACCGCGGCCGCCATGTCCCTGATGCTGCTCGCCGTCTACGGCAAACCCGAGGACGTCGCCGAAGCCCAGCAGCAGTACATGATGCGGCTGGCGGTCACCCCGCCGCTGCTGCTCCTGAGCGCGCCCGTCGTGATCGCGCTGCTCTTCCGCTGGGCGTCGGCGGAGCGACGGTCGGCGATGCGCGCCAGTGTGCGGGCCGCCCTGCGGTCGGCCGGGTGGTACGTCGGCGCCGTGACGGCCCTCCCGCTGCTCGGCGGGGCGATCATCCTGCTCGGCCGGAACAGGTCGCCCTCCGCCGGGGTGTCGGAACCCACTCCCTGGCTGATCCTCGCGGCGGCCCTGCCCCTGGTCTGGCTCCTGTTCTTCATCGGCTTCGCCACCGGCCCGGCCATCCGCACCGGTTTCAACACCGCGACCGTGCACGCGGCGCTCCCCGCCCTGCTGACCGGCACCCTGGTATGGGAGTTCACGGTCATCAGCCTGGTCGCGGGCGGTCTGCCGCCCGGCCCGCCGCTGATCCAGGCCCTCGCCGTCATCGGCGGCCCCGCCTCGGTGACGGCGGTGGTCTGGTGGGAGATCCGCCGCCTGCGCACCCTGTTCGGCGTGACCCTGCGCGCCGAGCCGCGGCCGTGATTACGTAACGCCCATGACTGCGATCAGACTTCTCCTCGTCGACGACGATCCGCTGGTGCGGGCCGGGCTGTCCTTCATGATGGGCGGCGCCGACGACATCGAGATCGTCGGAGAGGCCGCCGACGGCGGCGAGGTGGAGGAACTCGTCGACCGCACCCGCCCGGACGTCGTGCTCATGGACATCCGGATGCCGACGGTGGACGGTCTCACGGCCACGGAACGGCTGCGCGCCCGCCAGGACGCCCCGCAAGTGGTGGTGCTCACCACCTTCCACGCCGACGAACAGGTGCTGCGGGCGCTGCGCGTGGGCGCCGCCGGTTTCGTCCTCAAGGACACCCCGCCCACCGAGATCCTCGCGGCGGTACGCCGGGTCGCGGCCGGCGACCCGGTCCTGTCGCCCACCGTCACCCGCCAGCTCATGCGGCACGCGGTCGGCACCGCCGCCGACACGCGCCGCGCACGCGCGCGTGCCCGCATGGCCGTCCTCAACGACCGCGAGCGCGAGGTCGCCGTGGCGGTCGGCCGGGGCCTGGCCAACGCCGAGATCGCCACCGGCCTCTACATGAGCGTCGCCACCGTCAAGACCCACGTCTCCCGCGTCCTGGCCAAGCTCGACCTCAACAACCGGGTGCAGATCGCGCTGCTGGCGTACGACGCGGGGCTCCTGGAGGAGGAGGAACACGAGGGGCACTGACCCCCGGCGCCCGGTCGTCCTCGTACGGGTCCGCCGTCACGCGAACGTCTGGGCCGCCCCGCCGGGGATCTCCGCCAGCCGCACCGCCCTGCGCTCCCGGCGCGACAGCTCGCACGCCTCGGCGATCCGCAGGGCCTGCAGCGCCTCGCGCCCGTCGCAGGGGTTGGCCCGCTCGCCCCGGACGACCTCGACGAACGCGTTCAGCTCCGCCTCGTAGGCCGGGCCGAAGCGCTCCAGGAAGCCCGTCCAGGGCTTGTCGGCGGCCGGCGGCCCGGTCGGTTCGGTGGACGCGATCGGCGTACGGTCGTCCAGGCCGACCACGATCTGGTCCAGCTCCCCGGCGAGCTCCATGCGCACGTCGTAGCCGGCCCCGTTCATCCGGGAGCCGGTGATCGTGGCGAGCATGCCGTCGTCGAGGGTGAGCAGCGCGGCGGCGGTGTCGACGTCGCCGGCCTCACGGAACATCGCCGGCCCCGCGTCGGACCCGGCCGCGTACACATCGGTCACCTCCCGGCCCGTCACCCAGCGCAGTACGTCGAAGTCGTGGATCAGGGTGTCCCGGTACAGCCCGCCCGACAGCGGCAGCCAGTCGGCGCGCGGCGGCGACTGGTCACTGGTCAGCGCCCGGACGGTGTGCAGCCGCCCCAGCCTGCCGGACCGCACGGCCTCGCGGGCGCCCGTGTAGCCCGTGTCGAAGCGGCGCTGGAAGCCCATCTGAAGGACCGTTCCGACCGTCTCGACCTCGGCGATCGCGCTCAGGGTGCCCGGCAGGTCCAGCGCGATGGGCTTCTCGCAGAACACCGGCAGGCCCGAGCGTGCTGCCCGACCGATCAGTTCGGCGTGGGCCGACGTGTTCGTCGTGATCACCACGGCGTCGACCCCCCAGCGGAAGATCTCCTCCACGCCGGGCGCCGCCGTCTCACCCAGCCGGTGTGCCAGGTCCTGGGCCCGTGTGGGGTCCGCGTCCGTGAGGATCAAGGACCCGACGTCACGGTGCCGGCTGAGCGTGTTCGCGTGGATCGTGCCGATGCGGCCCGTCCCGATGACCCCGATGCGCATGAAAACAAAGTGCGTGCACAGCCCGCCCCTGTCAATCTGTTTGTCCGGACAATCTGACTACACAACTTCCCGTCAACAACGCACGGAGCTACGCTCGGCCCGTGCCGAAACCAGAAGTGGACCCGACCGTGCAGCTCGAGCTGAGCGTGGACCGCAGCTCTCCCGTGCCGTTGTACTTCCAGCTGTCCCAGCAGCTGGAGGCAGCGATCGAGCACGGCACGCTGACCCCCGGCAGCCTGCTGGGCAACGAGATCGAGCTCGCGGCCCGGCTCGGCCTGTCCCGGCCGACCGTCCGCCAGGCCATCCAGTCGCTCGTCGACAAGGGCCTCCTCGTACGCCGCCGCGGCGTGGGCACCCAGGTCGTCCACAGCCAGGTCAAGCGCCCGCTGGAGCTGAGCAGCCTCTACGACGACCTGGAGGCGGCGGGCCAGCGCCCGGCCACGAAGGTCCTGGTCAACACGGTGGAGCCCGCCTCCGCCGAGGTCGCCGCCGCACTCGGTGTCGCCGAGGACAGCGACGTCCACCGCGTCGAACGCCTGCGCCTCGCCCACGGCGAGCCCATGGCCTACCTCTGCAACTTCCTGCCCCCCGGCCTCATCGCCCTCGACACCGACCAGCTGGAGACCACCGGCCTCTACCGCCTGATGCGCGCCGCCGGCATCACCCTCCACAGCGCCCGCCAGTCCATCGGCGCCCGATCGGCGACAGCACCGGAGGCCAAGCGACTCGCGGAGCAGGCGGGGGCCCCGCTGCTGACCATGCAGCGCGTCACGTTCGACGACACGGGCCGAGCAGTGGAATACGGCACACACACCTACCGCCCGACGCGCTATTCGTTCGAGTTCCAGCTTCTTGTGAGGACTTGAGGGGGGCGCGTTTCCTGGGGGCGCGGGGCTGTGCCGATGTGCGGCTCCGCCGCGTGGGCGCGACCAGCCCACGACGCGCCCGCACCCGGCAATGATCCGCACCACCCCGCCCCTGCCCCGCTCCGCACACACCCCCACGGTGAGGCAGAATCGGGCCCGATGAGCACCTACCGCGACTTCACCGCCCCCATCGGCTCCCGCCGTGCCACCGTGCTCCGCACGGTCGGCACCCGGGAGCGCCGCTCACACCTGTCGGCACCCCGCGTGCCGACGGTCGGCATCGACATCGGCGGTACGAAGGTGATGGCGGGCGTCGTGGACGCCGACGGCAACATCCTGGAGAAGCTCCGCACGGAGACCCCGGACAAGTCCAAGAGCCCCAAGGTCGTCGAGGACACCATCGCCGAGCTGGTCCTGGACCTCTCCGACCGGCACGACGTGCACGCCGTCGGCATCGGCGCGGCCGGCTGGGTCGACGCCGACCGCAACCGCGTGCTGTTCGCCCCCCACCTGTCCTGGCGCAACGAACCGCTGCGCGACCGGCTGGCCGAGCGGCTCGCCGTGCCCGTCCTGGTCGACAACGACGCCAACAGCGCCGCCTGGGCCGAGTGGCGCTTCGGCGCCGGGCGCGGCGAGGACCACCTCGTCATGATCACGCTCGGCACCGGCATCGGCGGCGCGATCCTGGAGGACGGCCAGGTCAAGCGCGGCAAGTACGGCGTCGCCGGTGAGTTCGGCCATATGCAGGTCGTGCCCGGCGGGCACCGCTGCCCGTGCGGCAACCGCGGCTGCTGGGAGCAGTACAGCTCGGGAAACGCCCTGGTCCGCGAGGCACGTGAGCTGGCCGCCGCCGACTCGCCGGTGGCGTACGGGATCATCGAGCACGTCAAGGGCAACATCTCCGAGATCAGCGGCCCGATGATCACCGAGCTGGCCCGTGAGGGCGACGCCATGTGCATCGAGCTGCTCCAGGACATCGGCCAGTGGCTCGGCGTCGGCATCGCCAACCTCGCGGCCGCCCTCGACCCCTCCTGCTTCGTGATCGGCGGCGGTGTCTCGGCCGCCGACGACCTGCTGATCGGCCCCGCGCGGGACGCCTTCCGCCGGCATCTGACGGGCCGCGGCTACCGCCCCGAGGCCCGTATCACCCGGGCCCAGCTCGGCCCCGAGGCCGGCATGGTCGGCGCGGCCGACCTGGCCCGGCTGGTCGCCCGCCGCTTCCGCCGCGCCAAGCGCCGCCGGGTGGAGCGGTTCGAGCGCTACGAGCGGTACGCGCAGGCCCGCCGCAGTACCCAGGAGACGCCGTGACCGCTTCGCTGCCCCACCAGGGCCCCTGGACCGACGAGCCGGAGCGCCCGGTCGAGGACCGCCGCCACATGATCCGCCGCAGGGCGCTCACCCTGCTGATCATCGTGCTGCTCATCGGCATCCCGGCCGGCTATCTGGTGATCTCCGCCAACCAGAGCCGGGACAGCGGCAAGGACAAGGAGGCGAAGTACTCGGCGACCGGCCTCACCGAGGGCTGGCCCTCCAAGCTCCAGCGCCGGATCTACCAGGTGCCCGTCCCGCACCCGGCCTGGCACGTGGCGTACTACGAGACCAACAACTGGAAGACCAGCCGCCTGTACGCCCAGTTCGAGACCAACGCGGCCGGGCTGGACGCCTATCTGACGGGCCTCGGCCTGACCCGGGACGACCTGAAGAAGGGCCACGTCACCATCGGCGCCCGCGACCGGAAGGTCACCGGCTGGAAGTTCGCCGACAACGGCCTGTGGTCGGGCGTCGTCAACCGGCAGAAGAATCCGGCCCCCACGCACGACGTGGTGGTGGACATGTCCAACCCGGCCTACCCCTGGGTGTTCGTGGTCTCCCGGACCGTGCCCTGACCCGAGCCGAGTCGCGTTCTCCCGGATCGTGGCGCGGCCCCGGCGGGCCGGTGCGGCCGCCGGGGCCGATTGTCAGACCCCGCCCGTAGAGTCGGAGACGACTGATCCGACACGCGGGACGGGAGGTGGCAGAACGTATGGGCGACACGGCCGCGGTGGCCGAGCGGGCGGGGGAGCCGACGGTCCCCGTCCGGCTCCCGGCCGTCTTCCTGCCCGCGCCCCTCCCGCGCGACGGACGGATCGCCTTCTGGGACCCCGAGGGCGAGCCCCTGCGCACCGGGGACGCGCAGGACACCGAGGACGCCGCGGCCACCGAGCTGACCGTCGTACGACGGCACGGCGCGGGCGTGCGGCGGCGGACCACCTCAGCGCTGTCCCTCCCGCTGGACGCGGCCCTGCCGCTCCTGGTGCGCGCCCGGCACGACCCCGCGGCCCACCCCGCCACCGCCTGCTGGGGCGCCGCCGCCCTGCACGCCCTGCGGCTGACCGCGCGCGGCCGCCTGCTGCCCGGCCTGACCGCCGCGGGACACGACGCCTGGCGGGCCGGCCCCCTCGACCCCGACGACATCGCGCACCTGCGCGCCGTGGCCGCCGCCCTGCCGTACGAGGGGCACGCCGTCCCGTTGCCTGGCCCGGGCCCGATCCGCCTCCCCGAACCGGAAGCGCTGGTGCGCGCCTTCCTCGACGCGGTCGCCGACACCCTGCCCCGCACCCCGGCCGCGCCCCACACCTCCGGCAGGCCCTTCGCGGCCCGGGAGGCCCAGCGCCTGCCCGACGCCCACGACTGGGCCGCCGAGGTCGCCGCCGGCATGGACGCCGGGGTGCGCATCTCGCTCCGCCTGGACCTGTCGGCGTACGACCTGTTCGACGACGCCTCCGACAGCGGCGTACGCAGCGCCGGCGCGGCGATCGTCCAGGTGCACAGCCTCGCCGACCCCACCCTCGTGGCCGACGCGGCGGCCCTCTGGGCGGGCGCCGCCGCCGAAGCCTTCGGCCCCCGCGCGCGCGTGGACGCGGCTCTGGCGGTCCGCCGGGCGGCCCGGGTCTGGCCCCCGCTCGACCGGCTCTCCGAGCAGGACGTGCCCGACGTGCTGGCTCTGACGGAGGACGAGCTGAACGACCTCCTCGGCATCGCGGCCACCCGGCTCGCCGCGGCCGGGGTCGCCGTGCACTGGCCGAGGGACCTCGCCCAGGACCTGTCCGCCACCGCGGTCGTCCACGCGGCCCCCGGCTCTGCGAAGGACGGCACCGGCTTCTTCGAGAGCGAGGAGCTGCTCAGGTTCGGCTGGCAGCTGGCGATCGGCGGCGACCCGCTCACCGACGCGGAGATGGACGCCCTCGCCGAGGCCCACCGCCCGGTCGTCCGCCTGCGCGACCAGTGGGTGCTGGTCGACCCCGCCCTGGTCCGCAAGGCCCGCAAACGCGACCTGGGCCTGCTCGACCCGGTCGACGCGCTGTCCGTCGCCCTCACGGGCACGGCCGACGTGGACGGCGAGACGGTCGAGGCCGTCCCGGTCGGCGCCCTGGCCGCCCTGCGCGACCGCCTGACCAGGGGGATCCACCCGGCCGAACCCCCGCCGGGCCTGCACGCGACCCTCCGCGACTACCAGCTCCGGGGCCTGGCCTGGCTGGAGCTGATGACCTCGCTCGGCCTCGGCGGCTGCCTCGCCGACGACATGGGCCTCGGCAAGACCGTCACCCTCATCGCCCTGCATCTGAAGCGGGCCCGCTCCGAGCCGACCCTGGTGGTCTGCCCGGCCTCGCTGCTGGGCAACTGGCAGCGGGAGATCAACCGCTTCGCGCCCGGTGTCCCCGTGCGCCGCTTCCACGGCCCGGACCGCAGCCTGGCCGGCCTCGACGGCGGCTTCGTCCTCACCACCTACGGCACCATGCGCTCGGCGGCCCCCGCCCTGGCCGAGCGGGCCTGGGGCATGGTCGTCGCCGACGAGGCGCAGCATGTGAAGAACCCCTACTCGGCCACGGCCAAGGCGCTGCGCACGATCCCGTCCCCCGCGCGCGTGGCCCTCACCGGCACACCCGTCGAGAACAACCTCTCGGAGCTGTGGGCGCTGCTCGACTGGACGACACCGGGCCTCCTCGGCCCCCTGAAGTCCTTCCGCGCCCGGCACGCCCGGGCCGTCGAGACCGGTGAGGACGAGCAGGCGGTGGAGCGCCTGGCCCGGCTGGTCCGCCCCTTCCTCCTGCGCCGGAAGAAGTCCGACCCGGGCATCGTCCCCGAGCTGCCGCCCAAGACCGAGACCGACCACCCGGTCCCGCTCACCCGGGAACAGGCCGCGCTGTACGAGGCGGTGGTCCGCGAGTCGATGCTCGCCATCGAGACCTCCGAGGGCATGGCCCGCCGGGGCCTGGTGCTGAAGCTCCTGACGTCGCTGAAGCAGATCTGCGACCACCCCGCGCTGTATCTGAAGGAGGACGCCGCGCCGCAGCACACCCGGCCCGGCGGCGACCGGCTCGCCCACCGTTCCGGCAAACTCGCCCTGCTGGACGAGCTGCTGGACACGCTGCTCGCCGAGGACGGCTCCGCCCTCGTCTTCACCCAGTACGTGGGGATGGCCCGTCTGATCACCGCTCACCTGGCCACCCGGGCGGTCCCGGTCGACCTCCTCCACGGCGGCACACCGGTCCCGGAGCGGGAGCGCATGGTGGACCGTTTCCAGGCCGGCTCGACCCCCGTCCTGGTCCTGTCCCTGAAGGCCGCGGGCACCGGCCTCAACCTCACCCGCGCCGGCCATGTCGTCCACTTCGACCGCTGGTGGAACCCGGCCGTCGAGGAACAGGCCACCGACCGCGCCTACCGCATCGGCCAGACCCAGCCCGTCCAGGTCCACCGCCTCATCACCGAGGGCACCGTCGAGGACCGCATCGCCGAGATGCTCCAGGCCAAGCGCGCCCTGGCCGACGCCGTCCTCGGCTCCGGCGAGTCGGCCCTCACCGAACTGACGGACCGCGAGCTGTCCGACCTGGTCTCCCTGCGGAGGACGCCATGACCCACAGCGGAGCCGACGAGGCCCGCCGGGCCCTGCGGGCGGCCCGGGAGCAGTCGACCCGCGACCCGGACCCGGGCTCCTCCGCTCCCCGCCCGGCACCGGCACCGGCACCGGCCCCGTCCCCCGCGCCCGCCGACCAGGAGACCGCCCGACCGGGAGACGTGGCCCGCGCGGCCCTGCGCAGGGCTGTGTCCGAGCGTCGCGGGGGCGACGGGGGCGAGACGGGCGCCCCGGGTGACGTGCCCGCGACCGAGGACGCCGATGCCGCTGTGGCCGGGGTACCGGGTGGGTCGTCGGATCACGGTGGCGGCAGCGGTGCCCCCGGCGGAAGCACCGAGGGTGACGGCGGCAGAGTTCGGCCGGGGGAGGTTCCGTCCGGCAGGCCTTCCGAGGACGAGAGCGTGAGCGCGCCCGCCGACGTGCCGGGCGGCCCCCTTGACGACACTCCCGGCAGCGGCCCCGAGCAGCCGGGTCCGCGTGCAGGCGATGTCGCCCGTGAGGCGCTGCGCGCGGCTCGGGACGACGCCCGGCGGGCGCGGGAGGAGACCGAGCGCGAAGGGGTCGGCCGCAGGCGCCGGGCCGCCCGGCAGAGCGCCGCGCAGCAGCGGCCGGGTCCTGAGCGACGGGCGGGCGAGCACACCGCCGGTGGGGGAGCGCGTGACGTACGGCAGTTGCTGGGCGACCTCTTCCGGATGCCCCCGGAGACGGACGAGCCGACCGAGGAGTCCGACGAACCGCGCCCCGGGCGCTCGCCTCACCACAGGGCCGACGCGCCGCACAGCCTGGCGACCCCTGAGGCGTCGGGCCTTGGTGGGTCGGCTTCTGAGGCGCCGGCGCTCGACAGGTCGGCCTCTGACCCGTCGGGGGGCGACGTATCAGCCCCGGACAGGCCGGCCCTCGACACGCCCACCCTCGACACCCCGCCCTCCGACCACCCCCCGACCTCCAACCCCTGGCCCACCCCGCCCCCAACTCCCCGAACAGCGGCACCCCCTCGCGCCACGCCCCGTAAGCCCCGCTCCATGGCCGCCCCCAGCCGTGACAGCGAACTCCGCCGCACCTTCCCGGCCTTCCCGCCCCGGGAGCCCGACGGCCAGGGATTCGCCGGGAGTTGGTGGGGCAACGCGTGGGTCGAGGCCCTGGAGCAGGGCGCGCTGGACGCCAAGCGGCTGGAGCGTGGGCGGGGTTACGCGGGGCAGGGGCATGTCGACGCCATCACCGTGACGCCCGGACAGGTGCTGGCCTACGTGCAGGGCAGCCGCCCACGCCCGTACCGCGTCCAGGTGCGGCTGCGCACGCTCGACGAGGCCGACTGGGAGCGGTTCCTGGACGCTGCCGTCGACCGGCCCGGGCATATCGCGGCCCTCCTCGACAAGGAGATGCCCCAGTCCCTCGCGGAGTGCGGTGTGCCCCTGCTGCCGGGCCCCGGCGATCTGGAACCGCAGTGCAGCTGCCCCGACCGGGGGCACCCCTGCAAGCACGCCGCCGCCCTCTGCTATCAGACCGCCCGGCTGCTCGACGCGGACCCCTTCGTCCTGCTCCTGCTGCGCGGACGCGGCGAACGGGACCTGCTCGACGCGCTGTCCCGGCTGAGCGCCACCCGTGCGGCGCGTGCCGCGCAGGACAAGGAACCGGCACCTCTCCCCGGCGTGCGGGCCGTTGACGCGCTGGCACCGCGCGCCCTCCCGCCCCTGCCGGCGCCGCCGCGCACCCCCGCGCACCCTGAGCAGCCCCCGGCCTACCCGGCGTCCCCCGGCGGCCCGGACCCCTTCGCGCTGGACCAACTGGCCACGGACGCCGCCGCCCGCGCGCACGCCCTGCTCGCCACCGGCCGTGATCCGGTGGGGCAGTTGACCCTCTGGCAGGACGCGGTCCGCCTGGCCGCGGCCCGCCCCGGCTCGGGACTCACGGCGGGCACCCGGGCGCTCTACTCCTCCCTCGCCTCCGCGGCGGGCCGTACGCCGTCCGAGCTGGCCCGCGCGGTCGCCGCCTGGCGCCAGGGCGGGCCGGAGGGCCTCGCCGTACTGGAGGAGCCGTGGGACCCGCCGGCCGGCCGGTTCGACCGGGCCCGCCCGCTCCTCCTCGCCGCCGACCTGCCCGCCTTCCGCCCCGGACGCAACCACCTCACCCACCCCCACGGTCACCTCCAGCTCCGCCTGGGCCGCGACGGCCTGTGGTACGCCTACGAGTCCGAGCCGGGCCACGACGACTGGTGGCCGAGAGGCACCCCCGACCTGGACCCGGTGGGCGCGCTGACGGGCCTCGGTATTCCCGGCGATCTCTGAAGGGTGACGGGCCGACTTCCCGGTCGTTTCGGCGGAAGGGAAAGAGCCCCGTTCCGTTTCCGCTTGGACCCGTGGCGGAACCGATCAGAATGGCCGGAGGAGAGGCGGCCCCGATCCGGAACTCCCGGTTCGCATTCCGCTTGACGCCCGGCCGCGCTTCCCCAATCCCTCGCATCGTTCGGCCCGGAGATCCCTGAGGTCAAGGTCTTGCAATGGCTCGATCCACCTGCAAGATTGTTCGGGTCGGTTCACGACATTGCGTCACGGGGGAAAATCGATGTTCTTCGACTTTACGATTGCCGGTCCTGGTTCTTCCTGCCTTCGTCCCGTGGTTCGCCGCGCTGTCTGAAGTCATCCGCCGCCGGATGCGTCGCACGACAGGTGCCGAGCCCACAGGAAGTCGGTAGGGGGAAGATCGATGAACCACATCTCTGCATCAGCAGAGAAGCCGATACCACGCCCATCACCTCGCCACGATCCGTTCAACGGTGAACTCTTATCGGAGATCACCCGCATACCGGTGCGCCACATACGAGTGGCGGGTTCTCCCCGTACGGGCGGGGAGGACACCCGGCACATCGCCGCGCTCGCCGAAGTGTGCGCCGAACTGCCGCCGATCGTGATCCACCACGAGACCATGACCGTCATCGACGGTGTGCACCGGCTCAGGGCGGTTGAGCAGAGCGGTGCCACACACATCAGCGCCGTCTTCTTCAAGGGCGACGAAAGCCAAGCCTTCGTGCTCGCCGTGAAGTTGAACAGCAGACATGGAATGCCGCTCTCCCTCGCCGAGCGCAAGAACGCGGCCCTCCGCATGCTCGCGGACTTCCCGGAGTGGTCCAACCGGAGGCTGGCCGAGGTCGCAGGCCTGTCGGACAAGACCATCGCCGCGCTCAGGCGGCGGTCGGGTGCGGAAAATCCGCACCCGGCCCCCGTGCGACTGGGACGCGACGGCGTGGCCTATCCCGCCGTGGCGGCAGAGGGCCGCACCCGTGCGCTCGCGCTCCTCGCGGTGAGGCCCGACGCGACCGCCCGGGAGGTCTCGCTCGCCGCAGGCGTCTCGCTCACCACGGCGAAGGACCTGCGCCGGCGGGCGCGTGCCGCCGTCGTACCAGGGGCAACCACGACGCGGCCGCACGAGGCGCCGCCGGGCGGCCGGGGATCCGGAGGGCCCGGGACCGTGCAGCGCGCTCGGGCGCACCCGGGCGTCGTGGACCAGTCCCTGACGGTCCGACGGCTGGCCGCCGACCCTTCGCTCCGCTTCACCGAGGCGGGACGCAAGCTGCTGCGGATCCTCGACGTCTCCGCCGTGCAACCGCACGACTGGACGACGATGGCGAGCAGCCTGCCGATCCACTGCGCGCCGGCGATCGCCGAACTGGCGCGGCATCACGCCGAGGCCTGGCAGCTCCTCGCGGAAGAATTGACGGAACGAATCAATTCCCAGAGCGCTACGGCACAGAAGAAATAGCGCACCAAGTCCTCCTGATTTTGGAGGCGTTGACAGTGCTACTTCCGGACTGTTGTATGACACTCATCAACGCGGGCGGGATGGCAATTGCGGCCGGGCGGAGGGGCCGGCGCCGCACATGCATTGCATAGGACCTGATGCCATCTCAAGTCTTGGGGGGAATGAATGAGCATAATCAAGCACGCGCTGCCGCTCGCTGCCGCGGGAATTGTCCTGACGGCCGGCAGCATCGTCGTCCCTGGCCTCATACAGGCCGAACCGGCGTCCGCAAGCGCGTCGACTCTCACCGGGAATTCCTCGAACACCGCAGTCCAGGCAGGTGCGGAGGCCGCGGACAGGGCCGGTGCGCGGGCGGTCGCCAAGACCCCCGACCAATTGCTGCAGCTCCTGGGCGAGAGGATCAAGGCCAAGGACGTCAAGGGAATCATCGCCCTGCATGAGCCCGAGGCGGCGATCGTCAATTACGACGGGTCGATCATCCGGGGCCACAAGGAAATACGGGCCTTCTACGTCGAGTGGTTCAAGTCCGACCCGGTCCTCACCGTCAACCCGCGCCAGACCGTGCCGGCCGGCGGAAAGCGCGGGCTGGACGGCAAGGTACGCAACCGCACGGCGGCCATCATGGGTGACTACCACCTGGAGCAGAACGCGGCGGACGGCACCCGCGAGAGCTTCACCGGCAATTTCTGCGACACCGTGCAGGAGCAGCCGGACGGTACCTGGCTGTACGTCCAGGACAACCCGTACCCGCCGCACGGCGGCCCGGCGCCGACGTCGGCCCACCACTGATCCGATCACCTCGGCGGTCTCATCCGCGATCACCGCACGGACAACGGCGGGCCGGCACGTCGGAGGCTGGAGCAAACGTGAACGTCACCTCGCTCGAAGTGTCACAAACCCCCCTCGCGCAGCAGCAGCCTCAATGGGGCGACCCGTCGCGGGTCGAGCAGGTCCGGGACGTGCTGGCCGCCCTCCCCCCGCTCGTGGAGACCGCGTCGCTGAGCCGGCTGCGGAACCTGCTCGCCGGTGTCGCCGCCGGGCAGGCGCAGGTGGTGCAGGCGGGTGACTGCGCCGAGGATCCCGCGGAGTGCACCGCGGGTGACGTGGAGCGAAAGGCGGGACTCCTCCATGTGCTCGCCGGCGTCATGAACGCGATCACCCACCAGCCGGTGGTGCGGGTGGGCCGCATCGCGGGCCAGTACGCCAAGCCCCGGTCGGCGCCCACCGAGTCGGTGGGCGGCGTCGAGATCCCGGTCTACCGAGGGCACATGGTGAACGGCCCGGAACCGGACCCGGAAGCGCGCCGGCCCGATCCCCGGCGCCTGCTGGCCGGCTACCGGGCGGCGAGCCAGGCCATGGCCAACCTCTGCCCGACGCCGCGGGCACGCGTCGGCCCGGCCGTCTGGACCAGCCACGAGGCACTGCTGCTCGACTACGAGATCCCGATGCTGCGACGGGACCGGGAGGGCCGGGTCGCGCTCACCTCCACGCACTGGCCGTGGATCGGCGAGCGGACCCGCAGGCCCGACGGCGCCCATGTCGCGCTGCTGGCCGATGTGGTCAACCCGGTCGCGTGCAAGGTCGGGCCGCGCATGACGGTCGCCGACCTGCTCGGGTTGTGCGAGCGCCTCGACCCGGGGAGGGAACCGGGGCGGCTCACCCTCATCGCCCGGATGGGCGCCGACGCGACCATGGATCTGCTGCCGCCGTTGGTCCGCGCCGTACGCGCCGCCGGACACCCGGTGATCTGGCTGGTCGACCCCATGCACGGCAACACCGTGACCACGGCCGAGGGACGCAAGACCCGGATCGTGGAGACGATCGTGCGGGAGGTCACGGCCTTTCAGGCCGCCGTGCGCGCGGCCGGCGCGATACCGGGCGGGATCCATCTGGAGACCACCCCGGACCCGGTGACCGAATGCGCCGACACTCCGGGCGGCACCGACCGGATCGGTGACAAGTACACGACCTTGTGCGACCCGCGCCTCAACCCCCGCCAGGCGGTATCGGTGGTGTCGGCCTGGCAGCCGCAGACGACGACGCACTCAGCCGAGGGAGAACCGTGCCGGGCCTAGCCCCGATCCCAGCCTATGCACTGCCGACGGCGGCCGAACTGCCCACCAGCACCGCGCGGTGGACTCCGGACGAGAGCCGCGCGGCGCTGCTCGTGCACGACATGCAGCGCTACTTCCTCGCGCCGTTCCCCGCGCGGGTGCGCGAGCCGCTGGTCCGCCACTGCGCGCAGGTGCGGGAGCGCTGTGCCGCGCTCGGGGTCCCGGTGTTCTACACCGCGCAGCCCGGAAGCATGACGGACGAGCAACGCGGCCTGCTCAAGGACTTCTGGGGCCCGGGCATGCGGGTCGACCCCGCCGACCGGCAGATCGTCACAGAGCTCACGCCCGGGCCGGCGGACCAGGTGCTCACCAAGTGGCGCTACAGCGCGTTCTTCCGCTCGGACCTGCTGGCGCGGATGCGCGCCCAGGGCCGCGACCAGCTCATCGTCTGCGGCGTGTACGCGCACGTCGGTGTGCTGGCGACAGCCCTCGAAGCGTTCACCAACGACATCCAGCCGTTCCTGGTCGCCGACGCCCTCGGTGACTTCTCCGCCGAGTACCACCGGCTGGCCCTCGACTACGCGGCCGCTCGCTGCGCGGTGGTCACCACCACCGAGGAGGTCTTCCGATGAACTCGACGCGGTTGCTCGAGCAGGTGCTGAGCCCCGATCGGGGTGCCTTCGCCCTGCTGCACCGCCCGGACACCCTGGGCCCGGACCGGGTGGAGATCCTGCTGGGCCGGGTCAGCACCCCGGCCCGGCTCGCCGACATCCCCGCGGCCGACCGGAGCGGACGGCCCGGCGAGGCCCGGCACGAGACGCTGGTCCTGGTGCCCCACCAGCAGATCACCGAGCGGGGTTTCGCCGCCGCCGAGGACGGTTCACCGCTGCTCGCGATGGAGGTGACCGACCAGGGGCAGATCAGCACCACCGAGGCGCTCAGGGCCCTGCCGGACGAGCCGATCACCCTGAGCGGCGGGCGGTTCGACACCGACGACGAGGCCTACGCCGACACGGTCCGCGAGGTGCTCGACAACGAGATCGGCACAGGCGAGGGCTCGAACTTCGTCATCAAGCGTTCGTTCGTCACCACCATCACCGGGTATTCCACGCGCAGCGCACTGAGCCTGTTCCGCCGGCTGCTCACCCGGGAGAGCGGCGCCTACTGGACCTTCGTCGTGCACACCGGCACACGCACCTTCGTCGGCGCCACACCCGAGCGCCACGTCAGCCTGCGCGACGGCGTCGCGGCGATGACCCCGATCAGCGGCACCTACCGCTACCCGTCCACCGGGCCGGTCCTGTCGGAGGTCATGGAGTTCCTCACCGACGGCAAGGAGACCGACGAGCTGTACATGGTCCTGGACGAGGAACTGAAGATGATGGCCCGCGTCTGCCGGGGCGGCGGCCGTGTGACCGGGCCGTTCCTGCGGGAGATGGCCTGGCTCGCGCACACCGAGTACGTCATCGAGGGGCGCAGCGACCTCGACCCCCGGGACATCCTGCGGGAGACGATGTTCGCCCCCACCGTGACCGGCAGCCCGCTGGAGAACGCCTGCCGGGTGATCGCCCGCTACGAGCCCCGGGGCCGCGGGTACTACGGGGGCGTCGTCGCCCTCATCGGCCGGGACGCCGACGGGGCTCGCACCCTGGACTCGGCGATCCTCATCCGTACGGCCGACATCCGCGCCTCGGACGCCGGCGACAGCGCTCAGGTCGAGGTCGGAGTGGGCGCGACCCTGGTCCGGCACTCCGAACCCGCCGCCGAGGTCGCCGAGACCCGCACCAAGGCCGCCGGCGTGCTCTCCGCGCTGGGCGCCGACGAGCGGCTCGACGAGCACCCGCTGATCCGCAAGGCGCTGGGGCGGCGCAACGAGACGATCGCGAACTTCTGGCTCAGCGAGACCGCGAAGCGCGCACGGCCCCATCCCGTCCTGGACGGCCGCCGGGCCCTGGTCGTCGACGCCGAGGACACCTTCAGCGCGATGCTGGCCCACCAACTGCGCGCCATCGGCCTGACCGTGGAGCTCGGCGACTTCGACGCGCCACACCGCTTCGACGACCACGACCTCGTCGTGCTGGGCCCCGGACCCGGCGACCCGCGCGAGAGCGACCACCCCAGGATGGCCCATCTCACGGCGGCCATCGAGGAGTTGCTGGGCCGGCGCACCCCCTTCCTGGCCGTGTGCCTGAGCCACCAGTTGCTGTGCCGTCACCTCGGCCTCGAACTGAGGCGCCGGGACGTCCCGAACCAGGGCACCCAGCGCGAGATCGACCTGTTCGGCTCGCGCGAGCGGGTGGGCTTCTACAACTCCTACTCGGCCCGCGCCCGAACCGACCGGCTCCAGCGCCCCGGCGTCGGCGAGGTGAAGGTCGGCCTCGACCCCGTCACCGGCGAGGTGCACGCCCTGCGCGGGCCGCACTTCGGCTCGGTGCAGTTCCACCTCGAATCCGTGCTCACCCAGGACAGCGAGCGCGTCCTGGCCGAACTGCTCGTACCGCTGATGGAGACCGCGGAGGTACTGAACGTATGAAAGCCACCATCTCCTGGTGGGACCTCGCCGGGTCCGACCAGACCATCGACTCCTTACGCGACTATCTGCGTGACGAGGGCGTCGACCCGTGGACGGAGGTCCCCGGACTGCGGCTGAAGGTCTGGATCTCCGACCGCCGGACCAACCGCTGGGGCGCGGTGATGCTGTGGGACACCACGGCCGACCTGACGGTACCGATGCCGCCGAACCGGGCCACCGAGCTCATCGGACACCCGCCGGCCGTGCGGATGATGTCCGACGTCGAGGCCCTCGTCGAAGGCGCCCACTCCGGCCGTCCGGCCGGCCGCGGCCTGGCCTTCGAACCCACGGGGACGTCCTCGTGAGCGCGACGGTCCAGCCGCGGACCACCGAGGAGTTCACCGCCCCGCCCGCCGCACCGATGGACCTGCTCCGGACGTGGTTCGACAGCGCGGTCGCGAACGCCGTCCGCGAGCCGGGCGCGCTCGCGCTGGCCTCCGCCGACGCCCGCGGCCACGCCTCCAACCGGATCGTGCAGGTGCTCGAGGTGCGCACGACGGGTCTGGTGTTCGCCAGCCATTCCGACAGCCGCAAGGGCCGGGACCTGGCCGAGACGGGCTGGGCGTCCGGGGTCTTCTACTGGCGCGAGGCCGGCCGCCAGGTGATCGTGAGCGGCCCGACCCGCCCCCTGCCCGACGAGGAGTCCGACGCCCTGTGGGCCGCCCGGCCCGTCGCCACGCACCCGATGTCCGTGGCGTCCCGCCAGAGCGCCCCGCTGCTGGACGAGGACGCGTTGCGGGAACAGGCCCGGGACCTGGGCCGGGACGGCTCGGCGCTGCCCCGCCCGGACCGCTGGCTGGGCTATCTGCTGGAGCCGGCGTCGGTGGAGTTCTGGCAGGCCGATCCGCAGGACCGGCTGCACATGCGGCTGCGCTACGAGCGCGACGGTTCCGGCTGGCGTACGGGCCGGCTCCAACCCTGACCGCGCCGCGGCCCCTGGACTCGAGAGCTCGAGAGGAAGAAAGGCAAGTCGATGTGTGGAATCACGGGCTGGGTCTCGTTCGACCGGGATCTGACTCAGCAGCGCACGCAGCTGGACGCGATGACCCGGACCATGGCCTGCCGGGGACCGGACGCCGGGGGCGCCTGGCTCGACCGGCACGCCGCGCTCGGCCATCGCAGGCTGGCGGTCATCGACCTCGAAGGCGGCACCCAGCCCATGGTGGTGCCCACCGACGACGGCCCCGTCGCGATCACCTACAGCGGTGAGGTCTACAACTACCTCGAACTCCGGAGCGAGTTGCTCCGCCGGGGCCACCGCTTCGAGACCCGCAGCGACACCGAGGTCGTGCTCCACGGCTACGTGGAGTGGGGCGAGGCGGTCGCCGAACGGCTCAACGGCATGTTCGCGTTCGCCGTCTGGGACTCCCGGATCGAGAAGCTCGTCATGATCCGCGACCGGATGGGCGTCAAACCGCTCTACTACGCCGGCACCGACGACGGCGTGCTGTTCGGCTCCGAGCCCAAGGCGATCCTCGCCAACGCCCTGGCGGACCGCGCGGTCGACCTCGACGGACTGCGCGAGCTGGTCAGCTTCACCCAGACACCGGGCAGCGCGGTGTGGTGCGGCATGCACGAGGTGGTCCCCGGCGGTGTGGTCACCGTCGACCGCTCCGGACTGCGCGAGCGCCGCTACTGGACGCTGCCCACCCGTCCGCACACCGACGACCTGAAGACCACCGTCGCCACCGTGCGCGAGCTGCTCGAGGACATCGTCAGCCGGCAGCTGGTCTCCGACGTCCCGCGCTGCACCCTGCTCTCCGGCGGCCTGGACTCCAGCGCGATCACCGCACTGGCCGCCGCCAAGCTCGGCCGCCCCGGGGAACACGGCGAGGCCGGCGAGAAGGTGCGCAGCTTCGCGGTGGACTTCGTCGGACGGGAGGACGACTTCGTCGCCGACGATCTGCGGGCCACGACGGACGCCCCGTACGCGCTCGAGGTGGCCGCACACGTCGGCTCGCAGCACGAGGCCATCGTGCTCGACCACGCCGCGATCGCCGACCCCGCCGTGCGCCGGGCCGTCATCACCGCCCGCGACAGCCCGCTCAGCCTCGGCGACATGGACGGCTCGCTCTACCTGCTGTTCCAGGCCATCCGGCAGCAGTCCACCGTCGCCCTGTCCGGCGAGTCCGCCGACGAGGTCTTCGGCGGGTACCGATGGTTCCACCAGCCGGAGGTCCAGGCCGCGCGGACCTTCCCCTGGATGGCCGTCTTCGTGAGCGGCGCGCGGGCCCAGGTGTCGGACCGTTTCAACCCCGCCATCACCGCCGCCCTCGACCTTCCCTCCTACATCCGCGACCGCTACTCCGACGCGGTCGCCGAGGTCGAGCGGGGCGAGGGCGAGAGCGACCACGAGATGCGGATGCGGGAGATGACGTACCTGCACCTGACGCGCTTCGTCAGGATGCTCCTGGAACGCAAGGACCGGATCAGCATGGCCGTCGGCCTCGAGGTCCGGGTCCCCTTCTGCGACCACCGCCTCGTGGAATACGTCTACAACACCCCGTGGTCGCTCAAGACCTTCGACGGCAGGGAGAAGAGCCTCCTGCGCGCCGCGACCGCCGACCTGCTGCCCCGGTCGGTGCTGGAGCGGGTGAAGGCCCCCTACCCGGCCACCCTGGACCCGCACTACACCAGTTCGCTGCTGCAGCAGTCCAAGGAACTGCTCACGACCGACGACCCGGTCTTCGACCTGGTCGACCGCAGCTGGCTGGAGGACATCACGCGGCAGGACTCGGCCACCATGCCGATCGATGTCCGCAACGGCATGGAACGCGTGCTCGACCTGAGCACCTGGCTGGACATCTACCGCCCCGAACTCCGCCTCTGAGGCCGCCCACAACATCACGGAACGAGGGATACGAGATGGGAACGGAACACGCTCCGCCCGAGGCGCCCGAAGCCGCCTCCGACCTGCGCGCCCGGCACCGCGCCGTCGTCGCGGACTACATGAGCCGCAAGGGCGAGAACCGGCTGACCCGCTACCTGCTGTTCGCCGAGGACGGCAGCGCCGGCCTGTGGACCAGCGACACCGGCGAACCGATCACCTCCCAGGGGCACCACAAACTCAAGGCGCACGGCGAATGGTCGCTGCGTATGTTCCCCGACTGGGAATGGAAGAACGTGGAGATCTTCGAGACACAGGACCCCAACAGGTTCTGGGTCGAGTGCGACGGAGAGGGCCAGATCCTCTACCCGGACTACCCGCCCGGCTACTACAGGAACCACTTCATCCACTCGTTCCTGCTCGAGGACGGCAAGATCAAGCAGAACCGCGAGTTCATGAACCCGTTCCAGCAGTTGCGCGCGCTGGGTATCGAGGTACCGAAGGTCAATCGCGGCGGGATTCCCACGTAAGGGTTTCCTTCCGCATTCAACGAATTCCGCATTCAACGAATTCCGCTTTCCATGGACCGCAAGGAGTATCAGGTGGGATCTCAGCTCAACCCGTACATCGCCTTCGACGGGGACGCGCGGCAGGCGATGGAGTTTTACCACGACGTCCTCGGCGGCAAGCTGGAGCTGGGCACGTTCGCCGACTTCGGCTCGGCGGAGTCACCCGACGCCGACAAGATCATGCACGCCACGCTCACCACCGCGGACGGCTTCACGGTCATGGCGTGGGACGTCCCGGAGCGGGTTCCCTTCAACCCGGGCACCAACGTCGCGCTCTACCTCGGCGGCGACGACGAGGGTCTGCGCGAGTACTTCGAGAAACTGTCCGCCGGCGGCACCGTCGCGATGCCCCTCAAGAAGCAGATCTGGGGCGACGAGGCCGGCACGCTCGTGGACAGGTTCGGGATCACCTGGATGGTCAACATCACCGCCAAGCAGTCCTGAAGGGTCGGGAGGTGAATTCTCGATGACAGTCGACATACAGGCCACCAGAGACGTGGTCGACATCATCACCGGCGGATGGAGGGCGCAGGCGCTCTACACCGCGGTGAAACTCGAACTCCCCGACCACATTCGGGCCGGCCGTGACACCGACGCCGAACTCGCCAAGGAGACCGGGGCGAACGAGCAGGGAATTCACCGCCTGATGCGCCTTCTGGTGGCCATGGGGATATTCGAGGGCAGCGACTCCACCGGCTACCGCGGCACCCGGGTGAGCGCGGCCCTCCTCGACGGCCCCCAGTCCCTGCGCGACATGTGCCTGCTGTACGGCGAGGAGTTCTACACCGCGTGGGGGCACGCCCACCACGCCATCAGCACACAGAGCTCGGGATTCGAGGTCGCCCACGGCCGGTCGTTCTACGAGTACCTGGGACAGGACGCGGCCACCGCCCGGCGATTCCAGCTCACCATGAACGCCGCAAGCATGTTCTTCCACCAGGTGCCCGAGATCTTCGACTTCTCCGGCAGAAGCGTCGTGGACGTGGGCGGCGGGGGCGGGCACCTGCTCGCCACGATCCTCGGCGCCGCGCCGGACGCCACGGGCACGCTCTTCGACCGCGAGCACATGATGCCCAAGGCGCGTGAGCACCTGTCCGCCACCGTCGGCCTGGACCGCGCCGAACTGGTCGGGGGCGACATGTTCCAGGGCGTCCCGGCGGGCCGGGACGTCTACATCCTCTGCCGCGTGCTGGCCGGCTGGGACGACGAGGCCGTCGTCGGCGTCCTCGAACACTGCCGCCGCGCCATGGCGGACTCCTCCTCGCGCCTGCTGATCCTGGACCGCTTCGTCGAGGACGAGAACTCCACCGTGCTGCCCGCCCTGTGGGACCTGCACCTCCTGGTGACGACCGGCGGCGAACACCGCACCGTCGAAAGGATCACGCGGCTGCTGAACCGCGCCGGCCTCGACATCGCCGGGACCGCGGAGCTGCCCATGGAGACGACCGCCCTGATCGCCGCGCCGCGCACCCCGTAGCAGAACAGGAGAACCCCGGTGCCCAAGTTGGCAACGATCGGCGTCTATGGCTTCGACGGCGATTCCTTCCTGGAACGACTGCGGCAGGCGGACGTGCGCCTGCTGCTCGACGTACGTCAGCGCCGCGGAGTCCGCGGACCGGACTACGCCTGGGCGAACTCCCTGCGGCTGCAGGCGGCCCTCGCCGCCGCCGGGATCGCCTACGAGCACCACCGTGAACTCGCCCCGACCACCGAGTTGCGTCACCTCCAGTACGCGGAGGACGACCGCCAAGGGGTCGGCAAGCGCTCCCGCCGCGAACTCGCCGCCGAGTACACCCGCCGCTACACCGCCGAGATCCTCGACCCGGCCGACCTCGAACCGATCGTGTCGGCCCTGCCGGACAGCGGCATCGCGACCCTGCTCTGCGTCGAAACCGACCCCGAGGCATGCCACCGGTCGCTGGTCGCCCGGCGCGTCGCCGAGGAGCACCACATCACCGTCGAACACCTGCGGCCGCTGTGACGGGTGACATTCCTCCGGGCGGCGCCCCGCGGCTGCGGATCGCGGTGTTCGCCGGGCCGACGGCGACGATCCTGAACACCCCGGACCTGGTCACGTCGAACAAGGCACGCGCGCGGCACGGTCTGCCGCTCCGTCCCGCCCGCTTCGATGTCCTGCGTCCCCAACGGCTCGCGGCGCCCGCGACGTTGTACGTCGAGGCGTACAGCGCGCATCCGCTCGAAGACGACGCGGCCGGCCTGTACGCCCCGCCGGACGGCTGGCTCGACAAGGACGGCGCGTTCCACGCCGAGCGGCCCCACGACGGCGCCATACCGGTCCACGTCGTCGAACTCGACCCCGCCGACGGCCTCTACCCCCTTCCCTACATGGGCAGGCAGGCGGACGGCTCCGCCTGGGAGGAGACCTCGACGGCACCCTACGCACCACCGGGAGCCGCCCGGCAGACGTTCTACCCCGACGCCCGCCGTCTCTACGAGGAGATCGAGCGGTTCGGTCTCGGCGACCTCGGCGCCCCCGTCGAGCTGGGCTCCGTCGCCGACTTCGCGTTCTTCCGCGCCGCCCCGTCGGGCGGATACACGACAGGACCCGATTCCGAGCGCCTCGGGCAGGACTTCTTCGTCTACTACCCGTACCACCTGCAGAGCGAGCCGGGCCTGGCGGACCTCGCCCGGGCGACCAACCAGGTCCAGGACGTCCTCGCCAGCGGCGAGTACGCCGGTGTCCAGTGGCTGGAGGGAAGTCCGACCGTCGACGAGACCCTGTACTGGCTCGGACTGCTGATCGACACGACAGCGCCCCTCGTCGGTCACGCCGCCCAGCGCCGCCACCAGTCCCTGAGCGCGGACGGCGACCGCAACGTGGTGGACGGCGTGAAGTTCATCGCCTCGGGCGTGGCCCTCGACGAGCGGGGCGAGGACCGCGTCGGCGCCTGTGTCATCGTCGACGAACTCGTCTACTCGGCGCGGGACGTGACCAAGGTCGACGCCCGTCCGGGCGGCTACGAGGTCACCGGCGGTCACGGGGGAGTGGTCGCCGACCTCGGCGGCTACGGCCCCCCGCAGCTCACCTACCTCCCCGCCCGCCGACACACCCACCGCTCGGAGCTGCGCCTCACCCTGCTCCCCGAACGGGTGCCCGGAGTCACCGGGAGCCTCGCCGGAGGCGTGTCCCCGGTCGACATCGCGACTAAGGACGCCGCCGGACTCGTACCGGCCGCCATGCCGCACGTCTCGATCACCAAGTACAGCCGGTACGCGGCGACGGGCACCGGCACCGACAGCCCGCCCGTCGCCGAGGAGGAGGTCGAGGTCCTCGCGCGGATCGACGCCAACCTCGCCGACGCGCCGCTGGCCGGCTTCGTGTGCGAGGGCATGTCGCCGTTCGGGATGGCCGACCCGACGAGGAACGCGGCGCTGAGCGTCGCCGTCTTCGCCGGCCTGCCGGTGGTCCGCACGGGCCGCGGCAACACCGGAGGCATGGCGTACCGCACCGACCCGGTCTTCATCTCGGGCAACAACCTCACGGCCACCAAGGCGCGTCTGCTGCTCATGGCCGCGCTGCTCAAGTTCGGTGCCCTGCCCCCGGCCGCCGACCCCTTCGCCCCGACCCTCGACGAGCGCGCGGCCACCGAGAAGGCGGTCGCCCGCTACCAGACCCTGTTCGACACCCACTGACCCGCGCGGCCGACAGAACGGAACCCATGGGTACGTACGAGTACGTGGTGGCCGACGTCTTCACCGACGTCCGACTGGAGGGAAACCCGACCGCGGTCTTCCTCGACGCGACCGGCCTCCTCCCCGAACGCATGCAGCAGATCGCGCGCGAGATGCACCTGTCGGAGACCGTCTTCGTCCTCCCCGCCGAGGACGACGGTGATGTACGGGTCCGCATCTTCACCCCGGTGAACGAGCTGCCGTTCGCCGGACATCCGACCCTGGGCACGGCCGTGGTGCTCGGCGAGTCGCACGCGGCGAAGGAGCTCCGGATGGAGACCGCCATGGGCACCGTCGCGTTCGAACTCGAACGGGACGACGACGGCCGGACCGTCGCGGCCGGCATGTGGCAGCCCCTGCCGACATGGGGGCCCTACGACCGCGCGGACGAACTGCTCGCCGGGCTCGACCTGGTGGCCACGGGCAGCACCCTGCCGGTCGAGGTCTACCGCAACGGGCCCCGGCACGTGTTCGTCGGCCTGGACGGCGTGGCCGCGCTCTCCGCCGTGGAACCGGACCAGAGGATCCTCGCGAGGCTGCCCGACATGGCCGCCAACTGCTTCGCGGGATCGGGAAGTCGGTGGCGGCTGCGCATGTTCTCACCCGCCTACGGCGTGGTGGAGGACGCGGCGACCGGCTCGGCCGCCGGTTCCCTGGCCGTACACTTGGCCCGGCACGGACTGATCCCGTTCGGGGAGTGGATCGAGATCCGGCAGGGGGTGGAGATGGGCCGTCCTTCGACGATGCGCGCCCGGGCGATGGGGACGCCGGAACGGATCGATTCGGTTCAGGTGGCGGGGTCCGCCGTTGTCGTAGCCCGGGGAACGCTGTACGCGTAGGCACCGAGAACACATGAGGGACCGACCCACAAGGACGGGTGGAGTGATGGCCGCCGACGACGACGGGCTGTTCGCGTTACCGACGCCGGACGAACCCCCGCCCCCCGAGCCCGGGCCCGAGCGGGCCGACGCCCCGCTGGCGGCGCGGATGCGGCCGCGTACCCTCGCCGAGGTCGTCGGCCAGGCGCATCTGCTGCGCCCCGGCGCGCCGTTGCGGCGGCTGGCGGAAGGCGGGGAGGCTGCCTCGGTGCTGCTCTACGGCCCGCCCGGCACCGGGAAGACCACCCTCGCGCGGCTGCTCGCCACCGTCTCCACCCGGCACTTCGTCGCGCTCTCGGCGCTCTCCAGCGGGGTCAAGGAACTGCGCGACGTGATGAACGACGCGCGCCGCCGCCGCGACCGCCAGACCGTGCTGTTCATCGACGAGGTGCACCGCTTCTCCAAGACCCAGCAGGACGCGCTGCTCGGCGCCGTGGAGGACCGGCTCGTGCTGCTCGTCGCCGCCACCACGGAGAACCCGTCGTTCTCCGTCGTCTCCCCGCTGCTCTCACGCCTGCTGGTCCTGCAACTGCGGTCACTGACCGAGGACGAGGTCCGCGAGCTGCTGCGGCGGGCCGTGAAGGACGAACGCGGCCTCGACGGCGCGGTCTCGCTGTCCCCCGACGCCGAGGACGCCCTGGTACGCCTCTCGGCCGGCGACGCCCGCAGCGCGCTGACCGCGCTGGAGGCCAGTGCCGACGGGGTGACCGACACCGGCGGCACGGAGATCGACGTGCCGGCCGTGGAGCGGGCCGTCGCCGAGACCACCGTGCGCTACGACCGGCAGGGCGATCAGCACCACGATGTCGTCAGCGCGTTCATCAAGTCGATCCGCGGCTCGGACCCCGACGCCGCGCTGCACTACCTGGCCCGCATGCTGGTCGCCGGGGAGGACCCGCGGTTCATCGCGCGACGGCTGGTCGTGCACGCCAGCGAGGACGTCGGGCTGGCCGACCCCACGGCGCTTCAGGCCGCCGTCGCAGCGGCGCAGACGGTCCAGCTCATCGGAATGCCCGAGGCCCGGCTCGCCCTGGCGCAGGCCACCGTGCATCTGGCCATGGCGCCGAAGTCCAACACGGTGATCGTCGGGATCGACGAGGCCATGTCCGACGTCCGGGCGGGCGCCGTGGGCGCGATCCCCGCCCATCTGCGGAAGGGCCGCTACGCGGGTGCCAAGGAACTGGGCAACGCGATCGGGTACCGCTACCCCCACCGCACCCCCGAAGGAGTCCTGGAACAGCAGTACCCGCCGGACGACCTCGTGGGGAAGGACTACTACCGCCCCACCCGGCACGGCGGGGAGCGCGTCCTGCACGAGCGCCTCACGAAGCTCCGTCGCGCCGTCCGGGGCGAGGACGGGTAGCGCAGGCATCACCGGACCATGAGCCTCGCCATCCACGACATGTCCTCCGCCCGCTGCCCGTGCCGTTCGACGGGCACGGGCAGCGGAGGCGACGAGGTCACCTCACGCGACGGCGGTGCCCTCGAGCTCGATCATCTGGCCGGGAATCGCCAGACGCGTCACACCGAGCATCGTGGTGGTCGGCGCGACCCCGGCGGCCCCCAGCCGGCCGGCCAGCACGCCGTAGTGCTGGAAGAGCAGGTCGACGTCGGTGGTGTAGACGTTGAGCCGGACGAGGTTGGAGAGGGTCATTCCGGCCTCGGCGAGCACGGCCTCGATGTTGTCGATGCTCAGCGCGAGCTGCGCCGCCATGTCACCGTCGTGCTCGGGCTTGCCCTCCTTGCTCATCGCGGTCTGACCCGAGATGTACAGGGTGCGCGAGTGCCCGGAGACGACCTCACCCTGGTTGAAGCCCATCTCGACCGACCACGACACCGGGTTGACCGCGTTACGTTCCATCGCCGCATCTGCTCCATTCGGTTCACTGACATGACGTACGTTCAACGACTCTGCAGCCGCCAGGCTTTGACGTCGTGTGAAGGAGCCTCCCAACAAAACATGACACCCTTGGTCAGGTATTCTCGATAAAGTTTTCACATGCGCGCCGACCGGTTGGTTTCCCTGGTGCTCCTGCTGCGGCAGCGCGGTCGGATGACCGCGGACACGCTCGCCCGCGAGCTGGAAGTGTCCACCCGCACGGTGCTGCGCGACATAGAGGCGCTGTCCGCGGCCGGCGTGCCGGTCTACGCCGAGCGCGGCCGGCACGGCGGGTTCGCGTTGCTGCCCGATTTCCAGACCGCGCTCACCGGACTGAACCAGGACGAGGCACTGGCCCTGCTGGTCGCCGGATCACGGCGCGGCGCACAGCTCTTCGGCCTCGGTTCGGCGCTCGCCTCGGCCATGCTCAAGGTGGTCGACGCGCTGCCCGAAGACCTGCGGGACACCGCGGCCGGCGCGGCGCAGCGCCTGCTCATCGACCCGGAGACCGACCTCCTCTCGCGCCGCGTGACCGACGAGGACCTCTCCGAGGGCATAGTGGCCGAGGTCCGGCGCGCCGTGTTCGCCGGACACCGGCTGCGGATCCGCTACGCGGCCGTGGACCAGCCCGCGAAGTGGCGCACGGTGGACCCGATCGGCCTGGTCACCGTGCGCGAACAGGGCTATCTGCTGGCCAAGAGAGCGGGCGAGGACCGCACCTACCGGCTGTCCCGGGTGCTGGCCGCCCAGGAACTCGACGAACCCGCCCAGCGACCGGACACGGTCGACCTGGACCGGGCCTGGCAGGAACGCAACGCGCGCTTCAGGACCGGCGGCGACAAGGTCGCCGTGCTGGTGCGGGTGGACCCCGCCCGCCGGGAGCAGCTGGTGGGCACCGCGCTGGCCGTCTGCGCCGAAGAGGCCGACGCGGACGGCTGGTTACGGCTGAACGTGATCTTCCAGGACTCGCGCCACGCCGAATGGGCACTCTGGCAGCACGCCCCGTCCGCGGAAGTCCTGGCCCCGCAGTGGCTGCGCACCTCGCTCCACGACCGGGCCACCCTGATCGCCGCGCGCTATGGAGTGTCATCCGTGAAGGCAGTGTGAAAGTTGCCCGCTGATACACGGAAGGCAGGTGTAAGTATCCGGGCACCCGGGTCGGCGAAAGGGGAACGGGCGGTTAGCGTGGAGCGGTGAGTGAGACCACGACCCCTGCCCTCCAGTACCGCTTCGACGGCCCGGAAGACGCCCCGGTCCTCATCCTCGGCCCCTCGCTCGGCACCACCTGGCACATGTGGGACCGCCAGATCCCCGAGCTGATCAAGCACTGGCGCGTCTTCCGGTTCGACCTGCCGGGACACGGCGGTGCTCCCGCGTACCCGGCGGGCTCGGTCGACGACCTCACCACACGGCTGCTGACCACCCTCGAAGGGCTCGGCGTGCAGCGCTTCGGCTACGCGGGCTGCGCGCTCGGCGGGGCGGTCGGCATCGAGCTGGCCCTGCGGCACCCCGAGCGGCTCGCCTCCCTGGCGCTGATCGCGGCCTCGCCCCGCTTCGGCACGGCCGACGAGTTCCGGCAGAGAGGCGTGATCGTCCGCACGAACGGCCTCGACCCCATCGCCCGCACCTCGCCCGAGCGCTGGTTCACCGGCGGCTTCGCCGCCGCGCAGCCCGCGATCACCGAGTGGGCCGTGCAGATGGTCCGCACCACCGACCCCGGCTGCTACATCGCCGCCTGCGAGGCGCTCGCCTCGTTCGACGTCCGGTCCGAGCTCGGCCGCGTCGGCGTGCCCACCCTGGTCCTCGTCGGCTCGGACGACCAGGTCACCGGCCCCGCCGAGGCCCGCACCCTGGTCGCCGGCATCCCGGACGCCCGCCTCGCCGTCGTCCCCGGCGCCTCCCACCTGGTGCCGGTGGAGCAGCCCGCGGCGGTCACCGACCTCCTGGTGCGGCACTTCTCCACCGCCTGGCAGCCCGCCTTCGAGACCTCCACCGGCCAGACGGCCCTGCCCGCCGCCGCCCTCAAGCCGGTCCTGTCCCCGGTCGCGCCGCAGCCCCTCCAGACCGGGCCCGTCGCCGAGATCGCCCCGGTGGCGGCGCCCCCGGCGCAGGGGCGGCCCGACCCGTACGACGCCGGGCTCAAGGTCCGCCGCGAGGTGCTGGGCGACGCGCACGTCGACCGGGCGCTGGCGCAGGCCGACGACTTCTCCGGGGACTTCCAGGAGTTCATCACCCGCTACGCCTGGGGCGAGATCTGGGACCGCCCCGGACTCGACCGGCGCACCCGCAGCTGTGTCACCCTCACCGCCCTGGTCGCCGGCGGCCACCTGGACGAGCTGGCCTTCCACACCCGGGCCGCCCTGCGCAACGGCCTCACCCCGGGCGAGATCAAGGAAGTGCTGCTCCAGGCGGCCGTCTACTGCGGCGTCCCCGCGGCGAACAGCGCGTTCAAGGTCGCCCAGCAGGTCATCCGCGAGGAGACCACGCCTCAGGAGTGAGGGCGCGCGCGACCCGGGAGGCAGGATGGAGTCATGAAGCTCACGAAGAAGTCGCACGCCTGCGTCCGCCTCGAGAAGGACGGCCGGACCCTCGTCCTCGACCCCGGCGGGTTCAGCGAGGAGGACGCCGCGCTCGGCGCGGACGCGATCCTCGTCACCCACGAGCACCCCGACCACTTCGACGAGCACCGGCTGCGCGCCGCCATGGAGAACAACCCGGCCGCCGAGATCTGGACCCTGAAGTCCGTCGCCGAGAAGATCTCCGCCGCGTTCCCCGGCCGCGTCCACACCGTCGGCCACGGCGACAGCTTCACCGCCGCCGGCTTCGACGTCCAGGTCCACGGCGAACTCCACGCGGTGATCCACCCGGACATCCCGCGCATCACCAACGTCGGCTACCTCCTCGACGGCGGCAAGGTCTTCCACCCCGGCGACGCCCTCACCGTCCCCGACCACCCCGTGGAGACGCTGATGCTCCCGGTCATGGCCCCGTGGAGCAAGATCTCCGAGGTCATCGACTACGTCCGCGAGGTGGAGCCGCAGCGCGCCTACGACATCCACGATGCCCTCCTCACCGACCTCGCCCGCCCGATCTACGACCGTCAGATCGGCACCCTGGCCGGGGCGGAACACCTGCGGCTCACCCCCGGGGCATCGGCCGACCTCTAGGGGACCGTAGGCCCGGGCGGCGTTGTCAGACCCTCCGGGTAGGTTGTGGGACATGCGCATCGCGACCTGGAACGTGAACTCGATCACCGCCCGCCTGCCGAGGCTCCTGGCCTGGCTGGAGAGCAGCGGCACGGACGTGCTGTGCCTCCAGGAGGCCAAGGTCGCCGAGGAGCAGTTCCCCGCGGAGCAGCTGCGCGAGCTGGGTTACGAGTCGGCGGTCCACGCGACCGGCCGGTGGAACGGCGTGGCGGTGCTCTCCCGCGTCGGCATCGAGGACGTCGTCAAGGGCCTGCCCGGCGACCCCGGGTTCGACGGCTCGGTGGAGCCCCGCGCCATCTCGGCGACCTGCGGCCCGCTCCGCGTCTGGTCGGTGTACGTGCCGAACGGCCGCGAGGTGGACCACCCGCACTACGCCTACAAGCTCCAGTGGTTCGAGGCACTCAAGGCCGCCGTCGCCGGTGACGCGGCCGGCAGCCGCCCCTTCGCGGTGATGGGCGACTACAACGTGGCGCCGACGGACGACGACGTCTACGACCGCGCGGCCTTCGAGGGCGCCACCCACGTCACCCCCGCCGAGCGCGCGGCCCTGGCCTCGCTGCGCGAGGCGGGCCTGTCGGACGTGGTCCCGCGGCCCCTGAAGTACGACCAGCCCTTCACGTACTGGGACTACCGCCAGCTCTGCTTCCCGAAGAACCGCGGCATGCGCATCGACCTGGTGTACGCCAACGCGCCGTTCGGCGAGGCGGTCAAGGACGCGTACGTGGACCGCGAGGAGCGCAAGGGCAAGGGCGCCTCGGACCACGCGCCGGTCGTGGTCGACCTCGACGTGTAGCCCACAGCGGCCCCGAGGCGACGGCTCACAGCAGCCGCAGGTCCACCGAGTCGGCCAGTGCCGCCAGCCCCGCGTCCCCGGGGTGCAGATGGTCGCCGCTGTCGTACGCGGGCAGGATCCGCGCCGGGTCGGCCGGGTCGCGTACGACGGAGTCGAAGTCGAGCACCCCGTCGAAGTCACCGGCCGCGCGGATCCACTCGTTCACCGCGACCCGCTCGGCGTCGACGGCCGCCGTGCACCGCGTCTCGCCCGCGCACGGCAGGATCGTCGCCGCGAGCATCCTGAGCCCCCGGGCCTGCCCGCGCGCCGCCAGCTCCCGCAGGCCCGCGATCACCTGTTCCGCCGAGGTGCCCCAGCGCAGGTCGTTGACGCCCTCGAAGACGATCGCCGTACGGGCCGACGGCTGGGCGAGGACGTCCCGGTCGAACCGGTGCAGGGCACTCACCCCTGCCGTGTCCGTGGACACCCCGTCGCCGGGATACCGGTCGGTGACCACACGGTTGCCCGAGACGCCCTGGTTCAGCACCCCGTAGCGAGGCACGTCGCTCTGCCGCAGGAGCCGGCCGGCCAGCACGTTCGGCCACCGCCGGTTCGCGTCCACCGTGGACTTGTCGCCGTCGGTGATCGAGTCCCCGAGCAGCACCACGGACCCGGGCCCGCCGCTCACATCGACCCCGGCGAGCAGCGGCCAGCTGGTGATCACCGAGGTGTACGCCCCGGCGGTGCCGTCCGCCGTGTGGTCGCCGGGCTCGCTGACGTACGACCGCTGCTGCGCGAGCCGGTGCAGGGGCGCCGCCGGCACCGGGCCGGGCAGATGGAAGCTGACCAGCAGATCGGCGTCCGCCGGCACCGCGAAGCCCAGCGGATCGCTGTACGCCTGGGCCCCGGCCGGGATCTCCACGCTTTCCTCACCGCCGAAGGACAGCGGCACCGGCGTCCCGCGCGCCGCCGCGCCCGAGGACCGCACGGCGACCGTCGCGCCGCCGATCCGTACCGGGGCCGCCGCGAAGGTGTTGTCGAACCGCATCCGCACCCGGGGCCCACCCGCCGAGGTGCGCACCACCAGTCGCAGCGTCCGGTCCGTCCAGGGCCCCACGGCCGCGTAGCCGCCCGTCGACGTCGTCCAGCTCCCCGTCCAGCCCCGCGTGGCGGTCCGTACCGACACCGCGAAGACATGCAGCCCGGCGGCGCGCGGCAGCCGGACCGAGGCGAGCTCGCGCCCCGGCGTCAACGGCACCGTCACGACGTACAGACGGGCCTGCTCGGCGAGTTGCCCGCCGGGCGTGTTGATGTGCGGCAGGGCCACCGCCTTCGTCGCGAGCGGCCCGGTGCGCCAATCGGGCGCGGTGAGCCGGTAGCCGGAGCGGGTGCCGTTCGCGTACACGACCGTGCCCGGGCCGCCCGTCTCCGTGCCGGCCGTGCCCGCCACCAGGAAGGCGAGGGCGTCGCCGCGCCCCGTGACACGGACGTCCTGTCCGGCGGCGCGGACGTTGTCGGGCTCGCCGGGCTGTCGCCGCGGCCAGGTCAGCCGGGCCCCCTGGACGGTCAGGGTGCGCCCGGGCGCCCAGCCCGCGGCCGTGAGATCCCGCGCGGACAGGGAGGCACCGGAGCCGTCGAAGTCGGCCGCAGCGGGCCGGCCGTCGTCGCTGACGGCGATGTTGTCGAACAGCCGCTCAAGCGGCACCGGCGCGGTCCGTCTCTCCTCGGCGGCACCGACGGACGGCGCCGACACCGTCGACACCAGAGACCCGCACAGGGCCAGGACGACCAGGATCCCCCGAACAGATCGGCGCACGGCCGACTCCTCCCGCTCATCGATCACACGGTGAAGCTAGAGAGACAACGAAGCTAGGGAGACTAGGGGGACTCGTCAACGCGCCATGCGCGAACTCGGCGTGAACTCGACCGCCGGCGAAGGCCCGCGCGCCTGTGGTGCGCACGGCGGTACGAATGACACGCTGGACGTATGAACATCCCTTTCCTGGGCAACCGGCGCCAGAAGGTCGGGTTCCCCGACCCCGCGGGCATCGCGGATCTGCTCGCCGAGTGCGAACTGCTCCGCTCCCAGGCGTACCGGGCGGGGGTCCGGCTGGACGACTCGGCGGCCTCGCTGGAGGCGCTGGACCAGCTGCTGCCGCGCTGGCGGGACGACGAGGAGACCCTGGCCTGGCTCGGCAACGACGCAGGGCTCTACCTGGGCACCGTCATCGTGCGCACCGTGCCGGGAGCCGCCTGGGAGATCCGGTCCGACGGGCAGCCCGTCGTGCGGCTGACCTCCGGCAGGGAGTTCGACGTCGTGGACTCCGGGCACGAGTGGGCCGCGTACGGCGTGCCCGAGCTGTCCCAGCTCTACGCGGAAGTCGCGGAGGCGTGAGGCCCGCGGCCGTACCCATGACCCCATCCCTGGCCGTACGCTTTGAGCCAAAGTGCGATGTAAATACGGCTAATGATCGAAAAGTGCGTGTCGCCCGACAAGTCCGATCTTGCCTGGATACGTTGCGGCAACCACCACACAGCTGAGAGTGAGTAGGGCTGAGTATGGCCGCAGATCCGCTGATCGAGCTGCGTGACGTCAACAAGCACTTCGGGGAGCTGCATGTCCTGCGGGACATCAACCTCACCGTCGGCAAGGGGGAGGTGGTCGTGGTCATCGGCCCCTCGGGGTCGGGCAAGTCGACTCTGTGCCGGGCGATCAACCGGCTGGAGACCATCGAGTCGGGGTCGATCGTCCTCGACGGACAGCCGCTGCCCGAGGA
This sequence comes from Streptomyces koelreuteriae, assembly GCF_018604545.1. GTDB lineage: Bacteria > Actinomycetota > Actinomycetes > Streptomycetales > Streptomycetaceae > Streptomyces > Streptomyces koelreuteriae. Next base: position 1,310,362 of record NZ_CP075896.1, on the reverse strand, counting down.
GGGCAAGCCCCTGGCCCGGCTGCGCGCCGACGTCGGCATGGTCTTCCAGTCGTTCAACCTCTTCGCCCACAAGACCGTCCTGCAGAACGTCTCCCTGGGCCAGATCAAGGTCCGCGGGCGCCGGAAGGAGGACGCCGACAAGCGCTCCCATGAACTCCTCGACCGGGTCGGCGTCGCCAACCAGGCGGACAAGTACCCGGCGCAGCTCTCCGGCGGTCAGCAGCAGCGCGTGGCCATCGCCCGTGCCCTGGCCATGGAGCCCAAGGCGATGCTCTTCGACGAGCCGACCTCGGCCCTCGACCCGGAGATGATCAACGAGGTGCTGGAGGTCATGAAGCAACTGGCCCGCGACGGCATGACCATGATCGTCGTCACGCACGAGATGGGCTTCGCCCGCTCGGCCGCCAACCGTGTCGTCTTCATGTCCGACGGCGGGATCGTCGAGGACCGCACCCCCGACGAGTTCTTCACCAACCCCACCAGCGACCGCGCCAAGGACTTCCTCTCCAAGATCCTCAAGCACTGAACGGGCAGCCACCGGACGGCTCATCGGATCGGACCTCGACTACGATGTGCCCTTCATCCCTGTCGGAGAGGGGGACTTCGCCGAAATCCGCCGATCCCGTCAGGGGTGAGCAGACCGCCCGCCCGGGTCCGCGGGGTGTTCCCGCCGGGCGTGGCCCCCACGGCCCTTGTGGCCACGGGGGCGGCGGTTCACATCGGCCAGGCCCGTCCGGCGGCAGCCGGAGATCACTGCTCGCGCAGCGGGACCGACACGTACGACGGGTCGTTCGCAGGCGAGGAGAAGGTCAGCTGCGCGCCGGACGGGTTGTGCTCGATGTAGAGCGGGTCGACCGTGTCGACGACCAGGGCGAGGCGATGCCCGGCCGGGACGTCGTAGGCCGTGGAGTACAGCTCCAGGTCGACGCCGAACGGCTTTCCGGGGGTACGCCCGTGGAAGGTGTACGGCGCGTTGGAGACCAGCTTGCCGAGGCCGAGCGGCCCCACGTCGTACAGGTAGGCGACGAGGGTGCCGCTCTCCTTGGTCGGGGTGAGGGTCGTGTGCAACTTCGCGGTGCCGCGCACCTGTTGGGCCTGTCCGTACTTCTCCGACTGCCATACGGCGGCCCAGCGGCGGGGGAGCAGCGGGATCGAGGCCATCGGGGGCAGCTGGGCCACCTGGTCGAGGATGCTGGACAGGAAGACGACTCCGCCGTCCGCCCCCGAGTTCACGTTCGTACGAATCGTGGTCGTGCCCCCGAGGGCGATCTTCCGGTCGGTCGCGGCGACCGACTTCCAGTCGGGGTAGCCCTCGTAGCCGCCCGAGGAACGGGACTTGAGCTGGACGGGCTGCTCACGGTCGATGCCGTTGTCCTCGCCCCTGAGGTAGTGGTCGAACCAGCGCGTGGTGTCCTTCCAGACGTCGTTGGGCAGCCCGAACAGGCCGGTCAGCTCCGCCGTCGCGTGGTCTCCGGGCCGCATCTCCAGCCGCTTCGGGCCGGTCAGCTTCTCGTAGAAGTCGGCGTACTGGTTGGGCGGGAAGATGGTGTCGCCCCAGGCGTTGGCGAGCATGATCGCCGCGCCGTTCTTGTTGATCTGGTCGACGTAGGTAGCGGCGGAACGTTTCTTTCCCCAGGCGATGAGCTCCGGCTCCTTCGCCAGGTTGGAGCGGTAGAAGTCGTCGAAGGTCTGCCGGAGTTCGGCGCTCTGCCGGCCCGTCACGATGCTCGCGCCGTCCAGCAGGGCGGACGCCTGGACGTGCTGGGTGCGTCCGGCGTAGATGGAGTCGATCAGGTCCGCCCAGCCGCTCAGTGACGCGACGGCCTTGACCCGCTTGTCCTGCGCGGCGGTGAGCAGGCTGATGCCGGCGCCGTAGGAGACGCCCGCCATGCCGATGCGCCCGGCGTCCGAGGGGGTGTTGGCGATCGCCCAGTCGATGACCTTCGACGCGTCGGCGATGTCGGGTGGGCCCGCTACTTCTATCTCGCCGCCCGACTGCCAGAAGCCGCGCACGTTGTACGTCACCACGACGTACCCGGAGTCGGCGAGTTTCTGAGCCTGGGCCAGATACTCGACCTGGGGCAGACCCCAGCTCGTGGGCATGACGAGCAGCGGGTAGCGGCGCGTGCCGTCGGCCCCGGCCGGGGTGACGACGTTGGCCTTGAGGACGGTGCCGCCGTCGCCGGCGATGTCGACGAAGCGGACGGGGTTCGGCGCCGCCTGCGCTGTGGGGGCGAGTCCGAGGGCTGTGCCGGCGACCAGGGTGGCCGAGACGGCGCCTACGGCGGTGGTGCGCAGGGCCTTGCGGTGACGTCCCACGGGTCACTCCTCACTCGTGTAAGTGCAAAGTGACCAGACGGTAACCTCGGCCTCTTACCAGTGGTAACCCGTCGGTAAGTTACGTGCCAGTAACGATTGTTGAGAAGTGGAGGACTTCAGGAGGAGCGGTGGCTGTTGCGTGGAGTGGCGGGCGCGGGCAGGGGGGTCTGTGCCGCGCGCGTCACGTCCTCCACCAGTTCGACGACGTCCGGGCCGTAGGCCTGGGAGTTGATCACCTTCAGCAGCAGCGCGAAGGAGCTGTTGCCGTACTTGCGGGCCAGCTTCTCGTGGTTGCGGGCGAGATAGCGGGTGGTGGCCTGGTTGGTGATCGAGGTCTGGCCGCAGAAGAGGTAGACCGGCCGGGTGTTCTGGCTGCGCTCGGCGGTCAGCCGGGCGAGCAGCGCGTACTCCTCCTTGCCGTTGTCCACCCGGTAGCGCTCGGAGCCGATCTGGAACGATCCCCGGTCCGGCCCCGGTTCGGAGTCCATGTTCACCCGCACCCCGGGCAGCAGGGAGGACAGATGGGCCGCCATCCGGCGGTTGGAGGCGGGGCCGCCGACACAGAACTCCGTCCGCTCGCCGAAACCCTGGCGTGCCGTGTCGTGCGGCAGTATCTGGGCGTGGGCGTTGCAGTCCTTGATCAGCGCGGCGAGTTCGAGGAGCGCGAACACGTCGTAACGCATCACCGCGAACTCGGGTCCCCCGGCGCCCCGGTTCACCACCAGCAGCGACTCGGAGTTGTCGGGCAGCCCGAAGAAGGCCTGCTTCCGGCGGAGCCTGCGCTTCCACAGGTAGGTGCGGGCCACCCAGCCCAGCCCGGCACTGATCCCCGCCGCGACCACGCCCAGGACTATGTTGCGCACGTCGTCATTCATGGGCGCGCATGCTAGCGGGCGTCGACGCACCGGTGTTCGACGCGTGCCTGACGCGACCATGGCCATGAATTAAGCTGCGCGGACGGCCTTTGACTGGAGGTGCGGATGCGTCGCCCTGTCGCGCGGAATCTGACGGTCCTGGCGGTTTCGGCCGCCGTGGTGGTCTCGGTGGGGGCGGCAGCGCCACCCGCCGCACAGACCGACGGGGGTGAGAAAACCCCACAGGCCGTCGGATACGGCGGCGCCGTATCCAGCGTCGACCCCGACGCCTCGGCCGCCGGAATCGAGGTCCTGCGCAAGGGCGGCAACGCCGTCGACGCGGCCGTCGCCACAGCCGCCGCGCTCGGCGTCACCGAGCCCTACTCCGCCGGCATCGGCGGGGGCGGCTACTTCGTCCACTACGACGCCAAGTCCCGTACGGTGCGCACCATCGACGGACGCGAGACCGCTCCGCTGTCCGCCGACAAGAACCTGTTCACCGAGAACGGCAAGCCCATCCCGTTCGCCGAAGCCGTCAGCAGCGGCCTGAGCGTCGGCACACCCGGCACGCCCGCCACCTGGCAGACAGCGCTGGACCAGTGGGGCAGCAAGCGGCTCGCGAACGTCCTGAAGCCGGCCGAGCGGCTGGCGCGCGACGGGTTCAGGGTCGACGAGACCTTCCGCTCGCAGACGGCGTCCAACGAGACCCGCTTCCGCTACTTCCCGGACACCGCCGAACTGTTCCTGCCCGGCGGGCAGCTCCCGGTCGTCGGCTCCACCTTCAAGAACCCCGACCTCGCCCGCACCTACGCGGAGCTGGGGAACAAGGGCGTCGGCGCGCTCTACCGCGGAGGCCTCGGCCGGGAGATCGTCGACACGGTGAACAAGCCGCCCGTCGACCCGGCCTCCGGCTGGAACGCCCGCCCCGGCGACCTGTCCGCCAAGGACCTGGCCGCCTACCGCACCAAGCTCCAGGCACCCACCAGGACCTCCTACCGCGGCCTCGGCGTCTACTCCATGGCGCCGTCGTCCTCCGGCGGTACGACGGTCGGTGAGGCGCTCAACATCCTGGAGCGGACCGACCTGTCGAAGGCGAGCAAGGCGAAGTACCTGCACCGCTTCATCGAGGCCAGCCGGATCGCGTTCGCCGACCGGGGCCGGTGGGTGGGCGACCCCGCGTTCGAGGACGTACCGACGAAGGAGCTGCTGTCGCAGCGGTTCGCCGACTCACGCGAGTGCCTGATCAAGGACGACGCCGTGCTGTCCAGCCCGGTGCCGCCGGGCGATCCGCGTCATCCCGAGCGGTGCGGCTCCGGCGGCAAGGCCGCTCCGACGACGTACGAGGGTGACAGCACCACGCATCTGACGGTCGCCGACAAGTGGGGGAACGTCGTCGCCTACACCCTCACCATCGAGCAGACCGGCGGCAGCGGGATCACCGTGCCGGGGCGGGGGTTCATCCTCAACAACGAGCTGACGGACTTCTCCTTCACACCGGCGAACCCGGCCGTGCACGACCCGAATCTTCCCGGGCCCGGGAAGCGGCCCCGGTCCTCCATCTCGCCGACGATCGTGCTCGACCGGCACGACAAGCCCGTGGTGGCGCTGGGGTCGCCGGGCGGGGCGACGATCATCACGACCGTCCTGCAGACGCTGACCGGGTTTGTCGACCGGGGGTTGCCGTTGGTCGATGCGATTGCCGCGCCTCGGGCGAGTCAGCGGAATGCTGCGCAGACCGAGCTGGAGCCGGGGTTGTACGACAGTGATGTAAGGAAGCAGCTCGAAGCGATCGGGCATTCGTTCAAGGTGAATCCGGAGATCGGGGCCGCTACGGCGGTTCAGCGGCTGCCCGGTGGGAAGTGGCTGGCAGCCGCTGAGAAGGTACGGCGGGGTGGGGGATCGGCGATGGTGGTGCGGCCGGTTCGCTGAAGAGTTCGTCCGCGGGTGCGTGGGGGCTGGTCGCGCAGTTCCCCGCGCCCCTAAGAGGGGGCTGCTGAACTCTGCGTTTGGAACGTCAAGTGGCCGTCCTCGGTGTCCACCGTGACCTGGCCGCCTTCCTCCACCCTGCCGTCCAGCAGCAGTCGGGACAGTTCGTTGTCCACCTCGCGTTGGATCGTGCGGCGCAGCGGGCGGGCGCCGTACTCGGGCTGATAGCCGTGGTCGGCCAGCCATTCCACCGCTCGGTCGGTGAAGGTCACCGTGATGCCCTTCTCCTGGACGAGGGAACGGGTGCGGTCCAGCAGGAGGTTGGTGATCCGGCGCAGCTGGTCGGTGGTGAGCTGGCGGAAGACGACGATCTCGTCGATGCGGTTGAGGAACTCGGGGCGGAAGTGCTCGCGCAGCGGGCGCAGGATCTGCTCGCGCCGGGCCTCCTCGTCCGCGTCGGCGTCGCCCGAGGCGAAGCCCATCGTGGCGCCGCGGCGGGTGATCGCCTCGGAGCCGAGGTTGCTGGTCATCACGATGACGGTGTTGGTGAAGTCCACCGTGCGGCCCTGGGAGTCGGTCAGCCGCCCGTCGTCGAGGACCTGCAGCAGGATGTTGAAGACGTCCGGGTGCGCCTTCTCCACCTCGTCGAGGAGGAGCAGCGAGTACGGGTGGCGGCGGACGACCTCGGTGAGCTGCCCGGCCTCCTCGTGGCCGACGTAGCCGGGCGGGGCGCCGATCAGGCGGCTGACGGTGTGCCGCTCCTGGTACTCGCTCATGTCGAGGCGGACCATGCGGTCCTCGCTGCCGAACAGGGCCTCGGCGAGCGCCCGGGCCAGTTCGGTCTTGCCGACCCCGGTCGGGCCGAGGAAGAGGAAGCTGCCGATCGGCCGGTCGGGGCTGGCCAGACCGGCCCGGGAGCGCACCACCGCGTCGGAGACGACCCGCACGGCCTCGTCCTGGCCGACCACCCGCTGATGCAGATGCTCCTCCAGGCCCAGCAGCCGGTCCTTCTCCTCCTGGGTGAGGCTGCTGACCGGGATGCCGGTCTGGCGGGACACCACCTCGGCGATCGACTCGGCCTCGACGACGAGGTCCTGGCCCTCGTCGATCTCGCTCTCGCCACCGGCCTGGGCGATCCGCTGCTTGACGTCCAGGATCCGGTCGCGCAACTGGGTGGCCTGCTCGTAGCTCTCGTCCGCGACCGCCTGGTCCTTGTCCAGGGTCAGTTGCTCCAGCTCCCGCTCCAGGGCCCGTACGTCCGTGCCCTTGGTCCGCGCCCGCAGCCGCACCCGGGCACCGGCCTGGTCGATCAGGTCGATGGCCTTGTCCGGCAGGCGGCGGTCGGTGAGATAGCGGTCGGACAGCTCCACGGCCGCCACCAGCGCGCCGTCGGTGTAGCGGACCTGGTGGTGGGCCTCGTAGCGGTCCCGCAGGCCGCGCAGGATCTCGATCGTGTCCGCGGGAGTGGGCTCCGGGACCATGATCGGCTGGAAGCGGCGGGCCAGCGCGGCGTCCTTCTCGATCCGGCGGTACTCCTCCAGGGTGGTGGCGCCCACGATGTGCAGCTCCCCGCGGGCGAGGGCCGGCTTGAGGATGTTGCCGGCGTCCAGCGAACTGCCGTCGCCGCCACCGGAACCGGCGCCCACGACCGTGTGCAGCTCGTCGATGAAGATGATCAACTGCTCGGAGTGGGCGCGGATCTCACTGACGATGTTGTTCATCCGCTCCTCGAAGTCACCCCGGTAGCGGGTGCCCGCGACGACGCCCGTCAGGTCCAGGGCGACCACGCGGCGGCCGATCAGTATGTCGGGCACGTCCCCCTCGGAGACGCGCTGCGCCAGCCCCTCGACGACGGCGGTCTTGCCGACGCCCGCGTCACCGATCAGCACCGGGTTGTTCTTGCCGCGGCGGGAGAGGACCTCGACGGTCTGCTCGATCTCCTCGTCGCGGCCGATCACCGGGTCGATCCGCCCCTGCCGGGCCAGTTCGGTGAGGTCGCGGCCGTACTTGTCCAGGGTCGGCGTGTTCGTCGGGCGCGGCCGCTCGGCCTGCGGGACCTCCGGCGCCTCGGGCGGGGCCGAGGGCGCGAAGCGGGCCGCGTTCAGGATGTGCCCGGCGGCCGAATCGGGGTTCGAGGCCAGGGCGCTGAGCACATGCTCCGGGCCGATGTAGCCGTAGCCGCGGGCCCGGGCCATGTCGTGCGCGTCCAGCAGCGCCCGTTTGGCGGCCGGGGTGAGGGACAGCGTGGTCGGCGGCGGCGTGTCCTCGGGGCCGTGCTGGGCCGGGCCCGACCGGTCGTCGATCTGCGACGCCAGCGAGTCGGGGTTGGCCCCGGCCTTGCTGAGCAGGGTCCGGGTGGGCTCGGTGCCGAGCGCCGCCCGCAGCAGATGCTCCGTGTCGAGGTCCCGGCTGCCGTGCTCGGCGGCGTACTGGGCGGCGCCCCGGACGAGCTCACGGGCCGGCTGGCTGAGCAGCCGCCCGAGGTCGATCTGCCGGGGCCCCGGTCGCGGTCCGCCGAAGAAGCGTGCGAGGAATTCTCCGAAGGGGTCCGAGCCGTAGCCCTCCGGGCTGGTGAAGCCGCTGCTCATGGGCCTTCCGTTCCCGGCGTCCCCGGCGCCCGGGCGGGGGACACCCTCGCTGGTCGACGTGCCGGGGCCGGGTAACCCGGGTGGCAGCCGGTTACACCTGGGGCGCGCTCGTAGAACACCTTCGCACGATCGTCGGCGGCGGGCACCTTCGGGACATTTCCGTAGGATCCGGACCTCCGGGGCGTGGTTCAGCGCGCGGTCAGGATCCTCGGTCCGGCATCCGTGATCGCCACCGTGTGCTCCGCGTGGGCCGCGCGGGAGCCGTCGTTCGTCTTCAGCGTCCAGCCGTCGGGAGCCGCGTGATAGTCGTCCGTGCCGCCCCCGATGACCATGGGCTCGATCGCCAGCACCATCCCGTGCCGCAGGCGCATGCCCCGTCCCGGCCGGCCCTCGTTCGGCACCCCCGGGTCCTCGTGCATGCGGCGGCCGATGCCGTGGCCGCCGAAGCCGTCCGGGATGCCGTAGCCGGCGCCGCGGCACACCGTGCCGATCGCGTGCGCGATGTCGCCGATGCGGTTGCCCACGACGGCGGCCTCGATGCCCGCCGCGAGGGCCCGCTCCACGGTCTCGACCAGACGCGGATCGCCCTTGCGCGGGGTGCCGACGACGAAGCTGAGCGCCGAGTCGCCGACCCAGCCGCCCAGTTCGGCGCCGAAGTCGAGGGAGACGAGGTCGCCGTCGCGCAGGCGGTAGCGGTCCGGGACGCCGTGCACGATCGCGTCGTTGACCGAGGTGCACAGGACGGCGGGGAAGGGGGTCGGGGCGAAGGAGGGGCGGTACCCGAGGAACGGTGAGGTGGCGCCCGCCTCGCGCAGCACGTCGTGCGCCACCTCGTCCAGTTCCAGCAGGGAGACGCCCACGTCGGCGGCTCTTCGGGCGGCGGTCAGGGCGCGGGCGACGACCTGGCCCGCTTCGTACATGGCATCGATCGATGTGTCGGTCTTGAGTTCCACCATGCCAATTACTATACCGGTATTAGAATGGGGGCATGGTGCGCACCCCTCTCACCCCTGAAGAGCGCGAACGCGGCGAGCGGCTGGGTCGGCTGCTGCGTGAGGCGCGTGGCGACCGGAGCATGACGGAGATCGCCGCGGACGCGGGCATCTCCGCCGAGACCCTCCGCAAGATCGAGACCGGGCGGGCCCCGACCCCGGCCTTCTTCACGGTCGCCGCGCTGGCCGGCGTGCTCGGGCTGTCCATGGACGAAGTGGCGCAGCGGTGCGCGCCTGCACCGGTCTGACGTCCTGGCGCTGAGGCTCCCGCGTCGCGCGCGAAAACTCCCCGTAGCACTCCCGTAACACGACTGGTGTTGCCTACTGGGCGGAGCGCTCCGGTCTGGCGGGAGTTGAGCGATGGCAGCGGATCAACTCCCGGGCAGGGTCCGGGAGTTCGCGAACTACCTGGATGGTCTGCTGGCACGCCTCGATGCGTCCGGCGGCTGGTGCGCGGTCTTCTGGCAGCGCGACCCGGAGGGCATGCGGGCCTGCCTCGACGGGCAGGAGGTGCCGCCCTGGGACGTGGTGGAGGCGCTGCTGCAGGACCTCGCCGGGCAGTACGGCCCCGGGGGCGCGGGCCCGGAGACGGAACACGCCCGGAGCCTGCACGCCGCCGCGCTCGCCGCGTACGATGCCCGGCCGGGCGGCCGTGACGCCCTCGGGGACCGGCTGGACGTCATGCTCCGGGAGCAGAGATACGCCGCCGAACGCCAGGCCGACCTGACCCGCCTCCTCGCCTCGGCCCCCACCCGCGAACAGGCCGACACCCTCCGCCTCGACCTCGCCTGGGCTCACGACGACCACGAACGCGCGACGGCCCGCTGCGCGGAGCTGCGCGACCGGATGACCCGCCTGGACGCCCACGACCGCGGCGCAGCCGCCTTCTTCGAGGGGCGGGGTGCGGTGGCCGGGCCGGGGGGTGTCCCGGGTGCGGGGGCCTTCGGCGGTGGGGGAGGAGCCGGGGCCGCGGGCGGCGGGGCTGCTTCGGGGCGACCCGGGGGTGCGCGTGGCGGGGAGGCTTCAGGGCATGCCGCGGGTGTGCGTGGTGGGGAGATGCCGGGGGCTGCCGCGGGTGTGAGTGGTGGGCAGACGCCAGGGGCTCCCGGGGCGGTGTCCGGCGGCGGGGCGCCGACGGATGCTCCACGCGGCGGCTCGGGCCCGAGCGGGCCGGGCGATGTGTTCGGCGGCGCGAGACCGGCGGCGGGCGCACCGGGGTTCGGGGCTGGTGCGGTCGGGGACGGATCCCGCGCGTCCAGTGGCGGCGTCCGTGCGTTCGGCGACGGCCCGAGCCGTCCGGCCGATGTGTTCGGCGGCGCGAGACCGGCGGCAGGCGCATCCGCGTTCGGGGCCGGTGCGGCCGAGGGTGTTGGTGACACGGCCGACGGAGCGTCTCCCCGGGAGCAGCGTGCCCCGGGCGGTCCGTACGACCCCGCCACGCCATGGCACCCTGCCCACCAGCAGACGGCGTCCGGCACCGCCGGTCGGCACGACACCCGGCATGCGGACGCCGGCCCGGACCCGGAGAGAGAGCGGGACGCCCAGGAGCATCCGGCGGGACGGGCCGTTCCCGCCCCGGTTGCAGCCCCCGAGCCTCAGGCCACCCCACAGCCCACCCCCAAGCAGCGCAAACGCCGGCGCGGCAGTGCCCGGTTCGCCGGGATGGACGAGGAGGAGGCCATGCCCGTCGTCGTGCCGCCCGCTGCCGTGCCGACGCTGCCCGAGTCCGTTCCCGTCACCGGCCGCACCCGGCGGGGTGCCCGGTTCGCCGGGGTCGCCGAGGAAGCCACGGTCCAGGACGTAGGGCCGCGGGGCGAGGCCGGCGGCGCGGCGGACCGGGCGGAGGTCACGCGGACCGTCGGGGCACTGGCGCGGCTGCGTGCCGAGGGGCGCAGCGGGGAGGCGCACGTGCTGCTGGTCGAGCTCACGTCCTCGCCGCCCGCCCGGTTCCCGCTGCTCGCGGGCGAGCTGGAGCGGGCCGGGCTGGGCGCGGACTGGCAGACCCTGCTGTGGGAGGCCGCCTCGCTGCCCGCGGGGGCCCTGGTCGCCGCGGCGGACGCACTGGGCGCTGCCGGGCGGGTGGCGGACGGGCAGCAGATCCTGCGGCAGGGAGTCGCCCGGCCCCCGGCCGAGGTCGGCGCGGCCGTCCTCGGGCTCGCCGCAGAGGGCCGTCACCGCGAGGTGCGCGCGCTGCTCGACGCGTATGTGAGAGCCCGCACGCCCGAGGAGGCGGCCCGCAGTGCCGAGCCGGATCCGCGGCGCCTGGTACCGCTCCTGCTGGCGGCCGCCCAGGGCGTGTCGGACGAGCGCCGCTGGGATCTCGTGCACGCGCTCCGGGTCGCCGGATTCCCCGCCTGAGCCCCGCCGCCGTGCCCCGGGCGACTCACCCACAGGAGTGCGAATCGCGCTCCGCCCAGCGGGTTGGGGACGATGGTCTTGGCAAGCCCGGGCCGGAGGCTTACGTTCGTGGCTCTACTGTCCGCTTCTACGGGCGTAGAGACGCAGACGTCGCGTCGAAGGAGCAGCTCATGGCCAACGTCGTACGTGCCGCTCTGGTCCAGGCCACCTGGACCGGCGACACCGAGTCCATGGTGGCGAAACACGAGGAGCACGCCCGCGAGGCGGCTCGCCGGGGCGCGCAGATCATCGGCTTCCAGGAAGTCTTCAACAGCCCCTACTTCTGTCAGGTCCAGGAGCCCGAGCACTACCGCTGGGCCGAGCCCGTCCCGGACGGCCCGACGGTCCAGCGCATGCAGGCCCTCGCGCGCGAGACCGGCATGGTGATCGTCGTGCCGGTGTTCGAGGTCGAGCAGTCCGGCTTCTACTTCAACACCGCGGCCGTGATCGACTCCGACGGCTCCTACCTCGGCAAGTACCGCAAGCACCACATCCCGCAGGTCAAGGGCTTCTGGGAGAAGTACTACTTCAAGCCCGGCAACCTCGGCTGGCCCGTCTTCGACACCGCCGTCGGCAAGGTCGGCGTCTACATCTGCTACGACCGCCACTTCCCGGAGGGCTGGCGCGAGCTCGGCCTGAAGGGCGCCCAACTCGTCTACAACCCCTCCGCCACCCACCGGGGCCTGTCGTCCCACCTGTGGCGGCTGGAGCAGCCCGCCGCGGCCGTCGCCAACGAGTACTTCGTCGCCGCGATCAACCGCGTCGGCCAGGAGGAGTACGGGGACAACGACTTCTACGGGACGTCGTACTTCGTCGACCCGCGCGGACAGTTCGTCGGCGACGTCGCGAGCGACAGCAAGGAGGAGCTCGTCATCCGAGACCTGGACCTCGGCCTCGTCGAGGAGGTGCGGCAGCAGTGGGCCTTCTACCGCGACCGCCGCCCCGACGCGTACGAAGGGCTGGTGCGGCCGTGACCGACGACCTGCTGGGCCGCCACCGGGGCGTGCTCCCCGACTGGCTCGCCCTCTACTACGAGGAGCCCCTCGAGATCACCCACGGCGAGGGCCGCCACGTCTGGGACGCCCAGGGCAACAAGTACCTCGACTTCTTCGGCGGCATCCTCACCACGATGACCGCCCACGCGCTGCCCGAGATCACCAAGGCGGTGAGCGAGCAGTCCGCGCGGATCATCCACTCCTCGACCCTTTACCTCAACCGGCCCATGGTCGAACTCGCCGAGCGTGTCGCCCAGTTGAGCGGCATCCCGGACGCCCGGGTCTTCTTCACCACCTCCGGCACCGAGGCCAACGACACCGCCCTGCTGCTGGCCACGACGTACCGGCGCAGCAACACGGTCCTGGCGATGCGCAACAGCTACCACGGCCGTTCCTTCAGCTCGGTCGGCATCACCGGCAACAGCGGCTGGTCCCCGACCTCGCTCTCCCCGCTGCAGACGCTCTACGTCCACGGCGGAGTGCGCACCCGCGGCCCCTACGCGGACCTGAGCGACGCCGAGTTCATCGCGGCCTGCGTCGAGGACCTGAAGGACATGCTCGGCCACACCCGCCCACCGGCCGCGCTGATCGCCGAACCCATCCAGGGCGTCGGCGGCTTCACCTCACCCCCGGACGGGCTGTACGCCGCCTTCCGCGAAGTGCTGAACGAGCGCGGCATCCTGTGGATCGCCGACGAGGTGCAGACCGGCTGGGGCCGCACCGGCGAGCACTTCTGGGGCTGGCAGGCCCACGGGCAGAATGGGCCGCCTGACCTCATGACCTTCGCCAAGGGCATCGGCAACGGCATGTCCATCGGCGGGGTCGTCGCCCGCTCCGAGATCATGAACTGCCTGGACTCCAACAGCATCTCCACCTTCGGCGGCACCCAGATCACCATGGCGGCGGGCCTCGCCAACCTCAACTACCTCGTGGAACACGACCTCCAAGGCAACGCCCGGCGGGTCGGCGGCCTGCTCATCGAGCGGCTGCGGGCCGCCGCCGCGCAGGTGCCGGCCGTACGGGAGGTTCGCGGACGCGGGCTGATGATCGGCATCGAGGTGACCAGGCCCGGCACCGACGAGGCCGATCCGCAGGCCGCCGCTGCCGTCCTGGAGGCGGCCCGCGAGGGAGGCCTGCTGATCGGCAAGGGCGGCGGCCACAACACCAGCTGTCTGCGCGTCGCCCCGCCGCTGTCCCTCAACGTCGCGGAGGCCGAGGAGGGCGCCGCGATCCTCGAGAACGCTCTGCGGAGCATCCGGTAGCAGCGCACCGACGCAAGGGAAGTCGCCATGGCCACCACCCCGGACACCTGGGAACCCGCCCTGTCGGTCCGGCAGGTCCTCACCCTGGAGCGGGTGCTCGCCGGGGAGCCCGAGGTGGTGGCCGGGGCGAGCCATCTGGACCGGCAGGTGCGCTGGGTGCACGTCGCCGAGGCCGCCGACGTCGGCGTGATGCTCACCGGCGGCGAGATGGTCCTCACCACCGGAGTGCTGCTCGCCGGTGACGAGGACAAGCAAGCCGAGTACGTCCGGTCCCTGCACCGCGCGGAGGCCGCCGCCGTCGTCCTCGGACTCGGCCGCGCCTTCCCCTCAGCCCCGGACGTGATGCGCCGGGCGGCCGAGCGGTGCGGGCTGCCGATGGTCGTCCTGCACCGGCCCTTCCCCTTCGTCGAACTCACCGAGGAGGTCCAGTCACGGCTCGTGCGGCGCAAGTTCGCCGCCGTCAGCCTCTCCGAGGCCGTCCGCACCGAACTCACCGCCCTCATCACCGCGGGCGCCCCGCTGCAACGCCTCCTCGACGAGGTCGCCCGGCACAGCGCCTGCCCGGTCGTCGTCACCAACCTCGCCCACCGCGTCCTCGGCACGGCGGGGGAGCGGCCCGCGGTCGACGACGTCCTGCGCGACTGGGAACGCATCGCCCGCCAGGCCGGCGGCACCGAGGGCGACGGCTGGATCCGGGCCGAACTGGGCGGACGCGGGGAGCGCTGGGGCCGCATCGTGCTGTGCGGCTACCGCGGCGACACCGCCACCGGGCGGCTGCTGGCCGACCGCGCCGCCGAGGCCCTCGTCCTGCACCGCATGCTCGGCGGCACAGCCGCGTGCTCCTGGGAGGAGCAGTCCGCGCAGGGCCTGCTGACCGACCTGGTCAGCGGCGTCGTACCGGCCCGGCAACTGCTGCCCCGGGCCCGCGCCGCCGGACTGCCCGTCAACCGGCGGACCTTCGTACCGCTGGTCGTCCGCGACGGCGACACCGGCCGCCTCGACCGGCTGCTCAGGCTGCTGGGCCTGCCCGGACTCGTCGCCGAACTCGCCGACGGCGCCACCGCCGTACTCCTCAGCCTCCCCCGCGACCAGGACGCGGGCGCCCTCGCCGCTCACTTCGCGACCCGGCTGCGCACCGAGTCCGGGTCGGAGGCCCGCACGATCGTCGCCGCCGCCGACCCCCGGGCCGACTGGGACGACGTACCCGCGGGACTGCGCGAGGCCCAGCACGTCGCGGACGCGGTCGCCGACTCCGCGGCGGTTCTCGACCTCCCGCCGGTCGTCCGCCTCAAGGACGTCCATCTGCGCGGTCTGATCCGTCTCCTGCGCGACGATCCGCAGGTGCAGTCCTTCGCGGAGCGGGAGCTGGACGGGCTGCTGTGCGAGACCGACGAGGATCTGCTGTCCGTCCTGCGCACCTATCTCGCCACCGGCCGCAACAAGTCCCGCACGGCCCAGCTCCACCACGTCTCCCGCCCGGCCCTCTACCGCCGCCTGGAGGCGATACAGGTCCGTCTCGGGGTGGACCTCGACGACTTCGAGCAGGCCGCCTCGGTGCACATCGCGCTCCTCGCACACGACGCGCAACAGCAGTGAAACCTGTGACCACCTGGGAAAACGGCGGTGAAACATGGACCCACGGCAGCGTGACACGGTGGCACGCCGCACGCCCCCAGACGTGACACGGTGCAACTCAAAGAGCGCCTCGCGACTTCCTAGGCTCACGGCACACCGAGCGACCGGAGGTCCCGATGAGCCCAGTGATCCGTGCCGCCGTCTTCCAGACCGCCTGGACGGGCGACAAGGAATCGATGATCCAGGTCCACGAGCAGGCGGCCCGCGACGCCGCCGCGCAGGGTGCTCAAGTCCTGTGCTTCCAGGAGCTGTTCTACGGACCGTACTTCTGCCAGGTCCAGGACCCCGCCTTCTACGAGTACGCCGAGCAGATCCCCGAGGGCCCCATCGTCCGCCGCTTCCAGGCCCTCGCCAAGGAACTCGGCATCGTCCTGGTGCTGCCGATGTACGAGGAGGAGCAGCCCGGCGTCCTCTACAACACCGCCGCCGTGATCGACGCGGACGGCTCCTACCTCGGCAAGTACCGCAAGACCCACATCCCCCAAGTGCGCGGCTTCTGGGAGAAGTTCTACTTCCGCCCCGGCAACAGCGGCTGGCCCGTCTTCGAGACGGCCGTCGGCAAGGTCGGCGTCTACATCTGCTACGACCGCCACTTCCCGGAGGGCTGGCGGGCACTCGGCCTCGCCGGCGCCGAGATCGTCTTCAACCCCTCCGCCACCTCGCGCGGCCTCTCCGCCTACCTGTGGCAGCTGGAACAGCCGGCGGCGGCCGTCGCCAACGAGTACTTCGTCGGCGCGATCAACCGCGTCGGCGTCGAGGAGTACGGCGACAACGACTTCTACGGCACCTCGTACTTCGTCGACCCGGAGGCCCAGTTCGTCGGCGAGGTCGCGAGCGACAAGGAGCCCGAACTGGTCGTCCGCGACCTGGACATGGCCAAACTCCGAGAGGTCCGCGACCGCTGGCAGTTCTACAGGGACCGCGCACCGGGCGCGTACGGCCCACTGACAGCACCCTGAGACGTCCGTGGGGGACGTGCCCTGAGGGGCGCGGGGAACTGCGCGATCAGCCACTGACGACCCGCACCGACCCACAGCGAGGAGCGATCACGACATGAGCAGCCGTACAGTCATCCGCGGCGGCCTCGTCATCACCGCATCCGACGAGATCCACGCCGACGTCCTGATCGAGGACGGCCGAATCGCCGCCCTCGCAGCCACAGGCACACCCGCAGCCCAAGCCTTCACAGCAGAGCGCACCATCGACGCCACCGGAAAGTACGTCATCCCCGGCGGCGTGGACGCCCACACCCACATGGAGCTGCCCTTCGGCGGCACCTTCGCCTCCGACACCTTCGAGACCGGCACCCGCGCCGCCGCCTGGGGCGGCACGACGACGATCGTCGACTTCGCCGTGCAGAGCGTCGGGCACAGCCTCCGCGAGGGCCTGGACACCTGGCACGCCAAGGCCGACGGCAACTGCGCCATCGACTACGGCTTCCACATGATCGTCTCCGACGTCAACGAGCACACGCTCAAGGAGATGGACCACCTGGTGGAGGAGGGCGTCACCTCCTTCAAGCAGTTCATGGCCTACCCGGGCGTCTTCTACAGCGACGACGGCCAGATCCTGCGCGCCATGCAGCGCTCCGCCGACAACGGCGGCCTGATCATGATGCACGCCGAGAACGGCATCGCGATCGACGTCCTGGTCGAACAGGCCCTGGCCCGGGGCGAGACCGACCCGCGCTACCACGGCGAGGTCCGCAAGGCCCTGCTGGAGGCCGAGGCCACCCACCGTGCCATCAAGCTCGCGCAGGTGGCCGGCGCGCCCCTGTACGTCGTGCACGTCTCGGCGACGGAGGCGGTCACCGAGCTGGCCCGGGCCCGCGACGAGGGTCTGCCCGTCTTCGGCGAGACCTGCCCGCAGTACCTGTTCCTGTCCACCGACAACCTCGCCGAGCCGGACTTCGCGGGCGCCAAGTACGTGTGCAGCACACCGCTCAGGCCCCGGGAGCACCAGGCCGCGCTGTGGCGGGGCCTGCGCACGAACGACCTCCAGGTCGTCTCCACCGACCACTGCCCGTTCTGCTTCGTCGGCCAGAAGGACCTCGGCCGCGGCGACTTCTCCAAGATCCCCAACGGCCTCCCGGGCGTCGAGAACCGTATGGACCTGCTCCACCAGGCGGTCCTCGACGGGCACATCTCCCGCCGCCGCTGGATCGAGATCGCCTGCGCCTCCCCGGCCCGGATGTTCGGCATGTACCCGAAGAAGGGCACCATCGCGCCGGGCGCCGACGCCGACGTCGTCATCTACGACCCGCACGCCGAGCAGGTCATGTCCGCCGAGACGCACCACATGAACGTCGACTACTCGGCGTACGAAGGAAAGCGCACCACCGGCCGGGTCGAGACGGTCCTCTCGCGCGGCGAACTCGTCATCACCGAGCGGGAGTACACCGGACACGCCGGGCACGGCGTCTTCACCCCGCGTTCCACCTGTCAGTACCTCAACTAGGGAGTGGTGCGGATGGACTTCGGACTCGTCCTGCAGACCGACCCGCCCGCGTCGCGGGTCGTCAGCCTGATGAAACGCGCGGAACGCAACGGCTTCTCGTACGGCTGGACCTTCGACTCCGCCGTGCTGTGGCAGGAACCGTTCGTGATCTACAGCCAGATCCTGGCCAACACGACCGGCCTGAAGGTCGGGCCGATGGTGACCAACCCGGGCACCCGTACCTGGGAGGTCACCGCCTCCACCTTCGCCACCCTCAACGACATGTTCGGCAACCGCACGGTCTGCGGTATCGGCCGCGGTGACTCCGCGATGCGCGTGGCAGGCCGCAAGCCCAACACCCTGGCCCGGATCAGCGAGGCCATGAAGGTCATCCGGGCCCTGGGCAGCGGTGGGGAGGCCGACCTCGGCGGCGGCACCGTCGTCCGCTTCCCCTGGATCAAGCCGGGCGCCGAACTACCGGTGTGGATGGCCGCGTACGGCCCCAAGGCCCTGAAGATGACCGGCGAGGAGGCGGACGGGTTCATCCTCCAGCTGGCCGACCTGTATCTGACCGAGTACATGGTCAAGGCCGTGAAGGACGCGGCCGTCGCCGCGGGCCGGGACCCCGACGCGGTGACCATCTGCGTGGCCGCCCCGGCCTATGTCACCGAGGACGACTCGCCCGAGGCGCTCGCCCACGCGCGCGAGCAGTGCCGGTGGTTCGGCGGCATGGTCGGCAACCACGTCGCCGACCTGGTCTCCAAGTACGGCGAGCACTCCTCCCAGGTGCCCGAGGAACTCACCGACTACATCAAGGCACGCCAGGGCTACGACTACTCCCACCACGGGCGCAGCGGCAACCCCGACACCCAGTTCGTGCCGGACGAGATCGTCGACCGGTTCTGCCTGATCGGCCCGCCCGAGCGGCACATCGAGAAGCTGAACGCGCTGCGCGCGCTGGGCGTGGACCAGTTCGCCGTCTACGACATGCACGACGCACAGGAGGCCGTGATCGACGCGTACGGGACGCGGGTCATCCCGGCCGTCAACTCCTGACACGCACACGCGCACGCACCCGCCCGGCATCACCCTTCGCACTCCCCCTTCCCGGCGGCCCGGGAAGGGGGCCCAGGACGCTCCCGAGCGCACCCCCCATCGGCGCCACCCGCATGGCCTTTCCCGTCCCACCTCCCCTGATTGGCCTGGCACATGACCGATACCGCTCCCACGGCCCCACCGCCGACCTCCCAAGTCACCCTCGCCGACGGCCGGGTGGAGATCGCCCCGGGCGCCCCCGCACCGACCGGTCCCTACGCCAACGAGGACCTGCTGCCCGTCCCCGTCGAGAAGCGCACCTGGACCACGTACAACTTCTCCGCGCTGTGGGTCGGCATGGCCCACAACACGGCCTCCTGGACCCTGGCCTCCGGGCTCATAGCCGTCGGCATGGACTGGAAGCAGGCGGTGCTCACCATCGCCCTGGCCAACGTCATCGTGCTGATACCGATGCTGCTCACCGGGCACGCCGGACCGAAGTACGGCATACCCTTCCCGGTCTTCGCCCGTGCCTCCTTCGGCATCCGCGGGGCCAACCTGCCCGCCGTCGTACGGGCGTTGGTCGCGTGCGGCTGGTTCGGCATCCAGACCTGGATCGGCGGCGAGGCCATCTACTTCCTCGCCGGCAAGCTCATCGGCACCGGCTGGACGGACGCCGCGAAGGTCGGCGGCTACGCCTGGACCATGTGGCTGTCGTTCGCGATCTTCTGGGCGCTGCAGGTCGTCATCATCTACCGGGGCATGGAGACGATCCGCCGCTTCGAGAACTGGGCGGCGCCCTTCGTGCTCGTCGGCGCGTTCGTGATGCTGTGGTGGATGAGCGACAAGGCGGGCGGCTTCGGCCCGCTGTTCGACCAGCCGTCGAAGCTCGGCTGGGGCGCCGACTTCTGGAAGCTCTTCGCACCCGCCCTGATGGGCATGATCGGCTTCTGGTCCACGCTGTCGCTGAACATCCCCGACTTCACCCGCTACGGCAAGAGCCAGAAGGCGCAGACCCGGGGCCAGGCGCTCGGCCTGCCGACGACCATGACGCTCTTCGCCTTCCTGTCGGTGATGGTCACCTCAGGTTCACAAGCCGTCTACGGTGAGGCGATCTGGGACCCGGTACAGCTCGCCGCCAAGACGGACAGCACGGTGGGCCTGCTCTTCGCGCTGGTCACGGTCCTGGTGGCGACCCTGTCGGTCAATGTCGCGGCCAACCTGGTCTCACCGGCCTTCGACTTCTCCAACATCGCGCCCCGCAGGATCAGTTTCCGGGCCGGCGCCCTCGCCACCTGCGTTCTCGGTGTGCTGATCTTCCCGTGGAAGCTGTACTCCGACCCGCAGGGCTACATCTTCACCTGGCTCGGCCTGGTCGGCGGTCTGCTCGGCACCGTCGCGGGCATCCTCATCGCCGACTACTGGATCCTGCGCCGCGCCCGCCTGGACCTGGCCGACCTCTACCGCACGGGCGGCCGTTACTGGTACGAGGGCGGCTGGAACTGGCGGGCCGTCGTCGCCTTCGCGGTCGGCGGCATCCTCGCCGTCGGCGGCGCGAGCTTCAAGCCGCTGATCGACGGCCGCCCGATCCCGGCACTGGCCGACCTGGCCGACTACGGCTGGGCGGTGGGCCTGGGCACGTCGATGGTGCTGTACCTGGTGCTGATGGCGCTGCGGGGCCGGGACCGGACCACGGTCTGACCCGGGTGGGTGCGCTGGAGGGCGATCAGCCCTGGCCGCCTTCGGCCTCCAGCGCGGCCACCGCCTCCTTGGCGGCCTTGATGGCGCCCTTGTTGATCGTGTCCGTAGCGGGCGCCTTCTTCGACTCGAAGTCACTGCCGTTGTACGTGATGGTCACCAGGGCGTTGGACACGCTGACGAACACCTGGCCCTCGCGGGTCTCCTGCTTGTCCTCGGTGGAGAGGTTGACGATGGAGTACGCGCTGTCGCCGAGGCCGGGGACGTCGCCGCCGCCGCTCTTCTCCTCGGTGTGCTTCGCGTAGGCCTTGCGCGCGGCCTCGTCCGACTCCAGCACCTCGTAGGACACGTCGAGCCAGCGGTAGTCGTAGCCCTTGAGCGCGTTCCAGGAGCAGGTGCGGCGCAGCTTCGAGTCCGTGGACGGGATCTCTTTCCCGGCCGACTTGGCGCCCGGCACCAGCGACTCGACCGTCTTCTTGGCGACGCTCTCGCACGGCGCCGGAGCGGCCGCGTACGCCTGCGACACCGTCTCCGTGGACGGGCCGGACGCGGACTGGGTCTCGGTCTTCTCTTCGGCCGAGGTGTGCTCGGCGGCCTGCGGCGCTGCGAGCGGACCGGACGACAGCGCCCAGCCCATGGTCGCGAGCACGACCACCGGCGACAGGCGTGCGGTCAGGGCCAGGGGCAGAGGTAGGGAACGCACGGCGCCCTTCTGTGGGGGACGGACGGTGCGGAGCGGGCCCGCACGGCGGACGGACGACAGTGTCACACGACTCCCTGTGGGGCGGAAGTGCGAACTCGCTCCGTGCCCGCGTGGTGACGGTGCCTCACTGTTCGCTGCCGTGTTTTCGGTTGGTCCGATACCGGATGGGCGGTTTGCCCTGGCCGTGCGAGCACGCAGGGTGCCGAAGTTTTGGCCGGGCCACGACAGGGGGAGGGGACGGGTGGCGTACGACCACGAGAGGTGACAGCCCACATGTTCACGTCCCGCCCGACCCTCCAGGGCACCTTCGGAATGGTGTCCTCAACCCACTGGCTCGCCTCCCAGTCGGCGATGGCCGTGCTGGAGGACGGCGGCAATGCCTATGACGCCGCCGTGGCGGGCGCGTTCGTGCTGCATGTGGTGGAGCCGCATCTGAACGGTCCGGCCGGCGAGGTGCCGATTCTGCTGGCGCCGGCCGGGGGTGAGGTGCGGGTGCTGTGCGGGCAGGGCGTCGCACCCGCCGGGGCGAACGTCGCGCACTACCGGGGCCTCGGGCTGGACCTCGTCCCCGGCACCGGGCCGCTCGCCGCCGCCGTGCCCGGAGCGTTCGACGCCTGGATGGTGCTGCTGCGCGACCACGGCACCAAGTCCCTCGCCGACGTCCTGAAGTACGCCATCGGGTACGCCGAGCACGGGCACGCGCCCGTGGAGCGCGTCGGGGAGACCGTGGAGACCGTCCGCGAGCTGTTCGAGACGGAGTGGACCTCGTCGGCCGACGTGTACCTGCCCGGCGGAAAGGCACCCCGCCCCGGCGAGCTCTTCGGCAACCCCGTGCTCGCCGCCACCTGGAAGCGGCTGCTCGGCGAGACCGCCGGGGCCGGCGACCGGGAGGCCCGGATCGAGGCCGCGCGGCAGGTGTGGCGCACCGGATTCATCGCCGAGGCCCTCGTACGCCAGGCCGCGCGCCCCACCCTGGACACCAGCGGCACCCACCACACCGGCACCCTCACCGCCGCAGACCTCGCTGCCTGGTCCGCGACCTACGAGACGCCGGTGACGTACGACTGGAACGGCTGGACCGTCTGCAAGCCCGGCCCCTGGAGCCAGGGCCCCGTCCTCCTCCAGCAGCTCGCCCTGCTCCCGCCCGAGCTGCCCCGCTACGGCTCCGCCGACTACGTCCACCTCCTGGTCGAGGGCTGCAAGCTCGCCATGGCCGACCGGGAGGCCTGGTACGGGGACGCCGCCGACGTGCCGCTCGACGACCTGCTGTCCGACGGGTACAACACGGCCCGGCGGGCCCTCGTCGGCGAGCGGTCCGACCACGACCTCAGGCCCGGCAGCCCCGGCGGACGCACCCCGCGGCTGTGCGCCCACGCGCGCGTGGCGGCCGCCGCCCCGGGGGGCTCCAACGCCCTGGGCGCCGGCGAACCGACCGTCGCCAAGAGCCCTACGTCCCCCGTGCCGGGCGAACCGGAGGTCCTCGGCGACGGCACCACCCGGGGCGACACCTGCCACCTCGACGTCGTCGACCGCTGGGGCAACATGATCTCGGCCACGCCCAGCGGCGGCTGGCTCCAGTCCAACCCCGTCGTGCCCGAACTGGGCTTCCCGCTCGGCACCCGGCTCCAGATGACCTGGCTGGAGGAGGGCCTGCCGGGCTCCCTCACCCCCGGTCGCCGCCCCCGCACCACGCTCACGCCCTCGATCGCCCTGCGCGAGGGCGTGCCCGTCATGGCGTTCGGCACCCCGGGCGGGGACCAGCAGGACCAGTGGCAGCTGCACTTCCTCCTCGCGGTCGCGCTGCGCGCCCGGGTCCGCGGCGGCCCCGACCTGCAGGGCGCGATCGACGCCCCGAACTGGCACAACGACAGCTTCCCCGGCTCCTTCTACCCCCGCGGCATGCGCCCGGGGAGCGTCACCGTGGAGTCCCGCTTCGACCCGGAGGTCGTCGCCGAGCTGCGGCGGCGCGGCCACGAGGTGACCGTCGGCGGCCCCTGGTCGGAGGGCCGGCTGTGCGCCGTCGCACGGGACCCGGAGACGGGCGTGCTGTCGGCGGCGGCGAACCCGCGCGGCATGCAGGGATACGCGGTCGGCCGGTGATCCGGCGGGGCCGCCGTCGCCCGGCCCGAGCGGACCCGCCGTCGTCCATCGTTCATCGTCATGCCACCCGGGGTGCACCCGGCATGCGGGCATTGTCAGTGGCGCGTGTTGTCATGGAGGGGTGATCGACAGCAACGAAACCATCGAAGAGTTTCTCGTACAGCACGCCTCCGAGATCGAGGAGGCGATCCGCAAGGCCGCCGCGACCGAGATCATGCCGCGCTGGCGCCGGCTCGCCGCGCACGAGGTGGACGAGAAGAACGGCCCGCACGACCTGGTGACGGACGCCGACCGCAAGGCCGAGCTGTACCTGACCGACGTCCTGGCCGAGCTGCTGCCCGGCTCGGTCGTGGTGGGCGAGGAAGCCGTCCACGCCAACCCGGCGTCGTACGAGGCGATATGCGGCGACGCCCCGGTCTGGATCGTCGACCCGGTCGACGGGACCCGGCAGTTCGTGCACGGCGACGCCGGGTTCTGCACCCTGGTCGCGCTGGCGCACGGCGGAACCGTGCTCGCCTCCTGGACCTACGCGCCCGCCCGCGAGCAGTTCGCCACCGCCCGGCGCGGCAAGGGCGCCTACCTCGACGGCGAGCGGCTGTTCGCCGGAGTGCCGGAGCCCGGCCGGGACCTCCGCGTGGCCACCTCCCACCCCGACTACACGACGGACGAACAGAAGCACGCCCTGCTCGGCCTGCGCACCGACGGGGTCGCGCCGCGCCCGTGCGGCTCGGCCGGACTGGAGTATCTCGCCATCGCCCGGGGCGAATCGGACGCGGTCGCGTTCTCCTGGGAGGCCGCGTGGGACCACGCCGCGGGGCTGCTCCTGGTCGAGGAGGCGGGCGGCGCCCACCTGACCCGCACGGGAGAGCCGTTCCGCATCACGGGCGGCAACGACCTCCCCTTCACCGCGGCCCGCGACGCGGCGACGGCCCGGCATGTGGCGGGACTGCTCTCGGGCGGAGCGTGAGTGGTCACCGACCGTACACACCTGGTCGCTCGACGGCGCTCCAGGCGGCCTCCAGAGGCCTTCCAGGGGTCCTCCAGGCCTCTTCGAGGCCGGAAATCACCCGCGGCCGGTGACTGTCAGTCCCCGGGCATATCCTGACCTTCAGTGGCCGTCGGCTGACGAAGGGGTCAGAGGTGCCGTCGATGCTCGATGCCGTCGTAGTGGGTGCGGGACCCAACGGACTGACCGCGGCCGTGGAGCTGGCCCGCCGCGGCTTCTCCGTCGCGGTCTTCGAGGCCCGGGGCACCGTGGGCGGCGGAGCCCGCACCGAAGAGCTCACCCTGCCCGGCTTCCACCACGACCCGTGCGCCGCGGCGCACCCGCTCGGCATCAACTCACCGGCGTTCCGCGCCCTGCCGCTGGAGCGGTACGGCCTGGAGTGGCTGCACGCCGAGCTGCCCATGGCACACCCCTTCCCGGACGGTACGGCGGCCGTGCTGTCCCGGTCGGTGGGCGAGACCGCAGCCTCCTTCGGGCCGCGCGACGCCGGGGCGTACCGCAGGCTCGTCGAGCCCTTCCTGCCCAAGTGGGACACCCTGGCCCGGGACTTCATGTCCCTGCCGCTCACCGCGCTGCCCCGCGACCCGGTCACCCTCGCCCGCTTCGGCCTCGTCGGACTGCCCCCGTCGACCCTGCTGATGCGCCGCTTCCGCGACGAACCGGCCAGGACGCTGTTCGCCGGTCTCGTCGCGCATGTCATGGCACCCCTCGGCGGCTTCGCCACCGGCGCCATCGGCCTGGTCTTCGCCCTCGCGGCGCACGCTCGCGGCTGGCCCGTCGCCCGCGGCGGCTCCCAGTCCCTCTCCGACGCCCTCGCCGCCTATCTGCGCGACCTCGGCGGCAGCGTCCACACCGACTACGAGGTCAAGCGCCTCGACGACCTCCCCCCGGCCCGGGCGTACGTCTTTGACACCTCGCCCACCGCCCTGGCCCGCATCGCCGGCTTCGGCGACTACTACGCCGACTACCGCTACGGCCCCGGCGTCTTCAAGATCGACTACGCGCTGGACGGGCCCGTGCCGTGGACCGCGAAGGAGGCCCGCGTCGCCGGCACGGTCCAGATCGGCGCTGACAGCAAGGAGATCGGCACCGCCCTGCGCGCGGCCTCCCGGGAGGGCCGGGCCCCCGACAAGCCGTTCCTGATCACCGTCCAGCCGAGCGTCGTCGACCCCAGCCGGGCCCCGGCGGGCAAGCACGTCTTCTGGGCCTACGGCCATGTCCCGCACGGCTGGACCGGCGACCTCACCGACGCCGTCGAGCGCCAACTGGACCGCTTCGCCCCGGGGTTCCGCGACCGTGTCCTGGCCCGGGCCACCGCAGGACCGCCCGAACTCGCCGCCCGCAACGCCAACTACGTCGGCGGAGACATCGCCTCCGGCGCGGCCTCCGGACTGCAGCTCCTGCTGCGCCCCAAGGTGACCCCGTTCCCGTACCACACCCCCCATCCGGCCGTTTTCATCTGCTCGTCGGCGACCCCGCCCGGCCCCGGGGTGCACGGCATGTCGGGGCACAACGCGGCGAAGGCCGTCTGGAGGCGACTGCGGCAGTCATGACCACCATCGAAGCGGTCCAGGGCGACATCACCCGCGAGAGCGTCGACGCCATCGTCAACGCGGCCAACTCCTCCCTGCTGGGCGGGGGAGGCGTCGACGGCGCGATCCACCGGCGCGGCGGCCCCGCGATCCTCGAAGACTGCCGCAAGCTGCGCGCTTCCCACTACGGCAAGGGCCTCGCCACCGGGCAGGCCGTCGCCACCACCGCCGGAGACCTGGACGCCCACTGGGTGATCCACACGGTCGGCCCCGTGTACAGCGCCACCGAGGACCGCTCGGACCTGCTCGCCTCCTGCTACCGCGAGTCCCTCCGCGTCGCCGACGAACTCGGCGCCCGTACGGTCTCCTTCCCGGCGATCTCCACCGGCGTCTACCGCTATCCGATGCAGGACGCCGCCCGAATCGCGGTGGACACGGTGCGCGCGGCACGGACCGACGTCGAGGCGGTCCGGTTCGTCCTCTTCGACGCACCGGCCTACGAGGTGTTCGCCGCACAGCTCCGCTGAGGCACCCGCGCACTCAGACCGGCTCGGGTTCGAAGTCCCGCAGCAGCTGGTCCCGGCCCGGCTGGATGACGCCGTAGCTGCTCTCCGGTACGGCGTTCCAGACACCGGGCAGATCGCCCAGCGGCTCCGACACGACCAGCCGGGTCTCCTCGGAGACATGCCGCAGGAACGCGAGATCGGGGTGGAGGGCGCGCACGTCGTCCACCCGGCTGCTGTAGTACAGCGACCGCGAGGCCCCGCCGCTGGAGTACCGGAAGAACCACACCCGTTCGCCGTCGGTCACCGCCACCGTCATCTGGAGCGGCTGCGGCACCCCGTGCTCGTGCCCCAGCCGCTCGACGAGCCCCGCCATCCGGGCCACCGCGCCCGGCGGGTCGCCGTCGAGCCCGAAGGTGAGGGCCACGTGGAACATCACCTCGGAGTCCGTCGTGCCCTCCAGCGCCGGGAACAGCGCCGGGTCCACGGTCAGCATGAGATCCCGGCGCAGATCGTGGAACCCGGCGATCGCCCCGTTGTGCATCCACAGCCAGCGTCCGTGGCGGAAGGGGTGGCAGTTGGTCTGCTGCACGGTCGTCCCGGTGGAGGCGCGCACATGGGCGAAGAACAGCGACGAACGGACGTGGTCGGCGATCTCCCGCAGATTGCGGTTGCTCCAGGCCGGACCGGTGTCCCGGATGACGGCGGGCGTCCGCAGATGCCACGCGTACCAGCCGATCCCGAAGCCGTCGCCGTTGGTGGTCTCGACACCCATCCGCGCGTGCAGGCTCTGGTCGATCAGCGAGTGCTGCGGCCGGTAGAGGACGTCGTCGAGCAGCACGGGGGTGCCCGAGTAGGCGAGCCAGCGGCACATGGTCGGTTGCCCCCGTTCCGAGCCGCCCGGGCCGTACCGCACGGCTGCGTAGAAGGTGCGCGTGCACCTCAGCGAACCCCGGCCGACCCGCGCGCGCATCGCCCGTCGCGGGTGGTCACGGCCCGGGGGTGGGCGTGCGCAGGGGGGTGAAGCTTGAGATCCTGGGTGGTACGAGCGCTGCTTGTGATCCGTCGGACGGCGAACAAGGTGGGCTCCATGGCCGTGACCGAGGAAACCGGTGCGGAACCGGCGTCCGCGGGCGTCGACCCCACGGGCGATCCGCTGCTGCGCACCCGGTTCGCCCTGCCGAAGCGGCCCGCCACGTTCCTGCGCCGCGCCCGCCTGGCCCACCACCTCGACCAGGCGCTCGGCACGCCGCTGACCCTGGTCAACGGGGCGGCCGGCGCCGGCAAGACCCTCCTCGTCGCCGACTGGGCCGCCGGCCTCACGGAACCGGTCGCCTGGCTCACGGCCGACACCGCCGACCAGGCCCCCGGGATCTTCTGGGCGTATCTGCTGGAGGCACTGCGCGCCGCCGGCGTACCGGTGACGGGCGACGTCGGCTGCCCGGCGGAGGCGGCCCATGTGGACCGGCGGACGCTGACCAGCCTGGCCGCCGGCCTGGAGCGCCGGGACCACACCACCGTCGTCGTGCTCGACGAGTTCGACCGGGTGACCTCCCCCGAGATCGCGGAGCAGTTGCAGTTCGTCCTGCACCACGCCGGACGAGGCATGCGCCTGGTCCTCGTCTCCCGCACGGAACCCCTGCTGCCGCTGCACCGCTACCGGGCCTCGGGCGAGGTCACGGAGATCCGGAACGCCGAGCTGGCCTTCACCTCCGACGAGGCCCATGAACTGCTCTCGCGGCACGGGCTGCACCTGCGGGCCGGCGCCGTACAGGCCCTGGTGGAGCGCACCCAGGGCTGGGCCGCGGGGCTGCGGCTGTGCGCCCTGGCCGCCCGGCAGGACGCGGACCCGCACACCTATCTGAAGCAGTTCGAAGCCGACCACAGCGCGGTCGCCGACTTCCTGCTGGCCGAGGTGCTCGACCGGCAGGCACCCGGCACCCAGGACCTGCTGCTGCGCATCAGCGTCCTGGACCGCTGCTGCCCCGACCTGGTGAACGCGCTGACGCTGCGCACCGACGCGGAGCCGATCCTGGCCGGGCTGCAGCGCGAGAACGCGTTCCTCCACTACCTCGGCCACTCCTGGTACAGCCTGCACCCCCTGTTCGCGGAGATCCTCCGCGCCCACCTGAGGGAGCGCTTCCCCGGCCTGGAGCCGGAGCTGCGCGGCCGGGCCGCGCACTGGCTGCGGCGATCCGGGGCCCTGCCCGACGCGCTCGTACAGGGCGCCGCGGCGGACGACTGGGATTTCACCGCCCGCGTCGTGGTCGACGATCTCGCGATCGGGCAGCTCTTCACCGGGCTGCGCTCAGAGGAGCTGTCCTCTCTGTTCGCACGGATGAGCCCCGAGGTCACGGGCCCGGCGCCCGACCTCGTGCGCGCCGCCCGCGAGCTGGGCCGGCGCGATCTCGAACCGGGCCTCACCCATCTGCGCCAGGCCGGGGAGGCACTGGGCGGGGACGGAGCCGATACGGCCGATACGGCCCCGGTACGGCTCAGCTTCGCCCTC
The DNA here is from genome assembly GCF_018604545.1 of Streptomyces koelreuteriae. GTDB lineage: Bacteria > Actinomycetota > Actinomycetes > Streptomycetales > Streptomycetaceae > Streptomyces > Streptomyces koelreuteriae. The sequence goes on along the minus strand of NZ_CP075896.1, from coordinate 1,281,872 downwards.
CTGGAAGCCCTGGCGGCCCGGCTGACCGGCTCCCCGGACAGGGCGGAGCGCGCCGCCGAGCAGGCGAGGCACCTCCAGCGGGAGGTCCCCGGGGAGCTCCTCGACGAGCACCCGGAACTCACCGCCCTCCTGCTCACCCATCTGGGCTCCGCGCGTCTGTGGGCCGGGCGCTTCGACGACGCCCGCAGCGCCCTGTCGGCGGTGGCCGCGGCTCCCGGCGGAGCGGCCACGGCACTGCCCCGCTGGGAGGCCCTCGGCCACCTGGCACTGATCGACCACCTGGGCGGCTGGCCCGGCCCGGCCGAGCACAAGGCCCTGGCGGCGGCCGGCCAGGCCGAGCGGTACAGCCTCCCGCAGCACTCCCGGTCCGGTATCGGCCCACTGGTCCTGGCCGCCGTCCTCATCGACCGCGACGAACTCGACGCGGCGCAGGCGCTCCTCGACGAAGCGGCCGCCTCCCGCCCGCTCGCCGAGGACCCGGTGGTGCGGGCCGGGCGGACCCTCACCCGAGGGCGCCTGTCCCTCGCCCGGGGGGACGCCCGGGCCGCGCTGGCGGCGGCGGAGGCGACCGTACAGACCGCCGTGAACTCACCGTGGGCCCAGGACCACGCCGCCCTGCTGGCGTCCGCCGCCCACCTGGCCCAGGGGCACCCCGAGCAGGCCCGGCAAGCCGTGGAGCCGGTGGCACACCATCGGCGGGCGTGCGCGGTCGAGGCGGCCCGCGTCCGGCTCGCGTCGGGCCACCCCGAAGGGGCCCTCGACCTGCTCGACCACCTGCCGGAGGACGACCGGCCCGGCCCGGCGTTGACCGTCCGCGCCACCCTGGTCCGCGCCGGGGCCGCCCTCGGCACCGGCGACCCCGCCACCGCCCGCCGCCTGGTCGCCCGGGCCCTCCTGGACGGCCGGCGCGAGCAGCTCCGCCGCCCGTTCCTGGAAGCCGGCCCCTGGATCCGGCCGCTGCTGAGCACCGGCCGGCCGCGGGAACTGGCCGCCGGCTGGCTCCTGGCCGGCCCCGGCCACCACCGCGCCCCCGGGCCCGCCGTACCCGACGAGCCCCCGGAGCTCGCCGTCGAGGAGCTGAGCGCACGCGAGCGTGACGTCCTGCGGCGCCTGGCCGAGATGAGGTCGACGGAGGAGATCGCCGCCGACCTCCATGTGTCCGTGAACACCGTGAAGACCCACCTCAAGAGCATCTACCGCAAGCTCGCGGTCACCCGGCGCGGCGACGCCGTCCGCCGGGCGCGCGAACGGCGGCTCCTGTGAGCGGGGCCCCGACGGCGAAGGAGAGCACCGCCGACGGTGCCGAGCGGCGGTCCCGGGCCGACTACACCGGCGGCGTCTACGGCTCCATGCTCGCCGCCTCCGTGGTGATCGGCGTCGGAACCCTGGGTTCGCTGCCCCGGGTGGAACTCGTGGCGCTGCTGCTGATGACCGGGGCGGTGTTCTGGCTCGCGCATGTGCACGCGCAGCTCTTCGGGGCGCGTCTGGCCCAGGGGACCGTGAACGGCCGGGCCGTGCTGCAGGTGTGCCGCGAGGAGTGGCCGATCCTGGAGGCCGCCGTCCCGCCCGCCGTCGCCGTGGCGATCAGCCCGCTGCTGCCCCTGGACATGCCGGGCACCCTGTGGCTGGCGCTCAGTGTGGCGGTGGCGGGGCAGGTCGGCTGGTCGTTGGCCGCGGCCGCCCGGGCCGGCGCGTCGGGGAAGCAGATGGCCGTCTCCGCCGCGGTGAACCTGCTGCTCGGTCTGCTGATCGTCGTCCTCAAGATCATTCTGAAGGAATGAGGCACCCGGTTCAGGTTCACCTGTGCCGGGTGAGGGCGGACGGCCCTCCGGGGCGGACCATCGCAAGGGAAGGGCGTGCACGGCCCGCCCCACCCCGCCCGCGGGAGAGCAGCTCATGCGCTACGAGATCCGCGTCGACGGACATATGTCGGAGACCCTGGCCAAGGTCTTCCCGGAGCTGGATCACGTGGTGATGTCCGGTCAGACGGTCCTGTACGGCCCCGTCATCGACGAGGCCCACCTGTACGGGCTGCTGACCCGCTTCCAGTCGCTCGGGCTCAGGGTCGTGGAGATGCGCCAGCTGCCGGAGTGAGCGGGCCAGAGGGGCGGGGGCGGGGGTCACAGGGTCGCCGTGCGGATCCTGCCGGAGCGGGCGGCCGCGCCCAGTGCCTCGAAGTCGCGCTCGTTCTGATCGGCGTACGACTGGGCGAAGGCGGCGAGCGCGCGGTCGAACCGGTCGCTGCCTCCCAGGTACGCCGCGATGGCCACGGCGTCGCCCGAGCGGGCGTGGGCCCGTGCCAGGCTCGCCCCGCACAGCCGCCCGAACAGGCGGAGCATGGCCGGATCCATGGTGTCCGCCCGCGCGATGCCCTTCCAGTCCCGCAGCTGGCGCACGTAGAAGTCCCGCTCGTGTCCGTCGAGGCCGACGGCGTGGGTCCAGCCCAGGAGGATGTCACTGGTCGTCTGGATCAGCCGCTGTCCCGCCACCACGCGGCGGCCCTGATTGTCGTAGCTGTCCCCGCCGGTCTGGGCGGCGAGCACCGAATGCTGTGCCTCCTTGGCCTGGAGCAGCAGGGGATCGTCGTCGTCCCGGCCGAGCAGCAGCACGATCCAGCAGCGGGTGCCGACACTGCCGACCCCCACCACCTTGCGGGCGATGTCCACCAGGCGATAGCGCCGCAGCAGATGCCTGCGCTCGGACGACAGGCTCTCCGCGTATCCCTCCAGGACGGTGAGCAGCTCCTTCTCCTGGCCGTGCGGCGAGGAGTCGCTCACCAGGTCCCGCAGCGGGGTGATCAGCGGTGGGTCGGCCGTGATCCGCCGCCCCTCGGGCGTGGTCCCGGTGAGCTTCGCGAAGGCCTGGAGGTGGGTGCGGGTGCGGGCCTTCGCCGTGGCCTCGGCGGTGCGGCGCCTGGCCTCCTTGGACATCGACTTGGCCATCAGCTCCCGCATGTGGTCGGCGTCGTCCTGCGCGTACCAGATGTCCAGGGTGCGCATGCCGGCGAACTCCCGCATCCGCTGCCGGTAGGCGCGTACGCACGTCTGCACCGCGTCGTCCTGCTCCGCGCCGTCGAAGCCGTTGGCCCGGCCCGCGATGGCGAAACTGGCCGCCAGCCGCTTGACGTCCCACTCGAACGGCCCGGCCAGGGTCTCGTCGAAGTCGTTGATGTCGAAGACCAGATGGCGCTCCGGCGAGGCCAGCAGCCGGAAGTTCAGCAGATGGGCGTCCCCGCAGAGCTGCACCCAGAGTCCGGTGTCCGCGGCGGCCCCGAGATCGGCGGCCATGATCGCCGCGGCGCCCCGGTAGAAGCGGAAGGGGGACTCCAGCATGCGGCCGTAGCGGACCGGGACCAACTCCTGTACGCGGGTGGCCGACTGGCGTTCCACCACCTCGACGGGGTCGGGCCGCTCCGGTCCCGCCTCGAACCGGCTGTGCGACGAACGCGGCACGCGTCGCCGCGCGCCCCGGCCCGACTCCGCGCGCTCGGCCGGGGACAGGGACGTCGTGGGGTTCGGTACGGTCATGGCTCAGTCCTCCCGCCGGGAGGGGAAGTCCTCCGTCGGCTCGTGGCCCCGTCTGCGCAGCCCGGTCTGCACCGCGCCGGCGAGGATGCGTGCCGCCACGCCCACCAGCAGCAGCCCGCCCATCATTTGACACATCGTCAGCACTCGTCCCGTCTGGGACCGGGCGACGATGTCGCCGTACCCGACGGTGGTGAACGTGGTGAGGGTGAAGTACAGGGAGTCCGTCTTGGTCAGCGGCTCGCTGAAGGAACCCGGGCTGGAATGCTCCAGCAGGAAGTAGGTGCCCGCGAAGAGCAGGACGAACAGGACGAGCGTGGCGGCCAAGGCCTCTACCGCCTTCAGCCGGGGGAAGGGCGAGTGGGCGATGGCCTGCACCTCCCACCAGAAGACCAGGACGACCAGCAGCAGGCCGCAGGCGAGCAGCACCGTGGTGCCGGTGCCGGTACTGCGACCGTCCAGGGGCAGCACGTAGTAGACGGTGACGAGTCCGGTCGCGATGAGCGCCGCGCGCACCAGGACGGCGGCCTTCGCGTGCCGCCTCCGGCCCTCCGGCCGCGGATGTCGCTCCGGCGCCCGCCGAGGCTTCGCGGGCTCGGTCCGGGCGGCCGCTGGATCGTTCATCTCATGTCTCTCGATCCTGTGGGGTGCGCTCTCCACCTCACCGCCGCGGCGCCGGGAACGGATCACCCGCCGCGGGTGAGTCGGCGGCCGGGCCGCGCCAGGCCGTGCCGTGCGTACTGGCCGGACGTGGGGCTCGCCTCAGTGAGGCGGGCGACGTCTTGGTGAGGCGGGAGACGCCGTCCGCGGCCGGCATCCGCCTCACCCGGCACGATCACCCGTGCCGGGTGAGGCGGCCCCGTGCCGGACATGGGCACGCTGAGTGCGGCACGGAACGGCTTGCCGGGCGGCGTGTGCCCGGGACGGAGGAGTGAGCATGAGTGCGCAGACCTACCTGGCGTACGACTTTCCGCTGTTGAGCGCCTTCTGGACGATGCTGTGGTTCTTCCTGTGGATCATGTGGTTCGTGCTGCTCTTCCGCGTCGTTCTGGACATCTTCCGTGACGACGAACTGAGCGGCTGGGCCAAGACCGGCTGGCTGGTGTTCTGCATCGTCCTGCCCTTCCTCGGCGTGTTCGTCTACGTCGTCGCGCGGGGCAAGAACATGGGCCGCCGGGAAAGGTCCCAGGCTCGGGCGCAGCAGGAGGCCTTCGACAGCTACATACGGGAGACCGCCAAGGGCGGCGAGGGACGGGGGAGCAGCGTCGACGAACTTGCCAGGCTGTCCGAGATCCGCGCCCGCGGTGACATCACGGACGACGAGTTCCGCAGGGCGAAGGAGCTGGTCCTGAGCGGCTCCGGTCCGTCGGAACCCTAGCCCCCGACAGAAACGAGGCAGCAGGATGACCGCCACACACCCTACGCACGCGCACTCGACGGCGAAACGCGAATGGGCCGTCGGTCTGATGGTCTTCGCCGCCGTCATGCTCATGATCGGTGGGATCCTGGGCATCATGCGTGGCATCGCGGCGATCGCCGAGGACGAGGTGTTCCTCTCGACCCCCAACTACGTCTTCGCGTTCGACCTCACGAGCTGGGGCTGGATCCACCTGGTCCTGGGCGCGGTCGCCGTACTCGTCAGCATGGGGCTGTTCCAGGCGTCGACCTGGGCACGCGTCGCCGGCGTGGGCATCGCCGGACTCATCATCATCGCCAACTTCCTCTCCCTGCCGTCCTATCCGGTCTGGTCGGTCGTGATGATCGCCATCTCCGGGTTCATCATCTGGGCCCTGTGCACGGTGAAGAAGGACGACGCCTGGGAGCCCTTCGAAGAGACCCCGAGCCATCGCTGAGCCCCCGCGGCGCTCCGGGCGGACCACCGAGCCGGCCCGGAGTGCGGGCCTGCCCGGCGACCTGAGACTCCGACCGGTCTTCGCCTGCGGACGCGTCAGGGCGGACCTGCCTGAGACGGATCCGGCCGGGCGTTCCGGCTGCGCCGCGTCAGCCCGGGCAGGGGGCAGCGGTCGGGCGTACCGGCCGAGCCGTGTCTGCCCGGGCAAGCCGACCCGATGGACGTTCCGGCTGAGCCGCGTCTGCCCGGGCAGACGGGTCCGGTTGGGCGTGCCGCCCCTTGGCGCTCGTCCCGGGTAGGCGGATAGGCCAGGGGGCGGGCGATCATGAGACACCGCGGATTCCCTGCGCGGGCACCCTGGGCGTTCCCATGCCTCACGCCCGCGCCGGGCAGACCGACCCACCCCGGGAGCACACGCCCTGCCCCCAAGGCCGCCCGGCATCACCGGATCGTCGTGGTCACCCCCGGGTCGGTTCCGTCCACCGTCGCTGCGACAGTGCGACGCGGGGCCACGCGGCGATGTCGCGTTGGAGTTGGCGGTCGTGGGTGGCCAGGACGATGGCTGCCCGCGTGGTGTGCAGGGCCTCGGTGAGTTCGTCGACCAGGGCGATGGACAGATGGTTGGTGGGTTCGTCCAGGAGCAGGACGTGTGGGCGGGCGGCGAGGGCCAGGGCCAGGTCGAGGCGTCGTTGCTGACCCATCGACAGCTCGGCCACGGGCTTGTCGGTGTCGCGTGAGGTGAGCAGGCCCAGCGAGCCGAGCTCCACCACCTCGCCCTCCTTCAGCACGCCCGCCGTGACGAGCTCGGCGGTGTGCGCCTCGTAGAGGTCACGAGCCCGTCGGCGCGACGCCCGCGGCGACTCCTGCCCGAGCAGCCGCAGCCGCACCCTGCGCGCCCGGTGCACCCGCCCCGAGCCGGGGGTCAGCCGCCCGGCCAGGACGGACAGCAGCGTGGACTTGCCCGCCCCGTTCGGGCCGGTCACGGCCAGCCGGTCGCCGGACGTCACCGACAGGCTCGTCGAGTCGTGCAGGCGCCCCCCGACCGTCACCTCCTCCACACGCAGCAGGACAGCACCCGGCCGGTCGGGCAGCTCGGGCAGCGAGAAACGCCGGGGCGGCACCGGCGCCGTCACCTTGTGCCGGTCCAGATCGTCCTGCCGCCGGTGGACGGACCGCACCAGCGCACCGGCCCGGGTGGCCCGCTGATGTTTGCCCGTGCCCTTGTCCGGACGCCAGCCGGTGCTCAGCCGGTTCTGCGCCTCGGACAGGGACTGCTTCAGACGCGCGTGCTCGGTCTGCTGCTGCTCGTACTCCTCCTCCCAGCGGACCAGTTCGGCCTCCCGCCCCTCGCGATAGCCCGCGTAGCCGCCGCCGTACACCCCCGGCCGGCCGTCCCGGGTGGGGTCGAGATCGAGGATCGTGGTGGCCACGTCCGCGAGGAGCGCCCGGTCGTGACTGACCACCACGACGCCGCCGGCATGCGCCCGCAGCCTGGCGGTGAGGTACTCCAGCCCCGCCAGGTCCAGGTGGTTGGTGGGCTCGTCCAGCAGCAGGAAGTCGTACTCGGCGCCCAGCAGACAGGCCAGCCGGATCCGGTAGCGCTGGCCGACCGACAGTGTGGCCAGCGGACGGGCCCGGTCGCTCACCGCCCCGAGTCCGTCCAGGGCGACGTCCACCCGGCGGTCGGCGTCCCAGGCGTCCAGCGCCTGCGCCACCTCAAGGGCGTCCGCGTAGGCCTTCCCGGCTCCGGGCTCCTCCGCCGCGAGCGCGTCCGCCGCGGCGTCCAGATCGCGCAGGGCCGCACGGGCGTCGGCCAGGTACGTGTCGATGAAGTCGCCGACCGTGCGCTCGTCCTCGGCGGGCATCTCCTGCTCGGCCAGGGCGAGGGTGCCCACACGGTGCACGCTCCCCTCGTCCGGGGCGAGGAGCCCGGCCAGGACGTGCAGCAGGGTCGACTTGCCGCGGCCGTTCTCGCCGACGACGCCCCAGCGCGACCTGGGGGAGACCTTCATGTCGACGTCGTGCAGCACGGTGCGGCCTCCGCGGTCGACGCGGATCGCGGCGCAGGTCAGCTGGGCCCGGTCGCGGGCGGGCAGAACAAGGGTGGTCACTGTCTCTTCCTCCGTGAGGAGGCACACTTCACCCCCGGCAGAAGCGGGGATGCGAGCGGGCCATCGGATCCGACGGACGGCCGGGCCCAGAACAGGGCGGGCCGTGGGCGACGTCGCGGCTCTCAGCGCCCCGGGCGGGGGCGGAGCCGGTGGCCCGGATCAGATGTAGAAGACGTAACTCACACAAACATGCTAACAGTTGCCGCCGCTCAGGCCAGGGAATTAAAGCCCGAGCGCTCAGAGGCGCGTGCGCACCAGCAGCAGCGCCACATCGTCGTCGGGCTCCGGGCTCAGCGCGCTGAGAAGGCTGTCGCTGGTCCGCTGCAGATTGGGCCCCGCGTTGCGCAGCAGGTGGGTCAGCGTGCTGAGCCCGGTGTCGATCGGCTCCCCGCGGTTCTCGACCAGCCCGTCCGTGTACAGGGCGAGCAGCGAGCCCGGCGGAAGCTCCACCTCCACGGTGCCGAACTCCACGCCCCCGACCCCGAGCGGTACACCGCCGGGCACGTCGACGAGCTTCGCGCTGCCGTCCGCTCCGGCGAGCACGGGCGGCAGATGACCGGCGCTGGACAGGGAACAGGTGCCGCGCCGCAGGTCGCACACCGCGTACACGCACGTGGCGATCGCGTCGCCGAGCGAACCGGCGATGTCGTCCAGGTGCCGCAGCAGCTCCGCGGGCGGCAGATCCAGCCGGGCCAGCGCCCGCGTCGCCGTGCTGAGCTGCCCCATGATCGCCGCGGCCTGGACGCCCTTGCCCATGACGTCCCCCACCACGAGCGCGGTGCGCCCCGGGCCCAGCGGCAGTACGTCGTACCAGTCGCCGCCGACCTCGCTGAGGGCCGGACGGTAGCGGGCGGCGATGTCGAGCCCCTCCTGCTCGGCGGGCGCGGCGGGAAGCAGGCTGCGCTGGAGGGTCAGGGCGGTGCCGCGCTCGCGTCCGTAGAGGCGCGCGTTGTCGATGCAGATGGCGGCGCGCGCTGCGAGTTCCGAGGCGAGCACCCGGTCCCGGTCGTCGAAGGGGCGCTCGTCGACCGTGCGGTAGAGGGTGAGCGTGCCGAGCACCTTGCCCCGGGCCATCAGCGGCACCGCCAGATAGGAGTGCGCTCCGGCGTCGTGCAGGGTCTTGGCGGCCCGCGCGTCCCGGGCGATCCGCCGCATCATCTTCGTGTCCACGCGCTCGACCAGGACGGGGCGGGCGCTGCGGACGCACTGCGTGATGATCCGTGACGAACCGTAGGTGGCGAGTTCACCGACCGGGTCGGCGGCGTGGATGGCGTCGGTGGGGTACCCGGCGGCGACGGCCAGCGCCCGGAACTCGGCCGGGGCGCCGCCCGACACCGGCGCGATGGTGCCGTGGGCCACGACGGACTCCAGCACGTCCACGGCGGCCAGGTCGGCGAGCTGCGACACCACCACGTCGGCCAGTTCCCGGGCGGTCTGCTGGAGGTCCAGCGTGGTGCCGATCCGCACCCCGGCGTCGGCGATCACCGACAGATGCCGGCGGGCCTGGGCGACCTCGGCCGCGGCCTGCTGGCGCTCGGTGACGTCCAGGACGGCCATCGCGAGGCCCAGCACCCGCCCCTCGCTGTCCTCGATGCGGTGGTACGACTCCGAGTAGGCGCGATCCTGGACGTCCGCCGCCGTACGGCCGATGGTCTGCTGGTCGAGCAGGGGTCTGCCGGTCTCCAGGACATGCCGCATCCGGCCCTCGATGGCCTCCACGTCCAGGTCCGGCAGCACCTCGCCGACCCGGCGCCCCAGCACGGCCTCCTCGGGCACGCCGTTCATCCGCTCCAGCGCGGGATTGACCCCGACCCAGCGCAGGTCGTTGTCGAAGACGGCGATGCCGAGCGGGGTCTGGTTGACGAGGCTGTGCGAGAGCGCGAGGTCCCGCTCCACGATCCGTACGGTCGTCGCGTCGGTGGCGAGACCCAGCAGATGGGGCTGCCCCTCGGGGTCGAGGAGTCGCATCGTACGGAACTCCACGGCCCGGTCCGTGCCGTCCTTGTGCCGCAGCGGGAAGACACCGGCCCAGCGGGCCCCCGAGCTGACCTGGGCGAACAGTTCCCTGCCCCGGGCCCGGTTCTCGGGGGCGACCAGGAGTGTGTCGGCGCGCTGGTGCAGGGCCTCCGCCGGGGTGTAGCCGAGCAGCTGCTCGATCTCGGGGCTCCACAGGGCGATGTGCCCGCCCGCGTCCAGGACCACGGCCGCGACCTTCAGCAGGTCCAGCAGCCCGCCGGGCGCGGCCGTGACGGAGTCGCGATCCGAGGTCGCATACCCGTTCATTCGAGCCGCTCCTTTCGGCGCGGCAAAAGGTCCGGCCAAGATCCGTTGCACAGGCAGTCCGATGAGGTCACAGTACGGTCGGTGAAGCGACACTGTCGCGCCGAAATGACAAAAAATCGAGGGTCGGTACAGAGTTCGGTCCGCGGAGAGGGAGCGCCGTCATGGGTGACTGGTCGTTGCGGGAGAGTCTGGAGACGGCGTCGGGCACCGTCCGCTGGGACCGGCTCGGGGATCCGGCCGGTGAGCCGGTCGTGCTGCTGCACGGGACGCCCTTCTCGTCGTACGTATGGCACGAGATCGCTCCGGCTCTCGCGGCCGCCGGCCACCTCGTGCACGTGTGGGACATGGCGGGCTACGGCGCCTCCGGCATGTACCCGGACCAGGACGTCTCGCTGGGCGCCCAGGGCGAGATCTTCACCGGGCTGCTGGAGCACTGGGGCCTTCGGGAGCCGTCCGTCGTCGCGCACGACTTCGGCGGCTGCGTGGCCCTGCGCGCCCATCTGCTGCACGGCGCCCGCTACCGGCGGCTCGCGCTGGTCGACCCGGTGGCACTGGAACCCTGGGGTTCCCCCTTCTTCCGGCTGGTCGCGGAGCACAGCCACGTCTTCGAGCAGTTGCCCGCGCCGCTGCACGAGGCCCTGGTGCGGGAGTACGTGACGTCCGCGAGCCGTCCCGGTCTGCGTCCCGAAGCACTCGACGCGCTGGTCGGGCCGTGGACGGGGGAGCGGGGCCAGGGTGCCTTCTACCGCCAGATCGCGCAGGCCGACCAGCGCTACACCGACGAGATCCAGCCGCTGTACCCCACGATCGATCTGCCCGTCACGGTGTGCTGGGGCACCGAGGACACCTGGATCCCCTTCGCCAAGGGACAGGAACTGGCCGGCCTGATCCCCGGCGCCCGGCTGGTGCCCGTCCCGGAGGCCGGTCACCTCGTCCCGCTGGACGCGCCCGCCCTGCTCACCAGCGCGTTGCTCGCCTTCCTCACGAGCTGAACCATCAGGACCGCACAAAGTCCGACGGGGTCATTGATTCGATTGTGTGCGAGTCCTAGGGTGTGCCCTGCTCAGCAGTTGCTCCGTCACCGTCAGTTGACACGCATCCCAACAGAAACACCCATCAAGGATGTGCAGTTGAGGATCGCGTCTGACGCGCCCTCAGTCCGTGCAGCACCCTGTCGAACCGAGGAAGGCCACGGTCATGCCGCACCCGCACCCGCTCCCGTCTCCCGCCGACCGCCCCGTAGTCAGCCGCCGCCGTCTGCTCGAAGGGGGCGCCGCCGTGCTCGGCGCGCTCGCCCTCTCGGCGTCGCCCACCGCAGCGCACGCGGCCGGCCGGCGCCCGGCGGCGGACGGCCCTCCGGAGTGGAACGACGGACTGAGCGTGTACCGGGTGGGCACCGAGCCACCGCACACCACGCTCATGCCGTACGCGGACCTCGGGCAGGCGCTGGACGCCGACCGCACGCGCTCCCCGTACCGGCAGAGCCTCGACGGCAAGTGGAAGTTCGCCTACGCCGACCGGCCCGACGACCGGGACACCGACTTCTACCGCACCGACGTCGACGACTCCGGCTGGGACACCATCCCCGTGCCCTCGGCCTGGCAGTTGCACGGCTACGACTTCCCGATCTACATCAACATCACCTACCCCTGGTGGGGCCCCAACGGCGGCGGCGAGGACGCCCAGCCGCCGGCCGCCCCGACCCGCTACAACCCCGTCGGCCAGTACCGCCGTACGTTCACGGTTCCCAAGAACTGGTCGGGCCGGCGCACCTTCCTGCACTTCGAGGGCGTCAAGTCCGCCCACTACGTGTGGATCAACGGCGAGCTGGCGGGCTACCACGAGGACTCCTACACCTCCGCCGAGTACGACATCACCCCCCACCTCAAGCCGGGCACCAACCAGATCGCCGTCGAGGTCTACCGCTACTCCGACGCCGAGTGGCTGGAGGACCAGGACATGATCCGGCTGAGCGGCATCTTCCGCTCGGTCCACCTGTACTCCACGCCCTCCGTGCACCTGCGCGACTTCAAACTGGACACCCCGCTCGGCGACGACTACGCCTCCGCCGAGCTCAAGGTCACCGCGCACGTCCGCGACTACGGCGGCGAGGGCGCGGGCCGCTACACCGTCGAGACCCAGCTCTACGACGCGCGCGGCCACGCCGTCTGGTCCCGGCCGCTCCAGCAGCCCGTCGACGTCCCGGCCGGGGACGAGGCCACCGCCGAGGCGTCCAGAGCCGTCCCCTCGCCGAAGCTCTGGTCGGCCGAGCACCCGAACCTCTACACCGCCGTGCTGCGGCTGCGCGACCCGGCCGGCAAGGTCGTCGAGACGCTCTCGCACCGGGTCGGCTTCCGCGAGTTCGCGCTCAAGGACGGCCTGATGCGCATCAACGGCAAGCCGGTGTCCTTCCGTGGCACCAACCGGCACGAGATGCACCCGGTCACCGGTTCGGCGCTCACCCGCGCGCAGATGATCGAGGACATCGAGATCATCAAGCGCCTCAACATCAACAGCGTCCGCACCTCGCACTATCCCAACAGCCCGCTGTGGCTGGAGCTCGCCGACGAGTACGGCCTCTACCTCGTGGACGAGACCAACCTCGAAACCCACGGCATCCGCGACAAGTTCCCCGGCAGCGGCCACCCCGAGTGGACCGAGGCGTGCGTGGTCCGCGCCCAGAACATGGTCCACCGCGACAAGAACCACGCCTCGGTGGTCATCTGGTCCCTCGGCAACGAGGCGGGCGGCGGCACCACCTTCAACGCCATGTACGACTGGATCCGCGGCTACGACCCCACCCGCGTCATCCAGTACGAGGGCGACGACCGCCCCGGCATCAGCGACATCCGCTCCGAGATGTACGACAGCCCGCAGCGGGTCGAGCAGCGCGCCAAGGACACGAACGACAAACGGCCGTACGTGATGGTCGAGTACTCCCACGGCATGGGGAACTCCAACGGCAACTTCAAGAAGTACTGGGACATCGTCCGCCGCTACGACGTCCTCCAGGGCGGCTGGATCTGGGACTTCGTCGACCAGGCCCTGCGCTGGCCCACCCCCACCCGCAAGCTGCTCACCGAGTCCGGCCCGGGCGCCCTGCGCGGCGAGGTCATCGCGTCCGCCGGCACCTTCGACCGGGCCAAGGGCGTCTCCGGCGGCACCGTCTTCCCTCGCGACGCCCGCCTCGACCTCACCGGCTCCCTCACGCTGGAGGCCTGGGTCACCCCGCGCGTGACCGGCTTCCACCAGCCCATCATCGCCAAGGGCGACACCCAGTACGCCCTCAAACAGTCCGACAGGACACTGGAGTTCTTCATCCACGGCGGCGGCCAGTGGGTCACCGCGAGCTGGGCACTGCCCGACGACTGGACGGGCAAGGAGCACCACATCGCCGGTGTCTTCGACGCGGACGCGGGGACGCTCACCCTGTACGTCGACGGCTCGGTGCGCGGCACCCGCATGACCACCCGGCGCCCCGGCGACAACACGGCCTCCCTGGCGCTCGCCACCGACGTCGACAACCCGACCCGGGAGTTCAGCGGCACCATCCGGCGCGCCCGTGTGTACGCCCGCCCGCTGAGCGCGGCGGAGCTGGCCTCGGACGACCGCGGCCCAGGCGACGAGGGCGTACGGTTCTGGTTCGACGCCGCCACCGCCGGACTCACCGAGAAGCGCCCGCGCGACAAGACCTTCTACGCCTACGGCGGCGACTGGGGCGACAACCCCAACGACGGCGCCTTCTCCGGCGACGGCATCGTCACCGCCGACCGCGGCCACACGGGCAAGTCCGCCGAGGTCAAGCAGATCTACCAGGCGATCAACGCCTCGCAGGCGTCGGGCGGCCCCGGCGCCGTCAAGCTCACCAACGAGTATCTCTTCACCAACCTTCGCGATTTCGACGGCCGTTGGTCCCTCGTCGCCGACGGCAAGGTCGTCCAGCGCGGCCGGCTGACCCGCGACCAACTCGATGTGGCGCCGCTGACCAGCAAGGACATCAAGGTGCCGGTGCGGCTGCCCGCCAAGCCCGAACCGGGCACGGAGTACTTCCTCCAGCTCTCCTTCACCACCAAGGAGCCCGCCAAGTGGGCCAAAGCAGGCTTCGAGGTGGCCAAGCAGCAACTGGCCCTCGACGCGGGCAGCCCCGCGGTGAAACCGGCGCCGTTCGGCAGCGTGCCCACCCTGGGCCACACGGACGGGGACAAGACCCTCTCGGTCAAGGGCAAGAACTTCTCGGTCACGTTCGACAAGAGCACCGGCACCATCACGTCGTACGAGGCCGCCGGCACGCGCCTCATCACCTCCGGCCCCGTCCCGAACTTCTGGCGGGCGCCCACCGACAACGACCGGGGCAACGGCCATCACACCCGCAACCAGACCTGGCGCGACGCCGGAGCGAAGCGAAAGGTGACGGACGTACGGGTGCGGCCCCTGGGCGACCGGGCCGTCGAGGTCACGGTCACCGGCACGCTGCCCACCGGCACCGAGTCCACGTACTCCACCACCTACACGGTCTTCGGCAACGGCGAGATCAAGGTCGACAACACCCTGCACCCGGGCGCGGCGAACCTGCCGTACATCCCCGAGGTCGGCACCCTGCTGTTCCTGCCGCGCCGCCTCGACCGGCTGCACTACTACGGCCGCGGCCCCGAGGAGAACATGTGGGACCGCAACAACAGCACCGATGTGGGCCTGTACTCCGGCACCGTCTCCGGGCAGTGGACGTCCTATCTGCGCCCCCAGGAGAACGGCAACAAGACCGACGTCCGCTGGGCCGCGCTGACGGACGGCTCCGGACGCGGACTGCTCGTCTCCGCCGAGCCGCTGCTCGAGGTCAACGCCTCACGCTTCACCCCGGAGGACCTGTCGGTCGGCGCCCGCCACGACTACCAGCTCACCCCGAGGGACGCGGTGGTCCTGCGGATCAACCACCGCCAGATGGGCGTGGGCGGTGACAACAGCTGGGGCGCGCACACCCACGACGAGTTCAAGCTGCTCGCGGGCCGCGACTACGCGTTCACCTACCGGCTGCGTCCGCTGACGCGCGTGAGCGAGGCGATGGAGGCCGCACGCCGTCCTACGGCGGCCGAATAGCACGAACGGAGGGACAGCGGCGCCGCCTCAGTCGGCGGTGTCGCTGATCCCCAGCCGCAGATGCTCCACGTGGTACACGGCCTGGTCGAGCAGCTCGGCGACATGGTGATCGTGCAGCGCGTACACCACCGAACGGCCCTGTCGCTCGCCCACCACCAGGCCCAGATTGCGCAGCAGCCGCAGCTGGTGCGAGCAGGCCGACTGCTCCATGCCGACCTCCGCCGCCAACTCGGTGGCGGGCAGCGGGCCTTCCCGCAGCCGCGCGAGGATCAGCAGCCGGGAGGGCGTGGACAGGGCCTGGAGCGTGGTGGCCACCTTCGCGACGTTGTCCGCGTCCAGGCGTACCCGCTCGCCGGCGTCCTGCGCGGTGGTGACGGCTCCATGACCCATGACGTCATCGTACCGGGCACACACGAACACATGAATGAATCTTCATCTGTCCCGGTCCAGGCAGGTCGATGTCGGATTCTCGCCAGACCCGCCCGCTCGTGGTGACCGATGCTGGACGTATGCAGATGGGGATGCACACCGACACCGAGCGCTGCCTGCGCGCCGTCCGGTCCAAGGACGCGCGCTTCGACGGCTGGTTCTTCACGGCCGTCCTGACGACCGGCATCTACTGCCGTCCGAGCTGCCCGGTCGTGCCGCCCAAGCCGGAGAACATGGTCTTCCATCCGAGCGCGGCGGCCTGTCAGCAGGCCGGGTTCCGGGCCTGCAAGCGCTGCCGGCCCGACACCAGCCCCGGCTCCCCGGAGTGGAACCAGCGCGCCGACCTGGTGGCCCGCGCCATGCGGCTGATCGCCGACGGCGTCGTGGACCGCGAGGGCGTGCCGGGCCTCGCCGGCCGGCTCGGCTACAGCACCCGGCAGGTCGAGCGCCAGCTGCTCGCCGAACTGGGCGCGGGACCTCTCGCGCTCGCCCGGGCCCAGCGTGCCCAGACGGCCCGGCTGCTCATCGAGACGACGAGCCTGCCGATGGCACAGCTCGCCTTCGCCGCCGGCTTCGCCTCGATCCGCACCTTCAACGACACCGTCCGCGAGGTCTTCGCCCTGTCCCCGTCCGAGCTGCGCACCCGCGCCCCGAAGCGGCAGGGCGCGAGCACGCCCGGCGCGCTCGCCCTGCGGTTGCCGTTCCGGACCCCGCTCAACCCCGACAACCTCTTCGGCCACCTCGCCGCGACGGCCGTACCCGGGGTGGAGGAGTGGCGCGACGGCTCCTACCGCCGCACCCTGCGCCTCCCGTACGGCCACGGCATCGTCGCCCTCACCCCCACCCCCGACCACATCGCCTGCCGCCTCACCCTCAGTGACCTGCGCGATCTGACCGTCGCCATCAGCCGCTGCCGCCGCCTGCTCGACCTGGACGCCGACCCGGTCGCGATCGACGACCAGCTGCGCACCGACCCGGTCCTCGCGCCGCTGGTCGACAAGGCACCCGGCCGGCGTGTCCCGCGCACGGTGGACGAGGCCGAGTTCGCCGTCCGGGCCGTGCTCGGCCAGCAGGTCTCCACCGCCGCCGCCCGCACCCACGCGGCCCGCCTGGTCACCGCGCACGGCGAACCGGTCGACGACCCCGAGGGCGGCCTCACCCACCTCTTCCCGGCCCCCGAGGCCCTCGCGGCCCTGGACCCCGAGTCACTGGCGATGCCGCGCAGCCGCCGCACCACCTTCACCACCCTGGTCCGCCAGCTCGCCGACGGCGAACTCCACCTGGGAGTGGAGAGCGACTGGCCGCGCAGCCGCGCCCAGCTCCTCGCCCTGCCCGGCTTGGGCCCCTGGACGGCCGACGTCATCGCCATGCGCGCCCTCGGCGACCCGGACGCCTTCCTCCCCACCGACCTCGGCATCCGCCGCGCCGCCCGCGAACTCGGCCTGCCCTCCACGCCCGCCGCGCTCACCGCACGGGCTGCGGCCTGGCGCCCGTGGCGGGCCTACGCCGTCCAGTACCTCTGGGCGACGGACAGCCACCCGATCAACTTCCTTCCGGTATAAGGATGTTCGATGAAGCACCACACCGTGACCGACAGTCCCTACGGCCCCCTCACCCTCGTCGCCGACGACGGAGTGCTGTGCGGCCTCTACATGACCGACCAGCGCCACCGCCCGCCGGAGGAGACCTTCGGCCCGCGCGACGACACCCTGTTCGCGGAGGCGGAGGAACAACTCGAGGCGTACTTCGCGGGCGACCTCAAGGAGTTCACCGTCGAACTCCGCCTGACGGGCACCCCGTTCCAGCGCACCGTCTGGGAGCAACTGAGCCGCATCCCCTACGGCGAGACCCGCACCTACGGCCAACTCGCCGCCACCCTCGGCACCCCCACCGCCTCCCGCGCGGTCGGCCTCGCCAACGGCCGCAACCCCGTCGGCATCATCGTCCCCTGCCACCGCGTCGTCGGCGCCAACGGCAGCCTCACGGGCTACGGCGGCGGCCTGGACCGCAAGCGCAGGCTGCTGGAGTTCGAGAGCGGGGCCGCGCTGTTCTAGGCGGCGTCGCCGAGGCTCCGCAGCAGTTCGGGCAGGGCCGTTCCGATGGGTTCCCGTACGAGCTCGTCGGCGCGCTCGTCGTACGGTGTCGGCTCGGCGTTGACGATGATCAGACGGGCGCCGTGGTCGGCGGCGACACCCGCGAGGCCGGCGGCGGGCTGGACCTTCAGGCTCGTGCCGACGGCGACGAAGACCTCGCAGGCCTTGCTGATGGCGGCCGCCTCGCCGAGGACGACGGGGTCGAGCCGCTCGCCGAACATCACCGTCGCGGACTTCAGGACACCGCCGCACTCCAGACACGGCGGATCGTCCTCACCGGCCTCGACCCGGGCGAGGGCGTCCCGCATCGGGCCGCGGGCGTGGCAGCCGGTGCAGACGAAACTCCGTGCCGTGCCGTGCAGTTCGAGGACCTTGCGGGCGGGCATCCCGGCGAGCTGGTGCAGCCCGTCCACGTTCTGCGTGATCACCCGCACCGGTACCCCCGACCCCTCCAGGTCGGCGATGGCCCGATGGGCGGCGTTGGGCTCGGCCTGCAGCGTGCGGTTCTTGCGCCGCATCTGCCACGACCGCCGCCGGATCTCCGGGTCGCCCATGTAGTACTCGTACGTCACGAGCTTCTCGGCCTCCGGGTCCCGCCGCCACAGCCCGTTCGGCCCGCGGTAGTCCGGGATCCCGGAGTCGGTGCTGATACCGGCCCCGGTGAGGAGCGCGACGAGGGGCTTGGCCATGAGCCGAGGGTAGGACGCCGGGCCGTTCGGGGCGAACGGATATCCGAGGGACGCGCCGAGCCCGGTCAGCCGACCCGGTGGCCGTTCTCCAGCTCCGCCGTGCCCGAGCCGTCCGCCAGGACGTCCAGGGCGGTGAGGACACGGCGGCCGAGGGCGCCCGGGAGGTAGTCGGTCAGTTCCTCGCGGGGTACGAGCCGCCAGGACAGCAGCTCCTCCTCCTGGAGGCGGATCGCCTTGAAGGCGTCCTCGCCGAGCACCCCGCCGTCGTACAGATACGCCACCAGCGGCGGACGCCCCGGGCCGTGCACCCAGTCCACCGCCAGCAGCCGGCCGAGTTCACGGTCCAGGCCGATCTCCTCGGCCGTCTCGCGCCGCGCGCCCTGCCGCGGGGTCTCGCCGTCGTCGGACTCGATCGTGCCGCCGGGCAGCGTCCAGCCCTCCCGGTAGTTGGGCTCGACGAGCAGGACCCGGCCCTCGCCGTCCCGGAACAGCGCGGCGGCGCCGGCCAGGACGCGAGGCAGGGACGCGATGTAGGCGGCGAAGTCAGCAGAGGTGGTCATGGGGGCAGGGTAGCCACCGGACGCCGGCTCAGCCGCAGGGGAAGACGTACTCGGACTTGTAGTCGATGTAGAGGCTGCCGGAGGTCGAGCCCATCTTGGCGGTCACCGGGGCGCAGGCGAAGCTGGAGACGCGCACCGGGCCCGCGTACTCGCTGAAGCTGCCCGAGTCCTTGTCGCAGGCCGTGCCGCCCACCTTGCAGACCTGGACGTACATGTACTGCGCCTTGCCGACGTTGTTGTCCAGGATGACGCAGCCCTTGCCGCCGTTCTCGTAGGAGAACAGGGTCGCCAGGCGCTGGGAGGGTTCGGTGCCGAGGGGCAGCGGAACGCCCTTCCGCAGCGTGTAGCCGGTGCCGCAGACGTTGGCCGCGGCCGCGGCGGCCGCCGGGTCGGCCTGTGCGAGAGCCACGGTCCCGGCGTCGGCCTGCGCCGAGAGCGCTACCGAGGGCTGTTCGACGGCGACGGCCTGCGGCGCGGTGAGCACCGCGCCGGTCAGGACGGCCGCGGAGGCGGTGGCACGCAGGGCAGCTCTGAGACGAGACATGACAAGCAGACGCTTTCTGTCAGGCGCGAGGCGTAAGGACGCGGACGGGGTGAGGTGACTGGAAATGATCGACTGGGCCGACGGACAGATCACTTTACGGTCGGGTTTGATCGACATCATCGGGCGATGAGCAAGTGGCCGGAATCAGTCGAAGGGAAGCACTTTCAAGCGGAACGGTCGGCAGCACCCGAAAGCCGTGGCCGATACCGACCCCACGAGCCCCGTTTCCCGAAGCGGAAGAAGGGTCCCGGCTCCGCACCCGCCCGGGAATGGCCGGTTCCCCGCGCTCAGGCCGCCGACTCCGCCAGCCGTAGCGTCCGCTCCGCCAGCTCGCTGATCCGCACCCCGTCGAAGCCGAACACCGCACTGCGGACCGTGTCCTCCAGCGGAGCCTTCCAGTGCTCGGGGATGGCGGCCGCCCCGCCGAACACGCCCGCCACCGAACCCGCGGTCGCGCCGTTGGAGTCGGTGTCCAGACCGCCGCGGACGGTCAGGGTGATGGTGCGCGTGAAGTCGCCGTCGCCGTAGAGCAGCCCGGCGGTGAGGACGGCGGCATTGGGAACGGTGTGGATCCAGCCCATCCCGGCGGTCTCCTCGGCGACCGTGGTCAGCGTGTCCTCCCAGGACATCCGGGTGTCGTGCAGGGATACCACCCGGCGCACCGTGCGGGCCAGCCGGCTGCTCGCCGGGATCACGGTCAGGGCCTGGTCGACGGCGCCGCGCACGGTGGGTTCCGTGAACGCCGCCGAGATCAGCGCCGCCGCCCACATCGCCCCGTAGACCCCGTTGCCGGTGTGCGACAGCACCGCGTCCCGCCGGGCCAGCGAGGCGGCCCGCCGCGGCAGGCCCGGGCTGGTCCAGCCGTAGATGTCGGCCCTGATCAGCGCCCCGATCCACTCCTGGTACGGATTGTCGTACGTCGCCGTCAGCGGCGGCTTGAGCCCGTCGGCCAGATTGCGGTACGCGGCCCGTTCGGCGGTGAACGTCTGGAGATACGGCAGCCGCAGCAGCCACAGGTCGCCGACCTGCTCGGTGCTGAAGCCGAAGCCGTGGGTCTCCAGCAGGTCGAGGCCGAGGATCGCGTAGTCGACGTCGTCGTCACGGCAGCTTCCGTGGATCCGGCCGCGCACACACTGGCGCCACTCGGGCCGCAGCGCGGTCTCGTCGTCGCCGATGGGCTCGGGCAGATAGTCGGTCAGGGGAAGGGCGGCGGCCTGCCGGAGGTAGCGATCGATGCGGTCCCGTGTCCAGACCTCGCCCTGTTCGACCGGTTTGCCGAGCATGTTTCCCGCGATGCGGCCCAGCCAGCCGCCGTGGATGCGGTCGGCGAGCGCTGCTTCGGTGTCGACGAGGGTCATGGTTACGGTCTACCCGTTTCCGCGGGGTCGCCCGAGGCCGCGGGGCCGCCGGTCCAGGAGTCGGGCAGATGCTGACGGCCGGGGCGTCCTCCGGTTAAGGTCACAGCGGCGCGACTGGCCCTGACGTGCGTGAGGGCCCGGAGAGCAAGGGGAGTGCAAGTGGCGGACGCTGCAGTGAGCGGTACCCGATCGACGCAGCGGGTGCTCGTCGCCGCGGACAAGTTCAAGGGGTCGCTGACGGCCGTGGAGGTCGCCGAGCGGGTGACGGCCGGGCTGCGCCGGGCCGTGCCGCACCTCGAGGTCGAGGCGCTGCCCGTGGCCGACGGCGGCGACGGCACCGTGGCCGCGGCGGTCGCGGCCGGGTTCGAGCGCCGGGAGGTACGGGTCGCCGGCCCCCTCGGGGGTGAGGTGACGGCGGCGTTCGCGCTGCGCGAGGACACCGCGGTCGTGGAGATGGCCGAGGCGAGCGGACTCCAGCGGCTGCCCGCCGGCGTCTTCGCCCCGCTCACGGCCTCCACGTACGGCTCCGGCGAACTGCTGCGGGCCGCCCTGGACGCCGGTGCCCGCCGCATCGTCTTCGGGGTCGGCGGCAGCGCCACCACCGACGGTGGCGCCGGAATGCTGTCCGCCCTGGGCGCCCGGTTCCTGGACGCCGACGGCGAGCCGGTACCGCCGGGCGGCGGCGGCCTCGCCGATCTGGCCACCGCCGATCTGTCGGGCCTCGACCCGCGCCTCACCGAGATCGAACTGGTCCTCGCCAGCGATGTCGACAACCCGCTGACCGGCCCGAAGGGCGCGCCCGCGGTCTACGGCCCGCAGAAGGGCGCCTCCCCGGACGACGTGGCCGCCCTGGACACCGCCCTCGCGCACTTCGCGAAGGTGCTGGAGGGGCCGGTCGGTCCGAAGGCCGCGGAGTACGCCGCCTCGCCCGGCGCGGGCGCGGCCGGCGGCATCGGCTACGGCGCCCTGCTGCTGGGCGCCCGCTTCCGCCCCGGCATCGAGGTGATGCTCGACGTCCTGGGCTTCGCACCCGCGCTGGACCGTGCCGATCTGGTGATCACCGGCGAGGGCTCCCTCGACGAACAGACCCTGCACGGCAAGGCCCCGGCAGGCGTCGCCGCGGCGGCCCGCGCCGCCGGCAAGGACGTCGTGGCGGTCTGCGGCCGCCTCGCCCTCCCCCCGGAGGTCCTGGGCCGCTCCGGCTTCCGCCGCGCCTACCCCCTGACGGACGCCGAGCCGGACGTGGCGAAGTGCATCGCCGAGGCGGGCCCGATCCTGGAACGCGTGGCAGAACGCATCGCCAGGGACTTCCTGAGCTGAAACGGCGAAGGGCCCCGGACCGAATCCCGGTCCGGGGCCCTTCACAAGAGTCAGACGCTACGGAAGCTGCGCCGCCCGCGCCTCGCGCCGGCTGCCGCGGAAGTTGTTCACCCGCCGGGCCGTCGCGAACAGCGGAATCACCGCACCCATGACCAGCTGAAGCGCGCACCCCGTCTGCAGCAGCAGCTGTCCGCTCGGCGCGTCGAACGCCCACGCCGCCAGCAGCCCCATGCTCAGCACGATCCACGACAGCATCGCCACGGCGAGCCGCCCCCGCGGCTTCGGGTACTCGACCCGGCTCACCATGAGCCACGCCGTACCCAGGATCGCCAGCAGCGTCGCCACGAAGGGCAGCTCCAGCAGCACGATCGACACGACCGTCAGGGCACCGAACGGCGACGGCATGCCCTGGAACGTCCCGTCCTTCACGGTGACGCACGAGAACCGCGCAAGCCGCAGCACCACCGCCAGCAGCACCACGATCGCGCCCACCGCCGCGACCCGCTCATGCGCGTCCCGCGCGACCATGCCGTACACGAGCACGAAGTACGCGGGCGCCAAACCGAAGCTGATCAGATCGGAGAGATTGTCCAGCTCCGCGCCCATCGGCGACGACCGCAGCTTGCGGGCGACGAGGCCGTCGAACAGGTCGAAGACCGCCGCGCACAGCATCAGTATCACGGCCGTGGCCGCGCTGTTGCGGGCCATGCCCGCGTCGTCGCCCGTGAGGTGCGGGATCAGGATGCCGGTGGTGGTGAAGTACACCGCCATGAAGCCGCACGTGGCGTTGCCGAGCGTGAGGGTGTCCGCTATCGAGAGGCGAAGAGAGAGAGGCATCTCCTCTTCTTCGTCCACCTCGTCGGCCTCCGGGACCCAGCCGACCTTGGTATCAGGATCAATCACGGTCAATGCGAGTCACCCCAGCCACGGTCTTCTGACCGACCTCGACGTCTACCTCCACGCCCTCGGGCAGGTAGATGTCCACACGCGAACCGAAACGGATCAGGCCGATCCGCTCGCCCTGCTCGACCTTGGTGCCCTGGGGCACGTAGGGAACGATGCGACGGGCGACCGCGCCGGCGATCTGGATCATCTCGATGTCGCCGAGCTCGGTGTCGAAGTGCCACACGACCCGCTCGTTGTTCTCGCTCTCCTTGTTGAAGGCGGGAACGAAGCCACCGGGGATGTGCTCGACCGACGTCACCGTGCCGGCCAGCGGCGCGCGGTTGACGTGCACGTTGAGCGGGCTCATGAAGATCGCGACGCGGGTGCGGCCGTCCTTCCACGGCATGATGCTCTGCACCACACCGTCGGCGGGCGAGATGACCCGGCCCTGCGTGATCTCGCGCTCGGGGTCGCGGAAGAACCACAGCATCCCCGCCGCGAGCGCGGTGGCGGGAACGGCGACGGCCTTGGCGGCGCCGGAGCGCCGGGCACGGGCCAGGCTGAGGGCTGCGGTGGCGACGGTCGGAAGAAGCCACGGCGATGCTCCGCGCGCGAGGCGTACGCCGGCCCGGCTGTCGCGTGGTGCAGAGGTTTGGCTGTGGGGCATGGATGACCTTCGTAGCGGATGAGGCCGCACTCTGACGGGGGACGGCGGCTTTCCGGCGATCGTAGCGGCTCGGGACCGTAACTGGGTAAGCCAGGCAGCCGAGTCGGCGGCTGAAGAGTGCTGACGGGGTGTGATCTTCTTCTCCAAGAAAACACCCCGTATCCGGACATCTAGCCCTGGAATCGATACTCTTCGAGCAGTCGCCGACCGATGATCATTTTCTGGATCTCGGCGGTACCTTCACCGATGAGCAGCATCGGAGCCTCGCGGTAGAGGCGCTCGATCTCGTACTCCTTGGAGAAGCCGTAGCCGCCGTGGATCCGGAAGGCGTCCTCGACGACCTCCTTGCAGTACTCGGAGGCGAGGTACTTCGCCATCCCAGCCTCGAGGTCGTTTCGCTCACCGGAGTCCTTTTTGCGAGCTGCATTCACCATCATCGCATGCGCGGCCTCGACCTTGGTAGCCATCTCGGCCAGCTTGAACTGGATCGCCTGGTGCTGGGCGATCGCCTTTCCGAAGGTGTGACGCTGCTGCGCGTACCGGACGCCCAGTTCGAACGCACGCTGAGCGACGCCGCAGCCACGTGCCGCCACGTTGA
Source organism: Streptomyces koelreuteriae (assembly GCF_018604545.1). Classification (GTDB taxonomy): domain Bacteria; phylum Actinomycetota; class Actinomycetes; order Streptomycetales; family Streptomycetaceae; genus Streptomyces; species Streptomyces koelreuteriae. The sequence continues at coordinate 1,257,865 of NZ_CP075896.1, read as the reverse complement.
CGCGCCCGACCTCGACGCCGTCCATCATCTGGTAGAAACCACGGCCGGTGACCCCGCCGAGCACACGATCCGCAGGAATCCGCAGGCCATCCATGATGAGTTCGGTGGTGTCGACACCCTTGTAACCCATCTTGTCGATCTTCCCCGGGATGGTGAGACCGGGGCGGACCTCGCCGAAGCCGGGCTCCTTCTCGACGAGGAAGGTCGTCATCGACTTGTGGGGCGCGGTGCCCTCGGGGTGACCTTCGTCACTTCGGACCAGAACGGCCACCAGCGACGACGTTCCGCCGTTCGTCAGCCACATCTTCTGGCCGTTCAGGACGTACTCCTCGCCGTCCCGCACCGCCTTCGACGTGATCGCCGAGACGTCCGAGCCGAGGGCCGGCTCCGACATCGAGAACGCGCCGCGGATGTCGCCCGCGGCCATCCTCGGCAGGAAATGGTCCTTCTGTTCCTGCGTCCCGTGCTGCTTGAGCATGTACGCCACGATGAAGTGGGTGTTGATGATGCCGGACACCGACATCCACCCGCGGGCGATCTCCTCTACGCACAGCGCGTACGTCAGGAGAGACTCGCCCAGACCCCCGTACTCCTCGGGAATCATCAGGCCGAACAGGCCCAACTCCTTCAGCCCGTCGACGATCTGTTGGGGGTACTCGTCGCGGTGCTCCAGCTCCGTGGCGACCGGGATGATCTCCTTGTCCACGAAGTCCCGGACGGTGGACAGGATCTCCTGCTGGATGTCCGTCAGACCGGCGGTCTGGGCGAGTCGCGCCATGGCTACTTCTCCTGCTCCTTGAGCTCCGGGCGGCCGGGCTGCTCGCCGCCGCGCTCCTTGATGTAGGTCTCGGTCGGCACCATGACCTTGCGGCGGAACACGCAGACCAGCGTGCCGTCCTGCTTGTAGCCCTTGGTCTCGACGTAGACGATCCCGCGGTCGTTCTTCGACTTCGACGGCCACTTGTCGAGCACGGTCGTCTGGCCGTAGAGCGTGTCACCGTGGAAGGTCGGCGCCACGTGCTTGAGCGACTCGATCTCCAGGTTGGCGATGGCCTTGCCGGAGATGTCCGGGACGGACATGCCGAGCAGGAGGGAGTAGATGTAGTTCCCGACCACCACGTTCTTGCCGAAGTCCGTCGTCTTCTCGGCGTAGTTGACGTCCATGTGGAGCGGGTGGTGGTTCATGGTGAGGAGACAGAACAGGTGGTCGTCGTACTCCGTGACCGTCTTTCCCGGCCAGTGCTTGTACGTCGCCCCGACCTCGAACTCCTCGTAGGTGCGTCCGAACTGCATCGCCGTCACGCCTCCGGGATCTCGAACTTGCTGGTGCGCCGCATGCCGGCGGCGCGTCCCTTGCCGGAGACGACCAGGGCCATCTTGCGGCTGGCCTCGTCGATCATCTCGTCGCCGAGCATCGCGGAGCCCTTCTTGCCCCCGGCCTCGGACGTGTAGTAGTCGTACGCGTCCAGGATCAGCTCGGCGTGGTCGTAGTCCTCCTGTGACGGCGAGAAGATCTCGTTGGACGCCTCGACCTGGCCCGGGTGCAGCACCCACTTGCCGTCGAAGCCGAGGGCGGCGGCGCGCTGGGCGACCTCGCGGTAGCCGTCGATGTTGCGGATCTGCAGGTACGGGCCGTCGATCGCCTGGAGGTTGTTGGCGCGGGCCGCCATCAGGATCTTCATCAGGATGTAGTGGTAGGCGTCCGCCGGGTAGCCGGGCGGCTGCTCGCCCACGACCAGCGACTTCATGTTGATGGAGGCCATGAAGTCGGCCGGGCCGAAGATGATGGTCTCGACGCGCGGGGAGGCCGTCGCGATCTCGTTGACGTTGTTCAGGCCCTGCGCGTTCTCGATCTGCGCCTCGATGCCGATCTTGCCGACCTCGAAGCCCATCGTCTTCTCGATCTGCGTCAGCAGCAGGTCCAGGGCGACGACCTGCTGGGCCGTCTGCACCTTCGGCAGCATGATGCAGTCGAGGTTCTGGCCGGCGCCCTCGACGACCGTGACGACGTCCCGGTACGTCCACTCGGTCGTCCAGTCGTTGACCCGCACGACGCGCGTCTTGCCCGTCCAGTCGCCCTCGTTGAGGAACTTGACGATGGTGTGCCGCGCCTCGGGCTTGGCGAGCGGGGCGCACGCGTCCTCCAGGTCGAGGAAGACCTGGTCCGCCGGGAGGCCCTGGGCCTTCTCCAGGAACCGGGGGTTCGAGCCCGGTACCGCCAGGCAGGAACGCCGGGGGCGAAGGCGGTTGACCGTGGTCATGCGGGGACCTCCAGGGGGTCGAGCTTGTTCGCTTTCCGGATCTCGTCGACGATGCGGCCGATGATTCCGGTGATGTCGAAGTCCTTCGGGGTGAAGACGGCGGCCACTCCGGCTTGCCTGAGCTGCTCGGCGTCACCATTCGGGATGATGCCACCGGCGATCACGGGTATATCTGTGGCACCGGCCACACGCAGCCGTTCGAGCACGTCCGGGACCAGTTGGGCGTGCGAGCCGGACAGGATGGACAGGCCGACCGCGTGCACGTCCTCGGCGAGGGCCGCGTCCACGATCTGCTCGGGCGTCAGCCGGATGCCCTGGTAGACCACCTCGAAGCCGGCGTCACGCGCGCGCACGGCGATCTGCTCCGCGCCGTTGGAGTGCCCGTCCAGGCCCGGCTTGCCGACCAGGAAGCGCAGCTTGCCGACGTCCAGGTCCTTGGCCGTCAGATCCACCTTGCGGCGGACCACGGCCAGCGCGCTGCCCTCCTCGACGGGGACGGCCACGGGCGCCGACGAGACGCCCGTCGGGGCGCGGAACTCGCCGAACACCTCGCGCAGGGCCCCGGCCCACTCACCGGTCGTCGCCCCGGCGCGGGCGCACTCCAGGGTGGCCTCCATGAGGTTCTCGGTGCCCCGGGCGGCGTCCTTCAGCCGCTCCAGCGCCTTGCAGGGGCGCGGGTGGTTGAAGGGCGGCTGGTAGCGGTTGTCGCGCCAGTTCTGCAGGCCCGCGATCACCCGGGCCTCGACCGCCGGGTCGACCGTCTGGATCGCGGTGTCCAGATCGGCGGTCAGCGGGTTCGGCTCGGTGCCCTCGAAGGCGTTGACACCGATGATCTTCTCCTGGCCGGACTCGATCCGGCCCCGGCGCTCGGCGTGCGAGGAGACGAGCTGCGACTTGAGGTAGCCGGACTCGACGGCCGCCATGGCGCCGCCCATCTCCTGGATGCGGTCGATCTCCGCGAGGGCGGACTCGACCAGCTCCTCCACCTTCGCCTCGATCACCTTCGAGCCCTCGAAGATGTCCTCGTACTCCAGCAGATCGCTCTCGTAGGCCAGCACCTGCTGGATGCGCAGCGACCACTGCTGGTCCCAGGGGCGGGGCAGGCCCAGCGCCTCGTTCCAGGCGGGCAGCTGCACGGCACGCGCGCGTGCGTCCTTGGAGAGGGTGACGGCCAGCATCTCGAGCACGATCCGCTGGACGTTGTTCTCCGGCTGCGCCTCCGTCAGGCCCAGGGAGTTGACCTGGACGCCGTAGCGGAAGCGGCGGTGCTTGGGGTTGTCGATGCCGTACCGCTCGCGGGTGACCTTGTCCCAGATGCGGCCGAAGGCGCGCATCTTGCACATCTCCTCGACGAAGCGGACGCCCGCGTTCACGAAGAACGAGATACGGCCGACGACGTCGCCCATGCGCTCCTGCGGCACCTGGCCGGAGTCGCGCACGGCGTCGAGCACGGCGATCGCGGTGGACATCGCGTACGCGATCTCCTGCACCGGCGTGGCGCCCGCCTCCTGCAGGTGGTAGCTGCAGATGTTGATCGGGTTCCACTTCGGGATGTGGGAGACCGTGTACGCGATCATGTCCGTCGTCAGACGGAGGCTCGGCCCCGGCGGGAACACATGCGTGCCCCGGGACAGGTACTCCTTGACGATGTCGTTCTGGGTCGTGCCCTGGAGCTTGGTGATGTCCGCACCCTGCTCCTCGGCGACGACCTGGTAGAGCGCCAGCAGCCACATGGCCGTGGCGTTGATGGTCATCGAGGTGTTCATCTGCTCCAGGGGGATGTCCTGGAACAGCCGGCGCATGTCACCGAGGTGCGCGATCGGCACACCGACCCGGCCGACCTCGCCGCGGGCGAGGATGTGGTCGGAGTCGTAGCCGGTCTGCGTCGGCAGGTCGAACGCCACCGACAGACCTGTCTGCCCCTTGGCGAGGTTGCGTCGGTACAGCTCGTTGGACGCCTCGGCCGTGGAGTGACCGGCGTACGTGCGCATGAGCCACGGCCGGTCCTTCTGACGCTCACTCATGGACGACCTCAGATGTTCCGGAAGCGGTTGATGGCGTCGATGTGCTTGGCGCGCTTCTCCTGGTCGCGCACGCCCAGGCCCTCCTCGGGGGACAGCGCGAGGACGCCGACCTTGCCCTGGTGGAGGTTGCGGTGCACGTCGTAGGCGGCCTGGCCGGTGTCCTCCAGGGAGTAGACCTTGGAGAGCGTCGGGTGGATCTTGCCCTTCGCGATGAGCCGGTTGGCCTCCCAGGCCTCGCGGTAGTTGGCGAAGTGCGAGCCGATGATCCGCTTCAGCGACATCCACAGGTAGCGGTTGTCGTACTCGTGCATGTAGCCCGAGGTGGAGGCGCAGGTGGTGATGGTGCCGCCCTTGCGGGTGACGAACACGCTCGCGCCGAAGGTCTCACGGCCGGGGTGCTCGAAGACGATGTCGATGTCCTCGCCGCCGGTGAGCTCGCGGATGCGCTTGCCGAAGCGCTTCCACTCCTTGGGGTCCTGGGTGTTCTCGTCCTTCCAGAACTTGTAGCCCTCGGCGTTGCGGTCGATGATCGCGTCCGCGCCCATCGCCCGGCAGATGTCGGCCTTCTGCTCGCTGGAGACGACACAGATCGGGTTGGCGCCGCCGGCCAGCGCGAACTGGGTGGCGTAGGAGCCGAGTCCGCCGGACGCGCCCCAGATGAGGACGTTGTCGCCCTGCTTCATGCCGGCGCCGTTGCGGGAGACCAGCTGCCGGTAGGCGGTGGAGTTCACCAGGCCCGGAGCGGCGGCCTCCTCCCAGCTCAGGTGGTCGGGCTTGGGCATCAGCTGGTTCGACTTGACCAGGGCGATCTCGGCGAGGCCGCCGAAGTTGGTCTCGAAGCCCCAGATGCGCTGCTCGGGGTCGAGCATCGTGTCGTTGTGGCCGTCGGACGACTCCAGCTCGACGGAGAGGCAATGCGCGACGACCTCGTCACCGGGCTGCCAGGCGTTGACGCCCGGGCCGGTGCGCAGGACGACGCCCGCGAGGTCGGAGCCGATGATGTGGTACGGCAGGTCGTGGCGCTTGGCCAGCTCGTTGGTGCGGCCGTAGCGCTCCAGGAACCCGAAGGTGGACAGCGGCTCGAAGATCGAGGTCCACACCGAGTTGTAGTTGACCGAGGAGGCCATCACGGCCACCAGGGCCTCGCCCGGGCCGAGCTCGGGGACCGGGACCTCGTCCAGGTGGATCGACTTGCGGGGGTCCTTGTCGCGGGTGGTGAGGCCCGCGAACATCTCCGTCTCGTCCTTGTGCACGGTGATCGCGCGGTACGACTCGGGGATCGGGAGGGCGGCGAAGTCCTTCGACACGGAGTCGGGCGACTGGATCGCGGCCAGGATGTCCTTCATGGTCACGGTGTTGCCTCCGGCGGTGTGCGCCCTGAGGGAGGGGCGCTGAGGGTTACGTCGGTGCTGCTGAGGGTTGAGGGTGTGCCGTCGGTTCGGCGGTGGTGCTGTTCGGCAGCGCTGGTGGCGCGGGAGGTTGCCTGTGACGCAGGCGTCCGGGCGAGCAGGCGGTGAGCTTGCTGGGACGTCGCCCGGACCTCTTCAACGTATGACACCGCGTGTCACCCCGCAAGGCACTGAGTGCCAGAACTTGCTCTCAGATGAAATCTTTACGTAACAAATGAGCGATGATCGATCGAATGGCCTCCGTGGGGCATGTCAAAACGGCCCCTGACATGCCAAAACGGCCACCCCGTGGGGTGGCCGTCATCACAGGTGGTGCGAGCTGTTCAGCGCTCCTTGAGGGCCTGCTCGATGGTCCTCATGACCTCGTCCAGCGGTGCGTCGGTACGGGCGACGGTCACCAGCACCTCGCCCTGCGTCGAGGCCGTGGCCGCGGCCGGCTGCGCGTCCGTGGAGCGCCCGGCCCCGATGCCCGTGCCGAAGGTCTTGCGCACGATCGCGAAGGCGTGGTCGAGCTGCGTTTCCACGTCCCCCTGACCGCCGGCCCGCAGCCAGCGCCGCAGGACGTGATTGTGGGCCGTCACCACGGCGGACGCGGCGACCTCCGCCAGCAGCGGGTCGTCGTTGGCGTCGTCGGCGTGCGCGCGCTCGTCGAAGTGGCCGAGGAGGTAGCGGGTGAACAGTCGCTCGTAACGGGCCACCGACGCGATCTCCGCCTCGCGCAGCGTGGGCACCTCACGCGTCAGCTTGTAGCGGGCGACCGAGATCTCCGGCCGGGCCGCGTACATCTTCATGACTTCCTTGATGCCGCGGCACACCGTGTCGAGCGGATGCTCGTGCGCGGGCGCGGCGTTGAGCACCGCCTCGGCGCGGATCAGGGTGTCGTCGTGGTCGGGGAAGATCGCCTCTTCCTTGGAGCGGAAGTGGCGGAAGAACGTGCGCCGGGCGACCCCGGCCTGGGCCGCGATCTCGTCGACGGTGGTCGCCTCGTACCCCTTGGTCGCGAACAGCTCCATCGCGGCGGCCGCCAGTTCCCGGCGCATCTTGAGCCGCTGGGCGGCGGCGCGAGAGCCTGCGGCGCTCTCCGGCGCGTCGGCCGTAGCTGGTGTACGTGAGGACTTGGCGGGCTGGGGCATGCCCTGAACGTACTGCATGTGCGCAGCTCGCTGCGCATGGCCTGGTTCGTGGAACCGGTCCGGGCCGAGCAGGCCACCCCACTCGGAGCCGGACCGGAACCAGTCGCCGGGACCCTCAGCGCTTGGCATATTCGCGGAAGCCACGGCCGGTCTTGCGGCCGAGGCAGCCCGCGGCCACCAGGTGCTCCAGCAGCGGCGCCGGGGCGAGCCCCGGGTCGCGGAACTCGCGGTGCAGGACCTTCTCGATGGCGAGCGAGACATCCAGCCCGACGACGTCCAGCAGTTCGAAGGGACCCATCGGGTACCCGCCGCCCAGCCGCATCGCCGCGTCGATGTCGTCGAGGGACGCGTAGTGCTCCTCGACCATCTTGATCGCGTTGTTCAGGTACGGGAACAGCAGCGCGTTCACGATGAAGCCCGCCCGGTCCCCGCAGTCGACCGCGTGCTTCCTGATCCGGCCGCAGACCTCGCGGACCGTCGCGTGCACGTCGTCGGCCGTCAGCACGGTGCGGACGACCTCGACCAGCTTCATGGCCGGCGCCGGGTTGAAGAAGTGCATGCCGATCACGTCCTGCGGACGCGAGGTGGCGCGGGCGCAGGCGACGACCGGCAGCGACGAGGTCGTGGTGGCCAGGATGGCGCCCGGCTTGCAGACCTTGTCCAGCGCGGCGAAGAGCTGCTGCTTGATCTCCAGGTCCTCGGCGACCGCCTCCACGGCCAGGTCGACGTCGGCGAAGTCGTCGTAGGTGCCCGTCGGCGTGACACGGTCCAGGGTCTGCGCGGCGGCCTCGGCGGTCATACGGCCCTTGTCGACCGAGCGGGCCAGGGACTTGCCGATCCGGGCCTTCGCGGCCTGGGCCTTCTCCTCGCTGCGGGCCGCGATGACCACGTCGTACCCGCCCTTGGCGAACACCTCCGCGATACCGGAGGCCATGGTGCCCGAGCCCGCGACGCCGACCGAGCGGATCTCCCGGCCCGCGGTCAGGTCCCCGCCCTCCAGCGGCGTCAGCGCGTCCCGCACGACCACCGGGCTGCCCGGTGCCTCGTAGCTGTAGAAACCACGCCCCGCCTTACGGCCGGTCAGGCCCGCCTCGCTGAGCTGCTTGAGGATCGGGGCCGGTGCGTGCAGGCGGTCGCGGGACGCCGAGTACATCGCCTCCAGGACCGTGCGCGCGGTGTCGACGCCGATCAGGTCGAGCAGCGCCAGCGGGCCCATGGGCAGTCCGCAGCCGAGCCGCATCGCGGAGTCGATGTCCTCGCGGGAGGCGTACTTCGCCTCGTACATCGCGGCGGCCTGGTTGAGGTAGCCGAACAGCAGGCCGTCGGCGACGAACCCCGGGCGGTCGCCGACCGCGACGGGCTCCTTGCCCAGGTCCAGGGCGAGATCGGTGACCGCCGTGACGGCCGCCGGCGCGGTCAGCACCGAGGAGACGACCTCGACCAGCCGCATCGCCGGGGCCGGGTTGAAGAAGTGCAGGCCCAGCACCCGCTCCGGACGGGAGGATTCGGCGGCCAGCCGGGTCACCGACAGGGCGTTGGTGCCGGTCGCCAGGATCGTCCCGGGGCGCACGATCCCGTCCAGCTCCCGGAAGATCTGCTGCTTGACCTCGTACGACTCCGGGGCCACCTCGATGACCAGGTCGGCGTCGGCCGCCGTCCTGAGATCGGTGGAGGTACGGACCCGGGCGAGGATGCCGGCGCGGTCCTGCTCGGTCAGCCGCTCGCGCTCGACGCCACGGGCGGTGGAGGCCTCCAGGGCGGCGACGCACTTCGCGGCCTGGGCCTCGCTGATGTCGATGCCGACGACCTCGCGGCCGGCCTTGGCGAGGACCTCGGCGATGCCGGTGCCCATCGTGCCGAGGCCGACGACGGCGATGGTCTGCAGCGGGGACTGGGACGGGTCGGAAAGGGGAGTGGCCATCGCGGGACTCCAGGAATGAGGGTGACGACAGGGAACGCGCCCGGGTGCGCCGAGGGGCGCACCGGGTGCGTGAAGAAGTGCGGGTGTTGCCGGGCCGCAAGCGCACACGCCCGGTGAAGGGAGGACCGGCCCTGTCCCGGGGCCGAGTCGCACCTCGGTACCTGAAGCACCGAACCGACTGCTCTCACGACGGCCGCGTCACCAGACCGCCGCGAGGAAGAACGAGTGGGTAACTCGCTCGTCTGAGCTTAACTGGCGGGTAACGAGCGCGCCAGCCCTCGTCTTTGTGATGTACGTCCCGCGCAGCTCGCGACGCACCTACCCTCTCAGTCATGGACGAAGAGTTGCGATCACTCACGCTGCGCTTACGGCAGGAGTCGGGGGCGACGCCCGCGTTCGAGCGGCTTGTGGCGACCGAGGACGTCGACGCCCTGGCGGGGGTGCTGACCGAACCCGGGCAGCAGTTGTGGGCGAGGGAGCTGGCCGCGTTCCGGCTCGGGCTGGCGCGGGACCGGCGGGCCTTCGAGGCGCTGGTGCTGCTGCTGAACCATCGCGACCCGCCGCGCTGCGCCTCCGCCGCCTACGCCCTGGCCCGTCTCGGCGATCCGCGCACCGCCCGCGCGGCCGCCGCCCTCGCCACCAACGAACTGCGCGTCGCCTACGCCCTGCACCCCGTACGGCTGCTGGTGGAACTGGACGCCCCGGAGGCCGTGCCCGCGCTGATCACCACCCTGCGGCGGCGGCTGCGGCCCCACGACCCCTACCGTCGGGTGGCCCTCGCCTGCGTGGACGGGCTCGGCACGCTCGGCGACGCCCGGGCCAGGCCCGTCCTGGACGAGGCACTCGCCCATCCGGTGCTCGCCGAGGCGGCGGTGCGCGCGCTGGGCCGGATTCCGAAGCAGCGGTGAGGTCAGCGGGGGAGCGCCCGCGCGTAGCGCACCTCGGGGACGACGGTGCCCTCCACCTCGAAGGGCTCCTCTGCGCCGTCCGCGAGAAAGCCGGCCCGTTCGTAGAAACGGCGGGCCCGGCCGTTCTCCTTGAGCACCCACAGCAGCAGCCGGCCGTGCCCCGCACGGGCGCAACGCTCGACCGACTCCGCGAGCAGCGCCTGCCCCACGCCCCGTCCCAGATGTTCCGGGTGGACGTAGATGGCGTACAACTCGGCGTCCGGTGTGAGGACTTCACCGTCCCGGTACGGTCCGTGGCAGGCCCAGCCGACGAGTTCGCCCCCGTCGTCCTCGGCGACCAGGTTCACCACGCTGTCGTCGGCCCGCGCCAGGTACGTACGACGCCGTTCGGCGTCCTCCGCGACGCTGAGCCCGTCCAGATACGACTGCGGCATCAGACCCCGATAGGCGCTCTGCCAGCCGCCGGTGCGGATCTCCGCGACGCGGTCGCAGTCGGCGAGCGCCATCTCCCGGACCCGTAACCCCTTCAGCTCACTCATGGGGCCATAGTGGACCACGGGTCTGAGAGCGCCCGCCCGGCGGATGGTCAGGAGCTCAGCCGCGGAAGCCGAGCAGTCGGTGCAGGGTCGAGCCGCGGGCGGACATCGACGCCGTCTTCGACGTCAGCGGCTTGGGTTCCGCCGCGGCGTCGCACGTCGCGTCCCGGCTGCCGACACCACGCGGCACGGTGCCGTCGGACAGATAGGTCGCCAGGTACTTGTCCAGGCAGGCGTTCCCGCTCAGCGTGATGCCGTGGTTGCCGCCGCCCTGCTCGACGACCAGGCTGGAGCGCGCCAGCAGGTCATGGACGGTGACACCGCCCTCGTACGGAGTGGCCGCGTCGTTCGTCGCCTGGAACAGCAGGGCCGGCGGCAGCTGGCCGTTGGCGATGCTCACCGGACGCGCGCCGTCGGTCGGCCAGAACGCGCACGGTGCGTTGTACCAGGCGTTGTTCCAGGTCATGAAGGGCGCCTTCTCGTACGCCGCCCAGTTGTCCTTGCGCCACTGGTGCCAGTCGCGCGGCCAGAAGGCGTCCCGGCACTGCACCGCGGTGTAGACGCTGTAGCTGTTGTCGTCGGCCGCGTCGGCCGCGCCGAAGTTCTTGTACACCTCGACCAGCGGCGCGGTGGTCCTGCCGTTCACATAGGCCGCGAACGCCTCCGCCAGATAGGGCCAGTAGCCGTTGTAGTAGGAGCCCGGGACGAAGGTGTCCTCCAGCTCCGCGGCGCCCACCCTGCCGCCCGCCGGATCCTTGGCCAGCGCCGCCCGCATCGCGTACCACGAGGCTTCGATCTTCTCGGGGTCGGTGCCGAGCCGGTAGCGCTCGTCGTGCCTTGCGACCCAGGCCATGAAGGCGCGGTGGCGGTCGTTGAAGGCGTGGTCCTGGTTCAGGTTCGCGGTGTACCAGACGTCGGTGGGGTCGACGATCGAGTCCAGGACCATCCGCCGGACGTGCTGGGGGTACAGCCGCCCGTAGACCGCGCCCAGATAGGTGCCGTACGAGTAGCCGAAGTAGTTGATCTTCCGCGCGCCCAGGGCCTGCCGGATCGCCTCGATGTCGTGCGCGGCGCTGACCGTGTTGATGTGCGGCAGCAGATGTCCGTACTTCTCGGCGCAGGAGACGGCGAAGGACTTGGCGCGGGCGAGGTTGGCCCGCTCCGCCTCGGGCGTGCCCGGCACCGAGTCCGGGCGCACCGGGCCGAAGTACCCGGGCTCGCAGTCCAGCGCGGGCCTGCTCTCGCCCACTCCGCGCGGGTCGAAGCCGATGACGTCGTACTGGGCCGCGACCTCCTTGGGCAGCGAGGTCGCGACGAAACCGGCGAGTGTCAGACCGTCGCCCCCGGGGCCGCCGGGGTTGACCAGCAGCGGGCCCTGGAACCGCTCGGCGGTGTGCGGGACACGGGACAGCGCGAGGGAGATCTGCGGACCGCGCGGGTTCGCGTGGTCGAGCGGCACCTTGAGGGACGCGCACTGGAGCATCGGATAGTCGGTGGTGCCGCACTTCTTCCAGGCGGGTCTCGCAGCGCGAGAGGTTTCCGCCGAGTGCGGTCCGCTCGCCTCGGCGGGCACGGCCGCGATGCTCCCGGCCAGCACGACGGCAGCGCCGCACAGCACGGCTGCGCGTGTTCTCATGGCGTCCTTCCAGGGCGGAGAGGCGTCGGACCGCGGAGTTCACGGTCATCGCCGATTCGTCCCGGCAAGCGCCTCCGGAAGAACGCGTTCGGTCAAGACTTGACCCGATTGGGCCGCGAGATGCGCTCGAACGCTCCTATATGAGCGACAGTTGGGTGGGTTCGGACGTCGGCGGCTCGGCCGGTTCGGGCGGCCGGATCCGGCGCGGCAGGTCCGCGCGTGTGGGCCCGATGCCGTACTCCTCCGCCAGCTCGTGGACCTGACGGGTGATCCGGCGCTGGTACCACTTCGGGGCGTAGGAGCCCTGCGCGTACAGCCGCTCGTACCGGGCCACCAGATACGGATGCTCCCGGGCCAGCCAGGCCATGAACCACTCGCGGGCGCCGGGCCGCAGATGCAGCACCAGCGGGGTGACGGACGTGGCGCCGGAGGCCGCGATCGCCCGTACGGTGGCCCGCAGTTGATCCGGCCGGTCGCCCAGGAACGGGATCACCGGCGCCATCAGCACACCGCAGCCGATGCCGTGCTCGCCCAGGGTCCGTACGACGTCCAGGCGCCGCTCCGGCGCGGGCGTGCCCGGCTCGACGGTGCGCCACAGCCCGGGATCGATGAAGCCGACCGAGACGGAGATCCCGACGTCGGTCACCTCCGCGGCCTGCACGAGCAGGTCCAGGTCGCGCAGGATCAGCGTGCCCTTGGTCAGGATCGAGAAGGGGTTCGCGTGATCGCGCAGGGCCGAGATGATGCCCGGCATCAGGCGGTAGCGTCCCTCGGCGCGCTGGTAGCAGTCGACGTTCGTGCCCATCGCGATGTGCTCGCCCTGCCAGCGCCGCGAGCCGAGCTGCCGGCGCAGCAGCTCCGGCGCGTTGACCTTGACCACGATCTGGGAGTCGAAGCCGAGGCCCGTGTCGAGGTCGAGGTAGCTGTGCGTCTTGCGCGCGAAGCAGTACACGCAGGCGTGCGAGCAGCCGCGATAGGGGTTGACCGTCCACTGGAACGACATCCGCGAGACAGCCGGCACCCGGTTGATGATCGAACGGGCCCGGATCTCGTGGAAGGTGATGCCCGCGAACTCCGGCGTGTCGATGGTGCGGGTCGTCACCGCGTCCGCGCCGAACAGCGCGGAGTCGGCCCGGCTGTGTTCGGAGTCCGTGGTGAGGTTCTCCCAGCGCATGACGCCTCCTCGGTAGCACTGACCACAGAATAGAACACATGTTCCCTTGATCGTGCGAGGGTGTTTTACGAACGTGTTCGACCGGGTTCGGGGACCCCGATTTGGGGGGCCGGGCAGCGGGGTGGTTGGCTTGCCCCGACCCCCGAGCAACCATGTCCTGGAGGAACCTGATGGCGCAGGTCGAGGCCACTACGGAGCGGATCGTCGCGGCGGACGCGGAGACGGTGTTCGACGCCCTCGCCGACTACAGCGGGACGCGCGAGAAGCTGCTGCCCGAGCACTTCAGCGAGTACGAGGTGCGCGAGGGCGGCGACGGCGAGGGCACCCTCGTCCACTGGAAGCTCCAGGCCACCAGCAAGCGTGTGCGCGACTGCCTCCTGGAGGTCGGTGAGCCCACCGACGGTGAACTGGTCGAGAAGGACCGCAACTCCTCCATGGTCACCACCTGGCGGGTCACCCCGGCCGGTGAGGGCAAGTCCCGGGTCGTGGTGACCACCACCTGGACCGGCGCCGGCGGCATCGGCGGCTTCTTCGAGAAGACCTTCGCCCCCAAGGGCCTCGGCCGGATCTACGACGCGATGCTCGCCAAGCTCGCCGCCGAGGTCGAGAAGTAACCACCCGCCTCCCCAAGATCCAACCCGGTGGGGGCCGTTGTGGCCCCTCACCGGTTCGGGTGATCTCCGGGCGGACCCGCCGCATGCCGTAACTCGTCGTGCTTGCTCATAGTTGTCGCTTTTACGCGGGAATTGTGCGGCAGTGCGACGAGGGGAGCGGTAGGTGGGCGGAATCACTCTGGCGCAGGACGAACCGGCGGTGGCGCCACCCGACACCCCCGCCCCACCACCGGCCCCGGCCGCCGAACTCAGCCCCCGCCGGGTCCGGTTGATCTTCCTCGCGCTCATGCTGGCCCTGCTCCTGGCCGCCCTGGAGCAGATGATCGTCGCCACCGCGCTCCCGAAGATCGTCGGTGAGCTGCACGGCCTGGACCGGATGTCCTGGACGATCACCGCCTATCTGCTCACCGCCACCGTCGGACTGCCGATCTACGGCAAGCTCGGCGATCTGCTGGGCCGCAAGGGCGTCTTCCAGTTCGCCATCGTCGTCTTCGTCGCCGGCTCCGCGCTCGCGGGCCGCGCGCAGACCATGGACCAGCTCATCGCCTTCCGCGCCCTCCAGGGCGTCGGCGCGGGCGGCCTCATGATCGGCGTCCAGGCGATCATCGCGGACATCGTGCCGCCCCGTCGGCGCGCCCGCTACCTGGGCCTGATCGGCGCCGCCTTCGGCCTCGCCTCCGTGGCCGGACCACTGCTCGGCGGCTACTTCACGGACCATCACTCCTGGCGCTGGTGCTTCTACGTCAACGTGCCCTTCGGCCTGCTCACCCTCGCCGTCGTCGCCTTCGCGCTGAAGCTTCCGAAGCCGGCCGTCAGGGCCCGGCTGGACGTCCTCGGCGCGCTGCTGCTGACCGCCGCCTCCACCTGCCTGGTGCTGCTGACCAGTTGGGGCGGCACCGAGTACGCCTGGGACTCGCGCATGATCCTCGGCCTCGGCGCCGGAGCGGCCGCGGCGACCGTCCTCTTCCTCGTCGTCGAGCGCTTCGCCGTCGAACCCCTCATCCCGCCGCGGCTGTTCAAGGACTCCGTCTTCAACGTCACCGGCCTCGTCGGGCTGGTCGTCGGAGCCGCGCTCTTCGGCGCCGCCAGCTATCTGCCGACCTGGCTGCAGATGGTCGACGGGGCCTCCGCCACCGAATCGGGCCTGCTCATGCTGCCGATGACGGGCGGCATCGTCGGTGCCTCGATCATCGCCGGACAGCTCATCGGCCACACCGGCCGCTACAAGGCCTACCCGATCCTCGGCGGTGCCCTCTCCGTCGTCGGCATGTGGCTGCTCTCCCGCCTCGACACCGACACGCCCCGGCTGCACTCCGGCATCTGGATGGCCGTCCTCGGCGCCGGCATCGGCATGGTGATGCCGGTCCTGGTCCTCGCCGTGCAGAACTCCGTGCGCCCCGCCGACCTCGGCACCGCCACCAGCGCCAACAACTACTTCCGGCAGATCGGCGGCAGCATCGGAGCGGCCGTCTTCGGCACCCTCTTCGCCGGCCGGCTCGCCGACGCGCTGGCCGAACGCCTCCCGACGCGCGCGGGCGAGGGACTGCCCGAGCCCGAGTCCCTCACCCCGCAGCTCGTGCACACGCTGCCTCCGGCACTGCGCGACGGCTACATCCGGGCGTACGCCGACGCCATGCCGCGGATCTTCCTCTACCTGGTGCCGGTGCTCGTCCTCGGACTGGTCATCGCCTTCTTCCTCAAGGAGAAACCCCTGGTGTCCCACTACGCCTCCGCCACCGACCCGGACACGGCGCCGGGGAACGCCGCGATCCCGCAGGCGCGCGCACCGCACGCGGCCGGAATGCCCGTCTGCGGTTCGGTGCAGCACCACGACGGGACCGTCGTGCCCCGCGCGGCGCTCACCCTCATCGACGTCACCGGGCAGCAGACCGGGCGCGGCGCGAGCGGCGAGGACGGGCGCTACACGCTGGCCACCCCGGGGCCCGGCGCCTATGTGCTGATCGCCGCCGCGGGCGGCCACCAGCCGCAGGCGGTCTCCGTGACCGTCGGCGAACGCCCCGTCGAACTCGACATCGTCCTCGGCGGCGCCGGAAACCTCGTCGGCAGCGTCGTCACCGCCGACGGCACCCCCGTGCGGGACGCCACCGTCACACTCACCAACGCCCACGGCGCGGTCGTCGCCACCACCCGCAGCGGCCGGGAAGGCGGCTACGTCATCACCGAACTGGTCGCCGGGGAGTACACCCTCGCCGCCGGCGCGCCCGCCTTCCGTCCGGCGGCGCTGCTCGTCACCGTCCAGGCCGATCGCGAGACCCGCCGGGACATCGAACTGGCGGGCGGCGCCGTCCTGCGCGGCACCGTCCGGGCGGGCGGCGGACGGCCCGTGGAGGACGCCCGAGTGACCCTGATCGACGTGGCGGGCAACGTCGTCGACACCCTCACCACCGGTCCCGACGGGACGTTCCGCTTCGTCGACCTCTCCTCCGGGGAGTACACCGTCATTGCCGCCGGATACCCGCCCGTCGCCACTGTCCTCCAGGTGGCCGGAGGCGGCCGCACCGAGCGGGATCTGCAGCTCGGGCACGAGGACTGAAGCGCACCGGCGCACGGGGTCGTGCGCCGGTGCGAGGCCCGCGCGAGCAATTCCCGCGTTGCCTCACCTCGCGACCGGCGGGCGCCGTACGGTGGTGACGCCGGCGCAGATCTCGCGGATCCGTGGGGAGAGAGGGCCTGGGCCATGGACCGTGGCACCGACAGGGCTGAGCAGGGCACGGCGACGGAACCCGCCGAGCCCGGCCGCGTCCCCCTGGCCGTCGTCGTGGTCGACCGCGACGGCCTCGTGTCCCACTGGAGCCGGGGCGCACGGCGCCTGTTCGGCGTCCCCAAGGACGAGGCGATCGGCCGTACGGCCCTCGATCTGCTCCCCGTCTCCGGCGCCCTGCCCGACGAGCGGGACACCACCCCGCACGCCGCCTACGACGGTCTCGGGCCCGACCTCGAATCGTCCCTCGACGGCGGCCTGTCCTACCCCGCGGCGGGCCGCGCCCGGCTCACCGCGTCCGGGGACGGCCGGGTCGACGTCCTGTGGTGGGCCTACCCACTGGTGGGGCCCGGGCCCGAGCGGCTGCTCGTGCTGGCCGCCGACGCCGACGGACTGCGCGCCGACGACGGGGCGCTGGAGCGGATAGCCCCCGGCTTCGCCCTGCACACGGACTTCCCCGGGTCGGAGGACCTCGCCCGCCGCCTGCCCGAGATCCTGCCCAGCATGAGCGTCGGCGAGAGCGCCCGCATCGTCGCGCAGGTACTCGAACTCGGCTATCCCATCCTGGAGTTCAGCCAGAACGACCGGGTGCCCGTCACCCCCGACTGGGGCGTGGCCCGGCGGGCCGAGCGCAAGGCGCGCCGGGAGCGGGCCGCGCGTGCCCTGGCCGCAGGCGAGCCCGTCCCGGAGGAACTGCGCGACGAGGGCGAGGACCTCGAACACGCGGCCGTCCGCGAGCATCTGGAGTTCCTCAACGAGGTCAGCGGCCGCATCGGCACCTCCCTCGATCTGTCCCGCACGATCATCGAGGTCAGCCGGGCCGTCGTGCCCCGCTTCACCGACGTCGCCGGGACATATCTGCGCGAACAGGTCGTCGCCGGCGAGGGGTTCCCGGACGGCGTGCCCGACACGACCACCCTGTGGCACCGGGTCGCCCTGGAGCACACCGACGAACCCGGCCGCTGGGACGACGTCGTACCCGTCGGGGAGGCCATGCCGTTCCCCGCGCACACGCCGTTCTTCCAGTGCATGACCTCCGGCGAGCCCGTCCTCGTGCCGCGCATCAGCGAACAGATGGGCCACGCCATCGCCGCGCAGTTCGACAAGCGCGACATCCGGCCGCTCATCACGGGCCGCTCCATGCTGGTGGTGCCCCTGAAGGCCCGCCATGTCGTGCTCGGCTTCATGATCCTGCTGCGGCACCCGGAGCGGCCCGTCTTCGACGACATGGACCGCGTCACCGGCGCCGAACTCGCCGCCCGCGCGGGCCTCGTGCTCGACAACGCGCGCATGTACACCTACCAGGAGACCGTCGCCGAGACGCTCCAGGACAGCATGCTGCCGCACATCCCGCCCCGCATGGCGGGCTGCGACATCGCCACCCGCTATCTGCCGGGCACGCTGCTCGGGCGGATCGGCGGTGACTGGTTCGACGCGGTGAAGCTGCCCGGCGGGCGTACCGCGTTCGTCGTCGGCGACGTCATGGGCCACGGCCTGAACTCGGCGGCGATGATGGGCCAGTTGCGCACGGCCGTGCAGACCATGGCCGGACTCGACCTGCCGCCCGCCCAGCTGCTGCGCAACCTCGACGACCTCGCCCAGCGCCTCGGCGACACCTACCTCGCGACCTGTCTGTACGCCGTGTACGACCCGATCGCGAGCGAGCTGCACCTCGCCAACGCCGGGCACATCCCACCCGTCCTGGTCCGGGCCGACGACGGGCGCAGCGAACTGCTGGAGCTGCCCACGGGAGCGCCCATCGGCGTCGGGGGAGTGCCCTTCGAGGCGGAACGCCTGCGCGTGGAGCCCGGCGACCGGCTGGTGATGTGCACCGACGGGCTGGTCGAGGTGCGCGGCGAGGACATCGGCGTGGGCCTCGCGACGCTCTGTGAGTCGGCCGCCCACCCGGCCGCGTCGATGGACGACGCCTGCGACACCATCATCAGGTCCCTCAACACCCGCGGCGGCCGCAAGGACGACGTGGCGCTGCTGATGGCCCGGCTGAACGGCATCGAGCCGGACGACGTCGCCGAGTGGCGGCTCGCCCTCGACCCGGCCGAGGCCGGCCGGGCCCGCGCGGCGGTCCGCGAGCGGCTGCACGACTGGGGCCTGGCGAAGCTGGTCGCCTCCGCCGAGCTGCTGGTCAGCGAACTCGTCACCAACGCCGTACGGCACTCCCACGCCCGCCCCGTGGAACTGCGCCTCGTCCGCGGCGACACCCTGCTCTGCGAGGTGGACGACGACGACCACGAGCTGCCGACGCTGCTGAGCAGCGGCTCCCTGGACGACTCCGGGCGCGGTCTGCGGGTCGTCAGCACGCTGTCCCGCGAGTGGGGCACCAGCCGCACCAAGACGGGCAAGACGGTGTGGTTCGAGCTGACGCTGCCCGGGCGCTGACGCCGGACGCTTGTCGTGGCCCGCGCCGCGCGGTACACCGTACTCGCCGCCGGACGGCGGAATCCGCGCGCACCCTGGGGAGTCGGGCATGAGTGTGACGAGTCGGTACCGGGACGCCTGGGAGGGGTTCTGGAGTGCGGCGCCCGCCGAACCGGGGGCGGTGTTCTGGGACGCCGAGCCGGTCCTGACCGCCGGCCCGCACCTTGCCCTGTTCGAACCCCATGTGGCCGATCCCGCACTGCCGATGGTGGACCTCGGCTGCGGCAACGGCACCCAGACCCGCTATCTGGCCGACCGCTTCCCGCGGGTCGTGGGCGCCGACCTGTCGGCCGCGGCCCTCGACCACGCCCGGCGGGCCGACCCGGCCGGGCAGGCCGCGTACCGGCAACTGGACGCCGCCGACAAGAGCGAGACACAGACCCTGCACGCGGAGCTCGGCGACACCAACGTCTATGTGCGGGGCGTCCTGCACCAGTGCGAACCGGAGGACCGGCAGTCGCTGGTGGACGGGATCGCCACGCTGGTCGGCGACCGCGGCCGGGCCTTCCTGGTGGAGCTATCCGGTGCCGCCAAGCCGGTGCTGATGGGCCTGGCGAGCGGCCCCGACGGTCCGCCGCCCAAGCTCGCGCCGGTGTTCCGGCACGGCATCGCACCCGGTGAGGTCTCCGACGACGCCGTCCCCGAGTATCTGCGCTCGGCCGGCCTCACCGTCCTGGCGAGCGGCGCGATGCCCCTCGTCACCACCGAGTACGCACCCGACGGCACCCGGGTGGAGCTGCCCTCGACGTGGGTGGTGGCCAGGCGCACGGTGTAACACGTATCAGTTTCAAGCTTCCTTCGTGGCTGGTTTTCGCGCTGCTTGTGCAACCCGTGTATCAATTCTTTCCGACTGACTACCATTCACCGATCGCAGCGGCACAACGGGGCTCTGTGCCATACCTCAGAAGAGCGACACGATCGGGGGAAACGCATGGGATCGGATCGAGGGAGAACGAGCTTCGATGAACTGACCAGCCGTGAACTGGAGGTTCTGTCCCTGCTGGTCACAGGCGACTCGAACCGGCGGCTCGCGCAGCGGCTGGGAATTGCCGAACGCACGGTGAAGGCCCATCTGACGAGTCTGATGCGCAAGCTCGGTGTCGAGTCCCGGGTGGAAGCGGCCCTTCTAGCACAGAGATACCAGAAAGCGCTATCGGACCTTGGGGCAATACCCAAAGGTCCGATGGGCGAACGAGACGCGAGTTGCAAAAGTGGCACATGACGGTCGGAAAGTCCGGCCGTGCACACCTGGTCCGCTGTTCCGGATGACGGTCGGCGGATCTTGAGGGGGTAACGCATGAAGCGTCTTCTGGCGTCTCTGGCCATCGGAGCCGCGCTCGCCGGCGGCGTCACGGCCGCCACCGTGCTGCCCGCCCAGGCAGGCACCGTGTCCTGCAGCAACCAGGGGCACAACTCCGGCAACGGCGGCAACGCGTGGGCCAGCGGCTGTTCGCACAGCGGCGGCCACGACGTCCGCCTCTACGGCGAGTGCGACCTGTCGCCGTTCGCCGTGTACTCGCCCTACAAGGGCGGGAGTTTCTCGGGAGCCAGCTTCTCCACCCCCGGCTGCACCTGGGGCGTGGGCGAGTCGGGCTTCCAGCACCGCTGAGCAGGTGTGAAACGGCGGTGAAGCACGACTGACGGCTGCCGGGCTGAGGAAAGCAGCCCGGCAGCCTTCGTCCAGTTTCGCAGCCATCGTCGCGTACGGATGAATGGGGCACACAGGTGTTGGTGTTGGACGGCGTGACCCGGCGCTACCGCAGTGGCGAGGTCGAGGTTCAGGCGGTGCGCGGGGTGAGTCTGGCGGCCCGCGAGGGCACCCTCACCGCGGTCATGGGGCCCAGCGGATGCGGCAAGTCCACCCTGCTCACCATGGCGGGCGGACTGCAGCCCCCGGACACGGGCACGGTCACGGTCGCCGGGGTACGCATCGACACGCTCCCCGAGGCGGACCTCTACCAGCACAGGCGCCGTCACATCGGCTATGTGTTCCAGGACTACAACCTGGTCCGCATCCTCAGCGTGGCGGAGAACGTGGCCCTGCCCGCCGAACTCGACGGCATGTCCCGCCGCAAGGCCCGCGCGCAGGCGCGGGAGGCGCTCGCCTCCGTGGGCATGGACGAGTACGCCGACCGCTACCCGGACTCGCTCTCCGGAGGGCAGCAGCAGCGCGTCGCCCTGGCCCGGGCCTTCTCGGGCGGCCGCGGCCTGATCCTCGCGGACGAGCCGACCGGGGCGCTGGACAGCGACAGCGCCGCCCAGGTCCTCGACAGCCTCCAGTCGCTGGTGCGGTCCGGGGCGACCTGTGTGATCGTCACCCACGACGAGGCGGTCGCGGCCCGCGCCGACCGCGTGGTCCGCATGCGCGACGGCGTCGTCGGGGACGTCACCGGGGCCGCCGCGTGAGCGCACGCAGGATCGCCCTCCGGATCGCCCTGCGGCGGGTACGGCGGGACCGCAAACGGACCCTGGCCCTCACGGCGGCGCTGCTGGTTCCGCTGACCCTGGCCGTCACGCTGGTCACGCTCCGGGCCACCAGCGAGATCCCCGAGGACGTACGGGTCGGCACACTGATCGGCCAGTCGCAGGGAGTGCTGCGCAACCTCGACTTCGTCGCGGAGCGGGGCGCCGAGCGCGCCCTGGCCGAAGGGCCGCGGGCGCTGGCCGACGCGGCCGGCCGGGACCTCGACGTCGTCCCCGAGGTCAACGGCCCGCTCGCCGTCTCCTCGGGCGGTCTGCAGGTCGACTCCTTCGGCTACGGCCTCGAACTCGACCGGCCGCTGCACCGGGGCCGGTTCGTGCTGACCGAGGGCAGGGCCCCGCGGGCGCCGGACGAGGTCGCCCTCTCGCCGAGCGTCATGGCGCGGCTCGGGGTACGGCTGGGAGACAAGGTGGACCTCGGCGAGGGCGGCGCCGAGGCCGAGGTCACGGGCATCGCGGCGATCCCCACCGACACCCTGCGGAAATTCGTGGTGGCCCTCCCTGCCGTCGTCGCCGGCCAGGCACCGGCGCTGCCGAAGCCCGGGCAGGAGAGCTCCATGGCCGCGGCGCAGGACGGCACCGTCGTCGTCTGGCACACCCCGGAAGCGCTCACGCCCCCGGCACAGCGGGCCATGACCGAGCAGGGCTGGCGCCTCGAACCCCGGTCCAGCGCCTTCGACGTCGCCCGGGACGCCCCGGACTCCCTGCTCCCCGAGGAGTCCGCCGCCGCCTGGGTCCTCGGACTGGCGGTCCTGGTGCTCGGCGAACTCGGCCTGGTGATGGGAGCCGTCTACGCGATCGTCGTCCGCAGCAGCCGGCGTGAACTCGCCCTGCTGGCCGCGGCCGGCGCGGGACCGAGGACCAGACGGTCGGTCATCACCCACCAGGGCCTCCTGGTGGGAGTTCTCGCCACCTCGCTCGCCGTCGGGGCCGGAGTGGCCGCTGCGTGGCTGCTGAAGCCCTGGGCGGCGGAGCGGGGCGGTGAACTCTGGGGCGGGCTGCGTCTGGACGCCTGGCCGACGGCGGTCCTGGCCCTGCTCGGTGTCCTCACCCCGGCCATCGCGGCCCGGGTCGCGGCGCGCGGGGTCGGCGGCGATGTGGTCGCCGCCCTGCGGGACCAGGCCGACTTCGAGGACCGCGCGCCGCGCCGCGGGCAGGTGCTGCTCGGCGTCCTGCTGACCTGCGGTCTGCTGCTGGCCGTCGCCGGCGCGTCCCTCAAGGCCCCGTTCACCGTCATGATCGGGGCGCTGAGCCTGGTCATCGGCACGGGCGTCCTCGTACGCAGGCTGCTGCCGTCGAGCGCCGGCCGCGCCGACGGTCTGAGGCTGATGCAGCGCATCGGGGCCCGGCTCCTGGCGCGTTCCGCGTCCCGCTCGGCGACCATGGGGACGGTGGTGGCCAGCCTCACGGTGCTGACCGGGCTCGTCCTGGCGGCCATGGGAGGCCTCACGGCGGAGGTTGGCAAGTCCTACGAGCCCGACTCCCCGCACGGTTCGGCCTTCGCCTACGCCACGAAGGTGCCCGGGCCCGACACCGTCGCCGCCATGGAGGAGGCCCTCGGGGGCCAGCGGCTGACGGCCATGGCGATCGCCAGCCCACCGGCCCCGGAGGGCGCCGCCCCGGACGGCTCCGCGTGGTCCTACTGGGGCGAGTACCAGGCCGCCTCACCGCTGCCCGACCGGCCCTCCGCCGTCATGGTGATCCGCGAGGCGGACCTGGCCACGGTGCTCGGCAGGAAACCCACCGCCCGGGAGCGCGGGGCGCTCACCGCCGGTGGCGCCGTCGTCCTGGACGAGCGGCTCGCGCCGGGCGGCCGGCTGACCGTGACCGCGCCGAAGTCCCCCGTCATGGACACGGGCCGCACGGAGCTCATCACCAAGAGCCTCGACGCGGTCGCGGCCCAGCGCCGCTCGGAGTACCGCAACCTGCCGGCCATCTACATCGGCGCGGCCGGCCTCAAGGCGCTCGGCGGCGTCGAGCAGCCCAACTCCGCCTACTTCTACCTTCCCGCGCCGGACGGCTCGATCTCCGCGGAACAGGAGGACCGCGCGCGCGGAGCGCTCGCCTCGGACATCGGCAGCGGCTACTTCACGCTGGAGGTGGAACGGGGCCCGGTCGCCGCCGAGGTGCTGCGGGCCACGACGCTGGGCAGCGCGGTGGTGCTGATGCTCGTAGCGGCCACGCTGGCCTTCCTCACGGTGGGCCTCGCCACCCAGGAGATGCGGCCGGACCTGTCGGCACTGGCCGCCGCGGGCGCCGACCGGCGGTTCCGGTCCTGGCTCACCGGTGTGTACGCCGGTCAGGTGACGCTCCTCGGCGTACTGATGGGGGTCGGGGTGACCGCCGTCGCCACCCCCGCCCTGCTGTTCTCCCTGGACATCGGCTGGTCGCTGTGGCCGTGGCTGGGGCTCGCCGCCGCCTCCGCGGGGGCCGTGGCGGCAGCGGTGGCGGCGGGGTGTCTCGGCGGATCCAGGGTGGCGACCCTGCTGAGGTCCGCACAGTGAGTTCCGGCCGCTCCTTACCCGTCCGCGCACCTGTCTCGTCCCCCGGAGGACAGTCATGACGTCGCCCTGGTCACGGATGCTGGTCGCGTCCGCCGCTTCGATGGTTCTGCTCGGCACAGCCGCCGCGGCCACCACCGCCGCCGCCCCGGACAAGAAGGGCGTGGCGGCGAGCGTGCACACCGCCGGGCGGGTCCAGGACGGCGGGGACGTGCTCCGCTACAGCTGGCCCGGCGTGTACTTCGAGGGCCGGATCAGGGGCACCGGCGTCGGCATCGTGCTCGACGACCCCGCCGCCGACTACGACGTCCAGGTCGACGGAACCACCGTCGCGACCCTCGTCACCCCGGGCAGGACCACCCACTGGGTCGACGGACTGGGCAAAGGAGTGCACACCGTACGGCTCGTCAAGCGCAACGACACCCCGTGGAGCACCAGCGCGTTCGGCGGCTTCGTCGCCGCGCCGGGCGGTGCCGTGCTGGCCCGGCCGGTCGCGCGCAGCCGCCAGATCGAGTTCGTCGGAGACTCCCTCACGGCGGGCTACGGCAACCTCTCCGCCTCCCGCGACTGCACCGGCGAGCAGGTCGCCCGCACCACCAACGCCGACGTGGGATATGCCGCCCTCACCGCCCGGCGGCTGCGCGCCGACCACCAGATCAACGCGTACTCGGGCCGGGGCATGGTGCGCAACTACAACGGGGGCTCGCCCGAAGAGAACTACCGCACCTTCTACGACCGCGCGCTGCTGAACGAGCCGGGCGACGTCTGGCAGAACCCGGGCACCTGGCGGCCGGGCCTCGTGGTCGTCCACCTCGGCACCAACGACTTCTCCACCCCGATCAACCCGGGCGAGCCCTGGACGGACGAGAGCCTCGCCGCCGCGTACCGGAGCGCCTACAGCGGCTTCCTCCAGAAGCTGCGGACGCGCTACGGGCCCGGGACCACCCTGCTGGCCGTCGGTGCCGGACCCTTCGCCGGGCATGTCGAGCAGGTGGTCCGGGAAAGGGCCGACGCCGGTGACCGACGGGTCCGCTCCTGGCGGCTCGACGACACGGGCCTGGACCTCATGGGCTGCCACTGGCACTACTCGGCCCGCGACCACCGGCTTCTCGCCGACCGGCTCACCTCTTTCCTCGCCGATCTGCCGATCCGCTGGTGACGTCGTAGCCGGTTCCGCCCGCAGCGCGTAACGTGACGAACCATGAAGATCTCCATCCGGGACGGCTCGTCATGAGAATCCTCATCAGCGCCGACATGGAGGGCGCCACCGGGGTCACCTGGCCGGACGACGTCGTGCCGGGCGCCGCGCAGTGGGAGCGCTGCCGCTCGCTGTTCACCTCCGACGTCAACGCCGCCGTGCTCGGCTTCCACGACGGCGGCGCCGACGAGGTGATCATCAACGAGGCGCACGCGACGATGCGCAATCTGCTGCTGGAGCGGCTGGACGAACGGGCCCAGCTGCTCACCGGCCGGCACAAGGCGCTCTCCATGGTGGAGGGCGTGCAGCACGGCGACGTCGACGGCATCGCCTTCGTCGGCTACCACGCGGGCGCCGGTATGGAGGGCGTCCTCGCCCACACCTACCTCGCGAACCAGATCACCGGCGTGTGGCTGAACGACGTACGGGCGAGTGAGGGGCTGCTCAACGCCCATGTCGTCGCCGAGTTCGGGGTGCCGGTCGTGCTGGTCACCGGGGACGACGTCGCCTGCGAGGACGCGCTCGGGTACGCGCCCGAGGCGCTGAAGGTCGCGGTGAAGGACCATGTGTCGCGGTACGCGGCCGTGTGCCGCACCCCCGCCCGGACCGCCGCCGACATCCGGGCGGCGGCCAAGGAGGCCGCCGGGCTGGCGGTGCGTCACGAGCCCGTGCACGGCGGCCCGTTCACCGTCGCCGTCGAGTTCGACGCGGAGCATCTGGCGATGGCCGCCACCGTCGTGCCGGGTGTGGACCGGATCGGGGAGCGCAAGGTGGCCTGCACGAGCGAGACCATGTACGAGGGCATCCGCGCCTTCAAGGCGGTCACCACGATCGTCTCCGCCGCGGTGGAGGAGCAGTATGGCTGAGCAGGTGGACGGGCAGGCGCTGGACGAGGTCGTGACGTACACGTCCGACCTGATCCGGATCGACACCACCAACCGGGGCGGGGGCGACTGCCAGGAGCGGCCCGCCGCCGAGTACGCCGCCGCGCGGCTCGCCGAGGCCGGGATCGAGCCGACGCTCCTGGAGCGCACCAAGGGCCGGACCAATGTCGTCGCCCGCGTCGAGGGCACCGACCCCTCGGCCGACGCGCTGCTGCTCCACGGCCATCTGGACGTCGTCCCCGCCGAGGCCGCCGACTGGACCGTGCACCCCTTCTCCGGGGAGGTCCGCGACGGGGTCGTCTGGGGGCGCGGCGCCGTCGACATGAAGAACATGGACGCGATGATCCTCGCCGTGCTGCGCGGCTGGGCGCGCCAGGGCGTACGGCCCCGGCGGGACATCGTCATCGCGTTCACCGCGGACGAGGAGGCCAGCGCCGAGGACGGCTCCGGGTTCCTCGCCGACGAACACGCGGCACTGTTCGAGGGCTGCACCGAGGGCATCAGCGAGTCGGGCGCCTTCACCTTCCACGACGGCAACGGACGGCAGATCTACCCGATCGCGGCCGGGGAACGCGGCACCTCCTGGCTGAAGCTCACCGCCCGCGGACGCGCCGGGCACGGCTCCAAGGTGAACCGGGACAACGCGGTCACCCGGCTGTCGGCCGCGATCACCCGGATCGGCGAGCACGAATGGCCCCTGCGGCCGACCGAGACCGTACGCGCGGCGCTCACCGAACTCGCCGCGCTCTACGGCATCGACAGCGACCTGACGGACGTCGACGCGCTGCTCGACAAGCTGGGCCCCGCCGCGAAGCTCGTCGAGTCGACCGTACGCAACAGCGCCAACCCGACGATGCTGAACGCGGGTTACAAGGTCAATGTGATCCCCGGGGAGGCCGTGGCGCAGGTGGACGGCCGGTATCTGCCCGGCGGCGAGGACGAGTTCCGCGAGACCCTCGACCGGCTCACCGGGCCGCACGTCGAGTGGGAGTTCCACCACCGCGAGGTCGCCCTGGAGTCACCGGTGGACTCGGCGACGTTCGCCCGGATGCGGGCCGCCGTCGAGGAGTTCGCCCCGGAGGGGCACGTCGTGCCGTACTGCATGTCGGGCGGCACGGACGCCAAGCAGTTCTCGCGCCTGGGCATTACCGGCTACGGCTTCACACCGCTGAAGCTGCCGGAGGGCTACGACTACGGGGCCATGTTCCACGGCGTCGACGAGCGGGTCCCGGTCGAGGCGCTGCACTTCGGAGTGCGGGTACTCGACCGGTTCCTGCGGACGGCCTAGGGGAGTGGGGGAGAGCGTGCGGACGCTGGCGTACGGGGCGTGGCCCTCGCCCATCGACGCGGCCCTGGCCGCCGAGCACGACGGGCACCCGGAGTACGTGGGCTTCGTCGGCGAGGAGGTGTGGTGGACCGAGCCCCGCCCCGCCGAGGGCGGCCGGCGCACCCTGGTGCGCCGGCACGCCGACGGCACGGAGGAGGCGGTGCTGCCGGCGCCGTGGAACGTGCGCAGCCGGGTCATCGAGTACGGCGGCCACCCCTGGGCCGCGCACACGGGCGACGACGGCCCGCTGGTGGTGTTCGTCAACTTCGCCGACCAGCGGCTCTACCGGTACGAGCCGGGCTCGGAGCCCCGCCCCCTCACACCGGTGTCCCCCGTCGGCGGGGGCCTGCGCTGGGCCGAGCCGCTGCCGATGCCCGGGCGGGGCGAAGTGTGGTGCGTGCTGGAGGAGTTCACCGGCGACGGACCCACCGATGTGCGCCGCGTCCCGGCCGCGGTCCCGCTCGACGGCTCCGCCGCCCAGGATCGGGACGCCGTACGCGAACTCACCGACGCCCGGCACCGGTTCGTGACGGGCCCGAAGCTCTCGCCCGACGGGCGGCGGGCGGCCTGGCTCGCCTGGGACCATCCGCGCATGCCGTGGGACGGCACCGAACTGGTCCTCGCCGACGTCGGCGAGGACGGCGCGCTGCACGACGCCCGGACCGTGGCCGGCGGGCCCGGCGAGTCCATCGCCCAGGCCGACTGGACCCACGACGGTCGCCTCCTGCACGCGAGCGACCGCAGCGGCTGGTGGAACCTCCACCTCGACGGGGAGCCGGTGTGCCCGCGCGAGGAGGAGTTCGGCGGGGCGCTGTGGAAGCTCGGCATGCGCTGGTTCGCGCCGCTCGACAGCGGCCTGGTCGCCGTCGTGCACGGCCGGGGCGCCACCGCCCTGGGCATCCTGGACCCCGAGACCGGGGAGGTCGTCGACGCGGCCGGGCCCTGGACCGAGTTCGCGCCCACCCTCGCCGCGCACGGCGACCGGGTCGTCGCCGTCGGGGCCAGCCCGCGCAGCGCCTACGAGGTCGTGGAACTGGACGCCGCCACCGGCCACGCCCGCGTCATCGGCGCCGAGCACGACGATGCCGTGGACCCCGCCTACTACCCCGAGCCGCAGATCCGCGCCTTCACCGGCCCGGACGGACGCGACATCCACGCCCACATCTACCCGCCGCACCACCCCGGCTGTGTCGCGCCCGGCGACGAACTGCCGCCGTACGTCGTCTGGGCACACGGCGGGCCCACCGGCCGCGCGCCGCTCGTGCTCGACCTGGAGATCGCCTACTTCACCTCGCGCGGCATCGGCGTCGCCGAGGTGAACTACGGCGGCTCCACCGGCTACGGCCGCCCCTACCGCGAGCGGCTGCGCGAGCAGTGGGGCGTGGTGGACGTCGAGGACTGCGCCGCCGTCGCCCTGGCCCTCGCCGACGAGGGCACCGCCGACCGCGAGCGGCTCGCCGTCCGGGGCGGCAGCGCGGGCGGCTGGACCGCGGCCGCCTCGCTCACCACGACCGGCGTCTACGCCTGCGGCACGATCAAGTACCCCATCCTGGATCTCACCGGCTGGGGCACGGGGGAGACCCACGATTTCGAGTCGCGGTATCTGGAGAGCCTGATCGGGCCGCTCGCCGAGGTGCCCGCCCGGTACGCGGAGCGCTCGCCCGCCACCCACGCCGACCGCCTCCGCGTGCCGTTCCTGCTGCTCCAGGGCCTGGACGACCCGATCTGCCCGCCCGTCCAGTGCGAGCGGTTCCTGGCCCGGCTCGAGGGCCGACGGGTGCCGCACGCCTATCTCGCCTTCGAGGGGGAGGGGCACGGGTTCCGGCGGGCCGAGACCATGGTGCGCGCCCTGGAGGCCGAACTCTCCCTGTACGCCCAGGTGTTCCGGCTCGATCCGCACGGCATCCCGACTCTGGAGCTGGGGCCCTTCCGGTGGACCTCCGCGGCGTCGCGACGCCCGGCACGCCCGCTCGCCGCACGGCGGGAAGGGCCAGGTGGCTCCGCCACATGACCCTGCCCGCCGCACGCCGATCGCACGCACCGAACGCCGCTCCTTCTCCCACGGAGATCCACCGGAAGGGCCCCGACACGTGAACCAGCTTCTGCGACCTCCCCGGCTCGCCCCCGGCGCCCGGGTCGCCGTCGTCGCGCCGAGCGGGCCCGTGCCCGAGGAGCGGCTCCAGTCCGGGCTCGACCTCCTGCGCGGCTGGGACCTCGACCCCGTCGTGGCACCCCATGTGCTCGGCAGGAACCGGGCGTTGGACTACCTGTCCGGCACGGACGCCGAGCGGGCCGCCGATCTGCAGGGCGCCTGGTGCGACCCATCCGTGTCCGCGGTGCTGTGCGCCCGGGGCGGATACGGGGCGCAGCGCATGGTCGACCTGCTCGACTGGGCGGCGATGCGGGCGGCCGGACCGAAGGTGTTCGCCGGGTTCAGCGACATCACCGTCCTGCACCAGGCCTTCGCCACCCGCCTCGGACTGGTCACCCTGTACGGCCCCGCGGTCGCCGGTGTCGACTTCCTCAAGAGTGCCCGGGCCCAGGAACATCTGCGGGCGACCCTCTTCGAGCCGGAGTCCGTGCGGACCGTCACGGCCGTGCCCCCGGGACGCCGCGCGCTGGTGCCCGGACGGGCCCGGGGCGTCACCCTGGGCGGCTGTCTGAGCCTGCTCGCCAGCGACCTCGGCACCCCGCACGCCCACCCGGCGGCCCGGGGCGGGCTGCTGCTGATCGAGGACGTCGGCGAGAGCCCCTACCGCCTCGACCGATATCTGACCCAACTGCTGCGCGGCGGCTGGCTGGACGGGGTCGCCGGGGTCGTGCTCGGGTCCTGGGCGGCCTGCGGCCCGTACGAGGAGGTGCGCGCGGTCTTCGCCGACCGGCTCGGCGGACTCGGTGTCCCGGTCGTGGAGGAGTTCGGGTTCGGGCACGGCGACGACGCGCTGACGATGCCCCTGGGGACGGCGGCCGAACTGGACGCCGGGGCGGGCACGTTGACCTTCGACGAACCGGTCCTGAGCTGAGCATGTCGCTACTGAAATCCTGTCAAGAAACCCTCGTTTCGGTGATTGACGCTCCCTGACACGTGTCACACGATGACTACCGACCAAGTACCTACTGGTCGGTATCCGGGTTGTCCCCACCGTGGAGGTCCGTGTGTCCCGACGCGTGCCCAGATCCCGCGCGCCGCTCGCTCTCGCTCTGGGCGCCGCCCTGGCCGCCCCCCTCGCCCTCACGCCGCCCGCCACCGCCGCGGCGGACTCCTACACCGTCACCCCGCTGAAGTTCACCGTCCGCGCGGGCGACCGGACCTGCACGGTCGACGCCGACCTGTACCGCCCGGCCGGCGTGGACCGGAACCGCCGGGCGCCCGCCGTGCTCGGCACGAACGGCTTCGGCGGCAGCAAGTCGGACGGTTCGACGGACACCATCGGCAAGGCCTTCGCCCAGCGCGGCTACGTCTCCCTCATCTACTCCGGCCTGGGATTCGGCCGCAGCGGCTGTCTCATCTCCCTCGACGACCCGGCCGTCGACGGTGCCGCCACCGCGCGGCTGGTCGACTTCCTGGGCGGCACACGCGCCGCCGACGACGGCACCAAGGCCGACTTCGTCACCCTCGACCGGCCCGGCGACCCGCGCGTCGGCATGATCGGCGGCTCCTACGGCGGCGCCGTCCAGCTCGCCACGGCCGCCGTCGACCACCGCCTCGACGCCCTCGTCCCCATGATCACCTGGAACGACCTGGCGTACGCGCTGGACCCCAACAACGCCACCGGCGGCAACGGCGTCCCCGGCGTCTTCAAATGGCAGTGGACCAACGGCTTCTACCTCATCGGCGAAGGCCAGCCCCTGCTCCAGCCCAGCCTCGACCCCTCCCGCATCAACCGCCTCTCCTGTCTGCACTTCGTCACCAAGGCCTGCCGCACCATCCACACGCTCAACTCCGGCAGCTACCCCGCCGACCGGACCGCCGAGCTGCTCGCCTTCGCCCGCAGCGTCTCCCCGGCCTCCTACCTCCACCGTGTCAAGGCACCCACCCTGCTGGTCCAGGGGCAGGCCGACACCCTCTTCAACCTCAACGAGGCGACGGCGACGTACCGGACGCTCCGCGCCCAGGGCACCCCCGTGAAGATGATCTGGCAGTCCTGGGGGCACAGCGGCGGGCTCACCGGCCCCGCCGCCGGTGAACTCGATCTGTCGAAGGGCAACCTGGAGACCAGCTACGTAGGGCGGCGCGTCCTCGCCTGGTTCGACCGCCATCTGCGCGGCCGGACGCAGACCGACACGGGACCTGCCTTCGCCTACCACCGGGACTGGATCACCGACCCGGACCGCGCCTACGCCACCGCCGGCCACCTCCCGGCCCCGAGCCGGACGCTGTATCTCTCCGGCGACGGCAAGCTCGTCGACAACCGGAACAAGGTGGCCCGGGGCAGCCGCAAGTACACCAACTGGCTGACCCCCACCAGCCATTCGGAGAGCTCCCTGGCCGGTCTCATCGGCCTGCCCGACACCCCACCGCACGACACCGAGGGCACCTACCTCGGCTGGACCAGCGCACCCTTGTCCCACCCCCTCGACGTGGTGGGCGCGCCCCGGGCCACGCTCAAGGTGCACTCCCCGAAGGCCGAGCGCACCCAGAACTCCGGCGACGCGGCCGACAAGCTCGTTCTGTTCGCCAAGCTCTACGACATCGCCCCCGACGGCACCCGCACCCTGGTGCGCCGCCTGGTCGCGCCGGTCCGGGTCCCGGACGTGACCAAGAGCTTCACCGTCACGCTGCCCGGGATCGTGCACCGGTACGACAAGGGGCACCGGCTGCGGTTCGTGATCGCGGCGAGCGACGACGCGTACTTCGGCAACCGGGGCGTCAAACCGGTGACCGTGGTCAGCGGGCCGCGGAACACCGGGGTGCTCCGGCTGCCGGTGGTCGGTTCCTGACACCGAGGAAGCACAGGTGGCGCGGTTACTGTGGCGGGGTGCCGCACAACGCATCCCGCTACCTCGCCGAAGGCCCCCGGGTGGGCATCCGCCACTTCACCTACGGGGACGGCGCCGAGTTCACCGCCCGGGCACGGGAGAGCAAGGACCTGCACCACCCCTGGCTCTTCCCGCCCGAGAGCGCCCAGGCCTACACCGCGTACGCCGGGCGGCTCATCGAGGACCCGTCCAAGGCCGGCTTCCTCGTCTGCGAGAAGGACGAGGTCCGCGAGCAGGACGGCGGGGCCATCGCCGGGTTCATCAACATCAACAACATCGTCGAGGGCGGCTTCCAGTGCGGGGCGCTGGGCTACGGCGCCTTCGCGCACGCCGCCGGGCGGGGGCTGATGCGCGAAGGGCTGGACCTCGTCGTGCGGTACGCGTTCGGCCCGATGCGGCTGCACCGGCTGGAGATCAACGTCCAGCCGGGGAACGCCGCGTCGATCGCCCTGGCCCGCGGCTGCGGGTTCCGCCTGGAGGGCTTCTCGCCGAAGATGCTCTTCGTCGACGGGGCCTGGCGCGACCACGAACGCTGGGCGATCACCGCCGAGACGGTCACGGGGCCGGACCGGCACTGAGTCCGGCCCCGGCGGGCCTTACGCGTTGCGGTCCACGTACTCGTAGATCGACCCGTCCGGGTGCAGCGCGATCAGATTGCGGCCGGCCGGTGACGCGATGGGGCCCGCGACGATGTGGGCGCCGAGTTCGGTGAGCACCCGGTGGGTGTCGTCGACGTCCTTGACGGCGATCGTCGCGGACACCTTGCGCAGCACCTCCAGTTCGGCCGGGGGACCGCTCATCAGCAGGAAGCAGCCGATCGCCGCCACCTCGACACCGCCCCGTTCGAAGCGCTGGGCGGTGCCGCCCGCCAGCCGTTCGTAGAAGGGGATCGCGGTCTCGAGGTCGTCGACGCAGACGCGCAGTGTTGCACCCAGAATCTCCATGAGGACGAGCCTAGTTACGCGTCTGGGGGCACGGGTACCCGGACGGGTATGAAGCCGATGGATCACCTGGAGCATCTGGACAAGCATCTGGTTGACGAGCTGGCACAGGTGGCGCGTGAGACCGTGCGGGACGAACTGCGCGAGCAGACCCGCAAGCAGCGCCGCCGGGCGACCCTGTACGCCGCGTCCGGCGCCCTCGCCCTGTACGCGGGCGCGGCCCTCGCCCTCGCCGTGGGACTGGCCCTCGCCCTCGGACTGCCCGGCTGGGCGGCGGCGCTGATCACCGCCGTGCTCCTGGGCGCCGCGGCCTATGTGCTGCGTGGCATGGCCCGGCCGGACCGCCCGGGTTCCGGGCAGGGGGCCGACGCGGTCCCGGGCCGTGAGGAAGCGGGCCGGGCCGGCGCGGCGGCCGACGGTCTGCCGTATCCGCCCGTGCCGCCGGCCCCGCCCCACGTGCCTCCGCGGCCGACCGACGCCCCGGACGTGCCCCGCCCCAGGGCCTGACGCGTCAGAGGTCCTGCTGGAGCTGCGGCAGCACCTTCGTGCGGTAGAAGTCGAAGAAGCCGCGCAGGTCGGGGCCGATCTGGTTGACGTAGACCCGGTCGAAGCCCGCGTCGGAGAACCGCTTCAGCTCGGCGACGTGTGCCTCGACGTCGTCGCCGCACACCCGGTTCTCGCGCACCATGTCCTCGGTGACGAGCCGCTGCGCCTGCTCGAAGTGTTTCGGGGAGGGCAGCACCTGGCCCAGTTCCCCCGGCAGTTGCTCGTTCGCCCAGAGCCGGTGGACGGTGCGTACGGCCTCCTCCCCGTCGGTGTCGTAGCAGACCTTGGTGCCGCCGCTGACCGGCTTTCCGCCGCCTCCGCCCTTGCGGTACTGCTCCACCATCGTCTCGTCCGGCGCCATGGTGATGTAGCCGTCGCCGACGCGGGACGCGAGCTGGGTCGCCGCCGGGCCGAAGCCGGAGATGTCGATCGGGACCGGCTCGTCCGGCACCGTGTACAGACGGGCGTTCTCCACCGTGTAGTGCGGCCCGTGATGGTTGACCTCCTCGCCCGTGAACAGCCGGCGCATCACCTGGATCGCCTCCTCCAGCATGTCCAGACGGACATGGGCCGGCGGCCAGTGGTCACCGAGGATGTGCTCGTTGAGCGCCTCGCCGGAGCCGACGCCGAGCCGGAAGCGGCCCGCCGTCATCACCGCGCTGGTCGCTGCGGCCTGTGCCACCACCGCCGGGTGCATCCGCACGGTCGGACAGGTCACCGCCGTCTCGACCGGCAGCGACACCGCCTCGGACAGCGCGCCGATCACCGACCAGACGAACGGGCTCTGGCCCTGCTCGTCGTTCCACGGGTGGTAGTGGTCCGAGATCCACAGCGCCTGGAACCCGGCCTGCTCGGCCATCCGGGCCTGCTCGATCAGCTCGGCGGGTCCGTACTGCTCGCACGAGAGGAAATAGCCGTACTCGGGCATGGGGGAGTGCCTCCGCGACGTCGCCGGTCCGTGTCCCGCACCGGGTTACCCGGGCGCCGGGCCGGAAACCGGCGGTGTCGCGCCCGCGAGGGCCCGGTGGACGTTTGGGTGCCCTGGCCAGGGGGACGCGGAAGGCTCCCGAGGTACGCGACAGCGCCGGAGGCGAACCGTGAGTCGACCCCGCATCGTGATCGTCGGTGCCGGCTTCGCCGGTTACCGGGCGGCGCGCACCCTTGCCCGGCAGACCCGGGGCCGGGCCCACATCACCCTGCTGAACCCGACCGACTACTTCCTGTACCTGCCGCTGCTGCCCCAGGTCGCGGCCGGTGTGCTGGAACCGCGCCGGGTCACGGTCTCCCTCTCGGACACGCTGCCGCACGTACGCCTGGTGCTCGGCGAGGCCGACCGGATCGACCTCGACGGACGCACCCTGCACTACACCGGCCCCGAGGGCGACGGCGGCACCCTCGCCTACGACCGGCTGGTGCTCGCCGCCGGCAGTGTCAACAAGCTGCTGCCCGTCCCGGGCGTCGCCGAGCACGCGCACGGCTTCCGCGGGCTGCCCGAGGCGCTCTATCTGCGCGACCACGTGACCCGGCAGGTGGAACTGGCAGCCGCCGCCGACGACCCGAAGTCGTGCGCAGCGCGCTGCACCTTCGTCGTGGTCGGCGCCGGATACACCGGCACCGAGGTCGCCGCCCACGGGCAGATGTTCACCGACGCGCAGGTCCGCAAGCACCCGCTGCGCCAGGGCATGCGACCGCGCTGGATCCTGCTGGACGTGGCGTCGCGGGTGCTGCCCGAGATGGACGCCAGGCTCTCCGAGACGGCCGACCGGGTGCTGCGGCAGCGGGGCGTGGACGTGCGGACGGGGACCTCCGTGAAGGAGGCCACGCGCGACGGGGTCGTGCTGAGCGACGGCGAGTTCGTCGAGACCCGGACGCTGGTGTGGTGCGTGGGCGTACGGCCCGACCCGCTGGTGGAGTCCCTCGGGCTGCCCATGGAGAAGGGGCGGCTGCTCGTCGACCCGCATCTCCAGGTGCCCGGGCGGCCGGAGCTGTTCGCGTGCGGTGACGTGGCCGCGGTGCCCGATCTGGAGAACCCGGGCAGCTACACGCCGATGACCGCGCAGCACGCCTGGCGGCACGGCAAGGTCGCGGCCGAGAACGTCGCCGCGTCGCTCGGCCTCGGCGGGGCGAGCACGCCCTACCGCCACCGTGACCTGGGCTTCGTCGTCGACCTGGGCGGTGCGAAGGCCGCCGCCAACCCGCTCGGCGTGCCGCTGTCGGGCATACCGGCGGGTGCGGTGACGCGGGGCTACCATCTCGCCGCCATGCCCGGCAACCGGGTCCGGGTCGCCGCCGACTGGCTGCTGGACGCCGTACTGCCGCGCCAGGCCGTGCAGTTGGGGCTCGTACGGTCCTGGTCCGTGCCCCTGGACACGGCGTCGCCGGAGGTGGCCCGGGTGCCGGGCGGGCCTGGGCGGCGACGGGAGGCCGACGCGCGCTCGGGGCCGGGCGCCGCGATCCAGGCCGACACATACGACGGGGGGACCGGCACCGGGCCCGGGAAGGGCCGGGCCGGGAACGAGCCCGCGAAGGGGCAGCCCGGATCCGGGGTGACGCAGGTACAGCCCGGATCCGGGGCCGCGGAGCGCCGCTCGGAGACAGAACTCGCCAAGGGCCGGCCGAGCGGAGAACGGGCCAGGACCTGGCCCGCCGACAAGCCCGCCAAGGGCCCGCTCGGCGACCCGCGGTCCAGGAGCGGGGCCGGGGGTGAGCCCGCCGAGGGGCGGGCGGGTGGCGAGTGGGCCGAGGGGCGGCCGGGCGGTGAGCGTGCCGAGGGGCAGCCGGGTGGTGAGCGTGCCGAGGGGCAGCCGGGTGGTGAGCCCGCGCGGGATCAGCCCGGCGGAGAGCCTGCGAAGAATCAGCCGGGTGGTGAGCCCGCGCGGAGTCAGCCGGGTGGTGAGCGTGCCGAGGAGCAGCCGGGCCGGGAGCCCGCGCGGAATCAGCCGGGTGGTGAGCCTGCGAAGAATCAGCCGGGTGGTGAGCCTGCCAAGAACCAGCCCGGCGGTGAGCCCGCGAAGAATCAGCCCGTGCCCGCTCCACAGCCCCCTGACGATCAGCCGCCCCCGGGCCCCGGCATCGCCCCCGGCCCCGTCAAGCGTTCCGACCCACCGGACGACTCCGCGAAAGGAGACTCATGAACACCGGTGAACTCACCGATCTCGGCCGACAGCTGCGCGTGGACAGTGTCCGCGCCGCCGACGCCGCGGGCTCCGGGCATCCGACGTCCTCGATGTCCGCGGCCGACCTGATGGCCGTCCTGCTCGCCCGCCACTTCCGCTACGACTTCGACCGCCCCGCCCACCCCGGCAACGACCGCTTCGTGCTGTCCAAGGGGCACGCCTCGCCGCTGCTGTACTCCGCGTACAAGGCGGCCGGCGCCATCGACGACGAGGAACTGCTCACCTTCCGCAAGCTGGGCAGCCGTCTCGAAGGGCACCCCACACCGCAGCGTCTGCCGTGGGTCGAGACGGCCACCGGCTCGCTCGGGCAGGGCCTGCCGGTCGGTGTCGGCATCGCGCTGGCCGGCAAGCGGCTGGACCGCACCGGCTACCGCACCTGGGTGCTGTGCGGCGACAGCGAGCTGGCCGAGGGATCCGTGTGGGAGGCCGCCGAGCACGCCGGGTACGAGCACCTGGACAACCTCACCGTGATCGTCGACGTCAACCGGCTCGGCCAGCGCGGCCCGACCCGGCACGGCCACGACCTGAACGCCTACGCCCGCCGCTTCCAGGCCTTCGACTGGCACACCATCGAGGTCGACGGGCACGACGTGGACGCCGTCGACCGGGCCTACGGCGAGGCCGCCTCCACCAAGGGCCAGCCCACCGCGATCCTCGCCCGCACCCTCAAGGGCAAGGGCGTTGAGAGCGTCCAGGACCGCGAGGGCCTGCACGGCAAGCCGCTGCCGGAGGCCGAGGAGGCGATCGCCGAACTCGGCGGTCCGCGCGACATCCGCGTCCGGGTGCAGGAACCGCCGGCCGCCCGCATGCTGCATTCCGTCCACACCGGGAACTACGAACTTCCCACCTGGGACAAGGGCGAGGAGGTCGCCACCCGCAACGCCTTCGGTGAGGCGCTCGCCGCGCTCGGCACCGGCCGCGGCGACATCGTCGCCCTGGACGGAGAGGTCGGCGACTCCACCCGCGCCGAGTTCTTCGCCAAGGAGCACCCCGACCGCTACTTCGAGTGCTACATCGCCGAGCAGCAGATGGTCGCCTCGGCGGTCGGACTCGCCGCACGCGGCTGGATGCCGTACGCCGCCACGTTCGCGGCCTTCCTGACCCGGGCCCACGACTTCATCCGGATGGCGTCCGTCAGCGGCGCCGGCATCAACCTCGTCGGCTCGCACGCGGGCGTCGCCATCGGCCAGGACGGGCCCAGCCAGATGGGCCTGGAGGACCTGGCGATGATGCGCGCGGTGCACGGCTCGACCGTGCTGTACCCGTGCGACGCCAACCAGACCGCCCGGCTCGTCGGCGCGATGGCCGGCCTGGAGGGCGTCCGCTATCTGCGCACCTCGCGCGGCGAGAGCGCGGTGCTCTACGGCCCAGACGAGGAGTTCCCGGTCGGCGGGAGCAAGGTGCTGCGCTCCTCCGAGCACGACCGGCTGACCCTCGTCGCGGCGGGCGTCACCGTGCACGAGGCACTGGCCGCCGCCGACGCCCTGGAGCGGGAGGGCATCCAGGCGCGGGTGATCGACCTGTACTCCGTGAAGCCCGTCGACCGGGCCACCCTGCGCCGGGCCGCCGAGGAGACCGGCTGCCTGGTGACCGTCGAGGACCACCACCCGGAGGGCGGCATCGGGGACGCGGTCCTCGACGCCTTCACCGACGGGCGGCCCGTCCCGCGTCTGGTGCGGCTCGCCGTACGGTCGATGCCCGGCTCGGCGACCCCGGCCGAGGCGCTGCACGCCGCCGGCATCGACGCCGAGTCGATCGCGGCGGCCGGGCGGCTGCTGGTGGAGGAGGCGGTCGTGCCGTGAGCGGCGGCGACGGCACGCGCGGGGTGCGGGCGGGCCGTCGCACCGTGACGGTCCACCGGCCGGACAAGGTGCTCTTCCCCGGTGGCGCGCACGCGAAGGAGTACACCAAGGGCGACCTGGTGGACTACCACCGGGCCGTCGCGCCCTTCATGCTGCCGCACCTGCGCGGCCGTCCGCTGATGCTGGAGCGGCATCCCGACGGGCTCGACGGCCCGAGGTTCATGCAGAAGAACACCCCGGAGCACTACCCGGAGTGGATCAGGCGCGTCGAGCTGGCCAAGGAGGGCGGCACCGTCTGCCACACCGTCTGTGACGACACCGCCACCCTCCTCTATCTCGTCGACCAGGCGAGCATCGCCCTGCACCGCTGGCTGTCCCGCGCCGACAGCGCCGACCACCCCGACCGGCTGGTCTTCGACCTCGACCCCGCGGGCGACGACTTCGAGGCCGTGCGCGAGGCCGCCCGGCTGCTCGGGGAGCTCCTGGACGAGCTGGAGCTGCCCTCGGCGCTGATGACCACCGGCTCGCGCGGACTGCACGCGATCGTGCCGCTGAACGGCCGGCACGACTTCGACGAGGTGCGCGCCTTCGCCCACGACGTCGCCGAGACCCTCGCGGGCGCCCACCCCGACCGGCTCACCACCGCCGCCCGCAAGAAGGACCGCGGCGGGCGGCTCTACCTCGACGTGCAGCGCAACGCCTACGCCCAGACCGCCGTCGCCCCCTTCACGGTCCGGCCCCGGCCGGGCGCGCCCGTCGCGACCCCCATCACCTGGGACCAGCTGGACGACCCGGAGCTGCACGCCCGCGGCTGGACCATCGCCGACGCCGTCGAGCAGGCCCGCACCAATCCCTGGTCAGGGCTGCTCAGCCGCGGCCGGGCGCTCGGACCGGCCCGGCGGCGGCTGAACGCTCTGCGCGGCTGAGCCCCACCCGCCTCGCCGGGCGGGTGGCAGATGCATGAGACCCCGGAGGTTTGGCGAACACTCTTGCGGCCACACGGAGGGGGAGGTGGCCATGTCGAACACAAGAAACACGCAAGAGTCACAGGGTTCACAGAAATCCCAGGACTCTCAGAATTCGAGCAAATCGAACGACAAGCAGACGGCCCGGAAGCGGCCGAGCCCGATGGACGTGCTGCGTCAGGCGCGCGGCCAGCTCGCCGAACTCACCGGTATGGAAGCCGAGTCCGTGTCGTCCTTCGAGCAGACGGACGAGGGCTGGGCGCTGGAGGTCGAGGTCCTCGAACTCGAGCGCGTGCCCGACACGATGAGCCTGATGGCGAGCTACCAGGTGGAGCTCGACGCCGACGGGCAGCTCACGGGTTACCGGCGCGTCCGCCGCTACGAACGCGGTCGATCCGACGCGCGCAGGCCCGGCGGCCGCTAGGCCGCCCGACCGGACCCGCACCCACACACGAGGAGGAACACCCGGCATGACAGTCGTACCGGCACAACAGTCCGGCGGCGGAGGCGGCAGCAGCGGCCTCTATGACGTGCTTGAACTTGTTCTGGACAGGGGGCTCGTCATTGATGCATTCGTGCGAGTCTCCCTGGTCGGCATCGAGATCCTCAAGATCGACGTCCGCGTCGTCGTCGCCAGCGTCGACACCTATCTGCGCTTCGCCGAGGCGTGCAACCGGCTCGACCTGGAGGCCGGTCCGCGCAAGGACCCGGGCCTGCCCGACCTGGTCGGTGAGATGACCGAGTCCGGAGCGCGCGGCAAGTCCAAGGGGGCGCTGTCGGGTGCCGCCGAGACCATCTCCGACGCCTTCAAGCAGGCGCGCGAGGACGGCTCCGAGCGCCAGGGCGAGTCCCGCCCCCGCGCCCGTAAGAGCACGTCGTCCCGCCGGAAGGAGGAGCAGGAGTGAGCACCTACGTCTACGGCATCGCGGCCGACTCGCACCCGGCGCTGCCCGAGGGCATGGGCGGTGTGGGCGACCCGCCCCGCCAGGTGCGCATCCTGCGCGAGGGTGACCTGGCGGCCATCGTCAGTGACGCCCCCGAGGGGCTGCGACCCAAGCGCAGGGACCTGCTCGCCCACCAGAACGTGCTCAGCGAGGCGGGTGCGGCCGGCTGTGTGCTGCCCATGCGGTTCGGCAGCGTCGCCCCGGACGAGAACTCGATCACCGGAGTGCTCGCCGAGCGTGCCGAGCACTACAAGGAACGCCTGCGGGCCCTGGAAGGCCGGGTCGAGTACAACCTCAAGGCCAACCACGTCGAAGAGGCCGTCCTGCACCAGGTGATGGCCCAGGACCCCGACATCCGCGGTCTCGCCGAGGCCAACCGGCAGTCCGGCGGCGGCAGTTACGACGACAAGATCCGGCTCGGCGAGCTGGTCGCGGCCGCGGTCAAGGGCAGGGAGGCCGACGACGCCGCCGCACTCAGGGGCGCGCTGGACTCCGCCGCCGCGGACGTGAGCGTGGGCCCCGAGTCCACCGGCTGGCTGACCAACGTGTCGTACCTGGTGGACCGGGAGTCGGCCGAGCACTTCCTGGCCGCGGTCGAGCAGGCGCGCAAGGACATGCCGCACCTGGAGGTGCGGGTCAACGGCCCGCTGCCGCCGTACAGCTTCGTCGAGCCCGGCCCGGCCGAGCCGGCGGGCACCACGGTGAGCGGCACGGAGACCGGAGCGGGGTGACGACATGGGCTTGATCTCGGAGGT
Source organism: Streptomyces koelreuteriae (assembly GCF_018604545.1). Classification (GTDB taxonomy): domain Bacteria; phylum Actinomycetota; class Actinomycetes; order Streptomycetales; family Streptomycetaceae; genus Streptomyces; species Streptomyces koelreuteriae. Next base: position 1,216,591 of record NZ_CP075896.1, on the reverse strand, counting down.
GCTGCTGCTGCCGCTCGCACCGGTGCGCGGCAGCGCCTGGGCCATCAGACAGGTGGTGCAGGAGGCCGAGCGGATCTACTACGACCCCGCCACGATTCAGGCCGAACTGGCCCGCCTCGAGGAGCGGCTGGAGGCCGGAGAGATCACGGAGGAGGAGTTCGACCGTCTCGAGGACGAACTCCTCGACCGGTTGGAGACCGCCTCGCGCGGGAGCGCGGGAACAGGCCAACAAGGGACGGCACAATGAACCGAACGGCACTGGGCCTCGCGGTGGGGGCCGGATACCTCCTGGGACGTACCAAAAAGCTGAAGATGGCGATCGCCGTCGGCGGACTGGTGGCCGGGAAGAAGCTGAACCTGAGCCCGCGCATGGTCGCGGAGCTGCTCCAGCAGCAGCTGAAGAACAACCCGCAGTTCAAGGAGATAGGCGACCAGCTGCGCGAGGATCTGCGCGGTGTCGGCAAGGCCGCCTCGGGTGCCATGGTCGAGCGGCAGATCGACGCCCTCGCCGACCGGCTGCACGGCCGGACCGCCCAGGTGCGCGACCAGCTGACGGGCGTGGTGCCCGGCGGGCTGGACGAGGACGCCGAGTACGAGGACGCCGAGGACGAGGAGCCCGAGGAGCCCGAGGACTCCGCGGAGGAGGACGAGGAGCCGGAGCCGGCGGCGAAGAAGGCCCCGGCGAAGAAGGCCCCCGCCAAGAAGGCACCTCCGAAGAAGACGGCCAAGAAGGCGCCCGCGAAGAAGGCCCCGGCCAAGAAGGCACCCGCGAAGAAGACGGCGGGCCGGAAGGTCGCGGCGAAGAAGACCACGGCCGCGAAGAAGGCGACCTCCGGGAACCGGGGCGGCAGCGCCCGGGGCCGACTGCCGAAGGGAGGCGGTGAGGGATGAGCGACACCCTGGGATCGGCGAAGTCCGCCGCGAACGGCGCGACGAAGAACCCGCTCACCGACCTGGCCCACAGCGAGGCCGCCGACCGGCTGAAGGCCGAACTGCAGGAGTACCTCGCCGCTCAGGCCACGCGCATGCTGACGGGCGTGGGCCGCAAGCTCGGCGAGACCACCGGCAAGCTGAACGACATCGCGGAGGGCAACAGCCCCGGCTTCGCGAAGCTCGCCCTCGACGGCGGCAAGAAACTCGCCGAGGGCAAGAGTCCGCTGCGCGCAGCCCTGGAGACGGGCGGCTCACGCCTCAAGGACAAGGTCACCGGTGCCTTCAAGGGCCTCAGCGGCAAGGGCAAGGGGAAGGGCCGTTCCGGCAACAAGCCCACCGTCATCATCGAGCACATCGATGTCGGCGTACCGCTGCGCACGGCGTACGACCAGTGGACCCAGTACCAGGACTTCAGCACCTTCGCGAAGGGTGTGAAGGCCGCGAACAAGGCCGACGACACCACCTCCGACTGGCAGTTGAAGGTCTGGTGGTCCAACCGCAGCTGGAAAGCGACCACGACCGAGCAGGTCCCCGACGACCGGATCGCCTGGACCTCCGAGGGCGCCAAGGGCACCACGAAAGGCGTCGTCTCCTTCCACCGGCTCACCGACAGCCTCACCCGCGTCCTGCTGGTCATCGAGTACTACCCCTCCGGTTTCTTCGAGAAGACCGGCAACATCTGGCGCGCCCAGGGCCGCCGTGCCCGGCTCGACCTGAAGAACTACGTCCGCTTCATCACGATCAAGGGCGAGGCGGAGGACGGCTGGCGCGGCGAGATCCGCGACGGCGAGGTCGTCGTCAGCCACGAGGACGCGCTCGCCGAGGAGGAGTCCGAGGAGGAGAGCCCCGAGGGCGAGGAGCCGGAGGACGAGGAGCCCGAGGGCGAGTACGAGGAAGAAGAGGAAGAGGAAGAACCCGAGGGCGAGTACGAGGAGGACGCCGAGGCCGAGTACGACGAGGAAGCCGAGGGCGACGGGGAAGCCGAGGGCGAGGATGAGCCTGAGGCCGAGTACGACGAGGAGCCCGAGGAGGAGTACGAGGACGAGGAAGAGTACGCCGAGGGCGGGAGCCGTCGATGACGACGCCCAGCAGGATGCCCGAACCCTATGGAGGCCAGGGGAGCAGCGCCAACCTCGCTGACATCCTGGAACGGGTGCTGGACAAGGGCATCGTCATCGCGGGCGACATCCGCATCAACCTGCTCGACATCGAACTCCTCACGATCAAGCTCCGCCTCATCGTCGCCTCCGTCGACAAGGCCAAGGAGATGGGCATCGACTGGTGGGAGAGCGACCCGAACCTCAGCTCCCGGGCCCGCCGTGATGAACTGACCCGTGAGAACGCCGAGTTGCGCGAGAGGCTGGCCCGGCTGGAGGAGCTGGAGCCCGGCCGCGCGGAGAAGAAGGAGGCCCCGTGACCGGACTGCGGTACGTCTACGCCGTCTGCCGCCCCTTCGGTACGCCGCTGCAGTCCCAGCTGTCGGGGGTGGCGGGTGATCCGCCCCGGGCGCTGACCCACCACGGTCTCGTCGCGGTGGTCAGCCATGTGCCGGAGCGGGACTTCGCCGAGGAACCGCTCCACCGCCATCTGGAGGACCTGGACTGGCTCACCGAGACCGCCCGGGCCCACCAGGGCGTGATCGACGCGCTCACCACCGTCACGACCCCGCTGCCGCTGCGGCTCGGCACCGTCTTCCGGGACGACAGCGGCGTACGGATGATGATGGAGGCCCGTGAGGAGGACTTCCAGCGCACCCTCGACCGGCTGGAGGGCCGGGTCGAGTGGGGTGTGAAGGTGTACGCCGAGTCCGAACAGCGGGAGAGCGCCCGGCCCGCGCAGAAGGCCACGTCGGGCCGGGACTATCTGCGGCAGCGGCGCATGCAGACCAGGTCGCACGAGGAGATGTGGCAGAAGGCCGAGCATTTCTCGACCCGACTGCACGAAAACCTCTCCGCGTTCGCGGAGGATTCCCGGCTGCATCCCCCGCAGAACCCCGCGCTTTCCAAAGCGACCGGGCAGAACGTATTGAATGCGGCATATCTGGTGCCGCGCGCCCATTCCGAGGAATTCGTGGAACTGGTGGACCGCACGAAGGGCGATGCGCCCGGAATGCGCATCGAACTCACCGGCCCCTGGGCGGCGTATTCGTTCGCCGGGGAGGCCACATGAACGACGGAGAGAAGCCGTGACCGTAGTGGAACGCCGTGAGGTCGCCCTCGTGGACCTGCTCGACCGGCTGCTCGCCGGCGGCGTCGTGATCACGGGGGACATCACGCTGCGCATCGCCGACGTCGACCTGGTCCGCATCGACCTCAACGCGCTCATCAGCTCGGTGAACGCCCAGGTGTCCTCGCCGTTCGAGGAGTTGCAGTGACGTCAGCCGACAGCCCCCGTCCCACCCCCCGGCCCAACCCCCGTCCGCAGCGCAACCGGATGGACCTGGAGCCCGACACCGTCGAGCGTGACCTGGTCAAGCTGGTGCTGACGGTGGTGGAACTGCTGCGCCAGCTCATGGAACGCCAGGCGGTGCGCAGGTTCGACGTGGGGGATCTGACCGAGGAGCAGGAGGAGCGGATCGGGCTCACGCTGATGCTGCTCGAGGAACGGATGGCGGAACTGCGCGACCGCTACGGACTGGGGCCCGAGGACCTGAATCTGGACCTCGGCCCGCTCGGGCCCTTGCTGCCCCGGGACGGGGGCTGAATCAGCCGGCTGATTCAGCGGGCTGATTCAGCCGGAATTCCGTCTCAGGCGTCCTTTCGGCACAGAATTTCTCCGTGCAGCACGCTGAACCAGCCGTCCTCCTGCTCGCCCCACGCGCGCCACGCCGCGGCGGCGGCCCGCAATTCCTCGTCACCGGCGTGCCCGCCCAGCCGGGCCCGGTCGGCGTAGGTCGAGGCAAGGGTGCGGTCGGCCCACATTCCGCTCCACCAGGCCCGCTCCGAAGGCGTGGCGAACGTCCATGTCCCGGAGGTCGCCGTGACGTCCGTGAGCCCGGCCTTCAGTGCCCAGGCCCTCAGGCGGCGACCGGCGTCCGGTTCGCCGCCGTTGGCCCGGGCGACCCGGCGGTAGAGGTCCAGCCAGTCGTCGAGCCCCGCGGACTGCGGATACCAGGTCATCGCCGCGTAGTCCGCGTCCCGCGCGGCGATGATGCCACCGGGCCTGACGACCCGTTTCATCTCCCGCAGGGCTTGCACGGGGTCCCCGACGTGCTGGAGGACCTGGTGGGCGTGGACCACGCAGAAGGTGTCGTCCGGGTAGTCCAGGGCGTGGACGTCGGCGACGGCGAAGTCGATGTCGGCCAGTCCCCGCCCGGCCGCCGTGGCGCGCGCCTGCTCCAGGATCTCCGGTACCCGGTCGACGCCGGTGACGTGCCCGCCGGGCACCAGCTCCGCGAGGTCGGCGGTGATGGTGCCCGGGCCGCAGCCGATGTCCAGGATCCTCATGTGCGGCTTGAGCGAGGGCAGCAGATAGGCGGCCGAGTTGGCGGCGGTCCGCCAGGTGTGCGAGCGGAGCACCGACTCATGGTGCCCGTGCGTGTAGACGGCGGTCTCCCGAGGTTCGGGCATGGCGGATCCCACCCCTTCCGTTCTTCCGGTCGGCATGGGATCACCGTACGCACCAGGGCCGAATAATGAGACCCCGCATCCCGGTATCTGGACTGACGGAGTGTCAGTCAGTAGCCGGTGACGGGCCGGTACACGGTCAGCGCCTCGGGCAGCTTCTCCAGGGTCACGCGACCCTCGACGTCGATGACCTCGCCGTCGTAGGCGAGCAGCGTGCCGGGTGCCACGTGGTCCAGGCGCAGCCGTCCCACCTGGACGGCGGCATGGGCGGGCGAACGGGTCAGCGGTCCCGCGAGGGCGGCGGCCAGCAGGCGCGCGGCGGGCCGACGCCCCCCGTGCACTACCCGCACATCGAGCTGCCCGTCCGCGAGATCCAGTCGGCGCCCGGGCGCGAGCCCCACACGGTGATAGGTGCCGTTCCCGGCGAACAGCAGCCACAGCGGACGCGTACGGCCCCGGAACTCGGCCTCCAGCGGATGCCGGTCGGCCCGCAGCACGCGCCGGGCCGCGAGGAGACCGGCCGGCCAGCCGCCGATCCGGTGCGACCAGCGCTCCCGCTCGCGCACCAGCTCCGGATAGACACCGACACTGCAGGTGTTGAGGAAGACGCCGTGCCTCTCGCCGCAGGAGAACCGGCCGACGTCCACGCGTACGGCATCGCCCTGGCGCAGCGCTCGGGCCAGATCGCGCGCGTCCTCCACGCCCAGGTCGTAGGCGAAGTGGTTGAGGGTGCCGCCGGGCAGCACGGCGAGGGGCAGCCGGTGCTTCAGGGCGACGCGGGCGGCGGTGTTCACGGTGCCGTCGCCGCCGCACACGCCGAGGACCCGGGCCCGCCCGGCCGCCTCCTCCAACGCGGCGGCCACGTCCTGCGGCGCGCACTCGACGACCTCGGCCCGGGGGAGTTCGTCGCGCAGGGCGCGGGCCCGCTCGGCGGTTCCCGCGGCGGTGTTCGCCACGAGCACGAGCCCCTCGCCCTCCAGCAGCGCCGGGACCTCGGCCCGGGGGCGGGCCGGCGGGATGGCCTGTGACCGCGTCGGCACCAGGCCCCGCACGGCGAACGCGGCCCCCGCGCCCAGGGCCGCTCCGGCCAGGACGTCGCTCGGGAAGTGGGCGCCCGTGTAGACACGGGAGAGGGCGACCGAGGCGGCCACCGGCGCGACGACCGCGCCCCAAGCCGGGGACTCCAGGGCGACACCGGTGGCGAAGGCGGCGGCCGAAGCGGCGTGCCCGGAGGGGAACGACGTGGTGATCGGCTGCCGCCCCAGCCGCCTGATCAGCGGGACCGGGTCCAGCGCCGGGCGGGAGCGGCGCACCGAGCGCTTGCCGAGGGTGTTGACGGCGAGGGAGGCGAGGCCCAGCGAGGCCAGGCCCCGGGTCGCCGCGCGGCGGGCCCGGGGCGTGCGGCTCGCCGCGAGGGCGGCGGCGGCCACGCACCACAGGACGCCGTGGTTCGCGCTGCGGCCGAGGCGGGGCAGGACGGGTCCGGCCCCGGGCCAGTGCCGGTGGGCCGCGGCCTCGAAGAGACGGCGGTCCAGGGTGAGGACGCCGTCGCGCAGGGGGTGGTGCCCGGGCTTCGTCGTGGTGAGGTCCAGGTCGGGGGTTGTCATGGGGTGCGGGTACCCGGAGGGGGGTGGGCACACCGTCGCCCGGCCGTGCTCGGCGCCAAATGGGTTTGCCCATCGGAAGCCGGAGCCGCAGAATCCCTGCACATGGGTCATCTCGAAGCCGCGCACCTGGAGTACTACCTGCCCGACGGAAGGGCGCTGCTGGGTGATGTGTCGTTCCGGGTGGGGGAGGGGGCCGTCGTGGCCCTCGTCGGGCCCAACGGCGCCGGGAAGACGACCCTGCTGCGCATGCTCGCCGGTGAGCTGAAGCCGCACGGCGGTTCCGTCACCGTCAGCGGCGGCCTCGGCGTGATGCGCCAGTTCGTCGGATCCGTACGCGACGAGACGACCGTACGCGACCTGCTCGTGTCCGTCGCGACGCCCCGCATCCGCGAGGCGGCCCGGGCCGTCGACGCCGCCGAGCACGCCATCATGACCGTCGACGACGAGGCCGCCCAGCTCAAGTACGCCCAAGCCCTCGCCGACTGGGCCGAGGCACGCGGCTACGAGGCCGAGACGCTGTGGGACATGTGCACCACCGCGGCCCTGGGCATCCCGTACGACAGGGCCCAGTGGCGGCAGGTGCGCACCCTCTCCGGCGGCGAGCAGAAGCGGCTCGTGCTGGAGGCCCTGCTGCGCGGCAACGACGGGGTGCTGCTGCTCGACGAGCCCGACAACTACCTCGACGTACCCGGCAAACGCTGGCTGGAGGAGCGGCTCGCCGAGACCCGCAAGACCGTCCTGCTGGTCTCCCACGACCGGGAACTCCTCGCCCGCTCGGCCCAGCGCATCATCTCCCTGGAACCCGGCCCCGCCGGCGCCGACGCCTGGGTGCACGGCGGCGGATTCACCACCTTCCACGACGCCCGCCGGGCCCGCTTCGCCCGCTTCGAGGAGCTGCGCAGGCGCTGGGACGAGAAGCACGCCCAGCTCAAGAAGCTGGTGCTGACGCTCCGTCAAGCAGCCGAGAACAGCACGGACATGGCCTCTCGCTACCGCGCCGCCATGACCAGGCTCCGCAAGTTCGAGGAGGCCGGCCCGCCCCCGGAGCCGCCGCGCGAGCAGGACATCAGGATGCGCCTGAAGGGCGGCCGCACCGGCGTCCGGGCCGTCACCTGCGAGCAGCTGGAGCTCACCAACCTGATGAAGCCCTTCGACCTGGAGGTCTTCTACGGCGAACGCGTCGCCGTCCTCGGCTCCAACGGCTCCGGAAAGTCCCACTTCCTGCGGCTGCTCGCCGGCGGCGACGTGGCGCACACGGGCCGGTGGAAGCTGGGCGCCCGGGTCGTGCCCGGCCACTTCGCGCAGACCCACGCGCACCCGGAGCTGGAGGGCCGCACGCTCCTCGACATCCTGTGGAAGGAGCACGCGCAGGACCGCGGCGCCGCGATGTCCCGGCTGCGCCGCTACGAGCTGACCAACCAGGCCGAGCAGACCTTCGACCGACTGTCCGGCGGTCAGCAGGCCCGCTTCCAGATCCTCCTGCTGGAGCTACAGGGCGTGACGGCACTGCTCCTCGACGAGCCGACCGACAACCTCGACCTGGAGTCCGCCGAGGCCCTCCAGGAGGGCCTGGAGGCCTTCGAGGGCACGGTCCTCGCCGTCACCCACGACCGCTGGTTCGCCCGCTCCTTCGACCGCTACCTGGTCTTCGGCAGCGACGGCCGCGTCCGGGAAACCCCGGACCCGGTCTGGGACGAACGCAGAGTGGAACGCGCCCGCTAGGGGGCGCAGCCCCCAGGGGCGCGGGGAACTGCGCGACCAGCCACGACGCACCCGCACTCGCGCTGCGGCAAGCACACCTACGGCGATGAGGCGCACCGCACCGGCCGGCTCACTTCCAGCGAAGCAACGCCCCGAGTCCCCCCACAGGAACCTCCTCCTCCGCAACCGCCAGCGCGGGCGCATCCGTGGCGACGGCCGACCGGATCAACGCGTCATCCGCCCGCGCCGGCCACGAATGCTGCTCCCCGAGGATCTTCAGATCCGTACGCCGCACAGCCACCTGGTCCGCGTCCTCGCCGATCCACACCTCACGGTGCGCGTCCGGCCCGTTCGGCCTGATCAGCAGCTCGTCGATCCGGTGCTCACGCGCCGCCTCGATCAGCGCCGGCACGCCCTCCACGGCCCGGGCCCGGCCCTCGTCGTCCGGGCTCCGGCCGGACCGGAACCGCTCCAGCTCCGCCTCGGCCTGCCACGCCACATGCTCGGCGCGGGCCTTCTCCACGTCCTCGTCGAGGAGCCGGCTGCCGCTGCCGTGCGGCGCCTCGACGACCAATCCGTGCAGCCGCTTGGGCAGCCGGTCGTGCACGGACCGCCGCTCCCGGTCGTCGCCGACGAGAATCAGCAGGTCGGCCCGCGTCTCCTCCTGGCACACGGCGAGCGCGTCGGCGATCTCCGCGGCGTTGTGCTCCCAGGTGTTCTCCACCCGCAGCTGGAAATGCCGCTCGGACCAGTCCGAGGAGGGGCGGCTCAGCGCGCTGCGCAGCTCGAAGTCCGCGCCCTTGCGGTCGACGTAGGCCACGACGCACACCGGGTCCTCGCCGGCCAGCTCCAGCAGTGGTGTGACGCGCGGCAGCGGGGCCCATTCGGCCCAGTCACCGGCCTGCGGCGGGCGGGCCAGCGGCAGGTCGAGGACAAGCCCGCCGGCGCGGGCGAAGAGGGCCCTGCCGTGCGGTTCGGACGAGTGCCCCAGATCCTCGATCGCGTTCCGCACGGCCTCGCGGGTCGCCTCGTCCGCGCCCTGCGCCGCGAGCTGCCTGGCCATCGCCTGGGCCGTCAGCCGCCGCTCGTGAGGCGTGTCCTCCGTGTGGCGGGAGGTGTCGACGTACACAGAGGCCCACGGGCCCGAGTGTTCGTAGAGTGGGTGCAGAAAGGCGAGATCCATGGCTCCCTCCCGGGTGCCGATCGGGTGTACTGCTCAAGTGCACCGGGCGGGTACCCGTACCGCGGACACGAACACGATGAGCGGGGCGACACCATGACCGGAGTGGACCCTGACCGGCTGGACGACCAGCAGCTCATGAAAGAGCTGGAGACCATCCACCGCACGCGCCACGACACGCTGCTGTACGGGTCGAACGACGCGCTGCGTGCCCACAACGAGCGCATGGCGCAGCTCGAGGGCGAGTACCTGCGCCGCAACCCGAGCCGCCCGGTGGCCGCGGGCCGCACACGCGAAGGGGCCCGGGAGCGGGGGAGCGGGGAGTCGGCGACTCCCACGGCCCCCGGCACCTGAGCCCCTCGCGGGACCCGCGACGGCCGCGTTCAGCCTGCCTCTTCGGCGAACACGTCGAGGAAGGTCTCGCAGAACGCCTTGAGGTCGTCCGGCCTACGGCTGGTGACCAGCTTGCCCGCGCCGTGGTCGCAGACCTTGACCTGCTTGTCCACCCAGGTGCCGCCCGCGTTGCGGATGTCCGTCCGCAGGCTCGGCCAGGAGGTCAGCTCCCGGCCGCGTACGACGTCCGCCTCGATCAGCGTCCAGGGCGCGTGACAGATCGCGGCCACGGGGCGGCCCTGCTCGAAGAAGTCCCGGACGAAGGCGACGGCCTTGTCGTCCATCCGCAGAAAGTCCGGGTTGGCCACACCGCCGGGCAGCACCAGAGCGCCGAACGAGTCGGGCGCGCTCTCGCCCACGACCTCGTCCACGGGAAAGGTGTCCGCCTTGTCGAGGTGGTCGAACGCCTGGATCTTCCCCTGCCGCGTCGACACCAGCACGGGCTCGTGACCGGCGTCCTTCGCCGCCTGCCACGGCTCGGTCAGCTCGACCTGCTCGACGCCCTCGGGCGCGACCAGAAACGCGATACGCATGATGCTCAACGTCCTTTCCCGGAAGGGTTCCTCTTGTCCTCGGGACCCGGGAGCGTGCTCACGCACCACCCCGGGCGTCCGGCTCGGCGCGGCTGATGTCGGCGAGCGCCGACGCGGGGTCCTCGGCCTCGGCCAGGTCGCCGAGGCTCACCATGCCGACCGGCAGCCCGTTCTCCACCACCGGCAGCCGGCGCACCGCGTGCTCGCGCATCAGCGCGGCCGCGGTCGCCACCGAGTCGTCCGGCGACACCGTCACCGGATCCGCGGTGCACACCGCCTGTGCGCTCACCGTCATCGGATCGGCGCCGTCGGCGACGGCCCGCACCGCGATGTCACGGTCGGTGAGCACTCCCACCACGTCCTGCCCCTCGGCGACCACCACGTCGCCGATGTTCTGCGTGCGCATCAGCTGTGCCGCCTCGACGAGCGAGGCGTCCGGGCGCACGGCGACCACACCCGGAGTCATCACGTCCTTCACCAGCTCGGCCATCACTGGGTGCCCCTCTCCGTTCCCAGGTCGGCAGGGGTACCGCGGCGCACCGGGCGGTGCGCCGCGGTACCCCTGGCGCGGTCACTACGCGTATTCCTCCGGCCCGGTCTCGCGGGCGCGGATCAGGGCCTGGGCCAGCTCCTGGACATTGCCGTAGCGCTCCTGCCGCGGCAGCCGTTCCAGAGCCTCGACGAGGGTGTCGGGCGCCTGGTGGCCGCGCAGGTCGCGGGCCAGCTCACGCGAGCTCGCGGGGAACGCCTTGCGGCCCAGGATCCGGGCCAGGTCCAGCCGTACCGACTCCAAGGACGTCGGCGCACGGCTCGGTGTCACCGGCCCGTACGCGACCTCGGGGTCGTCCTCGGCGGCCGGCTCCGGGTCGTGCCACTCCGCGCTGCGGGTGGGGTGCCCGGACCTGAGCAGACCCTGCAGTTCGTGCTTCATCTCGTCGTCCCGGTGGACGCTCAGCCGGTCGCTGCCTCGCTGCATGTTTCCCTCCAGACCTTCGGGGGTCCGCACCGCGTACCCGAACACCGGGAGCCGACACGGGCTGGGCACACCGGATCGCCACACCCGCCCCGGGTTTGCGCCACGGCCTGAGGGAGACCCGGATCACATCCCCCACCCCTCCCGGGGAAGGACCGCCATGGCGATGCTCGCTGTGCTCATACCGCCGCTCATGCTCGGAGTGGTGCTCGTCCTGGGCCGGTACGAGGAACTGCTGCTGCCGCAGGAGGACGCCGACCGGCGTGAACCGGCCGGCGTACCCGTACCGCCCGCTTCCGCGCGTGGGGCGGTGGAAAAGAGCCCGGCCGCCGGGCTGTGAGCACAGGCGTCCTCAGAATCAGAACATGGTGTTGCCGTTCCTGGAGGTCGGTGGGACGAGCTGGAGGACGTCCCAGTGCTCGACGATCCTGCCGGTCGCGTCGAAACGGAAGATGTCGATGCCGGCGTACTCCTCGTCGGGCCACGTCTGGTGGCAGTGCAGGATCACGTGGTCGCCCTCGGCGAAGGCGCGCTTGACCTCCACCCGCTTGCCCGGGTACTCGGCGGCCATACGCTCGAAGTAGTCGATGAACGCCTGCTTGCCGTCGCCGACGTGCGGATTGTGCTGGATGTAGGTGTCCCCGACGAACCGGTCGACGGCCTCGGTGGGGCGGCACCGGTTGAACATCAGGTCGTAGAAGGCCGTGGCCGTGGCCTTGTTCTGCTCCGGGTCGCTCATGATGCCTCCGTGGGGTCGGGTGCCGGATCACACTCCCTCGCTTACTGCTTTCCGACATCGATCGATGTCGGGAGGGGCTGACATCCCCAAGCTATGGGTGCTGAACAGCCTGAATCGGATACGCTGGCGACTGGTGATGGTCAAAAACCGACATGTTGCGGTCCGAGGGATCCCGGCGGTCTCCTTCGCGGCACCCGCCGGCACCCCCGCCGGCGTCGAAGTCCTGTCCCTCGCCGACCTGCGCCACCGCGTACCGGGCGAGCGGCTCACGGTCCCCCAGCGCCCGGACTTCCATCACCTGATCGCCCTCACCGGCGGAACCCTGCGGCACACGGTCGACTTCACCGCCTACGCCCTCGAACCCGGCTCATGGCTGTGGGTTCGCCCCGGCCAGGTGCAGCAGTGGGGCGACCTCTCCCACGCGGAGGGCACCCTGGTTCTGTTCCGCCAGGACTTCCTCGACCCCGCCACCAGTGCCGGCGCCCGCACGGAGGACCCGCACGCGCCGATCCTGCGCCGGCCCCTGCCCGACGACGCCCGGGCCCTGCGCCTGGCCGTCGACCATCTCGCCGCGGAGTTCCACGCACTCGGACACCTGCCCCTGGAGATCCACACCGCGGCCCTGCGCCACTTGCTGGCCGTCCTCGTCCTGCGACTGGCCCACCTCACCGCACCCGTCGGCAGCCCCGCCCCCGAACCCGACGCCACCTACCCGCGCTTCCGCGACGCGGTGGAGAAGGACTTCGCCCGCACCCGCCGGGTCCAGGACTACGCCGACGCGCTCGGCTACTCGGCCCGTACCCTCTCCCGCGCCACCCTTGCCTCCGCCGGACTCGGTGCCAAGGAGTTCATCGACCGCCGTGTCGTCCTCGAAGCCAAGCGCCTCCTGGCCCACAGCGATCAGACAGCCGCTCGGATCGCCGACCGCCTCGGCTTCTCCAGCGCCACCCACTTCAGCAAGTACTTCCACCAGCGCACCGGACAGACCCCGATCGCCTTCCGCGACACGGTCCGCGGGCACACCCCGAGGTGAGAGCCGCCCGGGTGGCCGAAGACCTGCTCGCCCCCAACTCGCCCGGCCTGCACGGGACATGGTCGGCGACCTGGGTGCCGACACCTCTCCGGGTTTGCGTGTGAGGGCCGGGGGCAGGCGCCCTTCAGTGCTTCGGACAGGAGGCACGCCCGTGGGAGCGGCGTGAAGCGTCGCCACCGGCGCCCCTGTCCCGCAGCGGATGCGCTCCCACGGTGACCGTCCGACCCAGAGCATCTGCAAGGGAATTGCGACGCATCATGCCGACTCAGACGCGCACGAAGCAGCACCCCCACGACGACGCCCCCGACACCGGCGCGGCCTTCCGCAGGCTCGCCGCCCTCCCCGCCGGCCCCGAACGCGACGCGCTCCGCGACGAGATCGTCGAGGCCTGGCTGCCCATGGCGGACCGCATCGCCGGGCGCTTCCGCAGCCGCGGCGAAAGCTTGGACGATCTGCGCCAGGTCGCGGCCCTCGGCCTGGTCAAGGCCGTGGACCGGTACGACCCCGAACTCGGCAACGCCTTCGAGAGTTATGCCGTGCCCACCGTCACCGGCGAGATCAAGCGGCACTTCCGCGACCACATGTGGACCCTGCACGTACCCCGCCGGGTCCAGGATCTGCGCAACCGCGTCCGGTTCGCCTCCCAGGACCTGTCCCAGACCATCTCCGGCCGCCGGCCCACCGTCGCCGAGATCGCCGAGCACGCGAAGCTGAGCGAGGAGGACGTCAAGACCGGCCTGGAGGCGCTGGAGAGCTTCACGGCCCTGTCCCTCGACGCGGAGCTGCCCGGCAGCGAGGACGGATACTCCCTGAGCGACGCGCTCGGGTCGCCGGATCCCGCGCTGGACACGGTCGTGGACCGCGAGGCGGTGAAGGACGGGCTGGCCGCGCTGCCGGAGCGGGAGCGGGCGATTCTGTACATGCGGTTCTTCTCCGACATGACGCAGAGCCGGATCGCCGAGGAGCTGGGCATCTCGCAGATGCATGTGTCCAGGCTGATCAGCCGGTGCTGCGGGCGGGTGCGGGAGCAGGTCATGCGGGACGCGGTGTAGCGCCGCCCCTGACGGGGGACGTCCCGCTTCACTCGGTTGGCGGGCGCCGTCCCGCTAATGGGGTCCGGACGCGCGCGGCGGTCCGGTGGGCGGGCTGTGATGGCAGAGGGACATTCTGCCGTCGCCCGAAGGAGTCCCCTCCATGCGCCGCACCGTGCACGCTCTCTCCGTCGCCGTACTCGCCGGGTCCGCGCTCATGGGATTCGCACCCGTCGTCCTCGCCGAACCCGCCGCCGAGGTCGCTCCCGCCACCGTCGAGCCCGGGGGGACGCTCACCGTCTCGGTGAGCTGTGATCCGACCGGTGGTCCGCCGCCCGACACCATCGACGCCACCTCGCAGGCCTTCGACGACGGCACAGTCCCGCTGCGCAGGGTCACCGGCAACGACGACAAGATGTCCGGGCCCGCCTACCGGGGCACCGCCCGCATCGCGTCCGCCGAGAACTTCGAGGGCGATCCCGACGCCCTCGGCGAGGACTCGGCGTGGACCGTCGACGGCACCTGCCCGGCCGCTCCGGGTGGTGAGGGCAAGGAGTGGAGCGCGACGTTCACGGTGACCCACGGCGGCGGTGGCCACCACAAGCCGACCCACAAGCCCACCCACGAGCCCACGCACCGGCCCACCCACAAGCCGTGCCCCGAACCCCGCCACGAATCGCACCACCCCCACGACACCGAGTGCGGCGGAGCCGTGATCCAGCGCGGGGTCCGGGCCGGTGACGGCGGCGCCTTCACCGACTCCGTGCCGGCCCTGGTCGCGGGCGGGCTGCTGATCGCCGGCGCGTTCGGTGCCGCCGTGCACCGGCTGCGCACCCGGGAGAGCGACCCCTACCGCTGACCTGACCTGATCTGACCGGTCCCGGCCCGCTCATGCCGTGACCGTCACAACCCGGCGGGGCGCCCATGGGGCGGCGGCACCCTGGGTACTCAGTGGCCGAGGGCACGAGCCGCACCGTACGGATCACCGGAACACGGCGGCACCAGGCACTGCGGAGGTACGGATGCGGCGGACGGACCCGCAAGGCCACGGACCCGTCCGGTTCGGGCCGCCGCTCCCCGAGGACGGGCTGCCGGTCCTGCCGGAGCTGTCCGCGGTGCTCGCCGCCGCGGCGTCCCGCGGTGACCACGAACCGGTCGGCGGCGGCCCCGCCCTGCGGGAGGCCGCCTGCGGCTACTGGGACCGGCGCGGACTGCACTGCGCCCCCGACCGCGCGGCCGCCGGCCCCGGAGCGCCCTCCCTGCTGCTCGCGCTGACCGCCGCACTCGGCGGTGACGTCCTGGTGCCGAGGCCCTGCGCGGCCTGGTGGGCGCCGTACGCACGTCTGCTGGGGCGGCCCGCCTTCCATGTGCCGACCCCGCCGGAGAGCGGTGGCGTCCCCGATCCGTACGCCCTGCTGGAGACCGTGCGCCGGGTCCGTGCCGAGGGCGGCGACCCGCGCCTGCTGGTGCTGTCCGTCGCCGACGACCCCACCGCGACCGTCTCCCCTCCCGAGCTGCTGCACGAGACCCTCGAGGCCGCCCAGGGGGAGGGCCTGCACCTGGTCAGCGACGAGACCTGGCGCGACACCCTGCACGACCCGCACGACACGGTGCTGCTCAGCCCCGCCGAGATGCTGCCCGACCGGGTCACCGTCGTCACCGACCTGGCCGGTTCCCTCCTCCCGCCCGGCTGGCCCGCCGCCGTGGCCCGCTTCCCGGCCGGCGAGGACGGCGACGGCCTCCACGCGCGCGTGCTCGACGTCCTCACCGCGCTCGACGCCCGGGTCGCCGCCCCGGTCGCCGCGGCGGCCGGATACGCCCTGGCCGAACCGGAACCCGTCACGGCGCGCGTGGCCGCCACCGTGCGCCTGCACGCGCGCCTGGCCGCCGCCGCGCACTCGGCCGTCGTCACGGCGGGCGCCCTCGCCCGGCCCCCGCACGCCGGCCGGCACCTGTACGTGGACCTCACCCCGCTGCGCCCCGCGCTGACCGCGCACGGCGTGGGCGACGCCCAGGAACTGGAGGACTTCCTCTCCGCCCGCCTCGGCATGCCCGCGCCGGGCGGCCACCGCTTCGGCGACGACCTCGAAGCCCCGCGCGTGCGGCTGTCGACCGGCGCACTGCTGCCCGCCTCCGACCCGCAGCGCGCGGAATGCCTCACCTCGCCCGCGCCGTTGGAACTGCCGCATGTGCGAGGCGCGTTGACCCGACTGGGGTCGGTCTTCGACGAACTCCGCGACGAAGCTCAGCGATGGGAGCCTCCTCGATGACGCAGCAGTCCGAGTCGACCACCGTGACGACCCCCACCCCGGAAGCCGACGACCCGGCGCTCCCGTCCCCGCTCGCACCCCCGTTCCCGCCCCTGGCCGAACCCCGCCCGCTGGCCGAGCGGAGGGTGTGGCCGCGCACCTTCCACGACCGGCTGACCGCCCCGCTTCCCGGCCTCAAGGCCATCGCCCGCTTCGCCCGCGAAGGCTCCGTGAGACCGAGCCCCCAAGGCCTCGCCGACATCCCCCGGCTGCCCTACGCCCCCGGCCCGCTGCCCCGCGTCGACGCCCGCACCATCGCCGTCACCTGGGCGGGACACGCCAGTTGGGTGCTGCGCGTCGGCGGACTCACGGTCCTCACCGACCCGGTCTGGTCCCGCCGGATCCTCGGCACCCCCGCCCGCATCACGCCCGTGGGCGTCCCGTGGGAGGAACTGCCGCGCGTCGACGCCGTCGTCATCAGCCACAACCACTACGACCATCTGGACGCCCCCACCCTGCGCCGCCTCCCGCGCGACACCCCCGTGTTCGCCCCGGCCGGGCTCGCCCGCTGGTTCCACCGCCGCCGCTTCACCCGCGTCACGGAACTCGACTGGTGGGAGGCGGCCGAACTGGACGGCGTCCGCTTCGACTTCGTCCCCTCCCACCACTGGTCCAAGCGCACCCTCACCGACACCTGCCACAGCCTGTGGGGCGGCTGGGTGCTCACCGACCGGGACGGACAGCGCGTCTACTTCGCCGGCGACACCGGCTACGGCCACTGGTTCTCCCGCATCGGCCGCCGCTACCCCGGCATCGACCTCGCCCTCCTCCCCATCGGCGCCTACGACCCGCGCTGGTGGCTCAGCGACGTCCACTGCAACCCGGAGGAAGCGGTCCGCGCCACCCAGGACCTGGGCGCGACCAGGATGGCCCCCATGCACTGGGCGACCTTCGTCCTCTCGGCGGAACCGGTCCTGGAGCCCCTCCAGCGCGTACAAGCGGCCTGGGACAAGGCAGGCCTGGCACGCGACAACCTCTGGGACATGCCGATCGGCGCTTCAAGCGTCCTGTAGGGAATCGACTTCAGGGGCGCGGGGAACTGCGCGAGCAACCACCAACAACCCGCACCCCGACGACAACCGCGCCTCAATGGCGCTACCGCACCCGCCGCAACAAACTCGGCACCGCACTGATCACCAAGGTCAGCCCGATCGCCGCCACCACCCCCTGCCACGGCTCATCGAACAGCGACCCCCCGAGAATCCCGATCAACTGATACGTCAGGGCCCACGCCAGACACGCCGGCAGATTCCCCCGCGAGAACCGCCGCAACGGCCACTCCGCCAGCAGACAGGCCAGCATCACCGGAATCCGCCCCGCCGGCACCAGCCGGGACAGCACCAGCACCGCGACCCCGTGCGCGGCGAGTTTCTCCTGCGCCTGAGCCAGCCGGTCCTCCGGCGCCCGCGACCGGATCGCCTCCAGCCAGCGTGAGCCGTTCTTCGACCTCAGCCCCCGCCGCCCCAGCCAGTACAGCGTCGCGTCCCCGAGGAACGCCGCCACCGACGCCGTCAGGAACACCATCGCCAGCGACAGGGGCGACGTCTGGTGAAAGGCGACCACGGCCGCCGAACTCACCAGCGCCCCCGTCGGAATCACCGGCACCAGCGCCCCGGCGAGCACCAGCAGGAAGAGCGTCGGATAGCCGACCGCCTGCTGTGTGGAGGTCGGCACGATGGCCGCCGGGGTGACGGCCGACGCCGCCAGCAGGGGCAGACCCGCCTGCGCCACGGGCGCGGTCCAGGTCACCGCGTGCCCTTCAGGCGCACGCTCTCCCCGTGCCCGAGCCGGTGCACCGCCACCTCGGGTGCGCGGCCGGCCGCCAGCCGTACGAATTCGTCCCCCGGCGCGTGGAATTCATGGGGGCGCACGGCGTCCATCCCGATCGGCCAGTACGTGCCGTAGTGCACCGGCACCGCATTGCACGGCGCCAGCCGGGCCAGGGCCTCCGCCGCCCGTCCCGCGTCCAGATGCCCCTCGCCCAGGTACGGTCCCCAGCCGCCGACCGGCAGCAGCGCCACCTCGACCGGTCCGACCTCCTCGGCCATCGTGTCGAACAGCCCGGTGTCCCCGGCGAAGTAGGTCCGGGCCTCGCCGGCTATGACATAGCCGAGCGCGGGGGCGCGGTGCGGTCCGAGCGGCAGCCGCCGCCCGTCGTGCCGCGCGGGCACGGCCCGTACGACGACGTCACCGACCGGGGTCTCGTCCCCGGGAGCCACCTCGCTCACCCGCAGGTGCGTGAGCCGGCGCAGTCCGGGCACCGCCCGGCGCGCGCCCCGGGGCACGAGCAGGCGCGTGCCCGGCGCGAGCCGCATCAGCGAGGGCACATGCAGATGGTCGGCGTGCAGATGCGAGACCAGTGCCACGTCCGCTTCACGGGCGCCGGGGGGCGGCAGGTCTCCGCGCCGGCGCCGCAGGTGTGCGAGCCGGCGTGCGAACAGAGGATCGGTGAGCACGCGCACGTTCGAGTCCTCCACCGTGCACGTGGCATGACCCCACCACGTGATCTCCACCGGCACTTCTTTGCCTCCTTCGCGCGACTCCCCGAAGCCTACGGGCAGGAGTAGGGTCGGCGGCTGAACCGGAGGTGAGGGGGGACGCCATGGTGCCGGTACGGGTCACGGCGATCGCGAGTCTGACGCCGCTGGAGGAGCTGGACGACGATCCGTTCCTGGTCGACTCCCGCAGCCAGCACGCGATGTGCGCCCGCTGGGCCGCCGAGCGGGGCTATGTGGTCAGCCGGGAGTTACTGGTCCGTGGGCTGCGTCCCGACCACGGCGCCCTGTGGGACGGCGTCCGGCCCGGTCTCGACCTGTTCGTGGCGCCCAGCCGCCGGGTCCTGGAGAGCGCGCTCGCCTCCGTCGAGGAGTTCACCGCGGAGTGCGCGAGGCGCGGCGTACGCGTCGAGATGGTGGGCCACGCGGAGCCGGCGTACGACGCGGCGATGAAGGCGTGCGTGCACCGCCGGCTGTCGATGCCGACGGCGGGCTACGACGGACGGTGACCCGGCCGCCGCGAACGGCGTGACCTCGGCCCGCCGGGGGTTTCAGGGGGCGGTTCGAGGGACAAAAGGCGTTCCCCGGGCGTTGTGACAGGGTGGGGAAGAGCCCGCGGCGGCGGGCCGGGACGTGAGGTGGCTGGGCGTGCGGGGCGTGCGATGGCGGCGGGTCGCCAGTCAGATCGGGCGGAGCGTCGCCGTGTGGGCGGTCTCCACCGTCACCCTGCTCCTGCTCGCGGGTATCCTGCCGGACTTCCGGCTCCGCTCGGAGGGCGGCGACAGCGCCACCGACATCGCCGTCACGGCGGCCTTCGGCGCCGGCGCCTTCGGTCTGCTGTCGGCCGTGGTCTGGCCGCTGCTCGTCCGGCTCCTGCTCCTCGTACCGGCGCTCGTGCTCGGGCTGCTGGTGTTCTTCCTGAACGGCGCGCTGCTGCTGCTCGCCCTGCGTCTCAACCCCGCCGAGCGCGGCGCCGCCGCCCCGGAGACGGCCGTCGTGGTCGCCGCCGTGATGTCCGCGGTGGCGTCCGCCACCGGTGCCGCCCTGGCCGTGCGCGACGACGACGCCTACCGCCGCAGGCTGTACCGCCTCTCCGACCGCCGCCGCCGGTCCGGGCCGCCCAGCCCGTCCAGCCCCGGCACGGTGTTCCTCCAGCTCGACGGCGTCGGCCACGACGTCCTGCTGGACGCGGTAGGCAAGGGCCTGATGCCCACCGTCGCCCGCTGGCTCGACTTCGGTGACGGCGGCCGCTCCACCCACCGCCTCACCCCTTGGCGCACCGACTGGTCCAGCCAGACCGGCGCCAGCCAGCTCGGCATCCTGCACGGCAGCAACCACGACGTCCCCGCCTTCCGCTGGTACGAGAAGGACACCCGCGAGGTCGTCGTCTGCAACCGCCCGACCAGCGCCGCCGAGCTCCAGCGCCGCGCCGTCGAGTACGCGGGACACGGCGGTCTGCTCACCGTCGACGGCGCCAGCCGCGGCAACCTGTTCAGCGGCGGCGCCGAGCAGCAGGCCCTCGTGCTGTCCATCGCCACCCGCCGCCGCAGCCGCGAGAACCGCTCCCGGGCGGGCTACTTCGCCTACTTCTCGGATCCGGCCAACGCCGTGCGCACCGCCCTGTCCTTCGTCGCCGACGTCGGCCGGGAGATCGGCCAGTCCACCCGGGCCCGGCTGCGCAAGCAGCGCCCGAGGGTCTCCCGCGCGGGCCTCTACCCGTTCGTCAGGGCCTTCGCGACGGTCGTCGAGCGGGACGTCGTCGTCGCCTCGGTGACGGGCGACATGCTCGTCGGCCGCGCCGCCGTCTACGCCGATCTGGTGGCCTACGACGAGGTCGCCCACCACTCCGGCCCGGCGAGCCGCGACGCGCAGAAGGTCCTGGAGAAGCTCGACCGGTCGCTCGCCCTGATCGAGAGCGTCGCCGAGCACGCCCCGCGCCCGTACCGCATCGTGGTGCTGTCCGACCACGGCCAGAGCCCCGGCGAGACCTTCCGCTCCCGCTACGGCCTCACCCTCGGCGATCTGGTGCGGGCGGGGTGCGGACTGCCCGTGTCGCGCAGCGCGGAGCGCACCCGCAGCGGGGCGGAGGCCCGCGCCGCCGTGCGGGCCGCCCTGCGCATCCCGGTCGAGGAGGGCGGCGAGCGGCACCGCCCCGCGCGCCGCCCGGAGCCGATCGTGCTGGCCTCCGGCAACCTCGGCCTGGTCTCCTTCCCGGACGTCACACACCGGATGAGCAAAGAGGAGATCGACGCCCGCCACCCCGCGCTGCTGCCGACCCTCGCCAACCACCCCGGCATCGGCTTCCTGCTGGTCCGCAGCGACGAGCACGGCGGAGTCGTCCTCGGGGCGAACGGCGCCGAGATCCCGCTGGCCGGCCTCGACGACGACCCGGGTCCGCTCGCCGCGTTCGGGCCGGGCGCGGCCGACGCGGTGCGCCGTACGCACTCCTTCCCGCACACCGCCGACATCATGGTCAACTCCTTCCACGACCCGGCCGACGGCGAAGTCCTCGCCTTCGAGGAGCAGATCGGCTCCCACGGCGGCCTCGGCGGCGCCCAGGGCAAACCCTTCCTGCTGTCCCCGCTCGTCCTGTCCGCACCGGTGGCGGACGGGGCGGAACTCGTCGGCGCCGAGCACGTCCACCGCGTCCTGCGCCGCTGGCTGCGCGAGTCGAACGGCCCTCAGGTGCCGCTGGAGAGCAGCGAGGAACGCGCGGCCTGAATTCGGCGCGTGCGCGGACGCGGCGCCACGGGTGTGATCGGATGGGGGCAGGGGACCCGGAGACGGGCCCACCGCGAGTCCGTACGCGAAAGGAAGAACCGTGGCTACCACGCGCTCCGCACACACCGTCTGGGAAGGCAGCCTGCTCGAGGGCAATGGCGTCGTCACCTTCGACACCTCCGGTGCGATCGGCGAGCAGCCGGTCACGTGGGCGTCGCGCGCCCAGGAGGCGAACGGGAAGACCAGCCCCGAGGAGCTGATCGCCGCCGCCCACTCCAGCTGCTACTCCATGGCCTTCTCCAACATCCTGAACAAGGCCGGGACGCCGCCCACCAAGCTCGTCACCTCCGCCGACGTCTCCTTCCAGCCCGGCGAGGGCATCACCGGCATCCACCTCACCGTCGAGGGCACCGTCCCCGGCATCGAGGAGGCGGCCTTCCTCGCCGCCGCCGAGGAGGCCAAGACCGGCTGCCCGGTCAGCCAGGCGCTGAAGGCCACGCCCATCACGCTGACCGCCAAGCTCGCCTGACCCGACACACCCCCGTCGCGCGGGTCGCCCACCAGGGGCGGCCCGCGCGACGTCGGTTCGCCACCTGCGGCCGGGGTAGGAACCAGACGCTCTCGAACCGGCCGGCCGGAAGGAACGCGATGCTGCCGGGAACGTCCCCGAACGCCACGGTGCTCGACTCCGCCACCCGCGACCGGACCCGCGTCCTGCTCCTGTTCAGCCTCTCCGGACGGCTCCGCCCCCGGGACACAGGCCTCGGCGCCCTCGTCGACCGCTACGACTACGGCCGCTTCGCCTCCCACCTGATGACCAGCCAGGACGTGCTCCCCGTGCCGGTCCTCGACGAACGGATCGCGCCCCGCCGGCTGCGGCTGCCGCACGGCGACCACGGCCTGGGCCTCGCCTCCTTGCGGATCCTCGTCGTCGCCACCCCGCGCGGCGACGCCACCCTGGTCGTGGACTGCGCCTTCGCGGGTGAGACCACGGCCGGCGACCTCGCCGCCTGGCTGGCCACGACCTGCTTCGACCGGGAGCGCATCGAACTCGACGACCGCCCGCTGTTCCAGACGCTGACCGAGCAGCTCGGCCGCCCGCTCGCCCTCGGCCAGAACGTGCACCAACTCGTCTTCCCCGGCGGCCGGTTACACCGCGAACTGCTCAGCGTCGACGAGGCCCGCAAGGCGATCCTGCTGAACGAGATCGTCTACCGCGGGCGGATGCCCTGGAACCCCGCCACGCCCTACGACGCGAGCCTCGCGCCGCATCTCAGGAACCACGGCCTCACCCTGTCCGCCCTCGGCCGGGGCGTCTCCGTCCAGGCCGGCTGGGCCCCGCACGTCGAGAACGGCCTGATGCTCGTCGCCGTCGGCATGGTCTCCGCCTTGGCCGTGCTGCAGCGCACCCGGCTCGCCGCCTTCGCCATGATGAAGGCCAACGAGCAGGCCCTGACCGACTCGCCCACCGAGATCCGCTCCCTGATCTCCCGCCTCTCCGCCGGCGTCAACGAACTCCAGCTGGACCTCGCCTTCGGCGTCGAGGCCTACGTCGACAGCCTGCTGATCCCCGAGATGGTCATGGAGGCCTTCCAGTCCTCGCAGCGTGACGCGCTCGGCATCCGCGACAGCCTGGAGAACTCGGCCCGCATGGTCGAGCGGCTGACCTCGGTGATCAGCGCCCGCTCCGCCGCCCTGGACGCCGAACTCGCCGAGCGCGACGAGCGCCGCGACCGCACCGTGTCCGGCCTGGTCGCCGCCGCCACCCTGATCGCCCTGCCGCCGACCCTGCTGCTCGCCTTCTTCGGCGTGAACGGCACGAACGTCGACGAGCACCGCTCCATCCTCGACCTGCGCTCCTACGGCACGGCCTACGCGCTGGCCTGGCTCCCCTTCGTCGTCCTCGTCGTGATCGGATACGTCCTGCTCAGACGGATCAGCACCCGCTCCGGCTCACTGCTGCCCACGTCCGACGACGCCGTACCCCTGCCGCCGCCACGCCCGCCCTCCGGGAGCCCCCGACCATGACGCCACGCCCCGCGGTCTCCGCCCACCGGGGCGGCTCCGAGCGCGCCGACGCCGCCACCTGGGAGGCGTACAAGGACGCGCTGGAGTCCGGCGCGGAGTACGTCGAGTTCGACATCCGCCGCACGGCCGACGGTGTCCTCGTCGTCTACCACGACCCCCGGGTCGGGCCCACCGGGCCGCCGCTGTCCCGGCTCACGCACGCCGAGCTGAGCGAGCGGGCCGGCTACGACGTGCCGGTGGTGGACGAGGTCATGGCGCTGATCGCCGGACGGCTGGTGGCCCACCTGGACCTCAAGGAGGTGGGCTACGAGCAGGAGGTGGTCGACCGGGCGGTGGCCCTGCTCGGCGTGGACGGACTCGTCGTGACGACACTGGAGGACCGTTCCCTCGCCGCCGTGACCCGGGCCTTCCCCGGGGTGCGCACCGCGCTGTCTCTGGGACGCGACCGCAAGGACCTCGCCCTGTCCCGGCTGCCCGGGACCCGGCTGAGCGAACTGTTCCCCGCCCGCCGGATCCGCGCCTGCGGGGCCCACGGAGTCGCCGTGCACCAGCGGCTGGCCAGGACCACCGTGCTGCGCGAGGCGACCCGGCGCGGCCTGTTCACCATGGTGTGGACGGTCAACGACGACACCCTGATGCGGGCGTTCCTCGCCCACCCGCGCGTGGACGTGCTGGTCACGGACCGGCCCCGGCGCGCCGTGGCCCTGCGCGGGCCGATCACTCCTTCGCGGCATTGACAACAGCGCGCTCAAGTTTTGTGCTGGAGAGTGGGGAGTGGGTGGCCGGTGCCCTGACGGAAGGGGACAGCGATGGGACGAGCGGTCGGGATCGACCTCGGGACCACGAACTCGGTGGTGGCCGTGCTGGAGGGCGGTGAGCCCACGGTCATCGCCAACGCGGAGGGGGCCAGAACCACACCCTCGGTCGTGGCGTTCGCCAAGAACGGCGAGGTGCTGGTGGGGGAGGTCGCCAAACGGCAGGCCGTGACGAACGTGGAGCGCACGGCCCGCTCGGTCAAGCGCTACATGGGCGACGCGAGCTGGCGCTTCCCGGACCAGGGCGACGTGGACGGCACCCGCTACCGGGCGCAGGAGCTGTCCGCCCGGGTGCTGCAGAAACTGAAGCGGGACGCGGAGGCCTACCTCGGCGAGGACGTCACCGACGCGGTGATCACCGTCCCGGCCTACTTCGACGACCATCAGCGCCAGGCGACCAAGGAGGCCGGGGAGGTCGCGGGCCTGAAGGTCCTGCGGATCATCAACGAGCCGACGGCCGCGGCCCTCGCCTACGGCCTGGACAAGGAGAACGACCAGACGGTCCTCGTCTTCGACCTCGGCGGCGGCACCTTCGACGTGTCGCTGCTGGAGATGGGCGAGGGCGTCATCGAGGTGAAGGCCACCAACGGCGACACCCACCTCGGCGGCGACGACTGGGACCAGCGGATCGTCGAGTACCTGGTCAAGCGCTTCAAGGGCCAGTACGGCGTCGACCTCGGAAACGACAAGATGGCGGTGCAGCGGCTGCGCGAGGGCGCCGAGAAGGCCAAGATCGAGCTGTCCAGCTCCACCGAGACGACGATCAACCTGCCCTACATCACGGCCTCCGCCGAAGGGCCGCTGCATCTCGACGAGAAGCTGACCCGGGCCCAGTTCCAGGAGCTCACCTCCGATCTGCTGGACCGCTGCAAGGCGCCCTTCCACCAGGCGGTCGACGACGCCGGGGTGAAGCTCTCCGCGGTCGACCACGTGATCCTCGTCGGCGGCTCCACCCGGATGCCCGCGGTGACCCACCTCGTCAAGGAACTCACCGGCAAGGAGCCGCACAAGGGCGTCAACCCCGACGAGGTCGTGGCGCTCGGCGCCGCGCTCCAGGCGGGCGTCATGCGCGGCGACGTCAAGGACGTCCTGCTGCTCGACGTCACCCCGCTGTCCCTGGGCATCGAGACCAAGGGCGGCATCATGACGAAGCTCATCGAGCGCAACACCACCATCCCGACCCGGCGTTCGGAGATCTTCACGACGGCGGCCGACAACCAGCCCTCGGTCGGCATCCAGGTCTACCAGGGCGAACGCGAGATCGCCGCCTACAACAAGAAGCTCGGCGTCTTCGACCTGACGGGCCTGCCGCCGGCACCACGCGGTGTCCCGCAGATCGAGGTGGCCTTCGACATCGACGCCAACGGCATCATGCACGTCTCCGCCAAGGACATGGCGACCGGCCGCGAACAGAAGATGACCGTCACCGGCGGCTCGGCCCTGGGCAAGGAAGACATCGACCGCATGATGCGCGAGGCCGAGCAGTACGCCGAGGAGGACCGGGACCGCCGCGAGGCCGCCGAGACCCGCAACCAGGCCGAGCAACTCGTCTACCAGACGGAGAACTTCCTCCGCGAGAACGGCGACAGGATCCCGGCCGACACCAAGACCGAGGTCGAGTCGGCCGTCACCGAGGTGAAGGGACACCTGGAACAGCAGGCGGACACCGCCACCCTCCGCACCGCCGTCGAGAAACTCGCCTCCGTCAGCCAGAAGATGGGCCAGGCGATGTACGCCCAGGCCCAGCAGGCCCCCACCGAGGGATCTCCCGGCACCGCACAGGAAGAAGAGGGCGTGGTCGACGCGGAGATCGTGGACGAGGAGAAGGACCAGCGGGACGAGAAGGGCGGCGCCGCGTAGACCGGACCGCCATCGCCGGTCCTGGCTAGCGGCCGGTGTGCGCCGGCGGCAGTGTCGCGCACACCGCGTCCAGCACCGTCGCGTAGGGCGTGCCGAAGTCGGTGAGGCTGGACCGGAGCTGATCCAGGCCGTCGCGGTGCTCCGTGAGCAGTTCGGTGCTGCCCGTGCGGGCCGCGAACTCCAGGACCGCGGGCAGGAAGTCGGGCGGTTCCTCGCCGGTGGTCTCCAGGCCATGCGCGCGGTAGACCTCCTCGGAGGGCGGCGGGGCCGCCTCGCGCCAGACGCTCAGGTACAGGCTGTGGTCCTGCCCGGCCTCGAAGACCTCGACGTAGTGCGCGGCCAGCTCCCGGGGCGGGGTGACGGCCGCGTGGTCGGCGAACTCCCTCAGCTGGGGGGCGGCTTCGCGCAGCAGCGACAGCCGGGCGCGGAAGCCGTCGTCGGGGTACATCAGGCACAGCGCGGCAGCCTGGTACAGCAGCTCGAATCCGGGCATCGGACCTCCTTCGCGTGCGCTCCCTTGCGTGCCGCGTGATGCCGACGCTAGGGGCGGGCCGGGGAGGGCACCCGCCGACGGGGCCCGTACGGGTCAGAACCGCTCGCCGTACTCCCGCAGGAGCGCCTCCGTGCGCTGGGCCGAGCCCGCGCGGGCCGTCATGTGGTCCAGGACCTCCAGATGCGCGGAGACCTCCTTGCGGGAGTCCAGGTACAGCGCGCCCGTCAGATACTCGGTGAAGACCATGTCGGGCAGTTCGGGCTCGGCGAAGCGGAACAGCGAGAACGGGGCGTACGTCCCCGGATGCGGGCCGTCCTTGAACTCGGCGATCTGCAGCGTGACCCGGTCACGGGCGGCGTACTCCAGAAGCTTGTCGAACTGGTCGCGCATCACCCGGCCGTCGACGCTCACCGGGCGGCACAGCACCGTCTCGTCCATGATCACCCACAGATGCGGCGGGTTGTCGCGCTCCAGCAGGCGCTGCCGCTCCATGCGCAGCGACACATGCCGCTCCACCGCCTCCGGCCCCGCGTTCGCGATGGTGCCGGCCTCCAGTACCGCCCGCGCGTACCCCTCGGTCTGCAGCAGCCCCGGCACGAAGTGCGGCTCGTAGGAGCGGATGATCCGGGCGGCGCCCTCCAGGCTCACGTACAGGCTGAACCACTCCGGCAGCACGTCGTGGAACCGCTGCCACCAGCCCGGCCGGTTCGCCTC
Organism: Streptomyces koelreuteriae; assembly: GCF_018604545.1. GTDB lineage: Bacteria > Actinomycetota > Actinomycetes > Streptomycetales > Streptomycetaceae > Streptomyces > Streptomyces koelreuteriae. Next base: position 1,189,467 of record NZ_CP075896.1, on the reverse strand, counting down.
CTCGGCGAGGTCGACGAACGCGGCCACCTCGTCCTCGGGCACGCCGTACGCGGTCAGCAGGATCTGCACGTAGGGGATCTTCAGCGCGACATCGGCGGTCTCCATCCGCCGGACGGTCGCGGGGGCGACGCGCAGCACCCGGGCGGCCTCGTCACGGCCGATGCCCGCCGCCTCGCGCAGTTCCTGGAGTCGCTTGCCCAGCACCACCTGGCCCACCGTGGGTGCGGCCCGTCGTTCACTCACGCCACGCCTCCCCAACGCGCCCAAGCCCGCGATCAGTCTGCCACGTACCGACGGCAGTCTCCCAGGGCCGACGGCGAGGAGATCACGAGAGAAGGACGTGTCGCCGGGGCATTACCCCGCGGGTAATCGACCGGGCCCGGCCAGGACGGGATCGTGGACGTACCGGGTCCCGGGCCGGCGCACTCCGGCCCGGGACCCGGCTCCCAGCCGCACCATGACCCGACGGAGGGTGATGCCCCATGTCCGCGATCCAGCTCGCCGCACTCGCCCGGACCTCCGAGCCGCAGTCGATGCTGCGCCGCTTCCTGGCCCTGGACGCCGCGGTGACCGGCGCCAACGCCCTCGCCTACCTCGCGCTCCCCGGCCCCCTCGGGCGCTTCCTCGGCGTCGACGCCACGCTGCTGCTCGCACTGGGCGCGTTCCTCGCCGCGTACGGGGCGGGTGTCGGCCTGCTGGCCTCCCGTCGGCAGCCGCCCGCGCTCGGCGTGCGGGCCGTCGTCGAGGCCAACCTCGCCTGGACGGTCGTGAGCCTGGTGGCCCTGGCGCTGTGGCTCACTCCGAGCACGGCGGGCGCCGTGTGGACGGTGCTCCAGGCGCTGACCGTGGCCGGGTTCGCCGTCCTCCAGCACACGGCACTGAAGGCCCGTCAGGACAGCAGCGACTGAAGGTACTTGGCCGTCGCCGGGTCGGCCGGCAGGAGCGTCTCGATGGCCAGCTCGGCGACGGTCACGTCCATCGGGGTGTTGAACGTGGAGATGGAGGAGATGAACGACAGCGTCCGCCCCTCGTGCTCGATCCGCAGCGGCAGCGCGAAGTACGGCACCGGCTCCGAGGGCTCCTGGGACCCGGCCCCCGGATCCTCCTCGGGCACCGGATACGCCGCCACCTCCTCGTACAGCTCCCGCAGCGGCTCGGAGCGGTGCAGCGCGATCTGCCGCTCCATCTGCTCCAGCAGGTGACCGCGCCAGGCCCGCAGATTGCGGATGCGGGGCGCCAGCCCCCGCGGGTGCAGGGCGAGCCGCATCGCGTTCAGCGGCGGCTCCAGCAGGGACGGGCAGACGCCGTCGACCAGCGTCATGATCCCCCGGTTGGCCGCCACCACGTCGTACAGCGCGTCCACCACCAGCGCCGGATACGGCTCGTAGCCCCCGATCAGCCGCTCGATGCCCTCGCGCAGCGCGCCCAGCGCCGGGTCGTCCAGCGGCGTCTCCGGGTAGCGCGGGGCGTAGCCGGCCGCCAGCAGCAGCGCGTTGCGCTCCCGCACGGGGACGTCCAGATGCTCCGCCAGCCGCAGCACCATCTCCTCGCTCGGGCGGGACCGGCCCGTCTCGACGAAGCTGATGTGCCGGGCCGAGGAGTCCGCGCGCAGGGCCAGTTCCAGCTGGCTGACCCGGCGCTGCTCCCGCCAGGCCCGCAGCAGCGGCCCCACGCCCTGGCCGCCCGTGGACGGGTGAGTGGTCATGTCCGGACCGTAGTCGAGAACCGGCCGTGCCGGACAGGCACCGCCCTTGCGACCAGGGCCTCGGGCGCCCCGCTGTGGCAGGCTGAGAGGACACCGAGGACCCCGGCGCGAGGGAAGGAGCGCAGCCCATGCCCGTCGAACCGCTGTCGCAGAAAGAGGTCGAGGACCGGCTGGCCGAGCTGCCGGGCTGGTCGCTCGACACGGACCGCCTCACCCGCTCCTACCGGCTCGGCTCGCACTTCGCGGCGACGGCGATGGTCGTGCACATCGCCCAGGTCCAGGAGGAGCTGGGCCACCACTCCGACCTCACCCTCGGCTACAACACCGTCGCGCTGTCCGTCCACACGCACAGCGCGGGCGGCGCCGTCACCGAGAAGGACTTCGAGCTCGCCCGCAGGGTGGAGGACCTGGCCCCCGGGCACGGGGCACACTGACCGGGTGCTCGACTACGACAAGGAAGCGGAGCGGTACGACGCCTCGCGCGGCGGCGAGCCCAGGGCGGCCGCCGCCGCGGAAGCGGTACTGGGCCTCGTACCGCCGGACACGCGCAGCCTGCTCGACCTCGGCTGCGGCACCGGCATAGTGACCCGGCGGCTCGCCGCCGCCCGCGAGGGCATGCGGGTGACCGGCGTCGACCTCGCCCTCGCGATGGCCCGGCAGGCCGCCGCCCGGCTGCCCGGCGCGATCCTGCTCGGCGACAGCAGGCGGCTGCCCTTCCGGGACGGGGAGTTCGACGCCGTCAGCAGCGTGTGGCTGCTGCACCTGGCCGCCGGGACCGCCGATGTGCGGGCCATCGTCGGCGAGTGCGCCCGGGTGCTGCGCCCCGGCGGGGTCTACATCACGACGGTCGACAAGGCCGCCTCCCACAACGTGGGCAGTGACATCGATGTCGTCCTGTCCTCCCGTCCGCCGAGCCCGGTCCGGGACGCGGCGGCGGACGTCGTGGCCGGCGCCGCCGGACACGGGCTGGTCCCGGCCGGGCAGGCCTCCTTCCGGGGCCACGGGCAGGGCCGCAGCCCCCGGCGTACGGTGGCCGACCTCAGACGCGGCTGGTTCGTCACACTGCCGCCCGGCGACCCGCTCGCCGACGGCTTCGCCACCCGGCTGGCGGAACTGCCCGACCAGGACCGGCCGCGCCCCGACCCGGTCTTCACGCTCCGGGCCTTCAGGAAGCCGGCGGACCCTCCGGCCGGCTGAAGTCCATGATCCAGTTGGTCAGCCAGGTCCGGCCGCCGTCCAGGGAGAACGCCTGCTCCCAGCGGGCGGCGGTGTCCCGCACCCCCGACCACACGAACCGCACCAGCACGTCCTTGCCGTCGTGCGTGTCGTTGCCGGTGAACTCACCCCGGTCGCCCTCGAACCGACCGAAGACGGGCGGGAACAGGGTGCCGGTGCGGCTGGAGGCCCAGCTCAGCGACCACAGCTTCGTGGCCGGGTCGAACAGCCGCAGGGTCGCGCCCTTGGAGCCCAGGTGCGGCATGTCGATCTCGTCGAGGTTGGCCGTCCCGTCGAACAGCGGGCGGCAGTCGCTGGTGCCCGTGAACTCCTCCCAGGCGCTCCCCGGGTCGAGGAAATCGGTCAGCTTGCGGTGCCGGACCTGCCAGGCGCCGTGGAAGAAGTCGAAGTCGTGCGGGCTGCTCATGAGCGGTCTCCAGTGGTTCCCTCAGGCAGGGAGTCGGCCAGGTAGGCGTCGAGGTCGGGGGTGTCGGGGGCGAGCATGTGGCGCACCCAGGCGTCGCGTTCGTGCAGGATCGGCGGCAGCTCCCAGACGCAGCCGATCCACGGCTTGCCGGGCGCGACGAAGTGGGTGGGGTCGTGGTCCGGGCAGCCGAGGACGGGCTGCCCCGCCGCCGCGCCCCCGAAGTGCAGGACGTTGTCCCACACCCAGCTGTAGGCGTTGAGATAGGCGCCGTCGTCACCGCCCCGGTGCAGGACGACGAACGCCGCCGGGGGAGTGCCGTCCGGCTTCGGCAGCAGTGTGGGCAGGAAGCGGTAGGCGCTCTCCTCGACCTCGGGTGCGATGCCCGCCGGGTCGGCGGTCACGTGGTAGCGCTTGACCCACCGTCCCGCCACCTCGATCGGCGGCGGCACGGTCAGGTGTTTCTCCGTGAAGGGCATGGCGGGACGCTAAGGCCGCTTCACTGCCATCCTGTGTCAGTGAAGTCCAGCCGACTCGTCTCCATCCTCCTGCTGCTCCAGACCCGCGGCCGGATGACCGCCGCCCAGCTCGCCGAGGAGCTGGAGGTGTCGGTGCGGACGGTGTACCGGGACGTGGAGGCCCTGGGCGCCGCCGGTATCCCGCTGTACGGCGACGCGGGCCACGCAGGCGGCTACCGCCTCCTCGACGGCTACCGCACTCGTCTCACCGGCCTCACCAGCGGCGAGGCCGAGGCGCTCTTCCTCGCGGGCGCCCCCGCCGCGGCAGCCCAGCTCGGCCTCGGCTCGGTCCTGGCCGCCGCCCAGCTCAAGGTGCGTGCCGCCCTGCCGGCGGAGCTGCGCACCCACGCCGACCGGATCAGCGGCCGCTTCCACCTGGACGCCCCCGGCTGGTACACCGACGCCGACGACACCCCGCACCTCCCGGCCGTCGCCGACGCCGTCTGGAGCGGACGGGTGCTGCACGTCCGCTACCGCCGCTGGCGCGAGCCCACCGACGTGGAGCGCCGTCTGGAGCCGTACGGGCTGGTGCTGAAGGCGGGCCGCTGGTACGTCGTCGCGGGGCCGGGACCGCGGACCTTCCGCGTCGACCAGATCCTCGAACTCACCACCGGCGACGAGGAGTTCTCCCGCCCCGCCGACTTCGATCTGGCCGCCTACTGGGCGGCGTACCAGCGCGATTTCCACGACCTGCTGCACCGCGGCGAGGCGGTGGTGCGGCTGGCCCCGGGGGCGACGCTCACCGGCCCGGCGGGGGAGGCGGTCCGCCGCGACGGACATACCGACGAGGACGGCTGGACGCGCGCGACGGTCCCCATCGAGTCCGTCGAGCACGCCCACGCCGAATTCCTGCGCCTCGGCACGGGCATCGAGGTGCTGGCCCCGGACGAACTGCGCTCGCGCATCGCCCGCACGGTCGCCGAACTGGCCGAGCGGTACGGCAACTCCCGCGCACCCGGCGGCGACTGAGAGGCGGAACCCGCCCGTCCTCTCAGGAGGTCCGTCACGTGAAGCACCCCCACACGCACCGCAGACGCCGTGTGCTCCTCCCGGTGGCCGTGGCCACGGCGGCACTCGCCGGCGCCGGCCTGACCACCTTCGCCACCGGCGACAGCTCCCCCACGCTCGAACTGACTCGCGCGGGAGGGGCCCCCATGGCCGCCACCGCCCGCCAGGTCGAGAAGCTCGACCGGGGCGTGGTCAGCGTCCACACCGGCAGCGGCAACCTGGTGAGCTGGCGCTGGCTCGGCACGGACCCTGACAACGTCTCCTTCAACGTCTACCGGGCCGGTACGAAGGTCAACTCCACGCCGGTCACCGGCTCCACGAACTACTTCCACTCCGGCGCCCCCGCCCAGGCCGACTACACCGTCCGCGCGGTGGTGAACGGCACGGAGCAGGGCGACTCGGTGCACGCGGTCCAGTTCCGAACCGGCTACAAGGACATCCCGATCTCCCCGCCCTCCGGTGGCACGACCCCCGACGGGGTGGCGTACACCTACGACGCCAACGACGCCTCCCTCGGCGACCTCGACGGCGACGGCGCCCTGGACCTCGTCCTGAAGTGGCAGCCCACCAATGCCAAGGACAACTCCCAGTCCGGCTACACGGGCAACACCGTCGTCGACGGCATCAAGCTCGACGGCACCCGGCTGTGGCGCATCGACCTGGGCCGCAACATCCGCTCCGGCGCGCACTACACGCAGTTCCAGGTGTACGACTACGACGGCGACGGCAGGGCCGAGGTCGCCATGAAGACCGCCGACGGCACCCGGGACGGCACGGGCACGGTCATCGGCAGTTCCTCGGCCGACCACCGCAACTCCAGCGGCTATGTGCTGGCCGGGCCCGAGTTCCTGACCATGTTCAACGGGCAGACGGGCAAGGCGATGCAGAGCGTCGACTACGTCCCGGCCCGTGGCACCGTCTCCTCCTGGGGCGACTCCTACGGCAACCGCGTCGACCGCTTCCTCGCGGGCACGGCGTACCTGGACGGCTCACGCCCCTCCCTGATCATGGCGCGCGGCTACTACACCCGCACGGTGATCGCCGCCTGGGACTGGCGGAACGGCTCCTTCACCCGCCGCTGGACCTTCGACACCAACTCCTCCACCAACAGCGGCAAGGGCTACGACGGCCAGGGCAACCACAGCCTGTCCGTCGCGGACGTCGACGCGGACGGCAAGGACGAGATCGTCTACGGCGCGATGACCGTCGACGACAACGGAGGCGGGCTCTGGACCACCAAGCTGGGCCACGGCGACGCCGGCCACGTCGGTGACCTCGATCCCTCCCGCGCGGGCCTGGAGTACTTCAAGGTCTCCGAGAGCACGAGCCAGCCCGGCTCCTGGATGGCCGACGCCCGCACGGGCGCGATCCTCTGGAAGACCGCCTCCGGCGCCGACAACGGCCGGGGAGTCTCCGGCGACATCTACGCGGGCAGCGCGGGAGCCGAGTCCTGGTCCGCCTCCGACACCACCCTGCGCTCGGCGACCGGTGCCTCCCTCGGGCGGGAACCCTCCAGCGTCAACTTCCTGTCCTGGTGGGACGGCGACCCGGTCCGTGAACTCCTCGACGGCACCCGCATCGACAAGTACGGCACGTCCGGCGACACCCGCCTCCTGACCGGCTCCGGCGTCTCCTCCAACAACGGCACCAAGTCCACCCCCGTTCTGTCCGGCGACCTCCTCGGCGACTGGCGTGAGGAGGTCATCTGGCGCACCAGCGACAACACGGCCCTGCGCGTCTACTCGACCCCGCACGAGACGAACACGAGGATCACGACCCTGCTCCACGACACCCAGTACCGCACGGCCCTGGCCTGGCAGAACACCGCGTACAACCAGCCCCCGCACCCGAGTTACTTCCTGGGCAACGCCATGCCGACGGCTCCGAGGCCGACGGTCTACACCCCGTGAGACTCCGGTGGGTGCGCGCCATGGGGGAGCACGCACCCACCGGTCCCGACAGCGGGGCGCGGTCTAACTGAAGCCGCCGCTGAAGTCGCTGTTGAGCTGGGCGGAACAGATGTTGTAGCCGCCCTGGGCCCGGCCGGACTTGGTCTCGCCGTCGATGGTGACGGAGCACTGGATGTCGCCGCCGCCCATGAGCTGCGCGGTCACCTGGTAGTAGAGGGCGTCGTCCTTGACGCTCAAGGTCTTCTCCATGGGCAGGCCTTTGCCCTGGAGGTTGGTGCCGTCGTTGCCGTAGGTGATGTCGACCCCGGACGGGGCCGAGCCCCACACCTTGAACACCGCCTTGCCCTCGGGGGCGGCCTCGGCGTCGTCCGCGGTGTCCACCTCGGGCTTCGCCTTCACCTTGGCTTTGGCCGTGGCGGTCTTGGTGACGGTCACCGTGGGCGCCGGTTCGGCCTCGCCGTCCGCCTGCGCCTTCTCGGTGACGGTGACAGTGGGTCGCGGCTCAGCCGAGGTCTTCTCGCTGCCGCCGCTGTTCCCGGCGGATCCGATCCCCATGCCGATCAGGAGGATGACGGCAGCGACGGGTATCAGGACGCGCTTGCGGGTCCAGGACGGCCGGGGAGGCGGCGGGGAGGGCGGCGGCCCGAAGCCGGGCGGCAGAGGCGGCGGAGGCGGAGGCTGGGTGTACGACATGGACCCCCCTGAGGTATTTCGTGGGGGGTGAGCGTAACGGGAGGTGTGAAGAATATGTGAGAGGTGGGCGGTTAAGGTGATCAGTTCGTGATCGGCCCTGGCGGGGAGAGGGCGCGTGCCGTCTCCGGTACGCGCCCTCCGACAAGTCGGTCAGGCGACCGTGCAGCTCTGGTCCCCGACCTTGAACGCCGTCGGTTTCGCGTTCGTCCCCGACCAGCTTCCCGTGAACCCGAAGCTCACCGACGAGCCGGCCGCCACGTTCGCGTTCCAGCCGACGTTCTTCGCGGTCACCGTGGAACCCGACTGCGCGGCCTCGGCGTTCCAGGCCTGGGTCAGCTTCTGCCCGTCGGGGAAGGGCCAGCTCAGCGACCAGCCGTTCCATGGGCCGGTCCCGGTGTTGGTGAGCTGGACGTCCGCCTGGAAGCCGCCCGACCACTGGTTGGTGACCTTGTACGTCACCTTGCAGGCGCCCGTCGGGGTCGGATCGGGGCCGGGCCCCGGGTCCGTGGTGCCGCCGTCGGAGCTGTCGCCGTAGATGACGCCACGGCCGTTCGTCGAGACGTACACACGGCCGTAGACCCTCGGATCGCCGGTGATGGCCGCGCCCGTCCAGCCCCACTGGTGGGCGTCGTCGTTGACGCGCGTCCAGCTCACGCCCTTGTCCGTGGAGCGGAAGATGCCGCGTACGCCGCCGATCTTCGCGCTCGTGTAGAGGGTCTGGTAGGTCGCGCCGGGTGCCGCCTTGCCGAAGCCGATCGTGTCGGCCTGCTCGACGTTCGAGAGCTTGGTGAAGCTCGCCCCGCCGTCCGTGGAGTGCCACAGGCCGTACGCCCCGTCGCTCGCGCCGCCCGCCAGCCACACATCGCCCTTTCCGCCGGGCAGGGCCTTGAAGCGGACGCTGTCGCCGCTCGGCAGTCCGCCGGCCGGGGACTCCTTGAACGTCGCCCCGCCGTCCGTACTGACGTAGAACTTCCCCGACTTGAAGCCGTAGAAGGTCTTCGGGTCGACCCGGTCCGACTCGACGACGGCCCCGGCCGGGATCCCGCCGGAGGCCTGCCAGGACGTGCCGAAGCCCGTCGCGTGGTGCACGCCGGCGCCCTGCGGACTCCACACGAACCGGCTGCCGTCGGCCGCCGCCGCGACCGTGCCGCCGCCGCTCACCCCCGAAGGGTCGGTGCCCGCGAACCAGTTGGCGCCGTTGTCCGTCGAGAACGCGATGTGCGGGCCCGAGTCGAGGTTGCCGACCCGGACGACCGTGTTCGGGTTCGACTCGGCGAAGTCCAGGCTCGTGGTCGTCGTGAAGTTCGGCTGGGTGAACATCATCGACGGCACCTTGGTCAGGTCCGTGTGACGGAAGCCGCCGACATCGCCGAGCGCGCTCAGCAGCGGGGCACCGGACGGGGGAGAGGCGAGGTCGTTGACCGCCGTCTCCTCCAGGCCCCGCACCATCGGCTTGACCGTGAACTTCCCGCCGCTGTCCCAGTTCGTGAGGTTCTCGGTGCCGTAGATCGTCGCGCCCGTCCCGTACATCAGGCGGGCGGAGTCGAACGGGTCGATCTCCATCGACTCCGTCATCCAGCCCAGCTTCGGGGTCTGTTCGGGAGGCGCCGGGTTCGCGCCCCATGTCAGCCACGGCGAGGACGAGACGTCCATCGTGTAGCGGTTCTCACGGTTGGGGTACGACGTGTAGTCCCACGCCTTGGTCCAGGTCGCCCCGCTGTCCGTGGAACGGAAGATCTGCGTGTCCGGCCACCAGGCGCTGTACGCCGTGGCCATCACCGTGCCCGGCTTCTGCCGGTCCACCGTCAGCCCGCTGAAGCCGTAGAACGTGTCGGCCTCCGCCACCGGGCTGATGTTCGTCCAGGTCCCGGTCCCGGTCGCGTACCGCCACAGCCGGCCCTTGCCGCCGTCGTACGGGCCGCCCTTGTCGCTGTAGGCGACATACAGGTAGCCGTTCTTCGCGTCCAGGACGCCCTTGTGCGCCAGCTGGCCCGTCGGCTGTCCGGCCAGCCGCTGCCAGGTCGCGCCCGCGTCCGTCGAGCGGTACACCGCGTTCTCCGCGTCGGCGACCCCGACGTAGAGCGTCTTCGTGGCGTTGCCCGAGGTGCCCGTCGACTCGTCGAAGCTGACCCAGACGATGCCCTGGTTGTCGGAGGCGTAGCCGGACGTGTCGCTCGGATCCTGCACGTAGTTCCCGACGTTCGGGAAGTTCGTCACCTGCGACCACGTCACGCCCGAGTCCGTCGACCGCCACAGCCCCTTGCCGCTGGGCGCGCCCAGGTACAGCACGCTGTTGCGGTTCGGGTCGACCGCCAGCCGCTCGCCCATGCCCCGCCCCGGCATGTTGCCGCCCAGCTTGAACGGCAGATTCGCCTTCTGCCAGCTCGCGCCCCGGTCGGAGGACCGCATGACGGCGCCGTTCTTCGGGTCCCAGCTGTTGGTGTACGTCCCGACCGCCGCGTAGACCTTGTTCGGGTCGACGGAGTCGGACGCGACGCTCACCACACCCGTGTGCCCCCAGTCGTCCCACCCGACCGAGTCCAGCAGCGGCGTCCAGCTCTTCGACGCCTCCTGCCAGCGGTACACGCCGCCGATGTCGGTACGGGCGTAGGCGAGGTTCTTCTCGCTCCGGTTGAAGACGATCCCGGGAACGAACCCGCCCCCGTCGATCCGGGCGTTCTTCCAGGTGTAGGTATCGGCGGCGAGCTTCGTCGAGTCCGGATCAGCAGCCAGGGCGGAGGGCGCACCCGACAGCAGCCCGGCGGCCAGCGCGAGCACGGCGGTGAGGATACGGGTTCTTCGCACGGTGGGGGTCCTTCCGTGAGGGGGACGTGCGAGGGCCGGGCGGCTCCCGTGCGGGTGGAGCCGCCCGACCGAGGTGGCCCCGCGTCAGGTGCAGGGCCACGTACGCAGAGCTTCGGACGCTGTTCTTGGGGGCGCGGGGAACTGCGCGACCAGCCACAGCCGGGCCCGCAGCCGAAGAACCCGCTCCACCCGCGGAGCGCCCGGCGGGGGCTATTCGAGAAGCTCCGCGTACGAGCCCATGGCAAGCGCGATATCCGCCTGAGCCCAGAACCGGTGATACGTGAACGACGGAACCGCACCGCCCGCCAGATAGCTCTCGATCTTCGACCAGGCCGGGTCGTCCTCGTAGAAGGACCGGATCGAGTCGAACGTCGACGACGAGTTGATCGCGTCACCGTTCGGCATCGTGCCCGTCCAGCCGCTCGGGACGTACACCGGATCGTCGAACCGGTTGTAGTCGGCCCGGTTCTCCGGAACGGCGATCCCGAGCGCGTCCTGGTGGTTGTCCCACATCCCGTCCAGCAGCTTCTTCGCCGCCGCACCGGCCTCCGTGTCACCGGAGCGGTCCGCGTAGTACGTCAAGGTCTTGGCGTACGAGGCCGCCACACCGACATCGTTCGTGTAGTCGGCGACGGTGACGCGCAGCCCGCTGTTGGAGCCGGGGCTGGAGGCGTTCCACGTGTCGGGCTGGCCCGACCACTGCAGCGTCGACGGGATCCGGAACGTGCCGTCCGGGTTGAACGTGGTCTTGGACAGCGCCCAGTCGACCCACTTGTCGAGGACCGTCTTGGCCTGCGCGTTGCCCGTCTGCTGGTACAGCTCGGCGACCCGCTCCATGGACCACGCCTGGAAGCCGAACCACTGGTTGGACGGCGGGTCGTGGTACACGGGCTTCTCGTCGTAGTACATGCCGTAGAACGTCGACTTCCCGGCGGGCGGGGTCGCGTACCGGCCCGCCCAGCTGTTGGTCGCGCCGCCGGCGATCGCACCCTCGCTCGACTGCAGCCAGCGGTAGAACTCCAGCTGCCGTTCCATGGACTTCGACCAGTCGGCCGCGCCCGTCGCCGACTTGGGCTTCAGCGGGGCGTAGTTGCCGAGCGCGTAGGCCGCGAGGGGGTTCTGGTAGCCGCCGTGGGCGTGGCTGGAGCCGATGCGCCAGGCCCAGCCGGCCGCGGTGTCGGTGGCGCCGCCCCAGGCGTAGTACCAGGACATCAGGTAGTGCGAGGCGTCCTTGCCGGTGCCCGCCGGGCAGGCCGCGGGGCCGACGCAGTTGCCGATCTTCTTGAAGTACTTGTCGAACATGGAGTAGCGCAGGTAGTCGCCCATCTTGGCGGCCTTGCCGACCGTCGCGGAGACGTCCCCGCCCTTGCCCTGCTCCTTCGCCCACAGATCCGCCCAGTAGGCGGCCTGCACGGCCCGGGCGTCGGCGTCGGGCGCGTTGGTGAACTTCCACTGCTTGGCGTAGGAGGCGTCACCGGTGAACAGATCCAGATAGCCGTTCTTTCCGCCGTACTTGAAGGCGTCGCAGGTCGGCTGCGGCACCGTCTCCCACACCGACTCCTGCGCGCCGCGCTGGAAGGTGTTGATGTACGACGGGCCGGTGTCCGACGGGCCCGCCTCGCACTTGCCGGGCGAGTTGCCGTAGCCGTAGACGTTGTCCACGTCCTGCAGCCAGTGCATGCCGTAGACGTCGTCCGTGCCGTACGCGCTCTTCAGCTCGGCCGCGATCGGGTCCCGGCCGACCGAGGCGCCGGTGTCGAGCCCCGCCGGGTACTCGTTCGGGGTGTCCAGCTCGGGCGCGTAGGTCGCCGGCTTGGACGCGTTGTAGAAGGAGTTGGTCGGCTGGTCGGCGCGGGTGGGGATCATGTACTTCTCCATGAGGTCCCACGCGCCGTTGAACTTGGCCCAGTCGCCGGTCACCTTGCCGTACATGGCCTGGAGCCACAGGAGGTAGCTGTACGCCTCCGAGGTGGTCTCGTGGCCGTGGTCCGGCGCCTCGACGATCAGCGTCTCGACCGAGTGGTAGGGGATGCCCTCGGGGGAGAAGTAGCCGTTCGCCGGGTTGGTGATCTTCCCGTAGAGCTCCAGGAAGCGGGCGTCGTAGACCTTCGCCGCCGCCAGCTGGGTCACGGTGACCGAGGCCTTGGCGTGACCCGTCGCCGTCGACTCGAAGACGGCCGACCCGGTGCCGGAGTTGGCCGCGGTGACGGTCACCTTCTGTGCCGTGTTCCAGTTCTGCGGGGTGAAGGTGAGCGAGGCGCCACCCGTGACCGACAGGCCCGAGTTGCCGCTCGCGCGGGCCGACGCCACCGTCACGTTGGACGTCGGCTGCTTGGACAGCTTCACGTCGTAGGTGCCCGACTTGCCCGACTGGACGCCCAGTTGGAGCGGCGAGGCCACGACGGTGGGACCGGAGGAGACCGTGATGCCGACCGGGGTGGAGTTCGCGGAGGCGCCCATGCTGTCGTACGCCTTCGCCACCAGGGAGTGACTGCCCACGGTCAAGTCGGAAACGGAGAGCGCGTACGGCGCACTCGTGTCCGTGCCCAGCAGCGTGGTGTCGTCGTAGAACTCCACCTTGCTGATCGTGGCGTTGTCCGCGGCCGCGGCCGTGGCCGCCAGCGGGACCGCCTGGCCCTGCGTGTAGACGGCACCGGCGGACGGGCTGGTCAGCACGGCGATCGGCGGCTGGTGCGCGCCGGTGCAGGCCGTGCCGTTGACCGAGAAGGATGTCGGCGCGGCGTTGGAGCCGCTGTAGGTGAACTGGGCGCCGGTGGAGACGGCGGCGCCCGCGGCGACCCGCGCGTTGTGGGAGGCGTTCTTGACGGTGACGTTCTGGCCGGACTGCGACCAGGTGCCGTTCCAGCCGTTCCCCAGCCTCTGGTTGCCGGAGTAGGCGTAGGTCAGCGTCCAGCCGTCGATGGCGTCCGTGCCGCGGTTGGTGAGGGTCAGATCCGCGGTGAAGCCGGAGCCCCAGTCGTTCGTCTTGTAATCGACACTGCACTGAAGTGCGGCCGCCTGCGCGGGAGTCGACCCTGAGGAGAGCATCGTCAACGGAAGCGCGAGAGCTGCGACGGCGGCGATCCACACGCGCCGCACCGCTCCGCGTCTCCGGGGTGGGGGATGCATGGTGCTGGTTCCTCCTTGCGGCTCGGAGAAGTCAAGGCTTGAACCAGTGGGAGCGCTCCCATAGTGAGGACGGGTGTGGTATCGGTCAAGGGGTTGAAGAGTCGAAAAGATTCGACGCCGTGTGTTGAGCGAAAGTCAGCGACTCCCCTGTTCTTTGCTGACACTTGGCGCTACCTTCCTTGACACCAGTGGGAGCGGTTCCATCAGTCGACGCGTCCGTCACGGCGTGCCCGGCCTGCAAGGAGTCGCTCATGCGTCACCTCTCGCGTTCAGTACTTTGAGCCGCCCCAGCGCGGTCGTCCCCTGCTGCGCGAGCGCCATGCCGGGTTCCTCGGTTCCTCAGTTCCCTCATGTCCCTGTCGGAGCGCGCCCTGAACGGCTGACACCCCCACCAGCGAAAGGGAAACCCGCACTCATGAGCCGTACGAGAACAGCGTTACTGGCCGCCATGGCCCTGGTCGCCGGCGCGACCGGCACGGCGTTCGCGGTCGACCCGGACGGCGCCGGCATCGCCGCCGTCCCCTGCACCGTCGACTACAAGATCCAGAACCAGTGGAGCACCGGCTTCACCGCCGCCGTGACCATCACCAACAACAGCGCCGCCAAGTCCTCGTGGTCGGTGAAGTGGTCCTACGCCGGCAACCAGCAGGTCACCAGCGGCTGGAACGCCAAGCTGAGCCAGAGCGGTGCCGCCGTCACCGCGGCCAACGAGAGCTACAACGCCCAGCTCGCGACCGGCGCCTCGGTCAGCTTCGGTTTCCAGGGCAGCTACAGCGGCAGCAACGCGATCCCGGGCACCTTCACCCTCGACGGCGTCACCTGCAACGTCGACGACGGCGGCACCCCGGGGCCGACCGACCCACCGGGCCCCGGCGGCCCGTCCAACCGGGTCGACAACCCCTATTCCGGCGCCAAGGTGTACGTGAACCCGGAGTGGTCCGCGAAGGCCGCCGCCGAGCCGGGCGGCAGCCGGATCTCCAGCCAGCCGACGGGTGTCTGGCTGGACCGGATCGCGGCGATCAACGGCGCCAATGGCGGCATGGGCCTGCGCGCCCACCTCGACGAGGCGCTGCGCCAGAAGGGCTCCGGCGAACTCGTCGTCCAGCTCGTCATCTACAACCTGCCCGGCCGTGACTGCGCCGCCCTCGCCTCCAACGGCGAACTCGGCCCGACGGAGATCGACAAGTACAAGACGCAGTACATCGACCCGATCAAGGCGATCCTCGCCGACTCGAAGTACGCCTCGCTGCGGATCGTCACCACCGTCGAGATCGACTCGCTGCCGAACCTCGTCACCAACACCGGCAGCCGTCCGACGGCCACCCCGCAGTGCGATGTGATGAAGGCCAACGGCAACTACGTCAAGGGCGTCGGCTACGCGCTCAACAAGCTCGGCGACGTGCCGAACGTCTACAACTACGTCGACGCCGGGCACCACGGCTGGATCGGCTGGGACGACAACTTCGGTGCCTCCGCGACCCTGTTCAAGGAGGCGGCGACCGCCGAGGGCGCGACCGTCGGCGACGTCCACGGCTTCATCACCAACACGGCGAACTACAGCGCCCTGAAGGAGAACAACTTCACCATCAACGACAACGTGGCCGGCAAGTCCGTCCGCGAGTCGAAGTGGGTCGACTGGAACCGCTACGTCGACGAGCAGTCCTTCGCCCAGGGCTTCCGCAACCAGCTGGTCTCGGCGGGCTTCCCGTCCTCGATCGGCATGCTGATCGACACCTCCCGCAACGGCTGGGGCGGCTCGGCCCGGCCCAGTGGCCCGGGTGCGCAGACCTCCGTCGACACCTACGTCAACGGCGGCCGCTACGACCGCCGCATCCACGTCGGCAACTGGTGCAACCAGTCCGGAGCCGGCCTCGGCGAGCGGCCCCAGGCCAGTCCGGCCGCGGGGATCGACGCCTATGTGTGGATGAAGCCGCCGGGCGAGTCCGACGGGGCGAGCAAGGAGATCGCCAACGACGAGGGCAAGGGCTTCGACCGGATGTGCGACCCGACCTACACGGGCAACCCGCGCAACGGCAACAACCTGTCCGGTTCCCTGCCGGACGCGCCGCTGTCAGGGCACTGGTTCTCCGCCCAGTTCCGGCAGCTGATGCAGAACGCGTACCCGCCGCTGTCCTGAGCGGCTGACAGCCCGTCCCCACGGGTCCGCCGGGGCTTCGGCCCCGGCGGATCGGTGTGCCCCGGCTTTTTTGCGGGAGCGGCAACAGTGGTGGCCTTCTCCCGGTGCGTCGGCGCAGTCTGGCGGCATCCGAGGGAGAGGCTGACCGCCATGGCGCACGACCACGACCACGACCGTCACGAGCACGACCGTCACGACCACACGCACCTCGACTGGGCCGCGATGGCTCCCAGGCTGGAGTCCCAGGCCGAGCTGTTCGCTTCCCTGTACGAGCGGGCCATGGGCTGGCTGGCGCACGAGGTGACCGAGCCGGGCCTGATCGTCGACGCGGGCAGCGGGCCGGGTGTCGTGTCGTGTCTGTTCGCCGAGACGTTCCCGGGCGCGCGGATCGTCGCGGTGGACGGCTCCGAGCCGCTGCTGGAGCGGGCGCGGGCACGGGCCGAGCGGCTGGGCGTCGCCGACCGCTTCTCCACGATCGCCGGTGAACTCCCCGAGGTGCTCGGGGAGCTGGACTACCCGGCCGACCTGCTCTGGGCGAGCCGCAGCCTGCACCACCTCGGTGACCAGCGGGCCGCGCTCGCCGCGTTCGCGGCCCGGCTGGCGCCCGGCGGCACGCTGGCGCTCATGGAGGGCGGCCTGCCCGCCCGGTATCTGCCGCGCGACATCGGCATCGGCCGGCCCGGACTCCAGGCGCGGCTCGACGCGCTGGAGGCGGAGTGGTTCACGCGGATGCGCACGGAGCTGCCAGGCTATGTCGCGGAGACGGAGGACTGGCCGGCGCTGCTGGCGTCGGCGGGGCTGAAGCCCGCCAGGACGCACACCTTCCTGCTGGACCTGCCCGCACCCGCCTCGGAGCGGGCCCGTGAGTATGTCGTCGGGTCCCTGTCGCATCTGCGCGAGCGGATCCCGGAGGGCTTCGACGCGGACGACCTCGCCACCCTCGACCGGCTCCTCGACCCGGACGACGAGGCGAGTCTGCACCGGCGGGCGGATGTGTTCGTGCTGGAGGCACACACGGTGCACACGGCGGTCCGGGCGGTCTGAGCAGGGCCGTACCGCCCCGAGGAACACGACTGCCCGCAGCCGAGTGACCGGCTGCGGGCAGTCGCAGGGCCGGGCGGAGGCTCAGGCTCCGTCGAACGTCGCCGGGTCCGGGCCGATGCGGCGGTCCTCGTTGAGGGCGCTGATGGCCGCCAGGTCCTCGGTGTCCAGCTCGAAGTCGAAGACCTCGATGTTCTCCTTGATCCGCGAGGGCGTCACGGACTTCGGGATCACCACGTTGCCCAGCTGGAGGTGCCAGCGGAGCACGACCTGGGCCGGCGTGCGGTTGTGCTTGCGGGCGATGGCCACGACCGCCGGAACCTCCAGCAGGCCCTTGCCCTGGCCGAGCGGCGACCAGGCCTCGGTGGCGATGCCCTGCGCCGCGTGGTACTCACGGGAGGCGCTCTGCTGCAGGTGCGGGTGCAGCTCGATCTGGTTCACCGCCGGGACGACCGACGTCTCGCCGAGCAGCCGCTCCAGGTGCTCGGGCAGGAAGTTGGAGACACCGATGGCCCGGATCCGGCCGTCGGCGTGCAGCTTCTCGAACGCCTTGTAGGTGTCGACGTAGGTGTCCTTGGCCGGCAGCGGCCAGTGGATCAGGTACAGGTCGACATAGTCCAGGCCGAGCTTCTCCAGCGAGGTGTCGAAGGCGCGCAGCGTGGAGTCGTACCCCTGGTCGGCGTTCCAGAGCTTGGTGGTGACGAAGAGCTCCTCGCGGGGGAGACCGGCGGCGGCGACGGCCTTGCCGGTGCCCTCCTCGTTGCCGTAGATCGCCGCTGTGTCGATGCTGCGGTACCCGGCCTCCAGCGCCGTGGCGACGGCCGACTCGGCCTCGTCGTCCGGCACCTGCCAGACGCCGAACCCCAGCTGGGGCATCTGGATGCCGTTGTTCAGGGTGATCTGGGGGACCTTGCTCACGAGCTCTCGATCCTTAGGTTTGTGGGCGGGTGTACTCCCATCGTCAACGATCACGAGCCGTGATGCATTCCTGACGGGAGAATTCCGACGGGTGGCACACCATCCGTTAACAGGCAGTTCATGCCCGGTAGAGTGCCTCGACCTCGTTCTCGTACGCCTTTTCGATCGCCTTGCGCTTCAGCTTCAGGGACGGGGTCAGCAGCCCGTGCTCCTCGGTGAACGGCTGCGCCAGGATGCGGAAGGTGCGGATCGACTCGGCCTGCGAGACCAGGGTGTTGGCCGCGACCACCGCGCGCCGCACCTCCGTCTCCAGGTCCGCGTCCCGCACCAGCTCCGCGGCGGACAGCTGCGGTTTGTTCCGCATCGCCAGCCAGTGCTCCACGGCCTCCGGGTCGAGGGTCACGAGGGCGGCGATGTACGGGCGGTCGTTGCCGACGACGATGCACTGGTTGACCAGTGGATGGTCACGGACGCGTTCCTCCAGCACACCGGGGGAAACGCTCTTGCCACCCGATGTGACCAGGATCTCCTTCTTGCGGCCGGTGATGGTGAGGTAGCCGTCCTCGTCGAGCGAGCCCAGGTCGCCGGTGGCCAGCCAGCCGTCGTGCAGGGTCTCGTCCGTGGCCTTGGGATTGTTGAGGTAGCCCTGGAAGACGTTCTGGCCGTGCAGCCAGATCTCGCCGTCGTCCGCGAGGTGCACGGTCATGCCCGGGATGGGCTGGCCGACCGTGCCGAAACGGGTGCGTCCGGGCGGGTTGGCTGTCGCGGCGGCCGTCGACTCGGTCAGGCCGTAGCCCTCGTAGATGTGCACGCCCGCCCCGGCCCAGAACAGACCGAGCCGCCGGTCCATCGCCGAGCCGCCCGACATGGCGTGCCGGATCCGGCCGCCCATCGCGGCACGGATCTTGGAGTAGACGAGCTTGTCGAAGAGCTGGTGCTGCATGCGCAGCCCCGCAGAGGGGCCCGGCCCGATGCCCCAGGCCTTGGCCTCGACGGCGTCCGCGTACTTGATGGCGATGTCCACGGCCTTCTCGAACGGGCCGGAGCGGCCCTCCTTCTCGGCCTTGCGGCGGGAGGCGTTGAACACCTTCTCGAAGATGTACGGCACCGCCAGGAAGAACGTCGGCTTGAACGCGGCCAGATCGGGCAGCAGAGCCGCCGCGTTGAGCTGGGGCTGATGGCCGAATTTCACCCCGCCGCGAATCGCCGCGACCTGGACCATCCGCCCGAAGACGTGCGCGAGCGGCAGGAACAGCAGGGTGGCGGCCTCGTCGCCCCGCTTGGAGTGGAACACCGGCTCCCAGCGCTCGATGACGGTGTCCGCCTCGTACGCGAAGTTGCCGTGCGTGATGACACAGCCCTTGGGGCGCCCGGTGGTACCCGAGGTGTAGATGATCGTGGCGACCGAGTCGGGCGTGACGGCCTGCCGGTGGCGGTGCACCACCTCGTCGTCGAGGTGCGCCCCGGCGTCGTACAGCTCGTGCACGGCACCGGAGTCGAGCTGCCACAGGCGCCGAAGCTGCGGCAGCCGGTCGATGACGGTGGCGATCGTCATCGCGTGGTCCTCGTGCTCCACGATCGCGGCCGTCACCTCGGCGTCGTACAGCATCCAGAAGCACTGCTCGGCCGAGGACGTCGGGTAGATCGGCACGACCTGGGCGCCGATCGTCCACAGCGCGTAGTCGAAGAGCGTCCACTCGTAGCGTGTGCGGGACATGATCGCGACCCGGTCGCCGAACCGGATGCCGCTCGCCAGCAGGCCCTTGGCCAGGGCGAGCACCTCGTCACGGAACTCGGCGGCGGTGACATCCCGCCAGTGCCCCGCGTCGTCCTTGCGGCCCAGGGCGATGTACAGCGGGTCTTCCTGGGCATGCTGGAAGACCACGTCGGCCAGACCGCCCACCGGAGGTGCCAACGCCAACGGAGGGTTGGTGAACTCGCGCAAACCCCGCTCCCCGCTCCTCAGCGCTTCTGTTGAGTGACGCTCCGCACAGCGCCGTGAAAGCTACCCCACCCGGCCAGGGGTGCGGGAGGGGCGCGAAGCCGAGCGATGCTCTGGTTGGCGCTGGTCAACGCGGGAAAATGCGCTCAGACAGGGAAGGGTCGGACAGATAACTGACGGTTGAGTAAGTTTCGGTGCCGTAATCTCCACCGAATCTGTACGACGCTGCCACGGCCCGGCACGCACCTCACAGGCCCTTCGGCGCACTGCGGTGCAGCCGGTCCCCGCCCGCCAGGATCGCCGCGGCCAGCGCGTCCGCGGCGCCCTGCGCGGAGGGCCGGCGCCGGCCGTGGACCACCACGAAGTCGACCTGCCCCAGCTCCGGCAGGCCCGCCCGGTCCGGGACCCGGACCAGGCCCGGCGGGATGAGGCCGCGGGAGTGGGCCATCACGCCGAGGCCCGCGCGGGCCGCCGCGACGAGGCCGTTGAGGCTGCCGCTGGTGCACACCACACGCCATTCGCGGCCCTGCCGCTCCAGCGCCTCCAGGGCGAGCGCGCGGGTGATGCCCGGCGGCGGGTAGACGATCAGCGGCACAGGGCGGTCCGGGTCGAGGCGGAGCCGGTCCGCGCCGATCCACACCAGCCTGTCGTGCCGGACCAGCTCGCCGCGCGGGTCCTCGGGACGCCGCTTGGCCAGCACGAGGTCCAGCTTCCCGGCGGCGAGCTGCTCGTGCAGCGTGCCCGACAACTCGACCGTGAGCTCCAGATCGACCTCCGGGTGCTCGTGCCGGAAGCCCTCCAGGATCTCGGGCAGCCGGGTCAGCACGAAGTCCTCGGAGGCGCCGAAGCGCAGCCGGCCGCGCAGCCGGGTGCCCGTGAAGAACGCCGTCGCCTGCTCGTGCACCTCCAGGATCCGGCGCGCGAAACCGAGCATGGCCTCGCCGTCCTCCGTCAGCTCCACCGAGTGGGTGTCCCGGCTGAACAGCGTCCGCCCCGTGGCGTCCTCCAGCCGCCGCACATGCTGGCTGACCGTCGACTGCCGCAGCCCGAGCCGCCGCGCGGCCTGCGTGAAGCTCAGCGTCTGCGCCACCGACAGGAAGGTGCGCAGATGGGAGGGGTCGTACATGCCCTCAGGTTAGCGCGCCCATCGCGGAACGCGATGACAGTCAGTGCGGTATACGGGATTCCCGATCGCCGAGCCGGGGAGCAGGATGGGAGGGGGCCTCCCCGGCCCCAGTACCGCCTGTACGTACCGAGCAAGTGGAGCACCGTGAAACGCCTGCGCCGGCCGCGCCGGATGCCGATCGACCCGTTCATCCTTCTCCTGCTGGCGACGGTGGGCGTCGCCGCGCTGTTCCCGGCTCGCGGGTCGGTCGCCGATGTGGCGTCCGGAGCCTCCACGGCGGCGATCGCCCTGCTGTTCTTCCTCTACGGCGCCCGGCTCTCCACACGTGAGGCGCTGGACGGCATGCGGCACTGGCGGCTCCACCTCACGGTCCTGGCCGCCACCTTCGTCGCCTTCCCGCTGCTCGGCCTCGCGGCCCGCGGGCTGGTGCCGGTGATCCTGACGGACCCGCTCTACCAGGGGCTGCTCTTCCTCACGCTCGTCCCGTCGACCGTCCAGTCGTCGATCGCCTTCACCTCGATGGCCCGCGGCAACGTGCCCGCCGCGATCTGCGCGGGCTCCTTCTCCTCCCTCATCGGCATCATCGCCACCCCGCTGCTCGCGGCCTCGCTGCTCGGCGGCAGCGGCGGCGGGTTCTCCGCGGACTCGCTGCTGAAGATCGTGCTGCAACTGCTCGTGCCGTTCCTCGCCGGACAGGTGCTGCGCCGCTGGATCGGCGGTTTCGTGACCCGGCACAAGAAGGTCCTCGGGCTCGTGGACCGCGGCTCGATCCTGCTCGTCGTCTACACCGCGTTCAGCCAGGGCATGGTGCAGGGCATCTGGCACCAGGTCAGCCCCGCCCGGCTGGGCGCGCTGCTCGGTGTCGAGGCCGTGCTCCTCGCCGTGATGCTGCTGCTGACCTGGTACGGCGGCAAGGGGCTGGGTTTCAGCCGGGAGGACCGGATCACCCTGCAGTTCGCCGGCTCGAAGAAGTCCCTGGCCTCCGGACTGCCCATGGCGAGCGTCCTGTTCGGCGCGCACGCCTCGCTGGCCGTGCTGCCGCTGATGCTCTTCCACCAGATGCAGCTGATGGTGTGCGCGGTGATCGCCAAGCGCCGCTCGCACGACCCGGGCGCCGAGGTCACCGCGCCGGAGCCAGCCGCAGAGACACGAACCGCGGTCGGTACAGGGACACGTTCCGGCTGAGCTGGGCCGCCGCGCCGGTCGTCTCCAGCCAGTTGACGTCGTAGCTCAGGACGAGCCGCCCGTCGCCGCTCAGCACCGGATGGACCTGCGGGTTGTAGGCGGCCACCTGGCCCTGCGGCAGCGACGGGCTGAACTCCTTCGCCGGCCCGTGCCACGGCCCGGCCGGGGAACACGCCCAGTACGAGGCCACGGTGGTCAGGCCCTTCGTGCCGGTGGCCATCGTGAACAGCACGTAGGTGCCGCCGTCCCGGACGACCGAGAACGCGCTGCCGACGCCCTTGCGCTGCCCGTCCCCGAGCACCGGCCGGGGGCGGGCGGCGGCCGTCCACGCCGAGCCGTTCCAGTACCGCCAGGCCGCCGGATCCCCGAGCCCGCCCTCCCGTACGCGCGCGAGATACGCGTGCGAGGCCGGGCGGGAGGCGGCCTGGCCGTCGTCGCCGCCGAAGACGTACGTCCAGCCGTCCTCCTCGACCAGTGTGGTGCCGAACAGCACCCGCCGGGACGGGTCGGGGACCAACTGCTGGTCGAGCACCTTGACGATCGACTCCAGGCGCAGAGCGGGCAGGGACAGCGTGGCGACCTCGGTCGCGGTGGGCACGCCGAAGATCCACGGGGCCTGCCCCGCCGTGCGCACCCACAGCAGCACCCGGACGACCTGCTCGGAGGAGCCGGGGGAGCGGGGTTCGACGCGGGCGGCGACCGGCCAGCGCCACTGGTTCGGCGCCGGGTCGGCGAACAGCGGGGCGGGCAGGGTGGTTTCGAGCCTGCCGTCGCGCATCAGCACGGCCGAGTTGCGCACCAGCGGTTCGGCCGTGTCCCGCCAGGCGTGGGACTCGCCGGCCGGGTTGGGCGGGCCGTACACCCGGCCCAGGAAGGTGTCCGAGAACAGCCACAGCACCCGGCCGTCGGGCAGCCGCAGCGAGTGGGTGCCGTCGCCGCCGGTCCAGTCGTCGGAGCGGCTCGCGTCGTCGCCGTAGCGGGCGAACTCGGCGGTGAGGGCGTCGTCCGCCTGCCAGGAGTCCACCGTCCGGGCCCGGCAGGCGTCGTCGTCCCGGCTCTCGTCGTCGGGCAGGGCGATGATCAGGGCGGCACCGAGAACCAGGGCCAGCAGCAGGCCGATCCCGGTTCCGGTGCGCTGTCGTGCTCGTGCTGCTCTTGAGTCGTCGGGCACGCTCCGTGACGTTAGTTGCTGCCGTTCACCTGGTCCATGGGCAGCCACAGGACGGTGCCCCTGGCGGCCGCCTTCGCGGCGCCGGACGCCAACTCCTCGTCGGACAGCGCCCGGTTCCAGACGCGGACGTCGTCGATCGCCCCGCCGAGGAACGCCCTGCTGTCCATCCGCTGGCCGATGTGCACGCCGAACGGGGAGTTGCGGCTGACGGAGCCCGGCACGTCCGCGGTGGTGAGCGGCGTACCGTCGAGGAAGAGCGTCAGCTTCCCGTCGCCCCGGCGCAGGGCCAGATGGTGCCAGCGTCCGTCGTTGTGGGCGCCGTCGGTCCACACCGAGGCCGATCTGACGGTGGTCGCGCCCGACCGGGTGGTGATGAGCCCCCGGACCCGGTCGCTCGCCGGCTCCCCGCGCAGCCAGATCTGCGGTTGGGTGCTGCCGATGCCGCCCATCCACAGGAAGGGCTGTTCGCCGGTCGTGGCCGTGTAGCGGAAGAACAGCGAGGCCGTGAAGTCCCCTTCGCCGAGCGGGAGCCGGGACCGGTACGGCAGCCGTACGGCGTCGTCGGTGCCGTCGAAGGACAGGGCGCCGCCGCGTACGCCGGTGGTGCGCGCGGCACCGCCGAGCACGGCCGCGGGCGTCGTGGCCGACGCGGCGTCTCGGGTGGTCGGGTCGGGGCCCCGGCGGGGCTTGAGCCAGTCCTCGGTGAAGCGGGCGAAGCGGATCTCGTCGCGGGCGTCGACCGCGCCGCCCTCGTACAGCAGGCCCACCGTCGTGCCGTCGACGGCCGCCATGTCGGAGTAGCCGGACCAGTCGGTGGTGACGACCGTGCCCCGGTCCACGGTGTCCCAGGTGCGCCCGCCGTCCCAGGACGAGCGGACCATCATCGTCCGGCGGCGGTCGGGGTCGGCCGGAGCGGACAGCAGCAGCCGGTCGCCGAGGCGTTCGGTCGCGCCCTGGACCTGCGGGGTGTAGAGGTCCGGGAGGTCGCGGAAGGGCGTGGCGAAGCTGTCGCCGCCGTCCCGGCTGAGGGTCTGGGAGCGGTGGCCCAGGTCGGTGCCGTCCTGTTCCCGGCCGCTGACGAGGACGGCGCCGTCGGTGCGTTCGGTGAGGGTCACCTCGGACGGCTTCTGCCGGAACGTGCCGTCCTGCGCTATGGGCCAGGAGTCCGTGGCGCCGATCCGCCAGTGGTCGCCGCCGTCGTCGCTGACGATGAGAGCGGCGTGGTTCGCGGTGACCCGGCTGCCGTCCCAGGTCTCGGTGTTGACGCCGAACACCAGCCGCCCGGCGTGCTTGCCGCGGGTGAGCTGGATGCCGTGCACGGGGCCCGTGGCGTACCAGGAGTTCCAGTGCGCGGGCAGGATCTGGTCGCTCAGGTCGCGCGGCTTCGACCAGGTCCGGCCGTCGTCGTCGCTGTACTGCAGATGCGGGGTGCGGTCGCAGGGGACGGTGCAGTTCCCGGCGTCCGTACGGCCGGTGTTGTACGTCTCGGCCAGCAGGATCCGGCCGGTCCCGCGGTCCACGAGGGGCGCCGGATTGCCGTGTGTGTCGCCGGCGCCCTCGGTGACGACCTGGAGCGGACCCCAGGTGCGGCCGCCGTCGGTGGAGCGCTTGAGGACGATGTCGATGTCGGCCGCGTCACCGCAGTTGAGGACGCGCCCCTCGGCGAAGGCGAGCAGTGTGCCGGACGTGGTCCGCACGATCGCCGGGATGCGGAAGCAGGCGTAGCCGGGGTCCTGGGAGGCCTTGAAGAGGACCTGCTGCTCGAACTCCGGTAAGGCCGTGGCCGGCCGGGCCTCGGCGGGGAGGGCCGGCGCGAGCAGTGCCGCGGCGGCGAGAACGGCTGTCAGGGTGGATCTCAGACGTGCGCGAAGACTTGACGGCATGGTGCGACCTGCCCTTCATGCGTCTGTCGGCTGGACCACCGAGCCATGGGAACGGACATCCGGGCGGCTGATACGGACAACCGGACATCCCACGTCCCATGTGTGGGGCCACAGACGGTACTTGGACTCACAGACCCCCCACAAGAAGCGTGCGTCAGGGGATCAGGACGACCTTTCCGCGGTTGGCCCGGGCCTCGATCTCCCCGTGCGCCTTCGCCGCGTCCGCCAGGGCGAACTCCCCGTGGACGACGGGCTGGATCTCTCCCGCCGCGAACAGCCGCCACAGCTCCTCGCGCCACCGCTCGTACAACTCCGGCTTCCCCCGGGCGATTCGGGCCATCTGGAACCCGATCACCGACTTGGCGCCCACGAGCAGGTCGTACGCCCGGACGGTGCCGCCGCCCGAGCTGTACGCCACCAGCCGTCCCTCCGGGGCGAGCGAGCAGAGGACCCGGGGGAGCAGCTCACCGCCGACCGCGTCCAGGGCGTAGTCGACGGGCGCGCCCCAGCTGTCGTCGCCGTAGCCGACGACGTGGTCCGCGCCCAGGCCCCGGACGAAGGCGGCCTTCGCCGGGTCGGAGACGGCCCCCACGACCCGGCCCGCGCCCCGCGTCCTGGCCAGCTGCACGGCCAGATGCCCGACGCCGCTCGCCGCCCCGGTGATCAGGACCGCCTCGCCGGGCTCGGGCCGGGCCGCCGCCAGGGCGCCGAGGGCGACCAGGCCGCCGCGGACCAGGGCGACCGCGTCGACGGCGCGGGCACCGGCCGGGACCGGGGAGGCCATGGCCTCGTGCAGCAGGGCGAAGTCGGCGTAGCCGTGGCCGAAGCAGAGCCCCGTCACACGGTCGCCGGTGCCGAAGCGGGTGACGCCCTCGCCGACGGCCGTGACCTCCCCGGCGATCTCGCCGCCGAGCGGGCCCGGCTCGGCCGCCTCGGTGACCTTGCGTACGACCGGGAGCGTGACGCCGATGGCCTCCGCGCGCACGAGCAGCTCTCCTGGACCGGGCCGGGGGACCGGAGCCTCCTCCACGAACAGGGGGCCGCCTCGGGATTCGTAGCGGACGCGGCGCATCGCACCTCCGGGATCGTTGGTCACCCCAATGAAGTCGTTGGGGAGCCCAACGGTATAGGACGATCATAGGAAGACCCAACGATTTCTTGGCTAGGCTGCGGCCATGTCGGAAGCCCCTCTGCCCGCGATCCGCTCCCTGCCCAGCTGGCTGCTCGGCCGCGCCGCCGCCCGCGGCCGGACCCTGGTGGCCGAGGCGCTGGCCGAGAAGGACATGAGGATGTGGCACCACGTGGTGCTGTCCGCCGTCCGTGACCTCGGCCCCGTCGCCCAGGCCGACCTCGGCCGCGGGATCCGGCTCGACCCCAAGGACCTGGTCGGCATCCTCGACGACCTCCAGGCGGCGGACCTGGTGCTGCGCGAGCCGGACCCCAGGGACCGCCGCAAGAACGCCGTGTCCCTCACCGCACGGGGAGCCCGGCTGCTCAAGCGCTGCGAGAAGGCGGCCCGCGCCGCCAACGACGAACTGCTCGCCCCGCTGTCGGCGGCCGAACGCGAGCGGTTCACCGACATGCTCCGACGGATATCCGGCACGGACGGCTGAAGCGGCCGGCCCGGGTTCGAGACGGGGCCCCTGCGGCGCAGGGGGCGCTCCCCGCCGGTCGGGGCCCCGCCGCCGTGTCGCGGAGGAACCTGTTCAGCCCTGGGCGGCCGCCGCCCGCAGAGCGATCCGGTCCTCACCCGCGTACACGTTCATGGAGCCGCCCCGCAGGAAGCCCACCAGCGTCAGACCGGTCTCGGCGGCCAGGTCCACCGCGAGCGACGACGGCGCCGACACCGCCGCCAGCACCGGCATCCCGGCCATCACGGCCTTCTGCGCCAGCTCGAAGGAGGCCCGGCCGGAGACGAGCAGGATCGTCCGCGACAGCGGCAGGTCCCCGTTCCGCAGGGCGCGGCCGACCAGCTTGTCGACCGCGTTGTGCCGGCCCACGTCCTCGCGGACGTCCAGCAGCTCCCCGTCCTCGGAGAAGAGGGCCGCCGCGTGCAGGCCCCCGGTCCGGTCGAAGACCCGCTGGGCCGCGCGCAGCCGGTCGGGCAGGCCCGCGAGCAGCTCCGGGGTGACCCGGACCGGGGGAGTGTCGGCGATGGGCCACCGCGCCGTGGTGCGCACCGCGTCCAGCGACGCCTTGCCGCACAGGCCGCAGGACGACGTGGTGTAGACGTTCCGCTCCAGCGTGATGTCGGGGATCACCACGTGCGGGGCCGTCTTCACATCGACGATGTTGTACGTGTTCGAGCCGTCGACCGTCGCCCCGGCGCAGTACACGATGTTCTGCAGGTCCCGCTGCTCCGCCAGCACCCCCTCGCTCACCAGGAAGCCCGCCGCCAGCGCGAAGTCGTCGCCCGGGGTGCGCATGGTGATCGCCAGGGGTTTGCCGTTGAGCCGGATCTCCAGGGGTTCCTCCGCGACGAGCGTGTCCGGGCGGCTGGAGACCACCCCGTCCCGGATGCGGAGCACCTTGCGTCGTTCCGTGACTCGTCCCATGTCCTGATCAGTCCCGGTTCTGTACGTGCTGGTAGCCGAAGCGGCCCTTGATGCAGAGATTGCCGTGGGTCACCGGGTTGTCGTGCGGCGAGGTGACCTTCACGATCTCATTGTCCTGCACATGGAGCGTCAGGTTGCAGCCCACTCCGCAGTACGCGCACACCGTCGTCGTCTCCGTCTGGCGCGACTCCTCCCACGTACCCGCCGCGCGCATGTCGAACTCGGACTTGAAGGACAGTGCGCCCGTCGGGCACACCTCGATGCAGTTCCCGCAGTACACGCACGCCGAGTCGGTCAGCGGCGCGTCGTGCTCCACGGCGATCCGGGCGTCGAAACCGCGCCCGGCGACCGAGATCGCGAAGGTGTTCTGCCACTGGTCGCCGCAGGCGTCCACGCACTTGTAGCAGAGGATGCACTTGTCGTAGTCGCGCACATACAGGTCGTTGTCGACCTTCGGTTCCTCGTTGAGCCGGGCCGCGTCCGGGCCGAAGCGGTCCGGCTTCGCCTCGTACTCCTTGAGCCACGCGGCGACCTTCGGGGTCGTCGACAGGTCCACGGAGGAGGCGAGCAGTTCCAGGACGATCTTCCGGCTGTGCCGGGCCCGTTCGGTGTCCGTGCGCACCTCCATGCCGGCCTCGGCCTTGCGGGAGCAGGCCGGGACGAGGGTCCTGGCCCCCTCCACCTCGACGACGCAGACACGGCAGGCGTTCTTGGGCCGGAGCGTGTCGCCCTCGCAGAGGGTCGGGACGTCCTTCCCGGCGGCCCGGCAGGCGTCGAGGATCGTCGAGCCCTCGGGCGCCCGCACCGGCTCCCCGTCGAGCGTGAACTCCAGCAGCCGGCGCGGGATCCCCAGCGGTGTGACGGTCATTCGTACGCCCCCAGACGGTCGATGGCGGATTCCACGGCGTTCCACGCGGTCTGTCCGAGACCGCAGATCGAGGCGTCCCGCATCGCGCGGCCGACCTCGCGCAGCAGGGTGATGTCCCCGGCGGCGTCGGCGCCGGCGCGCTCCACGATCCGGTGCAGCGCCTCCTCCTGCCGCACGGTCCCGACCCGGCACGGCACGCACTGCCCGCACGACTCGTCACGGAAGAACTCCGCGATGCGCAGCAGCAGCCGGGGCAGGGGCACGCTGTCGTCGAAGGCCATCACGACCCCCGAGCCGAGCGTCGTGCCCGCCTCCCGCGTCCCCTCGAACGTGAGAGGGATGTCCAGCTCGTCGGCCCGTACGAAACCGCCCGCCGCGCCGCCGAGCAGCACCGCCCGCAGCCCCTCGGACGCCCCGGCGAGTGTGAGCAGTTCGCCCAGCGTCGCGCCGAACGGCAGCTCGTAGACACCGGGCCGCTCCACGCTCCCGGACACGCAGAAGAGCTTCGGACCGGTGGACCTCTGCGTACCGATCGCCGCGTACGCCGGGGCGCCCATCGTCAGGATCGGCAGGACGTTGACCAGCGTCTCGACGTTGTTCTCCACCGTCGGCTTGCCGAACAGGCCCTTCTCCACCGGGAACGGCGGCTTCGAGCGGGGCTCGCCCCGGTAGCCCTCGATGGAGTTGAACAGGGCCGTCTCCTCACCGCAGATGTAGGCGCCCGCACCGCGCCGGATCTCGATGTCGAAGGCGTACCCCTGGCCGAGGACGTCGTCGCCGAGCAGTCCACGCGCGCGTGCCTGCGCGATCGCGTGCTCCAGCCGGCGCAGGGCGCGTGGGTACTCGCCGCGCAGATAGAGGTAGCCCCGGTGGGCGCCGGTCGCGTACGCGGCGATCGTCATCGCCTCGACCAGCGCGTACGGGTCACCCTCCATGAGCACACGGTCCTTGAAGGTGCCCGGCTCCGACTCGTCGGCGTTGCAGACGAGATAGTGCGGACGGTCCGGCTGGGACGCCGTGGCCTGCCACTTGCGGCCGGTCGGGAAGGCGGCGCCGCCCCGCCCGACCAGACCCGAGTCGGTGACCTCGCGGATCACCCCGGCCGGGCCCAGCTCGAAGGCCCGGCGCAGGGCGGTGTAGCCGCCGTGGGCGCGGTAGTCGTCGAGGGAGGCCGGGTCGACCACGCCGACGCGCTGGAGCAGCATCAGACCGTCCTGCCCGGCCTGGGGCACCGCCAGCGCCGCGGGCGGCTCCTCCGGCGCCGAGTCGGGAGCGCTCGCGGCGAGGACGGCCCGCTCGACGGTCGCCGGCGCCGACACCGCCGTACGCACGGGATCCCCGGCCTTGACCGCGAGCACCGCCGGGGCCCGTTCGCACAGGCCCAGACAGGGGCTGCGCTCCACCGTGACACCGCTGCCGAGGCCCAGCCGGGCCTCGATCCCGGCGCACAGCTCCGGCGCCCCGGCCGCCGCGCACGCCAGGTCCGTGCACACCTGGAGCACGGTCGCCGGACGGGGCTTGACCGAGAACATGGCGTAGAAGGTGGCGACCCCGTACGCCTCCGCCGGAGGCACCGTCAGCCGCCGGCAGAGGTAGTCGAGGGCGCCGTCGCTGATCCAGCCGATCCGGTCGTTGATCGCGTGCAGCCCCGGCAGCAGCAGGTCGCGGCGGTCCCGGGCCTCACGCCCGCCCCGGGCCCACCTGAGATCGGCATCGGAGCGGTCGGCGCCCTCCCAGGAGGACTCCGGAGGCCCGAGCAGGGCGTCGACGGCCGCCCGTTCCTCGTCCGTCGGCTTGCTGTCACCGAAGTGCAGGTCCACAGTGCGTCACCCCACGATGGTCGCGATGGGCAGCTTCTCGATCCGGATCGCCGACGCCTTGAACTCCGCCGTCCCCGCGATCGGGCAGTTCGCCTCGATCGTCAGCGCGTTGGTGTCCACCTCGTCGGGGAAGTGCATGGTCATGAAGGCGAGCCCGGGCCGCAGCGCGGTGTCCACCCACACGGGCGCCGTCACCGACCCGCGCCGCGAGGTGACCTGCACCTGCTCACCGACCACCACCCCGTAGCGCTCGGCGTCCTCCGGGCACAGCTCGATGAACTCGCCGCGCCGCAGCGGGGAGGCGTAACCGCCGCTCTGCACACCGGTGTTGTACGAGTCCAGCCGTCGCCCGGTGGTCAGCCGGATCGGGTACCGCTCGTCGGTGAGGTCCACGGGCGGGTCGTGCTGCACGATCCCGAAGGGCGCGAGCCGGCCGCGTGCCGAGGGGTCGGACTCCCACAACCGGCCGTGCAGATACGTCGGTTCGAGCCGCTCCGTGCTCGGGCACGGCCACTGGATGCCCTGGTGCTCCTCCAGGCGCTCGTACGTCATGCCGTAGTGGTCGGGCGAGATCGACCTCAGCTCGTTCCACACCGTCTCGGCGTCGGCGTACTTCCAGTCATGTCCGAGACGGGCCGCGAGATCGCAGAGGATGTCGATGTCCTCGCGCGCCTCGCCGGGCGGGGCGACGGCCCTGCGGACCCGCTGCACCCGCCGTTCGCTGTTGGTGGTCGTGCCCTCGGTCTCCGCCCAGCCGGCGGTGGCCGGCAGGACGACGTCCGCGAGTTCGGCCGTCTTCGTGAGGAAGATGTCCTGGACGACGAGGAAGTCCAGGGCCTTGAGCCGCCGTACGGCCTGTTCGCTGTCGGCCTCCGACTGGGCCGGGTTCTCGCCGATGCAGTAGACGGCCTTGAGACCGCCGTCCTCCATCGCCTCGAACATCTCCGTGAGGTTCAGTCCGTAGTGCGGCTGGATGACGGTGTCCCAGGCCGACTCGAACTTCAGCCGGGTGTCCGGGTCGAGGATGTCCTGGAAGCCGGGCAGCCTGTTGGGTATCGCGCCCATGTCGCCGCCGCCCTGCACGTTGTTCTGCCCGCGCAGCGGTTGCAGGCCGGAGCCGTAGCGGCCGACATGGCCGGTGAGCAGGGACAGATTGATCAGGGCGCGGACGTTGTCGGTGCCGTTGTGGTGCTCGGTGATGCCGAGGGTCCAGCACAGTTGGGCGCGCTCGGCCCGGGCATAGGCGTGCGCCAGCTCGCGGATGGCGGCGGCCGGTACGCCCGTCACCTTCTCGGCGAGCGACAGCGTCCACGGCTCGACCAGCGCCCGGTACTCCTCGAAGCCGGTGGTCGCCCGCTCGACGAACGCCTCGTTGGCGAGGCCCGCGTGGATGATCTCGCGGCCGATCGCGTGCGCCATCGGGATGTCGGTGCCGACGTTGAGGCCGAGCCAGCTCTCCGCCCACTCGGCGGTCGAGGTCCGGCGCGGATCGACCGCGTACATCCGGGCCCCGTTCCTGATCCCCTTCAGCACATGCTGGAAGAAGATCGGGTGCGCGAAGCGGGCGTTGGAGCCCCACATCACGACGAGGTCGGTGTGCTCGATCTCCTCGTACGACGACGTCCCGCCGCCCGAGCCGAACGCCGCCGACAGACCCGCCACGCTCGGGGCGTGACAGGTGCGGTTGCAGGAGTCGACGTTGTTGGTGCCCATGACGACCCGGGCGAACTTCTGCGCCACGTAGTTCATCTCGTTGGTGGCGCGGGCGCAGGAGAACATCCCGAACGCGCCGCGCGCGGCCTGGATGCCCCGGGCGGCCCGGTCCAGGGCCTCCTCCCAGCTCGCCCGCCGGAAGGGCTCGTCGCGGGAATCACGGACGAGCGGGTGCGTCAGCCGGGTGTAGGTCTTCGGGCTTCGATCGCGTTTCCTCATGCGGCGCTCCTCAGCGCGAGCAGGTCCGAGATGGCGTGCACGGTGCGCAGGGTGGGCACCTCCACGCCGGTGATCTCCGCCAACTCGACGACCGCCGCGAGGAGTACGTCGAGTTCGAGCGGCTTGCCGCGCTCCAGGTCCTGGAGCGTGGAGGTGCGGTGGTCGCCGACCCGCTCGGCGCCCGCGAGGCGGCGCTCGATGGAGACGCCGACCTGGCAGCCGAGGGCCTCGGCGACCGCGAGCGTCTCGGTCATCATGATCTCGATGACCTTGCGGGTGCCGCCGTGCAGGCACATCTGTCGCATGGTCGCGCGGGCCAGCGCGCTGATCGGGTTGAAGGAGATGTTGCCGAGCAGCTTGACCCAGATGTCGTCCCGCAGATCGGGCTCCACCGGGCACTTGAGCCCACCGGCCTGCATCGCCTCACTGAAGGCGAGACAGCGGGCCGAGAGGCTGCGGTCGGGCTCGCCGATGGAGAACCGCGTGCCTTCCAAATGCCGTACGAGGCCCGGCCCTTCGAGTTCGGTCGCCGCGTAGACGACACATCCGACGGCCCGTTCGGGCGCGAGCACCGCACTGACCGCGCCGTCCGGGTCCACGCTCTCGACGCGGTGGCCGTCGTAGGGGCCGCCGTGCCGGTGGAAGTACCACCAGGGGATGCCGTTCTGGGCCGCGACGACCGCTGTCGTCCCGTGCAGCAACGGCGCGATCAGCGGCCCGCACGCCGCGTACGCGTTGGCCTTCAGGCCCAGGAAGACGTAGTCGACCGGGCCCACTTCGGCCGGATCGTCGGTGGCGTGGGGGTGCGCGGTGAAATCGCCGCGCGGGCTGCGCACCCGGACTCCGTGCTGCCTCATGGCCGCCAGATGCGGTCCACGGGCGATGAGATGGACCTCGGCGCCCGCGCGGTGGAGCGCGGCGCCGACGTAGGCGCCGATGGCACCGGCGCCGAGAACTGCGACTTTCACGGGAACACTCCGTTCGGTTTGAGGGATACCGCGGAGGTGTGACCGCCGTACGGCCGCTGGGGAACGCGCCGTGCGGCTTGTGTCGACGAAATATTGTCTACAGTATGGAGGTTGGGGCGGCAAGGGTCCGCGCGCCGACCGTTCGCCGCATGCTGAATACCGCTCACCGCATACGGTCGACGCGCCGCCTTTTCAACTTCCCTGCGACTGCCTACCGTCCGGGAATCATGAGTCCCCCAGTCGCGCCCCCGGGCTGGAGCCGCTGGCTCGTCCCGCCCGCCGCTCTCTCCGTACATCTCTCCATCGGCCAGGCCTACGCCTGGAGCGTGTTCAAACCGCCCCTGGAGTCCGCGCTCGGACTCAGCGGCACGCAGAGCGCGCTGCCCTTCCAGCTGGGCATCGTCATGCTGGGCCTGTCCGCCGCGTTCGGCGGCACGCTCGTGGAACGCAACGGCCCCCGCTGGGCGATGACCGTCGCCCTGATCTGCTTCTCGTCCGGCTTCCTGCTCTCCGCGCTGGGCGCGTCCCTGGAGCAGTACTGGCTGATCGTGTTCGGCTACGGCTTCGTCGGCGGCATCGGCCTCGGCATCGGCTACATCTCTCCCGTCTCCACCCTGATCAAGTGGTTCCCGGACCGGCCCGGCATGGCCACCGGCATCGCCATCATGGGCTTCGGCGGCGGTGCGCTGATCGCCTCGCCGTGGTCGGCGCAGATGCTGGAGTCCTTCGGCGGTGACAGCTCCGGCATCGCCGTGGCCTTCCTCGTGCACGGGCTGTCGTACGCGGTCTTCATGCTGCTGGGCGTGCTGTTGGTCCGGGTTCCGCCTCATGCCTCAGGGGCGCGGGGAACTGCGCGACAAGCCCCCACCGGCCCGCAGGTATCCGCGAAACAGGCGCTGCGCACTCCCCAGTTCTGGCTCCTGTGGACCGTGCTCTGCATGAACGTCACCGCCGGCATCGGCATCCTG
Source organism: Streptomyces koelreuteriae (assembly GCF_018604545.1). Classification (GTDB taxonomy): domain Bacteria; phylum Actinomycetota; class Actinomycetes; order Streptomycetales; family Streptomycetaceae; genus Streptomyces; species Streptomyces koelreuteriae. The sequence goes on along the minus strand of NZ_CP075896.1, from coordinate 1,155,546 downwards.
GAGAAGGCCGCGCCGATGATCACGGACTTCTTCGCGGACACCTCCACCCCGGTGTCCGTGACGGCCGCCGCCGGCTTCGTCGCCCTGCTGTCGGCGGCGAACATGGCGGGCCGCATCGGCTGGTCCTCGACGTCCGACCTGATCGGCCGCAAGAACATCTACCGCGTCTACCTGGGCGTCGGCGCCGTGATGTACGCGCTCATCGCCCTGTTCGGCGACACCTCCAAGCCGCTGTTCATCCTGTGCGCGCTGGTCATCCTGTCCTTCTACGGCGGCGGCTTCGCGACGATCCCGGCGTATCTGAAGGACCTGTTCGGGACGTACCAGGTCGGCGCCATCCACGGGCGGCTGCTCACGGCCTGGTCCCTGGCCGGTGTGCTCGGGCCGCTGATCGTGAACTGGATCGCCGACCGGCAGGAGGAGGCGGGCCGGCACGGCGCGTCCCTGTACGGGCTGTCGTTCGTCATCATGATCGGCCTGCTCGTCGTCGGCTTCGTCGCCAACGAGCTCGTCCGGCCCGTCGACCCCCGTCATCACGTCCCGCAGCCGAAGGAGGCCGATCGTGTCCAGCAGCAGTCAGAGTCCGCCTAGCCCGGACCGGCGGTGGCTGATCGCCTTCGCCTGGGTGTGGGTGGGCGTACCGCTCGCCTACGGGCTGTACGAGCTCGTCCGGAAGGCCACGCAGCTCTTCACCGGGTAGACGTTCGACAGGTGCGTGGGCGTCCGGGGTCCTGACCGAAGCTGACAAGCCTGGTGCTCGTTTCCTGTTGCCTTGGCTGCCGTCGTACCCGTGAGTCACTGCTCAGACTGGTGGGTCACGCTACCCAAGGCAACGAGGGGGACCCACCCATATGAACGGCTCGCGCATCGCCGCCGTCGGCCACTACCAGCCCGCCAAGGTGCTCACCAACGAGGACCTGGCGGGCACGGTGGACACCAGTGACGAGTGGATCAGGAGCCGGGTGGGAATCCGTACCCGCCACATCGCCGGGCCCGACGAACCCGTCGACGAGCTGGCCGCCCACGCCGCCGCCAAGGCCCTCGCGGCGGCCGGCCTCGCCCCCGCCGACATCGACCTGGTGCTGGTCGCCACCTCCACCGCCGTCGACCGCTCGCCCAACATGGCCGCCCGGGTCGCGGCCCGCCTCGGGATGCCGAACCCGGCCACCATGGACCTCAACGTCGTGTGCGCCGGGTTCACCCACGCCCTGGCCACCGCCGACCACGCCGTTCGCGCGGGGGGCGCGAGCCGGGCGCTGGTCATCGGGGCCGACAAGATGTCCGAGGTGACCGACTGGAGCGACCGCACCACCTGCGTGCTCGTCGGGGACGGGGCCGGGGCCGCGGTGGTCGAGGCCGCCGAGGAGTCCGGCATCGGGCCGGTGCTGTGGGGCTCGGTGCCCGAGATGGGTCATGCTGTGCGGATCGAGGGCACTCCGCCCCGTTTCGCCCAGGAAGGGCAGAGTGTCTACCGCTGGGCGACGACGCAGCTGCCGCCCATCGCGCGCCGGGCGTGCGAGCGGGCCGGTCTCGAGCCGGCCGACCTCGCGGGGGTCGTGCTGCACCAGGCGAACCTGCGCATCATCGAACCCCTCGCCGAGAAGATCGGCGCGGTGAACGCCGTCGTCGCGCGCGATGTCACCGAGTCCGGCAACACCTCCGCCGCGAGCATCCCGCTCGCCTTCTCCAAGCTCGTCGAACAGGGCGCGGTCTCCACCGGCGACCCGGTCCTGCTGTTCGGCTTCGGCGGGAACCTGTCGTACGCGGGACAGGTCGTGCGCTGCCCCTGAGCCCTCCGGCCGCAGGGGTGTGACGCGGCCAACTGCCCCGAACCCTGGCCTTTGTGCGCCGTAGACTGTAGACGAAAGACAATCGATACTGACTCTGCGGCGGCACCGGTGGCCGCCGCGCTGTGCACGGCCCTGCCGAGGAGGGGGACCGCGATGCTGTCGACAGGCCTGCCCCAGGGGGCGGTACCCAAGCTGGAACGCCCGGGTCCGCTGCGTGACCGTGTCTACGAGGCACTCCTCGAACTCATCACCACCCGGGCCCTCCAGCCCGGCCAGCACCTCGTCGAGAGCGAACTCGCCGGGCATCTGGGGGTCTCCCGGCAGCCGGTGCGCGAGGCGCTGCAACGGCTGAACACCGAGGGGTGGGTCGATCTGCGGCCCGCCCAGGGCGCGTTCGTGCACGAACCGACGGAGGAGGAGGCCGACCAGCTCCTCACGGTCCGTACGCTTCTGGAGGCCGAGGCGGCCCGGCTCGCGGCGGCCAACGCGACCAGCGCGGGGCTCACGGCCCTGGAATCCCTGTGCGCCGAGGGCGAGAAGGCCGTCGAGGCGGACGACGTGGACAGCGCCGTCGCCATGAACGCCCGCTTCCACGCCAAGATCATGGAACTCGCCGGCAACGCCGTCCTCGCCGAACTCGCCGCCCAGGTGGACCGGCGCGTGCGCTGGTACTACACGCCGGTGGCCCGCCAGCGCGGCCACCAGTCCTGGATCGAACACCGCGAACTGATCGCCGCGATCGCGGGCCGGGACGAACAGCGGGCCACTCAGCTGATGCGCGAACACACCGAGCACACACGGCGGTCGTACCACGCGCGGGCGCGTTCGTAGCGCTCGCTCCCTTCAGCGGGCTGTCAGCACCGCCTGGGTCTGCGTCGTCTGGCCCACCAGGGTGCCCTCCTCGTCGTGCAGGTCCGTCCGGACGGCGAGGAACGAGCGCCCCACGTGCACGGGCCGTGCCTCGGCGCGGACGACGCCCGACCGCACGGCGCGGAAGAAGTTCGTCTTCGACTCGACCGTCGAGGTGCCCGCGCCCGGCGGCAGATTGAGGAACGCGCAGACCGCGCCGGCCGTGTCGGCGAGCGCCATCAGGGCTCCGCCGTGCAGGGCGCCGCCCACCGTGCACAACTCCGGAGCCCAGGGAAGCGCGGCCCTGACCCGGGCGGGGGCGGCCTCCTCGAGGGCGATGCCCAGCTTCCCGGCGAAGGGAACCGCCCGCAACAGGGCCTCGGGGGCAGGAGTGTCGGTCATACGGGACCTCCGGACGTCGACGACGCGTGCTGGTGCCAGCCTGACCTGGGCCGCGCTCACGGTCGATTACCTGCCGGGTAAGGCTCGCCCCTCGTGTCTTTGTCCTGTGAGTGGAAAAAGTAGAGCCCAATTCCTGCGCGACTTCTTCCCACCTCCGGCAGCCGCTGCTACGTTCCCTCCGAAAGCAAGCCACTGATGTGGCGGAAAACCGGCGCGCACAGGCCGATCGAGGCGGGGAGGGGCTCGTGAGACGTATGACCGCACGACCCGGAAACGCCCACCAGGCCCGACTGCTCACGCTGTTGCGCGACGGCGGCCCCAACTCCCGTGCCCAGCTGGGCGACCAGGTCGACCTCTCGCGGTCCAAGCTCGCCGTGGAGGTGGACCGGCTGCTGGAGACGGGGCTGGTCGTGGCCGACGGACTCGCCGCCTCGCGCGGCGGCCGCCGCTCCCACAACATCCGGCTCAACCCCGGTCTGCGCTTCCTCGGCGTCGACATCGGCGCGACTTCGGTCGACGTCGCCGTCACCAACGCCGAACTGGAGACGCTCGGCCACATCAACCAGCCCATGGACGTACGCGAAGGCCCGGTCGCGGTCTTCGAACAGGTCCTGGCCATGGCCGCCAAGCTCAAGGCCTCGGGGCTCGCGGAGGGGTTCGACGGCGCCGGCATCGGCGTCCCGGGCCCGGTCCGCTTCCCCGAGGGCATCCCGGTGGCACCGCCGATCATGCCCGGCTGGGACGGCTTCCCCGTGCGGGAGGCGCTCAGCCAGGAACTCGGCTGCCCGGTCATGGTCGACAACGACGTGAACCTCATGGCGATGGGGGAGCAGCACGCGGGCGTCGCCCGCACCGTCGCCGACTTCCTCTGCGTCAAGATCGGCACCGGCATCGGCTGCGGCATCGTCGTCGGCGGTGAGGTCTACCGCGGCACGACGGGCAGCGCCGGCGACATCGGGCACATCCAGGCCGTGCCCGACGGCAGGCCCTGCGCCTGCGGCAACCGGGGCTGCCTGGAGGCCCACTTCAGCGGGGCGGCCCTCGCCCGCGACGCCACGGAGGCCGCCCAGCAGGGACTTTCGGCCGAGCTGGCGTCACGTCTGGAGACGAACGGCGGTCTCACCGCCGTCGACGTCGCCGCCGCGGCCGCCGCGGGCGACGCCACCGCCCTCGACCTGATCCGCGAGGGCGGCAATCACACCGGCCAGGTCATCGCCGGCCTGGTCAGTTTCTTCAACCCGGGCCTGGTGGTGATCGGCGGCGGGGTGACCGGTCTCGGCCACACCCTGCTCGCCGCGATCCGCACCCAGGTCTACCGCCAGTCGCTGCCGCTGGCGACCGGCAATCTGCCCATCGTCCTGGGCGAGTTGGGACCCGCCGCCGGTGTCATCGGCGCGGCCCGGCTCATCAGCGATCACCTGTTCTCACCTGCGTAAGCGCACAGTTCCGTACGGCGTACCTGTACCGCGCCCTGCACAGTGCCCTGCTCCGCTCCGCTCCGCCCTGCCCTGAACCGGCCCGCACGCCTGCCAAGGGGAATTCGCATGGCACCAGAACCACCGCTGCTCAGCATGTCCGGCATCACCAAGTCGTTCCCCGGAGTCCGGGCGCTCGACGGCGTCGACCTCGACGTCCAGGCCGGTGAGGTGCACTGCCTGCTCGGCCAGAACGGCGCGGGCAAGTCGACCCTCATCAAGGTCTTGGCCGGTGCCCACCAACCCGACACCGGCACCATCCGCTGGCGCGGTGAGGAGGTCACGCTCCGCTCGCCGATCGCCGCCATGCGCCTGGGCATCGCCACCATCTACCAGGAACTCGACCTGGTGGAGCATCTGTCGGTCGCCGAGAACGTCCACCTCGGGCATGAGCCGACCACAGCCGGGTTCGTCGTACGCGGGAGGACGGCGCGCGAGTCGACCGCCCGGCTGCTCAAGCGACTCGGGCATCCGGAGGTCGATCCGGCCCGTCTCGTCGGGGAGTTGTCGGCCGCGCAGCAGCAGATCGTGTCCATGGCGCGGGCGCTCTCCCACGATGTGCGGCTCATCGTGATGGACGAGCCCTCCGCCGCCCTCGACCCGGACGAGGTCGACAACCTCTTCCGCATCGTCGGTGATCTCACCGCCGGCGGAGTCGCCGTCGTCTACATCTCGCACCGGCTGGAGGAGATCCGGCGCATCGGCGACCGGGTCACCGTGCTGAAGGACGGACGGGCCGTCGCGAACGGGCTCCCGGCGAAGTCGACACCGACCCGCGAGGTCGTCGCGCTGATGACGGGCCGCAACGTCGAGTACGTCTTCCCCGACCGGCCCGTCTCCCCGCCGACCGGAGAATCGGTTCTCCGGATTCAAGGGCTGGCTCGGCAAGGGGAGTTCGAGGCCTTCGACCTGGAGGTACGGCCGGGCGAGATCGTCGGCCTCGCCGGACTGGTCGGCTCGGGCCGCTCCGAGATCCTGGAGACCGTCTACGGAGCTCGCAAACCGACGTCCGGTCAGGTCCTCGTCGACGGACGGCCCTTGAGGCCGGGCAGCGTACGGGCCGCCGTCCGCGCCGGACTCGGGCTCGCCCCCGAGGAACGCAAGGCCCAGGCCCTGCTGATGCTGGAGTCCGTCACCCGCAATGTGTCGGTCTCCTCCATGTCCCGCTTCTCGCGCGGCGGCTGGATCGACCGGCGCGCCGAACTCGGTGCCGCCCGGGCCGCGACGCGCGAGCTGTCGCTCAGGCCGGACAACCCGTCCGTGCCCGTGCGCACCCTGTCCGGCGGCAATCAGCAGAAGGCCGTCCTGGCCCGCTGGCTGCTGCGCGGCTGCCGGGTGCTGCTGCTCGACGAACCCACCCGCGGCGTCGACGTCGGCGCGCGCGCCGAACTGTACGCCGTGGTCCGCAGGCTGGCCGACGAAGGCCTCGCCGTGCTGCTGGTCTCCAGCGAGGTGCCCGAGGTGCTCGGCCTCGCCGATCGCGTCCTGGTGCTGCGCGAGGGCCGTGTCGTCCACACGGCACCCGCGCGCGAACTCGACGAACACCGCGTACTCGACCTGGTCATGGAAGGAAGCCCGGCGTCATGACGCAGCCCGTCTCCCCACCGCGGGACAGCACCGACAAGGTGCCCGAGGCTCAGCCCCCGGCCTGGCGCGGCCTGCTGTTCCGCGCCGACGTCCGCACCCTCTCCCTGCTCGGCGTGCTCGCCGCGCTGATCCTGATCGGCGGCATCACCAAGCCCGACGAGTTCCTCGACACCCGCAACCTGCAACTCGTCCTCACCCAGGCCTCCGTGATCGGCGTCGTCACCGTCGGCATGACCTTCGTCATCGTCTCCGGCGGCATCGACCTGTCGGTCGGCGCGATCGTCGCCCTCGCCTCCGTGTGGGCGACGACGGTCGCCACCCAGGAGTACGGTTTCGTCGGGATCCTCTTCACGGCGATGATCGTCGGGGTCGGCTGCGGGCTGGTCAACGGGGTGCTCATCGCCTACGGCGCGATGGTGCCGTTCATCGCCACCCTCGCCATGCTGGCCTCCGCCCGCGGTCTCGCCCTGCAGATCACCGACGGCAAGACCCAGATCGTCACCGTGCCCTCCGTCCTCGACCTCGGCGAGCGCGACGCCTACGTCCTCGGCATCCCGCCCCTGGTCCTGGTCTTCGCGGTCGTGACGGTCATCGGCTGGCTGGTGCTCAACCGCACCACCTTCGGCCGCCGCACCGTCGCCGTCGGCGGCAACCCGGAGGCCGCCCGGCTCGCCGGCATCGACGTACGCCGCCAGCGGCTCTACCTCTATCTGCTGTCCGGCCTGTGCTGCGGCATCGCCGCCTTCCTGCTGATCGTGCTGGCCGGCTCCGGCCAGAACACCAACGGCAACCTCTACGAACTCGACGCCATCGCCGCCGCGATCATCGGCGGCACCCTGCTCAGCGGCGGCCGGGGCACCATCGTCGGCTCCGTCCTGGGCGTCCTGATCTTCACCACGATCACCAACATCTTCGCCCTGAACAACCTGCAGAGCGACGTCCAGCAGATCGCCAAGGGCGCGATCATCGTCGCCGCCGTGCTGGTCCAGCGCCGTACCGCGAGCACGACCTGAGGAAAGGGTTCACCGCCATGACAGAGATCACGAGCCGCAGAGGACTGCTCTTCGGGGCCGCCGCCGTCTCCGCCGGTGCCCTCATCACGGGTTGCACGAGCAACGAGCCCTCCGGCTCCAAGGACGAGCCGGCCGGGAACGACCAGCCCGCCGCCGACGACAAGCCGGGCAAGAAGGTCACCATCGGCTTCGCCGGACCGCAGGCCGACCACGGCTGGCTCAACGCCATCAACGACAACGCCAAGGAGCGGGCCGAGAAGTACGCGGACGTCACCCTGGAGATCACCGAGGGCTCCAACGACACCGCCCAGCAGATCGGCCAGATCGAGACCCTCATCAACAAGAAGGTCGACGTCCTGGTGGTGCTGCCCGCCGACGGCAAGGCCCTCACCCAGGTCGGGCTGAAGGCGATGCGCGCGGGCATCCCGGTCGTCAACCTCGACCGGATCTTCAACACCCCGCAGGCCTACCGCTGCTGGATCGGCGGCGACAACTACGGCATGGGCCTCAACGCCGGGCACTACATCGGCGAGAAGCTCAAGGGCAAGTCCGGCGCCCGCGTCATCGAACTGGCGGGCCTGGACAACCTGGAGCTGACCAAGCAGCGCACCAAGGGCTTCGACGACGCCCTGAAGAACTACCCCAACATCAAGAAGGTCGCCCGCCAGGCCGCCGAGTTCACCGTCGAGTCCGGGCAGGCCAAGATGGCGCAGCTGCTCCAGGCCCAGTCGAAGTTCGACGCGCTGTGGAACCACGACGACGACCAGGGCGTGGGCGCGCTGCGCGCCATCGAGCAGGCCGGGCGCGACGACTTCCTGATGGTCGGCGGGGCCGGAGCGCTCTCCGCCTTCCAGGCCATCAAGCAGGACGACGGTGTGCTCAAGGCGACGGTGCTCTACCCGCCGACCATGGCCGCCTCCGCGATCGACCTCGCCCGCGCCCTCGGCCAGGGCAAGGGCGTCGGCGGCATGGCCGAGTTCGAGATCCCCGCGTCGATCACGCTCTACTCGGCCGTCGTCGACAAGACGAACGTCGACCAGTACATGCCCACCGGCTTCCAGTGACCGGTTCCGCCCCCGCACCCCCCACGTGCGCGACCCCGACCAGGACGAGGAGGACTCCCACATGGGACAGCCGCAGCAGCAGTCAGAAGGGACCGAGGAGGCAGGCAAGCCACCCCTGCGCGTGGGGATGGTGGGCTACGCCTTCATGGGCGCCGCCCACTCCCAGGGCTGGCGCACCGCGGGCCGCGTCTTCGACCTGCCGCTGAACCCGGTGCGGGCCGCGATCTGCGGCCGGGACGCCACCGCCGCGCGGGCGGCGGCGGACCGGCACGGCTGGGCGTCCGTCGAGACCGACTGGCGTGCCCTCGTCGAACGGGACGACATCGACCTCGTCGACATCTGCACCCCCGGCGACAGTCACGCCGAGATCGCCCTCGCCGCCCTGGCCGCCGGCAAGCACGTCCTGTGCGAGAAGCCCCTCGCCAACACCGTCGAGGAGGCCGCGTCGATGGAACGCGCGGCCGAGGAGGCGCAGGCACGGGGCCAGGTGGCGATGGTCGGCTTCAACTACCGCCGGGTGCCGGCCACCGCCCTGGCCCGCCGGATGGTCGTCGAGGGCCGCCTGGGCAGGCTGCGGCACGTGCGCGTGTCGTACCTCCAGGACTGGCTCGTCGACCCGGACTTCCCGCTGACCTGGCGGCTGCGCAGGGAGCAGGCCGGCTCGGGCTCGCTCGGCGACCTGGGCGCGCACATCATCGACCTCGCGCAGTATCTGACGGGGGAGCGGCTGGCGGGCGTCTCCGCGCTGACGGAGACCTTCGTACGGGAGCGGCCGCTGCCCACCGGCGCCACCAGCGGGCTGGCCGCGGTCTCCTCGGCCGGCACCGGCCAGGTCACCGTGGACGACGCCGCCCTGTTCACGGCCCGCTTCCCCTCCGGCGCCCTCGCCTCCTTCGAGGCCACCCGCTACGCCACCGGCCGCAAGAACGCCCTGCGCATCGAGCTCAACGGGGAGCGCGGCTCGCTCGCCTTCGACCTGGAGCGGCTGAACGAACTGTCGTTCCACGACGGCACCGAGCCGGGCGCCGAGGCCGGCTTCCGCCGGATCCTCGTCACCGAACCCGACCACCCCTACCTGGATGCCTGGTGGCCGCCGGGCCACGGCCTCGGCTACGAGCACACCTTCGTCCACCAGGCCCGCGACCTGGTCCACGCCGTCGCCGAGGGCCGCCGCCCCGAACCCTCCTTCGCCGACGGGCTGCAGGTGCAGCGCGTGCTCGCGGCGGTCGAGGAGAGCGCCGAGAAGAACTCCGTCTACACCCCGATCGCGGTCTGAGGAGGCTGACGCGCAATGCCGCGTACGTTCACGCTGTTCACCGGCCAGTGGGCGGACCTGCCCCTGGAGGAGGTCTGCCGGCTCGCCCGCGACTTCGGCTACGACGGCCTCGAACTCGCCTGCTGGGGCGACCACTTCGAAGTCGACAAGGCGCTCTCCGACCCGGGGTATCTCGACGGCCGCCGGGCCCTGCTCGACAAGTACGGCCTCAAGTGCTGGGCCGTCTCCAACCACCTCGTCGGCCAGGCCGTCTGCGACGCCATCATCGACGAACGCCACCAGGCCATCGTGCCGGACGCGGTGTGGGGCGACGGAGACCCGGAAGGCGTACGGCAGCGGGCCGCCGACCGCATGAAGGACACCGCGCGCGCCGCGGCCGCCTTCGGTGTCGACACGGTCATCGGCTTCACCGGCTCCGCCATCTGGCACCTGGTCGCCATGTTCCCGCCCGCCCCCGACGCGATGATCGAACGCGGCTACCAGGACTTCGCCGACCGCTGGAACCCGATCCTGGACGTCTTCGACGCCGAGGGCGTGCGGTTCGCCCATGAGGTGCACCCCAGCGAGATCGCCTACGACTACTGGACGACGGCCCGCGCGCTGGAGGCGGTCGGTCGTCGCCCCGCCTTCGGCCTCAACTTCGACCCCTCGCACTTCGTGTGGCAGGACCTCGACCCGGTCGGCTTCCTCTGGGACTTCCGCGACCGGATCTACCACGTCGACTGCAAGGAGGCCCGCAAGCGCCTCGACGGACGCAACGGCCGGCTCGGCTCCCATCTGCCCTGGGGCGACCCGCGGCGCGGCTGGGACTTCGTCTCCGCCGGGCACGGCGACGTCCCGTGGGAGGACGTCTTCCGGATGCTGCGCTCCATCGACTACCAGGGCCCGGTCTCGGTCGAGTGGGAGGACGCCGGCATGGACCGGCTCCAGGGGGCGCCCGAGGCGCTGACCCGGCTGAAGGCCTTCGACTTCGACCCACCGAGCGCGTCCTTCGACGCGGCGTTCAACAGCTGAACCAGGACACCTCCGGGGTGACGGCGCACCCCGGCGCCCGCACCGCACGTCCACGCACCGCACGTCTACGCACCGCACGTCTACGCACCCACCCCGTACGGCCCACCCCGTTCCCGGAGGGACTTCGTGCACAGAACCAGACTCAGAAGCACCCGCACCCCCAGGTATTCCAGGCATCCCAGGCGTTCTGGGCTTCGCGCCACCGTCGCCCTGTTCACCGGCCTGCTCCTGGCCGTGGGCACCCCCGCCACCGTCGCCGGCGCCCACCCCGGGCACCCGGAACACGACGATCCGGCAGCCGCCGAGGGGCAGTTCCAGCAGGTGCCGCTCGCCAAGGGCGAACCCGAGATGGGCGAGCCGATGTCGCTCGCCGTGCTCCCGGACCGCAGCGTCCTGCACACCTCGCGCGACGGCACACTGCGCCTCACCGACCAGGGCGGCGTCACCAAGATCGCCGGCAAGCTCGACGTCTACAGCCACGACGAGGAGGGCCTCCAGGGCGTCGGCATCGACCCGGACTTCAAGAACAACCGGGCGATCTACCTCTACTACGCCCCGCCGCTCGACACCCCCGCGGGCGACGCCCCGGAGACCGGCACCGCCGACGACTTCAAGAAGTTCGACGGCGTCAACCGCCTCTCCCGCTTCACCCTGAACGCCAACGGCACGCTGAATGCGGCCAGCGAGAAGAAGGTCATCGACGTCGCGGCCTCCCGCGGCATCTGCTGCCACGTCGGCGGCGACATCGACTTCGACGCGGCCGGCAACCTCTATCTGTCGACCGGCGACGACTCCAACCCCTTCGCCTCCGACGGCTACACGCCCATCGACGACCGCGAGGGCCGCAACCCCGCCTTCGACGCCCGCCGCAGCTCCGCCAACACCAACGACCTGCGCGGCAAGATCCTGCGGATCAAGGTCGCCGAGGACGGCTCGTACACCGTCCCGGACGGCAACCTCTTCGCCCCGGGCACGGACAAGACCCGTCCCGAGATCTACGCGATGGGCTTCCGCAACCCGTTCCGGATGAGCGTCGACGACAAGACCGGCATCGTCTACGTCGGCGACTACGGCCCCGACGCGGGCGCCGCCGACCCGAAGCGGGGCCCGGCGGGACAGGTCGAGTTCGCCAAGGTGACGAAGGCCGCCAACTTCGGCTGGCCGTTCTGCACCGGCAACAACGACGCCTACCTCGACTACGACTTCGCCACCAAGGAGTCCGGCGAGAAGTTCGACTGCGCCGCCCCCAAGAACTCCTCGCCGTACAACACGGGCCTCACCGACCTGCCGCCCGCGCAGGCCGCCTGGATCCCCTACGACGGCGGCTCCGTGCCCGAGTTCGGCACCGGATCCGAGTCCCCCATGGCGGGCCCGGTCTACCGCTACGACCCCGACCTCGACTCCAAGGTGAAGTTCCCCGAGGCCTACGACGGTGACTTCTTCGCGGGTGAGTTCGGCCGCCGCTGGATCAAGCGGATCGAGCAGACGGCCGAGGGCGCCGTCGCGAAGATCAACGACTTCCCGTGGACCGGCACCCAGATCATGGACATGGAGTTCGGCCCCGACGGCGCGCTCTACGTCCTCGACTACGGCGTCTCCTGGTTCCAGGGCGACGAGCACTCCGCGCTGTACCGGATCGAGAACGCCGAGGACGGCTTCTCCCCGATCGCCGAGGTCAGCGCCGACAAGACGTCCGGAGCGGCCGGCCTGAAGGTCAAGTTCACCGGTTCCGCCAAGGACGCCGACTCCCCGGACCTCACCTACGCCTGGGACTTCGGCGACGGCACCAAGGGCGAGGGCCTCAACCCCACCCACAAGTACAAGAAGGTCGGCACCTACACCGCCACCTTCACCGCCAAGGACGCCGAGGGCAACACCGGCAACGCCAGCACCCGGATCGTCGTCGGCAACACCGAGCCCACGGTGCGGATCGACATCCCGGGCAACGGCGCCCTGGCCGAGTTCGGCAAGCCCGTCCCCTTCAAGGTGACCGTCACCGACCCCGAGGAGACGGTCGACTGCTCCAAGGTCAAGGTCGCTTACAGCCTCGGCCACGACTCCCACGCCCACGAGCTGACCAGCGAGATGGGCTGCGAGGGCACCCTGAAGCCGCCCCCCGGTGACGGCGGCCACGACCCCAACGCCAACATCTACGGTGTCGTCGGCGCCAGTTACACCGACGGCGGGGCGAACGGCCAGGAGACCCTGACCGGCACCGCCCGCGCCGTGCTCCAGCCGCTGCACCGCCAGGGCGAGCACTTCGGCACCCAGTCGGGCGTCACGGTGATCGACAAGACCGGCGCCAACGGCGGCAAGACCGTCGGCAACATCGACGACGGCGACTGGATCTCCTTCACCCCCTACCGGTTCGACGGCCAGAAGAAGATGACCGTGCGGGCCTCCTCCGGCGGCGCGGGCGGCTTCATCGAACTGCGCACCGGCTCGCCCGACGGCAAGCTGCACGGCTCGGCCTACATCCCGCCGACCGGCGGCTGGGAGACCTTCCAGAACGTCGACGTGCCGCTGCGGTCCCTGCCGAAGAAGACCACGGACATCTACCTGGTCTTCAAGGGCGGCGCGGGCGCGCTGTTCGACGTGGACGACTTCGAGTTCTCCACCAAGCCGTTCAAGGGCGGCAAGAAGGTCCTGGTCTTCTCCAAGACCGCCGGCTTCCGGCACGACTCCATCCCGGCCGGCATCACCGCCCTGAAGGAGCTCGGCGGCCCGGCCGGCATCACGGTCGACGCGACCGAGGAGGCCCGCCAGTTCACCACGACCAACCTCGCCAAGTACGACGCGGTGGCCTTCCTGTCCACCACGGGTGATGTCCTCAACGCCGAGCAGCAGAAGGCCTTCGAGGACTACGTGGCGGGCGGCGGCGGTTACCTGGGCATCCACGCCGCGGCCGACACCGAGTACGACTGGGCCTTCTACGGCGGCCTCGTCGGCGCCTACTTCGACTCGCACCCGGCCATCCAGAAGGCCACCGTCCGCGTCGAGGACCACGACCACCCGTCCACCGGGCATCTGGGCGAGGCCTGGGAGCGCACCGACGAGTGGTACAACTACCGCACCAACCCCCGTGAGCAGGCCAAGGTCCTCGCCACCCTGGACGAGACCACCTACCAGGGCGGGAACATGAAGGGCGACCACCCGATCGCCTGGTGCCAGAGCTACGGCGGCGGCCGGTCCTTCTACACCGGCGGCGGACACACCAAGGAGTCCTACGCCGAGGAGGCCTTCCGCGCCCACCTGCTCGGCGGCCTCCAGTACGCCACCGGCCAGGTCAAGGCGGACTGCAAGCCGAGCAAGGACCACCGGAAGATCTTCAACGGCCGGACCCTGGACGGCTGGAAGCAGGCCGGCCCCGGCAAGTTCGCCGTCAAGGACGGCGTGATGGAGTCCGAGGGAGGCATGGGCCTGCTCTGGTACCAGGCCAAGGAGCTGAAGTCGTACTCCCTCAAGCTCGACTGGAAGATGCGGGGCGACGACAACTCCGGGATCTTCGTGGGCTTCCCCGCCTCCGACGACCCCTGGTCCGCCGTGAACAAGGGCTACGAGATCCAGATCGACGCCACGGACGCGGCCGACCGCACCACGGGCTCCGTCTACTCGTTCAAGTCGGCCAACATCAAGGCCCGTGACCAGGTTCTGCGGCCGCCCGGCCAGTGGAACTCCTACGAGATCAAGGTCCAGGGCGAACGCCTCCAGGTGTTCCTCAACGGAGTCAAGATCAACGACTTCACCAACAAGGACCCCCAGCGGAGCCTGACCGACGGCTACATCGGCCTCCAGAACCATGGCGCCGACGACCAGGTCTCCTTCCGCAACATCCAGTTGAAGGAACTGCCCGTCAAGGGCGACTGAACGGCGGCGGGCGGGGGACGCCGGACCCCCGCCCGCCGTCTCCCTTCCCCCCTCGGGTTCGCGCACGACCAGGAGGCTGCCCATGTCCGCGTCCCTCTCCCGACCGCGTGTGGGGGTGTGGCTGATCGGAGCCCGAGGCTCCGTCGCCACCACCGTCGTCACGGGGTGCGCCGCCATCACCGCCGGACTGCACCCGCCCACCGGCATGGTCACCGAGACCCCGGCGTTCACCGACAGCGCCCTGCCCGCGCTCTCCGACCTGGTCTTCGGCGGCCACGACACCCTCGACTGCCCCCTCCCCAAACACGCCGAGACCCTGACCGCCGGCGGCGTCCTCCCACCGGGCGTCGCCACCGCCGTCGCCGCCGACCTCGCCGCCGCCGACCGGGAGATCAGGCCCGGTGGCCCCACCCCGGGGGACACCAGGAGCGAGGCCGAACTGATCACGGCCTTCGCCGCCGACATAAGCGACTTCGCGCACCGCCACGCCCTGGAGCGGACCGTGGTGGTGAACGTCGCCTCCACCGAACCCGCGTCCCAGGGACCCGACGCCCCTCTCCCCGCCAGCACCCTGTACGCCCTGGCGGCCCTGCGCGCCGGCTGCCCGTACGTCAACTTCACCCCCTCCGAAGGCATCCACCACCCCACCGCCGCCCGCGAGTCCGAGCGAAGCGGCCTGCCGTACGCCGGCCGGGACGGCAAGACCGGCCAGACCCTGCTGCGGGCCGTGCTGGGCCCGATGTTCGCGCAACGGGCCCTGAGGGTCCGGGCCTGGTCCGGCACGAACCTGCTCGGCGGCGGCGACGGCGCCGCCCTCGCCGACCCGGCCGCCGCCGCGGCGAAGAACGCCGGCAAGGAACGCGTCCTCGCCGACACCCTCGGCACCGTCCCCGAGGGCGAGGTCCACATCGACGACGTCCCGGCCCTCGGCGACTGGAAGACCGCCTGGGACCACATCGCCTTCGACGGCTTCCTCGGCACCCGCATGATCCTCCAGACCATCTGGCAGGGCTGCGACTCGGCGCTCGCCGCACCCCTGGTCCTGGACCTGGCCCGGCTGACCCTCCGAGCCCACGAGACCGGCCTGTCCGGTCCGCTCGACGCCCTCGGCTTCTACTTCAAGGACCCCGTGGGGGAGGGGCCGTCAGGCCTCGCCGAGCAGTACGAGGAACTGGTCCGGTTCGGCCGGAGCCTGGGGCGGACCGGTGCAGAGGACCGGCGGGATGTGGGGTCGGCGGAGGAGCGCCGTGACGACGCGGGGGATGCCCTGTGACGCCTCGCGACAGCTCTTGCGGATGCTCTGCGGGCTCGTCCACAGCCGCTCCTCGATCCGGCACCGGCGACACGGCCCCCTGCACCTGCACCGGCCGGTCACCGCGCGGACGCGCCTGGGCCGAACTCCTCCGTCTGCCCGCCCTGTTCAGCGTCCCGGGCGACGCCTTGGCCGGCACGGCCGCGACCGGCGCGGCACCCAACGCCCGCACCCTGCTCGCCATCGGCTCCTCCCTCTGTCTCTACGAGGCCGGCATGGCCCTCAACGACTGGGCGGACCGCGCCATCGACGCCGTCGAACGCCCACACCGCCCCCTTCCCTCCGGCCGCATCAGCCCGGCCGCCGCGCTCACGGCGGCCTGCGCCCTCACCGGCGCCGGACTGGCCCTGGCCTCCCGCGCCGGCCGCCCCGCCCTGGCCGTCGCCGCGCCCCTCGCGGCAACCGTCTGGGCGTACGACCTCGGCCTGAAGCACACCCCCGCGGGCCCCGTCGCCATGGCCGCGGCGCGTGGACTCGACCTGCTCCTGGGAGCCGCCGCGACGACCGGCCGCACCCGACCCGCACTCCCCTCAGCGGCCCTCCTCGGCACCCACACACTGGCCGTCACGACGGTCTCCCGCCAGGAAGCCCAGGGCGGTACGCCTCTGGCCCCCTTGGCGGCCCTCGTGACGACCGCCTTGCTGACCCGTGTGGTGACGCACCGCCCTTCGGAGCGCCGGGGGACAACCGCTCTTGGTCCTCTCGGGCCAGGAGCGACTCGGCCTCCAGGACCTGTGCTCGGCCGGAAGCCCGCGGCACACCTCAGTCCCGCGAGGCCGCGGCAGGAGAGCGGCATGGCGGTCACCACCGCGCTCGCGGCCGCCTACGTCGCGGCCACCGCCCGCCCCTACTTCCACGCCACGCTCAACCCCTCACCTCCCCTCACCCAACGGGCCGTCGGCGCCGGCGTCCGCGCCACGATCCCCCTTCAGGCCACCCTGACCGCCCGCTCCAAGGGCACGGCCACGGCCCTCCTCATCGCGGCCCTGGCCCCGCTGGGAGCGAGGTTCGCGAAGAAGGTGAGTGTGACGTGACTCCGGAGAACTCTCCTCTCGACCCCCACCAGCCGCTCCACCCCTCTCAGCCGCCCCAATCCCGTAAGCCTCTGCAACCCCTCCAGCCCCTCCGCTTCGGCTACGGCACCAACGGTCTGGCCGACCTCCGGCTCGACGACGCGCTCTCCCTCCTCGCCGATCTCGGCTACGACGGCGTCGGGCTGACCCTCGACCACATGCACCTCGACCCCCTCGCCCCCGACCTCGCCGCCCGCACCCGACGGGTCGCCCGGCGGCTGGACGCGCTCGGCCTGGGTGTCACGGTGGAGACGGGCGCCCGCTATGTGCTCGACCCGCGCCGCAAGCACGGCCCCTCCCTCCTGGACCCGGACCCCGGCGACCGGGCGCGCCGGGCCGACCTCCTCGTCGCTGCCGTGCGGGTCGCCGCAGACCTCGGCGCCCACGCGGTCCACTGCTTCAGCGGCGTCCTCCCGGAGGGCACCGACCCGGACACCGCGTGGAAGCGTCTCGCAGACACCCTCACGCCCGTCCTGGACGCAGCCGCCTCCGCAGGCATCCCGCTCGCCGTCGAACCCGAACCAGGCCACCTCCTCGCCACCCTGGCCGACTTCCACCACCTTCGCCGCATACTCGGCGACCCCGAGCCGCTCGGTCTCACGCTCGATCTCGGCCAC
This sequence comes from Streptomyces koelreuteriae, assembly GCF_018604545.1. Classification (GTDB taxonomy): domain Bacteria; phylum Actinomycetota; class Actinomycetes; order Streptomycetales; family Streptomycetaceae; genus Streptomyces; species Streptomyces koelreuteriae. The sequence continues at coordinate 1,138,207 of NZ_CP075896.1, read as the reverse complement.
TGCCAGTGCCTCGAACCCCTCTCTCCCGCCGACTGCGTGCGCGCCGCCGCCCCCTGGCTGCGCCACGTCCAGATCGAGGACATGCGGCGCGGCGTCCACGAGCACCTCCCCTTCGGGGACGGGGAGATCGACTTCCCGCCGCTCCTGGCGGCCCTCGCCGCCACCGGCTACCAGGGCCTGACCGTCGTCGAGCTGCCCCGCCACTCCCATGCCGGGCCGCACTTCGCCGCCCACTCCCTCCCGTTCCTCCGCCACGCCGAGCAGGTCGCGGCCACCGCGTCGCCCCACCCCGCTCCGGCCCTCCAGCAGGCCGCGCCACCCCACGGCGCTCCCTCCGCCACCCCTGAAGGGAGCAGCAGATGACCCACCCCCGCGCCACGCCCGCGGCGAGAACCGAGAGCACCCAGGACGCCCCGAGCACCAGAACCCACACCGGCCGATCCACCCCCGGCACCGCCCTCACCACCCTCCCGTCACTTGCCGATCTCCACAGCGGCCTCATCACCCGACTCGACCCCGACGCCCGCACCTGGCTCGAGCACGCCCTCGACGAGGCCGCCGCCCACCCCGGCATCCACGGCCCCATTTCCCCCTGGGAGCTGCGTCTCGCCGAGGCCGGCCGCCGCTGCGGTGCCGAGCACGCCGACGCCGCCCGGGTGCTCGTCCTCCACGCGGCCCGCGCCGGTACCGACGCCCTGACCCGGGTGTACTTCCAGGGCACCGCCGACGAGCGCCGCGCCGTCCTGCACGCCCTGCCCCACCTCGTGTCCGGCCCCGGCGCCCTCCCGCTCGTCGAGGATGCCCTGCGCACCAACGACACCCGGCTCCTCACCGCCGCCGTCGGTCCGTACGCCGCCCGGCACCTGGCCGCGCACGACTGGCGCCACGCCGTGCTGAAGTGCCTGTTCACCGGCGTGCCCGTCGAGCACGTGGCCGACCTGCCCCGGCGCGCCCACGGCGACGGCGAACTCGCCCGCATGCTGGGCGACTACGCCGCCGAGCGCACCGCCGCCGGCCGCACCGTCCCCGAGGACCTGTATCGCGTCCTGGACCTGACCGAGTCCGTGACCCCGGCCCCCGGCACGGACCACCCCCACGGCAAGGAGTCCTGATGCGCATCTTCGACCCCCACATCCACATGACCTCCCGGACCACCGACGACTACGAGGCCATGTACGCCGCGGGCGTCCGCGCCGTCGTCGAGCCCTCCTTCTGGCTCGGCCAGCCCCGCACCTCGCCCGCCTCCTTCCGCGACTACTTCGACGCCCTGCTCGGCTGGGAGCCTTTCCGCGCCGCCCAGTACGGCATCGCGCACCACTGCACGATCGCCCTCAACCCCAAGGAGGCGAACGACCCGCGCTGCGCGCCCGTCCTCGACGAACTGCCCCGGTATCTCGTCAAGGACAACGTCGTGGCCGTCGGCGAGATCGGCTATGACTCGATGACCCCCGCCGAGGACACCGCCCTCGCCACGCAGCTCCAGCTCGCCGCCGACCACGGCCTGCCCGCCCTGGTCCACACCCCGCACCGCGACAAGCTCGCCGGACTGCGCCGCACCCTCGACGCCGTCCGGGAGTCCGCCCTGCCCCCCGAGCGCGTCCTGGTCGACCACCTCAACGAGACCACCGTCAAGGAGGCCAAGGACAGCGGCTGCTGGCTGGGCTTCTCCGTCTATCCGGACACCAAGATGGACGAGGAACGGATGATCGCGATCCTGCGCGCCTACGGCACCGAGCAGGTCCTGGTGAACTCCGCCGCCGACTGGGGAAAGAGCGACCCCCTCAAGACCCGCAAGGTCGGCGACCTGATGCTGGCCGAGGGCTTCACCGAGGACGACGTCGACCGGGTGCTGTGGCGCAACCCCGTCGCCTTCTACGGGCTGAGCGGCCGTCTGAACCTCGACGTCGCCGGCACGGAGCCCACCCATGAGGGCAACTCCATCCTCCGTGGCGCCCCGAAGGATCCGCACGAGCCGGATCCCGGCCCGGGAGGCGGCGACGAGCCGGCCCGCGTCCCCGTCGCGGAGGCGTGAACCATGCGCTTCCGCCACCCCGACGGTTCCACGGTCCACCTCGCCTACTGCACCAACGTCCACCCCGCCGAAACCCTCGACGGGGTCCTCGCCCAGCTCCGCGACCACTGCGAGCCCGTCCGCCGCCGACTGGGCCGCGACCGGCTCGGCATCGGGCTGTGGCTCGCCAAGGACGCCGCCCGGGTCCTCGTAAGCGACCCGTCCGCGCTGCGCGGCCTGCGCACCGAGCTCGACCGGCGCGGCCTCGAGGTCGTCACCCTCAACGGCTTCCCCTATGAGGGCTTCGGGGCCGAGGAGGTCAAATACCGCGTCTACAAGCCGGACTGGGCCGACCCGGAACGCCTCGACCACACCAGCGCTCTGGCCCGGGTCCTTGCGGGGCTCCTCCCCGACGACGTGGCCGAGGGCACCATCTCGACCCTGCCCCTCGCCTGGCGCACCGCGTACGACGACGAGCGCGCGGAGACCGCCCACACCGCCCTGCGCACCCTCGCCGAACGCCTCGACGCCATCGAGGAACTGACCGGGCGCTCCATCCGCGTCGGCCTGGAACCGGAACCCGGCTGCGTCGTCGAGACCACCCGCGACGCCATCGCCCCGCTCACCGCGATCGGCCACGACCGCATCGGCATCTGTGTCGACACCTGCCATCTCGCCACCTCCTTCGAAGATCCGGACACCGCCCTGGACGCCCTCACCGAGGCCCGTGTCCCCGTCGTCAAATCCCAGCTCTCCGCCGCCCTGCATGCCGAACACCCCCATCTGCCCGAGGTCCGCGAGGCTCTCGCCGCGTTCGCCGAACCCCGTTTCCTGCACCAGACCCGCACCGCCACCGCCGCGGGGCTGCGCGCCACCGACGACCTCGACGAGGCCCTGGCGGGCCACGCCCTGCCGGACGGCGCACCCTGGCGCGCCCACTTCCACGTCCCCCTGCACGCGGCCCCCGCCGCGCCCCTCACCTCCACACTTCCGGTCCTGAAGTCCGCACTGACCCGGCTCGTCGGCGGCTCGGCCCCGCTCACCCGCCACCTGGAGGTCGAGACCTACACCTGGCAGGCCCTCCCGTCCGAACTGCGCCCCCGGGGCCGCGCCCAGCTCACCGAGGGCATCGCCGCCGAACTCACCCTCGCCCGAGACCTGCTGACGGACCTCGGCCTGAAGGAGCTGCCGTGAGCACCCACGCTTCCGCCCCGGGCACCGGCCCTTCCGTCCCAGGCGCCGACGCCCCGGGCACCGGCCCTTCCGTCCCAGGCGCCGACGCCCCGGGCACCGCCCCATCTGCCCCGGGCATCCGCCCGACCCCGGCAGGCCCCACACCCCTCCTCGTCCTAGACGTCGTCGGCCTCACCCCCCGTCTCCTCGACCACATGCCCCGTCTCAAGGCGCTCGGCCAGTCCGGCTCCCGCGCCCCGCTGGGCACCGTCCTGCCCGCCGTCACCTGTGCCGCCCAGTCCACGTTCCTCACCGGCACCATGCCCTCGGAGCACGGCATCGTCGGCAACGGCTGGTACTTCCGCGAACTCGGCGATGTCCTCCTGTGGCGCCAGCACAACGGGCTCGTGGCCGGCGACAAGCTCTGGGACGCCGCCCGCCGTGCCCACCCCGGCTACACCGTCGCGAACATCTGCTGGTGGTACGCCATGGGCGCCGACACCGACTTCACCGTCACCCCCCGTCCGGTCTACTACGCCGACGGCCGCAAGGAACCCGACTGCTACACCCGGCCGGCCGCACTGCACGATGAACTCACCGAAAAGCTCGGCACGTTCCCCCTTTTCCATTTCTGGGGCCCCGGAGCCGACCTCGTCTCCAGCCGGTGGATCATCGACGCGACCCGCCATATCAACCGCACCCGGCACCCCGATCTGACGCTCTGCTACCTCCCTCACCTCGACTACGATCTGCAGCGCTTCGGCCCCGACGACCCGCGCTCCCTGAAGGCGGCCGCCGATCTGGACGCCGCCCTGGCCCCGCTCCTGGACGACGCCCGCGCCGAGGGCCGCACGGTCGTCGCGCTGTCCGAGTACGGCATCACCCGGGTGAGCCGGCCCGTCGACATCAACCGCGCTCTGCGCCGCGCCGGCCTGCTGGAAGTGCACACGCAGGAGGGCATGGAGTACCTCGACCCGATGGCGTCACGTGCCTTCGCGGTCGCCGACCACCAGATCTCCCATGTCTATGTGCGCCGCCCCGAGGACCTCGAAGCCACCCGGGCCGCCCTCGACGGACTGCCCGGCCTCGGCCAACTCCTCGACGACGAGGGCAAGAAGGCCCATCACCTCGACCATCCGCGCGCGGGAGAACTCGTTGCCGTGGCGGAAGCCGACGCCTGGTTCACGTACTACTACTGGCTCGACGACGCCCACGCGCCCGACTTCGCCCAGCTCGTCGAGATCCACCGCAAACCCGGCTACGACCCGGTCGAACTCTTCATGGATCCCCTCGACCCCTACGTCAAGGTCAAGGCGGCCACCGCACTGGCGCGCAAGAAACTCGGCATGCGCTACCGCATGGCGGTCGTGCCCCTGGACCCCTCACCTATTCGCGGCAGCCACGGCCGCCTCCCGGAGAGCGACGACGACGGTCCGCTCCTCATCTGCTCCACCCCCCGTGCTGTCGGTGACCGCGTCGCGGCCACCGATGTGAAGTCACTGCTGCTCGAACTCGCCGGTCTCGGCTGAGGAAAGAGCCTGAGTCCCGACTGGTCACAAGTGAAGCACTCACCACTGACAACGCCCCGCGATCACGAGGAGTTCCACGCATGAGCCGCTTCTCCCAGCCCGATCCCGAGCTCACCCACCGCCTCAGCAGACGCGGCATGCTCGGCGTGGCCGCCGGAGCCACCGCCGCCGCCCTGCTCGGCGCCGCGGCCCCCGCGACGGCCGCCACCGGCAGTGCGACCGCCACCACCGGCAACACAGGCGCCACCGGCACCGCGTCCGGAGCCAAGGGCCGGGGCCGCCCCGTCCTGCCGCCCGGCCGCCTCGGTATCCAGCTCTACAGCCTGCGCGACAAGGTCTCCACCCTCGGCTTCGGCCCCGTCTTCGCCGAGCTGGAGAGGTACGGCTACGACGAGGTCGAGTTCGCCGGCTACACCCAGGGCTCCGCGGGCCCCATCACGCTCGCCCAGCTCAAGCGGCTGGCCCGCAACCACGGCCTGAACCCGATCGGCAGCCATGTCGGCTACTACTCCAACGACCAGAACGCCTACACCTTCGCCCAGAACCTCACCAAGGTCCTCGACGACGCCCAGGCCCTCGGCCTCAAGCACATCGGCACGGCCTCGGGCCCGTTCCGCTACGGCTCCACCGTCGACGCCTGGAAGCGCGCCGCCGAGGACTTCAACACCTACGGCGCGGCGGCGAAGGCCCGGGGCATGAAGTTCTACCAGCACAACCACTCCGAGGAGTTCTCCTTCGCGACGGACAACCCCAAGGTCCGCCTCTACGACATCCTGCTCAAGGAGACCGACCCGGACCTCGTCTACCTGGAGATGGACATCTACTGGGCGTACGTCGGCCAGTTCCGCTTCTCCAAGCGGCCCGACGGCAAGCCTGCGCCCTTCGAACCGCTGAACTACGTCCTCAAGCGGCCGGACCGCTACCCGCTGTTCCATGTGAAGGACGGCGAGAGCGACCCGTCGAACCCCTACGGCTACAACATGACCGACGTGGGCGACGGCGACATCGACTACCAGCGCTTCATCTCCGCCGTCACCCGGCTGCGCGGCCACCGCATGGCCCACCACTGGCAGGCCGAGCACGACAACCCGGCCGAGTCGTTCACCTTCGCGCGCCGGTCCAGCGCGCACCTGCACTCCCTGAGAGAGAAGTGCTGAAAGCCGTAGTGGCATGAGGAGGCCCCTCCCGCATCGGGAGGGGCCTCCTCACGCGTGGGACGGCCAGCCCACGAGCCCTGTCCGGGCGCGTCACGATCAGGCCGTGTCCTCGCCGAGCGGTTGGGGATTGGGGACGACGCGGCTCTCTTCCTTGTCGCGTCCCGGCGGGGAGAGGAACAGGGCCACGCAGCCGGCGAAGAGCGAGATCGAGCCGGCCAGGATGAAGGCACCCGAGTGCCCCCAGGCACCGACGACCACGGCACCCATACCCGCGCCCAGACCGGAGACGAGCTTGGCGCTGTAGACCATGCCGTAGTTGGACGCGTTGTTGTTCTCGCCGAAGTAGTCCGCGGTGAGGGCCGCGAACATCGGGAAGATGGCGCCGCCTCCGAAGCCGGAGATCGCCGAGAAGATCAAGAACAGGGTCAGGTTCTTGCTGTCCGCCGACCAGAGGATGCCGAACTGGGCGAGGCCCAGGATGACGCACACGGCGAGCAGGCACCGCTTGCGGCCATAGAGGTCGGAGAGCCAGCCGATGACGCCGCGGCCGGTTCCGTTGACGATCGCCTTCAGGGACATGGCCGTGGCCACGATCCCGCCCGCGAACCCGGCCTCCTCGCCGATGTCCACCTGGAAGGCGATACCGAAGATGTTCACGCCGGACGTGCACGCCAGACAGAACCACATCAGGGCCACCCGGCCGGTCTTCCACGCCTCCTTGGGGGAGTACTGGTGGACCGCCGGCGGGTTCATCCGCAGCGAGCGGGCCGCACGCGGGTCGGCGGGCGGGTTCAGCGGGTCGATCGCCGAGGGCCACCAGTTCTTCGGCGGGTCCTTGAAGAAGTAGCCGGAGACCGCCACGATTCCGGCCAGGAACACGCCCACCGAGACCAGCACCCAGCGGAAGTTGGTCAGGTCCATGTAGCCGTTGAAGAGGAAGACGAAGGGCACCGAGCCGTAGGCGAAACCGCCGTTGACGAAGCCGGTCTTGCCACCCTTGCGCTCCGGATACCACTTGCCGACCATGTTGACGCAGGTGGCGTACACCATGCCCGCGCCCATGCCGCTGAACATGCTGAAGCCGATGTAGGCGAAGACGACGTGCGGCGCGAACGCCAGCGACAGATAGCCCAGCAGGGTGCCCGTCGCTCCGCACATCATCGCCCAGCGGGCCGGCAGCCTGCCGCTCTCACGCAGCTTGCCCGCCGGGAAGGCCACCGCGGCCTGGAAGAAGACCCAGACGGTCATCATCCAGAAGATGTGCATGCTGTTCCAGCTGTGCGCCGTGTGCAGGGTGTCCTCGGCGGACGCGAACGCGTACTCGGCGGAGGAGATGCCCATCATGCCGATCCAGGGCAGGATCACCATCCACTTGCGTTTGCGCCCCATGATGTCGATGTCGGACTCGCCGACGCGATAGACGCGTCCGTTCTTGTCGGTCAGCTCGCGATAGGCGGCGACCCGTGGAACGTCGGTGGTTGTCACGTGGATTGCACCCCTTGCGTCGAAAGATCTGGCCAGCGCCCCCTGTCCCATGCCTTTCGTGCGCGTACGGGTCCCGGGGCCGGCCGACGCGCACCGTCGGCCGGCCCCCGCTCCCTCACCTCATGTACCGCCCCCCAGCACCCCCGCCTCCCGCGCCCAGCGGTACTTGGCGCCGAGCACGGCCACCGGCTTCTCGGTCGTGTACGGGTACGCCACGACCCCGCGCTCGAAGAGGTACTGGCAGGCCTCCTCGACCTCCACATCGCCCGCGAGTGATGCCACGACGGGCTTCTCGATCCCGCGCTCCCGGAACTCGGCCACCACGCGCGCGGTGAGCTCCGCGAAGACCATCGGAGGAGTGACGATGGTGTGCCAGTAGCCGAGGACGAGCGCGTGGATGCGCGGGTCCTCCATGCCCAGCCGGATCGTCGCCTCGTACGTCGACGGCGGCTCGCCCCCGGTGATGTCCACCGGGTTGCCCGCGGCCCCGAAGGGCGGGATGAACTTCCGGAACGCCTCGTCCAGGTCGGGTGGGATCTCCATCAGCGACAGGCCGTTGTCCGTCACCGCGTCCGAGAGGAGCACGCCGCTGCCGCCGGCCCCCGTGATGATGACGACGTTGTCGCCCTGGGGGGCGGGAAGCACCGGCAACGCGCGCGCGTACTCCAGCATCTCGTTCAGCCCGGGGGCCCGGATGACCCCGGCCTGCCGCAGGATGTCGTCGTACACGGCGTCGTCGCCCGCCAGGGCACCGGTGTGCGAACCGGCCGCCTTCGCGCCTGCCGCCGTACGCCCCGCCTTGAGTACTACGACCGGCTTCTTCGGCACGGTCGCCCGCGCGGCCTCCACGAACGCGCGACCGTCCTTGAGGTCCTCCAGGTGCATCGCGATGCACTGGGTGTTGGGGTCCTCCCCGAACCACGTCAGCAGGTCGTCCTCGTCCAGGTCCGACTTGTTGCCGAGCCCGACGATCGCCGACACACCCGTCTTGGTGGTGCGGGCGAACCCCAGGATGGCCATCCCGATGCCGCCCGACTGCGACGTCAGAGCGACCCCGCCCTTGACGTCGTACGGCGTGCAGAACGTGGCGCAGAGGTCCTGCCAGGTGGAGTAGTAGCCGTAGATGTTCGGACCCAGCAGCCGTACGCCGTGCCGCTCGGCGATCTCCACGATCTCCGCCTGGAGTTCGTGCTCGCCGGTCTCGGCGAAGCCGGAGGGGATCAGCACGGCGTTCGGGATCTTCTTGCGTCCCACCTCCTCCAGGGCCGAGGCCACGAACTTGGCGGGGATCGCGAAGACCGCCACATCCACCTCACCGGGAACGTCCGTGACACTCTTGTACGCCTTGCGGCCCAGGATGTCATCGGCCTTGGGATTCACCGGGTGGATGTCCCCGGCGAAGCCCCCGTCGACGAGGTTGCGCATCACGGAGTTGCCGATCTTGCCCTGCTCGTTGGAGGCGCCGATCACGGCGACCGAGCTCGGCTGCATCAGCCGGCGCATGGACGTGAGGATCTCGTCCCTGGAGTACCGCCGGCGCGGCGGGGGCTGCGACTCGGCGAGGATCACCCGGATGTCGGCCGCGACGGCCCCCTCCGCCGTCGCGATCACCGGATTGAGGTCCACCTCGGCGATCTCCGGGAAGTCCGCGACGAGTTCGGACACCCGGCGGATCTGCTCGGCCACGGCCCACCGGTCCACACCCGCCTGGCCGCGCACCCCGCGCAGGATCTCCGCCGAGCGGATCGAGTCCAGCATCGACAGCGCCTCGTCGGCGTCCACCGGAGCGAGCCGGAAGGTGACGTCCTTCAGGACCTCGACGAGCACCCCGCCGAGCCCGAACGCGACCACCTTCCCGAACGTCGGGTCCGTGACCGCCCCGACGATGACCTCCTGCCCCTTCGGCAGCAGCTCCTGCACCTGCACACCGTCGATACGGGCAGCGGCGTCGTAGGCACGCGCGTTGTCGACAATGGTGTGGAACGCGGCCCGTACGTCCGCGGCGCCCTCGACGCCGACGACGACCCCGCCCGCGTCGGTCTTGTGCAGGATGTCCGGCGAGACGATCTTCATCACGACGGGCCCGCCGAAGCGCGCCGCGAACGCCACGGCCTCCTCGACGTCGGTCGCCAGCTCCTCGCCCGGTACGGCGATCCCGTACGCGTCGGCGATCACCTTGCCCTCGGGCGCCGTCAGCGCGGTCCGCCCCTCGGCCCGCACGGAGTCGAGGAGGCCGCGCACCCGCAGGAGGCGGTCTTCTGCCATCACGTCAGATCACTCCGTTCGACTTGAGCAGGCGTACTTCCTCGTCGCCGAGGCCGAGTTCGCCGACGTAGACCTCTTCGTTGTGCTCGCCGAGCAGCGGTGAACCGGTCACCTCGACGGGGGAGTCGGACAGCTTGAGCGGGCTGCCGACGGTCACGAACTCGCCCCGCTGCGGGTGCGGCACGGTGACGACCATCTCGTTGGCGACCAGCGACCGGTCCTCGATGATCTCCCGGGTGGACAGGATCGGTCCGCACGGGATGTTGTGCGCGTTGAGCCGCTCCAGCACCTCCCACTTGGGCAGCGTCGAGGACCACTCCTCGATCAGCTGGAACATCTTGTTCAGCTTGGGCAGCCGCGCCTCGGGCGTCGCCCACTCGGGGTCCTCGGCCAGTTCGGGCCGGCCGATGAGCTCGCTGATCGGCTGCCAGCCGACGGGCTGCACGATGACGTACACGTAGTCGTTCGGGCCGCCCGGCGCGCACTTGACCGCCCAGCCGGGCTGGCCGCCGCCGGACGCGTTTCCGGACCTGGGAACCTCCGTGCCGAAGTCGTCGTTGGGATATTCACGGAGCGGGCCATGGGCCAGCCGCTGCTGGTCCCTCAGCTTCACCCGGCAGAGGTTGAGGACGGCATGCTGCATGGCCACGTTGACCCGCTGACCGCGCCCGGTGTTCTCCCGCTGGAACAGCGCCGCGAGAATCCCCGCCACGGCGTGCACACCCGTCCCCGAGTCCCCGATCTGGGCTCCCGTCGCCAGCGGCGGCCCGTCCTCGAAACCGGTGGTCGACATCGACCCGCCCATGGCCTGCGCGACGACCTCGTACGCCTTGAACTTGGTGTACGGGCCTTCGCCGAACCCCTTGATGGAGGCATAGACGATCCGTGGATTGATCTCCTGGATGCGGTCCCAGGTGAAGCCCATCCGGTCGACCGCGCCCGGTCCGAAGTTCTCGACCATGACATCGGAGCGCCGGATCAGCTCGGTGAGGATCTCCTTGCCGCGTTCGGTCTTGGTGTTGAGGGTGATGCTCCGCTTGTTGCAGTTGAGCATCGTGAAGTACAGGGAGTCGACGTCCGGCAGGTCACGCAGCTGCTTGCGCGTGATGTCACCGGTCGGCGCCTCCAGCTTGACGACGTCCGCGCCGAGCCAGGCGAGCAGCTGGGTCGCGGAGGGCCCGGACTGGACGTGGGTCATGTCCAGGACGCGGATGCCTTCGAGGGCCTTGGTGGACGGAGCAGTCATCGGGGCACCTCACTTGTACATGGTCTGGTTCATGGTTCCGGGGGCGTACGCGTCGGGGTCGACCCAGACGTTGATCAGGGACGGCTTGCCGGACTCGCGGGCGCGCCGCAGGGCCGGGCCGATGTCGGCGGGGTCGCGGACCTCCTCGCCGTAACCGCCCAGCATCTGGGCGAACTTGTCGTAGTGGACGTCGCCGAGGGTGTTGCCGATCCGCTCGCGGTCCTTTCCGTACTTGGCGGACTGGCCGTAGCGGATCTGGTTCATGGAGGAGTTGTTGCCGACGATGCCGACGAAGGGGAGGTCGTAGCGGACGAGAGTCTCGAAGTCCCAGCCGGTGAGGGAGAACGCGCCGTCGCCGAAGAGCGCGACGACCTCCTTGTCGGGCCGCGCCTGCTTGGCCGCGAGCACGAAGGGGACGCCGACGCCGAGCGTGCCCAGGGGACCGGGGTCCATCCAGTGCCCGGGTGACTTGGGCTGCACGACCTGCCCGGAGAAGGTGACGATGTCGCCGCCGTCGCCGATGTAGATCGAGTCCTCGGTGAGGAAGTCGTTGATCTCGCTGACCAGGCGGTACGGGTGGATGGGCGAGGCGTCCGACCGCAGGCTCGGCAGCCGCTTCTCCAGAGCGGTCTGCTCGGCGGCGCGCAGTTCGTCCAGCCACTCCTTGCGCCTGGACGCACCGCCGTTGACGCGTCCGGAGGCCGCCTCGGTCACGGCTTTGAGCACCAGCCCGGCGTCGCCCACGATGCCGAGGTCGATGTCGCGGTTCTTGCCGACCGTGCGGTAGTCGAGGTCGATCTGCACGACGGTCGCCTCCGGCGAGAGGCGCTTGCCATAGCCCATGCGGAAGTCGAAGGGCGTGCCGACGATGACGATCACGTCGGCGTTGGAGAAGGCGTACCGGCGCGAGAGCTGGAAGTGGTGCGGGTCGCCGGGTGGGAGGGTGCCACGTCCGGCGCCGTTCATGTACGCCGGGATGTTCAGGGTGCGCACCAGGTCGATGGCCGATTCGGTGCCCCGGGTCGTCCACACCTGGCTGCCGAGCAGGATGGCCGGCTTCTCGGCGTGCACCAGCAGGTCGGCGAGCCTCTCGATCGCCTCGGGGTCACCGGACGAGCGGGTCGAGGCACGGTAGGCGCCGGACTGCGGCACCCGTGCCTTGGCCGCTGGCACCTTGGCGTCCAGTACATCGCGCGGGATCTCCAGGAAGGAGGGACCGGGCGCGCCGTGGAAGCACTCGCGGAACGCCATGGAGACCAGGTCCGCCGCACGCGCCGTGTCCGGCACGGTCGCGGCGAACTTGGTGATGGGGTTCATCATGTCGACGTGCGGCAGGTCCTGGAGGGACCCCATCTTGTGCTGGGTGAGGGCCCCCTGACCGCCGATCAGCAGCATGGGGGACTCGGCGCGGAAGGCGTTGGCGACGCCGGTGACGGCGTCGGTCGTGCCCGGTCCGGCGGTGACCACGGCGCAGCCGGGCTTGCCGGTGATGCGCGCGTAGCCGTCGGCGGCGTGGGCGGCGACCTGTTCGTGGCGTACGTCGACGACCTCGATGCCCTCGTCGACGCAGCCGTCGTAGATGTCGATGATGTGGCCGCCGCACAGCGTGTAGATGCGGTCGACCCCCTCGGCCTTCAGTGCCTTGGCTACGAGATGACCACCGGAAATCAGGTCCTGGGTGTCGTCGGGCATGGCGAAGTCCTGTCCCTTCGTAGGGGGTTGGAACGGCTCGCGGTACATTGCATACAGTCGACGAATACTGTATGAAGCTTGTTATCCCGCATCCGGTGGGTGGTGTCCAGGGGGCGTGCGGCACTTTCAGACAGGGAGCCGGAATGGACCTGTACGAACACCAGGCAAGGGAACTCTTCGAAGAACACGGCATCTTGGTGCCTCGGGCCGAGGTGACGGACTCGGCCAAGGAAGCCCGCGAGATCGCACGCCGCCTCGGCGGACGGGTCGTGGTCAAGGCGCAGGTGAAGACCGGAGGACGCGGCAAGGCGGGCGGTGTGAAGCTCGCCGCCGACCCGGCCGCCGCTGAGCTCACCGCCCGTCAGATCCTCGGCATGGACATCAAGGGCCACACGGTCGGAAAGGTGATGCTGGCCCAACCGGTCGACATCGATACCGAGTTCTACGTGTCCTATGTGCTCGACCGCGCGGCCGGCCGTTTCCTCGCGATCGCCTCGGCGGAAGGCGGCATGGACATAGAGGAGGTGGCGGCCCGTCGTCCGGAGGCCGTGGCCCGTATCCCCGTCGACCCCGCCGAGGGCGTCACCTCCGCGAAGGCGGGCGAGATCGCCCGGGCGGCCGGACTGCCGCCGCAGACCGTCGATGTCCTCGTACGTCTCTGGGACGTCCTGGTCCGCGAGGACGCCCTGCTCGTCGAGGTGAATCCGCTCGTCCGCACCCGACAGGGGCAGATCCTCGCCCTTGACGGCAAGGTCACCCTCGACGACAACGCCCGTTTCCGACAGGCGCGATGGGGTGCCGACGAAGGGGCACACGACGACGACATCGAGGCCGCAGCAGCCGCCAAGGGCCTCAACTACGTCAAGCTCGACGGCGAGGTCGGCATCATCGGCAACGGCGCCGGACTCGTCATGTCGACCCTGGACGTGGTCGCGGGCTGCGGCGCACGCCCCGCCAACTTCCTCGACATCGGCGGCGGAGCGAGCGCCCAGATCATGGCGGACGGACTGTCGCTGATCCTCTCCGACCCGGACGTGAAGTCCGTCTTCGTCAATGTCTTCGGCGGGATCACCGCCTGCGACGCGGTCGCCGACGGCATCGTCCGGGCCCTGGACACCGTCCACCTCACCAAGCCGCTCGTCGTGCGCCTCGACGGCAACAACGCGGCCCGGGGCCGTGCCGTCCTCGACGGGCACGCCCATCCGCTGGTCCAGCAGGTCACCACCATGGACGGCGCCGCCCGCCGCGCCGCCGAACTAGCCACCGCGGCCTGAGGAGAGGGAACGCCATGGCCATTTACCTCACCAAGGAGAGCAAGGTCCTCGTCCAGGGCATGACCGGCGGCGAGGGCATGAAGCACACCCGGCGGATGCTCGCGGCCGGCACGAACGTGGTCGGCGGCGTCAACCCCCGCAAAGCGGGCCGCACGGTCGACTTCGACGCCCGGGCTGTGCCGGTCTTCGGCTCCGTCGCCGACGGCATGCGTACGACCGGAGCGGACGTCACCGTCGTCTTCGTACCGCCCGCCTTCGCCAAGGCGGCCGTCGTCGAAGCCGCCGACGCGGGCATCGGCCTCGCGGTCGTCATCACCGAGGGCATCCCCGTCCACGACTCCGTCGCCTTCACCACGTACGCCAAGGAGAAGGGCACGCGAATCATCGGCCCCAACTGTCCGGGACTCATCACCCCCGGCCAGTCCAACGCGGGCATCATCCCGGCCGACATCACCAAGCCGGGCCGTATCGGCCTGGTCTCCAAGTCGGGCACGCTGACGTACCAGCTCATGTACGAGCTGCGCGACATCGGCTTCTCCACATGCGTCGGCATCGGCGGCGACCCGGTCGTCGGCACCACGCACATCGACTGCCTCGCCGCCTTCCAGGACGACCCCGACACCGAACTGATCGTCCTCATCGGTGAGATCGGCGGCGACGCGGAGGAACGCGCGGCGGCGTACATCCGCGAGCACGTCACCAAGCCGGTCGTCGGCTACATCGCCGGATTCACCGCGCCCGAGGGCAAGACCATGGGCCACGCGGGCGCGATCGTGTCCGGCTCGTCCGGCACCGCGCAGGCCAAGAAGGAGGCGCTGGAGGCGGTCGGGGTGAGCGTGGGAAGCACCCCGACCGAGACCGCGAAGCTGGTCCTCGCACGTCTCGACGGCCTCCCTCACAGCTGACATGAGCCCGCCCCCGACTGTGCACCGAGAGCGGAGCAACCCCATGCCACCCACCCTCACCCTCAAGTCCGGCACGTCCTGGCCCGACGCCTGGCGGCGCTGCCTCGCCGCCGCGCCCGAGGCCTTCCGCGACGACCGGGTCCTCAACCTCTGGAACTCCGCCTGGCAGGCTGACGGCAGGGTCCTGCCCGCCGTCAGCCCGGTCGACTGCAGCCCCATCGCCGGCCCGCCGCGCCTGGACGGGGCCACCGCCCGCCAGGCCGTGCGCGCCGCCCTCGACCAGCACCGAGCCTGGCGGCACGTCCCCCTGCCGGAGCGCAGGGCCCGCGTCGCCGCCACACTCGACGCCCTCACCGAACACCGCCGACTGCTCGCGCTCCTGCTCGTCTGGGAGATCGGCAAGCCCTGGCGCCTCGCCCAGGCGGACGTCGACCGGGCCATCGACGGGGTCCGCTGGTACGTCGACGGCATCGAACCGATGCTCGCCGGACGGGCCCCGCTGGACGGCCCCGTTTCCAACATCGCCAGCTGGAACTACCCGATGAGCGTGCTCGTTCACGCATTACTGGTACAGGCATTGGCAGGCAACGCGGTCATCGCCAAGACCCCGACCGACGGCGGTGTCGCCTGCCTGACCCTGGCCGGTGCGCTCGCCGCGCGCGAGGGGATCCCCCTGACCCTCGTCAGCGGCAGCGGAGGCGAGCTGTCCCAGGCGCTGGTGAGGGCGCCCGAGATCGGCTGCGTCTCCTTCGTCGGCGGCCGCGACACCGGCGCCGCGGTGGCCACGGCCGTCGCCGACCTCGGCAAACGACACGTACTCGAACAGGAAGGACTCAACACCTGGGGCATCTGGAACTACTCCGACTGGGACGCGCTCACCGCGCTGGTCCCGGGGCTCTTCGACTACGGCAAGCAGCGCTGCACGGCGTACCCGCGCTTCGTCGTCCAGCGGCACCTGTTCGACGCGTTCCTGGCGGCCTACCTCCCGGCGGTCCGTGACGTCAGGGTCGGGCACCCGCTCGCCGTCGAGAAGCCCGACGACCCGTACGCCGAGCTGGACTTCGGGCCGGTGATCAACGCCGCCAAGGCGAAGGAGCTCCAGGACCAGGTCGCCGAGGCGATCGAACGAGGCGCCGTGCCCCTGCACCGCGGCAGCCCGGCCGACGCCCGTTTCCTGCCCGGCCAGGACACCTCGGCCTACGTCCAGCCGGTCACCCTCCTCAACCCGCCCGCGTCCTCCCCGCTGCACCACGCGGAGCCGTTCGGCCCGGTCGACACCATCGTCCTGGTCGACACGGAGGCGGAGCTGCTCGCCGCCATGAACGCCTCGAACGGCGCGCTCGTGGCGACGCTGTCCACGGACGACCGGGCGACCTACGAGCGGCTCGCCCCGCACATCCGCGCCTTCAAGGTCGGCCATGGCCGGCCCCGCTCCCGCGGCGACCGCGACGAGCTGTTCGGCGGGCTCGGCGCGTCCTGGCGCGGCGCGTTCGTCGGCGGCGAGCTGCTGGTGCGCGCGGTGACACGCGGACCGGCGGGGGAGCGGCTGCCGGGCAACTTCCCGGAGTACCAGCTGCTGCCGTGAGGAGGGCGGTTGCGTCCGACGCCGGTTCGCCACGCGGGCAGGCACCGCGGGTTCCCGGCGTCGGACGTCTTCGAGGTGCCGGGGCAGCCGACGCCCGTCAGCCGATGCCCGTCAGCCGATGCCCTGCCGGTCCGGGCGCAGGGCGAACGCGCGGTCCGCGGGGGACGCTTCGGCCTGGTCGACCGCCTGGCGGAGCAGTTCGCGGTGGCGCAGCAGCGGCTCACGCCGTTCCGCCGGCACGAGCAGAAGCAGGTCGTCCAGTCCGGCCAGCATGCGCCGGGAGACCTGCGGGCTCCCGACGGCACACCCCCGTACCTCGGTGAACCCCAGATCCACCAGCTCGGTCCATCCCGGCACGGGCTGCACCAGCCGCACCGCACCGGCCCGGTCCCGGTGCAGGGCGGCGTCCAGCGGGCGTCGGCTCAGGGAGGCCAGGAACTGGATGATGCGGTCCAAGGCCTGGACGGCGGTCGTCGGGTCGTTGATCGCGGGCGACAGGGCGCGCAGCGCGATGTCGGACAACTGGCGCAAGCCGAAGCCGAGATCCTGGTGGTAGGTCCGCTCCACCCCGACCGAGGCCGTGTAGCGCAGCGCCCCGCGTGGCGGGGCCGGGCCGCCGTGGACGGCCAGTACGGGTGTACCGGGCACCACGAAGTCCCCGATCCGAGGGATCAGCCGCAGTACGACCCCGTGCTTGCGCGCCACCCGCACCAGCCGGGCGATGTGCACGTCCCGCAGCACACCCGCCCGGCCCTCGTGCGGAACCCACGCGGTCGCGGGACCGAGGAGCGCGGCGTCGTGCCCGTCGTGTCCGCCGGTCGGCACGGGCATCGAGGCGGCGACCCGGAAGGACTCCGTGGCGATCCGCGCGATGACATGGCTGATCCGCATCAGCCGCAGGGTGGTGTTCACGTACAGCACGAACAGGAACAGGCTCAGCGCGACCATGCAGAGCGTGAGGACCGACTGCACCAGTGGCACCGACGTCACGGCACGGGGATCGTCGGCGGTGTCGAAGGAGGTCAGGACCAGCAGGGTCAGCACGAAGGTCGCCAGGAACACCGCGAAGGTCGCCTTGGTGATCCGGCTCCGCACGAAGAGCCGCACCACGCGCGGGGTGAACTGCCCGCTCGCCATCTGCACGGCCACCAGCGAGATGCTGAAGACCACCCCGATGAAGGTCATCATCGCCGAGCCGACCGCGGTCACGACGGCCTTGGCGTCCTCCGCGAACCGCAGCAGCTCCTCGAGCGTCTCGTAGTCGCCGTCCTCCTGGAGCGCGTCGACGATGATCGTGTCGAGAACCTGCGCCCCCACCCAGACCACGAAGACGCTCGCCATGGCCAGGGTGGGAGCGAACCAGAACGTGTCCCGCAGATGCTCCCGGAGCGGCGACAGCGCACGCGGGCGGTGACCCGGAGCGGGGCTCTGCGTAACCATCCAGTCACTCATGGTGCGACCCTAGGGGTATCGGGCCGCGAGGTCCCGGACCCCCGCCAGGCGGACGGAAACGCAGGTGAAAGGCACTCCGAAACCTTGGTATTGTTGTCCATGTCGCCGCGGGGAGCACCCCTGGCCAGGCGGCAGACACCTTGTCCGGGTGGCGGAATGGCAGACGCGCTAGCTTGAGGTGCTAGTGCCCTTTATCGGGCGTGGGGGTTCAAGTCCCCCCTCGGACACAGACCAGCTCGGGCGGGTCGGGAGATTTCCCGGCCCGCCCGAGCTGTTTGTTCACTCCTTGTATCCCCGCAGCTTGCGGTACAGCGTCGCCCGGCCGATCCCCAGCGCGGCAGCCGCCCGCGCCTTGTTGCCGCCGTGACGGCGCAGCGCCTCCAGGATCGCGGCGCGCTCGGCGTGTTCCATCGGGCTGAGGGGCCGCGCGGCCGGGCCTTCGCGCACCGGGTCCGGGAGTTCGGCCCGGCGGACCGGGCCGAACATCCGCCGTTGCTCCGCCAGGGCCCGGACGACATGGGCCAGCTCGGTGACGTTCCCGGGCCACGGGTACAGCTCGAGCGCGCGCAGGGCGTCCAGGGTCCAGGTCAGCGGGGGCTGTCCGGGTGTCGGCCGGGGCGCGAGGACAGGCAGCAGTTCCCGGATGTCCTCGGGGCGTTCCCGCAGCGGGGGCAGGGTCACCGAGCGGGCGGACAGCTTGTCCAGCAGTCGCTGCAGGCAGGGGCCGACCTGGGCGCCGGGCGTGTAGGTGACCAGGACGCGCGTGTCGGGATGCGTGTCGAGCAGGGAGTTGAGGGCGGCCACGCCCGGCTGTGCGAGGCGCTCGGCGTGCCGCAGGAGGAGTGGCCGGTCGGCCTGCCACGCGGCCAGGGCCTCGTCGAGGCCGGTGTCCCGCGCCGCGTCGGCGACCCGGACAGCGCCTTCACCGAGCGAATCGAGCGAGCCGGGCGGACCAGACAGGCCGGGCAGGCCACGCAGGCCCAGCAGCTCCCGAGCCAGCGCGGACTTGCCGGTTCCGCGCTCGCCGGTCAGCAGCAGCGGCTCCGGGGAGCGCGCCAGTTCGACCGCACGTGCGACCGCGTGCCGCCAGGGGACCGAGGAACCCGTGAGAGTGACGGGAGGGCGGGGCGAGGCCGGCGTCGACGGCGGGGAATCGCCGAGCCGTTCCAGGACGGCGACGATCCCGAGGACCGTACCGTCGTCCAGGCGCACGGGCGTGATCCGGGCGGTGTATCCGAGGCCCTCGGTGACGGCTGCCGCTTCCACGGCGGTGTCCCCGCGCCGCGCGCTGACCGCCGTACGTTCCAGTGCTTCGAGCACTCCGGGGGTCAGCATGCGCTGCGCCGCGTCGCTGACCAGCCGATTGCGGCCGTCCAGGGCGACTACCGCCGGGTCGGCCTCGCACTCCGTGCCGGATGCAGCCCGTAGGTATGCGTCCAGCAGTACCCGCTCGGCCCGGCCCGCCCGGGTGCGCAGTTCCGTCTCGACCGCGGCCGCGGCGGCCTCGGCGAGGGCCGCCTGCGGATGGGGCGAACGGGTGGTGGACAGCCGGGCCGCCACGGTCACCGTGCCGAGCACCTGGGCACCCTTCGGGTCGAGCACCGGGACGGACACCGCGGACACGTCCTGCCATCGGTCGAGGAAGTGCTCCGGCCCGTGCGTCTCGGCCCGGCGCCGGGTGCGCAGCGCGAGAGCCGCGCTGTTGTTGCCGACCTCCGGTTCCGACAGCACGGGGCAGGTGTCGAGCCCGGGCAGATTCCCCGCCGTCCACAGCACACGCAGCCGCTCGTCGGTCAGCACGAGCAGCGACCCGTCCGCGCCCAGGGCTGGGACGATGCGGTCGAGCACCGGTCGGGCCGCCGCGAGCAGCGCCGACTCCACTGGCCGCGGCGGTCGGACCGCCGGTTCCGCCAAGTCGTGCGGCACTCCGTGGAACCGCGCCCGTCGCCACGCCGCCGCGACCTCCTCCGGTACGCCGTCGGGCAACGGGCGCCCCGCCAGGAAGCGTTCGCGGGCGTCGTACAGCGAGGGGAGGGCGGCGGTGGCTGCGGGGGTGTGCTCTGTGGTGGTCACGACATGTCCACCGTATCGGGTTCCGTTGAACGGACAACAACCGCCGTGTCCGGAACGTCCGGCGCACACGACGTCTCGTCCGGCGCGCACGATGTCTCGTACGGCGCACACGATGTCTCGTATTGAGACACCCGCCTCCCGCCGATCCCCTCCATGATCATGAGTGGCCGAAGTCCGATTCCCCCCGCAGGAGCGCCCCGTGTCCACCGTCGTCGAGACCGACGTCCTGATCGTGGGCAGCGGCCCGGCCGGTGCCTCGGCCGCGCTCGCCCTGAGCACCTACGGCGTGCCCAACCTCGTGGTGACCCGCTACGCGGGCCTCGCCGACACGCCCCGTGCGCACATCACCAACCAGCGCACCATGGAGGTGCTGCGCGACCTCGGCGTGGAGCAGGAGGTCGTCGCGCAGGCGACCCCGCAGCACCTGATGGGCAACACGACCTTCTGCACCAGCCTGGCGGGCGAGGAACTGGGCCGGGTGCGCTCCTGGGGCAACGACCCGCTCGTGCAGGCGGAACACGAACTCGCCAGCCCCACCCGCATGTGCGACATGCCGCAGCACCTCATGGAGCCGGTCCTCGTGGACGCGGCCATCGCCCGGGGCACCCGGCTGCGTTTCGAGACCGAGTACCTGTCCCACACCCAGGACGCGGACGGCGTCACGGCCACCGTCCGCGACCGGCTGCGCGGGGACACGTACGAGATCCGCGCCAAGTACCTGATCGGCGCCGACGGCGGACGGTCGAAGGTCGCCGCGGACGCCGGGCTGCCGATGGGCGGCCAGATGGGCGTGGCCGGCAGCGTCAACATCGTGTTCGAGGCGGACCTGACGCGGTACACCGCCCACCGCCCCTCCACCCTCTACTGGGTGCTCGCGCCCGGCGCGACGGTCGGCGGCATCGGCGCCGGTCTGGTGCGCTGCGTCCGGCCCTGGAACGAGTGGCTGATCGTGTGGGGCTACGACGTCACCGCGGGCGCCCCCGATCTGACCACCGCGTACGCCGAATCCGTCGTCCGCAAGCTCGTCGGCGACGACGACATCCCCGTGACCATCAAGTCGTCCTCCGCGTGGACGGTCAACGAGATGTACGCGGAGAGGTACGCGAGCGGCCGTGTCTTCTGCGCCGGAGACGCCGTGCACCGCCATCCTCCGTCCAACGGCCTCGGCTCCAACACCTCCATCCAGGACGCCTACAACCTGGCCTGGAAGCTCAAGCTCGTCCTCGACGGCACCGCCCACCCCAGGCTGCTCGACAGCTACACCGCCGAACGCGCGCCCATCGGCCGGCAGATCGTCACCCGCGCCAACCAGTCCATCCGCGAGACCGCCCCGGTCTTCGAGGCCCTCGACGGCCTCTCCCCGCAGACCCCCGAGCAGCTCTGGGCCAACATCGCCGCCCGCAAGGACGCCACCGAGGCCGCCGAGAAGCAGCGCGCTCAACTGCGCGAGGCGATCGCCTTCAAGGTGTACGAGTTCAACGCGCACGGCGTCGACCTCAACCAGCGCTATCCCGCCGAGAGCTCCGCCGCGATCGTCCCGGACGGCACGCCCGACCCCGGCTTCGCCCGCGACCCCGAGCTGCACCACCAGCCGTCCTCCCGCCCCGGCGCCCGGCTCCCGCACGCCTGGATCACCTCCGGCAGCCGCACGCTCTCCACCCTCGACACGGTCGGCCGGGGCCGCTTCACCCTGCTGACCGGCATCGGGGGAGAGGACTGGGTGCGCGCGGCCGAGGCCCAGGACATCGAGATCGCCACCGTGGTGATCGGTCCCGGGCAGGAGTACGAGGACCCGTACGGCGACTGGGCGCGGCTGCGCGAGATCACGGACAGCGGCGCCCTCCTCGTACGCCCGGACGGCTTCGTCGCCTTCCGGCACGCGTCCGCTGCTCCGGACGCCGGAGAACTGCTCGCGGACACGCTGCGGCGGATCCTCGGTCACGCTTGAACGCGCAATCATGGAGGAAGCGGACGCCTCATGGAGGAAGCGGACGTCGACGAAGGGGAGCCGACATGACCACCGACGCGACGGGGACCGGCGTCACCGAGCAGGCCCTCGCCAGCCTCCGCGGAACCGCCGACCCGCGGCTGCGTGAGCTGCTCACCGGACTCGTCCGCCATCTGCACGACTTCGCGCGGGAGACCCGGCTCACGCAGGAGGAGTGGGAGCGGGCGATCGACTTCCTGACGGCGACGGGGCAGGCCTGCACCGACACCCGGCAGGAGTTCATCCTGCTGTCGGACGTGCTCGGCCTGTCCATGCTGGTGGAGACCGTCAACGGCGACCGTGCGCCCGGGGCCACCGAGTCGACCGTGTTGGGGCCCTTCCACATGACCGAGTCGCCGGTCCGTGAACTCGGCGCCGACATCGACCTGGTGGGCGGCGGCGAGACGTGTGTGATCAGCGGCCGGGTACTGGCGCGGGACGGCACACCGTTGCCCGGTGCCGTCGTCGACGTCTGGCAGGCCGACGACAAGGGCTACTACGACGTCCAGCAGCCCGGCGTCCAGCCCGCGGGCAACGGACGCGGGCTGTTCACCGCCGACGCCGATGGCCGCTTCTGGTTCCGCACCTGCGTTCCGGCCGCGTACCCCATCCCCACCGACGGTCCGGTCGGCGGTCTGCTACACGCGACCGGTCGGCACCCCTACCGTCCCGCGCACATCCACTTCATCGCCGCGGCCGAGGGACACACGCCCGTCACCACCCATATCTTCGTGGCGGGCGGGGAGTACCTGGACACCGACGCGGTGTTCGCCGTGAAGCAGAGCCTGGTCAAGGACTTCGCGGAGACCGACGACCCCTCCCTGGCGAAGGAGTTCGGCGTGCCGAACCCCTTCCGGCTCGCCCGCTTCGACCTCGTCCTGGAGCCTGCCGCATGACGTTCCGGAACGAGTTCTCCTACGAGACCAGGCCCGTGCGAGTCGTCTTCCGGCCCGGCGCGGCCGTCACCGCGACCCCGGGCGAGGCCGCACGCCTGGGCCTGCGGCGGCTGCTCGTGGTGTGCGGCAGCAGGGGCGAGACGGTCGCCCGCGCGGTGGCGGACGCGCTCGGCGACGCCTGCGTCGGACTGCACGCCGAGGCCCGGATGCACGTACCCGCCGAGGACGCCGAACGGGCCGTGGAGGCGGTGCGCGCGGCCGGGGCGGACGGTTGCGTCGCGGTCGGCGGCGGCTCCGCCATCGGGCTCGGCAAGGCCGTCGCCCTGCGCACCGGGCTGCCGTTGATCGCCGTACCGTCGACCTACTCGGGCTCCGAGATGACGCCGGTCTGGGGCCTGACCGAGCACGGCGCCAAGCGCACCGGCCGCGACCCGGTCGTCCAGCCCCGCAGCGTCGTCTACGACCCCCGCCTCACCCTCTCCCTGCCCGTGCCGCTGACCGTGACCAGCGGCGTCAACGCGCTCGCGCACGCCGTCGAGGCGCTGTACGCCCCGGACGCCTCGCCGCTCGTCTCGGTCATGGCCGAGGAGGGCGTACGGGCGATGGCCGGGGCACTGCCGCACCTGGTCGAAGACCCACAGGACCTGGACGCGCGCGGCCGGGCGCTGTACGCGGCCTGGCTGTGCGGCGCGTGCCTCGGCGCGACCACGATGGGGCTGCACCACAAGATGTGCCATGTGCTGGGCGGCACCTTCGGGTTGCCGCACGCCGAGACCCACACCGTCGTGCTGCCGTACGCCCTGGTCTACAACGCCCCCGCCGCGCCGGAGGCGTTGACCGTACTGGGGCGGGCCCTCGGCACCGACGACGTGCCGCGCGCCCTGTGGGAGCTGGCCGGACGTCTCGGCGCACCGCGGTCCCTCGCCGAACTCGGCCTCACGGAAACCGACCTGGCACCGGCGGCGGCCCGGGTCGCGGGCGAGCCGTACGCCAACCCCCGCCCGGTGACGGCGGACGGGGCCCTGGCCGTGCTGCGGGCGGCGTACGAGGGAGGACCGCCGGAGCCCGTCCGGAGCCGGTAGGAAACCGAGTGCGGACTGTCGGTGCCGTGGTGTGTCATCGGGGCATGGCGATTGTCTTGGGCGAGCCGGAAGTCGACGGGCTGGGCGAGGCCGTGGGTGTGCTGCGGGAGTGGCAGTACGAGGGGGCGCCGATGCAACTGCATCCGGGCGACCTGGGATGGTTCTGGAGGTCGGGTGCGGAAGCGACCGCGGCGGCGGTCCGGACCTGGAGCCGTGACGGACGGATCCTCGCCGTCGGGCTGCTGGACGGCCCCGGGCTGCTCCGGCTGACGATCGCTCCCGCCGCTCATCGGGACGCAGAGCTGGCACGGCAGCTGGTCGCGGACGTGACAGACCCGGAACGCGGCGTTCTGCCCGAGGGAAAGGTGAACGTCGAGGCGCCGACGGGCGCACTGGTCCAGGACCTGTTGTCCGAGCACGGCTGGAACACCGACGAGCCGTGGACCCCGTTGCGGCGCGATCTCACGGAGCCGGTGAAGGATCCGGGCGTACGGATCGAGGTGGTCGGGCCGGAGCAAGCACATGTCCGGGCCGCCGTACAGCGGGCGTCGTTCGACGGGTCGACGTTCACGGACGGGCTCTGGCACGCGATGGCGGCCGGACCGCCGTACGCCGACGCCCGGTGTCTGATCGCCTACGACGACCAGGGCGACGCGGTGGCGGCGGTGACGGTGTGGTCGGCCGGTCCGGGAAGGCCCGGGTTGCTCGAACCGATGGGTGTGCACCGGGAACATCGCCGTCACGGCTACGGCAGGGCGATCACCGTCGCCGCGGCGGCCGCACTCCGGGAGCTGGGCTCCTCGAGCGCGCTCGTCTGCACCCCGAGCTCCAACGCCGGTGCCGTCGCCACGTACGAGGCGGCCGGCTTCCGGCAACGCCCCGAGGTCCGGGACCTGTACCGGCCCGCCTAGGTCGTGTCCGCAAAGTGGCGGCGTCGTTGGTTGGTTCGTGGTGCGTCGTCATGAGCTGACTGATGAGTCGTGGGCGGTGATCGAGCCGTTGCTGGCTCCTCCGCGGATGGGGCGTCCGGTGCGGGATCGTCGGCAGGTGGTCAACGGCATCCTGTGGAAGCTGTCCACGGGGGCGGCCTGGCGGGACCTGCCTGAGCGTTACGGCCCGTGGAAGACGGTCTACGAACGTTTCCGCCGCTGGTCGGCAGACGGCACCTGGGACCGGCTGCTGGCCCAGGTCCAGCAGCACTGCGATGCCGTGGGCGCCGTGGACTGGACTGTCGTCTGCGTCGACTCCACGACTGTGCGGGCTCACCAGCATGCGGCCGGGGCCCGAAAGGGGGCTCTGGCCGGGCGAGGCGATCGGCCGGTCCCGTGGCGGGCTGACTACGAAGATCCACCTGGCCTGTGATGGGCAGGGCCGGCCGCTCGCCTTTACCCTGACCGCTGGGAACGTCAACGACTGCACCCAGTTCGAGCAGGTCATGGCCCGCATCAGCGTCAGCCGACGCGGGCCCGGCCGGCCCAGAACGCGGCCCGATCGGGTCGTCGCGGACAAGGGCTACTCGTCCACGAAGATCCGCTCCTACCTGCGTCGGCGGGGCATCAGAGCCGCGATCCCAGAGCGGATCGACCAGATCAACGGCCGCATCCGCCGAGGCGAAAGCCTCTGCCGACTCGACCGGACCACCTACCGGCGCCGCAACCTCGTCGAGCGCTGCTTCAACAAGCTCAAGCACAACAAGGCCCTGGCCACTCGCTACGACAAACGCGCCCGCCACTACCAAGCCATGGTCACCCTCGCCTGCCTACGCCTCTGGCTCCCCTGACTTTGCGGACACGACCTAGGCCCTCCGGTACGGGGCCGCTCTCCGCGCCGGACTCGGCAGGCGGTCGCGGACAGAAGCTGACCGCAAGGGTTCCTACGGTCGTGGCATGACGCAGACGCAGAAGATCCTTGTCACCGGTGCCACCGGAACCGTCGGCCGCCAGGTGGTCGCCGAACTGCTCGCCCGGGGCCACGCGGTCCGTGCCCTCACACGGGACGCCGCGAAGGCCGTCCTCCCGGACGGTGTCGAGGTCGTCGAGGGCGACCTGACCGACCCGGGCAGCCTGGCCCCCGCCCTGGAGGGGATCACCGGACTTCACCTGATCACCTTCGGCGGGGCGGCCTTCACCCCGTTGGAGACCGGCCCCCGGATCCTGGAACTGGCCCGCTCGGCAGGTGTCCGCCGGATCACCGTGCTGCACGGCGGCGGGCCCACCCCGCTGGAGGACGCGGTGCGCGGCGACGACGCGGTGAGCTGGACCGTGCTCATGCCCGTCGAGTTCATGGCCAACGCCCTGGAGTGGGCGGACGGGATCCGGTCGGCGGGCGAGGTACGGGAGCCGTTCGTCGAACGGCTGAGTGCCATGGTCCACGAGGGCGACATCGGAGCCGTCGCCGCGGTCACCCTCACGGAGGAGGGCCACGCGGGCCAGGAGTATGTGATCACCGGCCCCGAAGTGCTCACCGTAGGCGACAAGGTGAAGGCCGTCGCCGCCGCGGCCGGCCGGGAGATCGCCCTGGTCGAACTGACCGAGGAGCAGGCCGTCGCCCAGTGGCGGGCCGCGTACCTCCCCGAGGACGTGATCGGCTTCCTGCTGGAGGCGTACGGGAACACCCCCGAGGTGGGCCGTACGGTCTCCGGCACCGTGGAGAAGATCACCGGCCGCCCGGCCCGCACCTTCGCCCGATGGGCCGACGAACACGCCGACGTTTTCCGCAAACGCGCCTGACTGTCTCGTATTGAGACACCCGTCCCGCAGCCCGGTGCCGCAAGATCGAAAAGGGGGTGTGACCGCAACAGGGTGCGGCCGTCGGCGTGCGCTGAAACCGCCGCTCGTACGGCCGTGCCACCTGATGAAAGGTGAACATCATGGCCCTCGCACTGCTCCGGCGCCGGCGGCTCAAGGGCGCCTCCGCCGCGGCGGCGGGCCTCGCGCTCCCCCTTCCCTCCGGCGCGGGTGCCGTGGCCCGTGAGGTCGTGGACCCGATGGGCTCCCCCCTGGCGGCCGCGGACGTCACCGTCACCGCCCTGGACACCCACCGGGTGGCCGCCCGCGGGACGACCGACCCGTACGGCTACTTCCTCGCCGCGCTGCCGCCCGGCCGGTACAGCCTGATGGTCGCGGCGGAGGGCCTGCGGCCGCACCGCGAGACGATCGAGGTCGGCACCGGTACGCCGACGCCCACCGAGCGCGTCTGGCTGCAGCCGGCCGAGGCGCTCCAGCTGCCGGCGCCCGGAACGTGGCTCTTCGACCCGCCGCACACCGCGATCCGGTTCATCGCCAAGCACGTCGGCATGGCGAACGTCCACGGCCGGTTCGAACGCTTCGACGGCGGGATCATGGTCTCCCAGGA
Source organism: Streptomyces koelreuteriae (assembly GCF_018604545.1). GTDB lineage: Bacteria > Actinomycetota > Actinomycetes > Streptomycetales > Streptomycetaceae > Streptomyces > Streptomyces koelreuteriae. Next base: position 1,111,041 of record NZ_CP075896.1, on the reverse strand, counting down.
CATGACCGAGTCCCGGGTGTCCGTCCGTATCGACGCCTCCAGCATCACTACCGGCAACACCACCCGCGACAATCATCTGCGGTCCGCCGACTTCCTCGACGTCGAACGCTTCCCGTACATCGACTTCAACAGCACCCGCTTCGCCTACCGCGGCGGCAGCAAGTGGTCCCTGCTGGGTTCCCTCACGATGCACGGCGTGAGCCGCTCCGTCTCGCTCGACACGACGTACCTCGGCACGGTCAACGGCGGCTACGGGCAGGAGCTGCGCTGCGCGGCCCTGGCGACGGCGGAACTGCATCGCGAGGACTACACCCTCAACTGGCGCACCATGCTGGCCCGGGGCATCGCGGTGGTCGGGCCGACGGTCCAACTGGAGCTGGACGTCCAGGCGATGTACCGGACCCACGACACCCCGACCCCGCCGGAATAAATCCCTGGCCCGATTCCACCCGCCCTCCCTACACTCACGGAGTACCCGGCGCCGCCCACGACGTGAGCGGCGCGCGCCGTCGTGACGAACGAAGGGAGACCGCCATGCGTGACCACACCGCTGTCGCCGTCTCCCTGCCGCGCTACGAGGTGATCCTCGTGTCCTCGTCGCTCCGGTGCCCGCTGCGCGGCGGACTCCGGATGACCGGGACGAACGTCTGAGAAGCGCCTGTTTCGGCCTGCCGACCTAGCGTCGGCAGGCCGAAACAGACGTGTGTCACCACACCTGCCTCGCCCCGAAATCGCGCTGCCCCCTCCTGATTCGCCTCGAAAGGCCATGGGCCGTGCGCACCCACCACAACCCGCTCGCCGTCGTCCGCAACCTCGGCATCCTCGCCCACGTCGACGCCGGCAAGACCACCGTCACCGAACGGATCCTGTTCGCCACCGGAACCACGCACAAGCGCGGCGAGGTCCACGACGGCACGACCGTCACCGACTTCGACCCGCAGGAGCGGGACCGGGGCATCACCATCTTCGCCGCGGCGGTGAGCTGCGCCTGGGACGGTCACCGGATCAACCTGATCGACACCCCGGGGCATGTCGACTTCGCCGACGAGGTGGAGCGTGCGCTGCGGGTGCTCGACGGCGCGGTGGCCGTGTTCGACGCGGTCGCCGGGGTGGAGCCGCAGAGCGAGTCGGTGTGGCGGCAGGCCGACCGGCACGGCGTACCGAGGATCGCGTTCGTCAACAAGATGGACCGCGCCGGAGCCGACCTCGACGCGGCCGTGGCATCGATCCGGGAGCGGCTGCACCCGGCACCGCTGGTCGTGCAGATGCCGGTCGGCGCCGAGGACACCTTCACCGGCGTCGTCGACCTCGTCCGCCTGCGCGCGCTGCTGTGGACCGACGGTGACACCTGCGAGGCGGCACCGGTCCCGGACGACCTCCGGGACGACGCCCTGGCACGCCGCCGGGCGCTGGAGGAAGCCGTGGCGGAACTCCATCCGGGCGCACTGGAGGAGTTCTGCGACACGGGCACGCTCGGCGAGCGGACCCTCTCCTCGGCGCTGCGGGACCTGACCAGGGACGGCGACGGCGTGGTCGTGCTGTGCGGTTCCGCGTACCGCAACCGCGGTGTCGAGCCGCTGCTCGACGCGGTCGTGGCGTATCTGCCGTCGCCGCTGGACGTGCCGCCGGTCCGCGGCACCGACGACGGTGAGGAGCGGGAACGGCCCGCCGACCCCGCAGCGCCACCGGCCGCCCTCGCCTTCAAGGTGCACGCCACCCCGACGGGCCGGCTGACCTACCTGCGGATCTACTCGGGAACGATCGAGAAGGGAGACACCCTGTGGGACGCGACCGCGCGGCGCACCGAGCGGATCGGCCGGATCCTGCGCGTGCAGGCGGACCGGCACGCACCGCTGGACCGAGCCGTGGCCGGCGACATCGTCGCCGTCGTCGGGCTGAAGTCCGCCCGCGCCGGCTCGACGCTGTGCGCGCCGGACGCCCCGCTGGTATTGGAGCCTCCGGGCGTGCCCGAGCCGGTGGTCTCGGTCGCGGTCGAGTCCCGCAGGACCGGCGACACGGACCGGCTGGCCTCCGGGCTCGCACGGCTGACCGAGGAGGATCCCTCCCTGGTCGTGCGGACCGACCCGGAGACCGGGCAGACGGTGCTGTCGGGCATGGGTGAACTGCACCTGGAGGTGGCGGTGGAGAAACTCCGGCGCGAGCTGGGACTGGACGTCAACATCGGCCGTCCCCGGGTCAGTTATCGCGAGACGGTGGGCCGGGGCGTGTCCGGACTGGCGTTCCGGCACGTCAAACAGGACGGTGGGGCGGGCCAGTTCGCCCACGTCGTCCTCGACGTGGAGCCATCTGACGACGGCTTCGCCTTCCGCTCGGCGGTCGTCGGCGGGCGGGTGCCGCAGGAGTACGTCCGTGCGGTCGAGGCCGGCTGCCGCGACGCCCTCGCCGAAGGGCCGCTCGGCGGTCACCCGGTGACCGGGCTGCGCGTCACGCTCACCGACGGGGCGACCCATGTGAAGGACTCCTCGGACACGGCGTTCCGCACGGTCGGCCGCCTCGGCCTCCGCGAGGCCCTGCGCGCCTGCGCGATGGTCCTGCTGGAACCGGTCGTCGAGGTCACGGTCACCGTGCCCGAGGACGCGGTGGGCGGCGTACTCGGCGACCTCGCCGCCCGACGCGGCCGCGTGACCGGCTCGGCCACCCGGGCGAACGCGGCGATCGTCACCGCGACGGTGCCGCTGGCCGAACTCTTCGGCTACGCGACCCGGTTGCGCAGCCGCACCCAGGGGCGCGGCACGTTCACGGCACGGCCGACCGGGTATGCGGCGGCGCCGGTTGTGACGGCGGTGCGGTAGCGCACGGTCGGGCCTCTCCCCCTCCTCGCCGGAACGGGAGGGGCCCGGTCCGCTCGGCGGCGAAGTGGCTGGTGTCGCGCCGGTTCTGCCCCCTTTCCCTGCGGGACCCAGAACCCTGGAGGAGTGCAGTAGTCGCCGATCCCGCGAAGCCGATCAGTTCCCCACGCGGCCTGTTTCACGCGATCGGATGATGCTGCGGAGAGGCGGGCACGGGCCGGCTCCGCGGGCCGTTCGAGCTGGTGACGGGGGGATTTCCCGTCCATCGTCATCACGGCAACGGGAGCACATCATGGGCCTGCACTTCCACCGCAACCCCGACGGCACGACGACCGGGCGCAACGAGGCGAACGGCTTCACCGTGACGCATGCCGAAGAGGAAGAGGTGAAGCGGCGGTTGTACGAGGACGCCGGGTGGGAGTACACGCCTCCACCTCCTCCGGTTCCGCCCGGGTTCCATCAGTTCTCCTTGGTGCACGACGAGTTCCGTGCCACCGGGTTCGGGGACGAGCGGTATGCGGGGCTGCGGGCGCGTCCGCCGCAGGGGTGCGTGCCCGTCGACCGGGGGTGCTTCGCCCTGGAGTGCGAGCGGCCGGGGAAGACGCTCATGGACGCGGTCGCCGCCACGGTCGCGGAGGTCCGCCGAGAGCATGGGCTGGTGATGAACAGCCTGGGTGTGGAGAAGCCTCAGGAATGGTTCGACGCGGACAACAAGAACGGATACGCGGCGCAGATCGTCGCGCACGTGGTGCTGATGGCCGCCGACCGCGCCCGACTGCTCGGGTACGGGCGAAAGGACGTGGTCCGGCTACTCGATGCCACGGGGATCGAGTAGCCGGTGGGGTGAGTCAGCGGTCGTGGGTGTCTTCACCCCGTGCAGGGTGCGCCTCAGGACAGGGCGGCCGGCCCCGGGACGAAGTCCGGATCCACCTGCGCCGCCAGATCCTCTCCCGTGCGCGCGTCCGCCCACGCCCGGACATTGCGCAGGTGGAACTCCACGGCGTGCCGGTGCAGCCGGTCCCAGTCGCGGGGGTGGGAGTCGACTGCCTCGTGGAGGAGGGAGAGGGCGTGGCGGTTGTGCGGTTCCAGGGATGCCAGGGGGTCCGGGTCGTCCTGTGCGCGGCCCTGTTCGGCCGCGCGGACCCAGGGGGAGTGGTTCAGGTGGGTCAGGAGGTCGTCCCCTACCTCCTCCTTGAGGAAGAGCAGGTCCTCCTCGCACGTCACCTTGTTGCCGACGACCGCGACGCGGATGCCGAACTCGCGGGCGTGGTCGCGGTACTGGCGGTAGACCGAGACGCCCTTGCGGGTGGGTTCCGCCACCAGGAAGGTGAGGTCGAAGCGGGTGAAGAGGCCGGAGGCGAAGGCGTCCGCGCCTGCCGTCATGTCGACCACGACGTACTCGCCGGGGCCATCCAGCAGGTGGCCGAGGTAGAGCTCGACCGCGCCGAGCTTGGAGTGATAGCAGGCCACTCCGAGGTCGGACTCGTCGAACTCGCCCGTGACCATCAGGGGGACGCCGCCCGCGCGGCCGACGTGCCGGGTGTGCAGTTCGTCGTCGCCGAGCGGGCGCAGGAGGCGGGAGCCGCGGCCCGGGGGAGTGGTCTTGATCATCGCCTCGGGGGAGGGGACGCGGGGGTTCGTGCCGCGCAGCAGGTCCTTGATGGAGGACAGGTGGGCGCCCAGGGGAGGGGCGGACTTCTCCAGCCCGCCGAGCGCCTCGGCCAGGTGCTGGTTGATGTCGCCGTCGATGGCGAGGACCGGGGCGCCGGAGCGCGCCAGGTGGCGGGAGAAGAGTGCCGACAGCGTGGTCTTGCCGCTGCCGCCCTTGCCGACGAACGCGATCCTCACGAACGCTCCACCTTGTTGAAAATGGATGTCATGTGGCTAGGTTTAGGGAGTGATCGTCATCACTGTCAAATTGGTTAGGCCGTATGGGACTTCTTCCTTCGTCCCGAGTGTGGTTCACCCGGCCCGTCGGGCTCGTCCGGCCGGTGCATATGCTGTGCAAGTGCGTCCCCACAGCATCAAGAGCCGTCCCCGGTTCCTCGCCGCCCTCGTCCTCGTCCCGTGCCTGGCCGGCTGCTTCGCCTCCCCGGGAGGGGAGTCGTCGTCGAACGGCGGGCAGTCGGGCTCCCGGCTGCGTGTCGCCCTCGCCTTCCCGCCCGCCGAGAACTTCTCGCCGTACGGGGCCGACGCCACGCTCCTCAGCCGCCTCGGCGTCACCGAGGGGCTGACCGCTCTCGACGCCAACGGCGCCGCGGCCCCCGCGCTCGCCGAGTCCTGGCGCCGGGAGGACGACCGCACCTGGCGGTTCACCCTGCGTGAGGCCACCTTCCAGGACGGCGCGGACGTCACCCCGTCCGCCGTGGCCGCGGCGCTCACCCGCGCCACGAAGGCGAAGCCCGCTCCCGCCGCCCTCGCCGGTGTCTCGTTCGAGGCGAAGGCCGACGGCGACCGCGGTCTGCGCATCACCACGGCCGCCGCCGACCCCGTCCTGCCCATGCGGCTGTCCAGCCCGAGCCTCGCGATCCTCTCCCCGAAGGCGTACGGCGAGAAGGGCAACCCCGACCCGGTCGGAACCGCCACCGGGCCCTTCGAGATCGCCAAGGTCAACGGCGGCGGGTCCGCCACCCTCGACCGGTTCGACGACTACTGGGGCGGCCGCGCCCAGGCCTCCGGCATCGACGCCCGCTTCATCAAGGACGGCACCGCACGCGCCAACGCGGTCCGCACCGGCGACATCGACATCGCCGAGGCGATCCCCGTCGCCCAGGCCGCCACCCTCGACAAGGCGACCCTGAAGGAAGCCGGCACCGCGCGCACCACCAGCCTGCAGCTCAACACCAAGACCGGGCCCTTCAAGGACCCGAAGCTGCGCGCCGCCGCCCGTGAGGCGGTCAACTCCTCCACCATCGTCAAGGGCGTCTTCGAGGGGTACGCCGACCCGGGCGCGGGCATCTTCGGCCCCGCCGTCACCTGGGCCGAGAGCAAGCGGGTGAAGCCGACCGGGCGCGCGGACGCCGCCGAGCCCGACGGTGAGCAGATCGCCCTCGCCACCTACGACAACCGGCCCGAGCTGCCCGAGACCGCCCAGGTGGTGCAACAGCAGCTTCAGAAGGCCGGCTTCAAGGTGAAGCTGGAGGTGCGCGAGTACTCACGGCTGGAGAGCGACGCCCTCGCCGGGAAGTTCGACGCCTTCATCGGCGCCCGCAACAGCCTCCTCGACACCGGCGACCCCGTCGGCGTCCTCGGCAGCGACTACACCTGCGACGGCAGCTACAACCTGGCCCTGCTGTGCGACAAGGGTGTCGACCGCGCGGTCACCAAGGCCGACGGGACCGACGGCACCGGTGAGCGGCAGGACGCCGCCATGGCCGCCGAGGCCGCGATCCTCGGCACCGACGCCGTCGTGCCGCTGGCCCACCAGCAGATCATCGTCGGCGTCTCCACCAAGGTCCAGGGCGTCGTCCTCGACCCGTACGAGCGGACGCTGGTGGGTATCGGGACCCGTCGCTGAGCCCTCTCACGCGGGCAGCTTGGTGTCGATCACACAGCTGATCTCGACCAACTGCCCGGGAAAGGTCAGCTCGGTGACGCCGAGGGCCGTGGCGACCGGGCGGTGGCTGCCGAAGTACGCCCGGTTGGCCTTCGCCACCACCTCGGCGTGGCGCACCAGGTCCACCGCGTACAGCGTCTGCGAGACGACCTGGTTGCGTGTGACGCCGTAGTGGGCCAGGACCTTGTCGATGTTGACGTAGGTCAGCTCGAGCTGGCCGGCCGCGTCGTCCTCGGGGTGGAAGTCGCCCGCCTCGTCGAACGCGAGCTGCCCGGAGACATGGATCAGGTCGCCGGACCTGATCGCCTGCGCATAGCCGAAGTAGGTCTCGGCCGGGATGGCGTGGTCGTAGACATCGGGAGTCGTCACAGTTCCTGTCCTTCCGTTCCTTCCGCCGAGCACGCGCACACGTGCTCTCTTGCGGTTACTCGGGAACTGTAGGAGAGTGACCGCCGACCTGGAAGAACGCACTTTTCGGTGACTGGGGAACCAGATGGTGACCAAGCAGGAGTTGAGCGGTCTGCCCGAGGACGCGGATCTGCGGCGGGCGGACTCACTGGCGCGTGAGATCTTCTCGGACGTCGCCAACAAATGGGCCCTGCTGATCATCGAAGCCCTCGGCGAACGCACCCTGCGCTTCAGCGAGTTGCGCGACGAGGTCGAGGGCGTCAGTCACAAGATGCTCACCCAGAACCTGCGGATGCTGGAGCGCAACGGCCTGGTCGACCGGAAGGTGCACCCCACCGTGCCGCCGAAGGTCGAGTACACGCTCACCGAGCCGGGCCGGGCCCTGCGGGCCACGGTCGACCTGCTCTGCGGCTGGACCCAGCAGCACCTCGGTCATATCGAGGCGGCGCGAGGGCGGTTCGACGCCTGACCGGCCGCGGCCGCGGAGTTCAGCTCGCGACCAGTTCCCGCACCTGCCGCCCGGCCGGGGTCTCCTCGATCCGCGAGGTCCGGTACAGCCACAGCACGTCCCGCCCGAACGACCACACCAGCAGGCCCAGGGCCAGAGCGGCGACCCCGAAGTTGCCCGCGTACGGCAGCAGATCGGCGCCCGCCACCAGCAGCAGCACACCCTGGAGCGCGGCCACCGTCTTGCGGCCGGTGCTCGGCGGGAGGGCGGCGGTCAGCCAGGGCCAGACCCGCGCGGCGGCGACGAAGACGTAGCGCATACCGCCGATGAGCAGCACCCACGGGCCCAGCTCCATCGACACGTACACGCTCAGCACCAGGATCAGGAACGCGTCGACCTCCATGTCGAAGCGCGCGCCCAGCGCCGTCGAGGTGCCGGTGCGGCGGGCCACCTTGCCGTCGACGCCGTCGAGGATCAGGGCGACCGCCGTCAGACCGACGAACAACGACACGGGCGGCGAACTCTGGAAGGAGTCCGCGACGAGCGCGGTGACCCCGCCGACGAGGGTGGCACGGCCGAGGGTGACCCGGTTCGCCGCGCCGAAGGAGCGCAGCCGTGAGCGGTGCAGGGCCCGGGAGAGCACCGCCCAGGTGGCGAGGGCGAACGCGAGGCCGGTCAGCCAGCCCGCCGGGCCCATCCCGATCGCCGTACCGATCAGGGCGAGCAGCAGGACCTGCACTCCCGCCCCCAGGGCGGTCTCCTGCTGGACGAGCCTAGCGTCGTAAGTGTTGTTCAGGGCCACCGAACACCCTCCGGCCGTGTGACAGAGTCGATCAACGCCGCTACCTTGTGCGCGGCCTGTGCACCCCTCGGTACGCAAGCAGCTTCCCGATCGTTCAGGAGGACTTCGATGAAGCACACCGCACGGGCGTTCTGGATCGACTCGCCTGGACGAGGCGGCATCCGGGACGTCACCCTGCCGGAACCCGGCGAGGACGAGGTGCTGGTCCGAGCGCTGTACTCCGGCGTGAGCCGCGGCACCGAGACGCTCGTCTTCCGCGGCGGTGTGCCGGCCAGCCAGCACACCGCCATGCGGGCACCCTTCCAGGAGGGCGACTTCCCGGGCCCCGTGAAGTACGGCTACCTCAGCGTCGGCGTGGTGGAGGAAGGGCCCGAGGAGCTGGCCGGGCGCACGGTGTTCTGCCTGTATCCCCACCAGAGCCGGTACGTCGTCCCGGCCCGGGCCGTCACCCCCGTACCGGACACCGTGCCGGCCGAACGGGCCGTGCTCGCCGGGACCGTGGAGACCGCCGTCAACGCCCTGTGGGACGCCGCGCCCCTGGTCGGCGACCGGATCGCGGTGGTCGGCGGCGGCATGGTCGGCTGCTCGGTGGCCGCCCTGCTCGCCCGCTTCCCCGGCGTCCGCGTCCAGCTCGTCGACGCCGACCCGTCCCGCGCCGCCATCGCCAAGGCCCTGGGCGTCGGCTTCGCCACCCCCGCGGATGCCCAGGGCGAGTGCGACCTGGTCGTCCACGCCAGCGCCACCGAGCAGGGCCTCGCCAGGTCCCTGGAACTCCTCACCGCCGAGGGGACCGTGCTCGAACTGAGCTGGTACGGCGACCGGCAGATCAGCCTGCCGCTCGGCGAGGCCTTCCACTCCCGGCGGCTCGTCATCCGCTCCAGCCAGGTCGGCACCGTCTCCCCGGCCCGCCCGAACCGCACCTACGCCGACCGGCTCGCCGTCGCCCTCGACCTGCTCGCCGACCTGGCGCTCGACGCCCTCGTCACCGGCGAATCCGCCTTCGAGGAACTGCCGGACGTGCTGCCGAGGCTCGCCTCGGGCGAGATCCCCGCGCTGTGCCACCGCGTCCGCTACGGCGAGAACGAGTGACACGTACCACCTCAGCGAGTCCCCCGTACGACGAGAGCGATTGACGCATCGGCTGACGATTCGTTCCATCCGGTACGACATCGGTACGACAAGAGCGCCTGACCTGAGAAAAGACGTAGCGGAGGCTGAACAGGGGAAGGCAAGGAGCCGTATTACCCGGCATCCCCGGCAGCCAACAGCGGGGGAGCAGACGCGCCGCACCTGGAGGGTCGTCCGTTGTTCAGCATCACCGTCCGCGATCACATCATGATCGCCCACAGCTTCCGTGGCGACGTCTTCGGACCGGCGCAGCGCCTGCACGGGGCCACATTTCTCGTGGACGCCACGTTCCGGCGCGAAGCGCTGGACGAGGACAACATCGTCGTCGACATCGGGCTGGCCACCCAGGAACTCGGAGCCGTTGTCAGCGAGCTGAACTACCGCAACCTCGACAACGAACCCGACTTCGCCGGGGTCAACACCTCGACGGAGTTCCTCGCCAAGGTCATCGCCGACCGGCTCGCCGAGCGCATTCACAAGGGCGCGCTGGGCGAGGGGGCCAAGGGCATCGCGGGCCTGTCCGTCACCCTGCACGAGTCGCACATCGCCTGGGCGAGTTACGAGCGTGCGCTGTGACCGACACGACCATCGAGCGGCCCGGCCAGACCGGACCGGCGCGCCTGAACTATGTTCCGGTGCAGCACGCCGCCCTGAAGAACGCCGAGATCATCCCCATGTCCCTGCGCACCGTGCACTTCGTGCTCCCGGGCGGCATCGACGACCCGGCGGCACCCAGCGGCGGCAACGCCTACGACCGGCGAGTCTGCCTGGACCTGCCCGGCTTCGGCTGGCAGGTCACCAAGCACGCCGTCGCCGGTGACTGGCCCCGCCCGGGAGCCGCGGCCCGTACGGAACTGGCCCGCGCCCTGAGCGCACTGCCGGACGGCGCCGTCGTCCTGCTCGACGGCCTGGTGGCCTGCGGCGTCCCGGAGATCGTCGTCCCGGAGGCGGAACGGCTGCGCATGGCCGTCCTCGTCCATCTCCCGCTCGGCGACGAGACCGGGCTCGACCCGGTCGTGGCCGCCGAACTGGACGCCAAGGAGCGGGCGGTGCTGCGGGCCGTGCCGTCGGTCATCGCCACCAGCGACTGGGCGGTCCGCCGTCTGGTCTCCCACCACGGCCTGCCCCCGGAGCGCGTCCACGTCGCCGCCCCGGGCGCCGACATCGCGCCCCTCGCACCCGGCACCGACGGTGTCTCGCGACTGCTGTGCGTCGCCGCCGTGACCCCGCGCAAGGGCCAGCACCGGCTGGTGGAGGCACTGGCGGCGGTAAAGGACCTGCGGTGGAGCTGCGTCTTCGTCGGCAGCCTCACCCAGGAGCCCGAGTACGTCGCCCACTTGCGGTCCCTCATCGCCGAGCACGGCCTGGAGGACCGGCTGGAGCTGGCGGGCCCGAAGTCCGGCGCCACCCTCGACGCCAGTTACGCCACCGCCGACCTGATGGTCCTCACCTCCTACGCCGAGACCTACGGCATGGCCGTCACCGAGGCACTGGCCCGGGGCATCCCGGTCATGGCCACGGACGTCGGCGGGCTCCCCGAGGCGGTCGGCCGCGCCCCCGACGGCGGCGTGCCCGGCATCCTCGTCCCGCCGGAGAACCCCGCCGCCATCGCCGCCGAACTGCGCGGCTGGTTCGGCGAGGCGGACGTACGGCGTCGCCTCAAGGCCGCCGCCCGCAGCCGCCGCGCCTCCCTCGACGGCTGGGCCACGACCGCACAGAGCCTGGCGGCGGTACTGCGCCGGCTTCCGAACGAACCCCGGAGGGCCGCATGACGAACCCGGCGACGACCCAGCAGAGCGGGGCGATTCCGACGCAGCCCGGACCGAGAGAAGTTACTGAGCTGGCGGACGCCACGGCTGCGAAGCCGGGAGACTCGGTGATCGCGTGGGCGGGTGACGCCGTCGTGGCGGGCGCCGTCATCCCGGGCGCGGGTCCCAGCGGCGCGCCCGGCTCCCGGCCCACCGTGAAGCTGCGCGAGGCCGACCCCGACGATCCGCCCCGCTACGCGCCCGAGTGGCTGGAGCTGCGGGAGCCGGCCGACGCCGCCGCGCGGTCGCACGACCTGCTCGACCCGCTGCGCATCCGGCTCGCCAACCTGCCGGGCAAGTCGGGCGTCGCCATCCACGACCTGGGCTGCGGCACCGGTTCGATGGGCCGCTGGCTCGCCCCCCGCCTGGACGGCGCCCAGCACTGGGTCCTGCACGACCGCGACCCCTATCTGCTGCACTTCGCCGCCGTCGCCTCACCCCGCTCGGCCGCCGACGGCAGCCGGGTCTCGGTGGAGACGCGGCGCGGTGACGTCGCCCGCCTCACGCCGGACGCCCTGAAGGGCGCGTCCCTGGTGACGGCGTCCGCGCTGCTGGACGTCCTCACCCGCGACGAGATCGACACCCTCGCCGCCGCCTGCGCCGGAGCCGGCTGCCCCGCCCTGCTGACCCTGTCCGTCGCCGGGCGCGTCGAACTGACCCCGTCGCACCCGCTGGACGCGGAGATCGCCCAGGCGTTCAACGAACACCAGCGCCGCGACGGCCTGCTCGGCCCGGACGCCGTCACGGCGGCGGCCGAGGCGTTCTCCGAGCACGGCGCGACCGTACGGCTGCACCCGAGCCCCTGGCGGCTCGGCCCCGAGCAGGCCGCGCTCACCGAACAGTGGCTGCGCGGCTGGGTCGGCGCCGCCGTCGAACAACGCCCCGAGCTGCGCGACCGCGCCGACGCCTATCTGGCCGAACGCCTGGCCGCCTGCGCCGCCGGCGAGTTGCGCGCCACCGTCCACCACACCGACCTCCTGGCCCTGTGCCGTCCGGCGGGCGGAGCGTCATGAGCCCCCAGGCGACGGGGACACGTCCGCGGCCGATGCCCGTCGAGAGCGACCGGCTGCCCCGGAGCGGCGACAGCGGGAGCCCGCTCGGGGAACCCGACGCTCCGGCACCGGAGGCCTCCGGCCCCGCCGGTTCCCCGTCGCCCGGCCCCGTGCGGGCCGTCCTGGCCCGGCTCGGCTCCCGCAGAGCCCGTACGCATCTGGGCACCCTCGCCGGAGTCGCCATCCTCGGCGTGCTGTCGTGGCGGCTCGGCACCGGTGTCCTCCTGGACGGGCTGAGCCGGATCGACGGGACGTCGTTGCTGCTGGCGCTCGGGATCGGACTCGTCACCACCGTGTTCAGCGCGTGGCGTTGGGCGCTGGTGGCCCGGGGGCTCCGGATCCGGCTGCCGTTCGGACCGGCCGTCGCCGACTACTACCGCGCGCTGTTCCTCAACGCGGCGCTGCCCGGCGGCGTCCTCGGCGATGTGCACCGGGCCGTCCGGCACGGCCAGAGCGAGGGCGACCTGGGCCGGGGCGTGAAGGCGGTCGTCCTCGAACGGGCCGCCGGGCAGATCGCGCTGTTCGCCGTCGGGGCCGTGGTGCTGCTGACGATGCCGTCCCCGGTGCTGTCCGAGGCAAGGCACATCGCCCCGCTCGCGGCCCTGGCCGCGGTGGGCGCCCTCGCCGTCGTCCTCGCCGTGCGCATGAACCGGGCGGCGCCCTCACGCCGGGGCAGGAAGCTGCGCGGGGTCCTCGCCGAGGCACGCGAAGGGCTGCTGTCCCGCCGCAACGCACCCGGGGTCATTGTCTCCTCCGTGGTCGTTCTGGCAGGTTACGTGGCCATGTTCGTACTCGCCGCCCACGTCGCCGGGGCCGCCGCCTCCGTGGCCGTCCTGCTGCCGCTCGCGGTCCTCGCGCTGCTGGCGATGGGACTGCCGCTGAACGTCGGCGGCTGGGGACCGAGGGAGGGCGTCACCGCCTGGGCGTTCGGCGCCGCTGGGCTGGGCGCCGGCCGGGGACTCGCCGTCGCGGTCGTCTACGGGGTGCTCAGCCTCGTGGCGAGCCTGCCCGGCCTGATCGTCCTCGTCGCCCGCTGGTACACGGGCCTGCGCGCCCGGTCCCGGGCGCGCTCGGCCGCGAACGACTACCCGTCAGCCCCGTCCGCCCCCTCGGCCGCGGAGGTCAGCATCGAGAAATACGCCCCGAAGGAATCCGCGAGGCTCGCCAGGAGTTCCTTCCCCTTTTCCGCCGAACCCAGCGAAGCCCGGCCGATGACACCGGAATCGGTATAGCCGGACATGCCGAGGGTGAGCAGATGACGCCGGTCGTCAGCGACGAAATCGGAGGTCTCATAACCGGGTCGGAGCAATTCGGGATGAGCGTGCAGAAGGATGGAGGTTTCAATTTCCCCCGCGTGCATGTCGGTGAGCAGCGAGGTCACCACACCCGCCCGCTCACGAGCCTCCTCCCAGTCCTCCGGGGCCGGGAAGAGGGCCATCCGCTCACCGCGGGCGGAGGCTTCCTGAACCACGTTGCCCAGTACGTAGTTTCCGCCGTGCCCGTTGACCACCACCAGGGCCTCGACGCCGGACCGGCGGAGCGAATCCGCAATGTCCCGTACCACCGCATGAAGGGTCACCGAGGAGATGCTGACGGTCCCCGGCCAGGCCGCGTGCTCGTGCGAGCACGAGATCGTCACCGGAGGAAGGAGGTGCACCGGGTACGCGCCGGCTATCTCCCGCGCGACGGCACACGCGACGAGCGTGTCGGTCGCCAGCGGAAGAAACGCACCGTGCTGCTCGAAGCTCCCCACGGGAAGCACCGCGACCTGCCGTGAGACACCGGCGCCCCGCGTCCGTACGTCTTCCGTGGTGTCCGCCGGCACCAGATCACTCATAACGTCACGGCCTTTCGTCTCTGCTTAGGAACTCGAGAATCATGACAGAAAAAATTGGCGTACTCGGCAAGAAGTCACCGCAGCGGACCGGCGTGGAACGCGTCGTGAATGCCCCCTTGCCCACCGTGTACGGGAAATTCGAGGCCGTCGGCTACCTGGACCACGACCGCGGTGACGAACAGGTGGCGCTGGTCTACGGCGAGCTCGGCACGGACGACGTCCTCATCCGGCTGCACTCGGAGTGCCTGACCGGCGACGCCTTCGGCTCCCAGCACTGCGAGTGCGGCGACCAGCTCGACGCCGCCCTGCGCGCGGTCGTCGCCGAGGGCGCCGGTGTCGTCGTCTACCTCAGAGGGCATGAAGGCCGCGGCATCGGCCTGCTCGCCAAGCTGCGCGCCATGGCCCTGCAGGCGGAGGGCCTGGACACCGTCGAGGCCAACCTCGCCCTGGGCCTGCCGGTCGACGCCCGTGACTACGGGGTGGCCGCCCGGATCCTGGAGGACCTGGGTGTGCGGTCCGTGCGCCTGATGTCCAACAACCCGCGCAAGCGTGACGCGCTGGTGAGCCACGGCATCACGGTCGCCGAGCAGGTGCCGCTGCTGATCCCGCCGTGCGAGAACAACATCACCTATCTGCGCACGAAGCGGGAGCGTCTCGACCACCACCTGCCCCATCTGGACGCGGTGGTCAGCTCCTCCTGAGGCATCGGGTGCCCGCCCGTGCGGGCTCCGGTTCTCCTCGGCGTGACCTGGGCGCATTCGTGCGCGACCCGAAGGCGGGCCGCGTACGCTTCGTGGACGTCAGCCCCTTGAGCGTCGGCCCTCAGCGGCCGACGCCTCACGCCGGAGGCCCACCTGGTATGACCGAGCTCCATCTGTGGCTGCGCCACGAGGCCCGAACGACCGAGCGACGCACACCGATCGTGCCCGACGACGCCCGGCGGCTCGTCGGGAACGGAGTGGAACTGACCGTCGAGGAGTCCCCGCAGCGGGTCTTCCCGATCGAGGAGTACGAGGCGGCCGGCTGCCGCGTGGCGCCCGCGGGCTCCTGGGTGACGGCGCCGCCCGACGCCGTCGTGCTCGGCCTGAAGGAACTGCCCGCCGACCCCGCGGAACTGACACACCGGCACATCTTCTTCGGCCACGCCTACAAGGGCCAGCCCGGAGCGGCCGACCTGCTGGGCCGGTTCACCGCCGGGGGCGGGACGCTGTTCGACCTGGAGTACCTCGTCGACGACACCGGGCGGCGCCTCGCCGCCTTCGGCTTCTGGGCCGGCTATCTGGGCGCCGCCCTCGCGGTGCTCCAGCACCGGGGCCGGCTGCGGGCCCCGCTGACGCCGACCACCAAGGAAGAGCTCGACGAGACCCTCAAGCCCGCCGCCGACGACGCCGAGTTCACCGGCCTGGTCATCGGCGCCCTGGGCCGCAGCGGCCGCGGTGCCCGGGTGGCGTTCGCCGCCGCCGGTGTCGACCCGACCTGCTGGGACCTCGCCGAGACCCGCGACCTGGACCGCCGCGCCCTGCTGGAGCACGACGTGATGGTGAACGCGGTGCTCGCCACCACCCCCGTCCCGCCCTTCCTCCGGGACCAGGACCTCGACACCCCGGACCGCCGGCTGCGCACCCTGTGCGACGTGACCTGCGACGTCGGCTCCCCGCTCAACGTCCTCCCGGTGTACGACGACACCACCGACTGGGACGCGCCCGTACGCCGGCTGCGCGACGCACCCCCGCTCGACCTGATCGCCATCGACAACCTGCCCTCCCTGCTGCCGCTGGAGTCCAGCGCCGACTTCTCGGCCGCCCTGTATCCGCAGCTCCTCGACTTCGGCGTCGCCGGGCCCTGGGGGCGCTGCCTGGACCGGTTCCGTCAGGCCTGCCGTGCACACGGACTCGACAAGGGGGAGTTCCATGACCACTGACCCGGTACCCGCGAGCGGCACCGTCCACTGGATCGGCGCCGGCCTCTCCACCGGCAGCGGACTGGCCGCGCTGTGCGACACCGCCGAGCGCGTACGGCTCTGGCACCGCACCGAGAGCCGCGCGGCCGACGCCCTCGGCCGACTGGGCCTCACCGGACGGGCCGAGCCCCGTACGTACACGCCGGACGCGCTCGCCGCCGAACTCGCCCCCGGCGACGTCGTCGTGTCGATGCTGCCCGCGCCGGAGCACGCGCCGCTGCTCGCCGAGTGCGTACGGCGGGGAGCGCACTTCGCCTGCTCCAGCTATGTGTCCCAGGCGGTGCTGGACCAGCTGCCCGCCGCCGAGAAGGCCGGGGTCGTCGTCCTGACCGAGTCCGGGCTCGACCCGGGCATCGACCACCTTTTCGCGCACGCCCTCGTCGCCCGGGCCCGGGACGCCATCGGCGACGGGACGCCCGCCTCGTACACCCTCACCTCGTACTGCGGCGGTGTCCCCGCCGTCCCGAACGACTTCACGTACCGCTTCAGCTGGGCACCTGCGGGCGTCCTCAACGCCCTGCGCTCCCCGGCCCGTTACATCGAGGACGGTGCCGAGACCGTCGCCGACCGTCCCTGGGAGGCGACCCGGCGGCATGTCGTCGAAGGGGAGACGTTCGAGGTCTATCCCAACCGCGACAGCGTCCCCTTCGTCGCGCAGTACGAGCTTCCCGACGCCTGGACACCGCGGACGTTCGTACGCGGCACCCTGCGTCTGGAGGGCTGGCTGCGGGCCTGGGACGGTGTCTTCGAGGAGCTGAAGAGGGGCGACGACACCCGGATCGCCGCCCTGGCCCAGGAGCTGGCCGCCACTTACCCCACGACGGACGAGGACCGGGACCGGGTCGTTCTCGCCGTGTCACTGGAGGTACGCGCCGAGACGGGGCATTCCTGGGCCGGCGGCTATCTCCTGGACCTGGTGGGTGACGCGGGGGAGAGCGCGATGGCCCGCTGCGTCTCACGCACCCTCGCCCTGGGCGTCCGCCACGTCCTGGACGGCTCCCTGCCGCCGGGCCTGAACCGGGCCGCCGAGACGGCGGCCCGGTCGGAACAGTGGCTGCGTGAACTCGCCCAGGAGGGAATCGAGTTCACACTGCGCGTCGACCGGTAGCGGGGCTCAGCCCGCCAGGGCCTCGTGGACCAGCCTCTTCAGGTCCCGGAACACCGAGTGCGAGGACCGGGGCCGCACCTGTGTCATGAACTGCACCGTCAGGTCGCGGCCCGGGTCCACCCAGAACGTCGTCGTCGCCACCCCGCTCCAGCCGTACGCGCCGAGCCCGGACGGCACGAGGGTGCGGGACGGGTCGATGACGACGGAGCAGTTGAGGCCGAAGCCGACCCCGTCGTTGCCCGGCTCGTCGTGGGCGGGACGGCTGCCGAAGGCGCGCAGGTCGGCGCCGTCGGGCAGATGGTTGCGGGTCATCAGGTCCACGGTCCCGGGCGCGAGGAGCCGGACGCCGTCCAGTTCGCCGCGGCGGCGCAGCAGTTCCATGAAACGGTGGTAGTCGTGGGCGGAGGCCACCATGCCGCCGCTGCCCGACAGAAACCGCGGCCGGCCGCGCAGCGGCAGCCCCGGGATCGGTTCGATGCCGCCGCCGCCCTCCTTCTCGCCGTACATCTCCGACAGCCGGGGCGCCTGCTCGTCCGTGACGTGGAAACCCGCGTCCGTCATGCCGAGAGGGCCGAAGACCCGCTCCGCACAGAACACGTCGAGCGGCTGCCCCGACACGACCTCGATGATCCGGCCCAGGACATTGCTGGCCACCGAGTAGTTCCACTGGGTGCCCGGCTCGAACTGCAGCGGCAGACTCGCGTACACCTCGATGGTCTCGGCCAGGTCCGCGCCCGGCGGCACGGACGACTCCAGGCCGGCCGCGCGGTACAGGGCGTCGACGGGGTGGGTGTGGTAGAAGCCGAAGGTCAGCCCCGAGGTGTGGGTCATCAGATGCCGGACGCGTATGGGGCCGTCGGCCGGGCGGGTGCGTACGTCGGACCCGGAGCCGCCGACGTACACCCGGGGCTCGGCGAAGGCCGGGAGATGGTCGGCGACCGGGTCGTCCAGCGACAGCCGGCCCTCCTCCACGAGCAGCAGTGCGGCGACCGCGGTGACCGGCTTCGTCATGGAGTAGACCCGCCACAGGGTGTCGGGCTCGACCGGGAGCCCGGCCGCGATGTCGCGCAGTCCGTGCGTGGCCAGGTGTGCGACGCGTCCGGCCCGGGCGACGGACACGAGGAAGCCCGGCAGCCGCCCCTCGTCGACCAGTCGGGCGAAGTGCCGGTCCATGTCGTCCAGCGCCCGCGGGTCCAGCCCCGCCTCACCGGGATCGGCCTCTTGCCGCAGCTGTGCCATCGTTCATCCTCCGTCGCGCTCGTCGAGGTGAGATCCGGCATACCCCGCACGGACCGCGCAGGAACAGGTGAATGTCACAGGTCACCGGTACCGTCGGATCGAGACGGCCGCAGACTGGTCGAGATCAGGTCCGACACTCCGGAGAGCGCCTCATGAGGATCCACATCACCAGTGTCTTCGTCGACGACCAGGAGAAAGCCCGGAGCTTCTACACCGACGTGCTGGGCTTCGTGAAGAAGCACGACGTCCCGGTGGGGACGGACCGCTGGCTGACCGTGGTCTCGCCGGAGGACCCCGACGGGACCGAGCTGCTCCTGGAGCCCTCGGGCCATCCGGCGGTGCAGCCGTACAAGACGGCGCTGGTCGAGGACGGCATCCCGGCCGCCTCCTTCGCCGTGGACGACGTCACTGCGGAGTACGAGCGGCTGCGCGGACTCGGGGTGCGGTTCACGCAGGACCCCCTGGAGATGGGCCCGCTCACCACCGCGGTCCTGGACGACACCTGCGGCAACCTCATCCAGATCGTGCACACCAAGTCCTGAGGGCCGTGGCCTAGGTCGTTTGGTGCAGGGCGGATGGCCGATGACTCCGTGGGGGTCGGCTTCCTAGGCTGCGAGGCGGCTCGCTGTCGCGGACCGACGCCACGAGAAGAGGTCGCCATGCCCTTGAACGGTCGCAGCCACATCCGTATCGCCCGCCCTTCCCGCGACCTCGCCGCGGCTGAGCGGTTCTGGCGCGAGGGGCTCGGGCTGGACGTGGTGTGGCGGGCCGAGGGCGGGAGCGAACCAGGGGAGCACGATCTGCTGATGCTCGGCTGGCCCGACGCCGACTGGCATCTGGAGCTCGTGCACGAGGCCGCCAGGCCGGTCGAACCCCGCCCCACCGAGGAGGACCTGCTCGTGATCTACGCCGACGGCCCGGTCCCGGACGATCGGATCGCCCGCCTGGAGCAGCACGGCGGCAAGCGGGTGGAATCCCCCAACCCCTACTGGAACGAGTGGGGAGTCACGATCGAGGACCCCGACGGCTATCGGCTCGTGCTGTGCCGCCGAGCCTGGTCCAACAGCTGAACAGGCGACCCGAAGGGGCGCGGGGAACTGCGCGACCAGCCCCCACGCGCCCGCACCCGGCACCCAAGGGGTCAGGCCGTCACCTTCTCCGGCTGAACGGTCCCACCAGCGGCACGCTCACCCAGCTCCTCCGTGGGAACCCGGTTCGTCTCACGCGCGGACAGCGCCCCGATCACCGGCGGCACGCACAGCGCCGCCGTGAACAGCGCCACCGCCGACCAGTCGTCGCCGCCCGGCCCGGCGATCTGCGCGGCGAACGTCACCGCGAAACCGGCCGCGGCGAAACCGATCTGCGTGCCGATGGCCACGCCGGACAGCCGGACCCGGGTCGTGAACATCTCGCCGTAGAAGGCGGGCCAGACACCGTTCGCGGCGCTGTAGACGACGCCGAAGCAGAGGATGCCCGTCAGGAACGTCAGCGGGTAGGAGCCCGTGGAGACGGCCCACAGGTACAGGAACATCGTCACCGCGCTGCCGACCGCTCCGATCAGGAACACCGGGCGGCGGCCGATCCGGTCGGACAGCGTGGCCCACAGCGGGATCGCGGCGAGCGCGACGACATTGGCCAGGGCGCCCACCCACAGCATGGCGGTACGTGACATGCCGACCGCGTCGCTGGTGGCGTAGGCCAGCGCCCACACCGTGAAGATCGTGCTGACGGAGGCGATGAGCGCACACGCGATCACCCGCAGCACATCGGCCCAGTGCTCGCGCAGCAGCACGACCAGCGGCAGTTTGACGACGCCCTCCTCGGAGGCCTGCTGTTCGAAGGCCGGGGTCTCGTCCAGCTTGCGCCGGATGACCCAGCCGACGACGGCGACACCGACGCTCAGCCAGAACGGCACCCGCCAGCCCCAGGACAGCAACTGCTCCTCGGGCATCGCGGCGACCGGGATGAAGACCAGCGTGGCCAGCAGCTGGCCGCCCTGGGTGCCGCTGAGGGTGAAGCTGGTGAAGAAGCCGCGCCGGCCCGGTGGCGCGTGTTCCAGCGTCATGGAGTTGGCGCTGGCCTGCTCGCCCGCCGCCGAGATGCCCTGGAGCACCCGGCACAGCACCAGCAGGACCGGGGCGAGGGTGCCGACCTGGTCCCGGGTCGGCAGACAGCCGATCAGGAACGTCGACAGGCCCATCAGCATCAGCGTGAAGACCATGATCTTCTTACGGCCGAGCTTGTCCCCGAAGTGCCCGAGGACCAGCGCGCCGACCGGGCGGGCGGCGTACGCGACGCCGAACGTGGCCAGCGACAGCAGGGTCGCGGTGGCCGGGTCGGACTCGTCGAAGAACACGGCGGGGAAGATCAGCGCGGCGGCGCTGCCGTAGATGAAGAAGTCGTAGTACTCCAGTGCGCTGCCGATCCAGGCGGCGGTCGCGGCTTTCTGCGGCTGACCGGGTGGGGCTGCGGCCCCTTGGGGCGTGGCGGGGACGGACACGGCGGCTCCTTAGCGGGCTCCACCCTAGGCGGAGTGAGACGAACGGCGAGCAGAGAGGGCGGGCCGGATCGCGGCTAATTAACCCACTGGGTAGTTAGTAGGGGATGGCCAGTGATGCTGCGCCCGCCCGCCGCTGGTGTCAAGAGGTTGCGCGCCGGACGTTCAGCCCGCGGTGCGCTCCGCCGTGAGATACGCGATCACCATGTCGCCGAGCATGGTGCGGTAGTGCGCGCGCTGGGCCCGGTCCAGCAGGTCGCGGCCGAACAGGGCTCCGAAGGTGTGCCGGTTGGAGACCCGGAAGAAGCAGTAGGAGGAGATCATCGCGTGCAGGTCGACGGCGTCGACGTCGGCCGTGAACAGGCCCGACTCCTTGCCCGACGCCAGGATCCGGCGGATCACGTCCAGGGCGGGGGAGCCGATCTTGCCGAGCTTCTCGGAGGCGGCGATGTGCTGCGCCTCGTGGATGTTCTCGATGCTGACCAGGCGGATGAAGTCCGGGTGCTGCTCGTGGTGGTCGAAGGTCACCTCGGCCAGCCGCCGGATCGCCGCCACGGGATCCAGATGGTCGACGTCGAGCTGCTGCTCGGCCTCCCGGATCACGCCGTACGCCCGTTCCAGCACGGAGGTGAAGAGCTGTTCCTTGCCGCCGAAGTAGTAGTAGATCATCCGCTTCGTGGTGCGGGTGCGGGCGGCGATCTCGTCCACCCGGGCCCCGTCGTAGCCGGCCCGGGCGAACTCCTGGGTGGCGACGTCGAGGATCTCGGCCTGGGTGCGGGCGGCGTCACGGATGCGCTCGCCAGGACGTGCCGGTTCTTCGACGCTGGTCATCAGGTTCCTTCGGGCGGAGGGGCCGGTGCCGGTGATTGTAGAAGCAGGGGCCCGTCCGTCTGCGGGGTCTTCCCGGGCCCGTCCTCGGCTGATATAGCTAACGTACTGGTTCGTACATTAGGTAGCTGCTCGGGAGGCCCGTGTGCCCAAGGACTCGTATCTCGTCGGACTGATCGGTTCCGGCATCGGCCCCTCACTCAGTCCGGCGCTGCACGAGCGGGAGGGCGACCGCCAGGGCCTGCGCCTGCTGTACCGGCTCATCGACATCGATCCGCTCGGGGTGCCGCCCGAGGCGGTGGGCGATCTGGTGCGGGCCGCCCGCGACCTGGGCTTCGACGGGCTCAACATCACGCATCCCTGCAAGCAGCTCGTCATCGAGCATCTGGACGCGCTCGCCCCGCAGGCGGAGGCGCTGGGCGCGGTCAACACCGTCGTCTTCGAGGACGGCCGCGCCACCGGCCACAACACGGACGTCACCGGCTTCGCCGCGTCCTTCGCGCGCGGACTGCCCGACGCACCGCTGGAGCGGGTCGTGCAGCTGGGCGCGGGCGGTGCGGGCGCGGCCGTCGCGCACGCCACGCTCACCCTCGGCGCCGAGCGGGTCACCGTCGTCGACGCGCTGCCCGAACGGGCCGCCGCCCTGGCCGGCTCCCTGAACCGCGCCTTCGGTGAGGGCCGTGCGGCCGCCGCGCCCCCGGAACGGCAGGCCGAGCTGCTCGCGCACGCCGACGGCATCGTCCACGCCACGCCCACCGGCATGGCCGCCCACCCCGGCCTGCCCCTGCCGGCCGACCTGCTCCACCCCGGGCTGTGGGTCGCCGAGGTGGTCTACCGCCCGCTGGAGACCGAACTGCTGCGCACCGCCCGCGCGCTGGGCTGCGCCACCCTCGACGGCGGCGGTATGGCCGCCTTCCAGGCCGCCGACGCGTTCCGCCTGTTCACCGGGCGGGAACCCGACGCCGCGCGGATGCTGACGGACCTGACCGAACTGGCCGGGGCCGTCGGGGCACCGAACTAAAGGGCCCGGGTCCGAACGACACGCCCAGAGAAGAGGTACCGACGTGCGTACGTCCATCGCCACCGTCTCCCTCAGCGGATCCCTCACCGGGAAACTCGACGCCGCGGCCCGGGCCGGCTTCGACGGGGTGGAGATCTTCGAGAACGATCTGCTGGCCGGCCACCTCACCCCCGAGGACATCCGCGCCCGCTGCGCCGATCTCGGCCTGAGCATCGACCTCTTCCAGCCCATGCGGGACATCGAGGCCGTGCCCGAGGCCGAGTTCGCCCGGAACCTGCGGCGGGCCCGGCACAAGTTCGAGCTGATGCGCAGGCTCGGCGCCGACACCGTCCTGGTCTGCTCCAGCGTCTCCCCGCAGGCGGTGGACGACGACGCCCTCGCCGCCGAGCAGCTCAGCCGGCTCGCCGACCTCGCGCGGGAGTCCGGCGTCAGGGTGGCCTACGAGGCGCTCGCCTGGGGACGGCACGTCAGCACGTACGACCACGCCTGGCGCATCGTCGAGGCGGCCGGGCATCCGGCGCTCGGCACCTGCCTGGACAGTTTCCACATCCTCTCGCGCGGCTCTGACCCCAAGGGCATCGAGGACATCCCCGGCGAGAAGATCTTCTTCCTCCAGCTCGCCGACGCCCCGCTGCTCGCCATGGACGTCCTCCAGTGGAGCCGCCACTACCGCTGCTTCCCCGGCCAGGGCGGCTTCGACGTCGCGGGCCTGGTGCGGCACGTCCTGAGCACCGGCTACGACGGCCCGCTCTCCCTGGAGGTCTTCAACGACGTCTTCCGCCAGGCCGACGCCGGCCCGACCGCCGTGGACGCCCGGCGTTCCCTGCTGGTCCTCCAGGAGAGCGTCGGCCGGGCCGCCCTGCCCGACCCCGTCGTCCCCACCGGCGTCGCCTTCGCCGAGCTGGTCACGCCCGACGCCGAGCCCCTCACCGCCCTGCTCGGCTCCCTCGGCTTCACCCGCACCGCCCGGCACCGCGGCAAGCCCGTCGCCCTCTGGGAGCAGGGCGAGGCCCGCATCCTCGTCAACACCGGGCCGGCCGTCCGCCGTGACGGCACGCAGCTCGCCGCGATCGGGCTGGAGTCACCCGACCCGGCCGCGGCGGCCCGGCGTGCCGAGGCGCTGCTGGCACCCGTCCTGCCCCGCCGCCGCGGCCCCGAGGACGTCCCGCTGGACGCGGTCGCCGCCCCCGACGGCACGGAACTCTTCTTCTGCGCCACCGGCCGCCCCGGCCTGCCCGACTGGCGGGCCGACTTCGAGGACACCGGCCCGGCCCCCGCCCCCACGGGCATCCGCCGTATCGACCACCTCGCGCTCACGCAGCCCTGGCACCACTTCGACGAGGCGGCCCTCTTCCACCGCGGGGTGCTCGGACTGCACGCCCAGGAGAGCGTCGACGTCGCCGACCCCTACGGACTGCTGCGCAGCCGGGCCGTCACCAACCCCGACGGCAGCGTCCGCATCGCCCTCACCGTCGGCGCCGCGCCCACGGACGACACCGGCCGGGCCCAGCACATCGCCCTCGCCACCGACGACGTGGTCGCCGCGGCCCGCCGCTTCCGCGAGGCCGGCGGTCGGCTGCTGCCCGTCCCCGCGAACTACTACGACGACCTCGCCGCCCGCTTCGAGTTCGCCGACGGCGAGCTGGAGACCTACCGCGACCTCGGCATCCTCTACGACCGCGACGCGCACGGCGTCTTCCGCCACTGCTACACCCGGACCATCGGCCGCGTCTTCTTCGAACTGGTCCAGCGCGACGACGGCTACCGGGGTTACGGCGCCGCCAACGCCCCGGTACGGCTGGCCGCCCAGCACGCGGTGCGGGCCCTCACTGGCGGCTGACGGTCCTGGTGATGCCGGTGACGACCGTGGTGGCGAGGATCCAGCCGGTGAGGACCAGGGCGTAGGACAGCCACTGGTAGCCGTCGGCGGGGGCGAACGCCCCCTCCTGTCCGAAGGAGATCACGGGCAGGAGCAGATCCAGCGTGTAGAACACCGGGTTGAACTGCGGGGCCTCGTCCGTCTTCAGCGGCTGGGGGTGGTGCAGCGCGTAGGCGACGGAGCCGATCACGAGCAGCGACACCAGCCAGCCCGCGGCCCGCAGGGGGCGGAAGCCGTAGCCGACGGTGGCGTCCTGGACATAGCCCCACAGTCGGCCGTACCAGGGGAGGGTGCCGCGGTGGCGGCGCTGCTTGGCGAGCTGGACCTGGCGGGCGGCGTGGTCGTCGCCGATGCGCCGGTAGGCGGCGGTCAACTGCTCGTAGGCGTGCGGGACATAGCCCTCGCCGTCCCGCTCCAGCATCGCGAGCCGGCGTTCGGCGGGCGCGTGCGGGGTGAGGGAGGTGTAGACGAGGCTGTCGAGCAGGACCTCCTCCGGGACCACGTCCGGCTCCAGCCACAGCACGTCCACCTGGGCGCGCCGCAGATTGAGGGTGCCCTCCATGGGCGGGCTCTTGCGCAGCCAGACCTCTCCTATGGTGCAGCTGCTGGCCCGCAGCGCCGCGTCACCGGGGTTCGACAGGCGCGCGTGCGACAGGTCCAGGCGGCCCCCGATCCGGGCGCCGCGCAGGCCGATCCAGCCGTGCACGTCCACGCCGCGCAGCAGGACGTC
Source organism: Streptomyces koelreuteriae (assembly GCF_018604545.1). GTDB lineage: Bacteria > Actinomycetota > Actinomycetes > Streptomycetales > Streptomycetaceae > Streptomyces > Streptomyces koelreuteriae. Next base: position 1,085,930 of record NZ_CP075896.1, on the reverse strand, counting down.
GCCCTCCACCGCGGCCAGCTCCGCGTCGAGGACGACCTCGCCCCTGCCGCCTTCCAGCCGGGCCTGGCCCAGGTCGACGGACCCGGCGACCGACGCGCCCGTCAGACGCACCCCGCCCAGCGCCCGCAGGCCCGCCGCCGACAGGCCGTCCCCGACGGTCACATGGTTGAGCTGGAGCGCCGGCTGACCGGCGGACCGTGCGCCGATGTCGGCGCGGTCCAGGAACAGCGCCCCGGCGATCTGCGCGCCGCCGAGCCGCACGGGCCCGTCGAACAGACAGTCCGACATGCGCAGGACGCCGTCCACCCGCAGGGTTGCGGCGTCCAGGCCGGGCAGGACGGAGTCGCGCAGGTTCAGCTGGCGCAGACGCGCCGCGTACAGCACGGGGACGTTCTCGAAGTAGCAGTGACTCAGGCGCACGGCGTGATCGATTTCGCTGTACTTGAGGTCGAGCACCCCGGTGATCCGCGCACCCCCGAGCCTGAGGGTGGCCGTCTCGCCGTCCTCCTGCGGAGCGCTCAGCAGCAGGGCCCGCAACACGGCCGCGCGTACGGTCCGTTCGGGCCCCCAGTCCGCGCCCCGCTCCGGATCCTCGTCCGCCGACTCACGGAAGTCCACGTCCTGGCCACGCGCGAAGGCACGCCACACCCGCTCCTCGGCGGATGTCATATTGTCGATCTCCATCAGCGGGGACTCTGACGTCCCGGCCGGGGGCTGTCAACCCAGCGTCAACTCACCCCCGGCCGACGTCCGTTACGCCCGCGCGTTCCACTCCGCGATCACGGGCCGTCCGTGCTCGGTCGACAGCCGGCTGACCGTGCCCGTCTCCAGCCGGAACAGGCGTCCCTCCGCCGCTGTCAGGCCCAGGCGGCGGGCCGTCAGGGCGCGAAGGAAGTGGCCGTGGGCCACCAGCATCACATCGCCCTCGGGCAGCGCCCCCGCCACCCGGGACAGCACCCGGTCGGCGCGCACGCCGACCTCCTTTGGGGACTCGCCCGGCGCGCCGTCGGCACCGGCCGGGCCCCCGTCGGTCCACAGGTCCCAGTCCGGGCGGGTGCGGTGTATCTCGTCGCTCGTGACGCCCTCGTAGGCGCCGTAGTACCACTCGTGCAGGTCCGGGTCCCGCACGGCCCCCGTCAGGCCCGCGAGTTCGGCGGTGCGCACCGCGCGGGTGAGGGGGCTCGTGAGGACCAGCGCGAAGGGGCGGCCCGCCAGCAGCGGAACCAGCGACTTGGCCTGTTCCTCACCGCGCGCGGTGAGGGGCAGGTCGGTGAAGCTGGTGTGCTGTCCGCTCCGGCTCCACTCCGTCTCGCCGTGACGGACCATCAGCAGATCGCCCACGGTGCTACGCCTTCTTCACGGACTCGACGGCGTGGCCGCCGAACTGGTTGCGCAGTGCCGCGATCATCTTCATCTGCGGCGAGTCGTCCTGACGGGAGGCGAACCGGGAGAAGAGGGAGGCGGTGATCGCGGGCAGCGGGACGGAGTTGTCGATCGCGGCCTCCACGGTCCAGCGTCCCTCGCCGGAGTCCTGGGCATAGCCCCGGAGCTCCTCCAGGTGCTCGTCCTCGTCCAGGGCGTCCACCGCCAGATCCAGCAGCCAGGAGCGGATGACGGTGCCCTCCTGCCAGGAGCGGAACACCTCGCGGACGTTGTCCACCGAGTCCACGGCCTCCAGCAGCTCCCAGCCCTCGGCGTAGGCTTGCATCATCGCGTACTCGATGCCGTTGTGGACCATCTTCGCGAAGTGCCCGGCGCCCACCTTGCCCGCGTGGACGAAGCCGTACGGACCCTCCGGCTTGAGCGCCTCGAAGATCGGCCGCAGCGGGTCGACGTACTCCTTCTCGCCGCCGACCATCAGGGCGTAGCCGTTCTTCAGGCCCCACACGCCGCCGGAGACACCGGCGTCGACGAAGCCGATGCCGCGCTTGCCCAGCTCCTCGGCGTGCTTCTCGTCGTCCGTCCAGCGGGAGTTGCCGCCGTCGACGACCGTGTCGTACGGCTTGAGGAGGCCCGCGAGCTGGTCGATGACGTGCTGGGTGGCGTCGCCGGCCGGGACCATGACCCAGACCGTGCGCGGCGCGTCGAGCTGGTTGACGAGGTCGGCCAGGCTGTCGGCGTCCGACTTCTCGGGGTTGGTGTCGTAGCCGATGACGGTGTGGCCGGCGTTGCGCAGGCGCTCGCGCATGTTGCCGCCCATCTTGCCGAGACCCACAAGTCCGATCTGCATGTCAGTTCACTTCCCGAAGATTGCGGTAGGCGGCCACCAGCGCGGCCGTGGACGGGTCGAGACCGGGGACATCGGCGCCCTCGGTCAGGGCGGGCTCGACGCGCTTGGCGAGGACCTTGCCGAGCTCGACGCCCCACTGGTCGAAGGAGTCGATGTTCCACACCGCGCCCTGCACGAACACCTTGTGCTCGTAGAGGGCGACCAGCTGGCCGAGGACCGACGGGGTCAGTTCGCCGGCCAGGATCGTCGTGGTCGGGTGGTTGCCCCGGAAGGTGCGGTGCGGCACCTGCTCCTCGGGCACGCCCTCGGCCCGCACCTCCTCGGCGGTCTTGCCGAAGGCGAGCGCCTGCCCCTGCGCGAACAGATTGGCCATCAGCAGGTCGTGCTGTGCCTTCAGTCCGTCGCTCAGTTCGGCGACGGGCCGGGCGAAGCCGATGAAGTCCGCCGGGATGAGCTTGGTGCCCTGGTGGATGAGCTGGTAGTAGGCGTGCTGCCCGTTGGTGCCGGGCGTGCCCCACACCACCGGCCCCGTCTGCCACCGCACGGGCCGGCCCTCGCGGTCCACCGACTTGCCGTTGGACTCCATGTCGAGCTGCTGGAGGTAGGCGGTGAACTTGGACAGGTAGTGGCTGTAGGGCAGCACCGCGTGCGACTGGGCGTCGTGGAAGTTGCCGTACCAGATGCCGAGCAGGCCCAGCAGCAGCGGGGCGTTGGCCTCGGCGGGGGCGTTGCGGAAGTGCTCGTCGACGATGCGGAAGCCGTCGAGCATCTCCCGGAAGCGGTCCGGGCCGATGGCGATCATCAGGGACAGGCCGATCGCGGAGTCGTACGAGTAGCGGCCGCCGACCCAGTCCCAGAACTCGAACATGTTGTCGACGTCGATGCCGAACCCGGCGACCTTCTCGGAGTTCGTCGAGAGCGCCACGAAGTGCTTCGCGACCGCCTTCTCGTCGCCGCCCAGGCCCTTGAGCAGCCAGGAGCGCGCCGAGGTCGCGTTGGTGATCGTCTCGATGGTGGTGAAGGTCTTGGACGCGACGATGAACAGCGTCTCCGCCGGGTCCAGGTCGCGCACGGCCTCGTGGAGGTCGGAGCCGTCCACGTTCGACACGAAGCGGAACGTCAGCTCCCGGTCGGTGAACGGCCGCAGCGCCTCGTACGCCATCGCCGGGCCCAGGTCGGAGCCGCCGATGCCGATGTTGACGACGTTGCGGATGCGCTTGCCGGTGTGGCCGGTCCACTCCCCGGAGCGGACGCGGTCGGCGAAGCCGGCCATCTTGTCCAGCACCGCGTGCACACCCGGGACGACGTTCTCGCCGTCGACCTCGACCACCGCGTCCCGCGGGGCGCGCAGCGCGGTGTGCAGCACGGCACGGTCCTCGGTGACGTTGATCCGCTCGCCGCGGAACATCGCGTCGCGCAGCCCGAACACGTCGGTGGCGGCGGCCAGCTCCTGGAGCAGGGCCAGCGTCTCGTCGGTGACCAGGTGCTTGGAGTAGTCGATGCGCAGATCGCCCACGCGGACGACGTAGCGCTCGGCGCGCCCCGGGTCGGCCGCGAACAGCTCACGCAGGTCGGGCTGCGGCAGGGCGTCCTTGCGGTGGTCCTCCAGGGCGGTCCACTCGGGCCGCCGGGTGAGCTCGGGGGAGCCGGAGGGGGAGTCAGACATGAGCGGGGGTCTCCTCGGTTGCCTCGCCGTTCAGGGCGATGGCGTACATCTCGTCGGCGTCGAGGCGCCTGAGCTCCTCGGCGATGAGTTCGGAGGTGGCACGGACCTTCAGTGCCAGGGTGCGGGAGGGCTGGCCCGGCAGGGTCAGCGTGGCCAGCGGGCCCTCGGGGCGGTCGATGACGATCTCGCCGTTCTCGGTGCCCAGACGCACGGCCGTGACGACCGGCCCGGCGGTGACCACCCGGTCGACCGAGACGTGCAGCCGGGCCTCCAGCCAGCGGGCCAGCAGCTCGGCGGCCGGGTTCTCGGCCTCGGCCTCCACGGCCGCCGAGGTGATCCGCGCCCGGGCCTGGTCCAGCGCCGCCGCCAGCATCGAACGCCAGGGCGTCAGCCGGGTCCAGGCGAGGTCGGTGTCGCCGGGCGCGTAGGAGCGGACCCGGGCCCGCAGCGTCTCCAGGGGGTTCTCCACGGCGTACAGGTCGGTGATCCGCCGCTGGGCCAGCGCCCCCAGCGGGTCCTTGGAGGGCACCTCGGGGGCGTCCACCGGCCACCACACCACCACCGGCGCGTCCGGCAGCAGCAGCGGCAGCACCACCGAGTCGGCGTGGTCGGACACCTCGCCGTAGGTCCGCAGGATCACCGTCTCGCCGGTGCCCGCGTCGGCGCCCACCCGGACCTCGGCGTCCAGCCGGGAGGACTGGCGGTCGCGCGGGGTGCGGGCGTGCCGCTTGATGACGACCAGGGTGCGCGAGGGGTGCTCGTGCGACGCCTCCTCGGCCGCCTTGATCGCGTCGTAGGCGTTCTCCTCGTCCGTGACGATCACCATCGTCAGGACCATGCCCACGGCGGGAGTGCCGATGGCCCGGCGCCCCTGCACCAGCGCCTTGTTGATCTTGCTTGCCGTGGTGTCGGTCAGGTCGATCTTCATGGCCTGCGCCAGCTCCGTCCGTCTCGTGCGAGCATCTCGTCGGCTTCCGCGGGTCCCCAGCTCCCCGAGGCGTACTGCGCCGGCCTGCCGTGCGTGGCCCAGTAGCGCTCGATCGGGTCGAGGATCTTCCAGGACTCTTCCACTTCCTGGTGACGGGGGAACAGATTGGCGTCGCCCAGGAGGACGTCAAGGATCAGCCGTTCGTACGCCTCCGGGCTCGATTCGGTGAACGACTCGCCGTAGGCGAAGTCCATCGTCACGTCCCGGATCTCCATCGACGTACCCGGCACCTTGGATCCGAACCGGACCGTCATGCCCTCGTCCGGCTGTACGCGGATGACGATCGCGTTGGCGCCGAGCTCCTCGGTCGCGGTGGAGTCGAACGGGGAGTGCGGGGCCCGCTGGAACACCACGGCGATCTCCGTCACCCGGCGGCCGAGCCGCTTGCCGGTGCGCAGGTAGAACGGGACGCCCGCCCAGCGGCGGTTGTCCACCTGGAGCCTGATCGCGGCGTAGGTGTCGGTCTTCGACGAGGCGTCGATGCCGTCCTCGTCCAGATAGCCGCCGACCTTCGCGCCGCCCTGCCAGGCCGCCGCGTACTGCCCGCGCACGGTGTTCTTCCCGAGGTCCTCCGGCAACTGCACGGCCCGCAGCACCTTGAGCTTCTCGGTGAGCAGCGACGCCGCGTCGAAGGCGGCCGGCTCCTCCATCGCGGTGAGCGCCATCAGCTGGAGCAGATGGTTCTGGATGACGTCACGGGCGGCGCCGATCCCGTCGTAGTACCCCGCGCGGCCGCCGATGCCGATGTCCTCGGCCATGGTGATCTGCACATGGTCGACGTACGACCGGTTCCAGATCGGTTCGAACATCTGGTTGGCGAAGCGCAGCGCCAGGATGTTCTGGACGGTCTCCTTGCCCAGGTAGTGGTCGATCCGGAAGACCTGCTCCGGGTCGAACACGTCGTGCACGATCGTGTTCAGCTCCTCGGCCGACTCCAGATCGTGCCCGAACGGCTTTTCGATGACCGCGCGGCGCCAGGAGCCGTCGGGGGCGTTCGCCAGCCCGTGCTTCTTGAGCTGCTGGGCGACCTTCGGGAAGAACTTCGGCGGCACCGAGAGGTAGAAGGCGTAGTTGCCGCTGGTGCCCCGGGAGGCGTCCAGCTCCTCGACGGCGGAGCGCAGCTGCTTGAACGCCATGTCGTCGTCGAAGTCGCCCGGGATGAACCGCATGCCCTCGGAGAGCTGCTGCCAGACCTCCTCGCGGAACGGGGTCCGGGCGTGCTCACGGACCGCGTCGTGCACCACCTGCGCGAAGTCCTGGTCCTCCCAGTCCCGGCGGGCGAAGCCCACCAGCGAGAAGCCCGGCGGCAGCAGACCGCGGTTGGCCAGGTCGTACACGGCCGGCATCAGCTTCTTGCGGGACAGGTCGCCGGTCACGCCGAAGATGACGAGCCCGGACGGGCCCGCGATCCTCGGCAGTCGGCGGTCGCGCGCGTCGCGCAGAGGGTTGACGAAGTCGGCCTCGGTGAACTCCGTGGGCGGGACGACGGCCCGGGCCGCGCCGTCCACCCCGGTCGGCTCGACCCCGGCCGCCTCCTGGGCCGCCACGGCCTCCTTCTCCTCCTTGGTCCCCTTGGTCTCCTGTTCGGCCGTCTGGGGGATGGCCGTCTGGGGGATGCCCTCGCTCATTCCGCGTCAACTCCCTTGTCGTTCAAGGACTTGGTGACCGCGTCCAGCAGGTCCTGCCAGGCCACCTCGAACTTGGCCACGCCCTCGTTCTCCAGTTGCCGCACCACCTCGTCGTACCCGATGCCGAGCCGCTCGACGGCCGCCAGGTCGGCGCGGGCCTGGGCATAACCGCCGGTGACCGTGTCGCCCTGGACGTCACCGTGGTCGGCGACGGCGTTCAGCGTGGCCTCCGGCATGGTGTTGACCGTGCCGGGGGCGACCAGATCGTCCACGTACAGGGTGTCCTTGTATGCCGGGTCCTTCACACCGGTGGAGGCCCAAAGGGGGCGCTGCCGGTTCGCGCGGGCCCCGCCCAGCGCCTGCCAGCGGGCCCCGGCGAATACCTGCTCGTACGCCTCGTAGGCGAGCCGCGCGTTGGCCAGGGCCGCCCGGCCCTTCAGCGCGAGGGCCTCGTCCGTGCCCAGCAGCGTCAGCCGCTTGTCGATCTCGGAGTCGACGCGGGAGACGAAGAAGGAGGCCACCGAGTGGATGTCCGACAGGTCGAGACCGGCCGCCTGGGCCTTCTCCAGGCCGGCGACATAGGCGTCCATGACCTCGCGGTAGCGCTCCAGCGAGAAGATCAGCGTCACGTTCACGCTGATGCCCGCGCCGATCACCTCGGTGATGGCCGGCAGGCCGGCCTGCGTCGCCGGGATCTTGATCATCACGTTCGGGCGGTCCACCAGCCAGGCCAGCTGACGGGCCTCGGCGACGGTCGCCGTGGTGTCGTGGGCGAGGCGCGGGTCGACCTCGATGGAGACCCGGCCGTCCCGCCCGCCGGTGGCGTCGTACACCGGCCGCAGGATGTCGGCGGCGGAGCGGACGTCGGCGGTGGTCATCATCCGGACGGCCTCGTCGACCGTGACGCCCCGCACCGCCAGGTCGGCGAGCTGCGCCTCGTAGCCCTCGCCCGAACCGATGGCGGCCTGGAAGATGGACGGGTTGGTGGTGACGCCGACGACGTTCCTCGTGGCGACGAGCTCGGCCAGGTTGCCGGACTCGATCCGCCGGCGCGACAGGTCGTCGAGCCAGATCGACACGCCCTCGTCGGAGAGGCGCTTGAGTGCTCCCGCGCTCGCGGTCGCTTCGCTCACAGTGATCATCTTCTTTCGGGCGTTCGGGTCAGCCACGCGCGGCGGCGAGGGACTCGCGGGCCGCGGCGGCGACGTTCTCGGAGGTGAAGCCGAACTCGGCGAACAGGGTTCCGGCGTCGGCGGAGGCGCCGAAGTGCTCCAGGGAGACGATGCGTCCCGCGTCCCCCACGAACCGGTGCCAGGTCAGGCCGATCCCGGCCTCGACCGCGACCCGGGCCTTCACGGACGGCGGCAGCACCCGCTCGCGGTACTCGCGCGGCTGCTCCTCGAACCACTCCACCGACGGCATCGACACCACCCGGGTGCCTACCCCCTCGGCCTCCAGGGCCTCACGGGCGGCGACGGCGAGCTGCACCTCGGAGCCCGTGGCGACGATCACCACGTCCGGCACCTCGGTCGAGGAGTCGGCCAGGACGTAGCCGCCGCGCGCCGCGTCCGGGTTCGGCGCATACGTGGGCACGCCCTGGCGGGTGAGTGCGAGGCCGTGCGGGGCGGGATCGGTGGTGTGCCGCCTGAGGATCTCGGCCCAGACGGTCGCGGTCTCGTTCGCGTCGGCCGGGCGTACGACGTTCAGGCCCGGGATGGCCCGCAGCGCGGCCAGGTGCTCGACCGGCTGGTGGGTCGGGCCGTCCTCGCCCAGACCGACCGAGTCGTGCGTCCACACGTAGGTCACCGGGAGCTGCATCAGGGCCGACATCCGCACCGCGTTGCGCATGTAGTCGGAGAACACCAGGAAGGTGCCGCCGTAGATCCGGGTGTTGCCGTGCAGGGCGATGCCGTTCATCTCCGCGGCCATGGAGAACTCGCGGATGCCGAAGTGGATCGTCCGGCCGTACGGGTCGGCCTCCGGCAGCGGGTTGCCCTTCGGGAGGAACGACGACGTCTTGTCGATGGTGGTGTTGTTCGAACCGGCCAGGTCGGCCGAGCCGCCCCACAGCTCGGGGACGACCGCGCCGAGCGACTGGAGGACCTTGCCGGACGCGGCACGGGTGGCGACCGCCTTGCCCGGCTCGAACACCGGCAGGGCGTCCTCCCAGCCCTCGGGCAGCTCGCCCTTGCTGACGCGGTCGAAGGTGACGGCCCGCTCGGGGTTGTCACCGCGCCAGGCGGCGATCCGCTTGTCCCAGGCGGTACGCGCCTCGGCGCCCCGGTCCAGGGCTCCGCGGGTGTGGGCCAGCACCTCGTCGGCGACCTCGAAGGTCTGCTCCGGGTCGAAGCCGAGGAGGCGCTTGGTGGCGGCGACCTCGTCCTCGCCGAGCGCCGAGCCGTGGGAGGCCTCGGTGTTGCGGGCGTTGGGGGCGGGCCAGGCGATGATCGTGCGCATCGCGATGATCGAGGGGCGCCCGGTCTCGGCCTGAGCCGCCCTCAGGGCCGTGTGCAGCGCCCGTACGTCGACGTCGCCGTCCTCCTGCGGCTCGATCCGCTGCACATGCCAGCCGTAGGCCTCGTACCGCTTCAGCACGTCCTCGGAGAAGGCGGTCGCGGTGTCGCCCTCGATGGAGATGTGGTTGTCGTCGTAGAGGAAGACCAGGTTGCCGAGCTTCTGGTGCCCGGCGAGGGAGGAGGCCTCGGCGGAGACGCCCTCCTGGAGGTCGCCGTCGGAGACGATCGCCCAGACGGTGTGGTCGAAGGGGGACTCGCCCTCGGGGGCCTCCGGGTCGAACAGGCCGCGCTCGTAACGGGCCGCCATCGCCATGCCGACCGCGTTCGCGACGCCCTGGCCGAGCGGGCCGGTCGTGGTCTCCACGCCCGCGGTGTGCCCGTACTCGGGGTGGCCCGGCGTCTTCGAGCCGTGCGTGCGGAACGCCTTCAGGTCGTCCAGCCCCAGCTCGTAGCCCGCGAGGTACAGCTGCGTGTACAGCGTCAGCGAGGTGTGGCCGGGGGACAGGACGAAGCGATCACGGCCGGCCCACTCCGGGTCGGCGGGGTCGTGCCGCATCACCTTCTGAAAGATCGTGTAGGCGGCCGGCGCGAGGCTCATCGCGGTGCCGGGGTGGCCGTTGCCGACGCGCTGGACGGCGTCCGCCGCCAGAACACGGGCGGTGTCGACGGCACGCCGGTCGAGTTCGGTCCATTCGAAGCGGTCCGCTGTCTGCGTGCTCATCTTCAAGAAGTCCTCGATAGGAGCGAAGTGGCTGGTCTGACGTGTTCAAAATTAAAAGTCTGACTTTTTCGACGGAAGGTCGCCGTGTGCCAGGGTGTGGTGAAAGTGGGACACCCGGAGGCGGCGCGGGGCGCGAACGGGGCGGCGCGAGGCGGACATGGCGGACAGGGCAGACATGGTGGGCAGAACCATCGAGGACGGCGACGGGATCAGAACGTTCCCCTTTCCGGTCGAGCTGAGCGTCGGCGGTGTCGGCATGCAGGTCGGCCCCATGGGCACCGGCCGCACCTGGCACGCCGACGCGCCGCTGGAGCGCGTGCACCGCATCGACTTCCATGTCGTGATGCTGTTCGCCGAGGGCCCGGTCCGGCACATGGTCGACTTCACCGAACACGAGGCCGGGGCCGGTGACCTGCTGTGGATCCGCCCGGGGCAGGTCCACCGCTTCTCGCGGACGAGCGAGTACCGCGGAACGGTGCTCACCATGCAGCCGGGCTTCCTGCCCCGCGCGACTGTCGAGGCCACCGGCCTGTACCGCTACGACCTGCCGCCGCTGCTGTGTCCCGACCCGGCCGAACTCGCCGGACTGCGCGCCGCGCTCGACCACCTGCGACGCGAGTACGAGGACACCGCCACCCTGCCGCTCAGCCTGCACACCGCCGTCCTGCGCCACTCGCTGACGGCGTTTCTGCTGCGGCTCGCCCATCTCGCCGCGAGTTCGGCGGAGTCGGTACGCCGGCGGTCGGACTCCACCTTCACCCTCTTCCGGGACGCCGTGGAGCGGGACTTCGCCACCAACCACAGCGTCAGCGCCTACGCCGACGCCCTCGGCTACTCCCGCCGCACCCTGGTCCGCGCGGTCCGCGCCGCCACCGGCGACACCCCCAAGGCCTTCATCGACAAGCGCGTCGTGCTGGAGGCCAAGCGGCTCCTCGCCCACACCGACCTGCCGATCGGCCGGGTCGGCGCGGCGGTCGGCTTCCCCGACGCCGCCAACTTCTCCAAGTTCTTCCACCAGCACACGGACCAGACCCCGGCGGCGTTCCGGGCGGATCTGCGCTGAGGGCGAGCAGCTGAGGGCGAGCAAGGCAAAAGGGGCTCCACGCGCGCGTGGAGCCCCTGCCGAGAATCGGGTCAGCGCCCGAAGGTGAACCAGTTGACGTTGACGAAGTCCTGCGGCTGACCGCTGGTGAAGGTCAGATACACATCGTGCGTGCCCGTCACGGAGCTGATGTTCGCCGGGATCGTCCGCCAGGACTGCCAGCCCCCGGTGCTGCCCACCGCGAAACTCCCGACCGGCGCGCTGCTGCGGCTGTCCAGCCGCACCTCGACCAGCCCGCTGACGCCGCCCGCCGCACCGCTCGCGACCCGGGCGCTGAACTGCCGGGCAGCGGAGGAGCCGAAGTTGACGCCCTTGAAGTGCAGCCAGTCGCCGTTGGCCAGCGAGCCCACGTTCTGCCCGCCGCCGGAGTCGGTCGTCGTCTCGGTACTCACCCCGGACTGGCCGTCGTAGGACTCGGCCTGGACGGCGGAGTAGGCGTCGCGGTTGCCGGTCGGCGGGGGCGTGGTGCCGCCGCCGGACGACAGCACCTGGACGTAGTCGACGACCATCGCGTGGCCCGGCTGCGTCCCGGCGTCCGGGCCGCCGCCGAAGGCGTCCGGGAAGCCGCCGCCCATCGCGACGTTCAGGATGACGAAGAAGCCGTGGTCGGTGGCGTTCTTCCAGGTCGTCGCGTCGACCTGGTTGGCGCGCACGGTGTGGAAGTTGACGCCGTCGAGGTAGAAGCGGATCTCCTCGACGCTCGTCGAGCGGTCCCACTCCATCCGGTAGGTGTGGAAGCCGGCCTGACAGGTGGTGCCCTGGCAGGTCGTCGAACTGCCGATACCGCTGGTCTCGTTGCAGGGGCCGCCCGGCGAGGTGCCGCAGTGCATGGTCGCGAACACCGTGTTCATGCCCTGGGTGTTCTCCATGATGTCCAACTCGCCCACGGCCGGCCAGTTCCAGTAGTTGCCGCGGTAGGGGGCGCCCAGCATCCAGAACGCGGGCCAGTAGCCCTTCGCCGCCGCCCCGGTGACGTTCGGCACCTGGATGCGCGACTCGACGCGGAGAGTGCCGCCGGCCGGGGGCTGGAAGTCGGTGCGGTTGGTCTCGACGCGGCCGGAGGTCCAGTTCCCGGCGGCGTCCCGCCGGGGGGTGATGCGGAGGTTGCCGTTGCCGTCGAGGGAGACGTTGTCCGCGCTGCTCGTCATGGTCTCGATCTCGCCGGTGCCCCAGTTGGCCGGGCCGCCCGGGTAGCCCTTGCCGGTCGCGTACTGCCAGTTGGAGGTGTTGACGCCGCTGCCCGCGGCGCCGTTGAAGTCGTCCACGAACAGCTGCGTCCAGCCCGACGGGGGCGGCGGAGCGGAGGCGTTCGCGGCCGGTGCGGAGGCGGTGGTGGCGGCCGCCGCGAGGCCGAGCGTGCTGAGGACGGCGACCAACGCCCGCCGCACGGGGCGGCGTCTGTGGGAGGTGCGGGAGGTATCGCTCATGGGGGGATGCCTCTCGAGTGGAGGGGTGAGAGCGCTCTCAAAGTGCCGCCAATGTGCTCCACGTCACCCGGGTCGTCAAGAGGTAAAGCCGGGAAAACTGAGCGCCGGTCGATGAGTGCACAGCTTGAACGGGGCGTCAGGTGAAAGCCGGATCGTAGAGGCCGTACCACCGGCGCTCGGGGTCGAGGGCGAAGCCGAAGTAGTTCCGGTAGAAGGCCAGATGCCTGCCGAAGCCCCGGTTGACGTGCATGAGCGGCCGGGAGCCGGTGGTGTCGCGCTCGGCGTAGGTGCCGAGGAGTCCGCCGTAGGTCTTCCGCCCGGAGTGGACCGCGAGGGCGTGGCAGTACCCGGCCAGGATGTGCCTGCGGACGAACCACTTCAGCTCGCCGAAGGTCACCTCCACCTTCCGGTGGTCCGGGAAGGTCCTGCCCAGATGATCCCCGAGCAGCAGAGCTTCGTCCGCGTCGAAGTTCCGGAAGACCAGGACCTTGCCGTCGGAGAGGCCCGAGGACCGGTACTCGGGGTGAAACTCCAGCTTGGTCAGGATGTGGTGGTAGGACTTCTGGAAGTGGCATCCCCAGCTCCAGTTGATGCCGTCGGGGTGATAGGCGGCCTGGAAGGCGGAGAGCTCCGCGGGCGGCATGTTCGCGCTGTGGAAGTCCTTCGGGCGCGGATCCAGGTCGCCCGGATCACGGAGCATCTCGCTGGTCTGCCGGTAGTCGAAGCTGTCGACCAGGACCGGGCCGTCGTAGCCGTGGGAGAAGAAGCTGAGCTCCATCAGGGTGCCGGGGGCCGTCACTCCGATGGTCCGCACCGCCGCGTAGACCTCCAGGACCGACATCACGCCGCGCACGTCGTTCTGGAAGGCGTTTCCGTCGTAGTGGGCGGGGGTGACACGAACGAAGGAGCGGACCGCGGCGACCGACTCGGTCCGTCGGCCCGCCGGATAGGTGAACGTCCGGGCGACGACTTCCCCGCTCCCCACGTCGAAGATCTGGAAGACCAGATCCTCCATGGCCTTGTTGGCCGCCACATGCTGGCGGACCCGGTTCTCGCAGTAGGCACGGAACGGCAGCTGACGGGGCGGCTTTCCATAACCCGCCACCAGGACGAAGTGCTTCATCGTCTCAGTCCTCGACCCACTCGCCCTCGGAGTTCTGCACCCAGCGGGGCAGCCGGTCGTCCTCGCGCAGCCGCACCAGGCTGGTGGGGATGCGCACGGTCCACGGATCGCCCTGGGGGATCTCGTCGCCCGGGCGGTCGAGACGCTCGGCGATCTCCTCGGCGATCGGCAGATACAGAGGGCTGGAGACTGCGGGGAGCGGGCCGCCCTGCCACAGTTCGCCGAACTGCATGAAGTGGTCGACGGCGCCCTCGAATCCGAGCCGCGCGGGGACCGTGACCCGGCAGTACCCGGCCTTGAGGAACTGGTTGAACAGCGGGTCGGGGTCGTCGTAGGCGAGACGCTCGTCCCACTCGCTCTTCCGTCCCCAGAAGTACGGATACGCGACCCACGTCAGATGCTCCCACTCGAAGGCCTGCTCGAAGAAGCGGACGTAGGCGCCTTCCGCCGCGGCCTCGTCGACATCGAGCTGCGGGACCTGGCCGGCCCCGCCCTTCATCGCGTCGAAGAGGTCGAAGTGCTGCCTGGTCAGGATGCTGACGCAGCTCTTGCGCAGCTCGTGGGCGATCAGCTCCTGGTTGGCCAGCGGGTTGCGGCCCTCGATGGCCACTCCCGCGTCGAAGGTCAGCGCGGCGAGCTTCTCCTCGTACTCCGCGAGCCGGGCGCGGTAGGCGGTGGTCAGCTTGGCGTGGGTCTCCGCCCGCCACTTCTCCATCGCGCGCTCGGTGCGCCGGCACTTGATCTCGATGCCCACCGCCACCTGGGAGAGGCGGAAGCTGTCGACGGCGACCGGGATCGATCCCTGCTCCTCGTCCAGCATGGTGATCCACACCCAGCCGTCCTCAGGGCCGAACCGATGGGTCCGGCGGCCCACGGCGACATCCAGGGAGTACGTCCCCTCCCAGATGTTGCACAAGCGGGCCACGGACGCCTGGAACGCCTGATAGCCCTCGTCGAGAGTCACCTGGCCCGAGTGGTTGTAGTTGGTCCTGCTGTCCCCGCCGCCCGCCTTGAAGTCGAAGGACCTGGTCACATACATCTCGGGCGGCGGCGTGACATCCGTCGCCTGGTACACCTGCACCCAGTAGTGGTAGTTGGTCTCGTCGATCTTGTTCGCCTGGAGGGTGAACGCCGGCGGCTTGTCCACCTGGACGGCTCCCGCGTGGGCCGACTGGAGGGTGTGGATCAGGAACGCGGCGGGTTCCGGGATCATGAAGTCGAACATGGTGCGCAGCCCGTAGTTGAACATCTGCGCCCGGTAGACCTTGTTGACCCACTGGTAGACCCCGGAGATGTGGTCGATGCCGGGGCTGTTGTCGAGGGTGTGGGTGTTCTTCTCGGTGACCTCGGTGGTGATCCGCAGGGTGGTGCGCTGGAGCACCCGCTCGGAGATCTTGGAGGCGCTGCGCTGGGTGACGTCCTGGGAGAAGGTCGACGCCGACTTGGTCGCCTCCTCCTTCGACCGGGAGACGGACCCCTCCGCGGAGGCCGAGAACTCCACCGTGGGGCCGTACTTGCCGGTGACGGTCAGCCCTGCCTTCAGGGCCGCGTCCTCCTTGATGACGGCACTGGCCTCCCGGCTCATCTCGAACCGGTCCGTCGACTCCAGCTCCCGTTCCTCGGAGGTGATCGTCTCCGTCTCGGTCACGGTGGTCTGCTCGGTCTCCTCGCGCCGGATGTGCTCGCGCTGCTTGGTCTCGCCCTTGAGGACGTTCTCGATATGGGCGACGTCGGCACCCTCGTAGCCGGTGAGCTGCTGGCGGACCACGAGAAGGTCCGCGACGCCGGACGGCTTCACGCTGCCCTGCGTGGTGGGGATGGGGTCGGCCTCCAAGGGGATCTGCTCGACAGGGTCCAGGTCCCCGATGCTGATCGCGTTCCACACGGACGGCACCGGAGTGGAGGTGGTGACCAGCGTGTCGCCGAGCCGCCGCACGCTGCGCCTGGCCGGCCTGCCGAACAGTTTCTCCAGCTCCGCGGCCGTCCCGTCGGCCTCGCTCTGGAGAAGGGCGACGACCCGGTCCAGGGGCGTGGCCGTGACGTCGATGCCGCGTGCCGTCAGCAGGGCCCGGGTGGCCTCGGACAGCTGTTGCACCGCCCCCGGCAGGAGCCGGAAGCCGAGGTCCTCCAGCAGGGCCGGGACGAAGCCGGGCGTGCCGGCGAGGAGGTCCGGCGTGGCGCCGAACACCTGCCCGGCGAGTTGCGCGGCACCCGCCACGGCGGTGGGCTCCGGGGGGCTCGGAACGGGTTCCTCGACCGCCGCGCGCCCGGCGCCGCCTTGTGCTTCGGGCCCTGCCTCGCCGATCGCGCCTCGGCTGCCGCTGCCTGCGGCGCGGCTTGTTCCGGTGCCGCTGCCCGTGGTGCCGCCTTCCGTTTCGGGCCCTGTCTCGCCGTGAGCGCCTCGGCTGCCGCTGCCTGCGGCGCGGCTTGTTCCGGCCCCGGCGTCTGTGGCGCGGCTTGTTCCCGTGCCGCTGCCCGTGGTGCCGTCTTCCGTTTCGGGCCCTGTCTCGCCGTGAGCGCCACGGCTTCCGCTGCCCGCGGCGCGGCTTGTTCCGGCCCCGGCGTCTGTGGCGCGGCTTGTTCCCGTGCCGCTGCCCGTGGTGCCGCCTTGCGCTTCGGGCCCTGCCTCGCCGAGAACTCCACCGCTTCCGCCGCCCGCGGCGCGGCCTGTGTCGGCCCCACCGCCCGTGAAGCCGCCCGTTCCAGCCCCACCCCCCGTACCGCCGCCTCCTCCACCACCCCCGGCCAGGGCCCGCAGGTTGGCTGCCGAGAGTTGGCTGTGGAAGGTGATCTGGCGGGCCAGTTCGGCGGGCGGGGTGTACTCGGGTGGCGGGAGCACCTGGTCCGACCGGTTCTGCGGGGAGACGCTGAAGTGCTCGCCGCCGAGCCCCGTGAGTTCACCGATGGCGGTGCGCAACTGCCGGAAGACGGTGAGCAGTCGCTCGGCGCGCTGCCGTCGCTCCCCGGCCGCCTCGGCCTCCTTCTCCCGGCGCCGGCGCTCGGCCTCGACGGTGGACAGTACGGGTTCCAGGCCCGTGGCACCCGGCAGCCGCACCGGGCGCCTGCGGGCGCGCCGCAGGTCCCGCGCGGCGGCGGGGAAGGCGGTGTGCGTCACGAGGCGGGCGACGATCTCCAGGTGGCGCAGCCGGCGGACCAGTTCCTCCAGAGGCCTGGTGTGCTCGGCGGGCAGGTATTTGACGGCCAGCACGCTGTCCCGGAGCCGGGCCACCGCGTCCTTGTACGGCGCGCCCTGCACCACCTCGGCCGGGGCCGCGCCGAACGCGTCCCGGACGGCGGCGATCACCGTGTCCCGCAGCGAGGGCGGGTGAGGCGCGGCGGCTCCCGGACGGGTGTCGACAACAGCCCTCGTCGGCGCGGGCAGCCGGTCCAGCCCGGCCATGAACCTCGCCGTCTCCTTGGCCAGCGGAGCCTGCTCGGGCCGTCCGACGAACAGCGGTCCGGCGACGTACTCGCCCACCACGCGCCGCAGTTCGGTGCGCGGGTCCGCCGCACCGGCCGCGGCGGTCAGGGCACGCTGGAAGTCGGTCTGCTGAGCCAGTTCGATGCCGGCGTCGTCCGGATCCTGTGCGATCGCGGGGCGCAGCAGGGCAAGGCGGAAGAGCGGTTCCATGGTGACCCCCCGGTCGGGAGGGCGGGGCACTGGTCGGGTACCGATTCCGCGCCTCCCTTTCACATCACTATGCGGTCGTTCGCCCCTGAACAGACGGAAGTTCACTCTCACGAGTGCTTTCTCCGTCATCGCGGCGCACTCCGCCACGGGCTCGCTCCGGCTGCCACCCCAGGGCCCGTGAGATCCCCCGCGCCGCCACCCGCACCGCGGGGGCCAGCACCGGCACCTGGGCGTCGGCCTGCGGCACCACGATGGACACGGCGGCGGTCACCGTGCCGTCCGCCGCCCGTACCGGCGCGGCCACGGACAGGGCGTCCTCGGTGATCTGACGGTCGCTCACCGCGACGCCGGTGCGGCGCACTTCGGCCAGCTCCCGCCGCAGCCGCGCCGGTTCGGTGATCGTGTACGGCGTGAAGGAGGCGAGTCCGCCCGCGCAGTACTCCTGCTGGAACTCCGGGTCGCCGTGGGCGAGCAGGGCGAGTCCGACGCCGGTGGCGTGCAGCGGCCAGCGGGCGCCGACGCGTATGTGCACGCCGACCGCCGACCGGCCCGAGAGCCATTCGATGTAGACGACGTCGGACCCGTCCCGCACGGCCAGTTGCACGTTCTCGTGCGTGGCCTCGTACAGGTCCTCCAGATACGGCAGCGCGATCTGCCGCAGGGCGAGGCCGCGCGGCGCCAGCGCGGCCAGCTCCCACAGCCGGAGCCCGACGTGGTAGACGCCGGACTCGTCCCGCTCCAGGGCGCCCCACTCGGTGAGCGCGCCCACCAGCCGGTGGGCGGTGGTCAGGGTCAGCCCGGCCCGCCGGCTGATGTCCGTCAGACACAGCGCCGGGTGCTCGTGGTCGAAGGCCGCGAGCACGGACAGCAGCCGGTCGGGCGCGGTGGGGCCGGTCATGGCCGGTTGTCTCCCGGGTGGGCGAGGTCGTGGGGGCGGGGGTAGGCGGACGGGCGGTAGGGGACGTAGCGGGCCGCGGTCGTCGGGTCCTCCTGCCCCGCACGGGAGTTGAGCGCGCCCGGCGACACGTCCCAGCGGCCCGTGTCCAGACGGTCCTCCAGGGTGTCCAGGGCGGCCAGGGTCTCGCCGGTGGTGAAGGTGCAATGGCCCGGTCCGTCGACGTACGCCTGGCGCAGCAGCCCCGCGGAGCCCCCGGCCGTGGCCGCCCGCCGATAGGCGCTCTCGGCCTGCACCGGGATCAGCGCGTCACCCGTGGTGTGGATGGTGAGCTGGGGGTCGGAGAGCCGGCCGGACAGCACGCTGGTCTTCCGCATCCACCCCACGGCCGAGGGGTCGGCGGAGATCCGGGGTGCCCGGCCGAGGGCCGAGAGGTCGCCGCGCAAGGACAGTCCCGCCTCCTTGTAGAGCTCGGTCACCTCTTTGTACAGCGGGGACCGGCCGAGCAGGGCGGTGTAGTCGACGCCGGTGTTCCAGGACGGGTTGCCGCCCGCCCGGCTCTCCGCCTCCTGCCGCCAGCTGAAGGCGGGCATCTGCAGCAGCCCCCGGACGGCGGTGAACTGGTTGGACTGCTGGGTCCCCCAGTCGGTGGGGCCCGGCTTCTGCTGTGAGGCGTCGTTGTAGCCGGGGATGTTGTGCAGCGCGGCGGCGAGGGCGATCCGGGCCCGGCCCTGCGGGGTCTGCTGGGCGGCGTCGACCTTCGTGGTGAGCGACTTGGCGGCGGCGACCGCCTCCGCCTGGTCGGCGAATCCCGCCAGCCGGATGCCCGAGCCCGGGGCGAGCAGTGTGCGCAGCGCGAACACCGGGTCCAGGGTGCTGTTCCAGTTGGCGACGCCGCCCTGCACCAGCCCGCACATCGACAGTGAGCCGTCGAAGCGGTCGGCGTGCCGCTCGGCGAGCATGGTCGTGACGAAACCGCCGTAGGAGGTGCCCCAGGCGAGGGTCCGCCGGGCCGCCCCGAACTTCTCGGTGAACAGGTCCAGGGTGGCGAGCTGGTCGGGCACCGCCTCGGTGATCGCCCAGCCGTTCGTCGCGTACGAGGAGCCGATCAGGGCGTAGCCCTCGGCCAGCAGCTTGTCGCGGACCGCCGGACGCGGCGTGTTCTGGGCCGGGTTGGGGGCCCCGGCCGGGGAGTAGCCATGGCTGTACAGCAGCACCGTGCCGTTCCAGGACGCGGGTACGTCCATCATGTACGCGGCGCCGGAGGGGAGTTTGCCCTCCAGATGGCTGTCGTCGGCGCCGGCGGCCTGCGCGGGCAGGGCCGTCGCCAGGGACAGGCAGGTGGTCAGCAGAGCGAGGCGGATCCTCAACGAGGGGTTCCTTCCAGAGTGGGGGTGGCGGCGGGGGAGTCCAGGGCGTCGGTGTGCGTCTCGCGCAGCCGCCACACGGTGACGGCGGTGATCGCCGCGCCGGCGCACAGCAGCAGCGAGACCGGCGTGCTGCCACCCCCGTAGGAGGCGAGGAGGCTGCCGGCGATCAGCGGGGAGAATCCGGCGCCGATCAGGGTGGCGGCCTGGTAGCCGAGGGAGGCGCCGGTGTAGCGGACGCGGGTGCCGAACATCTCGGTGAGCAGCGCGCCCAGCGGCCCGTACATCGTGGACTGGGCGACACCGTGACCGAGGGCGAGCGCGAGGATGAGCAGGCCGGGGGAGCCCGAGTCGACCAGGGCCAGCACGGGGAAGGCGAGCGCGGCCGAGGCGAGGGCGCCGGCGAGCACGACGGGCCGGCGGCCGACCCGGTCCGACAGCGCGGACGCGGCGGGCAGGACGGCGAGGGCCACGCAGGAGGCGACGGTCACCGCGGTCAGCACCTGCGGCCGGGTGTACCCCTCGCCGACGGCGTAGGAGATCATGAAGCTCGTCAGCAGCGACTGGGTGGTGAACGCGCCGATGCCGACGCACGCGGCGAGCAGCACGGGCTTCGGGCGGCGCAGCACCTCCACGATCGGCGGCTTGTCCACCGGCTCGCGCCTGGCCTGCGCGAACAGCGGGCTCTCGGCGACCTTCAGACGTACGAACAGCCCGACGGCCAGCAGCACGATGCTCAGCAGGAACGGCACCCGCCAGCCCCAGGAGCGGAAGTCGTCGTCGGGCAGTGAGGCGACGAGGGTGACCACACCGGCCGACAGCACGGAGCCGAGCGGGGCGCCGAGCTGGGTGAAGCTGGACCACAGGCCGCGCCGGGAGCCCTGCGTCTTCTCGGCGTGCTCGACGACCATCAGCATCGCGCCGCCCCACTCGCCGCCGATCGCGATGCCCTGCACGACGCGCAGCGCGACGAGCAGGATCGGCGCCCAGACGCCGATCGCGTCGTAGGTGGGCAGCAGGCCGATGAGGAAGCTGCCCAGGCCCATCAGGACCATGGTCGCCAGCATCATCGACTTGCGCCCGATCCGGTCGCCGAAGTGGCCGAAGACGATGCCGCCGAGCGGGCGGGCGAGATAGCCGGCGGCGAAGGTCCCGAACGCCGCGATGGTGCCGACGGCCGGGTCGGCCTGGGGGAAGAACAGGTCGCCGAAGACGAGCGCGGCGACCGTGCCGTAGACGAGGAAGTCGTAGAACTCGACGGTCGTGCCGAGCAGGCCGGAGACGGCCACACGGCGCAACTGCCTTGAATCCGGGGTGGTTCGGTCGGCTGAGGGGGATGGCTGCACGGGGAGCTCCCTGGGGACGGGTCTCGGATAGCCCGTGAAGTTATGCATCCATCGTGCAGCAGTCAATCATTTGCACAACATCAGTTCAGGCCGTCCTCCGCGATCCGCAGCAGCAGCGCGTGCAGCGTCTCCCGCTCGGCGTCCTCCAGCGGGCCCAGCAGTTCGTTGGTCACCCGCAGTCCGGCCTCGTCGGTGTCGCGCAGGAACGCGCGGCCGTTCTCGGTCAGGACGACGATCCGGCTGCGGCGGTCATCGGGGGAGGGGCGGCGCTCGGCGAAGCCCTGCTTCTCCAGGTCGTCGACCAGGCCGACGATCGCGCTCGGGTCGTAGCCGAGCCGGGTGCTCAGCTCGCGCTGGAGGGCGCCCTCGGTGGTGGCGAGGAAGCGCAGCACCGCGTAGTGGCGCAGTCGCACGCCCGACTCCTGGAGGCAGGCGTTGAAGAGCTGCCCGGAGCGCAGGCCCAGGCGGTACAGCAGATAGCCCGTGTCGGCGTGCAGCCCGCGCATCCACGGCTCGTGCGCGTCGATGGGCTTCGGGGTGACGTTCTGGCGTGCGATGACGGGCTCCCTGTGCTCGGTGCTTCCTGGGATCCCCAGCATCTCGCACCCGTGGGTCATCAACAACTATTGACGTCAACAATTATTGCTCTTAGCTTCGATCTCGAAGCAGCGCCACCCGCATCAGCTCGTGAAGGGACCCACCCGTGCCCAGCATCGATCTCTCCGGCAAGGTCGCCGTCGTCACCGGTAGCGGCCGGGGCCTCGGCCTCGCCTACGCCCATGCCCTGGCCGCCCACGGCGCCTCCGTGGTGGTCAACGACGTCGACGAGGCCGTGGCCGAGGCGGCCGTGAAGTCCATCGCCGAAGCGGGCGGCAAGGCCGTCGCCGAGGTCGTCCCGGTCGGCACCTCCGAGGCCGCGGAGCGGCTGGTGAACCGCGCGGTCGAGGAGTTCGGCCGGCTGGACGTCCTTGTCACCAACGCGGGCATCCTGCGCGACAAGGTGCTGTGGAAGATGACCGACGAGGACTTCGACGCGGTGATCACCACCCACCTCAAGGGCACCTTCACCTGCGCCCGCGCCGCCGCCGTCCGGATGCGCGAGCAGGGCGAGGGCGGCTCCCTGATCCTGGTCGGCTCCCCGGCCGGGCAGCGCGGCAACTTCGGCCAGACGAACTACGCCGCCGCCAAGGCCGGTATCGCCGCGATGGCCCGCACCTGGTCCATGGAGCTGGGCCGCGCCAACATCACCGTCAACGCGATCGTGCCGGTCGCCGCGACCGCGATGACCGAGACCATCCCGGCCTTCGCCCCGTACATCGAGGCCATGCGCGACGGCGAGCCGCTGCCGGACTTCCTGCGCAAGGGCGAGGGCTTCGGCACCCCGGAGGACTGCGCGGCCCTGGTCCCCTTCCTCGCCTCCGAGGCGGCACGCGGGGTGACCGGCCAGGCCATCGGCATCGGCGGCGACAAGGTGGCACTCTGGTCGCATCCGCAGGAGATCAGGGCGGCGTACGCCGACGGCGGCTGGACCCCCGGCGCCCTGGCCGACGCCTGGCCCACCTCGGTCGGTGCCGAACCCCAGTCGGTCGGCATCCCGGCGCCGAAGTTCCCGGAGGCGTGATGGCCCCCTCGATGAACGCAGACGACCTCGTCGCGATCGACGTCCACACCCACGCGGAGGTGTCCTCCAAGGGCCACTCCTCCCTGGACGACGACCTGCACGACGCCTCCTCCGCCTACTTCAAGGTCGAGGGCAAGCGGAAGCCGACCCTGGAGGAGACCGCCGCGTACTACCGCGAGCGGAAGATGGCAGCCGTGATCTTCACGGTCGACGCCGAGTCCGCCACCGGCACCCCGCCCGTCCCCAACGAGGAGGTCGCCGAGGCGGCCGCCGCCAACGCCGACGTCCTCATCCCCTTCGCCTCCATCGACCCCTTCCGGGGGAAGGCGGGCGTCAAGCAGGCCCGCCGCCTGGTCGAGGAGTACGGGGTGAAGGGCTTCAAGTTCCACCCCAGCATCCAGGGCTTCTTCCCCAACGACCGCTCGGTCGCCTACGACCTCTTCGAGGTCATCGAGGAGACCGGCACCATCGCCCTGTTCCACACCGGCCAGACCGGCATCGGCGCCGGTGTGCCCGGCGGGGGCGGCATCCGCCTCAAGTACTCCAACCCCCTCCACGTGGACGACGTCGCCGCCGACTTCCCGCATCTGAAGATCATCCTGGCGCACCCGTCCTTCCCCTGGCAGGACGAGGCCCTGGCCGTCGCCACGCACAAGCCGGGCGTCCACATCGACCTCTCCGGCTGGTCGCCCAAGTACTTCCCGCCGCAGCTCGTGCAGTACGCGAACACCCTGCTGAAGGACAAGGTCCTCTTCGGCTCCGACTTCCCCGTCCTCACCCCCGACCGCTGGCTCGCCGACTTCGACAAGCTGACGATCAAGGAAGAGGTCCGGCCGAAGATCCTCAAGGAGAACGCCGCCCGCCTGCTCGGGCTGACGAAACCGTAAGGGGCGTGACATGCGCAACGAGGGACTGGGGTCATGGCCCGCACGCCGGGCCCGCAAGACCCCGCACCGCACCGCCCTGATCCACGGCGACACCACCCGCACCTACGCCGCCCTGTACGGGCGCACCACCCGCCTCGCCCACGCCCTGCGCGAGCGGGGCATCCGGCGCGGCGACCGCATCGCCTACCTCGGCCCGAACCACCCCTCCTATCTGGAGACCCTGTTCGCGGCCGGCACGCTCGGCGCGGTCTTCGTCCCTCTCAACACGCGCCTGGCCGGCCCCGAGATCGCCTACCAGCTCGCCGACTCCGGCGCCAAGGCCCTCGTCTACGGCCCCTCGCACTCCGGCCTGGTCGCGGGCCTGCCGGGCAGCACGGATGTGCGTACGTACGCCGAGGTGGGCGCCGAGTACGAGGAGGCGCTGGCGTCGGCCTCCGAGGAGCCCATCGACACACCGGTCGCTCCGGACGACACCTGCATCATCATGTACACCTCGGGCACGACCGGCCGTCCCAAGGGCGCCATGCTCACCCATGGCAATCTCACCTGGAACGCGGTCAACGTCCTCGTCGACACCGACCTGATCGCGGACGAACGCGCCCTGGTCTCCGCCCCGCTGTTCCACACCGCCGGCCTGAACATGCTGACGCTGCCGGTCCTGCTGAAGGGCGGCGCCTGCGTCCTGGTCGAGGCCTTCGACCCGGACGCCACCTTCGATCTGATCGAGCGGCACCGGATCACCTTCATGTTCGGCGTGCCGACGATGTTCGACCAGGTGGCCAGGCACCCGCGCTGGCCGGGGGCGGACCTCTCCTCGCTGCGGATCCTGACCTGCGGCGGCTCCCCGGTCCCCACCCCGCTGATCGCGGCCTACCAGGAGCGCGGCCTCACCTTCCTCCAGGGCTACGGCATGACCGAGGCGGCGCCCGGCACGCTGTTCCTCGACGCCGAGCATGCCGTCAGCAAGGCGGGTTCGGCGGGCGTGCCGCACTTCTTCAGCGACGTACGCGTCGTACGGCCCGACCTCGCGCCGGTCGACGTCGGCGAGGTCGGGGAGGTCGTGGTGCGCGGACCGCACGTCATGCCCGGCTACTGGGGGCTGCCCGAGGAGACGGCCGCGTCCTTCGCGGACGGCTGGTTCCGCAGCGGCGACGCGGCCCAGGTCGACGAGGACGGCTACGTCCACATCGTCGACCGCATCAAGGACATGATCATCTCCGGTGGGGAGAACATCTACCCCGCCGAGATCGAGGACCGGCTCCTCGCCCACCCGGACATCGTCGAGTGCGCGGTCATCGGCGTCGCGGACGACAAGTGGGGCGAGGTGCCGCGCGCGGTCGTCGTCCCCCGCGAGGGCGCCGCGCTCGACCCCGACGAGGTGCTCGCCTCGCTCGCGGGACATCTCGCCAAGTACAAGATCCCGAAGTCGGTCGTCGTCGCGGACGCACTCCCGCGCACCGCCTCCGGAAAGCTCCTGAAATCCCGTGTGCGCAAGCGCTACGGCACCGACTCCTAGCGAAGGACAGCTGAATGAGCATCACCGTCAACGGCCTCGACGAACTGAAGAAGCTCGCGGGCAGCGACCTCGGCACCAGCGAGTGGATCGAGGTCACACAGGAGCGGGTCGACACCTTCGCCGACGCCACCGGTGACCACCAGTGGATCCACGTCGACCCCGAGAAGGCCAAGGAGGGCCCCTTCGGCGCTCCCATCGCCCACGGTTACCTCACGCTCTCGCTCTTCATCCCGCTCTTCACCGAGCTGCTGGACGTCCAGGGCGTGACGACGAAGGTCAACTACGGCCTCAACAAGGTGCGTTTCCCCTCACCCGTGAAGGTCGGCTCCCGCATCCGGCTGACGGCCGGGCTCGCCGAGGTCGAGGAGGTGCCCGGCGGCGTACAGATCACCGTCGAGGGCGCCATCGAGATCGAGGGCGGCGCCAAGCCGGCGGCGGTGCTGCAGAGCCTGTCGCGGTTCTACGCCTGAGGCCGCGCCGGCACCAGGTCGAGCAGGCGTTCCGAGGCGTCACGCGCGAGCGGTGACAGCCGGTCGTGCACGGACCGGAACGTCTTCTCGGCCTGGTCCGCCGGCCAGTCGTCCGGAAGGTGCCTGACGGGCAGGCGCGGGTCGCGCCGGACGATGCGCAGCCACTCGGTCTGGAGCCGCAGTCGGAGGACCAGGGCGTCGTCGGCGTCGGGCAGGTCGTCCTCCCAGGGCTGCCAGCGCCGGACGAACCCCTCGTAGAGCCCGGCCAGGTCGGACAGCTCCCAGGTCTCCTCGATCATCTGGCCGATGTCCATGCCGGTGTCCGCGTGGGCCCGGAAGACCTTCACATGGGCGGACAGGCCCAGCTCGGCGACCAGCGCCGACACGTCGACCTCGCCCGGGGCGATCCACAGGCCGTTGAACAGCGGCCCGAAGCCGCTCCAGGTCAGCTGGGAGCGCAGGTCGTGGCGCTGGCGCTGCCAGGACTCGGGCAGGGAGAAGCCGAGCAGGGTCCAGGTGCCGTCCCAGTGCCGGTTGACGGCGCCGGTCTGCCAGATGCGCCGCTCGCCGTCGCGCAGCACCGCCGCCGAGCGCTCGGTCAGCCCGAAGTACATCCGGCGGCCCTCACGCTGGCGGCGCAGCAGGTCACGGCCCACCATGCGGGTCAGCGTCGAGCGGGTCGCCTGCTCGCCGATCCCGGCCCGGGCGAACACGTCGATGACACTGCCCGAGTACACGCACACGTCGCGCCCGAGCACCTGGTCGCCCAGGAACGTCAGCATCAGGGACTGGGGCCGCAGCGACTCTTCACCGGTCACGCGGCCCACCGTACCTCCGCCGGATCACTCCGTGACCTGCTGGTACCCGGGGTCAGGACCCCACGACGTCGACGAACACCGGGTTCGCGTAGAACCACGTGTCCGCCCACGGGTCACCGTCCCCGGGCGCGTGCGGGACCGGCCCGTGCGGGTCGACCGAGGCGCCCAGGTAGCCGGTGCCGTTCCGCTTGCCGTCGCTGCCGCGCAGCCGGACGTAGAAGGACTCGTCCCCGGCGGTGAGCGGGACGCGCAGGGTGTAGGTGCCCTTGCGGCCGGAGACGTCCTGCGTCCGGACGACCCGGGTGTCCGGGGCCTTCCAGGTGTCGCGGTCGGTGACCGGGCCGCGCACCGCGCCCCGGATGACGTCCACATGCGCCAACTCGGGCAGGATGCCCTGCGGGTTGGGCCGCGAGGCGGTCGTCACGGTGATGTGCAGCGTGAGCTTCTCGCCCTTGCGCACGCGCAGCCGCCCGCCGAGCGTCACGCCCCGCCCCCGGTCGCGCTCCCGGGTCAGCCGTACGTCGAGTCCGTCGAGCAGATGCCCGTGGTCCAGCCAGACCCGGCCCGCGCGCAGGCCCGCCATGACCGCGCCGTAGCCGTAGCGCGTCACGCCCACGTGGGTGCGGCTGAACTGGCCGGGCCAGAAGTCGCTGCCCGGCTGCGGGGTGTCGGTGTTCACCGGGTCGGGCAGCTTGCCGGTGCTGTCGAAGGTCTGCCCGGCCGGCCAGTCGCCGTTCTTCCAGGTGTCGAAGACGATCCGGTGGGCGTCGGAGTTGGTGGTGACCGAGAACAGCCGCCCCTCGGCGAGCATCGAGTCCCACAGACCGCCGACGGTCGCGGTCGCCCAGTCGAAGCCGCCGTACGTCAGATAGGCCTCCGCCGGGTAGCCGGGCCAGGACTGCGCGGACGGCTTGTTCTCGTACTCACCGCGGATCGAGGTGGCACCCCGCCAGCCGGGTATGGCGGCGCCCTGGGCACCGGGCGCGCCCTCCATGCCGATCATGATCTCGGGCGCGGCGTCCCGCCAGGCGCGCATCTCGTGCGGGGAGTCGATGCCCAGGCGCAGGGGGTGGTTGGCGAGGACCAGGATGTCGTCGACATGGCCCGAACGACGCTGCTGGGAGAGCCACTTGAGCGCCTTGACGGCATGGGCCTCGTTGCGCGCGGTGTCCGCGTCGGCGGGGCCGCCCTTGTCGTAGCCGAGCAGCTTGCCGTCGTAGGCGCGCTCGAAGCGGGTGAGCAGATCGACCTCGTGCCGTCCGGGCGTGGTGAACACCGTGCAGTGCTCGGCGGCCGGGATGTACCACTCCAGGCCCTGGAAGATCAGCTGACGCGGGTTCTCGGCACGCGCCTTCAGGATCTCCTTGTGCTCCAGAGCGGCACCGTAATCGGCGTGGCCGAAGTTGGAGTGCTCGGTGAACACCATCCAGTCCAGGCCGTACTTCGCGCCCGCGGCGGCCAGCTGGGAGAACGTGTACTTGGCGTCGTGGCTGTACACGGAGTGGACGTGGTGGTCGCCGACGAGATAGGCGAGGCGGGGATCCTCGCCGCCCGGCCGTCTCTCACCGGCGGCCAGGGCGGGGGTCTGCGTGGTCGCCGCCGAACCCAGGGCGAACGCGGTGCCCAACAGGCCCGCGCGGCGCAGGAGCCCGCGGCGGGAGACGCCCTGCGCATCGAGGGCGGCGGGGGAGACGGACGGATCGGCCCAGGCGGGGAGCTGCTGCTCGGTCATGATCGACAAGCCCTTCGGGATCTCAGTGGTTCATGAAGGAGGTGACGGGCAGCGCCCGGGCGACGATCCGGACGTCGCCGAGCCGGCCGTGGAAGATCTGGTCGATCCTGCCGCCGTACTCGTAGCCGCCCAGCAGCCACGGCAGCCCCACGGAGGTGATGCCGACGGAGGCCGCCCTGGGGTTGCGGAGCACCGGGCAGCCCTCGACATACAGCGTGCTGTGCCTGCCGTCGTTGACGACCGCGAGGTGCCACCAGGTCTCCAGCGGGGTCTCCTGGGCCCAGTTGGTGGCGATGCCCTGCTGGTTGAGCGGGCGCATCGCCCACTGCGGCTCACGGTCGTTGGACAGCGACAGGGTGGCCAGCGGCTCGTCCGGGTCGTCGGCGGTCTTGCCGGCGGCGCCGCCCGTGCCCGTGCGCGAGACCAGACCCGACCAGGCGTTGTGGTCCGGGTCCCAGTCGGCGGGCAGCCGGTAGAACGCCTCGATGGTGTAGCCGTCCTTGAAAGTCGCCGAGTTGAGCGGGGCGCCGTCGACCGTGCGCAGGTAGGCGCCCTTCAGCGGCGACTTGAACCCCTGGAACTCCAGGCTGCCGTGGCCCGGCTGGTCGGGGTGGTGGTCCGCCGACCAGCCGAGCGCGCCGCCGCCCACCGTGACGAGCGAGAGGTCGTTGCCCCGCCCCGACAGGTCGCGGACGGTGCCGTCCACCGGCTTCTCGAAGCGCCAGTACGCCATCGTGCCCGGCAGCAGCAGCTTCGCGGCGGGCCTGGCAGGCCGGGCGGGCACCGGGGCGAAGCCCGAGAAACGCTGCTCGAAGTCGATCTCGACGGAGAACCGGTCGGCGTCGCCGCTCAGCTCCATCTCCTGCCGCTCCAGCTCGTTGAGCCCCTTCCCCGCCCGGCCGAGGATCCACGGGGAGACCGTCTCCACGTCGATGACGTTCCGGTCCAGGTCGAAGCGGTAGAGGCGGATCATCGCTGCGCCGCCGAAGTAGCGGTTCTGGTAGTTCGTCAGATGCAGATGGACGTCGTGCCCGGCGGCGTTCTTCCGCGTCGCGCGGGCGGCGGGCCAGTAGTGGCCGCCCAGGGCGAGGAAGATCTGGTCGTGCTCCTCGACGAGCTGGTCCCAGAGCTGCTGCCCGTACTCCGACAGGGAGTCGTCCTCGACGACCAGTTCGTGCGTCGTGAGGATCACCGGCGTCTTCGGATGCTTCGCCAGGACCTCCTTCGCCCACGCGTATCCCTGCGGCGACAGCCGCCAGTCCAGCGCCAGCACCAGCCACTCCCGGCCGCCCGCCGTGAACAGGTGGAAGGTGTTGTAGCCGTCGGGGGAGGCGCCGCCGAACGTCGGCTTCCCCTGGAAGCGCCGCGGACCGAAGGCGTCCAGATAGGGCGTCGCCCCGCGCTGGTCGGTCGTCGAGGACTTCACATCGTGGTTGCCGGCGAGGACGCTGTAGCCGACGCCCCGCCGGTCCAGCAGCTCGAACGCCTCGCCGATCGCCGCGAACTCCTCCTTCGCGCCGTTCTGCGTGAGGTCCCCGAGATGCGACAGGAAGACGAGGTTCTCCTCCTTGCCGTGCTCCAGCAGATAGCGCAGTGACGCCTCCACCGGCGCCTTGTCGATGCTCGGCCCGTCGAAGAGGTACTGGGTGTCCGGCATCACGGCGAGTGTGAAGCGGCGGCTGCGCGGATCGGGACGCCGGCCCGACGGCGCCGCCCCGGCGGTGACGGCCGGCAGCGCGGCCACCGCCCCGGCGGTCACGCCGAGCAGCGCCGTGGCGCGAAGGAAACCGCGTCTGCCGGCTCCGGCCTGGGGCGCCTCGCCCGGGTCGTGGTCATGCGAAGTGCACACGGGTGCTCCGTAAGGGGTGACAGGGAGGAAGTGTCAGAGAACGCGCAGCGTCCAGCTCCAGCGATGGACGCCGGCCGCGACGAGATAGGAAGCGAAGGTGTCGGGGCCGCACGACGCCGTGCCCAGCCCGCGGTGCGCCGCGTCGATGTGCACCACGCACCCGGCACGCGGCACCAGTTCGTCGTGATGAGCGGCCGAGGCGAGGTCGGCCGCGCGATGGCGGGTCACGGACACCTGGCAGGGCCGGTCCAGCCGCACCGACAGCCCCGTGGCGTCCGGCGCGGACAGCGTGAACCGCCGTACGCCGTGCCGCCCGCCGCTCTCCTGCGGCCGCAGATAGGGCGTGAACAGCTCGTCCACCGGCAGACCGTGATGGCCGACGGGCGCGCCCGCGCCCCGGTCCGGATACGACTCCCAGGGGCCCTGCCCGAACCACTCCAGCAGATTCAGCCCGGGTGCCGTCTCGAAGACCGACCCGACCCGGGCCACGTCGTCCAGCGCCTCGGGCAGCTCGGCGCTCTCCTCCACCAGCAGCCCGCCCTCGACGGCCGTGAACACCTGCTCGTGCCGGACGGTCCCGCCCGGGCAGAGATGGTCGGTGACGACGGCCACCCGTCCCGGGTCACGCCGTACGGCGACGACCTTCCGGGTGGGCGCGTCCAGCCCCCAGTCCCGCCAGCGGCCCGCCATGCCGCCGAGTTCGTCGTTGTCGGTGGGCGCCCGCCACAGGGACAGCGTGGGCGCGGCCGCCAGCAGCGGATGGACCAGCAGCCCGTCCTCGTCGACGTCGACCGGGCGGTTCGCGACCGGGGTATGCCGCACCGGTTCCGCGGCCCGCAGCCGCACCTGCGGCAGGCACACCACCGTGCCGCGCGGCGCCCAGGCCTCGTCCCGGGCCGTCGTGACCCGCAGCGTCAGCCAGGCCTCGCCGCCGTCGTCCGGCAGCTCGAACGGCAGCGGTACGGCGGCCGTCTCGCCCGGCCGCAGATCGGGCAGCTCGGCGGGTGCGGTCAGGGTGCCGCCGTCGGCGAGGGACAGCTCCCACTCGCCGGACAGCCAGTCCAGGCCGCGGAAGTGCTGGTGGTTGCCGAGGACGATGCCCTCGTGCCGGAAGCACTCGATCCGCACCGGCGCGGCGA
Organism: Streptomyces koelreuteriae; assembly: GCF_018604545.1. GTDB lineage: Bacteria > Actinomycetota > Actinomycetes > Streptomycetales > Streptomycetaceae > Streptomyces > Streptomyces koelreuteriae. The sequence goes on along the minus strand of NZ_CP075896.1, from coordinate 1,055,258 downwards.
TCTCCCGGTGCTCGAACATCACGGGCTTGGGGGTGCGGTCGGGGAAGACCACCCCGTCGGCGATGAAGGCGCCGTCGTGGTCGCTCTCCCCGAAGTCGCCGCCGTACGCCCAGCGATGCCCGGGCGCGGCGACACCGTTGTCATAGAGCCCGGCGCCCCCACGCCCGGCCGGTCTGCCGTCGTTCACACGCTGGAGGATGCCGTGGTCCCAGAACTCCCAGATGAACCCGCCCTGAAGACCCGGGGTGGCCTCGATGGCCTCCCAATGGTCGGCCAGCGTGCCGTTGCTGTTGCCCATGGCGTGCGAGTACTCGCACTGGATGAGCGGCTTGGTCTGGGTCCCGGACATGGCGTGCGCCAGGCACTCCTGCAGCGGCGCGTACATCGGGCAGGCGATGTCCGAGGCCAGGTCCGGATCGGCCCAGCCGAGCTTGGCGGCGCCCTCGTACTGCACCGGCCGCCGGGCCGGGTCGTGCCGGCGGACCCAGCCCGCCGCCGCGTCGTGGCCCGCGCCGTAGTCGGACTCGTTGCCCAGCGACCAGATGATGACCGACGGGTGGTTCTTGTCGCGCAGCACCATCCGCGCGACCCGGTCGACGAAGGCGCCCAGATAGCGCGGGTCGTCGGCGATCTCGTGCGCGTGGTCGTGGGACTCGATGTCCGCCTCGTCGACGACGTAGAAACCCAGCTCGTCGGCCAGGTCGTACAGGGACGGGTCGTTCGGGTAGTGCGCGGTGCGGATCGCGTTGAAGCCGAACCGCTTCAGCAGGACGAGGTCGGCGCGCATGTCGTCGTACGACACCGTCCGGCCGGTCAGCGGATGGAAGTCGTGCCGGTTGACGCCCCGGATGAACACGCGCTCGCCGTTGACCAGCAGGTCCCGGCCGGAGATCTCGACGTCACGGAAGCCGATCCGGTGGTGCGAGGTGTCGGCGACGGTGCCGTCGGCGCGGTGCAGCCGTACGGTCAGCCCGTACAGCTCGGGCGTCTCGGCGGTCCAGGTGCGCACGTCCGGTACGGCCGCGCGCAGCCGGGCCTCGCCGAGGAAGGCGGAGACGCGCTCGTCCTCGGCGTTCGCGCGGTCGAACTCCGTGTCCTGGGTGAGCAGCTGCCCGTCCAGTTCCCCGCTGACGTACCAGCCTTCGGGCAGCGCCCCGTCCGTGTCCCGCACCCGGCAGTCCACGCGCAGGTCGCCGTCCCGCCGGGCCCGTACCGCCACGTCCGCGAGATGCAGCGGGTCGCGCGCGTACAGCAGCACCGAGCGGGTGATCCCGCCGTGCCACCAGTGGTCCTGGTCCTCGATGTGCGAGGCGTCCGACCACTTCACGACGGTCAGCCGCAGGCCGGCCAGCTGCCCGGGGCGCAGCACCGGCGTCAGATCGAACTCGGCGGCCAGATGGGAGTCCTTGGAGATGCCGACGGGCCGCCCGTCCACATGCACCAGCAGCACGCTCTCGGCGGCCCCGACCTGGAGCACGATCCGCCGCCCGGCCCACTCGGCGGGCACGTCCACCGCCCGCTCGTACACGCCGGTCGGGTTGGCCGCGGGCACCTCGGGCGGGAACTCGGCGAACGGCATGCGGATGTTCAGGTACCGGGGCAGGTCGTCCGTGCCCTGCATGGTCCACACGCCGGGCACGTACGCCGACGACCAGACCTCCCCGAGCGGGGCGTCCGGCGCGGGCAGCAATTGGAAGCGCCAGTCGCCGTCGAGGGAGACGGCCCCGGCCCGCCGGTCGACGGCGTTCATCGGCAGACGCCGCCAAGAGGTGACCTCGGGCGCCTCCCAGGGGCGCAGGGCGAGCAGGGGATCGAGAGATGCGTCGGTCATGACCATTCCGGATTCGGTGCGGTGGGGCGGGGCAGAACACGGCCCGCCAGGCCCCGGGCGGGGTCGGCGGGGATGCCGAGACGGTCCAGGACCGTGGGGGCGATGTCGACGAGGCGGGGCGAGTCGAGCCGGACGCCTCCGGGCCCGCCGGGCTCGGCGAGGACGACGAAGACCTCCCGCTCGGCACGCGTGTCACCGCCGTGGCCGCCGGAGTCGAGATGACCGTGGTCCGTGGTCACCAGCACGGTCCAGCGCTCCTCGGCGCGTGCCGGGTCCGAGCGCCGGGCGTCGATCGCCTCCAGCAGCCGTCCGAGGTGCGCGTCCTGGGCGAGGAGCGCGTGAGCGTAGGCGGGGGAGAGGGGGCCCGTGGCGTGGCCCGCCTCGTCGGTGGCGCCGAAGTACACGAACACCACGTCCGGGTCGTCCTGGGTGAGCCAGCCCGCCGCGGTGTCGGCTACGCGGCGGTCCGCGCTCGCGTAGCCGTCGGTTTCGCCGTCGTAGTGGACCCGCCGGCCGATCGCGGGGCCGAGGACTCCGCGCCGGACCAGCTCCGGCCAGGACACCGCGGCCGCGGTGCGCAGACCCGGCCGGGCCGCCACGGCGCGGCTGAGGAAGTCGGGGTACCGGGTGTAGTCGGCGCCGGTGAAGTCGTTGCCGGTCACGCCGTGACGGTCGGGCCACACCCCGGTCAGCACGCTCGACCAGCCGGGCCCGGAGTCGGTGTAGGCCATGCTGGTCGACGGCCCGTCCTCGGCCTGGCCGTCCGCCTCGCCGTACGGCAGCAGGCTGGTGCCGACGGCGCCCGCGGCCATCAGGGCGTGCAGCACGGGTGCCGCGGACGCGGAGCGGGCCAGCCGGTCGTAGCGCAGTCCGTCCATGCCGACGACGAGGACCTTGGTGCGTGGGGCCTCGGAGCTGACGTCCGTCACTGGGTGCCTCTCTTTTGTCCTGAGAGCTCGGGACCGGCTGCCGGTTCTCGGCTGCGCGTCCGCTGTGGCTGGTCGCGCCCACGCGGCGGAGCCGTATATAGACACAGCCCCGCGCCCCTTGGGGCGCGTCAACTCCCCTGGACCGCTCCCTCCGTGGCGCCCGCGATGAACCCGCGGGCGAACAGGGTGAAGACGATGACCAGCGGAAGGGACGCCATGAGCACACCGGCCATGACCATGCTGTAGTCGGTGGTGTGGCCGACGTGGAGCTGGGCGAGCACCACCTGCAGCGTGAGATGGCCCGGGTCGGTGAGCACGACGAGCGGCCAGATGTAGTCGTTCCAGGCACCGACGAAGGCGTAGATGGCCAGGAAGGACAGCGCGGGCTTGATCATCGGCAGCACGATGTTCCAGTACTGCCGGAAGAACCCCGCCCCGTCGATCCGCGCGGCGTCGAGGAGTTCGTCCGGCACCCCGTTCTCGATGTACTGGCGCAGCCAGAAGATGCCGAAGGCGTTGGCGAGGGCGGGCAGGGCCAGCGCCTTGAGCGTGCCGACCCAGCCGATGTCCGACATCAGGATGAACTGCGGCAGGACGGCCAGCTGAAGCGGCAGCATCATGAACCCCACCAGCATCGCGAACAGCACCTTGCGCCCGGGGAAGTCGAACTTGGCGAAGGCGAACGCGGCCAGGGAGTCCACGAACAGGACCAGGACGGTGGTCACGGAGGCGACGAGGAGCGTGTTCAGCATCGACCCGAAGAAGTCGATGGTGTCGAGCACATGCCGGATGTTCTCCAGCAGATGGGAGCCGAAGGTCAGCTTCGGCGGGCTCTTGTAGATGTCCTCGGTGGTGTTCGTCGCCATGACGATCGTCCACACGAACGGGAAGATCGAGATCAGCACGGCAAGGGCGAGGACGATGTGCGCGGTGAGGCCCTTGGGGCGCCGTGACCGCCTCTTGACCACTGCGGTCATGACTTCCTCCCGCGCTGCACGACGCGCCAGTTGATGACGACCAGCACCATGATCAGTACGAAGAAGGCCCATACGATGGCCGCGCCGTAGCCGTAGTCGTTGTTGACGAAGGCGGATTGGTAGAAGTACAGCAGCGTGGTCAGGCCCGCCTGGCCGGGACCGCCGAGGTTCGGGTTGGCGGCGTTGCTGCCGAACAGGACCTGGGGTTCGCTGAAGCTCTGCAGGCCGTTGATGGTCGAGATGATGACGGTGAACAGGATGATGGGCCGCATGATCGGCATGGTGATCTGGAAGAACGTGCGGATCGGACCGGCGCCGTCCAGCTTGGCCGCCTCGTAGATCTGGGTGGGGATGGCCTGGAGGCCGGCCAGATAGATGATCATGTTGTAGCCGGTCCACATCCAGGTCATCAGCAGCGCGATGACCAGCTTGATCAGCCACGGATTGCTCAGCCACGGCACGGGTGAGATCCCGACCGTGCCCAGAATGGCGTTGACCAGGCCGAAGTTGTTGCTGAACACCGCGCCGAAGAAGATCGACACGGCGACGATCGAGGTGACGTTCGGTATGTAGAGGGCGATGCGGTAGAAGCCCTTGAAGCGCCGCACCGAGTGCAGCAGCGTCGCCAGCACCAAGGCGCCGAACAGCGTGGGGACGGTGGACAGGACCCAGATCACCAGGGTGTTGCGGATCGACATCCAGAAGACCGGGTCGTCCCAGAGGAAACGGAACTGCTGCAGGCCGACGAACTGGATGGTGCCCATGCCGTCCCAGCGCTGGAAGGCCAGGTACAGCGAGTAGAAGACCGGGACGAACGAGAAGATGCCGAAGATCAGGAAGAAGGGCGAGATCGCCAGGTACTGCCGCCAGTAGGACAGCACACCGCGACGTCTCGGCGCTGCGGCGCCCGTCGGCGGGGTGCGCCGGGGGCGGAAGCGGGCCGGGCCCGGCCCGCCGTGGCGCCGGGGCACCGCGGCGGGACCGGTGACCGGAGGTGAGGCCATCGCTCAGCTCACCCCCTGGCGGCGGGCGATCTGCTTGGCCTGGCTGACAGCGTCGTGCCAGGCGTCGTCGGGCTTCTTGCCCTTGGACTCGATGCTGGTCAGCTCGGTCATGAAGGGGGCCATGACGGCGGCGTCCGCGGGTGCCTCGTAGCTGGCCGGTATGGACTTGGCGGCCGGGCCGAACACCTCGATGATCTTCTGCCCGCCGAAGAAGGGGTCGCCGCCCGTCATGGCCGGCATGGCGTACGCCGCCGGCGCGGCCGGGAAGATCGCGGCGTCGGCGAAGCCGCGGGCGTCGTTCTCCGGGCTGAGGATCCAGCTGATGATCTTGAATGCCTCTTCGGGGTTCCGGCACTGCTTGGGCAGGGCCAGATAGGAGCCGCCCTGGTTGGCCGGCCCGCCGGGCATCGCGCAGACCCGCCACTTGCCCTTGGTCTTCGGGGCCGCCTGCTCGATGTCCAGCGCGTGCCAGGCGGCGCCGAGTTCGGTGCTCAGGCTCTTGCCGACGGCCGCGTTCCAGCTGTTGTCGTTGATCTTGGCGTCGAGACCGAGGGTGTAGGGGCGGACCGCGGTGGTCCACGCCTTGCGGATGTGGTCCTGGTCGCCGATGAAGCGGTTGTCCTTGTCGATGAACCGCTCGGTGCCCTGCCCGACCGCCATGTTGAACACCGAGCCGATGTTGTTGACCAGGTAGGTGCCGGGCACCTTCTCCTTCAGCTCGGTGCCGAGCGCGAAGTAGTCGTCCCAGGTCCCCGCCCGGGCCGCGACCTTGTCGGGGTCGGTGGGCAGCCCGGCCTTGTCGAACAGGTCCGCCCGGTAGAACAGCGCGGTGGGGCCGATGTCGATCGGGAAGCCGATCTGCTTGCCGTCCTCGGTCCGCGCGAGCTTGGTCTTCCAGTCCAGGTACTGCGACGAGATGTCCTTGAAGCCCAGGTCGTTGAGGTCGAGGAAGCGGTTCGCGTTGGGCAGGAAGGACGCCATGTCCTCGCCCTTGATGCCGGTGATGTCGGGCACGGAGGTGCCCGCGGCGAGGGTGGTGGTGAGCTTCGACTTGAAGTCGCCGCCGATGGAGGCGGCGGTCAGCTTCACCTCCTTGGCGAAGTGCGTCTTCGCCTCGGCGACCACCTTGTCGCTGAGCGCGCCTCCCCAGTACCACAAGGTGAGGCTCTTGCCGTTCTTGCTGCCGGCCGATCCTGAGCCGTTGCCGCATGCCACGGTCAGACCGGAGGCGGCCGCGGTGAACGCGGCGGCCTGGAGGAAGCGTCTGCGGGAAAGGTCCACGGGTCACTCCTGTTGTTCATGTTCGACGTGGAGAGGGGTGCGGGGATCAGTGCCGCCGTTCGGAGGCGCGTGGGCCGACGGACGTGTGAGGGGCCGGCGGGGTGAGGGGGGCGTACGCGAGAGCCGGCCCGGGGTCCACCGGGAGCCGGTCGGCCAGGAAGCCGTACGACCGCTTCAGTTCGGGGTCGGTCAGGGAGTGCCACCAGCGGTGCACGCCGTACCAGCCGGGGGCCGCGAGGGCTCCGCCGTGGTGCCCGACGGACAGCCCGGCCGCGAGCACCGCGAACCGCAGCCGCTCCGCCAGCGGCCAGCCGCCGAGCGAGGCGGTGACGAAGGCGGCGCCGAAGACGTCCCCGGCGCCCGTCGCGTCGAGCACGTCGACGTCGAGGGCGGGCACGTCCGCGTACTCGCCGGTGATCTGGTCGACGGCCAGGGCGCCGTCCCCGCCCCGGGTGACCACGGCGACCGGCACCAGCTCGGACAGTGTGCCGAGCGCGGCCACCGCGCTGTCGGTGCGGGTGTAGGCCATGGCCTCCGTCTCGTTCGGGAGGAAGGCGTGGCACAGCGCGAGCTGCTCCAGGAGAGCCGTCGGCCACTCCTGGGTGGGGTCCCAGCCGACGTCGGCGTAGACCTGCGTGCCGTTCGCGGCGGCCTTGGCGAGCCACTCGCGCGGCTCGGCCTCGAGGTGCACCAGGGCGGTCCGCGCGCCGGGCGGGTCGCCCATCAGCGCGTCCTGCGAGTACGGCGGCTCCTGGCCATGGGTGAGCAGGGCGCGGTCGTGGCCGAAGGCGACGGAGACGGTGACCGGGGTGGGCCAGCCGTCCGCCGTCCGGGAGAGCGAGAGGTCGACGCCCTCCTGGTCGCACAGGACGTCACGGCAGTGCTCGCCGTAGAAGTCGTCGCCGAACACGGTGGCCAGGGAGGTCTTCAGGCCGAAGCGGGAGGCCGCCACCGCGAGGTTCGCGATGCCGCCCGGGCCGCAGCCCATGCCCTCGGTCCAGATCTCCTCGCCGGGTGTCGGCGGCTTGCCGAGCCCCGTGAGGACGAGGTCGTAGAAGAGCAGCCCGGTCAGCAGCACATCGGGCCGGTCGTCGTCCACGGATGTGTCCTCTCGCTCGAGTTCGACAGAGATCGTCAAAACTCTTCATTTCCGTGACCGGAATCGTGCGCTGCTCCGAGAGATTGGTCAATACCCGAGCAGAACTGAGCATGGAAATGATTGAAGATGACGAGTAGTGTTCCGGCCGTGCTGGCAGAACGACGACACCAACTCATCCTGCGGGCCCTTCGCTCAGGAGGCCCCGCGGCTGTGACCGACCTCTCCGAGCGGCTGGGTGTGAGCCCCGCCACTATCAGGCGTGACCTGGTCAAACTGGAAGAAGACGGTCTTCTCACCCGCGTCCACGGCGGCGCCGTCGTCGAGGAGGGCGACCAGCCCTTCGCCGAGGTCGCCGAGGTGCGCGTCTCCGAGAAGGACGCCATAGCGGAGCGCGCCGCGGCGCTCATCGAGGACGGCCAGTCGGTCCTGCTGGACATCGGGACGACCGCCTACCGCCTGGCCCGGCAGCTGCACGGCCGCCGGCTCACCGTGATCACCAGCAACCTGGTGGTCTACGAGGAACTCGCCGACGACGAGGGCATCGAACTGGTCCTGCTCGGCGGTATGGTCCGCCGCGAGTACCGCTCCCTGGTCGGCTTCCTCACCGAGGACAACCTGCGCCAGCTCCACGCCGACTGGCTCTTCCTCGGCACCAGCGGTGTACGGCCCGGCGGACAGGTCATGGACACCACGGTCGTGGAGGTGCCGGTCAAGCGGGCCATGATCAAGGCCAGTGAGAAGGTCGCCCTGCTCGCCGACACGGCGAAGTTCCCCGGACACGGGATGGCGAAGGTCTGCGGTCCTGAGGACCTGGACGTGGTGGTGACGAACGCGCCGGTCGACACGGCGACGCGGGCCTCCTTGCAGGAGGCGGGCGTCGAGGTCGTCGTGGCGGGAAAGGTGCAGACGTGAAACTGACGATTCTGGGCGGCGGAGGATTCCGCGTGCCGCTGGTGTACGGGGCGCTCCTCCAGGACCACGCCGAGGGCCGGGTGACCCACGTCGTCCTGCACGATCTGGACGCCGGACGGCTGTCGGCGGTGACCCGGGTCCTCGCCGAGCAGGCGGCCGGTGTCCCCGACGCGCCCGAGGTGAGCGCCACCACCGACCTCGACGAGGCCCTGCGCGGCGCCGACTTCGTGTTCTCCGCGATCCGCGTCGGCGGCCTGGAGGGCCGCGCGAACGACGAGCGGGTGGCCCTGGCCGAGGGCGTCCTCGGCCAGGAGACGGTCGGTGCGGGCGGCATCGCCTACGGCCTGCGCACGGTCCCGGTCGCCGTCGACATCGCCCGGCGGGTGGCCCGGCTCGCGCCCGAGGCCTGGGTCATCAACTTCACCAACCCGGCCGGCCTGGTCACCGAGGCCATGTCCCGCCACCTCGGCGACCGCGTCATCGGCATCTGCGACTCACCCGTGGGCCTCGGCCGCCGCATCGCCCGCGTGCTCGGCGGGAACCCCAGGGAAGCCTGGATCGACTACGTCGGTCTCAACCACCTCGGCTGGGTGCGCGGCCTGCACATCGCCGGCCGCGACGAACTCCCGCGGCTGCTCGCCGACCCCGACCTGCTCGGCTCCTTCGAGGAGGGCAAGCTCTTCGGCACCGACTGGCTGCGCTCCCTCGGCGCGATCCCCAACGAATATCTGCACTACTACTACTTCAACCGTGAGGCCGTACGGGCCTACCAGCAGGCCGAGAAGACCCGCGGCGCCTTCCTGCACGACCAGCAGGCCCGCTTCTACGCCGAGATGCGGAACCCGGACGCCCCCGCCCTCAAGGTCTGGGACGACACCCGCGCCGAACGCGAGGCCACCTACATGGCCGAGAACCGCGAGACGGCGGGCGCCGGCGAACGCGACGAGGACGATCTGTCGGGCGGCTACGAGAAGGTCGCCCTCGCCCTGATGCGGGCCATCGCCCGGGACGAGCGCACCACCCTGATCCTCAACGTCCGCAACCGGCGCACCCTGTCGGTCCTGGACACCGACGCCGTCATCGAGGTCCCCTGCCTCGTCGACGCCAACGGCGCCCACCCCGTCACCGTCGAGCCGCTCCCCGACCACGCCACCGGACTGGTCTGCGCGGTCAAGGCCGTCGAGCGCGAGGTGCTGTCCGCCGCCGACTCCGGCTCCCGGGCGACGGCGGTGAAGGCCTTCGCGCTGCACCCGCTCGTCGACTCCGTCAATGTGGCCCGCCGGCTGGTCGAGGGCTACACCGAGGTCCATCCCGGGCTGGCGTACCTTAGGTGAACGCCGTCCGGTAAGCGCTTTCCCCCACCGCTTCCCGCCTGCTCGCTCGTTCCGCTTCCTGGAGACATCTCATGCATGACGAAAGCCGCCGGATCGAAGAGCGCGTCCAGCGCCTCCACGACCAGCGCATCAAGACCGCGATCTACGCGGCCACCGTCCCCTTCGAGGTGGAGGCCTGGCAGGCACCGGGGGAGCCGGTCTCCTTCGAGGAGGCCGCCGCCGCCTCGTACGAGCCGTTCGCCATGGGCACCCCGTGGGGCCCGCCCTGGGGCACCACCTGGTTCCGCATGCGCGGGCAGGTCCCCGCCGAGTGGGCCGGCCGGCGGGTCGAGGCCGTCATCGACCTCGGCTTCGTGGGCGACTGGCCCGGCAACCAGGCCGAGGCCCTCGTGCACCTCACCGACGGCACCCCGCTGAAGGCTGTCAACCCGCTCAACCAGTACGTGGCGATCGCCGACCCGGCGACGGGCGGGGAGACGATCGACTACCTGGTCGAGGCCGCCTCCAACCCGGACATCCTCGCGGACAACTTCTCGAAGGTCACCCCGCTCGGGGACAAGCTGACCGCGGGCGACAAGCCCCTCTACACCTTCCGCAGCGCCGACATCGCGATCCTCGACGAGGAGGTCTGGCACCTCGACCTCGACGTCCAGGTGCTGCGCGAGCTGATGCTGGAGCTGGGCGAGCACGACCCCCGCCGGCACGAGATCGCCCACGCGCTCGACCGGGCGATGGACCTGCTCGACCTGGACGACGTCTCCGGCTCCGCCTCCGCCGTCCGCGAGGCGCTGAAGCCGGCCCTCGCCCGCCCCGCGCACGCCAGCGCGCACACCGTCTCCGGCGTCGGCCACGCCCACATCGACTCCGCCTGGCTCTGGCCGATCCGCGAGACCAAGCGCAAGACGTCCCGCACGTTCTCCAACGTCACGTCCCTGGCCGACGAGTACGACGACTTCATCTTCGCCTGCTCCCAGGCCCAGCAGTACGAATGGGTGCGCGACAACTACCCCAAGGTGTGGGCCCGCATCCAGGAGTCGGTCAAGAAGGGCCAGTGGGCGCCGGTCGGCGGCATGTGGGTCGAGTCTGACGGCAACCTGCCCGGCGGCGAGGCCGTCGCCCGCCAGTTCATCCACGGCAAGCGGTTCTTCATGGACCACTTCGGCATCGAGACCAAGGGCGTCTGGCTGCCGGACTCCTTCGGCTACAACGCGGCCTACCCGCAGATCGCCAAGCTCGCCGGGAACGAGTGGTTCCTCACCCAGAAGATCTCCTGGAACCAGACCAACAAGTTCCCCCACCACACCTTCTGGTGGGAGGGCATCGACGGCACCCGCATCTTCACCCACTTCCCGCCGGTCGACACCTACAACGCCCGCTTCAGCGGCGAGGAGATGTCCCGCGCGGTCCGCAACTACTCGGAGAAGGGCGGCGCCTCCCGCTCCCTGGCCCCCTTCGGCTGGGGCGACGGCGGTGGCGGCCCCACCCGCGAGATCATGGAACGCGCCCGCCGGCTGGCGGACCTGGAGGGCTCCGCCAAGGTCGTCGTCGAACACCCCGACGCGTTCTTCGCCAAGGCCCGCGAGGAGTACCCGGACGCGCCCGTCTGGGTCGGCGAGCTCTACCTGGAGCTGCACCGCGCCACCTACACCTCCCAGGCCCGCACCAAGCAGGGCAACCGCCGCTCCGAGCACCTCCTGCGCGAGGCAGAGCTGTGGGCGACGACCGCCGCGCTCCACGCGCCCGGGTACTCCTACCCGTACGAGAAGCTGGACCGGCTCTGGAAGACGGTGCTGCTGCACCAGTTCCACGACATCCTGCCCGGCTCCTCCATCGCCTGGGTGCACCGCGAGGCCGAGGCCGAGTACGCCCGAGTCGCCGGTGAACTGCACACGCTGACCGCCGAGGCGGTGGCCGCGCTCGGCGCCGGCGGGACCCGCGCCTTCAACACCAGCCCCTACGCCCGCGCCGAGGTGATCCGCACCGCCGACGGCGCACCGGTCTACGTGGAGGTCCCCGCCGGCGGCTCCGCGCCCCTCGCCGACGCCCGCCCCGCGCAGCCCGTGACCGTGAACGGCCGGGTGCTCGACAACGGGCTGGTCCGCGTGGAGATCGCCGAGGACGGCACCCTGTCGTCCGTGCGGGACCTGCGCGCGAACCGCGAGGTCCTGGCCGACGCGGGCAACCTGCTGCGCCTGCACACCGACCTGCCCAACTACTGGGACGCCTGGGACATCGACAAGCACTACCGGAACCGCTACACGGACCTCCTCGACGCCTCGTCCGTCACGGTCGTCGAGCAGGACCCGCTGATCGGCGCCGTCCGCGTCGAGCGGACCTTCGGCAAGGGCTCCACGATCACCCAGACGATCACCGTCCGCGCCGGCAGTCCCCGCATCGACATCGAGACGGACATCGACTGGCACGAGACCGAGAAGATCCTCAAGGCGGCCTTCCCGGTCGACATCCGCGCCCCGCACTCCTCCGCCGAGATCCAGTTCGGCCACATCCAGCGGCCCACCCACACCAACACCAGCTGGGAGGCGGCCCGCTTCGAGGTCTCCGGCCACCGCTGGGTGCACCTCGGCGAACCCGGCTACGGCGTCGCGGTCATCAACGACTCGACCTACGGCCACGACGTCTCCCGCACGGTCCGCGAGGACGGCGGCACCACGACCACCGTCCGCCTCAGCCTGGTGCGCGCCCCGCGCATCCCGGACCCCGAGGCCGACCAGGGCCGCCACCGCTTCACCTACGCGCTGCTGCCCGGCGCGAGCATCGAGGACGCCGTCGCCGAGGGCTACGCCCTCAACCTGCCGCTCCGCGTGGCCGAGGCGGCGGGCGCCCCCGAAGCGGTCGTCTCCGTCGAGGGCGAGGGAGTGACCGTGGAGGCGGTCAAGCTCGCCGACGACACCTCGGGCGATGTCGTCGTACGGCTCTACGAGTCGCGCGGCGGCCGCGCCGAGGGCGTCCTGCGCACCGGCTTCCCGCTCGCCGGCGCGCAGATCACCGATTTGCTGGAGCGGCCGACCGAGGAAGCGGATATCACCGACGCCGGTGTCCCCGTCACCCTGCGGCCCTTCCAGATCCTCACCCTGCGTCTGCGCAGGGGCTGACCCATGGCCGTACAACCCTGGTTCAGCGACGCCAAGCTTGGGATCTTCATCCACTGGGGCATCTACGCCGTCGACGGCGTGCAGGAGTCCTGGTCGTTCTACGACGACATCGTCCCCTACGACCGGTACATGTCCCAGTTCGACCGCTTCACGGCCTCCCGCTACGACCCGCGCGACTGGGCACAGCTCTTCGCGCGGGCCGGCGCCCGGTACGCCGTGCTGACCAGCCGCCACCACGACGGAGTCGCCCTCTGGGACAGCGCCCACGGCGACCTCAACGTGGGCCGCGATCTGATCGCCGGCTACGCCGACGCCCTGCGCGAGCAGGGCCTCAAGGTCGGCCTCTACTACTCGCACTCGGACTGGAGCCACCCCGACTACGCCTCCACCCGCAAGCCCGGCCGCCCGCCGGAGCTGGAGGACAACCGCTACTCCGAGGTCGCCGTCGAGTTCGAGGACCCGGCCGCCTGGGAACGCTTCCTCGCCTACCGGGACGGCCAGCTGCGGGAGCTGGTGTCCCGCTACCGGCCCGACCTGCTGTGGTTCGACGGCGAGTGGGACCGCAGCGAGGAGCAGTGGCGCATCCCCGAACTCGCCGCCCTCATCCGCTCCGAGGTCCCGGACGTCGTCTTCAACGCCCGCATGCTGAGCGAGGGCGACTACGCCACCCCCGAACAGGGCGCCCCCGTCATCCCGCCGGAGGGCCCCTGGGAGCTGTGCCTCACGATCAACGACTCCTGGGGCCATCAGCACCACGACCACAACCACAAGTCGGTCGATCAGCTGATCCGCTACTTCACCGAGACCATCGGCGGCGGAGGCAATCTGCTCCTCAGCGTCGGCCCGCGCGAGGACGGCACCATCCCGGCCGAGCAGGCGGAGCGGCTGGAAGGACTCGGCACCTGGATCGCCCGGCACGCGGAAGCGGTGTACGGCACCGTCCGGGGACTCCCGCCGGGTCACCACTACGGCCCGAGCACCCTCTCCCAGGACCGCCGCACCCTCTATCTGACCCTGTTCGACGCCCCACGCGCCGAGATCAACGTCCGGGGCCTGCTCAGCGCGGTGCGCCGGGTGACGGTCCTCGGCAGCGGCACGGAACTGTCCCACCGCGTCACCGGCGGCCTGCACGAGACGCCGGGCGTCCTCTGGATCGAACCCCCCGCCGCGGCGGACCTCGACCCGTACGCAACGGTGCTGGCCGTCGAACTCGAAGGGGAACTGGAGCTGTACCGGGGCGCCGGCCGGTTCTGACGAAAGTTTAAGAATGCGGAGAAAGGCCTGCTCACGGGCGGTATGTGGACGCCCGTGAGCAGGCCGGTTCGTCTCTGCGACACCTGCGGTTCGCCCGGTCCCCCTGGGATCGGTGCGCACAGCGAAAGAAAGGTGTCACCGTGCGAGACCCGCGCATGTCCGCCCTCGGCAAGGGACTCAAGCGTCGCGGAAGGCTGGTGATAGAGGCGGTCAGTCCACCGCGCCGGAACCTCGAAGCCATCCCCGGCCCCCGCCCGGACGCCGACACCTACACCGCCCCGACCGCTCCCCGGCTGGTGGACTCGCCTGTCTTCGTGCTGTCGTCGGTGCGCTCCGGCTCGACCCTGTTGCGGGTCCTGCTCAACAGCCACAGCCGCATCCGGGCCCCGCACGAGATGCATCTGCGCACCGTGCACGTCAGCCTCTCCCGCGACTTCACCGCGGACGCCATGCGGGCGCTCCACCTCGACAAGGACGAGCTGGAACACGTGCTGTGGGACCGGGTGCTGCACCTCGAACTCACCCGCAGCGGCAAGGACGTCATCGTCGACAAGACCCCGCCGAACACCCTCATCTGGCCCAGGCTGCGCCGATGCTGGCCGAACGCCCGCTACATCCTGCTGCTCCGCCACCCCGGCGCGGTCGTCGCCTCCCTCACCAGCCGCCGCACCGACCCCGACCACGAGGCCGTCCGCGCCGAGGTCCTCGAATACAGCGAGAAGCTGGAGGAGGCCCGCCGGAACCTCGACCCGCACGTGATCACGTACGAGGACCTCACCGCCGAGCCGGAGAAGGTCACCCGCGGCATCTGCGACCACCTCGGTGTGCCCTGGGAGCCCGGCATGCTCGACTACGGCAGCAAGGACCACGGCACCTTCCGCCCCCAGCTCGGCGACTGGTCCAGCACCATCAAGTCCGGCCGCATCCAGACGGCCCGCACCGCCGACCCGGACGTGGAACTGCCCCCACGCCTGAAGGAACTGGCCCAGGCGTGGGGGTACGGGACCTAGCGGGACCTAGAGGGGCAGGGCCTCCACCGAGGCCTGCGGGGCCTGCGGGGCTTGCTGGGTCTGCGGGGCCTGCGGGGCCGTCCCGACGGAGTCGACCGGCACCGGCAGCGGCTCGGCCGCCTCCGCCCGCTGCTGCGGCAGCGTCACCGGACGCAGCGGGCGCGGCCCCGACACCACCGCGTAGTCCTGGCCCAGGAACGGCGGAACCACCTCGCCCGGGTCCTCGCCGAGCGCCAACTGCACCGCCGCCCAAGGGGCGTTGATCCCGCACAGCGACAGCTGGTGCAGGCCGCCGGCCGGGCGGGTGTTGACGTCCATGAGGACCGGCCGGTCGCCGAACATCCGGAACTGGATGTTGGACAGGTAGTGCAGACCGAAGGCCTCCGCGAGCCGCCGGGCCGGGTCCAGCCACTGCTCGTGCAGCGTGAAGCCCCGGCGGCGGCCGTTCTTGGTACGGCCCACGGCCATCCGGACCCGGTTGTCCGGACCGGTCAGACAGTCCACCGACACCTCGGGCTGCTCCAGACGCGGCATCACCAGCCAGTCCACCGGCTCCTCGGCCTGCCGCAGCGCCTCCAGCACCAGATCGAGCGGCACGTACGGGCTGGGGAACCCGTCGAGTTGCGACAGCGAGAAGGGCGAACGGGTGATCACCCGGAAGCCCACCCCGCCCGCCCCGGACGCCGGCTTGAAGCAGGCCTTGTGTCCGCCGGCCTCCAACTCCTCCACGGCGGCGATCAGTTCACCGTCCGAGCGGACGCGGTACCACGGCGGCACCGGCACGCCGATCGCCTGGACCGCCTCGTAGGCGATCACCTTGTCGTGGAAGACGGCCACCGCCTCGGGCGGCGGCGCCAGCACCGCCGTACCGGCCGCCTCGAACTCGGCGCGGTGCGCCACGACCGCCGACTGGTGCAGCCGGGGCACGAACACATCGATGCCGCGCCGCGCGCACTGGGCCAGCGCGTACTCGACGTACCCCGCCGGGGACAGGCCCTCGGGCTCCAGCTCGGCGGTGTCGGCGGCGGCCAGCACGGGGGAGTCGGGGTCGCCGTGGGTGGCATGGATCTCGACGGCCCGGTCGCTGGGATTTCTCCGCAGCTGATCCATGAAGAACACGTTCTCCGCGTACGTGCGGTTGAGCCAGACGCGTACGCGAGAGACCATGCAGGCCGCCTTTCACGGTTCGCGGGCAGGGCTGAGCAGCCCGTGCCCGGGCAGAAAGAATGTGGGTACACCAAACCGCCCCTGTGAAAGGGAGTTCTCAGCGGTGGTGTTGCGGCCGATCATACGGCTTCGGCGGGCACTCTCGTGCAACGCGCGTGTGAAGGATTCCTCCCGTCGCGGCGGCCCGGCCGGTCTTGTCCCCGAACGCCGAGATGTGATCTCTTGGTGGCGTTCGTGTGTGCGGAGGGGGCGAAGGGTGACATCGACGGCCGGCGGTGCCGGACAGCTGCTGGCCATCAGCGATCTGCACATCGGCTACCCCGAGAACCGCGCCCTGGTCGAACGCATGGCGCCCGTGACGGAGAACGACTGGCTGCTCGTCGCCGGTGACGTCGCGGAGACCGTGGCCGACATCCGCTGGACCCTCGAGACGCTCGCGGGCCGCTTCCGCAAGGTCGTCTGGGTGCCCGGGAACCACGAGCTGTGGACCCATCCGAGCGACGCCGTCACCCTGCGGGGCGTCGCCCGATACGAGTACCTGGTCGAGCTGTGCCGGGAACTCGGCGTGACGACACCCGAGGACCCCTACCCCGTCTGGGACGGCCCCGGCGGCCCCGTCGCCGTCGCCCCGCTGTTCCTGCTGTACGACTATTCGTTCCTGCCGGCCGGGTGCACGACCAAGGAGCAGGGCCTGGAGTACGCCCACGGCACGGGGATCGTGTGCTCCGACGAGTATCTGCTGCACCCCGACCCGTACCCGAGCCGGGAGGCCTGGTGCCGGGCCAGGGTCGCCGAGACCGAACGCAGACTCGCCGAGCTGCCCGGCGACCTGCCCGTGATCCCCGTCAACCACTATCCGCTGCACCGGCATCCGATGGACGTCCTGTGGCACCCCGAGTTCGCCATGTGGTGCGGCACCGACCTGACCGCCGACTGGCATCGCAGGTTCCGCGTCCACACCATGGTCTACGGCCATCTGCACATCCCCCGCACCACCTGGCACGAGGGCGTGCGCTTCGAGGAGGTGTCGGTGGGTTACCCCCGCGAGTGGCGCAAGCGGTCCGGGGACCCGGGGCGGCTGCGCCGCATCCTGCCGAGGGAGGGCGAGGACAGGTGATCGAGGAACTGCTGCCCGCGAGCGTGGTCACCGTCGAGGCCTACGGCCAGGACGGCGCCGACACCCCGCTGTACCCCGAGGAGGCGGCGCTCGTGGCGCGGGCGGTCGCCAAGCGCCGGCGGGAGTTCGCCGTCGTACGCTCCTGCGCCCGCCGCGCCATGGAGAAGCTCGGTGTGCCGCCGCAGCCGATCCTGCCCGGGGAGCGCGGCGCCCCGGGCTGGCCGGCCGGGCTGGCCGGCAGCATGACGCACTGCGACGGCTACTGCGCCGCCGCCCTGGTCCGCGCCGCCGACCTGGCCTCCCTCGGCATCGACGCCGAGGTCCACGGGCCGCTGCCCGAGGGGGTTCTGCCCTCGGTGTCCCTGCCGTCCGAGGCGGAGCGGCTGCGCCGGCTGGCGGCACAGCACCCCGACATCCACTGGGACCGGCTTTTGTTCAGTGCGAAGGAGTCGGTCTACAAGGCGTGGTTCCCCCTCACCGGCAAGTGGCTGGACTTCATGGAGGCGGACATCGACATCTCCGCCGACGGCACCTTCCGCGCGACACTCCTCGTCCCCGGCCCTCTGGTGGGCGCCCACCGCGTCGACCGTTTCGAGGGCCGCTGGACGACATCCCGAGGCCTGGTCGCAACGGCCGTCGCGCTACAGCACCCCTGAGGCGCAACGCCCCTCAGGGGCGCGGGGAACTTGCGCGACCAACCCCGAACGGCCCGCACCTGCTACGACTCGGGACACCAATCCCGCAGCAACCGGAAGAACTCCTCCTCGTTCCCGGTCAGCCCGGCCCGTTCAAGCGCCGCCTCCGCCTCGGCGAGAACGCCGGGCGGCACCATCGCCGGACGGCTGCCGGTCTCCAGATCGAACGCGGCCCGAACAGTGTGCAGCAGCCGCAGATACGCCTGGACGGCGGCGCGCTCACGGTCGGTCAGTACGGCGGTCTGCATCGGTCGGCTCTCCCCGTGTCGGCGTCATGGGTCCCGCGCCATCTGGCACGCACGCCCCGCACAGAAAAGGGGCGCACCTCCAGCTTGCCGTCCACCACTGACAATCCGGCTTCGCCGCCCCCCGGTTCGCCCGCTCGGCGGAAGAACCGGACGGCCCGTCAGCCCTGCGGACCCCGATACCCCAGCGACGCCTCGATCCGCCCCGCCAGATGATCACGCTGCACCGGCCCCCGCGAAGACGAACCGGCCAGCCACGCCCGGCACTTGCTGGCCAGCAGCAGGCCGAAGCTCTCGGCCTCCCTCTCGTCGTCCTGGTCGAAGCGGGTGCGCGCCGCCACCTTCAGGACCGTCGCCTGGAGATCGGCGGTGTCGTCGAGCAGCCGGGCCGCGACCGCCGCGCCCTCGACGTGATGGGAGCAGTGCCCGGCGTTCATGTGCCACAGCTCATGGCCCAGGATCACCAACTGGTGGTCCGGCGCGGTGCGTTCCTCGATCACGACGAGATCCTGCTCGGCCATGTCGAGCCACAGCCCGCTGGCGGTCCCGATCGGGAAGGCGGCCGTACGGAAGTGGACGGGGCGGCCGCGGCGTCTGCTCATGCCGTCGCACAGCGCGGCGTACAGCTCGTCGGGCCGCGCCGGCGCGGGGAGGGTCAGCTCCGCGACCAGCTCGCCGCACAGGCGGCGCATTTCCTTACCGATGCCCACAGTTCTCCCCACGGTCACGAATCGGGCCGCTTGACGCTCTCCAGGAGCATGTCCAGCCACTCCGCGACCTTGTCACGGTGCTGGTCGGTGGGCAGCTGCGCGGCCCGCCAGGCGATGCCGCGCACGCCGTGGTCCTGCAACAGCCGCTCCAGCGGGTCGTCGGCCGCCGCGGCCGCCTCCCGCTCGCGGTCGGCGAGCTTCTGCAACAGCTCCTGCTCGATGTGCTGGAGGGCGCTCACCAGCGCCTCGGGGTCCTCCGCCGTGAGGAAACCGGCGTGCACGCGGAAGAACCGCTGGAGGGCGTCGCAGTGCTCCATGGTCGGCCGCCGGTCGCCGTTGATGAGGGCGCCGGCCTGCTGCCGGGACATGCCCGCGCCGTCGGCGATCTCCTGCTGGGTGTACTTGCGGCCGGTGGGCTTGAGCCGGGTGCGGCGCAGCAGGTCCAGGCGTTGCAGGAACCGTGCCTGCACATCGGGCTCGCCCGCGGGCCTGCCGCAGAGCAGGGCCTTCACCACTGGCTCCGGAACCCCGGAGGCGACGGACAGCCGGCCGATGCCGAAGACCTCGGCGTGCGGCACGCCGAGCCGGTCGGCGAGCGCGGTGACACGGGAGACGACGGCCGGTAGTACGGCCGTCTGCGTGGCGCCCGGACTTTCGACGAAGCCACCCGTCACCGACAGATCTCCTACGTCTCTCACAGGCTTCTCACAAGTGGATGCCGTGACTTTCCCCGGCGTGAACTTCCCGGAGCGTAGCCGGTGCTTCGAACTCACATCCAGGTCTCGCCACAACTGTGGCCAATTTCAGCCGTCAACAGGCACGAAATGCCACGATAGTTGACACGCCTCAGCTCTGGGCAGCAGGATCGGGGCGCCGCGTCAAGGCCGCACAGGCAAGAGGGGTGACCTCCCGATGGCATACCAGGCAGGAGGGCAGCGGCCGGCACCGCGGCCCGTCGCCGAGACTCCAGAGGCCCAGGCCTATCTGGAGGACTACGCCGGGCTACTGGAGGCCGTCTCCTCCCCCTCGCTCGTCGTCGACCACTGCTGGGACGTGGCGCTGACCAATAGCGCGTTCCGGTCACTTTTCAGCGGCGTGGGTCCGCATCCGACGGCCATGCCGGGAGACAACTTCCTCAGGTTCGTGCTCTTCCACCCCGACGCCCCCACGGTGCTCGGTGAGCACGAGTCGCGCTGGTGTCTGCCGATGCTCGCGCACTTCGCGCGCACCGTGGAGAGCCACGGCCCCGACCACGGGCTCCAGGCCGTCCGCCGGGACATCGCCCAGGACCCGATCATGGAGGCCGCCTACCGGCAGGGCCTGCCGCACTGGATCCGCTCGGTCGGCGAGGACGCCGTCGAGCACGACGGTGCCGTACGCCCGCTGCTGCACCCGGACCCGCGCCGCGGCGCCATCGAGTGCCGGATCGTCGTCGAGACGTCCAGGACGCTGGAGGAACTGGGCTGCACCCGGCTGACGTTCGTGCTGCGCGAGGCCCGCCGCACCCCGTCCAGGGAGCGCGGGGCGCGTCGCAACGCCTCCCACCTGAGGGTCGTGCCGTCGGCCGACTGACCGCTCTCCCATGAAGCGCGGAGCCCTTGTCCGCCCCATTCCCAGCAGCTGTGGTGTGTGACATAGTACTGGCGTGAGCGAGTCGCTGACCTGCGATGTCGTGGTGGTCGGCGCCGGAGTGGTCGGCGCCGCCTGCGCCTTGTACGCGGCCCGGACCGGCCTCGATGTCGTCGTGGTGGACCGGGGCGCGGTGGCCGGCGGTACGACCGGCGCGGGGGAGGGGAACCTCCTCGTCTCCGACAAGGAGCCCGGACCCGAGCTCGAACTCGCCCTGCTGTCCGCCCGGCTGTGGGCCGAACTGGCGGGGGAGGGGCTGGGGAAGCCCGTCGAGTACGAGGCCAAGGGCGGTGTCGTCGTGGCCGGTACCGAGAAGGCACTGGCCGGTCTCCAGGAACTTGCCGCCGGGCAGCGCGCGGCGGGGGTCGAGGCCGTCCCCGTGCCGCCCGACCGGCTGCCCGACCTGGAGCCGTACCTGGCCCCCGGTCTCGCGGGCGGCATGCACTACCCGCAGGACGCCCAGGTGATGCCCGCCCTCGCGGCGGCGCACCTGCTGCGTGCCTCCAACGCCCGGCTGCTCACCGGCCGGGAGGTGACCGCGGTGCTGCGGGAGCGGGGAGGCGTGGTGCGCGGGGTGCGGACCGACCGGGGCGACCTCCACGCCCCGGCCGTCGTCAACGCGGCCGGCACCTGGGGCGGCGAGATCGCGGCCCGCGCGGGCGTGTCCCTGCCCGTGCTGCCCCGGCGCGGCTTCGTCCTGGTCACCGAGCCGCTGCCGCCCCGAATCCGGCACAAGGTGTACGCCGCCGACTATGTGGGCGATGTCGCGAGCGACTCGGCGGCGCTGCAGACCTCCCCGGTGGTGGAGGGCACGCCCGCCGGGCCGGTCCTGATCGGCGCCAGCCGTGAACGGGTCGGCTTCGACCGGTCGTTGTCGCTCCCGGCGCTGCGCGCCCTGGCGGCGGGAGCGACGGACCTCTTCCCCTTCCTCGCCGATGTCCGGGCCCTGCGCACCTACGTGGGCTTCCGGCCGTATCTGCCGGACCATCTGCCTGCGATCGGCCCGGATCCCCGGGCACCCGGACTGCTGCACGCCTGCGGGCACGAGGGCGCGGGCATCGGCCTCGCCACCGGCACGGGGCGTCTGATCGCCCAGGCGCTGACCGGGCGGACGTCCGAACTGGACCTCACCCCCTTCCGGCCCGACCGCTTCACCGAGGAGGCCGAGTGAATCCCCGCCGAGTGAATCCCCTGGAGCTGGCGGGAGCCAGGCCCGGTCCCGCCTTCACGGTCACCTTCGACGGGCGCCCCGTCGAGGCGCTGCCCGGGCAGACGGTCGCCGCCGTGCTGTGGGCGGCGGGCATCACCTCCTGGCGCGCCACCCGGGGCGAGGGCCGTCCGCGCGGGGTGTTCTGCGGGATCGGCGTCTGCTTCGACTGCCTGGTGACCGTCAACGGCCGCCCCAACCGACGCGCCTGTCTGGTGCCGGTACGGCCGGGGGACGTGATCGGCACCCAGGAGGGGACCGGCCATGAGGAGGTGCGCCGTGCGGACTGACCTGGTCGTGATCGGGGCCGGACCGGCCGGTCTCGCCGCCTCCCTCGCGGCGGCCGCTCGGGGCACGCGGGTCGTGCTCGTCGACGGGGCGACGGAGCCGGGCGGACAGTTCTACCGGCAGCCCGCCGCCGGGCTCGGCGCCGGGCGGCCCGAGGCACTGCACCACGAATGGCGGACCTGGGAACGGCTGCGCGACGGACTTGCCGCCAGTTCCGTACGCGTGCTGACCGATCATCATGTGTGGTGCGTCGAAAAGGTGTCCGACGGCTTCGTGGTGCACGCGCTGCTCGGGCCGGAGCAGGAGGAGCCGGTTGAGGTGCGTGCCCGTGCCGTGCTCCTGGCCACCGGCGGCTACGAGCAGGTGCTGCCCTTCCCCGGCTGGACCCTGCCGGGCGTCGTCACGGCCGGGGGCGCCCAGGCCATGCTCAAGGGCGGGCTGGTGGTTCAGGGGCGCCGAGCCGTCGTGGCCGGGACCGGGCCGCTGCTGCTGCCCGTGGCGACCGGGCTCGCGGCGGCCGGGGTGGAGGTCGCCGCGCTCGTCGAGTCCGTTGACCCGGGGCGCCTCGCCCGCCACGGCCGTGCCTTGGCCGGCAAGCTCCCCGAGGGCGCCGGGTACGCCGCCCGGCTGCTGCGCCACCGCGTGCCGTTCCTCGCCCGGCACACCGTCCTCCGCGCCCACGGCGACGACCGGCTGACCGGCGTCACGGTCGCCGCCCTCGACAGCGACGGACACGTCAGGACCGGCACCGAGCGGCAGCTGCCCTGCGACACCCTGGCCGTCGGCCACGGGATGCTCCCGCACACCGACCTGGCGGAGGGCCTCGGCTGCGGCCTCGACGGACTCGCCGTGGCCGTCGACACCGAGCAGCGCACCGACGTACCCGGCGTGTGGGCGGCCGGTGAGGCCACCGGCATCGGCGGCGCGGCCCTCGCCCTCGCCGAGGGCCACATCGCCGGGTGCTCCGCCGCCGCGCACCTGCACGGCACCGCCCCCGACCCGGCGCCCGCCGCCCTCAAGGCCCGTACGAAGCTCGGGAGATCCGCCGCCGCTCTCGACACCGCCTACGCGCCGCCCGCGCACTGGCCCGAGCGGATCACCGACGACACCGTGGTCTGCCGCTGCGAGGAGGTCACCGCCGGGGCCGTGCGCGACGCCCTGGACCTCGGCGCGGGCGACGTACGCACCGTGAAGCTGCTGACCCGGGCCGGGATGGGCTGGTGCCAGGGCCGGATGTGCGCGGGCGCGGTCGCCGGTCTCGCCGGATGCCCGCCCACCCCGGCCAGAAGGCCCCTCGCCCGTCCCGTACCGCTCGGCGTCCTCGCACGGCAACACCCCCAGGAGGGACAGTCATGACCGATCACCGCCCCTGGCGCGGCGTCCTCGTCGCCACCGCGCTCCCCCTGAACGACGACCTCTCCGTCAACCACGACCGGTACGCCGAGCACTGCGCCTGGCTCGTCGAGAACGGCTGCGACGGTGTCGTACCGAACGGCTCCCTCGGCGAGTACCAGGTGCTCACCCCCGAGGAGCGCGCCCGGGTCGTCGAGACGGCCGTCGCCGCGATCGGCGGACAGCGTGTGATGCCCGGGGTCGCCGCCTACGGGTCCGCCGAGGCCCGGCGCTGGGCCGAACAGGCGGGCGAGGCGGGGTGCGGGGCGGTGATGCTGCTGCCGCCGAACGCCTACCGCGCCGACGAGCGGTCCGTCGTCGCCCACTACGCCGAGGTCGCGAAGGCGGGCCTGCCGGTCGTGGCGTACAACAACCCGATCGACACCAAGGTCGACCTGGTGCCGGAGCTGCTTGCCCGGCTGCACGGCGAGGGGCACATCCGGGGGGTGAAGGAGTTCTCCGGCGATGTCCGCAGGGCCTACCGGATCGCCGAACTCGCCCCCGAACTGGACCTGTTGATCGGCGCGGACGACGTCCTGCTGGAGCTGGCCGTCGCGGGCGCCAAGGGCTGGGTCGCGGGCTACCCGAACGCGCTGCCGCAGGCCTCGGTCGAGCTGTACCACGCGGCCGTCGACGGCGACCTCGACACCGCGCGGGGCTTGTACCGGCAGCTGCATCCACTGCTGCGGTGGGACTCGCGGGTGGAGTTCGTCCAGGCCATCAAGCTGTCCATGGACCTCGTCGGCCGGCACGGAGGCCCCTGCCGCCCGCCGCGTGTGCCGCTGCTGCCCGAGCAGGAGGCCGCCGTCCGGGCCGCCACGGAGAAGGCCGTAGCGGCCGGATTGGCCTAGGGACCATGCGTAGCGGACTCGTCCTGCACGCCGTCGACTCGCACACCGAGGGCATGCCCACCCGGGTGATCACCGGCGGCATCGGCACCATCCCGGGCGCCACCATGAACGAGCGGCGGCTGTGGTTCCGCGAACACCGCGACGACATCAAGCAGTTGCTGATGAACGAACCGCGCGGCCACTCCGCCATGAGCGGCGCGATCCTCCAGCCGCCGACCCGCCCCGACTGCGACTGGGGCGTCGTCTACATCGAGGTCTCCGGCTATCTGCCGATGTGCGGGCACGGCACGATCGGCGTGGCGACCGTGCTCGTCGAGACCGGCATGGTCGAGGTCACCGAGCCGGTCACCACCATCCGCCTCGACACACCGGCGGGCCCCGTCGTCGCCGAGGTGGCGGTCGAGGACGGCGTCGCCAAGGCGGTGACGCTCCAGAACGTGCCCTCCTTCGCCGTCGCCCTCGACCGCAAGACCACCCTCGCCGACGGGCGGACGGTGACGTACGACCTCGCCTTCGGCGGGAACTTCTACGCCATCCTGCCGCTGGAGCAATTCGGCCTGCCCTTCGACCGGACCCGCAAGGACGAGATCCTCGCCGCCGGCCTGTCCCTGATGGCCGCCGTCAACGCCGAGGACCCGCCCGTCCACCCGGAGGACCCCTCCATCCACGGCCTCCACCACGTCTACCTGGCCGCCCCCGGCTCCACCGCCCGCCACTCCCGGCACGCCATGGCCATCCACCCCGGCTGGTTCGACCGCTCGCCGTGCGGTACGGGCACCAGCGCCCGCATGGCACAACTCCACGCGCGCGGTGAACTCCCGCTGCACACCGAGTTCGTGAACGAGTCCTTCATCGGCACCCGGTTCACCGGGAGACTGCTCGGCACGACCGAGGTGGCCGGTCGCCCGGCCGTCATGCCCAGCTTCACCGGACGCGCCTGGATCACGGGCACCGCCCAGTACCTGCTGGACCCCGAGGACCCGTTCCCGGCGGGATTCGTCCTATAGTCCGCACCCGAGTCGACTACGAGAGAGGCCCCCGACCGTCATGACCCCGCGGCACACCCCCGCCCTGCCCCTGCTGGGCAGCAGGAAGCCCAGCCACCGGGAGCGGGTCGGGGACGCGCTGCGGGCCGCTCTGATCGCCGGGGAACTGCGCCCCGGCGAGGTCTACTCGGCCCCCGGCCTCGCCGCCCGCTTCGGCGTCTCCGCCACGCCCGTGCGCGAGGCCATGCTCGACCTCGCCAAGGAGGGCCTGGTCGACACCGTGCCCAACAAGGGCTTCCGCGTCACCGCCGTCTCCGAGCGGCAACTCGACGAGTACACCCAGATCCGGGCGCTGATCGAGATCCCCACGACGGCGGGCCTGGCGACCACGGCCGACCCGGTGACGCTGGAGGCCCTGCGCCCGGTCGCCCAGGAGATCGTCACCTCCGCGGCGGCCGGCGACCTCATCGCCTACGTCGAGGCCGACCTGCGTTTCCACCTCGGCCTGCTGGCCCTCGCCGGCAACGACCATCTCGTCGACGTCGTACGGGACCTCCGACGCCGCTCCCGGCTGTACGGGCTGACCGCGCTCGTCGAGCAGGGGCGGCTGGAGGCGTCGGCGGAGGAGCACCTGGAGATCCTGGACGCGCTGCGGGCCCGGGACGAGGAGGCCGTACGGGCGGTGATGACTCGTCACCTCGGGCATGTCCGGGGCCTGTGGGCAGCGCGCTGACCGTCCGGGTCACAGGTCCAGCACGAGCCGCTTCCCACGGCAGCGGGACACACAGATCAGCATGGTCTCGCCCGTCGCGCGTTCGTCGTCGGTGAGCACCGAGTCGCGGTGGTCAGGGTCGCCCTCCAGGACATCGGTCTCGCACGTACCGCAGGTGCCCTCGGTGCAGGAGTACAGCACCTCGACCCCGGCGGCGCGTACGGTGTCGAGCACCGACACCTCCGGCGCCACGGTCAGCGTCCTGCCGCTCCGGGCCAGCTCCACCTCGAACTCGGTGTCGCCGCCCGTCTCCCGCTCCTTCGGCCGGAACCGCTCGACGCGCAGCACCCCGGACGGGCTCCGGGCCTCCACCGCGTCCAGCAGCGGGCCGGGTCCGCAGCAGTAGACGAGCGTGCCGTCGGGTACGTCGTCCAGCACCGAGGGCAGGTCCAGCAGCCCCGTCTCGTCCTCGGGCGCGATCGTCACCCGGTCGCCGTACCGGCCCAGTTCCTCGCCGAACGCCATAGACCGGCGGCTGCGACCGCCGTAGAGCAGCGTCCACTCGGCGCCCGACGCCTCGGCCGCCGCCAGCATCGGCAGGATCGGGGTGATGCCGATGCCGCCCGCGACGAACCGGTAGCGCGGGGCGGGCTCCAGGCCGAAGTTGTTCCGGGGCCCGCGCACCCGGACCTTGTCGCCCGGCCCCACCCGCTCGTGCACATGGGCCGATCCGCCCCTCCCGTCCGGCTCGCGCAGCACCGCGATCCGCCAGGCCGACCGGTCCGCCGGATCGCCGCACAGCGAGTACTGCCGCTCCAGACCGGGACCGAGCACCACATCGATGTGGGCGCCCGGCTCCCACTCCGGGAGCGGCTCGCCCAGCGGGTGGCGCAAGGTGAGGGCGAGCACGCCGTCGGCGGCGGACTCCCGCCGCTCGACGACGAGTTCGGTTTCGTACACGCTCATGAGCTGTTCCCTCGCGGCTCGTGGACGGAGTGCCCCTGCGGGTGGGCGAGCATCCACTCCCACATCTCGACCGGGTCCTGCGCGGTGTGCTCACGGCCGCAGTGGCAGGTGCCGTGCAGGACGTCGGTGCCGGGCAGCCAGTCGATGCGGTAGACCTCGCCGGTCCTGAAGGTCCTGGACGAAGAGGGTGACGTCACTGGACCTTCTCCAGGGGCTTGTCGCCCTCCTCGACCAGCCGGGCGAGGATACGGCGGGCGGCCAGACCACCGGTGTCGATGTTGATGCTGAGCTCCTGGTAGCCGGTGCGCTCGGTGCCGAGCGTCTTCTGCAGCAGGTTGAGCGCGGTGACGTCCTGCATCACGACCGTGTGGTTGTTGCCCCGCAGGAACTCGGTGACCTCGGCGTCGTCCGTCGCCCAGTCGCGCGAGACGGCCCAGAAGTCGTACACCTTGCCGTCGCCGGACGGAGTGATCGCGTATGTGATCTCCGTGTGGAAGCCGTTCGGGTCGCTGCCGTCCGGCTCGGGCACCACCCCGACCGGGGCGATGCGGCTGTGCAGCAGATACAGGCAGGGCGTGTGGTACTCGATGTCCTGCCAGCGGGTGATCCGGCCCGCTATGCCGGTGGACTTGGCGTAGAACGGCGGGCACTCGGCGTCGTCCATGTGCCGGCTCACCCGGACGATCCCGGCGCCCTCGTCGACCTCCGTGGTGATCGGCGTCTCGGCTACCTCGGGGGTGCCGATGTACCCGCCGTGCAGATACGTCTCGTGGGACAGGTCGAGGAGATTGTCGACGAGCAGGCCGTAGTCGCAGTCGATGGGTTCCATGCCGCGCACGGTCACCCAGCCCGGGGAGTCCAGGTGCCGGGCCCGGGGGATGGCCTGCGGGTCGGCGAGCGCCGGGTCGCCGACCCACACCCAGATCAGGGAGTCCTGCTCGACGACGGGGTAGGAGGCGACCCGGGCGGTGCGCGGCACCCGTTTCTGCCCCGGCACATACACACACGTACCGCTCGTGTCGTACGTGAACCCGTGGTACCCGCACACGATCCGGTCCCCGTCGAGCCGCGTCGGCGCCTCCGACAGCGGGTACCTGCGGTGCACACACCGGTCGTGCAGCACGACCGGCGTGCCGTCCTCCTCGGTCCGGTACAGCACGAGCGTCTCACCGAGAATCGTCCGCCCGAGCAGCTCCCGCCCGACCTCGTGACTGTAGGCGGCGACGTACCACTGGTTCCTGGCGAAGGCGGTCATGTGAGGCATGGATGCGGCTCCCGTCTCTGGTGGGTGGTCGCATCGTCCGAGAGGGCGTCAACGGGGCGCAACACGGCTTCCGTCTCACGGAAGAGCTTTGATGAACGGCCTGCTCAGGGCGCATTTTCAGCCATGATCCATGGCGCCTTGCCGGGGGTCGGTGAGCGCGCGGTCAGAACCAGTGCAGGCAGTGCGGGGAGCGCTCGGCGCGGAAGAGGGCGTCGGCGAGGGTGACCGCGTCCGGCTGGTGGGCTTGGATGTGCCCGGCGCGCACGAGCGTGCTCGGGGCGGTGCCGCCGAGGTAGACCGAGCCCAGGTCTCTGATGTCCAGGGACAGGCCGGGCTCCCGGTCCGTCGGGACGCAGTCGGCCTTGCCGTCCCGGACGGTCAGCAGGTAGCGGGCGTGCTCGCCGAGGAACGGGTCCTCGACGTCGAGCACGAGCTCGCCGTCCGTGAACCAGCCGCGCGCGGTCAGAGCACCCGGGACGTCCAGCAGCCGCACCCAGAGCCAGTCCATGACGCCGCTCACCTCACCGGCGCGGAGGTCCGCGAGCTGCCGGCGCAGCGGATGCTCGGGCGGGACGTGCTTGAACACGACCCGGGAGACCAGGTCGTGGCCGAGCGCGTACCGGGCCAGGGCCGTGAAGACGGCGTCGTCGGTGGCGATGGTCTCGTCGACCGTCAGCGTGCCGGAGTCGATCGAGTAGCTGGCGTACCCGTCCGGGAGGCCGTCGGCGTCCCGGTGCACGGCGATGTAGCGCGGCGCCGGCGAGATCGGGGGCTGCCCCGCGCGCAGGTCCCACCAGCGGTGCGGCCGGGACAGCGCGCCGGGCTGGGTGCGGCGGTACCGGTCGTAGACCTCTTCCAGGATCTCGCCGCACCCGTCCCGCCGCAGCACCTCGATCGAGCCGTCCGCCGGTGCGTCGGCTGTCCTGCGCGCCCGGGGGCGGGCGAGGGCGGCCCGGTGCCGCGGCACCCTCAGCTCCGCTGTAGAGGTCGCCGGTCCGTAGCCGAACCTGCCGTAGATCGTGGCCTCGGAGGCCAGCAGCACGGAGAGGAACTCCCCGCGGGCCCGCAGCCCGGCGAGCTGATGCCGCATCATCGCGCTGAGCATGCCCCGACGGCGGTGCGAGGGCAGCACGCCCACGGCGGTCACCCCGGAGACCGGGACGAGGGCCTCACCGGGCAGCGTGAGTTCGAAGGAGTGCGCGGCGGCAGTACCGACGGCCCGCCCGTCCGCCGCCAAGGCAAGCAGACAGCGGTCGATCTCGAGCGCCGACCACCAGAGCCCGCCACCGTCCACCGGGGTTTCCGGGAAGTGCCCGAACGCGGCATGGACGGTGTCGACGAAGACCTCAAGGTCCTCATCGCTCGTGGAACGGATCTCCATCGCTGCCGCCGCCTCCTCGGGATTCCGGCACCACGACGCGTGGTGTCCGGCCACAGTGCAGCGGTGACCTGCGGCGAGGGCAAGCGAATTACGAGGTGAAGAGGTGCGTCACCGTCGAAGCGGTGTGTGCGCCGTCTCCGGCAGTCGCAGATACACCAGCGACGACAGCAGGCACAACACGGCGACGTACCACGGGAACAGCCCCGAGTGTCCCAGCTCCTTGAACAGGGTGCCGACGTACGGAGCCGTGCCGCCGAAGAGGGCGACCGTCAGGGAGTAGGGGAAGCCGATGCCGGCCGCGCGGACCCGGGGCGGGAAGATCTCCGCGTTGACGGCCGCGCTGATCGAGGTGAAGCCGGTCAGCAGCACCATGCCCGCGCACTGCACGAGCAGCAGTACGGCGAACGAGTCGCGCAGGCTGTGCAGCAGCGGCACCGAGAGCAGGGCGAAGCCCAGGCCGAAGAAGAGCAGCAGGGGGCGGCGGCCGAAGCGGTCCGAGAGGAGGCCGCCGAGCGGCTGCAGCAGGGCGAAGAAGGCCAGGGAGATGGTGCCCGCGAGCAGCGCGTCCGACTTCGAGATGCCCGCGTTGAGTTCGGCGTAGGTCGGCAGGTACGACGTCCAGGTGTAGTAGGCGATGGTGCCGCCCGCGGTGATGCCGCAGATCAGGAGCGACTCGCGCGGATGCCGGCGCAGTGCCTCGAACAGGCCCGGGCGCGGGGCCTCCCGCTGCTCGGCGCTGCGGGTCTCCTGCGCGCCCCGCCGGATCCAGAAGCCGACCAGGCTCAGCAAGGCCCCGAGCACGAACGGGACCCGCCAGCCCCAGCTGTCCATCTGCCCGACGCTCAGCGTGCCCACGAGCAGCGCGGCGATGCCGGAGGCGACGAGCTGCCCCACGGTCGTCGACACGTACTGGAAGCTGGAGAACAGCCCGCGCCGGCCCGGGCCCGCCGATTCGACCAGGAAGGTCGTCGAGGCCGCGAACTCGCCGCCCACGGACAGGCCCTGCAGCAGCCGGGCGAGGACGAGGGTCACCGGCGCCAGCACGCCCACCGAGGCATAGGTCGGGGTGAGGCCGACCAGCAGGCTGCTGCCGCCCATCAGCAGGATGGTGACCGTCAGCGCGGCACGCCGCCCGTGCCGGTCCGCGACCGCGCCCATCAGCAGCCCGCCGACCGGCCGCATGAAGAAGCCCACCGCGAACACGGCGAACGTCGACAGCAGCGGCACCAGCGAGTTGTCCGCGCTCTTGGGGAAGACCTGGGCGGCGATGAACGTCGCCAGGAACGTGTAGGCGTACCAGTCGTACCACTCCACGGCGTTGCCCACGGAGGCGGCGAGGAGCTGGCGGACGGGCCGTTTCGTCGGCGGGGAAACCGTCTGCGTCTCTGTCACGCCCCTCACCCTCCCCGGGCATGGCCCCGCCACACCTGCCGTACCCGCGACTTTCACATGAGTGTCACCAGCCCCTTCCTTGGCGTTTGGTGTCCCTGAAACACTCCTTCCGCGCAGATTCCGTCATGTTCCGGCCATCCAGCACCTCAGGATGAGAGGTCTGTCCTTCATGTCCGAAGTAAACCGGCGCCGCTTTCTTCAACTCGCGGGTGCCACCACGGCCTTCAGTGCGCTGTCCGCCAGCATCCAGCGCGCCGCCGCACTTCCGGCGAACCACCGCACCGGGTCGATCGAGGACGTCGAGCACATCGTCGTCCTGATGCAGGAGAACCGTTCCTTCGACCACTACTTCGGGACTCTGAGAGGCGTCCGCGGCTTCGGCGACCCGCGTCCGGTCGCGCTCGACAACGGCAAGTCGGTCTGGCACCAGGAGAAGGACGGCAAGGAGATCCTGCCGTTCCATCCGGACGCCGACGACCTCGGCATGCAGTTCCTGGAGGGCCTGCCGCACTCCTGGCCCGACGGCCACCAGGCCTACCGCGGCGGCAAGTACGACCGGTGGGTGCCCGCCAAGGGCACCACGACCATGGCGTACCTGACCCGCGAGGACATCCCCTTCCACTACGCCCTCGCCGACTCCTTCACCGTCTGCGACGCCTACCACTGCTCGTTCATCGGCTCCACCGACCCGAACCGCTACTACATGTGGTCCGGCTACACGGGCAACGACGGCACCGGCGGCGGCCCGGTCCTCGGCAACGACGAACTCGGCTACGGCTGGACGACCTACCCCGAGCGCCTGGAGCAGGCCGGCCTCTCCTGGAAGGTCTACCAGGACATCGGCGACGGCCTCGACGCCAAGGGCTCCTGGGGCTGGATCGAGGACGCCTACCGCGGCAACTACGGTGACAACTCCCTGCTGTACTTCAACAAGTACCGGGGCGCCCAGCCCGGCGACCCCTGGTACGACAAGGCCCGCACCGGCACGAACGCCAAGGCGGGCGAGGGCTACTTCGACCAGTTGAAGGCGGACGTCAAGGCGGGCAAGCTGCCGCAGATCTCCTGGATCGCCGCCCCCGAGGCCTTCTCCGAGCACTCCAACTGGCCCTCGAACTACGGTGCCTGGTACATCGCGCAGGTCCTGGACGCCCTCACCTCCAACCCGGAGGTCTGGTCGAAGACCGCCCTGTTCATCACGTACGACGAGAACGACGGCTTCTTCGACCACGTGGTGCCGCCGCTGCCGCCCAAGGACGCCTCGCGCGGTCTGTCCACCGTCGACGTCTCCCTCGACCTCTTCCCGGGCGACGCGAAGAACACGGCCGGCCCCTACGGCCTCGGGCCCCGGGTGCCGATGCTGGTCGTCTCGCCGTGGAGCAAGGGCGGTTACGTCTGCTCGGAGACCCTCGACCACACCTCGATCCTGCGGTTCATGGAACGCCGCTTCGGGGTGCGCGAGCCCAACATCTCGCCCTGGCGCCGGGCCATCTGCGGCGATCTGACGGCCGCGTTCGACTTCTCCCGCAAGGACGCGCGACCGGTCCCGCTGCCCGGCACCGACGAGTACGAGCCGCAGGACCGCGAACGCCACCCCGACTACAAGCCGGCCCCGCCCGCCGACCCGCGCATGCCCCGGCAGGAACGCGGCTCGCGCCGCACCCGGCCGCTGAGGTACGCCCCGCACGTGGACGCCTCCGTCGACGCCGCCGCCGGGAAGCTCACCCTCGCCTTCGCCTCCGGGCCGAAGGCCGGCGCCGCCTTCCACATCACCTCCGGCAACCGGACCGACGGCCCCTGGATGTACACCACCGAGGCCGGCAAGTCGCTCTCCGACACCTGGAACTCGGCCTATTCGGGGGGCTCGTACGACCTGACCGTGCACGGCCCGAACGGCTTCGTGCGGGTCTTCAAGGGGTCGAACAAGAAGGCCGGCTGTGAGGTCACCGCACGCCACACCGGTGACGACATCGAGCTGACCTTCACCAACAAGGGCTCCGGCACGGCACGGCTGAAGCTCTCCGACCGCTACGGCGCCAAGCCCACGACCGTCTCCGTCCGCCCGGGCGCGAAGGTACGGCGGACCGTCGACCTCGACCGCAGCCGCCGCTGGTACGACCTGACCGTCACCGTCGAGGGCGACGCGGCGTTCCTGCGGCGGTTCGCGGGACACGTCGAGAACGGCCGGCCGGGTGTGAGCGACCCGGCGATCATCACCGGGTAGCAGGGAAGAGGTGCCCCGGATCGTGCGGCCGGGGCACCAACACCGGTTCGGCCGTGGCCGAGCCGGGTTCCAGGGCCAGGACGGCGGCCACCGGATGGTCGTCGTCCACCGGACGGTCGTGGTCCTGGGGCGTCGCCCTGCTGAGCAGTACCACGCCCCAGGACGCCAGCCCGGCCCCGGCGAGCGCGAGCAGCACGCCCGCCGGGCCGCCCTGGAGGCGTTCGCCCAGCAGCGACAGCCCGATCACCGCGGCGGCCAGCGGGTTGGACAGGGTCACCATGGCGAGCGGGGCGCCCAGACCGCCCCGGTACGCCACCTGCGACAGCAGCAGCCCGCCGGCCGCGAAGGCCGCCACGAGCAGCGCCACCCCGACCACCTGGACGCTCAGCAGCGGACCCGAACGGTCCGTCGCGGCCACCGTCACGGTCTGGGTGAGGGCCGAGGCCACTCCTGACGCGATGCCGGACGCGGTCGCGTGCCGCAGCCCCGGGCGGGCGCCCGGCCGGGACAGCATTCCGATGAGGGCGGCGGTGGCACCCGCCACGGCCAGCGCCTCGGGAACGCTCAGCACCTCCTCGGGCGCCGGGCCGGACGCGGTGACCAGGACCGCGCCCAGGCCGAGCAGTGTCAGCGCGGTGCCCTTCCACTCGACCGTGCTCACCCGCCGTCCCGCGAGCCGCGCACCCATGGGCACCGCCGCGACCAGGGTGAGCGCGCCGAGCGGCTGGACCACGGTCAGCGGCCCGTACCTCAGGGCCACGACGTGCAGCAGCGCGGCCGACGCGTTCAGTCCGACCGACGACCACCAGGCGCCGCTGCCGAGCATCCGCAGCACGCCCGAGCCGGGGGAGCGGGAGGCGAGCCGCTCCTGGGCGACGGCCGCTGCCGCGTAGGCGACGGCGGAGACGAGGGACAGGGCGACGGCGACGACGACGGCGTTCATCGGCCGGCTCCCGCGAGTGCCTGCTCCTCGGTTCGGCCCTGGGCGGGTACGAGCCCGCCCTGCGCGCGGCCCGCCGTGGTCGCCGTGCGGTGCGGCACGTGGACCACGGCGAGCGCGAGAGCGAGCAGGGCCGTCGCCACGATCGCGTCCAGCCAGTAGTGGTTCGCGGTGCCGACGATCACCAGCAGCGTCAGCAGCGGATGCAGCAGCCAGAGCAGGCGCCACCGCGACCGGGTCGCGACGATCAGGCCGATCGCCACCATCAGGGCCCAGCCGAAGTGCAGTGACGGCATCGCGGCGAACTGGTTCGAGAGGGAGTCGGTCGCGGGATCGCCGTAGACCGACGGCCCGTACACGCGGGCCGTGTCCACCAGGCCGGTCGCGGCCAGCATCCGGGGCGGGGCGAGCGGGAAGAGCAGGTGCAGTGCCAGCGCGGCGGCGGTGACGGCGGCCAGGACCCGGCGGGCCCAGACGTAGTGGGCCGGGCGGCGCAGATAGAGCCAGACCAGGAAGGCGACCGTGGCCGGGAAGTGGACGGTCGCGTAGTAGGTGTTCGCGACACGCACCAGAGCGTCGCCGTGCAGCAGCAGGGACTGCACCGCCCCTTCGCCGGGCAGATGGACCGCCCGCTCGAAGTCCCACACGCGGTGCGCGTTGTGGAAGGCCTCGCCGGTGTGGCCCGTGGCCAGCTGCCGGCCGAGCTTGTAGACGAGGAAGAGCCCCGCGACGAGCAGGAGCTCCCGGACGAGCGGCGGTCGGGCTATGACGTGCGGCGGTCGCGCTGTCGCGTCGGACCCCGCCGGCGCAGGCTCGGTGCGGGCATTCATCCCCCGGCCCCTTCGGTGACGGTGGTGCTGTTATCGGTACGAGTGCGTACCGATACGCCAGTGTACCGATACGCTCGCGTTCCGGTACACTGGCGTATCGATAGACGTAGAACACACTGCCGGCCGGAATGTCTCGGCCGCCCGAGGGAAGCCAGGAGCACGGTCATGACGCCGCAGGCTGCGGACGACCGACCCGAGCCGGTCGGTGCCACACGCCGCTCCAAGATCACGCCGGAGCGTGAGCAGGAGTTCTTCGACGCCGTGCTGGAACAGCTCCGCGAGTGCGGCTACGACTCCGTCACCATGGAGGGGATCGCCGCCAGCACCCGCTGCAGCAAGTCCACGCTCTACCGGCAGTGGAAGACCAAGCCCCAGTTCGTGGCGGCGGCGCTGCGCTCACACCGGCGGACGCACTGCATCGACACCGGCTCGCTCGCGGACGATCTGCGTGAGGCCGCCCGGGCGGCGGGGGAGTTGTCCGGCCGGGACACCCAGCTCCTCCAGGCGCTCGCCCACGCGGCCCCTCAGGACCCGGAGTTGCAGCGGGCGTTGCGCGAGGCCCTGATCGAACCGGAGATCGCCGCGCTGAAGGAGATCATCCGGCGCGGCGTCGAGAGGGGAGAGGTGCCCGCCGATCACCCGGCGCTGGAGTACATCCCTGCGCAGATGTTCGGCGTCCTGCGGGTGCGGCCCGTCCTGGAGGGCGAGTGGGCCGACCCGGACTATCTGGTCCGGTTCGTGGAGGCCGCCGTGCTGCCGGCGCTGGGCCTGAGATGAGACCCGGGCCGCCGTCCGTCGGATGACAGGACGGTGACCCGACCGCGCCGACCCGTGGGGACGGGGGCGGCGCGCACCCCCCGGCCGGGTGGGGTTCCCCTGTGAGCGGCGGGGGCGCCCCACCCGGCCGACCGGTTCTTGTGCTCTGTGTCAGACGTCCTGGCCGTTGCCGCTGCCCGTCGACACCTTGATGCCCTTGGCGATGTCGTCGAGGACGGACTCCTT
Source organism: Streptomyces koelreuteriae (assembly GCF_018604545.1). Taxonomy (GTDB): domain Bacteria; phylum Actinomycetota; class Actinomycetes; order Streptomycetales; family Streptomycetaceae; genus Streptomyces; species Streptomyces koelreuteriae. The sequence continues at coordinate 1,019,519 of NZ_CP075896.1, read as the reverse complement.
CTGGTCGGCGTCCACGCCGAACCGGACGACGACCATCTGCTTCGCGTTCGCCGGGGAGGGGAACGCGAGGGACTCCACGATGCCGTCGGCGCCCTTGCTGGTGACGGCCTTCCAGCGGACCAGGTAGCCCTTCTGCCCGGCCACGGTCACCGCCTTGGCCGCCAGTACGTCGTGGGAGGTGATCCCGCCGTAGGACTTGCCGCCGTACGACTCCTCCGCGTTGGCCGAGATGTCCGCCTTGGCGATCTCCTCGGGGGTGCTGCCCTTGGTGCCGAGGGCCAGGGCCGGAGCGGAGTAGGCTCCGCCCTTCGTGCAGGTCGAGGAGGTGTCGCCGGGGCACTTGTAGGAGTCGTCGGACGTGACCTGCGCGCCGACCGTGATCTCCTGGCCGTACCAGCCCTTCGGGATCGGCATGCTGATCCCGCTGACCGCGTCGGTCACCGACCCGCTCCTGATCTTCGGCGGCTCGGACTGCTCGGGGGACGGACTCTGCCCACCGGAGCCGCCGGAATCTCCGGAGCCACCATCGTCGCCGGATCCCCCCGAGCCACCCGGTCCGCCGAACGGCCCGCCATTGCCGCCGGGCGCTCCCGGCCCGCCCGGGCCCTGCGAGGTGGCCGAACCTCCGCCCGAGCCCCCGTTGTCGGTCAGCGCGTACACCCCGACCCCGATGCTCGCGAGCACAACGACAGCCGCCCCGACGGCAATCCCGACCCGCAGCCGGCTTCCCCGGGCGGCCGGGGGAGCGGCGGGGTAGCCGGGGTAGGCGCCGGCGGCCGGGTATCCGGGGGTGTGGGGGTATCCGGGGGCGTTGGGGTATTGGGCAGGCCCTGGGGGTTGTTCCGGCGTGCCTGGGTATCCGGGGGTGCCTGGGTATGCGGTGGCGCCCGGGTGCCCGGGGGTGCCTGGGTGGCCAGGGGCGCTCGGATGTCCGGTGGTGCTCGGGTATCCGGGAGGTCCCGGTTGCCCGGCGGCGCTGCCATGCCCGGCAGCGTCCGGATGTGCGGCAGCAGGTGGATCCCCCGCCGGGGCCGAATCACCCGCGGTGCCCAAGTCTGCCGCAGGAGCAGAATCGCCGGCGGCGCCTGAGCCTGCCGCAGGAGCAGAATCGCCGACGGCGCCCGAGCCTTCGGCAGAGGCCGCATTCACCGCAGCGTCGGAGCCCGCGGCAGGGGCGTGACCGCCCGCGGCGCCCGAGCCCGCCGCAGGGGCGTGACCACCTGCGGCGCCCGAGCCCGCCGCAGGGGTGTTATCGCCCGCAGTGGCCGAACTGTTCCCGCTGTCCGAGTCCCTCGCAGGCGCAGAGGCCTCCGCGGCGGCCGGATTCCTCGCGGCGGGAGCCGGGCCGTCAGTCGCGCCCGAGTCTCCAACAGAGCCCGGGGTGCCCGCAGCACCCGAGTTCGTCGCAGCCGAACCCCCCTCAGCCGCCGGAGGCGTCGGCGGCTGGGTCGGGCGGATGTCGGCCGTCCAGGCCTTGCCGTCCCACCAGCGTTCGGTGGCGGGCCCGTCACTTTTCTGGCCGGGGTCGGGGTACCACCCGGAAGGAGTCTCCTGCGTCATGCCCCCACCGTATGAGGCGTCGGTGAAAGAGGCATGAGAGGAGTCGACCAGGATCGGTCATTCCAGGATCAACCGGGTCGGCCGCAGGTGCGCGGGCGGTGGGAGTCGCAGTCCGTCCCGGCCCGGGGTCACCGAACCCAGCACGCTCGGATGCCGGGCACCCGTGCTCGCGGGGGACGTGCCGGGCAGGCCGTGCAGGGTCAGGAAGCCCAGGACGGCGAAGGCGTAGGTCTCCTTCGCCCCGGACGGCAGCCCCAGTTCGTCCGAGGCGCGCACCGCAACCCCGGGCAGCAGCTCCCCGAGCATCCTCATCAGCACCGGGTTGCGCGTCCCGCCGCCGGAGGCGATCACCTCCGTCGCGTCCACCGACCGCACGGCGTCCGCAACGGTCCGGGCCGTGAGCATCGTCAGGGTCGCGACGACGTCCTCGGCGGGCAGCGTCCCGAACCCGGCCAGTGCGTCCCGCAGATGCCCCAGGTGGAACAGCTCCTTGCCCGTCGTCTTGGGCGCGGGCAGCGCGTAGTACGGCTCCTGGAGCAGCCGTTCCAGCAGCGGCCCGTGCACCCGGCCCCGGGCGGCCAGGGCCCCGTCCGTGTCGTAGGCCAGGGCCCCGCCGCTGAACCCCCGCGCCGCCGCGTCGATCAGCGCGCAGCCCGCCCCGGTGTCGAAGGCGGTCCCGTCGAGGGCGGTGAGGTTGGCAATGCCGCCGACGTTCAGTGCGACGGGCCGGCCCGGACGGCCGCGCAGCCACAGCAGGTCGACCAGGCTGACCAGCGGCGCGCCCTGCCCGCCCGCGGCGATGTCACGAGGCCGGAAGTCGGCGACGACCGGCAGCCCGGTCGCCTCGGCGATCCAGGCCGGCTGCCCCAGCTGGAGCGTGCCGTGGACCTCGCCCTCGGCGACCCAGTGGTACACGGTCTGCCCGTGCGAGGCCACCAACTCCGCTCGTCCCACGCACAGTTCCCGGTCGGCCCGCAGCGCCGCCGCCGCGAAGGCCTGACCGATCCGGGTGTCCAGCCGGCACACCTCGCCCAGGGTGGTGGTCCCCGGCGGCAGCGCGGCCGACAGGGCATCGCGCAGTTCGCCGTCGTACGCCTCGCTCACCATGCCGAGCGGCTTCAGCACCAGGCTGTCGCCGACGAGCTCCAGCTCGGCCGCCGCCGCGTCGATCGCGTCGTACGACGTCCCGGACATCAGCCCGATCACCCGCATCGCCTCAACCCGTCCTCTCCGCCACCGCTTTCGCCCCGCGCACCCGCCGCGCGGGCAGCGTGAGCAGGGCCGGTACGCTCACCGCGCACGCCGCCGCCGCGTAGTACGCGGGGATGTCCACGCTCCCCGTCCGCTCGATCGTCTCCGTGATGATCAGCCCGGCGCACCCCGAGAACACCGCATTGGACAGCGCGTAGGCGAGCCCCAGGCCCGTGTAGCGCACCCGCGCCGGGAACATCTCCGACAGCATCGCCGGTCCCGGGCCCGCCAACAGCCCCACCACCGCACCCGCGCCGCACACCGCCGCACCCTTCACGGAGTTCGAAACGCCGGGCTCCTGGAGAAGGTTGAGCAGCGGCACCGACAGGACCACGACCAGCACCGCGCCCGTCAGCATCACCGCCCGCCGGCCGAGCAGGTCACTGAGCAGCCCCGCCGGCACGATCGTCACCGCGAAGCCCACATTGGCCAGCACGGTGGCGACCAGCGCCTCCTGGAAGGTCGCACCCAGCGAACTCTGCAGATACGACGGCAGCACGACGAGGAACGTGTAACCGGCCGCGGCCCAGCCCATGATCCGCCCCGCGCCCAGCGCGATCGCCCTCGCGACCTCGCGCGGGGGAGGTCTCTCCAGCGACCGCTCCGCCACGAACTCCGGTGTCTCGTCCAGCCGCAGCCTCAGCCACAACGCCCCCAGCCCCAGCGGCAGGGTCAGCAGGAACGGCAGCCGCCAGCCCCACGCCCCGAGCTGCTCCTCGGTCAGCACGGTGGCCAGCAGCGCCGCCGCGCCCGCACCGCCCAGCAGCCCCAGTGCCACCGTGAACGACTGCAACGACCCGTACAGCCCCCGCCGGCCCCGCGGAGCGAACTCCGTCATCACCGACACCGCCCCGCCGAACTCCCCACCGGCCGACAACCCTTGGAGCACCCGCAGGAAGGTCAGCAGCCAGGGCGCCAGCGCACCCGCCTGCGCGTAGGTCGGCAGCACGCCGATCAGCGTCGTCGCCACCGTCATCAAAGTGATCACCAGGACCAGCACCGGCCGACGGCCCACGCGGTCCCCGAGACGGCCGAAAAGCGCCGCCCCGACCGGTCGGAAGAAGAACGCGAGCGCGAACGAGGCGTACGTCTTCACGAGAGCCTCGATCTCGCTGCCGCCCTCCGGCGTGAAGAACCGCGCCGCGATGATCGTCGCGAAGTAGCCGTAGACGCCGAACTCGTACCACTCGATGAGATTGCCCACCGACCCCGCGATCAGCGCCCGTCGGCCGCGCCGTGCGTCCAGTCCCTGGTGAATGGCCGTCACCTCCCGTACCGTTGTGCCTTGTTGACCACAAGGCGGCTGGTGACGGGCCGGATGCGTCGTACGGTCGCCGTCGGTTTCACCCGTCACGGCAACAGGTGCCCGGACCGCCCACCGCTCAGGCAATCGGACGGCTACGCTCGACGTCTGTACGTCGTTCGGGCGACTTGGGGAGGTAGCGGGATGACGGAGGTACGGCCCACGGCCGCCGCCTCGGCTTCCCTTTGGGAGCGCGACGAGGAAGTCGCCGCCGTCGCGCGGGCGGTCGACAACCTGTGCGCGGACCGCTCCTCGTCCGGCGGACTGCTGGTCTTCCGGGGCGAGGCCGGACTCGGCAAGACCACGCTGCTGGCCGAAACCCGCCGCATCGCCGAGGCCCGCGGCTGCACGGTCTGGTCGGCACGCGGCGGCGAGACCCTCAGGTCCGTCCCCTTCAACGTGGTACGGCAGTTGCTGCAGCCGGCCCTCGTGTCGATGCTCCCGGAGGAGGCCCGCGAATACCTCGGCGACTGGTACGACATCGCCGGCCCCGCCCTCGGCATCGCGGAGCCCGGCGACCGGCAGGCCGACCCGCAGGGCGTGTGCGACGGACTGGTCGCCGCCGTGCGCCGGCTCGCCCGCCGGGACTGGCCGCTGGTCCTGCTCATCGACGACGCCCACTGGGCCGACCAGGAGACCCTGCACTGGCTCGCCGAACTCGCCGAGCGCCTCGACGAGATGTCCGTGCTGGTCGTCGTCACCCGCCGCCCCGGCGAGGTCTCCGGCACCAGCGCCCGCCACCTCGACACCGTCGCCGCCGCCGCGGACGGCCCCGTCACGACGCTGAGCGCCCTCACCCCGGACGCGACGGCGGGACTCACCCGCGCCACCCTCGGCCCGCACGCGGACGCCGCGTTCTGCCGCGAGGTCTGGGCCGTCACCGCGGGCAACCCCTACGAGACCGTCGAACTCCTCGCCAAGGTCCAGGACAGCGAACTCGAACCCGTCGAGGCCCGGGCCGGGGAACTGCGCGAACTGAACCGCTCGGCCCGCGGCGGCGGCCTCGTCGCCCGCCTGGAGGAACTCGGCATCGACGCCACGCGGTTCGCCTGGGCCGCCGCCATCCTCGGCACCGGCATCTCCACCGACCTGGTCGCCAAGCTCGCCACCCTGCGGCCCGACGACGCCCGCCGCTGCGCCGAACTGCTGCGCACCGCCCGCATCCTCACCACCCCCGACCCCGCGACCGGCCGCGGCGCCGACGGCGCCCTGGAGTTCGTCCACCCGCTGATCGCCACCGACGTCTACAACTCCATACCGGACGCCCTGTGCACCGCCATGCACGGCATAGCCGCCAGGATCGTCACCGACGAGGGGCGCGGCGCCGCCGCTGCCGCCCGCCACCTCCTCGAAGTCCACCCGGACGACGACGAGGAACTCGTCGGGCAACTGCGCGAGGCCGCCCGCGAGCACCTCGCCGTCGGCGCGCCCGACGCCGCCCGCCGCTGCCTGGAGCGCGCCCTGAAGGAACCGCCCCGGCCCGAATCGCACCCGCATGTGCTGTACGAACTGGCCGAGGCCACCTTCCTGACCGCGCCCGCCCGCACCATCGGCCATCTGCGGACCGCGCTCGCCATGCCCGGCCTCGGCGGGGACCAGCGCGTGGACGCCGTCTTCCGGCTCTCCCAGGCGCTGCTCCACAACGACCAGCTGGAGGAGGCGGTCCGCACGGTCGAGGCGGAGGCCGCCCGGCTGAGGCCCGGACCCGCCCGGATGCGGCTCCAGGCCGTGCACTTCATGTGGGAGGGCATACACGCGGGCGAGGCCACCTCGCCGGACCGCTCCCGGCGGCTCGCCGACCTCGCCGCCACCTGCACCGGCCGGGACAACTCCGAGCGCGCGCTGCTCATGCTGCGCGGCTTCGACGCCCTCATGCACGGCGAGAACGCCGAAGAGGTCGCCGAGCTGTGCGACCGCGCCCTCGTCAACGGCCGTCTGGCCCCCGGGCTCGGCTGGACCGACACCGAGTGGGGCATCGAGCTGCTGCTGATGCTGGCCAACGCGTACGCCTTCACCGACCGCCTCGACCGCGCCGAGACCCTCTACAACGAGGCCCTGCGCGCCTACGAGACGGCCGGCTGGAGCGGCGGCCACCTCGCGCTCGCCCACGCCTACGTCGGGCTCGGCCACCGCAGGCGCGGCCGGCTGAAGGAGGCGGAGGCGTCCCTGCGCGAGTCGCTGCGCCTCGCCGAGCGCGTCGGACGCGGCCTGCCGCTGTACTGGTCCGCGACCTGCAACCTCGTCGACACGCTGCTCGCCCGCGGCCATGTCCAGGAGGCCTGGGAGGTCGCCGAACGCTACGGCTTCGCCCCGCCCTACCCCTCCACCATCGTCCTGCCGGACCCGCGCTCGGTGCGCGGGCGGCTGCTGCTGGCCGTCGGCCGTACCAAAGACGGCATCAACGAACTGGAGGCCGCAGAGAAGGCCGCGGCGGCACGCGGCCACCACAACCCCGTGCTCGTCCCCTGGGCGGCCGACCTCGCCCGGGCCCTCAGCACCGAGGACCCGGCCCGTGCCGCCCGGCTCGCCGTCGACGTCCGGCGGCAGGCCGAGCGCTTCGGCACGGACACCGCCATCGGCGAGGCCCTGCGCTGCGCCGCCGCCCTGGAGACCGGGCAGCGCGCGGTCCGGCTCGCCACCCAGGCGATCACCTACCTGGAGGCGTCGCCCTGCCAGTACGAGCATGCGGCGGCCCGTATCGAGTACGGCATCATGGCCCGCTCGGTGAGCGACCTCGAACGCGGCCTTGACCTGGCGGTCTCCTGCGGCGCGGACGGCCTCGCGGAGCGGGCACGGGCCGTGCTCGCGGCCGGCCTAGGACCGGCATAGCCCGGACCACGACCGGCGGGGTCAGCCTGCCGTGCCGTCCTCCTCCGCCAGCACCCGCTGGGCCGTCGCGAACGCCGAGTTCGCCGCGGGCACCCCGCAGTACACGGCCGTCTGCAGCAGTACCGCGCCGATCTCCTCGGGTGTGAGCCCGCCCCGGCGGGTGGCCCGGACGTGCATGGCCAGTTCGTCGTAGTGGCCGTGCGCGACCAGCGCGGTGAGGGTGATCATGCTGCGCTCGCGGCGCGACAGCGTCGGGTCGGTCCAGATCTCGCCCCAGGCGTAGCGCGAGATGAAGTCCTGGAAGCGCGCGGTGAAGGGCGTCTGCTTGGACTGGGCCCGGTCGACGTGGGTGTCGCCGAGCACCTCCCGCCGCACCTCCATCCCGCGTCCGGCGGGCCCGCCGAAGTGGGCCCGCAGCGCGGTCAGTACCGCTTCCGGGCACTGCGCGGGCGCCAGATGCGAGGCGCCCGGGAGTTCGACGAGTGTCGAGTCCGGCACCGCGTCGGCGATCTCCCGTAGATGCGCGGGCGGCGTCGCCGGATCCTCGCGGCCGGCCACCAGCAGCGTCGGTACGGCGATTTCGGACAGCCGGTCGCGCAGATCGAACGCGGCGAGCGCGTCACAGCAGGCGGCGTACGCGTCCGGGTCGGCGTCCCGGTGGTCCCGTACCAGCTCCGGCACGGTGAACCCGGGCGTGAACCAGCGCGCGTCCGCGCCCTCCGCCAGCCCGGCCAGGCCCTCCCGCCGCACCAGCGCGGCCCGCTCCTCCCACGGCTTGGCCCCGTTGAAGTGCGCCGAGGAGCAGATCACGGCCAGCGACGACAGCCGCTCCGGACGGTGCACCGCGAGATGCAGCCCCACGGCCCCGCCCAGCGACACACCCGCGTACGCGAACCGTTCGACGCCGAGGGAGTCGGCGAGCGCCAGCACCAGGTCGGCGAGGTCACCGACCGTCGCGCCGGCCTCGATGAGCCCGGCCGCCGAACCGCCGTGCCCCGGCAGATCCCAACGGACCACCCGGTGGGTGATCGACAGTTCGGGCGCGACCTTGTCCCAGAGGGCGTACGACGTGCCGAGGGAGGGGCCGAGCAGCAGCGGGGGAGCGGAGGCGGGCCCTTCGGTGCGGTGGTTCAGGAGTGTCAACGTCGCTCCAGAGCGCGGTCGGTGAGGGCTCCGGCGGAGCCGGTGTAGTGGGTGGGGTCGAGGTCGACGTCCGCCAGCTCCGGTGCCTCGGCGAGCGGGCGTCCCTCGGCGGCCAGTCGGGCGAGGAGTTCCTTGGCACGGGCGCGGCCCAGCACCGGGGCCAGTTCGGCGGAGAGCCGCTCGGAGACGATCAACCCGCCGGTCAGGTCCAGGTGTTCACGCATGACCTCGGGCCTGACCCGCAGTCCCTCGGCCAGCTCCACGGCGTCCCGGGCGGCCCCGCCGGTCAGCCGCAGCAGGTCCCGCAGCGGTTCCCACTCGGCGTGCCAGGACCCGGCAGGCCGCTCGTCCTCCGCCGCCAGCGAGCCGTACAGCGTGGCCGCGAGCTGCGGTGCCCGTCGCGCGGCGGCGGCGATCAGGGTGGACCGTACGGGGTTGGACTTGTGGGGCATGGCGGACGAGCCCCCGCCGTTGCCCTCCGCGACCTCGGCGATCTCGGTGCGCGACAGGGTGAGGACGTCCACGGCGAGTTTGCCGAGCGCGCCCGCCGTGAAGGCGAGGCACCCGGCGAGATCGGCGACGGGTGTCCGCAGGGTGTGCCAGGGCAGATCGGGTGCCCTGAGGCCGAGTTCACGGGCGTACGCCGTCGGCAGTCCGGTCGGATCGCTCGCGCCGTACGCCCCGAAGGCAGCCAATGTGCCCGCCGCGCCGCCGAGTTGAGCGGGCAGTGAGTCCCGTACGGCCGTCGTCCGGTCACGTGCGTCCAGGACCAGCGCCCGCCATCCGGCCGCCTTCAGCCCGAAGGTCGTCGGTACGGCGTGCTGGGTGAGCGTCCGCCCCGGCATCGCGGTGTCACGGTGTTCGGCGGCCAGCCGGGCGAGGGACTGCTCGGTGCGTCCGAGGCCGGCGAGGACCAGGTCCAGGGTGCGCGCGGCGACCAGCATCGTCGCCGTGTCCATGATGTCCTGGCTGGTCGCGCCCCGGTGGACGTAGGGGCCGTACTCCTCGCCGACGGCCTTCGTCAGCTCGGCGACCAGCGGGATGACCGGGTTGCCACCCGCGCGGGCCCGCTCGGCGAGGGACCGGACGTCGAAGGCACCGGAGCCTGCCGCCTCGGTCACCGCCGTCGCCGCCTCGGCGGGGGCGAGCCCCAGCGCGGCCTGGGCCCGGGTCAGCGCGGCCTCCGCGTCGAGCAGCGCCCGCAGATACGCGTGGTCGCTCGTCGCGGACGCGGCCGCCGAGTCGGCCCACCCGGGGGCGAGCAGGCCGGTGTCGCCGTGCGCAGTTGTCACTGGAACTCCAGGAAGACCGTCTCGCCTTCGCCCTGAAGGCGGATGTCGAAACGGTACGTGCCGCGCGCCTCCGCCACGGCGATCAGCGTGTCGCGGCGCCCGTCCTCCAGCCCGGACAGCAGCGGGTCGGCGGCCAGCGCCGCCGTATCGCCCGGCAGATAGATCCGGGTGTACAGGTGCACCAGCAGCCCGCGCGCGAAGACGCACACGCTGAGGTACGGGGCGTTCCGCCCGCGTGCGCCGGGTCGCAGGGTGCGCGCGTACCAGTGGCCGTTCGCGTCGGTCTGGATGCGACCCCACCCGGTGAACTCCACGCCGTTGCGCCCCAGGAAGCCCCCCGACGCCGGGTCGCGCCGCATCGAACCGTCGGCCGTCGCCAGGTTGCCGTCCGGGTCCGGCCCCCACAACTCGATCAGGGCGTCCGGCAGCGGGTTGCCCTCGCCGTCGGTGACGTACCCGTGCACGGTGACCGTGTCCGGATGCCCGGCGGGTGCGATGTCCTCACCGCCGCGGAACGGCAGGGCGTGGCCGTAGAACGGGCCGACGGTGTGCGAGGGGGTGGGCAGCACGCTCTCCGGGCGGCTCGCGTCGATCTTCGTCATGGCAGGTCAGCGCCCTTCCTCTATCCAGGTGGCCTGCGGCCCGTCGAGCACGATGTCCCAGTGGTAGCCCATCGAGAACTCCGGCACCGACAGGCTGTGGTCGTAGGTGGCGACCAGCCGCTGCCGGGCCGCGTCGTCCGTCACCGACTGGATGATCGGGTCGTAGGGGAACAGCGGGTCGCTCGGGAAGTACATCTGCGTCACGAGCCGCTGGGTGAACGCCGAGCCGAAGAGCGAGAAGTGGATGTGGGCCGGCCGCCAGGCGTTGACGTGCTGGCGCCACGGGTACGGGCCCGGCTGGACCGTGGTGAAGCGGTAGTGCCCCTCGGCGTCGGTGAGCGTGCGGCCCACGCCGGTGAAGTTCGGGTCCAGCGGGGCGTCGTGCTGCTCACGCTGATGGGCGTAACGCCCCGCCGAGTTGGCCTGCCAGATCTCCACGAGCTGGCCGCGCACCGGGCGGCCGTCGCGGTCCAGCAGCCGGCCCGAGACGGTGATGCGCTCACCGATCGGCTCACCGTCGTGCTGCCGCGTGAGGTCACTGTCGATCTCGGTGATGTCCCGCTCCCCGAACGCCGGGGAGGACAGCTCCACCAGCTCCGGGTCCTTGCTGACGTCGATGGTGACCGGCGGCCGTTTGGGGTGCCGCAGTACCGAGGAGCGGTACGGCGCGTAATCGCGGCGCGGCTGGTTCTCGACGGGCCCGCCGTCGGCGAGCCGCTTCTCGTACGCGGCGTGCTCGGCCGCGATCTCCTGATCGATGTCGTGCTGAGTGAGAGTCATGGGGTTCCCTGAAAAGGTTCGTGAGGTTCTCGCCCTAAAGGGGCGCGGGGAACTGCGCGACCGGCCACGGACGGCCCGCAGCCGAACGCCTAACGTTCCAGAACGAGCGCAAGGCCTTGACCCACCCCGATGCAGAGCGTGGCAACACCGACGCCACTGCCCCGCCGGGCAAGCTGATGCGCAACCGTCCCGGCGAGCCGAGCCCCGGACGCACCCAGCGGATGCCCCAGAGCGATCGCCCCACCCTGCGGATTGAGAATCGCCGGGTCGAACTCGGGCCACTCGGCCACACACCCCAGCACCTGCGCCGCGAACGCCTCGTTCAGCTCCAGCACGGACAGGTCGTCAAACCCCTTACCCGCCTTGGCCAGAGCCCGGTTGACGGCCTCGACCGGAGCGAGTCCGAAGTAGTCCGGGTCGAGGGCGTTGACGCCGCTCGCGGACACCCGGGCCAGCGGCTCGCGCCCCGTGGCCCTCAGACCTTCCTCGTCGACCAGAAGAAGGGCAGCCGCACCGTCGTTGAGCGGTGACGCGTTACCCGCCGTCACCGTGCCGCCCTCCTCACGGAACGACGGCTTCAGCTTGGCCATCGACGCCAGGGAGGCATCCGTACGCACACACTCGTCGGCGTCAAAGACCACCGGATCGCCCTTGCGCTGCGGCACCGCCACCGGCACCGACTCCGCCTCGAACAGACCCTGTTCCCGCGCCCGCGCGGCCTTCTCATGGCTGCCGAGCGCGTACTCGTCCTGCTGCTCGCGGCTGATCTTGTGCTTGTCGGCGATGAGTTCGGCCGACTCGCCCAGCGGAATCGTCCACTGCGGCTCCATCCTCGGGTTGACCATCCGCCAGCCCAGAGTCGTGGAGTACAGCTCGGTGTGCCCGGCCGGGAAGGGCCTGTCGGACTTGGGCAGCACATAGGGCGCCCGGGTCATCGACTCGACGCCACCGGCCACGGCGATCGAGGCGTCCCCGACCGCGATCGCGCGGGCCGCCTGGATGACCGCCTCCAGCCCGGACGCGCACAGCCGGTTGACGGTCACACCCGGCACCGAGGTGGGCAGGCCCGCCAAAAGGGCCGCCATGCGGCCGACGTTGCGGTTCTCCTCACCGGCACCGTTGGCGTTGCCGAAGTACACGTCCTCGACGCGCGCAGGATCCAACTCCGGCGTGCGGGCGAGCAGTTCGCGGATCGCGTGCGCGCCCAGGTCGTCCGGGCGGACCGAGGCCAGCCCGCCGTTGTAGCGGCCGATCGGGGTGCGGACCGCGTCGACGATGTAGACGTCCTTCACTTCAGTCCCTCCGGCACGGTCAGTTCGGCGTCGGTCCTGGTGACGATCTCCTGGGCGCTCACGCCCGGCGCGGTCTCGACCAGGATGAGCCCGTCGTCGGTGACGTCGAGGACGCCGAGGTCGGTGATGATCCGGTTCACACACCCCTTGCCGGTCAGCGGCAGGGCGCACTCGGTGAGGATCTTGGGGGAGCCGTCCTTGGCGGTGTGGGTCATGACGACGACGACCGTACGGGCGCCGTGCACCAGGTCCATCGCCCCGCCGATGCCGGTGATCAGCTTGCCGGGGATCGCCCAGTTGGCCAGGTCGCCCCGCTCGGACACCTGCATGGCGCCCAGCACCGCGACGTCGATGTGCCCGCCCCGGATCATCGAGAAGGACAGCGCCGAGTCGAAGAAGGACGCGCCCGGCAGGACCGTCACGGTCTCCTTGCCGGCGTTGATCAGGTCCGGGTCGACGGTGTCCTCGGTGGGGTAAGGGCCGGTGCCCAGGATGCCGTTCTCCGATTCGAGGACGACTTCGACGCCCTCGGGCAGGTAGTTGGGGATGAGCGTGGGCAGGCCGATGCCGAGATTGACGTACTGGCCGTCCCGCAGCTCGCGCGCGGCCCGCGCGGCCATCTGTTCACGCGTCCAGGCCATCAGCTGCTCACCGTCCGCCGCTCGATCTTCTTGTCCGCCGCCTGCTCCGGGGTGAGCGCGAGTACCCGCTGCACGAAGATGCCGGGCAGATGCACCGCGTCCGGATCGATCTCGCCGGGCTCCACCAGCTCCTCCACCTCGGCGATCGTCACCCGCCCGGCCATCGCGGCCAGCGGGTTGAAGTTGCGGGAGGACTTGTTGAAGACCAGGTTCCCGTGCCGGTCGCCCTTCGCGGCCCGGACCAGAGCGAAGTCGGTACGGATGCCGCGCTCCAGCACGAACTCCTCGCCGTCGAACTCCCGGACCTCCTTCGGCGGTGAGGCCAGCGCGACCCCGCCCTCACCGTCGTAGCGCCAGGGCAGGCCGCCGTCGGCGACCTGGGTGCCCACCCCGGCCGGGGTGTAGAAGGCGGGGATTCCGGCGCCGCCGGCCCGCAGCCGCTCGGCCAGGGTGCCCTGCGGGATCAGCTCGACCTCCAGCTCCCCGGCCAGGTACTGCCGGGCGAACTCCTTGTTCGCGCCGATGTAGGAGCCCGTCACCCGGGCGATCCGGCCGGCGGCGAGCAGGACCGCGAGGCCCGACTCCATCGCCCCGCAGTTGTTGGAGACCACCGACACCCCGGCCACCCCGCGCTCGTACAGCGCCTGGATCAGCACGTTCGGCACACCGCTCAGCCCGAATCCGCCCACCGCGAGCGACGCGCCGTCGGGCACGTCGGCCACCGCCTCCAGGGCTGTGGCGACCACCTTGTCCATCCGAGAAGCCCCATCTCTTCCGAGCACCCCGACCTCGATTAGTCAGCGCACTGAGTATTTCCGTGAAGCTCCTTTCACGCTGCCATCGCCACAGCAGGGCGTCAAGACCTCGGAGAATGCGTCTCTGATCCCTGGTGCGGCCGGCAGACAGCCGGGGAACGGGTCGGTATTGTTCAGTGCACCAACGAAAACTACGGAGGGGTGCACATGGCGGCGGCCGACCTCACCACCCACCCCGGGCACCTGGCCCGGCGGCTCCAGCAGGCGCACTACCTGCTGTGGAACACGATGGTCTCCGAGGAGATCACCTCGCCCCAGTACGCGGTCCTCAACACGCTCGTCGCCGAGCCCGGCCTGGATCAGCGCACGGCGGGGGAGCGGGTGGGGCTCGACCGCTCCACCATCGCCGAGGTGATCAGCCGGCTCATCCGGCGCGGGCTGCTCGACAAGGTCCGTGACCCGCAGGACGGCCGCCGCTTCCTGCTCCGGCTCACGGAAGAGGGCGTGCGCACCCACCGCAAGCTGACCGTGCGCACCGCCCGGATGAACCAGATCTTCCTCGCGCCGCTGACCGCCGAGGAGCAGACGGTGTTCTTCGACCTCATCCGGCGTGTGTCGGACGCGGCCGAAGGCCTGCGCAACCCGGGGGAGTCCCTGGTGGCGCCCCGCTGACCGACGCGGCGGGCCCGGCCCGCGCGATCCGGTCAGGGCGCCTTGGCGTACACCACCCACACCTGGCCCTTCGCGAAGTTCACGGGTGTGCCGTCACGGGTGGTGAACGCCGTGCCGTCCGTGGCGTCCTCGCGCTCCCAGTTCACGTCGTAGGCCCGCCCGTCGCGCAGCACCTTCGCCTTCCCCGAGCCCACCGTCTCGGTGTACGGCGTGTTGTTGCCGAGGAAGTCCCGGAAGGCGGACTCGCGCACCTTCACGTACTGCACGACGACCGTCGCCGCCGCCATGCGCTTGCCGTCGGCCGTCGCGGCCGGTGTGCCGTCCATGCCGATCAGCCAGTGGTCCCGGGAGTCCGACCAGGTGAAGGTGAAGCGGGCCGCCGGATAGCGCACCGTCTGCGAGGGCGTCGCCGTGCCGCCCGCCGGGGCGGAGCCGTAGCGGAAGCCGGTGGTCAGGGCGTCCCGGCCCGGGGCTTCCGGCACGATCCGCTCGGGCCGCACATAGAGGTTGTGCGGGGCGGACCGGTCCGGGTCGCGGAAGAAGGCGTCGGAGGCGCTGCCCGGCGTCGCCGCCCGCAGCGGCGCCTTGTCGATCAGCGGCAGGAGCTTCGTCTGGGCGCCGGAGAAGGCGAGCGTGGGCCGGTCGAACTGGCGCAGCAGCTCCAGATCCGACTCACGGGCGCTGCGCACCGGACCGACCGCCTGCGGCAGCTTCGTGGCGTACACCGCCATCAGACGGCTCAGCCCGCCCTCGACCTGCTCCACGTACACCACGTCCGCGGCATCGACGCCCGTGGGCGGCCGGGCCGTACCGGCGTTGTCGATCTTGACGGCGAGTACCGAGCCGTCGGTCGCCCCGGGTGAGGCGCCGCGCTCCGAGGCGGTGGCCGATCCCCGGCCGTCGTCGGGCGGCCCGCCCCCGCTCGTACAGCCCGCCGCCAGGGCCGCCGTCACCGTCGCGGCCAGCAGCGCCGCCGTCGTAGCGGCCCGCCGTCCGCGCGCTTCTCGTCCCATGCCCACCGTCGCCACCGCGCCTCAAGTCATTCGTTTGTCATGATTGTGCGCTTATCTGAGCATCGATGGCCACATTCGATCGTTTCTGGCGGGACGGTGTCCCCGTCGCGTCCGTCGATCGGCTCAAGGTTCGCCACGGGCCACCCGGGTACCCGGGCCTCTCCGAAATGGCCGAGCCGAAACGACCGAGCCGAAACGACCGACGCGCACGCCGACGGAGGGAGCGCGAGGCGATGAGGGCAGTGACCTGGCAGGGCAAGCGGGACGTGCGGGTGGAGAACGTGCCCGATCCGACGATCCAGGAGCCGACGGACGCGATCATCCGCATCACCTCCAGCGGGTTGTGCGGATCCGACCTGCATCTGTACGAAGTGCTCACGCCGTTCATGACACCGGGCGACATCCTCGGCCATGAGCCCATGGGCATCGTCGAGGAGGTCGGCGCCGGTGTACCGGACCTCCAGGCCGGGGACCGGGTCGTGGTGCCGTTCCAGATCGCCTGCGGCAACTGCTGGATGTGCCTCACCGGCCTGCCCACCCAGTGCGAGACCACCCAGGTCAGCGGCGAGGGCATGGGTGCCGCCCTGTTCGGCTACACCCGCCTGTACGGAGCGGTGCCGGGGGCCCAGGCCGAGTATCTGCGGGTCCCGCAGGCGCAGTTCGGCCCGATCAAGGTCCCGGAGGGCCCGCCCGACGACCGCTTCGTCTACCTCTCCGACGTGCTGCCCACCGCCTGGCAGGCCGTCGCCTACGCCGACGTCCCGCAGGGCGGCAGCGTCGCCGTGCTCGGCCTCGGCCCCATCGGCGACATGGCCTGCCGCGTCGCCCGGCTCCGGGGTGCCGGACGGGTGTTCGGTGTGGACCTGGTTCCGGAGCGGCTGCGCCGGGCCCGCGCACGGGGCGTGGAGACCTTCGACCTCAGGTCCTTCGACGACGAGAAGGAACTGATCGAAGCGATCCGCGACGAGACCGACGGCCGCGGCCCCGACGCCGTGATCGACGCGGTCGGCACCGAGGCCCACGGCAGCGCGGCCGCGCGCATGGTGCAGAGCGCCTCAGCGATCCTGCCCCGCAAACTGAGCGGCCCGCTCGCCGAACGCTTCAGCGTCGACCGGCTCTCCGCGCTGAACACCGCCATCGAACTGGTGCGCCGCGGCGGCACCCTCTCGCTGTCCGGTGTCTACGGCGGCCTGGCGGACCCGCTGCCGCTGCTCACCCTGTTCGACAAGCAGATCCAGATCCGGATGGGCCAGGCCAACGTCCGCCGCTGGAGCGACGACATCATTCCGTACCTGACCGACGAGGACCCGCTCGGCGTCGAGGACTTCGCCACCCACCGGGTGCCGCTGTCGGAGGCCCCGCACGCCTACGAGATGTTCCAGCGCAAGCAGGACGGCGCGGTCAAGGTGCTGATGCAGCCCTGAACCGGCGTGACGCTACGCGCCGAGGATCTCCGCCAGGTCGTAGCGGACCGGCTCCTGGAGCTGCGCGTAGGTGCAGCTCTCGGGGGTCCGGTCCGGGCGCCAGCGGCGGAAGCGGGCGGTGTGCCGGAAGCGCTGCCCGTTCTCCATGTGGTCGTACGCCACCTCGGCCACCCGCTCCGGCCTGAGCGGCACCCACGACAGGTCCTTCCGGCCCGACCAGCGGCTCGGCGCCCCCGGCAGCCGGGCCTTCTCGTGCGCGGCCTCGTCGGACCAGGCCGCCCACGGATGCCCCTGGGCGTCGTCCAGGCGCAGCGGCTCCAGCTCCTCCACCAGCTCGGCACGCCGCTTCATCGGGAAGGCGGCGGACACGCCCACATGCTGGAGGGTGCCCCGGTCGTCGTACAGGCCGAGCAGCAGCGAGCCCACGACCGGGCCGCTCTTGTGCAGGCGGTACCCGGCGACGACCACGTCCGCCGTACGCTCGTGCTTGATCTTGAACATGGCGCGCACGTCCGGGCGGTAGGGCACGGTCAGCGGCTTGGCGATGACCCCGTCCAGGCCCGCCCCCTCGTACTGCTCGAACCACTGCCGTGCCACCTCGATGTCGGTGGTCGCCGGCGCCAGATACACCGGAGCCGTCACCCCCGCCAGCTCCCCGGCCAGCCGCTCCCGCCGGTCGGTCATCGGGACGTCCATCAGCGACTCGTCCCCCAGTGCCAGCAGATCGAAGGCGACGAGCGAGGCCGGCGTCCGCTCCGCCAGCATCCGCACCCGCGAGTCCGCCGGATGGATCCGCTCCGTCAGCGCGTCGAAGTCCAGATGCCCCTCCCGCGCGATCACGATCTCCCCGTCCACCACACAGCGCTCCGGCAACCGCTCCCGCACAGCCGTCACCAGCTCGGGAAAGTACCTGGTCAACGGCTTGCCCGTACGGCTGCCGAGCTCGACCTCGTCCCCGTCGCGGAACACGATCGCCCGGAACCCGTCCCACTTCGCCTCGTACTGCATGCCCGTGGGGATCGCCGCCACGGACTTGGCGAGCATGGGCAGCACGGGGGGCATCACCGGGAGATCCATGCCTCGACTCTAAGAGCCGCCCCCGCGGTCCGCCTGTCGAGCGACGAGGCGAAAGCCGCAGGTCAGGACGGGATCGCCCGAGGATGCGGAGGCGGGGCACCGGCGACACACTGGAACCTGGCGTGCTCCGATCAGGGGGCGGACGAGGAGGATCCGCGTGGGCTTCGACCAGCTTCCGCTGAAGTCGCTCTTCTCCGGTGCCGAGGACGCGCTGCTGTCGATGCCGGCCGACGCCCCGGCCGAGGCCGACCACCGGCTGGCGAGCATCGGCCTCGACCGGGTGGGCCACCTGTCTGCTCGCCCTCGTCGACCCCGGCCAGGGCACCTGCACCTTCGCCGGCGCCGGACACCCGCCGCCCGTGCTGCTGCACCCCGACGCCCCGGCCGAACTCGTCCATGTCCCGACCGGACCGCCCCTCGGCACCGACCTCGGCGGCTACGAGGCACTGACCCTGCCGGTGCGCCCCGGAACCGTCCTGCTCATGTACACCGACGGGCTGATCGAGGACCGCCGCAGGGACATCGACTCCTCGCTGCGACGCCTGACGCATCTGAGCCTCGACCTCGACGGCCCTCTGGAGAGCGTCGTCGACGCCCTCCTCGCCCGCCTGGTGCACGGCACCACCGAGGACGACGTCACCCTGCTCGCCACCCGCCTGCGTGCCCCGTGACGCCCGAACGCTCCGCATGCGAGGCCCACCCGCTGCGCCTACCGTGTCGAGCATGGGTGACGCGGTGGAACTTCAGGCGGGCGGCCGGACCGTACGGCTGTCCAGCCCGGACAAGATGTTCTTCCCGGAGCGCGGCTTCACCAAGCTGGACCTCGCCCGCTACTACATCGCCGTCGGCCCCGGCATCCTGCGCGCCCTGCGCGACCGGCCGACGACCCTGGAGCGCTACCCCGAGGGCATGAACGGCGAGAACTTCTTCCAGAAGCGGGCGCCCAAGAACATGCCCGACTGGATCCCGACCGCGCACATCACCTTCCCCAGCGGCCGCAGCGCCGACGAGATGTGCCCCACCGAGGTCGGCGCGGTGGTGTGGGCCGCCCAGTTCGGCACCCTCACCTTCCACCCCTGGCCGGTACGCCGCGACGACGTCGACCACCCGGACGAACTCCGCATCGACCTCGACCCGCAGCCCGGCACCGACTACGACGACGCCGCCCGCGCCGCCCACGAACTGCGGGCGGTGCTCGACGAGTTCGGCGGACTGCGCGGCTTCCCCAAGACCTCGGGCGGCCGGGGCCTGCACGTCTTCGTGCCCATCGAACCCCGCTGGACCTTCACCCAGGTCCGGCGCGCCGCCATCGCCGTCGGCAGGGAGCTGGAGCGGCGCATGCCGGACCAGGTGACCATCAAGTGGTGGAAGGAGGAGCGGGGCAGCCGCATCTTCGTCGACTACAACCAGACGGCACGCGACCGCACGATCGCCTCCGCCTACTCCGTACGGCCCCGCCCGCACGCCCCCGTCTCCGCGCCCCTGAACTGGGACGAGGTGGGGGTCGCGCACCCCCAGGACTTCGACCTCGCGACGATGCCCGCGCGCTTCGCCGAACTCGGCGATGTGCACGCGGACATGGACGACCACCGCTACTCCCTGGAGTCCCTGCTCGACCTCGCCCGCCGTGACGAGCACGACCACGGGCTGGGGGATCTGCCGTACCCGCCCGAGTATCCGAAGATGCCGGGTGAACCGAGGCGGGTACAGCCGAGCAGGGCCCGCAAGGAGAAGCCTCCTACGGCTCCTTGACGCCTACAGCTCCTTGATGCGGATGTCCCGGTAGGACACCACATCCGTCGTGCCGTGCACCTGGAGCCCGAGGTAGCCGGAGGCGAACCGCCGCCCGTCCGTGCCCGGGTCGTCCGAGCGGGGCGGGGTGAAGGCCTGGCCGCCGGTGTTGTCGAACTCGTTGATCAGCACGCCGTTGCGGTACACCGAGTAGTGCTGGTCGACCACGCGGATCTCGTAGTCGTTCCAGGTGCCCTTCTGGGTCACGCCGGCACCGGCGAGCCCCACCCGGTCGAAGCCGTAGACCGACCCCGTCTTGTACATGTCGCCGTCGGGCCGGTCGAGCACCTGCACCTCGTGCCCGTACTTGATGGCGACCCACTCCGGCCGTGACTCCTCCGGGTGGTCGTGGACCCAGGGGAAGCGCACGAACACACCGGAGTTGGCGTTGCCCGTGCCCGGGGCGTCGTCACGCCACTGGAGCTTCAGCGAGAAGTCGCCGTACTTGCGCTCCGGGAACCACAGCATGCCCATGCCGGGCGTCGTGGTGCTGGAGGTGATCGTCCCGTCCGCGTTCAGCCCGAACGAACCGCCGCCCACCTGCCGCCACTTGGCCAGCGACTCCGCGGTGCCGTCGAAGAGCGCGCGATAGCCCTCGGTCTGCCCCGGCTTGCCGATGCCGGACTGGCGGGCGGCCTTCCGGACGGCGTTGTACTCGCGCTGGTCGAGCACGCCCTCCTTCAGCAGGGCGTCGAGGACGGACGTCACATGCTTGAGGAACAGCGCGTGGGACGTCCACTCCTTCTCGTCCTCGATCAGCTCGCCGATCCGGCACCGGTTGTCGGTCACCCGGTTGCGCACTCCCGAGTCGACCGTGCCGACGATCACCGTCAACCGCTCGTCGTACTCCGGGCAGTCGGGCGCCGGGACCTGCCCGGAGACGACCGTGAAGGACACGGTGCGTGCCGCCGCGGTGTTGCCGGCCTTGTCGCTCGCCCGGTACGCCACCGTGTGCCCGCCCGCCCGGTCGACCACCACCGGGGCCGAGTAGGCGAGGTAC
This sequence comes from Streptomyces koelreuteriae, assembly GCF_018604545.1. GTDB lineage: Bacteria > Actinomycetota > Actinomycetes > Streptomycetales > Streptomycetaceae > Streptomyces > Streptomyces koelreuteriae. The sequence continues at coordinate 999,094 of NZ_CP075896.1, read as the reverse complement.
GGCCCGCCGTCGAGCGAGTACTCGATCTTCTCGACGCCCGAACCGTGCGCGTCGGTCGCCGTGACGGTCACCCGGGCGCTGTTGACATACGCCCCGGCGGAGTTCCTGGTGCCCTCCACGGACACGCCCGTCACCGGCGGGGTGGTGTCCTGAGGCGGCGCCGCGACGACCTTGAACTGCACGCTCTTCTCGGCCGCCACATTGCCCGCCTTGTCGGTGGCGCGGTAGCGAACGGTGTGGGTGCCGACCTGGTGCACCATCACGGGCGCGGTGTACGGCTGCCAGGCCCCGGAACCGATCGCGTACTCGATCGTGTTGACGCCGGAACCCGTGTCGGAGGCGGAGACGGTGACCGTCGCCATGTCGATGTACGCTCCGTCGGCATCGCGCTCACCGCTCACCGTCGCCGAGGTCTCCGGCGCGGTCGTGTCGTCCGACTGCGGCGCCACGACCGTGAACGCCGCGCTCTTCTCGGCGGAGACGTTCCCCGCCTTGTCGAAGGCGCGGTAGCGGACCTTGTGTGCGCCGACCTGATCGACGACGATCGGCGTGGTGTACGGCTGCCAGGCACCCGAGTCGCCGATCGCGTACTCGATCCTCTCGACGCCGGACCCGCCCTCGTCGGTGGCGTGCAGTTCGACGCTCGCCGAGCCGACGTACTCGCCCTGCGTGTTCTGCGTCCCGCTCACATGCGCCGACGCCTCGGGCGCCGTGGTGTCCTCGCCGGTGCCCTCGGTCACCACGAGGATGCCCTGCATCTGGCCGTGGCCGGGGATCGTGCAGTGGTAGAAGTACCGGCCGGGCGTGAGCGTGACCTGCGCGGTGTGCTTGCCGCCCTGGGCGTCGTTCGGATTGGCCAGGATGTTGAGCGTCACGTCGTCGTTGAACTCGGGATCGCTCGTCACGAACGTCAGCGTGTGCGGCATGCCCATGGTGTTGCCCGTGGCCACGCTGTTCTCGAACACGATCGTGGCCGTACCCGCGACCGCCGTCTTCGGCGCCGAGAGGTACTTGTCGATGTCGTTGCCGGCCGTCCAGGTGAGGACCTGATCGGCGGCCTTCGCCTCCGGCTGCCCGGACGCCGGTATCGCCTGCACGCCGAGCATCACGAGCAGGGCGGCCAGCAGGGCGGCCCAGATTCTTCGGTGCCGGATCACTCGGTCCCCCTCGCCAGCCGGTCGGCGGCCGGGGTCGGCCCGCCGCCCTTGTAGGTGACCCGCCACAGGGCCGACTTGGAGTCCGAGGTGAAGAAGCCGCGGCCGTAGTCGAGGACGTACAGCACACCGTCCGGACCGAACTTCCAGTCCATGAGGTTCTTGATGCCGTCGTTGCCGATCGGCACGATCTTCTTCAGCGACTCCGAGTGCACCGGCAGACCGCCGTCGCCCTGGGTCTTCGGGTCCATGAGCACCGCGTTGCGCGGCTGGTCGGCGTCGTAGAAGTCACCGACGAACCACTTGCCGTCCCAGTAGGCGGGCCACTTGGCCGCGCTCGTGCTGCCGGCGTCGTAGCGGTACACCGGCCCGTTCATCGCGGCCTGGCCGCCGCCCTTCAGCCAGGGCAGCCGGTACGTCGCCTGCTCCGGCTTGTACGAGGGGACGCCGCTCGCGTCCCGCGGGTAGTCCGGCGCGCCGCCCTGCGGCGAGTACCAGATGTTGTTTCCGGTGACCGGCGGCAGATCGACCAGGCCGTCGTTGTTCGGCGACTCGTTCTTCGGGCGGTCGCAGTCGTACCAGCCCAGCGGCTTGGACGGATCCGGCAGATTGCGGTCCCGGTAGGGCTGCTTGTTGCCCATGCAGTACGGCCAGCCGCGGTTGCCCGCCTTGGTGATGGCGGCGAACGTGTCGTACTTGGCCGGGCCCCAGGTCGTCGAGGGCGCGCTCGCGTCCGGACCGACCCAGCCCGCGTAGAGCACGTCGGTCGACTTGTCGACGAAGATACGGGCGGGGTTCCTGACCCCCATCACATAGATCTCGCCGCGGGTCTTGCCACCGCCCTCGTCGGTCTCCTTCCCGGTGAAGAGGTTGCCCTCGGGAAGCGTGAACGTCCCGTCCGGCTCCGGGTGGATGCGCAGGATCTTGCCGTTGAGGTTGTTGGTGTTGCCGGCCGTGCGGCGCGCGTCCGCGAAGGAGACGCCCTTGTAGTTCGGCTGCGGGTTGTTGCCCGAGTAACCGGAGCTGAACCCGCTGGAGTTGTTGTCACCGGTGGCGATGTACAGATTGCCCTTGGAGTCCCAGGCCATCCCGCCGCCCGAGTGGCAGCAACTGTGAATCTGCACAGGCCACTTCAGCAGCACCTTCTCACTGGCCAGGTCCAGCTTGTTCGTTGCCTGATCCAGCGTGAAGCGGGAGACGCGCCGCTCGGCCATCCGCGTGTCACGGTTGATCTGCGCGTGCGGCGTGTAGTGCAGATACACCCAGCCGTTCGTCGCGAACCCCGGGTCCAGCTCGATGCCGAGCAGGCCCTCCTCGACCTTGACCAGCTCGTCGCCGCCGCCCTTGTTGCCGAAGACGGTGAGCGCACCCGCGAGCGTGACCTGCTTGGTCTTCGGGTCGTAGACGTGGATCTCGCCCTTGCCCTTGCCGATGTCGGGGTGGTTCCAGTCCGTGACCACCGGCTGCGAGGAGTCGGCGCCGCCCCGGCCGATGTAGAACACCCGGCCGTCGGGCGCGGTGACCAGCCCGTGCGGTTCGCCGATCTGGTCGTTCTGCCCCGGCTGGTTGGGCTTGGTCAGCCGCTCCGCCTGGTAGTTGGCGTTGATGGTCGCCTTGCAGTCGGCCTGCTCCAGCCGGGTCGTCCACATCAGCGCGCCGCGCAGATGGGCACGGAAGTCGGTCTCGTCGTACGACGACACCGTGCCGCCCATGCCGGTGTAGAAGGAGCGGCCGCCGTCGTAGTCACGGCACCAGCTGACCGGGTGGTCCCAGCCGTTGGCGCCCGTGCCCGGCTGGTAGCTCGACTCCCTCACCCGGGCCACCGTATGGACGTCGCCCGACGGGTTCTTCACCCAGTTCAGCCACTTGTCCGGGTGCTTCCACTGCACCGGCAGGTCCTTGGTCGCCGGGTGCCGGCGGTCGCCGACCTCGACGGTCGCCCGCTGCGCGGCCGAGGGGCTCGACGCGGCCGGGCGGGCTCCCACCAGTCCGGTGAACCAGTCGGAGTACGGCTCCGCGCGCGCCGCGTCATGGAGACCGACGAAACCGCCGCCCGCCTCCATGTACGCCTCCAGGCCCGCCTCCTGCTCCGCGTCGAGGACATCGCCCCCGCCGGTCAGGAACACGATCGTGTTGAAGCGGCCGAGTCTTGTCTCGTTGGTGAACACCGAGGCGTCGCCGGTGGCCTCGACCTTGAAACGGCGGTTCGCCGGGCCCGAGAGCCCGATCTTCTCGATCGCCTCGATCCCGGCGTTCACGACCGGGGACTCCTCCCCGGCCGCCGCGGAACCATGGAAGAGCAGCACGCGTACATTCGCGCCGCCCGGCGGCGACTTGATCGACATCGTTGTCAGCGGGGGTTCCGGATACGGCCTCGCGTTCGCGGCCGGCCCCGACAGCAGCCCGGCGGTCACGACTCCGGCGGCCACGGAGGCCGCCCAGACACGTCTTCCCTTGCTCAACCCTCGTAAGTGCATGGGCACCTCCTCGGTCACAGCAACACCGCCAAGGAAGCTAAACCCCTTTGCTCGGCTCGCCAATACCTATGACCGGGATGGCTCCAACTTTGTCTTGAGTGTGGATAAACGGGAGCGCGGCCGGTACCGTCGCACAGGTTCATCACAGGTACGCCTCTGCAAAAGCCTTACCAGGGTGGGGAGTTCCGCATGGACAGACGCAGCTTCAACCGGCGGGTCCTGCTGGGTACCGCGACCGTCGCGACATCGTTGTCGGTGGCGCCGGAGGCCATCAGCGCCGACGGACCGGCGAAGACGGCACCCGCCGGAGGCGAGGTGAAGCGCATCAAGCTGTACGCCGAGAAACTCGCCGACGGCCAGATGGGCTACGGCCTGGAGAAGGGCAAGGCGACGATCCCCGGCCCGCTGATCGAGCTCAACGAGGGCGACACCCTGCACATCGAGTTCGAGAACACCATGGACGTCGCGGTGAGTCTGCACGTCCACGGCCTGGACTACGAGATCACCAGCGACGGCACGAAGATGAACCGCAGCCACGTCGAACCGGGCGGCACCCGCACCTACACCTGGCGCACCCACGCCCCCGGCCGCCGCAAGGACGGCACCTGGCGGGCGGGCAGCGCGGGCTACTGGCACTACCACGACCATGTCGTAGGCACCGAACACGGAACGCAGGGACTCCAGAAGGGCCTCTACGGCCCCGTGATCGTCCGCCGCAAGGGCGACGTCCTGCCGGACCGGACGCACACGGTCGTCTTCAACGACATGCGCATCAACAACAGGCCGCCGCACTCCGGGCCGAACTTCGAGGCCACGGTGGGGGATCGCGTCGAGTTCGCCGTGATCACGCACGGCGAGTTCTACCACACGTTCCATATGCACGGTCATCGCTGGGCGGACAACCGCACCGGCATGCTGACCGGCCCCGACGACCCCAGCCAGGTCATCGACAACAAGATCACCGGCCCGGCCGACTCCTTCGGCTTCCAGGTGATCGCGGGGGAGGGGGTCGGCGCCGGGGCGTGGATGTACCACTGCCATGTGCAGAGCCACTCCGACATGGGGATGGTGGGCCTGTTCCTCGTGAAGAAGCCGGACGGGACGATCCCCGGGTACGAGCCGCACGAGCACGGGGGCGAACAGCCGGGGCACGAGCACGCGCACTGAAGTCGCGCGCGAGAGCGCTCTCACCACCCTGCCCGCCCGGGGCTATCCTGATCCGCAGCCGCAGATGAGGAGCCCCGAAGTGACCGACACCGCGCCACGTCCCACTCTGGAGGCCGTGGCCGCCCGGGCCGGTGTCTCACGGGCCACCGTCTCGCGCGTGGTCAACGGCGGGGACGGGGTGCGGGATGTTCTCGTGGAGCGGGTCCGCAAGGCCGTGGACGAACTCGGCTACGTCCCCAACCAGGCCGCCCGCTCCCTGGTGACCCGGCGGCACGACGCCATCGCGGTCGTCGTCGCCGAACCCGAGACCCGGGTCTTCGCCGACCCCTTCTTCGCGCTCCAGCTGCGCGGCATCAGCAAGGAACTCACGGCCCACGACAACCAGCTCGTCCTGCTGCTCACGGAGGGCCGGGACGATCACGCCCGGGTCGGCCGGTACCTGGCCGGCGGACATGTCGACGGGGCCCTCGTCTTCTCCCTGCACCTCGACGACCCGCTGCCGGAGCTGATCCAGCGGGCGGGCATTCCCACCGTCTTCGGCGGCCGGCCCGGCTGGAGCGGCGACCGGCAGGGCGTGGTGTACGTCGACAGCGACAACCGGGGCGGAGCCCGCGACGCCGTCCGCCACCTGGCCGCCCTCGGCCGCACCCGGATCGCGCACATCACCGGCGCACTCGACCAGACCTCCGCGGCGGACCGCCTCGACGGCTACCGGGACGTCATGGTCGACGCCGACCCGCGATTGATCGCCGAAGCCGACTTCACCCCGGCCGGGGGCGAGCGTGCGATGCGCGAACTCCTCGACCGCTGCCCGGACCTGGACGCGGTGTTCGCCGCCAACGACCTCACCGCCTCCGGTGCCCTGCGCGTCCTGCGCGAGTCCGGCCGCCGCGTCCCCGACGACATCGCCGTGATCGGCTTCGACGACATGCTGCCCGTCGCGGAACAGACCGACCCGCCCCTCACGACGGTCCGTCAGGACATCGAGGAAATGGGCCGCCTGATGGCCCGCCTGCTGCTGCGCGACCTCGACCGCGGCGCCTCGCACGGGGGCTCCTCGCACGGGGGCTCCTCGGGCAGTGCCGCCGATGGCACGCCCTCGAGCGTGGTCCTGCCGACGACGTTGGTCCGGCGGGCTTCGGCGTAGGCGGTCGGTGCGGTTCGGGGGAGGCGTCGCTCCGGCCGTTGTGCGGCAGCCGGGCAGGGCCGGGCCGGGAGGCGGGGTGGGCTGGGCAGGCTCTCGGCCTGGCACCACTCCGCGACACGGGGCCGACGCCAGCGCATGCCGGCATCACGCCAGGAGTGCCCCTCAGGCCGCCTGCGGCTCGCTGTGGATCACCGCGAAGCGGGCCCCGTACGGGTCGGCGAGCTTGGCGAGGCGGCCGACGCCCGGCAGGTCCGTGGCGGGCAGGCGGATCGTGCCGCCCCGCTCCTGGGCACGGGCGACGATGGCGTCCGGGTCGGTGACCTCGAAGTACGGGAGCCAGTGCGCCTCCTCCTCGACCGGGTCGTCGGCCAGCGCCACGATGCCGCCGAACATGGCGTCCTCCGGCTCCCCGGCGGGGACGAAGGTGGTGTAGGCGCCGCCGGGGAACTCCACTCCGAAGGTCTCCAGGCCGAGCACGGAGTGGTAGAAGGCGGCCGCCGCGGGGACGTCCGCCGTGTACAGCTCCACCCAGCACAGCGAGCCGTGCTCCTGGACGACGTCCAGGCCCTTGTTGCGCCCCGGCTGCCACAGGCCGAACTGCACACCCGCCCGGTCGGCGAGGATCGCCATGCGGCCCAGGTCCAGCACGTCCATGGGCTGCATCCGCACCGAGCCGCGCGCCTGCTCCGCGGCCTTCGCCGTGCCGTCCGCGTCCGGGGCTTGGAAGTACACCCCCCAGGAAGGCGGGCCCTGCTCAGGCGTGGTCTGCATACCGCCGGCGGCGGTTCTGCCGCCGAGCTGGAAGAGGCCGTACCCCCCGACCTCGGGGTCGCCCGGCTGGAAGCTCCAGCCGAACAGATCCCCGTAGAAGGCGGCGGCGCCGTCGATGTCGGGTGTGCCGAGATCGATCCAGTTCGGAGCGCCGGTGACATACCGGGTGGTGAGCATGGCCGCCCTCCTCGCACAGGGTCCCGTCGTCTCACCGTCGAGTCTCGCACCGCCCACTGACACGCGCCGCCGGAGCGCCGCCGGGTCACCTCCGGGGCGTGTCAGCGAGACGTTCCCGCGCGCCGCCGTGCGCCGGCTGATTGAAAAGGTGATGATCGCAGTGGCCGGGGGCATGAACGCGGTGTTGATCCCGCGTTGATCGAACGTTTTTCGTCGACCGCGACGCTTCTTGCCATGCACATCGACACCATCACCTCGCCCGAACTCGCCTGGCAGCAGGAAGCGTTGTGTGCGCAGACCGGGGCGGAGTTCTTCTTCCCCGAACCGGGCAGTTCGGTGCGAGAGGCGAAGCGGATCTGCGGCCTGTGCCCGATCCGTACGGAGTGCCTCGAGTACGCGCTGGACAACGACGAGCGTTTCGGCGTCTGGGGCGGCCTGTCGGAGAAGGAACGGCTGGAGCTGCGGCGCAGGTCGAGCTAGCGGGCCGTATCGCACGCGAGAGCCCCCTGGCAGGACGACCTGCCAGGGGGCTGAGCGTATGGCCGGGGCCGGTCTACCGGGTCACGCGCCGGCCGCCCGGGCCGCCATGCGGGCCTTGCGCGCGGCCAGCTTCTCGTCGAACTTCGACGCCTCGGAGTCCAGACCGCCCATGAACAGGCCGAGTTCCTCCTGCGCCTTGCGGCCCTCGGGGCCGAGGCCGTCGATCTCCATGATCTTCAGGAAGCGCAGCACGGGCTGGAGCACGTCGTCGTGGTGGATGCGCATGTTGTAGACCTCGCCGATCGCCATCTGCGCGGCGGCCCGCTCGAAGCCGGGGATGCCGTGACCGGGCATCCGGAAGTTCACGACCACGTCCCGCACGGCCTGCATCGTCAGGTCGGGCGCGAGCTGGAACGCCGACTTGAGCAGGTTGCGGTAGAAGACCATGTGCAGGTTCTCGTCGGTCGCGATGCGGGCCAGCATGCGGTCGCAGACCGGGTCGCCGGACTGGTGGCCGGTGTTGCGGTGCGAGATGCGGGTGGCCAGCTCCTGGAAGGCGACGTAGGCGACCGAGTGGAGCATCGAGTGGCGGTTGTCCGACTCGAAGCCCTCGCTCATGTGGGACATGCGGAACTGCTCCAGCTTGTCCGGGTCCACGGCGCGCGAGGTGAGCAGGTAGTCCCGCATCACGATGCCGTGCCGGCCCTCCTCCGCCGTCCAGCGGTGCACCCAGGTGCCCCAGGCGCCGTCACGGCCGAAGAGCGAGGCGATCTCGTGGTGGTAGCTGGGGAGATTGTCCTCGGTCAGAAGATTGACGATGAGCGCGATGCGGCCGATCTCGGTGACCTGGGACTGCTCCTTCTCCCACGCCTCGCCGTCCTCGAAGAGGCCGGGGAAGTTGCGCCCGTCGCTCCACGGCACGTACTCGTGCGGCATCCAGTCCTTGGCGACCTGCAGATGCCGGTTGAGTTCCTTCTCGACCACTTCCTCCAGTGCGTACAGCAGCTGAGCGTCGGTCCAGGCGCCGGCGGGGCTGCCGAGGTGGGGAGCGGCGATCGTCATGGACTCTCCAGGGGACATGCGTACGAGCGGTGAGCGGTAACCTACGGCATCGTAGGCTACGTTGCCGTAGGTTACGAGGCCGTAGGTTAAGGGCGCGGTAAAGGCCGCTGATCAGCGGGTCGCTCGGACGCTCGGCGTCGCTCCCGGGGCCCGCAGGTCGAGGGCCGATGGAGGGACACTCCGGCCCGGTCAGACGTAAAGGTCCCGCAGCCGCACCGAGAGGCACGTCACACATCCCTCGAGCTTCTCGAACTCGCTGATGTCCACGACGACCGGTTCGTACCCGAGATCCGAGAACAGCTCGGCGGTCTTCGGCGCGCTCGCGGCCATCAGCAGTTTGTCACCGCCGAGCAGGACCACGTGCGTGCCGGCCTCCTCGGGCACCGGCAGGAAGCGCGCGAACAGCGACGGCGTGTCCATCTTCGGGATGTGCCCGATGACCGTGCCGTCCGGCAGCGCCGTCACCGCCGACTTCAGATGCAGCACCTTGCTCACCGGTACGGCGACGACCCGCGCGCCCAGCGGCTCGAACGCGGCGCGCAACTGCTGGACGCCGGCGGCGTTGGTGCGCCCGCCGCGGCCCACGTACACGGTGTCGCCGATCTTCAGTACGTCGCCGCCCTCCAGGGTGCCCGGCTCCCAGATCCAGTTCACCGAGCAGCCCAGACCGGCCACGGCCTCCTCGACCCCGGCGGTCTCGTCCCGCCGCGACTCGGCACCCGGGCGCGCGATCAGTGCCACGTTCCGGTACATCACGACCGTGTCCTCGACGAACACCGAGTCCGGGCAGTCGTCGGCCGGATCCACCTCGATGGTGTCCCAGCCGTGCGCGCGCAGAGCCGTCACGTACGCCTCCCACTGCTCGACCGCGAGATCGGCGTCGATCCCCTCCCGCTCGATGTGCGTCACCAGCCCCTCGGCAAGACGCGGGCTGGGACGACGGACGAGGGCCTTCTTGCTGGGCACGAGCGTGACTCCGTATCGGATGGGACGTGTCTGCACCGCACCGACGGAACCTCCGGGATCGACCGGAACGCGTCGGGCGTCAGCCGACCATGATGCAGGTCGATCCGACGAGAGGACACCCCCGGGAGGGAGGGAGGAGCTGGGGGCCTGGCGCCGAGGTCGGGGAGGGAACAGGAGGCGAAGCCCCCGCCGGGGCCCGGGGTGGAGCCCCGAGGCAGGGCATGCGCGGCTTGGGGCGCATGAGGTGCAGCCCGGCTGGAAGCCGGGCATGAGGCGTGTCGAGTACGCGGCGGGCGACGCGTTGCTGAGGGTGCAGGGGGCCAAGCCCGGCTTGGTGTGCAGGGGGGGGCATAGCCCCCGCCGGGGTTGGGAGCGGCTGGGAGCCGCGCATGGGGCATGCCGAGCACGCGGCCAGCGCCGCGTTGCCGGGGGCGGGGGACCAAGCTCGGCTCGGGGTGCAGAGGGTGAAACGCCCGCTAGGGGCCCGGGGCGGGGCCCTCCCGGTGCCCGGGGCCCCGAGGCAGGGCAAGCCCCCGGCTTGGGGCGCAGGAGGCGAACCCCGGCTGGAGCCGTGCACGGGGCATGCCGAGCACGCGATGGGCGACGCGTTGCCGGGGGCAGGGGACCAAGCCCGACTCGGGGAGCAGAGGGCGAAACGCCCGCTGGGGGCCCGGGGGCCCCGAGGCAGGGCAAGCCCCCGGCTTGGGGCGCAGGAGGCGAACCCCGGCTGGAGCCGTGCACGGGGCATGCCGAGCACGCGACGGGCGAGCGTTGCCGGGGGGGCAGGGGACCAAGCCCGGCTCGGGGAGCAGAGGGCGAAACGCCCGCTGGGAGCCCCGGAGGCAGGGCAAGCCCCGGCTTGGGGCGCAGGGGATCAAGCCCGGCTCGGGGCCCAGGGGGCGAACCCGCCGTTGGGGGTGCAGGGGGCGTAGCCCCCGTCGGGGGCCGGGGCGGAGCCCCGGGGCGAGGTCAGCCTCTTGTCCGACCGATTCGGGTGGGTGGGTGGGTGGGCAAAGGAAAGGCACACCCCCTACCCCCGCACCGCCCGCCGCAGATGCCCCCCAGTGAACGACCCCTCCGCCTCCAGCAGCTCCCGCGGCGTGCCCTCGAAGACGATCTCGCCGCCGGCCCGGCCGCCGTCGGGGCCGAGGTCGATCACCCAGTCCGCACGGGCGACCACGTCCAGGTTGTGCTCGACGACGATGACTGTGTTGCCCGTGTCGACCAGCCGGTCCAGCAGGGCGACGAGTCCTGCCACGTCCGCCATGTGCAGGCCGGTCGTCGGTTCGTCGAGCACGTAGACCGCACCCGTCCGGTGCAGCCGCGTGGCCAGCTTGATCCGCTGCCGCTCGCCCCCGGAGAGCGTGGAGAGGGGCTGGCCGAGCGTCAGATACGTCAGCCCGACGTCCCGCAGGGCGCGCAGCCGGCGCCGCAGACCCGTGTCGTCGAAGAAGCCGAGCGCCTGCTCGGCCGTCATCTCCAGGACGTCGGCGATGGAAGCGCCCCGCACGGTGAGCCGCAGCACCTCGTCCCGGAAGCGCCGCCCCTCGCAGTCGTGGCAGGCCGTCGTCACCGGGTCCATGAACGCGAGGTCGGTGTAGAGGATGCCCCGGCCCTCGCAGGTACCGCAGGCACCGGTCGAGTTGAAGCTGAAGAACCCCGCGTCGGCCCCGGTCTCGCGGGCGAAGATCTTCCGTACCGTGTCCATGATCCCGAGATAGGTCGCGGGAGTGGACCGGCCCGAGATCCCGATCGACGACTGGTCGACGACCACGGCCTCGTCATGGGCGGCGGTGAACTCCGCGACCAGAGTGCTCTTCCCCGACCCGGCGACCCCGGTCACCGCTGTGAGCACACCGGCCGGGAACCGTACGGTCACGTCCCGCAGATTGTGCCGATCCGCGCCCTTGACCCACAGCTCACCGACGGGCCGGCGCACCTCGCTCTTGACCGTCGTACGGGTGCGCAGACAGCGGCCGGTGAGCGTGCCGGACGCGGCCAGCTCCTCCGGTGTGCCCTCGAACACCACCGTGCCGCCCCCGGTGCCCGCCCCCGGCCCCATGTCCACCACATGGTCGGCCAGCGCGATCACGTCCGGGTCGTGCTCGACGACCAGCACGGTGTTGCCCTTGTCGCGCAGCCGCAGCAGCAGCTCCCCGAGGCGGCCCACATCGCGCGGGTGCAGACCGACGCTCGGCTCGTCGAAGATGTACGTCATCCCGGTCAGGCTGGAGCCGAGGTGCCGCACGGTCTTCAGCCGCTGCCCCTCCCCGCCGCTGAGCGTCGCCGTCTCCCGGTCGAGGCTGAGGTAGCCGAGCCCGATCGTCTCGATCCGCTCCAGCGCGGCCACCGCCGCCCCCGCGATCACCCCGGCCACCGGATCGTCGATCTCCTTCAGTACGGCGATGAGATCGGTGACCTGCATCCCGGCGCAGTCGGCGATGGAACGTCCGTTGATCCGGGTCGCGAGCGCCGCCGCGTTGAGCCGGGCTCCCCGGCATGCCGGGCAGGCGCCCTCCACCAGGAACTCCCGGACCAGATCGCGGGTCTTCTGGCTCATGGCCGACAGGTCCCGCTTCAGATACAGCCGCTCGAAGCGGTCGGCCAGGCCCTCGTACTCGGTGGTCCAGGTGCCGCCGGTGCCGTGGACGGTGACCTTGCTGCCGGGCCGCCCCCGCATCAGGAACTCCCGCTCGGCGGCCGTGAACCGCCCCACCGGCTTGTCCGGGTCCAGGTCGGCGCTGTTGATGTACGCCTGCCCCTGCCAGGTCCCGGCGGCGAACGGCGGGAAGCGGACCGCCCCGTCGGCGAGGGAGCGGTCCGGGTCCAGGATGCGGTCCCAGTCGGGCCGGACCGTACGGCCGAGCCCGTCGCAGTCGGGGCACATGCCCGACGGGTCGTTGAACGAGTACGCCGTCGCCGGCCCGGCGCTCGGGGTGCCGTGCCTCGAGAACAGCACCCGGATCACCGAGTAGACGTCCGTCATGGTGCCGACCGTCGACCGGGAGTGGCCGCCGACCGGCCGCTGGTCGACGACGATCGCGGGGGAGAGGTCCTCCAGGCCGTCCGCGTGCGGCCGCTCGTACTTGGGCAGCCGGTTGCGGACGAACCACGGATACGTCTCGTTGAGCTGACGCTGCGACTCCACCGCGATCGTGTCGAACACGACGGACGACTTCCCCGACCCCGAAACGCCGGTGAACACGGTCAGCCGGCCTTTCGGGATGCGGAGGGTGACGTCCTTGAGGTTGTTCTCGCGTGCTCCGGTCAGGGTGATGACATCGTGCGTGAAGTCGCTCATGCCGCCGACGCTAGGCGGAATACCCGACAGCCTCTGGCGTGATTTCCTTCAGCTCTCCGTCCTCCAGTCGCAGCCAGCGCGTGATGCCGATCGACTCCAGGAACGGCAGGTCGTGACTGGCCACGATCAGCGCCCCCTCGTAGGAGTCCAGGGCCGTGGTGAGCTGCCGCACGCTCGCCATGTCGAGGTTGTTGGTCGGCTCGTCGAGCATGAGCAGCTGCGGCGCGGGCTCCGCCAGCATCAGCGCGGCCAGCGCCGCCCGGAAGCGTTCGCCGCCGGACAGCGTCGCCGCCTTCTGGTCGGCGCGGGCGCCCCGGAACAGGAAGCGGGCCAGCCGCGCCCGGATCCGGTTGTTGGTGGCGTCCGGCGCGAACCGGGCCACGTTCTCGGCGACGGTCAGCTCCCCGTCGAGCACATCGAGCCGCTGCGGCAGGAACCGCAACGGCACATGCGTCCGTACGTCCCCCGCCTCCGGATCCAGCTCACCGGTGATCGTGCGCAGCAGCGTGGTCTTGCCCGAGCCGTTGCGCCCGATCAGCGCGACCCGCTCGGGACCGCGCAGCTCGAAGCCGCCCTCCACCCGGGCCCCGTACCGCAGCCCCAGATCCTGGAGGGTGAGGACGGTACGCCCCGGCGGTACGGCCGTGTAGGGCAGGTCGACACGGATCTCGTCGTCGTCCCGTACGGCCTCCACCGCCTCGTCGAGCCGCTCCCTGGCCTCGGCCAGCTTCTCCTCGTGCATGATGCGGTGCTTGCCCGCGGACTCCTGCGCCGCGCGCTTGCGCGCCCCCATGACGATCTTCGGCTCACGCTTCTGCTCGAACATCTTCTGCCCGTACCGCTTGCGGCGGGCCAGCTTCACCTGGGCGTCGGCCAGTTCGCGCTTCTGCTTGCGGAAGTCGGACTCGGCGACGCGCACCATGCGCTCGGCCGCCTCCTGCTCCACGGCGAGGGCCTCCTCGTAGTCGGAGAAGTTGCCCCCGTACCAGGTGATCTCTCCGGAGCGCAGATCCGCGATCTGGTCGACGAGGTCCAGGAGTTCACGGTCGTGGCTGACGACGACCATCACGCCCGGCCAGGACTGGACGGACGCGTACAGCCGCCTGCGCGCGTACAGGTCGAGGTTGTTGGTCGGCTCGTCCAGCAGCAGTACGTCGGGCCGGCGCAGCAGCAGCGCGGCCAGCCGCAGCAGGACCGACTCGCCGCCCGAGACCTCACCGATGGTGCGGTCCAACTCGACGTGCCCGAGGCCGAGTTCGCCCAGGGTGGCCAGGGCGCGCTCCTCGACGTCCCAGTCGTCGCCGAGGGTCTCGAAGTGCGCCTCGGCCACGTCGCCGGCCTCGATGGCGTGCAGCGCGGCCCGCTGTGCGGCGATGCCGAGTGCCTGGTCGACGCGCAGGGTGGTGTCGAGCGTGACGTTCTGCGGGAGGTAGCCGACCTCGCCGGCGACGCGGACGGCGCCGTCGGCCGGTGCGAGCTCACCGGCGATCAGCTTCAACAGGGTCGACTTTCCCGACCCGTTGACGCCGACCAGGCCGGTCCGGCCCGGGCCGAACGCGGCGTCGAGGCCCTCGAAGACGACGGAACCGTCGGGCCAGGTGAAGGAGAGGGAGGCGGCAGTGATGGAAATAGGCATGTGGGGCCTCTTTCGCGGTTGCTTGATGCGGTCAGGGGCAAACGCGTAGCGAGACACCTGCGACCAGGGAGGAGGGACTCCACAGGCATGAGAAAAGCCCTGCACCGGAGGACGGCTCTGTCGCCGAGGTCGCACGCAGCGCACACACCTGATGGGTGTGACGCGGTGTCTCAGGACCTCAGACGAGCAACGTCCTTCTCCAATCGGCGGCAACAGGACGCTGTCCAACGTACGAGGGGGTGTCAGGCCTGTCAACGAATTAACGCGCGGCCCGAGCGCCCCGAGGAGGCCCCGTGACCGACGGCCCGCTCTCGCTGCCGGCCCGGCTCTGCCTGCTGGCCTGGGACTCCGCGTGCCCGCCGGCCGCCGACGCCGGCCGCCTGGCCGGACTGGTGCGCGCCGGTGCCCTCACCGAACTGGCCCAGCGCGGTCTGCTCATCGACGACGACGGCATCGCCACGCCGGTCGACCTCGACGCGCGTGCCGGTGACGCGGTCCTCGACGGGCTGCTGGAACTGGTCCATGAGTCGTGCCCGCACTCCTGGCGGACGTGGGTGACACTGCGCGCCCGGGTGACCCTCGACGCCGTGCGGGAGCAGCTCGTGGCCGGGGGATATCTGCGGGCGGAGAAGAAGCGGGTCCTCGGCGTGTTCCCCTCCGTGGACCACGCACTGGAGCGGGTCACCGCGGTGGAGGCGCTACGGGAGGAGACGCGGCGGATCCTCCGGGGACCGTCGCCCGTCGCCAAGACCTCCTGGCGCGACGCGGCGCTCGTCGCCCTCGCCGCGGCGGCGGACCTGCTGCCCGAGCAGGACGTCCGCGCCCACGAGCGACGCGTCGAGGAGCTGACCGAGCGCGCCGGGGCAACGGCGCCAGGTCTGCGGAGGATCGTGCGCGAGGTGCTCGGGGCGGTGGCCGCGGAGCCGGGTGCGCCCGCCCGGGCCTGACCCACACCCCTGCCGGATTCCCGCCCCGGGCCCCTCACGCGTCGCGCATCAGCTCCGCCAGGCCGTGGTCCAGATCCAGCTGGAGGTGCTCGAGACCGACCGGCACGAGCTCGCTCGTGGCCTCCAGGAACCGGCGTATCTCACTGGAGCGGACATGCACGACGGCGGTGCCCTCGGGGGCGTGGAACTCCAGCACGGTGCGGTCGTACCCGTACGGCCGCACCCGTACGTCGCCGTGTCCCTCGGCCTCCTTCATGCCTGCGGCGAGCAGCTCGCGGGAGAAGGTCCAGCAGACCTCGACGCCCTCCAGCGTGGCCGGGGCGGGGAAGGTCATGCGGACGGCGAACGGATCACGTCGGTCGTAGTGCAGCGTCGCGGGAATGCTCGGCATACGCGGCGCGGCGGCGACGAGGCGGGCCTCCACGGGCTGCTCGATGACGATGGACAACGCCTTGCTCCCTTGTGACGGCTGGACGGACTTCCGGTCGGATTGCGGCCGGGCATTGGAAGAGACGCCGGATTCAGCCAATCCGTGCACACGAGATGCGAGTGACCTCCGTCACCGCGTTCATGCACCAGAGTGACGTGACTCTCCTCATGTGCCAGGGCGGGCGCGTGTGGCGCCCGCCGGAACACCCGCCGGGCCCGCGAGGCCGTCTGGACGGCGCCCGGGCGGTGGGCTAGCTTCCCCGGCCATGAGGCGCTTGGGGAGCACGCGACGGACGGGACGAACACGGCGCAGGGCGACCGCCGCGGCGGTGTGCGCGGCGGCACTGGCGGCCCTGACCGCCGTACCGGCGCAGGCGCACGGGCCGGACGACCGGGCGCCGCACTGGGAACTGAAGGACACCGGCACCCCGGAGGTACGGTTCCGCGGCCTCGCCGCCGTCAGCCGGAACACCGCCTGGGTCGCCGGCACCGGCGGCACCGTCCTGCGCACCACCGACGGCGGGGCGAGCTGGCGGAACGTCTCGCCCCCGGGTGCGGGGGAGTTGCAGTTCCGGGACGTCGAGGCGTTCGACGCGCGCCGGGCCGTGGTCCTGGCCATCGGCGAGGGCGAGGCGTCCCGGGTGTACCGGACCGACGACGGCGGGGCGACCTGGACGGAGTCCTTCCGCAACACCGACCCGAAGGCCTTCTACGACTGCCTCGCCTTCTTCGACTCCCGCCACGGCCTCGCCATGAGCGACCCGGTGGACGGGAAGTTCCGCATCCTGTCGACCGGCGACGGCGGCCGTACCTGGAAGGTGCTGCCGAACACGGGCATGCCGGCCGCGCAGGAGGGCGAGGCCGGGTTCGCGGCGAGCGGCCAGTGCTTGGTCACCTCCGGGCCGAAGGACGTCTGGCTCGCCACCGGCGGGGCCGCACGCGCGCGGGTGCTGCACTCCGCCGACCGGGGACGCACCTGGACGGCCGCCGACACGGCCCTCCCGGCGGGCGACCCGGCCCGCGGCGTCTTCGCGCTGGCCTTCCGCGACCGCGCCCACGGTCTCGCCGTCGGCGGTGACTTCCGCCCCGACCAGCCCTCCCCGCAGGCCACCGCGCGCACCTCCGACGGTGGCCACACCTGGCGGCCCGCCGCCGCACCCCCGCCCGCCTACCGTTCCGGCGTCGCCTGGCTCCCGCACAGCCGCTCCGCCGCTCTCGCCGTCGGCCCCACCGGCACCGACCTCACCTCCGACGGCGGCCGCACCTGGCGGACGGTCGACACCGGTTCCTACGACACCGTCGACTGCGTCCCGCGCCAAGGGTGCTGGGCCGCGGGTGAGAAGGGCCGGGTTGCCCGCCTGGAGCACTGAGCGAGCGGACCGCTCTGATCGTTGGCAGCGTGGGTACCCGTTCACCGGTCGGGAAAGGAAGTGAGCGGTGATGCCACGCGGTTCGAGCTCCAAGCGGGAGCGCCAGTACGAGCACATCAAGGAGAGCGCGCGGGACCGGGGCGAGAGCACCGGCCGCGCCGAGGAGATCGCCGCGCGGACGGTGAACAAGGAACGCGCCCGCGCCGGCGAGTCGAAGACGGCCAGCCGGACCTCCACGCAGGACATGTCCTCCGGCGAGCGCGGCGGCCGGCGGTCCGGGAAGGGCTCCCAGGGGCCCACCTACGACCAGCTCTACCAGGAGGCCAGGCGCCGCGGCGTCGACGGACGCTCCACCATGAACAAGAGCCAGCTGCGGCGCGCACTGGACAAGTAGCGCGCACGGAACAAGTGAGGCGCGAGCCTCCCGAGGCCGGCCGGACTCCCTGGTCCCGCCGGCCTTCGCGCTGCCCGTAGGCTCGGGCCCACCATGACGACCGTAGACATCCCCGAACACTGGCCCGTGACCGAGGAACAGGCCCGCGCCGTCCAGGACGAACTGCGCGGGCGCGTGATCCTCGACGAACCCGGACCGCCGCCCGGCACGGGCCATGTGACGGGGGTCGACGTGGCCTACGACGACGAACGGGACGTCGTCGCGGCGGCCGCGGTCGTCCTGGACGCGTCGAGTCTCGAGGTTGTCGCGCAGGCCACGGCGGTGGGCCGCGTCTCCTTCCCCTATGTGCCCGGACTGCTCGCCTTCCGCGAGATCCCCACGGTCCTGGCCGCCCTCGACGCCCTGCCGCTCCCACCGGGCCTGGTGGTCTGCGACGGCTACGGCCTCGCCCACCCCCGCCGCTTCGGCCTCGCCAGCCACCTCGGCGTCCTGACCGGCCTCCCCACGATCGGCGTCGCCAAGAACCCCTTCACCTTCACGTACGACGACCCGGACACCCCGCGCGGCAGCGGCTCCGCGCTGCTCGCCGGCTCCGAGGAGGTCGGCCGCGCCCTGCGCACCCGGGAGGCGGTCAAGCCGGTCTTCGTCTCGGTCGGCCACCGCGTGACGCTCGACGGGGCCTGCGCCCACACCCTCGCGCTGACCCCCGAGTACCGCCTCCCGGAGACCACCCGCCGAGCGGACGCCCTCTGCCGCAAGGCCCTCCGGGAGACCTGAGGGTCGGTGTGATCTGAGTACCGGCTCTGAGTACCCGTACGGATGTCCGGCCGCGGCCCCGTCGGCAGGCTGGGGCGCATGACAACGCACCGCGCTCCCAAGCCTGTTGCCGGACCGACCCAGACGGTCGAGCGGGCCGTCACGGTCGGGCTGATCCTCGCCGTGCTGGCCGGTCTCGCCTGGATCGCCGGGATGATCTACACCCTCGCCGCGTGGCCGATGTAGGACGGAGCCCCTCGGCAGTCCTCGGCAGCCCTCGGCAGTCCCTCAGCGGGTGGACGCGACGCGGAAGCGGATGCCCGCCGCGCGCAGCCGGTCGATCAGCGCGTCGCCCATCGCGACCGCCGTGGTGACCTGGCCCGCCGTCTTCGGCAGCTCGTCGAAGGCCAGGCACAGCGCCGACTCGGCGAGCATCTTCGCCGTCTCGTCGTACCCCGGGTCGCCGCCCGAGACCTCCGTGAACACCCGACGGCCGCCGCCCTCGCCCACGAAGCGCAGGGAGAACCAGCTCTTCGCCCGCTTCTCCGGGCTCGGCCCGTCCCCGGGCCGCAGCCGGTCCGACAACCAGCGCCGCGCGGGCGCCACCTGGGCCGCCGCGACCAGCGCGCCGACGGCCGCGACCCCGCCCACCGCGACGGGCAGGTGCCGGACGGCCGCGTACTGCCGGTAGCGGAAATCAGGGCCGTACCGCTCGAGGGTCGCCGCCGACCGCCGCACGATCTGCGGGTCGATGGTCGGCATCGGCAGCGCCCAGGCGCCGACCTCCTTGGCGAACCGCGGCGTACCCAGCGGCGCGGAGACCCGCCGTCCCACCAGCCGCGGCTCATGCCGCCGCCGGTCCCGCACGGCCGCCGCCATCTCCCGCTGCCGGGCGAACTGGTTCAGGGCCGAGTTGAAGGTGCCGCCCGAGAAGGCCGCGTCGGCGGTCACGAAACCCTCCACGGTCAGCGGCACGTCCTCGGGCAGCTGCTGAACCGTGAAGTACACGCCCAGATCGTGCGGGATCGAGTCGAAGCCGGCGGCGTGCACCAGCCGTGCCCCGGTCTCCCGCGCGCGTGCGTCGTGCCGGACGTACATCAGGTCCACGAACTCTGGCTCGCCCGCGAGGTCGAGGTAGTCGGTCCCGGCTTCCGCGCAGGCGGCCACGAGCTCCTCGCCGTACGTCACGTACGGGCCGACGGTCGTGGCCACCACGCGCGCCTGCTCGGCGAGAGCGCGCAGCGAGGCCGGGTCGGAGACGTCCGCCCGCAGCACCCCCACCTCCGCGTCGTCCGGCAGCCGCTCGCGCAGCCGCTCCAGCTTCTGCGCGCTGCGTCCCGCGATCGCCCAGCGCAACCCGTCCGGCGCGTGCGCGGCCAGATACTCCGCGGTCAGCGCTCCGGCGAAACTGGTGGCTCCGAAGAGCACGATGTCGTACGGACGGTCCGTCCTGTTCAGCCTGCTCATGACACCCCTCGGTCGTTCAGCCCGTGCCGCTGTCGGTGGCCGAGGCTAGCGTGAGGGGTGCGGAGCCCGACGACGAGCCCGGAGGAACGACGATGGCCGTGCCCAGGAATGCCCTGAAGAAGTGGGAGAAAGTGCGCGAGTTCGCGCTGAGGCTGCCGGGTGCCGTCGAGGAGTTCCCCTGGGGCGAGTCCGTCGCGAAGGTCAACAAGAAGGTGTTCGTCTTCCTCGGCGTCCAGGACGGCAGCTACCCCCTGGGCGTGACGGTGAAGCTCAAGGACGAGACGGCCCACGCCCACGCCCTGTCCAGCCCAGGCGCCGAGCCCGCCGGTTACGGCCTGGGCAAGGCCGGCTGGGTGAGCATCCCCCTGGAGCGGCAGGGCGCGCCGGCCGCGGAGATGCTCTGCGACTGGGTGGAGGAGAGCTACCGGGTGATCGCGCCGAAACGGCTGATAGCGGAACTGGACGGGGACTGACTCCGTCGGGCAGATTACTAAGCGCTTGCTCTCTTCAGGTCTTGTGTCGATCGGAACGCGTTCTTAGCATCACTGGTGTTACATCGGTTGTGTCACAGCACTGGGGGCTGGATGACCACGGCAAGGACGCCAGGACACGGCCCGCTCACCGGCGTGCGCGTCGTCGAGCTGGCCGGCATCGGGCCCGGCCCGTTCGCCGCCATGCTCCTGGCCGACCTCGGGGCCGACGTCGTGCGCGTGGACCGCCCCGGCGGCCCCGGACTCGCGATCGACCCGGCGTACGACGTCACCAACCGCAACAAGCGCTCGGTGGTCGTCGACCTGAAGTCCCCGGACGGCCCCGACCGGGTGCTCGACCTCGCCGCCCGCGCCGACATCCTGGTCGAGGGCTACCGCCCCGGTGTCGCCGAGCGCCTGGGCGTAGGCCCCGAGGCCTGCCACGCCCGCAACCCGCGTCTCGTCTACGGCCGGATGACCGGCTGGGGGCAGGACGGCCCGCTCGCCGAGCGCGCCGGACACGACATCGCGTACATCGCCCCCACCGGCACCCTCGGCATGATCGGCCGGCCGGACGAGCCGCCGGCCGTCCCGGCCAACCTGCTCGGCGACTACGCGGGCGGCTCCCTGTACCTCGTCGTCGGCGTCCTCGCTGCCCTGAACCACGCCCGCGCGAGCGGCACCGGCCAGGTCGTCGACGCCGCCATCGTCGACGGCACCGCCCACCTCGCCACCATGATCCACGGCATGCTCGCCGCCGGCGGCTGGCAGGACCGCCGCAGCGCCAACCTCCTTGACGGCGGCTGCCCCTACTACGGCACGTACGAGACGGCCGACGGCCTGCACATGGCCGTCGGCGCGCTGGAGCCGCAGTTCTACGCGGAGTTCCTGACCCTCCTCGGCGTCGAGGACCAGGCCGCGGCCCGCAAGGACGTCACCCGGTGGGGCGAACTGCGCGAACGGATCGCGGTCCGCTTCAAGACCCGGACGCGGGACGAGTGGACGGCCGTCTTCGAGGGCTCCGACGCGTGCGTGGCGCCCGTCCTGTCCCTGCGCGAGGCCCCGCACCACCCGCATCTCGCCGCCCGCGGCACCTTCACCGACCACGGCGGCATCACCCAGCCCGCCCCGGCCCCCCGTTTCTCCGCGACCCCGACCTCCGTCCGCACCGGCCCGGCGCGGCCGGGCGCCGACACGGCGGACGTCGCCCGGGACTGGGACGTCCCCGGGCTGCTCGCCTCGTCCCGCAACCCTCAGTGAAAGGCCCTCTCGTGAGCACCGAAGCGTACGTGTACGACGCGATCCGCACCCCGCGCGGCCGCGGCAAGGCAGGCGGCTCCCTGCACGGCACCAAGCCCATCGACCTGGTCGTCGGACTCATCCACGAGATCCGCGCCCGCTTCCCCGGCCTCGACCCGGCCGCAGTCGACGACATCGTGCTCGGCGTCGTCGGCCCCGTCGGCGACCAGGGCTCCGACATCGCCCGGATCGCCGCCATCGCGGCGGGCCTGCCCGACACGGTGGCCGGTGTCCAGGAGAACCGCTTCTGTGCCTCGGGTCTGGAGGCCGTCAACCTGGCCGCCGCCAAGGTGCGTTCCGGCTGGGAGGACCTCGTCCTCGCGGGCGGCGTGGAGTCGATGTCCCGGGTGCCGATGGCCTCCGACGGCGGCGCCTGGTTCAACGACCCGATGACCAACCTCGACGTGAACTTCGTGCCGCAGGGCATCGGCGCCGACCTCATCGCCACCATCGAGGGCTTCTCCCGGCGGGACGTCGACGAGTACGCGGCCCTCTCCCAGGAGCGCGCGGCCACCGCCACGAAGGACGGCCGCTTCGAGAGGTCCGTCGTCCCGGTGAAGGACCGCAGCGGCCTCGTCGTCCTCGACCACGACGAGTTCCCCCGCCCCGGCACGACCGCCGACAGCCTGGCGGGGCTCAAGCCGTCCTTCGCCGACATCGGCGCACTCGGCGGCTTCGACGCGGTCGCGCTCCAGCAGTACCACTGGGTGGAGAAGATCGACCACGTCCACCACGCGGGCAACTCCTCCGGCATCGTCGACGGCGCCTCGCTCGTCGCGATCGGCTCCAAGGAGGTCGGCGAGCGCTACGGCCTCACCCCGCGCGCCCGGATCGTCTCCGCCGCCGTGTCCGGCTCCGAGCCCACGATCATGCTCACCGGCCCCGCCCCCGCCACCCGCAAGGCCCTCGCCAAGGCCGGACTCACCATCGACGACATCGACCTCGTCGAGATCAACGAGGCGTTCGCGGCGGTCGTGCTGCGCTTCGTCAAGGACATGGGCCTGTCCCTGGACAAGGTCAACGTCAACGGCGGCGCGATCGCCCTCGGCCACCCCCTCGGCGCGACCGGCGCGATGATCCTCGGCACGCTCGTCGACGAACTGGAGCGCCAGGACAAGCGCTACGGCCTCGCCACCCTGTGCGTCGGCGGCGGCATGGGTGTCGCCACCATCGTCGAGCGCATCTGACCCCCTCCCGACGGATCACACGGAGCACCTCCACATGAGCACTGAATCCACCACCATCCGCTGGGAACAGGACCGCACCGGCCTCGTCACCCTCGTCATCGACGACCCGAACCAGTCCGCGAACACCATGAACCAGGCGTTCCGCGACTCGCTCGCCGCCGTCACC
Organism: Streptomyces koelreuteriae; assembly: GCF_018604545.1. Taxonomy (GTDB): domain Bacteria; phylum Actinomycetota; class Actinomycetes; order Streptomycetales; family Streptomycetaceae; genus Streptomyces; species Streptomyces koelreuteriae. The sequence goes on along the minus strand of NZ_CP075896.1, from coordinate 976,271 downwards.
GACCGCCTGGAGGCCGAGAAGGACTCCATCCGGGGCGTCATCATCACCTCCGCCAAGAAGACCTTCTTCGCCGGCGGCGACCTGCGCGACCTCATCCGCGTCACGCCCGGGACGGCCCAGGAGCTGTTCGACGGCGGCATGGCGATCAAGCGGAACCTGCGCCGCATCGAGACCCTCGGCAAGCCGGTCGTCGCCGCGCTCAACGGCGCTGCCCTCGGCGGCGGTTACGAGATCGCCCTGGCCTGCCACCACCGCGTCGCGCTCGACGCGCCCGGCTCGAAGATCGGCTGCCCCGAGGTCACCCTCGGCCTCCTCCCCGGAGGCGGCGGCGTCGTCCGCACCGTCCGGCTGCTCGGCATCGCCGACGCCCTGCTGAAGGTCCTCCTCCAGGGCACCCAGTACAGCCCGCGCCGCGCCCGGGAGAACGGTCTCGTCGACGACGTCGCCGAGACCCAGGAGGAACTGCTCGCCAAGGCCCGTGCCTTCATCGACGCCAACCCGGAGTCGCAGCAGCCCTGGGACAAGCCCGGCTACCGCATCCCGGGCGGCACGCCCGCCCACCCCAAGTTCGCCGCCAACCTGCCCGCCTTCCCGGCGAATCTGCGCAAGCAGACGGGCGGCGCCCCCTACCCGGCGCCGCGCAACATCCTCGCCGCCGCCGTCGAGGGCTCCCAGGTCGACTTCGAGACCGCCCAGATCATCGAGGCCCGCTACTTCGTGGACCTCGCCGCCGGACAGACCTCGAAGAACATGATCCAGGCCTTCTTTTTCGACCTCCAGGCCGTCAACTCCGGCGCCAACCGGCCCAAGGGCATCGAGCCCACGAAGGTCCGCAAGGTCGCCGTCCTCGGCGCCGGAATGATGGGCGCGGGCATCGCCTACTCCTGTGCCCGCGCCGGCATCGACGTCGTTCTGAAGGATGTCTCCCTGGAGTCGGCCCTCAAGGGCAAGGGCTACTCCGAGAAGCTGTGCGCCAAGGCCGTCGCCAAGGGCCGTACGACCCAGCAGAAGGCGGACGCGCTGCTCGCCCGCATCACGCCCACCGCCGAGGCGCAGGACCTGGCCGGCTGTGACGCCGTGATCGAGGCCGTCTTCGAGGACACCTCCCTCAAGCACAAGGTGTTCCAGGAGATCCAGAACGTCGTGGCGCCCGACGCGCTGCTGTGCTCCAACACCTCCACCCTCCCCATCACCGCACTCGCCGAGGGCGTCGAGCGCCAGGGCGACTTCATCGGACTGCACTTCTTCTCGCCGGTCGACAAGATGCCGCTCGTCGAGATCATCAAGGGCGAGCGCACGGGCGAGGAGGCCCTGGCCCGCGCCTTCGACCTGGTCCGGCAGATCAACAAGACGCCGATCGTCGTCAACGACTCGCGCGGCTTCTTCACCTCCCGCGTCATCGGGCACTTCATCAACGAGGGCGTCGCCATGGTCGGCGAGGGCATCGAGCCCGCGTCGGTCGAGCAGGCCGCGGCGCAGGCCGGCTACCCGGCCAAGGTGCTGTCCCTGATGGACGAGCTGACGCTGACGCTGCCCCGCAAGATCCGGGGCGAGACGAAGCGCGCCGTGGAGGAGGCGGGCGGCACCTGGACGGCCCACCCCGCCGAGGCCGTCATCGACCGCATGGTCGACGAGTTCGGCCGCAGGGGCCGCAGCGGCGGCGCCGGCTTCTACGACTACGGCGACGACGGCAAGCGCGCCTCGCTCTGGCCGGGACTGCGCGAGCACTACACCAAGCCCGGATACCAGATCCCGTTCGAGGACATGAAGGAGCGCATGCTCTTCTCCGAGGCGCTGGACACCGTCCGGCTGCTGGAGGAGGGCGTGCTGACCTCGGTCGCCGACGCCAACATCGGCTCGATCTTCGGCATCGGCTTCCCGGGCTGGACCGGCGGCGTGCTCCAGTACATCAACGGCTACGAGGGTGGCCTGCCCGGATTCGTGGCACGCGCGCGTGAACTCGCCGAGCGCTACGGCGACCGGTTCACCCCGCCCGCGCTGCTGGTGGACAAGGCGGAGAAGGGGGAGCGGTTCAGCGACTCAGCCCGGGGCTGACTCGTCCGAAGGCTCCGTGAGCCACTCGCCCAGCTCTTCCTTCAGCGACCGCTGAAAGGCCGTGAGGAGCGCCTGCACCACCAGGGGGTGCATGTGCGCCGACAGGGACCGCACGTCCCGGGCGTCACGCTCCGCCACCTCGCCCCGGAAGAGCTGGGAGAGTTCATGGGCGGCGGCGCGCGCGTGTTCGATGAGAACCGTGCGCGCCGCGAAGATCGCCTCCTGAGAGAGCGGCACGTCCAGCAGCCCGACGCCCAGCCGGAGCAGACCGAGGTCGGCCTCGTACCCGACGTCCCCGGGCCTGACCACGCCCATCGCGACCAGCCGCTCGACGTCCTCGGCGCCGAGCGGCCGCCCGGCCCGCCGCTCCAGTTCCCGGTGTGTGACCGTCTCGACGGTGTCCGGCGCCCAGGAGGCCACCACGGCCCGGTGGATGGCGAGGTCGTGCGGGCTCAGATCCGGCGGTAGTTGGCGCAGATAGCGCTCGATGCCGGAGAGTGTCATGCCCTGTCGCTGCAACTCCTCGATCAGCGCCAGCCGGGCCAGGTGGTCCCGTCCGTAGTGCCCCACGCGCCGGGGGCCGAGCACCGGCGGCGGCAGCAGCCCCTTCGTGCCGTAGAAGCGGACCGTGCGCACCGTGACACCGGCCCGGGCGGCCAGCTCGTCGATCGTGAGGGTCGGCTCCTCGGTGTCGGTCGTCATGTGCAGCAGTATCGCTGTCTCACCGGTGCTGTGAAACCTCCGGCGGCCGAGGTGAGGATCGTGTGAGAAGTAGCGCTCTGTGACGTATGACACCGCGTGAGTCGCTCTCCGTGGGGGAAGGTGGCCCCTTGGTCTGTGCCTTTACCGAGGGCGCAGACCTTATGTACGTCCGGACAGCCGAGCGGGACCCGCTCGGGCGCACCAGAGAAGTGGATCCACCGTGAGCAAGGACGCCGTGAACACGGCAGCAGCCGCATCCCGCAGCGACGCGGCCCAGGTGCCCGCGGACGCGGGTGACGCCGGCTACAGCAAGGACCTCAAGCCCCGCCACGTCAACATGATCGCCATCGGCGGCGCGATCGGCACCGGACTCTTCCTGGGCGCCGGCGGGCGGCTGCACAATGCCGGCCCGGCGCTGGCGATCGCCTACCTGGTGTGCGGCGTCTTCGCCTTCTTCGTCGTCAAGGCCCTCGGTGAGCTCGTGCTCTACCGCCCCTCCTCGGGCTCCTTCGTGTCGTACGCGCGCGAGTTCCTCGGGGAGAAGGGCGCCTATGTCGCCGGCTGGATGTACTTCCTGAACTGGTCGACCACCGGCATCGCCGACATCACCGCGATCGCGCTCTACACGCACTACTGGAGCCTGTTCACCGACATACCCCAGTGGGTGCTCGCGCTGATCGCCCTCGCGGTCGTGCTGGCCGTGAACCTGATCTCGGTGAAGATCTTCGGCGAGATGGAGTTCTGGTTCTCGATCATCAAGGTCGCCACGCTCGTCGGCTTCATGTTCATCGGCATTTTCCTGCTCGCCACGCAGCACAAGGTGGGCGGGCAGACGCCGGGCATGAGCGTGATCACGGAGAACGGAGGCGTCTTCCCGAACGGCCTGATGCCCGTCGTCCTGGTCATGCAGGGCGTGATCTTCGCGTACGCCGCGCTGGAGCTGGTCGGTGTCGCCGCGGGTGAGACCGCCGAGCCGGAGAAGGTCGTCCCGCGCGCGGTGAACTCGATCATGTGGCGGGTCGGTCTCTTCTACGTCGGCTCGGTCGTCCTGCTGGCCCTGCTCCTGCCCGGCTCGGCCTACTCGGGCGACCAGAGCCCCTTCGTCACGGTCCTGTCGAAGATCGGCGTGCCCGCGGCGGGCGACGTGATGAACCTGGTGGTCCTCACGGCGGCGATGTCCTCCCTCAACTCCGGCCTCTACTCCACCGGCCGCATCCTGCGCTCCATGGCGATGGCCGGCTCGGCCCCGAAGTTCACGGCCCGCATGAACCGCAGCCAGGTCCCCTACGGCGGCATCCTGCTGACCTGCGCGGTGTGTGTGCTCGGCGTCGGCCTGAACTACCTGGTGCCGGCCCAGGCCTTCGAGATCGTGCTGAACGTCGCCTCCCTCGGCATCATCAGCACCTGGGTGATCATCATGGTCTGCCACCTGGTCTTCGTCCGCCGCGCCAAGGCGGGCCTGCTCGACCGCCCCACCTTCCGCCTCCCCGGCAGCCCGTTCACGGAGATCACCACCATCGTCTTCCTGCTGGCCTGCCTCGGCATGATGTGGAACGACCCCGAGGTCGGCCGCAAGACCCTCCTCCTCGTCCCCGTGATCGCGGTCATGCTGATCGCGGGCTGGTTCGGCATCCGCCGCCGGGTCTCCGCGACGGCGGACCAGGAGCTTTCGCAGTTCACGAAGTAGCGGGCCGGGGCCGTTGTCAGTGGCCGCGTCTACGGTGGCGTCATGTCGGGGATCAAGTATGTCCGGGGTGACGCCACCGTTCCGTCGGTGAAGGGCGTCAAGATCATCGCCCATGTCTGCAACGACATCGGGGGCTGGGGCAAGGGCTTCGTCATGGCGATATCGCGCCGCTGGCCCGAGCCGGAGCAGGCGTACCGGGCCTGGCACCGAGAGCGCGCGGCGAACGACTTCGGGCTCGGCGCGGTGCGGTTCGTGCAGGTCGAGCCGTATGTGTGGGTGGCCAACATGATCGGCCAGCGCGGCATCAGGACCGGCAGCAAGGGCGTCCCCGTCCGCTACGAGGCGATCGACACGGCCCTCGGCTCCCTCGCCGGCAAGGCCGCCGAGTTGGGCGCGTCCGTGCACATGCCGCGCATCGGCTGCGGTCTGGCCGGCGGGAAGTGGTCCCGTGTCGAGCCGCTCGTCGAGGAACGGCTGGTGCGACAGGGGATACGGGTGACGGTGTACGACCACGGGGACTGAGGCGAGGCGGCGCGGACCGGCTCAGCCCTGCCCGTCGAAGCTCCGTACCAGGCACTCGGTCAGACGTTCCGTGATCGACCCGTCCGGATCCAGCCGGGGGTTGAAGATCGCGACGTCGAGGCCCACCGCTCCGCCGTCGGAGAGTGCCGTGCGCAGGACGGTTTCCAGTTCCTGCCAGGTCAGGCCGCCCGGGAGTCGGTAGTCGACGGCGGGCATGGCCGTGTCGTCCAGTACGTCGACGTCGAGGTGGATCCAGTAGCCGGTGTCGGTCAGCAGCCCGACCGCGCGCCGGGCCGCCTCGGCCGCCCCCTGGGCACGCACGGTGGCCAGGTCCATCGCGTGCAGTGCGGACGGCAGCGGCTGCATGCCGTAGGACCCGGAGTCCTCCGCGTCCCGGAAGCCCAGGGCGACGACGTCCTCGTCGCGTACCAGGGGGCCACGGCCCTCCAGCTCGGTCAGGACGCGGGGGCCGCGCCCGGTGGCCAGGGCGAGTTCCATGGAGGCCGCCTCGCCGACCGGTTCCGCCGACGGCTGGTAGAAGTCGGTGTGCCCGTCGAGGAAGAGCAGCCCGTGCCGGTCCCGGCGGCGCAGCGCGAGGAGGTTGCCGAGGAGCACGGTGCAGTCGCCGCCCAGGACCAGAGGGAAGCGGCCGTCGTCGAGGACCGCGCTGACCGCGTCGGCCAACGCGACGGAGTACCCGGCGATGCCGCCCGGGTTGAGCACCCCGGTGTCCGGATCTCGCTCCGGGTCGTACGCCGGCGGCTCCACCCGGCCCGCCCGCACCGCTCCCAGCCCCTCGGCCAGCCCGGCCCCGAGCAGCGCCGCGGGCAGTTCCTCGACCCCGGTCGGACGCAGCCCCAGCACGGACGGCGCCTCGATGATCGCCACATCCCGCACGGCCGGCTCCCTTCACCCGCCGGCCGACGCGCCGCCGGGCCCATACGCCTCACGCGCATGGGCCCACCGTAGACCGCCGTACGGGAACAGGCGCGTCAGTGCTCGTGCCCACCGCTCCCGTGCCGCGCGTGCTCGTGCGCCCCGTTCGTCGCGGCGATCTTCTTCCACGACCTCGGCTGCGACACCGCCTCGCCCGCCTTCGCCACGGACGCGGTCCGGGCCGCCGCCGACGCCGGCTTGGACGCCTCGAACAGCCACGTGTCGAAGAGCGCGGCCAGGGGCTTCCCGGACACCTCCTCGGCATAGCGCCGGAAGTCGGCGACCGACGCGTTGCCATGGGCGTACTTCTTCGGCCAGCCCTTGAGGATCGCGAAGAACGCCTCGTCACCGATCGCGTTGCGCAGCGCCTGGACGGCCAGCGCGCCCCGGTCGTAGACCGCCGCGTCGAACTGGTTCTCCGGCCCCGGGTCCCCGGGCTTCACCGTCCAGAACTCGTCGTCCGCCGGATGCGAGGCGTACACGTAGTCGGCGAGTTCCTGCGCCGTCCCCTCGCCCTCGTGCTCGGACCACAGCCACTGCGCGTACCGCGCGAACCCCTCATTGATCCAGATGTCCTTCCAGCGCTTGAGCGACACGTCGTCCCCGTACCACTGGTGGGCGATCTCATGGACGACGAGGGACACGTTCGACCCGTTCGCGAACTGCCGCGGGCTGTAGTACGGCCGGGTCTGCGTCTCCAGGGCATAGCCCGTGGTGGTGTTCGGAACGTATCCGCCGAGCGCGTTGTAGGGGTACGGCCCGAAGTACCCGGACAGCCAGTCCGCGATCTCCCCGGTGCGTTCGATGCTCGCTCGTGCCGCGCCGGCGTGGTCGCCCAGGTCCTTGCTGTAGGCGTTGAGGACCGGAATGCCGCTCTCGGTCGTGCCCGTCGTGATGTCGAACTTCCCGACCGCGAGCGTGGCGAGGTACGTGGCCTGCGGCTTGTTGGAGCGCCAGTTCCAACGGGTCCAGCCGAGGCGTGAACTCGTCGACTGGAGCGTGCCGTTGGAGATGGCCTGCGTACCGTCCGGAACCAGTACGGACACGTCGTAGGTGGCCTTGTCGAGCGGATGGTCGTTGCTCGGGAACCACCACGCCGCGGCCTCGGGCTCGTTCGCCGCGACCCCGCCGTCCGGGGTGCGGTGCCAGCTGGTGAAACCGTAGGCCCGCTTCGACGACGGCACCCCGCGGTAGCGCACGACGACCGTGACGGACGCGCCCTTGGCCAGCGGTGTCCTCGGCGTGATCTCCAGTTCGTGCTCGCCCGACGTCCTGAACGAGGCCTTCGCGCCGTTGACGCGCACCTCGCCGACGTCCAGCAGGAAGTCCAGGTTGAAGCTCGACAGCTCCTGTGTGGTGCGGGCGACGAGGGTCGCCGTGCCCTCCAGTTCGTCCGTGACCGGCTGGTACTTCAGCCTCAGGTCGTAGTGGGAGACGTCGTATCCGCCGTTCCCGTAGGCCGGGTAGTAGGGGTCGCCGATACCCGGCGCGCCGGGGGAGTGGGGCGCGGCCGACGCCGGGATCGCCAGCAGGAGAACGGCCGCTGCCAGGGCTCCCGGCGCGATGATTCTGCGGTGCACGCAAGGCTCCAAGTCGTAGGTCCCGAAAGCTGTCCGGAGCCTATTGACTCCCTGTGTCACTAGTCATGTCCATGGTCCCTGCTGTCACACGATCGCCATTCGGCCGACATGAGGCACCCGCCCCCGGGCCTTCCCGGGACACGCCGGTCCGTCAGCTGCCCTCTTCTGAACAGGAGTTCACCGATGTAGCGTCCGGCGCATGCCGAAACGCACGCGCTTCACGACCTGGAGACCGCTCGCGACGGCGGCCACCGCCGCCCTCTTGGCCACCCTGCTCACCCCGGCCGCGGCCCAGGCCGCCCCGCGCGGGAGCGAACCCGTCTACTCGTACGACAAGGCCGTCCGCGAGGCCGTCTGGGTGGACACCGGACTCGACGGCGACGGCGACGGAAAGGCCGACCGGGTCGCCGTCGACATCGTCCGCCCCCGCGAACCCGCCCGGCAGGGCCGCAAGATCCCCGTCATCATGGACGCCAGCCCGTACTACTCCTGCTGCGGGCGCGGCAACGAGAGCCAGCGCAAGACGTACGACGCGAACGGCGACGTCGTGCAGATGCCGCTGTACTACGACAACTACTTCGTGCCCCGCGGCTACGCCTTCGTCGGCGTCGACCTGGCCGGAACCAACCGCTCCGACGGCTGCGACGACGTCGGCGGCCGCTCCGACATCCAGTCGGCCAAGGCCGTCGTCGACTGGCTGAACGGCCGCGCCAAGGCCTATACGACCCGCACCGGCGCCACCCGTGCCAAGGCCGGCTGGACCAACGGCCGCACCGGCATGATCGGCAAGAGCTGGGACGGCACCATCGCGGGCGGCGTCGCCGCCACCGGCGTCAAGGGCCTGAAGACCATCGTCCCGATCAGCGCCATCTCCTCCTGGTACGACTACTACTTCCAGCAGGGCGCCCCGCTCTACGACTCCGGCCCCGAGTGGCTGTCCGACTACGTCAACAGCCCCGACGCCCGCGAGAAGTGCGCCGCCGTGCAGCAGAAGCTCGTCGACGGGGCCCCGCGCACCGGCGACTGGACCCCGCTGTGGACCGAGCGGGACTACGTGAAGAACGCGAAGAAGGTCAGGGCCAGCGTCTTCCTGATCCACGGCATGCAGGACCTCAACGTGCGCATGAAGCACGTCGGCCAGTGGTGGGACGCCCTCGCGCAGCACGGCGTCGACCGCAAGATCTGGCTCTCCCAGACCGGCCACGTCGACCCCTTCGACTTCCGCCGCGCCACCTGGGTCGAGACGCTGCACCGCTGGTTCGACCACGAACTCATGGGCTACGACAACGGCATCGACCGCGAGCCCATGGCCGACATCGAACGCCACCCCGACCAGTGGAGCACCTCCGAGGTCTGGCCCCCGTCCGGCACCCGGGCCACCACCCTGCGTCCCGACCGGGGAGCCCAGCCCGGCGTCGGCACTCTCGGCCTGCACCGCGGCCACGGCACCGAGACCTTCACCGACGACCCCGGGCTGAGCGAGACCGACTGGGCCGCCGGCATCGACAAACCGACAGTGGAGAAGGCCGGTTTCGCCACCGGGCCGCTCAGCCGCGGCCTGCGCCTGTCCGGCTCCTCGAAGGTCACCGTCACCGCCACGCCCTCCACCCCGACGGCCCATCTCTCCGCCGTCCTCGTGGACATCGGCCCCGACACCATCCGCGACTACGCCGACGCCGGCGAAGGGATCACCACCCTCACGAACCGCACCTGCTGGGGCGCGAGCACCGCCGGCGACAGCTCCTGCTTCAAGGAGGCGAAGGCCAAGACCGCCGACGTCGACTACACGGTCGTCAGCCGCGGCTGGGCCGACCTCGGCACCCACGCCTCGGCCGGCAAGGGCTCACCGCTCACCCCGGGCAAGCGGTACACGATCACCCTCGACCTGGCGGCGACCGACCACATCGTCCCGAAGGGCCACCGGCTGGCGCTGATCGTCGCGGGCACCGACAAGGGCCTCATCGACCCTCCCGCCGACACACCGAAGCTCTCGCTCGACCTCTCCCGCACCTCGGCCGACGTGCCGTTCGTCGGCGGAACCGCCGCCTTCGCCCGCGCCACCGCGGGTGCCGCGCTCACCCCGCCCGTCGCCGCACTCCTCGACGGCGTACGGGAACCGCGCACCGCCCACCGCGTCCCGGAGGGAACCCCGTGAACCGCGTCCGCGTCCTGACCCTGACCGCCGCCCTCGCCGCCTCCCTGGTGGCCGTCCCCGCCCAGGCGGCCTCGGCCGGCGACGCCCCGCCGCGCACCGGCTTCGAGCGGACCGACGGCGCCCGCTGGACCACCCAGCCCGAGGAGCAGGACTTCCTCAGGGCCGTCGACCGCTCCAGCGGCCGGGTCTCCCTGACCCGCTTCGGCACGACGAAGCAGGACCGCCCGCTCCAGCTCGTCAGGATCGGCACCCGGCCGAGCCCGAACAAGGTGCTCCTCGTGTGCAGCCAGCACGGCGACGAGCCCTCCGGCCGCGAAGCCTGTCTCACCACCGTCCGTGATCTCGCCCACGCCCGCGACAGCCGCACCCGGCGCTTCCTGGACCACACCACCGTCCTCGTCGTGCCCACCGCCAACCCCGACGGCCGGGCCGCGAACACCCGCGGCAACAGCGACGGCGTCGACATCAACCGCGACCACCTCGCCCTCGAGACCGCCGAGGGCCGCGCCCTGGCCGCGCTCATCCGCGACCAGCGCCCCGACATCATCTACGACCTGCACGAATACGGAGCAACACCCCAGTACTACGACAAAGCGCTCTTCGACCTCTGGCCGCGCAACCTCAACACCCACGACGCGGTCCACGGCGAGGCGAAGACCCTCTCCGAGGCCTACGTCCGCCCCGCGGCGCAGCGGGCCGGCCACACGACCGGCACCTACGGCATCTGGACCGACCCCGAGACCGGCGAACCGATCAAACAGGTCGCCGGAGACGGACAGGAGCGCATTCTGCGCAATATGTCCGGTGTAAAGCACTCGGTCGGGCTGCTCATCGAGAGCCGGGTGGACCCGCTCACCGAAGCGGAGAAGGCGGACGAGGCGCTGAACAACCGGCGCCGGGTCACCTCCCAACTGGACGCCCTCAAGGGTCTGTTCGGGTACACCGAGCAGCGCCGGGACCGCATCGAGGCGACGACGGACAAGGCCCGGCTCGCCGGCTACACGGCCACCGGCCCCGTCTACGTCGGCGGCGCCGACAACGACGTGCCCGAACCCGCCGAGGTGATCCAGGACCCGCCCTGCGGCTACCGGCTCACCGCCGCGCAGTACGCCGAGGTCGGCGACGAACTGGCACTGCACGGTGTGCGCGTACGACGGGACGCCGAGGGTGTGCTCGTACCCCTGCGCCAGCCCCTGCGGGCGCTCGTCCCGCTGCTGCTCGACAAGCGGGCCACGTACCACCTGACGGAGACCGAGTCCGAAACGCAATGTTGAAAGGGGTGTAATCGCGCCACACGTGGTAGGGGCGTTACGGAGGATTTACCTTCCTCCTACGTTCAATGAAAGGTGCCGCCAGTGACACACGACCGACCAAGCGAGAACGATCCCCAGGGGGGAGGCGCGCTGCCGGGTTCGGAAGCCGGCCTCCCCGGTCAGGAGGGGCCCCAGACCGACCGGATCGTGTTCGGTGTCACGGCGGCTCTCACCCTCGCCTTCGTGATCTGGGGCGCCACGGCGACCGACTCGCTCGAATCCGTCTCCTCCAGCATGCTCAGCGGGCTGATGCACAACGGCGGCTGGGCGTTCATGCTCGCCGCCTCCGGCTTCGTCGTGTTCGCCCTCTGGCTCGCGATCAGCCGTTACGGCCGTATCCACCTCGGTGCGGAGGGTGAGGAGCCCGAGTTCCGCACGGTGTCCTGGGTCGCGATGATGTTCAGCGCGGGCATGGGCATCGGCCTGATGTTCTACGGCGTGAGCGAGCCGCTGTCGCATTACTCGACGGCCCCGCCGGGCACCGACCCGGCCGACTCCGGCGAACGCATGGAGACGGCCATGGCCACCACCCTCTTCCACTGGACGCTCCATCCCTGGGCGATCTATGCCGTGGTGGGCCTCGCCATCGCCTACAGCACCTTCCGCAGGCGGCGCCGCCAGACCATCAGCGCCGTCTTCACCCCGCTCATCGGCAAGAAGCACGCGAACGGCTCCGCCGGCCGCGTCATCGACATCCTCGCGATCGTCGCGACCATCTTCGGCTCCGCCGCGTCCCTGGGACTCGGCGCGCTCCAGATCGGCTCCGGTGTGCAGGAGCTGAAGTGGATGGACAAGGTGAGCACCGGGCTGCTCGTCACGATCATCGCGGTGCTGACCCTGGCCTTCGTCGCGTCGGCGATCTCCGGTGTGGAGAAGGGCATCCAGTGGCTGTCCAACACCAACATGGTGCTGGCGCTGGTCCTCGCCCTGTTCGTGTTCGTGGCGGGCCCGACCATCATCGTCCTCGACCTGCTGCCGACGTCGGTCTTCGCCTACCTCGGCGACCTGCCCCAGCTGGCCGGCCGTACGGAGGCCAGCGGCGGGGAGGGCGTCGCGGACTGGCTGGGCAGCTGGACCGTCTTCTACTGGGCGTGGTGGATCTCCTGGACGCCGTTCGTCGGCATGTTCATCGCCCGCATCAGCCGGGGCCGGACCATCCGGCAGTTCATCGGCGGCGTCATCCTCGTGCCCAGCACGGTCAGCCTGATCTGGTTCGCGATCTTCGGCGGCTCGGCGATGAAGCTGCAGGAAGAGGGCAGGCTCGGCAAGGAGGCGACCGCGGAGGGGCAGCTCTTCGACGTGCTGCAGCAGTTCCCCATCGCCACCGTCACCAGCCTGCTGGTGATGGTCCTCGTCGGCATCTTCTTCGTCTCCGGTGCGGACGCGGCGTCGATCGTCATGGGAACGCTCTCGCAGAAGGGCGCGCTCGAACCCGGCCGCCTCGTGGTGGTGTTCTGGGGCGTCGTCACCGGTGCGGTGGCCGCGATCATGCTGCTCGTCGGCAGCGGCTCGGGCGACGCGCTGACAGGTCTGCAGAACCTCACCATCCTCGCGGCGGCGCCGTTCGTCGTCGTGATGACCTTCATGTGCGTCGCCCTCATGCGCGACCTGCGCCGCGACCCGGTGATCGTGCGTGAGCAGATGGGCTCCGAGGCCGTCGAGATGGCCGTCATGGAAGGCCACACGAAGTACGACGGCGACTTCGAGTTCCGCGTCGGCCCGGGCCGAGGCCCGGACGTCGAGGGCGACCCCATCGGCAAGCACTGACCCGAGCGCCCGCCCTACCGGATGCCCCCCGACCGGGGCGTCGGAGCCCTCACAGCTCCGATGCCTTCGGCCGGGGGCATCCGGCTTTGGCGGCCCGGGCGTACTTGGCCGGGGCACTGCGGGCTCCACGCCCCCGGGCCCTTGCCCGCACCCGCGCGGGCACCCTTGCGGCTGGTGCGGCTGGTGCGGCCGGGCCGAGGCCATTCGGGCCGAGTGGCCCGTCCGCCCGGCCCCGCGCCCGTCCGCCCGGCCCCGCGCCCGTCCGCCCGGCCCCGCGCCCGTCCGCCCGGCCCCGCGCCCGTCCGCCCGGCCCCGCGCCCGTCCGCCCGGCCCCGCGCCCGTCCGCCCGGCCCCGCGCCCGTCCGCCCCGCCCGGCGGCGTCCACCCCGCGCCCCTGCTGGCGGCGGTCAGCCGCGCAGCGACCCGTCGTCTCCGTCGCACACCAGCCGCGCCGCCTCCTCCGCGCACCCCCATGCCACCGTGACGCCCGCGCCGCCGTGGCCGTAGTTGTGTACCAGGAGGCGGCCGTCCGGCAGGGCGTCGCGGTGCAGGCGGACCGCCGGGCGGGTGGGGCGGAGTCCGACGCGGTGTTCCAGGACGCGGGCGGCGGTGATCTCCGGGCGTAGGGCCGCGCAGCGGCGGATGATCGCCTCGGCCGTCGCGGGGTCGGGCTCGGGGGACCACGCGTCCTCCTCCGCCGTACCGCCGAGGACGAGCCCGCCCGGCTGCGGAAACAGGTACGCGTAGTCCCCGGCCGCGTCGGTGGAGACGAGCCATTCGTCGATCCCGGGGTTCTCCACGACCACCAACTGCCCGCGCACCGGCCGCACGGACGGATCCGGCACCAGCTCCCGCGCCCCCAGCCCCGTGCAGTTGACCACGACCGGGGCGTCGGCCTCCGCGAACGAGGACACCGTACGAGCCTCGACCACCCCGCCAGCCGCTATGAACCGCTCCCGCAGCCACGGCAGATGAGCCGGCATGTCGATCAGCGGCAGCCGGGCCCGGACGCCCGTCCCCGCGTACTCCCCGGGAGTGGCCGTCCGCAGCCCCGGCACCCGCCCCGCCAGCCACCCGCCGACCTCGTCGAGACGGGTCTCGCCCAGTACCCCTTCGACCAGGCGTACGCCGGTCGCTCCGGGCCGCGCCGCCAACTCCTCGTAGATCTCCAGCGACCGCAGTGCCCACTCACGCGCGAGCGCGACCGGCTCGATCCGGTAGGGCCACCACAGCGCCCCCGCGACCGCGGAGGTGGTCGCCTCGACGGCGTCCCGCGTCCACACCCGCACCCGCCGCCCGCGTTCGGCCAGCACCACCGCGGTCGTCAGCCCGACGACCCCGCCACCGACCACCACGATCTCGTCACTTCGTTCGCCCGCCATCCCGGGACCGTAGCGGAATGTGTCATGCCGTGCTCACATCACGCGCAGTATGGGGATACTCACAGTATGTGTGCCGCATACGCGACCTTCGGCCTGGCTCCCGCGATGCGGGCCGGCGGAGTTCTCCACGACGGTGGTTACCAGGTCCACCGGGACTTCGTGGACTTCATCGTCGACGGACGCCCGCTGCTGTTCCGGCTCTCCGACCTCGACGCGGTCTCCCCGCTCGCCTCCGACGTCCCGCCCGCCATCTTCACCGCACAGGTCCGCAGCCTGCTCCTGGAGAGCCCGGCACCCCTGCCCGACGGCCGCTACGTCGTCTACGGCTGCCCCGAGTGCGAGGACCTGGCCTGCGGAGCCGTCACCGCGGTCATCCGGCAGGACGGCGAGGACTTCATCTGGCGGGACTTCGCCTGGCAGACCGACGAACACGCCGACCTCGACCTCAACGGCTACCACGGCATCGGCCCGTTCCGCTTCCGCGGCGCCGAGTACCGCACCGCTCTGAACGCCCTGCTGAACGGCTCCGCCCCCGACACCCGGCGCCGCGTCCTGCTGATCGGCGCCCGCGTCGCCGTCCTGGCCAAGCTCGCCGCGGCGTTACGCACCATCGGCGTCGGGGCCGACATCGCCCACGACGCCGACGGAGTGCCCGCCGACGAGTTGCGCGCCTACGGAGCCGTCGCCTTCGGCCACGCGATCGGAGAGCGGGACCGCGCCGCCGTCCGCCGCGCCTTCGAGGAGGCCGAGGTGCCCGTCGCCTACGTCGACGGACTCGCCCCGATCGTCCCCCTCCTCGTCGCCCAGATCGAACACGCCCTGGACCAGGGACCGGTGGCGCGGCGCCGTCTCACCGGCCTGACCGCCGCCGACGGCGGGGCCGACATCGAGGTCACCTCCGCCTGCCGGGTCACCCTCACCGCGTACCGCCTCGACCGGCTCTCCCGCACCCACACCCACGACGTCTTCGACGGCGTCCTCGAACCGGGCCGCCACCGCGTCGCCCTCGACGCCGGAGCGGTGAAGGGACGGTCCTACATCGTGGCGCGCACCTCCGGAAGTGTCCTGGTGACGGCGGTGACCCACTGAGCGGCCCAGTAAAATCGGCGATCTGATGACTGCCACCCTCGTCGCCAAGAACCTCGCCGCCGGCCACGGCGACCGCTCCCTGTTCACCGGGCTCGACCTCGTCGTCGCGCCCGGCGATGTGATCGGCCTGGTCGGAGCCAACGGCGCCGGCAAGTCCACCCTGCTCAGGATGCTCGCCGGACTCGTCGCACCCGAGCAGGGCGAACTGCGCCTGTCCCCGCCGACCGCCACCGTCGGACACCTCCCGCAGGAACCGGAGCGCCGGCCCGGCGAGACCGTCCGGGCGTTCCTGGCCCGCCGCACCGGAGTCGCCGAGGCCCAGCGGACCATGGACGAGGCGACCCAGGCCCTGGTCGACGGCGCCCCCGGAGCCGACGACGCCTACGCCACCAGCCTGGAGCGCTGGCTCGGCCTCGGCGGCGCCGACCTCGACGAACGCGCCGAGGAGGTCGCCGACACCCTCGGCCTCGCGATCGACCTGGACCAGCCGATGACGTCCCTGTCCGGCGGCCAGGCCGCCCGCGCGGGCCTCGCCTCCCTGCTGCTGTCCCGCTACGACGTCTTCCTCCTCGACGAGCCGACCAACGACCTCGACCTGGACGGCCTGGAGCGCCTCGAACGCTTCGTGAGCGGCCTGCGCGCCGGCACGGTGGTCGTCAGCCACGACCGCGAGTTCCTCACCCGCACCGTCACCAAGGTCCTCGAACTCGACCTCGCCCAAGGGCAGATCAACCTCTACGGCGGCGGCTACGACGCCTACCTCGAGGAACGGGACGTCGCCCGCCGGCACGCCCGCGACGAGTTCGAGGAGTACGCCGACAAGAAGGCGGCCCTCCAGGACCGCGCCCAGACCCAGCGGTCCTGGATGGACAAGGGCGTGAAGAACGCGCGCCGCAAGGCGGGCAACGACAACGACAAGATCGGCCGCAAGTTCCGCAGCGAGGCCAGCGAGAAGCAGGCCGCGAAGGCCCGCCAGACCCAGCGCATGATCGAGCGCCTGGACGTCGTCGAGGAGCCGCGCAAGGAGTGGGAACTGCGCATGGAGATCGCGTCGGCCCCGCGCTCGGGCGCCGTCGTCGCGACCCTGCGGGACGCCGAGGTACGCCGCGGCGACTTCGTCCTCGGCCCGGTGTCCCTCCAGATCGACTGGGCGGACCGGGTGGCGGTCACCGGCGCGAACGGCGCCGGCAAGTCCACACTGCTCGCCGCCCTGCTCGGCCGCGTCCCCCTCGACTCCGGGCACGCCGCGCTCGGCTCGGGTGTCCTGCTCGGCGAGGTCGATCAGGCCCGCAAGCTGTTCCACGGCCAGGAGGCCCTGCTCGACGCCTTCCGGGCGGCCGTCCCCGACACCGAACCGGTCGAGATCCGCACCCTCCTGGCCAAGTTCGGCCTCAAATCGGAACACGTCCTGCGCCCGGCGGCGACCCTCTCCCCGGGCGAGCGCACCAGGGCCGCCCTGGCGCTGCTCCAGGGCCGGGGCGTCAACCTCCTGGTCCTCGACGAGCCGACCAACCACCTCGATCTGCCCGCCATCGAGCAGCTGGAGTCGGCCCTCGACGCCTACGAGGGCACGCTCCTGCTGGTCACACACGACCGCCGCATGCTGGACGCCGTCCATGTGACACGCCGCCTGGAGGTCGCGGACGGCAAGGTGACCGAGCGCTAACGCGCCGTCAGACGGTCGGCGAGGGAGGGGTAGTCCACGACGTACCCCTCCTCGTCGACCTCCAGGTCGCTGCGGAAGTCACCTGAGGCGAAACGGACCCGCCCGGGCCCCAGATGCGTGTACGTCTGCCGCGACGGCCGCACCGTCAGGTCCGGCACCGACACCCAGGCCATCAGGAACTCCCGCTCCCCGGGTGCCTGATGAAGCCCGTGCCGCAGCACCGGCATGGTGTTGGTGAGCGGACACAGCCCGAGATCGCAGTCGAGAGCGCCGTCGACGTCGGGGAGCGGCTCACCGTTCGCGGTCCATCGGCCGTCACCGTCGTGGAGCAGATCGAGCGAGCGGGTCCCGTCGGCGGACTCGGTGGTCACCCGCAGCCGACGGGTCACGAAGCGATCAGCGGTGTCGAGTTCGTACGTGACCCAGTACGGCTCGGGCACGGTCCCGACAGCCCGCCCACGCGCCCGCAACAGGCCGTCCCCTTGCTCGGCCCAAGCGGTCTCGAACCCCTGACTCGCGGACACTTCCCAGGTGATGGCACGCATCCAGCCACCCTAGAACGGAAGGGGCGCGGGGAACTTGCGCGACCAGCCACAACGGCCCCCGCAGCTCCCCACGACCCCCGGCGAAGCCGTCAGCGACGACCGTTCTTCGGATCGGCCAGGCCCGCGCGGCGCAACGCATCGGCCATGGCACTGTTCGCAGGCGGCGGCGCCTGACGCGAACCACCACCACCGCCGCCACGCTGCCGCTGCTGCGGCGGACGACCGCCCCGCTGCCGGCGCTCACCGCGCTCACCGGAACCGCTGCCCTGGCCCTGCGAGGCCGCCGCCTCGTCGTCCAGCCGCAGCGTCAGTGAGATCCGCTTGCGCGGGATGTCGACGTCGAGGACCTTCACCTTCACGATGTCCCCGGGCTTCACCACGTCCCGCGGGTCCTTGACGAACGTCTTCGACATCGCCGAGACATGCACCAGACCGTCCTGGTGCACACCGACGTCTACGAACGCCCCGAAGGCCGCGACGTTCGTCACGACGCCCTCCAGGACCATCCCGGCCGCCAGGTCGGAGATCTTCTCCACGCCCTCCTGGAAGGAGGCCGTCTTGAAGCCCGGACGCGGGTCGCGGCCCGGCTTCTCCAGCTCCTTCAGGATGTCGGTGACGGTCGGCAGACCGAACGTCTCGTCCACGAAGTCCTGCGGCTTCAGCGAGCGCAGCGCACCGGTGTTGCCGATGAGCGCGCCGACCTCCTGGCCGCTGGTCTTCACCATGCGCCGCACGACCGGGTAGGCCTCCGGGTGCACGCTGGACGCGTCCAGCGGGTCGTCGCCCCCGCGGATCCGCAGGAAGCCCGCACACTGCTCGTACGCCTTGGGGCCGAGCCGCGCCACCTTCTTCAGCCCGCCCCGGGAGGTGAACGGCCCGTTGGTGTCCCGGTGCGCCACGATGTTCTCGGCGAGCCCGGAGGTGATGCCGGAGACCCGGGCGAGCAGCGGGGCCGACGCCGTGTTGACGTCCACGCCCACGCCGTTCACACAGTCCTCCACCACCGCGTCCAGCGAACGCGACAGCTTCAGCTCGGACAGGTCGTGCTGGTACTGGCCGACGCCGATCGACTTCGGGTCGATCTTCACCAGCTCGGCCAGCGGGTCCTGCAGCCGGCGCGCGATCGACACGGCGCCGCGCAGCGACACGTCCATGTCGGGCAGCTCCTGCGAGGCGAACGCGGACGCCGAGTACACGGAAGCGCCGGCCTCGGACACCATCACCTTGGTGAGCTTCAGCTCCGGGTGCTTGGTGATCAGTTCACCGGCGAGCTTGTCGGTCTCGCGGGACGCCGTGCCGTTGCCGATGGCGACCAGCTCGACCGCGTGCTCCTTGGCGAGCCGGGCCAGCTTGGCGACGGCCTCGTCCCAGCGGTTGGCGGGGACGTGCGGGTGGATGACGTCCGTGGCGACGACCTTGCCGGTGGCGTCCACGACGGCGACCTTCACACCCGTACGGAAACCGGGGTCCAGGCCGAGCGTCGCGCGGGTGCCCGCCGGGGCCGCGAGCAGCAGGTCGCGCAGGTTCGCCGCGAAGACCCGCACCGCCTCGTCCTCGGCGGCCGTGCGCAGCCGCAGCCGCAGGTCGATGCCGAGGTGCACGAGGACGCGGGTGCGCCAGGCCCAGCGGACCGTGTCCTTCAGCCACTTGTCGCCGGGGCGGCCCCGGTCGGCGATCCCGAACCGGTTCGCGACGATCCCCTCGTAGGACGACGGGCCGTCCGTGGCCTCCTCGGGCTCCAGGGCCAGTTCGAGGACTTCCTCCTTCTCGCCGCGCAGCATGGCCAGCACGCGGTGCGAGGGCAGCTCGGTGAACGGCTCGGCGAAGTCGAAGTAGTCGGCGAACTTCGCGCCCGCCTCCTCCTTGCCGTCCCGCACCTTGGCGGCCAGTCGCCCGCGCACCCACATGCGCTCGCGCAGCTCGCCGATCAGGTCGGCGTCCTCCGAGAACCGCTCGGTGAGGATCGCCCGGGCGCCGTCGAGGGCGGCCTGTGGATCGGCCACGCCCTTGTCGGCGTCGACGAACGCGGCGGCCGCGGCGAGGGGCTCGACGCCCGGGTCACCGAGCAGCCCCTCCGCCAGCGGCTCGAGACCCGCCTCGCGGGCGATCTGCGCCTTGGTGCGCCGCTTGGGCTTGTACGGGAGGTAGATGTCCTCCAGGCGCGCCTTCGTCTCGGCGCCCCGGATCCGCGCCTCCAGCTCCTCGGTGAGCTTGCCCTGCTCGCGCACCGACTCCAGGATCGCCGCCCGCCGCTCCTCCAGCTCCCGCAGATAGCGCAGCCGCTCCTCGAGGGTGCGCAGCTGCGCGTCGTCGAGCATCTCGGTCGCTTCCTTGCGGTAGCGAGCGATGAAGGGCACCGTGGAACCGCCGTCGAGCAGTTCCACGGCGGCCCTGACCTGCCGCTCCCGTACGCCGAGCTCCTCGGCGATCCTGCCTTCGATGGTCCCTGCGTTGATGGACCCGTTGGACCCGGGTGTCGTCACGATCCCGTACCGCCTTCTCCACTGAGGTTGCGCGGCAATTGTGGCAGGTGACACCGACACTCGGGGGCCAGGGCGGTACCCCCGGCAGGTCGCCGACGGCCTCCGGTCACGCCCTGCGGCTGCGGGTGGCGGACGAGGCCCCGCCGAAGAGCCGGGCCAGGGCCCGGAAGGGCAGGGTCACGACGGTGGCGACGGCGCCGCCGATCTGGCGGAGCACGTCTGCGATGGCTCGGAACACGGTGTTTCCCCTTTCTTCTCCCGATCGCACTGATCGGGAGAGGCCGGGTACCTCACCGACGCCTCACCATGCGTCACAGCGGAACACGAATGCGGAGGCAGGAGTGCGGGGCGGCCTCAGCCCTTGCCGATCAGGTCCGCCGGGAAGGCCCCGGCCATGAACGCGGCCTGCGCGAAACCGGCGCCGAGCTCGGTCAGCCGGGCCACGCCCTCCGGGCCCAGATGTTCGTACGGGGCCTCATCGAGCCGGTCCGTCTCCCGTTCGATCTCCTCACGCAGGGCGGCACCCCGCTCGGAGAGCTCACCGTTCTCCTCCAGCAGCCCGCGCCCACGCAGCCGGTGCGTCGCCGCGTCCCAGTCCTCCTGGCTCCAGCCCCGGGTGGTGAACACCCACTTCGGCGCCATGCCCTTGCCCGTCGCCGTGTGGGTCACCATCGCCTCCAGGCCGTCCAGCCCGGCCGACATCAGGGCGGCGAGGTGGCCGTCGCCCCGGTGCTCGCGCAGCAGGGTCGCCGCGTGCCAGTAGGCGAGGTGCGGCTCCTCGGGGACGGGCAGATCGGCGTGGGCGGCGTACAGCGGGCGCGCGCCGCGGGAGCAGGCCTCGGTGGCGCGCAGCGCGAGTCGCGCGGCCTCGGCCATCTCCGCCGACGCCAGGGCCTCTTCGCCCAGCAGGCGCCGCAGGGTCGCGTCGACCGCACGCGCGCGTGCCGCCAGCACCTGGCCGGGTGCGGCGCTCTCCCACACCGCCGGCACATGCCGGGCCACCAGCTCGTACTTGTAGTTGTAGAAGGCCGCCGCCACCGCGCCGGGGCCGACCGCTCCGAACGCGGCGGCCCGTACGGCGAAGTTCACGGCGTGGGGATGGGTGATCCCGGCGGCACCCACCTCCCGTGCCAGATCCGGCGAGAAGTAGTGCGTCGCGTGCAGGGAATTGAGCACGTTCTGGCAGCGTCGGCCGGCGCGCGGCTCAAGGGCGGCAGTCGTCATGCCGGGCACGTTACCAACCGCTTGGTATGCCCTCTACGGCCGTACACCCCATGGCAGGAAAGGTGGGAAATTCGTCATTGCGGCCATACTCCGGGCGCGCGAAGAATCAAGGGCATGGCCCAGCGCACCGTTCTCGCCGTCCTCTTCGACGGCGTGCAGAGTCTCGACGTCACGGGGCCCGTGGAGGTCTTCGCGGGCGCGGAGCTGCTCTCCCCGGGGACGTACCGGATCCGCACGGCCTCCCCGGACGGCGCTCCCGTACGAACCACCAGCGGTCTGACCCTCGTACCCGACGGGTCCCTGGACGACGCGCCCGACGCGCACACCCTGCTCGTCCCCGGCGGCCCGGGCTCCCTGGACCCC
This sequence comes from Streptomyces koelreuteriae, assembly GCF_018604545.1. Lineage (GTDB taxonomy): Bacteria > Actinomycetota > Actinomycetes > Streptomycetales > Streptomycetaceae > Streptomyces > Streptomyces koelreuteriae. Next base: position 954,802 of record NZ_CP075896.1, on the reverse strand, counting down.
AGCCCGCGCCTGGTCGACTGGGTGCGCGCGCACGGGCCGCGTGCCGTGCGCCTGGTCTCCGTGTGCACCGGTGCCGCCGTGCTCGCCGCGGCCGGACTCCTGGACGGCCGCCGCGCCACGACGCACTGGGCGTACTGCGACCGGCTGGCCCGGGACCACCCGGCCGTCGAGATCGACCCCGACCCCGTCTACGTACGCGACGGGCACATAGCCACCTCGGCGGGAGTCACCGCCGGCATCGACCTCGCCCTGGCCCTGGTCGAGGAGGACCTGGGCCGGGACGCCGCCCTCGCCATCGCCCGCCACCTCGTGGTCTTCCTGCGCCGCCCGGGGAACCAGGCCCAGTTCAGCGCCCAGCTCGAAGCCCAGACCGCTCACCGCGAGCCGCTTCGGGACGTCCAGCGGTTCATCACCGAACGCCCGGACGCCGACCTCTCCGTGGAGGCACTCGCCGCCCGCGCCCGCCTCTCGCCCCGCCACTTCGCCCGCGCCTTCCGGGACGAGACCGGTATGACGCCCGGCCGGTACGTGGACCGGGTCCGCCTCGAACACGCCCGCCGGCTCCTGGAGGACACCGCCGACGGCATCGAGGAGATCTCCCGCACCAGCGGTTACGGCACCCCCGAGGGCATGCGCCGCGCCTTCGTCAAGGCCCTCGGAACGCCCCCGGCCGAGTACCGCCGCCGCTTCCGCCCCGCGACCACACCCTGAGCCCGATCGGAACGACTCGCAGCGACCGCACCGCCCCGCATCGACGGAAGGAACCCCGCATGCAGATCGCCATCGTCCTCTACGACCGCTTCACCGCCCTCGACGCCGTCGGCCCCTACGAGACCCTCGGCCGCCTCCCCGACGCGGAGACCGTCTTCGTCGCCGAGCGGACCGGCCCCGTACGGAACGAGACGGGGAACCTCGCGCTCACCGCCGACCGGGCCCTGTCCGACGTACCGAACCCGGACATCGTCGTCGTGCCCGGCGGCCCCGGCCAGGAGTCGCTGATGACACACGAGCCGCTGCTGGACTGGCTGCGCGCCGCCGACGCCGGCAGCACCTGGACGACGTCCGTGTGCACCGGCTCCCTGCTGCTCGCCGCCGCCGGACTCCTCCGGGGCCGCCGCGCCACCTCCCACTGGCTGACCCTGGAGCAACTGAAGCGCTACGGAGCCGAGCCCACGGGGGAGCGGGTCGTCACCGACGGCAAGTACGTCACCGCGGCCGGTGTCTCCTCCGGCATCGACATGGGACTGACCCTCCTCGGCCGGATCGCGGGCGACGACCACGCGCAGCTGGTCCAGCTCGCCACCGAGTACGACCCGCAGCCGCCCTACGACGCCGGATCGCCCGAGAAGGCCCCCGCGCACGTCGTCGAACTGCTCCGGTCGCACGCCGACGTCATGCTGACGTAGGCACGCTCCAGCCGAACCGCGGCTGCCTGCGCTCCAGGAACGCGGCGACGCCCTCGGCGGTGTCGCCGCTCGCGCGCGCCTGCCCGGCCCAGTGCGCGTCGCGGTCTGTACCGCCGTTCGCGAACTCCTTCGCCGCCGCCTGCGTCAGCTGTGAACGGGACACCAGGATCCGGGTGAACTCGGCGACCCGCTTGCCGAGTTCGCCCTCGGGCAGCACCTCGTCGGCCAGACCGGTGCGCAGCGCCCGCTCCGTGTCGATCAGCTCGCCGGAGAACAGCAGGTACTTGGCGGTCGCCGGACCCACCAGGGACACCAGCCGTCTGGTCGAGGACGCCGGGTAGACGATGCCGAGCTTCGCGGGCGTCACACCGAACAGCGCGCCCTCCTCGGCGAACCGCAGATCACAGGCCGCCGCCAGTTGCGCCCCGCCGCCCACGCAGTGCCCGCGCACCGCGGCCAGCGTCGGCTTCGGAAACGCGGCGAGCGCCTCCTCGGCCCGCACGGCGAGCCCCTGTGCCTCCTCCGGCGAGCCCCGGAGCGTCGAGATGTCGGCCCCGGCGCAGAACGTCCCGCCCTCGCCGGTGAGCACCAGCGCCCGCACGGCCGGATCGCCGGCCAGCTCCTCCAGCAGCGGCGGCAGTGAGCGCCACATCGCGGCCGTCATGGCGTTGCGCTTCTGGGGATGACGGATGACGACGGTCGCGACCGAGTCGGTCACGGTGTTCAGCAGCTGCGGCTCCATGCGCCGGATGCTATCCGCAAGGCAAACCCGTACAACCCGAATAGTTCGCCGAGACGGCACAACAGGGACAGGACCAGTCCCACAACTGACCGTGTCATACGCCAACGGTCAGAAGTGCTCGATACTTGCTGACTTCTGTTCAGCCCCGGGGTGTGGAGCGCATCGTTACCAACACTCGAGACGTGGCGACAATCGAGCGCGAGGGTGGCGACCGGACGATGGACGACGAGGGGCGTGGGCCCGGCCCACGTCCACAGGGCGGCGCGGTGCCCCTCGGGCCCGCGGATCCGCTGCCGTACGAGGGGGTCTGGCGGTTCACCGCGCCCGCGGTCGACGCCTCGGTCCCGCAGGCGCGACACGCCGTACGGGACCTGCTGATGCGTCAGGGCGTGCCGGTCTCGGACGACCTGGCCCAGGGGCTGCTGCTGATCGTCTCGGAACTGGTGACGAACGCGGTGAAGCACGCGGCGGTGCTGTCCCCGACGGTCGCCGTCGAACTGGCCGTCGGGGCGGAGTGGCTGCGCGTGGCCGTGGAGGACAACCACCCGTACCGGCCCACCGCCCTGGAGGCCGACCACGGCCGGACCGGCGGCCGCGGACTGCTCCTGGTGCGCGAGGTCACCCGGGAGGCGGGCGGCATGTGTGACGTCGAGTACACCGCGAGCGGCGGCAAGGTGATCTGGGCCGCCCTGCCGCTCAAGCCCGCACGCTTCCTCTAGGGCCGGCCCGACTCTGTCGTCGGGCTCCGGGTCACCAGCCGGCCGACTCTCCGGTCAGCTCCCTGACCGCCGGCCGGGCCGCGTCCAGGACGGTCATGAACCACGACGAGAAGGTGTCCTTGGCGTGCCGCTCCGCCAGCTCGGGCGGGGTCACGAACGCCGTCGACGCGACCTCCTCCGGATCCGGCCGCAGCACGGCCTGCACCATGCCGACGAAGAGGTGGTTGTACTCCTGCTCCACCAGGCCGGACTCCGGGTCCGGGTGGTTGTAGCGGACCGTGCCCGCCTCGGCCAGCAGGGACGGGGAGGCGCCGAGTTCCTCGAAGGTCCGGCGCGCCGCCGCCGCGAAGGGCGCCTCGCCCGGGTAGGGGTGGCCGCAGCAGGTGTTGGACCACACACCGGGGGAGTGGTACTTGCCCAGCGCGCGCTGCTGGAGCAGCAGCCTGCCGTACTCGTCGAAGAGGAACACGGAGAACGCGCGGTGGAGCTGTCCGGGTGGCTGGTGGGCGGCGAGCTTCTCCGCGGTGCCGATCGTCACGCCGTCCTCGTCGACCAGTTCCAGCAAAATCGCGTCTGCGGTGCCGTTCGACGGGTTGTGCGTCGCGGTGGCAGGTGTGATCGGCATACCCATCCTTCACATCGGTCTTCGCGCCCCAAGTCTGCCGTACGAATCCGGCACTCCCGGCACTTCGCGGCGTGGCCCGCATGTCCCCGCGCGGCAGCGCGGAGCGCGGACGGCGCCGCTCGACGCCGGAAGAGGGACCCAGGAGCAGATCGTGCCCGGCGCGATGGGCCGAAAATCGTCCCTGCCGGTGCGGGGAGGGGCAGGGCGTGGGCGTGCGCCGTAGCGCTGCGTCCCCCGGCGCACTCAGATCGGAATGCGCCCCACCAGCCCCGGACACCTCATCGGCCACCGACCGTCAGTGGCAGAGATGCGGCTCGTGCTCCGCGTGCCCGGTCGGCTCCAGCTGGAAGGTGCAGTGCTCCACGTCGAAGTGGTCACCGAGGCAGCCCTGCAACTCGTGGAGCATCTTCTCGTGGCCTATCGCGCTCAGCGCCTCCGAGCTGACGACCACATGCGCCGAGAGCACCGGCATGCCCGAGGTGATCGTCCAGGCGTGCAGGTCGTGGACGTCCTCCACCCCGTCGGTCGCCAGGATGTGGGCCCGTACCTCCGCCATGTCGACGCCCTTGGGTGCCGCCTCCAGCAGGACGTCGAGCGTCTCGCGCAGCAGCTTCCAGGTACGGGGCGCGATCATCAGCGCGATGACGAGCGAGGCGATCGGGTCGGCGGCCTGCCAGCCCGTGAGCATGATCACGGTCGCGGAGACGATCACCGTGACCGAGCCCAGCGCGTCCGCCGCCACCTCCAGGAACGCGCCGCGCACGTTCAGGCTCTCCTTCTGGCCGCGCATCAGCAGCGCCAGCGACACCATGTTCGCGACCAGACCGATCACACCGAACACGACGGTGAGCCCGCCCTCGGTGTCCGCCGGTGTGATGAAGCGCTGCACCGACTCGTACACGACGTACCCGCCGACCCCGAACAGCAGCAGGCAGTTGGCCAGGGCGGCGAGGATCTCGGCGCGGGCGTAGCCGAACGTGGCCCGGTCGCTGGGCGGGCGGCTCGCGAAGTGGATCGCGAGCAGCGCCATGCCGAGGCCCAGCGCGTCCGTCGCCATGTGCGCCGAGTCCGCGACGAGCGCGAGCGAGTCCGCGAGGAGCCCGCCGACGATCTGGACCACCACGATGCCGAGCGTGATCGCCAGCGCGACCCGCAGTCTGCCGCGGTACGCCGAGGTCGCCGTACCTCCGGCCGGTGCCCCGTGCGTGTGCCCGTGATCGTGCCCAGCCCCCATGAAAGCCGCCTCCTGTGTCTGCCCGATGTCTGTCCGCTCGTGCCCGGGCACCCCAGTGAACTACGGGGAGGGGGTATGTGCAACGCGGCACTGAACACCGTTGTCATGTGCCCTGACCTGCGGAAACGATGCGCAGGTCAGGGCGCCCTCAGGGCATCAGGAGCCGTGGTGCAGCTGCCAGCCGCGCCATGCCGACTCGGCCATCTCGCGTACCCCGCGCCGCGCGGTCCAGCCGAGTTCCTCGGCCGCCCGGGCCGCCGAGGCCACCGCCCGCGGGGCGTCCCCGGGGCGGCGCTCCTCGACGAGCGGCGCCCGCCGGTCGCCGGTGACCTCGCCGATGACCGTGATGAGTTCGCGCACCGAGACGCCCTCGCCGCGGCCGATGTTGACCGTCAGATCGCCCGTGACGTCCCCGCCGGCGAGCCGCCGGGCCGCCGCGAGATGAGCCTCGGCCAGGTCGGCGACGTGAATGTAGTCACGGATACAGGTGCCGTCCGGGGTCGGGTAGTCGTCGCCGAAGATCCTCGGCGCCTCGTCGCGCGTCAGCCGGTCGAAGACCATCGGGACGATGTTGAAGACGCCCGTGTCAGCCAGCTCCGGTGCGGCGGCGCCCGCCACGTTGAAATAGCGCAGACATACGGTGGAGATCCCGTGCGCCCGGCCCGCCGCCCGCACCAGCCACTCACCGGTGAGCTTGGTCTCGCCGTAGGGGTTCACCGGCGCGCAGGGCGTGTCCTCCGTGATGAGGTCCACACCCGGGTCGCCGTAGACGGCCGCCGACGAGGAGAACACGAAGCGCTCGATGCCGGCCCCGGCGACCGCGTCCAGCAGGGTCGCCAGGCCCCCGACGTTCTCCCGGTAGTACCGCGTCGGCTGCGCGACGGACTCGGCGACCTGCTTGCGCGCCGCGAGATGCACCACACCCGTCACACCGTGCTCGGCGAACACCCGTTCAAGCAGCTCACCGTCGAGAGACGACCCCTCCACGAGCGGCACGTCGGCGGGGAGCCGCGCGGGCACCCCGGCCGAGAGGTCGTCCAGCGCGATGACGCGCTCCCCGGCCTCGGTCATGGCCCTCGCCACATGTGCCCCGATGTAGCCGGCCCCGCCTGTGATCAGCCAAGTCATGGTCGCTCACCCTATGCCGCCACGACCGGGCCCCACGCAATGTCCCCGATGTCCGGTCTGGGGAGCGCGGTTTGTGGGGCGGGCCCCGGATCCACGATGATGATCGCGGCAGAGACTTGTGCGAACCACGTTGATCGATCCGCCCAACGGGCGGTGAACGTGGCCTTCCCGGTATCCGATAGCCTCTGCCGACATGCCGCCCGGGAGCCACCGGAGCGGGCGCCCCCACCCAGCACAGCACTGGCGCGGACGCGTCGGTACCAGGGAGTGAATTCGGTTGTCGACCGCCATCCTCACCGGTCAGCCGGTCCCCGGATCGTCGATCGAGGCCGATCTGCGGTCACTCGGTTTCGACGTGCGGAGCGCGGCCGACACCGCCGAGGCCGAGACCCTGCTCGCCGCGGTGCCGGGCGAGGAGCGGGTCGCCCTGGTCGACGCCCGGTTCGTGGGGCATGTGCACGCGCTGCGGCTCGGCCTCACCGACCCCCGCTTCCCGCTCGCCGCGATCCCCGGCGCCGTCACCGCCCAGCCCGCCGGCCGCCAGGCCCTCACCCGGGCGATGGCCCGCGAGAACTCCGCGGGCGGCGGCACCACCCTGGTCGACAGCCTCGCCGACCGCATCCTCACCGCCCTGGACAGCGACGGCACCGAGGTGCACCGCCCCGAGCTGGGCAGCCTCGTCGCCGTCGTCCCCGCCGACCCGCAGGCCCGCAACGAGGCACGGCAGGCGCTGACGACCGTCGACGACGAGGCCGTACGCCTGAAGTCGGCCGTGAAGTCCCGCGACGGCTTCTTCACCACCTACTGCATCAGCCCGTACTCCCGCTACATCGCCCGCTGGTGCGCCCGCCGCGGCCTGACCCCGAACCAGGTCACCACCGCCTCGCTCATCACCGCCCTCATAGCGGCGGCCTGCGCGGCCACCGGCACCCGCGGCGGCTTCGTCGCGGCCGGCGTCCTGCTGATCGCGTCCTTCGTCCTGGACTGCGTCGACGGCCAGATCGCCCGCTACTCCCTGCAGTACTCCACGCTCGGCGCCTGGCTCGACGCCACCTTCGACCGGGCCAAGGAGTACGCCTACTACGCCGGTCTCGCCCTCGGAGCCGCCCGCGGCGGAGACGACGTCTGGGCCCTCGCGCTCGGCGCCATGGTCCTGCAGACCTGCCGGCACGTCGTGGACTTCTCCTTCAACGAGGCCAACCACGACGCCACCGCCAACACCAGCCCCACCGCCGCCCTCTCCGGCAAGCTCGACAGCGTCGGCTGGACGGTCTGGGTCCGCCGGATGATCGTCCTGCCCATCGGCGAGCGCTGGGCGATGATCGCGGTCCTCACGGCGGCCACGACCCCGCGCATCACCTTCTACGCGCTGCTCATCGGCTGCGCCTTCGCGGCGACCTACACCACGGCGGGCCGGGTGCTGCGCTCCCTGACCCGCAAGGCCCGCCGCACCGACCGGGCGGCGCAGGCGCTGGCCGACCTCGCGGACAGCGGGCCGCTCGCCCAGGGCCTCGCCGAGGCGCTCAAGAAGCCCGCCCGCGGGCTGCCGGGCTTCACGGCCCCCGTCGTCGCCTTCCTCGGCGGCCTCGCCGTCGTCCTCACGGCCGCCCTGACCGGCTTCGGCGGACCCTGGGCGATCGTCGCCGCCGTCGTGTACGTCCTGACCTCGGGCCTCGCCGTCGCCCGCCCCCTCAAGGGCGCCCTCGACTGGCTCGTCCCGCCGCTCTTGCGCGCCGCCGAGTACGGCACCGTCCTCGTCCTCGCCGCCGAGGCGGACGTGAACGGAGCCCTTCCTGCGGCTTTCGGGCTGGTGGCCGCGGTCGCCTACCATCACTACGACACGGTGTACCGCATCCGCGGCAACGCCGGAGCGTCCCCGGCCTGGCTGGTGCGTTCCATCGGGGGGCACGAGGGACGGACGCTGCTCGTCACCGTCCTCGCCGCGCTGCTCACCGCCTCGCAGTTCACAGTCGCGCTCACGGCTCTGGCCGTGGCCGTGGCCCTGGTGGTGCTCCTGGAGAGCATCCGCTTCTGGGTGTCCGCAGGGGCGCCCGCCGTACACGATGAAGGAGAACCCGCATGATCGGCCTCGTGCTGGCGGCCGGCGCCGGACGGCGTCTGCGCCCCTACACCGACAGCCTTCCCAAGGCTCTGGTGCCGGTGGGTCCCGCGGGCATAGAGGGCGAACCCACGGTTCTCGACCTCACCCTCGCCAACTTCGCCGAGGTCGGCCTCACCGAGGTCGGCATCATCGTCGGCTACCGCAAGGAGGCCGTGTACGCGCGCAAGGAAGCGCTGGAGGCGAAGTACGGCGTCAAGCTCACCCTCATCGACAACGACAAGGCCGAGGAGTGGAACAACGCCTACTCCCTGTGGTGCGGTCGTGACGCCCTCAAGGACGGCGTGATCCTCGCCAACGGCGACACCGTCCACCCGGTCTCCGTCGAGAAGACGCTGCTCGCCGCCCGCGGCGACGGCAAGAAGATCATCCTCGCCCTGGACACGGTCAAGGACCTGGCCGAGGAGGAGATGAAGGTCGTCGTCGACCCCGCGAAGGGCATGACGAAGATCACCAAGCTGATGGACCCCGCCGAGGCCACCGGCGAGTACATCGGCGTCACCCTGATCGAGGGCGACGCCGCCTCCGAGCTGGCCGACGCGCTCAAGACCGTGTGGGAGACCGACCCGCAGCAGTTCTACGAGCACGGCTACCAGGAGCTCGTGAACCGCGGCTTCCGTATCGACGTGGCGCCGATCGGCGACGTCAAGTGGGTGGAGATCGACAATCACGACGATCTCGCCCGCGGACGGGAGATCGCGTGCCAGTACTGACCCGGCTCATCCCCTCCCCGCTCGTCGTGGACATCCGCCCGGGTGCCCTCGACGACCTGGCCTGCGTCCTCGCCGACGAGCGCATCTCGCAGTCCGGCCGCCTCGCCGTCGCCGTCAGCGGTGGCTCCGGCGCCCGGCTGCGCGAGCGGATCTCGCCGAGCATGCCCGGCGCCACCTGGTACGAGGTCGGCGGCGGCACCCTCGACGACGCGGTCCGGCTGGCGAGCGACATAAAGGCCGGCCACTTCGACGCGGTCGTGGGGCTCGGCGGCGGCAAGATCATCGACTGCGCCAAGTTCGCCGCGGCGCGCGTCGGCCTGCCGCTGGTCGCCGTACCCACCAACCTCGCGCACGACGGCCTGTGCTCGCCGGTCGCCACCCTCGACAACGACGCGGGCCGCGGCTCCTACGGCGTGCCGAACCCGATCGCGGTCGTCATCGACCTGGACGTCATCCGTGAGGCCCCGGTCCGCTTCGTCCGCGCCGGCATCGGTGACGCGATCTCCAACATCTCGGCGATCGCCGACTGGGAGCTCGCCAACCGGGTCAAGGGCGAGCGCATCGACGGACTCGCCGCCGCGATGGCCCGCCAGGCCGGCGAGGCCGTGCTCCGGCACCCCGGCGGCATCGGCGACAACGACTTCCTCCAGGTGCTCGCCGAGGCACTGGTCCTCAGCGGCATCGCCATGTCGGTGTCGGGCGACTCACGGCCGTCCTCCGGGGCGTGCCACGAGATCAACCACGCCTTCGACCTGCTGTACCCGAAGCGCGCGGCCGCCCACGGCGAGCAGTGCGGCCTCGGAGCGGCCTTCGCGATGTACCTGCGCGGAGCCCACGAAGAGTCGGCCTACATGGCCGAGGTGCTGCGCCGGCACGGTCTGCCCGTGCTGCCGGACGAGATCGGCTTCACGACGGACGAGTTCGTCAAGGCCGTCGAATTCGCCCCGGAGACCCGGCCCGGCCGCTACACCATCATCGAACACCTCGACCTGAACACCGAACAGATCAAGGACATCTACGCCGACTATGTCAAGGCCATCGGTAGCTGAACTCCGCCCCGTCGTTCACCCCGCGGGGGTGAAGGACCGGCGCAGCGGTGAGCACTGGATGGGACGCCTCTACATGCGTGAGGTGTCCCTGCGGGTCGACCGTTACCTGGTCAACACCAGGGTCACGCCCAACCAGCTCACCTACCTGATGACCGTCTTCGGCGTGCTCGCGGCCCCGGCCCTGCTGGTGCCGGGGATCGCGGGCGCGGTGCTCGGCGTCGTCATGGTCCAGATGTATCTCCTGCTGGACTGCGTCGACGGCGAGATCGCGCGCTGGAAGAAGCAGTACTCGCTCAACGGCGTCTACCTCGACCGGGTCGGCGCCTACCTCACCGACGCCGCCGTGCTCGTCGGCTTCGGTCTGCGCGCCGCCGACCTGTGGGGCAGCGGCCGGATCGACTGGCTGTGGGCCTTCCTCGGCACCCTGGCCGCCCTCGGCGCCATCCTGATCAAGGCCGAGACGGACCTCGTCGGCGTCGCCCGGCACCAGGCCGGAAAGCCGCCGGTCAAGGAGGCCGCCTCCGAGATGCGCTCCTCCGGCATGGCGCTGGCCCGCAGGGCCGCAGGCGCCCTGAAGTTCCACCGGCTGATCCTCGGCATCGAGGCGTCCCTGCTGATCCTGGTGCTGGCGATCGTCGACCAGGCCCGCGGCGACCTGTTCTTCTCGCGGCTCGGCGTGGCCGTGCTGGCCGGCATCGCGCTGGTGCAGACCCTGCTGCACCTCGTGTCGATCCTCGCTTCGAGCAGGCTGAAGTGAGCGGCATGAAGGTCGGCGCCGTCATCATCACCATGGGCAACCGCCCCGACGAGCTGCGTGCCCTCCTCGACTCGGTCGCGGGGCAGGACGGCGACGCGGTCGAGGTGGTCGTCGTCGGCAACGGCTCGCCCGTCCCGGACGTCCCCGAGGGCGTCCGCACCATCGAGCTGCCCGAGAACCTCGGCATCCCCGGCGGCCGCAACGTCGGCATCGAGGCCTTCGGCCCGGCCGGCCGGGACGTCGACATCCTGCTGTTCCTCGACGACGACGGGCTGCTCGCGAGCCACGACACCGCCGCGCTGTGCCGGAAGGCCTTCGAGGCCGACCCGAAGCTCGGCATCGTGAGTTTCCGCATAGCCGACCCGGAGACCGGCGTCACCCAGCGCCGCCACGTGCCCCGGCTGCGCGCCGCCGACCCGATGCGCTCCTCGCGCGTCACCACGTTCCTCGGCGGCGCCAACGCCGTCCGCACCCGGGTCTTCGCCGACGTCGGCGGACTCCCGGACGAGTTCTTCTACGCCCACGAGGAAACCGACCTGGCGTGGCGGGCCCTGGACGCGGGCTGGATGATCGACTACCGCTCCGACATGGTGCTCTACCACCCGACGACCGCCCCCTCGCGGCACGCGGTCTACCACCGCATGGTCGCCCGCAACCGCGTCTGGCTGGCCCGCAGAAACCTCCCCGCACCGCTCGTCCCGGTCTATCTCGGCGTGTGGCTGCTGCTCACCCTGCTGCGCCGCCCCTCCCGCCCCGCCCTGCGGGCCTGGTTCGGCGGATTCCGCGAAGGCTGGACGACCCCGTGCGGACCCCGCCGGCCCATGAAGTGGCGTACGGTGTGGCGGCTGACCCGGCTGGGCCGGCCCCCCGTCATCTGACAAGCTCGTATCCGGGAGTATCCGGGAGCACCCGGGCCGTACCCTGGCCCCCGGCTCATGCAGGCCCGCACAGGCCAAGCATCTCGAAGACGAAAGTTTCCACTAGTGAGTGAGACAACGCACGATGCCCCGGTCGCGGTGAGCGCGTCCGAGGCGCCCGACGAGGGACTCACGGCGAGGGAGCTCGCCGCCAGGCACGGGCTGAGCGTCAGCGGCGCCCGGCCGTCCCTCATCGAGTACGTCCGTCAGCTCTGGGACCGGCGGCACTTCATCCTCGCCTTCTCCCGCGCGAAGCTGACCGCCCAGTACAGCCAGGCCAAGCTCGGCCAGCTGTGGCAGGTGGCCACACCGCTGCTGAACGCGGCCGTGTACTTCTTCATCTTCGGCATGCTCCTGGAAGCCGACCGGGGCATGAGCCGCGAGGTGTACATCCCGTTCCTGGTCACGGGCGTGTTCGTGTTCACCTTCACGCAGAGCTCGGTGATGGCGGGCGTGCGCGCGATCTCCGGCAACCTCGGCCTGGTGCGCGCCCTGCACTTCCCGCGCGCCTCCCTGCCGATCTCCTTCGCGTTGCAGCAGCTCCAGCAGCTGCTGTTCTCGATGATCGTGCTGTTCGCCATCACGATCGGCTTCGGCCACTACCCCGACCTGTCCTGGCTGCTGATCGTGCCGGTGCTCGTCCTGCAGTTCTGCTTCAACACCGGCCTCGCGCTGATCATGGCCCGGGCGGGCGCCAAGACCCCGGACCTCGCGCAGCTCATGCCGTTCGTGATGCGGACGTGGATGTACGCGTCCGGGGTGATGTTCTCCATCCCGATCTTCCTCGAGTCCAAGCCGGCCTGGATCTCGAACGTCCTGCAGTGGAACCCGGCCGCGATCTACATGGACCTGATGCGCTTCTCCCTCATCGACGACTACGGCTCCCAGTACCTGCCCGACCACGTCTGGGCGGCCGCGGGCGGCTGGGCCGTGCTGATCGCCGTCGGCGGTTTCGTGTACTTCTGGAAGGCGGAGGAGAGGTACGGCCGTGGCTGAGCAGAAGCAGGAAGCGCGGATCCCCACCGTCGTCGCGGACGATCTGCACATCGTCTACCGCGTCAACGGCGCCAAGAGCGGCAAGGGCAGTGCCACCGCCGCCCTCAGCCGCATCCTCAAGCGGGGCTCCGACGACGCGGCACGGGGCGTGCGCAAGGTGCACGCCGTGCGCGGCGTCTCCTTCGTCGCCTACCGCGGCGAGGCCATCGGCCTGATCGGCTCCAACGGCTCCGGCAAGTCGACCCTGCTGCGCGCCATCGCCGGTCTGCTCCCCGCCGAGCAGGGCAAGGTCTACACCGACGGCCAGCCCTCGCTGCTCGGCGTCAACGCGGCCCTGATGAACGACCTCACCGGCGAGCGGAACGTCATATTGGGCGGGCTCGCCATGGGCATGTCCCGCGAGGAGATCAAGGAGCGCTACCAGCAGATCGTCGACTTCTCCGGCATCAACGAGAAGGGCGACTTCATCACGCTGCCCATGCGCACCTACTCCTCCGGCATGGCGGCCCGGCTCCGCTTCTCCATCGCCGCGGCCAAGGACCACGACGTCCTGATGATCGACGAGGCCCTCGCCACCGGCGACCGCAAGTTCCAGAAGCGCTCCGAGGACCGCATCCGGGAGCTGCGCAAGGAAGCCGGCACGGTGTTTCTGGTCAGCCACAACAACAAGTCGATCCGCGACACCTGCAACCGCGTCCTGTGGCTGGAGCGCGGTGAGCTGCGGATGGACGGCCCGACCGACGAGGTGCTCAAGGAGTACGAGAAGTTCACGGGCAAGTAGACCGGATCGGCCAGGGCCCCGCCGCAACTGTTACGGCGGGGCCCCGCGTCTGCAAAGGAAACGTCAACTCCGGTCCATCTCAGGAAGCTTGGGGCCAATCGGTGTGTTCTCGTGATGTGCGGGACACCCTGGCGGACCGCGACACGTTGTACAACGTAAGCTGTACAGGTCCCGAAACACGGCAATCAGGGCGATAATGCGCGACACCGCCCGTCGGGCAGCCGTGCGGACGGCTGGGCGGCGTGTCCGAAATAGTGTGTATTGGGTCGGCAGTGTAGAACGGGAGATGTGACGGCGATGGCTACGGATACTCCCCAGCTCCACGCAGCACGTGCCGTCCCCGCGCCGGGCAGCCGGCGGTGACGGGAACCGGCACGGCGCGCGCCCTCGACCCGGAGCGCGGCACCCTCGACAAGGCCGCGGGCGAGAACTTCCCCGTGGCCCCCTTCTTCCTGCCCCGGGCCTGGCGCACCGACCTCATGGCCGTCTACGGCTTCGCCCGCCTGGTCGACGACATCGGCGACGGCGACCTCGCCCCCGGTGGCGGCGACGCCCGGCTGCTCGGTGTGTCCCCGCAGGAGGCCGAGGACCGGCTGGTCCTGCTGGACGCCTTCGAAGCCGATCTGCGCAGGGTCTTCGACTCGACCCCGCGCCACCCCCTGCTGCGCCGTCTCCAGCCGACCGTGCGGCGCTGCTCGCTGACCCCCGAGCCGTTCCTCGGCCTGATCGCCGCCAACCGCCAGGACCAGCTCGTCAGCCGGTACGAGACCTATGACGACCTGCTCGCCTACTGCGAGCTCTCGGCCAACCCCGTCGGCCGGCTCGTCCTCTCCGTCACCGGCACCTCGACGCCCGAGCGGATCCGCCGCTCCGACATGATCTGCACGGCCCTGCAGCTCGTCGAGCACCTCCAGGACGTGGCCGAGGACCTCGGCCGTGACCGTGTCTACCTGCCCGCCGCCGACCTGAAGCGTTTTCACGTCCAGGAGGCGGATCTCGCCACGAAATCCGCCGGAGCGTCGGTCCGTGCGCTGATTGCGTACGAAGCGCGAAGGGCCCGGGATCTCCTGAATGAAGGCGCCCCCCTGGTGGGTAGCGTCCACGGCAGGCTGAAGCTGCTGCTCGCGGGGTTCGTGGCGGGGGGAAGGGCGGCCGTCCACGCGATCGCCGCCGCCGAATACGACGTACTTCCCGGCCCGCCCAAGCCCGGCAAGGTCCGGTTGCTGCGTGAGGTGGGCGTGACTCTGCGAGGAGAGGGGTGATCCGGACCGTGGAGTCGGAACCACACGCGTCCCCACCGGTACTCGCCGCCTACAGCTACTGCGAGGCCGTCACCGGGCGGCAGGCCCGTAACTTCGCCTACGGCATCCGGCTGCTGCCGACGCCTCAGCGCCGCGCGATGTCGGCGCTGTACGCGTTCTCGCGGCGGGTCGACGACATCGGTGACGGCGAGCTCGCCCACGACGTCAAGGTCGCGAGGATGGAGGAGACCCGGGCGCTGCTCACCCGGATCCGTGCGGGTGAGGTCGACGAGGACGACATCGACCCCGTCGCCGTCGCCCTCACACATGCCGCCGGGGCCTTTCCGATCCCTCTGGGCGGCCTGGACGAGCTCATCGACGGCGTCCTGATGGACGTCCGCGGCGAGACCTATGAGACCTGGGACGACCTGAAGATCTACTGCCGCTGTGTCGCGGGCGCCATCGGGCGTCTCTCCCTCGGTGTGTTCGGCACCGAGCCGGGGGCGCGCGGCGTCGACCGCGCGCCCGAGTATGCCGACACGCTCGGTCTTGCGCTCCAGCTCACCAACATCCTGCGGGACATCCGCGAGGACGCCGTGGGCGGGCGCACCTACCTGCCTGCCGACGACCTCGCCAAGTTCGGCTGCTCGGCCGGCTTCAGCGGACCGAAGCCACCGGAGGGCTCCGACTTCGCGGGCCTCGTGCACTTCGAAGTACGACGGGCCCGCGCCCTCTTCGCCGAGGGCTACCGGCTGCTCCCCATGCTCGACCGCCGCAGCGGCGCCTGTGTCGCCGCCATGGCCGGCATCTACCGCCGCCTCCTCGACCGCATCGAACGCGACCCGGAGGCCGTCCTGCGCGGCCGCGTCTCCCTCCCCGGCCGCGAGAAGGCCTACGTCGCGGTACGCGGCCTGTCCGGCCTCGACGCCCGGCACGCGACGCGACGGGCCGTCAGGAGGCGTGCGTGAGGGAGGAACGGGGCCAGGGGGAGACCACCGACGACGAGGCACACGCCTGCCGTCCAGCGTCGACGGGCACACCCGCATGCGCTCGGCGTGCCTGCCGGGGGACCCGCGACGGGTTGGGCGGCTTCGGCGTCGCGGCGCGCGCTCCGCGTGCCTGCCGGGAGGTCCGGCCGGGGCCTTCCCCGCGCCGCCGCCGGGGATCTGCCGCGGTCCTCGGCGCCGGGCCGGGCGGTCACGCCGGAGCGCCGGCGGCAGCAGGGCGCGGCTACGACGCCCCCCTCCGCCCCACCGTCGGAGACAAGCGGTGGGCAACCCTCCGGCGCGGGGCGGCGTCCCTGACTGAGATGGTCGGCCGTGCGTCGTTCGAGCCGCACGGCCGCCGCGCGGGGGAGGGTGCGCGATGACCCACGGCACGCGGTCCCAGGGGCCGGTCGCGGACGGGCGGCATGCCGTCGTGGTGGGCGGTGGGCTCGCCGGTGTCACCACCGCGCTCGCGCTCGCCGACGCCGGAGTGCGTGTCACGCTGCTGGAGGGCAGGCCGCGCCTCGGCGGACTGGCCTTCTCCTTCCAGCGCGGTGAGCTGACCGTCGACAACGGCCAGCATGTGTACCTGCGCTGCTGCACCGCCTACCGCTGGTTCCTCGACCGCATCGAGGGCGCGGCGCTGGCTCCGTTGCAGGACCGGCTCGACGTACCCGTCCTGGACGTCGCGCGGCCCGAGGGACGCCGGCTCGGCAGGCTGCGGCGTGACGCGCTGCCCGTGCCTCTGCATCTGGGGCGCAGCCTCGCCACCTACCCGCACCTCTCGCTCGCCGACCGCGCCAAGGTGGGCCGGGCCGCGCTCGCGCTCAAGGGACTCGACCTCGCCGATCCGGCGCTGGACGCGCAGGACTTCGGCAGCTGGCTGGCCGCGCACGGCCAGTCGGCCCGTGCCGTCGAGGCCCTGTGGGATCTCGTCGGGGTCGCCACCCTCAACGCGGTCGCGGGCGACGCCTCCCTGGGGCTCGCCGCGATGGTGTTCAAGACCGGACTGCTCTCCGACCCGGGCGCGGCCGACATCGGCTGGGCCCATGTCCCGCTCGGCGAGCTGCACGACCGGCTGGCCCGCAAGGCCCTCGACTCCGCGGGCGTCCGCACCGAGATCCGGACACGAGTCACCTCCGTCGTAGAGAACGCGGACGGCGGGTGGAGCGTCCAGGTGCCCGGCGAGACGCTGGAGGCGGACGCCGTGGTGTTCGCCGTACCGCAGCGCGAGGCCTACGACCTGCTGCCCGAGGGCGCCCTGGACGCCCCCGAGCGGCTTCTGGAGATCGGCACCGCGCCGATCCTCAACGTCCATGTGGTGTACGACCGCAAGGTGCTCGCCCAGCCCTTCTTCACCGCCCTCGGCTCCCCGGTGCAGTGGGTCTTCGACCGCACCGAGGCGTCCGGGCTGCGCGAGGGGCAGTACCTCGCCCTGTCCCAGTCGGCGGCCCAGGACGAGATCGACGAGCCCGTGGCCGTGCTGCGCGAGCGGTATCTGCCCGAGCTGGAGCGGCTGCTGCCCCTGACCCGCGGCGCCGAGGTGAAGGACTTCTTCGTCACCCGGGAGCGCACCGCGACCTTCGCTCCCACCCCCGGCGTCGGGCGCCTCAGGCCCGGCGCCCGCACCAAGGCATCCGGCCTCTACCTGGCCGGAGCGTGGACCGCCACCGGGTGGCCCGCGACCATGGAGAGTGCGGTCCGCAGCGGCGTCGGCGCGGCGGACGCCGTGCTGGGCGCCCTGGGCCGGCCCCGCCCACGTCACCTCTTCGAGTTCGAGGAGGCGGCGTGATGCTCGATCACCAGCACCACACGGCAGGCGGCCCCCGCACCTCCGGTACCGCAACAAGAGGAGAGACTGTGCCCACTGTGCCCCCGGCCTCGAAGGCCGCTCGAGAGACCGCGGTGGACGTGGCCGCGCTCCTGGAGCGCGGTCGGACCCTGGCCATGCCGGTACTGCGGGCGGCCATCGACCGCCTGGCACCTCCCATGGACACTGTTGCCGCCTACCACTTCGGATGGATCGACGCCCAGGGCAGGCCCACGGCGGGGGACGGTGGCAAGGCCGTACGCCCCGCCCTCGCGGTGCTGTCCGCCGAGGTCATGTCCGCCGCCCCCGAGACCGGCATCCCCGGCGCCGTCGCCGTGGAACTCGTCCACAACTTCTCCCTCCTCCACGACGACCTGATGGACGGCGACGAGCAGCGCCGTCACCGCGACACGGTCTGGAAGGTGCACGGCCCCGCCCAGGCCATCCTGGTCGGCGACGCCCTGTTCGCCCTCGCCAACGAGGTACTCCTCGAACTCGGCACCGTCGAGGCCGGCCGCGCCACCCGCCGTCTGACCACCGCCAGCCGGGCCCTGATCGACGGTCAGGCCCAGGACATCTCCTACGAGCACCGCGACCGCGTCACCGTCGAGGAGTGCCTGGAGATGGAGGGCAACAAGACCGGCGCCCTGCTCGCCTGCGCCAGCTCCATCGGCGCCGTCCTCGGCGGCGCCGACGACCGCACCGCCGACACGCTGGAGAGGTACGGCTACCACCTGGGCCTCGCCTTCCAGGCCGTCGACGACCTCCTCGGCATCTGGGGCGACCCGGTCTCCACCGGCAAGCAGACCTGGAGCGACCTGCGCCAGCGCAAGAAGTCACTGCCGGTCGTGGCCGCCCTCGCGGCGGGCGGCTCCGCCTCCGAGCGGCTCGGCGAGATCCTCGCAGCCGACGCCGAGAGCAGCGACGTCGAGAACTTCTCCGAGGAGGAGTTCGCGGCCCGCGCCGCCCTCATCGAGGAGGCCGGCGGCCGCCAGTGGACCGCCGACGAGGCTCGCCGTCAGCACACCATCGCCATCGAAGCCCTCGACGCCGTCGACATGCCCGACCGGGTCCGGGACCAGTTCGCGGCGCTCGCCGACTTCGTCGTCGTACGAAAGAGATGATCACTATCGGCCGAATAGCCCTCGCGTAGTCGCCGGCCGGTGCCGCGAGACAGCACGGAGCACCGGCCGACGGCGGACCCACAGCAGCTGCACACCTTGCACCACTGCACGAAGGGGAAGCCATGACAGCGACGACCGACGGAAGCACCGGGGCCCTGCCACCCCGCGCCGCCGCGGCCAGCGAACACGACACCGACATCCCCGCGGCGGCCGGGGTACCAGAAGCCGCCGCACGCGCCGCCCGGCGTGCCACCGACTTCCTGCTCTCCCGCCAGGACGCCGAGGGCTGGTGGAAGGGCGACCTCGAGACCAACGTCACGATGGACGCCGAGGACCTGCTGCTCCGTCAGTTCCTCGGCATCCGCGACGAGAAGACCACCCGGGCCGCCGCTCTCTTCATCCGCGGCGAGCAGCGCGACGACGGCGCCTGGGCGACCTTCTACCGCGGCCCCGGCGAGCTCTCCGCCACCATCGAGGCCTACGTAGCCCTCCGCCTGGCGGGCGACGCGCCCGACGCGCCCCACATGGCCAGGGCCTCAGCCTGGATCCGCGAGCGGGGCGGTATCGCCGCCGCCCGGGTCTTCACCCGGATCTGGCTCGCGCTGTTCGGCTGGTGGAAGTGGGAGGACCTGCCCGAACTCCCGCCGGAGCTCGTCTGGTTCCCGAAGTGGATGCCGCTCAACATCTACGACTTCGGCTGCTGGGCCCGGCAGACCATCGTCCCGCTGACGATCGTCTCCGCCGAGCGGCCCGTACGCCCCGCGCCCTTCCCGCTCGACGAGCTGCACACCGACCCGGCCACCCCGAACCCCGCCAAGCCCCTTGCGCCGATGGTCAGTTGGGACGGCGCCTTCCAGCGTATGGACAAGGGCCTGCACGCCCTGCGGAAGGTCGCCCCGCGCCGGCTGCGCAGAGCCGCCATGAACAGCGCCGCCCGCTGGATCGTCGAACGGCAGGAGAACGACGGCTGCTGGGGCGGCATCCAGCCGCCCGCCGTGTACTCGATCATCGCCCTGCACCTGCTCGGCTACGACCTCCAGCACCCCGTGATGCGGGAGGGGCTGGCGTCCCTGGACCGGTTCGCCGTGTGGCGTGAGGACGGGGCCCGGATGATCGAGGCCTGCCAGTCGCCGGTCTGGGACACCTGCCTCGCCGCGATCGCGCTCGCCGACGCCGGACTGCCCGCCGACCACCCCCAGTTGGTGAAGGCGGCGGACTGGATGCTGGGCGAGGAGATCGTCAGACCCGGCGACTGGTCCGTCAAACGGCCCCAACTTCCGCCCGGGGGCTGGGCGTTCGAGTTCCACAACGACAACTACCCCGATATCGACGACACCGCCGAGGTGATCCTGGCGCTCCGCCGGATCACCCACCACGACCCGGAGCGGCTGGAGAAGGCCATCGGGCGCGGACTGCGCTGGACCCTCGGCATGCAGTCGAAGAACGGCGCGTGGGCCGCCTTCGACGTCGACAACACGAGCCCCTTCCCGAACCGGCTGCCGTTCTGCGACTTCGGCGAGGTCATCGACCCGCCCTCCGCCGACGTCACCGCGCACGTCGTCGAGATGCTCGCGGTGGAGGGACTCGCCCACCACCCGCGCACCCGGCGCGGCATCGAATGGCTGCTGGCCGAACAAGAGCCGGACGGCTCGTGGTTCGGGCGCTGGGGCGTCAACTACGTCTACGGCACCGGATCCGTCGTACCCGCCCTGGTCGCCGCGGGCCTGCCCGCCGCGCACCCGGCGATCCGGCGGGCCGTGACCTGGCTGGAGTCGGTCCAGAACGACGACGGCGGCTGGGGCGAGGACCTGCGCTCCTACCACGACGTCAAGGAGTGGAGCGGCAAGGGCGCCTCGACCGCCTCCCAGACCGCGTGGGCCCTGATGGCCCTGCTCGCGGCGGGGGAGCGGGACTCCAAGGCCGTCGAACGCGGCGTCGAATGGCTCGCCGCCACCCAGCGGGCCGACGGCTCCTGGGACGAGCCGTACTTCACCGGGACGGGCTTCCCGTGGGACTTCTCGATCAACTACCACCTCTACCGGCAGGTGTTCCCCCTCACCGCGCTCGGCCGCTACGTCCACGGGGAGCCCTTCGCCGACCGGCACCAGGGGAGCGGGGAGGCCGCGAGGCCGTACTCCAAGGCCAAGGGGAGCTGATGAGCACCCAGCCGGCCTCGGTCCCGCTGCTGATCGCCTGCGCGCTCGGCATCGAGCAGCTCGCCCTGCGCGCCGGCGGCCGAGGCGGTGCCGACGGACCGGTCACCGTGCTGCGCACGGGCATGGGGCCGGCGGCGGCCGAGCGGTCCGTCACCCGGATGCTCGCCGATCCGGCCCTGCACGACGCCGCCGTACTCGCCACCGGCTTCTGCGCGGGTCTCGCACCCGGCATGCACCCGGGCGACCTGGTCGTCGCCGAGGAGACCCGCGACCCGCGCGGTACGACCGTCTGCGTCGGGACCGAACTGCTGGTCAAGGAGCTGACCCGGGCCGTACCCGGGCGGACCGTGCACACCGGGCCGCTCACCGGCTCCGACCACGTCGTACGCGGGCCCGAACGGTCCGCTCTCCGCGCCACCGGCGCAATCGCCGTCGACATGGAGTCCGCCGTCACGCTTCTGAGCGCCGTGCGCGCGGGCGAGCGCCCGGTTGCGGCCGTCCGGGTGGTCGTGGACGCTCCTGAACATGAACTCGTCCGGATCGGCACGGTGCGCGGTGGAATATCGGCTTTCCGTGTCCTTCGTTCCGTCCTTCCCGCTTTCTTCGAATGGCACCGTTCCTTGCTGCTCCCCCGGAGGTGAGCCAGATGGCCATGCCGCTTCGACAGTCCATCAAGGTCGCTACATATTTGGCTGAACAGAAGATCCGCCGGCGGGACAAGTTCCCGCTGATCGTCGAGCTGGAGCCGCTGTTCGCCTGCAACCTCAAGTGCGAGGGCTGCGGCAAGATCCAGCACCCGGCCGGGGTGCTCAAGCAGCGGATGCCGGTCGCGCAGGCGGTCGGAGCGGTGCTGGAGTCCGGTGCCCCCATGGTGTCCATCGCCGGTGGCGAGCCCTTGATGCACCCGCAGATCGACGAGATCGTGCGTCAGCTGGTGGCGAGGCGGAAGTACGTCTTCCTGTGCACCAACGCGCTGCTCATGCGCAAGAAGATGGACAAGTTCAAGCCCTCCCCCTACTTCGCCTTCGCGGTGCACATCGACGGGCTGCGCGAGCGGCACGACGAGTCGGTGGCGAAGGAGGGCGTCTTCGACGAGGCCGTGGAGGCCATCAAGGAGGCCAAGCGGCGCGGCTTCCGGGTGACCACCAACTCGACCTTCTTCAACACCGACACCCCGCAGACCATCATCGAGGTGCTGAACTTCCTCAACGACGACCTCCAGGTCGACGAGATGATGATCTCGCCCGCCTACGCCTACGAGAAGGCCCCCGACCAGGAGCACTTCCTCGGCGTCGAGCAGACCCGCGAGCTGTTCAAGAAGGCCTTCGCGGGCGGCAACCGGCGGCGCTGGCGGCTCAACCACTCCCCGCTCTTCCTGGACTTCCTGGAGGGCAAGGTCGACTTCCCGTGCACCGCGTGGGCGATCCCGAACTACTCGCTGTTCGGCTGGCAGCGCCCCTGCTACCTGATGAGCGACGGGTATGTGCCGACGTACCGGGAGCTGGTCGAGGACACCGACTGGGACAAGTACGGCCGCGGCAAGGACCCGCGCTGCGCCAACTGCATGGCGCACTGCGGCTACGAGCCCACCGCCGTGCTCGCCACCATGGGATCGCTGAAGGAGTCCCTGCGCGCCCTGCGCGAGACGGTCTCCGGGAACCGGGAGCAGATGCCATGACCGCCATTTCGCTGGGTGTCCCCGAGGTACCGGCCCGGCCGATCGCCGAGCGGCGCGTCTCGCGCCGGATCGAGGTCGGTCCGGTGGCGGTCGGGGGCGGGGCCCCGGTGTCGGTGCAGTCGATGACGACGACCCGTACGTCGGACATCGGCGCCACCCTGCAGCAGATCGCCGAACTCACCGCGTCCGGCTGCCAGATCGTCCGGGTCGCCTGCCCGACCCAGGACGACGCGGACGCGCTCGCGACCATCGCGCGCAAATCGCAGATCCCGGTGATCGCGGACATCCACTTCCAGCCGAAGTACGTGTTCGCGGCCATCGAGGCGGGCTGTGCGGCCGTCCGCGTCAATCCCGGCAACATCAAGCAGTTCGACGACCGGATCAAGGAGATCGCGCAGGCCGCAAAGGACCACGGCACCCCGATCCGGATCGGCGTCAACGCTGGGTCGCTGGACCGGCGCCTCCTCCAGAAGTACGGGAAGGCGACCCCGGAGGCACTGGTCGAGAGCGCGCTGTGGGAGGCCTCGCTGTTCGAGGAGCACGGCTTCCGGGACATCAAGATCTCCGTCAAGCACAACGACCCGGTCGTGATGATCGAGGCGTACCGGCAGCTCGCCGAGCAGTGCGATTACCCGCTGCACCTGGGAGTGACCGAGGCGGGACCGGCGTTCCAGGGCACGATCAAGTCGGCCGTGGCGTTCGGCGCACTGCTCTCGCGCGGCATCGGCGACACGATCCGGGTGTCGCTGTCGGCCCCGCCGGCCGAGGAGGTCAAGGTCGGCATCCAGATCCTGCAGTCCCTGGGCCTCAGGGAACGCAGGCTGGAGATCGTCTCCTGCCCCTCCTGCGGACGCGCCCAGGTCGATGTCTACAAGCTCGCCGACGAGGTCACGGCCGGACTCGACGGCATGGAGGTGCCGTTGCGCGTCGCCGTCATGGGGTGTGTGGTCAACGGACCCGGCGAGGCGCGGGAGGCCGATCTGGGGGTGGCCTCCGGCAACGGCAAGGGGCAGATCTTCGTCAAGGGCGAGGTCATCAAGACCGTCCCCGAGTCGAAGATCGTCGAGACGCTGATCGAAGAGGCGATGAAGATCGCCGAGCAGATGGAGCAGGACGGCACGGGGCCGGGGGAGCCGGCCGTCACCGTGAGCTGAGCACCACGGAATTCGAAGGGGGCCCGACGTGACGATTCTGGAGACCATCCGGGGACCACGCGACCTGAAGGCGCTGTCCGAGGCGGAACTCGGTGAACTGTCCGAGGAGATCAGGGAGTTCCTGGTGCACGCGGTAGCCAGGACAGGCGGCCATCTGGGCCCCAATCTGGG
Organism: Streptomyces koelreuteriae; assembly: GCF_018604545.1. Taxonomy (GTDB): domain Bacteria; phylum Actinomycetota; class Actinomycetes; order Streptomycetales; family Streptomycetaceae; genus Streptomyces; species Streptomyces koelreuteriae. Next base: position 931,296 of record NZ_CP075896.1, on the reverse strand, counting down.
CGTGGTGGAGCTGACCGTCGCCCTGCACCGGGTCTTCGAGTCACCGGTGGACCGCATCCTGTGGGACACCGGCCATCAGAGCTATGTCCACAAGCTGCTGACGGGACGCCAGGACTTCTCCAAACTGCGCGGCAAGGGCGGCCTGTCCGGCTACCCCTCGCGCGAGGAGTCCGAGCACGACGTCATCGAGAACAGCCACGCCTCCACGGCCCTCGGCTGGGCCGACGGGCTCGCCAAGGCCCGACAGGTGCAGGGGGAGAAGGGCCATGTCGTCGCGGTCATCGGCGACGGCGCCCTGACCGGCGGCATGGCCTGGGAGGCGCTGAACAACATCGCCGCCGCCAAGAACCGGCCGCTGATCATCGTCGTCAACGACAACGAACGCTCCTACGCCCCCACCATCGGCGGCCTCGCCAACCACCTCGCCACCCTGCGCACGACCGACGGTTACGAACGGGTCCTGGCCTGGGGCAAGGACGTACTCCAGGGCACACCCCTGGTCGGCCCCACCCTCTACGAGGCCCTGCACGGCGCCAAGAAGGGCTTCAAGGACGCCTTCGCCCCCCAGGGCCTCTTCGAGGACCTCGGCCTGAAGTACGTAGGCCCGATCGACGGGCACGACATCAAGGCCGTCGAGTCCGCCCTGCGACGCGCGAAACGCTTCCACGGGCCGGTCCTCGTCCACTGCCTCACCGAGAAGGGCCGCGGCTACGAACCCGCCGTCGCCCACGAGGAGGACCACTTCCACACCGTCGGCGTCATGGACCCGCTGACCTGCGCACCGCTCTCACCGGCCGGCGGTCCCTCCTGGACCTCCGTGTTCGGCGACGAGATCGTCAGAATCGGCGAGGAGCGGGAGGACGTGGTGGCGATCACCGCCGCCATGCTGCATCCGGTCGGCCTCGGCGCCTTCGCCGAGCGGTTCCCGGACCGGGTGTGGGACGTCGGCATCGCCGAGCAGCACGCGGCCGTGTCCGCCGCGGGCCTGGCGACGGGCGGACTGCACCCGGTCGTCGCCGTCTACGCCACCTTCCTCAACCGCGCCTTCGACCAGCTCCTGATGGACGTGGCCCTGCACCGCTGCGGGGTGACCTTCGTCCTGGACCGGGCCGGGGTCACCGGCGTCGACGGGGCCTCCCACAACGGCATGTGGGACATGTCCGTCCTCCAGGTCGTGCCCGGTCTGCGGATCGCCGCGCCCCGGGACGCCGACCAGCTACGGCTCCAGTTGCGCGAGGCGGTCGCCGTCGACGACGCCCCGACCCTGCTGCGCTTCCCGAAGGAGTCCGTCGGCCCGTCGGTCCCGGCGCTCGACCGGGTGGGAGGACTGGACGTGCTGCACCGCTCCTCACAGCCCCAGGTCCTCCTGGTGGCCGTGGGCGTGATGGCGCCCGTCTGCCTCCAGGCCGCCGAACTGCTCGACGCCCGCGGCATCGGCTGCACCGTCGTCGACCCCCGCTGGGTCAAGCCCGTCGACCCGGCGCTCCCGGGCCTCGCCGCCGCACACCGCCTGGTCGCCGTCGTCGAGGACAACAGCCGCGCGGCCGGGGTCGGCTCGGCCGTGGCGCTGGCCCTCGGCGACGCCGACGTCGACGTACCGGTACGGCGTTTCGGCATCCCGGAGCAGTTCCTCGCCCACGCCAAGCGCGGCGAGGTGCTCGCCGACATCGGCCTGACCCCCGTCGAGATCGCCGGACGGATCAGCGGAAGCCTCGCCGTCACGCAAGAGCTGTCCAAGGAGCCACTGGAATGACAACCGCCGAGTCCGCGTCGGAGCCGTCGCAGGCCGGGGAGTTCGACCTCGGCAAGCTGCTGGCCGAGCGCGGGGCCGAGCGCTACGAGCTGCACACCAGGTACCTCAACCACCAGCTCCCGCGCATGCTGCACACCATCGGCTTCGACAAGGTCTACGAGCGCGCCGAGGGCGCCTACTTCTACGACGCGGACGGCAACGACTACCTCGACATGCTCGCCGGGTTCGGGGTGATGGGCATCGGCCGCCACCACCCCGTCGTCCGCAAGGCCCTGCACGACGTCCTGGACGCGCGGCTCGCCGACCTCACCCGGTTCGACTGCCAGCCGCTGCCCGGCCTGCTCGCCGAGAAGCTGCTCGCGCACAGCCCGCACCTGGACCGGGTGTTCTTCGGCAACAGCGGCACCGAGGCCGTCGAGGGAGCGCTGAAGTTCGCCCGGTTCGTCACCGGCAGACCCAGGGTCCTGTACTGCGCGCACGCCTTCCACGGCCTGACCACCGGCTCCCTGTCCGTGAACGGTGAGTCCGGCTTTCGCGACGGCTTCGCCCCGCTGCTGCCCGACACGGCCGTACCGCTCGGCGATCTCGACGCGCTGGAGCGGGAGCTGAGGAGGGGCGATGTCGCCGCCCTGATCGTCGAGCCGATCCAGGGCAAGGGCGTGCTGACGCCCCCGCCCGGCTATCTGCTCGCCGCGCAGGAACTGCTGCACCGGCACAAGGCGCTGCTCATCGCCGACGAGGTGCAGACCGGCCTCGGCCGGACCGGCGACTTCTACGGCTACCAGCACGAGGACGGTGTGGAGCCCGACCTGGTGTGCGTGGCCAAGGCGCTCTCCGGCGGCTATGTCCCGGTCGGCGCCACGCTCGGCAAGGACTGGATCTTCAAGAAGGTCTACTCGTCCATGGACCGGGTCCTGGTCCACTCGGCGAGCTTCGGCTCCAACGCGCAGGCCATGGCGGCGGGCCTGGCCGTGCTGTCCGTGATGGAGAACGAGCAGGTCGTGGCCAATGTCCGGGCCACGGGCGAGCGGTTGAGGTCCCGGCTGGCCGCACTGACGGACCGGTACGAGATGCTCGCCGACGTCCGCGGCCGGGGCCTGATGATCGGCATCGAGTTCGGCCGGCCGAAGTCGCTGAAGCTGCGCGGCCGCTGGGCCATGCTCCAGGCCGCACGCAAGGGACTGTTCGCGCAGATGGTCGTCGTACCGCTGCTCCAGCGGCACCGGATCCTCACCCAGGTCTCCGGCGACCACATGGAGGTGATCAAGCTGATCCCGCCGCTGATCATCGGCGAGCGGGAGGTGGACCGCTTCGTCGACGCCTTCACCGCCGTGATGGACGACGCGCACAACGGCGGTCTGGTGTGGGACTTCGGGAAGACCCTGGTCAAGCAGGCGGTGGCCAACCGATAGGCGCCGGGGCGCCGGCTCCCGCCTTTTGCCCCTGAGGCAAGAAAGTTGCCGCAGGGGCAAGGCTCCGGCTGAATGGAGGCATGAGCGACTCCGAACAGTCGGGCGCGCTGCCCGCCGTGGCCCCGCAGCTGCGCGCGCTGCGGCGCCAGGCCTCCCTGACGCTGGAGGCCGCGGCCCGCGCCGCCGGGCTGTCGCCCGCCCACCTCTCCCGTCTGGAGACCGGACAGCGCCAGCCCTCACTGCCGATGCTGCTGGCGCTCGCCCGCGTCTACGGTACGACCGTCTCCGAACTGCTCGGTGAGACGGCCGCCGACCGGGACGCCGTGGTCCGCGCAACCGACATGGAACCGACCACAGCGGGCGGCTGGACCTATTGGCAGGCCGGCGCCTCCGGGCGCGGGATGCAGGCCCTGCGGGTCCATGTGCCGCACGGCTCCCAGGGCGACATCGTGCGCGTCCACCCGGGCGAGGAGTGGCTCCATGTGCTGCGCGGCCGGCTGCGGCTGCGCCTCGGGGACACCACGTACCGGCTCACACCCGGCGACAGCGCCCACTTCGACTCGCTCACCCCGCACCGGATCGCCGCCGAGGACCACGACGGCGTCGAACTGCTTTTCGTGCACACCCTGTTGCAGAGTCCCACGGCCACCCTGTGCCTGGGCCCCACCCCTGGAGAGACGCCTTGAGCGACATGGAGGAGAAGTTCCCGCGCGCCCTGTGGGTGCGGCTGTTCATCTACCTCGTGATGGGGCATGTCTTCGCCGCGTTCGTCTATTTCCTCTTCGAGGCGGGGGCCCGCTAGCCCGTGCCCCGGCCTCAGTCGAGAAGCCGCTCGCGCAGTCGCTCCCGGGTCTCCGGGGCGAGCTCCAGCCCCTTCTCCAGATAGGCGTCGACGCCGCCCCAGGTCTCCTCGACGGTGTCGAGGGCCGCCGTCAGATACTCGGCGCGCGCGTCGAACAGGGGGCTGAGCAGCTCCATGACCTCGGGGGAGTAGGCCGAGTCGGAGGAACCGCTGCGCCGCACCTTGTAGCGGCGGTGCTTCGCGTTCGACTTCAGATAGTCCTCGACGATCGCCTCGCGCTCGACGCCCACCGCGAGCAGCGTCACGGCGATCGACAGACCCGCGCGGTCCTTGCCCGCCGCGCAGTGCATCAGCGCGGGGACGCTGTCCTCGGCGAGCGAGTGCAGCACCTTGGAGTGCTCGGCGGTGCGGTGCTTGATGATCGTGCGGTAGGAGGCGATCATCCGGGCCGCTCCCTTGCCGTCCGAGAGGATCGCGCGCAGCTGCTCCAGGTCGCCGTCGCGGACCAGCTTCCAGAACTCGGCGCCGTCGGCGGGGTCGCTCAGCGGCAGGTTCACATTGCGCACACCCGGCAGCTCGACGTCCGGCCCTTCGAGCTTCTGGTCGGCCTCGTTACGGAAGTCGAAGATCGTGTGCAGGCCCAGCGTGGTCAGGAAGGCGGCGTCCTCACCGGTCGCGTGCGCGAGGTGCCCGCTGCGGAACAGCACTCCCTCGCGCACCCGCCGACCGTCCACGGTCGGCAGTCCGCCCACATCACGGAAGTTGCGCACTGCGGCCAGTTCGGGTTCGGTCGACGGGACCTGCTGCGTCACGGGGGCTCCTCCCACACGGCGCCGTCGGCGCGGCTCGTCGACGGGCACCACTCGACGATACGACATGCCTGCCAGGGGCAATGAGTTGTCCACAGGCGTTGCCCGGAGCACCCGACGCCCTTGATGATGTTCGTGCCTGGTCGCACCTGGTCGGGCTTGTTCGAATCTGTGAGGGCTTGATGCTGGAGATCTCCGAAGACGGTCGTACATGGGTGCTCTCGGGGCCGGCCAGCAGTTACGCCGTCCATGTCACCGACCGGGACGAGCTGCTGCACCTGCACTGGGGCGCCCGGATCGGCCTCGCCGACGCCGAGGCCCTGGCCGTCCATCCGCTGCCGGACTACTGGGCCTTCGAGTCCCCGCTCGACGGACGCGAGGAGTACCCGGTCGAGGGCGGCCCCCGCTTCACCCGGCCCGCCCTGTCCCTGCGCACCGCCGAGCGACGCGGCACCGAGTGGTCCTTCGAGGGCCATGACACCGGCGACGGCGAGCTGCGGCTCCGCTTCCGTGACGGCGATCTGGCCGTCACGTTGCACTACCGGATGCGCCCCTCGGCCGATGTCGTCGAGCGCTGGGTGACCCTGGAGAACCAGGGGCCGGACGTCGAGGTCCTGCGCGCCGACTCCGCCACCTGGACCCTGCCCGACCGTGACACCTGGCGGCTGTCCCAGCTCCACGGCCGCTGGGGCGCCGAGTCCCGGCTGACGCGCTCCGCCCTCACCTACGGCGAGAAGGTCATCGGCAGCCGCCGCGGTCACACCTCCCACCAGCATCTGCCCTGGGTCGCGCTCGACACCGACGCGACCGAGGAGCGAGGGGAGGTCTACGGCTGCGCCCTCGGCTGGTCCGGGTCCTGGCGGATCGCGGTCGCCCAACTCCCGGACGCGCGCGTGCAGATCACCGGCGGGGCCGGACACGACGACTCGGGCCTGCTGCGGCTGGGCACGGGCGAGTCGTACACGACCCCCGTCTTCGCCGGGCTCTGGAGCGACGGCGGCTTCGGCGGGGCGAGCCGCGCCTGGCACGCCTGGCAGCGCGACCATGTCGTCCCGGACGCGGACCGGGACCGGCCGGTGCTGTTCAACTCCTGGGAGGCCACCGAGTTCGACATCTCCGAGGAGCAGCAGCGGGCCCTCGCCGAGCGGGCCGCCGCCATGGGTGTCGAGCTGTTCGTCGTCGACGACGGCTGGTTCGGGTCCCGGACCAGCGACCGGGCCGGGCTCGGTGACTGGACGCCCAACCCCGACCGCTTCCCGGGCGGGCTGAAGCCCCTCGCCGACCAGGTGCACGGGCTCGGCATGCGGTTCGGGATCTGGGTCGAGCCGGAGATGGTCAACGCGGACAGCGACCTGTACCGCGCGCACCCCGACTGGGTGCAGTACCAAGCGGGACGAAAGCGGACGGAATTCCGCAATCAGCTGGTGCTGAACCTGGCCCGCGAGGACGTCCAGGAGTACCTGTGGGAGCAGCTCGACGGGCTGCTCTCCAGCGCGCCGATCGACTACGTCAAGTGGGACTTCAACCGCTGCTTCAGCGACGCCGGGTGGCCGGACGACCCCTACCCGCAGCGACTCTGGGTTGACCACGTCCGCGCTCTGTACGCCCTGCTGGACCGGCTGCGGGCGGCCCACCCCGGGGTGGCCTTCGAGTCCTGCTCGGGAGGTGGCGGCCGGATCGACCTCGGGGTGCTGGCCCGTACGGACCAGGTGTGGACCTCCGACAACACCGACCCGCTCGACCGGCTCGCCATCCAGCACGGCTTCAGCCAGATCCATCCGGCCCGGGTCATGGCCGCCTGGGTCACCGACAGCCCGAACGCCATGCTCAACCAGCGGGCCAGCTCCCTGCGGTTCCGGTTCGTCAGCGCGATGGCCGGGGTGCTCGGGGTGGGCGGCGACCTCACCCGGTGGACGGCGGAGGAGCTCGCCGAGGCGCGGGAGTGGGTCGGGCTCTACAAGGAGATCCGGCCTGTGGTGCAGCGCGGCGACCTGTACCGGCTGCGGCCCCCGGAGGGCGGCCTGAGCGCGGTGCAGTACGTCCTCGGGGACGAGACCGTCGTCCTCGCCTGGCTGCAGGCGCAGCGCTACGGCGAACCCGTCCCGCCGCTCCGGCTGCGGGGCCTCGACCCGACAGCGACGTACGAATGCCCCGAAACGGGCGAAGTTCACCGAGGGGCCGTACTGGCCCATCACGGACTTCGAGTCGGCCTGCGCGGCGACCTGGATGCCGCGGTCGTCCGCCTTCGGCGCAAGTAGCTGTTCTGTCCGAATTCGGTGATTAGGGAACTAAAGGTAGTTCAGGTGTTTCGGTATAACGTGCCCCGATCGTAAAGGAGATGAGGTCGGGGTGCGTGACCATCGTCATATTCGTGACGATGTGTTGTCGTCATGTTCACGTAATTCTTGCGGTATTCAGGGGCCTTGAGGAAAAACGGAGATCGTGAATCCACGCTCGGTGACGGGAAATGTGGCGACGCGTCAAGAGAAACGCCTTCACAGGCAACCGCAAGCTTGTCCCATTGCGTCTCGGTCGCTTACGTTCCACACCAATCCGGACGGACGCCTAATCCTGCCGCCGCCCGGAGCCCGCACACACTCACCCGTGTATGGCAGGAGCGGGGGACCCACAGGTACGACGCCTGTTCCGGTTCCCGGAACGGCTTGGGGTACAGCCGCACTTCGGTGCGGCCGGGCATCTCCAGCCCGCACCCGACAGCTCACCTCGCAGGCGCCGGAGAGGAATCCGCCATGCCCGCGAAGGGTAAGCATCGCCGCCCGAAGTCCCAGCGTTTCACCCGCTCCATAGCCGTCGCCGGAACCGGCGGGGCCGCCCTCGCCCTTCCGCTCATGGGGGCCGCCGGCGCCCACGCCGCGACCCCGCAGTCGGCTCCGGAAAAGGCCGTCCAGTCCGCTCCGGCCGCCGAGAAGAAGGCCGCCGAAAAGGCCACCGGCGCCCACACGTACACCGTGAAGGCCGGTGACTATCTCGCGAAGATCGCCGACGACCAGCACGTCAGCGGCGGCTGGAAGAAGCTCTACGACGACAACCGTGACGTGGTCGGTGCCGACCCGGCCCTGATCCACCCCGGTCTGAAGCTCTCGGTCGGCAAGAAGGCGGCGAGCGAGCCCAAGACGCAGCCGTCCGCGCCGAAGGCCGCCGAGAAGCCGAAGGCGTCGGCTGAGAAGTCGTCCGCCTCCGAGTCCTCCGCGAAGGGCGGCACCGCCGCGAAGCCCGCCGCCGCCAAGCCGGCCGCCGAGGCCTCCGGCTTCAGCCTGCCGGTCGACGGCGCCTCCGTCGGCACGCCGTACCACATGTCCGGAAGCATGTGGTCCAGCGGCTACCACACCGGTGTCGACTTCGTCGTCCCGACCGGCACCTCGCTGAAGGCCGTCGGCCCGGGCACCGTCGTCTCCGCCGGCTGGGGCGGCGCGTACGGCAACCAGGTCGTCATCCAGCTCGAGGACGGCAAGTACGCGCAGTACGCCCACCTGTCCCAGCTCTCCGTCTCGGCCGGCCAGACCGTGACGGGCGGGCAGCAGATCGGTCTGTCCGGTGCGACCGGCAACGTGACCGGACCGCACCTGCACTTCGAGATCCGCACCTCGCCCGACTACGGCTCGGACGTGGACCCGGTCGCCTACCTGCGCTCGCACGGCGTCTCCGTGGGCTGACCGATCGCACGACCACCTGCCTGACACGCGGCCGAAGGCCGGACCCCGATCCCCGGGTCCGGCCTTCGGTGTGTGCGGCCGTCGATCGCCTCTCGCCCCAAGGGCCTCAAGGGATCGACAGGAAGCGGCAGTTGGGACACAGTGATCCCGTCGTGAGTGCAAGCGCTTTCTCAAGGAGTCCGTGTCCCGTGCCGACCACCCGCAGAACGTTCGGAGCCCTGGCCACCGGAGCCGCCCTGGCCGCCCTCGCCCCGGCGGCGGCCGCGAACGCCGGGCCCCGTCACCGCCGCCTCATCGCCCACGACGACTTCTGCCACGGCCTCGCCCAGTGGGCGACCGAACTCCAGGGCGGCGGCACCGTCACCGCGTCACGCGGCGTGCTGGACATCGACGTACCGAGCGGAGCGACCGTCTGGTTCAGACGGCGCCTCGAAGGGCCGTACGTCCTCGAATACACCGCCACGCCCGTCTCCGAGGGCGGGGTCAACGACCGGGTCTCGGACCTCAACAACTTCTGGAACGCGACGGACGTCCGCTCCCCGGGGGACCTCTTCGCCACGCCGCGTGGCGGGGCGCTGGAGGAGTACGACCACCTGACCACGTACTACGCCGGGTACGGCGCCAACCACAACACCACGACCCGGCTGCGGCGTTACGTCGGCCAGGCCGGTGTGCGTCCCCTCCTCTACGACTACACCGAGCCGCTGCTGGTCCCGGGCGAGCCGAACCGGGTCCGGATCGTCTCCGACGGGTCGACGGTGCGCTGGTGGAACAACGGGCGGCTCGTCTTCGACTACACCGATCCACAGCCGTACACGAGCGGGCACTTCGCCTTCCGGACCGTGTGGAGCCATTTCCGGATCACGGGATTCCGGGTCTGGGGACTCACCCCGCAACATCCCTAGGGGGTGGCCTATTCCGGAGTTGGCGAACACTTTAGGAGTGGCTTATCTCACCGCCCGTCAACCCCTTCCTACGGTCGCGTAGGTCACATTCGAGGGTGAAGTATGAGCTGCTGTGGCAGACGATTCGAAGAGTGACAGCAGAGCAGTGATCGGGTCGTACGTGGCGGTGGGGGACAGCTTCACCGAGGGCGTCGGCGATCCCGGCCCCGACGGGGCGTTCGTCGGCTGGGCCGACCGGTTCGCCGTGCTGCTCGCCGACCGCAGGCCCGAAGGCGACTTCCGGTACGCCAATCTCGCCGTACGCGGAAAGCTCCTCGACCAGATCGTGGCGAACCAGCTTCCGAGGGCCGTCGACATGGCCCCGGACCTCGTCTCCTTCTGCGCCGGGGGCAACGACATCATCCGGCCCGGCACCGACCCGGACGAGGTGGCCGAGCGGTTCGAGGCGGCCATCGCGCAGCTCGCCGCGGTGGCCGGCACGGTGATGGTGACGACCGGGTTCGACACCCGTGGCGTGCCCGTGCTCAAGCATCTGCGCGGCAAGATCGCCACGTACAACGGGCATGTCCGGGCCATCGCCGACCGGTACGGCTGCCCGGTGCTCGACCTGTGGTCCCTGCGCAGTGTCCAGGACCGCCGGGCCTGGGACGCCGACCGGCTGCACCTGTCGCCCGACGGGCACACGCGCGTGGCGCTCCGGGCGGGTCAGGTGCTCGGCCTCGAGGTACCGGCCGACCCCGAGCAGGAGTGGCCCCCGCTGCCGCCCCGCGGCACCCTCGACATCCGGCGGGACAACGTCCACTGGGCACGCGAGTTCCTGGTGCCGTGGATCGGACGCCGGCTGCGCGGGGAGTCGTCGGGCGACCATGTGACGGCCAAGGGCGCGCTGTCGCCGGCGGACATCAGGATGCGGATCGACTCCGTGGCGTGAGTGCGGCCGGGGTGGGGGTGCCAGGGTGCGACCGGCTCACGGCAAGGCCGCCGAGTCCAGACCCAGTTCGCGGGACAGCGCGTCCTCCACCCACTCCTGCGCCCGCGCCCGCGGCACCGCGCCCTCGTAGGACGTCAGCTGCACGGCGAGGCCGTCGAGGAGGGCGGTGAGGCGCAGGGCCGTGCCGTGCGGGTCGGGGCAGTGGAACTCGCCGGCCGCCACGCCCTCCGCGATGACCTCGGCGATGGCGGCCTTCCACTGCCGGTCGAGGTCCTGGGCGACCTCCCGCAGCGCCGGCTCCCGCAGTGCCGCCGCCCAGCCCTCGATCCACAGCCGCCAGCCCTTGGCCTGGCCCGTCGGGGCGTACCACCGTACGGCCGACCGCAGCCGGCGCAGCGCCGACGTACGGCGGCCCAGCAGCTTGCCCAGGTGCGCGAGGTCGCCCTCCGCCGCGTGCCGGAACGCGGCGGCCACCAGCTTTTCCTTCGTCGAGAAGTGATAGAGGACCAGCGCGTTGCTCACCCCGAGCGCCGAGGCGATGTCGGCGATCCTGACCGCCGTCACGCCCCGTGCCTCGATCTGCTCGACGGCGGCCCGCAGCAGATCACCGCGCCGTTCCGCCACGCTCAACCGGACTCTCGTCACGCCGTCACCCTACACACGCGCGTGCACCCCCTTGACGTGTGGATTCGGCCGGTCCGGAGGCGGGTTCGACGTGCGTCAGCGGTACCAGCCGAAGCGCTCCGCGATCACCGGCAGCCGGTCCGCCGCGATCGCGTGCGCGGCGGCTCGCGGTGTCGTCCCGTCGGCCTGCGCCCGGGCCAGCATCCGCTCCACCAGGGCCCGCATCGAGCCGCGGGTGTGGGCGAACGCCTCCTCCGCGTCGGCGCCGATGTCCCCGAAGAGCGTCCACCACCACCAGGCGTTCGTCCCGGAGTTGACCACCACGTCCGGCAGCACGGTCACCCCGCGCGCGGCCAGCAGCAGCTCCGCCTCCGGTCGTACGGGCATGTTGGCCGCCTCGACGACCCAGCGGGCGGTGATCCGCTCCTGGTTCCCGGAGTCGATCGCGTACGAGACGGCGGCGGGCACCAGGACGTCCGTGTCGGCCGACAGCCACGCGTCGCCGGGCAGTTCGCGGTCGCCGGGCCGCAGCGCTGAGCGGTCCACGGTGCCGTGGGCGTCCCGAGCGGCGAGCAGCGCCTCGACGTCCAGGCCCGCCGGGTTGGCGATCGTGCCCTTGAGGTCGGCGACGGCCACGATCGTGAGCCCCGCGCGCGTGAGGAAGCGGGCGGTCGCCCCGCCCATGGTGCCCAGCCCCTGGAGGGCGACCCGCGTGCCCGTGTACGGCACCCCGGCCCGGTCCAGGGCCGTGAGGGCGGACTCGGCCACACCGCAGCCGCCGACCAGCTCGTCGAGACCGAGGCCGTCCACCTCGACCGCGAACGCGTCCCGGAGCCGCCGCCGTGCCTCGGCCTCGTCGTCCAGCAGGGGATACACGGCCTGTATGGAGGAGACCAGCCCCGCCTCGGCGGCGGCCCGGTCCACCAGGTCCTGGGTCAGCCCGAGGTCCTCGCCCGTCGTCCAGCAGCTCTCGATGTACGGCCGCATCGCGCGCAGGTAGCGCACGAGCAGGGGGTAGGCCTGCGGGTCCCGGGGGTCGCAGTCGATGCCGCCCTTCGCGCCGCCGAGCGGGACGTAGCGGCTCTCGGGGTCGTAGTGCAGGGCCTCCTTCATGGTCATCCCGCGGGCCAGGCCGGTGACCTCCTCCAGGGTGCAGCCCGCGCGCATCCGCAGACCGCCGCTGGCGACACCGCGCACCAGCCGGTCGACGACCAGAAAGCCCTGGTGACCGGTGAGGTGGTCGGTCCAGGTGAGGGACAGCAGGGGGTCGGCCATACGGGCTCCTTCGCCGGGGTCGCTGAAGGTGTTACTGAATCATCGGTCAGTATGACCCTCGGAGGGACCCCTGTGCCCCGGTGTTGTCGGAGGGGCCGACCATAATGGAAAGCCTGACCGACTCCACCTGGAGGTACCGTGGCCGGTTTCCGTCCCCTGAGCACCGGGCTCCGTGCGCTGCGGCCCGGGGCGTTCGGCGCGGATCCGCGCGGTGAGCGCATGGCGCGCATCCGCAGATCGCCCCACTTCAAGGACGGGGTCTTCCAGAACCCCGGCGGCCCCGCGCGCACCCGGCCCTCGGGCTCCACCCTGGACTTCGCGAAGGTCTTCTTCGACAAGGAGACCCGGCCCCGCCGCAGTCCCCAGGGCACGGTGCCGCTGCACTCCACCACCCTCGCCGACATCGCCCGGCCCCCGGCCACGGGCCTGCGGCTGACCTGGATGGGGCACTCCAGCGTGCTCGCGGAGATCGACGGCCGCCGGGTCCTGTTCGACCCGGTGTGGGGCGAGCGCTGCTCCCCGTTCCCCTTCGCCGGGCCCAAGCGGCTGCACCCGGCGCCCCTGCCGCTGGCCGCGCTCGGCCCGGTCGACGTCGTGGTCATCTCGCACGACCACTACGACCACCTGGACATGCCCACCATCAAGGCCCTGGCGGGCACGGACACCCTGTTCGCCGTGCCGCTGGGCGTCGGCGCGCACCTGGAGCACTGGGGCGTCTCCGCCGACCGGCTGCGCGAACTGGACTGGCACGAGACCACGAAGATCGGCGGCCTCGCCCTGACCGCCACCCCGGCCCGGCACTTCTGCGGCCGGGGCCTGCGCAACACCCAGCACACCCTCTGGGCCTCCTGGGTCGTCGCCGGGGAGTCGCACCGGATCTACCACAGCGGCGACACCGGCTACTTCGACGGATTCAAGGAGATCGGCGCCGAGCACGGACCGTTCGACGCCACGATGATCCAGATCGGCGCGTACTCGGACTTCTGGCCCGACATCCACATGACCCCCGAGGAGGGCATGCGCGCCCACCTCGACCTCCAGGGCGGACCGGAGCACGGCCCGATGCTGCCGATCCACTGGGCCACCTTCAATCTGGCCACCCATCCGTGGGCGGACCCCGGTGAGGGCACGGTCGCGGCCGCCCGCGCGGTGGGCGCCCGGATCGCCCTGCCCCGCCCCGGCGAGCCCTTCGAGCCGACAGCGGAAACCGTCCCGTCCGAGCCGTGGTGGCGTGGGGTGGCGCTCGCCCCGGAGGGTGGATTCCCGGCCGGGGAGGCCCTCGCCGACGCCGCGATCAAGACCGCGTCGGACGCGGCAGCCATGGCCCAGGCCGATACGGAGGGTGACGGCCGGGGAGGGTCGGCCAAGGGTACGGAGAACCCCGAGACGCTCCCGGCGGGCTGACGGGGGCCGGACGGGAAGTAGACGGCGAGGGCCGAGGAGCTGAAGGCTCCTCGGCCCTCGCCGTTTCCGTGTGACCGCTTCTGACCAGGTCGGATCGTGTCGTGTCCATTCATGGCCGGGTGCGCGACGGGGATATCGGTCTGTCGTACGAGACCTCATACCAGAGCAGGACGCTCACCGTATGAGTTTGTCAACTGCCCACCGCACATGATGCGCTGGCGACTACTGTCAGTGGCCGTCGGAAAGCAGGCGGATCAGGGAGCGGGGACCGGCACGTGCAGGCGCAAGGCGGACGAGGGAGTAGACGCGACGGGGATCCCCGCCGCCCACGCGAGCCCGATCGCACGCCCGCGAGCCCCCCTGGCAGCCAGCACCGACGGACCAGCACGAGGACACCGATGTCTCAGCTCCGCGCCCCGGCCGCCCGCGCAGACCGCCGTGAGGGCGGGCGGCACGGGCGCCCGGCCGCCCGCACCGCACCCGCGCTGCCCGAGACCCACATACGGCCCCAACTGCTGCGCCTCGCCGTGCTGCCGCCCGTCGCCGTCGCCCTCAGCGGCTGCGCCGCCGTCCTCTTCACCGTCCGGTCCACCGGAGCACGGCCGGGCCTCACCCTGTGGGCCGTGCTCGCCGGGGCGGTCTCGGTGGCCCTCGTCGGCATCGTCGTCGCCGCGGTGGCCGCAAACCGGGCCGCCCGTTCCGTGCACGACCGCGTCGGCGCCCTGCGCCGCACCACCGCGCGGCGCGAGGCCGACCTGCGTGGCCTGGTCGAGACGCTGCGCCGCGGCGAGGGACCGCCGCAGCCCGGTCCCGACGACGAGCGGGGCGGTCCCGCCGAGGACGCCGACGACTTCGACCTCCTGTCCGCCGACCTGACCCGTGCGCACGACGGCGCCCTCACCGCCGTCGTCGAGGCCGCGCAGCTCTCCAGCCAGACCGGCAGCGAACAGAAGCTCGAGGTGTTCGTCAACCTCGCCCGGCGTCTGCAGTCACTGGTGCACCGCGAGATCTCCATCCTCGACGAGCTGGAGAACGAGATGGAGGACCCCGAGCTGCTCAAGGGGCTCTTCCACGTCGACCACCTCGCCACCCGCATCCGCCGGCACGCCGAGAACCTCGCCGTGCTCGGCGGGGCGGTCTCCCGCCGCCAGTGGAGCAACCCGGTCTCCATGACCGAGGTGCTGCGCTCGGCCATCGCCGAGGTCGAGCAGTACTCGCGGGTCAAGCTCGTGCCCCCGATCGACGGCACCCTGCGCGGTCACGCCGTCGCCGACGTCATCCATCTGCTGGCCGAACTCGTCGAGAACGCCACGGTGTTCTCCGCCCCGCAGACCCAGGTGCTGCTGCGCGCGGGCCTCGTCACCTCCGGGCTCGCCGTCGAGGTCGAGGACCGCGGACTCGGCATGCCCGTCGAGGAGCAGACGCGGATGAACGCCCTGCTCGCCGACCCGGACCAGGTGAACGTCGGCCGGCTCCTCGCGGACGGGCGCATCGGCCTGTTCGTCGTCTCCCAGCTCGCCCGTCGGCACGGCATCAACGTCCGCCTCCAGACCAACATCTACGGCGGAGTGCAGGCGGTGCTCGTCGTGCCGCAGGCGCTGTTGGGGGCGGGGGCGGGTTCTCAGGAGGGCGGCCAGTCCGAGGCCGGTACCAGTGCCGGGACGGTGCTCGAGGCCGGAGCCCGGGCGGAGTCCCTGAGGTCCCCCTCGGACGAGGGGGCGGTGCCCGGCGCGGTCGGCCCCGGCGGCGCGCCCGAGTCCCGATCCGCGCCCGAGTCCCGATCCGCGCCCGAGTCCGGATCCGCTCCCGCGACAGGGTCCTCGACGGTGTACGGATTCCCGTCCGTGCCGGGTGCCGCCTCCGAGGCACGGCCGTCGGTCCCGCTCCCCGCGCCCCCCGCACCCACCGCGTCCCGAGCGCACCGGCCCGATTCCGAACGGGACTCGGGCGGCGCCCCGAAGAACGGCCACCCCGCGCCCCTGCCCGTGCGCGGGACGCGTCGGGAGCGGCCCACCCCGGCCGAGGCACGGCCCGGGATCAGCCCGGAAGACCGGCGCGTCCTCGCCGGGAACGGCACCGAGCCGCCCACCCCCCGCAACGGCACCGTGCGCGGCACCATGGGCAAACCCCAACTGCCCCGCCGCCGCGCCCAGGAGCACATCGCACCCCAGTTGCGCGACGGTCCCACGCCGCGCCAGGACTCCGAGTACCTCGTCGGCCACGACCCCGGTCTGATGGCGGCCTTCCAGCGCGGCATCGGCCTCGCCGAGGCGCAACAGCACATGGAGTCGGGAGACACGGTCCGGGGCGAGCGGGAGCAGCCGACGCACACCGAGCCGGCACACCTGGAGCCGGCGCACACCGACCACAGCATCACCGCCCGGCGGGACGGGAGCGCACCCGCCGGATGACCACCCCCGTGTCCACCCCCACACCCATATCCACCCCCAGCGCTCCCGCAGACCTTCGTACCCCAAGGAGTCGATCCACCATGGCGAGCGATGCGCCGACCGCCCAGGTATCCGATCTCGACTGGCTGATGAGCGGCCTCGTGCAGCGCGTACCGCACACGAACGCCGCCGTGCTCCTGTCCTGCGACGGGCTAGTGAAGTCCGTACACGGCCTCGACCCGGACAGCGCCGACCACATGGCCGCTCTCGCCTCCGGCCTGTACTCCCTCGGCCGCAGCGCCGGTGTCCGCTTCGGCGACGGCGGCGACGTACGGCAGGTCGTCGTCGAACTCGACTCGACCCTGCTGTTCGTCACCACCGCCGGCTCCGGCACCTGCCTGGCCGTGCTCGCGGGCCGCGAGGCCGACGCGGCCGTGCTCGGCTACGAGATGGCGATGCTCGTCAAGAGCGTCCGCCCCTACCTGGTCACCGCTCCCCGGCAGCAGTCCGTCGAACCCCCTGCGATGAGGCCTTGACCGTGACGGCGGCCGGTGACGGGCCTTGGCTCGACGACGCGGCCGGGCGGCTGGTGCGCCCGTTCACCGTCAGCAACGGCCGCACCCGTCCCACCGTCGCGCTCGACCTCATGTCGCAGCTGATGGCCACCGGGGCGACCCCCCTCGGCTATCTCGGCCTCGAGCACACGCAGGCGCTCGACCTGTGCCGCGCGCCCGTCGCGGTCGCCGAGGTCGCCGCCCATCTGAAACTGCCGGTGGCCGTCACCAAGGTGCTGCTGGCGGACCTCGTCGACTGCGGGGCGCTGACCACCAAGCCCCCCGCCTTCTACCACAACCCGACGGACCGGGCTCTTCTGGAGGCAGTGCTCGATGGACTACGACGACAGCTCTGACTACGCCGACGGACCGCGCGGCAGCGCCGATCCGTTCCCCACCGCGCTCAAGATCCTGGTCGCGGGCGGCTTCGGCGTGGGCAAGACGACCTTCGTCGGCGCGGTCAGCGAGATCGCGCCGCTCAGCACGGAGGAGCTTCTCACCACCGTCGGTGCCGCGACCGACAACCTCGACGGCATCGAGAACAAGGTCGAGACGACCGTGGCCATGGACTTCGGCCGCATCACCCTCGACCCGAGACATGTGCTCTATCTGTTCGGCACACCCGGCCAGGAGCGGTTCTGGTTCATGTGGGACGAGCTGTGCGAGGGCGCTCTCGGGGCGGTCATCCTCGCCGACACCCGCCGTCTGGAGGAGTGTTTCGCGGCGGTCGACTTCTTCGAACAGCGCGGCCTCGGCTTCGTCATCGCCGTCAACGAGTTCGACGGCTCCCACCGCTACGACCCCGAGGAGGTGCGCGCAGCCCTCGATCTGACCGAGGACGTCCCCGTCGTGTGCTGCGACGCCCGGATCTCCAGCTCCGGGGTCCGGACCCTGCTGACCCTCGTGCGCCACCTCATCGCCCACACCCCGGCCCCCACGACGGGGTACGGCGCCCATATGTGACCCCCTCACACCTGCCACGGAGCCCCTGTATGACGCATGCCCACACTTCGCGAGTACGCCCATGAGCTACGACCCGCCGCGCCCGGCCGGTCGTCTGCTGCTCACCCCCGAGGACAAGGAGGCCCCCGCCCGCACCCACCGACTGCGCCGACTGGGTCTGGGGGAGCGCCCCGAACCCGCGCTCGACGCCTTCGCACGCCGCCTCGCCGAGCTCACCGGGGCTCCGTACGCCATGGTCAACTTCCCCGACGAGCAGCGGCAGTTCTACGCGGGCCTGTATGTCCCCGCCGTCGCGCCGGTGGTGCGCGGCGACGGCACCAGCCCCCGGGTGGGCCGTGCCCTGCCCCGCGACCATGGCTTCTGCCCCCATGTGGTGGCGCGACGCAAGGCCCTGGTCCTGGAGGACGTCCGCGACTATCCGCGGTTCGCGGGCAATCCGGTGGTCGACGAGTTCGGCATCCGCTCCTATCTGGGGGCGCCGCTCCTCGACGGCACGGGGCTGGTGCTGGGCACGGTCAGTGTCGCGGACGTCGAGCCGCGGCCCTGGGGGAAGCCGGGCCTGACGGCCATCAAGGAACACGCCGCGCAGCTCGTCCTGCGGCTGGAGGGCCTGGACGGCTCGCTGCCCTGCTGAACGCCTGTGGTTCCCGGAGTTCCCCGAGGGCGTGAAGGAAAGCTGAGGCGGCGCTTAAGAAATCCTCGATGGACCGGTGCGGCCGCCGTACGGCAGATTGCAGTGCGATCCCACTCCTCTCCCGGCCCAGGGGCTGCTTCGGCATGCCCGGAGCCGGGACTCACCCTCAGGAGCCCTTGCGGTGAAGGCACTGGTCAAAGAGAAGGCGGAGCCCGGGCTGTGGCTCACGGACGTCCCGGAGCCCGCCGTCGGGGCCGGTGACGTACTGATCAAGGTGCTGCGCACCGGCATCTGCGGCACCGACCTGCACATCAGAGCCTGGGACGGCTGGGCGCAGCAGGCGATCAATACCCCGCTCGTGCTCGGGCACGAGTTCGTCGGCGAGGTCGTGGAGACCGGACGGGACGTCACCGACATCGGCATCGGCGACCGGGTGAGCGGCGAGGGCCATCTGGTGTGCGGCAAGTGCCGCAACTGCCAGGCGGGCCGCCGTCATCTGTGCCGGGCCACCGTCGGGCTGGGCGTGGGCCGGGACGGGGCGTTCGCCGAGTACGTGGCGCTGCCCGCCGCCAACGTCTGGGTGCACCGGGTGCCCGTCGACCTCGACGTGGCCGCGATCTTCGACCCGTTCGGCAACGCCGTGCACACCGCGCTGTCGTTCCCGCTCGTCGGCGAGGACGTCCTGATCACCGGCGCGGGACCCATCGGCCTGATGGCCGCGGCCGTGGCCCGGCACGCCGGTGCCCGCAACGTCGTGATCACCGACGTCAGCCCGGAGCGGCTGGAGCTGGCCCGCAAGATCGGGGTGAGCCTCGCCCTCGATGTCTCCGCCGCGACCATCGCCGACGGGCAGCGCGCGCTCGGTCTGCGCGAGGGCTTCGACATCGGCCTGGAGATGTCCGGCCGCCCCGAGGCCATGCGCGACATGATCGCCAACATGACGCACGGCGGCCGGATCGCCATGCTCGGCCTGCCCGCCGAGGAGTTCCCCGTCGACTGGGCCCGGATCGTCACCTCGATGATCACCGTCAAGGGCATCTACGGCCGCGAGATGTTCGAGACCTGGTACGCGATGTCCGTGCTGCTCGAAGGCGGCCTCGACCTCGCGCCCGTCATCACCGGCCGGTACGGCTTCCGCGACTTCGAGGCGGCGTTCGCCGACGCGGCGAGCGGCCGCGGCGGCAAGGTCATCCTCGACTGGACCGCGTAACTCCCCCTTCTTTCAGCACGTTTCTCCGCGACCCTTTCAGGAGCCCTCATGTTCGACTCCGTGCGCGACGACCTGCGCGCCACCCTCGACGAGATCCGCGCCGCCGGTCTGCACAAGCCCGAGCGCGTGATCGGCACCCCGCAGTCGGCCACCGTGAACGTCACCGCGGGCGGCCGCCCCGGCGAGGTCCTCAACTTCTGCGCCAACAACTACCTCGGCCTCGCCGACCACCCCGAGGTCGTCGCCGCCGCCCACGAGGCCCTGGACCGCTGGGGCTACGGCATGGCCTCCGTCCGCTTCATCTGCGGCACGCAGGAGGTGCACAAGGAACTCGAGGCGCGGCTGTCGGCGTTCCTCGGCCAGGAGGACACGATCCTGTACTCCTCCTGCTTCGACGCCAACGGCGGTGTGTTCGAGACGCTGCTCGGCCCGGAGGACGCGGTCATCTCCGACGCGCTGAACCACGCGTCGATCATCGACGGCATCCGCCTGTCCAAGGCCCGCCGCCTGCGCTACGCCAACCGTGACCTGGCCGAGCTGGAGGCCCGGCTGAAGGAGGCGTCCGACGCGCGGCGCCGGCTGATCGTCACCGACGGCGTCTTCTCCATGGACGGCTATGTGGCGCCGCTGCGCGAGATCTGCGACCTCGCCGACCGCTACGACGCGATGGTCATGGTCGACGACTCGCACGCCGTCGGCTTCGTCGGCCCCGGTGGCCGCGGCACTCCCGAGCTGCACGGCGTCATGGACCGTGTCGACATCATCACCGGCACCCTCGGCAAGGCCCTCGGCGGCGCGTCCGGCGGCTATGTGGCGGCCCGTGCCGAGATCGTCGCCCTGCTGCGCCAGCGCTCCCGGCCGTATCTCTTCTCCAACACCCTCGCCCCGGTGATCGCGGCGGCCTCCCTGAAGGTCATCGACCTGCTGGAGTCCGCGGACGACCTGCGCGTCCGCCTCGCCGAGAACACGGCCCTCTTCCGCGGCCGGATGACCGAGGAGGGCTTCGACGTCCTTCCCGGCGACCACGCCATCGCGCCGGTGATGATCGGTGACGCGGCCGTAGCCGGGCGGATGGCGGAGCTGCTGCTGGAGCGCGGCGTGTACGTGATCGGCTTCTCCTACCCGGTCGTGCCGCAGGGGGCGGCCCGGATCCGGGTCCAGCTCTCGGCCGCGCACTCGACGGAGGACGTCAACCGCGCGGTGGACGCGTTCGTGGCGGCACGGGCCGAGCTGGACGCCGAGCAGGCCTGAGCGGCGCGTTTGAGACAATCGATCGCATGATCGAAGCGCGGCGGCTCCACATCCTCCGTGCGGTGGCGGACCACCGTACGGTGACGGCGGCTGCCGCCGCGCTGTACCTCACCCCGTCGGCCGTCTCCCAGCAGCTCGCCGCGCTGGAGCAGGAGACCGGCCACCGGCTCGTCGAGCGCGGCGCCAAGGGCGTACGGCTCACCCCGGCCGGTGAGATCCTCCTCGACCACACCAACGCGGTCCTCGCCCAGCTGGAGCGGGCCGAGGCCGAGCTGGCCGCGTACAGCTCGGGAGCCGCCGGCACCGTCACGGTCGCCTCCTTCGCGACGGGCATAGCCCTGGTCGTGGCGCCCGCGGTGGCCCGGCTCGCCGAGTCCGCGCCCGGGATCCGCATCCGCGTCCAGGACGCCGAGGGCGACGCCAGCCTGCCGATGGTGCTGGACCGGCAGGTCGATGTCGCCGTCGCCGTCGAGTACCGGGGTGCCCCGCCCGCCGACGACCCGCGACTGGCCCACGTCCCGCTGTACGCCGAGCCCTTCGACGCGGTCGTGCCGGTCACCCACCCGCTGTCCGGTGCGCCGGAGGTCCCGCTCGCCGGACTGGCCAAGGACCCCTGGATCGGCCCGTACCCCGGCAACCCCTGCCATGACGTGGTGGTCCTGGCCTGCGAGAACGCCGGCTTCCAGCCCCGTATGGAGCATTCCTCGGACGACTTCCGCGCGGTCGTGGCCCTCGCCTCCGCCGACGCGGGCGTGGCCCTCGTGCCGCGCTCGGCGCTGCGGGGCATGGATCTCACGGGCGTGGTCGTCCGCCCCGTCGACGGCACCGCCCCCACCCGGCGCGTCTTCGCCGCCGTCCGCCGGGGAGCGGAGGAGCACCCCCTGATCCGCCCGGTGCTGGACGCGCTCGGCGCGGCGGGACAGGCGCAGCCGCTGCCGGTGTGAGGACCGCGAAACGCGGTTGTCTCATATCCGGGATAGCGTCCCGGATATGAGAACCGATGGCGATGGTGCGGACCCCGTCGACACCCGGCTGGGCATCCGCCTGGCCGAGCTACGGGCCGAACACGGCTGGTCCCTGGGCGAGTTGGCCGAGCGCAGCGGAGTGAGCCGGTCCACCCTGTCCCGGGCCGAACGGGCGGAGATCAGCCCCACGGCCTCGCTGCTGAACCGTCTGTGCGCCGTCTACGGGCGCACCATGTCCCAGCTCCTCAGCGAGGTGGAGGCCGAGCCGTCGCCCGTCGTGCGCGCGACCGACCAGCCCCGCTGGCAGGACCAGGCCTCCGGTTTCGTACGGCGGTCCGTGTCGCCGCCGCACTCCGCCCTGCGCGGCGAACTCGTCGAGGCCCGCCTCTCGCCCGGCGCCGACATCGCCTACGACCGTCCGCCCGTCACCGGCCTCGAACAGCACATCTGGGTCCTGGAAGGCGCCCTCGACGTCACCGCGCAGGACACCGAACACCACCTCGGCACCGGCGACTGTCTGCGCATGCGCGTATGGGGGCCGACCCGGTTCCGGAGTGCCGCTCCCGAGGGTGTGCGGTATCTGCTGGCGGTGGTGCGGCCGTGATCGTCACTCGTCTCCGGGAAGAGCAACTGTCCGCTAAGGCAGAGGAGTTGGCGAGCCTGTTGGAGGCCACCGTCGACGCCGGTGCCTCGGTCGGCTTCCTCGCCCCGCTCGACCGCGCGGAGGCCCTCGCCTGGTGGGCGGAGCGGGCCGCCGACGTGGCCGCGGGCCGGCTCGTCGTGTGGGCCGCGTACGACGGGGACCGGATGCAGGGCACCGTGAGCCTCGCCTTCCCCGGCAAGGCCAACAGCCGTCACCGCGCCGAACTCGTCAAGCTCATGGTGGACCCGGACGCCCGCGGGCGCGGCCTCGGCCGCAGGCTCCTGGCGACGGCGGAGGACGCCGCCGCGGCGGCCGGAGTCACCCTCCTGCACCTGGACACCGAGACCGGCAGCCCCGCCGAGCGGCTCTACCGGTCCGCCGGCTGGACCGCGATCGGCGCGATCCCGGACTACGCGGCGAACCCCGACGGAGTGCTGCGGCCAACGACGATCTACTACAAGCACCTACCGGCAGGCGCTCTCACCAGGTGATTGTCAGTGGCAGCGGCTACCGTGCCTGCCATGCCGGATGCCGAAGACGTACGACGTATCGCCCTCTCCTTCCCGGACACCACGGAGAAGATCGCCTGGAGCATGCCCACGTTCCGGGTCGCCGGGAAGATGTTCGTGACGCTGCCCGAGGACGAGACGTCCATCGCCGTGCGCTGTCCCAAGGTCGAGCGGGACGAGCTGGTGCTCGCCGAGCCGAAGAAGTTCTGGATCGCCGACCACGAGGCGTCGTTCGCCTGGGTGCGGGCCCGGCTGGAGGCGCTGGAGGGCGAGGACGAACTGCGGGACATCCTCGCCGACTCCTGGCGCCAGGCGGCCCCGAACCGGCTCCTGGAGGCGCATCCCCGGCTGGGGCTCCCGACGGAGGAGTGACACCCCTGGAGGGCGGGCCCCCGGAAACGGATGCGCGATCACCGGCGCGAGTGCGGTATTGTTTCCCTGCGCGTTCGGCCGGGGGAACCCCCAGGTCAGACGGGCAACGGGACGTGGCGCAGCTTGGTAGCGCACTTGACTGGGGGTCAAGGGGTCGCAGGTTCAAATCCTGTCGTCCCGACAGAATCGACCAGCGGGTCTGCCGTAAGGCAGGCCCGCTGATTGCGTTACGGCGTCGGCACGGTGGCGTCAGCCGCCGCCGTCGAGGTCGTCGCGTCGGCGGAGTACCTCCAGCTCGTGGCCGCTCAGCCGCATCTCGTACAGCTTCCCGCGCGCGTTCTCGAAAGGCCGGTGGAGGATCATCATCAGCCGGCCGTCGAAGGTGTGGAACAGCATGCCGTGGCCGCTGTCGTCGCGGACCAGCGGCCGACGCTGCTCCCAGGGGCCTTGGACGTCCCCGGATCTCGATACCGCGTAGGTCTGTACGTAGCCGCCGCTGACGGTGCCGTCCTCGCCGGCCCTGTTCTTCTCGTAGGTCGACCACAGCATGAGCAGGGAGCCGTCAGGGGTGCGCTGCAGCTGAGGGCCGTCGGTGATGTACGGCGGGAGCTGGTGCGGGACGCCCGCGGGGATCTGTTCGGCGGTCCAGGGCGCGTCGGAGGCCTTGAAGAGATAGACCGGGTCGCCGGTCGTCCGGGACAGATCCGGGGTCAGCCGGATCGCCTCCATCGTTCCGTCGACGGTCTGGAGCCACTCGTGCGCGTACACCATCCAGGGCTGCCCGGAGGGGTCGACGTACAGCGTGCCGTCGAGGGTCATGAGGTGCTCGGGCGGGACGGGGCGTGCGGGGTCGAGCACGGTGAACGGGCCGAGCAGCGAGTCGGAGACCGCCGTGATCGTCCCGCGCATATGGGTCGGGGTCCGGAAGGGGACGCCCCACTGGTTCGGCGGGGGGACCGGGAGCGGTCTGTCCTCGTTGTGCAGCGTGGTGAACAGGTAGTACCTGCCGTCCCACGCGTGCACCTCCGGTGCCCAGGCGCCGTCCGTCGCCCAGATGCCCTCCTGCCCGGCGGTCCGGAACACCACGACGGGGCGCGTCCACTCCAGCAGGTCCTGGCTGCGGTAGACCATCGTGCCCGTGCCGTCCACGCCCGACACGGACGGGACGTTGGACGTGTAGAGGTGATAGGTGCCGGACTCGCCGTCCGCGACGACGAACGGATCGTGCAGCGGCATGTCGGGAAGCCGCATCAGCTCACCCCTTCGAGAGGGCCCGCCCCCGTCAGATCACACAGCCCGCATGGGCCAGCGCCTGCTTCAGCAGCACTCCGTGTCCGCCCGGCATCTCGCTCTGCACCGCCTCCGAGACGGCCTCCTGCGGGCTGAACCACACCAGGTCGAGCGCGTCCTGCCGAGGACGGCAGTCGCCCGTCACCGGCACGATGTACGCCAGCGACACCGCGTGCTGGCGGGGGTCGTGGTACGCCGTGATGCCCTGGGTCGGGAAGTACTCCGCGACCGTGAAGGGCTGCAGCGACGCCGGGACGCGGGGGAGCGCGACCGGGCCGAGGTCCTTCTCCAGATGGCGCAGCAGGGCGTCACGGACGCGCTCGTGGTGCAGCACCCGGCCGGAGACCAGCGTCCGGCTGACCGTTCCGTCGGGCCCGATGCGCAGCAGCACACCGACACTGGTGACTTCGCCGCTGTCGTCGACGCGTACCGGGACGGCCTCGACGTACAGGATCGGCATGCGGGCGCGTGTCATCTCCAGTTCGTCGGAGGACAGCCAGCCGGGCGTGGTATCGGTCATGTCAGACATTGCTTGATCATACTTTCAGCCGTTCGGACTTCCTGGATAGCCGCTCCAGGGGAACTGTGACCGGCCCCACGCCGTCCTAATCCCCTCCCGGCATGTCGTCCGGCAGCCGGTAGACCCGCAGGGCGTTGTCCCGCCCGGCCCACCGCGCGATGCGCAGCGCGTCCGGCAGGGACAGCTCGTCGGCGTCCACCCGCTCCTGGAGCAGCCCCGCGAGTCCCTGCCGGAAGGCCAGGGCTCCGAGGTGGAAGAACTCCGCCACACCGTACGCGTCGGAGCTGTACAGCAGTTTGCGGAACGGTGTGATCTCCAACGCCTCCGCGAGGACCGCACCGGCCCGGGCGGGGCCGACGTAGTGCAGGGTGAGACCGACGTCGAGGTACACCTGCTCGAAGACCGCCGAGAGGTAGGCGGCCTGCCGCTGGTAGGGCCAGCAGTGCAGCAGCAGGACGGGGATCGTCCCGGCCGTCAGGTGCAGCCAGTCCGTGAGATGGCTGGGGTCGGCCCGGTGCAGCCGGATGTCGTTGTCGCCGAACCCGGTGTGGAGTTGGAGCGGCAGGCCCAGGTCGACGGCGGTCCACAGCAGGTGCCGTACGAGGACCGGGTCGGCCAGCCGGCCGCCGCGGGCCGACCAGCGCCGGGCGGCCTCGGTGACCTCCGCGTCCGAGGGGCGGGCCGGGTCCAGGTCGAAGCCGGTGCGATAGGCCGCCACCGACTTCACGGCCACCACACCGGGCCGCCGCACGGCGTCGAGCGCGGCCGCCCGGAAGGCGTCCGCGTACGCGTCCGGCTCGACCCCTGCGGCATGCACCGACTCGGCGACCCCCTCCAGCCGTACGACTTCGTACGCGGACCCGCCCGCCGCCTCGGCGAGTTCGGGCGGGGTGGTGAGCCGGTCGGCGGCGAAGCCGGTGTCGACGCAGAGGACGTCCGTGCCCGAGGCGCGCAGGAAGCGCCGCCGCACCTCGCGCCACCCCAGCTCCGAGCGGCGGGCGAGGTACTCCTCGGGCGGGGCGTGCCGGGGCAGGTCCAGCAGGGGAGCGCAGTGGCGGCGCACGGCCACGCCCACGGGGCTGTCGAAGGGCGAGACGCCCGGCCAGACGTCGCCCTCCGTGATGAGCGACTCGAAGGCCGCCCGGTCGAGGTCGGCGGTGACGGTGCCGTGGCAGTGGTGGTCGACCAGCCGCAGGGCGTCGAGCGTCTCGTGGACCGCGCCCACGTCAGTACTTCCAGCGGTACGCCGCCGCCACCTGGTCGTCGTCCAGCCCGGCCACGGACGCCAGTTCGCCCCGCCGTACGGCGATCACCGCGTCGGCCAGGACCGGGCCGAGGGCCGCCCGCAGCGGCGCGTCCTCGCGGAACTCCTCGACGGCCTCCTGCAACGAGACCGGCAGCCGCCGCACGCCCCGGGCCGCCGCATCCGCCTCGGCCAGCCCCGCAGGGTCCCCGGTGATCTCCCCGGGCAGGGCGGCGGACGACGCCAGGCCGTCCAGTCCGGCGGCGATCAGGGAGCCGATCGCGAGATAGGGGTTGGCCGCCAGGTCGACCGGTTTGATCTCCAGGTTGGCCGCCTGGTCGCGCAGGCCCGCCGTGCCGGTGATGACGCGCAGGGCGGTCTCCCGGGTCTCGCGGCCCCAGGCGGTGAACACACCGGCCCACTGGGAGGGTCTGAGCCGCAGATAGCTCGCGGGGCTGGGGGCGGTCACGGCCGTGAGGGCGGGCAGATGGGCGAGGAGGCCGGCCGTGAACGACTCGGCCTCGGCCGTCATGCCGTACCGGCCCTCGCCCCCGGAGTGCAGGTTGACGCCGTCGCGCCACGCGGAGAGGTGGACATGGCCGCCGTTGCCGACGCCCCGGCCCACGACGGCCGGGGCGAAGGAGACCCGCAGCCCGTGCCGCTGCGCCACCGCGCGGACGGTCTGCCGCACCAGCACGCTGCGGTCGGCCGCCGCCACCGGATCGAGCGCCCCCACCGAGATCTCGAACTGCCCGGCCGCGTACTCGGGATGGACCTGTTCCACGTCGATGCCCTGCGCCGCGCAGGCCGCCAGGAGGTCGGCGGTGTAGTCGCCGAGTTCGACCTGCCGGACGGCGCCGTACGCCGGTCCGGTCGTCGCGGGCGTGAAAGTGTCGTCGGGCGCGTCGCCCTTGGCCACGGTCCACTCGATCTCGATGCCCGCCCGGAAGGCGAGGCCGTGCCGCTCGGCCGCCTCGGTGACGATCCGGCGCAGGAACGTGCGCGTGCAGCCCGGATGCCGCTCCCCGTCCTGGGTGATCCGGTCGACCGGCGCCCACGCCCAGCCGGGCTGCCCGGCCAGCACCACGAGCTGGTCGAGGTCGGGGTAGAGGCGCAGGTCGCCGTCGGGGGAGCCGAGGACGTCGGTCGTGACGATGGAGTCGTTCGCCAGGAACGTGTCGAACACCGGGGACATGCCGACGCCCCAGGCCGCCGCGGAGGCGAGCCGGGCCG
This sequence comes from Streptomyces koelreuteriae, assembly GCF_018604545.1. GTDB lineage: Bacteria > Actinomycetota > Actinomycetes > Streptomycetales > Streptomycetaceae > Streptomyces > Streptomyces koelreuteriae. Next base: position 903,930 of record NZ_CP075896.1, on the reverse strand, counting down.
TCGGGACGGTCTTCACCCGGCCGATGCCGGCGGTGTCGACGTAGGCCAGCACGACGCCCTGCACCCCCCGGCCGGAGAGTTCGCCGCTCAGCGCGGTGGCCCGCTCGACATCGCCGGGGCGGCCGCCGGGCACGGGATCCGCCAGGGTGGTCATACGCTTCTTCCTCCGGTCAGGGCTTCACGGCCACCGCGCCGAACTGCGGTACCAGCACGGCAGAGCCGGGCTCGGCATGCCACTGGCCGCACGACACCAGGCCCGGTTCGAGCAGGTCGAGCCCCTCGAAGAACGCGGCGATGTCCTTGCCGCCGCGGGCGGTGATCGGGGGCGTGGCGTTCTCGTTCCAGAACGTCATCGCCGGTATCTGGCCCGCGCCGCCGAGATCGTCGTCGAAGGTGGGGTGGGTGAGGACCAGGAAGCTGCCGGAGGGGACCGCCGCCATCACGCGGCGCACGATGTCCCGGGCCTTGTCGGTGTCCAGCACGAAGTTGAGGATGCCCAGCATCATGACGGCGACGGGCCGGGTGAGGTCGAGGGTCTGCCCGGCCCGTTCCAGGATGGCGTCCGGGTCGTGCACATCGGCGTCGATGTAGGCGGTGACGCCGTCCTGGGTGCCCGTCAGCAGGGTGCGGGCGTGCACCAGCACGATCGGGTCGTTGTCGACGTAGACGATCCGTGCGTCGGGCGCGATCCGCTGGGCGATCTCGTGGGTGTTGTCCGCCGTCGGCAGCCCCGTGCCGATGTCGAGGAACTGCCGCACGCCGCGCTCGGAGGCCAGGAACGACACGGCCCGGCCCAGGAACTCCCGGTCCGCCCGGGCGATGTCCCGGATGATCGGGAACATGCCGGCGACGTGCTCGCCGACCCGCTGGTCGACCTCGTAGTTGTCCTTGCCGCCGATCCAGTAGTTCCACACGCGGGCGTTGTGCGCCACACCGGTGTTCAGCCGCGCCGAGCCGCTCGGCGGGGTGTGGCTCTCACTCACGTCTCTTCCTCTCCTCGCACGAGCGACCGGAGGACCGGCCATCGCCGCCATTGTGCCGTTCCGGTGATCACGCTGTCCCGGGAATCGGCGGAGCGGGCAGGGCCCTTGGCGTGTCGCGGGGGAGAGCCGTGACCGGGCTACTCGACCTGGCTGGGGTCGGCCGGGGGCGTCTTGCCGGCCAGCACGTCCTTCAGGTTCTGGGTGCCGATCTTCACCGCCTGCTCGACCGAGTCCTGCTCGTCCCCGTCGAGCCCACCCGCCGTGACCGTGATGGCGTCGTTGCCGACACGGACGGCGGCGACCTCCAGGGTCAGCGTGGCCTCCGTGCCCCCGGTCGAGCCCTGCACCGTCACGCGCAGGCCTTGCCGCGCGTCGCCCACCTTGGGCAGCGAGACCTCGATGACCTGCACGGTGCGCTCTTCGCCGTCCTCGGTGACGGTGAACTGGGCGCACTCCTCCGGCAGGTTGGCCATCCAGTTCAAGGAGCCCTGCGGGTCGGTCCGGTCGTAGGAGGCGACCTGGTACAGCAGACGCGAGTCGCCCTGCTGGAAGCCGCGCAACGCGGACGTGCCCGACGGTTTGCCCAGCAGATCGTCGTCGAAGAGGGAGTCCATCAGCCGCTGGCAGTCGGCGGAGTCGGCCTTGGCCGTGAGGAAGTCGGAGACGTCGACCGTGCCGATGAGCAGGCTGTCGTGCCAGTTCTCGGCCTCCGTGTCCTTGACCTGGGTCCAGTCGTCCTCGATGTCCGCCTCGGTGATCAGCGCGGCCCGTGCGCCGTCCGTGGTCAGGGTGGCGGTGGGAGAGGGGGTCTGCTGCTTGCCGGCGACCCGGGTCGCGGTGATGCCCGACGCCCGTGACCCGTCCGCGTCGTCGCCGTCCGAGCAGGCGGCGGTGGTCAGCAGGGTTCCTGCCGCCAGGGCGGTGGAGAGTACGCGGGCGAGCGGGGACGGGCGACGGGCCATGGGGAGTGCCTCCTGGGAACGGGACGCGTGTCCTCAGCGCACCACCGGCACCGACGGCCCACCACCGGCACCGGACCGATCGGGTGAGCGCCGCCCGGAGCGATCGGGCGGGCGCCGCACGCCCCGGCCTGCGCGTGCCCGTTCTGCCGGGCCCAGGCCGCGATCTCGACGCGGTTCCGGGCGGCCGGTTTCAGCTGCACGCTGGACAGATGCGTCTTGACCGTGGACAGGGAGATGTACAGCTCGGCCGCGATCTCGGCGTTGGGGCGGCCGAGAGCGACCAGGCGGACCACGTCCAGCTCGCGCTCGGTCAGCGGCTCCTGGGGCGGCGACCTGCGTGCCGGGCCGCGTGCTGGGGGAGCGGGCTGGCAGGTGCGGGCGGTGTTTCCGGGCGGGAAGCAGTGAGCGAGCCGCTCGGAACCTGGTTCCGGGCACTCGTGCGCTGTTCAATGAAGCTGTACACCCGCCGAGCGAAGCCGCGGACCCACCGAGCGAAGCCGCGGACCCACCGAGCGAAGCCGCGGACCCGCCGAGCGTGAGAGGAGCCGCCCGTGTCACCCGCCGTCGTGCCGCCCGTCGGCGCGCGTATCCGGCAGGCCCGGCTGGAGCGTGGCAGGAGCCTGCGCGCCCTGGCCCGGGAGGTCGGTGTGTCGGCGAGTCTCGTGTCGCAGATCGAGACCGGCAAGAGCCAGCCCTCCGTCAGCACGCTGTACGCGATCACGACGGCCCTCGGGATCTCGGTGGAGTCCCTCTTCGACGCGCGGGCCTCGTCGCCCGTGGTGGGTGCTGGCACGCCGGCTTCCCTCCCGCACGCCCTCGCGGCCTTCGCCGCCGACCCGGGGCGGCGGATCGGCCCGCTGGCCGTCGCGGGGGAGCGCGAGACGCTGGAGCTGGACTCGGGGGTCCGGTGGGAGCGCCTCGGGCGGGTGCCGGGCGCGGACGTCGACTTCCTGCTGGTGACCTACCGGCCCGGCGGCTCCTCCGCGGGCTCCGGCGGACTGATGCGGCACGGGGGCACCGAGTACGGCTATCTGACCTCCGGCGAGCTGATCCTCACCCTCGGTTTCGACGAGTACACGGTGCGCCCGGGCGACGCCGTCTGCTTCGAGTCGACGACTCCCCACCGATACCGCAACGATGGAGAGGTACCCGCTGGGGGCGTCTGGTTCGTGTCGGGCGATGTTCAGTGACACTTGACACCCCTCGCACCCGGGCGTTCACTCCGAAGTGGGGGTGGTCGCCATGGCGATCCGCACATACGGCCCCAACGCCGTCGACTGGGAAGAGCGCATCGACCTGGACCGGCTGCGCCGGCAACGGCTGGCCCGGCTGCACGAGTCCCTGAACCGGTCCGAGCTGGGCGCGGTGCTCAGCTTCGATTTCGCCAACATCCGCTATATGACGGCCACACACATCGGCACCTGGGCGATGGACAAGCTGATCCGCTTCGCCCTGCTGGTCCGCGACGGCGAACCGGTCGTCTGGGACTTCGGCTCCGCCGCCCGCCACCACCAGCTGTACAACCCGTGGCTGGACTACAGCGACGGCAAGGACGGCCCGCCCACCGGCGCCCGCGCCGGCATCTCCACCCTGCGCGGCGCCTTCCACCCGGACGCCGGGATCGCCGAGGACGTGGCCGCCAAGATCGCCGCCGAGCTGCGCGCGCACGGGCTGGCGAACGAACCGCTCGGCGTCGACGTCGCCGAGATGCCGGTCCTCGCCGCCCTGCGCGCCGAGGGCATCGACGTCGTCGACGGACAGCAGGTCTTCCTGGAGGCCCGCCGGATCAAGACCGGCGACGAGATCGCCCTGCTCACCCAGGCCTGCTCCATGGTCGACGCGGCCTACGAGGAGCTCTACGGACACCTGCGCCCCGGCGTCCGCGAGAACGAGTGCGTCGGGGTCGTCAGCAAGGTCCTGTACGACCTCGGCAGCGAGTACGTCGAGGGCGTCAACGCCATCTCGGGCGAGCGCTGTTCACCGCACCCGCATGTCTACAGCGACCGTCTGATCCGGCCCGGCGACCCGGCCTTCTTCGACATCCTGCACAGCCACCTCGGCTACCGCACCTGCTACTACCGCACCTTCGCCGTGGGCAGCGCCTCCCGCGCGCAACGGGACGCGTATGTGCGCTGCCGGGAGTACATGGACCAGGCGATCGCCCTGGTCCGGCCCGGGGCCACCACCGCCGACATCGTCCGGGTCTGGCCGCGCGCCGAGGAGTTCGGCTTCGCCGACGAGACCGCCGCCTTCGCCCTGCAGTACGGCCACGGCGTCGGCCTGTCGATCTGGGAGAAGCCGATCTTCAGCCGCCTGGTCTCCCTCGACCACCCCGAAGTCCTCCAGGAGGGCATGGTGTTCGCCCTGGAGACCTACTGGCCGGCCGCCGACGGCTGGTCCGCCGCCCGGATCGAGGAGGAACTGGTCGTCACCGCCGACGGCTGCGAGGTCATCACCAAGTTCCCCGCCGAGGAACTGCTGATCGCGGGCCGCAAGTACTGGACGGTGGGCGGCGAGCTGAACACCTGCCGGGAGTCGCAGTCGCATCTGAACACCGGGTCGCCGTGATGGAACCGGCCGGGCTCCTCGCCGCCTACGAGCGGATGGCCGTCATCCGCCGTACGGAGAAGGCCGCCCACGACCTGTTCCTGCACGGCCTGGTGAAGGGCACCACCCATCTCGCCGCCGGGCAGGAGGCGATCGCCGTGGGCGCGAGTGCCGCCCTGCGCCCGGACGACTATGTGTTCGCCACCTACCGGGGCCACCACCATGCCCTCGCCCGGGGTGCCACGCCCGAGGAGTGCCTGGCCGAGCTGATGAGCCGGGCGACCGGGCTGTGCCGGGCCAAGGGCGGCTCCATGCACCTGACCAAGGCGGCCACCGGCATGCTCGGCTCGTACGCCATCGTCGGATCCCATCTCCCCATGGCGGTCGGCGCGGCCTGGTCGGCCCGGCTGCGGGGGACCGAGCAGCTCGCGGTCGCCTTCTTCGGGGACGGGGCCACCAACATCGGCGCCTTCCACGAGTCGCTCAATCTGGCCGCCGTGTGGAAACTGCCCGTGCTGTTCGTGTGCGAGAACAACCTGTACATGGAGTACACCCCCATCGCCGACGTCACGGCGGTGCCCCGGCCCGCCGCCGACCGGGCGCCCGCGTACGGCATCCCGGGCGAGGTCGTCGACGGCAACGACGTGGTGGCCGTGGCGGAGGCGGTGGGGCGGCTCGCGGCGCGGGCCCGTGCGGGAGACGGGCCCGCCGTGCTGGAGGCCGAGACCTACCGGCACTTCGGGCACAGCCGCGCCGACCCCGCGACCTACCGCCCGGCGGAGGAGGTCGAACGCTGGCTGAAGCACGACCCGTTGGACCTCGCCCGGGGACGGCTCGCCGAGCTGGGCATCGGGGCGGAGGCGGTCGCGGAGGCCGACGAGCGGGCCCGGGCCGTCGTGGAGCGGGCGATCGAGGCGGCGAAGGCCGCGCCGCCGCCCGACCTGCGGGAGGCCCTGACCGACGTGTGGGCCGATGGAGGTGCCGCATGGCGGACGTGATCACCTACCGGGACGCCGTCGCCGAGGGCATCGCACGCGAGATGCGCCGGGACGCGTCGGTGGTGTGTCTCGGGGAGGACATCGGCGCGGCCGGCGGGGTGTTCAAGACGACCGTGGGGCTGCACAAGGAGTTCGGACCCGGGCGGGTGTGGGACACGCCCATCTCCGAACAGGCCATCGTGGGCGCGGCGATGGGCGCCGCTCTGACCGGGATGCGGCCCGTCGCGGAGATCATGTTCTCCGACTTCCTGGCCTGCTGCTGGGACTATCTCGCCAACGAGATCCCCAAGGTCCGCTACATGACCGGCGGCCAGGTGACCGTGCCGCTCGTCGTGCGCACCGCCAACGGCGGCGGACTGGGCTTCGGCGCCCAGCACTCCCAGGCCACCGAGAACTGGGCGCTGACCGTCCCCGGCCTGAAGATCGCGGCACCGGCGACGCCCGCCGACGTCATCGGCATGCTGGCGGCGGCGATCCGCAGCGACGACCCCGTGGTCTTCTTCGAGCACAAGGCCCTCCTGGCCACCAAGGGGACACCGCCACCGCCCGGTCACCTCGTCGAGCTGGGGCGGGCCGCCGTCGTGCGCGAGGGCGCGGACGTCACCCTCGTCGCGCTGGCCTCCATGGTGCCGCTGGCCCTGCGGGCCGCCGACGTGCTGTCGGGGGAGGGGATCGAGGCGGAGGTGATCGACCTGCGCTCGCTGGTCCCGCTGGACACCGCGACCGTCCTCGCCTCACTGAGCAGGACCTCGCGGCTCGTCACCGTCGAGGAGAACCCGTACCAGGGCGGCTGGGGCGCCACCGTCGTCTCGGTCGTCGCCGACGAGGGCTTCGGCCTGCTGGACGCGCCCGTGCGGCGGGTGACGGGGGAGTGCGTCCCGCTGCCGTTCGCCGACGCGCTGGAGGAGCAGGTCGTCCCCACCGTCGACAAGGTCGTCACGGCGGTCCGAAGACTCGCCGCCTACTGAGCCGCCCGCCGGTCCCCGTACCGAACAGCCCATGGGAGGAAGCGCGATGACCACAAGGACACTGCTGCGCTCCGGTCACGTGATCTCGATGGACCCCGACATCGGGGACCTGCCCCAGGGGGACGTCCTCGTCGAGGACGGCAGGATCGCGGCCGTACGGCCCGAGATCAGCGCCGACGCCGAGATCCTCGACATGACCGGCCGCATCGTCATCCCCGGCTTCGTCGACACCCACCGCCACACCTGGGAGACCCCGATCCGGGGCGTCGCCCCCGACGCCACCCTCGACGACTACTTCGTCGACGTCCTCGACAGCTTCGCACCCCTCTACACCCCGGAGGACGTCTACGCCGGCAACCTCGCGGGCACGCTCGAATGCCTCAACGCCGGCATCACCACGCTCGTCGACTGGTCCCACATCAACAACACCCCCGACCACCCGGACGCCGCGATCCAGGGCCTCAAGGAATCCGGCATCCGGGCGCAGTACGCGTACGGCAGCGCCAACACCTCCCTCGCCGACTACTGGTTCGAGAGCAGGCTCGTGATCCCGGGCGACGACGTGCGCAGGATCCGCTCGACGCACTTCACCTCCGACGACGGCCTGCTGACCATGGGCCTCGCCACCCGCGGACCCGGCTTCTGCACCGACGAGGTCGTCGCCGCCGAATGGGCCCTCGCGCGCGAGCTGGGCATCCCGATCACCGTGCACGTCGCCATGGGGCGCCTCGCCGGCCGCTTCGGCATGGTCAAGCAGCTCAACGGCATGGGGCTCCTCGGCCCGGACACCACCTACGTCCACTGCTGCCACTTCAGCGAGGAGGAGTGGCGGTTGGTCGCCGACAGCGGCGGCACGGTGTCGGTCGCACCGCAGGTGGAGCTCCAGATGGGGCACGGCTGGCCGCCCGTGATGCAGGCGATCGAGCACGGACTGCGGCCCTCGCTCAGCATCGACGTCGTCACCACCGTGCCCGGCGACATGTTCACCCAGATCCGCGCCGCCTTCGGCGCCGAACGCGCCCGGGTCAACGCCGACTGCTGGCAGGCCAACATGCCGGTGCCCAGCACCATGCTGACAGCGCGGCAGATGCTGGAACTCGCCACCGTCAACGGCGCCCATGTCGCGGGTCTGGAGGACCGTACCGGCTCCCTGACCCCCGGCAAGCGCGCCGACATCGTCGCGATCGACGCCACCGCGCCGAACACCGCCCCCGTGCACGACTCGGCAGCCGTCGTGACCCTGTGCGCGGACGTGTCCAACGTCGACACCGTCCTGGTCGACGGCGTGATCCACAAGCGCGACGGGAGGCTGCTCGCCGACACCGCGCGGGCCCGCCGGCTCGTCGAGGAGTCCCGGGACCGGCTCCTCGCGGCGAAGGAGGCGAAGGGGGAGAGGGCTCCCGCATGACGAACCACCTGGTGCGCCGCGCCGCAGACCGGCCCGAGCCGCCGTACGACGGCCACGGCCACCGGCGGCGGACGCTGGTCGGCGAGGACGACGGCAGCGTGCACACCGGCTTCGGCCTCTGCGAACTGCGACCGGACGGCCGTGTGCCCGCCCATGTGCACTCGTACGAGGAGACCTTCCACATCCTCGACGGGGCCGTGATCCTCGACGTGCCCGACGGGTCGTACCTCCTGGAGGAGGGCGACTACGGTCTCCTGCCGACCGGCGTTCCGCACGCCTGGCGCGGGGCCGGGGAGACCGGCGGGCGCTGGGCGGACATGCTGGCCCCCGTGCCCCGGGCGCGCTACGGACACGACACCCAGGCGGTGCCGGACCTGCCCGCCCGCGACCCCGTCCGGATCGATGTCCGCGACCCGCGCACCCGGACCTTCGGGCATTTCGAGCCCGACCAGATGGATCCCGCCAAACAGTCCCAGGACCTGCTGGCCGTCACCGCGAGCATGCGGACCGCGCTGCTGGTCTACAGCGGCATCACCGTGAAGATGATGGTCGACGGCGACCTGGGCGCGGTCGCCTCGACGATGTTCATGGTGCGGTACGCGTCCGACGGCGTCATCGGCACGCACGACCACCCCTTCGAGGAGACGTATCTGATCCTGGAGGGCGTGGCGGAGGCCACCCTCGACGGCGAGCGGTACCGGCTGGAACCCGGGGACCTCGCGTGGGCGGGTGCCGGGTGTGTGCATGGGTTCGTCAACGCCGGGCAGGGGCCCCTGCGGTGGCTGGAGACACAGGCGCCGCAGCCGCCGTCACGGCACTCCTACCGGTTCACGCGGGACTGGGACTACCTGCGCCAGGCGCTTGAGGAGGAGTCATGAGCAGTGTCCTTGTCGTCGGAGGCACCTCGGGGATGGGCCGCGAGTTCGCGCGGCTGCGCCTCGAGCGCGGGGACGATGTCGTCCTGACCGGCCGCGACGCCCAGCGCGCCGACACGGTCGCCAAGGAGATCGGCGCCCGGGGCCTCGCCCTCGACCTGGCCCGGCCCCTGGAGATCAGCGCGGCCCTGGCCGATGTCGGACGCGTCGACCATCTGGTGCTCGCGGGTGTCTCCCGGGACGACAACAAGGTGACCGAGTACGACATCGACGCCGCGCTGCGGCTGGTCACCCTCAAGCTCGTCGGCTACACCGAGGTCGTGCACACGCTGCGCACCCGGCTGCACGACGACAGCGCCATCGTGCTGTTCGGCGGACAGGCGAAGGAACGCCCCTATCCGGGCGCGACGACGGTGGCGACGGTCAACGCGGGCGTGCGGGGCCTGATGCACTCCCTCGCCGTGGAGCTGGCCCCCGTCCGGGTCAACTCCGTGCATCCCGGCGTCGTCGGCGACACGCCGTACTGGCAGGCCAAACCGGAGAAGGTGCTCGACGTGCTGCGCACCGAGACGCCCACGGGGAATCTCGCCACGATGGCGGACGTGGCCGACGCGGTCGACTTCCTGCTGCGCAACCGCTCGGTCAACGCGGTGGAACTGACCGTGGACGGGGGGTGGTTGCTGGGCTGAGCAGCGGGCGGCCTCCTGCCACGGGCGGAGGCCGCCCCGCCGCTCGCGGCTCGGCGCTACGCCTTCAGCGGATCGTGGCCGACGGTCATCAGCCGGTGCCGGCGGCGCGTGTCCTCGGCCGTCAGCTCCGGCAGCGGTTCGTTCTCCAGGTCCACCTGCGAGGTGACCCTGTCCACGACGTTCCGCATCACCCGCAGATCGTCCTCGGTCAGGTCGGTGCGCCGCTTCTGGAGGATCGCCAGGACGTGCTGTCCGGTCTCGCTGCCCGCCTGGTCGGGCAGCGGCTCCGCGTTCTCGTCGGCGTCCCGCGTCCGCAGCCAGGCCGCGAGTTCCTGCGAGGTCATGTTCACCACGCGGTGGAAGTCCTCCCACAGCGCGTCGAGTTCGAGGGCGTCGGTCATCGGGTGCCCCTTCCGTACGTACGTGCGCGCCGGTCAGCCTTCGCGGGGAAGGTTCTCGGCGTCGAACATCCACCGCTGCTTCTCCAGCTCGGCGGTGATGCCGATCAGCAGATCCTGGGTGACCAGGTCGGCCTTCTCGGTCGTGGCGATGCGCTCGCGCAGCCGGCCGACGGCGTCCTGGAGGGACTCCGCCAGTACCCGCACGGCGTCCGAGTCACGCACCCAGCCCTCCTTCGGGCCGGGCAGCGTGAACGTCTTGGCGACGGTCTCCGGCCTGCCGTCCGGCGGCACACCGAGCGCCGCGGACCGCTCCGCGACCGTGTCGGCGAAGTTCCGGGCGGCCGTCACCACCTCGTCGAGCTGGAGGTGGATCGACCGGAAGCGCGGTCCGACGACGTTCCAGTGGGCCTGCTTCCCGATCAGCGAGAGGCCGAGCAGGTCGACCAGGGTGTCCTGGAGCGCCTCGCAGGAGACCCGGCGGGCCTCGTCGGACAGTGTGCTCCTCACGGCCGTCATAGGGCGCTTCTCCTTCTCGCGTCGTTCCTCGTGGTCCGGAGCAGCGCGTGACGCCGCTCCATGACCGCGCGGGTGCCCCGGGCGCAGGGGTGCAAAACGCGCTCGTGATCCGCCCCGGAGTGATGCGCCGACCTGCGGCGATGTCCGCCCCGGACTCGTGCGCTCCCAGGATCTTCACAGGCGGCGGGAGGAGGGTCTATAGTCCGAAACTAGCAGTGCTAATTAATGTGCGGTGTGAGGAGCCTCTCGTGCGTCCCGTCCACTTCGCGGCCGCCCGCCGCACCCCCATCGGCAAGCTCAGGGGATCCCTCTCCTCGGTGCGGCCCGACGACCTCGCCGCGACCGTGATCCGCGCCTTGGCCGGGGACGTGCCCGCGCTGGACCCGGCCCGCGTCGACGACGTCTACTGGGGCGCCGCCAACCAGGCCGGCGAGGACAACCGCAACGTCGCCCGCATGGCGGCCCTGCTCGCCGGACTCCCCGAGTCCGTCCCCGGGGCCACGGTCAACCGGCTCTGCGCGTCAGGTCTGGAGGCCGTGACCACGGCCGCCCGCACCATCGCCGCCGGCGAGGCCGACGTCGTGATCGCGGGCGGCTCCGAGTCGATGAGCCGCGCCCCCTTCGTCCTGCCCCGCCCCGACGAGGCCCTGCCCCACCGCATCGAGACCGTCGACACCCGCCTCGGCTGGCGCCTGGTCAACCCCGCGATGCGGGATCTGCACGGCCTGCTCTCCATGGGCGAGACGGCGGAGGAGGTCGCCGCGCGCCACGGCATCGACCGCGAACGCCAGGACGACTTCGCCCTGCGCAGCCACCAACGCGCCGCCCTCGCCCGCAAGAACGGTCACTTCGACGACGAACTCCTGCCCGTGGAACGCCCCGACGGCGTGGTCGTCGACACCGACGAATGCGTCCGCGAGGACACCTCGTACGAGAAGCTGTCCCGGCTGAAGCCGGTCTTCCGGGACGGCGGCACGGTCACCGCGGGCAACGCCTCCCCGATGAACGACGGCGCCGCCGGTCTCCTCCTGGTCAGCGAGGAGGCCCTCAACGACCTGGGCCTTCAGTCCCTCGGCCGCTACGTCGCCGGCGCCTCCGCCGGTGTCCACCCCGACGTGATGGGCATCGGGCCGGTCCCCGCCACCCGCAAGGCCCTGGCCCGCGCCGGCTGGAGCGTCGGCGACCTGGAGGAGGCCGAGTTCAACGAGGCGTTCGCGGCCCAGGCCCTCGCCTGCGTCGACCAGCTCGGCATCGACCCCGACCTGGTCAACCCCAGCGGCGGCGCCATCGCCCTCGGCCACCCCCTGGGCTGCTCGGGCGCCCGCATCCTGACGACGCTCCTGCACCGGATGCGGCGTACGGGGGCGGAGCGGGGGCTCGCGACGATGTGCGTGGGAGTCGGGCAGGGCAGCGCGCTTCTCGTCGAACGGGCGTAGACCGGCGCCCCCGGGGCCACCAAGCGAGACGGCACTACAGGGCTCCGTTCGGTGCACATAGCATCAGTGTTCGCATGAACACGATGACGCTCTGGAACATCACCGGCTGGGAGTTCGCCGCACTCGCCTTCGCGGCCCTCCTCGTCGGTTTCTCGAAGACCGCCGTGAGCGGGGCCAACACGGTCAGCCTCGCCATCTTCGCCGCCGTGCTGCCCGCCCGCGCCTCCACCGGCGTCCTGCTGCCGGTCCTGATCGCCGGTGACCTGCTGGCCGTCGCCACCTACCGGCGGCACGCCCACTGGCCCACCCTGTGGCGGCTGTTCCCGGCGGTCGCCGCGGGCGTCGTCGTCGGCACAGTGTTCCTGATGTGGGCGGACGACGCGATCGTACGGACCTCCATCGGCGCGATCCTGCTGCTGATGGCGGGCGTGACGGTGTGGCGCCGGCGTACGGCGGACGCGGAGGAGGAACCGGACTCGCTCACCAGCCGGGCGGGCCGGGTCAAGGCCCGCTCCTACGGCGTGCTCGGCGGCTTCACCACCATGGTCGCCAACGCGGGCGGCCCGGTGATGTCGATGTACCTGCTCTCCGCCGGCTTCCGCAAGCTCGGCTTCCTCGGCACGTCGGCCTTCTTCTTCCTGATCGTCAACGTCTCCAAGCTGCCCTTCAGCGCCGGCCTCGGCCTGATCGACGGCCGCTCGCTCCTCCTCGACCTGGCGCTCGTCGTGTTCGTCGTGCCCGGCGCGCTCTTCGGCAAGTGGGCGGTGCACAAGATCAACCAGCGGCTGTTCGAGCAGCTGGTCATCGCGGCGACGATCGTGGGCGGACTGCAACTGCTGCTCCGCTGACGGGCGGCTACCCCCGTGCGGAACTCCGCAGCAGCGCCGGGAGGTCCGCGAACGAGTCGATCACGTGGTCGGGCGTGCCGTCGGCGGCCCGGAGCGCCTCCGGCTGGAACTTGCCCGTCCGGACGAGGACCCCGGTGACACCGGCCCGCTGCGCCGCGAGCACGTCGGACTCGACGTCGTCGCCCACCATCACGGTCTCGCCCGCAGGGGCTCCCACCCGGGCGAGCGCCGACTCGAAGAACGCCGGCGCCGGCTTGCCGGTGATCTCGGCCTCCATCCGGGCGGCCTGCTCGAGACCGGCCAGGAACGCACCGGAGTCCAGCCGCAGCCCCTCGTCCGTACGCCAGTACAGATTGCGGTGCATCGCCACCAGCCGGGCCCCGCGCCGCAGTTGCCGGAAGGCCCGGTCGAGCGCCTCGTAGCCGAACTCCGGACCGGCCCCGCCGACGAGCACGACATCCGGCACGGCGTCGGTGTCCGTCGCGTCCACGAGGGTCACACCGTCGAGGTCCTCCTCGATGTCGCCGCTGTTCAGCAGGGCGCACCGGGCGCCGGGACAGTGCTCGGCGAGATAGGCGGCGGTGGCGGCGGGCGCGGTCAGGATGTCCTCGGCGGACACGGGGAACCCCGCGTCCGCCAGCGTCCCGGCGATCGAAGCCCGCGTCCGGGAGGTCGTGTTCGTGACCAGCAGGACGGCGAGCCCGGCCTCCCTGATCTCCCGCAGCGCCTCCACGGCCCCGGGCAGGGGCCGCCACGACACGGTGAGCACCCCGTCGATGTCGATCAGTACGGCACGCACGGACTCCATGTCCGGACGATAGCCCGGTCAGTCCCGGGGGTGCCTGCGCAGCAGATACGTGTCCATGATCCAGCCCTTGCGCTCCCGGGCCTCGGCACGCAACCGCTCGATACGGGGCGCGGCCTCCGCGATCGGGCCGGAGACCAGGATCTCGTCCGGAGTGCCGATGTAGGCGCCCCAGTAGATGTCGACGTCCTCCTGCGCGAACCGCTGGAAGGTCTGGTGGGCGTCGAGCATCACCACCACGTCGTCCACGCCCTCCGGGAAGCCCTCGGCGAGCCGCCGCCCGGGGGTGATCTGCACAGGCCGGGCGATGCGGTTCAGCCCCGTACGGTGCCGGGCGACGAGCGCCGAGACGCTGCTGATGCCGGGGACGACGTCGTACTCGAACGCCACCGCGCCCCGCTCCAGCACCTCCTCCAGGATCCCCAGCGTGCTGTCGTACAGCGAGGGGTCTCCCCAGACCAGGAACGCGCCGGTCTCCTCCTCGCCGAGTTCCTCCGCGATCAGCCGCGCGTAGATGTCGGCGCGGGCGCTGCGCCAGTCCCCGACGGCGGGGGAGTAGGCCGCACCGTCGGCGGTCCGGTCCCGCTCCGGGTCACGCGCCTCGACGACGCGGTACGTCCCCTGCGTCAGATGCGTGTCGAGCATGTCCCGCCGCAGCCGGGTGAGGTCCGCCTTCACCTCGCCCTTCTCCAGGATGAAGAACACGTCCGTGCTCCGCAGCGCCCTCACCGCCTGCAGGGTCAGCTGCTCAGGGTCGCCCGCGCCGATACCGATGACATGAATCTTTCGCACACCCCGAGTCTGCCGCACCCCACCGACAGCTTCCGCACCGCGCCCCGGGTCGGTCCCCGCGCCCTTGCTCGAGCGTCGGTGGCCGGTGTCCCGCGTCCGTGCCCCGACACCCCGGGGCGCCCGCCCCGAGGCCGCACATCACCGCCGGCCCCCGCACCGCGCCCCCGGCTCAGCGCCCCGCGTCCGCTCCCCGGAGCCGAGGCGCCCGCGCCCCCGCGTCCACCGCGCGGCCGTTGTGTTCGACGTCCTGGGCCAGCTCCCGGGCCCAGGCGGCGATGGCCTCGAGGTCGATGCCGTGCGGCAGCGGCTGTCCGGAGTCGGCGGCCCAGGTCTCGGTCGCGGTCGCCCCGCGGCGCAGCAGCCGTGCCCCGCCGGTGAGGTTGCCCCGGGCGGAGTGGGTGAGACCCACGGCAAGCTGGGCCAGACCGCGCCACAGCTCGCGCTCCGCGTCGGGGCCCGACTTCCAGGCGTCCTCGAAGACCTCGTGCGCGTGGAACGGCTTCCCCTCGTCCAGCAGCCGCTGCGCCTCGGAGACGGTCTCCTCCGGCGTACGGACCACGCCCTCGGGCTGCCGGGGCACACCGTCCGCGCCGTACGGCAGGGGCCGCCCGAGGCCGTCCCGGGGCCGGGCGTTGCGGGCCCGCCCCTCGCTGTCGCGGTCCCGGGCGTCGCCCGACCCGTCCGCGAAGCCGCTGCCCGTGTCTCCCGCGCTTCCCTTGCTCTCTGTGCTGCCCATACGCCGATTGTCCCGCCCGGGCCGTTTTCGGCGCGGCCAGGGGTGTGGGGTAAGGTGCTGTTCGCGCGATCACGCGGTTTCCCCGCGAGCGGACGCGCATCGGGACGTGGCGCAGCTTGGTAGCGCACTTGACTGGGGGTCAAGGGGTCGCAGGTTCAAATCCTGTCGTCCCGACACAGTGCCCGGGAGTTCTCCCCGGGCAGGGCCTTGCCTCACTTCGGTGGGGCGGGGCCCTTCGTCATTTCGGGGCTCTTCGTCATTTCGGGGTCCAGAGCCGGGCGGCGGTCCGTCGCGGCGATCTTCGTGACCATCTCGGCGAGCTGCCCGCAGGCCAGCGCGATCTCCTTCTCGGTGCGGGTGCGTTCGTTGACGGCCGCTCCGAGCAGGAGCGCGGTCAGCGAGACGGAACCGTTGAACGCCTGCAGCGTGATCATGTTGGTGAAGAGGTCGTGACCGGCGAACGGGCCCGTGTTCTGCGCGGCCGCGATGATCGCGAAGGTCGACACGGCGAGGGCACAGGGCGCCGCCCCGGCCAGCCCGAAGCGGAAGGCCGCCCAGACCAGCAGCGGGAAGCCGAGGAACAGCAGCGGCGTGGTGCTGGTCTCGATGAAGCCGACGCAGATCGTGACCGCCACGAGCAGGATCCCCTCCACCCAGCGGAACAGCGAAACGCCCTGGGGCCGGCGTGCCGAGCGGAGCAACAGCACGACCGGTGTGACCGCGAGGACGCCCACCGCGTCGCCGGTCCACCACACCGACCACGTCGCCCAGAACTCGCCGGCGTCCAGCACACCCGTGAGGACGAGCGTCCCGGTGCCCACCGTGGCGCTGACCAGCATGCCGGTGAACGCGCCCAGGAAGATCAGGGCGAGGGCGTCCCGCAGCCGGTTCATCTCGCTGCGGAACCCGGCACGGCGGAGCAGCGCGTACGAGCAGACAGGGGCGAGCGTGTTGCCCGCCGCGATCGCGAGGACGGCCGGAAGCGAGGGCCCCAGCGAGATGTTGACCAGGAACGCCCCGAGCGCGATCCCCGGCCAGACCCGCGGCCCGCGCAGCAGCAGGCCGGCCAGGGCGATACCGCTCGGCGGCCACATCGGGGTGACCTGGCCCCGCACCTGCTGCTGGAGCAGTCCGATCTCGGCCGAGCCCCAGTACAGCGCGGCAACGGCGCAGATCTCCAGGGCGAACGCGCCGGCGCGGCGGGCTCCGGCATGCCGCGCGACAGTCATCGGGACCTCCGCATCGACATCCTCTCGACCATCATCCGCCGGATCCCCGTGGGGTGCGCAGCGCGAGGACGGCCATGTCGTCGTGACCGTCGCTCGGATGGTGATCGGCCAGCGCCCGTACGAACTCGGGCAGGGGCCGGTGCGCATGGACGGTGGCGAGTCCGGCGAGCTGGTCCAGGCTCTCGTCGATGGGGTGGGCGGGATGTTCGATCAGCCCGTCGGTGAAGAAGACCACGGTGGCGTCCGGGGGCAGGAACCGGGAGTGGTCGGGGCGGGGTTCCTCCAGGTCGACGCCGAGCGGCAGGCCGGGCTCGGCGGTCAGATACTCCGTCCGTCCGTCGGGGGTGATCAGCAGGGGCGGGACATGGCCCGCCGTGCTCCAGTGGATGCGCCAGCCCGGCCCCTCCGGCTCGATGCGGGCCAGGGCGGTGGTGGTGACCGGGTTGGTCGTGATGGCCTGGAGGGTGCGGTCGAGCCGGGCCAGGAGCGCGCCGGGCGTACTGCCCCGGTCGAACAGCAGGGCCCGCAGCATGTTGCGGGTGGAGGCCATGGCGGCCGCCGCCTTCAGATCGTGGCCGACCACGTCACCGATGACGACCGCCACGATGCCGCCGGACAGCGGGATCGCGTCGTACCAGTCCCCTCCGAGCTTGCTGGGCTCGGCGGCCGGGCGGTAGACGGCGGCGGCGGTGAAGGGCCGCAGATCGGGCAGCGCGGGCAGGAGCAGCCGCTGGAACTGCTCGGCTCCGACCCGAATCTGTTCGAACAGCCGGACGTTCTCGATGGCGATGCCGGCGGCGCTGGCCAGGGCGGTCACGACGTTCTCGTCCTGGATGTCGAAGGGCTGTCCGTCACGCCGCTCGGCGAGGTACAGATCGCCGTAGATCTCGCCGCGGACACTGATGGCGACTCCGAGCAGGGTCCGCAGATGCGGATGGCCGGGCGGGAAGCCGACGGCGGACGGATGGGCCGTGATGTCGTCGAGCCGCAGGGGCTCCGGGTGGCTGATCAGGTGGCCGAGGACGCCCAGACCGCGGGGCAGATCGGTGCCGGCGAGGTCGTCGAGTTCCCGCTCGGACAGACCGGCGGTGATGAACTCCTCCAGGCGCTCCCCGGAGGCGTTGAGCACGCCCAGCGCGCCGTAGCGGGCGCCGACCAGATCCATGGCGGTGGTCACGATGCGGTGCAGCACCGCGGTCAGCTCCATCTCCCGGCTGATGGCCACCACCGCGTCCAGCAGGCCCTGCATCCGGTCCATGGCGTCCAGCAGGACGCGCAACTGCTCGTCGATCCGGTTCAGCTCGCTGCGCAGGCGCACATGCAGGTCGGGCAGCTCCGGCTGCCTGGGTCGCTGCCCCCGCCTCTCTCCCGCCATCACGAGCGCCTCATGGCCTGAACGTACGGTCCCTACAGCTTAGTGCGGGCTCTCCGGCCCGGCCCGGGGCGCCGAGACCGTGGGACCGTGGGAAGGAACCGGACATCCGGACCTCCGGAAGGAGCACCGGCCATGACCATCCGCCCGGCCCACACCGCCGCCCCGACGATCAGGACCACCCCCGAAGGCCTTCTCTGGGAGCCCAGCGACCGCTGGGTGCGCGGCCGCAAGGGCGACGTCACCGTCGTCGACAGCCGGCACCCCGTGCTCGTCTGGGAACCCCATCTGCCGGTGCCGCAGTACGTCTTCCCGCGCGCCGACGTCCGCACCGACCTCCTGCGCCCGGCGGAGAACCCGCCCACCGGCAAACACACCGGCTCCCGGATCTTCTACGACCTCGACGCGGAGGGCGAGGTGCGCTCCAACGCGGCCTGGACGTTCCCCGCCGACGACCTGGCCGGTCACATCGCCTTCGAGTGGTTCCTGCGCACCGACACCGGCCTCGACCACTGGTACGAGGAGGACGAGGAGATCTTCATCCACCCCCGTGACCCGCACAAACGCGTGGACGCTCTGCCGAGCAGCCGCCATGTCCAGGTCGAGATCGACGGGCAGCTCGTCGCGGACACCCGGGACCCCGTCCTGCTCTTCGAGACCTCCCTGCCGACCCGCTACTACCTCCCCCGCGAGGACGTCCGCCTCGACCTGTTCGACGCCACCGACCACAGCACCGGCTGCCCCTACAAGGGCACCGCCGAGTACTGGTCCTGGCGCGGCGAGAGCGAGGTGCCGCCCAACATCCTCTGGAGCTACGCCGCCCCGCTGCCCGCGGTGGCGGCGGTCCAGGGGCGCGTCGCCTTCTTCAACGAGGCCGTGGACATCACGCTGGACGGCGAGCGCATGGACCGCCCGGACACGCCGTTCAGCCGGATGCTGCGCAGGGAGAGCCGCTCCTAGGAACCTCTCAGGGCCTCACCAGCAGCTGGAAGTCGAAGGTGTAGCGCGACGCCCGGTAGATGTGCGTCCCGTACTCGACCGGGCGCCCGGTGTCGTCGTACGCCGTTCGCTGCATGGTGAGCAGGGCCGCGCCCTCCCGCTCGTCCAGGCGGGCGGCCTCCTCGGCGGTGGCGGCGCGGGCGCCGACGGTCTGGCGGGCGCTGTGCAGGGTGATGCCGGCCGTGCGCATCATCCGGTACAGGCCCGTCGACTCCAGACGGGCGCTGTCGAGGTCCAGCAGGGCGGACGGCAGGAAGTTGCACAGCAGGGCGACTGGCTGGCCGTGGGTGCGGCGCAGCCGTTCCAGGGCGGTGACCTCGCTGCCCTCGGCGACACCGAGCGCGGCCGCGACATCGCAGGACGCCGGAACGACCTCGTTGCGCACGACCTCGGTGGTCGGCCCCTGCCCGGCCTCCTCCAGGTCGTCGTAGAGGCTGCTCAGCTCCAGCGGGCGCTTGACCTGGCTGTGCACCACCTGCGTACCCACCCCGCGCCGCCGGACCAGCAGCCCCTTGTCGACGAGGGACTGGATGGCCTGGCGGACGGTGGGGCGGGACAGGCCGAGGCGCACCGAGAGGTCCACCTCGTTGCCCAGGAGGTTGCCCGGGATGAGGACCCCGTGCTCGATCGCCGCCTCCAGCTGCTGCGCGAGTTGGTGGTACAGCGGCACGGGACTGCCCCGGTCCAGGGCGAAGTCCAGTGAGCTGAGTGCCGGGGCGGCCGTGCTGCGGGCCCGGTCACCGGTCTTCGCCATGGATGAACCCCCCCTTACGGGTGTCAGGAGTTGCTCGGGAAACCGAGGTTGATGCCGCCGTCGGACGGGTCCGGCCAGCGGGTGGTGATGACCTTGCCCTGGGTGTAGAAGGCGATGCCGTCGTTGCCGTAGATGTGCAGGTCGCCGAAGAGCGAGTCCTTCCAGCCGCCGAAGGAGTGGTAGCCGACCGGGACCGGGATCGGCACATTGACGCCGACCATGCCCGCCTTGACCTCCAGCTGGAAGCGTCGGGCGGCGCCGCCGTCCCGGGTGAAGATCGCGGTGCCGTTGCCCCAGCGGGAGTCGTTGATCAGCTTGATGGCGTCCTCGTACGTCTCCGCGCGCACCACGGCCAGCACCGGGCCGAAGATCTCGTCCCGGTAGGCGTCCGCCGTGAGCGGCACCCGGTCCAGCAGCGAGACGCCGAGGAAGAAGCCGTTCTCGTGGCCCTCGACCGAGTAGCCGGTGCCGTCGACGACGACCTCGGCGCCCTGCTCGGCGGCCGAGGACACGTACGAGGCGACCTTGTCGCGGTGCTCGCGGGTGATCAGCGGGCCCATCTCGCTCGCCGGGTCGTTGCCGGGGCCGATCCTCAGGTTCTTCGCCCGCTCGGTGATCTTGCCGACCAGCTCGTCACCGATGTCGCCGACCGCGACCACGACCGACACGGCCATGCAGCGCTCGCCCGCCGAACCGTACGCCGCGTTGATGGCCTGGTCGGCGGCGAGCTCCAGGTCCGCGTCGGGCAGCACCAGCATGTGGTTCTTGGCGCCGCCCAGGGCCTGTACGCGCTTGCCGTGCTCGACGGCCTTCAGCTGGATGTACTTGGCGATCGGGGTCGAGCCGACGAAGGAGACCGCCTCGATGTCCGGGTGCTCCAGGATGGCGTCCACCGCGACCTTGTCGCCCTGCACGATGTTCAGCACGCCGTCGGGCAGCCCGGCCTCGGAGGCGAGTTCGGCCAGCTTGAAGGAGGCCGACGGGTCCTTCTCCGAGGGCTTCAGCACGAAGGTGTTGCCGCAGGCGATGGCCAGCGGGAACATCCACATCGGCACCATCGCCGGGAAGTTGAACGGCGTGATGCCCGCGACCACGCCCAGCGGCTGGCGGATCGAGGCCACGTCGACCCGGGTGGAGACCTGGGTGGACAGCTCGCCCTTGAGCTGGACGGCGATCCCGCACGCGAGTTCGACGATCTCCATGCCGCGCGCGACCTCGCCGAACGCGTCGGAGTGCACCTTGCCGTGCTCGGCGGTGATCAGCTCGGCGATCTCGTCGCGGTGGGCGTCCAGCAGCTCGCGGTACTTGAAGAGGATCGCCGTGCGCTTGGCGAGCGAGGACTCGCCCCAGGACTCGAAGGCGGCCTTGGATGAGGCGACCGCGGCGTCCACCTCGTCGACGGTCGCGAAGGCGACCTGCTTTTCCTGGGCGCCGGTGGCCGGGTTGTACACGGGGCCGAAGCGGCCGGAGGTGCCCTCGACGGGCTTGCCGTCGATCCAGTGGGTGATGGTGTTCATCGTGTGCGGGGCCTTTCGTGGAGCCTGATGTCAGTGGGGAGTTCAGAGGTGGCGGCGGCGATCGGCGACCTGGCGCTCGTAGCGCTCGCGGGCCTCCACGGCGGCCTCGCGGGAGGCGGTCTCGGCCACCGGCACGTCCCACCAGGCCTCGGCCGGGGGAGCCGTCGGGGCCGGGTCGGTCTCGACGTAGACGCACGTCGGCCGGTCGGAGGCGCGGGCAGCGGCAAGAGCCTCGCGCAACTCGCGCACCGACTTGGCGCGCAGCACGTCCATGCCGAGGCTGGCGGCGTTGGCGGCCAGGTCGACCGGGAGCGGGTCGCCGGTGAAGGTGCCGTCGGCGGCCCGGAAGCGGTAGGCCGTGCCGAAGCGCTCGCCGCCGATCTCCTGCGACAGACCGCCGATGGAGGCGTAGCCGTGGTTCTGGATGAGGACGATGTTGACGGGCAGGCCCTCCTGGACGGCCGTGACGATCTCCGTCGGCATCATCAGATAGGTGCCGTCGCCGACCAGCGCCCAGACCGGGGTGCCCGGGGCGGCCTGCTGGACGCCGATGCCGGCCGGGATCTCGTAGCCCATGCAGGAGTAGCCGTACTCCAGGTGGTACTGGCGCGGGCTGCGGGAGCGCCACAGCTTGTGCAGGTCGCCGGGGAGCGAACCGGCGGCGTTGATCACCACGTCGTCGTCGCCGACGGCCGCGTCCAGGGCCCCTAGCACCTGCGTCTGGGTCGGCACGGCGTTCTCGTCGTCGGCGCGGTAGACGGCCTCGACGATCTCGTCCCAGCGGTCCTTGCCGGAGCGGTACTCCGCCTCGTACGCCTCGCTCACGCGGTGGCCGGTCAGCGCCTCCAGCAGCCGCTCCAGGCCCGACCGCGCGTCGCAGACCAGCGTGCGGGCCGCCAGCTTGTGGGCGTCGAAGCCGGTGATGTTGACGTTGAGGAACCGCACTTCGGGGTTCTGGAAGAGCGTGCCCGAGGCCGTGGTGAAGTCGGTGTAGCGGGTGCCGACACCGATCACGAGGTCGGCGGTGCGGGCGAGATCGTCGCTGACCGCCGTGCCGGTGTGGCCGATGCCGCCGAGGTCGGAGGGGTGGTCGTGGCGCAGCGAGCCCTTGCCGGCCTGGGTGGAGGCGACCGGGACACCCGTGGCCTCCACGAACGCCTTCAGCGCCTGCTCGGCCTCGCTGTGGTGGACGCCGCCGCCCGCCACGATCAGCGGGCGCTCGGCCGACCGGATCGCCTCGACGGCAGCGGTCAGCTCCACCGGGTCCGGCGCGGGACGCCGTACGGACCAGACGCGCTCGGCGAAGAACTCCTCCGGCCAGTCGTACGCCTCCGCCTGCACGTCCTGCGGCAGGGCGAGGGTGACGGCGCCGGTCTCGGCCGGGTCGGCCAGCACGCGCATGGCCTGGAGCGCCGAGGGGATCAGCGCCTCGGGGCGGGTGATCCGGTCGAAGTACCGCGACACCGGGCGCAGCGTGTCGTTGACCGACACATCCGCCTCGACGGGGTGCTCCAACTGCTGGAGCAGCGGATCGGGGGCGTGCGAGGCGAAGTAGTCACCGGGCAGCAGCAGCACCGGCAGCCGGTTGATCGTCGCCAGCGCGGCACCGGTGACCAGGTTGGTGGCGCCCGGGCCGATCGAGGTCGTCACCGCCTGCGCGGACAGGCGGTTCAGCTGCCGGGCGTAGCCGACCGCAGCGTGCACCATGGACTGTTCGTTGCGGCCCTGGTGGAACGGCATGACGTCCTCGCCGACTTCCACGAGGGCCTGGCCGACGCCGGCGACGTTGCCATGGCCGAAGATGCCCCAGGTCCCGGCGATCAGCCGGCGCCGCACGCCGTCCCGCTCGGTGTACTGGGCGGACAGGAACCGCACCAGGGCCTGGGCGGTCGTCAGTCGGCGGGTGCGGGCGTTCATGCGGAGGTCTCCGGGGCGGTGTAGAGGGGGAGTCGGGGGTCGACCGGCTGGTCCGGCCAGGTGTCGCGGACCCAGGCGTGGTCGGGGTGGTCGCAGATCAGCCAGGCGCGCTCGGCCTCCGGGCCCGCCATGACGTTGAGGTAGTACATGTGGTGGCCGGGGGTCGCCATCGAGGGCCCGTGCCAGCCGTCCGGGATGAGGACCACGTCGCCGTCGCGGACCTCGGCCAGCACGTCGGTGTCCCGGCCGGGGCCGGAGGGGGAGACCCGCTGGTAGCCGAGGCCGGGGATGCCCTCGTGGCCGGCGAACTCGAAGTAGTAGATCTCCTCCAGCACGGACTCCTCGCCCGGCCGGTGCTCGTCGTGCTTGTGCGGCGGGAACGACGACCAGTTGCCGCCCGGCGTGATCACCTCGACCGCGATGAGCTTGTCGCACTCGAACACGCCCGCCGCGCCGAAGTTGTTGACCTGCCGGGAGCAGTTGCCGGTGCCCCGCAGCTCCACGGGCACGTCGGAGGCCGCTCCGTAGCGGGCGGGCAGCCGGCGCTCGCAGCGCGCGCCGGTCAGCGCGAACCGCCCGCCGGCGGCGGAGGTCACGGTCGCCCGCGCGTCGCGCGGCACATAGGCGAAGTCGCTGACGCCGCTGAACACGTCCCGGCGGCCCCGGAGTTCGAAGGTGTCCCGGCCGAAGTCGTCCGCCGCGGCGACCGTGCAGCCGCCGCTCAGCGGGACGACGATCCACTCGCTGTCGCCGGTCTCGAAGGAGTGCGTGCCGCCCGGCGGCAGCTCCAGGATCCGCAGGCTGGAGTGGCCCCAGCCGGCCTTCTCGGGCGTGATGTCGACGATGTAGGGGCCGCCGAGGGCCTTACCCGCGGGAAGGTGATACGTCATCGTGTGTGTGCCTTTCGGATCACAGCAGGTGCCACTTGAATCACAGCAGGTTGCTCTTGCATCACAGCAGGTGCCAGGTGCGTCAGAGCAGGCCGACGGCCGTGTCCACCGCCTGTTCCACGCTGCCCTCGGCCGGGTAGAGCAGCGAACGCCCGACGACCAGGCCCTGGACGGTGGGCAGACGCAGGGACTTGCGCCAGCGTTCGTAGGCGCCCTCCTGGTCCTCGCCGACCTCGCCGCCGAGCAGGACCACGGGCAGCGTGGAGGTCTCCAGCACCTCGGCCATGTCGTCGGGGTCGTCGGTGACGGGCAGCTTCAGCCAGGTGTAGGCGGAGGTGCCGCCCAGGCCCGAGGCGATGGCCACGGACCGGGTGACCGCTTCGGCGGACAGGTCGTTGCGGACCTTCCCGTCGACCCGCCGCGAGATGAACGGCTCCACGAAAAGGGGCAGCCGGTGCGCGGCCATGGCGTCGACGGCACGGGCCGTGGACTCCAGCGTGGTCAGCGAGCCCGGGTCGTCGTAGTCGATGCGCACCAGGAGCTTGCCCGCGTCGAAGCGGAGCCGGGCGATGTCCTCGGCGCGGTGGCCGGTGAAGCGGTCGTCCATCTCGAAGGAGGCCCCGGCGAGTCCGCCGCGGTTCATCGAGCCCATGACGACCTTGTTCTCCAGCACCCCGAGCAGGAGCAGGTCCTCCAGGATGTCGGCGGTGGCGAGCACCCCGTCGACACCGGGCCTCGACAGTGCGACACACAGCCGCTCCAGCAGATCGGCGCGGTTGGCCATGGCCAGGCGCCGGTCGCCGACCCCGAGGGCGCCGCGCGCCGGGTGGTCCGCGGCCACGATCATCAGCCGGCCGCTGTCGCCGATCAGCGGGCGGCGCACCCGGCGGGCGGCCGCCTCGGCGGCCGCCTCGGGGTTGCGGGCTCTGACCGTGGTGAGGTCGGGGATGCCGATGTTCAATGCGGGCTCCGTTTCAGAGACTCGTGCTCGGCGACGGCGACGGCGATGACGCCGGCGCCTCGGCGAGGAGGCCGGAAACCTCGGACTCCGTCGGCATCGCGGAGGAGCAGGCGAGGCGGGAGGCGACGAGGGCGCCGGCGGCGTTGGCGTGGCGCATGATCTTCTCCAGGTCCCAGCCGGCGAGCAGACCGTGGCAGAGCGAGCCGCCGAAGGCGTCGCCCGCGCCCAGGCCGTTGACCACCTCGACCGGCACCGGCGGCACCTCGGCCCGGGTGCCGTCGCGGTGCACGGCGAGCACGCCCTTGGGGCCCTGCTTGACGACGGCCAGCTCCACGCCCGCCTCCAGCAGCGCCTCCGCGCAGGCCTGCGGTTCGCGTACGCCGGTGGCGATCTCGCACTCGTCGAGGTTGCCGACCGCGACGGTGGCGTGGCTGAGGGCCTCGCGGTAGTACGGGCGGGCCTCGTCGGGGTCGCGCCAGAACATGGGCCGCCAGTCGAGGTCGAAGACGGTGATGCCGGACTTGTCGCGGGCCTTGAGGGCGGCGAGCGTGGCGGAGCGGCTCGGCTCCTCGCTCAGGCCGGTGCCGGTGATCCAGAAGATGCGGGCCCCGCGGATCGCGAAGAAGTCCAGCTCGTCGGTGCCGATCTCCAGGTCCGGGGCCTTGGGGCGGCGGTAGAAGTACAGCGGGAAGTCGTCCGGCGGGAAGATCTCGCAGAACGTGATCGGCGTGGGGTAGGCCTCGACGGGGGTGACCCAGCGGTCGTCGACGCCGAAGGACTTCAGCTCCTCGTGCAGGTAGGTGCCGAAGGGGTCGTCTCCGGTGCGGGTGATCACCGCCGTACGGCGTCCCAGGCGGGCCGCCGCGACCGACACATTGGCCGCCGAACCTCCCAGGAATTTCCCGAACGTCTCCACACGGTCCAGGGGGACGCCGGTCTGCAGGGGATAGAGGTCGACTCCGATGCGCCCCATCGTGATCAAGTCGAAATACTGTGCCGGCCCGGCCATGCGCGACCTCCTCGGGAAGCTGGGGATGCGGGTCCCGGGACGCCCTGACACGGTGGGGGCGTGGATTCAGGGGACCTGCCGCCCCTCAGGTGTAGGTCGCGGAGGGCAGCGCTGTCAATAGTTTGTACTTACATTCGGACCTGCTTGTGAAATGATGTCTTAACAAAGTATTGACAGCGAGCGCGGCAGGGACTTGTATCCCGTGGCATCGCCACAGTCTGTTTGCGGCATCATGATCCGGACTCCGTAAGGCTCCGGGACCACGGATCCCTTCGTGATCCCTCCCCTTTCCACCGCAGTAGCACAGTGAGGTGCCAGGAAAGATGGACCGCTCTTCTCACCCCCGCTCCCGCAGAATCGCGCCCGTCGTCGCCGTGGCCGCGGCAGCGGCCCTGACTCTCGCCGGCTGCTCCAGCAGTTCCGGGGGCAAGGAGGCCGAGGAAGGCGCAGCGAACGCCTCCGCCGGCAAGGCGACCACGCCGCGCATGACCGTCGCCCTCGTCACCCACCAGGCGCCCGGCGACACCTTCTGGGACACCGTCCGCAAGGGCGCCGAGGCCGCGGCCGCCAAGGACAACATCAAGCTCGTCTACTCCGCCGACCCGAACGCGGGCAACCAGGCCAACCTGGTCCAGAACGCGATCGACCAGAAGGTCGACGGCATCGCCGTCACCCTCGCCAAGCCGGACGCGCTCAAGGGCGTCATAGGCAAGGCCGAGAAGTCCGGCATACCCGTCGTCGGCCTCAACTCCGGCCTGAGCGACTGGAAGAAGCTCAACATGCTGGAGTTCTTCGGCCAGGACGAGTCCGTCGCCGGCGAGGCCTTCGGCAAGAAGCTCAACGAGGTCGGCGCCAAGCACGCCCTCTGTGTCGTCCAGGAGCAGGGCAACGTGGGTCTCACCCAGCGCTGCGACGGCGTGGAGGAGACCTTCGACGGCAAGCTCGACGTCCAGAACGTCAACGGCACCGACATGCCGGGCGTGAAGTCGACGATCACCGCCAAGCTCAAGCAGGACCCGTCCATCGACTACGTCGTCACGCTCGGCGCCCCCTTCGCGCTGACCGCCGTGCAGTCGATCGGCGACGCCGGCAGCAAGGCGAAGGTCGCCACCTTCGACCTCAACAAGGACCTCATCAAGTCCATCAAGAGCGACGACATCCAGTTCGCCGTCGACCAGCAGCCCTACCTCCAGGGGTACCTGGCCGTCGACGGTCTGTGGCTCTACAAGAACAACGGCAACTACAGCGGTGGCGGTGAGCAGCCCGTGCTGACCGGTCCGGCCTTCGTCGACAAGTCCAACGTCGACAAGATCGGGGAGTTCGCCGCGAAGGGCAACCGGTGATGAGCATGACCCAGCAGGCCACGCCGGCGGTGGACACACCGCCGGCTCCCGGCCGAAAGCAGTCCGACGGCCGGACGCGACAGCGCCCGCTGGCACTGCGGCTGCTCGCCCGGCCCGAGGTCGGCGTCTTCCTCGGCGCCGTCGCCGTGCTCGTGTTCTTCCTGATCGCGGCGCCGCCGGTGCGCGATGGCAGCTCGATGGCCAACATCCTCTACCAGTCGTCGACCATCGGGATCATGGCCCTGCCCGTGGCCCTGCTGATGATCGGCGGCGAGTTCGACCTGTCGGCCGGTGTCGCCGTGATCACCTCGGCGCTGACCGCGTCGATGCTCAGCTACCAGCTGACCCTGAACGTCTGGGTGGGCGTGATCGTCGCCCTGATCGTGTCGCTCGCGATCGGCGCGTTCAACGGCTGGCTGCTGGTCAAGACCGGCCTGCCGAGCTTCCTGGTCACCCTGGGCACCTTCCTGATCCTCCAGGGCGTGAACCTCGCCGTCACCAAGCTGGTCACCGGGAACGTCGCCACCGACGACATCAGCGACATGGACGGCTTCACCCAGGCGCAGAAGCTCTTCGCCTCGTCCTTCGAGGTCGGCGGGGTCAACGTCAAGATCACCGTGGTGTGGTGGCTGGTCTTCGCGGCCCTGGCCACCTGGGTCCTGCTGCGCACCAAGTACGGCAACTGGATCTTCGCGGTCGGCGGCAACAAGCACTCCGCCCGGGCCGTCGGCGTCCCGGTGACCTTCACCAAGATCTCGCTGTTCATGCTGGTCGGCTTCGGCGCCTGGTTCGTCGGCATGCACCAGCTGTTCTCCTTCAACACCGTGCAGTCCGGCGAGGGCGTCGGTATCGAGCTCATCTACATCGCCGCCGCCGTCATCGGCGGCTGTCTGCTCACCGGTGGCTACGGCTCCGCGATCGGCCCGGTCTTCGGCGCCTTCATGTTCGGCATGGTGCAGCAGGGCATCGTCTACGCCGGCTGGAACCCCGACTGGTTCAAGGCATTCCTCGGCGTGATGCTCCTCGGCGCCGTCCTCATCAATCTGTGGGTCCAGCGCACGGCGACCCGGAGGTGACCGCAATGACCAGCGAAGCAACCGCCACCGACGAGGCCGCCGCCAAGGACGCTCCCCTCGTCGAACTCAAGGGCGCCGGCAAGTCCTACGGCAACATCCGCGCCCTGCACGGCGTCGACCTCACCGTCCACCCCGGCCAGGTGACCTGCGTCCTCGGCGACAACGGCGCCGGCAAGTCCACCCTCATCAAGATCATCTCCGGGCTGCACCAGCACACCGAGGGCGAGTTCCTCGTCGACGGCGCCCCCGTGCGCTTCTCCACCCCGCGCGAGGCCCTCGACAAGGGCATCGCCACGGTGTACCAGGACCTCGCCGTCGTCCCGCTGATGCCGGTCTGGCGCAACTTCTTCCTCGGCTCCGAGATCACCAAGGGCCCCTGGCCCGTGCGCCGTCTCGACATCGACACGATGAAGAAGACCGCCGACGAGGAACTGCGCAACATGGGCATCGTCCTCGACGACATGGAGCAGCCCATCGGCACGCTCTCCGGCGGTCAGCGCCAGTGCGTGGCCATCGCCCGCGCCGTCTACTTCGGCGCCCGCGTCCTGATCCTCGACGAGCCGACCGCCGCCCTCGGCGTCAAGCAGTCCGGTGTCGTGCTGAAGTACATCGCCGCCGCCCGCGAGAAGGGCCTCGGCGTCATCTTCATCACCCACAACCCGCACCACGCCTACATGGTCGGCGACCACTTCAGCGTGCTGCGCCTCGGCACCATGGAACTGTCCGCCTCCCGCAGCGAGGTCAGCCTCGAAGAGCTGACCAACCACATGGCCGGCGGTACCGAACTGGCCTCCCTCAAGCACGAGTTGGCGCAAGTACGCGGCGTCGACGTCGAAGAGCTCCCCGAGGCGGGAGAACTCACCGCCCCCGTAGCCTCGTCTTCGGAAGGAAAGTCCTGACATGGCCCTCGCGCTCGACCGCATCCGGGTCGGCTCCGCCCCCGACTCCTGGGGCGTCTGGTTCCCCGACGACCCCCATCAGGTGCCCTGGGTCCGCTTCCTCGACGAGGTCGCCGAAGCCGGCTACTCGTGGATCGAACTCGGCCCGTACGGCTACCTGCCGACCGACCCGGCCCGGCTCACCGACGAGGTGACCAAGCGGAACCTCAAGGTCTCCGCCGGCACCATCTTCTGCGGTCTGCACCGCGGCCCCTCCGAGTGGGAATCCACCTGGGAGCAGGTCAGCAACGTCGCCGCGCTCACCCAGGCGATGGACGCAAAGCACCTCGTCGTCATCCCCTCCTTCTGGCGGGACGACAAGACCGCCGAGATCCTGGAGGCGCCGGAGCTCACCACCGAGCAGTGGCGCAACCTCACCACGGGCATGGAGCGCCTCGGCCGTGAGGTGAAGGACAAGTACGGCCTGGACATCGTCGTCCACCCGCACGCCGACACCCACATCGACACCGAGGAGCACGTCGAGCAGTTCCTCGACTCGACCGACTCCGACGTGGTCAACCTCTGCCTGGACACCGGGCACTACGCCTACTGCGGCGGCGACAGCGTCAAGCTGATCGAGACGTACGGCGAGCGCATCGGCTACCTCCACCTCAAGCAGGTCGACCCGGACATCCTCGCCGACGTCGTCAAGAACGAGGTCCCGTTCGGTCCCGCCGTGCAGCGCGGCGTGATGTGCGAACCGCCCGCCGGCGTCCCCGAGCTGGGCCCGGTCCTGACGGCCGCGCAGAAGCTCGGCGTGGACCTCTTCGCCATCGTCGAGCAGGACATGTACCCCTGCGAGCCGGACAAGCCGCTGCCGATCGCGGTGCGCACCCGCAAGTTCCTGAGGTCCTGCGGCGCCTGACGACCCGAAAGGACGGCCATGACTGAGCGCGCCACCACCCTCGGAGTCGCGGTCATCGGTACCGGAAGGATGGGCGCCGACCATGTGCGCCGCCTCCACGAAGTCACCAGCGGAGCACGGGTGACAGCCGTCGTGGACGTCGACGCGGAACGCGCGAAAGCCGTCGCCGCCCGCGTCGACGGCTGCACCGCCTACACGGACCCGGCCGCCGCGATGGCGGCGGCCGACGTCGACGCCGTCCTGATCGCCTCACCGGGCCCCGCCCACGAGGCCACCCTCCTCGCCGCCTTCGAGCACGATCTGCCCGTCCTGTGCGAGAAGCCCCTCACCCCCGACGCGGCCTCCGCCCTGCGCGTCCTCGAAGCCGAAACGCGCCTCGGCCACCGCCGGGTCCAGGTCGGCTTCATGCGCCGCTACGACCCCGAGTACGCGAAGCTGAAGGCCCTGCTGGCGACCGGTCAGCTGGGCCGCCCGCTGATGGTGCACAACCGGCACCGCAACGCGGCCAGCCCGCCCTTCTTCACCAGCACCATGCTCATCACCGACTCCGTCGCCCACGAGGCCGACGCGACGCGCTGGCTGCTCGGCCACGAGATCACGGCCGTCACGGTGCTGCGCCCCACCTCCTCCGACAACGCCCCCGACGGACTGCGCGACCCGCAGTTCGTCGTCTTCGAGACGGACGGCGGCGCCCTCTCCGACGTGGAGATCTTCGTCAACTGCGGCTTCGGCTACCAGGTCCAGGCCGAGGTGGTCTGCGAACGCGGCACCGCCCGCATCGGCGACGGCCACGCCCTGGTCACCAACATGGCCGGCCGCTGGGGCGGCACCATCGCCCAGGACTTCACCGAACGCTTCGAAACGGCCTACGACCACGAGATCCAGGCCTGGGCCGACGCCACCCGCCGCGGCGAGGTCACCGGCCCGAGCGTCTGGGACGGTTACGCGGCCGCGGCGGTGTGCGAGGCGGGGGTACGGGCGCTGGAGGACGGGGGGCGGGTGGAGGTCGAATTGGTGGAGAGACCCGAGCTCTACGTGTGACCGGGCCCGGGCCCGGTCACACCCGGGTCCGAGGCCGGGGCTCGAACCCGGCCGCACGGTAAGCGGCGTCGATCAGCTCCATGGTCGTCACCGCGTCGTCCGCGTCCAGCGGCAGCGGAGCACCGTCGCGCACCCGGGCGGCGAACGCCTCCAGCTGGTACGTGTACGACGAGCGCGTCCCGAGCCGTTCCGTACGCTCGCCCTGCGGGGTGCGGACCACGATCCGGTCGTCCCGCTGGGGCAGCACGAAGTTCGGGGCCGTCGCCTCGCCCCGGGAGCCGACGATCCGGATGCTCATCTCCAGCCCGTCGTACGCCATGTGACAGCGGGCGGAGCCCGTCGCGCCCCCGGGGAACTCCAGATCGGCGTCCAGCCACTCGTCGACCCCGGGCGCGCCCGCCCGCTCCCCGCCCCGGGCCCCGGCCAGGCGCGGTGCGCCGCCCGCCCAGGGGGCCAGCATCCGCAGCGCGTGCAGGCTGTAGCAGCCCAGGTCCATCAGGGCACCGCCGGCCAGCGGCAGCGACCAGCGGGGGTCGGTGTCCGGCGGGGCGGCGATGGCGACCATGGCCTCGGCGTGCCGCAGCTCGCCGAGTTCGCCCGAGTCCAGCAGCTCGTGCAGGCGGCGGGTGACCGGGTGGAAGAGGTAGTGGAAGGCCTCCATGAAGACCGTCCCGGCCTTGTGGGCGGCCTGCCGTACCTCCGCCGCCTCTGCCGTGTTGCTCGCCGAGGGCTTCTCCGACAGGACGTGCTTGCCCGCCGCGAGGGCGGCCAGGTTCCACGGGCCGTGCAGGCCGTTGGCGAGCGGGTTGTAGACGACGTCGATCTCGGGATCGGCCACCAGCTCGGCGTACGACCCCGCCACCCGCTCCACACCGTGCTCGGAGGCGAATGCCTCGGCGCGGGCGCGGTCGCGGGCGGCCACCGCGACGAGGCGGTGGCCGGTCGCCCGGGCCGGGTCGATCAGGGAGCGTTCGGTGATCCGCGCGGCTCCCAGCAGTCCTATGCGCAGGGGTTCCCGGTCCGGTTCGCTCATGCCTGTCATTCCTCCTCGTAGTGGCCTCGCGGCATACGGATCCTGGTCGCCCCGCGGGCGGTCGCGGCGTAGCGTGATCAGTGCCTCCGAGGGGAGCGGTGATGGGTACAGCACGTGACCTGATGATCGTGGCGATGGACACGGCCGCCGACCCGCCGGTGACGCAGGGTGAACTGTCGCTCGGGCTGGCCGGGGCCGAGGTGATCGACTTGCTCGGTGCCGAGGTGGTGACGCTGGACGGCGACCGCATCGTGTCCCGCCCCGCGCCGCCCCTCGACGACCCTCTGCTGGAGCGGGCGGCGACGGCACTGGTGTGTGAGGAGCCGTACGAGCCGGTCGAGGACTGGCTGTGGCGCAGGGGCCGCGGACTGGCCCAGGAGTACCTGACCGCCCTCGAGGAAGAGGGGCTCCTCGCACGGCCGCGGGCCTCCTGGATCCGCTTCCGAGGCACCTTGCCGACGCCGGTCGAGTCCCCCGCCCGGGAGCGCGCCCGGCACCGCCGGGCGACCGACGAACCGGTGCTCGCCACACTCGCGGCGGCCGTCGGAGCGCGCGACGAGGTGCCCGAGGACCTCCCGGTGCCCGACGACGCCGCCCAGGCCGTGCTCACCGCCGTGGCCGACGCCGTGGCGGAACTGGGCGCCGTCCGCCGTCGACGGGCCATCGAGGACGAGGCGTTCGCCAACGTCTGGCGCGCTCCCTGAGCCCGCGGGTGCCAGGGCCCGCCTCCCGCAGCGGAACGTCAGAGCGCCCGTACCTCCTCGATCGTCACGGGACGGTGCTCGTGCAGCGACAGGGTGCACGCGTCGGCGATCCAGCCCGCCTCCAGAGCGTCCTCGATCGTGCAGGGGGAGGGGCGGGTGCCGGCGACGACCTCGGTGAACGCGGTCAGTTCGGCGCGGTAGGCCTCGGTGAAGCGGTCCATGAAGAAGTCGTGCGGGGTGCCCGCGGGGAAGGTCACGCCCGGCTCGACCGAGCGCAGCGGGAGCTTGTCCTCCAGGCCGACGGCGATGGAGTCGGTGAAGCCGTGGATCTCCATGCGGACGTCGTAACCACGGGCGTTGTGGCGGGAGTTGGAGACCACCGCGATGGTGCCGTCGTCGAGGGTGAGGATCGCGCCGGTGGTGTCGGCGTCACCGGCCTCCTTGATGAAGTCGGCGCCGCGGTTGCCGCCGACGGCGTACACCTCCGTCACCTCACGGCCGGTCACCCAGCGGATGATGTCGAAGTCGTGCACCGAGCAGTCGCGGAAGATGCCGCCGGAGGCGGCGATGTACGCGGCCGGCGGCGGCGCCGGGTCCAGCGTGGTCGACCGCACGGTGTGCAGTGTGCCCAGCTCACCGGCCTGGACCGCGGCCCGCGCGGCGACGAACCCGGCGTCGAAACGGCGGTTGTAGCCGATCTGGATCGGCACGTCCCGGCCCTGTACGGCCTTGAGCACCTCGACGCCCTCGCTCATCGTCTTGGCGACGGGCTTCTCGCAGAAGAC
The DNA here is from genome assembly GCF_018604545.1 of Streptomyces koelreuteriae. Taxonomy (GTDB): domain Bacteria; phylum Actinomycetota; class Actinomycetes; order Streptomycetales; family Streptomycetaceae; genus Streptomyces; species Streptomyces koelreuteriae. The sequence goes on along the minus strand of NZ_CP075896.1, from coordinate 870,533 downwards.
GGGGACACCGGCCTCGACCCCGGCCAGGATCAGCGCCGGGTGGGCGTCGGTCGCCGCCGCGACGACGATGCCGTCCACGCCGGCGGCCAGCAGGGCCTCGGGCGAGTCCACGACCTCGGCACCGAACCGCTCGGCCGCGGCCTTGGCGGCACCCGCGAACGGGTCGGTGACGACGAGCGACTCGACGGCGTCGAGCCCGGACAGGGTCTCGGCGTGAAAGGCGCCGATACGGCCGAGGCCGAGGATTCCGATACGCATGGGTATTGCTCCTTGGTGTCAACAGGGGGTGGTGCTGCGCGCTGTGTTCCTCAGTCGAGTCCGCCGAGGACGTTCTGATCCCAATCGATGATCGACCCGGTGACCACCCCGGACCGGTCCGACAGCAGGAGGACCACGAAGTCGGCGATCTCGTCCGGCTGCCCCAGCTTGCCCATCGGCAGCTTCGCGGCGGCCTGGTCACGCCAGTCGTCCCCGGCCCCGTGGAAGGCCTTCTGCGTGGCGTCCTCGCCCTCCGTCGCCGTCCAGCCGATGTTCAGCCCGTTGATCCGGACCCGGTCCCACCGGTGCGCGTGCGCGGCGTTGCGGGTCAGCCCGATCAGCCCCGCCTTCGCGGCGACGTACGGCGCGAGGAACGGCTGCCCGCCGTGCGCCGACGACGTGATGATGTTGACGACCGTGCCGGGCGCCTTCCGCGCGACCATGTCGGCGACCGCCGCCTGCATGGCGAAGAACGGCCCCTTGAGGTTGATCCCGATGTGCTGGTCGAACAGCTCGGGCGTGGTGTCCAGCAGCGTCCCGCGCGAGGTCAGCCCGGCGGAGTTCACCAGGCAGTCGACACGGCCGTACGCCTGGACGACCCGGGCCACGGAGTCCTTCGCCTGCTCGGCGTCCGACAGGTCGGCCCGGACGTACAGGGCCTTGCCGCCCGCGGCGATCAGCTCCTCCACCAAGGCCTCGCCGGGCTCGGGGCGCCGCCCGGTGACGGCCACGACCGCCCCCTCGCGGACGGCGGCCCGCGCGACGGCGGCGCCGACGCCCTGGCTGCCGCCGTTGACCAGGACGACCTTGTTGTCGAGAAGTCCCACGAAGTCCTCAGCTCTCTCGTCGTTCGGTGCCGGCCCGCAGCCGCGCCCGCAGCGCCCGCGGCGTCCACTTCTCGCGCAGCGCCCGCCGCAGGAGATCCGCCTGCGAGGGCGGGGCCAGACCGTCGAGCGGTGGGTCGCTGTCGAGGTTGGTGGGGAAGGGGTAGCCCTCGGCGCTCGCCGCGATCACCCTCTCCAGCCACGCCTGGTCCCGGCCTTCGGCCTCCCGCCGCAGCAGCACCGGGTACACCGCGTTCGCCACGGCTTCCCGGTCCACCGTCTCCATCGCGCGCCCGAACGCGGACGACACCTGCAGCAGGTTGGCCATGCGCCGGATGTCCGCCGAGCGGTTGGTGCCGGCGGCGTGGAAGAGGGCCGGGTTGAAGAACACCGCGTCGCCCTTCGCGAGCGGCAACTGCACTTGGTGCGCCTCGAAGTACGCCCGGAACGGCGGGAGCCGCCAGGCGAGATAGCCGGGCTCGTACTTCTGCGAGTGCGGCAGATACATCGTCGGCCCGGACTCCACCGGCATGTCGCAGTGCGCGACCGCGCCCTGGAGGGTCAGCACGGGGGAGAGGCGGTGCACGTGCGCGGGGTAGGCGGCGGCGACCTCGTTCGACAGGAAGCCCAGGTGGTAGTCGCGGTGCGCGCTCTGCGCGGCGCCGCCCGGGTTGACCACGTTGAGCTGCGAGGTGACCTGGTAGCCGGGGCCCAGCCAGGCCGTGGCGACCAGCGCCAGCACCTCGTTGGCGTAGTAGTCGGCGAAGGCCTCCGCGTCGTACAGGGCCGCCTTCTCCAGCGCGTTCCACACCCGGTCGTTGGCGCCCGGCTTCGCGAAATGGTCACCGGCGGTCGCGCCCGAGGCGCGCTGCTCGGCGATCAGCGCCTCGAACACGGCGGTGGCCCGGTCCACGACGTCCGGGTCGGGAAACGCCCCGCGGAAGACGACGATGCCGGGCCCGTCGGCGAGCGCCCGCACCAGCTCGGCCTGGACCACCCGGTCGCCCTCCAGCAGCCCGGTGTCGTAGACCGGCACGTTCCGCTCCACGGCGGAGGCGTGCGGATAGTCGGCGGGGTCGGTGTCCTGCTCGACCAGCGCGCGGAACGCGTCGAGATCGCAGTCCTGCTCGGACAGCCAGGCACGGTGGTGTACGGAAGTGAAGGACATCGTCGTCCCTTCGGGGTCACGGAGCGACGCAGCCCTGTCATTCTTGTCATTACAAACCCCTCGAACAACCAGCAGGCAGCCATCAAAAACCCCTCAAGGAGCCGGCGCATGGGCCACCCCTTCCCGATCCGGGAGATCGCCCGCCAGGCGGGACTGAGCGAGGCGACCGTCGACCGGGTGCTCAACGGCCGGGGCGGGGTGCGGGAGAGCACCGCGCGGGAGGTGCGCCGGGCGATAGCCGACCTGGACCGGCAGCGCACCCAGGTCCGGCTCGTCGGCCGGACGTTCATGGTCGACATCGTGATGCAGGCGCCCGAGCGCTTCACCACGGCGATCCGCGCCGCCCTGGAGGCCGAGCTGCCGTCCCTGCACCCGGCGGTGCTGCGCTCCCGCTTCCACTTCCGTGAGACCGGCCCGGTCGGGGAACTGGTGCGCACCCTGGACCGGATCGCCCGGCGCGGCTCGCAGGGCGTCATCCTCAAGGCCCCGGACGTCCCGGAGATCACCGCCGCCGTCGGCCGGCTCGAAGCCGCCGGCATCCCGGTCGTGACCCTGGTGACGGACCTGCCCGCCAGCGCCCGACGCGCCTATGTCGGCATCGACGACCGGGCCGCCGGGGCGACGGCCGCGTATCTGACGGGACAGTGGCTCGGCGACCGGCCGGGCAACATCCTCACCAGCCTCAGCAGCGGCTTCTTCCGCAACGAGGAGGAGCGCGAGATGGGCTTCCGAGGGGTGATGCGTGCTCGGCACCCCGAGCGCACGCTCGTCGAGATCGCCGAGGGGCAGGGCCTCGACGCCACCCAGTACGACCTCGTCCGGGCCGCGCTGGAACGCGACCCGGACATCCGCGCGGTGTACTCGATCGGCGGCGGCAACATCGCCACGCTCAGGGCGTTCGAGGACCTCGGCCGCGAGTGCGCCGTGTTCGTGGCGCACGACCTCGACCAGGACAACACCCGGCTGCTGCGCGAGCACCGCCTGTCCGCCGTGCTCCACCACGACCTGCGCCAGGACGTACGCGAGGCCTGCCACACCGTCATGCGGGCGCACGACGCGCTGCCGCCGGCGGGAGTGACGCCGCCGTCCGCGATCCAGGTGGTGACGCCGTACAACATGCCGCCGCAGGCCCCGGGTGTGTGAGGCGGGGTGCCTTACCGTCGTGCCCATGTGGACATCGCGCCCGGACGGCGGGCCCGAGCGGTTGGTGACCCTGGTCGACGGTGTGTTCGCCATCGCCATCACCCTGCTCGTCCTGGATCTCAACGTGCCCCGGGATCTCGAACCCGCCGCGTATCGCGAGTCCCTGCGGGCGCTGCTGCCGGACCTCGGCGCCTACGCGCTGAGCGTCGTGGTGCTGGGCAGCTTCTGGCGGGACCATCGCCGGATCTTCCAGGACGTCCGCGAGATCGACGGACAGGTCATCGTCGTCTCCATCGTCGGCCTGGGTGTCGCGGCGCTCGTGCCCTTCCCGACCCGGCTGCTCGCCGAGTACGGCGCCCAGTCCGTGTCGGTCGCCGTCTACGCGGCCGCGGTCGCCGCGCTCGGCGCCTGCCATCTCACGGTGGCCGCCGTCCTGGCGAAGCGCCCCTGGCTGCGCCACGGCACGCCCTCCGAGGCGGGGACCGGGCTCTACCTGCTCGACAGCGCGACGACGGTGGTGGTCTTCCTCGCCACCGTCCCGCTGGCCCTGGTGGCCGGTCCCAGGATCATGTGGCTGTGGCTCGTCCTCGTCCCGGCGAAGGTCTTCCTGGGCCGACGGCTGCAGAGCCCGCGCTGACGGTACGGCGTCAGGCCCGCCCGGCCACGTCCGCCCACGCACCACCGGCCGCCGATCGCGCCATCGCGTCCAGCGCGGCGGCGCTGTGCACGGCGTCCGTGAGCGTCGCCCCGTGCGGGGTGCCCTCGGCGACCGACCGGAGGAAGCGGTACGCCTCGATGACCTTCAGGTCGTCGTAACCCATCGAGTTCGCCGCACCGGGTTGGAACGCGGCGAACTCGCCGTGGCCCGGGCCGACGTACACCGTGGTGACGGACTGGTCCTGGTACGTCGTGCCGCGGCTGACGCCCAGTTCGTTCATACGGCGGAAGTCCCAGAACACCGCGCCCTTCGTGCCGTGCACCTCGAAGCCGTAGTTGTTCTGCTCGCCGACCGAGACCCGGCAGGCCTCCAGCACACCGCGGGCCCCGGAGGCGAAGCGCAGCAGGCAGCTCACGTAGTCCTCGTTCTCGACGGGGCCGATCTCCCCGCCGGAGGCGCGGCTGTGGCCCGCCGTGGCGCCGGTCGGGCGGGCCCGCTCGGGCAGGAAGATCGCCGTGTCGGCGGTGAGGGAGGTGATGTCGCCGAGCAGATGCCGGGCCAGGTCGACGCCGTGCGAGGCCAGGTCGCCCAGCACCCCGCTGCCGCCCCGCTCCCGCTCGTACCGCCAGGTCAGCGCACCCTCGGGATGAGCCGCGTAGTCGCTGAACAGCCGGATGCGGACATGCGTGACCGTGCCGATCTCCCCGGAGGCGATCAGCTCGCGGGCCGCCTCCACGGCGGGCGCGTTGCGGTAGTTGAAGCCGACGGTGCCCTGCACGCCCGCCTTCGCCACCGCGTCCGCCACCGCGCCGGCGTCCTCGGCGGTCAGACCCACCGGCTTCTCGATCCAGATGTGCTTGCCCGCCTCGGCCATGGCGACGCCGATCTCGCGGTGCAGGAAGTTGGGCGCGGTGATGCTGACCGCCTTCACCCGGGGGTCGGCGGCCACCTCGCGCCAGTCACGCGTCGTCGAGGCGAACCCGAACTGCGCGGCGGCCTCCTCCGCCCGGCCCGGCACCTCCTCGGCGACCGTCACCAGCTCCGGGACGAGGGGCAACCGCGGAAAGTGGTGCCGCACGCGCGCGTACGCCTGGGTGTGCACCCGCCCCATCCAGCCGAATCCGATGACGGCGACGCCGAGCGTGTCCACCATGAGAGCCCCTCTTTGGACCGTTCCAGAACCTGTCCAGCCCACCCTGAGCGCGGTTTCCCGTGGCTGTCAAGCCTTTGACAAGCGCCGGACCCTCATGGAACGGTCCATCCATGAGACCGCCGACGATCCGCGACGTGGCCGAACGGGCCGGCGTCTCCAAGTCGCTGGTCTCCCTGGTGCTGCGCGGCTCCGACCAGGTGCGCCCCGAGAAGCGGGACGCCGTGCTCCGGGTCGCCCGGGAACTCGGCTACCGGCCCAACGCCGCCGCCCGCAGTCTCAGCGAACAGCGCACCCGCACGGTCGGTGTCCTCCTCAACGACCTGCGCAATCCCTGGTTCGTCGACCTCCTCGACGGCCTGAACTCCCTGCTGCACGCCCACGGCCTGCACATGCTGCTGGCCGACGCGCGCCTGAACCGCCGCACCGGCCAGGACCCGGCCGACCCGCTGCTGGACCTGCGCGTCGACGGGCTGGTCGTGGTCGGCACCCTGCCCGACCCGGCGGCCCTCGGCGCGGTCGCCGCGCGCATGCCGGTCGTCCTGGCGGGCGCCCGCGAGCCGGTGCCGCCCGGGGTGGACCAGGTCGCGGGCGACGACGAGAAGGGCGCCCGGCTGGTCACCGAGCACCTCATCGGCCTCGGCCACCGCCGCATCGCACACCTGGCCGGTTACGGAGCCGTCGGCGAACTGCGCCGCCGCAGCTTCGAGGCGACGATGCGGGAGCACGGCCTGGCGGACGGGGCCCTCGTCGAGACCGGCGACATGACCGAGGAGGGCGGCTACCGCGCCGCCGTCCGCCTCCTCAACCGCGCCGAGCGGCCCACGGCCGTCTTCGCCGTCAACGACATCACCTGCGTCGGCGCCCTCTCGGCGGCGGAGGAACTGGGCCTGCGCGTCCCGCGCGACGTGTCCCTCGTCGGCTACGACAACACGAGCATCTCCCGGCTGCGCCATCTGTGGCTCACCACCGTCGACAACGCCGGCCACGAGGTCGGCCGCCGCGCCGCCCGCTTCCTCCTCGACCGCTTCGAACGGCCCGGGGGAGAGGGGCGCCTGCACCTGGCGACGCCGACGCTGGAGGTCCGGGGGTCGACGGCGCCTCCGCACGCGAGCTGAACCGGTACCTCCCGGTCAGAGGTTGATCGCGTACGCCTTGCGCAGCGTCTTGTGCACCGTCCACGTCGTACGGTCGCCCTCGCGCAGGACGGCCATGTCGCCGGGGCCGACCGTGAGCGTCGGACCGCCCTCGAACTCGATCGTCGCCGAGCCGCTGACCACCACGAACAGTTCGTCGGCCTCGGTGTCGGTGACCACGCCGGGCGTGATCTGCCAGATCCCCCGCACCTGACGGCCGTCCTCCGACTCCCAGACCACCTTCCCGGTCACCTCGGGCGTCCCGGAGACGATCTGCTCGGGAGCCAGCGGCTCGGGTTCGAGCTCGGCGTCGGGGATGTGGAGTACGAAGCTGTGCGTCATGCGGCCGACCCTAGCGGCGCCGGGCGGGGGAGCGGCGCCGGACCCCCACGCATAGATGCGCGACGAGATGCCGACGAAATTGTTGACAATTATGTCGGGCTAGATTTACGTTCGACAGGCACTCACTCAGGGAGGGCAACGCATGCCGACTCAAGCCCGTCCGAGCACCGGAGAGCAGGCCAAGCAGCACGCGCTCGCGCAGCTGCGGCAGGCGATCCTGCACGGCGAGATGGCACCGGCCCAGCGGCTGGTGGAGAACGAACTCGCCGAGCAGTTCGGTGTGACGAGGGCCAGCATCCGCGCGGCACTGATCGATCTGGAGGCCCAGGGACTGGTCGAGCGGATCCGCAACCGCGGCTCGCGGGTGCGGGTCGTGACCGTGGAGGAAGCGGTCGCCATCACCGAGTGCCGCATGGCCCTGGAAGGGCTGTGCGCGGCGAAGGCGGCCGTGGCGGCGAGCGATGAGCAACTGGCCGAACTGACCGCCCTCGGCACGGCGATGACCAAGGCGGTGGCCGACGGAGAGCCGGTCACCTACTCGGAGCTCAACCACGAACTGCATGCCCGCGTCCGGGAGTTCTCCGGCCAGCGGACGGCCGTGGAACTGCTGGAGCGACTCAATGCCCAACTGGTGCGCCACCGCTTCCAGTTGGCGCTACGGCCGGGACGCCCCCAGCAATCCCTGAACGAGCACCTGGCCATGATCGAGACGATCAGGGCCAGGGACCCGCAGGCGGCCGAGGCGGCCGTCCGCGCCCACCTCGGCAGTGTGATCGAGGCGTTGCGCGACTGACCCACGCGTGAGGCGGGCGCGCACCTGTCCAACGAGGAGACACCAGCATGACCCACGGCAACGCGCCCGCCACCTCCCCACCACGGTCCACCCTCGTCGTCACCGCGCACGCGGGCGACTTCGTGTGGCGGGCGGGCGGCGCCATCGCCCTGGCCGCCTCCCGGGGCGAGCAGGTCACCATCGCGTGCCTGACCTTCGGCGAGCGCGGCGAGTCCGCCAAGGCGTGGCGCGAGGGGAGGAAGCTGGAGGAGATCAAGGCGCTGCGCCGCGAGGAGGCCGAGCGGGCCGCCGCCGTCCTCGGTGCCGAGGTCCGCTTCTTCGACGCAGGCGACTACCCGCTCCTCGTCACCCCCGAGCTGACCGACCGGCTCGTCGCGCTCTACCGGGACATCCAGCCCGATGTCGTGCTCACCCACCCGGCGGACGACCCGTACAACGGCGACCACCCGGCCGCCCACCGCATGGCCCTGGAGGCCAGGATCCTCGCCCAGGCCATCGGCTACCCGGGCGAAGGCGACATCATCGGCGCCCCGCCGGTCTTCTGCTTCGAACCGCACCAGCCCGAGATGAGCGGCTTCCGGCCCGAGGTGCTGCTCGACATCACCGAGGTCTGGGAGACCAAGCGCGAGGCCATGGAGTGCCTCGCCGCCCAGCGGCACCTGTGGGACTACTACACCGACCTCGCCGTCCGCCGCGGCGTCCAGCTCAAGCGCAACGCGGGCCCCAACCTGGGCCTGCCGCACAAGACCCTGGCCGAGGCCTATATGCGCCCCTTCCCGCAGATCGCGAAGGAGCTGGCATGAGCGGCGTCATCGTCACCGGCCCGCCGAAGGCACACCCCGAGGACGTCGAGGCCCTCGCCGGGTACGGCGTCGCCACCGTCCACGAGGCCATGGGCCGTACCGGACTGCTCGGCCCGGGCCTGCGCCCCGTCCAGCGGGACACCCGGATCGCGGGCACCGCCGTCACGGTGCTCAGCTGGCCCGGCGACAACCTCATGATCCATGCCGCCGTGGAGCAGTGCGGCCCGGGCGACGTCCTGGTGGTGACCACCACCTCGCCCTCCACCGACGGCATGTTCGGCGAACTGTTCGCCACCGCGCTCGGGCGGCGGGGCGTGCGCGGCCTGGTCATCAACGCCGGCGTCCGCGACACCGCCGAACTGCGCGCCCTGGGCTTCCCCGCCTGGGCCGCCGCCGTGTCCGCCCAGGGCACCGTCAAGGCCACCGGCGGATCGGTCAACGTACCGGTCGTGATCGGCGGCCAGGTGATCCGCCCCGGCGATGTGATCCTCGCCGACGACGACGGTGTCGTGGTCGTCCCCCGCGAGCGGGCCCGGCACACGGCCAAGGCCTCCGAGGCCCGCGAGCGTAAGGAGGCCGCCACCCGCGCCGCCTTCCTCGACGGCCAACTGGGCCTGGACCGCTACGGGTTGCGCGAGCAACTCGTGCGGCTCGGCGTGACGTACACGTCCTACGAGGACCATCTGCGGTCCGGGGAGCGGCCGTGACCGTGCGCTGCATGGTGATGCGCGGCGGCACCTCCAAGGGCGCCTACTTCCTCGCCGAGGACCTGCCCGCTGCCCCGGACGCGCGCGACGCGCTCCTGCTCCGCCTCATGGGCGGCCCCGACGCACGCCAGATCGACGGCCTGGGCGGTGGGCACCCCCTCACCAGCAAGGTCGCCGTGGTGTCGCCCTCCACCGACCCGCGCGCCGACATCGACTACCTGTTCCTCCAAGTGGCCGTCGACCGGCCTGAGGTGAGTGATCGCCAGAACTGCGGCAACATCCTGGCCGGTGTCGGCCCGTTCGCCGTGGAACGCGGGCTGGTCCCGGCGGGGGAGGAGCGGACCGTCGTCCGGATCCGCATGGTCAACTCGGGCGCCCTCGCGACGGCGTCCTTCGCCACCCCGGGCGGCCGGATGGACTACACGGGGGACACCGAGATCGCCGGAGTCCCCGGCACCGCCGCCCCCGTGACCCTCGAATTCCCGCCCGGCGACGGCGTGTTGCTCCCCACCGGCAACACCCGGGAAGACATCGACGGCGTCCGCGTCACCTGCGTGGACAACGGCATGCCGACCGTGCTGATGGCAGCCACCGCCCTCGACGTCACCGGCTACGAGACCCCCTCCGACCTGGAGGAGAACACCGCCCTCACCGACCGGCTGCACGCGATCCGGCTGAAGACGGGCCGGCTCATGGGGCTCGGCGACGTGACGGATGCGACCGTGCCCAAACTGACCCTGCTGGCCCCGCCCCGCGACGGCGGCGCGGTCACCACCCGCACCTTCATCCCCGTACGCTGCCACCCCTCGATCGGCGTGCTCGGCGCGGCCGGTGTCGCCGCCGGACTGCGCGTCGAGGGCGGCGTCGGCGCCGACCTCGCCCACCTGCCCGCCGGAACCGACCGGGTGCGCCTCGAACACCCCACCGGCTTCCTGGACATCGAGTGCGCGATCGGCACCGACACCGCGGGCAGGCCCGTGGCCCGCCGTACGGCCGTGGTGCGCACCGCCCGCAAGATCTTCGACGGCACGGTGTTCCCCGCCCCCGCTCACCCCCTCAAGGACTCCCGATGACGACCCCACCCCTGGGCGACATCGCCCACATCGGCCACACCCAGCTCTTCACCCCCGACCTGGACGCCAGCGTCGCCTTCTGCACCGACTACCTGGGCCTCACCGTCAGCGGCCAGGACGGCGGCACGGTCTTCCTGCGGACCTACGACGACTACGAGCACCACAGCCTCGTCCTCACCGCCCGCGACCGGCCGGGCCTCGGCCGGCTCGCCCTGCGCACCGCCGGCGAGGAGGCGCTGCACCGCCGCGTCCGGGCGATCGAGGAGGCCGGCGGCACCGGCCACTGGACCGAGGACGAACCCGGCCTCGGCAAGCTCTACGTCACCACCGACCCGGACGGCCACGAACACGCCCTGTACTGGGAGAGCGAGCACTACCGGGCCCCCGACGAGCTGAAGCCCGCGCTGAAGAACCAGCCCCAGGCCAAGCCCGGCCACGGAGTCGGCGTACGACGGCTCGACCACGTCAACTTCCTCGCCGCCGACGTGCTCGCGAACGCCGAGTTCCAGCAACGCGTCCTCGGCGCCCGGCCGACCGAACAGATCCGCCTCGACTCCGGCCGGATCGCGGCCCGCTGGCTCACCTTCACCGACAAGTCCTACGACGTCGTCTACACCGAGGACTGGACCGGCTCGAAGGGGCGCCTGCACCACATCGCCTTCGCCACCGACACCCGCGAGGACATCCTGCGCGCCGCCGATCTCGCCATCGACACCGGCGTGTTCATCGAGACGGGCCCGCACAAGCACGCCATCCAGCAGACGTTCTTCCTCTACGTCTACGAGCCCGGCGGCAACCGCGTCGAACTGTGCAACCCGCTCACCCGCCTGGTCCTGGCCCCCGACTGGCCGCTGATCACCTGGACCGAGGCGGAGCGCGCCAAGGGCCAGGCCTGGGGGCTCAAGACCATCGAGTCCTTCCACACGCACGGGACACCGCCGACCGCCTGAGGGAACACACTCCACACGAGAGGTAGACCAACGATGCCCTCCTCACCCTCCTCGACCGCTCGCGTAGGCAGACTCGCCCTCCTGGTCGTGGCCCTGTGCTGGCTGGCCGTCCTCTTCGACGGCCTCGACATGTTCATCTACGGCTCGGTGCTGCCCCACATGCTGGCGGAGCGGGCCCTCGGCATCACCCCGGACCAGGCCGGAGACCTCGGCAGCTACGCCACCTTCGGCATGCTGATCGGCGCCCTCACCGCGGGCACGGTCGCCGACCGGATCGGCCGCAAGAAGCTGATGGTCGGCTGCGTCGCCCTCTTCTCGCTGGCCTCGGGCCTGTGCGCGATAGCGAACGGCATCGCGGTGTTCGGCCTCGGCCGCACCCTGGCCGGCATCGGCCTCGGCGGCCTGCTGCCCACCGCGATCAGCATGGTCTCCGACTACGCCCCGCGCGGCCGCGGCGCCCTCACCATCGGCCTGCTGATGACGGCCCACCACACCGGCGGCATCCTCTCCGCATATGTGGCCCTGTGGGTCGTCGAGCCGCTCGGCTGGCGCGCCGCCTTCTGGGTCTGCGTCGCCCCGCTGCTCTTCGTGCCGGTGCTCGCGAAGTTCCTGCCCGAATCGCTCGGCTTCCTGCTCGCCAAGGGCCGCACCGAGGAGGCGCACGCACTGGCGCGCCGCTACGCCGTCGAACTCCCCCCGGCGAAGCCGGACGACGGCGCCCCCGCCCCCTCCCGCTGGGCCTCCCTGGCCCACCTCTTCCGCGGCGGCGAGTGGATCCAGACCCTGCTCTACTGGATCGCGTCCTTCGGCGGTCTGCTCCTCGTCTACGGCGTCGCCACCTGGCTGCCCACCCTGATGCGCGGCGAGGGCTACGAACTCGGCTCCGCCCTCACCTTCGTCGTCCTGTTCAACCTCGGCGGCATCGTCGGCATGCTGATCGCGGGACGGGCCGCCGACCGGTTCGGCGCCCCGCGCATCTCGGCGATCTGGTTCGCGCTGACCGCCGTCGGCGTCTTCCTGCTCAGCGTCCGCATGCCGCTCGCGCTGACCTTCACGGTCGTCTTCCTCACCGGCGTCTTCCTCAACAGCGCCCAGACCATGATCTACGCGACCGTCTCCATCCGCTCGGCGCCGCAGAGTCGCGCCACCGCCGTCGGCTGGACCTCCGGCATGGGCCGCTTCGGCGCCGTCTTCGGACCGTGGCTCGGCGGACAGTTGCTCGCCGCGAACAAGGGCGACTGGGGCTTCACCGCCTTCGCGCTGGCGGGCCTGTCCTCCATGGTCTTCATCGGCCTGGCCGCGTGGCGGGGTGCGCGCCGACCGGCCGGGGACGGAGCGGGCCGGGCGCTGATCGGCGCGCACTGACCAGGGGGCCCGGCCACGGGGCACCTCCGAAGATCGGGTGATAAGCGGCACATCATCTGGTGTCCGTCTCAACCTGTATGCCCTGGTAGGGAGTTGCCGTCGACTTCGCGTATTGTTTGCGGCATATGCCCGGGAGTGGAGCTTCTCAGGGCGCGCGATCGAGCAGGCGAATGGGGACCACGACGTGGACGAGACGCGGCACCGAACCGTCCGGCGTGCCGGACTGATCGGGGGTGCCGTCCCGGCACTCCTGGCCGTCGCGGCCTGCGCCGGCCACGCGACCAAGGCGGAGATCCCCTGGTGGGCCGTCCTCGCCGTGGCCGTCTCGACCGTGGGCCTCGCCGGCCGGACCGGGGCCCACACCGGCCGGAGCCACCCCGAGGGCCGCGAGGCCGAGGCCCCTCCCCGGGTGCGGTAGGGTTGACCTGCGCGATCACGCGGTTCACCCGCGCGAGACGCATCGGGACGTGGCGCAGCTTGGTAGCGCACTTGACTGGGGGTCAAGGGGTCGCAGGTTCAAATCCTGTCGTCCCGACTCTATGGAGTCGCAGCTGAGGGGCGGTTTCGGAGCAATCCGAAACCGCCCCTCACCCATTGTTCGGGGACCAGTTGGGACAAGTTGGGGACCAGCGGTTCTTGACCGGTGTTATCGGGTGAGGACAGTCGCTGCGGGAAGCGTGAGTGGGGCGCGTGGCGCGCTGACTCGTACGGCGCCGTGCTGCTCCGTCAAGCTGGGAACGTGCCGCCGTCCGAGGGTGGGGCGGTCGACATGAAGGCACCGGCTACCGGATCGCGTTACAGATGATGGCCATCGGTGCAGTGTCGCTCGAAGGAGCCGTCCGTCGCGTCGCGCTTCCGTACCTGGTGGATCTGCACCGGGCTGTAGGGCACACCGTCCATCTGTGCGTCCTGCGCGGCCGCGACATGCCGGTCTCGCCGAACGCTCCACCGCCCACCCGCGTTCGGCGCACCACAGCAGGTCTGGGAGGATGGCCGGCAGCCGTCCGTGCCGGGTCCGGGAACCCGCGGGCGGCGAGAGGCGGGCGGGAGAGCGGAGCGGTGCGGCACATGCCGGAGTACCCGGAGTACCTCGCTGCGGTCGTGTTCGCCGCGGGCGGCGTCGTCAACGCCCTGCTGGCACCGCACCGGTTCTCCACCGCCGTCCTGTTCTGCCTCGCGGTGACCTCTGCCGGACTCGGCTTGGCTGATCGCAGTGCGGAAGCCCACCCGACCATCGCCACCGTCCTCGCCGTCGCCGCCCTGCTCCTGGCGCTCGCGCTGGGCCTGCTACTGCTGGCCGACGGCGTGCTCCTGGTCCGGCGCTACGGACCGCAGGCAGCCCTGCTGGCGACCGGGGCCGCCGGCTGCGCGGTGCTGGCGGTGCTCGGCCTCGACGCGGTCTTCCACGCGGTCGGCGGCGAGGCGTTCGGTGCCCTCGTGGTCGCGGTGAACGCGGCCGCGGGATACCTCACTCTGCTCTTCCTCGTGTTCGCCGGCTACGTGTTCGTCCGGGGCCGTAGCAGCCCCCTGCCGGAAACCACCCATGTCGTCGTCCTGGGCGCCGGGCTCAACGGCGACCGGCCCGGCCCGCTGCTGACCCGCAGGCTGGAGCGTGCCCTCGCGCTCGACGCCGCCCGCGCACCGGACACGCCTCGTTTGGTGTTCATCGTCTCGGGCGGCCAGGGCGACGACGAGGTCCGCTCCGAGGCGGACGCGATGGCCGACTATCTGCGCGGACGCGGAGTGCCCGACGACCGGATCGTGCGGGAAGACCGCTCCGTCAACACCGGGCAGAACCTCCGCTTCAGCGCGGCGCTCGTGGACGGCACCACGCCCGGCCACCGTGCCACGGTGGTCACCAGCGGCTTCCACGTCTACCGCACGACCCTGCTGGCCCGCCGCGTCGGCGTGCCCGTGCACGTCGTGGGCGCGCCGACCTCCCCCGCCTACTGGCTGGCCGCGACACTGCGCGAATTCGCCGCCATCCTGTGGCTGGACCGCCTCCCCCTGGTCGGACTCAGCCTGCTGCTTGCAGTGCCGGTGGCGACGGCGGTCTTCGAGCACTGAAGCGCCGGCCGCAGACCTCTTAAGAGGTCCTCACGAGGGCGCGCCGTACATGGCGCGGTTGAGGGGGGTGCCCATAGGTGTTTGGTCAAGGTCGAGGATCAGTAGGTTCATGTGCCCGGGGCGGGGACCGAGCCGTAGGGGGGCGTTCGTGGGCGATGGCCAGGTCACGATCAAGCTGACGAGTGACGAGGACTGGTGCTGTCGCACTGGCTGGAGAAGCTGCAGATGACGGACCTCAGTCGAGTTGTCGACGATCCGTCGGTCTGGGCACCGATCCATCGGATTGCCGGAACGCTGGACAAGGCGCTTCCTGAGGCGACAGCCGGACAAACCCAGATCCCACCCTTGATCACCAAGAGGGCGCCCAGGGCCACGTCGCGCCAGCCAGCACCCACCTCAACCAGCAAAAAGCCCTCTCCCAAGGGAGGGCGGAGACTTGCGCCCCCGGCAGGACTCGAACCTGCGGCCAAGCGCTTAGAAGGCGCCTGGTGTGTCGGGTGTCAGTCTGCCGCTGACCTGCGTCTCTTCCGCCGCTGGGTGTCTCGCCGATCGACCTTCGACACGCATTCGACTTCGACAGGTGGCAGGGGCAGGGCTAGGGGCCTTCGTTTCGATCAGCGGGCAATGTTCTGTTCCACTGCTCCCTTCAACGGGATCACTTGCCTCCTGCTGACACGAGCCTGCGGGCCAGGCCCCTGGGGGACGCCCTAGGCCGGCCCATACGATGAGGCCATGAAGCGACATTCAGCAGGACACTGGCTCCAGGTTGTCGGCGTCGGTCACGCTGCCATCGGCGCCGTGATCTACCGCGATGTGTTCGCCGACATGGTTCGCGGAAACCTTCTCAACTCCGTGCCCGACCGGGGCGATCGCGCCGCCGCCTTCTGGTTCATGGCCGCTGCGCCGACCCTGTGGATGGGCGGCCGACTGCTCCGGTCGGCGGAGGAGCACAAGGACATCCCGGCCCAGCGCGCCGCGGGCGTCGTTCTGACCGCCGTCGGCGTGACGGGCACCGCGGCCATGCCGAAGAGCGGTTTCCCTACCCTGGTGGGGATCGGCGGCCTCCTGCTGCGCAGGTCGCTGCGCGGCTAAGCCGTTGTGTTTCAGATGCACCCACTGCGATCCAGTCTGAAACTTCCAGGCGATCGCATCGATCACCCTGGTCACGCCACCGGCCACCCCGCTTCGGCATCCGGCCCGGCAATAACGGCTCGATCCGCGCCCACTGAGCATCAGTCAAAGGCACAACCAGCCCAGCGATCAGGTAATCCACACGAGATGGCCTAGTGACGGTTGATCGGGATCTCGTAGACGATCTCGCAGTGAGCGGCGGGCACCACGATGTCCGCCGTTTCCACGGGCCGCCCGTCGTTGCTGTAGTACGTCCGCCGGATGTGCGTCACGAGCGCGGCCTTCTGGATGCCGAGAAGTGACGCCTCCTCGGCGGTCGCCTGCCTCGGCTCCGGCTGCTCCACGGCGTGGCTGACGCTGACGCCGATCGCGGCCATCCGATTCACGACGCCCGCCCCGGCATGCGGCCCTCCCTCGGGGAGGACGACGAGCGTGCCGGCGGTGAGGTCGTACGGCTCCCAACTCGTCGACAGCTGCACCGGCCTGCCGTCGGCCAGGAACTCGTACGTCGTCCGGACGCACAGGTCACCCTCGGCGATGCCGAGCCGCGCCGCGATGTCCGCCGGAGCGGGCACCTTGGCCTCGGTCCGGCTCTCCCAATCCCCTTGCCTGTCCACGGCTTTCATGTCCGCCCGGAACGGTGACACGTCGGGCCGCTCTCGCGCCGACGACCGGACGACCCGGACCCGTTGCCCGGGCTCGGCGACGTCAGTGCCAACCCCAGCGCGTACAGTGCGTCGGGGCGCCTGTTCGTGTTGAACGCCCACTCGCGCAGAGCGGTGCGCACGGCCGCAGGTGCGAACTGGGTGGGCTTGGCCCGCAACAGAGCGATGGTGGTCGCCGTCAGGTCTTGGCACGTGCGGCGGTCGCAGAGGCCGCGCTGCGACAGCGCCGCCCTGTGGTCATGTTGACCTCCGATATTGACGACATGGTCAAGCTCTACGGCGATCGGGTCCGGCTCGTAGGGGTGTGATTTCCGCGGTCGAGGCGACCTCTCTGGCCGGATCGCCGGATCGCCGGATCCGGCTGAGCGGCGGGTTCGCTCGCCGTACGGCCTGCACGCCTGACGCCCACGGCATCCCACGCAGCTCCGAACGCCTGGGCGCAGACGGTGCGAACGTCCTCTCAGTGGCTCTTGGCAGCCTCGCGTTCCTGGTATTCGCGTGGCGAGAGTCCGTGGAAGCGGGAGAAGGCGGCGCTGAACGTGGGGAGGTGGGCGTACCCGATCCGGCGTGCGACGGCGCTGGGCGAGGCGCCCCCGGCGAGCAGGTCGCGGGCGATGCGCATGCGGGCGGCATAGCGCCAGCGGCCGAGTGTCATACCTGTCTCGTCGCGGAAGGCGCGGTGGATCTCGGCACGGACATCCACGTCATGCGTTCCGCCGGGCTCGCCGATACGACGCAAGCACTCCATCGCGACAGCCCGCGCCCGCGGATCGGTGGGCATCGGCACCGACAGCGCTCGCTGCGCGGCGACCTGTTCCGCGAACAGGTCGAGGATGTGGCGGGGGTTGTGGTCGTCGGGACGCAGCCCGGACCGGGCGCTGATCGAGCAGAACATCAAGTAGTCGTCCCACGCGGGCGAGAACCGCACCTGCAGCGGCTCGGTCAGATGGAGGTCGGCGGTACTCGCGTTGCCCAGCGGCAGGGAGACGGAGTTCTCGCGGAGGCCGGTGACATGTTCCATCTCTGCCGGGATCCAGGTCGCCACGCCTCGCTCCCGCTCGTAGCGCCGGCCGCCGATGTCCAGGTACCCGCTGCCTCGATACATCCAGCTGAGGACGTGGATGTCGTTGGTGTGTGACGGTGTGCTGGCCGCGGGCAGCATCTCAGGCGCGGTGGGAGTGTTCACCTCGCGCGTCATCCGGATCAGGTCGTCGGTCTGCCGTGCCGCCGCCGCCCGTTGGGTCAGTCCACCGGCGCCAGGTCGGGCGAAAAGCGCCCGTCCGAACTCGTGGGGGGTCAGCCCGAATCGTCCCTTGAAGGCCCGCGTGAGGCCGTTGCGGCTGGCGAAGCCCACCAGACCAGCCACCTGGTCCACGTCGTAGCCGGCGGCGAGGAACTCCACGGCGGCGCCGAGTCGGCAGTGCAGCCGCCACCGCTCGAACGTGAGCCCGGTGTCGGCGAGGAAGTCACGGCGAAGCGTGCGCGCGCTGGAGAGCACGCGCGATGCCCATTGCTCGACCGTGAGGTCGAGCGCGGGGTCGCGCATCAGTTCGTCGGCGACCGCTCTGGCGCCGCGGGCCCGCGGCATCGCCGGCGAGGCGAACCCCTCCGGGCTCGGATCTCGCCCGGCCACGGCGGGCGCCGGCGAACGCGAGCCGGGACGCCGAAGGAGCTCCGCGATCGCCTCGGGGGAGTACCCGCGGCCGCTGAACGGAGTGACCTGCAGGTTGAAGAGCTGGATCAACCAGTCCTGCCAGCCGCTGGGAACATCGAACCGCGTCAGTTCCGACAACCCCCGAGCCCCGACGCCGGCATGGGGACACAGCGGGAAGGCGACAGTGCCCGGCTCGGTGGTGATCGCCCGCTCCGCCCGCCCGTCCGCGGGAATCCAGGCGCCTTCGCCGGCCCTGAGGCGGAGCACCGGCCCGCTGCCGAGACGCACGTGCGCCGTACCGGTGCGCACCCACAGCAGCAGCGGTCGCACGGGCGCGTCCGCCGGACTCCACCGCGCGCCCGGAATCGGCGGAGGGCAGCCGGAACCCGTGACGAGCGATGAGGGCGAAACCATGTCCTAACCGTACGGCAGTCTGCGCACACCATCCAAGGTAAGGTTCCCCTAACCTTACCGATACGCGCCCTCCCGATGCCGGCGCGCGGCTCCTTCCCTCGAAGCGATGAGAAAGCTCGGTTCCCCGCATGCCCAGAACCTCGCGCCGGCTCACCGTGTACCCGCCGACCCTGCGTGAGGTCGAGGTGGTCCGGACCGTCGACCACACCCCGGGAATGCGGCGGGTCACGCTGAGCGGCGAACAGTTGCGTGCGTTCACCACCGCGGACGGCTTCGTGCGGCCGGCCTTCGAGTCCAAGGGCTTCGACGACGACCTCGCGTTCTACTTCCCGCACCCGGGTCAGCGCGATCCGGTGCTCCCGGTCCAGGGCGAGGCCCAGTTGATCGTGCCCAAGGATCCTCGACCGCTGTCGAGGGCCTACACGGTCCGCCGGTGGGACCCGGAGGCGGGCGAGCTGGACGTGGACTTCGTCAAGCACGGGGTGGGCGTGGGAACGGCGTGGGCCTGTCGCACCCGGCCGGGTGACCGGATCCACGTCAGCGGCCCGCGCACGTCGAAGGAGCTCCCGGTCGGCGCCGACTGGTGGCTCGTGGCAGGCGACGACACCGCACTCCCCGCGATCGGCCGCCTGCTCGACGAACTCCCGTCCGACGCCCGGGCGCAGGTGTTCATCGAGATCGCCGAGGACGCCCACCGCCAGGAGCTGCGCGAGCTGCCCGGGGTGGACGTGACGTGGCTGGTCCGCTCCGGCAGGGCGGCCGGGACCGTGTCGCTGCTCACCGAGGCCGTGCGCGGTACGCAGTGGTGGCCGGGCCAGACGTTCGTGTGGCTGGCCGGCGAGCACACGGCCGTCCGGGACATCCGCCGGCACCTGGTCGAGGACCGTGGCGTGCCCAAGGAGGACATCGACTTCGCCGGCTACTGGCGTCGCTCCGCGGTCGTCGCCCTGGAGACCGACGGGGCGGTACCCGACCCGGAGAGGACGGTCACCCCGTTCCAGAAGCTCCACGACCTGACCGGGCTCGTCGCGCCGATCGCGATCCGCGCCGCCGTCGAGCTGGGCGTTCCCGACCTGATCTCCCGCGGCGTGACCGGCGTGACCGAGCTTGCCGCCAAGGCCGGCGCCGACGAGCGCGCTCTGGGCAAGCTGCTGCGTTACCTGCACACCCTGGACGTGGTGACCGAGACGGAACCATGTCACTACGCCCTGACGCCCGTCGGCGATGTCCTCACTCTCGAGTTCATCGCCGATCGGCTCCACTCCGCCGGGGTGGTCGGCCGCGAGATGCTCGGGATCCACGGACTCACGGAGTCGGTCCGCACCGGTCGGCCCGCCTACGTCTCGGTCACCGGCCGGACCTTCGCCGAGGTGCGGGCCGAGCAGGACTACGAGGACCGCCACCTGGAGCGCCTGGCGAAGTTCCAGCCCGCACTGGCCGGACCGATCGCCACGTCCGACCTGCTCGCCGGAGTCCGGCACCTGGTGATCCACTCCGGTGGTGCCGGCGCTCACGCCCGTGAGTACGTCGCGGCCCACGAGAGCCTTCGCGTGACGATCTGCGCCCTGCCCGCCCAGGCCGACTGGCTGCGCCGCGACCTGCCCGCCACGATTCCCGACGAGCGGCAACGCACGCGGGTCGGCGTGCTGGAGCAGTCCGTCTTCGAGGCCGGCCCGGCAGCCGACGCCGTGCTCATCAGCCGCGCCTTCAAGACCCTGCCCGACGCCGACGCCGCTCACGCACTGCGCCGGGCAGCCGAGAACCTCACCCTCGGTGGACGAGTGCTGCTGATCGAGGAGGTCTTCGACACCGACGACCTCGACGAGCACGACGGCGAGGAAGACCTGATCGGCCTGGTCTGCCACGGCTCCGGCCTCCGTACCGCAGCGGAGCTGGACGCCGTCATCGCCCGGGCCGGCCTCACGCGCAGGTCGGCGCGCACCGTCGGCCTGGGCGTCACCGTCCACGAACTCGTCCGCGCCACCGCTGACTGATCCCCGCCACCCGAGCTCACGCCTCCACCCGGGCAAGAAGAGAAAGAAAAACCACCATGAGCAGCACGCCTGTAACGAGACGCGGCACGGCCCTCGCCGCCGCCCTGTTGAGTACGTCGCTCGTCCTCACCGCCTGCGGCGGTGACGGTGACGACACCGGCGACAAGGCCGCCGCCGAGACCCACAGCGTCAAGGCCGAGAACGGCACCGTCAAGATTCCCGCCGACCCCCGGCGGATCGTCACGATCGGCAACACGAACCTCCCCTTCATCGATCTGGGTGGCAAGCCGGTGGGCGTCACCGAGGTGTCGGACTCCGAACTCGACGTGCTGCCGCAGGAACAGAAGACCGCGTACGAGGCAGCCGAGGTGGTCGGCAGCGACGGGGGCGAGGTGGACCTCGAGAAGCTCGCCGCCCTCAAGCCGGACCTCATCCTGGTCCAGTTCCACTCGAACGACTGGGGCAAGGTCGGCAAGCGACTCGAGTCGATCGCCCCGACCGTGTACTGGGGGCTCGACACCGAGTGGAAGGCTTTCGCCGACGAGATCGGCAAGGCCGGCAACGTCACGGACGAACTCGGCCGGCAGAAGGCGGAGTTCAAGGAGAAGGTCGGCAAGATCAAGGAGACCTACCGCAAGACCATCGCCGACACCTCGTTCGTCGATGTCTCCCGGGGAGACTGGAGCGATCCCGGAACGTTCTACATCGCGGACATCGGCTGCTCCGAGATCGCCCGGGACGACATCGGCCTCGACCTGCCCGAGGCGGCCGAGGGCAAGGAACCCCTGGCCTACGAGTCCCTGCCGTTCGAGCAGATCGGTGAGCTGTCCGAGTACGGCGTGATCACCTACCCCGTCGACGCCGAGGGCCGGCCGACCGAGCCCTTCGTGCCGGTGACCAAGACCAACACGTGGAAGGCGCTGCCCGCCGTGAGCTCCGGTCGCGCGCTCGGACTCTTCTGCCCCGGCAACAACTCCTACGGGCCCGTCCTGCGGTACCTGGACTCGCTCGACCGTGCTCTGGCGACGCTCCCTCCGCAGTAGAACACCCCCGACCATGAAGGAAAACAGAGCAAGGTCCCCGGTCTCGCATCGACGCCGCCGCGTCATCGGGCTGGTCGCAGCCCTCGCCGCGTTGATCGTGCTGATGGTGCTCAGCGTGATGGTCGGCTCCCAAGCGATACCGGTCTCGGTGATCTGGGACGCACTGTCCAACCCGCCTTCCAACCCTGATCAGTTCGCGATCCGCGACTTCCGGCTGCCGCGCACGATCGTGGGTCTGGTGGTCGGCGTCGCACTCGGTCTGTCGGGCGCGCTGATCCAGGCGCTCATCCGCAATCCCCTGGCCGATCCGGGTGTCCTCGGCGTCCATGCCGGTGCGTCCTTCGCGGTGACGGTCGCCGTGGGCCTGCTCGGCGTCCGCACATCGCAGGGCTACATGTGGTTCGCGTTCGCGGGGGCGTTGATCGTCACGCTCCTGGTGCTCGCTCTCGGGTCGACCCGGAAGGGCTCCTCACCGGTGGTCCTGGTGCTCGCCGGGGTCTGCGTCGGCGCCGTGCTCGGCGGCGCCAGGGAGGC
Organism: Streptomyces koelreuteriae; assembly: GCF_018604545.1. Classification (GTDB taxonomy): domain Bacteria; phylum Actinomycetota; class Actinomycetes; order Streptomycetales; family Streptomycetaceae; genus Streptomyces; species Streptomyces koelreuteriae. The sequence continues at coordinate 848,661 of NZ_CP075896.1, read as the reverse complement.
GCTCCAGCTGACCGACCCGGACGCCTTCGACGCGATGCGGTACTGGAACGCCGGGTCGATCGCGGGTCGCCCGCTCGAGGTCGTATGGCCGGTCCTGCCGTTCTTCGCGGTGGCACTCGTCCTGGCCTTCGCCGTGTCGGGCCCGCTCAACGCTCTGGCTCTGGGTGACGAGCTGGCGGTCACCCAAGGGGTCCGGTTGGCACGCACCCGTGTGCTCGCGGTGATCGCGCTCACCCTCCTCGCCGGTGGTGCCACCGCGATCACCGGACCCATCGGATTCGTCGGACTCATGGTGCCGCACGTGGCCCGCTGGATCGTCGGCCCGGACCAACGCTGGATCTTCGGGTACAGCGTCCTCCTCGCCCCGAGCCTGCTGCTGGCCTCCGACATCCTCGGACGCGTCGTGATGAGACCCGGTGAGCTCCCCGTGGGGATCGTCACCGCCTTCGTCGGCGCTCCCGTCCTTGTCGCGCTGGCGCGGCGGAAGAAGGCGAGCGGACTGTGAACACGCCCATTCCGCAGGTGGACTTCGGGCGGCGGGTGCTGGTGCTGCGGCGCGGGCGGATCGCGGTGCGGCTCCAATGGCGCCCGGTCGTCGTCTGCACGGTGCTCGCGGTCGCGGTCGCCGGTACGGCGGTGCTCGCGCTGATGACCGGTTCGTACGCGCTGAGTCCCGGGCAGGTGCTCTCCGCACTGACCGGCCGGGAGACCGGCATGGTCCGCGACATCGTGGTCGAGTGGCGGCTGCCCCGGGTGTCCGCGGCGCTGGTGTTCGGCGCTGCTCTGGGAGTGAGCGGGGCCGTCTTCCAGTCACTGTTGCGCAACCCTCTCGCCGACCCCGGCCTCATCGGGTTCTCCCAGGGCTCCTACACCGGGGCGCTGGTCGTGATCCTGGTCGTCAACGGCACCTACGCGCAGCTGGTCGGCGGTGCGTTGCTGGGCGGTACGGCCACCGCCGTGGGCGTGTACGTGCTCGCCCACCGACGAGGAGTGCAGGGGTTCCGGCTGATCGTCGTCGGCATCGGCGTCGCGGCGATGCTCGAGTCGCTCAACACCTGGCTCATCCTCAAGGCCGACCTGGACCAGGCGATGTCCGCGGCCGCGTGGGGTGCCGGGTCGCTCAACGGCGTCTCCTGGGACCGGGTCGTCATCGGCGGCGCCTGCATCGCCGTACTCCTGCTGCTGGCCGGGATGTTGAGCCGGCCGCTGCGGCAGATGCAGCTGGGTGACGACGTGGCCGCCTCGCAAGGGGTACGGGTCTCGCCCGCACGCCTGGGCCTGATCCTGGTGGCAGTGGCGCTGACGGCGACGGTCACGGCAGCGTCGGGGCCGATCGCGTTCATCTCCCTGGTCGCCCCGCAGATCGGACGCCGACTCGCCCGCACCGCGGGGATCACCCTCGCTCCCGCCGCCTTCGTCGGGGCGCTGCTGTGCCTGGCGTCGGACTACCTCGCCCAGCACGCCGCCCCCACCCCGCTGCCGGTCGGCATCATCACCGTCGTGCTCGGCGGCGGCTACCTCGGATACCTGCTGTTCACCGAAGCAAGGAGACGCCTGTGAGCGCAATCCCGCCCGACACCGCGCGCCTGAGTGTGGAGTCGGCGACGATCGGCTACGACAAGCGGATCATCTCCGAGCACCTCTCGGTGGCGATCCCCGACGAGTCGTTCACGGTCGTCGTCGGCCCGAACGCGTGCGGCAAGTCCACCCTGCTGCGCGGCCTGTCCCGACTGCTGAAGCCGTCGGCCGGGCAGATCGTCCTCGACGGTGCCGACATCGGCTCCTACCGGACCAAAGAGGTGGCGCGGCGGGTCGGACTGCTGCCGCAGAGCTCGATCGCCCCGGACGGGATCACCGTCGCCGACCTGGTGGCCCGGGGACGGTACCCCCACCAGGGGTTCATCCGGCAGTGGACCGAGGACGACGAGCGGGCCGTGCTCAGGGCGATGCGCCAGACCTCGGTCACCGACCTGTCCGGGCGCCTGGTGGACGAGCTGTCGGGCGGGCAGCGCCAGCGCGTGTGGGTGGCGATGGCGCTGGCGCAGCACACCGACATCATGCTGCTCGACGAGCCGACCACCTTCCTCGACATCACCCACCAGATCGAGCTGCTCGAGCTGTTCACCGACCTGCACCACGCCGGCCACACCCTGGTCGCCGTACTGCACGACCTCAACCACGCTGCCCGCTACGGCACCCACCTGATCGCCATGAAGGACGGTGCCGTGGTCGTCGAGGGAACTCCGGACGAGGTCGTCACGGCCGAGCTGGTCGAGGAGGTGTTCGGTCTGCGCTGCCTGGTGATGCGTGATCCGGTGTCCGGCAGCCCCCAGGTGGTGCCGCTCGGCCGCGAACGAACCCGGCACAGGTCCGCTGACCACACCGATGCGGAAAGCGCGATACATGTCTGATCCGTCTGTCGAAAAGCTGTCGACCGGTGAGTGGAGCCCGGAGAGGTTCAGACGACATCTCGAGCAGTCGGGTACACCGCTTGTCGAGCGGGTCTGCGCGGACGAGGTGGAGGTGACGTTCGTCGACGAGCCCGGGGACGACACGACGGTCACCCTCTCGGTGGTGATCGGCCCCAGAATCGGCTTCAACCCGATCGGCACGGAGTTCACCTCGGTGGCGGGGACGCCGTTTCGCGTGCTCACCCTGCGGATGCGTTCCGACCTGCGCTTCTCGTACGTGTTCACACGAGGTGGGCCGGCGCGTGAGGGCGAACAGGTCCCGGACCCGTTCAACCCGCCGCCGAGGTTCTCGGAGTGCTCGGTGGAGCGGTTCTCCGGGGCCTCGGTGGCGGTGCTGCCCGACGCGGCGCCGTTGCCCTGGCTCGACCAGGCCGAAGCGCGGCCGGCCCCGGCCATGGATTCCGCCGTGCTGGCGAGTGAGTCGCTGGGAAACGAACGCCGCGTCTGGATCTCGATGCCCCCTGGCGACCTCCCGGACGGGAGCGCACTGCCCTTCGTGATCCACCTGGACGGGACACCGGGTCACAGCGCGCCGAGCGTTCGTGACGCCCTTGTCGAGGCGGGACTGATCCGGCCCTGTGCCGTGATCCTCGTCGAACAGCCCGGATCGCAGCGCGACAAAGAGCTGCTCTGCGATCCGGCCTTCTCCCGGATGCTGGTCGAAGAACTGCTGCCGTGGCTCCACCACCGGTATCCGCTCTCGCGCGACCCCGCCGATGTGGCGCTGGCCGGTGAGAGCTTCGGCGGCTTGTGTGCCGGCTGGACAGCGCTCCACCACCCGACGGCGTTCGGCAACGCCATCCTCCAGTCCCCGTCGTGCGGATACCACCCTGACCTCACGTGGGGCACCGGGGCGGGCGAGCTGCTGCGGCGCGCCCCCGTACCGACGCTGATCGCCGACCACCTCGCCGCGGAAGCGGCACCGGTCCGCATCTTCCACGACGTCGGAGAGCTGGAGGGCTCGAACACCCACAGCCGCTGGCTGGACCACGTGCTCACCGCGAAGGGCTACGACACCCGCTACCGGGAGTTCGCCGGCGGACACGACTACGCGTGGTGGCGGGGACTCTTCGCCGATGCCCTGCTCTGGTGCTTCCCGCTCGGGAACAGCGACCGGAGCCACGCGTGAGCGACTCCTCGCGTTTCTCGGGCGCCGACACCGCGGGACTGGGGCGAGGACCTCTGACCCGCCGGCTGCCCACGCTGCTGCAGTCGCCCCCCGAACCGGACGAGGCTCCGCCGTTCGAAGCCGGAGCGGGTATGACTCCGGGTCGGTTCCTGCTGCGTGTGATCTTCTCGGTGAAGCGGGTCACCGTTCCGGCGATGCTGCTCGCGGTCGTGTGGCAGGTGGGCGAGTCGGCGGTACCTGTGGTGATGGGTGTCGCCATCGACCGGGCGCTGGCGACCGGGAACGCGGGGCAGCTGGTGCTGTGGCTCGGCGTGCTGATGGCCCTGTACGCCGTGTTGACGGTGGCGGCGAAGTTGGCGAATCGGCTGACCTCGTATGCGGTACAGCTGCTGCAGCACCGGCTCCGGAGCACCCTCTCGACCGCCGTGCTGCATCCGGCCGGCGGTGCGGCGCGGGCGCCGGACGGCAGCGTCGTCTCGGTGATGACCAGCGACGTCGCCCGCCTGGCCAACGCGGTGATCCTGCTGATCCTGCCGGTGTCGAGGATCGCGGCCATCGGGTTCATCGCCGTATCGCTGCTGGCGACGCACTGGCTGCTCGGGCTCGTGGTGCTGCTGGGAGCGCCTGCCGCGGTGTGGCTGATGGGCGTGCTCAGCGAGCGGCTCTCCCGGGACACCCGCGCGTACCAGGAGCTCTTGGCCTCCACCGTCGGACGGGCCACGGATCTGGTCGCCGGCTACCGGGTGGTCAAGGGCATACACGCCGAGGCCGAGGCGACAAGGAGGTACCGGCAGGCGAGCCAGGAGACCCTCGTCGGGGCCCAGCGCAACGCGGGACTGCTGGGGAGGTTCCTCGCGGGCTCGGGTGCGGTCAGCAGCGCGTTCGTCGCCGCGGTGATGGGGCTGGCGGGCTGGTTCGCCGTGGACGGGCGGCTGAGCATCGGCGAGCTGATCGCCGCCGTCGGCCTCACCCAGGCACTGCTGCCGCAGATCCAGTCGATCGCGAGCGCCTCCGTCCCCAACCTCGCCGGAGCCCGCGCCGCGTCCGCGCGCGTCGTCGACGTGCTGCACGGCACCGGCAGCGGGAGCCCCGGACAGGACGACGCGCTACGGGCAGAGGTCGCGCCGCTGCCCGTACTGGAGGTGTCCGCGCAGGCTGCGACGATCCGGGTGGACCCCGGAGAGTTCGTGGGAGTGCGCGCCGACGACCGGACCGCCGCCCGCATCGCCCGGGCGCTGCTGGACCCGCGCACCGGCGGCGAGGTGGAGGCGCGCCTCGACGGACTCCCGGCACGGGAGCTGAGCGCGCAGGAGTACCGCTCCCGGGTCACGGTCGCCCCGCACCGGGCCACACTGTTCAGCGGAACGATCCGCGACAACCTCACCGCCGGCGCCGGCGCCGGCGCGCCAGAGCTGATCGATGTCGCGGTGCGAGCTGCGGCCTGCGACGACTTCGCCGCCGATCTCGATCTCCCGGTCGGCGAGGACGGCAACCGCCTCTCCGGCGGCCAGCGCCAGCGGATCGCGCTCGCCCGCGCACTGGCGAGCGATGCGCCGGTGCTCGTGCTGCACGACCCGACCACGGCGGTGGACCCGGTCACCGAGCACGCGATCGCGGTGCGTCTGCGCGGCGTCCGCGCGGGCCGCTCCACGCTGCTGATCGCCTCGTCCCCGGCACTGCTCGGGCGGTGCGACCGCGTCGTCGACCTGTTCGTGGACGCCGGGGACGCACCCCTGCACGGAAGGACGGTGGGATGAGCGTGGCATCCGCTACGACCGGACAGGCGCTGCCCGTCGCGGGCGGCCGGGCGACGGCCGCGGAGGTCCGGCGGCTCAGCCGCGGACACCGGCTCCGGCTCGCCGCCGTCGGCGTGGTCGGGATCGTCAGCACCGCTGTCGACCTGATTCCGCCGGTGGCGATCGGGTACCTCGTCGACCGGGTGCGGGCGGGCACCGCGGATCTCGGCACCGTGCTGACGGTCACGGCCGTCATGGCGCTCTCCGGCGTCCTCGGCGCCGCCGGCACCGCGGTGGCGATCGTGCACGCCACCCGCGTCTACCACGCCGTCCTCGCCGCGCTGCGCGAGCGGCTCGTCAGCCGCGCCATGCTGCTCCCGCAGCACCTCGTAGAGCGCGCCGGTACCGGGGACCTGATATCCCGGTCCAGCGACGACGTCACCGCCGTGGCCGATGCCGCCCCCGCGGTGATCCCCGCGCTCACCGTCAGCGCGTTCACCATCGTCGTGTCGCTGGGCGGGCTCGCGGCGCTGGAATGGCCCTACGCGGCCGCGTTCGCCGTCGTGCTGCCGGTATACGCACTCGCCATGCGGTGGTACCTGCGCACCGGGCCCCGGGTGTACCGAGCCGAGCGTGCGGCGATGAGTGCGCGTGCCCAGCAGATCCTCGAGTCCCAGCGCGGCTACGCCACCGTGCTCGGCTTCGGGCTCGCCGAGCGACGTCATCGCACCGTGCTGACGGATTCCTGGGGCGTCGCGGTGCAGTCGCTGCGGGCACGCACCGTGCTGAGCATGCTCAACGCCCGGCTCAACCTCGGCGAATGCCTGAGCCTGGCCGCCGTGCTCGTCGTCGGATTCGTCCTCGTCGACCACGGATCCTCAACCGTCGGCGGTGCCACCACCGCCATGCTGCTCGTGCTGCGCCTGCTGGGGCCGGTCAACCAGCTGCTGTTCGTCGTCGACACCCTTCAGTCGGCCCTCGCCTCGCTGAGCCGCGTGATCGGAGTCGTCACGATCCCGACGGTGGACGCGGCCGACGCGACGACGACTCCGACAGACCCGATGGACGAGGTGGACCCGACACACGAGGTGGACCCGATGGACCCGGCAGACACAGCCACCGCCGTTCGGCTCCGCGAGGTCGCGTTCCGCTACGCCGACGGTCCACCCGTACTCGATGGCATCGACCTCGATATCCCGGATGGTCAGCACCTCGCGATCGTCGGCCCGTCCGGGGCGGGGAAGACCACGCTCGCCGCAGTGATCGCGGGCGTTCGCCGACCTGACGACGGGACCGTGACCCGTCCCCGCCGCACCGCGGTGATCACCCAGGAAGTACACGTGTTCGCCGGGGCGCTGCGAGAGAACCTCACGCTCGCCGCCCCCGACGCCACCGACCGCGACATCCGCGCCGCGCTCGAAACCACCGGTGCGGCCGATCTGCTGGACCTGTCGGCGGATGCCCTCGACACGGTGGTCGGCACCGGCGGACATCCGCTCACCGATGCACAGGCGCAACAGCTCGCCCTCGCCCGCCTGTTCCTTGCCGACCCCGAGCTGGCGATCCTCGACGAAGCCACCGCCGAGGCCGGTTCCGCCCACGCCGAGCGGCTCGACCGCGCCTCGGAAGCGGTCCTCGCCGGCCGGACCGGCATCGTGATCGCTCACCGGCTCTCCCAAGCGGCTACGTGCGACCGGATCGTGGTCATGGACGCCGGCCGCGTCATCGAGACCGGCACCCATGACGAACTCCTCACCGCCGGCGGCACATACGCCCGGCTGTGGGCGGTGTGGCAAGCCGGGCAGCACATCAGCGCGAACAGATGAGGGTGGAATCGGCCCGCGGTCATTCTCAGCGCCGTGTCGCGAACAGCTCCCGCCTAGACGTCGTGAAGCGGGCGAGGGCGTCCGGCAGCGGGGTGACGCCGATGCCGGGTGACGTGGGGACGGGGAGGTGGCCGTCCTGGAGGACGAACGGTTCCGTGATGTCCTCCGCGAAGTAGCGGCGGGAGGCCGAGGTGTCGCCGGGGAGCGTGCAGCCCGGGAGGGCGGCCAGCGCCAGGTTGGGGGCGCGGCCGATGCCCGTCTCCAGCATGCCGCCGCACCACACCGGCACACCGTGGGCGGCGCACACGTCGTGGATGCGACGCGCTTCGAGGTAGCCGCCGACGCGGGCCGGCTTGACGTTGACGACCCGGCAGGCGTCCATCGCGATCGCGGACGCGGCGTCACGCGCCGAGTGGATCGACTCGTCGAGGCACACCGGGGTGCGCAGGCGCTGCTGGAGCCGGGCGTGGGCATGGAGGTTGTTCTCCTCCAGCGGCTCCTCGATCAGCAGCAGCCCGAAGTCGTCGAGCCGGCGCAGCTGGTCGGCGTCGGCGAGCGTGTAGGCGGTGTTGGCGTCGACCTGGAGCGGCAGCGCGTCGCCGAAGCGGTCGCGTACCGCGCGCACCGGCTCCACGTCCCAGCCCGGCTCTATCTTCAGCTTGATGCGGAGGTAGCCCTCGTCGAGGTAGCGCTCGACGTCGTCCAGCAGTTCGGGCACGGAATTCTTGATGCCGACCGAGACACCCGCAGGTACCCGTTCGTGCACCGAGCCGAGGAACGTCGCCAACGACATCCCGTAGGCGCGCAGTTCCGCGTCCAGGAGGGCGGTCTCCAGGGCCGCCTTGGCCAGCTCGTGGCCCTTGACGGAGGCCATGGCGGGGGCGACGGCCGCCGTCGTCGGCTCGGGGAGGGCGGCCACCCTCGGCAGCAGGAAGTCGCGGATCACCATCTCGGCGCCGGCGACGAACTCCGAGCAGTACAGGGGCTCGGGGTCGGCGGCGAATTCCGACCAGCCCTCGGCCGCGTCGGTCACCACGCGCAGCAGGAAGGTGTCCTTGCTGGTCATCGTCCCGAACGACGTGCGGAACGGGGTGACGAGGGGGATGGCGACGTGGAGCAGTTCCACGCGTTCGAGCTTCATCGCTGCCTTTCGTGAGGCGTCTTGAAGGGCGTCCGGGTCAGCAGGTACCAGCCGTCGCGTGACATGGCCGTCGCGCGCAGGCCCTCGGCGTACGCCTCCGTGAACACCCCGCGTACGGCGTGCCGCCACGCGAGCGCGAGGGCCGGGTCGGCGGCGCGCAGCGCGACGATGTCCTCGGGTACGCGGCACCACAGCCGGTCCGCGTCGCGCAGGGCGAGCGGCCCGTCGTCGGGTGCCCGGGTCACGACGTCGGCCGCGGCGCGGCCCGCGGTGGGCTCGTCCGTACGTGTGGTCCCCGTCGCCAGGTCCCAGGTGATGGTCAGCCGGTCGCTCTCGTCGCCGCCGTTCACACCGTCGTTCATCGGCCCGTAGAAGTCGACCAGGTACTCGCTGCCGACCGCACCCAGTTTGACCAGGTTGAAGCGGGCGTTGCGGCGCACCAGCGGGTCGAACGTCCAGCGCATCGTGGTGGCGCCCCGCTCCAGCGCCCACACCCGCTGCGCCTGCTTGACCGCGAACCCCACCCCCCGGCCCGCCGCGGTCGCCGCCGCGACGAACGAGTACACGTCCCGCTCGGCGGGGGCACCGAACACCGCCACCGCCGCCCCGGCGAGCCGCTCGCCCGACGGTCCGGCCGCGTACGCGGCGTGCACCGCCCCGCCGGCGTGCACCAGGCTGTGCAGCACCTCGGCCGGATACGGCGGGGTGGCCCTGGGCGTCTGCCACACATCGGCGAAGAAACCGGCCACGGCGTGGATACCGGCCACGTCGTGCACGGTACGGACCGTGACCCCGGCGGTGCGGGCCGCGGCGTCGGCGATACCCGCCCAGGCACCGGGCGCTGTCCCCCCGGCCGTGCGGGGTGCTTCCGCCGGCCCGGGCCCGGCGGCGGAGATCGTCACAGGTGTCATGCGGTGAGTCTGCGTCGCCGGAGCCCGGGCGGCCGTTGTCGGCAGGCACAATGAAGGCATCCGCCTCTGTTGCGATCGGCCAAGGCCGGCCGGGATCACCGCCCGATAGAAACCCGCAGACCCCTGCGAACACCACCGTCTGCACACCACCGCCCCAGGAGCCCGACCACCCATGGACGCCCGCACCCTCGAGGAACTGATCGGCACCCTCGGCGAGCCCCTGCTCCGGGTGCTCACCGCCCCGGCGGACGGCCTCGCCAGCCCCGTCTCCGAGATCCTGCTCCACGGCCAAGGGGATCCCTTCCCGCGCGGCGCGCCCGGTGCCCTGGTGCTGACCGTCGGGCTGCCGCCGGGCGGGATCGAGCCGCTGGCGCGCGACGCCGCCGCGGCCGGGGTGGCCGGACTCGTCGTACGGGGCGGGGCCTCGCAGCCCGAGACGGTGGCCGCGGCGAAGGCCCACGGCCTCACACTGCTCGCCGTCGACGAGGACGCCGCCTGGCATCACGTCCATCTGCTGCTGGCCTCGGCGATCGGGTCCCGGCCGGGACCCGGGGACAGCGAAGCGGCGTTCGGGGACCTGTTCTCGCTGGCCAACGCGGTGGCCGCGGCGGTGGGCGGCGCGACCGTCATCGAGGACGCCCGGCAGCGGATCCTGGCGTACTCCACCCTGCCCCGGCAGGCCGTCGACGAGGCCCGGCGACAGGGCATTCTGGGCCGTCAGGTGCCCAGCAGCCCCGAGAACAGCGAGCAGTACCGCGTCCTGTTCGCCGCCCCCGGTCCCGTACGCCTCGCCGCGCTGGACGGCGAGGAGCTGCCGCGGCTCGCCGTGGCGATCCGGGCGGGCGGCGAGACGCTGGGGTCGGTGTGGGTCGTCGACGACGGACAGCTCGGCCCCGACGCCGAGGAGGCGCTCGCCCGGGGCGCGTCCACGGCCGCCCTGCTCCTGCTGCGGGCGCGGGCCGGCGAGGAGCTGTCCCGGCAGCTCACGAGCGACCTGCTGCGCCGTCTCCTCGACGGCAGCGCCGATCCGGCGGGCGCCGCGCACCGCCTCGGCCTCGCCGAGGGAACCCCGGTCCGGGTCGTTTCCTTCGCCCTCGACGGCGCCGGGTCCACGCCCGACGAGGAACAGACCGCGCTGCGGCTGCTCGACCTCGTACGGCTGCACTGCGAGGCGCGCTACGGGCGGCACACATGCGCGCTGGCCGACGGGCGGGTGTACGCGCTGCTGCCGGTGACCGGTGCGGAGCCGAGCGGCTCGGCCGGGCGCGAGGAGCGGCACCGGCGCCTGGCCGAGGACATCGTGCGGCGCGCGGCCCAGGCGCTGCGGACGCGGGTGCGGGCCGGGCTGGGCGAGGCGGTGGCGGAGCCGGCGGCGGTACGCGGCTCACGGGACGACGCCGACCTGGTGCTGCGGGTGCTCGGCCCGGGGGAGGACGTCGCCGTCGTGACGGAGGTACGGGCCCGGGTCACCCTGCTGCGGCTGCGGGAACTCATGGACGGGCAGCGGGCGTTGACGGCCGGGGCCTGGCGGGACGTCCTGGCGTACGACACCGGGCACGGCACCGACTACGCCAGGACCCTGGTGTGCTGGCTGGACGCCGGGGGCGACGTCGCGCGGGCGGCCGGGCTGCTCGCCGTCCACCCCAACACCTGCCGGTACCGCCTCCGTCAGGCGCAGCAGCACCTCGGTGTCGATCTGGACGACCCGGACGAGCGGCTGGTGCTGTGGCTGCAGTTGCGCACACTCGGGGGTCTGCGCGGCACCGGCCCGGTCTGACACCCGGGCAGGGGTGGTCAGCCGCTCAGCCAGGCGGTGAGCCGCCGCTCGCACTCCCGCAGTTGCCCGACGGTCACGTACTCCCCGGCGGTGTGCGCCAGCGTCGGGTCGCCGGGGCCGTAGTTGAGCGCGGGCGTGCCGAGCGCGGTGAAGCGGGCCACGTCCGTCCAGCCCAGCTTGGGGCGGGGAACCGAGCCCAGCGCCTCGACCAGCGAGGCCACCGGCCCCTGGCCGAGCCCGGGCAGGGCCCCCGGCACCACCTCGGTGACCTCCACCTCGTACTCGGGGAACAGCGCGCGCAGATACGCCTCGGCCTGCTCGGGCGAACGGCTCGGCGCGAAACGCAGGTTGACGCTGATCACGCAGGTGTCGGGGACGACGTTGTCGGCGATGCCCGCGCGGACGGCGACCGCGTTCAGCCCCTCGCGGTACTCCAGTCCGTCGATGACGATCCGCTCGGCGCTGTGGTCGTCCAGGCGCCGGAGCACGGCGGCCGCTCGGTGCGCGGCGTTGACGCCCCTCCAGGAGCGGGCGGTGTGGGCGCGCTCGCCGCGCACCGTGACGTCCGCGTTCAGGACGCCCTGGCAGCCCGCCTCGACGCCCGCGTCGGACGGTTCCATGAGGATGGCGAGGTCCGCTTCGAGCAGATCGGGGCGGTCGGCGGCGACGCGCTGCAGGCCGTTGCGGTCACCGGCGACCTCTTCGCACTCGTAGAAGACGTACGTCACGTCACGCACCGGCGCGGCGAGGCCGGACGCGAGCCGCAGGGCGACGGCGACGCCGCCCTTCATGTCGCACGCCCCGAGCCCGTACAGCCGCTCGCCCTCCAGCCGGGAGGGCAGGTTCCCGGCGGCCGGGACGGTGTCCAGATGGCCGGCGATGATCACGCGCTCGGCACGGCCCGCATCGGTGCGGGCCACGACGGAGTTGCCGAGGCGTACGACGGTGAGGTGGGGGTGCGTGCGCAGCGCGGACTCCACGGCGTCGGCGAGGCCGGCCTCCTCGCCGCTCTCGGAAGGGACGTCCACCAGGGCTCTCGTGAGATCCACCAGGTCCACCGGGTTCGTGGCCGGGTCGAGCGGGATCATTCCGTGCTCTCCTTCTCGGGTGCGGGCCGGCCGAGCCGGGAGTGCCGGATGCCGTAGAGCAGGTAGACGGCCAGTCCGACGGCCATCCACAGGCCGAACGCGGTCCAGGTGTCCGCGCCGAGTCCCCACATCACATAGCCGCAGCACAGCGTGCCCAGCGCGCAGGTCAGGGGCGCGAGCGGCACCCGGAAACTGCGCGGCGCGCCGGGGCTGCGCCGGCGCAGGATCAGGACGGCTGCGTTGACCAGCGCGAAGGCGAACAGGGTGCCGATGCTGGTGGCGTCGGCGAGCGCGCCCAGCGGTACCAGGGCGGCGAGCACCATGACGAACGCGGAGACGATGACGATGTTGGCGCGGGGCACGCCGGACCGGGCGTGGACCTTGGCGAACAGCGGTGGGACGAGCCCGTCGCGCGCCATCGAGAACAGGATGCGGGTCTGCCCGTACTGCACGGCGAGCACGACGCTCGTGGTGGCGACGACCGCCCCGACGGACAGCAGGACGGGCCAGAGGGTGCCACCGCCGACCGCGTGGACCAGCACCTCGCTGAGGGTGGCCTCGGTGCCCGCGAACCGCTGCCACGGCATCGCGCCGACCGCGGCGATCGCCACCGCGCAGTACAGCGCGGTGATCAGCCCGAGGGAGAGCAGGATGGCGCGCGGCAGATCGCGCTGCGGGTTCTTCGCCTCCTCACCGGCGGTCGAGGCGGCGTCGAAGCCGATGTACGAGAAGAACAGCGAGGCGGCGCCCGCGCTCACCCCGGCCATGCCGAGCGGGAACAGCGGCCGGAAGTTGCCGGCGCGGAACGCGGTGAACGCGACGGCGCAGAACAGCACGAGGGCCGCCACCTTCACCGCCACCATGACCGCGTTCACCACAGCGCTCTCCCGGGAACCGCGCAGCAGCACCACCATGGAGAGCACGACGATCGCGGCGGCCGGGACGTTCAGCACGCCGCCCGCGCCGGGCGGGGCGGCCAGCGACGCGGGCAGCGTCCACCCGACGGTGAGCTCCAGCAGCTCGTTCACGTACTGGCCCCAGCCGACCGCGACGGCGGCCACCGAGACGCCGTACTCCAGCACCAGACACCAGCCGCAGACCCAGGCGACCAGCTCGCCGAGCGTGGCGTAGGTGTAGCTGTACGAGGACCCGGCACCGGGGATCATGCCGGCCAGCTCGGCGTAGGACAGGGCGGAGAACAGCGCGGTGAGCCCGGCGAGCACGAAGGAGAACACCACGGCCGGGCCCGCCTCGGGCACCGCCTGGCCGAGCACCACGAAGATCCCGGTGCCCAGGGTGGCTCCCACGCTGAGCAGCGTGAGCTGGGTGAGCCCCATGGTCCGGCGGAGCTGACCGCCGTCGGCCTCGGCCACCAGATCGGCGACGTCCCGCCGCCGCGTCAGCCTGCCGCGGACACCGGCCTCGCCCACGGATCTCCGCGGCCCGGTTCGCACACTGTCCACGCGTTCACTCCTCTCACGACTCCCGTTGTGGCCCTTGATGATGCGTAGCGGGGGCGTGGGGAGGGGTGTGCGCGTCGGCCAAGACGGCGGGTGCCGCTTTGGCCTTCCGGCCAATGCCTCGCCCCAGTGACATAGGCCACCCCTGTGCGCGCACATCGGGTGTGTTTGCCGTGGCGGCGGCTGGAAAGGCGCTCTGTGATCACCGGATGCGACAATCCGGTGGACAGTGACCAAAAGGCAAGAAAGAGGAGGCTCGATGTCCTCGAAGCGACGTCGCAAGAAGAAGGCCCGCCGCAAGAACGGCGCGAACCACGGCAGCCGTCCGCAGTCCTGACGCGGTCCTGCGGGCACGCCGACGCAATCGGGTGGGTGGCACATGCCACCCACCCGATTGCGTTCGCGGGCACCGTGCGAGCAGGTTCGCTCAGATCAGCAGCGCCTGAGGCACTCCGTTTCTGCGCACCCACTCCGTCCGGTGCTCCGCCGCCAGGGCCTGCCCCCGGCGCCGGGCCTCGGCCGGGACCGGGAGGCGGCACAGACCGTCGAGGGTGTCCAGCATCGTCCGGGCGAAGCGCTGTCCCAGGGGCGTGAGGCGGCCGGAGGTCAGCAGCACCTCCGTGGCCTCCCGGGCGCCCGTACGCCAGCGGACGAACTGGGCCTCGGCCCGGGCGAGTTCCTCCGGACCCCGCTCCACGGCCCGGCGGCGGTTCCAGAAGTCCGTCACGCCCAGATGCGCGTACGCCCCGTGGAAGAGCCCGAGCAGGGGCCGCGGGTCGGGGCGCCACGGCGCGTAGTAGCGCTCCTCGCCGCCGGACTCGAACAGGTCGAACAGGTGCAGGAGGGCGGCGAACTTGCTGTGCTGCAACTCGTGGGCCATGGACAGGGCGAGACCCCGCCCGGTGCGCGGCCGGGACAGCGCCATGGAGCCGAACGCCTCCGCGCTGCTGCCGCTGAAGCTGCCCGTGCTGTCGAGGGGGACCAGGGTGCGGGGGCCGGCGGCGAGTTCGGCGTAGGTCACCGGGTGGTGGGACCGGAGTGTGTCGCAGGCCTCCCTGGTCGTGGCCTCCCACCAGCGCAGATCGTCGGTCGTCAGGCCCAGGGGCCGCTCCGGGACGCCCGGGAAGCGCAAGGGGTCGATGTCGTCCAGGAGCAGCGGTGCTCCGGTGTCGGGCACCAGGATCCGGTGCGCCGCCCGCCATCGTCCGGCGGGCGCGAACGGCTCCGGTGGCACCTCGACCGGGCCGGGCACCGAACTCCGCCCCGCCACCCCGACGCGCGCCGCACCGTCGGCACCGACCACCACCTCGGCCATGTCACCCGGGCGGGCACCGGGGAAGTCCGCACCACCGAGCGAGGGCAGGAAGACGAGGTCCGCGGTCAGACGCCACCGCACCCGGGCGGGCACACGCGCGCGGACCGCCGCGGCCGCGGCGAGGGCGCTGAAGCGCTGGACCGGCAGCTCACCGGCCGCACCGGCCTCGCCCTCGACGACGCGGTCCAGCCGGGCCAGCAGTCCGATCAGGGCGGTACCCGCCGACGGGTGCGTCAGCACCGCCGACACCGCCCGGGGATCGGCCCGGTGGGCGGCGGCCAAGAGCTCCCAGGCCTGCCCGGCCGTCTCGGCCACACCGCCGCCGATGTCACGGGCGGCCTCGGCGACCGCGTGGGCGCAGGCCAGACGGCGGCTGTACTCGGCGCGGGCGAGCAGCTCCAGGGCCTCGGCCCCGCCGCCGCCCGTCGCGATCGCGGTGAAGAGCCTGCCGGGCATACGGAGCGGCACGGGCCTCATGCGGCTTCCGCCGGGGTGCCGCGCAGCCGGTCCAGGTCTCCGGCCAGCCGCTCCCTGACCCGGTCGATCAGGGCGGTCAGATCGGCGCAGTAGACACTGGGGTTGGCGAACCCGGTGGCCGGCCGGTAGCGGTTGGCGTAGTGGCCGCCCCCGCACACCCGCAGCAGCCGGCAGTCGCGGCACTGCGCGGACAGTCCGTCGGCGCCCCACTGGCGGGCCGCCACACCCGGATGGCGCAGCAGCGCGTCGAAGGAGTCCCGCCCCACGTGCAGGCCCGTCCGCGCGGCGCCGTGATAGGCGGTGCGCAGCGTGTCGTCCTGGGCGAGGGAGCCGTCCGTCTCCACCACGGCGTACCGCACCGGGGCCAGCCCCAGCGCCTCCGTCTCCGGGGCGCCGCCCAGCAGCAGCGCCATCATGTCCTCGAGCAGCCGCACCCGGGTCTCCCGCCGACTGGCCCCGTACCACCGTTCGAACACCCGCCACAGCCAGTCCGCGTACGGCGTGCCGGGCAGGCCGGGCCGCAGTCCCGGCGGGGGAGTGTGCCAGTTGCCCTGCGGCAGCAGGAAGTCCACCGCGGGCGGCCGGTACGTCAGCAGATGCTCGTAGCAGCGCACCGGATCGTTGCGCAGGTCGATGGTGCACAACAGGCCCGCGAACAGCTCGCGGTGCGGCCCGTCGGCCAGCCGGTGCAGGGCGGCGGCGACCCGGGCGTGGCTGCCGCGCCCGTCGGCGCCGCGCCGGTGCCGGTCATGAGCCGCGCGGTCGCCGTCCAGACTGACCGAGACCCGGATGCCGTGCGCCGCGCACAGGTCGAGCCAGCGCTCGGTCAGCCGTACGCCGTTGGTCTGCAGCGCGAGGTGCAGCCGCACCCCGGGGCCGACGGCGGAACGCAGGACCGAGGCGGCGCGGCCGAGCGCGGCCTCCCCGGCGAGCAGGGGCTCGCCCCCGTGCAGCACCACCCCGGCCTCGCGCACGCGGTGCGCCGCCAGATGCCCGGCGATGCGCTCGGCCGTACGGTCGAGGACGTCCGGCGCCATGACCCGCGGCTGCTCGCGCCAACTCGTGTCGTGCGAGCGGTACATGTAGCAGTAGCGGCAGGCGAGGTCGCAGCGGCTGTGCATCTTCAGTACGAAGGAGTGGAACGGGGCGGGCACCCATCCGGCGGCTTCCCTCGCCACGACGTCGTCCGCGACCGGCCACGGCGGCTCCGCATGGCGCAGTCGATTCATACGTACCCCCCGGTTCGCATGCCAGCCGGCCCGGGTGTTCACCTGGCCGGCCACGCCATTTGGCCCAGTATTCGGTGCCGGTGACAGACCGTCAACATCGCAATTCCGTCGTCCCCGCGGCCCCCGCCCGAAAGTAGCCGGTTTCGCGAGCCACCCCGTGGGGACGTCAACACTGGACACGAGCCGCGGAGGATGAGCCATGGCAGAGCTCGAGGAAGCGGGCGCCGAGCGGGGCGAGGACACCCTGGAGTCCGTCGTGCTGGACCTCACCGACGTGCCGCTGGACGACCTCGCCGCACTGCCGCCCTCCGTGCTCGGGGAGACCCTGCGCCGGCTGCGCACCGGGCGCACGGCGGGAGATCCCTTCGTCACCGGGTTCAGCGAGAGCCAGTGACCGGCGCCGCGTGGCGACGCCGCCGTCGCGCGAAACCACCTGATCAGGGGCAACCCGCCCTATAATGACCGTCCCTGACTGTCGTGCACCACCGTCCAGCACCTGCCGTCCGAAGCGGAGTGGCCATGCCCGACACCCACGCAGCCGACCGCTCGGGACGGTTCGCCCTCTTCTGCTCCACCGCGGAGAACCTCGGCGTCAGCACGACCGTACGCAACGTCGCCGACCTGCTGGCGGCGGGCAATCGCAGCGTGCTCATCGTGGACGGCAGGGCCACCGGCGCCCCGGCGGGAGCGCCCGTGCCCGAGCCGGTGCCCGGCCGGATCGCCTCCGTCGCCCGCCCGGACGCGGCGTCCCTCCTCGCCCTCGCCTCGGACCCCGAGGCCCTGCGCCACGACCACGTCCTCGTCGAGGCCCCGCTGCCCGACTCGCCCGGCGCGCCGCCCGAGGGCAGGCTCGGCTCCCTGGCCGACTCGCTGGTCCTCTGCTTCGCCATGACCGCCTGGTCCATCGACGGCGCCGCCGCCCTCGCCGAGCAGCTCAGCGGCGGCCGCGCCGACCGGCCCGTACGGCTGATGGCCCTCGGCCTGAAGAGCAACGTCGAGTCGCACGACCGGCTGCGCGGCGCCCGCGAACGCGTCCGTGGCAAGTTCGGCCCCCTCTCGCGCGGCTCCCGCACCTCCGAGGTCGCCTTCCTGGAGATCCCGTACCACCCGCTCTACCTGGACACCCGGCAACTCGCCGTCGAGAGCGAGCCCGAGGGCTCCGTGACCGGGCTGCGCCCCTACTACGAACGGCTCGCCGACTGGCTCCGCAACCGGCGGCCGGTGCCGCTCGGCCGGGTCACCCTCGTCCACTCCCAGCGCCACGCCCCCTGGGCGGCCTGGCTGGAGGACCAGTTCCGGCGCGGCGGCATCCGCACCGAACTGCGCGCCCAGGACGCCTACTCCGGCGACCGTCCGGCCCCCGGCACGGCGCTGCTGTTCCTCTCCCCGGCGGACATGGACCACGCGGCACTGGCCCAGCTCGCCGCGCTGTCCCACCCCGACGTGCGGATCGTCCTCGCCGACGAGCCCTTCCCGGACGCGGGCGCCGCCCACCACGAGCGCATCGACCTGCGCGGAACCGACGAGGACGAGGCCGTGCGGCGGCTGTACGCCGGCCTCGGTCTCGGCGCCCCGCCCCCGGCGGACGGCCCGCCCGGCGCGCGCTTCCCGCGACTGCCCGCCGTCACCAACGTGGCCCCCCGCTACAGCGGCTTCGTCGGCAGGGACGACGTCCTCGGGAACCTCCTGGAGGAACTGCACACCGCCGGCCGGGACCACACCCCGCTGGTCGTGCACGGCGCGAGCGGCTGGGGCAAGAGCGAGACCGTACGGGAGCTGTGCCACCGCTTCGGCTCCGCCTACGACGTGGTGTGGTGGGTGCGCTCCTGGGAGATCCCCCGCGCCCGCCGCGGACTGAACCGGCTCGCCGGCCGGCTGGACCTGGTCACCACCGGGGACGGCGCCTCCCCGGCGCTCCTCGACCACCTCGCCCGCGCCGACACACAGAGCTGGCTGCTCGTCTACGACGGGGCCGAGTCCCCCGACGGACTGCGGGAGCTGCTGCCCACGCCCCACACCCGCGGGCACGTCCTCATCACCAGCCGCACCGCCCCCGCCGCGGGGGACATGGCGGCCTTCGCGCTGCCGTCCATGTCGCCGGCCGAATGCCGGGCCGTCCTCGGCGAAAGCCTCGCGGAGATCGACGAGGAGCAGGCCCAGCGGGTCGGGCAGGTCCTCGGCTTCGTCCCGCTCGCCGTGCGTATCGCCGCCCTCTGCCTCGCCGAGCGCGCCGCGGCTCACCGGCGCGACGACAGCATGGGCGACCGGACCGCGGCCCGCGCCGCCGTCGCCCACCTCCTCGCCGAGTACCGCACGGCCCAGGCCGCCCTCCTCGAACGGGACGGCGCGGCCCCGCCCGTGACGGTCATGGTGCGCGTCGCCCGGCAGACCGTGCTGCACACCCCGGGCGCCGCCGCCTGGCGCGCCGAGAGCCGCACCAGCGACGCCCTCGGCTGGCTGCTGAACGCGGCCTCGCTGCTCACCGGCCGGGGCATGGGGCTCGAACTGCTCAGGTCGCGACACATCCTCGCCGAACTGGCCCGCGACGACGCGACGGCCCCGGACCCTGGCGCGCACCGCACGCCGGCCGACGCCCGGCTGCCCGACGAGCACATGGTGAGCGTCGCCCTGTGGGCACTGTCCCGGGTCGGCCTGCTGGAGGTCGACTTCGACCGGCCCGACCAGCCCCTCGGACAGCACCACGCCGTACGGGACGCCGTCCGCGACGACATGGAACCGGCCGAGCGCGCCCGCATCGAGCAGGTGCTGCGCGGCACCCTCGCCGAGTTCACCCCGGACGAGAACCGCGGCCTGTCCGCCGACTGGGCACGCGAGGTGTACTCGCTGCGCCTGTGGGAGGACGACCGCCCCCGCGTCCGGCGGTCCATGCTGCGCCATCTCAACGCCCTGAGCCAGCGCGGGGAGACCGCCGACCTGGCCCGGCTGCTCGACATCTCCGAGCGCGCGCGGGAGGCCTGGAGCCCGCAGGGCGACGACCCGTCACCCGAATATCTGCGCCTGCTCAACCTCACCGCCCGCGCCCACCGCCTCGACGGTGCCTACGAACAGGCCCGCCAGCTCTCCGAACAGGCCCTGCGCGGCCACCGCAGACTGCTCGGCCCCCTGCACCCGAGGACACTGCTGTCGGCCGACTCCTACGGCGCCGTGCTGCGCTCCCTCGGCCGGTTCTCCGACGCGCTCTTCCAGGCCCGGCCGGTGCTGGAGGGCCTCACGCTGCTGCTCGGACCGCGGCACCGCGCGACCGTGCAGGCCGAGCACAACCTCGCGTTCACGGAGGCGCTGAGCGGCCGGGCCCCCGACTCGCTGGCCCGGCTCCTCGCCCGGTTCCGCTACCGCCAGGCCATCGGCGGCGAGGACGACCCGGCCGTCTGGCGCTCCGCCGACCTGCTCGCCTGGGTCTACCGCACACTGGGCCGCGACGCGGAGTCCCAGGACCTGCTGCGGCAATGGCTCCACCGGCACGGCGACATCGCGACCGGCACCCGGCTGAGCATCGAACTCGGCCTGGCCGTCAGCGAACGCCGCATCACCTACAACTCCGCCCGCCCGCACGAGCGGGTCTACGGCTACGAGAAGGCCCTGGAGCGCGACCGGCGGGTGCTCGCCGAAGCCACCGGCCGGTTCGGCGCCGACCACCTGGACACCCTGCGCTGCCGCTTCAGCCTGGCCGCCGACCTGCACGCGCTCGGCAAGCACGACGAGGCCGAACACGAGGCCCGCCAGTGCGGCCACGCCCTGGAGAACACCCTCGGCGCCTGGCACCCCTACGCCGGACTGGCCGGGGTCCGGCACGCCGTGTATCTACGGGCCACCGGCGCCGTCGACGAGTCCGAGACCACCGGCAGGGCCGCTCTGCACCTCCTGGAGGACCGGCTCGGCGACAGCCACCCCTGGGTTTCCGCCGCGGAGAACTCCCTCGCCGCCACCCTGGCCGCGGCCGGGCGCCCGTCCGAGGCGGCCGGACTCGCCGAGGGCGCCCTGCGCCGTTTGCGGGACCTGGACATGGGGCATCGCCCCGATGGCCGAAGGGTGAGCGCGCACTTGGCCTGGCTCACCTCCCGCGCCACCGCCCGCACGGCACCCGCCAGGGACTTCGACATCGATCTGGAACTGCCCGGAATCTAGGGAAAGGTGAGCGTACGTGGCAGCAGCCCCGCACCCGGAGACCGAGCTCTTCACCGAGTCCCACTGGTTCCCGGAGGGCCACGGCCGAATAACAGAGCTGTGCCAAGGGGCCTTCGTCGGCGTTCCCGCTCTGCGGTCGGTGGCCCACTACAGCAACGGAATCATCGACTTCCTCGTCCGCAGAACCGACTGCGCCCCGCTGGCCGGCCTGGTCACCGTCGCCGGCGAGGACATCGCCAACGAGGCTTTGCCCGGCAGTCGGCTCCTGCTGTGCACCCAGGACCTGGGCGCGCTGATGCGGCCCCTGGGCACCGGCGAGCTGATGCGCGTCGTGGTCGCAGGCGCGCGCGGCGGACTGTGGGGCGGTCGCGTCAAACCGGGGGAGTACCTGGCAGCGCTCACCGACACGCCCGGCGGGATGCCCGCCGCCGATGAGGCCATGAACACCCTCGTCTCCACCATCCGCACCCAGGTGCACCATCTGCCCGACGAACTGCCCGGCGGCCTGACGGACCCCCCGGACCCCCTGCCGGAACACAAGGGGAAACTGCGCATCGACTTCGGGACGGCGGCCGCCGCCTACGAGAACCTGACCGAGATGCGGCTGCGGGCCCTGTGGGGCGGCCACGTCAACACCCTCGACCTGCACTACGCCGCCTTCTACCAGGACTGGAAACTCGTCTGCGCGGGCGACGTCTTCGAGAACGCCGAACTCGGCCCGCGCTTCCTGGAGACCAGCGTGCGCTCACGCCGCACCGGGTACCGCGACCTCGCCCAGAGCCTGCGCGGCCATCTCGCCCGGCTCACCGACGCGCTGCGGCTGGTGGTGCAGCCGCCCGCCGACCGCCTCGTCCTGGACGTCCAGGAGGGCGCCGTGTACGTGATCTGGCTGTCGCCGCGGGACTACGTCCTCGGGGTGACGCTGGACCAGCGGCAGGTCGCCCACGCGGAGAGCCGGCTCCATCGACTGGCGGACGTCCTGCGCGAGATCACGGAGCCCGCACCGCGCTGACCAGCCCGCCCCAGACCTCGTCGGCGAGCGCCTCCACCGCGCGCGCCGCGGTCGGCCGATGGACCGGGCCGGAAACGCCGAGGGACTGCACGGGCAGCACCTCGACCGCCGTCTCGTACTCCCGGCAGACCCGGCGCAGCCCCGCCCACTGCTCCTCGGACCGCACTCCGGACGAGGCGGCGCGGAACCAGGCGTCGGCGCCCGCGCGGAACCTCTCCGTGAGCTGCCGGACCAAGGTGGCGCAGCCCAGCGCCGCCAGATCGGCCCGACCCGCCCGCAGGGACGGGCTCCCGTCCGGACCGGCCCCGGACGAACCGCCGGCCAGCCGTTCCACGGCCGCGTCGAGGAGGGAGAACACCTCCTCGAACCGGCCCTCGACCGGGTCCGGCAGCGCCGTGCGCGCCGGGCCGGGCGCCGCCGCGACCAGATCACGCCGGGCCAGATCGCTCACCGTCCGGCGCAGCAAGCCCAGTTGGGAACTGTGCTCGCCGAGCGCGCCGCGCAACTCGCTGGTCAGCTCCGCGAGATCGGCCTCCTTGCGGAGTTCCGTGAGCCGGGCGCGCAGCCGGTCCAAGGCCTCGTTCACGGCCTGCTCGAAGTCACCCGGGCGGTACAGCAGGGGCTGCGATCCGAGCGAGCGCGCCAGCCGGTCCCGCATGGTCCGCGACACATGGCCGTTGACCACCAGCAGCACCTCGGCCCGGGCCGGATGGAGTGTGCCGCGCAGCGCCCGGACGCGCGCGGTGATGCGCTCCTGGTCGTCCGCGACCAGCACCGACGAGGTGACCACGATGGCGATGTAGGCGTTCGGGAAGGGCTCCAGCCAGTACGCCACCACCAGCGGCCCGTCGGCGGCGGGCCCCCGCGCCGGGACCGGGTCGACCGAGGCGATGCGCCACTGTCCCACGGCCACCGCGTCGTGGATCGTGGAGAGCACCTGTTCCTCGGAGACGTTGCCGTGCAGAGCGCGCACGGCCCGCAGTACGGTCGCGGGGGTCACCTCCCGGACCGTGCCGCCGCCGTCCCCGCTCAACTGCCAGGCCCGGTGGCAGGTCTTGAGGATCTCCCGGGGCACCCCGCCGGTGAGTTCCTGGAGGATCGCGACCGACTCGGAACCGAAGGGCGCGGGCCACCGCTCGATCGAGCCCGTTCCCTGGACGGCGTCCGGACGGGCACCCGAACCGACGTACTCGGCGACCAGATCCGCCGTCAGCTCCGAGGTGAAGCGGGTCGGCCACAGCTGCACCACCCGCTCGTGCAGGCTCGGGCGGAACGCGTTGAGCCCGCTGGGCGACGTGCAGAACACCAGCAGGCCCCCCTGGCTCACATACACGTTGACCAGGCGCTCGAAGGCATCGACGAACGTACGCCGGGAGTCCTCCGGCCAGTCCAGCACCTTCTCCAGCGAGTCGATCAGCAGAACGTACGGCTTGTCGAACCGGCCGTGCAGGAAGCCCTGGACGGCCAGCGCGTCGAAGACCGGGTCGATGCCGGTGACGGCGTCCTTGATGCCGCGTTCCCTCAGCTGCGGGGCGGGCTCGTCACCGGTCAGCCACGCCCAGACCATCGAACTGAACCGGGGGTCCTGCAGCAGGGCGAACGCGGTGGCGAACCTCCTGTGCTCCGTGACCTCGCTGAGGGTGACCCGCAGATCGGCGTGCATCACCTCGGGGTCGTAGCGCAGGGCGGAGACGACCTTGTCCGGGTCCAGGACGCGGTCGCGCAGCCCGGTGGCGATGTCGTCGAGGGCGATGTCGCCGAGCGGGATGTCGTCCGGCCGGCCCGGCCGTGTATCGGAACTCCGCTCGCCGACCCGGGCCGCCGTCACGTGCGCGTAGTAGTCCCGGACGAGTTCCTCGAACGCGGCCTTGCCCTCCGGGGTGTCCGCCGGGCCGCGCAGCCGGTCGCGGTACATGCGGCCGAAGTCCTGCACGGGTTCGTCGACGATCCACATCGCCGGGCCGTCCGGGCGGGCGAGCGCGTTGCAGACCTCGCGCGCCGCGTGGCTCTTGCCCAGGCCGAACTCTCCCACCACGGCGATCGCCCGGCCGCGCCGGCGGCCTCGGGGCCGGTCCCGGAGGTAGTCGCGCACCAGGTACTCGAGATCCTCGAGGAACGGCGTGGAGACATGGGCGTTGCCCGAGTCGGCGGCCTCGACCGGTGCCTCACCCAGGTCTGCCGACGGGCCGAGCCGCACGACCGGCACCAGCGGGAAGGGGTTGCTGTACCAGGTGTCTGCGCTGTTTGCGGCCACGATGGCACTCCTTGCGGGTCCGGAGAGGCGCGGTCGGGGTGGCGGTGGGCATCAGCCGCCGGGGCGGGGCAGGATCGGCTCACGGAGCAGGGCGTCGCGGCGCGCCCGCCGGCTCTCCCAGTGGGGTCTGAGCGCGTCGGCGTCGATCGCCCAGGGGTGCGGCGCGCTGCGCAGGGCGTTTGCGGCCGAGTGGAAGACCTTGCGCAGTTCGCGCACGTCGGAGGGTTTCCATTCGTCGTGTGCTGCCATCAGGGAACTCCTGTCGGGTTCGACCAGGCTGTGCGGTCCGCCGCCGGCGGCGCGGGCGCTGTGGCTGAACCTCCAGATGTCCTCGGAGTCCAGCTCGCGCAGCGCGAGATGGGTGACGGCCGCCGATCCGGCGAGGGCGGCGGTCACGTCCCTCGGGGTCTCCGCGGCGCCGTGGCTCACTTCGACGAAAAGTACGATCCTGGGGTGCGCGGGGCTCAGACAGGTGCGCAGAAAAGCCGCCCGGAGATGGGCGTCGTTCCACCGGATGTGCGGGATCACGACGAAGAGCAGCGCGTTGTGCTGGATCAGCAGATCGCTCATCTCGCTGTAGGCCTGGAACGGGTCCTCCTCCGAGATGATCGCCTGCACCCGGGGCTCGGGGAACTCGTGCAGCAGCAGCCTCTTGGCGATCTCGCGGCGTATGCGGGCGTTGATCAGCCGGGTCGGCGCGAACGACCGGCCGTCCGGGTCGACACTGATCCGGCGGCCGTCGTTGTCGAGGCCCGCGGTCGGGGCGAACAGCACGAGCGGGTTCCCGGCCGCGGGCGCCGCCGCCGATATCCGCCGGCGTGCCTCGTGGATGCACCGGTGGATGAGCGATGTCTTGCCCATGCCGGGCTGTCCGCTGACGACCACCACCCGGCCGTGCCCGGAGCTCGAGTCGAGGAGTTCGTCGAGGTGGGGCCAGTCCTCCTCGAAGCGGTCCAGTTCGTCACGGGAGTGGTCGACGTCGACCCACTGGTGCATGTGGTCCGGCTGCTTCCACGGCACCAGGGGGTGGTCGGCGCTCAGCGTGGCGGAACCGTTCGCGCCGCTGTCACGGCCGTCGCCGTTGCCCGCGCCGTTCGATCCGTACGGTTTGCGCACTCCGTAGGGGTTCGCCCAGTCGGAGTTGGTCATCCGTGTTGCCCTCCGGAGCTTGTGGGACGGCCGTCGTGCCGTGGCCCGCGCAGCCACCACACGGGGGCGGGGCGCAGCAGATCGCCCACCTCCCGGGTCTGCCGGTCCAGGATGGTGCGCACGGCGTCCGCCTCGTTCTTTCTGTCGTTCGGTCGCAGGAGTTCCCCGTCCCGGCTGCGCGGCAGTCTGTCCGCCAGGGGCAGGGAGTCGGCCAGCAGCCGGGCCGCCGCACGGCGCGGGGCCGGGCCGGGCACCAGGGCGAGGAGGCCGCTGAGCGCCTCCCGGGCCCGTGACACCTCGGCGTGGTCCGTCTCGGCCACCTGTTCGTACTCCGCGAGATACAGCCATGCGATCCTCCGGAATTCCAGCACGGCCGCCGAGAGTTGCCGGCCGTGCGTGCGCCGCTCCGCCGAGATCCGTTCCGTCTTCTGCCCGAGCACGGTGAGCACGGCGCCGGTCGCCAGCAGCAGAGCCCCGTCGGCGAACCCGCCCAGCCCACCGCCGCCCTGGTCCGCGGACGCCCCCGCCGGTTCGCCCGCTGCGGCCATGACCGCCTCGCAGACCCGTGCGAAGTCGCCCGGCCGCTTGTCGGCCCAGTCGTCGAGCGACATCACGCCACCCTTGCCGCCGGGCACCCGTACGGCGTCCGTACCGCCGACCGGACCCGGAACACGCCCCACCACACCGAGCCGCACCGCCGCGTCCCGGAGGTCGCCACGGTGCTCGTCGGCGAGGCAGTACACCAGCCGGACATCGCTCCTGCCCGTGTCGGCGGCGGCCTGTCCGGCGGTCGCGGGGAGCAGCGGCAGCGTGCCGAGCAGCAGGACGGGGCGCCAGCGCGCTCTCCTGCGGGGACGCCTGACACGGCTCCCTCTCCGCTCACCCATCCGGCCTCCCCGTTCCCCTGGCCGCGCCCCGTCCGGGCCGCCGCGCATCATCCGGCTACGCGGAGGACCGCAGTCCGTCGGTCGCCGTCGGTGTCTCGCCCGTCCTGCCCTCGTCGGCCGCCGGATGCCGGGGGAGACGCCGCCGTTCACCCGTGGGTTGCCGGTTCTTCCCGGCCCGGTGGCGGGACCAGCAGCCGAACGCCATGCGCGCCCCGTAGTGCAGCAGATTGACGGTCACCACGGCCGGGGCGACGATGCCGACCGTCTTCGGGAAGTCGCGTTCGAGGGTGAGGGCGAGCAGCACGGCCGTCAGACCGTTCTGCTGGCCGATCCCCAGCAGGATCCGGTCCCTTCGGGACAGGCCGCGCACGAAGAGGGGCATCAGCAGCACGGCCACCACCGCCTGTGCGCCGAACGCCGAGACGCCCAGCAGCACTCCCGGGCCCAGCGACACCCCCTGGGCGGCGAACAGGCCCAGCAGGGCGGTCGCGAGCAGAAAGGCGCTGGTGACCGCCCGCGCGAGCGGACGGGCGAAGGCCCGCGCGCGCAGGAACAGTCCAGCCACGGCCACGGCGAGCATCAGCATGTTCGCCGCCGCGAGCACGAGCACGGCCACGACCAGCAGCGCGCCGAGCGGTGTCACCGGTCGCCGGGGGCGGTCGAGTTCGCCGGGCTCCGCGGACTCCTCACGGGCCCGCCGTGCCGGCCACAGCCTGCCGCCCGCCCACCACAGCGCGAGGGCACCGGCCAGGAGCAGCGCGTTGAACGCCAGTCCGAGGGCGTAGCCGCGGGCCCCGCCGCCCACCACCGACGGTGTGCCCGGGTGCCCCGCGGCCGTGTAGGCGTATCCGGCGACGTACAGCGTCAGCAGGACCGTCATCGGGTCGTCGAAGGAGGCCCACGCCGTGAGCAGCGACCGGGCGCGCCGCGACATGTGCGCGTCCCTGCCGAGGGCGGTCACCGACAGCGGGTCGATCTGCGCGACGACGATGCCGAGGATCAGATACTCCGGGTGCCCCGACGCCCAGACCATGACGCCCGAGACGATCGCCGCCTTGAGGAGGACTCCCAGCGTGACCGCCGCCACCACACCGCGCAGATCACGCCGCAGATCGGCGAGATCGATGCCGTACGTGCTGCCGTACAAGCCCACGGCCAGCAGCAGTCCGGTGGCGAAGACGTACCCGGTGGTGCCGACCAGACGCGACGGATCCGCCGCCAGACCGATCAGAACGCCCAGGACCAGCGCGCCCAGCGCCCACAGCAGGACGGCCGGAACCGCCGCCCGCGGCCTCGGCCGCCGGTCACGGTCGCGTCGGGACGTCTCCACCCGCTCTCCCCCCCCCATCCCCCGGTGTTACGCCGCGAGCGTAGTCGGGCCGCCGGCACCTCGTGCGTCTTCCGGTACGGACGTGCAGCCGCGAGAGCAATCAAGCGTAGGCATCAATACTCGGACGGCGTAACGCCATTGCCAGCCGTTCCCTTGCACGATGCCCCATGTCGGCCGCCGGTGAACGCTCTTCACCCCTGGGGTGGATCCACGACGCCGGGGCCGGTGCGCCCCGCGTCCGCCCCGCCGCCCTCGGCGAGGCCCTCGACGGCACCGCGTCCGTCGGCCGTGCGCCCCCGCCCCGGGCGTGAACCAGGACATGGCGTGGGCGGGGACACGGGGTGGTCGCGGGCACGGGTGGTCCAGGACATGGCGTGGTCGAGGACGTCACCCACCCCCATGGGCGACGTCCTCGACCGCTCCCCCGGTGCCGGACTGTGGCTCAGGTGTCCGCGCGGCGCGTCGGTGCTGTCACCAGCACATCACCGCCGTCTCGCCGGAACCCCACGCGGAGTACAGGCGTACACGGACGTGGTAGCGGCGGCCCTTGACGAGCCGGGCGCTGATCGTGGCGTTGCGCGCCGTCCCTCCGTCGTCCTGCCCGGCGAGGTAACGGGGCTCCCCGTCCCGCTCCTCGAAGGCCACGACGACGGTGTCGCCGTCGCCGAAGGTGCCCAGCGTGTAGGTGCGGGTCTCCGGCGGGTCGATGACGAAGTCGGCCTGCTCGCCCGGGCCGAGACCGAGCGGCGCCGAGCGGAACGGCACCAGTTCGGACGGTCCCGCCGGATGAGCCGGCGGATACCAGCGGAGCACGAACTCCTTGTCGGCGGCGGACAGGGTGCCGGGCGGGTTCAGACCCGCGCGGTACTGCTCCGGCTCCAGCACCAGCCCCGACGAGAACGGGAACTCCATGATCGACTGCGGGTCCCAGACGGAACCGTTGGCCTCGTCCGGGTCGAGCTTGCGCAGAATGTTGTAGTGCGTTTTCTCCCGGCTCCAGTGGTGGGGCGGGCCGGCCAGTTCGGCGTACACCGCCTCGTCGTCGAAGTGGAGACCGGCGAACGGGCTCTGGTGCTCGTGCAGCATGCCGAGCGCGTGCCCGATCTGGTGCAGGGCCGTCCCGCGCTCCCCGGGCGCGGTCAGGTCCCAGCCGAGGTTCATGGTGCGCTCGTGCCGTCCGGCCAGCAGCGCGTCGCGGCCCACGGCCGACCAGGAGCCGTCGCCGAGCTGGAACCCGATGCGCAGTTCGGCCTCCGAGCGGTCGTCGACCTCGGCGAAGGAGATCCCGGTGCCGAGGTCCTGCCACTCCCGGAAGCAGGAGCGCACCACGTCCCGCTGCTCCTCGGCGCCGGCCCACGACACCCGTCGCGTCATCCCCGTCCCCGGCACGGGGATGACGGACGCGTCGCTGTCGCCGTCGAAGAACCAGTAGTGCAGCACTGTGCCGTTGACCCACATACGCCGCCCGCTCGCGAGCGCGCTCAGCCGCTCGGCCGCCGGCCCCGGTGCGGGGGCGGGCGCCGGCGTCTGAGCCAGCGAGCAGTAGCGTGCGGTCATGGCCACAGCCTGCCCCGGGGGCCGTTCCGGGCGCCTGAGTCGGGGGCTACTCAAGTCGCCCTGTATCAGAAGTGAGTAGCCGCGCTCATGCTTGTGTGACGACTTACGAGCGGGACGCGACGCCCCTGGAGCTGCCCTGGCCCTTCGCCGGGCGGGAGGACGAACTGGAGCTGGTCCGCAGGTCCCTGACCGGCGGACGCCGCGGCATCGTGGTGACGGGCCCGGCGGGCTGCGGCAAGACCCGCCTCGTCACCGAGGCGGTCCGCGGCACCGACTGCGCCCGGGCGGCCGGTACGCCCGAGAGCCGCGCCCTCCCCTTCGCCGCGTTCGCCCCTCTGCTGCCCGAGACGGTCACCCTGCACCGCGCGGTCCAGCTCCTGTCCGGCGTACGGACGCTGGTCGTGGACGACGCGCACCTCCTCGACGACGCCTCCGCCGCCCTGGTCCACCAACTCGCCGTGCACGGCCGCACCCGGCTGCTGGTCGTCGCCACGGACGGCACCCCGGTGCCCGGCGCGATCTCCCGGCTGTGGACCGGAGAACTGCTGCCGCGCCTCACTCTGGAGCCGCCCGCGCAGGAGGAGACCGCACAGCTCCTCACGGCCGGCGCCGGCCCCCTCGACCCGCTCACCGTCGGCCGGCTGCACCGCCTGAGCCGGGGCGATCTGCGGCTGCTGCGCGATCTGCTGGGCGCGGTGCGCGGGCGGCTCACCGACGTCCCGGGCACCGAGGAACGCGCGTGGCGGGGCCCGGTGCCGCTGACCACGGCCGTACGGGAGCGCACCGCCCCCGTCCTCGGCCGCACCTGCCCTCGCGAGCGCGAGACCCTGGACCGTCTCGCCTTCGCCGAACCCCTGCCGCTGCGCCCGGACGACGCGGACCTCGGGGCCCTGGAAGCCCTGGAGTCCGACGGCCTGATCCATGTCGACGACGCGGGCACCGTCCGCCTCGCCCACCCCCTGCACGGACCGGTGCTCCGGGCGGCGGCCGGCCGGCTGCGGGCGCGCCGGCTGTCCCGCACACCGGATGAGTACGCCGCCGCCCTCGACGCCGAGTCGGCCGCACTGGCCCACCGCATCGACCGGGACGACGTACGGGCCATGCCCACGCCGGTGGGGGAGTGGCTGGTCGCCGAGGGCGGCACGCTGCCGTGCGGGTACGCCGCCGTACGCGCCCGGTTCGCCCGGCTGCGCGGGGAGTTGCGGGAAGCGGCGGCCTGGGCGAGGGAGGGGCTGCGCGGTACGCCCTCGGACATGTCGTGCCAGGACGAACTCGACCGTGCCGCAGCCCAGTCGGGAGATCCCGCCGCCGACCTTCGGGGCGACCTCGACACCGTCCTCGCGGACCTCGCCGACCCCTACGACGCCGTCCGGCTCGGCGCCCCCGAGAAGGTCATCGACCGGCTCACCGGTGTGTTCGCCCGGCACGCCGACGCCCTGACCCGCGCCGACGGCCCGGCCCTGGACGAGGTCGCCGAGGAGCTGGAGCGGCGCGGCTTCACCCTGTTCGCCGCCGAGGCGCACGCCCAGGCCGTGGGGGCACACCGCGAGCCGCGTGCCGCCCGGCACTCCCGCACCCGGGCCGTGGCACTGGCCCGGCGCTGCCAGGGCGCGCGTACGCCGGCGCTGTCCGGGCTGGTCCTCGGCGAACTCACCGCCCGGCAGCGGCAGATCGTCACCCTCGCGGCGGCGGGCCTGAGCAACCGGCAGATCGCCGAACGCCTCACCTTGTCGATCCGCACCGTCGGCAACCACCTCTACAGCGCCTACGCCCGGCTCGGCGCGAGCGACCGCGGCGCCCTGCCGTGGCTGACCGAGGTACCGGAGGCCCAGCCCGCCTGAGCCGCACCCGAGACCGGCGGCCTGACCCGCACAGGGGACGGGTCAGGCCGCCTTCTTCAGCCCGCCCGCGAGCCCCGGCCCGCGAGCCCCGGCCCGCGAGCCCCGGCCCGCGAGCCCTGGCCCGTGAGCCCTGGCCCGTGAGCCTTGGCCCGTGAGCCTTGGCCCGTGAGCCTTGGCCCGTGAGCCTTGGCCCGTGAGCCTTGGCCCGTGAGCCTTGGCCCGTGAGCCTTGGCCCGTGAGCCTTGGCCCGTGAGCCTTGGCCCGTGAGCCTTGGCCCGTGAGCCTTGGCCCGTGAGCCCCGGCCCGCCAGCGCCGCCCCGGAGCCCCGCCCCGGAGCCCTGCCCCCGAGCCCCGCCCCAAGCCCCGCGCCCTCAGGCCGCCCCGAACGCCGAGAACGCCCACCCCGTCGCCTGGTGCAGCGCGTCGCCCGGCAGGGCGGCCCGGGCGTCGCGCAGCGCCTCCGCCAGGGACAGGCCGGCGTCGAGGCCCTTGTGCAGCGCCAGCATCAGCGGCACCACCGCGGCATCGTTGACGGGCGCGCTGCACGCCACCACCCCGGCCGTGCCCAGCGGCAGCAACGCGGTGACCAGGCCCAGCAGTTCGTCGGCCCCGACGGACGCGAGGCGGGCGGTGTCGCAGCAGGACAGGATGATCCGGTACGGGCTGCGGTCCAGCCGCTCGAAGTCGTGCACGACGATCGGCCCGTCGGCCATCCGCAGGGACGAGAACAGCGGGCTGTCCGCGCGGAACGTGCCGTGCGCGGCGATATGGGCCAGCGCGGCCCCGTCCAGCTCCTCCAGCACCCGAGGCACCCGCGCCTCGCCCTCCTCCAGGACCGTCGCACAGCCGTACCGGCCGGCCAGCTCGGGCACCTCGGCGCCGCCGGTCGCCAGTCCCGGGCCGCGTACCAGCACATGGCAGCCGTCCGGCGGCGGCGCGGTCTCCTTGGCCCGCAGCCAACTGCCCGCCGACGGCGACACGCTGAGCACCCGCTCCCGCAGCGACGGCAGCAGCGCCCACGGCACCCGGTGCAGCCGCCCCGGCGGCACGATCACCACCGGTCCGCCGCCCAGGTGCGCCGCCGCCGGGCCGAGCAGCAGCTCCTCCAGCCGGCGCCCGGCCGCCTCCACCACCGGAAGGCGCGCCTCCGCCCCGGGATGGGCCAGCCGCCGCAGCCCGGCCTGGACGTGCTCGGCCTCCGTCTCCGCCTCGGCCAGCAGCCCGGCCTCGAACCGGCGCACCCGCCCCTGCCCGCACAGCAGCACCTGCACCCGCCCGTCGAGCACGGCGAGTTCCACCAGCCGCACCTCGTCGCCCAGCCGCTCCAGCAGCGTGCCGACCTCGAAGCGGTCCCCGGCCCCGGGCGCCTCGCCCCGCATGTGCAGGGTCCGGGAGCGGATCTCCCGCTCCAGGCGGCGCTGTTCACGCTCCAGCGCCAGGACCGGCCGGCCCTCCATCCGGGCGGCCTCCGCACGGGAGGCGATCTCACGGAACGCCGTCATGCCGCTGAGCAGTTCCGGATCGGCGGGCGGCCGGGTCGGCGCCGTGGACAGCACGGTGGCCCGCCAGCGCTCGCTCCACACCAGCAGCCGCCGCGGCCCGCCCGACACGAGAGACGCCCGCTGGGCGAGCGCGGCCAGCTCCGCGCCCTGCTCGGTGGCGCGCGCCCTGAGCTCCGAGGCGCCCAGCGTCATCCGGTGGTCGTCCAGCACGTCCAGACCCCGCCGGCAGGCCTCCAGCACACCCCGGGCCGACCCGGCGGCCCGGGCCCGCAGCGCCTGCGCCGCCCAGCCCGTCATCCGCGCCAGCGGCGGACCGCCGTGCCTGCTGCGGGCGGCGACGGCCAGATGCCGCTCCGCGTCCGCCGTCCAGCCCAGGCCCAGCGCGATCCGGCCCGCCAGCAGCGACGCCTCCGGCGCGGCCGGAGCCCCGAACGAGGCCAGCTTCTCCGCCACCGCGGCGGCGTCGGCGACCAGCCGTCCCGAACCCCGCCCGGCCGCGTGCCGCGCCTCGATCAGCACCAGCCGGGCGTGCGTCTCCCACCAGGTGCGCCGCTGCCCGGCGAACAGCCGTACCGCGAGGGCGGCACGGGCGATCGCGGTGTGCGGATCCCCGGCCAGCCGGGCGGCCCGCGCGGCGGCGAGCAGCAGCTCCGCCTTGCGTGTGGACTGCCCGCCTATCCCGTCGAGCTTTCTGATCGCCGCGTCCGCCTCGGCCAGCGCCTCGGGCGCGAGCCCGGCCGCCATCAGCACCTCGCAGCGCCGGATGTTCAGCATGAACGTCGGCGTGCCGAGCCGGGCGTACCGCTCCTCCGCCTCGTCGAGCAGTCGCAGCGCCACCGGCACGTCACCGGAGCGGAACGCGGCGAGCCCCCGGCTCTCCACCGCGTCGGCCTTGTCGTGCTCCTGGCCGGTGGTGTCCCACAGCGCCTCGGCCGCGGTGAAGTCCGCCTCGGCCCGCTCCACCGACCCCAGCGCCAGATGCACGGTCGCCCGCAGGGTCAGTGCCCGCGCCGTCCAGATCACGTCCTCCGCCTGCCGCAGCACGGGAACCGCCCGGCGTACGTCCTCCAGCGCCTCGCGATGCCGGCCGAGCACCCACCACACGTACGCCCGCCGGTACAGCACCCGCGCCCGGGTGTGCCCGCCGCCCCGCGCGACCCCCCGCTCGAACGCCGCCAGGCCCTCCCGGGTCCGGCCCGCGTGCACCAGCGCCACGCCCAGCGTGGCCAGCACGTCCGCCTCCCGGTCGGCCGAGTCCGCGCGCGCCGCGAAGTCCCGGGCCCGGCGCAGATGGTTCAGCGCGAGCCGCAGATCGCCGAAGTCCCGCTGCCAGATGCCGATCACCTGATGGGCGACGGAGGCGTGCGACGGGTCGGGATCGGCGTCGAGCAGCGCCCGGGCCCGCGTCAGAGCCTCGCCCGGATCGGCGAACACCATCGGCAGCAGTGCCGCCACCGAGTCGTTTCCCGCTGTCACTCCTCGGATGGTAGTGGCCCCCGACCACACCCCACAGGTCCGGCGCTGTATCAAATGACCGTCCCGCGGCTCATGTCGAGGAGGATCGGCGCGTACCGACGACCGCTCCGCCGCACCGACCGACGCCGTCGCCCAGTGGGAGGACCCGCCATGGCACCTCAGCGATTCCACGAGCAGTTCGAACAGATCCAGCGCTCGATGCCGGACGTCCCCCTCGCGATGGGCCCGGACGACTCGGCCGAGTTCATGTACGAGAAGGGCGTCGTCCTCGTCCGCGACGGCGAGGAGGCCGGCATTGTCGAGGACACCGTACGGGCCCACTTCACGGCGGCCCCCGACCTCGACCAGGACCAGATCCGCCGGGCCGGCCCGCGCACCAACCGCAGCGGCATCACCCGCATCCGCGTCGGCGACCCCGATGAGGGCGGCCGGGAAGCCGACCGCGCCGTCGCCCAGGCGCTGCGCTCCGTGCGCGAACGGGAGGACCGGGCCGGGCACCGGATGGCCGCCCGCAACCATGTCGTCCACATCGCGGTCAACGCCTGCCCCGGCGACGAACCGGTCCCCGTCCCGCTCAGCGAACCGCTCAACCCGGCCGCCGCCGACACGGCGTACGACCCGGACACCGCCGTCGGTGTCCTCGTCGTCGACACCGGGCTGATGAAGGACTACCGCTCCTGCGACCTGCTCTCCCACACCGACGGCGAC
Organism: Streptomyces koelreuteriae; assembly: GCF_018604545.1. Taxonomy (GTDB): domain Bacteria; phylum Actinomycetota; class Actinomycetes; order Streptomycetales; family Streptomycetaceae; genus Streptomyces; species Streptomyces koelreuteriae. The sequence goes on along the minus strand of NZ_CP075896.1, from coordinate 814,239 downwards.
GCCCAGGTTCAGGAGTGCGACGAGCAGGGCATCCTCCAGCAGTACGTCGGCCACGGCACGTTCATCGCCGGGCTCGTCGCCGCCGTCGCGCCCAACACCGACATCACCGTGCGCGGCAGCCTCAACGACGCGGGCGCCATCCTGGAGTCGGAGTTCGGCGAGAAGCTCTTCGAGGCCGTCGACGCCGGCGGCTGGCCCGACGTCCTCAGCCTCTCCGCCGGCACCTCCAACGGCCGCACCGACGGCCTGCTCGGCGTGGAGAACTTCATGCGGGAACTGCGCGAGCAGCGCACCCTGCTGGTCGCCGCGGCCGGGAACAACGGCAGCGCCACGCCCTTCTGGCCCGCCGCCTACGCCGACCTCCCCGGCTGGGAGGACTCGGTGCTGTCCGTCGGCGCCCTGCGCAGCGACGGCGAGTTCGGCGCCTGCTTCACCAACCACGGCCCCTGGGTGCGGGTCTACGCCCCCGGCGAGCGCCTCACCAGCGCCCTCACCGGCTTCGAGACACCCGTCCCGTACGTGTACCAGCACTCCACGTACGACTCCTGCCGCTACGGCTTCCGCTACGGCTGCACCTGCCGTCACCCCCGCCACACCGGAGTGCTGAGCGACGGGAACGACAAGAACGCGGCCGCGAAGCCGGACCAGGTGATGTTCGAGGGGTACGCGCAGTGGAGCGGCACCTCCTTCGCCACGCCCATGACCGCGGGCATGGTCGCCGCCCATATGACGGCGCACAAGGAGACCGACCCGCGCGCGGCCCGGCAGCAGCTGCTCGCCGCCAACACCGGGCTCGCCGAAGTGCGCGGGGCGCACGTCCCCGCGCTGCGTCCGCCCACGTGGCGCCCGGTCCCGGTCGTGCGCCTGGTCCCCGGCCCGTGAGGGCCGAAGCCGCCCCCTCCACGGCGTACCATGACCTGCCGTACTCGAGGGGTGGGGCTGCTGTGGACCGTACTGATGCCGGCGCGCTCGTCCAGGCGGCCGCCGACGGCGACGCGGCGGCCTGGAAGGCGCTCGTGGAGGGGCTGAGCCCGCTGGTGTGGTCCGTGGTGCGCGCCCACCGGCTCTCCGACGCGGACGCCCACGAGGTGTACCAGACGGCGTGGTTCCGCTTCGCCCAGCACCTCGGGCGCATTCGTGAACCCGGCAAGGCGGGCGCGTGGCTGGCGAGCACGGCGCGCCACGAGTGCCTGAAGGTCATCCGCAGCTCGCAACGGCTGACCCTGACGGACGATCCACAGATCCTGGACCGGGTCAGCGAGGAGGGCACGCCCGAACAGTCGCTGCTCGACTCCGAGGAGGCCGCCGCCCAGAGCGAACGCGTACGGCGGCTGTGGCAGGAGTTCGAGGAACTGGGCGAGCGGTGCAGGCAGTTGCTGCGTGTGCTGATGGCCACGCCGCCGCCCAGCTATCAGGACGTGTCCGCCGCGCTCGGTATCGCGGTGGGCAGCATCGGACCGCTGCGCCAGCGCTGTCTGCGGCGTCTGCGGGCCCGGCTCGAGGCACGGGGGGCGATATGAGCGACATGAACGACGACGGCCTGATCAGCGAAGAGGACTGGACGGACGACGAGTTCGACGCCGGACTGCTGGAGGAGGAACTGCGGCAGGCCGCCGCCGTCCTCGACCCGGTGCCCGCGCAGCTCCAGCAGATCGCCGTCGACGCGTACGCGCTGCACGACCTCGACGCCCGGGTCGCCGAGCTGACCTTCGACTCGCTGGTCGACGCCCTCCCGGTGCGGGGCGACACCGACGCGCCCAGGATGCTGACCTTCCGGGCGGGCGAGGTCACCGTCGACGTCGAGGTCACCCCACAGGGGCTCATGGGACAGGTGCTGCCCCCGCAACCGGCCCGGATCGAGGTCCTGGGCGGCCCCCGCCCCGGCTCCCCGCTCACGGCCGACGACCTGGGCCGCTTCACCGGCGACGCACCGCTCTCCGGCCCGTTCGCGCTACGGCTGCGGACCGGCGGGGATGTCGTGGTGACGGAGTGGCTGCGGGCCTAGCCACCTGGTCGCGGGCGCTCCCGGGTCACCAGGTGCACGGCAGCGTCCGCGGCCCCCGGATCATCGTCCTGCGCCGCCACTCGACCTGGTCGGCCGGGACCGCGAGCCGCAGGTCCGGGAGCCGGTCCAGCAGGGTTGCGAGCAGCAGTTCGGTCTGGAGGCGGGCCAGGACGGCGCCGGTGCAGTAGTGCGGGCCGTTGCCGAGGGCCAGGTGCGGGTTGGGGGCGCGGCCGGGGTCGATCCGGTCCGGCTCGGGGAAGACGTCCGGGTCGCGGTTGGCGGCGAGGTAGGAGACGTACACCGCCTCGCCCGCGCGGATGCGGTGTCCGTGCAGGTCGACGTCCTCCAGGGCGATCCGCGCCAGGCCCACGGAGCTGCGGTGGGGGATGAAGCGCAGCAACTCGTCCAGCAGCGCGTCACGGGCCTCGGGCCGCTCCAGCCACCACTGCCGCAACTCGGGCCGGGTGAGCAGCAGACAGAGCATCTGCCCGCAGTTGTGGGTGACGGCCTCGCCGCCGATCTGCAGCGGACCGGCGAGGCCGATCGCCTCCGGCTCGCTGAGGTCGCCACGCGCCACGGCGGCGCCCAGCAGGGAGTACACGTCCTCGCCGGTGCTGTCGGCGCGGGAGCGGATCGTCTGTGTGATCCATCCGTACAGACCGCTCTTGGCCCGGTCGGCGGCCTCGGCCCCGCCCGAGGTGGAGATGATCTGCCGGGTCCAGGTGTGCACCTGCTCCCGGTCGGCGGCCGGCACCCCCATCACCTCGCTGACCAGGGCGATCGGGAACGGTTCGAGCACCCGCTCGATCAGCTCGGCCGGCGGCCCGTCCCGTACGACCCCGTCCACCAGCTCGTCGAGCATCTCCTGCGCGCGGGGCCGCAACCGCTTCATCGCGCTGACGGTGAAGGCCCCGGCGACCGCCTTGCGCAGCCGGTTGTGGTCGGGCTGGTCGGCGAAGGCCAGTGAACCCGGCCGCGGTTTGAAGTGCGGTGCCATCCGCGTCACTTGACGTGTTGTCACCTCCGCGCGGCTGAACCGCGGATCGTTGGTGATCAGCTTCACGTCGTCGTGGCGGGTGGCCAGCCATGCCCATCCCTCGCCGAACGGCAGCCGGATCCGCGTCAGCGGCCCCTCGCGCATCAGCTCCGCGAGGACCGGGTCGAAGTCCGTCCCGTCCAGGTCGAGGGCGGGCCAGTCCCGTACCGGGGGCGGTTCCTGGCCGGTCAGCGTAGTGGTCTCCTCCGTCATGCACCCACCCTCACCGTGCCCCCGGCCGCTTGTCGCGCGGGAGTGCTCCAGCCGGTGGCGTCCGGCCCCTCAGCGGGACACGGCGTCGACGAGCCGGGCCAGCGCGCCGGCCAGCCGCTCCAGTCCGGCCCCGGCGGGACCGCCCGGCTCGGTCATATAGGTGTCGCGGCGGATCTCCACCATGAGCGCGCCGACCTCGGGCCGCTTCCCGTAGAACTCCAGGGGGACGTAGGCCCCACTGAACGGGCTGTCGAGCCCTGTCTCCCCGAACGCCTCGCGGGCGGCGTCCAGCAGGCCGGGGGAGGTGTGGAACGGGTCGGTGCCGAGACAGACCGCCGGCCGGGGACCGTCCCCGTGCAGTTCGTAGGGCAGCCTCCGGCTCGGGTAGGAGTGCACGTCGATGATCACGGCCCGCCCGGTGGCCGCCAGCCGGTCCGCCACGGCCTGTGTCATCGCCCGCGCGTACGGCCGGAAGTACCGCTCCACGAGCGGCTCGGGGTCGATGCCCTCGGGCCGCAGCGCCTCGCCGTGCGTGGTCCGCGTGTACACCGCCCCCATACCGACGGCCCGCATCTCCTCCCGCTCGTCCGGAAACCGCTCGGGGTCAACGACCAGCCGCGACAGCCGGTTGACGAACCGCCAGGGCGCCACCCCCGCGAGCCCGGCGGCCACCTCGGCGATCTCCGCCGTGTGCCCGTCGGTGATGTGGTCCAGCTCCCGCTCCAGCTCCTCGTCACCCAGCACGATCCCCGCGCGTACGTCTTCGGGTATCTCCCGCGCGGAGTGCGGGACATGCAGGATCACCGGGGAGTCGGAGGCCCCGGCCAGCGGCTCGAAGGAGTGCGGGGCGTCGGTCATGGGGCGGCTCCAGGGGCGTTGTCAGTGGCGTGCGGCAGGATCAAGGTGCCATATCGCCGGATCATCGAGGCCGAGGACGTCATGCCGATCAGCAACCAGCAGGTGAGCGCCCATCCGTTTCTCGGGGGTCTGTACGCGGACGACTACTTCCCCGACCACGTGCTGGACCGGGGCCGCGCGATCCTGCTCGCCCTGTGCGAGCGCATCGAGACGGAGCGCCCGGCCGACCTCGACGCGCTGTACGTCCTGACCCACGCGGCCACGGAGGAGTTCAACGACCTGGAGGCCGAGTTCGAGGCGGCGGACAGCGAGATCGAGACGGTGGCCCGCGAGGAGATAGCCGAGGACTTCGCCCACATCGCACAGGCCTACGGCTTCACCGACGCGGACGTGGAGGAACTGATCGCCCCGCGGGAATGGTGAGAACTCCGCCCCGGCCGGGCAGTGTGCCGGCCGGGGCGGAGTCGGTGGATCTCTGTGAGTCCTGACGTCAGGCGAGGGACGCCAGGGTCTCGTTCCACGTGGTGGACGGGCGCATGGCCGCAGCGGCCTTCGCCGGGTCGGGCTGGTAGTAGCCGCCGATCTCGACCGGCTTGCCCTGGGCGGCGATCAGCTCGTCGACGATCTTCTGCTCGCCCGCCGTGAGAGTCTCGGCGAGCGGGGCGAAGGCCTTCGCCAGGTCCGCGTCGTCGGTCTGCTTGGCCAGCTCCTGCGCCCAGTACAGGGACAGGAAGAAGTGGCTGCCGCGGTTGTCGATGCCGCCGACGCGCCGGGTCGGGGACTTGTCCTCGTTGAGGAAGGTCGCCGTGGCGCGGTCGAGGGTGTCGGCCAGGACCTGGGCGCGGGCGTTGCCCGTGACCTTCGCCAGCTGCTCGAAGGACGGCACCAGGGCGAAGAACTCACCCAGGCTGTCCCAGCGCAGGTAGTTCTCCCGGACCAGCTGCTGGACGTGCTTCGGGGCGGAGCCGCCGGCGCCCGTCTCGAAGAGACCGCCGCCCGCCATCAGCGGGACGACCGACAGCATCTTGGCGCTGGTGCCCAGCTCCAGGATCGGGAACAGGTCGGTGAGGTAGTCGCGCAGGACGTTGCCCGTCACCGAGATGGTGTTCTCGCCGCGGCGGATGCGCTCCACCGACAGCTTCGTCGCCTCGACGGGGGAGAGGATCCGGATGTCCAGGCCCTCGGTGTCGTGCTCCGCGAGGTAGGCGTTGACCTTGGCGATCAGGTTGGCGTCGTGCGCACGGGTCTCGTCCAGCCAGAACACCGCCGGGTCACCGGTGGCGCGGGCGCGCGTGACGGCCAGCTTCACCCAGTCCTTGATCGGCGCGTCCTTGGTCTGGCAGGCGCGGAAGATGTCGCCGGCCGAGACGGTCTGCTCGATGAGCGCGGTGCCGTTCTGGTCGACCAGGCGGACCGTGCCCGTGACCGGGACCTCGAAGGTCTTGTCGTGGCTGCCGTACTCCTCGGCCTTCTGCGCCATCAGACCGACGTTCGGCACCGAGCCCATGGTGGAGGGGTCGTAGGCGCCGTTGGCGCGGCAGTCCTCGAGCACGGCCTGGTAGACGCCCGCGTAGGAGGAGTCCGGCAGGACCGCGAGGGTGTCGGCCTCCTCGCCGTCAGGGCCCCACATGTGGCCGGACGTGCGGATCATGGCCGGCATGGAGGCGTCGACGATGACGTCCGAGGGGACGTGCAGGTTCGAGATGCCCTTGTCGGAGTCGACCATGGCCAGCTCCGGGCCCTCGGCGAGCTCGGCGTCGAAGGAGGCCTTGATCTCGGCGCCCTCGGGCAGGCCCTCCAGGCCCTTGTAGATGCCGCCCAGACCGTCGTTCGGGGTCAGACCGGCCGCGGCGAGCTTGTCGCCGTACTGGGCGAAGGTCTTCGGGAAGAAGGCGCGCACCACGTGGCCGAAGACGATCGGGTCGGAGACCTTCATCATCGTGGCCTTCAGGTGCACCGAGAACAGCACGCCCTGGGCCTTGGCCTCGGCGACCTGCGCGGTCAGGAACTCGCGCAGCGCGGCGACCCGCATCACGGAGGCGTCGACGACCTCACCGGCGAGCACCGGTACGGACTCGCGCAGCACGGTGGTGGAGCCGTCGTCGCCGACGAGCTCGATGCGCAGCGCGCCGTCCTCGGCGATCACCACGGACTTCTCGGTGGAGCGGAAGTCGTTCTGGCCCATCGTCGCCACGTTCGTCTTGGACTCGGAGGTCCAGGCGCCCATGCGGTGCGGGTGCGACTTGGCGTAGTTCTTCACCGAGGCGGGGGCGCGCCGGTCGGAGTTGCCCTCACGCAGGACCGGGTTCACGGCGGAGCCCTTGACCTTGTCGTAGCGGGCGCCGATCTCGCGCTCCTCGTCGGTCTTCGGGTCGTCCGGGTAGTCCGGCAGCGCGTAGCCCTGGCCCTGCAGCTCGGCGATCGCGGCCTTGAGCTGCGGGATGGACGCCGAGATGTTCGGCAGCTTGATGATGTTGGCGGCGGGCGTCTTGGCCAGCTCGCCGAGCTCCGCGAGGGCGTCCGGGATGCGCTGGTCCTCGGTGAGGTACTCCGGGAACACGGCGATGATGCGCCCGGCCAGCGAGATGTCGCGGGTCTCCACGGCGACACCCGCCTGCGCGGCGTACGCCCGGACCACCGGCAGGAAGGAATACGTCGCCAGGGCGGGGGCCTCGTCAGTGTGCGTATAGATGATGGTCGAGTCAGTCACCGGGTGCTCCGCTCCACGTCTGCAACATTGCTCGACATCAAGATATCTCGTGAGCGATCGATCATCGACAGGGGTCCGCCGCCAGTTTCGGGCAACCGATCGGCCCGCTCCTTTGTCAAGGAGAGAGATCACTCACTCCCTGACACGGCCGGACCTGACCACCCGGCCGTCCGAGCGAAAGCGGACCATGAGATATCGCACCAGAGTGACGGCCCCGGCGGCCGCCCTGATCGGCACGGCGGCGGCTCTGACCACGGGGATCCCGGCCCAGGCGACCCCCCGCACCGACCCCTCCCCGGGCCCGGAGACCCTCGGTGACCCCGTCTACCCCGACCTCGGCAACGACGGCTACCGCGTCTCCGCCTACCACCTCGACTTCGCCTACGACGCCACGACCCGGCTCGTCGAGGCCACCGCGACCCTGAGGATCCGCACCACCCAGCCGCTGAGCCGCCTCTCCCTCGACGTGCTCGGCCTGGACATACGCTCCGTCCGCGTGGGCGGCCGCCCCGCCGCCTTCGAGCAGGTGGCCGAAAAGCTGCGGATCACCCCCGCGCGTACGCTCCCGGCGAAAGCCCGGGTCACCGTGTGCGTCGACTACACCGCCGACCCGCGCCGCACGCTGCCGCACACCGGCTGGGTCGCCACCCCGGACGGCTTCGCCGTGTGCTGCCAGCCGAATTCCGCGCACACCGTCTTCCCCTGCAACGACCACCCCTCGGACAAGGCCGACTTCACCTTCCGCCTGACCGTGCCCGGGGGACTGCGGGGCGTCGCGAGCGGCCGGCTCGTGCGCACCGAGCAGCTGGACGGCGACCGGACGGCGTACACGTACCGCTCCCGCTCGCCCATCGCCACCGAGGTGGTGCAGATCACCGTCGGCGACTATGTGATCAAGGACCGGCAGGGCCCGCACGGCCTGCCGCTGCGGGACGTCGTCCCCACCGCCCGCGCCGCCGCCCTGGAACCCGCGCTGGCGCTCACCCCGGCCCTGGTGCAGTGGGTCGAGCAGCGGCTCGGGGCGTACCCCTTCGAGACGTACGGCCTGCTGCCGTGCAACTCGGACGACCCCCAGGCCTTCGACTTCACGGGCCTGGAGACGCAGACCCTCACGATCTACAAGCCGAACTACCTCCTCCAGGAGGAGAGCAAGATCGGCTCGCACATGATGCACGAGCTGGTCCACTCCTACTTCGGCAACAGTGTCAGCCCCGCCACCTGGGCCGACCTGTGGCTGAACGAGGGCCACGCCGACTTCTACGGGCTGCTGTACCGCTACGAGCGCGGCTGGCCCGACTCCAAGGGCATGACCACCATGGAAGCCCGGATGAAGGACACCTACGCCCTCGGCGACCAGTGGCGCCACACCTCGGGGCCGGTCGCCGCCCCGAACGCGGTCAACCTCTTCGACAGCCAGCGCTACCTCGGCGGCGTGCTCGTCCTGTACGCGCTGCGGCAGCAGATCGGCGAGGCGGCCTTCAGCGCCGTCGAGCACGCGTTCCTGGAGCGGTACCGCGACGCCACGGCGTCCACGGAGGACTACATCGCGGTCGCCTCCGAGGTCTCCGGACAGGACCTCACCGGCTTCCTGCGCGACTGGCTGTACGGGACGAAGACGCCCCGGATGCCGGGTCACCCGGACTGGACCGTGACGCCCGTGCAGCCGTCCCTCGCGGCACCGCGCAGCCGGAGGGACAGCCACCACCACGACAACTCCGCGACGCTGTAACGCCTCGGAGAGGCGGCTTCAGTCGAGCCGGGCGATCGTCATGTCGCCCGGCTCGAACTCGCCGGTCCGCTGCTGCGGGATGACGGCCGCGCCCTGCTGGAGCGCCACCGTGCGGGCCGGGGCGGGGATGCGGATGCCCTCCGCGCGGTAGCGCTTGTGCAGGCGCTTGATGAACTCGTGCTTGATCCGGTACTGGTCGCTGAACTCGCCGACCCCCAGGATCACGGTGAAACCGATGCGGGAGTCGCCGAAGGTGTGGAACCGGATGATCGGCTCGTGGTCCGGGACGGCGCCGTCGACCTCCCGCATCGTCTCGCCGATGACCTCGTTGGTCACGCGCTCCACGTGGTCCAGATCGCTGTCGTAGGCCACCCCGACCTGCACCAGGATCGTCAGCTGCTCCTCGGGGCGCATGAAGTTGGTCATGTTCGCCTGCGCGAGCTGGCCGTTGGGGAGCACGATGAGGTTGTTGGACAGGTTGCGGATCGTCGTCTGCCGCCAGTTGATGTCCTCGACGTAGCCCTCCTCGCCGCTGCTCAGCTTGATGTAGTCACCGGGCTGGACGGTCTTGGAGGCGAGGATGTGGATGCCCGCGAAGAGGTTGGCGAGCGTGTCCTGCAGCGCCAGCGCGACCGCCAGACCGCCGACGCCCAGGGCCGTGAGCATCGGGGCTATGGAGATGCCCAGGGTCTGGAGCACCACCAGGAAGCCGATCGCGAGGACCAGGATCCGGGTGATGTTGACGAAGATCGTGGCCGATCCGGCGACACCGGAACGGGACTGGGTGAGGGTGCGCACCAGTCCGGCCACCACCCGGGCCGCCGACACCGTCGCCACGAAGATGAGCAGCACCGTCAGCACCTGGTTGGTGTGGTGCTGCACCGTCCGGGTCAGCGGCAGCACCGCCGCCGCGCCCGCCACGCCGCCCACGACCGCGGCCCACGGCACCACGGCCCGCAGCGCGTGCACGATGACGTCGTCCCCGCTCCAGCGGGTGCGGTCGGCGTGCCCGCCCAGCCAGCGCAGCAGGATGCGCAGCGCGAAGGCCGCCAGCAGGCCCGAGGCCAGGGCGATGCCCGCGAAGACCAGGTCGTCCACCGTGAGGGCCCGGTTCACCGGCCACCTCCGGGGGCGAGAACCGCGGCGAACGCCGTCGTCGACGGCCGGATGTGAAGTCTCGTCACGTAGTCACCTGCTCGTTTTCGGGGATGTCCGATCGCGCCGGACCACCCTGACCCGGGGTCGGCGCAATCGTTCATCCTGCCGCATCCCGTAAGGGGTTTCGTACCGGAGACGGGGGTGAGCGGGTGGTGAGTTACTGCACATGACGCGCCGTCGCGCGCGCCGGATCCGCCTGGCTCGCGGCCACCTCGTTCACAAGTCTGTGAAGGACCCGTGCCGGCCCGCGCCGGAGGCGAAGCGGGCGGCTCCCTCGACGCTCTCGGCCAGCACCCCGGCGCCGTGCCCGAACTCGGCGCGCAGCGCGGACGGCTCGTCCAGGCCCTCCTGGTCGAGGACGGAGGCGCGGTCGGCGCGCAGGCACGCCTGCGGGAACCCGGCGATCACGGCGGCCAGTTCCTCGGCCTCGGCGCGGGCGCGGCCGGCCGGGACGACACGGTTGACGAGTCCGATGTCGTGGGCCTCGGCGGCCGGGACGGCCCGTCCCGTGAGGATCAGGTCCAGGGCGCGGCCGGTGCCGATCAGCCGGGGGAGCCGTACGGTGCCACCGTCGATCAGCGGCACGCCCCAGCGGCGGCAGAACACACCGAACACGGCGTCCTCCTCGGCGACCCGCAGATCGCACCAGAGGGCCAGTTCCAGTCCTCCGGCCACGGCATGCCCGGCGACCGCGGCGATCACCGGCTTGGACAGCCGCATCCGGGTCGGCCCCATCGGGCCGTCGCCGTCCGGCTCGGCCCGGTTGCCGCGGTCGGTGCCCAGCGCCTTGAGGTCGGCGCCCGCGCAGAACGTGCCGCCCTCGCCCCAGAGCACCGCCACCCGCGCTTCCTCGTCGGCCTCGAACTCCCGGAACGCGGCGGCGAGTTCGACGGCGGTCGGGCCGTCCACGGCGTTGCGCGCCTCCGGACGGGAGAGGACGACCGTGCTCACATGTCCCTGACGCTCGATCCGCACCGGCATGGTGAAGTCCCTTCTGCGTGACGGAATCGGCACGCTACCCGGGTCAGATCACCTTCAGCCGCACCAGCGCCCCCAGCGTCACCGCGCCCGGCAGCAGCGGCAGCCAGACGGTGATGACCCGGAAGGCCAGGACCACGGCCGTGGCCACCGCGGCCGGGCCGCCCGCCGCCACCAGCGCCACGACCAGCGCCGCCTCCACCGAGCCGATCCCGCCCGGGGTGGGCACCAGGGCGACGGCGACCGTGGCCGCCAGATAGGCCACCGCCATGTGCGCGGCCGGCACGTCAAGACCGAGCGACTGCCCCACCAGCACCAGCACCGAGGCCTGCAGCGCCGGGAAGGCGAAGGACCCGCCCCACAGGGCCAGGGCCCGGGCCGGACGGGTGTGCACCGAGCGCGCCTCGCCGAGTGCCGTACGCAGGAAGGAGACCAGCGTCGAGCGCACCCGCCCGACGAGGGCGACCACGGCCGCCGCGATCACGAGCACCACCGCGGCGCCCGCGAGCAGCGGGCCGAACGCCGTCTCCGGAACCAGGGTGCTCAGCCGCAGCGCGTCGGGGAACGCGAGGAACAGGGCGCCCAGCAGGGCCACCCGGCCGATGCTCTCCGCCAGCAGATACAGCGCCAGGGCGGCCGAGGAGCGGGCGAGCGGCAGACCGCACACCGTCATGAACCGCAGATTGACCGCGCTCGCGCCGAGCCCGGTCGGCAGCAGATGGTTGGCCGCGCCCGCGGCGAACTGGGTCGCGAGCAGGCGCCGTTTGGGCAGCGGTTCGACGACCGCGCCCTGTCGGGTGCAGGAGGCGGCGACCCAGGTCAGACAGGTCGCGCCGACCGCGGCCAGCAGCCACGGCCACTCGGCGGTGCCCAGATGCGCGAAGCCCTCGGCCAGCACCGACCGGTGCCGCACCGCGACCACGGTGACGAGCAGGAGCGGCAGCAGACACAGGATCTGACGCAGGCGGCGGACCGGGACGCGACGGGGGAGTCGTCCCGGGCGGATGTCGGGGAGTTGTACCGCTGTCACATCAGCAGAGGCTTCCCATGCCGTGCCAACGGCGGGTTGCGGAAGCGGGGACTGCGGATTGCGTGCGGGGAGCGGCTCGGAGGAGATCGTCATAGGGGCCTTCGCGCGGGGAGCGTGCGGGGGACGGGAAGAGGGGGATCGGGCTGATTGTGCGGGATGTCGGGGGCGATGCGCGAGCGCCTTGACCTCAACAAAACTTGAGGTTCTACGTTTCGTGCCATGAGCATGGAGACCACAGCGTGGACACAGCTGCACAGCGTCCTGACCGCTGAACAGGAACGCCGCCCCTTCGCCCTGGCGACCCTGCGCCGCATCGGCGCGTTCGCCCGCCCGCACCGGCGCCGCATCGCCCTCTTCGTCCTGCTCGGCGTGGGGAGCGCCCTGCTCGCCGTGGCGACCCCCGTCCTGGCCGGGAGGGTCGTGGACGTGATCGTCTCGTCCGGCGACGAGGGCACCGTCGTACGCCTGGCGCTGCTCATCGCGCTGATCGCGGTGGCGGAGGCGGCGCTGGGCATCCTCGGCCGGAGGCTGTCGGCGAGGCTCGGCGAGCACCTCATCCTCGATCTGCGCACCGCCGTCTTCGACCATGTGCAGCGGATGCCGGTGGCGTTCTTCACACGCACTCGTACGGGCGCCCTCGTCTCCCGGCTCAACAACGACGTCATCGGCGCCCAGCGCGCCTTCAGCAACACCCTGTCGGGCGTGGTCGGCAACCTCGTCACGCTCGTGCTCACCCTCGCCGTGATGCTGACCCTGTCCTGGCGGATCACCCTGCTGGCGCTGGTGCTGCTGCCGGTGTTCGTGCTCCCGGCCCGGCGCATGGGCAGCCGTATGGCGCGGATGCAGCGGGAGGCGGCGACACTGAACGCGGCGATGGGCACGCGTATGACCGAGCGCTTCTCCGCGCCCGGCGCCACCCTGGTCAAGCTCTTCGGCAGGCCCGAGGAGGAGTCGGAGGAGTTCGCCGAACGCGCCCGCCGTGTCGCGGACATCGGCGTCCGCACGGCCACCGCCCAGGCCGCCTTCATCACCGCCCTCACCCTGGTCTCCGCCCTCGCCCTGGCCCTCGTCTACGGCCTCGGCGGCTGGTTCGCCCTGCGCGGCGCCCTGGAACCGGGCGCGGTCGTCTCGCTGGCGCTGCTCCTGACCCGGCTGTACGCGCCGCTGACCGCGCTGGCCGGGGCCCGCGTCGAGGTGATGAGCGCGCTGGTCAGCTTCGAGCGGGTCTTCGAAGTGCTCGACCTGCGGCCGCTCATCGAGGAGAAGCCGGACGCGCGCGGGGTGCCCGAGGGGCCCGTGGCGGTCGAGTTCGAGCAGGTCCGCTTCGGCTACCCCGCCGCCGACAAGGTCTCCCTCGCCTCCCTGGAGGAGGTCGCGACCCTGGACCGACGCGGCGGCGACGAGGTCCTGCACGGCATCTCCTTCCGCGCCGAACCGGGCCAGACCGTGGCGCTCGTCGGATCCTCCGGCGCCGGCAAGTCGACCGTCGCTCAGCTGCTGCCCCGCCTGTACGACGCCGACGAGGGCGCCGTACGCGTCGGCGGCGTCGACGTCCGCGATCTGAGCGCCCGGGCCCTGCGGGAGACCCTCGGCATGGTCACCCAGGACGGGCACCTCTTCCACGACACCGTCCGCGCCAACCTCCTGCTGGCCCGCCCCGCGGCGACGGAGGAGGAGGTGTGGGACGCCCTGCGCCGGGCCCGCCTCGACGACCTCGTACGGTCCCTGCCCGACGGCCTCGACACCGTGGTCGGCGAACGCGGCTACCGGCTCTCCGGCGGCGAACGCCAGCGCATGACCATCGCCCGGCTGCTGCTGGCCCGCCAGCGCGTCGTCATCCTCGACGAGGCCACCGCCCACCTCGACAACACCTCCGAGGCCGCCGTCCAGGAGGCACTCACCGAAGCCCTCGACGGCCGGACGGCGGTCGTGATCGCCCACCGGCTGTCCACCGTCCGCTCGGCGGACCAGATCCTGGTCGTCGAGGCAGGCCGGATCGTGGAACGGGGCACCCACGAGGAACTGCTGGCGGCGGGCGAACGCTACGCGGAGCTGTACCGCACCCAGTTCGGCGAGACGGAGCGCACGGTCTGCGTGTGAACGCCCCCGGGCGCGCATCCGTACCCCCTCTTCGAGTACTCCCTCCTGCCCACCAGGGCAGAACAGCGCGCATCCGGAGAGGCGACGTGTCCCAGCAGCAACCGCACGCACCGAACAATCGCCGGACCCCGTCCCCCGCCCACCGGCTGCGCGCCGCCGCGGCGGTGGGCGCCCTGGTCGTGCTCCCCCTGGTCAGCGCCTGCGGCGGCGGCGACGACAAGGAGCCGGCCGGCAGCGACAAGGCGGCGACGCCCACCGGGGCGGCCGCTCCCGCCGCCGGTGTCGTCGCCCCGGCGAAGGTCGAGGTCATCGCCGGGCTGGCCGGCTGCAAGGCGAAGATCCGCACCGAGGCGGACGAGCTGCGCGAGGGCGTGTGCCACACCGAGAAGGGCGACTTCCTCATCACCACCTTCCCCGAGGAGAAACTCAAGGAGACCTGGCTGGACTCGGCCCGCGTGTACGGCGGCAAGTACCTCGTCGGCATGCGCTGGGTGGTCAGCGCCAAACCCGGCATGTACGAGCACCTGCGCGCCAAACTCGGCGGCACCGTCCAGGAGATGCAAGGCATCGGCCCCTCCGCGAACCCCAACTGACGTCACCCCGCAGCCGCAAGAGGGCGGCACGGTGGGTGGCGGCCCGCTTACCATTCGTACAGGCATGGGTGGCAGTGGCAGTGGCAGTGGCTCGTGGCGAGGGGGAGCGCGTTGGGGGTTCGCGATCACTTGGTCGTCGTCCTGCCGGGACTGGGGGGAACGGTCCTCGCCGTCCCCGGCCGACGCGGGCGCCCGAGCGGGGAGTCGGTCTGGGGCACCCTCCGGAAGGACCTCGATCTGCTGCGGGACCCGGAGCGGCTGAGTGTCGACAGGTACCCGAGGCTCGCCCCCGCGGGACTCGTCCGGGCCACCAGGGCGTTCGGGCTGTGGACCGTGGTTCCCGGCTACGACCGGCTCCTCGCCCGGCTGGGGAAGCGAGCCGGGGCCGTCGTCGACGACGGGACCGCGCCGGAACCCGACCTCGACGCCGGCGTCGTCGCCGTCGGCTACGACTTCCGCCTCGGAGTCGCCGATGCCGCGCGGACACTGGACGCCCAACTGCTGCCTCGGCTGGAGCACCTCTGGCCGGACGAGGCGGACCGCGAGGCCCGAGTCGTCATCGTCGCCCACTCCATGGGCGGCCTGGTGGCCCGCTATTGGGCCGCCGTACTCGGCGGTGCCCGCTGGTGCCGCGGCATCATCACCCTCGGCACTCCCCACAGGGGCGCACCCAAGGCCCTGGAGGTGATGGCGCACGGACTGCCCGTCGGCCCCTTCCGCATCACACGGCCCGTCGAGGTCGTGCGCGGCTGGCAGGGACTCGCGGACCTGCTGCCGCGCTACCCCGCCGTCGACGACCGAAGCGCCCCCGACGCCCCGCGCCCCTCCGGTGGCGACGGTCCTCCGCATCCGCCGCGCCTGCTCCGGCCGCACCAACTGCCCGTGCCCTGGCTGCGCGAGCCCGCCGAACGGGCCCACACCATGCACCGGGAGATCGAACAGGGCTGGCAGAACCTCCTCGTCCCGCCGGCGGTCATGCCCCGCATCGGATTCGGCCACGCCACCCTGCGCTCCTGCTCCTGGGACGGCAGCGAGGTGACCGTCACCAAGGACGTCCCGCCGGGCCCCGGGCTCGGCGGCTGGAGCGCGGGGCTCGGCGACGGCACCGTCCCCGCGTACTGCGGGCTGCCCGTGGAGATGGACAACTACCCCCGTACCCACCTGCACGTACACCGACGGCACGGCCCCATCGCGGACCTGGGGGAGACCGCGGACCTGCTCGACGCCTTCCGCAGCGACGCGGCTCTCTCCGCGTACCGGGCCCGGCAGGACAGCCCGGTCACCCTCGGCATGGACCTGGACGAACTCCACCTGCGCGACCGGCCGATCACCCTCGCCGTCACCCCCCTGACCCTCGCCGGAGAACGGGTCGACGCCGCACGGGCCACGGTGTGGGCCGGAGCGGAACCGGTGACGGAGGACGGCCGGCCGCCCTGGCCCCGCGTCGACGTCCGGCTTGAGTGGGACGCCGGTCGGTGCGCCTTCCTCGGCCGGCTGCCCGGACTGCCGCCCGGCCTGGTGAAGATGAGGGTCGTCGCCCGGGATCTGACCGACGCGACCGCCGTACAGACGGTGCAGGTGCTCGATGACACCGGCCTCGAGTGACGACCGGACCGCGTGGCCGCCCTGGTCGGCCGACGCGGCCCCCGCCGACCTGGCCCGCTACGTCGTGCCCCACGCCGTACGCATGCACGCGCGGATCCCCGGGCCCTCGGACGCCCCGGTCCTGCAACGGGTGCGGGTCGTCTGGGACCGGCTGCGGCAGGCCGGGATCGGCTACGCCCACGAGCCGCTCGACAGCGGGCCGGACGGCCAGTGGATCAGACCCCCGGCCGAGATGCTCGTGGCGCCCCGCAACGGCACCTGTCTCGACCTCGCCGTCCTGCTCGCCGGTGCCTTCCGGCACGCGGGGCTGCGCACGGCGGTCGTGGTCCTGGACGCGGCCGAACCGGGCCGGCCCGGACACGCCCTGGTCGCGGTCGCCCTGACCCGCACCTGGCCCGCCGGCCTGCCGAACGACGGCGTATGGCCCGATCCTCCGCTGGAGTTGCCTGACGAGGTACAGGCCGGACTGGACGGCCCGCCGCGCGGCATGCTGGTGCTGGACCCGAACGGGATCTCCCACCCCCTGGGCGTGGCCGGACCCGGGACGGACACCGACCTCGCCACCGCCGCCGCGACGGGACACGCCCAGCTCACCTCGACCGCGTACCGCTGGCGGGTCGGTGTGCCGGCGGACCCGGACGTGACCCCCTACACCCCCGCTGAGTTGCCCGCGGTGCTGCCGCTGCGCGACCCCTACCGCGAACCGGGCACGGCCGAGTCGGCACTGCGCCTGCTGAGGGCCGAGTTCCAGGTCACGCCCTTCCAGAGCCGGGACGAACTGACCGTGCTGTCGGCGCTGTGCGAGGACGGTGCCCGCGCACCGCACACCACGCTCGCCGTCATCACCGGCCGCGGCGGCTCCGGGAAGACCCGGCTCGGTCTGGAACTGGTCGACCGGATGGCCCGAGCCGGCTGGTACACGGGCGTCCTGCGGGAGCGGGCCGGGACCGACCGGTCGTGGGAGTGGCTGGCCGAGGTCACCGCACCCCTGCTCGTCCTCGTCGACTACGCCGACGCCCGGGCAGGCTCCACGATCGACCTGCTGCGCGTGGTGGCGCGCCGACCCCGCCCGGCCGTCGTCGTGCTCACCGCGAGGGAACGCGAAGGGGAGTGGCTGACCCGGATCACCGACGCGCTCGAGTCCGACGCCCACCCCCACCGGCTGGAGCACATCGAACTGCCGGACGCCCACCCCCGGCCCGAGGATCTCTTCCTGCGGACGTGCGCCGCGGTCCGCCAAGGCCCCCACGACAGCCCGCCCCGTCTGCCGGACCCGGACCCAGGGACCCGCTGGACCAGTCTGGACCTGGTGCTGCTCGGCTGGCTCGCGGCCCGCGGCAGGGATCCGCTCCCGGTCACCTCCGCCGCCCTGTACGACGAGGTACTGCGCCACGAACGCCGCTACTGGAACACCACCTTCGAGCACCGCACCGGTACGCCCCTGCGGTACACCGGCCTCATCGCCGAGGCCGCGGCATGCCTGACCCTTCTCACCCCCGCCCCGCACCGGGCCGCCGAAGCCCTCACGGCCGTGGCCCGGCTCGCCGAGGCCCACGACCTCCGGGAGCAGATCGCCGACACCCTCGTCACCTGCATGGACCCCGGGCCGGGGGAGTACGTCGCGATCCGGCCCGATCCCGTGGGCGACCACCATCTGCTGACCACCCTCGAACACCGTCCGGACCTCCTGGAGCGCTGCCTCCACATCGGCACCCTGCTCGACGAGAACGACCTGGGAGAGGGGCTGCGCGGCGCCCTCACCGTGCTGACCCGCGCCGGACGCAACGACGAACCGGCCGCCGCCGCCCACATCGAGGCGCTCCTGCGGTCCGAGCCGGGGCGCTGGCCACTGGCCGCCGCCGTGGCCGCCGCGCTGGGAGGCGCCGCGCGGAACGTCCTCGAAGAACTAGCCGCCGCCTCCGACACCCCTCTCCCTCTGGACGACATCTCAGCGGCCCTTCCGTTCGGGGCCGCCAGCCTGTGGCGCCTCGCCCTGATCGTCGACGAACGCAGGCTGGAGGAGGGCCGGGCCGGCGGCGCGGAGCCGGACGAGCTGGGTGAACTGCTGTTCCTGGCGAGCAGACGCCGTGACGACGCCGGGGACCGGTCGGGTGCGCTGGAGGCGATCGAGGAGGCCGTCCCCCTCTACAGCGACCTCGCTCTCTCTGACCCCGGCCTCCATCTCCCCAACCTCGCGGGCGCGTTCAACGACCTGGCGACCCACCGGGGTGCCACGGGCGATCGGTACGGTGCCGTGGACGCGGCCGAGAGTGCCGTGCGGTTGCAGCGGAGGCTCGTGGCCGAACCGGGACCGGAACACCAGGAGTCCCTGGCGAGGTCGCTGAACACCCTGGCGACCAGCAGGGCCGCGACCGACGACCGGGCCGGTGCGCTGTCCGCCGCCGACGAGGCCGTGCGGATCCACCGGGACCTCGTGCGCGCTGCCTCCTCGAACGACCTGCGCGACGCGTACGTGTCCGATCTGGCCGTGTCCCTCGGCAACCTCTCCCATTGCCGGTCGGCGATGGAGGACCGGGAGGGAGCACGCGCCGCGGGGGAGGAGGCGGTCGCCCTGCGGCGCCGGCTGCTGTCCGGAGAGACCGACGACACCGCCGCCGACCTGGCGCACGCGTTGAACAATGTGAGCGGCCACCGTTCCGGCGCCGGTGACGACGACGCCGCACTGGAGGCGGCCTTCGAGTCCACCGCCCTGTACCGGCACCTCGTGGTCGTCAACCGCGCGGTCTTCACCGAGGAGTTGGCGGCGTCCCTGAACAACCTGTCGGTGTGCCGCTCCCGCACAGGCGATTTCCCAGCTGCCCTGTCCGACGCCGAGGAATCCACCGCGCTGTACCGCGCCCTGGCCGCGGACGACACGGACGTGTTCGCCGCCGACCTGGCGATGTCGCTGAACACACTGGGCAACCGGCGTGCCGAGACCGGCGACCGCCGGGGTGCGGTGGCGGCGGCCGGCGAGGCGGTGGACCTGTACCGGGGCCTGTTCGACGAGGACCAGGACGTGTACGTCCTCGACCTCGCCGGGGCGCTCGGCAACCTGTCCGCCGGCCGCGCGGCCGACGGAGACGTCGGTGGTGCGCTGGAGGCGGCGGAGGAGGCCGCCCGGCTGTGCCGGCACGCGTCGGACACAAAAGGCGGCGCGTACGCCGCCGAAACGGCCCGGGCGCTGAACACGCTGTCCCTCCGGCGCTCGGACGCGGGCGATCGGACCGGTGCGCTCGCCGTCGCCCGGGAAGCGGTGGCCCTGCGACGCCGGCTGGCATCGGCCGAACCCGCCGCCTTCACCCGAGAACTGGCGATCTCGCTCAACAACCTCGCCCACCGCCTCTGGCTGGTGGGCGATCGCCCCGGGGCGGCCAAGGCGGGAGAGGAGGCTCTCGCGCTGTACCGCCGTCTGGCGGCGGTCAACAGGGCGGCCGTGCTGCCGGATCTGGCCGCCGCGGTGAACAACCTCTCGGTTCTGGTCGGTGACGTGGGCGGTCGCGAGCGTGCCCTGCTCCTCGACGAGGAGGCGGTCGGTCTCTTCCGCGAGCTGGCCGGTATCAACGGGGACGCCTGGAATCCCCAGCTCGCCGGTGCGCTCAACAACCGGTCCGTGAAGCTGACCGAGACCGGTGACCACGAACGGGCGTCGGAGGCCGCCGAGGCGAGCGTCGCCCTCTACCGCGCACTCGCCACGGCCGACCGCGAGGGATTCCTCCCCGACCTCGCCATGGCGGTGAACAACCTGGCCCGGTGCCGCTACGAGTCGGAGAACCTCCCCGATGCCCTGTCCGCGGCTCAGGAGGCGGTCGGTCTGTACCGGGAGGCCGTGACGGAGAGAGGCGACGCGTTCACCGCCGATCTGGCCAGGGCGTTGAACAACCTGTCCGCTGTCCGGTCGGACACCGAGGACCACCAGGGGGCGCTCGACTCGGCGGAGGAAGCGGTGCTTCTGTATCGCGCGTCGATGGCGGCCCACCCGACGGCCGTCGTGCCGGACCTGTGCAAGGCGCTGAACAACGTCTCCTCCGCCCGGCTGGCCCTGCGGGACCGACGCGGGGCGCTGGAGGCGGTCCGGGAGGCGGCGGACCTGCTGCGCGCACTGGTGCTGGCCGAACCCGCCTTCACCTCCGACCTGGCCGGCACCCTGAACGCCCTCGCCTCGGCCCTCTACCTCACCCAGGACTTCGAGGGAGCGCTGGCGGCCGGCCAGGAGGGCGTGGAGCTTCTTCGCGACCTCGCGGGCGACGACCCGGCGGCGTTCACTCCGGAACTGGCCGTGTCCACCTGGGCCTTGGCCGACCTGCTCACGATCCGCTCGCCTGCCGAGGCGTCCGCCGCCTGGGAGGCCTCGGCGGACGCCCTCCCCGAGGGCCACGGACGCGCGGAAGTCCGGGCGGGCGCGGCCGACTGGTACGCGAGCCGGGGCGACGGGCCCGCGGCCGCCGACGCCCTGGTCCGGGCCGCGAACGCCGCCCAGGGCGATGACGCGCGCTCCCCCGCGTATCTGACCCGCCGGGTCCGGCAGCGGATCCGCGCCGTCGCGCTGTCGCTGGATCCTCCACCGTCGGGACTGCCCGAGTGGGCGGTGAGCCCGGTCCCCGAGGCCGACCTCGAACTGATCCGCTCGTGGCGGGCCGCCGGGAACTGGCCCGACGCGGAAGCCGTGCTGCGCGCCCGGGCCGATGCGGTCACCGGCTCCACCCTCGCCGCAGGGGTGGACCTGCACATCATGCTGCGCCCGGACGACGACAGCCTGACGCAGCTCCGGCAGCTCCTGTCCGCCGTCGAACGCCGCGGCCTCGAAGCCGTACTCGCCGAACGCCGCGAGCGGTACGCCGTCGAGGAACTCGTACGCGCCTGGATGGACCAGCCCACCCGGGAGCAGTGGCTCGCCTACCTCGAAACGCACCGCGAGGAACTGTGCGCCGACGCGGCGGCCGAGGTCCTCGCCGCCTCGAGCGCCCCGGCCGCGGGAGAACACGCGGCGGTGGTCGCGCTGGCCAGGACGGTGCCCATGGAGACGGTGGCCAGGCTCGTCACCCATGCGGCGACCGCCGCGGACCATGCCCTGGAGGCGCTGGAGCGGGCGGATACGACGCGGCTGAGGCTGCTCACCGACGCCAACCCGGCCGCCCTGGACGAGCCGGGCGCCGGCTTCGTGCTGCGGGCGGTCCTGGATCTGGAGCGAGGGGAGAACGAGCAGGCCCTGCGGGGGATGCGGGCCGGTGCCGCCGTGGCCACGCCGATCCAGCGACGCGCGCGGGCCGTGAACCTGGCCCGTTGGGCGGCGCGGGCGGACCCGGACCGCGCGCCCGCGATCAGGGCCCTCATCGACGTGCTGGACGACCCGTCCGGCCAGGAGTGAACGCACCCACCGACGCCACGGCGCCCAGCCGGTCAGCCAAGGAGTGGAGTTGTCCGACCGTCTGCACGTTCTCACCGCCATCTACCAGTCGGACCGCTCCGACCGCTCCACCGCTCTCACCGTGAGCCTCGCCACCGTCGCCGCCGCCGTCACCTACCTCATCGGCACCATCGCGTTCTACGACAAACTCGATCTCCTGGGGTGGATCATCTGCCTCCTGCCGTCCCCGCTCTTCTGCGTCGCCGCCTTCCAGGCCCACCTGGTCAATCTCGCCGCCGTCCGGGCCCGTTCCATCCTCGTCCTCGAACGGACCCTCCTCGACGCGGTCGAACCGCCCGGCAGCACGCTGGACCGTGACGTCATCGGTGTCGCGGCGAGTGAACGAGCCTCCAACCTCCACACCGCCACGACCCCGCAGCGCGCGGTGATCCTCCTGGCCTACGCGGGCGTGGGCCTCATATACCTCGCCTACACGGCCCTGCTGCTCGTCAAGGCGACCCGGCACATGGACGCATGGATCACCGTCCCCGCCGTCTGCTACGCCGCGCTGCTGGTGTTGCTCGTCCTGGCGTGGCGCGACTGCGTAAGGAGCCTCGCCCTCTGACCCGTGACCCGTGGGAAGGGGGGAACACGCGATCGCCGCCGCACGGACCGGAGTCCGCGCGGCGGCGATGTGCGGCCGGCCCCGGGACTGTACCGGGGCCGACACGTCAGGGGCGGTTGGTGAGGTAGCCGCCCATGGAGGTGAAGTACTCGGCGGCGGGCAGTTCCCGGCCGTCCTCGGTGCGTACGCGGGTGATGGCGAGGCCCTGGTTGCGGCCGTTGCGGGCGTCGGCACCGGCGACGATCACCACACCGTCGCCCTCGCGGTAGAAGATGCGGCCGGGGGTGCCGCCGTAGCGGCCCTCGGACACGAACGCGGCCAGGATGTCGAGCCGCTTGCCGCGGTGGAAGGTGTAGGCGCTGGGGTACGGCTCGGACTGGGCGCGGACCAGGCGCTCCAGGTCCGCCGCAGGCCAGGTCCAGTCGATGCGGCTGTCCTCGTCGGCGCGCTTGTGGAAGAAGGACGCCTGGGAGCGGTCCTGCTTGGTGAACTCGGTCTGCCCGGAGGCGATGAGGCCGAGCGCGCCGATGGTGACCGGGGCGATGAGATCGACGGTCTTGTGGAAGAGGTCGGTGGCGGTGTCCGTGGGTCCGACCGCGACCGCCTCCTGCCGGACGATGTCACCGGCGTCGAGCTCGTCGTTCATCATGTGCGCCGTGACGCCCACCTCGGGCTCGCCGTTGATGAGCGCCCAGATCAGCGGGGAGAATCCGGCGTACTTCGGCAGCAGCGAGTCGTGAACGTTCAGCGTGCCGTGGCGCGGGAGGTCGAAGATGCGCGGGGGGATCCACGTGCGCCAGTTGTTGGCGACGATGATGTCCGCGTCGGCCTCCTTGAGCCGGTCGAACAGCTCGTCGTCGTCCGGGCGGTTGCGGATCAGCACGGGCACACCGTGCTCCTCGGCGAGGTCGGCGACCGAGTCGCTCCAGATTTTCTCGTAGGCGTGCTCGCTCTTGGGGTGGGTCACGACCAGCACGACGTCGTGCTCGGACTCCAGGAGGGCTTGCAGGGTGCGATGCCCCCAGGTCTGGTAACCGAACATGACGACCCGCATGGGGGTTCCTCCTCAGAGCAAGGGCTTGGCCGAGGTAAGTAAAGCAAGGCTTACCTTAGTCCGCAACGGGGGCCCATGATGCCCCAGTTGTGGAGCCCCGTCCGGCGGGCGTCCGTTTTGTCCTGTCGACACCTTCGTCGGTTTAGCTTAGGCTCACCTAAGTTCCGTGGCGTGCCGCTCCGTTGGCATGCCCGCCTTTCGTTCCTTCCACACCTGAAACGCGGCTGCCCCGCACGATGGGAGTGACATGTCGCAGGTTCTTCCTGGTGACGCCCAACCGGTCCACGACCTCATTGGCATCGGCTTCGGACCGTCCAATGTGGCCATGGCTATCGCGCTTCGCGAGCACAACGCGCGCGTCGGCAGGCAGGAGGCAGTGACCGCTCACTTCTTCGAGCAGCAGCCCCGCTTCGGCTGGCACCGCGGGATGCTCATCGACGACGCCACCATGCAGGTCTCCTTCCTCAAAGACCTGGTGACGCTGCGCAACCCGTCGAGCGAGTACAGCTTCCTCTGCTACCTGCAGAGCAAGGGCCGGCTGATCGACTTCATCAACCACAAGAACCTCTTCCCGCTGCGCGTGGAGTTCCACGACTACTTCGAGTGGGCCGCCTCCCAGGTCGACGACATGGTCTCCTACGGCCACGAGGTCGTCGGCGTCGCGCCCGTGACCCGCGACGGCGTCGTGGAGTACCTCGACGTGACCGTCCGCTCGGGCGAGGGGCTCGAGGTCCACCGGGCCCGCAACCTCGTCATCGGCACCGGGCTGCGCCCCCTCATGCCCGAGGGCGTGGAGCGCGGCGACCGGGTCTGGCACAACTCCGAACTGCTGGCCAAGGTCGACGAGCTGGAGGGCACGTCGCCCTCCCGGTTCGTCGTCGTGGGCGCCGGACAGAGCGCCGCCGAGAACGTCGCCTATCTGCACCGGCGCTTCCCCGAGGCCGAGGTCTGCGCGGTCTTCTCCCGCTACGGCTACAGCCCCGCCGACGACAGCGCCTTCGCCAACCGGATCTTCGACCCCCAGGCGGTCGACGAGTACTTCTCGGCCCCCGAGGACGTCAAGCGCCGGCTGATGGACTACCACGGCAACACCAACTACTCCGTGGTGGACATCGACCTCATCGACGACCTCTACCGGCAGTCCTACCAGGAGAAAGTCCTCGGCACCGAGCGCCTGCGCTTCCTCAACATCTCCCGGCTCACCGGCGTCAAGGAGACGGAGGCCGGCGCCCGGGCCACCGTGACCTCCCTCGTCACCGGCGAGGAGACCGATCTGGACGCCGACGTCGTGGTCTTCGCCACCGGCTACAGCCAGGCCGACCCCACCGGCCTGCTCGGCGAGGTCGCGGATCGCTGCGCCCGCGACGACCAGGGCCGTGTGCGCGTCGAGCGCGACTACCGCATCGCGACCGACCCGGACCTGCGCTGCGGCATCTACCTCCAGGGCGGCACCGAGCACACGCACGGCATCACATCGTCCCTGCTCTCCAACACGGCCATCAGGGTGGGCGAGATACTCGATTCGCTCCTCGGCCGGGGCGCCGGACCCGCCGCCGAGGACGCCCGGACGCTCGCCGACGACAAGGGCAGCGCGGCCCGTTAGCGAGCGGATGGTTCCACTTCCTGCCGTTGTGCGCCGCCCGGGGTTCGCCCCGGGCGGCGCACGACGGTCCGGGTCAAGTCCCCCACCGCACAAGGGATAACGTACGTCGACATGGGCCAGACTGCTGTGGTTGAGCGCCCCGCGCCCAGGGGCTCGTCGAAGGCCCGTCGGCGGCGGGTCGTGGGTTTGGGCACCCTGCTGGCGCTCCTGGTGATCGCCACGGTGCTGTCGTTGGCCGTCGGCGCACGCGCGTTGAGCCCCACCGAGGTGTGGCACGGGCTGTTCGCGGCACCGGAGTCCGACCAGCGGCTCACCGAGATCCGGCTCATCGTGCGGACCGTGCGGGTGCCCCGGACGGTCCTCGGCATCGTGGCGGGCATCGCCCTGGGCGTAGGCGGGGCCTTGATCCAGGGCTACACGCGCAACCCGATCGCCGACACGGGCCTGCTGGGCGTGAACTCCGGAGCCTCGTTCGCCGTCGTGGTGGCGATCTCCGTGTTCGGGTTCGGCAACCCCTTCCAGTACGTCTGGTTCGCCTTCCTGGGGGCGGGCATCGCCGGTGTCGTGGTGTTCGGGCTGGCGAGCATCGGCCGGGGGGCGGGCAACCCGCTGACGCTCGCCCTGGCCGGACAAGGGGTCACGGTGTTCCTGGCGGCGATGACCACGGCGGTCGCGCTCTCGGACCAGCAGGCCCTGAACGCCCTGCGGTTCTGGAACTCGGGCTCCCTGAACGGGGTCGGATTCGACGTCATCTGGCCGGTCAGCGCCTTCATCGCGGCCGGTCTCGTGCTGGCCCTGACCACGCTGCCCTCCCTCAATCTGCTGAACCTGGGTGACGACGTGGCGCGCGGTCTGGGCGTGAACATCGCGCTGAGCCGGACCGTCGGCATCGCGTCCATCACCCTGCTGGCCGGCGCGGCGACGGCCGCCTGCGGACCCATCGCGTTCCTCGGGCTCATGGTCGCCCACGTGGCCCGGTATCTGACCGGGCCGGACTACCGCTGGCTGGTGCCCTACGCCGGTCTGCTCGGGGCCGTCGTCCTGCTGGTCTGCGACATCGTCGGCCGACTGGTCGTGCGGCCGGGCGAGTTGGACGCGGGTGTCCTGGTGGCGCTCCTCGGCGCCCCGTTCTTCGCGGTGCTGGTCTGGCGCGGAAAGTTCAGGAAAGCATGAACGTGACAGATGTGAAGCCGTCGGTGCTGCCGGGCGTACGGCTCGGCCGTATGTCGTTCTTCTGGCGGCCCTGGGTCCTGTGCGTGACGCTGCTGCTGGCGGTGGCGACCTTCCTGGTGTTCTGTCTGTCCATCGGCGTCGGGGACTTCCCCATCAGCCTGTCGCGGGTGATCGCGACGATCCTCGGGCGGGGCGAGCAGGTCGACCAGTTCGTGATCATGGACCTGCGGATGCCGCGTGCCCTGGCCGGACTGGTCGTGGGCATCGCGCTGGGGGTGTCCGGGGCGCTCACCCAGTCCATCGCCCGCAATCCCCTGGCCAGCCCGGACGTTCTCGGCATCACCTCGGGCGCCAGCGCGGTCGCGGTGTTCCTGGTGACCGTGTCGGGCGGCACCGCCGCCGCGATCGTCGACTCCGTGGGC
Organism: Streptomyces koelreuteriae; assembly: GCF_018604545.1. Classification (GTDB taxonomy): domain Bacteria; phylum Actinomycetota; class Actinomycetes; order Streptomycetales; family Streptomycetaceae; genus Streptomyces; species Streptomyces koelreuteriae. Next base: position 788,000 of record NZ_CP075896.1, on the reverse strand, counting down.
CTGTCGGCGGCGGCGCTCGCGGGCGGGCTCGGCACGGGCCTGCTGGTGTACTTCCTGGCCTGGCGGCGCGGGATCGACGGCTTCCGGCTCATCCTCATCGGCATCTCCGTGAGCGCCGTGATGCAGGCGATCACGACCTGGCTGCTCGTCACGGCCGACATCAGGGACGTGGCCAAGGCCCAGGCGTGGCTCGTCGGTTCGCTGGAGGACCGCGCGTGGAGCGAGGTCTGGATCGCGCTCTGGTGCTCGCTCGCCCTCCTTGTCGTGGTGTCCTTCGTCGCGTTCCAGTTCAAGCCGATGCACTTCGGCGACGAGGTCGCCGCCGGCCTGGGCGTCCGGTACGCGGCGGTACGGGCGGTCCTGCTGCTGTGCGCCGTACTGCTGGCCGGTGTGGCGGTGAGCGCGGCCGGCCCGGTCCCCTTCGTCGCGCTGGTGGCACCGCAGGTGGCGATGCGTCTGGCGAGGTGCCCGACACCGCCGCTGGTGGCCTCGGGTCTGGCGGGCGCGTTGCTGCTGATCGGCTCGGACCTGCTCGCGCGTACGGCGCTGCCGGTCTCGCTCCCGGTCGGTGTGGTCACCGCCGCGATCGGCGGCCCCTTCCTCGTCTATCTGCTGGTGCGGGCGAACCTCAGATAGGTGTACAAGAGTCAGGCATACCTAAGTAAGGGGGGCTTGTGGTCGCACAGTCCATCAACCGGACGAAGGCCGGGGTCGACGACGCCTCGCGGCTCGCAGCCAAGGGCGTCACGGTCGGGTACGGCGGCCGGGTCGTCATCGACGAACTCGACGTCGCGATACCGCCCGGGGTGGTCACCACGATCATCGGCCCCAACGGCTGCGGCAAGTCGACCCTGTTGAAGACGCTGTCCCGGCTACTCAAGCCGACCGGGGGAAGCGTCGTCCTGGACGGCGAGGACATCGGCAGGCTCCGGACCCGGGACGTGGCGAAGAAGCTCGGCCTGCTGCCGCAGGCGCCGGTCGCGCCGGAGGGGCTGACGGTGGCCGACCTGGTCGCCAGGGGCCGCCATCCGCACCAGAGCTGGCTGCGGCAGTGGTCCTCGGACGACGCCGAGGTGGTGGAACGTGCACTCGCCATGACCGGCGTGTCCGACCTGGCGGACCGCCCGGTCGACGCGCTGTCCGGCGGGCAGCGCCAGCGCGTCTGGATCTCCATGACGCTGGCCCAGGGCACCGATCTGCTGCTGCTGGACGAGCCGACGACCTATCTCGACCTGGCGCACGCGATCGACGTCCTGGACCTGGTGGACGACCTGCACGAGTCGGGCTGCACCGTCGTCATGGTGCTGCACGACCTCAACCTGGCCACGCGCTACAGCGACAACCTCGTGGTGATGAGGGAGGGGGCGATCCTGGCGCAGGGCCACCCGCGCGACGTGATCACCGCCGAGCTGCTGCACGAGGCGTTCGGGCTGCGTGCTCAGGTCATCGACGACCCGGTGGGGGACCGGCCGCTCATCGTCCCGATCGGTCGCACACACGTCCAGTTGGACACATCCTGATAAAGACGGAGAAGTAAGGCTAGGCTAACCTCACTCACTCACGGTAAGGTTTGCCTGCCCTTAGGCGAGGGTGCAGCGAACTAGCGCGAAAGCAAGGGGTTTTGGATGCTCCTCCATCGAACGACGCTCAGAAGGCCCTGGCGGCGCATGGCGGCGATACTGACCGCCGCCACCCTCGGCGTCGGTCTCCTCGCGGGATGCGGTTCCGACTCGGCGGACAAGACGGACCAGCAGAACGACGGTACGCAGGCCGCGTCCGCCGGCGCCTTCCCGGTGACCGTGGAGCACGCCTTCGGATCCACGACGGTCGACAAGGCGCCCAAGCGGGTCGTCTCCGTCGGCTACACCGACGACCAGACCATCCTGGCCTTCGGCATCAAGCCCGTCGGCATGGTCGACCAGTACCCCAACCCCCCGGGCAAGAGCCCTGACATCAACACCCAGTGGCCCTGGGTGAAGGACAAGTGGGGCGACACCAAGCCCGAGGTCGTCATGAAGAACGGCGACTCCGGCCCCAACTACGAGAAGATCGCCGCCCTGCGCCCGGACCTGATCGTCGCGGTCTACTCCGAGATCGACAAGGCCGCGTACGACAAGCTGTCCAAGATCGCCCCGACGGTGGCGCGCACCAAGGCCGAGAAGGAGCCCTTCAGCGCTCCCTGGCAGGACAACGCGCTCCACATCGCCAAGGCCCTCGGCAAGGCCAAGGAGGGCGAGAAGATGGTCCAGGACATCCAGGGCCAGCTCGACGCCGCCAAGAAGGCCCACCCCGAGCTCGGCAAGGAAAAGGCCGTCGCGCTGTCCTGGTACAAGAACTCGGTGGCGCCGTTCACCTCCACCGACGTGCGCGGACGCCTCGTCACCGGCATCGGCTACAAGTATCAGACCGAGATCGACAAGATCGCCGGCGGCAGCTTCTACACCACGCTCTCGCCGGAGCGCGTCGACCTCGTCGACGTCGACCACATCTTCGTCATCAACGACAAGGCCGACACCGAGGCGCTGAAGAAGTTCAAGCTCTTCGCCAACCTGGACGCCGTGAAGAAGGGCAACGTGTCGTATCTGCTCGACAGTGAGGGACCCGCGGTCGGCGCGGCCATCTCCCAGGGCACCCTGCTGTCCATGCCGTACGCGATCGACGAGCTCGTCAAGTCGGTCGATCAGTAAGTGAGCACCACCGAAACGCATGCCGCCCCGGCGACCCTGCGCACGACGACCGGCCGCGAAGCCACCCGATGGGTCACGGCGCACTGCCGTGAGATGCCCTGGCTGACGGCCGCCACCGTGCTCACCACGGTCGCGGGGGCGGCGCTTCAGGTGCTCCCGGTGCTCCTGCTCGGCCGTGTGGTCGACGGGGTCGTCGGGGGCGAGGAACCATCGATCCTGGTCACGATCGGGGTGCTGATCGCCGCCGCCGCGCTGCTCGGCGCGGCGGCCACCGCGGTCTCGACCTATCTCATCGGACGGCTGGGCGCGGATCTGCTCGCCCGGCTGCGCGAAGGCGCCGTCCGGGCCGTGCTCGGAATGCCGAGCGCCCGGATCGAGCAAGTGGGCCGGGGAGACGTGCTCTCCCGGGTCGGTGACGATGTGGCCGTGCTGTCCAAGGGCATCCGCACGGCCGTGCCCACCGTGTTCTCGGCGGGCGTGCTGGTCGTCATCGCCACCCTCGGCATGTTCGGTCTCGACTGGCGGCTCGGCCTCGCCGGCGCCGGCGCGCTGCCCGCGTACGCCCTGGCCCTGCGCTGGTACCTGCCCCGCTCCGCCCCGCTCTACCGGAAGCAGCGGGTGGCGCAGGCCGACCGGGCGCAGGCGTTCATCAGCGGTCTGAACGGCATCGACACGGTCCGCGCGTACCGCCTCGAGGGCGACTTTCGCGAGAAGGTCACCAGCGAGTCGTGGCGGGTGCGCGACCTCGGCATCGAGGTGTTCCGGTTCTTCGGCCGGTTCGTCGGCCGGGAGAACCGCGCCGAGTTCATCGGTCTCGTCCTGATCCTCGTCGTGGGGTACGCCCTGCTGGAGGCCGACGCGGCGAGTATCGGCGAGGTGTCGGCGGCTCCGCTGCTGTTCCACCGGCTGTTCACCCCGCTGGGCGCCATCATGTTCACCTTCGACGAGGCGCAGAAGTCGGGCGCGAGCCTGACCCGTCTGGTCGGAGTGCTGGGGGAGGCCGCCGAGGAGCGCCTGGTGGGCGACGAGTCCGTCCCGGCGGCCGAGGCCGGTGCGTACCCGGTGGTGGTGCGGGGGCTGACGTTCCGTTATCCCGGCTCCGAGGATCCGGTGCTGCGGGACGTCGACCTGACCATTCCCGCCGGTGGTTCGCTCGCCCTGGTGGGGGCGACGGGCGCGGGCAAGACGACCCTGGCCGCGCTGATCGCCGGCATAGGGACCCCGGAAGCCGGTTCCGTGCGGGTCGGGCCGACCGATCTCGCCGACCTGGACGAGGCCGGGGCGCGGGCCCTGGTGAGCATCCTGACGCAGGAGACGCATGTGTTCTCCGGTCCGCTCGCCGAGGATCTGCGGCTGGCCGCGCCGGAGGCGACCGACGCCGAACTGACGGACGCCCTGCGCACCGTCGGCGCCGACGGCTGGGTCGACGCGCTGCCCGAGGGGCTGAACACCCCGGTCGGCGAGGGCGGTGAGCGCCTGGACGTCACCAAGGTCGCCCAGATCGCGCTGGCCCGGCTGGTGCTGGGCCGGGCGCCGGTGGTGGTGCTCGACGAGTCGACCGCGGAGGCCGGCAGCGAGGGCGCCGCCGAGCTGGAGCGGGCCGTACTGGCCGCCTGCGCGGGCCGGACGACGCTGTTCGTGGCGCACCGGCTGACCCAGGCGATGGCCGCCGACCGGATCGCCGTGCTGGACGCGGGACGCGTCGTGGAACAGGGCACGCACGAGGAGCTCGTGGCTCTGGGCGGCAGGTACGCGCGACTGTGGCGGGCCTGGCGAGAGGGTAGTTAGGCAACCCTTATTTAGGTTAGCCTAACTCCACATTCTGGAAGGGACGCTGAGTCTTCGATGATGGAACCGCGCGCTCGTGTCGCACTGCTTTCTCCCACCCGCCTGGCAGATGTCCGCCGGCGCACAGGTGACTACCCGGACAGGACCATCGCCGAAGCGTGCGCCATCGGTCTGTCGTACTGGGCGACGGGGCAGAGCCCCGACGGGATCGACCTCGCGCCCGGCACACTCTTCGCCGACGTCCTCGGCTGGGTCGACAACGGCGGGACGGCGCCCGCCGGCTGGGACGTCGGCGCGGACGGCCTGAGCATCACCGTCCCGGAAGTCGTCACGCCGGCCGACGCGCAGCTCGCGCTGGACGACCTGGCCGACTTCCCGGACCGGCCGCTCGGCACCGTCGGCCCGTCCAGCGTTGCCGCCCGGCTGCGGACCCTGGCCGAGTGGAACGACAACCAGGCCGACCGGGTCCGCCCGACCGTCGTCGAGATGTTCCGGGAGCAGGCGCGGACCAGACCGGACGCCGTCGCCATCGTCGACGAGCACCGCTCGCTGACCTACCGCCAGGCGGCCGAGCTCTCCAGTCAGCTCGCCCACCACCTCATCGCCCGCGGACTGGGCCACGAGCAGGTCGTCGGCATCTCCCTGGCCCGCTCCGCCGACATGGTGATCGGGCTGCTCGCCGCGCTCCAGGCCGGATGCGCGTTCGTGCCGCTCGACCCGCAGTGGCCCGCCGCGCGCCGGGCCGTCGTCATCGAGGACGCCCGGGTCGTCCTCCAGCTCAACGCCTCGGGCGAGCACGACCCGGCCGAACCGGAGGCCGTGGCCGTCGACCTCGGCGACTGGGGTTACGCCTCCCACCCTGCCGAGGGCACCGGCGTCACCGTCCTCGGCGACGCCCTGGCCTATGTCATCTTCACGTCCGGTTCCACCGGGCGGCCCAAGGGCGCGATGATCCGGCACGAGGCGATCAGCGAGCGCCTGCTGTGGCAGGTCAACGAGATCCTGGGCTTCGGACACGACGACGCCTCGCTCTTCAAAGCCCCGCTGTCCTTCGACATATCCATCAACGAGATCTTCCTGCCCCTGGTCTCCGGCGGCAGGCTGGTGGTCCTGCGCACCGGCGGCGAACGCGACCCGCACCATCTGCTGAGCGTCATCGCCGAACAGCGCGTCACCTTCACCTACCTGGTGTCGTCCATGCTGGACGTGCTGCTGGAGATGGCGGGCGACACCGGCCGCCTGGACAGCCTGCGCCACGTGTGGTGCGGCGGCGAGGTGCTCACCCCCGAGCTGTACGAGCGGTTCCGCACCAAGCTCGACATCCCCATGTACCACGGCTACGGCCCCGCCGAGACGACCATCGGCGTCTCCCACGTCATCTACCGGGGCGCCGCCGAACGCCTGTCGACGTCCATCGGCAAGGCCAACCCCAACACCCAGCTGTACGTCCTGGACGAAGAACTGCGCCCCGTCCCGGTCGGCGTCGGCGGCGAACTCTACGTGGGCGGCTTCCTCCTGGGCCGCGGCTACGTCAACGCCCCCGGCCTGACCGCCTCCCGGTTCGTGGCCAACCCCTTCGCCGCCGACGGCTCCCGCCTCTACCGCACCGGCGACCTCGCGCGCTTCGCCCCCGACGGATCCCTGGACTTCCTCGGCCGCGCCGACAACCAGATCAAGATCCGCGGCATGCGGCTGGAGATAGAGGACGTCGAGGCCGGCCTCGCCGAACACCCCCGGGTCCGGCACACCTGCGTCGTCGCCAAGAAGAACTCGGCGGGCGGCACCTACCTCGTCGGCTACGTCATCCCGGCCGCCGGCGGCGAGGACCTCCGGGCGGACGAGGTCAAGGCCTGGGCGACCGAGCACATGGTCGAGTACATGGTGCCGACCCACCTCGTCGTGATGGACGCGTTCCCGCTCACCGCCAACGGCAAGCTCGACCGCAACGCCCTGCCCGAGCCCACGATCGACACGGGCTCCCTCGTCCGCCCCACCACCGACGACGAGCGCGCCGTGTGCGCCGCGGTCGCGCAGGTGCTGCGGCTCGACGAGGTCGGCGTCGACCAGGACTTCTTCCAGCTCGGCGGCGACAGCATCCTGGCCATCTCCCTGCTGAGCGCCCTGCGCGACGAGGGCCTGCACGTCACCGCACGACAGATCTTCACCCACAGCACCGTGGGCGCCCTGGCCGCGGTCGCGAGCCGCGAGGACGTCTCCGCCACGGACCACGCCGACGTCGCCACCGGAACCGTCGTGGGATCGCCCATCGTGCAGTGGCTCGGCGAGACCACCGACGCCGTCGACGGCTTCGTCCAGTCCGTCGTGCTCAACACCCCGGCGGACCTGACCGCAGACGCCCTCGACGCGACCCTCTCGGCCCTCGTCCGGCACCACGACATGCTGCGCGCCAAGCTGGTGCGCGGCGAGGACTGGAGCTTCTACATCCCGGAGGCGGACGGGGCGTCCGTGACCTGGCAGGAGAGCGATCTGCCGGTCGAGGAGTGCGCCGCGCTCGCCACCGAGGGACTGGACCCGGACGCCGGCGCGATGCTGCGTGCCGTCTGGCGCCGTGAGGCACGGCAACTGGTCCTGGTCGCCCACCACGTGGTGATCGACGGCGTGTCCTGGCGCGTCCTGATGGAGGACCTGGCCACCGCCTGGCGGCAGTTCACCTCGGGCACGCCGATCGAGCTGCCCCCGGTCGGCACGTCCTTCCGGCGCTGGACCCAGCTGCTGGAGCGCGCCGCGTTCGACGCGGACAGCGCCTCCTACCGGCGCCCCCTGCCCGGCGAGGACCAGCCGATCGGCAGGCGCGCCCTGTCCGAGACCGACACCGTCGCGCACGAGCGGCTGCGGACCGTCTCGGTCGGCCCCGAGATCACGGCCGCCCTGCTGGGCGAGATCCCGGCGAAGTTCCACGCGGGCGTCAACGACGTCCTGCTGACCGCGCTCTCCGTCGCCCTCGCCCGCCGGCGCCGCGACCTCGGCCAGGACCAGACGTTCGCCCACATCGAACTCGAAGGCCACGGCCGCGAAGGACAGTTCGTCGCGGGCTCCGCCGGCTTCGAACCGGAACTGTCCCGGACCGTCGGCTGGTTCACCACCCTCTTCCCGGTGACCGTCGACCCCGGCACGGCGGCCGACCTCACCACCCCCGCGTATCTGACCGCCGCCCTCAAGGCCGTCAAGGAAGACCTCGCCCGGGTCCCGGACAACGGCGTCTCCTACGGCGCCCTGCGCTACCTCACCGGCAGCGAGTTCGACGCCCCCGCACCCCAGGTCCTCTTCAACTACCTGGGCCGCTTCGCCGCGGGCGCCCCCGGCGACTGGCAACTCGCGGGCACCACCGGCCAGCTGGGCGAGAAGCGCGACCCGGAGATGCGCCTGCCGCGCGCCCTGGAGTTCAACGCGATCGCCGAACCCGCCGCCTCCACCGGCGACTACGAGCTGGTCACCACCATCTCCTGGCCCGACGGCATGTTCACCGACGCGGACATCACCGCCATCGGCGACTACTACCGGCTGGCCCTGGCCGGACTCGCCGCCCTCGACCAAGGCGGCCACACACCCAGCGACTTCCCCCTGGTGCCCCTCACCCAGACCGATGTCGACGCCCTCGACGGCCCCGCCCTGCGGGACATCCTGCCGCTCACCCCGCTGCAGGAGGGCCTGTACTTCCACTCCGTGTTCGACGACGACTCCGCGGGCGCCTACGTCGAACAGCAACTCCTCACCCTCGACGGTGAGGTGGACGCGGACCGGCTGGCGACGGCGGCCTCCCGCCTGCTCACCCTCTTCCCGAACCTGGCCGCCCGGTTCACGGCCCTCGCCGACGGCCGCGTGGTCTCCGTACTGGAAGGCGGCGTCGAAGCACCCTTCACCACACTCGACCGGCCCGGCATCACCGACGAGGAGATACGCGACCTCGCCGAGCGGGACCGCCGCGAAGGCTTCGACCTGGCCACCGGCCCGCTGATGCGGTACTCCCTCGTCCGCGCGGGCTCCGGCCGGAACGTCCTGGTCCAGACGGTGCACCACATCATCGCCGACGGCTGGTCGGTGCCGCCGATGCTCCGTGCGCTGCTCGCCGAGTACCACGCCCCGGGGACCGTCTACCCGATCGGCGGCTTCGCCGACTACGTGCACTGGCTCGCCGGACGCGACGACGACGAGAGCGACCGCGTCTGGCACGCCGAACTCGCCGACCTGCCCGGCCCCTCACTGGTCGCCGAGGACCACACACACTCCGACCGCTTCGCCGACACCGCCGTGGAGCCCGAGGGCGACCTCGACGCCGCCGTCCGCGAGGCCGGTGTGCCGCTGAGCGTGGCCGTGCACAGCGCCTGGGCCGTGACGCTCGGCGGCATCCTGCACGGCAGCGACGTGGTGTTCGGCTCCACCGTCTCCGGCCGCGACGCCGACGTGCCCGGCATCGGGGACATGGTGGGTCTCTTCATCAACACCATCCCCGTACGCGCCCGTTGGTCCGATGACACCACCTCCGGAGACCTGCTCGCCTCGGTCCGGGAGCACCAGAGCGCGGTCCTGCCGCACCAGCACGTCTCCCTGGCGAGGATCGGCCGCCAGGCCGGCGCCGGTTCCCTGTTCGACACCCTCGTGGTCTTCGACGTGGCGACCGATGTCGCCGCCCTGCGCCGACCCGACGACACGCTGGTCGTCTCCGACCTCGTCAACGAGGGCGCCCCGCACTACCCGCTCACGCTGGTGGTCGAGCGCGCACTCGACGGACGCCCGCGCTTCAACCTGATCTACGACGGCGAACTGCTGCGGGAGACGACCGCCCAGTCGATCCTGCACACGTTCACCCACACCCTCACGGGCCTGCTCACCCGCCCGGACGCCCTGGTCACCGACCTGGCCCCCGGGAGCGAGCGCCGTCCCGCCCCCATCACCCCGACGACGCTGGGCGATCTGTTCGACACCGCCGCGCGCCGCGACCCCGCCGCCACCGCCGTCACCCAGTGCGGCCTCGACGGCGGCACCCGCTCCCTGACCTACGGCGAACTGGCCGACACCAAGGACGAGTTGGCCTCCGCCCTGCGCGCGGCCGGGGTCGGCCCCGGCAAGCGCGTCGCGGTCGCCGTCCCGCGCTCCCTGGAGCAGGTCGTGGCCCTGGTCGCGATCGTCAGCGCCGGCGGCGCGTACGTCCCGCTCGACCTCGCCTACCCGGACGACCGGCTGGAGTACATCCTCGCCGACGCCGCACCCCAGGTCGTCCTGGTGGACCGCGAGCAGCGCGACCGCTTCACCCAGCTCCTGGCCAGGGCGGACGTACCGGCCCGGGTACTCGTCCAGGGCGACGAACTGCCGGTCGGGGACGCCGCAGCCACCGAGCCCGAGGTGAGCTGGCACAACCCCGCCTACGTCATCTACACGTCCGGCTCGACCGGCAGGCCCAAGGGCGTCGCCGTCCCGCACTCCAGCGTGGTCACGCTCCTCGCCAACACCCAGCCCGACATGGACTTCGGCCCCCGGGACGTGTGGGTCCAGTTCCACTCCTTCTCCTTCGACTTCGCGGTCTGGGAGCTGTGGGGCGCGCTGGCGTACGGCGGTGAGCTGCTGGTGCCCGAGTACGGCCTGACGCGCTCCCCGGTCGACTTCCACCGCCTCGTCCGCGAGCGCGGAGTCACTGTTCTCAACCAGACCCCGTCGGCGTTCTACCAGTTCATCGAGGCCGACCGGCTCGCCGCCGAACCTCTCCCCGCACTGCGCCGGATCATCTTCGGCGGCGAGGCCCTGGACCTCGGACGCCTGCGCGGCTGGACCGAACGGCACGGCACGGACACGCCCGAGCTGGTCAACATGTACGGCATCACCGAGACGACCGTCCATGTCACCCACCGGGTCCTCACGGACGCGGACTTCGGCCCGGACGACTCCGTCAGCCCGATCGGCGGCCCCATCCCCGGTCTGACCACCTACCTCCTCGACGACCGGCTCCGCCCGGTGCCGCCCGGCAAGGTCGGTGCCATCTACGTCGCCGGCGACCAGGTGTCGCTCGGCTACCTCGGCAGGCCCGGCCTCACCGCCGGCCGCTTCGTCGCGAACCCCTTCGCGGACGACGGCTCCCGCATGTACCACACGGGCGACCTGGCCATCCGCACCCTCGACGGCGAACTGCAGTTCACCGGCCGCGCCGACGACCAGGTACAGCTCAAGGGCTTCCGCATCGAACTGGGCGAGGTGGAGTCCGCCGTACGCGATCTAGACGGTGTGGTGGATGTGGCCGTCACGGTCGCGGACAGTGGTGACTACCTGGTCGCGCATGTGGTGGGCAGTGTGCCCGCCGACTTCCACACCTTGCTGTCCGAGAAGCTGCCCGCGCACATGGTCCCGGGCCAAGTCCTCACGCTCGACGCACTACCGCTCACGGTAAACGGCAAGCTGGATCGAAAGGCCTTGGCTGAACGTACCTCTAGGGGCGCGGGGAACTGCGCGACCAGCCCCCACACACCAGCAGACAAAAACTCAGCAGTCACCACCTTCATCGAGATCTTCACCCAGACCCTGCCCGGCTCGGACATAGCCGCCGACACCGACTTCTTCCACGCCGGAGGCGACAGCATCGTCGCCATCACGCTCGTGAACCGGGCCCGAACCCTCGGCCTGCAGATCTCCCCCCGGGACGTCTTCCTCCTCAAGACCCCCCGCGCACTCGCCGACAACCTGGCGACGAGCACACCGCAGACAACGGCTCCCACCCTCACCCCCACCCGCCGTGAGGACGGCCCCCTCACCCCCACCCCGATCATCCTGCGCCAACGCGAACTCGGCGGCTCCCTCACCCGATTCGCCCAGGCCAGGACAGTCCAGGCCCCCGAGGGCACAGGGCTCGCCGACGTCCGGCGCGCCGCGAACGCCCTGGTCGCCGCCCACCCCACCCTGCGACTGCACCTCCGCACCGACCACGGCGTATGGGCCCTGCGCACCGAACCGGCCCATGAGGTCACCGTCGTACGCCCGGACACCACCGACGCCACGGCCGTGGCGAACGAGGCCGCCGCACGGCTCGACCCCGAGTCCGGCAACGTCATCGCCTTCGCCTGGCTGGAAGCCACCCGCACCCTCGTCGTCACGGTGCACCACCTCGCCGTCGACGCGGTGTCCTGGCTGATCCTGCTGGAGGACCTGACCACAGCGCTGCGCGGCGAGCCCCTGGCCCCGCCGACCACGTCGTACGCCGAGTACGCCGAGGCCCTGACGCTCCACTCCACCCACGCACACGACGACCTCGGCCACTGGATCACCACGCTCCAGGCGCCCGAACTGCTGCCCACCATCGGCGAACTGCGCGAGACCACCGTCGTGCTCGACCCCGACGTGAGCGACCGCCTCACCCGCACCGCACCCGCCGCCCTCGGCGTCGGTCTCACCGAACTGCTGTGCGGCGCGCTGCGCACCGCGCTGACCCGCGTCCAGCCCTCGCCCACCGATCTCGCGATCGAACTGGAGCGGCACGGCCGGGTCCCGGTCCTCGAACAGCACGACTACACCCGTACGGTCGGCTGGTTCACCGCCATCGCACCCGTACGGCTCACCGCGCACACCGACCCGGTCGCCGCGGCCCGCGAGGTCGCCGAACGCCAGCCGGACGAGCGCGCCCATGTCGGCTACGGGCAGCTCAGGTACCTCGACCCGCAGACGGCCCCGCTGCTCACCGCCCGCCCGCAGGTGCTGTTCAACTACCTCGGCCGGGGCAGCGAGTCCCAGGCGCTGCACCTCACCGCCGGCGACCAGGGCAGCCCGTACGCCGTCGAGGTCAACGCCTGGACCGACGAGGCGACCGGCAGCCTGCTCGCCGAGTTCACCCTCGCCGAGGGCATACCCGACGAGATCACCGAGCACTGGCGCCGCTCGCTGGAGCACATCGCCGACGCCGCCACCACGGCCGAGCGCACCGCACCGGTCACCCCGCTCCAGCGCGGCCTGTTCTTCCAGGCCCAGATGGCGGGCACGGCCGGACACTACGTCGCGCAGAGCTGGTTCACCTTCGACCGGCGCCTGGACACCGACGCGCTGGCCGAGGCGATGGCGTACGTGATCGCACGGCACCCGGTCGTGGGCGCAGGCTTCAGTACGGACGACGACGGAAACCCCGTCCAGGTCCTCAAGGCCGGCCGGCGGGTCGACGTCCGTACGGTCGCCCTCGCGACGGACGCGGAGGTCGACGCCCTGCGCGCCCGGGACCGCGACACCGGGTTCGACCCGGGTGAGCCGCCGCTGATCCGGCTGACCGTCGTACGACTGCCCGACGACCGCGACGGCCTGCTGCTGAGCTACCACCTGCTGCTGTGGGACGGCTGGTCGCGCGAGATCGTCCTGCGGGACCTGTTCGACGCCTACCGGGCCGTCCTCGCGGGCGAGCCGCTCGACCCGACGCCGGCCACGCCGAGCTTCGAGGAGTACGCCCGGGCGCTCGACGCCAAGGACCCCGCCGTATCGGAGCGCTTCTGGGCGGAGCACCTGGCGGCCCTGCCCGGCCCGACGCTGCTCGCCGGACCGGCGCCGACGCTCTCGGACGACCTGCCGAGCGCACTCGTGCACACGCTGTCCGCCGAGCAGTCGGACCTGCTGCGGGACGCGGCCAGGGAGCACGGCGTCACCCTGAACTCGGTGCTGACCGGCGCCTTCGGCCTGCTGCTCGGCGCACACACCGGCCGCAGCGACGCCGTGTTCGGCGTGACCGTCTCCGGCCGCGACGGCGAAGGCCTGGACGACATCGTCGGCGTGCTGCTCAACACCGTGCCCACCTGGACGCGGGCCCGGCCGGAGCAGTCCGTCCGGGAGTACCTGTCGGCCGTACAGACGGCACGGGTCGAGGCGATGGAGCACGAGCACCTCGGACTCGGCGAGATCCAGCGGGCCAGCGGGCACGACACCCTGTTCGACAACCTGTTCGTGCTGCAGAACTTCCTGGACATGGACGCGTTCGCCGAGATGAACGCCCGGCACGGCATCACCTCGGTCAAGGCGGACGACTCCACGCACTACCCGTTCACCTGGGTCGTCACCCCCGGCGACCGGCTCACGGTCAAGCTGGAGTACCGCGACGGCGACACCGCGGGCGCCCGCGGGCTGCTCGACGACTACCTGAGCGTGCTCGAAGACCTGGCCCGCTCGACCGGGCCCGTGGGCGCGCTGCGGGGGCTCGGTCCCGAGCCCGTGCGGGAGGAGCGTACGGACGTCGGCACGGACACCGTCGTCGACCGCTTCGACCAGGCCGCCGACCGCGACCCGCAGCGGGTGGCGCTCGTCGCCCACGGCGCGACGATGACGTTCGCCGAACTCCAAGGCCGCAGCCGCGCGGTCGCGGGAGTGCTCGCGGCGCGCGGCATCGGCCCCGAGACGACCGTGGGTCTCGCGATCCCGCGCTCCCTCGACTGGATCGCGGCCCTGTTCGCCGTGCTGCGGGTCGGCGCCGCGTACGTACCGCTGGAGCTGGACCACCCGGACGAGCGGATCGCCGCGATCGTCGACGACGCCCGCCCGGACGTGATCCTCACCGTGAGTGCCGTCGCGCCCCGGCTCACCGGCGACCTCATCGAACTGGACCGGCCCCTCCCCGAGGCCGAGCCGTACGTGACGTTCGCGCCGGACGACCCGGACCGGCTGCGGCACCCCGCGTACACGATCTACACCTCCGGTTCGACCGGAAAGCCCAAGGGCGTGGTGACCGAGTACGCCGGGCTCACCAACATGCTGATCAACCATCAGCGCCGGATCTTCGAGCCGGTGCTGGCGGAACACGGCCACCGGATCTTCCGGATCGCGCACACCGTGTCGTTCGCGTTCGACATGTCGTGGGAGGAGCTGCTGTGGCTCGCCGACGGCCATGAGGTGCACATCTGCGACGAGGAGCTGCGCCGCGACGCGCCCGCCCTGGTGGAGTACTGCCTGGAGCACGGGATCGACGTCATCAACGTGACCCCGACCTACGCGCAGCAGCTGGTGGCCGAGGGCCTGCTGGACAACCCGGACCGCCGGCCCGCGCTGGTGCTGCTGGGCGGCGAGGCCGTCACCCCGACCCTGTGGCAGCGGCTCGCGGAGACCGAGGGCACGGTCGGCTACAACCTGTACGGACCCACCGAGTACACCATCAACACCCTGGGCGTCGGCACCTTCGAGTGCGAGGATCCGGTGGTGGGCGTCGCGATCGACAACACCGACGTGTACGTGCTCGACCCCTGGCTGCGGCCCCTGCCCGACGGCGTTCCCGGCGAGCTGTACGTGTCCGGCATCGGCATCGCGCGCGGCTATCTCGGACAGCCCGCCCAGAGCGCGCACCGCTTCGTCGCCTGCCCGTTCGGCGAGCCCGGGGAGCGCATGTACCGCACCGGTGACCTGGTCGTCCGCCGGCCCGACGGCAACCTGATGTACCTGGGCCGCACCGACCAGCAGGTCAAGATCCGGGGCCACCGCGTCGAACTCGGCGAGGTCGAGGCCGTGTTCGCCGCGCACCCCGCGGTCCGGTTCGTCGCCGCCGTCGCCCAGCCCGACCCACAGGTCGACGGCGCCTACCGGCTGGCCGCCTACCTCGTGCTGGACGGCGCCGACCTGGCCGCTGTCGCCGCCGACGTCGGCGCCGGGCTGCCGGACTTCCTGCGCCCGACGCACTACGCCCAGGTCGACAGCATCCCGCTGACGGTGAACGGGAAGGCTGACACCAAGGCGCTCCCCGAGGCCAAGCCACTGGGCGCGCTGACCACGGTGGGGGAGCGGGGCCCGCAGACCGAGACCGAGACCGTGGTCTGCGAGTACTTCGCCGAGGCACTGGACCTGGACGACGACGAGGTGAGCGCGGTGAGCGATTTCGTGTCCCTCGGCGGACACTCCATGCTGGCGGTACGCCTGGTCGGGCTGCTCCGCCGCGAGTTCGGCCCAGTGATCACCATCCGAGACCTGTTCACCCTGCGAACCCCCGAAGCGATTGCCCGCCACCTCGATGACAACTGACACGCAGCGGCCCCGCCCCGGGGCCGCCATCCTCCGCACGGCCCTGCGCCGCAACATCGGCGCCATGGCCGCCGGCACCTTCCTCATGGGGCTCTACCAGGCCGGTGAGACGGCCTTCCCCATCGCGCTCGGCATGATCGTCGAGCACACGATGCAGGGGGAGCGGAGCCTCGGCGCGCTCGCCCTGTCGATCGCGGCCCTGGCCGTGATCATCACGACCGTGTCGCTGTCCTGGCGGTTCGGCATGCGGATCCTGCAGAAGGCCAACACGACCGAGGCGCACCGCTGGCGCGTGAAGGTCGCCGCCTGCGGCCTGCAACCGGTGGCCAGGGACGTCGACCTCAAGTCCGGCGAGGTCCTGACCATCGCCACCGAGGACGCCGACCAGACCGCCGACATCGTCGAAGTGGTACCGATGCTGATCAGCTCGATGGTCGCGGTGGTCGTCGCGGCCGTCGCGCTGGGCATGGCCGACATCCGGCTCGGCCTGCTGGTGATCGTCGGCACTGTCGCGATCCTGTCGATCCTCAGCGTGATGTCCCGGCGGATCGGCAGCAGCACCCAGGAACAGCAGGCCCGGGTGGCGCGGGCCGGTGCGAAGGTCGCCGACCTGATCACCGGCCTGCGCCCGCTGCACGGATTCGGCGGCAACCACGCGGCCTTCGGCTCCTACCGCAAGGTCAGCACCGAGGCGAGGCACCAGTCGATCGTCGTCGCCAAGGTGAACGGCGTGTACGCCGGCACCGCGCTGGCCCTCAACGCGGTCCTGGCCGGAGCCGTGACCCTGACGGCGGGCTGGCTGGCGTTCGACGGCCGGATCACCATCGGGGAACTCGTCATGGCCGTGGGCCTGGCGCAGTTCATCATGGAACCGCTCCGGCTGTTCTCGGAGATGCCGAAGTACGTGATGATCGCGCGGGCCTCGGCCGAGCGGATGGCGCTGGTCCTGTCGGCGCCGCCGGTCACCACGCCGGGGTCCGGGCGACCGGCCCCGGGCGCGGACCTGGAGATCGACTGCGTCCGCCATGGCTCCCTGAACAAGGTGCGCTTCCAGGTGGCGGCCGGCGAGTTCGTCGCCATCGCCGCCTACCAGCCGCGCGCCGCCGCCGACCTGGCGGCCGTCCTGGCCGTGAACGTCCCGCCCGACGCGTACGAGGGAGTCGTCCGGGTCGGCGGGCAGGAGCTGGCGGACCTGTCGGTCGAGGCGGTCCGCGAGCACCTCCTCGTGAACCCCTACGACGGGGAGATCTTCGCGGGCACCCTGCGCACCAACATCGACCCCTCGGGCACCAGCGGTTCGGTCCCCGAGGCCGTCGAGGCGTCCATGCTGACCGACGTGGTCGCCCTGCACCGCGACGGCCTCGACTACGGCGTCCGCGACCGCGGCGCGAACCTCTCCGGAGGCCAGCGCCAACGCCTCTCCCTGGCCCGCGCCCTGGCGGCCGACACCGAGGTCCTCGTCCTGCACGACCCGACGACGGCGGTCGACGCGGTCACCGAACAACTGGTCGCCCGCAACGTGGCGAAACTACGCCGAGGCCGCACGACCATCGTCATCACCAGCAGCCCGGCCTTCCTGGACGCGGCCGACCGGGTGCTGGTCCTGGACGAGGGCGTGGTCACGGCGGAGGACACCCACCGGAACCTCTTGGCCAACGACAAGGCGTACTGCCTGGCGGTCGCACGGTGACTCTCTGAGGGGCCCGGGGGGGCCTGGCTTTTAGGGGCGCGGGGAACTGCGCGACCAGCCCCCACCGCCCCGCGGACAACTACTCACCGAGGGCCCAGCCCACATCCCGAAGCAGGGCATGACGCCACCCGGCCCGGTCATGCCCGGAAGCCGCCCGCGAAACCCGCACACTCGCACCACCCTGCTCAACCAAGGCCTCGACCAGCTCACAGTGCGGCAGCATCCGCTCCTCATGCTCCCCGACATCGAACGCCACCCGCAGCCCCGACAGATCACCACCCGCCCGCAACCGCTCGGCGATCACACCCCCCACCGGCCCTCCCAACGGATCAGCCGCCCCCATCGCACCCGGCTGCCACCAGAACGACCCCGACTGACAGGCAACCCGCGACACAAGACCGGGAAACTCCAGCGCCGCATACACCGCGCTCAGCCCGCTGAGGCTCTGCCCGGCAACCACCAGCCGGTCAAGATCGGCCGGCACACCCGACTCCGCCACCAGCGGCAGCAGTTCGTCCCGCACCGCCTCCCACAACCCGGCCCGGCACGTGAACTCCTCGGCCCGGTCCTTGGCCGGCAGAAAGACCAGCGTCACCGGCGGCAGCTCACCCGCGGCCACGGCCGATTCGAACGCGGTCGTGGCCGGATGCAGATACAGCCAGTCGTCCCCGTCGAGCAGCAGGACCACGGGCCCACCGCCCCCCACCGGATGGACCCGCACGGTCCGCCGCCCCCCGAGCCGTTCACTGGCCCAGCGGATCCGCGTACGCGGCAGGGGCAGCACCTCGTCGGCACCGACGACCGGCCAGTGCGGCTGCTCCGGCGCGTCCGGCGTCGCCACGATGGACCGCTCACCGCCCGCACCGGCCGGGTTGAGCGGGTCGGCGTACGCCGCGTCGTCCACCAGGAACTGATACGTCACCCGCAGCCGCTCGGGCATGCGCACCTCGGCGTACCAGCAGTCCGAGTCGGCCCAGCGGCGCAGGGGCACCGGATCCGACCAGCTCTCGAAACCGACCCGCGCCTGAGCCCCACGCCACAGGAAGAGGGTCACCCAGCCACCGTCCTCGGCCGGTTTCACGGCGGGCGCCCCCGCCGCGGCCCAGAACTCGTCGGTGCCGGGGACGCCGGGCAGCCCGAATCCGGTGAAGGCGTCGGCTTCCTCCATGTCGGCCGCGACCAGGCGCATGAGTGTCTCCTTGTGAGAGGGAAGGGACAAAGGCTAAGCTCCAATCAATTAGGCGAGCCTAACCTAATCTTGGCCTTCCAAGGAGGCATCGAGCATGAGCACCAACCCCTTCGACGACAACGAGGGCCGCTTCCTGGTCCTGGTGAACGACGAGGGCCAGCACTCACTCTGGCCGTCGTTCGCCGAGGTACCCGGGGGCTGGACGATCGCCTTCGAGGAGAACACCCGGGAAGCGTGCCTGGAGTACGTCGAGACCCACTGGACGGACCTGCGCCCGAGGTCCCTCGCCGCGACGATGGACGTCTGACCTCACCGATGCTGTGCACCAGGCTGACCAACGCCCGTTTCCTCACCATGGACCCGGACCATCCGGTCGCCCATGACGTGGGCATCTGGCAGGGCCGGATCGCGGGCCTCGACGCGGCCGTGACCTCCCTGCCCGCCCGTGAGGTGATCGACCTCCAGGGGGCCACCGTGCTCCCCGGGTTCATCGACGCCCATGTGCACCTCGCCTGGACCGGGTTCAAACAGAACACCCCGAGCATCGCCGGCCGCACCCGGATCGACGACGTCCTCGCGCTCGTCGCGGAAGCCGTCGCCCGCACCCGCGCGCCCGGCGACTGGGTGAGCATCGCCGGCTACGACCAGCGGGCCCTGGGCCGCCATCTGACCGCCGCCGAGCTCGACAAGGTCAGCGACGGACGCAAGATCTTCCTGCTGCACGACTCCGGCCACGGCTGCGTCGTCAACACGGCGGTTCTGGATCTGCTGCCCGCCGACATCCCGCACGAGAACGGCTTCCTCGCCGAGCAGGCCATGGGCGCCGCCCGCGCCCTGCGTCTGCCGCACTCCCAGCAGGACCTGGCCGAGGCGATCGGCCGGGCCGCCCGCACCTGCCTCACCGAGGGCATCACCGCCTGCGCCGAAGCGGGCATCGGCGGCAAGCTCTTCGGCCACAGCCCCGTCGAACTCGGCGCCTACCAGCTAGCCCAGGACAACGGCCTGCTGCCCCTGCGCGTGCAGCTCATGGTGTCCGGGGACCGGCTGAGCCCGGTCTCCGCACACGAGACCGACGGCATCCCCAGGGCCCTCGATCTCGGCCTGCGCACCGGGTTCGGCGACGACCGGCTCTCCGTGGGCGCGCTGAAGATCTACACCGACGGCGGCATGATGGCCCGTACGGCCGCGCTGACCAGCCCGTACGAAGGGCTCGACCACACCGGGCAGTTGCAGGACGACCCGGAGGCGCTCACGGACCTCATCGTGGACGGCCACCTCGCCGGCTGGCAGCTCGCCGTGCACGCGATCGGCGACCGCGCGGCCGACATCGCCCTGGACGCCCTCGACCGCGCCCAGCGCCTGCGGCCCCGGCCCGAGGCCCGCCACCGCATCGAACACGCCGGGCTGATCCGGCCCGACCAGCTCCCGCGCTTCGCGCGCCTCGGCGTCAGCGCGGTGATCCAGCCCAACTTCCTCAGGTACTTCGGCGACGACTACGCGTCGATCATGGGCGAGGAACGTGCGCCGTGGATGTACCGGGGCCGGGCGTTCCTGGACCACGGCATCCCGCTGGTGGGCAGCTCGGACCGCCCCGTCGCCGACGGATCGCCCCTGCGCGCCGTCCAGTTCATGGTCGAGCGCGCCTCCACCTCGGGACAGCTCATCGGCCCGGACGAGGCCGTCACGGTCGACGAGGCCCTGCACGCGTACACCGTCGCCGGCGCCCATGCCTGCCACTGGGAGAACAGCCTGGGGAGCCTGACCCCCGGCAAACGCGCCGACCTGGTCGTCCTCGGCGACGACCCTCGACGCGTCGACCCCTCCCGCATAGGCGACATCGAGGTCGTCGAGACGTACGTCGACGGCCGCCCGAGCCGTCCGCGCGTTTGATCCGGGCCCCCGCCCGGTACCGAGGAAGGAATCCCTTGACCACGGCTACGCCGCGCCCCGCCGCGCCGCCGCACGCTCTTCTCACGCCCTCGTTCTCGGTGCGCACCGCCCGCCCCGACGAGGCCACCGCGCTCGCCGCCCTGTCCCTCCCCTTCGTGGCCTCGGGTGCGCTGCGCGAACGCCCCGTCTCCCTCTACGCCGACCGTGCCGCGGACTTCCTGGTACTGGAGGCATCGGACGGCACCCTGGAAGGCTGCGTGGGCATGCGGGCGTATCGCGACGGGGATCCCGACGGGGGAGCAGACGCCGGACTCGCAGGCGTCGTCTACAACTTCTGCGTGGCGGAGCACCAGCAGGGGAGCGGAGCGGGAGCAGGGCTGCTGCGCGCGGTCCTGACCATGGCCCGAGCCCGATCACTCGACGCCCTGTTCACGGCGACCACCGGCAGCGGCGGACTGTTCCTGCGCTACGGCTTCACACCCACGACCGCCGACCTGGCGCCGCGGGCCTGGGCGGAGTCCCTGGACCCACGGCGCAACGCCCGTGTCCTGGTCAGGACTTGGTGACCACGCCGGAAACCGCGCCGGAAACCGAGCCGGAAACCGAGCCGGAGACCGCGCCGGAATCGGCGTCGGGAACCACGGTCGTGCCCGGGCTGGTCTCGGCGAGCACGCCGCGCAGCACCGCGTGCGGCACACGCCCGTCCAGCACATGCGCCTTGCGCACGCCGCCCTGGACGGCACGCAGACAGCCCTCCATCTTCGGCAGCATCCCGCTCGCCAGCCCGGGCAGCAGCCCCTCCAGCGCACCGGCCGTCAGGCGTCCGATCACCTCGGTGCTGTGCGGCCAGTCCGCGTACAGCCCCTCGACATCGGTGAGCATCACCAGCCGCTCGGCGTCGAGGGCGACGGCGAGGGCCGACGCCGCGAGATCGGCGTTGACGTTGTAGACCTGCCCGTCCGCACCGCGCGCCACGGGGGAGACGACGGGGATGTGCCCCTGCTCCAGCAGCCCGCGCACCATCGCCGGGTTCACGTCCACGACATCGCCGACGAGACCGATGTCCACCGTCCTGCCGTCCACCCGGGCCGGCCGCCGCACCGCCGTCATCGTGTGCGCGTCCTCGCCGGTCAGGCCGACCGCGAAGGGCCCATGGGCGTTGATGTGGCCGACCAGCTCCCGCTGGACGCGGCCGGTGAGCACCATGCGCACCACGTCCATGGTCTCCGGGGTGGTGACCCTGAGGCCCGCCTCGAAACGGGTCTCCAGGCCCAGACGGTCGAGCATCGAGCTGATCTGCGGCCCGCCGCCGTGCACGACGACCGGGCGCAGCCCCGCGTGCCACAGCTCCACCATGTCCTGGGCGAAGGCCCGTTGCAGACTCGCGTCCACCATGGCGTTGCCGCCGAACTTGACGACGACCGCGCTGCCCAGCAGCTCACCCGGCGGCTGGGCAAGGGACGGGAGGCGGGTCGCGACCGGGTCGGCCTGGGTCACGCTCACGGAGTCACTCCAATTCGAGGATGTGTCGTCGAGGAAGGCACCGGTGCTCCGCGCCGAGAGCGTCACGCGTTTCTCCGCTCCCGGTGCAGGAGCAGGGCGCGCAGCAGACCGTCCGTCGTACAGACCACTCCGGTACGCGCGGCCCACCGGAGCGCCAGGCTGTGCTCCTCGGCGGAGAAGTCGGCGACCGCGTCGGCGACGACGAACGGCTGGATGTCGTTCATGAAGGCGTCCGCGGCGGTCAGCAGGACACCGAGATGCGCGTGCACCCCGCAGATGATCAGCTGGTCCCGGTTCTGGGAGCGCAGCAGCCTGCCGAGATGGCTGCGCAGAAAGGCGTTGTGGCGCACGTTCGCCAGCAGATGCTCGCCCGGCCGGGGAGTGAGCGGCGCGATGATCGCCGCGGCGTCAGGCTCGTCCCCGATGCCGGGCCCCCACATGTCACCGACCAACCCCCGCTGCGCGGGCGGCTGCCCGGCCGGCTCCGCACTGAACACCACCGGCATGTCCAGGGTGTCGGCGAGCTCCCTGAGCGCCGCGATGTTGTCCACGAGCTCCACCACGGGGGCACGCCCGGCGGGAAAGGCCCGCACGAAGTGGTTCTGCATGTCATGAACCAGGAGCGCGGCCCGTGCCGGATCGATCCGCCAGGAGACCTGCGACCGGGGGATCGCCGAGCGCTCCGGCATGGGATAGGAGCCGATGGCCGGCAAGCCCATGGTGATTCTCTCCCCCCCGATCACGCGACGCGGTCCGGACCCAACGAGAAATTTAGCTTAGCCTAACCTAAATTGAGCTCCGTGGGGCTGGAGTTGACACAGCACAACCCGCCCTTCCGGATGTGGCGATGGTCACGCACCTCACCGAACTCCCTTGCGTAGGCTGACGTCGGCCCTTCGCAAGGCGACCAGTAGCCCTTGACCTGCGAGAGCGCGGGCAGGGAGCGTCATAGTGGGAGTGCACCGATGTTGCGAACCATGTTCAAATCAAAGATCCACCGAGCCACCGTCACCCAGGCCGACCTGCACTACGTGGGATCGGTGACCATCGACGCCGATCTGCTCGACGCCGCCGATCTGCTGCCCGGCGAGCTCGTGCACATCGTGGACGTCACCAACGGCGCCCGGCTGGAGACGTATGTCATCGAGGGCGAGCGCGGATCCGGGGTGATCGGGATCAACGGGGCCGCCGCGCACCTCGTGCAGCCCGGGGACCTAGTGATCATCATCAGCTACGCACAGGTGACGGACGCCGAGGCGCGGGCACTCACCCCCAGGGTCGTGCACGTGGACCGCGACAACCGGATCGTGGCCCTGGGCGCCGACCCGTCCGAGCCGGTGCCGGGCTCGGACCAGCAGCGCAGCCCGCAGGCCGTCGGGGCCTGACCGGGACCGCAGGGGAACAGGAGCAAGTCCATATGAAGGACCTGGAGATCCGCGACGACCGGGAGGCCGGCCGTCTGGAGGCGCTGACCGGCGGTGAAGTCGTCGGCCGCATCGAGTACTTCGTCCTCGAGAGCCCCGAGCGCGCGCTCGTGCCCGTGCACACGATCGTCGAACCGGCCCACGAGGGCCAGGGCATCGCCGGTTCGCTCGCGCGTGAGCTGTACGCCATCGCCGGACGCGAGCACAGCCCGGTCGCCTCGCTGTGTCCCTACGTCACCCGATGGGCCGAGCGCCATCCCGACGAGGCCCGCCCGGCCGATCCGGACCTGCTGACGGCGGCCAAGGACTGGCTGTCCGCCCACCCCGGCCGTTTCTGACCCACCTGGACCCTTCCCCGTCCCGCGCCGGAGTGACTGGGGAAGCGGGTGCCGGGTAGGCGGGGGATAGTCCAGAGCCGGAGTCGATCCACTGGCTGGAGGGCCTCATGACGAATCCGTTTCCCGACCCCGTGCATCCGGGGCCGACACCGGGCCCGGATCCCCAGCACCCGGAGCCGCGCCCCGACCCGGTGCCCGATCCGCAGCCACCGCCGGGCCCGGAGCCGACTCCGCCGCCCCCGTCCCCGACCCCGCCCCCGGGGCCGGACCCCGTGCCGGGTCCCGACCCGTCACCCATTCCGCCGGGCCCGGAACCCGTACCCAGCCCCGAGCCGGGCCCGCCGCTCACCTGAACGACACCGTAAACGAGAACGAGAAGGGGCCGGTGGACAGCCACGCGAGCTGTCCACCGGCCCCTCGTCTCTGCCTCAGCGGCGAGCGCCTACGCGGAGACCTCCGAGCGGTCCCCGCCCCACAGCGTGTGGAACGAACCGTCCCGGTCCACCCTGCGGTAGGTGTGCGCACCGAAGTAGTCCCGCTGCCCCTGCGTCAGCGCCGCCGGCAGCCGCTCCGCGCGCAGGGCGTCGTAGTAGGCGAGGGCCGCGGCGAAGCCGGGGGTCGGCACGCCCTCGCGGGTCGCGGCGATCAGCACCTCGCGCCAGTCGTCCTGGGCGTCCGCGATCTCCTGCGCGAACGTCGCGTCCGACAGCAGGCTCGGCAGGTCCGGGCGGGTGTCGTAGGCGGAGCGGATCCGGTCCAGGAAGGCCGCGCGGATGATGCAGCCGCCACGCCACAGCGCGGAGACCGCACCGAGGTCGATGTCCCAGCCGTACTCGTCGCGGGCCGCGTCGATCTCGTGGAAGCCCTGCGTGTACGACACGATCTTCGACGCGTACAGAGCCTGCTCCACCCGGTCGGCGAAGGCCCGCGCCTCCGACTCGCTGAGCGCCTTGGCCGTCGGGCCGGCCAGACCGCGCGAGGCCTCCCGCAGGGCCGCGTGACCGGACAGGGAGCGGGCGAAGACGGCCTCCGCGATACCGGAAACCGGAACGCCCAGGTCGAGGGCGATCTGGACCGTCCAGCGGCCGGTGCCCTTCTGCTCCGCCTGGTCCACCACGACGTCCACGAACGGCTTGCCCGTCTCCGCGTCGACGTGCGACAGCACCTCGGCCGTGATCTCGATCAGGTAGGAGTCGAGGCGGCCCTGGTTCCAGGTGCGGAAGATCTCCGCGATCTGCGCGGGGGAGTAGCCGGCGACATCGCGCAGCAGCTGGTAGGCCTCGCCGATGAGCTGCATGTCCGCGTACTCGATGCCGTTGTGCACCATCTTCACGAAGTGACCGGCACCGTCCGGACCGACGTGGGAGACACACGGAGAGCCGTCGGCCGCCTTCGCCGAGATCTTCTCCAGCATCGGGCCCAGCGAGTCGTACGACTCCTTCGGGCCGCCGGGCATGATGCTCGGCCCGTTCAGCGCGCCCTCCTCGCCGCCGGAGACGCCCATGCCGACGAAGTGGATGCCCTGCTCGCGCAGCTCGCGCTCCCGGCGCCGGGTGTCGGCGAAGTGCGCGTTGCCGCCGTCGATGATCATGTCGCCGGGCTCCAGCAGCGGGGCGAACTCCTGGATCACCGCGTCCGTCGGCTCACCGGCCTTCACCATCACGACCAGGCGCCGCGGGCGCTCCAGCGCCGCCACGAACTCCTTCGCGCTCTCGCAGGCGACGAACTCCCCCTCGCCGCCGAACTCCTCGACCAGGGCGCGCGTGCGCGCGGGCGTCCGGTTGTGCACCGCCACCGCGTAGCCGTTGCGGGCGAAGTTGCGGGCGAGGTTGCGGCCCATGACCGCGAGACCCGTGACGCCGATCTGCGCTGTACTGCTCATTCGGTTGGCTCCTAAAGACCTCGGTATCGGTGCTGCCGGTGGTGTCCACCAGCATGCCCCCGTCGACCATCCTGACGTGCCGCTACTCCGTCCGCACGCGCGGGTCGTACGACGTCGCGCAGCGTGATACGCACGAAAGCCCCGTCGCACTCAGTCGATGTAAGCGTCCCCGCGCACGTCGCACCCGCGCACCGGGTGGCTCACGCGATGCACCGCCGTGGCGCACGTCGCGCAACAGGGGCCTCATACCGGCCATTTGGGCGCCCGGGCGGCTGATAGCCGTCTTGTTCTGGCCGGTTCGCAGCGCTTACTTTTGCCCCTCCTGACGCATGTCTAGGGGGGCACTCGATGGCCGTACGCGGCCGGCACCGCCGGTATCAGCCGAACAGGATCAACCGGGCCTCACTCACCGTCACGGCGGGTGGCGCGGGCATGGCACTGCCGTTCATGGGCACCGGCGTCGCCCAGGCGGCGGACGTGGACACCTGGAACAAGGTCGCCGCCTGCGAGTCCACCAGCAACTGGAGCATCAACACCGGCAACGGGTTCTACGGCGGTCTGCAGTTCACCCAGTCCACCTGGGAGGCGTACGGCGGCCGGACCTACGCGGCCCGCGCGGACCTGGCCACCAAGGACCAGCAGATCGCCGTCGCCGAGAAGGTGCTCGACGGGCAGGGCCCGGGCGCCTGGCCGGTCTGCTCGAAGCGCGCCGGACTGACCCGGGGCGGAGGCGAGCCCGACATCCGGCCGGCCTCCGAGAGCACGAAGAAGGACGTGCGCAAGAAGCCCAGGACGTCCATCGAGGACGTACGGCCGCAGTCCACACCGCAGTCCCGGGCGGGCAACGCCGAGATGTACACCGTGGTCCGGGGCGACACCCTCTCCGGGATCGCGTCCGACCAGGAGGTCCGGGGCGGCTGGCGGGGTCTGTACGCCGCCAACCGCTCGGCCATAGGAGCCGACCCCGACCTGATCGTGCCCGGTCAGCGGCTCGCGCTGCGGGGTGAGGGCGCCGCCACGAAGACGCGTCCCGCGACCGAGCCGGGCCCCGCGGCCAAGCCGTCGCCGAAGAAGCCGGACCGTGCGAAGGAACGCGCGAAGGAGCCGTCCAAGGAGCGCGCCAAGGACGAGAGCAAGGACCGCGCCGGACGGTCGACCGCCCGGCAGGGCCTCGTCGCTCCCGTCAGCGGCTCCCTGGGAACGCCCTACCGCAAGGCGGGCTCGTCCTGGTCGAAGGGCTACCACACCGGCGTCGACTTCCCCGTGCCCACGGGCACGTCCATCAGGTCGGTCGCCGCGGGCAGCGTCGTCAGCGCGGGCTGGGGCGGCTCCTTCGGCTACCAGGTCGTGGTCCGGCACGCCGACGGCCGCTACAGCCAGTACGCCCACCTGTCGGCGATCTCCGTGCGGGACGGGCAGTCGGTGACCGCGGGCCAGCGCCTCGGCCGCTCCGGCTCCACCGGCAACAGCTCGGGCCCGCATCTGCACTTCGAGGTGCGGACGGGGCCCGGTTTCGGTACGGACGTCGACCCGGTGGCCTATCTCCGGGCCGGCGGCGTCACGATCTGATGCGGGTGCGGTGCCGGTCGACCGTGGGCAGCGGGACGTACGGGATGCCGTAGAAGGGCACGTAGGAGAGCGGGCGGCGGTCGCCGGGGCCTGAGGACACCGGCATGTCCCCGCTCTCGTACGGGATGTCCGGGGCGGCCTCGGGCTCCTCGGAGGCAAGGGACCGGGGCACGGGCACCGACTCGTCCCCGGACCGTCCGCGACCGGCCCCGCCACGGTCGCCCGTCCCCGCGCTCGACGCTCCTCCGACGCCGAACGTCTCGGGGAGCACGCCCCTGGCTACGGGCAGCACCCCCACGGCTACGGGCGGCGCGCCCACGGTCTCGGCCAGGACGCCGACCCCGGGCGGGGTGCTCCGGGCCTCCGGCGAGGCGTTCACCGCCCCGGCGGCCCCGGCGGCCCCGGCAGCCCCGACGCCCAGCGTCTCGGGCCGCACATTCACGGCCGCGGGCGTCGCGCCCAAGATCACCGGCGAGGCGCTCACCGCCCCGACGCCCAGCGTCTCGGGCCGCGCATTCACGGCCGCGGGCGGTGTACCCACGATCGCCGGCTGGGCGTTCCCGGGCTCCGGCGAGGCAGCGTTCACGGCCCCGGCCAAGCTGCCCACCGTGGCAGGCGACGCCCTCTCCGTCTCGGACACGACGCCGATCCCGGGGATCTCCGGCGAGGCGTCGACCACCCCGGCCAGGCTGCCCACGCCGACAGGCGACGCCCTCACCGTCTCGCGCAGCGCACTCCCGCTCCCGGCCCGGCTGCCGACCGTCTCGGCCGAATCAACCGTGCCCTGTGACGCAGACCCTGCACCCACCGGCTCCGGCCGACCCCGTCCGCTCCCGGCGGGCTCGGGCACCGTCCCCGTCGTGCTCCCCGTCCTGCTCTCCTCCGGCCGATCCTGCGCCAGCCGCTCCGTCGTCAGCAGAATCAGCCCACCCGCCGCGACCACACCACAGCTCAGCGCGAGCGCCGTGCCCGTCGTGCCATAGCGGAAGGTTTCTCCGAACATCGTGATGCCGACCGCGGCCGCCACCACCGGGTTCACCACGGTCAGCGTGGCCAGCGGGGCCGTGAGGCCCGCGCCCCGGTACGCGGCCTGCGAGAGCAGCATGCCGGCCGTTGCGAGGACGCCGATCACGGCGAGGGAGGGCACATCGGCCGCCGACACGCCGCCGGTCCAGTCGACCGCGACGGTCTTGGTGAACACCGAGGACATGCCGAACGCGATACCCGCGGCCGTCGCCAGCAGCATGCTGCGGACCGCCGGGTGCCGGTGCGCGGCCCGGGCGGCGATCATCAGCGTCACGACCGCGCCGGCGGTGAAGACGGCCACGGCCACCCGCTGAGCCGTGTCCAGCGACCGCGCGTCGGCCGCGGCGACCAGGGACAGCAGACCGGCGAGCCCGACCGTCGCCATGATCGCGCCCCGCCAGGCCGTGGCACCCGCCTTGCGGCCGACGAACAGTGCCGCCATCGGCAGGGCCACCACGATGGTCAGCGCGCCCAGCGGCTGCACCAGGCTCAGCGGACCGTACGCCAGCGCCACCACGTGCAGCACTCCGCCGAGACCGTTGAGTCCGACCGCCGCCCACCAGCCCGGCCGGCGCAGCGGAGCGTACTGCTCGCCCGGCGAGGACTCCGCCACCCGCTCCTGCACGATCGCCCCGCCCGCGTAAGCGACGGCGGACACGAGCGACAGCAGGACGGACAACGCGAGGGCGCTCATCGGCTGCTCCTCTGCGTCAGGCGGGGGCAATCAGCCCGGCGCGGCGAAAGGTCGGCTTTCATGACCAACACCCTGCCGTGTCCAGGTCTTCCCGTCGTCGTCCCTGAGCACTCATTGGGTCCTACTGCCGATGGAGTACGAGGGGAGCACCATCATCCCCAGGGTGGGCGACCATGGGCGGGGTCACCGGGTCGCGTCCCCTAGGGGCCTTGGTACTACTGGTCTTCGTGGACCTCGACCCCGACCTCGCCGCACTCCGCCCGCTCGGCGGCTTCTTCGCGCTGCGCACGGAAGGAGCGGCGGCCAGGCCTCTTCCCACTCTCGCACAGGCCTACGGCGAAACGTCACCGGATGTGTACGGAAATCCCCTGATTTTTCGCATCCGCAAGGTAGCCGGCGCCCTGCACGCCCCGGAGTCGCGCATCGCCGCGTCCGTGGCCCACCTCGGCCTCGCGGCCCGCCTGTGGTCCGTCGCGCTCGGCTGCGCGGTCCTCTACGGCAGCGTCCCCGACCTCGACGCCCGGCTGCTGCGCTGGGACGCCGACGGTAGTGCCCCCGACGACCTGTGGCTCACGGACGTACGGCCGCTCCCCGGGGCGGACGCGGCGACGCTCGCGGACACCGTCCTCGACGGCCACCTCGAACCCCTGGCGGCGGCCCTGCGCGCCCACCACCGCCTCGCCCCCGGCCTGCTGCGCGGCAACGCCGCCTCCGCGCTGGCGGGCGCCGCCCGCGAACTCGACCGCTGGGCCCGGCGGCACGACCGTACGGACACCGCCGCCCGGGCCCGCTCCCTGGCCGCGGAACTCCTCGCGCACCCCCTGCTCACAGGCACCGGAACCCTCACCGGCACCGCCTTCCGGCGCCGCAGCTGCTGTCTGTACTACCGGGTGCCCGGCGGGGGCGTCTGCGGCGACTGTTGCTTCACGACGCCGCCCCGCTCTTCCCCACACGCCCCATCTGGGTGACCATGAAAGGGAACGGCCGCTGAGAGCAGGGAGTTGCGGGTGCGAGTGGGACTGCTGACCCGGGAGTACCCGCCGGATGTGTACGGCGGTGCGGGCGTCCATGTGGAGTTCCTCGCCCGGGAGCTCAGAGACCTGGTCGACCTGGACGTGCACTGCTGGGGCGAGGGCCGCGCCTACGGCGTGCGGCGCCACCGGCCCTGGTCCGCGCTCGACGGCGCCAACGACGCGCTGCGCACCTTCTCCGTGGACCTCGCCATGACCGCCGCCCTGGAGGGCCGCGAGCTGGTCCACTCCCACACCTGGTACGCCAACCTCGGCGGCCACCTCGCCAAGCTGCTCTACGGCATCCCGCACGTGATGACCGCCCACTCCCTGGAGCCGCTGCGCCCCTGGAAGGCCGAGCAGCTCGGCGGCGGTTACGAGCTGTCCGGCTGGGCCGAACGCACCGCGATCGAGGCCGCCGACGCGGTGATCGCGGTGTCCGGGGCGATGCGCGAGGACATCCTCGGCTGCTACCCGGCCCTGGACCCGGAGAAGGTCCATGTCGTGCACAACGGCATCGACACCAGCCTCTACCGGCCCGACCACGGCACGGACGCCCTGGACCGGATCGGGATCGACCGCTCCCGTCCGTATGTGCTGTTCGTCGGGCGTATCACCCGGCAGAAGGGTGTACCCCACCTGCTGCGCGCGGTGCGGGACATCGACCCGGCCGCGCAGGTCGTGCTGTGCGCGGGCGCACCGGACACGCCGGAGATCGACCAGGAGTTCCGCGAGCTGTTCGGGGAGCTGAGCCGGGTCCGCGACGGCGTGTTCTGGATCCCGCGGATGCTGCCGCGCCCGGAGGTGATCCAGCTCCTCACGCACGCCGCGCTGTTCGTCTGCCCCTCGGTGTACGAGCCGCTCGGCATCGTGAACCTGGAGGCGATGGCCTGCGGTACGCCCGTGGTGGCCTCGGCGGTCGGCGGCATCCCCGAGGTCGTCGACGACGGCGCGACCGGCCTGCTCGTCCCGCCGGGCGACGACTTCGAGGCGGGTCTCGCCCGGGCCATGGACACCGTCCTGGGCGATCCGGAGACCGCCGGGCGGATGGGCGTGGCCGGGCGGGAGCGGGCGGTCGGCGAGTTCGGCTGGGACGCGGTGGCCCGCCGCACGGTCCGGCTCTACGAGGAGATCCTGAAACAGGCATAGCGCGTCCCGCACAGGGGCAGGCATCGGGAAATCGGCGTGAGGGGAGCGGCCATGCGTCGTGGTGGTCCTTCGGTCCTGGGAATCGTGCTGGCCGGCGGCGAGGGCAAACGCCTGATGCCGCTGACCGCGGACCGTGCCAAACCCGCGGTCACCTTCGGCGGGACCTACCGCCTGGTCGACTTCGTGCTGTCCAACCTCGTCAACGGCGACATCCTGCGCATCTGCGTCCTGACGCAGTACAAGTCGCACTCGCTGGACCGGCACATCACCACCACCTGGCGGATGTCCAACCTGCTCGGCAACTACGTCACGCCCGTGCCCGCCCAGCAGCGCCTCGGCCCGCGCTGGTACCTGGGCAGCGCCGACGCGATCCTGCAGTCGCTGAACCTGATCTACGACGAGCGCCCCGAGTACGTCGCCGTCTTCGGCGCCGACCACGTCTACCGCATGGACCCCCGCCAGATGCTCGCCCAGCACATCGACAGCGGCGCGGGCGTGACGGTGGCCGGGATCCGGGTGCCGCGCACCGAGTCCTCGTCGTTCGGCGTGATCACGCCGGGCTCGGACGGCCAGACGGTGGAGCGCTTCCTGGAGAAGCCGACGGATCCGCCCGGTCTGCCGGACGACCCGGACATGGTCTTCGCCTCCATGGGCAACTACATCTTCACCACCAAGGCCCTCATCGAGGCGCTCCGGCGGGACGCGGAGGACGAGGCCTCCGTGCACGACATGGGCGGCTCGATCCTGCCCCAGCTCACCGACCGGGGCGAGGCCGCGCTGTACGACTTCAGCGCCAACCACGTGCCCGGAGAGACCACCCGCGACCAGGGCTACTGGCGGGACGTCGGCACACTGGACGCCTACTACGAGGCCCATATGGACCTGATCGCCGAGCGCCCGGCGTTCAATCTGTACAACCGCAGCTGGCCGATCTACACGCACTCGTACCAGCTCTCGCCGGCCCGCTTCAACGCCGGCGGCATCGCCAGCGAGTCCATCATCAGCGCGGGCTGCCTGGTGCGCGGCCAGGTCACGCGGTCCGTGCTGTCGCCGGGTGTCGTGGTGGACCCGGGGGCCGTCGTACAGGGCTCCGTGCTGCACGACAACGTGCACATCGGCCGGGGCGCGGTGGTCCGGGGCGCCGTCCTCGACAAGAACGTCGAGGTGCCGCCGGGCGCGACGATCGGCGTCAACCCGGAGCGGGACGCCGAGCTGTACACGGTGTCCAAGGGCGGCGTCATCGCCCTCGGGAAGGGCCAGTTGGTCACCTGACGGGTCCCCGCCCGGGGACTTTGTCCTGCCTCTGGACGAAGAGCGGAATCCGTGTTGTCATGCCCTCGCCCGGAAATGACATCGTTGTAAACGGAGGTTCCGTGCGTACCGGACCCCACAGAAACCGGCTCGCGTTACTGCTCGCCGCGCTCCTCGCCCTCACCGGCCTGACCGCGGCCCCCGCCCTGGCGGACGACCCCGCCGAGATCCACGGCCTCAAGGGCGAGTACTTCACCCACTCCGCCCCCGGCGCCTTCGACTTCCACACCCTCAAGGCGACGACCTTCGACCAGGACCTCTACTTCGACAACCTGGAGCCGCGCCTGAACTTCACCACCGGCCGATCGGACGACGTCAGCGTCCGCTGGACCGGAAAGATCGTCCCGGAGAAGACCGGCCCCCACACCTTCTCGGTCATCGGCGACAACGGCTTCCGCCTCTGGATCGACGGAAAGCCCCTCATCGACCACTGGGTGGACGACTGGGACCGCGAACAGACGGCCCAGCCCATAGACCTGACCGCGGGCAAGGCCTACGACATCAAGGTCGAGTACTTCGAGCACTACGGCGGCTCCAACCTCCACCTCCGCTGGACCCCGCCGGGCGCCGGCAAGGAGCCGGTCCCGCAGTCGGCCTTCCGCCTCCCCGACGGCTTCGACTACGACGGAGCCCTCGCGGCCACGGTCCAGTCCACCGGCCGCACGCTCAAGCTGGACTTCGCCCAGCCCCTGGCCGCACCCCCGGCGGGCTTCACCGACCACCTCAAGGCGGTGATCGGCGGCGCCGAATGGCCCCTGGGCGCGGCGCGACCGGACCCGTCCGATCCCACCTCCCTCCTGGTCGCCCTCGACGAGCCGGTCGTCGGCAACAAGACCGGCACGGCCCGGGGCACCGCCGACATCCGCTACGACGGCCAGGGCGGCCTCTCCGACACCGACGGCAACGTTGTCAAGGAGTTCTGGAGCAGCGGCCCCAACCGCTCCACGCACCAGCTCAGCACCCGCTGGGCCGACGAGGTCGGGCCCGGCAACGCCCACCCCGAGTACCCGCGCCCGCAGCTCACCCGGGACGCCTGGCAGAACCTCAACGGCCGCTGGCAGTTCGCCGCCGCCGAGCCCGGCGAGCAGCCGCCCGTCGGCAAGAACCTGAAGGAGCGCATCCTCGTCCCGTACCCGGTGGAGTCCCAGCTCTCCGGCATCGAACGGCACGAGGACCGCATGTGGTACCGCCGCACCTTCACGGTCCCGCGCGACTGGGACATCGGCTCCGGCAAGCGGCTCGAGCTCAACTTCGGCGCCGTCGACTGGCGCTCGGAGGTCTACGTCAACGGCACCAAGGTGGCCGAGCACGAAGGGGGCTACGACAAGTTCAGCGCCGACATCACCGACGCGCTGAAGCCCGGCCGCACCCAGGAACTCATCGTCGGCGTCTACGACCCCACCGACGCGGCATCCGGCGAGAACCCGCCGCTCGGCAAGCAGCGCCTGGACCCCAGCGGCATCTGGTACACCCCGTCCTCCGGCATCTGGCAGACGGTCTGGATGGAGCCGGTGGCCCGCGACCACACGGACTCCCTCGAGCTCACCCCGGACGTGGCCGGCGAGAAGCTGACCGTTGAGGCCCGGGGCGTCCGGGACGGCGTACCGATCACCGCGACGGCGTACGACGGGAAGCGCGAGGTCGCCACGGCGAGCGGCCGCACCGGCAGTGCGCTGACCCTGACCGTGCGCGACCCGCACCTGTGGTCCCCCGACGACCCCTTCCTCTACAAGCTCAAGGTGAAGGTCGGCGCCGACCGGGTCGGCAGCTACTTCGGGATGCGCTCCATCGCCGTCGAGAAGGTGAACGGAGTGCCGCGCACGGTCCTCAACGGCGAGCCGGTCTTCATGATGGCCACCCTCGACCAGGGCTTCTGGCCGGACGGCCTGCACACCGCGCCCACCGACGAGGCCCTCGCCTACGACCTGAAGGCGCACAAGCGGCTCGGCTTCAACTCCGTCCGCAAGCACATCAAGGTCGAGCCGGACCGCTGGTTCTACTGGGCCGACCGGCTCGGGCTGCTGGTGTGGCAGGACATGCCCGCGATGACGGCCGGGGTGAACCCGAGCGACTCCTCCCGCGCCCGCTACGAGCGGGAGATGAAGGAGATGATCGACGAGCACATCAGCAGCCCGTCGGTCGTCATGTGGGTGACCTTCAACGAGGGCTGGGGCCAGTACGACGTGGGCCGGGTCGCCGAGCAGGCCAAGGCGTGGGACCCCACGCGGCTGGTCAACGGCCAGTCCGGGCTGAACCTCGGCGCCGACGGCGGCACCGGTGACCTCATGGACGAGCACGGCTATCCCAGCCCGGCCCTGCCGCCGCGCCCGGACGGCGAGCGTGCCCTGGTCAGCGGCGAGTACGGCGGCCTGGGCCTCGCGGTGCCCGGCCACGCCTGGTCGGTGCAGCAGTCGTACGTCGACGTCGACCCGGCCACGTACACCGAGGACTATCTGACCAAGCTCGACGAGGTCAGGGCCCTGGTCTGCCGGGGCAGCAACGGTGCCGTATACACCCAGATCGCGGACGTCGAGGGTGAGCTGAACGGCTTCCTCACCTACGACCGGGCCGTCCTGAAACCGGACACGGCCCGGCTCAAGGCGGCGCACCAGGCGCTGATCCGTGACGCCTCCCGGGTGACTCCCACCGGGTGCCCGGCGCCGCAACCTGTGCTGAACTGACGGCACATGCACCATAAGTCCCGCCCCTCTTCGTCGGGGCGGGACTTAATCTGCTGTTAACTGTACGTAGCGTGATCGTACTTGACCGTAATCGGCTGAGGGCGGTTGACTACTGACTCACCCGTCGTCGACGCGAGGCAAGCCCTTGACTGCTGACCTGCTCGCTCCACTCGACCTGGCGTTCTGGAACCTCGAGTCCGCCGAGCACCCCATGCACCTCGGGGCGCTCGGGATCTTCCCCGCCCACTCGCCGGCCGCGGGCGCCCGCGCCGCGGACCTGCTCGCGGCCCGCGCCGCCGACGTCCCCGGACTGCGCATGCGCATCCGCGACGTGTGGCAGCCGCTGCCCGCGGCGCTGCGCCGGCCGCACGCCTTCGGCGGTGCGGCCCGGGAGGAGGACCCGGACTTCGACTCCCAGCACCATGTCCGGCTGCACGCCCCGACCGCCGACTTCCACGCCACGGCGGGCCGGCTCATGGGGCGTCCGCTGGAGCGCGGCCGGCCGCCCTGGGAGGCCCATGTGCTGCCCGGCGAGGACGGCGGCTCCTTCGCGGTGCTCTTCAAGTTCCACCACGCCCTGGCCGACGGGCTCCGGGCACTCACCCTCGCCGCGGGCCTCATGGACCCGATGGACATGCCGGCGCCCCGGCCCCGCCCCGCCGCGCCCCCGCGCCCTCTGCTGCCGGACGTGCGCGACCTGCCCGGGATGGTGCGCGGCGCCCTGTCCGACGTGAGCCGGGCCCTGGACATCGGAGCCTCCGTCGCCCGCTCCTCCCTCGACGTGCGCTCCACCCCCGCGCTCACCTGCGAGCCGAGCGGCACCCGCCGCACCGCCGGAGTGGTGCTCGACCTCGACGATGTGCACCGCGTCCGCAAGACCGTCGGCGGCACCGTCAACGACGTGCTGATCGCCGTCGTCGCTGGCGCCCTGCGCCGCTGGCTCGACGAGCGCGGCGACGGCAGCGAGGGCGTGGCGCCGCGCGCCCTGATCCCCGTCTCCAAGCGCCGCCCGCGCACCGCCTACCCACAGGGCAACCGGCTCTCCGGTTACCTGATACGGCTTCCGGTGGACGACGAGGACCCGCTGGCGCGCCTCGCCTCGGTCCGCACCGCCATGGACCGCAACAAGGACGCCGGCCCCAACCGGGGCGCGGGCGCCGTCGCCCTGCTCGCCGACCACGTCCCCGCCCTCGCCCACCGGCTCGGCGGCCCCCTGGTCGGCCAGGCGGCACGGCTCTGGTTCGACATCCTGGTGACCAGCGTGCCCCTGCCCAGCCTCGGCCTGAAACTCGGCGGCCACCCGCTCACCGCCGTGTTCCCCTTCGCCCCGCTGCCCCCCGGCCACTCCCTGGCGGTGGCGGTCTCGACGTACCGGGGCAGCGTCCACTACGGCCTCGTCGCCGACGCCGAAGCCGTCCCCGACCTCGACCGATTCGCCGCCGCCGTCACCGAGGAGGTGCGGACGCTGATCATGGCCTGCGAGTCCTGATCAGGGGCGGGTTTGGAGGTCCGGCCCGGCGCTCCGTAAAATTCGCCCTTCGAATGCGGGCGCGACCGGCGCGCCGCCAGGACCACAGCAGGGAACGACAGCGGCGATGACGGTGACAGAGGACGGCCCGCAGGCCATGGACGAGGCGAGCGGGCTCTCGTACGGACCCGGCATCGACCCCGAGCGTCTGGCCGTCTGCCTCAGCGTGCTCGAGGAACTCGACAAGCTGGAGGTCGACCACCCGGACGCCGTCGCCGTGCGCCGGGCCACCGCGGGCGTCTACCGCACGGTCAAGCAGCGCCGCCGCCAGGAGCGCCGGGCCGCCAAGACCGCCCACGACAAGGCGGTCACGGAGGCCACGGCGACCGGCTCCGCCCAGCGCATCGACGACGAGACCGAGGGTCTGCTGCCCTCCTCGAACACCGAGGAGGGCAGGATCGCGGGGATACTCCAGCGCCCGCGCTCCTGCTACACCTGCAAGGCCCGGTACGTGGAAGTCGACTACTTCTACCACCAGCTCTGTCCCGACTGCGCCCGCGTGAACCGCGAGAAGCGCGACGTCCGCGCCGACCTCACCGGCAAGCGCGCCCTGCTCACCGGCGGCCGCGCCAAGATCGGCATGTACATCGCGCTCCGGCTGCTGCGCGACGGGGCGCACACCACGATCACCACGCGCTTCCCGAAGGACGCCATCCGCCGCTTCAAGGCGATGGACGACTCCGCGGACTGGATCCACCGCCTGGAGGTCGTCGGCATCGACCTGCGCGACCCGGCGCAGGCCGTGGCCCTCGCCGAGCAGGTCGCCGACGCCGGTCCCCTCGACATCCTCGTCAACAACGCGACGCAGACCGTGCGCCGGCTGCCCTCCGCCTACGCCGCCCTGGTCGACGGCGAGAGCGCCCCGCTGCCCGCCGGGGAACTCCCCGCCCACCACGTCATCGGCGCCTTCAACTCCGGCGCGGTCGACGGCATCGCCGCGCTGCCAATCGGCACCAGCGGCCTCGACGCGCAGAAGGTCGCCGACCTCGCCCTGGTCGCGGGCAACGCCAGCGTCGAGCGGCACCTCGACGGCACCGCGATCGACGCGGGCGGCCTGGTCCCCGACGTCGTCGACTCCAACACCTGGGTGCAGACGATCGATCAGATCTCCCCGGTGGAGCTGCTGGAGACCCAGCTCTGCAACTACACGTCGCCGTTCATCCTGATCAGCGCCTTGCGCCCCGCGATGGCCGAGGCCGCGAAGAAGGCGGCGAGCGGGCGGGCGTACGTCGTGAACGTCTCCGCGATGGAGGGGGTCTTCGGGCGCGGCTACAAGGGCGCGGGGCACCCGAACACCAACGCCGCCAAGGCCGCGATGAACATGGTGACGCGGACCAGTGCCCAGGAGATGTTCCAGGCCGACGGGATTCTGATGACCTCGGTCGACACGGGATGGATCACGGACGAGCGGCCCCACTACGACAAGCTGCGGCTCGCCGAGGCCGGTTTCCACGCGCCGCTGGATCTGGTCGACGGCGCGGCCCGTGTGTACGACCCGATCGTGCGGGGCGAGGCGGGGGAGGACCTGTACGGGATCTTCCTGAAGGACTACGCGCCGGGCAAGTGGTAGGCCGGGACCCGGGCGAGCGTCTGCGGGGTGTGGCGGGCCGTCCCCCGCGCCCCTGACGGCCGCTGTCCGTCAATCGACCGCCCCGAGGCGGGAGTTGCGTGCCGCCAAGAGGTGCAGCACCGTCCGCCAGTCCTCCAGGACCCCGGCGTCGAACCCGGCCGTGCGGCCCTCCTCGATCGCCTGGCGGAGGGTGAGGAGGTCGTCGTCGACGGCGGCGTCCCGGCGGGGGCACCGGCGGACGAGGCGGGAGACCCGCTCGCCGAGCAGCGCGCGCACCGCGTGGGCCGCCTGGTCGGCGCGGGCGGCGGGATCGCCGGGCCACAGCAGCCCTCCGACCGGCTGCACCAGCCCCGCCACTTGGAGCTCCTTGTCGGCCGGGCGGCCGCGGCGCAGCAGCGCGGCGGTCCGCAGCGCGTGATCGTGGAGATCGACCGGCGGGCGGTCGCGGTCCGGGGCGTCCCTGGTGCCCCGGCAGGTGTACAGCAGATCCATCAGCTCCTCGACGCTGCGCAGCTCCATGCGTCAGTCCTCCCGCGAGACAGCCGTTGCCGTGCGGCAGCAGACCATGGCGAGCTTTCGACTCAGCCAACGGCACTTGAACTGCGCAACCGTGTCGAAAACGCCTACGCATCTGTACGCCGTTCGGGTGGTGCTCAAATCGCCCGTCAGTGAACAAATCGGCGCCTAAACCTGAGTTGAACACCGGATGACGCGCGATTGTTACCGGCCGTTTTCAGCCCCATCGAGCGGGGGCCCGCTCATTTGGTTAATCTGTTCCGGACGGACAGCAGTACGGGGTCCTACCCACACCCACGGTCCGTCATGGGACAGCCGGTTCACCACGGCCTCTCCCGTGAGTCGACCGGCGCCACCGCGTCCGAACTGCTTTTGACATCAGACCCATACGGGGCGTCAGGCGCAGCAGGACCAGCGCGTGCGTCCCGAGGGTGACCGACACATAAGGAGTGCGCGGTGACACCGGAGAAGACGAATCGAGATCAGCGCCCCAAGGAACGCGGCGAGCGCGCCGGCCGGCGGGCCGACGAGCTCGGCAGCCTTGACGTGTGGGCCCGGTCGGCCCCGATCCGCCTCGCGGGCTACGAGGACGACCTCGCAGAGCCCCACATCCTGCCCAGCGTCGACTGACCGAGGGCGCACCCCCTCCACCTTCGCCGAGCGCATGGGCGTGCCAGACTCGCGCCCATGCTGATCAGGGAAGCAACGGCTGACGACTGGCCGCGTATCTGGCCGTTCTGGCACCACATCGTCGCCGCGGGCGAGACCTACGCATGGGACCCGGGTACCTCCGAGGAGGAGGCCCGGGTCCTGTGGATGAGTCCCGCGAAACGGGTCTACGTCGTCGAGGACGACAGCGGCACTGTCGTCGCCTCCGCGTATCTCACCCCCAACTACGGTGGCCCCGCTGCCCGTATCGCGGGCGCCGGCTTCATGGTCGACCCCGGCCAGGGCGGCCGTGGCCACGGCCGTGCCCTCGCCGAACACCTCCTGACCGAGGCCAGGGCCGCCGGTTACCGGGGCATGGTGTTCAACGCCGTCGTCGAGACCAACCCGGCCGTGAAGCTGTGGACCTCCCTGGGCTTCACGATCCTCGGCACGGTGCCGGAAGCGTTCGACCACCCCCGGGACGGCCGGGTGGGGCTGCACATCATGTACCGCGCGCTCTAGGCGTGCGCCGAGGTCATCGGCACTCCGGGGCGACCGTCAGGGACGGACGTACGGCCGGGTCATGATCTCCATGTTGTGGCCGCTCGGGTCGTCGAAGTAGGCGCCGCGTCCGCCGAAGAGGTCGTTGACGCGGCCGGGTTCGGTGTGGCTCGGGTCGGCGTAGTAGGTGACCCCGAGCGCCTCCAGGCGGCCGATCATGGCGTCGAACCGCTCCTCGGGCACGAGGAACGCGTAGTGCTGGGACTGGATCGGCTCGTCGCGCTTCTCGTAGTAGTCGAGGGTCACGCCGTTGCCCAGGTCGACCGGCAGGAACGGCCCGAAGGGGGCGCCCACCTCCAGACCCAGGACGGCCGCCAGGAACTCCGCCGACAACTGGCGGTCCGAGGCGAAGACGGCGGTGTGGTCGAGGTGGGCGACAGTCGTCGGCAGGGCGGGCGGCGTGTGCTGTGCGTGGGACATGAGTGGGTTCGTCTCCGGGTTTCGTTGATCCGTGGTGAAGCGCCGCAGCGGCGCGGGGAACGGGAAAACGGAGACGAGAGGCGGGGCTCGTGCCCTCTCCGGCTCTCGGGCGGGCCCGGGCGGGGTCACCCCCGCCGCGCTCACTCCGAGGCCGGGCGCCTCACTCGTGCATGGCCTACGGCCGACCCGGCAGTCACCCGGCCGACCCTAGTTCACCGGCGCCGTACGCCGCCACGGGATTTTCTCCTCCAACTGCTCGGCCAGGGACAGGAGCCGGGACTCCGTGCCCGGGCGTCCCACCAGCTGCACGGCACAGGGGGCGCCGGAGGGGAGGGTTCCGCAGGGGACGGACATGGCGGGCCAGCCGGTCAGGTTCCATGCGGGCGTGAGTGGTGAGTAGTTCGTGTTCGCCAGCACATTGCGCAGCCAGCCCCGCTCGTGCCAGGGCGCGGCCTGCGGGGAGCGGCGGGCGAGCGCGGGGGTGAGCAGCACGTCGTGGTCGGCGAAGAAGGGCTCCAGCCGCCGGCGCAGTTGCTCCCGGCTCGCCCCGGCGCGCGCTGGGGCCACGAAGGGCCGGCCGAGCGTGGCGTGGACCCGGGTGCGGCGGGTGAGCAGACGCCGGTCGAGCTGCTGGGCGTCCGCGGCCGTGCCCGCCGTCCAGTGCATCAGCGAGGTCAGGGGGAGCGACATCGGGTAGGGCGGGTCGGCGCGCCGGACCTGATGGCCCGCCTTCATCAGAGCCTCGGCCGCCTCCCGGGCGGCCGTCGCGTACGGCCGGCTGATGGTGACCCCGGCCAACGGGCTGCGCAGCGACACGGCGACCCGCAGGGCGCCCGGCTCGCACCGGGGCCCGGGCTCCGTGCCGGTGAGGACCGAGAGCATCAGACGGGTGTCCTCGACGGTCGTGGCGAGGGGCCCGTTCTCCGACAGGCCGAACCAGTCGCTGTTCCCGGTGCCCGTCGGGACCACCCCGTGCCCCGGCTTGATGGTGACGAGACCGCAGTTGGCGGCCGGTATGCGCAGCGAACCCATGCCGTCGTTGCCGAGGGCGATCGGCACCATCCCGGCGGCGACCGCGGCGGCACTGCCGCCCGAGGAACCACCCGCCGAGCGCGTCGGGTCCCAGGGGTTGCGGGAGGTGCCCAGCACGCCGTCCGTCGTGCCGAAGACACACAGTTCCGGGACGTTCGTCAGCCCCACCACCACCGCGCCCGCCGCCCGCAGCCGGGCCACCGTCACATGGTCCTCTTCTGCGGGGGTGTGGGGTGTGGCGGCCGAGCCGACGCGCCGGGACTCGCCGCGCACCGAGAGGTTGTCCTTGACGGCCACGGGCACCCCGGCCAGGGGCAGATCGGCGAAGTCGCCGCGCGCGGCCACCTCCTCGGCCTCGGCCAGTGCCGCCTCGGCACGCACCGTGCGAAAGGCCCCGACACGGCCGTCGAACCGCTCGATCCGTGCGAGGTGCTCGGCGACCACCTCGCGCGGGGTGACCCGCTTCTCGCGGACGGCGGCGGATATCTCGGCGGCGGTGCGGCCGGCCCAACTGGTCACGGAGAACTCCTCGGAGGGGATCGGAAGGGAGCGGACGGGCTTACTGGCGAGTACGTAGGGAGAACTGTGCACCGGCAGGGGGCGTACGTCGAGGTCACCGGCCGGACAGCGCCCCTCGGTACGCCCCATGCGCCCCCGGACATCCGATCAATGGCTCAACTTTCGTGCGGACGCGCCCCATTGACAGCCGTCGGCGTCAGCTCAATCATCAGACGTCCGATGAATGGGGAGCCGTATGACTGAGCGCAGAAGACGGCGGATGTGGTGGCCCGGACTCCTGGCGGCGCTGGCGCTGCTCGTCACGGCGGCACCCGCGGCACCGGCCGCACCCGCGGTCGCGGAGGAGCCGCGGACTCCGGTGACGGTGCCCGCCCTCACCGACTGGTCCC
This sequence comes from Streptomyces koelreuteriae, assembly GCF_018604545.1. Classification (GTDB taxonomy): domain Bacteria; phylum Actinomycetota; class Actinomycetes; order Streptomycetales; family Streptomycetaceae; genus Streptomyces; species Streptomyces koelreuteriae. The sequence goes on along the minus strand of NZ_CP075896.1, from coordinate 746,012 downwards.
CGGAACCCGGCAGTTACACCTACGGCCGGGGCACCCGCCTGGTCGCCGGCACCGGCACCGGCGCCGAGCGCCGGGTCGCCGGCACCCTTGCCGCCGACCTCCGGACGGCCGGACACGGCACGGTCCCCGTCGTAGGGGGAGCCGCCCGGGCCGGTGACATCGTTATCGACATCCGGCCCGGCCGATCCTCGCTCGGCACGGAGGGCTACGAACTCCACGCGGGCCGACGGCTGTCGGTGACCGGCGCGACCGAGACCGGCGCCTTCTACGGCACCCGGACCCTCCTCCAGCTCCTCGCCCAGGGCGACCGGGTCCCCGCCGGACGCACCGTCGACGTGCCGCGCTACAGGGAACGGGGCGTCGGCGTCTGCGCCTGCTACGTCCATGTCTCGCTGCCCTGGCTGGAGAACCTGGTGCGCGAGATGGCGTACCACAAGCTCAACCAGCTGCTCCTCGAACTGAAGGTGAAGAGCGACGCCCACCCCGAGGCCAACACCTGGGGCTACTACACCAAGGACGAGATCCGCCGACTGGTCGCGCTCGGCGAGAAGTACCACGTCGAGATCATTCCCGAGATCAACTCCCCGGGCCATATGGACCCGTGGATAGAGAACCGCCCCGATCTCCAGCTCACCGACACGGACGGCACCAAGCAGCCCTCCGGGCTGGACATCACCCGGCCCGAGGCCTTCGCCTACTACAAGAGCCTGATGGACGAGTACGCCGAGGTCTTTCCCGGGCGGGACTGGCACATGGGCGCCGACGAGTACATGCTCGGCTCCGACTTCGCCAAGTACCCGCAGGTCCTGAAGTACGCGCGGGAGAAGTACGGCCCCCACGCCACACCCCAGGACGCGTTCGTCGACTTCGTCAACCGCGTCCACGCCTACGCGGACTCCCGGGGCAAGCGGCTGCGCATCTGGAACGACGGGCTCACCGGCGCCAACACCGTGCCGGTCGCGGCCGGTACGACGGTCGAGCACTGGCTGAACGTGGCGGTCAAGCCGAGCGAACTCATCGCCCAGGGCTATCCGTTGATGAACGCGGCCTACGCGCTCTACCTCGTCCGCGGCGGCTTCCACACCGACACCGAGGCGCTGTACGACCAGTCCTGGGACCCGCGCAGCTTCGAGGGCGAGAAGCTGACCTCCAGCGAAGGCATCACCGGAGCGAAGATCAGCCTCTGGCCCGACAACGGCCGCGGGGAGACCGAGAACGAGGTCGCCGTCGCCCTGTGGCCGGCCCTGCGGCACATCGCGCAGGCCACCTGGGGCGATCCGCATCCCGACGCCACGTACGCCGGGTTCACCGCCCGCGGTACGGCCGTGGGTCACGCGCCCGGCTTCCGGGATCTGACCCGGGTGGCGGTCGCGGACGGGACGTACACGTTCCGGACAGCCGGCCGGTCGTTCACCGCCTCCCTCCGGCGCACGGCCGACGGCTACGTCACCCTGCGGACCCAGGACGGCTGTCTGGAGGTGCGGGGCGGGAAGCTCACGCTCAACGTGCCCCTCCAGCCGGGCGTCGAGGTGACGCCGCAGATCTGCGATCCCGCCGCCACCCTCCAGCGCTGGGAGCTGGAGCCGGCCGGCGGTGGCGGCCACCGGCTCGTCAACGCCATCACCCGGATGACGGTGAGCGTGACGGACGACGGCCGGCTCGCGCAGTACCCGCCCGATCAGCGCACCCCCGCCGTCTGGCATCTGACCTGAGGAGTCGTCGCCATGGCCGTGTCCCGACGCGTGTTCGTCGCATCAGCCGCCGTCCTCGCCGCGACCGCCGGCATGACGGCACCCGCACTCGCGGCTCCGCCTGACCCCCGTCGCAGCCGTATCCCCGTCGGCCCCGACGACAGCCCGGAGGATTTGGTCCGCAAGGCCTCCCAAGTGCGCCCCACCGCAGGGCAGATCGCCTGGCAGCGCCTGGAGCGCACCGCCTTCCTGCACTTCGGCGTGAACACCTTCACCGGCCTCGAATGGGGCACCGGCGACGAGGACCCGGACGTCTTCCAGCCGTCCGGCCTCGACACCGACCAGTGGGCCCGCGCCCTGCGCGACGGCGGCTTCAAGCTGGCCATCCTCACCGTCAAGCACCACGACGGCTTCGTGCTCTATCCCTCCCGCTACACCGGCCACACGGTGGCGTCGAGCACGTGGCGCGACGGCCGGGGCGACGTCCTGCGCGACTTCGCCGACTCCATGCGGCGGCACGGCCTCAAGGTCGGTGTCTACATCTCGCCCGCCGACGAGAACCAGTACCTGCACGGCGTGTACGCCAACGGCAGCGCCCGCGCCCCACGCACCATCCCCACCCTCGTCGACGGCGACGACCGCACCCCGCCCCGCTCGTACACGCTCCCCGCCACCGACTACGGCGCCCATATGCTCAACCAGCTCTACGAGGTGCTCACCGAGTACGGCCCGGTCGACGAGGTGTGGTTCGACGGGGCCCAGGGGCACATCCCGCCGGACAAGGTCGAGAAGTACGACTGGGACAGCTGGTACAGCCTCGTGCGGTCCCTCGCCCCGGACGCCGTCGTCGCCGTGACCGGGCCGGACGTCCGCTGGGTCGGCAACGAGGGCGGGCTGGCCCGGGAGGACGAGTGGAGCGTCGTCCCCGTCCAGGAGAAGGACTACGGGCGGACCGACTACGCCCTCTCCTACGACGCCCCCGACATGGGCAGCCGGGACGCCCTGGTCGCGGCGCGGCCGGTCGCCGACTATCTCCAGTGGTGGCCCGCCGAGTGCGATGTGTCGATCCGGGACGGTTGGTTCTACCACGCGGACCAGCGGCCCAAGAGCGTCGAGCAGTTGACGGACATCTACTTCCGCTCCGTCGGCCGGAACTCGGTGCTGCTCCTCAACATCCCGCCCGACACCCGGGGGTTGCTGCCGGCCGCCGATGTCACGCGCCTGCGGGAGTTTCGCGAGCGGATCGACCGCGAACTGCCCGAGGATCTTGCGGACGGCGCCCGGACCAGTACCTCACCGGGCCGGGTCACCGTCGACCTCGGCCGGGAGCGGGAGGTGGACCGGGTCCGCCTGGCGGAGGACATCCGGTACGGCCAGCAGGTGGAGGGCTTCGTGGTGGAGGCGTACCGCGACGGCGGCTGGGCGGAGGTGGCCCGGGCGGGGGTCGCCGGAGCGAGCCGGATCCTGCTGCTGCCCGGCGCCGTGCGGGCCCGGCGGTGGCGGGTACGGGTGACCGGGGCGCGAGGGGCCGTACGGATCGCGGAGTTCGGGCTGTACCGGTCCCGGGTGTGACCGGGTCAGCGCAGATGGCGTGCGAAGAAGGCCTCGGTGACGTCCATCTCGGCTGCCCACCGGGGCCCGAATGTGTGCCCCTCACCGTCGACGGTGCGCAGCTCGACGTCCTTGCCGGCCTCCTCGAAGGTGGCGGAGACCTCCCGTGACCAGGCGAGGGGGCAGGTGTCGTCGGCCGTGCCGTGCTGGATCAGCAGGGGTTCGCTCACACGGTCGGCGTAGGTGAGGGGCGAGACACCGCGCCAGAAGTCCGGGTCCTCCTCGGGGGTGCCGTGCTTCTCCTCGATCTCGGCCACGAGCGGGTCGCCGTCGGGCCGCTGGAAGTGGTCGATGTTCTCCTGCGGGCGGGCACTCACCGGCGCGTACGCCACGGCCGCGTCGAACAGACCGGGCGCCACGACCAGCGTGTTGTACACGACCCCGCCGCCCATCGACCGGCCGAACAGGCCGAGACGGTCGCCGTCGATCTCCGGGCGGCCCGAGTCGCGCAGGGCCAGGGCGGCGCCGATGACGTCCTCGGTGTAGCCGAGCCGCAGGTTCACGTCGTTGTCGGGGTCCTTGTCGGAGCGGGCGTGGTTGCGGTAGTCGGTGTGCAGGACGACATAGCCGCTGCGGGCCAGACGGTCCTGCTCGCGTGGCATGCCCTGGCCGCTGAAGTAGTCGTCCGGGTCGATGTACCCGTGCGCCAGCACCAGCGCCGGGAAGGGACCCTCGCCCCCCGGGATGTTCATGATCCCCGAGACCGTCAGGCCGTTCGCCTCGTACGTCACGGCGTACCGGGTGTAGGCGGAGGTCCGGTCGAGCACGGCCCCGAGACGCAGTCCGGAGCCGGTGTGCTCGCGCCGCATCAGGGCGGGGAGGGAGACGGGGTCGGCCGGGGAGGGTGTGGGGGAGGACGTGGCGCGAGGCTTCTCGGTCGTGGCGGGGGCCGATGCCGGAGTTGCCTCGGGCGCGCCCTCGTCCCCACCGCCGGTGCAGCCGACCGCGACAGCCAGCAGCAGTCCGGCAGAGGCCCAGGCGGTGCGCCGCACTCGCATACCGTCCATTGTGGCCCTCCCGGTCCGGGAGCGGCAGGCCCGCACCGTGGGCGTTCCGCAGCCGGCGCGAGGGGCGGGGGTGCGTACCGATGGTGCGACGGGCCCGCGGTGCGTGTTCTGCCCGGGCCGCTCCGCGCCGCACCGGGGTCCCCGCGCAGCGTGAGTGCCGGCACAGGGCTCGGTGGGACCTGGCCGGGTGCCACAGCCCGAAGCTCGTGGTGCGTGTGCCGTCCGGCCGGGCCGTTCCGCGCCGGGCCAGGAGCCCCACACGAGTGCGTGCCGGCATCGGTCCCGGGGAGTCCTCGCCCTCACGTGGCCTGCCGCAGCCCGGTGTTCACACCCCCCGCACCACCCCCGTACTGTCCCGCTCGATCAGCCGCGGCACCGGCACCCGTACCGCCCGGGCCGGGCCGCCGTCGAGGAGGGTGGTCAGTTCGCGGGCCGCCGTGCGGCCGAACTCGACGCTGTCGCGGGAGAGCGCGGACAGCCACGGCTTGACCAGGCGGCACAGGGCGGAGTCCTCCCAGGCCACCACCGACACGTCGGCCGGCACCGCGTAGCCGAGCTCGGTGGCGGCGGCGACCCCGGCGACGGCCATCACGTCGTTGTCGTAGATCAGGGCCGTCGGGGCGGCGGGGCCGTCCAGGACCCGGCGGGTGACGGCCGCGCCCGCCTCGTCGGAGTAGTCGGTCGGCACCGACTGCACCTCCGACAGGCCCCGGCGCTCGGCCTCGGCGCGCAGGGTGCGGATGCGGCGCTCGGTGTGGGCCAGCCCGGGCAGTCCGGCGATGTGCGCGATCCGGCGATGGCCGAGCGCGTACAGCCCGTCCACCACCGCGGCCATCGCGCCCGCGTCGTCGGCCCACACCGTCGAAAGACCCGGGTGCCGTTCGTCCGGGGCGCCGCCGATCACCACGGCAGGCAGCCCGAGTTCGTCGAGGAGGCCGGGCCGGGGGTCGTCGGTGCGCGGGTCGACCACCAGCACACCGTCCACCCGGTGTTCGGCCCACCACCGCCGGTACACCGCGCACTCGTCGTCGATGTCCTCGGCGATCTGGAACAGCAGACCGAGATGACGCTCGGCCAGCACCTCCTGGATGCCGGAGACCAGTTGCAGGAAGAACGAGTCCACGCCCAGCGTGCCCGCCGGACGGGCCAGGACGAAACCGACCGTCGCCGCGCCCTCCCCGGACAGGGCGCGCGCCGCCGTGCTGGGCCGCCAGCCCAACTGCTCGGAGACCCTGCGCACCCGGTCCCGGGTCACCTCGGAGACCCCGGGCCTGCCGTTGAGCGCGAAGGAGACCGCGCTCTCGGAGACCCCGGCCCGCCGGGCGATGTCCTTCATCGTCGGCCGGCGCGCCGGTGAGCGCTTTCCCGTCACGCTTGCTTCTCCATTCGACGAGCGCTGTGCACTAATGCGCTTGAGTGTCCTCACCCTAAAGCGCATTAGTGATCCATCGCAAGAAGTCGTATGATCCTGCGCTGACCTGCGTTTATGTCCAACTAAAGACTTTAGCTGAGCAGAATCCATTGACTTCCCCGAAGAGAACGATGCAAGGTCTGGCCCGGCGCCCTTTCCGCCGCCCAATCCCGCCCTGCCTTCGAAGGAGCCGGTCACCGTGCGCATCTCCCGCAGAGCCTTCGCCGCCGCTGCCGTCGCTGTCCTGCTGCCCTTGAGCGCCTGCGGTTCCGGGGGAGGCGGAGGCGGTTCCAGCGACGCCTCGGGCAAGGTCGAGGGTGACATCACCTTCCAGACGTGGAATCTGCGCGCCAACTTCAAGCCGTACTTCGAGGGCCTCATCGCCGAGTTCGAGAAGAAGCACCCTGGCACGAAGGTGAAGTGGGTCGACCAGCCCGCCGAGGGCTACGCCGACAAGATCAGCGCCGACGCGGCCGGCGGCACCCTGCCCGACGTCGTCAACGTCTCCCCGGACCTCGTCGCCCCGCTCGCCAAGGCCGGACTCGCCCTCGACCTGGACAAGGCCGCCCCGCAGTACGAGAAGGAGTATCTGCCGGGCGCCTGGGCGGGCCATCGGATACCGGGGATGACCGGCACGTACGCCTTCCCCTGGTACCTCAACACCGGCCCGCTCTTCTACAACAAGACCCTGTTCAAGGAGGCCGGGCTCGACCCCGAGCAGCCTCCGAAGACATACGACGAACTCTTCTCCGCGGGCCTGAAGATGGCGGAGAAGAGCGGCGGCAAGGTCGCCACCCTCGCCAACGTGCCCACCATCGAGGACTTCGGCCGCTACGGCGTGCAGCTGATGAACAAGCAGGGCACCGCCTTCTCCTTCAACGACGACAAGGGTGTGCGACTCCTCGCCAAGTACAAGGAGCTGTACGACGCGAAGGCCCTCGATCCGCAGGCGCTGACCGCCACCCCGGAGTCGTCCGGCAAGAAGTTCCTCACCGGAGCCGTCGCCATGAACCCCGGCAGCGCGCTCGACCTCGGCAACTTCAAGAAGCAGGCGCCGAGCCTGTACAAGAACATCGGCATCACCGACCAGGTCACCAGCACCGGGCACGTCAACATGTACGTGATGGGCGTGATGGTCAACTCCCAGTCGAAGCGGAAGCCCGCGGCCGTCGCCTTCGCGCACTTCGTCACCGACGCGGCGCACCAGATGTCGTTCGCCAAGAAGGTCGCCATCTTCCCGAGCACCGCGGGCTCGCTGGACGACCCGTACTTCACCAAGGAGGACGGGAGCGACGAGACCCGCGTACGGGTGGCCGCCGCCAAGTCCCTGAAGACGGCGGTCAACTACACGCCCGTACTGTTCAGCGAGCAGATGAAGATCGCGCTGCGCAACGAGGTCGCCAAGGCCCTGCAGGGCAAGCAGAGCCCCAAGGAAGCTCTCGACAACGCTGTCAAGGAGTGCGACCGGCTCCTGCAGCAGCAGGGCTGAGCTCCGATGGCTCTCTCCGGCATCTCCCGGGTGCGGCGCCAACTGCCCACCAGCCCCTGGCTGTTCGCCGCACCCGGCCTCCTCGTCACCGGCGCCTTCGTCCTGTACCCGTTCCTCTCCACGCTGGTCAACGCCTTCACCGACCGCCGCACCCTGATCCCCGGGCAGTTCGTGGGGCTCGCCAACTTCCGGGAACTGCTCCAGGACGACATGTTCTGGACCGGCCTGCGCAACAGCACGCTCTACGTCCTCGGCGTCGTGCCCCCGCTCGTCGTCCTGCCCCTGCTGCTCGCCCTGCTCGTGCAGAAGAACATCCCCGGCATCACCTTCTTCCGGTCCGCCTTCTACACCCCGGTCGTCGCCTCGATCGTCGTGGTCGGGCTGATCTGGGTGTGGCTGCTGGACGACCGCGGACTGGTCAACTCGCTGCTGGAGACGGTCGGCGCCGACCGGGTCGGCTTCCTCAGCGACCAGTGGCTGCTCCTGCTGAGCGCCATGGCCGTCACGGTGTGGAAGGGCCTCGGCTACTACATGATCATCTATCTGGCGGCGCTCGGGAACGTGCCGCGCGAGCTGCACGAGGCCGCCGCCGTCGACGGGGCGGGCGCGGTACGCCGTTTCATGACCGTCACCGTGCCCGCCGTCCGCTCCACCATGGTGCTCGTCGGCGCGCTTTCCTCCGTCGCCGCGTTCAAGGTGTTCTCCGAGGTGTATCTGCTGGCGGGCCCGAGCGGTGGTCCGGCGGGCGAGGACACCACCCTCGTCATGCTCGTCCAGCGCACCGGCACCGGCCTGACCGGCCGCGTCGGCTACGCCTCCGCGATTGCCGTCGTCGTCTTCGTGGTCACCGTCGTCCTGATGCTGCTGGTGCTGCGCGCCGACCGGAAGGAGGAGTCATGAGCGTCCTCGAGAAGACACCTCCTCGGGAGAAGGTGCCCGCCGCCGTCCGCGAACCCCGGATCACCGACGAGCACGGCCGCCGCGTCCGGGTGTGGGAACTCGCCCTGCGCTACGTCCTGCTGCTCGCCGTACTGGCTCTGACCATCGGCCCGTTCCTGTGGCAGCTCTCCACCTCCCTCAAGGGTCCCACCGAGGACATCTACAGCTCCCCGCCGACGTTCCTGCCGGGCGATCCGACCCTGCACAACTACGAGCGGGTCGCCGACACCATCCCCGTCTGGGACTACGCCCTCAACTCCCTGAAGGTCGCCACCGCCAACGTCGTCACCAACTGCGTCGGCGCCGCCCTCGCCGGATACGCCCTGGCCCGACTCCGCTACCGCGGCCGCCGGGTCGCCACCCTGGCCTTCATCCTGGCGATGCTCGTGCCCGTGGAGGGCATTATCATCGCCCAGTTCACCACCATGCGGGAGCTCGGCCTCAACAACACCCTGATCGGCGTGGTCCTGCCGGGCTGCATCGGCGCGATGAACGTCCTGCTGATGCGCAACGCCTTCCTCAACCTGCCCTACGAGATCGAGGAAGCGGCCTTCGTCGACGGCGCCAACGTCTGGCAGCGGTTCCTGCGCATCGCCCTGCCGTCGGTGAAGGGCACCCTCGCCGTCGTCGCGATCTTCGCCTTCATGGGCGCCTGGGACGACTTCCTGTGGCCGCTCATCGTGCTGAGCGACCCGTCCAGGTTCACGCTGACCATCGGCCTCAACTATCTGCACGGCACCTTCGCCAACGACGAGCGCCTCGTCGCCGCCGGCACGATCATCGCCGTCGCACCGCTGATCGCCCTCTTCGCCTGTCTCCAGCGGTACTTCTTCCGCGGTGTGGGCGAGGGCGCGGTGAAGGGCTGAACCTCCCCCCGAACGCAAGGACCGGACCCCCATGCCTTCTGCCGTGCGCTTCGGCGTCAACTACACCCCCAGCGAAGGGTGGTTCCACCACTGGCTCGACTTCGACCTCGACTCCGTCCGCGCCGACCTGGACTCGATCGCCGCGCTCGGCGTCGACCACATCCGCGTCTTCCCGCTGTGGCCGTACTTCCAGCCCAACCGCACGCTGATCCGCCCCCGGGCCGTCGAACAGCTCGTCGCGCTGGCCGACGCCGCCGCCGAACGCGGCCTCGACGTCAACGTGGACGGCCTCCAGGGGCACTTGAGCAGCTTCGACTTCCTGCCCGCCTGGACCCGGACCTGGCACCGGCGCAACCTCTTCACCGACCCGGACGTGCTCGACGGCCAGGAGAAGCTGCTGCGCACCCTCGCCGCCGCCCTCGCCGACCGGCCCAACTTCATCGGCATGACCCTCGGCAACGAGGTCAACCAGTTCTCCTCCGGCCCCCATCCGGACCCCGACCGGGCCACCTCCGACGAGATCGACACCTGGCTCGCGCGTATGCTCGCCGCCTGCGAGGAGGGCGCCCCGGGCCGGCTGCATCTGCACGCCGAGTACGACGCCACCTGGTACCAGGACGACCAGCCCTTCACCCCGGGCCAGGCCGCCCGGCACGGTGCCGTCACGGCCGTGCACTCCTGGGTCTTCAACGGCACCGCCCAGCGCCACGGCCGTACCTCCGTCCCCGCCGAGCACCACGCCGCCTACCTCGTCGAGCTGAGCAAGGCCTGGGCCGACGACCCGCACCGGCCGGTCTGGCTCCAGGAGGTCGGCGCCCCCGCACCCCTGGTCCCGGCCGAGCACGCCGCCGCCTTCACCGAGGCCACCGTGGCGAACGCCCTGGACTGCCCCGGACTGTGGGGCATCACCTGGTGGTGCTCCCACGACGTCTCCCGCGACCTGGCCGACTTCCCGGAACTGGAGTACGGACTCGGCCTGCTGACCAACGACCGTAAACCGAAGGACATGGCCAGGGTGCTGGAACGGGCGGCGCGCGAGCCGTCGCAGGCGCCCCCGGCTCGTACGACGGCGCTGGTCGTCCCGGCCGACCCCGCCGTCCGTTCGCTCTGCGCCCCCGGCGGTCCCGTATTCGACGCCTTCTTCCGGCTGGTCGCCGACGGAGCCCGCCCCACCACCGTCCTCGACACGCTCGCCGCCGACCGGGAACACCTGGCCGCGCGCGGCATCACCGAGGTCGTCACTCCCGACCAGGTACTTCCCCACCCACCAGGAGGCACCCGCTCGTGACACCCACCAGACGCACCGTCCTGCTCGCCGGCGCCGCGGCCGCCCTGTTCCCCTCACCGCAGGCCACGGCAGCCCCGAAAGCCGCCGCGACCCAGCCGTACGCCTCCTACTGGTACCCGGACTCCCTCCCGTCCGGCACTCCGGGCCCCGGCATCACCTGGCGCGGCCTGAAGTCCTGGCGCGCCGACACCGACCCGGACCTCGCCTTCAACGCCGCGTCCGTGCCCCTGGCCGCCCGCTTCACCCCGGCCCCCGCCAACCCGACCGCCCGCGCCGGCCAGGCCCGCATCCAGTCCCTGGTCTCCTTCGGGCCCACCGCGAGCAACCCCTCCCAGGGCTCGGCCACCGCCGACTACTACGCCCTCACCCACTGGGCCTACATCGACGAGCTGGTCTTCTGGGGCGGCTCCTCGGGCGAGGGCCTGATCCTCGCCCCGAACGCGCCGATCGTCGACGCCGCCCACCGGCACGGCGTGCCCGTCCTCGGCAATGTCTTCCTGCCGCCCGTCGCCTACGGCGGACAACTGCGCTGGACCCGCGACCTGGTGCAGAAGGACACCGCCGGGCGTCATCCGCTCGCCGCGCGGCTGGTCGAGGTCGCCGAGGCGTACGGGTTCGACGGCTGGTTCGTCAACGCCGAGACCGGGGGCGGGGACGCCGCCCTCGGCGCGGACATGCTGAGCTTCATGCGGGAGCTGAAGTCACTCGCGGCGGCCAAGGGGCAGCGGGTCACCTGGTACGACGCGATGACCGTGAACGGCACGGTGAGCTGGCAGGGGGCGCTCAACGGGCAGAACGAGCCGTTCTTCCGGACCGCGGACGACATGTTCGTCGACTTCCGCTGGTCGGCGAGCAGCCTGGTCTCCTCGGGGCGGCGGGCCGAGCAACTGGGGCGCAGCCGCCATGAGTTGTGGGCGGGCGTCGACGTGGAGGCCAACGGCTGGAACTCCTCCGTGCGGTGGGACGCGATCGTGCCGAAGGACAAGGCGCACATCGCGTCGATCGGCCTCTACCGGCCCGAGTGGACGCGCAACCATCTGCCCGCCGACCAGCGCGGTCCGGCCGCCTTCCACGCCGCCGACGACCGGTTCTGGACCGGCCGCTCCCTCGACCCGTCCCGGCCCGACGGCACGGACAGCTGGCGGGCACCCGCCGTGTCCGTCGCCGACCGCTCCACGGTCACGTCGGTTCCGTTCGCGAGCGTGTTCAACACCGGGCACGGGCTGCGGTGGTACGAGGACGGTGCCGTGACCTCGGACGCGCCCTGGAACCACCTCGGCCTCCAGGACCGGCTGCCGTCCCGGCGGTGGGTGGTGCGCACGGAGGGGCGACGCCCCGCTGTCGGCTTCGACTTCGCGGACGCGTGGCGCGGTGGGAGCAGCGTGCTGGTGGACGGTGAACTGGACGCGCCCACGGTGGTGGAGGTGTATGAGACGCGGCTGCCGATCGGTGGCGACACGGTGGTCGAGCTGACGCATCGGACCGACGCGGGCGCCGTGCGGATCGAACTGGCGGTGGCGACCGGTGAGCCGGGCTCGTATACGTATCTGCCCGTGGACTCGGGCCAGGCGTGGCAGACGTCGACCGTACGACTCACCGGCCTGACCGGGACCGTCCACTCACTCGGCGTGCGGCTCACCGCGACCGACGGGCCCGTGACATGGCGGCTGGGCGGCATCGCGGTCCGGGACGCAATCCGCAGACCCGTCTCGCCGACCGGGTTCCGCGTGACGGCCGCGTCCGGCGGCGACCTGCGCCTCGCCTGGGACCCTGCCCCCGGCGAGGTACGCCACCACACCCTGCACCGCGTTCTCCCGGACGGCACCCGGCGCTTCCTCGGCGGCACCTGCCAGCGCGCGTTCTTCGTCGCCGGACTGAAGCCCGAACAGGGCGAGCGGGCGGCACGGTTCGAACTGCGTGCCGTGGGGGAGCTCTACACCTCGTCGGCGCCCGTTTCCCTGACCCACCCCTGGTAACGACCCCCTAGGGAGCATTCCGCATGCATGACGACCGCAGCCTGGTCGAAGCCCGCCTCAAGCGCGTCCTCGACGAGCGTGTCCGCCCCGCCGTGTACCCCGAGTCCGTGCCGCTGGAGGTGGCGGTGTGGCACGCGCCCGGCGAACCGGTGCCGGTCGCCGAGGGACTCGCGGCCGAGCCCGAGTCCATCGAGGCGGGCGCCCGCTGGGGTGCTCCCTGGGGCACCAGCTGGTTCCGCGTCACCGGCACCGTCCCCGAGGAGTGGGCCGGGAAGACCGTCGAGGCGATCCTCGACCTGGGCTTCGACGAGAACATGCCCGGCTTCCAGTGCGAGGGCCTCGTCTACCGGCCCGACGGCACCCCGGTGAAGGGCCTCAACCCGCGCAACCAGTGGGTGCGCATCGGCGCCCCCGTCGAGGGCGGCGAGCAGGTGCGCCTGCACATCGAGGCCGCCTCCAACCCCGTCATCCTCGACTACCACCCCTTCCTGCCCACGCAACTGGGCGACAAGGAGACCGCGGGCAGCGAACCGCAGTACACCCTCGCCCGCATGGACCTGGCCGTTCTCGACGAGACGGTGTGGCAGCTCGTGATCGATCTGGAGGTGCTCGGCGAGCTGATGGCCGAGCTGCCGGTGGAGTCGGCCCGCCGCTGGGAGATCCTCCGGGCGGTCGACTCGGCCCTCGACGCCCTCGACCTCCAGGACATCGGCGGCACGGCGGACCGGGCCCGTTCCCGCCTCACCGACGTGCTCGCCGCGCCCGCCGCGCCCTCCGCCCACCGCATCAGCGCCGTCGGCCACGCCCACATCGACTCGGCGTGGCTGTGGCCGCTGCGCGAGACCGTGCGCAAGGTGGCCCGGACGACGTCCAACATGACCGCCCTGCTCGACGACGAGCCGGAGTTCGTCTTCGCCATGTCGCAGGCGCAGCAGTGGGCGTGGGTGAAGGAACACCGGCCCGAGGTGTGGGCCCGGGTGAAGAAGTCCGTGGCCGACGGACGGTTCGTACCGGCCGGCGGTATGTGGGTGGAGTCGGACACCAACATGCCGGGCTCGGAGGCGATGGCCCGGCAGTTCGTGCACGGCAAGCGGTTCTTCCTCGACGAGTTCGGCATCGAGAACGACGAGGCCTGGCTGCCCGACACCTTCGGCTTCGCCGCCGGACTGCCGCAGATCATCAAGGCGGCGGGCTCCAAGTACCTGCTGACGCAGAAGATCAGCTGGTCCCAGACGAACAAGTTCCCGCACCATACTTTCCGGTGGGAGGGCATCGACGGCACCCGGATCTTCACGCACTTCCCGCCCGTCGACACCTACAACTGCTCCATGAAGGGCAGCGAGATCGCCCACGCCGCCCGCAACTTCAAGGACAAGGGCGTCGCCCGTCACTCCCTCGCGCCCACCGGCTGGGGCGACGGAGGCGGCGGCACGACCCGTGAGATGGTCGCCAAGGCGGCCCGGCTGCGGGACCTCGAGGGCGCGGCGACGGTGACCTGGGAGACCCCGGCGGAGTTCTTCGCGAAGGCCGCGGCCGAGTATCCCGAACCGCCCGTCTGGGTCGGCGAGCTCTACCTCGAACTCCACCGCGCCACCCTCACCAGCCAGGCCAAGACCAAGCAGGGCAACCGCCGCAGCGAGCACCTGCTCCGGGACGCCGAACTGTGGGCGGCCACGGCGGCCGTACGCACCGGCTTCCCCTACCCCTACGAGGACCTGGACCGCATCTGGAAGACGGTGCTGCTGCACCAGTTCCACGACATCCTGCCCGGCTCGTCCATCGCCTGGGTGCACCGCGAGGCCCGGCGGACCTACGAGAGGGTCGCCGAGGAGCTGTCCGGCATCATCGACGCCGCTCAGCGGGCCCTCGCGGGGGACGGGACGCTCGACCTCGTTTTCAACTCGGCACCCCACAGCCGGGCCGGGATCCCCGCCGGCGGTGCCGGTGCCGAGCTTCCGCCCAGCCCGGCGGAGCTGTCCCCGCGCGCCGAGGGCGGATTCGTCCTGGGCAACGGCCTGCTCCGCGTCGAGATCGACGCCCGAGGGCTCGTGACGTCCGTGTACGACATCGAAGCCGACCGCGAGACCGTCGCCCCGGGCCGGGCCGCGAACCTCCTCCAGCTCCACCCCGACTTCCCGAACATGTGGGACGCCTGGGACGTCGACGAGTTCTACCGCAACACGGTCACGGACCTCACCGACGCGGACGAGGTCGCCCCGGACGGGGACGGGGTCCGGGTCGTACGGACCTTCGGCGCCTCCCGCGTCACCCAGCTGCTGTCCCTCGCGCCGGGGGAGCGGCGGCTGACGGTGGACACGGAGGTCGACTGGCACGAGACGGAGAAGTTCCTCAAGCTCGCCTTCCCGCTCGATGTGCACGCCGAACGGTACGCGTCCGAGACCCAGTTCGGGCACTTCCACCGGCCCACCCACACCAACACCTCCTGGGAGGCCGCCAAGTTCGAGGCGTGCAACCACCGCTTCCTCCATCTGGAGGAACCCGGCTGGGGCGTCGCCCTCGTCAACGACTCGACGTACGGCCACGACGTGACCCGCACGGTCCGCACCGACGGCGACGGCGGTACGACCACCACCGTCCGTGTCTCTCTGCTGCGCGCCCCGCGTTTCCCCGACCCCGAGACCGACCAGGGCGTCCACCGCTTCCGGCACGCGCTGGTGCCGGGCGCGGGCATCGCCGACGCGGTGCGCGAGGGCTGGCGGATCAACGTGCCGGAGCGGCGGCTCACCGGTGCCGGAGAGGTGGCGCCGCTGGTGACGGCCGACCAGGACGCGGTGGTCGTCACGGCGGTGAAGCTCGCCGACGACGGCAGCGGGGACGTCGTCGTCCGGTTCCACGAGGCATTCGGCGGCCGGGTGCGGGCCACGCTCACGGCCGGCTTCGAGGTCGCGGGTGTCGCGGTGACGGACCTGCTGGAGCGTCCGCTGGCGGATGCGACGGCACCGGAGGTCCGGGACGGGCGGATCGCGGTGCGGCTGCGCCCGTTCGAGCTGGTGACGCTGCGGCTGCGACGCGGATAGTCGGTGACGCAGGTCACAACTGTCGATGTCACATCGTGGTGAGCCGCCGACTCATAGGGGTGTACGCGAAACGACAACGACAGAGGAGCTCACCATGAGCGCGCGTCTGGACGTCTTCGCCCTCCCGAGTGCGGGCAAGGTCATCAAGCAGTTCACCGCCCTGGGGCGGCTGGTCGTGGAGTCCCCGCTGCCGGCCGCCACCCGGGAGCTGGTCTCGCTCCGTGTGAGCCAGATCAACGGCTGCGCGGTCTGCATCGACATGCACACCAAGGAGGCGACTGCCGCGGGCGAGAGCTCCGTACGACTCCATCTGGTCGCGGCCTGGCGTGAGGCCACCGTGTTCACCGAGGCCGAGCGGGCCGCGCTGGAACTGGCGGAGCAGGGGACCCGTATCGCGGACGGGGCGGGCGGTGTCCCGGACGCCGTCTGGGAGCGGGCCGCCAAGCACTACGACGAGGAGCAACTCGCCGCCCTCGTGACCCTGATCGGCTTCATGAACACCGCGAACCGGCTGAACGTCATGCTGGAGCAGCCGGCGGGCGACTACCGGCCCGGCCAGTTCAAGTAGCGGCGGACACGGCTCAAGACCCGAGCTGCGTCCGCAGCCACTCCTCCACCTCGCCCACGTGCGCGGCCGCCGCCGCGCGGGCCGCCTCCGGGTCGTGGGCGGCCAGGGCGCGGTGGATCGCGGCGTGTTCGCGGCGGGTGCGTTCGAAGGCGCCCTCCTCCTGGTAGCCGCGCCAGACGCGGGCGCGGAACGTCCGTGAGGACAGGCCCTCCAGGATCGCGGCCATGGTCTCGTTGCCCGCCGCCGCCGCGATCTCCCGGTGGAAAGCCAGGTCGTGGGCGAGGATCTCCTCCGGATCGTCCGTGGCGTTCATCGCCGCGAGGTGCTTCTCGACCTCGGCCAGCTGGTCGTCGCTGATCCGGGCGGCGGCCAGTGCGGTCGCCGTCGACTCCAGGATCCGCCGGATCTCCAGCAGCTCCACCAGACGCGGGCCGCGCGAGAGGTCCGCCACGACACCGAACGTCTCCAGCAGGTCCCCGGCCTCCAGCTGGGTGACGTAGATGCCCGACCCGTGCCGGGCCTCCAGCACGCCCAGCACCGTGAGCGCGCGGATCGCCTCCCGCATCGAGCTGCGGGACATGCCCAGCTGGGCGGCCAGATCGCGCTCGGTCGGCAGCCGCTGGCCCGGCTCCAGCCGGCCCTCGCCGATCATCGCCTTGATCCGCTCGATGGCGCGCTGCGTCACGGTGCCCTTCTGCGGGGCCGTCTCGTCGTCCACGCCGTTCCTCCGATCACAGGCTCCGGCGCAGTCTAACCAGCGAGGTGGTCGGACCACTATGAGCCCGGAGCGCGAAAATGTGCCTCCGCAGGGTGTTCCGACGGGGGAGTGGTCTGATAAGTATGCGGGCATCTGCTCGAACACCGGTCGATGGGAGCCCCCTCAGATGCCCGGAAGCACAGTGCGGAAGCGGAACAGGTCCCGGATCGTCGGCGCGGTGGCGCTGGCCGCCGGCGCCTCCCTGGTGCTCGCCGCGTGCGGCAGTACCAAGGACACCGGCGCCTCGGGTGCCGGCGGCGGCGACGGCAGCGGCAAGGTCGGGGTCGTCCTGCCCCTGCTGACTTCGCCGTTCTGGCAGTCGTACAACGACTACGTGCCCAGGATGGCGAAGGCCGAGGGCGTGGACGCGATGAAGACCGTCAACTCCAACAGCGACCCCTCGCAGCAGATCACCGACATCAACAACCAGCTCAACCAGGGCGTCGAGGGCCTGGTCGTCGCCCCGCTGGACAGCGCCGCCATCGAGGCGGGCCTCGACCAGGCCGAGCGCAAGGGCGTGCCGGTCGTCGCCGTGGACGTGGCGCCCGACAAGGGCAAGGTCGCGATGGTGGTCCGCGCGAACAACGTGGCGTACGGCGAGAAGGCCTGCCAGTACCTCGGCGAGCACATCACCTCGGGCAAGGTCGTGCAGATCATGGGCGACCTCGCCTCGGTCAACGGCCGCGACCGCTCCGAGGCGTTCCGCGCCTGCGTGAAGAAGAACTTCCCCGAGCTCAAGGTCCTGGAGATCCCCGCCAAGTGGGAGTCCGACGCGGCGGCCTCGAAGCTCGACACCCTCCTCAACGCCAACCCCGACATCAAGGGCATCTATATGCAGGCGGGCGGCGTCTACCTCGCGCCCACCCTCCAGACCCTCAAGTCCAAGGGCATGCTGAAGAAGGCCGGGCAGTCGGGCCACATCACCATCGTCTCGAACGACGGCATCCCGCAGGAGTTCGACGCGATCCGCAAGGGCGAGATCGACGCGACCGTCTCCCAGCCCGCCGACGCCTACGCCAAGTACGGCATGTACTACATCAAGGCGGCGATGCAGGGAAAGACGTTCAAGCCCGGCCCGACCGACCACGACTCGACGATCGTGAAGCTGCCCAGCGGCATCCTGGAGGACCAGCTGCCCGCGCCGCTGGTCACGAAGGACAACGTCGACGACCCCGAGCTCTGGGGCAACACGGTCGAATGAGCAGCCCACTGGTTGAAGCGTGGGGCATCGTCAAACGGTACGGCCCCACCACCGCCCTCGCCGACGGCAAGCTCTCCGTCCTGCCGGGCGAGTCCCACGCCCTCGTCGGACGCAACGGCGCCGGCAAGTCCACGCTGGTCAGGATCCTCACCGGCCTGGAAGCCCCCGACGAGGGCACCGTCCGCTTCGACGGCGACCCCGCGCCCCCGCTCACGGACCGGGACGCCTGGCGCCGCAAGGTCGCCTGCGTCTACCAGCACCCGACGGTCGTCCCCGAACTGACCGTCGCCGAGAACCTGTTCATCAACCGGCAGCCGCTCCGGCGCGGCTTCATCAGCTGGCGTCGCCTGAAGTCCGAGGCGGCCGCACTTCTCGACACCTGGGACGTGCGCGTCGACCCGGACGCGCGCACGGCCGATCTCAAGGTCGAGGACCGGCAGATGGTGGAGATCGCCCGGGCGCTGAGCTTCGGCGCCCGCTTCATCATCCTCGACGAACCCACCGCGCAGCTCGACAACCGGGAGATCGAGCGGCTGTTCACGCGTATGCGGGCCTTGCAGGAGTCGGGCGTCACCTTCCTGTTCATCTCGCACCACCTCCAGGAGGTGTACGAGGTCTGCCAGACCGTCACGGTCCTGCGCGACGCCCGCTGGATCACCACGGCACCGGTCGCCGACCTGCCCCGACAGGCCCTGGTGGAAGCCATGGCCGGAGAGACCATCGCCGAACAGGTCGAGCGGCAAAGGACCCAGGGAGCATCGGGCCCCGTTCTGCTCGACGTCAGCGGCCTCACCTCCACCGCCTATGAGAGCGTCGACCTCACTGTCCGGCGGGGCGAGGTCGTAGGACTGGCCGGATCGAGCGCGAGCGGCAAGATAGAGCTCGCCGAGTCCTTCACGGGACTGCACACCCCCACGAGCGGAACGGCCCGGCTGGACGGGCGGCCGCTGCCGTTCGGCGACGTCCGCAAGGCATTGGAGGCCGGCGTCGGCTTCGTGCCCCGGGACCGGCACGAGCAGGGCCTGGTCTTCGGCATGTCCATCGGCGACAACGCCACCCTCAGCGTCCTGGACCGGCTCGGCCGCTACGGCTTCGTCGGCACCGACAGAAGGCGCGATGTCGCCACCGCGCTGATCGAACGCCTCGACATCCACGCGGCGGGCCCCGAACAGCCCGTCTCCGACCTGTCCGGGGGCAACGCGCAGAAGGTCGTCATGGCCCGGGCCCTCGCCTCGGACCCGCGGCTCCTGGTCCTCGTCAACCCGACCGCGGGCGTCGACGTGAAGTCCAAGGAATCCCTGCTCGCCCGTGTCGACACCGCCCGCGAGGACGGCACCGCCGTGCTCGTCGTCTCCGACGAACTCGACGACCTCAGGCGCTGCGACCGGGTCCTCGTCCTCTTCCACGGCCGTGTCGTCGCCGAGCACCCGGCGGGCTGGCGCGACCACGAGCTCATCGCCTCCATCGAAGGAGTGGACCATGGCTGACACCAAGGCGGCCCCGCCGCTCGCGCCCGCGCGAGCCACCGACCCGCGCGCCGCCAAGGCCGTCCTCCTCCGCCGGGCCCGCGAACTCGCCCTTGTCCCCGCCCTGTTGCTGCTCCTCGTGCTCGGCGCCGTCGTCAACGACTCCTTCCTCACCGAGCGCAACATCGTCTCCATCCTCGGTGCCTCCGCCGCCCTCGCGATGGTCGTGCTCGCCGAGTCGCTCGTCCTGATCACCGGCAAGTTCGACCTGTCCCTGGAATCGGTCGTCGGGATCGCGCCCGCCGTGGGCGCGCTGCTCGTGCTGCCCGCGGCGCAGTCCGGCTGGGGCGCCGAACTCCCCGCCGCCCTCGCCTTGGTGGCGGTCCTCGTCGCGGGCGCGGCCGTCGGCGCCTTCAACGGCGTCCTGGTCGTGAAGTTCAAGCTCAACGCGTTCATCGTGACGCTGGCGATGCTGATCGTGCTGCGCGGCCTGCTGGTCGGCGCGACCAAGGGCAAGACGCTGTTCGGGATGCCCGACAGCTTCTACTCGCTGGCGACGACCACCTTCCTCGGCGTCCCTCTCTCGGTGTGGCTCGCAGCGAGCGCCTTCGCGGCGGCCGGGCTGGTGCTGAAGTACCACCGGGTCGGGCGCGCCCTGTACGCCATCGGCGGCAACGCGGACGCGGCTCGGGCGGCGGGCATCCGGGTGGAGCGCGTGATGCTCGGCGTGTTCGTCGTCGCGGGTGTCCTCGCCGCGGTCGGCGGCATCATGCAGACCGGATACGTCGGCGCGATCAGCGCCAACCAGGGCCAGAACATGATCTTCACCGTGTTCGCGGCCGCGGTGATCGGCGGCATCGCCCTCGACGGCGGCAAGGGCACCATGTTCGGCGCCCTGACCGGCGTACTCCTTCTGGGTGTCGTACAGAACCTGCTCACCCTCGCCCAGGTGCCGTCGTTCTGGATCCAGGCCATCTACGGCGGGATCATCCTGGTCGCCCTCATGATCGCCCGGGTCACCACTGGCCGGGCCCAGGACTGACACCCCGCCCCTGCAACCGAAAGGCCCCCCGTGTCCCCGACGCCCGCCCGCATCATCGCGGTCGACACCCACGACATCCGCTTCCCCACCTCGCGCGAGCTCGACGGCTCCGACGCGATGAACCCGGACCCCGACTACTCGGCGGCCTATGTCGTCCTGCGCACCGACGCGGCCGACGGGCACGAGGGCCACGGATTCGCCTTCACCATCGGGCGGGGCAACGAGGTGCAGGTCGCCGCGATCGACGCGCTGCGCGGACACCTCATCGGCCGCTCGGCCGACGACCTGTGCGCCGACCCCTCCCTCCTGAACCGCGACCTGATCGGCGACAGCCAGCTGCGCTGGCTCGGACCCGAAAAGGGCGTGATGCACATGGCGATCGGCGCGGTCGTCAACGCCGTGTGGGACCTGGCCGCCAAGCGCGCGGGACTGCCGCTGTGGCGGCTGCTCGCCGAGGCCGACCCCGCGTGGCTGGTGCGCCAGATCGACTTCCGCTACCTCACCGACGCCCTCACCCCCGAGGAGGCCCTGACCCTGCTGCGCCGAGGCCGGGAGGGCGCCGAGGAGCGCACGGCCCGGCTGCTGGAGCGCGGCTATCCCGCCTACACCACCTCACCCGGCTGGCTCGGCTACGACGACGAGAAACTCACCCGGCTCGCGGCCCGGGCCGTCGCCGACGGCTTCCGGCAGATCAAGCTCAAGGTCGGCGCCGACCTCGACGACGACATCCGCCGCTGCCGCGTCGCCCGGTCCGTCATCGGCCCGGACGTCCGCATGGCCGTCGACGCCAACCAGCGCTGGGACGTCGACGAGGCGATCCGCTGGACCAAGGCCCTCGCCGAGTTCGACCCGTACTGGATCGAGGAGCCCACCAGCCCCGACGACATCCTCGGCCACGCGGCGGTCCGCCGGGCCGTCGCCCCCGTGAAGGTCGCCACCGGCGAACACGTGCACAACCGGATCGTCTTCAAGCAGCTCCTCCAGGCCGGCGCGCTCGACGTCGTCCAGATCGACGCGGCCCGCGTCGGCGGCGTCCCCGAGAACCTCGCGATCCTGCTGCTCGCGGCCAAATTCGGCGTGCCGGTATGCCCGCACGCGGGCGGCGTCGGCCTGTGCGAACTCGTCCAGCACCTGTCGATGTTCGACTACGTGGCCCTCTCGGGCACCACCGAGGACCGCGTCATCGAGTACGTCGACCATCTGCACGACCACTTCCTCGACCCGGTGGTGATCCACGAGGCTCACTACAGGGCACCCACCGCGCCGGGCTTCTCGGCCGCCATGCGGCCCGAGTCACTGGCGCGATTCACCTACCCGGGCGGCGCGTTCTGGGCCGCCGACCTCGACGAGCGGAAGAAGGGTCAGGCCGTATGAGCGACTTCGAGGGCATCACAGCCCTGGTGACGGGCGGCGCCTCCGGCATCGGCCGGGCCACCGCCGACCTGCTGGCCGAGCGCGGCGCCCGGGTCGCCGTCCTCGACCTGGACCCGTCGCCGGTCGACAAGCCGCTGCTCGCCTACCGCGCGGACGTCACCGACGACGCCTCCGTGCGCGAGGCCGTGGCGGCCGCCGTCGCCGACCTCGGCGGGCTCGACGTCCTGGTCAACAACGCGGGCATCGGAGCCCAGGGCACCGTCGAGGACAACCCCGACGACGAATGGCACCGCGTCTACGACGTCAACGTCCTCGGCATGGTCCGCACCGCCCGCGCCTGCCTGCCCCATCTGCGCGCCTCCGCGCACGCCGCGATCGTCAACACCTGCTCCATCGCCGCCACCGCGGGCCTGCCGCAGCGCGCCCTGTACAGCGCCACCAAGGGCGCCGTGTACTCGCTCACCCTCGCCATGGCCGCCGACCACGTCCGCGAGGGCATCCGCGTCAACTGCGTCAACCCGGGCACGGTCGACACACCCTGGGTCGGCCGCCTCCTCGACGCCGCGCCCGAACCGGCCGCCGAACGCGCCGCACTGGAGGCCCGCCAGCCCACCGGCCGTCTCGTCTCGGCGGCCGAGGTCGCCGGCGCCGTCGCCTATCTGGCCGGACCCCTCTCCGGCGCCACCACGGGCACCGCCCTCGCCGTCGACGGCGGCATGCAGGGCCTGCGGCTGCGCCCGGCGGCCCGGTGAACCGGCTCGGCGGCAGCCGCGTCGAGGTCAGCGCCCTGTCCTTCGGCGCCGCCGCGATCGCCAACCTGTACTCCGAAGTCGGCGAGGCACAGGCGCACGACGCCGTGGAGGCCGCCTGGCAGCGGGGCATCCGCTACTTCGACACCGCCCCGCACTACGGCCTCGGCCTCTCCGAACGCCGCCTCGGCGCCGCCCTGCGCGACCGCCCCCGAGGCCAGTACACGATCTCCACCAAGGTGGGCCGCCGCCTGGAGCCCTCCGACGGCACCGGCGACGACCTGGCCCACGGCTTCGCCGTACCCGCCACCCACCGCCGCGTGTGGGACTTCAGCGCCGACGGCGTACGACGCACCCTGGAGGCCAGCCTGGAACGGCTCGGCCTCGACCGCGTCGACGTCGTCTACCTCCACGACCCCGACGAACACGCCGAAGAGGCCTTCCGGGAGGGCTATCCCGCCCTGGAGAAGCTCCGCGGCGAGGGCGTGGTCGGTGCGATCGGCGCCGGAATGAACCAGGCGGAGATGCTCACCCGCTTCGTCCGCGACACCGACGTCGACGTGGTGCTCTGCGCAGGCCGCTACACCCTGCTCGACCAGAGCGCCCTCACCGACCTGCTGCCCGCGGCCCGGGAACGCGGCAGGTCCGTCGTCATCGGCGGCGCCTTCAACTCCGGCCTGCTGGCGAACCCGCGGCCGGGCGCCACGTACAACTACACCGTCGCCCCCTCCGAGCTGGTCGAACGCGCCCTGCGGCTGAAGTCCGTCGCCGACCGCCACGGCACCACGCTGCGCGCCGCCGCCCTGGCCTTCTGCGCCGCCCACCCGGCCGTCGCCAGCGTCCTCGTCGGGGCCCGCTCGGCGCACGAGGTCCGCGACTGCGCCCACCAGTTCGCCGCGCGCGTGCCCGGTGCGTTCTGGCACGACCTGCGCACCGAGGGACTGCTGCCCGCCGACGCCCCCGTCCCCACCGAGGAACCGTCATGAGAGTCGCCCTGCACACCAAGGTCCGCGCCGACCGCGTCGCCGCGTACGAGGCCGCCCACCGCGAGGTCCCCGAGGAACTCACCGACGCCATCCGGGCCGCCGGCGCCACCTCCTGGACCATCTGGCGCAGCGGTACCGACCTCTTCCACGTCCTGGAGTGCGAGGACTACGCCCGTCTGCTCGCCGAACTGGAGAAGCTGCCGGTCAACGTCGCCTGGCAGGCCCGCATGGCCGAGCTGCTGGACGTCGTGCACGACTACTCAGGCGAGGGCGCCGACGCCGGTCTGCCGGTCGTCTGGGAGCTGCCGTCATGACCGTCGTCGACGCCCACCACCATGTGTGGGACCTGTCCGTACGGGACCAGGACTGGATCACCGGTCCCGAACTCGCGCCCCTGCGCCGCGACTTCACGATGAAGGACCTCGAACCCGAGGCGAGGGCGGCCGGAGTGGGCCGTACGGTCCTCGTCCAGACGGTCATCGTGCCCGAGGAGACCCCGGAGTTCCTTGCCCTGGCCGACGAGCACGACCTGATCGCCGGCGTCGTCGGCTGGACCGACCTCACCCGCCCCGACGTCGCCGAGGAACTCGCCCGGCTGCGGGAACTCCCCGGCGGCCGCCACCTCAAGGGCATCCGCCACCAGGTCCAGGGCGAACCCGACCCGGAATGGCTGCTGCGCCCGGACGTACGCCGGGGACTGGGCGCACTCGCCGACGCCGGGCTGGTCTACGACCTCGTGGTCCTGCCCCATCAGCTCCCGGCCTGCGCACGGGCCGCCGCCGACCTGCCCGGCCTCACCTTCGTCCTCGACCACCTGGGCAAACCGCCCATCGCCTCCGGCGCCCTCGAACCCTGGGCGTCCGGCCTCCGCGCCCTCGCCGCCCGGCCCAACACGGTCGCGAAGCTGTCCGGCCTGGTCACCGAGGCCGACCTCGCCTCCTGGACCGTCGAGGACCTGCGCCCGTATGCCGACGTGGCCCTGGAGGCCTTCGGGCCGGGCCGATTGATGTACGGCTCGGACTGGCCGGTGTGCACGCTCGCCACCTCCTACGGCGGCACCCTCGACCCCGTACGCCGCCTGACCTCCGAGCAGGACCACGAGCAGATCCTCGCGACCACCGCCACCCGCGTCTACGGCCTCTGAGCGCTCTCCGCCAGCCGCGTCGGCGGCAGGTACTCCCGTACGTACGTCCGCTCCCAGCACGCGCCCGTCTCCCGCAGCTCGCGCCAGGTCGTGTAGCGGTAGCGGAACAGTCGGGCGCGTACGTACCGAGGGGGCGCGTCCGGCGGGAACGGCGAGCGGCGCAGCAGCTTCAGCGTGGCCCGGTCGTTCTCCAGCAGCCGCTCCACCAGCGTGCCGAACCAGGAACCGGCGTAGGCGGGGGAGAGGGCCGCGAACCACATCATCCAGTCCAGCCGCAGATGGTAGGGCGCGAACTGGCGCGGCCAGCGCCGGGGATCGCCCGGCTTGCCCTTGAACTCGTACTCCCGCCAGTCCGAGTCCTCGCGCGGCACCTCGTCCGCGGTGCCCTCGACGACCACCTCGTAGCGGATCCGGCTCACACTGCCGAACGCCCCGTAGGTGTTGACCAGATGGACCGGGTCGAAGGAGCGGTTCATCACCTGGCGGCGGGAGACCATGTTGCGGACCGGCTGGTAGCTGAGAACCACGAGCAGCGCCGCCACCGCCAGCACCACGACCACGTACCAGAGCGGGGCCTCGGGCCTGTCCGGTGGATCGGCCGGGAACCGTACCGCCGACAGGGCCAGCACGATCGTGATCCAGTTCAGCCAGGAGAAGTTGCCCGACAGCACCAGCCAGAGCTGGGTGGCGATCATCAGCGCGGCGGCGGCCGTCGCGACCGGCTGCGGGGTGAACAGCAGGAACGGCACCACGAGTTGGGTGACATGGTTCGCGGCCACCTCGACCCGGTGCAGGGGCCTGGGCAGACGGTGGAAGAACCAGCTCAGCGGGCCCGGCATCGGCTGGGTCTCGTGATGGTGGTCCAGACACGTCAGCTTCCGCCAGCATGCGTCGCCGCGCATCTTGATCAGCCCCGCGCCGAACTCCACCCGGAACAGGATCCACCGCAGCAGGAACAGCACGACGAGCGGCGGCGCCACCTCGTCGTTGCCGAGGAACACGGCGAGGAAGCCGACCTCCAGCAGCAGCGACTCCCAGCCGAACGAGTACCAGGTCTGCCCGACGTTGACGATCGACAGGTACAGCAGCCATGGCACCAGCCACAGCAGCATGCCGCCCCACAGCGGCAGCAGCGAGTCGAGCCCTGCCAGCAGCGCCGCCGACACCGCGCAGCCCGCCCAGGCGCAGAGCGCGAAGAAGCGGTCCGAGTAGTGCACCTGGAACAGGCTCGGCGCCCGCTTGAACGGCACCCGTTCGACGAACTCCGGCACCGGCAGCATGCCGCGCCGCCCGATCAGCGCGCGGAACTGGAGCGCGGCCGTCAGGAACGCGACCAGATACACGGCGGCCAGCGCCCGCTGGAAGACCAGCCGGCTCAGCCAGTAGTCGGATGCGGTGAACCAGTCCACGGCCGTGCGCTCCTCCCGATGCCGTGCCGGACCCCAGTGTCACGCTCCGTGTGGCGCCGCTCCGGTTGCGTAACCCAAGAGAGTGAAGCAAACAATAGGGACGAATCGCTGGAAATGAAGCAGGAGGACTGGGTGCGGACACACACCGGGGCCTTCGCCATGGCCTGTGTGCTCTCGACGGCGCTCCTCCTCTCGGGCTGCGGCACCGACAGCGAAGGCGACGGTGACGGCGCGGACGCCGGCGCGGAGCTCTTCCTCCAGCCGGCCGCGGCCCGGGGCCCCGACCCCTTCACGGACTCCACGGCCCTCACGACGGCTACCCCGTCCCCCGCCCCTCGAACGCCGGGGGCGTCCGGCCCGGCCGGCGCGGCCCGGGTCCCGGTCGGCCCGCGCTCGCTCTCCGGCGGGACACCCGGCCTGTACGGCGGCATCGAGCGGACCGGCAGTTGCGACATCGCGCGGCAGATCGGCCACCTCACCCGCGACCGGGCCAGGATGCACGCCTTCGCCGGGGTCGCGGGCGTCTCCCCGGCCTCCGTCCCCGACCACGTGCGCCGGCTGACCCCGGTGGTGCTGCGCGCCGACACCCGCATCACCAACCACGGCTTCCGGGCCGGACGGGCGGGCGGCTACCAGTCCGTCCTCCAGGCGGGCACCGCCGTCCTGGTCGACGACCGGGGCGTGCCGCGCGTCCGCTGCGCCTGCGGCAACCCGCTCCGTCCGCCGGTGGCGACGCCGGGCACGCCGCGCGGCCGGGGCACCCCCTGGCCCGGCTACCGGCCCGGCCGGGTGATCGTCGTGACCCCGTCCCCGCAGGTGATCACCGACTTCACGATCATCGACGTCGCCTCCCGCACCTGGATCGTGCGGCCCACCGGCCACGACGTACGCCACGACCGGGCCCTGCCGCCACCGCTGTGGGCGCAGCGGTCCGCGACGTCCCCCACACCTTCGCCCCTGTCCCCGGGCGTGGGCAGCGCGGCTCCCCGGGACGAGAGCAGCCCGGCAGCCGTGGATTCACCGCCGGGCGACGCGTTCGTACCACCGCCGGACGCGACCGGCCCACTCCCCGACGCGACCGGCCCACCCCCAGATGAGATCGGCCTATCCCCAGAAGAGATCGGCCCGGCTCCGGAAGCCCCCGCCGGCCCCGACACCGTGCCGGACAGCCCCGACCTGCCCGACGGAGCCGGTCTGATCCCCGATGGCGACTGAGAACCGGTCCGGCCGGGAGGCCCGTACGCCCGGCACATCGGTCGAAGAATCGGATGATTCCTGGCAAGGTGGGCCCATGGCTGATCGGGGAGGGAGCGCCCTGTCACTCCCGGACGACTGGCCCGCCCACCCGGATCCGATCCTCGCGCTCAACCGGATGGGCAGTTTCGACTGGGATCTGGACACCGGCCTGATGCAGATGGACGCCCAGGCCCACGAGGTCTTCGACGTGCGCCTCGACGAGTACGACGGCCACCCCGAGACGCTCGCCAAGCGGGTCCCGCCCGGCGAGGCACGGCGCCTGGACACCGCGGTCTCCCAGGCCCTGAAGGACGGCAGCGAGAACTACGGCGCCTACTTCCGCATGCGCCGCCGCGACGGCACCCTGCGCTGGACCCACACCCAGGGCTACATCCGGCGCGACGACACGGGGCGGCCCCGCCGCATCATCGGCATCGTCCGGGACGCCACCCAGGAACTCGGCGAGAGCGAGGCCCGCCTCGACCAGGCCGCCCGCGACGAGGCCCGCCGGGAGCAGACCAGCGTCGTCGAACTCACCACGGCCGCCCTCGCCCACGCCCGCACCGTCCAGGACGTCATCGACGTCCTGAAGGACACCCACGGCCTCACCCACCTGGGCGCCACCAGCCTGGTCATGGGCCTGGTCGAGGCCGGGCGCATCCGCCTGGTCGCCGAGGGGCCCTCGGACAGCTTCGTGCCCGGCACCCGCGTCACCCGCATCGACGAGCCCTACCCGATGAGCGAGGCCGTACGGACCCTCGGCCCCCGCTTCATCGAGTCGCCGGAGGAGTTCGCCGAGCGCTACCCGATCCTGTGGCCGCACATCACCGACCTGAACATCACCTCGGCCGCCTATCTGCCGCTCATCGTCCAGGCCCGGCCCATCGGCGCGATGGGCCTGCTCTACAGCGACCGGCGCGGCTTCACCCCCGAGGAGCGCAACATCCTCGTCGCCCTCGGCAGCAGCATCGCGCAGAGCCTGCAGCGGGCCATGTTCTACGAGCAGGAGATGGACCTCGCCCAGGGCCTCCAGCAGGCCATGCTGCCCCGCACCATCCCGAGCGTGCCCGGGGCCGACGTCGCCGTCCGCTACCGCGCCGCCACCATCGGCGGCTCCGTCGGCCGGGACATCGGCGGCGACTGGTACGACCTCATCCCGCTGCCCGGCGGCCGGGTCGGCGCCGTCATCGGAGACGTCCAGGGCCATGACACGCACGCGGCCGCCGTCATGGGCCAGCTGCGCATCGTGCTGCGCGCCTACGCCGCCGAGGGGCACACCCCGGCCACCGTGATGGCCCGGGCCTCCGTCTTCCTGCACGAACTGGACACCGACCGCTCCGCGACCTGCCTCTACGCCGAGGCCGACCTGTCGACCGGCGTGCTCCAGATGGTCCGGGCCGGCCACATCGACCCGCTCGTGCGCCGACCCGACGGCTCCTGCCGCCGCGTCACCGTCCAGGGCGGACTGCCGCTCGGCCTGTCCGCCGAGTTCGGCCGCCTCGACTACCCGGTGGCCACCGTGGAACTCGACCCCGGCGACACCCTGCTGCTGTGCACCGACGGCCTCGTGGAGCAGCCCGGCGCCGACCTCGACGACGGCATGCGCACCCTCACCGCGCTCGTCGCCACCGGCCCCGACGACGTACGCGACCTCGCCGACCGGCTCATCGACGTGGCCGCCGAGCGCTGCGGCGACGACGACGTGGCGCTGCTCCTGCTGCGCCGGCGCGGCCCCGACGGCCCGCAGTCCGGCCGCCGGCTCCAGCGGCACGTGGCCCCCGGCGACCCGGCGGCCCTGACCGAGGCCCGGCACATGATCCGCACCGCCGTCGGCGGCTGGGGAGCCCGGGACCGCGCCGACGAGATCGAACTCGTCGCCGACGAGCTGATCACCAACGCCCTGATGCACACCGAGGGCTCCGCGATCGTCACCCTGCGGGCCCTCACCGGCTCCGGCCGCCGGCTGCGCGTCGAGGTCGAGGACTCCTCCAGCGCCCTGCCGCGCCGCCGCGAGGCCGGCGAGTCGGGCGTCTCCGGACGGGGCCTGCTGCTGGTCGACCTGCTCACCGACGCGTGGGGCGTGGAGGCACGCGGCGGCGGCAAGGCCGTGTGGTGCGAGTTCCAGATGCCCGACCAGGACTGACCCCGCATGGCACTCTGGACTCATGCCGGAACTCCCCGAGGTCGAGGCGCTCAAGGACTTCCTGGCCGAGCACCTCGTCGGCCATGAGATCGTCCGGGTGCTGCCCGTGGCGATCAGCGTCCTGAAGACGTACGACCCGCCCCTGTCCGCGCTGGAGGGGCACGAGGTCGTCGCCGTGCGCCGGTACGGCAAGTTCCTCGACCTCGCGACCGAGGGCGGCCCGCACTTCGTGACGCACCTGGCCCGCGCGGGCTGGCTGCACTGGAAGGATCGCCTGCCCGACGGCCCGCCCCGCCCCGGCAAGGGGCCCCTCGCGCTGCGCGTGGCCCTGGAGACCGGCTCCGGCTTCGACCTGACCGAGGCCGGCACCCAGAAGCGGCTCGCCGTGTACGTCGTGGGGGACCCGCAGGAGGTCCCGGGCGTCGCCCGACTCGGCCCGGACCCCCTCGCCGACGACTTCGACGAGGAACGCTTCGCGGAACTCCTGGCCGGTGAACGGCGGCAGCTCAAGGGCGCCTTGCGCGACCAGAGCCTCATCGCGGGCGTGGGCAACGCCTACAGCGACGAGATCCTGCATGCGGCGCGGATGTCGCCGTTCAAGCTGGCCGCGTCCCTGAGCGCGGAGGAGACCCGCCGGCTGTACGAGGCCCTGCGCGACACGCTCACCGAGGCCGTAGAACGCTCCCGGGGCGTGGCGGCCGGGCGGCTGAAGGCCGAGAAGAAGAGCGGCCTGCGCGTCCACGGCCGCACCGGCGAGCCCTGCCCGGTGTGCGGCGACACCGTCCGGGAGGTGTCCTTCAGCGACTCCTCGCTGCAGTACTGCCCGACCTGCCAGACGGGCGGCAAACCGCTGGCGGACCGCAGGATGTCCCGGCTGCTGAAGTGACCCGCCGTCACCGGGACGGGGGCGACCACTCGAACATGAGGATGGTCGCGTCGTCCCGCAGCCGGCTGCCGGACGAGTCGAGGATGGAGTGGATGAGCCGCCGCAGCGTCTCGGGCGCCAGCTCGCCCGAGGCCGTCGCCCGGATGATGTAGTCGGCGAACTGCTCCAGACCGAACTCCGCGCCGTCGACGGCCCTCGCCTCGGTGACCCCGTCGCTGTACATCAGCACCCGGTCCCCGGGCTGCAGAGCGATCTCGTGGGTGCGCCGCTTCACCCCGGCCAGCCGGGACGGCAGCCCCATCGGCGGTTCCGGCTCGCGCCGCATCGCGTCGACGTCCGGCCGTCTGTCACGGATGAGCAGCGGGGTCGGATGCCCGCAGTTGCACCAGCGCAGCACCCCGGTGGCCAGATCCAGCTGGGCCAGGACCCCCGTGCAGAACTGGTCGGGCAGCCACTGCGCCAGCGCGTCGTCCACGCTCTGCACCAGGTCGGGCAGGTCCGCCCCGATCCGCCGGGCATTGCGGCACGCGGCCAGGGACACGGCCGTGGTGAGCCCGGAGGCCAGGTTGTGTCCCATCGCGTCGAGGACCGTGGCGTGCAGGGCCGTCTCGGTGAGGGAGTGGTCGAAGGCGTCGCCGCCGAGCTCGTAGGCCGGCTCCAGCACGGCCGTGGACACGACGTGCGCGGTGCCGATCGTGCGGGGCGGCAGAAAGGCCCGCAGCATCTCGGCGGGCAGCCGCATCGGTTTGGTGCGCGTCCGCCGGACGAAGGAGTCCTGGTATGCCCGGGCGGACGTGATCATCATGGCGAGGAGCGTGGCGAGGGCCTTGCCCCGGCGCAGCACGGCCGGGGTCAGCGAGGCCGAGTGCACGGCGAGGACACCGACACGTTCCGCGCCGTCCACGAGGGGGATCCAGGCCGTCATGCCACCCGACTCGGACTCCTCCACGCGCAGGGACTGGGTGCGGTAGGTCCAGCCGGCGAGCGAGTCGTCGACGGGCAGGGGCGAGGCCACGTCGGTGAGCGGTACGAGCCGGCGCTGCTGGATGTCGACGAGGTACACCGCGGAGTGCTGGAGCCCCAGGGCCTCGGAGCAGAGGGCCGCGGCGGTGGTCAGGTCCAGCGCCCTGTTCCCGGGGTCGGCGAGGTACTCCTCCAGGCGGCCGTCGCCGTCCTCTGACGCCGCCACCTCGTCTCCCCTCGTCGTCGGCCGCGGACACCCGGCTGCCTCCCGGGTGCGCCAACCAGCAGTCTCACACCGGGCCACGCGGGGTGCCCGGCGACAGGGGCGGACGGACGACGGCCGCTAACGCGGCTGAAGCTTCACCAGGACCTCCCCGGACGCCGCGCGGACCTCGTAGCGGGCGGTCTCGTCCGGGTGCTTGGAGGAGCTGGCCATCATCGTGTTGGGGTGGGTGTCGTGGCCGGGGCCGTGCCAGCTCGTCGCGGTCTCCTCGGTGCCGTCCCGGCCCACGATGACCAGGTGGCAGGAGCGGGGACCGGCCGCGTCCTTGACCTTGAGCTCGACCTGGCTGCCCGAGGCCTTGTCCTCGACCGTGACCTGGGCCCAGACGCCCGAGCGCGCGTCGGTCGCCGCGACCGTCACGGGCCCCGCCTCCTCGCCGCCGCCCTCGGCCATCATCGCGACGGCCGGTACGGACACCGCGAACACCACCGAGGCGGCCAGCGCGAACAGCAGGCGTCTGCGTCCGGCCCGGCGCTTCGTCGCCACCTCGGCCAGCAGCCGGTCCAGCATGCGCGGCCCGGGCTGCGCCATCGGGTGCACGAACCGCGGTGTCGCCCGCCGGTACAGCATCAACTGCCGTGTCGTCACACCGAATTCCGTCACCTCTGCAGCGCACCGAGGGCACTCCATGAGGTGGTCCTCGAAGCGGAAGGCCTCCGCCTCGTCGAGCACGCCGAGCGCGTAGGCGCCGACGTCGCGATGCCGTTCCAGGGACCTCATGCCGAATCCTCGTGCCGTTGGGTGCGGGTGGGGTTACTCCTTGCTCCCACCGGTACGGACCAGGCAGCGGAATCACTCAAGCCGGTGACACAATCGCAACCTATGGATTCGGAGCCCTCCGCGCGGCGGATTGGTCCGAGGCACGGAAATCTAAAAAAGATGGATCGCGAGGTGTCCCAGCGGCAGTCCGAGCTGCCACGCGGGCGTCCAGACCTTCGGCCCCTCGTCCTCCCCGACCACCGGAGCCCCGCCCGGCACCGCGTTCAGATCGGGCGCGAGCAGCTCCGTCTCCTGCAGCCAGCGCCAGGCCTCGTCCGCCAGGTCCAGGTCCGGCGCGGGCCGCCCCGCCTCCGCGGCCGCGCAGGCCAGCTCGGCCAGTCGCTCGCGCACCCACTCCTGCCACGGCTGGTCGTACGCGGTCAGTGACAGCCACGTCTCCAGCTGGGTGACGACCCGGATGCCGGACAGCTCCCCGTCGGTGTCGGAGAGGAAGACGGTCAGCGCCAGGGCGTCCCGCCCCGCCCGGAACTCGAAGGACGTCGGCGGCATCAGATCGCCGGTCCGCAGCAGCTCGTCGGCGATGTACTCGGCGTACAACCACGCCATGGGAACGGTCAGTTCACCGTCGGAACCGTCCGTGCTCTCTTCACCTCTGTGCAGCATCCCTTCCTGCCTTCCTCCGGTACGTGCGCGCAGCCCGACACCGGGCCCCGGGGGGCGCTGTCGGCCCTCTTCCGGAACACGGATGAGAACAGCCGATTACTCAACCGGGGTGTTCAGCAAGGCGCTTTACGGAGGCTTGACCCGAGCGTCGGTTTCAGCGCAGGTCGGCGGCGTATCCGGGAAGCACCCGGCGCAGGGCGCGCAGCGCGTAGTACGCGCGGGACTTCACGGTACCGGGCGGGATCCCGAGGGTCGCCGCGGCTTCCGCCACACTCGCCCCCTGGAAGTACACGAGCACCAGGACTTCACGGTGCTCCGGAGTGAGTGTCTTCACAGCCTGGCGGACGTCGAGCATCGCCGCGGCCCGCTCGGCGTGGTCGGAGCTGACCCGCGCGTTCTCCAGCACCGCGTCGCCGACCTCGGCCGGACGCGCCTGCCGGGCCCGCCGGGCGTCGATCGCGAGCCGCCGCCCGACGGTCATCAGCCAGGGCCGTACGGACTCGAAGTCGTCGGCGCGCAGGGCCTCGGGGTGCTGCCAGGCGCGTACGAGCGTCTCCTGCACCAGGTCCTCCGCGCGCTGCCGGTCGCCGTCGCAGAGCCGGAGCAGGAGCGCGAAGAGGGGCCGGCCGTGCTCCCGCTGCAGTGCGGCGAGCTCGTGCTCGGCGGTCGTCCCGTTCGTGAGAGTGGATCCGGCCGTCATGGCCGTATGCCACAGCAGGGGGCGGCCGGGGGACAGGGCACGTACCCGCCCGTGCGACGGACGGTCGATCGCGTCGACGAACGGTTCGACGAACGGTCACCTCGCCCGGACCGGTGCGTTCCGGACGGGCTAATGAGCGTGTCGGAGCCGCGTGGGACGCCCAGAGCCTTCTTTCCTGATGGTGCGTAAATACGACCACAACGCCCACAGTGGGGTGAATGGCATGATCGCACGCAGTCGACAGGTGGCCCTGGCCCTGACGGTCGTCCTCGCCGCGGGTGCGGCCTGCCAGGCCCGCGGCAGCCACGAACCGCGCGGCCCGGGACGCCCGGCACCGTCCGCCGCGCCCCGCGGCTTCACCCTGGTCGCCTCCGGTGACGTCCTCCCGCACAGCTCGATCATCGACCGGGCCCGCTTCGACGCCGGAGGCACCGGCTACGACTTTAGGCCGATGCTCTCGGGGATCCGCTCCGTCGTCTCCCGCGCGGACGTGGCCCTGTGCCACATGGAGACCGTCTACGGCGAGAACGGCGCCTACACCGGCTACCCCACCTTCAAGTCCCCGCCGGAGGTGGCCGAGGCCCTCGCCGCCACCGGCTACGACGGCTGCTCCACCGCCTCCAACCACACCCTGGACGACGGCGCCGACGGCATCCGGCGCACCCTCGACGCCCTCGACCGCGCGGGCGTACGGCACGCCGGCTCGGCACGCGCCGAGGAGGAGGCGGGCACGGTCACGGTTCTCCAGGCGGGCTCCGCGAAGATCGCCCACCTCGCCTACACCTACGACACCAACGGCATCCCGCTCCCGGCCGGACAGCCCTGGGCCGTCAACCTCATCGACGAGGGCACGATCCTTGCGGACGCCAGGGCCGCACGCCGGGCGGGCGCCGACGTGGTCGTCGTCTCCCTGCACTGGGGCACCGAGTGGCAGGACGCGCCCGACGACCGGCAGCTCACCCTGTCCCGGAACCTCACGGCCGCGCGCAGCGGGGGACGCCCCGACATCGACCTGATCCTCGGCACCCACGCGCACGTCCCGCAGGCCTACGAGAAGGTCAACGGCACCTGGGTGATCTACGGCATGGGCGACCAGATCGCCGGCGAGATGACCAACCACCGGGGCGCCAAGGACCCGCGCGGCAACCAGTCCACCCTCGGCCGCTTCACCTTCGCCCCGCCCGCACGCCCGGGCGGCCGTTGGGAAGTGACGAAGGCCGAGTTCGTCCCCCAGCTCTTCGACGTCGACGCCGGCCGCGTCGTGAACCTCAACCGGTCGATCGCCCAGGGCGCCGACGGCCAGGCCGTCCGCGACCGGATCCGGAAGATCGTGCTGGGCAGGGGCGCGGCCGGAGACGGACTGGTGATGGGGGAGTAGACCGCGAGCACCGCGCTCCTGGCCGGCAGGCCCCTACGGCACCACCGTCACCGGCCACCGCCCGGCCTTCACCAGCCGTACCGCGACCGAGCCGACGATCCGGTGGCCGGCCTGCTCGGAGGCGCCCACGACCACGGCGTCCGCCTTGAGTTCGTCGGCCGCCTGGACCAGGCCGTTGTACGGGTCGCCGGGGAACGTGTGGAACTCCCAGCGGACCTCGAAGATCCCCTTCAGGCGCTCGGCCGCCTCCCGGATCTGCGCGACAAGGTCCTCGGCTATCTCGTCGGTCGTCTCCGCCACCGGCGCCCCGAGCGCCGCCCCCGCCGCCAGCACCGGCTGCACGTACACCACGGCGAGCAGCGCGTGCTGCCGCCGGGCCAGGCCGGAGGCGTAGGCCGCGGCCCGCAGGGAGGAGTCGGAGCCGTCCACTCCGACGAGGATCACCTTCGGCCCGTCCGTGCCCCGCTCGAACTGATGGGCGTGCTGTTCCGTCACGCCGCGAGGCTATCGGAGCCCTCCGCCCCACCCGCCGGCCGGGAGCGCTCGACGGGCGAGAAGGGGCGGGTGTTCCTAGAGTCGAAAGCATGAGTGCCATCGCGGACACCGGGACGGCCGAGAAGGACACGGGGGGCCCGATACGGCCGCCCCGCGGCCGGGCCCACGGCCTCCTGGGCCGGGTACCCGAGGGCTTCGCGGTCTTCTTCGGCGTTCTCGGCGTGCTCTGCGCCCTGCTCGCGCTCATCCCGCCGCTGCGCACCGGACTGCGCCCGCTCGTCTCCTTCCTGGACCTGTTGCTCGTCCCCGTCAGCGCCAACCTCGCCTACGCGGTCTTCCTGTTCCTGCTCGCCGCCGCCACCGGCGCCCGCAAGAAGATCGCCTGGTGGCTGGTGGTCGTCTACCTGGGCCTGCTGGTCCTGTCCGACATCGTCGGCATGGCCGTCGGCCAGTTCGCCGAGTCCGTCCCGTCCTTCGTGGTGTGCGGCCTCGCCCTGGCCCTGCTGATCGTCGCCCGCGGGGAGTTCTACGCCGCCTCGCGCCGCGCCGCCGTGCGCCGCGCCCTCGCCGTCCTGGTGGCCGGGCTGGTCGTGGCGATCCTGGCCGGCTGGGCCCTGGTCGCCGCCTTCCCCGGCACCCTGCCCGGCAACCAGCGCCTCGCCTGGGCCGCGAACCGGGTCCTGGGCGGCCTGGTGCCCGCGGGCAGCTTCGACGGCCGCCCGCCGCACGCCCTGTACTTCCTGCTCGGCCTGTTCGGCGCGCTCGCCCTGCTGAACGCCGCCGCCACCCTCTTCCGCTCCCAGCGCCTCGAAGCCGCCCTGCACGACGACGAGGAGGCCCGCATCCGCGCCCTCCTCGGCCGCTACGGCGACCAGGACTCCCTCGGCTACTTCGCCACCCGCCGCGACAAGGCCGTCGTCTTCTCACCCAGCGGCACGGCCGCCGTCACCTACCGTGTCGAGGCCGGGGTGTGCCTGGCCAGCGGCGACCCGGTCGGCGACCGGGAGGCCTGGCCGCACGCGATCGCCGTCTGGCAGGACGTGGCCCGCCGCTACGCCTGGATACCGGCCGTGATGGGAGCCTCCGAAGAGGGCGCCCGGGCCTTCGTGCGCGCCGGACTCGGCGCGTTGCAGCTCGGCGACGAGGCGATCCTGCACGTCCTCGACTTCGACCTCGACGGCCGCGACATGCGCGTCACCCGCCAGGCCGTCAACCGCGTCCGCCGCACCGGCGCCGGTTGCCGCGTCCGCCGCCACTCCACCCTGAGCGAGGAGGAGATGCGCCAGCTCGTCGAACGGGCCGACGCCTGGCGCGACACCGAGACCGAACGGGGCTTCTCCATGGCCCTGGACCGGCTCGGCGACCCGGCCGACGGCGACTGTCTCCTCGTCGAGGCCCACGACAAGGACGGCCGGCTCCTCGCGATCCAGTCCTTCGTGCCCTGGGGCAAGGACGGCGTCTCCCTGGACCTGATGCGCCGTGACCGCGCCGCCCCCAACGGCGTCATGGAGTTCATGGTCGCCGAACTGTGCCACGCCGCCCCCAAACTGGGCGTGCGCAAGGTCTCGCTGAACTTCGCCGTGTTCCGCTCCGTGTTCGAGGAGGGCGCCCGCATCGGCGCCGGACCGGTCCTGCGCCTCTGGCGCCGCCTGCTGCTGTTCTTCTCCAAGTGGTGGCAACTGGAGGCCCTGTACCGGTCCAACGCCAAGTACCGCCCCGAGTGGTACCCCCGCTTCCTCTGCTACGCGGAGGCCGCCTCCCTCGCCAAGGTCGGTCTCGCCTCCGGCATCGCCGAGGGCTTCGTCTCCGTACCGTCGATGCGCAAGTTGTGGGGAAGAGGGCACCCGAAGGGCGGACAGCGGCCCGTGACCACGGAGGGGCTGCCGTCCTTGGCGGAGCTCGGCCTCGCCGGAGGGGACGGGACCGAGCCCGCCGACCCTCTCTCCGGCCTGTCCGACCAGGTCCGGGTCCGGCACGGCAAGCTCGACCGGCTGCGCGCCGCCGGCACCGACCCCTACCCGGTGGGCATCCCGGCCCGCACCCACACCCTCGCCGAGGTCGCGAACGGCGAACAGGTCACCGTCGCCGGTCGCGTCATGCTGGTCCGCGACTTCGGCGGCATCGTCTTCGTCGTCCTGCGCGACTGGTCGGGCGACCACCAGCTCGCCCTCACCCGCGACCGCTCCGGCGACGCCCTCGACCGCTTCACCGCCGACACCGACATCGGCGACCACATCACCGCCACCGGCCGGGCGGGCGTCAGCGACCGGGGCGAGCCCACCGTGTTCGTCACCGACTGGCAGCTCACCGGCAAGTGCCTGCGCCCCCTGCCCGACAAACGCCGGGGCCTCGCCGACCCCGAGGCCAAGGTCCGCCGCCGCTACCTCGACCTCGTCGCGAGCCCCGACGCCCGCGAGGTGATCCGCGCCCGCTCCACCGCCGTCCAGGCCCTGCGCCAGGGCCTGCTGGACCGCGGCTACCTCGAGGTCGAGACGCCGATGCTCCAGCAGATCCACGGCGGCGCCAACGCCCGCCCCTTCACCACCCACATCAACGCCTACGACCTCGACCTCTATCTGCGCATCGCCCCCGAGCTGTACCTGAAGCGGCTGTGCGTCGGCGGCATGGAGAAGGTCTTCGAACTGGGCCGCACCTTCCGCAACGAGGGCGTCTCCTACAAGCACAACCCCGAGTTCACGATGCTGGAGGCCTACCAGGCCTTCGCCGACTACGACGTGATGCTCGACCTCGTCCGCGAACTCGTCCAGGGCGCCGCGACCGCCGCCTTCGGCACCCCCGTCGCCCACAAGGACGGCACGGAGTACGACATCTCCGGGCAGTGGCCCGTCAAGACCGTCCACGGCGCCATCAGCGAGGCCCTCGGCGAGGAGATCCACCCCGGCAGCGACCTGCCCGAGCTGCTCCGGCTGTGCGACCGCGTCGGCGTGCCGTACACCGCCGACGACGGACCCGGCGACGTCGTCCTGGAGATGTACGAGCGGCTCGTCGAGGAGAAGACCCGGCTGCCCACCTTCTACAAGGACTTCCCGACCGACGTCTCCCCGCTCACCCGGCAGCACCGCACCGACCCGCGCCTCGCCGAACGCTGGGACCTCGTCGCCTTCGGCACCGAACTGGGCACCGCCTACTCGGAGCTGACCGACCCCGTAGAGCAGCGCCGCCGCCTCACCGCCCAGTCCCTGCTCGCCGCCGGCGGCGACCCCGAGGCGATGGAACTCGACGAGGACTTCCTCGACGCCCTCGAATACGCCATGCCCCCCACCGGCGGCCTCGGCATCGGCGTCGACCGGCTGGTCATGTTCCTCACCGGACTGACGATCCGGGAGACCCTGCCCTTCCCCCTGGTGCGCCGCCGCTGACCCGTCTGCGTGCGCCGACCGGGTGAAACCGCGCCGCCGCACCGGTGTTGCTCAGGTGCGCCGGTCTCCCGCCGGGCGACTCATGAGTCATGAAGAAGGATCAGTTGCTCACCCGCCGCCGGGTGTTGCTCGCCGGCGCCGGCGCGGCGGGCGCCGCCGCCACGGCCGGTGTGTTCGCGGCGGTCACCGGAGGCGGCCCCACCGGGACCGTCCCGGCAGCCGGGCCCCAGGTCCGCCGCCCGCTCAACTCCTCCGCGTACCGGCTCCAGCCCCTGACCGGATACGGCCCGCCGCATGCCGCGCCCCGCCGCACCCTGGTCCGGCGCGCACCCCTGCTGCGCTTCTCCGGCCGCGGCCGCCACATGGTGCTGACCTTCGACGACGGCCCCGACCCGCGCTACACCCCGGCCGTCCTTGACACCCTCGCCAAGTACGACGTGCGCGCGATGTTCTTCGTGTGCGGCGGCATGGTCGCCGACAACAGGGAACTGCTGGCGCGCATGGCCGAAGAGGGCCATGTCGTCGGGAACCACACCTGGTCCCACCCGCTGCTCACCCGCCTCACCCGCAGGGGGATCCGCTCCGAGATGGAACGCACCTGCGACGTCATCGAGGATGCCTACGGGGAGCGCCCCGAATGGTTCCGCGCCCCCTACGGCGCCTGGAACCGCACCGCGTTCCGGCTCGGCGCCGAACTCGGCATGGAATCCCTCGCCTGGACGGTCGACACCCTCGACTGGACCACCCCCGGCACCCGGTCCATCGTGCGCCGGGTGGAGAACGGCGCCGCCCCCGGCGTCGTGGTGCTCTCCCACGACGCCGGGGGCGACCGCTCGCAGAGTGTGCGGGCCCTGCGGCGCTATCTGCCCGAATTGCTGGACGCCGGATACCACGTCAGCGTCCCCCGGCGGCATTACGAGTGAAAGGCACCGTCAGGCCTTCGCCCGCAGAGCCGGAAAGCTCAGCGCACCTCGACCGCGCGGGCGAAGGCCACGACATTGCCCGCATAGCCGTTCTGCTGGGAGAAACCGCCGCCGCAGGTGATGACCCGCAGTTCCGCCGCGCCCTTGGACGCGTACACACGGTCGCCCGGGAAATTGTTCTTCTCGAACACCTCGACGCCGTAGATCTCGAACACGACGGTCTTTCCGTCCTGCCGGGCGACCTCGACGCGGTTTCCCTTCTTCAAAGCGCCGAGTGCGTAGAACACGGCGGGACCCAACTGGTTGTCGACATGGCCGACGACGACCGCGGTGCCCTTCTCGCCGGGGGTGACGGCCCCGGTGAACCAGCCGGCCAGGTTCGGGTCCTCGGGAGGGGGCGCGCCGACCCAGCCGTCGGCGTCCAGGCCCACGGGGATGATCGGCGTGTCGACCTGGATCGCCGGGATCCTGACCCGGTCCGGGAGGGAGTAGGGCAGGGGCTGCACGGTCCCGGCGAAGGTGGCGCCGGGCACCCGGCTGTCCCTCGCCGCCGCCGTCGCCGGTTGCGGCGGACCCTCGTCGAACTCCCCCGAACCGTTCCGGATGAGGGCGAGGCCGGTCAGCAGAACCAGCGCTATCACACCCCACGGCGCGCGCTTCCTCGGCCGCGCCTCCTCTTCGGCCTGGGCCAGCTCGGACGCAGACATTCGCCATCCCCTCTCGACGCGGCCGTCGCCGTGTCTTTCGCGCATATCAGCACGCTAAGTGCCGCGCGTGAAACCGGCGACGGGGCGGCGGCGAACGGGTGGCCCACGGCCGCGACGGGCGGCCCGGGTATTTTCAGGTGCGCCATCCGAGTTGCCGCCGCGAGGAAATTTCTGACGGTCCGTGACCTGCGGCGATATCCCCTTGTGTGGATTTCCCGCGGTATCCGCTCTCACCAGGACGGACCATTCCCGACATGCGGGTCCGGGCACGGCAACTGACTGTCTTTCTGGGAGGCGCTTTCTCGCCGATCGACCGGGGACGGGTCCCGGGGCGTCTTCCGCGGAGGATCACATGCGTAACACTCGTGCTCTGGCGGTCGCGGGCGCCGCGGTCGCCGCCCTCGGGCTCTCCGCCCCCGCGGCCGTCGCGTGGGACAGACCGAGCAACGTCGTCGCCCTGCCCAGCGTGATCGCCCGCGGCGGCCAGCTGACCATCACGGTCGACGGCTGCCCCCGCGGCGGCACGGCGACCTCCAGTGCGTTCACGATGCCGGCGACGCTCTCGCCCATCCGCGGCACCAACGAGACAGCGAGGGGCACCGCCACTATCAGGAACAACGCTCGCCCGGGTCCCTACGACATCACCGTCAGGTGCAACAACAGGACCCTGACCAAGCCGCAGGCCTTCTCCGTCATCGGCGGTGTCCGCGGCGGTATCGGCGGCAGCAGCACCACCGGTGCGACACCGACCGACATGGCCATCGGCGGCGGCCTCGTCACGGCGGCGGCCGTCGGCGGTGGCTTGTTCTGGATGCGGCGCAGGGCCGAGCGGCACGTCTGACGCCCTGCCCTCTCCGCTCCTGAACGGTGAACGGTCTTCGCCCCGGGTCCTCCATGGATCCGGGGCGAAGACCGGATCCGTCGGCGGCACGCGCGCCGGGCCGGTCAGCCGGTTTCCTCGTCGGTGCGCCGGCGCGCGAGGTGGTAGGTCGTCCCCAGTGCACCGGCGATGAGCGCGGCGCCGAGACCGATCTCCTTGAGGTCGAAGCCCGCGAGGGTGCCGCCCTCTCCGGCGTGCGCGCCCTTCGACGGGTGGCCGTGGTGGTCCCCCGGGTGGTGCGGGGAGTGGTGCGTCGGCTGCTGCGTGGGGTGGTGCGTCGGACGGCCGCCCGCGATGGTCAGTCGCGCGGTGCCGCTCGACTCGTCACAGACGAACTCCACGTCGTACACGGCTCCGGGCTTGGCGTCCCAGTCGACCACGGCCCGGGCCGAGGACTCCCGGGGCGGGATGGCGACCAGGTCGAAGACCGGTGAGGACACCACCGCCTCTCCCCGGCACGCCGCGTTGCGGACCACCCGCAGCGTGACCCTTTCGCCCGCCGCGACGGTGGAGGGCTCGACACT
Source organism: Streptomyces koelreuteriae (assembly GCF_018604545.1). Taxonomy (GTDB): domain Bacteria; phylum Actinomycetota; class Actinomycetes; order Streptomycetales; family Streptomycetaceae; genus Streptomyces; species Streptomyces koelreuteriae. Next base: position 704,119 of record NZ_CP075896.1, on the reverse strand, counting down.
GAAGCCGAAATCGGTCCGTACCGCCGCGTAGGCGGTCGGCATGCAGGAGGCGAGGGCGCCGGCGCCCAGCAGTACGGCCGAAGCGACGCGTATCGCGCGCATGGTGACCTCCGGGTCCCCGAGGAGCAGCCGCGGACCTGTTCCGCTCACGTGCACCTCGTTGCCCGAAACGCTAGGAACGGGTGCGCCGCGGCGCGATCGCAGTAGCGCGAATGGGGCACACGTGTGCTCCGCCCGGGGGAACTCCGCTACCGCGGCCGGGGGAGGCGACGGCGTGTCGCGCGCTCCCCGGCCCGGATCCGTGGTGCGGGCGCCGTCAGTCCCCGGCGCCCGGGAAGAGATTGAGGAACGGGTCCGCCGACGCGGTCACGCCTCTGCTGTACGGCGAGTCGAAGTCCCAGATCAGGAACAGCAGGAAGGCGATCAGCGCCGAGAACAGCCCGGCGAGGACCATTTCCCGGGTCGTTCTGCGGATCTGCAGGGCGAAGATCATCCCGATGGTGACGACGGCTCCGGCGATCAGCCCGAACCACACCACGCCCGGCATGGTCTCCCCGGTCGACTCCGCCCGGGCGATCCGGGCCTGGTTGGCCGCGGTCACCTGGTCGAGGAGCGGCTGGTAGGCCTGGGCCTGGAAGTCCGTCTTCGGCTCGTAGTCGGTGACGTCCTGCCGGACGCGCTCGAAGAGTCGGTGACCCCGCTCGGTGACACGGCCCTCGTCGGCCATGGTGTCCCACTCGGTGGTGACGACGTAGCCCACATAGGCCTCGATGTCGTCCCGGATCCGGTCGCGGGCGTCGGCCGGGTAGACCCGGACCCGCTCCGAGACCTCGTGCAGCGCGGTGGCCTCGGCCTGCACGTGGTCCTGGGCGGCGCTGCGCCCCTCCCAGACACCGGCGATCGCCAGGCCCAGGACGATGGCGTACACGACGCCGATCCACATCGTCATGTACTCGATGACGTCCGGGGTCTCGCTGGGGTCCTCGTCGTCGGACGCCGTGCGGTGGCGTACGAGGGTGATGATGACCACCACGGCGCAGGCGGCCAGCATCGCGAGGGTGAGAACAAGCCATTCCGGCAAGAGGTACCTCCAGGGCTTTCAGGGATCAGCGCGCGCGCAGCGCGGCGACGGCGACCACCGCGGGCACCGTGACGAGCAGGACGAAGGTGAGCGGCGACATCGTGCTGCTCGTCCGCCGTGGCCGCGGCGCGGCGCGATAGCGCGGGTAGTGCACGGGTGAGGCGGACGGACGCGGCTTCGGAGTCGCCGACGGCTCGGGCGCCGGAGCCGGGGGAGGGGGCGGCGGTGGCGGTGGCACGGGCCTGAGGGTCGGCTCGGGACGGGGCGCCGCCGGGCGGGGAGCGGGTGGCGGTGGCGGCTCGGGCCGGGCCGTGGGCTTCGGAGGCGGTGGCGTCGGGTCCGGAGACGGGCTCGGCGTCGGCGACGGCTTCGGCGGCGGGGGCGTCGGGGTCGGTGTGGGAGTGGGCGTGGGCGTCGGTGTGGGTGTCGGGCACGGCGGCTTGGTCGGCCAGGTCTTGCTCCCGGCGTACGCCACCGCCTTCGTGCCGTCCGGCCCCGTCGAGGCGTACGCGCAGGCGGTGGCCACCGCCACCGAACCCGGTGCGCCGACGAGCGCCCAGGTCAGCGCCGCCACCGCCAAGGCCCTTACGGCGACGGCGGGTTGAATCGGAAGGGGTCCATACACGACGAAGATCATGAGCCTTGTTCCGCCGGGACGTGCCGGAGCGCAAGGGGATTGCCCCGAAAGAGGGATTTCCGGGTGCTGCCGGTTTGACCGGAGGTCGCCCGCAGGGTGCTCGGCGCGCATGTCTGTGCGACGAACGGCGGCCCCCGTCACAGGTCGCGGGCGGCACTCCTCACAGGTTCCGGAAAGAAATTTGGCCGGTCGTTGAACACAATCGCTGCTCCCGTGCGTACTCATGGCCGTGCGGCGGCGCAGCAGGGCGCTGCAACACCCTTGCGATTATGGGGAGTTGACGATGAAGACCTCCTGGCGGAGCGCCTCACTCGTGGCGAGCGCCGCGGCGGTCCTGGCGCTGACGACGGCGTGCGGTCAGGACAGCCCTCCGGCGGCCAGCCAGAACGTGGGCGCCACGGCGGCGCCCGGGGATTACGGAAACATCGGCTCCGGGACGGCCGGTGCGGGCGGCACCGCGAGCAGCCCGGCTGCCACGCCGAGTGCTTCCAGCCCGTCCAACCCCGCGGGCAAGCTGTCGGTCTCCACCGCGGACGAGATCGGCAAGGTGGTGACCGACAGCCTCGGTCTCACCCTGTACCGGTTCGACCAGGACACCGAGCAGCCGCCCAAGTCGAACTGCGACGGCGACTGCGCCAAGACCTGGCCGCCGGTCCCCGCGGACGACGCCGAGGCCGGCGAGGGCATCGACAAGGCGCTGCTCGGCTCGGTCACCCGGGCCGACGGCACCAAGCAGCTCACCGTGGGCGGCTGGCCGGCCTACCGCTACGCCAAGGACGTCAACGCGGGCGACGTCAAGGGCCAGGGTGTGGGCGGCAAGTGGTACGCGCTGGCCCCCGACGGCAAGAAGGCGCAGGAGGGCGGTGCGGGCGCCGCCGACGGCGGCGGAGCCGAGGCGGAGGCCGGTCTCTCCACCCGTGAGGACCCCAAGCTCGGCGAGATCGTCGTCGACAAGAACGGCATGACCGTCTACCGGTTCAAGAAGGACAAGGCCTGGCCCAAGCCGGTCTCCAACTGCACCGGCGAGTGCCTGAAGAAGTGGCCGCTCGTGGAGCCCGTCGACTTCGCCGACACCAAGGGCATCCAGGAGAAGGGCTACATGATCTTCGACCGGACCGACGGCAAGGGCAAGCAGCAGACGATCAACTGCTCGCCGATCTACACCTTCGCCGGTGACAAGGCTCCGGGCGACACCAACGGCCAGGGCGTGGGCGGCACTTGGTACGCCGTGCGCCCCGACGGAAAGCTGGTCGGCGCGTCGGAATAGCAGAGAAACCTCCCCAGGGTTGACCCTCGCGTCACCCGACGGAGCCGACCCGGTCCGCCCCTCCGTGACTCACGGAGGGGCGGACCGTTTTGCCGTGCTTCACCTGAACTCATCGAATTCTCAACACTCTTCCCCTTCCGAACCGGAACTCTCCGGAATGCCCCGAACACTGTTCGTCATATGTTCGAAGGGTGGGCGGACGGGTATCAATTCGGCACGTGCCGCAGGCAGTGACCGGGAACGGATGGTCAATTTCCGTTTCGGGTCGCTCCATTGGCGGGCGATCAGTAGCCTCTGCTCGAACACCGGATCGCCTACGCCTTGGAGAGATAGATGGAGCGTCCCGTCTGGGCCCCACGGAGCATCGACATCTCGGTGCCCAGCGTTTCCCGGATGTACGACTTCTATCTGGGCGGATCGCATAACTTCGAGGTCGACCGGGAAGCGGCCCGCAGGGCCATGGAGTTCCTGCCGGGACTCCCCAAGATCATGCAGGCGAACCGGGCGTTCATGCGCCGCGCCGTGCGCTGGGCGGCAGACCAGGGCATCACCCAGTTCCTGGACATCGGCTCCGGGATCCCCACCTTCGGCAATGTGCACGAGGTGGCCCAGGCAGCCAGCCCCGGCGCGCGCGTGGTGTACGTCGACCACGACCCGGTGGCCGTGGCGCACAGCCAGGCGGTCCTGGCGGGCAACGACGGCGCGGGCGTCGTCGCCGCGGATCTCCGCAAGCCCCAGGACATCCTGAACAGCCCCGAGGTGGAGCGGCTGATCGACCTGAATCAGCCAGTGGCCCTGCTTCTCGTTGCCATACTTCACTTCGTGGAAGACGAGGACGACCCGTACGGGGCGGTGGCCGAGCTGCGCCAGGCGCTCGCGCCCGGCAGCCTGCTCGTGCTCACCCATGCCTCCTACGAGGGGATCCCGCTTCCGCCGGAGCGGGCCGGGGGCGCGGTGGACGTGTACGAGGAGATCCGCAACCCGCTGATCATGCGCTCGCGCGAGGACATCGCGCGGTTCTTCGAGGGGTACGACATGGTGGAACCCGGACTGGTGGCGATGCCACGCTGGCGGCCCGACACCGCGCCGGAGGACGAGGATCCCTATGCGTTCTCCGGTTTCGCGGGCGTGGGGCGTACGGCGTGATCGCGGAACCGGACGGGCCGGAGGACAGACTGCGCAGATTCGCGACGATCTGGAGCCGGGCGGTCTTCCCGGTGACCTCGACGTCGTCGACCCGCGCGGAGTTCGAGGAGCAACTGCTGCCGCTGGCCCGGCGGCTGAGCGAGGCACTGCGGGCCCGGGCCTTCGACTCCGACGCGGGCCGGGCCGTGGGCGCCGCCCTCGTCGACGCGCACTGCACCGACCCCGAGGCACTCAGCCACACGCTGGACTGCGTGGACGCCTATCTGGTCCTGTACTGCGGCGGCGACGGCGACCAGGAGACCCTGCGGGCGCGCTGCGCGCGACTGCAGCACGCGATGTCCGCCGGCTTCGCCCGGGCGCTGCGCGAGCGGACGCTGGCCGAGCAGGAGGCCATCGCCGAGGCCGCCCTCCAGGCGCAGGGCGTGGTGGCCCAGGCCCTGCACGCGAGCGAGGCCCGCTTCCGGGCCGTCTTCGAGGGCGCGGCCATAGGCATCGGCATGGCCGACCTCGAGGGCAACATCCTCCAGGTCAACGGCGCGCTGCTGCGCATGTTCGGCATCACCGAGCACGCCTTGCGCTGCCGCAACGTCCGGGAGTGGACCCACCCCGACGACGCGCCGCAGACCTGGCGGCTCTACGACGAGCTCGTCCGCGGCGACCGGGAGCACTACCACCTGGAGAAGGCGTTCTACCGCCCCGACGGGACGGTCCTGTGGACCAATCTGACGGTCTCCCTGCTGCGCGACGCCGACGGCGAGCCGCAGTACCAGCTCGCCCTCATGGAGGACACCACCGAGCGGCGGCTGCTCAACCTGAGGCTGCGCTACGAGGCCACGCACGACGCGCTGACCGGACTGCCGAACCGCACCTTCTTCTTCGAGCGCCTGGAGAAGGCACTGGGCGCCGGGGAAGGCCAGCGGTTCGGGCTGTGCTACCTCGACCTCGACGGCTTCAAGACCATCAACGACAGCCTGGGCCACGCGGCCGGCGACCGGCTGCTGGTGGAGGTCGCCGACCGGCTGCAGTCCTGCGCCACCGCGCCCGGCGAGATGGTCGCCCGGCTCGGCGGCGACGAGTTCGTCGCGCTGACCACGGGCCCCGACACCCAGCACGAGGTCGACGAGCTCGCCGGCCGCATCATGAACGCGCTGCTCGCGCCGATCAGCGTCGACGGCCGGGATCTGACCGTGCGCGGCAGCATCGGCATCGTCGAGGGCCCGGCGGGGGAGCGCAGCCCGGCGGAGGTGCTGCGCAGCGCGGACATCACCATGTACCGGGCCAAGTCGGCGGGCGGCAACCGCTTCGAACTCGCCGACGCCGAGGCCGACGCCCGCGCCATCACCCGGCACGGACTGACCACCGCCCTGCCCACCGCGCTGGAGCGGGGCGAGTTCTTCATCGAGTACCAGCCGCTGGTCCATCTCGGCGACGGCAGTGTCCGGGGAGCCGAGGCCCTGGTGCGCTGGCTGCACCCGCAGCACGGCGTGCTCGGCCCGGACCGCTTCATCCCGCTCGCCGAGCACACCGGGCTGATCGTGCCGCTGGGCCGCTGGGTCCTGGAGCAGTCCGTACGGCAGGCCCGCGAGTGGCGGGAACTGCACGGCGGCGCGGAGGCCGTGGGCCCGCTGCGGATCAACGTCAATCTCTCGCCCTGCCAGCTGACCCACCCCGGCCTGGTCCAGGACACCGTCGACATCCTGGAACGCACCGGCATCGAGCCGAACGCGCTCTGCCTGGAGGTCACCGAGTCGGCGCTGATCGGCGCGGACGACGACCTGCTCAAGCCGCTGCGCCGGCTGGCCGAGATGGGCGTCGACATCGCCCTGGACGACTTCGGCACGGGCTACTCCAACCTCGCCAACCTGCGCCGCCTCCCGGTCAGCATCCTGAAGCTGGACCGCTCCTTCACCCAGAGCATGCAGCAGTTCCCGGCCGACCCCGTCGACCTCAAGATCGTCGAGGGAATCGTCTCCCTGGCCCACAGCCTGGACCTCGCGGTCACGGTCGAGGGCGTGGAAACAGGCGCCCAGGCCGAACAGTTGCGCATGATGGGCTGCGACACGGCCCAGGGCTGGTACTACGCCCGCCCGGGCCCCCCGGAGCGCCTGCACGAACTGGCACTTGTGGACGCCACTGGCTGAATAGGGTCTCTTGGGGGGCGCGGGGAACTGCGCGAGCAACCACAAACAACCCGCACCCCCGAACGGCGCTCACACACAACGGCGCTCCCGAATCGGCCTCACCGCTCAAGCAACATCCGCTGCAACTCCCGAGCGGCCCGAGTCGGAGCCACATCACTACGGTGCGCCAAGGCAATCGTGCGATGCAGCCCGGGCCGCGCAAGCGGCGTCACCCGCAACCCCCGCCCCGACCTCGCCGCCACCATCCGCGGCACCACAGCGACCCCCAACCCCGCCCGCACAAACCCCAACACCGCATCCATCTCCCCACCCTCCACCGCGAAGTCCGGTTCGAACCCCTCGGCCCGACACGCGGCAACGGTCAGCTCCCGCAGGTCGTACCCGTGCCGGAACATCACCATCCGCTCCCCCTCCAGATCGGCGACCCGCACGGTACGCGAGCCCCGGCCCGGCTTCGCCGCATCGGGTGAGGACACCACCACAAGATCCTCCCGCAGCAGCTCCACCGTGGTCAGCGCCGGCGACGGCGTCGGCAGCGGCAGCACGACCAGCGCCAGATCCAGCGCCCCACGCGCCAGCTCCCGCACCAGATCATGGGAGCCGCCCTCCTCGATCAGCAGCCGGATCCCCGGGTAGCGATCATGGAACGCCCGCAGCACATCCGGCAGCAGCCCCGTGCACACACTCGGCGTCGCCCCCAGCCGCACCCGCCCCTGCCGCAGCTGCGCCAGCTCCTGCACCTCCTGCCGGGCGGTGTCCGCGTCGGCCAGGATCCGCCGGGCCAGCGGCAGCAGCGCCTCCCCGGCGTCCGTGAGCGTGATGTTGCCGCGGGCACGCCGGAACAGATCCGCGCCCAGCTCCCGCTCCAGCGCCTTGATCTGCTGTGACAACGACGGCTGCGCGACATGGACCAGATCGGCGGCCCGGGTGAAGTGCCGGGTCTCGGCGACGGCCACGAAGTACTGGAGCTGTTGGAACTGCATCCTCGTACGATAGTCCCAGCCTATGGAATCAAGCCGGACCATGTCTTGGACCGATCGCCGGCGCGTCCGTAGCGTGCTGGACATGGCTCTGGCAACGAGGACGGACCGACGGCCGTCCATGGCACGCACCGTGTGGGACTCCACCCTCGGCAAGAAGACCGTGATGGCGGTCAGCGGGCTGATCATGCTGCTGTACCTGGTCGCCCACATGATCGGGAACCTGAAGATCTACTTCGGCGCGGGCGAGTTCAACGCCTACGGCCACTGGCTGCGCACCGTCGGTGAGCCGTTCATGCACTACGAGTGGACGCTCTGGCTGATCCGCGTCGTGCTCGTCGCCGCCGTCGTCGCCCACGCCACCGCCGCGTACCAGCTCAGCCGCCGCGACATCAGGGCGCGCCCGAGCAAGTACGTGCACAAGAAGCCGCGGGCCTCCTACGCCACGCGCACCATGCGCTGGGGCGGGATCATCCTCGGGCTGTTCATCGTCTGGCACATCCTGGACCTGACGACCGGTACCGCGCACCCCGGCGGCTTCCAGGAGGGCCGTCCGTACCAGAACGTCGTGGACACCTTCTCCACCTGGTACGGCAACGTCGTCTACATCGTCGCGATGCTCGCGCTCGGCCTGCACATCCGGCACGGCTTCTGGAGCGCCGCCCAGACCCTCGGCGCCGGCAGCCGCAGCCGCGACCGCGCCCTGAAGACCGTCGCCAACGTTCTCGCGCTGCTGCTCACGGCCGGTTTCATCGCCGTACCCGTGGGCGTCATGACCGGAGTGGTGAGCTGAAGATGACTTCCTACGCCGACTACGCGACCGGTGAGCCGGTCGTCGACACCAAGGCCCCGTCCGGGCCGGTCAACGAGCGCTGGGACAAGCGCCGCTTCGAAGCGAAACTCGTCAACCCCGCCAACCGGCGCAAACACACCGTCATCGTCGTCGGGACCGGCCTCGCCGGCGGCTCGGCCGGTGCCACCCTCGCCGAACAGGGCTACCACGTCGTCCAGTTCTGCTACCAGGACTCCCCGCGCCGCGCCCACTCCATCGCCGCGCAAGGAGGCATCAACGCCGCGAAGAACTACCGCAACGACGGCGACTCCGTCCACCGGCTGTTCTACGACACCGTCAAGGGCGGCGACTTCCGGGCCCGCGAGTCCAACGTCCACCGGCTGGCGCAGATCTCCGTCGAGATCATCGACCAGTGCGTGGCCCAGGGCGTGCCGTTCGCCCGTGAGTACGGCGGGCTGCTCGACACCCGCTCCTTCGGCGGCGTGCAGGTCTCGCGCACCTTCTACGCCCGAGGCCAGACGGGCCAGCAGCTCCTCCTCGGCGCCTACCAGGCCCTCAGCCGGCAGATCGCCGCCGGGAACATCGAGATGCATCCGCGCACCGAGATGCTCGACCTGATCGTGATCGACGGGCGGGCGCGCGGGATCGTCGCCCGGGACCTGATCACCGGCAGGATCGACACGTACTTCGCGGACGCCGTCGTGCTCGCCTCCGGCGGCTACGGCAACGTCTTCTACCTGTCGACGAACGCCATGAACTCCAACGCCACCGCGATCTGGCGGGCCCACCGGCGCGGCGCCCTCTTCGCCAACCCCTGCTTCACCCAGATCCACCCCACCTGCATCCCGCGCACCGGCGACCACCAGTCCAAGCTGACGCTGATGAGCGAGTCGCTGCGCAATGACGGGCGTATCTGGGTGCCGAAGGCGAAGGGGGACCAGCGGCCCCCGGCCGAGATCCCCGAGGACGAGCGCGACTACTACCTGGAGCGCATCTACCCGTCCTTCGGCAACCTCGTGCCGCGTGACATCGCCTCCCGCGCCGCGAAGAACGTGTGCGACGAGGGCCGGGGCGTCGGTCCCGGCGGCCAGGGCGTGTACCTGGACTTCGCCGACGCGATTCGGCGGATGGGCCGTAAGGCCGTCGAGGCCAAGTACGGCAACCTCTTCGACATGTACCAGCGGATCACCGACGAGGATCCGTACCGGGTGCCGATGCGGATCTACCCCGCCGTGCACTACACGATGGGCGGCCTGTGGGTCGACTACGACCTCCAGACCACCGTCCCCGGGCTGTTCGCGATCGGCGAGGCCAACTTCTCCGACCACGGCGCCAACCGGCTCGGCGCCTCCGCGCTGATGCAGGGCCTGGCCGACGGCTACTTCGTCCTCCCGGCCACCATCAACGACTACCTGGCCCGCAACCCGCACCACGACGCGGTCACCGACGAACACCCCGTCGTCCAGGAGGTGCTGGCCGAGACCCAGGACCGGCTCCACCTGCTGCTGTCCGTCGACGGCGACCGCACCCCCGACTCCTTCCACCGCGAGGTCGGCGAACTCATGTGGGAGTTCTGCGGCATGGCCCGCTCCGACGCGGGCCTGCGCAAGGCACTGGAGCGCATCCCGCAGATCCGCGAGGAGTTCTGGAGGCGCATCAAGGTGCCCGGCAGCGGCGAGGAGTTCAACCAGTCGCTGGAGAAGGCCAACCGCGTCGTCGACTATCTGGAGCTGGCCGAGCTGATGTGCCTCGACGCGCTGCACCGCGCCGAGTCCTGCGGCGGCCACTTCCGCGAGGAGTCCCAGACGCCCGACGGCGAGGCCGCCCGCAAGGACGAGGAGTTCGCCTACGCGGCCGCCTGGGAGTTCACCGGCACCGGCGAGGCCCCGGCCCTGCACAGGGAAGACCTGGCCTTCGAGTACGTCCACCCCACTCAGCGGAGCTACGCATGAAGCTCACCCTGCGCGTCTGGCGGCAGCGCAACGCAGACGCCGACGGCACGATGTCCACCTACGAGGTGGACGACATCTCGCCCGACATGTCCTTCCTGGAGATGCTCGACACGCTCAACGAGGAGCTCACCCTGCGCGGTGAGGACCCCGTGGCCTTCGACCACGACTGCCGCGAGGGCATCTGCGGTGCCTGTTCCCTGGTGATCAACGGGGATGCGCACGGGCCGGAACGCACCACGACCTGCCAGTTGCACATGCGGTCCTTCGAGGACGGCGACACGATCGACATCGAGCCGTGGCGGGCCTCCGCTTTCCCGGTCATCAAGGATCTGGTCGTGGACCGGTCCGCCTTCGACCGGATCATCCAGGCCGGCGGCTACATCACCGCACCGACGGGCGCGGCTCCCGAAGCGCATGCCACCCCGGTGCCGAAACCCGACGCCGAGCTCGCCTTCGAGCACGCGGAGTGCATCGGCTGCGGGGCCTGTGTGGCCGCCTGTCCCAACGGGGCCGCGATGCTGTTCACGTCCGCCAAGGTCAACCATCTCAATGTGCTGCCGCAGGGGGCGCCCGAGCGGGAGACGCGCGTGCTGGACATGGTGGAGCAGATGGACGAGGAGGGCTTCGGCGGCTGCACCCTAGCCGGGGAGTGCGCCACCGCCTGTCCCAAGGGAATTCCCCTCATGTCCATCACCAGCATGAACAAGGAGTGGCTGCGGGCCACGCGGAAGGTCGCCAAGCAGTAGTTCAACAGGCGCACACCCGCGCTCCTGGCACTCGTCACGCGCAGGACAGGCGGCATGGGCACAACAGGGGGCGGCGGCACCGCTCGCCGCCTCCGGCCCGTGACCAGGAGAGAGCCATGACCGGCGTACTGACCGTCGACCGTCCCGCGCAGCCCACGGCCCCCACCCGCTACACCGTCTCCCTCGCCCGCAACGAGGACGACGTGCGTGCCGCGCAGCGGCTGCGCCACGACGTCTTCGCCGGGGAACTGGGCGCCCTGCTGACCGGCCCGCAGCCGGGCCTCGACGTCGACTCGTTCGACGCGTACTGCGACCACCTGCTCGTCCGCGAGGAGACGACCGGCCAGGTCGTCGGCACCTACCGGCTGCTGCCGCCGGAGCGCGCGGCGGTCGCCGGGCGGCTGTACTCCGAGAGCGAGTTCGATCTGACCGCCCTCGGCGGGATCCGGCCGGAACTCGTCGAGGTCGGCCGCTCCTGCGTGCACCCCGACCACCGCGACGGCGCGGTCATCAGCCTCATCTGGGCCGGTATCGCCCGCTACATGGTCGACCGCGGCCACGAGTGGCTCGCCGGCTGCTGCTCCATCCCGCTCGCCGACGGCGGCGCTCTCGCCTCCGCCACCTGGGACCGGGTGAGCGACAAGCATCTGTCGCCGCGGGAGTTCCGCGTCCAGCCGCTGCTGCCGTGGATCCCGGGCCCCGCGCCCGCCGCCCGCGTCGAACTGCCCGCCCTGCTCCGCGGCTATCTGCGCCTCGGCGCCTGGGTGTGCGGCGAACCGGCCCACGACCCGGACTTCGGCGTCGCCGACCTGTATGTGCTGCTGCCGATGAGCCGGGTCAACTCGCGCTACCTGCGGCACTTCCTCTCCCTCGTGCCGGCGTGATGAGCGCCTGGCTGCCCCTCGCGCCCTGTACGCCCCGGGCCTGTGTCGAGCCGGTGACGAGGGCCGTGCCGTGGGCCGTGCTGCGGCTCACCGCCGTCGTCCTGCTCCTCCTCGCCGGGATCGCGCTGACGCCGTTCGGCGCGCGCATGCCGGCGTCCCTGGTCCGGCGGTGGTGCCGGTGGATCGTGCGGGCCGCAGGGGTCCAGGTCCGCATCACCGGCGCCGCCGCCCCCACCGGCCCCCTGCTGCTGGTCGCCAACCACATCTCCTGGCTGGACATACCGCTGCTCGCCGCCGTACGTCCCGCCCGGATGCTGGCCAAGACCGAGGTGCGGCGGTGGCCCGTCGCCGGGCCGCTGGTCGCGCGCGGCGGCGTCCTGTTCATCGACCGGGACCGGCTGCGGGCCCTGCCGGGCACCGTCGCCCGCATCGCCGAGGTGCTGCGCGAGGGCCGCGCCGTCGGGGTCTTCCCCGAGGGCAGCACCTGGTGCGGCCGCTCCCAGGGGGTGTTCCGCCGGGCCGTCTTCCAGGCCGCGCTGGACGCGGGGGCCGCCGTCCAGCCGGTGCACTTGCGGTACCGGATCGCCGACGGGCCCACCAGCACCGCGCCCGCCTTCGTCGGCGACGACACGCTGCCGGCCTCGGTCTGGCGCGTGGTGTCGGCACGCGGACTGGTGGCCCACGTGGACGTCCAGGACGTCATACCCCCGGGCGCCCACCCCGACCGGCGCTCGCTCGCCCGGGCCGCGCAGCCGACGGAGCCCGCCGAGCCGGCCTGGACGCATGCCGCGCTGGTGACCCGGCCGTACGGCGGCACGAAAAAGCCCGCGACGGTTCCGGCGCCCGCTGTTACCGTCGGATCCATGGAGGTCATCAAGCGCACCGACGCAGCAGCCGCGCGAGCGACCAGCTCACCGGCTGCCGACGCCTGACCTCGTCAATCCCTTCCCGGCGGCCGGAAACGGACCGCCAGGACCCCCGTACTCTCCGGCTTCCCTCGCGCGGTTCGTTCCGGTCCCCTGACCTCAAGGAGACCGCCATGGACACGGAGCGGACCGTACAGACGTTCAACGACTTCTTCCGTGAGCGCGGACACCGGCTGATCACCGGCAGCACGCTGCTGCCCCCGCCCTCGGACCCGGTGCTGTTCACCACGGCCGGAATGCAGCCCCTCACGCCCTATCTGCTGGGCCGCCCGCACCCCCAGGGGCGGCGGCTGGTCAACCTCCAGCGCTGTCTGCGCACCACCGACCTGGACGAGATCGGCGACACCACGCACCTGACGGTGTTCCAGATGCTCGGCTCCTGGTCACTGGGCGACTACGACCACGCCCAGTCGCTCCGCTGGGGGTACGAGCTGCTGCGGGACGGGTTCGGCATCCCGCGAGAACGCCTGCACGTCACGGTCTTCGGCGGATCGGACCAGGTCGGCCCCGACACCGAATCACTGCGCGTCTGGGAGGAGCTGGGGCTGCCGGTGGAGCGGGCCGGGCAGGAGAACTGGTGGTCCAACGGCCCGGTCGGCCCCTGCGGCCCCGACTCGGAGATCTTCGTCTGGACCGGCGAGCCCGGCACCCCGCCTGAGGGCAGCCCCGACACCGACCCCCGCTGGACGGAACTCTGGAACCACGTCCACATGCGCTACGAGCGCCACACCGACGGCACTCTCGTCCCCCTGCGGCAGCCCGGCGTCGACACGGGCATGGGACTGGAACGCCTCGTCGCCGTCCTGCAAGGACACCGGTCGGTCTACGACACGGACCTCTTCGAACCGTGGATGCGGACCGTGCCCTCGCTGTGGGGCCTGGACGGCCCGTCGACCCGCCTGGTCAGCGATCACCTGCGCGCCGCCGTCGCCGTGCTCGGCGACGGCGTACGGCCGTCCAACACCGGCCGCGGCTACGTCCTGCGCCGGCTGATCCGCCGACTCCTCACCACGCTCGGGCGCGACGATTCCTCCCGTACCCTCGCCGACCTGCCCCCGGAGCTGATCGAGCACACCCTCGACCACTTCCGCCAGTCCGTCGGCCCCGACCTCGTCCGGGAGATCCTCCTCGACGAGGAGCGGCGGTTCCGCAAACTCATCGAACGGGGACGCCGTCTGCTGTCCCGGCCCCAGTACCGGAGGCCGCTCAGCGAAGAGGACTACGGCTACCTCCACGACACCCACGGCCTGCCCCGGGACCTCGTCGCCGGACTGCTCGCCACCCGCTGACGGGCTACCCCTGTCGCTCCCGGCCGAGCGCCCGGCCCAGATAGCGGGCTGTGGCGCTCGGCTCTGCCGCCGCCACCTCCGCGGGCGGACCGGCCGCCACGATCCGGCCGCCCGCGTCGCCGCCGCCCGGGCCGAGGTCGATCACCCAGTCCGCGCGGGCGACGACGGACATGTCGTGCTCGACGACGATCACCGTGTGCCCGGCGTCGACCAGGCCGTGCAACTGGCGCATCAGCACATCCACGTCGGCCGGGTGGAGACCGGTGGTCGGCTCGTCGAGGAGGTAGAGCGTGTGGCCGCGACGGCCGCGCTGCAGCTCGCTCGCCAGCTTGATGCGCTGCGCCTCGCCGCCGGACAGCTCCGTCGCGGGCTGGCCGAGGCGCAGATAGCCGAGGCCCACGTCCAGCAGGGTGCCGAGGCTGCGGGCCACGGCCGGGGTGTCCGCGAAGAACTCCGCCGCGCTCTCCACCGTCAGATCCAGCACCTGCGCGATGTCCCGCCCCCGGTACGTCACTTCCCGCGTCTCGGTGTTGTACCGGGCCCCGCCGCAGTCCGGGCAGGGCGCGTACGTGCTCGGCAGGAACAGCAGCTCCACACTGACGAACCCCTCGCCCTGGCAGGTCTCACAGCGCCCGCCCACCACGTTGAAGGAGAACCGGCCGACCCCGAAGCCCCGTTGACGCGCCCCGTCGGTGGCCGCGAACACCCTGCGCACCACGTCGAAGAGACCGGTGTACGTCGCGAGGTTCGAGCGCGGGGTGCGCCCGATGGGCTTCTGGTCGACCGAGACCAGCCGGCCCACCCCCGCCGTGCCCGCCGCGTCCTCGGTGATCTCGCCGATGAGCGTGGACTTGCCGGAGCCCGACACCCCGGTGACCGCGGTGAACACGCCGAGCGGGAAGTCTGCGGTCACCCCGCGCAGGTTGTGCCGGGTGACCGGGCCGGTCGTCAGCCACCCGCCCGGTTCACGGACCTCCCGGGCCGGAGCGGGGGAGCGGTCGAACAGGTAGCGGGCCGTCGCCGACTCCTCGACCGCGGCCAGGTCCGCCACCGGGCCGCTGTGCAGCACCCGCCCGCCGTGCTCGCCCGCCTGCGGACCCACGTCCACCAGCCAGTCTGCGCCGCGCACGACATCGAGGTGGTGCTCCACCACGAACACCGAGTTCCCGGCCGACTTCAGCCGCTCCAGCACCGTGAGCAGTGCCTCGGTGTCCGCCGGGTGCAGCCCGGCCGACGGCTCGTCGAGGACGTAGACGACGCCGAACAGGCCCGAGCGCAGCTGGGTGGCGAGGCGCAGGCGTTGCAGTTCGCCGGCGGAGAGGGTGGGGGTGGGCCGGTCGAGGCTGAGGTAGCCGAGGCCCAGCTCGAGGACCGGTGCGATCCGGGACGTCAGGTCGGCGGTGAGGACCCGGGCGGTCTCCGATGTCCCGTCGAGACCGGAGGCCAGCTCCACCAGCGGCCGGGCGGCCAGCTCGGCGATGGTCCGGCCGCCGAACGTCACGGCGAGTGCCTCGGGGCGCAGCCGGCTTCCGCCGCAGGCCGGGCAGGGCGCACTGGCCAGGAACCGTTCGGCCTTCGTCCGCAGGGTCGGGCTCTTGGAGTCCGAGAAGGTCTTCATCACGTACCGCCGGGCGCTCATGTAGGTGCCCTGGTACGGCCGCTGGATGCGGTCCGCGTCCCGCACCGGGTGCACGGTGACGACCGGCTGCTCGTCCGTGAAGAGAATCCACTCCCGGGCCGTCGCGGGCAGTTCCCGCCACGGCCGGTCCACGTCGTGGCCGAGCGCGTCGAGGATGTCCCGCAGGTTCTTGCCCTGCCAGGCGCCCGGCCACGCGGCGACGGCCCCCTCGCGGATCGACAGCGACGGGTCGGGGACCAGCAACTCCTCGCTCGTACGGTGCACTTGCCCGAGCCCGTGGCACTCCGGGCAGGCCCCGGCCGCCGTGTTGGGCGAGAACGCGTCGGAGTCGAGGCGCTCGGCGCCGGGCGGATAGGTGCCGGCCCGGGAGAACAGCATGCGCAGCGAGTTGGAGAGGTTGGTGACGGTGCCGACGGAGGAGCGTGAGGTGGGGGCGGCGCGGCGCTGCTGGAGCGAGACGGCCGGCGGCAGACCGGTGATCTCCCCGACCTTCGGCGCGCCGACCTGGTGGATCAGCCGGCGTGCGTACGGTGCGACCGATTCGAAGTAGCGCCGCTGGGCCTCCGCGTAGATCGTGCCGAACGCCAGGGACGACTTGCCCGAGCCGGACACGCCGGTGAACACGGCCAGCACGTCCCGGGGGATGTCGACGTCGATGCCCTGAAGGTTGTGCTCGCGGGCGCCGCGGACGCGGACGTAGGGGTCGTGGGGGGTGTGGGGGTCGTGCATGGGCAGGACTCTAACCGGAGGTGATCGCGGCCAGCCGCCGGTAGGAGTCCAGCAGGGCCTCGCGGTCGTAGGTGCTGGTGGTGACGAGGACCTCCTGCGCCCCGGTCTCCTTCAGGACCGTCTCCAGCTCGTCGGCGACCTGCTCCTCGGTGCCGGCGATGTGGCCGGTGAGCCCGGACTCGTGGAAGCCGCGCTCCTTGCCCGTCATGGTGAGCGCCTCGACGTGCTCGGCGGGCGCCAGGGGAGGGAAGGTGCCGTGGGTACGGGAGTACGCCATCGCCCAGGCCTCCGGGACGAGCAGCCGCCGGGCCCCCTCGGGCGTGGACGCCACGGCGATCGTCCCCGAGATGACGACGTACGGTTCCGGCGCCCATTCGGAGGGGCGGAAGTGCTCGCGGTAGTGGTCGATGCCGCGCCGCATCTTCTCCCGGTTGCGGAGATCACCGATGACCATGGGCAGCCCCGCGCGGGCGGCGATCCCGGCGCCCTCGCCCATGGCCAGCACGAACGGCGGCACGCTCAGCCCCTCGGCGGGGCGGGCACGCACCCCGGTGGGGGAGGTGCCCCGGAACCAGCCGAGCAGCTCCCGCAGCTGGGCCTCGAAGTCCTCGGCGTCGCCCTTGTCGCGGCCCAGGGCCCTGCGGACCCCGTCGGTGAACCCGACGGACCGGCCCAGGCCCATGTCGATCCGCCCGGGGAACAGTGACTCCAGCACCCCGAACTGCTCGGCCACGACCAGCGGCCGGTGATTGGGCAGCATCACCCCGCCGGTGCCGACCCGGATCGTCCTGGTCGCGGCGGCGACGGCGGCGGCCAGCACGGTCGGCGCGGAACCGGCGACCCCGGGAACGCCGTGATGCTCCGACACCCACACCCGGTGATACCCGAGCCGCTCCAGCTCCCCCGCCAGCCGCACGGTGTCCCGCAGCGCCTCGGGGTGGGTGTGCCCCTCGCGGGTGCGGGAGCGGTCGAGGACGGACAGGCGCACTGGTTCCATACGAGGTTCTACGCCGCACAGGGGCGCCGGTATTCCGCCGTCGCCGCACCGGGACCACCGCCGGAAAACCGGGTGACCGCGTCCTGGCAGGTCAGGACAATGGCCCGGTATCCCGTAGTGAAAGGCGGCCGACCATGACCGTCCCCAACGTCCTGCTCTCCGGCATCGTCGGATCGACCGCGTACGGACTCGCCCACGAGGGGTCCGACATCGACCGCCTCGGCCTGTTCGCGGCGCCCACCGAAGAGCTGCACGGTCTGCGCCGGCCGAAGGAGTCCCACGTCGGCAAGGCGCCGGACAGCACACTGCACGAGGCCGCCAAGTGGTGCCGGCTGGCCCTGGGCGGCAACCCGACCGCCATGGAGCTGGTGTGGCTCCCGGACGAGCTGTACGAGGTGCGGACCCCGCTCGGCGACGAGCTCATCGGCATCCGCTCCTCCTTCCTGTGCGCCCGGCGCGTCAGGGACGCCTACCTGGGCTACGCCACCCAGCAGTTCCGGCGGCTGGAGAGCCGCAGCGACCGCTCGTCCTCCGCGGACACCCGCGGGCGCGCGGCGAAGCACGCCCGGCATCTCAAGCGGCTGTGCGGGCAGGGCCTGGAGCTGTACACCACCGGGCGGCTGACGATCCGCGTGGAGAACCCGGAGGAGTACCACGCCTTCGGGGAGCGGGTCGCCGCCGACCCCTCCGCCGCGCGGCCCCTGCTGGGACACTACGAGGCCGCCTTCGACACCGGCCGCACGGCGCTGCCGGACGAGCCCGACGAGGCGCCGGTCGAGGCATGGCTGCGGCGGGTCCGCGCGCACTTCTACCCGGAGGCAGCGGCCTCAGCCGTCCGGGCGTAGCAGCCCGCGCTCGTAGGCCCTGACCAGGTTCTGCGGTACGAGGTGGCGGACGCCGTCGACGGTGACCGGGACCAGCGTCGGGGTGGCCGCCTTCCACTGGGCGCGGCGGTGACGGGTGTTGCTGCGGGACATCTTCCGCTTCGGGACAGCCATGGGACTCCTCCTCGGTGGACGGGCACCGAGGACGCTACATGAAAATGGATCCCATTAACAATGAGTGTCCCCGCTGCCCGGCCGTCGATGCCCCAGCTGTGGGTCAGTCGTCGGCGCCCACCAGCATCCGCACCTCGAACTCCTCGTGCGCGGAGCTGTCCTCGGCCGGGCCCTTGTCCAGCACCGTGCCGAGCCAGCCCAGCAGGAAGCCCGCGGGGATGGAGACGATGCCCGGGTTCTGGAGCGGGAACCAGGCGAAGTCGACGTCGGGATAGAAGGAGGCCGGGGCGGAGGAGACGACGGGGGAGAACACGGCGAGCAGGACCGAGCAGGCCAGGCCGCCGTAGAGGCTGAGCAGCGCCCCCTTCGCGGTGAAGCGCCGCCAGAAGAGGGTGTAGATGATCGTCGGCAGGATCGCGGACGCCGCGATGGCGAAGGCGAGGAACGCGAGCGTCGCGGTGTTCGCCCCCCAGGCGACGAGGGCCAGCAGGATGCCGAGGACGCCGATGACCGCTCCGGACAGCCGGGCCACGGTCAGCTCCTCCGCCTCGGTGGCCTGGCCCTTGCGGATCACCTCGCTGTACAGGTCGTGCGCGAGGGACGAGGCCGCGGCCAGGGTGAGGCCCACCGCCACGGCGAGCAGGGTCAGATAGGCCAGACACGTCAGCAGCGCGGTGAGCACACTGCCACCCAACTCGTGCGCGAGCAGCAGGACGGAGGCGTTGCCGGTGCGGTCCGTGTTCTCGATGGTGTCCCGGCCGAGCAGCGCGGTGGCGCCGAGGCCGAGGATGCCGGCCCCGAAGCAGACCGCGCCGACCAGGCCGACGGCCCACAGGACGGAGGAGCGCAGCACACCGCTCTTGCGCGGGGCGAGCAGCCGCATCAGCACGTGCGGGAGGGCGGCGAGGCCGAGGACGATGGCCAGTTCGAGGCTGAAGAAGTCCAGCTTGTTGCTGACGGTCCCGCCGTAGCGCAGCCCGGGTTCGAGGAACTGCGGTCCGGCGCCGCTGCGTTCGGCCGCCCTCTCCAGCAGCGCGTCGGGGTTCCAGTCGAAGTGGTGCAGCACCAAGCCCGCCGTGAACAGCACGCCCGCCACCAGCATCACGGCCTTGATGATCTGGATGACCGTGGCGCCGGGCATGCCGCCGAGGGAGGCGTACAGGATCACGAACGTTCCGATCACCGCCACGCACAGGGTGCGGGTGGTGGCGCTGGGTGCTCCGGTGAACTGGGTCAACAGCGCCACACTGCCGACGAGTTGGGCCACCAGATAGAGCGTCGCGATGGCCAGGATGCAGACCGCGAGGGCGACCCGCACCGGCCGCTGCTGCCGGGGCAGGCGCAGCGCCACCGTGTCGCCGAGCGTGAACTTCCCCGTGCGGTGCAGGGGTTCGGCGATCAGCAGCAGCACCATCATCCAGGCGACGGTGGTGCCGCCCAGGTACATCAGTCCGTCGTAGCCGGTCAGGGCGACCAGGCCGGTGCTGCCCAGCAGGGTGGCGGCGGACAGGTAGTCGCCGCACATGGCCAGGCCGTTGCGCAACGGCGACATGGTGCGGTTGCCGAGGTAGAACTCGCTGATCTCGTCGCGCTGAGGGGCCGTCAGCAGCGCCGTGAACAGGGTGATCACGACCACGGTCAGAAACAGGACGAACGTCAGCTGCAGGCTGCTGTCGTCAATGGCGGCGGCGGTCGTCACCACGTGCGGAACCCCCTCGTGCCGTGCCGCAGGGGCTGCCCGGCGCCCTGGGGCGCCGCGGCCGGACGGGCGTGGCGGTTGTCGTTCTCGTGCTGCCGGGCGGACCTGAGGCCGCGGGCGAGCGGATCGACCCGGTCACGCATGTGCCGGACATGGCACCAGGCGGTCACGCCCATGATGACGAACTGCCCGAGGCCGAGAGTGAGCCCGATCGTGAGATGGCCGAACAGCGGCTGATTCATCACCGCGGGAACAAAACTCGACAGCAGTACATACAGCAGAAATCCGCCGGCGGACAGGATCGTCGCCCGGATCCCGAACCGACGCTGCGCGCGACGCAGCGAGAGGAATTCGGGATGGTCGGATATACGAGACGGCGGTGTGTGTTCGATGTGCGGAAGCGGAAATGTGGGAGTGTCTTCCCGCCTCGGTGGGAATTCGGGCACAGGCGCACCTTCTTCGCTGCATCGTGCCCCGCACTCGACCCTGTCGGGGAGGTGTCGCGTCCGGCTTTCGAGCAGGGTGGAGGGGCGCCGGACACGGTGAGGGGGTGCGGGCTCTGTGGGGGGGGCTCGTGAAACCGGAAAAGTCGCAGTCCGGAATCGCGGGGACGGCCACGGGGAGTATGTCAGTGCTGTGCTTGAGCTATCAACTGTGATGGTCAATTGATCTGTGGTCATCGCTCGTTCACATCCCCGGCGAATAGTCCGGACCATTTATCCGGCCAGGCTGTCTCAAATGAGCCGGATCAGAAACGGGCGCCGACGGCGGTGCCGTTGCGGGGGACGAGGAACGCCGGCGCCTTCGGCAGTGAGCCGTCCGCCGCCCGGGGGCCGGTGAGCGGACCCGGGTCGGTGCTCAGCACCGAGGAGGCGTTCCATGTGCCGCCGATGTTCCAGGAGTTGCCGTCGGCGACCGTCTTCGCCCCGACGGCCGCCGCGCGCTGGTCCGCGACGGAGAGGTTGCCGGTGAGCCGGGCGGTTCCGCCCGAGACGTCGGCGTCGAAACCCGTACCGGTGTTGCCGTACGTGGAGTTGCGGCTCAGGGCGAGGGAGCCGGGGTTGCCGTTGTCGGTGAGGCCGTGCTTCGCGTTCTTGAAGGAGACGCTGTCGCGCACGGTGTGGGCCACCGCAGGGGCCGGGCTGCCGCCGCCGAGCTTGAAGCCGTTGCCGTCGCCCGCGAAGTCGGGGAAGTTCCAGCGGTTGAATCCGTTGCCGTACGCCACCGTGTTCTCGATCGTCACCGGGGAGGCGAACTCCCAGGCGTCGAAGCCGTCGTCGACGTTGTTCCACAGCCGGGCGCCGCGCACCACGTTGCCCGTGCCGGAGCCCTCCTTGACGGCCAGGCCGTCGGCGCTCTCCCCGTTCTTGCGCGGGTCGCGGTTGCCGTAACTGTCCAGGTTCAGAATCTGGTTGTCGCTGGAGTCGCCCTGGAGCTGGAAGCCGGACTCGTAGTTGTCGTGCGTGCTCAGGCGCGAGAAGACATTGCCGTCGCAGCCGTCGCAGTACACCCCGTACGGGCCGTTGACGATCTCCAGATCCGAGATCCGCCAGTGCGACGCCTCCATGTGGACCGCCCCGCGCTCGGCACGCGGGATGCCGCCGCCGACCGGGGTGTGGCTCGCGGGCAGTCGCTCGCCGTCGACGACCACCCGCTCGCCCGGGTGGGCGGTGAGGGTGATGGGCTGGGACGCGGTCCCCGACCCGGCGATGGTGATGTTGTCCGTGAGGGCGTACGTCCCGCCGCGCACACTGATGCTGTCGCCGGGCTTCGCCAGGTCCACCGCCCGCTGGATGGTCTTCAGCGGCCGGGCGAGCGTACCGGGGGCGGAGTCGTCCCCGTTCGGCGCCACGACCAGGGTCGTGCCCGCGGCGACGGCCGGCCCCGCCGGGCCGCCCAGCACCAGGGCCAGCGCCGTCCCCGTCATCATCGCCGCCGACCAGATCCTCGTGTTGCGCATACGGCCTCCCGCCTCTGCCTGCTGGGTGTCGCAGAGCAGTGGCCGCCCGGCGCGCGAAGGTTGCCGGGCGGACACGGGAAGCGCCGGGCGGACACGGCCTAGGGTGGGAGCGTGAGTGATGATCGCAGCAAGGCGCCGCTGGCCGTGTTCGACCTGGACAACACCCTCGCCGACACCGCGCATCGGCAGAAGTTCCTGGAGCGCAGGCCGCGGGACTGGGACGGGTTCTTCGCGGCGGCGCCGCAGGACCCGCCGCTCCCGGAAGGCATCGCGCTGGTTCAGGAGAGCGAGCGGGAGTGCGAGATCGTGTATCTCACCGGCCGGCCCGAGCGCTGCCGCCGCGACACACTCGACTGGCTGGCCGCGCAGGGACTGCCCGAAGGACGCGTCCACAT
Source organism: Streptomyces koelreuteriae (assembly GCF_018604545.1). GTDB lineage: Bacteria > Actinomycetota > Actinomycetes > Streptomycetales > Streptomycetaceae > Streptomyces > Streptomyces koelreuteriae. Next base: position 681,860 of record NZ_CP075896.1, on the reverse strand, counting down.
GCGGCCGAACGGCGACCGCAGGCCCGCCCGGGTCACCAAGCTGGAGATCCTGCGCCGGCTCGCCCGCACGCGTGAGGTCCGCGTCCTCGTGGACGACGACGAACTGGTCTGCGAGGACGCCCGGCGCGCGGGCTTCACGGTCGTCCGGGCCGACTGGGCCGCCCGGTCCGCCGAGCTGAAGGAAGCGCAGGAGCGGGAAGGACGGACCTGAGCGCGAACGCTCCCGGCTACTCGCCCTCCTCCAGCCGGAAGCCCACCTTGAGCCCCACCTGCCAGTGCGCGATCTGCCCGTCCTCGAGCTGGCCGCGCACCTGGGTCACCTCGAACCAGTCCAGGTTGCGCAGCGTCTGCGAGGCCCGGCCGATGCCGTTGCGGATGGCCGCGTCGACGCCCTCGGGCGAGGTCCCGACGATCTCCGTGACCCGGTAGGTGTGGTTCGACATGCCGCTGCTCCTCTTCTGCTGCATTCCAGTCACTCCACCGTGCCCCACACGGCGGCGAAGCGCGAGACGTCGCCGCCCGCTCCGCCGCCGTCCCGGGGCTCGAGGGAGGTCAGCGCGCCACGCTCAGCGACAGCGCGAACCGGCCCGCGCCGTCCGTCCACCAGTGCGCCAGGTCCAGCCCCGCCGCCGACAGTTCGCTCCGCACACCCTCCTGCCGGAACTTCGCCGACACCTCGGTGCGCAGCTCCTCGCCCGCCGCGAAGTCGACGGCGAGGTCGAGGGCCGGCACCTTGACCGTCTGCGCCGTACGGGAGCGCAGCCGCATCTCGATCCACTCGTGCTCGGCGTCCCAGACGGCCACATGGTCGAAGGCGACGGGCTCGAAATCGCCGCCGAGCTCACGGTTGATCACGGTCAGCACGTTCTTGTTGAACGCGGCCGTCACCCCGGCCGCGTCGTCGTACGCCCGGACCAGTACCTCCTCGTCCTTGACCAGGTCCGTGCCCATCAGCAGGGCGTCGCCCGGGGCGAGCATGCTACGCACGGTGGCCAGGAACGCGGCACGCTCGGCGGGCAGCAGATTGCCGATCGTGCCGCCGAGGAACGCCACCAGCCGCGGCCCCGGCGTGTCCGGCAGCGTCAGCTCCGCCGTGAAGTCGGCGATCAGCGCGTGCACGTCGAGCCCCGGCCGCTCGGCGGCGAGCGCCTGCCCGGCCTGGGTGAGGGCGCTGCCGCTGACGTCGACGGGGACGTAGGTGTGCAGCTCCGTGAGGGCGTCGAGCAGATGCCGCGTCTTCTCGGAGGAACCGGAGCCGAGCTCTACCAGGGTGCGGGCCCGGGTCGCCGCGGCGATGTCGCCGGAGCGCGCGAGCAGGATCTCCCGCTCGGCGCGCGTCGGGTAGTACTCGGGCAGTTCGGTGATCTTCTCGAACAGGTCGCTGCCGTGCGCGTCGTAGAACCACTTCGGCGGCAGTGTCTTGGGGGTGCCGGTCAGGCCCCGGTGGACATCGGCGCGCAGCGCGGCGTCCGTGGCGTCCTCGGGCAGATGGCGGGTGAGGCGGAACGGGCTCACGTACGGGGCTCCTTCGGGGATGCGGGGACGAGGGCGTCGGCCGGCTCCTTCAACGGGGTGAGCAGCACGTCCGTGCCGCTCGCCGCGAGGAGGGTGCGGTCGGGGACCTCCTGCCAGTGCGGATCGTCGTCGTAGGGCTCGGAGGCCACGACCGTGCCGCCGCCCGGCCGGGTGAGGTACCAGAGGGTGTCGCCCCAGGCGGTCGCGGTGATGGTGTCGCCGTTGTGCATCAGGAGGTTGAGCCGGGAGCCGGGGGCCGCGGCGGCGACCTCCAGGACCGTGTCGGCCAGCGCCTGGCCCTCCTCGTCACCGCCGCGCAGCCGGGCCAGCACCAGCGCCCACACGAGCGCCGAGTCGTTGCGGGCCTCCAGCGACAGCAGGTCCTCGGGCGGCAGGCTCCGGGACACCGGCGCGAGCGAACCGGGCCAGCCCTTGACCGCGCCGTTGTGGCTGAACAGCCAGGTCCCCGCGGCGAACGGCGCCGCCGCGGCCTCCGCGTCCGCGCCCGACAGGGTCGCGTCCCGCACCGCCGCGAGCAGCGCGTTAGTCGTCACCACCCGGGCGAGATCGGCGAAGGACAGGTCCGCCCAGATCGGCCCGGCCCGGCGGTAGCGGGCCGGCACCGGATCGCCCTCGGCGTACCAGCCGACGCCGAAACCGTCGGCGTTGACCGTCCCGTACCGCTGCCGCCGGGGCGCCCAGGACTGCCGGTACAGGCCGTGCGAAGGATCCACCAGGAGCCGCCCGAGCGGCTCACGCGGCCCCACGTACGCCACATGGCGGCACATCAGACCTCCTCCGAGCGGGCCGTGCGGAACCCGGAGAAGATCTGCCGCCGGATCGGATGGTCCCAGTTGCGGAACGTGCCCCGGCAGGCCACCGCGTCCACCGCGAAGGCACCGCCGCGCAGCACCTTGTAGCCGGACCCGAAGAAGACCTCCGAGTACTCCTTGTACGGGAACGCCTTGAACCCCGGGTAGGGCAGGAACTCGCTCGACGTCCACTCCCACACATCGCCGATCAACTGCCGTACGCCGAGCGGGGACTCGCCGGCCGGATAGCTCCCGGCCGGTGCCGGACGCAGATGCCGCTGCCCGAGGTTGGCGTGCTCGGGCCCCGGGTCGGCGTCGCCCCACGGGTAGCGCATGGAACGGTCACCGGCCGGGTCGTACCGGGCCGCCTTCTCCCACTCGGCCTCTGTGGGCAGCCGGCGTCCGGCCCAGCGGGCGTAGGCGTCGGCCTCGTACCAGCACACGTGCAGCACCGGCTCGTCGCGCGGTACGACCTCGGTGAGGCCGAAGCGCCGGCGCAGCCACTGCCTGCCGTCCCGCCGCCAGTACAGCGGGTGGGCGATGGAGTTCCGGCGGATGTGGGTCCAGCCGTCCGCGGTCCACCAGCGCTGGTCGTCGTAGCCGCCGTCCTCGATGAACGCCTGGTACGCGCCGTTCGTCACCGGCGTGGTGTCGATGTGGAACGGCGCGACCTCGCGCCGGTGCGCCGGGCGTTCGTTGTCCAGGGCCCACGGCTCGCCGGAGGTGCCCATCGTGAACGGGCCGCCCGGGACCAGGACTTCGGACGGGCCGGTGAACAGTGGCGCCGGCTCCGGGTCGGGCGCGGTCAGGGCCTGCGGGCCCCTGCGCAGCTGATGTGTGATCAGCATGGTCTCGTCGTGCTGCTGTTCGTGCTGCGCGATCATCCCGAAGGCGAACCCGGCCTCCGTCAGCCGCGTCCCGTGGAACGCGGCCCCCTCCAGCACGTCCAGGGCCCGGCCCCGGACGTCGGCCGCGTAGGTGCGCGCCTCCCCGGGCGACAGCAGGGGCAGCTTCGGCCGCTCGGCCCGCGGGTGCTCGAAGGCGTCGTAGAGGCTGTCTATCTCGGGGCGTATCGCGTCCTGCCCGGCGACGGCCCGCAGCAGCCACTGCTCCTCCTGGTTGCCGATGTGCGCCAGGTCCCACACCAGCGGCGACATCAGCGGCGAGTGCTGCGCGGTCAGGTCGGGCTCCTCGACACAGCTCGTCAGCAGCGTGGTGCGCTCGCGGGCGACCACCAGCGAGGCGACCGCGCGCTCGCGGAGCATCTCGGGGTCGACGGTGTCGATGTCGACGGCGGGATCGGTGTCGGTCATGGGCGGAAGTCCTTCCCGTGGGCGCGACCGTCGGTGGCGCGCTGTCGGTCGAGCAGGTCGTCGGCGGGGCAGCGGCCCCGGACGACATAGCGGTCCAGATGGGCCGAGACGGCCTCCATGACCTCGGGCGCGGCGCCGAGCCGGGGCAGGGCGTCCAGCGCGGTCGTGAAGCACGTGACGGCCACCTCGCGCAGTTCGGCGTCGGCCAGCCCGCTGCGGGCCGCGTCGAGCCACAGCGGGTTGTGCGGCGCGGGCAGTCCCAGCGTCCGCTCGGCCAGCGGCTTCACGGCCCGGTAGGCGGTCTCCGCGGCCTCCGGGTCGTCGAACAGCGCCGCGGTCACGGCGAGCGGCACGATCCAGCCGTCGTCCCCCGGCTGCGCGTCGATCATGCGCAGTTCCAGGTGGCCGCGCGGCCTGACCGGCGGGAACAGCGTCGTGACGTGGTAGTCGAGGTCCTCACGCGTGGGCGGTCTCGGCACCCCCGTCCGGATCCACTCCCGGAAGGTGAGCCCCTCGGGGACGTCCCAGGGCCCGCCGTTCTGCCGGACGCACATCACGGGGGAGTCCAGCACATGCCGGGCCCAGGCGCCGCGCGGGTCGGTGTCCAGCGGCGGTGCTCCCGCCCGGCCGGCGCCGATCCGCGTCCACAGCAGCTGCCGGGTGGACATCCAGCCGGTCGGCCGGTGAACGGCGAGCGGGGAACTGGCGAACGCGGCCACCAGGACCGGGCCCAGATGATGGGCCAGCCACCAGCGCCGCACCAGGCCGAGCGGGCCGGGCTCCTCATGACCGGCGTCGAGGCACACCTGTACGGAGGCGGAGGTGCACATCATGGCGCGGCCGGAGGGGCCCGTGCGGTCCAGGCAGCGCTCCATGGCGTCGTAGCGCGGTTCGCGCAGGAACCGGCGGGGTTCGTGCCAGGGATCGTGGCCGAGGCCGACGAGGGCGAGGTCCTCCTCGCGCAGGACCGTGCGGACGGCGTCGAGGTCGGCGGAGACTGTACCGATGCACTCCGTCAGCGAGTCGGCGGGGGGCGAGCTCAGCTCCAGCTGGCCGCCGGGCTCCACGGTGAGCGCCGACCTCAGAGGCAGGTTCCGCACTGCGGCGTAGGCCGCTTCGAGTCGTTCGGGTGTGACGGGGAGCTGCGGTGCGCGCAGCTCGTGGACGAGCCATTCCACCTCGACCCCGAGGCGGCGTGGCGGGCCGGTCTTGAAGCAGATGCCGCGCACCAAGGCCTCGACGTCTGCGGCGGACAGTGCGGTGGGTGGCTCGGTACAGCCACTCGCCGATGCACTAGGGGAATCGGACATGTCGGGATCCTCCTGAGATTCCACCATGCCATCGGTCCGGGCTCTCGGCGGCCCGGGCCGGGGATCACTCGTCCCAGCCAAGACCTTCACGTCGCTCGGCACAAGGGGGCAAAACAGGGCGTTCCGGGCCGGTCGTCGGGGTCAACCGGACGTTTCCCCGGGCTTTCCCCGGCGTTCCCCGGCGACGGAAACTCCGTTGCGCCACGGAGCGGGCATCACGCACGATGCCTGCGTGAGCACGACAAAGAAGACCGCGGGACGCGCGGTCACGGCGCGTACGGGGGTGGCGCCGTGAGCGCGCGCCTGCGCGGTATCGCGCGGCAGACCGAGCAGATCGTGGAGGCGGGCGTCTATCGGGCGCCGAACGGCCGCGAGGTGTCCATCGCCGGGGAACTGCGGGCCGCGCGCGAGGGCACACGCCTGTACGGGCCGGAACCGGTGCCGGTGCCCTCCGTTCGGGTGAGCCGGACGCAGACGAAGACGCTGATCGAGGTCACCGGCGAGAGCAGCCTGGAGGCCGCCCGCAGGCTCGGCGGGGAGGTGGCCGTGCTGAACTTCGCCTCCGCCCGCAATCCCGGCGGCGGCTACCTGAACGGCGCCCAGGCCCAGGAAGAGGCCCTGTGCCGGGCGTCCGCGCTGTACACCTGCCTGCTCCGGGCCCGTGCCTACTACGACCATCACCGCGCCCACCGCGACCCGTTCTACACGGACCGTGTCATCCACTCACCGGCCGTGCCCGTCTTCCGTGACGACCGGGGCGAGCTGCTGGACGAGCCCTACACCGCGGGCTTCCTGACCTCGCCCGCGCCCAACGCGGGCGTGGTGCTGCGCACGGCACCCGAGCGGGCCCCCGAACTGCCGCGGGCCCTGGCCGTCCGGGCCGAACGGGTCCTGGAGACGGCCGCCGCCCACGGCTACCGCCGGCTGGTGCTGGGCGCCTGGGGCTGCGGGGTGTTCCGCAACGACCCGGCCCAGGTGGCGGGGGCGTTCCGGGCGCTGCTGGAGCCCGGCGGACGGTTCGCGGAGACCTTCGAGCACGTGGCGTTCGGGATCCTGGACCGGACCCGGGAGCGCGCGGTGCTGGGCGCCTTCGAGAAGACCTTTCAGGTCTCACCGGGTGTGTTCCCGCGGTAAGGCCTCTCAGGTCCAGCCGTAGCGTTCCTGCAGCCGGCGCCTGACCCGGTTGAACCGCATTCGGTCCACCGCGCAGGCCTCCCGGCGCATCCCGTCCTCGTGCAGGCGCAGCACCCGGTCCACGCCGACCCACGAGAACCGGCCCGACCGGTCCCACGGCCCGCTGCCTATCGGCACCCACTCCCGGTCGCCGTCGTGCTCCCGGCTGGACAACTGCACGGCGAGGAAGGTGCCGCCGGCCTCGCGGGCGACGACGAGCACCGGGCGGTCCTTGCCGCGCCCGTCGTTCTCCTCGAAGGGCACCCACGTCCAGACGATCTCCCCGGGGTCCGGGTCGCCGTCGTGCGCGGGGGAGTACTCCGTGCGGACCCGGCCCACCTCGCGCGGGTCGGCCTGGACGGTGGCGGAGGGGCCGTGGCGGCCCGGGGCGTTCTCATCGGTAAACAGGGTCACGGGGGCACCCTAGAGGCTGCCCCCCGTGGTCACACCCGGCGGGTCACTTGTCGTCCACCGGTACTTTCTGGGCCTGCCCGTTGAGGGGTGAGGTGCCCTGTGGCGCCTGCCCGTTCCGGTCCATCGACGCGAGCAACTGGCGGGCCAGGCCAAGACCCGTGCCGCCCATGGTGAGGGCCTTGGCGAGCATGTCCGCCATGCCGTCGGCGCCGTTGAGGACCACCATGTTGTCGACGTTGCCGAACGCGGACGCGCCCGCCTTGACGATCTCCGGCCAGTTCTCGGCGAGTTGCTGGGCGACGACGGCCTCCTGGTTCTCGGCGAGGGCGGCGGCACGGGCCTTGATGGCCTGGGCCTCCGCGAGCCCCTTCGCCTTGGCGGCCTCGGCCGCGGCCAGCCCCCTGGCCTGCGCGGCCGCCGCCTCGGCCTCACCGGTCGCCCGGGTGGCCTGCGCGGCCGCCTCGCCCCGCGCCTTGGTCGCCTCGGCCTCGGCACCCGCGGCCGTCTTGACCCGGGTCGCCTCGGCGGCGGCCGCCAGCTCCGTCTCCTTCGCCTGGGCCTCGGCCCCCGAGATCCGCGCGTCGCGCTCCGCCTCGGCCAGGGTGCGTGTCTCGTAGGCCGCCGCGTCGGCGGGCTTGCGGACATCGGCCTGGAGCTGCTGCTCGCGGCGGTGCGCCTCCAGCTCCGCCACCCGTGTCTCCTGGACGACGACCTCCTGCCTCGCCCCGGCCTCGGCGAGCGGACCTGCCTGCCGGGCCTTGGCGGCGGCCTTGTCGCGCTCGGCCTGGTAGCCGGCCTGGAGGATCTCGCTGTCCCGGGTGGCTTCCGCCATCCGGGCGAACGACTGCTGCTCGGCCTCGGTGGCCAGCCGGTTCGCCTCCGCCTGCGCGATCCGGGCGTCCCGCTGCACGGCCGCCGCGTGCGGCATGGCCAGATTCCGGATGTACCCGGTCGGGTCCTCGATCTCGTGGATCTGCAGTGAGTCCACGATCAGCCCCAGCTTCTCCATCTCCGTGCCGCACGCGGCCCGCGTCTGACCGGTGAGCTTCTCCCGGTCCCGGATCATGTCCTCGACCGTCAACCCGCCCACGATGGACCGCAGATGACCGGCGAACACGTTGTGCACCCGCTCCGACATCAGCTTCTGCTGGTCGAGGAAGCGGCGGGCCGCGTTCGCGATCGACACGAAGTCGTCGCCCACCTTGAAGATGACCACGCCCCGCACCTTGAGCGGGATGCCCTGGTGGGTCACGCAGTCCACCTGGAGTTCCGTCTCGTTCAGGTCCAGCGAGAGCTTGCGCACCGCCTGCACCCCGGGCATCACGAGCGTGCCGCGCCCGGTGACGATGCGGAACCCCATCCCCTCCTCGATGCCCTCCGTACGGTGCTTGGACCCCGAGATGATCAGTGCCTCGTTGGGTTCGGCGACCCGCCACATGAGCTTGAACAGACCGATCAGAACGGCGACAGCGACAACCGCCGCCCCCGCCACGACGCCGACGACCATCGGCATTCGCCCCCTCTGCATGGTGCCCTCTCGGCACCGAACGAAGGGGAGTGTGCTCCTGCGCGGGCCCCGGGTACAGACGCCCGCACATCCTTGTCCAAAGCTTGACGCGTACGGCTCTCACCTGCGTCGCAGCGGGCTCAACTGTCGTACGCCGCCGCGACGTAGACGGTTCTCGGCGGCAGGTACTCGACCACCGTCACGACCGTGCCCGGCTCGATGCGGTCCGCCGGAGAGACGGGGTGGGCGAGGAAGTGCTCGGCGCCGCCGCGCACCCGGACGATCACCTCGCCGACCAGCCCGGGCCCGATCGTTCCGGTGACCCGCCCCATGAGCCCGACCATCGACGCGTCCGCCATGCCAGACAGCGTACGGTCGCTCAGGCGGCAGCGGAACGTGCCGTGACCGGCGGCGAGGGCCACTTCTCGTACCAGCGCAGCTCCGCCTCCAACTGGGCCGCCACCTGCAGCAGCAGCGGCTCGCTGTCGGCCGGCCCCAGCAACTGCGCCCCGACGGGCAGGCCGTCGGGCGTGAACCCGGCGGGCACATTGACGCCCGGCCAGCCCAGCACGTTCCACGGCCAGGCGTACGGACAGGCGGCGATCATCGCGCGGTCGGTGGCGAATCCGCTGAGTTCGAGCAGGGCGCCGATCCGGGGCGGGGGAGCGGCGGTCGTCGGCGCGAGGACCACGTCGTACGAGGTGAAGAACCCTCCGATACGGCGGTGCAGGACGGTCTCCGCCCGCCGGGCCGCCCGCAGCGGGGCCCCGCCCAGCAGCCGGCCCAGCCTGGCCGCGTCCCGGGTGCGCCGGTCCAGCAGCGCCGGGAAGGGCGCCTCGCCCACCCGCTCGGCGATCCCGGCCGTCGCGCGCGGCACGAAGGTCAGCCCGATCTGCCCGTACGGCGGGTCCGCCTCCTCGACCGTGTGCCCCAACGCGGCGAGTCGCTCCGCGAGTTCGACGATCCGGGTCCGCACCTCGGGCAGCAGCCGGGCGGGCACCGCCGTGAACGGCGGCTTGAGCGAGAGCGCGATCCGCAGCCGCCCGGGGTCGCGGCCGACGGCCGCCGACGCGTCGACGGGCCGTGGCCGGTGCGGGTCCAGCGCGTGATTGCCGCTCGCCGCGTCCAGCAGCAGGGCCGCGTCGGCGACCGTGCGGGCCAGGGTGCCGTTGACGGTGATGCCCTGGAAGGACTCACCGCGCGGCCAGGTGGAGACCCGGCCGCGCTGCGGCTTGATGCCGACCAGATGGGTCCACGCGGCCGGGATCCGCACCGAGCCGGCGCCGTCCGAGCCGAGCGCGGCGGGTACCAGCCCGGCGGCGACCGCGGCGGCCGATCCCCCGGACGATCCGCCGGGCGTGTGCTCCGTGCTCCACGGGTTGCGGGTCGCGCCGAAGGCGGGCCCCTCGGTGAAGGGCCACTGCCCGAACTCGCAGGTGTTGGTCTTGCCGACGATCACGGCCCCGGCCGCGCGCAGCCGCCGTACGGCCTCACCGTCCTCGGCGACCGGCGGGAACTCCCCGCAGCAGCCGAAGGCGGTCGGCTCGCCGGCCACGTCCATGTCGTCCTTCACCGCCACCGGGACGCCCAGCAGCGGCTTGCGCGCTCCCGAGGCCAGCTCCCGGTCGGCGGCCTCCGCCTCGGCGAGCGCGGCCTCGGCCCGGACGATCCGGAAGGCGTTGAGGCTGCCCTGTGTCGCCTCGATCCGCGCCAGTGTGAGTTCCACCAGGGCGCGGGACGTCACCTCCCCGGCGGCCAGCGCGCGGGCGGTCTCCGCCAGGCCTGCGGCGCGGTCGAGCGTCATGCGGACACCTCCGGGAGCGAGCGGTCTACCGAACGGTAACGTCCGATGGCCGGTGACGGAACGGGGGCGAGGGAAGTGGATGTTCACCGATCCCTTCGGGGCTCAGCGGCTCTCGTACAAAACCATTGACGCACTTCTGCCTCAGCTCTACCTTCTGACCGACTTTCCGAACCCTGTTCGGTATTTCGACCCCCTGCGTCGAGAGCGAGCCGCACATGACTCCCCGTCCCGCCGCCCCGTCCCGCCGTACCCTGCTGCGCGCCGCGGCCGCCCTGCCCGCCTCGGCGCTGCTGCTCGGCGAGACCCCCGGACTGCTCGGCAGCGCCCTGGCCGCCGCACCCCCGAACGGCTCGGCCACCCGCTACACGATCGTGCCGTTCCTCAACAGCGATGACGGCACGGTCAACGTCTACCAGTCGGACGACGCCACCGACTTCCGGCTGCTGCGCTCCTCCGCCTACACACCACCGGCGGGCCGGATCCGCGACGCGAGCGTCCTCAGACACACCGACGGCTTCTACTACGTCACCTACACCACGCGAACTTGGCAGGACACCAGCACCACCATCGGCTTCGCCCGCAGCTCCGACCGCGCCAACTGGACGTTCCTGTACGACTACACGGTCCCCGTCGCGAACCTCTCCCGCGCCTGGGCGCCCGAGTGGTTCGTCGACAGCGACGGCAGCGTCAACGTCATCGTGTCCTGCTCCACCACGAACGACGAGTGGATCTTCACGCCGTACCGGCTGAGGGCCACGAACTCCGCCCTCACGGCGTGGAGTTCACCGGTGGCGCTCTCCGGCATCGGTGCCAACCACATCGACACGTTCATCGTGAAGATCGGCTCGACCTACCACGCCTTCCCGAAGAACGAGACGACGAAGTACATCGAGTACGCCACCGCCACGAACCTCACCGGCCCCTACACGATCCGCCGGACCGGCGACTGGGCGGGCTGGGGCAGCTACCGCGAGGGCCCCGCGCTGGTGCAACTGGACAACGGAGGCTGGCGGATCTTCTTCGACGGCTACGGCGACGGCACCTACTACTACAGCGACAGCCACGACACCTTCGCCACCTGGTCGGCACCGGCCGCACTGCCCGCGATCTCCGGAACCGCACGGCACTTCACCGTGGTCAAGGAGACGGTCGCGGGCGGCCCGACACTGGCCCGGAACGTCACCCGCTCCTTCCGGTCGGCCAACTACTCCACCCGCTACTGGCAGCAGCAGTCGGCGCTCCTCAACCTCCCCGTGGTCAGCGGCTCCAGCACCACCGCCGAGAAGCAGGCCGCCACCTTCACGGTCGTCGCGGGCCTCGCCGACGCGAACGGCTGCTCCTTCCGCGACGCGGCCGGCAACTACCTGCGCCACTGGGACTTCCGCGCCCGCTTCGACCCGAACGACGGCACGAGCACCTTCGCCAAGGACGCCACGTTCGTCCTGCGGACCGGCACGGCGTCGGGCTCCGTCCGCTTCGAGTCGTACAACTACCCGGGGCACTACCTGCGCCACTACGCCTACCAGCTCCGCGTGGAACGCTCGAACGGAACAGACCAGTTCCGGCAGGACAGTTCGTTCGTGCCGGTGGCCTCCTGGGTCTGACCCGCACCCCTCCGGACTACTCCGGGTCCCGCTCCGTGGCCTGGGTGGCGGCTCGTACGAGGTTCTGCTCCAGGCGCTCCAGGGTGGCGAGGGCGTCGGTGCACTCGTCGCCCGAGAGCCCCGCGGTGGAGATGTCCTCGAGCCGGCTCCAGACCCGCTCCACCTCCCGGCGCAGGGCGTGGCTGGCCGCTGTCGGTTCGATGAGCGAGGCGCGCTTGTCGGTGGGTGAGGGGCGGCGGCGCACGAAGCCGGCCTGTTCGAGGCGGCGGACGGTGCGGGTCATGGTGGCGGCGTCGGAGTCCATCAGGCGCACCAGGTCGATCTGACGCTGGGGGCCGAGCTCCCAGAGGTGCATCATGACCAGCTCCTGGCCCGGGTGCAGGCCGATCCGCCGCAGCAGGTGTCCCGCGAGCATGCGGTGCAGCCGGGCCAGCCGGAAGATCGCGTGGCTGATCGGTCCGCCGCTGGCCGCGCCGGGGACCGGCACGGTCGCTTCCTGTTCCGTCACCCCGGAAACCGGCCCGGCGTCAGGTGTGGACTCCGCCATCTCTCCCTCACTCTCCTGTTTGAACAGGATGGATTCTAACTTCCGCCGGGGTGCCCGCCGGAGCTTCGTCTGTCGAGTCGCACATACGCCCAGCTAGATGGGTGTTATCCACCTCACTTCCGATCCCCGGGGGACGGGCCGAGGGAATTTCCTGTTCGGACAAGTGATTTACTTGTTCAGACAGGAAACGGCTGGCGACGCGCCACGGCGCGTCCAGCCCGCACAGCACACCCATCCCGAGGGAACGACCCATGACCACTGCTTTCGACCCGATCGACCTGGGCGGCACGCGCCTGACGAACCGCGTCGTGATGGCGCCCATGACCCGCAGCCGCGCCTACGGCCCCGGCGCCGAGCCGACCGAGCTGATGGCGACCTACTACGCGCAGCGCGCCGCCGCCGGGCTGATCGTCACCGAGGGCGTCCAGCCCTCGGCGGTCGGCCAGGGCTACCCCGACACCCCCGGTCTGCACACCCCCGGACAGGTACGGGCCTGGCGGACGGTGACCGACGCCGTACACCGCGAGGGCGGCGTGATCTTCGCCCAGCTCATGCACACCGGCCGCATCGGTCACCCGAGCCTGCTGCCCGACGGCCTGACGCCGATGGGGCCCTCGGCGGTCGCCGCCCAGGGGCGCGTCTACACCCACCAGGGGCCGCAGGACTTCGTCACGCCGAAGGAGCTGAGCGAAGACGAGATCCTGCAGACCGTCGCCGACTTCGCGCACGCGGCTCGCAACGCCGTCGAGGCCGGTTTCGACGGTGTGGAGATCCACGGTGCCAACGGGTACCTGATCCACCAGTTCCTCGCGGACAACACCAACCTGCGCACCGACGCCTGGGGCGGCGGCGCCGAGGGCCGGATCCGGTTCGCCGTCGAGGTCGTCACGGCCGTCGCCGAGGCGATCGGCGGGCGGCGAGTCGGTCTGCGGATCTCGCCCGGCAACCGGTACAACGACATCGCCGAGGACAACCCGGGCGAGGTCTACGGGGCCCTGCTGGACCGGATCTCCGGTCTGGACCTTGCCTATCTGCACCTGATGGAGGGCCCTGACTCCGAGCTGACCTCGCGGCTGCGCAAGACCTGGACCGGCACGTTCGTCCTCAACCCGTTCACCTACCCCGACACCACCGGCCCCGAGGCGCTGAAGCTGATCGAGGACGGCAGCGCGGACATGGTGGCCTACGGGGCGCTGTTCCTCGCCAACCCCGACCTGCCCCGGCGTCTCGCCGCCGGCGGTCCGTTCAACGACCCGGACAAGTCCAGCTTCTACGGCGGCGACCACCGCGGCTACACCGACTACCCCACCCTCACCGCCTGAGCGGCGGCCCCGCCGACTCCGCCCCTACCTGGGAGTTTCTGATGTCCAAAGCGATCACCATCTCCGAGTACGGCGCGCCCGAGGTGCTGCGTCTGTCGGAGGTCACCGTGCCCGAGCCCGGCCCGGGCCAGGTCCGGATCCGGACGCGAGCCGCCTCCGTGAACCCGCTCGACATGAAGATCCGCTCCGGCCTGATGGCCGGCGCCGGCCCAGCGCCCTTCCCCGTGATCCTCGGGCTGGACGCGGCCGGTGTCGTCGACGCGGTCGGCGAGGGAGCCGACGCGGCGGTCGGCGATGAGGTCCTGGGCGCCACCGCGGGCGGCGGCTACAGCGAGTACGCGCTGCTGGAGCGGCCGGTCGCCAAGCCCGCGGCGCTGTCCTGGGAGGTCGCCGCATCGCTGGTGACTGTCGGCCGGACCGCGTCCCGTGTCCTCGGCCAACTGGGCGTGGGCGAGGGACAGACTCTGCTGGTCCACGGGGCCGGCGGCAGCGTGGGCGTGATCGCGGTGCAATTGGCCGTCGCCCGCGGCGTCACCGTCATCGCGACGGCCGGCGAGCACGACATCGAGCGGGTCACCGCGCTCGGAGCCACCGCCGTGCGCTACGGCGACGGCTGGGTACAGCGGGTGGAAGCCGCCGCGCCCCAAGGGGTCGACTACGTCTTCGACGCCTCCGGCGCCGGCGTCCTCGCCGACTCCGTCGCCCTGACCGGCGACAGCGCGCACGTCATCACCATCGCCGACATGTCCGCCGCGCAGCACGGCGTCCGCTTCAGCGCCGGCGGCGCCGACCAGGCGGAGGACGCTCTGCCGCAGCTGGTCCGGTCGGCCGCCGCCGGCACGCTCACCCTGCCCGTCTGGCGGACCTACCCGCTCGAGCAGGCGGCCACCGCGCACGCCGACCTGGAAGCCCACCGCAACCGGGGCAAGGCCGTCCTGCTGCCCTGACCTCCCGGTGCCGCCTCGCCCTGCTCACACGGGCGAGGCGGCCGCGAGGGCGCAGCCGGTCCTCCGGGCGGACCGGGCCCTCACCGGCACGAACGCCGAGGGCCGGTGGTGAGCCGGGTCGCGAGGCGGTAGGTGACCGTGACGTCCTGGTAGTCCTGGCCGGGGGTGACCGGGTCAGGCAGGTGGGTGCGGTCGCTGTGGCTCGTCGACCTCCGCTCGCCGGTGCCGGGGAAGCGGACGGCTGTCCTGGGCTCCTCGGTGAAGCGGAGCCGTTCGGCGTGGACCGTCGACCGGAACGCGATGTCTCCCTCCGGGCTCCCGGTTCCCGCTCCCGGCGTTCAGGGCGGCTCCTCGGACTTCCGGGCGGACCGGCGGCGACTGGGCCGCGCGGGCAGCTTCCCGTCCTCTCCGCGTACCCGGCGCGTGCGGGTGCCTTCTTGGCTCCGGTCGGCCTTGCGCGCCGCGCGCGGCTCGGCCGGCTCGTCGCCCCCGGCGGCGGCGTTCGCCGTCTCCGCAGCGCCTCGGGCGGCCCGGCCGCCGTCCCGTACGGTGTCGCCCGCCGCTTCGGTCACACCCGCGGCCTGTCCGGCCACGCTTTCGGCGGTGCCGCTCACCACCTCGCCGGCGTTTCCGACGGCCCGGCTCGTCTCCTGGCCGACGTCCTCCACCGCGCGCCCGGCACCAGCCCCCACGTCCTGAACGGCCTTACCGGCCCCCTGTCCGACGTCCTGAGCCACGGAGCCGACGCCCTGCCCCACGTCCTGAACGGCAGCTCCGGCGCCGCGCCCCACGTCTTGGACGGCGGCTCCGGCGCCCTGACCCACCTCCTGGACGGCGCCACCTGCGCCCTGCCCGACCTCCCGCACGGCCGTCCCGGCGCCCTGGCCCACCTCCCGCACAGCGGACCCGACCCCACGCGCCAGCTCGTGCAGGAGCTCCGGGTTGCGGTCGAGCGTGGTGAGCACCCGGTCGATGATCTTCGCGACGTTGTGGAGCCGCACCTTGAGCTGGGCCTGGGCCTCGACGCCCGAGATGCCCAGGTGCACCCGGCCGAGGGCGACGTCGGCGCCGACGTTGAGTTTGAGTAGATCCAGCACCTCGGCCTGGAGCGAGACATGCGCCCGCAGGTCCTCGACATCCAGGTCGATCTCGTCGACCTTCAGGACCGGAACGTCGAGGTAGACATCGGGGCTCTCCCCGGCGGCGTCCTCCTCGTCGTAGGCCTCGGCATCGGCGTACTCGTCACCGTCCCCGGCGTCGAGTCCGTCACCGTGCTCGTCGTCGTACTCCTCGTATTCCTCGTAGTCGTCGACGGAGCCCTCGTCGTTCTCGGCGTTTCCGCGCATCGCCACGCCTCCGCGGATCGGCGTATCTTTCGACCATTCTGGTCCGATATCGGAATCGATGCGCGGTCAGTGCCGTCCGTCCAGGCGAGGGTGAGGGCCGCCGCGCCGGTCAGAACGGCATGCGGCCACGGGCCCGTCGGCCGGCCGCACCGCTGCGGCCGACAGCCTTGGAACTGCTGCGGAAGGGCTTGCTGAGAGCGCGGCCCAGGATGCCGGGGGCCTTCCCGCCGGCCCGTGACCCGGCTCCGAGCGTGCGCTGGGTGCCGCGCTGCGGATGGTGGGACAGGCGCGGCACGAGGAACGCGAGAACCGCGAGAACGACGCACACGGCGACGATGCCGACGATCATCATGCTGAACTCCTCACTGTGAGACGTGTCTGCCGATTGCCCCAGGGCGGCGGGGCCATGCGCGAACCCGCCGACGGAAGAGGCGGGCATGCGCGACGACGAACAGGGCAACCGGAGCTACGTCGGCGCGCGCCGACGGGCACAGGGGCGGGTTCGCCGGGAGGGAAGAGGGCATGACGAGTGTCCAGGAGGGGCCGCCGGTCTCGACCGCCGAGCCGGCGGGCGCCGGACCCGCGAAGGAGCGTGCCGAGCGGATACGGCGACGTCTGGAGCGTCTGATCGGCGTCGCGGCGACCGAGGGCAACGCGCTGCTCCCCCTGCGCAACGGGGACGAGATCTTCCCGGCCATGCTCGACGCCATCCGCTCCGCCGAGCACACGGTGGACATGATGACGTTCGTGTACTGGAAGGGCGACATCGCCCGCGACTTCGCGCACGCCCTGGCGGAGCGAGCCCGGGCCGGGGTGCGGGTGCGGCTGCTGCTGGACGGCTTCGGCAGCCGGCTCATCGACAGCGAACTGCTGGCGGAGATGGAGCGGGTGGGCGTCCAGGTGGCGTGGTTCCGCAAGCCCGCGCATCTGTCGCCGCTCAAGCAGAACCACCGCTGCCACCGCAAGGTGCTGGTCGTGGACGAGCAGGTGGCCTTCACCGGTGGCGTGGGCATCGCCGAGGAATGGTGCGGCGACGCCCGCAACCCGCGGGAATGGCGGGACACCCACGTCCAGGTGCGGGGACCCGCCGTGGACGGCGTCGCGGCGGCGTTCGCACAGAACTGGGCCGAGTGCCACGACGAACTCTTCGACGACCGCGACCGGTTCACCGGCCACCGCCCCCAGGGCGACGCGGTGGTGCAGGTGGTGCGCGGCTCCGCCAGCTTCGGCTGGCAGGACATGCAGACCCTGATCCGGGTCATGATCGAATCCGCCGAGGAGCGTTTCCGGCTGGCCACCGCCTACTTCTCCCCGGACGCCTACTTCATCGAACTCCTGTGCGCGGCGGCACGGCGTGGTGTGGAGGTGGAGATCCTGCTGCCCGGGCCGCACACCGACAAGCGCGTCTGCCAGTTGGCCGGACAGCACTACTACGACGACCTGCTCGCCTGCGGGGTGCGCATCTACCAGTACCAACCGACGATGATGCACGCCAAGGTCATCACCGTGGACCGCACGGCGGCCCTCATCGGGTCGACCAACTTCAACCGGCGCTCCCTCGACCACGACGAGGAGGTCATGCTCGCCGTCCTGGACGCGGAGTTCACCGCGACCCTGGACGCGCACTTCGAGGCCGACAGGGCGGTCGCCGAGGCGATCCGGAGGGGTCGCTGGAAGCGGCGTTCCCTTCTCCAGCGCGCCCGCGAGGCCGCCGTCCAGCCCCTTCGCCGGTTCCTGTGACAGCCCGCTGACGGCCACTTCGTCCGCCGCGCACAGGTCGGTGGGCTTCCACCGCCCGGCGGTGCCGGGCGGTGGAAGCCCACCGTGGGGCCTGATCCCTCAGGCTTTGGCCTGCATGCCGCTCCGTGCGGGATTGCCCTGGTCGGCGGCTTTGGGGTCCTTCTCGTCCGCCTTCGCGCGCACACCCTGCTCGATGCGGTCGCCGAGGGTCTTGTCGATCTTCGACCAGTACTCGAAGGCCCGCTTGAGGACGGGTTCCGAGACGCCGTTGAGGAGGTGGCCGACGACGTTGTCGACCAGCCGGTCGCGCGCGGCGTCGTCCAGGACCTCGCGCACCATGGTGCCGGGCTGGCCCCAGTCGTCGTCCTCGGGATGGTTGACGTAGGCCGCGCGGGTGATGGAGCCGTCGGCCTCCCAGCTGGGCGGGGAGTAGCGCGCGGTGGCGGCCGCGGGGCCGCCCTTGGAGTTGGGGGCGTACACCGGGTCGGTGGTGTTGCGGTACGCCATCGCCCCGTCCTTGGAGTAGGTGTGGACGTCCACGACGGGGGCGTTCACCGGAAGCTGCTGGTAGTTGCCGCCGATCCGGTGGCGGTGCGCGTCCGCGTAGGAGAACAGCCGGGCCAGCAGCATGCGGTCCGGGCTGGGGCCGATGCCGGGGACGAGGTTGTTGGGCTGGAAGGCCGCCTGCTCGATCTGCGCGTGATTGTCGGTCGGGTTGCGGTCGAGCGTCATACGGCCGACCGGGATCAGCGGGTAGTCGCTGTGCGGCCACACCTTGGTGAGGTCGAAGGGGTTGAAGCGGTAGCTCGCGGCCTCCTCGTACGGCATCACCTGCACATGCAGGGTCCAGCTCGGGAAGTCGCCGTCGCGGATGTGCTCGAACAGATCACGCGTGTGGTAGTCCGTGTCGGCCGCCGCCATCTGGTCGGCCTCGTGCTGGGTGAAGAACTCGATGCCCTGGTCGGTCTTGAAGTGGTACTTCACCCAGAAGCGCTCGCCGGCGGCGTTGATCCACATGTAGGTGTGGGAGGTGTAGCCGTTCATGTGGCGCCAGGTCCGCGGGATGCCGCGGTCGCCCATCAGCCAGGTGACCTGGTGGGCGGACTCGGGCGAAAGCGTCCAGAAGTCCCACTGCATGTCGTGGTCGCGCAGGTTGTTGTCGGCGCGGCGCTTCTGGGAGCGGATGAAGTGCTGGAACTTCATCGGGTCCTTCACGAAGAACACCGGCGTGTTGTTGCCGACCATGTCGTAGTTGCCTTCGCTGGTGTAGAACTTCACCGCGAAGCCGCGCGGGTCGCGCCAGGTGTCCGGGCTGCCGCGCTCACCGGCGACGGTCGAGAAGCGGGTGACCAGGTCGGTGCGTGTCCCCGGCTGGAAGACCGCGGCCTTGGTGTAGGCGCTGACGTCGTGGGTCACCTCGAAGTGGCCGAAAGCGCCGCTTCCCTTGGCGTGCGGCTGGCGCTCGGGGATCCGCTCCCGGTTGAACTGCGCCATCTGCTCGATCAGATAGGCGTCCTGGAGCAGGATCGGACCGGCGGGGCCCACGGTGAGCGAATGCTCGTCGCTCTCCACCGGGGCGCCGGAATCGGTCGTGGTGAAAGGTGGGGTCTCCGTCATGAGTCTGCCTTTCGTCGTACGGAGCAGCGGCGCACCAGGCACGCTGCCCGCGCCCGGAGCCTGTCGGTCCCGTCCAGGCCAGGTGACCTTCATCGGCCGCCACAAACATCGCTTTCGCGACCGATGCGCGGAACTTCCGCAGCTATGAATGCCGTGCCGCTGACCGGCTTGCGCGACGCGGCCGAAGAAGCCCCCTCCTGCGGACACCTTCTCGCCCGGATGGGTGCGGATCCCGACCGTCAGGCGTCGAAGTCCTGGTCGCGAGTCTCCGGAAGGGCCAGCAGACACAGCAGGCTGAGGAGGCAGAGGGCGCCGGTGTAGAAGCCCAGGACGAGCGGGGAATCCCACCGGCTGTTCAGCCAGGTGGCGACCAGCGGGGCGAAGCCGCCGCCGAGGGTGTTGGCGAGGATGAAGGCCGCGGAGGCTCCGCTGTAGCGCAGCCGGGCGGGGAACAGTTCGGGGAGGAACGCGGCCACCGGGGAGAACATGAGCGCGAGCAGCATGAGGCCGACCGTGTAGGCGCCGGTGATCACCCAGGCGTCGCGCGAGCTCAGGGAGGCGTACATGGGCACCGCCCACAGCACGCAGCCGACGGCGCCGGTCAGCATCACCGGGCGGCGGCCGATCCGGTCGGAGAGCCTGGCGGCCGGGAGGGTGATGGCGATGCCGGCCGCGGCGCCGATGCTCGCGGCGGTCAGCATCGTGTTCTGGGGGATGCCCAGTTCCTTCGGGCCGTACGAGAGGCTGTAGACGATCGTCAGGTAGTAGACGGCGGAACCGCCGATCGCCGCGCCCGTGCCGAGCAGCAGCCGTCCGGGGTACCGCTTGAGGAGCGTGGCCAGCGGGAAGCGGGACGTGGGGACCGAGCCCCCGACCGGTGCTGTGCGATGGGCCGTCTCGCGGAAGACGGGTGATTCGGAGACCGTCGTACGGACCCACAGGCCGATCACGACGAGCACGGTGCTGAGCAGGAACGGGATGCGCCAGGCCCAGTCGCCGAAGCCGTCCCGGCCCGCGAGGTGGAGCGTGGGCAGGATGACGGCGCTGGACAGCAGGAAGCCGAGCGAGGGGCCGGCCTGGGGGACGGACGCGTACAGCGCGCGGCGGCCGGGCGGCGCGTGCTCGGCGGCGAGCAGCACGGCCCCTCCCCACTCGCCGCCCATGCTGAGGCCCTGGAGCAGACGGAGTGTCACCAGCAGGACGGGAGCGAGGAGTCCCGCGGTCTCGTACGTGGGGAGCAGTCCGACGCCGACCGTGGCGACGCCCATGAGTAAGAGGGAGGCGACCAGGGCCTGTCTTCGGCCGAGCCGGTCACCGATCGTCCCGAACAGGACGACGCCGAGGGGACGGGACAGGAACGCCGCGGCGAAGGTGAGGAACGCGGCGAGTGAGGAGACGGTGGGGTTGCCGGACGGGAAGAAGGCGGGACCGAGGACCAGCGCGGAGGCCGTGCCGTACACGGCGAAGTCGTAGTACTCGATCGTGGTGCCGACGAGGCTCGCGAACGCGACCCTCGGGGCCTCGGTCCGTGCCGTGGCTTTCTCCGTCGATGGTGGGGACGCGGCCGCTCTCGGTGATTCGGGCATGGGACGTCACCCTAGAGCCGGAAATTCGAATTCGACAAGGAACCGTCCGGGAGAGTGCCGGAGAAATCCGGTCGTCCGAATTGTCGAACAAGGCGACGGGAGTGGCGGAAGAATTGTCGGCCGTTTACACGTGGCATCCGCAACAAAATGCAACGAACAGCACCTCAGGCGGGCGTCAATCCTGCTGCACCTGTCACGTTGCTGTCAATATTAATTCCGAGGCTCGCATAAAAATTGACCGGTGATCGCACCTTGCCAACCGGATGCCGGGCGGTAAATGCTCACTGCGGCGCAACTTGAAAGTTCTACGACCATCGTTTTTCGGACTTTATGCGACCACCGGCTGGGAGGCGTATTACCCATGCTGAAAACCGGCAAGTTATTACGCTTGAGAAGACTTTCGCCGGCGGGTGACGGCCGGCATCTGCTCGTTCCTCTCGATCACAGCGTTTCGGACGGCCCGATCGTCCCCGCCGGCCAGTGGGACGGCCTGCTGCGAGCGCTGGTGGACGGCGGGGCCGACGGGATCATCGTCCACAAGGGGCGTGCCCGCGCCGTCGCGCCGGACATCCTCAAGAACTGCGCGCTGGTGGTGCATCTGAGCGCCAGTACGGCCTGCTCCGCCGACGTCCATGCCAAGGTGCTGGTCGCCGATGTCGAGGAGGCCCTGCGGCTCGGCGCGGACGCGGTCAGCGTCCATGTGAACATCGGCTCGGACACCGAGGCGCGGCAGCTCTCCGACCTCGGGGCGGTGGCCCGTTCCTGCGACGCGTGGGGCATGCCGCTGATCGCGATGGTCTACCCCCGCGGCCCCCGGATCGAGGACCCGCGTGATCCCGCCCTGCTCGCGCACCTGGCCAACGTCGCCGCGGACCTGGGCGCGGACATGGTGAAGACCTCCGTCGCCCTGCCGGTGGAGCGGATGGCGGAGGTGGTGGCGGGCAGTCCCATCCCCGTCCTCGCGGCGGGAGGTCCGCCGGACGGCACCGACCTCGTCGAGTACGGCACCGCCGTGATGGCCACCGGCTGCCGGGGGCTGGCCGTCGGCCGCCGGATCTTCTCGGCCCCCTCACCCGCCTCGCTGGTGGCGCGTCTCGCCGCGGTCGTGCACGGCGACGGTGCCCCGCATGCCCCGCATGACATGAGCATGACCACCCCCTCGACGTTCGTGGCAGGAGTCGCATGAGGTTCGCATGGATCGATCTGCGGGAAGTCCCCGGCCGGCAGCTCCAGGCCGTGGTGGACGCGGCCGTCCACGCCCGGATGGCCGGGGTGGTGGCCGCCGACGCCGAGCTGCTCGCGACCCTGCCCCCGACCGTCACCCGGGTACTGGCGCCCGAGGGTCAGAGCCCGACCGCCACCAAGAAGCCCGGCGCCAAGGAGGAGAAGGGCACGGGCACGGCCGGGAAGGCTCCCGGTGCCAAGGAGGGGAAGGGCGCCCCCGACGCCGGGTCCCCGTCCGGCCCCGGAAGCTCCCCGACCGAGTCCGCACGCTCTGCGCCCGGCACCGGAATCGACGTTCTGCTGCGGAGGTTCGGCACCGAGGACGAACTGGATGCCCTCGCCGTCGGCAACCGCGCCACTGGGGGCACACCCGCCGCCGGCATCGTCGACGTACGGGACGACCGCACGCTTCAGCTCTCGTGCGCGGGCGCCATGAAACTGCCGTACACCGTCATCCACTTCGCCGACCCGAC
Source organism: Streptomyces koelreuteriae (assembly GCF_018604545.1). Taxonomy (GTDB): domain Bacteria; phylum Actinomycetota; class Actinomycetes; order Streptomycetales; family Streptomycetaceae; genus Streptomyces; species Streptomyces koelreuteriae. The sequence continues at coordinate 659,606 of NZ_CP075896.1, read as the reverse complement.
CAAGATCCCGCTGGAGATCGTGCTCGCCGCGGCCGAGTCCGCCGACGGCAAGCTGGTGACCGTCGTCGACGGCCTGGAGGAGGCGGCGATCGTCTTCGACGTCCTCGAACGCGGCTCGGACGGCATCCTCTTCACGCCCCGCAGCGCCGACGAGGTGTTCGCACTGGCCCGGCTGCTGCAGGCCGGCACGCTCCAACTGGAGCTGTCCACGCTGACCGTGGAGAGCATCCGGCACGTCGGACTCGGCGACCGGGTGTGCGTGGACACCTGCTCCCACTTCGAGGAGGACGAGGGCATCCTCGTCGGCTCGTACTCCTCCGGCTTCGTCCTGTGCTGCAGCGAGACCCACCCGCTGCCGTACATGCCGACCCGGCCGTTCCGGGTCAACGCCGGGGCCCTGCACTCGTACACGCTCGGACCGGACAACCGCACCAACTACCTCAGCGAGGTGGGCTCCGGCAGCGTCCTGCTGGCGGTCGGCGCCGACGGCCGTACCCGGCGGGTCGTGGTCGGCCGCGCCAAGCTGGAGTCCCGGCCGCTGCTGGAGATCCGCACCCACGCCGAGGACGGACGGCTGGTCAGCCTGACCGTGCAGGACGACTGGCACGTACGGGTGCTCGGCCCGGGCGGGAAGGTCCTCAATGTCACCGAACTGCGCACCGGTGACGAACTGCTCGGCTATCTGGCCACGGACAAGCGCCATGTCGGCCTGCCCATCGGCGAGTTCTGCAAGGAGGTCTGAGGCCTCATGGGCGAACGCGCGACAGACCCGCCCGACTCGATGGGCTCCCTCGTCCAGCGGCTGTTCGACGCCCGGGACGACGGGCTCCCATTCCTGACGCACCGACAGAACACAATCAACCGCGCGGAGTTACGTGAGCGGGTGGCCAAACAGGCCGCCGTGTTCGCCGGATACGGCATCGGCCCGGCCAGCACCGTGGGCCTGCGGACACCGCCCAGCTTCACCCAGGTGGAGGTGCTGCTCGCGCTGTGGCGCCTGGGCGCGCAGGTGCTCCTCCTCGACTTCCGGCTCAAACCGGCCGAGGTGGAGGCCCTCTGCGCGGTCTGCCGGCCGCAGTTCCTGGTCGGCGCCGGCTCCAACGTCCGGGCGGCGTTCGGCTTCCGGCCCGAGTACGAGATCACCACCGAGTGCCGCAGGACCGGCCGCCCGGCAGCCACCGGGCACCGGCTGGTGCAGTTCAGCTCGGGCTCCACGGGACGGCCCAAGGTGATCGGCCGAACCGTCCGGTCGCTCGCCGCCGAGGTGGACGCGTTCGCCACGGTCCCCGGTATGCCGAGGGAGGGCGACCGGCTGCTGCTGCTCAGTTCGACAGCCCACAGCTTCGGGCTGATCGGCGGGCTGCTGTACGCGCTGGCGGCCGGTGTCTCCGTGGTGTTCGCGCCCCGCGTCTCCGCCCGCGACATCCTGCGGACCGCGGTGGACCACCGGATCACCGCCCTGTTCGGAGTGCCGATGCACTTCGAACTCCTCGCGTCCGCCCTCGATCCGCCCGCCCTGCCCGAGCTGCGCATCGCCGTGTCGGGCGGCGAGCTGATGCCTCCACGGGTGGCCGAGCGGTTCACGGAACGGTACGGCGTCCCGGTCGGCGAGGCCTACGGCACCACCGAGACCGGCATCGTCGCCATCGACGTCGGCGGCGCGGTGCGACCCTCGGTCGGCCGGGCCGCGCCGGGCGTGGTGGTACGGCAGTACCGGGGCGAGCTGGACGTGGCGCTGGCCGAGTCCCCGTATCTCTTCGACTCGGGCGGTACGCAGTACGCGGACGGCTGGCTGCACACCCGGGACCGGGCCACCGTGGACGACACAGGGGCGGTCAGCGTGCACGGCCGGGCCGACTCGCTCGTCGTGATCGGCGGTCTGAAAGTGGACCTCACCGAGGTCGAGCAGGTGCTCCGCGAGCACCCGGCGGTCGAGCAGGCGGTCCTGGTCCACGAGGGCGTGACCGAGGCGTATGTCGCCGTGGCCGCCGGTGCCGAGCCCCCGTCCGCCGAGGAACTGCTGCGGTGGTGCCGGGAGCGGCTGGCCGACTACAAGCTGCCGCGGGTGATCCGGCTGCTGGAGACCCTGCCGCGTACGTCCAACGGGAAGCTGCTGCGCCAGGCGGCGGCGTTGCAGGCGGCGGCGAGCGGTACGCCGTAGGCCGCCCGGGCCGCCCGAACATCTTCCGCGCGATTCCCCCCCCCCGATTCCCCCACCGGTACCTCTCACTGGAGTTCTGTCGACCATGAGCACATCGACCCTGGAAGACGAGATCCGCGAGTTCGTCCTGACCGCGGTGATCGACGAGATGAACATCCTGACCAGCCGTGAGGGCATCACCGACGAGAGCCCGGTGACCGTCGGCGGGCTGGACGTCGACTCACTCAGCCTGATCGAGCTCACGATGCGGCTGGAGTCCCGGTTCGGCGTGGAGATCCCGGACACCGACATCGAGCCGCTGGCCTCCCTCACGCTCGGCGGACTCGTCGCCGAGGTCGTCCGACGCGGTGCGCGGGCATGAGCACGGAAGCCTCGACGCCCCCCATCACCACCGACAGCGTCCGGCAGTTGCTGTCGGACCGCAAGGTCTTCCCCGGGCTGCCCGACGACCTCGGCGAGGACGCCGAACTGGTGCTGGACTCCCTCGGGCTGGTGTGGCTGCTCCACGTCGTGGAGGAGCGGTACGGCCTGGTCGTCGAGCCCACCGACGAGGACATCGCCGGGCTGACCTCACTGCGGCGGCTCACCGGCTATCTGCGCGCGGCACAGACCGGCCGGGCGGAAGGGGGAGGCCGGGATGAGCGGTGATGTGACGATCACCGGCTTCGGTGTACGCACCGCGTTCGGAACGGGGGCCGATGCCCTGCGGAGCGGGGTCTTCGCGGGGATCCCCGCGTTCCGTCCCACCACACGGTTCGACACCGGCCCGTACCGGACGCCGATGGCCGCCGCCGCCCCGGACGGACCCGACGCGGTCGAGGACTGGGCGCTGCGCCACGCACTCGCCTCCTGCGGGACCGAAGCCCTCGACATGGCCGGTCTCGGCCCGGGCACGGATGCGGCGACCCTGCTCGGCGTCGCCGGCGACCATACGAGTGTCACGCGGTACTGGCGGGGCCGGGCGGAGGAGGTCGCGTCGGGGCCTGGGCCGGGAACGGACGCGGGCCGGAACGGGGGCGTTGTCCGGAACGGTGCTGCCGGTGAGGGCGTGGGCCGGAAGGTGGATGGGGCGCTGAACGGCGCCGGGGGCGCGGGCGTCCTGCTCGCGGGCGACCCCGGTGCCGAGCCCGAGGGAGTCGCGGCGCGGTTCGCCGACGCCGTTCCCGCACGGCTCGCCGAGTTGCTGGCCGGGCATCTCGGCCTGACCGGGCCCCGGCTCACCTTCACCAACGCCTGTGTCGCCTCCGCCGCCGCGATCATCCACGCCTGCCGACTGATCTCCTCCGGCCGGATCGACGTGGCGGTCTGCGCGGGCGGATACCTCGTGGAGGAGGAGACCTTCGGCAAGTTCGACTCCGGCCGGGCCCTGTCCCGCGACGGCATGGTGCGCCCGTTCAGCGCCGACCGCAGCGGGCTGCTGCTCGGCGACGGAGTCGCGGCCGTCGTACTGGAGTCCGCCGGGCACGCCCGACGGCGCGGGGCCCGGCCGCTGGCGTCGGTGCCGGGCTGGGGCGCGGCGACGGACGCCCACCACATCGCCCAGCCGCACCCGGAGGGGGCCGGCCTCGCCCAGGCCACACGGCAGGCGCTGCGGCTGGCCGGCGACCCGGACGGAGCGGCCCTCGGCTATGTCAACGCCCACGGCACCGGCACCAAGTACAACGACGGCGCCGAGACCCGGGGGCTGCGAACCGCCCTCGCGGAGCGGGCGGAGTCGATCCCGGTGAGCTCGACCAAGAGCACCACCGGGCACCTCCTGGAGGCGGCGGGCATCGTGGAGTTCGTCATCACGATGCTGGCGTTGACGGACGGTGTGCTGCCGCCGACCGCCGGGTTCACCCGGCCCGACCCGGACTGCGACCTCGACTACGTGCCGAACCGGCCGCGCCGGGCCGACCCGCGCCGGGCCCTCACCATCAACGCCGCCTTCGGGGGCGCCAACACCGCACTCGTGCTGGAGCGGCCGTGACGACGGACAAGCCCGTACCGCGAACCCACCTCGGCGTCCTCGCGAGCGCCACCGCGACGTACGGCACCGGGCACCCGGACGACATCGCGCTGCCGAGGCTGCCCGGCTTCGTGGAGTCGGCGTTCAGCCCGCTGGCCTACGAGGTCGCCGGGCGGTGCCTGGCCGAACCGCCCGGGGGCGGCGGCCCCCGCACCGCCGTGGCGCTGGCCGCCCTGCTGGGCGACACGACCACCGCGGATCTGGCCAGCAGCCGGATGGTCGCCGGGCGGGTCCACAACCCGCTCTTGTTCATGCAGGCCACCCCCAACTCCGTACTGGGCCATCTGAGCCGGGAGTTCGGGATCACCGGGCAGATGTTCAGCCTCTCCACCCTCGACGACGCGCTGACCGAACTGCTGGCCATGGCGGATCTCCTGCTGGAGGACCCGGAGCTGGACCGGGTGCTGGTGCTGGGTGTGGAGCTGGGTGGTGGTGAGCGGACGGCCGCCGTGTACCGGGAACTGGCCGTCGGCGAGCATCCGTTGGCGGGCCGCCCCGCGAACGCCGGCAGGGCAGCGGCGCTGCTGCTCACCCGTCCCGGCGCCGGGGTTCCCGTCCCGGTTCGGGCGGACGAGATGCCCGACTCGGCTACCGGACCCGCCGCCTGCCCCGGAAGCATCCAGGGCCTCTTCGATCTGGCGGCCACCCACTCCGAGGCAAGGAAGGAGGCACGGACCCATGCTCATCAGTAGGCAGGAGCGCGCCCGGATCTGCTCCGACACCGAACTGGGCGCCGGCAACATCCTGGAGCGGCTGACGGCGTACGGCCGCCCGCTCGACGAGCCGGTGCTGCGGACGGACGGCACCTGGCAGGCACCGGACGGCAGCCGCCCGCGGGTGCTGACGCTCGGGCAGTTGATCGAGGCCGCCGAGACCTACGCGGGCTGGTACGCCGCCCGGGGAGTGCGGCCCCGCGACCCGGTCGCCGTGCACTCCCACTCCAGCACCGAGTTCGCGGTGAACTTCCTGGCGCTGACCTCCCTCGGCGCGATCCCCTCGTTCGTCAACGGCAACCTGGCCCCGGAGACCGCCCGGGAGTACGTACGCGGACAGGGGTCGGTGGGCGCTTTCACGGACCCGGAGCACCACGCGGTGCTGTCGGGATCGGGGCTCGGATTCTGCGTCACCGCCGCCGACATCCGGCCCGGGGACCGCGCGTCCCTGCCGTCGTCGTACCCGTACCGGCACGACCCCACCGACCCGGTGCTCATCTCGCACTCGTCCGGAACCACCGGCATGCCCAAGGGCGTTCCGCACACCCACCGGACGCTGATGTACGCGCAGTTGCACCGGCTGCGCTACTCCACCGGGACCGACATGGAGCGCACCCTGGTGGGGCTGCCGGGCGCGCACAACGCCATGGTGGCGACCCTGCTGTACTGCCTGTTGCTCCGCACGGACATCAAGCTGCTCTCCAGTCGACGCGGCACCGATGTCCTGGACGCCATCGAGGAGTTCCGGCCGACCACCGTGCTGGCCTTCGCCGGGACCTTCGGCGAGATGGCCGTACAAGATCTGTCGATCCGTCAACTGAACAGTGTCCAGGTGTGGTTCAACACCGGAGACGCGGCCCACGAGGCGCACATCCGGGCCCTGGTGCGGTACGGCGGCCACGTGAGGATCGGGCACGATCTGCGGCGTACGAGGGTCGAGGGCTCCGTCTTCGTGGACGGGCTCGGCTCGTCCGAAGCGGGCTACTCCGTCTTCCACAACCGGCACACCAAGGACACCACGGCCTACTCGCGCTGCGTCGGCAAGCCGATCAGTTTCGCCGAGGCCGCCGTGCTCGCCGAGGACGGCACCCCGCTGCCGCCGGGGCGGATCGGCCGCCTCGGCCTGAAGTCGCCGACGCTGACGCCCGGTTACTGGAACGACTCGCTGACCTGGAACCGGCTGCGGCTGGGCGGCTACTGGCTCACCGGGGACCTCGCTCACCAGGACGAGGACGGCAACTTCTACCACCTCGACCGGGCACCGGACGCGATCCGGACCCGCGAGGGGATCCTGTTCAGCACCCGGACCGAGGAACTGCTCCTGCGGGAGCTGCCCGAACTGGCCGACTGCACGATCGTCGGGGTCGCCCCCGAGGGCGTCCGGGCCGACTGGGACGGCGGGGGAGAAGCCGAGGCGTACGCGCTGCTCCAGCTCGCGGACGACGACGCCCCGGCCGGCGACGGCGAGGTATGGACCGAGCGGGTCAACGCGGTCCTGTCGGCCGCCGGGTTCCCCCTGGTGGCCCGGGCCCTGCGGATGGAACCCGACGAGGTGCCCAAGGGCGCCACGGGCAAGGTCCTCAAACGCGTGATGCGCGACCGGTTCGCCACCAGGGGGCAGGAGTGAGGGACGAGGGGACCAACCACCGCGCGCAGACCGTGGACGCGTACCGGCTGTGGTGGCAGCACGACGCCCACTGGTACCAGGGCGTGGCCGGGCGCTTCGGGCAGGAGGCCGCGAACGAGATCAACGCGGAGGCGATGCGCAAGGTGGCCGTGCACGTCGGGCAGCGCGTCGCCCGCCGGTCGGGCCCGCTGCCCGACAGCGGCGACACCGGAAAGGACCTGGAGGAACTGCGCCGCCGCTACGACGAGTGCGGTGACCGCATGTTCCCGCCGGAACTGCGCAACGCCTCCACGGAGGTCGAGGAGGACGACCTGATCGTGCTCACCCTGCGGCGGAACTTCGCCATCACCATGGTGCGGATGGCCGGTTCGCTGGAGGGCTACCGGTGCCCCTGCACCGACATCCACGCGGGCTGGTCCGAAGGGCTCGGCGTGACCCTGACCGAGAACCGGGCCGAGAGCTGTCTGCGCGACGGAGACAAGGCGTGCCGCCTGCTGATGCGGGTCGCCCCGGGTACGGAGGGCTGAGCGGTGCGGGTACTGGTAGCTGGTGCTTCCGGAGTGATCGGACATCCGCTGGTGGGCGCGCTGCGGGCGCGGGGACACCAGGTGAGCGCGCTGGTACGGGACACTTCCCGGGCCCCGGACGCGGACGAGACGGTGGTCGCCGACGCCCTCGACCGCGTGTCCCTGCTGACGGCGGTCGAGGCCGCCCGGCCCGACGTGGTCGTGCACCAGATGACCGCGCTGCGGCTGCTGCGCGACGATCCCGCGGGCGCCTTCGCGCGGACCGCGCGGCTGCGCACCGAGGGCACCGCCCACCTGGTCGAGGCGGCCCGGGCGGCCGGTGCCCGACGGCTGGTCGCGCAGTCCATCGCCTTCGCCGCGGCCCCGGCCGGGGACCCGGTCCTCGACGAGGACGCACCCTTGTACGTGGACGCCCCGGACCCCGGCTGGGCCGCCACCGTACGGGCCGTCGCCGAGCTGGAACGGCAGGTGTCGAGCGCTGCGGGCCTGAGCGGCCTGGTCCTCAGGTACGGCACCCTGTACGGCCCCGGCACCGCGTACGCCCAGACCGGCGGGACGGGGCAGCGGGTGCTGGCCGGGAAACTCCCGCTGCCCGAGGGCGGGTCGGGGATCACCTCGTTCCTGCACGTGGAGGACGCCGTGACAGCGACCGTGGCGGCCGTCGAGTCGGAGGCCACCGGGGTCCTCCACATCACGGACGACGAACCGGCCCCGGCCGCCGACTGGCTGCCGCACTACGCCCGCGCGCTGGGCGCCCCCGCCCCGCGCACGGTTCCGGCGGCGATGGCGCCCCGGCTGCTCGGCTGGTTCACGGCCCATCAACTCACCGCGGCGCGCGGCGCGTCCAACGACCGGGCGCGTACGACGCTGGGCTGGAAGCCGCTGCGGCCGAGCTGGCGCGACGGACTGGGGACGCGATGACCGGGCCCGGCGAGTCGGCGGGTGCCCCGTCGCGACCGGGGGCCGTCCTCCTGGTCGTGGTCTGCGCCCAGATGCTGATCTGGCTGGACACCTCGATCCTCAACGTCGCCGTCACCACCCTGGCCGACCCGGCCGAGGGCCTGGGCGCGACGCCCGCCGAACTGGAGTGGGTGGCGAGCGCCTACACCCTGGTCTTCGCCGGGGGCCTTTTCGCGGGCGGCGCGCTGGCCGACCGGTTCGGCCCCCGCGCCACCCTCCTCGCCGGACTCGCGCTGTTCGGCACGGCCTCCGCCGCCGGGGCGTTCGCGGGGAGCCCTGCGTGGCTGGTCGTGGCACGCGCGTTCATGGGCGCCGGCAGTGCGCTGCTGATGCCGGCGACCCTGTCGGTGATCGTGCAGAGCACCCCGGAGGCGAAACGCACCCGGGCGATCGCGATCTGGAGCTCCTCCAGCGGCCTGGGCGTGGCCGTCGGCCCGGTGGTGGGCGGAGCGCTGCTCAGCAACTTCTGGTGGGGGTCGGTGTTCCTGGTCAACGTGCCGATCGTCGCCCTGTGCCTGGCCGGAGTCGCGGCCGTCGTACCCGAGTTGAAGAGTCCCCGGCGCAGACCGCTCGACCTCCCGGGGCTCGCCCTGTCGGTGCTCGGGCTCGGCGGCGTGGTCTACGGGATCATCGAAGCCGGCGACGGACAGGCCTGGTACGGGCCGCACGTCCTCCTCCCGCTGGCCCTGGGCGGCGCCCTGCTCTGCGCTTTCGTGGCCGGTCAGCGCAGGTCCCCGGCGCCCAGCCTGGACCTGCGGCTCTTCCGGCAGCCCGGGTTCACGGCCGGGAGCGTGGTGCTGCTGATCGCGTTCATGGCACTGGCCGGGCACCTGTTCTACGCGGCCTTCTACCTCCAGGGGCCCCGAGGGCTGACCCCCGCCGAGGCCGGCACCGTGATGATCGCCGCCGCGGTCGGTATCGTCCTGGGCAGCCAGGCGTCCCCCGGGCTGAGCAGGCTGCTGTCGGCGCGTTGGACGGTCGCGGCCGGTGTCCTGGCCACGGCCGCCACCTACCTCGCCTACGCCTGGCTCGACGGGCGGACCCCGATCGGAGTCGTCGTCGCGCTGCTGTGGATCCAGGGCTTCGGGATGGGCCTGGTCGGGACGCCGGTCACGGCCGCGATGATGAGCGGGGTGCCCCCGCATCTCGCGGGCGCCGGCTCGGCCGTCAACAGCGTCACCCGGCAGGTCGGCGGCACGCTCGGGGTGGCGATGGCCGGTTCGATCCTCTCCGGCGTGTACCGGCAGCGGATGGCGGACGCCGAACTGCCCGGCATCGCACAGGGGTTGTCCCCGGCCGCCGAGGAACAGGCCAGGGCCTCCGCCGAGGCGGCCCGCTCACTGGCCGGTTCCCTGCGTCTGCCCGAACTGGCGGCCACGGCGGACCGGGCCTTCCTCGACGCGATGTACGCCGCCACCCTCGCCGTCGCCGCATTGGCCTTCGTCGGATGCGCGGTGGCCGTCGTGGGTCTGCGGACCAGGGCGCCGCGACCGGGCGATGCCCCGGAACGAGAGGCACGGGACGAACCGGTGGAGTCCACGTGAGCGACCACGGCACGGGAGCAGGACAGGAGAGGGACGCCATGCCCGCTCAGGCAACGACCCGTTCGGTCTTCGTCACCGGGGGAAACAGGGGGATCGGACTGGCCATAGCCCGCCGCTTCGCGGCGGCGGGAGACCGGGTGGCGGTGACCTACAGAGGCGCGGAGCCGCCCGCTTCGGAGGGCTTCCTCGCCGTACGGTGCGATGTGACGGACAGCCAACAGGTGGACCGCGCCTTCACGGAGGCCGAGGCGGCCCACGGGCCGGTCACCGTCCTGGTCGCGGGCGCGGGCGTCGCCAACGACCGTCTGCTGGTGCGGATGAGCGACGCCGACTTCACCTCCGTCATCGACACCAACCTCACGGGGGCCTTCCGGGCCGCCCGGCGAGCCGTGCGCGGCATGCTCCGCGAGGGCCACGGCCGTATCGTGCTGGTCTCCTCCACGGCCGCGCTGCACGGCGCCCCCGGGCAGACCAACTACGCGGCGGCCAAGGCCGGGCTGGTCGGATTCGCCCGGTCGCTGACGCACGAACTCGGCCCCCGGGACATCACCTGCAATGTGGTGGCGCCCGGCCTCACCGAGTCGGACATGAGCCGCGCCCTCACCGACCGGCAGCGCGAGGACCTGCTGCGCCGGACCCCGGCCGGGCGCCTCGCACGCCCCGAAGAGGTCGCCGACGCGGTGGCGTTCCTGGCCGGTGCCGGATATGTGCGCGGCGCCGTCGTCCCGGTCGACGGAGGCGCCGGGCTGGGGCACTGAGGCAGGCGGGATCAGCCCGTGCCGTACAGCGTCGTGAGCAGTTCGAGCGCGGCCTGGGCGGCGGGATGCGGCTCGTCCCGCCACCAGGCGAGGCGCACCGCGATCGGCTCGGCGTCGCGCACCGGCCGGTAGACGATGCCGGGGCGCGGGTACTGGTGCGCGGTCGACTCGGCCGTCATGCCCACACAGCGGCCCAGCGAGATCGAGGTCAGCCAGTCGTCGACGTCGTGGGTGGCCTGGGTCGCCGGACGGGAGTCCGCCGGCCAGAGCTGGGTCGTGGTGGTGCCGGTCCGCCGGTCGATCAGCAGCGTGCGTCCGCCGATGTCGGCGAGCCGCACGGAGCGGCGCCGGGCCAAGGGGTCGTCGGACGCCATCGCGCACAGGCGCCGCTCCAGGCCCACGATGGCGGAGTCGAAGCGGCGGTCCTCCAGCGGTCTGCGGACCACGGCCAGGTCGCAGGCCCCCTCCGCGAGCCCGGCGGTGGCGGAGTTGACGCGGATGAGCCGCAGCTCCGTCTCCGGGCGGGTCTCGGCCCAGCGGCGCTGAAAGGCCAGCGTGTGGCGGCCCAGGGCCGACCAGGCGTAGCCGACCCGCAGGGTGGCATGGCCCGAGGTGGCCTCCTGGACCAGATCGTCCACCTCGGCGAGCACCCGCCGGGCATGCCCGAGCACGCGCAGCCCCGCTCCGGTCGGACTCACCTCACGGGAGGTCCGCCGCAACAGCCTTACCCCGAGGGCGCGTTCGAGGGAGGCCAGCGTGCGGGACACAGCCGCCTGGGAGACCCCGAGCGCGATGGCGGCGTCGGTGAAACTGCCCTCGTCGACGATCGCGACGAGACAGCGCAACTGCCGCAGCTCCACATCCATGACTCCAGCGTATAGATGCGGTCGCGGATGCATTTTGCGCAAGCCCCGTGCCGTCTCAGGATCGGGCCATGGACGCAGCCTCCGCACCGACGCCGGCCCCCGCGCAGGAAACTCTCGCGGCCCCCTCCACCCCGGACCTCGGCGCCCCGCACCCCGCCGGACAACGCCTGGCCGGTGTGGTGACCATGGTCGGCAGCGGTCTGTCCAATCAGACCGGCGCCGCGATCGGGTCCCTGGCCTTCCCCGTCCTCGGACCGATCGGTGTCGTCGCCGTACGCCAGTACGTCGCCGCGATCGTCCTGCTGGCCGTGGGCCGCCCCCGGCTGCGCTCCTTCACCAAGCGGCAGTGGTGGCCGGTGCTGCTGCTGGCCCTGGTGTTCGGGACGATGAACCTGTCCCTGTACAGCGCCATCGACCGCATCGGCCTCGGCCTCGCGGTGACGCTGGAGTTCCTCGGGCCCCTGAGCATCGCCCTCGCCGCCTCGCGGCGCCGCGTGGACGCGTGCTGCGCGCTGATCGCGGCGGCCGGAGTCGTCACCCTGATGCGTCCGCAGCCCTCCACCGACTACCTGGGCATGGGCCTCGGGCTGCTGGCCGCCGTCTGCTGGGCGTCGTACATCCTGCTCAACCGCACCGTCGGCCGGCGCACCCCCGGAGTGCAGGGATCGGCCGCGGCGGCCGGGGTCTCCGCCCTGATGTTCCTGCCGGTCGGGATCGTCCTCGTCGCCCACCGTCCGCCGACCGCGGGATCCGTCGCCTACGCCCTGGTGGCCGGAGTCCTGTCCTCGGCCGTCCCGTACCTGGCGGACCTCCTGACCCTGCGCCGCGTCCCGGCCCAGGTCTTCGGGCTCTTCATGAGCGTCAACCCCGTGCTGGCCGCCGTGGTCGGCTGGATCGTCCTCGGCCAGAACCTGGGCTGGACCGAGGCGGCGGCCATCGCGGCCATCGTGGTCGCCAACGTGCTCAGCATCCTCACGTCCCGCGCCTGAGCCCGCTGGGCCCCACGCGAAGAACCGGGCCACCACGGTCCCCCGCGCACGCGCGCGGCAGGGGAGTGGTGACCCGGCTGGAGGGGGGTCAGCGGGTGAAGGTGGTCCGGTGTTCCTTCAGGGAGCCGCAGTTGGAGCCGACCACCTGGACGTACACGTTGGAGATGCTGCCGCCCCAGTCGACGCAGTGACCCTTGCCGCGGACGTAGGACGGTCCGGCGTACGACTTGAAGAGCCCCGCGTCCGAGTCGCCTTCCTCGGTGTCGGGGACCCAGACGTACGCGGACATGTCCACGGCCGTCCCCGGGTTGTTGCGGATGGTCGTGACGCAGTTGTGCCCGTTGGACGCGTTGTACGTGAGGTAGATCGTGCCGAGCGAGCCGACGGGCGCCGAGTTCACGGTCTTGTAGCCGCTGCCGCAGACCTTCTGCGGGGTGGTGTTGGGCGCGGCGGAGGCGGGCGACGCCAGGGCGGTCATGGTCCCCATCGACAGCGCCGCGACCGCGGACACGGCCAGGACGGAACGGGTGAATCTCATATTTCCCCCTTGCAACTCTTCGAGGTGGTTGCTCCTGCATGGTGTGACCCGCAGGCCGTCCAAAGGGTTGTGCGCCAACTCGCGGGAAAACAAGGCGAGACGGCGGGGTGCCGCAGTGTGCCCAGCCTCATCCGGCTTTACTCACGGGTCACTTATGGCACACGCGAAGTGCAGAGGATCTGTGCAGGGGTGTCACACAGGCTGCACACGGCCCTTTCAAAGTCTCGTTAGCGTTACGGCTCGATCCCACGTGCGAACGTGACCAGGCTGCGGCCGGCGCGCACGCCGACCCAGCCAGCCAGATCGGGAAGACCACACATGGACTACTGCTCCTCGTGCCGTCGGCACCTCAACGGCGCCCTGGTCTGCCCGGGGTGCGGTGCCTACGCCCCGGACATCGACCCCTCCGCGCCCTCCGCGTGGCGTGACGGGAACGTGTGGGACGACCGGACCGTGTGGGACGAGAACCGCGCCGGCGCACGGGAGCTCCACCTCGCGTACCCCGGGCCGTTCGCAGGCCGCGAGACCCCGGCCGCGGCCCCGGTCACGGACCCTGCCGGTGGCCACGAGACCCCGGACACGGCGCCGTCCGACGGTCACGGGAGCGCGGACACCGCCCCGGCCGACGACTACCAGGCCCCCCAGCAGGGGCGGGCGGCCCGGCGGCGTCAGCTGGCCCGCTGGAAGAAGAACCAGCGCCGGGCCGTGGTGGCGACCGCCGTCGCGCTCGTCGGAGGCGGTCTGACCGTCGCCGCCATGAAGGGGGACGCCAAGCCCGGCGTCCAGGCGGCCACGGCGCCGGAGGACACGACCATGGGCGGCGCCGGGGGAGAGGCCTCGGCGTACACCGAACCGACGTCGACCCAGCGCGACACCCCGCGTTCCACGCCCACGGGGCCGGAGACCCGCAAGACCCCGCACCGCGAGCAGCCCCGGACCACGGAGCCCCGCACCACACGGGCGGACCCCCGGACGGACGCGGCCGCCACGCCCCGCGAGCTGCCGCTGACGACCCCGCAGCAGCGGACCAGCGTCCCGAGCACCGTCGACACGGTCACCGGCACCGCCGGTGCGGCCACGTCGGAGGCCACCGAGCGGACGACACCGCCCGCGTCCGGCACCGGTGCGGACACCCAGCAGCCCGCGGACCCCACGACACCCCCGCCTTCGGCGAGCCCCACGCCGACCGCTCCCTCGGACTCCGGATCCGGCTCGAACTCCGACTCCGACTCGAAGCCGAAGGAACTCTGCCTGCTCGTCATCTGCCTGGGCTGAGTGGCGACAGGGCGGTCGCCGAAATCCGGTGGCCGCCCGAGGCCCGCTCTCCGTACCTTCGGGCGCATGGCTGACGAGTGCTTCCGGCATCCGCGGCTCGCCGCGGTCTACGACCCGCTCGACCCCGACCGCGGCGACCTCGACCCGTATCTGCGCATGACGGAGGAGTTCGGGGCGCGTCAGGTGCTCGACATCGGCTGCGGGACAGGCGTGTTCGCGCTGCTGCTGGCCGCACGCGGCATCCGGGTCGTCGGAGTCGATCCCGCCGGGGCGTCCCTGGACGTGGCCCGCGGCAAACCGGGCGGCGAGCGGGTGCGGTGGATCCACGGCGATGCGACGACCCTCCCGCCTCTGGCCGCCGACCTCGCCACGATGACGGGCAACGCCGCCCAGGAGATCACCGACCCCGAGGACTGGCGCGCGTTCCTGCGCGGGGCCTGGTCGGCTCTGCGGCCGGGCAGACGTCTGGTCTTCGAGACCCGGATCCCGGCCCGCCGCGCCTGGGAGGAGTGGAACCGCGAGGCCACGTACGCCGTGACGGACGTCCCCGGTGCCGGCACCGTCGAGCACTGGATCGAACTGCTCGACGTGTCAGGCCCGTTGGTGACCTTCCGATCGGTCTACGCCTTCGCCGCCGACGGACAGGTGCTGACCTCGGAATCGACGCTGCGCTTCCGCGAGCGGCGGGAGGTCGAGACCGAACTCGCCGCGCAGGGCTTCGTGGTGGAGGACGTACGCGACGCGCCCGACCGGCCGGGCAGGGAGTTCGTGTTCGTCGCACGACGTCCGGAATCCGCCCACTGAGTCGGCCCCGCCGGCTCTGCGCAACCGGAATCCGCCCGTACAATCCTCGCGACCAAATCGGGGGCCGTCAGCATCGGGGGACATCCTGTTGTGGAAACGATCATCGTGCAGTTGCCCGGTCCCGCACAGTGGGGTGCGGACGAGACGGGCAGTCCCGAACTGATCCACCTGGGCCCCGGGGACATCGCCGACTTCGGACGCGGCACGCCCGGCGGCACAGACGTGCGCATCACCCTGACCGACCCCGGCGTCTCCCGCCGCGCCGGGCAGCTCGAGGCGGCCGGGGACTACTGGCGACTGTCCAACTTCAGCCGCAGCGTGTCCTACGTCGTGGAGAACCTGGAGGGAGCCGGCGAGTACCTCACCGTCGCCCCCGGGCGCCTCGGCGCGCCCGTGCCCTTCGAGTTCTCCCGGGTGGTGCTCCCGGCCCTGTCCGGGAACGCGGCCTTCAAGGTGTTCGCACCCCAGCACGCCTACCTGGGCGAGCGGTCTTCGCCGGGCGGCGGTGAACAGACCGTGCACCCCTTCGCCCTGGACCCCACCTCGAAGTACTTCCTCGTCCTGGTGGCCCTGTGCGAGCCCCGGCTGCGCGACCCCGCCGACTCGGCGCTGCCCGGCGTCGGACAGATCGTGGAGCGGCTGCGTCCGCTGGAGTCCTGCCGGGACCTGACCCGCTCGGCCGTCAACTACCACATCGACTATCTCGCCTTCGCCAAACTGCGCCTGGACCTGGGCGAGGAGACCGCGGCCGGAGCCGACGGCGGCCGCACCGGCGCCAAGCGCACCCGCCTCGCCTCGGTCGCCCTGCGCTTCGGCCTGGTGCGCGAGGAGCACCTCGGTCTGCTGCCGCCCCGTAGCGCCGGCCGCCTCACCCCGCAGGAGGCCGGAGCATGACGACACCCGACGCACAGGATCCCCGAGATCCCCGAGATTCCCGAGACACCCGGGATTCCCAGGACCCCCAAGCTCTCCGGGATCTCCGGGACGACGACATGGAGGCGCCTCGCCCCCGCCTCCCCGAGGGGTTCCGGATCGAGGGCTGGGAGATCGGCCCGGTCATCGGCTCCGGCGGCTGGGGGACCGTGTACGAGGCCCGTACGGTCGCCGACGGCACACCCCTGGCGGTGAAGGTGCTGCCGACCGGTGCCCTGGGCCCCGGCCAGCGCGCCGCGCTCGGTGAACTCGTGGCCCGCGAGGTCCGCTTCAGCGCGGAGGCCGACCACCCCCACCTCGTGCGGACCCACGCCGTGTGCACGGTCGAGGCCCCGGAGCTGCCCGCCCTGGACGGTGCGATCGCGCTGGTGATGGACCGTGCCGAGGCGAGCCTGAGGGACGTACTGGACGCCGCCGCGAACGGCCGGCCCATCGACGGCGCCGATCGCGTCCTGCGCGGAGTGGCGGCCGGACTGGCCCATATGCACGACGCCGGCTGGGTGCACGGCGACCTCAAACCCGCCAACGTCCTGCTGGGCCCCGGCGGTCAGGTGTGGCTGGCCGACTTCGGGCTGGCCACCGAACTCGACGGCACCCACGCCCATCTGCCGCCGCTCGGCACCCTCGACCATCTGCCGCCCGAGTGGTGGTCCCAGCGCACCGGCACCCAGGGCGCCGTCGTCCGGCCCACCGCCGACATCTGGGCCTTCGGCGTCCTCGCCCACCAGGTGCTCACCGGCGGACTCCACCCCTTCGCGGGCGCGACGGCCCGGGCCCGCTCGCTCGCCGCCCAGACCTACGCGCGCGGCACCGCGCCCCTGCGGCTCGACGCCGGTCTCGGCGACGACCTGCGCCGGCTGATCGCCGACTGCCTGGCACCGGACCACACCGCCCGCCTCCCGCACACCGCGTCCGGCATCGCCGCCCGCATCGAGGACATCACCGGCCGTCCACGCCGACTCCGCCGGCGGCGCCTGGTGCCGGCCCTCGCGGCCGGGCTCGTCGTCCTGACCGCCGGGGCGGTCGCCGGGGTGGCCCTGCTCGGCGGAGGCGCCGGCACCCGGGACGAGGATCGTGACAACGGTGTCTCCGCCACCGTCACCGACGCGCGAAGACCGGTGCCGGGCGAGATACCCGCGGACTCCGACGTACCGGAGGCGCTGCGCCCCGTCATCGCCCGCGCCGCCCACCGCTGCACCGACGAGGAGATCACGCCCGTCCTGCTCGCCGCGCTGATCAAGGCGGAGAGCGGCTTCGACACCACCGCGTCCCGCCCGGAGAGCGAGGAGTACGGCATCGCCATGTGGACCCCGTCGGTGTTCCGCGCCTGGGCCGTGGACGGGGACGGCGACGGCGACAAGGACCACATGTCGCCGCCGGACGCGATCGCCACGATGAGCCTGTACGTGTGCTGGCTCGACCAGCGCTTCAAACAGGCCGGGCTGCCGAAGAAGGACCTCCCCGCGCTGGTCGCCGCCGGCTACCGCACCAGCGACCGCACCGTCATCGAGGAGGGCGGCGTCCCGGCCCGGGTACGGCCGCACGTGGACAAGGTGCTGCGCTACCTCGCCGAGTACGAGCGCTGACCCCCGCGCATGCGCGAGCGGTGGGCCGGACCCGTCCGGGCCCCGCCCACCGCTCGTCCCCCGTTCCCGTCACGACCGCGCCGGGCCGCACTCCGGGACGTTCGGCAGCCGGTTGTCCGGCGAGCTGATGTAGATGTTGGAGATGTAGCCCCCGTACTGGGGCAGATAGGCCCACCACTCGTTGGTGTAGGGCGGCACGCTGACCACCTGGCCCCGGACCTGACAGCCCACCAGCACCTCGACCCCGGCCGGGAGTTGCGTGACCCGGGCATCGCCGGTGGCCGGGCCCCTGCGGACGTTCACGAACTCGCCCCAGGTGCCGAACCAGGTCCCGGAGGGCCGCACCCCGCCCGGCACGTTCAGCGAGCGGGTCAGCCGGCCGAGGTCGGTGTAGGCCTTCCCGTACGACGTCCCGGCCGGATGCAGCGTCAGCACGGCCACGATCGTCCGGTCGTCCGCGCCCACCGTGCCCGTGGTGTGCAGCGCGGGACGGGTGAGATCCACGGCCGCGGCGCCCTTCGCTCCTGGTGCGGCGGCCGGCTCTGCCGCTGCCGTCGTCCCCGAGGCGCCGCACGTCCCCTTCGCGTACTTCCCGGACCAGCCCTGCTTCACCGCCCAGGGACGGTCGAACGACCCGGCGATGCCGAAATGCTGGTCGAAGCGGTCCGAGGCGCAGCGCGTGGAGCGGCGCAGATTGTCCATGACGAAGTCACGGACGGGCGCGGGTGCCTCGTCCAGCAGATAGCGGTAGATCGCCACGGTGTCGCGGGCCGACAGGGCGGTGTAGCCCCAGTAGCCCTCGTACCCGGCGGGCGGCGGCGCGGTGTCGCGCAGACCGAGCCGGTCGGACATCCGGTCGACGATCGCCGGGCCGCCGCGATTCGACCAGTAGTGGTCCGCCGCATCGTCCCAACTGCTGCGCAGCATCGGCTCCAGCCGGGCCCGGTCGGCCTCGGGGACGGTGTAGTCGGGTCCCCGGTCCCACAGGAAGTCCAGGGCCAGCAGCAGTTTCACGACCGACGCGGACCGGAACCGCGCGCTCTCGTCGACCTGTTCGGTGAAGGTGCCGGTGCGGCGGTCGAAGACCGCGACCCCGGCGGTGACTCCGTCCGGGATCCGGACGGCCTCGGCGCTCCGGTCGGCCTGAACGGCCGTGGCCGGCCGGGGAACCGCCGTCGCGCCGCCCGGAAGCGACACGATCGTGACGACGGTCGCGAGCGCGGCGGCGCCGCGCAGGAGAGTGCGCATGGTTGCCCTTCATGGTCGCCCGACTGTCCGGCGGGACCTGCCCCCGCGCCGCCACCTTAGGAGCAGGTGGGGCGCGGGCGGTCCTGACGTATGTCAGGGAGCCCCCGGAACGGGACGACCTGGGGGTTCGACCCTGATAAGTGTCAGGTGTCGGGGATGTGGTGACGGCCCTTACGGTCACGACCGGACCACCCGTCGACAACGAAAGAGAGCTCATGAGCCGCCGATCGATCAGGACACTGCTCGCCGCCGGGAGCGCCGCCGCGGTGATGGCGCTCCTCCCCACCTCCGCCCAGGCCGCTCCGTACTCGGGCGGCAACTACGGGGCCTACGGGATGGAGGGGCAGTACCCCACCACCTCCTTCTGCTCGGGCTCGTTCCGGCAGATCGGGGCCACCAAGTACGCCGAAGGCATGGCCCTGAAGTACTTCTACTCCGACAAGTGCGGTTCCTTCGCCCGCATCGAGAGTTCCCGGCCCGGCTGCGCGGCCGTGCTGCAGCGATCCAACAGCGGCGCGGCACGGGTCGACGGATGGGTCTCCGAGACCGTCGACTCCGGCATCAACTACGCCTACACGCAGATGGGCAACAACCTCAACGGCCGTGTCTCGCGCGCGCTGCTCTCGTGTGACGGCCACGACCTGACCTCGACCGGCTGGTACTGAGCCGGCTGGTTCTGAGCCGCACCCCCACCCCACAGGACGACAAGAAGGAGTCAGTCATGCGCAGACACATCCGGCGCGCCGCATGTCTCGCCCTGGCCGGCGCGGCCTTGGTGCTGTCGCCCGTCACCGCCCACGCCCAGGAACAGGCGCCCGACTCGGGCACGTCCACGCAGCAGGTGCAGTCCCGGGGCGGCTACTTCCTCGGTGACGGCGTCAACATCCGCAGCAGGCCGGTGGACGGCACGATCCACGGCCAGGGCTACTTCCGCGAGACGTTCACCGCGCACTGCTGGAACGGCGACGGCCACTGGATCTACCTCACCGCTCACCGGGGCAATGTCACCGGGTGGGTCAAGGTCGACTACGTCTACTACACGGACATGGGCCCGATGGGCTACTGCTGACGGACAAGAGCCTGCGGCGGGTCACCGATCACTCGGTGACCCGCCGCAGGCGTGTGGAGCGGAGGGTGCCTCAGCAGTCCGGGACTCCGGCGATCTTCTCGCCGCCCCGGATGTACAGGTTGTTCACCCAGGCGATGTCGCTGCCCGAGAACTCCATGACCGCGGTCCACCAGTTGTTGGTGCCCACGGCCGGGTCGTGCACCCGCTGGCCCTGCGTCTGGCACACGGCGTCCCCCCACCACTTCGAACGGACCGCGAGACGCGGGGAGTCGGTGGTCGGCTGCTGGCGCAGGTTGACGTTGGTCGCCCAGATGTAGACGTCGGTGAGGGTCGGGTCGCCGCTGTTCGCCGCGGCGGCCGGGGCCGCGTGGGCGGTGCCGGCGAGCGCGCCGACGGTGAGCGCGACGGCCGCGAGGCCCATGGTGGTACGGCTGATCATTCGCTTCATGTGTCTGTCCCCCGTGAGACGTTGATGTGGTCGGGAGTGGTCATGGTCCGGGTCAGCAGCGCGCCGAGGACGGCAGGTCGCCGTACTCGTTGCCCTTGAGGTACACGGCGCTGACGTAGCCCTCCAGGAGCTTCACCCAGACGTCGTTGCTGTAGCCGTTGTCGGTGATGCGCTCGCCACGGGTCCAGCAGTAGGCGCCGAGAGGCTGGCCCGCCGGGCTCGTGGTGATCTTGCCGTAGGAAGTGCCCGGCCCGTAGCGGACGTTGACGTTCTCGTACGGCACGACCGCGTAGGGTGCCGCCTTGACGCGGGCGACGCCCTCCTGGCCGGCGGCCGACGCCGCGGCGGTTCCCGCGGTGAGCGGGCCGAGCAGCGCGAGCGCCCCGGCGCCGACGAGCGCGGCCCTGGCGAAGATGCGAGTGGACATGTCGATTTCCCCCTGAACTGATGTTCGGCGGTGCGGCTCGTGGCCGACGCTCAGTAATGTAGGGAGACCCGGGGCGACACGGTCCCTGACAATTGTCAGGGTCGTCCGGGACGGCAGGGACTCGGCGGGATCGGGGGCGTTCGGCCACCCTGCCGGACGCGGCCGAAAACCGCTCGACGCCCCCGGCCGCCTCCGCCTACGATCCACGGCGCGGCTTCGCGTGCCGGTCACCGGCCGGGTGAGGCATGGAGGCGCCGCGGAGATGCCCGTGGAGGCATTGACCAGTGTCAGTCGAGTTCAATCACACCATCGTTCTGTCCCGGGACCGGGAGAAGTCCGCTCGTTTTCTCGCGGAGATCCTGGGACTCGAGGTCGGGGCTCCGGCCGGAGTGTTCCTGCCGGTGACGACCGCCAACGGCGTCACGCTGGACTTTCTCACCATCGACGCCGACATTCCCATGCAGCACTACGCGTTCCTCGTCTCCGAGGAAGAGTTCGACGAGGCCCTCGCCCGGCTCGTCGAGGCCCGGATCCCCATCCAGGCCGACCCGCACGGCAACCAGCCGCGCCGCATCAACCGCCACGACGGGGGCCGAGGCGTCTACTTCCTCGACCCGGCCGGCCACGGCCTGGAAATCATCACCCGCCCCTACGGCGCCGACCCGGCGTCCCCGCTGAACGGCGTCACGGAGGACGTGCCCGGGGCGGTCTGATCCTGCCCTTGGGCGAGGGCCGTTGTCAGTGGTGGCTGGCAGCATCGCGGTCATGACGGATGCGATGTTCGACTGGCGGCCCTTCCTCGTCCGGTGGAGCGAGGAGTGGGGGGACGCGTTAGGCCCCGACGACTCGCGCGGCGAGCCGGACGAGGAAGCCCGGCGGGCGGGATGGCTGGGCTTCGCTCCGGCGCCGGATGCCCGGATCGCGGCCCTGGAGGAGCGGCTGGGTCTCCGACTGCCGCCGTCCTACCGGGCGTTCCTCCAGGTGACCGACGGGTGGCGGCACGCGGGCGGGTTCGTCTGGCGGCTCGCCGGCACCGAGGACCTCCGCCGGCACGAGGACGCGTCCGGCCTCGCCGAGTGGTTGCGGGAGGAGCTGGACGAGGACTCCACGCCGGAGGAGGTGCTGCTCGCCGGGATGGGGGAGCGCGCCCTGCAACTGGACGTGGAGTCCGATGCCACGTACGTCCTGATGGACCCGGGAGACGTGGGTGACGACGGCGAATGGGCCGTGTACGAGCACGCCACCTGGAGCGGCGACTTCCACCCCCGACGGCACGCGTCCTTCCGGGCGTTCATGGAGGCGATGCACCGCCAGTTCCACATGCTGAGGGCGAGCCGCCTGGGCGAGGAGTTCACCAACAGCACGACACAGGCCCTGGACAGGGCGGTCGACAACGCCCGGCTGGACGCGCTGCGCGGGCACCACGAGCAGGCGGACACGGCTCTGGCGGAGGCGGAGGAGTACGGCAGACCGCGCGCCAAGGCGCTGCGCGACCAGATACGCCGGATGCTGGGGGACTCCCACCTCGTCGACTTCGGCCCGCTCAAGGCCGATCCGCTGTACGCGCCGGAGGTGCTGCCCGTTCTCGCGCCCCAGCACGTGCGCGATGGCGCGGGGTGGAAGTCCCACGTGCGGACGGTTCCGAAGGCGGCGCGCGCGACGGCTGACGAGATCCTGCGGCAGGTGCTGCAGGGCACCTTCCGCTACACGGTCGACGGGCCCTTCGGCCGAGCCGTGGACGAGGCCCGCGAGCAGGCACGGTGGGGCGAGACGGACGCCGCGTGGCGCACCCTGCGGGCCGCGCTCCCGAGCTGGCGGCCCCTCGGCCCGGATCACCTCGCCCCGGTCGGCCTGCTCGCCGATCCGCTCCTGGGCCCGCTGCTCACCGCCGACCGGGGACGAGAGCTGCTGGCGACGCCCAGGGGCGGGGAGACGGGCACCGCGCCGGCGCCCACGGCCGATGCCGATCCGCCGGGCCTGGCGTGGCTGGCGGAGGGGGAACCGACCGGACGCGGGTACCGGTTCGTGCTCGTGGAGGGTGTGGAACCGGCCGAGTTGCCCGACCGGCTCGCCGACGACACGGCCGGCCTGAACGAGCCGATGGAGCTGTGGCGGGCACGTCAGGGCCGGAGCGGGAACGGCCTGTCCGCCACACCGTGGGAGGACCGTGCCCTGGCTGCCGTGGGGCGGGCCGGACCCGGCTGGAGCTTCGCCTTCGACGTGGAGCCGTGGCACTTCCACGAGCGGACGTTCCGCTCCCCGGCGGGCCCGGCGTCCCGCGGCAGCCGCGCGGTGGTCGTCTGGGGCGACCTCTCCGGACTGTTCCACCTGTCCGTGGGCGAGGACGGTGCGGAGAAGTACGCCTTCACCGTCCAGGGCACCGCGACCCGCCGCAGAGGAGCGGTACCGCCCGCGCTTGACCCCGACCGCTTCTTCGGACCGCCCGCGGACGCGTCCCCGGGCGAGGCCCGCCCCTGGCAGGAGGCCGAGCGCGAGGCCCTGTCGGCCGTCGCGGCCGAGTTCGGCGTACGGCTCCCGCGCTTCGCGCTCACCTGCGGACGGCTGCACACCTTCACGACGCTGTCCTGGACCCGGCCACCGGAGCCCGGGGCGGTGTATCAGTTCGGGACCTTCACCGTGCATCCGCTGCCCGGTCCCGACGAGGGAGGAGGAACGGGGTGGTGAGCACGAGGGTGCCGGCCAGGGCGATGGCTGCGCGGGGGCCGGTCAGGGCCGCCAGGAGGCCCCACAGGGCGGTCACGGCTGCGAGGGCGGCCTTGCCGGTGGCCGACCAGGCGGCCAGGGTCCGCGTGACCCGGCTCGAGGGGGTCCGCTCAAGGCGGTAGGTGGCGAACACCGGGTTGAACACGGCGCAGCAGGTGATCAGCCCGAACTCGACCACCATGACGAGCGCCAGCCCGGCCGCGCCGGGGCCGACGAAGGCCAGTCCGAGCGGCCAGCCCGCCCGCAGCACCCCGGCCGTGAACAGCACCCGGTGCCGGCCGAACCGGGCGACGAGCCGTGGCGCCAGCCGGGAGCCGAGCAGGCCGCCGGTACAGGGCACCGAGAAGGCGAGGGCGTACTGCCAGGGGGCGAAGCGCAGGTCGTCGACCATCAGGACCAGGAGCGGTGGCGAGGCCGCCAGGACCAGGGCGTTGAACAGGACCGTGTGGAAGAACAGCGGGCGCAGGCCCGGATCGGCCAGGATGTACCGCCAGCCGTCGAGCAGGTCGCCCGCCCGGGGCCGGGCCGCGGCGGACAGGGACCGGACAGGAGGTTTCTCGCCGCCGCCGATCGCCCCGATCCCGCACGCCGAGAGCAGGTAGCTCACCGCGTTCGCCACCACGCTCGTCACCGGCCCGAACAGCCCGATCGCGGCCCCGCCCAGCGGCGGCCCGACCATGCTCGCGGTCCAGTTCGTCGCCTCGAACCGCCCGTTCGCGACGAGCAGGTCCCCCGGGGGCACCAAGTCCTTCAGGAACGCCCCGGCCGCCGCGTTGAAGGTGATGTCGGACGCCGCGACGGCCACCGACACCAGCAGCAACTGACCGAAGCTCAGCCGGTCCAGCGCGAACGCCACGGGGATGCTCAGCAGCACCGCGCACCGGACCAGGTCGGTCGCGATCATCACCGGCCGTTTGCGGCGTACCTCCGCCCACGGCCCGAGCGGCACCGACACCACCGCGCCGACCGCCGGTCCCACCGCGGCCAGCAGCGCCACCTGCGCCGCCCCGGCGTGCAGCACGAGGACCGCGATCAGGGCGAACGCGTCGAACGCGAGCCAGGTACCGGCCGTGCTGACCGCGTACGCACTCCACAGCCACCCGAACCGCCGCCCCAGCGATCGTCTGCCCGCCATGCCCGGCGCACACCCCCGGCTCCCACGGACAACCTGGTGTTGTCCGGGAGCCATCCAAGCGAGGGCCGGACGCGGCCAGCAAACAACCATCCGGTACCCGAGCCACAACCAACCGTTGTGCCTCGGCCGTGCGGATGGAGCCTGGCCTCCGCGTCAGCGCTGGTACAGCCCCACCAGCGTCCCGTCCGCCAGCCGGCGCCGCTCGACCTCCTCGTGCACCTGGTCCGCTCCGGGCGCGTCGGGCAGGACGCACGGTTCGGACAGGGCGTAGAGCCGGAAGAAGTAGTGATGGGCGTCGTCACCCGGCGGGGGATGCGGCCCGCCCCAGCCCTGCTGCCCGTAGCTGTTGACAAGCTCCGTGCCGCCCGGCGGACAGTGCCCGGCCTCGACGCCGGCGCTGTGCGGGTCGATGCCGACCACGACCCAGTGCGCGAAGGTGCCCGACGGGGCGTCGGGGTCCTCGCAGAGCAGGAGCAGCTCCGCCGCGTCGTCCGGTACGCCGCTCCAGGCGAGCGGCGGGGAGACGTTCGGTCCCTCGTAGGAGTACCGGCGCGCGAGGAAGGAATGGTCGTTGAACGCGTTGCTGCTGAGTTCGATGCCGGTCATGTGGCCCGGAGTACCCCTACGGGACCCGGACATGCGGCGCGGGCGCGGGGCGGCGGGACCGATCGCCGGGCCGGCTGAGCGGCCCCGGTTCATCCGCCCGCCAGCGCCAGCGATCCGTCGGGTGCCGGCGTCACACCCACCCCGCCGCTGATCCGGTCGAGCGTCGCCCGCAGCCAGGCACGGTCCGCCCCGGACGCCGGCTCCAGCCGCATCCGCCGCGCCCGCAACGGCACCATGCGCAGCCCGGCCAGCCGTCCGCTGTCCCCCTCGACCGAGACGAGGAACGCGAGCCGCAGATCGTCGCGGTACTCCTCGTAGCCGGAGATCCCCTCGTAGTCGTCGACGAAGTCGCCGCAGCCGTAGAGGATCAGCCGGTCCCGGTACACCTCCAGCGGGCGGGGGTGGTGCGAGGAATGGCCGTGGACGACGTCGACACCGCCGTCCACCAGGGCGCGCGCGAAACGGACCTGCTCGCGGGGGACGCGGAAGCCCCAGTTCGAGCCCCAGTGCACGGACACGACGGTGAGATCACCGGGCCGTACGACCCGCCGGACGTGCCGCACCACGGCGTCGGCCGCGGTCGGCGAGAGCGCCGGCACGTACGCGACCCCCGGCAGCTCTCCCGTCGCCGCCCAGCCGGACGGGATCCCGCTGGAGCGCGCCCCGAGGGCGAACACCAGCAGGCGGCGGCCGCCGGGGAGAGGGACCGCGGCGGGTGCGTACGCCGCTGCGGCGACGCGCCCCGCACCCGCCGTCCGCAGACCGGCCCGGGCCAGCGCGTCCAGCGTCTCCAGCAGGCCGGGGCGGCCGAAGTCCAGGACGTGGTTGTTGGCGAGGACGGTCACATCGGGCCGGGCCACGGCCAGGGCCGGCAGGTTGGCCGGGTGCATCCGGTAGTGGATCTCCTTGTCCGGCGCGAACGTGTCGCCGCTCGTCACCGACGTCTCCAGATTCACGATCCGGGCGTCCGGCGCCGACTCGTCCAGCACGCGCAGCGCCTCGCCCCACGGCCAGGAGGGCGGGACGGGAACGGGCACCGGGCCGTGCGCCGACTCCGTCAGCCGGACGTAGGCGCGCGCGTCATCGACGTACGCCTCCCGCAGTGCCGGATCGCAGGGATGCGCCAGGATCTGGTCCACGCCGCGCCCGAGCATCACGTCACCGCACAGGAACAGCGTCACGATGCCGCCGCCCACACCTCCACGGTAGGACCACCGCGCGGCCATCCAGGACGCTCAGGCCTTGCGGGTCTCAGGCGTCGACCCTCACCGCACACGACCACCCGTACGGATCCGGCCCGATCCGCAGTTCCTCCCACGCCACCGCCGTCGGGACCGAACCGGTGATCGCCACGTCCGCGAGCCCGATGACCGCCAGTCGCACGTCCAGGCCGCCGTCGGCCTCGTCCGCCTCCACGTCCACGGGCACCTGGCCGTACTCCTCCCACCGGAAGATGACCTCGTCCAGCAGCGTGGCCAGCAGATCGTCGTCGCTGGCCTCGGCCAGCCGCACCCGGTCCACGGCGGTGGCCCGCACCCCGGAGACGTCCGCGAAACACTCCACCAACGCCAGGACGGCTTCCGCCAGACAGTGCTCCCGGCACGCCGCCCACGCCTCGATCCGGACGTCACCTGGATGCGGCACCGTCCGGTGCCCGCACTCGCCCGGCTGCCGTCCCTGCCCGCCGTCGCCCGTGTCACCGCCCATGAACTGCGCTTGCCCGACAGCGGCCCACCCATGCAGCGCCGGTCGCCGCAGCCGTCAGAGGGGCTCGTCCGCGAGGTACGGCGGAGCCGGGTCGTACTGGATGTAGCGGCGCACGGCCCGCGCGTGATCCCGCCCGTGCAGCCGGCCGACGAGCCACAGCGCGCTGTCGATGCCGGCCGAGACGCCCTGGCTGGTGACCAGGTTGCCGTCCACGACGTAGCGGACGTCCCGGACGACCGTCACATCGCCCCGCGCCTCCAGGGCGTCCTCCTGACCCCAATGCGTGGCCACCCGGCGACCGCGCGCGGGACCGGCCGCGTGCAGCAGGAAGGTGCCGGTGCACACGCCGTGCACCCAGGAGGCCCGCTGAGCCGTCCTTCCGATCCAGTCGGTGAGCACCGGGTTGTGGAGCTGGACCTCACGCGCGCCTCGCCCGCCCGGCACATGCAGCACGTCCAGGGGCGGATGGTCGTCCAGGGTGTGGTCGGGCAGCACGCGCAGGCCCTTGTTGCAGCGCACCGGGCCGGGATGCTCGGAGACGAGCACGGCCGTGTCGGCGCCGTCGCGCAGCCGGGCGGAGACGGTGAAGACCTCCCAGGGCCCCACGAAGTCGAGCTCCTCGGCTTCCTCGAAGACCAGCAGTCCGTAGGTCGTCATACGTTTTCTCCTTCTTCTGAGGCGTCTTCTTCTGAGGAGTCGTGGACGCCGGTGAGGCCCGTGGTGGAGCGGAACCGGGCGCGATAGTCCGACGGCGCGACGCCGAGCCGGCGGTGGAACGTGCGGCGCAGGGTCTCCGCCGTGGCGAAGCCGCAGTGGCGGGCGATCGCCTCGACCGGTTCGTCCCCCTCGGTCAGCGCGCGCCGGGCGGCCTCGACACGCACCCGCTCGACATACGCGGCGGGTGGCACGCCCAGTTCGGCGGTGAAGCGGCGCTGGAGGTGACGCGGGCTCAGCCCGGCGTGGGTCGCGAGGGCGGCGATGTCGTGGCGGGCCCCCGGATCGGCGTGGATCGCGCCGACGGCGGCCCGCACCGGGTCCGTCGCCGGCTGCCGCGACCAGAGCGCCACGCTGAACTGCGACTGGCCGCCCGGACGGCGCAGGAACAGCACCAGCCGGCGGGCCACCGCGTGCGCGACGTCCCGGCCCAGGTCGTCCTCCACCAGGGCGAGCGCCAGATCCATGCCCGAGGTCACCCCGGCCGAGGTCCACACCCGCCCGTCCCGGACGAAGATCGGGTCGCAGTCCACCCGCGCCTCGGGATGCTCCCGGGCCAGCTGCTCCTCCCGGGCCCAGTGCGTGGTGACCCGCCGCCCGTCCAGCAGCCCCGCCGCCGCCAGCAGGAACACCCCGCTGCACACCGAGGCGACCCGTCGGGCACCGGCCGCGGCGGCGGCGATCCAGGCGACCAGCGCCGCGTCCTCCCGGGCGTGGTCGACACCCCGGCCGCCGACCACCACCAGGGTGTCCGTCCCGGCCGGGTCCAGGTCCGCCACGCCGTGCACTGCGTGCACGAGCAGCCCGCTGACCGACCTGACCGGTCCGGCCCGGGTCGCCACGATCTCGCAGACGTAGTCGCCCGCACTGTGGAACACCTCGTGCGGGCCGGTGAGATCGAGCGGCTGGAAGCCGTCGAAAACGACGAAGACGATACGACGTGGAGTCACTCGCGCAGTCACCCTTCCACGCTCCGTCCGCCCGGGTCATGGCGTCAACGACACGCATCCCACAGATCGCGCCACGCCACACGCGGGACGTCCGTCGCCGCGTGGGTAGGCGGACGGCGGAACCCGCCAGTGGACCGGGGAGAGGAGGCCTCCGATGATCACCCAGACCGTCACCGTGCCCGCGGGCGGCGCCGCGCTCACCGGTGATCTGGACCTGCCGCCGGACGCCCGCGCGGTCGTGCTGTTCGCGCACGGCAGCGGCAGCTCCCGGCACAGCCCCCGCAACCGAGAGGTCGCCGCCGGCCTGCGCACCGCCGGACTCGGCACCCTGCTGATCGACCTGCTCACCGAGGAGGAGGAACGGCGGGACCTGCGCACTGCCGAACTCCGCTTCGACATCCCCCTGCTGGGACGCCGGCTGGTGGCCGCCGTCGACTGGCTGGAGCAGTGGTACGCCACCCAGAGCCTGCCCGTCGTCCTGTTCGGCGCCAGCACCGGCGCGGGCGCGGCCCTGGTCGCCGCCGCCGAACGGCCCGGCCGGGTGACGGCGGTCGTCTCGCGCGGTGGCCGGCCCGACCTGGCGGGCGACGCCCTGGACGCCGTACGGGCCCCGGTGCTGCTCATCGTGGGAGGCAGGGACCAGCACGTGCTGCGCCTCAACGAGGAAGCGGCCCGGCGGCTGCACGCCCCGCACACCCTCCACGTGGTGCCCGGCGCCACCCATCTGTTCGAGGAGCCCGGCACGCTGGACCGCGTCACCGAGGCCGCCCGGCAGTGGTGCGACGAACGGCTGAGCACCACGGCGGGCTGACACCGCCCGGAACCGGCCGCCGGTGCGTCGTCCGCCGGGCAGGGGGTACGCGGAGCCCGGGCCGGCCGGGGCCCTCTCCGTGCGGGAAGCAGAGGTGACCGTCATGCGGTTCCGCGATCGCCGGCAGGCAGGCCGGGAACTGGCCGAGAAGCTGCGCGCCCGGCAGGACGCGGGCGCGCTGCCCCGTCCGCTCGTCCTCGCCCTGCCCCGCGGCGGCGTCGCCGTGGCGAGCGAGGTCGCGGCGGCGCTGGACGCCCCGCTCGACGTGCTCGTCGTACGGAAGATCGGGGCGCCCTACCAGGAGGAGTACGGCGTCGGCGCGATGGCCGGGGACGAGGTGCCGCTCCTCGACGAGGAAGCCCTGCGTCATCTGGGCCTCGGCGTGGCCGACCTCGCCCCCGTCATCGAGCGGGAGCGCGCGGAACTGCGCCGCCGCGAGCGGCTGTACCGGCAGGGCCGCCCCGCGCCCGACCTGCGCGGACGGACGGTGATCGTCGTCGACGACGGCCTGGCGACCGGTTCCACGGCCCGCGCCGCCCTGCGCTCCGTACGCCGTCAGGAGCCCGCACGGGTGGTGCTGGCCGCGCCGGTGTGCTCGCCGGAGGCGGCGGAGCTGATGCGCGCCGAGGCCGACGAGGTGCTCTGCCTCCACCAGCCGGCCGCGTTCATGGCCGTGGGCCTCTGGTACGAGAACTTCGACCAACTGACGGATCACGACGTCCTGGAGGCGCTCCACGTGCAGCTGTGACCATTTGTTCACCTTGCAGGACTGGCGGAAATCGGCCAAGACAGACAACTATGTGCCATCCCCACACCTGCACCAGGAGTAACAAGTGAACGTCTCGCTGTCCGTGTGGCTGCTGACGGTGGCAGCCCTGTGCGTGCTCGTCGCCGTCGACTTCTTCGTCGGCCGCAAGCCCCACGACGTGTCCATCAAGGAAGCCGGGACATGGACGGTGGTGTGGATCGTCCTGGCCGTGCTGTTCGGTCTGGGGCTCTGGTACTTCGGTGGGAGCGGGCCCACCGGTGAGTTCTTCGCCGGGTACATCACCGAGAAGTCGCTGAGCGTGGACAACCTCTTCGTGTTCGTCCTGATCATGGGGAAGTTCGCGGTGCCCTCGCAGTACCAGCAGCGGGTGCTGATGGTCGGCGTGCTGATGGCCCTGGTGCTGCGAGCGATCTTCATCGCGGCCGGCGCGGCGATCATCTCCGCCTTCTCCTGGGTGTTCTACATCTTCGGCGCCTTCCTGATCTGGACCGCGTGGAAGCTGGTCCAGGACGCGCGCAAGGACCAGCACGAGGAGGAGTACCAGGAGAACAAGCTGCTGAAGATGGCGGAGGAGCGCTTCGGCGTGGCCGACCGCTACCACGGCACGAAGCTGTTCATCACCGAGAACGGCAAGCGGATCATGACCCCGATGCTGGTCGTGATGCTCGCGATCGGCTCCACCGACGTGCTGTTCGCCCTCGACTCCATCCCCGCGATCTACGGCCTCACCCAGGACCCGTACATCGTGTTCACCGCGAATGCCTTCGCCCTGATGGGCCTGCGCCAGCTCTACTTCCTGATCGGCGGCCTGCTGAAGAAGCTGGTCCACCTCTCCTACGGCCTGTCGATCATCCTGGGCTTCATCGGCGTGAAGCTGGTGCTGCACGCGCTGCACGAGTCGGGCGTGCACGTCCCCGAGATCAGCATCCCCTTCTCGCTCGGGTTCATCCTGCTGGTCCTGACGGTCACGACGATCACCAGCCTGCGGGCCTCGAAGAAGCAGGAGGCCGAGGAGGCGGAGGAGCGCGCGGCCGACTCCCGATAGGCCCCGCCCGGGGCGTGTGTCAGACGACCCCGTCCGCGCGCAGTGCCGCCACCTCCTCGTCGGTGCGGCCCAGTTCGGTGAGGATCGCCCCGGTGTGCTCGCCGACCGCCGGTACGGGGTCCATGCGCGCGGGCACGCCCGCGAGGTCGGCCGGTGGAAGCAGGGCCTCGACGGTGGCGCCCGGCACCGCGACCTCGGTCCAGCGGCCGCGGCCGGCCAGCACCGGGTGGTCCAGGAACGCGGCGACGTCGTTGACCCCGGCGCAGGCGATGCCGATGCGCTCCAGGTCCTTGAGGATCTCGTCGGAGCCGGAGCGGGCGATACGGCCGGCGACGACGGTGTTGAGCTCCTCGCGGTGGGCGACGCGGTCGGAGGCGGTGGCGAAGCGCGGATCGTCGACCAGCTCCGGCCGGCCGAGGAACTCCGCGCACAGGGCCGCCCATTCCCGCTCGTTCTGGATGGAGAACAGCACCTCCTTGCCGTCGGCGGCCGGGTACGTCCCGTACGGCGCGATGGTGGCGTGCTGGGTGCCGAGCCGCGGGGGCTGGATGCCGCCGTGCCGGGTGTAGTAGGCGGGCTGGCCCATCCACTCCGCGAGCGCCTCGAACAGGGACACCTCCACGGGGTGGGCCTCGCCGGTGGTGGCGCGGGTGTACAGGGCGGTGAGGACGCCGCTGTAGGCGTACATCCCGGCGGCGATGTCGGCCACGGAGATCCCGGTCCGCGCCGTCCCCTCCGGGGTTCCCGTCAGGGACACCAGCCCGGTCTGGCACTGCACGAGCAGGTCGTAGGCCTTGCGGTCGGCCCAGGGTCCTGTCGTGCCGTAGCCCGAGATCGTGCAGGGGATCAGGCCGGGGCGGTGGCTCATGACGGTCTCCGCGTCCAGGCCGAGCCGGGCGGCGGCGCCTGGGGCGAGGTTCTGCACGAAGACATCGGCGCCGTCGAGGAGGTCGTGCAGGATCTCACGGCCGCGCGGGGCCTTGAGGTCCAGCGTGAGGGACTCCTTGGAGCGGTTGAGCCACACGAAATAGCTGGAGTGGCCGTGCACGGTCGTGTCGTAACGGCGGGCGAAGTCGCCGCCGCCCGGCCGCTCCACCTTGATCACACGCGCACCGAGATCGGCGAGCTGCCGGGTGGCGTACGGCGCGGCCACGGCCTGCTCCACACTGACCACCGTGACCCCGGACAGGGGATAGCGCTGCACGCTCATGCCTCATGCTCCTGAACCTCGTACGGACGGCGCCCGGACAGTCTCTCCCGGGCGGCGGGCCGTGGCACGGGCCGAGGGCGCGATCTGGATCACGACGGGCCGTATCACAACGGGGTCCTCGCCGCACGCGGCCGGTCGGCTACGGACGGGCCAGGTGCCGCATGGCCAGGGCCAGTTGGAGCCGGAGTCGGCCCTGTGGGGTGCGCAGCGGCCAGCCGAGCAGGTGCTCCGCGTGGGTCAGCCGGTCCTGGAGGGTGGAGTGGTGGACGTTGATCCCGGCGGCGGCCGCCCGCAGGCTCGTCGTGGACGCCACCGCGTGCAGGGTGGCCGACAGCCAGGGCGTGGTCGCCGCGGCCGCCTCCAGGGCACGGACGTCGGGCGGCGGCTCGGCGCCCGGTACGACGAGATCGGCGAGCAGGGCGATCCCGCCCAGCTCATCGGCGTGCACGACCCGTGGTCCGGGGTCCTGCGGGGTGCCCTCGGCGGTGAAGCGCAGGGCGGTACGGGCCGCCGTCCAGGAGCGGGGCAGGTCGAGCACCGGCACGGCGGGGCCGACCCCGAGTCGGGCCTCCGGAGGAGCCGGGCGGGACCCCGCGACCCCCGCGACCCCCGCCCCGGCGGGTACGACCCGGGGTCGGTCGCCCAGCGGGGCGAGAACCCGCGCCGGTGCCGTGAGATCCAGACCGAGGCGACGCGCGGCGTACAGGCGGGCCTGCTCTGGGGCCGTGGCATCGAGGAGCGTCTCCACCAGCGCCGGATCATCGGCCGGGGCCCGACCGCGCGTCCGGTCGAGAACGAGCCGCAGGGCAGCGGCGGCACGTTCGAGTATCACGGCGTCGACGACGCTGAGGGAGTGCGCGGCGGGTTCCGAGTCGGCCGCGCCGGGTTGGGTTCCGGCTCGCGCTGCGACGACCTGGCTGGGTGCTGGCCCGGGCTGCTTGGTGGTGACCCGGCCAGGTGCTGCTTCGGCCTGCTGGGAGGCGACCCGGCTTGGCGTGGCCCCGCCATGCCCGGCGGTGGCCATGCCGGGTCCGGCCGCGGTGGGCATTGCGATGACCCGGCCGGGTGCGGCCTCCTCCTGCTCCGCGTCGACCCGGTCGGGTGCGGCCCCGGCGTCCTCCGCGACGACCCCACCGGGTTCTGCCCCGCCCTGCTCCTCATCGGCCCGGCTTGGCGTCGCCCCATCCTGCTCTGTGATGGCCACGCCGGACCCGGACCCGGCCGCCCCCTCCGAAGCGCCCCCGCCCCGCTCCAGCCACAGCAATGCCGGTCCGTTCGGGCTCAGTCGGGCCGAGGGCCAGGTGGGGTCCGGTGGCGTCTCGGTGTCCTGGCGGGCGCCGTCGGGCTGTACGCGGACATGGACGCGGCGCTCGGGGTCCACCAGCCGGGCCGGACAGCCGGACAGCACGGCGGCGCCGCGTACGAGTGCCTCGACACCGGCCCGGGACTCGGCGAGGCGGTCGAAGTAGGCGATGACCCGGACCGCCGCACCGGCATCCGGGTCGAGCGCGGTCAGGCGTCCGGCCAGCTCTTTCATGGGCCTATGGTGCGCCATGCGGCTGCCAGGTCAGGAGAGAAGCCCGCCGTCACCCGTTCAGAAGCCTCCGCAGCCAGTCCACGTGCGCCGCCCTGGCCGACTGGGACAGCGCGGCCTGCGGTGCGAAACCGTCGAAGCCGTGGAAGCCACCCGGCCAGACGTGGAGTTCGGCCACGCCACCGGCCTGCCAGATGCGCGAGGCGTAGGCGACGACCTCGTCGCGGAAGGTCTCCGCCGAGCCGACGTCAAGGAAGGCCGGGGGCAACCCGGTCAGATCCTCGGCCCGGGCCGGCGCCGCGTACGCCGGTACGTCGGGCCCGCCGCGCCGCGAGCCCAGCAGCGCGCTCCAGCCGGTCTCGTTGGCGGTGCGGTCCCACACTCCGAGGCCCGCCATCTGGTACGTGGACGGCGTGTCGTTGCGGTCGTCGAGCATCGGGCACATCAGGACCTGCCCGATCAGCCGTGGCCCCTTGCGGTCCCGGGTGAGCAGGGCGAGGGCCGCGCACAGCCCGCCGCCCGCACTCGCCCCCGCGACGACGATCCGCTCGGGGTCGGCGCCCAGCTCGGCGGCATGCTCGGCCGTCCACAGCAGCCCGGCGTACACGTCCTCGACCGGCGCGGGATGCGGATGCTCAGGCGCCAGCCGGTACTCCACGGACACCACGACCGCGTCCAGCGCCCGCGCCCATGCCAGCGGGACGTCGACCCCGACCCGGTTGTTCCCGATCACCATGCCGCCGCCGTGCACGTGGTAGATGACGGGCCGCGCCCCGGCTGCCGCCGGAAGGGCCGGGCGGCAGATCAGCAGCGAGATGTCGGGCTCGCCCTGCGGACCGGGCACCTGCCGGTCCTCCACCACGAACGTCCCGCCCATGGTCAGGTCCAGCTCGGCCAGCAGCTCGATGCCCGGGCCCTGACGCACCTCGGCGATCTGGTCCGGCGTCAGCCCCGGGCTGATCATGTCCTTGATCAGCTCCAGGGCACCGGCGAGTTCGGGATCGAAGGGCGGCGGCACATGCGTCATGGCGTCTCCTCACGCGAGGTCACGGCGGCTCGTGCTGCCATGTTCGTCCCCACCGCCCCGGCCCCGGGCGCCGCCGAGCGGCGGAACCTGCCCGCCGTACGGCGGGTGGCGCCCGAATGACGGGTGAGGGCGGCCGCCGCGGACGCGGCGACCGGCACGCACCCCTTGAGCTTCAACCATCAACCGACGGCGCCACCAACATACGCGCAGGTCATGTACGCGATTCCCGTACGCGGTGAGCCCGCAGATCCGGCGGAGCCCGAGCGCTCAGCGGCTCGCCGTGTCCGACCGCGCCGGAGCGGAGCCGGAGGCCGGTCCGCTGCGGGAGACGACGCGGGTCCCGCGGGCGTCGACGACCCGGACCTGCAGCGAGCCGCAGCCGCAGCGCGTCCACTCCGTGCGGCCCGTGGCGGTGGTGTGCCGGGACAGCACCTGGAACGGCTCGCCCCCGTCCGGCCAGCCGCAGTGCGGGCAGGCGGTGGCGTGGGTGCTGGTCATGGCTGACTCCTCGTACGTCGTGGCTGGTTGACCGTCGCGACACAGCCAGGGTGCGTCGAGATCTCCGTACACGTCCAGGTTGACTTTGTGGACCGCATTGTGAAGCTTGGACTACATGATTGACCTGCGCAGGCTGCACGTCCTCAGGGCTGTCTCCCACTACGGCACGGTCACCGCGGCCGCCCGGGCCCTGCACTTCACCCCGTCCGCCGCCTCCCAGCAGATCCGGCAGCTCGCCCGCGATCTGGACGTCGAACTGCTGGAGCCCCAGGGGCGCGGAGTGCGCCTCACCCCGGCCGCCGAGAGCCTCCTGGCGCACGCCGACGCCATCCAGGCCCGCTGGGACCTGGCCGAACTCGACCTACGGGCCGATCACGGAGCGCCCTCCGGGTTGCTGCGCGTGACCGGATTCCCCGTCGCGATCTCGGTGCTGCTGGCCCCGATGGCGGCCCGGCTGGGCGAGCGGCATCCGCGGCTGTCCGTACGGATCACCGAGGCGGGTGTCCCCGAGAGCTTCGATCTGCTCTTCGAGGGGGAGTGCGAACTGGCGATCGTCGAGGCCACCCCGCTCAACCCGCCGCTGAGCGACACGCGGTTCGACCAGCAGCCGCTGCTGGACGACCCGTTCGACCTGGTCGTCCCCGAAGGGCACCGGCTCGCGGGGCGGGCCCGGGTCGATCTCGCCGAGGCGGCGCGCGAGGCGTGGATCGCGCCGGTGGAGGAGAGCCCCTGCCGTCCGCACGTGCTGTCCGCCTGCGGCGCGGCGGGGTTCACGCCCGACGTCGTCCACCACGCCCTGGAC
Organism: Streptomyces koelreuteriae; assembly: GCF_018604545.1. GTDB lineage: Bacteria > Actinomycetota > Actinomycetes > Streptomycetales > Streptomycetaceae > Streptomyces > Streptomyces koelreuteriae. The sequence continues at coordinate 623,593 of NZ_CP075896.1, read as the reverse complement.
TGGAACGTCACCGCCCACCTCGTCGCCCACCGGCTCGGCGTCGCCCTCGTCCCACGCCTGGCCCACCTGACCCCGCACCTGCCGATCACCCGGGTCCGCTGCACAGGCAACCCCCACCGCAAGCTCCTGACCTGCACCCGCGGCGGCGGCCACGCCCGCCCGGCGGTCGCGGCGGCCCTCAGGGAGCTGCGCGAACTGGCCCCTACGGCGGTTGCCTGACCCGTTCGCGGTATCGCCGTCCGGGGGAGGCCTCAGCGCCCCGGCGCCCCCACCCGCAGCCCGTCCATGACGAAGTCCAGCAGCCGGGCGGCGCGCGGTTGCCAGTCGGTGTGGGGGTCGATCGTCCAGAGGCCGCCGATCGTGAGGAAGAGATCGTCCGCGGTGATCCCCGGGCGGATGGTGCCGGCCTCCTCGGCGGCCCGCAGCAGCAGTTCGGCGGCCTCCGTCACCGGGGTGTGTCCCGGCTTCGCGGGCTGCCCCGGTGCGCTCGTGGCCTGGCGGATGGCGTCGGCCAGGCCCGCCTTGGTCATGGCGAACCGCGCGAGCCGGTCCATCCACTCGCGCAGCGCCCGGTCGGGTTCCCGGCTCTCCAGCAGGGGCGCGGCGCTGTCGGCGACCTGCCGCATCTCGTGGCGGTAGATCTCCAGGACGAGTGCCTCACGGCTGGGGAAGTGGCGGTAGAAGGTCCCCTGCCCGACGCAGGCCTTCTTGGCGATCGAACTCAGCGGCGCGTCCGCCGACCGCGTCAATTCGGCCAGCGCCACTTCCAGGATGCGCTCGCGATTGCGCTGCGCGTCCGAGCGCAGGGGAGCGTCCTTCTTCTGCCGCACTCGCCCTCCTCGCGATCCCATGGCCGAAACCCGGCCCTTGTTAAGCGGACAGTTGTCCGTTACGTTTTCGGGTAACGGACAACTGTCCGCTTGCTCCATCGTATCGGTGTGCCGTCCGCGCGGACAGCCCGCGCCCCTGCCTCCTGTGCCTCCTGGCCTCGCGACACTGAGAGAGAAGGCTTCCATGCCCCCATCGACGTCCAGCGACCTCACCCTGTCCGTCAACGGCGAGAAGTACACGCTGACCGTCGACCACCGCACCACGCTGCTCGACGCCCTGCGTGAACGGCTCGATATGACCGGCACGAAAAAAGGCTGTGATCAGGGGCAGTGCGGCGCGTGCACCGTCCTGGTCGACGGCCGCCGCAGCGTCGCCTGTCTGCAACTGGCCGTGGCGGCCGAAGGGCGCGAGATCACCACCATCGAAGGCGTGGCCGAGGGCGACCGGCTGCACCCGGTGCAGCAGGCGTTCCTCGAACTGGACGGCTACCAGTGCGGCTACTGCACGCCGGGACAGATCTGTTCGGCCATCGCGATGATCGAGGAGCACGCGGCGGGCTGGCCGAGCGCGGCCACCGGCGACGTACGGCCCGAGGCGGGACCACCACCCCTGACGCCGGAGGAGATACGGGAGCGCATGAGCGGCAACCTGTGCCGCTGCGGCGCGTATGTGTCGATCGTCCAGGCCGTGGCCCGCGCCGCGGAGTCCAAGGGAGCGGCGGTATGAGGGAGTTCGGCTACCAGCGGGCGTACGACGTCTCCGGCGCCGTGGCGCTGCTCGAAGGCGACCGGGAAGCCCGCTTCCTGGGCGGCGGCACCAACCTGGTCGACCTGATGAAGACCGGCGTCGAGCGGCCCGCCCTCCTCGTCGACGTACGCGAACTGCCCCTGAACCGCGTCGAGCCCACCGAGGACGGCGGACTGCGTATCGGGGCCACCGTCACCAACAGCGACCTCGCGGCGCACCCCGAAGTCCGGCGCCGCTACCCGGCGTTGGCGCAGGCCGTACTGGCCGGCGCCTCCGGGCAGCTGCGCAACATGGCCACCGTCGGCGGCAATCTGCTCCAGCGCACCCGCTGCGGCTACTTCACCGACGTCACCGCCCCCTGCAACAAGCGCAGCCCGGGCAGCGGCTGCCCCGCGATCGAGGGCGAGCACCACAACCACGCCGTCCTCGGCGCCTCCGACCACTGCGTGGCCACCCATCCCTCCGACATGGGCGTGGCCCTGGCCGCCTTCGACGCGACCGTGTCGTACGAGACGGCGGACGGGCCGGGGGAGGTGCCGCTCGCCGACTTCTACCTGCCGGTGGGGGAGACCCCGCATCTGGAGACCGCCCTGCCGCCGGGCGCGCTGATCACCGGCGTCACCCTGCCGCCCGCCCCGGTCGCCGCCCACTCCCGCTACCGCAAGGTCCGCGAGCGCGCCTCCTACGCCTTCGCCATCGGCTCGATCGCCGCCGCGCTCGACGTCCGGGACGGCGTCGTGCACGACGTGCGCCTGGCCTTCGGGGCCGTCGCCTCCCGCCCCTGGCGGGCCCGCGCCGCCGAGGGCGTCCTGCTCGGCGCACCCGCCGACGCCGAGACCTTCGCGGCTGCCGCGGAGCTGGAACTGGCCGCCGCGAGGCCCCTGCCCCACAACGGATACAAGGTGACCCTGATGCGCAACCTCGTCGTCGCCGTGCTGAGCGAACTCGTCGAGGAGGCCACCCGATGACCACCGCCACCAGGGGCTCCGTCGGCTCCGCGCACGCCCGTGTGGAAGGCCGCGACAAGGTCACCGGAGCGGCTCGCTACGCCGGTGAGATCCCCTTCGCCGATCTCGCCCACGGCTGGCTGGTGCTGTCCACCGTCGCCCGCGGCCGCGTCCGCGCCCTGGACACCGAGGCCGTGCTCGCGATGCCCGGGGTCCTCGCCGTCCTCCACCACCAGAACGCCCCGCGTGTCGACACCGACTACGCCGGACTGATGGGCATGTCCCCGGACCCGAGCATCGCCCTCTTCCAGCACGACCGGGTCGCCCACCTGGGCTGGCCGGTGGCGCTGGTCGTCGCCGAGACGTCCGAGCAGGCCCGGGAGGCCGCCGAGTCGCTCCAGGTCGACTACGAACAGGAGCCGCACGACGTCGCGTTCGGCGCCGAGAGGGAGGCCGAGGCGTACGCGCTCGACGGCCATATGCCGGGCGTGGTCGAGAAGGGCGATCTGGAGGCCGAGCTCGCGGCGTCCGCCGTCGTGCTGGACGCGGAGTACACCACTCCGGAGGAACACCACAACCCGATGGAGCCGCACGCGGCGACGGCCCGGTGGGAGGGCGGCCGGCTCGAGGTCGTCGACTCCAACCAGGGCACCACCTGGGTCGCCGGCGAACTCGCCAGCCTGTTCTCCCTCGACCCGGCCTCCGTGCGGGTGCGCTCCGAGCATGTCGGCGGCGGCTTCGGCAGCAAAGGCGTGCGCGCCCACCAGGTGGGCGCGGTGATGGCCGCGACCGTTCTGCAGCGCCCGGTGAGGGTCGTCATGACCCGCCGGCAGATGTTCTCGCTCGCCGGATACCGCAGCCCCACGGCCCAGCGGGTCAGGCTCGGTGCCGACGCGGACGGGCGGCTGCGCGCGCTGGAGCACCGGTCCCTGAACCTCACCTCGGCCGTGCACGAGTTCGTCGAGCCGAGCGCCGCGGCGGGCCGGTCGATGTACGCGGCGGACGCCCACCACACGGCCAGCCGGATCGTCCGGCTCGACGTACCGACCCCGACCTGGATGCGCGCCCCCGGCGAGGCTCCGGGCTCGTTCGCGCTGGAGTCGGCGCTCGACGAACTCGCCGAGCGGTGCGGCCTCGACCCGATCGAGCTGCGCGTACGCAACGAGCCCGAGGTGGGCCCGGTGTCCGGCCTGCCGTTCGGCAGCCGCAACCTGATCGCCTGCTTCCGCGAGGGCGCCCGCCGGTTCGGCTGGGCGGACCGGGACCGGCGGCCGGGGGTGCGCCGCGACGGCCGCTGGCTGCTCGGCACGGGCACCGCCGCCGCCTCCTTCCCCGCCGGGGCCATGCCCTCCACGGCGGCCGTCACCGCGGAGGCGGACGGCACCTTCACGGTGCGGATCAACGCAGCCGACATCGGCACCGGCGCCAGGACCGCGCTCACGCTGGTCGCCGCCGACGCCCTGGAAGTGGCGACGGACCGCGTCCGGGTCCGCATCGGGAACAGCGACTTCGGCCCGGCGATGATCGCCGGCGGCTCGATGGGCACCCGCTCCTGGGCCTGGGCCGTCACGGCTGCCGCCGACGAACTGCGCCAGAGCCTCGCTCCGGGCGCCGACATCCCGCCGGAGGGCGTCACCGTACGGTCCGACACGAGCGAGGCCATCGGCGCCCTCGCCCAGAAGGAGCGGCACTCCTTCGGGGCGCAGTTCGCCGAGGTCGCCGTCGATCCGGCCACCGGCGAGGTCCGCGTCCGCCGCATGCTGGGCATCTTCGCGGCCGGCCGCATCGTCAACCCGCTCACCGCCCGCAACCAGTTCGTCGGCGGCATGACCTGGGGCATCTCCATGGCCCTGCACGAGGAAGCCGTACGGGACCGGGCCAGCGGCGGCCTCTACGGCGCCGACCTCGCGGGCTACCACGTCGCCGCGCACGCCGACGTGCCCCCCATCGAGGCCGACTGGATCGACGACCCCGACCCGGACGACCCGGTGGGCATCAAGGGCATCGGCGAGATCGGCATCGTGGGTGCCGCGGCGGCGGTCGCCAACGCCGTGTGGCACGCGACCGGCGTACGCCACCGCGACCTGCCGATCCGGCCCGACCGTGTCCTGATGGCGGGCGGCGATGCTTGACCTCGCCCGACAGCTGCGGGAGTGGATCGAGGAGGGCCGGGAGTTCGCCGTCGCCACGGTCGTCGCCGTCGGCGGCAGCGCCCCGCGCCCTCCCGGCGCCGCCCTGGCCGTCTGCGCCGACGGCACCGCCATCGGCTCGGTCTCCGGGGGCTGCGTGGAGGGAGCCGTGTACGACCTCTGCCTCCAGGCCCTCCAGGAGGGCGAGACGCTCGTCGAGCGGTTCGGCTACAGCGACGAGGACGCCTTCGCCGTCGGTCTGACCTGCGGCGGAACCATCGACGTCATGGTCACCCCGTACGACGCCTCCGAGACACACGAGACGGCCGCGCTGTCGGCCGCCGCCCGAGGCGAGCCGGTGGCTCTCGCCCGGGTGGCCAGGGGGCCCGCCGTCCTCCTCGGCCGGTCGGTGCTCGTACGCCCCGACGGCTCGCACGAAGGCGGTCTCGGCGGCGCTCCGGACCTGGACCGTACGGCGATCAGCCAGGCCCGTGCCCTGCTGGACAGCGGCCGCACGGGCACGGTCGAGCTTTCCGAGGACGGTTCGCACTGCCCGGGCGGGATCACCCTGCTCGTGGAGTCGGCCGTGCCGCCGCCCCGCATGATCGTCTTCGGCGCGATCGACTTCGCGGCGGCCCTGGTCCGGGCGGGCAAGCTCCTCGGCCATCACGTCACCGTGTGCGACGCCCGGCCCGTCTTCGCGACCCGGGCCCGCTTCCCCGAGGCCGACGAGATCGTCGTGGACTGGCCCCACCGCTATCTGCGGGCGACTCGGACCGACGGACGCACGGTGCTGTGCGTGCTCACCCACGACGCGAAGTTCGACGTGCCCCTGCTGACGGAGGCCCTGCGCCTGCCGGTCGCCTACGTCGGCGCCATGGGTTCCCGCCGCACCCACCAGGACCGCAACCGGCGCCTGCGGGAAGCGGGCGTCGGCGAGCGCGAGCTGGCCCGGCTGCGGTCGCCGATCGGACTCGACCTGGGCGCCCGTACGCCCGAGGAGACCGCCGTGTCCATCGCGGCGGAGATCGTCGCGGCCAGGCGTGGCGGAACGGGTCTGCCACTCACCGGCTCGGGGACCCCGATCCACCGGACCGAGCCGCTGCCCCAAGCGGTCTGACACCGTCGGGAACACGCCGGAGGGGCCGCAGCCGACCATGGCTGCGGCCCCTCCTCGGCACCGGTCGCACCGGTCGCGTGACGGGTCAGGCGGCGGCCGTCTCCGTGGCCTGGCCGTGCAGACGGGTGATGACCTCGGTGAGCTGCGCGGCGACCTCGGCGTCGTCGGCCGGGTGCGTCTCGGCGAAGCGGGTCAGCGAGCCGGGGATGGACACCTTGACGTCCTCCAGCACCTTGGCGCCGGCGATCCCCACGGACTTGCGGGTCTCGTCGTGCGCCCACACACCGCCGAACTGGCCGAAGGCGGTGCCGACCACGGCGACCGGCAGGCCGCTGAGGGCACCGGCGCCGTACGGGCGGGACAGCCAGTCGATGGCGTTCTTCAGGACGGCCGGGATGGTGCCGTTGTACTCGGGCGTGAACAGGATCAGACCGTCGGCCGCCTCGGCGGCCTCGCGCAGCTTCACGGCGGCGGCCGGGACGCTGCCCTCGACGTCGATGTCCTCGTTGTAGAAGGGGATCTCGGCGAGGCCCTCGAACAGGTTCACCTCGGCACCCTCGGGGGCGAGCTTGACGGCCGCCTCGGCGAGCTGGCGGTTGTGCGACCCGGCGCGAAGGCTGCCGACGAGCGCGAGGATGCGAACAGACATGCTGACTCCCAGGTAGAGAAAGACTGCTGCGAAACACAGCCGTTACGATCCGGACCGAGGTCCGTTTATTGTTCTAGCACCCTAACCGGACCGCGGTCCAGTTTTGTTCCCGATGCTTTACGCTGGCTTCATGTCCACCGCCCCGCCGCCCTTCCCGACGCCCCAGGAGCCCGTCGCCCGTCCCGAGCTGCTCCAGCTCGAGACCGCCCCGGAAGTCGACGAGCCGTGCCTGCGGGCCGACGCCGCGCGCAACCGGGCCCGGCTGCTGGAGGCCGCCGGGCGGCTGGTGGCGGAGCGCGGCGCGGACGCCGTCACGATGGAGGCGGTGGCCGCGGCGGCCTGCGTCGGCAAAGGCACGGTCTTCCGCCGGTTCGGCGACCGCACCGGCCTGCTGACGGCCCTGCTCGACCACTCCGAGAAGAAGTTCCAGGCCGCCTTCCTCAGCGGCCCGCCGCCGCTCGGACCCGGCGCGCCGCCCGTGGAGCGGCTGCGGGAGTTCGGTCGCGCGATGCTGCGCCGGTCGGTGGACGAACTGGAGCTGCAGCTCGCGGCCGAGCCGGGCGCGAACCGCCGCTTCGTCGTCCCGGCCCGCCGGGTGCTGCGCCACCACGTGGCCATGCTTCTGCGGCAGGCGGTCCCCGAAGCGGACTGCGAACTCCTGTCCCACACCCTGATGGGCCAGCTCGACCCGGCCCTGATCCACCACCTGACCAAGCAGTGCGGGATACCCCTGACCCGCCTCGAAGAGGCGTGGACCGACCTGGTCGACCGGCTCACGGGCACGCAATCCACCCGCTAGGGGCGCCCGCCGCCCCTCGTGAACGCTCACGGCTTCCTCACAACTCCCCCGCTTGAAGGGCGCATTGGGGCTTCTGCCAAGATGCCGTACGTCATGGTGCAGATACCGAAAACGCCCGCGCCCCCGTCCCCCGCACCGATGCGCTCGGTACCCACGAGCGCCGATGTGGCCCGCCTGGCCGGCGTCTCGCGCGCGACCGTCTCCTACGTCCTCAACAACACCAGCGCCGTACGGATCAGCGAGCCCACCCGCCGCCGGGTCCACGCGGCCGCGAAGGAACTCGGGTACGTGCCGCACGCGGCGGCCCGTTCCTTGCGCGCCGGGCACAGCCGTATGGTCCTGATCCCCGCGCCGACCTTCCCTGTCGGCCCGCTCTACAGCCGGTTCCTCACCGATCTCCAGGTCGCGCTCGGCGCCCTGGAGTACACGGTGGTGCAGCATGGCACCGGCGGCCCGCACGGCGACGACGCCGCCCGCGCCTGGGCCGAACTGCGGCCCGTGGCCGTGCTGGTGCCCGGTTCCGGACTCGGCCCGCACGGAGTGGCGGTGCTCAAGCGCTCCGGCGCCCGGGCCGTGGTCACCCTCGGCCCCGAGACCATAGAGGGCGCGCACGCCCTGCTCATGGACCACGACGTCGTCGGCTACAGCGCGGGCGCCCACCTCTACGACCGCGGGCGCCGCCGGATCGGCGTCGTCGTCCCGCAGGAACCCGGCCTCGAGGCGTTCTCCGCGCCCCGGCTCGACGGGGTGCGCCACGCCCTGCGGGGCACCGACGCCACGGTGACCGAACTGCCCCTCGCCCACGATGAACAGGACGCGGCCCGCCTCGCCGCCCGCTGGCGGACCCTCGGCCTGGACGCGGTGTTCACCTACAACGACGAGTACGCGATGCTGCTGATGCGGGCCCTGCAGGACGAGGGCATCCGCATCCCGGAGGAGACGGCCGTGGTCGGCGCCGACGATCTGATGCTCGGCCGGCTGCTGCGGCCCCGGCTGAGCACGGTCCACCTGGAACTGCCCTCCGGCCGTGAACTCGCCGAACTGGTCGACCGCGCCGTACGCAAGCCCATGACCGAGCCCGAGACGCACAAGGTGCTGGGCGCGACGCTGCTGCACCGCGACTCGAGCTGACCCGACCGGAAGGCGGCTCCTCGCGGGACAATCGGAGTGGTCCGGCGGACGGGCGGCACCGGTCATCGCCCGGCGCATGACTAGGATGTTGCATCGTCAACAAAACGGGGGCGCGTGCGAACGCGGGCGCTGCACACATGGCTGCCCCGGATCGCCGCGCCCCGCCCTGTGACCGCCGAACCGGCCACGTTCCAGCGGGAGTTCCACCCACCCCGCACGCCGGTGACCGATCGATCGGAGAGCCGTCATGCCGCTGCTCGACCCCAGGACCTGGCAGCCCCGCGCCCTGGCGGGGCCCGGGTACACCGTCACCGAGCCCGCCACCGGCGGGGCCCTCGGCACCCTCGCCCTCGCCACCCCCGAGGACGTCGGCGCCGCCGCAGGGCGCGCGGCCGCCGCCCAGCGCGAGTGGGCACGCGCCCCGCACTTCGCCCGCGCCGCCGTCCTCCGCAAGGCGGGCGACCTGTTCACCGCGCACGCCGCCGAACTGCGCGAATGGATCGTCCGCGAGTCCGGGTCCGTCCCCGGCAAGGCCGACTTCGAACTGCACGTCGCCGCCCAGGAGTGCTACGAGGCCGCCGCGCTCGCCTCCCGCCCGGCCGGCCAGGTCCTGCCCAGCGAGGCGCCGCGCCTGTCGTACACCCGCCGTGTCCCGGCCGGTGTGGTGGGCGTCATCTCGCCCTTCAACGCCCCGCTGATCCTGTCCATCCGCTCCGTCGCCCCGGCCCTGGCCCTGGGCAACGGGGTCCTGCTGAAGCCGGACCCGCGCACCGCCGTCTGCGGCGGTCTGGCCCTCGCCGCGGTCTTCGCCGCCGCGGGCCTCCCGCAGGACCTGCTGCACGTGCTCCCCGGCGGTCCGGACGCCGGGCAGGCCCTGGTCTCCGACCCGCGCGTGCCGGTCATCTCCTTCACCGGCTCCACCGCCGCCGGACGGGCCGTCGGCGAGGCCGCCGGGCGTCACCTCAAGCGGGCCCACCTGGAACTGGGCGGCAACTCGGCCATGATCGTGCTGGAGGACGCCGACCTCGACGCGGTGATCTCCACCGCCGCCTGGGGCTCGTTCTTCCACCAGGGCCAGATCTGCATGACGACCGGACGCCACCTGGTGCACGCCTCCCTCTACGACGAGTACGTGGAGCGGCTGGCCGCCAAGGCGGACTCCCTGGCCGTCGGCGACCCGCACCGCGACCACGTCCACCTGGGCCCCATCATCGACTCCGGGCAGCTCGACAAGATCAGCGGCCTGGTCGACTCCAGCAGGGCCGCGGGCGCCAAGATCGCCGCGGGCGGCACGCACGACCGGCTCTTCTACCGGCCCACCGTCCTCGCCCATGTCGACGACCGCACCCCGGCCTACACGGAGGAGGTCTTCGGCCCGGTGGCGCCCGTGCGCTCCTTCAGCACCGCCGACGAGGCGGCGGCCCTGGCCGCGCAGAGCCCGTACGGCCTCTCCCTGGGCATCGTCACCAGGGACACCGCCCGCGGCCTGGACCTCGCCGAGCGCATCCCCACCGGCATCGTCCACATCAACGACCAGACCGTGAACGACGAGGCCGTGGCGCCCTTCGGCGGGGTGGCCGCCTCCGGCACCGGCGCCCGCTTCGGGGGCGAGGCCAATCTGGAGGCCTTCACCGAACTGCGCTGGACGACGGTACGCGCGGACGTGGCCCCGTACCCCTTCTAGGCCTGGGCCGGACACGGCTTCCGGGCCGGACGTGACCTGAGGCCGGACGGCGACCTAGGGCCGGACACGACCTGAGGCCGGACACGACCTGGGGCCGGGTCCGGCCTCGCAGGCCAGGCCCGGCCCCGGAGCCGGTTGCTCGAGGGCGTGGAAGCGCCCCCGGGCCGCTTACTCGGTCCCCTGCGGCTGCTGGGCCTGCTGCTCGGCGACGGCCTTGCGGACCTCGTCCATGTCCAGGCCACGGGCCTGGCCGATGACGTCGGTCAGGGCGGCCTCCGGCAGGGCGCCCGGCTGGGCGAACACGGCGACCTGGTCGCGGACGATCATCAGCGTGGGAATCGACTGGATACCGAAGGCCGCGGCCAGCTCGGGCTGCGCCTCGGTGTCCACCTTGCCGAACACCAGGTCCGGGTTCTCCTCCGCCGCCTTCTCGTAGACCGGGGCGAACTGCTTGCACGGCCCGCACCAGGACGCCCAGAAGTCGATCAAAACGAACTCGTTGTCCGTGACCGTCTGGTCGAAGTTCTCCTTGGTGAGCTCCACGGTGCTGCTCATGGTGTAAATCCCTCTTCCTGGTGTGGGGGCAAACCGTCGGCACAACACGGCCGACCTGGTGGGTATTCCGCGCCCCTACCCGTGTGGCCAGGGCGCACACCACCCACCAGACTGACCCCATGACGGAAACGGAAACCAACGCGTACGACGTCGTGGTGCTCGGGGCCGGGCCCGTGGGGGAGAACGTCGCAGACCGCGCCCGCGCCGCCGGTCTGACCACCGCGGTCGTGGAGAGCGAACTGGTCGGCGGCGAGTGCTCGTACTGGGCGTGCATGCCCAGCAAGGCCCTGCTGCGGCCGGTCATCGCCCGGGCGGACGCCCGCCGTGTCCCCGGCCTGAGCCAGTCGGTGCAGGGCCCCCTCGACGCCGCCGCGGTCCTCGCCCACCGGGACTACTACACCTCCCACTGGAAGGACGACGGCCAGGTCGGGTGGCTCGACTCCATCGGCGCCGACCTGTACCGCGGCCACGGACGCCTCGCCGGCCCCCGTACGGTGACGGTCACCGGCCCCGACGGCGCCGAGCACGTCCTGACCGCCCGGCACGCCGTCGCCGTCTGCACCGGCAGCCGCGCGTCCCTCCCCGGGCTGCCCGGACTCGACGAGGTCAAGCCGTGGACCAGCCGGGAGGCCACGAGCTCCAAGAGCGTGCCCGGCCGGCTGATCGTGATCGGTGGCGGCGTGGTCGCCACCGAGATGGCCACGGTCTGGCAGGCCCTCGGCTCCGAGGTCACCATGCTGGTCCGCGGCAAGGGCCTGCTGCCCCGGATGGAGCCCTTCGCCGGGGAACTGATCGCCGAGGCGCTCACCGAGGCCGGCACGGACGTCCGCACCGGTACGTCGGTCGAGTCGGTGACCCGCGAGAACGGCAAGGTCGTGACCGTCACCGACACCGGCGACCGCGTCGAGGCCGACGAGATCCTCTTCGCCACCGGCCGCGCGCCGCGCACCGACGACATCGGTCTGGAGACGATCGGCCTGGACCCCGGAACCTGGCTGCCGGTCGACGACAGCCTCCGCGTCACCGGCCACGACTGGCTGTACGCGGTCGGCGACGTCAACCAGCGCGCCCTGCTCACCCACCAGGGCAAGTACCAGGCGCGTATCGCGGGTGCTGCCATCGCCGCGCGGGCCACGGGGGAAACCCTCCTCGCCCAGCCCTGGGGCGCCCACAGCGCGACCGCCGACCACGCCGCCGTCCCCCAGGTCGTCTTCACCGACCCGGAAGCCGCGGCCGTGGGCCTGTCCCTCGCCGAGGCGGAGCAGGCCGGCCATCGTGTGAAGGCCGTCGACGTCGACCTGTCCTCCGTCGCCGGGGCCGGCCTGTACGCCGACGGCTACAAGGGCCGCGCCCGCATGGTCGTCGACGTCGAGGCCGAGATCCTCCGCGGCGTGACGCTCGTGGGCCCGGGCGTGGGCGAACTCATCCACTCCGCCACGATCGCCGTGGCCGGCGAGGTCCCCGTCAGCCGCCTGTGGCACGCGGTCCCGTCCTACCCGACGATCAGCGAAGTGTGGCTCCGGCTGCTGGAGGCGTACCGGGACGCGTGACCGGCGCGGCCGGGGCGGGCCGCAGGGCCCGTCCGGAGGCCACTGGTCGGCGGGACGGGGCCGCAGGCGGGCGGCGGGGCCCGCCAAACGGTGACCGGTCGCCGGGTTGGAACCCTAGGCGGGCAGCGGGGCCGTCCCAGCAGCCACCGGTCGCCGGGACGGGCACCCTCGGACGAGCGGCGGGCCCGCCCAGCAGCGACCGGTCGCCGGGCTGGGCCCTTAGGCGGGCAGCGGGGCCGTCCCAGCAGCCACCGGTAGCCGGGACGGGCACCCCCGCGCGGGTGGCGGGGCCCAGCCGGAGGCCTCAGGTACCCAGAGCCAGGTCACGCGTGCGCGGGCACCACCAGCTCCCGGTAGTCGTCGCTCCACAGGTCCTCCTCCGCCTCGGGCAGCAGCAGCACCCGGTCCGGCCGCAGTGCGTCCACCGCTCCCTCGTCGTGGGTGACCATGACGATCGCGCCCGGATAGGTGCCCACCGCGGCCAGGACCTCGGCGCGGGAGGCCGGGTCCAGGTTGTTGGTGGGCTCGTCCAGGAGCAGGACGTTGGCGCCCGAGTGCACCAGCCCCGCGAGGGCGAGCCGGGTCTTCTCGCCGCCGGAGAGGACACCGACACGCTTGTCCGTGTCGTCGCCGGTGAACAGGAACGAGCCCAGCACCTGGCGGACTTCGCCGTCGCCGAGGTGCGGGGCGGCACCGGCCAGATGCTCACGCACCGTCAGCTCCGGGTCCAGCGTGTCGTGTTCCTGGGCGAAGTAGCCGATCCGCAGCCCGTGCCCGTGGACCACCCGCCCGCTGTCGGGTGTGTCCCGACCCGCGAGGAGACGCAACAGGGTCGTCTTTCCCGCCCCGTTGGGGCCGAGCACGACCAGACGGCTGCCCCGGTCGACGGCCAGATCCACCCCGCGCAGGACGTGCTGCCCGCCGTACGACCTGGTCAGACTGACGGCACCGAGCGGGATCCGGCCGCAGGGCACCGGCTCGGGCAGCCGGATCCTGGCCGTCTTCTCGGCGCGCCGGGCCGGTTCGAGGTCGGCGAGCATCCGGTCGGCCCGGCGGGCCATGTTCCGGGCGGCCACCGCGGTCGACACGCGGGCCCGCATCCGGTCGGCCTGCGCGTGCAGCGAAGCCGCTTTGCGCTCGGCGTTCGCCCGCTCGCGCGCCCGTCGCCGCTCGTCGGCGTCCCGCTGGGCGAGATAGGCGTCCCAGCCGGTGTTGTGGATGTCCAGCACGGCCCGCCCCGGGTCCAGGTGGAACACCCGGTTCACGGTTCCGGCCAGCAGGGACGTGTCATGGCTGATCATCACCAGACCGCCCTGATGGCTCGCGAGGAAGGCGCGCAGCCAGGTGATCGACTCCGCGTCCAGGTGGTTCGTCGGCTCGTCCAGCAGCAGCGTGCCGTGCCCGGCGAACAGGATGCGGGCCAGCTCCACGCGCCGGCGCTGACCGCCCGACAGGGCGCTGAGCGGCCGGTCCATCAGACCCGACGGCAGCCCGAGCCCGGCGGCGACCCGGGCGGCCTCCGCCTCGGCCGCGTAGCCACCGCGCGCCTGGAACTCGGCCTCGGCCCGCACATAGGCGTTCATCGACCGCCGCGCACCGTCGGCCATCGCGGCCTCGGCGCGGCGCAGCGCCCGTACGGCGCGGTCCAGACCGCGCGCGGACAGGATCCGGTCGGTGACCGTGACCGACTGGTCGGCCGCGCGGGAGTCCTGCGGGAGATGGCCGACGTCGCCGGTGCGGGCGACGGTTCCGGCGGCGGGCCGCAGGGCGCCCGCCAGGGTGTGCAACAGGGTGGTCTTTCCCGCGCCGTTGCGGCCGACCAGGCCGACGCGGTCGCCGGGGGAGACATGGAGACAGACGCCGGACAGCAGCAGACGCGCGCCCACGCGCACGTCGACGTCACGAACGGTGATCATGAGAAAACGCTCCGAACGAGAATTCCGATCAAGAATTCCGCATAGCAAGAGGACACACGGGTGGCGTGGAAGCGGGTCCTCGGCTAGGAAATTCGGGGCGTAGACATGGGCGGCACGCTAGCTGAGGCGCCCGGCGGGCCGCCTCCGGTTTTCCGTTCGTTCCCTACGGCAGCTCGAAGCCGAGCGCCCGCGCGGCCTTCTCCGGCGTCGGCTGAGCCCAGCGCTCCGCCATCGCCGCGTTGGACGACAGCGAACGCGACTCGGCCCGGTCCAGATAGAGCACGCCGTCGAGATGGTCCGTCTCGTGCTGCACGATCCGCGCCGGCCAGCCGGAGAACACCTCGTCCAGCGCGCGCCCGTGCTCGTCCTGCCCGGTCAGCCGGACCCCGGCGTGGCGTGCGACCACCGCCTGCCAGCCCGGCACACTCAGACAGCCCTCGAAGAACGCGGCCCGCGCGTCGCCGACGGGCTCGTAGACGGGATTGACCAGCACCCGGAAGGGCTGCGGCACCCGCCCGCGTACCAGACGCACGTCCTCCGGCACCGGAGCGGGATCCTCGATCACCGCGATCCTGAGCGGCACACCGACCTGGGGCGCCGCCAGACCGACCCCGGGCGCCGCGCGCATGGTGACGCGCAGGGCCTCGACGAACCGGGCCAGCAGCGAGGGCTCCAGCTGACCGTCGTACGGCTCGGTTCCCCGCCGCAGCACCGGGTCCCCGGCCGCGACGATGGTCAACGGGACGCCGCCCGCGAGGAGTTCCTCGACCCGCTCGGCCAGCGGTGCGCGATCACTCGGAGTTCCCATCGCGTCAGGATGACACGGCACCCTCCCGGCCTACGTGACGCACATCACATGCACTCGTCGGGAACTGAATGCCCCGCCGCCCCGACTACTGCACCGCAACACCACCACAGCCCCACGCACGACCACCACGCAACGGCCAAGAAGACGTCCCCCGGAGAAGCCCGCCGATGACCACCGCTCCCTCGACCACCACGGACGAGGCCCCGAAACCAGCCACCCCGGCACCGTCGAAGAGCAGTTGGGCCCCCTTGCGCCCGCTGGTCCTTCGCCTGCACTTCTACGCCGGGGTGCTGGTGGCGCCGTTCCTCCTCGTCGCCGCCGTCACCGGCCTGCTGTACGCCGCCTCCTTCCAGGCCGAGAAGATCGTGTACGACCACGAACTGACCGTCCCGGTCGGCGAGCGGAAGCTGCCGATCAGCGAGCAGGTGGCCGCCGCCCGCAAGGCCCACCCCGAGGGCACCATCTCGGCCGTACGCCCCTCACCCGAGGCGGACGCGACGACCAGGGTCATGCTGTCCGGCGTCCCGGGCGTCGACGAGACCCACGCGCTCGCCGTGTTCGTCGACCCCTACACCGCGAAGGTGCGCGGCTCCCTCGAACAGTACGGCTCGACCGGCGCGTTGCCCCTGCGCACCTGGATCGACGAGTTCCACCGGGACCTGCACCTGGGCGAGACAGGGCGCTACTACAGCGAACTGGCGGCCAGCTGGCTGTGGGTGATCTCGGCCGGCGGACTGGTGCTGTGGTTCTCCCGCCGCCGCGCCCTGCGCAAGGTGCGGGGGACGACAGGACGGCGCCGCACGCTCGGACTGCACGGCAGCATCGGCGTGTGGGCAGCGGCCGGGTTCTTCTTCCTCTCGGCGACCGGTCTCACCTGGTCGGCCTACGCCGGGGCCAACATCGACGAGCTGCGCACCTCGCTGGGCCACGCCACCCCGACCGTGTCGGCGGCGGCGGGCGGTGAACACTCCGGCCACGGCGCCGCGGCCGGGCAGGCGGGAGACGCCGCGCACGGCGTGGGCCTGGACAAGGTCCTGGCGGCGGCGCGGGCCGAGGGCCTCGGCGACCCGGTGGAGATCGTGCCGCCGGCCGACGCGACCTCGGCGTACGTCGTCAAGCAGGTACAGCGCGGCTGGCCCACGAAGCAGGACACTGTCGCGATCGACCCGTCCAACGGCGAGGTCATGGACGTGCTGCGGTTCGCCGACTACCCCGTCCTGGCGAAGCTCACCCGGTGGGGCATCGACCTGCACACCGGCATCCTGTTCGGCCTGGCCAACCAGATCGTCCTGATGCTGCTCACGCTCTCCCTGATCCTGCTGATCGTGTGGGGCTACCGCATGTGGTGGCAGCGCGGCCGCGGCTCCGCCTTCGGCCGGCCGATCCCGCGCGGCGCCTGGCAGCAGGTACCGCCGCAGATCCTGGTCCCGCTGCTCGCCGGGGTCGCGGTGCTCGGCTACTTCCTGCCGCTGTTCGGCATCCCGCTGGCGGCCTTCCTCGCCGTCGACATCCTGCTGGGCGAGATCGCCTACCGGCGGGGACGGCGGTCGTACGGAACCGGGACGCCCGCGCAGTAGCGGAAGGCCCTCTGATACGAGCGGTGCCCGGCTCCCTAGCGAGCCGGGCACCGCTCGTATCACCGACAGTCAGAGTTGCTGGAAGAGCCTCAGCTCTGCTCGAAGTCGCCCGCGAGAGCCGAGGCGATCCGCAGATGCGACTCCGCCTCCTCGTACCGCCCCTGTCGCTGGAGCGTACGGCCGAGCATCAGCCGGGCGTAGTGCTCGACGGGGTCACGCTCGACGATCGTCCGCAACTCGCTCTCCGCACGCCACAGTTGGGCCGAGTGGTAGTAGGAGCGCGCCAGCAGCAGCCGCGGCCCGGTCTGCTCGGGCACCTCCTCGACCAGCCCGACCAGGACGCGCGCGGCGGCGGCGTAGTCCTTGGCGTCGAAGAACAACTGCGCGCGCTCCCAGCGCTCCGCCGGTGTTCCATGGGCGTAGTACGTGGCGTCGTAGGTCGTGTTCACTCGGGGCCTCCTTCGAGGCCGACAACCGGGCCGGTCGGTTCAATATTCCACTACCTGGTTCGGTAGCTGCCGGCCAGAGCGGCCAGCTCGGCATCGGCCCGCTCGGTGATCAGGCTCAGCACCCGTCCGGCGACGGCCAGGTCCTCCGCCGGAATGCCGTCATAGATCCGGGCCGTGAGGGGCGCTGTCTCCCCGGAGGTCGTGTCGTAGAGCTCCCGTCCGGCATCTGTGATCCGCACACCCGATCCCTCGTCCGGGGCCAGCAACCGCGCGGCGATCAGCTCGTCGATCACGGCGTGCACCTCCGTCGCGTCGATCTTCAGCGCGCCGGTGACCCCGTCGACGAGCCGCTCGCGCCCGACCGGGCCCTCGGCGACGGCCGCGAGGCGGAGGGTGACGGACTGCTGGAAGGTGACGCCGTGCCGGGCCAGTACGTTCTCGAGGATCGCCCGGCCGGCGTAGTGGGCCAGGGCGATGACGCGGGGGCCGACCGGGGGAGTGGTGGTGGTCATGACTGCTCCGTCTCGTTCTCGCTGAAGGGATCAAGAGGCGCGTCGAGCAGGGCCGTCAGGTCGCGCGCGAACTCCCTCGCACGCGCGCTCTCGAGACCGCCGAGCGGCTCCAGAAGCTGCTGAAGCAGCCCGTGGACGACGGTGATCGCCCGCGCGCCGACCTCACACCCCTGCTCGGTGAGCGCGAGCTGCACCGCACGCGGATCGCGCGGGTCCCGCGTGCGCTCCAGAAGGCCGGCGGTCTCCAGTGCGCGGGCGAGCTTGGACACATAGAGCGGTTCGAGTCCGGTGTGGTCGGCGAGGCGACGCTGACTGGGCCGTTCGCCGGACCGTCGCATGCCGTAGAGCGAGGCCACGAGCGAGTACTGCGCATGGGTCAGCCCCAACGGGGCGACGGCCCGGTCGACGGCCACCCGCCACTTCATCGACAGCCGCCACACCAGGAACCCGGGTGTCGCGCCTTCGGAACCATTGCTCATGGGCCGATACAGTACATGGCGACTATATACATGGCGACTATTTATGGACGGGGGCCAAGGGCATGACCGCCTGGATGACGCGGCGCAGCGCCGCGGCGACACATGGACGCAGCGACGCATGGACGCAGCGACGCATGGACGCGCTGACGCGAGTCCTCCCGCCGGACTAGGTTGTGGCCATGAGCAATCTTGAGCGCGAGGCGGCACCCGCTCTGTGCGGTGGCCGGGGCTTCGTCGTGGCGGAGCCGGTGCGTGAACTCCTCAGTCCTCGCCGCGTCAAACTGGGCGAGTCCAGCGAGGTCCGCCGGCTGCTGCCGAACCTCGGCCGCCGGATGGTCGGGGCCTGGTGCTTCGTCGACCACTACGGCCCCGACGACATCGCCGACGAGCCCGGCATGCAGGTGCCGCCGCATCCCCACATGGGTCTGCAGACGGTGAGCTGGCTGCACGAGGGGGAGGTGCTGCACCGCGACTCCACCGGCAGCCTCCAGACGATCCGCCCGCGCGAACTGGGCCTGATGACCTCCGGCCGGGCGATCAGCCACTCCGAGGAGAGCCCTCGCTCGCACGCCCGTTTCCTGCACGGCGCGCAGCTCTGGGTCGCCCTCCCGGACGGCCACCGCCACACCGACCCACGCTTCGAACACCACGCCGACCTGCCGGTCGTCACGGCACCCGGCATCAAGGCCACCCTCATCCTCGGTGACCTCGACGGCGCCACCTCGCCCGGCACGGCGTTCACCCCGATCGTCGGCGCCGACCTCGCCCTGACCCGAGGCGCGGACCTACGCCTCCCCCTGGAACCGGACTTCGAGTACGCCGTCCTGTCCATGTCCGGCGAAGCCCACGTCGACGGCGTCCCGGTCCTGCCCGGCTCGATGCTCTACCTCGGCTGCGGCCGCAGCGAACTGCCCCTGCGGGCGGAGTCGGACGCAAGCCTGATGCTCCTGGGCGGCGAGCCGTTCGAGGAGGAGTTGATCATGTTCTGGAATTGGATCGGACGGTCCCAGGAAGAGATCGTGCAGGCGCGTCAGGACTGGATGGAAGGGTCGCGGTTCGGGGAGGTGAAGGGCTACGACGGGGCCCCGCTGCCGGCCCCCGAACTGCCGGCGGTAGCACTGAAGCCGCGAGGCAGGGTGCGTTGACCTGCAGAAATACTTTCCTGGCGCCTAGTCAGCCATGGAGAGATACCCGGACGTCATGATCACACCAAACGCAACGAGATCACGGCTCGGGACTTCCCAGGTACTTCCAGAACGGCGGCCGCCGCAGGGCAGCCGGTGCGGCAGAGGTTCTGCCGGGCCGGTCAGGCGTCAACTGCGGGAAGCTGTTCCAGGGTTGGGTAGTCCGTGTATCCGCGGTGATCTCCGCCGTAGAGCCCGTGGGGTGCGAGGGCGTTGAGCGGGGCGCCGACGCGCAGCCGCTCCACGAGGTCCGCGTTGGCGAGGAATCCGCGTCCGAAAGCGACCAGGTCGGCACCGCGTCGCAGCCAGGCGTTCGCCGCATTGACCTTGGTGACATCACCCGGCCGGCCGGCCATTGGTGCGATCACGAGAGCGCTGGGCCACACAGCCCGGATGCGGTCATCAAGGTTGGTACCCGTCTCGACAAGGTGGAGGTAGGCCAGACCGTCCTGGGCCAGCTCCTGGACCAGCGCGGTGTACGTCGCCTCCGGTGCCTGCTCGACGAGGCCGCCGAACTGGTTTCCCGGGGAGATCCGCAGCCCGACGCGGTGCGGGCCGATGGCTGCGGCCACCGCTCGTACGACCTCGACCGTCAGCCGGATCCTGGCGTCGAGAGATCCGCCCCAGCCGTCAGTGCGCAGGTTGGCATTCTCGGCGAGGAACTGGTGCAGGAGGTAGCCGTTGGCGGCGTGGATCTCCACACCGTCCATCCCAGCGGCCATCGCGCGCACCGCCGACTGGGCGAAGTCGTCGATGACGTCCAGGATCTGCTCATGGGTGAGCGCTTGCGGACGGACCGCCGCCTTCCGTCCACCGGCGGTATACACCTCCGCTCGCGCGGCGATGTCCGAAGGAGCCACGGGGTGCAGCCCGTCGGGTAGAAACGAGGGGTGGGCGAGGCGTCCGGCGTGCATCAGCTGTACGAAGATCCTCCCCCCGGCGTCGTGCACCGCGTTTGCCACGTAGGACCAGCCGAGACGGTGGGCGTCCTGGTGCAGTCCTGGCGCGCCGGGGCCGATGCGGCCTGCGGCGGTGGGGTGGGTGCCCTCGGCGATGATCAGCCCGGCGGTGGCACGCTGGGCGTAGTACGTGCTCATCAACTCGGTCGGGGTGCCGTCCACGGCGGCCCGTGACCGGGTCATCGGGGCCATTGCGATGCGGTTGGGCACGGTGAGGGCGCCCAGTGTCGTGCTGTCGAACAGTGTCGTGGTGCTCATGGTGTCGGGTCCTCGCTGCACCCTGCTGCGTGGGCAGGGAAGCCGGAATGAGTAGGGGGAGATTCGGGGGTCACGCGGATTTCAGTTCGGCGAGGAGTTCGTAGCTGCGGATGCGGTCCTTGAAGTCCCAGGTCTCGGTCAGGACGATGAGCTCGTCGGCCCCGGTGCGCTTGAGCAGCGCACCCAGGCCCTCGCGGACGGTGCCGGGCGAACCGACCACGGACTCGCGCAGCATGTCTTCGACGGCCGCGGCTTCCTGCGGGGACCAATGCCGGTCGATGTCGTCGACCGGGGGCAGGTTCTGGAGTTCGCCGCGGATCAGGGTGAGGAACTTGCGCTGCAGGGTCGTGAAGATGCGCCGGGCTTCGCGGTCGGTGTCGGCGGCGATCACGTTCACGCCGACGATGGCCTGCGGCTTCTCCAGGCTCTCCGAGGGGCGGAAGTTTGCTCGGTAGACCTCCAGCGCGGCGGCGAGCTGGGTGGGTGCGAAGTGCGAGGCGAAGACGAAGGGCAGGCCCTCCTGTGCGGCCAGGGCCGCGCCGAAGGTGGAGGAGCCGAGAACGTACAGCGGGACCTTGGTGCCCTCGCCCGGGATGGCGCGTACCCGCTGCTTGGGTGTGGTCGGCTCCAGGTAGCGCCGCACCTCCGCCACCTGCGCCGGAAAGTCCTTGGCACCGGCGTCGCCGCGGCGCAGGGCCTGGGCCGTCCACGGGTCGGTGCCCGGAGCTCGCCCGATGCCGAGGTCGATGCGCCCCGGGAAGAGGGAGGCAAGGGTGCCGAACTGCTCGGCGACCACGTACGGGGCGTGGTTGGGGAGCATGATGCCACCGGAGCCGACCTTGATCCGTTCGGTGGCGGAGGCCACCTGCCCTACGAGAACGGAGGTCGCGGCGGACGCCACCGCGGGCATGTTGTGGTGTTCGGCGATCCAGTAGCGGTGGTAGCCGAACTCCTCTGCCTTACGGGCGAGTTCGATGGTCTCGAGCAGTGCCTCGGTGGCCGTGCCCTCGCCGTGCCGGATGGGGGCGAGGTTGAGCAGGGAGAGCGGAATGTCGCGGAGCTTCTTCATGGTGGTGCGGGATTGCCTTTCTGCAGCTGCGGACGCGGAGCTGGGCCGGTCGGCGTGGATCACGTGATCAGGCAGTGGGTGTACAGGGGAGGCGGGGCGGAACTGCGACGCCGGACACCGACGTTAAACTTGCACATCGATGTCAAGGTCAAGACGAAATGGAGTGAGGTGCGTCACTGTGAAAATCGGTGAACTCTCCCGACGTACCGGGGTCGCCACCAGGCTCCTGCGCTACTACGAGCAGCAGGACCTGCTCCACCCCGACCGCCTCCCCAACGGCTATCGGGACTACCCCGAGAGCTCAGTGCAGCGCGTCCAGCAGATTCGCGACCTGCTCCAGGCGGGGCTGAGCACCGATGTCATCCGTGAGATCGTGCCCTGCTTCCTGGGTGCGGGAGCCGAGCTGCGCCCCATGGTCGACCCGGAGCTGGCCGCCAACCTGGCGCGGGAGCTCGGCGAGATCGAGCGGCGCATCGAGACCCTGACGCGCAATCGTGACGCGATCCGCGACTACCTGGCAGTCGCAAGCCAGACGGTCCCGGGCCATCGGAAAACCCCCGCTGCTTGACATTCACACTGATGTGAATGTTTAGCGTCGGCGCCATGTCTCGCAGCAAGAAGCCATGCTCCTCCCCTCCACAGTGGGGGGCCGATCGATGAACCCGATCACCAAGGACGTACGCGCCACTCTGGACGCCTTCGCCAGGGGGTGGACCAACGGCGACGAATCTGCCCTGAGTCGCCTCTTCACCGAATCGAGCGTGCTGCATTCCAGCGCGCACGGGCAGGCTCGCGGTGCGGCGGAGATCGCCGCCCTGTTCAGCGCCGACATCGTCGCCAAGACGGCCCTCCGTCTGGTCACCACCAATCACTCCGTCAGGGGAGACGATCGCCGGACCGTGCTGACGTCGTACCTCTACGGCACCAGCTCCCATTCCGACCCCGCGCCCTCCACTTTCGGCGCGACGCTCCTGGCCGACCTCGTGCGGAGCGAGGCGGGCTGGCAGTTCGCGGAGCTGCGGCTGTCCATCCCATGGACCGACGGAGACCCGGCACGGTTTGCCCCGTGGAGCCTCCCGTCAGCGGAAGGCTGGAAGCTCGGCGACGCGGCACCCACCATCGTGAGTGAGCTGGACTCGCCGTGGGGCCGTGGCATCCCCGACCTCGACGCCGACGACGCCGTGCAACAGGCAGCGGACTTCTACGCACGCTATTCATGGGCCATCGACCAAGGCGACTTCACGCTCCTGCACGACTGTTTCACCGAGGACATCTCCGGGTCATTCCCCCCGATGGGCGACCTCAACGGTCGCCATGAAGTCATCGGCCAGATGAAGTCCTTCCGGCGCGGGTGGCCATGGATGCAGCACTTCGGCCGGACGCTGCACGTCACGGTCGACGAGGCACAGACCAGCGCTCACCTCGTTGTGGGCAGGATCATTCCGCAGCAGCCGGCCGCGCCCAATGGCCAAGACCTCTACGGAGCCCACTACCAGTTGGACCTCCGCCGCCAGAGCGGCATCTGGCGGATCTCCGGCTTCGACTACACACCCGGCTGGATCACGGTCAAGGATTCCTAGACCTTCCTGGAAGCGACACACCGCATGGTGACGTCCGCGGCCAGGACTCATCAGCTGCCCCGTTCCATGCAGTCGAACACTGAAGGACCCTCATGTCTGATACACACGAAGCCCTCACCGCCGTTGCCGCGCTGGAGGCCCGCCTGAACCGGCTCGAAGACGCTCGCGCCGTCGAGCAACTGAAGTACCGGTACGCGGCTCACTGCGACAACGCCTATGACGCCCAGGGCATCGCGTCCCTCTTCACCCCCGACGGCCGCTGGGTGGTCGACGGCGAGGGAGGCAGTAACAACGGCCGCGTCGAGATCACCGAACACTTCAAGGACCTCCCGAAGAAGATCTTGTGGGCCCAGCACTACGTCATCAACCCGCAGGTGGAAATCGCCGAGGACGGCTTGTCGGCCATCGGCAACTTCCGCCTCCTGTGCCTGTGCACCATTGCCCGCACGGACGACGCCGGCGCGCAGGACGCCGTGATCCTCACGATCGACTACACCGACCGGTTCGTGAAGCGTGACGGGCAGTGGTACTTCCAGGAACTGCGCGGGCGCACCCACCAGGTATCCAATTGGGACCAGGGCTGGGTGAAGCAGCCCTTCCGAGAGTGAGTAGCAACAAGAATGCCTAATGGAGAACCGCCGTGCCGCCGTCCGCTTCCTGGTGGCTTGGTCCGGCTGCGTATGCCAGTGGCGGTGCGACTGCTTGCGCATCCGCTCCCTCGCCGACCCAGAGGGTGATGAACAGCGCGGCTGTCGCTTCCAGGAGTCCCGCACGTTCGAGACCGCCGACAGCCACGGGTTCGCAGCCCACGTCCCGCACCAACTCGCGTACAAACACGAGAGCCTCCTCGTCATTCCCACAGATCGGAACGGCCAGTGGTCGCCCATCGAAGACGGGCGGCCGCATGCGCCACACGTCCTCGTGGCAGAGGTTGAAAGCCTTGACCACGTGGGCTCCCGGTGCCGCAGCGGCAAATCGCCGCGCGGCCGAAGGGCCTCCTTCCGTCAGCAGCCGGAACCCTGGACCGACCGGGTTGGAGCAGTCGAGCAGCACCTTGCCCTCCAGGGCCGCATGCATGTCCCGCGCCACGTCTGCTCCCGCCCCGAAGGGCAGCGCGGCCAACACCACCTGGCCGAACTCGGCCGCCGCGCGCAGACCGGCAGGTTTCGTGCTGCCTCCGATGCGCGTCGCGAGCCGCTCTGCCTTGCGTACGTCCCGTCCCCCGATGATCACCTGGTGTCCGGCCCGCACCCAGTGGGTGGCGAGCGCGTCGGCCATATTGCCTGTCCCCAGTACGCCGATTCTCATCATGCGTCCCCTCTCCGCGCCTGCTATGACCATGTGCACCGACGCTAGAAGGCGGTTCGGGCACCATTTGGTACGTGACGACTGATGCCTTCCTCGCCGACTGCCGCGCACGCCTCGCCTTCGACCTGCTTTCCAACACCTGGAACGCCGTCGTGCTCTGGGCCCTGCGCGACGGCCCCAGGCGCCCGGTCGAACTACGGGAGCGGATCGGGGGCATCAGCTCCAAGGTCCTCACCGAGACTCTGCGCCGACTGCAGTTCAACGGACTGGTCGACCGGCAGGCAGACCCTGACGCACCATCACGGGTCGAGTATCGACTCACGTCTCTGGGCCGGACCTTGCTGGCGCCCATCGACGCCTTCGGCGCGTGGGCCTTCCAGTACGGCGATCAGGTCATGGCCGCCCAGGAAGCAGCATGCACGCCCGCCCCGGCGAAGCAGAGCGCGGTGCCCTTGGGGTCAGGGCCCGGATCGCGTCGGCCGGCAGGATCCGCTCCTGCCGCATGCTGACCGAGGTCGACTTCCCGGACTCCGAGTGCGAGGTGGAGGTGGTCTCCACCTCGTGGTCGCCGATCAGCCGGCTGAGCTTGTTGGCGAAGTCGGGGTCGTCGATGCCGGAGCCGATGACCTTCACGGTCGACGCTGACCACAGGGCATCCACGCCCGCGTCCCCCCCCCAGACCCTCTGGCCCTGGCGGTAGGACTGCAGGATGGTGATCGGGATGATCCCGCGGCTGCCGAGGTGGGAGAGGTCCGGCAGGTCGCTGATCTTGCAGACATAGGCGGCCTCGTCGAGGATCGCCAGTACCGCCCAGGCGTGCTCTCGGGCCGCCGCCTCCAGCTGGTCGTATCCCACCTGGGCCGTCATCTGCCCGTCCCACTTGCGGTATCGGTACACCGGGACCGGCAGCAGGATGCCGGGGGCGAGAGCGGTGACGCCGAGGGCCGCGCAGTAGTCCTCGCCCTGGACGAGGCCGCCCATCGTGGCGGCGCGCACGAGGTCGGTGCGGGCGAGGATCGTGGTCGGCCCGATGGGGATGGTGTCCGCCGGCGACTTCCAGTACGTCGACACGTCACCGGCCTCCTGCCGGCCGGGCGGCGTGGGGGCCCGCCACAGGGTGGTCGAGCCGTCGGGGTACTGGTCCTCGCTCCAGCCCGCACACCAGCCGACCCCGGTCGACTCCAGGGTGTTCAGCTGTACGGCCATGGCGTCGTGGGCGAACTCGTCATCGTCGTCCGCCCAGTTCATGTACGGGGTGCGGACCTTGTTGAGGGCCAGGTTGCGGGCGCAGGCGGCGCCGACCGGCCGGGGAAGCGCCAGCGTGCGGACGCGGGGGTCCTGCGCGAGCGGCGCATCGAACCGGCATGCTGTCAATTGCAGTTGCAGCCGGATTCTCTCCTGGCTTCGGCGACGGAGCTGTGGCCCTTGGTGGCAAAGGCGCGGTCGGGCGTCGGTATGCTGGTGGGCTCGCGTATTCAACTGTCGTGAGTTCTCCGTGGGTTCCAGCCGGATGGTGACTTTAAGCGGTCTCCGCCGGCGTATCGGCTCCAGGTGCCTCCTCCCTTCGGCGAGTACCCGGACGAGACCGCCGGCCTCTTCGGTCCTGTTGAGGTGCTGTCCTCAGTGGCTTGCTTCGTTGTTCTCAGCTCGACAGCGATCGCTCCGTGCCCCTGGCTTCGTGGTCGAGCCGTGTCCCGATCCGCCACTGGCTGACCGGCCGTGACGAGCCCGCCGCCCCGGACATCGCACGCCGGGCGTCCGGCCGTGCTGTCGGAGGCGGCTTGTATCCTTCACGCATTCGAGGATCGGACGATCACGCGTACGGGCATGTGGGCCCGGGGCGGGCGTCCAGGGGCGGGAGCGCGGGGATTTCGATGAGTGACGCACGTCCGTTACGAAGCCGCAGACCGGGCCTCGCGGCCGGCGCGTGCATCATCGCCGGGGTCGTCCTCGCCGCGATCGGGGCCGTCGGCGCCTGGCTCCAGCACGACGCTCCCGGCCGGAGTGCGGAGCCGCGTACGGAGTTCACCGCGAACAACCCGCCCGCCGGTCTGCCCACCGCGCTCACCACGGGCCAGCACCTCCGCTGGTCCCGCTGCTCCTCGCCGCCCACCGCGCGCACGGGCTACGACTGCGCCACCATGAAGGTCCCCCTGGACTACCGGAAGCCGGACGGCAGGACGATCGACGTCGCCTTGATCCGCCGCAAGGCCACCGGCCCGAACGCCCGGCGCATCGGCTCGCTCGTCCTCAACTTCGGCGGCCCCGGCGTGTCCGGCGTGTCCGGACTGCCCGAACGCCTCAACCAGTACGAGACGCTCCTCGACCGCTACGACCTGGTCTCCTTCGACCCGCGCGGCGTCGGCGCGACCATCCCCGTGCGATGCGGGAAGTCCGCGGACGACACCGGCTACGACGGGGCCGACGCCTGCGCCGAGCACTCCGGGGCGCTCCTCCCGTACATCGGCACCTCGCACACCGCGCGCGACCTCGACCTGATGCGCTACCTCCTCGGCGACGAGCGGCTGTACTACTTCGGCGTCTCGTACGGAACGGCGCTCGGCGCGGTCTACGCCCACCTGCACCCGTCGCACGTCGGACGGCTCGTCCTCGAAGCGTCCGTCGATCCGACCGAGAACCTCAACGAGGAGCAGGTGTCGCAGGTCAAGGCGGTCCAGGCGGCGTTCGACCGGTTCGCCGCGCACTGCGCGGCCCGTATCCGCCACTGCCCGACCGGCGATGGGCCCGAGGAGGCCGCGCGGCGTATGGTGCGCCTGGCCGACCGCCTGGAGAAGAAGCCCGCCCCGGCCGGCGGCGGAAGGAACCTCGACGCCGACGACCTCGCGAACACCGTCAGCGACCATCTCGGCCTCGGCACGGACGGCTGGGCGCCGCTCGCCAAGGCCCTCACCGCGCTGATCGACCACAACGACGGCCGTCCGCTGAGCAAAGGCGCGGACCACATCGGCTCCGCCGACCGCGCGGCGACCCCGCGCGACAACAGCCGCGCCGCCCAGACCGCGATCACCTGCGCGGACTCCAGTCTGCGCCCCGGCTTCGAACGCCTCGACAGGGACGAGGCCCGCGTCAAAGCCGCCTCACCTGTCTTCGGCGCGGCCTGGTCCACCGGTGTCTACCTCTGTTACGACTGGCCGTTCGACGGCGAGCGCACCACGCTTCAGGTGAACGCCGACGGCGCGGCCCCCGTCCTGGTGGTCGGCGGCACCGGCGACCCGACCACCCCCTACCCCGGTGCCCGCCACATGGCCCGCGCCCTGGGCGACGGTGTCGGCGTCCTCCTGACGGCCGAGGAGGAGGGCCACGGCACATACCCGCAGAACCGCTGCGTCACGGAGACGGTCGACTACTACCTCCGCACCGGCCGCACCCCCGCACCGGGAACGGTGTGCCGGGGCAGCATGTCCTGAGGCTCGTACGGCGGGGGCCGAGTCAGGGGCGGACCGAGGCGAGGGCAGGCCAGTGCCCTCATCGTGTTGACCGCCTCCGGCAGGCAGTGCTGGAGTCGGCGTGTGGACAGCATCCCCGCGAACCGGCGGCTCTGGAACCGGATCAGCAGCGCCTACCAGCACGAGCACGATCCGCAGATCGGCGCCGCACCTCGGCTGTGGGGCATGTACTCCATCCCCGACACGCACCTGCACGCCCTGGGCGACGTCACCGGCAAGCGTGTCCTCGAACTCGGCTGCGGCGCCGGCCAGTGGTCCAGGGCGCTCGCCGCCGAGGGCGCCACCGTGGTCGGGCTCGACCTGTCCGAAGCCCAACTCACCGCAGCACTCCGCGCGATGGGATCTGCTCGCTACCCGCTGGTGCAAGGCGCCGCCGAACAACTCCCCTTCGCCGCCGACAGCTTCGACCTGGTGTTCTGCGACTTCGGTGGGCTCAGCTGGGCGCCCCCGCACCTGGCCGTCCCGCAGGCCGCACGCATCCTGCGCCGCGGTGGGCGCCTGGTGTTCAATGTCGCCAGCCCATGGTTCGAAGCCTGCTACGACGAAGCCGCCGGCCGCGTGACCACGACGCTGCAGCAGGACTACTTCGGGCTGAACACCATCGCCGAAGACGACGGCGCGACCAGCTATCAGCTCACCTACGGCGGCTGGGTCAAGGTCCTGCGCGGCGCGGGTCTCATCATCGATGACCTCATCGAGCCGCGGCCCGAGCTCGGAACACCCAACGGCTACAACGAAACCGACCCACCCGACTGGGCACACCGCTGGCCGGCGGAACTGCTCTGGGTAACCCACAAACCGTAAGTTCCGCCGTGCCGAAATGTGGAAGGCATCCCCTCGCCGGACAGCACACCTAGGGCGCCCCAGACAAGGTTGAACTGTGCGCAGCGATCCGTCGTGAAGTCCGGGCGGCCCCCCGCTATTGCGGTCTGATGGCTTTCAGCCAGTCCTCGACGGCCATGACATCTGCCCATTGCGGGAACAGCCTCTCGGTGAGCATCTTGTGGATCTCAGGGTCGGTGTCGAGGCAGCCATCCGCCAGGACGGTGAGGCCGAAGTCCAGGTCGATGGCGTGCCAGAGAGTGGACAGCACTACAGCGCTGGTGGCGATGCCGGTGAGAACAAGGCTGTCGATTTCGCGAGCCCTGAGTATCAAGTCGAGGTCGCTGCCCGAGAATGCGCTCCCTCGCCTCTTGGTCACCACCACGTCGCCCTGCTGGGGCGCGACGTCGTCATGGATCTCGGTGCCAGGGGCGCCCTCGGTGAACAGGCCGGCCCGCACGGCGTTTGTGATCACCTTGTTGCGAGGGCTGACTTCCGGATCGCCCGGCCGTAACCCCATCACCACGTAGATCACGGGGATGCCGGCAGCCCGGGCACCGTCGATCGCCCTGCGCAAACGCGGCAGATATCCGGAACCGTCGTCGGCGATGGCCACGACGTCCCGTTGGATGTCCATCACCAGAAGAGCACTGCCCGCCATGCTCGCCGTCCCTTCTCCCTTGGAAAACAAGGGCAAGTCTGGTCGATCAAACGAGCCGCGGTGGAGGATCGGAGATCTTCTCGGTGACAGGCAGCGTCGCCCGTGAGTTACGAAGCCATCGGGTCGGCCCAGAGCGGGATCATCCGCACCGCGACCTCGTGTTGCTCGGGAAGGTCGCGGAGGACATCTGGAGCGGCGTGATCGGCTTCGGCCGGTCACTTCTCTGGACTCAGACTTGGCGTCCGGCTCGAGGCTCCCGCGCCGCGCCCGTACTGATATCTCAAGCGATGCACGCCTCGACTACTCAGCACGCGCTGACCGTCGCGCCGCCACCCCTCTCGCTCATAGAACGCCATGGCCCGCTCATTCCCCTCCAGCACCCACAGGAACCGTTGGGTTGCTCCCATGCCGTCCATTGCTTTGTGAGCTGCTTCCATGAGGCGTCGTCCGACACCGGCTCCCTGTGCCTGCGGCGCGACAAAGAGGTCGTACACATAGCAGTGGCCCGGTTCGTCGCCCGAGGCGACGTCGACGAACCCAACGATGTCGAGCTCGTCGACAGCCACGATCACGCTGTGACCTCGGAGTAGGCCGCGCCACCCTGCGGCAAGGCTGACGCGGAGAACGTCTGGAGACAGAATCTCGGCGTAGGCCAACGACATCGCGTCCGCGTACACCTGGCGGACGCCAGTGCGGTCGCCAGCTTCGTACGCCCTCGTGATCATCTGAAGGAGGGTAGTCCACAGCAATAAGTCGTGCTCCTGCGGATGTAGTTGGACGCAGAGATCGAGGGCTGCACCGCCGCTCCACCGTCTCGCACCGCAACGGTTGCGCTCGATGGATTCCTGACAACAGCCTGAACTGCGGAATCGTGGTCTGCAGAGCTGCCTCACGGGCTCAGGACCCAAGAGGACCGAGCGGCTGAACGAAGCCTTCACGGTCCCGTGCCTCTGCGCGGCTGTTGTCTACCGCCGGACCTTAGAACTCGTAACATGATCTTGCTGGCGTACCGCAGCTGGTCGGGGGGCACTGTGTTGAGTAGGTTGCCGCTGCCGAGGTCATTCACGGGCTACGCCGGAGTCATGCTGGGATGAAGCTCGGCCACCAGGGTGGGATGTTGCCCGGGCACAACGGGGCGGGGTAGGAATCCGGCATGCCGAGCCATGTGACAAGGAACCAGGTGAACCACAGGGTGAAGATGAGCTCTGCAGTCAGGGCTGTCCTGCGATGACGTCTTCCGAGGGTGCTGTGCAGGATCACCCACGGAACCGCAGCGGCGATCCAAATGAGAGGGACAAGAAACAGCAAAGCCATGCCATTGGTTACGCCGTTGCCGATGTCACACGTAGCCCATGCATTCCCAATGGCAGCAGTGGACACCACCGCGGTCAGCCCACCGAAGCGGACACCAAAGCCAGTTCCTCTGAACCAGCGGCTCGGAGGACTCGACGGCGCTGCTCCCACGATCATCTCCCCTCCTCGCCGTAGATGCGGAGAGTACCAACGTGTGAAGCAGCCTGCTGGTGTCCTGGCCTGCCCTGACACCGGTCAGCAGTTCTTGAGCTTCCGAAGCCGTCGCCAGCAGATGAGGCTGCAGGCGAGGGAGACGAAGGCGTCGTGAAGTTCGGTGCGGCGTTCCCATCGCACGGCAAGGCGTTTGAAGTGGTGAAGCAGGGCGAAAGTCTGCTCGACGACGTAGCGGAGCTTGCCCATGCCCTGGATGTTCGGCGATCCCTTGCGGGAGATGACGGGCAGCATCCGCCGGCAACGCAACTCGTCGCGGTGGGCGTTGGAGTCGTAGCCCTTGTCACCGAGCAGAGCCTCGGGCCTGCGGCGGGGTCGGCCGGGGCGGCCCGCGACGGGCGGGATGCCGTCGACCAGGGCGAGGGTCTGGGTGACGTCGTTGACGTTGGCCGCAGTCGTGATGACCTTCAACGGGGTGCCGCGTCCATCGCAGATCAGGTGGTGTTTGCTGCCCGTTTTCCGCCGGTCGACCGGCGACGGACCCGTGTCGGCGCCCCCTTTTTCGCGCGGATGTGAGAGCCGTCCACGCAGGCCCGTGACCAGTCGAGTTCGCCAGCCGCGTTCAGCTCCGCGAGCAGGACCCGAACCAGCCGGTCGAAGACTCCTGCCTTCTGCCACCGGTCCAGGCGGCGCCAGCGGGTCTGCCCCGAGCCGAACCCCAGCTCCAAGGGCAGCAGTTGCCAGGCTATGCCGTTGCAGAGGACGAACAGGATGCCCTGAAGGCAGAGCCG
Source organism: Streptomyces koelreuteriae (assembly GCF_018604545.1). Lineage (GTDB taxonomy): Bacteria > Actinomycetota > Actinomycetes > Streptomycetales > Streptomycetaceae > Streptomyces > Streptomyces koelreuteriae. The sequence goes on along the minus strand of NZ_CP075896.1, from coordinate 592,147 downwards.
ATCCGCCACCGGTCGCGGCCCCGGGGCCCGCACCGGCTACGGCGGCAGTAACGGCTCGATCAGCGCCCACAACTCATCGTCCACGATCCACGGTCGAGTACCCACACCCCACGAACGGCCGAATCGTCACACCGGTTACGCCCCACCAGCACGCTTCAACAAGATCCTGTTACGAGCTCTTAGACGGCGCCATTCTGTGTGGTGCCGTGCAGGATATGGTCATGGAACCCTCGAAGACCATTCAGATGCTCTGGGCCCGTATGCATGCCCGGGATTGGGAAGGCGTCGGCGAGCTGCTGGCGGACGATGTAGTTGTGGAATGGCCGGTCAGTGGTGAACGCATCTGCGGCCGGGAGAACTACGTACGCATCAACGCGGAGTATCCGGAGGGCTGGTCGATCAAGGTTCTCCGCGTCCTGGCGTTCGGGGACGAAGTCGTTTCTGAGGTTGAGGTTCCTCACGACGCGTTGGGTATCCACCGGGTGGCGTCCTTCTGGACTGTCCGCAACGGCATGGTCGTCAGCGGCCGCGAATACTGGACGGAGCTTGGAGCGGATCCTTCTCCGGCATGGCGGGCTCCGTATGTCGAGCGCCTCTGAGGAGGTTCATCGTCACCGACACCCTCGGCCTGCTCATGGCCGTTCACGTCGTGCAGCGAATGTCCAGGACCGCGACGGCGCCCGCGTCCGCTGCTGTGGACCCGGCTCGACCATCCCGGAATCTGTAAGGCCTGGGCGGACCAGGGCTTCGCTGGCCGACTAGTGGAGTGGACCGCTCAGACTCTGGGGCGAGAGCTCGAGATCGCCGAAAGGAACCCGGCCGGCGAGGTTTCCGGGTCCAACCCAAACGTTGGGCGTCGAGCGGACCTTCGCATGGCTCATCGCCCACTGGCGTCTGGCCCGGACTACGAGTCCAGCCCTGCCCGATCAGAAACGATGATCCGCTGGGCGATGATCGGCATCATGGTCCGCCGACTCTCAAGGCGAGGGCTGACCGCACGGCCAGGAGCCCGTCGCTTTTCCGGACCGCTACTGAACCGGGCCGGCCAGGGTACTGATGGGCAGCGGAGGGACCCTCTCCGGCGTCCGGGTGAGGTTGACCAGCTCCTCCGAAGGATCGTCTCCGTCCCGGACGGCCATGACCTAGGCCTTCGCCTGCTGCAGCCCCAACAGTGGGGCCCGCTTCCGCAGGTGGCGCATCGCGGCCATGGTCCCCTCGGAGTGGACGAGCGCTTCAACGGCCGCGACCAGCGGATCGGGCGGCCGGACGCCCCTGATCTGCTGGAGGTGGAGATCTTGCCAGACATCGGCGACGTATGTGGTGGCAGGGATGTGGTGGATGCTCCCGTCCTGCCGGTCGACTAGGTAGGGCCCGTGGCCCACCAGCATCTTCCCAATGTCGCCGCTGCGGATGTACTCCACCGATTGCCAGACGACCAGCCACCCGAGAGCGTGCTCCTTTATCTCGTAGACAGCGAGCTCGGGTAGTCGTGCCATCCATGGTGACTCCTGCCGCTGTCTCGACAGCAGGGCCTTGACCAGCTCCACGGCACGCTCCTTCGTAACCACGCTCCTCATCTTGCATCACGGCGCAACCGGTTCTTGATCCCGAGCTGACCAGCGGCGCATGACTAGATCGAGATCTCAAACACGGTCTGAGAGAATGCGATCGGCTCCGCGGGTAGACATGGCAGCTGGGGTCGGTGCTCGCTGCTGGGCCTGGGGCCGGGCCGCTTCGGCTCAGCCCCCTGCGTTCATCAAGGCGCTGACATAGGCGTTCAGTCGTTCCTCCACGACACGCGTCGTCAGCTCTGCCCTGCCTGCCTCCCGCCATGGCCGCGCCACCTGCTGCACTTCTTCTGAGCACGCCAGCGCGTCCCGCACCTGCCAATACAGCCGTGCGCCCGCAGCCGCGGCCAACGCTCCGCCGGCCTCCTCGTACACCTCGGCGAACCGCAGGCCCCACGTCGGGCCGTGCAGCAGCGCGAGATTGGTCGAGCAGTGCGCGACATCGAGATCCGCCGGGCCCCAGGAGGCCGTCGCCCAGTCGACGACACCGGTAATCCGGGCACCGGTGGGCTGTGGGGGCGACTCGTCGAACAGCAGGTTGCCGGGCTGGAAGTCCCGGTGCAGGAAGCGACCTTGGTAGGGCGGCGCGGGCTTGCGGATCACGTCGATCGCCGCGGCCCATACTGCCGCCTCGGCGCACTTCGGAACCACGACGGTGTCGGCGGTCGTCAACGCCACATACTCCCGGAGCGGCTGGGTGGGACGTACCGCGTGGATCGTCACGAGTTGACGGGCCAGTAGAGGTACGCGCGTCTCCAGTCCCTCATCGTCGAGGATCGTCCGGCCGGCCAGATGTGTCATCAGGAGCGAGGGAAACTCGCAGTGTGCCGCCGTTGAATCAACGGCGAGTAGTTCAGGAGCCGGCACCTCGGTCCCCGTGAGTAGGGTCAGGGCGTCGGCCTCCCGGCTCAGCCAGTCCGCGGCGTGCCTCACGTGGCGCGAGTCGACGAAGCTCCGCAGGACCAGGTCACGCGTGTCTCCGTTCTGCACGCCGACGGTCAGCCTGAGCATTTCGGCCGTAATGCCGCCGTGCAGCGCCTCGGCTTTGACGACCCGTTCGCCGACCTCGAGGTGCCGGCTCACCCAGGCCAGGGTTCGTGGTCGGACAGCCACCTCCTCATCATCATCAGGCAAAACGGCGTGGCTTTCGCGGAAGGCTTGATGGTGGGGATGTTTGCTCAGCCGTCCTGGTCGTCGGCCCGGCTGCCCGAAGTCGCCTGGGGCGGTGTCGTGGTTGGGGGTGGCGGCTCCTCAGGCAGCAGGTGCCAGCCGAGGTGGGCCGTGAGGAAGGTGGCGAGTTCGTCCGTATTGGTGGACTCCGCAGGTAGGTCATTCGGCCGGGGCTGGTGGAGCTCAATCAGTTCATCCCGTAGCCGGGCATCCAGAATCGGTGCTTGGTAGCAGTCGATGGTCCCTCGATAGAACAGCCAGTCGAAGATGCGGACAGCAGGGCAGCGGCCAGATTGGGGTATTTCCGCCAGATGCTTGTCCTGCCAGGAGCCGACGTAGGCGTAGTCCGCTTGCTTCAACGCTTCGTCGAGGGTCGGGGTGGGGAGATCCTTCACCCTCCAGTAGATACGGGCTTCGGCTTCAGGCAGAGGTTCCGGGACTGCGGCAAGCCAGAGGCGATATTCGAGCACCGAAGCAGCTTGCCAGGTCATTTCACCTGTGTGCTTACCAGCGCGCGGATGGAGGGCGTGGCGAGGGTGGCGAGGAGGATGAGCGCGGCGGCCGCGTAGAGGGTGGCTTGGAGGTCGAGGAGGAGTACGGCGGGTCCGGCGGCGAACTGGGCGAGGGGGAGTGCGAGGTAGGAGCCGAGGTCGCTGTAGGCGTAGGCGCGGGCCAGGCGGTGACAGGACGCCGTCGGCGACCGCGCCGAGTGAGCCCGCGGCGACGGCCACGCCCCAGCCGGTGCGGCCGATCCCGGTGCTGTCGGCGACGGCCGGGCCGAGGACGGTGAACGAGGCGGTGATGCCGGCGTTGAGGAAGCAGAAGGCCACCACGATCACCCACACCCAGCTGCGGGAAGTGAATTCCTGCCAGCCGACGCGCAGTTCATGCACCACACCGGGGCTGGGCGAGGGCGGCGTGACCCGGACGCGGACCAGCGCGAAGCACACCGCCGCGAGCGCGAAACTGAGGGCGTCGACGGCCAGGCGCCAGCCGGGGCCGACCGCGGCGACCAGTACGCCGCCCAGTGAGGCGCCGACGATCGTCGCGCTGCTGCCCGCGATCCTGGAGAGCGCGAGGGCGGTGCGGCGGGACTCGGCCGGCACGGTCTGGGGCAGCAGGGCCTGGGCGGCGGGCTGGTAGCAGGAACTCGACGCCCCGTTGATCACGGTCAGCGCCATGAGCAGGGGGATGGCGGCGCTGTCGGTGAGGACCAGGGTGGCGATCACCGCCTGGCTCGCGGCGCCGGCCAGGCTGCTGCCGACCAGCAGCGGGCCGCGTGGCAGCCGGTCGGCCAGTACCGCGCCGTACAGCAGGAAGAGGATGCGCCACCCGTTGCCGAGCAGGTTGGCCGTCGTACCGATGAAGAGATGACGGAACGGGCGGTGGTGCAGAGGTGCCAGGGCGGCAGGCATGCGCTTGATCGTCGAGCCGGGTGCGCGGCTGCTCATTTGTCTTCGTGAGCGTTACGGCGATTCCGATCACACCGACGAGCTGCCTTCGGGAATGAGGACGCCCGTCCCTCTCGCCCTGACGATTCACCCGTCGCGTGATCGTGCCGTGCCACGGCGGCGCGATCGCTTCGTCACCGAACGTGTCCCCCTCTCACTGTCCGCGCCCACCGCGCGATCCCCCGGCGCAGGCGAAGCGGCCCCGGGTGTTATTGAATGAGGTGTGCGGTCAGGAATCTCGGGGCCCTGTCGCCCGGGTTCTGGTACGGCCCCGGCGCTGTGCCGGGGTTGGCGAGCGAGCTGAGAGAGCCGCATGGACTCCACCCCCTCCCCCTCGTCCGCGTCGCCGTTCGACATGGTCAGCGGCGCTCTGGGGCAGTACATCCCACGCGGCGGGGCGGCAGCGGCCACCGGTTCTGCCGACCCGCCGGGCGACAGTGCCGCCTGCCAGCACGTACCGGCCAATCCGAACCCCGGCCGTCAGGAGCAGATCCTCGGCGCGGTCAATCTGGACCGGGATCTGAGGATCACCCGCTCCAATCTGGGCGCCCCCGTCTTCGCGGGGGTGGAGGCCCTGACCGGGAGCTCCTTCGTCGATCTTCTGCCTCCCTGGGACGTACCGACGGTCACGCGGCGGTTGCGGCAGGTCCTGGAGACCGGTGAGCCGCATGTCGCCCGGGTCCAGCGCCTGCGGCGCGGTGACGGGTCGGAGCTGGTGGTCTCGATGAGCATCCTGCCCGCCGCGCCGCCACAGGAGGGCCTGACCGTCTCCCTGATCGCCATGGCCAGGAGGCTGCACCTGTACGCCGCCGAGACCGCGATCGGCACCTCGCTGGACATCGGCGAAACCGCGCAGTCGCTGGCGGAGTCCCTGCTGGCCTGGGGAGACGTGGCCGCCATCGACCTCGACCTCGCCGTGTGGACGGGCGAGGTGGTCACCGAGCAGCCGCAGCGGCGCATCCGGCTGCGGCGGGCGGCCCTGGTGCCGGACCGGGCCTGGCCCGACGGCTATGTGACGCCGGGCGACGATCTTCCCGGCGACGCGAGTCGTCTGCTGTCCCAGGCGATCCGGCGTGACGACGCCGCGCAGGCCATCGTCATCCCCGACCGGGCGGAGATCGAGCGGGTGCTCGGCAGTCAGCGGCTGGTGCGTGCCCTGGTGCCCGGTGACCGTGCGGCGGGTGTGGCGTACATTCCGCTGGTCCTGAACGGCGCGCCGCCCGTGGTGCTGGGCGTGGCGGAGGTCTGGCGGCGGGCGGACCGCCCCTTCCACGACAGTGAGCTGCTCGACCTCCAGGAACTGGTGGCCAGGACCTCGCACCACGTGGACCTGGCCCGTCAGCACCAGCGCGAGCACACACAGGTGCTGGCGCTGCAGCGCCGGCTGCTGCCGCGGTCCGCCGGCGACACCATCGAGACCGCCAGTGTCTACCAGCCCGCCACCCCCGACAGCGCGGGCGTCGGCGGTGACTGGGTGAACAGCTTTCCGCTGCCGGACGGCCGTACCGCGCTGGTGGTCGGTGACGTCGTCGGGCACGGCCTGGGAGCCGCGGCGACCATGGGGCAGCTCAGCATGGAGGCCCGCGCGCTGCTGTCCGCGGGGCTGGCGCCCAACGAGGTGCTGGAGCACCTGGACGAGACCGTGACGCTGCTGGACGACACGGAGTCCGGGCTGGTGGCCGGGTACAGCGCCCTCGGGTCGACCTGCTGCATCGCCGTCTACGACCCGGTCAGCCATCAGGTGGCGCTGTCCAGCGCCGGACACCTCCCTCCGGTCCTGGTGCCCCCGGACGGGCCCGCCGGTTCCGTCGCGGTACGCCCGCACCCCGGGCTGGGCGCCGAGTTCGCGCTGCGGGAGCCGTTCGACGTGCACGTGTTCGCCGTACCACCGGGCTCGCTGCTCGCCCTCTACACCGACGGACTGGTGGAGGATCCCGCCCTCTCGATCGACGAGGGCATCGGCAGGCTGGCGGAGGTCGTGTCCACGGTGCACCCCTGGGACGCCCTGCCGCCGGCCGCTCGGCGCGTGGTCTCCGAGCTGGCGCCCGTGCGCCGCCGCGACGACGTGACCCTGCTCCTCGCGCGCATGATCGGCTACCGCAACGAGGACACCGCGACCTGGCGTCTGCCCGCCCGCGGCGACGCGGCCGCCCGGGCCCGCAGGCTGGTCTCCGCGCTGCTGAGGCAGTGGCGCACCAGGGACGACACCCGGGACAGTGTGCTGCTGGTGGTCAGCGAGCTGGTCGCCAACGCGGTCCGCTTCGCCGAGGGACCCGTCACCGTACGGCTGATCAGGGCCGGTCATGGGCTGCTGTGCGAGGTGGGCGACACCGGCAACGGCAGGCCGCGGCTGGGCCGGGGTGGGCTCTCCGACGACGGCGGCCGTGGCTTGCACGTCGTGCACGGACTCACCACCCGGTGGGGGGTGCGGTGGACGGACACCGGCAAGGTGGTCTGGGCATCGATCGCGTCAGCCGGATCAGCCGGATCAGCCGGGTCGGCTGGGCCAGCCGGGTCGGCTGGGCCAGCCGGGCCAGCCGGGTCAGCCGGGCCAGCCGGGTCAGCCGGGTCAGCCGGGTCAGCCGGGCCAGTCGTGAGGTGACGAGGCCGCGGGCGACGCGAGCGCGCGCTACAGCCACTCGCCTTCCAGGGCGGTCGCCGTGAGGCCCGGGGCCGCCGCGTACAGGACGGCGCGACTGCCTGGTGCCTGCCCGGCGTCGTGCGCCCTGCGCATGATGTCGAACACGGCGGCACCTCCGCGGTTGCCGCTGGTGTAGCTGTCCCGGCTGTACTCCAGCAGCCCCGACGGCCACCCGTCGGGCATCGTCTGCTCCATGTACTCCAGCACGCGTGTCCCGCCGGGGTGCGCGAGCAGGACGTCGGGGTGCCAGGAGCCGGGGTCGTCCTCGTACCGGACGCGCAGCCACTCCCACATCGCGGTGACCGTCTCCTGCACGGCGCGCGGCCCGCGGCGGTCCATCACGAAGTGGGTGCCGTCCTCCCGTGTCTCCAGGCGGTGCAGATCCTGGGTGCCGGGCAGGGTGTGGTGCCAGGCGGCGTCCAGCCGCAGCATCGACTCGGGCCTCGGGCGGCCCGTGACCACGGTGGCGACCGCGGTGTCCGCGAACAGCAACCGGACGATCAAGGACTCCAGAGTGTCGTCCGCGGGCTGGTAGGTCGTGCTCAGTGCCTCCGAGATCACGACCAGCACCACCCGGTCGGGGTCCGCGGCCACGAGATCCGCGGCCAGGGCCAGGGAACGGGTCCCGGCGACACAGGCCCACTGCGTGGCGGGGAGCAGCATCACGTCGCCCCGGAGCGGGATCTTGTTGGCCAGGGCGACGTCCAGGCCCGGCAGCGCCGGGGTGGTGGAGTGGCTGGTGATCAGGCAGTCGACGTCCGAGGTGTCCAGCCCGGCGATCTGCAGGGCCCCGCGTGCCGCCTGCTCCCCCGAGGACTGCACGGCCGCCCAGGCCGGCGCCGTGCGCTCCTGGACGGTCTGCGGCGCGGGTATCGCCTCCAGGGCGGTGATCACACGGTCCACGTCCTGTTCACTGAACCCGTCGCCGGTCAGGGCCTCCCGGGCGGGCCCGACCCCGGCGGCCGGCAGGGCGCTGCCGCCGCCGGGTGCGACGGCGCTCTCCAGCGGCAGCATCCAGCCGCGGTTCTCGATGCCCGTGCTGGCCGCGATGCTCTCGACCCGCGGCGCCCACGCGGCGTGCGGGTGCCGGTCGCGTACTTCCGAAACGATCTCGCTGGTCTTCACGGTGTGCCTGCCGTGAATCACGGCAGGCGGGCACAGGTAAGCGGCCATGGTCGGCACCTTTCTCCGGGGAGAGGAGGGGGGAGAGGGAGGAGAGGGGATGGAGGGCGAGGGGGAGCATCACGATCGCTGTGGCATGGATCACTTGGACGGGTCCGTCCAAGTCGATGAGGGCGCGCTCCACTTCGGGCTTCGGCAGCCGTTCCGAGAATGGACCCTAAAGGGATATTTGCGCTGTGATTTGGGCAACTTAGGTGGTTTTGTCATGCGTGACATGGTGCACACCGAGCGACTCGTCACAGCGCTCCGTCCGCCCGGCTGACGCGAAAACAGGTGGACACGTCCCTGGGACTCCATGACCATGCGCGCTGTGACAGACAAAGCCGAGCGCCTGACCACAGCCCCCACGAGCACGAGATCCGTGAGATTCGTCGAGCTGTCGAGCACGGCCATGGCCGCCCTGCTGAAGGACGATCTGGCTCAGGCCGGTGCCGAAGCCGGTGTTCCTCTCACCGAGTACTTCGTCACCGACAGGGCGAAGTGGGTGTGGCGATACCGGCTCAACCAGCTCGCCTCGGACCCGGGTTGCGCGGGGTGGCTCACACAGATCGTGGTGGCCGAGCCGGAGGGTGCCGTCGTGGGGTACGCCGGATTCCACGGGCCGCCGGACGAGGCGGGCATGGTGGAGCTCGGCTACTCGGTCGTCCCCCTCCACCGCCGTCAGGGCTGTGCCAGGGCGATACTGACCGCGTTGCTGCGGCGGGCCTCCGGCGAAGCCTCCGTCAGGATCGTGCGGGCGACGATCAGTCCTGACAACACCGCTTCCCTGGCCACGATCTCCGGGTTCGGCTTCGTGGAGGTCGGAGAGCAATGGGACGAGGAGGACGGCCTCGAACTCGTCTTTGAGGTTCCTGCCTGATCGAGCTTCCGCTTCCTCGGCCTGAGCGGCAGCTCATGCGCCGTGTCGTCGCGGTGCGAGCGGGGGAGTGCGCGCGGCGATGAGGGTGATGTCGTCGCGGGGGTCACCGAGGTCCCGGGCGAGTTTCGCGCACAGCTCGGGCAGCGGCAGATGGCGGTGGGTGGTGACGTGCTGGCGCAGACGGGTCATGCCCTCGTCGAGGGATTGGGCGCGCGATTCGACCAGGGCGTCGGTGTAGAGCAGGAGAGTGGCGTCGGCGGGCAGTTCGGTGTGGGTGGTGGGGCGCTCGGCGGTGGGGCGCAGTCCCAGGAGCATGGCCCGCGCTCCCGTGAGGTAGCCGACGCCGTCGGCGGTGATCAGCAGGGGAGGGGGATGGCCCGCCACGGACCAGGATGCCTGCCAGGCCCCGCTGGTGGTCCGGCGCAGCCGGGCGAGGATCGCGGTGGCGGAGTCGGCGAGGGTCAGACGGGCCTGGGCGGTGTCCAGGCGGCGCAGGATCTGACCGGGTGTCTCCTCGGGGCGGTCGACGGCCAGCGCCCGGAGCATGTTGCGCAGTTCGCTCATACGCGAGGCGGCCTGGATGTCGTGTCCGGTGACGTCTCCGATGACGAGGGCGAGGTCACCGTCGTGGAGGAGGAAGGCGTCGTACCAGTCGCCGCCGACCTCCGCCGTGTGCTGGGCCGGCTGGTAGTGGGCCGCCAGTTCGATGCCCGGGACATCGGGCAGGGCGGTGAGCAGGGCGCGCTGCAGGGCCGTCGCGATGTCGGCCTGGGCGGCGTGCAGCCGGGTGTTGTCCAGGCCCAGGCTGATGCGGCGCGCCACCTCTTCGGCCAGGGCACGGTCCGCGACGTTGAAGGGCGGGCCCGCCGGTGCGCGGGTGAGGGTCAGCGCCCCGAAGGTGGTGGCGCGCAGCCGCAGCGGAATGACGAAGGCCTCCTCGGCCTGCACCACCGCCATCAGGTCGGTCTCCTCCGGCGCGGCCGGGGCCAGGTCCGTCAGGTGCTGAGGGCCGCCTCCCTGCATGACGCGGCTGACGGCCGCGTGGTGGGCGGGGTGCCGCGGCAGCGTCTCACCCTGGTCGGACGAGGCGGCGGGCAGGATGTCGGCGATGTGATGGGCGTGGGCCGCCCGGCGGTAGCCATGTCCCTCGGCCAGGTCGATCAGGGCGGTGTCCGCGAGGCGGGGCACCAGTTGGCGTACGAGACGGTGCAGCGCTTCGTCGGTGTCCAGGGTGCTGGTCATGGCGAGCGTCAGCTCGCCGAGCCAAGTGGCCTCCGCCAGATCGTATTCGGCCTGTTCACGCATCGTCTCGCTGTGCGCGTACCGCTCGGCGCGGCGGCCCTCCCGCTCCCGCTCGGCCGTCGCGTCGTGGAACACGACCACGGCGCCCTCGCCGTGCCCGAGCGCCGCGGGCAGCGGAGCGGCGGTCCACCACACCTGAAGCGACGTGCCGTCGGCGCGCAGGAACACGGCGCGGTCGCCACTGGTCCTGCGGCCCGGCGCGCCATCCTTCGAAGTCGGCCGCTGCGTGGGTACGGCGGCGGCCCCCGCGCCCGGCGGGTGCAGGGCGCGGTGGGCGTCGACCCCGATCAGGGTGCCCGGCTCGTAGCCGAGCAACTGCTCCGCCCACGGGTTGCAGGCGAACACCCTGCCCTGGTCGTCCACGGCGTACACACCGGCTCCCACGGCCGCGAACAGCGCCGACATCAGCGTCTCGTCCACACCGATGCCCGTGATGTCACGTTCTCCCCGCCCGCTCTTCACTCGACGCATTTTGCCCGCACCCGCCCCCATCTCGGCAAGCCATGCCGACAGACCGCTACGGGCACGGGGCCTCGCATGCCGCCCGAACGCCCGGAAAGACCTCGACGGCGGTGCTCAGCCCCGTCAGCTCCAGCAGCCGGCGTACCTGATCACGCGGGGCCGCCAGACGCAGCGTCCCGCCGAGCGCCCCGGCTCGCCGCGCCCCGTACACCAGCGCACTCAGACCGGACGAATCCATGAACGGCACCTGCTCCAGATCCAGCACGATCCGGGCCCGGTCCTCGACGATCAGTGCGTCCACCGCCTCACGCAGCGCCGGGGCCAGCGCCCGGTCCACCTCGCCGGTGAGCACGACCACCGCCCACCCCCCACAGTCCTCGGAGCGTCGTACGCCGGGCAGCGGAACCATGGAGGTTCCTCCTCACTGTGGAATTCCCTCATCATCGCACCGGACAGCGGCCTCGCTTGACCGCCTGGTGGGACGGCGCACTTGAGCTCGGCGGGGTGACTCACGCACAATGCCTGGCATGACCGCTGCCGCCGACATCCTCGTGGGACGACTGCACGTAGATCTGTGCCGCCAGTCCAGCGCGACCTGTCGCGGCTGACGACCAAGAGCCCATGAGTTCCCCGGCGGCGTAGGGCCACCGGGTCGTCAGTCTCAGCGCGTCCGCGTCCCCCACAGCACCATGCGCACCGGTCGAGGCTGCGGCCATCCCCTTTTTCACGCGCCCTTTGCGTGCACCGACGCGTCCCTGGACGTCGTACGTACGTCTTCGCGTCGGCATGCCCGCACGCCGTCTCCGCACCCCCACTCGGAGCCACATGTCCGCGCATGCAACCCAGACGCCACAAGCCCAGAAGCCGGAACAAGAAGCCCCCGCTCCCTCCCGGCTGAGGACCGTGGTGCTCGCCAGTCTGCTGGGCACCACCGTTGAGTGGTACGACTTCTTCCTCTACAGCACGGCCGCCGGGCTCGTCTTCGACAAGCTGTTCTTCCCCACGTCCAACGGCACCGTCGGCACGATGCTGTCCTTCGCGACGTTCGCCGTGGGCTTCGTCGCCCGTCCCGTGGGCGGTCTGCTCTTCGGGCACATCGGAGACCGGATCGGCCGTAAACACACCCTCGCCTTCACCATGGGGCTGATGGGCGTCTCCACCGCCCTGATCGGTCTGCTGCCCACGTATCAGCAGGTCGGCATCCTCGCGCCCGCGCTGCTCCTGGTCCTGCGGGTCGCGCAGGGCGTGGCCCTGGGCGGGGAGTGGGCCGGGGCGGTGCTGCTGGCCGTGGAGTACGGCCCCGACGGCCGCAAGGGCCGGTTCGGCAGCTGCCCGCAGATCGGGCTGGCCCTCGGACTGGCCCTGGGCACCGGCGTGTTCGCGCTGCTGAGCGACGCCCTCAGCGACGAGGCGTTCCTCGCCTATGGGTGGCGGATCGCCTTCCTCGTCAGCCTGGTGCTGGTCGTGGTCGGACTGGCCGTCCGGCTGAAGATAGACGAGACACCGGCTTTCCGTGCCGTACGCCGTCTTCAGGAACTGCCGCGTTCAGCGCCGCTGGTGGAGCTGATGCGTGTGCCCGAGGCCCGTCGGCACGTCCTGCTCGGGATGCTCGCCCGGTGGGGCGAGGGGGCCGCCTTCAACACCTGGGCCGTCTTCGCCATCACCTACGCGACCGGAACGCTGAATCTGGACCGTACGCCGGTGCTGCTCGCGGTCACCGCGGCGGCGCTGGTGATGGCCGTGCTGATACCGGTGTCCGGGGCGGCGGTCGACCGGCGCGGCGCCCGCCGGGTCTACGTCACCGGCATGGCCGCGTTCTCCGTCTCGGTCTTCCCGGCGTTCTGGCTCTTCGGCACCGGCGGGACCTGGGCCTTCGCGGCGGCGCTGATCGTGACGCTCGGGGTCGTGCACGCCTGGTTCTACGGCGCCCAGGGCACCCTGTTCGCCGCGCTCTTCGCCACCCCCGTCCGGTACACGGGCATGTCCTTCGTCTACCAGGTGTCCGGCATCTTCGCCTCCGGCATCACCCCGCTGATCATGACCGCCCTGCTCGCACTCGGCTCGGGCAGTCCGTGGTGGGCCTGCGGCTATCTGGCGCTCACCGGCCTGATCAGTGTGTGGGCGACGGGCCGGCTGCGGGACGAGGACCTGCATGTCCCGACCGGCCCGAGGCCGCTGTCGAAGGCCGACGCGCTCTAGTACGCAACTGGGGTTCAGCTTCGGGCAGATGGAGTGCTGCGCCGCTGCCCGAAGCGTGCCAGACAGTGCCAGACCTTCTTGAGGTCCTGGAGGTCGTAGCGGCCGGTGCGGGCGGCGTCTCCGATGGTCTTGGGGTCGAGCCGGCCGTCGACCGCGATCTCACTTCCGAGGTCGACGTATCTCTGTCCGCGGTAGTCCGGCCGACAGCGCAGCTCGTCCACGCCGAGCCGGAAACCGGGGTGCCATTCGACCGGGCACGGCAGCCGGTGAGCTGCGGATTCGACGGCGGTGCCGCGATAGCTGGGATCCAGCACCAGCGCCTCGACGTCACGGTCGAACCTGACGGGTCCATGGATCTGTGCCTCGACATGGCTGTCCAAGGCGTCCAGGCCGTCGGATTCGGCGAGTTCGATGAGCGAGCAGTGCGCGGCGACACCGAAGTCCGTAGGCCCGGTGGAACTGTCGGGGTAGCAGAACGTGGCGCGCCCCAGGGCCTCGGCGGTGAGCCTGAAGTACGAGGAGCCGAACCGTGGCGCACCACCGACGGGATCACGCCGGTAGTTCAACGCGCCGTACACGGGGCGCTCGTCTGCGGCGGCGTCGTCGTACGTGCCTGCGAAGATACGACTCTCCCAATGCCACCGGTCCCCGCCAGGGCGGGCGGTCAGTCCGCCGTTGCTCGTGCCGGTCACGAACTGCGACCGGTAGACACCGTCCTCCGCCATCCTCGCCAGGATCGGCCGGCCTCCCGCCGCGCGGTCGGGATGAAAGTGCATCGTCACCCTCAGATCAGGGGTGAGCGGCGCGCCTGCAGACAGGGTGGAGACATGTCGCAGGGCCATTTCCTGTAGAGACACGGCGATTTCAGAACCCTCCGTGGGAACCGGCATCAGGCAGCGACCAGTGAGGCCTGGATCCGACTGATCGCCCGCAGAATCTCGTCTCGGCTGTTCGCTCGCTTGATCCATGTCGGAAGGCGGGCCAACAACGTCATCCTGGGTCCGGTGAGGTTCCGGGGTGCCCGTTCCCGAAGAGGTGCCCGGACGAAACGACGGATCAGATCGAGGTGTTCGAGGTTGTACGCCCACAACCACCCGTGCCGGGTCTCGACCTGGAGCCACAGCGGCGCACCGAAGTACGGATCCGTCGCCGACTGAGCTGTCCCGCGAGAGAGATCGATGCGTCGGCCGCTCCACTCCCGTGTCAGCCCGCAGCAACGACAGACCAGACGCCGCGGCTTGAACAGAATCCGGCCCCCGGAAACGGAGGCCTCGGGCGCTGGAACGACACGGGCGGCCTTCTCGCAAGCGGGGCACCGCACAAGGATCGAGCCGAGGAAGTCGTACTCGGTGCTGCGCGGATCCCGGAACCGGTCGGAGAGCGAGGCCATGCGGTGAGTATGCAATCGCCCCGGAGAACAGCGCACCCCAATTCCGATGCGCTCACGATTGATCTCGCCGATGCCGGCGTGGGAAGGCCCTAGTCCTCCCGCCCCCACGGCCGTAGCTTCTCCGGGTTGCGGACTGCCCAGATTCGGGTGACGCGGCCGGCGGAGATGTCGAACGCGGCTACGGTCATGATGGCGCCGGCGCGCTGGGCCACCAGGCCGGGTGCGCCGTTGACCGATCGCAAAAGGAGTTCGAGGCCGGGGGCCTTGTCGGCGATGGCGATCATGTACTGGGCGATGCGGGCGCCGCCCTCGACCGGGCGCAGGGCGGCGCCGGTCATGCCGCCGCCGTCGGCGGTCATGACGGCGGCCGGGTCGAGGAGTTCGACGAGGGCCGCGATGTCCTTGGTCTCCCATGCCTCTTTGACGTGTCGTACGACGTCGGCGCGGCCGGTCGCCGGCGGCGGGGCGTGTGCGGCGCTCACCCGGCGGCGGGCGGAGGCCGCGAGTTGCTTGCAGGCCGCGGGGGTGCGGCCGAGGACGCCGGAGATCTCGGCGAAGGGGTAGCGGAAGACGTCGTGCAGGACGAACGCCACCCGCTCGGCGGGCGTCATCGACTCCAGGACGACGAGGAAGGCCATGGACACCGACTCGTCCAGGACGATCTGGTCGGCGGGGTCCGCGGGGCCGGTGGTGTCGGCGCCGCCCGCGTGGTCCCACTCGGTGCGGTCGGGCAGCGGCTCGGGCAGCCATGCGCCGACATAGCGTTCACGGCGGGCCCGTGCCGAGCCGAGCAGGTCCAGGCAGATGCGGCTGGTGACCGTCGACAGCCAGGCGCCGGGGGACCGGATCTCCTCCCGCCGGCTTCGCGGCAGCCCGTACCAGCGTGCGTAGGCATCCTGTACGGCGTCCTCCGCCTCGGTCACCGAACCGAGCAACCGGTAGGCGACATTGATCAGTTGGCGTCGCTCGCCGGTTATCTCATTCGTTCTGCTCCCGACCGTGCCCATGGTTTCGGCCCCCTCGCCTTACCTTTCGCAGGCCCGCGTCGTCGGGCTGGTGTGACCTTATCGATCTACCGCCCGACGGCGGGAAAAGGGGACCGTGACATGGCCACTCAGGTGACGGCGACGGCGACGGCGCAGCGCACTTCCTCGTTCCTGCGGATCGCGATCGCCCTCCAGACCCTGACCATCTTCCTTCAGGCGGTCTCGGCCGGACTGCTGCTGACCTCGTCCTACGGAGCGATGCTGCACGACGTCGGATCCCGGGTGATGTACGGCGCGTCGATGCTGTACCTGCTCGCGGCGGTACTGGCGTGGAAGCCCGGCGGCGGCTCGCCCCGGCCCGTCTGGCACGCCACGGGTTTCCTCGTACTCGCCTCCGTCCAGGTCGTGGTCGGTATCGCGCACGTCCCGTCGGTCCATCTCCCCCTGGGCGTCCTGATGTTCGGTCTGAGCGTGCTGGCGCTGGCCCGGCGCTGAGCGGCTACTCGTCGGACAGCGTGAGGTCCGGGACCCGCCAGGCCGCGATCACGAAGGCGACCAAAGACACCGCGGCGCCCGTGAGGAAGACGAGGCGCATCGAGGCGACATAGCCCTCCAGGAACGGCAGGGCCGCGCTCGGGTCGAGGGCGCGCAGGAACGCGGAGTCCTCCAGGTCGACGCCGCCGTCGGCGCGAAGTACTCCCGTCAGGGCGTGCGCGTTGTCCGGCTGAGCCAGGAGGTGGCGGTACGCCGGGTCGTGGCGGGCCTCGGCCAGCCGGTCGGCGATGCTGCCGGCCGCCGTGGTGAACAGGATGGACAGGAACGCCGCGGTGCCGACCGTGCCGCCGTTGGAGCGGAAGAAGTTGACCGACGCCGTCGCCGCGCCCATGTCCGTACGGGGCACCTCGCTCTGCGCGAGCGTGGTGAGCGTCTGCATCGACGCGCCGAGCCCCGCGCCCATCAGGGCCATGCCGAGTGCCGGGTGCCACAGCGGGCTGTCCGCCCGTAGCGTGGCGAAGACGAGCATCGCCGCGGTGAACGAGCCGACACCGGCGACGAGATGGACCTTGAACCGGCCGGTCCGGGCGATCATCCGGCCCGTCAGCAGCGTCACCGCGAGGTTCGCGGCGACCGTCGGCAGGGTGGCCAGGCCCGCCGCGATGGGGCTCATGCCGCGTACGAGTTGCAGGTAGAGCGGCAGCGTCGTCATCGCGCCGAACATGCCGATGCCGACGACGAAGTGCAGTCCGACGCCCAGCCGGAAGGTCCGGATGCGGAACAGGCGCGGCGGCAGCAGCGCCGCGTCGCCCGACCGCCGCTCGACGACCAGGAACACGGCCAGGCCCGCCGCGCCGATCGCGTACATCGACAGGGCCAGGGGCGAGCCCCACCCCCAGGTGCGGCCCTGTTCCGCGACCGTCAGCAGCGGCACGATGCCCACGGCCAGGGCGAGCGCCCCGGCGTAGTCGAGCCGGTGCCGCACCCGCCGGTGCGGGAAGCGCAGCACCCGCGTGATCGTCACCGCGGCCGCGGCGGCGAGTGGCACGTTGATCAGGAAGATCCAGCGCCAGCCCGCGATGCCCAGCAGTTCGGCCCGGTCCGCGAACGCACCGCCCACCAGCGGGCCGACGATGCTGGCGCCGCCGAACACGGCCATGAAGTAGCCCTGGTAGCGGCCCCTCTCCCGAGGCGAGGTGATGTCGGCGACGATCGTCATCGCCAGCGACATCAGCCCGCCGCCACCGAGCCCCTGAACGGCGCGGAACGCCGCGAGTTCATAGATCGACGTGGCACAGCCGCACAGCAGCGAGCCGACGGTGAACAGGGCGATCGCGGCGAGGTAGACGGGCCTGCGGCCGTGGATGTCGGAGAGCTTGCCGTACAGCGGTGTCGCGAGGGTGGCGGTGATGAGATACGCGGTCGTCACCCACGCCTGGGCCGTCAGTCCGTGCAGGTCGTCGGCGATGGTCCGCAGCGCGGACGAGACCACCGTCTGGTCCAGCGCCCCCAGGAACATGCCGAGGACCAGCCCGGACATGACGGTGGTGATCTGGCGGTGACTGAGCCGCGGGGGTATGTCCCCGGACGCGCCCTGTTCTTGGGTGTCGGAGAAGGTCACGTGTCGTCCTTGGGTGGGGGCAGGCGGGTACGGCTCGCTCGCGGGCAGGGGCCGCCCCGGGAGATCCGGAGCGGCCCGTACCCGGGGGACCGGACGGCTAGCCGGCGATCTTCTCCAGGTCACCGACCGCCTGGTCGACCTCGGGCAGCGTCAGCATCGCGAGCTGGGCCGTCCGGGCCCGCGCCCGGGGCCCGGGATCGGCGAGGAGCCCCCGGCACGCGTCGGCGATACCGGACGCGGTGCGGTCCGTGAGGTGACGGCCGAGCCCCAGCTCCGCCACCCGGTCCGCGTTGGCGGGCTGGTCCCCGAAGTGCGGCAGCACCGCCAGCGGCGTGCCGGTGCGCATGGCCTCGCGGATGCTGTTGAAGCCGCCGTGGGTGACGAACAGGTCGACCGACTCCAGCAGCAGCGGCTGCGGCACCCGGTCGGCGACATGGACGTGCCCGGGGAGCCCCTCGGTGTCCACCGGAATCCCGGACGTCGACACGACCACCGTGCAGTCGTCCAGCTCGGCCGCCGCCCCCACGATCGCGTCCAGGCTCTCGGTGGGGTCCGGCAACTGCACGGGCAGAGGCGTGCCCCGGCCCGCCATGCGCTCCCGCATCACCGGCAGGGCGGTGCCGATCGCCGCGTACACCAGCGGCCGGTCCGTGGGCAGCCGGGCGAGCCACTCCGGCAGCACGGCGCCCCGCTCGACGTCCACCGTCTGCCGGTAGGCCCACGCCTCGTGCAGATGCCGGGCGAAGGAGAATCCGGACGGCACGTAGTCGACGCGGCCCTGCGGAACGAGGGACAGCGGGTCGTCCCGCCCGGGCAGCCCCAGTTCCTCGCGCCGCTCGTTGAGCTGAGGCAGCACCTCGGCGGGGTCCAGGATGTTGCTGAACCCCGAAGGCGTCGGCAACTGCGGTACGCCCAGCAGCTCGGCGGTCAGCACCGCGCCCATGTCCATGCCGTCGCGCAGGATCACATCCGGCCGGAAGTCCCGGGCGAGGGGGAGCAGGATGTCCAGGTGCGGCTTGACTCCCGGCCCCGCCAGGTGCCGCATCAGCAGGCGGGTCAGCGCGGCCGTCGGATCCGTGAGGCCGGTGTTCTCCTGGAGGTCGGCGAGGTACGGGCCCATCGCGGCGAGCGGATCGAACTCCGGCAGAGCGGCGTCCACTTGGACATCGTCGTCACGGAAGACGGGGGCGAGGGCTTCGGTGGTGACCACCAGCACCCGGTGCCCGGCCTTGGAGAGGGCGCGCAGCAGCGGCAGTTGAGCCCGTCCGTGGGAAGGACTGCCGAGCGTGGTGCACAGAACCCGCATGGGGTGAGCCTTTCTCTTCGGGATTCTTCTTCGGCGACACAGAGGAGAGGGCAGAGGGGGTACGGGCCGCCCCGCCCGGGTGTCATGCCACCCGCGTCGGCGCGTCGGCGCGCCCGATGCCCTGCCAGCTCAGTCCGGCCCGCGCGAGCCGGTCCGGGTCCAGCAGGTTGCGGAAGTCGTGCACCTCGTGGCCGGCCATGCGCGCGGCGATCGCCGCCCAGTCGAGGTCGCGCAGCTCCGGCCACTCGGTGAGGACGAGACAGGCCGCCGCCCCCTCCGCCGCCCGCACCGGGTCGTCGACGAGCTCGACCAGATCGCTCAGGTCCGGCCGCTCCTCACGCAACGCCGGGTCGTACGCCGTGAGTTCGGCACCCCGCTCCCGCAGCAGCCGGGCGACGGAGAGCGCGGGGGAGTCGCGCAGGTCGGAGGTGCCGGCCTTGAAGGTCAGGCCGTACAGGGCGAGCCGTACGCCGTGCAGCGAACCGTCCTCGGCGCGCCCGCACGCGGCGGCGACCCGGTCGACGAGCTGCCGCTGGTGGGCGACGTTGGTCTCGATGGTGGCGCGCAGCAGCGGAAAGTCGACCCCGGCCAGATCGCACACGGTGAGCAGGGCGTGGGTGTCCTTGGGCAGACAGGAACCGCCCCAGCCGGGCCCGGGCCGCAGGAACGCGGAGCCGATGCGCGGGTCCCGCCCTATGCCCTCGGTGACATCGGCGATGTCCGCCCCGAAGCGTTCGCAGACGGTGGCGAGGTTGTTGGCGAAGGACAGCTTCATCGCGAGGAAGAAGTTCGCCGCGTACTTGGTCAGTTCGGCGCTGGCGGCGTCGGTGAGCACCAGCGGCGCGTCCAGTGCGGCGTACAGGTCGGCCACTTGCCGTGCGGCGTCCCGGTCGGCGGAGCCGATGACGATGCGGTCGGGGTGCAGGAAGTCCTGGACGGCGCGGCCCTCGCGCAGGAACTCCGGGTTGCTCACCACGGCCACGTCGTCCCGGCCGAGCAGCGCGGCCACCCGCTCGCACGTACCGACGGGCACCGTCGACTTGTTGACGACGACACAGCCGGGCGGCAGGACGTCGCGGATCTGCGCGGCCACGGCCTCCACGGCGGCGAGATCGGCCGCGCCGCCCGCACCCATGGGCGTGGGCAGGCACAGGAACACCACCTCCGCCTCGGCGACGGCGGCGGCGGTGTCGCCCGTGAAGTCGAGCCGGTCCGCGTCCAGGGCGTCCCGGACGGTCTCGGGCAGGCCGGGCTCCAGGATGTCCACCTGGGCCTCGCGCAGCCGCTCGACCTTGTGCGGGTCGGCGTCCGCGCACACCACCACGTGCCCGAGAGAGGCCAGACAGGCGCCGGTTGTCAGTCCGACGTAGCCGGTTCCGATGACGGCGACGCGTCGAGCAGGCACAGAGAATCACCTTTTCCGGTCGAGGAGGGTGCCCGCGTGCGACGGCTTCGGGGTGCGCGCCGTCGTGTCCCGCGGGCGGACCTGGAAGGGCCGACTCCGTCGTACGGCCCGGACACAGCGAGGACTCAAGTCACCAATCGTTGACCTGAGTCAGGTATGTCATGGGGCGAGAACGCAAGTCAACGATTGATGACATCGGTCGGTGACTTTGAGACAGCCGCCGCAGACTGGAACATGGGCGGATGGCCGAGGGGCCGTGGACCACGGAGGTGCGGTACGTGACCGGAGCACACAAGGGCGAGACGTCGAGGGCGGAGGCCTGCCGGCCCGCCCACAAACGCTCGGCGTCGGGGACGCGTACCGCGCTGCGGGCCGCCGCGGCCTTCCGCTTCGGCAAGTACGGCTACGAGGGCACCAGCGTGCGCGACATCGCGGGCGACGTCGGTGTGGACGCGGCGCTCGTCTACCGCTACTTCGGCTCGAAAGAAGCGCTGTTCAACGACGTGTCGGGTACGGGCAAGATATTCGAACCGCTGCTGTCCGAGCCGGTCGAGGCGATACCCGACTGGTTCTGCGCGCTGCTCATGGGCCCCCCGAGGGAGGGCGACTTCCCGCACCCGGTGCTGTCCGTGCTGCGCTCCTCCGGCCGGGACGAGGCGGTGGCACGCCTACGGGCGGACTTCACGGAGGTGTTCTCCCAGCGCCTGGCCGCCCGGCTCGGCGGCCCCGACGCGGATCTGCGGGCGGAACTCCTGGCGGCCTGGATGCTCGGCACCAGCCTGATGCGATCGGAGATCCGCCCTCCCGCCCTGGCCGCGGCGCCGGACGCCACGCTGGAGCGCTATCTGCGGGCGGGCATCGAGGTGTTGTTGGGCCCGGCGCCGGGGGAGAGCGAGGAGACGGCCGGAGCCGAGGGTGAAGGGCACTGCGTCTGCGGCAACCGACCCGACGCGGGCTGAGTCGGGGGACCTCAGACGGTGACCCGGGGCCGGGCCGGGGTGAGGTAGGACCCGGCGGTCCGGGTGGCGTGCGGGGCGAGCAGGTCGAGCAGTTGGTCGGCTGCGAGCTTGAGGAGATGGCCGTCGCGCTCGGCGTGGAGGGTTTCCAGGATGAAGGCGACGCGGGTGGAGTCCTCGGTGACGCGGGTGCGGTGGGCGTCGCGGTGGTTCCAGTGCCGCGTCAGGACCCCGGCGGCGTCCGCGTAGACGATCTCGCCGGGCTTGGGGTGCTCGACGGTGCCGGGTTCGCCGAGCGGGGTGAAGGACTCGGTGCCGTCCGCGTGGTGGATGCTGACGTCACCCGTGACCTGGTCCAGGTCGAAGGCGCCCGCGGGCAGCCCCTGGCGGACCGAGACGGCGTTGTAGGAGTCGACCGCCGGATTGATACGCGGCAGCGTTCCCTTCTTCGCCAGGCGACGGCCGAGTGCGTCCACGCTGGGGCGGATACGGCGGGGGTTGGTGCCGAAGGAGCGGTAGGCCGTGTGCCAGGCCTCGATACGCGGGTCGCTCTCGTCGGCCGGGTGCCAGGTGCCGGCGGCGACCTGCTGCTCCAACTCCTCCAGGACCGCACCGGTCTGGGGCCAGGGCTCGTGCCCGCGCAGGCCGGTTGCGGTGACCAGGGCGATGAGGGTGTCGGGGAAGGCGGTCGCGACGGCGGGGGAGAGGTGGAAGGAGGTCATGGGCGGGCTTCCGTTTCCTGCGTAGGGGGGCGGGGTCAGGGCTTCCAGGTGCCGACGTGGTCCAGACGGCGGCGCTGCTGCCGTGCGGCGGGCAGATCGAGGCCTTGGGCGCGTGTCGTGAGGTGGTCGGCGACGGCGGTGCGGTGCTCGGCGGGCTTGTGGTCGTCGTACTTGAACTTGGCGACCACGTCGCTGACGTCCAGGCGCAGGCCGCGGATGCCGGGGAGCATCCGGCCGTAGGGCGGCCGGTCGACGGCGACGGGGGCGTGGTCGCCGTCCGGCTGGAAGTGGGCCAGCTGGCGGCGCAGCAGCTCGGCCTTGGCCTCGGGGTCGTCGACGATCCGGGCGCGGCAGGTGAACTGGACGGCGGTGTAGTAACTGGTGGGGACGCCGTCGGTGGGCGGGGTGTTGGGCCCGGCGCGCCAGGGGCCGGGGACGAAGGCGTAGTCGCCGAGGACGGTGAACAGGACGTTCGGATCGTGCTCGATCGCCTTCCACACCGGGTTGGGCCGGGCGAGGTGGATCAGGAGACAGGAGCCGTCGACGGTGAAGTGGGTGGGCACTGCGGCGGGCGGGTGGCCGGGCAGGCCGTTGACGCTCAGCTGCCCGAAGTCGTGTCCCTCGGCGATCCAGCGCTGCCATTCGGCCGCGTCGAGGGCGGCGTCCCAGGGCTGAGTGAACATGGTGGTCTCCTAGCGTCGTCGGCCGGTTGTGTGGGGGACTTCGGGGCCGTTCAAGTCAGCGCGAGGAGGCTGACGGCGACGGCGGCGGTGCCCAGGCCCACGAGCTGGCCGCGGTGGACGCGCTCGGCGAGCAGGAACAGCAGGTTCGCCACCGAGTCGAGCACACCGGCGCACGCGGACATCGCGTACGCGGGACGCTCCGGGCCCAGCCTGCGGTACAGCACTCCCGCCGCGGCCAGGGTGACGCCCGAGGACACCGCCCGGCCGACGATCAACGGGGCCACCCCGCTGTCGGACGGCGCCCGGTGCAGGAAGATCAGCTGGAGGGCGATGGTGGCGCCGGCGCCGAAGGCCAGCAGCAGCGCCGTACGTGAGGGGCACGCCGCCCCGGCGCCGTGTCCGGCGCTGACCAGGACGACCGTGACCAGAGCGAGCGGTAGGCCCACCAGTCCGGCGACGGCTAGGTGTTCACCCTGCAGCAGGCCCACCCCGACGGGCAGTGCGGCGGACACCAGTGCGGTGACGGGCGACAGCACATTCATGGGGCCGATCGCCAGCGTGCGGTAGAGCAGGACGAACGCGGCGGCCGAGGCGACCCCGGACGCGGCGCCCCAGCCGAGGGCGCCGACGCCGAACGAGGCGCCGAGCACCGGCCACAGCAGCAGTTCGACCACCAGAGAGGCCGGAGCCGCGATCATCACGGTACGCAGCACATGGGCCTTGCGGGCTCCGAGGCCGCCGAGGAAGTCGGCGCAGCCATAGGCGAGTGAGCTGCCCAGGGCCAGCAGCAGAGCGATCACAGCACATCCCTTACCATTCAGTGGAACGACCAGACCGTACAACGCAACGACCGGCCGATGTCAACCGAACGACCGAACGGTGCATTGGAATGTTCGACGGTCAGGAGGGAGATCAGATGGTCGAGACAGCCGCGGCCCTGCGGACGGTCGCGCACAACGTCCGCGCGGCACGCACCCGGGCCGGCCTGTCCCTGGAGGAACTCGGCCGCCGGGCCCAGGTGAGCAAGGGTGCTCTGGTCGCCCTGGAGAAGGCGCAGGGCAACCCCAATCTGGCCACCCTGGTCCGACTGGCCGACACCCTCGGCATCTCCGTGTCCGCCCTGATGCAGGGGTCGCCCGAAGGCCGTGTCGTCCGTGTCGTGGCCGCGGACGCCGTGGCGCCCTTGTGGACCGGCGAGCGGGGCAGCGAGGCCCGGCTCATGCTGACGACCTCGGGCCCGGCCCCCGTCGAGGTCTGGCGCTGGCGCCTGGAGCCGGACGAGGAGTACCCCAGCCATCCCCACCAGGCGGGGGTCGTGGAAACCGTCAGCGTCACCGCGGGCCGTATGACCCTGATCGTCGACGGCACGGAACACATCCTGGAAGCCGGGCAGACCGCCACGTTCGACGGCGACGCCTCGCACACCTACCGCGGCTCCGGCATGGAACCCTGCGACCTGATCATGACGGTCCACCTGCCGCCCGCGCCCTGAACCGCCGCCTCAGTTCAGCAGAGCCGCGCCCGAGCCCAGGTGCTCCCGCAGCCACTGCTCCGTGCTGCTCACATGAAGCAGCGCCGCCGCCTGACTGAGGGCGGCGTCACGCGCGGCCAGGGCCTTGAAGATCGCCTCGTGCTCGGCGAGGGTCCGGCCCGCGGCCCGGGTGTCGACCAGGCCGCGCCAGACACGGGCACGCAGGGTGCGGCCTGAGATGCCCTCCAGCAGCGCGAGGAGACTCTCGTTGCCCGTGGCCGAGACGACGGCGCGATGGAAGGCGGCGTCGTGGGCGTTGAGCCGTTCGACATCGTCACGCGCCTCGCGCATGGCGTCCAAGTGCCGCTCCACCTCGGCCAGTTGGGCGTCGGAGATCCGGGTGGCGGCCAGCGCCGTGGCGACCGGTTCGAGGAGCCGCCGTACCTCCATGAGGTCCTGAAGCGCGGCCGAGTCGCCCTGCAGCAGCTCCACCGCACCGCCGAGCCCTCCGAGCAGCAGGCTCGG
Source organism: Streptomyces koelreuteriae (assembly GCF_018604545.1). Taxonomy (GTDB): domain Bacteria; phylum Actinomycetota; class Actinomycetes; order Streptomycetales; family Streptomycetaceae; genus Streptomyces; species Streptomyces koelreuteriae. The sequence continues at coordinate 567,753 of NZ_CP075896.1, read as the reverse complement.
CTGCAGGCTGGTCACATAGGTGCCGTCGCCCCGCCGGACCTCCAGCACCCGCGCGACGGCCAGCGCCTTGACGGCTTCGCGCGCCAGATTGCGGGACAGGCCCAACTGGGCGGCCAGGTCCGCCTCCGGAGGGAGCTTCGAACCGGGAGGCAGGGCGCCGGTCCTGATCAGCTCGCGGATCTGCTCGATGGCCTTGTCCGTGAGAGACATCGCGAACTCCTCACCAGCCGGATAGTGCCGGGAAACATACCATGTCTGATCGATCGGCGAGTCGTGTTCATCCCGAAATGCCGGTAGGTAAGCCAGAGTTGCCGACACTTTTCGTTCCGTCGAACCCGTTGACATCCCATGACTCAGGGTCGATCTTCGTGCCTAACGTCTCCTGCCCCCCTCATACCAGGGATGTCTCCATGCCGAGGTCCTCGATCAACAGACGCCAGTTCCTGGCCAGTGCCACCTGCGTCGCCGCGGCGGCCGGTGCCGCAGGTGCGTTCGGTGCCGGCGGCGCGCAGGCGGCGTCCCGGAGGTACACGCCCGACTGGGCTTCGGTGGACCGGCATCCACCGGCCCCGGAGTGGTTCAAGGACGCCAAGTTCGGCGTCTACTTCCACTGGGGCGCCTTCAGCGTTCCGGCCTACGACAGCGAGTGGTACCCGCGCAACATGTACGCGGACGGCAGCAACGCCAACAAGCACCACATCGCGACCTACGGCAACCCGTCGGCCTGGCCGTTCCACCACTTCATCGACGGCGCGCGAGACCGGGCGGGCAACACCGTGCGGTTCGCGCCGAAGCTGAAGTCTGAGGGCGGGAACTTCGACCCCGAGGAGTGGGCGCAGCTCTTCGTCGACGCGGGTGCCAGGTTCGCCGGCCCGGTGGCGGAGCATCATGACGGCTTCTCCATGTGGGACAGCCAGGTCAACGAGTGGAACTCGGTGGACAAGGGCCCGAGGCTGGACCTGCTGCGGATCTTCACCACGGCCATCCGGGCCAAGGGCATCAAGCTGCTGGTGGCGATGCACCACGCGTACAACTACAACGGCTACTTCGAGCACGCGCCCGCCCAGACGGACCCCGGCCTCAAGAAGCTCTACGGGCAGTTGAGCGTGAAGGAGGAGAACCAGCTCTGGTACGACAAGCTCAAGGAGGTCATCGACCGGGCCGAACCCGACATCCTCTGGCAGGACTTCAAGCTGGACGCCGTCGACGAGACGCAGCGGCTGAACTTCCTGGCGTACTACTACAACCAGGCCATCCGCTGGGGCCGCGAGGTCGTCGCCACCTACAAGGACGGCATGAACGGCAAGGGCGAGGTCTTCGACTACGAGCGCGGCGGCCCGGCCGACCTCACCGCCCCGTACTGGCTCACCGACGACAGCATCTCCAGCAACAGCTGGTGCCACACCCAGAACATCGGCTACTACAGCACCCGGCAGATGCTGCACTCCTTCATCGACCGGGTCAGCAAGAACGGCAACATGCTGCTGAACATCGCGCCGAAGGCCGACGGCACCGTTCCCCAGGTGCAGAAGGACATCCTGCTGGGCATCGGAGACCATCTGAAGCGCTTCGGGGAGTCGGTGTACTCGACCCGCGCGTGGACCGCGTACGGCGAGGGGCCGACGAAGATGGGCGGCGGCTCCTTCACCCGGCCCACGGCCGGTACCGCGCAGGACATCCGCTTCACACGGAACAAGGCGAACACCGTCCTGTACGCCACCGTGCTCGGCTGGCCCGGCAGCTCACTGACCGTCACGACGCTGAACACGGAACGGATCGACCTCTCGTCGCTCACCTCCGTGAAGCTGCTCGGCTCCACCGCGGGCACCTACACGGACCTGCCGAAGCGGACGCAGGACGCGTCGGGGCTGACGATCACGCTGCCGTCCTCGGCGCCGTACAGCGCCGAAGCGTACGTCCTGAAGCTCGCGTTCTCCGGCCGGATCCCCGGCCTGCGCCCGTCGGCGGGTGCCGTCGGCTACCGGGAGGTGAACCACTCCGGCGTCGCCGCCGTGCTCCCCGTCGGCGACTACACCGCGGACGACCTGACCGCGGCCGGACTGGGCCCCCGCACCCTCTCCTCCCTGCGACTGGCCCCCGGCTACCAGGTCATCGGCTGGTCCGGCGACCACTTCACCGGCCGCTCCTGGACGTTCACCGCCGACAACGCCGATCTGCGGGGTACGGGTGGCAACGACCGGGTCACCTCGCTCAAGGTCCAGTTCAGGCCCTCGACGTACTTCCGCGTCATCAACGTCACCGACGGACTGGCCCTCGACAGCGGCGGCGACGTCGCCTCCGGGTCCGACCTCAAGCAGTGGAGCTGGGACGGCAGCGACAATCTGCGGTGGCAGGCTCTGGAGGTCGGAGGCGGCTACTACAAGCTGGTCAACCGCGCCAACGGCATGGTCGCCGACGGCTGGGGCGCCACCACCGACGGTTCCGCCGCCCGGCAGGCTGTCTGGAACGGCGGGAACAACCAGCAGTGGACGATCACCCACCGGGGCGACGGCCGCTACTCCATCGCCAACCGGACCACCGGCCTGGTCCTCGACGGCGGTGGCACCGTGCCCTCGGGCTCCGTCACCAAGCAGTGGACCTACGGCAACAGCACCAATCTGCTGTGGACGTTCACGGCCCTCTGACCGCTGCCGGTGCGTCGTCAGGGGCGTCGGCTGATCACGTCGGCCAGCCTCGCCAGCCGGGACGCGCGTCGGCTCCCGGCGAGTTCCTTGCGGTCGGCGCGGCTGTACGCCAGATACATGGACCGCACGCCCAGCCACCGCAGCGGTTCGACCTCCCACCGTCGTGAGGTGTGGCCCACCCAGGGAAGCCGGGTGAGTTCGGTGTCGTGGCCGAGGACCAGATCGCGCAGGGTGCGGCCGGCCAGGTTGGTGGTGGTGAGGCCCTGGCCGACGTACCCGCCGGCATGCCCGAGTCCGGTGGCCGGGTCGAAGACCGCGCTGGAGCACCAGTCCCGGGGCACGCCGAGGACGCCGCACCAGGCGTGTTCCACCCGGTGGCCGCGCGTGGCGGGGAACCTGCGGTGCAGGATCGACGTGAGGGACCGGATCGTCGCCTCCTGCGTGGCGCCGTCGCGGTCGGTGGCCGAGCCGAAGCGGTAGGGGATGCCCCGTCCGCCGATGGCGATCCGGCCGTCGGCCGTGCGCTGGCCGTACATATGGGAGTAGCACTTGTCGCCGAGGGTCTCGCCCCCGCTCCAGCCGATCTCGTCCCACACGGACTCCGGCAGGGGCTCGGTGACGATCATCGAGCTGTTCATGGGGAGCCAGGTGCGCCGCTCCCCGGCCAGGGACGCGGTGTAGCCCTCGGTCGCCCGCAGGATGACGGGAGCCCGGACGACACCCCGGTCGGTGTGCGCCGTGCCGCTCTCGATCCGGGTGACGGCCGTCGACTCCCGGATCGTGACGCCGAGGGACTCGACGACGTCGGCCAGGCCCCGGACGTAGCGGGCGGGCTGCATCCGGGCGCAGTGCGGGGTGTAGGCGGCCTTGAGCGCTTCCGGGATGCGCAGGCGCTCACGCAGTTCGCCGTCGTCCAGCAGCCGGGACTCGGCGACGCCCCACTTGTGGTCCTCGGTGACGCCGGAGGTCAGCCGCCGCACCTGCGACGGGGAGCAGGCGATGCGGAGGGTGCCGCCCTTGACGACATCGGCCTCGATGCCCTCGGCCGCGCCGACGGCGACGATCTCGTCCACGGCCTCGTGCATCATGCGCTGCTGCGCCTTGGTCGCGTCGACGCCGTACAGCTCCGCGAACCTGTCCCGGGACCCGGCGAGCAGCCCGGAGGCCCAGCCGCCGTTGCGCCCGGAGGCGCCGTAGCCCGCGAACTCCCGCTCCAGGACGACGATGTGGAGGGAGGGGTCGGCCTTCTTCAGGTAGTAGGCGGTCCACAGTCCGGTGAACCCGGCGCCGACGATGCAGACATCGGCGGTGGAGTCGCCCGGCAGCGCGGGGCGCAGCGGGGGCCGGCCGCCGATGGCCTCGAACCAGAACGAGACGTTTCCGTTGACGGGATCCGCCCGGGGCGTGGTGACAGCGTCCATGGCGGCGCTCACATCCCCAGCAGCGCGGGGAGTTCGGACAGGTCGCGGATCTCGTCGTAGGGCTGGTAGGCGTCGCTGCCCTTGAGGTCGTAGCGGTTCACCCAGACCCGTCGGGCGATGCCGAGGTCCTTGGTGGGCATGATGTCGTAGTCCCAGCCCTGCGCGGCATGGGTGATCTGGTCCCTGCTCTGCGGCAGCACCTCGAAGAGTTTCTCGAAGGCCTGGCGGCGGGGCTTGTAGGCGCCTGCCTGCTGGGCGGTGACCACATGGTCGAAGGGGACGCCGATGGTCTCCAGGTGGTACGGGATCAGATCGTCGTCGCTGTTGGTGAGGATGGCGATGTCGTAGCGCTCCTTGAGCGTGCGCAGCGCGTCGGGGACGTCGGGGAAGACCGGGAACCGCTCGGCGGCGGCGATCAGTTGCTCGTAGTCCTCGTCGCGGTACTCGATGCCGTGCAGCAGCATGCAGTTCTCGAGGCTGTCCCGCACGATCTCGCGGTAGCGGCGGTAGGGCTGGACGACGCCCTGGAAGCGCATGACGCGCAGGTTGTCGAGGAAGACCTCGTGGTCGACGCCGACCTCGTCGAGGCGGTCCCGGACGATGGGCAGGGTGGCGCGGTTGAGGTCGAAGTCGATCAGGGTGCGGTAGCAGTCGAAGGAGACGACGGGCCTCGGAGCCATGGGCGTTCCTCAGTGTCGTGCCGCGAGGGCGGCGGGACGTTTGTCTTCACTGTGAACCGAGGGAGCGTGGGGGAGACAGGAACAGACTGTCAGCGCATCGCCGTTCCGGTTGACACGACGTCGCGTGATCGCGGACCGGCGGCCCAACGCGCCAGCTGAGCAGCGCCTACGGCTCACCAGGCGAGTGGTTCCCGGTCCCGGAAGAAGCCGCCTGTGGGGCCGTCGTCGGGCAGGGTCGCCAGCCAGACGGGAGTGTCGGCCCCCTCGGCCGGGCCGCGTGTCGCGGTCGGGCTCATGTCGGTGCGCACCCAGCCGGGCGAGGCGGCGTTGACCAGCACCCCGGTGCCGGCGAGCTCCGCCGCCAGCAGCCGGGTCAGCGCGTTCAGCCCGGCCTTGGAGACGCGGTAGCCGGGTTCGGTCGGGCGGTCCATGAGGGCGAGCGAGCCCAGCGTGCTGCCGATGTTGACGATGCGTCCGTAACCTGCGGCGACCATGCCCGGGACGACCGCCTGGGCACACCGCCAGGCACCGAGGACATTGGTGTCCCAGACGTGGGCCGCCACACCGAGGTCCGCCGTCGCGGGCGTCTGCTTGCCGTCGGTGATCCCGGCGTTGTTGACGAGGATGTCGATGCGCCCGTCCTCGTCCAGGATCCGCCGCACCGCCGCCGTGACGCTCTTCTCGTCCCGTACGTCCAGCCGCACGTCGCGTGCGGTGCCTCCGCCCTCCCGTACGCCGCGCCACACGCGGACACCCTGTCCGGCCAGGCCTTCGGCGATGGCGGCGCCCAGTCCTCGGTTCGCGCCCGTGACCAGCGCGGTTCTCTGTTCCATGGCGACCAGCTGTACCGCAGTCGACCGGCCGCGCGATACCGGCGGGCGAGGAACGGAACGAGGTGTCAACCGGGCCCGGGACCACCTGACACTCTGTATCTGTCGGCCCCGGGTGACCTGTCCCACAGTGTCTGCACCCGGCCCTTGCCGACGAAAGGCGCTCCACCATGACAACCACCCTGGACGACGTTCCCGTCAATCGGTTCCATCGACGCCTGGTCGCGGTGGCGATGGGCGGTCCGTTCTGCGACGGCTATCTGCTCGGCATCATCGCCATCGCGCTGAGCCAGATCACCCCTCAGCTCCAGCTCGGTTCCGTGTGGTCAGGACTGCTCGCCAGTTCCGCCCTGATCGGGGTGTTCGTCGGGGCGCTGGTCTTCGGCGCCATCACCGACCGGGTCGGACGACGGCTGATGTACGTCCTCAACCTCGTGGTGTTCGTCGCCGCGTCGATCCCGCAGTTCTTCGTGAACGAGGCCTGGCAGCTCTTCGTCCTGCGCCTGATCATCGGGATCGCCGTCGGCGCCGACTACCCGATCGCCTCGGCCCTCACCGCCGAACTGGTCCCCAGGAAACTGCGGGGCAGCGCGTTGTCCGGGCTGGTGCTGTCGTGGTGGATCGGCTACGGCGCGAGCTACTGGATCGGGCTGGCCCTGATGGGCGTCGGCGACGACGCGTGGCGCTGGATGCTGGCCTCCGGGGCGGTTCCGGCGGCGATCTTCCTGGCCATGCGGGCCGGACTCCCGGAATCACCGCGCTGGCTGGCCAGCCGGGGCCGGGTGGACGAGGCGACCGCGATCGTACGGCGCTACATCGGACCCGACGTCCGGGTCGACGAACTCGTCGAGGAGAGCAGGGTGCCCCGGCGCACCGGCTCGGGCCTGGGCAACATCGGCGAGGTGTTCCGCCGCGGCTACACGAAACAGGTGGTGTTCTGCTCGACGTTCTTCCTGTGCCAGGTGGCGACGGGCTACGCGATCCGGACCTTCCAGCCGCAGATCCTCACGTCGATGGGCGTCGGCAACGCCACGACCAGCGCGGCCGTCATGATGCTCATCCCGATCCTGGGCGTGTCGACCGGACTGTTCCTGGTCAACCGGGTCGGCAGGAGGCCGCTGCTGATCGGCAGCTTCGTCGCGATCTTCGTCTCGCTGTTCTGTCTCGCGGTGCTGCCGCTGCACCTCGCCCTGCCGATCATCGTGCTGTTCCTGGTCTTCCACTTCGCCGAGGCAGCCGGAAGCGCCCTGCAGTTCCTCTATCCCAGTGAGCTCTTCCCCACCGATCTGCGGGCGACCGGGGTCGGCTTCGCCTCCGCCATGAGCCGTATCGGATCGGCCGGCGGCACGTTCTGTCTGCCGCTGCTCATCGCCGGGGTGGGCAACTCAGGAACGCTGCTGATCGGAGCGGGCATCACCCTCGTCGGCCTGGTGGTCTCACTGGCCCTGGCCCCGGAGACGAAGGACCGCCCCCTCACCTCCACGACCAAGACCGAGGCCGTGCCGGTCCGGCAGCCGTGACCCATTGCGTGGTGGCTCGAAAGCATGCAAGTTGTCAGGGTGAGCGACGGCGGGACAGTGACGGTGGCCGAGGTACTGGCCCTTCCGGTGCTGGTCCGCGGACTGCCGAAGGTCCTCGCGGGGCAGGACCGGCTGGACCGGCCCGTGCGCTGGGTGCATGTCACCGAGTGGGAGCACCCGGCGTCGGCCCTGCGGGGCGGCGAGCTGGTGCTGACCACCGGGTTCGGCTTCCCCAACCGGCTGGAGGAGTGGGCCGCCGAATTCGCGGACATCGGTGCCGCCGCCCTGGTGCTGGAACTCGGCCGCCGCTTCCAGGAAGCGCCGTATGAACTGGTCGCCGCGTGCCGGGCGCGGGGCGTGCCGCTGATCGTGCTGCAGCGCGGGATCAAGTTCGTCGACGTCACCCAGGAAGTGCACGCGATGATCCTGACCGGCCAGGTCCGCACCCTCCGGGCCGCGCAGCACGTCCACGACACCTTTACCGCGCTCTCCCTGCGCGGAGCCGGCGCCGACGAGGTCGTCCGGGCCGCCGCCACGATGACCGGCCGGGCCGTCGTCCTGGAGAACCTGGCCCACCAGGCCCTGATCTGCGCGCCCGGCGAAGCCATGGTGGAGGACGCGCTCAACCGGTGGGAGGAGCGCTCCCGGGCCACTCCCTCGCCCACCGAACGCACCGAGGTGTGCGGCCAGGAGGGCTGGCTGGTCACCTCCGTGGAGTTCCGCGGACAGCGCTGGGGACGACTGGCCATGCTCCCCGGATGCACCGCCGAGCAGCGGTTCCACACCGACCATGTGATGGTCCTGGAGCGGGCGGCCATCGCCCTCACCCTGTCCCGGCTCACCCATGAGACGCGCTGGGAGGAACAGGCCCAACGGGACGCGCTGCTCGACGTCCTGGAGCAGCGGCACCTGTCCTGGCGCGACACCCGGACGAAGATCACCGCGCTCGGCGTGCCCACCCATGGGCGCAGACTCGCCGTCGTGCTGGTCTGCGCCGCCGACCGCGACGCCCTCCTCGACAAGCTGCGCGCACGGCTGGAGGGCAGCGCCCTCGTGGGAGACCTGGGCGAGCGCGGCATCGGGTTGCTCCTGGCCTACCGGGAGCCGGGCGGCTGGCGTCCGCTGGCCACCGACATCAGCGAACTCGCCGGCGCACCCGTCTACGTCGGTGCCGAGGTGGGCGAACTGTCCGAGGTGGCCCGCTCCGCCGCCGAGGCGGAACAGGTCGCCGACGCCGTGCCGCCCGTCGGCCCGGCGGCCGTCCACACCATCGCCGACATCGGCCTGCCCCAGCTCTTCTACTCCCTGCGCGACGACCCCCGGATCCAGGCCTACGCCGAACGCCAACTGTCCGCGCTGCTCGCCCACGACCAGGACCACGGCACGGACCTGCTGACCACCCTGCGCCACTACCTCGCCTCCGCCGGTAACAAGTCGATCGCGGCCCGGCGCAGCCACCTGTCACGCCAGGCGCTCTACCAACGCCTGCACCTCATCGAGGACATCCTGCGTGCGGACCTCGAATCCGGCGACTGCCGGGCGCAGTTGCATGTCGCCATCGCGGCCCTGGACGCGCAACGGTCACGACATCGGCCGGGCCGGGCGTGATCCTCAGAGCCGGTGTGAGCGGTCCGGAGGCGTGAGGATTCCGCTCAGCGTGATGCCGCCTCCGTCGAGGACGGCACCGCCAGGCTGCCCGGCAGCGGCGTCCGCGCGGGGCGTTCGGCCAGGACGTCGAGGATGTTGTCCACCGCCAGATCGACCATGGCGGCCCGGGTGGCTTCGGTGGCCGAGCCGATGTGGGGGAGCGTGACCACGTTGGGCTCGGCGACCAGCGGAGACAACTCCGGTCCCATCGGCTCGCGTTCGAAGACGTCGAGTCCGGCGGAGTGCAGCCGCCCCTCACGGACGGCGTGCAGCAGGGCCTCCTCGTCTACGACACCGCCGCGGGCGGTGCTGACCAGCGTGGCCGTGGGCTTCATCGCGGCCAGTTCGGGGGCCGAGATCAGATGCCGTGTCTCCTCGGTGAGCGGCACGTGCAGCGACACGACGTCGGACTCGGCGAGCAGCGTGGCCAGATCGACCGAGGTGGAGAGGTCGTCGTCGGGCGCGTAGGGGTCGTGGTGGATCACGCGCATGCCGAATCCGTGGGCCCGGCGGGCCACCGCGCGGCCGATCTGGCCGTAGCCGACCAGACCGAGGGTGGCTCCGTGGATGTCCAGGCCGAGGTAGTCGTGCATCCGGAACAGACCCCAGGAGCCCGACGCCAGGCTCGCTCCGGCGGCGCCGATCCGTCGGCGGGCGGCGAGGATCAGGGCGAAGGTGAGGTCGGCGGTGGTCTCCGCGAGCACCCGTGGGGTGTGCGTGACGACGATGCCGCGCTCGGCGGCGGCGTTCCGGTCGACGTTGTCGAAGCCCATGCTCGCCAGCGCGACGACCCGCAGGGAGGGGCCGGCGGCGTCCATCAGCGCGCCGTCCACCGGGTCGTTGCCCAGAGCGAGGACGGCGCTGACTCCGGGAGCGAGCGCCGCGAGGTCCGAGGGGCCGGGCTTGCCGTCGCCCGGCCACGCCACCAATTCCGCTGCCCCGGCCAAACGGTCCAGGCCGTTGCCGGGCAGGTTTTCACGGGTGGTGAGCACACGCTTCTTCATTCATGTCTCCAGGGCAGCGATTTTCGCAGAAAGCTAGCCGCGACTGCCACCGGAAACAAATAGAGGTTCCGTGTGACGCTATTGCGTTTCCTTATCCTTCGTGCGGTGTCTCGTCAAAGGCCGTGATGAGTTCCAGGAACAGATCGTGCACCGCCAGGGCGGGTTCCGAGAGGGGTTGGTTGTCCGAGGTCACCAGGGACAGCTTCACCTGGATCACGGGATGCACGATGCGCCGCACCGACAATGAGCGGACATCGAGAATGGCCCGCGCGGCCGACCAGGGCAGGACGGTGGCGCCGAGGCCCGCGTCCACGGCGTTGACGAGCGTCAGCGCCGACTCGACCTCGCCCGCCACGTTCGGCAGGAGCGAGGCCTGCTGGAAAGCCGCGTCCACCACCTGCCGGATCGTGTGGATACGGCTGGGCAGCAGCAGCGGCACGTCCTTGAGCTCGTCCAGATCCACTTCACCCGCCTTGTGCGGGGCCGTGTCCCCGGGCGCGCCGATCAGGAACAGGTCCTCCGTCCGCAACGGCTCGAACTGCACACCCCGCAGCGGGCCGGCCCCGTAGATGAACGCCATGTCCATCCGCCCGGTCATGATGGCCTCGCTGATCACACCGCCGAAGTTCTCGTTGATGTGCAGCAGGATGTCCGGATAGCGCTCACGCACGCTCTTCAGCAGCGGCAGCGCGAGCGCCGCGCCCAGGCTGTACGGCGCGAGACCCACGGACACGCTGCCGGCGGGAGCCCGGCCGGAGACCTCCACGGCGGCGTGCGCGAGGTCCACCTGCCTCAGGATCAGCTGGGCGTGCCGGTACAGCGCCCGGCCCGCCTCGGTCGGGGCCACCCCGCGTTTGCTGCGGATCAGCAACTGCTGCCCGAACTGCGCCTCCAGCGCGGACAACTGCTGGCTGAGCGCGGGCTGCGCGATGTGCAGGATGTCCGCCGCGCGCGTGATGCTCCCCGCGTCAATGATCTTGATGAACGAGTACAGACGCCTGGTGTCCATGCGGGGCCTTCCACGGGGAGCGGAGCCTCATCGTAGGGAGGGGCCACCTCCCAGCACACCCCCGAGAGGGGCCTGGGGTGTGAGGCAGGTCATAACGGTTCGCGATAACGCCAGATCGAACGCATATTGGCGGTCGAGCGAGCAGGGGATTAAGTTGAGCGGAACATCCAGCCCGGATGGTTCTCGGGAAATCACCACCACGTGATGGCATTCCCCTCCTCGCATTGTCCTTCCCCATATTCTCCCGGAGGACTTCATGACCCCCATGGTTGATCTCGTCGCCGATCTCGGCGAGGGATTCGGCGCCTACACAATGGGCGACGACGAAGCGCTCCTGGAAATGCTGACATCCGCCAATGTCGCCTGCGGATTCCACGCCGGTGATCCGCGCATCATGGACGCCACCGTCCGGACCTGCGTGGAGAACCGGGTCGCCGTGGGCGCCCACCCGAGCTTTCCCGACCTGGTCGGCTTCGGCCGCCGCGCCATGGACCTCACGCCCGAGGAGGTCCGCACCGACGTGCTGTACCAGATCGGCGCCCTCCAGGCCTTCGCTGTCGCGCACGGCACCCGGGTGCAGCACGTCGCCCCGCACGGACGCCTGGGCAACCTGGTCGCCGTCCGCGCCGACTACGCCCGCGCCGTCGTGGACGCCGTCGCCTCCCTCGACGAGTCGCTGATCGTCCTCGCGCAGGACGGCGAACTCGCCGATGCCGCCCGGGCCCGCGGACTGCGCGTGGGCATCGTCGGCATCGCCGACCGCGCCTACCGCGACGACGGCACCCTCGTCCCCCGCTCGGAGCCCGGAGCGGTCGTCCACGACCCGGACGAGGTGGCCCGGCGGACCCTGCGCATGGTCACCGAGGGAGTCATCCGCAGCGCCGGGGGCAAGGACATCCCGGTCGCCTGCGACACCGTCCTGCTGCACGGCGACAGCCCCGGCGCGATCGCCCTGGCCGGCCGCATCCGCCGCGAACTCCTCGCCGCCGGTGTCGAGATCACCTCGCTCGACAAGGTGCTGAGCGGGACGGGCTCCTGACATGAACGCCAACATCACGATCACGGACTGCGGCGACTCCGCCCTGACCGCGAGGGCCGTTGGCCTGGACGCCGAGGACGCCTGGCGGCTCGTCCACGCCTTGGCTGACGCCCTGGACGCCGTCCGGCTCCCCGGAGTCCACGACGTGGTGCCCACCTACGACGCCCTGCTCGTGGAGTTCGACTCCACCGGCACCGACCACGACACCGTCCGGCGGATCGTGGCGCACGAGGCCGCCCGCCTCGGACCGGACCCCGCACCGGCAGCGCCGCCCCGACGCTTCGTCGTACCCGTCGTCTACGGCGGCGAGCACGGGCCCGACCTGCCCGAGGTCGCCCGCCAGCTCGGCCTGACCGAGAGCGAGGTCGTCGCCCTGCACTCCGGGAGCGACCTCACCGTGCGCTGCCTCGGAGCGCCCGCCGGAGCACCGATGACGGACGGCCCGCCCTTCCCGAAACCCGTGCCGAGGCTGGCGTCGCCCCGCACCCACGTCGACCCGGGCGCGGTCGCCGTCGCCGGGCGGCAGGCCGTCATCTGCCCGATGCCCTCGCCCGGCGGCTGGCCGCTCCTCGGACGCACCCCCGTGCGCGTCCTCGACCTGCACAGTGACCCGATCACCGCCTACCGGCCCGGGGACACCTTCCGCTTCGTCCCCATCACCCCCGACGAGTGGGACGACCACGCCGGCACCTCCCTGGCGGCCTGCCATGGCTGACACCCTCACGATCCGCACCCCGGGCATCGCCACCGTGCAGGACCTCGGCCGGGTCGGCCGCTCCCGCTACGGTCTGCCCGCCGGGGGAGCCGCCGACCAGCACTCGGCGCGCGTCGCCAACGTCCTGTGCGGCAACGACGACCGCGCCCCCCTGCTGGAGATCACGGCCTTCGACTTCGCGTGCGTGCCCTCCGCCGACATCCTCGTCGCCGTCACCGGCGCCCCCGCCGACGTGACCGTCGACGGCAGTGCCCGCTCCCAGTGGGAACCGGTCTCCGTGTGCGCGGGCGAGACCCTCCGTGTCTCCGGCATCCGACGGGGACTGCGCGTCTACCTGGCCGTGCTCGGCTCGTTCGAGGCCGACTACCTTCAGGGCAGCTGCGCCCCCGACACCATCCTGGGCTTCGGCCCCGCCCTGCGCGCCGGCGACGAACTCGTGCTGCGCGCGGCCTGCCCGCCCCTGGACCACCCCTACTCACGGATCCCGCTGTTCCGTCTGCACGCTCCCGTCCCCCCGTTCCCCACCAGTTGGACGATCGACGTCACCGACGGCCCCGACCGGGCCGAGTTCGGCGACACCGCAAGCCGGCTGTTCGAGGCTCCCTTCACCGTCAGCCCGCGCAGCAACCACATCGGCCTGCGACTGCAGGGCGAGGTGCCCCGCCGCGTCACCCAGGGCGAGATCCTCTCCCGCGGGGTCCCCATCGGCGCCGTCGAAGTGCCGGCGGGCGACGAACTTCTCGTGCTGCACCGCGGCCGCGGCGTCACGGCCGGCTACCCCGTCCTGGCCGTCGTCACCGCCACCGGCCTGTCCTCCCTCGGGCAGGTGCGCCCCGGGCAGACCATCCGCTTCCGGCACCGCACCCTCGACCAGGCGGTCACCGCCCACCGCGCCCAGCGGGGCGCCGTCGACGCCCTGCGCACCCGCGTCCGCACCGCCTTCGACGCCCTGCGCATCCGCGCCCCCGACACGGCCTGACCGACCGGCCACGTCCCCAACGTCCCCCCTCGCCCGCCCGCACGGAGCCCCACGCCCCTCGCCTCGTCCCCAGCCCGCCGCAAGACAGGAGACGCCATGACCACCATGGCCGCTCAGCCCGTCCCCAACACCGTCGACCCGAGAACAGCCCGGAAGGTCACCCTCGCGGGATGCGTCGGCATCTTCGCCGAGCTCTACGACAACGGCATCTTCGGCTTCATGGCCGGCACGCTCGCCGCCGTCTTCTTCCCCGGCTCCGACGACGCCGTCATGCTCGTCTTCCTCGGGTACGCCGTCTCCTTCTTCTTCCGCCCCCTCGGCGGCATCATCTGCGGCCATCTCGGCGACCGCATCGGACGCCAGCGGATGCTGGTCTTCGTCATCCTGCTCATCAGCGTCGCCACCGCGGCCATCGGCCTGCTGCCCACCTACGCGAGCATCGGCATCGCCGCACCGGTCCTGCTGATCCTGCTGCGCGTCGCCCAGGGCTTCTCCGTCGGCGGCGAGGCCTCGGGCGCGATGAGCTTCCTCGCCGAGCACGCCCCGGAGGGCAAGCGCGGCCTCTACACCAGCTACGCGCAGATCGCCTCCTTCCTCTCCCTGCTCACCGGCACGCTGGTCGCCGCCGGCATGACCAGCGGACTCGGCGACGAGCGCATGGAGTCCTGGGGCTGGCGCATACCGTTCCTGCTCGCCGTGCCGCTCGGCATCACCGGCATCTACATCCGCAAGCGCATCAGCGACACGCCCAACTTCAACCGCCTGAAGGAAGAGGGAGGCCTCTCCAAGAACCCCCTGAAGGAGGCGTTCACCTCCGCCGAGCACCGCCGCGCCATGCTGCTGGCCCTGTTCATCCCCCTGATGAACGGCTCCGGGTACTACGTCCTGTTCAGCTACATGCCCACCTTCATGAGCAGCGAGCTCGACTTCGGCAAGGTCCAGGGGCTGCTCGTCACCGCCTCCAGTCTGGTCGCGATCTGTATCGCCATCCCCTACATGGGCCGTCTCTCCGACCGGATCGGACGCAAGAAGGTCATCGCCGGCTCGGCGATCGCCATGGCCGTCGTCGGCATTCCCTGTTACCTGCTGATCGGCACCGGCAACCTCGCCCTCGCCGTCGTCGGCGCCTGTGTCATGGCCGTCGTGTTCGCCGGGCACACCGGCGTCATCCACATCCTGCTCGTCGAACTGTTCCCCACCCGGGTGCGCTACTCCGCCTACGGCCTGGGCTACAACGTCTCCTCCGCGCTGTTCGGCGGCACGGCCCCGCTGCTGATGACCTACCTCATCGCCCAGACGGGCAACGTCAACATGCCGGCCTTCTACGCCGTCGTCACCGCCCTCGGCACCCTCATCGCCGTGTCCCGGGTGAAGGACCGCGCCCACCTGCCCCTGCGCGACGCCTGAACACCCTTTCCCTCAACTTCTAGGAGCACAGCAGCATGCCCATCTCCGACTACAGGACGGCCCTCGTCACCGGAGCGTCGACCGGCATCGGAGCCGTGGTCGTCGAGCGACTCGCCAAGCACGGCCTCGAGGTGCACGCGGTGGCGCGCAACGCCGAACGGCTCGACGCCCTCGCCCGCGACACCGGTTGCGTCCCGCACGCCGTCGACATCACCGACACCGAGGCCCTCACCGCCGAGCTGGCCGGCCTGGACATCGACATCCTTGTCAACAACGCGGGTGTCTCACGCACCGGCAACATCCTGACCGCCGACGAGTTCGCCGTGGACGAGCAGGTCGCCGTCAACATCCAGGCCGTCCTGCACCTGGTGCGCCTGATCATGCCCGGCATGGTCGAGCGCGACCTCGGCCACATCGTCAACATCAGCTCCATCGCCGGCGTCTACAACTTCGGCGGCAACACCATCTACCACGCCACGAAGGCCGCCGTGCACACCCTCTCCCGCCAGCTCCGGGTCGACGGCTACGGCCGCCGGGTCCGCGTCACCGAGATCTGCCCGGGGCGCGTGGAGACGGAGATCTTCGGCCGGCTCCTCGGCGACATGGAGGAGGCCCAGCGGCGGTTCTACGACGGCTACGAGTCCCTCAAGCCCGAGGACATCGCCGACTCCATCGAGTTCGCCGTCGACTCGCCCCGGCACGTCAACATCGGCCACATCGAGATCCTGCCCACCTTCCAGGTCCCCGGCGGCCTCAACTTCGAGCGCAGGGAGGGCTGATCCCATGGACACGGCAGAGCGGGTACGCCGTATCAAGCCCTCGCCCAGCACGGCCGCCGCCCAGCGCGTACGCGAACTGAAGAGCCAGGGCCACACCATCCTCGACCTGACCGTGGGCGAGCCCGACTTCGACACCCCCGACCACGTCAAGGCCGCCGCGATCGAGGCCATCGAGGCGGGCGAGACCAAGTACACGCCCGTGAACGGCACACCGGCCCTGCGCGCCGCGATCACCGGCAAGCTCCACGAGCGCCACGGGCTGGAGTGCGACGACGCGCGGATCGCGGTCGGCGGCGGAGCCAAGCAGGTCATCTTCCTCGCCCTGATGGCCACCCTGGACGAAGGGGACGAGGTCATCGTCCCCGCCCCGTACTGGGTGTCCTATCCGGACATGGTCCGCGCCAACGACGGCACCCCGGTCATCGTGGACTGCCCCGAGACGGACGGCTTCAAGCTCACCCCGGAGCGGCTCGGGGCGGCCATCACCGACCGCACCCGCTGGGTCGTCCTCAACACCCCCGGCAACCCGACCGGCTCCGCCTACACCCCCACCGAACTGCGGGCACTCGCCCAGGTGTTGCTGGACCATCCGCGGGTGCGCGTCCTCACCGACGAGATCTACGACGAGATCTGGTACCGCGAGGAGGACGCCCCGTCGCTCGCCGCCGTCGAACCCCGTCTGGCCGAGCGGGTGTTCCTCACCAACGGCGTCTCCAAGACGTACGCGATGACCGGCTGGCGGATCGGCTACGGCGTGGGCCCGGCGGACCTGGTGACCGCGATCAACACACTGCAGTCCCAGACCTCCTCCTGCCCCTCCTCCGTGAGCCAGGCCGCCGCCGCTGCCGCCCTCACCGGACCGCAGGACTTCGTCCGGGAGACCGTGAGCGTCTACCGCGCACGCCGCGACGCCACCGTGAAGCTCATCAACGACATTCCCGGTCTCAGCTGCACCGTCCCCGACGGCGGCTTCTACCTCCTGGTCAACTGCCAGGGCGCGATCGGGAAGTTCACCCCGTCGGGAAGCCGGATCGAGAGCGACGAGGACTTCGCCCGCCACCTCCTCGACAGCGGGCAGGTGGCGGTCATCCACGGAGCCGCGTACGGCGCGCCCGGCTACTTCCGCATCTCCTTCGCCACGTCGACGGACGTGCTCACCGAGGCCTGCGCCCGCATCGCCACCGCCTGCACCACTCTGTCCGAGAGGCCGTCATGATCCGCGTCAGCACCAAGTTCGACCGCCCCGCCCCGGAACTCGTCGAACGCCTCGCCGCCTACTCCTCGGCCACCCTCCACGAAGCCCAGGGCAGGCTGGGCGCCCTCGACTCGACCCTCAAGCCGGTCGACCACCGCATGTCCCTCTGCGGCCCCGCCTTCACGGTCCAGTGCGCGCCCCGCGACAACCTGATGCTGCAGACCGCCATCGCCTACGCCCGCCCCGGGGACGTCATCGTCGTCTCCGCCGGCGCCTACGAGGAGGCCGGCTCCTTCGGGGACGTCCTCGCCAACGCCTGCCAGTCCAAGGGGCTCGGCGGGCTGATCACCGACACGGGCGTGCGGGACACCGAGGACCTGCGCGCCCTGGGATTCCCCGTCTTCTCCCGCAGCATCTCCATCAAGGGCACGGTCAAGGAGACCGTCGGGCCGATGTGCGAGCCGGTCACCGTCGGCGGCGTGCTCGTCCGCCCCGGCGATGTGATGCGGGCCGACGCCGACGGCGTGGTCGTCGTACGCCGTGAGGACGCCGCCGAGGTGGCCGCCGCCTCGCAGCAGCGGGTCGACACCGAGGCGGACTACATCGCCGCGTACCGCGCGGGCCGGACCGTCATCGACATCTGCGGGCTCGAGCCGCTGCTCGCGGCGAAGGGGCTGGTGATCGAGGAGTAGCGAGGGGCGTGCCGGTCAGGGCCTCGTGTCGGTCAGGGAGATACGGGCGGTGATGCGCTTGCCGACCGGCTGCCGCTCGATGTCGAGGCCCTCGGCGACGGCCTTGACGATCTCCAGTCCGTGCTGTCCGACACGGTCGGGGTCGGCGGCCCGGGCCGCGGGCACGGCCGGGTCGCTGTCCCACACCACGACCTCCACCGCCGCTCCCGAGACGCGCAGCTCCATGAGGACGGGACCCGGGGCGTACTTGCGGGAGTTGGTGACCAGCTCACTGACGACGAGCTGGGTCAGGTCCATGGCGCGCGGGGAGACCTCCAGCTCGTGCTCGTCCCGGAGCCGGATGAGGAAGTCGGCCGCGTGATGACGGGCCTGCGCGATGCAGCCGTCGTCCCCGCCCAGGGCGTAGCCGACCTGCGTCGGTCGGGCGCCGGGCTCGGTACGTTCCCCGTCGGGTTGCGGCTCCAACAGCATCGTCCTTCTACTCCCCGTTCACGCGCGTGCGTGTACCCCTCACTTTGTCATGCATGCCACGGGCGTGTTGTTCGGCACAGTCGATTGGATGCGTAGGGCCGTGCGAGTGCGGCACAATCGTCGGCACAGACGTTGCACGGGGCAGCCCAGGCGCAGTTGAGGAGACGGTGACCGACAACCAGGGGACGGACCGGCCGGACCGGCTGTCCATCGAGCACTCCACCGTCGACGGCATCCGCGTCGTGACCCTGCGCGGCGAGATCGACCACGGAGTCAAGGACGCACTGCAGCACGCCCTGTCGCCCGGGGACGACGAGGGCGCGCCCCGGATCGTGGCGGATCTCAGCGGCGTGACCTTCATCGACTCCAGCGGCATCAACGTCTTCATCCACATCCATCAACGTGCGGACGCCGCCCAGGGCTGGCTGCGTCTGGCCGGGATCCGGGGACCGGTCATGCGGGTCGTCCAGCTCGTCGGGCTGGACGCCGTCGTCGCTTGCCATGACACGGTCGAAGAGGCTCTGGCGTAAGCCGTCATGAGTACGCGTACTCAATAGGGCCCGCGACAGTACCGATCCGGTCGGCCGGGTGCGATGAGAGGGTCACCTCATGTCCGCCTCAACTACCGCCCGCCGGGCCCCTGTTGCCGTCGTGGGCCTTGGCCTCGTCGCGATCCTGACCCTCACCGCCTGCGGTGACCTGCACGCCTCGGGCGCGACGGCCGGGGCCACTCCCGGCAGGTCCGAACGGCCCTCGCCCAGCGCCTCGCCGAGTGCCCTCGGAGCCTCGCCGTATGTGGAGCCCGGGGCCGGTGACGGGGCACCGCACTACAACGAGAACAACGGCCACCGCCGTCCGGGCGAGATGTCCCCGGCCCACGCGAAGGACGCCGAGCGGGAGGCCGATCGCATCAGGCCGGTGCTCGAACGGCTCTGGAAGCGGCGCACATGGGACCCCGCGACGGTCCGCGAGGCCCTGCTCCGGCTCGGCTACGAGGAGGAGCGCGTCACCGCGGACGGAGAACGGCTCGGCGGGACGCTCACCGTCAAGGGGATGCCCTCCCGCTGGAAGGACGACCGATACGTGACGCCCGAGGGGGCGGAAGTCGCCCTGCGCGTCCACGACGACGCCTGCGTCATGGCGTTCGTCCAGAAGACGAACTTCTCGGCGGTGGCCAACGGGCCGTACCCGGAGAGCGGCTGCTTCTCGCCGCCCTTCGCCCACTGAACACGGAACTCACCCGTCCGCACGCGCTGGGCAAGGCGTGGCCGGGACCGGCCCTTCAGGATGGAGGAACCCGGGACCAGCCGTGCGCGTGCGAGGGAGAGGCATGACCGAGACCGACAGGGCCAGGACCTTCCCCGCCGAGGACGGAAGCGGCCGGCCCTCGCCATATCCCGACCCGGGGAACGGCACGGCCGACCTGCGGCGCGTCGGCGCGCACCCCGACTTCTGGTACCCGGTCGCACTGTCCCGCCGCGTCCGGAGCAAGCGCGTGGTCGCGACCGCCTTCGCGGGGGAGCGCATCGCGCTCTACCGCGGGGAGAGCGGCACCGTGCACGCGCTGGAGGACCGGTGCGCGCACCGGCAGGTGCCGCTGAGCATGGGCGTCGTGGAGGGCGACACCCTCCGCTGCTGCTACCACGCCTGGGCCTACCGCGGCGACGGCCGCATCTCGCAGATCCCGTACCTGTCCCGCGAGGACGGCCGGCCCCCGCGCGGCGTGCGCGGCTACCCCGTCCGCGAGGCCTACGGCCTGGTGTTCGTGTTCCCGGGCGACCCGGACAAGGCGGAGGACACCGCCCTGCCCGAACTCCCGGCCTTCGGCTCACCGCGCTACAAGACCATGACCTACTCCCGGACCGTGCGCTGCCACTACTCGTTCATGCACGAGAACCTGCTCGACATGAACCACCAGTTCCTCCACCGGGGCGTCGTCGGCAAGCTCCACCCCGAACTGCTGGACCACCGCAGCGACGCGAGGTCGGTGGAGGCCCGCTACCTGTTCACCCACACCGGGGGGAAACGGAACCGCGGCGCCAGCCTGCTGGCCGCCGAGGGCATCAGGGGCAGCGACTCCAGCGACGTCATGACCATCCGCACCGCATACCCGTACCAGACACTCGACCTGGTCCCGGAGAACGCCGAGCGTCCGGCCTTCCGCCTCTGGGCCGCCTATGTGCCCGAGGACGCCGAGCAGCGCGTCTGCCACACCTACGGGCTGCTGATGATCGAGAAGCCCCGGGTGCCCGGCGCGCTGCAACTGGCCTGGCCGTTCATCAGGCGCTTCACCGAGCGCGTGTTCGCCGAGGACCGCATGGCCGTCGAAGCCGAGCAGCGCGCCTGGGACGAGCAGGGCGAGGACCGCAACCACGAGGTGTTCTCCCTGATCCTGGACGTCCGCGAGGTACTGCGCTCCAACGGCGTGCCCCTGCCGGCCAGGACCGCGGCATGTGGCACCGCCCCGGCGCGCGACGGCCGGGCATCGGCGTCCGGTTCGCACCCGGCGGGCTGACGGAAGACCCGCCCGAGCGCCTCGGACAGCGCGGACCGTGACGTCAGCCGGCCGCGTGGTCGACGCGCAGCCGCACCTGCTCTTCCAGCCGCTCCAGGCTGCTGTCCAGCGCGTCGCCGGCGGCACGCTCGCCGGGGTCGTGGCCGGCGTCGAAGAAGGACAGGTGCACC
This sequence comes from Streptomyces koelreuteriae, assembly GCF_018604545.1. Taxonomy (GTDB): domain Bacteria; phylum Actinomycetota; class Actinomycetes; order Streptomycetales; family Streptomycetaceae; genus Streptomyces; species Streptomyces koelreuteriae. The sequence goes on along the minus strand of NZ_CP075896.1, from coordinate 547,035 downwards.
GTCACCTCGCTGGCCCCGCTGCCGAGCCCGGCGACCTGGAGCCAGCCCGCGTAACCGCCCTGGTCCCGGGTGCCCCACTCGATCCGCATCTGATCGCGCCGGGCGCGCAGCAGGGCGGAGGTGTCCTCGTCCGTGCGGTCCTCGTGCACGGTGACGGCGGGCAGGCCCTCGGCCCGTACATGCAGGGCCTCAGGCAGCCAGGTGTCCAGCCGCCCGACGTTCGCGGCCTCGTCGAAGACATGCTCGGGCTGTGCGGGCATCGTGCGTGAACGTTCGTACTCGGTCATCGCGGTACCTGCCTTGCCTCGGGGGCGTACAGCGCACCGCGTTCCCGGACTGCCCGGGCCCAACCGCGAAAAGGCCCCGTCCGCGGGGTGCGGGCGGGGCCTTTTCGCGTCGGTCCTCAGAACTTCGGCTGGGGCGACTGCGCCTGGACGAGTTCCGTCGCCTCCGCCTCCGTCTCCACGGACGGCGGCGAGCCCGCCAGGGGCTTGTTCGCCGTCTCCCGCATGCACAGCACGGCGATGACGCCGATGACGGCGGCACCCGTGGCGTAGTACGCCGGCATGAGGGTCGAGTCGAAGGCGCTGATCAGCGCGGTGATCACCAGCGGTGTCGTACCGCCGAAGAGCGAGGTGGCCAGGTTGTAGGCCACCGAGAGGGAGCCGTAGCGGACGTGGGTCGGGAAGATCGCCGGGAGCGCCGCCGACATCGTGCCGAGCATCATCACCAGGGACAGCCCCATCAACAGCAGTCCCAGCGCGATGAGGACGACACTGCCCTGCCGGATGAGCAGGAACGACGGCACCGAGAGGAAGAGGAAGCCCAGCATCCCCGTCATCAGCAGCGGCTTGCGCCCGAAGCGGTCGGAGAGCCGCCCGACGTAGTTGATGACGCACATCTGCAGGACCATCACGAGGAGCAGGATCAGCAGCCCGTGATTGGTGCCGTAGCCCAGCTCGTCGGAAAGGTACGTCGGCATGTACGACAACAGCATGTAGTCGTTGATGTTGTACGCCGCGACGAGCGCGAGGCACAGCAGCAGCGGCCTCCAGTACCGGGTGAAGATCTTGCCGAGGTCCCCGGTGGCCGAGGTCTCCACGGAATCGGCGGCCTCGCTCGCCTTGACCTGGCCGCCCTCCAGCTTCTGGAAGGCGGGCGTCTCGTCCAGCTTCAGCCGCAGATAGAGGCCGATGAGCCCGAGCGGCGCCGCCACCAGGAAGGGGATGCGCCAGCCCCAGGCCAGCATCTCGTCCGCGCTGAGCACGCTGTTGAGGATGACGACGAGACCAGAGGCCCCGACATAGCCGCCGAGTGTTCCCAGTTCCAGGAAGCTGCCGAAGAATCCGCGCCTCTTGTCCGGCGCGTACTCCGCGATGAACGTCGAGGCGCCGCCGTACTCTCCGCCGGTCGAGAAGCCCTGCACCAGCCGGAAGAAGATCAGCAGGGCCGGGGCCCACATGCCGATGACGTCGTGCGAGGGGACGAGGCCGATGGCGAAGGTCCCCACCGCCATCATGATCATCGTGAGGGAGAGGATGCGCTTGCGGCCGACCTTGTCGCCCAGCGGCCCGAAGACCATTCCGCCGAGCGGACGCACCAGGAAGGCCACCGCGAACGTCGCGAAGGAGCTGAGCAGCTGGGCCGTGTCGTTCCCGGACGGGAAGAAGACCTTCCCGATGGTCACGGCCAGATAGCTGTAGATCCCGAAGTCGTACCACTCCATCGCGTTGCCGAGAGCGGCGGCCTTCGTGGCGCGCTTGACCGCCGCTTCGTCGGTCACGGTGATGTCACTGCGGCGCAGCTTCGGGTGGCGTCGTTTCTCGATCGCGCGGAACAGAACCCGGTGTCGTCTCACAGCCGCGGGATCCACCGACTCGTCATTGTCGGGCGCCGCCATTACGTCGTTCCTTTCGCCGGTCGTTTTCCCAAGCACAACGCCTGCACAGTTCTGGCCCGCTCAAACTCCCGTCCACGTCACAGACGATCTTCCCTTCGACCGGCCGGTTCCGCTTGCGGGCGGCGGCGTGTGCCCGTCCCCTGGTGGGGAAAGTGAATCCCCGGGTGCGGGTGGGGCCCCGGCGAGAGGAGCCCAGGTGACAGCGTCGGCACAGGAGGATGCCGGGTACGAGCCGGATCCGCGCCGGTGGCGGGCCCTGTGGGTCACGCTGGTGGCCGGCTTCATGAGCCTGCTGGACGTCTCGATCGTGGTGGTCGCCCTGCCCTCCGTCCAGCGCGGCCTGCACGCCTCTCCCGCACAGGTGCAGTGGGTGGTGTCCGGCTACGCGCTCTCGTTCGCACTCGCACTCGTCACCGCGGGCCGCCTCGGCGACGCGCTGGACCGCCGCCGCATCTTCCTGCTCGCCCTCAGCGGCTTCGTGGTCTTCAGCGCGGCCTGCGGGGCGGCCCCCAGCATCACGCTGCTGATCGCGGCCCGACTCGCCCAGGGCCTGGCCGCCGGTTTCATGGCGCCGCAGAACTCCGCGCTCATCCAGCAGATGTTCCGCGGCGCCGAGCGCGGTCGCGCCTTCGGGTTCTTCGGCGCCACCGTCGGCATCTCCTCCGCCGTCGGCCCCCTCGCCGGCGGCATGATCCTCGCCCTGGCCGACGGCGCCCAGGGCTGGCGGTGGGTCTTCTACGTCAACGTCCCCATCGGCATCCTGGCCGTCCTGCTCGGCCGCCGCCTGCTGCCCCGCACCCGGCGCTCCGGCCGGGGACATGTGGACCTGCCCGGGGTCATGCTCCTCGGCCTCGGCGTCCTCGCGCTCATGTTTCCGCTGGTCCAGGCGGGCTCCGGCGGCATCGGACGGCTGTGGTGGCTCTTCCCCGCCGGTGCCGCGCTCCTGGTCGTCTTCGCCCGCAGGCAGCGCCGCCTCGTGGCCCGCGACATCCCGCCGCTGCTCGATCCGCGCCTGTTCACCACCCTGCGCGGCTACGCCGTCGGGGCCGGCGTCGGCACCCTCTACTTCGTCGGCTTCAGCGGCGTCTGGCTGGTCTTCGCGCTGTTCTACCAGGACGGCCTGGGCTTCTCCCCGTTCCGTTCCGGCCTCGCCGTCACGCCCTTCGCCCTGGGCTCCGCCTGCGCGGCGGCGATCGCAGGGCGGCTGGTGGACCGGCTCGGGCGCCTGCTCACCGTGGGCGGTCTGGCGGGGGTGATCGTCGGCCTGGGCGGCACCGCGCTGGTGCTCCGTTACGCGCCCCTCGACATCGCGCCCTGGGTGGCCGCCCCGCTGCTGTTCCTCGGCGGCGCCGGCAGCGGCTGTGTGATCTCCCCGAACATCACCATGACCCTGCGCGATGTGCCGGTGCACATGGCGGGGGCGGCGGGTGGCGCTCTGCAGACCGGGCAGCGGCTCGGCGCGGCCGTGGGCACCGCGGCCCTGCCCGGCCTGTTCTATCTGGTGCTCGGCGGCAGCGACGACTACCGGGGCGCCCTCGTCGTCGCGCTCGGCGCGGCACTCGTCGGCATGGCGGCCGCCCTGGCCCTCGCGGCCTTCGACTGGCGGCGCGACCGGCGGAGCCGGCAGGGGCACGGGACCTGCCCGGAGGACGTCGCCAACAGTCCGGTGCACGCCCGGCAGACCTGAGGCGCGGGGGGCCGGGGCTCACGTGGTCTGCGGCCTCAGCTGGTCCGCGGGCTGAGGTGGTCTGGGGCCTCACGTATTCCGCGGCCTCGCGTGCCCCGCGGGCCTCACGTGGTCTGTGGTTGAGCATCCCCCGGCGCGTCGTCCAGATCGCCGCGGACGGCGGCGATGGCGAAGGCCGTCGCAGAGGCGAGAGTGACCAGCGCGAGCGGCCCCCAGATCGCCGGTATCGCCCACATCGGCCAGTCGTTGGCCGACTGTGCCCAGAGGGTCAGGATGGCGGTGGCGCCCAGGCCGACGCCGTGCCACCGCACCACCGTCCCTGCCTTCGCATGCCGCCGGTCACCCCGCGCGAGGAGCGGCCACAGCCCTCCCACGAGGGCGGCCAGGCCGAACGACACACAGGCCAGCGCGCCGCCCAGCCGGTCCTCGGGCCAGCCCACGGGCCCGTCGGACGTCTGCTGCCGCCGCCCGTCGGAGTCCCGTACCTCCACGACCTGCCCGTGCCAGATCAGACCGACGACCTTGTCGTCCGGCTCCAGTTCGGACACCACGGGATCGGCCCGCAGGAACGTCACCTGCCACGACGTGCCGGACGGCGACATCAGCTCCGCCTCCGGGGACGCGTTCCTCTCACCCCGGTTCGTGTCGGCCGTGCGGACCGTGAACTCCTGCTCCCACACGCACCCCGACGCCCGCACCGGAACAGCGGCGCAGTCCGGCGCGGCACGGAACTCCCGCTCCCGCTCCAGCGCTCCCCGGATCTGGAGCGCCGACGCCACTCCGAACACCAGAGCGGCGACAGCGATCAGCAGCCAGAGCACGGACCGCAGCGCCTCACGTCCCGGCGACTCCACCATGTCTCGTCCCCCCCCCGTTTCACGCGGAACCCGCAGGCGCAAACCCGCAGGCGCATTGGAACACGCCCGCGGGTCCGCGCCCAGGCCTTTACCCGGCGGAGTGCACGCGCCGACCCTCGACGAAGGTCTCCAGCACCCGGGTCCCGGCGATCTCCTCGGGCGGGCCCGCGAACGGGTCGCGGTCGAGGACCACGAGGTCGGCCGACTTCCCGGCGGTGATGCTGCCGGTGAGGTCGTCGAGGTGGTTCACATAGGCGCTGCCCGCCGTGTACGCGGCGATGGCCGTGCCCAGATCGAGGCGCTGCTCCGGAAGGAAGGCCGGGGTGCCTCCGGGTGCGTCGGGGGAGACCCGGTTGACGGCGACATGGATGGCCTGGAGCGGATCCGGGCTGCTGACCGGCCAGTCGCTGCCCGCGGCGAGGGTCGCGCCGGCGCGCAGCAGATCACCGAAGGGGTACTGCCACGCCCCGCGCTCCGCGCCCAGGAAGGGCAGTGTCAGTTCGTCCATCTGCGGTTCGTGCGCGGCCCACAGCATCTGCAGATTGGCGCTCGCGCCCAGTTCGCGGAATCGCGGCAGGTCGCGGGGGTGGACGATCTGGAGGTGCGCGAGATGGTGCCGCGTGTCGTGGTGGCCGTTGGAGGCCCGGGCGGACTCCACCGCGTCCAGCGCCTCACGCACCGCGCGGTCGCCGAGCGCGTGGAAGTGGACCTGGAAGCCGAGCGCGTCCAGCTCGGTGACGTACTTCCGCAGCTCGCCCGGCTCCACGAAGCTGATGCCGCTGTTGTCCGAGGAGCAGCCGCAGCCGGTCAGGTAGGGGTCGAGCATCGCGGCGGTGTGGTTCTCGGCGATGCCGTCCTGCATGATCTTCACCGTGCCGGCCCGGAACCGGTCCCGGCTCAACTCCTCCCGGGCAGCGGCCAGTTCGGCGATCTGCTCGGCGCCGCGCTCACGGTCCCACCACAGCGCGCCGACGACCCGGGCGGTGAGCAGACCCCGGTCCAGCGCCGCCTGGTAGGCGGGGGCGGGGTCGGTCATGTTGGCGTACGTGCCGATGATGGCGTCCTGCCAGGCGGTGACGCCGTGGGAGTGCAGCACGGCCTGGGCGCGCAGCAGAGCGGCGAGCTTCTCCTCGGGCGTGGGGTCCGGCAGCAGCCGGCCCACCAGGTGGACCGCCCCCTCCTGGAGCATCCCGGTGGGGTTTCCCCCGGCGTCGCGCTCGATACGGCCGTCGGCGGGGTCGGGCGTACGGGCGTCGATGCCCGCGCGCTCCAGGGCCCGGCTGTTGACCCAGGCGCCGTGGTGGTCGCGGTTGGGCAGGAAGACGGGGCGGTCCGGGACGATCGCGTCGAGGGCGGCGGCGGTGGGGGAGCCGCCGGGGAACGCCTCCAGGGACCAGCCGCCACCGGTGATCCACTCGGCGTCCGGGTGCTCGTCCGCGTACGCCCTGATCCTGCGCAGGTACTCGGCCGGGTCGACGGTGTCGCCGAGATGGCACTGGCCGAGTTCGATGCCCGCGCCCAGCGGATGGACGTGGGCGTCCTGGAAGCCGGGCAGCAGCAGCTTTCCGGCGAGGTCGACGACCTCGGTGCGCGGCCCGATCAGCTCGCGCACCTCGTCGTGACCGACGGCGGCGATCCGCCCGCCGCGCACGGCCACGGTGGTGGCGCGGCTGCGGGCGGGATCGACGGTGTGCACGGGGCCGCCCGTGAAGACGAGGTCGGCCGGTCCCGTGGCGTGGGGGTGCGACATCAGGGTGAACTCCATGGGGGTGGGTTCAGACCGCCGTGCGGTCCATCGGGAGGGTGAGGGCATCGGCGTCGGTGCCGTGCCCTGTCGTGAAGTACGGCGAACGCCGGACGTACTTGGCCACGGCCGCCATGCCCAGCCCGGCGAGCACGATCACGGCGGGCAGCGAGAACATGAACCAGCCGTTGTCCGGGCTCAGTTCGAAGTGATCGCTCATGGTCAGATACGAGTATCCGAGGTAGCCGCCGAGGCCCAGCAGCACCAGCCCCGACACGGCCGGCACTCCGACGGCGAGCAGTGCCTCGCGCGGTCCGTCGTGACGCGAGGAGCGGAAGCGCACGGCGCAGGCGAGCGCGGTGAGGCCGTAGTAGAGGGCGACGATCAGCCCGATGGCGTTGACGGCGGCCAGCAGCATGTCGCTCAGCTTGGGGATCGCGAAGGCGAGCAGGGCGATCACGGCGGCGACGGTCATCACGACGGCCGTACCGACGGCGGGTGTGCCGTACCGGGGGTGGATCCGGGTCCACAGCGGCCCCATCGTGCGGTCGCGGCCCATGGCGAGCAGTCCGCGTGCCGTGGGGATCAGGGTGGCCTGCACGGAGGCGACGGCGGAGAACATCAGCGCGACCAGGGGCAGGGTGGCCCAGGGTTCGGCGGCCAGTTTCGCCCCGAGGTAGGGCAGGGCCTGGGGGCCGTTGCGGACGAGTTCGGCGAGGCTCATCTCCCGCTGGAAGGCGACCGAGGCGAAGAGGAACAGACCGAGCATGGCGAAGAGGGCGATGAGACCCCCGCGGGCCGAGTCCTCCGGGCGCTTGGTCTCCTCGGTGACGCTGAAGGCCGCGTCCCAGCCCCAGAAGAAGAACACCGCGAGGACCATGCCCTGGGCGAAGCTGGTGCCGCTGGAGATCTCGAAGGGGTTGAACCAGGACAGGGAGAAGGCGTGGTCGCCGGTGACCAGGGCCCAGCCGCAGAAGCCCAGCAGCACCGCGTACTCGAAGACCAGCAGGACGAACTGGAACCGGGTGGCGGCCCGCATGCCGGTGACGGCCAGGGCCGCGAGGGCGAGGAGGATCACCAGCCCGACCGCCGTGCTGACGCCGGTGGACGTCGGATCGAGGGCGATGCCGGCGAGGCTGGTCAGTCCGGCCTTGTTGGCGAAGAGCAGCACGACCGAGCCCATGATAGCGCTGGTGTAGGCGCAGAAGATGATCGAACCGACCAGCGTCACCCAGCCGGTCAGGAAGCCGGGCCAGGGGCCGAGGGACCGGCCGACCCAGACATAGCCGTTGCCGCAGTTGGGTTCCGAGCGGTTGAGACGGGCGTAGGCGGTGGCGATGCCGAGCACCGGCAGGAACGCCAGGAGCAGCAGCGCCGGGGCCTGGAGGCCCACGACCGTCGCGATCGTGCCCATGCCGATGGCGATGCTGGTGGTGGCCGCGGTACTGGACGCGGCGATGGCGACGCCGTCGACGACACCGAGGGAACGGCGCAGAGCGGGGCGTGGTGGAGGCGGTGCGGACGGCATGAAGGCTCCTCGGGGTCATGGTGGGAAGAGCCGCGCGGGACTGTGATGGAACAACCGGCGTCCACATTGGGTCAACCCTGTTGACGTAAGGCGCGCGGAGCCGTTCACTGCCTTGCACACGCGTGCGACGAGGCCTGTGCCTCACCGCGTCGGCCACGCGCGCGACGAGGCCGGAGCTTCACCGCGTCGGCCACGCGTGCCACGAGAGGAGTCCGGGCCATGACCACCCGCGTCCCGCAGGAGCGCCGGCGCCGCCGGCCCACCCGTTCCGGTGTTGTGCTCTCGGAAGAGCTGATCGTCGAGACCGCCCTGCGTCTGATCGGGGAGCACGGCCCCGAGGCGCTGAGCGTGCGCCGGCTCGGCGCGGCCCTGGGCTGCGACCCGACCGCGCTCTACCGCTACTTCCACGGCACCGACGACCTGGTGCTCGCCATCGCCGACCGGATCATCGGCGACGCGATGGCCGGCTTCGTCCCCGGAGACGACTGGGCGGCTTCGCTGCGCGAGATGGCGACGCGGGTCCGTGCGGGATACCTCGCCCATCCCAGGGCGGCCGCCATGGCCGCCCACCGGGTGACCCGGCGCCGGAACGAGATCCACGCCGTGGACACCGGGATCGGCCTCCTGCTGAACGCGGGCTTCGCACCGGCCGACGCCGCCCGGCTCTACCTGGCCTTCATCGACACGGTGCTCAGCCACGCCGCCACCGAGGCCGCGTTCCACGCCCTCCCGCGACACCAGCGCGAGGCCGACCACCGGGCCTGGCGGGACGTCTACCAGGGCCTGGACCCGGAGACCTACCCGTCCCTCACCGTGGTCCGCCCCGAGCTGCCCACCATGGCGGACAGCTCCTTCGACCAGGCCGTGGACCTCCTCCTGGAGGCCCTGACGGCCCGGGCCCCGGCCGGGCGCGGAGAGACGTGAGCGCGGACCGCCGCACCCGCCCCGAACAGGGACCCCACCAGAGCCGCGCCCGCCGTCACACCACCTCCGCCCGTCCCGGGTCGTCGTCCAGGAAACCGCCCGACTGGTGCTGCCACAGCTTCGCGTAGGCGCCGTCGACGGCGAGCAACTCCTGGTGTGTGCCCTGCTCGACGATCCGGCCCCGGTCGAGGACGACGAGCTGGTCCATGGTGGCGACCGTGCTCAGCCGGTGCGCCACCACCAGCGCCGTCCGCCCGTCCATGAGCCGCCACAGCGCCTCCTGGACGAGCAGCTCACTCTCGGAGTCCAGCGCGCTGGTCGCCTCGTCGAGCAGCAGGATCGGCGCGTCCCGCAGGATCGCCCGGGCGAGGGCGACCCGCTGGCGCTGACCGCCCGACAGCTTGATGCCGCGCTCGCCCACCATCGTGTCGAAGCCGTCGGGCAGGGAATCGGCGAACTCGGTGACGTGGGCCGCCTCGGCGGCCTGGCGGATCTCGGCGTCGGTCGCGTCCGGCCGGGCGAACGCGATGTTGTCCCGCAGGGTGCGGTGGAACATCGCCGGGTCCTGCGGCACATAGGCGATCCGGCTCCGTAGATCCGCCTGCCGCAGCCTGCTGATGTCCTGACCACCGATCAGGATGCGGCCCGCGTCGATGTCGGTCATCCGCAACAGCAGCCGGGTGAGCGAGGTCTTGCCGCCGCCGGAACGGCCGACCAGACCGAGCTTCGCCCCGCTCGGCACGGCCAGGTCCAGCCCGTCGAACAGTGGTCGACCGCCACGGTGTGCGAAAGTCACCTTCTCGAAGCGGACATCGGCCGCCCGGGAGCACAGCGGCTGCGGCGACGCCGGGTCGAGCACGGTCGGCGGCGTCAGCAGCAGTTCGGTGAACTGCGCGGCCTCCGTCATCGAGCTCTCCAGCCGGCGGTATATCTGGTTGAACTCGAACATGATGCGGGTCGCGTTGCCGTAGTAGGCGAAGGCGACCACGATCGCCTCCACTCCGTGCGCGCCCCCGGCCAGCGTGATGGCGACCAGCAGGCCCATCGCGTTGGTGAGCACGGACATCGGCGCGACCAGGGTGTCGATGCGCAGGTTGCCGTAGTCCCACGCCCGCACGGTGAGCCGGCGCGACACCGCGACCCGGGAGCGGTGCTCGGCCGCCTCGCTCTTCTCCGCGGCGAACGCCCGTACGGTGTCCATGTTCATCAGGCTGTCGGCGACATGGCCCGACACCCGGGCGATCGCCTCCTCACGCTGGTCGACGATCCGCTGGCGGCGCCGGATGAGCGGCGCGACGAGTCCCGCCGTCAGTGCGATCATCACCAGCAGACCGACGACGAGCAGCGGTTCGTAGCGCCACAGCACCACCGCGCCGAACGCCAGTGGCACGAAGCTCCCCACGACCTGGAACGTCACCGTGTCCACGAACTGCTCGAAACGCGAGGCGAAGCTCAGGACCCGCTTGGTCAGCGAACCGGCGAAGTTGTCGTGGAAGAACGCGGCGTCCTTGGCGAACAGCTCGTCCATCCCGATCACGTACAGATGCTCGATGCCGAGGGCTTCGAGACGGAAGAGGCAGTGCAGGGCGACGCGCCACAGTACCTCCGCGAGCAGCAGGACACCGGCGAAGCCGAGGACGTACGGCAGTGCCGAGTCGAACGTGATGCCCTTGTCGCCTGCGAGTTCGCCGACGAGCTTGGCGACGATCAGTGGCGCCACGTAGTTGATTCCGATGTTGCCCAGCGCCATGAGCAGCATCGCGGGTACCGTCAGCCGGCGCAGCCGGGCCAACTCCCGTCCGTAGTAGCGAAGTGCGAGTAGCACCGAGCGCTTGCCCGGTTGGACCCTGCGAGATTCAGGCGTTTCCATTCCACCCCTGTGTCGTCCTGTGGCTGCCCGGCACGCGCTGACGCGGGCAGGGGGCATCGCCGCAACGAATGTGTGGATTTCGGTCGAGTCCGGCAGTGTCCCGCGACGGCGGCCGCGCCGTCCAAGCGTTTTCCGGCCGGGCGGTGGTGCGCGGGGGAGCGCCAAGGGGCGCGGGAGCGGATCGGGAGCCTGATGGAGCAGCCTCAGGGGGCGAGCGTACGGCGGACGACATACGGCAGGATGCCGCCGTGGCGGAGGTAGGCCAGCTCCTGGCGGGAGAAGATCCGCAGCCGCAGTACCGCCTTGCTGTCCGGCCCCTGCCTCCCACGGATCCTCAGCGTGACCCGATTGGTGCCCACGGACAGGTCGTCGAGCCCTTCGAAGGCCAGGTCCTCCGCACCGGTCAGGGAGAGCCCCGCACCGCTGTCGCCCTCGGTGAACTCCAGGGGCAGGACGCCCATGCCGATCAGGTTGGAGCGGTGGATGCGTTCGTACGACTCGGCCAGTCTGCCGCCGCACCGCGTCCAGCAGGAACGGGTTCCCGGAGCAGCCCACGAGCATCTCGTGGAACGTCGCGTTGACCTGGAAGAGTTCAGCCCGCGGCAGCAACAGGATGTCCCCGTGCAGCAGCGCCTCCTGCTGCCGCCGGTGCCGGCCGAAGGCCTCCGCGTCCACGGTGAAACCGGGTTCCAGCAGCGCGGCCGGCTCGACGATCATCCGGAACCGGTAGCTCTGGTCGTGTGCCTCGGCGGTGGCCATGACGTGCTGGAACTCCCAGCCCCGGCCGCCCGCCTTGCGCCGCACCAGGTCCTCGGCCTCCATACGGGACAGCACACGGTCGGCCTGACGCGGGTTCAGCCCGTAGCGGCGGCCGATGTCCGCCGAGGTGAAGGAGCCGGTGAAGCGCCCGCCCACGTAGTCGTCGGCGATCTCGAAGTACGCCGTCTGCTCCGCGTCCGCGCCGTCGGCGAGATCGGGCCGGGCCAGGGCGCTCGCGTCCCGTGTGAGGAAGAAACCGCGGTGGGGGACCCGGTCGAGGATGCCGACCTCGGCGAGGAAGAGCATCGCCTTGCGCACCGGAGTGCGCGAGACCTCCAGCGCGTCCGCCGCCCACTGCTCGGTGACGTGCGCGCCGTCGGTCAGTCCGCTGCGGCGGAACAGGTCCACCAGTCGGGTGGCCGTGGCGGTGGTCAGGTTCGGCCGTGACATCAGCCCCTGCGCTTCGTGCGTGGTCGGACGGAACGCCCCATCCTAGGGACCCGGTCGCGGCGTGCCGCCCCGCGGGAAGCTCAGAGGCCCTTCCGTGTGAGCGTCAAATGCATGACACCGCCGGGTGAGGAGGTGGCCTCGACCTCGTAGTCCTCCTCCAGGCCCTCCAGCCCGTCCCAGAGGCGTACGCCGCGGCCCAGCAGGATCGGGGTCACCGTGACGTGCAGGTGGTCGATGAGTCTCGCGGCGAGGAAGTCGCGGACCACGGTGGGGCCCCCACCGATCCGTACGTCCTGGCCGCCCGCCGCCTCGCGGGCCGCCTCGAGCGCCCCGGCGGGGGAGACGTCGAGGAAGTGGAACGTCGTGCCGCCCTCCATCTCGATCGACGGGCGCGGGTGGTGGGTGAGGACGAAGGTCGGTGTGTGGAACGGCGGATTGGCCCCCCACCACCCCTTCCACTCCGGGTCGGTGTGCCATCCGGGGTAGCCGAACTTCCCCGCGCCCATGATCTCGGCGCCGATCCCGGGCGTGTGCTGCCGTGCGAAGGCATCGTCGAGACCTCGGGTCCCGCCGGGTTGGCGCGTCATCTCGTGCCAGAACCGGGTGGCGAACATCCACTCGTGCAGCCTCTCACCGGCATGGCCGAACGGAGCCTCACGGCTCAGTCCCTCACCGGTTCCGAAGCCGTCGAGCGAGATGGAGAAGTTGTGAACGCGCGCGAGTGACATGGCCGGCCGATCCCTTCCTTCTCGAAACGTCCTGTGCCCAATGTTCCAGGTCTCGGCGACCACCGCAGGGCCGGTCCTCGGTGAGGGCCGACGCCGCGGGGACCCGACGGGCAGGTCATGACGCGTGGCTGCTGTCCGGGCGCAGGGTGAAGACCTGGTCGAGACCCACGAGCGTGAGGACCCGCAACAGGTTCGCCGGTACGCCGGCCAGGACGATGTCGGCCTCGGCGGCCAGGGCGTGCTGGCGGGCGGCGAGCAGGGCGGTGATGCCGGTGGAGTCGCAGAACGCGAGGCCGGAGAGGTCGAGGACCAGGCACTGCCCCGGGGCCAGGGTCACTTGGTCGACCTGGAGGCGCAGTTCGGGGGCCTGGGCGTAGTCCAGGTCGCCGGCCACGGCCAGAACGGGGCCGGTCGCGGTGTCGCGGTGATCGATGGTCAGCGTCTTCATGAGGCGGAACCCCTTGCGGGGCGGGTGAGGGAGGAGTTGGCGGGGACGCCGAGGGCGAGCAGGGCGGTGTCGTCGTTCAGCCCGTCGCCGAAGCCGTCCAGCAGCCCGGTGAGTGCGGTGATCACCTCGCCCGGGGCGGCGGGAGCGAGGTCGGTGCCGAACGCCAGCAGGGCGTTCTCGCCGTACAGGTCGTCGCGGTGGGGCCCGCTGCGGGCCTCGGTGAGACCGTCGGTGTACAGCACGATCGTGTCCCCGGCGGCCAGGACCGTCTCCACGGTGCTGATCGGCGCGTCGGGCACCACGCCGACGAGCAGTCCGCCGCGCGTGTGCAGGAACTCGGCGCGGCCGTCGGACCGCAGGACGAGCGCGGGCGGATGGCCGCCGGAGGCGAGACGCACGACCGTCGGACCGTGGTCCCCGCCGGGCTCGACGATCCCGAAGACGCAGGTGCAGTAACGGGGATCGCCGCCGGCCGTGTACCGCTCGTGCAGTACGGCGTTCAGCGTGGCCAGGGCCGCGGCCGGGTCCGGGTCGTGATGGGCGGCGGCCCGCAGGGTGTAGCGGGTCAGCGAGGTGAGGGAGGCCGCCGCGGGGCCCTTGCCGCACACGTCGCCGAGGAAGAACGCCCACCGGTCGCCGGCGACGGGGAACAGATCGTAGAAGTCGCCGCCGAGCTGGTCCGGGGCGGCCGTGTGGTAGTGGACGGCCGTCTCCAGACCCGGCACGGCGGGCAGCGAGTCCGGCACCAGGGACCGCTGCAGCACGGTCAGCGCGTCGGCCAGCCGCGCCCGGTCGGCCTCGGCCTGCCGCCGGGCCTCGTCCGCCTCGGCACGGGCCCGCTCGGCCTCCTTGCGGCGGCGCAGGAGTTCCGTCTCGTAGGAGCGGCGGTCGGAGGCGTCGAAGACGGTGACGCGGATCAGCAGGGGCTCGCCCTCGGTGCCGTACTTGACCACGGCGGAGACCAGCACCGGCAGCCGGCCGCCGCCCTGGCGCCTGACGTCCAGGGCGATGCCGCGCAGCTCGCCCTGCATGCGCAGCAGCGGCCCGAAGTGCGTCTCGTGGTACAGCTTCCCGCCGACGGTGAGCAGATCCGTGAAACGCTTGCGGCCCACCACGGCCTCGCGTTCCAGACCGAGCCAGTCCAGCAGCGTGGTGTTGATCTTGGCGATGGTGCCGTCCATCAGCGTGGACAGATAGCCGCACGGTGCCGACTCGTACAGGTCCTCCGCGCTGTCCTCCAGCAGCGCGGTGAACGCCGCGTCCGTGCCTGTCTCGTCCCCGGTCCCGGCAGGCTCCGGCACGCCGCCCGTGCGGCACATCACTTGAGGGACTCCAGGAAGTCGAGGATCGCCGCGCCGGTGGCCTCCGGGGCGCTCAGCTGCGGGCAGTGCCCGGTGGCGTCGAGGGTGACCAGGCGGGAGGAGGGGATCGCCCTGTGCACATAGGCGCCGACCTCACGGGGCGCGATGGCGTCCTGCTCGCACTCCAGTACGAGGGTCGGCACGGACACACCCTTGAGGTCCTCGCGGCTGTCGGTCAGGAAGGTCGTACGGGCGAAGACCCGGGCGATGTCGGGGTCGGTGGCGCAGAAGCTGTTGGTCAGCTCCTGACCCAGCTCGGGACGCTCCGGATTGCCCATGATCACCGGGGCCATCGCGGACGACCAGCCCAGATAGTTCGCCTCCAGGGAGTCCAGCAGCTCGTCGATGTCCTCGGCGCTGAAGCCGCCGTGGTATCCCTCGTCGTCGAGGTAGCGGGGCGAGGGCGTCACCATCACGAGGGCCCCGATCCGCTCCGGCGCGGCCTGCGCCGCCAGCGCTCCGACCATGCTGCTGACCGAGTGCCCCACGAACACAGCCCGCCGGAGGTCCAGCTCCTCGCAGACGTCGACGACATCGGCCGCGTAGCCGTGCAGCGAGGAGTACCGCGCCTCGCTCCAGGCCGACAGATCCGATCCGCCGGAACCCACGTAGTCGAACAGCACCACCCGGTACCGCTCCGCCAGAGCCGGCACCACCAGGCGCCACATGTTCTGGTCGCAGCCGAAACCGTGGGCCAGCACCAGCACCGGCGCGTCGTCTCGGCCGATGACGTTCACGTTGTTCCTGCGGCGGACGTCCATGTGGCCATCGTCCCACCTCGACCGGCACCGTTCGACGGCGGGCAGCACAGTCGTCGACTTCTCGGGCGCGGAGGACGCTTCGCCGGGCGTGGAGGACCGCCCTCCCGCTCCTCAGCCCCCCGAGCTCTCCCGCACGATGAGCCGGTGCCCGGCCACATGGTCGCCCGGCGGCGCGGAGTCCGGGGCGTCGATCCGGGCCAGGAGCCGGGCGACGGCGGCCCGGGCGATCTCCCGCTTGTCGGGGGCGACGGTCGTGAGGGTCGGGACGCTGAAACGGGAGGCCTCGATGTCGTCGAAGCCGACCACGTCGAGCTCGCCCAGCACGGAGCGGCCCAGCTCGTGCAGGGCCCGCAGCGCGCCCAGGGCGAGATGGTCGTTCAGGCACAGCAGCGCGTCCGGGCGGGGGTCGCTGTCCATCAGCGCGGCGGCGGCCCGCGCTCCGTCCTGCCAGTGATAGGCGTCCACCCGCACCACCAGTCCGGGCTCGAAGGGCAGGCCCGCCGCGTCCAGGGCCTCGCGGTGGCCGTCGGTGCGCAGCCGGTCGGTGCCCTGGCGGCCGTGCAGGGCGCCGCCGACCACGGCGATGCGCCGGCGGCCCCGGGCCAGGAGGTGCTCGGTGGCCTCGCGCGCCGCGCGCACGTTGTCGATGCCCACATGGTCGGTGCCGCCCTCGGCGGAGCGCTCGCCGAGCAGGACCACGGGCAGGCGCCGGTCGCGGACGGCGAGATCATGCGGCTGGAGGGAGAGCGGACTGAGGATGACGCCGTCGGAGAACTGCGCGTCGAAGCCGTGCAGCGCCGCCAGTTCCCGCTCGCGCACCGCCCCGGTCTGGTGCAGCAGCACGGTGTGCCTGCGCCGGTCCGCCTCGGCCATGACGTGCTTGGCCAACTCGGCGAAGTAGGCGACGTCCAGCTCCGGGACCGCCAGGGTGATCATGCCGGTGCGGCCCTGGCGGAGTTGCCGCCCGGCGATGTTGACGCGGTAGCCCAGGGCGTCGATGGCCTCCTGGACGGCGGCACGGGTCCGCTCCGAGACATGCTCGAAGTTGTTGATCACGTTGGAGACGGTCTTGGGGGAGACGCCGGCGTACTCCGCCACGTCCTTGATCCTGGGTCTGGCCGCCACGCTGTCCCACTCTGCCGACTGCCGAGATCGTACCGACTGATCCCAGGGGCCGTCCGACGGGTTTGCA
This sequence comes from Streptomyces koelreuteriae, assembly GCF_018604545.1. GTDB lineage: Bacteria > Actinomycetota > Actinomycetes > Streptomycetales > Streptomycetaceae > Streptomyces > Streptomyces koelreuteriae. The sequence continues at coordinate 530,826 of NZ_CP075896.1, read as the reverse complement.
TCGATGTAAACCCGTGGTGCCATGGGCACCGACCGGCACGGGCGACACCCGGCACGGCGGAGCCGAACAGCGCGTCGACTTCCACGGCGCGATCCGCACCGGCGAGAAGCTGCAGTACGTCAGCCCCAAGCTGCCCCACGGGCGGCACACCCTGCGGATCAGGGTCACGGGGGAGCGCAACGCCCAGTCCCGGGGCGCCGGGTCAGCCCAGGTGGATCGGGAACTTCGCGGCCAGATCGCCGAGTTCGGCCCGCTCCGCCTCCGTGGGCGCCCGCCTCCCGGTGCCCACCAGCAGCGCGTCCCGGTCGGTGAACGACGCGGGGAACGCGCTCTCCGCGATCCGCTCCAGCAGTTCGCGGGAGCGGGTGAGCCCCTCCGCCGGCGGCTGCTCCGCGTCCGGGAGGTGCGCGATCAGGTCGAGGTGGTGCAGCGTCCACTCCAGGACGTACACGGAGAGATAGTCCGCCACGGTGAGGACCTCGTCGCGGGTGCCGACCCGGCCGGCCGGGTCGGCGAGCCGGGCGGCGCGGCCGGCGGCGGAGCCGACGTCGTCGAGGTGGAACGTGAGGAGGTGCGGCTCCTCGTACGCGGCGGCGAGCCGGACGGTCAGCGCGTCGAGCGGGTCGTCGCCGGTCGGAGGTGTGGCGGTGACCTCCCAGTAGGTCACCGCGTCACGGGTCGGCTCCCGGTCGGACGGGGTGGCGAGGGTGATCAGGACGTCCTGGGCGTCGATGACCAGATGGCACACCAGGTCCCGCACCAGCCAGCCCGCACAGCCGGACGGCCGGGCGAAGTCCTCGTCGGCCAAGTCGGCGACCGCCGCGCGCAACGCCGTCCAGGAGCGTGAGAAGAGATCCACCTCGGCACCGTAGTGCCGTGCCGTGAGGACGGACAATCGCATTTCGGGCGGCCGGTACGCATCCCTGCCAACTCCCCCACCAGGCCCATGAGTTCCTCGGCGCAGGACTCTGGCGGCCCCGAGAACTCCTGGGCTACCGTCGGTAACACCTCTGGTAGCCCCAGGGGCCTCTCCCGACCCCTGCGCACCTCCAGAAGGAAGGCGGCCCATGGAACACTCGTCAGAACCCGCCGCGTTCACCCGCCGCCGTGCCCTGACCGTCGCGGGCGGTGTGCTCGCCGGTGCCGCTCTCGCGCAGTCGACGTTCCCGGCCTTCGCGGCCGGAGCCGCATCGTCGGACGCGGACGCCATCGTCATCGGCCACGGTCTCGCCGGGCTCGTCGCCACCGCCGAACTGGCCGCCGCCGGACGCAAGGTGCTGCTGCTCGACCAGGAGCCGGAGGCCGGCCTGGGCGGGCAGGCCTTCTGGTCCTTCGGCGGGCTGTTCTTCGTCGACTCCCCAGAGCAGCGGCTCATGGGCATCAAGGACTCGAAGGAACTGGCCTGGCAGGACTGGCTGGGCACGGCCGGCTTCGACCGCGGCATCACCGACCCGTCGGGCCAGGACCACTGGGCCCACAAGTGGGCCGAGGCGTACGTGGACTTCGCCTCGGGGGAGAAGCACTCCTGGCTCGCGGGGCTCGGGATGCAGTGGTTCCCGATCGTCGGCTGGGCCGAGCGCGGCGGCGGCCTCGCGGACGGGCACGGCAACTCCGTACCCCGCTTCCACGTCACCTGGGGCACCGGCCCCGCCGTGGTCGAGCCCTTCGAGAAGAAGGTGCGGGAGGCCGTCGAGGACGGCAAGGTGACGTTCAGGTTCCGCCACCGGGTGGACGACCTGATCGTCACGAACGGTGCCGTCACCGGGGTACGCGGAAAGGTCTTGGAGCCCAGCAGCGCGGCACGCGGCAAGCCCAGCTCCCGCAAGGTCGTCGGCGACTTCGAACTGAGCGCCCCCGTCGTGGTCGTCACCTCGGGCGGCATCGGCGCCAACCACGACCTCGTCCGGCAGAACTGGCCCGCGCGTCTCGGTACGGCCCCGAAGTCCATGATCACGGGTGTGCCCGCGCACGTGGACGGCCGGATGCTCGCGATCACCCAGAAGGCCGGCGGACGGATCGTCAACCCCGACCGCATGTGGCACTACACCGAGGGCCTGAAGAACTACGACCCGATCTGGCCCGACCACGGCATCCGCATCCTGCCCGGCCCGTCCTCCATGTGGTTCGACGCCACGGGCAAGCGCTTCTCCAGCCCCGACATCCCGGGCTACGACACGCTCCACACGCTCAAGTCGATCACCGACACCGGATACGACTACTCCTGGTTCGTCACGACCCAGAAGATCATCGCCAAGGAGTTCGCGCTCTCCGGCTCCGAGCAGAACCCCGACCTCACCGAGAAGAACGTCTGGAAGCTGCTGTCCCGCGTCTGGCAGACCCCAGAGCCGATCGAGCGGTTCAAGGAGAAGGGCGAGGACTTCGTCGTCGCCAAGACCCTGCCCGAACTGGTCGCCGGCATGAACAAACTGACGGGGGACAACCTGATCGACCTGGCCGGCCTCCAGCGCCAGATCGAGGCCCGCGACCGCGAGATCGCCAACCCGTACACCAAGGACGCCCAGGTCATGGGCATCCGCAACGCCCTCGCCTACCCCGGCGACACCCTCAGCCGCACCGCCTCAGCCCACCGGATCCTGGACACCTCCGCCGGACCGCTGATCGCCGTACGCCTCAACATCCTCACCCGCAAGACCCTCGGCGGCCTCCAGACCGACCTCTCCGGCCGCGTCCTGAACGCCTCCGGTAAGCCGATCAGCGGTCTGTACGCGGCCGGCGAGGTCGCCGGCTTCGGCGGGGGCGGCGTCCACGGCTACCGCTCCCTCGAAGGCACCTTCCTGGGCGGCTGCCTGTTCTCGGGCCGCGCGGCGGGCCGGGCGGCGGCGGCCGCGACGGCGACCTGACCCGACCGGGGGCGGGCCATGCCCGGCCCGCCCCCGGCCGCGAGCGTCAGGCGAGTCCGGGCCGCTCCCCGTCCAGTTCGGCGCGGACGGTCCGGGCCGCCGAGACCAGGTTCTCCAGGGACGCGCGGGTCTCGGTCCAGCCGCGGGTCTTCAGGCCGCAGTCGGGGTTGACCCACAGCCGCTCGGCGGGGATGGCCTTCAGGCCGGTGCGCAGCAGATCGGCCGCCTCCTCCGTGCCCGGAACCCGCGGGGAGTGGATGTCGTAGACACCCGGCCCCGCCTCACGCGGATAGCCGTGCGAGGCGAGTTCGCGGGCGACCTGCATATGGGAGCGGGCGGCCTCCAGGCTGATGACGTCCGCGTCGAGGTCGTCGATGGCCTGCACGATGTCGCCGAACTCGGCGTAGCACATGTGCGTGTGGATCTGCGTGTCCGGTCGCACCCCGGCCGTGCTGAGCCGGAAGGCCTCCGTGGCCCACCCCAGATACTCCGGCCGGTCGGCGGCACGCAGCGGCAGCGTCTCGCGCAGGGCGGGCTCGTCGACCTGGATGACCGACGTCCCGGCCGTCTCCAGGTCCCCCACCTCGTCGCGCAGGGCGAGGGCGACCTGCCGGGCCGTCTCGGCGAGCGGCTGGTCGTCACGGACGAAGGACCAGGCGAGCATCGTGACCGGGCCGGTGAGCATGCCCTTGACCGGACGGTCCGTGAGCGACTGCGCGTACGTCGTCCAGCGCACGGTCATCGGCTCGGGGCGCGAGATGTCGCCGGCCAGGATCGGCGGGCGGACGTAGCGGGTGCCGTAGGACTGGACCCAGCCGTGCTGCGTGGCGAGATAGCCGGTGAGCTGCTCCGCGAAGTACTGGACCATGTCGTTGCGTTCGGCCTCGCCGTGCACCAGGACGTCAAGACCGGCCTTCTCCTGGAAGGAGATCACCTCCTGGATCTCGGCCTTGATGCGCTCCTCGTAACCGGCCGTGTCGATCCGGCCCGACCGCAGGTCCGCGCGGGCGGAGCGCACCTCACCGGTCTGCGGGAAGGAGCCGATCGTGGTGGTCGGCAGCAGGGGCAGACCGAGCCGGGTGCGCTGGGCGGCGGTCCGCTCGGCGTACGGCAGCGAGCGGCGGGAGTCCGCCCCGGACACCGCGGCCGTGCGGGCGCGGACCGCCGGGTCGCGGGTGATCGGGGAGTTCGCCCGGGACGACAGGTCCGCCCGGTTCGCGGCGAGTTGCGCGCCGATGGTGTCGGTGCCCTGCGCGAGACCACGCGCGAGGGTGACGATCTCGGCGGTCTTCTGCCGCGCGAAGGCCAGCCAGCGCAGCACCTGCGGCTCGATGTCCCGCTCCGCCGCCGTGTCCAGCGGTACGTGCAGCAGGGAGCAGGAGGCCGAGACGTCGACCCGGTCGGCCAGGCCGAGAAGCGTGCCGAGCCGGGAGAGCGAGGCCGCCAGGTCGTTGATCCAGATGTTGCGGCCGTTGACGACACCGGCGACCAGCCGCTTGCCCGGCAGACCGCCCACCGCCGCCAGATCGTCCAGGTTGGCCGCAGCCGACTCCGTGAAGTCCACCGCGAGCCCCTCGACCGGCGCCTTCGCCAGCACCGGCAGGGCGTTCCCGAGCCGGTCGAAGTACGAGGCGACCAGCAGCTTCGACCGGTCGGTGAGGGCGCCGAGGTCGCGGTAGGCCCGCTCGGCGGCGTTCAGCTCGGCCGGGGTCCGGTCCTGGGCCAGGGCCGGCTCGTCGAGCTGGACCCACTCGGCGCCCGCCGCGCGCAGATCCGCGAGGACCTCGGCGTACACGGGCAGCAGCCGGTCCAGGAGGGTGAGCGGCTCGAAGTCCGCGGGCACCCCCGGGGCGGGCTTGGCGAGGAGCAGATACGTGACCGGGCCGACGAGGACGGGGCGCGCGGTGCGGCCGAGCGCCAGCGCCTCACGCAGTTCGGCGACCTGCTTGGCCGAGTCGGCGGTGAAGACCGTGTCCGGACCCAGCTCGGGCACCAGGTAGTGGTAGTTCGTGTCGAACCACTTCGTCATCTCCAGCGGCGCCACGTCCTGTGTGCCGCGCGCCATGGCGAAGTAGCCGTCCAGGGCGTCCGCCGCGACGGCGTCCCGGTGGCGGTCGGGGATCGCGCCGACCATGACGGTGGTGTCCAGGACGTGGTCGTAGAACGAGAAGTCACCCGTCGGGACCTCGTCGATGCCGGCGTCGGCGAGCTGCCGCCAGTTCGAGGCGCGCAGGTCGGCGGCGGTGGACCGGAGGGCGTCGGCGGTGACGCGGCCCTTCCAGTAGCCCTCGATCGCCTTCTTCAGTTCCCGGTTCTGTCCCTGGCGGGGGTAGCCGTACACGGTGGCCCGTGCTGCCGCGGCTGCGGGCTTGGTGGTCACGGAGATCTCCTTCGCGAGATGAATCCCTGAGATCCCGGCGACGGGACGAGAGCGCGAAGGTGTGACGAACCCGACGGAGTCGACCTCGCGCGGCACAGCGCGGTCGTCCGTCTGGTAAGTACGCCGACCCGCCCTCGAGGTCACCGGAATGTCCGCGCACGTATCGTCCGCGCGCGGGCAGTTGGCAGGTCTTCGGACTCGCGGGCACGTCTCACTGTGTGAGACACCTACTGGCCGTCGCTTCCCGGGCCCTGCGTGGACCCAGTGCGTATGACGGCGGTCGTTCCCGCTCACCGCTGCGGGGCAGTCCCGGATTCCCACCGGGTTCCCTCTTGCGACGCATCCCGTCTGGCGGACGGGGCGAACCAGCTGCACCGCCAGCCTATACACGACAAGGCCGGGGAAGCGACCCTCAGCCGCCGGTCACCGGCCGCTCCGCCGCCAGGGCGGCCAGCTCCTCCGGGGTGCGCGGGCCGGGCGCCGACCCGGTCAACAGCCCCTGCGCGCGCAGGAGGTCCGCGGCGGCGGCACCCCACGGCAACCGCAGCCCCGCCCGCCCGAGGAGATCCGTCCGGGCCAGTGCCGTGGGCGCGGGAGCGAGGTGCGCGCCCTCCGGGGTGAGGAGTGCCGCGTCGTCGGCCCAGCGCAGGGCGAGATCGACGTCATGGGTGGCCATCACCACCGTGGTGCCGCTCGCACGCAGCCCGTCGAGCGTGGCCAGGAGCCGTTCCTGGCCGTCGGGGTCGAGTCCGGCCGTCGGCTCGTCGAGGATGAGCACCCGGGGCCGCATGGCGACCGCGCCCGCGATGGCGGTCCGCTTGCGCTGCCCGTAGGAGAGCAGATGGGTGGGCCGGTCGGCCAGGGCCCCGATGTCCAGGGCGGCGAGCGACTCCGCCACCCGCGCCCGTACCTCGGTGTCGGACAGCCCGAGGTTCAGCGGCCCGAACGACACGTCCTGCTCGACGGACGCCGCGAAGAGCTGGTCGTCCGGGTCCTGCACCACGAGCTGGACGGTCGTGCGCAGCCGGGTCAGGCCCTTGCGGTCGTACGTCACCGGCTGCCCGTCGACCGTCAACCGCCCCTCGTGCGGCCGCAGCCCGCCGCTGAGCAGCCGCATCAGCGTGGTCTTGCCGCTGCCGTTGCGGCCGAGCAGCGCCAGCGCCCGCCCCTCCCGGATGTCGAAGTCGAGGCCGCTGAGCACGGCCGGGCCGTCCTCGTAGGCGAAGGACGCGCCCCGCAGGGCGACGAGGGCGGGCTCGCTCATGTCAGCGGCCTTTCCAGTACGAGGGTGAGGACGGCCAGCGTCGCGAGGAGCGCGCAACTGGCGACCGTGAAGCGGACGGAGACACGGGCCTCGGGCACCAGGACCCGCAGGGTTCCGTCGTAGCCGCGCCCGGCGAGACCGGCCTGGAGGCGGGCCGCCCGGTCGAAGGCCCGGACGAACGCGGTGGCGCCGAGTCCGCCCAGCGAACGCCAGGTGGCGGCCCGTGTGGTGTGCCCGAGCCGGGCGGCCTGCGCGTCGCGGATCCGGCGCACGGAGTCCAGCAGCAGAAAGCTCATGCGGTACGTCACGAGCGCGACATCGACGACCGGCGCCGGGACGCCCGCCCGGACCAGGCGCGGCAGCAGGTCGGACATCGGTGTGGTGAAGGCGAACAGCAGCACCCCGAGGGAGGCCGCCGAGGTGCGCAGCAGCAACTCCCCGGCCCGCAGGGGCCCGTCGTCCGCGAGGGAGACGAAGCTCCCCGGCCCGCCGACCTGGACGAGCAGCGTGAGGGCGCCGGTCACACAGAAGCCCAGCGGCACCCGGTAGGCCCGCCAGAGCCGGCGGCCGGGCACACCGGCCGGCCCCAGCAGCAGGGACACGGCCGTCACCAGCACCAGGGCCGCTCCCGGCCAGGGCGGCAGCGAGATGGCCAACACGGTGAGGCCGAGACCGAGCACGGCCTTGTCCACGGGATGGCGGCGGCGCCAGCGACTGCTGTGCGCCGCCGCGTCGATCGGCAGCACGCGGCTCAGGCCCCTTCGGCCCCGGACCCCTCGGTGACGCCCGTGGTCTCCTCGGTGTCCTGCCGCGCCCGCTCCTCGCCCTGGCGGCGGCCGCGCCGCAGGCCGAAGTAGTAGGCGAGCACGCCCGCGCCGATCGCCGCCTGCAGGGCGAACAGCGCCGACTCGATCTCACCCGACGGCGGCTCGTACAGCGGCGAGAACCAGGGCTTGTAGTCCGGGTCGATCTCGGTGATCGCCGTCTCCGCCTGGGCGTCGGCGCCCGCGAACGGCTCCTCCTTGTGGTCGCCGAGGCCGAGGGCGAGCGGCAGGACCGCGAGCAGGGCCACGGCGAGCAGCAGCAGGCCGTTGATCTTCGTGTTCCGGTTCATCACGCCACCGCCTCGGACTCGGCCGCCGTCTTCTTCTCCTTGCGCCCGCCGGTCACCAGCACACCCAGCCGGGTCAGTTCACCCTTGCTGGACTGCACCAGCAGCCGCATCACGAGCACCGTCAGCAGGCCCTCGCTCACCGCGAGCGGGATCTGGGTGACGGCGAAGATGGTGCCGAACTTGCCGAGCGCGCCCACGAACCCGCTGCCCGGGTCGGGGAAGGCGAGCGCCAGCTGCACGCTGGTGACGCAGTAGGTGGACAGGTCGGCGAAGAACGCCCCGAAGAAGACCGCGACCATCAGCGGCACGTCGTAGCGCCGCAGCAGCTTGTACACGGCGTATCCGGCCCAGGGCCCGACGATCGCCATGGAGAAGACGTTGGCGCCGAGCGTGGTCAGACCGCCGTGGGCGAGCAGCAGCGCCTGGAAGAGCAGGGTGATGGTGCCCAGCACCGCCATGATGGGTGGCCGGAACAGGATGGCTCCCAGGCCCGTTCCGGTGGGGTGGGAGCAACTGCCGGTGACCGACGGCAGTTTCAGAGCGGACAGGACGAACGTGAAGGCACCGGAGGCACCCAGGAGCAGGGTGCTCTCGGGGTGCTCACGCACCTCACGGGTGAGCGACCGGACTCCGTGGACGACGAACGGCGCCGACGCGGCGCCCCAGGCGACCGCGTGTGCCGGCGGCAGAAAACCCTCGGCTATGTGCATGGCTCAGCAGACCCTCTCCAGCACCTCGTGGATGGTTGACGCGCCTTGGCCGGTCTCCTGGCTGACGGGTACCACCGCCCGTACTCCGCCTTCCCGGGTCGCAAGGACCCAGTGGCTGCCTGTTAGGGCCGGAGCCGGACTTCCCGATTCACAGTGGCGAGGGCCGCACCGGCATCACACCGGCTTTCCCGTTCACCAAGGCGTGGTGACAGTAATGCCGAGATAAGGACGATGACAAGCCACCCGAGGGGGCGCGCGAGGGGGCGTCCGCTCGCACACCGGCGCAGGGCCGCTCAGTCGTCGCCCCCGTCGTCATCGTCGTCGCCGTCTTCCCAGGTCCGACGGGGCTTCTCCTGCCGGGGTTTGTCCGCCTTTCGCGATGCGTCGGCCGTCTCCTGGGCCGGTGTCGTGGGGCTGGGCGTCGCTTCGACGGGGGTCGGGGGAGCGGGTGCGCTGGTGGACGGGGTGATATCGGCCACTGTGCCGGCGGCCGGAACGGTGGCGTCCGGAGCCGTGTCCGCCGCCGGAGCGGAAGAGAGCGGCGAGGCGGAGCCGGCGGACGGCGTGGCGACGGGACTGCTCGCGGAGGGCGACGCGTCGGGCTCCGTGCCCTCCGTCGCGGTGTCGTCGGGCGAGAACCACAGCATGCCGGCGAGCATCGCGGCGGCGAAGAGCGCCGCCGCGGCGACCGTCGCCGCCGCTTTGCGCCGGTTGTCGGGGGCGGCCCGGGGCGCGGCGCGGCGCGCACGGCCGGCCTGGGGTGTGCGCCCGGTGCGCAGCCCAGGGGCGCCGGGCAGCGCGTAGGTGGCCGGGTTGCGGGTCTCGGCGGCCGGGTACGGCCTCGGCGCGGCGGACGTCACCGGGGGCGCGGCCTCCGGCAGCGGCTCGGGCAGTCCCCGCCAGGCACCGCCGCCGAACCACTCGGCGGTCCGCTGGGCGGTGGGCCGGTCCTCGGGCTGCTTGGCGAGCAGGCCGAGCAGATAGTTCTCGAAGGCCGGCGGGAGCCCGGCGACACCGAGCTCACGGGGCGGTACGGGCGCGGAATCGAGGTGCTGGTGGAGGAGCGCGACGGCGGTGTCCGCCTGGAACGGTGGCCGGCCGCTGAGGAGTTGGTAGAGCAGACACCCCAGGGAGTACATGTCGGAGGCGGGTCCGGCGGGCTGGCCCAGGGCGCGTTCGGGCGCGAGATAGAGGCCGGTGCCGACGATCTGGCCGGTGGCGGTGAGCGCGGCGCCGGGGTCGTCGAGGAAGCGGGCGATGCCGAAGTCGCCGATCTTCAGCGTGCCGTGGGCGTCCAGCAGCAGGTTGGCGGGCTTGATGTCACGGTGGACGATGCCCTGCGCGTGGGCGGCGGCGAGCCCCGCGGCGGCCTGCGCGGCGAGATCGGCCACCCGCTCGGCCGGCAGCGCCCCGGAGGCGGCCAGCACCCCGGCGAGGCTGTCGCCCTCGACCAGTTCCATCACCAGGTACAGCCGGTTGTCGTACTCGCCGAAGTCCAGGACACCGACCAGATGGGGGTGGTTGAGGCGCCCGGCGGTCTGTGCCTCCAGACGGAACCGGGAAGCCGCCGTGACATCGGTGTCCTGGGGCAGCAGCAGCTTGACGGCCACCGCCCTGGCGAGCGTCTCGTCGTACGCGCGCCAGACCTCTCCCATTCCACCGCGCCCGATCTCAACATCCAGCCGGTAGCGGCCCGCTAGCAGCACTCGTCCTCGTCTCATGCGTATGGGAAGGTACGTCGCCGCAGGCCGAACTCCCCGTTTTGAGGCGGGGGTTGGCGGGGGACGCGCAGCCGACCCAGGATACTGGCGCCGAGTGACCGATGATCTCCACGGCGGTGTCGAGGGCCGGTACGGTCCCGGAAATCCGAGCGGAGACATCGCCCGGCGGGGTGAGGTGCGGTGCGCGCGGTTGCCCCCGGGCCCCCGCGCCGCCGCCTACCGGATCAGGCCGCCGCGTCCGCCTCCTCGGCCCGCTCCTCCCGGCGCGGCAGCAGAGCCACCGTCAGGGCCGGTACGGCCGCGAGGAGCAGCCAGGGCACGGCGGCCGGGAGGCCGAGGTCGAGAAGGGAGCCGGTGGCCGCGCTGCCGGCCAGGACGATCAGGCCCGAGACGGAGGACAGCGCGCCCATGTAGAGGCCGATCCGGCCCTCCTCGGCGAGGTCGGGCACCCAGGCGCGGGCGGCGGGCACGACCAGCATCTGTCCCACGGTGAGCAGTACGACGAAGCCCGCGGCGGGCAGCAGCCCGGCGAGGTCCGTCCACCCGGCGGGGCGCGCCGCGGCCACCACCGCGAAACCGGCCGCGATCAGCAGCAGCCCCGCCGTCATGGAGCGGCGCAGGTCCAGCCGGTCGCCCGCCCAGCGGGTCACCGGCAGCTGGGTGAACACCACCAGCACCGAGGACAGCGCGAACAGCCAGGACAACGGCGCCTGGGAGCCCGCCGCGCGCTGCACCTCGTCCGGCAGGGCCAGATAGAGCTGGTTGTAGGCGAGCAGGTACGAGCCGTACGCGCCGCACAGGGCCAGGAAGCGGCGGTTGCGCAGCAGCAGGCGCGCCCCGCCCCGCTCCCGGGTGCGGACCCGGCCCGGGATGTGCTGCGGCATCAGCCACAGATGCCCGGCCAGCACGAGGACGAAGACCGCCGCGCCGGCGAGGCACGCGGTGCGGAAGTCGACGGCGAGCAGCAGTCCGCCGAGCAGCGGCCCGACGAAGGCCCCGGCCTGCCCCGCGACGCTGAACAGGGCGAGGAGACGCGTGCGCGAGCCGTGTCCCTCCTCCTCCCAGACCACCGCCTGGCGGGCCACCTCGGACTCCACGGCGGGGGAGAACAGCGCGGCGGCGAAACCGATCACCAGCACGGCGCCGATCACGGCCCAGCTCGCCTCCGCGTACCCCAGCCACGCGAACCCGGCGATCCGCAGCGCACAGCCGGCCAGCACGACGGGCCGCACCCCGAACCGGTCGACGAGCCAGCCGCCGACCACGAACAGCCCCTGCTGGCTGAAGGTGCGCAGCCCGAGCACGAACCCGACCAGCCAGCCCGCCATGCCGATCGCGGTGCCGAGGTGCTCGGCGAGGAACGGCAGGACGGCGTAGAAGCCGATGTTGAAGGCGAGCTGGGTGAGGATCAGCAGCCGCAGCAGCGGCGACAGCTCCTTCCAGAGCCGCCAGGTGCTCTCACGCGGGGTCTTGGGCGTACGGGCGGACCGGCGGGCCGGCACGCGGGAGGCGGGGTCGGTCATCGCTCTTCTGTCGGTGAGGTGGACACGGGGGCCAGGAGGGCGTCGGCGCTGTCCCGCCGCCGCTGCGGGGGCATGACCCGCTCCCCGGGCGGCCCGGCCGGGCCCTCGGGCCGCCCACGCCGCCGGGGCAGCCGTACGCCGCCCGCGGCCGTGACCGCGAGCGCCCCCAGCAGGGCGAGGACGGCGGCGGGGAAGAGGACGGCCCACGGGGCGCGCTCGGCGTACGGCTGGTTCTCGGCGAGCAGCAGACCCCACTCGGGGGACGGCGGCTGGGCGCCCAGGCCCAGGAAGCCGAGGGCGGCGAGGCTCAGCGCGACACCGGGCAGCCGGAGCAGGGCGTGCCGGGTCACCGGCGACAGCACGGCGGGCAGCAGTTCGTGCCAGAGCAGATACCAGCGGCCGGCGCCCAGCGCCCGGGTCGCGGCCAGATGCGTGGTGGCGCGTTCCTGCCGCAGCAGGGAGGACGTGTGGGCGGCCAGCGGGGACCAGGCGAGGACACCCACGGCGAACGCGGGCGTCCAGGGCCCGCTGCCCGCGACACCGGCGACGAGCAGTCCCGCCAGGACGGGCGGCACGGCACTGACGGTGTCGACCAGCGGCCCGGACAGCCTCGGCAGCAGCCCCAGCAGCAGCCCCACGAGGAGCGCGGCGGCGCTCACCGCGAGGGCGATGCCGAGGGTGGTCAGCGCGCCGTGGGAGACCCGGGCGAGGACGTCCCGGCCGAGCGCGTCCGTCCCGAACGGGTGCGCAAGCGAGGGGGCCCGCAGCCGGGCGAGGGTGTCCAGGGCGAGCGGGTCGCGCGGCAGGCCGAACCCGATGACGGCGGCGAGCAGCGCCGCGTACAGCAGGGGCAGGGCGCGGCGCTCGGACGGGCCTGCGCCGTGCAGGGAGTGCAGGGCGCCGTCGCGCAGCGCGGGCCCGATGAGCAGCCGGGCCGACAGCCGGGCGAGGACACCGGCGACGGCCGCGACCAGGACGAGGGCGAGGGTGCCGGTCTGCAGGACGGGCAGGTCCTGGGCGAGGGCGGCGTGCAGGGTGAGCCGGCCCAGGCCCGGGATGTCGAAGATCTGCTCGACGGCGACCGAGCCGCCGGTCAGGCCGACCACGAACAGGCCCAGATTGGGCAGCAGTCCGGGCACGCAGCGGCGCACCGCCTGCCGTGCCACGGACTTCGGCGGGATGCCGCGTGCCGCGGCGGCCAGGGCCCACGGCTCGGCGAAGGCGCCGGGCAGCAGGTCGTCCAGCATCCGTCCGAGGATCGCCCCGGCGGGCAGGCCGAGGGCCAGCGACGGCAGCACCATCCACTGCGGCCCGTACCAGCCGAGCGCGGGCAGCCAGCCGAGCTGGACGCCGATCACCGAGGCCAGCACCGAGGCGACGAGGAACTCGGGCAGCGCGGCCAGCACGGCCGACGCGGTGCCGCCGGTGCCGCGGGCGGCGAGCCGCCCCCGCGAGCCGAGCCGGAGTGTGCGGGCGCACACCGCGGCGACGGTGCCCGCCGCGACCACCAGGGCCCCGGACACCAGCAGCAATGACGCGCCGAGCCCCTGCACGACGCCCGGCAGCACCTGGCCGCCGGACACCCACGAGGTGCCCGCGTCCCCGTGCAGCAGCCCGCCCAGCCAGCGGCCGAGCAGCGTCAGCGGGCCGTCGTCCAGCCCGAGTTGGTCGCGGATGGCGCGCAGCGTCTCGGGCGTCGGGTCACGGTCGGCCGAGCGGGCCTTGAGCACGGTCAGCGCCGGGTCGGTGCGCGACAGCCATGGCAGCAGGCCGATCGCGCCCACCAGGGCGGCCATCAGCACGGCCCGCCACAGCAGCGTCGGGGCGCCGCCGCGGGCGAGGGCGCGCAGGGCGGTGAGGCCCTTGGGCAGGGGTGAGTGCGAGGTGTTCAGTGTCGTCCCCGTGGTGCTCAGGCGAAGGGAATCTCGAAGTGCACCACGCCGTTGCCGCCGCCGGGCACTTCCTCCCGCTCGTCGCACACCACCTTGCCCAGCGTCCGCCACAGGCCCAGCGCGCCGGGCGAGTGCGGATACGTGTGCAGATAGAGGGACCGGTACCCGCCGTCGGCCCGGGCGAAGTCGACCAGACCCTCGACCAGCCGCCGGGCCAGTCCGCGCCGCCGGTGCGCGGGGCTCACGTACAGCCGCCGCAGTTGCGCGGTCTCGCCCGAGGGGTACCGCTCGGCCAGCCAGCGCGGGTTCGGCGGATGGGCCGGGCCGCGCGCGTCCAGCGCCCCGGTGGCCGCCACCGTCCCGTCCCGCTCGTCCACGGCCACCAGGAGGGTGTGCCGCGGCGGTTCGACGTAGAACGGCACCGGGTCGATGATGTCGGCGTGCCAGGTCGGCACATAGCCGGTGTCGAAGTCGCGGTACACGGCGTCCAGCATCACCACCCGTGCCCCGTCGATGTCCGCAGGCGTGGCTTCCCTGATGCTGTAGTCGTGCATTTGCGCATCATATGCAAATCAGTTGAACGCTCATCCAGGGGCCGCTGATGTGGTTCCGGGGGCCGCCGAGGTGATCTGGCTCAGCACGCACCGCCAGCGCCCGTCCCGCTTCACGAACACGTCCGTCGTCCACTCGTCGGCGTCGTAGCGCTCGCCCTGGTAGTGGGCCGTGTTGGTGACCCGTCCGGTGACCACGGCCGTGTCGCCGTAGACGCGGACCCTCGGCCGGGTCCTGAGGTCCATCGCGGAGTGGGTGAGGTCCCCGGACTCCACGAGGGAGAGAAACCTCTCCTTCGGGTCGATCCCCGACTCGGAGACGATCACCCACTCGTCCGCCATGAAGCCCGCGATGCGGGCGGGGTCGTTGGCGACGATCGCGGCCGCCCAGTCCTTCACCAGACCGGCGAACTCGCGGACGGTGTCCTCGCCGGGTTCCTGAGCCGCCGCACCGGGACCTTGGTTCATGTCGCGACCGTAGCGGGTCAAGGCCGCGATCCGGGGGTTCGGCAGTCCGGGTGACCTGGCGCGTCTTGGGCGCCGCCGAGGGAAAAGGATGCGGTCGTCCCTACCCGGCCGTCCGCCCGTCGACCGAAAGTGATGCCCCGTGTCCCTGACCGCCCCTGCCCCCTCCGCCCTCGGCACCGCTCTGTCCCAGAGCCCGGTCGACATCCGTCCGCAGGCCATCGATGTCTCGGCCCTGCCACCCCTGCGCCTGCGCCATCCGGGGCGACTCTCCCTGCGGCTCAGCTTCGAGCGGCCGAAGCGGCACCGGCCCGACTGCCTCCGGCCCGAGGAGGGCTCGGTGAAGGCCGAGCCGCCGCTCGGACAGGACTGCCTGATGAGCATCGGCGACGCCACGTACCACCTGGAGGACATCCACTGGCACACGCCGTCCGAGCACACCGTCGGCGGGGTGGTGTTCCCGATGGAACAGCACCTGAAGTACGCCCGGACGACCGGGGACGGGGACAGGGACGGGGCCGGTGCGAAGGAGTACGCGGTGCTCGGCGTGTTCCTCCACCCGGGCGACGCCAACGGCTCACTGGACCGGCTGCTGGAGTCCGCCCGCCGGAGCGAAGAGCACTGGGACGTGCCCGATGTGGAGATCGACACCCTGCTGCCGCCCTGCACCGAGTCCTACCGCTACGTCGGATCCACCACGACCTGCCCCTACACCACCGGCGTGCGCTGGACCGTCCTGACCCATCCGGTCCAGGCGTCCGCCGCCGCGCTGGAGCACTACCGGAGCCTCTTCCCCGAGGGCAACGCGCGCGAGGTGCAGCCGCTCGGGAAGCGGCGCATCGCCGGGGACAGCCATCGGTGGTGGTGACTCGCCCGGTTCAGGCCTCGGACGGAGCGAGCACCACGAAGTCCGCCTTCGCCGGGTCGAGACAGACGGCCAGCCGGCCGACGCCCTCCATGTCCTCGGGCCCCATCTGCACGCTGCCGCCGTACTCCCTGACCTTGGCCACGGCGGCGTCGCAGTCGGCGACGGCGAAGACCGGGTGCCAGTAAGGCCGCCCGTCCGTCAGATCCAGGTCCTCCGGGCGGAGCTCCACGAGGCCGCCGTGCATCCGGTCCTCGGGCAGCCCGGCGGGGGTGATCAGGGTGTACATGCCCGCGTCGCCCGGCATCGGCATGTCGCTGAACTGCCAGTCGAAGAGTCCGCCGTAGAACGCCCGCGCGGCCGCCGCGTCCGTCGTCATCAACTCCGTCCAGGACAGCGAACCCGGCTCGTCGACGAGGTCGAGGCCCTTGGAAGTCCCCGGCTGCCAGACGGCGAACTGGCCTCCCTGCGGGTCGGTGTACTGCGCCATCCGGCCCCATTCCTCGAGGTCCATCGGCGCGACGCGCACGGTGCCGCCCGACTGCTCCACGGCCTTCGTCGTGGCGTCCGCGTCGGCGACGCTGTAGTAGAGCATCCAGGCCGAGCGCGCTCCCTCCTCGGTGAGCTTGCCGAGCCCGGCGACGATCTTGCCGTCCTTCCGGAACATCCCGCCCTCGAAGTCCTCGCTCTCGCCCATGGACTCGTAGTCCCACCCGAGCACGGCGCCGTAGAAGGCGGCGGCGGTCCGGACGTCCGGAGCGCCGAGGTCGAGCCAACAGGGGGAACCGGGGGCGAACTCCGTGGTGATCATGGCGATGCTTTCCCTTCCGCAGGTCCTGTGGTGCCCAGCGTGACACCGGGCACTGACAAGCGCCCGTCGGCCGCTCTCCGACGGGGGACCCCCGGCGGTGATCCCCGGCGCGTGGCGGGGTCGTGGAATCATCGGGGCGTCGACCGGCCGGGTGGTCGCGGGACTCTGTGCTGTGAGGGTGGTGGTCGGGCATGGTGGTCGGCTGGGAGTGGGACGACACGCTGTTCGCGGGGACCGCCGCCTACTACGAGCGGGGGCGGCTGCCCTACGCACCCGGGCTGGCGGACGCGCTCGCCGAGGAGTTGCGGCTCGACGGACGGGGGCGCCTCCTGGACGTGGGCTGCGGGCCCGGCACCATCGCCCTGAGCCTCGTGCGTCTGTTCGGCGAGGTCGTCGGGGTGGACCCCGACAGCGGGATGATCGCCGAAGCCGGGCGCGGGGCCGCCGCCCGGGAAGTGGGCGCCAGGACCCGCTGGGTGCGGGCGCGGGCCGAGGACCTGCCCGCGGGGCTCGGCACGTTCGACGTCGCGACCTTCGGCCAGTCCTTCCACTGGATGGACCGTGACCTGGTGGCCGCGACCGTCCGGGACATGCTCCGCCCCGGCGGGGCCCTCGTGCACATCGCGGACCTGAAGACCGAGCCCCGGACCGTCGACGGCATGCCGCACCCGGCGGTCCCCTACGCGGACGTGGGCGACCTGGTGAAGCGGTACCTCGGGCCCGTGCGACGAGCGGGCCGCGGGGTGCTGACGCAGGGGACACCGGGCGCGGAGGACGAGGTGCTCGCCCGGGCGGGCTTCTCCGGGCCCCGGCGTCTCGTCGTCCCCGGCGGGCAGGTGCTGGAGCGGACCCACGACGATGTCGTCGCCTGGGTGTTCTCCATGTCGTTCTCGGCGCCGCATCTCTTCGAAGGGCGCCGGGACGACTTCGAGACGGAGCTACGGCTGCTGCTGCGCGAGGCCGCGCCCTCGGGCCGGTTCTCCGAGCGGGCACCGAGCACCGAGGTCTTCGTGTGGCGGACGGGCCCGGCCGTCTGATGCGGTCGCCGCGTCAGTGGACGGACATCCCTCCGTCGACGTAGACCGACTGCCCGGTGACGTAGGCGGACGCCGGGCTCGCCAGGAACACGGCCGCGCCCGCGAAGTCCTCGGCCAGGCCGTTCCGCCCGATCAGCGTGCGCTCGGCGAGGGCGGCCACCTTCTCCGGGTCCGACGACAGGCGCTTGTTGAGCGCCGTCATGACGAAGCCCGGCACCAGGACGTTGCAGGTGACACCGCGCGGCGACCACGCCTCGGCCTGGGAACGCGCCAGCGACTCCAGTCCGCCCTTGGAGGCGCCGTACGCCCCGCTCTGCACGAACGCCCGGTGCGCCTGCTGCGAGCTGATGTGCAGGATCCGCCCGAACCCGCGCTCCGCCATGCCCGGGCCGAAGCGCTGCCCCAGCAGGAAGGGCGCCTCCAGGTTCACGGCCATCGTCAGGTCCCAGACGTCCTCGGTGAGTTCGTCCATCGGCGGGCGCAGATTGATCCCGGCGCTGTTGACGAGGATGTCGGGCTCCCCGAACGCCTCGACCGCCCGCTCGGCGGCCGTCCGCACACCCTCGCGCGTGCTCAGGTCCGCGCTGACCCACGCGGCGCGACAGCCCTGAGCCGTCAACTCCTCCACCGTCGCGGCCAGTCCGGCCTCGCCGCGAGCCACGACCACCACACTCGCGCCGGCGCGGGCGAGGGCGCCCGTGATGGCGCGACCGATACCGGAACTGCCACCGGTGACCACCGCGACGCGGCCTTCCAGGGAGAACAACTCGGAGAGATACGTCTGCGTTGAGCTGGTGGCTTGTGTCGTCATGCCCCGACACTCTAGGCGGATCGATCACCGTTGATCACAGGGGGCGCCGGCGGGACGGACCGGGCCCGGAGCCTCATCCGCGGCCGGTGAACAGGCGTACGTGCCCGGCGGGGAGTTTCGGCCACCAGTGGTGGTAGCGGCGGTAGACCTCGGTGTCGCGGTCGGTCAGGAGCCCGGTCAAGGACGCGGCCTCCTGCGCGAGGCCGTCCCACGCGGTGCGCGGCAGATCGTGGAAGGCTGTGGCCTCGATACCGCCGTCGATCGCGCGCCACACGCCGGCGACCCGGCCGTCCACCAGCAGCGTGGGCAGGACGTCACCGTTCACGCGGATCACCAGACGGCGATAGTCCGGCGGGATCACGCGGCTGCGGTCGGCGTGGGCCAGCAGGACGCTGTCCCACA
This sequence comes from Streptomyces koelreuteriae, assembly GCF_018604545.1. GTDB lineage: Bacteria > Actinomycetota > Actinomycetes > Streptomycetales > Streptomycetaceae > Streptomyces > Streptomyces koelreuteriae. Next base: position 512,419 of record NZ_CP075896.1, on the reverse strand, counting down.
TGGCCATGAGCCGCGGGGGCGCAGGCGTGTCGGCCGGCGGGCGCGGGGCGTCCGGTACGTCGAACAGGACCGTTCCGGCCGGCCCGCGGAGTTGTTCCACCGAGTCGGAGAGAGCGTGCAGCGTCTGCCGTACCGGCTGTCGCGGCAGCATGGCGAACTGCGCCACGTCCGCGACCGACGCCGGTCCGAAGCCCCGCAGATAGCGCAGGACGAGCTGCCCGAGGGCCTCCGTCGCCGACTCCCGGCCAGTCGGCACGGGGCCGGTCCGCGCCGCGACGAACGACGCCCGGGTGCCGAACGACCAGGGTCCGCCGGTCGGGAGGTGGAGCAGCGGCGCGTACCCCTTGAGCCCCCACCACGCGCCGGCCTTCTTGTCCGCGCCGACCCGTTCCTCGAGCCAGGCCTGAAGCTCCGCCGCCGTCCGCGGCCGGTCGGCGAAGTCCAGCAATTGCGGGACGAGTGCCTCGCCGTCGGCCGGGGTGAGACCCGCGGCGGCGAAGCGGTAGCCGAGCCGCGAGGCGTACAGCGTCTGCTGCATCGCCTCACGGAACACCTGGTAGTCGTCCGCGTGGACCGCGTGCAGCGTGATCCGCATCAGGGTCGCCTTCACCACCGCACGCCGCTCGAAGGCCTCGTCCAGCTCGGCCGGGGAGAAGCCGGCCAGCCGGTTCCACAGCGCCACGTACGGCGAAGCGGCATGCTGCGCCTGGAGCGCCACCACCCGCCGCACGGCCTCCCCGGCCTCCATCACCTCCCGGCCCAGCAGCAACTGACGGCCGAGGGTCGCCCGGTTGAGCTCCTGCGCGGTGATGTCCACGCCGGGGATTCTGCCGTGGCCCGACCGGAGGCATCGATTCCTGGACAGTGGCCTGGATCACACCTCACGGATTGAGTACGAAGGCCGGGCGATTTTCGTACCCATGGGCGACGGGGCGGGGCCGGATGCGAAGATGAGGCGCCATGACAGCAGGGTGGTGTGCTCGCACGACACGGGCCGCGGTGTTCGCGGCCGTCTGTGTCGTGCTCGCCGCCCTGGGACACGTCATGATGTCCGGCGACCACGTCCCCCTGTCGACCCTGGTGGCCGGCTGGGCCGTGACCGGTGTGGCGGGCTGGTGCCTGGCGGGCCGCGAGCGCGGACTCCGGCTGGTCGTCGCCGTCGCCGTGGTCGTCCAGACCGGACTGCACTCGGCGTTCTCACTCGTGCCGGCACCGGCCGCCGGGGCGACGGGTGGCACGGACTCCATGGACATGTCCTCCATGGGCCACGGCATGGGATCCATGGCCGGCCATGGCATGGGAGCCATGGGTCATGAAATGGGCTCCATGTCCCACCACATGGGGCATACGGGACACGCCCCGGGCGGTGACTCGTCCCTCGGCATGCTCGCCGCCCACCTGCTCGCCGCGCTGCTCTGCGGCCTGTGGCTGGGCCACGGCGAACGGGCCGTCTTCCGTCTGCTGCGCGCCGTGGGCAGCCGGCTGGCCGCGCCGCTGCGGCTGCTGTTCGCCCTGCCCACGCCGCCGCCCCCGCCCGTACGTGTCCGGCGCTGGTCCTCCGACCGCGCACCGCGCCTGCTCCTTCTCGTCCACGCGATCACCTCTCGAGGACCGCCCGCGGGGGCCGCTGCCGCCTGACGGCAGCCGGCACTCCCGGGGCGGCACTCCGCGCGCCCCGGTCTCGGCCCTGCGTCCGTACGTCACTCCGTATGTCACGTCGTGCGGGCGCGGCCGTATCCCCGCTCACCGGGCCCCACGCGTGTCGCGCGTGCTCCCGGAATTCCGAGAAGGACACCAGGTGATCACTCCTGCCCTGCCCCTTTCATCCGAGCGCAGCCCGTCGGCCGACGAGTCGATAACCGCCTGGGCGCTGGCCGCCCGCGGTGGCGACTCCGCGGCCGTCGACCACTTCGTGCGCGCCCTGCACCGTGACGTCATCCGCTACGTCGCCCATCTGTGCGCCGATCCGCAGGCCGTGGACGATCTCGCGCAGGACACGTTCCTGCGGGCGCTCGGCAGTCTGCACCGCTTCGAGGGCCGCTCCTCGGCGCGCGTCTGGCTGCTGGCCATCGCCCGGCGTGCGGTCGCGGACAGCCTCCGGTACACCGCCGTGCGTCCCCGCCCGGCCGATCTGACGGACTGGGAGCTGGCGGTCGAGCTCGCCCAGCCGCGCGGCCTGCCCGGCTTCGACGACGGCGTGGCCCTGCTCGAGCTGCTGGACGGACTGCCGGAGGAGCGCCGTGAGGCGTTCGTCCTCACACAGCTCCTCGGTCTGCCGTACGCGGAGGCCGCCGCGCTGAGCGACTGCCCGGTCGGCACGGTCCGCTCCCGGGTGGCCCGTGCCCGGGCGACGCTCATGGCCCTGCTCGCCGAGGCGGAGGAAACGCCGGCGCCCGCCCTGGCCGCGGCCTGACGCGTCCCGGCGTCGGTGCCCGCCGGCCGGTCCGGCGGGCACCGAGGGCTCATGGGTGGCTCAGGAAGCCTGGGCGCTGTCGTCCAGGAAGTGGAACCCGGGCCTCGGATGCATCAGGAAGTCGTGGTGCGAGATGTTCCAGGCGTAGGCGCCCGCCAGGGCGAACAGCACCCGGTCCCCGGCCCTGAGGTCCGGCACCGGTACCCGGCGGGCCAGCACGTCCTTCGGTGTGCAGAGCTGCCCCGCGAGCGTGACCGGCCCGTTCGTCGCCGCCGGTCGTGGCCAGGGGTGCGGCCAGGTGTCCACGGGCAGGACGGAGCAGGGCTGGTCGTGTCCCTTCGTCGCCGGGGTCCGCAGATGGTGTGTGCCGCCCCGGACCACGGCGAACTCCTCGCCGTGGCTGTGCTTCACGTCCAGCACCTCGGTGGCGTACCAGCCGCAGTACGCGGTGAGCGCCCGGCCCGGCTCGATCCGCAGGGTCAGCCCCGGATGCGCCTCGGTGAGCCGGGCCAGCCCGTCGCCGTACGCGGCCCAGTCGAAGCGGCGCTCCGGGTCGGAGTAGTCGACGCTCATGCCGCCCCCGACGTTCACCTCGGCGACCGGCACACCGAGCCCCGTGGCCCAGCCGACCACGCTCCCCGCGACCGCCACCAGCTCGGCCGCCTCCGGGCCGCTCGCCAGGTGGGCGTGCACACCGCGCAGTTCCAGCTGCGGGTAGGTGCCGTCGGCGAGCGCCCGGATCACCGGTTCGGCCCGGGCGGGATCCATGCCGAAGGGCGTCGGCCGCCCGCCCATCGCCAGTGAGCTGCCGGCGAGCGAGCCGTCGGGCACGGGCAGGTTGACGCGTGGCAGCACCGCGACACGCCGCCGGGGCGCGACGCGGCGCGCCAGTTCGGCCAGTACGCGCAGCTCGTGTTCGCTCTCGACGTGGAAGCGGTCGACGCCCAGCTCCAGCGCGGCCGTCACCTCGTCCGGCGTCTTGCCGGGCCCGCCGAAGGCCAGTGGCCGGCCCGGCACCGCCTTGGCGACATGGGCGAGTTCACCGCCCGACGCGACCTCGTATCCGTCGACGAAGGGCTCCAGCGCGGCCAGGACCTCCGGCTCCGGGTTGGCCTTGGCCGCGTAGTACAGCTCGACCCGGTCGGGCAGCGCGGCCCGGATCCCGGCGGCGTGTGCGCGCAGATCGGTCAAGTCGTAGAGATAGGACGGTAGTTCAGTGGACGGCAGCGACAGGGCGCGGTCGCTCACGGCGGGGGTCGGGCGGATCATCGGGAGCTCCTCTTCGCCTCGTGCAGCACCTCAGCGCCGAGCGGCGACGGCAGCCGGACGTATCCGGCCTCGCGGTCCGCCTTGCGCTCCCAGCGGGTGAGCAGATTGGTCTTGGCGGGCAGCGGCACTCCGGCGAGCAGGGCGGCAAGCCGGGGCGGGCAGCCGTGCCGGTCGGCGTAGGCGCGCAGTGTGTCCCGCACACGTGCCCACAGCGCCGCCTCCGTCTCCGGATGCAGGTCGGCGAGGGCCGCGAGCATCTCGGCCACGTGGTTGACCAGCAGGCAGTACACGACCCGGTCCCAGCCGCGCCGCGCGTCGTACGTCATCGGCCCGGCCACCTCGGGCGGCAGCGCGGCCAGCGTCTCCGTGTGCTGCTCGGGCAGCAGCTTGGTGCCCTCCAGGTCCCGGAAGAGGACCTGGGCGGGCCGCCCGGCGCCGTCGACGCAGAGCAGCACGTTCTGCAGATGCGGCTCCAGGACCAGGCCGTGGTCGAAGTAGGCGGCGAGGACGGGCGGCAGGAGGAGGTCCAGGTAGGCCGACCACCAGTCGAGCGCCGCAGCCCCGTCCGCTCCGGCGAGGAGACGGGACACCTGGGCGGCACCCGTCGGGTACTCGTCGGCGACGGCGGCCGCGAGCAGGGGAGTGGTACCGGGGGCGAGCCGGCGGGACAGGCCCTCGCGGACGATGACGCCGAAGCCCTCCAGCAGATCGCGGTCGGGTGTGCCGTCGGGGCCGGGCAGGGCGAGACTGCGGTACGCGGGCTCGCGGAGCACGGCACTGCCGGGGAAACGCCCGGCGAGGTCGGCCAGGGCCGGGGCCAGCGCCCGGGTGAGGGCGACCGCCCCGGTCAGCTCGTAACTGCTGTTCTTGCGAAGACAGTTGGTGATCCGCACGTTCAGGCTGAACTTCAGGAACGTCTCCCCGTCGTACAGCGTGCGCACGGACGCGGTGGCTGCGAAGGGCCGGCCGCCCGGTCCCAGGTCGAGCACGTCACCGCGGTCCAGGGCGGCCCGCAGCAGCGGGTGCTCGCGGAGCGTCTCGTACTGCCAGGGGTGGGCGGGCAGCAGCCGGTAGCCGGCCGGGACGTCCGGTCGCTGCCGGTCCAGGGCGGCGTCGGCCCATGGTTCGGCGCTCTCCCGCGCGATCAGGTGTTCCCGTACGGCGAGGTGCCGCAGCGGGAAGGAGGCGCCCGTCTCGGGTGCGTACGCGGCCCAGGAACGCGGGTCGCCGGTGCGGGCCTTGGGTGTGGGGTGGAAGCGGTGCCCGAAGAGCAGGGACTGCTCGGAGGCGAGGTAGGCGGACAGCGGCTCGTCCGGAGGCTCCGGGACCTCCGGCAGGGCCGGCCGGGCGGTGAGCGCGCCCTCGACGGCCGCGTGGCTGGAGGCCACCTGCGCCAGGAACTCCTCGTTGCGCACACCGGTGCGCAGCGACAGTTCGTCACGGGTGTACTCGGCCAGCCGCCGCCAGTCCACGTCCGCCCGGCCGCCGTCCCGCTCCTCGCGCACCGGGCCGGTGAACCGGTGCGCGCCGAGCAGCGAGGTACGGCGCAGGGCCACACTCAGCAGGACCCCGCGGCGGGGCAGTCGCAGCAGCAGACGGTGGTCGGCGACGACGGTCTGCCGCTCGGGCCCGGACACCTCGCGCAGCAGACAGTTCAGCAGGGTGTGGGCCACCACGTCGTCGGCGGTGGGCAGGGAGACCGACGCTGTGGTGCGGCCGGGCGATTCGGTCAGCGAGGGCATGGCAGGCTCCAGCGATTGCGCGAATGCGGGGGGAGAGGGGTGGGGACGAGTACGGGCGGCGACGACGGAACCGGCGGTCCGGTCCCGGGCTCTCATGGCGTACTCCGGGACGGCAGCAGGTAGTTGGGGCCGGTGGTGTAGTGCTTGTTGATGTCGGCGGCGCCCGACCGCTCCTTGCTGAGCAGTGTCCCGGCCGTCACCATCGCCTTCACCGGCAGCTCCGGGGCGTCGAGGACCCGGGCGCGCAGCACGTCCCCCGCCTCGCCGCCGAGCCGCTCCACGGCCTCGGTCAGCCGTTCGCGCACCAGCCGCAGCAGTACGGGCAGCGGGGCGCGGCCGTGCCGGGCCAGCCCGAACGCGTATGCGCCCGCGCACAGATGGACGGTGATGGTGGCGAAGAGGTCGGCCACCGGCCCGTCCTGCGTACCGAGGACCCGCGGGTCGTCGAAGTCCCACCGGCCGGGGAGCCGGGCGCGCAGCCGCTCCGCGTTGACGCGTGGCCCGTCGTTGTCCTTGAACAGCAGCCGGAGGCCGCCCGGCCGCAGCGCCAACGAGATGTTCTGCTGGTGCGACTCCAGCGCGACGCCGTAGCCGAACAGCGTGGTCTGCCAGTCGAACAGCAGCGTCAGACAGGCGTCGAGCAGGGCGAGCGGGTCGCCGTCGTAGAAGCGGTCGGCGAGATGATCGACGACCAGCTGTCCGTCCGGCGCCTCGGCGAGGAGCGCCGCCATCGGCACGACGACGGAGTCCTTAAGACCGGCCGGGTGGCGGCGGCACAGCACGGCCAGCAGTTCGTGCCCCGCGTGGGCGTACGTCGTCTCGTCGGCGTGCAGGACGGTGTCCCGGAACCGGGGCTCGCGCGCGATCACCTCTTGGATCAGCCGCTGGCCCACGGCCCCGTCGACGAGTGTGCCGGGCTTGACGGACCGCCTGTTGCGCAGCCCCAACGACGAGGTGGTGAGGGGCAGTTTGAGGTGCAGGGCCGGGTCCGCCACCGTCGCCACGGTCCGCATGGACAGGGTCGGTACGACGTCGAGGCAGGCCCGTTCGGCCAGTACCGCCCGTCCGCGCAGGCCGGTGGCGCGCAGGGCCGCGTCGAGGGGAGGGCCGACGGTCAGCGGGTGCACCGGCAGGGCGAGGTGTGTGCGCTCCAGCTCGGCCAGACCGAGCCGCGCGGGCGTGGGCCACAGCTCCGGCGGCGTGCCGGTCAGCAGGACCGCGTCCCGGGGCACGGCGAGCCAGCGCAGCGGGAATCGCGGATGGAACTCGGGCGCGTACGAACGTAGTTGCTCCTCGTCCAGCCCCGCCCGGCCGCGCGCCGTCGGATACACGGGGTGGTCCAGCCGGGCGGCGAGCGTGTCGAACGCGGGCCCGCGGAAGAGGCCGGTCCAGCGTGCCGGTGCGTCCCCGTGACGGTCGGTCAGCCGCCCGGCGACGGCGTCGCGGGTGTCGGCGTGCAGCCGTAACGTGGCCAGGGTCTGACGGCACTCCTCGGCGAAGGCGTCGAAACCGGCCCGGTCCTCGGGCTCGGCGAGCGCGCGCAGCGCGTCCAGCACCTCCGCGTACGACGTCAGCTCGGCGCCGTCCGAGGCGCGCCGGAGCAGTGGCAGCCGGGCGGCGTACCGGCACTGGAAGCCGTCCTCGGCGACCGGCAGCAGCAGGGCGTCACGACCGGCGGCGAGCCGCAGCCAGGGTCCGTCCGGCCGGTGGACGAGGGTGCTCCGGGTGCGCAGCCCGGCGACGTCCTCGCGCAGCAGGGCGCTCAGCACCCGGGTGAGCAGGTCGGTCGCGCAGATGTCCGGCGCGGGTGGAGTGACGGTCACGCCCGGATCTCCCAGCGGAGAGTGGCCAGGAAGGCGGCGGCCACGCGGTCCACGGTGTCCTGGTCGGTGCCGGTGGCCCGCAGGACGCCGAGGTAGTCGCGGTTGGTGCGGTACAGCTCGTGCCGCTCGCCGGCCGCCCGCAGCGGACGGTACGTCAGGGACACTCCGTCGACGGTGAGCTCGGTGGCGTTCGGGGCGTCGGTCAGGGTCCCGGCCCGGTCGGCGCACGGGTACTGAAGGAGGGCGGCGCGGTCGCGGCGGACCTCCGGATCGGCCGGGAGCGGTTCGCCCAGGTGGGTGCGGAGGATGTGCTCGAACAGCGGAATGCCGAGGAGCTGTTCCAGCAGCAGATCGCACTGGTCGCCGATGGCCCGGTAGTTGACCTCGACGATCCGTGCCCGCCCCTCGTGCACCACGAACTCGGTGTGACAGGCGCCGAACCCGACACCGAGCGCGTCGAGTTGGGCGAGCACCTGCGCGACGACCGGCTCGGGGTGGGCGGGGACGAACGTGAGGCGTTCCTCGACGAAGTGGGGGAGCGGCGACAGCTCGGTGCGGAAGCCGCCCAGGACATGCCGGACCCGGCCGTCGCCCAGGGTCTCCAGCGTGCACAGTTCGCCGGGGAGGTACTCCTCGACGACCAGGGTGGTGCCCGGCCGGCGCTCCAGGATCTCCTTGGCGCGCATCGTCAGCTCCTCGGGTCCGTCCACGAGCACGACGTCCTCGCTGGCCACGCCCTCCCGGGGCTTGAGGACACAGGGGTAGGGCGCGTCGAGCGGGGCCGGTGCGGTGAGTTCGGCCGACCAGACGGTGTCCGCTCCGGTGGCGGCCAGCCTGCGGCGCGTCTCCGCCTTGTCCTTGCAGCGCAGGGTGGCCCGCCAGTCCTTGCCGGGCAGGCCGAAGTAGGCGGCGGCCAGGGCGGCCTGGGTCTGGAGGTGGTCGCTGTTGGTGAAGACGGCACCCGGGCCGCCGTGGGCCGAGATCCGCGACACGACGGCCCGGAAGTCCCGCACGTCACACTCCAGGACCTCGACGTCCGGGCGGGTTCTGCGGTGGGCGTCGGGCTGATCGGTGAGGACGGTGACGTCCAGGCCCAGCCGGTCTGCGGCGGGCAGGAAGCCCTCGGTGACGGAGTCGGTCGGATTGAGGGCGAGCAGGTACAGGCGCATGGCGGTCTTCCATTGGTGGGTGGGGGCGGCGGCGGGCAGCCCGCGCGAGACCCCCGTGACGTGGACGGCCCTTGATCGGCCGGGCGTTCACGAGCACGTCCGACGATCTTGTACCTTAGGTTAGCCTTACCTATCCAATCGCGGGTTGCAACTGCCCGTAGGAGTGATCGATGCGCACTGTCCTGGAGTCACCGCCGACCCTCGCCTCCGTCCTCGGCACCGCCTACCGGCGGCTGACCGGCCTCTGCGAGGCGTTGAGCGTCGAGGTCGCGGACCCCCGGACGGCCTACGACCAACAGGCGATCACCGCCGCCGAACTGACGTCTGATCAGTCGGCCCTCGACGCCTTCCTGGACGCCGAGGCCACGCGCATCCACACCCGCTACGCCCACACTCCCCGCTCCCACGTCACCGCCTCGCGCGCCCTGCACGACTACGCCTGGTCGATCGCCCTGCTGATGAGCGGCGTCTGGTACCTGGAGCGCCGAGTGCCGCGCATCCGGCCCCAGTCGGTGCGCCTGGACCTGGCGGCCGGGGCGTACACCATCACGCCCGAGGCGCGTGTCGCCTGTCTGCCCGGCGACCCCGTCGCCGCGCTGCCCGGCGCGGTGACCGTCGCGGGCGAGGAGGCCCTGCGGGCCGAGCTGCGTGCCGCGGTCGCCGACCACATGCGCCCGCTGCTGACCGCCCTCGGCCCCGCCGTGCGCCGCGGGCCGCGTGCCCTGTGGGGCATGGTCGGCGACGACCTCGTCTCCGGGATCTGGTACCTCGGCCGGACCCTCGGCCGCGAGGAGGACGCCGTACGCGCGGCGACCGCCCTGCTTCCCGAACCCGTCAGCCCCTACCCCTCGGGAGCGGACTTCCGCCTGCTGACCGGCACCGACGGCCGCCGTCACACGACCCGCACCCGCGCGGGCTGCTGCCTCTACTACGCCATCCGGCCCGACGAGGCCTGCGGCACCTGCCCCCGCACCTGCGACACGGAACGGCTGCGCAGGCTCGAGGAGTGAGGAGCCGTCAGTCCTCCGCCTCCACCTTGCGCCAGAACGCCTCGACCCGGGCGTTGAACACCTCCGGCACCTCCTGGAACGGCTGATGGGCCTCTCCGGGCATCACCTCGAACTCGGCGTCCGGGATGCGCTCCGCGACCTCCCGGCCGAGGCGCGGCGGCGTGGCGAGGTCGAGTTCACCGGAGAGGACGAGGGTAGGCGCGGTGATGCCGCCGAGGCGGTCGGACGTGTCATGGCGGCTGAATGCCGCGAGCTGACGCTGGAAGGCCTCGGCGGACTGCGGGTGCTCGAACGCCAGCGTCTCGTCGATGAGGCGGTCGACCAGGCCGTCGGCGTGGGCGCGAGGTGTGTAGATCCACAGGTAGAACGCCTCGAGCATGGCCCGCTCGGTCGGAGCCCGCTCCACCATCCACTCCCAGAAGCGCGTCATCGCGCGGAAGTAGGAGTCCGGGCGGGCCGTCGTGCTCATCAGGACCAGGCTGCGGACGAGGCCCGGATGCCTCAGCGCCAGCTCCTGGGCGATGAAACTGCCGCCCGAGAAACCGGTCACGTGGGCGGCCGGTATCTGCAGCGTGCGCAGCAGGGAGGCGGCGTCGTCGGCCATCCGGGGCATGGTGAGCGGCCCCTCGGGCAGCGGCGTACGCCCGGCGCCCCGGTTGTCGAAGGCGGTGAGCCGATAGCGGTCCGCGAGCCCGTCGAGCTGCGACTGCCACGCCTCGGCGGGGTCCCCGAGCCCCGAGATGAGCAGGACGTCGGGCCCCTGGCCCCGTCGCTCGACCCAGAGCTCCACACCGCCGGCGTCGATCATCTGTCCCATGGCCGCCTCCCGGAGCGGGGCACCGTGGCCGTCACGCCCGCGCCGGCGCGATGTTCTGGTTGGCGTGGAACAGGTTGTCCGGGTCGTAGGTCCGCTTGACCCGGGCGAGCCTGTCGTAGTGGTCGCGGTACGTCGCCCGGACCCGCTCCTGGCCCTCGCCCGCACCCATGAAGTTCACGTACGAGCCGCCCATGGAGTACGGGTGCAGCTCCTCCTGGTAGTCGACGCACCACTGCCTGATGGCATCGGCGTTGACCGGATCGGGGTCGACACCGGCGAAGACGCCCGACCAGACCGCGTCCCGGTAGCTCCACGCCGTCTCGTCCGGGCCCATCCGGTGGGCCGCCCCGTCGACCGGGTAGAGGTGCATCAGCGAGAGCTGGGTGGGGTTGCTCTCGCCGTACTTGAGGTGGACGTCGAGGGCGGCGTCCGGGATGTGGTCGAAGAAGTCGCCGCGCCAGTACCACTGGTAGCCGGTCGGGATCAGCTCGTCGAACATGCTCTGCAGGGCGACGTACGGCATCGGAGTCGTGAAGTGGAAGGCCGGAGGCCCGGCCTCGTGCACCACCGACAGCGTCTCGTCGAGCCGGTCGAGGTCGCCGGTGTGGCACCACACGATGCCGCACACCTTCCGCCCGTGCAGCTCCTCGGGGAAGGGCGGGCCGGGCGGGACGACGAAGACGTTGAAGAAGCCGTACACGTCCTCGGGCGCCTGCGGGAGGAACGCGCGGTACCACGCCAGCGCCTCAGGGATGTGATCCACCGGCCAGACGGTCACCCCGACGCCGACCGTGTCCACCGGGTGCAGCCGGTAGGTGAGCGAGGTCGCGATGCCGAAGTTGCCGCCGCCGCCCCGCAGGGCCCAGAACAGGTCCGGGTGCTCGTCCGCGTTCGCGGTGACGTAGCTGCCGTCGGCCAGGACGACATCGGCGGCGATCAGATTGTCCGCGGTCAGGCCGTACTTGCGGGTGAGATAGCCGTGTCCGCCGCCCAGGGTCAGGCCCCCGACCCCGGTCATGGAGATGATGCCGGTCGGCGTGGCCAGGCCGAAGGCGTGCGTGGCGTGGTCCAGGTCGCCGAGCTGGGCGCCGCCGCCGGCCTGCGCGGTCCGTGCCGACGGGTCGACCCGCACCCCGCGCATCGGCGACAGGTCGATGGTGACGCCGTCGTCCACCAGACACAGGCCCGGGCCGCTGTGCCCGCCGCCGCGCACGGCGAGCTCCAGACCGTGATCGCGGACATAGGCGACCGCGGCCATCACATCCGCGGCGTCCGCGCACCGCACGATGGCGGCGGGACGCTTGTCGATCATCGCGTTGTAGATCTTGCGGGCCTGGTCGTACTCCGCGTCCCGTGGGCCGATGACCGGTCCCCGCAGCGAGGTCCGCATGTCTTCCAGGGTGGCGCTGTTCATGACGATCTCCTCGGGACGCGTGCCCGTGCTGATATCACCAGCCTCCCGCCGACCGCGCGGCGATGCATGTCCGCAGGGCCCGCACCCCCTGGGGTGAGCGCCCGCCGGACCTCAGCGGTCGGAGAAGGGCGACCCCCACCGCGTCACACGACCCGCACCACCGCCCTCCTCGCACCCCACCGCCGGGCCCGGTGTCCGCCGGCCAGTCGGCACACCGCGTAGATGCCGAACGAGATCGTCGTGACGTAGGGGCTGATGGGGATGCTGCTGCCGAGCGCGAGCAGGATGCCGCCCTCGATCGACACCACGGCGAACAGCACGCTCAGCACGGGCAGCAGCACCGCGGACGCGGTGACGCGGGCGGCGGCAGCGGCCGGGGTGACGACCAGGCTGAGCACCAGCAGCGCGCCGACGACCTGCACCGACAGGGCGACCGCCAGGCCGAGCACCAGCATGAACGCGAACGACAGCGCCCGCACCGGCACCCCGCGCGCCTCGGCCACATCCGGGTCGGTGCTGGCGAAGGCGAGCGGACGCCACATGACCGCCAGCGCGGCCAGCACCAGCACGGACGTGCCCAGCAGCCATGACATCTGCGGGGTGTCCACGGCGACGATCTGCCCGGTGAGCAGCCCGAACTTGTTGGCCGCCCGGCCCTTGTAGAGGGCGAGGAACAGCACGCCCAGGCCCAGCCCGAACGGCATGATGATGCCGATCACCGAATTGCGGTCCCTCGCCCGCGTCCCCAGCACCCCGATGGCCCCGGCCGCGAGGAGCGAGCCGGCGATCGAGCCCGCCACGATGTTCACGCCCAGCAGCAGCGCCGCCGACGCGCCCGCGAAGGACAGTTCGCTGATGCCGTGCACCGCGAACGGCAGGTCACGCATCAGCACGAACACCCCCGCGAGGCCGCCCACGAGGCCCAGCGCCACGCCCACGACAAGGGAATTGCGGACCAGGGCGAGGAGTTCGCCGTAGTCGGTGAAGTCGAAGATCTGATGCCAGATCCCCGCGGCGAGCGTCATGCGCGCACTCCGTCCGTCTCGTGCGTCCCCTCGTGACGGTGTGCCTGGGCTGCCGGATCGTCGGGCGCGCCCGCGACCACCACCCGGCCGCGCACCCGTACGACGTCGACCTGTGTGCCGTAGAGCCGGGACAGCGACTCGGAGGTCAGCACCTCGTCCGGGGAGCCGACGCGATGGCCGCCGGGGGCCAGGTAGAGCACCCGGTCGACCATCCCCAGCACCGGGTTGATCTCGTGCGTCACGAAGACCACCGCCGTGCCGTGGGAGCGGCGCCGGGCGTCGATCAGTTCGGTGACGGCCCGCTGATGGTTCAGGTCGAGCGACAGCAGCGGCTCGTCGCACAGCAGAAGCCGCGGGTCGGTGGCCAGAGCCTGCCCGATGCGCACGCGTTGCCGTTCGCCGCCGGACAGCATCCCGAGCGGGACATCGGCGTAGGCCGCCGCCCCGACCGACTCGAGGATCTCGTCCACCCGGCGACGGACCCCGCCCGTGCGCGGCCGTGGCCCGAAGCGGTGCCCGTCGATGCCGAACCGTACGAGGTCCCGGGCGCGCAGCATCGCCTGGGCGGACAGCGCGGCCTGCTGGGGGACGTAGCCGATCTCCCGGGCGGCGTCGCGCGCGGGCCGGCCGAGGACGGTCAGCGTCCCCGCGGACAGCGGCCGACGGCCCAGCAGCGCCCGTACGAAACTGGTCTTGCCCGCGCCGTTCGGCCCCAGCACGGCCAGGAATTCCCCGGCCCGTACGTCGAGATCGAGGCCGCTCCACACCTCGCGGGCGCCGTACGACAGGGCCGCGCCGCGCAGACTGATGACAGGAACGCCGTCCTGCCGGTATATCGGGGTCACTTGGCCAGCGCGCCCGCGAGCGCGTCGACGTTGGCGGTCATCCAGCCGAGGTAGCCCTTGCCCTTCGGCAGGGTCTCGGTCACGGGCACGACGGGGATGCCGGCCGCCTCGGCCGCCGCCTCGGTCTTCTCGGTCTGCGGGCCGGAGGTCTGCTCGTTGCAGACGAGGACCTCGACCTTCCTGCCGCTGAACAGTGCCAGGTTCTCCCGGAGGATCCGTGGGGAGACGTCGTCGCCCTCCTCGATCGCCTCGCTGAACTCGGCGGGCGTCCGGTCGACCAGGCCGCTCGCCTCGGTCATGTACAGCGGCACGGGCTCGGTGATCGCCACGCCCCCACCGCCGTGCTCCTTCTTGATCCGGGCCTCCTTCGCCTCCAGGGGCGTGAGCCCGGCCTTGAAGGCGGCGGCGTGCTTCTCGAAGACGGCCGCGTCGGACGGGTCGGCCTTGGTGAGAGCCGAGGCTATGCGGTCGGCGACCTCGGCGACGGTGGGGAAGTCGTACCAGACGTGCTCGTTCAGCTCGCCGCCCTTCGGCGCGGTCTTGCCGGAGACCTTCACCGCGTTGATCACCTGGGCGGTGTCGTTGTGTCCGCCCTTCAGCATGCGGTCCACGAAGTCGTCGTAGCCGCCGCCGTTCTCGACGACGACCTCGGCCTTCGACAGGGCGAGCTGGTTCTGGGGGTCGGCCTCGTAGGAGTGCGGGTCCTGGTCGGGGTCGCTGATGATCGAGGTGACGTCGACTCTGTCGCCGCCGACGCGCTGTGCGATGTCGCCGTAGACGTCCGTGGAGGCGACCACCGAGACGCGGTCCGTCGTGCTCTTGCCGCCGGCGGAGTCCGACGAGCTGCCGCAGCCCGCGAGAAGGGCCAGTGACGCGCTGGTCAGCAGCGCCAGGCGGCGGGACGTGGACAGGGGCATGGCTCCTCCAGGACGGATGTGCACCGGGGTACTGGGCAGCGCCACGCTAGATGGGAATGAATGTCAAAAGCGGGTTCCGGTCGAAGTCATGTGAAAACCATTGCCAAGTGTTGAAGTAGCCAGTCGGACCGTTCTGGACTGAATATCTGGACTAGAAATCCAATGACTGGACGCGTAGTCTAAATCCATGGGAGAGACTCTGGCCGCGGAACGGGATGCGATCCTCGCCGCGCTGACACCGGTCGTCGAAGGAATCGCCGCGACCTTCGGGCCGCTCTGCGACGTCGTGCTGCACGACTACCGCACCCCGGAGAAGTCCGTGGTCGCCGTCGCCGGGTCGGTGACCGGGCGGACGGTGGGCGGCGCGATGAGCGAGATCGGCATACGCGTCCTCGCCCGCGGCGACGAGGCGGCCGACGAGCTGAACTACGTCACCCGCACCCGGGGCGGGACGCTGGTGAAGTCCTCAACGATGGTGCTGCGGGACTCCACGGGAGCCGTCTTCGGCGCGCTCTGCGTCAACGTGGACGTCGGTGCCGTCAGTCAGGTCCACGGTCTGCTCGGCGCGCTCGCCGGAGTCCGGCCCGAGCCGGCGGAGCTGCCGACCACCACCTTCGGCAACGACATCGACGCCGTGGTCGACGCCCTCGTCGACGTCCATCAGTCGAAGCAGCGGGGGAGCTGGGCGGAACTGGACCGCGCCGAGCGCCTGGAGCTGTTCGGCGGGCTGGACACGCGCGGTGTCTTCGCCGTGCGCGGCGCGGTCGAGCAGGTCGCCGCCCGGCTCGGCATCTCCCGCGCCTCCGCCTACAACTACCTCTCCCAGGCCCGGGCCGCCCACGACACTCCCACCGGAGGACCCGCGTGACGACCACCACCCCACCGGTCAGCCTCGACGACGTCCGGGACGCCGCCGCCCGGCTCAAGGGCGTCGCCCACCGCACCCCGGTGCTGCGCTCCCGCACCCTCGACGCGCTCGCCGGTGCCGAGATCCACCTCAAGTGCGAGAACCTCCAGCGCGTCGGCGCCTTCAAGTTCCGCGGCGCCTACAACGCCGCCTCCCGCCTCACCCCCGAGCAGCTGTCCCGCGGTATCGCCGCCTACTCCTCGGGCAACCACGCCCAGGCCGTCGCCCTGGCCGCCCGGGAGCTCGGCACCACCGCAGTGATCGTCATGCCCGAGGACGCCCCGCCGTCGAAGCGGGCGGCCACCGCGGGCTACGGCGCCGAGATCGTCACCTACGACCGCTACACCGGCGACCGTGTGACCATCGCCGAGGCCCTGGCCGCCGAGCGGGGGCTCACCGTCATCCCGCCGTACGAGCACCCGCACGTGATGGCCGGCCAGGGCACGGCAGCACTCGAACTCCTCGAAGAAACAGGGGAATTGGGTGCGATAGTGACACCGGTGGGCGGCGGCGGGCTCATGGCCGGGAGCGCCACGGTGGCCAAGGGGCTGCACCCGGCCATCCGGATGATCGGCGTCGAACCGGAAGCCGGGGACGACACCAAGCGCTCACTGGAGGCCGGACGGCGCATCAGCATTCCGGTGCCGCACACCATCGCCGACGGGCAGGCCCTGCACACCCCCGGCGAACTCACCTTCTCCGTCAACCGGCGGCTCGTCGACGCGATCGCGCTGGTCACCGACGACGAGATCCGGGACGCGATGCGGTTCGCCTTCGAACGCCTGAAGATCGTCCTCGAGCCCAGCGGGGCCACCCCGCTAGCCGCCCTGCTGACCGGCCGCGCGGGCTCTCTCCCACGCCGCGTCGGCGTCATCCTCTCCGGGGGCAACATCGACGCCGGACGCTTCGCCGAACTCTGCGGACACCCGGCCTGACCGGAGTTCCCCTGTTGGCGGCCCCGGAGCGACGGGCGGACGATGGAGAGGAGGAGGCCGGCCGCCGACGCGCGGTGTCCAGGGCCGCCGGGGAGACCGGCCCCGGCCGCGGTGCGCCGTGGCCGGAAGGGAGCGCGTCATGTTGGAAGTGAAGACGCTCGACAAGCCGGATGAGCGGCGTGATTTCCCCCGTGGCCACCTCGAAGCCGTCCATATGACGGATCTCGACTTCGCCGTGGCGACCTTCGAGCCCGGCTGGCGCTGGACCGAGTCCGTGGCCCCGATCGCGGGCACCGCCACCTGCCAGGTGCACCACAACTGCTACATGCTCCAGGGCCGGATGCACATCCGCATGGACGACGGCGGCGAGGCCGAGGTCGGCCCGGGCGACGTCTTCGTCTGCTCGCCCGGACACGACGCCTGGGTGGTGGGCGACGAGCAGGCCGTGGTCTACGACTTCCAGGGACAGATGGCGAGGGAGTACGCGAAGAAGTAGCACCCTCTTGCTCTGCGGAAACCGATCGGTTTACGCTTCCCCTCGTGGGAAACCGATCGGTTTCCTGTGTGGAGAACACGAGGGAGACACCCATGACCGCCATCGAAGGTTCCGTCGCACTCGTCACCGGCGGCAGCCGCGGCATCGGCCGGGCCCTGGTCGAGGCCCTGTACGAGCGCGGTGCCGAGAAGGTGTACGCCACCGCCCGTGACCCGCGCACCGTCACCCACCCCGACGCTGTGCCGCTCGCCCTGGAGGTCACCGACCCCGCGTCCGTCGCGGCGGCGGCCGAGCAGGCGCAGGACGTCACCCTGCTGATCAACAACGCGGGCGCGTCGGTGAACGCGAACTTCCTCGACTCGCCCGTCGAGGACGTCCGCCGCGAGTTCGAAACCAACTTCTACGGGCCGCTCCTGGTGACCCGGGCCTTCGTCCCCGTCATCGAGCGCAACGGCGGCGGCCACATCCTGAACCTCCACTCCGTGCTGTCGTGGATCGGCCTCGCCGGCTCCTACAGCGCGTCCAAGGCGGCCTTCTGGTCCCAGACCAACTCGCTGCGCCTCGACCTGAAGCCGCGGGGCATCGAGGTCACCGGCCTGCACGTCGGGTACGTCGACACCGATCTGACCGCCGCCGTCGACGCCCCGAAGTCCACGGCCGAGAGTGTCGCGGCCCAGGCCCTCGACGGGATCGCCTCGGGCGCCTACGAGGTCCTGGCCGACGACCTCTCCCGGCAGGTCAAGGCCGGGCTGGCGGCCGACCCCGCCGCCCTCTACCCGCAGCTCGCCGTCGCCTGATCACGCCCCGGGTCGTCACACCGGCAGCAGTCGCGCCACCAGCGCGCTGAGCTGTCCGACATTGCGGCACTCGTGCATCTCGACCAGCTCGGCGTAGAGCGGCGCGACGGAATCGCCCGTGCCCCACAGGGAGCGCTGCTCGGGGTTCAGCCAGTAGACGCGGCGCGCCCGTTCGGCGATCCGCCGTACGGCGGGCGGATTCGGGTCGCTCCGGTTCGTCCGGGCGTCACCCAGGACGAACACCGTCGTGCGGGGACCGACCGCGTCGCCGTGGATCTCGGCGAACTCGCCCAGCGCCGTGCCGTAGTCGCTGCTGTCGTGCCATCCGGTGAGCGTGGCCTCCGCCCCGATCCGGGCACTGAGCCCCTCCGGGTCCGCGGTGCCGTGCCGCAGGAGCGCGGTCACCTCGTCGACCCGGTTGACGAAGGCGAACACCCGCACCTTGCTGAACTGGTCGTGCAACGCCTGGACCAGCAGCATCGTGAAGTCCGAGAAACCCGACACCGACCCCGACACATCGCACAGCAGCACCAGTTCGGGCCGCGCCGGGCGGCGCCTGCGCAGCACCGGCTTCATCGGCACCCCGCCCGTCGACAGCGAACCGCGCAGCGTCCGCCGCAGGTCGATCGTGCCCCGGGAGGCGCGGCGGCGCCGGGCCGCGAGCCGGGTCGCGAGCTTGCGGGCGAGCGGCTGGACCGCCCTGCGCAGCTCGGCCAGCCGGGCCTTCCCGGCGAACAGGAAATCGACCCGGTCGGCGGTCGGCGCCACCGCCCGCCGGGCGAGCTCGTCCCGGTCGCGCCGCTCGGCGACCCGCCGCCGCGCCTCCGTGGCCACCAGCGCGCGAAAGCTGTCGATCCGTCGCCGGATCTCGTCCTCCAGCAGCCGGTCCGCGAACCCCGAACTGCCGCCCTGCCCGCGCACATCGTCGCGGACCCGGGCGAGCAGGGTCTGCGGGCGCAGCCGTTCGAGCGTCTGGTACGACGACCAGCCGTCCGACTCCGGCGAGGAGCCGTAGCCCCCGAAACCGTCGACCGCCTCGACCGCCAGCCGCCCCAGCAGTGCCTGGTCGTCGGCGGCGAGCGCGGCCGCCAGCCGGTCACGCAGGTTCTCCCTGCCCGCGCTCTTCCCCTCCGGGCCGCCGACACCGCGCGGGAAGTACAGGTCGAAGACCGGGTCGAACACCAGCCGTTGCCCGGTGCCGTGCAGCAGCGTCGCCGCCAGCCCCTCGCGCAGCAGCTCCCGGTCCGTGAGGCCGAGCGCCTCGATCGCCTGCCCCGCGTCGACCGTCTCGCCCGTGCCGACCCGGATGCCGTGCGCGCGCAGCGCCCCGACCAGGGACGTCAGCCGCTCGGCGACACCCTCGCCCGCCGGGGTGGTCACAGGGCGTCCAGGTCGAGCTTGGCGCTCGCCTTGAGGACGTCCTCCTGATGCTTGAGGAGCACGCCGAGGCTGGCCCGCACGACCGTCTCGTCCAGGGTGCCGGCGCCCAGCGCGAGCAGGGTGCGCGCCCAGTCGATGGTCTCGGCGACCGACGGCACCTTGCGCAGGTCCATCGCCCGCAGCGCGCCCACCACCCGGACGACCGAGCGGGCCAGCGCCTCGTCGAGCCCCGGCACCTTCAGCCGTACGATCCGGCGCTCCAACTCCTCGTCCGGGAAGCCGATGTGGAGGAAGAGGCAGCGGCGGCGCAGCGCCTCGGACAGCTCCCGGCTCGCGTTGGAGGTGAGGACGACGAAGGGGCGGCGCGTCGCGGTGATGGTGCCCAGCTCGGGCACCGTCACCTGGAAGTCACTGAGCACCTCCAGGAGCAGGCCCTCCACCTCGACGTCCGCCTTGTCGGTCTCGTCGATCAGCAGCACCTTCGGGTCGTCGCCCCGGATGGCGGTCAGCAGCGGCCGGGTGAGCAGGAACTCCTCGCTGAAGATGTCCGTGCGCGTCTCGTCCCACGACTCGTCGCGGCCCGCGCTGATGCGCAGGAGCTGCTTGGCGTGGTTCCACTCGTACAGCGCCCGGGACTCGTCGACCCCCTCGTAGCACTGCAGGCGCACGAGCCGCGCGTCCGCGACCTCGGCGACGGCTTTGGCCAGCTCCGTCTTGCCGACCCCGGCCGGGCCCTCGACCAGCAGCGGCTTGCCGAGGCGGTCGGCGAGGAAGACGGTCGTGGCGACGGCCGGCGAGGCGAGATACCCGGTCTCGGCCAGACGTGCGGAGACGTCGTCGACGGATGTGAACAACGGGGCCTCCAGAGGGCGGGCGGCAGTGCGGAACAGGTTTCCAAGCGCTTGTTCAGCGATGATGTCACGGGGGTTCCGGGTACCGGAAGGTGGTAGACCGATCGGTTTCCCGACACCCCGTGGCGAGGTAGCCTCACCTTCATGGCCACCACAGACAAGGCGTCCACCCGGGACCGGCTGCTCGACGCGGCAGCCGAGATCTTCTACCGCGAGGGCGTCTCCGTCGGTGTGGAGGCGCTGTGCCGCGGCGCCGGGGTCTCGAAGCGGTCCATGTACCAGCTCTTCGCGAGCAAGGACGAGGTCCTGGCGGCGAGCCTGGCCCGGCTGCTCCCGGAGTACGAGGCACGGCTGGTGCCCGGCCCGCAGGAGGAGACCGGCACTCCGCGCGAGCGGATCCTGCACGTCTTCGGACAACTGGAGAAGGCCTCCGCCGAGCCCGCCTACCAGGGCTGTCCCTACCTCGCCGCACTGGTCGAACTCAAGGACCCCGAGCACCCGGCCAGCACGGTGGCCCGCGAGGCGAAGGAGTGGCTGCTTGGCTTCTTCCGCGCCCGGGCCGAGGAGGGCGGGGCGCGGGACGCGGAACTGCTCGCCCGGCAGTTGATGCTGGTCTTCGACGGGGCGGGCGCCCGGGCGGGGGCGGGGATCGAGACCCTGGACGGCCTGACCACGGCGACCGTGAGCGCGTTGCTGGACGCGTCCGGCATGCGGTGAAGGGGCGGCAGCCGCAGCAACCGCCCCTCATCGCCGCCCTGTTCCTCACGCCACCGCGACCGCCCCGACCGCCGGAGTACGCAGCGTCCGCCGGGCCGTGACCAGGCTCGTGCCCAGCGTCACCACCGCCGCGACCGCGACGACCGCCGCCCCGATGCCGAAGAACTCGCCCGGCAGCACCTCGTCGGTGCGTGCCACGGTGAAGGGCACGACCCCCGCCAGCGCCGCCAGCGTGCCGAAGACCACCCCCGTGACCATCAGGATCAGCCCCTCGACCCCCACCAGAGTGAGCACCTGCCCCGGAGTCGCCCCCGCGAGACGCTGCTGCCCGAACTCGCGGAGCCGGTAACCGGTCGCCGCATAAAGCGAGTTGACCAGCATGACGCACACGAAGACCACGATGATCCCGACGACCGTGAAGTTGAGCGTCTCGAGGTTCTTCGCGTCGACCGACTTGACCAGGCCCGAAGCCTCGACGGCGTCGCTCTCCACGGCCTGCATGGTCAGTGTCGCCGTGGCGACCGCCGTGAACAGGATCAGCGACATCAGGATCCCGGCGAGCTGCCCGGCCCGCTCGCGCAGATTGCGCACCGCCAGCCATCCGCTCGGACCGTCGAACGGCAGCCGGTCCAGCACGACCGCGAGCAGCCGCGGCGCCCGCAGCGCGCACCCGACGGACAGCAGGATCGCCCCGTACGCCGGCGGCGCCATCAGCGCGGCGTCCGTCGCCGAGAACACGAACGTCGAGGTGGCAGACGCGGCACCGGCCACCAGAGCCGCGTAGGGGAGGACCGTCCGAGCCCGGCCCCGTTGCCGGCCCTCGCCCGTCGCCCGCCGCACGGCGAGGAACGCGGCCCCCGCGGCGGCGAGCAGTGTGATGCCGACACCGGACGCCGACGCCACCGGACCGAAGGAGTACTCGACGGACTGGGCGACCTGACCGCTGTCCTGGAACACCTCCAGCAGCGCCCGCCCGCCGAGCAACGCGGGGCCGATCGCCAGCGCGGCGCCCACCAGCGCCACGGCCACCGCCTCACCGACGACCATCCGCTTGATCTGCGCCGGAGTCGCCCCCGAGCAGCGCAACAGCTCCCTCTCGGCCGCCCGCTGACGCACGTTCACCGTCAGCGTCGAGGCGATCGCGAAGAACACCAGCAGGGTGCCGTAGCCGCCGACCACACCCGCCGCGGTGGACAGGGTCTCCCGGCTCACCGGGTCCACACCCGGCTGCCCGGCCGTGTCGTGCATCGAGTTGAACGTCATGACGATCACCGCGCCGAGGAACGCGGACAGCAGGGTCGCGAGGAACCGCCCGGGCCGCTGCCGTATCGACCGCATCGCGAGAACGAACACGGCTCACACCCCCGCCCGCACGTCGTCGCCCAGGTGCGCCAGCCGCTCCGCGACCGCGTCGGCCGTCGGCGCGTCCATCCGGCCCGCGAGCCGGCCGTCCGCCAGGAACAGCACGGTGTCGGCGTACGCGGCGGCGACCGGGTCGTGCGTCACCATCACCACGGTCCGCCCGTGCACCCGCACCGCCTGCTGGAGCAGCCGCAGCACGTCCCGCGCGCTGCGGGTGTCCAGCGCGCCCGTCGGCTCGTCCGCGAAGATCACCCGCGGTTCGGTGACGAGGGCCCGGGCGATCGCGACCCGCTGGCGCTGACCGCCCGAGAGCTGATCGGGCCGGTGCCCGAGCCGGTCACCCAGTCCCACCGCCGTCAGCACCTCGCGGACCCGCTGCCGGTCCACCTTCCGCCCGGCCAGCTTGAGCGGCAGCACCGTGTTCTGGGCGACGGTCAGCGTCTCCAGCAGGTTGTACTGCTGGAACACGAACCCGATCCGGCCGCGCCGGAACCTCGTCAGCTCGGCCTCGCCGCCGCCCGTCAGCTCGGTGCCGTCGACCTGCACGATCCCGCTGTCGGGCCGGTCGAGCCCCGCCGCGCACTGCAGCAGTGTCGACTTGCCGGAACCGGAGGGCCCCATCACCGCCGTGAACGTGCCACGCCCCAGACCGAGCGTCACACCGTCCAGGGCGGTCACGGCGCTGTCGGCGCTCCCGTACGTCTTGGTGACCTTGACCAGCCGCAGTGCCTCGGCGGCGGGTCCCGGGTCCTGGTCCTGTCGTGGGCCGGTGCGCCTCATCGTCGTCCCCCTCGTCCCTCGTCCGACACGCCCTGTGTCGCGTCCTCGACGCTACGGAGAAGGGGACGTGGCCACACTGGCCGCAGAACCCGTATCGGGGGGTGTACTCAGTGACACCCCGGGGGTACCCGAGCACACCAGCACGGAAGGGGTTGACACGGCATGCGGATCGATCTGAAGGGCCGCACCGCTCTGGTGACCGGTTCCACGCAGGGCATCGGCGCCGCGATCGCCTCGGGCCTGGCCCGGGCGGGCGCCAGGGTGGGTGTCAACGGCCGCTCGCCCGGACGGGTGCGGGAGGCCGTGGACCGGATGCGGGGCGAGGTCTCCGGCGCCGACCTGGTGCCCGTGGCCGCCGACGTGACGACCGAGGAGGGTGCGCGGCAGGCGGTGGACGCCCTGGGCCAGGTGGACATCCTCGTCAACAACCTCGGCGTCTTCGAGTCCGCCGACCCCCTGGAGATCAGTGACGACGAGTGGCGGCGCTACTTCGAGGTGAATGTCCTGGCCGCCGTACGCCTCACCCGGCTCGTCCTGCCCGGCATGACCGAACGCGGCTGGGGACGCGTGCAGTACATCGCCAGCGACTCGGCGGTCGTCGTCCCCGCCGAGATGATCCACTACGGAATGTCGAAGACCGCCCTGCTCGCGGTGAGCCGGGGTTTCGCCAAGCAGGCGGCCGGGACCGGCGTCACGGTCAACTCCGTCATCGCCGGGCCGACCCACACGGGCGGCGTCGAGGACTTCGTCTACCAGCTCGTCGACCGCGATCTGCCCTGGGACGAGGCCCAGCGCGCCTTCATGCGACAGCACCGGCCGCAGTCCCTGCTCCAGCGGCTGATCGAGCCGGAGGAGATCGCCAACATGGTCGTCTATCTCGGCTCCGACCAGGCCTCGGCGACCACGGGCGGCGCCCTGCGTGTCGACGGCGGCTACGTCGACTCGATCCTGCCCTGAGCCCTGAGCCCTGAGCCCTGAGCGCTGAGCCCTGAGCCCTGAGTCAGTCCTCGCCGACGAGGATCACCTCCAGGGTGCGCGGACCGTGCACCCCCTCGACCCGGTCCAGCTCGATGTCACTGGTCGCCGACGGCCCGGAGATCCACGTCAACGGCCGTGCCGGATCGAGCCGTTCGAGGCCCTGCGGCACCGACGACACGACCTGCCCGGGGACACGGACCACGCAGATGTGATGGTCCGGGACGAGGGTGATCCGGCGCCGCCCCTGGTCGGGCGAGCCGTCCAGCACGATCGTGCCGGTCTCCGCGATCGCCACCGCACAGGCCGTCACGACGCTGTCCACCCGGTCGAGTTCGGCCGGAGTGCTCTCCACCCGGTCCGCCACCCGTGTCACCCCGGTCCGCTCCAGCCACGCCGGGTCCAGCCCGGGCGGCGCCAGCACCGAAGCCGACCCGCGCTTGTCCAGCAGCCCCGCGATCAGCGCGGCCAGCCCCTCGGCGTCCGTGCGGTGCACGATCGCCCGGTAGTCCGCCAGGTTCTCGGCCAGCAGCTCGACGGTCTGCTCGACACTCCGGTCCCCGTGCTCACGCGCATAGTCACGCTCGACCGCCTGCTCGTACGGCGAGTCGTCCCGAGGCACATCCACCAGCGCGCGCCGCACCCGGCCCAGGATCCGCTCCCTGCTGTTCACTTGGCCCCGTCCTTCCCGCCGCGTGTCCGCAGCCACCAGTCCCGGAACGGCTCGGCCGGCACCGGCGGCAGGTCCCGGGTCCCGCTCCAGGCCCGGCCGGGCCCCGGCAGCGTACGGGGATGGAAGCGCCGGGTCCGGGAGGCGGCGCGCTGGCCGGTGCGCAGCGCGCCCGGGTGTGTGAACGCCCAGCGGGCGGCCCGCATCGCCGCACGCTCGGCGGCATGCCCCTTCGCGGGCCGCAGCACCACCTTGTTGCCCTCCCGGGTGACCTCTCCGCCCTCCACGACCCGTTCCCGCAGATGCACCAGCACCTCGGGGATGTCGATGGCGACCGGGCACACCTCGTAGCACGCCCCGCACAGCGAGGACGCGTACGGCAGCGAGGCGTCGATCTCGCTGCCCGTGCCTCGCAGCTGAGGGCTGAGGATCGCGCCGATCGGGCCCGGGTACACCGAGCCGTACGCGTGGCCGCCAGCCCGCTCGTACACCGGGCAGACGTTGAGACACGCCGAGCAGCGGATACAGCGCAGCGCCTGCCGGCCGACCTCGTCGGCGAGGGTGTCGGTGCGGCCGTTGTCCAGCAGCACCAGATGGAAGGTGCTGGGCCCGTCCTGCTCGGTGGTGCCGGTCCACGTCGAGGTGTACGGGTTCATCCGCTCGGCCGTGGAGGAGCGGGGGAGGGTCTGGAGGAACACCTCCAGGTCCCGCCACGTCGGCACGATCTTCTCGATGCCGACGACCGAGATCAGCGTCTCGGGCAGGGTCAGGCACATCCGGCCGTTGCCCTCGGACTCCACGACCACCAGCGTGCCCGTCTCGGCGACCATGAAGTTGGCGCCGGAGATGCCGACCTTGGCGCGCAGGAACTTCTCCCGCAGATGCAGCCGGGCCGCCTCGGCGAGTTCGGCGGGCGTGTCGGTGAGGCCCTCGGGGGCCGGGCGGCCCCACTCGCTCATCTCGGCGCGGAAGATGTCCCGGATCTCGCCCCGGTTGCGGTGGATGGCCGGGACGAGGATGTGCGAGGGCCGGTCCTTGCCCAACTGCACGATCAGCTCGGCGAGATCGGTCTCGTAGGCGTGGATGCCCTCGGCCTCCAGCGCCTCGTTGAGCCCGATCTCCTGTGTGGCCATCGACTTGACCTTGACGACCTCCGACTCGCCGGTCATCTGCACCAGCTGGGTGACGATCTCGTTGGCCTCGTCCGCGTCGGCGGCCCAGTGGACGATGCCGCCCGCCGCCGTGACCGACTCCTCCAACTGCTCGAGATAGCGGTCGAGATGGCGCAGCGTGTGGTCCTTGATCCGCTTGCCCGCCTCGCGCAGCTCGGTCCAGTCGGACACCTCCGTCACGGCCTTCGCCCGCTTGGCGCGGATGGTGTGTGTGGCGTGCCGCAGATTGCCGCGCAGGGTCTCGTTCCCCACGGCCTCCCGCGCGGCCTCCGGAAACGCCGGCATACCGAGATACGTCCCGCTCATACGGCCGGTTCCTCCTCCGTGCTCGCCAGGATCTCCGCGATGTGCACCGGCCGCATGCCGGTCCGCAGCCGGGTCATCGTCCCGCCGATGTGCATCAGACAGGAGTTGTCGGCCGCGCACAGCACCTCCGCGCCCGTCGACTCGGCGTTGCGCACCTTGTCGGTGCCCATCGCCGCCGAGACATCGGAGTTCTTCAGCGCGAAGGTGCCGCCGAACCCGCAGCACTCGTCGGCCCCCGGCAGTTCGGCCAGCTCCAGCCCCTTCACCGCCTGGAGCAGCCGCCGCGGCCGGTCGCCGAGTCCGAGTCCGCGCAGTCCGTGACAGGTCGGGTGGTACGTCACCGTGTGCGGGTAGTACGCCCCGACGTCCGTCACGCCCAGCACGTCGACCAAGAACTCCGTGAGTTCGTACGTCTTCGGCACCACCGGCGCCAGCGTCGCAGCGAGGGTGTCCCCGCGCCCCTCGGCCCGGGCCCGCTCGCCCATCCGCGGATACAGCTCGCGCACCATGGACCCGCACGACCCGGACGGTGTCACGATCGCCTCGTACTCGCCGAATACATCGGAGAAATGCCGGGCGAGCGGCTCGGCCTCGTGACGGTATCCGGTGTTGTAGTGCGCCTGTCCGCAGCAGGTCTGCGCCATCGGGAAGTCGACGTCGACGCCCAGTCTGGTCAGCAGTTTCACCACGGCGCGCCCCGTGTCCGGATACAGCGTGTCGTTGACGCAGGTCAGGAACAGGGCGACACGCATCGCGGCTCCTCGTGGTCGATCATCGGATGAGTGAAGCGTAGTGCGCGGACAAGATCCGGGGGAGACCCCGTCAGTCCCCGGCGAGCCGGTTCTGCGCGGCGCGCCACCGCTCGGTCCCGCCGCGCGGCTCGTACCGCGTGAGCGGCTGCGTCCGCACGAGCAGCCGCCGCATCCCCGCCAGGTCACCGACCAGCCCGTGCGCCCGGGCCTGCACCAGCACGTTTCCCAGGGCGGCTGCCTCCGTCGGCCCGGCGACCACCGGCAGCCCGCAGGCGTCGGCGGTGAGCTGGCACAGCAGGGCGTTGCGCGTGCCACCGCCCACCACATGCACCACGTCGACCGTGTGCCCGGCGAGCCGCTGCGCGTCCTGGACCGCCTTCCGATGGGCGAGGGCGAGGGAGTCGAGGATGCACCGTGTCACCTCGGCCGGTGACCCGGGTACGGGCTGCCCTGAGGCCCGGCACGCCTCGGCGATCCGCTCGGGCATCCGCCCCGGCGCGAGAAACGCCGAGTCACCGGCGTCGACCACGGACCGGAGCGCCGGCACCTTGGACGCCTCCAGCAACAGCGCGCCCAGATCCGTCTCGCCCCAGGCCCGCACACACTCCTGGAGCAGCCAGAGCCCCATGATGTTGCGCAGATAGCGAACCGTGCCGTCCAGCCCCAGTTCGTTGGTGAAGTTGGCCGCCCGGCTCTCCTCGGTCAGCACCGGCGCGTCCAGCTCCAGACCGGCCAGGGACCAGGTGCCGGTGCAGATGTACGCGAACCGCTCGCCCGAAGCCGGTACGGCGGCCACCGCCGACGCGGTGTCGTGCGACCCGACGGCCGTCACCGGCACGGGCCCGGTCAGCCCCGTCTCCTCCAGCACCTCCGGCCGCAGCACCCCCGCCGGATCCCCGGGCCGCCGCAGCGGCGCGAACAGCCCGAGATCGATGCCCAGCCGCTCCGCGACCCCGTACGCCCAGTCCCGGGTGCGCGGATCGATCAACTGGGTCGTCGAGGCGTTGGTCAGCTCCGTGCCCTGCTCACCGGTGAGCCAGTACGTCAGCAGATCCGGCATCAGCAACAGCCGCCGGGCCCGGTCGAGTTGGGCCGTGGAGCGGGCGGCGGTCAGCTGGTACAGGGTGTTGAAGGGCGCGTACTGAAGCCCCGTCGCCGTGTACAGCTCCTCGGCGGGCAGGGTCGCCCACACCTTCTCCGCGACGCCCTCGGTACGGCGGTCGCGGTAGTGCACGGGGTTGCCGAGCAGCGCCCCGTCGGCGTCCAGCAGCCCGTAGTCCACGGCCCAGCTGTCGATGCCGACGGAGTCGACCGGCCCGGCCGCCCGCAGTCCGTCCAGCACCCCCGCGTAGAGCCCGAGTACATCCCAGCGCAGCCCCTCCGGCACCCGCACCGGCCGGTTGGGGAAGCGGTGGGCCTCGCTGAGCTCCAGCGAGTCCGGGCCGACGCGGCCGACCATGACGCGCCCGCTGGACGCGCCGAGGTCGACCGCGGCGTACGACTTCACAACCGCGCTCATCGCAGGAAAGCGGCCGCGACGCCGGCGTCGACCGGGATGTGCAGTCCGGTGGTGTGGGTCAGGTCCCCGCCGGTCAGGGCGAAGACGGCGCCCGCCACATGCTCGGGCAGCACCTCACGCTTGAGGATGGTCCGCTGCGCGTAGAACTCGCCCAGCTTCTCCTCCTCCACCCCGTACACGGCGGCCCGCTTCGCCCCCCACCCGCCGGCGAAGATCCCCGACCCGCGCACGACACCGTCCGGGTTGATCCCGTTGACCCGGACCCCGTGCTCGCCCAGCTCGGCGGCGAGCAGCCGCACCTGGTGGGCCTGGTCGGCTTTGGTGGCCGAGTAGGCGATGTTGTTGGGCCCGGCGAACACGGCGTTCTTCGACGCGATGTAGACGATGTCGCCCCCGAGCCCCTGCGCGATCATCACCCGCGCCGCTTCCCGCGACACCAGGAACGACCCGCGCGCCATGATGTCGTGCTGCAGATCCCAGTCCTTGGCCGAGGTCTCCAGCAGCGGCTTGGAGATCGAGATCCCCGCGTTGTTGACGACGAGGTCGACTCCGCCGAAGGCCAGCACGGCCGCCCGGAACGCCTCGGCGATCTGCTCCTCGGACGTCACGTCCACCGTCACCGCCACGGCCTTGTCCGACCCGCCCAGCTCCTCGGCGACGGCCTGGGCGTTCTCCCCGTTGAGATCCGCGACGACCACACACGCGCCCTCGGCCACGAGCCGCCGCGCGATGGCCTT
Organism: Streptomyces koelreuteriae; assembly: GCF_018604545.1. GTDB lineage: Bacteria > Actinomycetota > Actinomycetes > Streptomycetales > Streptomycetaceae > Streptomyces > Streptomyces koelreuteriae. Next base: position 483,619 of record NZ_CP075896.1, on the reverse strand, counting down.
CCCGATCCCGCTGCCCGCCCCGGTGACGAGCGCGACCCGCGTGGCCAGTGCCTTGGGCTTCGGCATCCGCTGAAGCTTGGCCTCCTCCAGCGCCCAGTACTCGATACGGAACTTCTCCGACTCCTCGATCGGCGCATACGTCGAGACGGCCTCGGCGCCCCGCATCACATTGATGGCGTTGACGTAGAACTCCCCGGCCACCCGCGCGGTCTGCTTGTCCTTGCCGAACGAGAACATCCCCACCCCCGGGACCAGCACGATCGCCGGGTCGGCGCCGCGCATCGCGGGGGAGTCGGGCAGGGCGTGCCGCTGGTAGTAGGCGGCGTACTCCTCGCGGTACGCGGCGTGCAGCTCCTTGAGCCGGTCGACGGCCTCGTCGAGTGTCGAGGACGGAGGCAGATCGAGGACGAGCGGCCGGACCTTGGTCCGCAGGAAGTGGTCGGGGCAGGAGGTGCCCAGCGCGGCCAGCCGCGGATGCTCCGCGCTCGCCAGGAAGTCGAGGACGACCTCGGAGTCGTCGAAGTGCCCGACCTGCGGCCGGTCCTGGGACGCGAGGGCGCGGACGTACGGCGCGAGCGCGGCGGCCCGCTCCCGGCGCTCTCCGGCGCTCACCGCGGCATACCCCTCGATCACCGGCCCGAAGGGCTCGGCCTTCCCCCGCTCGGCGAGGAACGCCTCGGCGGTCCGGATGATGTGCAGTGAGTTCCGCTCGCACTCCTCGGAGGTGTCACCCCAGGCCGTGATCCCGTGCCCGCCGAGCACACACCCGATGGCCCCCGGATTGGCCTCCTTCACCGCCGCGATGTCCAGCCCCAGCTGAAACCCGGGCCGCCGCCACGGCACCCACACCACACGGTCCCCGAAACACTCGGCGGTCAGCTTCTCCCCGTCGGCCGCACAGGCGAGCGCGATCCCCGAATCAGGATGCAGATGATCGACATGCGCGGCCCCGACCAGCCCGTGCATGGCGGTGTCGATCGAAGGAGCCGCCCCACCCTTCCCGTGCAGGCAGTAGTCGAACGCGGCCACCATCTCGTCCTCGCGCTCCACCCCCGGATACACATCGACCAGCGCCCGCATCCGATCCAGCCGCAACACGGCCAGCCCACCCTCGGTCAACGTCCCCAGATCCCCACCGGATCCCTTGACCCACATCAACTCCACATCACCCCCGGTGACGGGATCGGTCTCGGTGCCCTTGGCGGAGGCATTGCCTCCCGCGTAATTGGTGTTACGGGGATCGCCCCCGAGCCGATGCGACCGAGCGAGCAGATCAGCGGCCTCAGAATGGAGTGCCATGAATGCCATTTCCTTTCAACGGAGAGTGGAGGCTTCCCTCAGGGGCGCGGGGAACTGCGCGAACAACCACAACGCACCCGCACCCCGAATCAAACAGAACCCGGCAGACGCTCACGCCCCCCAACCGGCTTGCTCCCCACCAACCCGCTCAGCAACGATTTTCTCCGCCCACCCAGACCGCCGATACGCCGCAACAGGGTCGGGGTCCAACCCCATCTCCTCCCGCACCTCCCGCAGCAACGGCCGCACATCCGTGTTGTACGCATCCATCACCACGGCATTCGCCTCAAGAACATCCCCCACCCCCTGAGCCGCGCGCAGCGCACCCTCATCAACCAGCAACGCCTTCGCCGTAGCCTCCTGCACATTCATCACCGACCGAATGATCGCCGGAATCTTCGCCTCGATGTTGTGACACTGATCGAGCATGAACGCCACGTCAGGCGTGAACCCCCCACCCCGAATCACCTCATACATGATCCGGAACAACTGGAACGGATCCGCCGCCCCCACCATCAGGTCGTCATCCGCGTAGAACCGCGAATTGAAATCGAACCCCCCGAGCTTCCCCTCACGCAACAGCGTCGCCACGATGAACTCGATATTGGTCCCCGGCGCGTGATGCCCCGTGTCGACCACGACCTGCGCCTGAGGCCCGAGCTTCAGACAGTGCGCATAGGCGGTGCCCCAGTCCGGAACATCCGTCGTATAGAAGGCCGGCTCGAAGAACTTGTACTCCAGCAGCATCCGCTGCCCCTCGCCCAGCCGCTCGTAGACCTCCGCGAGCCCCTCGGCCAGCCGGTCCTGCCGCCCACGGATGTCGTCCTGCCCGGGATAGTTCGTTCCGTCGGCGAACCACAGCTTCAGATCCGTCGACCCCGTCGCGTCCATGATGTCGACGCACTCCAGCAGATGGTCCACGGCCTTGCGCCGCACCGCCGCGTCCGGATGACAGATGCTCCCGAGCTTGTAGTCGTCGTCCTGGAAGGTGTTGGAGTTGATCGCGCCGAGCCGCACACCACGCCGCTCCGCGTGCTTCGCCAGCGCCGCGTAGTCGTCGACCTTGTCCCACGGAATGTGCAGCGCCACCGTCGGGGCGACCCCCGTGAACTCGTGCACCTTCGCCGCGTCGTCCAGCTTCTCGTACGGATCACGTGGCACACCCGCCTGCGCGAACACCTTGAACCGGGTGCCCGAGTTCCCGTACGCCCACGACGGCGTCTCGACGGCCTGGGTCTTGAGCGCGGTCTTCGCCGCGGCGAGCTCGGTCACGTCAGGGCTCCTGTGGCATCGGGTCGTAACGACCACTGAATGAAACGATTCAGGACGCGAAGCTATGGGCCCCCCGAAGGGGTGTCAACCCCTCCGGCTCACACGGTTACCCGTGACCGGCGCGTGACCTTCACTCCTCGAATCGGGCTCGAAATATTTTCGACCGGTACCCATTGACGTGACATGCGCGGCCCGCCTAACGTCCCGGCAATCCAGTTGAAACCTTTCACGACGCCGGGAGGGCCTCCCGCCGGCGTCGTCGAGGAGCCCTCATGACCCACCCGTCCACCACGGGTCCGGCCCCGGTTCTGGCACTGAGGGACGTGTCCAAGTCCTTCGGCGCGGTCCGCGCGCTGCGGGACGTCTCCCTGGAGCTGTTCCCCGGGGAGGTGCACGCCCTGGCCGGCGAGAACGGTGCCGGCAAGTCCACCCTCATCAAGGCGCTCGCCGGAGTGCACCGGCCGGACGCCGGCCAGGTGCTGCTCGACGGTGCGCCCGTCGTCTTCAACGGCCCCGGCGACGCCTGCGACGCCGGGATCGCCGTGATCTACCAGGAGCCCACGCTCTTCCCCGACCTGTCGATCGCCGAGAACATCTACATGGGCCGCAGGCCCAAGCGCGCCCTCGGCCGGATCGACCACCAGGCCACGCACAACGCGACCGCCGCCCTCATGGAGCGCCTCGGCGTCGAACTCGACCCCGACCGGCCCGCCCGCGGCCTGTCCATCGCCGACCAGCAGATCGTCGAGATCGCCAAGGCCCTCTCCTTCGACGCCCGCGTCCTGATCATGGACGAGCCGACCGCCGCCCTCACCGGCAACGAGGTCGCCCGCCTCTTCGGCGTCGTACGCACCCTGCGCGACCAGGGCGCCGCCGTGCTGTTCATCTCCCACCGGCTGGAGGAGATCTTCGAGATCTGCCGGACGGTCACCACCCTGCGCGACGGCGCCCGGATCGCCAGCGAGCCCCTGGACGGCATGACCGAGGACGACCTCGTGCGCCGCATGGTCGGCCGCGACCTCGACGAGCTGTACCCCAAGCAGGACGTGACACCGGGCGAAGTCGCCCTGAGCGTGCGCCGCCTGACCCGCGAGGGCGTCTTCACCGACGTCTCCTTCGAGGTGCGGCACGGCGAGATCGTCGGCCTCGCCGGGCTCGTCGGCGCGGGCCGCACCGAGGTCGCCCGGGCCGTGTTCGGCATCGACCGCTGGGACGCCGGCGAGGTCTCCGTCCAGGGCAAGGCCCTCGTCAACGGCGCCCCCTCCACCGCGATGTCCGCCGGACTCGCCCTGGTCCCCGAGGACCGGCGCGCCCAGGGCCTGGTGATGGACATGTCCATCGAGCGCAACATCGGCCTCACCGGGCTCCGTACGACCGTCAAGGCAGGGCTGATGGACCGGGGCGCCGAGCGCAGCCGCTCCCTCGACTGGGCCGTCAAGCTCCAGGTGAAGTTCGCCCGGATCGCCGACACCGTCAACACCCTCTCCGGCGGCAACCAGCAGAAGGTCGTGCTCGCCAAGTGGCTGGCCACCGGCCCCAAGGTGCTGATCGTCGACGAACCGACCCGGGGCATCGACGTCGGCACCAAGGCCGAGGTGCACCGGCTGCTGTCCCAACTGGCCGCCGACGGCGTGGCCGTCCTGATGATCTCCTCCGACCTGCCCGAGATCCTCGGCATGGCCGACCGCGTGCTGGTGATGCACGAGGGCCGCCTCACCGCCGAGATCCCGCGCTCCGACGCCACCGAGGAAACCGTGATGGCCGCAGCCACCGGGAGGGCCGCCGCATGACGGTCGTCACTCCCCGAGAGGCCCCCGTGGCCGACGTGCCCAAGTCCAGCGGCACACGGCTGGTCGACCGGGTCTTCAAGATGCGCGAACTCGCCATCCTGGTCGTCTTCCTGGCGATGATCGCCGTCACCCAGGCCGGAAACAGCGAGTTCCTGTCCGAACAGGGCATCAAGGACCTGCTGCTGAACGCGACGATCCTCGTGCTGGTCGCCACGGGCCAGTCCCTGGTGGTCATCACGCGGAACGTCGACCTGTCCGTCGGATCCACGCTCGGCATCAGCGCCTTCGCCGCCGGAACGTATCTCCAGGGCGGCGGCAACCCGGTCGTGGCGATCGCGCTGGCCGTCCTGCTCGGCATCGGCTTCGGCCTGCTCAACGGCCTGCTCGTCAGCCTGGGCCAGGTGCCCGCGCTCGTCGTCACCCTCGGCACGCTCTACATCATCCGCGGCATCGACTCCATCTGGGTCGGCTCCCGCCAGATCACCGCGGCCGATCTGCCCGGCGGGTTCGTCGACTTCGGCTCCGGCGGCATCTGGGCGGTGCCGTACCTGGCACTGATCGCCCTGGCGGTGCTGGTGGCGACGGCGTACTACCTCAAGCACTACGGCAGCGGCCGCGAGCTCTACGCCCTCGGCTCCAACCCGGAGGCCGCGCGCCTCGCCGGCATCCCCGTCCGCAAGCGGATCCTCGCCGCGTACACCTTCTGCGGCGCCCTCGCCGGACTCGCCGGCGCGATGTACCTCGCCCGGTTCGGCAACGTCGACTCCGGCACCGGCAGCGGCTACGAACTGACCGTCGTCAGCGCGGTCGTGGTCGGCGGCGTCGTCTTCACCGGCGGCTCCGGCAGCGTCTACGGCGCGGCCCTCGGCGCGCTGCTGCTGACCTCCATCAACAGTGTGCTGCCCGCCCTCGGTGTCAGCTCGGTCTGGGTGCTCGCCATCAATGGCATCCTGCTCATCCTCGCCATCGCCGTCGACCGGGTCGTCGCGCTGCGCGTGGCCTCCGCCCTGAAGAAGAGGAACGCCCGCCATGGCTGACATCTCCCTGAGCCGAGCGGTCCGCTGGGACACGGTGGTCGGCGCCCTGCTCCTCGTGGTGCTGCTGTTCTCCTTCGGATTCGTCGACGGGTTCGGCAACGCGCTCAACCTGTCGTTCCTCATCGGCAACACGCTGCCGATCGCGCTGATCGCCCTGCCGATGACGCTGCTGGTGGTGTCCGGGGAGATCGATCTGTCGGTCGCCTCCACGGCCGGCCTGTCGGGAGCGGTGATGGGCGCCCTGTGGAACCAGGGCATGGCCATCGAGACGATCATCCCGATCTGCCTGCTGCTGGGTGTGGTGTGCGGGCTGGTCAACGGGCTGCTGGTGACCAGGCTCGGGCTGCCGTCCCTCGCCGTCACCATCGGAACCCTTGCCGCCTACCGGGGTATCGCGCAGATCGTGCTCGGGTCCGACGCGGTGACCGACTTCCCCACGCAGTACCTGGACTTCGCGGCCGGGCGTCTCGGCGACACGTTCATCCCGTACGCCTTCCTGCCGTTCCTGGTCCTGCTCGCCATCGCCGTGGTCGCGCTGCACGCCACGCCGTTCGGGCGGTCGCTGTTCGCGATCGGGGCGAATGAGGAGGCGGCGCGGTTCGCCGGTGTCCGCGTCAAGCGGCAGAAGCTGCTCCTGTTCACGCTGACCGGGGTGATGGCCTCGCTGACCGGCGTCTTCTGGGCGCTGCACTACGCGAGTGCGCGCTATGACAACGCGACGGGGCTCGAACTGTCGGTGGTGGCGGCGGTGTTGCTCGGGGGGATCGACTTCGACGGGGGCAAGGGCACGTTGGGGGGTGCGATCGCCGGGGTGTTTCTGCTCGGGGCTCTGCAGAACGTGATGAGCCTTCAGGATGTGTCCGCCCAGTCGCAGATCGTCGTGACCGGTGTGTTGCTTGTGCTTTCTGTTCTTGGGCCTCGGGTGGCTCGGCAGATCGCCGTTTTGCGTGCTCAATCGTCGTCCGGCTGACCGTCCGCTGTGGCTGGTCGCGCAGTTCCCCGCGCCCCTAAGAGAAGGGCGCTTCCCTCAACCTCGTCCAAAGGAAACCGTCATGCGTAAGACAACCCTCCGCCGATGCTGTGCGGCCCTCGCCACCGCCACCTCTCTCGCCCTGGCCCTCACCGCCTGCGGTGGGACCACCAAGAAGGACGTGGCGGACGAAGGGGCGTCCGCCGCCACCGCCGGTAAGGCCGATCCGAACGCGGCCACCAAGAAGGGGCTCACCGTCGGGTTCCTGCCCAAGCAGGTCAACAACCCGTACTTCACCTCCGCCGACAAGGGCGGCGAGAAGGCGCTGAAGGAGCTCGGCTCCAGCTACAAGGAGGTCGGGCCGTCCAGCGCCACCGACACCGCCGGGCAGGTCAGCTACGTCAACACGCTCACCCAGCAGCAGGTCGACGCGATGGCCGTCTCCGCGCAGGACCCGGGCGCGCTGTGCACCGCGCTCAAGCAGGCCATGAAGAACGGCATCAAGGTCGTCACCTACGACTCCGACACCACGGCCGGCTGCCGCAACGCCTTCGTGTCGCAGGCCTCCGCCGAGGACCTGGGCCGTACCGAGGTGCAGCTGCTCGCCAAGCAGCTCGACTACAAGGGCGAGATCGCGATCCTGTCCGCCGCGCAGACGGCGACGAACCAGAACACCTGGATCGACTTCATGAAGGACGAGCTGAAGAAGCCCGAGTACAAGAACATGAAGCTGGTGAAGACCGCGTACGGCAACGACGACGCCCAGCAGTCCTTCCAGCAGACCCAGGGCCTGCTCCAGGAGTACCCGAACCTGAAGGGGATCATCTCCCCGACCACCGTCGGCATCAAGGCCGCCGCCCAGTACCTGTCGGGCTCCAAGTACAAGGGCAAGGTCAAGCTGACCGGCCTCGGCACCCCCAACGACATGCGCAAGTACGTCAAGAACGGCACCGTCGAGGCGTTCGAGCTGTGGGACCCGGCCAAGCTCGGCGAGCTGGCCGCCCGTACCGCTGTCGCCCTGTCCTCCGGGCAGATCACCGGCAAGGAGGGCGAGACCTTCAAGGCCGGTTCCATGGGCGAGTACACCATCGGCAAGGACGGCGTGATCAGCCTCGGCAAGCCGACCGTCTTCGACGCCGAGAACATCGACCAGTTCAACTTCTAGTCCCTGGAGATCTGTTGATGCAGCGCGTGTGCTTCCTGCTGAAGGTCAGGGCGGACCGCCTCGACGAGTACCGCGAGCGGCACGCCACCGTGTGGCCCGAGATGCGCCAGGCGCTCAGCGACACCGGCTGGCACAACTACTCGCTGTTCCTGCGCGAGGACGGGCTGCTCGTCGGCTACCTGGAGACCGAGGACTTCGCAGCCGCCCTGGCCGGAATGGAAGCCACCGACGTCAACGCCCGCTGGCAGGCGGAGATGGCGCCGTTCTTCGAGTCGCTGGACGGCGCCCGGCCCGACGAGGCCATGAAACCGCTGACGGAAGTGTTCCACCTCGTATGACGATGGAGTCCATGAGATGCACAGACGTACGCTGCTGGCCGCCGCCCTCGCCGGAGCCGTGGTGACCCCCGCCCTCGCCTCCGGCACCGCCCGGGCCGCTGACCCCGGCCCCTCCGTGACCCGGACCGGCACCACCACGCTCGACGGCCAGGCCGTCTTCTTCGTGTCGTACGACGGGCTGGTCAACAACAACGCGTTCCAGAAGAACGGCCTGCTGACCTACAAGGGCTACCAGTACGCCGTCTGGTACACCGCCGACCGCAACGCCGTCGTCGGCCGCCGCGCCCTCGGGTCGAGCACCTGGTCCACCGTGAAGGTCGGGCACACCCTGCGGTACAACGACTCCCACAACGTCATCTCCATGGGCGTCTCCAAGGTCGACGGCCGGCTGCACCTCAACATGGACTCCCACAGCGACGGCTTCACCTACGTCAAGTCCGTCGCCGGGCTCATGGACAACCCCGGCGGGCTGAGCTGGACCGCCGCCCGTTTCGGGGCGCCGCAGTCCACTCTCGACGGCCTGGCGCTGACCTCGCAGTTCACCTACCCGCAGTTCGTCTCCACACCCGACGGCAAGCTCCAGCTGAGCTACCGCGTCGCCGTCTCCGGCAACGGCCGCAACGCGCTCGCCGAGTACGACGGCACCCAGTGGACCAACCTCGGCGAATGGTCCAGCTCCACGGGTACGTACTCCAGCGAGCACGGCTCCTCGACCGCCCGGAACATGTACCTGCACGGCATCGACTACGACCGGAACGGGCGGCTGCACTCCTTCTTCACCTGGCGTGAGCAGAACGGCGCGGTGATGTGCAACGGCGGCGGCATCAGCAACCACGACACCGGCTACGTCTACTCCGACGACCGGGGCCGCACCTGGCGCAACAACGCCGGCACCGTCGTCGGCACCACCGGCGGCTCCGACAAGGTGTCCGTGAACGACACCGGCCTGGTCGTCGACCCGCTCAACGCGGACCACTCCCTGATGAACCAGGAGAGCCAGTTCACCGACTCCGCCGGACGGCCGCACGCGATCATCTCCTACGTCCCCGGCCGCTTCGGGCAGTGCACCACGAACTATGTCGCGAATCGGACCGCCAACGGGCGCGCCTTCCACGTCCGCAGAAACGCCTCGGGCACCTGGCAGAAGACCGAGATCCCGGTCCCGCTGAACTCCAGCCAGCGCACCAAGCTGATCCTGGACAAGTACGACAACGCGTACGCGGTCTTCCCCTTCGGCCGGATCGCCGGGGCTTCGGCTGCCTCCGGGTACACCGACTGGAGGATCCTGTTCGACGGCAACGGCCTCAACGCCTTCGGCGAGGTCGTCATCGACGAGACACGGGTCGCGCAGGACGGGGTGCTGTCCTTCATGTACCAGGAGAAATCCAGCGGTACGACGCCCTCGGCGCTGCACGTCATCGACTTCCGGCTGCCCGCCTGACCGGACCCGGTCGCCGGGGCGGCATGCCGGTAATGTGAAGCCGCCCCGGCCGCCGCCCCCTCTTTCGCCCCTTCTGGAGGTCCCTGCCCGATGTCCCAGTCGGTGGGTATCAAGGACGTCGCCCGTGCCGCCGGAGTCTCCGTCGGCACGGTGTCGAACGTGATCAACCGCCCGGACACGGTCGCGACCGAGACCCGGGCCCGCGTGCAGTCCGCGATAGACCGGCTCGGCTACGTCCGCAGCGAGTCCGCTCGGCAACTGCGCGCGGGCCGCAGCCGCATCATGGGGCTGCTCGTCCTCGACATGGGCAACCCCTTCTTCGTCGACGTGGCCCGCGGCGCCGAGCGCGCCGCCCGTCAGGCCGGACTCGGCGTGATGGTCTGCAACAGCGCCCAGAACCCCGGCGAGGAGGCCGACTATCTGTCGCTCTTCGCCGAGCAGCGGGTGCGCGGCGTGCTGCTCACCCCCGCCGACGCCACGGGCCGCAACATCGAGACGTTCCGCCGGCACGGCATCCCGTTCGTCCTGGTCGACCGGGTGGCCGAGGGCACCACGGAGTGCTCGGTCTCCGTCGACGATGTGGCGGGCGGCGCCCTGGCCGTACGCCATCTCGTCGACGCCGGGCACCGCTCGATCGCCTATGTCAGCGGCCCGCCCGGCCTCAACCAGGTCCGCGACCGGCGCACCGGCGCCCTGGAGGCGCTCGCCGAGGCCGGGCTCGGACCCGACGCGCTGCGCGAGCTGCCCACCGAACGGCTGGACGTCGCCGCGGGCCGTGACGCGGGGGCCCGGCTGCTCGGCCTCGCCGACCGGCCGACCGCCGTGTTCTGCGCCAACGACCTGCTCGCGCTCGGCGTGCTGCAGGCCATGTACGCGGCGGGCGTGGGCGTCCCCGACGACCTCGCCATCGTCGGCTACGACGACATCGAGTTCGCGGCCGCCGCTGCCGTCCCGCTCACCTCCGTACGGCAGCCCGCCGTCACCATGGGCGCCATGGCGGCCGATCTGCTTCTGGAGGAGACGGAGGCGGAGGGCGCGGTGAAGCCGCACGAGCACCGCCGGGTCGTCCTCCAGCCGGAGCTGGTGGTCCGCCGCTCCAGCCTGTCCGCGCGCTGAGCCCACAGAGCGCACCGAGCCCACCGAGCCCACCGAGCCTGAACGGCCGTTCAGCAAGGTTTCATGATCCGAAGGGCCCACCCACGGACGTTCCCTGTGATGAACTGGGACGCGGTCCGAAAGTCCGTCCGTCCCGGGAGCCCTGTTGACCGTCAGCTACCGCCAGCCCGGAGTCGTCCTCACCGACCGCCGCTTCACCGTCCCCCTCGACCACGACCGCCCCGAGGGCGACACGATCGAGCTGTACGCCCGCGAGGTCGTGGCGAGCGACAAGGCCCACCAGGAGCTGCCCTGGCTGCTGTATCTGCAGGGCGGCCCCGGCTTCGGCGCGGACCGCTCCGTCGGCAGGCCCGGCTGGCTGGGCAGGGCGCTGAAGGAGTTCCGCGTCCTGCTCCTCGACCAGCGCGGCACCGGCCACTCCACGCCCGCCAACCGGCAGACGCTCCCGCTGCGCGGCGGCCCCGCCGAGCAGGCCGACTACCTCACCCGCTTCCGCGCCGACTCGATCGTCCGCGACTGCGAGGCCATCCGCCCGCTGGTCACGGGCGGCGCGCCCTGGACCGTCCTCGGCCAGAGCTTCGGCGGCTTCTGCGCCACCAGCTACCTGTCCCTCGCCCCCGAGGGCCTGGCCACCGCCGTGCTCACCGGCGGGCTGCCCGCCCTGGACGCCCACGCCGACGACGTCTACCGGGCCGCCTTCCCGCGTATCGAGCGCAAGGTCGTCGCCCACTACGCCCGCTACCCGCAGGACGCCGAACGCGCCCGTCGGATCGCCGACCACCTGCTGACCCACGACGTGGTCCTGCCGAACGGCTACCGGCTCACCGTCGAGGCGTTCCAGTCCCTCGGCATCCTCCTCGGCACCGGCGACGGCACCCACCGCCTCCACTACCTCCTGGAGGACGCCTTCGTCCGCACCCCGCAGGGCTTCACCCTGTCCGACACCTTCCAGGAGCAGGTGCAGGGCATGCTGTCCTACGCCCGCCACCCGCTGTACGCCCTCGTCCACGAGTCGATCTACGGCCAGGACGGCCGGCCCACCGCCTGGTCGGCCGAGCGGGTCCGCGCCGAGTTCCCGCAGTTCGACGCCGCCAAGGCACTCGCGGGTGACGAGCCGCTGCTGTTCACCGGCGAGTCGATCCACCCCTGGATGTTCGACTGCGACCCGGCCCTGCGCCCCCTGCGCGAGACCGCCGACCTGCTCGCCGCCCGCACCGACTGGACACCCCTGTACGACCCGGCCCGCCTGGCCGCCAACAGGGTGCCGGTCGTCGCGGCCGTCTACCACGACGACATGTACGTCGACACGGACCACTCCCTGCGCACCGCCCGCACGATCCGCGGTCTGCGCACCTGGATCACGGACGAGTTCGAGCACGACGGCGTGCGCACCGGCGGCCCCCGCGTCCTCGACCGGCTGCTGGCCATGGCGCGTGACGAGGCCTGAGACGGGTCCCCGGACTAGTCTGCGGACATGACGACCACTCAACTCCAGCCCATGCCCGACGACTGGCGGCGTGCCCTCGCGGTCGTGGCCCACCCGGACGACCTCGAGTACGGCTGCTCGGCGGCGATCGCGGCCTGGACCGACGGGGGCCGCGAGGTCGCCTATGTGCTGGCGACCCGGGGCGAGGCGGGCATCGACACGCTGGAGCCGCAGAAGTGCGGCCCGCTGCGGGAGCGCGAGCAGCGGGCGAGCGCGGCGGTGGTCGGCGTCTCGACCGTGGAGTTCCTCGACCACAAGGACGGCGTCATCGAGTACGGCACCGCCCTGCGCCGCGACATCGCCGCCGCCATCCGCAGGCACCGGCCCGAGCTGGTCATCACCCTCAACCACCGGGACACCTGGGGCGGCGTCGCCTGGAACACCCCGGACCATGTCGCCGTCGGCCGCGCCACGCTCGACGCGGCCGGCGACGCGGGCAACCGGTGGATCTTCCCGGAACTCGTCGAGCAGGGTCTGGAGCCGTGGGACGGAGTGCGCTGGGTCGCCGTCGCCGGTTCCAGCACCCCCACCCACGCCGTCGACGCGACGCCCGGCCTGGAGCGCGCGGTGGCCTCGCTGCTCGAACACCGCACCTATATCGAGGTGCTGACCGACCAGGACCCGGAGACGTACGTCCGCGGCTTCCTGACCCAGCACGCCGAGGCCACGGGCGAGCGGTTCGGGGGCAGGCCCGCGGTGGCGTTCGAACTGTTCAGCAGATGACGTGACGCACGACTGACGCACGACTGACGTACGACGGGGGAGACCATGACAGGCAGCGTGGAACTGGCCGACCGGTTCGAGGAGCACCGTGGGCACCTCAGAGCGGTCGCGTACCGCATGCTGGGTTCGCTGACCGAGGCGGAGGACGCCGTCCAGGAGGCCTGGCTGCGGCTGAGCCGTACCGACCCGGACGACATCCAGAACCTCGGCGGCTGGCTCACCACGGTGACCGGCCGCGTCTGCCTCGACCTGCTGCGCTCGCGCACCGCACGCCGCGAGGAGCCGATGGGCGACGCCTTCGTCCCGGACCCGGTGCTCAGGCCCCTCACGCACCTCGACCCGGCGGAGGAGGTCATGCAGGCCGACTCGGTCGGCCTGGCCCTGCTGGTCGTCCTGGAGAACCTGGAGCCCGCCGAGCGGCTGGCGTTCGTGCTGCACGACATGTTCGCCGTGCCGTTCGACGACATCGCCCCGGTCGTGGAGCGCAGCCCGGCGGCGACCCGGCAACTGGCGAGCCGCGCCCGGCGCCGGGTACGCGGCGCCACCCCGTCGGCCGAGCCGGACCTCGGCCGGCAGAAGGAGGTGCTCGACGCCTTCCTGGCCGCCTCGCGCGGCGGCGACTTCGAGGCGCTGCTCGCGCTGCTGCACCCGGATGTGGTGCTGCGCGCCGACTCGGGAGCCCTCGTACGGGGCGCGGCCGCTTCCAAGGCCGTCCAGGGCGCGAAGACGGTGGCGGAGCAGGCGCTCATGTTCGCCCGGTACGCGACGTCCGCGCGGCTGGTGCTGGTCAACGGCTCGGTCGGCCTCGTCCACGCGCCCGAGGGACGGGTGCTGTCGGTCATGGGGGTCACGATCGCCGACGGCCGGATCACCGGCATGTACATCCTGGCCGACCCGGAGCGGCTGGAGCGTCTGGAGGTGCCCGGACTCACGGGCTGACCGGCGTTCATCGTTTCGTATGCTGAACGTCATGCGAGATCTTCAAGCCGCGCGAGCGGAACTGCGCGGTGACTGCGAGCGGTGTTTCGGGCTGTGCTGTGTCGCCCTGCCCTTCGCGCGATCGGCCGACTTCGCGGTCGACAAGGACGCCGGAACGCCCTGCCGCAACCTCCAGGACGACCACCGCTGCGGGATCCACGCCGGACTGCGGCAGAAAGGGTTCACCGGCTGCACCGTCTATGACTGCTTCGGCGCCGGGCAGCAGGTCTCGCAGATCACCTTCGGCGGGCAGGGCTGGAGGTCCGGGCCTCCGGACCACGCCCGCCGTATGTTCGACGTGTTCCCGGTCGTCCGGCAGCTGCACGAGCTGCTGTGGTACCTGACCGAGGCGCTCGCCCTGCCCGCGGCCCGGCCGGTCCACGCGGATCTGCGCACGGCCCTGGAGAAGACCGAGGCGCTCACCGACGGGACCCCCGAGGAACTCGCCGAGCTGGACGTGGCGGCGCACCGTCAGGAGATCAACGTCCTGCTGCTGAGGACGAGCGAGCTGGCCAGGGCCGGCACCAAGGGCGCCAAGAAGAAGAACCGCCGGGGCGCGGACCTCATGGGGGCCCGCCTCAAGGGCGCCGACCTGCGCGGGGCCAACCTGCGCGGCGCCTACCTCATCGCCGCCGACCTCACCGGAGCGGACCTCAGGGGCGCGGACCTGATCGGCGCCGACCTGCGCGACGCTGACCTCACCGACGCCGACCTGACCGGGGCGTTCTTCCTCACCCAGCCGCAGCTGAACGCGGCCCGGGGGAGTGCCGGGACCCTGCTGCCGGAGTCAGTCACCCGGCCCGGGCACTGGACAGCGCAGGTCTGAGGCCGCCTCCCGCACCGGGGTCCGGCGCTCCGGGTGCAGCCGCAGACCCTCCGGCATCAGCGTCAGCCGTTCCGTGACGCGCAGCCGGTAGGCCGGGTCGGGCCGCAGCTCGTAGCGGCGCAGCAGCAGGCCGAGGACCAACGTCGCCTCGTGCAGCGCGAACTGGCGCCCGATGCACGCCCGCGCCCCGGTCCCGAACGGCTTGAAGGTGTGCGGGGCCCGGGACCGCACGGCCCCTGCGTCGAAGCGGTCCGGGTCGAACCGCTCGGCGTCCGTGCCCCACACCTCGGGGTCCCGGTGCAGCATCGGCGTCAGCACCAGCGCCCACGCCCCGCGCCGCATGGGGTGCTCCCCGGCCAGCACGGTGTCCTCGCGTGCCTCCCGGGCGAAGGCGGGCGCCGTGGGCCACAGCCGCAGCGACTCGTCCAGCACCCGCCGCAGGTAACGCAGCCTGGCCACCTGCTCGTAGGCCGGTTCCGCCGTGTCGCCCCACACCCGGTCCACCTCGGCGCGGGCCCGGGCCGCGGCCTCGGGGTGCCGGGAGAGGTAGTGCAGGGCGAAGGAGAGCGCGCCGGAGGTGGTCTCGTGGCCCGCGACGAGGAAGGTGATCACCTGCCGGCGGACGTTCTCCGGCGCGAGCCGCTCCCCGGTCTCCGGGTGGGCCGTCTCCAGCATCCTGTCCAGCAGGTCGCCGTCGCCGCCGCCGGTCGCGCGCCGGGCCCGGACCAGCTCGTCGACCGTGCGGTTGAGGTGGGCGATGTCGGCCGCGTTGCGGCGGCTCGCGCTCCGCAGCAGCAGCGGGGCCAGCGGGAAGGGCACGGTGTTGAGCCGCTGCGCGTAGGTCAGCGTGCCGATCATCGCGGTCACGAAGGGGTGCGGCCGGGAGCGCTCGAAGGACCCGAAGTCGTGCCCGAAGCCGGTCCGGGCGATCGTCTCCAGCGTCAGCTTCGTCATGTCGCCAGGCACGTCCACCGAGCGGCCCGTCGCCGCAGCCCGGTCCCAGTGCTCCGTCAGCCGCCGCGCGACGTCCAGCATCATCGGGTGGTAGCCGGCCATGGCCTCGCGGCTGAACCCCGGGGCCAGCACATCGTGCGCCAACTGCCAGTTCGGCTCGTGGTTGTACGCCGTGAACAGGCCGTCCCCGGCGACGGGCCGCAGATTGGCGATGCCGAGCCCCACGTGCTTGGCGAACCGTGACTCGTCCGCGAAGTCGGCCGCCTCCCGGGCGCCCCACACGAACACGAACTCCTTGCCGAAGGCCTTGCGGCGGAACACCGGCCCGAGCTGCCGGGCGTACCGCAGGGAGTCCTGCAGGGGAGTGCGCCGGTTCACGCCCACCACGTCACCGAGCAGCGGGATCCGGCGCGGCGGATGCGGAATGCGCTCCAGCTCGGGCCAGCCCAGCTCGGCACTCCGGAACCCCTTGGGCCCTACGGCCCGTATCGGCGCCTCCGTCATGACGCGATCTCCCTTGATCCGGCGACCGGTTCGCACGTGTTGTACGTGGGTTCAATAGCGCGGGTTCAGTCTGATCCCGTTGTTGAACCGGCGTCAAGTAAAGTGCCGGCATGGCCGCGAACCAGAGCGGGCGCGTCCGCCGCCGGCTCAGCACCGAGGAGCGCCGGGAGCAGCTCCTGTCGGTCGGGGCCCGGCTGTTCTCGGAGAGCCCGTACGACGACGTGTGGATCGAGCAGGTCGCCGAGATCGCCGGGGTGTCGCGGGGGCTGCTGTACCACTACTTCCCGACCAAGCGGGACTTCTTCGCGGCGGTCGTGGAGCGCGAGAGCGAGCGGATGCTGCGCATGACGGCGGCGGTTCCGGGCATCCCCGTGCGTGAGCAACTCGCGGCCGGTCTCGACACGTTCCTGGAGTACGTACAGGCCCACGCGCACGGCTATCGCGCCTTCCACCGCGCGGACGCGGCCGGGGACCAGGCGGTGCGGCGGGTCTATCAGCGGGCCCTGGCCGCGCAGGAGCGGCAGATCCTCGCCGCCCTCGCGGCGGACCCCGAGTTCGGCCCGGCCTTCGAGGAGCGGCCGGAGGTGCGGCTCGCCGTGCGCGGCTGGCTGGCGTTCACCACGGCCGTCTGTCTGGAGTGGCTGCGCGACGCGGAGTTGGGCCGGGAGCAGGTGCGCGAACTGTGCGCCCGCGCCCTGCTGGGTGTGCTCACTCCCTGAAAGGCCTCGTAAAGATCACGTGACGTGGTTGGCTCACACCCGGATCTTCGGTAGGTTAGGCAAGGCTTACCTAAGGAGGTTCGGGATGGGTGACGACAGCCAAAGCTGGACGGCGGCCCCTGCCGCGGCGGAGCGGGCGCGCTCGGTGCTCGCCGCCGCGTGGTCTTGCTCGGTGACCGCGGAGGGCACGCGCGAGGAGCTGGTCGGCGCGCACACGGTGACCGAGGACGGCAGGGTACTCGTGACCGTGCCGGAGGACAGCGCCCTGCTGGCGGCGGCGATCTGCGCGCCCCGCGGCGAGCCGTCCGCGGTGCTGGAGTTCGCCGATGTGGCCCCCGTCCCCGTGCGCGGCCGGATCCGGGCCCGGCTGTGGCTCGCGGGCTGGTTCAGCGTGGAGGAGGGGCAGCTGGCCTTCAGGCCCACCCGTGTCGTGCTGCGCCAGGCGTCCGGCGCCGTGGTCGTGGACCTCGACGAGTTCGCCGCCGCCGTGCCCGACCCGCTCACCACGGCCGAGGCCCGGCTGCTGACGCACCTCGCCGACTGCCACGCCGACGCGGTCGAGCGGCTCACCCGGCTCGTGGAGCACGACAGCCTGCACGGCGCGGTCCGCGTCCAGCCGCTCGCCGTGGACCGGCACGGACTGACGCTGCGCATCGAGCGGGCCCGCGCCCACGGCGACGTACGCCTGGCGTTCCACGCGCCCGCCGACGACGTCGCACAGCTCACCGAGCGCATGCACGTCCTGCTCACACAGGCGAGCGCGGCGTCCTGCCCGCGGGCCCTACAGCGGCAGCGCACAGACGGCGACGGGTGAGGGAAACGGTTCGCCGGCGCGCCGCAGCGCACCGTTCGTCTCGTCCACGTGGAAGACGGTGACGGCGGAGGACTTCTGGTTCGCCGCGAACAGCAGCGTGCCCTCCGGCGAGAAGGCGACCTGGCGGGGGAAGTCCCCGTCCACCGGCACGGTGTCCAGCAGTCGGAGCCGGGCACCGTCCGCCTCGACCGCGTAGCGCGTGAGGCTGTTGGCGCCGCGGTTGGCCAGATAGGCGAACCGGCCGTTCGCGGTCACCAGGAGCTGCGCCGGATAGCTCGTGCCCGAACCCGTGCCCGTGGACTGCGGCTCGCCGACGCGCACGCGCCCCGAGGCCGGGTCGTACGAGCAGACCGCCACCGTGTTGTCGACCTCGTCGGCGAGGTAGGCGTACCGGCCGCCGGGGTGGAACGTGAGGTGCCGCGGCCCGGCACCCGGCCGGGTCTTCGCCTGCGACACCTCGCTGAGCGTTCCGGCCTTCTCGTCGAGCCGGTACGTGTACACGGTGTCCGTGCCGAGGTCGACGGCGAGCACATGCCGCCCGTCGGGGCTGGTGAAGATCTGGTGGGCGTGCGGCCCGTCCTGGCCCGGACCGGGCGGCGGAGTGGAGTGCCGTACGAGGTCGGTGCGCTCGCCGAGGGCTCCCGAGGAGTCGATCGGATGCACGGCCACACTGCCCGAGCCGTAGTTCGCGCTGAACAGCCAGCGCCCGCCCGGATGCACCGACAGATGGCAGGGAGCCGCGCCCCCGGTGCTCCGGCTGCCCAGCACCTTCCGGTCGGACAGCCGGACGGCGGTCACGGCACCGTCCTCGCGCTCGTCCACCGCGTACAGCGTGCGACGGTCCGGGTGGACCGCGAGATACGACGGGTCGCCGACGCCCGTGACGGTGCCCGCGGCGGTGATCCGGCCCGTCCGCGCGTCGTAGGTCGCGAGGCCGATGCCCTTCCCGCCGCCTTCCACGGAGGTGTAGGTGCCGAGGTAGAGGGGGCGTGGTCCCGAAGGTCGCCGGGCCTGCGCGGACGTGCTCGGCTCGGGGGCCGACGGAGTCGTCGAGGCCGAGGGCGCGGGCGCCTTGTCACAGGCCGGGAGCGCCGCCGCGGCGGAACCTCCGGCCAGCGCGCCGACGAACCGGCGCCTGCTCCAGCCATCACTGCCCATGTCGCCCCTCAGGTCGTCACTCGTCCCCGTCGCGACAGCCACCTTCGCGTGGATCACCCACCGGGTGCAACAACGGCACCACGCGTTGCGCGGGACGCAACGCGCGGTGCCGACTGTCAGTGGGAACGCGCGTCGAACCCGGCGCGGTTGCGCCACAGCTCTTCCGTGACGCCCAGCCGCTCACGCAGGCGCGTCAGCCGGGGCATCCGCGCGCGCTGTTCGCGCGACACGCGGTCCAGCTCCTCGAACAGGCGCCGGGTGCGGTGCTCGGTGTCGAGTTCGTCGAGGATGCGGTTGACCTCCGTCAGGACGGCGCCGGGAAGCTGCCAGTGCCCGGGGCCGCGCTCGGCCTCCTCGCGCAGCAGCAGGCCCAGCTTGTCGCGAGTGCCCGCCGCGGTGTGCAGCTCCGCGGCGAGGCGTTCCTCGGCCGACTCGGCGCTCGTGCTGAGGTGCGTGGTGACCAGCACCGCGAAGCTCACCACGGCATCGGCGATCTCGGACAGCAACTGCTCCAGGGCGGCGCCCGTCTCGGGCTCGAACAGCGGCTCGGGTTCGCGCTCCTTGGCGAGATCGGTGAGGGAGCGCGCGAGCACGCGCAGGACGACCGTGCAGATCTCCAGCGTGTCCAGGCCGGTGCGCATCACCACCCGGTGCAGCACGCTGTCCTGTACACGCGGATTCAGCCGCAGACTGTCCTCGGCCCGCCTCAGGGCGGTATCCACCTCGATGATGTCGTGGTCCAGGCGTCGCGCCTCGTGCAACTGCTCCGCCGCGCGGTCCACGGGCGTACCGCCGGCGGCCTCCTCGCCCATGCGCAGCATCAGCTGCCGCAGCCGGCGCGCCAGACCGTCGATCGACTCGCCCGCCTCCTCCACCCACACCGGCGGGGCCAGCAGCAGATTGCAGGCGAGTCCGACGCTCGCGCCGATGAGCGTCTCCACCACCCGGGCCCAGGCGGTGTTCCCGACGGTGGTGACCCCGAGGACCAGCATCGCGCTGATCGCCACCTCGGGGACGTACTCCTCCACCTTGACCAGCCGCCCCACGACCAGCGCGGCCACGAGGAGCATCGCCAGGCTCCACCAGGTCAGCCCCACCAGCAGGCTGAACGCGATGGCGACGAGGACTCCCGTGACCACGGCGTTCACCCGGCGGAAGCCGTTGGTGAGCGTGGCGTACAGCGTCACCTGGACGACCAGCAGGGCGGTCAGGGGAGCGGTGAGAGGTGGGGCCGTCGGTTCGGGGCTCAGCCGGAGCGCGATGGCGTACGCGATCGTCGCCGCCGTCGCGGACCGGAACGTCTGGACGACCACGGGATCCCGGCGCTTGTGCATGATCCGAGTGGCGTGCGCCCTCCACTCACGTACCTCTCGCATCCTCGGGCCGTTCCCCTTCGCGTGGCGCATCGAACGCATCCATGAAGGACGTTAGCGCCGAGGGAAAACAGGGGCGACCGTGGACGCTCAGGCGTGCACCTTGTCGAGGAAGGCGGCCAGCCCTTCCGTGGTCCGCTCGATCTGCTCCGCGAGGGTGAGGCTCTCCTCGAGGCGGGAGCCGCTCTCCGGCGTCTTCTTCCCGCGTACGTAGAGGGAACAGGCGAGGTCGGTGCACATGTACACCCCGACGGAGTTCCCCTCACGCCCGGCCGCCCCCGCCTTCCGCGCGGTCATCAGCGAGACACCGCCCCGAGGGTGGGTCGTCAGGCACAGCGAACACATGCTGCGCTGGAGGGATGCCCGCTGCGCGGCCTGGAACCGCATCGTCACCCCGACGAGACGGCCGTCCCGCTCGGTCACCAAATAGCTCCGATCGGGCGCTCCCGGATCCCGCCACCCGAGAAAGTCGAGATCGTCCCAGGGGCGTTCCCCGAGATCCCGGGGGACGGCCAGACGCTTGGCCTCTCCCTTGGAGCAGTTGATGAACGAGCTGCGGATGTCCTGCTCGGTGAGCGGCTTCATGGGAGGGCTCCTGCTTCTCTTCGGCCAAACCTAGGGGTCCTAGGTTTTGCGGGCCAGGTCAGGTTAGACAGCCGCGACGAACGGGGCGAGTGGATTTCCGGAAGGCGGTCTCACCCCGGCTCCGGCGGCCACACCCCGGCGGCCAGCACTCCCAGGGCGTAGGCGCGGGCCACCAGTTCCGTGCGGTTGGCGGCCTGCCAGCGGGAGGACAGACGGCGCAGGTGATACGTCACGCCGTCGGTGGTGAGGCCGGTCTCGCGGGCGGCCCGGGCCGTGGTGGCGCCCGCGGCCAGGAGGGCCAGGATGCGGGCCTCCGCCGGGGTGACCCGCTCGGCCGGCGGAGTGCTCGCGGCCTCGTGCTCGCCGTCCACCCGCAGCATCACCAGCAGCGCGGGCGTCTCCTCCACCGTGTCGCTCACCGGGTCCGCCGTCAGCTCCCCGTACCGCTCCGCCCCGCCGGGTGCCTGCCAGCGCACCGACACCTGGTACCGCGAGCGGTGCCGCAGCCGCAGCGCCTCGGCGATCCGCTCCACCTGCGTCGCCTCCCGCGGCCGGAACAGCTCCAGCACATCACGGCCGCGCAGCCGCCCCGGCGTCGTACCGCACTCCGCCGCCATCGCCGGGTTCGCGAGCAGGACCGCGCCGTACACATCGCACACCGCGACCGGCATCGCGACCCGGTCGAAGAGGAGCAGGGCGCGGTTGCGCCAGGTCACGGCCTCGTGCCGGGACAGGTCCATGAGCGTCTCCTGCCACGCCGGGTCGCTCCCGCGCAAGAGCGACGCATCTGCTTGCACTACACAATCATGTAGGGGTACGGCACTGCCCGCCGGGCCCCGTGGATCACGCTGGATCGCAGTACTTCCGTACCGCGAAAGGCAGTTGCCGCGTCATGCCCCCCACCGGACAGACCTCCCGCACCGCAGACACCCTCGACGACATCCCCGTCGCCGACATCACCGCCACCGGACCCGGCCCCTCGCCCATCCAGCAGGCCATGGATCTGATGCGCGAGCACGGTTCCGCGTTCGTCCGGCGGCTGTACGGGCGGGACACCCTGTTCGTGGGCGACCTGGACCTGGTCGCCGACCTCGCTGACGAGCAGCGGTTCGCCAAGCACATCGGGCCCGGTCTGGAGAACGTCCGCGAGTTCGCCGCCGACGGCCTGTTCACCGCCTACAACGACGAGCCCAACTGGGCCAAGGCGCACGACATCCTCATGCCCGCCTTCGCGCTGGGCTCGATGCGGACGTACCACCCCGTGATGCTGCGGGTGGCCCAGCGGCTCATCGCGTCCTGGGACCGCGACGCCGGTGCCGGCAAGCCCGTCGACGTGCCCGGCGACATGACCCGCATGACGCTCGACACCATCGGTCTCGCCGGCTTCGGGTACGACTTCGGCTCCTTCGAGCGGGCCGAGCCGCACCCCTTCGTCGAGTCGATGGTCCGCTGCCTGGAATGGAGCATGACCCGCCTCGCCCGCGTCCCGGGCCAGGACTACTCGGCGCAGGACGCGGCCTTCCGCGACGACTCCGCCTATCTCGCCCAGGTCGTCGACGAGGTCATCGCCGCCCGCACCGGCACCGACCAGAGCCAGGCCGACGACCTCCTCGGCCTGATGCTCACCGCCGAGCACCCGGCCGACGGCACCACGCTCGACACGGCCAACATCCGCAACCAGGTCATCACCTTCCTCATCGCCGGGCACGAGACCACCTCCGGCGCCATGTCCTTCGCGATGTACTACCTCGCCAAGCACCCGACCGCGCTCCAGATGGTGCAGCGCGAGGTCGACGAGATGTGGGGCGACGCGGCGGACGTCGAGCCGACGTACGACGAGGTCGGCCGGCTGACCTACACCCGCCAGGTCCTCAACGAGGCGCTCCGGCTCTGGCCCACCGCCGCCGTGTTCGCCCGGAAGGCCCGCGAGGACACGCTGCTCGGCGGCCGCATCCCGATGCGCGCCGGGGACTCCGCCCTGGTGCTCACGCCGATGCTGCACCGGCAGCCCGTCTGGGGCGACAACCCGGAGCTGTTCGACCCCTCCCGCTTCACCGCCGAGGCGGAGGCGGAGCGCCCGGTGCACGCCTTCAAGCCGTTCGGCACCGGCGAGCGCGCCTGCATCGGACGCCAGTTCGCGCTGCACGAGGCGACCATGCTGCTGGCCATGCTCGTGCACCGCTACCGGCTGAGCGACCACGCCGACTACCGCCTCGACGTCAAGGAGACCCTCACCCTCAAGCCCGAGGGCTTCACCCTCGCGCTCACCCCGCGCACCTCCGCCGACCGCGTCCACACGCCGCTGCCCGGCGCCGCCCCGCTCCAGGACACCGGCGCGGCCGAGCCACAGGACCTGCCCGCGCGTGTCCGCCCCGGCACCGCCGCCCTCTTCCTGCACGGCAGCAACTACGGCACCTGCCGCGACTTCGCCGCCCAGCTCGCCGACGAGGCCGCCGCCGTGGGCTGCGAGACGCAGGTGGCAGCCCTGGACGCCTACGCCGGTGGCCTGCCCACCGACCGGCCCGTCGTCATCGCCGCCGCCTCCTACAACGGCCGCCCCACCGACGACGCCACCGCCTTCGCCGCCCGCCTCGAAGAGGACCACGACCTGTCCGGCGTGACCTACGCCGTCCTCGGTGTCGGCGACCGCAACTGGGCCGCCACCTACCAGCACGTCCCCACCCGCATCGACGAGCGGCTCGCGGAGTCCGGCGCCACCCGGCTGCTCGACCGCGCCGCCGCCGACGCCTCCGGCGACCTCACCGGCACCGTCCGGCAGTTCACGACGGACCTGCGCACCGCCCTCCTGCGGCAGTACGGCGACCCCGACGCCACGACCCCGGACCCCGAGCCCACCGTCGCCTACGAGGTCCGCACCCTCACCGGCGGCCCGCTGGACGCCCTCGCCGCACGGCACGAACTCGTCCCCATGAAGGTCACCGAGGCCTACGACCTCACCGCGCCCGGCTACGCCCGCCGCAAGAGGTTCCTGCGCGTCGCGCTCCCCGACGGCGTCACCTACCGCACGGCCGACCACCTCACCGTGCTGCCCGCCAACGACCCGGACCTCGTCACCCGCACCGCCACCGCGCTCGGCCTCGACCTCGACACCGTCCTGGACATCCGCGCCACCCGCCCGCGCCGCGACGGCATCGCCGTCGACCGGCCCGTGACGGTACGGCAGCTCCTCACCCACCACGTGGAGCTGCAGGAGCGCCCGAGCGCCGGGCAGCTCGCCGTGCTCGCCGAGGCCAACCCGTGCCCGCCGGAGCGCATCGCCCTGGCCGCCCTCACCGACGACCCGCGCACCCTCGTGGAGATCATCGAGGACCACCCGGCCCTGCGAGGCGCCCTGGACTGGCCGCAGCTCCTCGACCTCCTCACCCCGCTGCGCCCCCGCCACTACTCCGTCTCCTCCTCGCCCGCCGTCGACCTCGGCCACGTGGACCTGATGGTCTCGCTGCTGCAGGCGCCCGCCCGGTCCGGCAAGGGCGTCTACCGGGGCACCGGATCCGGCCACCTCAACACGGTCCAGCCCGGGGACACGATCTACGCGCGCGTGCAGCCGTGCCGGGAGGCCTTCCGCATCGACGCCACCGGCGGATCCGCACCCGTCGTCATGGTCGCGGCGGGCACCGGCCTCGCCCCGTTCCGCGGCGCCATCGCCGACCGCACGGCCGCCCTCGCGGCGGGCACCGAACTCGCCCCCGCCGTCTGCTACTTCGGCTGCGACGCACCCGACGCCGACTTCATGCACGCCGACGAACTGGGCGCCGCCGACGCGGCCGGGGCCGTCTCGCTGCGCCCCGCCTTCAGCGAGACCCCCGAGGGCGAGGTGCGGTTCGTGCAGCACCGCGTCGCCGCCGAGGCCGAGGAGGTCTGGGGCCTGCTGGAGTCCGGAGCGCGGGTGTACGTCTGCGGCGACGGTTCACGGATGGCGCCCGGGGTGCGCGAGGCGTTCCGTACGCTGTACCGCAAGCACACACCGGGTACGGACGAGAAGGCCGCCGAGCAGTGGCTCGACGGGCTGGTCGCGGACGGGCGTTACGTCGAGGACGTGTACGCGGCCGGCTGACCGAAGCCGAAGGGGAGGGGTGGGCGCACGGTGGTGGACTCCTGGGAACGGGCCCGGCGCGTCCTGGAGCGGGCGGGCCTGGACCCCGGCGGCCTCGCCCACCTCCGCCCGCTGACCGGAGGCACGTACAACACCGTCGAGGAACTCCGCCTCACCGACGGCACCCGCTACGTGCTGAAGATCCCGCCCGCCGCCGCTGTCCCCGGCCTCCGGCACGAGCGCCGACTGCTCGTGTCGGAGGCCGAGTTCTACCGCTCGGCCGCCCGCGCCGGGGTTCCCGCGCCGCGGCTGGTGTCCCTCGGGGACGACTTCCTGCTGATGACGGCCTGCCCCGGCGACACCTGGGACGACTCGCTCACGGCCCCGGAACAGACCGCGCTGCGTACGGAACTGGGACGCCGGACGGCCCGTCTGCACCGTGTGACGGGCCCCGGCTTCGGCTACCCCTCGGGCGCCCTCGGCCCGCTCGCCCCCGACTGGCGGACCGCGTTCACGGCCATGGTCGACGCCGTCCTCGACGACGCCCGGCGCTACGGGGCCTGGCTGCCGCTCCCGCCCGACGCGGTGGCCCGTACCGCCCGCTCCGCGTACGGCGCCCTCGACGAGGTCACCGTCCCGTGCCTGGTCCACTTCGACCTGTGGCGGGGCAACATCCTCGTCGACCGCTCGGACGGAGCGGCCCGCGTCGGCGGCCTCATCGACGGGGAGCGCATGTTCTGGGGCGACCCCCTCGCCGAATTCGTCTCCCTGGCGCTGCTGGGGGACATCAAGGAGGACGAGGCGTTCCTGTCGGGCTACCGGGAGTCCGGCGGCCGGGCCGACTTCGACACCCCGGCCCGTCTCCGCCTCGCCCTGTACCGCGCCTATCTGTACCTGATCATGCTCACCGAGACCGTTCCGCGCGAGACCGGCGAGGACCAGATGCGCTGGGTGCGGCAGGCGGTCGCCCCGGAACTCCTCGCGGCCCTGGACGAGATCGAGGAACTCCTCGGCGGCAACCACACAGCCTGAAACAAGGGGCGGAAGGAACCACATGGCGGGGCGCAACGGGCGCACGGTACGCGATCTCAGGCGGGCCAACCGCACGGCCGTGCTGCAACGGCTCTACTTCGACGGCCCGCTCAGCCGCTTCGCGCTCGGCCCGGCGACCGGACTGAGCTCCGGCTCCGTCAGCAACGTCGTCGCCGACCTGCTCGCCGACGGACTGGTCGAGGAGGCCGGCAGTGTCGACTCCGACGGCGGCCGCCCCCGCACCCTGCTGCGCGTCGCGCCCGGCAGCGGCCACATGATCGGCGTCGACGTCGGCGAGACCCGGGTGCGTGTCGAACTGTTCGACCTCACCCTCACGGAACTGGCCCGCGTCGAGCGCCCGCTCGCCGGCGGGCGGTACGAGGTCGAGGTCGTCGCCGCCCACATCCGCCAGGGCATCGCCGAGGTCCTCGACACCGCCGGCCTCGCGCCCGAACGGCTCCTAGGCGTCGGCATCGGCGTCCCCGGCATCGTCGAGCGCACGCCCGACGGCGGCGCGCTCGTGCACGGGCAGACCATCGGCTGGGACGCCGTCCCGCTGGAGGCCCTGCTCCGCACCGGGACCCCGCTGCCGGACACCGTCCCGTACTTCATCGACAACGGCGCCAAGACGCTGGGCCAGGCCGAGATGTGGTTCGGCGCCGGACGCGGCGCGCGCAACGCCGTGGTGGTCCTCTTCGGCTCCGGCGTCGGCGCGAGCCTCGTCACCCCCGAGGCGGAGCAGGGCAGGGCCGTCGAATGGGGGCACCTGACCGTCCGGGTCCGGGGCCGTCGCTGCCGCTGCGGGGCGCTCGGCTGCCTGGAGGCCTACGCGGGCGCCGAGTCGCTGCTCGCCCGCTGGCGTGAGAAGGGCGGCCGCGTCCCGGACGGCACCGACGAGGAGTCCGCGCTCACCGCGATGCTCGCCGCCGCGTACCCGCCCGGGGACGGCGAGGCCGACCCGGTCGCGCTGGCCGTCCTGGAGGAGACCGCCGAGTACCTGGGCGCCGGTCTCTCCGGCCTGATCAACCTCTTCCAGCCCGAGCGCGTCCTCATCGGCGGCTGGGCGGGCCTGGCCCTCGGCGCCCGCTTCCTGCCCGCCGTACGCCGCCACGCCCTGGCGTACGCGCTGCGCCACCCGGCCGGGAAGGTGACCGTCGGACTGGGCCGGCTCGGGCCCGACGCGGTCACGGTCGGTGCCGCGATCCTGCCGCTCGCCGACTTCTTCGCACATGGCGGACGGCGTCCCCATCCCGCACCGGAGCCTCCGCTCCCCGCCTGGCACACGGCGCTGCGGGAGCGGGCACCACGCTGAGGTTTCGCAGGTCACGGCGGAGGTACTCGCGTGACGCCCGGACCACGAAAGGAGTATGTCGTGACCGACCACCGCCTCGAAGGACCCGGCGAGAACGGTGAGCCCGTCCCGCGGGACATGCCGGACCAGCAGGCCGACACCGGCGAGGACCCGTGGGAGGTCGCCTCGCGCTTCACGGGCACCGGCGAGGACGAGAAGAACGGCAAGGACGGCGCCGACGAGCCCGCCGACGACGTCCCCGGCACGGACGAGGCGGGGACGGGCCGGCAGGGGGAGGCGCCGCAACGGGGGACGGTGCACCCCGAGCACCCGGTGCCGGACGAGCCCGCCGACTGAGCCGCCCCGGAGCGCCCTCGGACGCCGATGGCCGCAGCCGACCGTGGGGGCCGGCCGCGGCCATCGGCCATGTGCGGGGTGCGGGAGAAGGCGGGGCGTGGGAGACGGCGTGGCCCCAGGTCAGCCCACCTTGTGTCCCCGCATCGGTTCCGTCGGCGCGCCCGCACCCTGCTGGAGGCCCTGCAGAAACTGCTCCAGCACCTCCGGCGCCGTGTGCTCCGGCCGCCAGCCGAGCTCCCTGCGCGCCCGTGCGCAGTCCATCAGGGGCAGCCGCAGCACCGCGTCGAACAGATGCGGCGAGGCGGGCAGCAGACGCAGGCCCCAGGCGGCGGCGAGCGCCGAACGGGCCGCCGTGCGCGGCAGCCGCACCGGGCGGGCACCGAACATCCTGCCCAGGAGCTCCGCGTCGACCGTCGGCTCGGCCGCCAGGTTGAACGCGCCCCGGACCTCGGAGTGCACCGCCAGCCGGTACGCGAGCGCCGCGTCGTCCGTGTGCAGCGCCTGCACCCGCAGCCCCGCGATGTCGGGCAGGAACGGCAGCAGCTCCGGACGCGCGGACTGGCCCGGCAGGAAACGCCCGCCGAAGATCCGGCGCTGCTCACTCGCGGACTCCCGCTGGAAGAGGAAGGCGGGCCGCATCCGCACCACCCGCGTCCCGGGATGATCACGCTCGAACGTGTCCAGCGCCCGCTCCAGATAGGCCTTCTCCCGGCAGTACGCGGCGTCCGGCCAGCCGTGCGTCGGCCACGACTCGTCCACCGTCCGGTCCTTGGGACCCGGCGAGTACGCGCCGACCGACGAGGCGTGCACCAGCGCCGGCACCCCCGCGGCGGCCACCGCCTCGAACACCCGCATACTGCCGAGCACATTGGTGCGCCAGGTCTTCGCGGGATCGTGCGTCGGCTGGAACGCCCAGGCCAGATGGACGACCGCGTCGGCACCCGTGAACCGCTCCACCAGGTCGGACTCCGCGAAGGCCAGATCGACCGCGGACCAGTCCGTCTTCGGCGGCGACCACTCGGGGATCCGCCGGGCCAGGCCCAGCACGGAGGCGACGTCCGGATCCTCGGAGAGCAGGCGCACCACGCTGGTCCCCACATTGCCGGTGGCGCCCGTGACGACGATCCTCTTGCCCGTTCTGCTGCTCACCGTCCGCTCCTCTCGGCCGCGTGGTTCCGCCAGCGGTCACCGAGTACCCGGGGCACACGGATGTCACCGCCCCCGGTCGTCCGGGACGGTCTCGGCGGGAATCGTCTCGGCCCACAGGTTCTCCGCCTGGAGCAGCAGCGTGCCCAGGACCGCCGTGTGCGCGGCCCCCTCCCCGGCGTGCCGGCGCAGCTTCTCCTGCAGCTCCTGGTGCAGCTCCCGCATCGCCTCCTCGGTCTCCTCGTCCGGACGGGGCCGCACACTGCCGTCGAGCAGACTGTCCGCCTCGGTGTGGCAGGCCTCCCCGATCAGATCCAGCAGACGCGCGTACGCCTGGAGGGCCGGGCCCTCGGGCGGGGCGGGCGTCCGGCTGTCGTCCACCGACACCGCCAGGGCCCGGGTCAGCGCGGTGACGTGCCCGGTGACGCGGCCGAACCGCTCGTCCTCGTCCACCGGCGGCAGCGCGCCCCCGTGCGGCACGCGGTGCAGGCGCCGCAACGGGCCGTAGGTCAGGCGCAGACTCTCCTGGCTCCACCGGCGTGCCGAGCGCAGCGCCTCCAGGCGGTTGTCCAGCCGGGACGACGCGCTGAGCCAGCCGGCCGCGGTCCCCGCGTCCCACTCGCCCTCGCGCAGATCGGCGGCGACGGTGCGCAGGACGTCGCCCGCCTCCCGGGCGAGGCCCGCCAGGTTCTCCCGTACGTCCCGCAGATGGACCGGCGGCAGGACGAGCGCGTTGACCGCGAGGCCGATGACGGCGCCCAGCGCCGCCTGCCCCACCCGGTGCCCGACGCCGGACATGCTCACGGAGCCCGCGGTGAGGGTGAACAGGGCGGTGGTCGCCGCGTAGATGCCCTGGTCGCCGAAGCGGGACCAGTTCGCGAGCAGCATCAGCACCGGGACGGACAGGGCCAGCGCGCCCGTCGTGTCACCGGTGAGCGCCAGTGCGGCCGAGGCCAGCACGGTGCCGACGCAGATCGCCCCGAACTGCCGCGCGCCCTGCACCAGCGAGCTGTAGACGGTCGCCTGCACCAGCACCAGGGCCACCCAGGGCGCCATCAGCGCCAGCGGGTCTCCCATCCATACGCCGCCCACCAGCCACGCCAGCACCGCGGCCGCGGCGGCCTTCAGCGACTGGACGACCAGATCGCGTTCCCGCCCGGGCCCCTTCCAGGCCGCGCGCAGGGCGTCCCAGGCGGCCCGGCTCTCCCGCCCCACCGCGTCCAGGGGCCGCGCACCGCGGACCCCCTGCTCCAGCGCGCGGATCTCTCCCTGGCCCTCATCGGCCGGGGTGCCCGCGTCCTTCCCCCGGCGGAAGGGCAGAGACACCCCGGCCCGCCGCACCGCACTCCTCACGCGCGTCATGCGCTGCGGGTATCCGCGTGAGCGGCGGTCTCACGTCGCCTCATGCCGGCCTCATGCCAGGGGACTGTCGCGGAGGGCGGACAGCAGATGCGCCGGGTCGGCGTAGACCGCGGCGGCGCCGGACTCCTCCAGGTCGGCGCGCGGGATGCCGCCGCACAGCAGGCCCACACAGCGCACCCCGGCGCGGCTGCCCGCGAGCATGTCCCACACCGTGTCGCCGACGAAGACCGCCCGCTCGGCATGCACCCCGGCCAGCTCCAGCGCGTGCTCGACCGGCTCGGGGGACGGCTTGCCCTCGTCGACGTCGTCGGCGCTCGCCGTGGCGGTGATGGCGTCGTCCGCGTCGACGGCCCGGCGCAGCGCGCTCAGTTCGGCGCCGCCCGCCGAGGTGGCCAGCACCACCGCCCAGCCCTCCCGGTGCAGCCGGCGCAGCAGCGGCCCGGCCCCCGGCAGCGCGGGCAGCCGGTCGACGTACTGCCCGTAGAGCGCCTTGTGGGCCGCGCTGATGCCGGCGTCTTGGCCCTGGTCGCGGCTGTCGCCCAGCAGGTGGGCGACGAGGTCGGTGGAGGGCAGGCCCACGGCCCGGTGAACGGCGTGCATGGGCACCTGGTGGCCCGCCTGCCGCAACGCCTCCCACCACGCCACGACGTGCAGATGGTTGGTGTCGACCAGCGTGCCGTCGACATCGAACACGGCCGCCCGTTCGGCGCTGTCCATGGGTGCGGTCCCTTCCTCTCCGGCCGGCCCGGGTACCACCTCAGCCGCCCGCCACTCCGGACGGCACCCGCCGCTCACGGGTCCAGGCCAGCAACTCAGGAAGGGACCACGTCGTCACCACACGCTCCGGCGGCACCCCGCACTCCTCCGCCCGCGCGCACCCGTTGATCTGCCAGTCCAGCTGCCCCGGCGCGTGCGCGTCGGTGTCGACGGAGAACAGCACCCCCGCGTCCACGGCCCGGCGCAGCAGCCGCCGCGGCGGGTCGAGCCGCTCCGGCCTGCTGTTGATCTCCAGGGCCGTCCCGGTCTCCGCGCACGCCGTGAACACCTCGTCCGCGTCGAACTCCGACTCGGGCCGCCCCCGCCCGCTCACCAGCCGCCCCGTGCAGTGCCCGAGCACGTCGGAGTGCGGGTCACGGACGGCGGCCACCATCCGCCGGGTCATCGACCGGGCGTCCATCCGCAGCTTGGAGTGCACCGACACCACCACGACGTCGAGCCGGTCCAGCAGCTCCGGCTCCTGGTCGAGGGAGCCGTCCTCGAGGATGTCGCACTCGATGCCGGTCAGCAGCCGGAAGGGCGCCCAGGTCTCGTTCAGCTCCGCGACCACGTCCAGCTGCTCGCGCAGCCGCTCGGCCGTGAGACCACGCGCCACCGTCAGCCGCGGCGAATGATCGGTCAGCGCCGCCCACTCGTGGCCCAGCGCCGCCGCGGCCCGGCCCATCTCCTCGATCGGGCTGCCGCCGTCCGACCAGTCGGAATGCAGATGGCAGTCGCCGCGCAGCAGCTCCCGCAGCCGCTCGCCGCCCCGCACGGCGGGCCGCTCCGCGTCCTCGCCCTCCAGCGTGCGCAGATAGCCGGGCTCCTCACCGGCCAGCGCCTCCCGCACCACCTGCGCGGTCTTCGGGCCGACGCCCTTGAGCGACTCCAGCGAACCGTCCGCCGCCCGCCGGCGGACCTCCTCGTCGCCCAGCTCCTTCAGCACCCGGGCCGCCGTACGGAAGGCGCGCACGCGGTACGTCGGTGCCAGGGACCGCTCCAGCAGGAAGGCGATCCGGTCCAGTGCCTTGACGGGATCCATCGCCACCTCCACCTCAAGGGTTGCCCAGCGCCCGGCGGACCGCACGACGGACTGAACCCCGCGCCCTCGCCGGTTGCGCTCTACCCTCGATGCATGACCGAAAGCGCGAGCCCGTACATATCCCACCCGCGGATCCTGGTGCTCGGGGTGCAGCCGGGCACACCGCCGTTCCGGATCGTGGAGATCGACGGCCAGGTGGTCGGGGAGGCCAAGGCCGCCACCGACGTACTGGCGGCGGCGGCCGCGTTCGGCATCACGGTCCACGACATGGACGATCCGGACGTGGTCCGCTGGGTGGGCGGAGACAAGTACACCTGGACGCCGCGCTAGGCCTTCTCGGCCGACGGCTTCCGCTCCGCCCGGCCGCGCCGGGGCCTGCGCGCGTGGACCGCCCGGCTCAGGCGGCGGCCGAGGAGCAGATAGCCGATCAGCGCGCCCGACGTGTTGAGGATGACGTCGTCGATGTCGAAGGCGCGGCCGGTGACCAGGGCGCCCTGGGCGAACTCCACCAGCAGCATCACGATCGCGGTCATCAGCAGGACGCGCAGAATGCCGCGGGTGCGGGGCGCGACGACGGGCACGAGGATGCCGAAGGGGACGCCGAGCAGGATGTTGCCGCCGATCTGGCGGAAGGCGTCCCGCAGTTCCGGCTGGTCGAGATAGGCCTTCAGCGAGTCGCCGGGTCGCAGGTTGGTGTGGGTCAGTGCCTCCGAGGCGGGCGAGGGCTGCAGGGTCAGCCGCGCCAGCACCACGGCGAAGGCGACCATGAACGTGAAGGCGCACAGCATCGCCAGCAGCCGGACGGGCAGGGGGAGTGGGCGTCGCTCGCTCCCGGACCCGACGGTACGGGGACGTGAGGCTGCACTGGCCATACGGTCCTCCAGACTTCAACTTCCCTGTGTGACAGGGCGGTTACCCACGGGCGCGGTGACGATGCCGCCGGGGGGCGTTCCCAGCCACTGTTGCCCGCGTTCCGCCGGGGCACTCCGCCCTGTCCGAGGTGCTCGCCGGCCGGGTCAGTTCCCGTACGACACGCGCACCTCCTTGAAGCCCAGGGAGCGCAGCAGACCTTCGAGCATGCCGGTGGCGTTCTTCTCGGCGCGTGCGGTCAGCTCGCTCTCCTTCGCCGCGTCGCCGATGTGCCGTACCGCGAGTTTCTGCACGGCCTGCTCACCGTTGGGATTGTCCGAGAAGAGGTCGCCGAGGCGGTCGAAGAGGCCGCGCTGCTTGGAGACGGCGTAGGAGCGGTCGGGGTCGAGGGCCGGCTTGCCCAATCGCGCGTGCGGCAGCCGGAGCGTGGCGGACGTGCGGTCGCCGTTGACCTTCACGTCGTTCTCGCCGACCTTGCCCAGGTCGACGTAGGCGTCGACGGTGCCCGCGCCGACGTACAGGGTGCGGGTGCCGCGGATCGCGTCGGGCAGGAACCTGGCGTCCTTCTCCAGGTCCACGACGACCTGGAAGTTGCCGGAGGCGGCGTCGTAACGGCTGATGTCCTGGATGGACTTCAGCAGCGCGGGGCCGGACCGGTCGTGGGTGTCGGTGCCGAACAGGTCCTTCAGGCCCGGGATCACACTGAGCCGGATCCCGGCGAAGAACACGATGAGCACCAGGACGAGCGCGCCCACCACCTTGGCCCAGCCGGGCATGCGCCTGGGGAGGCGCTTGACGGGAGTCGTCATGCGACGGCCCTCCTTCCTACTGTCCGGATGCCCGCCACATCCCCTGCCAGACCGGCCGGTTGAAGAGGGAAGGACTTCCGCGGAAGCGCGAAGGGCGCATTCGGGGCGTGTCACACCGAGCCGGACGTGGCCTCCGGCTGTTCCAGTGCGGCGTCCAGCGTCGGCTGCGGCGGCAGCAGCCGGGACAGGCCGGTGAGGCGCAGCACCCGCAGGGTCAGCGGGTGGGCGCAGACGAGGAGCAGGTGCCCGTCCCGGTCGAGGACCCGGCTCCTGGCCCGGTACAGCAACCGGAGCCCTGAGCAGTCGAAGAACTCGATCCGGCTGAGGTCGATCACGACCCGGGCGGCGCGGCGGTTCGTCTCGCGGTCCAGGTGCGGGGCGATCTCCGTGGCCGCGGCGAGGTCGATCTCGCCGCGGAACTCCAGCACGGTGTGACCGCGTTCCTGGCGGACGCGCAGATGCCGGGTGAGCGGTGCAGGTTCCTGCCGCACGACGAGATCGCCTCCAGCTTGCTCCGTGCGTGGGAAGGGGGTGCGGCGCTCAACACCGTTCCCCGTCCCGCAAGTTACCCTCCAACGAGTGAATTTGAGCATGTTCGATTGACATATGTCTCTGAATTGCGGCCGAGTTGGCCGAGGTTCGCGCGGGGGAGTGCGCGGGCGTGCGCTCCGGGCCGCGACGGGGTGCACTCCCCGCTACGACAGGGCGTGCCAGGCCTTGGTGAGCGCCTGACGGAACTGCTCGGTCTGGTGTGCCGTGAGGTCGCGCACCATCCGCTCCTCCAGCTCCCGGACCGGCCCGGCGTGCCGGGCGAGCAGCTCCCGGGCGTCGTCGGTGAGCAGGATCAGCAGCTCCCGGCGGTTGCGGGGATTGCGCTCCCGGCGCACCAGCCCGCGGCCCTCCAGGGAGCGGACCAGATCGGCGATGGACTGCGCGGTGACGAAGGAGTCGCGCGCCAGCTGGGCCGCCGACAGTCCGTCGTGTCGCTCCAGGACGGTCAGCGCGGTGTACTGAAGAGCGGTGATTCCGGAAGGCCTGACCAGCTCGTCCAGGTGGGAGCGCACGACGAGCTCCACCTGCTTGACCATGTAGAGCAGGGAAGGGGGCGCCTTGGTCACCTGTGTGTCGAGCATGGAAGCAGGCTAGAGCATTGACAGGAAACCTGTCTGTAAAGAGACTGCGAACCAACAGGAATCCTGTTTGTTGAAATCTTGGCGACGACGCTGGGGAGCGGCGATGACCACCTTCGAGAAGGAACCCGGGAAGCTGTTCATCGGGGGCCGGTGGCGCGAGGCCGCCGACGGGGCGCGCACCGAGGTGGTCGACCCGTCCCGGGGCACGGTCGTCACCACCGTCGCGGAGGCGGGCCCCGCCGACGTCGACGCGGCCGTACGCGCCGCCCGCGAGGCCTACGACGACGGCGCCTGGTCCGGACTGAGCGGCCGCGAGCGGGGCCGGGTGCTGCACCGCGTCGCCCGGCTGATCCGCGAGAACGCCGACGAGCTGGCCGCCCTGGAGAGCCTCGACGTGGGCAAGCCCGTCTCGCTGTGCGGAGCGGTCGACGTGACGAACGCGGCCAACGACTACGAGTACTTCGCGAACCTCGCCCAGAGCCAGGACGGCGCCCTGCGCGACACCCCCATGAACGCCCTCGCCTACACCAGGCGCGAGCCGCTCGGCGTGGTCGCCGCGATCACCCCGTTCAACTTCCCGCTGATCCTCGCCGGCTCCAAGCTCGCCCCCGCGCTCGCGGCCGGCAACACGATCGTCCACAAGCCCGCCGACGAGACCCCGCTCAGCGCCCTGTACATGGCCCGGCTGCTCCAAGAGGCGGGCGTACCGGACGGTGTGGTCAACGTCGTGACCGGCAGCGGCCCGGTCGCCGGCGAGGCACTGCTGCGCCACCGCGGCGTGGACAAGGTCGCCTTCACCGGCTCCACCGCGATCGGCCGGCATGTGGCGAGCGTCGCCGGCGAGGCGCTCAAGCCCGTCACCATGGAGCTGGGCGGGAACGCGGCCCACATCGTCTTCGAGGACGCCGACCTGGAGAAGGCGGTCGGGGCGGTCATCAAGGGCTTCGTCTTCAACACCGGCCAGTTCTGCATGGGCGGCCCGCGCCTGCTGGTGGCCCGCTCGGTGTACCCGACGCTGCTCGGCATCCTCGCCGAGGCCGTGCCCGGTGTGCCCATCGGCGACCCGCGCGACCCGGCCACGGTCATCGGCCCGATGGCGGCCGAGAAGCACCTGAAGAAGGTCGAGGAGTACGTCGCCCTCGCCCGCAAGGAGGGCGCCCGCGTCGTCTGCGGCGGCGAACGGCTCGACCTCGACGGCGGCTACTACTACAAGCCCACCGTCATCGCCGACCTGTCGAACGACTCCCGCGTGATCCAGGAGGAGATCTTCGGCCCCGTCCTCACCGTGCAGCCCTTCGACGACGAGGACGAGGCCATCGCCCTCGCCAACTCCACGCCCTACGGCCTGGCCGCGGGCGTCCAGACCAGCCATCTCGCCCGCGCCCACCGGGTCGCCGACCGGCTCCAGGCCGGGATCGTCTGGATCAACGACTGGGCGATGCTCGACCCCGCCGTGCCCTTCGGCGGTGTGAAGGACTCCGGCTACGGCCGTGAGTACGGGCCCGAGGCCCTCGCCGGTTACACCAAGGTCAAGTCCGTCGTCGTCTCGCTCGACTGAGACACCGTCAAGGAGCCATTGCGATGCCCACCACCACCCGTGCCGCGGTCGTCGAGTCCGGCGGCGCGCCCTTCACCCTCTCCGATGTCGTCCTCGACGAACCCGGCCCGCACGAGGCGCTGGTCCGCATGGTCGCCACCGGTCTGTGCCACACCGACCTCGGGGTGGCGAGCGGGGGACTGCCCTTCCCGCTGCCCGGGGTCCTCGGCCATGAGGGCGCGGGCGTCGTCGAGGCCGTCGGCCCCGCCGTCACCGGCGTCGCGCCCGGCGACCACGTCCTGCTCTCCTTCACCTCCTGCGGCGACTGCCGCAACTGCCGCGGCGGGCACCCCGCGTACTGCGCGACCTGGCTGCCGCTGAACCTGCTCGGCGGCAGCCGGGCCGACGGTTCGCACACCATCAGCCGGGACGGCGCGGCCCTGGGCGGCCACTTCTTCGGCCAGTCCTCCTTCGCCGAGCGGGCCCTGGCCGACGAGCGCAGCCTGGTCAAGGTCGACCCGGACGTGCCGCTGGAGTCCATCGCCCCGCTGGGCTGCGGTGTACAGACCGGTGTGGGCGCCGTCTGGAACGTCCTGAAACCCGACACCGGCAGCACGGTCGTCGTCCTGGGCGCCGGAGCGGTGGGCCTGTCGGCCGTGATGGCGGCGGCCCTCACCCCGGCCACGAGGATCGTCGCCGTCGACCGGGTCGCCGAACGCCTGTCGCTGGCCACCGAGCTGGGCGCCACGGACACCGTCGACACCAGCCGGGAGGACCTGGCCGACGCCCTCGCCGCCCTCACGGGCGGACAGGGCGCGGACGGTGTCGTGGAGACCACCGGCAACGTCGGCGTCCTGCGCCAGGGCGTCGACGCGCTCGCCGCCCGCGGCACCCTGGTCGTCGTCGGCGCCCCGCCCTTCGGCACCGAGGTCGCCCTCGACGTCAACGGCCTGCTCGGCGGCAAGCGGATCGTCGGCCTCACCCTCGGCGACAGCGAGACCCAGACCATGATCCCCGCCCTGGTCCGCCTGGCGAAGGAGGGCCGCCTGCCGCTGCACCGCCTGATCAGCACGTATCCCTTCGGGGACATCGACCGGGCGGTCCAGGACATGAGGTCGGGCAAGACGATCAAGCCGGTGCTGACGTTCTGACACCGGCGACCGAGCCGGGCAGCCCGGCAGGACTCCACCTACCCTGGAACAGGCCCTAGAGACCGCCCCCGGCTCGGGGACGGTTCCGGCGGTGGACCGTCATCCGCAGGGTGTGCGGCCGTACGGTGAGCCGGGCGACCTGGTGGATGACCTGGCCCTCGGCGAGTTCCAGCCGTACCGAACGCAGCATCGTCGCGAGCGCCGTGACCATCTCGGTGAGGGCGAGACGGTCCCCCATGCACTTGTGCTTGCCGTCCCCGAAGGGCAGGAACGCGCCCGGCGGAGGCTCCTGCGCGGGGTCGGTCCACCGGTCCGGGGCGAAGGTGTTCGGGTCGGGGAAGCGCTCGGGGTCGCGGTGCAGGGCGTGCTGGCAGTAGGCCAGTTCGGTGCCGGCGGGCAGCGTCCACTCGCCGAGCCGAGTCTCCTCGGTGGTGCGGCGGGTGACCAGCCAGCCAGGGTGGTGCAGCCGCAGGGTCTCGGTGATGACCCGGTTCAGGTACGGCAGCCGGAGCACGTCGTCGAAGGCGACCGGCCGTTCGCCGAGGACCTCGTCCAGCTCGGCCAGGACCCGGGCCTCGATGTCGGGGTGGCGGGCGAGTTCGTACAGAGCCCAGGACAGCACCGACGCGGTGGTCTCGGTGCCCGCGACGGCCAGGGTGAGGATCTCGGAGCAGATCTGATGCCCGGTCAGCGGCTCGCCGGTCTCCTCGTCGATGGCGCGCAGCAGCATGGAGAGCATGTCCCCGGTGTCGTGCCCGGAGGCCTGCAGTTCGTCGACGGCGGTGTTGATGGTGGCGCGTACGCCGGCCCGGGCCCGGTCGAAGCGGCGGTTGAACGGCAGCGGCAGACGCTCGGCCCAGTCGGGCAGCATGATGCGCACACCGACGTCGTTCAACACCACCGACAGGTCGCTGCGCAGCCGGCGGAAGACCCGGTCGTCGAGGCTGCCGGCGAACACCGTCTTGGCCAGCATGTCCAGGCTGAGCCCGACCATCGCCTCGCGAACGTCGAGGGTTCGCCCGGGCTCCCAGCCGGCGACCGTGGCCGTCACCTCGGCGCGCATGATGTCGACGTACCGGCTGATCTCGGTGTGGGCGAACGCTGGTTGCAGCTGGCGGCGTTTGCGTACGTGGTTCCGGCCGGTGGCGGTGACGACACTGTCGCCCAGCAGCTGGCCCAGCTTGTCGTAGAGCCGGCCCTTGTCGAGGCTGGGCCCCAGGGCCTTGAGCATCTGGTGGATCAGGGCCGGGTCCTGGACCACGATGGTGCGTGTCCCGGGTTGCAGGACGATCTCGACCAGTGGTTCTCGTGTCTCGCGCAGCGAGTCGATGAAGCCGAGGTTGTCCCGCATTTTCAGAGTGTGGCCGATGAACGGAAACGATCCTGCGGCTCGAGGTATGGGGGGAGGCGCAGTGGACGTCACGGGTCATCACCTTCACGGCAATCATGGGGTCATGGGCGCCCTATGACTTCCCTGGACCTTCCCAAGTGCAATCCTGACGTGAGCGTGTCCTGCGCCACGTGGCGATCTGGTGGGGAGGGGAGGGGGAGCCCTCTCTCCTCTGTCCGTTTCGGCCCGGCCCCCGCCGAGAACAGCGGGGTGCCTGCCATCGACCTTGGCGAAGCCGGCCTCCTGGAGTCCGGCCGGCCCGTCCCGCCCGGCTAGTCGTTCACCAGCACCAGCTTCCCCGTGGTGCGCCCGGTGTCGCCCAGCGTGTGCGCCTCCGCGGCAGCGGCCAGCGGGAAGGTGCCCGCGATCGTGGCGCGGAGCTTGCCCGCCTCGGCGAGTTCCGCGATCGCCCGCATGTCGGCGCGGTCGGCGTCCACGAGCATGCGGAGCCCCCGTACACCGAGCCGCTCGGCCTCCTCGTAGAACTCGTCCGAGCCGCCCGGGAGGATCGAGACCACGACACCGCCGGGGCGCAGGACGCGCAGCGAGCGCAGGGCGTTGTCGCCGCCGATCGTGTCCAGGACGACGTCGACGTCCTTCACGGCCTCGGTGAAGTCCGTCTCCCGGTAGTCCAGCGTCTCGTCCACGCCGATCCCGCGCAGGAACTCGTGCTTGCCCGCGCTCGCGGTGCCGATCACATACGCGCCGCGCGCCTTGGCGATCTGCACCGCCACATGCCCGACCCCGCCGGCCGCGGCGTGGATCAGCACCCGCTGCCCGGGCCGCACGTCCGCGTGCTCCACCAGCGCCTGCCACGCGGTGAGCGAGACCAGCGGCAGCGCGCCCGCCTGGACGTGGTCGATGCCGGCCGGCTTGCGCGTGAGGGCGCGGACCGGGGCGATGACGTACTCCGCGTGCGAGCCGTGCCCGTAGGGATACGGCAGCATGCCGAAGACCTCGTCACCGGGCGCGAAGGCCACGACGCCGATGCCGACCGCCTCCACCACCCCGGAGACGTCCCAGCCGAGGACGAAGGGCGCCTCGCCCAGGAAGCCGCCGGTCGCGCGGTGCTTCCAGTCGGTCGGATTGACCCCGGCGGCCCGCACCCGGACCAGCACCTGGTTCGGCCCCGGGGCCGGGCGCTCGACTTCGATCTCCCTGAGGACCTCGGGACCGCCGAGGACGTCCTGGCTGATGGCTCGCATCGTGTTCTGTGTGCTCATGGTGATCAAGCGTGCCGGTTCGCGCCCCGCTCGCCAATGGCAAGATTGCCAACCTTCGATAGGATCGTGCCATGCGACGTGAACGAGTGGTGGTCCTGGCCCTGGACGGGGTGTACCCCTTCGAGCTGGGCATCCCCAGCCGGATCCTCGGCGCCGCCGACGGCCGCTACGAGGTGCTGACCTGCTCGGTCGACGGCGGTCCGGTGCGCACCAACGCGGACTTCGGCGTCACCGTGGAGCACGGCCCCGAGGTCCTGGCCACGGCCGGCACGGTGGTGATCGCGCCCGTCGCGCCGGACCGTCTGACCGACGAGGTGCCGGGCGAGGTCCTCGCCGCCCTCGCGCTGATCCGGCCCGGCACGCGCATCGTCTCCATCTGCACCGGCGCCTTCGTCCTCGCCGCCGCCGGGCTCCTCGACGGGCGCCGGGCGACCACCCACTGGCAGGTCGCCGACCGGTTCCGGAGCATGTTCCCGCTGGTCGACCTCGACCCGGACGTGCTGTTCGTCGACGACCACCCCTTCCTCACCTCCGCCGGGGCCGCCTCCGGCGTGGACATCTGCCTGCACCTGGTCCGCAAGGATCACGGCAGCCTGCTGGCCAACAGCGTCGCCCGCCGCTGCGTGGTCCCGCCGTTCCGGGACGGCGGCCAGGCCCAGTTCATCGAACAGCCCGTCCCCGAGCAGGGCGCCGCGAGCACCGCGGCCACCCGCGCCTGGATCCTGGAGCGACTCGGCGAACCCCTCACCCTGACCGACCTCGCCGGCCACGCCCGGATGAGCCGGCGCACCTTCGCCCGCCGTTTCCAGGGCGAGGTGGGGCTCAGCCCCGGCCGCTGGCTGATCCAGCAGCGCGTGGCCCGGGCCCAGCACCTGCTGGAGTCCAGCGACCTCACGGTGGACCAGATCGCGGGCCGGGTCGGCTTCGCGACGGGCGCCTCCCTGCGCCAGCATCTCCACGCGGCGATCGGG
The DNA here is from genome assembly GCF_018604545.1 of Streptomyces koelreuteriae. Lineage (GTDB taxonomy): Bacteria > Actinomycetota > Actinomycetes > Streptomycetales > Streptomycetaceae > Streptomyces > Streptomyces koelreuteriae. Next base: position 442,947 of record NZ_CP075896.1, on the reverse strand, counting down.
GTCTCCCCGCAGGCCTACCGCCGCACCTTCCAGACCGCCCGCTGACCCCACCCGCCGGTCGCGAGCGGCCGTCCCTGGTCAACTCCGCTGCTTGGCGTGGATATTTGTCGACCTTTCGCTTTCTGTCGGAGCGTGACGGAACCCTCACGTCCGCAGGGTGACGAGGTTGATCCTTTCGGGTCTAAACCCGATAAGGTTCCGATCGGCGCTGCGAGTTGACGCGATCGCGTCCGGTCGACTCGCGGTGCGTACTCATGAGTGCGATCCACACCCCCCCTGTTCGATCGTGTTTGTTCGAAGGATGCAGATGGAACTCGCCACTCCGCCACCGGCGGCGCGGGCCCCTGTCGCCTGGTACAGCTGGTGGTTGATGCCGCTGGGCTTGGGAGGCGGGACCGTTGCCGCCACGTTCATGAGCTCGGAGCGAATAACCGCGGCCGTCGCCGGACTCGCGGCGACGGCGGCCAGTGCCGTGTGCGTACGCCTGCTGCTGCGCACCCGGGCACACCTGCACAAGGCGGAGAACACCTTCCGCACCACGCAGGCCGAGCACAACCAGCAGTGGCAGCAGCACGTCGCGGGCCTGGAACGGAAGTTCTCCGCCGAACGCGCCACCCTGGAGTCCCAGCTCACCGAGCAGAACGCGACCTACGAGCGGCGCCTGGCCGACCAGAGCGCCTCGTACGAGACGCAGCTCTCCGACACCTCCCGGGCCTATGAGGAACGGCTGACCGAGCAGGCCACGTCCTACGAGGCCCAGCTCGCCGACCAGGCCGAGGTCTGGCAGGAACAGCTCTCCCACCAGCTCGCCGCCGTCGCCCGGCTCGCCGACGAGCAACTGCCCTCCGCGATGGAGGCGCTGCGCTCCGGCGACGCCATCGACGACGTCCTGCCCACGCTCAACCAGTGCGCCAAGGTCAGTTCCGACCTCCAGGCCGAGCTGCGCAAGGTGCTGCGCACCGCCCTGATCGGCCTGGAGTCGGAGTTCGACCGCTCCACCTCCGCCGAGCAGGCCGTCATCAGCATCGGCAACCGCATCCACGTGCTGACCAGCAAGCTCCGCGGCCGCCTGCACGAGATGCAGGGCGAGCACGGCAGGCTGCCGGCCGTCGCCCGGGGCCTGATGGAACTGGACCAGGAGATCGGCCCCGCCGACTGTCTCGCCGCCAGCATCGGTGTGCTCGGCGGCTCGGACCGGCCCGGCCGGCAGTGGCAGGAGCCGCAGCGGCTGCTCAGCGTGGCGCGCGGCGGCATCGGCCGGATCAAGGACTTCCACCGGATCCAGGTCCGTCACCTGCCCGAACTCGGCGTCGACGGCGGTCTGGTGGACCACCTCACGCTAATCTTCGCCCACCTCCTCGACAACGCGGCCCGCTACTCGCCGCCCACCGAGCCGGTGCTCATCTCCGGCAAGGAGGTGCCCAACGGCGTCGGCATCGAGATCCAGGACTCCGGCAAGGGCCTGAGCGAGGAGAAGAAGCGCGAGGCCGAGCACGCTCTCGCGGGCACCGCCCCCGGAGCGGGACTCGGCGGCATCACCGAGGACGCGAACATCGGTCTGCGCGTCGTCGGTGCCCTCGCCCGTCGCTACGGCATCCGCGTCACCTTCGCGGACTCCCCGTGGCTCGGCACCTCCGTGGTGGTCGTGGTTCCGCACAAGTACTTCAGCCCGCTGCCCGCCGCCGCGGCACCGGCCGCGCCCGCCGCCCCCGAGATCCGTACGGCCAAGGCGGCCCCGGCCCGCGAGACGGTCACCGCCCCGGCCCCGGACGCCCCGGCCGCCGCCGCGGAGACCACGCCCGGCGGACTGCCCCGGCGCCGCAGCAGGCGGAACGAAGAGGCCGAGCCCAAGGAGGCCGGGCGGACGGCCCGGAGCACCGTCTCCGCCATCCCGCCGGACGCCTCGTTCTCGGGTCTCGCCGCCTTCGCCACCGCCGGACGCGACGCCGAAGAGGCGTTCCGCGCGCCCGGCGACCGCGACACCGACGCCGGACGCGAGTCCACTGAGCACCGCACCGAAGAGAGCGACTAGTCCTCATGACGCAGCAAGGAACAGATGTGAGCTGGGCGCTCCGCGATCTCGTCGAGAGCATCCAGGAGATCCGCTTCGCCCTCGTGGCCTCCAGTGACGGCAAGGCCATCACCTCCTACGGCGCCGAAGACCCCGACGACGTCGACCGCTTCGCCGCCGTGGTGGCCGGCCTGCAGGCCCTCGCCCAGCCCGTCGCCGAGCAGTTCCCCAAGTACGCCGGGCAGTTGCGCCTGGCGATGATCGAAGTCGACGGCGGGCACCTCTTCGTGGTCCGCGCCGGTGTGGAGACCTACCTCGGTGTCCTTGCCAGGGAAGGCCTCGACCAGGGCCTGCTCGGGCACCAGATGAGAGACCTGGCCCGCAGGATGGGTGAGCTCCTCGGCACCACTCCGCGCCTGGAGGAGCACTCTGGATGAGTGCTCCCCGCAGGCCGTCGGACCCGTCCGGTCTCGAGCGCTACTACGTCCTCACGGGCGGACGCAGCGGACCGGGCGGTTCGGCGTCGAGCCTCGACGTGGCGACGCTCGTCGTCGCCCGCGCAGCCCCGTTACCGGGCATGCAGCACGAGCACGAGGAGATTCTCCGCCGGTGCCGCGACCCGCTGTCGGTCGCCGAACTCGGCGCTCACCTCGGGCTGCCCTTCAACATTCTCGCAGTGCTGCTGTCGGACCTGCTCGTCGCAGGTCGCGTCGAAGCGCGTAACCCCATCCCGGCGCACGACGCCGGCCGCGGGCCCGACCTCGCGCTCCTTGAGGAGGTACTCAGTGGACTTGAAAGGCTTTGACCAACCCGGAGGGCGGGCGGGCGGGGACGCCCGCTCGGTGAAGGTGATGATCGCCGGCGGGTTCGGCACCGGGAAGACCACCATGGTCCGGTCGGTCAGCGACATCAAGCCGCTCACCACCGAGGAGACCCTCACCCAGGCCAGTGCCGACGTCGACCGTCTCATCGGCGTCGCCGACAAGACGCAGACCACCGTCAGCCTGGACTTCGGCAAGATCGGCATCAACGAGAGCCTGGTGCTGTACCTGTTCGGCACGCCGGGGCAGGAGCGCTTCTGGTTCCTGTGGAACGGGCTGTTCAAGGGGGCGCTCGGCGCGATCGTCCTGGTGGACACCCGCCGCCTGGAGTCCAGTTTCCGGGCGATCGAGGAGATGGAGCGGCAGGAGGTCCCCTTCGTCGTCGCCCTGAACGTCTTCCCCGACTCGACCAACTACCCGGTCGAGGAGATCCGGGACGCCCTGGACATCCCCGAGCACACCCCGGTCGTGGCCTTCGACGCCCGCGACCGGGCCTCCAGCCGGGACGTCCTCGTCGCCCTGATCCACCACCTGAAGGAACGCTCGGCCGTGGCCCTGGAGCCCCGATGAACGACTCGACCGAAAACGACCTCCAGGTCCCGAGCGGCTGCCCCGTCGCCCATCACGGGGCCGATCTCGCCCGGCTGTACGGGCCGGAGGCGGCGACCGACCCGGTGGGCATCTACGAGCGGCTGCGCAAGGAACACGGCTCGGTCGCGCCCGTTCTCCTCGAAGGCGACGTGCCCGCCTGGCTGGTCCTCGGCTACCGCGACAGCCGGCGGGTGCTCGACAATCCCCGTCAGTTCAGCCGGGACGCGCGGATCTGGCGGGACTGGCGGGAGGGCCGGATCGAGGAGACCTCGCCGATCATGCCGATGGTCGGCTGGCGCCCCGACTGTGTGTCCCAGGACGGCGAACCGCACCGCAGGCTGCGCGGCGCCGTCACCGACGGGTTGCAGGCGGCGGCCGCCCGGGGCATCCGGCGGCACGTCACGTACTTCGCGAACAAGCAGATCGACGCGTTCGCCGACGCCGGGCACACCGACCTCGTGGCCGACTACGCCGAGCAGCTGCCGATGCTCGTGCTGACCAGGATGCTGGGCCTTCCCGCGGCGGACGGGCTGCGCATGATCGAGTCGTGCGCCCAGGTCTTCAAGGGTGGTGAGGGCGCCCTCGAGCACAACGAGCGGATCATGCAGATCCTCGCGGAACTCGCCGAGCGCAAGCGGGCCGAGCCGGGCTCCGACCTCGCCACGGCCCTGCTGGAGCACCCGGCCGGCCTCGACCACGACGAGGTCGTCAGCCATCTGCGCCTGGTGCTGATCGCCGCGCACACCACCACCAGCAATCTGCTGGCCCGGGTCCTGCAACGGCTCCTCACCGACACCGCCCGGCTGTCCGGTCTGGTCAGCGGGGAGCTGAACGTCTCCTCCGTGGTGGAAGAGGTCATGTGGGACGCCCCGCCGCTGTCCGTGCTGCCGGGCCGGTTCGCAACCGCCGACATGGAGCTCGGAGGCCACCACGTCCAGGAGGGAGAACTGCTCATCCTGGGCCTGGCCGCCGGCAACCTCGACCCGGAGGTACGGCCCGACACGGCCGTCGCCGTGCAGGGCAACCAGTCGCACCTGGCGTTCAGCGCCGGACCGCACGAGTGCCCGGGGCAGAACATCGGCCAGTCCATCATCGAGATCGGCGTGGACGTTCTGCTGCACCGGCTGCCGGACCTGCGGCTGGCCGTACCACCGGAAGAACTCAGCTCGACGGCCTCCACGTGGGAGTCCCGGCTGGACAGCCTGCCGGTCGAGTTCGCCGTCTAGGCCACGCCGGCGGACCGTTGCCCGGCCGGAATCCGGCCGGGCAACGTGCGTGGGTGCAAGCGGTCGCTCACACGCTCAGCAGGTCGTCATCGAGGCGTCAGCCGTCGAGCCAGTCGCCCGCGACGCCCGTGGGACGGTATCCCGTGGCGTTCCAGAGGAAATGCGGGTGGGCACAGCCGAACATGTAGGCGAGCAGCGCGGTGTCTTCCCTCCCGGTCCGAGGGTCGTGCAGGGTGTGGAACCTCTCGGATCCGACTACGCCGGAGTCCTGTTGGACCTGACGGGCGCGGTCCGGCGACGGTGCGGCGCTGGACGCCTCCACGGCGGCGATGTAGGTGCGGCGCAAGATCTCCCATGTGCTGTCCGTGTTGCCGTACCAGGGGCCGTGCAGTGCTTCGAAGGCATGGAGCTCGGCGTCGAAGAGGCGCCATGTCCGGGGGTATTGGGCTCGACAGCGTGCGGACAGTTCGGCGGCCCGGGTGCTCAGTGCCGGTGCGGTGGGCCGCGGGGCGATGGTGAGGGTGGTGCCGTCGGTGAGGATGCCGGTGCACGGGTTGGGCTGCAGGTCGCACAGCGGGCACTCCTCGGCCGGGGGGAGGCCCTGGGTGATGCCGTCGAACCACAGGGCGTGGCGGCCCGTGAGCCCCATCCAGACGACGGTGGTGGTCATCAGCCAGGTGTTCCACATCGGGCTGTGGGCCTCGGGCATGCAGCCGTACTTGACGACGGCTATCGCGCAGGCGGCGTAGAGCGCCTTGGTGTGGGTGGGCATGTCGGCGAGCCAGAAGTTGCTGATCTCGCCGGTGAGGGCGTCGGCCCGTACATCGGCCATGTCGTCGATGGCGCGGCACAGCAGCAGGGAGGCGAGGTTTTCCTCCTGCCAGAGTTCGGTGTCGGGGGCGACGTGCCAGAACAGGCAGTCCAGCATCTGCAGGGCTGAGTAGGTGCTCTGGTTCAGCGGGTTGGTCTGGGGGAGCGTGACGCTGCCCGCGTCGTGCTGTTGGAGCCAGTACTCGTCGACGGATCGCTTGTGGGCCGCGAAGAGTCCGGAGACCAGGGCCCGTGCGCTGTTGGTGCTGAAATTCTCGGCCAGACGGCCTTCGATGTGTTGGGTGAGACGCGTGGTGTCGATGGTGTCGACCACACGTTTGTATTCGTGGAAGACGAGGATGTCGTTCTCGAAGCGGTGGCGCTGGCCGAGGTCTCGTTCGAGGTCGTTCAGCTGCCGGGTCCAGGACCATCCACCGGTCAGCACGCTGTCGAGTTCCCGGCGGTGCGGCCAGGTCTTGACGGTGAGGGGACGACCGGCGCTCTGCCGCCAACGGTAGTCGTCCAGCGTGCGTGCGGGGGGCGTGGGCAGCCGACGGCACAGAGGGCAGGAGCAGACGGTTGTCTGCTCCTCCTCGCGCGGCGGGGTGAGTGCCCGGCTCCTCCAGGCCCCTTCCAGCATCGTGCAGGTCAGTCTGCAGACCTCGATGTCGGTGCTGACTTGGGGGAAGGCTGCTTCGATCAGGCGCAGGCTGGTGTCGAGGTGCCTCAACCTGGCGTGGCCCTCCTCGTCGGGAGGGAGGAACGCGGGCCGCGCCAGATGGAGGGCTCCCTCCACACGCAGCGTCGTGCCGGCGTGGGGGGAGCCGAATGCGTTCAGCCGCTGCTGAGCGGCGTTCTGGGACCTTCGGTACTGCTCCGTGCTCCCCTTGATCTGTTTCACCAAGAGGCGGGCCAAGGTGTTCCCCGCCTCCGTGGGCTGGAGCCGGGCGCTTGGCTGCGCCGGGAGCGAGCTGTCGGCGGATGCCTTCGGAACAACATCTGCGACTCGAGATTTCACACCGGTCTCCCCATGAGCTGTGGTCTGTACTTTTCGCGACGGCGTCGCCGGACAGCCGGCCTCATGCGACCGGCTTCGGCTCCTGCTGCGAACGACCGCGAGAGGCACGACCAGCGCGACCCCTGGAGCCGAGATGCGCTGCTTCGCCCGAGGCGTGTGGGTGGCTGACCGGGGTGTCGAAGGGGAGGTCGAACCGGACGTCCTGAAGCATGTGCTTCCTTTCGGGAGACGGACCGCAGAGCCCCCCGGCCCCTGCGAGCGGACGGTGTCTTGACCGGCCGCACACTCGAACTCGGCTTCGCGATCCGAACGTTGAACCGAGAAGCGGTACGAGACTGCCCATGGCGTGAATGAGCCATTCCGTGACACTGCCGTGATCTCGGTTACTGCGGAAAGCGCTTGAGCTGCGTACACTCCCTCGTCCCTCACCCGGCATGCCCCGCCCGCCGGGCCTCCCCGGCCTCCTGGCGTCACACCGGACACCGTCCGGTCGTGAACTCATGCGCGACGGAAGGTGGTTGACGGCCCGACTGAATCGGCCGTACCGGGATATCCGCAAGGTACGAGGCCGCCGGGCAGGACGCTCCGCGGCCGGAATCCTGCGGAGGAGACATGGCCCTGGTGAAAGCGGGTGTTCTGGTGCTCGACTGCGCCGAGCCCGAGAAGCTCGCCGTGTTCTACAAGGAGTTGCTGGAGGGGGAGGAGTCGGACGCGACGGCCAACCGGGTGGAGATCAGGAGCGCGGACGGCTTCCGGATCGCCCTGCGCCGGGACGTCAACGCCACCCCGCCGAGCTGGCCGCGCCCCGAGAACTCCCTCCAGGCCCATCTGGAGTTCGTGGTGGACGATCTCGACGCGGTCGAACGCCGGGTCATCAGCCTCGGCGGCCGCCCCCTGGAGGCCAAGGACGCCTCGGGCCCCCTGGAGGAACGCGGCTACGCCGACCCGGCGGGCCACTCCTTCACCCTGCGCCGCACCGCGCCGACGGCACCCAAGCAGGGCTGAACGCGGCCTTCTTCCGGGGCCGTTCAGCCGGTCGAAGGCAGCAGGGGCCGGACGGTGAGGATCTGCTGGGCGTGCCCGACAGGGCCGGTGAGGTCGTGCAGGACGGTGCTGGTGACGCCCTGGCCGGTGGGGCCGAAGGCGACGGTGGTGTCGAGCCCCGTCCAGCGGCCTTCCGGCCGGCGGTGCAGATGGAGGGTGAGGTCGACGTTGGGGAACATCCAGGCGCTGGGCGGCCGGCGTACGGCGATGCCGTTGGCGGTGTCGACGAGCGCGATGTAGGACGCGAGAGGACTCACGGCCTGTCCGGCGACGAGGCCGAGCCGGGTGGAGACCCAGGCCGTCGTGCGGCCCGGCCGCGGCGGCGCGAGCGGACGGACGTCCAGGGAGGCGATGTATCCGCCGGGCCACACGGAGGTCAGCGGCCAGAAGGCGAGTGCCTCGGGAGAGGGGAGCGCCTCCGCGCCGCCACCGGCGACCTCCGTGGTGTCGTGGTCGGCGAGCAGCCAGGCGCGGGCCCGCACCACGGGACGGCCGGCGATGAGCGCGACCGCCTCCAGCAGTTCGATGGTGCGGCCGGGCCGGAGGCTCTCCACCCGGATCTCGCACTCGTCCAAGGCGAGCCGGCCGAGGATGTCGAAGCTGATCCGGGAGAGCGCGAGGCCGGTGTCCGGTCGGGTGGCCAGATACCGGTCGACGGCGTGCGTGATGAGGCCGGCGAGCGGGCTGAAGTGCTGCTCGTCCGGGTCCCACGCCCCGCCCGCGTGGACGGTGGGCTTGAAGCGGTGCGTGTCGACCGGCTCGTAGTAGTGGTCGGTGTACAAGGGGCGTGTGCCTTTCGGGCGAGGGACGTCAGTGGGCGAAGAGCGCGCCGGCCAGGGCCACATGGACGGCCGTGCCGGTGAGGATGCTCAGCAGGGCGTTGCGGAGCCACAGATGCAGGCCGACGGTGACGGCCAGGGCGGCCAGCGGGGCCACGGCGCGCGAGTCGGTGACCGGCAGATCGCGCAGGCAGTAGACGACCAGGATCACCATGACCCCGGCGGGCATCCGGGTGCTGAGGTACCGCACGGTGTCGCTGGCCCGCAGCGGGGCCAGCGCGGCGAACGGCAGGGCGCGCAGGGACCAGGTGACGGCGGCGGTGACGAGGACCGCGACGACCGCGTAGGTGTCAGACATGAGCGGGCTCCCTCCGGGTGGCGAGCCGGCGTGCCAGGAGTCCGGCGGTGAACAGGGCGAAGGCGGCCGGCAGGAACTGCCCGGGGAAGAGCAGGCGGGCGGCCAGCGCGCAGAGCAGGGCGAGCACCGGGGTCGGCAGATCGCCCCGCAGGTCACGGATCGCGTCGAGAGCGAGGACGGCGAACAGGGCGGTCAGCGCGAAGTCCAGGCCGGTGACACCGTCCGGGACCAGGGAGCCCAGCAGGGCCCCGGCGGTCGCGCTGCCCGCCCAGTACAGATGCATGAAGAACTGCAGCCACAGGATGCGCGAACTGGACCAGCCGCGGGCCTGCCCGCCCGCGGTCAGCGCGTACGCCTCGTCGGTGAGCGCGAAGGTGCTGTACATCCGGGCGAGCCGGCCCCGTACGCGGTGCAGAGGGAAGGCCAGGGCGTAGAAGACGTGCCGTGCCTGCACCAGGAAGGCGGCCAGGGCGATGGACGCCAGGGGCGCGACGGCCACGACCAGGCCGATGAGCAGGAACTCGAACGACCCGCCGTAGATCAGCGCCGCGGACAGCCCGGCCCACCACCAGTCGAGCCCCGACTGGACCACGAGCGCCCCGAAGGCGAGACCGAGCGGCACCATCCCGAGGCCCACGGAGGCACAGTCCTGGAAAGCGGCCCGCGCCGCAGGGCTTATTCGCATGCCGACATTTTAGGAAAGTTCGCGCCTCATATGGTTGCCAATTGTGGCCCTATGATCTCCCTATGGGTAATGAAAGTGACCTTGACGCCGTCGATCGTGAAATTTTGTTTCATCTGCGCCAGGACGGCCGACTGCCGAACGTCGAACTCGCCAAGCGGGTGGGCCTGACTCCGCCTCCCTGTCTGCGCCGGGTCAAGCGCCTGGAGGAGAGCGGCGTCATCGCCGGCTACCGGGCCGTCATCGACCCCGGAGCCGTGGGACGCGCGCTCGAAGTGCTCGTCGACGTCGAGATCTACGCCCAGGACCGCGGGACCGTCGAGGAGTTCGAGACCACCGTGGCCTCCTACGAGGAGGTCGTCGAGTTCCGGCGGATGTACGGACGGCCCGACTACTTCCTCCGCGTCGCCGTCGCCGACCACGCCGCCTACGAGGCCTTCATGATGAGCAAACTCAGCGGACTGCCCGCCGTCCTACGCCTCGAGTCCCACCTCACCATGAAGACGATCAAGGTGGACGGCTGAGCGGACCCCCGGGCACAGCGCGGCCCCGCCCGCCGTACCGGACGGGCGGGGCCGCGCGGTTGTCATTCCCGGCCGCTCTTCTCGTCGGCCGGCCATGCGCCGGTCGAACGCTCGATGGCCTTGGCGCCCGCGCGGTCCACGGCACTGCGGACCACCGCGAAGATGGCGCCCTGGACCGCGGCGGCCAGCAGGATCTCGCCCCAGCCGCGGTCCCGGTCCAGCGCGTCGGGAGCGTCCTCCTCGTGCCGGAGCGCCATCCACGTCTTGCGGAAGGCGAGCCCCGACAGCCAGCCGCTCGACCAGCCCAGCACGAACCCGAGGGGCTGGTAGGCGAGGGGCAACTTCTTCTTCTTGGCCACGTCGATCTCCTTCGTCGCTCAGGGGGTGGGTGGGAGTGGTCAGGGGGTGTGCGCGGCCGGGACCCGCTCCTCGGCGCGGACCGGCCCCGGCGGCGTACCGTCCCCGAAGGGCCTGCCGCCCAGCTCCTCGCGGTGGTGCGAGGTCAGCCAGCCGGACAGGTCCGGGCCCAGCGGCACCACACGGGTCGGGTTGATGCCCGTGTGCACCTGGTAGTAGTGGCGCTTGATGTGGTCGAAGTCGACGGTGTCGCCGAACCCGGGCGTCTGGTAGAGGTCACGGACGTACCCCCACAGCACCTGGTTCTCCGTCAGCTTCCAGCGGTTGCACTTGAAGTGGCCGTGGTACACCGCGTCGAAGCGGACCAGCGTGGTGAACAGCCGGATGTCCGCCTCGGTGATCGTGTCGCCGACGAGATACCGCTGCCCCCTCAGCCGCCCCGCGAGCAGCTCAAGACGCCGGAACACGCCCGCGCAGGCGGCCTCGTACTCCTCCTGCCCGGTGGCGAAGCCCGCCCGGTACACGCCGTTGTTGACGTCCTCGTAGACGTCCGCCATCACCTCGTCGATCTCGTCGCGCAGCTTGTCCGGGTACAGATCGGGCGCGCCCTCACGGTGCAGGGCGCTCCATTCGGTCGCGAGGTCGAGCGTGAGCTGCTGGTAGTCGTTGGTGACCAGCTTCCCGCTGGGTACGTCCACGACCGCCGGCACGCTGACCCCGCCGGGGTAGCCGGTCTCCCGCCGGTCGTAGGCCTCGCCCAGGTAGCGGATGCCGAGGACCGGGTCGCGGCCGTCCTCGTCCAGCGTGAAGCGCCAGCTGCGGTCGTCCTGGATCGGGTCGGCGACGGCCAGGGACAGCGCCTCCTCCAGGCCGAGCAGCCGCCGGGACACCAGCGACCGGCTCGCCCACGGGCAGGCACGGCTGACGACCAGACGGTAGCGGCCCGCCTCCACCGGCCAGCCGTCCCGGCCGTCCCTTGTGATCCGGTCCGCGAAATGGGCCTTGGACCGTTTGAACGCCCTCCTGCCGTAGGCGCTGTTGCCGTCGCCGTCGTCGCGGCTCATGGGGGTGACCTCCTTGCCGTACGTGTGGCCCGCCGGTCGGGTGTGTGGCCTGCCGGTCGTGCGTGTTCCCTGGTGAACGCGTTCCCCTTTTTCCGCCGACGGCACGGTGTGAGCACCGCCGACCGGGGCAATCGGCGTGGGTGAGTGCTGAAGGAAGTGATCGCAAGACACGCGTCACCGTGCTGGTGGCGCTCGCGGCCAACCTGGTCATCGCCGCGGCCAAGGCCGTCGGCGGCCTGGCCGCGGGATCACCCGCCCTGCTGTCGGAGGCGGCCCACTCGGTGGCCGACAGCCTCAACGAGGTCTTCCTGCTGGCGGCGCTGCGCCGCAGCCGCCGTCCCGCCGACCGGCGTCACCCCTTCGGCTACGGCAAGGAGCGGTTCTTCTGGTCGCTCCTCGCGGCGGTCGGGATCTTCGTCATGGGCGGCTGCTTCTCCTTCTTCCAGGGCTTCGAGGCCCTCGCGAGCGGATCGGAGGAGAAACTCGGCGGCTATGTGGCCGGTCTGATCGTGCTCGGTGTCGCCCTCCTCGCGGAGGGCGGCTCCTTGTTGCGCGCCCTGTACCAGGTGCGCGGGCAGGGCGGCATACGCGCCGGGCTGCGTGACCCGGCCCTGCGGACGGTCGTCGCCGAGGACGGCACCGCCGTACTCGGCGTCACGCTGGCCATGGCCGGCATGGCCCTGCACATGGTCACCGGACAGGTGGTGTGGGAGGCGTCCGCCTCGCTCGCGATCGGCGCGCTGCTGGTCTTCGTCGCCTACCGGCTGGGCCGGGAGGCGCGCGACCAGCTCATCGGCGAGGCGGCCGACCCGGAGGCGAGCGGGCGGATCCACGCACTGCTGCGGGCACAGCCCGAGATCGACAGTGTGGAGGCGCTGTTCACGATGAAGACGGGCCTCGACTCGGCCCTCGTGGCCGCCCGCGTCGACCTGGTGCCCGGCCTGGACAGCGAGCACGTCGAGGACGTCGCCGTGCGCATCAAGCGCTCCATCGCCCGGACGGTGCCCGAGGCGGACCAGATCTTCCTCGACGTCACGGACCGCCGCGCGCGGGAGGCAGCAGAAAGCCCCGCCGCGACGGGGGAACGCGGCGGGGCCTGAACCACGCGTGCCCCGCCGCCCACGGTTCATGCAGCCCGAGCGGATTTTCTTTCCCGCCCGTCCTGGCCTCAGTCGCCGGCCACGGGCTCCAGCACGAACACCGGAATCTCCCGGTCGGTCTTCTTCTGGTAGTCCGCGTACGCCGGATACGCCGCCACGGCCCGCTCCCACCACGCGGCCTTCTCCTCGCCGGTGACCTCACGGGCGGTCATGTCCTGCTTGCGGGGCCCGTCCTGGAGTTCCACCTGCGGGTCGGACTTGAGGTTGAAGTACCAGACCGGGTGCTTGGGCGCACCGCCGAGCGAGGCGACGGCCGCGTAACGCCCCTCGTGCTCGACCCGCATCACCGGTGTCTTGCGGAGCTTGCCGCTCTTGGATCCCCGTGAGGTCAGGACGACGACCGGCATCTTGGTGCCCTGCAGCGTCGTCCCCTCCGTCCCGCCGGAGCTCTCGTACAGTTCCACCTGCTTGCGCACCCACTGCGTCGTGCTGGGTTCGTACTCGCCCTCGAGAGGCATGGCAATCCGTCCCATCGTCGTGTCAGAGGCCGACCGGTAACTGATACCTGCCCTCAACACCGGTCCACGCGCGAATCATCCTGGAGAAACCGCCATTCGCACGGCCAGAGCCGTCATCACCCCGCTCGCCACCAGCGCCGTCGCCAGCCGCCCCCGGTGACCAGCCAGCGCCCGGCCCAGCAGGGCACCGCTCCCGGCGAGCAGCACCTGCCAGCTGGCGGAGGCGGCGAAGGCGGCCAGGACGAACACGCCCTGCTCCACCGGACCGGCCGGACCCGTGGCCCGGGAGCCGAGCACGAGCGCCGCGAAGTAGATCACGGTGGTGGGGTTGAGCAGGGTGATGCCGAGCAGCCCCGCGTAGGCCCGGGCGGGACCCGGGGGAGCGGGGGCCGTCCGCGTGGCGAGCCGGTGGCCGCGGTACTCGCGCAGGGCGGTGACCGCGCCCCGCACCGCCAGCCCGAGCAGCACCAGGACACAGACCCAGCGCAGCGGCCCGAGCACCGGCCGCAGCGCGCCGGCCAGGGCCGTACCCCCGAGCGTGGCGGCGAGGGCGTACAGCCCGTCGGCGGTGGCGACGCCGAGCGCGGCGCAGACACCGGTACGCAGGGACGTGCGGGCGGTGAGGGAGACCAGGTACGTCCCGACCGCGCCCACGGGGACCGCGATGCCGTACCCGGCGAGCAGCCCCGCGAGGAGCGCGGCCGTCATGACCGCGGCGGCGTCGGCCCTTCACCACGGCCGGACCGCTGCTGTCGGCGCGCGGCGGAAGCGGCGACGGACAGCGGCAGTGACGGCGAAAGGGCATCGAGCGTAGACATGGCTGGATCCTGGGGCCTGCCCCGCCGCAGCGACAACCGGTTTTCGAACGTGAAGACGGCATTCCCCGGCCAAGTTGCCACCGCAACCGATCTGGCCGAACTTCGCGTCGCCCTATAGGTGCCCGGGGCATCTAATGATGATCGGCACGACGCACTACTCGTCTGCGAGGTCTTCATGACGGAAACGACCGCACCCGTCGCCTTCCCCCAGAGCCGGACCTGCCCCTACCACCCGCCCGCCGCCTACGACGCGTTGCGCACCGAGCGCCCCCTCACCCGCATCACCCTCTTCGACGGCCGCGAGGCCTGGCTGGTCAGCGGGCACGCGATCGCCCGCGCCCTCCTGGCCGACCCACGCCTGTCGTCCAACCGCGACCGGCCCGGCTTTCCCGCCCCGACCAAGCGGTTCGCCGGGATCCAGAACCGCAGAACGGCCCTGCTGGGCGTCGACGACCCCGAGCACCGCACCCAGCGCCGCATGGTCGTCGGGGACTTCACCCTCAAACGGGCCGTCGAACTCCGGCCACGGATCCAGCGGATCGTCGACGAGCGGCTCGACGCGATGATCGCCCAGGGCCCGCCCGCGGACCTGGTGACCGCCTTCGCGCTGCCCGTGCCGTCCATGGTGATCTGCGCCCTGCTCGGCGTCCCGTACGCCGACCACGACTTCTTCGAGACCCAGTCGCGCCGGCTGCTGCGCGGCCCGGAGACCGCCGACGTGCTGGACGCCCGCGACCGGCTGGAGGGGTACTTCGGCGAGCTGATCGACCGCAAGCGCAAAGACCGGGGGACCGGTCTGCTGGACGACCTCATCCACCGGCAGCCGGACGAGGGCGTACTCGACCGCGAGGGCCTCATCGCCATGGCCCTCATCCTGCTGGTCGCGGGCCACGAGACGACCGCCAACATGATCTCGCTCGGCACCTTCACCCTGCTCCGGCACCCCGAGCGGCTCGCCGAACTGCGCGCGGACCCGGGCCTGCTGCCGACCGCGGTCGAGGAGCTGATGCGGATGCTGTCGATCGCCGACGGCATGCTGCGCCTGGCCGTCGAGGACATCGAGGTGGCCGGGACGACGATTCGCGAGGGCGAGGGCGTGGTCTTCGCGACCTCCGTCATCAACCGCGACGAGACGGTCTACCCCGACCCGGACACGCTCGACTGGAACCGCTCCTCCCGGCACCACGTGGCGTTCGGCTTCGGCATCCACCAGTGCCTCGGCCAGAACCTCGCCCGCGCCGAACTGGAGATCGCCCTGCACACCCTCTTCGCCCGGCTGCCCGGCCTGCGCCTGGCCGCCCCGGCCGACGAGATCCCCTTCAAGCCGGGCGACACGATCCAGGGGATGCTGGAACTCCCCGTGACCTGGTAAGAGGCTTCCGCACATGCACATCGACATCGAGATCGACACGGACGTCTGCATCGGCGCGGGCCAGTGCGCCCTGACCGCCCCGGAGGTGTTCACCCAGGACGACGACGGCTACAGCACCCTGCTGCCCGGACAGGAGGACGGCGGCGGCAGCCCGCTGGTGCGGGAGGCGGCCCGGGCCTGCCCGGTGAGCGCCATCACCGTCTCGGAGAGAGTGGGCTGACGCCCGGCCTCACAGGGGACCCAGGAGCAGCCGGGCCGCCTCGCGCGCCTCGGCCGCGGGCTCGGCGCTCCTGGTGACTCCCGCCGTGACCATGGCACCCTCCGCCAGCAGGTACAGCTGCCCGGCCAGCGCGGCGGGCAGCCCCGCCGCGGCCACGAGAGAGGCGAGGTACTCCCGGAACGCCCTCTTGTGCGCGCGCACTTGGCCGGCCACCCGCGCGGACGTGGCGCCGAGCTCGCCGTAGGCGTTGATCCACGCGCAGCCGCGGAAGTCCGGCTCGCCGAACCAGCCGCCGAGCCAGTCGAACACGGCCAGGATCCGCTCCCGGGGCTCCCCGTGCCGCTCGACGTACTCGGCGAGCTGCCCGCGCCAGCGCGCGTCACGCCGCTCCAGATACGCCTCCACCAACTGCTCCTTCGCCGGGAAGAGCTGGTAGAGCCGCTTGAGCGAGACCCCGGACCTGCCGCGGACGTCGTCCATCCCGACGGACCGCACGCCCTGCCCGTAGAACAGCTCCTCGGCCGCGTCCAGCGCCCGCTCCCGGGCCACCGCGCTGTCCATGTACCACCACTCCTTGACGCGAGAACGAGCGTTCTCCTAGCGTAGCAGCCCTCCGGAGAACGCCCGTTCTCCGCTGTGACCGGGGAGCATTCATGACCGACCGCCCGCCCCTGCCGCCCTTCACCCGCGAGAGCGCCGCGAGGAAGGTCCAGGCCGCCGAGGACGCTTGGAACACCCGCGACCCGCACAAGGTCGCCCTCGCCTACTCGGAGGACTCCGTCTGGCGCAACCGCGACACCTTCGTCACCGGCCGCGCCGAGATCACCGAGTTCCTGACCCGCAAGTGGGAGCGCGAGCGGGAGTACGCCCTGCGCAAGGACCTCTGGGCCTTCGACGGCAACCGCATCGCCGTCCGCTTCCAGTACGAGTGCCGGGACACCGAGGGGCAGTGCTGGCGCTCCTACGGCAACGAACTGTGGGAGTTCGACGAGCACGGGCTGATGACCCGCCGCGAGGCGAGCATCAACGACGTACGGATCGAGGAGAAGGAGCGCCGCATCCTCGGCCCCCGGCCTGAGCGGGAACGCGGTCACACCTTCCCCGTCCGGTGATCCGGGGGAGTCGCTAGGGTTTCCGGGATGACCGAACAGGCCGCCCGCAAGCCCTTCCTCTACGTCGTCGTCTGCGCCGCCGGAATCGCCGCGGACGTCAGCGAACTGATCACCGCAGCGCAGGAGCGGAACTGGGAGGTCGGCGTCATCGCGACACCGGTCGCCATGAACGGCTTCTTCGACACGGCGGCCGTCGAAGCGCGGACGGGCCGCCCCATCCGCTCCGCCTGGCGCACCCCGGGCGAGCCGCGCCCCTTCCCGGCTCCCGACGCCCTGGTCCTCGCGCCCGCCACCTTCAACACCGTCAACAAGTGGGCGGCCGGCATCGCCGACACCCTCGCGCTGGGCACCCTGTGCGAGGTCGCGGGGCTCGGTGTGCCGATCGCCGTCCTGCCGTGCGTGGCCGACGCCCTGGCCGCCCACCCCGCCTACCGCGGCAGCCTCGAACGGCTGCGCGGGATGGGCGTGCGGTTCGGGGAGCCGTACACCGGAGAGCCGGGCGAGGACGGCGGGCGGCCGGAGTTCGGCTGGGAGCGGGCGCTGGACCTGATCGAGAAGGGCTGACGGTCAGCGGCAGCCGACCGTGGGACCCTCCACCATCCCGCCGGTGTACAGCGCCTGACCGCGCGGCATCCAGTACCCCAGCTTCGAGACCACCGACGAGCAGGAGGACCCCTGGGTGACCCGGACCCGCACGGTGGCCGGACGGCCCGGCTGGAGGTCGGTCAGCGCACAGTCCACGGAGTACGTCAGCCGGTCCTCGGCCGGGGCCCGTCCGATGAGGGGGTTGACGCACCGGGCGTCCGCCGTGCTGATCCGCACCCCCTTGCTCTCCTCGCCGATCAGCCCGAAGCGGGCGCTGCCGTCGCCCTGTTCGCTGTCGCGGTACACCCGGTACGTCAGCGTGGTGGTGGCCCCGCGGCGCAGGGCGGTCCGGTCGACCTCGACGCGGTGCGTGGGCCGCTGCTTCGGCGCGCTCAGGGTGAGCGTGGTCCGGACCGTGCCCCGCAGATCCACCCCGCTCGGCGTGGAGCGGACGTGCACGGTGGCCGTGACCTCGTAGGTCCCCGGCCCGGGATACGGCTGCGAACCGGGCAGCGTCCCGGAGGCGACCGTCCTGCCCTGGCGTTTCGCCGTCCAGGTGCCGGAGGTCAGACAGGCGTACCGGACGGACGTGCCGGGACGACCGCAGCTCGCGGGCGCCGAGACCGCCATCACCGGGGTGCCACTGCCCGCGCACAGACCGACGTCGGCCCGCTCGCCGTCCGCGCCGCGCAGGGTGCCCGCGGGCGCGCACAGCGTCGCCGGTCCCTCGGCCGCCGGAGCCTGGGCCCGGACCTCGTGCCCGGGCGGGGCCGGCCGGCTCCAGGCGGTCGAGACCAGGGCGAGGGACGCCGCGGCCGCCCCGGTCAGGATCCTGAGTGTCCTCCGTCGTGCCGCCACGCCTTCTCCCGTACGTCCCGGACCGGCCGGGCGCCGGTCACCTCCGCCGAGGATGCGGCAGCGCTCCGGCCGCCCCGCCGCTCCCACGCCGTGCGGTCACCTGGGGGCAGCAACGATGACGGCCCGTCAGCCGGTCCGGCGCACCCTGCCTTCGAGCGCACACGAGCACGTACGCTCCCCCTGGAACCCCCCTCCCGAAGGCAGGAGCAGCAACGATGCAGTACGTGAAGCTCGGTTCGACGGGCCTGGACGTCTCCCGGATCTGTCTGGGGTGCATGACCTACGGCCTGCCCGACCGCGGCCGTCACGAGTGGACCCTCGACGAGGAGGCCTCGCGCCCGCTGATCCGGCAGGCGGTCGAGGCGGGGATCACCTTCTTCGACACGGCGAACGTCTACTCCGACGGCACCAGCGAGGAGATCACCGGCCGTGCCCTGCGCGACTTCGCCCGCCGCGACGAGATCGTGCTCGCGACGAAGGTGCACGGCCGGATGCGGCCCGGGCCGAACGGCGGGGGACTGTCCCGCAAGGCGATCATCACCGAGCTCGACCAGAGCCTGACCCGCCTCGGCACCGACTACGTCGACCTCTACCAGATCCACCGCTACGACCCCCACACCCCGGTCGAGGAGACGATGGAGGCGCTGCACGACGTCGTCAAGGCCGGCAAGGTCCGCTACATCGGGGCCAGTTCGATGTACGCCTGGCAGTTCTCCAAGGCCCAGTACACCGCCCGGCTGAACGGCTGGACCCGCTTCGTCTCCATGCAGAACCACTACAACCTCGTCTACCGCGAGGAGGAGCGCGAGATGCTGCCCCTCTGCGCGGACCAGGGTGTCGGCGTACTGCCCTGGAGCCCCCTCGCCCGCGGCCGCCTCACCCGCGACTGGGACACCACGACCGACCGCAGCGCCACCGACACCTTCGGCAGCAACCTCTACCAGGAGGGCGACCGCACCATCGTCGAGGCCGTCACCCGCATCGCCACCGACCGCGGCGTCCCGCGCGCCCAGGTGGCCCTGGCCTGGCTGCTCCACCAGAACACGGTGACGGCGCCGATCGTGGGAGCGTCGAAGCCCGGGCACCTGGAGGACGCGGTGGCAGCAGTCGAGCTCCAGCTCAGTGACAAGGAACTCGAGGAGCTGGAGCGTCCCTACACGGCACATCCGATCGCCGGCCACTGAGCTTCTTCGCAACCGATCAGTGCGGCCCCTGCGGCGACGAGAACTCCGTCCCGCAGGGCCCCGCCCCCTCGCTCTCCTCCAGAACCACCCGCCCCCCGCTCATCGACAACGTCCGGTAGAACCGACCGATCCGCTCCGCCGACCGCCCCACGTAGTGCCCGATGAACGACCGCCGGAACCGCTCGTCCGACCGGTTCGGCTGCGACCCGTGCACCAGACTGCCGTTGAAGAAGAGAACGTCCCCCGGCGCCATGTCCACCGGCACCGGCGCCAGCCCCGGCGGCGGTGGAACATACTCCCGGGCGAAGGAAACCCCCTCGTCCGCCTCCTCCGGACAGAACACGTCCATGCGGTGCGTGCCCGGCACGACCTCCAGCCCGCCGTTCTCCCGGTCGATCACGTCACACGCCAGCCACGCCGCCACACACGTGCCCGGCTCCACCCGCAGATAGAAGTTGTCCTGGTGCAGCGCCTGGCCCCGGGCGCCCGGCGGCTTGAAGTAGAACATGCTCTGCGCGGCCAGGACCTCCTCCCCGAGGAGCGCCTCCAGGACCGTGCGCAGCCGGGCGTCCAGCAGGACGTCCCGGGCGCGGCCGTTGATCTCGTGCGGGTGCATCACCCGAGGCCAGACGCGCAGCGGATCCGCGTCCGCCCCGGACGCACGCGGCTCGAAGTGCCCGGGGACCGGGCCGGCCGCCCGCAGGGCCGCGAAC
This sequence comes from Streptomyces koelreuteriae, assembly GCF_018604545.1. Lineage (GTDB taxonomy): Bacteria > Actinomycetota > Actinomycetes > Streptomycetales > Streptomycetaceae > Streptomyces > Streptomyces koelreuteriae. Next base: position 423,182 of record NZ_CP075896.1, on the reverse strand, counting down.
TCCCCGCACAGCAGCTCGATCTCCTCGGTCCCGAAGAGCCCGCGCACGACGGTGAAACCGTCCTCCTCGAACCCCTCCCGGTACCGCCGGAGCCCGGCGGGGTCCAGGATGGAAGCGCCGGCGGCGCCGTTGCCCGTGACTGTCATGAGCGCACTCCTTAGTCAGGTGTCCACGGTCCGACACTAGGCAGCCCTGTCGTGGAGGAGGATGCCCGTGCGTGCTGACGAATTGCCCACCACTGCTGCGAACGGGAACGACGGGGACCCCGCCCCGCCGCCCGGACTGGTCGTGCTCGGCCACTTCGACCAGCCGCCCGGCTACGCCGTCAACCGTCCGCGCGGCTCCGCGAGCTGGCTGTTCACCTGGACCACGGGAGGCCGGGGCCGGCTGCGGCAGGGCGCCGTGGAGACCTCGGTCGGCGCGGGTGACCTCGTGGCGCTCGCCCCGGGTGTCCCGCACGGCTACGCGGTGGAGCCCGGCGCCCGGCACTGGCGGTTCTGGTGGGCGCACTGCCAGGCCCGCCCGTCGTGGGCCGGGTGGCTGCGGCCGTACGACACCGGCGACGGGGTGTACGTGGTGGCGTCCGCCCCGGCCGGGGTGCACGGCCGCGTCGAGTCGGCGTTCCTGCGGATGCACACCGACGCCCGCTGGACGGGGACCGGGGCCCCGCCCACCCCGCCCGCACCGGCGTCCCCGGACGGGCCCGTCGCCGTCGCACACGGCAGCGCGGCCCGCGAACTCGCCCTGTGCGCACTGGAGGAGATCGTCCTGCTGACGACTGGCGGCGCCCTGCCGACGGCGCCCCGCTCCGGCCTCGACGCCCGGATCCGCCGGGCCGAGGAGCTGATCGCCGCCGACCCGGGCGCCCCGCACACCGTCCGCTCGCTCGCCGAGGACGTGGCCCTGTCGCCGTCCCGCTTCGCCCATCTGTTCAGCCGACAGCTCGGCCAGTCGCCCATGCGCGCCCTGCGCGAGGCCCGGCTGCGGCACGCCGCGCGGCTGCTGGAGGGCACCGACCTGCCCGTGGAACGGGTGGCCGCGGCCTCGGGGTTCGCCAGCCCCTTCCACTTCAACCGCGTCTTCCGCGAGCGCTACGGGATACCGCCCGGCGCGTACCGGACGAAGTACGGCGACCCGTCCGGCCCAGCCGTTTCCGGACGGCGAGGGGAACCGGGCGAATACCTGCCATAAATGTCGGGCGGAGCAGACCGGAAATCCCTTTCGGGCGGCTGATTGACATTTTGTCAAAAAGCCCTGGGCGTCTACGCAATGCACGAAACCGTGAGATGCCTTGTTCCCTGTCGCTGAGCTGTGCAAAGGTGTGCCCTGTCGGCGTGCGGACAGCGCGCCGTTCTTTCGTATGCGCGAGGCCGCCGTGCCGGCATACCCCTTGGTATGGACTTTATTCCGCATGTCCTTGAGAGGAATGCAGCCGTGAACGACGCAAGTCCGTCGAATTCCCCGGCCCCGGCCCGCAGGTTCGGCCCGACGGACGAGCAACTGAGCGCCGAGCTCAGGAAGTGGACGGGTGCGACGCCCGCGCTCCATCCCGTCGGCGAGTTGCTGGACCGGCACTGGGAGGCGGCTTTCGCCTACGCCCGGCTGTGCACCGCCGGTCCGCATTTCGCCGGAATGCTCACCACGGCCGCCTTCACCCGGCTCTTCGGCGAGAGCCTGCGCCAGAACGGTCCGACATCCGCCTGGCGGCCCCAACTGCTCGTCACCGTGCGGCGGATCGCGGCCGAGTGGGCCGGAGACCACCGACGCGACATGCTCCACCCGGATCTGCTGTCCGAGGCCGGTGACGGGGAGCGCCCGGCCGCCCGGCTGCTGCCGCAGCGACACCGTCGCCTGCTGTCCGGGGCCTTCCAGCGGTTGCCCCAGTCGGCCCGCTGCCTGCTGTGGCACGTCGAGGTCGAGGCCGAACCGCTCACGGCTCCCGGCGGGCTGCTCGGCCTGGACGAGGAGGGCGCGCGGGTCGAACTGGCCCGGGCCCGCGACCGGATGCGCGAGGAGTGCCTCCAGGTCCACCGCGAAACCGCCCCCGACGAGGAATGCCGGCGCTATCTGCGTCTGCTCGACGTCACGTATCGAAGGGGCGCCCTCGACCTCGACCCCGATCTACGCGCGCATATCGAGGGATGCGGGCACTGCAGCGCCGCCGCGGACCAGCTCGACCGGTTCAACCACGGGCTCGGCGTCGCCCTGGCGGAGGCGGTGCTCGGCTGGGGCGGTCAGGAGTACGCCGAGAGTGCGGCGAGCGGTGCCGCCCAGGCCTCCCCGGAGAGCGCCGCACCCGAGGAGACGGCCGGCACGGAACCGGCCGGTGCCGCGCGTGCGGCCTTCCCGGACCCCGTCGCCCTCGCCGGCGCGATCGGGGAGTCCTTCACCGACCCCGCCGACCCGGTGACCGCGCCACCCGCCCCCGCAGCCGAAAGGGAAGCGCAGGCCCCACCGCGGGGCCCGGTCCAGACGCAGGACCAGTCACGGGACCCGGCGCAGGACCGGACGCGGGCTCTGGCGCAGGCCTTGGCCCACGCCCATGAGGTATTCCCCACCACCCCGCCCGACGCGCCGGCGCCGGCCGGTGGAACGGTCCCCGGCCCGGACGCCGTGGGCCCCCGCACCGCCTCCCGAAGATCCGCCCACAAGGCGGCCCGCCGTGCCGCCCGCCGCCGCAACCTCACCGTGGGCATCCTGACCGTCAGCGGCCTGGTCGTCCTCCCGCTGGTCCTGTGGTCCATCGGCGACTCCGGCGACACGGCCCCGCCGGCCGGCGCGGACCAGTCCTCCGAGGCGGCCGACCCGGGCACGGGCGAGCCGACCCGAGACCCGTCCTGGATCGGGGCGGGCGAGGCCCGCAAGGGCGCCCTGCGCGGCCGGCTGCACAACCTCGCCTCGGGCCTGTGCGTCGGCGTCGACGGCAAGAAGGCCGTCGAGGGCGCCGAAGCCGAACTCACCACCTGCTCCTCCGCCCCCGCCCAGCAGTGGACGTACGAGACCGACGGGCTGCTGCGCAACGGCGCCGACCCCGACCTGTGCCTGGACTCCCGGCTCGGCTACTCGGTGCGGCTGGCCCCCTGCACGGGCCCGTCCCGGCCCGACATCAAGGACATCAGTTACGACTTCGTCCTCCAGGGCGCCCTGGTGCCCCGCCGGGACCAGGAGCTCGCCCTCGCCCCGGCCGCGACCGACGGCTCGGGGTCCCTGGTCCTCAAGACCCGGGCGGACGACGAGGTCCAGCGCTGGGTGATCGACACCTCCAAGACCGACCTCCAGATGGAGGTCGTCAACTGGGAGGCCGCCGCGCCGGTGCCGACGGCCGCGCCCACACCGACCCCCACCCCGACACCGTCCAGGACACCCGAACCGGCCCCCACCCCGACCGCCGCTCCGTCGACGTCCCGGCCGGAGTCCCCGAGCCCCTCGCCCAGCACCACGTGCCACTACCACGGCTACCACTGCTCAGGAGACGGCGACGACGGCTACCCCGGCCACGGCTACGGATACGGCCACCCTGGCTACGGCTACGGCTACGGCTACGGCTACGGCTACGGCTACGGCTACGGCGGTCGCGGTCGCTGACCGGGCGCGACTCAGCCCCCGACGACCGCCAGCGACAGCCACAGCGCCACCACGGCCGGCACCAGCGCGGCGGGCACCGCGAGCAGCCCGAGCCGGGTGAACTCCCCGAGCTCGACGCGGTGCCCGTGCCGCTGCACGATCCGCCGCCACAGCAGGGTCGCCAGCGAACCGGCGTAGGTCAGATTGGGGCCGATGTTCACGCCGAGCAGCACCGCCAGCACGGCTCCGGGACCGGCCCCGGCGGTCAGCGGCAGCAGCACCAGCACCGCGGGCAGGTTGTTGATGAGGTTCGCCAGGACGGCGGCCAGCGCGGCCACGCCCAGCAGCGCGAGCAGGCCCGAGCCGTCGGGCAGCACACGGTGGAGGGCGTCGGCGAGGCCGTTGTCGACGACCGCGCGAACGACGACGCCGAGCGCGAGGACGAACGCCAGGAAGGCCGGGGCGGCGGAGCGCACCACCGTCAGCGGGGTGGCGCGCCGCCGCAGCAGCGCCCGCCCGGCCAGCACCAGCGCACCCGCCAGCGCGGCCCACGCCGGTGCGATCCCGAGGGCGGAGGCCACCACGAATCCGGCGAGGGTGCAGCCCACCGTGACCAGGGCGAACAGCGGCAGCTCAGGAGGCCGCTCGGGGTCGGCGGCGGGGAGCGGGGCGACCAGTTCCCGGGCGAAGAACCGCCGGAAGATCAGGTACTCGGCGGCGATCGCGACCAGCCAGGGCAGCGCCATCAGCGCCGTGAACCGGGTGAAGCTCAGCCCGCTCGCCGCGAAGGCGAGGAGGTTGGTCAGATTGGAGACCGGCAGCAGCAGGGACGCGGTGTTGGACAGGTGCGCGCACGCGTAGAGGTGCGGCCGGGCCTCGACGCCCATCCTGGTGGCGGTGGCGAGCACGACCGGGGTCAGCAGGACGACCGTGGCGTCCAGGCTGAGCACGGCCGTGATGACGGAGGCCAGTGCGAACACCGCGGTCAGCAGCCGCCCGGGACGCCCCGCCGCCCAGCGGGCCATCCATGCCCCGCACGCCCTGAAGAGTCCCTCCACGTCGCAGAAGTGGGCGAGCACCAGCACGGCCGCGAGGAAGCCGACCACGGGCCCCAGCCGCTGGATCTCCTCCCACGCGTGCGCGGGCGAGATCACGCCGACGGCGACCGCGAGCCCGGCGGCCGGAACCGCCAGTACGGCCTCGGGCAGCCCCTTGGGACGGACGACGGCCCAGACGAGCACCGCGGCCAGCAGCGCCACGGACAGGACTTCGGCGAGCGGGGTGTTCAGGGCGAGGTCCTCCGGAGCGCGTTACAGGCGGTGCCCGCCCATGAAACCAGGCTCCGGTAAGAACGCTCACATCGCGTCGAGCATCGTCAGCTCCGCCCAGATCGTCTTGCCGTCCGCGGTGTGCCTGCTGCCCCAGCGCTGGGTGAGCTGGGCGACCAGGAGCAGACCGCGGCCCCCCTCGTCCCAGGTCTTGGCCCGGCGCAGATGCGGGGCCGTGTGGTTGGTGTCGGACACCTCACAGATCAGCGTGTCCGCGTCGTGGATCAGCCGTAGCCGGATGGGCTTGGCTCCGTAGCGGATGGCGTTGGTGACCAGCTCGCTCACCACCAGCTCCGCGGTGAACGTGGCCTCGATCAGCCCCCAGCGGTCGAGCTGCTCGACGACCTGCTTGCGGATGGGGGCCACCAGCGCCGGGTCGGCCGGGATGTCCCAGGTCGCGACCTGGGAGGACGGCAGACCCCGGGTGCGGGCCAGCAGCAGGGCCACGTCGTCGGCGGAGCCGCCCGCGGGGAGCAGCGCCTGCAGCACGCGGTCGCAGACCTCGTCCAGCGAGCCGGCGGTCGCCGACAGGGCCTCGCGCAGCATCCGCTGGCTCGTGTCGACGTCCCGTTCGCGGCTCGCGAGGAGCCCGTCCGTGTGGAACGACAGGACACTGCCCTCCCGCAGCTCCACCTCGGCGCTCTCGAACGGCAGTCCCCCGACACCGAGCGGGGGACCGGAGGGCAGGTCGAGCTGCCGCGCCGGGCCGTCCGGTGGGACCAGGAAGGGCTGCGGGTGCCCGGCCCGGGCCAGGGTGCAGCGCCGCGACACCGGGTCGTACACCGCGTAGAGGCAGGTCGCCCCGACCTCGCCGGTACCGGCCGCGTCTTCGCCGCCGGACTCCTGGGACAGCCGGACGACCAGGTCGTCGAGGTGGGTGAGCAGTTCGTCGGGGGCCAGATCGATGTCGGCGAGGGTGCGGACGGCGGTGCGCAGCCGGCCCATGGTGGCCGAGGCCTGGATGCCGTGGCCGACGACGTCCCCGACGACCATGGCGACCCGCATCCCGGACAGCGGGATCACGTCGAACCAGTCGCCGCCCACACCGGTGCGGGTGGCGGGCAGATAGCGGGAGGCCGCCTCCACCGCGGCGGTGCGCGGCAGATGCCGGGGCAGCAGACTGCGCTGCAGCGTGAGGGTCGTCTCCCGCTCGCGGGAGTAGCGGCGCGCGTTGTCGATGCAGACGGCGGCCCGGGCCGTGACCTCCTCGGCCAGCAGCACATCGTCGTCCGTGAAGTCCTCGGTGCGCCGAAAACGGGTGAACACCGCGACCCCGAGGATGGTGCCCCTGGCCTGGAGCGGGACGGACATCGTGGAGTGGATGCCGTACTCGCGGACCCGGCGGAAGCGGACCGGATCCCAGGCGAGCCACCGTTCGAGGTCCTCCTCCGATCCCGAGGCCACCACCGCGTGGCCCGCGATCAGCGAGGCGGCCTGCGGGGAGGCATCCGGGTAGATCTCGACCTGCCCCGGCTTGGTGACGGCCTCGGGGCTGCCCGAGTTGATCGACTGGTGGGCGGCCCGGCGCAGACCCACCGGCGGGACGGGCGGCCCCGCGGACTCGCCGCCGTGCTCCCGGGTGTCGAGCAGGTCGACGCTGACGAAGTCGGCGAGCGCCGGCACGCACACGTCCGCCAGCTCCTGGGCCGTACGGGTGACGTCGAGGGTGGTGCCGATGCGCACGCTGGCCTCGTTCACCAGTTGCAGCCGCTCCCGCGCCCGGTACTGGTCGCTGAAGTCGTGGGCGGTCACGCACACGCCCCGCACCTGGCCGGACGGGTCGGTGAGCGGTGCGATCCGGGCCAGCCAGGCGTGCGCGCCCCGGGACTCGCCGCTGGCCTTCATGTACGTCTGCATGTCCTGCCGGTGGCCGGTGCTCAGCACCCGGCGCAGATTCTCCTCGAGCTCGGTGTTCTGCGGCCGGCTGCCGATGTCCGTGGGTCTCAGACCCCGCAGACGGTCGGCGGGCATGCCGAGCAGATCCGCCATGGCCTCGTTGACGCCGCGCAGCCGCAGCCCCTCGTCGAAGATCATCGTGGCGCAGGGCGACTGGGTGAGGGCCGCCCGCACCAGCGGGTCGTCCTCCGGCCCCAGGTCGTCGGCCTCCGGCGGGGACACCGCGAACCACTCGGACGCCTCGCCCTCCGGCGGTCTGCGGTGGGCGAGCACCCACACGGACACCGTGCGGCCGTCGCGGTGACGCAGCGCGAGCATGCCGCTCCAGCGGGCGTCGTGGGGCGCGGGTGGCGCGGTGGCGTCGTCGGCCAGCAGCTCGGCGGCCGGGCGGCCCACGACGTCGGCGGACGTGTGGCCCAGGAGGCGGCGGGCCCCCTCGTTCCACCCGGTGAGCGTGCCGTCGGCGGCGATGACGACACGGGCGGCCACGCCCTCGTCCAACGGCTCGTCCGGGGTCATCGTCGCCACTCCATACGGACACTCACAGTGATCAGAGCAGTCGCTTGAGTTCCAGCCTAGTCCGTAGGCGCCCGTCGTGAACCGGTAACCCCGGCAGCGCCCGGCCGTGCGGGGCCGGGGCGTGATTCCGGCCGATGTGACGCCTGGGGCAGAAGGACGTTGCCGCACCCTTGACGGCCCTGTGTGACACCTCGACAGAATCTGTTTGTTCACGATCAGTTGTGAGTAGTTCTGGGTATTGATGAGGGAGAGCCGTCATGTCGGTCACGCGCAGATCGGTCCTGCTCGCCTCCGCGGCCGCGCCCGCGGCCGGAGCGCTGCTCGGCTCCCCGCAGGCGTGGGCCGCCGAGGAGGCGCGCGGCGGGTCCGGTCGCAGCACCGTCGCCCTGCGCGACGGCTGGCGCTTCGCGCTGGTCGACCCGGGCGGCATCACCGACCCGACCGGCGCCTACGCCGACGCCGCGCTGCCCGGCCACGACGACTCCGGGTGGCGCGAGGTCGCCGTCCCGCACGACTGGAGCATCGAGCAGGCCCCCACCACCGAGCACGGCACCACCAGCGGCACCGGCTTCCTGCCCGGCGGCCTCGGCTGGTACCGCCTCGCCTTCACCCTGCCGCCCGCCCTGGCGGGGAAGCGGATCTCGGTGGAGTTCGACGGCGTCTACATGGACTCCCACGTCTACTGCAACGGCACGGAGGCCGGCCGCCACCCCTACGGGTACACCGGCTTCGCCTTCGACCTCACCGACCTGGTGCACACCGACGGCAGCACCGAGAACGTGCTCGCGGTCAAGGTCCAGAACCGGCTCCCCAGCAGCCGCTGGTACTCGGGCAGCGGCATCTACCGCGAGGCACGCCTGGTGATCACCGAGCCGGTGCACGTGGCCCGCTGGGGCACCCGCGTCCTCACCCCCGAGATCTCCGCCGAGCGGGCCGTCGTACGGATCGACACCACGGTCGTCGACGCGTCGGGCGCGGGCGCGGACGTCGAGGTCGTCTCCCGGATCGTCGACCGGAAGGGCCGCACGGTCGCCCGTACCTCCTCCACGGTCACCGTCACCGACGAGAAGACCGAGACCCACGAACTCACCGTCAGGCAGCCGGAGCTGTGGGACATCGAAGCCCCGCACCGCTACACCCTGCACACCGAACTGCGCGTCGGCGGCCGGACCACCGACACCTACCGCACGCCCTTCGGCTTCCGCACCTTCCGCTTCGACCCGGACGAGGGCTTCTTCCTCAACGCCACCCACCACAAGCTCAAGGGGGTCGACCTCCACCACGACCTGGGCGCCCTGGGCGCCGCCGTCAGCAAGGACGCCGTCCGCCGTCAGATGCTCATCATGAGGTCGATGGGCGTCAACGCCTTCCGCACCTCCCACAACCCGCCCTCCCCGGAGATGATCGAGGTCTGCGAGGAACTCGGCATCGTCATGCTGGTGGAGGCGTTCGACTGCTGGAAGAGCCCCAAGACGCGCTACGACTACGGCCGCTTCTTCGACGAGTGGGCCGACAAGGACATCGCGGAGATGGTCCTGGCCGCCCGCAACTCTCCCGCCGTCCTGATGTGGTCCATCGGCAACGAGGTCAGCGAGTTCACCTCCACCGCCGGTCTCGCCATGGCCGACCGGCTCATCGCCGCCATCAAGGCCCACGACGCCACCCGCCCGGTCGTGATCGGCTCCCACCGGCACCGCAGCGTGCCCGCCCCGGGCTCTCCCGGCGATCTGATCCTCGCCAAGATCGACGGCCTCGGCCTCAACTACAACACCGCCAAGTCGGTGGACGCCCTGCACGCCCGCTATCCCAAGCTGTTCCTGTTCGAGTCGGAGTCGTCCTCGGAGACCTCCACCCGCGGCGCCTATCAGGAGCCCGAGCACCTCAACACCGGCGAGAACCACACGCCGGGCAAGCGCGCGACCTCCTCCTACGACAACAACCTCGCCTCCTGGACCATGAGCGGCGAGTACGGCCACAAGAAGGACCGGGACCGCGAGTGGTTCACCGGGCAGTTCCTGTGGTCGGGCATCGACTACATCGGCGAGCCCACGCCGTACGACGTCTTCCCGGTCAAGGCCTCCTTCTTCGGCGCGGTCGACACCGCGGGCTTCCCGAAGGACATGTACTACCTCTTTCAGAGCCAGTGGACCGAGCGGCCGATGGTCCATCTGCTCCCGATGACCTGGAACCACGCCGAGGGCGACACGGTCGAAGTCTGGGCGTACGCCAACGTCGACACCGTCGAGCTGTTCCTCAACGGAAAGTCGCTGGGCGTACGGCGGTTCGACACGAAGAAGACTGTCGACGGCCGCGCGTACCTGGAGACCACCGAGGCGACCGGCGACGACAAGACCTTCACCGACGGCCCCTGGCCCGGCAGTTACACCAGCCCGAACGGCAGCGCCGGAAAGCTGCACCTGACCTGGAAGGTGCCCTACGAAGCGGGGGAGCTGAAGGCCGTCGCCCGCCAGGGCGGCAAGAAGGTCGCCACCGACGTGCTGCGCACCGCCGGCGCGCCGCACGCGATCCGCCTGACGTCCGACCGCGATTCCACCGCCGCGGACGGCCGTTCGCTGGTCTTCGTGACCGCCGAGGTGGTCGACCGGCGCGGCGTGGTGGTGCCCGGCGCCGAACACCTGCTCTCCTTCGAGGTGGCGAACGGCTCCCTGGCCGGGCTCGACAACGGCCGCCAGGAGAGCGCCGAGCGCTACCAGGCGAGCACCCGCACCGCCTACCACGGCAAGGCCCTCGCCATCGTCCGCTCCGGCACGCGGACGGGCACGGTGAAGGTGACCGCCCGCGCCGACGGCCTGCGCACCGGCACGGCGATGGTACGCGCCACCCCGGCCCGGGACCGGGCCGAGACGACCCCGCCCGCCTTCGAGCCGGAGCATCCGGCTCCCCTGGACCACCCGCACGCGGACGCCAGTTACTCGGGCCGCCCGGACACCCTGCCCGCCGCCATGCTCGACGGCGATCCGGCCACGGGCTGGTCCAACGGCTTCTCCAAGCAGGCCACGGCCCTGCTGCCCGCCTTCGACGGGGCCCGCGGCGAGGACTGGGTCTCGGTCGACCACGGGCGCACCCGCGGCTTCGACCGGGTGGACGTCTCCTTCACGGTGGACGCCACCCACAGCCTGCCCGCGGCCATCGCGGTGGCGGTGTGGGACGGCCGGGCCTGGCGGGCCGCCCGGGACACCGCGATCGACTGGGCCACCGCCTCCGACGCCCCCACGGTGATCACCTTCGAGTCCGTCCGCGGCACCCGGATCCGGCTCACCCTGACGAGCGGCCACCCCGACGAGACGCGGGGCGCGATACGCATCAGCAGGCTGGACACCGTCTAGTCCGCACTGGTCCGGACGGGTGACGGACAGCCAGTCCCGTCCGGACCGTTGACGGAGTGTCACATCAGCCACAACCATGGCGGGCATCCGTATCTGGGAGCGCTCCCATGGCGAGCGTCACCCGCCCCTCTCCAGAGGAGCCCGGACGTGAAACGACGCAGAACCGCCCTGCTGTCCCTGACGGCCCTCCTGGCGACCGCGCTCACCGCGCTGCCCTCCGCACCGGCCGGGGCCGAAGAGGTCGAACAGGTCAAGAACGGCGCCTTCGACACCACCACCGCCCCATGGTGGACGACCAGCAACGTCACCGGGGGCCTGTCCGACGGCCGGCTCTGCGCCGACGTACCCGGCGGCACCACCAACCGCTGGGACGCCGCCGTCGGGCAGAACGACATCACCCTCGTGAAGGGGGAGTCGTACCGCTTCTCCTTCAGCGCGACCGGCACGCCCGCCGGGCACGTGGTGCGGGCGATCGTGGGCCTGTCGGTGTCCCCGTACGACACCTACTACGAGGTGACACCGCAGCTCAGCGTCTCCGGCGACCGCTACTCCTACACCTTCACCTCGCCCGTCGACATGGCCCAGGCGCAGGTCGGCTTCCAGCTCGGCGGCAGCGCGGACGCCTGGCGCTTCTGCATGGACGACGTCTCGCTGCTGGGCGGCGTCGCGCCGGAGCCGTACGAGCCCGACACCGGCCCCCGGGTCCGCGTCAACCAGGTCGCCTATCTGCCCGCCGGGCCGAAGAACGCCACCCTGGTCACCGACGCCACGGCGAAGCTGCCCTGGGAGCTGAGGAACGCCCGCGGCACCGCGGTCGCCCGGGGCACGACCGTGCCGCGCGGGGTCGACGCCTCCTCCGGGCAGAACGTCCACTCGATCGACTTCGGCGCGTACCGCACGAAGGGCACCGGCTTCACCCTGGTCGCCGACGGCGAGACCAGCCGTCCCTTCGACGTCGACGCGAGCGTCTGGGAGCGGCTCCGCCTCGACTCGGCGAAGTACTACTACACCCAGCGCAGCGGCATCGAGATCCGCGAGGACCTGCGGCCCGGGTACGGCCGCCGGGCCGGTCACGTGGGCGTGGCACCCAACCAGGGCGACACCGCCGTGCCGTGCCAGCCGGGCGTGTGCGACTACAGCCTCGACGTCAGCGGCGGCTGGTACGACGCCGGCGACCACGGCAAGTACGTCGTCAACGGCGGCATCTCCACCTGGGAGTTGCTGAGCACCCACGAACGCGCGCTCCACGCCCGCACCGGCGACGCCGGCAAGCTCGGCGACGGCACGCTCGCCATCCCCGAGAGCGGCAACAAGGTCCCGGACATCCTCGACGAGGCCCGCTGGGAGCTGGAGTTCCTGCTGAAGATGCAGGTGCCCGCCGGTAAGCCGCTGGCCGGCATGGCCCACCACAAGATGCACGACGAGCAGTGGACCGGGCTGCCGCTGCTGCCGAGCGACGACCCGCAGAAGCGCGAACTGCACCCGCCGTCCACCGCGGCCACCCTGAACCTGGCGGCCACGGCCGCGCAGGCGGCCCGCCTGTACCGGTCCTACGACAAGGCGTTCGCAGACAAGGCCCTGGCGGCCGCCCGCACGGCCTGGTCGGCGGCGCTCGCCCACCCCGACCGCTACGCCTCCGAGAGCGACGGCGTCGGCGGCGGCGCCTACCCCGACAGCGACGTCACCGACGACTTCTACTGGGCGGCGGCCGAGCTGTATCTCAGCACGGGGGAGAAGCAGTTCGAGGAGTACGTCCTGAAGTCCCCGGTCCACACGGCCGACCTCTTCAAGCCCCTCGGCTTCGACTGGGCCCGCACCGGGGCGGCGGGCCGACTCGACCTCGCGACGGTGCCGAGCAGGCTGCCCGGCCGGGACAAGGTCCGTGAGTCCGTCGTCAAGGGCGCCGACCGCTACCTGGCCACCCTGAAGGACCACCCCTACGGCATGCCCTACGCGCCCGACGGCAACAAGTACGACTGGGGCTCCAGCCACCAGGTCCTCAACAACGCCGTCGTCCTCGCCACCGCGTACGACATCACCGGCGCCTCGAAGTACCGCGACGGAGCGCTGCAGAGCATGGACTACATCCTCGGCCGCAACGCGCTGAACCTCTCCTACGTCACCGGCTACGGCGAGGTCAGCGCCCAGAACCAGCACAGCCGCTGGTACGCCCGCCAGCTCGACCCCGGCCTGCCCAACCCACCGCGCGGCACCCTCGCCGGCGGGCCGAACTCGAGCATCCAGGACCCCTACGCACAGAGCAAACTCCAGGGCTGCGTCGGACAGTTCTGCTACATCGACGACATCCAGTCCTGGTCGACCAACGAGCACACGATCAACTGGAACGCCGCCCTGACCCGGATGGCCGCCTTCGTGGCGGACCAGGGGTAGGGAGCTGCCCGGTGCCGGGGGAGTCCGCCGACAGGACGCCCCCGGCACCCGCGCGTAGCCTGGTCACATGCACGCGGTGCGAGTAGACGGCGTCGAGGTCGCCTACGACCGGGTGGGCTCGGGCCCGCCCCTGGTACTGGTGCACGGCGCCACCGCGGACGCCCGCGTCTGGCGCGGCCAGATCGCCGACCTGGCCGACGCCTTCACCGTGGTCGCCTGGGACGAACCGGGAGCCGGCCGCTCCTCCGACGTACCGCCCTCCTTCACCCTGGCCGACTACGCCCGCTGTCTGGCGGCGGTCGTCAAGGACGTGGGGCTCGGACCGGCCCATGTCCTGGGCCTGGCCTGGGGCGGGACCATCGTCCTGGAGTTCTACCGGCACCACTCCGATCTCGTCAGGACGCTGCTCCTCGTCGACACCTACGCCGGTTGGAAGGGATCACTGCCCCCGGCGGAGGTGCGGGCGCGGGTCGAGGGGGCCGAGCGGGTGCTGGCGGTCCCGGCCGAGGACTTCGCGCCGACCATGCCGGGCCTGTTCGCGGGCGAGCCGCCCGCCCAGGCCGTACGCCTGATGTCGGTGATGTCGGCCGAGACACGCCCCCAGACCATGCGGACCGAGCTCACCGTCATGGCCGAGGCCGACCAGCGCGACCTGCTGCCCGGGATCACGGTGCCGACGCTCCTGCTCTGGGGCGAACTCGACTCGCGCTCCCCGGTGGAGCAGGTCGCCCACCCGTTCCTGGCGGCGATCCCGCACGCCACGCTGGTCGTGCTCCCGGGCGTCGGGCACCTCAGCAACATCGAGGCCCCGGAGGCCTTCAACCGGACCGTCCGGGAGTTCTGCCGCTCCCGGACCTGAGCGGGCCCCTCACGCCTTCCCCTCCATCAGGTGGGTGAGCTTGTCCGGATTGGCCACGACATAGATGCCGGACACCCGGTCGCCCTCCGGGGTGAGGTCCAGCACCAGGACGGCGAACGGGGCGTTCCCGTCGAACAGCACGGCGGCGTCGTCGCCGTTGACGCGGCGATAGCGCCAGACGGGATCGCGCGGGCCGCCGCGCCCGGACGTGAGCAGGCGGGCCACCTTGTCCCGGCCGTGCACCGGGCGCAGGCTCGCCGGCCTGCGCTTGCCGCCGGCGTCCGTCCACGCCGTGACGTCCGGCGCGAGAACCTCCATCAGCTCGGCGATGTCGCCGCCGAGCGCCGCCCGCACGAACCGCTCGGTCGCCTCCCGTCGCACCCGCGGACGCGCCTCGTACCGCGGCCGCCGCGCCCGCACATGCTCCCGGGCCCGGTGCGCCAACTGCCGTACGGCGGCGGGGGAGCGGTCGATGACCTCCGCGATCTCGGCGTGCGGGTAGCCGAACACCTCGCCCAGGACGAACACGGCCCTCTCCAGCGGGGTCAGCGACTCCAGGACGACCAGCATCGCCAGCGACACCGACTCGGCGCGCAGGGCGGGCCCGTCGGCGGTGCCGGCCTCGTCCTCGGCGACCAGCGGCTCGGGCAGCCACTGGCCGACATAGGTCTCCCGCCTGCGGCTGATCGCGGCACGGCGGCGCAGCGCGTGGTTGACCGCCGCCCGCACGAGATAGGCGCGGGGGTTGTCGACGCCCGCCAGGGGAGCGCCGCCGCCCCGGGCCGTGAAGGACAGCCAGGTCTCCTGCAGGACGTCCTCGGTGTCGGCGACACTGCCGAGCACGTTGTAGACGATGCCGAACAGCAGCTCGCGATGGTCGACGAACACCCCGGTCGCCTCGTCGGCCGGGGCGTCGGTGCCGGGTGCGGTGATCTCGGTCATGCGTGGACCTCCCAGTAAGGCGTTCACCACTGGGACCGGGGCAGGGGCCCGGAATGTGACATCGCCGGGGTCGCGCCGCCGCACGGTACCGTCTGATTCCTCTCTGACCTGGGGATATTTACGAGTCAGTACCCGAGCGGTACCTTGAGGGCATGCCAGCTCTCAACGTGGAGTTCAGCGACCGCGAGCTTGAGGACCTGCGGCAGATCGCCAAGGAGCGCGGTACGTCGATGAAGGCGCTCGTGCGGGAGGCGGCCGCGGCCGACATAGCGCGCCACCGGGCGCTCCAGGAGGGCGCGGAGGCCTTCCGCAGGTTCTTCGCGACCCACGCCGACGAGTTCGCCGCGGCCTTCCCGGACGACGAACCGCCCGCGAAGGACGAGGGGCGGGCCGCCTGACCGATGGCACCCGTCATCCATATCGACGTGCCCTGGCTGCTGCAGCGTCACGAGGAGGTCCTGCCGGACCAGCCCACCGTGAACGACTTCTCCGCGCTGGTCGCCGCCGTCGCCCGGCACCGGGTCGACCCGCCGCGCCTCGGGGTGGACTCCGACCCGGCCTGGCGGGCCGCCGCGCTGCTGCACACCATCGCCGTGCTCCGGCCGCTGCCCGCGGCCAACGCCCGCTTCGCCTGTGCGACGGCCGTGGCGTACATGTTCGTCAGCGGCGTCGGCATCGACCCGCCCTACGGCGCCCTCGTCGATCTCGCCCGCGATCTGATGTCGCACACGACCGATGTCTACGGTGCGGCGGACCGGCTGCGGTCCTGGCAGATCTGACCCGATTCACACAGCGCGCACGGAAATGTCGAAAACGGGTGCGAGCAGCGTACGCGCGTTCCCGTTTCTGACTTTCTGTCAATGGGCCGGATGTTGCACGGGCGCCTTGTTGGCCGTGTGGGGGTTGTGCAAGAGTGAAACACACGTGCGGGGGGAATGGCCGGGTGTCGCACGTGATTTGTGAACCGGGTCCGATTCACCGCCGGTGAATTCGCACCTCCCGCGCCGCGCCAGAAAAGGTTCGCACCCACCGGGCTCCTTTTTCGGCGGCAGGACTTCTGTGTGTCACCTGCGCGTGGGAAGGAACCATCTCAGTGCCCACCCCCCACCCCCCTCGTCCTCCGTATCCCCCGCCCGGCGGGGATCCCGGGGAATCCGATGAAGCACTCGCCGCCCCGCTGAGAGGCAGCCCGGAGGGCGAGGTCGCCGCCCATTCCGTCGCGCTGCTGATGGCACGGCACTGGCAGCCGGTGCACGACTACGCGGTCATCTGTCTCGCCTCGTCGGCGCAGGTCGCCGCCATGGTGACCGGGACCGCCTTCCACCGGACCCTCAACCGCGTCGCCTTCGGCGACTCGGCCGTCGCGCTGCGCCCGGTCCTTCTGGTGACCGTGCGCGACACGATCCGGGAGTGGTCGGGCGACGATCGAATATCCGCCGTTCTGCCGGCGCTGCAGAAACCGGCGGGAGGGCGGGGGCTGCGCGCGGCGACGTCCATGACGCCCGATAATCGGGCACTCGCGGAGCGGGCATTCCAGGCACTTCCCTCCGCCGCGCGCTGTTTGCTCTGGCATGTCGAGGTCGAGGCAGATCCTTTAAGCGTCCCCGCCGGCCTGCTGGGCATGGATGCCGACATCGCGTCGGCCGCTCTCGAACAGGCGCGTGACAAATTCCGCGAGGGTTGTGTACATGCCCATCGGGAACTCGCGCCCACCCATGATTGCCGGTTCTACAACCGCCTCCTGGACGTCCCGATCCGCCGGGGCGGCGCTCTGCTTCCGGACGTCCAGGAGCATCTGGCTCAGTGCCGCTACTGCCGGAACGCGGCCGAGCAACTGAGCCATTTCGAGGGCGCTCTCGGCCCGCTCATCGCCGAAGCGGTGCTCGGCTGGGGCGCGCGCCGCTACCTCGACTCGCGTCCGGGCCGGGCCTCGCACGGCACCCGGAGCGGTCGCGGCGGCCGACGCGGCGGCGGGCGGTCCGCGAACGCGCGCCACCGTCTGCTGTCCAGGATCCCCCTGCCCGCCCGCCGGATCCCGGGCGTGCGGATCCCGGACGCGCTGCGCTCCTCCCGGGCGCTGCTCTCGGGCGTCGGCGCGGTGTCGGCCGGGGTGCTGGCGACGGTACTCATCATCAGCGCGTCCTCCTACGACGGCGGCCAGGCCGACCCGGCCGGTTCCAACAGCGCCGCCGGCGGCAAGGGCGGCGGTTCCGTGACCCCGCCGGACACGGCCGGGCTGCCCACGGCACCGGGCGTGACGCGGCTGCGCAACGCGGGCGCCGACCTGTGCCTCGACATCCGGGACCTGCCGAAGGAGGGCTCGGGGGCGAAACTGGCCTCGTGCTCGACGGCGTGGACCCAGCAGTGGACCTACGAGAACGACGGGCTGCTGCGCAGCATCGCCGATCCCGGGCTGTGCCTGGACTCGCACAAGGACGCCGGCGTCGTCGTCCTCGGCACCTGCGCCGAGGAGTACGCCGAGCGCGGCGAGGACGTGCGCTACGACCTCACCGTGCAAGGGGAGTTGCTGCCCCGCTGGGACGAGCAGCTCGCCCTCACCTCCACCAACGACGACCCGGAGGCCGACATCGTCGTCAAGGTCCGCGACCGGTCCGAGGAACAGCGCTGGCAGCCGGAGCCCGTGCCCACGGCGGCGGGTTCCCTGTCGATCGCGGAGGAGGAGATCCCGACGGCGCGACAGGTGACAGCGCCGAAGGGCTGAACGGCCGCGCGGTGAACTCGGCCTCGCCCACGCCTCAGCCCGGCTGCGTCGTCACGTCGGCCGGGGAGACCGTCGCAGGCGTGGCGTGGCCCGACAGGGCCAGGGTGAGGTCGAGTTCGGCCAGCAGGCAGCGGATGACGTGTTCGACGCCGGGCTGCCCGTCGAGGCCGAGACCGTAGACGTACGGGCGTCCGACGAGCACCGCCCGCGCGCCCAGGGCGAGGGCCTTGAAGATGTCGTCGCCGGTGCGGACGCCGCTGTCGAAGAGGACGGTGATCCGGTCGCCGACCGCGTCCACGACCCGGGGCAGCGCGTCGGCGGCGGCCACGGACCCGGCCACCTGGCGGCCGCCGTGGTTGGAGACGACCACGCCGTCCATGCCCGCCTCCGCGGCCAGCCGGGCGTCGTCCGGGTGCAGGACGCCCTTGAGGACGATCGGTCCGTCCCAGTTCTCCCGCAGGAACGCCAGGTCCGGCCAGGACTTGGCCGGATCGGAGAACATTCCGACGAAGTGCATCACGGCCGCGTTCGGATCCTCGTGCACCGGCTTGGCCAGACCGGCCCGGAAGGCCGGGTCCGAGAAGTAGTTGGCCGTGCCGACGCCGTGGAGGAAGGGCAGATACGCCTGGTCCAGGTCGCGGGGCCGCCACGACAGCAGCGGGGTGTCCAGGGTGACGACGAGCACGCTGAACCCGGACGCCTTAGCGCGGCCGAGGAAACTGCGGGCCACCTCCGGGTCCTTGGGCCAGTAGAGCTGGAACCACCGCTCGGCGTCGCCCATCGCCTCGGCGACCTGCTCCATGGGGGTGCTCGACGCGGACGACAGGATGTACGGCACCCCCTGCGCGGCGGCGGCCCGGGCCGCGGCGGGTTCCGCCTCCGGGTGCATGATCGACAGCACGCCGACCGGGGCCAGCGCCAGCGGGGCGGGCAGGGCGCGGCCCAGCACCTCCACCGACAGATCCCGGCTCTGCACGTCCCGCAGCATGCGCGGCACGATCCGCCGACGCTCCAGGGCCGCCCGGTTGGCGCGGGCGGTGCTGCCGTTCCCCGCGCTGCCCGCCACATAGCCGACCGGGCCCGGCCCGAGCCGCTGTTCGGTCAGCTCCTCCAGCCGGGTCAGATCGGTGGGCAGGCGCGGCACGGCACCCGTCATCCCGTTGAGATAGATCTCGTACTGGAAGTCCGCCCAGTGCTTCGCCATGACGTCCGTCCCGCCTCTCGTCGCTGAGAACGCGCAGTACGCCGACCATACCGACCGGTAGGCAAGGCGGGAGCGGTCAGGGCCGGGCAGTCGACTCGTGCAGGACGCGTGCCAGTTCGCGCGGCCGGGTGAACATCGGCCAGTGGCCGGTGTCCATCTCGATCAGCTCCCAGCTCTCGCTCCTGAGCAGCTCGGCCACCACGGGCATCGGCTCCTCGCCGTCGAGCAGGCACTTGACGTACGTCGCCGGGAGCTCGCCCAGGGGGCGGGTGAGCTCGGCCGGGCCGGTGAGCGTGGCACCGGGGTGCGGGGTCGAGTTCACGATCCGGGCGATCTGCTCGTCCGTCAGCCCCTGTCCCGTGTATTCCTGCGCGCCGAGCGGCGGCCAGTACCCGTCGTGGTCGGCGATCGACTGTCGTACGTCTTCGCTCGGCCAGCCCGACAGGAACGACTCCCCGTCCACCGGTACGTTCGCGTCGACGAACACCACACGCCGCAGCCGGTCACTGATCCGCTCGGCCGCCTGCCCGACCGGGACACCCGCGTAGCTGTGCCCGACCAGCACGACGTCCCGCAGATCGAGCCGCTCGACCTCGTCGACGATGTCCCGGACGTGCGTCTGCTGCCCCGCCGGCAGCTCCCGCTTCTCGGCGAGGCCCGACAGGGTCACGGGATGCACCTCGTGCCCGGCCGCGCGCAGCTCGCCCGCCACCTCGTCCCACGCCCATGCCCCGAGCCATGTCCCCGCCACCAGCACGAAATCGGTCATGCGGGCAACGTAGCCGAGGGGTCTGACAACGCCCCCTCGGCGCCGGGCCCCGTGATCGGTGGTACCGGTACCTCGACGGTCCGGGCCAGCCGGGCGCCCTCGGGGCCGTATACCGCCCGGGGTTCGGGGAACAGCCGCAGCAGGGCCAGGAACAGCACCGCGGCCACGACCAGGGACAGCGGCAGGCTGATGTCGACACCGCCCGCCAGGTCGCCGAGCGGGCCGACGAACTGCCCGGGGATGTTGGTGAAGAGCACGCCGAGCACGGCCGCCACCCACCAGGCGGTCATGCCCCGCCAGTTCCAGCCGTGCGCGAACCAGTAACGGCCGCCGCGCTGACGACGGTTGAAGACCTGCAGCGCCTCCGGGTCGTACCAGCCGCGCCGCGTCCAGTAGCCCAGCATCATCACGACCATCCACGGCGTGGTGCAGGTGATGATCATCGTGGCGAAGGTCGAGATGGAGCGGACGAGGTCGAGGCCGAACCGGCCGGCGAAGATGAACGCGATCGACAACGCGCCGACCAGCAGCGTCGCCTGGACCCGGGACAGCCTCGGGAACACGGACGAGAAGTCGAGCCCGGTGCCGTACAGCGCCGTCGTGCCCGTCGCCATGCCGCCGATGAGCGCCAGCAGGCACACCGGCAGGAAGAACCAGCCCGGCGAGATCGCGAGCAGCCCGCCCACGAAGTCCGGGGCGGCCGGGTCGACGTACTCCGGCGCCTTGGCCGCGATGACGCTGGCGGTCGTCAGGCCGAACAGGAACGGCAGCAGCGTCGCGAGCTGCGACAGGAACGCGGCCCCGACCACCTTCCGGCGCGGGGTGCTCGCCGGGATGTAGCGCGACCAGTCGCCGAGGAACGCCCCGAACGACACCGGGTTCGACAGCACGATCAGCGCCGCCCCGATGAACGACGGCCAGAACAGGTCCCTCGTCGCCGCGTCCGCCGACTCGGTGAAGACGCCCGCGTACGACGGGTCGAAGTCACCCCCGAACGCCACCGCGCCGAGCAGGAACAGCACGCTCGCCGAGGTCACCGCGATCTTGTTGACGAACAGCATGAACCGGAAGCCGTACACGCACACGGCGAGGACCAGCACCGCGAACAGCGCGTAGGCGACGGCGTAGGACAGGTCGTCCCGGGCGAGGCCGAAGAGCCGGTGGGCGCCGCCGACCAGGGCGTCTCCGGAGCTCCACACCGAGATGGAGAAGAATGCGACGGCCGTCAGCAGGGACAGGAACGAGCCGACCACGCGGCCGTGCACACCGAGGTGCGCGGACGACGAGACGGCGTTGTTGGTGCCGTTGACCGGGCCGAACACCGCCATCGGGCACAGGATCAGCGCGCCCGCGACGACCCCGAGGAGGGTGGCGGCGAGGCCCTGCCAGAAGGAGAGGCCGAACAGGATCGGGAAGGCGCCGAGGACGCAGGTGGAGAAGGTGTTGGCACCGCCGAAGGCGAGCCGGAACAGGTCCAGCGGGGTCGCGGAGCGCTCGGCGTCGGGGATCCGGTCGACGCCGTGGGTCTCGACCTCCGTCACGGAGGGGGGAGACGCGGCGGGGGAGGGGTGGTCGGCGTCTGCGGGGCGTTCGGCCGGCGAGGGCAAGAGGGCTCCAGCGGGGACGGGGCGGCGGAGCGCGAGGTGACGCGGCTGCTGGGCGGACGGCCGCCCGCCGGCGCCGGGGTGTGCGGCGGCGCGCGGATGCCGTCCTCAGGGGGGTCTGCCGACCGTAAACGATCAAGGGCGGGCGACGCCAGAGGACGGTTCATCCATTCCCGGCGGTGCTGTGGGACGTTTCCTCCACTCCTCGGTCACTCCTCGTCGCCAGCGGGCGGGGTGCGGTCCGTCTCGGCGTCCGGACCCTGAGCCCGCACCCGCTGCACGTGTTCGAGGGAGTCGCGCAACTCCGCGAGCCAGTCGTCCGTATGACGCTGGACCAGACGCACGCACCAGGCCAGCGCGTCGCTGCGGCTGCGGGCGACGCCGCCGGCGATCAGGGTGTCGAGGACCTGGCGCTCCGGCTGGCGCAGCCGCGTCATCACCGGCGCGGCCACGTGCGTGAAGAGCGCGCGCCGTCCGCCGCACTCCACGCCCCAGGACACCTTCCGTCCGAAGCGGTGCTCGGCCTCCCGGGCCACGGCCATCCGCTCCTCACGGGTGCGCTCCCGGAACTCCCGCACCCGGCTCTCCAGGGCTGCCTCCCGTTCGGCGTCCGGAGCGTCCTGAGTCAGCCGGGGTTCGGGGATGCGGCCGATCACGGTGATCTCCTCGCGGTCGACCGTGAGCTCGGTCAGTTCCTCGAAGAGGTCGTCGGGGATGCGGCCGGCGAACCAGCCGCGCAGCTTCTCTCGCTGTTCGTTCGTAATCATGTAATGACGATTACTCGGCCGGAGCATGAACACAAGGGGCCGCGAAGTGGTCGGCTGAGAGCGGAATCGGAATGTTTCAGGCCTATTAACGAACAACCCGAAATCGGCCATCTGGCCGCTTCGTGCCGCCGGGGGCCGTGCGGTTACGGGCTTCACGCGCCCGGATTCCGTAACTTCACGCCACTGATTCAATACGCAATGTTACTGAAACCGGTGGGGTCGATGTGTGTTTCGGCGGTGGACTCGGCAGACTCGCGCTCGCCGATCCGGCACCGAACGAGCATGGATCGGCACACCCTGTAATCGAGCGGAAGGATGCACACAATGCGGAACACCGCGCGCTGGGCCATGACCCTCGGCCTGACGGCCACCGCCGTCTGCGGACCCCTCACCGGGTCCGCGCTCGCCAGTCCGGGTCAGGCCCCCACCGCGCTCTACGCCCCGTCGGCCCTCGTACTCACGGTGGGCCACGGTGAGAGCGCGATCGCCGTGACCCCGGAACGCGCGGTCACCCTGACCTGTGCCCCGAAGTCCGGCGGCACGCACCCGGCGGCCGGCTCGGCCTGTGCGGAACTGCAGGGCGTCGGCGGGAACATCGACGCCCTGACCGTCCGGGACGGAGTGATGTGTACGAAGCAGTACGACCCCGTGGTCGTCACGGTCGACGGTGTCTGGCAGGGCCAGCGCGTCTCCTATGAGCGCACGTTCTCCAACGACTGCGTGAAGAACGCCCACGGCTCGGGCCTCTTCGCGTTCTGAGACCGGGATCGCGCCGTTCCCGTGAAAGAGGCGGCCCGTTGCTGGGGAGCCGGGTTGCCGTAGCGGGGATCTGCGATCTCGTACAAGGGGGCCGGCGGGCGGAGTGGGGCCGCCCGCCGGCCCCCGGGCTTTGCCCCGGGGGCCCGCCCCCGGGTCACGCCCGGTCGCGGTGGCTCGTGTCGCACCACGGGTAGCGGCGGCTGCGGCGGCAGGTGCACAGGGCCACGCGGAAGCGGTCGGAGCGGACGACGGAGCCGTCCTCCAGCTCCACCTCCACCGGGCCCTCCACCAGGAGCGGACCCTTGCGCTGGACGGTTACGCGCCGCGGCGGCGCTGATCGGTCAGACGGGGAGTTCGGCACGGACGACCACCAGCTCTTCCTCGTTCTCGGCGGCGGACAGCAGTCCCCGCCCCCGAAGCCAGCGTTCCCGGCCGCGCAGCACCGGCCCGAACGCGATCCGGTGCCGGCGCGTCACCGCCGCCTTCAGGCCCGACACGCGCAGCCTCCCGACGGTCAGGTCCGGGTCGCTCAGCGCCGACTGCACCAGCAGAAGCACCCCGCCCGGACGCAGCAGGGCGGGCATCTCCCGGCAGATCCGGTCGACGACCAGCCGTCCGTCCCCGCCCGCGTCCCAGGCGCGGGCCGCGCCACGCGGCGTCCGGTCGCCCCTCGGCGCCGGCACGTACGGCGGATTGGCCAGGATCAGATCGAACGTCTCCCCGCGCACGGGATCGAAGAGATTCCCGTGCCGGATACGGAGGGGGAGTCCCGCCAGCCGGGCGTTCAGCCGCGCGGCCCACACGGCGCTCCGGGACACGTCCACGGCTGTCACCCGAAGACCGCGGCGCGCGGCCTCCAAGGCCAGGGCGCCCGTTCCGGTGCCCACGTCGAGAACCTCCGCGCCCGGAGGCAGCGGCTCGTCGGACAGGGCACCGGCCAGCAGCTCGGTGTCCTCCTGCGGGGCGTAGACGCCCGGGGGTGCCAGTGGGTTCACGCCCCTCGAGTACCCCGTATTCAGGAGATATGGGTTGCTTCCTGTGCAAGGGGTGCACACAGTGACGAACGTGACGCGCGCCAGTCGGTGAGCAGCCGGGTGCCGAAGCGGTCCTCGACGAACTCGGTGGCGTCGATCCCGAAGGTGACATCGGGGGCGAGGTGCGGCTCCCGCTCCAGCAGACCGCCGATGACGTCGTGGCGCACCACCTGCTCGTGCACCGCGTCGGCCTCGACGTGCTCGTCGTAGAAATGCTCGGCCGCGGGTCCGGCGCCCGTGCAGCGCATCGCCTCGGCGAGCCGCCGCGACCCCGGTGACGAGGTGATCTCGACCGCCGCGAAGTGTCCGACCAGGGCGCCCCTGAGGGCCCGGTGCAGACCGAAGAGGGACATGAGGTTCACCGTGACCAGGGCCTCGGCGGTCGCCGCGTCGAGGTAGCGGCCGTAGGCGCTGTCCAGGCCCAGGCCCGTCATCAGGTCCGCGTACAGCCGCGCGTGCACGCGGTCGGCCCGGCCGCCGCCCCACTCGTCGAACTCCACCGCAGCCATCGCCGCCTTCGCCCGGCCCCACAGCCGCGGCAGCACCCAGGCGTGCGGGTCGGCCTCCTTGAGGTGGTACAGGGAGCGCAGGGCCGCGTACTCGCGCACCTGCCACAGCTCGCCCTCGTCACACAGGAAGTGGGTGACACCCGTGCCGTGGACGGGCTCGACCAGCAGGCCTTCCAGTGCCTCGTCCAGGCTGTCGTTGACCCGGGCGTCGGTGCGCAGCGCGGACAGGAAGCGGTGCTCCAGGGCCGCCCGGGTGCGCAGCAGGTCAGGGTCCCACTCCAGCTCCGGGGCCACTCCCGCGAAGCCGCGGTAGTGCAGCTCGTAGCAGAGGTACAGGGCGAGCTGGAGATCGTCGCCGTACACCTCGGCCCGGTCGACCTCCTCGCGGCGGGGCAGCCGGCCCCCGCCCCGCAGGTACGCCTCGACGCCCCTGCTCAGCGGGCCGCGCGGGGTGGGCGGGCGCGGTTCGTCGCGGTCGTGCTCCATGCGCGCCGGGTACCCGGGCGGGGCCCGGTCACCCGCCCGCGTCACTCTCCCTCCGACTCCTCCTGCGCACGCTCGTTCGGTGTGACGGCGTCGCCGGCCTCACCCCGGTGACGCCGCTGCCGCGCGGATTCCTCGGCGCGGTTCTCGGCGTCCTCTATCTCGCGCAGGACCTCCTCCAGGGCCGTCTCGGGCTGCCCGCCGGAGGCGTCCTGGTTCTCGTCGTGCGACATGGGGTTTCCTCTCCGCGTTCTGTGATCAGTGGGCCGCGGCGGCGGCGATGCGCAGCGGCACCGGGTCAGGAGGGGCGGCCTCCTCGTTGCGGCGGGTCACCTCCGCCCACCAGGACGGACCGTCCTCGATGTGCCGCAGCAGCACGCCCTCGCGGATCGCCCAGGGGCAGACCGTGACGGATCTGATGCCCGTCAGCTTCATCGCGGTGTGCGCGACCACCGCGCCGGCCAGGCTCTGCGCGGCCCGAGGCGCGGAGATACCGGGCAGGCGCGCGCGTTCGGAGGCGGGCAGGGCGGACAGTGTCGTGATCGCCTCCCGCAGCCCCGCGCGGTGCAGCTCCCGGTCCACGAACGGGCCGTGGCGTCCGGGCGCGGCGCCGCACAGCCGGCCCAGCTGCTGAAAGGTACGGGAGGTGGCGACCGCGGTACGCGGCCCCTCCCAGCGGATCCGTGCCGCGACGTCCCGCAGCTGATGGCGGACCCTGCGGCGCAGCGCCCGCACCAGCTCCGGCGACGGCGGGTCCTCCTCCTCGAAGAACTCGTGGGTGAGCCGCCCCGCGCCCAGCGGCAGCGACGCCACGAAGTCGGGCAACCGGCCGCGTCCGAAGGCGACTTCCAGTGATCCGCCGCCGATGTCGAGCAGGGCCAGCGGCCCCGACCGCCAGCCCATCCAGCGCCGGGCCCCGAGAAACGTCAGCTCGGCCTCGACCTCACCCGGCAGGGTGCACAGCTCCATGCCGGTACGGGCGCGGACGATGTGCAGCACCTCGTCCCGGTTCGGCGCGTTGCGCACCACGGCCGTCGCGAAGGCGAGCGGACCGGCCGCACCCCACCGGGTGGCGGTCCGGCCCGCCTCGGCGACCGCGTCGACGAGTTGCCCGACCGCCTGCTCAGGGATGGGTTCCCCCGGTGCGACCTGTTCGGACAGCCTGAGTCGCCACTTGGAGGTGTGCACCGGCAGCGGCACACCGTCCTGAGCGTCCGCGACGACCAGTCTGACCGTCTTCGATCCCACATCCACCACGCTGATTCGCATGGAGCGGGGGTACCCAATTACGCGGCGGAGCAACGGAAGTTGTGCGCGCAGTGCGGCGAAGTCATGCCATCGGACACGGGCACCCTGGTCGTATTCCTTGACTGGAATATAACGGCAGAGGCATATTGGAGGCATGTCCGACGCCGCCCTCTGGACCGCCCTCGCCGACCCCCACCGGCGGGCCATCGTCGCGCTGCTCCTGGAGCGGCCCCGGGCCGTCGGTGAGATCGTCGAGGCGTGCGGACTGAGCCAGCCGAGCACCTCCAAGCACCTGAAAGTGCTGAGAGAGGCAGGACTCGTCCGGGTCCGGCAGGACGCGCAGCGCCGTGTCTACGCCCTCGACCCGGGCCCGATCGCCGCGCTCGACGCCTGGCTCGCCCCGTACCGCGCGCTCTGGAACGAGCGCCTCGACGTGCTGGGACGCCGCCTCGACGAGACGCCGGACACCACGGAACCACCCGCACCGAAGGACTGATCCGCCATGGCAGCCGAACTCACCGGCACCTATCTGACCCTGGACGACGGCCGCCCCGCCGTCCGCTTCACCCGCACCTACGACCACCCCGTCGACCGCGTCTGGCAGTTCGTGACCGACCCGGACGAACTGGAACGCTGGTTCCCCTCCCGCGCCGAGATCGAGCTGCGCCCCGGCGGCACGGTCAGGTTCAGCGGCGACCCGCACATGGCGGACTCCACGGGCCGGGTCGTCGCCGTCGACCCGCCCCGGCACCTGTCGTTCGAGTGGGGCGGGGACGAACTGCGCTTCGACTTGGAGGAGACCGAGGACAAGCGCACCCGACTCACGCTCACCAACGTCCTCCAGGCCCAGGATTCCGCAGCCCGCAACGGCGCCGGCTGGGAGGTGTGCCTGACCGCCCTGGACGCCAGGGCGCGCGGCGAGCGTCCCGCCGGTCCGCACGCCGGGGCCGACGCGCCCTGGCGGGAGCTGTACGCCGCCTATGTAGCGGCCGGGGTGCCCTCCGGCGCCCCGGTGCCCGGGGCGGAGTGACCTCTCACGCCATCTGGCGCCGCACCAGCTCGTGCAGCCGGCCGCTGGTGTCGGCGAGCAGCTGAGCGGGCGGGCCCTGCTGGATGACCTTGCCGTCCTCCATCACCACGACCCGGTCGGCGTCCATCACCGTGGACAGCCGGTGCGCGATGACGACCCGGCTCGCGTTGAGCGCCTTGGTGCTCTCGATGACCGTGCGCTGCGTCTCGTTGTCGAGGGCACTGGTCGCCTCGTCGAAGAAGAGGATCCGCGGCCGGCGGATCAGCGCCTGCGCGATCATCAGCCGCTGACGCTGACCGCCGGAGACCGCGCCGCTGCCCGAGACGATGGTGTGCAGCCCCATCGGCATCCGCTTGATGTCCTCGGCCAGGCCCGCCATCTCGGCCGCCGCCATCGCCTCCTCCGGCGTGTACGGCTCGGTCCCGCAGATGACGTCCAGGATCGAGCCGGTGAACGGCTGCGCGTGCTGGAGCACCACACCGCACTGGCGGCGCACCGCCGACTGGTCGAGAGCCCCCAGGTCCTGCCCGTCGTACAGCACGCTGCCCGACAGCGGCCGGTCGAAGCCGATCAGCAGGCGCAGCAGCGTCGACTTGCCGCAGCCGCTGGGGCCGACGACCGCGACGAACTCGCCCGGCTTCACCTCGAACGACACCTCGTCCAGGATCAGCGGACCGTCGTCCGAGTACCGGAAGGACACCCGCCGGGCCTCGATCGCGCCCGACAGCGGACCCGGCCGGGTGCTCGCGACGCGCACCTCCGGCGTCGCGTCCAGCACCGGCCTGATCTCCTCGAACAACGGCAGCGCCGCCACCGCGGAGACGAACGAGCCGGTCAGCTGGGTGACGGCGGTCAGCACCATCGTCACCGAGGTGTTGAAGGTGAGGAACGCGGCCGCCGACATCGAACCCCGGGCCGGGCCGGCCAGCAGCATGAACATCAGCAGCGTGCACAGCGGCAGATACACCGCGCCCAGCACCGTCGAGAGGTTCTTGATGCGCCCGACCTTCTGCTGGAGCTCACGGCTGCGCGCGAACTCCGACGCCCACGCGGCGTACGCGTAGTTCTCGGCGGCGGCCACCCGCAGCTTGGGCAGACCGCGCAGGGTCTGGAAGGCCTGGTTGTTCAGCTTGTTGGAGAGCACCACCAGCCGCCGCTGCCAGCGCACCTGCCACAGTCCGAGCCCCAGGAACACGGCCGCGATGACGACGAGCATGCCGATCGCGGCCATCGCCATCGGCACGCTGAACCACAGCAGCAGCCCCAGGTTCATCGCCCCGATGGTCACCGACTGGGCGACCGTCGGCCCGACTCCCGCCAGCAGCCGGCGGATCGAGCTGATGCCCATGGCCGCGCTGGCCAACTCGCCGGTGGAGCGCTCGGTGAAGAACCGCGTCGGCAGTCTCAGCAGCCGGTCCCACACGGCCGGCTGGAGCGTGGCCTCGATCCGGCCCTCGATGCGCAGGATGGTGAGGTTCTGCAACAGCATGAAGGCCGCCGCCACCACGCTGCTGAGCATCACCGCCAGGCACACCTGCACGATCAGGTTCGTCTGCGCCTTCGGCACGAACTCGCCGAGCACCTTGCCCGTCGCGATGGGCACCATCGCGCCGATCGCCACCGTCACCAGGCCGCTCAGCAGCAGACCGGTCAGGTCGCCGCGCATGCCCTGCATACAGAACCGCAGCAGCCCGAGCGGGCTGAGCCCCCGCTCGGGAAGCGGACGGTAGAACATCACCGCACGCGGCTCGAACTCGTCCGCGTTGGCCTTCTCGACGGGCGTCTCACGCCCGGTGGACGGATGGACGGCGACATATCCGCCGCGCCGCCACAGCAATGCCACCGGCGCACCCGACAGGGCCCGGTGACCGACCAGCGGCCCGACGTTGTCCCGCCACCAGCGGCCGTCCAGGCGCACGGCCCGGGTACGGACCCGGGAGGCCAGCGCGACCTGCTCGACCGGGTCGAGGCGGTCGCCGCCGGTGCCCTTCTGGGTGGGCTCGGTGAGTTTGATCCCGGCCGCCTGGCCGACCAGCCTGCACGCCGCGTACGAGGCGTCGGCGTCCGCCGAGGTGGTCCGCTTCGAGGACCGCTTGCCGATGGAGGCCAGCAGCGTCTGGTCGGCCTGGGCGCGGACCGCCTCACCGGCCTTGATGCCCTCGGCCGTGCGCGTCTCGTGGGTGCGCTCCAGCTGCTCGATCCAGCGGTCCAGCGTGGTCAGCAGCCGGTACTGCTGGTCGACCATGCTCTGCCACAGGCCCGGGTCCATCAGCAGATCGGCCGCGGCCTCCGCGCCGTACAGCGAGCCGTACTGCACGCTGCCCGGCGGCACCTGCATCCAGAACACGTCGTCGTCCGTGGGCGCCGCGGCCCGCTCGGTCGCCATCGGCGCCTGGAACAGGATGGACAGACTGCGGCCGACGCCCAGGGCTAGCGCGTACTCCAGCGGAGACGTCGTCGGCGGCACGTACTGCGGATTGCCGTACTCGTCGTACGACCAGGTCGCGGTGTCGGCGGGCTGGTACAGCTCGCGCAGGCCGATGCGGTGCACCACGCAGTCCCGCAGCGGGCGGGCCACCAGCGTGTGCTGCGGGCCCGGCACCGGTCCGAGTACCAGCGAGCCCGGCTCGAGACGTCCCAGGTGATGCCAGTGGCCCTGCTCGCCGGCGTCCACCGCGAACAGGTCCACGGCGCCGGAGACGACGAGCCACAGCACCTGCGGCCCCTCCAGGTCGAGACGGTTGAACCCGGCGCAGTCGATGCGCGAGCCCATCTGCCCGAAGGCGCCCAGGACGAGGTCGCCCTCATGTCCCTGAACGGTCGTCATCTCACCGCTCCCTGACCAGCGTGGCGTACGCGCCGCCGCGCGCCACCAGCTCCTCGTGCCGTCCCCGCTCCACGACCGTGCCGTGCTCCAGGACGACGATCTCGTCGCTGTCGCGCACGGTGCTGAGCCGGTGCGCGATCACCACGCAGGCACAGCCGCGCCGGCGCAGGTTGTCCATCACGACCAGTTCGGTCTCCGCGTCCAGCGCGCTCGTCACCTCGTCGAGCACCAGGATGCTCGGCCGGCGCACCAGCGCCCGCGCGATCTCCAGCCGCTGGCGCTGCCCGCCGGAGAAGTTGCGGCCGTCCTGCTCGACCTTGCTGTGGATGCCGCCGGGACGGCGGGTGATCACGTCGTACAGGGCGGCGTCCCGCAGCGCGTCCTCCACCGCGTCGTCCGGGATGGAGGGGTCCCACAGCGCCACGTTGTCGCGGACGGTGCCCTCGAAGAGGAACACGTCCTGGTCGACGAAGGAGACGGAGGCGGCCAGCGCCCCGCGCGGAATGTCGTCGATGCGCTGCCCGTCGATGCGGATCACGCCCTCCCACGGCGCGTACAGGCCGGAGATCAGCCTCGACACCGTGGACTTGCCGCTGCCGGAACCGCCGACCAGCGCGACCTGCCGCCCCGGCCCGACCGTCAGGTCGAAGCCCGTGAGCAGCGGCTTGTCGAGCGGGCTGTAGCCGAAGGTGATGTTCTCCAGCTCGACATGGCCCTGGAGCCGGCGCGTCGACTCGCCGGAATCGGGCCGCCCGTAGAGCGGGTCGGCCTTGAAGTTCTCCACGTCCTTCAGCCGGGCCACGTCGGCCGCGAAGTCCTGGATGCGGCCCGCGACGCCGTTGAGCCGGGTCAGCGGGGCCGTGAACCGGGCGACCAAGGCCTGGAAGGCGACCAGCAGGCCGACCGAGATATGGCCCTCGACCGCCCGCATACCGCCGATCCAGAGGATGAGCCCGCTGTTGAGGGTGGCCAGGGTCGGCGCGACCACGCCCAGCCAGGCACTCGGCACACCGAGCCGCTGCTGCTCCTCCAGCGTGGTGGCGTGCTGCCCGGCCCACTTGCGGAAGTAGCCGTCCTCGCCGCCGGTCGCCTTCATCGTCTCGATGAGCTGAAGACCGGTGTAGGCGGTGTTGGTGAGCCGGGCGGTGTCGGCGCGCAGCTTCGCCGTCCGGGTCGCGCGCAGCCGTACGACCACCCGCATCGCCACGATGTTCAGCAGTGCCACGCTGATGCCGACGAAGGTGAGCTGCGGGTCGTAGGTGTACAGCAGCACCGCGTACAGGACGACCACGATGGCGTCCACGCCCGCCGCCGCGAGGTCGCGGGACAGGGTCTCGGCGACCGCGTCGTTGGACTGCAGGCGCTGTACGAGGTCGGCCGGGCTGCGCTGGGAGAAGAACGTCACCGGCAGCCGCAGCAGATGCCGCAGGAAGCGGGCGCTGGACAGGGTGGAGGAGATGATGCGGCCGTGCAGCAGATTGGCCTGCTGGAGCCAGGTCAGCACGACGGTGAGCAGCACGCACGCGCCCATCGACGCGAACAGCACACCGAGCAGCGAGGTCTGGTTGCCGATCAGGAACTCGTCGATGTAGGTGCGGCTGAGCGCGGGCACCGCCGCGCCGACCGCCACCAGCAGCAGGCTGGAGAGCACCGCGGCGGGCATCGTGCCCGCGGTGCCGCGCAGCCGGGCGGGCATCGCGCCGAGGACGCCGGGCTTGCGGCCGCCCCGGGTGAAGTCCTCGCCGGGCTCCATGACCAGCACGACACCGGTGAAGCTGCCGTCGAAGTCCTCCATCGGGACGAAGCGGCGGCCCTTGCCGGGGTCGTTGATGTAGACGCCGCGGCGGCCGAAGCGGCGGCCCATGCCGTCGTAGACGACGTAGTGGTTGAACTCCCAGAACAGGACGGCCGGCGACTTCACCTCGGCGAGGGCGGCCAGGTCCATCTGCATGCCCTTGGCCGTCAGGCCGTAGGAGCGGGCCGCCTTGAGGAGGTTGCTGGCGCGCGAGCCGTCGCGGGAGACGCCGCAGGCGATGCGCAGCTCCTCCAGCGGGACGTGCTTGCCGTAGTGGCCGAGCACCATCGCCAGGGAGGCGGCGCCGCACTCGACGGCCTCCATCTGGAGCACGGTGGGCGTACGGACGGTCTTCGCGGCGGCCTTGGGCACCTTGCGCTTCGGCGGGGCCGCGCGGCGCCTGCTCCGGGGCTCCTGTGCGGTGGCGCTCATGGCAGCAGCCAGTCGACGGGACGCTGGTCGGTGAGCCGGATCGAGCCCGAGGCCATCGTCATCGAGGACAGCTTGTACGGCGGCCCGTCCGCGGACGACCACTTGTATCCGCTCTTCGTGGCGGACGACTTGTCCAGCCGGACCGTCACGGCCACGGGCCTGCCCTTCTTGGTGAACTGCTCGCCGAGCTGACTGTCCCCGAGGAACGCGGAGATCTGCTGCGGGGACTGGGCCGCGCGGTCCACCGACTTCACATGGCCGCGCAGCACGCCGTACTCCTGGGTCGGCACCGACTGCACGGTCAGGTCCACGGAGGCGTCGTCGGGGATCGAGGCGGCGTTCTCGGCGGGGACGTAGACGGTCGCGTACAACGCGTCCTTGGTGTGGGCGACCTTCTCGACGGCGGCCACGTTCGCGCCGGTCTGGATGATCTGCCCGACGGTCGCGGCGAGCCCGGAGACCCGGCCCGCGTCGAGCGCGCGGACGACGGTCTCGCCCTTGGGCGTACGGACCTTGAGCACGGGGGAGTTCGCGGTCACCTGCTCGCCCTGCTTCACGAGGACCGCGGTGACCTGGCCCGCGACGGGGCTCTGGAGGAGGTAGCTGCCCTGCCCGTGCGTGAGGATGGCGGGTGCGCTGACGGTGGAGGCCACCGAGCCGGTCACCGCCCACACGGAGGCGGCCGCCATCGCGACCACGGTCACCGAGAGCACGAGCCAGCCCTGCGGGCGGGCGAAACGCACCGGGAGGTCGAGTTCCTCCGGTGACTGGAGCTTGGCGAGGGCCTGTTGGCGGAACTGCAAGGAACTTCCCTCACCCGTAGAAGAGGTTCTTTTCGCCGTGACGGAAAGGGTCACGGAACCCGAAGATCCCGGAACCGCCGGCTGCGGTTCCGGGAGTCATCGGCACAAGGCTCGATCAGAGGCCGGAGACCAGGCCGGTGACCGGGGCCGTGTTCAGGCCGGTGACACCCTCGACGGTGCCGACGGCGGTGTCGACGACGCCGGAGACCGGGGCGATGCCGTCGACCGTGTCGGTGACGGTGTTGACGGCGTTCACGGACAGGCCACCGGAGATGGCGTCCAGCTGCGCGTCGGCGATCTCGACGGTCTCAACCTGGGGGGTGGAGTTCATGGTGGAACTTCCCTTCATATGGATATCTCATAAGGGGGGAGCGGCCCCCTCTGGGGACAGATGACGGCCGCGACCGCGAGCGCCGGGCACCCGTTTCCGGAGTGCCCTGAGCGGCTCCCGCGATGCGATGGATCAAAGCACGCTGCGGGTCCGTGCTTCCAATCAACCATGCGTCTCACCAGGGAACTTGCGCCTCAGCGGTACCCATCGGTGCAGGAGTGCGCACGTCTCGGTGGCGACTTCTTCACATGCGCCACAGCATCGGCTCATCCGACGCCTTGCATCCGGAGGCGGCGAATCCGGCACTCCCACCCCAAAGGCGTGACAGGCGCCTCCCGCTTGTGGATAACCCTCCGCTTGGTGACTGGGTTGAGCATTCGATGTGCAGATTCGCTGAAGTCGGGATTCGACTCGGTGTTCGCAACAGACCGTTTCCGCGCGGATACGGATCGTGTCGGTTCGGCGGGTCCGTCAGGAGGTCCGTCGCCGAAAGATCGTCATCAAGCCAGGCGCCGTCCTCGGCCGGCCGGACTCCTCCCCCCGGCCCCTCGCTGTGACCAGGGCAGTCGAAGACCGAGCGGTCGGTGCGCGGGCAGCGGGAGTTGGCTGATTCCGCGACGCGAAGGGATCACTTGCAAACGCGATTGAACGCCCCACGCGACCCCTGCGTACCTACAGCCATCCAGGCGCCCCCCAGAAGCTGCCGGACGGCGGCAAGGCTCCGTCCCCCCAGGAGGAGAGAAGTTTGAGTCACAAGCGAATTCCGAAGCGCAAGGCCGCGATAGCGGTGGGCGGCGTGGTGGCGCTCGGCGCGGCCGCGATCCTGCTCCCCAACGCCAACGCGTCCCAGGACGGTTCGTCCGACGACGCGGCCGCCGCGCCGAAGACACTGAAGGCGGGCGACGCCTCGGATCTCGCCTCGCAGCTCTCCGGGCTCCTCGGTGAGGCGTTCGGCGGCTCCTACTACGACGGCGACAACCAGCAGCTCATCGTCAACGTCGTACCGGGCGACAACAACAACGTCATCGTCCAGGCGAAGGCGGCCGGCGCGCAGGTCCGCGAGGTCGAGAACAGCTGGTCGGAGCTGCAGAGCGGGGCGCAGACCCTGAAGTCCGACGCGACCATCGCGGGCACCTCGTGGTCGATCGACCCGCGCACGAACAAGCTGCGGGTCACCGCCGACAGCACCGTGACCGGCGCCAAGTGGGACAGACTGGAATCGACGGTCAAGAGCCTCGGCGCCGACATGGCGACCCTGTCGAAGTCCGAGGGCACCTTCAAGCCGTTCGTCTCCGGCGGCGACGCCATCTTCGCGGGCGGCTCGCGCTGCTCCCTCGGCTTCAACGTCACCGCGGGCGACGGTTCGCCCGCCTTCCTGACGGCCGGTCACTGCACCCTCGGCGGCAACGAGTGGTCGGACGCGCAGGGCGGCCAGCCGATCGCCACCGTCGACCAGTCGACCTTCCCGGGCGACGGTGACTTCGCGCTCGTGAAGTACGACGACCCGGCGACCGAGGCGCCCAGCGAGGTCAACACCGGCGACCAGACCGTCCCGATCACCGAGGCCGCGGAGGCGACCGTCGGCCAGGAGGTCTTCCGGATGGGCAGCACCACCGGGCTCAACGACGGCCAGGTGCTCGGCCTCGACGCCACGGTGAACTACCCCGAGGGCACCGTCACCGGCCTCATCCAGACCGACGTCTGCGCCGAGCCCGGCGACAGCGGCGGCTCGCTGTTCACCCAGGACGGTCTCGCGATCGGCCTGACCTCGGGCGGCAGCGGTGACTGCACCGCCGGCGGCGAGACCTTCTTCCAGCCGGTGACCACCGCCCTGGAGGCGGTCGGCGCGACCCTCGGCGCGGGCGGCGCGGGCGCGGGTGCCGGTGCCGGTGAAGAGGCCGGTGCGGGCGAGGAAGCCGGCGCGGGCGCCGGTGAAGAGGCCGGTGCCGGTGAGGAGGCCGGAGCGGGCGAGGAGGCCGGAGCGGGCGCTGGTGCGGGCGCCGGTGAGGAGGCCGGCGCCGGTGAAGAGGCCGGTGCAGGTGCCGGCGAGCAGGCCGGAGGCGAGGAAGCGGGAGCCGGTGCCGGTGAGGAAGCCGGAGCCGGTCAGGACGCCGGGCAGGGCGTCGAGGACAACTCGGGTCTGACCGAGTCCCGCTGACCTGAGAACGTCGGAGCCGGTCCGACGATGCCGCCCCGGTCCCGCCCCCTTCCTGGCGGGACCGGGCCGGCCCACCGGCACTTCGAGCACCGTACGGCGGTGCACCGGGCCGGTCCCCGTGCGGGGGGACCGGCCCCCGCGCGTACCGTGCCCGGACAGCACACCTACCCGACGGCCCTGAGCAGCAACAGCGCGATGTCGTCGAGCCGTTCCTCCCCGTCCCGGTGGTGCCGCTCCTGATGAACGAGACTGTCGGCCAGCTGGTCCAGCGGCTGGTCCCCGGCGTCGGCCAGGCGCCGGCCCAGGTCCGCGAGGGCCTCCTCGAAGTCCGTGCCGGGGGACTCGACCAGCCCGTCGGTGTAGAGGACGAGCAGCGAGCCGGGGGCGAGGTCCACCTCCGTCGTCGGGTACACCGCCGAGGCGTCGATGCCCAGCAGCGGCCCCCCGGCCAGGTCCAGGACGCGCACCCGCCCGTCCGGCCGTCTCAGCAGCGGCGGCGGATGCCCCGCCCGGGACATCACGGCCCGGCCGTGCGCCGGGTCCAGCCGCAGGTACAGACAGCTGGCGAACAGGTCGGACCCCAGGTCGAGCAGCAGCCGGTTGGTGCTGCGCATGACCTCCTCGGGCGCCTGGCCCACGGCCGTGTACGCGCGCACCGCGGTGCGGACCTGCCCCATCAGCCCGGCCGCCGTGACGTTGTGCCCCTGCACGTCCCCGATTACCGCCGCCGCCGTCCCCTGCGTGCCCACCAGGTCGTAGAAGTCGCCGCCGATGTCCATGCCCTGAGTGGCCGGCACATAGCGGCCGGCCGCCTCGATCCCGGGCAGCGACGGCAGCGAGTGCGGCAGCAGCGCCTCCTGGAGGCCGTGCGCGAGCCGGTGCTTGGCGTCGTAGAGCAGCGCCCGCTCCAGCGCCTGGGCGATCAGTCCGGCCAGGCTCGTCAGCACCGCCCGCTCCTCCGTCGGGAAGGGGTGCGGCTCGGTGAAGGAGAGCACACACGTCCCCACCGGCCGCCCCTGGGCGATCAGCGGCAGATAGGCCCAGGCCGCGAACCCGTCGGGGGTGGCCAGCCGCGCCGGGTAGAGGCGCTCCAGCTGTTCCCGCGACTCGAAGAACGCGGGCACGCCCGTGCGCAGCACCTTCGTGCCGGGCATCGGCTCGGTGAGCGGCATCCCGTCGAACTGTTCCACCGTGTGCGCGTCCCGGTACCCGCGATGCCCGAGCACGCGCAGCCGGTTCGCCCGCGAGCCCAGCACGACCAGGGCCTGGCTGCCCACGGTCGGGGCGATCTCGTCCGCGACGAGCTGCACCACGTCCTGCACCCCGACCGCCTCGGTGAGCGCCCCGGCCAGATTCAGCACCTGGGAGATGGTGACCAGCCGGGACGGCGTCCCGTCGGGCGAGGGCGCGGCCCGGTTCATCTCCGACACGGCCCGCGATCTGGTGATCCGGACGCTGAGGCCCGTGGTGCTCGGATACAGCCGGAACGACAGCCACTCACCGGGCGGGCGCAGCGCCACGAACGAGGTGGTGTGCTGGCTCATCAGCGCCGCCCGGTAACGGTCCTCGTACACCGGGTCGTTGAGCCACGGCACCGACGCCCACAGCTGGGTGCCGAGCAGCCGGCTGACGGGCACGTTCAGCAGCTCGGCCGCCGCCGCGTTGACGAAGCCGACCCGCCCGTGCAGATCCAGCGAGACCAGCCCGTACGGCAGCCGGCTCACCATCCGGGCCGCCTCGACCGTGCCCAGCGTGCCGGCGATCCCGCCCACCAGGGGCGAGGCCAGCATGTCGGTCTCGGGGTGCGGCGGGATGCTGAGTTCGGCCGCCCGCTCCAGCCGCACCGCGAGCCGGTCGCAGGCCGCGGTCAGATGCTCGCGCTCGTGGTCGGACAGCTCCTCCGGATGGGCGCCGGGCCAGGTCACGAAGACCGCGCCGTAGACGGTGGTCTCGGTGGCCACCGGCACCGCGGCCAGCGCGAACGGATAGGGCAGCACCACGGCGATCCGCGGATACTGGCGGGCCATCGCCTCCTCGCCGCCGACCCAGACCAGTCGCCGCTCGCGCGCCGCGTCGGCGACCGGGATCGGCGCGCTCAGCCCCACCCGTTCCCAGGGAGCCGCGAACGCCCGGGGCAGCCCGGCCATCACCGCCATCTCCAGCACGGGCTGATCCGGCGCCATCAGGTACACCGCGCCGGAGTGGGCGTGCACCTCGTCCATCAACGAGGCCAGCGCCAGGGACAGCAGCGGACGGCCGACCGGCGTCCCGGCGGCTGCCGGCGCCTGTGCGGACGACTGCCCGTCGGACACGCCGACCACCTCCTCGCACGGCCGCGCGACCGGGCTCAGGAACAAATCTCCACCCTGGCGGCCCGTCGCGCACGACGAGCGGCACCCGGGCGACCCGCCGTTACCGTCGGTTACAGTCTTCGGGTTCCGTCGAGGGCGCTCGCGTACCCCGAGCACCGATTCCCATGCCGCCGAAGTCGAAGCGCGGCCGGGCGTACGGGCGCCGCGCGTGCGCCCCCACGCACCTTGATGGCTGGATCTTCGCGCCCACGCAGGGTCACCATCGCGAACAATGGAGCAGACGCTCAACACGACGAGGGGGGCGTACGGCGAATCTAGGGGGTGGCAGTGATCCGGGTGCTGTTGGTGCACGACGAGTGTCTGGTGAGATCGGTACTGGCCGAGTGGCTGCGGGGAGAGCCCGATCTGGCGGTGTACGACACGCCGTGGCGCGGCGCCCCGGGCCTGATGCGGACCGTGCGCCCGGACGTCTGCGCGGCGGACCTGGAGTGCGCGGACTCCTACGGCATCCCACCGCTCGGCGAGCTGACCCGGCCGGGCCCGGACCGGGTGCGTCCGCGATTACTCGTGCTCGCGACCGCGAACAGGCCCGGACTGCTGAAGCGGGCGGTCGAGGCCGGGGCGCTCGGCTACGTCGACAAGGAGAGCTCGCCGCAGAACCTGCTGCGCGGAATCCGCAGCGTCGCTGAGGGGGAACGTTTCATCAATGACTCGCTGGGCTTCGGTTTCCTCAAGGCGGCCGAGATGCCGCTGACCCGCAGGGAGCTGAGCGTCTTAACCCTCGCGGCCGAGGGAGCCTCCATCGCGGAGATAGCCGGAAGCCTGCACCTGTCCCACGGGACCGTGCGCAACTACATGGCCGCCATCACCCGCAAGACCGGGGCCCGCAACCGCATCGACGCGATCCGCATCTCGCAGGGGCAGGGCTGGCTCTGACCGCCGCCGGGACGGGCCGGGCGCCCAGCTGCCGACGAGGTCCCGGTAGAGCTCCGAGGTCCGCAGCAGTTCCTCGTGATCGCCGTACGCCGTGCTCCTGCCGTCCATGACCAGCACCCGGCCGGCGCGCCGGGCCGAGCTGATGCGGTGGGCGACGACCACCAGGGTCCCGCCCGGCCGTGCGGCGAAGGCCCGCTCCGCGCGCTCCTCCGTCTCCGGATCCAGATGACAGGTCGCCTCGTCGAGCAGGGCGAGCGGGGCGTACGACAGATAGGCCCTGGTCAGAGCCACCAGTTGCCGTTCGCCTGCCGACAGGGCCGCCGGGTCCACCCGGGCGTCGAGACCGCCGAGCCGGCCGGCCAGCGGGGCGAGCCCGACCGCCTCCGCCGCGGCGAGCAGCTCCTCCTCGGGCACCGGGTCCGGCCGCAGATACGCGAGGTTCTCGGCCAGGGTGGCGTCGAAGACGTACGCCTCCTGCGGGATGAGCACCCGCGCGGCGGCCGCCTCCGGCCCGGGCACGGGGTGTCCGCCCACCGTGATCGTCCCCCGGTCCGGCGTCAGGAGCCCGGCGACGAGGGCGGTGAGGGTCGACTTGCCGGCGCCGCTCGGGCCGACGACGGCCAGGTGCGAACCGGCCGGGAGGGCGAGGTCGAGGTCCTGGACCACGGGCGCGCTGGCGGGGCCGTAGGCGAAGGTGGCGGAGGTGAGGGAGAAGGCCGGAGGCGTGCCCTCGGTGGCATCCGGAGCGATGGGTTCCGACTTCTCCGTGGCCTCGCCGGGGTCCGTCCGGGCCAGCCTGCGCAGCACCACCGTCAGACGGGAGCCGCTGGTGCCCAGACCGTGGACCAGGTTGCGCAGGGCGGGCAGCAGGGACTGGGTGACATAGGCGAGGGCCCCGACCAGGGCGCCGGTGGTGACCCCGTGGGCCAGGAGCCAGGGGGCGGCGGCGAGCAGCAGCACGATCGGCAGCTGCCCGCCGACCGCCAGGGACGCCACGCGCAGCACGCTCCAGTGGGCCAGGGCCCGCGCCGCCCGCAGCTCCGCCTCGACCCGTTCGCCGGTGCCGGCGGCGATGTGCGCCTCCGCGCCGGTCGCGGTGATGTCCCGCAGGCCCGGACAGACCGCGCCCAGCTCGCCGGCCAGCGCCTCGTCGGCGACGAGGAACCTCTCCTGCCGCCGGGCGAGCGGCCGCAGGGTCGCCGCGAACAGAGCCACTCCGGCGACGAGGGGCGGCCCGACGACGAGCAGCAGCGGCGGG
Source organism: Streptomyces koelreuteriae (assembly GCF_018604545.1). Taxonomy (GTDB): domain Bacteria; phylum Actinomycetota; class Actinomycetes; order Streptomycetales; family Streptomycetaceae; genus Streptomyces; species Streptomyces koelreuteriae. The sequence goes on along the minus strand of NZ_CP075896.1, from coordinate 383,355 downwards.
GCGAGGGCGAACAGACCGGCCAGGGCACCGGCGGCGGTGAACACGAAGGAGCGGGAGACCATCACCAGTCCGGCGAAGGTGTCCCGGGCGATCTCCACCTGCTGCGTGAGCCCGGACAGCGATCCCGGGTCACCGGTCCGCACCCCGCGGGAGACGACCCGCTCCACGAGCCGGTCCCGCAGCGGTTCGACCAGCGCGGCGACGGCGGCGTACACCCGAGCGGTCCCGTACGCGCCGACGAGCACACCGAGCCCGGTCACCGCCAGCCAGATCAGCCCGACGTCCGCCCGGCCGCGCAGAAACCCCTCGTCCAGGGCGCGGGCGGGGCCGTACCCGATGAGGAAGGTCTGCCCGGTCTCGAGCACGGACCAGGCGACCAGGCGGAGCAGCACCGGGCGGCGGGCCAGCAGGAAGCGCAGACCGCGGGAGGGAAGGCCGGTTCCGCCCGGCGATCCTTCGTCCTGGGAAGCCGCGCGCGTACGGATCCGGCCCGTCATGCCGGCACACCCCCCTCCGCGCTCGCACCCGTACCGGCCGGTTCCGTCTCCTCCCCGAACGCCGCCCGGTACTCCGCGAGCCGCCACAGCTCCTCGTGCCGCCCCACCGCCCGCACTCGCCCGCCGTCCAGCCAGGCCACCGCGTCGGCGCACGCGGCCGTCGCGCTGCGGTGGGCGACCAGCAGCCGGGTACCGCCCGGGCCGTCGCCGAGGAGGGCGTCGGTGATGCGGCGTTCCGTCACCGTGTCCAGGCTGGAGAGGGCGTCGTCGAGGATCAGCAGCCGGCCGCCGTGGGCGAACGCCCTGGCGAGGCCGAGCCGTTGGGACTCGCCGCCCGAGCGCGGGGCGTCGGCGACGGCCGTGTCGTATCCGTCGGGGAGACGGCGGACGAAGTCGTCGGCGAGGGCCGTACGGGCCGCCTCACGGACACGGGCGGGGGAGGGGTCCGGCAGGCCGAGGCCGATCGCCTGCCCGACCGTGCCACCCAGGAGCGCCGGGCGGGCGAAGGCGTAGCCCACGGCACCGCGCAGGTCGGCGTGCGGCAGGTCGCGCAGCGGAACCCCGTCGAGGAGCACCTCGCCCTCGTCCGGGTCGGCCAGCCGTCCGGCGAGGGCGGCCAGCAGCGACTTGCCCGCGCCGGAGGGGCCGACCACGGCCAGGGTCGTGCCGCCCGGCACGACGAGGTCCACGCCGTCGAGGACGACCCGTCCGCCGCGCCGGGCCGTCACACCGCGCAGCTCCAGACGCCCGGGCCCGTCGGGCAGCGGGTGCGCGCCGAACCCGGTCGCGGGCTCGGCCCGGACCTCCCCGAGACGCCGGGCCGCCGCCCGCGCCCGGGCCAGGCCCGCGAGCCGGCCGACCAGGACGCCGACGCCCGTCGCGAGCACCGCGTACCGCGAGGCCGCGAGGACGTCCCCCACCGACAACCGGTCCCGGGTGAGCAGCACACCGGCCACGGCGACGACCCCGAGATGCAGCAGCGGTGCCACGGCGACCGCCTGCGCGGCGGCCCGCCCCTGCACCCGCCACATACGGTGTCCGGCCCCGGACAGCTCGGGCAGCGGCCGCAGCACGCGGGCGGTCTCCTTGTCCTCGGTACCCGCCGCCCGGACGGTACGGACGCCCTCGACGGCCTCCGCCAGCGCGGCCGCGATCCGGCCCTGGGCCCGCTGATACCGGGCCGCGCTCTCGGAGGTGTCACGGGAGACGGCGCGCAGCAGAAGGGTGAGAACGGGGGCTCCGGCGAGGAAGACGGCCGCGAGCCACCAGTGGATCAGGCCGAGCGCGACCACACCTCCGACCGGCCCGGCGAGCGCAGCCAGGAGCGCCGCCCGGGCCGAGGGGGTGGTCCCCGCCTCGGCCGCGTTGCCGACCAGACGGGCGACGAGATCACCGGAGCCGAAGCGGTCGGCCGCCCGGGGACCGACACCCAGGACGTGCCCGGTCAGCGTGCGGCGCAGCCAGGCGGTGCTGCGGGCGTCGACGGTGCCGGTGAGGACGGTCTGCGCCGCGTCGAACAGCGCGAGCAGCAGCACGAGGCCGGCGCAGTAGAGCACCCAGCGGGTCGCCGGAGCCTGCGCCAGCAGAAGATCGAGGGCCCGGCCGAGCGCGGCGGGCAGCAGCAGTCCGGCACCGGTCGCGGCGATGCTCACCAGGCACAGGGCCGCACAGCGGGCCCCGCTGTACCGGGTGGCCGCCCGCAGCAGCGCTCGGGCCGCTCCGGCCGCCGGGTCGTCGTCACCACGCGGGGTCATAGGGGCCTTTCGCGGAACGGGTGGGGCCCCGGGCGGCCCTGTCCCCGAAGGGAGAAGGCCACCCGGAGCCGTACCGCAGACGCGGTCAGAGACAGAGCAGAACGCTCGCGGCGCTGATGCAGGAGAGCAGGCTCACCGTGCTGGCGCCGGCGCCGTCCGTCCGCTCTTCCGACTCGATCGTCTGCAGGTCGAGAAGTGCCATGGTGTGTCCTTTCATCGGGTGTCCGTCCGTGTCATCCGTGGGGACGGGGTTGTGTCACGACTCCGCGGGATCGCGGAACCGCGTCATAGAGGCCGCCGGTTCGGCGGCGGGAGGAACGGCAGGTGGGCGTCGGTGGCCGGGTCGAGGGCCGCGCCGAGCGCCAGCAGGCACCCCGCCGTTCCGGTGGCGAGATCCATGGACAGCCGCATCATCTGGTGGCCGGGGAAGGCCAGTTGGCCCTGGTACGCCATCGCGAACCAGCCGAGCCCGGCGATCTGCCCGGCCAGCCGGTCCGCGGTCGCGTCCGGCACGGTCGTGCGGCTGAGGTGCAGGATCATTCCGGCGCGGCCCTGGAAGAGCCCGGGCTGCGCGTAGAAGCGTGAGGTGGCGGCGGTCAGCACACCGGAGCGTGCCGCCGCGAACTCCCCGGCGAGATCGGGGGCGTGCGCCACGAGGTCGTCGAGGACCATGCCGAGTCCCGCGCTGCCGTCGCCGAGGTAGGGCAGGGTCCGCCAGCCCTCGTCGACCTCCAGCGATCCGCCCTCGCGGGTCACACAGGACTCCAGGTCCCGGCGCAGGGCGATGGCCGCGGCGTCCAGCCAGCCCGCCTTGCCGGTCCACTCGTACTGCCGCAGCATGAGCAGCGCGGGACCGCTCGCGCCCCGCAGCAGCCCGGCGCGCCGCTTGGGCGTGGCAGGCGGCGGCTCGGTGAGCCGCTGCACGAGGATCCGCGCGGCCTCGTCGGCCCGCTCGCGCAGCTCCGACTCGCCGGTCGTCTCGGCCAGCCGGCCGAGCACCAGACCCAGTCCGGCCAGTCCGCCGTGCAGGTCGGAGGAGAGGTTCTGCCACCGCTCCGCGAGGATGCCCTCGACCAGGTCCAGCGCCCGCTGCCGGTGCCCGAGCCGGTCCAGGACCAGGGCGACGCCCGCGAGCCCGTCGTACAGGCCGAGGGGTGTGCCGACCGGTGCCGGTGCCGTCCGGGTGAGCAGCCAGCGCTCGCCCTCCTCGTACCGCTCGGCGCCGACCGCGTCCAGCGCGTACAGCACCCCGGCGGCGCCGTGGGCGAGCCCGAGCCCGCCGCCGTCGGAGAACTGGGCGACATCGCCCGGGAAGAGCCGGTCGTCGCGCTCCGGGGTGGCCGAGGCGAGGATCGCCTTGACCATGGAGTCGCGGCTGTAGGGCCAGTCGCCGGGGTCCACCGGCGCGGAGGGAGCGGCCACCGCAGCGCCGGACACCTCCCGTGTGATCTCCGCGACCGCCTCGTCGAGGAACCCCCGCGGTACATCGGGGAACTCCTTGGAGATCACCTCGGCCAGATGCGCCGCCTTGCCGCGGTCCACCACGAACAGCGTGGTCACGGGCAGGAACAGGGCCAGTCGCAGACAGGCCAGGGCGTATCGGTCGACATCGGCGCCCCGGCGGTCCGGCGGCGCGAAGAAGCCCGGGTGGGCGACGACCTGGCGGCCGTTCTCCTCGGCCGGGGCCGCCGCCTCGAAGTCGAGGAGGAAGACCGACTCCTCGTCCGGCGCGACCATGATGTTGAAGACGTGCAGGTCGTTGAAGACGATGCCGCGGGCGTGCACCGCCGCCACGGCCTCCTCCACCTCGCGGTGGATGCGCAGCGCCCACGCCGTGTAGGCGGCGACGGCCCCCGCGTCGGGATCCTGGGCCAGCAGCGGATGCCGCTCGGCGAAGAACGAGTTGAGGGGACGGCCCTCCAGGAAGTCCATCACCAGGAACCGGTGGCCGCCGAGCTCGAACCAGTCCCGCACCTCCGGGACCACGCCCGTGCCCGCCACCTGCTCCAGTGCCTGCTTCTCCCGCTCCAGCCGGGCGACCGCGTCGGCCCCGTCCGAGGCGAGCCCCGCGTGCGGCCGGCCCTCCTTGAGGACGACCTTGCGGCCGTCTCGGGTGTCGGTGCCCACGTACACACCGCCGCCGTTGGAGAAGTGCAGCGCCTTCTCGATGCGGTACGGCAGTTCGCCCGTCGTCGTGTTGTTCCGCGCGTCGAGATGCGGCTGGAGGAACGCCGGCAGCGTCACCCACTCCGGCACCTGGAAGGACGGCGACCGCCGGTCCGGCACCAGCGTCCCCGCGCCGTCGCGCACCGCCGGCACCAGCGAGCCCCGCTCGTCCACCACGAACGAGCGCGCGAAGGCGCCGTAGCGGACGTACAGCGGACCCTCGCCCCAGCGCAGATCGGTGAGGATGTACGGCCCCTCGAAGCCCTCCAGCAGCGCGCCCAGCTCGCGCAGCACCTCGTGCAGCTGCTCCTCGTCGGCGGGATAGACGGTGACGAACTTGCCGCTGCCGTCACGGGGCGCGTACTTGGTGTTGCGCAGGTGCAGCAGGTGCGGGCCGGGCACGAACTTGAAGGGGACGCGCCGCTCGACGCAGTAGTCCCAGACGATCCCGGCGATCTTCTCCGCGTTCGCCCGGGTCGCGGAGGCGTGGATCTTCCAGCCCTGCGCGGGACCCTGGAGCGGTTCGCCGTCCGGACCGGGCGGCGTCATCGTCAGCCAGTCGCCGATCCGCGCCGTCTCCCACCCCTCGGGCACGGGCCGGCGGGCCGTCTCGTAGAGGTGCGCGGCCGCCTCCTGCGAGGCCTCCTGCCCGCCTCGCGCCAGCCGGTCCGGTGTCTCGTAGAAGTGCCGGTCGGCCAGCGCGTACACCTCGTACCGCTTGTCCATGCGTCCCCCTCCGTGATCAGCACCGAGCTTTCCAGCCACGCGCCGGGCCCGGACAGTCACGGCTGTCACGAGAACGGCGTGCGGAACGCATAGGTAAAGACCTGTTCGGTTCCGTTCGAGCGGACGCGTCGCTGCTGGTCCACGGAACGCCCATAGGGGCTGCGCGGGTGTCGCATAAGCGCTGTAATGGCCAACGTGGTCAGTGAGGGCGCACCGGAACCCCGAGAACGCAGAACGCGAACGCTGCGTGCCGAAAGTGCCCTCAAGGCGATCGCGGCCGATCAGGAATCGCCGGAACGCGTGCACCGGGTGCTGGAACAGGCCCTCGTCTTCGCCGGCGCCGCGTTCGCCGCCCTGTACACCCCCGGCCAGGACGGCGAGCTGCTGCGCCTGGTGGAGTCGGCCGGGGTGCCCAGGACCCTGTACGGGCTGCGCGACAGCTATCCGCGCGCCGGGCGGTCCCCGGTCGCCGAGGCCCACCGCGGCGGACGCCCCGTCTCGCTGGGCCCCGCGGAACTCGCCGAGCACGTCCAGGCCCGGCGCGTGCCCTCCCGGGACTTCTTCCTGACCGTCCTGCCCGTCCACGGGGACGGCGGCGGCTGTCTGCTCGCCGTGTGCGATCGCCCCGGCGGATTCGACACCGACGACCGCGCATGCCTCCAGCTCATCTCCGAGGCGGTCGCCTTCCCCGCACCCGCCGCGCCCGCCGAGGGCGGTGAACTGCCGCCCGGCGCGTTCAGTCTCGCCATGGACACCGGCCGCGTCCGGGCGGGCGACGACCTGCTGGACCTGTTCGGCCTGGACCCCGACGACTTCGACGGCCGGGTCGAGACCCTGCTCGGCCTGACCGTGCCGGAGGACCTGCCCTCGCTGATGTCCGTGGTGGAGGCCGACCACATGTCCATCGGCGACCGGGAGCTGGAGTTCCGGGTGCTCCAGCCCACCGGACCGCCGAAGTGGCTCAGGCTGCGCGGGCGCCTCCTGCCCGGCGGCGTGGGCCATTCCGCGCGGCTCGTGGGCACCGTCGACGACGCCTCCACGCTGCGGTCCGACGTCACCGACGTGGCCCGCGTCCAGCGCCTGGCCACCGCGCTCGCCACCGCCGTCACCGTCCGCGACGTCGGCGAGGCCGTCGTCGCCGCCCTCCGCCGGCCGCTCAGGGCCGACCGCCTCGCGCTCGCCGAGCTGGAGAGCGAGCGGCTCGTCGTCACCGTCCTCGACCCGCCCGAACCCGAGGCCTGGCCCGAGCTGTGGCGCCGGGAGTGGCGCACCGAGTGGCCCGACGCGCCCGTGCGCGCCATGCCCACCCTCGCCGCCGCCCTGCGCGAGGGCCGCGCCCGGATCTGGCCCGCCGGCAGCGCCCTGGAACGCGGCCTGGCCGAGGTCGGACCCGGGGGCCTCGCCGTCCTGCCGCTGCCCGCCGGCAACCGCATGGCCGGGGCCTGCCTGATCGGCTGGGACACACCGCACGACTTCGGCTCCGACGAACGCGCCCTGCTCACCGCCTGCGCAGGCCTCGCCGGACAGGCCCTGACAAGGGCCCGCGCCTTCGACGCCGAACACGAACTCGTCGGCATGCTCCAGCGTCAGCTGCTGCCCCGCCGCCTGCCCCGGCTGCCGGGCGCCGAGGCCGTCACCCGCTATCTGCCCAGCACGGCGGGGCTGGAGCTCGGCGGCGACTGGTACGACGTCATCCCGCTGCCCGACCACCACGTCGCCCTCGTCATCGGCGACGTCCAGGGCCACAGCGCCGGCGCCGCCACCCTCATGGGCCAGATGCGCACCGCCCTGCGCGCCTACGCCGTCGAGGGCCACACGCCGGACGTGGTGGTCTCCCACGCCAACCGGCTCCTCATGGACATGGAGAGCGACCTCTTCGCCACCTGCGCCTACGTCGACATCGACCTGGAGGAGGGCTCCGCCTGGTGCGTGCGCGCAGGGCACCTGCCGCCGGTGCTGCGCTACCCGGACGGCACGACCGAGATCGCCGAGGCCGAGGGCGGCCCGCCCCTCGGGGTGATCACCCAGGCCGACTTCCCCATGAGCCCGCTCCGGCTCCCGCCCGGCACCCTGATCGCCCTGGTCACGGACGGACTCGTCGAGACGCCCGACTCCGACATCGACGAGGGCATGGAACGCCTCGCCGACCAGCTTGCCGCATCCGCCCCCGTCGACCTGGGGCTCGTCGCCGACGCCCTCCTCGGCAACGCCCAGCGCAGCGACGACGTCGCCGTGCTCCTGCTGCGCTACGACGGCATGGACCTGCGCCCGCTGCGGGAGAGCTGGACGGTGTGGCGCGTGCCGCAGGCGGTCGGGCACGCCCGCCGCTTCGCCCGGCGCACCCTGCGCTCCTGGGGCGTCACCGAGGACGTCGACGCCGCCCTCCTGATCGTCTCCGAACTCGTCACCAACGCCCTCGTCCACACCGACGGCCAGGTCCGCATGGACCTCACCCTGATCAACAACCGCCTGCGCGTCGCCGTCGCCGACGCCTCCCCCCGCTCCCCGGTCAGACCGACCAGCATCGGCTGGGAGGCCACCGGCGGCCGGGGCGTCCTCCTCGTCGAGGCACTCTCGGCGACCTGGGGAACACTGCCGGTCAGCGGCGGAAAGCAGGTGTGGGCGGAGCTGGCACTGGGTCGCTGAACACTCTGCGTGCGTTTGTTCGGTTTCTCTCGGGTTACCCGAACAGGAACAGACCCAGAAGGAAGATGATGAGTTGTGACGTCCATGATCCTGAGCGAGAAGCCCGCCGTCCGTCGACCGGAGACCGGCTGGTCGAAGGCGCGCCGTCTGCGCGGCAAGGCCGCGCTGCGGACCTGCCTCCCCGCCGTCGAGGACCGGGCCACTCCCGGAATCACGAACTCCGGGTCGGAGTGGAACATCGTCAGAGGTGAGGACTGACCGCTCCCCGGAAGGCCGTGCGGTGACGATCCGAGTAACTCCCCGCATCGGCAACCAAAAGAAGTGATGTTCACATCCGCCGGATCACGACTAAGGTGAACCGAATGAAGGCTCTCGTGCTGTCCGGCGGCGCAGGAACAAGACTGAGGCCGATCACACACACGTCGGCCAAGCAACTGGTGCCAGTGGCCAACAAGGCTGTGCTCTTCTACGGGTTGGAGTCGATCGCCGAGGCCGGCATCACCGACGTGGGAATGATCGTCGGGGACACGGCCGCCGAGATCGAGGAAGCGGTGGGAGACGGGTCGAAGTTCGGCCTGAAGGTCACCTACATCCCCCAGGAGCGGCCCCTCGGGCTGGCCCACGCGGTGCTGATCGCCCAGGACTTCCTCGGCGACGACGACTTCGTGATGTACCTCGGCGACAACTTCATCGTCGGCGGCATCACCGACCTCGTCGAGGAGTTCCGCGACAGCCGGCCCGACGCCCAGATCCTGCTCACGCGCGTGGCCGACCCACGCGCCTTCGGTGTCGCCGAACTCGACCCGTCCGGCCAGGTGATCGGCCTGGAGGAGAAGCCCGACCAGCCCAAGAGCGATCTCGCCTTGGTCGGCGTCTATCTCTTCACACCCGCGATCCACCGGGCCGTGCGCGCCATCGAACCCTCGTGGCGCGGCGAACTGGAGATCACCCACGCCATCCAGCACCTGATCGACTCCCGCGCCGACGTGCGCAGCACGGTCATCAAGGGCTACTGGAAGGACACCGGCAACGTCGGCGACATGCTCGAGGTGAACCGCACGGTCCTCGAGGCCATGGAGCGCCGCATCGACGGCACCGTGGACGACGCCTCGCAGACCATCGGGCGGGTGGTCGTGGAAGAGGGCGCCCGGATCGTCAACTCCCGCATCGTCGGGCCCGTCGTCATCGGCGCGGGCACCCTCGTCAGCGACTCCTACGTCGGCCCCTTCACCTCGATCGCGGAGAACTGCCGGATCACCGACAGCGAACTGGAATTCTCGATCGTGCTGCGGGACTCCTCGATCCGGGGCGTCGGCCGGATCGAGTCCTCGCTGATCGGCCGGCATGTCGAGGTGACCCCGGCCCCCAGCGTCCCCAGCGCCCACCGATTCGTCCTCGGAGACCACAGCAAGGTGCAGATCACTTCATGAACCTCCTCGTCACCGGTGCCGCCGGGTTCATCGGCTCCCGCTACGTCCGGGCGCTGCTCGCCCCGGACGCGCCCGACGCGCCGCGCATCACCGTGCTGGACAAGCTCACCTACGCCGGCACCCTCGACAACCTCGAACTGACCCACCCCCGGCTGGAGTTCGTCCAGGGCGACATCTGCGACGCCGAACTCGTCGACAAGCTGATGGCCGGCGCCGACCAGGTCGTGCACTTCGCCGCCGAGTCGCATGTGGACCGCTCCATCACCGGCGCCGCCGACTTCGTCCGCACCAATGTGCTCGGCACCCAGACTCTGCTCGACGCCGCCCTGCGCTACGAGGTGGGCCCGTTCGTGCACGTCTCCACCGACGAGGTCTACGGCTCCATCGAGTCCGGCTCCTGGCCGGAGGACCACCCGCTGCAGCCGAACTCGCCGTACTCGGCCTCCAAGGCCTCCTCCGACCTGCTCGCCCTCGCCTACCACCGCACCCACGGCCTGGACGTGCGCGTCACCCGCTGCTCCAACAACTACGGCCCGCACCAGTTCCCCGAGAAGGTCATCCCGCTGTTCGTCACCAACCTCCTCGACGGCGGGACGGTGCCGCTCTACGGCGAGGGCCGCAACATCCGTGACTGGCTGCACGTCGACGACCACTGCCAGGGCGTCGACCTCGTCCGCACCCAGGGCCGCCCCGGCGAGGTCTACAACATCGGCGGCGGCACCGAACTCACCAACAAGGAACTCACCGGCCTCCTCCTCGACGCCTGCGGCGCGGACTGGGACCGAGTGGAGTACGTCGAGGACCGCAAGGGCCACGACCTGCGCTACTCCGTCGACTGGTCCAAGGCCCGCGACGAACTCGGCTACCGTCCCGCCCACGACTTCACCACCGGCCTCGCCGAGACCGTCGCCTGGTATCGCGACAACCGTGCCTGGTGGGAGCCCCTGAAGCGGCGCGTCGCCCAGGAGCGCGCATGAGGTGGCTGATCACCGGAGCGGGCGGCATGCTCGGCCGCGACGTCGTCGAGGAACTCACCCGGCGCGGCGAGGACGTGGTGGGCCTGGACCGCTCCGCTCTGGACATCACGCGCCCCGAGGCCGTCGCCGCGGCGGTGCGCGAGCACCGCCCCGACCTCGTCGTGAACTGCGCCGCGTACACGGCCGTCGACGACGCCGAGACCGACGAGGCCCGCGCCCTGGAGATCAACGGCGCCGGACCGCGAGCGCTGGCCCGGGCCTGCGCGGCACACGACGCCCGGCTGATCCATCTCTCCACCGACTACGTCTTCGACGGCGAGGCCCGTACCGCCCCCTACCCGGAGGACCATCCCCCCGCCCCGCGCACCGCCTACGGCCGCACCAAGCTGGCCGGCGAGCGGGCCGTCCTGGAGGAACTCCCCGGCGCGAGCGCGGTCCTGCGCACGGCCTGGCTCTACGGGGTCCACGGCACCAACTTCGTGCGGACCATGATCGGTCTCGAAGCCCGCCGCGACACCCTCGACGTCGTCGACGACCAGCGCGGACAGCCCACCTGGAGCGCCGACGTCGCCGAGCGCATCGCCGACCTCGGCCCCCGGCTGGGCCCCGACGCGCACGGCGTCTTCCACGCCACCGACGCCGGCGAGGCCACCTGGTACGAACTGGCCCGAGAGGTGTTCTCCCTCCTCGGCGCCGACCCGGACCGGGTGCGCCCCACCAGCAGCGCGGCCTTCCCCCGGCCCGCGCCCCGCCCGGCGTACAGCGCCCTCGCACACGACCGGTGGCAGGAGATAGGCCTGCCCCCGGCGCGCGAGTGGCGCTCCGCCCTGCACGAAGCACTGCCCCGCATCCGCAAGGAAGGTCCCACTTCGTGAAACGCCATGAGTTCCTCCGGGGACTGCACAAGGTCAGCGCCAATCGCAACTACCTGGAGATCGGCGTCAACGACGGTCGCAGCCTGCGTCTGTCCCGCGTCCCCAGCATCGCGATCGACCCCGCCTTCAAGGTGGTCTCGGAGTTGAAGTGCGACGTCCACCTGGTGAAGGCCACCAGTGACGACTTCTTCGCCCGTGACAACCCCCTCCAGCACCTCAAGGGCGGCCGTCACCCGCTGCGCAATCTGCGCCGCGGCCGCAGCCCCATCGGCTACTGGCGCCGCACCACGCTGGATCTGTCGTTCATCGACGGCATGCACATCTTCGAGTACGCCCTGCGCGACTTCATGAACGTCGAGAAGCACTCCGACTGGTCCAGTGTGATCGTCTTCGACGACATGCTGCCGCGCAGCGTGGACGAGGCGGCCCGGGACCGGCACACCAACGCCTGGACCGGCGACGTCTACAAGATCACCGAGGTGCTAGCGCGCTACCGCCCCGACCTCGTCACGATCCAGGTGGACACCGCGCCCACCGGCCAGCTCGTCGTCTTCGGCGCCGACCCGAACAACCGGGTCCTGCACGACAAGTACGACGAGATCATGGCCGAGTACAAGGTGCCCGACCCGCAGAAGGTCCCCGAGGCGATCCTCGAACGGGCCGGCGCGGTCCGCCCCGAGACCCTCCTGGAGGCGGGCTTCTGGGGGCCCCTGACCCAGGCCCGCAACCGCGGCCTGCCCCGCCGCATCGGCTGGGAGCCCCTGCGCAAGTCCCTGGAACAGGTGGGCGTCAGCCGCTGACCCGTTGCTGTGGGAACAGGCCCCGGGCGCTGTGCGCCCGGGGCCTGTTGCGTGCGGCGGCCTTTCGGCGTGCCGCAGGCGTCAGCCGTCTCCCCGGCCGGCCCGCAGCTCCTCGTAGTACGCACGGCAGCTCTCGTACGACGGGAGCAGCCCCTGGCGTTCCGCCTCGGCCAGGGTCGGGGCCTGTTCGTCCTTGGGGGAGAGGAGCGGGGTGATGCCCTCGGGCCAGGCGATGCCGAGGGCCGGGTCGAGGGGGTGGATGCCGTGCTCACGCTCCGGGGCGTAGCCCGTGGAGCACAGGTAGACCACCGTCGCGTCGTCGGTGAGTGCCATGAACGCGTGGCCCAGCCCCTCGGCGAGGAACACCGCGTGGCGGGTGTCGTCGTCGAGTCGTTCGGCCTCCCACTGGCCGAAGGTGGGGGAACCCACCCGGATGTCGATCACCACGTCCAGGACGGCACCGCGCACACACGTCACGTACTTGGCCTGGCTGGGCGGCACATCGGCGAAGTGCACACCGCGCAGCACACCCCGCCGGGAGACCGAGCAGTTGGCCTGGGCCAGGGCCAGATCGTGACCTGTGGCCTCGCGGAACTCCTCGCCGCGGTACCACTCGTGGAAGCTGCCCCGGTCGTCCGGGAAGATCTTGGGCTCCAGAATCCAGGCGCCCTCTATCCCCAGTGGTCGCATGCTGTCACTGCCCTCCGGTCCTGATACGGGAAACCACCTTCCGCCGCGCGGCACCGAGTACCCGCCGCGCGCGCCGTGCCACCCGCAGGGCGGTGCCGGGCCCCGGCGCCGGCACGACCAGCACCTGACCGTCGGCGGAGCGCAGCGCGAACGGCAGCCCGGTGAAGCGGGGCCGGTCGGCGCCCGGGGTCAGACACACGGCCACCCGCCAGGTGTCGCGCGAGAGGTCCTTGGCGGGCATCGCCGCCTCCAGCACCGTCCCGCGCCCGTCCGGGGCGGGGGAGAGCGTGCCGGACGCGTCGAGGATCCGGCTGGAGGAGACGAACCGCAGCGGCACCTCCCGGTCGCCCTCGACGTGCAGCGGCAGCGGGGCACGGAAGCGGTCCCCGGAGACGGTGACGTCCATCGGCTGCATGCTGCCCAGGCCGAGCCGCTTGCCCCGGGCCCCGAGGTGAAGGGAGAGGTTGCCGTGCGGCTCCGTCCAGTACGGCAGGGCGGTCCGGTCGCCGACGATTCCCACGTCCGGCGTGGGCCGGGTGGCCCGCGGGGCCGGGCCCAGCCTGCATTCCTTGGTCCAGCCGCCCAGCTTGACCCGTACGAGCGCGTCCCAGGCGCCGTCATCCGGCAGGCCGGCCGGGTCGACGGTGGCGGTCGCCCGCAGCACCAGCCGGACCTCCTCGCCGTCCCCGACGGGCACGGTCTCGCGCGTGAACTCCACCGGCTGGAAGTACTGCGCGGCGCTGGAGCGCTCCCGCAGCAGCAGATCGGCCGTGGCCTGCCCGAAGCGCGCGGCGGTCTGTGAGGCCACCCATTCCACGGCCTCGGTCACGTCCTTGGGCGTGTCGTTCAGCGGGGCCGCCTCGGCGTCGGCGGGGAAGGTCATCGGCTCGCCGCCGGAGGTGTACTCGGCCGTGAAGCCGACGCTGAGGGAGCCGTCCCGCCACTCCACGTGCGCGGGGGCCGCCTTGGGCGCGATGCCGGCCTCCCATTCCGCGAAGGACACGACATCGTCGTACCGGTCGGCCGCGGTCAGTGCGGCGACGACCTGCTGCGTCGGCTGCAGCCCTTCCGCGACCCCGGGACCGAACCGCTCGACGACGACCTCGTGGATCTCCCCGAACAGCTCCCTGCGGTAGTCGTCCGGCAGGTTCAGGAAGCGCCGGGCCCGCAGCCGCTCCACCATCTCCACGCGCAGCCAGCGGCGGAAGAGCCGGTCGCGCACCGGGCCGGGCTCGGTGTACTTCTCGACGACGTCGAGGGCCTCGCGGAGGTTCTTGAAGTACCCGGCGGGATCGAAGCGTTCGAAGCCGGCGTTGGAGCTGTCGTCCCGCCGGATGTGGTAGTAGCAGACGTAGTCGCTGACCACGGAGACGTTCTCCGCGCGCAGATACGCCTCGGCGATGAAGACGTGGTCCTCCAGACGCCGTCTGCCCTCGGGGAAGCGCAGGCCGGTGCGGTCGAGGAAGGCACGGCGGATCATCTTGTGCGGGGTGAGGCTGTCGATGAGCGGGGCGTTCTCGACGGTGGCGCGCGGGTGGTTGCGGCGGAACAGCTCCACCGGCACGCCGCGGCCCTTGCCCGCCATCTTGCCCACGACGACATCGGCGCCGTTGGCCACGCCGTAGTCGTACATCCGCTCCAGGGCCTCGTCGCCCAGGTAGTCGTCGTTGTCGACGAACATGACGAACTCGCCCCGGGAGGCGGCGATGCCGACGTTGCGGGGCTTGCCCGACCAGCCTGAGTTCTCCTGGTGGATGACCTTCATCCGGGGGTCCTCGGCGGCGAGCGCGTCGAGCCTGGCCGGGGTGGCGTCGGTGGAACCGTCGTCGACGAAGATCACCTCGAACTCTTCGGGAGGCAGGGACTGCCTCTGCAGCGAGGTGATGCAGTCCTCGATGTAGATCCCCGGGTTGTAGACGGGGATGATGACGCTGACCTTGACCGGCATCGGGTTTCCGGGCCCCTTCGGGTCGCTTGCCGTAGACGTCCTGTCTTACTGCGTGTTGCCCGATGCTAACCCGCCAGACAAAGCTGCCTCATCTTTCGAGACCTGGCCGTGATCATCTCCGGCGATCAGGCAACTGAGCTGCGCCGTCTGTCTGTTCGCGGTCAAGTCGGTTCCCGGGGGAAACGGGCCGGTGCCCCTAGGCTGGGGGCGTGCGTCTGCTCTTCATGTCCGACACCCATCTGCCGAAGCGGGCCAGGGAACTGCCCGCGCCGCTGCTGGCCGAACTCCCGCACGCCGATGTCGTGTTCCACGCCGGGGACTGGGTGGACACGGCCACCCTCGACCTGCTGGAGAGCCGATCCCGCAGGCTCGTCGCCGTGTACGGCAACAACGACGGGCCGGACCTGCGGGCCCGGCTGCCCGAGGTGGCGTACGTGGAACTGGGCGGGCTGCGCTTCGGGGCGATCCACGAGACGGGACCCGCCCAGGGCCGGGAGAAGCGCTGCGCCGCCCGCTTCCCCGACCTCGACGTGCTGGTCTTCGGCCACAGCCACATCCCCTGGGACACCACGGCCCCCACCGGCCTGCGCCTGCTCAACCCGGGCTCGCCGACGGACCGCCGCCGCCAGCCCCACTGCACCTACATGACCGCCACGGCCGCGGACGGCCGGCTCACCGAGGTGGAACTGCACCGGCTGCCGCCACGGGCCTGACCGGGGTGGGAGCCACCGTGACATGATCGGCGCATGGGGCAGGACAAGGGATATCTCCTGGACAACCGGCAGGCCGAGGCCGGTACCCGCTTCGACGCGCTGGCCGCCCTCTTCGACGCCTCGACGTTCCGGCACTTCGAGACGGTCGGGATCGACGAGGGATGGCGGTGCTGGGAGGTCGGGGCCGGCGGGCCGAGCGTCGCCGCGTGGCTGAGTGAACGCGTCGGGCCGCGCGGGCGCGTGCTCGCCACCGACATCGACGTCTCCTGGGCGCGGGCCGCCGCCACCGGGGGAGTGGAAGTGCTCCGCCACGACGTGGGCCGCGACGCACCCCCGGCCGGGCCCTTCGACCTGGTACACGCCCGACTGGTCCTGGTCCATGTCGCCGAGCGCGACGCCGCACTGCGCGGCATGGTCCAGGCGCTGCGCCCCGGCGGGTGGCTCGTCGTCGAGGACGCCGACCCCGCCCTGCAACCGCTGATCTGCCCCGACGAGCACGGCCCCGAACAGGAGCTGGCCAACCGGCTCCGCACCGGCTTCCGCCGTCTGCTGCGGCAGCGCGGCGCCGACCTCTCCTACGGACGCAGGCTGCCGCGCCTGCTGCGCGAGGCCGGCCTCACCGACGTCGAGGCCGACGCCTACTTCCCGATCACCTCGCCCGCGTGCGACGTCCTGGAGACGGCCACCGTCCAGCAGGTGCGCGACCAGCTCGTCGCCGAGGGCCTCGCCACGGACGAGGAGATCGAGCGGCACCTCGCCAACATCGCGGCCGGGCGCCTCGACCTCGCCACGTCACCGATGATCTCGGCGTGGGGCCGCCGGCCGGTGGGCGACGGCCCGCAGCTCTGATCCAGGGCCGAACCCACGACAACGGCCCCGGGCTCACCCGGTGTCAGGCGGCCGGGTCGAGAAGGATCTTGCGGACGCCGTCGGAGCGGCCCGCGAACAGCTCGTACGCCGCGGGGCCTTCGGAGAGGGCGAAGCGGTGGGAGACGACGACCTCGGGCCGGAGCCGGCGGGCGCGGGTGAGGGCGATCAGGGGCGGAAGTTCGTAGTGCACCGAGCACAGCCCGATGGCGAACTCCAGTTCCTTGATCTGCGCCAGCCCCATGTGAAAGGGGAAGGCCTTGTTCTGGCTGACCCCGATGACGCTGACCCGGCCCGCCTGCCGGACGGCCTTGAGGGCGAGCTGAATGGTGGCGTCGGAGCCCACGGCCTCCACCACGGCGTCCGGACCGCGGCCGGCGGTCAGGTCCCGGACGGCCGCCCGCGCGTCCTCGCCCTCGACCGGTTCGACCCCCAGGCCGGCGGCGAAGGCACGGCGCTCCGCGACCAGGTCCGCGCCCAGCACCCGCGCCGCGCCCATCGCGAAGGCGGACTGGGCGGCCATGAGGCCGACCGGGCCGAGGCCGATGACCAGGACGGTCTCGCCCGGCTGGATGCGGGCCCGGCGGCAGCCGTACCAGGCGGTGGGCGCGTTGTCCGTGAGGACGACGGCGGCCTCGTCGGAGATGTCCTCGGGCAGGCGCACCAGATTGACGTCGGCGTAGGGCACGGCCAGGACCTGGGCCTGGCTGCCCTGGAGCTGCGGGCTCACTCCGTAGCAGAGTTCCGTGCTCGACTTGGCGCGCTCGCAGCGGGCGGTGAACCCGGCCGCGCACGACCGGCAGTCCGCGCAGCCGGCGGAGGCGGGCACCAGCACCCGGTCGCCGGGCTTGAACCGGGTGACCTGGCCGCCGGTGTCGACCACGACGCCGACGCACTCGTGCCCCGGTGTGTAGCCCAGTTCCGGGCTGAACCCGTTGCCGCCGTAGATGTGCAGGTCGCTGCCGCAGATGCCGGCCGCCGTCACGCGCACCACCGCGTCGGTGGGGCTGGTGACGGCCGGGTCGGGGACCTCCCCGTAGCGGATGTCGTGACGGCCGTGGTAGGTCAGTGCCTTCATCGGATCTCTCCCTGCCCTTCCCCTCCTCCCTCCGGCCCGGTCAGTCCGCGATCTTCAGCACCAGCTTGCCGCGGTTGTCCCCACGGAACAGCCGCATGAGCGTCTCGGGGAAGTCCGCGACCGAGCCGGACACCACGTCCTCCAGGGACTTCAGCCGGCCCTCCGCCCGCCAGGCGGCCATCCGGGCGATGCCCTCGGCGTACCGGTCGGCGTAGTCGAACACCACGATGCCCGTCATGGAGGCGCGGTTCACCAGCAGCGACAGGTAGTTGGCGGGGCCCTGCGGCTTGGTGCTGTTGTACTGGGAGATCGCGCCGCACACGACGACACGGGCACCGCGCGCCAGCCGCAGCAGCACGGCGTCCAGAACGTCTCCGCCGACGTTGTCGAAGTACACGTCGACACCGTCGGGGGCGTGCTCGCGCAGCGCCTTGCGGACGTCCTCGCTCTGGTAGTCGATCGCGGCGTCGAACCCGAACTCCTCGACCACCATCCGGCACTTGGCCTCGCCGCCCGCGATGCCGATGACCCGGCAGCCCAGGATCTTGGCGATCTGCCCGACGACGCTGCCGACGGCCCCGGCCGCTCCGGAGACCACGACGGTCTGCCCGGGCTCGGGACGCCCGACCTCGATCAGGCCGAAGTAGGCCGTCAGGCCCGACATGCCGAGCGTGCCGAGAAACGTCGGCAGGGGAGCGGCCGCCGGGTCGACCTTGGTCACGTCGCGCCCGTCCGACACGCAGTACTCCTGCACGCCGAACGAGCCCGACACATGGTCACCGACCGCGAAACCGGGGTGCCGGGAGGCGATCACCCGTCCCACCGCGCCGGCGCGCATCACCTCGCCGATCTCCACCGGACGGATGTAGGACCGGCCCGCGTTCATCCAGCCGCGCATCGCGGGATCGATCGACAGACAGAGCACCCGCACCAGGAACTCACCGTCGCCCGGCTGCCCGGCCGGCTCCTCGACGTGCTCCCAGTCGGTGGGGCGCGGTTCCCCCACAGGGCGTGCGGCCAGGCGTATCTGACGGTTGATTCCGCTCATCTCCGGTGGCTCCTTATCGAGGGCATACCGTCCAGTCGGTACGGCTGGGAGCGTAAGGGTGCCGTGCCGCCCGAGGCAAGAGCGGGTCCGTTACGGCATTCGGCTCATGCGGTGGTCGACCGTCGAGGCCCGACCGCGGGCTACTCCTGGCCCGGGACCGCCATCTCCCCGAGGAGCGACCAGTCGTCCTGCGGAATCGTCGCGTTCACGATGCGCGGAGTCGCGGCCAGATGCGGAGGCAGGGTCTGCTGCGCGGCCTTGAAGTGCGCGGACTGCACATGCGCGGCCCCGGCCTCGTCGTCGCGGAAGGCCTCGACCAGGACGTACTCCGTGGGCTCGTCCACGCTGCGCGACCAGTCGAACCACAGGCAGCCGGGCTCGGCGCGCGTCGCCCGGGTGAAGTCGGCGGCGATCTCGGGCCAGCGGTCGGCGTGCTCGGGGCGGACTCGGAACTTGGCGGTGATGAAGATCATGGGATTCCCTTCGCTGGTGTGCTGAAGTGCCGATGTGTTGCCGGCGACACGATCGTACGAACCCGGCCCGTCGGCGAATCGACCGGGAGCGGCGCGGGCCATCAGGAGGAGCGGGACGGATGCACCGCTCCCTCCGTCACGGTCAGCGGGGCCCCGCTGCCGCCCCAGCGCAGGGCGACGATCTCGGCGGCGACGGACACCGCCACCTCCTCGGGGGTACGGGCCCCGAGGTCGAGGCCGACCGGTGAGCGCAGCCGGGACAGCTCGTGTTGCGTGAGCCCGGCCTCGGCCAGGCGCTCGGCCCGGTCGGCGTGGGTGCGGCGGCTGCCCATCGCCCCGATGTACGCGGCCGGCCGGCGCAGTGCCTCCCGGAGCAGCGGCACATCGAACTTGGGGTCGTGGGTGAGGACGCAGATCACCGTGCGTGCGTCGGTGTCCGTGTCGCGCAGATAGCGGTGCGGCCATTCGGCGACCACCTCGACACCCTCGGGGAAGCGCCGGGGCGTGGCGAAGACGGGGCGGGCGTCGCAGACGGTGACTCGGTAGCCGAGGAAGTCCCCGATGCGGGCCACGGCCGCGGCGTAGTCGATCGCTCCGAAGACCAGCATCCGCGGCGGTGGCGCGAAGGACTCCAGGAACACGCTGACGGAGTCCTCCCGGCGCTGCCCGCGCGGCCCGTAGTGCCGCAGACCGGTGGCGCCCAGGGCCAGCTCGCCGCGGGCGTCGGCGGTGACGGCCGCGTCCAGGCCGCTCGCGCCGAGCGTGCCCGAGACCCGGTCCGGCCGGACGGCGAGCGTGGCTCCGCGCGGCGCCGGGCCGTCGGTCACCGTGGCCAGGCCGACCGGCTCACCCGCGGCGACCGACTCGACCACGACGCCGAGGGCGGGATCCCGCTCGGGCGTCACGCGGCGCACCAGCAGCGTGATCTCGCCGCCGCAGGTCAGGCCGACGGCGAAGGCGTCGTCGTCGCTGTAGCCGAAGGTCTCCAGACGCGCTTCGCCGCTCGCCACGACGTCCCGCGCCAGCTCGAACACCGCACCTTCGACACAGCCCCCGGACACACTTCCCACGACCTCATCGTCCGGCCCCACCGCCATGGCCGCGCCCGGGTCGCGCGGCGCGCTGCGGCTGACCTCGACGACCGTCGCGAGGCCGAACGGAAGCCCGGCCGCGTACCAGCGGCCCAGCGCCGGGAGGATGTCACGCACGATCCGCTCCTTCCACGCACCCCCACCGGGTACCCCGGCCGGGGTTAATTCCGTTGTGGCCCCTCGGCCCGGTCTGCTGCACTGCACGGGACAGCGACGTCACCGAGTCCCGAGGAGCAGCAGATGCGAACTGCGTTCATGTCCCCCCAGCCAGGAACGGACCTCTCTCCGAAGGACATGACGCTTCGTGCACGTGCTCAATCTTGGAATCCTCGCCCATGTCGACGCCGGTAAGACCAGCCTGACCGAGCGGCTGCTCCATTCGGCCGGGGTCATCGACGAGATCGGCAGCGTCGACGACGGGAACACCCGTACGGACACCCTCGCGCTGGAGCGGCAACGCGGTATCACCATCAAGTCCGCCGTCGTCTCGTTCCCGCTCGACGGTGTGGCGGTCAACCTGATCGACACCCCCGGTCACCCGGACTTCATCGCCGAGGTGGAGCGCGTGCTCGGCGTGCTGGACGGCGTCGTGCTCGTCGTCTCCGCCGTCGAAGGGGTGCAGGCGCAGACACGGGTGCTGATGCGCACGCTCCAGCGGCTGCGCATCCCCACCCTGCTCTTCGTCAACAAGATCGACCGGCGTGGCGCTCGGCAGGAGGAGGTGCTACGGGCGATCTCGGCCCGGCTGACACCCGCGATCGTGCCGATGGGAACGGCCTCCGGCCTCGGCACGCGCCGGGCTCGCTTCACGCCCGGTCTCGGTCCCGCAGCGCTCGACGTCCTCGCCGGCCACGATGACACGCTGCTGTCCGCGTACGTCGAGAACACCGTCACGGACGGCCTTCTGCGCAGCTCCCTCGTCGCCCTGACCCGGGAGGCCCTGGTCCACCCCGTCTTCTTCGGCTCCGCCGCCACGGGCGCCGGTGTGGACGCCCTCCTGGCGGGCATCGAGGAACTGCTGCCCCCGGCCGACGGGGATGCGGACGGGCCGCTCTCGGGGACCGTGTTCAAGGTCGAGCGGGGCCCGGCGGGGGAGAAGGCCGCCTACGCCCGGCTGTTCTCCGGCACCCTGCACACCCGCGACCGGATCCCGTTCGGAACGGACGGCGCCGAAGGCCGGATCACCGCGATCAGCGTCTTCGGACACGGGACGGACAGCCGCGGCGACGCCGTCGTGGCCGGACAGATCGCCCGGCTCTGGGGGCTCGGCGACATCAGGATCGGCGACGCGATCGGCGCACCCCGCAAGGCGTACGAGCACTTCTTCGCCCCGCCCACCCTGGAGACGGTCGTCGTCCCGGGCCCGGACGTCGACAGCGGCGCACTGCACCTCGCGCTCACCCAACTCGCCGAACAGGACCCGCTCATCGGCCTGCGCCACGACGAACGGCGGCAGGAGACCTCCGTGTCGCTCTACGGCGAGGTGCAGAAGGAGGTCATCCAGGCGACCCTCGCCGAGGAGTACGGTCTCGGCGTCACCTTCCGGGAGACCACGCCGCTGTGCGTGGAACGGCTCGTCGGCACCGGGCAGGCCGTGGAGTTCAACAAGAAGGACGCCAACCCCTTCCTCGCGACGGTCGGCCTGCGCGTCGACCCCGCACCGGTCGGGTCCGGCGTCGGCTTCCGGCTGGAGGTGGAGCTGGGCTCCATGCCGTACGCCTTTTTCAAGGCCGTCGAGGACACCGTGCGCGAGACCCTCGACCAGGGCCCGCACGGCTGGCGGATCCCCGACTGCGCGGTCACCATGACGCACTGCGGCTACTCGCCCCGCCAGAGCCACGCCCACCAGGGCTTCGACAAGAGCATGTCGAGCACCGGCGCCGACTTCCGGGGCCTGACCCCGCTGGTGCTCCTCGAAGCGCTGCGGCGGGCCGGGACCCGGGTCCACGAGCCGGTGCAGCGCTTCCGTGTCGAGGCCCCGGCGGACACCCTCGGCGCGCTGCTGCCGGTGCTGGCCGCGCTCGGCGCCGTGCCGCAGACGACCGAGACCCGGGGCGCCGGATGCGTCCTGGCGGGCACGGTGCCCGCGGCCCGGGTGCACGAACTGGAGCAGCGGCTGCCCGGGCTCACCCGCGGCGAGGGCGAGCTGGAGAGCGTCTTCGACCACTACGCGCCCGTCACGCACGGCACGGTCCCGCGACGCCCGCGCACCGATCACAACCCGCTGAACAGGAAGGAGTATTTGTTGAATGTGGCACGAAGGATGGGTGGATGACGTGTGTGAACCCGCCGAGCGGGAACTTACTCCAGAGTCAGGGGTGTTGACGGTGTCCTGATATCGCCGGACTGTAGTGGACATGCCAACTATTCGGGTACGTCTGCTGGTTGTCCTGGCTGTCCTCTTCGGCTCCGTGACGGTGGCGGGAGTCCCGCCCGCCACCGCCGCGCCCCCTCCCGACTCGCTCTGGTTCGACGACCCGACCGTCACCGTGCGGGACGGCCGCTTCACCGACGCCTCCGGCCGCGAGATCGTGCTCCGCGGCTACAACGTCTCCGGCGAGACCAAACTGGCGGAGAACGGCGGCCTGCCCTTCGCCTCCGTCGCCGACGCCAAGAAGTCCGCGACCGCCCTGCGCGCCCTCGGCGGCGGCAACACCGTCCGCTTCCTTCTCTCCTGGGCGTACGCCGAGCCCGAGCGCGGCCAGGTCGACACGGCCTACCTCGCCGCCGCCACCGACCAGATGCGGGCCTTCCTCGACGCCGGCATCCGCGTCTACCCCGACTTCCACCAGGACCTCTACTCCCGGCACCTGTTCGACGCCGACAGCTGGTACACCGGCGACGGCGCGCCCAAGTGGGCGGTGGACGCCGGGAACTACCCCGACGAGTCCTGCGGCATCTGCCTCTTCTGGGGGCAGAACATCACCCAGAACGAGGCTGTGAAGCGGGCCTCGTACGACTTCTGGCACAACGCGCACGGCGTACAGGACGCCTTCCTCGCCACCGCCGAGAAGACCATGACGTACCTCCGGCAGCACCTGGACGCCGACCGGTTCAAGGGCGTCGTCGGCTTCGACCCCTACAACGAGCCGCACGCGGGCGTCTACGACTCCGGGCAGACCAGTCGGGCCTGGGAGAAGGACGTGCTGTGGCCGTTCTACGAGAAGTTCCGGGCCCGTATGGACGCGGCCGGGTGGCGGGACAAGCCCGCCCTCGTGGAGCCGAACCTCTTCTGGAACGCCAACCTCGACTTCCAGAAGCAGGAGGGCGGCCTGCTGGACGCCGGCACCCTCGGACCGCGCTATGTGTTCAACACCCACTTCTACGACCAGAAGGCCATCTCCGGCGTCTTCATGTGGGGCAAGGCGGCCGACGGCCAGTACGTCAACGACTTCCGCACCGTCCGCGACCGGGCCGCCGCCGCGCGGACCGCCGCCGTGGTCAGTGAGTTCGGGCACCCGCTGGCCGGCAATGTCTCCGACAAGGCGCCGACCGTCCTCAAGGGGATGTACCAGGCCCTCGACTCCCGCCTGAAGGGCGCCGACTGGTGGTCCGACCCGGCCGCCTCGGGGCCCGTCCTCTCCGGCTCGCAGTGGCAGTGGGACATCTACAACGGCCGGCACCGCGAGCTGATGAACGGCAACCCCGACAAGGTCCTCACCACCGGTGACGCCTGGAACGACGAGGATCTGTCCGCCGTACGCCTCGACGACTCGGGCAAGCCCGTGCTGCGCCAGGACGCCCGGCTCCTGGACCGCCTCTACCCGAGCGCCACGGCCGGCAGAACCGTCGGCTTCACCTACGAGGACCGCTCCCGGGACGGCTCGACGACGCTGACCTGGAACCCGGTGCCCAGCGCGCTGCCCCACGTGCAGCGGCTCGTGGGATCGGGGCAGTACGGGCTGCTGCTGTGGCGCTCGGACGGCGGCTCGGCGCCCACCGAACTGCATCTGCCGGCGAGCTTCCCGACGGCGTCCACCACCGTCGTCTCCGACCTGGGCACGGCCCACGCCCCACCGGCGTACACCGCGACCACCCCGGTCGGCGTGGCCCAGGAGCCGGGCGGCACCGGAAGCCGCCGTCTCCTGCTCACCGCGCCCGACTCGGGCGTCCTGCACTACGCGCTGGTGACCAACGGGGCGACGTCCCCCTCGGCGGACCTGCTGACAGCGGCCCGCGCCGAGCTGACGGCATGGGCGGCGAGGGAGGCCGGCTAGCCACACGGAAGGGAAGGGCGGCCTTCTCTCCGACACCGGGAACACGACACAATCGGCGTTCGGACAAGGACCGATGTTCGAACGCCGAAGGGAGAGCCGGTGCCGGGGAGACTCAGACCGCCCACCGGCCGCTACGGCGGCAAGACGGCCGAGGAGCGGCAGGCCGAGCGGCGCCGGCGCTTCCTCGACGCCGCGCTCCAGTTGTTCGGCGAAACCCCCGGATTCCGCGCCACCACGGTCGCGGCGCTCAGCGACGCGGCCGGACTGTCCACCCGCCAGTTCTACGAGGAGTTCCGCACCCTGGAGGACGTGCTCGCCGCGCTCCACCTCCAGGTCAACGGCTGGGCCGAGACGGCGGTCCTGGAGGCCGCGTCCGACTCCGCCGATCTGCCGCTCGCCGAGCGCGCCACCGCGATCTTCCGCGCCTACGCCGGGAACCTCGCGGCCGATCCGCGCCGGATCCGCATCACCTTCGTCGAGATCATCGGCGTCAGCCCGCGCCTGGAGGAACAGCGGCTCGCCCGCCGGGCCGGGTGGGTCGGCCTCATCTGCGCCGAGGCCGACGCGGCCGCCGCACGCGGTGAGGCCGCACCCCGCGACTACCGCCTCGCGGCGACGGGCTTCATCGGCAGCGTCAACGGCCTGCTCCACGACTGGAGCGCCGGGTGGGTGGACGCGACCCTGGACGAGGTGGTCGAGGAACTGGTCAGCCAGTTGCTGGGGATCCTGCGCCCGGCGGGCTGGACTCCCGGGACGTGAGTCAGACCCGTGTCCGGCCGCCTCCGCCCGGGGGCGCCCCGGGGAAGGCCCGCCGGTAGTCGCCCGGCGACACCCCGACGTGCTTGAGGAAGTGGTGACGGAGGTTGTTGGCCGTGCCGAGGCCACTGAACTCCCCGACCTTCTCGATCGGCAGGTCCGTGGACTCCAGCAGTGACCGGGCGCGCCCGAGCCGCTGGTCGAGGAGCCACTGAAGCGGAGTCGTCCCGGTGGCCGCCTGGAGGCGCCGGTAGAACGTACGCGGGCTCATCGAGGCGCGCCGCGCCAGATCGGCGACCGTCAGCGGCCGGTCGAGGTTCGCCCGCGCCCACTGAAGGACGGGAGCCAGCCCC
This sequence comes from Streptomyces koelreuteriae, assembly GCF_018604545.1. Taxonomy (GTDB): domain Bacteria; phylum Actinomycetota; class Actinomycetes; order Streptomycetales; family Streptomycetaceae; genus Streptomyces; species Streptomyces koelreuteriae. Next base: position 358,250 of record NZ_CP075896.1, on the reverse strand, counting down.
TCGTCGTCGCTGGGCGGCACCGACAGCTCGATGAACTGCGCCTGCCCGCCCGGCCGGTGGGCGGGCACCACCATGCGGCGCGCCAGCTGGTTGGCGACGTGCGCGCCGAGATCGCGCCGCACCAGATGCAGACACAGGTCGAGTCCGGCGGTGAGCCCGGCGCTGGTGAGGACGTCGCCGTCGTCCACGTACAGCACCGACTCGTCGACCTGCACCTTCGGATACCGCTCGGCCAGCCGGTCGGTGTGCATCCAGTGGGCGGTGGCGCGGCGGCCGTCGAGCAGCCCCGCCTCGGCGAGTGCGAAGGCCCCGGTACAGAGGGAGACCATGCGGGCGCCCGCGTCATGGGCGCGCCGCAGGGCGTCGACCAACCCCGCCGGCAGCGGCCTGCCCTCGTCGACACAGGGGTCGGGCACCGAGGGCACGATGACCGTGTCCGCGTCAGCCAGGTCGTCGAGTCCGTAGCGGGTCCGCAGGGTCAGCCCGTGGCCCTCCCCGCCCTCCCGCGTCCCCGCTCCCGTCCCGCAGAGCCGCAGGTCGTACCAGGGATCGGCCAGATCCGGCTGCGGCTTGCCGAACACCGTGCAGGGGATGCTCAGTTCGTACAGATCCCACGACGGGACCCCGATCTCCTCGGTCACGACCACGGCGACGGAACCAGCACCCATGCCCCGAAGCGTATGGCAGGAATTTGGTGGACGCCGTCACTCCTGTCACTGTTCCCGATCTTCACGCCCTGCGAGCGTTGCCGTACGTGATCACGCATCACCTACGCACGTTTCACGAGGAGTTGGGCATGAACGCAGAACCGCAGGCCGTCACCGTTCTCGGACTGGGCTCGATGGGCTCGGCCCTGGCCGCCGCGCTGCTGGACCGGGGCCACCCGACCACGGTCTGGAACCGGACCCCGGACAGGGCCCGGCCCCTGGTCGAGCGAGGCGCCCGCCAGGCCGCCACGCCCCAGGAGGCGGTCGCCGCCTCCCCGCTGACCATCGCCTGCGTGCTGGACTACGAGGTGCTGTTCGCGATCGTCGACCCGTCCGCCGTCGGCGACCTCGACGGCAGAACCCTGGTCAACCTCACCTCCGGCTCTCCCGAGCAGGCCCACGAGGCCGTCAAGTGGGCCCGGTCCTATGGGGTCGACTATCTCGACGGCGCCATCATGACCACCCCGCCCGGCGTCGGCGACCCCGCCATGATGTTCCTCTACAGCGGCTCCCGGCAGGTCTTCGAAACCCACCGCCCGACGCTGGCGGCCCTCGGCGACCCCCTCTACCTCGGCACCGACCCCGGACTCGCCTCCCTCTACGACGCCGCGCTGCTCGGCCTGATGTGGTCCACCATGACCGGCTGGCTGCACGGCACGGCGCTGGTCGGCGCCGAGGGGACGCCCGCCACCGCCTTCACCCCTGTCGCGATCCGCTGGCTGACCGCCGTGGCGGGTTTCCTCACCACCTACGCGCCCCAGGTGGACGCGGGCCGCTACCCGGGCGACGACGCCACCGTCGACGTACAGATCGCGGCCATCGACCACCTCATCCACGCGGCGGCGGCCCGGGGCATCGACAACGCGCTGCCCGAGCTGCTGAAGGCGGCGATGGAGAAGGCCGGCGCGGCGGGTCACGGACAGGACAGCTACGCCAGCCTGATCGAGGTCCTGCGCCCCGCGACGAGGGACTGAGCGGTCTAGCCCGACCCCAGTACCACGAGGTTCACGGCCACCACCAGCGTGACTCCGAGCAGCACAGCGGCGAGCAGCCGTGCGCGGAGCCCGCGGTACACCGCCTCGTACTCGCCCCGCAGTTCCTCCCCGCGGTGGGCCGTCCGCTGCCACGAGGCCCGGGTGAGGGCGAGGTGCTCCGCCGCGAACAGCCGCTCCACCTCCCGCCGTTGGGCCTCCGGCAGCCAGTCGAGCCCGGCGGCGAAGCGCTCGGCGGCCGTACGGGCCTCCTCCTGCGCCGCGGCGGCCAGCAGATGGCCCTCGACCTGGTGATGGAACGCCCGTATGTCCACGGGGAACCCCTCCATCGCGGTCATCGGAGCGTCAGCTCCCGCTCCGCCGCGGCGACGTCCGCGTGGTGCAGGTCGAACGCCGGGGACTCGCTGCGGATCCGGGGGAGGGCGACGAAGTTGTGGCGGGGCGGCGGGCAGGAGGTGGCCCACTCCAGGGAACGGCCGTAGCCCCACGGGTCGTCGGCCGTGACCTTCTCGCCGTACTTCGCCGTCTTCCAGACGTTGTAGAAGAACGGCAGCATCGACATGCCGAGCAGGAACGAGGAGATGCTCGACACCGTGTTGAGCGTCGTCAGGCCCTCCACCGCCAGATAGTCGGGGATGCGCCGCTGCATGCCCTCGGCACCCAGCCAGTGCTGGACCAGGAACGTGCCGTGGAAGCCGATGAACAGCGTCCAGAAGGTGATCTTGCCGAGGCGCTCGTCCAGCATCTTGCCGGTGAACTTCGGCCACCAGAAGTGGAAGCCGGAGAACATCGCGAAGACCACGGTGCCGAAGATGACGTAGTGGAAGTGGGCCACCACGAAGTACGAGTCGGAGACATGGAAGTCGATCGGCGGCGAGGCCAGCAGCACACCCGTGAGCCCGCCGAACACGAACGTGATCAGGAAGCCCATGGCCCACAGCATCGGCGTCTCGAACGACAGGCTGCCGCGCCACATGGTGCCGATCCAGTTGAAGAACTTCACACCGGTCGGGACCGCGATCAGGAAGGTCATGAAGGAGAAGAACGGCAACAGCACACCGCCGGTGACGTACATGTGGTGCGCCCACACCGTCACGGACAGACCCGCGATCGCGATGGTCGCCCCGATCAGACCCGTGTAACCGAACATCGGCTTACGGGAGAAGACCGGAATGACCTCGGAGATGATGCCGAAGAACGGCAACGCGATGATGTACACCTCTGGGTGGCCGAAGAACCAGAAGAGGTGCTGCCAGAGCAACGCCCCGCCGTTGGCGGAGTCGAAGATGTGGGCGCCGAACTTGCGGTCCGCCTCCAGGGCGAACAGGGCCGCGGCCAGGACCGGGAAGGCGAGGAGCACCAGGACACCGGTCAGCAGCACGTTCCAGGTGAAGATCGGCATGCGGAACATCGTCATGCCCGGGGCGCGCATGCAGATGATCGTGGTGATGAAGTTGACCGAGCCGAGGATGGTGCCGAAGCCGGAGAAGGCCAGACCCATGATCCACATGTCGGCGCCGATGCCCGGGCTGCGGACGGCGTCCGAGAGCGGGCTGTAGGCGAACCAGCCGAAGTCGGCCGCGCCCTGCGGGGTGAGGAAGCCACCGACCGCGATGAGCGAGCCGAAGAGGTACAGCCAGTAGGCGAACATGTTCAGCCGCGGGAACGCCACGTCGGGCGCGCCGATCTGCAGCGGCATGATCCAGTTCGCGAAGCCGGCGAACAGCGGCGTCGCGAACATCAGCAACATGATCGTGCCGTGCATCGTGAACGCCTGGTTGAACTGCTCGTTCGACATGATCTGCAGACCCGGCCGGGCCAGCTCGGCGCGCATGAACAGCGCCATCACGCCACCGATGACGAAGAACGCGAACGACGTCGCCAGATACAGCGTGCCGATCGTCTTGTGATCCGTGGTCGTCAGCCACTTGAGGTGCCTCATACCCCGCCTGTGTCCGAGCCCCGCCCGGACGTCACACTGCGATGACGCGACGAGAATCACGAAAACGGGTGTGACGATCGAGAAGGTGCCGGACACGAACGGGACATGAGCAACGACGAGATCTTCGCCGCTGCCTACCGCGAGCACTACTGGGCGGTCAGCCGCTATGTCGCACGGCGACTTCAGGGGCGGGCCGGTGAGGTGGAGGAAGTGGTGGCGGAGGTGTTCACGGTCGCCTGGCGGCGCCGGGCCGACCTGCCGCCCTCCCCGCTGCCCTGGCTGTACGGCGTGGCACGCAACTGTCTGGCCAACGCGGTACGCGGCCACGGACGCCGCCGCCGGCTCGTCGACCGGCTCGGCAACGACGACACCGCGCACGGGCGGCACATCGCGATGGGCCCCGAGGCCGACACCCCCGGCGCCTGGGTCCACGAGGCACTGTCCCGCCTCTCCCCGGCCGACCAGGAGGTGCTGCGGCTGACGGCCTGGGAGGAACTCGGCGTCGACGAGGTCGCGGTCGCCCTCGGCTGCGGCAGCCGGGCCGCCGCGATGCGACTGCACCGGGCCCGCCGCCGGCTGAGAACGGAGATCGACCGCATGGCCCCTGAGCGCGCCAAGGCCGACGCGCACTCCGCGGGAGGGCGGGACGATGACTGACGCGTCTCGTGTGACGACCGAAGGCCTGGGCAGGGGACGCCGCACCTACGCGGCCCGCGGCTGCTCGAGGAGCGGGGACGTGACGGTCGGTGAAAGCCGGCCGGGTGCCCCGTATCCGCCGTCGCCGACGGGCCGTCGGCGTATCCGGCGTCCCGCCCGCGCCACCCGCGCCACCCGCGCCGCCCACGCCTCCGCCGCGAGCGAGGCTCCCTGCCTCCCGCCCGCATGACCGCCCCGAAGGAACACGGCCATGGCTGACGAACTCGAACTGCTGCGCAGCGCCAACCCGGTGCCGCACGACGGCCCGCACCTCGGCGACGGCCCACTGGACCTGGACGCGGAGCGCCGGCTCGCGCGTCTGCTGAGTGAGCGGCCCTCCGGCCGTCTGCGGGACCGGCTGCTGCCGGGTCCGGGCCGGCCCCGGCTGGCCTGGGGGCTCGTGGCCACCGCCGTCGTCGCCGCCCTGACGCTCACCCTCGTGCTGAGCGGCCCGGACACCGCACCCGCGGTCGCCGCACCCCGCCCGCTGGTGGTGCACACCGGCTCCACCCCCGTCCCCCTGGACCGGCTGGCCGACCGTGCCGAGCAGGCCGCGGCCGACGGCTCACCCCGTCTGCGCAAGGGCACGCACGTGCAGTCCTGGAGCCTCGGCATGTCGGACGACAAGCCCCCGATCACCCTGCCCGAGGAACGCATCGTGCGCTGGCGGGCCGATGCCAGCCACACCGAGCTGGTTGTGGCCACCGACCCGAGGCACCCCGGCCGCCCGGTCCTCTCCGACGCGGGCGGCGAGCCCCATCTCGTCGACGACGGGCATGTCATCAGCGACCGGACCTACCCGCCGAGCTGGAGCGACGCACCGCCCCAGTCCCCGCCGCCGAGCGACCCCGCACGGCTGCGCGCCTATCTGACGGAGGCCCAGTACATCGACGGGCCGCTGACCACGCCCCAACTGCTGGACGCCGTCGAGGTACTGCTCGACCACTGGACCCTCGGCGCCCGGGAGACCGCGGCGCTCGCCCGCCTCCTGGCCGACACCGAGGGCCTGCGACCGGTCGGCCGGGTGACCGACCGGCTGGGCCGGCAGGGCCAGGCATACGTGTACGACGGCTCCGGCGTCCGCCACATGCTGATCACGAACCCGGCCACCGGCACCGTCCTCGGCCTGGAGAGCACCTTCACCGCCGACGAACCGGAGTACGGCGTCAAAAAGGGCGACGTCATGTCGTACAGCGCCTGGATGGGCTGATCACGACAGCCCGGGGCGGGCGCGGGTGGCAGTGGGGAGCGTCCCGGGGCCTACTCGTCCCAGGCCTGGATCAGGGTCTGTTCGGTGATCTTTCCGCCGCGCAGCGAGATCATGGACTCGGACAGGACGCGCACGCCGTCCGCGTACTCGCAGCTCTCGCTGTAGGCGGCCTCGTCGCCCTGGACGACGCACCGTTCCAGCTTGTGCGTCATGTCGCGGCTGTAGACGTCCTCCAGCATCCGGCCGATCTCGTCGCGGCCGTGCAGGACCTTGGGGTGGCTGGGCTGGGTCGTGCGGTCCACGATGCGGAGTTCCGCGTCGTCGGCGTAGAGGGAGAGCAGCATCTCCGGGGTCTGGCCTTCCAAGCCCCGGCGCAGGATCTCTCGGTCGAAGGCGGAGTCTGCCGCGGTTCCCATGATGACCTCCTTCGAAGGGCCGCGACCCGACGGGGAGCGGGCCGCGAGAAGCCTCACCCCTGAGCCTCCTCCCGCCCGGCGGGCTGGGCAAGCGCAGCCGGTCCACCGGCCCCGATCCGTCGGCTCAGTCGGCCGCGGTCAGGAACTGGGTCGCCGCCAGCTCCGCGTAGAGCGGGTCGGAGGTCACGAGTTCGCGGTGCGTGCCGACGGCCCGGACCCGGCCCGCGTCCATGACCACGATCCGGTCGGCCATCGTCACCGTCGACAGCCGGTGCGCCACGACGAGGACCGTGGTCGTCCGGGCCACGTCCGCGACGGTGTCCCGCAGCGCCGCCTCGTTCACCGCGTCCAGCTGCGAGGTGGCCTCGTCGAGCAGCAGCAGCCGGGGGCGGCGCAGCAGCGCGCGGGCGATGGCGACGCGCTGCCGCTCACCGCCCGACAGCTTGGTGCCGCGGTGCCCGACGAGCGTGTCCAGCCCCGCGGGCAGCCGCGACACCAGACCGTCGAGACGGGTCGTCTTCAGCACCCGCGCGAGGGCGTCCTCGTCCGCGTCCGGATGTCCCAGCAGCAGGTTGTCCCGCAGGGAGCCCGACAGGACCGGCGCGTCCTGCTCCACATAGCCGATCGAGGCGCGCAGTCGGGGCAGTTCCCAGTCGGCGAGGTCCCGGCCGTCCAGCGTGATCGCGCCGGAGTCGGGGTCGTAGAACCGCTCGATCAGGGAGAAGACGGTGGTCTTGCCGGCGCCGGACGGGCCCACGAACGCCGTCATGCCCTGCGCGGGCACGGCGAACGTCACGCCGTGGTGGACGTACGGCAGGTCGTCGGCGTAGCGGAAGCGGACGTCCTCGAAGGCGAGGGCGGCGGGCCGGTCGCCGGGGGAGGGCAGCGGCGCGAACCGGGCGGACGGCTCGGCGGGCAGTCGCAGTGCCTCCTGCATGCGGGTGAGGGCCGCGGCGCCCGTCTGGTACTGCGTGACGGCGCCGACGACCTGCTGTATCGGCGACATCAGATAGAAGACGTAGAGCAGGAACGCGACCAGCGTGCCCACGTCGACGGCGCCGGTCGCGACGCGGGCGCCGCCCACCGCGAGCACCGTGATGAAGGCGATCTGCATGGAGAGCCCCGCCGTGTTGCCCGCGGCCGCCGACCACCTGGCGGCCCGCACGCTCTGCCGCCAGGACTCCTGCGCCGCCTCGTGCAGCGTGGCCTCCTCCCGGTGCTCGGCACCGGACGCCTTCACGGTGCGCAGGGCGCCGAGGACCCGCTCCAGCGAGGCGCCCATGACACCCACCGCGTCCTGCGCCCGCCGGCTCGCCTTGTTGATGCGCGGCACGATCACGCCCAGGATCACCCCGGCGCCCGCGATCACGGCCAGCGTGACGCCCAGCAGCACGACATCCACCAGGCCCATCATCACGATCGTCGCGACGAGGGTGAGACCGCCCGTGCCGAGGCCGACCAGCGAGTTGGTGGTGACCTGGCGCAGCAGCGTGGTGTCGGAGGTGATGCGGGCCATCAGGTCCCCGGGTTCGCTGCGGTCCACGGCGGTGATCCGCAGCCGCAGCAGATACGACGACAGCGCGCGCCGCGCCCCGAGCACCACCGACTCGGCGGTGCGCTGCAGCACGTACGAACCCAGTGCGCCCACCACCGCGTTGGCCAGCACCAGCGCCGACATCGCCAGCAGCGCCCCGGTGATGGCCCTCTCGTGCGACAGATCGTCGATCAGGCCCTTGGCCACCAGCGGCAGCAGCAGCCCGGTCGCCCCGGTGACCAGCGAGAGCACGGCACCGGCGGCCAGGGACCAGCGGTGCGGCCGGACGTATCCGAGGAGCAGCCGCCAGGGTGGCACGGCGGTATCGGTCTCTGCGAGGCTCACGTCGCTCCTTCGGCGTCGGGCGGAGCGTTCAGGCTAGGGCGCCGGCCTCGTACGGCACCCTGCTTTCTGCGCTGGGCAGAACTCGTGATCATGCGTCTGAGGTGGCCGATCCCCGCCCCTTACCGATCAGTCGCGCGTAGGGTCGGAAGGGACCGACCCCGGCCGACGAAGGAGTCAGCGCCATGGCGCAGGAAGTACGCGGTGTGATCGCACCCGGCAAGGACGAGCCGGTGCGCATCGAGACGATCGTGGTGCCCGACCCCGGCCCCGGAGAGGCGGTCGTGCGCGTCCAGGCCTGCGGGGTCTGCCACACCGACCTGCACTACAAGCAGGGCGGCATCAGCGACGACTTCCCGTTCCTGCTCGGCCATGAGGCCGCGGGCGTGGTCGAGGCGGTCGGAGACGGCGTCACCGACGTCGAGCAAGGCGACTTCGTGATCCTCAACTGGCGTGCGGTGTGCGGGAAGTGCCGGGCCTGTCTGCGCGGACGCCCCTGGTACTGCTTCGACACCCACAACGCCGAGCAGAAGATGACCCTCGCCTCGACCGGGCAGGAACTCTCCCCGGCCCTCGGCATCGGCGCCTTCGCCGAGAAGACCCTGGTCGCGGCCGGGCAGTGCACCAAGGTCGCCCCGGAGGTCGCCCCGCAGGTGGCCGGGCTGCTCGGCTGCGGTGTCATGGCCGGCATCGGCGCCGCGATCAACACCGGCAACGTCGGCCGGGGCGACACGGTCGCCGTCATCGGCTGCGGCGGCGTCGGTGACGCGGCCGTCGCCGGGTCGCAGCTCGCCGGAGCCGCGCGGATCATCGCCGTCGACATCGACGACCGCAAGCTCGAGACCGCCCGGACGATGGGCGCCACCCACACGGTCAACTCGCGCGAGACGGACCCCATCGAGGCCATCCGCGAGCTGACCGGCGGATTCGGCGCCGACGTCGTCATCGAGGCGGTCGGCCGCCCGGAGACGTACAAGCAGTCCTTCTACGCCCGCGACCTCGCCGGCACGGTCGTCCTCGTCGGTGTGCCCACCCCGGACATGAAGCTCGAACTGCCGCTGCTCGACGTCTTCGGCCGCGGCGGATCGCTCAAGTCGAGCTGGTACGGCGACTGTCTGCCCTCCCGCGACTTCCCCATGCTGATCGACCTGCATCTGCAAGGGCGCCTGGACCTCGGGGCGTTCGTCACCGAGACCATCCAGCTCGACGAGGTGGAGAAGGCGTTCGAGCGGATGCACCACGGCGACGTGCTGCGCTCGGTGGTGGTGCTCTGATGACCACCCGAGTCGAACGCCTCGTCACCTCCGGCCAGTTCAGCCTCGACGGCGGCACCTGGGACGTCGACAACAACGTGTGGATCGTCGGCGACGACCACGAGGCGATCGTCATCGACGCCGCCCACGACGCCGACGCCATCGCCGAGGCCGTCGGAGACCGCAGGCTCACCGCGATCGTGTGCACCCACGCCCACAACGACCACATCGACGCCGCCCCCGCCCTCGCCGAGCGCACCGGCGCCACGATCTGGCTGCACCACGACGACCTGCCGCTGTGGAAGCAGACCCACCCGGACCGCGAGCCCGACGCCTGGCTGGTCGACGGCCAGACGATCGAGGCCGGCGGCGCCGACCTGCGGATCCTGCACACCCCGGGGCACGCGCCCGGCGCGGTGTGCCTGTACGACCCCGGTCTCGCCACCGTCTTCACCGGCGACACCCTCTTCCAGGGCGGCCCCGGCGCCACCGGCCGGTCCTTCTCCCACTTCCCGACGATCATCGACTCGATCCGCGACCGGCTGCTCACACTGCCGCCGGAGACGAAGGTCCTCACCGGGCACGGAGACTCCACGACCATCGGCGCGGAGGCCCCGCAGCTCCAGGAGTGGATCGCCCGCGGCCACTGACCGCGAGCGGCCGGGACACACCGACAGCAAAAGACGACAGAAGATGTCCGGCTTACCCGTCACTCTCGAAGCACCACGCATTCACGGCAACGGGAGGTCGGACATGTCAGCTCCGCTGAAGGACAAGGTCGCACTGGTCGCCGGTGCGACCCGGGGCGCCGGACGGGGCATGGCGGTGGAACTCGGCGCGGCGGGCGCCACCGTCTACGTCACCGGACGCAGCACCCGCACCCGCCGTTCGGAGTACGACCGGCCCGAGACCATCGAGGACACCGCCGACCTGGTCACCGAGGCCGGCGGGCAGGGCATCGCCGTCCCCGCCGACCACCTCGACCCGGCGCAGGTCCGCACGCTCGTGGAGCGGATCGACGGCGAACAGGGCCGCCTCGACGTCCTCGTCAACGACATCTGGGGCGGCGAGAAGCTCTTCGAGTGGGACAGCCCGCTCTGGGAGCACGACCTGGACAACGGCCTGCGCCTGCTCCGGCTCGCCGTCGAGACCCACGCGATCACCAGCCACCACGCCCTGCCCCTGCTGCTGCGCAACCCCGGCGGCCTGGTCGTCGAGGTCACCGACGGCACCGCCGACTACAACGGCGACAACTACCGCGTGAACTTCTTCTACGACCTCGCCAAGGCGTCCGTCCTGCGCATGGCCTTCGCCCTCGGCCACGAACTCGGCCCGCGCGGCGCCACCGCCGTCGCCCTCACCCCCGGCTGGCTGCGCTCGGAACTCATGCTCGAGACCTTCGGGGTCGCGGAGGAGAACTGGCACGACGCCCTGGAGCGCGTCCCCCACTTCGCCATCTCGGAGACCCCCCGCTACGTCGGCCGGGCCGTGGCCGCCCTCGCCGCCGACCCGGACGTGTCCCGCTTCAACGGCCAGTCCCTCTCCAGCGGCGGCCTCGCCCAGGTGTACGGCTTCACCGACCTCGACGGCAGCCGCCCGGACGCCTGGCGCTATCTCGTCGAGGTCCAGGACGCGGGCGGGCCGGCGGACACGAGCGGCTACCGCTGAGCCGGCCCCGGGGCAGTACGGTCGGCCCATGACGGACACCAGGCGCTTCGAGGGGTACGGGGTTCTCATCACCGGCGGGGCACGCGGCATCGGCGCCGCCACCGCCCGCCGCTTCGCGTGGGAGGGCGCACGGGTCCTGGTGGCCGACCAGGACCCGCCCGCGGCCACGGGGACCGCGCGGGCCCTGCGGGAGGAGGGACTCACCGCCGAGGGGATCGGGTGCGACGTGGCCGACCGGGCGGCGACCGAGGCCGCCGTCGCCCACGCCGTCGACACCTTCGGCTCGCTCGACGTGCTGGTCAACAGCGCCGCCCACTGCTCGCCCGACGCGCCCCTCTTCGAGGACGAACCGGACGAGTCGTGGGCGCGCGACCTCGATGTCACGCTGTCCGGCGCGTACCGCTGCTGCCGTGCCGCGCTGCCGCACCTGGCCGCCTCCGGGCGCGGCGCCGTCGTCTCGATCGGCTCGGTCAACGGCCTGCAGGACTTCGGCAACCACGCCTACAGCGCCGCCAAGGCAGGCCTGGGCTCCCTGACCCGCACCCTCGCCGGTCACGCCGCCGCGCGCGGTGTCCGCGTCAACCTGGTGGTGCCGGGCACCGTCCGCACCACCGCCTGGGAGGGCCGCGACGAGGACCTGGAAGCGCTGCGCCGGCTCTACCCCCTGGGCCGGGTCGGCGAACCGGAGGACATCGCGGCGGCCGTCACCTTCCTCGCCTCGTCCGACGCCTCCTGGATCACCGGCACCACCCTGGTCGTCGACGGCGGCCTCACCGCCGTCAACACCGGTTTTCACGACGCCTTGCGGCCCTAGACCGTCTCCGCGAAGGCGCCCTGGCGCGGCAGCGTCTCCCGGAGCCGGTCCAGCAGGGCCCTGGCCGCTGGGCCGGTCGGGCCCTCCGTGCGCCAGGCCAGAGCGATGCGGCCGCGCGCCCGGGGGTGGTCGATGAGCAGGGTGCGCAGCTCGCCGGGGGGCTCCGCCTCCGGGACGACGGCCGCGCCGAGTCCGCGTGCGGCGAGCCGGGTGAGCGCCTCCGGGGCCGCCGCCTCGAAGGCGACCCGCGGCCGGAACCCCGCCTCCGCGCACACCCCCTCCAGGGCGCCGCGCACCCCGGTCCCACTCGGCAGGCTGACCAGGGCGTGCTCCCGCAGCGCCGCCGGCGGCACCGCCGTACGGCCCGCGTACTCCGCGAGCAGCGGATGGCCGTCCGCGACGGCCACCACCAGCGGCACGTCGACCAGCACCCGCACGGCCACACCGGGCGGCGGTTCCCGGTCCGCCAGTCCGACCACGGCGATGTCCAGCTCGCCGCGGCGCAGTGCCGTGAGCATCAGGTCCGAGGTGGCCTCGGTGAGGGTGATCTCCACCTGAGGATGGTCGTCGTGGAAGCCGGCCAGCACCCCCGGCACATCGATGGCGTGCCCGAGCGTGCCCGGCACCAGGCCGATCCCGACCCGGCCCCGCAGCAGCCCGCCGAACTCCGCGACCGCCTGCCGCACCCCGTCGACGGCCGCGAGCGCCGCCCGCGCATGCGGCAGGACCGCCTCGCCGACCTCCGTCGGCGTCACCGAGCGGCCGGTCCGGTCCAGCAGCGGCCGGCCCAGCTCCCGCTCCAGCTGCCGGATCTGCGCGCTCACCCCGGGCTGCGCCACATGCAGCCGCTCGGCGGCCCGGGTGAAGCTCGCTTCCTCCACGACGGCGACGAGGTACCGCAGCTGCCTCAGCTCCATAAGCGACCATGCTAGGGGCCAGCACAACCAGCTCTTGGACTTATGGATCACGCGCATCGACCCTGGACGTATGGGAACCGCAGCGCACGACATCACCGCAGCCATAGCCGCCGAACGCCGGGAGCTCGCCGCCTTGTTCGGCGATCTGGACCCCGAGCGGTGGGAGGCGCCGAGTCTGTGCGCGGGCTGGCGGGTGCGCGAGGTCGTGGCCCACATGTCGATGGGCTTCCGGCACTCCACGCCCGCCGTGCTGTGGGAGCTGGCCAAGGCGGGCGGCAGCATCAACCGGATGGCCGACCGCCTCGCCCGCCGGGACGCCGCCGCCCACCCCGACGAGCGGCTCGCCGCGTTCCTGAGCGAGCACGCCCACCACCCGTGGAAGCCCCCCGTCGGCGGCTTCGAGACGGCCCTGGCCCACGACGTCGTCCACGGCCTGGACGTCACCGTCGCACTCGGCCTCGACCGCCGTGTCCCCGAGGACCGGCTGAGCGTCGTCCTCGGCACCGTCGGCCCCCGGACGTCCCGGTTCTTCGGCGCCGACCTCGACGGCGTACGGCTGCACGCCGACGACCTCGACTGGACCTACGGCACCGGCGCACCCCTGCACGGCACGGCGCAGGACCTCCTGCTGGTCGCCTACGGCCGGTGCCTTCCGCCCGGCCGGCTGACCGGTGAGGTATGTCACCGTTTCGTCGCCGGCTGAACTCCCGCACAACCGAACCGCCCCTTCGCCCGTCTAGCAGGCAGCACACCGCAGACCATCCTCGCGAAAGGGCATGACGAGCCATGGGGGACATCCGCAGACGGGGAGCCGTCGCACTCGGGGTCACCGGCCTGGTGGCCCCGCTCACACTCGCGCTCGGCGCCACCCCGGCGCAGGCCGCGAGCTGCACCACGCAGGCCGGCCCGCACCAGAAGCAGGTCGAGAAGTTTCTCGGCCGACCGGTCGACGGCAAGCAGTCCGCCGCCGACTGCAAGGCGATCCGCGCCTTCCAGACCAAACACGGGATCTCCCCGAACATCGGCTACGCCGGGCCCGTCACCTGGGGCGTGATGGACCTGATGCAGAAGCAGAAGGCTGTCGGGACGAACCCCAACAAGGACGGCAAGTGCCCGGTGAACAAGGGCCGGATCGCCTGTGTGAACCTGACCCTCCAGCTGAGCTGGATCCAGGACGGCAAGAAGCTCGTCTACGGTCCGGTCCCGGTCCGCACCGGCCGTAACGGCGACGAGACCCGCACGGGCCTGAAGAAGATCTACTGGCGCAACATCGACCACGTCTCCTCCATCTACGACGTGCCGATGCCCTACGCCCAGTTCTTCGACGGCGGCCAGGCCTTCCACTCGGTCGGTATCAGCGTCTGGAACCCGCCGGGTTCGCACGGCTGCGTCAACATGACCAAGACCGACGCCAAGAAGTACTGGTCGCTGCTGAAGAAGGGCGACGACGTCTTCGTGTACGGCCGCAAGCCGGGCACCTGATCCCAGGCACCCGGCCCGCCCCGGCACCTACTGGGGCGCGTCCCCGAAGTCCGGGATCTCCAGCCGTACCCCGCCCTGCCGCGCGGACTCGTGCGCGATGATGCCGGGCAGGGTGTAGCGGGCGGCCACCCACGCGTTCACCGACGGCAGGGTGCGCGAGTTGACGGCGGTCACGAAGTCGTCCACCAGGAAGTGGTGGCTGCCCTCGTGGCCGTTGTGGAGGTGGTCGAACTCCCTCGGCAGCCGCTCACGGTCGTGCACGGGAGCCGACCCGGAGGTGAAGGCGGCCCGCAGCTCCGGCGCGATGTGCCGCAGCGACGGGTCGTCGGGAGCCATGGTGGGCTTGGGCTCCAGCAGTTCGCTGATGTCCTTCACCCCCTGCTTGTCCTGCCACAGGGCGACCGTGGCGAGCTGCTCCATGCTCGCCTCGGTGCCGAAGAAGCGGAAGCGCGACTCGCGGATGTGCGAGGGGTAGCCGACCCGCCGGAATTCGTTCGTACGGAACGAGCCGCCGCCGGCGACCTCGAACAGCGCGGTGGCGTTGGAGAAGTCGTTGCCGAACTGGCTGACGTCCTTGTCGAAGACGCCGTCGCCCCGGTCGTCGAGGACACCGATCGCCGACACGCTGACGGCGTGCGTCTGCCAGGCGCCCAGCACCCCGCCGATCGCGTGCGTCGGGTACAGCAGCGGGGGATAGCTGGCGGTGGCCTTCCAGTTCTCGCCGCCGCTGTACTGGTAGGCCTCGTAGAAGCCCAGGTCCATGTCGTGGACGTAGTCGCCCTCGGCGTAGAAGAGCCGCCCGAAGGCGCCTTCGGCGATCTGGTTGCGGGCGTGGACGGTCGCCGGGTTGTACTCGCTGGTCTCGCCCATCATGTACGTCAGGCCGGTGGCCTTGACCGTGTCGATGATCGCCGCGATCTCCTCCGTGCTGATCGCCATGGGGACCGCGGAGTACACGTGCTTGCCGGCGTTGAGGCCCTGCAGCACCAGCGGGCCGTGCGTCCAGCGCTGGGTGAAGATCGCGACCGCGTCGACGTCCTCCGACTCCAGCATGGCCTGGTACGACGGGAAGGTGCCCGCGAGCCCCTGGGCGGAGGCGAGCTGTTCGGCCCTCTCGGGCAGCAGGTCGGTGACGTAGACGTCGCCGACGCCGGGGTGGGCCTGGAACAGGGTGGCGAACTGGCCCGAGAACTGTCCGGCGCCGACGATGCCGAGGGAGAACGTCATAGGAGCATGCCCTTCACTGTGCGGGTGATCACTGCGAGAGGATCAGGTTGATCTGGTCGTTGGTCTGGTCGAGGCTGCTGACGGGCTTTCCGTTGCCGTAGATGTCCTCCATCGCCGGCTGCATGAGCGCCGTCATGTCCGCGGAGTAGCTGGCGATCGGGTAGGAGAACGTCCGGAAGCGCTTCTTGTCGGCCACGGGTTCGGTGAACGACGAGACGTCGATGCCCTTCTTCCGGTACGCGGCGACGGCGGCCTCGGTCCCGGCCGCGGTGGCGGGGAAGACGACGCCGTACTTGCCCACGACGGTCTGGCACTCGTCCGAGGCCAGATACGCCACCCACTTCTTGGCGCCCGCCTTGTTCTTGGACGCCTTCGTGATGGAGTCCGCGAGGCCGTTCATCATGGTGGCGCGCTTGCCGGTCGGTCCGACCGGCGTCGCGGCCGTCTTGATGTCCCGGCCCTTGAAGCCCGTGTAGGTGGAGATCATCCAGGCCCCGTCGAAGGTCGTGGCCGCCTTCCCCGCCGCGACCTGCGTGTTCTGCTGGTTGGACTGGATGTTGTAGTCCGACAGCGGCGGCATGTAGCCCTTCTTCGCCAGGCCGAAGTACCAGTCGACGACCGACTGGAAGGTCTTGCTGTCGTACTGGTACTTCGTGCCCCAGCGCGCCTTGTTCAGGTAGTTCCACCCGGCGGAGCCGGTGAAGGGGCTCCACTGCGTCTGGCCGTCGCCGAAGCCGCCGCCGCCCGTGGCGAGGCCGTACACCTTGACGTTGTTCTTGTCGAAGCCCGGCTCGTCGCCCCGCTTGCCCTTCCTGTCGATCGTGAGGTGGGCGATGGCCTTCTCGAAGGTGCCGCCGTCCTTCGGGTTCCAGGACAGCTCGCCCATCTGCTCGGCGGTGAGCCCGGCCTCCGCGGTCATCTTGGAGTTGTAGAACAGCGAGACGGTGTCCCAGTCCTTGGGAGCGCCGTAGCGGTGGCCGTCCTTGCCGATCCAGTTGGCGGCGAGGCCCGGCTGGTAGTCGGAGTTCTCGATGCCGAGGTCGTCGAGCGGTTCGAGGGCCTTCAGATCGACGAACTGGCCGAAGTTCTGGATGTGGTCGGTGAACACGTCCGGCGCGGTGCCCGCGATCAACCCGGCGGTGAGCTTGGTCCAGTAGTCGCTCCAGCCGAGCTGCGTGATCTTCACCTTGAGCCCGGGGTTCTCCTTCTCGAACCCCTTGGCACAGGCCTGGTAGGCGGGGAGCTGGTTGGCGTCCCACAGCCAGTACGTGACGGTGTTCGCGGAGGATCCGGCAGCGCCGCCCCCCGCGCATCCGCTGACCAGGGACAGCGCCAGCGCTCCGGTCGCCGCGAGAAGCGGACGAAGTCGAATTCGCATCATAGTCCCCTTACTTGATCCCGGTGAAGCCGATGGAGCTGACGATGCGTCGCGCGAAGCAGGCGAACAGCACGAGCATCGGCAGCGCGGCGATCAGCGTCGCCGCCATGAGCCCGGACCAGTCGACGCCGGTCGCCGGGGTCTGCGCCCGGAAGACCGCCAGCGCCACGGTCAGCACCCGCGAGCTGTCGCTGTAGGAGACCATCAGCGGCCAGAAGTAGTCGTTCCAGGAGGTGATGTACGTCAGCACGCCCAGCGTGATGATCGGTGTGGACGCCATCGGCAGCACCACCCGGAAGAAGATCTTGATCTTCCCGGCGCCGTCGAGCAGCGCGGCCTCCTCGACCTCGCGGGGGATGTTCATGAAGAACTGCCGCAGGAAGAACACCGCGAACGGCGTCATGAACATCGTGGGCAGCGCGATACCGAGGAGCGTGTCGATCAGGTGCAGTTGCTTGATGAGCACGAAGTTCGGCAGCAGGGTGAAGATGGCCGGCACCATCATCCCGGCCAGGAACAGCCCGAACACCTTGTCCCGGCCCCGCCAGCGCAGCCGCGAGAAGGCGTACGCGGCCATCGCGGAGAAGAAGATCTGACAGCCGGTGATCAGGGTCGAGACCAGCACGGAGTTGAGCAGATAGCGCCAGAAGTCCAGCCCGCCGCCCGCGCCGCCCTGTTTGACGGCCTCCTCGGCCGACTGCATGCCCAGGGCCCGCTCGAATCCGCTCGTGGTGAGGTCCACCGGCAGCGGGTTGGTCGGGTCGGCGCTGAGGCCGGCGTTGGTGGAGAGCGCGGTGCGCAGGATCCAGTAGAACGGCAGCATGGTGATGAGGACGATCAGTCCCATCACGGTCCAGGCGGCGGCTTTCCCGAAGGAGAACCTGCGCCGGGCCGGTCGCACGGTCGTGGGCGTCGTTGTCGTCACGGTGGCCATGTCGGTGTCTCCCTTCCGTCAGCCGAGGTCGGTCCGGCCGGCCCGGGTGAGCCGGTACTGCAGGATCGTGATCGCGCTCAGCACGACCAGCAGGGCGACGGACATGGCCGAGGCGTAGCCGAACTGGAAGCGCCCGAAGGCCGAGCCGTAGATGTAGTACTGGAGCACGTTGGTCGCGTTCGCAGGACCGCCCGCGGTGGTCACGGCCACGGTGTCGAACACCTGGAACGACCCGATCACGGTCATGATCAGCACCACGGCGAGCACCGGCCGCAGCAGCGGCATGGTGATCCGCCAGAACATCCGCCACTCGCTCGCGCCGTCCACCCGGGCCGCCTCGTACATGTCGTTGGGGATGGCCTGGAGGCCGGCGAACAGCAGCAGGGCGGTGTAGCCGACGTGCCGCCACACATTGATGAGTGCGATCGTCGGGATGGCCCAGGTTTCGTCGGCGAGGAACGGGATGCGGCCGGCGCCGAGGGCGCTGACGATCTCGTTGCCGATGCCGAGTTGTGTGTCGAGGATCCACAGCCAGACGAGGCCGGCCACGACGTTCGACATCAGGTACGGCGTGAGCACGATCCCGCGCAGCATCGCCGACCGGGTCAGCCGCTGCAGCAGGACGGCCATGGCGAGCGCCGCGAGCGTCTGCACGCCGATGTTGATGACGACGTACTCGACGGTGACCCACAGCGAGTCCCAGAAGATGGGGTCGTTGACCATGCGGACGTAGTTGTCCAGGCCCACCCACTCCGCCGGGGTCAGCAGGTTGTAGCGGGTGAAGCTCAGATAGATGCCCCGGAGCGTCGGCCAGAGCAGGAAGACCAGGAAGCCGAGCATCGCCGGCGCGATGAACACCGCGGCCAGCCGTCCGTCTCCCCGGTCGTCCCCCACCTCGGTCCGATGTGTCCTGGGTTTGGTGCGTGCCTCCGCGGCGCCGCCCGCGGGCAGACGCGACGGAGGACTGCTGGAGGCGATGGTCATCGGGCGACTCCCTCGCATACGGCGGCTCGTCCTCTGGCGGGACTTACTTTTGGTGCGAAACAATTGCTGCGTCAAGGGGTGCGCAAACATCTTTTCGCACGAACCTTCATCGCCGTAGAGTGGTCATGTTGGTTTCAGTGCGAAAAAAAGAGCTGAGGGGAGTCGGACGTACATGACCGCAGGCACCGCCGGCTGGCTGCCGCTGAGCGCGGGGGAGCGCTCCGTGGCGATCGAAGTACTCGTCCACGGCCCGCTGTCCCGGACCGAGCTCGCCCGCAGGCTCGGCCTGTCGCCCGGCAGCCTCACCCGGCTGACCAAGCCGCTGATCGAGTCGAACCTGCTGATCGAGGCCGCCGAGGCCGAAGCCCCGGCGGAGGCCCGCCAGGGCCGCCCCTCGCAGCCGCTGGACGTCGTCGCCGACTCGGGGTCCTTCCTCGGCTTCAAGATCACCGAGGACACGGTCTACTGCGTCGTCACCACCCTGCGCAGCCATATCGTCGCCCGCCACGACCGTCCGCTCACCACCCACGACCCCGCCGAGGTCGCCGACCTGCTCGGCGCGATGACCGCCGAACTGGCCGCCGAGCACCCCCGGATCGCCGGGATCGGCATCGGGGTGGGCGGCTTCGTCCGGGACCGGGCCGTGGTCGGAGAGTCCCCCTTCCTGCTGTGGCGGGACGTCCCCCTCGCCGAACTCGTCGAGGAGCGCACCGGGCTGCCCGTGGTCGTCGAGAACGACGTCGCCGCCCTGGTCGAGGCCGAGACCTGGTTCGGCGCCGGACGCGGCCTGGACCGCTTCGCCGTCCTCACCATCGGCGCCGGCATCGGCTACGGGCTCGTCCTGGGCGGCAAGCGGGTGTCCTGCGCCGAGGAGGACCGCGGCTTCGGCCGTCACTGGATCGTCGACCCGAGCGGCCCGCTCACCCCGGACGGCCGGCGCGGCAGCGCCGTCTCGCTGCTGACCATCCCCAACATCCGCTACCAGGTCCAGGCCGCCACCGGCCGCGACCGGACCTACGAGGAGATCCTCGCGCTCGCCGCCGCCGGGGACCCGATGCCCGCCCGGGTCATCGGCGAGGCCGCACGCGCGCTGGGCACGCTCGTCGCCCAGATCTCCAACTTCGTGATGCCGCAGAGGATCCTGCTCGCGGGGGAGGGGGTCGGGCTGATGGATGTGGCGGGCGAGACGGTCGAGGAGACCATCCGCGACAACCGGCATCCCCTGGCCGCACCGGTCGACCTCGAGACGAAGGTGTCCGATTTTCACGACTGGGCGCGCGGCGCGGCCGTGTTGGCTATCAAGGTGCTGGTCCTGGGATCAGCCGAAGCGTGAACAGGCTCACGTTTACCGGGAGATGGACGTGATCAGCAACACTGTCCGGAATGCCCGATTGGCTCGTGATTACTCACATCGCCTTCACGTCCGGGACCGTATGCTTCACACCATGTCCACCACTGTTGAATCCTCACCCGAGCGATCGGCTGACGAGGTCAACGAGGAGATCCGGGCCCTGTGGCGCCGGTCGGGCGGGACACTGAGCGGCGAGCAGCGTGAGGAATATCGGCGGCTCGTCCTGGAGTGGGCCGCCGCGGCCCCGCAGCCCGCGCCGGCGGCCTGAGCGTCATCCAGGTCCGCTGACGCGTCGGACCCTCGTCCCCGGGGCACCCTGAATCCACGGGTGCCCCCCTCGCACTTTCCTCTGCTGTCTGCTCCCGCGGAGCGGGGTCACCCCCAAGTGGCGGAGTAGTACTGCCGATACGCCTTGCGGTCCTGCTCCGAGCGGATCCAGCGCGTCGCCACCAGGGCGAGGAGGCTGCCCGCGATGACCAGCATGCCGGGGCCGACGTTGCGCGGGTCGGTGAGGCGGGTCAGCAGGCCCGCCACGTCCTCACCCGTCACCGGTGCCGACGAACCGGGCGAAGCGGCGCCCGAGGCCGACGGAGCGGGTGCCGTGCCACCGGCCTGCTTGGCCACGATCAGCTTGACCCCCAGCTCGGTCAGCGCCTTCGTCACCGGCTGGAAGAACGTCGTACCGCCCGCGGCGCAGTCACCGCTGCCGCCCGAGGTCAGACCGAGCGCGATGCCGTCGGCGAACATCGGGCCACCGCTGTCGCCCGGTTCGGCGCACACGTTCGTCTCGATCAGCCCGGTGACCGTGCCCTCGGGGTAGTTGACCGTCGCGTTCAGCGCGGTCACCTCGCCCTCGCGCAGCCCGCTGGTGCTGCCGCTGCGGAAGATCTTCTTCCCGACCTCGGCATCGGCCACGCCCGTGATCCGCACACCCTCGCCCTCGCCGACCGCCACGACCTCCGCGCCCTTGCCCGCGTTGCCGCTGTCGTACTTCACCAGGGAGTAGTCGTCGCCGGGAAAGCTCCCCTTCAGCGAGGTGCCGACCTGATCGCGGCCCCGGTCGTCCGAGAACCAGACGGAACCGTCGGGCCCGCAGTGCCCGGCCGTGAGGATGTAGTCGGTCTTCCCGTCGGTCACGTTGAAGCCCGCCGAACAGCGCCCGGCGGTCGACAGGATGGGCTCCGCGCCGTTGATCCGCGTCGTGAAGGTGCCCTCGGTGCGCTCCATGCGCACAAAGCCGCCGATGCCGTCCGCGACCTCGGTCAGCCGGGACCAGTCGGAGGAGGAGACCGTGCTGTCGCCCCGTACCACCACCTGGTTGTTCTGGTAGTCCAGGGACCAGGAGGTCCCGGACACCCGCGGCGCCGAACGCAGCGCCGACGTCGCGGACTTGAGGTCGCTCATGCTGCGGGGCACCATCTTCGCCTGCGCACCGGCGCGCTTGACCTCCGCGGCCGCCTTCTCGTCGGTGACCGCGACGACCGGCCGCCCGGAGGAGTCGACCCAGCTCCCCGCCGTGCGGGAGGTCCCGAGCCGGGACACCAGGTCGCTGCCCATGCCCGTGCCCGGCTTCGCCGAGTAGGGGACGCCGACGGTTGGGTCGGGGGGCTCGCTCGCCACAGCGGTGGTGACCATCGTTCCTCCGAGGAGGAGTCCGCCGACGGCCGCCAGCTGTGTCACTCGCCGGACGACCCGTCGTCGTGCGTGCCTCATGCATGGCTCCCGAACCCGAACATCGCGGTGCGAACACCGCGGGGCCCTCCTGGAGTTGAGCGCCCTGTTCTCCATACGGAGCGGAGCCGTGCCGTGTTCAGCGCGCGCGTGATCTCTTCACCGCCGGCCGGTGGCCGGGGCGGCCGGGGCGGCGAGCAGGGCCAGGCTGCGGGTGTCGCCCCAGACCGAGGCCGGATCGACGTACGGCCGCAGCAGGGCGGTGAGCACGGGGTCCCCGCGCCCGTTCAGCTCGTCGGAGGCGATCTTGCGGGCGATCCCGGCCAGGAAGTCCGCCACCTGCACCCGCGCGTCCTCGCGCGCGACGACGAGCCGCAGCCCGGCCAGTCCGACCCCCGCACGCCGGGCCGCCTCCTCGATCCACGCGATGCGGTCGGGCGTCAGCATGTTCTGCCGGTCGTGCACCAGCCGGACCTCCCGCCCGCCCCCGCTCCACAGCGCGGCCGTCCGCACGATCGCCGGAAGCAGCGGGTTGAGCACCGGGATCAGCGGCGGTCCGTCCAGGAAGTCCGCCCGATAGGACACCGCGCGGGACCGGGTCGCCCCGAGCCGGGCCAGGACCCTCCCCGCGTCGGTACGCGGATACGCCCGACACAGGGCGTCGACCGTGTCGTAGAACCCCTCGACGGGGGCGCCCGGTTCGCCGTTGTTGCGCACCCGCAGCAACTGGTTGGCCGCCTCCAGGAACGCCCGCCAGCCCTCCTCCCCGAAGGTCCGGCGTCCCGCGCGGAACAGGACGACGGCCGCTGCCGGGTCGCCCAGCAGCAGGCCGACCGCCCGGTCCACCACGAAGAACGTCTTCTCCATGAGATGGACCCGCGCCTGACCGTGCATCGGCCCCTCCGGCACCAGCAGCCACTCCAGCACCGCGCGGTGCTTCTCCCGCAGCAGGTGGTTCGCCTTGTACTCCTCGGCGGGCGACCGGATCCGGTCCCGGATCTCCCCTACGGCCGCCGCGGCCGATGCCTCGGACAGCGAGACGCTGGCGTGCGCGAACACGTCCGTGTTCCCGCCCGTCAGGTTCTCGCCGTCCGATCCCGATTCGTCGCAGGCGATCTCCAGGAACGGGCCCGCCGCCCCGCCCCGCACCCCGTCCACAAGATTCCCGGTCACCGCACAGCCCCCTATCGTGTGCCCATGACCAGGATCCCGCACGAGACGTCCGGTGAACCGAATCCTCTGCGAGCTCTCACTCTCGACCGTCTCCGCCGCCGCACGAGCATGAAGTGGCGGACCTACCCCGAGGACGTGCTGCCCCTGTGGGTGGCCGAGATGGACGTGCCGCTGGCCGAGCCCGTCCTGCGGGCCGTCACCGACGCGCTGGACCTCGGGGACACCGGCTACCCCGCCGGCACGGCCTACGCGCAGGCGCTGGCCGCCTTCGCCGAGAAGCGGTGGAACTGGCACGGGCTCGCCGTGGAGCGCACCGCGATCGTGCCCGACGTCATGCTGGGCGTCGTCGAGATGCTGAAGCTGGTCACCGGGAACGGCGATGCGGTGGTCGTGAACCCGCCGGTGTATCCGCCGTTCCGCCAGTTCGTCGCGCACCTGGACCGGCGTGTGGCGGAGGCCCCGCTCGGGGCGGACGGGCGGCTCGACCTCGGTGTCCTGGAGGAGACCTTCCGGCAGGCGGTCGCCGACGGGGGCCGGGCCGCCTACCTGCTGTGCAGCCCCCACAACCCGACCGGCGCCGTCCACACAGTGGAGGAACTGTCCGCCGTCGCCGCGCTCGCCGAGCGGTACGGCGTGCGGGTCGTCGCCGACGAGATCCACGCGCCGCTCGTCGTCGGCGGCACGGACTTCGTGCCGTATCTGAGCGTGCCGGGCGCCGAGCGCGGCCTGTCGCTGATGTCGTCCTCGAAGGCCTGGAACCTCGCCGGGCTCAAGGCCGCCCTGGCCATCGCCGGGCCCGGGGCCGCCGCCGACCTGGCGCGCATGCCCGGGGAGGTCGGGCACGGCCCGAGCCACATCGGCATCATCGCCCACACGGCCGCCCTGCGCGACGGAGGCCCCTGGCTGGACGCCCTGCTGACCGGCCTCGACGCCAACCGGCGGTTGCTCGCGGACCTGCTGGCCGAGCACCTGCCCGCGATCCGCTACCGCCCGGGCGACGCCACCTACCTCGCCTGGCTCGACTGCCGCGCGCTCGGCCTCGGCGACGACCCGGCGGACGTCTTCCTGCACCGCGGCCGCGTGGCCCTCAACTCCGGCCTGCCCTTCGGCACCGGCGGGGCCGGGCATGTCCGCCTCAACCTGGCGGCCTCGCCGGAGGTGATCACGGAGGCGGTACGCAGAATGGCCGCCGCGCCGCGCTGAACCCCGGGGCGCGCCGCGCGGGTCGCGCTCGTACACTGCCCGCCATGGACGACAGTGCGCTGGACGAACTGGGCGCGGGCAAGTACCTGCTGATCACCAGCTACCGCAGAAACGGTACGCCGGTCGCCACCCCCGTCTGGGTGGTACGTGACGGAAACGCGCTCGGCGCTTGGACGGTCGCCGACTCCTGGAAGGTGAAGCGGATCCGCAACCGCGCCGACGTCCTGGTCGGCCCCTGTGACCTGCGCGGCAACCCCACCGGCGAGCAGGTGCCCGCGACGGCGGAGATCGGCGACCCCGACACCACCGCCCGCTACCGGAAGCTGATCGCCCGCAAGTACGGACTCACGGGCCGGCTCACCCTGCTCGGCAGCCGGCTGCGCCGGGGCCTGGACGGAACCGTGGGTCTGCGGATCGTGCTCGCTCCCTGAGGGCGCCCCGGCGTCTCCCCGAGTTCCCGGGCCGGCTCGCACCGTGAAGGGCGGTCAGCTCCAGGCCCGGTAGGGCTCGTCCAGGAGCTGGAAGACCGGCTCACTGCGTACCGGGTCCTTGGCCGTGGACAGCCGCACTCGATCCCCGCTGTGGATGCCGATCGGCGGGCCCATCACCCGGCCGCGCACGACGAACCCCTCGGCCATCTCGACCATGGACACATTGCGCGCCGCGGGCGTGTTGCGGTGCACCACCGTGGAGTGGCGCACCGTGCCCGTGCCCTCGCTGCGCTCCGTCCGCAGGTCGCTGCCCCGGCAGACCGGACACAGCAGGCGGTGGAACATGGCGGTGCCGCACCAGGTGCAGCGCTGGAAGAGAATGGCGTCCGTGTCCTGGCCCCTCGGGTCGAGGAGGCCCGTAGAGGATCCGGCTGCCTGCTGAGTCACGCTTCCTGAGTGGTGGTACACGCTGGTCAACTCCCTGCACTCGGGCGGAATCCCGGGTGCGCGGTCACCCGCGCACATGCGTGCCCGGTTCGCCGTGCCACCGTGCACGCAGCACAGCGTATGGCACTCAGTGCCACTCGTAAAGGCACTCCGTACCCTCAAATGTGCGGACCCTCAGGACCGCCCCAGGGTCGACTCGATCTCCTGCACCACCCGCCACAGCGGTGCCCCGCGCCGCGACACGACCACCACGACGTCCTCCGGCTGCGGGTCCGCCACGGGTGCCGGCGCGTCGCCGAACGCCGACTGCACATACGCCAGCGCGTGGTCCACCGTGGCGCTCGCCTCGTCCTGTCCGTCCGAACGCAGCCAGGAGCGCAGGGCGTTGTTGTGTGCCGCGACCACCGCCGCCGCGATCACATCGGCCTGCAGGGTCCCGTCCCGGCGGGCCGAGAAACGCCGGCGCAGATACTCGGCGAGGGCGCGTTCGTAGCGCCACACCACCGACAGCTCGTAGGCGCGCAGCCCGGGGACCTGCTTGGTCAGGCGGTAGCGCTGCACGGAGAACGTCGGGTTCTCGGCGTACATCCGCAGCACCAGCCGGGCCGCGTCGCAGACCCGCCGCACGGGCTCGTCGCCGTCCGAGCCCTCCGCCAGGAAGGCCGTCATGTCGGCCAGGCACCGCTCGTGGTCCGGGAAGACCACGTCCTCCTTGGAGGGGAAGTAGCGGAAGAACGAGCGCCGTCCGACGCCGGCGAGCGCCACGATGTCGTCGACGGTGGTCTGCTCGTAACCCCGCTCCAGGAACAGCTGGAAGGCCGCCGCCACCAGGGCGTCCCGCATGGGCGGCTTTCCGTTCCCGAGGTCGGATTTCTCGGAGCTCATGGGCTGGAACGTAGCACCCCAAAGGCCACTCATGGCACTGAGTGCACTCACAGGGAGGAACTGAGTGCTCTCTGAACTCCTGGCGCGGCAGCCGCGTATCTAGCGGCGGAACGGTCCTCGAAGACGGGCGCCCCTTGAGCCCGGACGGAAGGAGAGCAACGTGTCGACACCGTCCGAGCCCGGGCAGCCGCACGACGGCCCGGCCCTCGAACCCATCCGCGTCCTGCGGCCCCGGCGCACCGACGGGCTGGCCGAACTGATGCGGGAGTACCGGGAGCAGACCGCCTCCGCGTCCGGCGGCCCCGAGCCCGGCGGCTACGAATCCGTCACCCTGCCGGGACCGCCGCCCGGCTCCGAGGCCCTGACGCAGGAGATCCCGCCGGTGGCTCGCGCCCGCCGCGACGGCCCCGCCGTACGCGCCGGGTCCGGACTGGGTCGCGCCGCCGTCGCGGTGGCGGTCGTCGCGGCCGCGGTGATCGGTTTCGGCGGTGCGCTGCTGCTCCGCGGGGGCGAGAAGACCGAGGACAGCGCGGCCCCGGCCCCCCGCCCGACCGCGTCCGCCGCCACCCCCACACCGACACCCACCCCACCCGCCGCGGCTCCGGCAGACCCCGACGGCCCCGGCACCCTCCGCGAGGGAGCCACCGGCCCGGAGGTGACCGAACTCCAGGAACGCCTCCTGCGCATCCCGGACGTCTACCGCGACGGCTCCACCAGCGGCAGCTACGACCCCACCCTGACCGCGGCGGTCGCCCGCTTCCAGCTCTGGTACGGCATCCGCGGCGACGAAACGGGCGTCTACGGCAACGACACCCGCACGGCCCTGGAGTCCCGCACAGCACCGAGCACGAGCTGACGGGCATTTTGCCGGGCGGGGTGAGGGGGAGTCCGGATGCCACAGCCGCCCAGTGCTCCGCCTGGCGTTCGGTCCGCGTGCCGGACGGCTCCGGGCGTCCGGTGGCCGGTGAGCCCGGTCGGGCCGCTCACCCCAGGCGGGTGACCCGCCGACCGGACGGGGCGCGGGCAGGCCGGCACCCCTCGTGGGACAAGCCGCTCGTCGGGTGGGGCTCACCTCTCGGTGGCGCCGCCCGGGGCGTTCCCTGGTCGGCATCGGCGTCGGCATCGGTCCCGGTGGCCCGCCCGCCGGACGGAGTCTGTCCACCTGGTCGGCGCTGTCGGCCGGCCTGCCGGCTGCCCCACGTCCAGCAAGCCGCCGGCCTCGCGGCGCCATCGGTCGGCAGGCGACCGCACCCGGCAGTGCTGTGGCCCCGCCGCCTCACCGGAACGGCCGCCGCTCGACCGCGAAGGCCGTCAGGGGCCCAGGCCCGCGCGGCGGCACCGGTTCCCGGGATGGCACCCCCACCCCCGGCATGGTGAGGTGATGGCGAGGAGCGTCAGCCGCCGTGGTGGAGGAGTAGTGGTGTGGGCATGGACGCGTTCGTCGGTCGGCTCGATCCCGACATGTGCGTGGTCACGGCCGCCTCGGGGGGTGAACGGGCGGGCTGTCTGGTCGGGTTCGCCTCGCAGTGTTCGATCCGGCCCGTGCGGTTCGTGGTGTGGCTGTCCGAGGTCAACCACACCTTCCGCGTGGCCCGGAACGCCGACGTGCTCGCCGTGCATCTGCTCGACCGCGAACAGCGCGGCCTCGCCGAGCTGTTCGGCGGGCGGACCGGTGACCGGACGGACAAGTTCCAGGGATTGCGGTCGCGGGAGGCGTACGGCGGGGCCGTCGTCCTGGAGGACGTGCCCGCCTGGTTCGTCGGCCGGATCGTGACGCGGGCCGGCGGCGGAGACCACATCGGCTTCGTCCTCGACCCGGTCGAATGGGGCGGGAGAGAGGCGTACGACGGGCCCCTGCTGCGCCTGTCCGACGCCCACGGCATCGCGCCCGGCCACCCGGTCGACTGAACGTCCCCCATGGCCAGGCCCGTGCTGCCCTACCGCTCCCTCGGAACCCGGACGTCCACGACGCACACATCGTCCCGCCGCTCGTCCGGCAGCATCCGCGCGAGCAACGGCCCGAGCGACCCGGGCCCGTCGGTGTGCGGGGCCGCCACCGCCTCGGCGAGCCGCTCCAGCCCTCGGTCGATGCTTTCAGGCGGGTGCTCGACCAGGCCGTCGGTGAAGAGGATGAGCCGGTCGCCCGGTTCGAGGCGGCACTCCGCCTCCTCGTAGACCGGCGTGGCGGTCGCCCCGAGCACCATGCCGCGGGGCCGGCCCAGATATCGCACCTCGCCGTCCCGCAGCAGCAGCGGCGGGGGATGCCCGGCCTGGGCCCAGACCAGGCGCCGCTGCCGGGGGTTGTAGCGGGCCAGCACCATCGTGGCCGTCGCATGGGAGTCGCGGGAGTGCAGCAGCAGCGTGTTCAGCCGGGCGAGCGCGCCGGTCAGCGACGAGCCGGTGATGACCATGCCCTTCGCGGTGAAGCGGAGCTGCGCCATCGTGGCGACGGCGCCGACGCCGTGCCCGGCGACATCGCCGACCACCAGCAGCGCGCCGTCGTCGGGCAGTTCCACGGCGCTGAACCAGTCGCCGCCGACGTGCACCCCCGTCTGGGCGGGCAGATAGGCGACCTCGACGCGCAGCCCCGCCAGTTGCACCGGCCGGTTGGCCATCGGCAGCAGCGCGTGCTGAAGCCGCGACGCCAGGGTCCGCTCGGCCCGCAGCACATCGTTCTGCGTGAGGATCGCCTGCTCGCTCTCGACCAGGGCCAGCTCCGCCCGCCGCCGGGCGGTCAAGTCCTGTACGACACCGTGCACTTCGACGGGCGTGCCGTGCATGTCGGCCACGGTCTCGGCGACCAGGCGCAGATGCCGGATGACACCGGACGCCCTGATGCGGAACGGCAGGTCGAAGGCCCGGCCCTCGTCGACGAGCGCGCGGACGGCCCGGGTCAGCGCCGGCGCGTCCTCGGGCAGCGCGAGCTCCGGAAGACCGGCCAGACTCACCGGACCGTCCGCGGGGTCCCGGCCGAAGATGGCGAACACCTGGGTCGACCAGGAGGCCTCCAGCGTGGCCACGTTCCAGTTCGCCCAGCCGAGGTTGCCCAGCCGCTGGAGATCCGCCAGCCGCTGCTCCTGCCGGTCGGAGGAGCCGTGCCGGACCCAGCTGACCACCAGCGCGTCGCCGAGCCGTGTCACCCGCGCCGTGTACGTGGACAGCGCGGCGATGCCCGCCAGGACCTCCTCGTGCGCGAACGGCTCGCTCTCGTACGGCTCCCCGCTGGTGAGCGTGTGCACGCAGCCCCACCACAGCGGCTCGCCCGCCAGGGCGGGCCGGAAGTCCAGCAGCCGCCGCCCGGCCAGCTCCTCACCGGGACGGCCCAGCAGGTCGCCCGCCTGGGCGGTCGCGGCCTCCACCCGGAAGTCCTCGGTCTCACCCGTCGCGGCGCTGAGCGGGGTGAGCAGCATCGCCGCGAGCGGCAGTGCGTCGAACAGCGTCTGCACCGCGTCCGTGGCCGCGTCGTCGGACCGCTCCGGCGGTGCGTCGAAGGCGCGCAGCCGGCCCGCGCACAGCCCGGTGACGCCCCGCAGGTGAGCGCGGTCGCGGGGTGTGAACGCCCCGGCCCTGCCGCGCAGCACACCGACGCAGACCTCCGCCGAGCCGGCCGCGTGCACCGGCAGCCAGGCACGCGAGCGCCACCGCTCGGGAGGCTCCCCGATCAGCAGGTACCGCCGGGCGTCCGAGGCGAGGTCCTCCAGCCAGCGCGGTTCGCCCGCGCGCAGCGCGTCGAGCGCCGCGATCCCGCTCAGCGGCGGCACCTGGCTCCACTGGGCGGCGAGCTGGTCCTCGATGCCGGCGTGCCCGATCAGTTCGAGGCCGCCGTCGGGCCTGCGGGCGTAGAGCATGACCGCGTCCGCCGCCATGTCCGGCCCGAGATGTTCCAGCAGACACCGGGCGAGGTCGTGCGGTGTCGTCACCCGGACGAGGGCCTGGCCGAGGCGGGCCAGGGCGGCTGCGACGTCGTCCGGCGTGGTCGTCTCCTCGGGCACCGCGGACCCGGGGCCCGTGGTGCCGGCGGGGCCAGGCGCCTCGCCCGGGTCGGGCGCGACCGGCGCCAGACTCCCGAGCGTGATCCAGCACTCCTCCAGCAGGGTGTGACGGGCCGCCTTGGCCCGCTGGAGCAACTGTTCGCCGGCCACGTCCGCGGCACACCCGGTCAGCGCCATCTCGGCGCCCGTGGCCCGCTCCACGACAGCGGACATCGCCGCCTGGTCGCGCAGCCGGTCCAGCTCGGCGCGCTGCCGGGCGACGATCTTGGCCAGTTCGACCAGGTCCGGTGCGGCACCGGGCTGCGCCGGCGTCACAGGCTCGCTCGTCACGGGTCGAGCATGGCACACCCTGGCCCGTTCGAAGACCGCCTTGTGCGCACGGACCGCCCCCGGAATCCGTGGGTGTCCCGTCCGTCAGGTCCGGATCCCCGCGCTGGTCAGTGGCCGTCGCGCGGATACAGCCACAGCCGCAGCAGCCGGCTGAGCCTCGGCATCACCAGATAGGTCAGCACCGGCAGCAGTATCAGGGGAAACACGGCGGCCCGCAGCGGCAGCGGCCAGCCGGTGGTCTGCGGCGTCACCAGCCAGGTGATGAGCAGCGTGAACGGATAGGCGCCGAGGAACGTCGTGAGGACCATCTTCCACCGGGGCGGGGCCTGCACGGTGGTGCCCGGCAGGCTGAACCATGTCTCCATCCCGGTGGTCGACTGGCGCTCGCTGCTGACCTCGGTGGCGATGTCCTCGATCTTCCGGTGCCAGTGCGCCCGCTCCTCGGACTCCAGCCAGGCGGCGAGCCGGTGCTGGTCGGACCAGCGCAGCACCGCGTGGAAGCGGTGGCCGTCCTCCGGTGTCAGCCAGGAGACGCCCTCGTTGCCGGGGAACTCACTGGCGCAGCGGGCGATGCCGCGCGTCCACTCCTCGAACTCCTGCTCATGGCCGGGGCGTACCTGCCAGGTCAGGACGGTGGTCACCGGCTCTTGGCGCCGGACTTCGGTGGTGCTCATTGCCTCACGTGTGCCACGCACGGCGCGGGTCATGCACCCCGGGCCCTCAGGGGCCCCGGGTCACGGATGGCGGTTCGCCTCCACCAGCGCCTGGGAGACCGCCCGGACGCTGCGCGCGATGTGCTGCAACTGCATGACCTCGGCCGCGTACAGCTTGATCGTGTGCTCGATGACGCCCTCGTGCAGGCCGAGGCCGGGCAGATCGGCGCGGGCCGTCTGCAGGGCGGTGCGGGCCACCCGGATCTCCTGCTGGACCTGGATCTGGGCGTGCCGGGCGAGGAGGACGGGGTGGCGGATGAACACCGGGTAGCCGCCGTAGCGCGTGGGCACCAGCTCACGCAGCCACCTGGCCGCCGAGCGTTCCCAGTCGTAGCTCCCGGGGGTCTTGACCTGGCAGGGCCAGTCCGGGCTGATGCGCGTGGTCGTCAGGGGCATGATCATCGCTTCCGGGTGTGCGGCGTCGTGAGGGTGGACGACGGGTCGGGGCGGCCCCGGCCTAGGGGATGGCCGGGGCCGCCACGGACACCCGGGACGCCGGAGTGGGTAGGACCCGGCCTCCTCGGGTGGGAACGGATCCGGAAGGGCCCGGGTCGCGATCCGTGAGCAGTATTTATATATGCCATCCGGTTTGCAAGGAGCATGAAAACATTCATGCGCGCTTTGTTGTGGATGGTCCCTTTGTCTGGTCCTGTGACCGCTCCAGGGGCCGGCCCCGCCGGCTGTCCGTCAGTCCCTGAGGAAGAAATGGTGCTGGTCGGCGACCTGTTCGTACTCCTCCAGCCGGGCCTGCGTCCGCTCCGGGTCCGCGTCCGTCATGGCCTGCAGCAGGGCCGAGCACATCACGCCCGGGGCCGCGTAGGAGTCGAAGACCAGGCGGGATCCGGTGCCGGTGGCGAAGGCGACGTCGGCCTCGTCCGCGAGCGGCCCGAGCGCCAGGTCGGTGATCAGGGCGACCTTGAGCCCGGCACCGCGTGCCACGCGCACGGCCGTCAGGGTCTCCTGCGCGTGCCGGGGCATGGAGAACGCCAGCACCCAGGTGCCGCCTGCCTCACGCGACTGCAGCAGCGCGTCGTAGGCGACACTGCCGCCCCGGGTCACGAGCCTGACGTCCGGGTGGATCCGCCGGGCGGCGTAGGCGAAGTACTCGGCGAGCGAGACGGAGATGCGCAGGCCGAGGACCGTCAGCGGGGTCGACGACGACAGCTTGCGGCCGATGTCGATCACCAGGTTCGGATCGGCGAGGTCCCGCCGCAGGTTCTCCAGGTTCTCGATCTCGGCGTCGACCGCCGCCTGCAGTTCGTTGCCCCGGATCTCCTCGGCCGGGCCGCCCGCGAGGGTGCCGAGCGCGATCGACTGGAGCTTCTCCCGCAGCGCCGGGTACCCGCTGAAGCCGACCGCCGAGGCGAACCGCGTCACCGACGGCTGGCTCACGCCCACCCGGTCGGCCAGGTCCGTGATCGACAGGAACGCGGCCTCGGTGATGTGCTCGATCAGGTACTGGGCGATGCGCCGCTGGCCCGGGGACAGCCGGGGCCGGTCGAAGAGTGTGCGCAGCTGGGAGGACGGGGAGACCTCCGCTTCGGGTGCGGCCTTCCCCGAGGTGATCGCGGATGCCTGTGCGCGTGCCTGCTGCGGCGATGGCACCGGTGCGCCTCCTTCGTCTCCCATTGACGTTCAACATAGCCCACGCACCGTGGTGACCAGGGCTTCTCCGGACAGCACATGAATGGCCCGGCGCGTGGATACCCGGAGGCGGTGCGGGAACCCGCCGTCACACAAGATCCCGAGAGGAGCCCCCGCCATGACCGCCCCCGAGGAGAACCGGCCCAAGGCGCGGACCACGGACGAGATCCCGGAGCACCGGGACGACAACCCGTCCCGGCCGCCCGGCGCCACCGGCCGCACCCTGCGCGAGGCCCTGGAGGAGGCCGAGGTGCGCCCCGACGACTACGACGAGCGGTAGCACCCTTCCCCGGCCGCCCCGCCACTCCGACCGAACCGACGAAGCATCCGGCAGGTGACACCGTATGGGCGCGCTGAGTGCGCTGGAAGAGACACTGGAAAATCGCTGGGACGCCCTGTGGGCGAAGGTCCTCGACAAGGACCCGGTCGAGGTCGTCGACGCCCTGCGACGCGAGTGCGACGACAACGCCGTGGTGTGCGGGAAGGACCATGTGATGGTCCCCAACGCCTACGACGTGGAACTCGCCGACGAGGTGCACGACCGACTGGCCAGCCACAGCACCCATGTGTGCCAGGCCCTCACCGACGCCCTGGTCCGCCACGCGGAACGCAAGGGCTACGAGTTCGCGGGCCCGCTGGCGGTACATGTCGCCAGGTGCCCGGAGGTCCCCAACGGCCGCTACCGCGTGGCCAGTCGCGTCATGGAGCACGTGAGCGTCGACGGCTTCTTCGACGCGGCACACTGAGAAACGACGCGGCACATTGAGCACGGGACGAGCCCTCAACGGCGATAGATCGTGATCGAGTGCCCGACATCGTCAACGGGGCGGCTGCTGCGGATCAACCCGGCCAGCCGCCCCGTCGCCTTCGCGGCAGCCGAGTCGGACACCACCAGCAACCCCCGGACCTCATCGACGGGCACCGCACGCGGATCCCCGGCCTCGACGCCGTAGGCGGCCGGCACCCCACTGCCCTTGTACACGAGCCACACCCGCTCACCCGCGTACCGCTCCTCCCGCAACCGCTCCGCGAGCCGCCCGAGATCCTGCCCCCAGTCCACATTGGAGTCGTGCAGCAGCTCCCGTGTCCGGCCCGGCCCGCCGAACGCCTCGTTGGAGTACGGCAGATAGCAGGGAAACGTACGCACCGAACTGACGGCGACGAACACCACCAGCGCCCCCACCGCACCGGAGACCCACAGCCGTCGCACCACGAGAACGCAGCCCGCCCCCACCGCGAGAAACAGCGGCAGGAAGACGGCGTACCGGGTCCCGAAGTCCCGTGCCCCCTGCATGGAGGCCAGCAACAGCACCACGGGAGCGGCCAGCACGTACGGCGCCGCGGGCCGCAGCCGTCGCACCGCGATCACCACCACCGCACCGCAGACCCACAGGCCGAGCATCCCCAGCGGTGTCTTCACCAGCAGCGCGGCCGGCAGGTAGTACCAGAGCGAGCCCGAGTACAGCCGGCCGAACAGAAACCCCTGCCACGGCCGGTTCTCCAGGCCGAACTGGATCCGCATCCCGTCCCGGTACGCCTCAGGGAACGGCAGCATCTCGACCAGCAGCCCCCGCACCCCTCGTACGTGCGGCACCTGCTGCTCGGGGTCCCAGCGCAGCCGCGGATCGACCATCAGATACGTGGCCCACACGACCGCGACCGCGGCCAGCGCCACCACCCCCGCGCCCGCCACCGCCCTCAGCAGCATCCGGCCCCGGCCGCCCGCCGACGCGTGCCACACCGATACGGCGCCCAGCGCCATCAGCACCGGTACGGCAGGCAGTGTGCTTATCCTCGTCGCCAGGGCCGCCCCCAGCGCCACCCCGGCGAGCGGCACGTACAGCCGGGGCCTGTGGCGGGCCCGCCACAGCAGCCACGCCGACGTCAGCACGAACCCCGCGGCCGGCACGTCGAGCGTGGCGAGTGAACCGTGGGCGATGACATCGGGGGAGAAGCAGTACAACGCGAGTGCGGTCAACGCCCCTGCGGTCCCGGCCAGTTCACGGGCGAAGGCGAGCACGACCAGACCGAACAGCAGCGTCAGCGCGATCACGGGAAGCCGGGCCCAGAGCATCAGCCGCCAGGGATCGTTGCCCGACTCGTAGAGCAGGTGCCGCCCCAGCTCGCCCTGGTCGCCGCTGAAGGAGGGGTCGAGGTGGGGATCCGCGAGCGTCACCCCGGCGCCGATGAGCAGCTTGCCGAGCGGCGGATGCTCGGGGTTGCGGCGCAGCCGGTGCTCCTGTGTGTACTCGGCTGCCGCGCCCACGTACACCGGTTCGTCGATGGTCGGGGTCTGCCGCACGGCGGTCGTGACCATCGCGAAGGCCATCTGCGCGAGCAGCACGACCACCAGGAGCGGCACCCACCACCGGCGGCCGGGCCGCCGCGCGGCCCCGGCCGGTGCCGGGGGAGGGAACGGCACCGGCCGGGGAACGGCGGGAGCGATCCGGAGGTCCCACATGGACCCAACTCTGCATCAGCCCCCGCCGCGCACGGCGCTACCGCCGCACGAGTCGCACCGACAGGCCCTGAGACGTGTGCACGGGCACGGCCCGCAGCGTGTCGGAGTCCAGCTCGACGCGGGCGAACCCGCCGCGCAGCGCCGGAGCGGACAGCACCGGGACGGTCGTCCCCGCGACCGGCGGGCGCTCGGTGTCGAGCCGCAGCGACAGCACGCTGTCCCGGCCCAGCAGGACCCGCCGGCTCACCGTGAGCGCCGGGCCGTGGTTCTTGCGGAGCAGCAGCTCCAGCGTCGACTCGCCCTCCTGGACGTAGGAGCCGCGCACCCGCAGGACCTTGTCCGCGCGGAGTGTGCCGCCGGCGACCCGGACGTCGCCCTCGCCGAGGGCGTTGGGGGAGGCGGCGACCAGCACGCCGTTCTCGACGACGGTCCCGCCGTGGTAGCGGTTGTGGCCCGTGAGGGTGAGCGTGCCGGTGCCGCGCTTGGTGAGTCCGCCGTCGCCCTCGATGTCGTTGCGCCAGCGGTCGGCCGCGTGGAAGCCGCCGGCCGCCGCGTCCAGCGTCACGGTGACGTCGCGGTCGAAGGAGCCGTACCCGTCCGCCGCCGCGAACAGGTTCAGCCGGCCCCACTGCTCGAAGCCGTCCAGCAGGACGTACCCGGAGGGCAGCGCGGTCGTGCGCAGCACCTCGCGCCGCTGGGCCGCGTCCAGATAGGGCAGCCGGGTCTCCAGCAGGACCTCCGCGCCCTTGGGCACCGTGAGCGGGTCCTTGCGGCCGTGGCGGGTCAGGACGTACGTCAACCGGGGCTCGATCGCACGGGCGTTGGCCTCGCGGTCGGCGTAGGCGTCACCGGCGTCCGGGTGCGCGTGGGCGTACAGCGTGTCCGGCGTCGTGCCCGTCTGCTGCGTGAAGTAGGCGAGGGCCTGGGCGCGGGCCGCGGCCTTGAGCTCCGCGTTCGCCGGGTCGGCCAGCGTCGCCGCGGTCAGGGCGGTGGCCATGATCCGGCCGCCGATGACATCGACCGTGGAGTGCATGCCCGACATGATCCGGGTGTGGCTCAGCTCGAAGGCGCGCGTCACGAGCTCCTGGAAGCGCTCGGGCACCGCGTACGCGTAGGCCAGTCCGGCCAGGTGGAAGGCGTTGGTGTGGCCGCTCGGGAAACCGCCGTCCTCCTTGGGCTCCTCGGCGCGCTGACGCAGCAGCTGCGTGGCGACGACCACCTCCGAGTCGTACACCGGGTAGCCGAGCGCGTCCTTCTTCCCGGTGTCGACGACCTCGCTGTCCTCGTTCATCCGCCAGGGACGCGGGTACTGGAAGGCGAACTTGCCCGGGTTGCCCGAGGCGAACGGCCCGCGCACCGTGTCGACCAGCTTGGCCACCTTGCCGAGCTCCGAGTCGTAGGAGCCGGCGCCGAGCGCGGAACCGGCCGGGGCGTCGGCGGGCACCGCGTCGTTGATCTTTCCGGCGGGCGTGCCGTCCGGGGCACCGGTGATCGACGTGACGGCCTTGGCACCCGCCTTGTACAGCTCGGCCAGCGGGCCCAGCGCGGCGATCATGGCGTAGCTCTGGTGCTGGCGGTCGTAGAGGAAGGCCTCCTTGGCCTGGGCCTCGGTGCGGGCCTGCGTGATCCGGGCGCAGTAGCGCATGTTGGCGCGCAGCACCTCGCCGTCCAGGACCCGGCCGGTGTCCCAGGTGCCGCCGGTCTTCCACACCTTCGACATGCCGCCCAGGATCCGGACGACCGCGTTGGTCTCGGGGGTCAGGTTCGTCGTGACGTTCGACTTGTAGTCGTCGACGAACGCGGCGGGACCGGTGGCGGCCTTCGCGTCGGCTGCGGTGAGCCAGGTGGCGAAGGCCGGTGCGGCGAGCAGGCCCGCCGAGGCCCCGAGGGAGGTCTTGAGGAAGCCCCGTCGGTCGACGGTTGCGGTGCTGCGGTGCCCGGCTGATGACGGCATGGGTGCGCCTCTCTTGAGTTCTGCGACGGGTGCATCGGCCGTACGGCCGGGGGCGGTGCGGAGTGTGCGACTCGGGGTGCCTCTGGCGACTTCTGTGGCACCTGTTGCGTACGAGCGAAGATCTACGGCCGTGTTGTGACCCTTCGGAGAGGGAACGGCCACGGGCCGGTGTCCGGGATGTGAACGGCGGCCGTCCGGCTCACAGGAGTGAACGGGCCAGCGCCAAGGCGCCCTCGACCGGCGGCACACGCAGGGGGTGCGGCCGGGCCCCGGGCAGGACTTCGGTGAGCGCGGAGACGAACGCCGTGTACAGCGCGGGCTGAGCGAGCACCATGCCGCCCGCCACCACCACGTCGTCCACCGCGACCCCGCGCCGGGCGAGCCGTACGACGAGCGCGGCCAGCGCCCGGCCGCCCTCGGCGATCACGGCCCGGGCGAGCGGCGAGCCCGCCTCGGCGGCGGCGAACACCACGGGGGAGTGGCGGCCCCACTCGGCGGAGACGTCCGCGGCGGCCTCCAGTGCCGCGCCGAGCGCGGGCACCTCGGCCACCTCGAAGGCGGTGATCAGCCCGGCGGCCAGCGCGTCGGGCCCCTCGCCGCGGTCGTGCGCCGCCCAGACGGCCCGCGCGGCCTCGCGGACGAGTCCGGCCGCGCCGCCCTCGTCACCGAGTACGGCACCCCAGCCGCCGACCTGGACCGGACCGCCGTCGGGCAACCGCCCCACCGCCACCGAACCGGTACCGGCGACCAGACCGACGCCCTTGTCCAGCCCCGCGGCCGGGACGAGCAGTTCGGCATCGCCCACCACCAGGACGGGCGCCCCCAGCCGCTCGTGGAGCGCGGCCCGGATCGCTTCGCACTGGCGTGGTGTCTCGCAGGCGTGAGCGCCCACGGCGACGGCGGACGGATGTGCGCCGGCCGGAAGGGCGTCGTGGATCAGAGCGGCCAGCCGGTCGGCGGCGGCCCCGGGGTCGTGCGGTCGCCAGCCCGTACTGCTGCGGACGAGGTCGACGACGACGCCACCGCCCGAGAGGGCGCGGAGCTGTGTCTTGGTGCCGCCCACATCGATACCGACCGCGTAAGGAGTGGAGTCCTGCACGGGTCCTCTTTCGTCGTTGCGCGGTCATGACGGACGCAGGCGAACTACCCGTCGGACCACGGCAGTTGAAGAGGTAGGGAAGCCCCGGGACGGGCTTCTGCCGACCACGGCAGGCGAGTACCGTGAAGTTCGTTAGGAAGTTAACTAACGAAGTATGGTGCGTCAAGAGGCACGGAAGACCCGATGCCGCGCCACCCTCGCGACCGGCCGGCACGGCCGCAGCACGATCTGGGGAGACCATGCACCTGAGTGAGAGTGCCCGTGTGGTGTTCGACGTACTGGCCGAGGCGGGCACGGCCACCCGCCCCCAGCTCGCGGCCGGTGCGGGCCTTTCCAAGCCGACCGTCTCCGCCGCCGTCGCCGAGCTCGAGGCGGCGGAGCTGGCCGCCCACTCCGGGCGGGCCTCCGGCGGCACCGGCCGCAGCGCCGCCGTCTACCGGCTCGGCCCGGCCGCCGGGGCCGTGCTCGCGGTCGACCTGGGCCCGGCCAGGACCCGGGTGCGCGGCTGCGCCCTGGACGGCACCCTTCTCGCGGAGGACACCGGCTCCCGCCGGGAAGCCGCCGGCACCGTCCGCAAGGTCCTCGGCGCACTGCCCGCAGGTGCCCCGCTGCGGGCCGTCGTCGCGGCCGTCGGCGACGTCACCACGCGCGACGGGGAGGGCGCCGGGGAACGCCCCGCCACCGCCAAGGCCGGACCCGTATTCGACGCCATGGCCGTCGCCCTGCCTGAGGGTGTGCCCGTCCACCTGGAGAACAACGTCAACTGCGCCGCGCTCGCCGAACTGCACGAGGGCGCCGCCGTCGGCCGCGACACCTTCGGCTATCTGCGCATCGGCGTCGGCATCGGTCTCGCCGTCGTCATCGGCGGCCGGGTCCTGCGCGGTGCGAACGGCGCCGCCGGCGAGGTGGCCCGGCTGCCCTACCCCTGGGACGACAGCCGCGCCCCGCACTACGAAGGCCTGGAGCAGCGCATGGGCTCGCGCACCCTGCTCCGCCGGGCGGCCGAGACCTGGCAGGACACCGACGGCCCCCGCCCGCGCACCGCCGAGCGGCTCCTCGCCCTCTCCGCGCAGGGGCACGCCACGGCCCGTGCCGTCCTCGACGCGCACGCCACCGACGTGGGCCGGCTCGCCGCCGCCGTCGTCGCCGTCATGGACCCCGGGCTGATCGTGCTGGGCGGAGCCACCGGCGCCGATCCGCAGCTCCTGCCCGGTGTGCGGGCCGAGCTGGCCCGGCTGAGCTGGCCCACCGAGGTGGTCAACAGCGTGGTGGGGGACACCGGCACGGTCGCGGGCGCCGCCAAGCTGGCGGTCGCACATGGAATTCAAACCGTGACCGGAGCGGTGCTGGCGAAGCATTGACGGCTGCGCCATCGGTCTGCCAATGTCCGGACAAGCGCTTTCTGAGTCGGCCGGGACGCCGACTCCGGGTGAGCCTCCCGTCCGTACGCGAAGTACGGCAGCCGCACGAGGGCGTGCTCGTGCGACGTCGGCCGACATGGCCGGGGACCCCACCCGTCAAGGCGTCGCGGCCGGGCGAGGCCGTGCCCCCGGAAAGCGAAATTTCCTGCAAAATGCACCCGTGCCGCCTCGGCTGGCGCCGTGCTTCTTCCGCTACGACGAAAAGGGACTGAAGATGACCAGTCTGGGTGTGCGGCGCTCTCGCCGAATCGGCCGCGGTGGCATACGCCGCGTTGTTCCCCTCGCTGCCGTGGCGACGGCGGGCGCCCTCCTGCTCTCCGCCTGCGGGTCGGAATCCGACTCGGGCGGGACCTCCAAGTCGCTGACGTTCTGGATCTCCACGGTTCCGGGCCAGGACGCGGGCTGGAAGAAGATGGTGGCGCAGTACAAGAAGGAAACCGGCGTCAAGGTCAACCTCGTCAACATCCCCTACGACGGTTACGACGCGAAGCTGCGCAACGCCGCGCAGGCGAACTCCCTGCCCGACGTGGCGGCGGTGCCGAAGCTGGACCCGATCTGGGCGAACAAGCTGATCGACCTCGGCTCCATCGCCAACAAGAAGAGCAACAAGATCAACAAGAACTTCATCGCCAAGGACTCGTCCGGGAAGGTGCTGTCCATCCCCTCGGACATCACCGCGTCCGGCCTGTTCATCAACGAGACGCTGTTCAAGAAGGCCGGCGTCTCCGTCCCGGCCTCGCCTGAGAAGACCTGGACCTGGACCGAATTCATCAAGGCGGCGAACAAGGTCCGGGAGAAGACCGGCGCCAAGTACTCCCTCACGTTCGACCAGTCGCCCTCCCGGCTCCGCGCCATGGTGTACGAGCTCGGCGGGAAGTACGTCCACGCGGACTCCTCCGGCAAGTTCTCGGTGGACGCCGCGACCAAGAAGGCCGTGAAGACCTTCGTCGAGATGAACGACGACAAGACCATGCCGAAGTCGGTGTGGACCAGCGGCGCCGACCCGTCGGCCATGTTCCAGAGCGGTGACGTGGTCGCCTACTGGTCCGGCGTGTGGCAGGTGCCCGCCTTCGCGGAGAGCATCAAGAAGTTCGACTGGGCGAGCGTCCCGACTCCCGCCGAGCCGGTGCAGGCCAGTGACGTCAACAGCGGCGGCATGACGGTGGGCTTCAACAACAACGCCGCCGCGGCCGACGCCGCGACGAAGTTCCTGTCCTGGCTGTACGAGCCGGCCCACTACCAGGCGCTGTGCGAGGCGTCCGGGTTCCTGCCCGTCGAGAGCGGTCTGAGCCCGAAGTACCCCTTCAAGTCCGAGGCGGCGCAGGCGGCGTTCAAGCTGTACAACGAGTCGATCCCGCTGTACGCCCCGATCTCCGGCTACTTCAACACCGCGCAGACGAACTGGGTGCTGAAGGGCAAGAGCCTCACCGAGGACCCGACCAAGACGGAGCTCGGCAAGGCGATCAACGGCCAGCAGTCGGTCGACAAGGCGCTGGACAACATCGTGGCCGGCTACAACCAGCAGGTCGGCGGCTGAGCGCAGGCCGACGGGCCAGGGCGGCGGGGTCGAGACTCCGCCGCCCGGCCTCGGGCCCCCGTGATGCCGGGCTCATGGTCTGAGTGGTCTGAGCCCACCGGAACCCCCTTCACCAGCACGGAGTCAGGAAGATGACCAAAAGCGCCTCGGACGTGTCCGTGAGCCCGCCCAGGAGACGCAGTAAGTACACCCTCGCGCCGCTCGTCCTCATCGCGGCCAGCGTCGTGCTCTTCGCGCTGTTCTTCATATGGCCGGCGGTGATCGGGCTCGTCTACTCCTTCACGAACTACACGGGCGTAGGGGCGTTCCAGTTCGTCGGACTGGACAACTACAGCACCCTGTTCGGGGACTCCATCTTCTTCGACGCGCTGACCCGGACGCTGCTGTACACCGTGCTCTTCGTTCCGCTGAACTTCGTGCTCTCGCTGCTCATCGCCAACGTGCTGGTGAGCAAGCACGCCAAGGGCGTGTCGGTCGCCCGCGTCTTCTTCTTCATCCCGTGGCTGCTGTCGCCCATCGTCGTGGGTGTCCTGTGGCGGTGGCTGTTCGGTGAGAACTTCGGACTGGTCAACTACCTCATCGAGAAGGTCGGCGGCAGCGCCGTGCCGTGGCAGTCGAACGCGGACCTGTCGCTGATCGTGGTGGTGGTGGCCGCGTCCTGGGCCTGGACGGGCTTCTCGATGCTGCTGTTCATCGCGGCGATCAAGAACGTACCGACGTCGTACTACGAGGCGGCCGCGCTCGACGGCGCCGGTCCTTGGCGCCAGTTCGTCAGCATCACACTGCCGAGCATCGCGCCCACCTCCTTCATCGTCATCCTGCTCAACACGATCCACGGGATGAAGGAATATCCGCTGTTCGCCTCCCTCAACAACGGCGGACCCGGAACGTCGAACAACCTGCTGGTCCAGTACATCTACCAGACCGGCTTCAAATCGGGCCAGATCGGCTACGCGAGCGCCGCGTCGTTCGTGCTCATGCTCATCCTGATGGCCGTCGCGATCATCCAGCTGATGGTCAACCGGCGGGTGGAGAACCGATGACAACCACAGACATGCCACGCAAGGTCGACTCCGCGCACGGACGGGCTGTTTCCAGGAAGCGGCCCGGTAGCGCGGCCGGTGGTGGGCTTCGGCGCGCGATTCCCGCGACGACACTGCTGTGGGTCCTGGCGGCCCTCTACGGGTTGCCGGTGCTGTGGTTCGTCCTCAGCTCCTTCAAACCGGCCGGAGACCTGTTCTCCCTTCCGCTGACGCTGTTCCCGCACGACCCCACCGTGTCGGGATACAAGGCGGCGTGGGACAGCGCCAACTTCTCCCAGTACTTCATCAACTCGACCATCGTGTGTGTGATCGCGACGATCCTCACGGTGGGAGTGAGCTGCTGCACCGGGTACGCGCTGGCCAAGTACGACAACAAGTGGCTCAAGGTCTTCTTCGTCGGCATCCTGGCCACCACGATGCTGCCGGGCGAGGTCATGCTCGCCCCGCAGTTCCTGGTGGTCCGCGACCTCGGCCTCTACAACTCGCTCGCCGGCATCATCCTCCCGGCCGTGCTCACCGCGACCGGCTGCTTCATGTTCCGCCAGTTCTTCCTGACGGTCCCCGACGAGCTCATCGAGGCCGCCCGCATCGACGGCGCCCGTGAACTGTCGATCTTCCTGCGGATCATGGTGCCGATCTCCCGGCCCATCATGCTGACGCTCGCCATCCTGTCGTTCCAGTGGCGGTGGAACGACTACATCTGGCCGCTGCTGATGCTCAACGACCCCGAGAAGTTCACCGTGCAGATCGGCATCCAGAGCCTCGTCGGGGCGCAGAACATCAACTGGTCGGTGGTGCTCGGCGGATCGGTCATCTCCATGATCCCGCTGATCGTCGTCTTCCTGGTGTTCCAGCGCTACGTCATGAACGCCGACATCAACGCCGGACTGAAGGACTGACCTTGCCCACCCCGCTCGACCACGAGTTCGTCCGCGCGGCGGCCCGCGCCGCCGACCGGTCGGTCGCCCCCCTGGCGGCCGACCCCGACGAGGAACCCGCCGGTCTGCCCCACCGCGCTCTGGCGCGCCGGGTGAAGACCCTCGTCGCGGCGTACCGGTCCCCGGACTCGGCACTGCACGGCAGCGGAGGGGCCGTCGCGGCGGCGACGACCCACCTCCGCGCCCTGCGGGCCACGCAGACATCGACCGGCCTCTTCGCCGGCGGCGACAACGTGCAGTCACCGCCGGACTCCGGGTTCACCGTCAACGACGTGTGCGACGCGCACGTCCTCGCCGCGGGCGCGGGGCCGGAACTGCACGACGTGACGGCGGCGCTCGCCGAGATCGCCGGCGCCGCCTCCGGCAGCCTCCTGACCGGCGGGGTGCACACCCCGAACCACCGCTGGGAGCTGTCCGCGGCGCTTGCCCGGCTGCACCGGTCGTTCCCCGACGACCGGCTGCTCGCCCGCATCGAGGAGTGGCTCTCCGAAGGCGTCGACATCGACGCGGAGGGCCTGTACTCGGAACGCAGCGCCAACTACGCGGCCCATGTGTCCAACCCGTCGCTGCTGCTCCTGGCCGAGGTGCTCGGCCGCACCGACCTGCTGGACGCCGTCGAACGCAATCTCGCCACCACCCTGGACCTGATCAGGCCGGACGGCACGGTGGAGACCGTCCTCTCGCGACGGCAGGACCAGAAGCACCCGTTCCCGCTGGCGCCCTACCTGCCGCACTATCGGCTGCTCGCGATCCGCACCGGCCGGGGCGACTTCGCCCGGGCGGCACGGCTGGCGGCCGCCGGCGGCATCGACGACCCCGACCTGCTCGCCGAGACCCTCCTCACCCCGGACCTGTGCCGCGTGCTGCCGGAACCGGACGCGGAGACACTCCCGCGCGACCGGTACCTCACCACCGCGCGCCTCGCCGCCCGCGCCTCGGCCACCGCGCACACGGTGGTGTACGGCGGCTCCGACGTGCCCGAGCACCGGCGCATCCGCTCGGGCCTCGCCTGCAACCCCACCTTCCTGCGCCTGTTCGCCGGTGACGCGGTCCTCGACGCGGTCCGCCTCTCGCGGGGATTCTTCGACCTGGGCCCGTTCCGCGCCGCCGGCATGGAACAGCCCGCCGACCACCGGTATCGGCTCACCGAAACCCTCACGGCCGCCTACTACCAGCCGCTGCCGCCGGACCTGCGCCGGGACGACGCCGCCTACCGGATGGCGGACGAGGGACGCTTCTCGGCCGCGATGGCCTTCCCGGAGCGGCCCCGGGACGAGGTCTCGCACACGACCCGCGTCGAGGTGGACCTGAGGGACGACGGCGCCGACCTGCGGATCGACATCAGCGGACCACGGGTGCCCTGGGCCCTCGAACTGACCTTCCGGCCCGGTGGAGTGCCGGAGGGCGCCGTACCGCTCGGCGACGGGCGCTGGTGCCTGACGACCGGGCCGATGACCTACCGGGTCGGTGACGACGAGATCCGGATCGAGGCCGACGTCGAGGCGGGCGAACCGCTGGCCGGGCCGGAGCGGAGCGACGTACTGCGGTACGACCCGGGGCAGGACTACACCGTGGTGGGCGGCACCGACGCGACGACCGGGAACCGCGTCTACATCGGCGGACTCGG
The DNA here is from genome assembly GCF_018604545.1 of Streptomyces koelreuteriae. Classification (GTDB taxonomy): domain Bacteria; phylum Actinomycetota; class Actinomycetes; order Streptomycetales; family Streptomycetaceae; genus Streptomyces; species Streptomyces koelreuteriae. The sequence goes on along the minus strand of NZ_CP075896.1, from coordinate 313,834 downwards.
CCCGCACACCCTGACCGTCGCACTGCGCGCCCACCGGCCCGGCCCCGGCATCACAGGGGCAGGCCGACCAGACCCCACCCCCGCCGTTCGGTCTCGGTGACCACCACGCCCCACTCGCGCAGCAGCACCGAGAACTCGTCGAAGTTCTCGATCCACCGACCGGGGCGTGTGGGATGCACGCGGAAGGGCTCGCGCAGGCTTTCCAGCATGGGCTCGACTCGTGCCCAGTGGCCGGCCAGGGTGGAGACGGTCGGTGGCGGGCAGGCGAGCAGCAGCCGGGGGCGCCAAGGGGTGGGGTCCCCGGCAAACAGGGCGGAGACCGTATCGTCCTCGGTTCCTTCGTCCCAGATCAGTTCCCGCAGGAAGCCGTCCAAGTGCTCACGCGGCTCCGGGGCCGCGTGCCTCCGTATGTCCTCCCATGCCTGCCCAGCCCAGAAGTGGGGCTTGTAGGAGCCGCTGGTGCTGTGGAACTCATACCGGCCGCACCACGGGACGTTCGACGCGGCCGGCCACACCCAGCCCTCCTGAAGGTCCGCGTCCCAGTCGAGGTCGTCGTCGGGCGCGGCGGCGTCGGTGAGCCGCGCGTACCTCTCCTCGAACGGCGTCCGCTCGAGCCGCTCCCAGTCGACCGCCAGCACCGTGATGTCCAAACCCATGGTCACGTCTCCACACGCGGCAGCGCCGACTCCGGCACCACCAGGTCGGCCCGTGCCCGGGTCGTGGCGACCAGTTCGGCGTTGGGCTGGTCCGAGCGCGACACCCACGCGACCGCCCCCTCGTGGGACTTGCCGAACTGCTCGTGACGAGCGATGAGTCGGCGGACGCGCTCCCGCTCGGGGAGTTCGCAGAACCACACCTCGTCGAGCCCGTGGCGGACCCGGGCCCAGGCGCCGGTTTCCAGGAGCAGGTAATTGCCCTCGGTGACGACGAGCCGGGCCGTCGGCGGCACCGGGATCGCCCCCGCGAGCGGCTGCTCCAGGACGCGCTCGAAGCCGGGCGCGTACACCACCTCGTCGTCCGTCCCCTCCCGCAGCCGCCCCAGCAGGGCCGCGTACCCGGCCGCGTCGAACGTGTCGGGCGCGCCCTTGCGGTCTCTGCGGCCGAGCCGCTCCAGTTCGGTGTCGGCGAGGTGGAAGCCGTCCATGGGGACGTGCGCGACCCAGGGTTCGCCGGATCCGTTCAGTTCCCGCACCAGGTGCTCGGCGAGCGTCGACTTGCCCGCGCCGGGGCTGCCCGCGATACCGAGGATCGTGCGCCGGCCGCCTCGGGAGAGGGCGCGGGCACGGTGGACGAGGTCGTCGAAGGTGAGCGGCACACCGCAGAGTGTGTCACCCGGCGCCCGGGCCAAAGCCATCCAGGCCTGCCCCTTCGACCTTGACGGCGTCGTCTCTGATGCTCCATCACCCGCACCATGCCCCGCACGCCCACTGACGTTCACTTCGCGTCAGGCACTTGGCCGTATTCCGCCCTGCGTTCCCTCACACCGCGGGTTAGTTTTTCCGTGTTTGTCAGTTTATGTGACACAAGGGCAAGGGGCGGAACATGACCATCGGCTCGAGCGCCATCCTGGTTCGCAGGCGAAGACGCGAACCGACGGCCGGGCCGGGCGCGCCCCTCGGGGTCCGGGGGAACCGGGCGCTCGCCGCGGTGGCGGTCGTCTTCGCGCTGGCCCAACTCGCCCTGGTCCAGCCCGTCCTGGGTCTCGGCTGGGACGAGATCGTCTACGTCAGCCAGGTTACCCCCCACACCCCCGCGGCCTTCTTCAGCGCACCGCGCTCCCGGGGCGTCTCGCTGCTCGTGGCGCCCGTGGCGTCCTGGTCGACATCCGTGCCGCTGCTGCGCGTCTACCTCGCCTTGCTGTCCGGCCTCGCCCTCTACCTGGCCCTGCGCGCCTGGCGGGGGCTGTTCCCGACCCGTGTCCTGGTCGTCGGCGGCGCCCTCTTCGCCTCCCTGTGGGTCACCCTCTTCTACGGCCCGCAGGCCATGCCCAACTACTGGGTCGCGATCGGAGCCCTGATCTGCGTGGGCTGCTTCCTGCGAGCCCGGCGGGAACCTTCCGCCCGAGCGGCCCTGTGGGGCGTCGCCGCCGGCGCCGCGCTCATGGCGTGGATGCGGCCCACCGACGCGGTCTACGTCACCGTGCCGCTGCTCGTCCTCGCGCTGGTGCGCCGCCATCGGCGCCTGCTCCTCACCCTCCTGGCGGGCCTCGCCGCGGGCGCCGTCCCGTGGGTGATCGAGGCGTACGTGGGCTACGGCGGTCTGGGGGAGCGCCTGGCGGAAGCCTCCCGCATCCAGGGCGGTCTCGGCTGGCACATCGCCGTCGACGACCAGCTCCGCAGCCTGGGCGGCCGGGCCCTGTGCCGGCCGTGCACCGGGCCGATGCCCAACCCCCTGGTCGTCATCTGGTGGTTCGTCCTGCCCGTACTGGCCGGCCTCGGACTGCTCGTCGCGGCCCGGGCCCGGCGCCTGGGACGGACCCTCGTCCCGCTGGCCTGCGCCGCCACGGCCGCCCTGCCGTACCTCTTCATGATCGGCTACGCGGCGCCCCGCTTCCTCACCCCCACCTACGCCCTGCTCGCGCTCCCGGTCGCCGACGCCCTGTGGCACCTGGTCAAGGCCCCGGGCGGGAAGTGGCGCCCGGTGGCCGCGACCCTGGTCGCGCTCGGCCTGGCCGGGCATCTGGCGGCACAGCTCGCCGTCCTGAACGGCGCCGTGTCCCGCAACACCGAAAACCGCCGCGACTGGGACCGCACCGCCACCGCGCTGCACCGGCTCGGCGTCCGCCCGCCCTGTCTGCTCACCGGCCACGAGGCCATCCCGATCGGCTACTACACCGGCTGCTCCTCGGGCGCGACCTCCGGCAACAACGAGAACACCACCCCGGGCGCCGTCCTGCGCACCGCCGACCGTCTCCCGGTCGCCCACATCGCACCGGCCGGCGGCACCCCGCCCCGCTACGCCCGCGCCTGGCCCGTCCACCGGATCTCGGACCTGGACGTCCGCGTCGCACCCGCGCCCGCCGCGGGACAGGGTGCCGGCCGCCGAGGTTAGAGCCCGCGTATCGGGAAACGCGGAACGGGCACATGAGACCGACGAGTCGACGCAGCGACAGGGAGGCAGAAGTGATGGGCACGCAACCCATGCGCCCCGAACCGATGGCGGACGACGCGTACCAGCCCACCGGGACCAACGAGGAGCAGGCGGACGCCGCGCCGCTGGATCTGCAGGACGCCGTCGGTGAGCGGACCTACGACGACACTCTCGACGAGGGCTACTCCCCGCCGGAGAAGCCGCTCGGAGTCACCAAGACGGGCACCACCGCCGCCGAGCAGCACGAGGGCGAGACCCTCGACGAGCGGCTGTCCCAGGAGGTCCCCGACGTGTCGGCCGAGCCGGCCGGGGACGGCGTGGGCGACAGCCCCGACAGCGACGGCGAACCGGTGGACCCGCAGGCGGGCACCGCCCGTGCCGGCCGTCTGGTCGCCCCGGACGAGGGAGCCCACGCCGACACCACGAGGGAGACCGTCGCGACCGACATCGGCATCGACGGCGGAGCGGCCGGCGCGGAGGAGGCCGCCGTGCACGTGGTGGAGGACGACAGCACCCTGCCCGGGGACGACGACAGGGCGTGAACCGCCAGCGGCCCCAAGTCGGCCCCCTCGGCGTCCGCCGAGGGGGCCGTCGGTTACGGAAGCAGCTTCTCGAGCGCGGCGGGCCCCTCGGCCGCCAGCTTGCGCTTGGCCCATTCGAGGTTGTGCGGGGTGAGGTCCTTGCCCGAAGCGAGGACGAGGTCCTCCGGCGACACGTCGGTGCCGGTGCGGGCGTGGAGCAGGCGGTCCGGGGTGGCGCGGTCCTCGGGCGGCCGGGACGCGGGGGGCTGTGACGTCGACATGTTCTCTGCTCCTAGGGTCCGGATCGCTGGGGGCGGCCCCGGTGCTGAAAAACGGGTCCGCTATCACCATTCCCCGCGGGAGCGCGGCGTGCATCCGGAGGGCGTGGTTCCGGCCCGGAGAAACCCCTGTCCCCGTTCGGACGCCCACCGATGTCGCGGCGCCGCACCCCGGGCGACGGTGGAGACACGTGTCCCCACCGAATGACAGGAGCTCTCCCATGCGCACACGTATGACCGCCGCGTTCGGCCTGGCCTGCGCCGCCCTGCTGGCCTGTGCCGGTACGGCCAGCGCCGACGCGGAGGCCGAGGCCATCGCCGTCGGCAGCCCCGGCGTCCTTTCCGGCAACGTCGTACAGATCCCCATCGACATCGATGCCAATATCTGCGGCAACTCGGTCAACTTCATCGGCGCGTTCAACCCCGCCATCGGCAACAAGTGCTCGATCGAGGACTGATCCACCGGTCGTACGGCCCGCCGGCGGCGGCCCGCGCTGTTTCGCGGGCCGCTGTCGGCCGCCGTCAGGGCCCGGCCTGCGGACGGGGCGCGAGCACGAGCATCGTGACGTCGTCCCGCACGTCCGGGCAGTGCCGTACGAGGTCGGCCCACACCCGCTCGGCCAGGGCGGCCGGCTCCTCCCCGGCGAAGCCCGGCAGCCGCTCGGCCAGCGGGTAGAAGACCCCGTCGGCGTCCCTGGCCTCGGTGACCCCGTCGGACGCCAGGAAGAGCAGGTCACCGGCGCGCAGCCGCACCGAGACCACCCGGGGCGGAGCCGCGTCGGCGAGTCCGAGACCGAGCGGTGTGCACGGCTCGATGTCCAGCTCCATGGCCCGCCCGTCGCGCAGCAGCAGCGGCCCCGCCTGCCCGCACGCCACGATCCGCACCACCCCGGCGTCGGCGGAGAAACCGAGCAGCACCGCCGTCGCGAACAACTCGGCGTGCGGCACTCCCGCCGAGTCCACCACCAGCCTCCGGTCGAGCCGGGCCGCCACCGCCGCCGGATCCGGCTGGTCCAGCACCGCCTCCCGGAACGCCCCCAGCAGCGACGCGACCGTGGCGACGGCCGAGAGACCGTGTCCCTGGACATCGCCCATGACCGCCCGGACGCCGTAGGGACCCGCCCGTACGTCGAAGAAGTCGCCCCCGACCAGCGTCCCGCTCTGCGCGGCCCGGTACAGCCCCGCACACCGCACCGGCCCGACCCGCTCCCGCAGCGGCGGCACGACGGCCCGCTGCGCGGCCTCGGCGACAGCCCTTTCGGTGACCAGCTGCGCGTCACGCCGACTGCGGACGAACGACAGCAGCACACTCAGCACCGCCACGAAGCACACGGTCAGTAAATCGGTGCTGCCCGGGTCGTTCAGGCTGAAGACCGGGATGGTCAGCACGACCACCACCAGAGCGCCCAGCACGGCCGTCGCCACCGGCCCGTGCGCGAGCACGGCCAGCGGCGGGATGGCACCCAGCAGAAAGCCGATGTCGAGCGGCTCCGGACTGATCAGCTCCGCCGCGCACACCCCCGCCAGCAGCGCGGACGGCAGCACCCGCGCCCAGCCCGGCGGGGGCGCGCCGCGCAGCCAGCCGCGCCGGTCCCGGTCCCGGCGCGACAGCCGGCCGCGCACACTGCTCACACCACCACGCTGCTACGCCCGACCGGGCGCCGCACGCCGGGCCCGCACGGACGCCCCACGGCCGGCCGCAAGGGCGCGAGCCCCGGCCGGGCGTCGTCGTCGGTCAGGCCCGGGGGCCACTCGAGCCGAGCCGATAATTCGGTGGACGGTCCGCCGGTGGCCCCGTAGCGTGTGGCGCGCCACGCCCCGAGACCCGTGGAAGGAGGGCAGAGCCGTGCAGTTCACACCGTTCCAGCGCTCCCTGCTCCCCGTCCCCGGCGTGTCTCGACCGACCTGACCGGGAGCGCTCCTCGCAGCACGCTTCCCGGAGGAAGTCCATGACCGACGTGGTCATCCGCGCGCTCGACGCGAGCGACGCCGAACTCTTCGACACCCTGCCCGACCCGCTGGGCGCCCGTGAGGTGCACCAGCGGACCCTGCACCGCCCCGACTGGAAGCGGGTGGCCCTGCGCGACGGCGAGGTCGTCGCCCGCGGTGCCTGGTGGGGCGGACCCGACGACACCGAGCCCCTCAGCCTCAACTGGTTCGACGTGGCGGAAGGCGAGGAGGAAGCGGGCGCCGCACTCCTGCGCACCGCGCCCTGGCAGGTGGAACTCGAACTGAACCTGCCCGTCGGCTGGCGCGACACCCCGGCCCTGCGCACCGCCGCCGAGACCCGCTTCACCGCCGCACGAAACGCAGGCTACGAGCTCCTGGTCGAACGCCTGCAGTACCGCTGGACCCCCGAGCACGGCCTGCCCGAACGCCCCGGCCGCCTGGTGTTCCGCCCCGAACCGGACGACGCCGTGTTCTTCGACGCGCTGCGCCGGATCCACGCCGTCACCCTGGACGCGCACGCGCTGAAGGCCATCGAGGAGGGCGGACTCGACCGGGCGGCCCAGGAGGAACTCGACTTCTTCCACTGGTGCCCCTCGCCACGCGCATGGTGGCAGGTCGCCTACACCCCGGAGGGCGAGCCGGCCGGCATCCACATCCCGGCCCACAACCCGTCGGGCCCCTGCATCGGCTTCATCGGGGTCCTGCCGGACCAGCGGGGCCGCGGCTACGCCTACGACCTCCTGGTCGAGTGCACCCGCTTCCTGGTCGAACAGGGCGCGGAGTTCGTCGCCGCGGCCACGGACCAGGGGAACTTCCCCATGGCCGCGAACTTCGCCAAGGCCGGGTACCCGGTGGTCAAGGAACGGCTCAACTTCCACCCGGTGTAGGCAGGTGTTCGGCGGCGACGCGCACTAGCGTGCGCCGCCGTTCAGCAGGTCGTCGGCCGCCGTGAGGATCTCCGTGACACGGAGGCCGAAGGCCGCGTCGCAGGCGTGCGGACGACCGGTGCGGGCCGCGGTGAGCAGGGCGTCCGCGGCCCGCATCAGGGCGGGCACCGCTCCGTCGGAGCTCTCCGGCAGGACGGCGACCCCGGCCTCTCCCCGCAACTCCACCGCGGCACCGGCGGCGGCGGGCGGGGCTGTCAGGCTCAGGGTGAGGGTGCTCGATGCGCCGACGGCATGGTCGAGGACGACATGCACCGTGTCCCCGGGACCGTAGGCGGCGGCCGTCACGCGCCGTACGTCGCCGAGTACCGGCAGCAGCACGGACAGGGCGTGCGGCCCGACGTCCCACAGGGCGCCCTTCTCCCGCCGCCACGGCGTCGCGAAGGGGCTCTCGCTGGTGAACACCGCCCCGAGCCACTGCGCCCGCCCCGTGAACCAGCCCGGCACTCCCGCCTGTTCGGCGATCCACGCCTCCGGCTCCGGCTGGAAGCGGGTCGTGAAGAACACGACCGAGGCGACCCCCGCCTCCTCGACGGCCTCGACCACGGCCCGCCCCTGCTCCACCGTCGGCGCGAGAGGCTTGTCGAGCAGCAGATGGCACCCGGCCCGGGCCGCCCGCGCGGCCAGGTCCGCCTGCACCTGGGGAGGCAGCGCCACGGCGACCGCGTCCACATCGGCGAACAGTTCGTCGGCGTCGTCGTACGCGCGCACGCCGTGCAGCTCGGCCAGCTCCTTCGCGGCCTCGGGACGGCGGCCCCACACACCGGCGAAGTCCAGCTTTCCGTGCCGGCTCAGTGCGGGTGCGTGGGCCATCTGCGCCCACGGTCCGGTGCCCAGCAGTCCTATCCGCATACCGCCGCCTCTCCACGGTGCCTGAACGAAGAGAGTGCCACAGGGAATGGACCGACGACCGGGAGGGCCGGACAAAAAGAAAGGCAAGGAGCTGTCTCCTTGCCACTCTCAACTTATAGCGCACAGGGGGTCTTGCGGCAAGGCCCCCTCCATGCCGCAAACTGTCCGGCCTAAGCCCAGGACCTGCGCAAACGGGAGCATGACGTGACCCCCCTGACCACGAGCGCGTTCGCTCTTCCCGACCGCCTCGCCCACAAGGCCGACCCCGCGCTGATCGCCGGGGACGAGCGGCACTTCGCCGCCGTCGCCGCGTGCCTGGAGCAGTCGATCGCCGAGGTGTCCGGCCGGCTGGAGGCCGAGCGCCGGGCACCCGGCGGCACGGGCCGGCAGGCGATGGACCGGGACGCGGAGATCCACCGGCTCACCGGCCGGCTGCGCACACTGCGCCGCTTCGGACTGGACCTGTGCCTCGGGCACATGGTCGGCGCCGACGACTCCGATCCCGTGTACGTGGGACGCCTCGGCCTCACGGACGGCGAGGGCCGCCGGCTCCTGGTCGACTGGCGTTCCCCCGCCGCCGAGCCCTTCTTCGGAGCCACCCACGCCGACCCCATGGGCCTGGCCAGCCGCCGCCGATACCGCTGGACCGGCGGCCGGATCGGCGACTACTGGGACGAGGTGTTCACCGCGGACGGCATCTCCGGGCACGCCGCGCTCGACGACCAGTCCGCCTTCATCGCCAGCCTGGGCACCGACCGCTCGCCCCGGATGCGGGACGTGCTCGGCACCATCCAGGCCGACCAGGACGCCATCATCCGCGCGGGCTCCCGCGGCGCCCTCGTCGTCGACGGCGGCCCGGGCACCGGCAAGACCGTCGTCGCCCTGCACCGCTCCGCCTACCTCCTCTACTCCGACCCGCGCCTCGGACAGCACCGCCGGGGCAGCGTGCTCTTCGTCGGCCCGCACCGGCCCTACCTGTCCTACGTCTCCGACGTCCTGCCCGGCCTCGGCGAGGAGGGCGTACAGACCTGCGTCCTGCGGGACCTCGTCGACGAGGGAGCCACGGCCGGGACCGAGACCGACCCGGACGTGGCCCGCCTGAAGTCGACCGCGGACATGGTGAGGGCCATCGAGAAGGCCGTCGCGTTCTACGAGGAGCCGCCCACCGAGCCGATGACCGTCACGACCCACTGGAACGACGTCCACCTCGGCGCCCGCGACTGGGCCGTGGCCTTCGCGGCGGCGGAACCCGGCACCCCGCACAACGAGGCGCGTGAGCAGGTCTGGGAGGAACTGCTCACGATCATCGAGGACAAGCACGACGGCGACGTGTCGACGGACCTCCTGCGCAGATCGCTGTCGCGGAACAGGGAACTGCTCACGGCCTTCAATCGCGCCTGGCCGCTGCTCGAAGCGACCGACCTCGTGTCGGACCTGTGGTCGGTGCCCGCCTATCTGCGGATGTGCGCGCCCTGGCTGAGCCGCGACGAGGTCCGCACGCTGCAGCGCGCGGACGCCCGGGCCTGGACGGTCTCCGACCTGCCGATCCTGGACGCCGCACGGCAGCGGCTCGGCGACCCGGAGGCGGCCAGGCGGGGGCGCCGGAACAAGGCCGTCCTCGCCGGCCAGCGCGAGCACATGGCGCGGGTCGTCGACACCCTGATCGAGGCCACGGCCAACTCGGGCGCCGACGGTGACGAGGGCGAAGGCCTGGTGTCCATGCTGCGCGGCGAGGACGCCCAGGTCAGCCTGGTCAACGAGGCCGAACTGACCACCGTCGAACCGGACGTGCTCACCGGCCCCTTCGCGCACATCGTCGTGGACGAGGCCCAGGAACTGACCGACGCGGAATGGCAGATGCTGCTGCTGCGCTGCCCGTCCCGGAGCTTCACCATCGTCGGGGACCGCGCCCAGGCCCGGCACGGCTTCACGGAGTCATGGCGGGAGCGGCTGGAACGGGTCGGGTTCGGCAGGATCGACCTGGCTTCCCTGAGCATCAACTACCGCACGCCGGAGGAGATCATGACGGAGGCCGAGCCGGTCATCCGCACCGTGCTCCCGGACGCCAACGTGCCGACCTCCATCCGCAGCGGCGGCGTCCCCGTCGTCCACGGAGCCGCCGCGGAGCTGCACTCGGTCCTCGACACCTGGCTGGCCGCCCACGCCGAGGGGATCGCCTGTGTCATCGGCGATCCCGCGTTCCGGCCCTCTTCCTCCCGCGTCCGGTCGCTGACCCCGGAGCTGTCGAAGGGGCTGGAGTTCGATCTGGTCGTCCTCGTCGACCCGGAGGACTTCGGCACCGGCGTCGAAGGAGCGGTCGACCGCTATGTCGCGATGACCAGGGCCACCCGGCAGCTCGTCGTCCTCACGACCCCGGTTCCTACGCGGCGAGCTCCTTCCGCATCCGGTCGGGCATGAACGCCGAAGGTGTCCCAGTCGACCTCGCTCAGGAAAAGCGCGCCCGAAGCTCCGCCTCGAGGGTCTCGAGGGTGCGGCCCCTGGTCTCGGGGACGTACAGCTTCACGAAGGTGAGGGAGAGCAGGCCCGCCACCACGAACAGGAAGAAGGTGCTGGATATCCCGATGCCGGAGACCAGGGACGGGAAGACCAGGCCGATCACGAAGTTGGTCAGCCACAGCACCACGGCCGCGACCCCCATGCCGAAGCCGCGCATCCGCATCGGGAAGATCTCCGACAGCATCAGCCAGGTCACCGGCGAGATCGCGCCCTGCTGGAAGGCGAGGAAGGTGACCGTCATGGCGAGCACCGCGAACGCCCGCGGATCACCGGAGGGCAGCACGAGGGAGAACACGCCGATCAGCAACAGGGCGACGGTCGTGCCGAGCTGGCCGGTCATCAGCATCGGGCGGCGGTCGACCCGCCCGAGCAGCCAGATGCCGACGAAGGTGGCCAGCACCGAGATCACACCGTTGGCGATGTTCGCCGTCAGCGCGCTGTCGGCGGTGAAACCGGCGTCGGTGAGGATCTGCGTGCCGTAGTACATGATCGTGTTGACGCCGGTGATCTGCTGCACGATCGCGATGCCGAACCCGACGAACATCAGCTTGCGCACCCACGGTGTGCTCTTGATGTCCTGCCAGCCGCCGAGCTTCTCCCGCTCGTCCTTGACGGCGAGCGCGGAGACCTCCTTCAGCTCGGCCTCGGCCCGGGCCTGGGACCGCACCTGCTTGAGGACGTCGAGGGCCTCGCCGAAGCGGCTCTGGGAGGCCAGCCAGCGCGGGCTCTCCGGCATCACCAGCATCCCGAACCAGAGCACCACCGCCGGCAGGGTGGCGATGACCAGCATCCAGCGCCACACACCGCCGGACTCGCCGCCGAGCCGCGCGATGATCGCGTTGGACGTGAACGCCAGCAGCTGACCGGAGACGATCATCAGCTCGTTCCGGGTGACGAGAGCACCGCGCCGCTCGGCGGGCGACACCTCCGCGAGATACACCGGCACGGTCACCGAGGCGCCGCCGACCGCGAGACCGAGCACGAACCGCGCCACGATCATCACCTCGGTCGTCGGGGCGAGCGTGCAGCCGAGCGCGCCGACGAAGAACAGCACGGCCAGCAGCAGGATGTTGTGCCGCCTTCCGCGCGCGTCCGACAACCGGCCGCCGGTCACCGCGCCCAGCGCGGCACCCAGCAGCAGCGAGCTGGTGACCATGCCCTCGGTGACCGGGGTCAGGCCGAGGTCGTCGGTCATATAGGGCAGGGCGCCGTTGATGACGCCCGTGTCGTAGCCGAAGAGCAGACCGCCGAACGTGGCGATGATGGTGATCATCCGCAGCCGCCGGGAGACCGCGGGCGGGCTCTCGTCCGCGACGCCGCCGGCCGGGGCCGGGGCCGGGTTCGAGGCTGCTGTCGTGTCATCCCTGACGTCCATGGCCGCTCCTTACCTGTCGATGGCCGGGCGGAGGGTACCCGAGAGACCGACGCGAAAGATTGCGCGGGTCCTGCGCGTGGCCGACGAGATCGGTTACCGGCCCGACAGCGCGGCCCGGCTGCCGGCCCGCGGCCGCAGTCGCACGCTCGGCGTGATGTTCGCCGTGCACCAGACCTTCCACACGGATCTCATCACCGGCATCTGTCCCGAGGCCGAGCGGCTCGGATACGACGTCCCGCTCTCCGGCGCCACCCAGGGGCGCAGCGAGGCCAAGGCGGTCGAGGCGCTGCTCAGCCACCGCTGCGAGGCGGTGATCCTGCTCGGCCCGGACGCCCAGCCCGAATACCTCGGCGAACTCGGGCAGCGCACGCTCACGGTCTCGGTCAGCCGCCGCGTGCCCCAGGCCCATGTCGACTTCGTCCATTCCGCCGAGGGCAAGGGCGTCCGGCAGGCCATGGACCATCTGGTGGAGCTGGGGCACCGCCGGATCGTGCACATCGACGGCGGACGCGGTCCCGGTTCGGCGGAGCGGCGGCGTGCCTACCGCGCCGCGATGCGCCGCCACGGCCTGGAGGCCGAGGCCCGGGTGATTCCCGGCCGTCACACCGAGGGCTCCGGTGTCGAGACCGGCCTGCTGCTCCTGGCCGAGCGCGACAGCGGGCAGCCGCTGCCGACGGCGGTCCTCGCCGGCAACGACCGCTGCGCGATGGGCCTGCTGATGTCCCTCACCCGGGCGGGCATCGAGGTGCCGCGCGATCTGTCCGTCGTCGGCCACGACGACAGCCACCTCTCCCATCTGACGCCGATCGGCCTGACCACGGTCCGTCAGGATGCGACCCGGATGGCCGAACACGCCGTCCGCTTCGCCGTCGAGCGACTGGAGGACGGGGAACCGCAGCCGCGCGAGGCGGTGCTGGACCCGAAGCCGGTGATACGGGGGACGAGCGGCCCGGCGCGGACGGAGTAGCCGGCTTGCCCCGGCCGGTCCCGCTCAGCTCTCCGTTCTGCCGATGTTGACCATCCACGGGGTGCCGAAGCGGTCCGTACACATGCCGAACTCGTCGCCCCACATCTGCTTCTCCAGCGGCACCGACACCGAGCCGTTCTCCGACAGCTTCTCCCAGTAGCCGCGCAGCTCGGCGTCGTCGTCGCCGCTCAGACTCACGGAGAAGGGGTTGCCCGGCGCGGACTCCATACCGGGCGGGTTGTCGGCGCCCATCAGGGTGAAGCCGCTGGTGGTCTCCAGCATGCCGTGCATGATCTTGTCGGCGTTCGGGGCGTCCGCCTGGCCGAAGTCGCCATAGCTGTTGAGGGTGAGGCTGCCGCCGAAGACCTCCTTGTAGAACTCCATCGCCTGCCGGGCTTCGCCGTTGAAGGTGAGGTACGGATTGAGGCGCGTGACCATGTGAACCTCCCGGAGGGACAAAAGGGTCATGTGCGCGCAGCGTAGCGCCGGGCACTGACAACGGCTCGCCGAGCGCGCCGCGCAGGGGGCGGGGGAGCGGGGCGCGGGGCGGGTGCCGAAAAGCCGCGGTGGTCGGCAACCGAGTTGTTAGCGTTGGCCTTTGAGCGGAGGGGGCGGCGACAGCTCATGACATCGACCATGTTCCGCATCGGCGGGGATCTGGACGTGCGCCGGCTCGGTTTCGGAGCCATGCATCTGCCGACCGAGCCCGGGCCCGACCGGGAGAACGCCCTCGCGGTCGCCCGGCGGGCCGTGGAGCTGGGCGTCACCCTGATCGACACGGCGCATCTGTACGGCGAGGGAGCCAACGAGGAACTGCTCGCCGAGGCGCTGCACCCCTACCCGGAGGGGCTGCTGATCACCACCAAGGTCGGTGTCGCGCGGACCGGCCCGGGCGGCGAGTGGAAGTACGACGGACGGCCCGGGATCCTGCGCGCCCAGGTCGAGCAGGCGCTGCGCCGGCTGCGGGTCGAGCGGATCGAACTGCTCCAGCTGCACCGGATCGACCCCGACACACCGCTCGCCGACCAGCTCGGCACGCTGCGGGAGCTGCAGACCGAGGGCCTGGTCGGACGGATCGGGCTGTCGGAGGTCACCGTCGCCGAGCTGGCCGAGGCGCGGCAGATCGTCGACGTCGTGAGCGTGCAGAACCGCTACAACCTCCTCGACCGGGAGCACGAGCCCGTACTCGCGGCATGCGCGGCGGCCGGTATCGCCTTCCTGCCGTGGCGGCCCGTGGCGTGGGGGAAGGCGGGGGCCCAGGCCGAGATCGCCGCCGTGGCGGCCGACCTCGGGGCCACACCCACGCAGGTCGCGCTCGCCTGGCTCCTCGACCGCGCACCGGTCGTCCTGCCGATCCCCGGTACGGCCCGGATCGAGCACCTGGAGGAGAACCTCGCCGCGGCGGACCTCGCCCTGACGCCCGCCCAGCGCGACCGGCTGGCCGAGGGGGCAGAGGCGGAACCAGGGTCGGACTAGGCGGAGTGCTGTCCGAAATCCGGGCCGTCCGGGGCAGTGCCTTCAGGTATCGCCCCGAAGCTCACGCCTCGTCGGACCCGGGCTCCCCGCTGTTCCAGTCGTACGGGCCTCCGCCGCGCCACTCGATCAGCTCGGTGTCGTCGACGGCCGTGTCATGGGTGGGCAGGCCCTCGCGGTGCAGGAGGTCCAGCACGTCGAACAGGCTGTAGGCGACGCCCATGCGCTCGCCGTGGATGGTCACCAGCCGTCCGCCGTCCGACGCGGGCGGCTGCACGACCACGGGGGGTTGACCGTCCATAGCCCCACCATGCTCCCGAAAACGCCGTTTCGCAGCTCGGCCTGGACCATTCGCGGGACGAACCGGTACGGACCGGGGTCCCGAGGTCTCGATGCCGGGTGCGCTGTGCGCCGGTGACAAGGCGCGACCGGGAAACTGAATTCTCGTCAGCACCCCCTGAGGGCCCTCCCGCCACCGCCCTAGCGTCCGTGGCATGGACATGAACCGCAGGAGCAGAGGGAAGTGGCGCGGTGCCGCGCTCGCGGTACTGCTGACCGCCGGGACACTCACGGCCGCCGCCCCGGGCGCCCGGGCCGACGGGGCGCGAACCGAGACGCCGGTCGCGTCGACGTCCCCCGTCACCGGGGTGACCGAGTCGGTCGTACGGGTGAAGGTGCCGCTGCCGGAGTCGGCCGGGCCTCGTCCGGCCGCGTGTGACTGGCTGTCGTATCTGCGCTACCGCTCGGCAGGCGGGCCCGCCGAGTCGGCCGGCGCGGACCGGATCCTCATCGCCCAGCCCGGCATCCTGGAAGGTGCCGGGGCGTTCGACAGCGTCGCCCGCAACACCGTGGCCAGGGCCGCCGAGCAGGGCGCGCCCATCGAGTTCTGGGCGCTGGACCGGCGCTCCAACTGTCTGGAGGACCACACCGGCATCGCCTCCGGCGACCAGCACAGCGCCGTCGACTACTACTACCGGGGCAAGCAGGTCGACGGCCGGACCTTCGGCGGCTACGCGGGCAACGGAGAACTGGGCTGGATGGCGAAGCTCGGGATCGAGCAGACCGTACGGGACCAGTACGACCTGCTCACCGCCGAGTTGCCCGACCAGGCGCAGCGCAAGCGGAAGGTGCTGTGCGGCGGGCACTCGCTGGGCGGTGTCGTCACCGGGTACTTCGCCGCCGCCGACTTCGACGGAAACCGGGCCACCACGGCGGACGCCGGGTACAACCAGTGCGCCGGCTACTTCGCCCTCGACACCACCGTCTCCACGTCGCTCGCCGACCTCAGCGGCAACCTGCCCGACGACACCAACCTGCCCGACATCGGCCTCGGTTACGGCGTCGTCCAGGCCGGACTGGACAGCGGACTGCTGTCTCGCACGCTGTCCGCGCCGGTGCTGCTCAACCCCGAGACCATGATGCTGCTCGGCATCGCGGGCCTCGGCGCCCTCAACGATCTGGAGGGTGAGGCCGACCTGCCGAGCTATCTGCCCTCCAACCTCAACATCGAGGCCACCAACCGCTTCCTGTTCGCCAAGGACACCGCCGCGTTCCTCAGCGGCTCGCCGTCCGTGAAGGACTTCCGGCTCACCAACGGGGCGGTGCTCGGGGCGCTGCTGGACGACAACTCCGTACCGCTGGCGTTCCTGCAGACCAGCGTCGGCTTCTTCGACGGCGGGCCCATCGCCGACAAGAGCTTCCCCGTCGCCAACGGCGGTGCGCAGCAGCCCGGTCTCTACGGCACCGCGTACAAGGCCATCCCGGACCGGCCCGAGGGCCCCCTCTACACCTGGCGCAACTACGACCGCGTCGGCGACCCCGACGACCCCGGCTACCGGTCGGCCGACGGCACCCCGTTCACCGGTGCGGGCGAGGAGGTCACCGACATTCGGCAACTGGCCCGCAGCCTCGCCGAGCAGCCGCTGGACTTCACCGAGCAGTACTTCCCGACCAAGCTGGTCACGGACATCCAGCTCTCCACCTCGCCGCAGGTGAAGAAGCTCGTCGTCCATCCGGGCGGGCTCACCGCCAACCCGGTGCTCACCGTCCTCGCCGGTGAGGGACTGCTGGCCGGCCGGGTGCCGCCGGAGCTGCACCCCGTGGTCGCCGACGGCTATCAGCACCTCGACGTGCTGACCGCCGCGCCCACGCAGAACGACGGCGGTCCCGAGATCGTCTCCACCAGCCTCGCCGGGTTCGCCCGGTCACCCCGCTAGACACCGGAAACGGGGCCCGGGAGGAGATCCTCCCGGGCCCCTTGATGTGCCGGTGAGGCTCAGAGCCTGGCCTGCCTCAGAGCCTGGCCGCGGCGAACGTGGCGGCCGCGTCGGCGTCGTCGCGGTAGCTCAGATGCGCCCCGACGTCACCCCCGCCGTTCTCGCAGACGGGGTCGCCCTGGGCGCAGAGGTCCAGGGTGCGGCTCTGGTAGGTGCCGGTGACGCTCTTGCCGAGGGCCCGGATCGGGTTGCCGAACAGCAGCACCGCCGCGACCTTCGGCTCGACCGCGGCGGGCAGTGTGGCCACGATGGGGCTGCCGACGACCGCGCCCGCGCTGCTGATGCCGATCGAGTTGTCGACGACGTTCGCGCCCTGCGAATAGCCGACGAGAACGAACTTCTGGTTCGGGCAGGCGGCGGCCTGGCTCTTCACATGGTTCACCAGGTCCAGATTGCCCTGCGCCGCCGACGTCGGGGAGAGGTCGGCTGGATAGTTCACCTTGTAGCTGGTCAGGTTTTTGCCCGCTGCTTTCTTCTGCAGCGCGGAAAGCACCGGGTCGCCGACGATGAAGCCGAGCGTCCCGGGCTCGAAGGTGCCGCGTGCCGAGACGAGTTCCACGTCGGAGCAGGCCGCGGCCGAGGCCGGGGGAGCCGAGAGGGTGGCGAGCCCGGCCCCGCCGGCCAGCGAGAGCGCGGCGAGACACAAACGGATACGCATGGGGGATCCTCCGCGTGTGAGGCGCGTGAAGCGCCTGCGAAAAAGGACGGCCCGAACGTATTCGCTTTCGCCTGCCGGGAGTTATGGACGGGATTATGGAATCCCCGCTGTTTTTTGTCGCCGATTGAGTACGACGCCGAATGCGGCAGTCAGTTCTGCGGTGTGTGCAGCGATTCCGCGCGCAACGCGAGAATGAGATCGAGGCGGGTGCCCGGATCGTGCAGGGCGTCCCCGAACAGCTTCTCCAGCTGGCGCAGGCGGTAGCGGACCGTCTGCGGGTGGATGTGCAGCCGCGCGGCCACGTCCGGCACATTGCTGCCGCTGAGCAGCCAGGCCAGCAGTGTCTCGGCGAGCCGCTCGCGCTGCCCCGCCGATACCGCGTCGAGCGGCGCCATGACCCGCGCCTGAAGCCGCTCCAGCAGCGGCTCGTCGCCGTACAGCAGCAGGGTCGACAGATGGTCGGAGCAGTGCTCCACGCCCTGGCGGGGCAGGATGCCACGCCCCATCAGCCCGAGCGCCCTGGTGGCCAGGCGCAGCGATCGCGCCGCCTCCGTGACCGCCACCGTCGGGCCGATCGCGGCGGGCCGGCCGCGCAGGGCGAGCGTGAACGCCCGGCCGAAGCGGCCCGAGCCGTCCGGGTCGGGCACCAGCATGCGCGGCGGCCGGGACTCCATGTCCACCAGCGCGCCCGCCGCCGCCAGCGGCCGGTCCTCCTCCCGCCGGTCCGGCGCCGCCGCGAGCGCCACCACGGCGACCGTCCGGGGCACCGGCCAGCGCGCGCCGTGGGCCAGATCCTGCACGGCCTCCAGCGCCACCGGACCGTCCTCCAGCAGCAGGTCCAGCAACCGCCTGCGGCGCCGCTCCAGCTCGTCGGTGCTGCGCAGCTGGGCCTCCGCGTAGCCGGCCGCTGCCGCCTGGGCGACCTCGTGCACGGTCCGGAACGCCAGCTCACCGAGCGCGGCGACGACGGTGGAGTCGAGGCCCAGCTGCTCCGCAGTGGAGCCCATCAGCCGCCAGGCGTGCAGTCCGCCCACCCGCAGCGCGGACTGCAACGCGTCCAGGCTGCGGCCCTCCAGAGCCTCGCCGCGCCCCAGTTCGTAGTACGTCGCCGCGATCGCGCCCCCGTCATCGCGCGGATCGGCGATGTGGTCGACGAACAGGGTGAGCGCCTGCACCACCCCGGACCGCAGATTCCTGCGGTACGTCCCGTCGGCGGGACGCGCGTACTCGGGAACCTGACGGCAGACCTCTTCCTCCACCAGGTCGGCGACGGCGGCCAGTTGGGCGCGCAGCAGCTCCGCGAGCTCGGGCGGCACCGGCGGCGTGCCGGGACGGTCCGGCACGCCGTGCGGGGTGGGCACGGCCATCACGGACACTCCTTTCGACCGGAAGCGGCTCACCCGCGGGCTGTTGCCGGTGGGACGAGCGGGAAGTCCTGTGTTGGACGGACGTCCCCTCCGCTCCGTTCCGTGCCCCGACGGCACCCCCGTCACTCCGGCACGCCCAGTGCGGGGGCGAGCATCGGCCACGAGGCGGTGAACTCCCGCTTCCAGTAGGGCCAGTCGTGTCCTCCTCCCGAGTAGAAGTGCGTGGTGGCCCGGATGCCCAGCAGGGCCAGCGCCCCGGCGAAGCCCTGGGCCGAGGGCCACAGGGCGCTCTCCAGCACCCCGGGCAGCGGATCGCCGCTGCCCGGGCCCACTCCGCTGCCCTGCGAGACGTACAGGGCGGTGCCGCGCAGCCCGGTGGCGCGGGTCCGCGGGTTGAAGTCGCGCCAGGTCAGGGCGTTGAGCAGCGGATGACCCCACAGGGACTGGGCCGGCAGGTTCTCCCGGGCCACGATGGCGTCCATGATGGCGGGAACACCGGGGGCGGTGGTGTCGAGGATGCCGCTGTAGGAGGCCGCGGCCTTGAACGCGCCAGGGTGGCGGGCCGCGTGGGCCATCGCGCCGTAGCCGCCGGTGGAGACCCCGGCGACCGCCTGCACTCCGGAGGCCCGGTAGTCCCGGGCGAGCAGCGCCGGCACCTCCTCGACCTGGAAGGTCTCGTAGTCGGGGCCGCCGCGCCACACCGTGGGGATGCCGGTGGGGCCCGCGTCCGGCATCGCCACGATCAGGCCGCGGTCCTCGGTGAAGGCCTCGATGTCCGTCTCGCGGGTCCAGGACGTGTAGTCGTCGTGAGCGCCGTGCAGCAGATACAGCACGGGGTACCTCCGCTCCGGCCGCGTACCGAAGTCCGACGGCAGGATCAGCCGGACGGGCGCGCTGCGGCCGAGTGCGGCGGAGGGCACGGACACGTCCAGCGTGCGCGGCCCGAGCCGGGTGGCCGCCCCGGCACGGGCCGTGCCGCTCGCGGCCCCGAACAGTGCGGCGAGACCGGCGGCGGCCGTCGCTCTGGCGACGGTGCGCCGGGACACTCCGGCGGCGGGCTTCGGCGACAGGTCGGACATGGCGGCTCCTCGGGTTCCGGTATCAGGGGGCCCGCTCGGCGAGCACCCGGCTCAGATGGGCGGCGATCTCGTCGACGTGCGGCGGATCGAGCAGCGACAGATGGTGACCGGGCACCGGCACGACCTCCAGGCGCGGGCACACCTCGTCCCAGCCCAGCGCCTCGTCGTCCCGCTCGTACGCCGGGTCGCGCACGGTGTGCGGCGCGGGCTCGGTGGCCCGGTAGAGGACCACCGGCCCGTCGTGGTCCCCGGGCCGGTGCGACTCCCCGATGCCCAGGTCCAGATAGGAGGCCCGCTGATGCTCCAGCGCGGCGGCCGGCACATCGGCGGCCTCGCTCAGAGCCCGCAGCACGGTGTCGATACGGGCCCCGTCGTCGTCCAGGGCCACCAGCTCGTCGTACGGCAACTCCAGCCGCACGCCCCAGGTGTCGGCGACGTGGCGGGCGAAGCCCTCGACATGCGCCCGGATCCGATCGGCCCGTGTCAGTCCCGGCCGGGGGAGCGGGCGTACGGAGTCGATCAGCACGACCAGCGGCACCTCCCGCCCCGCGGCGGTCAGCTGCCGCGCGGTCTCCTGGGCGACGAAGCCGCCGAAGGACCAGCCGCCCAGCACACACGGCCCGTCGGGGTGAGCGGCGTTGATCGCCTCGGCGTAGCGCCGCGCCTTCTCCGGCACGGTCCGGGCCTCCTCGATCCGCTCCAGCCCGTACACCGGCCGGTCGTCCCCGAGCCGTTCGGCGAGCGTGCGGTAGACGGCGACCGGGCCGCCCGCGGCGTGGACGAGAAACAGCGGGGGCCGTGAACCGGTGGCACGCAGCGGGCGCAGCGGGGTGTCCTCGCGGGGGAGGGCCTGCCGGATCCGGGCGGCGGCGTCCTCGACGGTGACGGCGGCGAACAGGTCGCGCAGGGGCAGCGCGATGCCGAACTCGCGCTCCACCGCGGTACGGACGCGGACGGCCATCAGCGAGTCCAGGCCCAGGTCGGCCAGCGCGGTGCCCGGGGCGACACGGGCGGGCGGGTGGCCGGTGACGGCGGCGATGTGCCGGGTCAGCCGGGCTAGGACCGAAGCGGGCTCGGCGACTTCGACGGGAGGATCCTCCGTGACCGGCTCGGGGTGTGCCCGGCCGTCCGTCCACCAGTGCCGTATGTGCCGCCACCGGGGCAGGGGCAGGTCGACGACCCGGCCGGGCGGCACGGGCAGCCGCCCGCCCGCGACGTACAGGGCGCCGAGCTGTCCCGCGAACGCCTCCGAACCGTCGGCGTCCCGGCGCAGGGTGGCCAGGGCGAGGGCGCCGGGAACGGAGTCGGCGACGGCCCCCGTCAGGACCGGATGGGGCGAGATCTCGACGAACGCCGTGTGGCCGTCGGCCGCGGCCGAGG
Organism: Streptomyces koelreuteriae; assembly: GCF_018604545.1. Lineage (GTDB taxonomy): Bacteria > Actinomycetota > Actinomycetes > Streptomycetales > Streptomycetaceae > Streptomyces > Streptomyces koelreuteriae. Next base: position 293,107 of record NZ_CP075896.1, on the reverse strand, counting down.
CCAGCGCCCGGTCCAGCCGCACGGGCCGCCGCAGGTTGGCCGCCCAGTGGTCCGCGCCGAACCCGCAGTCGCCGCACGGGTCGTCGAGGACGGTGGAGTAGACGGGGACACGCGGCTGCCGCCCCCGGATACCGGCCAGCGCGTCGACGAGCTCCGGCAGCAGCGGGTCCACCTGGGGCGAGTGCCCGGCACCGACGACCCGCATGGCCCGCGCCGCCCGGCCCTGCCCCTCCAACCGGCGCACGAGCCCGGCCACCGCCGCTTCCTCTCCCGTGACGACCTTCTGCCGGGGTGAGGAGTGCACCGCGACATGCACACCCGGGAAGTCCCCTTCCAGGGAGTCCAGTTCGGCATCGTCCAGGTCCACCACGGCCATCGCGCCGCCGCTCAGCCCGCTCAGCAGCCGCGCCCGTACGGCGATGACCCGCGCCCCGTCCGCCACGTCCAGCGCGCCCGCGCACACGGCCGCCGCCACCTCGCCCATGGAGTGGCCGATCACCGCCGCGGGCTCCACCCCGTACGAACGCCACAGCTCCGCCAGCGCCAGTTGCAGCCCGAACAGGACGGGTTGGGCGACCTCCAGTCGGTCGAGGCCGGCACCGGACGACAGGTGGTCGTACAGGGACAGGCCGCACTCCGGTGCGAGGTGCGGGTCGAGCTTCTCCACGGCGGCGGCGAACGCGGGTTCCTCGGCCAGCAGCCTGCGTCCCATGCCGGGCCACTGGCTGCCGTACCCGGAGAAGACCCACACAGTGCCGGGCCCGACGCGGTCGCGGTCCCCGGTCACCACCCGCGCGTCCGGCTGCCCTGTCGCCAACGCCCCCAGGGCAGAGGCCAGTTCGGTACGCTCCCGGGCGGTCACGGCGGCCCGTACGGGACCCCGGCCCGTCCGCCCCGCCAGGGTCCGGGCCACGTCGGCGGGGTGCGCGGCGCTGTCGCGCAGCCAGTCGGCCAGACGGCCCGCCGTGTCGCTCAGGCGCTCGGCGTCGAGGTCGGAGAGCAGGTGCAGGTAGGCCGCGGGCTCCTCGGCCGACCGGGTCGGGACCAGTCCGGGCGGCCCCTCCTCCAGCACCACATGCGCGTTGGTGCCGCCGAAGCCGAACCCGGACACCCCCGCGACAGCGGTGCCGCCGTAGCGCGGCCAGGGCTCCGGCTCGGTCACCATCCGCAGCCGGTCATCGGAGAGGGAACTGCCCTCCGCACAGTGCAGCGAGGGCGGGAGGCTGTCGTGATGCAGGGCCAGCACGGTCTTCACCAGGCCCGCGATGCCCGCCGCCGACTCCAGATGACCGAGGTTGCCCTTGACGGAACCCAGCAGCAGCGGCTGGTCCGGGTCACGGTCGGAGCCGAGCACCGCGCCGAGTGAGCCCGCCTCGATCGGGTCGCCCAGCGGGGTGCCGGTGCCGTGCGCCTCGACGTAGTCGACGAGTTCTGTGGCGAGCCCCGCCCGTGCGTACGCGTTCCGCAGGAGCGCCTGCTGAGCGGCCGGGTTGGGCGCCATGAGGCCGTTGGAGCGGCCGTCGGAGTTGACGGCGGTGGCGCGGACGACGGCCAGGACACGGTCGCCGTCCCGTTCGGCGTCGGAGAGCCGCTTGAGGATCACGGCCGCGCAGCCCTCGCCGCGCCCGATGCCGTCCGCCGACGCCGAGAACGGCTTGCACCGTCCGTCCGGCGCGAGGGCTCCCGCTCGCCGGAAGGCGACCGAGACGGCCGGTGACAGCAGCAGGTTGACCCCGGCGGCGATCGCCGTGTCGCTCTCGCCCGTGCGCAGGCTGACACAGGCGTGGTGCACGGCGACCAGCGAGGACGAACAGGCCGTGTCGACGGCCATGCTCGGCCCCCGGGTGTCCAGGACATAGGAGAGCCGCCCGGCGGCGACGCTCAGGGCGCCCCCGGCCGGCGCCCAGGGATCGACTGCGCCCGGGTCGGCGCCCGTGAGCTGCCCGTACTCGGGGGCGGAGACACCGACGAACACGCCCGTGGCGGTGCCCGCCAGGGACCCGGCCGGTACGGCGGCGTGGTCGAGCGCCTCCTGCACGACCTCCAGCAGGATCCGCTGTTGCGGGTCCATCACGATGGCCTCGCGCGGGGTGATGCGGAAGAAGTCCGCGTCGAATCCGGCGATGTCGTCGAGATAGCCGCCGTAGGGGTGTGCGTCGGCGGGCGGGAAGGCGGTGAAGTCGCGCCAGCGGTCCTCCGGGACGCGCCGGATCGCGTCGACGCCCTCGCTGAGCAGCCGCCAGTAGTCGTCCGGGCCGTGCACCCCGCCGGGCAGCCGGCAGCCGATCCCGACGACCGCGACCGGCTCGGCCGTACCGTTCTGCAGTCCGGCTCGCGGGACCTGCGCGGCGTCCAATCCCGGGGTGTCCGGGGATCCTGCCCCGCACAGCCGCGCCACCAGCGCCTCTCCGGTCGGCGTCTCCCACAGCAGGGTCGGCGGCAGTTGCCGCCCGGTCGCCCGGGACAGCTCACCGGCCAGGGCGACCGCGTCCCGTGACGACATGCCGAGGTCGGCCAGGGGCCGGTCCATCGGGACGGCCTCGGGGGACGAGCCGCACCAGGCCGCCAGCCGCTCGGCGATGAGCCGGCGCAGCGCGCCCTCGTCGACGGGCCTCATCCCGCGCTGCCCGCCGTCGCCGCCCGGGCCCGGCCGCCGTACGCACCCTCCAGATACCGGGCCCGGGTCAGCGCCCGCGACACCTTCCCGCTGGAGGTACGCGGCACCGTACCCGGCGGCACCAGGACCACATCGGCGAGCCGCAGCCCGTGCCGGGCGGAGACGGCGCCGCGCACGGCACGCACCACGGCCGGTACGTCGAGCTCGGCGAGGCGGGCGGTCCGCGCGTGCTCCGCCACGACCACCACCCCCTCACCGGCGCCGCCCGGCACGGCGAACGCCGCCAGCCGGTCCCGGCGCACCGCCGGGTCCGCGTCCTGGGCGGTCGCCTCGACGTCCTGCGGATAGTGATTGCGGCCGTCCACGATGATCAGGTCCTTCAACCGCCCCGTGACGACCAACTGCCCCTCCAGCACCGTCCCCAGATCGCCCGTGCGCAGCCAGCCGCCCGGAACGGCCGCGGAATCCGCGAACTCCGCGCCGAACACCTCCCCCGGCCCCCGGTTCCAGTAGCCGCGTCCCACGTTCGGCCCCTGCACCCAGATCTCGCCGACCTCCCCCTCCGACAACAGGGCCCGCGTCACCGGGTCGGCGACCCGGACCCGCTGGCCCGCCGGGGTGCCACAGCCCGCCAGCAGCACGGCCCGGGGATCGTCCGGCCGCGCGGGCAGGGCCTTCCCGGCCGCCAGGGCCTCACGGTCGAGCGCGAACCGGGTGAGCGGCTCACCCGGCCGGGCCGCGCAGACGAACACGGTGGCCTCGGCCAGGCCGTACGACGGGCAGTGCGTCTCCGGGGCCAGGCCCTGGCCGGAGAACGCCGCGTGGAAACGGTCGGCCGTGCCCGGGCGGACCGGCTCGCTGCCGTTGATCAGCGCGGTGACCCTGTCGAGCCGCAGCCCCTCCTTCTGCTCGGCGGTCACGGTCGCGACGCAGTAGTCGTAGGCGAAGTTGGGCGCGGCGCTCACCACGTTCGGATGCGCGGCGAGCAGCCGCAGCCAGCGCACCGGCTCGTGCAGGAACGCGGCCGGGTCCATGAGGACCGACAGCAGCCCGCGTGTCACCGGGGCCGCGACGCTGAGCACCAGACCCATGTCGTGGTAGAGCGGCAGCCAGCCCACGCAGGTCAGCGGGCCGGCGTCGACACCGTAGGCGGTCAGCGCCTGGCGGGCGTTGGCGACGACATTGCCGTGGCTGATCTCCACGCCCGCCGGGGCGCGGGTCGAACCCGAGGTGTACTGGAGATAGGCCGTCGCGTCGGCGTCCGGCGGGACGGGCCGCCAGTCGCGGGCGGCGTCGTCGGGCACCTGGTCCGCCAGGACGATCCGCGGCCCGTCGGAACCGAGGAAGTCCCGCACCTCGTCCTGGACCCGGCTCGTGGTCACGACCACCGAGGGACGAGCGTCCGCCAGCACACCCGCCAGCCGGTCCGCGTGCCCGGGCAGGTCCGGCGGATACAGCGGTACGGCGACCAGCCCCGCGGCCAGGGCCGCGAGGAAGGCGGTCACATACTCCGTGCCCTGCGGACACAGCAGGGCGACCCGGTCCCCGGGCCCGGCCCGCTCGGCGAGGCGCGCGGCCAGCGCCCGCACCCGTACGTCCAGGCGGCGCCAGGTCAGGGTGCGGTGTACGCCGCGCGAGTGCTGTGCCGGATGCTCGACGAAGGTGAACGCCCGGCGGTCCGGGGTGGTCTCGGCCCAGTGCCGCACGTACTCCGGCAGCGTCGGGCACGCGGGCGCGAGCGGGGGGCGGCGGCTGTCCATCAGGCGGGGCTCCTCACGGCGCGGATCGGCGTACGGGGTGAATCGGCTCACGAGTCGGGAAGGGCGAGGTCAGAGCGGGATGTTGCCGTGCCGGCGTTCCGGCATCGGCGCGCGTTTGCCGCGCAGGGCGCGCAGCGCGCGGCAGATCTGCTCCCGGGTCTCGCGCGGCGCGATGACGGCGTCGACATAGCCGCGCTCGGCGGCGAGATACGGCGTGCCGTGGGTGCGCTCGTACGCGGCGAGAAGCCGGGCGCGCAGCGCCTCCGGGTCGTCGGACGCGGCGAGTTCACGCCGGTGCAGCACGCCCACGGCCCCCTCGGCGCCCATCACGGCGATACGGGCGGTGGGCCAGGCGAGGTTGACGTCGGCGCCCAGATGCTTGGAGCCCATCACCGCGTATCCGCCGCCGTACGTCTTGCGCACCACCACCGTCACCTTGGGCACCGTCGCCTCGGCGTAGGCGTACAGCAGCTTCGCGCCGCGCCGGATGATCCCGGCCTGCTCCTGCCGCACCCCGGACAGATACCCGGGCACATCGGCGAAGGTCAGCAGCGGGATGCCGAACGCGTCGCAGAACCGCACGAACCGCGCCGCCTTCTCCGACGCGTCGATGTCGAGGACACCGGCGGCACACAGCGGCTGGTTGGCGACGACACCCACCGAGCGGCCCTCGACCCGGGCCAGGGCGCAGATGATGTTCGGCGCGAACAGCTCCTGCACCTGGAGCAGTTCACCGTCGTCGACGACCGCGTGCAGGATGTCCCGCATGTCGTAGGCCTCACCGAGCCGGTCCGGGACGACCTCGTCGAGCCCGGCCCCGGGCGCAGCGTGCCCGGGCGCGTACTCCGGGGGCCGTTCCAGGTTGTTGGCCGGGAGGTACGACAGCAGGTCGCGCACGGTGTCGAGGGCGTCCTCCTCGTCGGCGGCCAGGAAGTGGGCGTTGCCGTTGACGGTGTTGCTGGTGCGGGCGCCGCCCAGCTCCTCGGCGGTGGTGCGCTCGCCGGTGACCGTCTCGATGACGTCGGGGCCGGTGACGAACATGTGCGAGGCGCCCTCCACCATCACCGTGAAGTCGGTGATCGCCGGGGAGTAGGCGGCGCCGCCCGCGCACGGCCCGAGGACGACCGAGAGCTGCGGGATCACCCCGGACGCCTTGACGTTGCGGCGCACCAGCTCGGCGTAGAGGGCGAGGGCGGCGACGCCCTCCTGGATACGGGCGCCGCCGGAGTCGTTCAGGCCGATCACCGGGCAGCCGGTCTTCAGGGCGAGGTCCATCAGGGCGACGGTCTTCTCCCCGAAGGCCTCGCCCATGCTGCCGCCGAACACCGTGGAGTCCTGGGCGAACACGCACACCGGGCGGCCGTCGACCGTGCCGTACCCGGTGACCACCCCGTCGCCGTAGGGGCGGCGGGCGTCCTGGCCGGCGGGCCGGGCCCGCACGAACAGACCCGTCTCGGTGAAGGAGTCCTTGTCCACGAGCCGTTCGATCCGCTCCCGCGCCGAGAACTCCCCGCGTCTGCGCGGCCCTCCCGGGGCCAGAGCCCGGTCCCGGCGTGAGGCCAGTCCGGCGACGCGTCCCGCGGTGCTCCCGCTCACCTCTGTGCTCACAACCACCTCCGAAGGGGCTCTCGACTATGGCAGCGAGGCGGGAGGTGCCGGGCGAATCACCGTTCTGTGTGGGGGAGTTGAGTCCTCCGACAGGGGGTTTCATCCCCCGGTGACAACAGACCGATCAATTCCAGTCATTTCCACCCGGGGTGCGTAAAACATGTGAATGGTTCCGCGTGGTTCGGGCATACGCAGCGAAAACAGAGAGAGGGGCGCTACGTGCTCGTACCGGACCGGAAGGTCGTCAGGGAGTTGCTGACGCGGTACGCGTCGCTGAGGATCGCTCAGGCGGAGAGGCACGTGCCGACGACGGCACGCGAGCTTGAGGACGTCAGCTACACGCTGTGCGTGATGATGGGAACGTCCGTCATCCACGACGCCATCGCCAAGGCCGACACCCTGCTGCTCACCAAGGGGCGGTCCGAGGCCGCGGAGGCGGACGGGGAGAACGGCTTGACGCTGGTCGGCTGAGAACGTGTGAGACCCGGCGCACGGCCGGGTACCGCCCCGGTGGCCTATGGACGGGCCGCCGGGGCGTTCGTCTTCCCGTGGAACGCCGAGCGGTACGCGTACGGCGTGGTGCCCACCACCTTGCGGAACCGCTCCCGGAACGCCGTCGGCGAGCCGAACCCCGCCTGGCGCGCGATCCGTTCCACCGAGTGGTCCGTGTTCTCCAGCAGATACTGGGCGCGCCGCACCCGCGCCCGCAGCAGCCACTGCAAGGGCGTGGTGCCGGTCTGCTCACGGAAGCGGCGGCTGAAGGTCCGCTCGCTCATCCCCGCCCGCGCCGCCAGTGTGCCCAAGGTCACCTCGTGCGCGAGATGGTCCTCGATCCACTCCAGCAGCGGCTCGAACGCCGACCCCCGGGGCACGGGCGGGTGCTCGTGCACGATGAACTGGGCCTGCCCGCCCTCCCGTTCCAGCGGCATCACCGACATCCGGGCGATGTTCGCCGCGACGGCCGACCCCAGATCCCGGCGGATCATGTGCAGACACAGATCCAGCGCCGCCGCCGCGCCGGCCGAGGTGAGGATCTGCCCGTTGTCCACGTACAGCACGTCCGGCTCCACCTCGACCCGCGGGAACCGCCGGGCCAGTTCACCGGCGGCCACCCAGTGCGTGGTGGCCCGCAAACCGTCCAGCAGCCCGGCCTCCGCCAGGACGAAGGCACCCACGCACACGGACGCGATCCGGGTACCGGACTCGGCCGCCCGCCGCAGCGCCGTCAGCACCCGGGCGGAGGGCGGCGCGGCGTCGGGGAAGCAGCCCGGCACGATGATCGTGTCGGCCTCCGCCAGCGCCTCGAGCCCCTGGTCGATGCGCAGGGTGAAACCGCCGTCCGCGCGCACCTCCGGTGTCTCGGCGCACAGCCGGACCCGGTAGGCGGGACGCCCGTCCGGCATATGGGTCCAGGCGAACGTCTGCTGGGGTGCCGCCATGTCGAACGGCACCACTCGGTCGAGAACCAGGATCGCCACGGAGTGCATGCCCGCCACCCTAGGCGGATTCCCGCCAGCAGAGTGACCCGGGGACGGAGCGGCCCCGCAGGGGAGAGCGCAGGTCGGAAGAGTTGGCGAGAACCCGTTGGAAGCTGGCGTTCCAGCCCATGGGAGATTTCACCCCGGCTCCCTAACGTGGGCCCGGCATCGTCGAACACGTCGTGGAAAGAGCCCCGGTGACCAAGATCCTGCTGTCCCTCCATGTGCTGGCCGCCATCGTCGCCATCGGTCCCGTGACCGTCGCGGCCAGCATGTTCCCGCCGGCGGCGCGCCGCGCGGCCGCGGCGCTCGGAGAGACGGCCGGCCCCTCGGCGGTCGGCACGGTCGCGCTGCTGCACCGCATCTGCCGCGTCTACTCCGGTATCGGACTGACCGTCCCGGTCCTCGGGCTCGCCACCGGTGCCGCGATGGGCGTCCTGGGCAGCGGATGGCTCGTCACCTCCATCGCGCTGACCGCGGCCGCCGCCGGGATCCTGGCCGCCTTCGTCCTGCCCCGCCAGGAAGAGCTCCTCGACCGGCTGAACGGCGAACAGGCCGTCGAGCACGGGAACACCGTGCAACTCGCCATGTTCACCGGCATCTTCAATCTCCTGTGGGCGACGGTCACCGTCCTCATGATCGTCCGGCCGGGTTCCACCACGGGAGCCTGAGACCGAGAGCCCCATCACTTCGCCTGGCACAGATGTCCGTTCTGCGTCAAGTCATCCCAGGGAATTCACACTCCGGGATGCCGGGCCGCCTAGACTCGTCAGTCTTGCCCCCGCACGGGGACGACGAGCAGAAAGGCACGTTGCCGGGTGTTCCAGGATTCCCCCATCTACGACCGACTCATCGCGGAGTGCGGCGATGTGCCCACACAGGTTCGCCGCGAAGCCGAACGCGTGAGCAGGGAACTGGAGCTGGTCATGCGGCCCGCACAGTCCCCCGGCTACGACCGCCCGCAGTCCCCGGGCGCGGGCTGGCAGCGCACGGCCATGCTCCCCGCCCCGCGCCAGCCGTGAGGCCTCTCGTCATGGGACCGCCCGGGGCCGGCGCGTGGCCGGCCCTGGTGCTCAACGGACCTTTGTGTTCGAACCGTTGACATGCGGCGACTCCTCGGGGATCGGGCGGGCCAGCCACTCGGCGATGGTGCGCGCGATCGGCTGCCCCGTCTCCACCTCGACGAAGCCGAACTGCCCCGACTGGTTGCACTCCAGGAACCACCAGGTCCCGTCCGCGTCCTCGACGAAGTCGAAGGCCCCGTAGGCCAGTTCCGCCTCACGCAGGTACGAGTGGACGCCCGCCGCGATGCACGACGGCACATCGGTGGGCTGCCACGGCGAGCCGGGCGCGGCGAAGCGCACGTCGACGTCGTCCGGGTCCGCGTCCGAGGCGGTCGCCTTGCGGGCGGCCAGCAGCCGCTCACCGACGACGGTGAGACGGATGTCGGCCCGCTTGGCGACCCGGCGCTGTAACAGCGTCGGCCCGAACGCGACGGCGGAGAAGTCCGTGTCCGGCGCGACCCGGCTGGTCGGCACCGCCCGGGGCGGGTCCTGCGGATGCGCGCCCGACACCGGCTTGACCACCAGGTCCGGATAGCGCTCGGCGAACTCGCGGGCGGCCCGCGGGAAGGTCGTGATCAGCGTCGCCGGCACGGGCAGTCCGCACCGCTGGGCGACTCTGAGCTGCCACGGCTTGTGCCGGGCCCGGCGGGCCGCGTCCGGGTGGTTCATCCAGCGCGCGTCCGAGCCCCGCAGCATGCCGTAGAGCGCCTGAGCGGCCTCCTCGGTCAGCCACGCGGACGGCTGGGCCGCCCGCCCGGCCGGGGTGCCGGGCCGGCGCACCCAGACCGAGCGCAGTCCCCCGATGCTCACCAGCCGCCCCCCGGCGGACAGATGGCCACGGAAGCGGCCGTGGACGAACTCACCCGACAGTGCGACACCGCCGGTCAGGTCTGCGGGATCGACGCGGACCACCGGAACCCCCGTCGCGTTCAGGTGCACGACCACCATGTCCGCGGTCACGTCCTCCTCGCAGGTGAGGATCAGTACGGTCATCTTCGGCGGCCCGCGGTCAGTCGTCGAAGTGGGTCTTGGAGCCCGCGGTGGAGGTCGTGGTGCCCACCTCTCTCAGCAGGCCGAAGTCGCTGGCCGCGACGCGGCCGTCGAGGAGCACGTTCAACTGCAGTCCGGTGTCGTACACATACGGAATAGCAGCTTCCAACTCCACTGCCGGGCGCGCGTAGTTGAGCGCGAACGGTTGCATCGTCTCTCCCTCGTCGGTACTGCGCCGACCAAGCGTTGGTCATTGGGCGCGGCCCCCCGGCCGCTCGCTTGTTTCGGCTTCCAGAGACTTATACGAATCGAACGGGTGGTTGGTTTCCTTACTCTCCGTAGTTATTTTGCCGGTTCGTGGTCAGCCCGGCGTGTCGTCCTGCGATCCCGTTCGCCGAGGGAGCCGCGGACGGTACGCAGAGCGAGCAGCAGAACACCGATGTCGTCCAGGTACACCGGGTCCGGCAGCACGTCGGCAGGCAGGACGAAATAGGCGACCGCGCCCCAGAAGACCCAGCGCGGCCCGGTGGGCAGACCCGCGCTCCGCAGATCGCGCCGGGTCCGGACCAGTCTCAGGAAGACGCTGACGGCGAGGACGAGGACGACGGCCGCGAGAATCGCGGCCAGGGTGATCACCGTTGCGGTCGTATCCACGGGTTGCCCTCCTCCTGGCGTGCCGCGACACGGGGTGTCTTTACGTGGATTCCCGTTTCCGGCGGCTGTATTGCGGCCGGGGCCCGACATGTCGGCGCGTCGGCGGATTTTCCCGTGCGGGTGGTCATCCCGGTGGCTCACACGAGTGGCACGGGGTGAAGGGGGCGCCTAGTAATGGTCAGCGTAACGTCGCTCGTCACACGACGGGGGGCGCAGGAGCGGCCGCACTCTTCCCATGGAGGCGAGTATGACCACCTGCTCTTCATCACCCCGCTCGAACGGGTCCGCCATAACCGGCGAGTCGAACGGGTCCGCCCAGCCGTCCGCCGAGACCACCGTCGCCACCGGCGCGTACCAGGTGGAGCAGACGAGCACACAGCCCGCCGCCCCCTCGCACGAGACGTACCGTGCGGGCACCGAGCCTCCCGCCGCGCCTCACCCCGCGGGCCCGCCGGGCACGGAACCGGCCGCCCTCGCTGGGGACGGGCCGCACCAGGTGTCGGCGCCGACGCCTGCTTCTGGCGTGGACGAGATCGCTCCGTCGTCTGCCACGCCTGTCGCCCCTGTCGTAAACGGGGCGGATCCCGTGCGGTCGGCTGCCGCCGGTGTGGCTGAGAATGTTCGGCCTGCCGGCCCCGATGCGGCCCCGACGGACCAGGAGCCGGCGCGCCCGGCGACCCCTGCGTCTGCCTCTGCTGCTGCCCCTGCCCCTGCCCCTGCTTCTGCCTCTGCCTCTGCCTCGGGCGAGGCGGCTGTGGCTTTCGACCGGTCCGCCGCCCCCGGCTCGGACGACGCGGACCGGCCGTCGGCCGCGCCCTCTCGCCCGAACCCGGTGGTCTCGCCGCCCGTCGAGCCCGCCGTCTCAGCGCCGCAGCAGACGGACCGGCCATCGCCCGCGCCCGAGGGTCCCCCTGCGAACTCGGTGAACTCGCCGTCGGCCAAGCCCGTTGACTCGGAGCCGGGCCAGGTGGACCGTCAGTCCGCCGCGCCTGCGGGCCCCCGCCCTGACCCGGTGAGCCCGCCGTCCGCCCCGCATGCCGCCGCAGGGTCTCCCCAGGCGGACCGTCAGTCCGCCGCGCCCGGGGGTCCCTCTGCGAACCCGGTGAGGCCGCTCTCGGCCGAGCCCGCTGTCTCGGGGGCTCAGCAGGCGGATCGTCAGGCCGCCGCGCCTGTGGGCCCCCGCCCGAACCCCGTCAGCCCGCCGTCCGCCCCGCCCGCTGCCGCAGGGTCGTCCCACCAGCCGGCGCGGCCCTCCACCCCGCCCACGGGCCTCCGCAAGGAGCCGGTGGATGCACCGCACGCCCCGCTCGACGGCCCCGGTCCGGACCGGGCCGACGTGGAGCAGTCGGGGGCGCGGCCGTTCGTGATTCGGTCGCTGGACGACAATCCCGTGGAGCTGCGGCCCGGCACGGGGCCGGTTCCCGCGCCGTACGGTGACGCGGTCAGCGACCTGGTGCACGCCGCCGTGGTCGACCGGCCCCTGGAGGAGGTCGTCGCCCTCATCACATCGCTGGGGAAGTCGCCCGACCACGCCGAAGCGATGGTCGACGCCCTCCGTACGGCCGGTGTGGAGCGGCGCGTGGAGGACGTGAGCCGGATGATCGCCCTGCTGACGAAGCCCCCACGGGACGCCGACAGCGCGGACGAGGCGATCCGGGCCGCGGCCGCCCACCGGCCGGTGGAGGAAGTGACCCGGCTGGTGACCCTGCTGCACAAAGAGCCGCAGATGCCCCACGTCCGCGAGGAGGCACTCCGCGCGGCCGCCACCGGCCGGTCCGTCGGGGAGCTGGTGGAGCTGATCGACCGCCTCGGCCTGGAGCGGCTGGACCGCAACGGCCGGGTGCCCGCCGCGCCTCCGGCCCCCGATGCCGAGACCACACAGCCCCTGACACCCGTCCGGCCCGCCAAGCGTCGCGAGACCCGCCGGACCCTCGACTCCGCACCGTCGGACCGCGACCGCGCGACGGAGCGGCTCACCAGGTCCATGGCATGGTCGAGTTGGCTGACGGCTCTGGGCCTGGCCGTATGCGCGGTGGCCCACTTCCCGCTGCAGCGCGGCGGAGCCTCCCTGGACCTGCACGCCATAGCTCTCGGCCTGTCCGTGCTCTGCACGGTGCTGGCGCTGCTGCTGGCCCTGCGCCCCGTGGCGCCGGTGCTGGTCGGGGCGGTGGTGGTGCCCACGGTGCTGGCCGGGGCGCAGGCGTACGGGAGTTCCTTCCCGTCGGCGTCCCTGACCCGGGCCGTGGACCTCGCGCTCGCCCCGCCGTGGTTCGCCGCCGGTGCCGCCGTGTGCACGGCGCTGCTGGCCCTCGTCTCGCTGGTCTTCCGCGCGGTGGCGCCGCTCGTCAGCGGCCAGTGGGCGCCGTTGCCGGCGACCGAGGCACGCAGTATGGCGGAGTGACGTCTACGACCGCCGTACCGGACCGGATCCGCTCGCCGCGGGTCCGGTCCGGTCGTCGTTCGTCCCCCGGCGCTCGAGCAGCCCGGCCAGCACCCGGTCCGGCGTGAGCGGGAGTTCCCGGAAACGGACGCCGGTGGCGTGGTGCACGGCGTTGCCGATCGCCGCGGCCGTCCCGACGATGCCGATCTCCCCGATGCCCTTGCTGCCCATCGGGTTGAGACGGGCATCGTCCTCGTCGAGCCAGTGCGCCTCGATCTCGCCGATGTCGGCGTGCACGGGCACGTGGTACGACGCCAGGTCCGACTCGGTGAAGTCCCCGAACGCGGCGTCCATCGTGCTGCCCTCGGTCAGCGCCATGCCCAGCCCCATCGTCATGCCGCCGACGAACTGGGAGCGTGCCGTGCGGGCGTTGAGGATGCGCCCGGCGGCGTACACCCCGAGCAGCCGGCCGACCCGGACCTCGCCGGTGACCGTGTCCACCGCGACCTCGGCGAAGTGCGCCCCGAAGGCGTGCCGGGCCCAGGCGCTCTCCGCTTCCGCCACGCCCCCGGTGTCCGCACGGACGTCGAGACCCTGCCCGGGCAGCGGCCCCGCGTGCTCGGCCAGCCGCCGCGCCAGCAGCGAACAGGCCTCGTGGACCGCCCAGCCCCAGGAGGCCGTGCCGGACGAGCCGCCCGCCAGCGGCGCCGACGGAAGCTCACTGCTGCCGACCTCCGTGCGCACCCGCTCCAGCGGCACCCCGAGGGCGTCGGCGCCGATCTGCGCGAGCACGGTCCGGGCCCCCGTACCGATGTCGGTGGCGTTGATCCGCACCAGGAACGTCCCGTCGGGCAGCGCGCGGGCCGTCGCCGCGGCGGGCCACACCATGACGGGATACGTCGCGGCCGCCACGCCCGTCCCCAGCAGCAGGGGCCCTTCCCCACTGGAGCCCGTGCGTGGATCGCGCCCCGCCCATCCGAAGCGCCGGGCACCCTCGCGCAGACACTCGACCAGGTGCCGGCTGCTGAACGGCTTGCCGCTGTCGGGTTCGACGTCCGGCTCGTTGCGGATCCGCAGCTCGACCGGGTCCATGCCCAGCTCTTCGGCGAGTTCGTCCATGGCGGACTCCAGCGCGTACATCCCCGGAGCCTCGCCCGGCGCCCGCATCCACGAAGGCGAGGGCACGTCCAGGGCGGCGACCCGGTGCACCGTACGGCTGTGGGGCGTCGCGTACATCACGCGCGCGGGCACGGCCGCCTGCTCCACGAACTCCTTGATGCGCGAGGTGTGGGTGGTGACCTCGTGCACCAGGGACGTGAGGCGGCCGTCCGTGTCGGCACCGAGGCGCAGCCGGTGCAGGGTGGGAGCGCGGTGCCCGACGACGGCGGGCAGATACCGGCGGGGGAGGGCCACGGTGACCGCCCGCCCGGTCTGCCGTGCCGCCAGCGCCGCGAGCACCACGTCGGGCCGGGGCGTGCCCTTGGACCCGAAGCCGCCGCCGACATGCTCGGCGGTGACGACGACCCGGTCCTTCGGAACGCCGAACAACCCGGCGAGCACGCCCCGTACGGCACCGGCGCCCTGACTGGAGGTGTGCACGGTCAGCCGCCCGTCGTCCCAGCGGGCGGTGCTGGCGTGCGGTTCCATCGGGTGGTTGTGCAGCGGCGGAACCCGGTACGCGACGTCCACCTGGACGGCGGAGGACCCGAAGGCTCCGTCGGGGTCGCCGTGTTCACGGACGGCGGGATGACCGCCATTGGCCTCCTCGGGCACGTACACGCCCGGGTGCGAGGCGGTGAGGGTCACGTCGTGCTCTTCGGCGTCGTAGGCGACCCGGACCGCGGCGGCACCGGCCCGGGCCGCCTCCAAGGTCTCGGCCACCACCAGGGCCACGAACCAGCCCCGGTGCGGAACCCGGGCGTCCTGGAGCACGGCCAGCGTCGGATCGTCCGGCTCGGCGAGCCGCGGCGCGTTCTCGTGGGTGAGCACGGCGAGGACACCCGGCACGGCGAGGGCCGCCTCCGTGTCGACGCCGGTCACCCGCCCCCGGGCGACGGTCGCCGGCACGGGCCAGGCCTGGGCCCGGCCGGGGGAGGGGTACTCGGCGGCGTAGCGGGCGGTGCCGCTGACCTTCTCCCGTCCCTCCCGGCGCTCGGCGGGAGCACCCACGCTGCCGGTCATGGAGTCCTCCGCGTGAGCGCCGGTTCCGCGAGCCGGGACAGCACGTCCACGGCGAGATTGCGGGCCAGCGGCACTTTGAACGCGTTGTCCCGCAGCGGCCGCGCGGCGGACAGTTCGAGGTCGACGGCGTGTTCGAACGCGGCGGTGGTCGGAGCCGCGCCCAGCAGCGCCTCCTCCGCCCGCCGGGCCCGCCAGGGCCGGTGCGCCAGCGCCCCGAAGGCGAGCCCGGCATGAACGACCACACCGTCCGACACCCGCAGCACCACCGCGACGGACGCGAGCGCGAAGGCGTACGAGGCACGGTCACGGGCCTTGCGGTACGCCGACGGCAGCCCGGCCGTGACAGCGGGCAGCACCACGCCGGTGATCAGTTCGCCGGGCCGGATCTCGGTGTCCTGCTCGGGCCGGTCCCCGGGCAGCCGGTGGAAGTCCGCCGCCGCGACACTCCGGGCACCGTCCGGCCCGGACAGTTCGACACGCCCGTCCAGAGCGGCCAGCGCCACCGCCATGTCCGAGGGATGGGTGGCGACGCAGTGCGCGGAGTGACCGAGCACCGCGTGATCGCGGTGGACGCCGTCCCGCGCGCCGCAGCCGCTGCCCGGCTCACGCTTGTTGCACGGCTTCGACACATCCTGGAAGTACGGGCACCGGGTGCGCTGGAGCAGGTTTCCGCCGGTCGTCGCCGCGTTGCGCAACTGTCCCGAGGCACCCGCGAGCACCGCCTGCGACAGCGCCGGGTACCGGTCGCGTACGAGGGGGTGGGCCGCGAGGTCGCTGTTGCGGACCAGCGCCCCGATCCGCAGCGCGCCGTCGGGCAGCTCCTCCACCGCGTCCAGGGGCAGCCGGGTGATGTCGATGAGGGTGGCGGGCCGCTCGACGCCGAGCTTCATCAGATCGACGAGGTTGGTGCCGCCGCCGAGATAGCGGGCGCCGGCGTGGGAGGCGTACGCGGAGGTCGCCTCCTCCACGCTCGCGGCACGGACGTAGGCGAACTCCTTCACGGGACCACGTCCTCCACCGCCTCGGCGATCCGTGGGTACGCGCCGCACCGGCACAGATTGCCGCTCAGCCGCTCCCGGATCTCCTCCCGGCTCAGCGGCACCGGCTCACCGGAGGGCGTCGCCGGGTCGGTGACGTGCGAGGGATGACCGGCCGCCGCCTCGGCGAGCACACCGGCCGCGGAGCAGATCTGGCCCGGGGTGCAGTAGCCGCACTGGAAGGCGTCACGCTCCAGGAAGGCCTGTTGCAGCGGGTGCGGCTCCTCACCGTCGCCGGACAGGCCCTCGATCGTGGTGACCTCGCAGCCGTCGAGGGCGATCGCGAACAGCAGACAGCTGTTGACGCGCCGCCCGTCCACCAGGACCGTGCAGGCGCCGCACTGGCCGTGGTCGCAGCCCTTCTTGGCGCCGGTGAGGTCGAGATCCTCCCGCAGGAGGTCCAGCAGGACCCGCCGGTGGTCGACGGTGAGGGTGTGGGGCTTGCCGTTGACGCGGAGAGTCGTCTCCGAGTGGTACTGGTCGTTGCCCATGGCGTGGAGGACCTTCCCGGGCGGGCCGTACTGCCGTACGGACCGCGTATCCACCTGGCCACGACTGACACGTGCGCCCCGCGAGGAAGGCTTCCTAGTGCTCGTCCCGGGAGGGGGCCACGGGGCGCTGGGATTTGCCCTTGAAGCGTTCGAACGTCCGTGTGAGCTGCTGGAGCGGGGACCCGACGGGAGCACCGGAGGGCTGCTGCCGCGCGGGCGCGGTCCCGTCGGACTCCTGGTAGGCGGTCAGGGCCTCGTGGGCGCGCTCGGCCGCCTCCCGGTACAGGTCGCGGGACTTCGTCATGGCCTCCAGCGCGTCGGCGTACATGGCCACCAGACCGCGCTGGCGGTCCAGCTCCTCCTGGAGATTCAGCAGGTGCCAGTCCTCCCGCAGCGCCTTGAGGGCGTTCTCGGCGCCGTCGGGCAGGGGCCGCGGCAGCGCGCCGAACCGCTTCACCGCGTGGACGAGGTCGGCCGGCTCCGAGCCGTCGAGGAAGACCGCGCGGATCGAGAAGTCCTCGGCGTCGTACCCCTCCGGTGCCGGGGTGCCCGGCAGCACGACGGCGCCGCCGCGCGCCACCTGCACGCCGGAGTCCCGCAGGGCCCAGTTGAGCCCGCGCGACTGCTGCGGGAGGGCGCGGTGCTCCACCACCCGGGGCCGCAGGCCCGGCGGCAGCCACCGCGCGATCGGCATGCGGCCCTTCTCGTCCGTGGTCATCGCCTCGTGGACGACCACATGGATGTGCCAGCCGCCGCGCACCGCGTTCCGGAGCAGGCGCTTGGTCTCCTTGTCGTCCTGGGGGAGCGGATTGATCTCCCGCAGGGACAGATCCGCGCCGTCCCGGTCCCAGGCGGCGTCCGGCTCCTTCGGCCACATCAAACCGGTCGGCGACGGCCAGTCGTCGCTCCATGGCTCCTCGGCCTCCGCGACCAGGATCCACTCCTGCCCCTCGCCGTCCGGGCCGGGCGTCACACTCAGCCGGGCCCGCACGGTCACCCCGTCACCGACCTGCCAGCGGGCTTCGAAGACCCGCTCCGACGGGCCGGCCTCGGCCTCGGGCAATTCCAGAAAGTCGTCGATGTCCCGACTGTCCTTGCGCTGCTGGAGCGAGCACCGGAGAACGTCTTCCGCGGCACCGGAGGCATGACGGCCGCGCGCCAGCCACACCGTGGCGGGCGTCTGCGGGCGGACGGTGGAGGAGAGAGGCATGGGTCCATCTGTGAGCTGGGAGCGGGTGTGCCTGCCAGTATCGTCACCGCAGGCCGACCGGGATAACCCGGGGTCACACCTATGGGCGTACCCCCGATGTGCGCTGCCATGTGAGGTGCGCCCGTGCGCACGGGGTGTGCGCGCCGCGCGCACACCGACGGTTCACACTCATGGCCCAGCCGACCCGCGCTCCCGACAATGGACCCCACGAGCAGGACCCGCCCACCATCCGCATCGGGGCGGGTCCTGTTCGCTGCACCGGCGCTGTCGTGTCGCCCGGGTGAGGGGTGTCCGGGGCTCGTATCGTGCGAGACGTGATGGCTGACCGTCGACGGTTCCTGGCGCTGGTGAGCGCGGCAGGTCTTCTGGTGCCCGGGGCGCAGCGGGCCGCAGCCCATGGTCGTGCTCGTGAGGGTGCACGGGTCGTGGACGAGCAGCGGACGGAGAGGCGGATCGTCGACCTCACCGTGCGCTCGGCCGCCCTCGGCCGCGACGCGCGCGTCCGGCTGCTGACCCCGGACGGCTGGGAGCGGCGCGGCCGGGACGACCGATGGCCGGTGCTGTATCTGTTCATCGGAGGAGACGGCGACCACGAGGCCTGGACCAGGGAGTACGAGGTCCAGAAGAAGCCGGAGTTGCGCGGCACCCTCGTCGTCATGCCCGAGATGCCGCTGTACGGCTTCTACAGCGACTGGTGGAATCACGGCCGTGGCGGACCGCCCGCCGTCGAGAGTTTCCATCTGCGCGAGGTGCTGCCCCTGCTGGAGCGCGACTACGGCGCGGGCACCCGGCGGGTGGCGGCAGGGGAGTCCCAGGGCGGTTTCGGCGCACTCTCCTACGCGGCTCGGCACCCGGGGCTCTTCCGTGCCGTGGCCAGTTACAGCGGATTCGTGCACCCGCTGCAGCATCCGCACGCCGTACGGGCGGGCATGACCTATCTGGGTCTCGACTGGCTGGCGTTGTGGGGCGATCCCGTGGCCCAGCGCGCGATCTGGCAGGCGCACGACCCCTACCATCTGGCCGAACGTCTGCGGGGCACCCGCGTCCATCTGTCCAGCGGCGACGGCCGGGCAGGAAAGCTCGACCCGCCGGGCACCGAACCCGATCCGCACGTCCCCGGTCTGGAGGACCCGGACCGTCCGTTCCCGGAGGACGTGATCTCGCCGACGGAGACCCTGATGGGGGAGGAGTCGCGTGCCGTCGCCACCCGTCTCAGGAGGGCCGGTGTCCAGGTGAGCACGCACTTCTACGCCGGTACCCACTCGCCGCCGTACTGGTGGCGGGAGCTGGACCGCACCCTGCCGATGCTGCTGAGCCGCAGCCAGGGTGTGGCTCAGTAGAACTCGACGGTGTTCACCCGGTTGACCAGCTCCTGTCCGTCGAGGAGCCGGGTGGCGTTGGCGGCGAAGAGTTCGGCGATGAGGCGGTCCTCCGAGGAGTCGAGCGCGGCGGTGTGCGGGCTCACCAGCACCCGGTCGTGGTGCCAGAGCGGACTGCCGTCCGGCAGCGGCTCCGTCTCGAAGACGTCCAGCGCGGCGAAGCCGACCCGGCCGGAGTCGAGGGCGTCGGCGAGGGCCGCCTCGTCCACGACAGAGCCCCGACCGACGTTGACCAGCGTGGCCCCGGGCCGCAGGGCGTCGAAGAACCGCTTGCCGAGGAGGTGTTCGGTCGCCTCGGTTCCGGGGAGCGTGTTGACGACGGCGTCCACGGTGGGAGCCACCTCGGTGATGCGGTCGGGATGCACCACGGTCGAGACACCCGGGACGGTGACGTCCCTTCTGCTCGTGCCGATGACCGTCGCGCCCAGGGCATGCAGTGCCGTGGCCACCGCCCGGCCGATCCCGCCCAGCCCGAGCACCAGCACGGTCTGCCGGCTCACCTGCCCCATCGTCCAGCGGCCGCTCCACTCACGGTCGCGCTGCTGGCGGTTGAGGCGGGGCAGATCCTTGGCTCCCGCGAGCACACCGAAGACGGCGAACTCGGCGAGCGGACGCCCGTGCACCCCGGCCGAGGTGGTGAACAGGACCCGGCCGAGCTCCTCGGCGTTCAGCCCGGCGGCCCTGACCTGGCCGCCTCCGCCCGCGGCCATGGTGTGCACCCAGCGCAGCCGCGGATTGGCCCGGACGGCACGGGCCAGGGCGGCCGGGTCCACATCGGGGATCCCGTACAGGGCGTCGGCCGAGTCGATCGCGGCCTCGTAGGCACGCTGCCGCTCGGGGCCGCGCCGCCAGTCCGGATCGCCCGCGAAGTCGGCGGGCCAGCGCATCGGGGGCAGCAGGGCGTGGTCGACGACGAGGTCGATCCGCGGCTCCAGCCGCCGGACGAGCGCGGCGTTCTCCTCGGACAGCGGGGCGGCGACGGCGACGCGCAGGCGGCCCGGCACCCGGTCCCGGCCGGTCACCGCACGGCCTGGGCGCGCAGCGCCTCGACCTCGGCGTCGAGCGCGGCCTCGCGGGCGACGATCTCCTCCACGGCCCGGAGCGCCTCCTCGGCGCGGTGCGGCGGGATGACGATGACGCCGTCCCCGTCGGCGGCGACGATGTCGCCCGGGTTCACCACGACACCGCCGATGGCGACGGCCTCGCCGATCGTGCCCGGGCCGTTCTTGAAGGGCCCGGCCGGAGTCAGACCCCGCGCGAAGACCGGGACGCCGAGCCGTTCGATGATCGCGGCGTCGCGGACATAGCCGTCGACGACCGCGCCGGCCGCACCGTGCACGGCGAACCGCTGGGCGAGGTTGTCACCGATGATCGCGCGGCCGTCGTAGCCGAAGGCGTTGATGACGAGGACGTCGCCGGGGCGGATGTGCTCGAGCGCCTCGATCACGGCCTTGTTGTCGCCCGCGACGGTGAGGACCGGGAGCGCCGTGCCGACGGCCGCGGCGCCGTTCCAGATGGGGGCGATGCCTCCGTCGACGATGTTCAGCCGGTCGAGGGCGTCGCCGAGGTTGGCCACGGAGTGGGCGCGGAACCGCTTGAGCACCTGCTCGTCGACGCGTTCCCACGCCGTGTTGACGCGCACGTTGTCCTGGGTCATCGCAGAATCCTTCCAGAAAATGCGAAACCTTTCGCGTTTCGCGTCAGTCAGTGTGCATCCATCGGACGTGCGGCACAAGGGGTGCCCGACGGGCGCGACCGGGGCGGGAGCGCGAGTTTGACCAGAGGGTGAACGCATCCTTGACCACCCGAGAATGCGAACCTATTCTCATTCGCGATTCCAGTCGCAACTCGGCTCCGGCGCTGTTCCGCGGTCTTCCACCGTGACGTTTCCGCCCGCCCCCTCGGGCGCGGGCCGCCTTCGAACAGTGCCGTGGTCACCCGCCCCTGAGGCACTGTCACCGCTTTCCCCTCCTGGCCCCCACCTTTCGTGGGCGCACCTCGGCGCATGAGCGATCACCGGCCCTCACTCCGCTCGGCGCACGATCCTCAGGACACCGTCCCCGGAGTCCGCGACACCGAAAGTGAACGCGTATGACTACGTCAGATCGGCTCGACATCCCCTCAGACCGTGACGAGGCATCGTCCGATGCGCCCGGCGCGGCAGCGGTCGACGTCGTCTCCGCCAACCGCAAGGTCGTCCGCAAGGCCACCGTCGCGGGCTCGATCGGCTCCTTCGTCGAGTGGTACGACTACGGCATCTACGGCCTGCTCGTCACCTATCTCGCGATCAACATCATGGGAGAGGCCGAGGCCGGAGGCCTCTTCCTCACCAACGTCGGCTTCCTCGTCAGCTTCGTCGCCCGCCCCTTCGGCAGCGTGATCTGCGGCTACCTCGGCGACCGGCTCGGGCGCAAGAGCCTGCTCGCTGCCCTCCTGGTACTGATCTCCGCGGCCACCGCGGCCATCGGCCTCATCCCCTCCCACGCCGTCATAGGCGTGGCCGCGCCCGTCCTGCTGGTGCTGCTGCGCGTGCTGCAGGGCTTCTCCGCCGGCGGCGAGGTGGCCGGCGCCATGTCCTTCGTCGGCGAGTACGCCCCGGACGCCCGCCGCAACTACATGATGAGCTTCATCGCCGTCGGCTCGTTCGTCGCCCTGATGTTCGGCAGCGCCTTCTCCGCCGTCCTCATCACGACCCTCGGCGACGACTCCATGACCTCCTGGGCGTGGCGGGTGCCGTTCCTGCTCGCCGTCCCGCTCGGCTACGTCGGCTTCTACATCCGCCGCCGGCTGGAGGAGACCCCGCACTTCACGGCGCTGCGCGAGCAGAACACCGTCGCGCGTAACCCGCTCAGGGAGGCCTTCACCAACCGGCGCCATCTGAAGGCGATCGTCCTCACGATCTTCCTGCCCGCCCTCAACGGCCCCGGCTACTACCTGCTCTTCGTCTACATGCCGACCTACTTGAAGACCTCGCTCGGCGAGCACAACTTCTCGATGCTGCGGGCGCTCACGGTCACCGCGGTCAGCCTGGTTGCCATCGTCGTCTGTATCCCGCTCATGGCCCGCCTGTCGGACCGGATCGGCCGCAAGCCCGTGCTCGCGGGCTCGGCCGTCGCCATGGCCGCCGTCTCGTACCCGATGTTCCGGCTCATCACCACCGGCGAGTTCGGGCTCGCCTGCGTCGGCACGATCGTCCTCGCGATCGCCTTCTCCGGGCACGCCGCCGTCGTGCACACCGTGCTCGCCGAGATGTTCCCGACGACCGTGCGCTACTCCGCCTACAGCATCGGCTTCAGCCTCTCCACGATCATCTTCGGCGGCAGCGCCCCGCTGGTGATGACCGAGCTGATCGAGTCGACCGGCTCCAACCTCGTCCCGGCGTTCGCCTCCATCATCACCGCCCTGATCACCCTGGTCGCGATCGCCTTCGTGCGCGAGACCAAGGGCCGGCCCCTCGCGGCCCGCTGAACCATCCCCCCCCACGAGGAGAGACACCATGGGAATCAACTCCGTAGCCGTCGTCGCCGACCTCGGCGAGAGCTTCGGCAACTACACGATCGGCGACGACGAGGCCCTGCTGGGCCTGGTCACCTCGTCGAACATCGCCTGCGGCTTCCACGCCGGTGACCCGCGCATCATGGACCGGACGGTTTCCGACTGTGTCGCGCGCGGCATCGAACTGGGCGCCCACCCCGGCTACCCCGACCTGGTCGGCTTCGGCCGCCGGCTCATCGAGGCGACCGAGGAGGAGATCCGCACCGACGTCCTCTACCAGCTCGGCGCCCTGGACGCCTTCGCCCGGGTGCACGGCGGCACCATCAGCCATGTCGCCCCGCACGGCCGCATGGGCTCGATCGCGCAGACCGACGCCAAGCACGCCCGCGCCATCACCGACGCGATCGCCGCGTACAACACCGACTACATCGTCATCTGCCAGCGCGGCCTGCTCGCGGAGGAGTCACGCAAGCGCGGCCTGGAGGTCGGCTACGTCTTCCTCGCCGACCGAGGCTACGGCGACGACGGCATGCCCGTGCCCCGCTCCCACGAGGGCGGACTCATCTACGACCCGGAGCTGATCGGCGAGCGTTCGGCCCAGGTCGTGCGGGAGGGGACGGTGCGCTCGGTCAACGGCAACGTGGTCCCGCTCGGCCATGACGCCGACGTCCTGCTGCTGCACGGCGACCACCCGACCGTCCTCGCGAACGGCACCGCGCTGCGTGCCGCGCTCGACAAGGCGGGCATCCAGGTCGGCGGCCTGCGCGAGGTCCTGGCGCAGAAGGCGGAGGTCGCGCTCGCCGGCTGAGGGCGGGGCGCACCAGGTGATGACCACAGCACAGTACGGCGACCTCACCGTCGAGCCCTACGGCGACTCGGCGGTGATGGTGACCATCCCGCATACCGACCAGGCCATCCGCAGGGCCGGGATCGTGGCGTTCCGCGACCGCTTCCTGGCGCACCGCCCGCACGGTGTGCTCGATGTCGTCTCCGGCCTCGAATCCCTGCTCGTCGAGTTCGACCCGCTGCTGACCGCGTTCGAGCACGTGGAGTACGCGGCGCGGCTCGTGGCGCGGTGGGCGCCGTCACCCACGGACGGACCGGCCCGCACGCGGCAGGTGCGGACGTTCGCCATCCCCGTGGTCTTCGACGACGACACCGGCCCCGACCTGGGGTCCGTCGCCGAGGAACTCGGCCTCGCCACCACCGATGTCGTCGAGGCGATCGCCCGCTCCACCTTCACCATCTGCCTCCTCGGCGCGGCGATGGCCCCGATGATGGACGGCCTCAAGGTGCCCCGGCCGGTGCGCCGGCGGGCCGAGCCGCGCACGGACGTCGCCCCCGGCGCCGTCATGATCGCCGGGACCAACGCGATCATCCAGCCGTTCCCCGGCCCGACCGGCTGGCGAGTGGTCGGACGCACGCCCCACACCATCGTCGACATCTCCCGCCCGGACCCCGTGTCCTTCGGCACCGGCGACGTCGTGCGCTTCGTCCCCGTCACCCGGGACGAGGCCGAGGCGCTCGGCGAGGGCTTCCTGCTGCCGACGGAGGTGGCCGTATGACGACCGTGACGCTCGACTTCACCGGCACCGGCTGGATCACCACGTTCCAGGACCTCGGCCGGAGCGGCACGGAACAGCGCGGCGTTCCCACCGGGGGAGCGGCCGACCAGCACTCGGCGGCCGTGGCCAATCTCCTCGTGGGCAACCCACGCGGCGCGACCCTGCTGGAGAACCTGGGCGGCGAACTGGCCCTCGTGCCCGACGCCGACGTGCTGCTCGCGGTGACCGGCGCACCCGCCGAGGTCACCGTCGGGGGCTCGCCCGCCGACGGCTGGTCGCCGCTGGTCGTCCCCGCGGGCCACGAGGTGCGGATCCGCGGCGACATGAGCCGGGGGACCCGCACCTATCTGGCGGTGAACGGAACGCTGAGCACGGAAACGCTGCTGGGCAGCGCCGCCCCGGACGCCCGGATGGGCTTCGGGCAGGCCCTCGCCCCCGGCTCGCGGGTCCTGCTGGAGACGGAGTTCCGGGGGTTCAGAAACCGCCCGTTCGAGGCGCAGCTCTTCCGGCTTCCCGTGCCCGTGCCGCGCTTCGACGACGGACCGTGGGTCGTCGACGTCGTCCCCACCCCCGGCATGCGGACGATCGCGGGGATCCGCGAGGTGATCGAGGAGGCGACCTACGTCGTCACACCGCGCTCCAACCATGTCGGGCTCAGGCTCGACGGGCCGGTGCTCCACCCGGACACCGACACCGAGATCGTGTCGCACGGGGTGCCCATCGGGGCGCTGCAGATCCCGCACGCGGACGAGCTGATCGTCCTCGGCCGCTACCGGAGCCTGACCGCCGGCTACCCGATCGTCGGTGTCGCCGCCCGGGCGTCCCTGCCGCTGCTCGGGCAGGCCGGGCCGGGGCGGGAACTCAGGTTCCGCTGGATCGACCGCGAGACCTCGCTGCGCCGGTTCGCCCACCGCGAGTCCGAGGTCCGCGCACTCGGACGGGCGGCTGCCGAGGCGTTCGGCGCGCTCGGTTTCACCCCGCCCCTGCCCACGCCCTTGCCCGAACCCTTGCCCCAGACAATCTGAGAATCTATTCTCATATGCAAGGTGACTCTCATGTCGCTGATGGAGGAGAAACGGTGACGACATCGTCCGGCGCGATCGCGCTCATCACAGGAGCCGGCAGCGGAATGGGGCTCGAGACCGCGCGCCTTCTCGCCCGGGACGGCGCCGCGGTGGTCCTGATCGGCCGCAGACAGGAAGCCCTCGACGCGGTCGCCGCCACCATCCGCGCCGAAGGCGGGACCGCTCTCGCCCTCGCCGCGGACATCACCCGCGCCGACGACGTGACACGCGTCCTCGACCGGGTGCGGAGCGAACTCGGCCCGGTCGACATCCTCGTCAACAACGCGGGCAGCTCCTCCTCGGTGCTCAACCCGCAGTGGCTCCCGCACGACGAGTGGCGCCAGGTCCTCGACGTGAACCTCACCGCCGTCTTCCAGCTCACCCAGGCCGTCCTGCCCGACATGCTCGACCGCGGCGCCGGGACCATCGTCACCGTCTCCTCGCTCGCCGCCGTCAACCCCAACCTGCTCGGCGGCGCCGCCTACGGCGCGGCCAAGGCGGGCGTCCGCAACTTCATGACCTTCCTGCACAACACCTTCCGCAACCAGGGCCTGCGCGCGATCACCGTGCTGCCGGGTGAAGCGGACACCCCCATCCTCGACAACCGCGCCCGGCCCCCGGCGCCGGAGGAGCGCGCCGGCATGGTGCGGCCCGAGGACGTCGCCGAGGCCATCCGCCTGGCCGTCGCGCTGCCCCAGCGCGTCGTCCTCCAGGAGATCGTCGTCGCCCCCACCCGCCAGCGGGACGTCTCCGCCGACCTCGAGATCAGCCGCCGGACGGGCGCACCCGCCGACACCGCACCGCACGCCTGACACCCCGTCACCAGGAGGAGCGCATGCCGCCCATCGTCACCACCCAGCCGCCTCTGCACGACACCGCCGCCGCCGTCGCCCGGATCGCCGCCGCCTCCCGCCGGACCCAGCAGCCGCAGTCCCGGTCCGACCTCGTCTCCCTCGCGATGGGCGAACCCGACTTCGACACCCCCGAGCGGGTCACCGAGGCGGCCCACGCCGCACTGCGCGCCGGCCGCACCCACTACTCGCCGCTCCTCGGCGAACCGGCCCTGCGCGAGGCCCTCGCCGCCAAGCTCACCGCCACCGCCGGGACCCCGGCCTCCGCCGGCGACGTCCTGATCACCCAGGGCGGCACCGCCGGACTGGCCGCGTCGATCCTGTCCCTCGTCGACCCCGGGGACAAGGTGGTCGTCCCGGACCCCACCTACTCCCTCTACGGCGACCTGGTCGCGATGGCCGGCGGCACCGTCGTCCCCGTCCCGCTCGCACCGGACCTGCACTGGGACCTCGACCGGCTCGCCGACGCCCTCATCGACGCCAAGCTCTTCGTCTTCTGCAACCCCGTCAACCCGACCGGCATCGTGCACGGCCGGGAGGAACTCGAAGCGCTCGCCGCCCTGCTCGACGGCACCCCCACCATCGTCGTCTCCGACGAGGCCTACTCCGACCTCGACTACACCGGCCGCCCCTTCACCTCGGCCCTCTCCGTCGACGGCCTGCGCGAGCGGACCGTTTACTGCCAGACCTTCTCCAAGAGCTACGCCATGACCGGCTGGCGCGTCGGCTACCTCTGGGGCCCCTCGCCGCTCATCCAGGCGGCCGCACGCGTCCACAACACCTTCAACGGCTCCGTCAACACCGTCATTCAGGACGCCGCGCTCGTCGCCGTCGAGAGCTGCGACGACGACGTGGCCCGGATGCGCGCCGCGTACCAGGAGCGCGGCGAACTCATGCGCAGGGAACTGTCCGCGATCCCCGGCCTCACCCTCAGCGCACCCGAAGGCGCCTTCTACCAATTCCCGCGCTACGACATCGATCTGCCGTCCGTGGAGGTCGTGGCGGCGCTGCGCACACAGCACGGCGTCGCCGTCCGGCCCGGGAGCGAGTTCGGAGCGCGGGGTGAGGGGCACCTGAGGCTGTCGTACGCTGCCAGCCCGCAGTCCATCACCGAGGGTGTCCGCCGCCTGGCCGCCGGTCTTTCGGCCCTGCGATGAGCACCGTCCCGTACACGACGAGGAATCGACCCATGCGCAGTGACACCGAGCGCAACCGCAGGCACCTCATCAAGGCGGCCGCGCGACTGTTCGAGAACTCGCCCACGCCCGTCAGCCTCGCCGAGATCGCCAAGCACGCCGAGGTGTCCACCGCGACGGCCTACCGCCACTTCTCATCCGTCGAGGAGGTGCTGCATGCCTTCCGCGCCCAAGTGGGCTCCGAACTGCGGGACTTCAGCGCCCGGCAGACCACCCGCGGCATGACCAAACTCGAAGCGGTCTCGCGGCACTGGGTCTCCCTGGTCCTCGAACACGGCGGGGCGATGGCCCAGATGCGCTCGCACCGCGGCTATCTCGAGCGCCTGCGCGAAGGAACCGGCTACCTCACGCCCCAGGCCGAGGCGCTCGCCGAGCCGCTGCGGCAGACCACCGAGGAACTGGGCCTCGACGACCTCGGCGACGAAGCCCTCTATCTGTGGAACGCGCTGTTCGACCCGCGCGACATCCTCGACCTCATCAAGAGCGGACGCACCGAGGACGAGGCCGCCGGCCGTCTGGTGGCCGCACTGCGCGGCGCCCTGACCGGCTGGGCGGCGGCGGAACAGCAACAGGCCGACTGACCGGCCGCACCGGAACGGAGACACCGCACGTATGGACGTCAGCGCCCACATCGACGCCGTCTACGACACCCTCCGCAGGCGAGACCCCGGGGAAACGGAGTTCCACCAGGCCGCGCACGAAGTCCTGCACGCCATAGGCCCCGTGCTCCGGGCCCACCCGGAGTACGCCGAGGCCCGGATCGTGGAGCGGCTCTGCGAGCCCGAGCGGCAGCTGATGTTCCGGGTCCCGTGGGTGGACGACCAGGGCACCGTACGGGTCAACCGCGGTTTCCGGGTGGAGTTCAACAGCGCGCTCGGCCCGTACAAGGGCGGCCTGCGCTTCCATCCCAGCGTGAACCTGGGCATCGTCAAGTTCCTGGGCTTCGAGCAGATCTTCAAGAACGCGCTGACCGGTATGGCGATCGGCGGCGGCAAGGGCGGCTCGGACTTCGACCCCAAGGGCCGCTCCGACGGCGAGGTCATGCGCTTCTGCCAGGCGTTCATGACGGAGCTGTACCGCCACCTGGGCGAGCACACGGACGTGCCCGCCGGCGACATCGGGGTGGGCGCCCGAGAGATCGGCTACCTCTTCGGCCAGTACAAGCGGATCACCAACCGCTACGAGGCCGGCGTCCTCACCGGCAAGCCCGTCGGCTGGGGCGGCTCCCACGCCCGCACCGAGGCCACCGGCTACGGCGCCGTGTACTTCGCCCAGGCGATGCTCGGCACCCGCGGCCAGGACTTCGACGGACGCCGGGTCGTGGTCTCCGGGTCGGGAAACGTCGCCGTCTACGCGGCCGAGAAGGTCCACGCCCTGGGCGGGCGCGTGGTGGCCTGCTCCGACTCCTCCGGCTACCTCGTCGACGAGGACGGCCTCGACCTGGACCTGCTCAAGGAGGTCAAGGAGGTGCGCCGGGCCCGGATCTCCGCCTATGCCGAGGCGAAGCCGACCGCGCGGTTCTCCGCCCGGGGGTCGGTCTACGACGTGCCGTGCGACATCGCCCTGCCGTGCGCCACCCAGAACGAGCTGGGCCGCCAGGACGCCGTAGCGCTGGTGAAGAACGGTGTGCTCGCCGTGGCCGAGGGCGCGAACATGCCCTGCACGCCCGAGGCGATCGAGGTGTTCCGCGAGGCCCGGGTCCTCTTCGCCCCCGGCAAGGCGGCCAACGCGGGCGGGGTCGCCACCTCCGCGCTGGAGATGCAGCAGAACGCCTCGCGCGACAGCTGGACCTTCGAGCGGACGGAGGACCGGCTCGCGACCATCATGGGACAGGTGCACGCCCAGTGCCGTGTCACCGCCGAGACCTACGGCGGCGACGCCGACGACTACGTCCTCGGCGCCAACACCGCGGGCTTCCTCCGCGTCGCCGAGGCGATGACGGCCCAGGGCGTCGTCTAGGGCCTGCCGTTTGGATCACGCCGCAGACGCGGGGTCTGGCACACACATCTGCCGCGTTGTCGTCGGTTGCCGATTCCCCCACGCTCGGCTTCGCTCGCGCGGGAGGTGCCCCCATCGCGTCGACGCCCTCCTCCGCCTTGCAGCTGCACGCGCCAGACCCCGCTCACGGCGATGACAAGCCGCTGCCGATTCCCTGCGACCTGATCCGAACGACAGGCCCTGGGCGGAGGGCCCGGTCACCGCCCGGCGGCGGACCCCACGGCGAGGACACGATCACGCAGGACGGGGAGTTCGGAGCGGATCCGGGCGACCTCGCCCATGTCGACCCCCACCGTCACCGTCTCCGCCGCGGTGCCGGCCTCGCCCAGGACCGTCCCCCAGGGGTCGACGGCCACGCTGTGCCCGCCCTGCCGCATACCGCCATGGGTGCCCGTGGCGCAGCAGGCCAGCAGGAAGACCTGCTCCTCCAGCGCCCTCGTGCGGGTCAGGAGCTGCCAGTGCGCGAGCCGGGCCGCGGGCCAGGCGGCGGGCACGATGATCAGCTCCGCCCCCTCGTCGATCAGCCCCCGGAAGAGCTCGGGGAAACGCAGGTCGTAGCAGATGGCGAGGCCGATCACCCCGAATTCGGTGGGCACGGTGACGATGTCGCCGCCCCCGCCCATCATGGTCGCCTCACCCGTGTCGAAGCCGTACCGGTGGATCTTGCGGTAGTTGCCGCGCAGGTCACCGGCCCGGTCGAAGAGGAGCGCGGTGTTGTAGAGGGTCCCGTCCGCGTCCCGTTCGACGATCGATCCGGCGTGCAGCCAGACCCCGGCCGCGCGCGCCGCCGCGGACATGGCCTCGGCGGTGGGACCGTCGATCCCCTCGGCGTCGTGCCCCCAGCCGTCGTACGCCCAGGCCCCGGCCGTCCACAGTTCCGGCAGGACCACCAGATCGTCGCCGGTCCGGCCCCGGACCAGCGAGGACGCCCTGAGACGGCGCTCCTCGGCGGAGTCCGACGCGTCCACGGACAGCTGTATCAGCGAGGCTCGCATGACTGTCACCTCCGGGAGAACCCGTTCCCTACGAGCCTAAGGAGCCCGAGGTGCATCCCGCCTGTTCAGGGCTCGCACACCAGGCCGGCGATATGCGCGGTGACCGTGTCGAGGATGCCCGACCAGGCGTCGTCGTCGCCGAGCACGAGGTAGTTGAGGGTCAGGCCGTCGGTCATGGCGGCCAGATAGCGCGCCAGGACCGGGGCGGGGACGCGCAGCCGCAGGCCCATGGTCTGCCGCAGCTGGTCGATGAGCTCCAGGTACGTCTCGGCGTACAGCTCGTACTGGCGCCGCGCCAGATGCTCGAAGCCGGGCTGGCGCAGCGCGTACTGCGTGAGCTCATAGGTGAGCATGTGCTCGTCGGGGTGGGCCCGGACGTGCTCCCAGTACGCCTGGAAGCCCGCCCGGACGGTCTCCTCCAAGGAGGCCCTGGGCCGCAGGGCCTCCTTCACCACTGTCACGTAGTGCCCGGTGATGGTGGTGATGACGGACTCGATCAGCTCCTGCTTGGAGTCGAAGCAGTAGTGGAAGACGCTCAGCGAGACGCCCGCTTCGGCTGCGATGGACCGGGTCGTCGTCCTGGGGACGCCGTCCCGGGCCATCGCCCTGATCGCCGCTTCGGTGAGCTGTCGCCGCCGCTCGGCGGACGGCAACCGTGCCATGGAACCCCTCTCGTGGGTGTCAGCCGTGGACACCGACGTCGTAGAGGGAGTAGCCCCAGCCGGTGCCGCGTTCCACCCCCTGCACGCGTACGTACCTGGCCGGTGTGGCGGTGAATCTCGCGGTGTCCAGGCCGCCGTCGCCCGCCGTCGTGGACCAGGCGGTCCGCCAGTTCGCCCCGTCGGTGGAGAGCTCGATCCGGTACGCCTTCGCGTACGCGTCCTCCCAGTCGAGGGTGACCTTCTTGACGCGCTTCTCCGACCCGAGGTCGACCCGGAACCACTGGTCGTCGCTCCAGTCGCTCGCCCAGCGGGTGCCGCGGTCGCCGTCGACGGCCCGGTGCGGCTTGTAGCTCGTGAACAGGCTCCACTCCGAGGAACTGGCCGATGTGGCCGCGCCGCGCGCGAGATCGGCCCCGGCCTCGTGCTTCTCGGAGGCCCCCCAGGTGTCGAGGTAGGACTCGGCGCCGCGGAAGAGGTCGTCCACCACGTCCTGGCCGCCGACCCGGCGGATGTCCTCGATCCAGTCCGGCACCAGGCCGTAGTGGGCCGCTCCGTCGGTGTTCAGGTCCCAGGTGCGCTGACCGGTGGTCTGCCGGTCGATGACGGAGCCGCCGTCGACGCTCTTGAAGGGATAGGTGACCTTGTTCGGGGCGTCCGCTCCGCGCGGGCCCGGCCAGCCACCGACGCCGTTCATGTCGGTGCCGTAGCCGTAGCCCACCCCGTACTTGTCGCGCAGCGCCTCGGTGCGCTTCGCCTCCGAGATGAAGCCCTCGGAGCCGTGCATGTACTGCGCGATGAAGCCGCCCAGGCCGTAGACCCGCTCGGTCCAGTCCAGGTCCATCCAGCTGTGCGAGGAGAGCACGCCGGGGTAGGACTCGGCCTCGAAGATGTCGAGCACCCGGCCGGTGGCCTTGACGCTCATGTGGTCGATCTCCAGCATCATCCCGCGCTGCATCATGCCGCGGACGGCGTACTCGCCGAGTCCGGTGAGTCCTCTGACGTTGCATTGGGCGTCAGCGCTGTACGACGGGACCTCCTCGCCCGCCGGGAGCTTCTTCTCGGCCGCGGCCGCCGAGGCGTTGCCGATGGGGTTGTCGGCTTGCGGCCCCTTGCACTGCTCCGTCTTCCAATAGGTGCCCGTCGACAGGAACTGCCCGACGTTGATGGCCGTTCCGAGCGAGCCCGAGTCGAAGCGGACACCGCACAGCGCGTTGTCGAACTTGTGGCACAGGAACATGCTGCGCACACCCAGCGCGTGCAGCTCGTCCAGGCCCTTGTCGATGTCGGCCTTGCTGCACTGCGCGATGTCGAGGATCTGCTTGCAGCCGAAGGGCTCGGACGTCTCCACGCCGAGGACGACCGCCAGCTTGCCCTGCTCGATGACCTGACGGGCCTGTGCGCTGTCGGTGACGATCCGGAAGAAGCCCTTGCCCGGCCCGCCGTAGATCTTGTCGATGTAGGCCTGCATGTCGTACGTCAGCTTGGCCTGCAGCCGGATGGACGTCATCTCGTCACAACCGCGGTCCTTGAAGAAGTACACGGAGCAGATCACGCCGTTGGTGACGAGGTCGTTGACCAGCACCCGCTGGCCACCGCGCCAGGCCCGTTCCACCCAGGCGTAGTAGTTCTGCTGGTGTGTCAGGGAGTCGTGGGCCGGCCAGTCCTTGAAGGTGGGCCAGCCGTTCGGGTCGTGCTTGCCGTCACCGCCGTTGGTGATGAAGTCGAAGATCGCGAGCGAGCCGTCCGGGTAGTGCTCGGGACAGTCCTTGAGCGCGTCCGCGATCCCCTGCTCGGAGAACGGCTTTCCGCAGATCAGCCGGCCGCCGAAGGCCTCGTTGGAGAAGATGTGGTCGTGCGCGTCGACGAACCCGCGCACCTCGCCCCGGTCGTTGGTGCCGGTGAAGGGCTCCCCCGTGACGTTGACCCCGGAGTCCGGCGCGGGCCGCGCGGTCGGGTTCCACCAGTCGGTTCCTGCCGCCGAACTCGGTGTGGGGCCGAGCGCGATCGACAGCACGAGCAGGAGGAGCGACACAACGGTGATGTTCTTGCGTCTGCGGTACGGGCGTCCGGAACTGGTCACAGCCCACGTCCCTCGGTCGGCGGGATGGCGGGGTCGACGTATCGGGCTGTCCTTGGCCTTGTGGGCCGGAGAGCGACAGCCCGATTGTCATGACCTCGCCCATGGTGCGACGAGGATGACCACTGCCGCCGTACGAGTCAAGAGTCCGGGACAGATGACCTACTGACGGGTCATCAGAGCGGTGTTACCGGCGAGAGCCGGATCCGAGTCGACCGAGCCGTCGGCGAAGGCCCGCCGCCAGGCCGACCGGCGCCACGCGCAGCACCAGGGCCCCCTTCGAGCCGTGGGGGAGCGGCTTGGCGTACGAGGGGCGGCCCAGCCGGGCGGTGCGGAACCAACGGGTGCCGGTCAGCCCCTTCAGCGGCGGCACGGGAATCCGGCTGTGCGGCTCGTCCGTACGGAGGGTCAGCGTCCAGCGTCCCGGAGGCAGCTTCCTGACCGGCAGGCGGGCGGTGAACCCGGTGCCGCCGCCGTCCGGCGCGTACCGCAGGGGCACCTCGCGCACCGAGCCCGAATCGCCTTCGGCGCGCAGGGCCGTGGGCCCGGGGCGGCCCGCGGCGTCATCGGTCAGGCGTCCGGTGACGACGAGCGTGCCGGGCGCGTCCCAGGCGAGTGCTGCCACCTGGCAGACCGGCTCGTCCTCGGTGCGCCGGATGTCCAGGGAGAAGTTCCCGTACGGAGTGAAGAACGGACGCGCGGTGGTGGCCGCGACCTCGCGCCGCGGCGGGGCGGTCCTCTGGCCGTTCGCGTCGGTCCCGGCCTGCCGGAGCCTGACGGTCCGGCTGACTCCCTTGGCCCGCACATCCAGGTGGAGGTCCCACACCCCTGCGCCCAGCGGTGCGCCCGAGTCGACGGTGCTCAGGTCCACCTCGACGAGGAAACCGGTGGCCTGATCGTCGGGCTGGTGGGAAGCGGTTCGGACGGTCACGGGCACGCGGACGTCCGGGTGCGGAAAGCCGCGCGGGCGCAGGACCAGCCGGGTGGTGGGCTCCAGGGCGCCCAGCGACTCGATACGGGCGTGGCCGGCGAGCCGGAGCACACCGCCGTCGCCCTGCCACGCCGCTTCGGCCAGTTCATGGCGGACCGGGAGCCGGTCCGTGGCGTCGAAGCAGGCGTCCGGGACCGCCTTCGCGGGGTCCCGGAAGAAGGGGTGGCACCAGTAGACGCGGCCCTTGTCGACGACGTTGCCGCGCGCCGCGTCCTCCTTGGCGTGCCGGGCGACGGTGATGAGGTCCTCGTACCGGTCCGCCCGCAGCAGGTGCACGATGAGCCGGTCCGGCGGGGCGAGCTGCTGGAAGACACCCTCGGTGACATGGCTCAGCGCCCACTCCCGGAACTGCGGATAGAAGCGCTCCCGCGCCTGCTGTTCGCTCTCCTTGGGCAGCAGCGCGCGCAGCGGCCCGCACAGCTCCCACTCCACATGGCGCCGCATGATCTGGTCCCGGCGCGGGCCGGGTTCCAGATAGCGGGCGACCGTCTCGAAGCACAGCCGGGTGCCGTCCATGCGGTGGACCAGGTCGGCGGCGGTGAGGGTGAGGTTGTTGCCGTTCTG
Source organism: Streptomyces koelreuteriae (assembly GCF_018604545.1). Lineage (GTDB taxonomy): Bacteria > Actinomycetota > Actinomycetes > Streptomycetales > Streptomycetaceae > Streptomyces > Streptomyces koelreuteriae. Next base: position 258,800 of record NZ_CP075896.1, on the reverse strand, counting down.
GCGGTTGCGCGAGTAGTAGCAGTCGTAGTCGGCGACCACGGAGATGCCGTCGGCGTTGAGGAAGGCCGCTGCGGTGAACGGTTTGTCCTCGCAGTTGCGGTACGGCGGGAACCTCAGGTCAAGCCGCTCGATCAGCGAGCGCCGGAACAGCTTCCAGCAGCCCAGGGTGCGGTAGGCGGCGGAGGAGAAGACATCGGTCCGGGGCTGGTTGTGCGAGAAGACGGCCGTCGGCACGGCACGTCCGCCCACGGACACCATCTTGCCGAGGACCACGTCGGTGCGGTTCTCGTCCGCCATCGCCACCATGCGGCGCAGCGCGTCGGGGCCCAGGTAGTCGTCGGAGTCGAGGAAGAAGACATAGTCACCGACGGCCATGTCCAGCCCGGTGTTGCGTGGGCCTCCGGCTCCGCCGCTGTTGGGCTGGTGGACGACGCGCAGGCCGGGGCAGCCGCCCGCGAGCCGGTCCAGCTCGTCCGCGGTGCCGTCGGTCGAGCCGTCGTCGACCGCGATGATCTCGATCTTGTCCAGGCCGAGCGTCTGCTCCATGACGGAGGCGACGCACTCGGTCAGTTCCGGCATCGAGTTGTACGCGGGGATGATCACGCTGACCCGGGGCGTTTTCGTACGGACCATGACGACTCCCCTCTCCTCGGAGCGTCCGGCGGGCCCCGGCCCGGCCGCCCCGCGAGAGGCGCCCCCTTGCGCCGACGGAGTGTGCGAACCACCCGTTCGGCCCCGGGAGGCCCCCGCTTCACGACGCCCGGTGCGCGTCCGCGTTGCGTACGAACAGCGTGTGCAGATCACGCACGGCCCGGGGGACCGAGACGGCATGGCGGCGCTGCAGCACCAGCAGCACATCGGTCTCGTCCCCGGCCAGCGGCCGTACGGTGAGGGTGCCCCGCCGCTCCAAGGGGTCGCCGATGACACTGAAGTCGGGCAGCACCGTCGCCCCCAGCCCCTCGGCGACCATCAGCTTGCCCATCTCGGCGCCGTCGGTGGAGTACGAGAAGGACGGCGTCCGGCCGCGCAGCAGCCGGTGGACGTAGCGGTGCATGACGTAGCCGGACCGCATCACGATGAGCGGCTCGGCGAGGAGACTGTCCACGTCCACGGCGTCCATTGCCGCCAGGGGACTGTCCGGGCGTACGCACACCACCGGGCGCCCGCGCAGCAGCTCGGTCGTCTCGAAGCCGGGCGGTATGTCGTCGCCGTGGAGGTAGTTCACCAGCCCCAGGTCGTAGGCGCCCTCCAGCAGCCCGCGGTGGATGTCGGCCTGCTGCGCGCCGACCACCTCGACCTGGGTGGCCGGGTGCGCCGAGCGGAACTCCCGCACGGTCGGGATGAGCAGCGGCACGGTGGCCGTGTTGACCGTGCCGAGCCGCACCATGCGGCTGATGCGGTGCTGGTCGCCGGCCGCGCCCCGCAGCCGGTCCACCGCGTCCAGCACCGTCATGATGTGCGGCAGCAGCTCCCGGCCCTCGTCACTGACCTTCGCCCCCGACCGCTTGCGCTCCAGCAGGTCCACCCCGAGTTCCCGCTCCAGATTGCGCACGGTCTCGCTCAACGCGGGCTGGGACAGGTGGAGTTCCTCGGCGGCACGCCGCAGCGAACCGAACCGGGTGACGGCGGCGATGTATTCCAGCTGTTCTATACGCACGACAGGAGACTGCGTCCGCCGCGGGCCCGGTTCAAGGGAATCCCTGTCACAACCTCGTGAATACCGACTCTCACCATGTGGAATCACCACCCGGTCTGCTTGACCGGCCGGACCCACGCTTGGTTGGATCGTTGACATGAAGCGACTGGACCTCACGCAGCGACGCCACGTCGATCTCGCGCGTGTCTCCAGCTCCTGCTGTCGCAGCCGCGTCTGAGCGCAGCGCACCGAGGGAAACCCTCCCACCCGCTTTCTGCGCCCTCTCCCTTCCTGAATTCCGGTCCCGGACGTTCTCCGTCGCCCTGACGGCTTTCCCGGGACCGCTGCTCCAGCGCGTCTGAATTCCCCTCGCGAGCACGATTTCGTGCCGACGCCTGTGTGTTTCGCGTGCCTTTCCGCTCTCCCAGGAGTCCCCCATGCCCGTACCGCCCGCATCCGACCCCGTCCGTTTCGCCTACTGGGTGCCGAACGTCAGCGGCGGCCTCGTCACCAGCACCGTCGAGCAGCGCACCGACTGGGGCTACGACTACAACCGCGAACTGGCCGTCCTCGCCGAGAACAACGGCTTCGACTACGCGCTCAGCCAGGTCCGTTACATGGCCAGCTACGGTGCCGAGAACCAGCACGAGTCGACCAGCTTCAGCCTCGCCCTGCTGCTCGCCACCGAGCGGCTGAAGGTCATCGCCGCCGTCCACCCCGGCCTGTGGCACCCGGGCGTCCTCGCCAAGCTCGGCGCCACCGCCGACCACCTCTCCAACGGCCGCTTCGCCGTCAACGTCGTCAGCGGCTGGTTCAAGGGCGAGTTCACCGCGCTGGGCGAACCGTGGCTGGAGCACGACGAGCGCTACCGGCGCGCGGAGGAGTTCATCACCGCCCTGCGCACCATCTGGACCGAGGACCACGCCGAACTCGCCGGCGACTTCTACCGGGTGCGCGACTTCTCCCTCAAGCCCAAGCCGCTGAACACCCCCGAGCGCCCGCACCCCGAGATCTTTCAGGGCGGCAACTCCACCGCCGCCCGCGCCATGGCCGGCCGGGTCTCCGACTGGTACTTCAGCAACGGCAAGGACTTCGACGGCGTCACCGAGCAGATCGCCGACGTACGCGCCTCCGCCGCCGAGGCCGGCCGCACGCCCCCGAAGTTCGGACTCAACGGCTTCCTCATCGCCCGCGACACCGAGGCCGAGGCCCGCGAGCAGCTCCGCGAGATCGTCGCCCATGCCGACACCGAGGCCGTGCACGGCTTCCGCGACGCCGTCCGGCAGGCCGGGCAGTCCACCGCCGATGGCAAGGGCATGTGGCAGGACTCCGGCTTCGAGGACCTCGTCCAGTACAACGACGGCTTCCGCACGGGCCTCATCGGCACCCCCGAGCAGATCGCCGAACGGATCGTCGCCTACAAGCGGCTCGGCGTCGACCTCTTCCTCCTCGGCTTCCTGCACTACCACGAGGAGGTCGAGTACTTCGGCAAGCGGGTGCTGCCCCTCGTACGCGAACTGGAGGCCCAGGAGGCCGACTTCGAGCCCGCAGCGGCCCACGCCTGATCACCGCCCGCCCGAGCAACAGCCACGAAGGGAACACCCCCATGGCCACCATCCTGTCCGTGTCCGGCAGCCCCTCCGCCACCTCCCGCACCCAGCGACTGCTGCGCCACCTCGACGCCCGGCTCACCGCCCAGGGCCACGAGGTCATCCCGCTGGACGTCCGGAACATCCCCGCCGAGGCGCTCCTCGGGGCGGACTTCCGCCACCCCGAGATCGTCCGGGCGACCGCCCTGGTCGAGCAGGCCGACGGGGTCGTGGTCGGCACCCCCGTCTACAAGGCCGCCTACTCCGGGCTGCTGAAGTCCCTGCTGGACCTGCTCCCGCAGTACGCGCTGGCCGGCAAGACGGTCCTGCCGCTCGCCACCGGCGGGTCCGTCGCCCACGTCCTGGCCATCGACTACGCCCTGCGTCCCGTGCTGAGCTCCATGGGCGCCGCGCACATCGTCCCGGGCTGGTTCACCCTCGACAAGGACATCACCGTGAGCGACGACGGCTCCCTGGCCGTCGCGCCCGGCTCGGCCGAGGCCCTGGCCCAGGTCACGGACCAGTTCTCCACCGTGCTGGGCGGCCGTACGACCGTACTGGCGGCCACCGGATGAGCACGGCCCATGTGATCGCCGACGACGCCGAGGCCCTGGCCGTCGCCGCCGACCTGGCCGCCGACTTCCGCAAGGACGCCGCCGAACGGGACGCACGGCGCAGGCTCCCGCACGCCGAGCTGGAACGGCTCTCCGCCTCGGGGCTGTCGGCCGTCAGTGTCCCGGGCGAGTTCGGCGGCGCGGACGTGAGCACCGAGACGCTCGCCGAGATCTTCCGGCTGCTGGCCTCCGCCGACGCCAGCCTCGCCCAGATCCCGCAGAGCCACTTCGTCTACGTCAACGTGCTGCGCCGCCAGGGCACACACGCCCAGCAGGAGTTCTTCTTCGGTGAGGTACTGCGGGGCAAGCGGTTCGGCAACGCCCAGTCCGAGGCCGGCACCAAGCACGTCCAGGACATCCGCACCAGGCTGGCGCTGCGCCCGGACGGCTCGTACGTCCTGGACGGCGTCAAGCACTACTCCACGGGCGCGCTGTTCGCCCACTGGATCCCCGTCCTGGCCCGTGCCGAGGACGACACCCTGCATGTGGCGTACGTGCCGAGCGACGCCCCCGGCGTGACGGTCGTCGACGACTGGGACGGCATGGGGCAGCGCACCACCGCCAGCGGTACGGTCCGTCTGGAGCGGGTGCCCGTCCCCGCCGACCGGGTCCTGCCCCACCATCTCACCTTCCAGGGACCGCAACTCCACGGAGCCGTGGCTCAGTTGCTGCACGCCGCCATCGACGCGGGGATCGCCTCCGGGGCGCTGGCGGAGGCCGTGGAGTTCGTCCGTACGAAGAGCCGGCCCTGGTTCGAGAGCGGCTTCGAGACCGCCGTGGAGGATCCGCTGCTGATCCAGCGGTTCGGCGAACTCGCGATCCGCCTCCGGGCGGCGGAGGCCCTGCTGCGGGAGGCCGCGCGGGCGGTCGACGCCGCCCGGGGCGACCTGACCGACGACTCGGCCGCCGAGGCCTCGATCGCGGTGGCCACCGCCAAGGTGACCGCCGCGGAGACCGCCGTGGAGATCGGCAGCGCCCTCTTCGAGGTCGCCGGCACCCGCGCCGCGCTCGACTCCCTGGGCCTGCACCGGCACTGGCGCGACGCCCGCACCCACACCCTGCACGACCCGGCCCGCTGGAAGGTCCAGCACATCGGCCGCTATGTGCTGAGCGGCACCCGGCCGCCCCGGCACGGCCTGCTCTGACCCGCCCCCCACCTCACGATCGGAGACCCCTCGTGTCCCTCACCTTCCACTGGTTCCTCCCCACCAACGGCGACAGCCGCCATGTCGTCGGCGGCGGCCACGGCACCCCGGCCACCGCCTCCGGCCGGGACCGGCCGCCGACGGTCGCCTACCTGAGCCAGATCGCCCGCGCCGCAGAGGACCTCGGCTTCGTCGGCGCCCTCACCCCCACCGGCGCCTGGTGCGAGGACGCGTGGCTGACGACGGCGATGGTCAGTCAGAACACCGAGCGGCTGAAGTTCCTGGTCGCCTTCCGGCCCGGCTTCGTCTCGCCCACGCTCGCCGCGCAGATGGCCTCCACCTTCCAGCGGCAGAGCGGTGGACGGCTGCTGCTCAACGTCGTCACCGGCGGCGAGAGCCACGAGCAGCGCGCCTACGGCGACTTCCTCGACAAGGACGCGCGCTACCGCCGTACCGGCGAGTTCCTGCAGATCGTGCGGGAGCTGTGGGAGGGCAAGACCGTCGATCTGCACGGCGAGCATCTCCAGGTGGCGGACGCGACGCTGGCCCGGGTGCCCGACCCGGTCCCCGAGGTCTACTTCGGCGGCTCCTCGCCGATCGCTGGAGAGATCGCCGCACGTCACGTGGACGTGTACCTCACCTGGGGCGAACCGCCCGCGCAGGTCGCCGAGAAGATCGCCTGGATCAGGAAGCTGGCGGCCGAGCAGGGCCGCACCGTCCGCTTCGGCATCCGGCTGCACGTCATCACCCGCGACACCTCCGAGCAGGCGTGGGCGGAGGCCAACCGGCTGCTCGACGGCTTCGACCCGGAGACCGTGGCGTCCGTGCAGGCCGGGCTCGCCCGCAGCGAGTCCACGGGGCAGCAGCGCATGCTCGCCCTGCACGAAGGCGGCAGCCGGGACGCCCTGGAGATCCACCCCAACCTGTGGGCCGGCATCGGTCTGGTGCGCGGCGGGGCGGGCACGGCCCTGGTCGGCAGCCACGACGAGGTCGCCGAGCGCATCAAGGAGTACGCGGCCCTCGGCATCGAGGAGTTCGTCCTCTCCGGCTACCCCCACCTGGAGGAGGCCTACTGGTTCGGCGAGGGCGTCCTGCCGAGGCTGGAGGCACAGGGCCTGTGGAAGCACCCCTTCCCTCGGGTCGCGGCCGCCGCCCAGGTCCCCTTCGCGGGCGCGGGAAACCCACGATGACGCAAGTGATCGCCGACGACGCCGAAGCGGTCGCCGTCGCGGGCGAACTCGCCGCCGAGTTCGCCCGCGAGGCGGCCCTGCGCGACGCCGAGCGCATCCTGCCGCGCGCCGAACTGGACCGGCTGTCCGCCTCCGGGTTGCTGGGCATCACCGTGCCCCGCTCCCACGGCGGCGCCGGCGTCGGCGCCCGCACCCTCGGAGAGGTCGTCCGGCTGCTCTCGGCCGCCGATCCGAGCATCGGCCAGATCCCGCAGAACCACTTCTTCTTCGTCGAGGTACTGAAGGAGAACGGCACGGCCGCACAACGCGACCTGTTCTACGCCGAGTTGCTGGCAGGACGCAGGTTCGGCAACGCCCTCGCCGAGAAGGGCACCCGGCACGCCCTGGAGTTCGCCACCCGCCTGGAGCCCCGCCCCGACGGCTCCTACACGTTGACCGGCACCAAGAACTACTCCACGGGAGCCCTGTTCGCCCACTGGATCCCGGTCTTCGCCCTCGGCCCGGACGACAGCCTCACCGCGGCCTTCGTCCCGTACGACGCCCCCGGGGTCACGGTCGTCGACGACTGGGACGGCATCGGGCAGCGCGGCACCGCGAGCGGGACCGTGCGGTTCGAGGACGTACATGTGCCCGCCGACCGGGTGGTGCCCCACCACCTCACCTTCGAACGGCCCGAGGTCTTCGGCGCCTTCGGCCAGTTCATCCACGCGGCCGTCGACACCGGCATCGCCCGCGGGGCCCTGGAGGAGGGCGGTGAGCTGATCCGGGACATCGCCCGGCCGTGGGGCGAGTCGGGCGCCGACCGGGCGAACGAGGAACCGCTGGTGATCCACAGGTTCGGCGAGCTGGCCCTGCTCGTACGCGCCGCCGAGGCCCTTCTCGACCGGGCCGGGGACAGCATCGACGCGGCCCGTTCCGCGTCGGACGACGCGGGCCTCGCGGCCGAGGCCTCCGTCGCCGTGGCCGCCGCCCGCGCCCAGGCCGACACCGCCGCGCTGACCGTGGCGAACGACGTCTTCGCCCTGATCTGCACCCGGTCCGTGACCGGCGGCCGGGGCCTGGACCGGCACTGGCGCAACGCCCGCACCCACACCCTGCACGACCCGCGCCGCTGGAAGATCCAGCACCTCGGCAACCACGCCCTGAACGGGGTCGCCCCGCCCGCCAACGGAATCGTCTGAGGACCCCATGACCACGACCGACTGGATCGCCACCGCCCGTGCCGTGGCCGCCGACCTCGCCCAGGACGCCGCCCAGCGCGACAAGGCCAACAAGCCGCCCTTCGAGGAGGTGGAACGGCTGCGCGCGGCCGGGCTGCTCACGCTGCTGGTTCCCGCAGAGTACGGCGGCGGGGGAGCGGACTGGCGCACCGCCTACGCCGTCATCCGCGAGATCGCCGCCGGGGACGGCTCGATCGGCCAACTCCTCGGCTACCACTACCTGCTGTCCTGGAACCCGCGCTTCTTCGGCGAGCCCGCCATCGTCGAGCGACTGGAGCGCGCCGCGGCCGAGGGACAGTGGCTGTGGGGCGGGGCGTTCAACCCCCGGGACCCGGACGTCACCCTGACCCCCGAGGGCGACGGCTTCCGGCTCGACGGGCGCAAGAGCTTCGCCACCGGCGCCCGTGTCGCCGACCGCCTCGTCGCCGGTGCCACCCGCACGGACACCGGCGAACCGGTCGTCGTCTTCCTCGATCCGGCCCACCCCGGCGTCGTACGCCACGACGACTGGGACAACTTCGGGCAGCGGCTCTCGGCCAGCGGCAGCGTGGAATTCCACGCCGTGCCGGTGGCGGCGGACGACATCATCGGGTCCCTCTCCGAGGAGGCGGGCACCCTCACCCCGTTCGCCACCCTCGTCACCCCCGCGATCCAGCTGGTCTTCGTCCACTTCTACCTGGGCATCGCCGAGGGCGCGCTCGCCGCGGCCGCCGAGTACACCCGCGACACCACCCGCCCGTGGCTGCTGTCGGGCGTCGACTCCGCCACCCAGGACCCCTACACGCTGGCCACCTACGGCGAACTCGCCGTGTCCGCACGCTCGGTGCGGCTCCTCGCCGACCACGCCGCCGAAGCCGTCCAGCGCGGCATCGACCGGGGCCAGGACCTCACTGCCGAGGAGCGCGGCGAGATCGCCGTCACCGTCGCCGCCGCCAAGGTCGCCTCGACCAAGGCAGCCCTCGACATCACCGCCCGGATCCTCGAAGTCACCGGCGCGAGGGCGACGGCCTCCGCGCACGGCTTCGACCGGTTCTGGCGCAACGTCCGCACCCACACCCTGCACGACCCCGTCGCCTACAAGCTCCGCGAGGTCGGCGACCACTTCCTGAACGGCACCCACGCGCCTTTCACCCTCTACACGTAAGAAGAAGCCAGGAGAACCACCAAATGACCCCGACCCCGCGCCTGTCGCGTTCCCCGCTCTCCCGCAGACACCTGCTGCGCGCCGCCGGCGGTGCCGCCGCCCTCGCCGCCGCCGGACCGCTCCTGACCGCCTGCGGCTCCTCCGAATCCGTCGCGCTCGACCCGACCGCCAAGCCCGACCTCGACGGGGTCACCCTCAAGATCCTGGCCAACCAGCCGAACGCCCTGTCGTTCAAGTACCTGAGCAAGCCCTTCGAGGAGGCCACCGGCGCCAAGCTGTCGGTGACCCCCGTGCCGTACGACAAGCTCACGGCGAAGGCCGTGCTCGACGTGCAGTCCGGGGCGGGCCAGTTCGACGTCTTCATGTACTGGTACGCGGCCGTCGGCACCCTCGCCGAGGGCGGTGTCATCGAGGACCTCACCGCCTACATCAAGGCGCACAAGGACATCGAGGAGAGCGACTTCCTGCCGTCCCTGTACGACACGTACACCCGCTACGACGGCAAGCGCTGGGGCCTGCCCTACGACGGCGACACCCACATCCTCTTCTACAACACCGAGATCTTCGAGCGGCACAAGGTCGAGGCGCCCCGCACCTGGGACGAGTACAACGACATAGCCGCGAAGATCACCAAGGACGCCAGGGGCAAGTACTACGGCACCATCATCGAGGCCCAGCAGGTCCCCGTGATCCTCGGCTGCGCCTTCGCCAACCGCCTCGCCGGATACGGCGGTTCCTTCCTCGACGCCTCGGGCGCGCCCACCCTCGACACCCCGGAGGCGATCGAGGCCGCGCAGGTGCTGTTCGACGCCGCGCCCAGCGCGCTGCCCACCCCGCTGCAGATCGGCTTCGACCAGGCGCTGCCCGCCTTCCTCGACGGCAAGGGCGCCATGCTCGACTTCTGGACCGACTTCGCCAAGCGCGCCCAGGACCCCAAGCAGTCCAAGGTCGTCGACAAGTGGGCCGTCACCACCCTCCCCGTCGGCGGCGACAACACCAGGCCCCGCACCTCGCTCGACGCGGGCTTCGGACTGGCCGTGTCCACGGCGTCGAAGCAGAAGGAGGCCGCCGCCGCCTTCATCAAGTGGGCGACCGCCGCACAGCAGAACCTCCTCGTGCTCGCCCGGCCCGACGCGGGCGCCGACCCGATCCGCACCAGCACCCTCAGCTCCTCGGCGTTCCGCAAGAACTCGCCCGACTCCTACGAGGTCGTCCGCACCGGCCTCGCGGGCGACCCCCTGCCCTGGCCGACCGTGCCCAAGGCCCCCGATCTGCTCCAGACCCTCGTGGACGAGCTCGCCCTCGGCCTGCAGGGCAAGCAGAGCGCGAAGACCGCCCTGGGGAACACGCAGCGCGCCTGGGCCAAGGAACTCAAGGGAGCCTCCGGATGACAGCCAGGACGGCCGCCCGGGTCCCCGGAGCGCTCGCCGCGCCGTCCGTGGCCTTCCTCGCGGTCTTCGCCGCCTACCCGCTCGTCTACGTCATCGGCCTGGCCTTCACCGACTCCACCCTGGCCCGGCCCCTGCAACGCTGGACCGGGTTCGACAACTTCCGTACCGCGCTGGAGAGCCAGTCGTTCACCGGCTCGCTGTGGCGGTCGGTGCTCTTCGCGGTGCTCGCCGCCGCCGTGCAACTGGTGCTGGGCACGGCCCTCGCGCTCCTGCTGCGTGCCCGGGCCGCCCGCCCGGGCCTGCTGGGCACGCTCCTGCTGCTTCCGCTGGTCACGCCGCCCGTCATGGTCGGCGTGGCGTGGAAGCTGCTGCTGGCCCCGGTGGGCGGCGCCCTCAACGGCGTCCTGCAGGCGGCAGGACTGCCCGGCGTGAATCCGCTCGGCAGCGGTACGGGGGCGTTCATCACCCTCGTCGTCATCGACAGCTGGCAGTGGACACCCTTCGTGATGCTGCTCGTGTACGCCGCGCTCCTCGGAGTACCGGACGAACTGCGCGAGGCAGCCGCCCTCGACGGCGCCGGCCGTGCGCGCACCCTCCGCTCGATCGTCCTGCCGTACATCGAACCGACCCTGCTGTCCGTCCTGCTGCTCAAGCTGGTGATCGGCTTCAAGGTCTTCGACATCGTCTACGTCGTGACGTCCGGCGGCCCCGGCTTCTCGACCACCACGAGCACGTACGACATCCAGCGCACCGCCCTGCAGGAGTTCGACGTCGGCGGCGCGGCGGCCGCGACCGTGCTGTTCTCCCTGCTCATCGGCCTGGTCACCAGTCTGGTGGCGATCCGCCGCAAGAAGTACGAGGAGGTGGCGGTGTGACCACGCTCGAAGCCGTACGGGAAGAGGTCGGGGCCGAACCCGAGACCGAGAAGCCCCTGCACCGCCCGGCCGGGCGCCGCCGTCCCACCGGCGTCACCGCGCTGCTCACGGTCATCGCCCTGCTCATGGCCGTACCGCTGCTGTACGTCGTCTCCCTCTCCGTCCGCTCCCGCGACGACGTCCTCAACGGCGGACTGCTGCCCTCGCACCTGTTCTGGCGGAACTGGCCCGACACCTTCCGGGCCGTCGAGGTCGGCCACTACATCGTCAACTCCTGGACGGTCGCGGCCGGTTCCGTCATCCTCACGCTGGCGATCGCCGTACCGGGCGCCTACTTCACGGCTCGGGCCGGACGCAGAGGGGGACGGCTCGCGACCCTGGTGCTGTCCAGCTACTGCGCCCCGCCCGTCGTCGCCGTCCTGCCGCTCTTCTATCTGCTGCGGAACCTGGAGCTGAACAACACCGTCACCGGGCTCGCCCTCGTGGACGGTCTGGCGAACGTGCCGGTGGCGATCTGGCTGCTGGACGGCTTCGTACGGAAGGTGCCCAAGGAGATCGAGGAGGCCGCCTGGCTCGACGGACTCGGACCCTGGGCGAGCCTCAGGCGGGTCGTCCTGCCGCTCATCGCGCCGGGTGTCGCGGCCGCCGCGCTGATCTGCTTCTTCCTCAGCTACAACGAGTTCCTCTTCGCCCTCAGCTTCGCCCAGGACAGCAGTGCGCAGACCCTGCCGGTGCTGCTCTCCCTCTTCCAAGGCGACAAGAACGTGGAGTTCGGCCAGCAGGCCGTCGTCTCCCTCATCGGCATCGCGCCCGTCTACGTCCTGGCCGTGGCCGCCCAGCGCCGGCTCGTCGCCGGCCTGTCCTCCGGAGCCCTGAAATGACCCGCCGCATCCATCTGAACGCCTTCGACATGGCCTGCGTCGGCCACCAGTCGCCCGGCCTGTGGCGGCACCCCGACGACCAGGCGCACCGCTACACCGACCTCGCCTACTGGACCGACCTGGCGCGGCTGCTGGAACGCGGCGGCTTCGACTCCCTCTTCATCGCCGACGTGCTCGGCGCGTACGACGTCTACCAGGGCTCGCGTGACGCCGCCGTCCGCCAGGGCGCGCAGATCCCGCTGTCCGACCCGCTGCCCGCCGTCTCCGCCATGGCCGCGGTGACCGAGCGCCTCGGCTTCGGCGTGACCGTCTCCCTCACCTACGAGCAGCCGTACAAGCTCGCCCGCACCCTCAGCACCCTCGACCATCTGACCAAGGGCCGGATCGCCTGGAACGTCGTCACCTCCTACCTGGAGAGCGCGGCCCGCAACCTGGGGCTCGGTGAACAGGTCGGGCACGACGACCGCTACGAGGTCGCCGAGGAGTTCCTCGAGGTCTGCTACAAGCTGTGGGAATACTCCTGGGACGACGACGCGGTGGTCCGCGACCGTGAGCGGGGCGTCTTCACCGACCCCGACCGCATCCGGGACATCGCCCACAAGGGCCGCCACTTCACCGTGCCCGGCGTGTTCCTGTCCGAGCCGTCACCGCAGCGCACCCCGGTGGTCTTCCAGGCCGGCGCCTCCCCGCGCGGCCGGGCCTTCGCCGCCCGGCACGGTGAGGGCGTCTTCATCAACGCCGTCACACCGGAGGCGACCCGCCGTGTCGTCGACGACATCCGGGCCAAGGCCGCCGCCGAGGGCCGCGACCCGTACGGCGTCAAGATCTTCATCCTGCTCACCGCGATCACCGCCCCCACCGACGAGGAGGCCCGGGCCAAGTACGACGACCTGATCTCCTACGCCTCCTATGAGGGCGCCCTCGCCCTCTACGGCGGCTGGAGCGGCCTCGACCTGTCCGAACTCGCCCCGGACGAGCCCCTGGAGTACGTCGACACCGAAGCCGTGCGCTCCGCGCTCGCGATCTTCTCCACCGCCGATCCGAGCCGCCGGTGGACCCCCGACCAGGTGGCCCGCTACCTGGGCATCGGCGGCATCGGGCCCGTGGTCGTGGGATCCCCGGCCGCGGTCGCCGACGAGCTCGAACGCTGGGTGGAGGAGGCGGACATCGACGGCTTCAACCTCGCCTACGCCGTGACGCCCGGCACCTTCGCCGACTTCGTCGACCTGGTCGTCCCGGAGCTGCGTTCCCGAGGCCGGCTCCCGGAGGAACCCACCGCCGCAACCCTGCGCGAACGCCTGCACGGCCCGGGCGGCGGACCTCGTGTCAGGGCCGACCACCCGGCCGCCGAGTACCGCGAACTGGCCGCCCAGGAGCGGAAGTCGGCCGAGGACCGCCGGGACTGACGGGAGGTCAGAGGGCCTTGCCGGGGTTGAGGACGTGGTGCGGGTCGAACGCCGCCTTCACACGCCGCTGCAGCGCGTGCTGCTCGGCGCCGAGCTCCTCGGCGAGCCAGCGCCGCTTGAGCGTCCCCACCCCGTGCTCGCCGGTGAGCGTGCCGCCCAGGCGCAGCGCGGTGGCGAAGATGTCGCTCGCCGCCTTCCAGGCCGCCTCCGGAATGTCGGGGGAGTCGGGGTCGAGGACGAGGATGGGGTGGAGATTGCCGTCGGCGGCGTGGGCGAAGGTGAAGATCCGTACGTCGTGGCGCTCGGCGACGGCCGCGATCTCCCGGACCGCTGTCGCCAGTTGAGCCCGTGGCACCGCGATGTCCTCGATCAGCACCCGGCCGATGCGTTCCAGGGAGGGCAGGACGAGCCTGCGGGCGGTGAGAAGCCGGTCCGCCTCCACCGGGTCGGTGGTGGTCTCGACGGACGCCGCACGCTTCCGCAGCAGCCGTACCGCCTCCTCGGCCTCCGCTTCCGCGGCCCGCCCGTCGCACTGCAGAAGCAGCAGCGCACCGCCGCGCGAGCGCAGATCGGTGCCCTGGGCGGCGTCCACGGCCGCCAGGACCGGACCGTCCAGCAGCTCGGCCATCACGGGCTCGACACGGGCGGCGGTGAGCTCGGACACGGCCTCGGCGCCCTCGGCGAAGGTGTCGAAGTACGCGGCGACGGTGGCGGTCGACTCCGGTACCGGCCGCAGCCGCAGCGTCGCGGCGGTGATCACGCCGAGGGTGCCCTCGGAGCCGGTGAGCAGCGCCGTCAGGTCGTAGCCGGTGACGCCCTTGACGGTGCGCCGGCCGGTCCGGATCAGCGTCCCGCCGGCGAGCACCGCGTCGAGCCCGAGCACGGCGTCCCGGGTCACCCCGTACTTGGCGCAGCGCAGCCCGCCCGCGTTGGTCGCGATGTTGCCGCCCACCGTGGAGATCGCAGCGCTCGCCGGGTCGGGCGCGTAGCGCAGTCCGAACTCGCCCGCCGCACGGTCCAGTTCGGCGGTGATGACGCCCGGCTCCACGACGGCGGTCTGTTCCTCGGGGTTGAGCTCGACGATCCGGTTCATCCGCGACAGGTCGACGACGACACTGCCCGCCCCCGCGTTCGCCCCGCCGGACAGTCCGGTGCCCGCCCCGCGCGGTACGACCGGCACCCGCAGCTCGTGCGCGTGCCGCAGCGCGGTCCGGACGTGCTCGGCGCGGGTGGCGTGCACGACCGCCAGCGGCTCCCCGTCCGGGCGGCTGCCCGAGCGGTCGGCGGCGTACGGCGCGGTGGCCTCGGAGCCGACACTGAGCGTGCCCTCGGGCAGCTCGCGGCGGAGCGCGGTGAGGAGCCGGGCGGCCGGAGCGTCCCGGCTCATGCGGCCGCCCCCGAGGAGGCGCGGTGCTTCAGCTCCTGGCGGACCAGTGGAAGGACGTGGCGGGCGTAGTCGATCGCGTCGTTGAGCGGGTCGTAGCCACGCATGGACAGCAGCTCGCAGCCGATGTCGACGTAGTCGAGCAGCGCCTTGGCGACCGTCTCGGGGGAGCCGACCAGCGCGGTGGAGGCGCCGGCGGCGTTGGTGGCCGTGGCGGGCGCGGTCCACAGGCAGCGGTCGTGGACCTCGCCGCGTTCGGCGACGGCCAGCAGCCGCTGCGAACCGACATTGGCCGGGGTGCCCTGGCCGCGGGCCGGGTAGTGGCGCCGCTTGGCCCGCTCCTCGTGGTTCGTGGTGATCGTGCCGAGGATGCGGTGCGCCTTCTCCCAGGCCAGCTCGTCGGTGGGCGCGATGATCGGGCGGAAGGACACCCAGATGCGCGGGTGGGGCCGGCCGGCGGCGTCGGCGTACTTGTTGACGGCCGCGATCTGTTCGGCGGTCTCCTTCAGCGGCTCGCCCCACAGCCCGAAGATGTCGCCCTGCTGCCCGCCCACCCGGTAGGCGTCCTCCGAGGAGCCGCCCACCGAGAGGGGGATGGTGCCGTGGTACGGGGTGACATCGGAGCGGAAGCCCTCGAAGCGGTAGTACGGGCCCTCGTGCGAGACGGGCCCGTCGGCCGCCCACACCTCGCGCAGGATCCGGATGTACTCGTCGGAACGCGCGTACCGCTCGCTCTTGTTCAGGTAGTCGCCCTCGCGGCGCTGCTCCTCGTCGTTGCCGCCGGAGATGATGTGCACCGCCAGACGGCCCTTGCTGATCCGGTCCAGGGTGGCCAGGGCCCGGGCCGCGTGGGTCGGGAAGATCACGCCGGGGCGGTGGGCGAGGACGGGCTTGATGCGCTCGGTGTGGTTCGCGACGAACTGCGCCAGTTGCAGCGCGTCGGGCGAGGCCGAGTGGTAGGTGACGAGGGTGTAGTCGAAGCCGCCGTCGTCCAGGGCGCGGGCGTAGCGGCGGGCGTAGTCGACGTCGATGCCCGTGCCCGCGGTGGGGTCGCCCTCGGTGGCGGGGTTGGGGTGGACGGCGCTGATGAACTCGACGGGCATGGCGGGGCTCATTCCTTGACGAGGCTGGAGTCGACGTGGTCGGCGACGGTCGGGTTCGGGGTGAGGACACCGATGCCGTGCATGGTGTCGCCGACCTTCTGCACGGACTCGACCACCTGTGAACCGACCGGCAGCAGCTCGCCGTTGGACTGGCTCACCAGTGTCTTCGCGATCGCGGGAGAGGCCCCGTTGTTGCGCTGGATGGCCTTGGCGTAGTCGTCCGGGTGCTTGCGCGACCAGGCCAGGGCCTTGTCCAGACGGCGCAGATAGTCGGCGATGGCGGCCTTCTTGGTCTTGTCGGCCAGGGCCTTCTCGGAGGCGCCGATGAAGCCGTAGCCGCTCACCCGCCCGTCGGCGCCGTTGACCAGGAGCCGGCCGCCCTGCTGCTCGGCGACGGCCTTGTAGACCCCGAAGGTCGCCCACGCCTCGATCTTGCCGGACGTGAACGCGGCCTGCGCGTCCGTCGGCAGCAGGTACTGCACCTTGACGTCGGAGTACTTCAGCCCGGCCCGCTGCAGCACATGCGCGAGCAGGTACTCGGCGATGGACCCCTTGGCGGAGGAGACCACGACCTTCTTGCCCTTGAGGTCCTTGACGCTCTTCACCGACGAGTTCCCCCGGACCACGATCCCGGTGTGCGTGCCGTCGTTGCGCAGCGCGCCCACCGCCTTCACCGGCACACCCCCGGACAGCGCCTGGAGCGTGGGCAGATCGGCGGCGTAGGAGGTGTCGGCGGCCCCGGCCTGCACGGCCTGGAAGAGCGGCGCGGCCCCCTCGAACTCGGCCCATTTGACCTTGTACGACGTCCCCTTGAGGGCCCCGGAGGCGTTGAAGAGGGTCTGCAGGTTCTTGGCCTGGTCGCCGATGACGAGCGTCCCGGAGTCGCTTCCGCCGGAGGCGGCCGCACCGCTGCCGCCGCAGGCGGTGGTGGCGAGCAGGGCGGTCAGGGAGAGCGCGGCGCCGAGGGCGCGGCGGGTGGTCGTGCGGATCATGAGGTGGATGCCGTTTCTGTCGTGGCCTCTTCGCGAGGCGCCGAGGCGTCGTGGACGCCGAGCCGGTGCAGCAGTTCGCCGCGCAGCCGTACGAAGTCGGGGGAGCCGAGCGCACGGGGCCGTTCCAGGCCGACCTCGGCCTCGTGGGCGATGCGCCCGCCGTCCATCACCAGGACCCGGTCGGCCAGCAGCAGCGCCTCCTCCACGTCGTGGGTGACCAGCAGCACCGAGCAGCCGTGCCGCTGCCACAGGTCGGCCACCAGCCGTTGCGCCCGGCCGCGGGTGAGGGCGTCCAGGGCGCCGAACGGCTCGTCGAGCAGGAGCAGTTCGGGCTCGCGGACCAGCGCCCGGGCCAGCGATACGCGCTGGGCCTGGCCGCCGGAGAGGGTCTTGGGCCAGCTGCCCGCGTACTCCTCGATGCCGACCTCGGCGAGATAGCGCTCGGCGAGCTGCCGGTCCTTGGAGCGGGGCAGCCCGAGCACGACGTTGCGCCACACCCGCAGCCAGGGCATCAGCCGCGGCGACTGGAAGGCCACCGAGCGGCGTTCGGGCACGGTCACCTCGCCCTCGGTCTCGCTGTCCAGCCCGGCGAGGATCTTCAGCAGGGTCGACTTGCCGCAGCCGCTGTGTCCGAGCAGGGCGACGAACTCGCCCCGGCGGATGGTCAGATCGAGGTCGTCGATGACGGTCTTGTCGTCGAAGGCGCGGCTCAGGCCGCGTACCTCCACCTGGGTGCCCACCGTCGTACTCGCAGTCGTGCTCATCGCTCCCTCACGCCCCTTCGCCGTCGAACGAGGCCCGCCAGGCCAGCAGCCGCCGCGACAGCAGCCGTACGGCGAAGTCGCACAGCAGCCCCAGCACCGCGTAGACGGCGAGGCACAGGACGATGACGTCGGTCTGGAAGTACTGCTGGGCGTTGCTCATCAGATAGCCGATGCCGGCGTCGGCGTTGACCTGCTCGGCGAAGACCAGCGCGAGCCAGGCCGTGGACAGCGCGTAGCGCAGGCCGACCAGGGCACCGGGCAGCGCGGACGGCAGGATCACGTACCGGACCAGACCGATCCGGCCGAGCCCCGCCATCCGTCCGGCCTCGATGAGCTGGGAGTCGGCCGATCGGATACCGCCGTAGATGTTGAAGTAGAGCGGGTAGGTGACGCCGAGCGCGACCAGCGCGATCTTCGGGGTCTCGTCGATGCCGAACCAGACGATGAACAGCGGGATGAGACCCACCCACGGGATGGCCCGGAACATGCCCATCGACGCGTCGATGACGTCCTCGCCCAGCCGGAACAGCCCCGCGGTGAGCGACAGCGCCAGCGCGACGGTCGCACCGATGAGGAACCCGGTCGCGGCGCGGCGGCCGGACGCGGCGATGGCCTGCGGCAGTTCACCGGTGCCGATCAGGTCACCGGCCCGCCGGACGACGTCGACGGGGGAGGCCAGTACCGACTCGGGCAGTACGCCCGTGGCGCTGGCCAGGAACCAGACCAGCACCAGCCCCAGGGGCCCGGAGGCCCGGCGCACACCACGCGGTACACGGAAACGGGAGCGGGACCGAGGGCGGGACTGCTTGCGCGGGGCGCCGGGGCGGACCTTCTCCGTGGCGGTGGGGCGAGGCGGCTGCTCCGGTCCGTCTGCCGCCGCGGCTTCCCGCGCGGTGGATGTCGTCGGTGGTGCGGACCCGTGTGTGGGCAGGGAGGGTTCGGACACGGTGGAGTGCGGGGAGGGCATGAGGGGCCTCTCGTTGAGGGGACGGGGGCAGAGGGTCAGCCCGGCTGTTCTCCCTGTGCCGCGGGGCGTGTGGGGTCGGCGGACCAGGCGGACCAGGAGCCGGCGTAGAGGGCGGCCGGGATGCCGGCGTGGGCCAGGGCCGCGACGGTGTGGGCGGCCGTGACGCCGGAGCCGCAGTAGACACCGACCTCGGTCGCGTCGTCGGCGCCCAGCGCGGTGAAGCGCAGGGCGAGGTCCTCGGCGGAGCGGAAGGTGCCGTCCGCCGCCAGGTTGTCGCCCGTCGGGGCGGAGCGGGCGCCGGGGATGTGCCCGGCGCGCGGGTCGACCGGCTCGACCTCGCCCCGGTACCGCTCGGCGGCCCGTGCGTCCAGCAGGACCCCGCCACGGGCGACTTCGGCCGCCCCGTCCGCGTCCAGGACGGGCAGCTGCCCCGGCTTGAGCACGATGTCGCCGGGCGCCGGCGTCTCCGGCTCGCCGCTCGCCGTCGGCAGCCCCGCCGCGCGCCAGGCGTCCAGGGCCCCGTCCAGCAGGAGCACCTGCTCGACCCCGGCCCAGCGCAGCAGCCACCAGGCGCGGGCGGCCGCGGTGTTGCCGTTGTCGTCGTAGACCACCACCGGACGCCCGGCGGTCAGCCCCCAGCGGCGCGCCGCGGCCTGCAGCGACTCCCGGTCCGGCAGCGGATGACGGCCGCCCTCCGGTGTCGCGGGAGCGGCGAGCTCGGTGTCGAGGTCGACGTAGAGGGCGCCGGGAATGTGCTCCCTGAGATAGTGCTCGCGTCCGTGCGGATCGCCGAGCCGCCACCGCACGTCGAGGACGACCGGGGCCGGATCAGCGGTGCGTGCGAGGAGGTCCAGTCCGGCGGCGGTGGTCAGCACGGGGAGGGTCTCGAACGCGGTCATGCGATGTCCTCGGCGACGGCGATGGGCGCCAGGTCGGGGGAGAGCCGCAGCCGCTCCAGGAAGAGCACGACGGTGGCGGCGGCGGTGCGGTGGGTGAGGTCGTTGAGGACGTCGTGCCGGGTCCCGGCCAGGCTCACCAGTTCCGCTTCCGGGAGCGCGCTGTAGACGCGTCGGGCCTCGTCGAGGGGGCTGATGCCGTCCTCGGCGCCGTGCAGACCGAGCACGGGCAGGGAGATCCGGTCCAGCGCGGGCAGTTCCAGTGCCGCGGGCTCCTCCAGGGCACCACGCCGGAAGGCGGTGTCGGAGGTCAGCCGGCCCCGGTGCGTGGGGCAGGCGGTGCGCTGTTCCAGTTCGCCTTCCCAGTCAGGTGCCGTGGTGCCCGTGTCGGTGGCCGTCGGCAGGCCGGCGAGGATCAGCGCGTCCAGGCCGGGGGTGTCGCGGGCGGCCAGCGTCGCGGCGTACGACGCGCCGGTGTCGGAGCCGACCAGCACCCGCGGACCGGGCAGCGTCTCGTCGCGCAGCAGCTTGGCCGCGGAGTCGAGGACGGCGACCGGGTCAAGGGCGGCGTCCCCGAGGGCCCGGACGCGGTACCCGTCGGCGGCGATACGGCGGCCGAACCGCTCGTACACACCGCCGTGTTCACCCCGGCCGGGGAGCAGGATCAGGGTGCCGCGCGGGGCGCTTCCTTCGGGTTCGTCCCAGGAGTGGACAGGCTGAGAAGAGCTCATGGCGACTCGATTCATCGACAGCGGCGACGCCCGGGCAGGGCGTGGCGGTGCGGTGGGCGGGAGGGGGAGGCGGTGCACGGCGGTACGGAGCACGCGCGGCGGGCGCGGCATGGTCCGAACGGCGAAGCGGGGGCGCGCTCGCAGGTGGGCGCTCGAAGGGGGCGCGCGCTCGAGAAGGGGCGCGAAAGGGGTCAGCGACAGCGCATGGCGCCGCTGCGGCCGAAGTCGACCACGCGCCGCTGCGTCAGCCAGGCACCCGCGCCGCAGCGCGCCGCCGACCCGGTGGCCGACGGCCGGGGTCCGACGCGGTGGGCGCGCGGCCGGTGGGCCGTCGCGAGGGCTGAACGCAGCATGCGCTCAGCATGCACGAGGCAAGAGACCGACGTCCAACGACGATTCGCCATCAGAACCGATCAGGATCCGTCATCGATGGCTGCTAACCTGCGGTCATGCGGCCGGTTCTGGACATCGTGGCACTGCGCAGCCTCATCGCCGTCGCCGACTACGGCGGCTTCCACCGGGCTGCCGCGGAACTCTCCCTCAGCCAGTCCGCCGTCAGCCAGCACGTACGACGCCTGGAGAAGTCCCTCGGACATCCCGTCGTGGAACGCGACGGCCGCAAGACCCGGTTCACCGCCCTCGGCGCCCAACTCCTGGAAGAGGCACGGCTGATCCTCGGGGCGCACGACGCCGCCGTCCAGCGCCTCCTGGGCGAGGAGGGCGCGACGGCCGCGACCGTCGTCATCGGCGCCACCGAACACGGCGCCGACCAGATCCTCCCGGCACTCACCGACGCCGTCCGCGAGGTCCGCCCGGACGCCGAGGTGCGGGTACGGATCGACCGTTCGGCGCGGCTGACCGAGGCGGTCGAACGCGGTGAGCTCGACCTCGCCGTCTACGTCACCGAGGCGACCGCCACCGAGGGCACCTCCGTGGGAGACCTCCCGCTGCGCTGGTACGCCGCCCCGGGCTGGCAGCCGCCCGCCACCGGCCAGCTTCCCCTGGTCGCGGTCAACGCGCCGTGCGTCATCCGCCGTCGCGCCCTCACCGAACTGGCCGCCCGCCGGATGCCGGCCACCGTGGTCGCCGAGGCCGGATACCTCGCGGGCGTCCTCGACGCGGCCCGCGCCGGGCTCGGCGCCGCACTGCTCGCCGTCCCCGGCGGACAGCACCCCGACGGCCTCGCCCCGTACCGAGGTCTGCCCGCGGTCCCGCCGGTCCGGCTCAGCGCCCTCGCCCGACGCGGCTCCGACCCCTCCCTGACGGGGGCCGCGGTCCAGGCCGTGCGCGCCCTGCTCGCCTCCCGCGCGACGGACCGGGCGGCGTAGCGTGCCGCTCCGCCGCCGAGGCCGGGGTCGCGGCGGCCGGGCCTTGGCTAATCTGCACGGGTGACCACCGACCTGACCCTGCTGCCGCGTGTCTCCTACCGGGGACAGGAGGTCACCGCGCCCCGGCTCCGGGGCCTCCTCGCGCTGCTCGCGGGCGACTTGCGCACCGGCTGCAGCACCGAACGGCTCGTGGCGGGGCTCTGGCCCGACGCGTTGCCGGAGCGGCCGGGAAAGGCGCTGCAGGTCCTCGTGTCCCGGGCGCGGGCCCAGCTGGGCGCCGACGTCATCGCCGGCACGCCGACCGGATACCGGCTCACCCTCGCCGAGGACCAGGTCGACAGCTCCGCCCTGCTGCGGCACGCCGCCGCCGGCGCGGACCGGGCCAGGGCCGGGGACCACGCCGGATCGCTGGCCGCCGCCGAGGCCGGGCTCGCACTGTGGGAGGGGACCGCGGACCAGGGCGGCGACAGCGACGACCCCGTGGCCGCGCTGCGCACCGACCGCGCCCCCGTGCGCGCCACCCTCGTCCGCGCGCGGGCGCTCGCGCTCGCCCGGCTGGGCCGGCACGCGGAGGCCGCCGGGCCGCTGGCCGCCGTGGCCTCCGAGCGTCCGCGCGACGAGGAAGTCCTCGCCGAACTCCTGCGCGCCGAAGCCGCGACGGCCGGCCCGTCCGCCGCGCTCACGCGGTACGAGGCCTACCGCCGCGAGCTGCGCGACGAACTCGGTACGGACCCCGGCGCCGGACTCAAGGCCGTACAGCGGGAGCTGCTGCGCGGGGAGGCGCCCGCGGTCAGACACGGCGTGCCGCACGAGCCGAACCCGCTCCTCGGCCGGGACGAGGACATCGCGGCGGTGGAGCGGCTGCTGAGCGCCTCCCGCGCCGTCACCGTCGCCGGGCCCGGCGGTCTCGGCAAGACCCGGCTCGCGCACGCCGTCAGCCGCCGGGCCGAGCAGCGCGTGGTGTACTTCGTGCCGCTCGCCGGTGTCACCGCGGACGCGGACGTGACCGCCGAGGTGGCCTCCGCGCTCGGCGCCGGCGAAGGGCGGCCCGGTGCCGCCCTGAGCGGCCACGACCCCGTCTCCGGCATCCTCGGCGTACTCGGCCCCGGCCCCGCCCTGCTGGTGCTGGACAACTGCGAGCAGATCGTCCGGGGCGCCGCCGACCTCGTCCAGGCCCTGGTCTCCGCCTCGAAGGACCTGCGGGTCCTCGTCACCAGCCGGGCGCCCCTCGGCCTGACATCGGAGGCCGTGTACGCGCTGCCGGAGCTGGGCCTCGCCACCTCGGTCGAGCTGTTCACCCAGCGGGCCCGCGCCGCCCGGCCCGGCGTGCACCTGCCGCCGGACGCGGTGGCCGAACTGTGCCGCCAGCTCGACGGGCTGCCGCTCGCCGTGGAGCTGGCCGCGGCGCGGGTACGGGTGCTGTCGGTGCCGGACATCGCCCGCCGCCTCGGCGACCGGTTCGCGCTGCTGCGCGGCGGGGTGCGCAGCGTGCCGGAGCGGCACCGCACGCTGCACGCCGTCGTGGACTGGAGCTGGAACCTCCTCGACGAGGAGGCCAGGGCGGCGCTGCGCCTGCTGTCCGTCTTCCCCGGCGGCTTCACGGGCGAGGCGGCGGACCAGGTCCTCGGCGAGGACGCGCTGTTCCTGCTGGAGCAGCTGGCCGATCAGTCGCTGCTCACCGTCGCCGACACCCCGGCCGGTGTGCGGTTCCGGATGCTGGAGACCGTACGGGAGTTCAGCGCGGCCCGGCGCGCGGAGGCGGGCGAGGACGAGGAGGCCGTCCGCCGGTTCCTCGTCTGGGCGCGGGACTTCGGGGTCGCGCACCACGACTGGTTCTTCGGCTCGGGACCACTGTCCGCCTGGGAGCGGATCAGGGCCGAGCAGGACAACCTCGTGTCGGCCCTGCGGCACGCCCTGGCCCGTACGGACGGCCCCACCATCGCCGCCCTCACCGCGGTCCTCACCGCCCTGTGGTCCACCGGCTCCAACTTCACCCGCCTCACCACCCTCGCCGCGGACACCGGTCCGCCCCTGTCGCACTACCACCCCGAGCCCGAGTACGTCGAAGTCGCCCGCTCCGCCGCGGTGTTGTCCACGGCGACCCTGTTCATGGGCTACGGCCCGCACGTCGTACGCCAGCTCGTCACCCTCCGGCGGCTGCCCCCGGCCCCGCCGGACACCCTGGTGCGCGCCATCGCGGTGGTGCTGGGCGCGGTCCCCGAGATGCGGCCTCCCGACTACGAGGTGCTGCGACAGCTCTGCGACAGCGAACAGCCGCTGCTCGCCGGCATCGCCGAGTGCGTCGCCACCTACGTCTGGGAGTACGAACACGACATCGATCGCGCGCACGCCTCTGCCCGCCGGATCATCGCCGCACTCGCGCCGGTCGACAACCCGTTCCTCCAGGTCATAGGCCACGCACGACTCGGCGAGCTGTGCCTGAGGACGGAGCGGGGCGACGCCGCGTACGAGCATCTCAAGGCGGCACTGGAGGCGCTGCCGCGCCTCGGTGACGAGCACGACTCCCTCGGGATACGCAGTGGCCTCGTCCTCGCCTGCCTGCACCGCGGCGACCCCGACGAGGCCGAGTACTGGCTGCGGCAGGCGGAGGGTCACAACGCCCAGCTGCAGGACGACTTCCACAGCCCCGGCCTCGGCGGGCGCGCCGAGATCGCGCTCGCCCGCGGGCTGACGGAGGTCGGTCTCGGCCTGTGGCGCAGTGCCGTG
Source organism: Streptomyces koelreuteriae (assembly GCF_018604545.1). Classification (GTDB taxonomy): domain Bacteria; phylum Actinomycetota; class Actinomycetes; order Streptomycetales; family Streptomycetaceae; genus Streptomyces; species Streptomyces koelreuteriae. Next base: position 234,817 of record NZ_CP075896.1, on the reverse strand, counting down.
GAGGGGATGGCCGAGGCCGGCCCGATGCACAGCGGCGATCCCTTCCTCGACCGGTGGGTGCTGCAGATCCAGTCGGCGGCGGTGACGGCGCACGCGCACGTCGGCCGTCTCGAGCCGGTCGCGGAGGTGGTCGACGGGCTGCGGCAGGAGCTGCGGACCATGCTCGACGGTCCGGCCGGCTCGCCCATGGAGCTTCGGTACGGGACGGTGCTGCACGCCCTCGGCATGGCGGGGCTCGTGTCCGGCGACGCCTCCGCCGTACGGATGATCGCGCTGGCCGAACGGCTGCGGGTGCTGCGCGACTACCAGCCGACGATGTCGGCGGCCCGGGCCCGGCAGGCGGCCGAGAAAGCCGACAGGGCGGCCTACGCCGACGCGGTGTCGGAGTACGCCGCCCTGGAGCGGAACGAGTTGCGGGATGCGGCCCGCGCCGTCATGGCGGTCGCTTCTACTTCGGGTCGCGGTTGAACTGTGCCGTCGACCAGCGGTAGCCGAGGGCGCTCAGGCCGACGCACCAGGCGACGGCGATCCAGCCGTTGTTGCCGATCTCGGTGCCGAGGAGCAGACCGCGCAGGGTTTCGATGGCGGGGGTGAAGGGCTGGTACTCGGCGATCGGCTGGAACCAGCCCGGCATGGTGTCGGCCGGGATGAAGGCGCTGGAGATGAGCGGGAGCAGGATCAGCGGCATGGCCATGTTGCTGGCCGCCTCGGGGTTCGGGCTGGCCATGCCCATGCCGACCGCGATCCAGGTGAGGGCGAGGGAGAACAGGGCCAGCAGTCCCACCGCCGCGACCCATTCCAGGATCGTGGCGTCCGTGGAGCGGAACCCGATGGCCACCGCGACGGCACCGACGAGGACCAGGCTGGCCATCACCTGCAGCACACTGCCGACGACGTGCCCGATGAGCAGGGAGCCCCGGTAGATGGACATCGTCCGGAAGCGGGCGATGAGGCCCTCGGTCATGTCCATCGAGACGGCGATCGCGGCCCCGATCACGGTGGAGCCGATGGTCATCATCAGCAGGCCCGGGACGATGTAGGCGATGTAGTCGGAGCGGTCGGCGCCGCTGCCGCCGATGCCCGCGCTCATCACGTCGCCGAAGATGTAGACGAAGAGCAGGAGCAGCATGATCGGAGTGAGCAGCAGGTTCAGCGTCATCGACGGATAGCGGCGGGCGTGCAGCAGGTTGCGGCGCAGCATCGTGGACGAGTCGCGCACGGCGAGGGCGAGGGAGCTCATCGGACGTTCTCCTTGGGCTGGTTGGGGACGTTGGTGGGGCCGGTGGTGGTGCTGGTCAGGGCGAAGAACACGTCGTCGAGGTCCGGGGTGTGCACGGTGAGCTCGTCGGCCTCGACGCCGGCCGTGTCGAGCCAGTCGAGGATGGAGCGCAGCTCGCGCTGGCTGCCGTCGCTCGGGATCTGCAGGGCGAGGGCCTCGTCGTCGCGGGTGACCTCGCGCAGCGCGGAGGCGGCCGACCGGTAGGCCTCCGGATCGGTGAAGCGCAGCCGCACATGCCCGCCGGGGATGAGCCGCTTCAGTTCCTCGGCGCTGCCCTCGGCGGCGATCGTGCCGTCGTGCAACACCGCGATGCGGTCGGCGAGTTCGTCGGCCTCTTCCAGGTACTGGGTGGTGAGGAAGACGGTCGCCCCGTCCGAGACCAGCTCGCGGATGATGCCCCACATGTTGTGGCGGGAGCGGGGGTCGAGGCCGGTGGTGGGCTCGTCGAGGAAGATGATGCGCGGGTTCCCGACCAGGGTCATGGCGAGGTCGAGGCGGCGCTTCATGCCCCCGGAGTAGGTGGAGGCCGGCTTCTTCGCGGCGTCGGCGAGGTCGAAGCGCCCCAGCAGTTCGGCGGCCACCCGCCGCCCCTCCTGCCTGGGCAGATGGTGCAGGTCCGCCATGAGGAGCATGTTCTCCTCGCCGGTGATCAGCCCGTCGACGGCGGAGAACTGCCCGGTGACGCCGATCGCGGCCCGCACGGCCTGCGGGGCGGTGGCGAGGTCGTGTCCGCCGACCCGCAGCTCACCCGCGTCTGCGGTGATGAGGGTGGAGAGGATCTTGACGGCGGTGGTCTTGCCGGCGCCGTTCGGCCCGAGCAGGGAGAAGACCGTGCCGGCCGGCACCGCCAGATCGATGCCGTCGAGGACCGTCTTGTCCCCGAAGGCCTTGCGCAGCCCCTGGGCCGCGATGGCGAGTGAGTGCAATGTCGTTGTCGTCATGCCGCAGAGCTTGCGGCAGGGCGCATTCAGCGCGGTTTCACGACGGTTTCAGCGCCCTGGAACCGGGCGGCGGAGGGTTCGCGATCTACGCTGTCGCCGGAAAGCCGGGCGGGACAGGCAGCACGGGGGCATCGGGTGGCGTGGGAACTGGGGGCGGCAGGCCTCGCGGCCGGGATGCTCATAGCCGTGGTGACCGCGCCGGTCGGCGTCTCCGGGGCGGTGTTCCTGCTTCCGGTGCAGCTCAGCGTCTTCGCCGTGCCCGACCCGGCTGTCACGCCCACGAACCTGCTCTACAACGTGGTGGCGGGCCCCGGCGCCCTGCTGCGCTACCGACGCGACGGCGCCCTGGCGGGACCGCTCGTCCGCCGCCTGGTGCTGGGCACCCTGCCCGGGGTCGTCCTCGGCGCGGTCATCCGGGTGTTCGCCCTTCCGGGCCCGGGCGTCTTCCGCCTCCTGGTCGCCGCGCTGATGCTGCCGCTCGGCGTCTGGCTCATCACCCGGACCCTGCGCCCCGCGCCCCGCGAGATCCGGCGGCCCGAGCCGTCGCCCCGGACGGTCACCTCCTTTGCCCTCGTGGTCGGCGTGGTGGGCGGCATCTACGGCATCGGCGGCGGCTCGATCCTCGGCCCCGTCCTGGTCGGACGCGGTGTCCCCGTCTCCAAGGTCGCCCCGGCCGCACTCGCCTCCACCTTCGCCACCTCGCTGATCGGCGCCTGCACCTACGCCCTGCTGTCCCTGGCCCACAGCGGCAGCATCGCCCCCGACTGGTTCCTCGGCCTGTCCTGCGGCCTCGGGGGCCTCCTCGGCGGCTACCTCGGAGCCCGCCTCCAGCCCCGCCTGCCCGAGCCCCTGCTCCGCCTCGTCCTCGGCACTCTGGCGACGGCGCTCGGCGTCCTGTACGCGGTCGACGCGCTTCGCTGATCCCCGTCACGGGAGCCCTGAGACACACGACGGAAATCCTCGAACCCCATCCGTCACTCGCGTTTCAGACACCGGTGTTTCGGACAACTCCGGCCGCCCGACGGCGGCTTCAGCGCGGCGTTCACGCGTCCGAGCCCTTGCCGCGTCCGGGGCCGTACGCGTCCGGAATCGCTCGCGTTCGATTCCCGGTCCGGGTCGTTATGCCGTGCACCGCCGAGCCACCCAGGCGCGGCATCGACCCTGAGGAGGGATGCAGGTGACTGTGACTGACACCTCGACCGACGAAGCGAAGACGCCGCCCCCTCCACCACCGGCCACCATCAACTTCGAGGGCAAGTTCGGCAAGAACCCGCTGGCAGACGCCGGTTTCACCGCGATGTGCCGACGACTGCCGTCCGTCCTCGTACACACCGCCCGGATGGCGTGGGCCGTCGACAGGCCCGGTGTCGTGCTGCTTCTGGCCTGCCAGTTGCTCACCGGCACCGCGGCCGCCGTCGTCCTGGCCTTCACCGCACAGGCCATGACCCACATCCTCGGCACCGGCACCGTGTCCGAACGCCTGCACGCCGCGCTGCCCGCCCTGATCGTCGTGACGGTGGCCGCCGCCATCGGCCGCGTCAGCAGCGCCCTGGCCGCGTACGCCGACGGCAGGATCACCCCGCTGCTGATGACCGAGGCGGACATCGCGCTCGTGACCGCCGTGTGCCGCGTGGAGTCGAGCGCCTACGGCGAGGACGGATTCGCCGACCGGCAGGAGGCCGCCGAGATCGGCGTCACCCGCACCCGGCTGATGGTGCAGGACGCCCAGCGGTTCATGTCCGCCCTGATCCGCATGATGGCCGCGAGCGGCGTGGTCACGACCCTGCACCCGCTGCTGCTTCCGCTGCTCCTGCTGGCCGTTCTCCCGGCAGGCGCCGGAGCCGTCCTGTCCGCACGCGTCGACTACGAGACCCACTACCTCAACCTCGCCGACCGCAACGTGCGTTCCATGATGCGCTGGTGGGCCACCTACTCCCGCTTCGGCGACGAGGTCCGCGCCAACGGCATGACCGGCTACCTCACCTACTGGTACCGCGCCCTGTCCGACCGGATCGACCAGCGCACCCTGACCGCCGCGCCGCGCATGCTGCACATCACCCTGGGCGCCGGCGCCCTGGGCGGCATCTTCCTGCTGTGCACCTGGTCCACCCTCGCCTGGCTGGCCGCCACCGGCCGGATCGCCCTGCCCGTCGCGGCCACCGCTGTGATCGCCGTCCAGACCACACTGGCCGCCCTGTCCCAGTTCGTCATCCACGGCGCCGCCCTGTTCCACACCTCGCTCTACCTCGCCGACATGCGCTCCTTCCTCGACCTGGCGCGGGAACGCGCCCCCAGGCGCGGGGAATCGACGATCCCGGAACGCGTGGACCAGATCCGCCTCGACGAGGTCGTGTACCACTACCCGGGCAAGGAGGAACCCGCCGTCGCGGGAGTGTCGCTCACGCTGCGCCGCGGCGAGATCCTGGCCGTCGTGGGCGAGAACGGCTCGGGCAAGTCGACTCTGACGAAGCTCATCACCGGCATCCTGCTCGCCGACAAGGGCCGTGTCCTGTGGGACGACATCGACCTCGCCCAGGCCGATCAGGACGCCGTGTGGGACCGCACCGCGCTCGTCCCGCAGAACTTCGCCTGCTGGCCCCTGCGTGCCCGGGAGAACATCACCCTGGGCCAGCCTCGGACGGACGACGACGCACCGGTGTGGGACGTCGTCGACGCCGTCGGCATGCGCGAGGCGATCGAGAAACTGCCCGAGGGGCTCGACACCCTGCTCGCCAAGGAGCTGTGGGGCGGCGCCGAGTTGTCCGGCGGGCAGTGGCAGCGCCTCGCGTGCGGCCGCGTCCTCTACCGGCGGACCCCGCTGCTGATCCTGGACGAACCGACCTCGCAGATGGACGCCCGTGGTGAGCACGCCATCTTCCTGGAGATCAAGCGCGTCGCCGCCGAGCGCATGACGATCGTCGTCACCCACCAACTCGAGAACACCAGGCTCGCCGACCGCATCCTCGTCATGGACCAGGGCCGGGTCATCGAGCAGGGCACGTACGAGGAACTGGCGAACGCCGGAGGGCTCTTCGCGGAACTCCTCTCCCTGTCACAGGACCGGTGAGGCCCGCCGCCTTCACGCGCTCACGGCCGTGCCGCCGGCTCGGTGGCCGGTGAGGCCGTGGTGGAGCGTTTGCCGACGGCGGGCGCGAGGACGATCGCCACGGCGGTGAAGGCGAGGACGACGACCATGGCGACGCGCAGCCCGTAGTGCTCGCCGAGGAAACCGAGACACGGGGGCCCGACGAGGAACGCGACGTAGCCGATCATCGCCACCAGGCTGACGCGCGCGGCCGAGTCGGGCCCGGAGTCACCGGCCGCCGAGAGGGTGACCGGGAAGCCGAGCGAGGCTCCCAGGCCCCAGAGAAGAACGGCGGCCCCCGCGAGGACGGCCGAGTCGGCGAAGACGACGACGGAGATGCCCAGCGTCGCGCAGACGGCACTGGCCCGGACGACGGGGGCGCGGCCGATCCGGTCGATGAGGAGTCCGCCCGCGAAACGGCCGATCGTCATGGCGGCGGCGAAGCCCGTGTAGACGGCCGACCCCAGGGCGGGGTCCATGCCGTGGCCGTCCACCATGAGCAGGGGCAGCCAGTCGTTGGCGGAACCCTCCGCCAGTGCCATGGCCAGGATGACACCGCCGATCAGCAGCAGTCGCGGGTCCTTCCAGACCCGCGACTCGGCCGGCGCGGCCCCCGCGTCGGGCCGTGAGCCGCCGTCGCCCCGGGTCTTGCCGACGGCGTGGGGAATGGCGCGGAAGGCGTAGGCGAACATGACCGCCGTGACGGCGGCCATACCGGTCAGATGCCACTGCACAGGCCAGGAGACAGCGGTGCACAGAATGCCGAACGCGGCCCCCACGACGGTGCCCAGGCTGAAGAACCCATGGAGCGTGGGCAGGACCGTCCGCCCCGTGATCCGCTCGACATCGGCACCGTCGATGTTGATCGCCACCTCCCCACCGCCCATACCGGCCCCGAAGAGGAACAGCCCGGCGGTGGTCGCGGGGGCGGAGGAGAGCATCGTCCCGCCGCCGATGACGGCCATGCTCGCGATGATCAGCACCGTCGCGACGCCCATGACGGGCCGGGTGCCGAACCTCGCCACGAGCGTTCCCGAACCGAGAATGCCGATCATCGAGCCGACGGACAGCCCGAACAGGACGATGCCCATCTGCGCCGTCGAGACATCGAGTTGGTCCCGGATGTCGGGCGTCCGGGTGACCCACGAGGAGATCGACAGGCCGGGTATGAGAAAGAAGAGGAACAGCGCGGTTCGGCGTCGGCGGGTGGCCAGGTCCATCAGGAAACTTGCTCTCTCACAGGCGTCGGTGGTCTGCTCACAGGCCTCCGATCGTAGTCACGGGCAGGGCCGGGCAACCCGCTCCGCATGGCCGGGCGGGATGACCAGAGAGGAGGGTGCGTGAGCACCCAGGACAACAGGCCGGACGGACGGGGCGCACTGGGTGGCGTGCGCATCGCCGACTTCTCCCGGGTTCTCGCGGGACCCTACGCCACCATGCTCCTCGCCGACCTGGGCGCCGACGTGGTCAAGATCGAGCGGCCGGGCACCGGGGACGACACCCGGGCCTGGCGGCCTCCGGCGGACCACGACGGTACGTCGACCTACTACCTGAGCGTGAACCGGAACAAGAGGTCGGTCACCCTGGACCTGGCCACGGACACCGGCCGCGAACAGGCGCGGGCCCTGGTCGCCGAGTGCGACGTGGTCGTGGAGAACTTCCGGCCCGGCACGATGGAGCGGCTGGGCCTCGGCCACGACGAACTCCGTGCCCGGCGCCCGGAGCTGATCTACTGCTCGATCAGCGGCTTCGGCAGCGGCCCGGGCGCGTCGATCCCCGGATACGACCTGCTCGTACAGGCCGCCGGAGGCCTGATGAGCGTGACCGGGGAGGCGCACGGGGAGCCGGTGAAGGCCGGTGTGGCCCTCGTGGACGTGATCACCGGGCTGCACGCCTCGCTCGGCATCCTCGCCGCCCTCCGGCACCGGGACACCACCGGCGAGGGGCAGCTCGTGGAGGTGAACCTGCTCAGCTCCCTGCTGTCGGCCATGGTCAACCAGGCCTCGGCGTTCGCCGTCGCCGGCGTGGTCCCGGGCCGGATGGGCAACGCCCATCCGAGCATCGCCCCCTACGAGACCTTCCCGACCGCCGACCGTCCGCTCGCCCTCGCCGTGGGCAACGACAAGCAGTTCGCGGCCCTCGCCGAGGTCGCCGGCGAACCCGGTCTAGCCCTCGACGACCGCTTCCGGACCAACGCCGACCGCGTCGCCCACCGCACCGAACTGAAGGAGATCCTCACCCGGCTGCTGAGCACCGACGGCGCGGACCACTGGTCGGCGGTCCTGCTGGCCGCCGGAGTACCGGCCGGCCCGGTCAACAACCTGGACGAGGCGTTCGGCTTCGCCCACGAACTCGGCCTCCCGGGCATCGTCGACCTCCCCGCCGACGCCTCCGGCACTGAAGGAGACCGGCCCTCCCGCCAGGTCGCGCACCCTGTCGCACTGAGCGCGACACCCGCCCGGTACCTGCTGCCGCCGCCCCTGCTGGGACAGCACACCGAGGAGATCCTCCGCGGCATCTCCGGCCACGAAGCCCCCTGACCCGGCCCACCGGCCGTACGAGCACGTCAGGGAGCGGCGTCGAGATCCACCTCGATGTCCTCGGCGTCGGTCCAGAAACCGTCGTCCGCGTCCTGGAGGCGGGCGGCGGCGTGGTTCATGTGGAGGCGTGCGGCCGTGCGCGCCGCCTCGGGGTCGCGGGCCTCGATGGCGGCGAGGATGGCGTGGTGCTCCGCCCGGACGGCTTCGATGAAGTCGTTCCGGCGTGCCTCGTTCGCCCGTGTGACGCGGATACCGCTGCGCGACACATCGCCCAGGTACCGCAGGGTCGAGACCATCACCGTGTTCCCGGTCGACTCGGCGATGGACCGGTGGAAGGCGAGGTCCTCGTCCACGCCGTCGCCACCGGCCGCCACCGCCGAGTCGATCGCGTCCAGGGCCTGACGCATCCGCGCCAGGTCGAGGGGCGTGGCCCGGGTGGCCGCGATATGGGCCGCCTCACCCTCCATGGCACGGCGCACCTCCACGATCTGGAGCACCTTCGCCTTGGTGTCGGCGGCCTCCAGGTCGAGCGGCCGGGTGCGCCGCGGCAGGACGAACACACCGATGCCCTGGCGCGGTTCGATCAGACCCGCGTTGCGCAGCCGCGACAGGGCCTCGCGCACCACCGTGCGGCTGACGCCCAACTGCCTGACCAGCTCGACCTCGGTCGGCAGTCGGTCGCCCTCGGCCAGCCGCCCCGACTCGATCTCCTCCGAGAGGGTCGCGGCGACCTGATCCGCGAGCCGGACGGGACCGCTTACCTTGGAAAACATGGTTTTCAGTCTATAGGCCGGGTCTGGTCGTCCCGCTGTCCACTACGCCTTGACCAGGACCGCTTCGGGGTGGTCGGCGAGATAGTCCCGCACCACCGATTCGAAGCTCGGATCGGGCCCCAGTCCGAGCGCGGCGGCGCGCGTGTTGTCGAAGACGGAGGGCCACGACCCCACGACGGCCTCGATGTCGGGATCGGGCGCGACGGTCACCAGATCGGCCGCGGCGTCGCCTGCCACGCGCCGCAGCGTTGCCAGCATCTCGGCGACCGTGACCGTGAGGGCGGGGAGGTTGACGGGCAGCCCGCCGTCGAGCCTGCCCTCCCCGCTGCCGCGCTCGGCTTCGGCGATGCGGAGGATGCCCTCGACCGTGCGCCGCGGTGACGCCAGGGCCACCCGCAGGTCGGGGCGTACGGGGCAGATCGCGGGGAGGCCCGCGAGCGGCTCGCGGACAATGCCCGACAGAAAGCCGGAGGCGGCGGCGTTCGGCTTGCCGGGGCGTACGGACACGGTCATCAGCCGGGCCACGCGCCCGTCGATGAAGCCCCGGCGCGTGTAGTCCGCGACGAGCTGCTCGCAGACGAGCTTCTGGATCCCGTAGCTCGACCGGGGCGTGGGCAGGGTCGACTCGCTGACCACCGGCGGGAGCGGCAGTACCGGGTCGGAACCGTAGACCGCGACGCTGCTGGAGAACACCAGGCGCGGCGTCGGCCCCCCGGAGGCCGACTGGGCCCGGGCGGCTTCGAGGAGGGCTCGGGTGGTGTCCAGGTTGGCGCTCATCCCGAGGTCGAAGTCGGCCTCGCACTCGGCCGAGACGGCGGCGGCGAGGTGGATCAGCACGTCCACCGGCTCCGCGAACACCTCGTCGAGACACTCGACCAGGTCGCCCCGTACGACCTCCACCAGGGGATCGGCCGCCTGCGGAGCCTCGGCCGGAACGAAGCGGTCGGTGAGCACCAGTCGGTCGATCGGCGCACCACCGAGCGTCCGGGACCTCAGCAGGGTGTCGGTGATCTCGCGTCCCAGAAAGCCGAAGCCGCCCGTGATGACGATCCTCATGCGCTGTCTCCTCGGTAGTGGTTCAGCCAGCCGAGGCCCTCGCTCGTGCCGGCCCGGGGGATGTACTCGCAGCCGATCCACCCGTCGAAGCCCAGGTCGTCGACGACGCCGAACAGATGCCGGATGTCGAGCTCGCCGCTGTCCGGCTCGTGACGGTCCGGCACACCGGCGATCTGCAGATGACCGACCCGGCCGGTCGGCAGGTCGCGGCGCAGCGTCGTCGTGAGATCGCCTTCGACGATCTGGCAGTGGTACAGGTCGAGTTGGACCTTGAGATTGGGGGCGCCCACCTCCCGTACCACCGCGTGGGCCTCCGCCTGCCGGGACAGGAAGTAGCCCGGCATGTCGCGGCCGTTGATCGGCTCCACCAGGATGTCGACCTCCGACCCGGCGGCCTGCTCCGCCGCCCATTCCAGATTGGCCAGGTAGGTGTCGCGGTGCTCGGCCCGCTCCTTCGGAGTCAAGTCCGGCGGCACGAGACCCGCCATCACGTGCAGCCGCGGGCAGTCCAGTGCGGCGGCGTACTCGAGCGCCCGGGCGATCCCGGAGCGGAACTCGGCCTCGCGCCCGGGCAGCGCCGCGATCCCGCGCTCTCCGGACTCCCAGGCCCCGGGAGGCGCGTTGAAGAGCACCTGCGCGAGGCCGTGGTCGTCGAGCCGGAGCCGCAACTCCGTGCTGTCGTAGGCGTAGGGGAAGAGATATTCGACGGCGTTGAAGCCGTCCGCCGAGGCCGCGGCGAAGCGGTCGGGGAAGTCGTGCTCGGGATACATCATGGACAGGTTCGCTGCGAACCTCGGCATGCTGGCTCCTGTGAGGCGACCGGGAGGGACCGGTCAGCGGTTGACGGTCTTCTTGTCGGTGGTGAGCACCGCGGCGGCGCCGACGACGAGGCTGAGCGCCAGGACGTACATCGGGAGCGATGTCGAGCCGGTGGCGTCCTTCAACGCGCCGATCATGTAGGGACTGACGAAGCCGGCGAGGTTGCCGACCGAGTTGATCACGGCGAGGCCGACCGCGGCCGCCGTACCGCCGAGGAACGCGGTGGGGAGCGACCAGAACAGCGGCGAGCAGGTCAGCACACCGGCCGCGGCGACGGACAGCGCGACCAGGGACAGCGCGGTGGACCCGGCCCAGCCGGCCGCCAGCGAGAAGCCGACGGCGCCCATGAGGCTCGGGACGACCAGGTGCCAGCGGCGTTCGCGGCGCTTGTCCGCCGAACGTCCGAACAGGTTCATCGTGACGAGTGCGGCCAGGAACGGCACCGCGCTGAGCACCCCGATCGCGAGATTGCCCTCGATGCCGGTGGACTCGATGAATGTCGGCATCCAGAACGTCAGGGCGTACTGGCCCATCACGAAGCAGAAGTAGATGAAGCACATCAGCCACACCTTCGGCTCGCGGAAGGCGTCCCAGACCCGGCCGTGCACGGTCTGGTGCGCGGCGTCCTCGGCGACCGCCCGCTCGACGACGTCCTTCTCCTCGTCGGTGAGCCACTTCGCGTCGCGCACGCTGTTGTCGAGGTAGAACAGCGTGGCCACGCCGATCAGGAGGGCGGGGATCGCCTCCAGCAGGAACATCCACTGCCAGCCCTGCCAGCCGTTCACCCCCTGGAACCGGTCCATGATCCAGCCGGACAGCGGGTTGCCGAAGATGCCGGCCACCGGGATGGCGGACATGAACATCGCGATCACCCGGGCACGACGCTGCGACGGGAACCAGTACGTGCAGTACAGGATCACCCCCGGATAGAACCCGGCCTCGGCGGCACCGAGAAGGAACCTCAGGACGTAGAACGTCGCCTCGTTGTGGACGAACATGAACGCCGCCGAGACGACGCCCCAGCTGATCATGATCCGGGCGATCCAGGTGCGGGCGCCGACGCGCTGCAGCATCAGGTTCGACGGCACCTCGAAGAGGAAGTAGCCGATGAAGAACAGCCCGGCGCCGAGGCCGTACGCCGCCTCGCTGAATCCCAGGTCGTCGGACATCTGCAGCTTCGCGAAGCCGACGTTGACCCGGTCCAGGTAGGAGACGACGTAACAGAGGACGAGGAAGGGGACGATACGTCGTACGACCTTGCGGAAGACGGCGTTCTCACGGGCGACGTCGGAGACTTGGGACGCCGATATAGGCATGGACATGGAGATCCTTTGAGCGGCTCAGGGGAATTCTCCGGCAGGGGAGAGGCGGGTCACCACGCGGCGTTGAACGTGGACCTCAGTTCATCGAGCGCGTGAGGGGGGAGCGGCTCGGGGCGACGGTCGGTCAGGAGCCAGAGACGTGCCGTCTCCTCGAGTTCTTCGAGGACGGCGAGTGCGGTGGCCGCGTCGGGGCCCCAGACCACGGGGCCCAGCCGGTCCAGCAGCACCGCCCTGATGGGCGTTCGGCTCGCTGCGTGGTCGGCGATGAGGGCGGTCACCAGGTCGGCTACGCGGGGGTCGCCGGGCCGGTGGTAGGGGATGAGCGGCACGTGCCCGACCTTCATCACGTAGTAGGGCGTGATCGGCGGCAGCACGTCCGCGGCGCTCCACACCCCGGCCAGGGTGAGCGCGACCAGGTGCGTGGAGTGGGTGTGGACGACGAACCGGGCCGTGGGGTCGGCGGCACAGATGCGCCGATGGAGCGTAAGGGTCTTGCTGGCACGGTCGCCCGCGATCTGCTCGCCCCGGGCGTCGACCAGTGCCAGGCGGCCGGGTTCGAGGAATCCCAGGGCGGCGTCGGTGGGCGTGATCAGATGGTCGTCGCCCACCTTGGCACTGATGTTGCCCGCGCTGGCATGGACGTAGCCCCGGGCGAACAGGCTGGTGCCGACGCGGACGATCTCGCGGCGGGCGTGGTCGACCGCCTCGTCCTGCGCTGCCTGGGCGGCGGTGCTCGGCTGCGGGGTCATGCTGCCTCCTCGTCCAGGAGTGCGAAGGAGCGGGTGAAGAAGTCGGGGCCGCCGAAGTTGCCGGACTTGAGCGTGATGTGGAGCGTCTCCCCGTCGGGCAGTGCCGCGGCGCACCAGGGCACACCGGGGTCGATCTGCGGCCCGATCCGGAGCCCGGTGACACCGAGCGCCTGGACGACCGCCCCCGAGGTCTCACCTCCCGCGACGACGAGCCGGCGCACGCCACGGGCCACGAGCCCCTGGGCGATGCGGGCCAGCGTCCGTTCCACCAGCTCACCGGCCTCGGCGGCTCCGAGCCGGCCCTGCACGGTACGGACGGTGTCGGCGGACTCGGTGGAGTAGACGAGCACAGGACCGTCGTCCAGATGCGATTCGGCGAAGGCCAGGGCCTGTTCGACCACGTCCTCGCTGGCGGCCACGCGCAGCGGGTCCACGCTGAAGGCGGGCCGGCCTGTGCTCAGGTATTCCAGGACCTGACGGTTGGTCGCTGTGGAGACCGACCCCGAGACGATCGCTCGGTGGCCGGCGGGAGGCGGCAGCTGCGCGGCGGCGCGGGACGGCTCGAACCCCCAGTTCGCGGGCAGGCCGATCGCCAGCCCCGAGCCCGCGGTCACCAGCGGGAACCCCTGGACCGCCGCGCCCAGACGCACCAGGTCGTCATTGGAGACGGCGTCGACGATGGCGAGCCCGAAGCCGTCCTCGCGCAGGGCGTCGACGCGGGCCCGGATCGCCTCGACGCCGTCGGCGACCACCGTGTGGTCGACTAGGCCGACCTCCCGCGTGGTCTGCGCGCCGAGCACGGAGACCAGATTGGAGTCGGTCATCGGCGTGAGCGGGTGGTGGCGCATGCCGCTGTCGCTGAGCAGCACGTCGCCGACGAAGAGATGCCCCTTGAAGATCGTGCGCCCGTTGTCGGGGAACGCCGGCGTCGCGACCGTGAAGTCGGTGCCCAGCGCGTCCATCAGGGCCTCGGTCACCGGCCCGATGTTCCCGGCCGGGGTCGAGTCGAAGGTGGAGCAGTACTTGAAGTAGACCTGCTCGGCGCCCAGGGACCGCAGCCACGCCAGTGCCCGCAGCGACGCCTCGACGGCGTCGGCGGCCGGGACGGTCCGCGACTTGAGGGCGATGACCACGGCGTCCGCGTCGATCGCCTGCTCGGCGTCGGCCGGTGGTGTGTCGATCAGCTGGACCACGCGCATGCCCGCGCGCACCAGATTGTTGGCGAGGTCCGTGGCGCCGGTGAAGTCGTCGGCGATGCATCCGAGACGGATTGACATGTCAGGCCTCCACCGGCTTGGGCAGGTCGACCCCCGGGAAGATCTTGATGACCGCGCTGTCGTCCTCGGCACCCAGTCCGGACGCCGACGCCTGGAGGAACATCTGGTGGGCGGTGGCGGCGAGGGGGAGCGGGAAGCGTTCCGGCCTCGCGGAGTCCAGCACCAGCCCGAGGTCCTTGACGAAGATGTCGACGGCCGAGAGGGGCGTGTAGTCGCCGTCGAGCACATGGGCCATACGGTTCTCGAACATCCAGGAGTTGCCGGCGCTGTGCGTGATGACCTCGTAGAGCGCCTCGGCGGGGACGCCCGCCTTGATGCCGAGGGCCATCGCCTCGGCCGCGGCGGCGATGTGCACGCCCGCGAGCAGCTGGTTGACGATCTTGACCTTCGAGCCGAGCCCGGCGCGCTCTCCCAGGCGGTAGACGGTGCTGCTCATGGCCTCGAGCACCGGGTCGGCGAGCGAGTACGCCTCGGTGGAGCCGGACGTCATCATGGTGAGTTCACCGGCCGCCGCGCGGGCGGCGCCGCCGGAGATGGGAGCGTCCAGGTAGAGCACGCCCCGCTCGGCCAGGCGGCCTTCGATCGCGGCGGACCAGCCCGGATCGACCGTGGAGCACATGACGAAGACGGAGCCGGGGCGGAGCCGGCCGGCCGCGCCCTCGGCACCGAACAGCACGGCCTCGACCTGCGCGGCGTTGACCACCACGCCGACCAGGACGTCCACCGAGGCTGCCAGCTCGCCACAGGTCCCGAACGCCGTCCCGCCCTCGCGGGCGAAGTCCGCGGCCGTCTCCGGCCGCAGATCGTGGACGCCGACGTCGTACCCGGCCGCCCGCAGGCTCCGGGCCATCCCGAGGCCCATGGCTCCTAGACCCACCACGCCCACCCGCGGTCGCGCGGGCTCGTTCCGGTCGCTCATGCCCTGCCCATCCTTGCCGTGCCGTGCTGTCCGGAGGCAGGTCGCATCAACCAGCCCGCCGGGAGATCAGGTCATATGATGACCTGAGGACGACGGAATGCAAGGTGTGATGTCCGTCACGCACTGATGGGGGATGGATTTACTAGGACGTCCAACTATATAGTCGCGGTGTAAGCCCGCGGTGCAGGGAAGCCGGTGTGAATCCGGCACGGTCCCGCCACTGTGACCGGGGAGTACGCCGTCGAGCAGGACGCCACTGACGAGCTGGATGTCGGGAAGGCGGACGGCGTGTGCTGATCCGGGAGTCAGGATACCGGCCGTGGGATGTTCCGTGTTGTCCACGAGGATGGAGCTGACACGCATGGCACCGGTGTGCACCCACGACCCCGGAGGACCCGCCCGACGCGTCCGTCGTGCCCGACGGATCGTCCAGCGCCCGGCCGTCACCCTCTGACGGTCCTCGCCATACGCGATCTCGCGCAGCCCCCGCACCCGCACGCCACCGCGTCCGTGTGCGACGGACCCGCGCGCCGTCCCGGACCACCTGACGAGAGAGCAGGCACCGATGGTCCGCGTACAAGACCACGCCCCCGTCCGTGAGTTGACCCATTTCGTCGGCGGCAAGCACACCCCGGGAACCTCGGGGACGTACGGCGATGTGTACGACCCCAACACCGGCGAGGTCCAGGCCCATGTGCCCCTCGCGAGCCGGGCCGAGACCGAGGCGGTGATCGCCGACGCCGCGCACGCGCAACGCGAGTGGGCCGAGTGGAACCCGCAGCGCCGCGCCCGGGTGTTCATGAGGTTCCTGCAACTCGTCGAGGAGGAGAAGGACTCGCTGGCCCGGCTGCTGTCCTGCGAGCACGGCAAGACCATCGCGGACGCCCACGGAGACCTCCAGCGCGGGCTTGAGGTCGTCGAGTTCGCGGCAGGAATCCCGCACCTTCTCAAAGGCGAGTTCACCGACAACGCCGGCACCGGCATCGACGTCCACTCCCTGCGCGCGCCCCTCGGTGTCGTCGCCGGGATCACGCCCTTCAACTTCCCGGCGATGATCCCCCTGTGGAAGGCCGCACCCGCCCTCGCCTGCGGAAACGCCTTCATCCTCAAGCCGTCCGAGCGCGACCCGTCC
Source organism: Streptomyces koelreuteriae (assembly GCF_018604545.1). Classification (GTDB taxonomy): domain Bacteria; phylum Actinomycetota; class Actinomycetes; order Streptomycetales; family Streptomycetaceae; genus Streptomyces; species Streptomyces koelreuteriae. The sequence continues at coordinate 218,925 of NZ_CP075896.1, read as the reverse complement.
GTCCCGCTGCGCCTCGCCGAACTGTTCCTGGAGGCCGGTCTGCCGCCCGGCGTCCTCAACGTCGTCAACGGCGCCCGGGAAGCCGTCGACACCCTGCTCGAGGACCCCCGGGTCGAGGCCCTCGGCTTCGTCGGCTCCACGCCGATCGCCGCGCACGTCTACGCCACCGCCGCCGCCCACGGCAAGCGCGCCCAGTGCTTCGGCGGCGCCAAGAACCACATGATCGTGATGCCGGACGCCGACCTCGACCAGGCCGTGGACGCCCTCATCGGCGCGGGCTACGGCTCGGCGGGGGAGCGGTGCATGGCGATCTCCGTCGCCGTCCCGGTCGGAGAGGACACCGCCGACGCGCTGGTGGCCCGCTTGAAGGAACGCATCGGCAGCCTGCGCATCGGCCGCAGCGACGACCCGGAGGCCGACTTCGGGCCGCTGGTCGGCCAGGACGCCGTCGACCGCGTGCGCTCCTACGTCGATCTCGGTGTGGAGGAAGGCGCGGAACTCGTCGTGGACGGAAGGGACTTCGTCCTGCCCGGACACGAGAACGGCTTCTTCGCCGGCGCCTCCCTCTTCGACCGGGTCACCCCGGCGATGCGCGTCTACCAGGAGGAGATCTTCGGCCCGGTCCTCTCCGTCGTACGCGCCGCCGACTACGAGGAGGCCCTGCGCCTGCCCAGCGAGCACCTCTACGGCAACGGCGTCGCCATCTTCACCCGCGACGGGGACACCGCCCGCGACTTCACCCGGCGGGTCAACACCGGCATGGTCGGCGTCAACGTGCCCATCCCGGTGCCGGTCGCCTATCACACCTTCGGCGGCTGGAAGCGCTCCGGCTTCGGCGACCTCAACCAGCACGGCCCCGACGCCATCCGCTTCTACACCCGTACGAAGACGGTCACCTCGCGGTGGCCCGCCGGGCTGCGCGAAGGCGCGAGCTTCACGATCCCCACGATGGGCTGAGCGACCATGACCAGCACCCTGCTCACCGAGGACCAGCAGGCCCTCGTCGAGACCACCCTCGACTTCGCCCAGGACCACCTCGCCCCGCACGCCCTCGACTGGGACCGCGACAAGCACTTCCCCGTCGACGTCCTGCGCAAGGCGGCCGGACTGGGGCTCGGCGGCGTCTACGTCGGTGAGGAGTCGGGCGGTTCGGGCCTGACCCGCGCCGACGGTGTCCTCGTCTTCGAGTCCCTCGCCTCCGGCTGCCCGTCCATCGCCGGGTACCTCTCCATCCACAACATGGTCGCCTGGATGATCGACCGGTACGGCGACGCCGCCCAGCGCGAACGCCGGCTGCCCCGGCTGTGCGCCATGGAGGACCTCGCCAGCTACTGCCTGACCGAACCCGGCGCGGGCTCGGACGCCGCCGCCCTCACCACCCGGGCCGTCCGGGACGGCGACCACTGGATCCTCACCGGCGTCAAGCAGTTCATCTCCGGAGCCGGGGCCTCCCAGCTGTACATCGTCATGGCCCGCACCGGCGGCGACGGGCCCGACGGCGTCTCCGCGTTCATCGTCGACAAGGACGACCCCGGCGTCACCTTCGGCGCCAACGAACGGAAGATGGGCTGGAACGCCCAGCCGACCCGCCAGGTCGTCCTGGACAGCGTCCGGCTGCCCGCCGACCGGCTCCTCGGCCGCGAGGGGCAGGGCTTCCGCATCGCGATGAACGGCCTCAACGGCGGACGGCTCGGCATCGCCGCCTGCTCGCTCGGCGGCGCCCGCAGCGCCCTCGACCGCAGCCTCGCCCACCTCGCCGACCGTGAGGCGTTCGGGCAGCGGCTGCTCGACGCGCAGGCACTGCGCTTCCGGCTCGCCGACATGGCCACCGAACTCGCCGCCGCCCGCGCCCTCGTCCAGCAGGCCGCCCACGCGCTCGACGTCGGCGACCCGCAGGCGCCGTACCTGTGCGCGATGGCCAAGCGCTTCGCCACCGACACCGGGTACTCGGTGGCCGACCGCGCCCTCCAACTGCATGGGGGGTACGGGTACCTCAGCGAGTACGGCATCGAGAAGATCGTCCGTGACCTGCGAGTCCACCAGATCCTGGAAGGAACCAACGAGATCATGCGCGTCATCGTGGCCCGCGGCCTGACGGAGGCACTCGGATGACCGACGTCCTCTTCCGTACGACGGGCCGGGCCGCCCACATCGTCCTCGACCGGCCCAAGGCCCTCAACGCCCTCACCCACGGCATGGTGCGCCGCATCGACGAGGCCCTGACCGAATGGGAACGGGACCCGGCCGTCGAGACCGTCGTCATCACCGGCGCGGGGGAGCGCGGCCTGTGCGCGGGCGGCGACATCCGCGGCATCCACGACGACGCCCGCGACGGGGACGGCTCCGCCTCGGGCGCGTTCTGGCGCGACGAGTACCACCTCAACGCCCGTATCGCCCGCTACCCCAAGCCCTACGTCGCCGTCATGGACGGCATCGTCATGGGCGGCGGCGTCGGCGTCTCCGCGCACGGCAGCGTCCGGATCGTCACCGAGCGGTCGAGGATCGCCATGCCCGAGACCGGCATCGGCTTCGTCCCGGACGTCGGCGGCACCTACCTCCTCGCCCTCGCCCCGGGCGAACTCGGCACCCACCTCGCCCTGACGGGCGCGCAGATCGGCGCCGGGGACGCCCTGCTGTGCGGGCTCGCCGACCACTACGTCCCGTCCGAGGCGCTGGAGCGGTTCGTCGACGACCTCGCCGGCCTGCCCGTACGGGAAGCCCTGGACCGGCATGTGAGGCCCGCGCCGGAAGGGGAACTGGCCGGGCGGCGGGAGTGGATCGACTCCTGCTTCGCCTCCGACACCGTCGAGGAGATCGTCCAGCGGCTGCTCGCGCACGGCGACCCGGCGGCCAAGGAGACCGCCGAGACCCTGCTGGCCAAGTCGCCCACCGCGCTCAAGGTCACCCTCACCGCCCTGCGCCGCGCCGGCCGGCTCGGCCCGCTGGAGCGGGTGCTGGAGCAGGAGTACCGGGTCTCCTGCGCGGCGCTGAGCGCACCCGACCTGGTCGAGGGCATCCGCGCCCAGGTCATCGACAAGGACCGAAACCCACGCTGGTCACCGGCGACGCTCGACGAGGTCACCGACGCCGACGTGGAGCGCTTCTTCGCACCCCTGGGCGAGCGCGAACTCGGGCTCGCCGGATCCGGCACGACCGAGGAGGTCGCCTGGTGAGCAGGACCGTCGCGTTCATCGGACTCGGGAACATGGGCGGCCCCATGGCCGTCAACCTGGTGAAGGCCGGACACCGGGTGCGGGGCTACGACCTCGCCGTCACGCCCGGGCCGGAGCTGGAGCAGGCCGCCTCCGCCGTGGACGCCGTCGCGGACGCCGACCTCGTCCTCACCATGCTGCCCGCCGGACGCCACGTCCTGGGCGTCTACGACGACATCCTCCCCGCCGCCCGGCCCGGCACCCTCTTCGTCGACTGCTCCACCATCGACGTCGCCGACGCCCGCACCGCCCACGAGCGCGCGGTCGCCGCGGGCATGCGCGCCCTGGACGCGCCGGTCTCCGGCGGGGTCGTCGGCGCCGAGGCCGCCACGCTGACCTTCATGGCCGGCGGCGGAGAGACCGAGTTCGCCGAGGCGCTGCCCCTGCTGGAAGCCATGGGGAAGAAGGCCGTGCACTGCGGAGAGGCGGGCGCCGGACAGGCCGCCAAGATCTGCAACAACATGATTCTCGGCGTCTCCATGATCGCCGTCAGCGAGGCCTTCGTCCTCGGTGAGAGCCTCGGCCTGTCCCACCAGGCCCTGTTCGACGTGGCCTCCACGGCCTCCGGACAGTGCTGGGCGCTCAGCGTCAACTGCCCCGTCCCCGGCCCCGTCCCGGGCAGTCCCGCGGGCCGCGACTACCGGCCGGGCTTCGCCGCCGCCCTGATGGCCAAGGACCTGGGCCTGGCCGCCAACGCGGTCCGCGCCGGGGGCGTGGACGCAGAACTCGGTCTGCGCGCGGCCGAACTGTACGCGGCGTACGCGGAGCGGGTCGGTGCCACGGAGGACTTCTCGGGCATCGTACGAACCATCAGGGACCGGAGCGGAGACCCCACGTGACCGCGGACATGACCACCGACTACGAGACGATCCTTGTCGAGCGCAAGGGCCGCACCGCCCTGCTCACCCTCAACCGCCCGAAGGCCCTCAACGCCCTGAACCTCCAGGTGATGAACGAGGTCGTGGCCGCCACCGAGGCCCTGGACCGGGACCCGGACTGCGGCTGCGTCGTCATCACCGGCTCGGCGAAGGCGTTCGCGGCCGGGGCCGACATCAAGGAGATGCAGCCCCAGGGCTACCTGGACATGTATCTCTCCGACTGGTTCGCGGCCTGGGACCGGCTCGGACAGCTGCGCACACCGACCGTCGCCGCCGTTTCCGGATACGCGCTCGGCGGCGGCTGCGAACTGGCCATGCTCTGCGACATCCTGCTCGCCGCCGACACCGCCGTCTTCGGCCAGCCGGAGATCAAGCTCGGCGTGATCCCGGGGATCGGCGGCTCCCAGCGGCTGACCCGGGCGGTCGGCAAGGCCAAGGCCATGGAGCTGTGCCTGACCGGGCGCACCATGGACGCCGCCGAAGCGGAACGCGCCGGGCTCGTCTCCCGGGTGGTGCCGGCCGACGAGCTGATCGGCGAGGCCCTGGCCGTCGCCGAGACCGTCGCCGGGATGTCCCTGCCGGTGGCGATGATGGCCAAGGAAGCCGTCGGCCGGGCCTTCGAGACGACACTCACCGAAGGTGTCCGCTTCGAACGCCGCCTGTTCCACGCGGTGTTCGCCACCGCCGACCAGAAGGAGGGCATGGCCGCCTTCGCCGACAAACGGCCGCCCGAGTTCCGCCACCGGTAAACATCGGGTAAGAGCACGCTCCCGAAGGCCGGTGTCGTCTTGGTCCGGCACCGGCCGAGGGTTACGGTCGCTGAAGAAATCGACGACGGCGACACGGAAGCCGGTGGGAATCCGGCACGGTCGCGCCACTGTGAACGAGGCCCGCGTCAGCGGCCCCGTGAGTCAGACCCGTGGGCCGTCGTCCTGTCGCAGCACCGAGCGGGGACGCGAACTCCCCGAGGAGGCCCCGCCATGGCGCATCACGCCGTCCCGCCGACAGCCACCACCCCCGTCGTCCCCACCAAGCTGCCGCTGAAGGACATCCTTCCCTGGGCGGTCTTCTTCGGCATCCTGATGCTGGTCCTGCTGTACTTCGTCGGCGCCGAGCAGGGCGCCACCTCCGTCGTCTCCGGCGAGGACGTCCACGAGTGGGTGCACGACGCCCGCCACCTCCTCGGCTTCCCCTGCCACTGACGCGAGGGACGCCGCACACCCATGAACTCCGCAACTGTGAGAAACCTGCTCGTGCGGGGGATGCTCGCCGGACTCGCTGCCGGTCTGCTCGCCCTGGTCGTCGCCTACCTCCTCGGCGAGCCGAACGTCGACAAGGCGATCGGCTTCGAGGAGGCGCACGCCCCCGCGCACGAGCACGAGGTCGAAATCGTCTCCCGCGGCCTGCAGTCCACCGCGGGCCTGGCCACCGGGGTCCTGATCTACGGGGTCGCCTTCGGCGGCATCGCCGCCCTCGCCTACTGCTTCGCGCTCGGCCGCGTCGGCCGCTTCACCCCGCGCGCGACCGCGCTGCTGCTGTCCGGCTGCGCGCTGCTCGCGGTCTATGTCGTGCCGTTCCTGAAGTACCCGGCCAACCCGCCCGCCGTCGGCAACCCCGACACCATCGGCAAGCGGACCACCCTGTACTTCCTGATGATGGTGCTCAGCCTGCTTCTCGCGATCGCCGCCACCCTGCTGGGCAAGCGACTCGCCCCGAAGCTGGGCGCCTGGTGGGCCACCGTCGCCGCGGTGGCCGCCTTCGGCGTCGCCATCGGCCTGGCGTTCGCCTTCCTGCCCGTCGTCAACGAGGTGCCGTCGGACTTCCCGGCCGCCGTGCTGTGGCGGTTCCGCCTCTCCGCCCTGGCCATCCAGGTCACGCTGTGGGGAGCCTTCGGTCTTGTCTTCGGCGAACTGGCGCAGCGGCTGCTGAACCCCAAGCCCGCCACGCTGTCCGGCAGCGCGGCCGTAGCCGCCTCCTAGTGAGCTGACCGGCACGGCGAACCGAGCCGACCGACACGACGCGAGGGCCCGCGGAACCATCCGGGGGCCCTCACGCGTTTCCCGGCAGCGAGGACTCGGATGATCAGAAGCGGAGAGACCGAGTGGCCAGACAGCCCCAGCCGCGCCGCATCACCCTCGGTGGCCGCGAGGCGGTCGCCCTCACCCTGGAGGAGTATGAGCAACTGATCGCGAGCCGACGGCAGATCGGCGGCCAGAGCGCCCGGGTACGCGCCCTCGGCCAGCGGGTGAGACAGACGGAGCGGCTCCTGGACGACCTGGAGACACTGCTCGCCGCCACGCCCGAGGGCTGCGAGCGGGCGGACGACGACGCAGCGGACGTCACCTGTCTGCGCTGCGCGATAGCGGCGTTACTGCGCCGGCACCGCGACACCGCGTCATGACCCACCAGGAGACGCCGCCCGTGTCTCCTCGGCCCCCTCCAACGGGTCCCCGAGCCGCAGATTCCACCGGCCGCCGCGCCCACTGACCGTCGTGGCCGTCAGCGGCGGTACGTCGAGCCGCCAGAAGGCCGACGAGGGCGCGCCCAGGACATGCACCACCACGGCCCGTACGACGTCCGGCTCGACCACCGCGAGCGTACGGCCGTCCACGTCCCGGCACGCCTCCAGCCACCGCGCCACACGAGCGCGCACATCCTCCACGGACTCCCCGCCGTGCGGCGCCGACGCGGGATCACCGAGCCACCGGGCCACCGCCTCCGGCTCGCGCGCGGCCACCTCGTCGAGCACGGCACCGCGCCAGCGGCCCACATCGAGACCCGCGAGCTCCTCCGCCTCGGCACCGTCGAGGCCCAGCGCGGCCGCCGTCTCCCGGCAGCGCACACTGGGCGAGACCAGGACCCGCGCCGCCGCGGGCAGGAACTCGCCGGCGGCACCCGCGCGTTGTGCACCGCCCGCGTCGATCGAGGCCCCGTCGTCGAAACGGGCCTGCCGCAGCGAAGCGTTCATCGCGGGAGTGATGAGGGTGACACGGCTGGTCACGGAGGGTTCCTCCTCGTACGGGTCTCCACCGGGTACGGCACATAGGTGCGCCGGTCGGGGTCGATGGCCAGCCGCCCGCCGGCCGGGGGCCGGGCCCGCTGCGCGCAGTCGCGTCGCTCGCAGATCCGGCAGCCGAGGCCGATCGGTGTGGCGGCGCGCGGGTCGTCGAGGGCGATGCCCTCGGCGTAGACGAGCCGGTGCGCGTGCCGCAGTTCGCAGCCCAGAGCGACCGCGAACTCGGCGCGCGGGGCGTGGTGGCCGAATCCGCCGCGTGTGATGGTGCGGGCGATCCAGAAGTACCGCTTGCCATCCGGCATTTCGGCGACCTGGGTCAGTATCCGCCCGGGCGAGGAGAACGCCTCGTACACCGTCCACAGCGGGCAGGTGCCGCCCAGTCGGGAGAAGTGGAAGTCGGACGCGGACTGGCGCTTGGAGATGTTCCCGGCCCGGTCGACGCGCAGGAAAGAGAACGGCACGCCTCTGCGGCCGGTCCGCTGGAGGGTGCTCAGGCGGTGGCAGACCGTCTCGAAGCCGACGCCGAAGCGTGCGGACAGCAGCTCGACGTCGTAGCGCACCTCCTCCGCCGCCGTGTGGAAGAGGGTGTACGGCATGAGCAGGGCACCGGCGAAGTAGTTCGCGAGGCCGATGCGGGCCAGCGCGGACGACTCGGGCGAGGTCGGTTCCGTGGCGCCGCCGGCGAGTCGGTCGAGCAGCGGGCCGTGCTCCAGGAGGGCCAGTTGGGTGGCGAGCTGGAAGGCGCGCTGGCCGTCGCTGAGCCAGGGGGAGAGGAACAGCAGGCCGGTGTCGGGGTCGTAGCGACGGGCGTCGGCGGAGCGGCCCGCCGCGGTCTGCACGACCCGCACGCCGTGCCGTGCGGCCAGGCGTGTGATGAGGGGGTCGGCGGCCCGGCCGGGGCGCAGCTCCATGGCCGCGGCGGCCCGTTCGGCCTCGGTGTCCAGCGGCTCGAAGTGGTTGTGGTGGGCGTAGAAGAAGTCCCGCACCTCGTCGTGCGGCTCCACGGGCGGCAGCGCCGCTCCGGTTCCGCTTCCGGGTACGGCGAGGGCCGCGGCCTGTTCGGCGGCGTCACGGTAGCGGCGGTGCAGGGCGACCAGGGCGCGGGCCACCTCCGGATGGTCGCGGGCGGCCTCGGTGACGTCCTCGGCGGCGGGCAGCGGCACCCCGCACGCCTCGTCGGCGAGCGCGGCCCGCAGATCGGCGGCCAGCCGGTCCTCCGCCGCCTCGGAGAAGAACTCGGTGTCCACTCCGAAGACCTCCGCGATCCGCAGCAGCACCGGAGCCGTCAACGGACGCTGGCTCTGCTCGATCTGGTTCGCGTAGCTGGTCGAGATGCCGAGGGCGCGGGCCATGTCGACCTGGTTCATGCCGTGCTCGCGGCGCAGCCGGCGCAGCTTGGCATGGGCGTAGACCTTGCGGCCGGACGGTCCCCGGGACATGGCTCACCACCTTCGTCTCGCGAGGCTCCTCGCGAACCTTGTTGCGAAGATAGCATCCGCATTATTCGCAGATTTCGCAGTTTCGCAGCGCGGGGATGTACGGATTCCACACCCGGGAGCGGTGGTCCGAAGGGCTTCCGCCGGGCAGTCTCGATCACAGCAGGATCGCCGCCGCCCACCAGACGCCCACAAGGAGTCCCGTGATCGAGCACCACGTCCGCGTCCACCCCAGCGCCGACCGGCTGGCCCGCGAGGACCAGCTCGCCTGGAAACTGGCCGCCGTGGCCACGGCCACCGGGGAACCGGACGCCGACAGCGCCGCCATGGCCGTCAACCGGGTCATCGACAACGCCTCCGTGGCCGTGGCCTCCCTGCTGCGCCGCCCGGTGGCCGTCGCCCGCGCCCAGGCCACCGCCCACCGCGGGGCGACCCCCGGCGCCTCCGTCTTCGGTACCGGCGCCCGCGTCTCCCCCGAGTGGGCCGCCTGGGCCAACGGAACGGCCGTGCGCGAGCTGGACTTCCACGACACCTATCTCGCTGCCGACTACTCCCACCCCGGCGACAACATCCCGCCCCTGCTAGCCGTAGCCCAGCACACCGGCCGTACGGGCGCCGACCTGCTGCGCGGTGTCATCGCCGCCTACGAGCTCCATGTCGCCCTGGTGAAGGGCATCTGCCTGCACCGGCACCGCATCGACCACGTGGCCCACCTCAGCGCCGCCACCGCCGGCGGCCTGGGCGCGCTGCTCCGGCTGCCGACGGAGACGGTGTACCAGGCGGTGCAGCAGGCCGTGCACACCACGACCGCCACCCGGCAGTCCCGCAAGGGCGAGATCTCCAGCTGGAAGGCGTACGCCCCGGCCTTCGCCGGCAAGGCCGCCATCGAGGCCGTCGACCGGGCGATGCGCGGCGAGACCTCACCCTCCCCGATCTACGAGGGCGAGGACGGCTTCCTCGCCTGGATGCTCGACGGCCCCGGCGCCGACTACACCGTCCGGCTCCCCGAACCCGGCGAGCCGCGCCGGGCGATCCTCGACACGTACACCAAGGAGCACTCCGCCGAGTACCAGGCGCAGGCGATCATCGACCTGGCGCGGCGACTGCGGGAGAAGACCGGCCCGCTGGACCAGGTGCGCTCGGTGGTCCTGCACACCAGCCACCACACCCACCAGGTGATCGGCTCCGGTGCGAACGATCCGCAGAAGTACGACCCCACCGCCAGCCGCGAGACCCTCGACCACTCCGTGCCGTACATCTTCGCCGTCGCCCTGGAGGACGGCACCTGGCACCACGAGCGCTCCTACGCACCCGAGCGCGCTCGTCGCTCCGGGACCGTCGCGCTGTGGCGGAAGATCAGCACGGTCGAGGACCCGGAGTGGACCCGCCGTTATCACGACCCCGACCCGGACCGCCGGGCCTTCGGCGGCCGCGCGGTCATCACCCTCGACGACGGATCGGTGATCGAGGACGAACTGGCCGTCGCCGACGCCCACCCGGCCGGCGCCCGCCCCTTCGACCGCCCCGCCTACACGGCCAAGTTCCGCACCCTCGCCGAGGGGATCGTCGCGCCCGCGGGCCAGGACCGTTTCCTGGCCGCCGCCGAGCGCCTCGCCGAGCTGGGCTCCGCCGACCTCGACGGGCTGTTCCCGGCCGTGGACGTCCGGGCCGTCGGCGACGTCGACGCGAACCTGCCGAAGGGCCTGTTCTGATGCTGCACACCCGCACCACCCCCGCCGAACGCCGGCGAGCGCTCAGGGAGCGGCTCGGCGAGAACCGCCTGCTGCCCATGCCCGGCGCCCTCAACCCGCTCTCCGCCCGCCTCATCCAGGACACCGGCTTCGAGGCCGCCTACCTCTCCGGCGCCGTCCTCGCCGCCGACCTCGGCCTGCCCGACATCGGCTTGACCACATCGACCGAGGTCGCGGCACGCGCCCAGCAGACGACCCGGGTGACCGATCTGCCGGTTCTCATCGACGCCGACACCGGCTTCGGCGAACCGATGAACGCCGCCCGCACCGTCCAGTTGATGGAGGACGCGGGGCTGGCCGGCCTGCATCTGGAGGACCAGGTCAACCCCAAGCGCTGCGGCCACCTGGACGGCAAGTCGGTCGTCCCCCGGGAGGACATGACCCGCCGGGTCCGGGCCGCCGTGGACGCCCGACGCGACCCGGACTTCCTGTTCATGGCCCGCACCGACGCCCGGGCCGTCGAGGGCCTTGACGCGGCGATCGACCGAGCGAAGGCCTACGTCGACGCCGGAGCCGACGCGATCTTCCCCGAAGCCCTCGCCGACGAGCGGGAGTTCGAGGCGTTCCGCAAGGCGGTCCCGGTACCGCTGCTGGCCAACATGACCGAGTTCGGCAAGGGGCGCCTCCTCGACACGCGCACCCTGGAGAACCTCGGCTACGACATCGCCCTCTACCCGGTCACCCTGCTGCGCCTGGCCATGGGCGCCGTCGAGGACGGCCTGCGCACCATCGCGGCCGAGGGCACCCAGGAATCCCTGCTGCCCCGTATGCAGACGCGCTCCCGCCTCTACGAACTCCTCGGCTACGAGGACTACTCGACGTTCGACTCGGCCGTCTTCGACTTCACCCTCCCGCCCGGCACCTGACGCACCGGAGGCACATCCATGCCCATTCACCGCGGCCTCGCCGGTGTCGTCGTCGACACCACCGAGATCTCCACCGTCATCCAGGAGACCAACTCCCTCACCTACCGCGGCTATCCGGTCCAGGACCTGGCCGCCCACCGCTCCTTCGAGGAGGTCGCCTACCTCCTGTGGCACGGCGAACTCCCCGACGAGGGACAGCTCCGGGATTTCCGCGCCCGCGAACGCGCCCTGCGCCCCCTGGACCGCACCACCTCCGAGCTGCTGGCCCGGCTGCCCCAGACCTGCCACCCGATGGACGTCCTGCGCACCGCCGTCAGCTTCTTCGGCGCCGAGGACCCGACCGAGGACGACGGCGGTCTCGCCGTCAACCGGGCCAAGTCCCTGACCCTGCTGGCGAGACTGCCCACCGTGGTCGCCGCCGACCAGCGCAGGCGCCGCGGCCTCGCCCCGATCCCGCCGCATCCCGAACTCGGCTACGCCGAGAACTTCTTCCACATGTGCTTCGGCAGCGTCCCCGACCCCGATGTGGTGCGCTGCTTCGAGATCTCGCTCGTGCTCTACGCCGAACACAGCTTCAACGCCTCGACGTTCACCGCGCGCGTGGTCACCTCCACCCTCTCCGACCTCTACAGCGCGGTCACAGCGGCGATCGGCGCGCTCAAGGGCCCGCTGCACGGCGGCGCCAACGAAGCCGTGATGCACATGCTGAACGAGATCGGCGACCCTGGGCACGCCGAGGACTGGCTCACGGAAGCGCTGACGGGCAAGCGGAAGATCATGGGCTTCGGCCACCGGGTCTACAAGGCCGGCGACTCCCGCGTCCCGATCATGCAGGACGCCCTCGACCGCCTGGTCTCCCGTGCCGCCGACCCCGAGGTCACCCGTCTCGCCACCCTGCACGCGGCGCTCCGCCACGCCATGCTCACCCACAAGGGGATCCATCCGAACCTGGACTACCCGGCAGGCCTGGCCTACCACCTCATGGGGTTCGACATCCCCCTCTTCACACCGATCTTCGTGATGAGCCGCATCACCGGCTGGACGGCCCACATCACCGAACAGCTCGCCCACAACGCGCTGATCAGGCCCCTCGCGTCATACGCGGGACCGGATCAGCGCGCGGTACCGGCGATCGGCTAGCCGCCGCTCCAAGGCGTCGGCGCCGGTGTCGTTGAACACCCGGAAAAGTTCCTGCGTTCTATGGGTAACTGCGAACCCGTCGCAATAACACCCCCACGGACAAGGAACGAACCTGATGCCCAAGCGACCCGGCCGTCTCACGGTTCTCGCCGCTCTGCCCGCCGCCGCCCTGCTCACCCTGGTCGGCTCGTCCCCGGTGTTCGCGGAGTCGGACACCCCGGCCTTCCAGCTCGATCTGGAGCAGTTGAACGACTCCGGCGCCAAGGGCACGGCCCTGGTGAGCCTGCGCGGCGACGAGATGACGGTGTGGATCAAGTCCGAGGGCATGGTGCCGGGCCAGCCCTCGGCACAGCACCTGCACGGCTCGACCGACGGGCACGACTTCGTCTGCCCGGACGGCAGCGCCGACACCAACAAGGACGGAATCCTCAACAACACCGAAGCCACCGTCCACTACGGCGACATCAACATCGCGCTCACCGTCTCCGGCGACACCGACGCGGCGACCAGCGGACTGGCGGTGGACCGGATGCCGGTGGCCGACGAAGAGGGCAAGATCGCCTACAAGCGGACCATCAAGGTCGGGCAGGACGTGGTCGAGAAGATCAAGGACCTGCACATCGTCCAGCACGGCATCGACCCCAACGGCAACGGCGAGTACGACTTCGAGGGCGCGGGCAAGAGCGAACTCGACCCGAAGCTGCCTCAGGAGGCCACCGCGCCCACCAACTGCGGGGAGGTGAAGGGCGCCGCGGTCGGGTCCGTCCCGGTCGGCGGGATCGAGACCGGCAGCGGGGCGGAGCAGTCGAGCATGTCCCCGGGGATGACGGTCGGCGTCGCGGGTGCGGCCTCGGCGGCGGTGGCGGGTGCGGCGGGGGTTCTGTTCGCCGCCCGCCGGCGGAAGGCGTCCGGTGTCGCGGCGGCGGAGACCGGGGGTGCCGCGTGAACCGCTCGGCCGGGAGCGCACGGGTCGGGGGGCGACGCGTTCCCGCCGCCCTGATCGCCGTCGCCACCGCGTCCCTGCTGCTCACCGCCTGCGGGGGCCAGGACACGTCGGCCTCCCAGACGTCCCCGGGGCAGAACGCGACGGCCGGGGCGGCGGGCGGCGCGACACCGGGCTCGGGCACCGGCCAGGCGGTCGCCGCCCTGGACCGGTCCGTGCCGCAGGAGGTCAGCATCCCCTCCCTCGGGGTCTCCAGCGCCCTGGAGACCCTGGGGCAGAGCAAGGACGGGGTGATGACCACCCCCAAGAACCCGGACCTGGCGGGCTGGTACGAACCGGGACCCACCCCCGGCTCCCAGGGGCCCGCGGTGATCGCCGGGCATGTGACCTGGAACGGCGCGGACGCGGTCTTCAAGGGGCTGAAGACGTTGACGGCCGGCGACAAGGTCGAGGTGAAGCGCCAGGACGGGAAGACCGCCACCTTCACCGTGGACCGCGTCGAGGAGTATCCGAAGAAGGAGTTCCCCACGCTGGAGGTCTACAAGAACCTCGACCACGCGGGCCTCAGGCTGGTCACCTGCGGAGGTGAGTTCGACGCGGACCGGCACTACTACCCCAACAACGTCGTGGTGTTCGCCAGCATGACGGGCGTCGCGTAGGACACGGTCAGGTACGGCAGAGTCAGGCAGGACAGGGTCAGGATCGTCCCTCGCCGGGTCGCTGTGCCCGGCGATGCGTGGAGCGCACCTGGAACAGACGTGGCTGTACGTCCGTCGCGATCTTCGCGGCCTGCTCCATGTGGACGCGGGCTTCCGGGTTCGCCAGCATCGCGCGGTAGTGCTCCTCGGACTCCCACTGGGCGTAGTTGATGACACGCTCGCCATCGTGGGAGGCGTGGAAGTTGGCATGGAGGAAGCCCGATTGGTGCTTCATCGTCTCCTCGGTGGCGCGGGCGAGCAGCTCGATGAGTTCGTCCTGGCGGTCGGGCGTGACGGTGAAGACGTTGATGAGCGTCGCCACCGGGCGTGCGCTGTCGATCTGTGCGGTAACGGCCATGCCACTCTTTCTCCCCTTACGGAAGAGGCGGTCGACCGAGGCGGGTCCGTATTCCCCCGATCGGACGCGGACCCGCGCTGCCCGCCGGCCGCCTACAGCGGCAGGACGGCCAGGGAGCGGGCCGGATGGCGAGGGCTCAGGAAGACGGCGATGCCCTTGCCGTCGGGGGAGGGGTGGGTGGCCTGGGTCCAGCCCTGGCGGCGGTAGAAGGCCATGGCCCGGGGCGCATGGGCGGAGGTGAGCAGCCAGGAGCGGCCGTCGGGGGCGTCCTCGGTGACCGCGTCCAGCAGTGCGCCGGCGAGACCGGTGCCGTGCGCGTCGGGGCGGACGGCGAGTTCGTCGATCTCCCGGGCGCCGCACAGCCAGTCGGCCGTGTGACCGGGGCCCAGCCCGGCGGCGGCCTGGGGGTAGCAGCGGTCGGTGGGGAAGGGGGTGAGGGTGGTCCAGGCCGTGGCGAAGCCGATGACCTCCGGCCCGGCGAAGGCGAGCGCGGCGATGAAGCCCGGCCGCCGCACGTCCACCGGGAGCCGCTCGGCGAACTCGGCCGCCTGCGCCTCGTCCTCGTTCCAGGGCGGGGCGCAGAAGGCGTCGGCGTAGACGCGGCGCAGGGCCGTGGTGTGCGCGAGGAGCCCGGCGTCCTTGAAGGTCCTGATCTCTGGGTTCATGTCCATCAGGCCGCACCCGCCAGAGCGGCCCCCGGGTGCAGCGCGGCGTACTCCAGCGGCGCCGACGGGTCGATCGACAGGTTCAGCGCCGCCGGTTCGGCCCCGGAGCGTACGAGGAGGTCGCCGACGGCGGCGATCATCGCGCCGTTGTCCGTGCACAGCCTCAGCGGCGGCACGCGCAGTTCGATGCCGGCGGCCCGGCAGCGTTCCTCGGCCAGCGACCGCACCCGCGAGTTCGCGGCGACCCCGCCCACGACGACGAGCGTGCCGACACCGTGCTCGGCGCAGGCCGCGACCGCCTTGCGAGTCAGTACGTCCGCGATCGCCTCCTGGAGCGAGGCAGCCCCGTCGGCCACCGGCAGCTCCCGGCCCGCGTGGCCCTCGGCCCAGCGTGCGGCGGCCGTCTTCAGCCCCGAGAAGGAGAAGTCGTACGACCCGGGCAGCGGGCGGGGAAAGGGGACAGCGCGCGGATCCCCCGCGCGCGCTGTCCGGTCGATGGCCGGACCGCCCGGGTACGGCAGTCCGAAGACCCGCGCGACCTTGTCGAAGCACTCACCGGCCGCGTCGTCGAGCGTGTCGCCGAGGTGCAGGATCGGGTCGCGGACCAGGTCACGGACGAGCAGCAGAGAGGTGTGGCCGCCGGAGACGATCAGCACCATGCAGGGATCGGGCAGCGGGCCGTGCTCCAGGGTGTCGGCGGCGACATGGCCGGCCAGATGGTGCACGCCGTACAGCGGGACACCGAGCGCGTACGCCATGCCCTTCGCCCCGGCGAGGCCGACCTGGAGCGCGCCCGACAGGCCCGGCCCGGTGGTCACGGCGACGGCGCCGATGTCGGACAGCCGCAGGCCCGCGTCGTCCAAGGCCCGCTGGATCACCGGCCGCAGGGCGTGCACATGCGCGCGGGCGGCGATCTCGGGGACGACACCGCCGAAGCGGGCGTGCTCGTCCATGCTCGACGCCAGCGCATGGCCCAGCAGCCGCCCGTCCCGGACCAGCCCCGCCCCGGTCTCGTCACACGACGACTCGATGCCCAGCACGATCCCAGAGCCCATGCCCACCCTTCCCACGACCTCAGTTCCGCGACCCGGTTCCGCGGCTCAGTTCTGCAAGGAACAGGCTATTGCAAGGAGTGTGCAATAAGCCCCGCGGGAGGTGTACCCGAGCAAAGGTGTGCTGGTCGGCGCCCAGTAGAGTGCGCTTCTGTCGCCCCATGAGAGCTGCCCCCGAATCCCGAGGTACCGCGCAGTGAACCCCGCACGTCCCGCACCTACCGCCGCCGTGACCGTCGTCGGGATCGGGGCCGACGGCTGGGAAGGCCTGACCGACACCTCCCGGGCCGCGCTGAGCGAGGCCGAGGTCCTGATCGGCGGCCCGCGCCAGCTCGACCTGCTGCCCCCACGCTGCGCCGGGGAGCGGATCGCCTGGCCCTCGCCCCTGCGCCCCGCCGTGCCCGGCCTGCTCGCGGCACACGCCGGCCGCCGGATCGCCGTACTGGCCAGCGGGGACCCCATGTTCTACGGCATCGGCCGAGCCCTCGCCGAGGAGATCGGGGAAGCGGGCGCCCTGCGCGTCCTGCCCCACCCCTCCTCCGTCTCCTACGCCGCCGCCCGCCTCGGCTGGCCCTTGGAGGACGTCGAGGTCGTCACGCTCGTCGGCCGTCCCGCCGCCCGTCTCGCCGCCGCCCTGCACGACGGTCGGCGGCTCCTCGTCCTCAGCGCGGGCGCCGGCACACCCGGCGAGGTCGCCGCCCTGCTGCGGGACCGGGGATTCGGCGCGAGCCGCATGCGGGTCCTGGAACAACTCGGCGGCGCGAAGGAGCACACGACCACTGAGGCCACCGCGGACGACTGGCCGGACGAGCGGCCCCCCGGCGACCCCCTCAACATCGTCGCCGTCACCTGCCACCGCGCCCCGGACGCCCCGCGCCTCGGCGCCGTGCCCGGCCTCCCGGACGACGCCTACGAGCACGACGGGCAGCTCACCAAGCGGCACATCCGCGCCGTCACGCTCAGCACACTCGCCCCCGCGCCCGGGGAACTGCTGTGGGACATCGGCGGCGGCTCGGGCTCGATCGCCATCGAGTGGATGCGCACCCACCCCTCGTGCCGCGCGATCACGATCGAGCGCGACCCGGTGCGCGCCGCGCGCATCACCCGCAACGCCGAGCGCCTCGGCGTGCCCGGCCTGCGGGTCGTCACCGGTGCCGCGCCCGCCGCCCTGGCCGAACTGCCCGCCCCCGACGCCGTGTTCGTCGGCGGCGGCCTCACCGCCCCCGGTCTCCTCGACGCCTGCTGGGAGGCCCTGCCGGCCGGTGGGCGGCTGGTCGCCAACACCGTGACACTGGAGTCGGAGGCGCTCCTCGCCGACGCCCGCCGTCGTCATGGCGGCGAGCTGGTGCGGCTCGCGGTGGCGCACGCCGTGCCCGTGGGCGGCTTCACCGGCTGGCGGCAGGCGATGCCGGTGACCCAGTGGGCCGTACAGAAGACCGTCGACACCCCTTCGGGAGCCAACAGATGACCGTGTACTTCATCGGCGCCGGACCCGGTGCCGCCGATCTGATCACCGTGCGCGGCGCCCGCACCCTCGGCGCCTGCCGGGTCTGCCTCTACGCGGGCAGCCTGGTCCCGCGCGAACTGCTGGCCGAATGCCCGCCGGACGCACGCCTGGTGGACACCGCGCAGCTCACCCTGGACGAGATCACCGCCGAGCTGGTCCGCGCCCACGAGCAGGGACACGACGTGGCGCGGCTGCACTCCGGGGACCCGTCGGTGTTCAGCGCGGTCGCCGAGCAGATGCGCCGCCTTGACGCGGCCGGGGTGCCCTACGAAGTGGTCCCCGGAGTCCCGGCCTTCGCCGCCGCGGCGGCGTCCCTGAAGCGTGAGCTGACCGTGCCGACCGTCGGCCAGACCGTGATCCTCACCAGGGTCGCCCAGCGCGCCACCGCCATGCCCGACGGGGAGGACCTGGCCACCCTCGGCCGCAGCGGCGCGCTGATCGTGCTGCACCTGGCCGCCGGCTATGTGGACCGCGTCGTCGACGAACTCCTCCCGCACTACGGCGCCGACTGCCCGGCCGCGGTCGTCGCCTACGCCTCCCGCCCCGACGAGGTGATCATCCGCGGCACCCTCGACGAGATCGCCGCCAAGACCAAGGAGGCCGGTGTGCTGCGCACGGCCGTGATCATCGTCGGTCGGACGCTGGGGGCGGAGGGGTTCCGGGACAGCCACCTCTACTCGGCGGAGCGGGAGCGTCACGTGTGCTGAGCGGCTCGGCAACGCACCGGCGGCGCAGGGGCCCTCAGGCCACGGAGCTGCGCCCCACCACCGTGCCAGCCCGGTCGATGCAGATCACGTCGACGGTGACCGGCGCACCCCGCAGCACGGCCAGCGCCTCGTCACGAGCCGTCCTGGCGACCAGGTCACCGAGCGGCACCCCGGCGGCCATGCACAACTGGAGCGCGGCCAGCCCGGTGTTGGCCCCGGCCACCTCGGCGCGCAAGGCCTCGTCCGCGCCGCCCTGCCCGGCCAGTTCGGCGAGGAAGCCCTTGTCGACCTGGGAGCGGGCGGAGTGCAGGTCGAGATGGCTGGCGGCGAGCTTGGACAGCTTGGCGAAGCCACCGCAGATCGTCAGCCGGTCGACGGGGTGGCGGCGGATGTACTTCAGCACGGCGCCCGCGAAGTCGCCCATGTCGAGCAGCGCGTCCTCGGGCAGCCCGTACTCGGCGACGACCGTCTTCTCCGACGTCGACCCGGTGCACCCGGCGACATGCGTACGGCCCGCCGCCCGCGCCACGTCCACGCCCCGGCGGATGGAGTCGATCCACGCCGAGCAGGAGTACGGCACCACGATCCCGGTGGTGCCGAGGATGGACAGGCCGCCCAGGATGCCGAGGCGCGGGTTCCAGGTGGAGCGGGCGATCTCCTCGCCGTGGTCGACGGAGACGGTGATCTCGACGTCGCCGGTGCCACCGTGGCGGGCGGCGACCTCGGCCACGTGCTCGCGCATCAGCCGCCGGGGGACGGGGTTCACGGCGGGTTCGCCGACGGGCAGCGGCAGACCGGGGCGGGTGATCGTCCCGACCCCGGGCCCCGCCCTGAAGACCACCCCGGCCCCGGCGGGCAGCCGCCGTACCGTGGCCCGGATCAGCGCGCCGTGCGTGACGTCCGGGTCGTCGCCCGCGTCCTTGACGACGCCCGCCATCGCGGATCCGTCGCCCAGTTCCTCGGCCGCCAGCGCGAACGACGGGGTCTGCCCCTTGGGCAGGGTGATCGTCACCGGGTCGGGGTACTCCCCGGTCAGCAGTGCCGTGTACGCGGCCGTCGTGGCCGCTGTCGCACAGGCGCCCGTGGTCCACCCGTGCCGCAGGCCGGTGTGCTCCAGCTGGGCCCTGCGGCCACCCTTCACTTCGCTGCTCATGAACGGACCTGGACTTCCATGCACGTACTGATTCTGGGCGGGACCACCGAAGCCCGCCGTCTCGCCGAACTGCTTGACGGCACACCCGGCCTGACCGTGACCAGTTCTCTCGCCGGGCGGGTGGCCGGACCCCGGCTGCCTCCGGGCGAGGTCCGGATCGGAGGCTTCGGGGGAGTGGAGGGGCTGACCGCGTGGCTCGTCGAGCACCGGGTGAACGCACTCATCGACGCCACCCATCCTTTCGCCGGGACGATCGGTTTCCACGCGGCACGTGCCGCCGCCACCGCCCATGTTCCCCTGCTCGCGGTGCGGCGCCCCGGCTGGGTCCCGGTCGAGGGCGACGACTGGCACGAGGCCGGCTCCCTGGAGGAGGCCGCGGCGCTGCTGCCCGCCCTCGGCAGCCGGGTGTTCCTCACCACCGGACGCATGGGCCTGGCCGCGTTCGCCGGTCTGGACGCCCTGTGGTTCCTCGTACGCTCCGTGGACGCGCCCGAGTCCCCGTACCCCGCCCGCATGGAGGTGCTCCTCGACCGAGGCCCCTTCACCCTCGACGCGGAACGCGAACTCCTGCACCGCCACCGCATCGACGTCCTGGTCACGAAGGACAGCGGCGGAGCCGCCACCGCGCCCAAACTCACGGCCGCGCGGGAGGCGGGAGTGCCCGTGGTCGTGGTCCGCCGGCCGCCCGTTCCCGAACAGGTGCCGGCCGTGGCCGGTCCGGAAGAGGCGGCCCGGTGGATCAGGGAACTCCCGCACGGGCGGGCTTTCCCGACTACTGGCTGAAACCTGACGGGGGCTTTGCCACACCTGGCTTGTACCTGCAAGGAACACGCAGAAGCCTTGTGAGCGCGGCTGAGAACAGCCGTTCCTCGACCCGTGAGGCCTGCGCCCCCATGACCACCGCTCCCGGCTCCGCCCGGCACCGCATCCGCACGTCGATGACCCGGAAGGAGTGGGCGAGCGTCGGCGGGATGGCCGCGTTCATCCTGGCCCTGCACCTCGTCGGCTGGTTCACGCTCGTCGTGATCGTCGCCCCGGAGCACTACACCTTGGGGGAGAGGACGTTCGGGATCGGCATCGGCGTCACGGCCTACACCCTCGGTCTGCGTCACGCCTTCGACGCCGACCACATCGCGGCGATCGACAACACCACCCGGAAGCTGATGAGCGAGGGGCAGCGCCCGCTGTCGGTCGGCTTCTGGTTCTCGCTGGGCCACTCGAGCATCGTGTTCGCGCTGGCCTTCCTGCTCTCCGTCGGCGTCAAGGCACTGTCCGGGCCGGTCGCCGACGACGACTCCGCACTGCACAGCGTCACCGGCTGGATCGGCACGACCGTCTCGGGAACCTTCCTCTACCTCATCGCGATCATCAACATCGTGATCATGGCGGGCATCTGGAAGGTCTTCCGCCGGATGCGCACCGGCCACTTCGACGAGGCCGCCCTGGAGGAACAGCTCGACAAGCGCGGCTTCATGAACCGGCTCCTGGGCCGTCTGATGAAGTCGATCACCAAGCCGTGGCAGATGTACCCCCTGGGCCTGCTCTTCGGCCTCGGCTTCGACACCGCGACGGAGATCGCCCTGCTGGTCCTCGCCGGTTCGGGCGCCGCCTCCGGCCTGCCCTGGTACGCGATCCTGTGCCTGCCGGTCCTGTTCGCGGCCGGTATGTCCCTGCTCGACACCATCGACGGGACGTTCATGAACTTCGCCTACGGCTGGGCCTTCTCCAAGCCGGTGCGCAAGGTCTACTACAACCTCACCGTCACCGGCCTGTCCGTCGCCGTGGCGCTGCTCATCGGCACCGTCGAACTGCTCGGCCTGATCGCCGAGCAGGCGGATCTGCACGGCCCGTTCTGGGACTGGGTGTCCGGCCTCGACCTGAACATCATCGGCTACGTCGTCGTCGGGCTGTTCGTCCTCACCTGGGCGGTGGCCCTGCTGGTGTGGAAGGTCGGCCGGATCGAGGAGAAGTGGACGCGGGGCCTGGCCCGGCCCGCCCCGGCCGCCTCCCCGGCCGCCGCTTCGGTGGCCGAGGAGAGCTGAACCGGGCCGCACCCGCCTACGCCTCCGGATACCGGCGCGGAGTCCAGACGATCTCCTCGCCGTCCCCGCGCCGGACGGCCCGCGTCTGCGAGGACCCGACCAGCAGGATCGTGCGCATGTCGACCTCGGCCGGGTCCAGATCGGCCAGCCGCACGATGCGGACCCGCTCACCGGAGCCGCCCACGTCCCGTGCCACCACCACCGGGGTGTCCGGTGCGCGGTGCTCCAGCAGCAGCTCACGGGCCTTGCCCACCTGCCAGGTGCGGCTGCGGGAACCGGGGTTGTACAGGGCGAGCACCAGATCCGCCGAGGCCGCCGCCCGCAGCCGTTCCTCGACGACCTCCCAGGGCTTCAGCCGGTCGGAGAGGGAGATCGTGGCGTAGTCGTGCCCGAGCGGGGCGCCCGCGCGGGCCGCCGCGGCGTTGGCGGCGGTCACCCCCGGCAGCACCCGCACCCCGACGTCCGCGTACTCCTTCTGCGACGCGACCTCCAGCACGGCCGTCGCCATGGCGAAGACGCCCGGGTCGCCGCCGGAGACGACCGCGACCCGCCGCCCGCGCCGGGCCAGATCGAGGGCGAACTCGGCGCGCTCCGACTCCACCCGGTTGTCCGAGCCGTGCCGGACCTGACCCGCCCGCCGCGGCACCCGGTCCAGATAGGTGGTGTAGCCGACCAGGTCGTCGGCGGCGGCCAGCGCGCCCCGCGTCTCGGGCGTCAGCCACAGTGGACCGGCCGGCCCGGTCCCGACCACGACGACCTCGCCCCGCTCCCGGGCCTCGGGCCGCTCGGCGTCGACCTGGCTCGGCAGCACGGCCACCGAGAAGTACGGCACCGACTCCGGATCCACGTCCGCCAGTTCGGCGAGCCGCTCCCCGGGCATGGTGGCCCGCTCGACATAGCGGGCCTCGCCGAGCCGCCCCGAACTCTCCAGCGCGCCGCGCACCTTGGTGAAGGTCCGCCCCAGCTTCATCACCACGGCCACGTCCGTCGCGGCGAGCCGTGCGGTCAGCTCCTCCTCGGGCAGCGTGCCCGGCAGGATCGTCAGCACCTCCTCGCCCTCGGCGAGCGGCGTGCCCAGCCGGGCCGCGGCGGCGGACACGGACGTGACGCCGGGGATGACCTCGGTGTCGTAGCGGTCGACCAGCCGCTTGTGCATGTGCATGTAGGAGCCGTAGAAGAGCGGATCGCCCTCGGCGAGGACCGCGACCGTCCGTCCCGCGTCCAGATGCGCGGCGAGCCGGGCCGACGCCTCGGTGTAGAACTCCTCCATCGCGCCCTTGTAACCGCCGGGATGGTCGGTGGTCTCGGTCGTGACCGGGTAGACCAGCCGCTCCTCGATGTGGTCGGCGCGGATGTGCTTCGCCGCGATCGAGCGCGCGATGGAACGACCGTGCCGCGCACTGTGGTACGCGATCACGTCCGCCTCGGCGATGGCCTCCACGGCCCGTACGGTCATCAGGGACGGGTCACCGGGGCCGAGCCCCACCCCGTACAGCTTCCCGCTCACTCTTCCTCACTCGCGATCGCGTTGAGCGCGGCGGCGGCGATGGCGCTGCCCCCGCGACGGCCGCGCACGACCAGGTGCTCCAGACCCGACGGGTGCGCGGCCAGAGCGTCCTTGGACTCGGCGGCCCCGACGAAACCGACCGGGACACCGATGACGGCGGCCGGCCGGGGCGCGCCCTCGTCGATCATCTCCAGCAGCCGGAACAGGGCGGTGGGCGCGTTGCCGACGGCGACCACCGAGCCCTCCAGCCGGTCCCGCCACAGCTCCATCGCGGCGGCGCTGCGCGTCGTGCCGAGCTTCGCCGCCAGCTCCGGCACGGACGGGTCGGAGAGCGTGCACAGCACGTCGTTGTCGGCGGGCAGCCGCTTGCGCGTCACACCGCTGGCCACCATCTGCACATCGGTGAAGATGGGCGCCCCGGCCCGCAGCGCCTCGCGGGCGCGGGCGACGACGGCCGGGGAGTAGGCCAGGTCCCGTACGAGGTCGACCATCCCGCAGGCGTGGATCATCCGGACCGTGACCTGGCTGACATCGGCGGGCAGGGCCGCGAGGTCCGCCTCCGCGCGGATCGTGGCGAAGGACTGGCGGTAGATGGCCGGGCCGTCCTTCTCGTAGTCGTAGGTGGTCACGGTGCTCTTCTCGCTGCTCTCGGTCGTCGTGGTCGTCGTAGGGGTCATGAGGTGATCGCCGCCAGGGCGGTGGCGAGCCGGGCGGGGACGTCCATCGAGGCGGTCCGGGGTTCCTGGCCGCTCACCGCGGTGGAGAGCAGATAGCCGCCTCCCGGGGCGGCGACCACGTCGACGCGGTCGCCCCGGGGGTGCCCGCAGCGGCGTTCGCACCCGGACCAGTACAAGGGGAGGCCGCCCGGCTCGATCGTGTCGAGGGCCTCGGCCGCGTCGGCCCGTACGTCCGCCCGCGACTTGGCGCATCCGGGGCTGCCGATACAGGCACCGACACGGAGCCAGGGGTCACCTGGGCCGGTGACCAGGCCGGTGGCCGCGAGGCGGGCGAGGGATACGTCCGGGTCCGTCCCGTGTGTGGGAAGAACCACACCGCGCCACGGGGTGAGACGCAGCTCACCGGCGGCGACGCGGGTCAGTTCCCGCCACTGGTGTGCCGAGAGGCGTCCCAGAGGTACGTGCACGGAGAGCGCGGTGCCTAGGACTCCCGGGGGCGGTCCGGCCGTGCGGACGGTCTCCCGGTCCCGCCGCTCGTGACGGATGCCCTCGGCCCGCAGCCGTCGGCCGACCGCGTCGAGCAACTCGTCGCCGGAGAGGGACAGTTCATCAACGCGCCAGACGCGGTCCCCGCTCGTTCGCGCCGCCTCCAGGAAGGTTTCCGCGGCCGCCAGCGCGGCCCGGGCCGCTTCCTCGGCACCGACGCGCAGCGCTTGTCCGGCCGCTCCGAGCGTGAGTTCCGCGCCGCCGTCCGCCGTCGCCCGTACCGTCACATCGGCATCGAGTCCGGCCACGTCGCCGCGTCCGTCGTCGAGCGCGAACAGGAAACGTCCCGACAGGGCCCGCGCCGCCTCGCTCGCGCACAGCGCCGCGTCCAGGGCCGTCAGCCAGGGGCGTACGTCCAGAAAGCCCCGCCCGTCGAGACCGGACAGCGGCGAGGCCACGATGTTGCGCACCCGCTCGTGCCCGTGCGAGGGCAGCAGCCCGGCCGCGTCCAGCGACTCGGCCAGCTCCCCGGCGCATCCACCGGGCAGACCCCGCAGTTGCGCGTTGCCGCGCGAGGTCAGATGCAGGTCGCCGTCGCCCAGCCGCACCGCCACGTCCCCGAGCGTCTCCGCCTGCGCAACGGTCAGCACACCACCGGGAATCCGGACGCGAGCCAGCGCTCCGTCGTCCGCCGCGTGCAGCCGCAGCGTCCCCGGACAGGCGTCACCGCGGTCTCGTGGGACCGCTGTGGCCTGGGGCGATGAGCGCGGGGCAGCCGTGGACATGGCGGCGAGCATACCTACCATCACACCTGGTGTATGCCGTGCCCTCTTCCCCTGGCACTTACTATGATCGCGGCGGGTCATCCGGTCCGCCATCGCCACGACGGCGACAGGGGAGGAAGCCGGTGCGAGTCCGGCGCGGTCCCGCCACTGTGAGTCCGGCCCATGCGGCCGGACGAGTCAGGAACTCCCTTCCCCGAACGCTCGGCATCGCCCGAGCAGGGGAGACCCCATTTCGAACCACCCGGGGCGCGGACACCCCGAGGAAGGCCGACGCCGCATGATCCTGCTCCTGTCGACGTCCGACACCGATCTGCTGAGCGCCCGCGCGGCCGCGGGTCCGGTGCCCTACCGCTTCGCCAACCCCTCCCGTCTCGCCCTCGACGACCTCCCCGGCCTTCTCGACGGCGTCGACCTGGTCGTCGTACGTCTCCTCGGCGGCATCCGCGCCTGGCAGGACGGCCTCGACCTGCTGCTGGCCGACGGCCGCCCGGTCGTCGTCCTCACCGGCGAACAGGCTCCGGACGCCCAGCTCATGGAAGCCTCCACCGTCCCCGTCGGCATCGCCGCCGAGGCACACGCCTACCTCGCCCACGGTGGCCCGGCCAACCTGGAGCAGCTCGCCCGCTTCCTCTCCGACACGGTCCTGCTCACCGGCCACGGCTTCGAGTCGCCGGCGGCAGCACCCACCTGGGGCCCGCTGGAGCGCACGCCCCGCGCCGGCGCCGACGGTCCGACCGTCGCCGTGCTCTACTACCGGGCCCACCACATGAGCGGCAACACCGCCTTCGTCGCCGCCCTGTGCGACGCCGTCGAGGACGGGGGCGGCCGGGCCCTGCCCCTGTACGTCGCCTCCCTGCGCGCCCCCGAGCCCGAGCTGATCGAAGAGCTCCGCACCGCCGACGTGATCATCACCACGGTCCTTGCCGCGGGCGGCACCAAGCCCGCCCAGGCGTCGGCCGGCGGCGACGACGAGTCCTGGGACGCCGGAGCGCTCACCGAGCTGGACGTCCCGATCCTCCAGGCCCTGTGCCTCACCGGTTCGCGCGCCGCCTGGGAGGAGAACGACGAGGGCGTCTCCCCGCTCGACGCGGCCAGCCAGATCGCCGTCCCCGAGTTCGACGGCCGCCTCATCACCGTCCCGTTCTCGTTCAAGGAGATCGACGAGGACGGCCTCCCCGCCTACGTCGCCGACCCCGAGCGCGCCGCCCGCGTCGCCGGAATCGCCGTACGCCACGCCCGGCTCCGCCACATCCGTCCCGCCGACAAGCGCCTGGCGCTGGTCCTCTCCGCCTACCCGACCAAGCACTCCCGCATCGGCAACGCGGTCGGCCTCGACACCCCCGCCAGCGCGGTGGCCCTGCTGCGGCGCCTGCGCGAGGAGGGCTACGACTTCGGCACGGACGCCGAGGTGCCGGGCCTCGCCTCCGGCGACGGCGACGAGCTGATCCGCGCCCTGATCGAGGCGGGCGGCCATGACCAGGAGTGGCTCACCGAGGAGCAGCTGGCCCGCAACCCGGTGCGTATCCCGGCGGCCGACTACCGCCGCTGGTACGCCACGCTCCCCGAGGAGCTGCGCACGTCGGTGGAGGAGCACTGGGGTCCGGCGCCGGGCGAGATGTTCGTCGACCGCAGCCGCAACCCGGAGGGCGACATCGTCCTCGCGGCCCTCCGCTTCGGGAACCTGCTGATCCTCATCCAGCCCCCGCGCGGCTTCGGCGAGAACCCGATCGCGATCTACCACGACCCGGACCTCCCGCCGTCCCACCACTACCTGGCCGCCTACCGCTGGATCGCCGCCCGCGCCGAGGACGGCGGCTTCGGCGCCGACGCGATGATCCACCTCGGCAAGCACGGCAACCTGGAGTGGCTGCCCGGCAAGAACGCCGGCCTGTCCGCCGCCTGCGGCCCCGACGCCGCCCTCGGCGACCTGCCCCTGATCTACCCGTTCCTGGTCAACGACCCGGGCGAGGGCACCCAGGCCAAGCGCCGCGTCCACGCCACCCTCGTCGACCACCTCGTGCCGCCCATGGCCCGCGCCGACTCCTACGGCGACATCGCGCGCCTGGAGCAGCTCCTCGACGAGTACGCCCAGATCTCCTCCATGGACCCCGCCAAGCTCCCGGCGATCCGCGCCCAGATCTGGACCCTCATCCAGGCCGCCAAGCTCGACCACGACCTCGGCATGGACGACCGCCCCGACGACGACGGCTTCGACGACTTCCTGCTGCACGTCGACGGCTGGCTCTGCGAGGTCAAGGACGCCCAGATCCGCGACGGTCTGCACGTCCTCGGCAACCCGCCCACCGGCGCCGACCACGTCAACCTGGTCCTCGCCGTCCTGCGCGCCCGCCAGATCTGGGGCGGCACCACGGCCCTGCCCGGCCTGCGCGAGGCCCTCGGCCTCGACGAGTCCGCCGCCACCCGCACCACCGCCGACGCGGCGGAGGAGAAGGCCCGCGCCCTGGTCCAGGCGATGGAGGACGCGGGCTGGGACCCGGCCGCCGTCCCCAGCGAGCACGGCGAACAGGTAGCCGCCATCCTGGAGTTCGCGGCCCGCGAGGTCGTGCCGCGCCTCGCCGCGACCACCGCCGAGATCGACCACGCGGTGCACGCCCTGAACGGCGGCTTCGTCCCGGCGGGCCCCTCCGGCTCCCCGCTGCGCGGCCTGGTCAACGTCCTGCCGACCGGCCGCAACTTCTACTCCGTCGACCCCAAGGCCGTCCCCTCCCGCCTCGCCTGGGAGACCGGCCAGGCCCTCGCGGACTCCCTGCTGGAGCGCTACCGCGCCGACAACGGCGAATGGCCCACCTCCGTCGGTCTCTCCCTGTGGGGCACGAGCGCCATGCGCACGGCGGGCGACGACGTCGCCGAGGCCCTCGCCCTGCTCGGCATCCGCCCCGTCTGGGACGACGCCTCCCGCCGCGTGACCGGGCTGGAGCCTGTCCCCGCCGAGGAGCTGGGCCGACCCCGCATCGACGTCACCCTGCGCATCTCGGGCTTCTTCCGGGACGCCTTCCCGCACACCATCGGACTGCTGGACGACGCCGTACGCCTGGCGGCGTCGCTGGACGAGCCGGCCTCGGTGAACCACGTCCGGGCCCACGTCCAGGCGGACGTCGCCGAACACGGCGACGAACGCCGCGCCACCACCCGTATCTTCGGCTCCCGCCCCGGCACCTACGGCGCCGGTCTGCTCCAGCTCATCGACTCCCGCGACTGGCGCACCGACGCCGACCTCGCCGAGGTCTACACGGTCTGGGGCGGCTACGCCTACGGCCGTGAACTCGACGGCCGCCCGGCCCGCGAGGAGATGGAGACGGCGTACAAGCGCATCGAGGTGGCCGCGAAGAACACGGACACGCGCGAGCACGACATCGCCGACTCCGACGACTACTTCCAGTACCACGGCGGCATGGTCGCCACGGTCCGCGCCCTGCGGGGCACGGCGCCCGAGGCGTACATCGGCGACTCGACCCGCCCCGAGACGGTCCGCACCCGCACCCTCGTGGAGGAGACCTCGCGTGTCTTCCGCGCCCGCGTGGTCAACCCCAAGTGGATCGAGGCGATGCGCCGCCACGGCTACAAGGGCGCCTTCGAACTGGCCGCCACGGTGGACTACTTGTTCGGCTACGACGCCACGACCGGCGTGATCGCCGACTGGATGTACGACAAGCTCACCGAGACCTACGTCTTGGACGAGACCAACCGCGAGTTCCTCCAGCAGGCCAACCCCTGGGCCCTGCACGGCATCGCCGAGCGGCTGCTGGAGGCCGAGTCGCGCGGGATGTGGGAGAAGCCCGACCCGGCGGTGCTGGAGGGACTGCGGCAGGTCTACCTCGAGACCGAAGGGAACCTCGAGGGCGAGGACTGACCGCTCCGGCTCCTCGTCGCAGCCGCTGTCACCCACCGGGGTGCGGGACTTCGTCCCGCACCCCGGTTTGCGTTTCGCTCCCTCGAACCCCGCGACACGGCCATGGTCCTAGGCCCAACGCCTGATCGAAAAGCTCTGGCTCCTACTGTTAGCGTGCAGCTGCACACCATTCGCAATAACGTCGGAGGACGTTGGACATGGCGGTTTACACGCTCCCGGAGCTTCCGTACGACTACTCGTCGCTGGCGCCGGTGATCAGCCCCGAGATCATCGAGCTGCACCACGACAAGCACCACGCGGCATACGTGAAGGGCGCGAACGACACGCTCGAGCAGCTCGCCGAGGCGCGGGACAAGGAGACGTGGGGCTCGATCAACGGCCTGGAGAAGAACCTGGCCTTCCACCTTTCCGGACACATCCTGCACTCCATCTACTGGCACAACATGACCGGCGACGGCGGCGGCGAGCCGCTGGAGAAGGACGGCGTGGGCGAGCTGGCGGACGCCATCGCCGAGTCCTTCGGTTCTTTCGCGGGCTTCAAGGCGCAGCTGACCAAGGCGTCGGCGACGACGCAGGGTTCCGGCTGGGGCGTCCTCGCCTACGAGCCGCTGAGCGGCCGCCTCATCGTCGAGCAGATCTACGACCACCAGGGCAACGTCGGCCAGGGCTCGACCCCGATCCTGGTCTTCGACGCCTGGGAGCACGCCTTCTACCTGCAGTACAAGAACCAGAAAGTGGACTTCATCGAGGCGATGTGGCAGGTCGTCAACTGGCAGGACGTGGCCAAGCGCTACGCCGCCGCCAAGGAGCGGGGCGACAGCCTGCTGCTCGCGCCGTGACGCCGTAACACCCCGCAGTCGTCCTGCTCGTGATCGTCTTCTCAACCGTCACCGGGCAGGCGGTACGACGAAGGGCTCTCGCATGGACGTGACATGCGGGAGCCCTTTGCCGTGCCGTCAGCTCGTACCGCGATCGCGGTCAGCGCCCCTCGTGCGGGTGTCGCGCAGGCCACTCCGCCGTCAAGGTCGCGTCAAAGTCGAGGGGCTGGGCGCGAAGAACTCGCAAGGACCGGTCGGCTCCGATCGGTAGGGGACAGAACCTGAGCGCACCCGCGCACTTCTCGTCGACCGCGCGGCCGTACGTGAAGGAGCGCCCACCCATGTCCGTCCTGACCACCGTGCCGGGATCCGCCCCCGCCGAAGAGGAGCCGCCGGATACCGGCGAGCGCCACCGTCTTACCTCCGTCACCGGGCTCGCGGCCCTGTCCCTGGACGCGATGGCGTCGGTGGCGTACGGCCCCGAGGCCATCGTCCTCGTGCTGGCCGCCGCCGGAGCGCACGGCCTGGGCTTCACCCTGCCGGTGACACTGGCCATCGCCGGGCTGCTGGCCGTGCTGGTCGCCTCCTACCGGCAGGTGATCGCCGCGTTCCCGGACGGCGGCGGCTCCTACGCGGTCGCCAAGGCACATCTGGGCAAGTGCACCAGCCTGGTCGCCGCGGGATCCCTGGTCCTGGACTACGTCCTGAACGTGGCCGTGGCCGTCACCGCCGGTGTCGCCGCGCTGACCTCGGCCTTCCCCGCGCTGTACGAGGACAGGCTGTGGCTCTGCCTCGCCGTCCTCGTACTGATCACCGGGGTGAACCTGCGCGGGATCGTGGAGTCGGCACGGGTCTTCATCGCGCCCACGGCCGTCTTCGTCGCCTCGATCTTCGCGCTGATCGCCGTCGGGCTGTTCCGGTCCGGGCCGGTGAGCACCGAGGCCGCCGCCGGGCACGCCTCGGGCCTCGCCGACAGCGCCACGACGGTCGGGGCCCTGCTGTTGCTGAAGGCCTTCGCCTCCGGCTGCAGCGCCCTCACCGGCGTCGAGGCGATCGCCAACGCCGTGCCCTCCTTCCGGGTCCCGCGCGTCAAGCGCGCCCAGCGGGCGGAGGTCGCCCTCGGCGCCGTGCTCGGCGTGATGCTCATCGGACTGTCGGTGCTGATCTCCCGCTTCCACCTCCAGCCGGTCGAGGGCGTCACCGTCCTGGCCCAGCTCGCGGACGCCTCGCTCGGCCACAACTGGGCCTTCTACGTCGTCCAGTTCGCCACGATGATCCTGCTGGCCCTGTCGGCCAACACCTCGTTCGGCGGGCTGCCCGTACTGCTGAAACTGCTGGCCCGCGACAACTACGCGCCGCACGTGTTCGCCCTGAAGGCCGACCGGCAGGTGCACCGGCACGGTGTGCTCGCGCTGGCCGTGGTCTCGGCCGCGCTGCTGGTCTTCTCCGGCGGTGACACCAACACGCTCGTGCCGCTCTTCGCGATCGGTGTCTTCGTCGGCTTCACCATCGCCCAGGTGGGCATGGTCCGGCACTGGCGGCTCGAGAAGGGCCCGGGGTGGCGCGGCAAGGCCCTGCTGAACGGCTTCGGCGCGCTGCTCACCGGCGTCTCCGCGGTCGTCGTCACCGCGACCAAGTTCGAGGAGGGCGCCTGGCTGATCGTGATCGCCCTGCCGCTGCTGGTCCTGGCCTTCGAGACCGTGCACCGCGCCTACGTCCGGATCGGCGAGCGGCTGGCCCTCGGCCGGGTCCCGGAACCCCCGCACCGCGACCGCTCCATCGTGATCGTCCCGGTGTCGTCCCTGTCCCGGCTGACGTCCGAGGCGCTCACGGCCGCGGTCTCCCTCGGCGACGAGGTACGGGCGGTCACCGTCTGCCCTCCCGACACCGAGGACCGGGCGCAGGCCCACGCCCTGGCCCGCGACTGGGCCGACTGGAACCCCGGGGTCCCCCTGATCCCGCTCACCTCCGAGCACCGGGCCCTGGGCCGCCCCATCGCCGCCTACGTCCGTGAGACGGCCGCCGCCGCGCCGGACGCGCAGGTCACCGTGCTGATCCCCGAGGTGGAGCCGGAGCGCCTGTGGCAGCGGCTGCTGCAGAACCAGCGGGGCGCGGTCGTGGCCCACGCGGTGCGGCGGGACACCGACGCGGTGATCTGCCGGCTGCGCTTCCGGCTGGGGTGAGCGCTTGCCGCGTAAGAGCCTCGTCAAAGGCGTCGGCACCGCCGTTAGGGAGACGTCAACGAGGCTCGAATCCGGCCACGGAGGCGGTTTCCTCTACTCGTCCGTATCTGTTTCGACCCTCTCCTAGGAGTTCGCGATGGCCGATCTGGCCTTCGTCGTCGCCGCGCTCGCGGGTTTCGCGCTGGTGGCCCTCGTCGCCAAGGGGGTGACGAAGCTGTGACTGCCGAGAACATCGTCGGTCTGGTCGTGGCCGTCGCCCTGCTGGGCTATCTCGTCCTCGCCCTGATCTTCCCGGAGAGGTTCTGAGATCGACTATGGGACCTGTACTGGCCGGTGTGCTCCAGCTGCTCGCCCTCATGGCGGCGCTGGCGCTCGCCTATGTCCCCCTGGGCAACTACATGGCCCGGGTCTACTCCTCCGACAAGCACTGGCGGGTCGAGAAGTGGATCTACAAGGGCATCGGAGCGAACCCCGACACCGAGATGCGCTGGCCCGCGTATCTGCGGGGCGTCCTCGCCTTCTCGGTGATCGGTGTGCTCTTCCTGTACTTGCTGATGCGTCTGCAGGGGGTCCTGCCGGGTTCGCTGGGCTTCGCGGCGATCGACCCCGACCAGGCCTTCAACACCGCCGTTTCCTTCGTCACCAACACCAACTGGCAGTCGTACTACGGCGAACAGGCCATGGGCCATGTCGTGCAGACCGCCGGTCTGGCCGTGCAGAACTTCGTCTCCGCGGCCGTCGGCATCGCGGTGGCGGTGGCGCTGGTGCGCGGATTCGCGCGCTCGCGCACCGGTGAGCTGGGCAACTTCTGGTCGGACCTGGTGCGCGGTGTCACGCGGATCCTGCTGCCGGTGGCCGTGGTCGCCGCGCTGGTGCTGGTGGCGTGCGGCGCGATCCAGAACTTCTCCGGCATCCACGAGGTCGGTCAGTTCATGGGCGGCTCGCAGCAGTGGAACGGCGGCGCGGTCGCCTCGCAGGAGGCCATCAAGGAGCTGGGCACCAACGGCGGCGGCTACTTCAACGCCAACTCAGCCCACCCCTTCGAGAACCCGACGCCCTTCTCCAACCTCTTCGAGATCTTCCTGATCCTGGTGATCCCGTTCGCGCTGACCCGCACCTTCGGTGTCATGGTCGGCTCGGTGAAGCAGGGCTACGCGATCCTCGCGACCATGGCCACCATCTGGATCGGCTTCACGGCCCTGATGATGTGGACCGAGTTCGCCCACCACGGCCCCGCGTTCGACATCGCCGGCGGTGCGACGGAGGGCAAGGAGGTCCGCTTCGGCGTCGGCGCGTCCTCGATCTTCGCGACGGCGACCACGCTCACCTCGACCGGTGCGGTGGACTCCTTCCACTCGTCCTTCACCGGGCTGGGCGGCGGCATCACGATGCTCGGCATGATGCTGGGCGAGATCGCGCCCGGCGGCACCGGCTCCGGCCTCTACGGCATGCTGATCATGGCGATCATCGCGGTGTTCATCGCCGGCCTGATGGTCGGCCGCACGCCCGAGTACCTGGGCAAGAAGATCGGCACCCGCGAGATCAAGCTCGCGGCCTGCTACATCCTCATCACCCCGGCGCTGGTGCTCGTCTTCACCGCCTTCGCGATGGCCCTGCCGACCCCGGCCGACTCGATGACGAACAGCGGCGCGCACGGATTCTCCGAGATCCTCTACGCCTACACGTCCGCCTCGAACAACAACGGCTCGGCGTTCGCCGGTCTGAACGCGGACACCCAGTGGTTCAACAGCACCCTGGGCCTCGCGATGCTCCTCGGCCGCTTCCTGCCGATGGTGTTCGTGCTGGCACTGGCCGGCTCCCTCGCCGAACAGAAGCCGGTGCCGGTCACGGCAGGCACCCTGCGCACCGAGAAGCCGCTGTTCACCGGGCTCCTCGTCGGGGCGATCCTGATCATCACGGGTCTGACCTACTTCCCGGCCCTCGCGCTGGGTCCGCTGGCCGAGGGGCTGGCGTCATGACAACCGACGTAACGAAGCAAGAGGACTCCATGTCCACAGCCACTCCCGCCCGGGCACCGCACCAGGACGTGCCCACCGGTCACAAGGAGGGCCGGGTCGGTGCCGGCCTCTTCGACCCCAAGCAACTGGTCAAGTCGCTGCCGGACGCCTTCCGCAAGCTCGACCCGCGGGTGATGGTCAAGTCGCCCGTGATGTTCGTGGTGTGGATCGGCTCGATCCTGACGACCGTGTTCTCCTTCAGGGACCCGGGCGACTGGTTCGGCTGGGCGATCAGCGCCTGGCTGTGGCTGACCGTCATCTTCGCCAACCTGGCGGAGGCGGTCGCCGAGGGCCGCGGCAAGGCCCAGGCGGACACCCTGCGCAAGGCCAAGACCG
Source organism: Streptomyces koelreuteriae (assembly GCF_018604545.1). Classification (GTDB taxonomy): domain Bacteria; phylum Actinomycetota; class Actinomycetes; order Streptomycetales; family Streptomycetaceae; genus Streptomyces; species Streptomyces koelreuteriae. The sequence continues at coordinate 184,820 of NZ_CP075896.1, read as the reverse complement.
ACACCGTCGCCCGCCGCCTCCTGGACAACGGCTCCGAGGAGCAGGTCCCCGGCACCGCGCTGCGCATCGGCGACCTGGTCGTCTGCGAGGCCGGCGACATCATCCCCGGCGACGGTGACGTCGTCGAAGGCGTCGCGAGCGTGGACGAGTCGGCGATCACCGGCGAGTCGGCCCCGGTCATCCGGGAGTCGGGCGGCGACCGTTCGGCGGTCACCGGCGGCACGAAGGTGCTGTCCGACCGCATCGTCATCAGGATCACGACGAAGCCCGGCGAGACCTTCATCGACCGGATGATCAACCTGGTCGAGGGCGCCGCACGGCAGAAGACGCCCAACGAGATCGCGCTGAACATCCTGCTCGCCTCGCTGACGATCGTCTTCCTGCTGGCCTGCGCCACCCTGCCGCCCTTCGCCGACTACGCGGGCACCCACCTGACGATGGTCGTGCTGGTGGCGCTGCTGGTCTGCCTCATCCCGACCACCATCGGCGCGTTGCTGTCCGCGATCGGCATCGCGGGCATGGACCGGCTGGTGCAGCGCAACGTCCTGGCCATGTCCGGCCGTGCGGTCGAGGCCGCAGGTGACGTCTCGACGCTGCTGCTCGACAAGACCGGCACCATCACCCTCGGCAACCGGCAGGCCGCCGAGTTCGTGCCGGTCAGCGGCACCACCCAGGCCCAGGTCGCCGACGCCGCCCAGCTCTCCTCGCTGGCCGACGAGACGCCCGAGGGGCGCTCCATCGTCGTCCTGGCGAAGGAGAAGTACGGGTTGCGCGAGCGTCATCAGGGCGAGCTCGCCCACGCCGAGTGGATCGAGTTCACCGCCCAGACCCGTATGTCGGGCGTGGACGTCGACGGCCGCAAGATCCGCAAGGGCGCGGCGGGTTCCGTCATCGCCTGGGTCCAGGAGCGCGGCGGCACCGTCGCCGACGACGCGGACACGAGCGCCAACCGCATCTCCGAAGCCGGCGGCACCCCGCTGCTGGTGGCCGTCGAGGACGTCGACGGGGCACGGATCCTGGGTGTCATCCACCTCAAGGACGTCGTCAAGGACGGCATGCGGGAACGGTTCGAGGAACTGCGCCGCATGGGCATCAAGACCGTCATGATCACGGGCGACAACCCGCTGACGGCCAAGGCGATCGCCGAGGAGGCCGGCGTCGACGACTTCCTCGCCGAGGCCACCCCCGAGGACAAGATGGCCCTCATCAAGCGCGAGCAGGCGGGCGGCAAGCTCGTCGCGATGACCGGCGACGGCACCAACGACGCCCCGGCCCTCGCGCAGGCGGACGTCGGCGTGGCCATGAACACCGGCACGTCGGCCGCCAAGGAGGCCGGCAACATGGTCGACCTCGACTCCAACCCGACCAAGCTCATCGAGATCGTCGAGATCGGCAAGCAACTCCTCATCACCCGGGGCGCGCTCACCACGTTCTCCATAGCCAACGACGTCGCGAAGTACTTCGCGATCATCCCGGCGCTGTTCGCGGCGGTCTATCCGGGCCTGGACAAGCTCAACATCATGGGCCTGTCCTCGCCGGACTCCGCGATCCTGTCGGCCGTGATCTTCAACGCGCTGATCATCATCGCGCTGGTGCCGCTGTCGCTGAAGGGCGTGCGCTACCGGCCCGTCAGCGCCGACAAGCTGCTGCGCCGCAACCTGACCGTCTACGGCGTCGGCGGTCTGATCGCGCCGTTCATCGGCATCAAGCTCATCGACCTGCTCATCTCGCTGATCCCCGGGATCGGGTGAAGGACATGAACAACTCTTTCGCGAACACCGCCCGGTTGCTCGGCGCGGGCCTGCGCGCCCTCCTCGTGCTGACCCTGGTCACCGGCGTCCTCTACCCGTTGCTCGTCACCGGCATCGCCCAGGGCCTGTTCAACGACAAGGCCAACGGCTCCGAGATCACGTCGGAGGGCAAGGTCGTCGGCTCGTCCCTGATCGGGCAGGCCTACAACCTGCCCCTGAAGAAGGGCCAGGAGAGCCCGGAGCCGGACCTGAAGTGGTTCCAGGGCCGTCCGCAGAACGGCCTGGGCACCAACAGCGTCAACACCCAGTACAAGCTCATCCTGTCCGGCGCGACCAACCGCTCCGGCGACAACGAAGAGCTCATCCAATGGGTGAAGGACGCCAAGGCCGCCGTGGTCAAGGACAACTCGACCGCCGACTACCGGGTCAAGCCGTCCCAGGTCCCCGCCGACGCGGTCACCTCCTCCGGCTCCGGCCTCGACCCGAACATCTCCCCGGCCTACGCCGACCTCCAGGTCCACCGGGTGGCGGCGAAGAACGGCCTGCCCGTCGCCCAGGTCGACAAGCTCGTCGAGGAGCACACCGAGGGCCGCACCCTCGGCTTCATGGGCGAGCCCCGCGTGAACGTCCTCGAACTCAACATCGCCCTCAAGGAACTCGTGGCGAAGAGCTGATGGCGTGATGCGACCGGCGCGGGAGCCGGCGGCCCGGAGGAGACTCCGCACCGCCGGCTCCCGCCGCCACGAAGCCGGCGGCGGTTTCCACGGCCACATGTACGACATGAAAGGCGCACACCGATGACCCGGGTGCTGGTCGTGGAAGACGACCCTCAGCTGGTACGAGCCCTCGTGATCAACATGCAGGCCCGTCGGTACGGGGTGGACGCGGCCCCCGACGGTGCCACGGCCCTCAGACTGGCGGCGGCCCGGCAGCCCGACGTCGTGATGCTCGACCTCGGACTGCCGGACATGGACGGCGTCGACGTCATCAAGGCCCTGCGCGGCTGGACCCGCGTGCCCATCCTGGTGCTGTCCGCGCGCCGCGCCTCCGACGAGAAGGTCGCCGCCCTCGACGCGGGCGCCGACGACTACATCACCAAGCCGTTCAGCATGGACGAACTGCTGGCCCGGCTGCGCGCCGCCGTCCGCCGCACCGAGGACACCCCGCTCACCGCCGAGACGACGCTCGTCGAGACGGCCGGCTTCACCATCGACCTGCTCGCCAAGAAGGTCGTCCGCGACGGACACGACGTGCGCCTCACCCCCACCGAATGGCATCTGCTGGAAATCCTGGTCACCAGCCCCGGACGGCTCGTCACCCAGAAGCACCTGCTGCAGGAGGTCTGGGGCGTGTCCCGGAGCAACAAGACCAACTATCTGCGGGTCTACATGGCGCAACTGCGCCGCAAGCTGGAGTCGGACCCCTCCCACCCGCGCTATCTGATCACCGAACCCGGCATGGGCTACCGTTTCGAGGGATGACATGGCACGCGGCAAGCTCCGGATCTACCTCGGCGCCGCACCCGGCGTCGGCAAGACCTACGCCATGCTCTCCGAGGCACACCGCCGGATCGAGCGCGGAACCGACTGCGTGGTCGCGTTCGTGGAGCACCACCACCGGCCGCGCACCGAGGTGATGCTGCACGGCCTGGAACAGATACCGCGCAGGGATCTGGAGTACCGCGACACCGTCTTCACCGAGATGGACGTCGACGCGGTCCTGGCCAGGCGCCCCCAGGTGGCGCTGGTGGACGAACTCGCCCACACCAATGTGCCGGGCTCGCGCCACACCAAGCGCTGGCAGGACGTCGAGGACCTGCTCGCAGCCGGGATCGACGTGGTCTCCACCGTCAACATCCAGCATCTGGAGTCCCTCGGGGACGTGGTGGAGTCCATCACGGGCGTACGGCAGCGGGAGACCGTCCCCGACGAGGTCGTCCGGCGCGCCGACCAGGTCGAGCTGGTCGACATGTCGCCGCAGGCGCTGCGCCGCCGTATGGCCCACGGCAACATCTACAAGCCGGACAAGGTCGACGCGGCCCTCTCCAACTACTTCCGGCCCGGCAACCTCACCGCCCTGCGGGAGCTGGCGCTGCTGTGGGTGGCCGACCGCGTCGACGAATACCTCAACGCGTACCGCAGCGAGCACGAGGTCTCGACGATCTGGGGCTCGCGCGAGCGGATCGTGGTCGGCCTCACCGGCGGTCCCGAGGGCCGGACCCTGATCCGCCGCGCGGCCCGGCTGGCCGAGAAGGGCGCGGGAGGCGAGGTCCTCGCGGTCTATGTCTCCCGCAGCGACGGACTCACCTCCGCCTCCCCGAAGGAACTCGCCGTCCAGCGCACCCTCGTCGAGGACCTGGGCGGCACCTTCCACCATGTCGTCGGCGACGACGTCCCCGTGGCGCTGCTGGACTTCTCCCGGGGCGTGAACGCCACCCAGATCGTCCTCGGCGTCTCCCGCCGCAAGGGGTGGCAGTACGTGTTCGGGCCGGGCGTCGGCGCGACGGTGGCCACGGACTCGGGCCCCGACCTCGACGTCCATCTGATCACCCACGACGAGGCGGGCAAGGGCCGCGGACTGCCGGTGCCCCGCAGCGCGCGCCTCGGCCGGTCGCGGATCATCTGGGGCTGGCTGACCGGTGTGGCCGGCCCCGTGCTCCTCACCCTGCTGCTGACCACCATCAGCGTGGACCTGGGCCTGCCCAACGACATGCTGCTGTTCCTCACGGTGACGGTGGCGGCGGCCCTGGTCGGCGGCCTCTACCCGGCGTTGGCCTCGGCGGCCTTCGGCTCGCTGCTGCTGAACTACTACTTCACCCCGCCGCTGCACGAACTGACCGTCGCCGACCCCAAGAACATCGTCGCCATCGTCATCTTCGTCCTCGTCGGAGTGTCCGTGGCGTCCGTGGTCGACCTCGCCGCCCGCCGCACCCACCAAGCGGCCCGGCTGCGCGCGGAGTCCGAGATCCTCTCGTTCCTCGCGGGCAACGTGCTGCGCGGCGAGACCGGCCTGGAGGAACTGCTGGAACGGGTCCGTGAGACCTTCGCCATGGAGTCCGTCGCCCTGCTGGAGCGGGCGGGCGACGTGGCGCCGTGGACCTGCGCCGGAAGCGTGGGTCCACGGCCGTGCGAGAACCCCGAGGGCGCGGACGTCGACGTACCGGTCGGTGACCACATGGCGCTGGCGCTGACCGGCCGCGTCCTGCCGGCCGAGGACCGCCGGGTGCTCGCCGCGTTCGCCGCCCAGGCCGCCGTCGTCCTGGACCGCCAGCGTCTCCAGCACGAGGCCGACCAGGCCAAGGAACTGGCCGAGGGCAACCGCATCCGCACCGCGCTGCTGGCGGCCGTGAGCCACGACCTGCGCACACCGCTCGCCGGCATCAAGGTGTCGGTGTCCTCCCTGCGGTCGCACGACGTGGCCTGGTCGGAGGAGGACCAGGCCGAACTCCTGGAGGCGATCGAGGAGGGCGCCGACCGCCTCGACCTCCTCGTCGGCAACCTCCTCGACATGTCCCGCCTCCAGACCGGCACCGTCACCCCGATCGTCCGCGAGGCCGACCTCGACGAGGTGGTGCCGATGGCCCTGGGCGGCGTCCCGGAGGACAGCGTGGAGCTGAACATCCCCGAGACGCTGCCCATGGTCCAGGTGGACAAGGGACTGCTGGAGCGGTCCGTCGCCAACGTCGTCGAGAACGCCGTCAAGTACAGCCCCCCGGGCACGCCCGTGCTGGTGAAGGCGAGCGCGATCGCCGACCGGGTGGAGGTCCGGGTGATCGACCGCGGTCCCGGCGTCCCCGACGAGGCCAAGGACCGCATCTTCGAACCCTTCCAGCGCTACGGCGACTCACCGCGCGGCAGCGGGGTCGGCCTCGGCCTCGCGGTCGCCCGCGGCTTCGCCGAGGCCATGGGAGGCACCATCGACGCCGAGGACACCCCCGGCGGGGGCCTCACCATGGTCCTCAGCCTGCCGACGGCACCGGCACGCCCGGCAGCCGCCTCGCCTCCCCGTTCGACGGCTTCGCGCGTTCCCGGACTCTGACGGCCCGTGCGACAGTCCATGGTTTCCTGAATTCAGGAAAGGCTGTACTGTCGCAGGGTGCTGACCGTCGCTTCCGACATCGAGGTGCTGGCCCGCTTCGGCCGCGCGCTCGCCGACCCGATCCGCTGCCGCGTCCTGCTCGCCCTGCGCGAGGCCCCGGCCTATCCCGCCGAACTCGCCGACACCCTCGGCATCTCCCGCACCCGGCTGTCCAACCACCTCGCCTGCCTGCGCGACTGCGGCCTCGCCGTCGCCGTGCCCGACGGCCGCCGCACCCGCTACGAGCTGGCCGACGTACGCCTGGCCCACGCCCTGGACGACCTGCGCACCGCCGTCTTGGCCGTCGAGACCGACCGCACCTGCGTCGACGCCGACGCCCAGGGGTGCTGCTGATGACCGCGCTCTCCCTCGGCCCCACCCCGGCACGCCGTGATGTGCTCGCCCGCCGGATACGCCTGCTCGTGGCCGCCACCATCGGCTACAACGTCGTCGAGGCGGTCGTCGCCCTCACCGCCGGCACGCTCGCCTCCTCCACCGCGCTGATCGGCTTCGGACTGGACTCGGTCATCGAGGTCTCCTCGGCCGCCGCCGTCGCCTGGCAGTTCTCCGCCCGCGACCACGCCGTACGCCAGGCCCGCGAGCGGACCACCCTGCGCATCATCGGCGTCTCGTTCCTCGTGCTCGCCGCCTACGTCGCCGTGGACTCCGTCCGCGCCCTCACCGGCACCGGTGAGGCCGAACGGTCCGTCCCCGGCATCGTCATCGCCGCGCTCTCACTGGCGGTCATGCCGTTCCTGTCCGCCGCTCAGCGCAGGGCAGGCCGCGAACTCGGCTCGGCGAGCGCCGTGGCCGACTCCAAACAGACCTTGCTGTGCACCTATCTCTCCGCCGTGCTCCTGGCCGGCCTGGTCCTCAACGCCGCCCTCGGCTGGTCATGGGCCGACCCCGTCGCCGCCCTCGCCATCGCCGCCATCGCGGTCAGGGAAGGGCTCGACGCCTGGCAGGGCAAGGGCTGTTGCGCGCCCTCGGCCGCCGAAGTGAAGGCCGCCGACGCGAAGGCGGGCGACGCCTGTGGTTGCGGCCCCGGCCGCGCCTGCTGCGACTGACCGTCCCCGTACCCCGAGCAAGCCTGGCTCCCCGGGCGGCGCGCTACACCTCGATCTGCGAGCCCATGATGACCGTACGGTCGCGGGGCAGGCCGAAGTACTCGGCGGCGTCGGCCGTGATGTAGGAGGTGGCGACGAACAGCCGCTTGCGCCAGGGCGCCATCGTCGGGGCCTTCCCGCGCCGGATCTCGATCTTCGACAGGAAATAGGACGCCTGGTCGAGATGCAACGGCCCCTCGGTGTCGGCCGGATCGAGCAGGGCCAGCGTGCCCGGCACATCCGGCGTCTCCATGTAGCCGAACCGGGCGGTGACATGGATGATCCCGTCGTCGGCGTACCCGAGGTCGTCCACGGCGACCCGCCGGTCGGCCTGAACGCGGGGCACGGGCTCGGTCTTGATGGACAGGATCACGACATGGTCGTGCCGCACCCGGTTGTGCTCGACGTTGGCCACCATCGCCAGAGGCGCGGTCTCCTTCCCCCGGTTCAGGAAGACGGCCGTGCCGGGCGCCCGGACCGTCGGCTCGTCCCCCGAGCGGAGGCGTTCGATGAACTCGGGCAGCGGGCCCTCCTGGCGCGCCCGTTCCGCGGTGACGAGCTGCCGGCCGCGTTGCCAGGTCGTCATGACGGTGAACGCGGTGAGACCGATCAGCAGCGGCAGCCACGCGCCGTGCACGAGCTTGGTCATGTTGGCCGCCACGAACAGCAGGTCCACGAAGAGGAGCACGCCCGCGCCGATGCCGAGCAGCCACCGGGGTGTACCCCACTTGGCGCGGGCGACGTAGAAGAACAGCAGGGTGGTGATGGTGATGGTGCCGGTGACCGCCATGCCGAAGGCGTAGGCCAGTGCCTCGGAGGCCCGGAAGGCGAAGACCAGGGTGAGGACCGAGACCATCAGGAGCCAGTTGATCCAGGGGACGTAGATCTGGCCGATGGTGGATTCGGAGGTGTGTGCGATGCGCAGCCTCGGCAGATAGCCGAGCTGGGCCGCCTGGGAGGCGACCGAGTACGCCCCGGTGATCACCGCCTGGGAGGCGATCACGGTCGCCGCCGTGGCGAGCACGACCATCGGCCAGCGTCCCCAGTCGGGCACGAGCAGGAAGAACGGGCTGCTGATGTTGTCCGGGTCGTCGAGGATCAGGGCGCCCTGGCCCATGTAGCTCAGCACGCACGCGGGCAGCACGAGGAACAGCCAGCCCCGGGTGATCGCCCGGCGGCCGAAGTGCCCCATGTCGGCGTAGAGCGCCTCGGCGCCGGTGACCGCGAGGACGATCGCGGCCAGCGCGAAGAAGGCCGTACCCCAGTGGCCGAACAGGAAGCCCAGCGCGTACGTCGGCGACAGGGCCTTGAGGATGTCCGGGTGGTCGGTGATGCCGACGACGCCGCAGGCGCCGATGGCCACGAACCAGATGATCATGACCGGGCCGAACACCCGGCCCACGGCCGCGGTTCCCCTGCGCTGCACCAGGAAGAGGAGCACGATGATCACCGCGGTGATGGGCACGACCGCGTCTTCCAAGGACGGCTGGACGACCTTGAGGCCCTCGACCGCGGACAGCACCGAGATCGCCGGTGTGATCATGCTGTCGCCGAAGAACAGCGACGCACCGAAGATGCCGAGCGCGGCCAGTGCGGCGGCGGCCCGGCGCCCACGCTGTGAACTCCACCGCCGCAGCAGGGTGATCAGCGCCATGATGCCGCCCTCGCCGTCGTTGTCGGCGCGCATCGCCAGCAGCACATAGGTGACCGTGACGATGATCATCACCGACCAGAAGACCAGGGACACCACCCCGTAGACGTTGTCCGTGCTGACCGGCACCGGGTGCGGGTCGCTCGGATTGAACACCGTCTGCAGGGTGTAGATCGGGCTGGTCCCGATGTCGCCGAAGACCACTCCGAGAGCACCGATGACCACCGCGAGCCGCACCGTGTCGTGCGTGGCCGCCCGCCGGTCCTCCAGTGCCGGCGACGGGGACCCGTCGTCCGACGCGTTTCCCTGCCGGCGATCGGCCATGGCGCTCCTCCTCGTGCGGGCGGCTGAGCCGCGGACCCGGGGCATCGGGGCGGACGATACCCACCCCCCGGCACAACCGTGGGTAGGGGCGCCTCGTCGTTTCGCGCGGCGCGGGGCGGCGACGACTGGAGGCCTGGGCGCGGCGTGGCCGAGTCGGTGACCGGAGACTCGCCGGTCGACCTTCAGCCGTTGTCGCGTGACAATACTTGCCGGAATCAAGTCCGGGGCCGGCCTGGCCATACGATGAGACCTTCGTAGGCGGCCGGTGGGGGAACGCCGTGGGCGTTCGGGGAGAGGCAGAGCATGGACAAGGCGGGTACCGCGATCCAGGATCCGAGCGTAGTGCCGGGGGAGCCGGAGCTACGGCGGTTGCTGGCCGGGCTGACGGCGGTACGCGACGGCGACTTCGGCACCCGGCTGCCGGAGGAGGCCGGCGGCCTGCTCGGCGAGATCGCGTCCGTGTTCAACGGCATGGTCGACCAGCTCTCGCTCTTCACCTCCGAAGTGACCCGAGTGGCCCGAGAGGTCGGTACCGAGGGCACGCTGGGCGGCCAGGCGCAGGTCCCCGGGGTCTCCGGAACCTGGGCCGACCTCACCGACTCCGTCAACGCCATGGCCGGCAACCTGACCACCCAGGTGCGTGACATCGCCCAGGTGGCCACCGCCGTCGCCAAGGGCGACCTGTCCCAGAAGATCGACGTCGACGCGCGCGGCGAGATCCTGGAGTTGAAGAACACCATCAACACGATGGTGGATCAGCTCTCGGCGTTCGCGGACGAGGTGACGCGTGTGGCGCGGGAGGTGGGTACGGAGGGTCGGCTCGGTGGTCAGGCGGACGTCAAGGGTGTGCGGGGCACCTGGCGGGATCTGACCGACTCGGTGAACTTCATGGCGGGGAACCTCACCGGTCAGGTCCGCTCCATCGCCCAGGTGGCCACCGCCGTCGCCAAGGGCGACCTGTCCCAGAAGATCACCGTCGATGCCCGGGGCGAGATCCTGGAGTTGAAGAACACCATCAACACGATGGTGGATCAGCTCTCGGCGTTCGCGGACGAGGTGACGCGTGTGGCGCGGGAGGTGGGTACGGAGGGTCGGCTCGGCGGCCAGGCCGACGTCAAGGGCGTGCGGGGCACCTGGCGTGACCTGACCGACTCGGTGAACTTCATGGCGGACAACCTCACCGCCCAGGTCCGCTCCATCGCCGAGGTGACCACCGCCGTGGCGCAGGGCGACCTGTCGCAGAAGATCCGTGTGGACGCGCGGGGCGAGATCCTGAAGCTGAAGGAGACCATCAACACGATGGTCGACCAACTGTCGTCCTTCGCCGACGAGGTCACCAGGGTCTCCCGTGAGGTGGGCACCGAGGGCAACCTCGGCGGCCAGGCCACCGTGCGCGGGGTGTCGGGCACCTGGAAGGACCTCACCGACAACGTCAACGTGATGGCCTCCAACCTGACCGGGCAGGTCCGCTCCATCGCCCAGGTGGCCACGGCCGTGGCCCGCGGCGACCTGTCGCAGAAGATCACCGTGGAGGCCAAGGGCGAGGTCGCCGCACTGGCGGGCACGATCAACACCATGGTCGACACCCTGTCCGCCTTCGCGGACGAGGTGACCCGCGTGGCCCGCGAGGTCGGCACCGAGGGACGCCTCGGCGGCCAGGCCCATGTCCCCAACGTCGCCGGGACGTGGAAGGACCTCACCGATAACGTCAACTCGATGGCGAACAACCTGACCGGGCAGGTCCGCAACATCGCGCTGGTGACCACGGCCGTCGCCAACGGCGACCTGTCCAAGAAGATCGACGTCGACGCCCGCGGCGAGATCCTGGAACTCAAGACCACCATCAACACCATGGTCGACCAGCTCTCGTCGTTCGCCGCCGAGGTCACCCGCGTGGCCCGGGAGGTGGGCAGCGAGGGCCGGCTCGGCGGCCAGGCCGAGGTCGAGGGCGTCTCGGGCACCTGGAAGCGGCTCACCGAGAACGTGAACGAGCTGGCCGGCAACCTGACCCGGCAGGTCCGGGCGATCGCCGAGGTGGCCAGCGCCGTCGCCGAGGGCGACCTCACCCGGTCGATCACGGTGGACGCCTCCGGCGAGGTGGCCGAACTCAAGGACAACATCAACGCGATGGTGGAGTCCCTCCGCGACACGACCCAGGCCAACCAGGAACAGGACTGGCTGAAGTCCAACCTGGCCGGGGTGTCCTCCCTCATGCAGGGACACCGGGACCTGGACATCGTCGCCGAACTCATCATGGACGAGCTGACACCGCTGGTCTCCGCGCAGTACGGGGCGTTCTACCTGGCCGAGGAGACCGGCACCGGCGTGGAACTGCGGCTCATCGGCTCCTACGGCTACCCCGCCGACAGCGACCGCCTGGAGCGCATCCCCCTCGGGCACACCCTGATCGGCCAGGCGGCCCGCAGCCGCCGCACCATCACCGTGGACGAGGTCCCCGCCGACTACGTGACCATCTCGTCCGGGCTCGGCAGGACGACACCGGCCTCGCTGACGGTGCTGCCCCTCACCGTCGAGGAACAGGTCCTCGGCGTCATCGAGCTGGCCTCGGTCACCCGGTTCACCCAGATCCACCAGGACTTCCTGGAGCAGCTCAGGGAGACCATCGGCGTCAACGTCAACACCATCCTCGCCAACGCCCGCACCGACGAACTGCTCGGCGAGTCCCAGCGACTGGCCGAGGAACTGCGCGTCCGCTCCGACGAGTTGCAGGCAGGCCAGGGCGAGCTGCAGCGCTCCAACGCGGAGCTGGAGGAGAAGGCCACCCTGCTGGCCACGCAGAACCGGGACATCGAGGCGAAGAACCTGCAGATCGAGCAGGCCCGCCAGGAGCTGGAGGACCGCGCCAAGCAACTGTCGCTGGCCTCGAAGTACAAGTCGGAGTTCCTGGCCAACATGAGCCACGAACTGCGCACCCCGCTCAACAGCCTGCTCATCCTCGCCCAGCTCCTCGCGCAGAACCCCTCCCGGAACCTGACGCCGAAGCAGGTCGAGTACGCGGGCATCATCCACTCCGCCGGCTCCGACCTGCTGCAGCTCATCAGCGACATCCTCGACCTGTCGAAGGTCGAGGCGGGCAAGATGGACATCGCCCCCGAACGCGTGCCGCTGCGCCGCCTCCTGGACTACGTCGAGGCCACCTTCCGGCCGATGACCACCCAGAAGGGCCTGACCTTCGCCATCACCAGGGCCCCGGGCGCGCCCGCCGACCTGGTCACGGACGACGCGCGGCTGCGCCAGGTGCTGCGCAATCTGCTGTCCAACGCGGTGAAGTTCACCGAGCGGGGCGGCGTCGAACTGCACATCGAGCCGGCCGCCGACGACGACGTACCCGAGATCGTGCACCGCGGCGGGCCCGTGGTGGCCTTCCGCGTCGAGGACACGGGCATCGGCATCCCCGAGCAGCAGCTGGAGACCATCTTCGGCGCCTTCCAGCAGGCGGACGGCACCATGAGCCGCAAGTACGGGGGCACCGGCCTCGGCCTGTCCATCACCCGGGAGATCGCCCATCTGCTGGGCGGCGCGGTGACCGTGGACAGCAACCCCGGACAGGGCAGCACCTTCACGCTCTACCTTCCGGTGGCGCGCGCCGACTTCGAGGACCTCTCCGCAGTGCCTCGGCCCGACGGGACGCAGGAAGACGACAGCGCCGTCGGTCCGGCCGAAGGACAGCGCCCGGGGACGGCTCTCGCGCTGCCGGTACCGCACACGCGGCGGCTGCTGATCGTCGAGGAGCGGGTGCGCGGGCTGCTCTCCGTGGTCGCCGAGAGCGCCGTCGCCGACCTGGACCACAGCCGTGCGGCGCGGGATCAGCACGACGCCGTGGAGATCGTCACCGCCATGGACGCCCAGGAGGCGGCCTCCGCCCTGGCCGCCGGGCCGTGCCACTGCGTCGTCCTCAGCATGGATCTGCCCGACGGCGAGGGCCCGCGGCTGCTGGAAGCCGTGGACGGCGACGCCGCGCTGGCCACCGTCCCGGTCCTGGTCCACAACAACCACCGTCCGAGCGCGGCCCAGGAGGCCGACCTGCAGGCCCGGGCCGACAACCGCCCCCTGGAGGTGCTGTCGAGCCTGGACGAGCTGAAGGAACGGATCACCCTGCATCTGTCGGCCGAGCAGCCCGGCGACGTGGTGCCGCTCGTACGGATGGAGGAGAGTCTGGGCACGGCCCCCGAGGTCGACATCACCCTGGCGGGACAGACGGTGCTCGTCGTCGACGACGACGCCCGCAACCTGTTCGCCCTCAGCGGCATCCTCGAACTCCACGGCCTGCGGGTGCTGCACGCGGAGAACGGCCGCAAGAGCATCGACATCCTCACCGCGCACCCCGAGATCCGGCTCGTGCTGATGGACGTGATGATGCCGGAGATGGACGGGTACGCCGCGACCGCCGAGATCAGGAAGATGCCCGAGTACCGGGGCCTGCCGATCGTCGCGGTCACCGCCAAGGCCATGCCGGGCGACCGGGAGAAGAGCCTGGCGGCCGGCGCCAGCGACTACGTGACCAAGCCCGTCGACGCCAACGACCTCATCGCCTGCGTGCGGCACTGGCTGTCCGCGTGACGCCGAAACCCACCGACATCACGACGCCTCCCACACGGTGTGCGGGTCAGAAGGAGCAAGCGTCCACGTGAGCAGCACCGATCTGTCCGGGGACCCCTCCCGGGACGATGAGCCGCGACGGCACGCCGCCGCGGAGGGCCTGCCGGCCGCCGAGGCCGCCGGAGGCGACGTCATACCGGCGGCCGAGCCGCCCGGCGGACCGCTGGCCTCTCCGGTCGGCCGGCTGGCCGTCACGGTGGAACGCCTGCGCCACGAGGTGCAGGCGGCGCACGCCGCGGCCGACGGACGCGCCCTCATGGATCTCGCCAAGGGCGTGCTCGTCGAACGCCTGCACTGCGGTCCCGCCGAAGCCGCCCGGCAACTGGCCGAACTCGCCGAACAGTCGGCGATGACGCCGCTCGAACTGGCCGTCGACATCATCAACCAGGCGGCACGCGACCGCCTGACCGAGGTCGCGGTCGACTTCGCGACGGCGGTCCGGGGCACCCCGCCCGCCGCGCCGGCCGCCGTGTCCGCCGTACGGCTGCGCACAGCGGAGAGCAGCGCCCTGGCCGCCGAGGACACCCAGGCCGTCGCCGACTCCCTGCTGCAGCACGCGCTGGAACCTCTCGGGGCGACCGGCGTGGCGATCTGGGCGGCCGGCGCCGACGGCTCCCTGACCCTCGCGGGCAGCTCCGGGTTCCCCGAGGGCGAGGCGGAGCGCTGGTGCTATGTGCCGCCGGGCGTGGCGACCGTCGCCCGCACCGCGCTGACCGAGCGCCGGCCCGAGTGGATCCGGTCCCTGGCAGCGTCCGGGCCGCCGTCCATCGGCCGTACCCATCACCCCGACGGCGGAAGGGTCGCCGTCCCCACCGGAGTGGGCGGACGGATCCACGGCGTGCTCGAGATCTGCTGGCCGACCCCGCTGGTCCCGCAACCACCCGCTGTCGTCCGGCAGTTCGAGGCGCTCGCGGAACTGTGCGCGCACACCCTGGAGATCCACTCGCCCTCCACCCTGCCGCTCGACGGCCCTCCGCTGAGGTCCGGCCTGTCGGAACTGGCGGACCTGGCCGACTCGCTGTACGACCCCACGCTGGTGCTCACCCCCCAGGTGGACGACACCGGACATCTCACCGACTTCCGTATCCACCACGTCAACCACCGCTTCCGCGACCCCGCGGGACGCCCCCGCAGCACCGTCGACGGCGCCCTGCTGCTGGAGGCGTACCCCCTGGCAGCGGACGAGAACGGCCTCTTCAGCCACCTCGAACGGGTCTACGCCACGGGCGAGCCGTTCCGGGCCGGCCACATGACACTCACCGCGCTCGTGGACCAGGTGCCGCTGTCCTCCGTCGCAGAGGTCAGCATGACCCGACACGGCGACAGCGTGCTGCTGATCTGGCGCATCGAGGACGAGATGGCCCGCCTGGCCAATCTCCTCGAACACGCGCAACGCCTCGGCCGGATCGGCGGTTTCGAGGAGAACTTCGTCACGGGCGAGATCACCTGGAACAGCCAGCTCTTCGCCCTCTACGGCCGCGCGGAGACCGACGGGCCCGCCCCCGTCGAGGAACTGCGGGCCCACGCCCACCCGGACGACGCCGTCACCATCGGCCGCTTCCTGCGGACCGTGCTGCACCACCGCAAACCGGCGTCGGCGGCCTTCCGCCTGCTGCGCCCGGACGGGGTGACCCGCCACATCCGGGTGGTCGCCGAACCCGTCGTGGACATCGACGACAGCCTCCTCGCCGTCCGGGGCGCCTACCAGGACGTCTCGGCCCAGCACTGGACCGAGGTAGCCCTCGCCGCCACCCGCGACCAACTCGCCCACTCCGAACAGCAGTCCGCGGAGCGGAACCGACTGGCCCTGCAACTGCAACAGGCCATCATGCCCTCCACGGCGGCACCCCTCGACGCGCCGGGACTGCGCACGGCCGTGCGCTACCGGCCCGCCGAGACCGATCACCTCGTGGGCGGCGACTGGTACGACGCCGTGGTCCTGCCCTCGAAGCACATCCTGCTGAGCGTCGGAGACGTCGCCGGGCACGGCATCGAGGCGGCCACCAGCATGGTCGTGCTCCGCAACGCCCTGCGCGGCCTCGCCGTCACCGGAGCGGGCCCGGCCCAGCTGCTGTCCTGGCTGAACAGCGTCGCCCACCACCTCTCCGACTCGGTGACGGCGACCGCAGTCTGCGCGCTGTACGACCCCTCGAGCCGGGTCCTGCGCTGGGCCCGAGCCGGACATCTGCCGCCGGTCCTCGTACGGGACGGTCAGGCGACGACCCTGCCCCTCCTCAAGGGCCTGCTGCTCGGCGCCGCGTCCGACATCACCTACCAGGAGGAGGAGATGCGGCTGGAGATCGGCGACACGCTGCTGATGTACACCGACGGACTGGTGGAACGCAGGGACCGCTCCATGGAGGAGTCCCTGAAGCACCTCCTGGTGACCGCCAGTGCCAAGAAGACCACCCTCGACCAGCGCCTCGACCATCTGCTCACGTACAGCAGGTCCGACACGGACGACGACACCTGCATCATCAGCATCGAGGTCATGTAGATCGAAGCCATGGAGGCGGCCTCAGGCTGTCGCGCGTCAGAGGCGTGTCCGGAACGCGTGCTCCGGCCTCGTGTGACACGCGCCATACACAGCCTCGGGAACTCATCTGACGGCCCGTCCGACCTCTGAACCGGTGCGGCGCGATCCGAGCGACGTCGTACGACGTGACCTGGAGACGCGGTTGATGGACGAGGCTCAGCAGTCCCCTTCGAGCGGCGTGGGCGCGGGCCTGCGGAGAGCGGCGCCTCCGCCCGCGCTCTGCGGCTTCCTCCTGCTGCTGGTTCTGATCTTCGCGGTGTCCTACGCCGTCGGCGTCGGCGCCGGCCCCGTCGCACCCGGGATGCGCGGCGACAGCACGAGCCGCGACGGCGGCGAACCGGGCGGTCACGGTGGCGGCGGCATGGGAGACATGGATGGCATGCAGGGGGGACACGGCTGATGGGCGCTGAAGCGGGGACGGTCCTGGTGACGACCGACCTGACCGTCGGCGGCATGACCTGCGCTGCCTGTGTGACCCGGGTCGAGAAGAAGCTCGGCAAGCTGGACGGGGTCACCGCGACCGTCAATCTGGCCACCGGCATGGCCCGCGTGAGTCATCCGGCGGACATCGGCCCGGAGGAACTCGTCGCCACCGTCGAGAAGGCCGGCTACACCGCCGCCCTGCCCGAGCCGCCCAGGAAGGCGGAGGAGCCGGCGAGCGACGACGGCGGCGATGCCGAGGGCACCCGGCAGGAACGGAACCGGCTCGTCGTCACTGCCCTGCTCGCGCTGCCCGTACTGGTCCTGTCCATGGCGCCCGCCTTGCAGTTCCGCAACTGGCAGTGGCTCTGCTTCGCACTCGCCGCGCCCGTGGCCGTATGGGGTGCCTGGCCCTTCCACACACGGGCGGTCCGGGGACTGCGGCACTCCGCGGCGACCATGGACACGCTCGTGTCGCTGGGTGTGGTGGCGTCCTTCGCCTGGTCGGCGTACGCGCTCTTCCTCGGGGGCGCCGGCGACCCCTGGATGAAGATGCCGTTCACCCTTGTACCCACCGCCTCGGACGGCGTCGCTCACCTCTACCTCGAAGCGGCCGTGGGTGTACCGCTGTTCGTGCTCGCCGGGCGGTTCCTGGAGGCACGGGCCCGGCACGGGACGGGGGAGGCGCTGCGGTCGCTGGCCCGGCTCGCGGCCAAGGAGGTCTCCGTCCGGACGGCCGACGGCTCGGAACGGCTCATCGACGTCGAGGAGTTGAGGGCCGGACAGGTCTTCCTCGTACGACCGGGCGAGCGGGTCGCCACCGACGGGGAGGTGACGGAGGGCAGTTCGGCCGTGGATCTGTCCCTGGTCACCGGCGAGAGCGAACCCGTGGAAGTCGGACCGGGATCGGCGGTGGTGGGCGGAGCCGTCAACGCCGGAGGGCTGCTGCTCGTCCGCGCCACGGCCGTCGGCGCCGACACCCAACTCGCCCGGATCACCCGGCTGGTGACCGAGGCGCAGGCCGGGAAGGCGCGCGCCCAGCGGCTGGCCGACTCGGTGGCCGGGGTGTTCGTGCCGGTCGTGCTCGCTCTGGCCGTCACCGCGCTCGGCTTCTGGCTGGGCGCCGGCGCCGATCCGCAGGCCGCGCTCACCGCGTGCGTCGCGGTCCTGGTGGTCGCCTGCCCGTGCGCGCTGGGCCTCGCCACACCGACCGCGCTGATGGCCGCGACCGGCCGGGGCGCTCAGTTGGGCGTGCTCGTCACCGGCCCGCAGGCCCTGGAGGGGCTTCAGCATCTCGACGCCGTCGTGCTCGACAAGACCGGCACCCTCACCACCGGCCACATGACCGTCGCCCGGATCACGGCCGTAGCGGACGGGCTCGGAAAGGCGGCGGTACTGCGGCTGGCGGGCGCCGTGGAACAGGGGTCGGAGCATCCCCTGGGGCGGGCCGTCTGCGCCTGCGCGCGGCGGGAGCAGGGCGAGCAGAGGCTGCCGGAGGTGAGCGAGTTCAGCGCGCTGCCGGGGCGCGGAGTGCGGGGGCGCGTCGAGGGGCGGCTGGTCGAAGTCCTCGCCCCCGACGACGACCTGCCCGGCGAACTCGTGGACGCCCTGGCCGGGGCCGAGGACGCCGCGCGTACGCCTGTCGTGGTCCGCGTGGACGGCAGGGCCGAGGCCCTGATCGAGGTCGGGGACGTCCTGCGGCCCGGCAGCTACCGGGCCGTGGACCGGCTGCGGCGCCTCGGAGTACGGCCCGTCCTCGCCACCGGCGACCGTGAGGCGCCCGCCCGGGCCGTCGCGCGGGCGCTCGGCATCGAGGAGGTGCACGCCCGCCGCACCCCCGAGGACAAGGCCGCTCTCGTACGGGACCTGCAGGAGCAGGGGTACCGGGTCGCGGTCGTCGGGGACGGTGTCAACGACGCGGCCGCGCTGGCGGGTGCCGATCTGGGCATCGCCATGGGCGGCGGCACGGACGTGGCGGCCGGCGCCGCCGATGTCACGCTCGTGCGCGGCGACATCGAGGCCCTGGCGGACGCGGTCCGGCTCGCCCGGCGCACGCTGGCCACGATCCGCGCCAACCTGGTGTGGGCCTTCGGCTACAACGTCGTCACCGTCCCGCTGGCCATGGTGGGTCTGCTGAACCCGATGCTCGCCGCCGCGGCGATGTCGGCCAGCTCGGTGCTGGTCGTCGCCAACAGCCTGCGGCTGCGCGCCTGGCAGCCCTCGCCCTCGGCCTCCGCCGCCGCCCGGAGGCACACCCGATGACCGGACAGCTCCCCTGGCGCCCGACCCGCCGCCGGCTCACCGACACCCTCGTCGCCGCGGTCGCACCCGTCGCCGCGTGCGGGCTCGCCCTCGGCGGACTGAGCCTCTGGACCGCCTACGGCAACGCCGGCACCCCGGCCTCGATCAAGGTCACCGACGGCAGGATGTTCGCGCCCACCGGTAGCACCCCGGACACGGCGGCCTACTTCCGCATCGCCAACAGCGGAGGCGCGCCGGACCGGCTGCTGAAGGTGACGACCGCCGGAACCGGCGACCGCGGGCCCACCCTGAGCCGCCACGTCATGACGAGTTCCAACACGGCCTCCGACCGCACGGTGTCCTCGGTCGGAGTCCCGGCCGGAACGAGCCTCGCGATGTCACCGGCGAGCCTCGGCGTGATCGTGCCGGTGAGGAAGGGCGGCTGGCGGACCGGTGACCTCGTCGCCTTCACGCTGCACTTCGAACGCGGCGGGGCGGTGAAGACCCTCGCGGTGGTGGTCCGACCCGGACAGGACCGTGGGTGAGCGGGCGTCATGACCGCTGGGTGGTGTGCGCGCACGGTGCGGGCCGCGGTGTTCGCGGCCCTCTGCGTGCTGCTCGCCGCCCTCGGGCACGTACTGATGTCGGGCTCCGCCGTGCCGTGGTGGACCCTGGCCGCCGGGTTCGCCGTCACGAGCGGCGCCGGCTGGGCGCTGGCGGGCCGTGAACGGGGCTTTCCGCTGGTCGTGACGGTGGTCGTCGTCGCGCAGGGGACGCTCCACTCGGCCTTCTCCTGGGGCCAGTCGACGGCGCCGGGCTCCGGCACAGGTGCCGGGGTGCCGTCGGACATGGGCTCGATGGGCATGGGATCCATGGGCATGGGCCACGCGGCGCACGCCCAGCACATGGGCCACATAGGCCACATCAGCCACATGGGCCACATCAGCCACATGGGCCACATGGGCCACATGGACCCTATGGCCCACGGCACCGGCGACCCGTCGTCGCTCGGCATGCTCGCCGCCCACCTGCTGGCCGCTCTGCTGACCGGTGTGTGGCTGGCGTTCGGTGAACGGGCGGCCTTCCGTCTTCTGCGGGCCGTCGCCGGCCGGCTGGCCGCTCCGCTGCGGCTGCCGTTGCCGCTGCCCGTCCCGCCCCGTCGGCCCCGCCTGCGGCCGACGCGTGAACGTGCGGAGCGGGTCCCGCGGCTGACCTTCGCGTACACGATCGTCTCTCGGGGGCCTCCGGCCGGGACCGCTGTCGTCTGAGACAGCCGGCTCCGTCCCACTCCCGTCCAGGGCCCCTTCGGCCGTGGCGTGCTCAACCATGCCACCACCCTGCCGAACCGGCCCCGGATCACCCGAGAACGAGAAGGACATCAGGTGATCACTCCTGTCCGCGACGACCGCGCCACGGCCTGGGCTCTCGCCGCCCGGACCGGCGACCCCGACGCCGTCGACCGCTTCGTACGCGCACTCCACCCGGACGTCGTCCGCTACGTCACCTACCTCTCCGCCGACCGTCAGGCGGCCGACGACCTGACGCAGGACACGTTCCTGCGGGCGCTCGGCAGCCTGCACCGGTTCGAGGGGCGCTCGTCGGCACGCACCTGGCTGCTGACCATCGCGCGCCGCACGGTCGTCGACAGCCTGCGCTACGCCGCCACACGGCCGAAACAGGCCGACGTCGACGACTGGACGGCATGGGTCGAACGCGCCCAGCCGACCGGTCTGCCCGGCTTCGACGACGGCGTGGCCCTGCTCGACCTGCTGGACGCGCTGCCCGCGGAGCGCCGTGAGGCGTTCGTCCGCACCCAACTGGCGGGACTGCCCTACGACGAGGCGGCCCGGGCGGGCGACTGCCCCGTGGGCACGATCCGTTCGCGGGTGGCACGGGCCCGGGCGGCCCTCGTCACGCTCCTGGAGGAGGCCGAGAAAGCCGGCGCGGGCGGGGAACTCGAGCCCGTCCCCGACCGACTACTGGTCCGACACGACAGTCCCAGGGCGAAGGCGGTTCGGAACAGGTGAGAGGCAGACGGTGACACCAGAGATAGAGAACGCCTTCGCCGCCGTCCGAGCCGAGTTCGGCGCGGAATCGATCACCCGGGTCGAGCGGATGCTGCAGCCGGGCGGGGTCGAACGGCATCCGCTGCAGAAGGCGGCCAAGTGGATCATGCCGGGCCTCTCGCCCACTCCCTGGCACGACCCCTACGCCCACGCCGAACTGGCCCCCGTCGTACGGGAGCTGGAGGCTCACCACCGGACCATCAAGAAGGAGCTGCTCAGCGCGTGGGAGGAACGCCGGGAGGCGTTCGCCGACTACGAGCACTATCTGACACGCCAGGAGAACTGGCAGGCCCTGTACCTCTACCGCGACGGCGGCCTGGTCGAGGAATCGGCCATCGCGGCTCCGACCGCCTATCGGGTACTGAAGGACGTCGCTGTCGACACGGGCAAGATATGCCCTCTCCTGGAAAGCCACTTCTCCACCCTGCTGCCGGGCGCCTTCATCGAACCCCACTGCGATCTGTGGAACTTCAGCATCAATCTGCATCTCGCGGTGGACATCCCCGAAGGGTGCCGCATCACGGTCGCGGGGGAGACCCGCTCATGGGAGGAGGGCAAATGCCTCCTCTTCGACTACTCCTTCGAGCACGAGGCACGTAACGACGGCACCAGGCCACGGACCTGCCTGCTCATCGACCTCTGGCACCCGGAGACGACCCTTCCGGAACGTCGGGCGCTGGTCGCCCTGATCACCGAGATCCGCCGGCTGATGGGGGAGAGCGGGGGCGACCGATGACGGCCGCGACAGAGCCGGGAAGAACCGCCCCGCGAAAGCCGCTCGGGCTTCCGCTGCTCGTGCTGGCGGCGGCGCAGCTCGTCATCTCGCTCGACTACAACATCGTGTACGTCGCGCTGCCCGACATCGGCAGCGGGCTGGGCTTCTCCGACCATGACCTGCAGTGGGTGGTCAGCGCCTATGTCGTGGCCACCGGGGGCTGTCTGCTGCTGGGCGGGCGGGCCGCGGATCTGCTCGGCCGGCGCCGGATGTTCGTCCTGGCGGCCCTGCTGTACGCGGGTTCCTCCCTCGTGGGCGGAGTCTCGGAGTCACCCGGCGTCCTGATCGCCGTCAGGGTGGTCCAGGGGATCGGCGGCTCTCTGCTGTTCCCCGCGACGCTGTCCCTGATCAACACCCTGTACGACGAGGGACCGGACCGGAACCGTGCCCTGGCGGTGTGGAGTGCCGCCGGCGCCGGCGGGCTCTGCTTCGGCTCCCTCCTCGGCGGCTTCCTGGTGGAGGCGTTCGGCTGGCCGGCTGTGTTCTTCGTCAACGTGCCCGTGGCCGGGGCTCTCGCGGTCGCCGGGTGGTCGCTCTTCCCCGGGGACGGGCCGGTCGACCGCTCGCGGCACTTCGACGTGGCGGGCGCGCTGACCGCGACGGGCGGGGTCACACTCCTGGTCTTCCTGCTGGTGAGGGCCCCCGCGGAGGGCTGGGCCAGTCCCACGGCCCTCACGAGCGCGGCGCTCTCGGCCGTTCTGCTGACGCTGTTCGCCGTCATCGAGACACGGTCCCGTGACCCGCTCATGCCGGCCCGGCTGTTCGCCCACCGGGGCCTGCTCACGGCCATGGGGGTGACCGCCCTGTTCAGCGCCACGTTCAGTTCGGTGCCGTACTTCTTGACCCTGTATTTCCAGACCGTCCACGGCTACAGCGCGATCGCGACGGGGCTCGCGTTCCTCGTGCCCGCCGTGGTCGTGGCCCTCGGTACGCAGGCGGGCGAACGGGCCGTGTCCGCCTTCGGCACGCGCCGCATGCTGGTCGGCGGCATGGCGCTGGGTGCCGCCGGGGCCGCGGCCCTCGGCCTGGCGCTCACCTCCGACGGTTCGTACCCCGCTCTGCTGCCGGGGATCGTGCTGCTGGGGCTCGGCCAGGGGGCCGCGTGGACGGGGATGTGGATCGCCGCGTCCGCCGGAGTGGCCCCAGAAGACCAGGGCATCGCCTCGGGGCTGGCGTCGACCACGCTCCAGGTGGGCGGGGCGGTCGGCCTCGCAGTCCTGGTCGCGGTCGCCGGGGGAGTCGGGCAGAACGGCTCCGGCCCCGGGCTCCTCGACGGCATCCGTACCGCTGTCCTCGTGATCGCGGGCGGTATCGGCTGCGGCGCGCTCGCGCTGCTCCTCCTCCCCAGGGCCACCGGCACCACCGCGGCCGAGGGGACCAGCGGTCCCTGAGCCCTCCTCTCTGCCCCGGCCACGCGCAGGTCGTGGGCTGTCTCGTCTCACTTTCACGTAAGGACACCTCGTCATGGAGATCAAGCAACAGCCCGGCGACGCGATGGGCGCGACGGTCGAGGACTTCGACCACACCACCGCCTCGGAAGCCGATATCGCGGCGCTCAAGAACACCGTCTACACCAAGAAGATCGCGATCCTGAAGGGCCAGGACCTCGCTCCCGAGCAATTCCTGGAACTCGGAAAGCGGCTCGGCCGCCCCGAGACGTACTACGAGCCCATGTACAAGCACCCCGAGGTGCCGGAGATATTCGTCTCCTCCAACGTGCCGGAGAACGGCAAGCAGATCGGCGTACCGAAAACGGGCAAGTTCTGGCACGCCGACTACCAGTTCATGCCGAACCCCTTCGGTATCACCCTCATCCACCCTCAGGTCGTCCCCGAGAAGAACCGCGGCACGTACTTCATCGACATGGGCCGGGCCTACGAGAGACTGCCCGCGGACCTCAAGAAGGAGATCGCCGGAACCTACTGCCGGCACTCCGTGCGCAAGTACTTCAAGATCCGGCCCCAGGACGTCTACCGTCCGCTCTCCGAAATCATCGACGAGGTCGAACGGAAGACCCCGGCCGTCCGGCAGCCGACCACCTTCACCCACCCCATGACCGGCGAGACGGTCCTCTACATCAGTGAGGGCTTCACGGTCGGCATCGAGGACGAGGGCGGCCGGCCGCTCGACGAGGAGCTGCTGAAGCGGCTGTTCGACGCCACCGGCCAGCTCGACGAGGCCTTCGAGCACGAGAACATCCACCTGCAGGGCTTCGAGAAGGGCGACCTGCTGGTCTGGGACAACCGCAGCCTCATCCACCGCGCCCGGCACACCACCACACCCGAGCCGACCGTCTCCCACCGCGTCACCGTGCACGACGAGCGTCGGCTCCACGACGGGATGGAGGTGGCGGCATGACGGACGAAGCGCTGCTGGCCCAGGTGCTGGCGCCCTACAAGGAGCACTGCAAGTACCTGCGTTCGGCTGCCGTGACGGAAACGGACGGCCGGGCTTTCGCCCATTGTGAGTTCGAGATCCCCGAGTCGTGCTACATCGACGACACCGGGCATCTGAATTCCGTCGAGGTGAACATCTGCTACAACCAGATGATGTATTACCTCGTCGCCAAGTCCGTGAAAGACGGGATCGGTACGGGGTTCGAATCCTGGACAATGGACGACTTCTGGAAGCATCAGCTGCCGGACATTCTCATCGCCCGTTTCTCGGCGCGTTTCCGGCGTCCGGTCGATCCCCGGGCCTTCTCCGGGGAGATGGAATTCCGGTCCGTCACCCGGCGCACCCGGGCCGACGGCACCCCGTTCCTGCACGCCGATACCGCCTTCCGCTACCGGGACGCCGCATCGGGCCGCTGCGACGGCGAGGTGACCCTCGCGTTCGTCAACGTCCCCTGACCGCCGAAGGGTTCACCTGTGAAGACACTCGTCCAGACCACCCGGCACCACGCCGAGCACCGACCGGACCACCCGGCGGTGCTGTGCGAGGGCCGCAGCCTGACCTACGCGGCCCTCCACCGCGAGAGCAACCGCGTCGCCCACGCCCTGCGCGCCGCCGGGCTCACCCCCGGTGACCGGGTCGCCTACCTCGGCAAGGAGTCCGAGCACTACTACGAGATCCTCTTCGCCTGCGCCAAGACCGGCACCGTCCTCGTCCCGGTCAACTGGCGGCTCACCGCACCCGAGGTCGGCCACATCCTCCAGGACTCCTGCACCCGGCTGCTGTTCGTGGAGGAGGAGTTCGCGGCAGCCGTCGCATCGGAGCCCGAAACCGTCGTACACCTGGGCTCCCTGGAGGAATGGCGCGCACCGCACCCGCACCATGACACGGAGTTCGAGGCCACCTCCGACACCCCCGTCGCCCAGCTCTACACCAGCGGCACCACCGGACTGCCCAAGGGCGTCGTCCTCGCCCACCGCAGCTTCTTCGCGATCCGCGACGCCCTGGGGAGCGAGGGGCTTGACTGGATCGACTGGCGGGCCGACGACATCGCCCTGATCGGCATCCCCGGATTCCACATCGGCGGACTGTGGTGGGCCACGCAGAACCTCGACGCCGGCACCACGGTCGTCGCCCTGCGCGCCTTCGCCGCCCGCCAAGCCGTCGACCTCATCCGCGACCTCGGCATCACGACCGCCTGCGTCGTGCCCGCCATGCTCCGCATGATGCTCTTGGAACCCGGCGTCGGAGCCGAGGACTTCACCACCCTGCGCAAGACGGTCTACGGCGGCTCCCCGATCTCCGAGGCCCTGCTGGAGGAGAGCCTCGCCGTCCTCGACTGCGAGTTCGCCCAGATCTACGGCCTGACCGAGACCGGCAACACCGCCGTCTGCCTGCCACCGGCCGCCCATGTCCCCGGCAGCCCCCTCATGCAGGCCGCGGGCCGCCCCTACCCGGGAGTCCGCAGCAAGGTGATCGACGGGGAGGGCCGCGAACTGCCGCCGGGCGCCGTCGGCGAGGTCTGCCTGGCCACGCCCGCGCACATGGTCGAGTACTGGGGCCTGCCCGACAAGACCGCCGAGACCCTGGTCGACGGCTGGATCCACACCGGGGACGCCGGATACGTCGACGAGGACGGCTACGTCTTCATCCGCGACCGCATCAAGGACGCCGTCCTCGTCGCCGGCGAGAACGTCTACCCCGCCGAGATCGAGAACGTCCTGGAAAGCCACCCCCAAGTCGCCGAGGCGGTCGTCGTCGGCGCCCCCGACGAACGCTGGGGCGAGTACGTGCACGCCTTCGTCGTCCCCACCGCCGGGCTGCGGCCCAGGCCCCGGGACCTGCACACCTTCCTCGTCCCGCGCCTGGCGAGCTTCAAGCTGCCCGCCCGCTATGAGTTCATCGACAGCGTCCCGCGCAACCCCAGCGGCAAGATCCTGCGCCGGGAACTGCGCGACCGCTTCTGGGGCGACTCCGCACGCAAGGTCAACTGACCGGACGCCACGGCCCACCGGTCCATCGGTCCACCGGTCCATCGGCTCATTGAGAGAGAACGACATGCCTGCTCCCCTCACGCTGGAGGGTTTCCGCGCCGACCTGGCGGAACTCCTGCACCAGCAGCCCCACGAAGTCGACCTCGACGAGAACCCCTTCCACGCGGGACTGGACTCCCTGCGCGTCGTCACCCTCATCGAACGGTGGCGGGAGTCCGGCGTGGAAGTGACCTTCGTCGACCTCGCCGAGTGCACCTCGTTCGCCCAGTGGTGGCGGCTGCTCTCCGTATCCGGGGGAGGAACCGCGTGACAGCGGTGCGCCATCCGCTGCTGGCCGCCCAGGAGGGCATCTGGACCGGCCAGCACCTCGACGCGGACAGTCCCGCCTACAACACCGCCGAGTACGCGCACATCCACGGCCCGCTGGACCCCTCCGCCTTCGAAGCGGCGCTGCGCCACGTGGTCGCGGAGACGGAGGCCCTGAACGCCGCCTTCGTCGTCGACGACCAGGGCCGCCCCTGGCAGACCGACGCCCCGGCCGCCGACTGGCGCCCGTACACCGCGGACCTCACCGGCGAGCCCGACCCGTACGCGGCGGCCCTGGCCTGGATGGACCAGGACATGGCCCGACCCGTCGACCTCACGCGCGACCCCCTCTTCGGCCACGCCCTGCTCCGCATCGCACCGGAGGAGTACCTCTGGTACCACCGCGTCCACCACATCGCCCTCGACGGCTTCGGGCTCTCGCTCGTCGCGCGCCGGATCGCCGAGGTCTACACGGCACTCGTGGCGGGCGAGCCGCCGGGGGACAGCGGGTTCGGCACCCTGGCCTCGGTGCGGGACGAGGAACGGGCCTACCGCTCCTCACCCCGCTTCGCCCAGGACCGCGCCCACTGGACGGACCGGTACGCGGACCGGCCGCCCGTGGCCACGCCCGCCGGCCGTACGGCCCTGCCCGCGCGCACGTTCCACCGCAGGGTGGTCGACCTCGACGCCGCTCGGACGGTGTCCCTGCGTGCCGTCGCCCGCGACATCGAGATCACCTGGTCGGAGATCCTGCTGGCCGTGACCGCGGCCCATCTGCACCACACGACCGGAGCCGGGGAGATCGTCCTCAGCCTGCCGGCGATGGGCCGCCTCGGCTCCGTCTCACTGCGCGTCCCCTGCATGGTGCGCAACATCCTGCCCCTGCGCGTCACCGTCACCGCTTCGGACAGCCTGCGCGACCTGGCGGCCCGGGTCTCCGCCGAACTCCGCACCGGACTCCCGCACCAGCGCTACCGCTACGAACATCTGCGGCGCGACCTCGGACTCGTCGGCGGACAGCGCCGGTTGTCCGGCCCCGGCGTCAACATCATGCCCTTCGCGTACGACCTGCGATTCGCCGGACACCGCAGCACGGTCCACAACATCTCCGCGGGCCCCGTCGACGACCTGTCCGTCAACGTCTACGACCGCTCCGAGGGCGGGGGCCTGCGCATCGCCTTGGACGCCAACCCCGACCTCTACGACGAGGCGGACGTCACCGCGTTCCAGGAAGGGCTGCTCTCCCTGCTCGAAGAGGCCGTCGCAGCCCCCGACCGGGCGCTGGGGGAGTCGCGTGCGCGTGAAGCGGTCCAGGTATTGGACGGAGGGCCGCTGCCCGGCCCGGCGCGTGGGGTCCTCGACCTGATCGCCGGCCAGTCCGCCCGGAACGGTGGATCCGTCGCCGTGGAACACGACGGGCGCACCATCACCTACGCCAGACTCCTCGGCTCGGCACGCTCGCTCGCCCGACGCCTGTCCGCTCACGGGGTCGGCCACGGTGACCTGGTGGCCGTCGCCCTGCCGCGCGGCATCGAGGCCGTCACCGCCGTCCTGGGAGTCCTGGCGTCCGGGGCGGCCTACTGCCCGCTCGATCCGGCAGCGCCCCCGGCGCGCAGGGCCGAGCTGCTGGCCGACGCCCACCCCGCGCTCGTGGTGACGTCCGGCGCCCGTACGGGCGACTTCACCGACCTGCCGATACTGCGACTCGACCAGCCGGAACCCGAGTCCCCGGCCGCCACGCCGACGGCACCGACGCCGGACGGTCTCGCCTACGTCCTCCACACCTCGGGCTCCACCGGCCGTCCCAAGGGCGTGGAGATCGACCACCGTGCCCTGGCCCATTTCGTGGCCGGCGCCACCCACCGCTACGGCCTCCACCGCGGTGACCGCGTCCTGCAGTTCGCCCCGCTCCACTTCGACACCAGCGTCGAAGAGCTCTTCCTTACGCTTTGCGCGGGCGCCACCCTCGTGGTCCGCGACGGCGACATGACCGAGTCGGTCCCCGGGTTCCTGGACGCCTGCGCCCGGCTGCGGATCAGCTTCCTTGACCTGCCGACGGCGTACTGGCACGAACTGGCCTACGCCGTCTCGACCGGTACCGCGACCCTGCCCACCGAGGTGCGTACCGTCGTCATCGGCGGCGAGCCGGCCCTGCCCGCCCGGGTCGACGGCTGGCGCAAGGCCGTGGGGACGTCGGTCCGGCTGCTGAACACCTACGGCCCCACAGAGGCCACCGTGGCCGCCACCGTCGCCGACCTCCACGACCCCTCACTCGCCCCCGGGGACGTCCCGATCGGGCTGCCCCTCCCCGGCACGAGGGCGGCGGTCGTCGACGGCGAACTCCACCTCCTGGGCGACAACCTGGCCCTCGGCTACCGAGGAGAACCGGTCCCGGACACCTCGCGCTTCGCCCCGCTCGACCGCCTCCCCGGGGCGCCCCGCGCCTACCGCACCGGTGATCTCGTGCGGATCGGCGACGACGGGCAGCTACGCCATCTGGGCCGCGCGGACAGCGAGTTCAAGATCAGCGGACATCGGGTGCACCCGGCCGAGGTCGAGAGTGCGCTGGTGACCCAGCCGGGGGTCCGAGACGCCGCTGTCGTCGGCCAGGTGCTGGGCGACGGAACACGGCGGCTGTGCGCGTACGTCGTCCCGGACGGGCCCGCCCCGGCCGCGGCCCTGATCCGCGAGCGCCTCCGGGAGGTGCTGCCCGCGGCGATGATCCCGACGGCCGTGGAGTTCCTGGACCGCCTGCCCCGGACCAGCTCCGGGAAGACCGACAGGAAGGCGCTGGCCACCCCCGGCGAGCAGCCGGAGAGGGCGGTGGCCGACAGCTCGATGGAGCGCACCATCGCCGCCGCCTGGCAGCACATGCTCGGCGTGTCCGCCGTATCCGCCGAGGACGATGTCTTCGACCTCGGCGCCCAGTCGCTCCAAGCCATCCAGGTAGCGAACCGGCTCGGCGTCGAACTGGGCCGCGAGGTGAAGGTGGCCTGGCTGTTCCAGCACCCGACCCCGGCCGGGCTGGCCCGCTACCTGGAGCGGCAGGGCCGGCCGACCGTGCCGGGTCTTCCGGCGTCCCTGCTCACCGACAGCGTCCTCGACCCGGACATCAGGCCCGGCGACGGCGGCCGGACACACGGCACACCGGACAGGGTCCTGCTCACCGGCGCCACGGGCTTCGTCGGCGTACACCTGCTGGCGGAACTCCTCACCGGCACCGACGCGGAGGTCGTCTGCACGGTCCGCGCCCCGAGCGCCGCCGAGGCCACCGCCCGCCTTCACCAGGCCCTGGAAACCCACCGCATACAGCTCCCTGAAGCGGCGAGGAAACGCGTCACGGCGGTCTGCGCCGACCTGGCCCGACCCCGACTCGGCCTGGACGAAGAGACGTTCAGCGAACTCGCCCGCACCTGCGGGGCGATCCTCCACAACGCGGCGACCGTCAGCATCATGCGCGACTACACCACCCTCCACGCCGCCAACACCCAGTCCGTCAAAGACCTGTTGCGCATGGCGGCCGTACGGTCGGCCCCCCTGCACTTCGTCTCCACCCTCTCCGTCGCCCCGCCCTTCGCCCTCAGCCCTGAGGTGCCGGAGGCGTTCCTGCCGCCCCACCCCGGACTGCGCTACGGCTACCAGCAGTCCAAGTGGGCGGCCGAGCGCCTGCTCGAACAGGCCGCCGAGCGGGGTCTGCCGGTCACCGTGCACCGGCTGGGCCGCGTCGTCGGCCCGCACGCCACCGGCTACGTGAACGAGCGGGACTTCCTGTGGAGCGTGCTGCGCGCGGGCGTTCCCGCGGGCATCGTGCCCGACCTGTTCGAGGAGGAGGTCTGGACGCCGGTCGACCACGCCGCGAAAGCCCTGGTCCACCTCAGCCTCGGTCAACCCCTCTCGGCGGCACGGGTGTTCAACCACGCCGACAGCGTCCCCGTGCGACTGGGCGAGGTCTACGACTGGCTGGAGGAGTACGGCTACCCCCTGCGGCGCATGCCGCTGGACCAGTGGCGTGCCGAGCTTCCCCGTACGTCCGGTGCGGCGGCGACCACGCTCGCCTTCTTCGACTCCTGGGACACCGAGCCCGACCTGCGTCTCGGACGGGTCCGCGCAGACAACGTCGTGAGCGGACTGCACGGCAGCGGCATCACCCGCCCGTCCGTCGACCGGGACCTCGTCTTCCGCTACCTCGACCACTGCGTGGCCACGGGCGTGCTGCCCCCGCCGCCCCGAAAGCGGAGCCATCTCGCCTCGTCCGCAAAGTAGTTGGCCGCGTCGGGAACTCAACGGCTCCGCCCCCCGACTACTGCACCGGAACCCACCACGGCTCACGAACAGCCCGCACCAAGGAGCAAGCATGTCGACGAAACGGCCGGTCGCCGTAGCCCTGGCCGGCGCCCTCTGCCTCATCACCACGGCATGCGCCGGCTCCTCGACGGACCAGGGAAAGGCGTCCAAGGCCGCCGCGCCCGGCTACCCCGTGACCCTCGACAACTGCGGGGTGCCGGAGAAGTTCACCAAGACGCCCGAACGCGTCGTCCTCATGAACGGAGCCTCGGTCGCCGAGGTCTCCACCCTGCTCGCCCTGGGCCTCGGCGACAAGATCGTCGCCAACCAGCAGAGCTACGGCATGTCCGAGGTCCCCGGCCGCGCCAAGGCGATCAAGGCGCTCCCGAACGGCGACGTCAAACTCAACGACGCCTACGACATCCCGCGCGAGGCGATGATCGGCCTGCGCCCCGACCTGGTGCTCTCCACGACCTCCTACGGCTTCGACGAGAAGAACGGCTTCGCCACCCGCGAGCAGCTGGAGCAGGTCGGAGCCAACAGCTACGTCTCCCCGCAGGGCTGCGACCAGGACACCTCCAAGATGACCATCGCGGACAGCTACACGCTGCTGCGCGACATGGGCAAGATCTTCGGCAGGAGTGAGCGCGCGGAGAAGCTGATCGCGGCCTCGGAGGAGAACATCGCCGGCGTCTCCGCCAAGGTGAAGGGCGAGAAGAAGCCCAAGGTCATGGTCCTGTTCTCCAACATGGCCATGGGCGGCAACGACTTCAGCTCGGTCGTCGCCAAGGGCATCTACAACGACATCCTCGCCCAGGCCGGCGGCTCCAACGCCTTCGAGAACGCCTCCAAGACCTCCTTCGCCGACCTGAGCAAGGAGAAGGTGGCCGCCACCGACGTCGACGCCCTCGTCGTCATCGGCTACAACGACCCCGATCCGGCGGCCTACGCCAAGAAACTGCTGAAGGAGTTCCCCCAGTGGCCGGCCGCGAAGAACAAGAAGTACGTGGCGCTGTCGGACTCGATGTACCTCGGCCCGAGCAACGACCTGGCCGTGGAGAAGATCGCCGGGATGCTGCACCCCGACAAGGTCTGAACGGCCTGCGGCTGTCGCTCGCCGTCGGTGTCCTGCTGGTCGTCCTCGTCGCCGTCATGGTGGTGGCGGTGAGCATCGGAGCGGTCACCGTCCCGGTGACCGACGTATGGCGGATCCTCCTGCACCACATCACCGGGCAGGGCGCCACCGCCGACCCGGCGACCGACCAGATCGTCTGGAGCTTCCGGGCTCCCCGCGTCGCCCTGGCCGCCCTGGTCGGCGCGGGCCTGGCCGTCGCCGGGGCGGTCCTGCAGACCCTGGTCTCCAACCCGCTCGCCGACCCGATCGTCCTGGGCTTCTCCTACGGAGCCTCGCTCGGGGCCGTTCTGGTCATCACCCTCGGCGGTGTCGCCCTCGGCGGGCTGGCCGGTCTCGGGGTGTCGGGGGCCGCGTTCGTCGGCGCCCTGGCTGCCGGGGCCCTGGTCTTCGCCCTGGGACAACGACGGGGCCGACTGGCCCCCACCCGACTGGTCCTGGCCGGAGTCGCGGTCGGCTACGTCCTGCTGTCGCTGACCAGCTTCGTCCAACTGATGGCCACCCCAACCGAGTTGCGGACGGTGATGTTCTGGATGCTGGGCAGCGTCGCCGGAGCCCAGTGGGACCAACTGCCCACCGTCACGGTCGTGGTCCTGACGAGCACCCTCGTACTGACCCTGTTCGGACGGCGGCTCAACGCCCTGCTGGCCGGCGACGAGTCCGCCACCGCGCTCGGCGTGGACGTCAACCGGCTGCGCGCCGTCCTGCTGGTCATCAGCGCCCTGCTCACCGGCACCGTCATCGCCGTCGCGGGCGGCATCGGCTTCGTCGGCCTGATGATCCCCCACCTGGTCCGCCTCACCGTGGGCGCCGACCACCGCAGGCTGCTGCCCCTGACCGCGCTCCTCGGAGCCGTCTACCTGGTCGTCGTGGACCTGCTCTCCCGGACCGTCAACCGCCCCAACGAACTGCCGCTGGGCATCCTCACCGCCCTGCTCGGCGCCCCCTTCTTCCTGTGGCTGCTGCGCCGCAACAAGGGCCTGGACACCGTATGAAACTGACCGTGGACAACCTCCACATCACCCTGGACCGCCGGCCGATCCTCCGCGAGGTGAACCTGGAGGCCGCCAAGGGCGACATCGTCGGGCTCGTGGGCCCCAACGGCAGCGGCAAGTCCACCCTGCTCCGCACGGTCTACCGCTCACTGCGCCCGGCCGACGGCGTCGTCAGAGTGGGCGACGACGACGTCTGGGCGCTGTCCGCGCGCACCGCCGCCCGCCGCACGGCAGCCGTACTGCAGGACGCCGGCACCAGCACCGGCCTGACCGTGACCGAGATCGTCGCCCTGGGCCGGACCCCCCACCACGGCCTCATGGGCCGGGACGGCGCCGAGGACCGCCGGGCCGTGGCGGAGGCCGTCGACCGCTGCGGCGTCGCACCCTTCGCGGACCGCGACTACGCCACCCTCTCCGGCGGCGAACGCCAACGCGTCCTCCTGGCCCGCGCCCTCGCCCAGCGCCCGCATCTGCTGGTCCTGGACGAACTCACCAACCACCTCGACATCCGCGCCCGTTTCGAACTCCTGGACCTGATCCGCAGCACCGGCATCACCACCCTGGCTGTCCTCCACGACCTCGACCTCGCCGCCCGGCTCTGCGACCACCTCGTGGTGCTTCACGAGGGCGAGGTGGTGGCGGCCGGACCCGTACTGGATGTCCTGACGCCGGACGTCCTGCGTGGCGTCTTCGGCGTACGGGGCAGGACGGAGCGGCACGAGGACGGCGTCGTCCGTATCACGTACGCGGCCCAGCCGCTCGCCCCGGAGCCGCCCGGGACGGCGTACTCCGAGGCCCCGGCCCCTCGCGTCAAAGATCCGTCAGCATCGGCCCGGCAGCCGTCAGCGTCCCGTCATGAAGGGTCAAAGGACCTGGGGGCCCGGGCATAGCGTCACTGGAGAGCACCGGCACGCACCCCCGCACCGGGGGTTGTCAGCCGGCCGGTCCCTTCCAGGAGGCGTCCCATGCCAGAACTCTTGCCCGGCGAAGACCCGGAGCCTTCCGATCGTCTCCCGGCCGGACTCCTGTTCGTGCCCGTCCGGCCGGGACCAGACGGGTGCGTGGCCCGTCTCTTCCGCACACCGCTCGGTGAGCGCACCACCGTCGGATTCACGTCCCGACGCGCACTGGCCGAGACGCTCGGCCCCGACCAGGCGTGGATCAGGCTCGCCGAGCCCGCGCTGCGCGCACTGACCGCACCGCTCGGCGTCACCGCCCTCACGGTCGACCCCCAGCTGTGCGCACCGGCGCCCGCACGGACCGCCCCCCGATCCGCCGCCTGCGGACCGGGGAAGTCCACGGCGCCGCTCCAGGAGGCCTCCGCACTCGTCCCGGCACTGGCGCTGCTGATCGCAGGAGAGGGGATCACCCGATGACGACCGTCCACGAACCCGCGGTCACCACCGCTGCCACCACCGCCGCCGACCTGTCGGTGTGGCCCGCCTCCACCACCGAGCCCCGTGCGGGGGACCTGACCGTCGGTGGCGTACCGCTCGCGGAGATAGCGGACCGCTTCGGCACCCCCGTCTACGTCCTGGACGAGGGCGAGGTCCGCGAACGCTGCCGCACCTACCGGACAGCCTTCCCCGACACCGAAGTCCTCTACGCCGCCAAGGCGTTCCTGTGCCGGGCCATGGTCCACTGGATGGAGGAGGAAGGCCTGGGCCTGGACGTCTGCTCCGCCGGTGAGCTGGAACTCGCCGTCACCACGGGCTTCCCGCCCGAGAAGATCGTCCTGCACGGCAACGCCAAGTCCCCGCGCGACCTGGACACCGCCCTGCGCCTCGGCGTCGGACGGATCGTGATCGACAGCCCCTCCGAGATCGCCCGGCTGGCGGCGGCGGTCGGACCCGACGGCCACCAGAAGGTCATGGTCCGCGTCGTGCCCGGCATCAGCGCAGGCGGCCACGCCAAGATCCGCACCGGCACGGAGGACCAGAAGTTCGGCCTGTCGATCTCCGACGGCTACGCCCAGCACGCCATCGCCCGCATACTCGACCAGCCCCAGCTCGAACTGACCGGTCTGCACTGCCACCTGGGCTCACAGATCACCAGCGTCAAGCCCTACCTCTCCGCCGTACGCCGCATGGTGGGGCTGATGGCCCGGCTGTACGAGCAGCACGGACTGGTCCTGCCGGAGATCGACCTCGGCGGCGGCCACGGCATCGCCTACCGCCCCGGCGACGAGGCCCTCGACCTCACCACCCTGGCCCGCAAGGTCCGCGCGGAGCTGACCGAGGCGTGCGCGTCGGCCGGCCTCACCGTGCCGCGCCTGATCATCGAGCCCGGCCGGGCCATCGCCGGCCCCGCCGGCATCGCGCTGTATCACGTCCTGTCCGTCAAGCGCACCGGAGGCCACACCTTCGTGGCCGTCGACGGCGGCATGAGCGACAACCCCCGGCCGGCGCTGTACGGGGTGCGGTACGCGCCGCGCCTGATCGGCCGCCGCGGCAGCGCGTCCCCGGCCCTGGTGACCGTCGTCGGCCGGCACTGCGAGGCCGGTGACGTGATCGCCGCCGACGTCCCGCTGCCCGACGACGTACGCCCCGGGGACCTCCTCGCCGTCCCCGTCGCGGGCGCCTACCACCTGTCGATGGCGAGCGGCTACAACCTGGTCGGCCGCCCGCCCGTGGCCGCCGTGCGCGACGGCCGCGCCCGGCTCCTCGTACGCCGCGAGTCCCTGGACGACATCCGCAGCCGGGACGTGGGCCTGTAGCCCGCCGCGTCCCCCGCACACCACCTCCGGGCGAGCCTTGGCCCGGCCCTCGCCCGGAGGTGTTCCAGAAAGCCCCCATGACACCGGACGGGGACGTACTGCCCGTGGCCGCATCACGCTCCACGCGTCCCATGACGCTGCCGCGCTTCCATGCCATCGTGGTAATCGCGGCGCGCGCGGCACCCGCGTCCCGCGAGGAGGTGAGCCATGACGGCCCACGACACGCCCCGGCAGGAGATCCCCGTCGTCGACTGCGCCCTGTACGAGCACGGGCGCCGCAGGCCCGGACACCTCCCGCTGGACGAGGCCATGGACGTCACCCGCACCAGCCCCGGCGGATTCGTCTGGATCGGCCTGCACGCCCCGACCGCCGGACAGCTCCAGATCGTCGCCCGGGCCTTCGGCCTGCACTCGCTCGCCGTCGAGGACGCCCTCAACGCCCACCAGCGCCCCAAGCTGGAGCGCTACGACGACACCCTCTTCCTCGTCCTGCGCACCGCGGTCTACCTGGAACACGAGGAGCTGACGCCCACCACCGACATCGTCGGCACCGGCGAGATCATGGCCTTCGTCGGCCGCGACTTCATCGTCGTCGTACGCCATGACCCCGCCCGGCACCTGAGCGGTGTCCGCACCGCCCTGGAAGCCGACCCCGAGCGCCTGGCCCACGGACCCGTCGCGGTGCTGCACGCGATCGCGGACTCGGTCGTCGACCAGTACCTCGATGTCGTCGCCGCGCTGGAGGCGGACGCCGACCAGGTCGAATTCGACGCCTTCTCCCCGGACGCCAGACACGACGTCGGCCGCGTCTACCAGCTCAAACGCGAGCTCCTCGAACTGCGCCGCACCGTCGCGCCACTGGCCCAGCCCCTGGGCGATCTCGCCGAGCGCCGCGTCCCCGGCGTGGACCGGGAGCTGGCCGCGTACTTCCGTGACGTCGCCGACCACCTCGCCCAGGCCGCCGAACGGGTCACCGTGCTCACCGAGCTCGTCGACAACGCCCTGACCATGGCCCTCGCGCAGACGAGCGTCCAGCAGAACCACGACGTGCGGCGCATCAGCGCGGCCGCCGCCCTGATCGCCATCCCCGTCGCGATCGCGGCCGTCTACGGCATGAACTTCGCCCACATGCCCGAGCTGGGATGGCTGTTCGGCTACCCGGCCATGCTGATCACCACAGCGGCCCTGGTCACCCTTGTCTACCTGGTCTTCCGCAAGAAGCGCTGGCTCTGACAGCGGCCGTCTCGCTCTTTGGCACACTGTCCGGATCCGACGGTTCGGTGAAGCGGCCGGTGAAGCGGTCCCGGTGAAGCGGTCTGGTGAAGGAGAAGCACGCATGTCCATGGTCGGCAACCTGCGCAAAGTCGCGAATCTGGCGCGGCGCGCTCGCCGCCGCGTGGACCTCAGCCACCCGGCCCGCTCGCCGCTCGGCTCGACGGTGGTCAACTGCGTCGTCTACCGCGACGGCCTTCGCGGGCCGGGCACGGACTCGGTGGAGGAAGCCGTCCGGCAGGTCCGCAAGCACCGGGGCAGCTTCGTCTGGCTGGGCCTGCACGAACCGGGCGAGGAGGAGATCGCCGGTGTCGCGGAACTGTTCGGCCTGCACCCCCTCGCCGTCGAGGACGCCGTCCACGCCCATCAGCGGCCCAAGGTCGAGCAGTACGGCGATGTCCTCTTCGCCGTCTTCAAGACCGTCACGTATGTCGAGCACGCCGAGCTGACCTCCACCAGCGAGGTCGTCAACACGGGCGAGATCATGGTCTTCACCGGCCCCGACTTCGTCGTCACAGTCCGCCATGGCCGCCATGGCTCCCTCGGTCCCCTGCGCGAGGACCTCGAAGCCGACCCGCGGCAGCTGGCCCACGGCCCCTCCGCCGTGCTGCACGCCATCGCCGACCATGTCGTCGACGACTACGTCACGGTCGCCGACGCCGTGCAGAACGACATCGACCAGGTCGAGACCGACGTCTTCTCCCCGCGCAGTCCCCGCAACGCCGACGCCGGCCGCATCTACCAGCTCAAGCGGGAACTCCTCGAACTGAAGCGGGCCGTCGTCCCGCTCGCCCGCCCCCTGGACCGGCTCGCCACCGAGCCCCGAGGCTGCCTCGACCAGGAGATACAGGCCTACTTCCGGGACGTCGCCGACCACCTCACCCGCGTCACCGACCAGATCAACTCTTTCGACGCCCTGCTCGACTCCATCCTCCAGGCCCACCTCGCGCAGGTCACCGTCGCCCAGAACGAGGACATGCGCAAGATCACCGCCTGGGCCGCGATCATCGCCGTACCCACCATGGTGTGCGGCGTCTACGGCATGAACTTCGACCACATGCCCGAACTGCGCTGGCGCTTCGGCTACCCCCTCGTCCTCGCCGTCATCGCCACCGCCTGCTTCGTCATCCACCGCGGCTTCAAGCGCAACGGCTGGCTGTAGCCGCAGCGGTGGACCCGCCGCCGGCGCCGCTGGACGGCCGGTCAGGTCTGATCCGCGGCGCGCAGGGCCCGCGCCAGCCACTCCAGTTCCTCGGTCGCGTCGGGCGATGAAGCCTGCCCGCGCACCCGGGCGACGAGCCCGCGGTAGCGCTCCGCCTCTGCCTCGATCCCGGCCTCCAGACTGCGCAGCACGGCGCCCCGATCGGCGTCACCGAACAGCTCGGACAGCACCTCGGCCGCTGCCGGCCCCTCCGGGGCGACCCCGCGCTCTCTGACCTCGGCCACGGTCCGCACGACCTGCCTGGCCCACCAGATGGACGCCCCTGGGGGACGACCCTGCCCCGGAGCGGGCGTGTTGAGCTCCATCCAGGTGCGCAACCGGGCGCGAAAGCCGGGGTCCCGCACCAGTTCGGCCAGTTCGATCCAGGCGTCGACCTGCTCAGGTGTGGGATCGTCGGGCAATTCGATGCTCAGGGTGCTCAGGCGGTCGCGCACGGGCGGCTCGACATCTAGTCCGCTGAACACCTCCTCCTTGAACTCGTCGATGATCTGCTTGCGTTCGGCGGCGGAGAGCCGCGCCAACCGGTTCATCAGTGCTGTCTCCTCAGCGGTCGAACTCCGTTTCGCCACGGTGGACAGAACGGCCCGGCTCACCTTGAGCGAGCGGATCTGCACGTCGAGCGCGGCCACATGCGCGTCGGCGACCTCGGCGACCGTGCTACGGCCGCTCAGGACACGGCACACGTCGTCGAGCCCGAGCCCCAACTCCCGCAGCGTGCGCACCAACTCGACACGGGCCACGGACTCGCCGTCGTACAGCCGGTAACCACTCACGGACCGCGCCACAGGCGGCACCGCTCCCTCATCCGACCAGAAGCGCAAGGTACGCACCGGAACCCCGGTACGCCGCGCCAGCCGGCCGATCGTGAGCACATCGGGGCGTTCGTCGTCCATGAGCAAGATCCTGGACCTTCCAGCCGCTGGAGACTCAAGTGTCTCAGCGCGACATCCCGCGAGAACGCCGACCGGACCAACGTGTCCCACCCCTTGGCCTTATGTCGCAATAAGCCTCCCAGGCAGGGGAGTTGCGTCATTCTTGCCGCATGGTCCAGAACGAAGGCGCAGCGAGTCCGTCGGAGTCCGAGGGAGGTGCGGGGGTCTCCGGGGGCGGTGACGGCAGCGGCACGCCGGAGAACGTGTCCTCGCCCGGGGCGGGGCCCGTCGCAGCACAGAACCCGCCCGCGCCCTCGCTGGAGGAGCCCGCACCAGCCGTGGACCCGGACGCCTCCGAGGAGTCCGGTGCTGGCCCGTACCGCGTCACCGCGCTGGATCTGGGACGGTTCGCGGTCGGCGCCGTCACGGTGGTGGCGGCACTGGTCGGGCTGGTTCTCGGTATCCGGGCCGAGCTGTACGCCGGCAGGGAGGACCAGCGCGCCGAGAAGGCGGAGCAGCGGGCGGCGGCGGAGGAGCTCCGGTCGAAGGAGGACCGGGAGAAGGCGTACGCGAACCTCGTCGACTTCTACCGGATGGGCTCGGGGGTGATCGTGGTGAACGGAAGCTCCCGCGTCATGACGATGCGGCTCACGCTCCCGGCGAACAAGGTGAGCTGGGACCTGGACCTCCTCCAGCCCTGCAAGCAGATCGCCGTCCAGAACAAGGCACTGCTCCACTCCATGGCCGTGGAGCAGCCGTCGGTGAGTCTGGCGGAAGGGGACCTGGCCCAGCTCCGGCTGGAGTTCATGGACCCCGAGAGCAAGGCCTGGATCCGTCACAGCGGCGGTGCCCTGGCCCGTATGGACGCCTGGGTGCCGTCAAGGCGGCCCAACCTGGTGAGCTCGGAGGAATGGAACGTGTCGGCGCAGGACTCACCCCAATGCGACGGATCCTGACCCGCTGCATCGGACACGGGGGCAGGCGCCGTAGGGGCCTGGGTGAGACGCCTGCCGCCGCGCAGTGCAGATTCCCCCTCCAGGGGGAACCAGGCGCTCGTGACGTCCCTTTGAAGGCGCGTCAGGTGTGTCGCATCACGTCGCGGTCAGTCGCGTCGCGAGCTTCGTGAGGCGCTCCGCCAGAGCTCCTGGTGCGGAGCGTGTCATGACGGTGAGTTCGATGGTCGCCGTTCCATGACGCAGCGGTCTGAAGCGCACGGCCGGGTGCGCACCGGACGCCGCGGCGGGTACGACGGTGACGCCGAGGCCGCATTCGACCATGGCGATCTGCGAGGTCACCGACCGTGCCCAGTGGGTGGGGACGGGGCTGAACCCGGCCGTGCGGCACATCGTGGCCATGGCGTCGTGGTAGTCGGGTGAGATGTGGCGGTTCAGCCACACCCAGGTGTCACCCGCGAGGTCCGCCAGATCCAGCGGGTCGCCGTCGGCGGCGGCGGGATGGCCGGCCGGGAGGGCCGCGACGAAACGGTCGACGAAGAGCGAGGTCGCCGTGGTGCCCCGTACCGGGGCGGTCTGGCGCACGATGGCCCAGTCGAGTGTGCGGTCGAGGAGCCCCGCCGCGGCCTCGTGCGTGTCGATCTCCTGGGTGCGGATCTCGATGTCCGGCGCGTCCTCGTGGAATCGCTCCAGCACCAGCGGCAGCGGCCAGGAGAAGGCCGAGGCGACCGCGCCCAGGCTCAGCCGCCCGCCACGCCCGGTGGCCGCGTGCCGGGCGGCGATCTCGGCCTCCTCGGCCTGGCGGATCAACGCGCGGCACTGCTCCAGGAACACGGCGCCGGCCTCGCTGAGGGCCACCGACCGCTGGGTGCGGTGCAACAGCGCGAAACCCAGCTGCCGTTCGAGCTGCTTGATCGCCTGGGACAGCGGCGGCTGGGACATCCGGAGCCGCTCCGCCGCCCGGCCGAAGTGGAGTTCCTCGGCCACCGCGACGAAGTACCGCGCCTGGCGGATCTCGACCATGATTCGCGCAGCCTCTCACTGAGATAGGGAATCAGACCTTCCGAATATAGCCGCACGCTGTTGAAGTGGAGGCATGAGCAACTCATCCCTCCTCGATCGGTACGCGGCGCTCGACTCCGCCGCGGTCAGCGACGCGCTCGACCAGCTCGGACTTCCCGCCGGCGTCGGCGGCATCCGTCCGGTGTGGGGCACCACGGCCGTCGTCGGGTTCGCCGTCACCGTCGGCCTGGAACCGCGTTCCGGTCGTCCGGCCGGAGCCCACATCGCCACGACGGCCATCGAGACCGCGGACGAGCAGAGCGTGATCGTCGTCGACAACCAGGGCCGTACCGACGTGTCCTGCTGGGGCGGCATCCTGAGCCTGGGCGCGGCCCGGCGCGGGGTTCGAGGTGTCGTGGCGGACGGCGTCTGCCGCGATGTCGCGGAGGCCCGCGAGCTGGGCTTCCCGGTGTTCTCGCGCGGTGCGGTCCCCGCGACGGCGCGGGGCAGGCTGCGCCAGCGTGCCACCGGCGAGCCGGTCGAGATCGCCGGGCTCACGGTCGAGCAGGGCGATGTCGTGGTCGCCGACGAGACCGGTCTCGCCGTCGTACCGCGAGAGCGGGCCGAGGAGGTGGCCGGGATCGCCACCGCGATCGTGGCCCGGGAGCGCGCGATCGCGGACGAGGTCCGCGCGGGCGCCCGCCTCTCCCACGCCATGCACGACAACCGCCTCGCCGGAGAGCGGGAGGCCGCCCGATGACCACCGCTTCCTCCCCTGCGCCCCTTGCCGCCGACCTGTCCACCGCGTCCGTCTCCGACGCCCTCGACTCCCTCGGCCTGCCCGGCTCCCTCCACGGCATCGGCGCCCTGCGCCAGGGGCAGCGAACCGCGGGGCCGGTCTTCACCGTGACCTACGAACCCGTCGACGAGACCGGCGGCACCGTCGGTGACTTCCTCGACGACGTCCCCACCGGCTCCGTGATCCTGATCGACAACGCCGGCCGCACCGACTGCACGGTGTGGGGCGGCATCATGAGCGAGACCGCCCACGAGCGGGGCATCGCGGGCACGGTCATCCACGGCACCTGCCGTGACGTCGCCGTGGCGACCGACGTCGGCTACCCGATCTGGTCGGTCTCCCGGTTCATGCGGACGGGCAAGGACCGGGTCCGGGTGGCCGCGGTCCAGAGGGCCGTGACGATCGACCAGGTCCTCATCCGCCCCGGAGACATCCTCGTCGCCGACGACGACGGAGCCGTGGTCGTCCCGGCCGCCCGCTGGGACGAGGTCGCCGAGCTCGCCCGGCGCATCGACCAGGTCGAAGAGGCCATCGTCCGGGCCGTCCGCGACGGGGCGACGCTCGCCGAAGCGCGCACCCGGCACGGCTACCACTCCCTGCAGACCCGGAAGGACCCGTCGTGAGCGACAGCGTCACGGACGACCCCGCCCGCGGGCACTCCAGCGCGACGCTGCTGGAGGCGTCCCGACTCGGCATCGCCCTCACCCCGGAGCTGCGACCGCTCTGGACCGGCGCCCGGCTGTGCGGCCCGGCGTTCACCGTGCAGGGAGCCGGAGGCGACAACCTCGCCCTGCACCACGCCGTCCTCCAGGCCCCGCCCGGATCCGTACTGGTGGCCGACCTCGGCGGGGCCCGCTTCGGCCACTGGGGCGAGGTCCTCACGGTGGCCGCCCTGCACCGTGGGATCACCGGCCTGCTCATCGACGGCGGCGCCCGGGACGCCGCGGAGATCGAGGCCCTCGGCTTCCCGGTGTTCTCGCGCAGCAACGCCATCCTCGGCACCCGCAAGGACTTCCGCGGCGTGTTCGGGCGACGGGTCACCGTCGGCGGCATCACGGTCGGCACCGGCGATCTCGTCGTCGGCGACGTCGACGGCGTCGTTGCCCTTCCCGCCGCCGAGGCCGGGCGGATCCTCGACCGCGCCGATGCCCGGGTGGCGCACGAGACGGAGCTGATGGCGCGGCTGCGGGAAGGCCGCAGCACGCTCGAACTGTACGACTTCGAAGCAGCAGGGCGGTGACACGGATGACCGACAACCCGATCTTCGCCGTGGCCGCGAGGGCCGAGGCCCTCCGGGCCCGGGGCGCGGACGTCATCACCCTCGCTGCCGGGGAGCCCCAGGCGGCCACCAGTGCCGTGGTCGTGGAAGCCGCCGTGGCCGCGGTGCGCGATCCCGTCGCCCACCACTACGGACCGGCGCAGGGAGATCCCGCCCTCCGCGCGCTCGTCGCCGCGAGCCTCACCGACGACACCGAAGCGGCCTGGAGCGCCGACGACGTGCAGATCGCCCTCGGCGCGAAGCACGCCCTCTTCCTCGCCCTCCAGGCGCTCGTCGGCGCCGGGGACGAGGTCCTGGTCGCGGCGCCCGGCTGGCCCGGGCACACGGAGGTCGTCACCGCTGCCGGCGGCATCGCCGTGCCGGTCACCGCCGACAGCGAGTTCCGCCTCTCGGCAGAAGCCCTCGACCGCTGCCGCACGCCCCGCACCCGCGCACTGATTCTCTCCAGCCCGGGCAACCCCACCGGCGCCGTCCATCCCGAGCCCCGGCTGCGGCAGATCGCGGACTGGGCCCAGCGGCACGGCGTCTGGGTCATCAGCGACGACATCTACCGGGCGTTCGACCACACCGGGACCTACCGGCCGATCCTGCGCGTGGCTCCGAGCCTGCGCGACCGTACCGTCGTCGTCGGCGGAGTGTCCAAGGAACACGCCATGACGGGCTGGCGCGTCGGCTGGCTCGCGGCACCCCCGGAGATCATCGCCGCAGCGCGCCTCCACGTCTCCCGCACCATCACCCACGTCCCCACGGTCAACCAGCGCGCCGCGCTCGCCGCCCTCGACGACCACGGCACCCCCGCCGAGGCCGCCCAGGACTACCGGCGCCGGCGCACGATGCTCGTCGAGGCGCTCAACCGGATCGACGGCATCGACTGCCCGCTGCCCGACGGCGGCATGTTCGCCTTCCCCGACGTCAGCGCGCTCCTGAACGACCACGGCTGGAGCAGCGGCGCCGACCTCGCCGCATGGCTCCTCGACACCGCCCACGTCGCGGTCGTACCCGGCGAGGCGTTCGACGCCCCGGGCCGGATCCGCCTGTGCTTCGCCGTCGACGACGACACGCTGATCACCGCGATCGACCGCCTGAGAACCGCGCTGAGCCCCGTACCCGAGGCCGACAACCAGCAACTGGAGGAGGCACGTTGAGCCCCGACACCGTCAGCAAACTCGAACCCTTCACGCTCCCCCTCACCGTCGACGGGACCCGTGTCGAAGTGGCGGGCCTGCGCCGCGACGGAACCGGCACACCCCTGGTGTTCCTCCACGGCTTCGGCTCGACCAAGGAGGACTACGCCGACGTCATCCAGCAGGAACAACTCGCCGGCCGCCCCGTCCTCGCCTACGACGCCCCCGGCTGCGGCGGCACCACCTGCTCGGACCTCGACGCCGTGTCCGTCCCGTTCCTGGTCACGGTCGCCGAGCGGGTGCTGCGCGCCCAACAGATCGACCGCTTCCATCTCGTCGGACACTCGATGGGCGGCCTGACCGCACTCCTGCTCGCCGACCGCGACCCCGGCAGGGTCGCGAGCCTCGTCAGCATCGAGGGCAATGTCGCCCCCGAGGACTGCTTCCTCAGCCGGCAGATCGTCACCCACGCCGACGACGACCCCGACGCGTTCCTGACCCGCTTCGCCGAACGCGTCGCCGGCTCCCGCTTCTACTCCGGTGGCCTGTACGCGGCGAGCCTTCCGTACAAGGTCAGGTCCGGAGCGGTCCGAGCGATCTTCGAGTCCATGGTCGACCTCTCCGACCACGGCAACCTGCTCGACCGCTTCCTCGGGCTCCCCCTGCCGAGGATGTTCATGT
Organism: Streptomyces koelreuteriae; assembly: GCF_018604545.1. Lineage (GTDB taxonomy): Bacteria > Actinomycetota > Actinomycetes > Streptomycetales > Streptomycetaceae > Streptomyces > Streptomyces koelreuteriae. Next base: position 140,228 of record NZ_CP075896.1, on the reverse strand, counting down.
ACGGCGAGCAGAACGACTCCCTGTCGTACCTCCCGAAGCTGGCCGAAGGCGGCGTGGAACTCGCCGAGATCAGCCACAGCGCCCACTTCCCGATGTACTCCAACCCGCCACAGATGTGGGCCCGGATCACCGGCCTCGTCGCGCGCGCGGAGGCCGGTGCCTGATCCTCGCGGGCGGCGCGTCTTCCCGCGGAGTCAGGCCAGGCTGACCTCCACCGGAAGCTTCTTGATGCCGTTGACGAAATTGGAGCGCACCCGCGGCACGTCACCGGCCAGACGGATGTCCGCGAGGCGGGGGATCAGCTCCTCGAACATGATGCGGATCTCGGTGCGCGCGAGGAGATTGCCCAGGCACAGATGGGGGCTGCCCTTGCCGAAGGTGACGTGGTCGTTGTCGGCGCGTGTGACGTCGAAGGCGTACGGATCGCCGAAGACGTCCTCGTCGCGGTTGCCGGAGGCGAACCACATCACGACCTTGTCGCCCTCCCTGACCAGCCTGCCGCCCAGTTCGACATCGCGCGTGGCGGTGCGGCGGAAGTGGTAGACGGGGGAGGCCCAGCGCAGGAACTCCTCCACCGCGACCGGGATCAGCGAGGGGTCCTCCTGGAGGCGGGCCAGCTGCTCGGGGTGCTGGATGAGGGCCAGCATGGAGTGGGAGATGGTGTGCCGGGTGGTCTCGTTGCCGGCGACGACCAGCAGCAGGAAGTAGTTGTCGAAGTCCTGCGGGGAGAGCGGCACACCGTCCCGGGGCATGGTGTTGACCAGCCGGGAGACCAGATCCGTGCCGTCGCCGCCCCGTCGCCGCCGCGCCAGCTCCCGGCCGTACTCGAAGACCTCCAGCGAGGCGGGGGAGCGGAAGGGCAGATCGCGGTACCGCTCGCTCTCCTCGCTGTGCAGCAGGACGTCCGCGTAGTCGGGGTCGGTGTGGCCGATGATGCGGTTGCCCCAGTCGATCAGCCGCTGGTTGTCCTCCGGGGGCACGTCCAGCAGCCGGGCCAGGACGTTGATCGGGAAGTCCGCCGAGACGTCCTCGACGAAGTCGAAGCGGCCCTTGGCGAGGGCGGCGTCGAGGGTCCGTGCCGTCAGTCCGCGCAGGAAGTCGGTGTAGCCGCTGATCACGTTCGCGCCGAACTGCCGCTGGATCAGACTGCGCAGCGCCCGGTGCCGGACCCCGTCCAGTTCGAGGATCGAGGCGCGCTTCTTGATCTGGTCGTCGTCGACCTCCTCCAGGTTGACGAACCTCGTGGAGGTGAACGTCTCCGGGTCGCGGTCGACCCGGACGATGTCCTGGTGCCGGGTCACCGCCCAGAAACCGGAGTTGGGCGCCTCCTCGGGCTGCCAGTGCACCGGGTCCTCGTGGCGCAGGGTGTGGAACATCCGCCAGGGCGTGACACCGTCCGTGAACCGGTCCAGGTCGGCGAGGTTCACATCGGCCAGGGGCAGCGGCTCGCGCAGGGCGTCGGTCGGGATCTCGGTGGTCATCGAACAGCTCCAAGGCGTCACAGGTGGTAGGCGTACTCGGTGAACTCCCAGTCGGTGACGTGCCGGTGGAAGCGTTCGACCTCGTCGCGCTTGTAGGAGAGGAAGGACGTGGTGAAGCCCTTGCCGAGCAGATCGGTCAGGGCGGTGTCCGCCTCCAGCGCGTCCAGCGCGGCGGACAGGGTCTGCGGCAGGACGGCGGACCGGGCGGTGTCGTAGCCGTAGCCCTCCAGCGGGGCGGGCGGCTCCTCGCCGGCCAGGATGCCCAGCAGGGCGGCGGCCGTGGTGGCGGCGATCGCCAGATAGGGGTTGGCGCTCGCGTCGCCCAGCCGTAGTTCGAGCCGGGCACCGGAGCCGCGCTCGGGCGGGATGCGCACCATGGCGCTGCGGTTGTCCAGCCCCCAGTCGATCAGCCAGGGCGCGAGGGTGTCCGGGCCGAAGCGCTTGTACGAGTTGACGGTGGGGTTGAGCAGTGCGGCCAGGGCGGGCGCGTGGGCGAGGACACCGGCCACGGCGTGCCGGGCGACGGCGGACAGACCGTACGGGCCCGACGGGTCGTCGAACGTGTTGCCGCCCTGGTCGTCCTCACCGGAGAGGTGCAGGTGGAAGCCGGAGCCGCCCGCGTCGTTGAAGGGCTTGGCCATGAAGGTGGCCAGTCGGCCCTCCTTGCGGGCCAGTTCCTTGATCGCTGCCTTGAAGCGGAAGGACCGGTCGGCGGCCGAGAGGGCGTCGGAGTGCGCCAGGTTGATCTCGATCTGGCCGCCGTCGAACTCGTGGTTGCCGCTGATCGCACCGATCCTCAGATCGCGTACGTGGCGCAGGGTGCGCAGCAGGTGGTTGTCGGGGTCGGCGCGCAGCCCGGCGGTGTAGACGACGCCCGGGTCGGGTGCGTAGCGGCGCCAGCCGCCGGACGGGTCCGGATCGCACAGGAAGTACTCCAGCTCGGGCCCGACCACCGGCCGCAGCCCGTGCTCGGCACACCGGGCGAGGACGGCGCGCAGCAGGTCGCGGGGCGACTCCGGGGCGGGCGCGCCGGTCGCCGGGTCGACGACCTCGCCCAGACAGACGGCCACCCCCGGCTCCCAGGGCAGGGGCGCCAGCGTGCCGAGGTCCGGCCGTACGCAGATGTCCGGCAGCCCCGCGTCCAGCCCGCCGCTGACCGGCACCACATCGCCCTGCGGACTGGTGTGGTAGACGGCCCGGCAGAACGCGAGACCGTGCGCGCAGGCCCGGGGCAGCTCCTCGAGCAGCACATCACGCGCCCGGTCGGTGCCGATGAGGTCGGGATAGGTCACCCGGACCACATCGATGCCGTCGGCGGCGAGCCGCTCCATGTGGCGGCGGACTTCTTCAAGGTCGTGAGCGCTCACCGTTGTCTCCTCGGGCGGACGTCGGGACACCTCCGGGACACGAGGGCCGGGGAGGCGGGTGGCGGGAGAGCGAGCAGGCCGGGCGCGGCGGAGCCAGGGACCACCCGGTGCTTGTTTGATGCCAAACGGTAGGGCTGGGCGAGGGGTGCCGCAAGGGGGCGGGGGCAAGAATTTATCCATCCGGATAGCTATTGACCAGACCCCTGCCCCTGCCTACCTTGTTTGAAGCCAAACGAGTTCGGGACGCGGCTCACCGCACCCCGTTGGCCGGGGCCCGGCCCCTTCCGGCCGGGCCCCCTTTCCCCCTTCGACGCCCTCACATTCAGGAGGACCGGCCATGAAGGTCGTCGTCGACATGAACAAGTGCCAGGACCACGGCCAGTGCGTCTTCGCGGCCCCCGACGTCTTCCACATGGACGACACCGGCCGCCTGGCGTACGTCCCCGACCCCGACGACGCGCTGCGCGACGAGGTCGAGGAGGCCGCGGACGTCTGCCCGCTCCAGGCCATCCGGATCGAGGACTGACATGAGCGGGCGCATCGTCGTGGCCGGCGCCTCCCTGGGCGGCCTGCGCGCGGCCGAGCAGCTACGCACCGCCGGCTGGACCGGCGGCATCACGGTGATCGGCGACGAGCCGCACCCGCCGTACAACCGGCCCCCGCTGTCCAAGGAGGTCCTCGCGGGCAAGGCGGACTTCGCGTCTCTGGCCTTCACTCCGAAGGCGTCCGTCGCGGACGTGGAGTGGCGGCTGGGCACGAAGGCGGTCGCGGCCCGGCTCGCCGAGCGAACCGTCGAGCTGGACGACGGCTCGGAGCTCTCCTACGACGGTCTGGTCATCGCCACCGGCATGCGGCCCCGGCGGCTGCGCTGCCCCGGGCCTGCCGCCGGTCGCCACACCGTCCGCACGATCGACGACGCCCAGGCCCTGCGGGGCGAACTCACCCGGCCCGGGGTGCGGGTGGTCGTGGTCGGGGCGGGATTCATCGGCTGCGAGGTCGCCGCGACGGCCGTCGGACTGGGCGCGGCCGAGGTGACGGTGGTCGAGCCGCTGCCCCTGCCGATGGTCGGGCCGCTCGGCGAGCTGCTCGCCCGCGCGCTCTTGCGACGGCACGAGGAACGGGGGGTGCGTTTCGTGCTCGGCGCGGCTGTCGCCGGGTTCGAGGGGCAGGACCGCGTCACCGGTGTCGTCCTGGGCGACGGCTCCGTGCTGGACGCCGATGTGGTGGTGGAGTCCGTCGGCTCGGTCGCCAATACGGAGTGGCTGGGCGGCAACGGACTCGACCTGGACGACGGTGTGCTCACCGACGCACACCTGCGCGTCGGCGGCCGGCCCGAAGTCGTGGCCGTCGGCGATGTCGCCCGCTTTCCCAATGCCCGCTACGACGGGGTGCCGCGCAGGGTCGAGCACTGGTCCGTCCCGGCGGACTCGGCCAAGCATGCCGCGAAAGTGTTGGTCGGCGGCGTGGCCGGCCTGACGCCCTTCGCGCCGTTGCCGACCTTCTGGAGCGACCAGCACGACTTCCGGCTCCAGTCCTTCGGCGCGCCCGTCCTGGGGCTCGGCGACGTCCGGGTCCTCGACGGCGATCCGTCGGGGGACGTCCTGGTCGGCTACCACCGCGACGGACTGCTGGTCGGGGTCGTCGCGCTCGGCGCACCGGCCGCCACGCGGGGTGCCGCCCGTTACCGCGCCGAGCTGCTGAAGCAGCCCGCCCTCACTGTGCAAGGAGCCCTCAAGTGACCGTTGTTCGTGGTTACTTCCAGCCCAAGACGGCGAGCGGTGCCTCGTCGCTGATTCCCGCGCCGCCGTGGCGCTACTCCGGTGATCTGCTCACGGTCGAGTACCGCACTGATCCCGCGCGGGTGCGTGAACTGCTGCCCGAGCCATTGGAGTTGGCCGATGAGGATCCGGGGGCCGTCGCCCTGATCTGGGCGGACTGGCAGTCGTGCTCGGGGGCGGGGGAGGAGCTGCTCGATCCTGTGCGGGCGCAGTACAAGGAGGCGTTCGCGGTCGTGCGGTGCGGGTTCCGCGGGCGGACCTACTCGCGGTGCGTCTACATCTGGGTCGACAAGGACTTCGCGATCGCGCGGGGGCTGCACCAGGGGTATCCGAAGAAGCTCGGGTCCATCCATCAGACGCGGCCGCATCCGTACGGGCCCGCGCCGCGGATCGAGGCGGGCGCGCGGTTCGGGGCGACATTGGCCGCGGCGGATCGGCGGTTGGCTCAGGCCGTGGTGACGCTGCGCGAGCCCTCTGAGAGTGGCGGCTTCGTCAATGCGCATCCCATGGCTCATCACCGGTGGCTGCCGTCCATCGAGACGGGGAAGGGGCTGGCTCTCGATGAGCTGATCGAGTCCGGGGCGGCTTCGTTCGAGGGTGGGCAGCCGTGGCTGGGTGATGCGGAGTTGGAGTTGTTCGAGGCGCCTACGGAGGAGTTGGCGCGGCTGGAGGTGCGTGAGCCGATCGCTGCGTATTTCCGGCAGGTGGGGGTGGTTTGGGATGGGGGGCGGCTCTTGGAGGTCGGTACGTCGGGGGTGTCTGCCGAGTGAGGTTTGTGGGTGGGTGCGGGTTCGTTGTGGCTGGTCGCGCAGTTCCCCGCGCCCCTGAGGACGTGCACAGCCCCTCTTCTGAAGGGAACTCTTCTCATGCCTGACAAGATCACTGTCGCCGGTGTCTCCGTCGACACCCGGCACTGGATCGGCGGTGAGCGCGTCGCCTCCGCCGGCACTTTCGCCGACCACTCTCCGATCGACGGCAGTGCCCTCGGTGAGATAGCCCGGGGCGGTCCCGCCGAGGCCGAAGCCGCGGTCGCCGCCGCCCGGGACGCCTTCCCGGAATGGGCCGCCACCCCCCGAACCGAACGTGCCCGCCTCCTCCACGCCATAGCCGACGGCGTCGAGAAGCGGATCGAAGAGCTGGCGATCGTCGAGACGACCGACAACGGCGCCCTTCTGCGCTCGCACCGCAGGGGTGTGATACCCCGCGTCGCGCACAACTTCCGCTTCTTCGCCGACTGGCTGCTGTCGCTCGACCACGAGGACTTCGAGACGCGCGGTCACACCAATCACGTCTCATGGGACCCGGCAGGTCCCTGCGTGTTGATCACGCCCTGGAACGCCCCCCTGATGCTGGCCACCTGGAAGGTCGCCCCCGCCCTCGCCGCGGGGAACACCGTCGTTCTCAAGCCGGCGGAGTGGTCTCCGCTGACCGCTTCCCTGCTGGCCGACATCGCGGCCGAGGCGGGGTTGCCGGCCGGGGTGCTGAATGTCGTGCAGGGGTACGGCTCGGAGATCGGGGATGCCCTGACCTCGCATCCGGACGTGCGCCGGATCAGCTTCACGGGGTCCGTGCCGACCGCGAAGCGGATCGCGGAGTCGGCCGCAGCGCAGCTGACGCCCCTGAGCCTCGAACTCGGCGGCAAATCACCGCTGTTGGTGTTCGCCGACGCCGATCTCGAGCTGGCCGTCGACCTCGCCGTGGAGCAGTACGACAACGCCGGTCAGGTCTGTCTGGCGGGCACCCGGCTGCTGGTCGAGGAGACGGTCGCCGAAGAGTTCACTCGGCGTTTCGTCGAGAAGGCCACGGCTCTGGAACAGGGCGACCCGCGGGACGAGACCACCGACATCGGGCCGAACATTCACCCCCGTCAGCTGGAGAAGATCGACGGGTTCGTGCGGCGGGCGGTCGCGGCCGGGGCGCGGACCGTCATCGGCGGGCACCGGAAGGACGGGCAGTACTACGCGCCGACCCTGCTCACCGATGTCGCCCAGGACTCCGAGATCGTGCAGGAGGAGGTCTTCGGGCCGGTCCTGACCCTCCAGACCTTCGCGGGCGAGGACGAGGCCGTCCGGCTCGCCAACGACACCCGCTTCGGGCTGGCAGCCACCGTCGTCACCGGCGACCGCGACCGTGCCGAGCGGGTCACCGCCCGGCTCGTCGCGGGCACGGTCTGGGTCAACTGCTTCTTCGTACGCGACCTCCAGGCACCCTTCGGCGGCTCCCGGCAGTCCGGTGTCGGCCGGGAGGGCGGCACCTGGAGCTTCGACTTCTACTGCGATCTGAAGAACACCGTCACCGCCCCGAAGGGATGGAACCAGGATCATGGGTGAGATCGTCGGGGCCGGGCTGCTCGCCCACGTCCCCACCATCGTGCTGCCCGAGGCGGACCGGCTGGAGCTCAACGAGGGCAAGGAGATCACCCTCGTGACCGGGCTTCGGCAGCTCCGCGGGGACGTCTTCGCACGCGACGACTACGACACCGTGGTCGTCCTCGACTCCCACTGGGCGACCACCGTCGAGTTCGTCGTCACCGCGCAGGAGCGGCGCGCGGGCCTGTTCACCTCCGAGGAGCTGCCGCGCGGCATGTGCAGGATGCCGTACGACTTCCCCGGCGACCCCGAACTCGCCCACAACGTGGCCACGTTCGCCGACAAGCACGGCACCTGGATCACGCCCATCGACGACGCCTACCTGCCGATCTACTACGCCACCCTCAACCTCTGGAAGTACCTGGGCGAGGGCCTGCCCGACAAGCGGTGGGTCACCATCGGCGTCTGCCAGACCGGCGACATGGAGGACCATCTGCGCCTCGGTCGGGCGCTCGCCGACGGGATCGCCGCCACCCCGGGGCGACGGGTCCTGGTCATCGCCTCCGGCGCCCTGTCGCACACCTTCTGGCCGCTGCGCGAACTGCGCGACCACGAGGCCAGCGACCCCGTCCACATTCGTACGCCCGAAGCGCGCGAGGCCGACTACGAGCGGATCGCCTGGTTCAAGGAGGGCCGCCACGACAAGGTCCTCGACACCATGGACGAGTTCTGGCGGTACAAGCCCGAGGCGAAGTTCTTCCACTATCTGATGCTGGCCGGCGCCCTCGGCGAGCGGGCCTGCGTCGCCCCGGCCCGTCAGTACGGCGCGTACGAGAACTCCGTCGGCACCGGCCAGGTCCATCTCTGGTTCGACCGCCCGGCCGACGGCTGGACCGCAGACCACACCCCCGCGCAGGAGACCTCCCATGCCTGAGTACCGCCGTATCCTCCTCGACGGCGCCGCCGTCCAGGTCACCGTCGACGGTGACGAACTCGTCGCCGGGGACGGCCGCCGCGTCAAGGCCGAGGACGCCCGGCATCTTCCGCCGGTCGTACCGTCCAAGGTCATCGCCGTCCATCTCAACCACCGCAGCCGGGTCGACGAGTTTCAGATCGGCTTGCCCGACACGCCCACGTACTTCCACAAGCCGACCTCCTCCCTCAACGCCCACCAGGGCGCGATCGTCCGGCCCGAGGGCTGCAAGTGGCTCAACTACGAGGGCGAGGTCGCCATCGTCATCGGGCGGACCGCGCGGAACATCGCACCGGCCGAGGCGGCGGAGTACATCGCCGGCTACACCGTCGCCAACGACTACGGGCTGCACGACTTCCGCGACACCGACGCCGGCTCCATGCTCCGCGTCAAGGGCTCCGACACCCTCTGCCCGCTCGGCCCCGGCCTCGTCACCGACTGGGACTTCCACGGCAAGCGGCTGCGGACCTACGTCAACGGAGAGGTCGTGCAGGACGGTTCCACCGACGAGATGACGTGGGACATGCACTACCTCGTCGCCGACATCGCCCGCACCATCACCCTCCACCCCGGGGACGTCCTGCTGTCCGGCACCCCCGCCCACTCGCGTCCCGTCCAGCCCGGAGACGTGGTCGAGGTGGAGGTCGAAGGGCTCGGGCGGCTCACCAACCACATCGTGACCGGGCCGACCGCCGTCCGCACGGACGTGGGTGCCCAGCCCACCGAGTCGGAGGAGGTGCTGTCGACCGCGCTCGGCGGCGACTGGGAGTTCCGTGGCATCCGGCCACCGCGTCGCTGACGCGGGAACCGGACGCGGCCTGGCCGACGAGGAGACCGGCCACCGCGTTGCCGACCGGGACGCCCCGGGTAGGGTCGCGGGCATGACCGAGCCCGCCGGCCGCCGCCCCCGCAAGCGCGTGAACTACGGCACGGGCCGCGAGGCCCTGCTGGAGGCCGCCGTGCGGGTCGTCGCCCGGGGCGGGCTGCGCAAGCTCACCTACCGGGCGGTCGCGGAGGAGGCCGGGGTCACCCACGGCCTGGTCGTGCACCACTTCGGCTCCCGCGACGCGCTGATCGAGGAAGCCCTCACCCACGCCATCCGCTCCTCCCTGAACAGCAGCGCCCTGGAGCCCGGCACGGGCAAGGCCGACGACTTCTCGGTGGGCCAGACGGACATGGTGGAATCGGGGCCGGACCTCCAGGCGTTCCAGTACGAACTGCTGCTGGAGTCCCGGCGCCGCCCCGAGCTCCTGGCCCACCTGCGCTCGCTCTACGACGAGTACTTCGACGCGACCCGGCGCGAACTCACCCAGATGCTGCCCGGGCCGGTCGACGAGGGCCTGTCCCGGATGGTCTTCGCCACGCTGGAGGGCCTCGTCCTGCACCAGTTGGTCTTCGGTGAGCGCGAGGTCATCGAGGAGGCCCTCGACGAGCTGCGCTCGGTGCTGCGGCTGCTCGCCGAGCGGCGCGACGACGAGGCCTGACCTCACCGCGCCTCTTCACGACTCCCCGCGCCGCCTCGGCCCCGGAGCCCTGGACCACTTCGGCCTCGAAGCCCTGGAATTCCTCGTCCCTCACCCCTTGCCAAACGGATAGTTCCGCCCCACGATGAGGCAACTCGTTTGGCCTGAAACGATCCTTCCTCCCTCTGGCAGGTGATCCGAGTGGACAGTCAGACGGTCTCCCCGCACACGGCGAAACCGGACGCGCCCACCGCAGGCACGCTCAAGCCCGACGCCCTCGGCGTCCTGGGCATCCTCTTCTTCGTCCTGTCCGCACAGGCCCCGCTCACCGGCATCGCCGGCGCGGCCCCCATCGCCGTGGCGCTCGGCAACGGGCCCGGCGTGCCCGCCGCCTATCTGGTGGCGGGCCTGGTGATCCTGCTGTTCTCGGTGGGCTTCGTCGCCATGGGCCGCCATGTCGTGGACGCGGGCGCCTTCTACACGTACATCGGCAAAGGCCTGGGCCGGACCACCGGCACCGGCAGCGCGGGCCTCGCACTCTTCGCCTACTGCACCATCCAGGCCGCCATGTACGGGCTCTACGGCTCCATCGTGAGCGGTCTGGTCGCGCACCACACCGGCCTCGACCTGCCCTGGTGGGTGTGGACGCTGGCCACCATGGCCGTCGTGCAGGTGCTCGGCGCCGCCGGTGTCGAGATGGGCGCCAAGGTGCTGGCCGTCTTCGTCCTGGCGGAGTTCAGCATCCTCGCCGTCTTCGCCCTGGTCACGCTTGTCCAGGGCGGCGGCCCCGAGGGCCTCGGCCTCGCCGACAGCTTCTCCCCGTCCGCAGCCCTCGACGGAGCGCCGGGCGTGGCCGTGATGTTCGCCGTGGCGTCCATGTTCGGCTTCGAGGCCACCGCGATCTACGGCGAGGAGGCCCGCGAGCCGAAGAAGACCGTGCCACGGGCCACGTATCTCGCGGTCGCCGTCGTCACCGGCTTCTTCGCCCTGACCTCCTGGATGATCATCTCCTCCTACGGCGCCTCCCAGGCCACCGCGGCCGCGGGCAAGGCGCTGGAGGGCGGTGACGGGGCCGGGTTCGTCTTCGCGCCCATCGCGGCCGAGTTCGGCGGCTGGGTGGGCGATGTGCTGCCGATCCTGCTCGCCACCTCGCTCTTCGCGGGCATCCTCACCTTCCACAACTCCGCCAACCGCTATCTGTTCTCGCTCGGCCGCGACCGGCTGCTGCCGCGCCGGCTGTGCGGCCTCAACCGCCGCCACGCTCCCTGGGCGGCCGGGTGCGTCCAGACCGTCCTGGCGCTCCTCCTCGTGCTCCCCTTCGCCTTGGCGGGCAAGGACCCGGTGCTGACACTGTTCTCCTGGTTCAGCGGGGTCGCCGTCCTGGCGATGATGCTGCTGTACCTGCTGACGTCGGTGTCCGTCGTCGTCTTCTTCCGCCGCGAACGCCTCGACACCCGCCCCTGGAACACCCTGATCGCACCCTCGCTGGGGGCGCTCGGCATCGCCGGGGCGATCTGGCTCATCCTCGCCAACTTCACCACCCTCATCGGCGGCGAGCGCACCACGGCCCTGTGGCTCACCTTGTCGGTGCCGGTGGTCATGGCGCTGGGTCTGGCGGCCGCGCGGCTGCGCAAACCGTCCGCCGGCGAATGAACTGATCTCAGACATCCCAAGGAGGTTCCATGCCGGCCGTCACCCACGACGAGTGGCTGCGCCGCGCCAAGGCGTTCCAGCTCTCCGGCGCCCATCACCTCGACGGCGCCGACGAACCCGGCAGCGGGGCGACGTTCCCGGTCGTGTCCCCGAGAGACGGCCGGATCATCGCCGAGGTCGCCGACGCGGGCACCGCCGAGGTGGACGCGGCCGTCGCCGCCGCCCGGCGGGCCTTCGACACCGGCCCCTGGCCGCGCCTGGCACCCGCCGAGCGCGGCCGGGCCCTGCTCCGCCTCGCCGACCTGCTAGACGAGCGGCGCGAGGAACTGGCGTTGACCGTCAGCCTGGAGATGGGCAAACCCATCTCCGACGCCGACGGCATCGAACTGCGCGCCGTCATCAACACCTTCCGCTGGTACGGCCAGCTCGCGGACAAGCTCACCGACGAGTCCCCGCACACCGCCCCCGACGCCCTTGCCCTGGTCACCCGGGAGGCCGCCGGGGTGGTCGGGGCGGTCGTCCCCTGGAACTTCCCGCTGACCCTGGCCGGCTGGAAGATCGCCCCCGCCCTGGCGGCCGGCTGCACGGTCGTCCTGAAACCCTCCGAGCACTCCCCGCTCTCCGGCCTGCTCCTGGGCCGCCTCGCGACCGAGGCCGGGCTGCCGCCGGGCGTGCTCAACGTCGTGGGCGGCGACGGACCCACAGCCGGCCGGGCCCTCGGGCTCCACCCCGACGTCGACGTCCTGGCCTTCACCGGCTCCACCGCCGTCGGACGCCACTTCCTGCGCTACGCCGCCGACTCCAACCTCAAGCGGGTCTGGCTGGAACTCGGCGGCAAGTCGCCCAACATCGTCCTGCCCGACGCCCCCGACCTCGACCAGGCCGCCGCCACGGCCGCCTGGGGCATCTTCTTCAACCAGGGCGAGATGTGCACGGCGCCCTCCCGGCTGCTCGTGCACTCCTCGATCGCCGAGCGCGTCACCGAGGCCGTCGTCCGGCGGGCCCGGGAGCTGCGCGTCGGCGACCCTCTCGACCCGGAGACGGAGATGGGAGCGCTGGTCGGCCGGGCACACCTGGACCGGGTGCACGACCACGTCCGGCGCGGCGTCGACGAGGGCGCCCGGCTGCGCACCGGAGGCGAACGGGTCCTCGCCGAGACGGGCGGGACATACCTGGAGCCCACCGTCCTCGACCAGGTCGATCCCGGTTCGCGACTGGCCCGGGAGGAGATCTTCGGCCCCGTCCTGTCCGTGCTCGCCTTCGACGACCTCGACGAGGCGGTCCGCCTGGCCAACGCCACCGAGTACGGTCTCGCCGCCGGCCTGTGGACCTCCGACCTGTCCACCGCCCACCAGGTCTCCCGCAGGCTGAAGGCGGGCACGGTCTGGGTCAACTGCTATGAGGAGGGCGACCTGACCGTGCCCTTCGGCGGCATGAAGCAGTCGGGCAACGGCCGCGACAAGTCCGTCCACGCGCTGGAGAAGTACACCGAGCTCAAGAGCACCTGGATCCAGCTATGAGGCCGCTGATCGCCGTCCCCGCCCGGTTCTCCGCACGGACCTCCGCCCTCCGCTACGCCGCCGAGGTCACCGCCCGTGCCCTGATCGAGGCCGTCTGGCGGGCCGGCGGCGAACCGGCGAGCATCCACCCGGCGGACAACGGCACCGCCTCCCGGCTCGCCCGCTTCGACGGCGTCCTGCTCCCCGGCGGCGGCGACCTCGCCCCCGCCCGCTACGGCGCCGCCCACACCCACGACACCGTCTACGACGTCGACACCCTCCAGGACACCTTCGACCTCGACGTCGCCCGCCACGCCCTGGAGTCGGGCCTGCCCCTGCTCGCGATCTGCCGCGGCCTCCAGGTCGTCAACGTGGCCCTCGGCGGCACCCTGGAGCAGGACATGGGCGGCCCGGAGCACGAGCACCGGCACCTGACGCACCCGGTCGCCCTGGAACCGGACTCAATCGTCGCCCGCGCCACCGGCGCCGAGAAGACCGACGCGTCCTGCTACCACCATCAGCGCGTCGACCGCCTGGGCACCGGCCTGCGCGTCACGGCCCGGGCGGCCGACGGCACGACCGAGGCCCTCGAACTCCCGGGCACCCGGGGCTGGTTCACGGCCGTCCAGTGGCACCCCGAGGACACCGCCCACGACGACCCCGCCCAACAGGGCCTGTTCGACGCGCTCGTACGGGCCGCCGCCCGGTGAGGCCGCCACGGGAGTCAGGCCCGGGGCCGCCGGCCACTGCGCCGCGGTGCTGGCTCGGCACCGCCCAGCAGCGACTGCCGCCGCTCCTCACCCTGCTCCTCCACCTGGAGCACGACACTGCGCAATCCCTCGGCGAGGCTGCGGCACTCGGCGTCGCTGAGCCGGGCCGTCACGAACGCCTCCTCCTCGTTGAACGCCGGAAAGACCCGCCGCATGAACGCGTCGCCCTCCTCGGTGAGGCTCAGCAGCACCAGCCGCCCGTCGCTCGGATGGTCCGTCCGCCGTACCAGCCCCCGAGACTCCAGCGTGCGCACCACACCCGTCAGCGTGCCCTTGGAGATCCCCGCCTCCTCCGCCACGTGCCGGGTCTCCGACTCGCCCCACACCCAGACCACCCACAGCACCACGAAGGCCGTCCAGGTCAGGTCGGAACCGCGCAGCACCGAGTTCTCCAGGTGTTGCCGCACCGCGGACGCGGCCCGGTAGATGTTCGCCACCGCCGCCATCTGCTCACGGCGGATCGGGGAACCGCCGAGCTTCGCCGCCGCGAGCTTCTCGGCCTCGGTGATGGATCGGTGTCCCGGCACGGGCACCTCCTTCTTCTGGTCGCGCTTCTTCTGGTGGCGACGCGTCACGCACGGGCGGCTCATCCGCGCCACCCCATCGTTCGGGCTCAAATTGTACGGAGATGAAAGGGAAACCCGACATGCCCACGCCTCCCCGCATGCTCCTCGTCCTCAGCGAGAACTGGACCCTGACCGGCGGCCGGGCCGATCTGCCCGCCGCCGTCCGCTGGGCACGCGAGGCCGAGGACGCCGGCTTCGACGCCGTCATGGTCAGCGAGCACGTCGTCCTCGGCCCGGACGCGGCAGCCGCCGGCATCATGGGCAACCCCCGCGACTACGCCCTCCCCGGCAACCAGGACCCCAGCACCCCCTGGCCCAACTCCCTGCTGCTGCTCGCCGCCATCGCCTCCGTCACCTCCCGGCTGCGCCTGGCCGCCGCGGCCGTCCTCGCCCCGCTGCGCCACCCGCTGCTGCTCGCCCGTGAGCTCGGCACCCTCGATCTCCTCAGCGAGGGACGGCTCGTCGTGCAGCCCACGGTGAGCTGGAGCAAGGACGAGTACGACGCCCTCGGCGTGCCCTTCGCGCGGCGCGGACGGCTTCTCGACGAGCATCTGGAGGTCTGGGCGAAGGCCTGGGGCCCCTCCCCGCTGTCCCACGACGGACCGCACTACCCCTTCCAGGACGTCTGGTTCGAGCCCAAGGCCCACCGCCCGGACGGCCCCCGGCTCTGGTTCGGCGGACAGCGCCTGCACGGCCCCGTCCTGCGCCGCCTCGTACGCCACGGCCACGGCTTCCACCCCCTCGGCCGGCCCGCGCCCGAGGACCTTCAGACACTCAAGGAGGCGATGGCCGCCGCCGGGCGGGACATCGCCGACCTCGAGATGATCGGCGGCACCCAGGCTGTCTTCCCCGACGACCGTTCCCCGGCGGACCTCGGCGCCGCGCTCGCCGTGCTCCCCGAGCAACTGGAGCAGGGCTTCACCACCTTCTGCGTGAAACCGAACCAGTTCATCGACGACCCCGACGGGGTCGGGCCGTTCTGCCGTGACGTCATGCGGCGTGTCGAGGTCCTGACCTCGTGACGGCCGGGGCCCGGATCACCGCTCCACGAAACGCGCGAGGTGGTCCGGGTCCGGCCGCAGCAGCCCGTCCCGGACCGCCAGCGCGGTCGCCTCGGCGCGGGAGGCACAGCCGGTCTTGCGCAGCAGATGCTCGACATGGCTGTGCACGGTCCGCGGAGACAGGAACAGTGCCTGCGCGATGGCCTGGTTGGTCTGCCCCGTGGCCGCCCGCGTGAGCACCTCCAGCTCCCGGGGACTCAGCCCGTACGGCAGCTCCGTGGACGTCTCGTGCACCAGCACCGCATCCGGCACGAGGCCGGGCACCGACGGGTGCCGGTGCAGCACGACCCGCCGCCAGTCGCCGCCGGCCCGCCACAGCAGCCGCAGCCGCCGCCCGCCCGTGGCGGTGAAGGCGTCGAGCAGGGCGCGGAAGGAGTCGTCCTCCCGCAGTACCCGGGGCCGGTCCCGGCCCGGCAGGTCGATCACCCCGCCGTCGCCGGTGACCAGGCTCGCCGCGCCCTCCTCCGCCAGACCGTGCAGATCACCGGCGTGCGCCAGCGGGTCGGCGAGCGCGGCCAGGGCGGGAATCACGGACGCGAGCAGCATCCGGGCGTCGGTGTCGTAGGCGTCCGCGCTCTCCGTGGAGAGATGGACCAGGCCCACCAGACGGCCCTGATGCCGCAGCGCTCCCGTGACACCGTCGCGGAACCCGGCCGGGCGGACGCGCTCGGCGTAGAACCAGCCGTGCCGGAAGCGCGGCCCGGCGTCCTCGGGATCCTCCGCGTCCTGCGAGATGGACGGCGGCAGCTCCCGCCGTACGACGTTGCGGTACCAGGGCGTCCCGACGAACTCGCCGGCCAGGACCTGCGAGGCCTCGGCGGTGTAGCCGATGCTCGCGACCTGGATGTGGGATCCGGACAGCGGGTCGATCGTGAGCAGGGTCGCGGCGTCCAGCGGCAGGGCGCGGGCGAGTTCGCGCAGGGCCTGCGCGGAGGCCGAGGCGGTGTCGCGTTCGCGGGTGAGCATGCCGATGCGGGCGGCTGCCGCGATCTGGTGATGGCTGGGCATGGCGAGCCTCCGGGCGGCTCGGACGCGATGTCGTTTGGGCCCTAACGATAAGCCTGCGGTTCGCGCCCGACAAGGTGTGGGCCGGGCCGACTTCTCGTGCGCGAGCGCCGGATCCTCCTCGGCAGTCGGTATTTGTACGGATGGTGCGTCGGACCCGCCGGGACTTTCCTGTTCGGCACAGCCGGACGCCCGCCCCAGTCGGGCCCGCCCCTCGGAGAGCCCCTGCCATGACCCCACCGCCGTACACCACCTCCCGCAGACACTTCCTCGCCCTCTCCGCCGCCACCGCCCTGGCGGCCGCCGGATGCTCCGCCCCGCAGGACACGGCCGCCTCGGCCAAGCCCGCCCCCTCCGGCGGCACCCGCCTGACGAAGATCGGGCTCGACTACCCCTTCACCCAGCTCCCGCTCTACTCCACGCTGGTGAAGCTCTCCACCGCCCAGGCAAAGCAGCACGGCATCTCCCTGCTCACGACCAGCGACAACGCCAGCGCCGACACCCAGGCCAGCAACCTCAACACCTGGGTCGCCCGCAAGGTCCCGGCCATCGTGTCTTTCCCGATGGTCTTCGAGGCCGCCGAGCCCATCGCCAAGGCGGCCCTGGACGCGGGACTGATCTGGGTGACCTACGGCGGCTCCCTGAAGCACCAGAGCGCCGACATCCAGTTCAGCTTCCGCGAGGGCGGCACCCTGCTCGGCGAGGCTGCGGCGAAGTGGGCCGAGGAACACCTCGGCGGCAAGGGCAAGATCGCCTTCCTCACCGACAGCACCATCGAACTCGGCCGGGAACGCACCAAGGGCATGATCGACGCCTTCACCAAACTGGCGCCCGGCGTCGACGTCGTGGCGCGGGAACAGGCCATCGACCCGGACACGGGCCTGTCCAAGACGAAGGCGATCCTCGCCAAGCACCCCGACCTCAATCTCGTCCTCGGCGTCACCGACGCCGCCGCGTACGGCGGATTCAAGGCACTCCAGCAGACGGGCCGCGGGAAGGACGACGCCAAGACCTTCGTCGGCGGGCAGGACGGCGCCGCGCCCTCCCTCCTCGCCATCAAGCAGGGCACCTTCTACCGGGCCTCCGCCGCCCTCGCGCCCAAGGACATCGCCGCCGCGGTCGTCGACGTGCCGCGCGCGGTCGCCGCGGGCAAGGCCAACCCCAGCGCCCAGGTCCCGATCACCCTCGTCCAGCGGGCCGACGGCGCCGAGATCGACAAACTGCTCGCGCAGAACGCCTAGGCCCCGCCATGACGACCACGAACCTCCGCATCCGCGGCCTGACCAAGTCGTTCGGCGGCGTCAGGGCCCTGGACGGCGTGGACCTCACCGTCCCCGCCGGCCAGGTGCACGCCCTCCTCGGCCACAACGGCGCCGGCAAGTCCACCCTCATCAAGTGCCTGGGCGGCGCGTTCCCGCCCGACGCAGGCACGATCGAGGTGGGCGGCACGTCGTACCTCCGGCTCAGCCCACGCGAGTCGATCGCGGCCGGCGTGGCGATCATCTTCCAGACACTCAGCGTGGTCGACGCTCTGACCGTGGCGGAGAACATCTTCCTCGGCCAGGAGTGGACCCGGTACGGCCGCATCGACCGGCGCGCCCAGGAGGAGGTCGCAGCCGGGCTGCTGGAACGGGTCGCGGCCCGGTGCTCCCCGCGTGACCGCGTGGGCGATCTGCCCATGGGCCAGCGGCAGTTGGTCGAGATCGCCAAAGCCCTCAGCCGCAGCGCCTCCGTCCTGGTCCTCGACGAGCCGACCGCCGCCCTGTCCGGCGCGGAGACCGACGCCCTCGCCGAACGCGTCGAGGACCTGCGCACCCAGGGGCTCGCCATCGTCTACGTCACCCATCTGCTGGCGGAGGTGGAACGGCTCGCGGACGCGGTCACGGTCCTGCGCGACGGACGGGTCGCGCACCAGAGCACGGTGGCGGGGCAGACCCGGGCCGAACTGGTCGCGGCGATCGCGGGACGGCCGGCGCAGGAGGTGCGCAGGCCCCAGCCCCGCCGTACGTCCACCGTGCCCCGGCTCGTCGTCGACGCCTTGCGCGGCCCCGGCTTCGGCCCCGTCGATGTCACCGTCGCCGAAGGCGAACGCGTCGGGCTGTTCGGGCTCATCGGCTCCGGCCGCACCCGCGTCCTGGAGACCCTCTACGGCAGGCGCCGCGCCACCGCCGGAACGATCAGGGTCGGTGACCGTACCGTCGCCCCGGCCCGCCCGGCCGACGGACTCGCCGCCGGGATCGCCCTCGTACCGGCGGACCGGCGCGCCCAGGGTCTGTTCCCGTCGCTGTCCGCGCAGGACAACACGCTGCTGCCGTCCGTCCGGCCCCTGGCCCGCCACGGCGTACGGGCGTTGCGCTCCGAGCGGCGGGTGTTCGAGGCCCTGGCCTCGGCGGTGGGGCTGCGCCCGGCCCAACCCGACTTGCCGGCCGGCGCGTTCTCCGGCGGCAACCAGCAGAAGCTCGTCCTCGGACGGTGGATCAACGAGGCCCGGCATGTGGACGTGTTGCTGCTGGACGAGCCGACACAGGGCGTCGACGTCGGGGCACGCCAGGAGATCTACCGGGTCGTGTCTTCCCTCGCCGCCGAGCGCGGAACCGCCGTGCTGTTCGCCTCCGGTGACCCCGAGGAGATCGTGGCGCTCGCCGACCGCTGCCTGATCGTCGCCCGGGGCCGGATCGTCGGCGAACTCTCGGGTGCCGAACTCACCGAACAGGCCCTGCTGTCGGCCGTCCACACCTCCCTGCCCGCCGAAGGAGCAGCATGACCACCGCCGACCGCGTCCTCACCAGGCCGCACCTCCTGGCCACGGGCGGACTGACCGTCGTACGCCGCCAACCCCTGCTCGTCGTGCTCGTCGCGATGGTGCTGGTCTTCCAGCTGACCACGGGCAGTTTCCTCGAGCCGGCCAACCTGAGCGGCATCGCCACCGACGCCGCCACCCTCGCCATCGTCGCCGTCCCACTGGCCCTGCTCGTCATCAGCGGCTACCTCGACCTGTCGGTCGGCTCCACGCTCGCCCTGGGCGGGCTGGTCGCGGGCTGGCTGGCCGGACAGCACCACCAGTCGCCCGCCGTCGCCCTGCTCGGGGCGCTCGCCGCCGGGGCGCTGGTGGGCGCGGTGAACGGCATACTGTGCTGCTACTTCGGTCTGTCCGCGTTCATCGTCACCCTCGGCATGCTGACCGCCGTACGGGGCCTCGCGCAGCAGTTGTTCCCGCTGCCGCTGAGCGGCTTCGGCTCCGGGTTCGCCTGGATCGGCGGCGCGCGGATCGCCGGGATCGCGACGCCGGTCGTCATCGCGGCGCTGGTACTGGCGGCGGGCGCGCTGTTCCTGGCGCTCACCCCTGCCGGACGCCACGTCTTCGCCATCGGCGTCAACCGGGAGGCCGCCCACCTCTCCGGCATCCACGTCCGCCGCACCCCGTTCGCGCTGTTCGTCGTCACCGGCGTGGCCGCCGCCCTGGCCGGGGCCGTCAAGGCGTCGGTGCTGGACAGCGTGGTCGCCGGAACATCAGGATCCGGTTTCGAGCTGGCCGTGCTCACCGCGGTGCTCGTCGGCGGGGTCGCGCTCACCGGCGGCACCGGCTCGATCCTCGGCGTCCTGCTCGGCGTGCTGTTCCTCGGCGCGCTGCAGAACGGCCTGACCCTGCTGAACGTGCCGACGTTCTGGCAGCAGATGGCCCAGGGCGTCGCGCTGGTGGCCGGCGCGGCGCTGGCGTACTTCGCACCCCGTACGGGGCGCTGACCCACCACCTTCCTCCCCGAACCCGAAATGAGGTCACCCGTGAGCCACACCGCATCCGAGGGCGACACCGCACCCACCCTCGTCCTGACCGGCGGCCAGGTCCTCACCGTCGACGCCGCCTTCACCGTCGCCGAAGGCGTGGCCGTGCGCGGCCGGGAGATCCTGGCCGTCGGCAGCGACACGGAGATGCGCGCCCTGGCCGGACCCGGCACCCGGATCGTCGAGCTGGGCGGCCGGACCGTGCTGCCCGGCATCAACGACTCGCATCTGCACGGGGCCGCCTACGGGATGACGAAGCCGCCGTTCGCCATCGACGTCGGCCATCCGGCGGTGGGGTCCATCTCGGACATCGCCGCGACGGTGGGCCGGGCGGCCTTGCAGGCACCGGACGTCGAGTGGATCGTCGGCCTGGGCTGGGACCCCGGCTATCTCGCGGAGTGCCTGGCCGACCCGGGCCGCTTCCCGCACCGCCGGGACCTGGACGCGGTGGCACCGGACCACCCGGTCTGTCTGACCGACTTCTCGTCACACATGGTGTGGGCCAACTCCGAGGCACTGCGCCGCTGCGGCATCGACGCGGACACCGCGCCCCCGCCCGGCGGCGTCATCGACCACGACCCCGACGGCCGGCCGACCGGCATCCTGCGCGAGGCCGCCGGGCGCCTCGTCCAGGCCGAGCTGCCCGCCCCCACGATCGCCCAGCGCCGCCAGGCCATCCAGGGCGTGATCCGTGAGCTGCACACGCGCGGCATCACCAGCTACACCGAGCCGGGTCTCGGCCCCGGCGGCGCCGGCACCCTGTTCGGCGGCCTGAGCACCGACAACTGGACCGCGTACGCCGAACTCGCGGCGAGCGGCGAACTCCAGGCCCGCGTCAGCGTCCTGCTGCTGCCCGCCCCGATGGGAGGCTCCGCCGACGACGTCCGCAAGGGCCTGGCCGAACTGCGCCGCCCCGAGTCGGCCGACCCCCGGCTGCTGCGGGCCATCGGCGTCAAGGTCTTCGGCGACGGCGTACCGCCCAACCGCACGGCCTGGATGAACGAGCCGTACCCGGAGGGCGGTCACGGCGCCCTCTGCGTGCACGGCGCCACCCCCGCGCTCCAGGCCGACGAACTGCGCGAGATGATCCGGGTCGCCCACGAGGCCGGCTTCCAGCTCGGCGTGCACGTCACCGGCGACCGGGCCATCGACACGGTGGTGGACGCGTTCGTCGCCGCGAACGAGGCCGCGCCGCGCCCCGACGCCCGCCACTACGTCATCCACGGCGACTTCATCGGCCCCGGCAGCCTCGCCAAGCTCGCCGCACACGGCTACGGCGTCAACATGAACCCCGCCATCAAGTGGACCATCTCCGACCTGATGGACGAGGTCGTCGGCCCCGAACGCTCCGCCTACCAGTGGCCGGTGCGCTCCGCGCTCGACGCGGGCGTACGGGTCTGCGCCAGCTCCGACGCCCCGATCACCGAGCCGGACTGGCGTCAGGGCGTGGCCTCGATGATGCTCCGCGAGTCCAAGGCCAGCGGCCGCCCCAGCGGCCCCGAACAGTGCGTGCGGCTCGCCGACGCCCTGCGCGCCTACACGGCCACCCCCGCATGGCAGGACTTCGCCGACGACTACAAAGGCACCCTCGAACCGGGCCGGGCCGCCGACCTGTGCGTCCTGGACCGGCCGCTGCTGGACCTCGACCCGCACGAGATCACCGAAGTGCGGGTCGATCTCACCGTGTTCGACGGCCAGGTGGTCTTCGAACGCTGACCGGCCGACCGCAGGGGTGTGGTCGCCAGCCCAGCCGGGGCGCGATGTGGTGGCGCACATCGTGCAGGATCTGCTCGTAGTCGCCCGGTTCGAACTCGTAGGGCAGTTCCAGGCGCAGCTCCGACACCCCCGCGAGGGCGGCGTCCGCGCCGAGCGCCTCCAGGATCTCCTCCGACGTCCCCACCACGTCGGGGGCGAACAGGGTGCGTCTGGGCCCCTGTGGTGCGAGGGTCCGCTCGTGGCGGCTCGCCGCGTAGGCGCGGTAGCGCCGCCGGGTCGCCGCGTCCGCGCTGTCGAGGGGCACGATCACCCGGCCGATCGCCACCCGCCCCGGCCGCTGCGGCCCGAGCAGGCGACGGTACGCGCGGATCAGCGCGAGCTGCGCGGTGGAGAAGTCGTCGGTGCCCTCGCCGGAGACGATGTTCCCGCTGAGGAGGTTCAGCCCCTGTTCGCCCGCCCACCGTGCCGATCGCAGGCTGCCGGCCCCGTACCAGGTGCGGTCGACCAGCCCGGGGCTGTACGGCTGCAGACGTGGCCGCTGAGCGCCGCCCGGCGTCTGGATGACGGTGTCCGCACGGCCCAGCGGCCGTCCGCGCAGATGGTCGCGGACCCGGGCGATACGGCCGTACGACAGGTCGAAGGTGCCCCAGTCGCCGTCGTGGACGAGGTGCGCCATCAGCTCCCCATGGGGCATGCCCGTGCTGAAACCGACCTGCAGCCGCCCACGGGAGAGCACATCCGCGAGGGCGAGGTCCTCGGCGAGCCGGAAGGGGTTCTCGTACCCGATCGGGATCACCGCGGTGCCCAACTCGATGTGCTCGGTGCGCTGGCCCGCGGCGGCGAGGAACACCGCCGCCGAGGACACTCCGTGTTCCAGGTGCCGCTGCCGCACCCAGGCACCGTCGAACCCCGTGCGTTCCCCGTACTCGAACAGCCGAAGGGTGGCTTCGAGACCTGCATGCGGATCGTCATCGGCGTAGTTGCCGGGCGTCAGGAACGACAGCGACCGGATCCGGGGGAGGGGAGTGGCGCTCACTGCGCGGTCCGCTTCCGCTCGTGCGGGATCTGCTCACCGGCCTCGATCGCGACCGGGAGCCGGTTCTCGCCGGGCGGCAGCGGGCAGGTCGCGAAGTCGGTGTAGGCGCACGGGAGGTTGGTGGCGCGGTTGAAGTCCAGCACCACGGTGCCGTCGGGTCCGGGGGCGTCGATCCGCAGGGCGCGATTGGCGGCGTACGTGGTCACGCCCGAGGTCGCGTCGGTGAACAGCACCATGAGGCTGCCCGGTGTCTGCCCGTTGAACGCGGTCAGGCCCAGCGTCCGGCCCTCGATCCGGAAGCGGATCCTGCCGGGGGCGTCGTAGACGTGCCGCAGTCCCTCGACGGAGGCACCGACCGAGGTCGGTCGCGGCTCCGGGAACGGCGTGTACGTGCCGGTGACCACCCACCGCGGGTCCGGTGCGTACGTGGGCGTCCCGGTGAATCCGGTACGCAGCGGGTGATCCGGGTGCCGAGGCCGGATCACGTCGTGGCCACCGCGCCTGGCGATCTCGATGACCGCGTCGCCCCAGACGGCGGTGAGGTCACCGCGCTCCGGTACGACGCCGAACGTGTGCCGTCCGCGCACCGCGGTCCCGTCGACGACGAGTTCCTCCCCCTCCCCGAGCACGACGGTGACGCCGTCGCCGCCCGACGACCAGGTGCCGGGTGCGCCGGGAAAGCGCTGGGGTTCGGCGTCCGGCCAGTACAGGCCGGTGACGGCGAGGAATCCGTGTTCATGGGCGAGGGCGGAGTCCCTCCGCTGATGCCATGCCTCCCACGCGGCGGCGAAGGCGTCGATGTCGGTGGGGGCGTCCTGGACGGTCATATGTGCTCCTGCGGAGTCGGCGCTGATGGTCGGGAGAGTGCGGGCGGGAGGAGATCCGCCGAGGCCAGGGCCCCGATCGCGGTGACGGTGAGCGGCCGGTAGCCGTCCGGGACGTCCAACGACGCGCGCATCATGGGGCGAGTTCTGATGGTGCCCGCGGAGGGCGGACGAGTTCCTTCACGAGCGCGGCGACCTGGTCCGTCTCGATGAGGAAGCCGTCGTGTCCGTAGGGCGATTCGATGACCCGTACGTCGTCTGCCGTGGGGATGCCCGCCGCCAACTCCGCCTGCTGGGACGGCGGGTAGAGACGGTCGGAGTCCACCCCCGCGACGAGGGTTCTGGCGGTCACCCGGCTCAGGGCGGCACGCACGCCGCCGCGTCCCCGGCCGATGTCATGGCTGTTCATGGCCTCGCACAGCACGACGTAGCTGCCCGCGTCGAAGCGACGCACCAGCTTGGCCGCATGATGGTCGAGATAGGACTCGACCGCGTACCGGCCGCCGTACCGGGGATCCTCCGCGCCCTGGGCCGAGCGGCCGAAGCGGACCTGGAGCTCCGGCTCACTGCGATACGTGACATGGGCGATGCGCCGGGCCAGGCCGAGCCCGGCGTGGGGGCCCCGGCCGGTGTCGTGGTAGTGCCCGCCCCGCCAGTCCGGGTCGGACCGTACGGCGTTCGACTGGACGGTGGCCCAGGCGATCTGCTCGGCACTCGCCGCGGCGGCCGTGGCGAGCAGCAGGAGCGCGTCCGTCCGTTCGGGACGGGACACCGCCCACTCCAGCGCCCGCATCCCGCCCATCGAGCCACCGACCACCAGGGCCCAGCGGTCGATGCCCAGCGCATCGGCCAGACCGGCCTCGGCCGCGACCTGGTCACGCTGCGTCAGAAAGGGGAAGTCACCGCCCCAGCGCCGGCCGCGAGGGCTCACCGAGGACGGCCCGGTGCTGCCCTGGCAGCCCCCGAGCACGTTGGGCGCCACGACGAACCAGTGGTCCGTGTCCAGCGCCCGCCCGGGCCCGATGAGCCCGTCCCACCACCCGGGAGTGGGGTGGCCGGGCTCGGCGGGCCCGGCCGCGTGGCTGTCGCCGGTGAGCGCGTGCAGCACCAGCACCGCGTTGGACCGGTCCGGCGCGAGCCGCCCCCACGTCTCGAACGCCAGCCGGACACCGGGCAGTTCACCTCCCGTCTCCAACGCGAGCGCGCTCTCGCGCACGTACCACCGGCGGCGCCCGGGCGGGTCCCCCTCCCGCCAGGCCCCGGAGGCCGGCGGGAGAGGAACCTGAGAAGGCGTCAGTACGGTGTTCAGGACGCGCCCTTCGCCGCTCGGAACCCGGCCTCCAGGTCCGCCTTGAGGTCCGCGACGTTCTCGATACCGACCGAGAGGCGCACCAGGCCGGGTGAGGCGCCGGTGGCCGCCAGCTGCTCCTCGTCGAGCTGGCTGTGGGTGGTGGAGGCCGGGTGGATGATCAGGCTGCGTACATCGCCGATGTTGGCGAGATGGCTGAACAGCTCGACCGCGTCCACGAACCGCTTGCCCGCCTCGACGCCGTCCCGCAGCTCGAACGAGACCACGGCACCCGCACCGCGCGGCAGATACGTCCGACCCGCCTCGTACCAACGGCTGGACTCCAGCCCCGGGTAGTGGACGGCTGCCACCTCGTCGCGCTGCTCCAGCCACTCGGCCAGCGCCTGGGCGTTCGAGGAGTGCCGCTCGATGCGCAGGCTGAGCGTCTCGACGCCCTGGAGGAGCAGGAAGGCGGAGTGCGGAGACAGGGCGGGCCCGAGGTCGCGCAGCAGTTGCACCCGCAGCTTGACGGCGAAGGCGCCAGGACCGAGGGCCGGCCAGTACTGGAGGCCGTGGTAGCTGGGGTCGGGCTCGGTGAAGTCCGGGAACCGCTCGGCGTGCGCGCCGAAGTCGAAGGTGCCGCCGTCGACGACCACACCCGCGATCGCCGTGCCGTGCCCGCCGAGGAACTTGGTCGCCGAGTGCACGACGATGTCCGCGCCGTGCTCGATGGGCCGCAGCAGATAGGGAGTCGGGACCGTGTTGTCCACGATCAGCGGCACGCCCGCCTCGTGTGCCACGTCCGCGACCGCCCGCACGTCGAGCACATTGCCCCGCGGATTGCCCAGCGTCTCCGCGAACAGCGCCTTTGTGTTCGGCCGGATCGCCGCCCGCCAGGCCTCGGCGTCGTCCGGGTCGTCCACGAAGGACACCTCGATGCCCAGCCTCGGCAGCGTGTGCCGGAACAGGTTGTACGTGCCGCCGTACAGCGACGTGCTGGAGACGATGTGGTCACCGGAGCTCGCCAGGGTGAGGATCGCCAGCGTCTCCGCCGCCTGCCCGGAGGCCAGCGCCACGGCCGCGACCCCGCCCTCCAAGGCGGCGACGCGCTGCTCGAAGACGTCCTGCGTGGGGTTGTGGATACGGGTGTAGATGTTGCCGGGCTCGGCCAGCGAGAACAGGTCGGCGGCGTGCTGGGTGTCACGGAACACGAACGACGTCGTCTGGTAGATCGGCGTCGCCCGGGCCCCGGTCGCCGGGTCCGGCGCGGCACCGGCGTGGATCTGCCGGGTCTCGAAGGACCAGGCCGAGGTGTCGGGACCGGCGGGCTCGTCCTCGGGGGTGTGGCCGGCGGTGACGGAGTCGAGGGGCTGGCTCATGGCGGTACTCCCTGTGCTGAGGGCTTCAGACGGTGCTGAGGGCTTCAGAAGACGACAAGCGTGAGGACACCGCTGGACAGGCGGCCGCGCCCGTACGCGCACAGGGCAGCGGTCAGCGTGAAGCGGTGGAGGAATCGCGGGTCGGAGGCCGGAGCGAGACGTCAGCTCCCGGCGGAACAGCCCATGGTGGTGACACGCACGTAATCGACGTGGCGGCGGGTCACGAGCACGGTCATGGCCCCAGGTAACCACACGGGGACGGCGACGCACCAGACCGGCCGGGCCGTCTCACCCGGTGGGACGCACGGTGGCCCGATGTGCGCCGACGAGACGCTTCGTTGACACCCTCCCGCCCACGTGCTTGCATCCCGCCATGCCGTTGTCGGAGCCTCTGACCCGCCGCCGCACCGTGGACCTCGTCCGCGTGGCCGCCGCGCTGTGTCGCACGACCGGCTGATCGCACCCTCCCTGACGACACCGTCAACGACCGTGCCGCACACCACCGTTGTGCCTTGCAGAGCCCTGTCGTGCCCCTCCGCCCCATGACGAGGATCCGCCATGCCGTCACCCACCCCCGCCGGTCACCGCCACGAAACCGACTACGACCGCCGAAGGCTGCGCCAGTGGCTCGCCGGTGAGGCCAGGGCCGACGGGGTCAGCCGCCGCCGGCTGCTCACCCTGCTCGCCGCCACCGCCACCGCCGCCGGAACCGCGCTCGGTGCCCCGCCGCCCGCCCACGCGGCCGGCACACCGATCGTCAAGCCCCTGCCACCCGAGTGGTTCATCCAGCGCGGCACCAACGCCGAGACCCGCTGGGAGGCGCTGCGCGGCACCGGCCGCCACACCCCCAACGAGCTGTTCTTCGTACGCAACCACACCTCCACCCCCGTACTGGACGCCGACGACTGGCGGCTGCGCCTGTGGGGGAGCGGCCTGCGCGGAACCCCGGGCGAGGACCGGCCGGTGGAGTTCGGGTACGACGATCTGCGCGCCCTGCCGTCCGTCACCCGGACCGCCTTCGTCGAGTGCGCGGGGAACGGCCGCTCCTACTACACGACCCAGCAGGGCGAGACGGTCAGCGGCACCTCGTGGACCCTGGGCGCGATCGGCGTCGCACGCTGGCGCGGGGTGCGCCTGGCCGACGTCCTGCGCCGGGCCGGGCTCTCCCCGCACGCCGTGGACGTGCAGCCCCGTGGCCTGGACGCCGAGTACGTCAGCGGCGGCGAGAACCTGGGCCGGGTACGGCGCCCGCTCCCGCTGTCCAAGGCCTTGCACGACGTGCTGCTCGCGTACGAGATGAACGGCGAGCCCCTGCCGTACGACCACGGGTACCCGGTGCGGGTGCTGGTGCCGTCCTGGGTGGGGATCGCGTCGATCAAGTGGGTCGGCGACATCGAGGTGTCCGCGCAGCCGCTCTTCTCACCCTGGAACACCACCTTCTACCGCCTGTTCGGGCCCTCCCATCCGGACGGCGGCAGCGCACCGCTGACCCGGCAGACCACCAAGAGCGCCTTCGAGCTGGCGAGCGGTGCCACGTTCACCGCGGGACGGAGACACGTGCTGCACGGACGGTCGTGGTCGGGGGCGGGCGCCGTCGCCCGGGTCGACGTCAGCACCGACGGCGGGGCGCACTGGCGGCCCGCCCGCCTCCACGACCGCCCCCGCCACGGCACCTGGACCCGCTGGTCCCTCGACTGGCGGCCCGACGCACCCGGCGCCACCCAGCTGCTGGCCCGCGCCACGGACACGACCGGCCGCACCCAGCCGGACATCGCGGTGCCCAACACACAGGGCTACCTGTTCGACGCGGCCGTACGGCATCCGGTCAGCGTGGTGTGACGGACCGCCCACTGGGAGCGGGACCGACCGGGGAGTCGCCGCGCAGCGTGATGCGGTGCATGACGCGATGCTGGTCGCCGTAGTCGCGGTTGGCGTAGTGGGCCGTGCCGCGGTTGTCCCACAGGGCGACATCACCCGGCTGCCAGCGATTCCGTACGACGTGCTCGGGCTTGGTGAGGTGGGCGTACAGGATGTCGAGGATGCCGCGGCTCTCGTGCTCCGAGACGCCCACGATGTGCGAGGTGAAGCCGGGGTTCACGAACAGGCCCTTGCGGCCGCTCTCGGGGTGCACCCGCACCACCGGGTGCTCCGTCGGCGTCAGTTCGGTGAACACCTCCCCGTCCCACAGGTTGCCGCGGCCCTGCCTGCGCTGCGCCAGGTAGTAGCCGAACTCGCGGCTGCCGTCGTGGACGGCGGTGAGCGTGTCGACGTACGCCCGCAGGCCCGGCGACAGCGACTCGTAGGCGAGCTGGCTGTCGGCCCAGTTGGTGTCGCCACCGGTGGGCGGCAGCACCACGGCCCGCAGGACGGAGATCGCCGGCGGCCGCCGTACGAACGTCACGTCCGTGTGCCACACGTCGGCGAACCCGTTGTCCTGGCTGTCCAGGGAGTACACCTCGGGGGCCACGTCACCGGAATCGTGGACCGGATGCCCGACGGTGACCTCTCCGAGGCGTCTGCCGAACTCGATCTGCGCGGCGTCGTCGAGGGTGTGCTGGCCGCGCACGAAGAGCACCTTGTACGCCACGAGAGCTTCGCGCAGTGCCAGGACCTGGTCGTCGTCGAGGCGTCCGAGGTCGATGCCGTGGATCTCGGCACCGAAGCCGGGGCCGAGCGGGGTGAGGGGCAGCCGGGTCACGGCCGGCCGCTCGCTGAGGATGCTCATGGGTGGGTGTCCTTTCCTGGCTTGGCTGAGTACGGGGATCAGGCCGCTGCGGCGGACTTGACGGCGTGGGACACCTCCGCGCGCAGCTCGGCGAACTCCTCGGAGTCGCGGAGCTCCTCGGCGTCGACGTCGCCACGCGGCAGGGAGATCGGCAGGTCCAGAGCCACGGTCCCGGGGCTCTTGGACAGCACCACGATGCGGGAGCCGAGGAACACCGCCTCGTCCGCCGAGTGCGTCACGAACACCGTGGTCCGGCCGGTCAGGTCGGTCACCCGGCGGACGTCCTCCTGAAGCCGCTCCCGGGTCAGCGCGTCGAGCGCCGCGAACGGCTCGTCGAGCAGGAGCAGCGGGTTCTCGGCGGCGAGGGCCCGGGCGATCGCGACGCGCTGCTGCTGACCGCCGGAGATCTCCCAGGTGCGCCGCTTCTCGGTGCCCTCCAGGCCGACGCGGGCCAGCAACTCCGCACGTCGCTCGGGCCATTGGGCGCGGTTGACCCCCGCGTACCGCAGCGCCAGGTCGATGTTCCCCCGCACCGTCCGCCACGGGAACAACCGCGGCGTCTGGAACACCACCCCGGCCGCCTCGCCGGGCCGCGGCTGGGCTCCGGAGACCCGCACCGCTCCCCGCGTGGGCTCCTCGAAGCCGGCGATCAGCCGCAGCAGCGTGCTCTTGCCGCAGCCGGAGGCACCCACCAGCACCAGGAACTCCCCGGCCGGGACACTCAGATCGACCGGCCCGACGGCGGTGAAGGCCGCACCGCCCCGGCCGTACCGGTGGGTGACATGGTCGAGGCGAACGGATCCGGCGGGCCCGGTCTCCGCCCCTGCCGTGGCCTGGGTGAGCTCACTTGAGGACATCGGGCAGCCCCTTGAGGTAGAACGCCTCGCGCACGACGTCCTCGGACGGCGCGGCGCCGATCTGCTTCTGGTCGGCCAGGAACCGGCCGGTGTCGGTGACATAGGTGAGCAGCTTGCCCGGGTTGCCGTCGGTACCCAGCCAGTCGGCGGAGACCACCTGCTCCGGGGCGAGGAACACCCCCTGCGAGAGCTGCGCCTTGGCGTCTGCCGCGCTGATGCCCAGCTCGGCCGCGACGGCCTCGACCGTGCCCTGCGGGTCGGACTTGATCAGGCGCAGCGCCTCGGCCTCCGCCTTGCGCCAGGCATCGATCGCCTTGGGGTCCTTGGCGATCAGGTCGTCCGAGACGACGGCCAGGTCGAGGGTCGGCTTGCCGCCCGCGCCGATCTCCTTGCTGCTGGTGAGCTGGATGCCGGTCTTGCGCAGCTCGTCCAGGGTGGGCAGCCAGACATAGGCGGCGTCGATGTCGCCCCGCTGCCACGCGGCGAGGAGCGGCTGCGGCTGCAGGTCGATCAGCTCGACGTCCGACGTCTTGAGACCGGCCTCCTTCAGCGCGGAGAGCAGGCTGTAGTGCGAGGTGGAGGCGAAGGGAGTGGCTATCTTCCTGCCCTTGAGCCCGGCGACATCGGTGATGCCGGTCGCCTTGCGGGCGACAAGGGCCTCGTTCTCGCCCGCGACATCGAGGATCCACGCGACCTTGTACGGGATGGGCGAGCTGCCGGACACCCCGCGCGCGAACGGGCTGGAGCCCAGTGCGGCGATGTCGAGGGACTTGCCGATGAAGGCCTGGTTGACGCCGGCGCCGGAGTCGAACTTGATCCAGGTGATCGTGTAGTCCGGCAGCGCCTTCTCCAGCAGCTTTCTGTTCTTCACGAGCAAGTCGCCGCTGGGGAAGGCGAAGTAGCCGATGCGCAGTTGCTTGGAGCCTCCGGAGGCCGACGCCTCACCGCCCGAGGAGCAGCCCGTGACGGCAGCGGACACGGCGGCCAGGGCACCGGCGAGGAGGAGACGGCGGGACGGACCTTGCGGGGCACGGGACATGGCGGAGCCGTTTCTGTGCGGAGGGGAGGAGCGGGGAGGGGAGAGCAGAGGGTGAGGGCGGGACCTACGCGCGACCGCGCCACGGAACGACCGACCGCTCGAGCCGTAGCAGCAGACCGTCGATGATCAGGCCGGAGACGCCGATGGCGATGATGCCGACGAGCACCACCGGGGTGTTGTTGTAGTTGGCCGCGTCCTTGACCATGCCGCCGATTCCGGGAAGGCCGTTGACCAGTTCGGCGGCGACCAGGGAGGAGTAGGCCACCCCCACGGCGAGCCGGACCCCGGTGAGCGTCTCGGGCAGGGCGGACGGGACGACGACGTCCCTGACGACGTCCCATCGGGACGCGCCGAGCGCACGGGCGGCCTCGATCAGGCTCTTCGGTACGGCCGTGACGGCTGTGGTGGTGGACACCGCAACGGGAGGGAAGGCGGCCACGGCCAGCAGCGTGACCTTCGGCTCCTCGTTGATGCCCAGCCAGATGATGAGCAGCGAGAAGTACGCCAGCGGCGGCAGCGTCCGCAGGAAAGTGATCCAGGGCTCGAACAGTGAGCGTACCCAGCCGACGGTGCCCATGAGCAGCCCGAACACCACTCCGGCGGCGATGCCGATTCCGGCGCCGAGCGCGATGCGCCGCAGGCTGATGCCCAGGTGCTCGACGAGCGTGGTGCCGTTGTAGCCCCGTACGCCGCCGTGCGTGCCGGAGACCTCGATGAACGCTTCCCACACCTTGGCGGGCGGCGGAACCAGTGTCTCGCTCCACGTTCCGCTCGCCGCCAGCAGCTGCCACAGGACGAGGAAGAGCAGGAGCGAGCCGAACGGCAGCGCGACATGACGCACTCGCGTCCACCCGTCCCGCGTCCGCGCGGGAGGTTCGGGCGGCACATCGGCCGGGTCATCGGGCTTGAGCAGAGCGGGAGTTGTGGACATGAGGCGTCCTCCAGGGGCGCCGGGACATGAGCAGCCGCCGCCGAACGGCAGGGGCGGCCGGCCCCGAGCGACAGTGATGCCGAATGAAGGGGGGAGAGCGTCCCGGAACGAAGCACGGGAAGAACCGCCCCGCTGCGGCTGCCGTCACCGGACGGCAGGGCGGCGCGGGGCGCGCGTCAAGAAGGCTGGGTCAGCGACAACACGAGCCCGGGCGTCGGCACAGGTCGATGACCAGGCGTCGCACCAAGGACTCGGAGATCATGAGGCCCATTTCTACCGCAGCCGCAGCCCCGGACCAACAGGCGTCCACTTCCTGAAATGGACCCTGTCTCGCCGCGCGCTCTCCAGCTGTAGGTGAAACACAGCGAGTTCACTCAAAGTGATCATTCGTGCACTCTGAGTGCATGGCGGTCGGTTCGTCTGTCGAACATCTCCCTGAAGTTGTTGCCGGCAGCAAGGAAAGGACAGCCGTGGCCGACAGCGGGACCGAGAAGTTCAGGAAAGCCGCCAGCACGTTCGGACTGGTGGCGCCGACGGGGAGGGCGGCGGCTTCGCAGGCGCCGCCGGCCGACGAGGTGTGGCAGCTGCCGGGCGGCAGCGCCCGGGTGTACTACGGGGAAGGGCAGAAGGGTGTGGTCCGGCCGGTCGTCCTGGCCGACGGGTTCAACCTCGGGCCGAGCGACTTCGACTGGCTCTGGGACGGGCTCGAGAACGGCCGGTTCCCCTTCATCAGCGAGCTCCGGCGCCGCGGGCGCACCCTGGTCCTCATCGGGTTCGACGAGCGCAGCGAGTCGATCCTGCGCAACGCCGAGACGGTGATGGCCGCGACCCTGCGGACCATCGCCGAGCAGCTCGATGACACACGGCTCCTCGTCGGCGGGTTCAGCATGGGCGGCATCGTCACCCGCTACGCGCTGGCGAAGATGGAACTGCGGCGCATGGACCACCGGGTCGGCGTCTACGCGTCGTTCGACAGCCCGCACCGGGGGGCGTGGGTGCCGGTCGGGCTCCAGGCGTTCGCGCACTACACCGCCCCGGTGGACGACACCTATCTGCGGCAGATCAGCAGCCCGGCCTCGCAGCAGATGCTCTGGCGCTACCTGGACGCTCTGGACGGCACCCCCAAGGAGAGCCCGCTGCGGACCGAGTTCCTCGAACAGCTCGGGCAGGTGGGCTCGTGGCCCCGCATCCCGCGTCTGATCGGAGTCTCCAGCGGGCGCGGCGACGGTGTGGGCAACGGCGTACGGGCCGGGGCGAAGGCCCTGAGCTGTGCCGGGCCGCTCTGCGACGGCACATACTTCCTCGCCCAGTCACAGGGAGATCCGGCGGAGGTGGCCGTCCTGAACGGCGTCCTCGGCGGGAAGCACACGGTCACCACCAGCGGCTTCCCCGAGCTGGACGGAGCGCCGGGCGGGACGCTCGAGTCCTTCGGCATCATCGGCGACGCCCTCGCCGACGTGGGGGAGGGCGTCGACCTGGCCCACCGGTCCGGGTGCTTCGTACCGTCCGTCAGCGCCGTCGCCATCCGTGACCTGGGCAGGCAGGAGGACCTCTACGTCAACATCGACGAACTGCCGCCGGAGGAGTCCGAGCTCGACGACTTCCTCCTGTCCCAGGACAACGACCCCCACGCCCTCATGACGGAGGACATCGGCCGCTGGGTCCTCGACCGACTGCCCGACTGACCCCGACGCGGGCCTGCGGCCTGTGGCTTTCGACAAGCCGCTGCCCGTCAGGGGCCTCGTAGCCGTCGACCAGGTCGCCTTCATCAAAACCCTGCTCCCTGAGAGTTCACGATGAAGGCGACCTCGGTCCCATGCTCATCGCGCGCCGCCACCCGCTGCGCCGTACTGCGAGAAGCGCGCGGCCCAAGGCTCAAGGGGGAGGCTCAGGCCGTCCGTCCAGTCCTCGTCGTCGAGTGTGCAACCGGCGTCGATCCGGTCGCACAGTCGCACGGGACAGCCTTCCTCCTCGCTCCAGCAGTCGTCCTCGGGGCCACCGGCGCAGGTCGAGGCGATCTGATCGCGGGTCAGTCCGGCCTTCTCGGCGAAGGCGCTGACGTGCACGCCCCACTCGTACTCGCTCCCGCAGCGGGCGGTGACGCGGTCGATGACGATCTCGCGCTGCTTGAGGGCGAGATGCCCGCGGTCCAGCAGACCCCCGCCGAAGAACCGATCGAAGAGCCGTCGGTCCGTGGCCGGCCACCTACTGCTCCCTTTTCTTTGCTGGCGGTGGCGCGGCGGCCAAAGCCGTGGGCCACGACCGCCACCACTCGTCCGCTTCGTTTTCCGAAGCAGGAGAGGATGCTAGCGTTTCGAAAAACGAAGCACTAGAGGGAGATGTCGGGCGACATGGCAGAGACACCCAGACCAGGGCGCCCGGTCCGCGGCTCGACCAGCGGTCGCCCGATCATGGCGGCGCTCGACCTGTTCGGCCGGCGCTGGAGCCTGCGCATCATCTGGGAGCTGCATCAGGGCCCCACCGGCTTTCGCCCCTTGCAGCAGCGCTGCGACGGCATGTCCTCCAGCGTCCTGCGCCAACGCCTCGTCGAACTCGGCCAGGCGGGCCTCGTCACGCAACAGGACGACAGCGGCTACACCCTCACCGCCCTCGGCGAGGACGCCTACCGCGCCCTCGGCCCTCTCGCCCGCTGGGCCGAGGACTGGGCCGAGACCCTCACAGAGCCGACCACCCGCCACCAGGCGATCACGGAAGACGAGGTGTGATGTGACGGACGCTCCGAATCTGGCTCTCGCGCAGAAGGTTCTGGCGGCCCAGCCCTTCAGCAACCTGCTCGGCGCCCGCCTGGTGGTCTTCGAGAAGGGCGCGGCGACCCTGGAGCTGGACATCCGCGACGACCTGCGCCAGCAGAACGGCTTCCTGCACGGCGGCGTACTCGCCTACGCGGCGGACAACACGCTGACGTTCGCCGCCGGCACCGTCGTCGGCGCGAAGCTGCTCACCGCCGGGTTCACCATCGACTACCTGCGCCCCGCCGACGGCGCACTGCTGCGGGCCCACGCACAGGTCGTCCGGGCGGGCCGTTCCCGTGTCGTGTGCCGCTGCGACCTCTCCGTCGTGGACAGCGCGGGCGTGGAGACCCTGTGCGCGGTGGCACAGGGAACCGTCGCGATCCCCGAACCCTCACAGGAACCCTGACGCCACGGGTGGGCTGAACGCGCCCGGCCGATTCGTTCGGGATCACTCCCGCTCGGCTCTCTGGATCGCGGCCGCGGCGGTGATTCTCCTCGGCGCCCTCTGCAGGCTCGTACGGGATGTGCGACTGCACGCTCGTACGGGATGTGCGACGTCTGCTCAGTCCTCGCCGCGCGCCTTGAGCACCACCTTGTTGAGCGCCCACAGCCCGATGCCGATGGCCAGCAGCACGCCTGCCCGGATGTAGACGTCCGCGGGCCGGTCGGAGAGGGGGCTGGCCAGGATCAGGGTGGTGATCGCGCCGAGCACCGGCAGGACGGTCGGCGTACGGAAGTGCTGGTGCTCCACCGGGTCGCGGCGCAGGACGAGGACGGCGATGTTGACGACGGCGAAGACACACAGCAGAAGGAAGGACGTGGTGTCGCCGAGCCCCGCGATCTCGCCGGTGCAGACCAGGCCGATCGCCAGGAGCGAGACGAAGACGATGCCGACGACCGGGGTGCGTCGCCGGGGCAGCACGCGGCCCAGGGCGCGCGGCAGGATGCGCTCGTTCGCCATGCCGTAGCAGAGGCGGGACGCCATCATGATGTTGATCAGGGCCGAGTTGGTGACCGCGAACAGGGCGATCAGGGCGAACAGTTTGGGCGGGAAGTCGAGCCCGCCGGCCTTGACGACCTCCAGCAGCGGCCCGCTGGAGTCCTCCAGCACCCGGTAGTCGACGAGCAGGGAGGAGACCAGGGCGACCAGGACGTAGATGGTCCCGGTGACGGCGACGCCGATGAAGATGGCCTTCGGGAAGGTCCGCACCGGGTCCTTGGTCTCCTCGGCCATGTTGACGGAGTCCTCGAAGCCCACGAAGGCGAAGAAGCCGAGGGCTGTCGCCCCCAGCACACTGGTGAGCAGTGCGAAACCCGTGCCCCCCGCCTGGAACTCGCCGAGCCGAGAGGGCTCACCGTCACCGGTCAGGACGGCCCAGGCACCGATCGTGAGAATGACGACCAGGCCGGTCAGTTCGACCGTGGTGAGGACCACGTTGGTCTTCACGGACTCCGACACGCCGCGCAGATTCAGGGCGGCCAGGGCGAGGATGAACAGGATCGCGATGAGGGTGGGCGGGAAAACGTCCGTGAACTCGGACAGATAGTCACCGCTGAAGGCGCGGGCCGCCGCACTCGCGGAGGAGAGACCCGAGCACATGACCATGAAGGCGACGATGAAGGTGAGGAACGGGACCTTGAACGCCTTCTGGGTGTAGAGCGCGGCACCGGCCGCCTTCGGGTATTTGCCGACGAGTTCGACGTACGAGGCGGCTGTCAGGACGGCTACGACGAAGCCGATGAGGAACGGCAGCCAGAGTGCCCCGCCGATCTTTCCGGCGACCTGACCGGTGGTGGCGTAGATGCCCGTGCCGAGGATGTCGCCGATCACGAACAGGATCAGCAGTCTGGGGCCGATGGCGCGACGCAGCGGTGTGTCGTCCCCTTGTTCCGGCGCGGCAGCCGCATCATTCCCGGTCTCGGACACGAAGGCACTCCCTGAGGCGTTCGGCGCGGAACTGAACAACGTCTCGACTGCCCCGCAAGCCCTTGGGTGATGCCTTGACGTACTGCATTCGGGGAGGTGTTCGCATCCGCATCCACGTCGCCACCGTGGTGGCGAGGACCACGAGAGCCGGAACCGTCCCTACGCCGCGCATGCCGTCCCCTTCACCCTTTCGGCCTGGATCCCGTCAAGGCGGTGTCAACGTCCTCGTGACCGGCGCCAAGGATGTGTCAAGGAGCGCTGCGAGCACCTCGGAGTGGCGCTTCGGTAGGGGGAAGCAACCCTTCCCCTCGGGGGAGTCGATCGCCAGTGAGCGGAGCACGTCGGCTGCGATGAGTGACGTACGGACCAATGCGAGTGACGTACGGACCGGCGGAAGCGAGGCAGGGGCCGGTGCGGGTGCCGTACGCCCGGGACGCCTCAAGGTCTATCTCGGGGCCGCCCCCGGCGTGGGAAAGACCTACCGCATGCTCGACGAGGCGCGGCGCAGAGCCTCGCGCGGGGCCGATGTCGTGGTGGGGTTCGTCGAGTGCCACGGGCGGCCCGGCACGGAGGGGATGCTCGACGGCCTGGAAGTGGTCGAGCGGGCCTCGTGCGTCTACCGCGGCGGGGCGTTCGAGGAGATGGACCTCGCCGCCGTCCTGGCGCGCCGCCCGCAGGTGGCGATCGTCGACGAGTTCGCCCACAGCAACGTCCCCGGCGGCGGCCGCAACACCAAGCGCTGGCAGGACATCGAGGAACTGCTCGCCGCCGGGATCGACGTCATCAGCGCCCTCAACATCCAGCATCTCGAGTCACTGAACGACGTCGTCGAGAAGATCACCAGAGTGCCGCAGCACGAGACGGTGCCCGACGAGGTCGTACGGCGGGCCCATCAGATCGAGCTGGTCGACATCCCGCCCGAAGGGCTGCGTCGGCGGATGGCGCACGGCAACATCTACGCTCCGGAGAAGGTCGACGCGGCTCTCGCCGACTACTTCCGCCCCGGCAACCTGACGGCGCTGCGCCAGCTCGCCCTGCTGTGGGTCGCCGACCGCGTCGACGAGGCGCTGCAGACCTATCGCTCGGAGCACGGCATCGGCGGCGTGTGGGAGACCCGGGAGCGAGTCGTCGTGGCCCTGACGGGTGGGCCGGAGGGGGACACACTGATCCGGAGAGCCGCTCGCGTCGCGGACCGGTCGGCGGGCGGTGACCTGCTCGCCGTGCACGTGACCCGCAGCGACGGTCTCGCCTCCGGCGCCTCGCACGCCTCCCTGGCCCGGCAGCGGCGGCTCATCGAGGATCTCGGCGGCAGCTACCACTCGGTGGTCGGCGACGACGTCGCCACCGCCCTGGTGGAGTTCGCCCGCGCCGAGAACGCCACCCAGCTCGTCCTCGGCACCAGCCGCCGCGGCCGCGTCGAACGGTTCGTCACGGGGCGCGGCACCGGCGAGACGGTCGTCGAACTCTCCGCCGACATCGACATCCACATGGTCACGCACGAGCGCGCCGGGCGCGGCACCCTGCTGCCCTCCCGCAGGCGCACCCTCTCGACCGTACGCAGGATCGCGGGCCCGGTCGCCGGTCTGCTGCTGCCCGTGGCGCTCACCTTCCTGCTGGACCTGGACGTGGCCAGGGACAGACTGAACCTCACCAGCGAGGCACTGCTCTTCCTGCTCACCGTGGTGGGGGTGGCGTGCATAGGCGGGGTCGCGTCGGCGGTGATCGCGTCGGTGACGGCGTCGCTGCTGCTCAACTACTGGTTCATCCCGCCCGTCGGTCGGTTCACCCTCGACGATCCGAACGCGCTGCTCGCCCTGGCGGTCTTCGCGGTGGTGGCCGCCACCGTGGCCGCCGTCGTCGACCGCTCGCTGCGGCTGGCGAGACGCTCGGCCCGCGCCACCGCCGAGGCGGAGACCATGTCGTCCCTCGCGGGCACGATCGTGCGGGGCGGCGCGACCATTCCCGCCTTGGTGGAACGGACCCGCGAGACCTTCGGTATGGATGCCGCGGAGCTGGTGGACGAACCGCCCGGAGAGGACGGCGTGACCGCCGTGCCGGCGGGCCCCGGCGCCTTCCTTGTCCTGCGCGGCCGTACCCTCCCGTCCTCCGAGCGGCGCGTGCTGTCCGCGTTCGCGGCGCATGTGGGGTCGGCGGTCGAGCGGGCCCGGCTGGCCGAGGCCGTCGCCGAGGTCGAGCCGGTCAAGGCGGCCGACCGCATGCGTACGGCGCTGCTGCGGGCGGTCGGCCACGACCTGCGCACCCCGCTCGCCGCGGGCTGGGCCGCCGTCGCCTCGCTTCGCAGCCAGGACGTGGAGTTCTCGCCCGACGACCGGGACGAACTCCTCGCCACCGCCGACGAGTCCATGGCCCGGCTCAACCGGCTGATCGAGAACCTCCTCGACCTCAGCCGCCTCCAGGCCGGCGCGCTCACCCTCGACCTGCGCGCCACCGCCCTGGAGGAGGTCCTCCCCGTGGCTCTCGCCGACACCCCCGGGGTCGAGGTGGCGGACCTGGAGGAGGTTCCCGCGGTCCTGGCCGACCCTCCCTTGCTCGAACGGGTGATCGCCAATCTAGTCGGCAATGCCGCCCGTCACAGCCCAGCGGGGAGCAAGGTGCTGCTGACCGCCAGCGCCCACGCGGGCCGCGTCGAACTGCGCGTCGTCGACCGAGGACCCGGCCTCCCGCCCACCGACCGGGACCGGATCTTCGAGCCCTTCCAGCGCCTGGGCGACACCGACAACACGACGGGCCTCGGCCTGGGCCTGGCCCTCTCACGGGGACTGACCGAGGCGATGAACGGCACCCTCACCCCGGAGGACACCCCGGGCGGGGGCCTGACGATGGCGCTGTCCCTGCCCTTCGCCGAGCAGGTCGAGCGCGCCGGCGGTGCCGGAGAGGACCTTCCTAGTCCAGCTCCGAGACCTTGAAGACGGACCGGGCGGTCTGACGGTCGATCCGTTCCGAGAGGCGGCGCAGCACGGTCTCACCGCAGGTCAGCGAGCCGCGAGCCACCGACTCCCGAGCGTCCTCGGCCAGGCGGTGCCACAGTCCGGGATTGTTCACCAGGACCTGAGGGTCGATCTCGACGCGCCCGCCGAGCGCGTCCCGCAGGCGGAGCCGCTGGGAGACGCCGTCCAGGCAGCGCACCGACACCAAGAGGTCGGTGCGGACCCGCCGCCCGGGCAGCAGTCCGCGCGAGGACAGCCAGCCCTTGCCCGCGGTGACTCTGGGCGGGAAGAGGAGCACGAAGAGGAGCGCTGCGAGCCCGGCCCACAGCCCGCAGCGCCCGGTCGTGAGGCTGTCGTTTCCCCAGTCGATCACGAGCAGCACGGCGAGGAGCACCGCTGAACACTGCACCGCGCTGCGCAGATTCCCTGCCCAGCAATGGTCTCGGGCCACTCCCCCGGCCGCCTGTTCGTGAGCGTGGACCGCGTCGTCACGCGCGTCATGCCTGCGTTCCATAGGGCCGACGTTAGAGACCCGGGAGGCCGGAGTCCCGCACCTTGATACGACTCTGACGGAGCATCTGCTCGTGCTTGACGCCCCGGACGTCCGCAAGGACCTGTCCGCCGTGTGACCCCGGCTCCGTCGCAGGGAACGAGGTTCAGACCGTGCCGCCGCCGACGAGGAGGTCGGCCAGCTTGTTGAGGCGCTTGACCGTGCGGTCCTCAGCGGCGAGCGGGGACGGATCGACGCGCTCGGCGCGGTCGTAGTAGGCGCCGTTGACGATCTCGACGGCCGGGTCGCACAGCCGGACCACGTGCGCCGCGCCCTCGGCCGGCTTGACGCCCTCATGGGCGTACAGCGGCAGCAGAGTCGTGTCGCAGACCCCGGGGTGCACGGAGACCGCGGTGACGCGCGGGTCGGCGGCGAAGACCGTCAGCGCGAGCTGCGACTGGGCGTAGGCGGTGAGCCGGGAGTAGCGGCGGGACCGGTTCGGGTCGCTCCACTGGATGGAGGCCGTACGGTGCAGAGACGAGGACACGTTGACCACCCGGCCACCGGGGTCCCTGGTGAGGGCCGGCTCCAGCAGGCAGGTCAGCAGGTAGTGGGCGAGGAAGTTCACCTGGAAGGCGATCTCGTTGCCGTCGGCGGTGACGGTGTGGCGCTCGGGTGCGGCCATGCCCGCGTTGTTGACGAGCACATCGAGGTGCGGGTGGTCGCGGACGACGTGTTCGGCCATGGCCTCCACCTCCTGGAGGTGCGCGAAGTCCGCTGCGTACGGCCGAAGTCGGGCGGCGTCGATTCCGGCGGTGGCGATGAGCCTGTCGGCTGCGGCGCGGGCCTCCTCGGCGGTGCGGCCGTGCAGCAGCACGGTGGCACCGCGTTCGGCGAGCTGCCGTGCGGCCTCGTATCCGATGCCGGAGGTGGCGCCGGTGACCAGGACGGTACGCGACGAAAGGGCGAAGTCAGACATGGTCCGATCCGAAGGGTGCGGGCACGCCGCTCGGCCCCGGCGTGGGGTGGCGGGCGTGCGGGGACGAAGGGGGAGCGAGGGGAACCGGACGTGAGCGCGGTGCCCCTCGGATCACGGAAGGCGCGTCAGGAGAACGCGGATGCTTCCGGGCAGCGCGGCGCACGACGGCGTGGCCGAGTGGTACTCGGCGGCCGGTCGAAGAGAAGCCAGGCGCTGTTCACGCTCACCATGGAAGCCGTCCCGCACGCGCCGGGCAAGCGGGGGACGCGTTCCCTGACGGGCTTCTGACGTGCGCATACGGGTCCTTGACGGCCATGGTCAGGCCGGCCCCCCAGGTCTCAAGGGCGATAGACCAGCTCGACGATGAGAGCGATCATGAACATCCATGCTCCGAGACCGATGACCCAGAGCAGATCGCCGACGATGCCGCCGGTGAGCACGGCCAAGCCCGCGGTGCCCAGTAGGAGCACCATTCGGCGGACCCCGCGGTCGGGGAACCAGTCAGTAGCCACGTCGTCAGGGTCCGGAAATCCGCCCCTGACTCGCAAGGGATGCCCTGAATACTGTCGAGTTCTTGACGCGGCAAGGGCTCTGCGGCCCATTGTCCGAAGCCACGTCCTGACGGCTCAGGCGCCGGGCGGCACGGCGTCGAACTCCCGCTTGAGGCGCCCGGTGTCCAGTGGGAGCCGCAGGACGTTCCGGCGGTGCGCGGTTTCCAGCGCGGCCTGAAGCGGGGACGGTGGCACCGCGAGGACGGGGCAGGCGGCGTGGGCGAGGCAGTAGCGGCCGACCGACGGCCACAGCGCACGGCACAGACGGCCGCGCCGTCCGGCGCCGACCACGAGGACGTCGCCCTCCCGGTCGGCGATCCGCACCAGCGCCGGCCCCGGGCCGCCCCGGGCGATGAGCGCCTGCCCGGGCAGCCCGGAACCGAGGCCGCCGAACACCTCACACAGCGCCTTGAGCAGCCTCTCCCGCG
Organism: Streptomyces koelreuteriae; assembly: GCF_018604545.1. Lineage (GTDB taxonomy): Bacteria > Actinomycetota > Actinomycetes > Streptomycetales > Streptomycetaceae > Streptomyces > Streptomyces koelreuteriae. Next base: position 98,649 of record NZ_CP075896.1, on the reverse strand, counting down.
CCAGCCGCTCCCAGTCCTCGACCAGGACGGCTGCCGCCGGGGACCTGCGAGCGGCGAGATCCCCGCCGGGCGGTTCCCAGGCCAGCACCGGCCAGAGCTCGGCCCCGCGGTACCGGGCCTCGTCGGCGGCCCGGCTCAGGGCGGTGAGACTGCCCAGCGAACCGCTCACTCCCACGACGAGGCGAGCGGCCGCTGGCGAGTGGGACTCGGACATCTGATCCTCCTCGGAACCACGTCCATCCCACCCCTGTTTCCACGCTTTCGAACACCCCACGCGTCCGTTCTTGGCGTAGTCCTGACGGCCCTTCGCACGCCCTCTCACCGGTGGCGTCAGCACGCCGTCAAGGTCGGCACGATCGCCGTCAGGAACCCGTCAGGGACGTCCTGGAGTCGAGGACACCGGGCATAGCGTCGTCGGCGAGCCCCGGCCCGCCTCCCCGCGTCCGGGGCCCTCCAGACCACAACCTCACCCATCCGCTCCGCATGCTCAGCCCGGACAAGCACGCGTTGGCCAGGATGCGGGCCTCCAGCGAACCCGTACCCCTTGACGCCGGGCGGGCCGGTCATCCCTCACCCACGCCCGACCGGCCCGCCCGGGCCTGTATCGGGGCCTCGCAGAGGACGGGGGTCCGACACCGCGCACATCCGCCCCGCACGCTCAGGCCGGATACGCGTGCGTCTGGGCGGCCTTGACCGTCGCCCAGACCGTGGCTCCGGGGCGCAGGTCGAGTTCGGCCGCGGCGACGGTGGTGAGATCGGCGGCCAACGGGAGTTCGCCGCTGAGCGCGACGCGGATCTGGTCGCCGTGGGTTTCCATGCCGGAGACCTCGCAGCGCCACAGATTGCGGGCGCTGGCGCCGCTCGGGCGGTCCTGGTAGAGGGTCACCGCGCTCGGGGGGAAGGCGACGAAGACCGGGCCGGTGAGGTCCTCCGTGGTGGTGACCGCCGATCCGTGGTCGACGCGGACCGTGTGCCCTTCGGCCTCGCCCCGATAGAGGTTGAGCCCGACCAGATGGGCGATGTAGTCGGTGCGCGGGCGGCGGGCGATGTCGGCGGGGGTGCCCCGCTGGACGATGTGGCCGTCCTCGATGACGACGAGATGGTCCGCGAGAACCATGGCGTCGAGCGGGTCGTGCGTGACGAGGACGGCGACGGCCTCGAACTCGGCCAGGTGGTGGCGGAGTTGGGCGCGGACGTCGAGGCGTGTGCGGGCGTCTAGGGCGGCGAGCGGCTCGTCGAGGAGGAGCAGGCGGGGATGCGTGGCCAGGGCGCGGGCGAGGGCGACGCGCTGGGCCTGCCCGCCGGAGAGGCGGCGGGGTTTCGCGGAACCGTGCTCGGCCAGACCGAGGCGCTCCAGCCATGCGGAGGCCTGGGCGCGGGCCTCCGCCTTCGTCGCCCCGTGGCAGCGCGGCCCGAAGGCCACGTTGTCCAGAGCGGACAGATGGGGGAAGAGCAGGTAGTCCTGGAAGACGACCCCGACCGGCCGGGCTTCCGGAGGCATACGGTCCAAGTCCGTGCCATCGAGGTGGAGATGGCCGCCGGTCAGGGGGACGAGACCGGCCAGTGCGCGGAGGGCCGTGGTCTTGCCCGCACCGTTGGGGCCGAGCAGGGCGACGACGTCACCCGGGGCCGCTGTCAGCGCGACATCGAGACGGAAGGAGCCGCGCTCGACCACCAGCCGTGTGTCGAGCCCCTCAGCGGCGGCATCGGTCTTCTCGGCATCGGTCGTCTCGGGATCGGTCATGAGGCGGTCATCCAGCGGTCGCGCAGTCCGGCGAGTACGGCGATCGACACGGCCAGCAGGACCAGGCTGAGGGCGATCGCCGCCGCCGGGTCGTTCTGCAGGGCCAGATAGACCGCGAGGGGCATGGTCTGGGTGCGGCCGGGGAAGTTGCCGGCGAAGGTGATGGTCGCGCCGAACTCACCGAGTGCCCTGGCCCATGCCAGGACGGCGCCCGCCGCGATACCCGGAGCGATGAGCGGCAGGGTGACACGTCGGAACGCGGTGAAGCGGGAGGCGCCCAGCGTCGTGGCGGCCTCCTCGTAGCGCGGGTCGGCGGCGCGCAGCGTGCCCTCCACACTGATGACGAGAAACGGCATCGCCACGAAGGCCTCCGCGATCACGACTCCCGTCGTGGTGAAGGGCAGAGTGATCCCGAACCAGGCGTCCAGCCACTTGCCGACGACCCCGTTGCGCCCCAGCGCCATCAGCAGCGCCACACCCCCGACCACGGGGGGCAGGACCAGCGGGAGAGTCACCAAGGCGCGCACGAGCCCGCGGCCCGGGAAATCGACCCGGGCGAGCAGCCACGCCAGCGGCACCCCGATCACCAGGCTCACCGCGGTCGCCGCCGTCGCACAGACCAGGGACAGCTGGAGGGCCTGCCACACCTCGGCGCTGGTCAGCAGCTCGGGCATGCTGCGCCAGGGGGCCCTGACCAGCAGGGCGACGAGCGGCAGGACCAGGAAGGCGAGGCCGATCAGCGCGGGCAGGAGGAGAGGCAGCGGGGCGCCCCCGCGAACGCCCCGGAGGGTGCGGCGGCGCCGCGGGCCACCGGTGAGGGTGTCCGCGGCGTCGGCCTTGTCCAGGGAAGGGGAGGTCACGGCTTGAGGAATCCGGCTTCGTTCAGGACCTTCTGGCCTTCGGAGGACTGCACCAGCTCCATGAACGCCTTGGCGGTCCCGGTGTTCTTCGAGCTCTTGAGGAGGGTGATGGGGTAGTCGTTGATGGCGTCGGCGGACTCGGGGAACTCCACGCCCTCCACCTTGTCACCGGCCGCCTTCACGTCGGTCTTGTACACGACCGACGCGTCGGCCTCCTTCAGGACCACCTTGTTGAGGGCGGACTTGACGTCCTCCTCGTAGGAGACCGGGGTGAGCTTCAGCTTGCTCGCGTCCAGGGCCTTCTGGGCGGCGGCACCGCACGGCACCGTCTTGTCGCACAGCACGACCTTCAGGTCCGCGTTCGTGAGGTCCTTCAGGGAGGCGACCTTGTCGGGGTTGCCCGGCAGGGTGGCGATCTCCAGTTCGTTGCGCACGAAGGTGGCGGGTGTGCCGGAGGCGTCTCCGGCGTCCGTGACGATCTTCATCGTCTTGGGGCTGGCGGAGGCGAACACATCGGCCGGGGCGCCGCCGGTGATGCTCGCGGCCAGCGCGTCGCTGCCGCCGAAGCTGAAGGTGACCTTGGTGCCGGGGTGGGCCTTCTCGAACTCCTTGCCCAGCGTCGTGAAACTCTCCTTCAGCGAGGCGGCGGCGAAGACGGTCACCTCTCCGGACAGCTTCGGCGAGCCGGAGTCCGACGCCGAGGAGTCCGACGCCGACGAGGAGTCGTCGGAGGACGAGCAGGCGCTCAGGGCCAGCAGCGCGGCGGCACCTGCGCCGGTCACCTGCAGTATCCGGCGGGTCCGGCGCACGGTACGGGTCATCACGGGTCCACTCCCTCTGGTCCTGACGGACACAAGAACTACGATCCCCACGACCTTGTCTAGGGGCTTTCGACGACCACGTTGGTCGACTTGATCACGGCAACCGCCGGAACACCGGGCTCCAGCTTCAGTTCCTCAGCCGACTCGCGGCTGACCATCGCCACCACCCGGAACGGCCCGGCCTGGATCTCCACCTGCGCGGAGACGTCCCCGAGGATCACATCGGTGACGATGCCGGAGAACCGGTTGCGGGCCGAGGAGCCGGTGGACTCCCGCTCCGCCCGGTGCGTCTCGCGGGCGTAGGCCGCGAGGGCCGGCCCCGGAATGATCCGGCGCCCCAGCTCATCGCGCTCGGCGGTCAGTTTCCCGCCGTCGACCAGACGCCGCACGGTGTCGGGGCTCACGCCGAGTAAGGCGGCGGCGTCCCCGATCCGGTAGCTGTGCATACGCCGATCATACTGCCGCAGATGCGAGGCGAAAGTCTCCTGTCATATCGCATGAGCCGGACCCTTCGCGTGTCGGCATGGCATGTGCGTTTGTACGGGACCATGGCTCGGGTACGGTCATCCGGGAGGTGGTAGCCAGTGAGCCAGACCCTCGCAGCTGCCCGCACGGCCGCCGGACCCGCGGCGGAACTCGCCCTCACGGGCGACCTCGACCGACCGACCCGGCTGACGGTGCCCGACCTGCTCGCATGGCCCCAGCACGGGGCACAGGTCAGCTTCGAGTGCGCCACCAGCGGCATCCAGCGCCACCGCTTCACCGGCCCTCTCCTGCACGACGTCCTCATGGACGCGGGCCCGGCCTTCGACCCCGCCCGCCGCAAGGACCGCCTGCGCTTCCTGATCGCCGTACACGGCGCGGACGGCCACCACGCCCTGTTGTCCTGGGCCGAGATAGACCCCGACTTCGGCCGCGCCCCCGTCCTGCTCGCGGTCACCCTCGACGACACACCCCTCGACCGGGCCGGCTCCCAGCTCGTCCTGCCCCAGGACCGCTGCGGCGCCCGCCACATCAGCGGCATCGACGCCATTCGCGTCGACGGCGGCTACAGCGCGTGGACCTGACGACGAGAGGAACGCGGTGCAGCACGACCCGGTGGCGGACGTCCTGATCCTGGAGCACGCGCCGCACGAAGGCCCGTACGCCATCGGTACGGCGCTGGAAGCGGCCGGCCTGAAGCTGCGGACCTGCCGCACCTGGGCGGGCGACCCGGTGCCCGGCACGCTGGACGGTACCGCCGCCCTGCTGGTGATGGGCGGGTCTGCAGCGGCAGACGAGGACTTTCCCAGCCGCGACGCGGAACTGGCGCTGCTGCGAGCCGCGCTGGAGGCCGAGGTGCCGGTGCTCGGGGTGTGCCTGGGCGCGCGGCTGCTGGCGGTGGCGGCGGGCGGGACGGCCCTGCGCGGGCCCGGAACGCAGGTCGGCTGGGCGCCGGTGCGCATGTCCCCGGCGGCGCGCAAGGATCCGCTCCTGTCCGGCGTACCCGAGCGGCTCCGCGTCCCGCACTGCCACGCGGACACCATGGACCTGCCGTCCGGTGCCACTCTGTTGGCCTCCTGCGACCGTCACCCGGTGCAGGCGTTCCGGGTCGGGGGCTCGGCCTGGGGCCTGCGGTTCCACCTGGAGGTGGACAACACGGCCGTCGACGCCTTCGCCACGGCCCTCCCGGGTGAGGCGGACGCCGCTCCGGACCTGGTCGAGTCGGCCCCCGCGGAACTGGCTGTGCTGGCTCCGTATCGCGACGACGTGTTCGCCCGCTTCGCCGCCCTCGCCGCCGACCGGGCCGCCCTGACCGCGACCCGCACCTTCTTCACGCCTCGCGCGGCCACCTGGGAGGAGCGCTTCGCCGCCGACAACCCGGTCTACGCGGCGGCCGTGACCCGCATGGGACTGCGCCCGGGCCTGCGCGCCCTGGACGTGGGCTGCGGCAGCGGCCGGGCCCTGCCCGCCCTGCGCGCCGAGGTGGGGGAGGAGGGTGTCGTCCTCGGAGTGGACCTCACCGCGGCCATGCTCACCGCCGCCGGACAGCATCGCCGTACCGACGACGCCCACCTGCTCCTCGCCGACGCCTGCCGACTGCCGCTGCCCGTCGGCGCGGTGGACGGCGTCTTCAGCGCGGGCCTGATCAACCACGTCCCCGACCCGCCGGCCGCCCTGTGCGAGTGGGCTCGGGTGACCGCCCCCGGTGGCGTCCTGCTCCTCTTCCACCCCTCCGGCCGCGCCGAACGAGCCGCCCGCCACGGACGCCCCCTCGACCCCGACGACCCACTGGCCGAGGAGAACCTGCGCCCCGCGCTGGAGGCGGCGGGCTGGAGCCTGGACTGCTACGAGGACGCCCGGCACCACTTCCTGGCGCGCGCGGTCCGCGTCATCCCCTGAACCTGAACCTCCCTCACCGACCACCCGAGTCGGCCACGCCCGCGTCGCGCAAGGCCAGCCACACCCGGTCGCGGGTGAGCGGGAGTTCGGTGAAGCGGACTCCGGTCGCGTCGCGCAGGGCGTTGGCGAAGGCCGGCTCGGGCGAAGATCGTGGACCGGGACGCCGTCGACCGCGCCTTGCGGAGCGGGCAGTTGGCGGGCTACGCGGGTGACGTCTGGTACCCGCAGCCCGCTCCCGCCGACCACCCGTGGCGCACCATGCCGCACCACGGCATGACCCCGCACATCTCCGGCTCGTCGCTGTCCGCGCAGGCCCGCTACGCCGCGGGCACCCGGGAGATCCTGGAGTCCTGGTTCGCGGGCCGCCCGATCCGCGACGAGTACCTGATCGCCGACGGCGGCGGCCTGGCCGGCACGGGAGCCCACTCCTACTCGGTGAACAGGTGAACAAGTGACACCCGGAGGCCACCGCCTCCCGCTCAGACGCGGTCGATGTGCACGTTCGTCGACTTCACCCGGGCGGTGGCCTCCATCCCGACCTCCAGCCCCAGCTCCTCCACGGCCTCCCGCGTCAGCAGCGACACCAGCCGATGGGGACCCGCCTGGATCTCCACCTGGGCTGCCACATCACCGAGCTTGATCGCGGTCACGATGCCGGGGAAGGCGTTGCGCACCGAGGTGTAGGAGGCGTCCTCCTCCCCGCTCCCGCCCTTGGCGAGCTCCACCGAGAACGCGGCCAGGTCCTTCCCGTCGATGAGGCGCTTCCCGCCCTCGTCGCGAGGGTCGCCACTCGCCCCGCGTCCGCCCACCGCCGCGCGGTGTCCGGACTCACGCCGAGTAGCCGGGCCGCCTGGCCGATCGTGTATGCCTGCATACGGGCCAAGATAGGCCCATCCACGGGAGACCTCTGCCACCAGGCCGGCCACGGACAGGGAGCGGAACACCGTGGTGGGGCGAAGCGGGCGACGACGAACGTCTGGCGAACTCCTCGCAAGTTACTTGAGAGTAAGGAATGATGGCGGCCGACCACCCACACGGCAGGGGCTGAGGCAGCGGTGACGACTTTCGACGAACGGACCATCGTGCACGCTTTCCGGGACGACGCCCTGGGAGAGCACGACGCCGTCGGACTCGCCGCGGCGATCCGGCGGGGTGAGGTCTCCCCGGCCGAGGTCGCCCGGGCCGCGGGGGAGCGGGTGCGGGCGATCGACGCACGGCTGGGCGCGGTCCAGGCGCACGTCGACAGCCCGGCAACCGCCGATGTCGACAGCCCGGCATCCGCCGCCGCGACGGGCGGTGCCTTCGCCGGGGTACCGACCTTCGTCAAGGACAACACCGACTACCAGGGGCTGCCCACGGGCCACGGCAGTGCCGCCTTCCGGCCGAGGGCGGCGCGGCGCCACGCACCCTTCACCCGGCAACTCCTGAGCAGCGGCGTCACCGTGCTGGGCAAGACCCGGCTGCCCGAGTTCGGGTTCAGTCCGAGCACCGAGTACGACGGTGCGGAGCCGGTGCGCAACCCCTGGAACACGGGCTACTCGGCAGGCGGTTCGTCGGGCGGCAGCGCCGCGTTGGTCGCCGCCGGTGCGGTGCCGATCGCGCACGCCAACGACGGCGGTGGCTCGATCCGGATACCCGCCGCCTGCTGCGGACTCGTCGGCCTCAAGCCGACTCGTGGCCGTGTCGTGGCAAGCGATCTGGGCCGACGGCTTCCGATCGACATCGTCTCCGACGGCATCGTGAGCCGTTCCGTGCGGGACACCGCGGCGTTCCTCGCCGCCGCCGAGACCCACCGGCGGGGTTCCGCCGCACTGCCGCCCCTCGGCCTGGTCGAAGGCCCCTCGGAGCGCCGGCTGCGCATCGGGTTCCTGCTGGACTCGCCGAACGGTGTCCACTCCGACGCGGCGACCCGGGCGGCGGTCACGGAGACCGTGGCCACGCTCGAGCGGCTCGGACACACCGTGGAGCCGGTGGAGTTGGACATGGACCCCAACTTCACCGACGACTTCGTCACGTACTGGGGGATGCTGTCCTTCCTCCTCGGCGCCACGGGCCGGACCCTCGGCGCGGACTTCGACCGGCACCGCATGGACGGCCTCAGCCGGGGGCTGCGCGAGCAGTATCTGCGGAACTGGCGGCGGACTCCCGGCATGCTGCGACGACTGAAGCGCGCCAAGGAGGCGCACGCGGCGACCATCCGCCGACTCGACCTCGTCCTGTCACCCGTGCTCGCCCACACCACACCACCGATCGGCCACCTCAGCCCGACCGTTCCCTACGCCGAGCTGATCGAGCGGATCCTCGCCTACGTGGCGTTCACCCCGCTCGACAACGTCGCCGGCACTCCGTCTCTCTCGCTGCCCGCCCCGACCGCAACAACGGACGGCCTGCCCATCGGCGTCATGTTCTCGGCCCGCCCCGGCGGCGAACGGAAGCTGCTGGAAATCGCGTTCGAACTGGAAGCTGACCGCCCGTTCCGGCGTATCCAGGACCAGTGACATCGGAGCTGTCCGCCGGCGTGGAGCGGATTTTGGTGTGGACAGCCCTGAGAACTCGTAACACGATCTTGTTGACCGGGCGTCCTGCCCGGTACCGATCCCACGGCATGAACCAGGCAGGCGATGCCGGGTGTGAATGAATGACGAAGGCAGATCATGGAAGCAGACGCGGACGCGGGGTTGCCGGACTGGGCGAGGGCCTGGATGTGCGTTACTTTCACCCGCGGTCTCGGCCCCGAGGAGGTGTTCGCCCGGTACGGGGCCGATCCGGAACGGGCGCGCCTGCTCGGCTGGGACGAGGCCTCGGATCTGCCCTCGGGCGAATCGGGCGACGGGATGGTCTCGCTGCTGCGGGCCGGCAGGATCGGCGAATGGGGCTTCTGCGTCGAGGTGGATGGCGGCATCGGCTCTGAGGAAGAATCGCTCGCGGAGTTGTCGCGGGGAACTGAGACCTACAGCGTGGCGACTACCGAGGGAATCGACGTCTTCCAGTACTGGCGCGACGGCGAGCGCATCGAGTGCTTCGAGCCCGGCATGGAGCACAGCCGGTCCGAACCGCTCGGCCCCTGGTGGGATCGGGTGGAAGAGGCACTCGCCGCCCACGAAGGCGAGGGCGCCGGGATGGCACCAGCGGTGGCCCTAATCCTCGACCACCTCGGCATCACCCTGGACGACGCAGCCCTCGCCGGGCCCTGGCCCAGCCTGACGCTCGCCAAGGGCACCGCACTGGCGGCACCGCTGGGCGACACCTACGCGGGCGAGGGACCGGTTCCGCCCGGGACTGTCCTGGATTTCGGCCCTTCAAGTGGACTGTCCTGAACGGCAGGATCACCTCTCGCCGCCCAGGGCGACAGCCAGCGCCTGGCCAACGCGGACCAGCCCGGAGAGCTCGTGACGCGACCATGGTGGATCAGGGCGAAGGTCTGCTCGACGACGTAGCGGAGTCTGCCCAGGCCCTTGACGGATTCGGGGTGCCGTCGTGGTCGGCCCTGCGCCGCCAGCTTCTGCACCGCATAAGTTGTTGCAATAGATGTGCAATAAAGCTCTGAGTGAGGTGTACTGGTAGCGAGTGGCGGCTGGTCGAATCTCAACGCAAGGCCGACACGTTTCAGGTGCGGGGCGTCGTCTCGCCTGACAGCGTCTGTTCCAGGCGCCGCCCCGCACCTCTTGCTGGGGCTCGGAGCCCCATCGCGGGCCAGGCGTACGGACGTTCAAGCCCGCCGCACCCCCCGTTGTCGAACCGTGATGATCGGCATTCCCGGCTTCCTCACCTGCGCTGTCGCACTCATCGCCATGAGCTAAACACGCCGTGTATACATGCGGCGTATACACGGTGTGTAGAGTGCCGGTCATGTCCATCGGTCACACACTCTTAGGGCTCCTGGAGTCCGGCCCACGGCACGGCTACGACCTGAAGCGCGCCTTCGACGAGAAGTTCGGTCACGACCGGCCGCTGCACTACGGCCAGGTCTACTCGACGATGTCCCGCCTGCTGAAGAACGGTCTCGTCGAGGTCGACGGGACCGAGGCCGGCGGCGGCCCGGAGCGCAAGCGCTACGCGATCACCGACGCCGGCGTCACCGACGTGGAGCGGTGGCTCGCGACCCCGCAGAAGCCGGAAGAGTACCTTCAGTCGTCCCTCTACACCAGGGTCGTCCTCGCGCTGCTCACCCACCGGGACGCGGCCGACATCCTGTACACCCAACGCTCCGAACACCTGCGCAGCATGCGCATCCTGACCGACCGCAAGCGCAAGGGCGATCTGGCGGACCAGCTGATCTGCGACCACGCCCTCTTCCACCTCGAAGCCGACCTGCGCTGGCTGGAGCTGACCGCCGCCCGACTCGACACACTCCGTGAGGCCGTAGCCCGATGACCACCTCTCCCCATGGTTCCCTGCTCACCGCGCAGGACCTGCGCAAGACCTACGGGCACACCCACGCCCTCGACGGCGCCGAGTTCTCCATCCACCCCGGCGAGGTCGTCGCCGTCATGGGCCCCTCCGGCTCCGGCAAGTCGACCATGCTGCACTGCCTCGCGGGCATCCTGCCGCCCGACTCCGGCTCGATCACCTACCACGGGCGTGAGGTGACGACGATGAGCGACGCCCAGCGCAGCGCGTTGCGCCGCTCCGAGTTCGGCTTCGTGTTCCAGTTCGGACAGCTCGTGCCGGAACTGACCTGCGTGGAGAACGTCGCCCTGCCGCTCCGGCTGAACGGCACCTCCTGCAAGGACGCCGAGCGGGCGGCGCTCGGCTGGATGGAACGCCTGGAGGTCGACGACCTGGAGGGCAAGCGGCCCGGCGAGGTCTCCGGCGGCCAGGGCCAGCGCGTCGCCGTGGCACGCGCACTGGTCACCGGCCCCCGGGTGCTGTTCGCCGACGAACCGACCGGCGCGCTCGACTCCCACAACGGGGAGCGCGTCATGGAACTGCTCACCGAAGCGGCCCGCTCCACCAACGCCGCCGTCGTCCTCGTCACCCACGAGACACGGGTGGCCGCCTACGCCGACCGCGAGATCGTCGTACGCGACGGCAAGTCCCGGAACATGGAGCGCGCCATATGAGTCCGCGCAGGGGGCACCGCCCGCTCGAGCGAAGCCGAGAGTGGGGGAGGTCCAGAGACCTGGCCCTGGGAGCCCGGTTCGCCGTCACCGGCGGCCGCGAGGGCTGGGTCCGCATGACGCTGACAGCGGTCGGCGTCGGCCTGGGCGTCGCTCTGCTCCTGTTGTGCACCGCGATGCCCAACGTGCTGGCCTCCCGCAGCAAGGTGGAGGACGCCCGCTACGCCAACGTGTACGCCCAGACGGTCCCGCCCAAGGCCGACAACACGCTCCTGATCGCCGACGCCGACACCACCTGGCACGACGACGACATCAGGGGCCGGTTCGTCGAACCCGAGGGCACTCGGGCGCCGCTGCCCCCGGGAGTCGACCGCTTCCCGGGCAAGGGCGAGATGCTGGTCTCTCCCGCGCTCAAGGACCTGCTGAACTCGGGTGACGCGAAACTGCTGCGGGAGCGCCTGCCGTACAAGATCACCGGCACGATCGGTGAGAGCGGGCTGATCGGCTCCCACGAACTCGCTTATTACGCGGGCGCCTCGGGGCTGAAGCTCACGGACTCCTCACTGGTGACGCGGCTGGCCGAGTTCGGCAATCCGGACGCCACGCCCGAGAAGACCGACCCGGTGCTGCTGCTCATGGTCTTGGTCGTGTTCGTGGTGCTGCTGACGCCGGTCGCCGTGTTCATCGCCGCCGCCGTCCGCTTCGGCGGCGAACGCCGGGACCGCCGCCTCGCCGCGCTGCGCCTGGTCGGCTCCGACCGGGGGATGACCCGGCGGATCGCGGCGGGCGAGGCGCTGGCCGGAGCCCTGTTCGGCCTGGTCGTGGGCACCGGCTTCTTCTTGCTGAGCCGTCAGAAGCTGGGCAGCGGCGAGTTGCTGGGCGTGAGCGTCTGGCCCAGCTACCTCGACCCCACTCCCGCGCTCGCCGCGCTGGTCGCGGTGGCGGTGCCGGTCGCCGCGGTGCTGGTCACGCTGCTCGCGATGCGCGGCGTGGTCGTCGAACCCCTCGGTGTCGTGCGCGCGGCCAAGCCGAGCCGCCGCCGGCTGTGGTGGCGGCTGCTGCCGACGCTGGCCGGCCTCGCGATGCTCTACCCGATGATCGGCCAAGGCCGCAAGGACGGAAACTTCAACCAGTACCTCGTCATCGGCGGCGTCGTGATGCTGCTGATCGGCATCACGGCCCTGCTGCCCTGGGTCGTGGAGTCGGTCGTCGTCCGGCTCGGCAAGGGCCCGCTGTCCTGGCAGTTGGCCGTACGACGGCTGCAGCTGAGCAGCGGCACCGCCGCCCGTATGGTCAACGGCATCGCCGTGGCGGTGGCCGGGGCCATCGCACTGCAGATGCTCTTCACGGGAACACAGAGCCAGTACACCGAGAACACCGGCCAGGACCCCAGCCGGGTCCAGATGCAGGTCGACTTCAGCCGCCCCGAGCCGCTGTCCGGCATCGAGCGCGAGTTCACCGGCACCAAGGGTGTCCGGACCGCGGTGGCCCTGGCCCACTCCGAGTACGGGGACACACGTCGCGACCCGGAGAACGGCGACGGCCTGACCGTGGGCAACTGCGCCGCCCTGCGCGAACTCGCCACACTGCCCTCCTGCAAGGACGGTGACGTGTTCATCACGCGGACGCGCAGCGGCTACGAGGACCCCAGCAACGCATCCGAGATCGCGCTGGTGAAGCCCGGCCGGCAGCTCTACATCGACCCGTCGTACGACGGCGCCGAACGCGGCATCGAGGTGCCCTGGACCGTTCCGGCGAACGTTCGGGAGGTGGATGCGCGCAAGGACTCACTGCAGGACTACACCAGTCTGCTGGTCACCCCCGCCGCCCTGCCCGACAAGGCCGCGCCCGCGGTGATCTCGAACGGTGTCTACCTGCGTCTGGACCCCTCGGTGCCGGACTCACGGGAGTACATCCGCAACGTCGCCGCCCGTATCGACCCCCTGGCACAGACCTTCGGCTGGTCGGCGACCCAGGAGAACGCCAAGTACGCCTCCATCCGCACCGGCCTGTTCGTCGGCTCCGCCTTCGTGCTGGCACTGATCGGAGCGAGCCTGCTGGTCTCCCAGCTGGAACAGCTCCGCGAACGCAAGAAGCTGCTCTCCGCGTTGGTCGCCTTCGGCACCCGACGCCGCACCCTCAGCCTGTCGGTGCTGTGGCAGACGGCCCTCCCGGTCGGACTCGGCCTCGTACTGGCCACCACGGTGGGTGTCACCCTCGGCACGGTGCTGCTGAAGATGACCCGTACACCGGTGGCCATGGACTGGGCGAGCGTCCTGACCATGACCGGCGTCGGCGCCGCCGTGGTCGGCGTGGTCACGCTGCTCAGCCTCCCGCCGCTGCTGCGCATGATGCGCCCCTCGGGCCTGCGCACCGAGTAACCCCACGCACATCCCCTGGGGGTGGGCTCCTCCTGCCAGGAGGAGCCCACCGCGTGCCGCAGGCAAGCCCGGTCGGCGTCAGCACTGGCCCGTAAGGCCCCCCGGCAGCGGCCCCGGTGCCGTCATCCAGCGCCACTGAGTGAACTGTTCCAGGCTGGCTGTGCCGCCGATGCGGGAGCCGTTGCCGGAGATGCCCATGCCTCCGAAGGGGGCGTTCGCGGCGTCTTTGGCGGAGACGTCGTTGATGTGGACCATGCCGGTGCGCAGTTGCTCGGCGACAGCGGTCGCCCTGGGTACGGAGCCGGAGTGCACGGCCGCCGTCAGACCGTACGCGGTGTCGTTGGCGATCTCGACGGCCTCCGCCTCGCTGTGAAAGGGAATGACCGGGGCGACGGGACCGAAGATCTCCTCGGTGAAGGCCGGCATGGCTCGTCCGACGTGGTCCAGGACGGTGGGCGGGTAGAAGAGTCCGTCGCGTCGGCCGCCCGTGAGCACCCGCGCCCCGACGGCCACGCTCTCGTCGACGATGCGCTCGATCCTGCTGACCTGCTGCTCGCTGATGACCGGGCCGACGCTGACGCCCGCTTCGCGAGGGTCGCCGACGCGCATGGCCCGCGCGCGCCCGACCAGCGCGTCGGTGTACGCCTCGACCAGGTCGGCGTGGACCAGGTGACGGCCGGCGGCGACGCACGCCTGTCCCTGGTACCCGAAGGTACTCACGGCTCCGGCCAGGGCGGCCGCCTCCACGTCCGCGTCCTCCAGCACGACGATCGAGTTCTTGCCGCCGAGTTCCAGGGAGACCCGCTTCAACCCCTCACCCGCCACACGGGCCACCATGCGTCCGGCCTCGGTGGAGCCGGTGAACGCGACCATGGCGACATGCGGATCCGCCGCGACCGCCTGCCCGGTCTCCGCGCCACCCGGCAGGACGTGCAGCACTCCGTCGGGCAGTCCGGCGTCCTCAAAGAGCCGCGCGACGAGGACACCCCCGGACACCGGGGTGAGCGGGTCGGGTTTGAGCAGCACGGTGTTGCCCAGCGCGAGGGCGGGCGCCAACGCGCGCATCGCGAACAGGAGCGGCGCGTTCCAAGGGTTGATGACACCGACGACGCCGAGCGGCACCCGCCACGCCAGACTCGTTCCACCGGGGGCCTGAGGGGCCAGGACCTCACCCCGAGGCAGGGACGCCAGTCCGACGGCGTGCGTCAGTTGCGCGAGGGCGGCGATGATCTCGTAGTCGCCCTTGGCGGGGACGCCCGCCGACTCGCGGACGATCCAGTCGCGGAAGGCGTCGCCGTGTTCACGCAGGGCGGCGGAGGCGCGCAGCAGGACCTCGACCCGATCGGAAGGAGCCGCCGCCCAGTCGCCGGCGGCCTGGGCGGCCCGAGCGCCGGCCTGAGCGACGTCTGCGGGGGAGGCGATGCCGACGTCGGCCAGCGCGTGCCCCGTGGCCGGTTCGATCACCTGGCGGGTGCCGCCCTCGGACTCGCGCCAGCCCGCGCTGTAGATCTTCCCGGACCACTCGGCCGGGTCCGGCCACCTCGTGCCGTTGACAGCCATGGATGCCGCCCTCCGCCCGGGGGCCGGTGCCGCCGTCCTGCCCCGAGGATCATTCGCACATGTCAGCCCCCTTGCTATCCAGTGTCGTAAGAGGTGAAGGTGCGACGCACCTCGGGTTCAGGGCGCTCCCGGACAGACGGCCCAGGGCGGGACTGAGGCGGGACGACGTCATGATCGGATGCACGTCCGGCCGGGACGAGGGCCCGCCGAGCGCTTGGTCGCAGGAACGTGTCGACGAGGCGGCGTCGTCGATGACCACGTGTGGTGACCGCGTGGCCGGTCATGAACGGTTCCGGTCACGGAAACAGGGCTTCGATCTGCCGGGCCCACACCTCCTGGCCGCCGCGAGCGGGGCCTGCCGGGTCGCTCGGCGCTGCGTGATGCCGGAGACTCCTGTACAAGGGGCTGCGAAATCGGCGTGAGCCGCGAAGAGGGTGACCGGCGTGGGTGAGGTCCCGCTGTGGTTGTGGGGAGCGTTCGCCGCGACGGTGGTGGTGTCGCTGGCGGTGGACCTGCTGGCCCACCGCACCGCGCACGTCATCGGCTTCAAGGAGGCCGCCGCCTGGAGCGGCCTGTGGGTGGGCCTCGCCCTGATCTTCGGGGGCGTCGTCTTCCTCGTCCTGGGCGGGACGGCCGGCACCGAGTACACCACCGCGTGGCTGCTGGAGAAGAGCCTGTCGGTGGACAACCTCTTCGTCTTCGCGGTGATCTTCGCCTACTTCAAGGTGCCCCGCGCCTACCAGCACCGCGTGCTGTTCTTCGGTGTGATGGGCGCCCTGGTCTTCCGGGGGATCTTCCTCTCCCTCGGCGTCGCCGTGGTCAGCCGCTTCACCGCGGTGCTGTTCGCCTTCGCCGCCATCCTCTTCTACAGCACCTACAAGCTCCTCAAGGGAGAGGAGGAGACCTTCGATCCCGGCAAGAG
Source organism: Streptomyces koelreuteriae (assembly GCF_018604545.1). Classification (GTDB taxonomy): domain Bacteria; phylum Actinomycetota; class Actinomycetes; order Streptomycetales; family Streptomycetaceae; genus Streptomyces; species Streptomyces koelreuteriae. The sequence continues at coordinate 82,919 of NZ_CP075896.1, read as the reverse complement.
CTTCGCCCTGCGGCTGCTCCGCAAGATCGTCCCCGTCAGGGACGAATACGCCGGCACCAAGTTCTTCGTCAAGGAAGCCGGCAAACGCGTGGCCACCCCGCTCCTCGCGGTCGTCGCCGCGATCGAAGCGGCCGACCTGATCTTCGCCGTCGACAGCGTCCCCGCCGTCCTCGCCGTCAGCGACGACGCCTTCATCGTCTACACCAGCAACGCCTTCGCGATCCTGGGCCTGCGGGCCCTGTACTTCATGCTGGCGGGACTGCTGGACCGCTTCCACTACCTCAACAAGGGCCTGGCGATCATCCTCGGCTTCATCGGCGTCAAGCTCATCCTCCAGGCCTCGCACAAGATGATCAGCCCCAGCATCCCGGAGATCCCCTCGCCGATCAGCCTCGCGGTCATCGTCGTCGTCCTGGCCGCTTCCGTCACGCTCAGCCTGCTGCGCCCCGCCCCGGCGCCTTCCTCCGTCGCCCAGGACGAGCGGCCAGAACCACGACCGGACACGGCCGCGAATCCGGAACCCGCCCACGGCCCGCACGCGGAGGCAGAACCCAGGGAAGATCCGCCACGAAGCACGCACTGACCGTCCCAGCAGACCTCGCCAGAATGGGTAGATTTTCCCTATTTTTACCAAAGTGGCCTATTGTTAAAGAATGAGCAAAGCCGAGCGGGGGGCCGGCCCACGAGGGACAACCGCGTGCCCGGTCTGCCAGCACCCCCTGGACATGATCATCAAGAAGCGGCACAAGACCCTCGGGATCTTCGTGCCCGTGTGGGCCCCCGGGCCCTGCCACAACCCCGACTGCTCCGACTACCTGCAGCAGCCGGAGCTCAAGAGCCCTCCGAAGCGCGAACATCATGCCCGCCGATAGGCACTGATGCTCATGGACGGATGCACGGCGGTACGGACGGCAGCAGCAGAACACGATCCCGCCCGTCCGCGCAGGACGGACTGCGCGTGATGTGAGCGCCGTCGGCCACGCCCCTCAGTGCCGGGGAGTCTCTGGACCCGCCGGTCGGTCCGCCCGGGCACTCTCGCCCTGATCACCGGCGCTGTCCGGGCCCGGACCCTGGTGCGTGGTCCGGGCCCGGGGCGGGTCTGCCGGTCAGCCCGTGAAGCGGGTCACCGCCGGAAGCAGGTCGCCCTGTTTGGCGATGCCGACGGTCCACAGATTGGCGCTGCCCGGCACCGTGGTGAACCCTCGCACCACCACTCCGGGGTCGGCCCCCTGCTCCCAGCGGCGCTGCTGCGCGTCGAAGCGCAGGGCGACGGAGACAGCACCCTTGCCGCCGACCGCCCACAGCGTGCCGTCCCCGGCCTTGCCGACGGCCCGAAGCCGGCCGTCGGCGATCGCGGGTGCCTTCGCGTCGGTCCACTTCTTGCCGTCCCAGTGCACCGCGTAGGGGCTGTCGGCGCCCGTGGATGTCGAACCGCCCACCGCCCATATGTCGTCGGCACCCAGTGCGGTGATGCCGCTGAGCCAGCGGTGCTCGCCCGCGGCTCCCGCCGGCGCGGCGACCCGTGTCCAGGAGGTGCCGTCCCAGTGCAGCAGCAGGGCCGTCTGCGCGGTGCTGCCGGTGGCGAAGGACGTGCCCGCCGCCCAGATGTCGTCGGGTGCGACGGCGGTGAGGCTGGTCAGTTCGCCCTTGCCGACGTCGGGCAGGGTCTGCCGGCGCCACGCCGTGCCGTCCCACGCCTGTATGGCGGGCACCCCGTTCTTGATGCCCTGCGGCACGGCGCGGCCGGCCGTCCAGGCCTTACCGTCGGAGGTCGTCACCACCGCGTCGGGCGTCACCCGGCCCGCGGGGTCGCGGTCGAGGTTGCGCGTGGTCCAGGAGGCGCCGTCCCAGTGGGCCGCCGTCGCGCCGACCGTCCAGATGTCGGAGGCCGACCGGACGGCGAGCGCCTGCGGGAAGGTGCCGTTCGGCAGGGTCGACTGCTGCTTCCAGGACGTGCCGTCCCACTTCAGGGCCACGGCCTCCAGCTCGGTGTTGCTCTTCAGCCGATAGCCGACGGACCAGGCCTGCTTGTCGCTGAGTGCGGCCACGGCCGTGAGGTCGCCCTTGGCCACCGGAACGGCGGTCGGCTGCCACTGTCCGGCCACGCGCGCCGGTGCGGCCCCCACGTCCTTGGCGGCTCCGGCCGGGGCGGTGGCGGGGCCGGACCAGACGGTGCCGGCGGCGATCAGGCCCCCGACCGCGAGGGCGCCCGCGGCCAGCGCTGCCGCCATGGACGACCGGACGAACTGCCGCCGCCGGGATGACGTTTGCGTATGCATCACGGAAATCCTTGAGTGATCGGCGGTCGGCTACGTGGCCGTGGTCTGGATGACGAAGTCGAAGGCGCCGGTGTAGCGGCCGCCCTTCGGGCCCGCGAGCGTGATCGTGCAGGCCCGGTTGATGAGCCGGTCCGCGGCGTTGAGCGCGGCGAAGTCCCGGCCGTACGCCTGGGTGTCGTCGGGGAAGTACAGCTGCGTGATGAGTGCCGGTCCGCCGGGCGCCTGGACCTGGGTGTGGATGTGCGGCGCCCGCTGGCCCCATCGGCCCCAGTAGTCACGGGGGATGATCGTGCGCAGCCCGAACGCGCCCCTGCCGTCGGTGTACTGGTGTCCGCGCAGCGAGAAGCCGGCGGTGTCGTAGTCGCCGTTCTGGTCGCACTGCCAGAACTCGATGAGCGCCCCGGGCAGGGGCTTGCAGGCGGTGTCGTAGACGATGCCGCTCAGATCGAGCCGCACTCCGCGGATCGCGGGGGTGACGAGGTCCGTCCGCTCGGGCGACTGCGGCTTGAAGAGCGGTCCCTCCATCGCCGCCGGGGTCTCATGACCGTCGCAGGCAGGCGTGACCGCCAACGGGCGTCCCGCGGCTCGCGCCTTCTGCACCGGGCTCACCGGTGCCGCCGAGGCGGCTCCGGCCCCGGTCGTCGCCACGAGGGCCGCGGTCATTCCCACCGAACTCCTTCTGATGAATGCCCTCCTCGAGTTCGTCTGTTCGCCGTCCGGATCATGGTCGTGCCGCATCGCGTCTCCTCGCCGGATCTACTCGCCGGACAGGGCATTCCGTGGGGGGAAGGCCGTCGGGTAGCGGCTCTACGCCGTCGGGTCCTCGGGAATGCCCTGTTCCGCATCAGCTTGGTAGCTGGGGCGCCCGCGCGGATCGATCGGATGACCGGTGGCCCGGCGGCGTTACGAAATCTCGCCCCGGCGCGGATCGTCCTCGGCAGCGGCCCGGCGCTGTTCCCTTCCGGCCACCCACAGCGCGATCTGCGTACGGGAGCGCATGCCCAGCTTGTCCCGTACGTGGTCGAGGTGGGTCGAGACGGTGCTCGCCGACAGATCCAGCCGGGCGGCGACCTCGCGGTTGGTCAGCCCTTCGGCGACCAGCGAGGCCACCATCATCTCCCGGCCCGTGAGCGGGGATCGGCCTTCGTCCGTACGGTCGACCGGCACCGGTCCTTCGTCGGTGCCGAGCAGGGCGTGGGCGATCAGGTGCTCCCAGCTCATCCCGCGGCCCTGTGCCACCGCGGCGTCCCGCCCCGCCGGGGGCAGCGCCGCGGCGGCGCGGGCCGTCGCCGACTCGACCTGCCGTCGCCACTCGGCCTCCGGCTCGGTGTCCAGCCGCCTGCGCGCCTGCGCGGCGGCCGCGAACAGCCGTAGCGACCGCTTCATCCGGCCCCGCTCGGCCGCCACGACGGCAAGCCCCTCCAGCGGATACAGCGCGTGGAAGCTCTCGCCGGGCACCGTGCGCAGGCCTTCGGCGAACAGGTCCTGGGCCGCGGCGACATCGCCCAGGGCGAGCCGGATCGCGCCGGCGGTGTGCAGGGCGGCCGCCGACTGGCACCAGGGGTGCTGTCCGCGCAGTTGCGGCAGGCAGGCCGCCATCAGCTCGTCGGCCTCGGCCGCCTTGCCGATGTGCAGCAGCGCCCAGGCCAGATGGTGGCGGCACCATGCCGTGTCGCGGGGGTTGCCGAGTGCGGCGACGAGGTCCAGACATTCCGCGAAGTCGTCGACGGCCTGCGCGAACTCGCCGCGGCACAGCAGGGCGGCAGCGCGTGCGTCCAGGGCGTTGGCGAGTCCGGCGGGGTCGTCTCTGTGCCGCTCGACGGCGACCGCCTGCTCGGCGAAGCGCAGTGCGGCTCCCTCGTCCGCCTGCTGGCAGGCCGCGCGGGCGGCGAGCGCCAGGGTCGCCCCGACGTGCCGGGAGAACCGCGAGCCGGTTGACTCCGGTGACATCCGCGGCCCTTGGGAGTCCCGCGAGCTCATCGGGCCGTCGCTGTGCTCCAGCACGCGCGTCAGCAGCGCCCGGGCGGTGGTCAGCTGCTCCTGCTGGAAGCGCACTCTCGCCAGTGCCAGCGTCAGCGGTACGTGCGGTGCGCTGCCGAGGCCGTCGAGATGGGCGACGGCTGCGGCGAGGTTCTCCCGCTCCTCGGTCAGGCGGCCGCCCGCCTGGTCGACGAAGACCTGATCCGCGGCCGGCTCCATCAGCCCGGTCAGCCAGTCGTCGGCCCGCTGCCAGGTGCCGGGCAGTTCACCGGAGTCGGCGAGGCGCTCCAGGGCGTAGGCGCGGATGGAACTCAACTGCCGGAAACGCGCGCTGACTTCGGCATCCGCTGCCGGCATCCGTGCGATCAGCGACTTGGCCTCCAACGCGCACAACACCCGCAGGACGTGCCGAGGCTGCATCTGGCCGTCGGCGCAGACCGCCGCCGCACCCACGGCGTCGAATCCGCCGACGAGGACCGAGAGCCGGCGAAACAGGGTCTGCTCCTCCGGATCCAGTAATCGATGGCTCCAGTCGATGGCGGCCGCCAGCTCGCGGTGCCGTCCGGGCCCGGTTCTGCTGCCGTCCGTGAGGAGGGTGAGCTGGTCGTCCAGGCCGGTCAGGATGTCGCTGAGCGGGAGGACGCCCGTACGGCGCGCCGCCAGTTCGATCGCCAGCGGCATTCCGTCGAGGCGTCGGCAGATCTCGGCCACGGTACGGGCGTTGCCGCCGTGCAGCTCGAATCCGGGTGCGCTGCCGCCCGCGCGGTCCACGAAGAGCCGGACGGCATCCGCCTGAAGCACGGCCGCCGGGTCGTCCGTGCCGGTCGGCGACAGAGACAGTTCACCGACCCGGAACACGACTTCGCCGGGCACCCGCAGCACTTCCCGGCTGGTGGCGAGGATGCGCAGCCGGGGGCATCGGCCGAGCAGGGTCGCGACCAACTGCGCGCACGGCTCGACGAGGTGTTCGCAGTTGTCCAGCACGAGCATCATCGAACGGTCGCCGAGCTCATGGGCGAGCAGCGCGACCCCTGTCCGGCCGCCGCGCTCACCCACGCCCAGCGCTGCGGCCACGGCCTGCGGCAGCCGGTCGGCGTCGTGGACCGAGTCCAGTTCGACCAGCCGGGCCGTCCTGTCGGCACCCCGCAGCCCGGTGGCGAACTCCGTCGCCAGACGGGTCTTGCCGACTCCGCCCGGACCGGTGAGCGTCAGCAGCCGTGCGGACTTCACCAGGGTGCGCAGCCGGGACAGTTCGCGCCTGCGTCCGATGAAGGAGTCCAGTGCACGTGGCAACTCCTGGCCGTCCGCCCGCGAGCGTTCCTGGCCCCGGCCCTGCTCCTGGTCCTTGGCCTGCCGTGCCGACCGCCGGCGGAAGGCGCGCTGCCGGCAGGCGTCGGAACAGTAACGGGCGGGCCGACCGGGCGATGCCGGCGCATCCCCCTCCCGCCGGCCGCGGTCGGACAGCTCAGCCCCACACACCTCACACGTTCGACTCGCCCTCATCCGCCGCATCCTTGCGGACCGAACGCCATCGGACCACCGAGTCCGGCGAAGGGTGAGCCACGCCCCATCACGCCTGTGGGCATGCGTGCGCTGCAAACAAAGACAACAGGGCCTCCGGGAACCACTCGGAATGGGATCGCACCCCCGAGCTACCTGGACTCCAACAACCGCTTAGGTGTCGGGATGCTCCGGCAGGGCGAGCCAGTCCGACCAGGAGATCTCGCGGCCGAGGAAGCGCGGCTTCTCGAACGGCCAGTCGGCGGCGATCCACTGCGGCACCAGCGCGGCGAGGGCCTGCTCGACCTTGCTGCCCACGAGCTCGTCCACCACCCACCAGGAGATCTCGCCGTCCGCGCCGGCCCTCTCCGGTGGGTCGATGTAGACACAGCCGAGCAGAGCTGTCTCCGCCGCGTCGAACAGCGCGTAGTTGAAGGACTGGTGTGCGGCGATCTCCTTCTCATGCCGCAACAGGTCGGCCTGGTCGGCCTCGTAGGTCATGGTGGCCGCGGGCCAGCCCCAGGCCGGGCCGAAGATGGTCCACAGCCGCTCGCGCGAACCCATCACGGCCGGATAGTCGAGCGGGGTGTCCGCTTCCCGGATCGGCCGCAGGTGATGGCCACCGCCCGGCAGCGGTACCAGGAGGGGGTGGACGAAGTCATCGGGGAGCCAGCTCATGGCGCCCGACCGTAGCAGCGCGCGGCCGTCCGCTCCCCTGGATTTTCCCCGCATACCGCCAGGTCCTGCTCTCATGCCGGGCAGCGCCCGCGATCACCCGATCGAGACTCCCGTTCGATCGACAGACTCCATGATCTGTATGGCAACGGCTTCTCAGTAGGTCGGCGGGATGAGCGATCAACGGAGTGTGGAGACGGCCTGGCGCCGCCTCACGGCCTGGCTGAAGGCGAATGCCCCAGTCTCATACTGAGCTGGGCGATCTCTGGCGGCTGTGTGGCGGTGTGGAGCACCAGTACATCGAGGCTAATGAGCAAGAGGGCGAGGTCGGCTCGGGGGCGTTCTTGCCCGGCGGGATCCTGCGCAGCCCGGCGGACTCGCTCCGGCCTTGGCTGCCCGAGGTCGGCCGTGGCTGACCGGCGACGAATCCGGGCACTACGTGGGCGCGGGCGGCGTCGGCTACTGGTCGCTGCCGGACAATCTGGCCTGCGACAAGCCTGGCTATCCGTCGATCGCCGCCTACCTCGAAGCCGTTCACCGCACGCTCACCGAAGGGTCGGCCGATGCCATGGGCCCAGATGTGCCCGGTCTGGTGTGGGGCTGCCTGATCTGTGACGACCCCGAGGCGCCTGTGCTGGACGACGCGCTGGAGCACTGGCGCCCCATCCACTGACCCGTGCCCCCGCCCGGGGGCTACGGCTTTTTCATCTACATCACCGGCGGCGCGCAGGGCAGCGAACAGATCAACGCCCGCTGAAGTCCGAATGCCTTGGGTTCTGCGATGCGGCGGGCGGCCAGTGGCACAGGCCCGTTGGTCGGGGTAGGACGCGCTCACCGACACGGACAGTGCCTCGGGGCGGATGGGCTCCCGATAGGACCTGACTACCCATCAGTAGAGTCAGCAAGAGGTCAGCATGAGCCCTGAGGCACCCTGCGGAAGCCCCCCGAACGTGCGACTCGCCGCCGAGTGCGCGATGCCGGGCCCGACGCGCTGGAGCCCAGGTCAAGACACCGATTGAGAGCCCCGGAGCGCGGCAGGGCGACTCCTGCTCGCTTCGGATCGATCCCGCATGCCCCTCTGCCCACTCCACTGCACATTCCTTTGGAAAATGCCAAAGCGTTCACCTGCACCGAGCACACACCGTAGTGTCGTGCTCACGTTCGCGGGAACGGCCGTGCAGGGGAGGGGGATTCGGCGTGCCCGGAATTGACGAGAGTCTGCTGGAGGCCATGCGGTTGCCCGGCGCGCGAGGGGCATCGGTGGTCGACTGGATCAGCGGTCTCGCCCTGGGCGCGGTGGGTGACGCACCGGGCGGCGACCTGGAGGCGACGGCGGCGGAGACCGCCGAACTCGCCCGACTCGCCACAGAGAGCGGCCTCCTCGCACCGGCCGGCGGCGAAGCGGGAGAGATATCCGGCAAAGAACCACCCGTACAGGATTTGATCATCACGAACGCCGACTCGTACCACCTGCTCAGATTTGTCAGCACGACGTTCGACAGCACCGTGTTCCTGCATTTATGGCTCGACCGCAGTGACGGCAACCTGGCCCTGGCCCGCATCCGGCTGGCCGAGATGGCGGACCGACTGGTGCTCGGATGATGACGCCGACCCGCGCTTCACGCACGGACGAACCGGCCTCGGCCCTGCTCGGCACCCTTGCCGCGCAGGGCGCGAGCGGCGCCCTGTCCACCGAGTCGGGCGTCGTCTATCTGGCCTCGGGACACGTCGTACACGTCGAATCCGCCGTCACACCCGACCTGGGTGACCTGCTCACCCACAGCGGTGCGCTCGCCGCGGACGGCTGGTGGGCCGCGATCGACCAGGCGGGCCGCCGCTGCAGGGTCGGCCGGCAACTGGTCGACAGCGGCCAACTCGCCGCCGGCGCACTGGAACTGTGCCATCTGGGCGCCCTGTTCGACGCGGCGTACTTCGTCCTCGCCCACGACGGACCGGTACTCCGCTTCCGTCCGGGAGTCGCGCACTGGCTCGGCGCCGTCCGCTCCGTACCCGTGGACGCCCTCCTGCGCGAGTCGAGACGCCGCCGCGAACTGCTGCACCGCATATGGCCCGAACCCTGCGTCGACCTCGCCCCGCTCGCCCGGGCGCCCGACGCCGACCCCTCGGACCTACCGGCCCGCCGCAGCCTCACCCTCGCCCAGGTCGACGGCGTCCGCACCGCCGCCCAGATCGCCACGGCCCTCGCCTGCCGCACGTTCCACACCCTCGTCGAACTCCGCCGCCTGGCAGCCGCCGGGATGGTCGTCCCCGTAGCCACAACCCCCGCCCCAGCCTCACTCCCCGCCTCAGTCCCCGCCCCCGCGTCCGCCGAGCCCGGCCCCGCCCCTCATGCGGTGGTATCGGACGAGCCCGACACCGCACTGCTGCGACGGCTCCTGCACGCCTTGGAGGCACTGTGATCCGCGCGCGAAGACAGCGTGCCGAAAGGAGAATGCTCATGGCCGTCGAGACCGACGTCCTGGACGAACTGCGTCGGCTCCGCACCCGCGTACCCCGGCTGACGGGCTCCCTCGCGGCCACCGTCGACGGACTCGTCCTCGCTCACGACGTGCCGGAGGCCGAACCGGAGGGACTCGCGGCGCTCACCGCCGCCGCCCTCGGTGTCGCCTACCGCCTGACCGACGCCGCCGGCCGCGGCGACTTCCGCGAACTGCTGGTCCGCGGCTCCCGAGGCTACGTCGCGACCTACGCCGCCGGAACCACCGCCGTCCTCACCCTCCTCGCCGAGGACCGCGTCAACGTCGGCCGTCTGCACCTGGAGGGCCGGCGCAGCGGCGCCCGGATCGCCGACCTGCTGACCACACGCGTCGGCCCCGGCACCGGCCGCCACGCCGACCGGCCCGTACCCGCCGAACACCGCGCCGCGGCCCTCCCGGCCACGGCCCGCCCCATCGGCACCCTCCCGGTCCGCACACCGCAGCGGCCCACCCACCAGCCGCGCCCGCAGACCGGCATCTGAGCCATCCGAACCTCTGGACCGACCGAAGAGCAACACCGATCGAAAGGAACTGACTTATGGCGAACACGGAGACCGCGCTGAAGGAATGCCTGAGCTCCATCGACGGAGCCACGGCCGCCGCACTCGTCGACTACACCAGCGGCATGGCACTCGGCACCCTCGGCAGCACCAAGGACTTCAACCTGGAAGTCGCCGCAGCCGGCAACACCGACGTCGTACGGGCCAAGCTGCGCACCATGGAACTCCTGGGCCTGAAGGAGGAGATCGAGGACATCCTGATCACCCTGAACACCCAGTACCACCTCATCCGCCTGATCAAGGGGCGCGGAGGCAGCGGGCTGTTCCTCTACCTCGTGCTCGACGGCAGCCGGGCCAACATGGCGATGGCCCGCCACCAGCTCCGCCGGATCGAGACCGATCTGGAGGTCTGAGACGGCACCGTCGTCAGCCGGCACGACCGATCAGGGCCCTCCGCGAGCCACCCGGCGCGGAGGGCCCGGCCGTGCCGCACGGCCCCGACCGGACTCGCGCTCGCGACACAACTGCGCGCGTACGACACCCCGTTCCGGATCGTCGACCGCTCGCCGGACCGAGCCGGAGCGTCACGCGCACCGGCCATCCAGCCCCGCACCCTGGAAATGCTGGCTCCCGGGCCCGGCCCTCTAGGTCAGCGAAGACCCGCGAGCCACTCGATCAGGAGCCGATTGGTCTCGTCGGGCCGTTCCTGCTGCGGGAAGTGGCCGCAGCCCTCCAGGATGTGTGAAGCCGCCAGGCCGGGCAGCGTGGCCGGGAACGCCTCGATCGCGTCGGCCAGCCAGGTCGTGGACGCGTCCAGGCCGCCGCCGATGAACAGCGACGGCTGGGTGACGGGAGCGCCGGCGAAGCCGGTCAGGTCCTCCCAGTCCCGATCCATGTTGCGGTAGCGGTTCAGGGCGCCGGTCATTCCCGTACGTTCGAACTCCCCGGCGAAGACGTCGAGGTCGGCCTCGTCCAGCCAGTGCGGGAGCCGGCCGACGGGGAAGCGGTCGCGCAGCCTTCCGCCGGGGCCGACGAAGTGTGGGTCGGGGGCACCGGCTTCGGGCATCGTGTCGGCGGACAGGGCGGCGTAGAAGCCCGCGAGCCAGCCGCGTACGTCGGGCTCGATCTCGGCCTCGGCCCGGCCGGGCTCCTGGAAGTAGGAGACGTAGAACTCCTCGTCGCCGCCCATCCGGGCGAAGACCTCGCCGGGCCTCGGGCCGCCGGGCGGGGTGTAGGGCACGCTCAGGAGCCCCACCGCGCGGAACACCTCGGGCCGGAGCAGCGCGGAGGTCGCGGCGATGCTCGCGCCCCAGTCGTGTCCGACGACCACGGCGGACCGCTCGCCCAGTGCCCGCACCACGGCGACGTTGTCCTCCACCAGCTCCCGCATCCGGTACGAATCCACCGCCGCGGGCCGGGACGAGCGCCCGTAGCCGCGGACGTCGACGGCCACCGCGCGGTAGCCGGCGGCGGCCAGCGCCGGCAGCTGGTGGCGCCACGCGTACCAGGACTCGGGGAACCCGTGCAGCAGCAGAACCAGCGGTCCGTCTCCCTGCTCCACGAGATGTGTGCGACCGGCCGGTGAAGGCACCAGCCGGTGGGTCGGGCCGGTGGCGGACGTCTGCGGCATGGATCCTCCAGGGGGCTCGGCTCCCTCGATCATGCTGCGTCCGGCGGGAAGAACGTGAGGCCTGTTGCCGGAACGGCAACAGGCCTCAGCTTCATGCCAGGTCAGCCGTGGTACGTGATGTACCCGTTGCCGTCCTTGTCGGAGCCGCTCTTGGTGTACGAGTGCACGTCGGCGCGGCTGCCGGACGGCTTGTACACGTAGATCGTGTCCTTGTCGTTGTTCCACATGAAGTTGCAGTTGTCGCGGTAGACGACGTTCTTCGTGTCGGAGTCGGACCCGTTGCCGCCGCGCAGCTTCACGTAGTCACCGGGCTGCAGCGTGTGGCTGGCGGTGAAGGTGAACTTGTTGCCGGCGGCGTCCTTGACGACGTACCCCTTGAGGTTCACGGTCGTCGACCGAGAGTAGTTCTCGATCGTCAGGTACTCGTCGTCGGTGTTCCCCGAAGAGCAGCTGTTCGAGTCGCGTCCCGGAGCGTCGTACTGGATGCCGCGGATCTTCAGTGCGGAGCTGTACTCGGCAGCCTGGGCCGGAACCGCCGTCAGGGCGATCAGGGCTCCGGCAACGGCCGCCGTGGTGGCGACAAGGCGTATGTGCATGGACGTTCGTCCCCCCTTGCAAGGCCCTCTTGTGAAGGCCGCGTGATGATTCGGTGAAGCATCCGGATCGTACACGCTTCAAGCACGCATAAGGGCGGGTCCGGTGACATTGCCACCGGACCCGCCCCACAGGCCTACAGGACGGGCGTCAGGCGCCGCTCGCCCGCAGCATGTCCTCGCGCTCGACGAGCTTCACGCGCTCACGGCCCTCCGGCTCACCCAGCGCCTTCTCCGCGGCGTCCAGCTTGTACCAGCCGTCCCAGGTGGTGAAGCGGACGTTCCGCTCGGCGAGGAACGCGTCCACGGCCTCGGGAGCGGGGGTGGCGGGCGTCTGGAGCCGGCCGTTCGCGTAGTCGTCCAGCAGGTTGGACACCGTCTCGTTGGCGTCGCCCTTGGTGTGCCCGATGAGGCCCACGGGGCCGCGCCGGATCCAGCCGGTGACGTACGTGGACTGCAGGTGCTCGCCGGACTCCTGCATGACCCGCCCGCCCTCGTCGGGCACGGTGCCGGAGTCGATGTCCCAGGGAAGCTTGGGGAGTTTGTCGGACAGGTAGCCCACCGCACGGTAGACCGCGCCGACGTCCCAGGTGTTGAAGGTGCCGGTGCCCTTGACGTTGCCCGTGCCGTCGAGCTCCGTGCGCTCGGTGCGCAGACCGACGACCTTGCCGTCCTCGCCGAGAACCTCGACCGGCGACTCGAAGAAGTGCAGGAAGAGCTTGTGCGGCCGGTCGCCGGCGTCGCGGATCGCCCAGTTCTCCAGCGTCTTGGCGACCATGTCGGCCTGCTTGTTGCCGCGCCGGGTGGCGATCGAGCCCTCGTCGTAGTCGATGTCCTCGGGGTCGACGATGACCTCGATGTTGGGGGAGTGGTCCAGCTCCCGCAGCTCCATCGGGCTGAACTTCGCCTGCGCCGGGCCCCGGCGGCCGAACACGTGGATCTCCTTGGCCCGGTTGGCCTTCAGACCCTCGTAGACGTTCGCCGGGATCTCCGTCGGCAGCAGCTCGTCCGCCGTCTTGGCCAGGACACGCGCGATGTCGAGGGCGACATTGCCGACGCCGAGGACGGCGACCTTCTCCGCCTCCAGCGGCCAGGTGCGCGGGACGTCCGGGTGGCCGTCGTACCAGGACACGAAGTCCGCGGCGCCGTACGAGCCGTCGAGCTCGATGCCGGGCAGGGGCAGCGCGCGGTCGGCCGTCGCGCCGGTGGCGAAGATCACACCGTCGTAGAACGCCCGCAGGTCGTCCAGGCTGATGTCGGAGGGGTAGTCCACGTTGCCGAAGAGCCGGATCTGCGGCTTGTCGAGGACCTGGTGCAGGGCCGTGATGATGCCTTTGATCCGCGGGTGGTCCGGCGCCACGCCGTAGCGGATCAGTCCGAACGGCGCCGGCATGCGCTCGAAGATGTCGATGGACACACCGGGGTCGGCGGCCACCTCGGACTTGAGCAGGGCGTCAGCGGCGTAGATCCCGGCGGGGCCGGATCCGACGATGGCTACCCGCAGGGGGCGGGGCATGGTCAGGTTCCCTTCGAGCGGCGACAAGCGATCTCGTCGGGAAGCCTAAACTAAGGCATGCCTAAGTCGGTACGCGGGTCCGGTCTATGAGCTCATAAGCCAACTTTATGAGCACCTCCAAGTGCCGCTTATGGGAGCGGCTGCTCCGCCCAGATCACCTTCCCGGCGGGCAGATAGCGCGTCCCCCAGCGCTCCGCGAGCTGGGCGACGAGAAACAGGCCCCTACCGCCCTCGTCCGTCATCGTCGCGTACCGCAGATGCGGCGAGGTGCTGCTGCTGTCGAACACCTCGCAGATCAGGTTGCGGTCGCGCAGCACCCGTACATGGATGGGGCCGTCACCGTACCGGAGCGCGTTGGTGACCAGCTCGCTCAGGATGAGCTCGGTGGTGAACGACAGCTCGTCCAGCCCCCACTCGGTGAGCTGCCGGGTGACCGCCGCCCGCACCTCGCCCACGGCCGCCGGGTCGGCAGGCACCGGCCACTCGGCGACCTGGTCGGCGGCGAGCGCCCGGGTGCGCGCGACGATCAGGGCGATGTCGTCGCTGGACCGGGCCGTGAGCTGCGAGTCCAGCACCTCCCGGCAGGTGTCCTCCGGGGACTCGCCCGCCCGGCTCAGGGCCTCGCGCAGCATGTCCAGGCCGACGTCTATGTCCCGCTCCCGGTCCTCGACCAGCCCGTCGGTGTAGAGCACCAGCCGGCTCCCTTCGGCCAGCTCCAGCTCCGCCGTCTCGAACGGCAGACCGCCGAGCCCGAGCGGGGGACCGGCCGGCACCTCCGGGAACTCGACACTGCCGTCGGGATGGATCAGCGCCGGGGGCGGATGCCCGGCCCGCGCGACGGTGCAGCGCCGGGAGACAGGGTCGTAGACGGCGTACAGGCAGGTCGCGCCGGTGACCGGGGCGCTGCCGTCCTCCTCGGTCTCGTCCTGGTCGATGCGGCCGACCAACTCGTCCAGCAGGGCGATGAGTTCGTCCGGCGGGAGGTCGAGGGCGGAGAAGTTGTGCACGGCGGTCCGCAGCCGCCCCATCGTGGCCGCGGCGTACAGCCCGTGGCCGACGACGTCCCCGACCACCAGCGCGACCCGGGCCCCTGACAGCGGCAGTACGTCGAACCAGTCGCCGCCCACCCCGGCCTGTGCCGGCAGATAGCGGTAGGCGATCTCCAGCGCTCCCTGCTCGGGCAGGTTCCGGGGGAGCAGGCTCCGCTGGAGCGTCACGGCCATGCTGTGCTCGCGGGTGTAGCGGCGCGCGTTGTCGATCGAGACGGCGGCGCGTGCGACCAGCTCCTCCGCCAGGACCAGCTCGTCCGCGTCGAAGGGCTCCGGCTTCTCCAAGCGCCAGAAGCTGACCACGCCCAGCACCAGGGTGCCGGCCCGCAGCGGCACGGTGATCAGGGAGTGGATGCCGTACTCCACGATCTGCGCGGAGCGCTCGAGGTCCTGCGCCTGCCAGCCGGGGGCCTCGCCCAGCCGGGGTTCCAGGACGGCCCGCCCGGTGTCGAGGCTGTGGCCCTGCGGGGAGGAGTCGACGAACCTGATCCGCTCACCGACGGGGTAGAGCGGAGCGTCCTTGCGGATCCCGCTCAGCGCCGTACGGCTCAGCGCGGCCGCGGCGTTCGGCTGCCCGCCGCCCAGCACCGAGTCGAACAGGTCCACGGTGACGAAGTCGGCGAACCGGGGCACGGCCAGTTCGGTCAGCTCCTCGGCGGTACGGGTGACGTCCAGGCTCGTCCCGATGCCCACCCCGGCGTCGTACAGCATGTTGAGCCGCTCCCGCGCGGTCTCGGCCCGGCCGGACAGGGCACGCAGTTCCGTGGAGTCCCGCAGCGTGGCGACGCTGCCGGGCGGGCCGCCCGCGCTCTCCGTGGTCCGCTGGTTGACGGCCAGGAGCCGGTCCCCGACGAGGTGCACCTCGTCCGTGGCGACGCGCCCGGAGGCCAGCAGATCGGCGGTGCCGGGGTCGAGCCCCAGGCCGAGGATGTGCCGGCCCTCGGCGTCGGAGGGCAGCCCGAGCAGGCGGTGCGCCTCGTCGTTGGCGAGCAGCAGGGTGCCCGAGCCGTCGAGGATGAGCACGCCCTCGCGCACGGCGTGCAGCACGGCGTCGTGGTGTTCGTACATCCGGGTCATCTCGTGCGGCCCGAGCCCATGGGTCTGGCGCAGCAGCCGGCGGCTCACCAGCGCGGCGCCCGCCGTCGCCAGGGCGAGGGCCACCGCGGCGGCGGCCAGTACGAGCGGGAGCTGACGGTCGGCGGTGCCGCCGACGTTCTCCGTCGTGATCCCCGCCGACACCACGCCCACGACCTTGCCGTCCGGGTCCTTCACCGGTACCACGGCCTGCACGAGGTGCCCGATCGTGCCCTGGATCTGCTCGGTCACCGACTCCCCGGCGAGCGCGGGGGCGATGTTCCCGACGAACTGTTTGCCGATGCGGTCCGGCTTGGGATGGGTGTAGCGGATGCCGTCGGTGTTCATGACGACGATGAAGTCGACCTTCGACTGCTCGCGGGCGGCCTCGGCACGCGGCTGGAGCACCGCCGTGGGATCGGGGCCCTCCAGCGCCTCGACCGTGCCCGGCGCGTTGGCGAAGGTCTCCGCGACGGCGAGTGAACGGTTACGGGCCTCCTGGGTCGTGTCGTGCCGTACCTGCAGGACCAGCGCCACCACCGCGGCCACCACCAGCAGCAGCACGATCACCACGACGAGCAGGAACACCTGTCCGGCGACGCTGCGTCCGCCCACGACCGATCGCAGCCCCGCCATCGGATGCCACCGCGACGAACCCGCCTCCCGCCGCTGCCGTGCGGACGGCGCAGCGCCGGGCCGCAGGGGCGATCGAGTCCCGGATCGACCCAAGAGTCGGACCATGTGCCCATGTCTACACTGCCCGGACCCGCGAGGCGAGGGGCATCACCCATGGTGACAGGGGGCCCTCACCGTTTCGTCACGTCTCCCCGCGCCATGAGCACAGGGGAGCCGCCCTACGGCCGGGCCCGCACACCCACCTTGGCCCGATCGGAAACCTTCCGCAAAATCTCGCCGGCCCCCAAGTCGCCGGCCCTCAAGTCGCCGGGGCTCAGGCTCCCAGGGAGCGCGCGAGCTCGTTCGTGGCCCGGGCGATCTCCGTGTCCTCGTCGTCCATCAGCCGGCCGAGCTCTCCGCGCCGCGCACGCACCGCCTGGCGCGCCGCACGCTCCCAGACCACCGGGTTCTCCCGATGGTTCAGCAGCTTCGGATAGACGGCGGCGGTGCTCTCCCACTGCCGGGCGTCGGCGATGTTCTTGAGTAGCCGGATGATCTGGGCACGGCAGGTCACCTGCGGCTGCTTCGCCAGTTCCCACAGGAACGGAACCGTGGCGGCGGTGGCCTGCTCCACGACGAAACCGAACTGGCAGATCCGTTTCCGCAGGTCGTCGAGTGCGGACCGGGCCGTGTCGGCGTCACCCCAGGCGATGCCGCTGAGCAGGACGGGAATGGCGGCCGCCGAGCCCGTGGAGTCCTGGATGTCGCCCCACGGCACGCGGTCCAGTGCCGTGAGCGGCGTGGCCCGGGCCACGCCGGTCGGGGTGTCCGGGCGCTGTGGGCGCTCGCTGCTCGGGTGTTCCGTCGAAGCGCTGCGCATGGCGAGGGGCCTTTCCGCGGCAGTCGTGTCAGATGGGGGGAGAGGTCGACAACCTCGCCCAGACCGTCTTGCCCGCCGGGGGATGGGGGGTCCAGCCCCACTCCTCGGACAGGGCGTCGACGATGCGCAGGCCCCGGCCGTGCTCCTCGAGAGCGGAGCCGGCGGCGGGTCTGTGCACGGGCGGATGGTCGTCGGGGTCGGAGACGGTGACCAGCAGATGGGTGGGGTTCAGGCGGAATCCGAGCCGGACCTCCGGCGCACCCGATGTCCCCGGCGCCGCGTGCGTCGCGGCGTTGGCGGTGAGTTTGGTGACGACGAGGGTGGCGTCTTCGCGGCAGTGGTCGAGCGACCAGAGGTGCAGGGTGTCGCGGGTGAAGGAGCGGGCTCGCGCGAATCCCTCCAGGCCGCACTCGACGCGCAGGGTGGCCGAGGCGGCCAGGGCGCCGGAGGGCAGCTGCCTCGTCTCCGGCGTCGGGGCGATCCCGTACGGCGTCAGCGTGTGCGGGCCGGGCGGGAGACCGCGGCTCGTGCAGGCTGCGCTCGTGTGTGCTCCGGCCCCGCTCGGCGGCCGGAGCACGTGCTGCGCAGGTGATGACACGGCATCTCCCCGATGCGACGTCAGGACGGGGCGTCAGCACAGGGGTTGACGCCGCAGCTATTATCCACGCTGACGGCGCTCGCGTGCAATTGCACGAGAAATTGCGTGAAATTCAAGCCGTTGTGGGTACGCAAGCCGGGACGAGTGCGGCCGAGGGATGCGGCCGGTCTCGGCTGGACGGCCGGGCACACCGTGCGCGGCGGGGTACGAGAACAGCAAGGAGACTGCGGTGCCAATGCGGAACGGAGTGCGGGCCAGCGAGTTGGACGCCCGCTGGATCAAGAGCCGGCACAGCAACGCCGAGGGCAACTGCGTCGAGGTCGCCCCTCTCGTCGACGGCGGGATCGCGATGCGCAACTCCCGTGATCCCGACGGGCCCGCGCTCGTCTACACGGCGGCGGAGGTGGCGGCGTTCCTGGCCGGGGCCAAGGACGGCGAGTTCGACCACCTGCTGTAGCGGAGCCCAACTCTCTACTTCTGAAGGGTGCTTGCGGGCACATGCGGAGACGCCCCGCCGGTGCGATAGTGTTAGTCGTCCTTGTGCCGGTCTGCTGGGAGTCAGGATGTCCGCCGCGTCGCATCGCATCTCCCGTCTCGAACCCTACCTGGACAGGCCCGAGCCGGCGCCGACTCTGCTGAAGATGCTGGTCGGTGTGCAGCTCGCCGGCTTCCGCGAGGACGCCGGGCTCGCTCAGGACCAGGCGGCACGCGCTGTCGGGTTCAGTCCCGCGAAGCTGTCCCGCATCGAGTCGGGCAAGGGCCGCCGCCCGCCGACGGAGAACGACGTCCGCGCGCTGCTGCGGCAGTACAACACCGACGACTACGAGGCGTCGGTGCTGCTCAAGCTGCTGCAGCGGGCCGGAGAGCCGGGCTGGTGGCAGCGCTACGACAAGCGGCTGATGCCCGAGTGGTTCGACCGGCTGGTCGGACTCCAGGAGGCCGCCGCCACCATCCGGACCTTCGAGATCCAGTATGTGCCGGGCCTGTTGCAGACTCCCGCCTACACCAGGGCCGTGGTGGAGCGCGGTCTGCCGAACGCACCGGCCGGCGAGGTGGAGCGGCGCGTCGAACTCCGCATGCACCGAGCCCGGTTGCTGCTGCGCCAGGAGGCCCCACAACTGTGGGCGATGATCGACGAGTCCGTGCTGCTGCGCGTCCTGGGCAGCACCGATGTGATGCGGGAACAGCTCGCCCACCTCGTCGAGATGGCCGAACGGCCGAATGTGACGGTGCAGATCGTGCCGCTGAGCGTCACGAACGCCTCGGCGCCGGCCATCCCCGTCACGTATCTGCGCTTCGGCGGACTCGACCTGCCCGACGTGGTCTACCTGGAGCACATCAAGAGCGCGAACTTCCTCGAGGACCGCGACGAGACGGAGCAGTACCGGATCGCGCTGGACCGGCTCGCGGACGAGGCGCTCAAGCCCCGAGACTCCCTGGAACTGCTGCGTCAGACGATGGAGCAGCGCTACCCGTGACGTGCGGATGCCTCCCGCGGGACGACCGGTGTCCTGCGCGAGGCACTCCTCGGAGCGACGGGCCCGCTAGTTCTCCAGCGGAATCCGACCCACGCCGCCGAACTCGATCCACTCGTGCGTGAGCTGACGCGGCGCCACCTCGGTGTCCGGACGCCAGGTGGACACCTCCACGAGGCCCGGCCGCAGGATCTCCAGCTCCTCGAAGTACGTCTCGACGTCCTTCGGCTCACGCACGCGCCCCCAGTGCCCCTGGGTGGCCTGATCCATGAAGTTCGTGACGAAGTCACGTACTTCGGCGTCCTCGCTGACCAGCTGGCACATCACCAGGAAACTGCCGGGCGCGAGCCGCTCCCGGACGCGGCGGGCCACCGCGAGCGGCCCGTCGGTGTCGCTGTCCGGGATGCAGTGGAACACCGAGTTGAAGAGCACACACACCGGCTCGGAGAAGTCGATCAGCCGCTTGGTGTCGGGGTGATCGAAGATCAGGTCGGTCTCGCGCATGTCCGCGTGGATCACGGTGGTGCGCTCGTCCTGCTCCAGCAGCGCACGCCCGTGGACCAGCACCATCGGGTCGTTGTCGACGTACACCACGTGGGTCGTGGGGTCGATGCGCTGGGCGACCTGATGCACATTGTCCTGCGTCGGCAGGCCTGAGCCGTGGTCCAGGTACTGCCGGATGCCGTACTCCTCGGACAGGGTCCGCACGACGCGCTGGAGGAAACGCCGGTTGTTCAGGGCCAGGCGCCGCGTGCTGGGCACGACCTTGTCGAGCTCCTCGCAGGCGGCGCGGTCCGCCGCGTAGTTGTCCTTGCCGCCCAGATAGTGGTCGTACATGCGCGCTGCCGTCGGCACGGTCGCGTCGATCTCGGTGGACAACTGCTTCTCGGAGTGCATCGTTCCCCCTGCAAGGCGCCGCGCCAACGGACTGGCTGGACAGGAAGTACATCCTAGGGAGCGGGAGTTGGCCGGTGCCAGCCTCTTGCGCACATGCCCCCGATGGAACGACAAGATGATTTTCTCCGACCGGGCCGTCACGGCCGCTGCGCGGCGATCATGGCCCGGTACCAGTGGTAGCTGTCCTTCGGTGTCCGCCGCTGCGTGGCGTAGTCGACGCGGACGATGCCGAAGCGCTTGTCGTAGCCGAAGGCCCACTCGAAGTTGTCCAGGAGGGACCACACGTAGTAGCCGCGGACGTCCACCCCGGCGTCCATCGCGGCCCGCAGCGCGGTGAGATGGTCGCGCAGGTAGGCGACCCGGTCGCTGTCGTGGACGGCCCCGTCGGCACTCACCTCGTCGTCCTCCGCCGAGCCGTTCTCGGTGATGTGGACGGGCGGCAGGGCCTCGCCGTAGCGCTCCTTGAGCGCCACCAGCAGATCCGTGAACGTGCCGGGCGCGACGGGCCAGCCCATGGCGGTGTGCCGCACCCCGGGCAGCCGAACCTCCTCATAGCGGTTGTCGGTCGCCACCCGCAGCGTCGGGTCGCTCTCGCGGTGCGGGGCGTCGGCGACGACGAGCGGCCGGTAGTAGTTGATGCCCATGAAGTCCAGCGGCTGGGAGATCAGCTCCAGGTCGCCGTCCCGCCGGAAGTCCTGGCCGGTGATCAACCCGCCCCAGGTCTCCTCCTCGGCGGCCGGGTAGCGGCCCGCCAGGATCGGCTCGGTCCACACCAGGTTGTGCAGGGTGTCCGCACGGGTGACGGCCGACCGGTCGGCGGGGGAGCCGGTGGCGGGGAGGATGCGGTCGAGGTTGAGGGTGATGCCCGCCTCGCGTACACCGGCCGCCCGCAACGCCTGCACGGCGAGGCCGTGCCCGACCAGCAGATGATGGGCCGCTGCGAGCGCGCCCCGGCCCTCGCGGGCGCCCGGGGCGTGCCGGCCGACGGAGTAGCCGAGGAAGGCACTGCACCACGGTTCGTTGAGGGTGATCCAGCGCGGCACCCGGTCGCTCAGATGCCCGGCGACGACGGCCGCGTACTCGCCGAACCGCTCGGCGGTCTCCCGTGTCCGCCAGCCACCGCGGTCCTCCAGGGCCTGCGGCAGATCCCAGTGGTAGAGCGTGGCCGCGGGCTCGATGCCGGCCGCGAGCAGTTCGTCGACCAGCCGTGAGTAGAAGTCCAGCCCCTTGGGATTCACCGGCCCGGACCCGGCCGGGACGATACGCGGCCAGGCGATCGAGAACCGGTAGGAGTCCACGCCGAGCTCGCGCAGCAGCGCAACGTCCTGCGGATACCGGTGGTAGTGATCACAGGCCACATCGCCGCTGTCCCCGTTCGCCACCAGGCCGGGGGTGCGGCAGTAGGTGTCCCAGATCGACGGCCCACGGCCGTCCTCCTGCGCCGCACCCTCGATCTGGTACGCGGCGGTGGCCGCCCCGAACACGAAGCCGGGCGGAAAACTCGGGAAGTCAGTCATGCCCACAACGATGCCCGTTCGACTTATCGAACCAAGGGTGGTGGTCTGGTAAAGGGTGGTGGTCTGGTAATACGCAGAATTGGTTGAAGCTCGAGAGGATGTCCGCGGCCGCTATTCTCACCGGGTCGGGCCGATAATCCAGGAGATGACCATGGACGATTACTACGACCTCGGTACCTACAGCCGTCCCGTCACCACGTCTTCCTCCGCAGCTCAGCTCTGGTTCGATCGCGGTCTGCTGTGGACGTACGCCTTCCATCACGAGGAAGCCGTCGCCTGCTTCGAAAAGGCCGCGGAGGCCGACCCGGAGTGCGCGATGGCGTATTGGGGCATCGCCTACGCGCTCGGACCGAACTACAACAAGCCCTGGGAATTCTTCGACGACGACGAGCTGGTGCGAACGGTCGAACGCACCCACACCGCCGTCGAACAGGCCCACGACGAGGCCCACCACGCAACCCCCGTCGAACAGGCCCTGATCTCCGCGCTCCGCGCCCGCTATCCGCAGTCGGAAGCCGTCGAGGACTGCTCGGTCTGGAACGAGCCGTACGCGGACGCGATGCGCACGGTCTACGAACTGGCACCCCACGACCCGGACATCGCCACCCTCCACGCCGACGCCCTGATGAACCTCACACCGTGGCAGCTGTGGGACCTGAGGACCGGGCAGCCGGCCGAGGGCGCCCGGACCATGGAGGCCAAGGCCGTCCTCGACGGCGCCCTCGCCACGGAAGCCGGAGTGGGACATCCGGGGGTGCTGCACCTGTACATCCACCTGATGGAGATGTCCCCGACGCCGGAGCAGGCGCTCACCGTCGCCGACCGCCTGCGCGGCATCGTGCCCGACGCCGGGCACCTGCACCACATGCCCTCGCACCTAGACGTCCTGTGCGGCGACTACCGCCGGGTCGTCGCGGCGAACAGCGAGGCCATCGCCGTCGACGAGAAGTACCACCGGCGCGCCGGCGCGATGAACTTCTACACCCTCTACCGGGCGCACAACTACCACTTCAAGATCTACGGGGCCATGTTCCTCGGCCAGGCACAGGTCGCCCTCGACACCGCCGCCCAGCTCGAAGCGGCCGTCCCCGAAGACCTCCTCCGCGTGCCGAGCCCCCCGATGGCCGACTGGCTCGAGGGCTTCCTGGCCATGCGCGTCCATGTGCTGATCCGCTTCGGCCGCTGGACCGACATCCTCGCCCTGCCCGCCCCCGCCGACCCCGAGTTCTACGCGGTCACCACCGCCATGCGCCACTACGCCCGTGGCGTCGCCCTCTCGGCCACCGGCGAGATCGGCCCCGCGGAGGCCGAGCGCGAGCTCTTCCGCGAGGCGGTGCGCCGGGTGCCCGAGACGCGGATGCTGTTCAACAACACCTGCCACGACATCCTCGCCATCGCGTCGGCCATGCTCGACGGAGAGCTCGAATACCGCCGGGGCAACCACGACCTCGCCTTCGCCGCCCTGGAACGCTCCATCGACTTGGACGACAGCCTCCCCTACGACGAGCCGTGGGGCTGGATGCAGCCCACCCGCCACGCCTACGGCGCCCTGCTGCTGGAACAGGGCCGCGTGACGGAGGCCGAGGCCGTCTACCGCGCGGACCTCGGCCTCGACGCCACCCTGCCCCGCGCCCAACAGCACCCCGGCAACGTCTGGTCCCTGCACGGCTTCCACGAATGCCTCATCCGAACGGGCAAGACCGGCGAGGCGGCCCTCGTCGCCCAGCAACTGAAAATGGCGACCGCGCTGGCCGACGTCCCCGTCGAGGCGTCCTGCTTCTGCCGCCTGGACACGGGGCCCGGCCCTCAGAAGGACGACGCGTGCTGCCACTGACGTGAGCCGAGACGCCGCGGTCACCGGGCGTCCACCGGGCGTCCCCGGGCGTCTAAGGACCCTTGAGGTCCTGCCCCGTCCCGTCCCCCGGCCGCGGCACGGCCAGCGTGGCCGCCGCGAGGAGCAGTACCACCGCCGCGATGACGAGCAGCGCCCGCCCGGTGCCCAGGGGCACCAGCAGCAGTGTGCCCAGCACCCCGCCGACGAAGATCCCGCCCGCCGTGGCAGTCCACCGCGTCCGGGCCAGCCGCTGCCTGGGCGACATCCCGAGCAGCGCCGCCCGAGGGTGCTTCAGCACGTCGTTGATGAGTTCGGTGATGGCGATCTGGCTCAGCAGCGTCGGCATTCCCGGCACGTGGACCCGCAGCACGGTCGACGTACGCACCCCCATGGCCAGCGCGACGAGGGCGACGACGCCGTGATCGGAACCGGCGTCGGCGGCCGCCTCGGTGCCGTGCTGCCACAGGGTCAGCGCCCCGGCGCACACCAGCAGCACGGCCTCGCTGACGAGCCCGGCCTGGAACCACGCCCTGCCCCGCTCCGCGAGCCACTTCAGCACGACGGCCGCGCTCGCCGCCCCGGCCAAGAACGCGCCGATCGCGATGGCGGGCCGCGCCACCGGGACAGCACCCTCACCGGCGAGCGCGAAGGACAGGAAGAGCACGTTCCCGGTCACCAGCGAGCAGAACACGTCCCCCATCGTCAGAAAGCTGACGGCGTCGACGGCACCGGCCAGCAGGGTGAGGACGGTCATGACGGCCACCTGCCGGGCATCGGTCGCGAGGGCTTCGGACGCGTCGGGCATTCGCCCAGTGTGAGCAGCGCCGACGGCCCTCCCCTCGCACCGCCGCCCGGACACGCCGCCGAAGGCTACGCCCGGCCTACTGTGGCCCGAGGCGGTCGTCCGATCGGCATGAGACATCGACATCCCGGACGGCTCCTTCGACCTCGTGTACTGCGCCGACACCCTCGAGATCACCGACCGGCCGGACACGGTCCTCCGGGAGGTGGCGCGTGTGCTGCGCCCTGGCGGGGCCTTCGTCTACGACACCGTGAACCGCACCCTCGTGTCCCGCCTCATCTACCTCGGCGCCCGGGGAGCTTGCCGGGTCCCTCGGCCGGGCGGGGCTGTCCGCGCGGGACGTCTCGGCGTTCAGGCCGCGTGACGTACGCGGGCTGGTGCGCGCGACGCGCGGGCGCAGGCGTGGCACGCTGACCGACGATCAGCTGCCCGAGCTCGTCGACATGGCGCTCGAGCCGGAGGGCAGTCCGGTGGTGGCGTACCTGGGCTACGCGGTCCGCCGCAGGTGAGCCGGATCGCCGGGGCACCCTGTCCTACATTGACGCCATGGCCGACCACTCCGAAGCACCTGTCACGCCCGTCGAGGCTTTCGAACCCCCTTACTACGTGGCTGTCTTCACCACGGTGCGAACCCAGGACCAGAGCGGCTACAGCGAGACCGCCGCACGCATGGAAGACCTGGTGAAGGACGTCCCCGGGTTCCTGGGCATGGATCACGCCCAGACTCCTGGCGGGCTCGGCATCACCGTCGGCTACTTCCGCGACGCCGAGGCCCTCACGGAGTGGCGGGCCGACCCCGAGCACCGCGCGGCACAGCAGCGTGGGCAGGCCCAGTGGTACGAGACCTACACGCTGCATGTGGCGAAAGTGGAGCGGAGCAGCGGGTTCACCCGGGCACAGAGACCCGGACCGTGCTGACCCACCGAAGATGCCTCGAAACGCACCGTGACCGTATCGTCGTAGATCACTCCGGTCCTGACGTACGTTTGACCGTCGCTCCCGCGGTCACTCGGCAGGTGACCCCGAAGTCGGACACGACTTGGAGTGAGTGAATCGTGGCTGGAGAGCAGAAGTCCAAGGCGAAGGCCGAGCAGGCCAAGGGAAAGGCCAAGGAGACGATCGGCCGTGCGGTGGGTAACGAGCGGCTGACGGCCGAGGGCCGGGCGGAGCAGTCCAAGGGAGACGCCCGGCAGGCCAAGGAGAAGACCAAGGACGTCTTCAAACACTGAGCGCGTGGAAGGGGGCCCTGCTGCGGCGGGGCCCCCTTCCACGTGTCCGTGGTCGTGGCCTGCCCGCGACGGCTTATGGAACAGGAAGGCCTGACCTACCGGCGGTTGGAAGCCAATCGTCGTCGCATGACACCGCCCGTCAGACCGGGACCGGGGGTGTCTCCTCCAGCGGGAAGTGGCATGCCGCACCGTGGACGAGCGCACCGCGCGGCGGTTCGGGTACGGCTTCGGCGCACAGGTCCCGCGCCCGAGGGCACCGGGTCCGGAACCGGCAGCCGGACGGTGGGTCGGTGGGAGACGGGATCTCGCCGGTCAGCACGACGCGTTGGCGTCGGCGCCGCCCGCTGCCGGCCAGAGGCGAAGGGGCCGCCGACAGCAGCGCCTCCGTGTACGGGTGGCGAGGCCGCTCGTAGACCTCCTCCGTCGGGCCCGTCTCCACGATCCCCCCGAGGTACATCACGGCGACCCGGTCGGCGAGATGCCGCACCACGGACAGGTCGTGCGAGATGAACACGTACGACAGCCCGAGTTCGTCCCGCAGGTCGCACAGCAGGTTGAGCACCTGCGCCTGCACCGACAGGTCCAGCGCGGAGACGGGCTCGTCGCAGACGATCACCTCGGGTTCCAGCGCCAGGGCCCGGGCGATACCGATCCGCTGCCGCTGACCGCCGGAGAACTCGTGCGGATGGCGGCCCGCGTCCGAGGCGCGCAGCCCGACCATCTCCAGCAGCTCGCCCACGCGCGCCGCCCGCCGCGAAGGGGGCACGAGACCGCGATGGGTCAGCCAGGGCTCCCCGATGAGATCCGCCGCGCTGAGGCGGGGATCGAGCGAACCGAACGGATCCTGGAAGACCATCTGCACCTTCCGCCGCCAGGCCAGCAGCTCCGCACCCGACAACGCGAACGGGTCGACGCCCTCGTACCGCACGGTGCCCGCGTCGGGCCGCTCCAGCAGCAGGAGAATCCTGGCCAGCGTGGACTTGCCGCAGCCGGACTCGCCGACCAGGCCGAGGGCCTCCCCGCGCCCGAGGGACAGGTCCACCCCGTCCAGCGCCCGTAGCCGGGTGCCGCCGCGCAAGGTCCGCCGGACGGTGAAGCTCTTGGCCAGACCGGCGGCCTCCAGCAGGGTCGCGCGTTCAGGCATCGGCCAGTTCCTTCCCGAAGTGGCAGGCGGCGGCCCGGCCGGTCCCGGTGCTGGTCAGCACCGGCCGGTGGGTCACACACCGCTCACGGGCCAGGGGACAGCGCGTACGGAAGGCACAGCCGGCCGGTACCTCGGCCGGGTCCGGCGGGCTCCCGGGAATCGACGTCAGTCGGGAGCCCCGGTGCTGCTCGGCCGGTACCGAATCCAACAAGCCGCGGGTGTAGGGGTGGTGGGGACGGGCGAAGACCTCGGCCACCGGCCCGGTCTCCACGACCGTCCCCGCGTACATGACGGCGACCCGGTCGGCGTGCTCGGCGGCGAGCCCGAGATCGTGCGTGATGAGGACGAGCGCCGTCCGCTGCTCGCCCCGCAACTCGCCGAGCAGGTCCATGATCTGCGCCTGCACGGTGACGTCCAGGGCCGTGGTGGGCTCGTCGGCGATCAGGACCTTGGGCCGCAGGGCGACCGCCGTCGCGATGAGCAGGCGCTGCCGCATGCCTCCCGAGAACTGGTGCGGATAGGCGTCCGCCCGGGAGCGGGCCTCCGGGATGCCCACGCGTTCCATCAGCTCCACCGCCCTGGCCCGCGCCGCCCGCCGGGACATGCCCTCGTGGATCCGGAAGGGCTCCGCGAGCTGCGCTCCGACCGTGTGGACGGGGTTGAGGGCGCTGAGCGCGTCCTGGAAGACCATGGCCAGACCCGGCCCGGCCAGTCGCCGCCTGGCCCGTGCTCCCAGTCCGAGCAGGTCCTCGCCGTCGAGCCGGACCTGCCCGCCCACCACCTCCGCGACCGGGTCGAGCAGACCGGCGACGGCGTGTGCGGTCATGCTCTTGCCGCAGCCCGACTCGCCCAGCAGCGCCAGCGTCTCGCCCGACCGCACGGCGAAGCTCACGCCGCGGACGACGGAGACCGGCCCGGCGGGAGTGTGCACGTCGACGGACAGGTCGTCCACGACCAGGACACCGGCCGCGTCCCCCGCCACGGCATCCTTGCCGACCCCGACCCCGACCCCGACCCCGACTCCGACCCCGACTCCGACCCCGCCTCGGCCCGTCGTACGCGGCCCCCGGGAACGCCGCCCCAGCCCCCGCCGCCACCGCTGCCCCGGATCCGTCGTCAGCCTGGCCCAGGAAGCGAGAACGGTCGCCGACACGGTCGTGACGACGATCGCGAGCCCCGGAAAGAGCGCGATCCACCACGCGCTCTGCAACTCCTGCCGCCCCTGGGCCACCATCAACCCCCAGCTCACATCGGGCGGTTGGATACCGATGCCCAGAAAGCTCAGCGACGACTCGGCCAGCATCACGAAGCAGAAGTCGAGCGCGGCGACGGTCAGCAGCGTGGGCAGCACGCTCGGCGCGACATGGCGCCGGATGGCCGCCCAACTGCCCGTGCCGAAGGTCCGGGCCGCGTCCATGAACAGCCGGCTGCGCAACTCCGCCGCCTCGGCCCGGGCGGTGCGCAGATACACGGGGATCCGGGCGACGGCCAGCACCAGCACGATGCTCGCCGCACTCGGCGAGAACACATACAGCACGACCACGGCCAGCAGCAGCGAGGGGAAGCTGAGGATCACGTCGGCCACCCGCAGCGACACACTCTCGCGCCAACCGCCGTGGTAGCCCGCCCACATGCCCCACACCGAGCCGATGACCAGCGAGCACAGCACGGCGGGCACGGCCACGGACAGGGTCGTGCCGGCCGCGGCCAGCAGCCGCGCGGCGACGGGCCGGCCGAGGGAGTCGCTGCCGAGGACGAAGGCCCAGCCGTGGTCGAGACTGAAGGGCGGCCGGCCCGGGGCACGGAGGTTCTGGCGCGTCGCCAGGTCCCCGGCCAGGAGCGGCCCCAGTACGGCACTCAGCGCGACCAGGAGCAGGAGCAGGGCGGCCGCGCAGGCGAACCGGTCCCGGAGCAGCAGGGCGAACCACCGTCGCCGTACGGTCGTGGCGTCCGTCTGGGATGTGGCCTTCTGAAGCATGTCCCGTCCTTGGCTCATGCCGCCGCCCGCTGCCGTACCCGCGGGTCGAGGAGCGCGTGGCAGAGATCGACCAGGATGTTGAGGGCGAAGATCGCCAGAGCGGTCAGGAGTACGGCCGCCTGAAGCACCGCGAAGTCACGCTGCAGCACCGAGTCGATCATGAGCTTGCCGATGCCGGGCCAGCCGAAGATCGTCTCGACGACGACCGCCCCGTTGACCAGCCCCACGGCCAGATCGCCCGCGACGGTCAGGGCCGGTGCGGCGGCGTTGCGCAGGGCGTGTCCGAAGACCACCCGGAGTTCGGAGGCCCCCTTGCCGCGCGCCACCTTCACATACGGGGCGGACAGTGCCGAGACCATGGCGCCGCGCACCACCTGGACCAGCACGCCGAACGGGCGGATGAAGAGCGTGGCCACGGGCAGCACCCACGCCGCCGCACCGCTGGTGCCGGAGGTGGGCAGCCAGCCCAGGGTGACCGCGAAGACCAGCACGCCCATGATGGCGATCCAGAAGTCGGGCACGCTGGCGGCCGTGGAGGAGAGGAAGCTCGCGATGCGGTCGGTCGCCGAGTTCGGGCGGTAGGCCGCCAGAGCGCCGATGACCACAGCGCCCACGATGGCGAGCAGCATCGTCCAGCCGGCCAGTTGGAGTGTCGCGGGGAAGGCCCGCAGGACGGCCTCGCCCGCCGGCTGGGCGGTGCGCAGCGACTCGCCGAAGTCGAGGTGGGCGACCTGGGCTAGATAATCGCCGAACTGGGTGATCAGCGGGTCGTCCAGGCCGTTGCGGGCGGCGAACTCGGCCCGCATCTCGGGCGTCGCGCTCAGCGGCAGATACAGGTTGGCGGGGTCCCCGGTGAGGCGGGCCAGGAAGAAGACTCCGAGGACCACCACGAGCAGCGGGACGACACTGGAGACCGCGCGGCGGCGCAGCAAGGTCAGCACGTGAGGTCCTCCCTCAGTCCGCGCGGCGCATGTCGGCGAGCCGCATCTCGTCGTTGGTGGCCGAGTCGGGCCGGTAGCGGACCTTGGGGGAGAGGGCCAGCAGTCCGGTCATGTTGGCCATGACGGCGTCCCGGACGACCTCGTCGTTCTGATGACTGAACGCGTCCGCGAACGCCTTCTGCCGTTTCCCGCCCGAGGCGAGCTGCGCCTCCTCGATGAGCGTGTCGAGCGCGTCGGTGCCGTAGCTGCTCTGGGCGCCCTCACTGCCGTAGATCTGCCCCATCGTGAAGGCGGCGTCGCCCGCCTGGTTGCCGTGCTGGGCCTGGAGCAGGGTGGGGCCGGTGTCGCCGGCGGGGAAGGGGCGCAGCAGGTACTCCAGCCAGGCGTTGACGTCGAGCATCTTGATCCTGACCTTCAGCCCGGCCTTGATCAGCCCGTCCTGGACCACCTCCATCGCCTCGGCGGCCTTCGGGTAGATGCCGTTGCGGCCGATGAGGGTGAGGGTGGTGCCGGTGCGGACTCCGTCGGCCCGGGCCTCGGCGACGAGTCGTCGGGCCCGGTCCGGGTCGTACGGCCATGGCTTGATGCCCGGGTTGTAGCCGGTGACGCCCTTCGACACGAGCTGCCCGGTCGGCCGGCCCGCGAAGACGGCGGTGACCAGGCCCTCACGGTCGATCGCGTAGTTGACGGCCTGTCGAATCCGGATGTCGTCCAGAGGCGGCTTCGTGGCGTCCATGCGCAGGTACGACACCTCGTTGGTGGCGAACTCGACCGCGCGGTCACCGGCCCCGTCCTCGGGGGCGAGCCCGATCGCGACGTCCGCCTCGTTGTTCGTCACCATCGCCGCGCGCACACTGCCCTCGGCGCGCCAGACGTAGGTGGCTGCCGCGAACTCGGGGGCCTTGCCCCAGTAGCCGGGGAAGCGTTTGAGCCGCAGGTGACGGCCCTGGTTCCAGTCGTCGATCCGGTAGGGCCCCGTGCCGACCGGCTCCCGCACCCGGGAGTCGGGGTCGGTGCTCGTCGGCACGATCTCGACGAAGGACAGGCGCAGCGGCAGGATCGGGTCCGGCTTCGCCGTGGTGACCCGGAGCGTGGTGTCGTCGACGGGGGTGGCGGTCAGCTCGCTGTCCGCGAAGATGTAGCCGTCGACGTTGCAGTCGATCTTCGAGTCCGTGGCGCGCTTGACGGAGAACGCGGCCGCGGCCGCCGTGAAGGGCTTCCCGTCGTGGAAGGTGACGCCCCTGCGGAGGGTGAACGTCCATGAAGTGGCGGAATTCCGGGTCCACTTGGTGGCGAGGGCGGGCTCCAGGCGTCCGGTGGACGGTTCGCGCTCGGTGAGTGCCTCCGTGA
Source organism: Streptomyces koelreuteriae (assembly GCF_018604545.1). Classification (GTDB taxonomy): domain Bacteria; phylum Actinomycetota; class Actinomycetes; order Streptomycetales; family Streptomycetaceae; genus Streptomyces; species Streptomyces koelreuteriae. Next base: position 52,365 of record NZ_CP075896.1, on the reverse strand, counting down.
TGTTGGACCGGGTGACCCGGCCCGTCGCGGTCAGGGAGGCGTCACAGGGTTCGAGGGTCGGCGGTTCCTCGGGCAGAACGATGCGCAGGGTGCCCGGACCGCCGCCGATGGGGTCGGCACCGGCCACCGAACAGCCGGAGACGGCGAGCAGGGCGGCGAGAGAGGCGACGATCGGACGACTGCGGGTGGTGCGTAAACCGGTCACTGCGCCTCCGTGCTCGCTCGCGTGCACAACAGAGAACGTCGTTTAGATATGTGGACGGCGTATGGATGGTCATTATTGGGGCGGCGAGGCGGAACGCGTCAAGGGGTGTGCGTCGGTTCCCAACTCGCCCTCCCTCTTGACGTGTTGATTACCGTCCTAAAACATTCGGGAAACTCGATTGGTTCTGCGCGGTTCTGTTCGCTCCCGAAGGGAATCCATGTCCAGCAGACAACGCCTCGCCCCGGCCTTGGCGTTCACCGTCCCCTTGGTGTTCGGCGCGGGGCTCTTGGCGGCACCTCCCGCCGCTGCCGCCGAACCGCCCGGCAGCGCGGTCACGGTACGGATCGACCCGTCCTACCGACAGCAGGAGTTCGAAGGATGGGGGACGAGCCTCGTCTGGTTCGCCAACATCACGGGCCGCTACCCGGAGCCCATCCGCCAGAAGCTCGCCGACATGCTGTTCGGCGAGGACGGCCTCCGCCTCAACATCGCGCGCTACAACATCGGCGGCGGCAACGCGCCCGACGTCCGCAAGGACTACATGAAGGTCGGCGCGACGATGGACGGCTTCTGGAAGGCCCCGGCGGGCACCACCCGGGAGGACACCGACTGGTGGAACCCTGACGACCCCGAGCACTGGGACTGGTCCGCCGACCCGGGGCAGCGCTGGTGGGTGGACCGGGTCAAGAACAAGGTGACCAAGTGGGAGGCCTTCAGCAATTCGCCGCCCTGGTTCCAGACCGTCAGCGGCTATGTCTCGGGAGGCTTCGACGCCAACACCGACCAGATACGGCCGGACCGCGTCGACGACTTCGCCGCCTACCTGGTCAAGGTGACGGAGCAACTGGAGAAGAAGCACCGCATCGAGTTCGACACCCTCGCCCCGCTCAACGAACCCAACACCAACTACTGGGGCACCCAGATCGGCCCCGACGGACAGCCCACCGGCGGCCGCCAGGAGGGCGCCCACGCCGGCCCGGAACTCCAGCAGAAGGTCGTACTGGCCGTACGCCGCGCCCTCGACAAGGCCAAGACCCGCGCCACGGTCTCCGCCATGGACGAGACCAACCCGAGCATCTTCGTCCGCAACTGGAACGCCTACGACAGTTCCGCCCGGGCCGCCGTCGACCAGCTCAACGTGCACACCTACGGCACCGGCATGCGCACCAGCGCCCGCGACAGCGCCAAGGCCGCCGACCGGCCCTTCTGGATGAGCGAGGTCGAAGGCACCTGGGGGACCGGCACCGACTTCACCGGCATGGAACCGGGGCTCGGCATCGCCACCCGGGTCGTCGAGGACATCCGTGAACTGGAGCCGTCCGCCTGGGTGTTGTGGCAGCCCGTGGAGGACTCCATCCCCCAGGCACAGGCCGGCAAGAACTGGGGCAGCATCCACATCCCGTTCAACTGCACAGCCAAGGACACGCTGGAGAGCTGCCCGATCCGGGCCAACACCAAGTTCCACACCCTGCGCAACTTCACCCACCACATCCGCCCCGGCGACCACTTCGTGAAGGCCGACGACCCCTCCAGCGTCGCCGCCGTACGCAAGTCGGGGCGCGGAGCGACCGTGGTGCACGTGAACAGCGGAACCGCCCCCCGCTCCGTGACTCTGGACCTCTCACGCTTCGGGCGTGTCGCACTCGGCGCCAAGGTGACCCCCGTGGTGACCAGCGCCGACGGCGCCCTGGTTCGCGGCACCCCGGTGAAGGTGAAGGACGACTCCGCCACGCTGACCGTCCCCGCGAAGTCGGTCACGAGCTTCCTCGTCGACGGTGTCTCGGGCACCGACAAGGACGCCGCACTCGTCCAGCCCGGCCACACCTACCGCCTCCAGGGAGCCCAGAGCGGCAAGTCCCTGGCCCCGTCCGCCGACGAAAGCGGAGTCGTCGTCCGTACGGCCGACCCGGCCGCCCCATCCCAACTCTGGTCCGTGAAGCGGCTGACCAGGGGCGACAGCAACCGGGAGCGCTACGCCCTCGTCAACGCCGCCACCGGCACGCGACTCGCCGTGCGCGACAACGAGGCGGTACTGGAGGAGAGCGACACCCCGGCCGCGCAGTGGATCATGTCGACCACCGGGGACGGCACCTGGACCTTCGTCAACGCCGCCACGGGCCGGCTGCTCGACGTCGTCGGCCAGTCGACCGCGGACGGCGCCCGTGTCTCGGCCTACCTGCCCACCTCCAACGCCAACCAGCGCTGGGCCGTCACCGACGAGACCGTGCTCCGGACAGAGCAGGCCAAGGCGTTCACCGTCCCGGGCCGCACACCCGAGCTGCCCGAGACCGTGACACCCGTCTACCGGGACGGTGCCCGGGGAGCGCTGCCCGTGCGGTGGACGCTGCCCTCCGAGTCGCGGTGGGGCAAGCCAGGAACCGTCCGAGTCAAGGGCCGGGCCACCGACGCGCTCGGCCGGTCCGTCCGGGCCGAAGCGGTCGTCACCGTGGACACCATCGCCTCGACGCTCCCGGCCCGCGCCAAGACCCACACCGGCGGACGCCCCGACCTGCCCACCACGGTCACCGGCGTCGGACGCCACGGCGGAACCGCCGACCTCCCCGTCACCTGGGACCACGCCCCCGACGGCGCCTTCGACGACGCCGGGGTGGTCACCCTGCACGGCACCGCCCGGGTCCCCGGCGGAACGACGGCAGCCGCGACCGTACGTGTCCAGGTCACCCCACCCCGGGAGACGAACACCGCGCTCGACGAAGGCGTGACGGTCGGCGCGACCTACACCGAGAGCGGCTACTCCGCCGAGGGCCTGCGCAACGGGAACACCTCCGAGAAGGCCTGGTCGAACTGGAGATCAGGCACGAAGAACCCCTCCGACACCATCACCTTCACCCTGCCCGAGGCGCGTGATCTGACCCGGGTCGTCACCCACTTCCACCGCGACGGCGCCAACCTCAGCTTCGCGCAGTCCCTCAAGGTGCAGGTACGCGGGGCCGACGGCACCTGGGCCGACGCGAGCGACGAGGTCGCCGTGGGCACCGAGGGCACGCCGGTGGCCGACGTCCCGGTGCGCGCCACCGGCCCGGTGACCGGGGTGCGCGTGGCCATGACGGCACGCCCGGGCGGCTACATCACCCTCGGGGAGATCGAGCTGCGCGCCAAGGCGCCGGGGACCTCCGCCGACGCCGCCGCTGCCTCGATCGAGGTCGACGGCGTGCCGGTCGACGGCTTCGACCCGGACCGGGCGAGCTACCGCGTGAGCTCCGACCGCCCGGACCGGGTGAGGATCACCGCGACGTCCCGCGACCCGTACGCGGCCGTGACCGTCCGCAAGGAGACATCACGAGCAGCCGTCGTGACCGTGAGCAGCGAGGACGGCTCGCGGACCCGGCAGTACCGGATCGAGCTGACCCGCTCCTGACGCACGACGACGCGGGGCGCGCCGTCCTGGCACGCCCCGCGTCGAAGAACCCTGCAGACCGGGGATCAGACCGCCGGAGCCGGGTACGTCGGGTACTCCACGCCGGACACGTGCTGCACGACGCGGATGACCTGGCACGAGTAGCCGAACTCGTTGTCGTACCAGAGGTAGAGGATCGCGTTGTCGCCCTCGACCTTGGTGGCGCCGGCGTCGACGATCGAGGCGTGGCGCGAGCCGATGAAGTCGCTGGAGACCGCGTCCGGGGCGCTGATGAAGTCGATCTGGCGCTTCAGCGGCGAGGTCAGGGAGACCTCACGGAGGTAGTCGAGCACTTCCTGGCGGGTGGTCTCCCGCGCGAGCTGCAGATTGAGGATCGCGATGGAGACATCCGGCACCGGCACCCGGATGGAGCTGCCGGTGATCTTCGCCTTCAGCTCGGGCAGCGCCTTGGAGACGGCGGAGGCGGCACCGGTCTCGGTGATGACCATGTTGAGCGGCGCGGAGCGGCCCCGGCGCTCGGACTTGTGGTAGTTGTCCAGCAGGTTCTGGTCGTTGGTGAACGAGTGGACGGTCTCCACGTGGCCCCGCTGGACCCCGAACTCGTCGTCCATCGCCTTCAGCGGCGGCACCAGCGCGTTCGTGGTGCACGACGCGCAGGACAGGATCTGCTCGTCCGGCTTGATCGTGTCGTGGTTGACGCCGTGCACGATGTTCGGGACGTCGCCCTTGCCGGGCGCGGTCAGCACGACCTTGTCGATGCCCGGGCGCAGGTGCTGCGACAGGCCCTCGCGGTCGCGCCACTTGCCGGTGTTGTCGATGAGGATGGCGTCCTTGATGCCGTACGCCGTGTAGTCGACCTCGGACGGGTCGTTCGCGTAGATGACCTTGATCTCGTTGCCGTTGGCGATGATCGTGCTGTTCGCCTCGTCGACGGTGATCGTGCCCTGGAACTGACCGTGGATCGAGTCGCGGCGCAGCAGCGAGGCGCGCTTCACGATGTCCTGGTCGCCTCCACCGCGTACCACGATGGCCCGCAGGCGCAGACCGTTGCCCGAGCCGGACTTCTCGATGAGCAGCCGGGCCACGAGCCGGCCGATGCGGCCGAACCCGTAGAGGACGACGTCACGCCCCTCGCGGCGCTCGATCTTGTTGGCCCCGGTGGCACCCGCGACGGCCTCGGCGGTGAACTCCGCGATCGACAGACCGCGGTCGTCCTCGCGGTACGTCGCGGCCAGCATGCCGATGTCGATCTGCGACGGCCCGAGGTCGAGCTCGGCCAGGGTCTTGAGGAAGGGCAGCGTCTCCGTGACGGAGAGCTCCGCACCCGCGATCTGGCGGGCGAACCGGTGGGTCTTGAGGATGCTGACCACCGACTTGTTCACCAGGGAGCGGCTGTGCAGCAGGACGGTCACGTCCTGCTCCCGGTGCAGCTTCCCGATGATCGGGATCATCGACTCCGCGATCTCCTCGCGGTTCTTCCAGTTGGTGAACGAGTCGTCGTTGACAGTCACAGATCCATCTTTCGAGCTAGGCGGCGCTCATATGTTAAACCGTCGATTTCCCGATCATGAACGGGGTACCTCCGGAGCCTTCCGCGAGCCCCGGACAGCGCGCCCTGAGACGATCGAAACGGAGCTGCCGGGCGAAAGGGACGCTCATGGAGTACGACGCCGTGGCCGACGAGCTGTACGCCCTGCGGCCGGAGGAGTTCACCGCGGCCCGTGCCTCCGCCGTCGCCGCCGCCCGTACCGCCGGTGACCGGGACCTCGCCGAGCGGATCGGCGCCTTGCGCAAGCCCAGCCTCGCGGCCTGGGTCGGCAATCTCCTGGTCCGTGGCCTCCCCGGCGAGGTCGAGCCCCTGCTCCGGCTTGGGGAGGGGCTGCGGCAGGCCCACCACGACCTGGACGGCCCCCAGCTGCGCGAGCTGAGCCGGCAGCAGCACGCGATCGTCCGCGCCCTGTCCGCCCAGGCCCGGCAGCTCGCCGTGGAGGCCGGTCACCCGGTCGGCGAGGGCGTGCTGCGCGAGGTCGAGAACACCCTGCACGCCGTTCTGGCCGATCCCGAGGCCGCCCAGGCCTGGGCGAGCGGCCGGCTGGTCAAGCGGCTCAGTGCCACCGTCGGTTTTCCGGCCGTGGGGGAGCGGGCTGTCACGCAGGACGCCGGGGCCCGGCGTCGCCCAGTCGCCCCTTCCCGCCCGGACCGCAAGGCGGACGGGGAGCGGCGGCTGGCCGAGGCCCGGCGGGACGCCGAGACCGCCGAGCGGGAACTGCGGGCGATGCGGGACGAGGCGGCGGCCGCCGGCCGGGCCGCGGACGAGGCGACAGCGCAGGTGGACCGCCTGCAGCGGCGAGTCGGCGAACTCACCGAGGAACTGGAACGCGCCAGGGGCGAGCACGAGCAGGCCCGCTTCGCCCAGCGGTCGGCCAGGGAACGGGCGCGCACGGCCGACCGCCGCGTCCGCGAAGCCGATCGCAAGGCCGCGACGGCCGCCGCCAAGCTCGAACGCCTGACCTCCACGAACGCCTGAGCCTCCGTCAGAGGGAGACGGTGAGGAGGGCGCCGGCGGTCATCACGAGCGTGGTGGCGAAGGCCCAGCGGAAGATGAAGCGCTGGTGCTCGCCGAGCTGGACGCCGGCCGAGAATGGCGGCCCGGGCGACCTCGGCCGGGTCGGTGCCGAAGCCGTGCGCCGTCTCGGCGAGGCGTGACCATCGACGGCGAGTGGATCGACCTCGCCCTCTTCGAACTCCTCTTCCGCCTCGTCGAGTGGCAGGTCATCGTCCACGACCAGCTCGGCACGGTGCCGCAGCGCTCCGGCAACCAGCTGGCCGTCGCCCCCGCCGCCGTGATCAACACCTACCGCTCCCGCGACGAGCAGTGGATCACGGTCACGTCCGCGACCCTGCGCTCGGTACGCAACGTGGCCCGGCTGCTGGGCCTGCCGGAGGAGGAGTTCGCCACGTCGGAGCAACAGCACGCCCGCCGCGGGGAGCTGGACGACGGGCTCCGGACCTGGGTGGCGGAGCGCACGGAGGCCGAGTGCCTGGAGGCGTTCGCCCGCGCCGAGGTCGTGGCCTCCCGGGTGTTCGACGCGGCCGACATCGCCGCCGACCCCGTCTACGCCGAGCGCGACGACATCGTCACCGTCGACGACCCCGACCTGGGCGAGGTGCGCATGCAGGCGGTCATCCCGCACTTCCGGAAACGCCCCGGCCGCGTCTGGCGCACCGGCCCCGCACTCGGCCAGGACAACGACCTCGTGTACCGGGACTGGCTCGGACTGAGCGACGAGGAACTCGCGGACCTGGAGAAGAACGATGCCGTCTGAGCCCGGAACACCCCTGAGCGGCGAGGCCTGCACCACGGCATCCCTGAGCGCCACGGCACCCCTGCGTGCCGCTGCCCCCCTGCGCTCCCTCCTCTTCATCCCAGGCCACCGCACCGACTGGCTCCCCAAAGCCCGCGCCACCGGTGCCGACGCCGTCATCCTCGACCTGGAGGACGCGGTCCCCACGCCCGACAAACCGCTCGCCCGTGCCCGGGTCGCAGAAGCCCTGGCGGAGGCCGCCGCGGAACCGGCCGGTGCCATGCCCCTGTTCGTCCGGATCAACCCGCTCGACGACTGGACCGCCGCCGAGGAACTGCGTGCCGTCGTACGCCCCGGAACGGCTGGGATCGTCCTGCCGAAAGTGCACACCGCCGCCGACGTACGCCTCGCCGACCGCCTGATCACCTGGTGCGCGACCCTCGTCCCCCTGCTGGAGTCGGCCCGCGCGCTTCACGACGCCTACGACATCGCCGCCGTGGCCCCCCGGGTCGCACACGCCGGTGCGCTGACCGCACCAGGCGGCGACGTGGAGCGCGCCGTCGGCTACCGCTGGAGCCCCGAGGGCATCGAGACACAGGCGCTGCGCTCCCGCGTCCTCCTCGACGTCCGCGCCGCCGGAGCGCCGTACCCGTGACCGGACTGTGGACGCACATCGCCGACCTCACGGGCCTGCGCGCCTTCGCGGAGCAGAACCGCGCGCTCGGTTACGACGGAATGATGGCCATCCACCCGACCCACGTCCTCGTGATCAACGAGGTCTTCGCCCCCACTCCCGAAGAGCTCGACCGCTCTGCCCGCCTGGTCGCCGCCGTGGAGTCGGCCCAGAGCGCCGGCACGGGCGCGCTCACCTTCGAGGGCCAGATGGTCGACGAGGCCATGGCGGCAACGGCCCGAGCGGTGCTGACACGCCACGGACACGCCTGACAGCGGCCGACGCCGGACCAGGGCACAATCGCTGTGACGGAGCTCACAAAGCCGTACGGGGGCCGCCGCGCAAGGCCTCACGAACACGACACCTAAATTGAACCGTTCGTTTTCTTGAACCAGTCGTGTTTGTGGCGTTAGGTTGTCCGGCATGACCGCATCCCGGAACCCGACCACCGCCGAAGAGCTCCGCGGTGCCGGCCTGCGGGTGACGGCCGCCCGCGTCGCGCTGCTGGAGACCGTGCGGGACGGTGACCACCTCGGGGCCGAGGTGATCGCCTCCGAGGTCCGCGGCCGCGTCGGCCACATCTCCGTCCAAGCCGTGTACGAGGGGCTCCACGCACTCACCGCGGCAGGCCTCATACGCCGCCTCGACCCGCCGAACAGCCCGGCCCTCTACGAGGGACGGGTCGGTGACAACCACCACCACCTCGTCTGCCGCTCGTGCGGGGCCGTCGCCGACGTCGACTGCGCGGTCGGCCACGCCCCCTGCCTGACCGCCTCAGACGACCGCGGCTTCGCCGTCGACGAGGCCGAGGTCATCTACTGGGGCCTGTGCCCCGCCTGTTCCACCGCACGCAGTTCCTGAGCAATGTGATCCACCCGAGCACCGTGATCCACCCCGTCCGGAAGGATTTCCATGACTGAGAACCACGACGCGATCGTCACCGACTCCAAGTCGGAGGAGACGGGAGGCGGCTGCCCGGTCGCGCACGGCCGCGCGCTGCACCCGACCCAGGGCGGTGGCAACCGCCAGTGGTGGCCCGAGCGTCTCAACCTGAAGATCCTCGCCAAGAACCCCGAGGTGGCCAACCCGCTCGGTGGGGACTTCGATTACGCCGAGGCCTTCAAGAACCTCGACCTCGACGCCGTCAAACAGGACATCGCCGAGGTGCTGACCACCTCGCAGGACTGGTGGCCCGCCGACTTCGGCAACTACGGCCCGCTGATGATCCGTATGGCCTGGCACAGCGCGGGCACCTACCGCATCAGCGACGGCCGCGGCGGCGCCGGCGCCGGACAGCAGCGCTTCGCCCCGCTCAACAGCTGGCCGGACAACGGCAACCTCGACAAGGCCCGCCGTCTGCTGTGGCCGGTCAAGAAGAAGTACGGCCAGTCCATCTCCTGGGCCGACCTCCTGATCCTCACCGGCAACGTCGCCCTGGAGCAGATGGGCTTCGAGACCTTCGGCTTCGCCGGCGGCCGCGCCGACGTCTGGGAGGCCGAGGAGGACGTCTACTGGGGCCCCGAGACCACCTGGCTCGACGACAAGCGCTACACCGGCGACCGCGAGCTGGAGAACCCCCTCGGCGCGGTCCAGATGGGCCTCATCTACGTCAACCCGGAGGGCCCGAACGGCAACCCGGACCCGATCGCCGCGGCCCGCGACATCCGTGAGACGTTCGCCCGCATGGCGATGAACGACGAGGAGACCGTCGCCCTCATCGCCGGTGGCCACACCTTCGGCAAGACCCATGGAGCCGGCCCCGCCGACAACGTCGGCGCCGACCCCGAGGCCGCCTCCATGGAGGAGCAGGGCCTCGGCTGGCGCAGCACCTACGGCACGGGCAAGGGCGGCGACGCCATCACCTCCGGCCTGGAGGTCACCTGGACCACCACGCCGACCCAGTGGAGCAACGGCTTCTTCAAGAACCTCTTCGAGTTCGAGTACGAGCTGGAGCAGAGCCCGGCCGGCGCCAACCAGTGGGTCGCCAAGGACGCCCCGGAGATCGTCCCGGACGCGCACGACTCGTCGAAGAAGCACCGCCCGAAGATGCTCACGACCGACCTGTCGCTGCGCTTCGACCCGATCTACGAGCCCATCTCCCGCCGGTTCTACGAGAACCCGCAGGAGTTCGCGGACGCCTTCGCCCGCGCCTGGTTCAAGCTGACCCACCGTGACATGGGCCCGAAGTCCCTGTACCTCGGCCCGGAGGTCCCGGCGGAGACGCTGATCTGGCAGGACCCGCTGCCCGAGGCCGAGGGCGAGACCATCGGCGCCGGGGACATCGAGACCCTCAAGACCAAGCTCCTCGAGTCGGGCCTTTCCGTCTCGCAGCTGGTGTCCACCGCCTGGGCCTCGGCGTCCACCTTCCGCGGCAGCGACAAGCGCGGCGGCGCCAACGGCGCCCGCATCCGCCTGCAGCCGCAGCGCGGCTGGGAGGTCAACGAGCCCGACGAGCTCGCCCAGGTCCTGCGCGTCCTGGAAGGCGTCCAGGAGGAGTTCAACTCCGGTGCGAAGAAGGTCTCCCTGGCCGACCTGATCGTCCTCGGTGGCTCCGCCGCCGTCGAGAAGGCCGCCAAGGAAGCCGGCTTCCAGGTGCAGGTTCCCTTCACCGCGGGCCGCGTGGACGCGACGGAGGAGCACACCGACGCCGAGTCCTTCGAGGCGCTCGAGCCGACCGCCGACGGGTTCCGCAACTACCACGGCAAGGGCAACCGCCTGCCGGCCGAGTTCCTCCTGCTCGACCGGGCGAACCTGCTCACCCTGAGCGCCCCCGAGACGACCGCCCTGGTCGGCGGCCTGCGTGTCCTCGGCGCCAACTACCAGCAGTCCCCGCTCGGCGCCTTCACCAAGACGCCCGGTTCGCTGACCAACGACTTCTTCGTCAACCTGCTCGACCTGGGCACCACGTGGAAGTCGACGTCCGAGGACCAGACGACCTTCGAGGGCCGCGACGCCGCCACCGGCGAGGTCAAGTGGTCCGGCACCCGCGCCGACCTGGTCTTCGGCTCGAACTCCGAGCTGCGCGCGCTCGCCGAGGTCTACGCGAGCGACGACGCGAAGGAGAAGTTCGTGAACGACTTCGTCGCCGCGTGGGTCAAGGTCATGAACCTGGACCGGTTCGACCTGATCTGATCAACCCCGCCTGAACAGGACGCCCCCGGGTCCACCCGGGGGCGTCCCTCGTTCTCCCTGAGGGACCGTCAAAAACCGTTCAAGGTAAGAACATCACTTACCCAACTCTCACCATGAAACGGCAAGGAACGCGGCCGGGCGCACATCCGGGCATACGTTCTGGTCGTGAACACAGATTCCGCTGCCCACAGAGGCGCCGGCCGTGAACCGCACCCCTTCGCCGGTCCACGGCCGAACACCGGTGGCACCGTCCGCCGCACTCTCCTGCGCACCGCGCTGACCGGGGCCGCGGCCCTCGGCGCGGGCCTCGCCGCCGCCCGGCCGGCCACCGCCGCCCCCACCCGAGGCGCACGGCCCGGCACCCCGGCCGAGGCCCTCAAGGAGCTGGCCGCGGGCAACCGCCGCTGGCGCGCCTACCGCGAACGCCACCCGCACGAAACCCCCGAGATCCGGCGGACGTTGGCCACCGCCCAGCACCCCTTCGCGGTCGTGCTCGGCTGCATCGACTCCCGTGTCCCCCCGGAGCTGGTCTTCGACCAGGGACTGGGCGACCTGATGACCGTCCGCACCGCCGGCGAGGTCCTGGACGAGGCCGTGCTCGGCAGCGTCGCCTACGGCGTTCTGGAACTCGGCATACCCCTGGTCGTCGTGCTCGGGCACCAGTCGTGCGGTGCGGTGCGTGCCGCCGTCGAGGCCGAGCAGTCCGGGACCCGTCTGCCCGCGCACATCCAGTACCTGGCCGACCGGATAAGCCCGGCCATAGACCACAGCAAGGAAGGCGACGCCCGCGTCGACGCGACCGTAGACGCCAACGTCAGGCTCGTACGCTCCAAGCTGGCAGCGGAGCCCGACCTCGCCGCCAAGATCACCAGCGGCAAGCTGGCGATCGTGGGCGCCCGCTACGAACTGACCGACCAGACCGTTCACCACGTCCGTTGAGAAGCCGCCCGGTCCGCCGCACGCGTCGGCGGACCGGGCGGCCCGTCAGGCTTGAAGCGGATTGAAGCGCGCCGCGGCCATCAGGTACCAGGCGGTCGCCCCCGTGTGCCGGTACGGGTAGTAGCCGAAGCCGAACCCGGTGTCCAGCGGACTGCTCGCGGATACGACTCCGGCCCGCTCGGGGAGGGCCTTGCCACCGACGGTCTGACCGCCGCCCAGCAGGTCCTGGGCCTGCTCGATCGAGGAGAGCAGCCGCCGGGCGCGGGCCTCGTCCCCACGGTCGCGCCGGTCCCGCAGGGCGAGCGCGAGATGAGCCGTCCCCTCGAACCACACCCCGTTGCGGTCGGGCCTGGGCTGGCCCTCGGCGATCGGCGCGTCCTCGTTCGCCACGAGGCTCGCCGAGCTGAAGGTGACCCCCTCGTACGACTGCCCCGCGGGCACCGTGCTGTTCCTGCGCCCGGCGTGATCCAGGACGGCCAGCTCGGCCGCGGCCCAGTCCAGCGAACGCGAGTAGCCACGGCCACGGGAGCCGAGCGCGAGATGGGTCCAGGTCTGGGTGTCCTCGGGAATCGGGGACTTGTTGACGGTCACCCCGTCGTTCGTGCCGGTGTAGAAGAAGCCCCCGGACGGCTCCCACATCCTCCGCACGAACGCCTCGGCCCGCCCGCGCCGTGCCGCCCACACCCGGTCCCCGGTGAGCCGGGCGAGCCGGCCGAAGAGACACACCAGGTCCGTGTTGTGCTCGGTGGAGGTGAACGGCAGCTTCTGGTTCGCCCCGTCCACCCCGAACTTGTAGCCGCCGAGCGGCTCGTCGGTCCGGCCGGTGCGCTCGATCCACTCGCCGATGCGTACGGCACCGGCGAGGAAGCGGCGCGCCTTGGTACGGCGCGCCAGGGCGCTCAGCGCGATCCCCGCCCAGGCCATGTCGCCCACGGCCGTGCCCGTGAAGCCGAACTGCGTACCGACGTTGGCGGTGCCGTCCGCCCGTACGAAGCCGTCCGGCTGCCGCGATCCGTCGTAGAAGGTGTACGGCCCGACGTTGTAGGCCTGCCGCAGCCTGCCGTCGTCGTAGGCCGGGTCGTGGGACTGGGCGTAGAGCAGGGCGTCACCCAACGCCGTGGCCCTGCTGAGACCGCCCGCGGTGCGGGCCGCGAGGTGGGCCAGGACCGCCAGGGCGTTGTCGTAGGTGAACGCGGTGCTGAACAGGCCGGCCTGGTCGGTGTAGCTCTGGGTCAGGCGGATGCTTCCGTGGTCGGGATAGGCGTCCATGGCCGCGGCGAGGAAGGCCCGTCCCCGAGCCGGGGCCGATCCCGCGCGGCCCGTGGCCGAACCGGCCGCCATGGCCTGCCCGGAGCCGGCCGCGGCAAGCCCCATGGCACTGATGCCGAGTCCGGCACCGATGAGCGAACGCCGGCTGAACGCCGGGCCTTGTCTGCCAGTCATGGATCTCCCTTGAGAGCGCTCTCAGCACACTGCGCGCTCATTCTGCTGACGCCTCGGGGAGGGGTCAACGCCCCGGCGGGAAAGGAGAGTTCCCAGCGGAGAGGAACGGCGGGTGGATCACTCGCACACGATCTCGTCACGCGGGGTGTAGTGCGTGCGGTACGGCTCGCGCTTCACTTCCCGGCCGTCGTTGTAGAAGACGCGTTCCACGGTGACGTCGAACCCTTCGAGGGGCGTCTGCGGTACGCACTCCTTGTCCTTGCTCTTCTTCTTCGACGGCTTCTTCACCTCGGTGCGCGGCCCCTTGACCGACTTGATCTCGTCGTACGGGCGGGTGCCGAGGAAGGAGACGGTCACGGACGTGTCCGTGGACTCGGCCTGGATGTAGATCGCCTTGCCGGAGTCGTTGGTGAAGCGCAGGTCCAGGCTGCCCCAGGCGACCGTGGCCTCGCGGCCCTCCGGGTAGCGCTCGATGTAGAAGGAGTGCGCGCCGTGCTCCACGGGCTTGACCCCGGCGAAGAACAGCGCGTTGTACATCGTCGTCGCCACGGCCGAGACGCCGCCGCCGGACGCCTTCGTGAACTTGTCGTCGAGGATGATGATGCCCTCGACGAAGCCGTTCGCCTCGGTGCGCTCGCCGACGGTCCGGTTGAAGCTCCACGTCTCGTCGGGCCTGACGACGGAGCCGTTGATGAGTTCCACCGCCCGGCCGATGTTCTTCGTGCGGTACTCGGCCGGTTCGAAGTGGACGGTGAAGGAGGACATCTTCTCCGTCAGCCCCAGCTCCGGGGCGTTCTCCCGGGTCACCTCCGGCTGGGTCTCGCGTACGGCCACCTCGCCGTCGCGGTCGGCGCCCGATCGCGTGAGCAGCGGCAGCACCGCCTTGCCCAGCGCCTTGTCGGTCACCTCCCGGCCGACCCTGGCGTCCTCTTCGACCACGACCTCGTCGCCGGCCGCCCCCAGCCTGGCGTTCTCGGCGGTGGTGGTGACCTCGTCCAGCGGGCCGGCCACGGCGGGGTCGGTGCGCAGCCCCTTGGCGTCGAGCTCCGGTCTCAGCGTGCCGTCGCCGTCCGGCCGCAGCGACAGATGCTCGCCGAGCACGTCCTGGCCGACCGTGAACCGCCGGCCGGCCGCGGTGAGCGTGACGGGCGCCGACACGGCCGGCTCCGCGAACGTACGCACCGCCCGCCGCACCTCGTCGGCCGTGACCTTCGGCCGGGTCTCACGGGCGGGCAGCGACGTGACCGCGCCCGTGTCCCCGCGCAGGAAGGAGGTGCGCAGGGGAGCGACCGCGGCGTTCACGTCCAGCGCGTACCCCGTGCGCGGCGCGACCTCCTGGACCCGCCCGCCGTCGAAGGAGACGGCACCGTCACGGACCTTCTGGTCGAGCCCCTTCGCCAGCCGCCCGAGGGCCGCCCGGGCCTTGACCTCGTCGAGACGTACGACCGGCTCGATCACGCCGCCCGAGCGGAAGAGGCCGCCGAACACGCTGACCGGATCGGCACCGGTGCGTGCCGCCTTCTCGACGGTCTCCCGGACGTCGAAGGATAGCCCGGCGCCCCGCGGATCGACCGAGCCCGTGCGTTCCCCGACCCGCACGGGCAGCTCCCGCGAACCGTCCGCGCCCAGCCGCCGCTCCAGCTTGCGCACCGCCTCGGCACGGCTCAGCCCTCCGATCTCCACCCCGCGCACCGTCGTGCCGGTGTCGATCTCCCCGCCCGTGAGCATCAGCCCGGTGAGATACATACCGCCCACCCCCACGGCCAGCGCGCCTCCGGCCAGGGCGAAGGGCGGCAGGGACGTGATGCGCGGAACGGAGGATATGCGGGGGCGCATGGGTCTCCTGAAGATCGATACGAGGGTGCACCCGATGACGCGACATTGCTGCGGGCAAACACAACAAGCTATCCACAACCGGGCGGCAAACCGGTATGGCCCAGACCACTTATGTCCGAGATCACGTCGGAACCGGCGGGAAAGCCCGCCCTGCGCTCCACGGCCACAGAGTGGTAACGACGAACAACGAACCGGTCGTGGACGCGGTCTAGGCCACCATGAAGATCTCTTTCCTGATCCACAACGCCTACGGAATCGGAGGCACGATCACCACCACGTTCAACCTGGCCGGGGCGCTCGCCGAACGGCACGACGTGGAGATCGTCTCCGCCTTACGCCACCGGGAGCACCCCAACCTCACCCCGCACCCCCGGGTGCGGCTGCGGCCGCTGGTGGACCTGCGCAAGGAAGCGGACGATCCGCTGCACCGGAGACCGGCGCGGGTGTACCCGCCCGCCGAGTACCGCCATCACCAGTACAGCGAGCTGACCGACCAGCGGATCGGCGAGCACCTCGAGTCGCTCGACGCCGATGTCGTCATCGGCACCCGCCCGGGCCTCAACGTGCACATCGCCCGCCAGGCCCCGCAGCACGTCCTGCGCGTCGGCCAGGAGCACCTCACCCTGGACAACCACTCGCCGAGGCTGCGCACCGCGCTGCGCCGCGCCTACCGCCGCCTCGACGTGATCACCACCGTCACGGAAGCGGACGCCGCCGCCTACCGGCGCAAGATGTGGCTGCCCGGCGTCCCCGTGGAGGCCCTCCCGAACAGCGTCCCCGACCCCGCGCTGCCTCCCGCCGACGGCACCGCCAAGATCGTGATCGCCGCCGGCCGGCTCGTGCGCGTGAAGCGCTACGACCTCCTCATCGAGGCCTTCGCCCAGGTCGCCGCCGCGCACCCGGACTGGCAGCTGCGCATCTACGGCAAGGGCGAGGAGCAGCCCGCCCTGCGGCAGCTCATCGAGCGCCTCGGCCTGTGGAACAACGTGTTCCTGATGGGGGCCGCCACCCCCATGGAGGCCGAATGGGCCAAAGCCTCGATCGCCGCGGCCACGTCCGACTTCGAGCCGTTCGGCATGACCATCGTCGAGGCGATGCGCTGCGGACTGCCCGTCGTCAGCACCGACTGCCCCTACGGCCCCGGCGAGATCATCAAGGACGGAGTCGACGGCCGGCTGGTGCCGGTCGGAGACCGCGCCGCCCTCGCCTCGGCCCTGCTCGAACTCGTCGGCGACGACGAACGACGCCGCCAAATGGGCCGCACCGCCCTGGAGAACGCCCACCGCTTCGCCCCGAGCCCGGTCGTCGCACAGGTCGAACGCATCATCGACGAGGCCATGACGGCCAAGAGCACAGGCCGACGGGCCCCCGGGCGACAGCGCCGTACGGACAGTCCGCTGGCCGGACGGGGCCACGCCGCCCGCGACCTCGCCCACACCGCGGCCACCGGCGCCCTGCGCGCGATACGGAAGGGACAACGATGAGCAAGCACCAGGACACCCCCGTGCGCACCGACTGCGCCATCGACACCGACGGCCGGATCACCTTCCGCCTCCCCTCGACCTCGGCTCCCGGCCCCCGGCTGCTCCTGGTGCTGCGCCCCAAGAAGGGCCGGCCCGAGACGACCCGCCACCACCTCGAATTGCACCCCGACCCGGCCGACGGCAGATGGCACACCGTGCTGGAACCGCACCAGAGCCTCGACGAAGGCCGCTGGGACCTCTATCTGCTGCCGGAACCGGGAGCCGAACGGCAGCGGCTCCGCCCCGGCCTGCGGGACCTGCGCGTCCTCGTCGACGGACACCTCCGCGACCGGCCCTCGCCCGTCGCCGTGAGAATCCCGTACGTCACGAAGGACGGCTTCCTCGCTCTGCGGACCTGGCTGCGCACCGCCCACGCCGAGGCCCGCGCCATCGACGTCACCGACCGGGCCGTCACGGTCCAGGCCCGTCTGCACGGCGCCCGGCTCCACGAGGACGCCACCGTGCGGCTGCGCCTGCGCGGCAGCGACACCGTACGCAGCCTGAGCCCCCGGATCGACGAGGACGGCAAGGGCTTCTCCTTCACCGCCGACCGACAGGACCTGGCGGTCGACGGCGGGGGAGCGGGACGGTTCTGGGACGCCTTCGTCCGGCCCACCGCCGAAGCGCGGCAGGTCAGGATCGGCCGGCTCCTCGACGACGTGGCGGACCGCAAGCACGTGTACGTCTATCCGGCGATCACCGCGGGCGGAACGGTCGCGCGTCCGTACTACACCGTCGACAACGACCTCGCGATCGAGATGACGTAAGCCGAATACCGACATGCCCGAAATGAAAATCCATGGAGTTTCGGGTGGTTATTTCGTCAAAGCGCCGCGACAGGCATGTGTGGGTTTTGTGCAAAGCGGCGGCAAAAAGGGGCAGGCGCTCGTTCTCAACAGCCGCAAAAGGGAAGGGGACTTGCGGCAATAACCAAACTCAAGTACCTAGATGAATCATGAACCTGTTCAACCGCGTCGTGTCGTCCCGCCGGCAGGCGCCGCCCGTCCCCCCACAGCGCCCGGCCGGCGCACCGGCATCCCCCACTGCCGTGCTGCCGGACCCCCAGCTGACGAACCTCACCGGTGAATGGGTCGTCGACCCCGCGCACAGCAGGATCGGCTTCTCCGTCCGGCATGCCATGGTGACCACCGTGCGCGGCTGTTTCCTGGAGTACGAAAGCCGGCTCTACTTCGACGCGCGCGACCCCGCCCGGTCGCGCGCCGACATCACCCTGTTCACCTCCAGTGTCGACACCGGGGTGGAACAACGCGACGCCCACTTGGTCGGCCGTGACTTCCTGGACGCCGCGACCTATCCGCGTATGCGCTTCACCAGCACCGGCGTGGAACAGACCGGCTCGGACCTCTTCCGCATGTCGGGCGAGCTCACCATCAAAGGCGTCTCACGACCCGTCGTCCTGGATTTGACCTACATCGGACACGTCACCGACCCCTTCGGATACGAAAGGGCCGGATTCGACGGCACCACCACCATCAACCGCTCCGACTGGGGGCTCACCTACAACAGCAGGCTGGCCGAGGGCGGCGCGATGGTGAGCGAGAAGGTGCGTCTGCAGCTGGACATCGCCGCCATCCGCATGGCCCCGTCGGCCGGCTGACACTCCGGGCGGCCCCACGGCTCACGACGCGGCGTCGGCCCCGGTCACGACACGGAACCTGGCCGGGCCCAGCGTGAGGACCCCGTCGCTCAGCGGCGTGCACCGCACACCGCCCCGCCCGCGCAGGGCACGCTGGCTGCCGGGACCGATCGTCACGTCCATCCAGGCGCAGGGCCGGGCCGGGCGGTGCACGGCGAACTCCACCGGCCCGCCGCCGCAGTCCAGGGAGATCGTCGTACCGACGCACGAGTCGATGTCGACGCCGCCGAGCAGGATGTTCCGGCGCGTGTGCCGAAGATCGGCGTCCTCCGGGAGGCTCTCCGCGGCCATGATGGTCACCGACGCGTTCCGGTGGGCGGGCCGGGCGTAGTAGCGGTCGCCGACCAGTCCCAGACCGCGGCGCACCTCCGCCCGGGAGACGCGCTCGTCCGACGGGCCGGGGGAGGGCCCGTCCGACGGCCGTCCGGCCAGCCGGTGCGCGGGCGACACCAGTAGTTGCAGCACCTCCACCTCGGTCATGACGCCCACCCTACGACCCGGTGACGGGCCGGCCCGGGGCCGTCACTCGTCCTGCCTCCGCCCGAGCCCGCCCTCCTCCAGCGGGGCCCGGCCGTCCGCCGACTCGCCCGCGGTGAGGTGCTCCAGGACCTCGACGAGTTCCTGGCACGCGCGCTCCACCGAACGCCGGGTGTTGATCTGCTCGGTGATCACGGCCGACAGGATGAGCGCGGTCAGGGCCATCGCCCCGTTGAAGGCCTGCAGCTTGAGCATCACCTCCACGCGGCTGAGCCCGTCGAACGGCCCGATCCCCTCGGTCGCCGACACCGTGACCATGATCGAGGCGAAGAGCGCGCACAGCATGCTGCCCGCGAGCTGGAAACGCAGGGCCGCCCAGATCAGCAGGGGATAGACGAGGAACAGCAGGCTGAGCCAGCTGTGCGCGGCGAGCGGTACGACGCAGCAGGCGATCAGCGCCAGGCCCGTGGCCTCCTTCCAGCGGGTCAGCGGCAGGGGCGGGCGGAAGCGGGCCAGCAGGAGCAGCACCGGGGTGATGATCAGCACGCCCATGGCGTCGCCCACCCACCAGGCCAGCCACACGGCCCAGAAGCTCGGCCAGTCGAGCTTGCCCGTGACGATCAGAAGGCCGGCGCCCACGGTCGAGCTGATCAGCATGGCCGTGAACGCGCCGAGGAACACCAGGGCGAGACCGTCCCGCAGCCGCGCGAGATCGGTCCGGAACCCGGCCCGGCGCAGCAGCAGGTACCCGACGACGGGCGCCGCCGTGTTGCCCACGAGAACGCCGAGCGAGGACGGCGTGAGGGAGGTGATGGACACGATGATGAGAAAGGCGCCCAGGGCGATCCCCGGCCAGCAGCGCAGCCCCAGGAGCAGCAGGAAGGCGACCGAGACGCCGGTGGGAGGCCAGATGGGGGTGACCACGGCGCCCTCGACGACCAGCTCCCGCAGCAGGCCCAGCTTGCCCGACACGTAATAGCAGGCGGCGACGGCCAGCGTCTGCAGAGCGAGGACGACCGGCTTGCGCAGATCCTGGCTACCCACCACAGCGCCCATCAGACACCGAGGTCGCCGCGTCGGCGAGGTGGGAGCGGGGCCCTGCGGCCCTATGGCTGAGCGTCCGGCCCGTCGAGGCCGACCACCAGGACGGCGGCGTCGTCGTCGTGCCCCACCCGCTCCGCACCCTTGATCACGGCCGCCGCGAGCGCGTCCACGTCCATGCCCGCCACCGCCGCGATGCCGGTGAGCCGTGTCACCGTGTCCAGCCCCTCCTCGAGCGGCATCGACGGCCCCTCCACGACACCGTCCGTGAGCAGGACGAACACCCCGCCCGTGGTGAGCTCGTACCGGGTCACCGGATACCGCGTCCCCCTCTGGACGCCGAGAGGCGGACCGCCCTCGTCCGCGGTGAGGCCGGACTTCCCGTCGGCCGTGGCCCAGATACAGGGCAGATGTCCCGCCCGCGCGCTCTCCAGCACCCCGGCGCACGGATCGAGCCGCATGAAGGTGCAGGTGGCGAACAGGTCCGAGCCGAGGGACAGCAGCAGATCGTTGGTCCGGGCCAGGACCTCGCCCGGCTCGCTGGTGACGGAGGCCAGGGCCCGCAGCCCGGCCCGCACCTGCCCCATGAAAGCGGCCGCCTCTATGTTGTGGCCCTGGACGTCACCGATGGACAGACCGATCCGGCCGTCGCTCAGCGTGAAGGCGTCGTACCAGTCGCCGCCCACATTGAGGCCCTGGGTCGCGGGCGCGTACCGCACGGCCAGATGCAGCCGCCGGGCGACGGGCAGATCCCGCGGGAGCATGTCGCTCTGCAGCGCGAGGGCCAGCTCGACCCGGGAGCGCTGCATCTCGGCCTGCGCTCGTGCCTGGGCCGTCAGATCCCCGAGCCTGGTCAGCAGCTCGTCGCCGTCGTCCGTGGTGCCGGTGCGGGACATTGATCACTCCGGCGAGGGTGGTCACGATCGGTGAGAACCCTCGATGGCAAATCATCTCAATTACGTCCATAGGATGATACTCAGTCGAGGGCTCCGACGACGACCGGCACTCTCGCGCTCGCTCACCGCACCGACCGGACCGCCCCGGAATCCACCCGCCGGCCGACCGCCGCCAGGACGAACGTCACGCTGATCAGCAACGCCCACGCGCCGAACTTCGCCACCCCCACGGGCTCCCACCCGTGCTCCTGATACGGATAGCGCCACGCCCCGACCAGGGTGGCCAGATTCTCCGCCACCCACAGAAAGAACCCGATCAGGACGAACGACACGGCCAGCGGCATCCGCCGGCGCACGCCCCGCACCGTGAAGCGCACCGACGTCCCCGTCGTGACGGCCACGAGCAGCCCGGCCAGCACCCACCGCACGTCGGGCAGCCAGTGATGGCTGAAGAAATTGACGTAGACGGCCGCCGCCACCGCGGCCGTCGCACGCGGCCGGTAGCCCACGATCTCCAGGTCGAACAGATGCCAGGCGCGACAGATGTAGCTGCCGACGGCCGCGTAGAGAAACCCGCCGTACAGCGGGACACCCGCGAACTTCAGCACACCCGGCTCCGGATAGCTCCAGGACCCCAGCGACACCTTCACCAGCTCGAAGGCCAGCCCGATGACATGGCAGACCGCGATGACGGCGACGTCCCGCCCGTTCTCCCAGCCGCGCATCCAGAACACCAGCGTGAGCAGCACGCCGTAGACCACCAGCAGGTCGTAGCGCGCCACAGGGAGATCGGGCAGCAGCGTGGACACGGCCACACCGCACAGCAGGGCGATGGCGAACGCGCAGGCCCGCGTCTGCGTCCAGGCGAAGTCGAGCAGCTGACGCACCGGTGCGGCCCGAGGGCCAGGGAAGCCTGAAGAGATCATGGTGCCCTGTAGGACGGCACCGCGCGCCGACCGGTTGCGACGACCCTCCCACCCGCCGCTCATGGGGCGAGGGGCCGAAGATCCGCTTTACGGTGTCCTGGTGCGATCTGTTCCCAAATGGGTCCTGCTGTCGTCCGGCTGCGCGCCCGTCGTGCTGATCATGGGCTGGGCGGTGGCGGCATCCCTGCAAGGCCCCTCCTACGACCCCGCCGCCCAGACGATCAGCGTCCTCGCGGCCCCCGGCGGCTCCAGCTACTGGGTGATGACCGCCGCCTTCGTCGCCCTGGGCGTCTGCCACCTGCTCACCGCGTGGGGACTGCGCCCCGCCGCGCCCGCGGGACGCGCGGCCCTGGCGGCCGGGGGACTGTCGGCCCTGGCCGTGGCCCTGTTTCCGACCCCGAGCAGCGGCGGCTCCCTCACCCACGGTTCGATCGCCGTCGTGGGCTTCGTCGTCCTCGCGCTCTGGCCCGTCCTGGCCGCCAGAAGGGGCGACGCCGTGCCCTGGGCCCTGAGGCCGTTCCCCTCCCTGGGGGCGACAGCCGTGATGGCGATGGGCGCGGCATGGTTCCTGGCCGAACTCCACCAGCAGGGCGCCCCCGGCGCGGCTGAACGCGCGGTGACCACGATCCAGTCGGTCTGGCCCTTCGCCGTGGTCCTGTCCTGCTTCTCCCTTCCCCGGTCCGCCCACGAGGAGTACCGAGGCTGACGTCAGGCCCCGCACACCTTCCGGTACGCCACCTCCGGCACGTACGTCCGCCACTGCGCCCTGGTCAGGTTCGAGGACCGTGCTCGCGCGCAGATCTGATCGACCGCCCGCTCGGGGTCGACGGTGTAGCGATGCAGCGGCACATGAGCCCCGCCCGCGTACAGCGTGCTGCTGTCGGCCGAGAAGGCGAGGGATGCCACGGCCTCGCCGGGGGTGGGCAGCCGACCGCCCAGGGGCTGCTGGGTGAGGGTGTCCCAGAGCTGGAGCGTGCCGGTGTCGCCGCCCACGGCGAGGGTGCGGCCGTCGGGGCTGAGAGCGAGCGCGCTCACTTCCTCGGGGGCCGATCCGGCGAAGGAGGAGGGAAAGAGGTTCCGCAGGATCCCCGCGCGATGGCGCAACCCGCCGTCCCACAGCGCGACCCGCCCGGTCCGGTCGCTCGCCGCCAGGACCCGGCCGTCGATGCTGAACGCGAGGGCGCTGATCCGCTCGCCCTGGACGAGGTCCCGGGCGGTGCCCGGCCCGTCGGGCAGCCCGGCCACCCGGTTGTCACCGACGATCAGCCGCCCGTCGGGACGCACCATGAGAGGGGTGCCGGCCGGCCGGGAGTCGGCGGCGACCCCCTCGCGCCGCCCGCTGACGGTGTCCCACGCCTCGTTGCGCAGCTCGCCGGCGGCAGCCCTGCGCGTCGCGTGGAGGGTGCGGCCGCCGGGGGACAGGGCGACGCCGACGACCGCCGTGCCCGTCGACAGGTCCACCGCGCCACGGGCCCGGTCGCCCGTCACGTTCCAGACCGTGAACCGCTGCGGCCCGCCCCGCCGTCCGGTCGAGGAGAGACCGTAGACGAGGGATCTGCCGTCCGGGCTGTACGACATCAGGGGCAGGCCGGAGTCGGGGGAGACGGGGGGTGCCGGGAGGGCGCGGATCAGGCGGCCGTCGTCGGTGGCGCGCAGCGCGAAGCCGTAGGCCCTGCCCGGCCCGCGCAGCGGGGAGAGCTCGGCGGTGGCGAACGTACGGCCGTCGGGGCTCAACAGCACCGCGTCCAAGGGGCGGTCGCGCCATGCGGCGGTGACGGTCGTGGTGAGGTCGAGGGTGTGGACGGTGCCGCCCTCCAGATAGCGCAGGACGGGCGTGCCGGGGTCCCAGGCGAGCCCGCCGTGGACGTGCTGGTTGGCCAGGGGGTGACGGAAGACGAGGGACGGGGTGTCCGACAGCCGCCAGATCCGGACCTCGTCGGCGCAGGCGGTCGCCATGAAGGAGCCGTCCCCGCTGAAGGAGGCGTACCGGACCCCGGGATCGGCGAGGTCGGCGACCTGGCGTCCGGAGCCGATGTCCCAGATCCGCACCCCCTCCGGAGTGGCGACGGCGAAGCGGCCGTCGCCGCGACCGGTCCCGCCGCCCAGCACGGTCAGTGAGGCGCCCTCGTCGCAGAGCCCGCCGCCCGCCTTCTGCCACGCCCCGGGCAGCGCGCGGTGGGTGACTGTGTCCCAGACCTGAGGTGTCCCGCCGTCCGGGCAGACCGCCACCAGTCGGTCGTCGGCGCTCGGCGCCACGTCGGCCCGGTCGACGCCCTTCGCCTCGAACAGCAGCCGGTCGTCGGCCACCGAACGCAGCCGCACCCCGTCCGGGCCGCTCCCGCCCAGCAGATAACTGCGGCCGCTCGGCCCGACATCGAGGTCATGGCGGTCCGGCGCCCTGGGCACCCCGGTCCAGCGGCCGGCCGTCGTGTCCCACAACCGCGTACCGCCGTCCGCGGCGACGGCGAGGAGCCGGCCGTCCGGACCCACCGCCCGGACCTCGCCCTTCGGCAGCCGTCCCAGGCCGGTCCGGCGGCGCGTGGTCACGTCCCAGGTCCGCCAGGTGCCGTCGTCGACGCTGAGCAGGACACGGCCGGAGTCGACCAGGAAGCGCCGGGAGGCGTAGCCGGGAGCGGGGTCGGTGAAGGCGTCCGGCTCGGGCTGCGCGAGGGAACCCAGCAGGGCGCGGCGGGTCTCCGGGAGCGGGGCCATCCGCCAGGCGGCCACACCCAGCAGCAGGGCCGCACGGGGGTCGGTGGTGCGCAGGCCGTCGGCGACCGCGGCGATGCGTCGGGCGGCGTTCGCCGTGTGCTGCCGGGCGTTGTCCTGGTGCTGCTGCCAGGCGACGAGACCGGCCACCAACGCGGTGGCCAGCAGCGCGGACAGCGCGCTCACCACGACCCTGGCCCGCCGCCGGGAGAGGCTCGCGGCCCGCCGCTCCGCCTCCCGCGCCTCGAACCCCGCGGCCAGGAACGACCGCTCCGCCACTGTCAGCGCGGGGTCGCCGACATGGTCCGGGAACAGCTCCTGCGCGCGCACCAGCCGACTGCCCCGGTACAGCGCGCCCGGGTCACGGTCGTGCTCCAGCCACACCCGGGCCGCCTCGGTCAGCCACCGGTGGTGACGCAACCGCTCCCGGGACTCCTCGACCCAGCCGTGCAGCCGGGGCCAGCAGCTGATCAACGCCTCGTGCGCGAGATGCACGGCCTCCTCGTCGACGGTCAGCAGACGGGCCCTCGCCAGCCGCTCCACCACCTCCGGCACATTCCGGTCCGCCCACTCCTCCAGGTCGGTCCGGGACAGCGCGCGCCGGGTGTCCGGGGTGCCCTGGCCGGGCTCCACCAACCGCAGCAACAGCAGCCGGGCCGTGCGCGCCTGGTCCGGGGTCAACTGCCCGTGCACCTGCTCGGCGCTGGCCGCGATCGCCCCGCGCACCCCGCCCGCCGCCTCGTACGCGGCCAGGGTCAGCAGCCTGCCCTTGCGGCGCCGCCAGGTCTCCAGCAGGGCGTGCGAGAGCATCGGCAGCGCGCTCGGCTGGTCCAGGACCTCCTCCACGATCCGCGCGGTCAGCTCCCGCTCCACCAGCAGCCCGGCCGCCTGGGCCGGCTTCACGACCGTTTCGCGCAGTTCGCCCGCCGTCATCGGACCGACCAGCAGGGCGGCCCGGACCAGCGCGTCGGCCAGCTCCCGGTGCTCGGTGCAGCGGGCGTAGAAGTCCGCCCGCACCGCGATCAGCACCCGCAGCCGGCTCTCCGGATCGCGGGCCGCGAGCAGCAGGTCGAGGAAACGGGCCCGCTCCGCGCCGTCCCGGCACAGCGTGAAGACCTCCTCGAACTGGTCCACCACCACCCAGCTCTCCGGCTCGCCCTCGGCGGGAGCCAGCAGATGCCCGTACGTCCGGGCCGGTCTCGCCCCCGGTGTGAACACCCGCAGCACCGCCGCACGGGACCGGTCCGCGATCTCCTCGCGCAGGGACGGGATCAGACCGGCCCGCAGCAGCGAGGACTTGCCGCTGCCCGAGGCCCCGAAGACCACCGCGAACCGGTGCTCGCACACCAGGTGCCTGAGCTCGTCCACCAGCCGGTCCCGGCCGAAGAACAGCGCACGGTCGCCCGGTTCGTACCGGGCCAACCCCCGGTACGGCGCCCCCGCCTCGCCCTGGTCCCGGACCAGTACCCCGGCGGCCTCGACCTCGGCCTCCTTCCAGCAGGCCTCCCACTCGCCCGGATCGCCCCCGCAGGCCCGTACATAGCCCTGGACGACGGCGAGCGACGGCAACCGCTCACCCGCCGCCGCCTGCGCGAGCGTGGTCGCGGAGAAACCGGCCGCCACCGCCATCACGCGGTACGAGGGGCCGCCGGCGGCACGGCGCAGTTCGCGCAGCTCGTGCGCGAAACGCTGTACGGGACCGGCATCCGGATTCAGAGGTCGTTCGGGACGCCCCACGGGCCCACCCACTTCCGTGCGGCAGACGAGAACGAAGTTCAGAGCGTGAACGTATGTTTTGGTCTGATCCGTCGTAAACCAACACAAGGTGTGACCTTGATTACGGTCACGGAATCATCGCGCCGGACAATCCGGCTGTAGGGCGAAGTTGTTTTCCGTGGCGAAAGGAGGTGCCTGACAACCCTCCGGTTGTCAGCCTCGGTCCCGTCGCGCCGCACTTCGGCGCACAGCACCCCTCGTGGACCGAGCAAAACGGAGGAGCCGGATGTCCCGGTCGAAGACAATGAACGGCAGAGCCAAGGCCCGTCTCGGCAGGCTCGCCCTCGTGGCAGGCAGCGTCGCCGCCCTGACCCTCACCCACGCGGGCAGCGCGAGCGCCGCCATCCTGACCCCGCTGCCGCCGAACGCCAGCACCTTCCAGACCAAGTACAAGCCGTTCTTCGACTACGACTCGGACAGCTGCTTCCCCGCGGCGGCCATCGACAACAACGGCACCCTGAACGGCGGCCTCAACAATTCCGGTTCGATCACCGGCGGATGCCGCACGAACCACCTCGGCAAGGCCAACACGTACGCGCAGTCCCTGTGCAAGAACGGCTGGTGCGCCTACGTCTACACGCTGTACTTCGAGAAGGACCAGTGCGACCCGACCAGCATCACCGACTGCGGGCACCGCCACGACTGGGAGTCCGTCGTGGTGTTCCAGAAGCAGGGCGAGGAGAGGCCCCGCTTCCTGTCCGCCTCCCGGCACGGCGGCTACAGCACCCACCCGATCAACGAGGTGCCGATGGACGGCAACAACGTCAAGATCGTCTACCACAAGGACGGCGCGAGCACACACGCCTTCCGCTTCGCGCAGTGGGGCGAGACGGCCGAGGCCTGGGGCGACGGCGGCTGGGACAAGCCGGGCCTGCTCACCCTCGACAACATGAGGAGCGACCTGCGCACCAAGCTCTCCAACGCCAGCTGGGGCAACGCCAACTTCCCGCTGGCCGGCGCACTCGTCGGCAACATCAACAAGGCACGCGGCGCCGACAGCCGGGCCGTGGCCGCCATGCCGGCGTTCTGAGCAACGCCGGGCCTGCGAACCGCGGCCGCCGACGCACCCCTCCCCCAGGGCGTCGGCGGCCGCTTCCCGCCGGGTGGGACAAGGCGAAGCTCAGCGGGAAGCCAGTCCCCGCTCCTGGGCCGCCGCCCCGAAGTAGTCGCCACCCTTGCGCTTGACGTCGTCGGTGCCCCAGGCCTGCTCGCCGTCGACGGCCGAACCGTCCGCCCTGGCGGCGTTCTGCCGCAGCGGCGCCTTCACCATCCTCGGTATGTGCTTCGAACAGTGGATGTACGCCTCCTCGACCTCGACCTCCACCCACACATGGGGACGACGCCCGGGCACCGGATCCATCGGCAGGTCGGGATACCTCTGGCGCATCGAGTCGTCGGCGACCAGCCGCGCCCGGCCGTTGACATGCAGGCCGATCCGGTCCTGGGCGAAGTCGATCATCAGCAGGCCGACATGCGGGTTCTCCCGGATGTTGCCGAGCGAGGCCATGACGCCGTTCCCTCGGTACTCCGGGTAGGCCAGGGCCCCTTCGCCGAGCACCTGGAGAAAGCCGGGCGGGCCGGCCCGGAAGGTGCTGTCGCACTCGCCGTGACGGTCCGAAGTCGCGAGGAAGAACATCTCCTGGCGGGCCACGAACTCCCGCATGCGTGGGTTGAGCCGGTCCAGCACCTGCTCGTCGTAGAACCGGTCGGCGCGGCCGACGGTGCCCAACTCACGTTGGATCTGGTGCTCGCCCTGGCTTCCGGGCCGGTCCGCCCGCTCATCGTGGTGCAACGGTCCTCCTGACGGTTCACCTCGGCGCAGGCGACTGATTCAGTCACCCGCCAGGCCGAAAAAGCACCACCGGCCATGCAGGAGAGGGTAGAGCAGTCGCCCGCACGGCAATTCGGTGGACGGTAAGGAGGCCGGAGCGGACCTGCCTTCTTTTGGCGTAGGAGTTCATGTTCTCAATTCGCCACATATGTGACGCGGTGCAACCGTCTACATATGATTTCGTCACAGAGCGTTGAAATGATCAGAACGCGCGACGGTCGCCGCCGTAGGACGAGTACGGCATTCGTACTCTTCGCGGCCGCCGTCATACTGGGCGTCGCCACCAGTGCGGAAGCCCAGCCGTCCGCGCGGTTCGGCCCTGACTGGGACGCCATCGCCGCGTGCGAGTCCGGCGGCAACTGGAAGGCCAACACCGGCAACGGCCACTACGGCGGCCTGCAGTTCACCCAGTCGAGCTGGGTGGCAGCGGGAGGACGGAAGTTCGCCCCACGCGCCGACCTGGCCACCCGCAAGGAGCAGATCACTGTGGCCAGGCGGCTGGCGGAGCTGCAGGGCATGTCCGCATGGTCCTGTGCGCGAGTGAAGTAGCCGGTGGCGTAGGCGGAGTCGCCGCGGGAGCCGCTACGAGGGCGGCTCCAGAGGGTGGCTGGTCGTGATGGTGCCAACGCTCCTGAGCACCGGCACCGCTTCGAGCACGAGGATGGCGAGGTCGTCGGCGAGGGGCTGAGTGCTGAAGTCGTGGGCGGTCTGGCGGATGCGCTCGGCGATGGCCTTGGCCCCGAGCCCGGTGCAGGTGGCGAGGATGCGGGCGAGGCCGTTGTTGTCGTCCAGTTGTCGGGTGCCGTTGCGGCGTTCGGTCACGCCGTCGGTGACACAGAGCAGCGTTTCGCCAGGTGTCAGGGTGATGGTGTCGGCGTGGTAGTTGGTGTGTTCCTCGACGCCGAGGAGTATCTGAGGATGGGCCGCTGATGTGACGGTGCCGTCGGTCGTCAGACGTAGGGGCGGTGGGTGCCCGGCACTGGCGATGGTGCACCGGGTGCTGCCGGTGTCGGCGTCCGGTTCGAGTTCGCCGTAGAGCAGGCTGAGCAGGCGGGGGCCTTCGTGTTCGCCGCGGGGCACGGTCGATTCGGCGGCTTCCTCGGCCATCGCGTGGTTGAGACGGTTGAGCAGCGCTTCCACGCCGTGCCCCTCGCGCGCGAGCAGCCGTACGAGATGGCGGGCGAGACCGGTGACGGACATGGCCTCCATGTCGTGCCCGGAGACATCGCCGAGGAGAAAGCACCACCGCTGCCCGCCCATGGGGAAAAGGTCGTAGAAGTCACCGCCGACGTCCTGGCCTTCGGCCCAGGGCTCGTAGACGATCGCCGTGTCGACGCCGGGGATGGCGGCGAGCGAGGTGGGCAGCTGCCGGCGCTGGAGCGTACGGCTGATGGTTGCCTGGCGGGTGTAGTGGCGGGCGGTGACCACCGCCTGGGCTGTGCGGCGGGCGACGTCCTCGACGAGCCGTACGACGGTGTCGGTGAGTTCGGGTTGTCCGGCCTGGCCGATGACGAGCGTGCCGTGGTAGCGGCCGCCGGCGACGAGGGGGAAGGCCAGGGCCGAGCCGCCCGAGTTGTGGGTGGACTCGGATTCGGGCCAGGGCCAGGGGAGCCCGGTCGTGCTGAGGGCGGCGCTCGGGGGGTCCTTCTCCAGGGACCGGCGGAGGGCGCGGATGTGCTGTTCGTCGGTGTGCCAGACACGGGAGAGCCGTAGGCCCGTGTGCTCGGTGGTGAGCCATATGCCGCACCAGTCGGCGAGTCTGGGGACCAGGAGCTGTCCGGTGAGGGCGGCGACCATGTCCTCGTCGAGCTGTCCGGCGAGCAGCTCTCCTGCCTCGGCGAGGAACCACTGCCCCTCGCGTTCGGCCCACTGGGCCCGGTGACCGGGGTGTCCGCGCGGCAGGACGGGCTCCGGGGGAGGCGGCGGGCGGCGGGCGATCTCGACCGGGAGCCCGGCGATACGGTGCTCGGTGCCGGCGAGCGGGGGCGCCGCCGTGGCGCACTCCAAACGGACCCAGGTGGCCTTCCCGGTGCGCCGGCAGGTCACGCCCCAGGATTCGGCCAGTGTGTGCATCAGCTGCCGGCGGTAGCCGTGCACGGGGCTGTGCGGGCTTGTGGTGCCGCCGGGGCGGCGGGCGGGGCCGTGCTCCAGCACTTCGACCACGACACCCACCCAGCCGGCCCCGGAGCCGGCCTGCGCGGTCCCGACCTCGAGGTGACAGGCCACTTCGAGGCCGGACCCGGCGTGTGCGGCGGCGTTGGTGACGAGTTCGCAGGCCAGGAGCACGGCATCGTCGACGCACCGGTCACTGATCGTGGGCGCTGCGGGGGAGTGGGGCGCGGTCCGTTCGGTGAGCACGGCACGCACGAACTTCCGTGCCGCCGAGGCCGCGAGTTCGTTGGCGGGTACATGCATTCTTGCCGCTGCCGTGGAGCGCGGACCCAAGGACCGTGCTGTCTGCGACCCCGCTTGTGGCCTCACGGCGACCCCTGCCCAGCTCACTGCGGACGACTACAGGTCGAATGTAGCCTAAATGGTGAGTGGTCATATTTTGTGCCAAGAGAAGTGTGTTGTCATGGATTCTGTCGCTCGCTCTGAACTCGTTTCCAATGAGCCGGAATCCGGGGAGCGGCAGCCCGCTGCGACCGGTTCCGCGGACGCGGGACGGCCTGCGCCCGGTCCGGGGGGTGAGTGGGTCCATGTCGCCGAACTGCGTCCGCTGCTGGCAGCCATGAACTCTCTGTGTGACGGCGATTTCACCGTACGCATGGGTAGCGCGCCCGAGGGGATCCTCGCGGACCTGGCGGGCGTGTTCGACCAGATCACCACGCGGAACGCGCACCTGGCTTCGGAGCTGGAGCGAGTACGCCGCGAGGTGGCCCGGCAGGGACGGCTGGACGAGCGGCTGGCGGCGAGTCCCGGCTCCGGTGGCTGGACGACGAGCGTGGACGCGGCCAACGCGCTGCTGGAGGCCATGTCCGTCCCGATCGTCAATGCCACGCGCGTCCTGGACGCGGTCGCCGACGGTGATCTGACGCAGCGCGCCGAGCTCCACGACGGCAGACGCCAGCTCCGCGGTGACCTGCGGCGCCTGGGGCGCGGGGTGAACCGCATGGTGGAGCAGCTGTCGCTGTTCACGGGCGAGCTGACCCGGGTCTCCCGGGAGGTCGGTACGGAGGGCCGTCTCGGGGGGCGCGCCACGGTGCAGGGTCTGGCCGGCGACTGGCGCTATGTGACCGAGGCGGTCAACACGATGGCGTCCCGGCTGACCGCACAGGTACGCGACATCGCGGTGGTGACCACGGCCGTCGCCCGCGGTGATCTGACCCGGCAGGTCACGGTGGAGGCGACCGGCGAGCTGCTGGAGCTGAAGCTCACCGTGAACACGATGGTCGACCAGCTGCGGGCGTTCGCCGACGAGGTCACCCGGGTCTCCCGCGAGGTCGGCACGGAAGGGCAGCTGGGCGGCCGGGCACAGGTGCCGGGCGTGTCCGGGGTGTGGAAGGACCTCACGGACAACGTCAACTTCATGGCGTCGAACCTGACGTCCCAGGTCCGCAACATCGCCCAGGTGACCACGGCGGTCGCCACCGGCGATCTGAGTCAGAAGATCACGGTGGACGCGCGGGGCGAGATCCTGCAGCTCAAGCTGACGGTGAACACGATGGTCGACCAGCTGTCGGCGTTCGCGGGCGAGGTCACCCGGGTCGCCCGCGAGGTCGGCACGGAGGGCCGTCTGGGGGGCCGGGCCCAGGTCCGCGGGGTGTCGGGAGTGTGGAAGGACCTCACCGAGAACGTCAACTTCATGGCGGACAACCTGACCTCGCAGGTCCGCAACATCGCCCAGGTGGCGACGGCGGTCGCGCAGGGCGATCTGGGCAAGACGATCACGGTGGAGGCCAAGGGCGAGATCCTGGAGCTGAAGTCGACGATCAACACGATGGTCGACCAGCTGTCGGCGTTCGCGGGCGAGGTCACCCGCGTGGCCCGCGAGGTCGGCACCGAGGGCAATCTGGGCGGTCAGGCGCAGGTCCGCGGGGTGTCGGGGGTGTGGAAGGAGCTGACGGACAACGTCAACTTCATGGCGTCGAACCTGACCTCGCAGGTCCGCAACATCGCCCAGGTGACGACGTCCGTCGCCACCGGCGATCTGAGTCAGAAGATCACGGTGGACGCGCGGGGCGAGATCCTGCAGCTCAAGGAGACCGTGAACACGATGGTCGACCAGCTGCGGGCGTTCGCCGACGAGGTCACCCGGGTCGCCCGCGAGGTCGGCACGGAGGGCCGTCTGGGAGGCCGGGCGCAGGTCCGCGGGGCGTCGGGGGTGTGGAAGGACCTCACGGACAACGTCAACTTCATGGCCTACAACCTGACCTCGCAGGTCCGCAACATCGCCCAGGTCGCCACGGCCGTCGCCCAGGGCGATCTGTCGAAGAAGATCGACGTGGACGCGCGCGGCGAGATCCTGGAGCTGAAGACCACCATCAACACGATGGTCGACACGCTCTCCTCGTTCTCCTCCGAGGTCACCCGCGTGGCCCGCGAGGTCGGCAGCGAGGGGCAGCTCGGCGGCCAGGCGCGGGTCGAGGGTGTCTATGGCACGTGGAAGCGCCTGACGACGAACGTCAACGAGCTGGCGCTGAATCTCACCACTCAGGTCCGGGCGATCGCGGAAGTGGCCAGCGCGGTCACCCAGGGCGACATGTCCCGCGCCATCACGGTCGAGGCACAGGGCGAGGTCGCCGAGCTGAAGGACAACATCAACCTCATGGTCTCCAACCTCCGCGAGACCACCCGCGCCAAGGACTGGCTGGAGTCGAACCTGACCCGCATGGCGGCGCTGATGCAGGGTCACCGCGACCTGGTGGAGGTCGCCGACCTGATCCTGCGTGAGCTGACGCCGCTGGTGAACGCGCAGTTCGGAGCGTTCTTCCTGGCCGAGGCGGGAGCACCGCCCGGCGAGGGCCTGCAGTTCATCGCCGGGTACGGCACCGACCAGACAGGCGGGGGCAGCCCGCTGCCCGGCAGCGGCACCCCGGGCCGCGGGCTCATCGCACAGGCCGCGCAGGAGAAGAAACGCATCCTCATCACGGACGTCCCGCCCGACTACATCACCATCAACTCCGGCCTCGGCACGTCCCGTCCGGCCAGCATCGTCATCCTGCCGATCCTCTTCGAGGACCAGGTGCTCGGGGTGATCGAACTGGCCTCGCTGAGCAGGTTCAACGATGTGCACCTGGCCTTCATCGACCAGTTCGTCAACACGATCGGCGTCTCGACCAACACGATCATCGCCAACTCCCGTACGGAGTCGCTGCTGTCGGAGTCCCAGCGCCTCACCTCCGAGTTGCGCGAGCGGTCCGACGAACTGCAGCGCTCCAACGCCGAACTCGAGGAGAAGGCCGCACTCCTCGCGACCGCCTCGCAGTACAAGTCGGAGTTCCTGGCGAACATGTCGCACGAACTGCGCACACCGCTGAACTCCCTGCTGATCCTCGCCCGTCTTCTCGCCGACAACCCCGACGGCCACCTGGCCGAACAGGAAGTGCAGTTCGCGACCACCATCTACCGCTCAGGCTCGGACCTTCTCCAGCTGATCAGCGACATCCTCGACCTGTCGAAGATCGAGGCCGGCCGGATGGACGTACGCCCCAAGACCCTCCCGCTGATCAAACTGCTCGACTACGTCCACGCGACATTCCGGCCGTTGACCATCGACCGAGGGCTGGGCTTCGAGATCGCGGTCGAGAAGGACGTACCGGCCGAGCTGTACTCCGACGAACAGCGCCTCCAGCAGGTACTGCGCAACCTGCTCTCCAACGCGGTGAAGTTCACCCACGACGGCCATGTCGAGCTGCGTGTCAGCCGGGTGCTGGGCATGCACTTCACCGAGGAGACACTCAAGAACGCCGATGCCGTCATCGCCTTCTCCGTCAAGGACACCGGGATCGGCATCGCCACCGAGAAGCTTCCGATGATCTTCGAGGCGTTCCAGCAGTCCGAGGGCACCACCAACCGCAAGTACGGCGGCACCGGCCTCGGCCTCTCCATCAGCCGGGAGATCGCCGGAATGCTCGGCGGCAAGATCGTCGCCGAGAGCGAGCCGGGCGTGGGCTCCCGCTTCACCCTCTACATCCCCGCGCTCCACCCCGGCGCCACGGCGGTGCAGGGCCCCGCGGACCTGCGCACCGTCGGCACCGCACCCGCCCTGCCCCCGCAGACCGCACCGCCGCCGGATGCCACCGCGGACACCTCACCCGAGCACATGCTCGACACCACGGAATCCCTCCAGCCCGGCACCGCGTCCCCGGACCACCTCCCCGAAGACCTGACCGGCGACGGCCAGACCGCCGAACCCGCCAACGGCCGCGAGGACACCTGGCCGGAGACCACCCGTCTCAAGGAATGGCTCAGCGGCCGCCCCGGCCGCGTCCTGGCGGGCCGCCGCATCCTCATCGTCGACGACGACATCCGCAACGTCTTCGCCCTCACGCACGCACTGGGCCGTGTCGGCATCACCGTGCGGTACGCGGAGAACGGCCGAGAGGGCCTGGAGGTCCTGGAACGCGCCTCCGACGTCTCCCTGGTCCTGATGGACATCATGATGCCCGAGATGGACGGCTACGAGACCATCCGCACCATCCGGGACACCCCCCGCCTCGCCCACCTGCCGATCATCGCCCTCACCGCCAAGGCCATGCCCCAGGACCGCGACAAGGCCATCGACAGCGGAGCCAACGACTACGTCCCCAAGCCGGTCAACATCGACCGCCTGCTCTCCGCCATCTGCGACGTACTCGACCCGCCCACCGATCCGCAGCCCGCACCGGACCCGGCCAGCGCCGACGCCGCCGATGATCCGCCCGAGGACGCACGATGAACACCAACCTGGCCAACCCGTGCAGCATCCTCATCGTCGACGACATGGAGGAGAACCTCATCGCCTTCGAAGCCGTACTCGGACCGCTCCACCAGCACCTGGTCCGAGCCCGCTCCGGAGAGCAAGCCCTCAAAGCCATGCTGCGCCAGGAGTTCGCCGTCGTCCTCCTCGACGTCCGCATGCCCGGCATGGACGGCTTCGAGACCGCCGCCAACATCAAACGCCTCGACCAGACCAAAGACGTCCCCATCATCCTGGTGACCGGCACCGACCGCGGCGCCGACTACGCCTATCGCGGATACGCCATCGGCGCCGCCGACTTCATCGCCAAACCCGTCGACCCCTGGGTCCTGCGCACCAAGGTCACCGTCTTCCTCGATCTGCACCGCAAAACCCGCCAACTGGCGATGCGCGCCACCGGCACGGACACCGACCGCCTCACCGAGATCACCCAGCAACTCACCGAGATCAAACTGCTCCTGCGCAACAGCCCCGACACCGAACCCGACATGACGGCCCTCGCGGACCGCATCGCGGAGGTGGAACGCGCGGTGGGAACGCTGCTCCCGGGGCGCAGCGCCGCTGAGTAGGAGTGGGGGCAGTCGGCTGGGCGTTGCGTACCCGCCGCCCGGCGCTGCCCGCCTCGCAAGACGCTGCGCACGAAGGGCCGTGCGCCCTTCGCAGTGGCCGTGGACGCGCAGACGGTACGGAGCTGGCATGTCCGCTCCCACCTCCCGGGAAATGAAACAATGAAACGTTGTTTCGTTGCCAGACTGAAGTAGGCTGCCGGCATGGCACGTGATTCCCAGCAGCAGGCCCGCGACCGCCTGTCCCTGCTGGCCCCCGCCCGTGACGAAACCACGGTCGCGCACCGGGTCGAGCAGGACGCATCGCTGGTGGGACGACTGCTGGCGGCCACCGGCGAGCAGAACGATCACGGCAGGCCGAGTGTGCTCCCGGACGATGTGGGCGCCGCCCTGGGCTTGTTCGAGGGGCTGCGTGAGCAGTTGGACCGGCTGGAGACGCAGGTGGTCATCGAGGCCCGGCGCTGCGGCATGGACTGGCGGCAGATCGCCCAGCACCAAGGCTTGAACTCCTCCCAGGCCGCCTCGCAGCGCTACCAGAGGCTGATGACGCGGCTCGAAGAGATCCGCCAGGGGGTGCGATGAACGAGGAAGAACCGCAGATGACGAACCAGCCGCCACAGCTGTTCACCGCGATCGACTCACTGCTGGCCGCCGTCGACGACGGCACGGTGCTGCCTGTTCCCGCCGAACGGGTACGGCTGCGCGAGGCGGCCGGCCTCACCCAGGCCGCCGTCGCCCAGGCGTTGGGCGTGCGTGTGCCGAGTATCGTCGCCTGGGAAGCCGGCCGCGCCGAACCCAAGGCGGAGCGCCTGGAGGCCTACCGCCGCCTCCTGGAAGGACTCGCCCGCCGCTACCCCGCCCCCGCCCCACACCCCGACCACGAGGCCACCGGCCCGCAACGGGCGCCCCGGCCCCCGGCACACGACACCCTCTCCGGCCCGGCCACGCCGAAGCGTCCGGCCGCCCGCCCGGCGACGTCACACCGTCCGGCCGCGAAGCAGGCCGCCTCGCCCGCCGCACCCGCCGTCGACCCGCGCTTCCCGCACGGTCCGCTCGCGGTACTGGACGGTGACGGTTCCGCCTACGGCGTCAACGGCATCGTGCTCGACTGCCCCGCGCGCACGATCCCGGAGTTGGTGGAGTGGACGCTGGGTGAGTCCGGCCTGGGTGCGGCAAAGCTGCACCGCTACGGAAAGGACTCCGATCCGCTCATCGTGCTGACCGCCGCAGCCGCCGTGAAGCTCGGGCTCCCCGAGCGCCTCGAAGGCCACGAGCAGCGCCGCTCGCTGCGCCTGCCGTCCGACCATCCGGTCGTCAAGGAGGTGGGACGCGCGAAGTGGCAGCTCACACAGCGCGGGTTCGGCCCTTGGGCGCGGATCTACCGCAAGGCACAGGGCAGGCAGCGGCAGTGCGTGCAGCTGGCGATCCTGTCCTGGGACGCCCTCGATGAGCGGTCCTGGCCCGGCGTCGCGGAGATGGAGCCGGCCGACATCGCCCGCGTTCTCGGGGTGTACGCGCAGCGGGTCATCACCCCGCGCGGGTCGACGGCCGTCTCCGGGCTGGAGCTGATGACGGCGCTGCGCCCGCCCACGCGCGCCGAGCGCGACGAAGCGACCGGGAACTGGGTGCCCGGCCACAATCCGGGCAGCCTGGGGACGGAGCCGATGGACCCGGCGCCGCCGGAGGCCACCTCCGAGCACCCCGTGGTCGTCAACTCCGGCTGGAGCGGCGGGTTCCTGAACGAGGAGGCATACCAGTGGGTGCGGCCGGTGGACCTGCTGAGCGATGAGGAGTGCCATCTGCCGTACGCGGTCGGCCTGGACCTGAACACCGCGTTCCTGGCGGCCGCGTCCCGTCTGGTCGTCGGCCTGTCCGCCCCGGACCACTTCCACGCCCCGAAGTTCAACCCGAAGATCCCGGGTTCCTGGCTGGTCGACCTGTCCCACGTGGAGCTGGACCCGCGCCTGCCCAGCCCGTTCACGCCGACCGGCGAACGTCCGACGGGCCCGGCCTGGTACCAGACACACACCGTCGCCTACGCCCAGGAGCTCGGCTACGACGTCCGGCCGCTGGAGGCGTACCTGCGCCGTGAGACCGGGGCTTACCTGGACCCGTGGCACGACCGCCTGCGGACTGCCTACCTCGACACCCTCGCCGACCTCGGCGTCACGAAGGACTCGACGGACGCGGAGTTCCTGGCGGCGATGGAGGGGCACAGGGACACCGACCCGGCCCTGGCCGCCGTGCTCGCCGCCGTCAAGGCGACGGTGAAGGGCGGCGTCGGCAAGCTGCGCGAGCGCCCTCAGGGCAGGTCTTACAAGCAGGGCGAGCGGTGGCCGGCACTGGAGCGGCCGACCTGGCGCCCCGACATCCGCGCCGCCGTGATCTCCAAGGCCCGGGTCAACATGCACCGCAAGCTGCGCAATATGGCGGTGATGACCGGTCTGTATCCGCTGGCTGTGCTGTCCGACTGCGTCGTGTACCCCTCGCCGGGCGAGAGTCCGCTGGACTTCCTGCCGTACGACGCCTCCGGCAAGCCGAAACCCGGTGGCTTCCGCCTGGGCCCCACGCCGGGCCTGGCCAAGCTGGAGGGCGTCCAGACGGTGCTGTGGGCGGTCGACCTGATGGAGAAGGGCCTCAACCCGGCCCGCCACATCAAGGGCGGCGACGCTGTTCTGGACGAGGGCGAGTAAATGGTGGGTGAGATCGAGGACGCGATCGAGCGGGCCGCGCGGGAGGGCTTCACCCGCGAGCCCCCGAAGACGCTCAAGGGCCGGATCGGCTACCTGATCCGGCAGTTGGGCAGCGCGAAAGCCGTCGCCCGGGAGATCGGCGTCACCGCCGACTCCGTCAACCGCTACCGCCGCGGTGCCCGCAAGCACGCCCGGCCCGACGTCGCGGCGAGGATCGACGAAGCGGTGCGGGCCCGCTGGCAGCCGCAGGTGCGCAAGCGCCGGCAGCGGCAGGCGGCTTCCACGGGCGGGATCACGGTGGAGACCCGGGCCCGGTTCGGGTACACCGCGCCCGTCGGCACGACCGACGACGGACGCTTCCGCCGCCTCACTGTGCACCTCCCCCCGGCCTACGCGCAGCGCCTGTTCGACGCCCGCGACACCGGGGCGAGCGACCAGGAGATGCGCGGAATCATCGCCGACGGATTCAAGGACGTGTATTTCCAGGACGGCGGTGTCCGCGCGATGGGGCTGTCGGACGTGGCCATCAATGACATCGACTACCTGGATCTCGATTACTGAATCCAGGCCCCTG
This sequence comes from Streptomyces koelreuteriae, assembly GCF_018604545.1. Taxonomy (GTDB): domain Bacteria; phylum Actinomycetota; class Actinomycetes; order Streptomycetales; family Streptomycetaceae; genus Streptomyces; species Streptomyces koelreuteriae. The sequence goes on along the minus strand of NZ_CP075896.1, from coordinate 13,883 downwards.
GCCGAGCAGTGATCGCCAGTTGTGACGGGGCATTTCGGTCGGCGTGATCCGCCGGACGCTTCCCCGGTCTCAGGGTCCCCTGAGCCCGGCTTGTATCCGGCGATCCGGCGGCGGGATCACCGGATGGGCGATGGGACCATGCCGTGCCTCGAGGCCGTTGCTGGGGAGGGCGGGGCCTAGGAGGCGGCCGGGTCGAGGACGGACTGGATGGCCGGGGCGAGGCCGCTTTCGATCTCTTGCCTGGTCAGGGCGGTCACGGCCGGGAGGCGCAGGAGGTAGCGGGTGAGTCCGAGGCCGAGGAGCTGTGCGGAGACCAGGCCGGCCCGATGTGCGGCGGGCTCCGGTCCGAGGGCGGCGGCCAGTGCAGGCGCGACCTGGGCGGCGAAGATCTCGTGCATCCGGGCCGCGGCCTGCTCGTTGGTGACGGCCGAGCGCAGCAGGACCAGCAGTGCGTCGTCGGCCGGGTCGTCTTCCCAGCGTTCGAGGAAGTGTCGCACCAGGGTCTGTGCCAGCTCGTTGGCCGGGACGTCCGTGAGGTCCGGCAGTCGCAGATCGATGGTGAGTGTCGCGTCGAAGAGCCGGGCCTTGTTGCCGAAGTAGCGCATGACCATCGAGGGGTCGATGCCGGCGTCGGAGGCGACGGCGCGGATCGTGGTGCGTTCGTAGCCCTGCTCCGCGAACCGCTCACGTGCGGCGCGCAGGATCGCGGCCTTGGTGCGGTCGGAACGCTTGTCTGTGCTGGTGGTCTCGGCGCCGTGCGTCATGCCAACAACTGTAGGCCAACACGTGTTGACTTTCCAGCGGGAGCCCGAGCATCATGTCAACAGATGTTGGCAAACACTCGTTGGCCAACATCTGTTGACATGCGTCCTGGACCCAGATCGGAAGGCTTGGCCATGAACACCACCGCACTCCCGGCCCGCACCGAGGTCGCCATCGTCGGCGGCGGCCCGACGGGCCTCGCGCTTGCCGTGACCCTCGCGTCCGCCGGCATCGACTTCGTCGTCCTGGACCGGCTGGCCGAGGGCGCGAACACCTCGCGAGCCGCCGTCGTGCATGCCCGCACCCTGGAGGTCCTGGACGAGTTGGGAGCCTCCCAGGAGCTCATCGCGCGTGGCATCCAGATCACCCGCTTCGCCGTGCGCGACGGCGCCCGCCGACTGCTCACCGTCCCGTTCGACCAGCTGGCCACGGCCCACCCGTACACGCTGATGGTCCCTCAGTACGAGACCGAGAGCGTGCTGCTGGACCGGCTGCGCGCGCTCGGCGGCGACGTGCACCGCCCCTACGAGGTCACATCGGCCGTCCAGGACGACAACGGCGTGAGGCTCACCATGGCCACCGGCGAGACGCTCAGCGCCGCGTACGCCGTCGGCGCCGACGGCATGCACAGCACCGTGCGCGGAGCGGCGGGCATCGCCTTCACCGGCAGCGCCTACGCCGAGTCCTTCGTGCTCGCCGACGTCGTCATGGACTGGGCCCCGGGCCCCAGCGAGGTCTCACTCACCTTCGGCACCGCAGGACTCACCGTCGTCGCCCCGCTGCCCGGCGGCCGCTACCGGGTGGTCGCCACCGTGGACAACGCTCCGGCAAGCCCCGAAACCACCTTCATCCAGAAGTTGCTGGACGAACGCGCTCCCGGCCAGGCCAAGGTCACCGGCCACACCTGGTCCTCCCGCTTCCGGGTGCACCACCGGGTCGCCGACCACTACCGGGCCGGCCGCCTGCTGCTGGCCGGCGACGCCGCGCACGTGCACAGCCCCGCCGGCGGCCAGGGAATGAACACCGGCATCCAGGACGGCTACGCCCTCGGCCGGGCATTCGCCACCGGACAGCTCGACGGCTACGAGGCACAACGCCGCCCCATTGCCCAGCGCGTGGTCGCCTTCACCGACCGGATGACCCGCATAGCCACCACCCGCAACGCCATGGCTCGCGCTGCCCGCAACATCGCCCTGCCCCTGCTCGGCCACACGGCCATGCCCAAGAAACTCGCCACCGAACTCGCCGAACTCAACTACCGGTGAAGCCCGCTCACCGCACCGCCGCGAAAGGCCCGTCCGGAATTCCGACGTGCCGCCGAATCACCGAGAGAGGCATCCCACTGCACCAGCCTTAGACGACGCCGACTGCAACCCGCGAGGACGGGAAAGGATTCAGCCTGTCCGTCCCCACCGTCCCGCACCACGCATACGGCGGCGACACGACCCACCACCGGCAGGACCAGCAGATGAACGCGCAGCCCGACCCGACCCGCAGAACACTCAACGCGGTGGCTGCCCTGTTCTATGCCGGGCTGGTGGCGGCCGTGGGCGTCTTCGGGGGCGGGGGACAGGTGGCCGCACTGCTCGGCGGTTCGGTCGCGCTGTACGCCGGGTGTTTCATGGTCTATGCCGGGGCCCGGGCGAACGTGGACGACTGGCGACTGAAACGGCGTGGCATCACGGTAGTGGCCCAGTTCTCGCACTACACCAACAAGCGGCGGGTGTACACGTACGCGACAGCCACCGGCCAGAGCCACACGTATCAGACAGCCGGCAGTGGCACGGACCCGATCGAGGTCACCTACGACCCTGCGCGGCCCGGGGACGCAAGGGCGGGCGTCAGCCTCCTGAACACGCTCATCATGGTCTTCCTACTGGCGATCCCGGCGTTCGTGGCGGTGATGGGCATCCTCCTCGTCGCTCACGTGGTTGCCGCACTGTGAGGCCGGCGCGCTGCTGCATCCGATCATTCTGCCGCCGATAGAACCAGCACCACTCACGCCGACGCACGACCTGGCACCGCGACCTGGCCCCTTCCACGGCGCCGCCAGCGGGGGAGTGATCGCACAGCGACGTCACGTTGCCCAGCCGAGTCCGAGTCCAGGCCGGCGAGCCCGACGCCCCTCAGGTGTGTTCGGGCCGCCGGCTGACAGAAATCCGCAAGGATATTCCGTGGTGGGATTCCGAGTGCGCTGTGTTGAAGTCGGCCACCGCAGGCGGCAGCTGGCACGAGCCGGTGGCTGATGCGTCCCGCCGGGGTTCTTCCTCGGCGGGACGCCGTCTTTCCGCGCCCGCCTCGCCGACCGGGTTGGGAGGCAGGTGTTCTACCAGTTGGTCAGGTCCACGAGGAGGTCGCAGAGTGGGTCGTCCGGAGAGGGCTTCTGGTGCTGCGTTTCTTCGATGAGGCTCGGAAGGGAAGCGATCAGGGCGGTGGTCATGTCGGTGAGGCGAACGTCGACGCCGATGACTCCTGGGCGGCCGGGACGCTGCACGTACAGGCGCAGCAGGTGGTGGCCCCGCATCAGGAATCCAATGAGGAAGGGGTTCTCCTCGTCGCCGGGGCCGGACAGGGCGCGTACGACGGTGAGGGTCTGGCCGTACTCGCTTTCCGGATCGGGGGTGATCTCCTCGGGGTGGAGGCGGATGACGGTCATCCCCATGGCTTCGCTGATGTCGCTCGTCCCGTAGATCTGAGTGCCCGCCAGCACCGTGCGCAGGATGCCCGGGATGTAGTACGGGGCAACGGTGTCGTGGGGGATCTCGTACAGGAGGGTGACGCCGTCCTCGTCGTCCCCGGCATGGACGGCAATCCGGACGGCGCCGGGCGCGGGCAGAACCCCGCGAAGCCGGCAGCCCTCGGCCAGGGGGCCGTTGAGGTAGTACAGCAGCAGGCGGCTGACCGCCGCCTGCTGCTCACGGTCTTCAGAGTCGATCACGCGTTCATCCAAGCAGGACCGGGGGGCGCCCCGTTGTGCGCGGCCGCGGCCCGACCACCGCGACGTCGCCGGCCCCCGAGCCGTTCCGCGCCCACCGGGGACGTCTGCGCTCTCGGGCCTCAGATTCCGGGGCGGCTGCGCGCGGTCCGCTGCGGCCCCGGCGGCACCGGGTCGCGAAAGCCCCGGCGGCGGGCGGCACCGGGCCGGCAGCGCAGCAGACGCGCCAGGATCAGCCGGCCGCCGCGCAGCGCGCCGTAGCGGTGGAGTGCCCGTACCGCGTAAGTGGAGCAGGTCGGGGTGTAGGGGCAGCAGGCCGGCCGGGTCGGGCTGACCGTGAGGCGGTAGTGGCGTACGGCCCGGTACATCGCACCGGACAGCCGCCCGCCCGGAGGGCGCGGCGGGGTCAGCGCCGTGGCCGGCGGCCGTGAGCGAAGGGCGGAGAACGGCGAGCAGCATGGCCGCCTGCGACAAGCCGCCGCAGCAGCACGGGTGGGCCAGCGTGTCGAGCGTCCCCGCGCAGCACCCTTCGTCTTTCTCGCCGTCGGCTCTGTTTTTCATGTTGCGCTTCTGGCTTCGCGGCATGATGTCAGTCCTTCCGTCACGGTCGAAAGGTCATATGGCGGGTACGGGTGGCGGTTGCGGGGGTTGGGAACCGCCGCTCCGCGCGGTCAGCCACGGTTCAGATCTTGGGTCCGGGGTCTTTGGGCTGGCCTCCCATTCGGTGGTCGTTCCAGTCGATGCCGTCGTCGTGTTCCTTGCTCGAGGCGAGTCCGAGGAGCCCGAGAAGGGGAGCCGCGATGAGGATTGCTCCGCACAGGCTGCCGATTGCCACGTACGCCGCGGCGGCGATGACGGCCCAGAACAGGATGTCGCACACGCTCCTCGCCCACAGCGGGAACGGGGCGCGCCACGCGTGGTAGCGGCGGTACATGCGCACGAGCTTGCCGGACGCGCGCTTGGACCGGCTGGACCCTCTCCGGCCTGGCGTCGCCGTGTGGCCGTTGCCGTGCGGACGGGCCTTTTTCTTTCCCATGGAGCCGTTTGTCCCTTCGATTGCCCCTTGGCCGGGTGCGTGTGTCCTGTCGGGGTGTGGCTGGGGCGGTTCAGTTCACGCCCGCGGTGGTGGGTCAGTGGCGGTGGCGGCCGCCGCAACGGTGGTTGCCCCAGGATTCCTCGTCGATGGGGCGTCCGCGGTCGTTGCGGAGGGTGGCGGTGTCGGGACCTGTTGTCCCAGACTTAGTTGCATCGGTCCTGGTACAGGTCACTGCCGGTGTCGCGGCCGTGGCCGGTGTGGATGCGGACCGTGGCACGGCCCGAGGCGGTAGCGGTCGAAGGTGTAGCCGCGGCCGTCCTCGTCCCTTTCAGGGGCCGGCCCTCGAGGCTGGCGGTGCGGCGGCCGGTGTTCGTGCCACCCACTCGCGGTTCGGACAGCGGATGGAACGGGCATCCCGGCCGGGCGAGTCGTACTGGATGTCGGAGATCTCCGCCTTTGACCGCTCGGGGCGGGCGTGGTCGGCGGCGGATGCCGGCAGCGTGACCACCGAGGCCAGAGCGCCGGCGGTGAGGGTGACGGCGGCGAGACGACGAGCGGTGACTGAAACCGGAAGCGGACAAGAGCTCCCCTTATGGTCCGGACACCATCCCCGAGGAGCCCCATGCGGGCTGCCCGGGCAGTCGGATGCCGTGTGTCGGTGACGGCCGACTGGCCGCCCGCACACCCTGTCAACGCCATGGAGAAGACGAGGGAAAAACATGACCCTGTTACCAGTCGTCAGATTTTCCGTAACTCTCGGATGCGACATCCATCTAAATCATCCTTGCGCAATGTTGACGCACTGACAGAGGGGCAGGCCGTGCGGGCGTTGGGGTCAGGCATCTCTCTGCCACGCTGCGCCACCCCGCAAGGGATCGGGCCGTCACCCGAAAGTGAGTAACAGCCATCTGGTCGCGGAGTGCTCGGGTTCTGGTCTCACCTGCGGCTGGGCGGGACCTCGTCCCACCACCCGGCAGGCAGGATCAGTGTCGCCGGAGCAGGTCGGACAGGCGACGCTGTACGGGCTCGCACACGGTGGTGGCGCCGCGGAGTGTGGCGTCGATGGCGAGTGTCGCGAGGTCCCACAGGGGCACCTTCTCCAAGAGGAAGTGGACCTCGATGCCGTGCAGATCCATGGCGCATGCGAGGTCGGTGACGTCTTCCAGGGGACGCTGGCGGACGAATTGCGTCAGGAGTTCGTCCCGAGGGCCTCCGCGTTCCCAGGTCTGGTCAGACCAGGGGTAGAGCGTGCCGTTGCCCCTGCGCTGCAGACCCCAGACGGCGATGGCTTCCGGAGCTGCCATCCGGGCGAGCGGCAGCACATTGGTGGACATGGAGTCCAGGGTGCAGAAGACGGCTGCGCGTTCGGCGTCCTCGGTGAGCCCGGCTTCTTCCAGGGGCTGTTCGTGCACAAGGCGGAATTCCTGTTGCATGAGCGCGGTGTCGCGCAGGCGGTCTGCGGTGCCGTGGCGGCCGGCGGCGCGTAAGGCGGCGAGCCAGTCCACCCACAGTCGGGGCCTGCCCCTGCCTTCGAGGTGGTGGGTATTGCCTATATCGGCGAGATAGCGCATGGCGCGGACGTGCTCGTCCTGGTCGCCGGAGAGGTTCTCGATGGATTGCACGACGTACAGGGCCATCTCCGGGATGACGGCCGGAGCGCCGGTGTCCGCGTTCTTCTGAAAGCAGCTGTCGTCGGCGGCCTCCCACAGGAAGAGGAACCTGCTGACGACGGTGCCGCAGTCCGCGCTGGTGTGGGAACCGGGCACGGCCGAGGCCATGTCGGACAGGACGACGACCACGTGCTCCAGCTCCTTCCAGCGCGGCACAGCGCCGGTGCCGCGCAGCATCTGGCCGACTGTGTCGTGGCTGACCGTCTCGGGGAACTCCTCGTTTCGTGCTGCCGCGGCTTCGGAGACGGTCCGCAAGCTGGGCCTGCCGGCCTTGGTGTGCAAGTCCTGCAGTGCCTGGGTCAGTTCCTCCCGCGCACTGTCCATGTCCGCCCCCTCGTCTCGGCCGCCACCCGTTGGTCCGGCCGGACGGCCGGGTGTCAGAGAGTGCCAGGAAGTGCAGGTCACCGGCATCGCGCAGAAGACGTAAGTGGATGGTGATGGAAGCTGATGAATTTGTACGGCGAGATCCGTTCAGCATCCTGGGCGGGCCGTGACGCTGGATACAAGGCGCCGAACGACGGCACCGGCGAGACACTCGGGGAGTCCGCCATGGCACACGTCCGTACCTCCGGCTGATCACCTTCGTGATCAGCCTGGCCTAGCGTGGCCGGACCACCGCCCTGGAGCAGCACGACGAGGAGACTGCGTGCTACGAACAGGTGGGCCACCCAGCCCTGCGCCATCACCTCATAGGGCCCCTAACGCCCTTGCGTTCCCGCGCCCAAGGCCACCCACGGCTGCCGTCCACGGCGTGCGGGGAGACACCGACCGAGCAGGCCCAGGTGCTGCTGGGAGACGCCGAAACCGCCACGTGGGTCACCTGGGCGTCATCGGCTCGACTCCCCGCCGCGCCCCTGGAGTTCACGTGCCCCCAGTGGCCCGCCGCGCACCCGACCCCATGAAGGCCCGCGAGGCTCTGCACCGTGCGCTGCGCCTCCTGGATGACCAGGACGACCCACACGCGCTCGCTGAGGCCCGGGCGGCGGCCCAGGCGGCCGTGGACGCGGTGCCGTACCCGTGGCGGGCGCCGCACTGCGCCGAGTGCCGGCGCAACGTGAAGGAAGCCACCTGCCGAAAGCCGCACCTGCACCCGCTGTGCCGCGTTCAGGGCAGGCGACCCCATGCCGCTCTTCGGCATCTGATCAGCAAGCCCTCCAGCGAAAGCGCCGACGAGACCATCCGAGACCGGTTCCGCCCTGGGGCGGACACACCGGCCCTGCGGCGGCAGGTAGCCGACCTGGAGGAACCCGGCGGTCCTGCGGCCGGGATGAGCATGGCCGCCCTTCGGTACCTTAAGTGGCTGAGGTAGGAACTCGACCTCAACGACCGGGGCCTGCGGGACATCTGGGAGACCATCGTCGCCACCGGGCGCCGCTGCAGCGAGGTCGTCGGACTACGCCTGGACTGCATCGGCCGCTACCGCGGCCTGGCCATGCTGTGGCACGACCAGACCAAGGTCGGCAACTACAACGAGGGCATCCGCATCCCCGAGCCCGTCTACCAGTGCCTCGATGCCCGCCGAACCAAGACACTCCACCGCTTCGAAAAGCGCTACGGCCGCACCCCAACAGCCGCTGAACGCCCCGGCCTGGCCCTGTTCCCCTCCCGCATCCGCAACCCCAATGGCCGGCAGCCGATCTCCTACGGACACTTCAACCAGCGCTTCAAGACCTGGATCGCCGACCTCGACCTCGGCGGCGCCTACGTCGCCCACCAGGCCCGCCACACCCTGGCCACCAACCTGCTGCGCGCCGGCGCCACGCTCACCCACATCCGCCGCTACCTCGGCCAGCTCTCCGAACGTATGGCCGAGCACTACGTGAAGATCACCAACAGCGACCTCGAAGACGTCCTGAACACCATCTGGGTAGCCGGGCCCGGCGCACCCCACCCAGGCAAACTCCTCTCCGGCGACACCACCCCCATCGACCGCGAGACAGCCCTCGCCCTGGCCCTGGACCGCTCCCGCCGCAGCACCCCCACCGACGGCGGATTCTGCACCTACCAACCCGTCGTCGACGGCGGAGCCTGCCCCTGGAAACTCGACTGCGAGAACTGCGACAACTTCGTCCTCTCCGGCGCAGACCTCCTCTACTGGCGCCGCAAAGCCGAACAGTGGCGCTCCATAGCCGAGAACGCCCCCGACGACGCCACCGCCGACTACCTCCACACCGTCTTCGAACCCACCGCCAAAGCCATCAAAGGACTCGAACAGGCCCTGGCCGCCCTCGGCATCCTCGACGAAGCCCTCACCCTCGACCTGCGGCGCCCCCAGGACTACTTCCACCGCACCGGAGCACCGCCTTCCGCGCCCGAGACCTCGCAGCACTTCAGGCCCCCGACGACACCACAGGACAGCCATGAGCCCCCGCACCGACGCGGCCGTCCAAGCCCGCCGCCAAGCCACCCAGGAGATGCTCGAACGCCTCCAGACCGCCCTGACGGCCGCAGCACGCGACCACACGCCTGTCACCGTCGCAGCCCTCGCCCGTACTGCCCGCGTCTCACGTACCTTCCTCTATCAAAACCAGCAGGCCAGAGCCGTGATCGAACAGGCCACCCGCACAACCAGACCCCATCCCGGAGTCTCCAGCAGCGCCAGCCGCGCACAGCCCGCCTGGAAGGAACGTGCACTCAACGCCGCAGACGCACTCACCCAAGCCCAGCGCGAAATCCGCACCCAGCGCACCCGCATCGCAGAACTCCTCGGCAAGATCCGCGACCTCGAACACGATCTCCCCGAAGGCTCACTTCAGCGCATCGTCACCGAGAACACCACGCTGAAGCAGCACGTACGACAACTCACCCAGGACAACCAGCAGATCCAAGAACGCCTGACCAGCGCCCGCCAGAACAACCGCTTCATGGACAAACGCATCGCCGACCTTGAAGCCCAACTCGTTCCCTACCTCACCACCCCGCCCCCGCGCTTCTGACCCAGCCTCGGATCATTGCCAAACGGGACGGACCTTGCCGATGGGAGCGTCACGCCCACTCGATGCCCAGCTCCCGCAGTGCGTCGAGCTGGTCCTGGGCGAGCTTGTCCGCCTAGATTTGGTGTTGGAGACCCACACACCCAATTTCACGGCCACCGGCTCCGTCTCGCTGTCGACCGCGATCTCTTCGCTGTGGCCGCGGGGTACAGGCCGGTGAGCACCTTCCCGTTCCACCCACTGCGCGAGAGCCGTCAGGCCGCGCTGGAACGCCTGCTGCGCCTTGCTCGGGCCCTTCGTCGCACGCGTAGCCGCAGGGGCCGGAGACGTCGCCTGGGCGGGCTTGATGCCCAGCTTGGACAGCCGCTCCTGCTGCTCGGTCGACAGCTGCGCCCAAGTAGCCGGCTGGGACTGCCGCTGGAGCCAGCGCCCGATATCGTCGCCGTCGAAGAGGACGCCCGGAGCGATGTCGGGCAGAGCGCCGTCGGCGTCGACGAGGTCGGCGAGGACGCGGTAGTGGCGTTGCCAGGCCAGTGGCCAGGGGCAGTTCCAGTCCGAGTCGATCGCCGCCAGCTGCTCCGCGCGCTCCGCCGCCCGCTCGGGGTCCTTTCCGAGGCCGCCCTTGCGGCGCAGGTTGGCCATGTGCTGCCCAACGGGTACCAGCCCCCCGGCCTCGCTCTCGCCCCACACCTGGTCCTGGCGGGGTGCGAGGTGGCCTGTGGCCTGCCGGTAGGAGCGGAGTGCGGCGAGTTTGTTCTCCCACGCCTCTTCGCCCGGCTCCCAGATCATCCCGGCCTCGGGAGCGTCCAAGAGCTCCTTGCGCCGCGGCTCCAGTTCCCCGGCCCGCAGTGCCTTTCGCTGCTGGTGCACCCACCTCCCCAGCGGGAAAGCCTTTGTCACGCCGACCTCGACCTCGGTGTCGTAGGGGACGGCGTAGAGGCCGAGGATGTGGTGCTTCTTCCGCCAGTGGATGAGGGCTTGGTAGCCCTCCAGCCACACCAGGGACTCCGGCCGGTAGACCCGGGTGCGCAGGAGAACCGCGATGGTCGCCGCGTCGCGCGGGCTGGAGAAGTGGAGCAGGGCCGACTCTGCAACGGCGTCGGTGTCGTCCTGTTCCTCGTCCTGGCCATCGCCCGCGCCGCCGGCCCGATGATCTGGCCGTCCTCATCGCGCCGGACGTGCACCTTGCGCTTCCCGCTACTCAGGGCCCGGGAGGCGAGCTGCTCGACAAGTCGTTCATCATGACTGCGGAGGCCTTGCAAAACGGCTACAAGGGGGCGAAAACTGGCGGAGGCGACCATGTCAGTGGGGTCCTCGCCGGACTCCAGGAACACCGGCACGATGATGCGGGCGATCTTCGTGCTGCCGTCGCGGTTGAGCCTGAGCGCTCGGCCGATGTTCTGCACGATCTCCACCTGCGAACCGCGGGTGTCGGCGAAGCAGAGGGCTTCCACGCCCCGCTCGCCAGTGATGTCGACGCCTTCTCCGAGCACGCGACAGCTTGCGAGGAACGCGCGGTGGACCCGGCGGCCAGCTGCGTCGATGCCGTTGGCGAACTGCCGCAGCACCTCGCGCCGTTCGGCCACCAGGTGGTCGCCGCACAGCCATGCCGACCACACGCGGTCCGGCGGGACATGGCGACCGGCCTCCAGCTCGTAGAACTCCGCGTCGATCGACGATGCGGGGAGTCGGCCCGCGGCGGCCAAGTCGCCGTCGGAGGCGTCGTTGACGTACAGCTCCGCGGCCGTCTCCGGCATCTTCTCCGCGAAAGCCGCCGCCTCCTCCACCTTCTGATGGAAAGTCATGACTGTACGGAGGTTGTGCGCGGCGGCGTGCTCCAGGATCGCGGTCTGCAGAAGCGCCAGGCGTCGGCCCCGCTGTGCTTCCTCCGATTCCCCGAGGACCGGGGAGGGGTCGCGGATCTCCAGCACGTCGATCTCGAACCCGGCGAGGATCGCTCGTTCGATCGCCTCGCTCAGCCCGAGCTCAGCCAGCCACGGGCCGTAGGTTTCCGAGTCCTGGCCCATGGTCGCGATCTCCACCTCCTGACCGTCCGTGCCCTTCTGCGGCCGGGGCGCGGCGAGGATGCGCGGGGTCGCGGTCAGGTACAGCCGGAAGTCGGCGGGGATACGGGCGTTGTCGTGGATCGCCGCCCATGGCCTGCCAAGATCGCCTGCGGTTGAGTGGGCTTCGTCGATGATGGCGAGCGAAAAACCGTCCATGCGCTGGCCGTACAGCCGCTCCCCGCCCGTCAGGGCTGCCTCCAGCGGCCCGCGAGTGCGTCCCTGGCCCGTCGGGTCGTCGAAGTCCTCGCGGTCCACGAGAGAGGCGTACGTGGCGAACACGATGACCGGTCCGTGCCCGGCCCACAGGGCGAGCTGGATGGGGTTGGTGGTGGTGCGCACGCCCAGCTCGTTCAGGACCGGGTCGTTTTCCAGCGAGCACACCGCGACCATGGGGGAGCGGTGCCCCACGGCCCGCCACGCCTGGGCGGTCTGCACGAGCAGGTCCAGGGTCGGCACGGTCACGAGGATCCGGCCTTCGGGGAAGCACTCCAGTGCACTCGCGGCGGCCATGATCGTTTTTCCGGAGCCGGTCGCTGACACGATCGTGCCACGGGCACCCTGTGGGGGCACAGATGATCTTGCAGGGAATCCGACCCACTTACGGAAACGCGACTTCTGGTCGATCTGGTGTTTCTTGAGTGGAATCCTGCTCATCGCCCTTCCCCCTCTCCCGTGTCGTACAGCCAGCTGCCGTGAAGCCTTTCCAGTGCGGTTTCCTCCTGGCCGCGCTTCGTCCAGATCCCTTCGAGCCAGAGCGGGGTCGTCTCGATCCTCTCGCACAGCACGAAGGACCCGGGCAGGTCGATCAGCACGAGCTCGCCCGCGAACATGCCGCCCGGCCCGTAGCGGCGCCACAGCCGCTCCAGCCGCGCCCGGTGCTCGTGCAGGTATGCGTCCAGCGTCTGCGGGTAGGTTTCCGGCTCCGCCAGGTGCACGGTTCGCAGGGCGATGTCCACGAGCTCCTGGGACGACTTCTGGTCCCACTGCTCGGAGGTGGTGCCGGTCACGGCGGCATAGTGCTGCTCGCACACGGCGAGGACGCGCTCGATGAGCTCCGCCGGCGCGTCGCTCTCCTCGTCACGAAGGGAAGGCCGACCAACACCCGTGTGCCGATCGGGCAGGGCGTGCAGTTCGCCGGTGCCGGCGCTCGCCTCCACCAGGTCCAGGCCGTGGTCGGCGAGGTGAGCCAGGAGCAAGCGAGACAGGACCTCCCCGTCCCGGGCGTGCAGCTGAGCGTTGTCCTCTCCGCTGTCGGGGGAGACGATCGCGCGAGTGAGGACGGTGTCGAAGAAGAACTCGGACAGGACCTCGATCAACTCCGGGCGGGCAGATGCTGGCTGATCGTCCAGGGCGGCAACAGCGGCGTCCATGACCGCAGTGAGGAACAGCCCGCGAGCGCCCTGCAGTTGACGCGCCTCGCTCTGCGGGCTCTCCTCGACGGCCTCCACCACGCGGTACAGGCCCTGATCCCCGTACAAGCCACCCGGCTTCTCCTTCGCCCGGCGCACCTTCGCCACGGCCTCCTCAACGGACCGCGCATAGGTGTAGTTCGTCACCACCGGAGCCCGGGATGCGCCGGGTCAGTCCGCTGCGCCACGATCCGATAGCGGATCAGCCCGGAGTCGAACTCCACTGCCCCACCGCTCGCACCTTCCTGACGGTCCCGCAGCGCCTGGTGCCAGCGGTCCGCCTGCGCATCCCTCTCGGGAGAGTAGTCGTCCCACGCCGTGCCACCCATCAAGGTCCAGATGCGCCGCAACTCGTTCCGCCGAACCGCCGCCAGCAGCTCCTCCGTACTGAGTGGCCTCGGGTGACCCTCGCGGCTTTCCAAACCACCCGCAGCTCCTCCGTACTGAGTGGCCTCGGGTGACCCTCGCGGCTTTCCAAACCACCCGCAGCCACCAACCGTTCGCGGATCTGTTCCGCCGTAAATCCAGTAACCTCACGCTGGATTTCCTCCCGCACCATGAGGCGCATTTCGACGCTCAGCAAATTCGTACCCTCCTTCAAGACTCGCCCCAAGTGGTTGGTGGGAGTCCCGTGTTTCCGCCAACGGTACATGCTGCATCAACCTGATGCAGCCGCTACCTAGAACCCACACGAACGAGCGACCCCCGCCCCTTATAGCCAGCCCCGCCCGCGCCAGCGGGCCCCAAAGGGACTGGAGGCGCAGCCGAAAGGACCGTCAGGCGGGGGAGCGCAGCGGACTCGCCGATCAGGCTGGAGCGAAGCGGAAGCCTGGTAGCGGGACAGAGTCCCGCCGGTCCGGGAGCGCAGCGGACGGACCGTCACCCTGCTTGCGCAGCAAGCAGGGTGTGCAGGTGGCGCAGCCACCCGCCAGCGCTCACGCGGAGCGTGAGCGCAACACCGTGCGCAACACCCGTGCGCAGCACGAGTGTTCGCTTGCACATCGCGCAGCGATGGGACACCCGCTCCGCGGGAAGGTGCTGAAGAAAGTTGTCGGTGTCTTTGTGTTAACCT